>OY781100.1:0-4692978 GCA_963676445.1 Anaerovoracaceae bacterium
GTACAATATGTGTATCGGGGTCGATCGAATATACTTTCATTTGTATCGACATTGACCTCGTATACTGATCCTACGGTTACTTCCGCTCCTTTGATTCCGTTCGTCCCGTCTGTTACGGTAAAGGTTACGCCGGGATCGGCAATTCCACCCGCGACTGCCGATGCGCCAAGAGCAGCTACAACCCACTTTGATACATCTGCGGTGCAGGTTTCGTGCTCAAAACCACAACATGCCAAAGTTATCTATGCACTCCGGGAAATCCGGACTGATCACGACATAACCCGGAAGGATGCCGCCGGGGATGTTCGTTTCGTAGGCACGGTTGTTGCTGTAGGTCCATGTTTTTGAGTTCTTGCCAACACCAGCGACCCATGAAGTGCTGTTAACCGGATGCCTGCCAAGGATGTAGTTTGCAACTTGCAGCGTATATTCTCCGCTAACGATATTCGGGAACGCCTTGTGGAGGAAATACATATTCACTCCCGTTGTACAAACGCCCTGAGAACCGCCCCACATGCTGCCAGGATTCATCGTTGCGATACCGTACGGAGTAGGTTCCATTGACTCATCATAAGAGGCAACATAAGCTGCTGCTGCGCTTTTGTAGGCCTCCTTGAACTCATTATCCATATAAGGAAGGATAAATGTAGCTAACGAAGCGCTTGCCACATTGCCAGAAGTAAACATTGCGGAGGACAGCTCTTTCACACGCGCCTTGTATACCTCATAGGCCTTGGCTTGGTCTTTGTCGCCATAGGTCGCCAGCATGAGGTAGATTGCTGCGTTCCACTCTCCAGATAGTCCCCATCCGCTCGTTGCATCGTGGGGCTGTTTATCCCATATGTTTTGAGCGTACGTCAGGCACTTTTCAGCCAGTGCATTGTCCCAACCCTTAAGCGCCCAGGCTGATGCAGCAAAAGCGGCGTAAGCGCTGGAGTCATAACTCGACGAGGTGAAGGCCAGTCGGTCGTCCGGAATACTGGAGTAGCCAATGGTGTCAAGATCTACCGAATAGATTTCGCTGGGATCTGTCGTGTAGATTTTTGCCGTCCGTGTCCGTTGCACCGTCACCTAAATGGGTGTACTGTCGCAGCGTAGGTACTTCAATGACAGGGAAGGTATGTCCAACAGCATCGATCTGAGCAAGCAGCTGCAGGACGCCGTGTTTCGCCAGCTGTACCGCATCAGGAATACCGTCCGGTCGGTGCATTTCCACATCGCGAGCTTCCCTGATTAACCGTCAGATTGTCATAACTCAAATTGAACCCCCTTATTGGCGTTGACCAAATCCTGAATAATCGAGATATTGCTTCCGGTCTGGATGTCGAAGTCACCGGCATCATAAAATCCACCCACATTCAATCCAGGGATGTGTTCTCCTGGCGCGTATGGGGAGTTTATGTCTGGCCCCATCGACCACCCGTCAAAGAATGATAGGTTTTGCAGGCGTCCTGACGGGCATCGTCCATATGAGAGAGACCGTGCCTGATCAAGTAACCGTCGCGCACTTTCATGTGATCCATCTGTTCTGCCAGGAAGCAGACCAGGCTGTCTTGCCAGGTATCACTGTATACATTATCGGCAATCTGGAAAGAATCCGTTAGAACTCCATCATATTCAATTGCATATGTACCTGGCTTATTGACTGCTGTGAAATCAAAGGTCTGATAATTGTAGCGCGTAAATGGAATGGGATCAGTAAGCTTTTTCTCAAATACCTTTTCGAAGTAACCCTCCTCATTCAGGCGTAAGATTGAGGCCTTCTGAGGCGCATTGTAAAGAGGGTCAAGCTCGATTACGGCAGACTTATCATGGTCGATGGCATATCCCACTTGACTGTACGTTACTACTGGATCACGCGTCCAATTCTGGATCACATTGGGGCGGATGTGCCATGTCAGTACTTCACCGGTCTTTCCGGCAGGAATAAGGGTGCGCAGTACAAACCAGCCGTTTTGCGCCTTGGTGCGTCCATCATAAAGAGATAGAGTCCCATTATCAGAGGTTATTTTGACGCGGTGCATCTCATCTTCCGGCGCCAGTATGATGCTGGACCCGGTGACAAGAGGAAGCGGTTGGTAGTCTCCTCTGTCTTCGTCCCATTGCTTTTGCCAGCTATTTCTTTTTAGCGGGTCGTCATTAGGTACCGGCATTTCCACCATGGGGGAACTCGGTGTACCAGGAATCAAGCCGGTTTTGCCTCCGTCCACAAAATAGGTTTTATTTCTGTAGATTGTTGGCAGGAATTCCAGATTGAAGCCGGCGCGGCCGACCAGCCTTTCCGGCAGCGGGTCATCGAGGCTTACGCTCACCTTGAAACCGCCCGGCTCAGGAATGACTTCCGTCCTGTAGGTAAATTCAAAATCCTTGAAAGCTCCGTTATTATAGAGGGTAACACCTTTTGCTCCATGGTCATCCGATGTAGGACACCCATCCCACTGCTCCGGAGTCGGCAGCAGGCGGATGTCGCCGTCTGTGGCAATACGTTCTCCATGAAGAATCATCTCCATTCCGGCGCACTTCTGATCCCCGAAGGTACGGTCGAAATTGGTGTTGTTTAGGAATACACTAAAACCCTGCGTGTTCAGGTAAGAGACTTCGCTAGTACCGAACCATGATTGTAATTTAACAGTTTTTAGCGTCATCATGAAGTCTTCGTCTCTCTCGCTCTGCGCAAAGGTGTTCATCGGAAACATGCTCAGCAACATGCATAAAACCACAAGAACAGATAGAAACCTCCTTCTTTTTAACATGAAAAATACACTTCCTTTCAAAATAAAAATACATTGTGCGCTTGGAACAAGGGTCTTTCTCCATCACCTCCTTTCAACAAGATTAAGCAAAGGCGGGTTTAACCCAAATCGCGCTATTCAACTCTCCTGACTCCTTACGTTCGGAGTCAAGGAAAGGAAGCTTGTCCATTTTTGTATTTTTCGATTGCCGAGCGACTTTTATAAAATAGTTTTGCAAAAGTAATTTGAATTCATCATATCACTACCAAATCTTATGATTCAACTAAATCAGTCATACAAATTTCAACAGTTTATGCTTACAAAATTAACAAATCATCATAGTTTCTAACAATATGATGATTTGCGACAAAATAGTACAAAATTGTAAAATCACCAATTAAAGACAGAAAACGCCCAAATTCAAGGAAGGTGCAACCGCCCATATTTGACAAAACTACCTTCTCAGGTTATAGTTCTAATATGCAATGATGCGTTGAATTCTTCCAAGTGTTGGAGCGCCGTATAGCAGATAGAAATTTCACAGGAGTATGTAAATGATAAAACTTTCCGACCGATTGCAAAAAATCGCGGATTTAATCCAGCAGGGAGAATCAATTGCCGATATCGGCACGGATCATGGATTTCTCCCGATGTCATTGTGGGAAACAGGGAAAAGCCCCTATGTCATATTAAGTGATATAAATTCCGGTCCGCTGGAAAAAGCTAAGGCCAATATGAATAAGTATTTTCCGAAAATGGATTTTGATATCCGAATTGGAAGCGGACTCGCTTCAATTCAGCCTGCGGAAGTAGACGCCATCGTAATTGCAGGAATGGGTGGCGCCTTGATTAGTGAAATTCTCGGTGAAGACCCGGACAAGGCAAGAACCTTCAAAAAATATGTCTTGCAGCCCCGCAATGCTCAGGATAAACTGAGGGGCTGGCTTCTGGACAACGGCTTTCAAATTGTGGACGAGGCACTGGTCAGAGAGAGGAAGTATCTCTGTGAAATTATCGTGGCATTTCCCGGAAATAGTCATGAATCCAGCGCGGATATTCAAGGATTAACCAGAAATGACATGGATTTGGAAATCAGTCCTGTACTTTTTGAAAAACAAGACCCATTACTGGTTGAATTTATTGAAAATAAGATTAGAATAGAAAAGAAGATACTTAGAGCGATAAAGACCGGAGCGAGGCAGGATAGAGAAGAAAAGCTGGAACAAACGGAAAACCGGATCAAATTGCTGCAGGAAATGTTAATGAGGAGTTTAGTATGAGTATGAAAATGAGCGAGTTCATTGCGGAAATAGAAATTATCGCACCAAGAGCGCTTGAGGAAGAATGGGACAACTGTGGAATGCAAATCAATATGGGTGTAAAGGAAGTCAACCGCGTTCTCGTTGCTTTGGAAGTTACAAAAAGTGTTATTTCCGAGGCAATAGAGAAGAAAATTGATTTTATCGTTACCCATCATCCGTTGATATTTAATAGAATCGATGTGGTTGATAATAATAATATCACCGGAAACTATATCATTGAACTGATTAGAAGCGGGATTTCAGTCTACTCCGCACATACGACATTTGATGACGCATTCGGCGGAAACAACGAGTATCTGGCTGAGCTCATCGGCTTGTCAAGAGTCAGGAAGATCAAGAATTTGAGACCTTCAAAAAAGGAATCCTCCAAAGAATTTGTCATAGGAAAGATGGGAAACTTCCCTGAACCGATTACGATGGAGGACGCCTGCAGACAAATCGAAGAGGCGTTAGACGTCACAGGGGAGTTGAAAACAGTAGGCGACCCAGGCAAAATCATCCGAACGGTTGGACTCTGTACCGGATCAGGCACCGATACGATGTCTGCTGCGATAAAAAACGGCTGCGATCTTTTTATAACAGGCGATGTCAGACACCACGAAGCGCAGGTTGCAAAAGAAACGGGGATTTGTTTAATCGACGCTGGCCATTATGGCACAGAAAAGATTTTTACGGAAAATTTTGCGAATAAGTTAAATAAGAATGTCGGATCAAAAATCCAGATATTCGAATCGCAAATTAATTCAAATCCTTTTGCCAACGCATAATAGCGAGAACTTAGGAATGTTTTTCAGACTGATCGGTAAAATCTAAAAGTTTTCATTTGAAATTGTTTTAAAAAGAGCTGTTGCTGTGGTATAATATCATATGTGAGTAAGCCAGACAATCGCGGGAATACTAGATATTCACGAGGAAAGTCCGAGCTCCATAGGGCATGGATGCCAGATAACGTCTGGTGAAGGTGACTTTAAGGAAAGTGCAACAGAAACATACCGCCGATGGCCGAAAGGCACAGGTAAGGTCGAAATGGTGAGGTAAGAGCTCACCGGCAGCATGGTAACATGCTGGCCGTGTAAACCCCATCCGGAGCAAGACCAAGTAGGGCACAAAAGGCGGCGGCCCGTCGCTGCCCGGTAGGTAGGTCGCATGAGCGTACTGGCGACAGTGCGCCTAGATAGATGATTGTCAAATACAGAACTCGGCTTACAGACTTACTCACACCAAATATGACTCGAAAGCATTGAAATATAATCGCTTTCAGGCATTGAGCCTTCTTAAGCAGAACACGTCCTTTTTGCTAAAAATTAGCTAGACTTGTTTTGTAAAAGGAGGTTTTTTTGTGCAAAAAATTAAGATGAAAATGGAAAAGGATATTACAATCCGACAGGCTTATGAGGAGTTCATAAGAAGGTGCAAGGTAAAGAACTATAGCCCGTACACACTCAAATATTACGAGAATAATATCAATGTATTCGGGTTATTCTGCGACTTGGATTCACCTATTTCAATTATTGATGAGGATTTAATCAATCAATATGTTCTGCATCTTCAGGAACAGAATATCAAGGATTACACCGTATCCTCATATATGAAGGCAATCAGAGCAGTTTTATATTTCTTCATGCAGAAAGATTATATTGAGGATTTCAAGGTAACGATTCCAAAAGCAGATAGAGAATTGAAGGAGATTTATACGGATACGGAGTTAAAAGTTCTATTAAAGAAGCCTAACCTGAAAAAAAGTAGCTTTGTAGAGTACAGAACATGGGTGATGATTAACTACCTGATAGCAACGGGACAGAGATTGAAAAATTTGCAGTTTCTAAAGGTTAATGATTTGGACTTCGAAAATAAGGTTGTCAAACTCAGCCATACAAAGAATAGAAAACAAACTTTATTGCCTCTTAGCAACAGTATCATAGAGGTTCTGAGCGAATACCTGAAATATAGAAAGGGTAAGCCGGATGATTATGTGTTTTGCAAAATAACCGGGGAGCAGCTTGGCAAAACCGGAATCGAACAAGCAATCGTTCATTACAGTCATAAAAGAGGAGTAGACAAAACATCGGTACATCTATACAGACACACCTATGCCAAGAAATACTTGCTGAATGGGGGCGATTTAGCTCGATTACAGCGTCTTTTATGCCACGCAGATATCAGCACAACAAAGGATTATCTGAACCTTATAATTGATGATTTACAACAAGACTATGATAGTCTCAATCCACATGAGCAAATGACCAAGTATAATAAACGGCTTAGAATAGCGAAATAGCGTAAATTTGATTAAATAATAAAGATAAGCCTGAAACCGAACTGGAAATGTTTGTTGAGGGCTGGCTTAGCAAAGTCAATAGTTTTCGTTGCAGAAAGGAAGGTTAAAACATGTTGATGGTTGGACTTAAAATCATGTTTATATTGTTTGCAATCCTCGGCATTGGAGGATTAGCATTTGATTTACTAGAGAGGCATGGAAAACTGTGAAATCTCATGAAAACATTAGCAATATGCCAACGAAAAACGTCGCTGACAAGGCCGCTTTTGAACGATTTGAGCGACTTTTGCTGACAGGTGGAGCAAGTCCTGACAAGGCGAAAATTACGTTATGTTTTTACAGTTAAAATTGAGTTTTTATATTGGAGGATGAAAAAATGAGGAAAGCTTTTATATTATCAATTATTGCATTAATGGTTATCTTAACAGCTTGTGGAGCCAAAGGTGGGGATGACCCGGCAAATGCAACGGGAGAGTTCTTTGTAGCGGTCAAAACAGGTGACTATGAGACTGCAAGGCAGTATATGACGGAAGATGCCAATTCCATGTATCAAGATATTGACCTTGATTCCTTTCAAGAGTTCTTCGCAACGGATGATGGATTTACTTCACCTGAACCCGACAGTGTAGAAATAAACGGTAATGAAGCCATTGAGAGAATATCAAATGTTGGAGGTCTTGAAAGCCAAATTGCAATAGTTCATTTAACAAAACAAAGTGGCGGTTGGTTTGTTGAGAGTATATCAATGAAGTAAGAAGAAAAGCAAAAGGATGATATCACTAATGGAGAGGGAGCTAATCAGCCCCTCTTCAACTGGTTTTTGATATTTCAAAGTGCGGCTTTGAAGACTATTCCATTGAAAAAGATGGAAAATCAAGGTAAAATAAGGATAGACAAAGGAATCCATACGGGACTTGTAATAACTAACGGAGGATACATGGAAGGATACATAGAGATAGAAAGACCAGAAGGATATCCGGAATTAACAGAAGAGCTTATTTATTGGTGCTTTTGCGACTGGATGAAAAAAAAATATGGGAATAGAGTAAATCAAAACAAGCCGTACAGGGAAACTGTGCAGGAAATGATATACGGGATTTTGTCAGCCAAGGAAGGTGAGCTTACTGTAATTCCAGCGTCAATGGGTGTTGGGAAATCGACATTACTTATGGTATTTGCAAAGTTTATGGCATTAAATGACCCGGAATTTGGGTGTATTATTGTTAAAGAAAGAATCGAGGACATGGATATATTAGCCGAACAGCTCGGCTATATTGATGATAAGTATGAGGATGAGAAAATCTGCTTTGCATGGAAAAGCTATAACGAGAAAAGTTGCCTTGAAGGACATAAGGAATACAGGAAAGGGATGTGTATTGAGTGCAATAATAGTAACTGTGATGTTAAAGCACCGATTTACGAAAAATATGAAGACTATCCCGTTGTGGTGATTTCTCATGAGCGACTTTTCAGGCTTGCGAATACGGAAGATATGCTTAATAAGTTAATGGAGTGGGCTGATAAGGACGGAAACAAGCATAGAAGGAAGTATATCTTTATAGATGAACAGCCGAAATTCTTTGAGGCTTACAAGGAGAATTGGGCGATGTTTGATGTCTTTATTACAGAACTGAACAGAATATCACAACTTGCTAATATTAATATAGATACCGAAATGATTAAAAATATCGGGGGACATCTTTTTTACACAATTACTGACAAAGAAGCAATGTCATCAAGAGACACTCATTTTATGACAAAGCAGGAAATTCTCGATGAGATTAATAAAATAGAAAAAGAATGGTGGAAACAAAGCCCTGATAATTTATCGAAGTTATTACCCTTATTCAGAGATTTCTTCAAAAACGGTGGTTATCGAGATGGAGACAAGCTGACAACATTTCAGTATACTGATTACACTTTTGAAGGATTCAAAACAGTGGTAATGGACGGCACTGCAAAGAATGAATTGTCCTATCCGATGATGAGCCGAATGGTTGATATTGAAGATTTTAATAGATACGAGAATTTGACAATCCATCACTATAATGGAGCAAACTTATCAAAAACGAAGCTGAAACGGAATCCAAAAGGGTATTTGTCAATGCTAATTGATGATATAAAAGAAATTGGTCTATCAGATAAAACATTGATAGTTGTATCAAAGGACTATAGGGAAACCCTGGAAGAACTTCTTTATGGAATCCCTAATATTGAAATAGCACATTTCAACTCACTCAAAGGAACGAATAAATACAGAGATTGCACTGCGATATTCTTTGCAGGAACAATGGATTTTGGTGATGAATTTTACGCTTTAAAGGCCTTCGCAGTCGGTAAACAAGAGATAACGAGCTATAAAGTTGAAGTATCTGACAAAGTGCGTAAATTTGAGAATGATTTTATCAATAAAGTTAAGCAAAGTACAAATGTCAATTACCTACTACAGGACATTTTTAGGACGTCGATAAGGTATTCTGATGGGGTAGAACGACAAAATCACGTTTATTTGTTTAACACGAATGATGAAGTAGTTAAAGCATTGCAGGAGCGTTTGCCGGGATGTGAATGCAAACCATGGATACCTTCACATGAGTTTAAGAGTAAGTACCCTACTCAGAGTAAAGTCCTTGAATTAATACTAAGTAATCTTGTCTATCATAGCAATATGATTGAGAAGAAATATATCTGTGAAACACTTGGCATAGCAGATAAAGACCTTCAGCGGATGCTGAGGGGGGATTATATGCAACTGGAGTTAGGTAAAAGAGGGATAACAGGTGCAGAACCGGGAAACCGTTCAAGGGTACTAATAAAACGGTAATTAACGGGGGATGCCCCTATTCTTATAGAGACGTACCCCGTTAAATGACATATACTGGAAAACAAATCTCGGTAAATCCAATGAGGAACATATGAACCCGGTGTTCAGACGTTGAGAGGTATCCACTCTTTACTACCTCTGCCGGACGGGGGGTGTGGGGGGGCGTAGCCCTCCAGTAGACATGGAATACTTTAAGATAACAACTGAACATCGTGTTCAGAAGTTAAAAGGAGAGAAGAATATGATAAGAAAGCCAGAAACAAACCAAGCAGTAATGGAAGCCCTTTTCCCTGAATGGAGCCAATATACACTTAACAGTCTAGTCCCGGTTGTAACGAAGTATGATAACATTGAAGAGCCTACAGCCCTTACATTTCTCTATGTCGGAGATAAAGAATCGGTACAAGCTATTCAGTCTGAGCCAAATGGTGGGCATATTGACATAGAAACAATACTCTGGATTGAAGAAAATGAGAGCAACCATTGTAAGGACTTAGCAATGCGCTTCAGCTTCATCGGCTTGAAAGGTAATCCAAGCATGAGTACCCTTGTCTGTGGAGATAATATTGTTGCTCAGCATGAGTTTGTAAATGCTTTGTGCTGCATCAATCGTCTATATCTCTTCATTGCTGATAAAGACGGGAAACTGATTAAGGTAAAGCAGATTGAGTGGAACCATGAGGAACACAAAGAGGTTCTTAGCCAGTTTGATTTCCATACTATACTGAATTGAGTTATACATACGGTCGTAGTAGCTCCTTCATACGAGGCAATTTCACTCTGAGGGGTAATTGTGGGCTAACTTCAGTCTATTCTGAAGGTACTTAAAAGGTTGAATCTAGTAAACCATAGCCCCCATTTGCATTCTGTTGCTAAGCAGCTTCTCACCCTCCCTCATACGATGAGATTTTAAGATTGTCATATAAGCGCACCAAGGAATATGTAAGTAACTGAGAGGAATCAATATGGGAATACTGAGTATTAATAATGACCCGAAGAAAATTATTGCTAAGTACGCTCGAAAAGAATTTAGGAAAAGCGAAATAGATGATAGTTCATACTCTAAACTCCAATCGTCCATCATTTCTGCATTAAAAACGGAAAAGGTTAACCTTAATGAGAAAAGGCTTGAAAGTGAACAAACTCTATCTTTCTTGAATTTGAACGATTTTGGTCAATTCGCTGGAATTAGAGTTGGTATTTATGCGTATGTCATTGCAGTTTTCGCAATCATAATCTCGAATAGCGATTTGTCGATATCATTTGGTATTAAAGACCCGAAATTATGGGTTTATTTTTTTATAGTGTTTGGCATCTTTGTATTGGTTACAGTGCGTAATGCTGAAGATATTCAAAGAGATAGGAAGTTATATCTTAATTTCCTGATTCAGTGTATCAGCACAATTGATGGAAAACCTATCAAGAATAATTAAATTAATTCCTCTTCCTTGCTGTTTTTTAGCGTTTCAATAGGGTATAGGTATTTGAGAAATATAGAACGTGTTTCAAAAGCATTTAATATACTTGTTTTGCAATGTTTCTTTTTTAAACAGGCACTATTGAAACATTTAAATGCTTTACATTGATATTCATAACATACTGCGACCGATTAATTTATTTCAGAATAGGTGTCATAACTTTTAAGTATTGACACCTGATTTTTATTATAGTAAAATCAATGCATTGAACGGTGTCGTAACATATGGTCAAAAATGAGAGGTGGTTTTACTATGAAATATGGATATTGCAGAGTATCTACAAAAGGACAACTTGATGGAAATAGCATCGAAGAACAAACGATTAGAATAAAAGAGCAATACCAAGATGCTGAGATTATTACTGAATCATTTAGCGGAGCAAAAGAAAGACCAATCTTTAATGAACTGTTGGACAAGCTTGAAAATGGAGATATGCTCGTTGTAACTAAGCTCGATAGATTCTGCCGGACAACAAAGGAAGGGTTGCAGTATATCGACCAGCTAATGAATAAGGGTGTGAAAATTCATATTCTTAACATGGGATTGATAGAAGATACTCCTATGGGGAGGTTAATCGTAACGAATCTTTTGGCCTTTGCTGAGTTTGAAAGAGCAATGATAATAGAAAGAACACAAAGCGGTAAGGCTATTGCAAAGCAAAAGGATGACTATAGAGAAGGGAGACCGAAATTATATAATAAAAAGCAATTAGAGCATGCAATTGAACTTCTTGAATCTCATTCGTATAAACAAGTTGAAGAGCTTACCGGCATCAGTAAGAGCACATTAATTCGAGCAAAAAGAATGTACACATAAATAGGGAAATTCAAATTAGTAATTAATTTACTTCGATATTTACATAAATGTAAAGAGAACAAAAAAGGTTGAATAAATAGTCTTATTGAAGTAAGCTGTAATTAATTAGTGAATTATGGAAATTGTAATATTAATAAGGATAAATAAGGAATGATTCCTAAACGATAAATTGAGAGGTGAATAACTTGCCTATATTAGATGATGAGATTAGAAGAATCGTTGAATACCAGAACACAATTAAGCGGGTAGGAGATAGAAAATCTCAGTTAGAAGTCGATAGTTTAATTACCGAAACACTAAATAAGATTGAAAACCGAAATTACGATTTCTCATTATTTAATGATATGATTTTAAGACAAAATAGCAAGAGACGTCTTGTAAAGAGTTTTAATGATTGGAGTTCTGAAGAAGTAATTTGCATTTATCTAAAAAGATGTTTGGATAGGGTATTTCATATTAAATATCCAAATCGTAATAATTTTATACATACACTGTTTGATGTCTTATCAGCCGTTAAAAATATGGGTGACTTTTCAATAGTCAAATTTGATTTCAAAGACTTTTTCAATTCTATTTCTAGTGTATATGTTTTTCATAAATATATTTCTAATTCAAAACTCGAAAGATTCCAAAAGGAAATATTTCGGGATTTTGTTATCAAAAATCAATATTGCTATGCCGGATATAATACTTCAAATGTTTTAGCAGAAATTGTATCGACTGATTTTGATAATAAAATTAAGCAAAGATTCTTTCATAAAGGCTTAATTTATTTTAGAAGATATATTGATGATGGAATCCTTATTTTTAATCAATTAATTGCTGAAGATGAATGTAAAGCAGAAATTAACGAAATTATTGCTGAAGTTTTTTATGATAGCCAAATTGATTGCATTCCAAAATGCAAAACAAAACTCAATAACAAAAAATTTATTCATATAACAAAAAGAAAATTGGATATGATTCCTGATGCTGCAGCAATTCAGCATTTGGAGTTTGATTTTTTGGGTTATCTATTTAGATTAAATAAAGACGGTGATATGGAATTTGGAATAACTCAACAGAAAATAGAGAAGTATTCAAAACAAATTGAAAAAATTGTCGATGAATACAATGAAAATGAGGATATAGAATTATTAAGACATAGATTAGGTGCATTTTCAACCAGAATTGTTTACAGAGTAAATAGATATAAAACCAAGATATGGAAAGCAAAAGGCTTTAACTCTAATTATAATGAGCTTAGATTTCATAACGATAACCTCATTGATGAAACTAAAAGTTTCCTAATAAATGCATATATTAATGTTTTTGTTAGTAAGGGTATTGATATTCCTTATTTTCTAAAGGGGCCTTCAAATGATTCAAAGTATTCAATATATAATAATTTAATTAAGAATAAAGCACTTTTGTTTGAAGAAAGAATTGGAATTAATAAAGACACCGTTTCGAAAATGTGTGAGAGAATAGGGATTTTATTGGATAATGATAAAAGTTATGATTCCTATGTTAGAGAGTATTTGATTAAAGTCAAAGTCGGCCACTAAACACAAAGAGTATCAGGTTACCCTAATACTCTTTATGTGAACCTAAATATACAGGATTCTAAACATAACCGTTTGATGTTACTTCTTTAAAGGGATAATGCATCCCCAAAAGATATAACTCTCTTTAAACAACTATGCCGCTGATGTGTGCGTTATGTACGCCATAAAGTATGTGCCCATACTCTACATTTATTGTTATATCATGTTATTGGAGGAAAAACAATGAGTAAAACTAATAATATAGAAAGGAATAAGTTGGACTATCTACTTACTGATATAATGCCTGTTGAGCTAACAGAGCTTTTTTCCTTTAATAATTTTTATGAGTATATTTTATCTAAGCAAAAAGATATTAATTTGATAATTAAAAAACTTCAAAAGGCAAAGGGTGAGAATAAAAAAATTCTTTTTAAAGAAGGATGGTCTACTGCGCCCCTAAAATATAGTATCTTGAAAGGAAATAATTCTTCTCGTGAGTTAAATTTAGTTCAACCTTTTTCTGCGTTGAATATATATTTCTTTATTGAGTGCTATCAAAAAGAAATATTGAATCTGCTAAGTGAAAAAGCAGTCTTTTCTTTAAGATATCATAAAAAAAACAACGAATTATATTATAAAAAGAAGATTAAGAAGATAACTCAGTATTTCGAAACAACATCTGAGAAGGTTAACAAAGGTGTTATACAACAGACTGGGACGTACTATAAAATACATAAGTATAACTCGGTAGCTTCATTTACGAATTCAAGGTTATGGCAGCAATGCAATTTTAAATTTGGATATTTTGCAAAGGTAGATTATAAATCTTGTTTTGATAGTATCTATAGTCATTCTTACAAATGGATAATTGAGAAGAATGTCGTTGAATCTAAAAATGCAGCTAATAGCAATTTATTTATGACTATCGATAGGCTTCTTCAAAATATTAATGCAAGGTCATCAAATGGCTTAATTGTTGGGCCTGAATTTTCACGAATGATTGCCGAACTTTTACTACAAGAAATTGATTATGAAGTAAAGATTAAACTTGCCACGCTAAATAAAGAATATGGTTCTAGCTATTCTGTCTTTAGATACGTAGATGATGCATATATATTTGCCAACTCTCCTCAAGATATTGACTTAATTATTCAGACATTTAAAGAAGTGGCACATAAGTATTTATTACAATTGAATGATTTGAAACTCTTAAAATGCACAACTCCATTTATGCTAAATTCTTGGTTAAGTAAGACCAGGATTTTAGCTAATGACATTGCGAGTTTATTCTATACTATTAATGAATTAGCTAATGTTGATGATAAATACTTATTAAAAGATGGGCATATACCTGTTGACCGAATAAAAGATGAATTCCATTCTCTTGTTTGCGAATTCCCGGGTGAAATTCGTTATATTGTATCTTTTCTTTTAAGTACTTTGCTAAATAATATTTCACGAAAAAAGAATGGCATTAACTTATTTAAGAGTGGGGCGACGGGAAGAGCATTTATATTACTTGATTTAGCGCTGTACTTTTATTCATTTTGTGCTTGTTTTGAACATACTCAGAGAATAATATCAATGATAGTATATATGAACGATGAATTAGATTTTATAGATAACTATAAAAACCATGAAAAGTTACAAAAGCTATGGAATTGGTATGCATTTATTTTTGAAAATGGGAATTTAAATGATTTATGTAATCTTTTTTTGTTGTTTTCGGAATACAAACTTGTTTTAGATAGCAAACGAGAAGTAACTATAGAAAAAAAATTGCAAAAACTCAATAACCCACTTTTATGGTCTAATTACTTAATTTATAGCAGATATGAGAAAAAATATTTTGATTTTATCCTTGCTGAACTTGAGAAAATTATTAAAAGAGAACTTAATAAAATAACTAAAGAAGAGGAAATGCTACAGACAGAATTTTGGTATATTATAGTATTCAACAATTGCCCTTATATTTCTGTTTTTATAAGAGCAGAAATGGAAGATATTATTAGAAGATTAAAGAAACCAAACCCTACGTACCCAAATCACATAATCACAAATATGATTTGCGATTTCATGTTAATAAACCAAGAAAATCAATTTTTTAGTTGGGGGTATTATAAATTTAGTACAAGCAAACAAATTACATATAGGACTTATCAAAGAACAATGTTTAAACAGTATAGAAATAAAAAATCCTTTGATTTATATGGAAGCCTTGATTAGATTTCAAATAAAATAACAAATAGGTGAAAATATTTTATGCACAAGATTAATTATATTTAATTACTGATGATGAGGTATATTGATTTGAGTAATGACGAATTATTTAATGAGATTATAAGTGTTAATCCACTAAATGAAGCAGAAGTTGAAACTAAAATACTCTTAAGTATATTCAAACTTTTAGAATTCACAACATATGATAGAGCTGATAAACCTACAGTTGAAATGTATTTTGGAAGAGAAAAAAAATCTAAAATTGCAGATTTTATTCTATACAACGGCATTGATAGGTCTGCAACTAATGCATTAATTGCTGTTGAAACTAAAAAAACTAAAGAATCATTAGTGGGAGCCGAAAAACAGGTAATATCGTATGCTGCATGGGCTGGCACCCCATACTATATGACATGTAATGGAGTTCGGCTTTTGATTTCAAAATATAACCCTCAATCAACCATTATTGATAAAGTACTAATAAATATAAAAAATATCAAAAAAGAATGGGAAAAAGTATATGCATTTGCAAATAAAGCAGAACTCATACTAAACAAAGAAAGAATTGATTATATAAATACATACTTCCCCAAAATCGAGAAACTTCCACCCAACCAATTTTTTAACGAATATTTATTGAAGTTTAGAAACAGATTTTCATATAGCATCGAACCCGCAGAACTTTTATCTTCAATTAATGGGGATAATTGTACTATAAATATACCTGTGAATATTGATTATGATAACACAGAATATAATGATATTGACTTAGCATATTTAATTCTATCGGAGTCTCATTTCATGTTGATTGAAGGCGACCCTGGATGTGGTAAGACTACATTGTGTTATAGACTTGCGCACAAAATAGTAAGTCTTGTGCTAGACGGAAAAGATGAAATCATTCCAATTCTAATCTCATTAAAAGAATACGTGCCCAGTGATATTTTTAGTGCATTTAAAATGTCTTGTAAACAACTCGGAGTAAGTGTCTTTGAGAAAATATATAGTAAAAAGCTGTCTGAAGTTAAAATAGTAGTACTGCTTGATGGATTAGATGAAGTTAATGATATAGATGCTGGGATTCGAAACCTAATAAAACTTCTACATCAAGGGAGTGCTTTTTCGTTAGTTATTACAACACGGCCACATGTATTAGAAAGTATCAGCTTTGGAAATTATGAGTTACAGGAATGTAAAATAGTAAAGCTCAAAGATGTAGAAATTAGAAAGCTAGCCTTAAAGTATGGTATTTCAATTAGTAATGAAATTAACAAAAGACAGCTTGACTTATCATCGCCCTTACAGCTACTTATGTATATAAAAGTAACATCTGAGGGTTTGATTAATGATAACTTTACGATATTTGAACTATACCTTAGCTATATAAAAATATTGACTAGATACTATAATAAAATAGATGACAGTAGTTATTTTGATGAACTCCTTAACATTTATTCTAATGTTGCAAACGAAGTGATTCAACATGCGAATAACGGTAATTATATTGGAGTAAATGAACTGTTCGATATTTTTAATGACAATAAAAATAATCGATATTTAAGCAACCTTGTAAAATGTGGAATAATAACATCAAGAAATGGAAAAGCGAATTTCCTACATAAATCTTTCGAAGAATTTGGTGTTGCATATGGTATTGCTAATGGTATTAAAACAAACGATGTGGCGGTATTAAAGAAATCTTCACCAAGTACTGCAAACACTTACTATATAGCAAGTGCTGGATTGTCATCCAATCAAATCGATAATATGGTAGAGCTATTAAATGACAGCAATAATAGAGTAAGAAAAAGAGTTATAGGAGTACTAAAATACTTTGATGATTATATTGACGATAGAATTGAAGATAAATTAATAGAACTTCTTTATAAAGAAAAGTCTCCAAAAGTTATTCATGCAATTTATAATATCTTATCAAAATCGAATAATCCGGCGATTATTATTCAGTTACTTTTGTTTAATAGAATTAAAAAACAAAAGAAAATTGAGTTTTTAAAAAACATAGAAAATGAAGTAATAATACATCAGATATATCGGATATTAGAAACTAAACAGGAGAAATACTCTGATAATAATATTTGCTATTGGTTAGTAACAATTATTATAAATTGGGGAATGATATACTTTCATCGTGAAGATATTGTAAATTTATTACAAGGAGAAACCCATATTAATAAGGCCGAAGTATTTACTTTAATTACAAATAAAGAGAATAGGACCTTATGTAATGAGTTAATACTGCGATTATATACTAATTTAGATGACCCAGGAGATATATTGAATCTGTATCATAAAGATTATTTAAATAATTCAAATATAAACCAAGAAATTATTGATATTATTTTTAGTAAACTTGAGACTTATAAATATATCAATTTTAGTGATTTTAAAAGATTGAAAGATATATATACAGATTCTTCACTTGATGAAAAGTATATAGAAAGAATTAAAAATATTGCTTTAATATCAAATTATAATCTGGAACTATACAAGAGAAAATAATTTAGCATATTGAAATATATAATTACCAATAGTAAAATATAAATAGTGACTAGTCTTAGGACTTGTACATAAATAGCAAAGAGATTTGTTCTGCATAGACAGTTTAATCCGGAGCAAGACCAAGTAGGGAGGTGATTGTCCTTTTGGACAAAAGCCTGAAAGGCGGCGGCCCGTCGCTGCCCGGTAGGTAGGTCGCATGAGCGTATTGGCGACAATGCGCCTAGATAGATGATTGTCAAATACAGAACTCGGCTTACAGACTTGCTCACACCACAGCAATTTCAAAGCCTCCGAAGCTTTTCGGAGGCTTTTTGCATACCTATAATTCAACTATAATTCCCTTTCATTTTTTTTTCGCAGTCACAAATATACTCATATTAAAGTGAATGTAATTGAATCTTGAAATAAAATAGGATAAAGAGAATAGTAAGAAATGTGCTGTTTCTTTCTTTGGCAGGGGGCAGGTCGACTGAAGACTGTCCCTTGCTGTTTAAAGAAAGAAAGGTTCTACTTTGTCATATTGTTGAGCTCATGCTGAAGCTCGTTTATATCATTAATCCAGCGTTTGACTGCTGGTTGATCATGGTTTTTCTGAGCTTTCTGAAGCGCTTGCTGATATGACATAAGCTTGAACTGAATGATTCGTTTATCCATAACACTACCTCCTATGTGATATATTATAACACATTTGGGCAGAAACTTACAAATTGACACAAAAATCCGAGCCTGATCGGTTAATCGCGTTTCAATAAATATTCGCTTGCCAAGCAGGAAATGTTATCTCTTTCTGTGCGTCATCCTGTATTCTGAAGGGGATATTCCCTCTTGATCTTTAAAAAGCTTTGTTAGCGTCTTTGCCGAAGGCAAACCGACTCGATTAGAGATCCATTCTATAGATTTATTCGTATTGCAAAGATACTGTTTGGAATATTGCATACGAATAATATTGACAGTACGGGCGAAGGAAACTCCGAACATCTCCTGAAAAAGACGGTTGATGTGGCGTGACGTGACATTGAGCAGAGACGCTACTGTATCAAGGTTTATTTCATCTTGATAGTTTGCGTGGATATATTTTGTTGCGGTTAAGGCGACGTTCGTGTATCCAAAAGGAGCCTGAATGTTTGAACATTTGGAGCGCAGTAAACGCAGTGCGCTCAAAAAAAATTGGTAATATAATGTGCCGGTAAGGGAGTTCCAACCGATTTGTTTTTGCGTCTGTTCTTTATAAATTTCAAGGAGCAGGCTTTCCGCGTTAAGCGTTTCATTTGAAACGAGATATTTTTCTTCATCAATACATTTCAGTATCTTTTGGATCTCATAAAATTCAATGCTAATATTCAGAGAAGAGAATGAATTTTTCATCCCGCCCATTGTTTTCGGCTCAACGTCGAAAATCAATACAAAATACTCTCCTGAATTGCTTGGATTATAAATCATGTGATGGTCCACATTTTTACCGAGAAATAAAACATTACCCTTATCAAGAGTCCTTTCTTCTCCTGCGCACCAACATTGCATCGAGCCTTCAGTAACATAGTAAATTTCATAAAGATCGTGCCTATGTAAGAATTCTGGAATCGATTGATTCATTTGCTCAGCATAGTGAACGACAAAATAAAAATCCGGACACGACACTGCAATGATATTATTTTGGTAGATATGATCCGGCTGATATTTTTTATACAAAAAGAACCGCCTCCTTTGGCTGATTTTCCCGTTGTTCTTTATATTATCCTATCACACTTTGGTGCTATTTCAACGAAATATTTAACAAACTGGTCAATTTCGGACATTTTACAATCTATTTGGTCCTTCCTGAAACTGAAGTTGCCATAGATAATATGCTATTATGATTTTGTTAGACCGTTGCGTGTACACGTAAGTCTCAGCTCGACTCTCGAAATTCGCGATGGGAGAGTCATCCGGTCGAACCGGAAGAAAGGTTGATTAATAATGGGTAAGATGAAACAGCTATGGTTTGTCGAAAAAGGAAAAGTAGATTTGTTGGAGGTGGACGTTCCTGAAGTCAAAGCGAATCAGGTAAAAGTAAAAATCGCTTATGCAGCACTGTGTGCGACAGATGTCCATCAAGTCACTATGGGCGTACTCGGGGCGGCTCCTCCAATGGCGCTTGGCCACGAAGCTTCCGGAATTATTGAGGAAGTCAGCCCGGAAGCGTTAAGAGCCGGTTTTCAAGCAGGAGATAAAGTTGCGCTGTTCCCCGTTACCAGTTGTGGCAATTGTGAATGGTGTAAAAAGGGAATGACCCAGTATTGCATCAATGCACAGACAACGGGTGCATTTGCCGAATATGTCGTAACGGATATCAGTGCGGTTTTTAAGCTTCCGAAAGATGCAGACCTCAAAAAGTACGCTCTCGTCGAACCAACAAACTGTACCCTCCGCGCAATGGATCTTGCTCCGATCAAGCATGGCTCAATGGTGGCGATAGCAGGAATCGGAGGAATCGGCTCCATCATGCTGAATCAGATCCTGTTGTCTGGTGCATCAAAAATAACCGCGATTGATCCGGTACCAGAAAAGAGGCAGCTTGCTCTTGCCATGGGTGCGGCTCATGTTATAGACCCGTTTCAGGAGGACGTAGTAAAAAAATCAATGGAAATTACCGATGGCGTGGGATTCGATACCGTATTTGAGATGTCTGGCTCACCGAAAGCGGCAGGAACACCGTTGGAAATCTTGGCGAACTGCGGAACCGCGGTGTATTTTGCAGTATTTCCCCCGGAATTCAATATGCCGCTCAATTTATATGATTTGTATATGAAAGAGGGTCGGATTCAGACGGTGTTCACTTCAACCCAAATAATGCATCGGTCGATTAACATTATCGAGCGTATGCAAACCGATAAGATTATCGGAAAAATCATGCCTCTTAGAGAAGCTGTGGAAAGCTTTGAAGTATTTCATCAATCGATATATCCTAAAATTCTGCTTGAATGCAGTAATTCCTGATATTTTAATGAGGAGATGGAAAAGTTATGAAACAAAATAATGAAGGAAAACTGACGTTAGTAGGACGTCTTGGTTACGCTTCTGGAGATTTTGCGAATAATTTCAGTTGGGCGCTTGTTTCTGGGTATTTAATGTACTTCTGGACTGATGTCGCAATGATTCCCGCGGCGCTGTGCGGGACGCTGATGCTTTTATCAAAAGGATGGGATGCGATTAATGATCCGATTATCGGAGCTCTTTCGGACAGGACAAAATCAAAATGGGGGCGGTACAGACCCTGGATACTGGCAGCCAGTATTCCAATGCTGATTTTCAATGTTATGAGCTTCGTGGTATTTCCGTCGGAATCGGTGAATTCACGCGCAGCTTACGCAATCATCATGTATATGATTCTGGTACTGGCATACACTTGCGTGAATATTCCTTATTCAGCAATGCCTGCAACCCTGACGCGCAGTGATGAGGAGCGTTCTAAGCTTGCCAGCTGGAGAATGACGGGAGCCTTCATCGCAACGCTGATTTTGTCACAGGGTGTGCTTCGCGTAGTAAAACTGGCTGGAAACGGAAATGAAGCAAAGGGATTTTTTATCGCGGCGATCATTTTCTCGCTAATCGCGCTTCCGATTTATATATTTTGTTTTGCATCAACAAAAGAAACTGTCGATGTACCAATTCCTGAGAAAATTAAATTCAGAGAATATTTTGGGGTTCTCAGGGGGAATCGACCGGTATATGTTCTAATTATTACCTTTATTTGCTGGGGCTTTTATGAAGCTGCAATCGGTGCGACACGGCTATATTATTTCAAATACTACGTCGGCAATGCGGACCTGTTTATGCTCAATGCCAGCCTGATGTTTCTTGGAAGGGCTATCGGAACATTCTCTTTGTCTTATTTGGTCTTCAAAGTTTCAAATAAACGGACGCTGCCACTCATTGCATTTTTAGTCAGCGGATTGCTGATGATCGTCATGAATTTTCTTCCGGTACATACAAGCAACGGACTTGCACTTTATCACGGAATGACTTTCCTGACTGGTATAGGGGGAGGACTTGGTCTTGCTTCTCTGTTCGGAATGGTTCCAGATTGTTCGGAAGTGACGCAGTATCGATATCATACCCATGCAATCGGCTTTGTTTCGGCTTTTATAAACTTTGCATTTAAGCTGGGAATGGCGATTTGTACAGCTGTAATCGGATGGGTTCTGGCTGCTTATGGATACGTTGCAAACGAAGCACAGAACGAGGGAGTGCTGAACGCGATCAATTATAGCATGAATATGGTGGTGGGAATTATTCTTATCATTGGTGCAGTCGCATTGTATTTTTACAATATTGATAAGAAAACATATTCCGAGATGCTCGGCGAAGTTGAGCGGCGAATTGCTGAGAAACATGCTTTATAACGGAAAGGAGTCTTAATATGAGTGCTGAAGTAAAAGATAGAGAACCTCTCAGTGTACAACAGCTGGAGGAAAAGAGTGTTAAAATCCGAAAGGATCTGATTAACTTTATATACCGCATTGGAATGGGGCATCTTGGCGGAGAGCTTTCCATGGTGGAGCTTGCCGTAGGGCTTTATTACAAATATATGAATTACGATCCCCAAAATCCGAAATGGGAAGACCGGGATAGATTTATCCTGAGCAAAGGACACTGCAGTGAAACACTTTATACGATCTTTGCAGACATGGGTATGTATACGCAGGATTATATGGTGGAGCATTTTGAAACACTGGAAACTGCAAAATTCGGTATGCACAGCAATCGAAAATACGTGCCTGCAATCGAAGTGTCAGCAGGTTCGCTTGGGCATGGACTGCCGATTGGAGTTGGAATGGCGCTCGGTGCAAGGCGAAAGGGTAAAAATTGGAGAACCATCGTGATGGTTGGCGACGGTGAGATGAACGAAGGAACAAACTGGGAAGCTTTGATGGCCGCCGGACAATTTCAGCTTGGAAATCTTGTTGGTATCGTAGACCGCAATCACCTCCAAATGACGAGCACTACAAAAGAAGGAATGGATCTTGATCCTCTTGGAAAAAAACTCGAAGCTTTTGGCTGGGATGTCATAGAAATTGATGGCAATGACATGGAGCAGGTCTGCAGCGCTTACGCAGGATTACCGAAACGGGATTATGCGGCAAGACGCCGTCCTGTATTCATTATTGCGAATACAGTCAAAGGAAAATGCGTGGACTTTATGGAAAACAACGTGAACTGGCATGGCGGCGGAATTGCGCTTGAACAGAGGGACCAGGCCATTACATGCCTTGATCGTATCGGAAGGAGGATATAACTATGGCGGTACAGACAACATTTGATTTTGACCAGATGCTCTCCAATGCGCGCGAAGCATACGGAGAAGAATTGATGAAGATGGCGGATGAAGGCTTGGATTTTGTATTTACTTACAGTGACAATATTGCACCTTCCTCTGCGGCTGGAAAATTTATTAAGAAATATCCCGACCGCTGTTATAACTTCGGTATTGCGGAGGCGAATCAGGTTGGGGCGTCTTGCGGCCTTGCACTGACAGGCCAGCCTGTTTTTGCTCAAGTGTTTGGACCCTTTCTTCCTCTGCGCGCCGCCGACCAGATCCATACCGACATCGCGTATAATGATGTAAATGTACGTTTGATCGGTACTCACGCCGGGTTGACTGCAGCCGGAGGGCCGACACATAACTGTGTCTGTGACCTTGCGTTATATCGGGCGATTCCTAATCTCTTAATCGTTGTACCGGCGGACGCGGGTCAGTGTATTAAAGCAATCCGCGCTTCAATGACGTATGAGGGTCCGATGATCATACGGATAAACAGGGGCGGTTCACCCGATGTTTATGCGGATTCGCACTACGATTTCCAGTTTGGTAAGGCAATTGAGACAACCGCGGGAAGCGATGTGACGATAATCTCCACCGGCTCCAGCGTTTACTGGTCAATGATGGCTTCCAAACAGCTGCAAAAGGAAAATATTAGCGCGCGGGTCATCGATATGCATACGATAAAGCCGCTCGATACGGAGATGATCATCAAATGCGCGAGCGAAACGGGGAATATTCTAACAATAGAGGAACATTCCATCAATGGAGGACTTGGTTCTGCTGTTTCAGAGGTTCTTTGCGAAAACGGTTTTAACGGTAAATTCCGCCGCATTGGCTTGCCGGATCAATTTGCGCTTCTGGGTGATCCCGATAAGGTGTATGCTCATTACGGGATGTCTGCAGAAGGAATTGCAAAGAGTGTGAAAGAGATGCTGGGCTGATTCTGATTGTGGTAATATCCGATGAATAAAGAGGAGCAACAATAAGACGAAACAAGTCTTATTGTTGCCCAACTTTTGATAAGCTGCGTTGTTCCTCACAATGCTGCTTTGCTCCTCATTGACTATTTCGTTTTGAATGGATAAAATGAATGATAACGAAGGTGAAGAGGAACGGAGCGATGGATTAATGTCAAGTGAGGAATTATTTGAATTACTAAAAACACAGATAAAAGAATATAGAGCAGTAATTAATGAAATCGTCTTTGCGTGGCCGGAAAAAGAATTGCTTAAAAAAGAACCGGAAACGCCGGAAGAGATGATGAAGATTCTGCAAGGTATTCTTGACTGCTCAAAAGAGCTGAATCAAGTGATGGAGCAGAGCCCGTCGAGCATTTTTGTAGCAGACTCTGCTGGCAAGGCGATACGTGTAAATAAAGCCTTTGAATATGTTGCTCAGATGGGCAGGGAAAGCCTGCTTGGACGCAATGTGAATGATATCGAGAATGAAGGCCTTTTCAGACCCTCGGCATGTGCGCTTGCATTGAAGGAAAAGAGGCGAATCGCAGTTCTTCAGCAAATCGGAAAAACAGAGGACATCGTCGTGACGGGCGTTCCGGTCTACAACGAGAGAGGCGGTTTGTTCCGTGTGACGACGAATGCTTTGCAGCTGAATGAAATCGATAATCTTACTTCCTTTATTAAAAGGACAAGAACGCAGCTAAAGAATAATCAGCCGGAAGAGGAGCATCTGATTGCGGTAAGTGAAGTTATGAAGACGATTCTGCGCCTTGTGGAGATGATCAGAAATACGGATACCAGTATTTTGCTTACGGGAGAAACCGGCGTAGGAAAAGGAGTATTGGCAAGATATATTCACAACACTGGAAACAGGGCGAAGGCGAGGATTGTTGAAATCAACTGTGGAGCGATTCCAGAGCCGCTGCTGGAATCCGAGTTGTTTGGTTATGAAAGCGGCGCCTTTACTGGAGCGGATAAGCGGGGAAAATCAGGCCTGATCGAAATGAGTGACGGCGGAACTTTATTTTTAGATGAAATAAGTGAGCTGCCCTTGACACTTCAGGTGAAGCTGCTTCATTTTCTCCAAAACAAAAAAATAATAAGGGTCGGTGGAACCAGAGAGATTCCGATCGATGTGCGAGTTATCGCTGCGAGCAATAAGTCTTTAAAAGAACAGGTGGAACTGGGTTTGTTCCGTTCAGATTTGTATTATCGGCTCAATGTGATACCGATCGATATTCCGCCTCTCAGGCAGCGTCGAAAAGATATCATTCCGATGGCTCTACACTTTGTCAATAAATATTCCGAAAAAAACGGGAAAAAGATACGGCTGGATGAAGAAACACTAGATTATCTACAAAATGAAGAGTGGCCGGGCAATATCAGAGAGCTGGAAAACTTTATTGAAAGACTGGTCGTAACGGAGGGGACGGTCAGCGTGGGTCGTCAGGAGTCCTCAAGAATCCACGATAACGATGAAATTCTCAGACAAAACAGGGATGAACTGTCGCAGACGGAAGCAGGCAACCCACCGAGAAAGCTTAATGAGATTGAACGGGAAATGATCATCAAGGCGTATGAAAAGTACGGGAGCAGCTATAAAGTTGCAGCAGAGCTCGGAATCAGCCAGACTGCAGCATATCGAAAAATAAAAAAATATATGAATCAGTAAAACAATGATTCCCTATAAGAATCAATGCTTAAATCAAAAAGACTTACAACCAAGTTGAAATGACTTAGTTGTAAGTCTTTTTTGTTTGCATTAAGCGGTATGAACCTTATGAAATTGCCTGAACGATATGACAGCCCAACTAAATGTCCGGATTATTGATGGAATTTTTAGAAAATTACATCAATAATGCTATTTGGCACCAAATTTGCTCTATATGAACACTGACGATTATTAATGCGAAACAGGTGCCGCATAACACCATAAAGCTGCGGCAATGGATGTTACAAAGCATCAGAAAGGAGAAAAAATGAAAGAGGCATTGCTGAATGAAGTGAAAGATTTCATAATGAAATGGAACCAGAAAAATACGGATGATTTTTATGAAACAGAGAGGTACATCTGGGATAATCCGGAACTGTCAATGCAGGAATTCAAATCGTCCGGCGCACTTATTAACTTATTGAGAAAACATGGTTTTGAGGTTGAAACAGGCGTGGCGGGGATGCCTACCGCCTTTATTGCTTCCTATGGCAGAGGAAAGCCTGTCATTGGTATCAATGCAGAGTATGATGCGCTTCCGGGCTTGTCACAGGATTCCGATTCTCTTGAAAAGCAGGCGGTAACAGATGGAGCTCCCGGTCACGGCTGCGGGCATAATCTTCTGGGGACAGGCGGAGTGAAAGCGGCTGTCGCGGTAAAGAACGCGATGGAAAAATTCAAATTGAATGGTACGATCAAGGTCATGGGATCACCGGCCGAAGAGCTATGCATCGGAAAGCCTTACATGGGAAGAGCCGGCTGCTATGAAGGATTTGACGCTTTTCTTGACTGGCATCCGTGGTCATACAACAGAGCAGACTACGACAGCTGCTCCGCATACTTTAATGTCAAGTTCCATTTCAAAGGACAGACCTGTCACGGAAATTCGCCCTGGCACGGGAGAAGCGCGCTGGATGCAGCTATGCTGCAGGCGCATGCCGTCGAAATGCTCAGGGAGCATATGTATCCAGGCTGCCCACCGGATGCGGCCAATACGATCAATTATACGTTTACCAATACAGGACCGGAATTTCCAAGTGTAGTACCCGATGTGACCAGCGTGTGGTACATCGGAAGATTCACAACGACAGAAGAAATGCTTGCTGCACTTGAAAGAGTTACGAAATGTGCGGATGCGGCGGCTATGGCAACGGAAACCACCGTTGATCGAGAACTGGTTACTGCAACACATCATAAAATTCCCAATCAATTCCTATCAAGATTGATGCACGAGAATTTTCGGAAAGTCGGCGCTCCTCAATTCACTGAAGAAGAACAGAAAAAAGCAAAAGAGATACAGAAAGCAATCGGAGCGTCGGAAATGGGTCTTGCAGGGGAAATTCAGCCTTTTAGCGGCGGCTATACCGTGCTTTGCGACACATCCGAGTTCAGCTGGAATGCGCCCTATGCATCCGCATGGATCGCCATGGGAATGGCCGGCTGCGGATGGCATCACTGGGGTGTGGCAAGATGCGCCGCAGATACGATGGGGCGAAAGAGCATGGATAAGGCTGCCGACGTGATCGCACTGACCGCAGCAGACCTGATCTGCAATGAGGCTGCCGTTAAAGAAGCACAGTCCGAATTTAAGAAAAGAATGGCGGGCAATACTTACCACAGCCTTCTAGCAGAAGATATGAAGCCGCCGGTTCGTTTAAACGAAGATATTATGAGTAAATATCACAGCCTCACTTGACCGTGTAAAGCTGTATTAGGCACGTCAGACAAGGCTGATGTAAGTTGATTGATAAAGAAAGGAAGATGATCAATGAGTTCTGTTGTTACAATATCGATTATTGTTATGATTATATTGGTAGTTGCATTTATCGGAACCGGAATCTGGTTTCGAAAGATGGCTACAACCTCCGATGATTTTCTGCTGGCAGGGCGCAAAGCGCCCTTCTGGCTGCTGGCTACAGCATATCTTGGCGGATATGTAGGGGGCGCCAGTGTATCGGGATATGTCGGTTACGGTTATGGAGCCGGTATTTCCCAAATGTGGGCCTCGCTCTGGGTCGTAACCGGATGTGCGCTTTTTACCGTTTTATTCTCCAGAAGACTGAACTACTTCGGAAGAAAGACAAAGGCTGTCACCATAACAGATTTTATCTGTGAACGGTACGGTGAGAGCATGAGGCTGCCTGCCGGGATTGTATCATTCATCAGGCCTGCAGTTTTGACAGGAATGCAGTTTCTTGCCATAGCGGCTGCCATGAAGGTCGTATTCGGCACAAGCACCGAATTTGGCGTTGTGGTTTCTTCTGTCATTATTCTGCTCTATCTTGTCACTGCTGGACAGTATTCGGCCTTGATTACACAGTGGTTCCAATCAATTCTTCAATCTGCAGGAATTATTCTCTTTACTTTGGTTGTCTTTAAGGCTGTAGGTGATCCCGTTTCTGTTACTTCAGCTTTTTATACGGTATTGCCTTCGTCCTTTACTAACTTCTTTGCTTTGGATATGGGAGTCTTCACGACATATTTGCTGACATTGGGCGTATTTTATCTCGTCGACCCATGGATGTATATGTGGGCATATGTAGGACAGTCACCGAGGGTAAGTTCTAACGGTATGCTGGCTGTTTTGGGAGGATCATATTACAACGTGCTGCCCTTTGTAGCAGGTATGGCGATTCTGGTGGGAGTTACAACAGGTAATTTTACAATCGCAGACGGTCTTAGTGGCGATGCGCTTTATACCTGGTTTGTTGTGGAATTTGCAAATTCCCTTCCCGGAGTTATCATTCTGGTTGGTCTGTTGATGACCATCGTTTCCTGCGGATCATCCTTTGCGATGAACGGAGTGACGATACTGACCAAAGATATCTATTTGAAGGTGATGAATAAAAATGCTACAAACAACCAAGCTTTAAATGCAAGCAGGATATCTGTAATCATTGTTGTTGCAGTGGGTATTATATCAGCACTTTGGCTGCCGATTCTCGTGCCTCTTTGGGTACTTGCTCAGGCAATCGTAATTTCCGGTTTGTTTGCGACAACAATCAGCGCATGGTTCTGGAAAAGAGCGACTACCGCTGGCGCCATGGCGTCAACGCTTGGCGGTGCAATTTCCGCATTGGCATGGGCGATGTATGCGTGGGTGATGACAGGGAGCCCCGGAACGCTGATCGGAGGTTTTCACGCGGTGCATATCGGCGTAATTGTATCTATTCCGCTTATGATCATCGTCAGCCTGGCGACAAAACCGGATTATCAAAGGGCAGAACGCACAAGCTGGAAAGCGCTTGGAGCTGAAATGGCAGCTTCCGATTTGATTCCGGAATACGACAAACCGCAAAGAAAAGGTTTCTTTGGATGGCTCTGTGCCGACACCGTCGGCTGGAAAGTCTTCTGGGTTGCCGTAGTAATTGTATTTGCCGCCCACTATGTACTGTCTCTGGGCTTCCATGTTCAGTCGATCGGCATCATGATGGTCTTTGTTGCACTGATCGTGGGAACGCTGATGATCTTCATGATGGCAATTCTGGGTGGAAGAGATCTTATTGGAATGGCGAAAGAGAATAAAAGCTCTGTGAAGGAGCAAAATATCGGTTGAAGATCCATTGAAGATCGGTTAAGCTAATAATTAAATGGGCCTGCCATAGGAAACAATCCGGCAGGCTCTGTTTTTCGTACAGATCATTTCAATTGCAGAATGATAAGGAAGGAGGTTCGACATGTTTGTTGCAGTACTTGAAATAAAACTTTATGCGCCATGGGTCCATTCTTTAAAGGAAAAGCGAATGATTGTCAGGAGTCTTACCGGTAAAATATCAAACAAATTCAATGTATCAGTCATCGAGTCCCAAGATCAGGATCTTCATCAAAGTATCGTACTTGGAATTGCCTGCGCTGCGGGCAGCGTCCCTTTAGCCGATAGTACCATTGACCATTTGATCGATTTTATTGAAAATAATACGGAAGCGGAAATTACGGATATCCGTCGTGAGCTGAGATGATTAAATTCCATATTTAGCCTAAAAAAAGAAAATTAATTTAATTTTAAGTAATTAATTGTTAAATTTTGTCGGAATTTTGTCGATATTATATAAATAATGGAAAAAATTTCGAAGGTCATATAATATATCTTTTTACCTTCGGTTCAAGCCGTCTTGAAAATCTGTAATTAAGGCGGCTTAAAAATAGCAATTTTGGAAGCACTAGGAAGCGGAAGGAGACCCAGTAGATGAAAGCCAAGAGAACCAAAAGAAACAAGAGAAACATCATCAAAAATCTAAAAATCAGTCAAAAATTATCTTTTCTACTCGCTATTTTTATTCTTTGTCTAGCCTTTGTAGGCTCATTTAGCTATTATATCATCAACTCCGTTAAGATAAACGGAGACCTATATCAGCAGATTGTTTCAGGAAAAGATTTAATCTCGGATATTATTCCACCGCCGGCCAATATTGTCGAATCATATAATGTTGTTTTAGAGATTGCGAACGCAACGGATGGGCCGCAGATCAGCAGACTGAAAGAAAAGTTGAAAGGTTTGAATAAGTCTTTTGAAGAGAGGCATCAATACTGGTCTGAGCAATTAAAGGATGATCCTGAAAAGAGTGAACTGATGAAATCCTCTTATAATTCGGCTGTTCAATTTTATAAAGTGGCTGATGAACTGTTTATTCCTGCGATCATTGTGGGAAATCAGGATAAGGGGCGCCAGTTGCTTCAGGATCAACTAAAACCTTTATATGAACATCATCGAAAGGATATTGATGAAATTACGCGGCAGGTAAATGAGGCGAATATTGTCAGAGAGAAGGACGCTGCGAACCAAATTACACATAATCTTTATGTCTTTTATGCAGTGATTGCCCTTGGATTACTGTTTGTCATCGTGATTGGTTCCTATATAAGCAGAACCATCAGCACCCCTGTAAAGACTCTGAAACTTATGGCGGATAAGCTCGCTATCGGCGATGTTGATATTGAGATAAGCTCAGACGCAAAAGACGAGATCGGTGATTTAATGGAATCATTTTCCAGGATGGTAGAAAATACAAAGATGCAGGCCGAAGTGGGAGCGAAGATTGCAAAAGGAGATCTGTCTGTTGAAGTGGAGGCCAGATCTGAAAATGATATTCTTGCTTACAGTATGGAATCCATCATACTCAGTTTAAGGGCGCTGGTAAATGAAACTCATTCACTTACCCGTGCAGCAGCGGAGGGCGATTTAAATACCAGAGGCAATGCTGATGTGTTTGAGGGAGGATATAGGGAAGTCGTTGAAGGAATCAATCATACACTTGACGGAATCGTTGACCCGCTGAATGAAGCGCTCTCATTTATTGAGAAAATCGCTAATGGGGAAGAAATGGAAGAACTTGAGAATCAGTATCAAGGGCAGTATGCGCAGTTGATCAACAATCTTATGATGGTTCGGGGTTCACTTCATTTACTGCTGACCGAAACAGAGCAACTCACTCAGGCCGCATTCAACGGCGAATTTTCATATCAGCCGGATATCAGCTTACATAAGGGTTTTTATGCTGAAATTATGAGAAGTATAAACGACTCTCTGGATCATATTATTGCTCCGTTCCGTATCAGTGGCGAATATATGAGGCAAATCGGAAATGGTGAAATTCCAGAAAAAATTTATGATGAGTACAAAGGAGAATTTGAAGATATTATAAGCAGTATTAATGCTTGTATTGATGGGCTCGGGGGATTAACGGAAGCCAGGGATGCTCTGAAAAGGATGAGCGTTAATGACTATTCGAAGGATGTTGAAGGTTCCTATGAGGGAATTTATGCCGAAATTGCAACATCGGTTAATATGGTTGCGGATCAGGTAAAGAATACAATCCAAATCGTTAACAGTATCTCAACGGGTGATTTGAGTGATTTGGAACGGCTGAAAGACATCGGCAGATGGAGTGAAAACGATACTCTGCTGCCCGCACTCATTCGATTGATTGAGAATATGCAGAATGTCATTGACGAGGCATCAGAACTGACGAAAGCAGTTGCAGAGGGAAGGCTGGATATGCAGGTGGATGCAACGTCGTTCAATGGAGCATGGAAAGACCTTGTAGATGGAATGAACAGCATCATGGAAGAAGTCGCGAAACCGTTGGAAGATGTGTTGGAAGTGATGGAAGAAATTTCGAAGGGGAATCTACAGGTTTCCGTTAAGGGCTCCTATCAGGGTGATTTTGAAAAATTGGCAATCGCTGCAAATCAAACAGCAGGGATGTTAAGAGAGATTATCAGCGAAATTAATGAAGTAATTGGCGAGATGGCGGAGGGCAATCTCAATCTGGACAAGGTGAAATCTTATGACGGAGATTTCTCCAGCATTTCAGAATCTCTTAATATCATTATTGATAATCTTAATACCATCCTGAGTGATATTAATGAGTCTGCAGAACAGGTAAATGCCGGATCAAGGCAGGTTTCAGACGGAAGTCAGTCTCTGTCACAAGGATCGACGGAACAGGCAAGTTCTATCGAGGAATTGACTGCCTCTATTGAGGACTTAGCGTTAAGGACAAAACAGAACGCGACGGATGCCGGCCAGGCAAACGAATTGGCGGATGCAGCAAAGAACAGTGCGGAAAAAGGAAATGAAAGAATGCTTGCTATGATGACGTCCATGAAGGATATTAATGAATCTTCAGCGAATATTTCTAAGATTATCAAAGTAATTGATGATATTGCGTTCCAGACCAACATTCTGGCGCTGAATGCGGCGGTGGAAGCAGCAAGAGCAGGTCAGCATGGAAAAGGATTTGCAGTGGTTGCGGAAGAAGTGAGAAATTTAGCGGCAAGAAGCGCAGAAGCGGCAAGAAATACATCTGATCTGATCGGAGGGTCCATTCAAAACATACAAGAAGGACTAAATCTGGCAGAGGATACCGCTACAGCGCTTGACGGGATCGTTAGTGAAATTGAAAAAGCTGCGGAAATTGTTGAAAGTATTGCCACTGCATCCAATATGCAGGCGACTGGGATTGCTCAAATTAATACGGGAATTGAACAGGTTGCTCGTGTTGTTCAGAACAATTCGGCAACAGCGGAAGAAAGCGCAGCTGCGAGTGAGGAACTTTCGAGTCAGGCAGAACTGCTGAAGGAAATGGTGCACAAATTTAGTTTGAGAAACAGTGTACCAATGCTAGAATTGGACAAATTTTAATATGAAAGTTTTATATTTTTACTAACATATTCATTTTTAACGACGGAGTAAACATTGTATCAGAAAGGAGTACCACGTAATGGAAAAAGATGAAAATCTGATCAATTTTGGGCAAGTGGAGGGAGACGAAATCAAAGATTCGGAAGCGGATCTGCAAATGGAGGATCAAACCGCTGCAATACCAGAATCCGATGAAATAATTGAAGACAAAATTGAAAATGATATTAAAATTGAGGACGAAGTTTCAGATGACAGCGGTGACATCAAGATTGAAAATGAAGATCTCACAGGCGAAATCGAAAACGTGCATTCAGAAAACGAAAACATGCATTCGGAAAACGAAAACATGCATTCGGAAAAAGAAGCGAAAAGCCAAATTGATCACTTGAAAAGTTTACTTATTAGTAAACTAAGGGCGGACCACAGGAAAAAGTTTGAAAGTTCCGTTGAGCAGAACGGGAACTGGATTAAAAATTTAAAAATCAGCAAGAAATTAACTTTGCTTATTGTTTTATTTATCATATGCATCGTATTGGTCAGCTCTGTCAGCTTTTATGCGATCAATGAAATTAAAATCAACGGAGAGATTTATCGTGATATTGTTTCGGGGAAAGACCTGGTTTCCGACATTAATCCCCCGACTGCCTATATTATCGAGTCATATGTTACTGTTCTTGATATGGTGGCAAATATATACAACCATTCCAGTGTTGTCAATCTAACCGATAAATTGAAAGCTTTGCATGAAGAATATGAGGAACATCACCTATACTGGGAAGAAAATATAAGAGAAAAAGATGTGAAAGAGGCGTTCCTTGTGAATTCCTATGTGCCGGCGACGCAATTTTATAAAGTTGTGGAAGAGGAATATATCCCTGCGGTATTAGCTGGAGATGCGAATGAAGCGCAGCGCCTACTGACTGCAAAAATAAAGCCTTACTATGAAATACATAAAAAATCAATCGAAAAAATTGGCCTGCTTGTAAACGAGGACAACGCGAATAAAGAAGACTTGGCGGCTGATAAAATCATGAAAAGTGTAGTCGTTTTGTCCTGTGTAATTGGCTTTGGATTGTTATTTATTATCCTTATCGGAATATACATTTCAAAGACGATCAGCAGTCCGATCAGGGAGCTGAAAGGAGTTGCCGATAAGTTGGCGCAGGGAGAAGTGGATATAGATGTCAAAGGGAAGACGGAGGATGAAATCGGGGACCTGATGAGATCCTTTGAGGTGATGGTCGATAATATTAAAAATCAGGCGGATGCCGGTGAACGGATTGCAAATGGGGATCTGTCCGTAGAAATTATACCGAGATCCGAAAAGGATGTTCTTGCTCATAGCATGAAATCCATATCCGACAGTCTGGGAGCGCTGGTCAGTGAAACCCAGACACTAACTGCCGCCGCGGCGGATGGTGATCTGAACAGCAGGGGAAATGCGGATAACTTCCATGGTGGATTCAAAGAAATTGTGAATGGCATCAATAGCACGCTTGACGGAATTGTTGATCCATTGAATGTGGCGCTGGCCTACATAGAAAAGATCGCGAATGGTGAGGAACTGGACGAACTGGAGAATAACTATAATGGGCAATACGCTGCATTAATCAATCATCTGATGATGGTAAGAGAATCACTGAATCTGCTTCTTTCAGAAACTGAACGACTTACTCAGGCAGCCCTTAACGGAGAATTCTCCTACCAGCCGGATATCAGCATTCACAAAGGAGGCTATGCGAATATTATGACGCAGGTCAACGATTCGCTTGACTTCATCATCGCTCCGTTCCGTATCTGTGGAGATTATATGAAGAAGATCGGTGACGGGGAAATTCCGGAAAAGATCGAAAACGACTATAAAGGTGAATTCTATGATATTATCAACAGTATCAACGCCTCCATTGACGGACTGGGAGGTTTGATCGAGGGTAGAGATATACTGAAAAGAATGAGTATAAACGATTATACGGAACAGGTGCAAGGTTCTTATCAGGGCATTTATTCGGAGATGGCGGAGTCGATCAATTCCGTTTCTAATACGGTAAGAAATTTAATCAGAGTAATCAATAATATTTCAATCGGAGAATTAAGTGATCTTGAGTTGCTGCAGCAAATAGGAAGAAGATGCGAAAATGATTCTCTGATGCCTGCGGTGATCAAACTGATTGAAAATATACAGTATGTTATGAACGAGGCCATGACACTTACGAATTCTGTTGTGGAAGGAAAACTTGATACAGAGACGGATTCCTCCGTGTTCCAGGGAGCGTGGAAACGTCTTGTGGAAGGAATGAATAATATTCTTATTGAAGTGGCCAAACCGTTGAAAGACGTATCAGAGGTGATGGAAGGAATCTCGAGAGGAGACCTCCACATCACCGTTCAAGGGTCATATCAGGGAGAGTTCGACCAGCTGGCACAGTCTGTGAATAAAACAGCAGGTATGCTGAACGAAATTGTTGGGGAGATGACGGAAATCATCGGCAACATTGCAAGCGGGAATCTGTCCCTCGACAAGGTAAGATCCTATGAAGGAGACTTCTCCAGTATATCCGGTTCCCTGAATGTGATTATCGATTCCCTTAACCTTGTCATGGGTGATATCAATGATGCCTCAGAGCAGGTAAGCTCTGGTTCAAGACAGGTTTCCGACGGAAGTCAGGCACTGTCTCAAGGATCTACAGAGCAGGCAAGTTCAATCGAAGAGCTGAAATCTTCCATAGAGGATCTGGCTGAACGGACAAAGCAGAATGCGATGAATGCAAATCAGGCGAATGAACTGGCGTCGACTGCGAAGGTCAGCGCTGAAAAAGGAAACGGGCAGATGAGCCAGATGCTGAAGTCCATGGAAGATATCAATGAGTCTTCCACCAATATTTCGAAGATCATCAAAGTGATCGACGATATCGCATTCCAGACCAATATCCTTGCTTTGAACGCAGCAGTTGAGGCAGCCAGAGCCGGGCAGCACGGGAAAGGCTTTGCAGTAGTTGCTGAAGAAGTAAGAAATCTTGCTGCAAGAAGTGCTGAAGCAGCCAGAAGTACCTCTGATCTGATCGGTGGCTCTATCAGCAATGTGGAGGCCGGCATCAAGATTGCCAACAATACTGCAGTGGCACTGAATGAAATTGTAAGGGAAATTGAAAAAGCGGCGGAACTTGTAGATGGAATTGCAGACGCTTCCAATGAACAGGCAACGGGTATCTCCCAGATCAATAAGGGGATCGAGCAGGTTGCTAAAGTTGTCCAGAATAACTCCGCTACAGCAGAGCAAAGCGCAGCAGCCAGCGAAGAATTGTCAGGTCAGGCAGAATTGCTAAAAGAAATGGTAGGAAGATTTTCTTTAAAAAACAGTGTAATGATGTTGCAAACAAAATAAAAGAAAGATTTAAAATACTGAAACATTATAAAATACTAAAGCATTAAGAAAAAAACGCCATATCTATATAAAAGAAAGAATAACCTCCGGAGCTATCATCAAAGAATGATCCAAAGATAGCAGACGGGGGTTTTCTTTTTTTGTGTGACTTTGTCACAATATTTTCAAAAAAATTTTTTAAGGAAAAAAGGTTGGGGTATTATTAATCTTAACAAGCAAACAGATTCTATTCGGCTGATAGATCAAAACATAATAGACTAGCTAACGGAGGGGTTCACATGAATTTATTAAATAATTTAAGCGTCAGGGTCAAAATCATCACAGGGTTTCTAATTGTTGTTTTGATATCAACAGCAATGGGAATCTATGCGATTTATGATCTGAAAACCATTGAAAAAGCGGATACGGTCTTATATGAGGAAATGACAGTTCCGTTGTCGGAAATGGCACAAATATCCATTGAGTTTCAAATGTCAAGAGTACATACGAGAGACATTATCCTTGCGCAGACTCCGGCAGAAATCAACGCCGTTGCAGAGGACATCCAGAAACGGAGAGATAATGTAAGCAGGCTGAGTGCGTCCTTTGAACAAAAGAATATTTCTGGAGATCTGAAAAAAGAATATGGAAACTTTTTAAACCATAGAAGCATTTATGGTGCGGAACTGGATAAATTGATTGCTTATGCGAAGGACAACCGGGATGCAGAAGCCTTTGCTATGATTTCGGACAACGGCTCCCTGGACATGGCAGCAAAGGCGGAGCAGGAATCCATCGATAAAATCCTTGCAATGACGGTGGATGGAGCCGGTGACAAATATACCGAAAATCGCGATATTGCAGCAGGAACTTCGAAAATGCTTCTCATCGCAATTGCGCTGGTTATCGCTTTATCCATACTGATTGGACTGTACATATCGTCCGCCGTTACCAAACCGCTGCGAAAGACCGTTGGTATGCTTCGGGAAATGAGCAGGGGGCATCTGGGTGAAAGATTGAATATGACTTCCAGGGATGAATTCGGACAGATGGCGAGAACGATGGACCAGTTTGCCGACGTGCTCCAGCAAAATATCGTCGGTTCCATCGGCAGAATTTCCAACGGAGATGTATCTGCACCGATTGCAGTGCAGGATGAAAAAGATGAAATTGCACCTGCAGTCAACAAAACCATTGAGACGATTAACGGGATCAATACTGAGATAAAAAGCCTTATCAAATCAGTATCAGAAGGAAAGCTGGACATCAGAGGAAAGTCGGAACAATATACCGGTTCTTGGAAGGAACTGATCGACGAGCTGAATCATTTGATTGACGCGTTTGTCAATCCGATTTATCTGACGGCGGAATATATCGACCGGATCAGTAAAGGGGACATTCCGCCTAAAATCACCGATACCTATTATGGTGATTTTAACGAGATCAAGGATAATTTTAATAATTGCATTGATACCATGCATCAGCTGCAGCAGCAAACGGATAACTTGGTAAAGTCAGTTCGCCACGGAAATCTGGAACACAGAGCAGAGGCGGAAAGCTTTTCAGGAAACTGGGCTGAATTGATATCAGGGTTCAACAAGACAGTCAGTTTGCTGGTGGAATATATCGATAATATGCCTTCTCCCGTTATGATTTTGAATAAGGATTTTACCATACAGTATCTTAACAAGTCGGGTGCCACGCTGACTGGTCTTCAGCAGGAAACTGCAGTGGGAAAAAAATGTTATGAACAGTTTAAGACGCCGCATTGCGAAACGAAGGATTGTGCATGCTTCAGAGCAATGAATGAAGGTCAAAAAATTGAGTCGAAGACCTCGGCTCATCCAAGCGGATTGAATCTTGAAATTTCTTATGCAGGTATTCCGATTCGTGATGACAATGACGAAGTGATCGGCGCGATGGAGTTCATCGTCGATCAGACCGAAATCACCAATGCGATAAGGAAAGCGGAGAAACAGGCTGATTACCAAGAACTTCAGGTGGAGAAGCTGAATGTAAATTTGGGAAAACTCGCCAACGGAAACCTTGATATCGCATCATCTGTTGATGGCTACGATGAAGATACAGAAACAATAGGAAAAAACTTTGAAACCATCAATGATAATCTGAATCAAAGTATAGAGGCGATCCGTTCCCTTACCGCAGATGTAAATGATATGACGACCGCCGCAATTGAAGGAGCCTTGAGTAATCGAGCCGATACCGCAAAACATAGCGGCGAGTACGCAAAAATCATGGAGGGATTTAACAATACCCTTGATGCGATTATCGCACCCGTTCAGGAAGCTTCCTCTGTTCTTGCCGACATGTCGAGAGGTAATCTGCATGTGAGAGTAACAGGGGACTATAAAGGTGATCATGCTGATTTGAAAAATGCGTTGAATGAGACTATTGACAATCTGCAAAACTATATCGGCGAAATATCTCACGTTCTTTCACAGATTGGAGCGGGTAATCTTGATCTGGTAATCGATGCAGAATATCGGGGAGATTTTTCAGAGATCAAGGATTCCTTAAATAATATCCTGGTATCTTTAAATGATATCATGAGTGAACTCAATGATGCATCCGAACAGGTGTCTTACGGCTCAAGGCAGGTATCGGAAGGAAGCCAGTCTCTGTCTCAGGGCTCAACGGAGCAGGCTGCTTCCATAGAAGAGCTTACCGCCTCCATTGAAGAAATCGCAAAACAGACAAAGCATAACGCAATCAGCGCCAATCAGGCCAGTGACCTGGCTGTGAAGGCAAAGGAAAGCGCGGCGCAGGGCAATCATAAGATGAAGCTTATGCTGGATTCCATGTCGGAAATCAACCAATCCTCATCGGACATTTCAAGGATTATTAAGGTGATTGACGATATCGCGTTCCAAACCAATATTCTGGCGTTGAATGCAGCCGTGGAAGCAGCAAGAGCAGGGCAGCACGGAAAAGGTTTTGCCGTAGTCGCAGAGGAGGTAAGAAGCCTTGCAGCAAGAAGCAGTCAGGCTGCAAATGAAACGACAACTCTGATTGAAAATTCAATTCTGAAAGTTCGCGAAGGTACGGAAATCGCAAATCAAACTGCAGAGGCACTCGATGAGATTGTTTCTGACATTGATCAAACAGCATCGCTGACAGGTGAAATCGCGGTGTCGTCCAATGAACAGGCTTCGGGTATCGCACAGGTTAATATTGGAATCGAACAGGTTTCCCAAGTGGTGCAGAACAACTCCGCTACGGCGGAGGAAAGTGCGGCAGCCAGCGAAGAATTGTCGGGTCAGGCCGAACTGCTGCAAGAGATGGTTGGAAAGTTCCGGCTGAAAACCGGTACGGTTCAATTGCCAGAGCAGCGTCTCTCGTTGGTTTCCGGTTCCGAAAAATATTAGTAGCAAGAAAAAGGACAGGACAATGAAAAAGGGCAGGGCAAAGTAGAAAGCAGGTTAAAAGGGCAGGGCAAAGATCTTAAAAAGAAATCCCTGCCTGCCCGTTTTTTTGTAAAAAAATGTATGAAATGTATTCCAATTTTTCAATATCAAAGCGAGTAAAACTTTTCATATTGGAGATGTTAGCCGTGAAAAGAGAAAGTGCGTTGTTTGTGCTGTTTCTCGAGAGCAACATATCTCCGTCCCAGCAGGTATAATCAAAGACCTGAATTTGTCTGGTCACCGGGTCAAAATATGCCGCTAAAGACCGGTGAATGCCTGAGCCCCAGGAATAGGTGAAATACAATTCCTGTTTTCCGTCGCTGTCCAGGTCTGCCAGCGCCATACTGGTAACACCCATTCCCCCAAACCATTCTCCAAGCTGATAGATTTCTTCATCGTAAAGTAAAAAAGAAGCGCAAGAGGTATCATATTTAAAAATCTGATAGCCGGAATCCTGTTTGAACTCTTCGGGTGTTATATTATAGCATTTATCGTTATCGTACCCTGTTTGATAATCACCTTGCAGCGATAAGAATTTTTTTACACCTTTGTCTGTCCCGTAAACAGATGCAATTACGGGAAATTCCCCTTCAAATTTCTTTATCTTATAAATACTCCAGATATAATCGCTCATTTGGGAGCCGGCAGCGTTTCCTGTATGTACGCGTGCCAGCCAAAGTTCATCGTCCATCCGAAAAATGCGATAGCTGGATGAGTCGGCATCCTCAGCAAGCTGGTAACATGACCGATAGGATGAAAGATCCGGGGCAATGATGTTTCCCATCGAAAATTCATTTTTAAAGGTTTGCTTATCTACTTTCGTTTTCTTATATATAATTGGATATTCCTGCTGACTGCCGTTTATCGATCTTACGATAAGCGTATTTTTCGTGAGGGTGTAGTATTCCTGATAGCCGTCGAAAGCAAGAAAGGAACTTAATGGACTCATGTAGATCTGCCGTTCAAATGCATAATTACCAAATGGGTGGTCAGCCTCCTTTGCTGTCTCTGAGTGCGCTGGATTTGACGCACATGCAGCCACAGTCGTCAGGCATACTATTGTACCAAGCATAATGACCCATTTGGGCGGTTTTTTAAACCGGAGAATATTTTTTATACGCTCCTGTATGCCTATTTCTCCGAAAGCAAGAGGACTTGCTGCCGGATAGCGCCGATTTGCTGCAAAGGAAAGCAGGGACAAGCTGTATTCGTGAACAATGCTTCCTCCAGTTTGGGAGAGTACCTTTTCATCACAGCTCATTTCCATATCCCTTCCCATCATGAAATAAGCAATCCAGACAAGCGGGTTAAACCAATGGATTGCAAGCACACACAGGCTCAGGAGTTTGATGATATGATCCTTCCGCTTTAGATGGACCTGCTCATGCTCCAAAATATACTTACGCTCTTGATCGTTCAGTCCAAAGGGTATATAAATCCGCGGATAAAAAAACCCGAGAATAAAAGGGGAACGGATTTTATCTGATTCATAAACATTGCCGTCCAGCTTTACGGCAGTTTCCACACGGCTTCTCAGGCGAATGAAGGTAATCGTGTTGTAGGCTGCCATAATTGCAATTCCAGCAAACCAAAGAAATGCTCCTATTATGATCCACATCTGCATTGGATTGACATTGGCGTATGGAGCTCCTGCCGGCAAGCTTTCACTGAGAAGAGAATTTGCATAGGGTATACCTACTGTTACTTTGGGAGAATCCACGAATCCTATATCCGCAGGAATATAGATCAGCGCTGTCTCACTGCTGCTTTGCGCCTTTGTCATATTAAATGGATGCATTTGAAAAAGACTGAATGCGGAAGAAAATGATACTGGACATATCAACCGAAAAAGCACGGCAGTCCACAACAGGTAAGCATATTTTTTCGGGGCACGCTTTAACAGAAGGCGGATGAAAAGCAGCGCCAGAATCACGTAGCTTGCGGTAATACTCATGTTGAGTATTTTTAAAAACAGCGATTCCAAAACATCATCCCTTCCTGTGTGCGTCAATCAGACGCTTTAGTTCGTCGGCTTCCTTTTCTGAAATGATTTTGCCGTCAAGGAATGAAGTCAGAAACTGCGGTAAAGAACCTTTAAAAGTTCTTTCAACGAAGGTCTCACTTTCAAAGGCCTGCACGTGCTCTTTGGGTATGATGGCGCTGACAATCGTATCTTTGTTTTCTAGGAGTCCTTTCTCGCACATTTTCCGCAGAACGGTATAAGTGGTTGGCTTTTTCCATCCAAGCTTTTCGGAGCACAGGGCAACAAGACGGCCGGATGCGACCGGTTCGTTTTCCCATACCACCAGCATGAATCTGTAGTCACTTTCACAGAGCTTTAGATTTTTCATTTTATTTACCTCTTGGTTTATAGTTATAAACTTTAAAATCAGTTTACAACTATAAACCTGAGTTGTCAAGCAATAAAAAGTGATAAAAAAACAGGAAAGAATTTGCTGCATTTAATGGATGGCTTTTTTACGGAATCTTCTTCCATCAATTTCGATACTGGAAATGATCACCATTGCGTTTTTGTCAAAACCGTTTACAATCAGCTTTAGTTTGGCGATTTCCAGTCTTGTTACGACAACAAATATGGTATAAGTATATACTTTGTCGTCGTTGCTCTTCATGATGGTATAATCTCTTCCCAGCCGTGCTTTGATTGCATCTGAAATGTCAATATACCGTTCAGACACAATCAGAACACCCTTTGTTTCATTCAAACCGTCAATTGTTACGTCAATCATCCGGTACGCGATAAAGTAGGCCAGAAGGGAATACATTGCATTGTCCCATCCGAAGATAATTCCCGCGCTGCTTAAAATAAAGAGGTTGAAGAACATCACGATTTCACCTACTGTAAAGGATGTCCGATGATCGAAAATGATTGCGATAATTTCCGTACCGTCTAGAGAGCCGCCGTTTCTGATAATCAATCCGACTCCGGTACCCAAAATGACACCGCCAAAGAGAGCCGCAAGGATATAATCGTCAGTCACCTCATGGATAGGATGAAGTATCGTCACACCCACAGACAGGCATAATACTCCGTAAAGAGTTGAGAATGCAAAGGTTTTTCCGATCTGCCGATAGCCCCAATATAGAAAAGGTAAATTCAAAGCAATCAGAAATGCTGCGAGAGGAATTCCGCTAAGGTAGGAAGCCATAATCGATATTCCTACGATTCCGCCGTCAATGATATTGTTAGGTATGAGGAAAATCTCAAGTCCAATGGATGCCAGCGCTGCCCCGAGCGTAATTGCCAGTATTTTTTTTCCTATCTTTACGATTTTATGTTCTAATATTTTTTTTTTCTTTGAATGATGTTTATTTTTTGAACTGTTTTTCATTCTTTGCACCTTTCATATATTTTGATGTAATCACATCATCATTAGCATAGCCCAAAAAATAAATTGCATGATTGCAAGCATTAAGATAAATCTGGAATGATTCACATTTTTATGGGAAAAATATTAAAAAATATGAAAGCATCGGTAGACCGGTGCTTTGAGAAAGGAGTAATCAAATGAAAAATGCAATTGCTTTACTGGTTAAGTTTATTGTGACTCTGGTAGCTGCCTGGATTGTTTTTTCAACCTTTGGAACAACATCATATTATGCTGTGATGATTATAGCGGCAGCGGCAACATTGCTTAATTTTGCCATCGGTGATATGTTTGTGCTTAAAACGTTTGGAAATGTAACTGCTTCTATAATAAACGGAATCATTTCCGCCGCGGCTGCATATCTTGTTTTGGTTTTTTATCCACTGACTTACTTCTCTACGACGTCGATCTATTTATTTGCAGTTATTATAGCAGTGACCGAATTTTTCTACCATATGTATCTGCTGAAGTCTCACATCGTTGAAAGGAAAAAATCAGATATAAGTATGCTGAACAAAAAAGACCTTGGTTTCAATACGGAAACGGCGAATGAACTTCATCCGGATAAAGATCATATTGATAAAGGGATTTATAATGAGCATAACAGCAGCAACTATAAAAACAATACCAACCGTTTTTAGCAAATGGACTGGTGATTTCTAAGCAGTCAGCAATACGCTGACTGCTTTTTTAAAGATTGTCGATTTGTAATCAAAAAAGAGATTGAGTTATTCGCAATCGATAGGTATAATGTAATAGATTGGCTAAAATATGGAAATTTCAACGTGGAATACAATTGAAATGTACAATGTTATACCAATACAATAATTTATATTTAGGGGGGTTCCTATGAGAAGTACTAAAACTGTTTTTTTTGCACTAATGCTCTCGATCAGCATGCTGGTTTTCACCGCGATTCCTGTAATGGCGGCAGAGGTTCCGACGGACAAGTATACATATACATTGTCAGGGCAGACAGGAACGCAATCTGACAAAATTGAACTTGAAGAATACGATGATAATCAGGCGTTCAGAGATATTCTTGCAGAAGAAGGATCGGAAATTGTTCTTGTTAAAGATGGCGCCGAAATAAAGTTCACACCCAGTGAAAAAATGTCTGCCTCAGTAAGCTATTATACTGTTGACGGATCTTATGGAGGTCCGCTATTCTGGACAATTGACGGTTCAGAAGAAGAAATATCTGAAATTGATGCGAATATTACAGCGACCGTCAAACTTTACAACCGTTATGGCGGCTTCACTTGTGATCTTTATTATGTATTTACTTATGGTGATGCGGATAACGTCTCCAGAATTATTTACATGGTAGGTGAAGGCACAGCGGAAACAGCTGCAGAACCTGAGACACAACCAGCAGATACGGCAGAGTCTGAGACGCAGCCGGCAAATACAGAAGAGCCTGCGACTGAGAAGCCAGCTGAAAAAGTCACCGCTGCAGCAACAGCTTCCAAGGTTATGGTAGATGGTAAACAGGTTTCTTTTGAAGCTTATAACATTAACGGCAACAACTTTTTCAAGCTTCGTGACATTGCGATGGCAGTAAACGGAACTTCCAAGAATTTTGAAGTGGGTTGGGACAGTGCGAATAACGCGATCAGCCTGACACCGGTAAAAGCATATACCGCAGTGGGAGGAGAGCTGGCGATCTCTGTAAATCCAACGGCAAAGCAGGCATCATTATCCACATCCAAAGTATATCTTGATGGCCAGGAGGTTCAGCTCACCGCATACACGATAGGAGGAAATAACTATTTCAAGCTTCGTGATATCGGACAGGCCCTTGATATAGCGATAACATGGGATTCTGCGACCAATACAATCGGAATCGATACGGCGGCGGAAGCTGAAAGCAATTAGCAAACAGCAGTAAATGGAGAGCCATTATCACCGGATAATGACTCTCTGTTTTTTTGCAGGAGCTATCGTTTGCCTGGGATCGTTTGACTGACGGTATTCTTCCCGGGACCGCCTTGTTTTATTTCCTTTCCTATGGTAGAATCATCTGTATGAATGTAAAAAAATGACTGATCAGAAAGTATAATTGGGGTGTAAGAATAAGTGACAGAAATAAAAAATCAAGCAATATCTAAAAACTTAGACAATGGAGTTGAACTAAATAAAATGGGGACTTTGCCGGTGGGCAGGTTAATGATGGGTATGTCTTTACCAGCGATGTTCTCAATGATTATCAATGCAATGTATAATATTATCGACAGCATTTTCGTCGGAATGATAGGGCAATCCGCTTTGGCGGCAGTAACCCTGATTTTTCCGATTCAAATACTGCTTATTTCCGTGGCAGTGGGAACAGGCGTAGGGTTAAATTCATTGATCTCCAGGAAATTAGGAGAACAAAACTTTAAGGAAGCAAACCTTGCAGCTAATCATGGTATCCTGCTTTCCTTTGTAAACTGGCTGTTCTTCGCTTTATTTGGGATATTTTTTTCATCTCTCTTTGTAAGGGCATTTTCTGAAAGCCCCGGCATTACGGAAAGCGGAATCAGCTACTGTTTTATTGTTACGGTATTTTCGATTTTTATCTTGGTTCAAATTAACATTGAGAAGATTCTTCAGGCGACTGGAAATATGATTTTACCGATGACCTGCAGTCTTGTCGGAGCGATTACAAACATCATACTCGATCCGATTCTGATTTTCGGACTTTTAGGAATTCCGGCTATGGGAGTCGCAGGAGCGGCGGTTGCCACGATCATTGGTCAATTCTTATCAATGGTATTAGGGATCTTGTTTATATTGAAAGGGAAGCACGAAGTAAAAATCAGTTTTCGTGGATTTAAAATCAATTGGAGAATTTTGCAGAGTATTTACAGCGTAGGATTGCCTTCCATACTGATGCAGTCTATCGGTTCTGTTATGTTGGTAGGGTTTAATGCGATTTTGATTTCATTTTCCGAAGCGGCAGTGGCTGTTTTGGGGGTATATTTCCGGCTTCAATCCTTTATATTTATGCCGGTTTTTGGATTGACGCAGGGAGCCATGCCGATTTTCGGCTACAATTTCGGTGCAAGGAATAAGGCGCGCCTGATAGAGGGTTTCAAAATGGCACTGATCATTGCCTTGATCATCATGGGCATAGGGGTTATCCTGTTTCAGTTCCTTCCTATCCCTATGCTGAAACTGTTCAGTGCATCTCCTGAAATGATTCATATCGGAGTGAGAGCGCTGAGGATGATCAGCACCGGTTTTCTTTTTGCTGCGTATGGAATTATTTGTTCGACGCTTTTTCAGGCGACGGGACACGGCACTCTTAGCCTTTACGCTTCTTTGTTGAGACAAATCGTGTTGATGTTGCCCCTTGCGTGGATTCTTGTGAAATTTTTCGGACTGGATTATGTGTGGCTGGCGTTTCCTTTCGCGGAGGTATTCTCTTTGATAGCAATAACCCTATTCCTGCGATACGTTTATAACAAGGAAATAAAAAATTTATAGCAGGCAGAAAATTATGTGGCGATGAAAGATATATTGGAGGAATTGAAATGAAGCTGATCACGTGGAACGTTAACGGTCTGAGAGCATGCATAGGAAAGGGGTTTTTGGATTTCTGCAAAGAACAGGCCCCTGACGCTATATGCATTCAGGAAACCAAGATGCAGGAAGGGCAGATTGAAGTGCTTCTTGAAGGTTATGAACAGTTCTGGAATAGTGCTGAAAAGAAGGGATACTCAGGAACGGCAATATTTACAAAGCAAAAACCCATCAGTATTACTTATGATATCGACGCTGATGGTCATGATAAAGAAGGACGTGCAATCACACTGGAATTTGAAAATTTCTACCTTGTGACGGAATATACTCCAAATTCACAGGAAAAGCTCGCCAGATTAGATTACCGCATGGAATGGGAGGACGCTTTACGCAGTTATATAAAAAAGCTTGATGAAATAAAGCCTGTTATCCTTTGCGGAGATCTCAATGTTGCCCATCAGGAAATTGACTTGAAAAATCCTGCATCTAACAGAAAGAACGCAGGGTTTTCCGATGCGGAACGAGCGAAGATGACAGAACTTCTCAATGCTGGATTTACTGACACTTACCGTTACCTATATCCTGATGCGACGGGTAAGTATACCTGGTGGTCTTACCGGTTTAATGCAAGAGCCAATAATGCAGGATGGAGAATCGACTATTTTATCGTCTCAGAACGGATCAAGGATAAGATTAAAGATGTCGTAATCTTTGATCAGGTGACGGGAAGTGATCACTGTCCTGTTCTTTTGGACATTGATATATAAGATGAAATAAAGCAGGGGTATCGAATACAACCCCTGTTTTTTTATTTTGAAAAACCTATTTAAATTCGGGAACTTTTGCCAGTTTGATTCGTCTTAATATTATCATGAGATCAAATCGATTGAAAAACATAGCACAGTCGATGTGAAAAGGGAGGTAGTGATTCGTGAGAAAAATAGCAGGTATGATTTTGGCGTTCAGTCTGATCTTTACTTCGGCAATCCCGTCTTTTGCAGCCGATATGGACAGCGCCGGTCTGGAAAAAGCAATCAATCAAGTTAAAAATGTGATTGAAGTTCCAAGTGATTTTAAGGAGTTCCAATATTCATCAAGCCAGTATGAGGAAGGCGGAAAAACAATATCTGTCTGGTATTTGAACTGGAACAAGGGGGATCACAGTGCAGGAATATCCGCCTCGGTGGAGAGCAACGGGTACCTGGTCGATTACAACAAGTTCTTAGACAGAACCAATGAAGGACTCGGCACCGTTACGAGAGGAGCAGGAGAAAAAACTGCCGCTGCCTTTCTGGCAAAGGTAAGGCCCGATGTTGCAGCAGATATGCGGCTGGAGAAGAATACATACAATTACGCAGGAGGAGATAGTCATTCTTACCGATATCGCCTGTATAAAAATGATGCGGTTGTAACCTATGTAGAAGCAAGAGTTGAAGTCGACAAGTATACCGGAGAGGTGGTGGGTTACAATTTTCAGGGTTCCTCAGAAAAACTCACTCAATTCCCGTCAGCAAACGGAGTGATCGGTGTGGATGCGGCAAAGCAGGCATACCTGGACAAGATTAATGTGCCCTTAAGCTATTATTCCAATTTCGATTACAACAAAAAAGTTCTTACGATTTTTCCTGCGTATGCTAATTCCAATCCAAATGGGCAGGTAATCGATGCTAAAACAGGGGAGCCGGTTTCGCTGTATCGTGGCGACAGGCTGTTTAATGATATCGGTGGATATGGCGGAAAGACAAGGTCCATGGATGAAGAGTCGAGCGATCAGGCCCTTACACGTGAGGAACTTGCCGCAGTGGACAATATGTCCGACCTGATCACCAAGGAGAAAGCGGAGAGCATACTTAGAAGCCAGATTCCCGGACTGACAAAAGATATGAAACTTACAAACGTTTCTTTATCCAAAAACTATATGGAACCGGAAAAATACATGTGGGAAATCGGTTTTGACGGTGCGTATGGCGTGGTTAACGCGGAGACAGGCGAATTGACATCATTCTACTTCTACAATGATAACAGCACAACGGGCAGTGCGTCATTATCAGAAGCTAAGGCGAAGGAAAAGGCGGAAAGCTTCATGAAGAAAATCGCTTCTGACAAATTTGCACAATCCAGATTCTATGAAAGCCCGGGATATGTGGTTTATAGAATGAATGATACTGTAAGTGATTACAGCTTCAACTATTACAGGCAGGAAAACGGAATCGATTTTGTTGACAATGGTTTTACGGTGATTGTAAACAAAGACAGCGGTTTGATTACTCATTATGACTGCAATTGGTATGATGACGTAACATTCCCGGCTGTCGATAAAGTGATTTCGGAAGATGAAGCTTTTGATGCGCTGAATGATGAGGGGCAACTGGGCTTGATGTACAACAAGGTAAACAAAGGTGAAACTGCGCTGGTATACGACTTTACCAACATTGCAGGCGGCTACCTCATCGATCCGTTTTCCGGAGGGAAGCTCGGATGGGATGGAAAACCGTATAGAGAAACAGCTGTGCCGGAGTACGCCGATATCAAAGGCCATTGGGCAGAAGCAACCATCAAAAAATTACTGGAAAACGGATACTATCTTGAGGGGGAAAAGTTCAATCCAAATCAAAAAATTACACAGTTGGGCTTTTTAAGATATCTGTATTCGCCGATTCAGAATTACTATGATGAGGATGAATTTTATAAGATGCTGGTTAGAGACAAGATTATCAACGAGAACGAAAAGGCTCCATCAGCTGTTCTGACTAGACAGGATGCAGCGAAATTTACCGTAAGATACCTCGGACAGGGTAAGGCGGCTGAGCATTCAGAAATCTTTGTAAATCCTTACAAAGACACAATAACGGCATCTTACAAGGGATATGCTGCAATATGCTACGGTATGGGGATTATGCAGGGGGATAAGAATGGACGTTTTAACGGTACAAATCAAGTGACGAACGCAGAAGCAGCAACAATTATTTACAATGTACTTCAAGTGAAATAAAAAAAGTGGCCTAGGCCACTTTTTTTATATGATTACATTTATTTTGATACGTTTCTTCCTCCTCAATTGACGGGAATCCATATTGACCAGATCACCGATCAAGGGGTCCTTGATCAGATGCTTCCATACGGTATAGGTCGCTTTGATAAAAGCTTCCTGAAGCTGCATTTTGTCAGTGATCAGAGGGCATTGATACGGCAATTCAGCCGGTGAAAGAATCAATTTCAGTTCCCCTTTTTCTGTCAGATACGGAGCAAGAGGATAAAAGCGGCACTGGAGCGGGCGCAGCTTCCTGGGACAATGAGGCGGCGTCTTGCATCTCACAAAATAAATCTTCCCGGACCAGGAATCAGGAAATTCATAATCCTCCGCATCCTCAACGCTCCATTTCAGCCACGATTCCTTTCTTGTAAAGAGCTTTTCTTCTCCCGGGAGGAGATAGATTCCCATATCAAATTCCAATCCGTCTTCAATCTTATCATCGCCTCCGCAATTGCAGCAGGCGGCGCCGCAAAGCTGCCCGCAATCCGAGGGAAGGGGGCTTACTTTGTCAAGCAGCCGATAAATGGCTTTATACGTACTTTTTCTGATTGTGCTTTTCATAACAAGGGTATTATACATAATAATAAGATTTAGCGAAAGAGGAAGAACTTACTTTCTCCAGGAATTCTTGATTTTTTTGATTTTGACAGCCTGGTGTGGTATAATTAATCCCGATTCATTAGATCACCTGAACAGTATTGCTTTATAAAGGCAGGAGGATACGGACAGTTTTATGAAATTAGGAATTGATATTGGATCAACTACAGTAAAAATCGTGCTGCTTGATCGACATGACAAGATTGTGTTCAGCAGATACGAACGACATATGTCAAATGTTTTTGAGAAAGTTTCGGAGCTCATGTTCCAACTTTATGATACATTTAAAGATATACAGACTACGGTAACCATAACGGGGTCCGGAGGTCTGGCTTTGTCTACCCTTCTTGGAATCCCATTTGAACAGGAAGTTATCGCGTGCAGCACTGCTGTGGAAGCGTTGATCCCGAATACGGATGTTGCAATTGAGCTTGGCGGCGAGGATGCCAAGATTACTTTTTATGGTGCGACCATCGAACAGAGAATGAATGGAACGTGCGCGGGAGGTACCGGTGCGTTTATCGATCAGATGGCTGTTCTGCTGAATACGGACGCCCAGGGACTGAACGAAAGCGCAAAGAATTATACGATGATTTATCCAATTGCTGCACGCTGCGGCGTTTTTGCCAAAACAGATATTCAACCTTTAATTAATGAGGGTGCAAAAATAGAAGACTTGTCAGCTTCCATTTTTCAGGCTGTGGTTAATCAGACGATAAGCGGTTTGGCCTGCGGCAGGACGATCCGCGGGAATGTTGCATTTCTCGGAGGTCCGCTTTCTTTTCTTTCAGAACTGAGGAAGCGGTTTGTGGAAACTCTGGACTTAAAACCTGAGGAAACCATCTTTCCAGAAGAATCTCAGTATTATGTGGCAATCGGCGCGGCGATGATCTCCGCTAAAAATGATCCGGTCAGCATCGAAAGCATACTGGCTAAGATCGATCATGCAGACCTTGCGATGCTTTCTGAAACAAAGCATATGGAGCCATTATTCAGAGAGTTTAATGATTTTCAGTTGTTTAAAAGCAGACACGATAAAAACAAAATAAAAAGAAGAGACATCAAGAGAGCGAAGGGCAAGGTGTATCTTGGTATTGACGCAGGTTCTACGACGACAAAGGCTGCGTTGATTGACGATGAAAAATACCTGTTGTATTCCTTCTATAAGAACAATGAAGGAAAGCCGCTTGAAGCGACCATGGTGATGCTGAAAGAACTGTATTCACTGTTGCCGGAAGGCGCATACATCGCTAATGCGACGGTGACAGGATATGGAGAAGGTCTAATCAAGACAGCATTCAATGTCGATATGGGTGAAATTGAGACCATGGCGCACTATAAAGCTGCAGAGGAATTTTTGCCAGGCGTCGATTTTATACTGGATATCGGCGGACAGGACATGAAGTGTATGAAAATCAAGGATGGTGCGATTTATAACATCATGCTAAACGAAGCCTGTTCCTCGGGCTGCGGATCTTTCATTGAAACATATTCAAAATCAGTAAACATGAGCGTGCAGGCTTTTGCCAAAGAGGGCTTGTTTGCAGCGGCACCCGTTGATCTTGGGACACGTTGTACCGTATTCATGAATTCCAAAGTAAAGCAGGCGCAGAAGGAAGGAGCAACGATTGGTGATATTTCAGCCGGTCTATCTCACTCCGTTATTAAAAATGCACTTTATAAGGTAATAAAACTGAGAGATACCGATGAAGCAGGAAAGAAAATCGTTGTACAGGGAGGAACCTTCCTGAATGATACCGTGCTGCGCAGCATCGAAAGAATCATGGGAAGAAACGTAGTGAGACCTGACATTGCAGGGATTATGGGAGCATACGGCTCCGCGTTGATTGCAAAAGAAAACTATGTGAACGGTACAGAATCTGCGATCATAAAATCGTCGGAGATGTCCTGCTTCACCGTTACAAATACGCATACAAGATGCCAGGGCTGTGAAAACAAATGCCTGTTAACGATCAATAAATTTAATGACGGCGGAAGATTTATTACAGGAAACCGCTGTGAAAAAGGCACTGGGCAGGAAAAGAAAGGGGAATATCTCCCCAATCTATTTGAATACAAATACCGAAGGCTTTTTTCCTACGAACCGCTGGATGAATCCTATGCATCCCGGGGAACGGTGGGGATACCCCGTGTATTGAACATGCATGAAAACTATCCGTTCTGGTTTACATTTTTTACAAACCTTGGATTCCGTGTTGTACTTTCCCCGGTATCTTCAAAAGAAATTTATGAACTTGGTATGGAAACGATTTCTTCCGATACGGCCTGTTACCCGGCCAAACTTGTTCATGGGCACGTCAAATGGTTGGTAAACCAGGGGGCTAAATGGATATTTTACCCTTGCATCAACTATGAAATGACTGAGGATGCCGGTGCAGCAAATCATTACAATTGCCCGATTGTAGCCACTTATCCCGAAGTGATTGCAAATAATATGGATGATATATTTAATGAAAATGACGTATTCTTCAGCCATCCATTTCTGCCATATGATGACGATATTCGGCTGGTGCGTCAGCTTTATGAATTGATGCGGAGTCTTCATATCGGCTTCAACGAAATCAGCCGGGCGGTAAAGGCGGCAAGGAAGGAAGATAAAAGATTCAAGGATGATATCAAAAAGAATGGTGCTTATGCCATTAAATATATAAAGGACAATAACAAAAAGGCGATCATTCTGGCCGGACGTCCTTATCACTTAGACCCGGAAATCAACCACGGCATCGATCAGTTGATCAACTCCTTTGGAATGGCGGTATTGACTGAGGATTCTGTTGCGCATTTTGCCAAGCTTGTTCGTCCCATTCGCGTACTGGATCAATGGATGTATCATTCCAGAATGTATCGTGCTGCAGAGGTTGCCGGACGAAACGATGATATTGAGCTGATCCAGCTTAACTCTTTCGGTTGTGGACTTGACGCGGTTACGACGGATCAGGTTGAGGAGCTGTTAAAAAATAAGAACAAACTTTACACCTCACTGAAAATAGATGAGGGATCGAATCTCGGCGCAGCAAAAATAAGAATCCGTTCGCTAAAAGCGGCGATGGATGAACGAGAAAAGAATCATATCAAGCATAGTAACGGCTTTTCTGCATACAAGAGAAAGCTTTACACCAATAGGATGAAAAAGAATTACACGCTGTTGATTCCGCAGATGTCTCCAATGCATTTTCAATTCCTCGAGCCTGCGCTGCTTCACAGCGGATATAACGCAGTATTATTGCCTTCAGTCGATAAGCATGCGGTGGAAGAAGGTTTAAAATACGTTAACAATGATGCATGCTATCCTACCATCGTCACACTGGGACAGATCATCTCAGCATTGAAATCAGGAAATTATGATCTGGATAAAACCGCCATCGCCATGTCTCAGACGGGAGGAGGGTGTCGTGCCAGCAACTATGTTGCACTTTTGAGAAAGGCACTCACCGATTTAAAGATGGATCAGATTCCTGTGGTTTCCGCCAATATGGCAGGACTTGAGAGAAATCCCGGTTTCCGGTTTACGATTCCGATGATCAAGCGGGCGTTGATGGCTTTTGTTTACGGCGATGTATTGATGAGAGTGCTTTACGCGACAAGACCGTATGAAAAGGTCCCCGGCTCAGCTGACAAGTTGTTTGAGAAGTGGTCAATGAAGGCAAAGATAAATATTGAAAAAGGAAGTCTGCGAAAATTTAAGAAATATATTAGTGAAATTGTCGAAGAATTTGATACGCTGCCACTAAATGATATCCGTAAGCCGAAGGTCGGCGTTGTGGGTGAAATTCTTGTGAAGTATCATCCAACTGCAAACAATGATATCGTTGGAATTATTGAGGCAGAAGGAGGAGAGGCGGTCGTTCTGGACTTGCTGGATTTCTTCCTGTATGGAATGTACAGCAAGGAATTTAATTTCCGTAAACTGAGTGGAAAATACAGTACCATGCTTGGCAATGCTGCCGCAATCAAAGTTGTGGAGTATTTCAGAAAGCCAGCCAGAGAAGCGCTGGAACATAGTAAACGGTTTGAACAGCCGTTGCTTATTAAAGAGATGGCGGAAAAAGCAAGCCGAATTCTTTCCATTGGAAACCAATGCGGGGAAGGCTGGCTGCTGACCGGTGAAATGGTAGAACTGATCGATAACGGCGTGGAGAATATTGTATGCCTGCAGCCTTTTGCCTGTCTGCCGAATCATGTAACAGGAAAAGGCATGATGAAAGCATTGCGGCAGTATAGTCCGCTGGCCAATATTGCTGCGATCGACTATGATCCGGGCGCGAGCGATGTCAACCAGCTTAACCGGATTAAACTGATGATGGCCACGGCTTATCGAAATATGGAGAAAGAAAAGCCGGAAAAAGAGAAGCCCGGCAAGCTGGGACCTCTCGAACAGCTGGAACAGTTGGAGCAGCTTGAAATGCTGAAAAAATGCGAGGGTGCCAACTAAAATTTGTAATCCTTATTTTCGTATGGTATAATAATCACAGAAACCCTCAGTCTGTGATTATTATGCGCATTCTGTGCCTTGCGATATTTCAGGCAAATAAAATGGGCTTTTATTTTTGCCTAAACGCAGATGGCGGATTATACCAAAAATTTCTGTATTTATGGTATAATATTCGGGAAAATGAAAACTGTATATAGATAGGAGGAATTGTTTGATGGGCAGACATGGAACAATTGCAAACAGAAAAGCGTCCCAGGACTCAAAAAGGGCGCAGGTCTTCACAAAATATGCCAGAGCTATTACGGTAGCGGCAAAGGCAGGTGGCGACCCTGATTATAATATGTCCTTAAAGCACGCAATCGACAAAGCAAAGGGCATCAACATGCCAAACGACAATATTACCAGAGCGATTAAAAAGGGAACGGGTGAACTGGCGGGCGAAACCTATGAATCCGGAAGCTTTGAAGGCTACGGAGCAGGAGGTGTCGCGGTTATTGTCGATGTACTTACCGACAATAAAAACAGGACAACCGCTGCAATGAAGCATGCATTTGATAAATATGGCGGAAATCTCGGTGTTCCGGGATGTGTTTCCTACATGTTTGAACGAAAAGGCATTATTATCATAGAGAAGACCGACTCTGTGGATGAAGACGCACTGATGGAAGCCGCATTAGACAGCGGCGCAGAAGATATGATAACCCATGAGGATTCCTTCGAGGTACAGACGACTCCCGACGCTTTTGATGCTGTTTCCGAAGCGTTGAAAGAAGCAGGATATGAGTTTGTGGAAGCAGACGTGGAGTATGTTCCGTCTATCGAATCAGCGCCTACCGACGAGCATGCGATCAAGAGTCTGAGGAAGATGATCGATATCCTTGAGGAAAATGATGATGTACAGAAAGTTTATCATAACTGCAGTCTGGATCTCGAAGGCGAAGAATAATTTAAAGGATTGACATCTAGAAAATGTGAGAAAATGTAAATATGTTTCGGTGGTGATATATTTTATAAAGGGGTGCTCATCGATTTCAAAAGAGATCGTATTGAGCCCCCCATTTTATTGCTTAGACTTGATTATTATTTGATTAAGTGCTTAAAAAAGCAATTGATATGATAATTGATGGTGCAGTTGGCGTTCCTGTAGGCGTGAAAACGTAAATCCCTGTATTTCGGCCAGCAGTGCTTACTGATTGCGCAATTTCCAGTGTATCGGACGCATTTAAGGTTGTAACATAGGAAAATGCCATACTTCCAACGTCTGTTGCGGAAGTGAGTGTCCGTGTCCTTGTAGATTCTGGTAAACCTACACCATTTCTTCTCAGCCAAATACGGATAAAAGTTGATTGTGCCACGGTTTGTGATACTTGAGCTGAAACTGCAATCCAATAGGTTCCATTTGTGTTGATTGTAATTGTACTCGAACCTGCGGTGTGGGTGATGTCGTTAAGTGTTTCATTGTTGCTTAGGGTTATTGGAGTTGTTGTATCTGCAGTAGCAGGGATTTGAGTTGTGGTGTCGGTTATCATCGCATAAGGTGTGCTCGCCAGTGTACCAGACGGTCCAGTAGGCCCGGTATCGCCAGTAGGCCCAGTGTCACCGGTTCCGGTATCGCCGGTAGGACCAGTGTCTCCCGTAGGGCCGGTGTCGCCAGTAGGGCCGGTATCGCCAGTAGGACCAGTGTCACCGGTAGGACCAGTGTCGCCAGTAGGGCCGGTGTCACCGGTCGGCCCGGTATCGCCAGTTCCAGTAGGGCCAGTGTCACCAGTAGGACCAGTATCACCAGTAGGGCCGGTGTCACCGGTCGGTCCGGTATCGCCAGTTCCAGTGGGACCAGTGTCCCCCGTCGGGCCAGTATCACCGGTAGGTCCAGTGTCGCCTGTAGGGCCGGTGTCGCCAGTAGGACCAGTGTCGCCTGTAGGGCCGGTGTCGCCAGTAGGCCCGGTATCGCCAGTTCCAGTGGGGCCGGTGTCACCAGTAGGACCAGTGTCGCCTGTAGGGCCGGTGTCACCGGTCGGCCCGGTATCGCCAGTTCCAGTGGGACCAGTGTCACCAGTAGGGCCAGTATCACCAGTCGGGCCGGTATCTCCAGTCGGACCAGTGTCGCCGGTTGGCCCAGTATCGCCGGTAGGACCGGTGTCTCCGGTCGGCCCGGTATCGCCAGTTCCAGTGGGTCCAGTGTCACCAGTAGGGCCAGTATCACCAGTCGGGCCGGTGTCTCCGGTGGGTCCAGTATCGCCGGTTCCAGTGGGACCAGTGTCACCAGTAGGGCCAGTATCACCAGTCGGGCCGGTGTCTCCGGTGGGACCAGTATCGCCTGTTCCAGTGGGTCCAGTGTCGCCTGTAGGGCCGGTGTCGCCAGTAGGCCCGGTATCGCCAGTTCCAGTGGGGCCGGTGTCACCAGTAGGACCAGTGTCGCCTGTAGGGCCGGTGTCACCGGTCGGCCCGGTATCGCCAGTTCCAGTGGGACCAGTGTCACCAGTAGGGCCAGTATCACCAGTCGGGCCGGTGTCTCCGGTGGGACCAGTATCGCCGGTTCCAGTGGGACCAGTGTCACCAGTAGGGCCAGTATCTCCAGTCGGGCCGATATCGCCAGTCGGACCAGTGTCGCCGGTTGGCCCAGTATCGCCGGTCGGCCCGGTGTCACCGGTCGGCCCGGTATCGCCAGTTCCAGTTGGACCAGTGTCCCCCGTCGGACCAGTGTCGCCAGTCGGACCAGTGTCCCCGGTAGGACCAGTGTCTCCGGTCGGGCCGGTGTCTCCGGTGGGGCCAGTGTTTCCGGTCGGGCCGGTATCGCCAGTTCCAGTCGGACCAGTGTCCCCCGTCGGGCCAGTATCACCAGTTGGCCCAGTGTCGCCGGTCGGGCCGGTATCGCCAGTTCCAGTCGGGCCAGTGCCGCCAGTCGGACCAGTGTCTCCGGTCGGGCCAGTATCGCCAGTCGGACCAGTATCGCCTGTTCCGGTAGGGCCAGTGTCACCAGTCGGGCCAGTGTCTCCTGTCGGGCCAGTGTCGCCGGTCGGGCCAGTGTCGCCAGTCGGCCCAGTGTCGCCAGTCGGACCGGTGTCGCCGGTAGGACCAGTGTCGCCAGTCGGACCAGTGTCCCCGGTAGGACCAGTGTCTCCGGTCGGGCCGGTGTCTCCGGTGGGGCCAGTGTCGCCGGTCGGGCCGGTATCGCCAGTTCCAGTCGGGCCAGTGTCGCCGGTCGGACCAGTATCGCCTGTTCCGGTGGGGCCAGTGTCTCCGGTCGGCCCGGTATCTCCAGTTCCAGTCGGACCAGTGTCGCCGGTGGGGCCAGTATCGCCGGTAGGACCAGTGTCTCCGGTCGGGCCAGTATCGCCAGTTCCAGTCGGGCCAGTGTCGCCAGTCGGACCAGTGTCGCCAGTCGGACCAGTGTCCCCGGTAGGACCAGTGTCTCCGGTCGGGCCGGTGTCTCCGGTGGGGCCAGTGTCTCCGGTCGGGCCGGTATCGCCAGTTCCAGTCGGACCAGTGTCTCCGGTGGGACCAGTATCTCCGGTCGGCCCGGTATCTCCAGTTCCAGTCGGACCAGTGTCGCCGGTGGGGCCAGTATCGCCGGTAGGACCAGTGTCTCCGGTCGGGCCAGTATCGCCAGTTCCAGTCGGGCCAGTGTCGCCAGTCGGACCAGTGTCGCCAGTCGGACCAGTGTCCCCGGTAGGACCAGTGTCTCCGGTCGGGCCGGTGTCTCCGGTGGGGCCAGTGTCTCCGGTCGGGCCGGTATCGCCAGTTCCAGTCGGACCAGTGTCTCCGGTGGGACCAGTATCTCCGGTCGGCCCGATATTTCCGGTGGGACCGGTATCGCCAGTCGGGCCAGTGTCTCCGGTGGGGCCAGTGTCGCCAGTCGGGCCTGTGTCTCCGGTGGGGCCAGTGTCGCCGGTCGGGCCGGTATCGCCAGTTCCAGTCGGACCAGTGTCGCCAGTCGGACCAGTGTCGCCGGTCGGACCAGTATCGCCTGTTCCGGTGGGGCCAGTGTCACCAGTCGGGCCGGTGTCTCCGGTGGGGCCAGTGTCTCCGGTCGGCCCGGTATCTCCAGTTCCAGTGGGACCAGTGTCGCCGGTGGGGCCAGTATCGCCGGTAGGACCAGTGTCTCCGGTCGGGCCAGTATCGCCAGTTCCAGTCGGGCCTGTGTCTCCGGTAGGGCCTGTGTCGCCAGTCGGACCAGTGTCACCCGTCGGACCAGTGTCGCCAGTCGGCCCGGTGTCGCCGGTCGGACCGGTGTCTCCTGTCGGGCCTGTGCCGCCAGTCGGACCAGTGTCTCCTGTAGGTCCGGTATCGCCAGTTCCAGTGGGACCAGTGTCTCCTGTCGGACCAGTGTCTCCGGTAGGACCAGTATCTCCGGTCGGCCCGATATTTCCGGTGGGACCGGTATCGCCAGTCGGACCAGTGTCACCAGTCGGACCAGTATCTCCAGTCGGTCCGGTGTCACCGGTGGGGCCTGTGTCTCCGGTAGGCCCGGTATCCCCGGTAGGACCAGTATCTCCGGTAGGGCCGGTATCTCCCGTAGGCCCGGCATCTCCGGTGGGACCAGTGTCACCGGTAGGACCAGTATCTCCGGTCGGCCCGATATTTCCGGTGGGACCGGTATCGCCAGTCGGGCCAGTGTCTCCAGCCGGACCTGTGTCTCCGGTAGGACCAGTATCTCCGGTCGGCCCGATATTTCCGGTGGGACCGGTATCGCCAGTCGGGCCAGTGTCACCAGTAGGACCGGTATCACCCGTTGGGCCGGTTGGACCGCCAGTTCCTGACAAGTCATCCTCAACGATAATAAGTGAAGCAGATAGTGGCACATTGATTGGATAAAATATTTCTGCGGTGCTTATATTTACTAATGAAAGAGTAGCAGGTGCCGAAGCAACTTCAATGATACCAACTCCTGTTACTTCACCGGCCTTAACAGGTGAATTACCTGGGATATCGTCTCCTTGTGATGATATCAGAGAAAATGCAGAACCATTGATAGATCGAGATGATTGGGTATTAAGCCACCAATTAATTACGAATCTGCCTCCCTCATTAAATGTTATTACGCCTGTTACTGGGTTGTAACTTATATTGCCAGCTGAAAATATTATTTGATCAAAAATTACGTTTCCTCCAAAAACAACTGAACCTCCTGGAGAACGCGTAAGTTGTAAAGCAATATCGCTCATTTTCATCCTACTTTCAATTTTTTAAGTGAACCTATAAATAGGTTCATTATATAATATGAATAAAAGGGAGGTTTTGATCAAAAAGGTGCGGATAAAATGCCCAGTCTTGTCAATTCAACTGTTTTCCTGTATGGATTTGGGTTATAATATAAATCATGTTGCTAAAAGGAAGAAACATACAGCATAAGCTGACTTTCAAGCTGGTATTTGGCGCTATGAGTTCTTGCAAGTAGCATCACAAAAGGTTAGAATAAAAATGTTTGTTGAATAAAATGATTTTGGGAGGAAATATGGCGGAAATTAAATACGAAATAGTAGAAAGTTTGGGGATTTTATCCGAGTCACCAAAAGGATGGACAAAAGAGCTCAACCTTGTGAGCTGGAATGATAAAGAAGCAAAATATGATCTCAGAGAGTGGGACCCTGCTCATGAAAAGATGGGAAAAGGAGTTACTCTTTCCAAAGATGAAGTAATGAAATTGCGTGAAATGCTGAATAGCCTGGAATAACAGGGTAAGGAGTTTTCAATGAAGAAAAGAACAAGACTGGTAGTTCTATTAATCTTGTTGATACTGATATCAACATCCTGCGGCATGCAATCAAAAGAAGAAAAATTACTCGATCCGGAAAACCCCATAACCATAACAATCTGGAGTTATTATAACGGATCGGTAAAGGTTAAATTTGACGAGCTTGTCACGGAATTCAACGAAACCGTAGGAGCGGAAAAAGGAATTGCGGTTGAGGCGCAAAGTTACGGGGACGTAAATGAGCTTGCGGATGCGGTATTTGAATCAGCTAATAAAGAAATCGGCGCAATGCCGATGCCTGATATTTTTGCGGCTTATCCCGACAGTGCTTTTCGTATCGATCAGGTTTCAGAGCTTGTTGATCTAAATACTTATTTCTCGGATGATGATTTAGGAGAAATCAGAAACGAATTTCTCACCGAAGGGATGTTTGGCGAAGACCAGGCATTAAAAATATTGCCTATTGCAAAATCATCAGAAATCCTTTATTTGAATAAAACTTACTGGGATGCCTTCGCCGCTGAAACCGGAGCAGAATTGGACAGCCTTAAAACTTGGGAAGGGCTGGCAAAGACTGCAAAACAGTACTATGATTACTCAGGCGGAAAAGCATTTTTCAGTATCGACGCCAATGCAAATTTTATGCTGGTTTCGTCGATTCAACAGGGAGAGGAGTTGTATTCTTATCATGGAGATACCGCTTCGCTTAATTTGAGCCGTGACTATGCCTATCGGATTTGGCAGAATTATTATATTCCGTATCTAAACGGATATTTTGAAAAGTCTGGCCGCTTTAGTTCTGATGACGCGAAGACGGGAGTGATTGTCGCCTACACCGGCTCGACCGCAGGCGCTTCCTACTTTCCCGAAGAGGTAGAGGCAAACGGTGTTTCTATTCCAATTGAAGTGATTGCGCTTCCTTATCCCTGCTATCAGGATGCTGCTAAATATGCGGTTCAGCAGGGCGCCGGAATGTGCATTGCAAAAAGTGATCCTTCTCATGAATATGCAGCGTCGATCTTTTTAAAGTGGTTTATCGATGTACCACAAAATACAAAATTTGCGGCGGCAACAGCATATCTGCCCGTAAAATCGAAAGCGCTAGATGCGGATCTGCTTCTGGCCGAATTGGAAAATGAGAACCGGAACAACGTTGCTGTAAGGAAATCTATTGAGACAACCATCAATATGTTCAAAGACTATTCATTATATGGAAACAGGGCTTTTCGAGGAAGTTATGAAGTAAGGAAAGTATTGGAAACAAGTTTAAGTGAATTTGTAAAGAAGGATCTTGAAGTGGTAAACGAGCGTGTTAATAATGGAGAGAATCGTCAGGCTGTAATTACTGCGCTGACTTCAGAGGGTCATTTTAATGATTGGTATGAGGAGTTTTGCAAGGATGTACAGGAATTACTGAGTAAGAGTTGAGAGGCCTTGTTATGAAGTTGATGAAACCGGATAAAAAATCAATTGCGTTTCGCTTGACGACACTGACGATTATTATCATTATCGGACAGGCTACATTGTTGTCATTTTTTCTAATAGCCGGCGGTGTGATCAGTCAGGCTGAGAAGAATTCTTATGCTTCTTTTGCAGAGAAGGTTAAAAATCGCAAGGACTATCTTCAGAGAGAAATGAAGTACCATTGGATGAATCTGGACCCCTATGTTGAGCAGATTTCAGAGCAATTTGATCATGAGGAACCGCCGGATCGATTTTTTCACAACATCAGTGATCCGCTGATATCAATGCTTCGGGCAACCCAATCTACGGGAGCCTTTGTGATCTTGTCGGACAGTGCAGATGATAACGGCAAAGCTGCGGTTTACATAAGAGATTATGATCCAGTCCTTAATGACTATGATAACAGGGATTTATATTGTGTGTTCGGGCCTGCAGAACTGGCAAATGAATTGCAAATCCCGCTGGATCAGAGGTGGGCATACAAAATGGATCTAAGCGGGATGAATTCTGATTTTTATGAGAAACCGCTAAGTAAAGCGACGCTATCCTCATCGGCAGATCTGTTAGGATATTGGAGCCTGCCTTTTCGTATTTCCACGAAGGATGCACCGATTATCACATACTCGATGCCTTTGTTTGACAAGGATAAACAACTCATTGGCATCATCGGCGTGGAAGTCTCAGAACAGTACCTTTCTAAGTTTCTTCCGGCTACCGATCTTCAAATGAAGGATTCTTACGGATATATACTTGGATATCAAGAATCACCGGGACAGAAGATAGAATCGATTGTCTTGACAAGAGCGATTCAGAAAAGGATTGCACAAAACGGACAACCCCTTGCGTACCGCATCAAGGATGAAACAAATTCCATTTACTGTTTGGAAAGTGATGATATAAAGGGGCATATTTATCTGGCGATTGAGAGTCTTGGACTATACGGCAACAATACGCCATTCCAGCAAAGTCAATGGTACTTGATCGGGATTATTCAGGAAAGCCATTTGCTTAGCTATGTGATGAAAATTAAATATATTTTGATTGTTTCGCTGGCTGCGTCGGTTGTTGTCGGTGTTGTCATTGCTTATTTCGTAAGTTATAGATTTACAAAACCCATTATTGATGTGGCAGCCAAGGTAAAGGAAACAAGCGCGGTTAAGAAGATTGTGCTCGAAAACACAGGCTTGAAGGAAGTGGACGAATTGCTGAGAGCGATACAGAATACAAGCAATCTCCTTTTAGAAACATCAGGGAAGATGTCAAAGATCATTGAAATGGTTGGCATTCCTTTGGGAGTTTTCGAATATGGAGAACATGAAGAAGCCGTATTTATCACCGACCAGGTTCCGCTTCTATTATCACTTGACGCAGCGGAAACGGAAAATAAGTCGTGTTTTATCAGCGTCATTCGGAAAATACTAAGTCAACCGGAAGAAGACGAAGAAGACATTTATTATTTAAACAGTGATCCGGAGAGATGGTTGAAAATTATCCTGACAACCAAGGATCACACCACAACCGGAGTCATTATTGATATGACCGATGAAATGTCCGAAAAGAAGCAAATCATGACCGATAGAGATATTGACACATTGACAGGGATCTATAACCGAAAGGCGATGCAGGTCAATATGGAAGACGCACTTCTAAAAAGGGACAAGAATCTGGTCTCGGCAATTTTGATGTTTGATCTTGATAATTTGAAGATGGTAAATGATACCTACGGACATAGATGGGGAGACATATACATTAATCATGCTGTCAAACATCTTGTCAATATCCCGGGAGCGTTTAAGGTTCTCGGTAGGCGCTCCGGCGATGAATTTGCGCTTTTCCTTTATAATTATCAATCAAAAGAGCAGCTGAGATCGCTCATAGAAACATTCTTTAAAAAGCTGCAAGATGATCCATTGGTCTATCCTGATCATAAGATTGCACCCGCTGCTATTTCTGCGGGTATGGTATGGATCGACCGTAAATTTTATACCCTGGACGAATATCTGAATTGTGCTGACAAATTCATGTATAATGCAAAGAGAAACAACAAAGGGCATTACTGTGAAGGAAGCTGCTTTTAACTGAATATCCGGGTCGTTATGACGCTGGTGCGGTGTATAATTTTATTTTGCACCGCACCAGCGTCGCAAGTGCCGCCCATATTAAACTTTCCTTAATATATCGTTACGAATTTCCTTGATGCTCAGGTTTTTCATTGCTGAACGCAGCTTCAATATGGCATTTGGCACCACCGATAACTCGTCAATTCCTATGGACAGGTAAAATGGGAGCAAATGGATATCTGCGGCGGATTCACCGCAGACGCCGACCCATTTTCCCTTTTTATGAGCATTATTCGTAGCCATTTTAAGTAAGCGCAGAATTGCTAGGTGTCCGGGATCATACAGAGATTCTACCTTTGGATTCATTCGGTCGGCGGCTAAAGTATATTGAGTCAAATCATTTGTACCAAAACTGAAGAAATCCACTTCGTCGGCCAGTAAATCGCTGATTAGTGCTGCAGCAGGTGTTTCTATCATGATGCCCAGCTCTATCTCAGCTACGGCAATTTTTTCACTTTCAAGCTGCATTTTGGTTTCGGAAACTATTTTTTTAATTGCTTTCACTTCTTCTACATTGGTAATCATGGGAAACATTAAAGCCAGTTTTCCATATACTGATGCACGAAGAAGAGCTCGGAGTTGCGTTGTGAAAATCTCCCGCCGGGAAAGGCAGATACGAATAGCGCGAAACCCCATGGCTGGATTTTCTTCCATATCAAAGTTGAAATAAGGGACCTTTTTATCTGCGCCTAAATCCAATGTTCGTATAATGACCCGTTTTCCCTCCATCTCTTCAAGCGTTTTCTTATAAGCTTCATACTGCCTGTCTTCAGATGGGAAGGTATCACTTTCCATATAAAGAAATTCACTGCGAAAGAGGCCGATTCCGTTGCCGTCGTTTTGCTTCACTAACTCGCAGTCTTCAGGACGGCCAATATTTCCATTGATTTCGATTGTGATACCGTCAGCAGTTTGATTCGGTTGCCCGATCAAGGAGATCATGTGGCTTTGTTTCTGATGCCCCTTATGAATTTGCTGCTGGTAAAAGATAAGTGCTGCGTTGTCTGGTTCTACCAATAGAATGCCGTTGTCACCATCAAGAACGACCGTTTTATTATGAAAGTCGATCAATTTAGCGTCAAGGTTGACTATACTTGGAATGCCGAGAGTACGGGAAAGAATTGCTACGTGGGAAACCTTTGAACCTTTCTGCGTAGCGAATCCCAAAATTTTCGATCGATCCAGCTGAATCGTTTGACTCGGCAGTAAATCGTCTGCTGCAAAAATGATTTTATCTTGAATATCGCTAAGTTCAAGGTCTTTGATATTGCAAAGTAAGCGGATCATACGGGATGATATGTCTTCCACATCAGAAGCGCGTTCTCGCATATATTCATCGCTCATTTCAGAAAAAATTCGTCTGAAATGTTCGCCGGTTTTCTGTACTGCCCATTGTGCAGTACAGCCTTCACGATCGATCACTTCTTCGGTATATTCAATATAATCAAGATCTTGAAGAAGCATGGCATGAATTTCAAAAATTCCTGCCGAGGAGCTGCTTGCGTCTTGTGAAGCGGCATGATATAAATCGCGCAGGGTCTGGATTGCCTCCATGCGTGCGGAATGAAATCTTTCTTTTTCCTGATTTGTGCCCAGAGAACTTTCTTTTGAAACGACGGGCTTCTGAGTGGTAAAAAACATTAGTTTTCCGATAACTACACCAGTGCTGGCAGTAATACCGATAATTTTTTTCATTGATTTTCCTTTCTTTAGCTTGATGAACCTACAAATTATTCCGGCAGAACGTTTCCAAAGCGGTGCAGGCCTCTTCTTCGTCTTCTCCCTCAACGACGAAAGCAATAGACTCCCCCTGCTTCACAGCCAGTCCCATCAGACTGAACAGACGCGTACAATCAACTTTCTTATCATTCTTGATTACATGGATAGAGCTTTTGTACTTTGCTGCTTCTTTTGCCAGAAAACCTGCAGGACGTGCATGCAGGCCCAATTCATCTATCACGGTATAGTGAAATGACTTCATCTTTATCGTCCTCCTTTTGTGAATGTTTCGCGTATTTATGGTACATAAATTAGATATATCATTTGCGGATAAAAGTGTCAACGCATAGAAAATGCGGCTATTAACTGTCAAACTGCTGTATAGCGCATGGAAATGAAATCCGGGAATTTGTATATATATGTAAGCCCGGATATGTCATGTAACTAACCGTCACATGTTGATATAGACTTTCACAAAAAGAATAAATATAATTTCGATATACAAAAGGGTAATAAAAATGAATACTGTCGGACAGGAGGGTGTTATGCACACGAAAGCGATTTTAATAGTCCAGTATCTTGCTAATGCGAACACTGAATATGTGACATCTTTGCAATTGAGTAATTATTTAAACAGCAGTACTCGAACCGTTTTGCGATATATCCGCGAGATTCAATCGCAAAGCGGTGAATACGGATTTGAAATTATTTCTCACAAGGGGCAGGGATATCATTTGAAAATCATTGATTCGGGAGTGTTTCATAATTATCTTTCAAAAATCCTGATGGAAAAAAAAAAGGATGGCTTAGTCAAATTGGAATATCAGGTGGCAAGACAGCTTTTACTGTCGGAAACCGTTAAGCTGGATGATTTAGCAATGCAGTTCAATTATAGTAGGTCAAGCATCTCTCGAGTGACTACGGCAGTATCCTCTATTTTAGAAGGATATAATCTAAAGCTTGAAAGCAAGGCTCATCAGGGTCTTTCCGTTCATGGAAACGAAATCACTTTGAGACATTGTATCAGTAATCTTTTTTTCGGGGAGCTCTCGATGCAGCAATCGGTGTTCATGCTGGGTGTTGAGGATGTAGAATTGGAAAAGATTGAAGCGGCAGTATTTGCTGAAACAGCGTCCAGACAGCTTTTTTGTACATCCGATGCTATGAATCAGTTTCTCAAATATTATCTGATATCAGCAAATCGAATACGAAGCAAACACTATGTTAATTTTGAACATATCACGGAGGCTGGTAATATTGTTTCTGACGAGAGCCTGAATTTTATTTCGGGATTGCTAAAATTGATTTCTCCGGAACTTGAAAAAATACCGCAGGCTGAGTGGGAAGCATTATACCTTGCACTTGTATGGGAACAGAATTTCTATGCAGTCAAGAAAATGCAGGATTATGGACCCGGTCGAGTGAGCTATATCACGGGAATTGTTAACAATGCAATTGAGAACATCAAAAACCATTACGGAGTAGATTTTTCAAAAGATACCCAATTTGTGGAAGACTTAGCGGAGCATATTTCCTCATGCTATGGAGATTACCTGCTTTCTATAGAGAGCAATACTTTATATCTTGATGAAGTGCGCTCGAAATATCCTACGGCTTACTACTATTCCGTTGAGGTTGCAGCTTGTATTAGTGAAAATACAAAAACAAAGATTCCAGATGATAAGCTGGCATTGATCACATTACATTTTGCAGCTGCAATCGAAGGGGAGAAGCAAAGTCGGAACTTGAAGACGATCATACTGTGCCGGACAAAATTTGGGACGGCTGCATTATTAGAAAGCCGCATCAAGAAGCAGTATGACAACATTGATATTGTTGCCGTGTACTCGTTGAATGAAGCGGAGCATATTAGAATCCATGCTGATTTCTATATTTCAACCATTCCGGTCGAAGCGAAAAATCTTGGAGGAAAGCCGCTTTTACAGCTTTCTCCATTCCTGGAGGAACAGGATTGCAGGCTTTTAGATGGTATGATTGCTAAACTTTCCAACACAGTTTCCGCAAAAAGTATTTGCCTTCCAAACCATTTTTACCTTTTGAATAAGCCTGCCAGAAAAACACATTTGTTGAATTATCTATGCGATCGTCTTTTGCAGGAGGGAGGTATTACGGAAAAAGAAAAAGCAGATATTTTTGCACGGGAGAAGCTGGTTTCAACTGAGATTGCACCACGCGTTGCGATGCCGCACTGCATTGTACAGGGCGATAGTTTTCTGGTTTTCGCAGTGCTGCAAAACCCTGTGATATGGGATCAGAATAAAGTCAATCTGATTGTGCTGGGCTGTTTTCATGAAGGAGACACACAGATAAAGCAGCTGCTGAAACAGCTCTATAGGGTGGTTTCCGACAGACAGCAGGTTGATAGAATCATCGGGTGCAAATCATATGAGGAATTTATCGAAGTTATGAATGATTTTATTGGAGAAGATTTATGCTGAAAAATATTTTGACAGAAGACTTGGTAGCTCTGGATATTAACGGGCTAACAACACCTGAAGAAGTTATCCGATACAGTGGTCAGCTGCTTGTGAAAGCAGGGAAGGTACAGCCATCTTATGTGGAGAAGATGCTGGACGCTTTTCACCGTCTGGGTCCGTATATTGTGATGGGACCTGGAATCGCAATGCCTCATGCACACGCTGGAGATGATGTCAACAGCCCTTGCATTAGTTTTGTAAGATTGAAAGAACCGGTAGCCTTCGGTCATCCCGAAAACGATCCGGTCACTCTGGTATTCGCTCTTGCCGGCACGAAACATGACGATCATATTGATTTGTTGCAGGCATTGAGTGAACTTTTAAGCGATGAGGAAAAACAAAAAGCGCTTGCCCAGGTAGCTGATTACCAGAAGTTATATGAATTATTTTAGAAAGGAGGGACGATAATGCGTGTTGTAACAGTTTGTGGAATGGGTTTTGGAACCAGCTTGATGCTGCTGATGAGTTTACAGGAAATCGGCAGAAGGCATGGAGTTGAAATTACCGGTGAAGCCGTTGATTTAGGATCATACAAAGGAAAACCCTGCGATTTGATAGCAGCTTCCTCTGAAATCGCCCGTCAGGTTGAATCAGATAAGCCAGTTATATTTATTGAAAATCTCTTAAATAAAAAAGAGATTGAAGATAAAATATTACCCTTTTTAACAAAATGAAAATTGAAAGTGAGAAAATGAAATGGTATCTTTTTTAGTCGAATTTCTGAGTAATCCTACAATTGTCATTGGCCTGGTGGCTTTGCTGGGTCTGATACTAATGAAGAACAAGCCTTCAACAGTTATTACGGGTACGTTAAAGACGATATTTGGGTTTATGATCCTCGGTGCAGGTTCAAGTGTCATTGTCAATGCTTTAATTCCCTTTAGCCAGATGTTCGAAACGGCATTTGGTCTTACTGGTATCGTTCCTGAAGATAATGCTCTGGTTGCAGCTGTTCAGACTGTTCTGGGATTTGAAACCCCAATGATTATGTTGTTTTCATTTGTTATTAATATCATTCTTGCTCGTGTCACGCCGTTTAAGTACATATTCCTCACAGGGCATATGATGTTCAGCTTTGCCGGAACGATGGCGATTGTTCTGGACCAGCTTGACTGTCATGGATGGACCGCTGTCATGATTGGGTCTGTGGTTCAGGGTATTTGTATGGTTCTTTTTCCTGCAATCAGCCAACCCTATACCCGAAAGATTCTTGGTGATGATAAAGTCGCCTTTGGATTTTGGGGCTCCTCTTTGATTGTCCTTTCAGGATTCTTTGCAAAAACCTTTGCAAAGAAGAACCGGGATGAGGGAGATAGCTGGGAGAATGTAAAAGTTTCAGAGAAATTTGCTTTTTTAAAGGACATGTCTGTTTTGATGGGCATTGTCATGGTAATCGTTTACCTTGTTACTGCCGTCGCTGCAGGTAAAGCTGTCGTCACTGAATTATCAGGGGGCAGCAACTGGATCGCGTATGTCATCATTCAGGCACTTACCTTTGTTGCAGGCGTCTTAATCTTATTACAGGGCGTTCGTATGTTTCTGGGAGAAATTGTACCCGCATTTAAAGGTATCAGTGAAAAACTGGTCCCCGGAGCGCGGCCCGCATTGGATGTACCGATATTCTATGCGTTTGGTCCAGTTGCCACAACGATAGGCTTTTTATTTGCTATTGTCGGAGGTCTGGCAGCAACCTTCATCACGTCGCTTATGAACGTTGTTATTTTACCGGGCGTTATCGGACTGTTCTTTATGGGTGGAGCCGCCGGAGTCTTTGGAGATAAACTTGGCGGCAAACGTGGCGCTGTAATCGCAGGATTGTTTCTCGGTTTTGCTTTTACCATCATTCCGGCTATTTGCTATCCGTTGATTGACGTTACACGCTACGGTATTACAGGTTTGTGGTTTGCAAGCACTGATGCCATCATCGTAGGTGTTGTTATGAAGCTGATTGGAATGGCTTTTGGATTGGGAGTATAATAGAACCTTATTTTGTACGGATTGGTGTTCCATTGCTCCAGAGTGGGACGCCAATCCGTAATATTATTATTTAATAAAGAAAAGGAGACTTAAATATGAAATGTGCAAGAACCGTTACGGGCGATATTAAAGCAGAGAATATGGGGTTTACTTATCCTCATGAGCATTTGCATGCGGTTCCCCCTTCACAACAAAAGGACAGGGATTTGGAATTGTCCGATTATGCGAAAAGTGTTGAAGAATTACTAAATTTTAAATCAGTAGGAGGATGTACCCTTGTTGAGGCTTCTACTCTGGACTATGGCCGTGATTTGAATCTATTAAAAAAGATGAGCCTGGAAAGTGGAGTACATATCATCGGTACCACAGGTTTTAATAAACATATTTATTATCCTTCATGGGTAGCAGAAAAATCGGTTGAAGACATTGCAGATCTACTCACAAGTGATGTAACGACAGGTGGTGATGGGGGAGATGTTAAGGCCGGTTTTATTAAAATTGGAACCTATTATAACATGATTCATCCTTTGGAAAAGAAAACGACTGTTGCCGCTGCCATCGCTCAAAAAAAATGCGGCGCACCGATATGGGGCCATACAGAAGCTGGTACGATGGGAATGGAAATATTGGATATCTTGGAAGAAGAGAGCGTGGATTTAACTACCGTTGCACTTGGACATCTGGACAGGAATGCTGACGAATATTACCTGTTAAAGCTTGCAGAAAGAGGTATTTACATACAGTTTGACGGCCCGGGAAAGGTGAAATATTATCCTGACAGTACGCGGGTTGCATTGATCAAATCTTTAATTTCACATGGGCATATTGACCAGATGCTGATCAGTGGTGATATGGGGCGTGCGTCCTATTTGGAGGCTTACGGAGGAGGTCCCGGATTTCGTTTTATCAAGACAAAATTTATTGCGCGTCTTCTTGATGAAGGCGTCAGTGAGAAAGATATCCACCATATCTTTTATGAGAATCCTCAGAGGTGGCTTGCTGTTTTTTAAAAACTTGCAGTTTAAATAATTAAAAGTAAATGAGATGAGGAAAATTATGATTTTTAATGAAAAACTGGTAGCGATTATCCGTAATGTGGACCCAGAATATATTCTGGATATTGCTGATGTGCTAAAAAATGCCGGTATTAAAGCCATAGAAGTTTCTTTAAGCGAAACGGAAAGAGGGCTTGCGTGTATTGACAGGCTTATAAACCGGTATGGCGGTAATGAGCTTGCCATTGGTGGCGGCACTGTTTCTAAAAAAAGTGAGATTGACCAGCTCGTTGATATGGGTGTTGCCTTCATTCTGACTCCTGGCTATGATGAGGAGATTGTCTCCTATGCGATCGAAAAAGGACTTGGCGTCATTCCAGGCGTGTTAACTCCCTCTGAAATACAACAGGCGGTGAATAAGGGCATTATGCTCCTTAAGCTTTTTCCTGCTGATGCATTTTCGATGCAATATATTAAAAGTCTGAAGGGCCCATTTCCAGACACCGAGTATTTTGCGGTGGGGGGAGTAACCCAGGGCAATGCGGCGGAATTTTTGAAAGCGGGCTTCGCAGGTATCGCAGTCGGCTCCAATTTAGTGCCGCAAAATGCGACTACGAAAGACTTGAAATTGATTGAAGAGGCTGCCAGAGCTTATGTGGCGGCAGTCATGGAGGCAAATGAGTATGTATTTAATAAAAAACATGACGCGGTTGCAGGTTGCTGAAAGAATAAAAAACTTTCCGGTGGCGATTGTGCCGATCGGCAGTACAGAACAACATGGGCCGCATCTGCCGCTCGGGACAGACATTCTTCTTGCAGAAAAGCTTGCAGGTATGGTTTCTGATCAAACTGGTGCAATGGTGTTTCCTTCCCTTAACTTCGGATATTCATGGGGCTGGAGGGATATTCCCGGAACGGTAAGTATGCCGCAAGAACACCTTCAGATCCTATTGATTGATATAGTAAAAAGCGTTGAGAGATATGGCATTAAGCTGTTGGTTTTTCTCAATGGACATGAAGCCAACTGCTCCGCGATGAAATATGCTGTTCGAACGGCTCAGGATGAGACAGATGTTAAACTTCTGGGAATGTTTTATCCCGGAATGTCAAAGCTTTATGAAAAATATATCGAATCTCCAACCTGGGGCGGTATGTTTCACGCTTGTGAGTTTGAAACTTCTATGATGCTGGCAGTTGATGAGGATCTGGTGGATATGTCGCTTGCATGTGAGGAATACCCTGAACGTCCTGCCTTGTATGGAATGGACAATTCCTCCATAGGAGAGATCAGTCAGAGTGGTGTTTATGGAAATGCAACACTGGCGACAAAAGAAAAAGGTGAAAATTTATTTGCGGGCTTTGCTGAAAATATTGCCGATCTGATTATCAAAACTTATAACCATTGAGGTGAGAAAGTGGAAATGAGAATATTCGTATTCGTCATTTCCACTTTTTTTGTTAACCTACTTTTAACAAACTCATAATAACATTTTAATAATTCTTGTATATAATGAGTACAGAACAAAAGAAAGGAGCGTGATGTAAATGACAGAAGAAACGATGTACTTTGAAGGAAGCGAAACATTCTTTGCAGATATTGCATCAGGGGAAAATTTTGATGACAATATTCTGAATGCACCCTGGGTTTCACAGCGATAGGCTTCCTATCAATCAATCGCGCAATTAAAGTCACATAGGCTTTTCATATAGATTAACCTCCTCCATGGCAACCAGGCAATGATCAACTTGCATTCCGGTTGTCTTTTTCCTTTTTGAAATACTTTTCTGAAATGTATGATAATACTGCTGTTTTCCTATACTAATACAAGTCAAAAATGATTTGTGTGAATCAAATATGATTGAATAAATAAAACAGAGGAGGAAATATCTTGAGCAAGGTTACGAGTAAAAACCAACTACAAGGGAAAGAAATCAAAAAAGATTATCTGGATGAAGCTGTTCACGGTTTCAATTTGAAGACTGCAATGGAGGAAGCTGCCCGATGCGTATTGTGCTATGACGCACCATGCAGCAAAGGTTGTCCTGCCGAAACCAGACCGGCAGACTTTATCCGGTCCATTCGGTTTCGAAATATCAAAGGAGCCGCAGCTACCATTCGGGAGGCAAATGTTGTCGGCGGTTGTACAGCAAAGGTATGTCCCTATGATCGCCTTTGTGAAGAGGCCTGCAGCAGAACAGGTATTGACAAGCCGATTCAGATTGGAAGGCTGCAGGCATTTGCAGTTGCCATGGAAAAAGAATACGATATGAAGGTCTTGGAAGTCCCGGAAGCAACGAAAGAAAAGATTGCATGTATCGGGTCGGGTCCTGCATCCCTTGCCTGTGCACAAAAATTGGCTTTAAAAGGTTATAAAGTTACGGTTTTTGACGATCATGACAAACCAGGCGGAGTTCTTACCTACGGAATTATCCCTTCAAGACTGCCGCAGGCTGTGGTGGACTTTGATATTCAAAAGGTGAAAGAACTCGGAGTAGAATTTGTAATGAATACAAAGGTTGGCAGAGATATCAGCATAAAGCAGCTGAAGGACCAGGGCTTCAAGGCATTCTTTATCGGCGCCGGCCTTTGGAAATCGAAAGAGATTGAGGTCAAGGGCAAGAATTTAGACGGCGTAACTTATGCGGTGGAATTTCTGAAGAAAGCACGTTCTTCAAACGGAGAAATGAAGGTCAACGGTGAAGTGGTGGTAATCGGCGGCGGCGATGTGGCGATGGACTGTGCAGCTACATCCAAGCTCCTTGGGGCAGATCGAGTGACCATTGTCTACCGAAGGACCATTAAAGAAGCGCCTGCGGATATCGCAGAATTGGAATATGTTCAGGCCCTTGGTGTAAGCATATTTACAAAGTTTAAACCGATGGAGATTCTCGGGGAAGACGGAAAGGTAAAAGGCCTGGTGGCGGAAGGAACCGACGGTTTTTCGCAGCTCAGGCTGAAAGCAGACCATGTGATTTTTGCCATCGGTCAGGAAGCAGAGGATATGAAGAAAATCTCAGATATAGAACTGAATGAAAATGGTACAATCGCTTGTGATATGAAGAAAGGATTTACCAATATCGACGGAATCTTTGCGGCAGGCGATATCGTCAATGGAGGCAAGACTGTTGTTGAGGCAGTAGCGGCGGGAAAATCCACAGCGGATAGTATTATGAATTATCTCTCCAGGAAAGAAGGTGTGAACTAACATGGCAAAAAAAGCTGATTTATCCATAGAATATTTAGGAATTAAGTGTGAAAATCCGTTTTTCCTGTCTTCATCTCCGGTTGGCGGATGCTATGATATGGTAGCGAAAGCCTATGAAGAAGGATGGGGAGGCGTATTCTTCAAAACGGTAGGAAGATTTATTGCGGATGAGTGTTCTCCGCGGTTTGACAACGTCAGCAAAGAAGACACTCCTTGGATTGGCTTTAAGAATATGGAGCAAATTTCTGATAAGCCACTTGAAGACAACCTGGAAGCGATCCACCGCCTGAAGAGGGACTATCCTGACAAAGTTATGGTTGCAACAATCATGGGAAGCACGGATGAAGAATGGAGAGAACTGGCTCAGCTGGTTACCCAGGCGGGCGCAGACCTGATAGAATGTAACTTTTCCTGTCCTCAGATGACAAGTCATGCCATGGGTTCCGACGTGGGGCAAAACCCTGATCTTGTAAGGCAGTACTCAAAAGCCGTTTCCGGCGCGACAAAGCTGCCTGTAATTGCTAAGATGACGCCGAATATCGGAAATATGGAGATTCCTGCAATCGCAGCAATCGAAGGCGGCGCTAAGGGAGTTTCCGCAATCAATACGATCAAATCCATTACAAATATCAATCTTGAGCATATGACGTCCATGCCAGTGGTAAATGGAAAATCATCCATTTCAGGATATTCCGGAGCTGCAGTAAAGCCGATCGGACTTCGGTTCATTGCACAGATGAAGATGCACCCTCTACTGAAAGACGTTCAAATGAGCGGAATAGGCGGTATTGAAACCTGGAGAGACGCATTGGAATACATTCTTGTGGGAAGCCACAATCTTCAAGTTACAACTGCGGTCATGCAGTATGGATACCGAATCGTATCTGATATGATCGACGGTCTGGGATATTATATGGAAGAACAGGGATTTAAAAAGCTGGAAGACATGGTGGGTCTTGCACTCCCCAATATTATACCGGCCGAAGAATTGGACAGAAACTTCAAGATCATTGTAAAGATTGATCATGAAAAGTGTATTGGCTGCGGAAGATGCTATGTATCCTGTTTTGACGCGGCACACCAGGCAATCAACTGGGATTTTGAAAGCAGAAGGCCGTCAGTCAATGACGAGTGTGTTGGATGTCACCTGTGTCTCAACGTTTGTCCTGTTCCGGATTGTATTCGTCCGGGAGAGATCAAATATAAGGATGAGTCCAAGAGAATACCAAAGGACATTGCTTTCCAAACAAGGTATGAATAGGGTAGCAGCTTTAGATAAAAGCCGCCGCAACCCCTTGCCCGATGGGCTGTGGCGGTATAATGGAAAGCCATTAAACTCAGTGATCTTTATTGGGTATTATAATCGTAATAAAATAATTGGCGAAAAGGTAATAATTGCATTTGTAAATTTCGCCGATATCGTTTATAATAATACAAAAGACAACTAAATGATTTCGTTTAAGATCCTGAAATGCTCGTTAAGGGAATATAATTCAACCTACATTTTGACCTTGGGAATTCGCGTTTCCCAGCCTATGTCAAGCCTCCTTCGAGGGGAAGACAGAAGCAGGAACAGAGTACCCCCCTATCTCTGATAGGGTGTGAATTATGGACCCGACGACATGTTCGGGATTTTTTTTGTCTTTAAATATTTTCAAGGTATTTTCCGAAAAATAGTTTTGAATTTCTGAAAAATCAAAAACTTAATCAGAGTATATTGATTTTTTTTCCTTTTAGGATTAAAATTAGAACTAATATAAAATGCGAAATGGCGTTTCATAATGTGAAACAATTCCGAGAAAAAAACTAGGAATAGGAACCTTTGAAAAGAGCAGAGTAGTAGGAGGAAAACATGAGCTTTAAGAGTGATATCGAAATCGCACAGGAAGCAACCCCAATGCAGATCCAGGAGATAGCAGGAAAGCTTTCCATTGAGGATGAGTATCTGGAGTGCTACGGAAAATATAAAGGGAAGATCGATTATAACATCCTGGATCAGTACGCAGAGAAGAAGAACGGCAAGCTGATTCTTGTAACGGCAATCAATCCGACTCCCGCCGGAGAAGGAAAAACGACGACAACCGTAGGATTGGGCGATGCATTTTCCAAAATCGGAAAGAAGACCGTCATTGCTCTTCGCGAGCCGTCCTTAGGTCCGGTATTCGGAGTCAAGGGAGGAGCCGCAGGAGGCGGTTATGCCCAGGTGGTACCTATGGAGGACATCAACCTTCATTTCACAGGAGACATTCATGCAGTGACTACGGCAAACAATCTGATTGCAGCGCTGCTTGACAACCATATACAGCAGGGAAACCGTCTTGGAATCGATGCCCGGAGAATCATCTGGAAGCGGTGTCTTGACATGAACGACAGACAGCTCAGATTCATGGTGAACGGGCTGGGAGGAAAAGCAAACGGAACGCCGAGAGAAGACGGCTTCGATATATCGGTCGCTTCGGAGATCATGGCGGTGCTGTGTCTTTCCAACGATCTATCCGAGCTGAAAGAAAAGGTATCAAGGATCATCGTAGCTTACAGCTATGAAGGAAAACCTGTAACGGTAGGAGACATCAAAGGACAGGGAGCTGTAGCGGCACTGTTAAAGGATGCGCTGAAGCCGAATCTGGTGCAGACACTGGAGCATACCCCGGCGTTTATCCACGGAGGACCCTTTGCGAACATCGCCCATGGGTGCAACAGTGTCATGGCGACAAAGATCGCATTGAAGCTGGGAGATTACGTAGTAACGGAAGCAGGATTCGGAGCAGACCTTGGAGCAGAGAAGTTCCTTGATATTAAATGCCGCCTGAGCGGACTGAGACCGGATGCAGTGGTGATCGTGGCGACAGCAAGAGCTTTAAAACTGCACGGAGGCGTATCAAAAACCGATCTGAATAATGAAAATGTAGCAGCCCTTGGAAAAGGGATCGAGAATTTACTGAAACATATTGAGAATATCACAGAAGTATTCGGACTGCCGGCGGTTGTGGCGATCAACCGTTTCCCGACGGATACGGAAGCAGAGCTTGAATATATTGAAAAACGCTGCAAAGAGCTGGGAGCCAACGTAAAGCTTTCAGAAGTCTGGGCAAAAGGCGGAGAAGGCGGCACAGCGCTTGCAGAAGAAGTGGTAAGAGTCATAGAGAAGCAGGAGGGCAGCTTCCGGTTTGCCTATGATGAAAACCTGAGCATCAAAGAAAAGATCCATGCCATCGCAACGAAGGTTTACGGAGCAGAAGGAGTGGACTACATCGGGAATTCGATCAAGCAGATTGCAGAGATTGAAAGCTTGGGCTATGGTAACCTGCCGATCTGTATGGCGAAAACGCAATATTCCTTGTCGGACGATCCTGCAAAGCTGGGCAGACCGGAAGGATTCCGCATCACGGTAAGAAACATCAAACCCTCAGTGGGAGCAGGATTTATCGTAGCAATTACAGGAGATATCATGACCATGCCGGGATTGCCAAAGGTGCCCTCGGCGGAAATGATCGACGTTGACAAGACCGGTAAGATTTCCGGACTGTTTTAGGAGGAAGAAATGCTGAATCAAAGTTGTTTGGAATTTATCGATCATCTGGCGTCCAAAGCGCCAGTACCGGGAGGCGGAGGCGCATCCGCACTGGTGGGCTCCATCGGAACTGCCCTTGGCAGTATGGTAGGCAATCTGACTACAGGGAAGAAGAAGTATGCGGATGTGGAGGAAGATATTCAGATTCTGTTGAAACGATCAGAAGCGTTGATTCAACGTTTCAACCGTTTGGTCGAAGAAGACGCAGAGGTGTTTGAACCATTGTCAAAGGCATATGGAATGCCCTCGGAAACCGAAGAAGAGAAGCTGGAAAAAGAACGGGTACTGCAGAATGCACTGATAAAGGCCACCCAGATTCCTCTGGAAATTGCAGAGAACAGTCTGGCTGCAATACGGCTTTTGGAGCAGTATGCAAACAAGGGAAGCAGACTGGTTGTCAGTGATGCCGGAGTAGGAGTTATTTTCTGCAAGGCAGCGCTGCAGGGGGCTAAATTAAATGTAATGATCAATTTGAAATTGATGAAGGATGAAAAATTAAAGAAAGAATTCGGTGATAAAATCGCTGCTTATGAAGCAGACGGATTGAAACTAGCAGACCAGGTTTATGCATATGTGGAGGGACTTTTATGTTGTTAAAGGGAAAGCCTGTTGCCGACAGGATAAAAGATGAAATAAAGAACGCTGTAAAGGAATGTCAAGAAAGTGGACAAAGTTTGCCCAAGCTGGCAATTCTTCGCGCTGGCAGCAGAGCCGATGATATCGCTTATGAGTCAAGAGTATTGAAAAACTGCAGTGAGATGGGTATTCTCGCCGAAGTAAAAGAAGTCGATGAGAAAATCGACATGGATGCGTTTACAAATGTACTGAAAGGGCTTAACGACGATCCAAAGATCCATGGCATTCTCATTTTCAGGCCTCTGCCGGGACAGCTTGATGCAGACACCGTAAGCAGAATGATCAAGCCCGAAAAGGATATTGACTGCATGAGCCCGATCAATGCGGAAAAGATATTTACAGGGGATCGAAGTGCAATCCCGCCTTGTACACCGGAAGCGGTCATTGAAATCTTAAAGTATTATGACTACGATTTGAAAGGTAAAAATGTAGCCATTGTCAACAGGAGCATGGTTTTGGGAAAACCCTTGGCGATGTTGTTTCTGAATGAAAACTCAACGGTTACAATCTGCCATTCCAAAACAAAAAATTTGCCTGAGGTTACAAAACGTGCAGATATTGTGGTTACTGGAGCGGGAAAAGCAAAATTCTTTGGTAAGGAATTCTTTTCAAAGGATTCGGTTGTAGTTGATGTAGGAATTAATATGAACGCGGAAAACAAGCTTTGCGGCGATGTTGATTTTGATACAGTCTCCGATTCGGTGGAAGCGATTACCCCTGTGCCGGGAGGCGTTGGAACTGTGACTTCCATGCTCCTGCTCTATCATGTCATTAAAGCAATGAGGCAGCAGACGGAAAAGACCGTCGATCAGCAATAGCCGGCAATCAAGGAAAAATCGGTGTTTGTCGGCGGATTGGAGGAAACATTATGCTGGAACGCGAAAAGGATGATAAATCAAACAGCGTAAAATCGGTGATGAAAGCCTTCCTGATCATGGAGGAACTCGACAAATCGGGGGAACTTAGTATTGGAGATTTAAGCGAGAGATTACGCATGGATAAAGCAACAGTACATCGTCTGATCAATACGATCAAGGATGCCGGGTACATCATCCAGAATCCGGACAATAAGAAATATTCCAACAGCCTGAAACTGCTCGCCATGGGCAATCGCGTCATGGATAAAACAGGAGTAAAGCATATTTCCAGGCCCATCGTAGAAGAATTGGCTGAAAAGACTGGTGAAACGATCAATCTCGGTGTGCGGGTAGGGAATAAAATTTACTATATTGACAAGCTGGAAAGCAGTTCTACAATAAAGGTAGGGCTGGGCATCGGAACAAGTGTGCCTTGTTATTGTACTGGCCTTGGGAAAGCGATCATGGCTTTTACGGACGAGAAGGAACGAGACAGCGTATTGGACAGCGTTTCTTTGGAGAAGTATACGGATCAGTCCATAACGGATAGGGCATTATTGATTGAAGAGCTTGAACAAATAAAGAGTAAAGGGTATTCTGTCGACGATGAAGAATATGTGATCGGATTAATTTGCCTTGGCTCTCCTATTTTTGACTACCATGGGAATCCCATTGCCGCGATCAGTGTATCCAGTCCGAAATATCGTTTTGAAGAAAAAACCCATATGCCTCTATACTCCGAGCTGGTTGTGGAAGCTGCTCAAAGAATATCAAAAATGTTTGGCTATAAGCCTGTTTAGCTTCGATTTTGAGGTTAAGACTTTATAACATAAATACAGCATTGATTATAAGCTGTTTGATCGATGCGAATTATAAGAGGAGGAATTAAAATGAGCGACAAAAAGAAGATGACCATTGCTGATTTTAAAAAGTTCAAGCAAGAAGGAAAGAAATTTAGCTATGTAACAGCCTATGATTATACCATGGCGTCCATCGTAAATGACAGTGACGTCGAGATCATACTGGTTGGAGATTCTCTGGGAATGATCATGCTGGGATATAAGGGAACAGAATCCGTTACAATGGACGATATGGTTCATCATATCCGACCGGTTGTAAAAGGAGCTCCCAATACTTGGATCGTGGGAGATATGCCTTTTGGTTCTTACAATGTCAGTGATGAGGAAGCCGTAAGAAACGCAAACAGACTGATCAAAGAGACAAACTGCGACTGCATCAAGCTGGAAGGCGGTGTAGAAATGGTCAGCCGGATTCAAGCGATCGTAAAAGCGGGAATCAATGTAATGGGTCACATTGGGCTTACACCACAGACTGCTTCTTCGCTGGGCGGATTCAAGGTTCAGGGTGGCACCCCGGAAAGCGCGAAAAAACTCATTGAAGACGCACAGGCACTTGAAAAGGCCGGCTGTTTCTCCATCGTGCTGGAATGTGTACCTTCCGTGGTTGGAAAGGCTGTTTCTGAAGCTGTTAGCATCCCGATTCTGGGAATTGGGGCTGGACCTTATGTTGACTGCCAGGTTCTTGTAACGCAGGACATGCTGGGAATGTACGGCGATTTCAAACCAAAGTTTGTAAAGCAGTACGCACAGCTGAGAAAATCAATGGTAGAAGCATTGAATGAATTTCACCGTGAAACTTTAGAGGGAGAATTCCCAACGCCGGAATTCAGCTTCAATAAGGAAGTGGATATCCCCAAGTTATATTAAGGAAATGCTGATTAATCGTTCTCACATCTGAACGGTTAACCAGCGAATTCCCGGAAAACCCAGAAGGAGGAAAAAATGAAAATCGCAATTATAGGAGCGGGAGCCATGGGCTGCCTTTATGGAGCCAAGCTGTCTTCTGTTCATGACAACGAGGTTTTCCTTATCGATGTATGGAAAGATCATATCGAAGCCATCAATGAAAGAGGACTCATGATGGAAGAAAATGGTCAGTTTGTTCAGTACGATAGGGTAAAGGGGGTCATGGATGCGAATCAGGCGGGACCGTGTGACCTTGCGATCGTTTTTGTAAAATCTACGCTGACCAGTATGGCAGTTAAGTCAAACAAGGCTGTATTTGGACCGGAGACGGTCGCCTTGACTTTACAAAACGGTTTGGGAAACATTGACCTGATTCGCGACGAAATAGGTGATACAAACGTAATAGCAGGCACAACAGCACATGGGGCTACCATGCTGGAGCCCGGCAAAATGCGTCACGCTGGAAGCGGGAAAACGATCATAGGAGAACTGGACGGAAACCGTTCAGAGAGAATCGAAAAAATTGCTTCCGTCCTTGAAAAAGCAGGCCTTATCACAGACATTTCGGATAATGTTTTAGGTCTCGTATGGGATAAACTTATGGTGAATGTGGGGATCAATGCACTGACAGGAATTACAAAGCTTCGCAATGGAGAACTGCTGGACCATCCTGAAATCGAAACGCTTTTAGAAGCAGCGGTAACGGAGGCTCATGCAGTTGCGGAAGCAAAAGGAATCCGGTTAGGTTTTCAAGATCCTGTTGGGCACACAAAAGAGGTTTGTGTGGCAACCGCCGCCAATAAATCATCCATGCTGCAGGATATTCTCAACCATAAACAAACGGAGATCGATATGATCAACGGAGCAATTGTACGGGAAGGGGCTCAGGCAGGAATTGAAACCCCGGTGAATTTCGTACTGACAAGCTTAATTAAGTTTATGCAGAAATAATTAAATTTTCTTTCTGAAACAATTTTATATTGTCTAACTTTCATCGTCGAAGAGAGAGGGAGCCGTACAGTGAAAAAATATCAACACGTCGCGGACTGCGTAAAATCTGGCGAATTAGTTCAATTTACTCAAGAACTTGTTAGAATTAACAGTGTTTTTGACCCGGAAAGGCAAGGAGCCAATGAGGAAGCAACAGCGAAATATATCGCCGAGTTTCTGATAAGAGAAGGCTTTGAGGTACACTTTGAAGAAGTGGTTCCGGGGCGTCCTAATGTAATCGCTTATCTTAGAGGAAAAAACCCAGGAAAAACCATATTATTTGAAGGTCATACAGATGTCGTAACAGCAGGAGATCTGGAACAGTGGCATTATGATCCTTTTGGTGCGGAAATTGTCGGAGACAGAATCTACGGCAGAGGAACCTGCGATACCAAAGGGAATGTTGCCGCTGCTATTTTTGCGGCAAAAGCTGTTAAGGATTCAGGAGAGGACTTTCAGGGGAATATTCTGCTTTGTATCCCATGTGATGAAGAAGGTATGATGTCCGGTATCAAGCACTTTATCGACAGGGGATGGGCAGATGATGTTGATGCCGCGGTAATCTGCGAACCGGAAGAAAACCATATCTGTATTTTCCAAAAAGGCGCAATGCGAGCGGAAATCAGAGTATTCGGAAAACAAAGTCACGGCTGTATGCCGCTGACTGGAATCAACCCGAATTGGAGGCTTGCAAAGATCATCTGTGAACTCGAAAAGCTTGAACAGGCTGAAAAAGACAGGTTGGGCTGCCATGAGTTTTTGAAATGGCCCAGCATTACGCCGACAATTATATCATCTCCATCCAAGGCAGAAGCACAGATCAACGTCGTTCCGGGCGAAGCATATATGACATTGGATATTAGAACCGTGCCGGGGCAAGATCATGAAGTGCTGAAGCAGAATATTCTCGATATTTATGCAAAACTGGCCAAGGATGATCCGGATTTTAAGGCTACGCTGGATATCATTGAGGAAAGACCCTGGACTTCCACTCCAAAGGAGGCGGAGATCACCAAGGTTGTATATAAAGCGGTAGAAGAGGTTACCGGAAAAGAGCCGGTCTGGCAGGGTGTTCCCGGAGCCACAGACGGTACGTTTTTGCATGTGATGAAAGGGATTCCCGTTATCGTGATCGGTGCAGGGGATACATATATTCCACATCATGCGGATGAATACGTAGACATTCCGGAATTGATTGAAACGGCTAAGATCTACGCATTGACCTCTATGTATTTCTTGAACGAGGAGCTTTAAAAAAGGAAATCGGAAATAAGGCAAGGAGGCTGTACCTGCGCAAAGAGGCTCAGGTTGTCTTCCTGATTTGTAGTACCTTAAAATGTAGTTTCAAATCTAATTGGTTATTTACAGGTAATAAAGATAAGATATTGCCTTTGAATAAAAATCTTTGACAGCGAGGGATGCTTTAAAAACCGTTAATTCTTATTATTAGTTAAAGGAGGAAAGAAGTATGAGATTATCGGAAAAAGAGAGAAATCATCAGATGAACAAAGAGGCTTTATGGTCAATAGCTTTGTATGCATTGTTCTTTCTCTGGTGGTACTTTACCGGATACGGAATTGGCGAAGCCACTTCACCGGCAGAGTATACCTATGTGTTTGGGCTTCCGATGTGGTTTTTCTTAAGCTGTGTTGTCGGTTGGATTCTGACTTCGGCTGCTGTTATATTCTTGGTAAAAGTCGTTTTTAAAGACTTTGATCTCGACAGCGACGAAAACAACTCAGAAGCGAAATAGAAGAAAGGAGGATAATTACATGGACAAAATGTTAATTGTAGTTCCAATTGTGCTATACCTTATAGTAAATCTGGGTGTAGGTATTTGGGCTAGCAGACAACAGGCCGCTGCAAACAAAAGCGGATTCATCAACCAGTATTTTATCGGCGGAAGATCTATGGGAGGTCTGGTTCTTGCTATGACTCTCATTGCAACTTTTACAAGCGCCAGCAGCTTTATCGGAGGACCGGGAGTAGCCTCAGCGCGTGGACTTTCCTGGGTATTTCTTTCAATGATTCAGGTTCCGACAGCATTTTTGATTTTAGGTGTATTAGGAAAGAAATTTGCAGTTATATCCAGAAAGATTAATGCGGTAACCGTTACTGATTACCTGCGGGCAAGATATGAATCACCTGCAGTCGTCATTTTATCATCCATCGCTTTGGTGTTGTTTTTCATTGCTATGATGATCGGACAATTCATAGGAGGAGCTGTATTATTCCAGACGGTAACCGGTTATTCCTACCTTGTTGGTCTTATCCTGTTTGCACTGATTGTAATCATCTATACTACGATAGGCGGATTTAAAGCGGTTGTCATTACAGATACCATCCAGGGCCTGGTAATGGTAGCTGGTACCGTACTAATTTTATATTCCATTGTACATGCCGGAGGCGGAGTGGATGCAATTGCAACGAAGCTCAATACAGTCAACCCGGAATGGAATTCTCCCACAGGAAATGGATCGGCAAAGATTTATGTCTTGTCTTTCTGGATTCTCGTTGGTGTAGGTGTGCTTGGTCTTCCTCAGACTGCTGTCAGAGGCATGGGATTCAAAGATACAAAATCATTGCACAGTGCGATGATTTATGGAACCGTCGTAGTAGGTTTTTTGATGCTGGGCATGCACATTGCCGGCGTTTTCGCAAAGGTACTTGTCCCGGCTGACCTTGCTTCTACTGATTTAGTAATTCCGACCGTAGTCATGCAGGTAATGCATCCGGTTGTTGCGGGTCTGTTCCTGGCGGCGCCGCTTGCTGCGGTTATGTCAACAGTATCCTCTTTACTGATTCTCTCATCAGCCGCTATTATCAAAGACATTTACTTAAACTATATTGTGAAGGATTCCACCGAGGCGGATGAAGTTAAATTTAACGCCAAGATAGGAAAAATGAGCACATGGGGTACGGCTGTCCTTGGAATTATCGTATTTGCAATGGCTGTTGTACCACCGGATCTTATCGTCTGGATCAACTTATTCGCTTTTGGAGGTCTTGAAGCAGCATTCCTTTGCCCGATTATCTTCGGCCTGTACTGGAAGAAAGCAAATGCGACAGGTGCAATTTGCTCCTTTATTTGCGGTGTTGGATTCTTCCTGTATTGCGGATTCTTTAAGTTGAGTTTCTTTGGAATGCATACGATTGTTCCGACCATTGCAATTGCAATTATCGCATTTGTTGTGGGCAGCTTAATTGGTAAGAAGACCAGTGACGAGACGCTGGAATTATTCTTTAGTGAAAAAAATTAGTTAAAGAGATCTTTAGGAGCATATTTCATGAATTTTGATTTTTCATACGTCGATATCGCATTTAAGAATGGTAGAGTAATTACGGTAAACAGTGATGATAAAATAGAAGAAGCCGTAGGTATCAAAGGCAATCGAATTGTATTTGTTGGGTCAAATGAAGATTTAGAAAAAATAACTGATTCTACCACCAAGATTATTGATCTTGGTGGTAGGACTCTTTGCCCTGGCTTTATTGACACACACTATCATCCTATTTTAAACGGCTTCTTCGGAAATGACGAAGATGCTGCAATTATAAATACTGGTTATGCCAATTGTAAATCAATTAAAGATATTTTGGCATTAATCAAAAAAGCGGCTGCGAAGAGACCAGCCGGCCAATGGATTTCCATGATGGGTTACGACCAAAACAGAATTGAAGAAAAAAGGCATATTACAATCGAAGAGCTGGACGAAGCAGCGCCAAATCACCCGGTTCAATGCATGAGGACCTGTGGTCATGTATGCATTTATAATTCAAAGGCACTGGAAGCGATCGGAGTGAAAGAAGCTGCTGACGTATTAAAATATGCCAAGGATGAAATCGTGGTAGAAAACGGTAAGTTAACCGGAATGGTCAAAGATCATACCCATTTTCATCTTTGGAGTAAAGTGGTTTACACGGAGGAACAGCAAATTGCTGCGGCAATGAAATCAAACCGGCTTCTTCTGGAAAATGGAGTCACATCTGTCCATGATGCAGGAGAATGTGATGCGCCATCCTATAAAATCATGCAGAGATTATGCAGGGAAGGGCGATTCAAACCAAGAGAATATATGATGCTGCACAGTATCTTTGGTAAACCAGTGTCTCTGGAAGACAATGATCATTTTTTAGCCTTGGGGCTGGAAAGCGGAATCGGAGATGCACATTTTAAAATCGGAACTTGCAAGTTTATGATAGACGGAGGAACCAGCGGACCGTCTTGTGCAACGAGACAACCCTATAGCCATGATCCTGATATGCCTGGAATTTTGGGCTGGGAAAGGGAAGAAACCGCAGATTATATAAAAAAACTGAATGATGCAGGCTGCCAGATATCTTCACATGCGGTGGGTGATTTAGCTGTTGAATTCATGGTGGAAGGATATGAAAAGGCATTCTTGACGAATCCCAGACCGGAAGCAAGACATCGAATAGAGCATTGTACCATTGTGGATCAGGATTTGATCGATCGCATTGCAAAGTTAAATGTATGCCCATCAGCAAATCCTGGATTTATCGCATGGAACGGTAGAAATTACACAAAGTATTATGGCGAAAGAATGAAATATTTCACTGCGCTGCGAAGCATGATTGATGCCGGTGTCATGGTGTCAATCGGAAGCGATGCTCCTTCTGGCCCGATTGGTTCAATGACCATTCTTGATGCTTGCGTCAACCGATGCGATCGGGTTACGGATGAGCCGGTGGATCAGACACAGGCAATCAGTATCCTTGATGCCATCAGGCTTTACACCTACAATGGTGCCTATTCCAGTTACGAAGAAGCTGCTAAGGGAAGCCTTGAAGTAGGGAAATACGCAGATATGATTATCTTATCAGAGGATATATTATCTTGTCCAAAAGAGGGAATCAAAGACCTTAAAATTGACATGACAATGATTGATGGAGTGATCGAATTTGAGAGAAAGTAACATCTTTTATGTGATTGGTAAACGATAGTAAAAGATATCATCTGATAGTATAATAATAGAAAAGGAGGAAGATTTATGTCAGAAAATCCAAAAGGCGTAAAATACGCCACATCTTTCAGAGAACAGCTTACGGTTCGAGGAATGATTATCGGCGCTATTGGTGCTGCTGTCCTAACAATGAGCTCCATGTATGTAGCTTTGAAGTTGGGCGCGCTGCCCTGGCCGATCATCTTCGTCGCACTGGTATCCATGTTCTGTCTCAAGCTGCTTGGTAACACAAATATTAATGAAATAAATGTTACTCATACAGTGATGTCAGCAGGTGCGATGACTGCCGGTGGGCTTGCTTTCACCATGCCCGGCATTTTTATCCTGAATCCAGAAGCAGATCTTAACATTGTTGCACTGTTCTTCGTGGTTTTAGGCGGAGTTGCTCTCGGGTTGATTTTTACAGCACTCATTCGAAAGTATTTTGTTGTAACCAAAGAACTGCCTTATCCGATGGGTCAGGCAGCCGCAGAAACTCTGATCATAGGCGATGAGGGAGGAAAGAAATCCATAACTTTGTTTTCATCCCTTATTATAGCTGGGGTTTTCACAATATTGAGGGACTGGTTCGGGAAAATCCCGGCGACCTTTATGAATTCCTCTTTGGCTGGCAAGGGAATCCTTGCTGGTATCTGGCTGTCACCGATGCTCATTGCCGTCGGCTTCATTATCGGGCCGCTTTTTATCGGCGTATGGTTTTTAGGCGCTATCATTGGAGATTTTGGTATCGTTCTCGGCGGAACCAATGCAGGACTTTGGGACGCAGCTACTGCCGCGGCGATCAAATCCTCACTTGGTATCGGCCTCATGGTTGGGACCGGTGTTGGTATCATCGTAAAGGGAATCCTTCCCAAGGCGAAGGAAATATTCGGACCGATGTTCAGCAAAGAGAACATATCCGGCGGCTTTATCAATTTGAGATGGGCTCCCATCGTTATGGTCATTCTTGCGTTTATCTTTACAGTTGTTTGTAAGATGGGCCTGGTAGCCAGTATCATCACAATTCTTGGTGTATGGCTTGCTTCTTCCATGTCTGCTCAAATCGTTGGTCAGACAGGTATCAATCCAATGGAAGTTTTTGGTATCATCGTGCTTCTGGCAGCGAAAGCTGTCTCCGGGGTGGGTCAAACCCAGGCCTTTATGGTTGCAACCGTTGTTGCGATTGCATGCGGTCTTGCCGGTGATGTCATGAACGATTTTAAAGCAGGCTACATTCTGAAAACCAATCCAAAGGCACAGTGGATCGGAGAATGTGTAGGAGGTCTGGTAGGTTCCTTTGTAACGGTTGGAGTTTTCTATGTTATTTTAACTGCATATGGACCGACTGCTTTTGGAAATCCTGAAATGTTCATCGCTCCTCAAGCAGGTGCGGTAGCCGCTATGGTTGGAGGAATTCCTCATATGACTTCCTTTGTGATCGGGCTGGTATTGGGTTGTGTGCTGTATTGTGTGAACTTCCCGGTTATGACACTCGGTCTTGGTGTATATCTGCCTTTCTATCTGTCTGCTACGGCTTTCATCGGCGGCGCACTCAGATTCATTGTACAGAAAGCTGCTCCGGAATATGAAAAGGGAGGTTCCGGACTAATTGTTGCTTCCGGATTACTCGGAGGAGAAGCGGTAATCGGTGTTGTTATCGCATTGATTCAGGCGGTACAGGGAATGTCCGCAATGTAAACCGGTTGGTGTACATATGATGTGCCATGTCAAGAGTGTTCTCAAGGGAACCGCCTCCTTTTAAATGCATTGCATCAAGGGCGGGAGGGTTCACATTTTCTTTGAGAGCACCACAGGCATGGCACAGTTACATTTTATGAAACGGTTCACACATGTACAAATGGAGGTATTTTGCATGAAAGAAATTAAAATTACGGATATAAAGGGAATTCAGGTAGGACAAGCGCAGGACTCTGAAGGAGCGAGCGGCTGTACTGTAATCATTTGCGAAGCAGGAGCATGGGCAGGAGTAGATGTAAGAGGCGGTGGACCTGCTTCCAGAGAAACTGAGCTTCTCAAGCCGATCAATATGGTTGAGCAAATTCATGCAGTTATGCTGAGCGGAGGCAGTGCTTACGGGCTGGATGCAGGCGCCGGAGCGATGGCCTACCTTGAAGAAAAAAAAGTTGGTTTTGACGTTGGTGTTGGTATTGTTCCCATTGTATGCGGAGCATCCTTATTTGATCTGGTCGTCGGTGATCCGAAGTGCAGACCTGATAAGTTGATGGGATATGAAGCATGTAAAAATGCGGGTAATGGAGCTGTTGCTGAAGGAAATGCAGGAGCGGGAACCGGTGCTTCCGTCGGTAAATTTTATGGCGTAGAGCGAATGATGAAATGTGGACTGGGAACTTATGCGGTGCAAATCGGAGATTTACAGGTTGCTGCGATCGTAGCGGTTAACGCGCTTGGAGACGTGGTTGATGTAGATACAGGAAAGAGAATTGCAGGACTTTTAAGTGAAGATCATTCTGCATTGGCAAACACAGAAGAAGCTATGTATGCCCAATATGCGGAAGACAAAAATGTCTTTAACGGAAACACCACCATAGGATGTGTGGTTACAAATGCGAAACTAACCAAGTCTCAGGCAAATAAGCTGGCATCCATAGCTCATAATGGCTTTGCCAGAGCAATCAGACCCGTACATACCATGGCTGACGGAGACACCATTTTTGTGATGGCTACAGGAGAAGTTGAGGTGATGCCGGATGCAGTAGGCGCGCTGGCTACCGATGTGATGGCAAGAGCGATCAACCGGGCCGCAAGAATGGCGGAACCGGCTTACGGTCTAAAGGCTCCAAGAGACTTTGAATAAGTAATAAACAGAGCAAGTCTGCGAGGTTGACCTCCAGAAGACTTGCTCTTTTTTTTTATTCCTTATTGTGTTATGATACCTGTAAACGAAAGCGATAGGTTTCATTGCAGATATAAGAATCTGTAAGAGGGTGGCGAGTCGACTCCCGTTAGAGAAAAACAGATACGCTGCCATAGGCAGCTATGAAAATTCAATCCTACACCATGCTTCTCTACATTTCATGTAGGCGCTGCGCTTGGCATGGCTTCGGGTGAATTTTACGAGAATTCTTTTGTATCGCTTTCGTTTAAATTAATCCAAACCATCAGGGGAACATATGATCTGTACATTAAGAGAATTTCTAAAGTCCGTTCAGCCGGAAAATACCTTCCGTCTTTTTCAATACACGGACGAGGTATATAAAGAGAAAAAATGCTATTCGCCAGTGGCTTTGAAGAAGAAGAACGGCGGACTTAGGGTTTTGCAGGTACCCAATGAGAGATTAAAACGACTTCAACGGCAGATGCTGCCTTATTTGCAGGATGCTGAGATTTCGCCCTGTGCAGCAGCTTACATAAAAGGGAGAAATCTTCTCGACCATGCCGGCTTTCATACAAACAGCAGGGTGCTTGTTAAACTTGATATCGAAGATTTTTTTGGGAGCGTATCCTTTCAGCAGGTTTTTCATGCGGTTGATGAGGCGTTAAAACGTTCTCCTTTAGCAGAAAATAACCGAGAGATCACCTGGTTTGTCTCCAAGGTCTGTACTTTGAACGGTTCCTTGCCACAGGGCGCGCCGACAAGTCCAATTCTGTCAAATATGGTGTTTCTTTCTTTGGATCAACGGATCAGCAGCTATTGCATTAAAAGAGGAATTCGATATACGCGTTATTCCGATGATATGTTTTTTTCCGGGGATTTTCAGGTACAAAGTTTAATTGCTTTTATTAGAAAACTATTAGGGCAACAGGAATATGTTCTAAATGAGAAAAAGATTGCTGTTGCAGGCAGCGGCAGGCAGCAGAAAGTGACTGGCGTAGTTGTCAATGAACGGCCTCAGACAGACAGGAAATATAGAAGAGAGATTCGCCAGAGTATCTATTATATTGGAAAATACGGACTTGAAGAGCACTTGAGAATGAATGGCATCATTTCGGAGGATAAAGACAAACTGCAAGTGATGGTGAATGAATTGCAGAAACTGATTGGACGGATTGTTTTTGTGCTTCAAATAGATCCCCGCAATAATGAATTTCAAGAGTACAAGAAGATCAGTATCGAGCTGCTCAATCGAGTGCCGATTATCTGGAATTCGTAAAAATGGAGAGGTAAAATGGTATCGATTGAAGAAGTGCAGGTCATGCTGGATGAGCTGGCTGATGAGCTTCCCAAAGAATTTTATAATGAATTAAACGGCGGGATTCTTCTGCTTCCGGACAAAAAACTAAGCCCGGAAGCAAGAAATGGCGATTTATATACCATGGGACAGTATCGGTACAGTCCAAGCATGGGAAGATATATCATCATTTACTACGGGTCCTTTGAGGCGCTTTATGGTGATATTCCTCCTGAAAAAATGAAGAAAAAACTTCGAGAAGTGCTTCGCCATGAATTTACCCATCACCTTGAAAACCTGGCAGGGGAACGAGGCCTTGAAATCGAGGATGAACGTAAAATGGAGCGCTATAGACGCGGTTTGCCTTTGAAATAGCCTTTACAGTTTGTTGAAAACAGGCTTTCTTTGATCAAAGGTTGTAACATACCGAAAGCCTGCCGACCGGGCCATATGCTCCGCATAATCCAACTTATATCCGATATCTTCCGCTCTATGGGCATCGGAGCCAAAGGTTAATATTTCACCGCCTAAATCTTTAAACAGCTTGAGAATTTCTCTGGCTGGAGTCGTTCTCTCTCCCATTCCGTAACGGAAGCTTGAAGTATTAATTTCAAGGCCTTTTCCATCGGCGATGATCACTTTTAGGATCTCTTCCACCAAATCCATATAAACAGACGGATTTGCCATTTCATCAGTATATCGATCAATGATGTTGAAATGTCCGATTACGTCATAATCTTTATATTGCTTTAAATTATCCAACATATATTTGTAAAATGCAAGATAGGAGTCCTTTGCGGATCGACCGTTGAAATAGCTCGAACCGTATAATTCATACCCTTCAGCACAATGGAAGGAACCGATAATGAAATCGTAGGGATACTCTCTTACATGCTTCACGCATTTTTCCATGGTGCTCCCATGTTGAATGCCAATTTCCACGCCTTTTTTGATGGTAATTCTTCCTGCAAATTTTTTCTGTGCATCTTCTAAAGCTTTTCGGTAATTAGTAAAATCCAATTCAAAGGGGTAAGCCGGATCAGGATAATCCGGATCATAGTGGTCGGTGATTGCGATCTCTTTCAGACCTATTTTGCAAGCGGCTTCAATCATTTCATTCATCGGTGTGCTGCTGTCGTCCGAAAAAGAAGAGTGTGTGTGGTAATCATACATTTTATGAATTTTTCTCCTTATTGATTCCCATCGATTGATCGGGTTATTTAAGAGCTTTTCAATCGATGATTTTGTAAAGTCATGCCGAAAAAAGGCCGGTATACTTAGAAAGTAGTGGCTTGTTCGACAGGCCCTGTGTTATAATAAATGCGGTTATTGAAACAAAATCAGCGGATTTTGTGCCGGGATGCATTTATTGTATCGGTGTGAAGCAAACCGGAGCAGCGGTTTACACTTATGATATAATAAATGCGGTTATTGAAACAAAATCAGCGGATTTTGTGCCGGGATGCATTTATTGTATCGGTGTGAAGCAAACCGGAGCAGCGGTTTGCACTTATGATATAATAAATGCGGTTATTGAAACAAAATCAGCAGATTTTGTGCCGGGATGCATTTATTGTATCGGTGTGAAGCAAACCGGAGCAGCGGTTTACACTTATGATATAATAAATGCGGTTATTGAAACAAAATCAGCGGATTTTGTGCTAGATACATTTATTGTATTTGTATGAAGCAAACCGGAGCAGCGGTTTGTACTTATGATCTGATATATATGATTATATCAAATTTTATGTCTTTTGAAAAGGGTATGGGGATGTCAGCGGATCTAAGAGAAAAGCAACTGATACAAAAGGCAAAAAAGGGGGACGAGAAGAGTTTCGAGTCTCTTATTTTAGGTTGCCGTACAAAAGCATATAATATCGCGATTCGCTATCTGAAAAACGAGGAAGATGCGCTGGATGCGCTTCAGGAAAGCTTTATCAAGATCTTTAGACATTTAAATTCTTTTAAAGAAGACAGCAGATTTGATACCTGGGTTTATCGGATCGTTGTAAATACCTGCAACGATATGCTGCGAAAAAACAGCGGTAGAAAAATCACCGACAGCATTTTTAGAAAAGACGACGATAACAAGGAAACGATCCTGGAAATACCTGATTCTACCACTTCACCTGAAGAAGTATACGATAAAAAAGAAAAGTCGGAGTACATACTGTCCTGTTTGGACAAGCTGAATCAAGACCAGAAGGAGATTATAATTCTTCGTGATATTCAGGGATTCTCATATGATGAGATCAGCGAAATACTGAATTGCTCCGTAGGTACGGTGAAATCCCGAATCAATCGGTCAAGGTTCAGACTGAGAGAGTTTTTGATGGAACAAAATTGATTTTGCTTCGTCAAAAAAGTAATAAGATGAATATTGAAAATGGCAAATTACTATTTTATTTAATATTATGAGGTTAACAAGGATGATTGATAAGGAGGGAGAGCGAAATGGAATGTAATGAAATAAGAGCGTTGCTCTCACTTTATATTGATGAAATGCTTGAAAATGATCAGATGAAAGACGTTGAAACGCATCTTTCAGATTGTGCTGTCTGCCGGGAGGAATACGAATCAATTTATGAAATTCATTCCCTGCTCGGACAGCTAGAGGAGGTTCCGCTTCCCGATTCGTTTGATTTAAGATTGAAAAAGGCCTTGCAGGAAGAAAAAGTACAGATGATTGGTCCTGCTAAAGCAAAGAACAAGTCTAACGTTAGGAGAAGATTTCGCGCAATTGTTTCCCTTGCCGCTGTGTTTGCCGTTGGAATTATGACATTTGCTTTATACCATGACGTATTGGGAGATTTCAATTCACGGTTTAACGGAAGCGATCAAACCGGCAGTGTTTCGGATAAATCTATTTCTGATTCTAAGATAAGCGGACCGGGCAACAGTGAAGATGCGTTAAAGGATGACGACATCTACGGAGCAATGGATACCGATTCCGGCAGTAAGCCGAAAGCATTGGTACATGAGGAAGTATCCGCTGACAGTACGCAAGAAATTGCGGACACAGGAGAAATGGATAACAATGAGGATTTGATGAGCAATCAAGCATCGATTCTTAATGCCGACAAAAACTGCGAAAATGTTCCAAACTACAGTGCCGATGCAGCAGGCGGAGGCGCTCCAAACTACAGTGCCGACGAAAATGGCGGAAGTGATTTAAACTATAACGCCGATACAGCCGACGGTAGTGATTTAAACAACAGCACAGACACAGTCGGTGATAGTGATTCAGACTACAGTATCGCTGAATCTGAAAAAACAGAAGCTGATTTTCCAGATGAAGAGACTTTAAAAAGCAGTAAAGCAGCCCTGCCGCAAAAGGAAGCGTGCAGCCGTTCTCTCACATCTTCTGGAGTGGAGAGAAACACCGCCGCAGTGCATTTTTACAATGGGCTGATTGAAAAAAAACTGGAAGCCTTTGACTATCAAGTGCTGGAAACCAACTATGCACAAACCGGTCAATGGAACTTCAGGATATTAATATTCCGTGATAAAGACGGCAATACTTATAATGAGGAAATATTAGCCATAGGCAAGGATGGAGAAATCGAACTTGTCTGTTCCAATGAATTAATGGGGTTGTAAAAGATGAAGATAATAATTATTGATGGCAACAGTTTGATCAACCGGGCATATTATGCCCTGCAAAGACCTATGATCACGAAGAGCGGACTGTACACTCAAGGAGTGTACGGTTTTCTTAATATGTTGAACAAAATCAAAACGGACTACAGTCCGGATTACATTGCAGTAGCATTTGACAGAAAAGCACCTACCTTTAGGCACCTTGAATATGCTGAGTATAAAGCGGGAAGAAAGAAGATGCCCCCGGAACTTGCCATGCAGCTTCCGCTATTGAAGGAAGTTCTGGATGCAATGAAGGTAAAGATGCTTGAAATCGACGGATTTGAGGCTGACGATATCATTGGAACCGTAGTCAGAAAGGCGGAGGCTGAAGGCTTGGAGCCATTGGTTATCACCGGAGATAAGGACGAGCTTCAGCTTGCGACAGAAAAAACCAAGATCTTAATCACGAAAAAAGGAATCTCGGAGTTCGATCTGTACGATGAAGCTGCGATGCAGGAAAAGTATGGTTTTTCTCCGGAACAATTCATTGATTTTAAAGGATTAATGGGAGACCCTTCGGATAACATACCCGGAATTCCTGGAGTGGGAGAGAAGACTGCACTGAAACTTGTTCAGGAATACGGCAGCGTTTCCAATCTGATCGACAATGTCGATCAGATTTCCAGCAAATCATTGCGGCAAAAGATTGAAGAAAACGCTCAGCTTGCAGTGATGAGCAGAAGATTGGCAACGATCAACACAGAAGTTCCCATTGAGATCGAATTTGAAGAATTTAAATCCGAGGAGCCTGATTATGATGCGTTGATTGAACTATATATCAAATTGGAATTCAACAGCTTTTTAAAAAAGCTGCAGCCAAAGATGAAGGAATCGGCGGGAAATGGAAAGAAGTCATCTTCACAGGTTTTCCTTGAAGGATCTATTTTATCTGATTACAGTTTAGCGGAAGCAAATGTGCCTACAAAACATATCTTGACTGAAATCAGGGAGCGTGAAAAAACGGAGCAGATTCTTATTTCTAAAGAGAGTGACCTTGATTTGCTACGGAAGGATCTGGAAGAAAATCAGACTGTGGTGTTAAAAGTATTCAATGATCGGAATCACAAAGCAATTCCGTTAGTTTACGGAATTAGTGTTCTGTCAACCAATGCCGGATATTTTCTTCCGGGAGAGAATCTGGAACTGCTGAAATCTCTGCTAGATCTTCTTTTGCAGAAAAAAGTCAGCTTGACGGGACACAATCTAAAGGAAGATTATTATACACTTATGGCGAATGGAATCGTGAAAGCGCCTGATGCAGAAAGCGCAGGGACAGCTTTCAACGGTGCGGCAGACAACCTTTTTCAAACAGGATTTGATACGGCCATTGCACAGTATGTTTTAGACCCTTCCAGAAGTGATTATGGGCTGAAGTCAATGATGCTGGAATACTTTCATGAAGATATGGAAGATGAAGCAACATTTTTCAGTGAGAACGGACAACTCGGATTTCTAGCTCAGTCTGATTTGAAATACATGGAATACGGCATGAAATGGTGCCTTGCAATTGAAAGGTTAACAATCGCATTAAGCAACAAGTTAACCGAAGAGGATCTTGACCACGTTTATTATGAAGTGGAGCTTCCGCTGATTGAAGTTCTTGCTTCCATGGAATCCTGCGGATTTGCGGTGAATCGGGAAGAATTAATGAAAACCGGAACCATGCTAGGTGAAAAAATCGGCGAATTGACAGTCAGGATCTATGAACTTGCAGGGGAAGAATTCAACATCAACTCGCCCCTTCAGCTTGGCGTTATTTTATTTGAAAAATTGGAACTGCCTTACGGGAAAAAGACAAAAAGAGGATATGCGACGGGAATCGAGGTGCTGGAAAAGCTGAAGGATGATTATGAGATCGTGGATCTGATCCTGGAATACCGCATGTACGCAAAATTGAAGAGTACTTATATTGAAGGATTATTGCCCTTGATTCATCAGGATCATAAAATTCATGCACATTTTCAGCAGACCGTTGCGGCAACGGGACGGATTAGCTGCACTGAACCAAATCTTCAAAACATCCCCATTCGGCACGAGTTGGGAAGAAAGCTCAGAAAGGCCTTTGTTCCTGAAAGCGATGAGTATGTTCTTGTTGGGGCAGATTACTCGCAGATTGAACTAAGAATTTTGGCCCATTTGTCACAGGACCCTCTGCTGATTGACGCATTCAATCATGGAGACGATATTCATAAGATCACCGCTTCAAAAGTATTTGGAGTACCGGAAGATCAGGTGACTTCGCTTCAGAGAAGTAACGCAAAAGCCGTTAACTTTGGTGTGATTTACGGTATGAGCGCCTTCGGACTTTCCACTGGCTTGAACATTACAAGAAAAGAAGCGGAACAATATATTGGCGAGTATTTTAAAAAATATACGAAGGTCAAGGAGTTCCTGGATGGTCTGGTGGCAAACTGCAAGAAAAACGGCTATGTCACGACGATACTTAAGCGTAAACGGATGGTTCATGAAATCAATGCGAGCAATTATATGGTGCGTCAGGCTGGAGAACGTCTGGCTATGAACAGCCCGATTCAGGGGAGTGCCGCGGATATTATCAAACTGGCAATGATTAAGGTGTACCGGGAACTGACGAGGGAACGAACTCAATCAAAACTAATTTTGCAGGTTCACGACGAACTCATCATTCAGACGCATAAATCAGAACTGGAAAAGGTGAAAAAGCTGCTTGAAGACAATATGGAAAATGCAGTAGAATTATGTGTGAAACTGCTTGCCGAATTATCGACAGGTGAGAACTGGTACGATTTGAAATAGTCCGGTGTAAATGCGGACTCAGATTTGTCAGTGGTTCGTTAAAACGGAGGAACTTGGATGAAAATAATCGGACTAACAGGCGGAATCGGTTCCGGAAAATCTACGGTTACCGATTATCTTGTCACAATGGGTTTTCATGTATTGGATGCGGATAAGATTGCCAGGGAACTCGTGATGCCTGGATCAGACATGCTGATTCAATTGACGGCCGAATTTGGAGACGATATACTGCTGGATGACGGGAGCCTTGACAGAAAAAAACTGGGGAGCATCGTTTTTTCGGATGAGGAAAAAAAACAGACCCTTGATAAGATGATGCATACCAAGATACTTGAAATTATTCATGAACGTATTTTGAAAATCCGTGAGGAAAGCAGTCATTTTGCTGTGGATGTGATCCGTCCGGAAACCGCCGCAAAGCATAGAGTAATTTTTATTGATGCACCCTTGCTGTTTGAAACAGGGCTTGATAATAGTGTAGAAGAAGTATGGGTGATTGATGTGGACGACGAGACCCGAATCAACCGGATCATGGAGCGTGACGGCTTGAATCGAAATGAAATCATCAAGATAATGAATTCCCAGATGGCAAGAAGTGAGAAAAACAGGCGTGCAGACGTATTGCTCGATAATTCAGGAAAAAGAGAAGTACTCTATCGCCAATTGGATCAATTAATACAAAAAATTTAATGGTGTCGGAGAACATGAAATGATAAAGAAGTTAATTGCAATTGCTGCAATTTTATCCATAATAATATCCAGTTCGACAGGCTGCGGGGAGGCCCCTAAATTTCTTGGAGGAACGCCTAAGCCGCAGGCGGATACGGTCAGGTCGGATGAAGTCTTTATACCCATCGAAAAGATCAGAACCCTGAATCCGATTGTCTCAAAGGACGAAGATGCGTATTACGTAAACAAGCTCATTTATGAGAGTCTCTTTGATTATGACGAGAATCTAACTCTCGTCCCACTACTGGCGGAGAGCTATATGTATTCACCGGATGGCTCGTCTGTAACCATCAAAGTAAAGCAAGGCATACATTGGCAGGATGGTGAAGAATTCAACGCAGATGACGTTAAATTTACCATGGATGCGCTTATAAGTGCTTCCTATGCAAAAAGCACCATGTATACCGGAAGCATCAAAAACATAAAATCTACAAAAGTGGACAGTAAGGACCGCTTTTCGATTATCATATATTTTAGCGACATCAACAATGCTTCCATGAGTAATTTTACTTTTCCCATCGTTCCGAAGCATCAGTTTAAAAACATTGAGGAAGCGAAAAAAGTCAATGCAAACTTTATCCCTGTTGGTACGGGCCCGTATCTGGTCACAGAATATAACGAGCTGTCACACATTACTTTAAAAGGCAACGAGAATTATCACGGCGGAAAAACTCCAGCCAATACGTTGAACCTTCAAATCATTCCGGACAAGCGGGACGTGGTAAACTTAATGGACGTAAATAATGTTTCATTGACTTATTCCAAAGAGCTTGACCGCGATACAGTTTATACAAATAAGGATGTGAACGTGATCAACTTTCCTTCTAATGAGGTGGAAGTGATCGGTTTTAATTTTAATAACCCTGCATTAAAAAGGATGAAGGTTAGACAGGCGATCGCTTGCGCTATCGACACAGAGGAAATTATTGAAAGTGCATATTTTAAAAATGGCCTTCAAAACGAGACCATCTATTATCCAGGCTATTTAGGCATTTCAAGCGTAAAGACCCATTATCTCTTTGATACGGTACAGTCAAAGAAATTGCTGGCGGAAGCTGGCTATATCGACAGGAATGGAGACGGACTGGCTGAGGGGCTGAATAACGAGACCATCACAATTAACATTCTGGTAAATTCAGAGGATCAATCAAGAACCGCTGCTGTCCAGATCATCAAGGAGGACCTTGCACAGCTTCCTATCCGTACGAATATCGTAAGCAAGGATTGGGAGAGCTATAAGGCGGATCTTGCAGCCGGCAACTTTGACATCTATATCGGGGGGTATCAGATTAAAGAAAACTATGATTTGCGGTTTCTTCTTCATACGAACTACGGAAATTCTATTGGATATTCCAACCTGGCATTAGACGCGTTATTGGATAGAATGGAGTCGGGTATTTCACAAAAGGACAGACTGGCAACCTTTACACAGGTAAACGATATCATGATCAATGATCTTCCTTACTACTGTATCCTTTATAAAACTTACGGAATGATTACTTCTCCTTCTCTGAAAGGCGAGATCAAACCGGAGTTCTTCAATCTCTATCAAGACTGCGAAGATTGGTACTCGGAGTTTGAAGTGCCGGAGGAACCCGAAGCTGACGTACAAACGATTGAATGATAAAACAGATTCGCAGAGAAAAAAACAAAATTCGCAGATTATATGAAAAAAGGTTTGACAACCTTACTAAAACATAGTATGATTATTCTTGGTCAGTCTTACAAAACAGTTGTTTACAAGACTTAGCCAATGAATATGCGGTCGTGGCGGAATAGGCAGACGCGCACGGTTGAGGGCCGTGTGAGTAACATCGTGGGGGTTCAAGTCCCTTCGACCGCACCAAAAGAAAACAGAGCATTGCAAAATGCTCTGTTTTCTTTTGGTAAAAAGGGAGAAGGGACTTGAACCCGAAAGGGCGTTGAATGTCCGCAAAAGGCACCGGTGATGCCTTTTGCAGTGAGACGGTCCAAGAGGCCTGAAAAGGGCCTCGTAGGACGGCAGCTGCGAACGGAGTGAGCAGCTGTGTAAGTCCCTTCGACCGCACCATTCTGTGTATGAAAAAAAGAAATCCTGCGTGAAAAACGCAGGATTTCTGCCGTTTTTGCAGCCTTTTTGATTCCTGAAAAGCTTCAATTGCAACAAAGCGGCACTTGATTTCCTAGAAACAAAGATAAGGATAAAAAATTCCTTATAGAAAGAGCGTAATTTTTAAGATGGCAGAAAAGCCGAATAAAAAGTAGCGCCCTTGCTTTGCAAGGGCGAGCAATGTGCCTGCATCGGCTGAATGATTTGAAGATCAGTCAGCCGACACTTTTGCATCATATGAAAATTCTCTGCGATTCTGGAATTGTGTTTTCCTTGTGCCGACAGGTGATGATCAAATTGCTTCAACCGGTTGACATATGTTTCCGATTAAACTATATTGAAATTATTCAGTGAGTTAATTCGATATAACCAGAATTACTTGGAATACAATTTAATATCGCAAAGGCAGACAGAACAGACAAGAAAGTTCAAAATTTAGCATCATATATTAAAGATGGAAGAAACAAGAAACTACGTACTGGACAAATGGTTTGATCATTTATAAAGAATAATTTTTGCTAACGATACGATGATGATTTTAAAGTAAAGAGGTGAGGATTGATATGGAAAAGAAGAGATTGATATTCCCCATTGTTTCTGTCGACTGGTTATCCAACAATATCGGGCAGAACAACCTGATCATTTTGGATGTGCGAAGCGCAGCAGAATATGAAACCGGCCATATTGCGAATTCTATCAGCGCTCCTTTTGCTAGAGAATCGATATGGGCGGTAACAAGAAACAATTTAACCCTTGAAGTGCCTGTAATAGAGGAATTGCAGGACACGATCAGTTCCTGCGGAATAACAGATGATTCTGTGGTTGTTATTGTTTCTTCAAAAAATCTACCTGGAAAGCCTCCATATGAACTGGCAGATGCCGCAAGGGTAGCAGTGACACTTATTTATGCAGGAGTAACGGATGTAAGCTTGCTGGATGGAGGGCATTCCAAATGGGTGTCTGAGGGGAAACCAGTTACAAAATCAGCTTATCAAGCAAAAAAAGTGCAATACAAAGCAAGTGAGAATAATATGATCTTTGTTGACCGGGAGTATGTGGAGAGGCATGTGGGTAAATCAGTGATCGTCGATGCCAGAAACCTAAATATTTATTTCGGCGTTGAAACGGAACCTTTTGCTGACAAGGCCGGACATATCCCCGGTGCCAGATCACTACCTGCTCCCTGGATATGGAATCAAGACGGAACATATAAAGATACGGAAGTGTTGGTCGGGATGGCTCAAGGCGTCATTGGATTTAGCAAAGCGAAGGAAATCATAGTTTATTGCGGCGTTGGAGGCTTTACAGCCGCTTGGTGGTATGTGCTGACACAGGTGCTCGGATATGAAAATGTTAAATATTATGATGGTTCAGCAGAGGATTGGGTCAGGTCAAATTTTATGGTTTCCTACAGCTGGACATATTAGAGTTAGCCATACTCCTTATTCAGTGATAACAGCACAGCTTATATTGGTAGTGGAATCCTTCTTTTATTTGATAGTCAGGATTCACGCCATCTGATAACTTTTCAAAGGATTAAGTGAACACGGAAAAAGCGGAATTAAAATTATTGAAGATGAAAGAATCACCTCTTCTGCAGTTAATTCGGAGGAAACAGCGTTGCGTCAGCCTCCGCCGCATCTTTATGCCGCATACTTTTAGCGGGATCTAGTCGAATACTGATTGACAAACATACCTGGGTATGATATCGTATAAACATACTCGGGTATGTTTATTTTTGTGAAACAGGAACCATCTTTTCCTATTTCATAAAAAAAAGGGAGTGCAGAGGGGCAAGCCACTTTTTTATCCCTTTCAAAAGATGAGGAACGGGTTGATAAAAATGAAGCATTGATTGGGTGATGATAACACCCAATTTTATAGTAAGGAGGAAAAGGGTTGGATAATTTGAAAAAAGAATTAATCAGCATTGTCGGGGAAAAGAATGTATTTGATGATGATGAAACATTAAAGGCATATCGCAGCGACAAAAGCTTTGAGGCTCCTATGAAACCATGGTTTGTTACAAAGCCTCAGAATTCAGAGCAAGTCCAGGGGCTGGTAAAATGGGCGAACGAAACAGGGACTCCGCTTGTTCCGGTCAGTTCCGGTCCGCCTCACTATAAAGGAGATACTGTACCCAGTATGCCGCAGGCGGTTATTGTTGACCTCTCCGGAATGAAAAAGATTTTGTCGATTAACCGAAAACACAGAATTGCTGTAATAGAACCGGGCGTAACTTATGAGGAACTTCAAGCAGCTTTGGAAAAGGAAGGAATGACAATTTCGGCTTCCTTGGCGCCGAGAGCAGGGAAATCAGTTCTTGCAAGTGTTCTTGAAGTTGAACCAAGACTGAATTCAATCCATCAATGGAACTATACTGATCCTCTCAGGTGCATCGGAGTCGTATGGGGCGACGGAATCAGTATGTATACAGGCGAAGCCGGTATGGGTCTGCTGGATCTTGAGAAGCAATGGGCTTCTGATAAATGGCAGGTTTCCGGTACAGGTCCGCAGCAGGTTGATTTTTGCAGACTTCTTACTTCTGCGCAGGGAACGATGGGAATCGCAGCGTGGATATCGATAAAGTGTGAGATTCTACCGCAGATTCATAATTTGCATTTGGTTCCCGCCGAGAAATCGGAGGATCTGAAGGACTTTGTCTACCGCGTCCTTAAGATGCGATTCAGCGACGAATTGATGGTAATGAACGGCGTATATCTGGCAAATTTAATTGGTGAAACCGCAAGCGGGATCAAGGATCTGCAAATGAAATTGCCGAAGTGGGTATCTCTGGTTGGCATAGCTGGCCGTGAAATTCTTGCAGAGGAATACGTTGACAGCCAGGAAGCAGATATTGCAGAAATCGCTCAGCAGTTCGGCTTGAAGATGCTGCCTTCCGTGCTGGGAGCAAAAGGAAGTCAGATTCTCAATAAAATGATACATACTTCCGGCGAAAAATACTGGAAAGAAACATATAAAGGCGCTTTTCAGGAAATTTTCTTTGTTACAACAATCAATAGGACATCGGAATTTATTGACCTAATGTATTCTTTGGCAGATACATGGGGATATCCTTCCACAGACATCGGTGTCTATATTCAGCCGTTACATGCGGGAACCTCATGTCACTGTGAATTCCACCTGCCATACGATCCGGGAAATATGGAGGAAGTGGAAAATATGAGGAAGTTCTTCAAAAAAGCAAGTGAAGAGCTGGCGGCGATGGGGGCTTACTATTCAAGACCTTACGGGATCTGGTCGAAAATTCAGCTGAATAAGGACGCTCAGAGTTTGATGATGCTGAAACGGCTGAAAGGAATCTTTGACCCGAATCACATCATGAACCCCGGGAAATTGTCGGTTTAAGCATACGGTCAGCGATATTACAACTGAGTATGTTAGCGTAGAATATAGATTGCCAAAGGAGGCGTTAATTCATGTCATTACAAGATTACAGACCTATGATGGAGCGTTGCAGTAACTGTCTGGGATGCCGCTGGATACCATTTGATAAGATAAAAAGTCAGCGATTCGGTGAAAACTGCCCAAGTATTTGTTATTACAATTTTAATACTTATTCTGCCCGGGGACGTTTTCAACTTTCCTTGAATCTTTTGGATAAGAAAGTCGATTTTTCTGATAAGGCTGCTGAAATTGCTCACAACTGTACGGCTTGCGGATTGTGTGACGTATCGTGCAAGATCACCCGCTACAATCTTGAACCGCTGGAGCATAATCTTGAACTGAAAGCAGCAATGGTGAAAGAGGGAAAAGTGCTGTCGGGGCAAAACCCGGTCATTCACAATCTGAACAATGAAAACAGCATGATAGCTGGCACTGTCAAGGCGGATCGAATGAACTGGGCAAAAGAGCTTGCCCTGAAGGATCTTTTCAAGGAAAAAGCAGAGGTAGCCTTCTTCGCCGGATGTAAATACAGCTATGATCGAGAGTTCCAAACGTCAGCTCAATCGGCAGTCCGGCTGCTTTTAAATGCCGGAGTTGATATGGGCACCCTGGGGAGCGCGGATAACTGCTGTGCGGGACGTGCTTATCAGATGGGGTTCAGAGAGGAATTTGACAATCGGGCTGACGCAAATATCAAAGCATTTCAAACTGCAGGAGTAAGGACAATCGTAACACCTTGCTCTGATTGTTACTATACATTTAAACGGCTCTATGCGCAAAAAGGTCTCGCGATCGAGGTGCTTCATGTTGTTGAATTTATTGATCGCCTGATTAAAGAAGGAAAAATCAAATTCACGAAATCCGTTCCAATGACGGTTACATATCATGATCCTTGCCACCTTGGAAGACTTGGCGAACCATATGTTTCATGGGATGGCGAAGAAAAGAAGATATTGAATCAGGTTCACACATGGGAACCGAGAAGACCGCGATACAACGGTGCGTATGGTATATACGATGCACCGAGAGATATATTAAACAGTATTCCCGGTGTCAAGCTGATTGAAATGGAACGAATCCGTGAGTATTCTTGGTGCTGCGGCGCAGGAGGCGGATGCAGTGATTCCAACCCGGAATTCTCTTCCTGGACAGCCGGAGAGAGAATTACAGAAGCGAATGCCACCGGCGCTGAAGCTCTGATTACGGCATGCCCATGGTGTAGAAGCAATTTCAGCAATGCGACAGACGAAGCTGGAAACAAGATTGAAGTTATAGATATGATTGAGCTTGTTCAGCGGGCTTTATAGAAGGAGGAGAGAAAAATGGCGTTAGCAATGGAAATATACCAGGCGTTTGAAGATGTTGTTGGAAAAAACAACATCTCCATAGATCCTGTTATACTTGAAACATATAGATGTATTTCAGCTCAGACATCCTCCCACTACGGACCATTTTACGGGCAGGTGACGCCTTGTCCGCAAGCAGTCATCTTACCGGGAAACACCGACGAAGTTCAGAAAATCGTAAAACTTTGCAACAAATTTAAATTAAAATTTAAGGCATCGACTACATTTTGGGCATCGATGGGATACGTCGGCTCAGATTATGCGATTCAGCTGGATATGCGGCGCATGAGAGCGCTTGAAATCGATGAAAAAAATCAGACTGCCATTATCGAGCCGTATGCGATTGGAGCAGTCGTTCAGGCGGAAGCAATGAAAGCGGGCCTGAATTGCAATTTGCCCGGAGTAGGATGCAGCAGCTCGATTGTTGCCAGCACGGCAGGCTGGGGAGGGATCGGACCAAGCTCCCTCTTTATGGGAAACGCCGGTGAAAATCTTCTTGGAGCGGAATGGGTTCTGCCTGACGGAGAAATCATTCGGTCAGGCTCGATAGGAAGCGGTGCAGGATGGTTCTGTGGGGAAGGCCCGGGGCCAAGTCCTCGTGCAATTTTCAGAGGAAGCTTCGGTGCAATCGGAGAAATGGGCGTTTGTACGAAAATCGCGATCCGGCTGCATCCTTGGCCTGGTCCCACTTATTTACCTTCCGAGGGAACAATTCCGGCATATAAAGCAGTTCTTCCCGACAATTTCAAATGCTATACACTTTGTTTCCCAACATGGGATGCGTGGGCAGAAGCAGTAAGATTGTGCTATGAAACCGATGTTTTGTATCTAGGCCACAGGCAATTCAACATGTTTGGACGGGATCTCAAGGCAGCCATGATAGAAATATTGACCGATCCTGACAAACAACTCTGTGATCTCCCCGCTCTCATGGAAGATCCGGAGATCAAAAAGCAGACAGAGGATATGAAACTAGACTTTCAGATCGTTATAGCAGGAATGACAAAGAGAAATATGGAGTACAAAGAGAAAGTGATCAATAAGATCCTGGAAATCACCGGCGGCTGGAAATCGGAAATGATGAACGATCCGGAATTGGCTGACTGGGCATTGCTGTACTTGCTCAGAATGGGAAGAAAAAACTTGAATTTCGTGCTATGTGGAGGATATGAAGGTAACTTTGGATTGAGTTCGAATCTTTATGTTTCTTCGTCTGTGATGGAAGAGGCTGCTGCGTTAAAGAGAGAGTGGGAAAACAAGAGCACAGCCTTTGCCGCAACCGGAGGAGATTCTGAGATGGGAAGTCTCTCGATGCTGGGAGGTGGGGGAACGCTCATGTGGGAGTTCTTTACATGCTTTGATCCTTATGAGAAAGAATCGGTGGAAGGCTCCTGTGAATTTATCGATGACACGCAAAGATGGATGCTTGAAAAGGGAATCGGACTTGATATGGGAAGGATGAACAGTGATTTAAGAGGTGTTGACGGATATGATATGCCTCAGGAAATTCAGGATCAAACTTATTCAAACGCACCGCAGCCTCATGTATTCTCATACCAATGGAAGATTAGGGAATTGTTCAATCCAAATCATCTGGGCGGCAGCTATTACAGGACTTTGAATCCTGAAAAAGTATAACTCGAACCGTATTAAAAAGAGGCTGAAATGTTAAATTCAAAAATTAGTTTGTGTATTGATGATAATCATATCGAGACAACGAGTGGGAAAACCATTTTAGAAGCAGCACTAGATTCCGGGATATATATCCCGCATATCTGTCATCATCCCAATTTGTCGCCTCATGGAGCCTGCAAGCTCTGTGTTGTTGAAATTGAGGGGATGGAAGATATATGCACATCCTGTTCCACGATTGCTAGGGACGGGATGGTAATAAAAACAAAGACGCAAAAATTAAATTCCCTTCGCTGCCTTTCTTTGGAACTGATGTTTACGGATCATCCGTCAGATTGTGCAACCTGTCCTAAATATATGCAATGTGAACTGCAGTCAATCGCCCAATATCTTGGGATTCGAAATTCAAGATTGCGAAATGTTGGGAAAAGCTACCCGCCCAATCTGGAAAACCCCTTATTTTTAAGGGATATGGAACGGTGCATTCAGTGCGGACGCTGTATCCGTGCATGCCAGGAGCTTCGCGGCGTCAAGGTAATGGATTATATAAGGGGAGAAGACGGGACATACGTAGGGATCAGTGGAAAGAGTCTGATGAAAGATGCCGGATGCAGATTTTGCGGTGCATGCGTGGAAGTTTGTCCGACGGGAGCGCTGCGCGACAAAGACGGTATGCTCAATCAAGATTTACCAAGGAGTAAAGCGCTCGTCCCCTGCAGAAATGAATGTCCTGCGGGAGTAGATATCCCGCGGTTTATCCGGCTGATCGCGGAAGGCAAACGATCGGACGCTGTTGCCGTTATTCGGGAAAAGGTTCCGTTTCCAATGACACTCGGAGATATTTGCAGCCATCCATGCGAATCGGTTTGCAGAAGAAAGGAACTGAATGATTCCGTATCCATTTGTAAACTGAAACGATACGCCGCTGAATACGATGATCAGTCCTGGAAAAATTACCGGATCATCAAGCCTGCTATGGGAAAGACAGTTGCTGTCATCGGTTCCGGCCCGGCTGGGTTGACTGCCGCTTATTATTTGACAAAGGCAGGTCATAAAGTAACCGTCTTTGAAGCGTTAGAAGCAGCAGGCGGTATGATGCGCGTCGGAATACCGGAATACCGTTTGCCAAAAATAGATTTAGAAAATGAAATACAGGAAATTCTGAGCATCGGAGTCGAGATTAAGTACAACCGAAAAATAGAGTATCCTGAAACATTGCTGCAAGAAGGCTTTCATGCGGTTTTGGCAGCCACAGGTGCACACAAAGGTCAGAAGCTCCCGATTGAAGGTTCTGATTTGAAGGGTGTTTTCACGGCAGTGGATTTTCTCAGAGCTGTAAATCTGGGCACTGAAGTTAAGATTGGGAAAAAGGTATTGGTAATCGGAGGAGGGAATGTCGCGTTCGACTGTGCCCGCACTGCAAGACGTCTTGCAGCCGAAGATGTTCACATAGCATTTCTGGAACCGAGAGACAACATGATGGCGTCTGCCGATGAGGCATACGAAGCTGTTCAGGAAGGCATCAGCATCCATCCGTCCACATCTTTCGCCAAGATTAACAGTAAAGCGGGAGCAGTAACAGGTGTTGAATGCATCACGGTTGAATCTTTTGCATTTGATGAGAATAAAAAGCTTCAGGTAAAACTGTTGGAGGGCTCCAACCATGAAATAGAGGCGGATACTGTTGTTTTTGCAACCGGTCAGATCCCCGAACGATTTGATGAGAGAAGTGAAATTGTCGTCACAGCCCGAAACAGCATTATTGCAGATGAAGAGAAGTGTACAACTAGCGTTGAACGAATCTTTGCTGCAGGGGATGCGGTCACAGGAACCGCTTCGGTGATAAAAGCCATTGCAGGCGGGAGAAATGCGGCTAGCTCTATTGACATGTTTCTCGGCGGCGATGGCATCATTGATGAGCAGTTGACTGATTCTACTCAGCCAGCAGGATATATTGGCAGAATTGATGGGTTTGCAGATCTTACACGAAATTATGAAGAAATGGCACCGGTAGACGAAAGAACTAAGAATTTTAATCCTGTAAGCCGGGTATTTGATATGGAGGCCGCCTTGAAGGAAGCGGAGCGCTGTCTGAAGTGTGATTTGAGACTTCGTATTGACAGCGTCAAATTTTGGAACGATTACGACGGGAAAAAAGATAAGAAAGCTTTGGAGTGAAGAAATATGGAATATGAAGAGAAAATTGTTACGAGGAATTGGGGTCGCATAGATCGAGAGAATTTAAAATACGATCTGGCAAACGGCAGCCTTTCATCACTGAACAAAGCATTGAAATTGCTTCAGGAGGATATCATATCTGAAATCGAAAGTTCCGGACTGCGTGAAAGAAATGAGGCGGGATTGCAGGTTGGCGGCAGATGGGCAGCCTTCCAAAATACGAAATCGGATATAAAATGTATAATTGGCGACTTTACGGAAGGCAATCAGGAGTGCGGCATTGTAGGCGCAATCATGGAGAATGATTGTGTCACCCCTTTGGAAGGGCTGCTGATTAGCGCATACGCGACCGGCGCAACCAGAGCTTATGTTGTTATCAACCATAGAAACCGGAAATCAATTGAAAATATGAAAAATGATCTCAGAAAGATGGAAGAGTTGAAACTAAGCGGGACTGGTATATGGGGATCAGGTTTTCATATAAGCATTGAACTGATGGTAATTGATGATGAACCGGTATTCGGAGAGGAAGATGCCTTGATCAGAGCGCTGGAAGGGAAAGCTCCAGTTCATTTAAAGGACAATTCAGATATTTTAACATCAGGATATGGCGGCAATCCGACACTGATTCACAAAGCTGAGACTCTTGCGAGCATTCCGGCAATCATCGAAAAAGGATGGGAATGGTTCAGAAAAATCGGAACGGAGCAATCACCAGGGACGAAACTATGGCAGATTAGCAGAGATGGAACCAGTCAGGAGATGATTCTCGAAGCGCCGATGGGGACGAAACTGAGCGATGTCATATCGCAGATTGAAGTTTCGGGCGAATGGAAGGCAGCCTTGCTCGGAGGATATCTTGGCAGTTATTTTCCACCGGACAAATTTGATATAAAGTTGGATTTTGAAAGCTTAAAGGAAAATGGAGCTATGATGGGAAGCGGGCTCGTCAAGTTATTGGATACGGAAAACTGTATTATTGAGACCACATATAGATGTTTTGAAAGATCCAGGCATGAATCCTGCGGAAAATGTATGCTGTGCAGGATGGGTACGAAGCAGGTGTGCAAAATAATGGAGGACATTATCAAAGGCAAAGGTAAGGCAGCAGATATCGAATTGCTCAATGAACTGGGTGCGAATATGAAGCTCGGAGCAAGCTGCAATCTAGGAAAATCAATCATCAATCCGCTTGTATCAGGTATGACATATTTTAGCGACGAATATGAGGCTCACGTCAGGCGAAAACGATGTGCGGCGCTTGTATGCCAGGGATATATAACCTATCATATTCTTGGGGATCAATGTCAGGGTTGCGGGGATTGCCTGAATGCATGCCCTGAAGATGCAATCGAAGGTGAGAGCGGCTATGTTCACGTGATTGATCAGGATTATTGTACAAAATGCGGACGCTGTTTACAAATATGTCCGCATCAAGGTGCCGTAGTAAAAGCGGGCGGTGTCAAGCCCAGGACTCCGGACAAACCGGTGCGTGTCGGCTCATGGAAGAGCAGATAGCCAGATTTTGCACAACATAAAACGAAAAAAAGAAAAGGAGAATGAAATGAAACAGATAGAAGCAGATGTGGCAGTTGTTGCCGGCGGAATCTCTGGGCTGGCTGCGGCGGTAAGCGCCGCGGAAAAAGGGGCCAGTGTTCTTGTTTTTGAAAAGAGTAAGGTAAACGGGGGTATTGCCAGCATGGCGATGGGTCCGTTTGGTGTTGAGAGCCGGGTACAGAAAAGACAACTTGATACTCTTACAAAGGGGGAAGCTTTTAAGCTCTATATGGACTATGCTCACTGGCGTATTGACAGCAGACTTGTAAAGGCATATATTGACAAATCCGGAGATACCATAAACTGGCTGGAGGATATGGGAGTTGAATGGGCGTTTGCAGCAAGGCATTTTCAAGAGTCTCAGGCAACATGGCATCTCCCCAAGCTCAGCAACGGTTCCATCGGAAGAGGAAGCGGAGCAATGATCACAAAGGCTTTAAAGGAAAGAGCCGATGAACTGGGTGTAGCATTCTACATGGAAACTCCTGTTAAAAAAATCATTAAGGATGGGGAAAATATTACGGGAATTTTAGCGGAAGACAAAACCGGTGAGACCATCCAGGCTAACGCAAAAGCGGTGATCATCTGTACAGGCGGTTTCGGTGATAATCCTGAGATGATCAAGGAGTACACCGGGTATGAATATGGAAAAAATATGTTTAGCTTTAGAATCCCTGGCCTTGCAGGTGAAGGGATTAAGATGGCTTATGAAGTGGGCGCAGCTCAGTCCGATATTAATATGGAAATGTATTATCAGACTGCTGCGGGCGAGCATTTTCAGACGCTTGACAGTGCTTTCAGACAGCCGAATCTACTGGTGAATCTTAACGGCGAACGTTTTTTCGATGAAGCACAAATGGCCAACACCACATACTGCGGGAATTCAATTAGCATGCAGAAAAATGCCTGCGCATATATGATATTTGACGAAGCAGCCAAAAGGTATTACGTTAGGAACGGATTTGATATGGACGCTTATGATCGGCCGGTTACAACGATGGACGAATTCGGCAATGAATTTGAACGATATATTCAGGAAGGGAAGGGCACCGATTTCATTATGGCAGATTCCATCGAAGAAATTGCTGAAAGAACAGGAATCCATGCTGAGAATCTTAAGGCAACGGTTGATGAGTACAACCAATACTGCGACAGTTATGATAAACTGTACGAAAAGTCTAACAAATACCTTCGCCCAATCAGAAAAGCGAAATTCTATGCGGGAAAATTAATCCCCAGTGCCTTTGGCAGCACAGGAGGAATTAAAATCAATTATAAGACAGAAGTGCTGAATAAGGAGTTTGATAAAATACCGGGACTTTATGCCGCAGGAATGGACGCATGCTCTTTATATAAGGACAGCTACATATTCAAGCTCCCGGGGAATTCAATGGGCTTTGCTTTAAACAGTGGCCGGATCGCTGGTGAAAACGCAGCAGAATACATTTATTACTTATAGGTGCAATCAGTTTCTGAAGGGATGCTTGTATTATGAAATGAAGAAAATAAAGTCCGGCTGTAATAGGTCAGGCGGACTTTAGAAAATATTGAAGGGAGAATAAGTATGGAAGGAAGAATAGAGCCCAAATTTGAATTTGCATTCAGCGTTAAATTAAAGCTTGGGAAAGTAATCAGAATTGTTAACAATGCCAGAGGAGAGGATCGATTTTTTGTAGATGCGCTGGAAGGTACTTTTGAAGGACCCAATATAAAGGGCGTCGTTCTGCCGGGAACGGGCGGAGATTATCCTTTGGCAAGACCTGACGGTACGCTGGATTTTGATGCGCGATACTTCCTGAAAGAAGAGGACGGTACGATAATCTATCTTCAGAACCGTGGGTACCGATGGGGCTCTCCTGAAGTGATGCGGCGGTTGTCCAATCACGAGGAAGTTGATATTTCCGAATACTATATGAGAACAGCCCCTTCTTTCGAAGTGGAGGCTGGACCGCACGACTGGCTGACAAAACATATTTTTGTCGGACTGGGTCAGAAAACGCCGGAAGGAAACATTATCAGCTATTATAAAATGATATAGAGATAACATTCTGCAAGAAATAAATAAATCCGAACGGAGGTAATGAAATTGGAAAAAGACAAAATGCCAGCCGTGACTGCGCCAAACGGTACCTATTTTGGGAACTACACGAATGGCGTTGAAGAATATCTTGGAATTCCATTCGCTGCACCTGCAGAAAAATGGAAAATTCCGAAAGATGCAACGACAAACGAAGGAGATATCATCATTGCGAGAACGTATGGCCCTGCCTGCCTTCAGCCGTATGATCCGACGGAGAGTGCATCGAATCATACGGCAAGCGACTGTCTTAATCTTAATGTCTGGACCAAAAATTCCCAAACAAAAGGCAAACCGGTTATGCTCTTTTTTTACGGTGGCTCTTTTGTTCAGGGTGGATGCAGCGACATCACCTATAGCGGCAAGGGCTTTCTGAATCATCTTCCGGACGGAGAAGACGCGGTCATGATCAACGCGAACTACAGGCTCGGAATTTTTGGTTCGCTGGATCTGTCTTCTTTAAGGGGATATACAGACGAGTATGAAAACAGTCTCTCTCTTTGGATTATGGATGTGCTGCAGGCTTTAAAATGGGTGAACAAAAATATTGAAGCCTTCGGAGGGGATCCGAATAACGTTACTGTTTTCGGACAATCTTCGGGAGGACACATTTGCGCCTATCTGATGTCAGCTCCGGAAGCCAGAAAGTACTTCCGAAGGGTCATTGTGGAAAGCGGGCCTCCGTTTTACGGGATCACGACAAAAGAAGTCAAATCAGAAATGTCGGAAAGGATTTTTGAGGCCCTTGGCGTTATCGGAATAGATGAACTGACCGAGATCGCAGACGAAGACTGGAATGCAATGGATCTTTGGCCGATCTTCGGGCCAAATTACGGTACGATAGCTGCCCGGTGCATCGACGGCACAGTTATTCCGTCAGATTATTGGCAGCAATTGCTCGACGGTTGCGCTAAGGATATCGATCTGATGATTGGAAGCACAACCGGTGAGTCTGATCCTCATGCATTCGATGAGGAAAATTATCCAGCTGCGCTGCCTGCAGAAGCTATTCTTGTTTCTCTTAACGGACATTATGCCGAGTTGGGCACACCGCAGTATATGATGTCTCCCATTGGTAATGAAGGTGTGATAGAGGAGTATCTGGCAGGCGGGGATCGAACAGAAAAAGCTATGACTTTGGCCAATGATTTCGCTACCCGAATCGGCAGTATTTATTATGCCGAGGCGCAGTCCCGGCACAATAAAAACACCTACATGTACTGGTGGAATTGGGTACCGGACGCATCGAAAATGACAACGGGTTTAAAAGAAGCAAAGATATCTCCGAGAGGAAAACAAGCTCCCCATTGCGCGGAAATACCGGTGTTATTTGACAGCGGCGCTTTCGGATACGGAGAGTTGATCAATTATTGGCTTGGGGGAAAAGGAATCGACGACAACCTGCGTACGAAATGCGACGAAGATATTGTTCCTAAGCAGTTGAGTCAGCAGGCGGTAGCGGCTTGGTATTCCTTCGCAAAAACGGGCAATCCGAACAACAGCCTTATTCCGGAGTGGAAACCCTATGATAGGCAGACCCGCATGACGATGATTATTGATGAACAATGGAAGCCGGTATATGATCCAAACGGGCAAGACAGAAAAATCTTGAGTAAAATCAGACCGGCCGGAGAAAGAAAATAAAGAAGAAGAAACGGAAAACTCCATGCACTGAAATGAGCGAGCATGGAGTTTTTTATGTGATGTCTTGTGTTGGATCCCCCCTTTTTCTAATCTGTATTTAAAAATTTAAGCACGAGTTCCTTACTACGAATTAAAAAAACATACCCAAGTATGCTGATAAAATATCATACTGAGGTATGTTTGTCAATACAGATCCCGTTTGTTAATCAAAAGATTTCTGAACTTTCTATTAATATTACGCATTGGGAGGAGTAAGTAACTTTAAAATAGCTTCAAAATCTCTGGTGCTGTTCGAGATCAGATTGATTTTTCCATCAAGAATGCACCATTCGATATGCAGTCCAAACCGATAGCGGGAAATAATGTCAGCAAGAATTTCTGCTGGAATATCTTCCCGAATTTCACCGGAACTTTGTCCTTCTTTTAAAATATTAATAAAAATGTCTCTTTGAATTCTGCTGCTTCCTAAAAAGTTTTCATAATGGGATTCAATCTGAACTTTAAAAAAGATTTTCATCTCTTCAAGTCTGTCCGGCTGAAAAAAGTCGATAAAATGGTTATAGAACTTTTTTAGTTTGACCAGAGGCTTTTCCGAAGAAATGGACTGATAATATTGTGCCATCCGATCAGCTTCCTCTTTATAACTATAAATTAAAATATCAGATTTTGATGCATAATGATAGTAGAATGCACCTTTTGTCAGTCCCAAAGTCTTACAGATTTCATTGACTGATACTGCTTCGTACCCTTTTTGTCTGAAAAGGGCAAGTGCAGTGTTTAAAATATTATCTTTTGTTTCAGCTGATTTTATATCTTGACGTGCCATATTGACCACCTGCCTTACTACACAAATAATAATAATATTTTACCAAAGGATGTAATCGATGTAAATAAAAAAATATACCCGAGTATTTGCCTGGTAATCAAAAAAATACCATGGTATTATTTTTTTTGAATGGAGATTGACAACGATAAACGGATATGCTAGTATAAAACATACCCAGGTATGTTACGATTTTTTATGATTTATTTGAGGAGGTTATAAGCTATGTCAATCGACAAAAAAAGATGGATCCTTCTTGTGATCCAGGGAATTATCGGTACTCTAAGTTCATTCGCGTACATACTTACCATATTTTTAGGACCGCTTAGCGAGACGAGAGGATGGGGCATTCCCAATATCGTTCTTGCGTTTACCGTTTCCATGTGGATCGGTACACCGGCGTTGGTTTTCGCAGGAAAACTGCGGGATACATTCGGGAATAAAAAACTAATTATAGTCGGGGCAATTTGCTATGGCATCACTATCATCGCCAGTGCATTTGTAAGTTCCGTAACTGCATATGTTGTATTGATAGGCGGAGTGTCTTCAATATTTATGTTCATCATATATTCTGCTCAGCTTGCCAACGTCGGTGAAATGTTCCCGGACAGAAGAGGAATGGCAACCGGCTTGTATTTTTCCATATTAAATATTTCCGTTGGACTGCTTGCACCGATTGTAGAGTTTTTAATCAGATACTATGGTGTTACAAACGCAATCATAATAGTAGGTGCCGCCTGCGGGGTGCTGATGGTGGTTCTTGGTTTATTTGTCTTTAACCCGCCAGAGAATTACTGCCCGAAGGGCTGGTCCCCGAATACATCTAAGCTCGAAACGATTACCGCTGGACCGGAGTATACCTGGAAACAGATGATCAAAACACCGGCATATTACGCTATCGTTTTGACGCTTCTATTTCTTGGAATCAGCGGACAATACATTGCCGTCAACGCGTCGCTTCTGGCCCAGAATTCACTTGGAGTCGGTACTGCTGCCGGAGCTTGGATCGTAGCCGCTTCAAGTATTTGCGGTGCCGTAGGCGGATTTTTGTTTGGAACGATTTGCGATAAGTTCGGCGCTGCCAAAGCGTTTCTTTCAATCGGAGCGGTCATGCTGGCAATGCAGGTGGTTTATCTTGTATTTGCGCAAGGGAACCCTCTGCTGTTCACTCTGGCAATCGGATCGATCAGCTTAGGGTATGCAGGAGTGGGAAGCCTGATTTCCACAGTTACGATGAATACTTTTGGGATAAAGAATTTCGGTTTGAACTTCTCAATTATTGGAATTTCACAACTGCTAGCATCTGTTATGGTTCCTCTGGTCGTCGCAAAACTGTCGCCAATCAATACGCTTGTTTCCTTTGCGGTGTTTGCAGCAGTGGCGATGGTGGGATCGGTATTGGCTAACAAGGGAATCAAAAGCGTATTCAGTAAATGGCTGGCTGAGAAAAACGCAGCCCAGCAGGATACCTGAAACGGTATCGGATTATTTTATTAATAAAAAAGTATGGGAAAAGAGGTGCTAGAATTGTGAAGAAGGAACAAAAGAGGAAGTTATCAGTTTCAGAGCTGAGCTGGGAAGAGAATATGGACTGGAGTACCGAAGCGTTGCCGCCCTCTGTGAGGCCGATAATATTTATTGCAGGCTCGCCTTATGAGATGGGATTTCAATACGGAAAAGAAGTTTCCGGGATGATCAGAAGAAATGTTTGCCTCGCTGCTTCCGACGCACTTCGGTATCTTGACAAAGCAAAAATAACGGAGCGTCTTGAAAAGGTTGAAGCGATTGTCGCACAGGAAACACCGGACATGATCGAATGGTGGCGGGGAATCGCTGACGGAGCCGGATTGCTGTATGGAGACGTTTTCCTGCTCAATGTCCATCTACTATTTGTTTTTCCGCCGATGTGCAGCACGATATCCGTCTTTGGAAGCGCTTCGCAGAATCATAAACTTATAACCGGAGCCAGCGCGGAACTGCCCTGGAACCTTTGCTCTTACGGTGTGATCCTTATCGCTTATCCCGAAAGAGGCAACAGCTTTATTTCCATGCCGCAGCTTGCGGGACAGATGGGCAGTAATTTTGTAATGAACAGCAAGGGGCTTGCATGTACTTTCACGTGCGGTGAAGCAGCCCGCCCGGAAGATCAATCCTTCGGGTACCCGGATAATGTTGCCGCGCTGATGTATCTGGCTTGGAAATGTGATGATGTGGAACAGGCAAAGGAATTATACAGCAAGCTTAACCTTTACTCCGGATGGGTCACTCATCTAGCTGATGGGAATGGCACTGTCCATATGATTGAGCATACCTCAGCGGTTGAGTCAGTACGCAAGCCAGGGGATCAGGGTGAAAAGGACTATATCCTTGCTACCAACCACTTTTTGAATGAAACAATGAAACCGGCGCAATACGAGTCAGGGATGGAGGATTCCTATGTTCGTTATGCTACAGAAGAAAAGCTGATCCGGCAGAGGCTTGGAGATCATTCGGTTGAAAGCATTATGGAAATACTAAGCTGTCATGATTACTGGGACGGCGGGGAATGGAACAAAGGCGTCTGGTCATTGGATTATTCGGCCGGAAACTGTATGTGGACACCTGAGATGAGAGATTGGAGGCTGAAAAGTGCTTCACGCTGCGTTGGCGTGCCGGAAGACAATGCTGTATATATTCTGCAAGGTCAGACTGATCGATGGAGCTCTTTCATTCCGGATGCAACGGGGAAATATTGTAAGCTTGTGCTGGAAAAGTCAGCGTCGGAAGTGGTTATGACAGCCGCTGATGACGCAAAGATGAAATTGTGGCATGCCTCAAAGGTTCTTTCTCAAAACGAAAAGCCATCGTCAAAAAGCGAGGAATATCTGACCTTGGCTAAGAAAGCCATTTGGGAAGGGATGAACTTGCAAGCTAAGGCGGGAGTCAATGTCGACAATCCGGAAAAATCAATGGAATTTTATGGTAAGGCTGCGACCTGCTTCTGCAAAGCGCAGATTTATTCAGAGCTGGCAGCAGAAATAAGATAAAGATCATTCGAAGTAAATAAAATGGAAAAGAAGTCTGTATCAAGACTTCTTTTCTAATCACGACAGGACAGAGCGGAAAAAGGAGGAATCACAGTGGAAAGCGTATCAACAGAGAATCAAAAGATTACAGCAACACTTGCATTAAAAAACGCTGTCGTTTATACAATGAATGACAGGGGCATGACCGCTGAAGCGGTTGCTGTCAGGGACGATCAGATCATTTATGTCGGCAGCAATGAGGGTTTGGAACAGCATATCGGAAAAGAAACGGAAATTATGGATTTGCAAAAGAAGGTGATCGTTCCCAGCTTTGTCGACGCCCATATTCACCAGCCGATGGAGCAGATCTTTCAGTTATACACGTTAAATCTGGCGGATACGGAGCCATCGATACAAGCGTATCAAAAATCACTGAAGACCTTTGCGGAAATGAATCCAGAATTAAAGACAATCTTAGGAACCGGCTTTTCAATCAACGCTTTTGATGAAGAAGGGCCTCATAAAAAATATTTGGATGAAATTGTCGGAGACAGACCGGTGATTCTTGTGGATACTTCTGTTCATACCCGATTTGTAAATTCAAAAGCGCTGGAAAAGCACAGAATTACGAGGGAAACGGAACCTCCTGCAGGAGGGAAAATATATCAGTCCGAAGACGGTGAGCCGACAGGTTTCTTTTCCGACTGTCCTTCCTTTTTCCCTGAATTTTATGATTTGGTCTCGACCCTGACAGAAGAACAATACCTGCAAGCTTTCAAACAGTTTGAAAAAGACTGTGCGGGCAAAGGCATTACGGCGATTCAAGGAGCAACTGGCGGCGATTGGAAAATGATATCCGAACTGGCGAGTAAGAATGATCTCAATCTGCGCGTCAACCTGACCCTCGTTATGGAGCCAGAGGAGGATGCCGATCAGGTTATTCAAATACTGAATGAAGGGCAGCAATATGTTTCAGATTTTCAGAAAATTACCACGGTTAAGATCTTCTATGACGGAGTAACCGAAGGAGGCACCGCTTTACTGCTTGAGCCATATGATACGGAAGCAGGTATGCCTGCCGATTACAAAGGAACGCCTCGCTGGGAGATGGATAAATTGAAAGCAGCTTTGGAAGCTATTGATAAGGCAGGATATCAGGTGCATGTGCATGCAATCGGAGATGGAGCGGCCAGACAGATCCTAGACGTAATTGAATACGCATTTGAGAAAAACGGAAAAAGAGATGCGCGTCATACGATTACCCACCTTGATTTAATTCAAAAAGAAGATATTGCGAGAATGGGTAATATGGGAGTGATCGCAGCCATGCAGCCCATCTGGTTCTATAAGAATCCTACTTATTGGGAACTGGAGTTAAAAATGCTCGGTCAGGAGCGCTTTGAAAGGATGTATGCGGTAAAGGACATGCTGGACGCAGGGGTAACAATGACCGGAAGTGCAGATAATCCAATTATTCCAGATAATCGGCCCCTATTCGGCATAGAAACCGGCGTTACACGGTGCAGTCCGTATGAAGGCGAAAAAGGAAAGGAAGAATTTACCAGAAATCAAGACCAATGCCTCACAGCTCTTGATCTGCTGCGGGCGTACACGATAAACGGAGCAAGACAGATCAGGATGGAGACGACAATCGGATCGCTTGAATCCGGGAAAAAAGCAGATATGGTGATATTGGATCAGGACATACTCAAGGTTCAGCCGGAAGATATTTCAAGGACAAATATTACCTATACCATTTTTAACGGAAAAGTAATATTCACGAAAAGCTGAGCTTAAAGTAATTCAGTGCAAGCGCCAGCGCCAGTAATCCCATTGTATATTTGAATTTTCGGTTCAAGAGTTATTTCTGATATCCTTTATCCATGCACAATACAACGAACCCTTGAAATTAGTGATTTCAGGGGTTTTTATTAGGTTGATAAATTCCCCAACGGTTTGGAATACCAGATTAGGTTATATAACGTTGGCCCGGTTGCCAAGGCGGAGCCTTGGACCAATTGAGGAGACGCAGCCGAACGAAATTGAGGGCCGTGTCCGAAAGGGTATTGGTTTAAGTTCCTTCGACCGCACAAAAAAATGTCACATTAGGTCGAATTTTGTCTAATTATTTCAAAGCGATGGTCGATAAAATAAGTACTGAAAATTTTAGATAAAAGTTTTTGGAATTCCCGAGAGTTATGCTGAAAAAAATAGTGGACCGTAAAAACATTAATTTGAGAAAGGCAGAGGTGAAGGAGATGAAAAGAAATTTAAATAAGGACGGAACCATTGGATCGAAAGTATCAATAATACTGGTTGCTTCGATACTAATTAGTACACTTGCGGTAGGAATCTTTTGTTATTATAACTATAAGGATCACGCCTTAAAACAGAGTGGCGAAAGGGCATTGGCTATAGCAGAATCAGTAGCAGCAGAAATTGATGGAGATCAGTTTGTAACATATGACAAAACAGGGAAAGAAGATACATATTATAAACTGACCAAAGATACGATGGGCAAAATAAAGCAAAGAAACGGCGTATCCTATCTTTACGCTGTGGTAAGCGACGGAGACAATTATAAATATATTATTTCAGGATATCTCAAAGATGAGGATCAAAAAGAATGGGGATACTTGGGATATAAGGATTCCAAAGATATTTATACAGAGGATCCTGATTTGGTTTTGAAAGATGGAGTGGGCCGCTACACAATACCACGGGACTATGGCCCTCAATATGGCTTGCTGGTTTCGGGCTTTGCACCTATTTACAACTCAGCTGGGAAAGTCGTCGGTATCGTAGGGGTTGACATTAACGTTAATGAATTAATTACAAAAGTCAATACACTAATTCCAATTATGGCAATCATGATACTGCTGACAAGTCTTATTTTGTCCGTAATCTCCTATATGTTTATTAACCGAATGGTATCAAAGCCTCTTAAAGGAATAGCTGAAAAGTCGAAACTTCTTGTACTTGGCGACACGGATGTGCAAATAGAAGGGAAACATCTTAACCGAAAAGATGAAATTGGTTTAATTGGAAGAGGCCTTACTGAAATCGCACATAATCTGAAATCAAAGGCAGAAGTAGCAAATAAAATAGCAGGCGGAGATTTGTCTCTTAAAGTGAAACCTCAATCCGATAAGGATGTGCTTGCTATCAGCATGCAATCTGTAATCGACACATTTAAAGGATTGGTAGCTGAAGCAGAAAATATGACAATAGGCGCTGTGGAAGGCAGGCTGGGCAATAGAGGAGATGTGGATCAGTTTGACGGAGGTTATCGGCAGATCATTGCAGGTTTCAATGAAACATTAGATGCTGTTATTCAGCCGCTCAATATGACCGCAGGCTATATTGAGCGAATTAGTAAGGGTGATATTCCAGAAAAGATCACGGACGAATATAAGGGTGAATTTAATGAAATTAAAAACAACTTAAATACTTGCATTGATGCAGTGAATGCCTTAGTTGATGATGCAAATATGCTGTCTAGATCTGCAATAGAAGGAAGATTTGAGACGAGAGCAAACGCATCAATGCATGGTGGAGATTTTGCAAAGATCATTGAAGGCGTTAATAGCACGTTAGATACAGTAGTTGATAAGATATTCTGGTATGAGACCATACTGGATGCAGTTCCATTTCCACTTTCTGTAACTGACATGGATATGAACTGGACGTTTATCAATAAGCCGGTTGAAAATATGCTCAATGTAAAACGTAAAGACATCAAGGGAAAACATTGCAGCAATTGGAATGCGAAGATCTGTAAAACAGATAATTGTGGAATTGAATGTCTTCGTAGGGGTAAGGAAAATACCTTATTTGAGCAGAGTGGTATGAATTTTCAGGTAAATACAGCATATATACATAATTCTCATGGAGAGAAGATTGGTCATATTGAAATTGTCCAGGATATCACTGCAATGATCAAAAGTGCAAATTATCAAAACATTGAGGTTGACCGGCTTGCAAAAAATTTGAAGCTTTTAGCCGATGGCAATCTGGAATTAGACTTTAATGTTGCAGAAGCAGATTCCTTCACGAAGAACGATAGGGAGAATTTCTTATTGATCAATGATAATTTAAAGAATGCAAAGGAATCCATTAATGCATTAATCAGTGATGCAACTCTGTTAACCCAAGCTGCGGTTGAAGGAAAACTAAGTGTCAGAGCAGATGCCACAAAATTCATGGGCGCTTGGGGGAACCTTGTTAGCGGAATGAATAATATTCTTGATGAAATGTCAAAGCCACTAAAGGATGTTACCGAAGTAATGCATGGAATTTCGAATGGGAATTTGCGAATTTCTGTGAGAGGCGTATATAAAGGTGATTTCGATGTATTGACACAGGCTGTAAATACTACAGCCAGCCAGTTGAATAATATCGTAGGTGAGATATCAAGTGTAATTGGTCAGCTTGCTGATGGTAATCTTTCAATAGAGCATGTAAGCGAGTATGTCGGTGATTTCATCAATATTTCTAATTCATTAAATGTCATAATTGATTCACTGAACACGATCCTGGGCGACATCGGCGAAGCGGCGGAGCAGGTAGCCTCCGGATCCAGACAAGTATCCGACGGAAGTCAGGCCTTGTCACAGGGCTCCACAGAGCAGGCAAGCGCCATCGAAGAGTTGACCGCATCCATTACAGACATAGCGAACCAGACCAAACAGAATGCAGTCAATGCCAATACCGCCAGTGAGCTTGCAGAGTCGATCAAGGTCAATGCCGAAAATGGCAACGGGCAGATGCAGGAAATGCTGAACTCCATGGTAGAGATCAACGATTCTTCCGCTAATATTTCAAAGATCATCAAGGTTATTGACGATATTGCGTTCCAGACAAACATTCTGGCCTTAAATGCAGCGGTTGAAGCTGCGAGGGCAGGACAGCACGGCAAGGGGTTTGCGGTGGTTGCGGAAGAAGTGAGAAACCTTGCGGCAAGAAGCGCAGCGGCAGCGAAGGAAACCACAGAACTCATCGAAGGTTCGATCAATAAAGTCCAGACAGGAACTAAAATAGCGAACGAGACTGCGGCTGCATTGGTTGAGATCGTCGGAGGCATCGAAAAAGCTACGGCGCTGGTGGGCGGCATAGCGGAAGCGTCCAACGAGCAGGCTTCCGGAATCACCCAAATCAACAGAGGAGTCGAACAGGTATCCCAGGTTGTACAGAACAATTCGGCAACTGCTGAGGAGAGCGCCGCGTCCAGTGAAGAATTGTCCAGCCAGGCAGAACTCCTTAAGGAGATGGTTGGTAGATTCAAACTGAGAAATGGTACACGTGGAGAACAAACAAAATTACTATCAGGTACAAGCTCTATAAAAAAGATCTCCACACATAATTCCAAGCCCAATATAATATTAAGCGACAATGAATTTGATAAGTATTAGAATCGCCGGACGCGATCATCGCTTCGTGGGCCCTGAAGAAAAATAAAGGAATCATTCCGCGGCCAGTTAGGGATAACGAAAACTTATTGTGACGTATCCTCAAACGAATTAACTGAATATCCATGAAAATGAAGGATTTGAAATAGATTATGTCGTGGCGGAATAGACAAACGCGTACGGTTGAGGTCTGTGTGAGTAACATCGTGGGGGTTCAATTCCCCTCGCCTCCACCATAAGAAAAAGGCTTTAGAATGCGAATTCTAAAGCCTTTTATCTTTTCGTTGACCACACTTTTGACCACACTACTTATTTTCGAGTATCTTCTCAAACAAAGCTCCTACCTCAGCAGCGGTCTGTTCTGCCTCGCCGTTAAGCTGATGCCCGTAAACCCCAAAAGTATCCATGTTGCGGCTATGGCCGACTAGGGTTTTGACTTTTCCCTCGGGTAATTGCTTTGAAATGCTGAGTTTTCGCATTGATAAATTGTAATTTATTTCCAGTTATATGTTGGCTTAATGGGACGAGTTGAATAACCTCCAGATACGTTTTCCAATTCATTTTCTAAAAATTCACTATTCTGATTTTCTTTGTTTTCACTTTCTACTTTGTTTTCGTTTTTTTCTTTTGGAACTACCATTTTTTTATCAGTCATTTTTAATCCTCCCAACAGCAACTAAATTTATTAAATAATTAATAATCTATACTTTCAATTCTAGCACATTAAAAGTTATTTTGGAAATAAATTTTTCAATAAAGCAAGACAGTTTACGATAAGTAAATAGGCCGCTAAATAACAGTTTGGAGGTACAGCGGTGTCAAACAGAACAGTCAAACACAGCAGTCGTTATAAAGGGCCTGCCGGAGATAGCCGCCCTTCTGCGGAAATCTTTGCTGGTATTGAAGCTAGGGCGCAGCAAGCAATTGAATATAAAAATAAGCTATTATCCGCAATGGATGATGCTATGGAGAACGCCACGTTAATGAGTTGGGAAAGCCCTTTTTTCGTAGATTTATTGGGGTAATAGCTTTACTCAGACAGGACTCAAACCTACAAGTAAAAACGAATAGGAATGGCGCCCTTTTCAGAACAGAGTGAAAAGGGTTCACTACTCAACTGCTAAAGCAGGGTTGATAGGTTTTACAAAAGCTTTAGCAAAAGAATTAGCGCACCATCTTGGGCAGAGTGCAGAGTTACAGTCAATTTATACGATCGACAGACTCTGCCTCTTTTTATGCGAAAAATCAGTAAGAAATAAAAAAAATATCCCCCTAGTGGGCTTGTGGAGAAAATGGAGTTCCTTTAATATAATAAATTGCGGCATGTGTCGAAAGTTAAATTTTTGTGTTGCGTGTGTCGTGGCTGCAAAAATTACTTTTATAGAAAACTGGGAGGTTAATTATGGAAAAGAATTCGATTATAAAAGCAATTGGCGATTACTGGGACAAGCAGTCCTCAACATTTGATAAAGAACACGACACGGAGGATATTTCGGCATGGATGAACACACTGGAAGCTTTACTTGGAAATGACAAGCGTAAAAACGTACTTGATCTTGGCACCGGCACAGGTTTTCTCTCAAATATGACAGCGCGCTTGGGTTATCCAACCGTAGGAATGGACTTGTCAAAAGAAATGATGCGTTACGGAGTCAGGCATGCGGCAGCCTGCGGTTCGGGCGCTATGTATATGGTGGGCAACGCCCTGGAGCTGCCGCTGATGGATAATACCGTTGACAGCATCGTAAACGCCCGCTTGATTTGGACACTTATTAGCCCCGACGAGATGATTACAGAGTGGTTTCGTGTACTCAAGCCCGGTGGGAGTATATATTGCTTTAATCGTATGGAGGATGGGGTCGGCTTGAAGTCATCAACGAGTAAGCCTTTCATGTACGATGCAGCCGATGTAGACGCGGGACTAGTAGTCAAAGACGCTAGTATGCAGGAACTAACTGATCTGTTGCTGCGAAACGGATTCGAAGATGCTGAAATAAGAAGACTACCGGGACTTACACGTCCTAAATTTGATTACCAGACGTGGCATGTTCTGATTGGGAAAAAACCCGTTTCGAAAAGGTACTCAGAAACGGTTGGAATTGCAGACTTTTGGGATAAGGCAGCCGCTGAATACGAGGCTGCACATGAGCTGGCGGATAAGTCCGTCTGGCAGAAGGTGCTTGCCGAGTTAATCGGTGCGGATAAAGAGCAGTACATATTGGACGTTGCAACAGGCACCGGAATGATTGCCAATATGCTGGGTGCATATGGCTATGTTAATGTTACGGGTGCGGACATCTCTGAAGGCATGATGAGAATCGCAATCGATCATGCGAAAGAGCAGAACACAAAGACCAGTTTTATATATGGCAATGCCATGGAATTGCCGTTTGCTGAGAACATGTTTGACATAATAATAAACAGTCGCCTGCTATGGACTCTCAGCGAGCCTGAAAACGCGATAAAAGAATGGTATCGCATTCTTAAGCCGGGCGGGAAGGTAATCGCAATCAATGAACTGGAGGAAGAGGGCATTCAATGCGTATCAATCGAAAACTATCAAGCGAAAACCCAGGTGAGTGAATTTCCGTTCGCAAACGCCAGTCGCGAGCAAATTGTGGAATCGTTTGAAAAAGCAGGTTTTAATAATATGTCAATTAATCCGATGACTGGGTGCCATATGGTAACAAGCGACAGAGAAAACTGGTATGCTTTTGTCGGAGCGAAATGAGTTTGTGATTTTAGAGACGCTGTTCTCTACAAATTGTATAAAAGAATTTTGGAGGTAAAAAATGAAAAAGGCAAAAAAAATCATTTCCATCACATTATGTATCCTTTTGATGATTTCAATACTCGCCGGATGCGGCCAGAAAACGGAAACTTCGGGAGTGGAGAAGACGGGCGCCAACACAACGCTGCGACTGGTATTCCCGTCCACGCTGACCACCTTAGATATCAGCAACGGGGATGGCGCAACGATGCTCAAGGAAGTTGCACAGGTCGTTGAAACGCTTGTCAACGTTGACTCCGACTTCAATCTTACCCCGTCTCTTGCAACTTCGTGGGACCGCACCGGTGACTACACTTGGGTAATTAATCTTCGTCAGGGCGTTAAATTCCATGACGGCACAGATTTCAACGCCGATGCGGTAAAATGGTGCTTTGAGCGCGCCGCAAAGGAAAATACCAGCTTCACAGCGTATACTGCAATAGAATCTGTCGATGTTATTAATGATTACACGGTGCAGTTGAACACCAGTATCAAAACCGGTGAAATTCCCGAAGCACTGACAAACGTTGCAGCAACTATCATTGCGCCTTCCTCTGTCGATGCAAGCGGCACTTTTGTCGAGCCTGTTGGAACGGGGTATTTCAAGTATAAGAGTTTTGATGTTTCTACAGGCGAGTTCGTTTGCGATGTCTTCGAAGGATATTGGGGCGGTGCTCAGCCCAGCGGAATTAAAGAGCGAGATATTAAATCAATTTCCGACTCAAGTACTCGTTCTCTCTCTGTACAAAACGGTGAGGTTGATATTGTAACTGACGTGCCATTTACGGATCTTATTTCCCTGCAGGGTAATGACGATCTAAATGTTCTTAAATTTAATACTGCGAGAATCTATTTCTATACGTATAACCTTAATAAGGCATATTTAGCAGATACTAATATCCGTAAGGCACTTATCTATGCAATAAACAGGGAAGAACTTGTTAGTGATGTCCTTTTAGGTGTCGGCGGAGTTCCGAACGGTATATTTATGGATAGTGTTCCTTGGAATAATTCTGACGTTGATACATACGACTATAGCGTCGAAAAGGCAAAGGAACTACTCGATGCTGCGGGCTTTGTGGACTCTGACAATGACGGAATACGCGAATACAAAGGCCAGAAAGTCACTTTAAATATCGTCACCGGTTCGCGTCGCCCTGGCAACCCGCTAATCGTTCAGGCAACACAGGGATATTTCAAAGCTCTCGGCATTAACTCCACAGTACAGGTGCTGGAAGGAACCGCACTTTCCGATGCGCAGACAAATGGAGCATATGATCTTTATTTAAGCTCTGCCGCAACCGGTTATATTCCTTCTGCCTCCTATTACCTATATCAGTATTATTATTCCGGTTCCAATAATGCAAAACTGGCAGGCTATAGCAATCCCGAGCTCGATAAGCTGCTTGAAGAGTGCAAGAATACAGAGAACTCTGAAGAAAAGAATGAGCTGAGCCGTCAGGCTCAGGTTATCGCACAGGATGATGCTGCAGTTTACACAGTTGCGCTTTATGGTGCCGTATTTGCAATTAATTCCAAGGTAACAGGATTCGAATACAGCGCAGCTGTCCATGATTTCATAGTTCCATATTCTACAGATTTAAAGTAAAAAATAAGGTTATATATAGCAACACAAGTATTGGCGCTATATGGAACCATAAAGTGATGGCTTCATATAGCGTCTTAAATCCATAAACTTTTGTCAGGAGAACTACTGTGGGCAAATACGTACTTAATCGAATATTGGCAATCCTTCTGGTTTTGTGGGCCGTAGCCACGCTAACCTATTTCACAGTACACGTTACTCCGGGCGATACAGCGACGGCTATCATTATCGAGCGAGACGGAACGGAAGCTGTAAACGAGGAGACTCTAAACTTTATAAGAACGAAGTTCGACCTAAACCGCCCTATAAGCGTGCAGTATCTGGAATGGCTTGGTAATGCAATACAGGGTGATTTTGGCGTTTCGTATCGATATAATCTTCCTGTTAAAGAAATGCTGAGCATCAGGCTGCCCAACACGCTAAGACTTGGCGGCACTGCGTGCTTGATCTCATTGCTTATTGCTTTGCCGTTAGGAGTTCTAAGCGCACTTAAGCATAATAAGCTGCTGGATCACCTAAGCCGGATTTTTACTCTTGTTTTATCATCTTTCCCCGGGTTTTGGCTTGCAATTATGGGGATTGTTTTGTTTTCGATAAAGCTGAATTGGCTGCCAACAAATGGTATGAATACACCGAGCAGCATTATTCTGCCTGCCCTGACGCTTTCTGTTGGGATGACTGCCGCCACGACAAGAATGATGCGATCAAGCACGCTTGACGTACTAAATCAGGACTACATGATTGTTGCACGCTCAAAGGGACTAAGTAAAAGCAGAACGATTGTCAGTCACGGATTTCGCAATGCGATACCTCCGATTATTACAATAGTTGGACTGCAAATAGGCCACATTCTTGGCGGTGCAGTAATAATAGAAAACATATTTGCATGGCCGGGAATAGGGGACCTTTTTATCAATGCCGTGAACTCAAAAGACACGCCGATGATAGAGGGCTGTGTGATTTTAATTTCCTTTGGGTATGCATTCATTAATTTGATTGTTGACATTCTATATGCCTGTATTGACCCCCGGGTTAAATATACAAATGGGGGTAACGGATGATGAAAAAACACTTGAATAATATAATTGATTTATTAAATAGAAAAAACATTATGCTTTTTACAGGTGGTGTTTGCTGTGTAATTCTTGTTATTGTAACAATATTGGCACCGATACTCGAGCTGCATGACCCCACCGAAATGAATCTTTCTGTTTCGTTTATGGTTCCCAGTGCCAATTACCCATTTGGAACAGATAACCTCGGACGATGTATTTTTAGCAGAATAATAGAAGGCTCCAGAATATCTCTGACAACTGCAAGCCTCGTTGTAATTCTAAGCGCGATAACAGGCACGCTGATTGGTTTGATTTCAGGATATAGCGGCGGAAAAGCGGATGCCTTTATTATGCGCATTGTAGATATATTCCTGGCTTTTCCGACCATTGTATTTGCACTTGCTGTTTCATCGGTGCTCGGTACAGGGCAGAAAAACCTTATCATCGCAATTTGCTGTATTCAATGGACGCGTTACGCGCGTATGGCTCGCGGTGAAGTAGTCCTGCTGAAGAACGCTGAGTATATTGAAGCGGCAAAAGCCATGGGCAATAACAATTTACGTATTATTTTCAAATACCTTTTACCAAACGTGGCATCCAAGATTTTAATACTCATGTCGCTTGATATTGGAAGTATCATTCTGTATTGTGCATCGCTCAGTTTTCTCGGTCTTGGCGCACAGCCGCCGTCTCCGGATTGGGGAGCTATGATCAGCGATGGAAAAGACTATTTGCGCTATTCTCCATGGATGTCTCTTTTCCCTGGGCTTGCCATCGCATTTTCCGCTTTGTCGTTTAATATGTTGGGAGACGGTCTGCGCGATTTAATCGACCCGAGAATGCGCGAATCTGTCAGTCCGGAATAGGAGCATGTTATGGATGAATTGTTGCAAATACGAGATCTTTGCGTGGGCTTTTTCGTTAAGAAAAGTCCTATCAACATAATCAACCATTTAAATTTGGACATCTATAAAGATGAAATCCTTGCCGTCATCGGAGAGACCGGATGCGGCAAATCCGTTACCGGTAGCGCCATCCTGCATTTGTTGCCGGACAATGCTATCGTTTCTGGAAGTATTATGTATAAAGGACAGGAAACCTTGCACATGAAGGATTCGGATTTTCGCAGGCTGCGCGGTGACGAAATCATGAGCATTCCCCAAAGCCCGTCAAGCTCATTAGACCCACTGATGAAGGTCGGTGAGCAGGTCTCCGAATGTATCCTTGGTAAAAAGCATGAAAAAACCGACACCAGAAACGCTGTGAGGGCAAAAGTTGTAGACATTTTCAGCAAGCTTAGGTTGCCTCGCGGAGCTACGGTTTATGACAATTATCCATGTGAACTGTCCGGCGGAATGTGCCAGCGCGTATTGATCTCTATGGGAGTACTTGCACATCCTAATTTGCTTATTGTGGATGAACCGACAAAAGCAATTGATTGGTCACTGCGCAAGGAGGTTTTGGAGATTCTTTCAGATTTAAAACGGGATATGAACTGCGCAATGATGCTGATTACACACGATATCCCGCTGGCAAGCCGTGTGGCGGATCGCGTGGCGGTTATGTATGCTGGAGAAATCGTTGAAATCGGCTCAACGAATAATGTTTTTAAGCATCCGGCACACCCGTATACTCAAGGCTTGATTGCCTCAATGCCCGCGCATGGATTCAAAACTATGAAAGGTTTTATGCCCGCCTTTACCGATTTACCGGATGGATGCAGGTTTAAAGATCGGTGTCTATATGCCGGAGGGACCTGTAATCATGATCAGGAATTATCCGATATCGGAGAAAATCATTGGATAAAATGTACCTGTCAGTCGGAACAAAAAGTTAACGGAGGTGTGAAGTATGCTGGAAGTTTCTGATTTGTGCAAGAGCTTTTACTCCGGCTTCTGGCGCAATAGAGAAGTCGAGGCCGTCAAAGATATCAGCTTTCAAATTCAAAACAATGAAATATTCGGACTGATAGGAGGCAGCGGCTGCGGAAAAACAACCACTTCCAGAATGATAATGGGATTTCTTAAGCCGGATTCTGGAAGTATTCTCTATGATGGCTGTGATTTAACGTCTCTCAAGAAAAAAGACTGGTTGAAAATGCGGCGAAAGATACAAATCGTTTTTCAAAATCCACAGATGACATTTAACCCCCGCTTCACAATCTATAATTGCTGTGCAGAACCGATACGGTTGTTTCATCTCGCCCAAAACCGTGAAGAGGAGCGAAGTATGGTGTATGAAATGCTGGATAGCGTCGGTGTATCAAAAGATCAAATCAATAAATATCCCCACGAAATCAGCGGAGGACAGGCACAGCGCATATCAATTATTCGTGCGATATCTCTGAACCCAAAGCTCCTGATATGCGATGAACCAACCTCCATGCTGGATGTTTCAGTTCAAGCACAGGTAATAGCACTAATTAAGGAGAAACAAAAGGAGAAGGGAATTTCTATTCTCTATGTTTCCCATGACTTAGACGTTATCCGCTCACTATGTCAACGCATCGCTGTGATGAATGAGGGCAGAATTATCGAAACAGGAAAAACAGAAGATGTTTTCGATTCTCCAAAGCATCCGTATACGCAAAAGTTGATATCATCTGTAATCTAATCAGAATCTAAATTATAAAATGCGAAACTCCAATATGGCCAGTTCAAGACCTGAGGAGATTTCGTGATATTCTCCCATCTCAAAGAGCTGTGCCGAAAGTCTCAATTTTTCAACCATTCGATGTGCTTTCTCCGATATGCTACCCCGGTACACCCGGCAAATTCTTTCCGCCCGTCCTTTTCTTTCCTTTTCTTTCCTTTTCTTTCCTTTTCTTTTATTTTATTTTGCAATAAGTGATGTCACTTACCCATATTAGGAGCCGCCATATTCAGAATCGCTGCCATTCCTTATGTTGAGAATGTGTAATGTATCAGAGGAGACATAAAGCATGAATACCTGTCGCTCTCATTCATTGCACAGGAGAAAAAAATACTATAATCTTGTTTTGGCGCTGAGGTGAGTCGCGCTTGAAGTCCCATCAGTGCATTGGAATTCATACAACAACAAATTTTTATGGAGGTGAAGATTATGACGAAAATGTTAAAACGACCGGTGCGTTTGCCGAATACGTCGTTATTTTAGAGCAGGGGCAGCAGGCTTTTGACCTTTTTGAAAAATCTGTTTATCCGAAAATACTGCTGGATTGCAGCAGGAAATAAAGGAGGGGCACAAGTGAAGGAAGGAATTATAAAAGGTGTCGATGGTGACATCCGGATATCGAAGATCGTGCTTGGGGCAGGTAGCTTTGGATCGGAATTGACCAGAGACCTGTCCTTTGAAATGATGGACAGATATTATGAAGCGGGAGGGCGTACTTTTGATACAGGCAGAATTTATATGGCATGGGTGCGCAAGGGAGCGTCGAAAAGTGAGAAGACGGTTGGAGAATGGCTGCGTGTTTGCGGTCTTCGCAAGGATATCACGGTGGTAACCAAGGGCGGACATCCGGAATTCAGAAATATGCATTACTCACGGCTTGCTCCGGAGTGCATTGAATACGATATCAATACGAGCCTTGCCGTACTGGGCCTGGATCAGGTTGACGTGTATCTGCTGCATCGGGACGATGAGAGGATTCCAGTGGCTGAAATAATGGACACCCTGGATCAGTTTGTCAAGGACGGACTTACAAGATCCATAGGCGTATCAAACTGGTCTGTGGAACGGATCAGAGAAGCAAATCAATATGCGGAGTATCATGGAAAAACGCCTTTAACCGTTTCACAGATTCAGTGGAATATGGCAGACTGCCGCCGTGATCAGCTTATGGATACCACCTGCCTTTGTATGAATCCTGAGGAATATAAAGGATATATGGAGATCGGAATGCCGGTAATGGCGTATTCCTCTCAGGCCGTGGGATTTTTCTCAAAGTATCTTTCCGGTCAGCAAGACAAACTGTCCAGCAGGGCGAAGGTGTTTCTAACTCCTGAAAATATCCGTAGAGCGGAACGGGTGAAAGAGGTATGCGAGAAATTGGGATGCACGCCTGCAGCACTCTGCATTGCGTTCATCACGTGCAACGCCCTTGACGGGTATGCCGTGATCGGCAACTCAAATATCAGGCAAATGGAAGAATCTCTTGAAGCGACTGAGCTTCAAATTGATAAAGAGACAATTGAATATATACTTGGTTAGTCTGTAAGATTGCCGCAAGCTGTTAGACAATACAACAAATTATTATTAAGAGCATTCTTTTAATACATTACGGAGGTAATTCAAAATGAACGCATCGATAGCAGAGAAAAGTATTGATCCTTCAGATAGTATTCTTAGCGATGATGACAGGCGCTATTACGTAAAACTGAGCCTTGGGGAAAAGGCCGCCTACGGTTTTTGGGGCTTTGGCAGTGACTTGGTTTTTCAAACGGTAACCATTTTCTTAACTTTCTTTTATACCGATATTTTCGGTATCACTCCCGCTCAGGTAACAGTATTGTTCCTGGTCGCCCGTATCTGGGACTCTGTAATTGATCCTTTGGTAGGCGCAATTGTGGAGAAATGCCATTTTAAAATGGGTAAGTACAAGTCATGGATGGTATATCTATCCATACCGTATGCAATTACTACCATTTTATGCTTTACTACCCCGGACTCCGCTGCGATAAAAGTGGCTTTTGCGTGGGTTACTTATATCATCTTCGGAACCGTATTCTCATTTATGATTATTCCCTCTACGTCCTTATCCTCCTCAATGACGCAAGACCCGGTGGAAAGAACAGTATTAAATTCATTTAGAATGTTTTGTTCCCAGCTCGGCGGCGTGGGAGCGGCAATTTTCGTTCCGTATCTGGCGGCTCATCTCGGTTCGACACCGGCACAGGGCTACCAATATGCCATGATCATTCTTGCTGTGGTAATGGCAGCTTCATTCATTACTACAGGACTGTTCTGCAAGGAGCGGGTACCGGAAACAGTAACTGCAGAACCGTTTAAATTCCGGGAAATCTTTTCACAGTTTTATTACAACAAACCACTGATTAGAGTCTTTTTTCTCTTCTTTTGTGTATATACCTTCAATATTATGGTCAGCTCTGTGGGAACCTATTACATCACCTATAACGCGCAGCGCCCGGACATGATGAGCTTTTTCTCCATGCTGCAGGTATTGCCGTCGGTTATTCCGTTATTGTTTGTGCCCGCCATGGTACGCAAGATGGGCAAGAAAGCGGTTGTAATGCTTGGCTGCGTGATATCTCTGGTGGGGTGTGTTGTTTTCTTCTTATCCCCGGATAATGCGCTGACAGCTGCGTGCATCGGCAAATCGATCCTATCCTTCGGCTATGGGATTGAATTGGGAATCATGTGGTCCTTGCTTCCGGATACGGTGGAATACGGAGAATATGTAACGGGAAAACGTGCGGGAGCGGTGGTCTTCTCACTGGGAAGCTTTGCAATCAAGATCGGCTTGACAGTTGCGGGTGTCATTCCAACCATCGTGCTGGATGCGGTAGGTTATGTGCCAAATGCCGTTCAATCCGCACAGACTCTGATGGCGATCAAGCTGCTCAATTCATTGATTCCGGCAGCCTTCCTGGTTATTGCAGTCCTTGTGTTTGCAGGATATACCCTTACCGACAAACGATTTGAGGAAATTGTTAAGGTTCTGGCGGACCGCAGACGGCAATCAGAGACTAACGTCAGCAACCGTTAATAAGAAAAATGAGAAAATAACATAAGAAAGCACAAAGAAATGAAGGGAAAGGCGGTAAACTATATTGACTCAGATATTTGGAAGCTGTAACCGCTATGTACAGGGTTACGGTGAATTGAATCATCTTAGCAAGCATGTGGTATGGATGGGAAAAAGCTTTCTTGTTGTGGCCAGTAAAAACAGACTGAGGGATTTACGCGAAAAAGTATCTCTGGCCATGGAAGGCTTGTCCTTAATGTTCGTTGAATTTAACGGTGAATCCAGCTGGGAGGAAATTCACAGGATAGAAAAGCTGGTTCAGGAGTTTAAAGCAGAAGCGGTATTGGGAATTGGCGGCGGAAAGATTGCGGACACCATAAAAGTCGTGGCGCATACTCAGGGTATCAAGGCTGTTGTGATCCCCACAATTGCCGCAAGCGATGCGTCTACAAGCGCTGCTGCTCTCGTCTACAGGAATAACGGAACCGTAGAAGAAGTTCTTTCATTTGCTTCCAGCCCGTCGCTGGTTTTGGTGGACACGGAAATTCTGCTGGACGCGCCGGTGAGGCTTTTTGTAGCAGGAATGGGAGATGCCTTATCCACTTACATAGGAGGAAAGGTATGCCAGGACAACTACTTTGATAATCATTTTCTCGCAAAAGGCACTCGCACTGGCCTTGCTATTGCACAGCAGTCGTACGAGTTGCTTCTGCGGTACGGCCGGCAGGCCAAACAGGCGGCGGAAGTAAAGGCGCTGACCGATGCTTTTAATATTATCACCGAAGTGAACATCCTGATGAGCGGCCTGGGTTTTGAAAATAACGGTAGCGCATCCGACCACTCCTTTTATTTCGGAACACTTGGGCTTCCTGGGCGGGAAGAATATGTCTATCATGGTGAGGGCGTCGCTTTCTCCTCCTGCTGTCAGATGATCATGCAGGGAGCGGAGACGGAGCAGCTTGACGAGGTTTACCGTTTCTGCAGGGATGTGGGACTGCCTATCACCTTTGAGGATATGCACCTGCCCAATCTTACCGAAACAGAAATGGATTGGATTACAAAGGAAGCGCTGAAGCAGGCATTCATCCATAATCATCCGTTTGAGGTGGATTATGCCAAGGTATCCGGTGCCTATAAAACGGCCGATGCTATCGGAACCTTGTATAAAAAAGGAGGAAGCCTCCTATAGAGGGGCTGGGACCATACATACTGATATGCTCCATCTTCTATTAGATACAGTATTTTGATTCTATCTGTTCTGACATAAGTGAAGAGGAGCATATCGGTTTTCTATTGTTGGTATAACGGATCGGTTTTCTGAAATCAGGTAAATAAAGTTCGTCAGGGTATGCTTTTTTTCGCAGGGCTAATATAATAACATAAGGTACATGAATGCTTAAAGAATTAATATTTGAGGAGGATTGATACTATGGAAGTTACTCCCGAGGGCAGGATTTATCAAAAATTCATTACGAGGCTGCAAATGCCGTCCTATGAATTCGTTCTTTATTACGCTGAAGAATTAAAGGAATCTATATCAGAATTTCTCCATCGACATCCTTTATACCAGATCTATTATGTGCTTGAAAACTCAATTCGTATTAAAATCGCCGATTCGATCGTCACTGTCAGGGAAAAAGAACTATTATTCTTGCCTAAGAATGTTGTGCATCATGTGCTCTATGAACCGGAGCTGTGCAAGCGTTATTTCACCATCATTTTTGATTTATTTCCACAGATGAAGGAGATTCACTGCGGATTTGACAGTGAGCAGGAATGCAAAGACATTGAAACGGTATTGGAAAATCTGGATCAGCAAACCTTTATTCTCTCTAATCAGCCGTTCTTTGCAGATAAGATACTGGAGCAGATCCTCCGCGAGCAGGATAACAAGCAAATCGGATGGAACACCAGTCTGACTTTCAGCTACTTTAAATTTTTCCTCGAGGCTGTTCGGCACCTTGCGCCCGAAAAGGTAGAGGACAAGATCCCTTGTGATAAGCTGAACCTGGCTATCGAGGCGACGAAATATATCCATAAGCATTACTCGGAAGACATTACACTGGAAAGTGTGGCGAAGCATTTAAACATATCTCCGAGGCATGTCAATCGTGCCTATCAGGCTATGTTTGGAACGACGTTCGTGAAAAATCTGAACTATTTGCGTATTGAGTACGCCAAGAACTACCTCTGCACGACAAGGTATCCCCTTGACGATGTCGCCGAGCTTGTAGGATTTTCTTCAACCCGCACACTTTTTAAGCTTTTTAAAGAATATGAAGGGGTATCTATTTCTCAGTATCGAAGTAAGCACCAGAATAAAAGCATGATGACCAGTCCGTCTATGGTGAGGGAGCGCTTTATGACGGCCTGCACCGGAAAGTGAGAAAAATAAGAGTGAACAATAGTTGCCGGAGCCCCTTGGATCGCCAATTGTGCTTAATATAGGACTTGAATAGGGAGTTTTGGTAGCTTGAATATAATAAAACATGTTGAATTCTTAGATTCTTGGACGTAATATGTAAATAGATAGAAATGTGAAAACAGTAATAGAAGTAGTAGGAGATATAACTCAATGAATCGATTAAAAATAATATTCTTTTCTTTATTTACTATGATTATTACGTCGGTATTCGGATATTACAACTGCGTATTTGCTGACACCAGCGACGTTGAAATATATATTGATGGGATCGGGGTTGATTTTCCGGACGTAAAGCCTTACATATTAAACGACAGGACATTCGTGCCCATAAGATTCATTTCAGAACAGCTCGGTGCTACCGTCAAATGGAATAGCGATACCAGTGAAATAATCATTGACAGGGGCAATGACAGCATAAAACTGGTTATTGGCAGCACTGAAGTGATCAAAAATGGAGATCTCAGTTCGATGGATGCAGTCCCGACGATCACAGACGATAGAACCATGGTTCCGCTGCGATTTGTTTCGGAACAGCTCGGCGCAGTAGTCTCTTGGGATGTTTTAAAAAATTCCGTATTGATTACCACGGAGAAATCCAATACGATTAATACCGCTTATACAGTAAAAACGGGAGATACACTTTGGCAAATCGCTATGACATATGGAGTTAGCCTGGAAGAAATAGCAAAGGAAAATCCAGGGATGAATCCGGACAAGCTGACGATTGGTCAGCAACTTAATCTCCCTGGAACCTCTGAAGCGAAAAAAACGGAGTCTTTATCAGAAGTGGATTCACCTAAGCTTCATGCTGCGGAAACCAATACAGAAACCCCTGCAGTATCGAGAGGCGGAGGCAGAATGGCTTCATTAAATGGTACGGCAGATGAATTAATTGAATACGCGAAAGAATATCTTGGTGTTCCATATGCCTATGGCGGTGCAACACCAGACGGGTTTGACTGCTCCGGTTTCACACAGTATGTAGCAGCACATTTCGACGGGTATCTGCCCCATTCATCCAGCGAACAGTACCACTATGGTGTCAGCATAGAAAAGGAAGCTCTAAAGCCGGGAGATTTGGTCTTCTTTGAAACTTCTGACGATTCAAACGAGATCGGTCATGTAGGAATCTACATCGGCGACGGGAAATTCATTCATGCTCCGCAGTCAGGCGGAAGCGTAGAAATCAGCAATTTGTCAAATGTTTATTTTGACCAGTACTACTACGGGGCAATAAGAATGGACTTTGAAGATGCAAAATAGCTTGTGATCCCCTTATTTTCACTTGACATTCAAATCTCGTACACTGTACAACGAAAAAGTAGGTTGTTTATTATGGAAAGCCTGGCAGAGAGAAAAATATGGTGATACCGCCGAGTAAGTTCGGGATGTATGAGGTGACAGAATGGAAAATTTGAATGCTGAATTTATAAACTTAACGCCAAAAAACCTTGCAAGTGAGCATTTGTGTTGTATTATCCGCAGCAAAAAGCTACATCCAGGGATTGAGGCGAAGAGGCGATGGCTCTCTGAACGCTTAAATGAAGGTCATGTTTTTAGAAAGTTGAATGCCAAAGCGACTGTTTTTATTGAATATGCACCACTTGAAACCGCTTGGGTTCCTATCAATGGCGATAATTACTATTATATATATTGCCTATGGGTTTCCAGCCCTTACAAAGGAAAAGGGTACGGGAAAATGCTGATGGAGTATTGTTTGACTGACGCCAAAGAAAAGGGGAAATCCGGCATTTGTATCCTTGGAGCCAAAAAGCAAAAAGCATGGCTGACTGATCAATCATTCGCAAAAAGGTTCGGCTTTGAGGTTGTTGATACGACCGATAACGGGTATGAATTGCTTGCACTTTCTTTCGATGGAACAACACCAAAGTTTACGCAAAATGCTAAAACTCAACAAATTGAAAGCGAGGCTCTCACAATTTATTATGATCTGCAATGTCCTTATGCTTATCAAAGCATTGAGACAATTAAACAACACTGTGAAACAAATGATATTCCTGTTACTCTGATTCAAGTGGATACGCTCCAAAAAGCAAAGGAGCTGCCTTGTGTTTTTAATAATTGGTGTCTGTTTTATAAAGGAAATTTTGAGACAGTGAATTTGTTGCTAGATATTGAAAAACTAAAGCGAATACTCAAAAAATAGGATACAATCTTTATTATAATGAGATGCGTGGTAAAATGGACCCGGAGAAAAATAATGGAAAGAGATTTAATAACAATGGAATATACGACTGTCAACGAAATACCGATAGCCTTCTGTAGGCCCGATCCTAAACTTGCGAACGGTTCCATCGCGCTTTGGATTCCGTACCTTGGCGGTGATAAGAACACGGGATTAACAGAACTACAAGCGCTGGCGGAAGTTGGATACTTCGCAATCAGCCTTGATCCTGTATTACATGGAGAAAGGCATATACCTCAGGAAGCCGATCTAAGATCGCTTGTATTTCAAAACTTTCGGGCTGTCATGTGGAACATTCTAGGAACAACCGTGCTGGATGCGTTTCGTGTGCTGGACTGGGCTGTGAGCAAATACAATTTGAATCATGACATCGTTGTCGGAGGAATTTCAATGGGAGGGGATATTGCTGTTTCGCTGGCTGGCATCGATAAAAGGGTGCGAAAGGTTGCGGTCATTGCAGCATCACCCGACTGGTTGCGACCGGGTATGACCGACGTGATGGATTCCACCAAAGTAATTGCTCAAGGTGATCCCACGCCATTCGGAGTATGGCTGTATTCTAATTTAGACCCACTCACAAATTTAGGCAATTATAGCCACGCACCGGAGATTCTATTTGAACTGGGTGAAGCAGATACCCATATCAGCCCTTCGCATGCTGCCAGCTTTAAAGAGCAATTATCTCGAAACAATCAAGATAGTGCAGCGGCAATTGAAATTCATATCAACACTGGGGCCGACCATTTGACTGTGATTCAGGATCATGCGGTACTGGACAGATGTATACAGTTTTTAGTAAAAAAATAAAATTATCATAAAAACACACTCTGAAAAAACGAGTGTGTTTTTATAAAAGAGAGTGAAGAAATTTGATTACACCGGACAAGCTAGACTGTGGAATAAAACCGCTGAAAAGTAAAACCTGATTTAAACTCCGTTTACATATTCAGAGTATATTTTATAGTGAGTCGCAATTGTTAGCCGACTCATAGAAACATACAACTGTAAGTATGCGTAATAAAAAATAATGGAAGGGGAAGAGAATATGGCGGCAATCCTTGTTATTGACGATGACCCGTATATCCGTGAACTTGTAAGTGCACTGCTATTGAGAGAGGGTTTCGTGGTTCATGAGGCAAAAAATGGCCGTGACGCGCTGGTAAAGATCGGCGAAATGAAAATAGATCTCTGTGTTCTCGACCTCATGATGCCGGATATGGACGGCTATGAGTTTTGCCGCCATGCACGCCGGTACTATGAGGATCTGCCGATCCTCATGCTGACGGCAAAAGGAGGGCTTGACCATAAGGTCAAAGGGTTTGAGCTTGGTGCGGACGATTATCTTACAAAGCCGTTTGAGACAATGGAACTGATTGTTCGAGTCAAGGCATTGCTGAGACGTTATCATATAGCGGCGGCGCAGGCTGTGCAAATTGGTCTGCTCATACTGGACAAAAGCAGCTATTCGGTTACTGCGGACGGCGTTCTGACAGATATCCCGATGAAAGAATTTGAACTTTTATTCAAGCTGGGCAGTGCTCCGGGAAGAACATTCTCACGAGACCAGCTGATTGAAGACATTTGGGGCTTCGAATTTGAGGGCAATGAACGAACCTTAGATGTTCATATTAGTCGTTTGCGTGAGCGCTTTCCGTCCGAAAAATATGGCTTTAAAATTACCACCATCCGCGGACTGGGATATCGACTGGAGGTATTGCAATGAATAGATCCACCAAGACCCGTATGCTGATCAATATTCTGAGCATCGTTTTTATCTTTTTATGCTGTCAAATGGCAGGCTATGCACTTTCATTGCTTTTGTTTTCAACATTGGGGCAGTCTCCTGCGTGGATCACATACCTTTTAACGGTAATCATCGGCATTGGAACATTTTCCGGGCTTATGGCATTGGTTTCTTTCTATTTCACCCACAGCAAACGATGGAAGGAACACAATCATATGCGCGGGAGTTTGCTGGAAGAGGCTGTAGACGCGCTCAACCGGATCGCCCACGGAGATTTTAACGTGTCAGTATCCATGCGGGAACGCGATCCCTTTCCCGAACTGGCGGAAAGCATCAATAGAATGGCACATGAGCTTGGTTCCATGGAGACCATGCGGCAGGATTTCATCTCAAACGTATCGCATGAAATACAATCACCTTTGACATCGATCAGCGGATTTGCAGCGCTTTTGAAAAACGACACGCTTCCATCCGTGCAGCGTAACCATTATATCGAAATAATAGAGTCTGAAAGCAAGCGGCTTAGCAAGCTCAGTGACAATCTACTAAAATTGTCCGCGCTGGAGGCAGATGGAAAGGCTTTAAAAAAGCATGAATATCGCCTCGATAAGCAGCTTGAACATACCACACTGATGCTGGAACCACATTGGATGGAGAAGAATATCAATGTCGAGGTTGAGCTGCAAAAAGTAAACTACTTCGGAGATGAGGAGCTGTTATCACAGGTATGGATCAACTTGCTGCATAATTCCATCAAGTTTACACCAGAAAAAGGGAGCATTACAATCGCTCTTATTTCTGATGCAGATCAAGTGGTCTGCCGGATCTCTGACACAGGCAAAGGAATTTCTGCTGAGGATAAGGCACATATTTTTGAACGATTTTATAAAGCAGATAAATCTCGCGACCGATCTCTGGGCGGCAACGGATTGGGGTTGTCTTTGGTAAAAAAGATTACCGAGCTTCACGGCGGTACGGTTTCTGTTGAAAGCGAACCCGAAAAAGGTTCAACCTTCACCGTTACATTGCCAATTAATTTATAAATTTTTCGGTTTACATTCCGTTTAAACTGCATTTAACCTCTGTTTAAGTTTCTGCCGTAAGATAAGGCAGTAGACAAAACAGAGGTTTTTTTATTCAGAAACGGAGGTATATATGGAATCTATTATTCAAGTAAATAATCTGATCAAACAATACGATAAAACGAAAGAACCGGCCGTCAAGGGGGTGAGCTTTGAAGTAAACAAAGGTGATTTTTTTGCTTTCCTTGGCCCAAATGGAGCCGGAAAAACAACCACAATTTCGATACTGACCACCATGCTGTCCAAGACTTCAGGCAGCGTGACAATCGCAGGCTGTGATGTCGAGAAGCAGGCAAAGCATGTGCGTGAGAAGGTAGGAATCATTTTCCAGCAGCCCAGCCTTGATCCCAACCTCACCGCAGAAGAGAATATTCGCTTCCACGCCTGTTTGTACGGAATGTTCAGCTACCGTCCCACATTCAGAATGATGCCCGCTGCATATAAAAACCGTGTAATGGAGCTGGCCGAAATCGTCGGCATCAAAGATGCGTTGTTCAAGCCCATTAAAAAGTTATCAGGAGGGATGCAGCGTAAGTTGGAAATCATTCGGAGTCTGATTCACACTCCAGCGGTTTTGTTTCTTGACGAGCCCACCCAGGGTTTGGACGCTGTGAGCCGCAGAAGCCTTTGGGAATATATCAACGAAACCCGGAAGCAGTACGGAACAACGGTATTTCTTACCACACACTATATCGACGAGGCTGAGCATGTGGATCGGGTTTGCATCATCAATAACGGACAGATTGCCATGTCCGGAACGCCGGACGAAATGAAAAACAGTATGCTAAAGCAGGAGCTCATCCTGGATGCGGAAGATCGGAGCGCACTGACCAGGGAATTATCGGATATGGGTCTTTTTCACCGCATAGAAAGTCATATCATTGTCCCGTATCAGGATATAGCGACGCAGGAGGTTATCGCACGTCTAAAAACAAAATTGACCGTGTTGAAAACCCAGGAGCCCACGCTCGAGGATGCTTATGTTGAATATTTGCTTAGAACAGGAGGGAAGGCCGCATGAATGAAATAATTATAACAAGAAATAATTCTAAATTTTTTCTCGAATTGAATGCAGTGGTCACCATAGCAGCGCGGGATATCACGCTGGCACTGAAATCGCCTGCTATGCTGATAATGAGTCTTATAATGCCGGTTATAATGATGGGGATGCTGGGCGGCAGTCTTTCACAGAATATGGCGAGTGGCTTATCTTTCAATTACGGGCAGTTTATGATGGTCGGGATGCTGGTCAACATGCTCTTCATGACAACGACGACTGGCCTTACCTCGCTTGTCGAGGATCACACGACTGATTTTACGCAAGAGATGATGGTTTCTCCGATTTCTCGCTATTCCATTGTGATTGGTAAGATTTTCGGTTCGTCATTCGGTGCGATTGTCAGCATGTTTGGTACGATCATCGTCGGACTCGCCATGGGTATTACGCTTAGCCCGGTACAAATGCTATTGATTCTCGCGCTGTCACCCCTCATGTGCCTGTCCGCAGGAGCGTTGGGAATGCTGATCATAGGGGTTATTAAAAATAATAAAACCGCAAATATCGCCCTGATGCTGGTTGTAATGCCGCAGATGTTCTTATCGGGTGCGATTATTCCCATCACGAATTCGTCGGGAGCATTGTTGATACTTAGTCGTCTCATGCCGATGACCTATTGTCTGGACCTTGTGCGATCGGTCGTCTATGCGGGAACATCAGACTATGCAAATGTCGTGATGTTTAATCCGGCAGTGAACTTTGCTGCAATCGTAGTTTTGACCATAGTTTGCTTGATTATTGGCACATTTTTCTTTGCGCGGTCCGAGAAAAACAGGTAGTTGGCAGAGCTCCTTGCAGAATTGTTTCGGTGTGCAAGTGAGCAGATGAGAGTGCCTCAGACCGCACCCAGGTTAACAGGCCGAAATGGATGCAAAATTGTATCGTTTCGGCCTGATTATTTATGTTATACTCAAAATAATATTGAACAAAATTTATTGGATTTCAGCTTGTTTATATTATGTGAGGTTAAGGCATTGAAGCAAAATATTGAAAATGGAAAAAGGGCAATTATTATACTTCATGAGATTTATGGAGTTAATAAATTTATACAAGGGCAATGTCAAAAATTCAGAAATGCAGGTTACGATGTTTTTTGTCCAAATTTAATTGGCAAGCCTGCGTTTACCTATGATAAATCCGATGAGGCGTACGATTTCTTTATCAAGAACGTTGGATTTGAAGTGTATCAAGAAATAAGTATGATGGTCACCAAGTTGAAGGAAAGGTATCACAATCTGTTTATACTTGGGTTTAGTGTAGGAGCAACCATCGCATGGAGATGCTGTGAGAACTCATTGTGTAACGGGATTATATCTTGCTATGGCTCGCGTATAAGAGATTACACTCATTTGAGTCCCGCATCTCCAACACTATTACTGTTTGCAAAAGAAGATTACTTCGATGTGTCTTCACTTATTTGCAAACTTCAGGATAAACAACATTTATCAATGATTGAGTTTGATGCGCAACATGGATTTCTGGATTCATTCTCAGAACACTTTGATTTTCAGCAATCAGAGCGTGCTGAAGAATCCATTACCAGATTTCTAAACGAATGTACTCAATGCCCGTTATAAAAGGAATTTAAGTTAATTGAAGGGACTGAGAATCGTTTAATATTTAGTAAAAATCTATTTACTGCTGTTTCCCTGAAATACAGTTCCTGTATCCTTACATAGGAACTGGATGGCTTTTCGTCCTGTTCCCGCAGCAATAGGCAATCCGCCCGGCACCATAAGGCGTTGACCCGCAAAGTAAATATTCTTTATGCTTTCTGGCTTAGACGGATAGCTTACGGGACGGCCCTTTTCCATCACCGTCATCCATGAGCCTTTAAACGAATGTAAATACCGTTCATAGGTCAGGGGTGTCGCAACATCCCACACCGCAACCTTCCCTTCGATACAGGGGATTTTCTCTGACAGTATCTTGATATAGGCTTCAGCTAGTTTTTGCTTCTCGCTTCCATATGTTCCATTTTCCCGGCACTTCTTCCAGAAATCATAGCTGTCGCCTCCAATTATTGCGGTTAGAGCCGTGCAGCCGTTCGGAGCATAACCCTTGTAGGATGCGTAGTTATTAAAACTGATTACTTCTTCAGCTATTCCACCGCAGATAAGAGGTTTCTCCAGACTAAATAACAGGCTCTCAGGATATTCCGACAAATCGGCCTCGATACCGAGAGAAATGAAGGTATTCAGCATAGGCATCGTGTTTTTGCGCATATCCTCGGCCCATTTTTCACGCAGCGGTGTTTCAAATAAAGTGTCAATGGCACAAAGTGTATCCTGTGTGACGATCACTGCGTCCGCTGGTTTTTTTTCCCCGTCAACGATAACTTCTTGAGCGGCGTTATTATCAATCGCAATCCTGCTCACAAATTTCCCGTATTCTATGCAGCCGCCCAGTGTTTCAAAATATTTGGCCATACGATTTGCCATACCCAGAGAACCTCCTTCGGGATAACCTCCGTCATCCGATAAAAGTGTAGAAAGGGTAAACAGCAATGCTAAAGCATTATATTCAGGTCCAACGATACTTTGCAGTATCAATCTTAAAAGGGGGCTTGAAAATCGCTCGGAATAGCGCTTTGCTGTCAATTTTGAATAAGCTGCAATACAGGGAATAGCGGGTATCATTTTTAAAAGGGTTGATAATGGCATTGGCGCCTTGTTTTTCACTTTCACGCCCTTAATATCGGTAACAGGCATATTAATTGATTCGAGTTTTTTTAAATCGCGAAATAAGCGCTGTATTTCATTCCTATCCTGGGGAGATATCTCAAGAAAGTGTTGCTTAAGCTTGTCGATATCCCGATAGAGACAGGCGGTTTGTCCTTTGTACTCAAAGGTGTAGAACGGATCACGATTTATGATTCTCACGTCGTCATTCAACGCACCCACTTCACGCCACACTTTATTCAGCGGTGTTTTTGGTGATGAACCGGTGAGCCAGTGCATCCCGCCCTCAAAAAGATAACCCTTTCTTTTCCAACTGGTGGAGGCGCCTCCCGGAATTGTATGACTTTCGTAAATCGTAACATCAAATCCGCTTTGGCGGGCGTAAATCCCCGCTGTCAAGCCCGAAATTCCAGCGCCCACAATGATCACTTTTTTCACATCTACTTCCTCCTTATAATATCAACGATCCATTCGCTATCAGGAAGTGGGTAGCCTGGATTTCGGGCATACTCCTCAGCGATGCCTTGGATTGCACACCAATAAGCGATACCAAGCGCCATTGGATCTCCCTCTCTGATCGTTCCACTGGCTTGACCCTGTGCAATCAGACGTGAGGTTGGGGTATAGATGTCAAAATCCTTGAGAAGTTCCTTTACCTTTTCCGGCGTGGCATCATTATAATTCGCCTGACTCATCAAAACGAACATCTTTGCGACAAACGGTTTGTTTTGTATATATTTCAAAATTTGTTTTGCTGCCAATTCGAAAAAGGCAAGCGGTTCTCCCTCCACATCTGCCTGAGACATTGTTCCCATCGGGCCGGAAATACCGTATTTTATTAATTCCTCGTATAGCGCTTCCTTGGAGTTAAAATAATGGAATAGCAGTCCCACACTCATTCCCACAGTTTCGGCAATATCCTTAATTTTTGTTGCCGCATATCCCTTGCTGATAAACAGATCCAGCCCAGCATTAAGGATTTCTTCTCTGCGTTTTTCTCTTTGTTCGTCACGAATACTCATTTCATTGAACCTCGATTCATTGATTATATATTCAATACAATATATGAGCATGACTGCGTTGTCAAGTAAATATAAATCCAAGGTAGAAATACTGCGGAACGGCTTAAATAAATCAGGATGAGGAAGATCTGTAATGGTTTAATCCACTGATAAAATAATCGCCCATTTTCTTGGCAACGGATAAAAGTGTATCAAATATCTCAGTGCTTTTCACGTAATCCCCGGCTAAGAATGCATTTGCTTCGTCAATTGTCAGTAAAAGATATCGAAAAAACAAAGCTCGCCATTCACTTTCCTGCCAAAACTGATTCACCTGTGAAAGCATAGCAGCTCTGCGATGGATATTATCATGGATTTGTGCCATGTATTCATTCACTGCGGCGTCATCTCCAATTTTTTGTGCGTCGATCAAAGACTCCACTGAATCGATATAATCAGTAAAGAGATCCGTATATTCCTTAGCGGCTTGATCACCAAAAAATAACTTGAAAATCTGATTAAAGTCCATTGGTATTTGATTGATTCTTTTCCGAACAGCTTCCTGGTCACTTAATTCTGTAAATGTACTGATAATGTAAGCTCTTAGCCATGTAGCCAAATCGCTCCAGATCATCCCTGCTTGTAAAACTAAATTCATTGGCCCTGATGCTGCGCCCATCTCCTTTTGTTCGTTTATATGGATCATATTTCCTATCCTCCTAAATAAATTAGTATAGTATATTACCGCATAGATGCTGTTGCTATCTCTCGCACAACATAATTAAAATTAGCAGGGGAAGACCAGTTATTTTTCTCAAAGGAACTAATTGGAAAATTTTACGTCTAAATCAATGGAGAAAAGGCGTTTCGAAGAAAGGAGACCAATTTAATTCTATGGGGGGGAGATCGTATTCGAAAAGGAAAAAAGAAAAAAATTATCGTTGCAGCCATCGTACTAGTGTTTGTAATGCTCGTCATTTGCGCATTCAATGAAACGCTCACAGTCAGATACTATCATATTGAAAGTAGTAAGATTAAAGATCATCTTAGAATTGCTTTTCTTGCCGATTTGCACAGCTGCTATTACGGGGAAGGTCAGAGCGAATTGATGCACTGCATTGATGTGCATCATCCTGACATTGTATTGTTTGGCGGGGATATTGTAGATGATAAGTTGCCGTATGAAAATGCAGAAACGGTACTTCGTTTGACAGCAGAAAAATATCCATGCTATTATGTCTCTGGAAACCATGAGTATTGGAGCGGAGAGATTGATACGATAAAGCAAAAGATTGCAGGCTATGGTATTGTTATTCTTGAGGGGCAGAGTGAAGTCATTTCGGTAAGGAGTCAATCCATCAACGTTTGCGGTATTGACGACGCAGAAATCGGAGCTCCTGATTACATGGAGCAGATTAAAACTGCAGAAGAAGGGGCGGACCCAACACTATTTACAGTTTTTATAGCGCATCGTCCGGAATATATCGATACCTATCTGCAGCACAATTTCGATTTGATCCTGTCCGGTCACGCACATGGAGGGCAGTGGCGCATCCCTGGGATTTTGAATGGTCTTGTCGCACCAAATCAAGGATTATTTCCTAAATTTGCGGGTGGAGAATATCGATTTGACAATAAGACGTTTATAGTAAACCGAGGACTTGCAAAGGAATCAACACGCATTCCCAGGATATTTAATCCGCCGGAGCTCGTCGTTGTTGATATTGGTCCTCAATGATTGAAAAATAGACGGGAGGAAGAATCATGTATCAGGAACTGAATGAAAAAATAAAGCAGGCACAACAGGGGATCGCCCGCTTACATAAAATCAATTCTATGTTGGAAAATCTGGAAATGGAGCAAAAGGCCCTGCTTGATAAAACGAATGTACTGAAAGAAATCGCAGAGAAGGAAAGATTTGATGTTGAAAAACTTGAAAATACAAGTGTCGCGTCTGTGTTTTATTCTATATTGGGCAGCCTGGATACCCATATTGATGAGGAACGCAAGGAAGCACTCGCTGCAAAACTGAAGTATGACCAGGCCGTAAGAGATTTGGAGGATGTTCGATATCAGATTTCAGAATTGGTCTCTGAACGTACGGCATATGATAATTGTCAAAATGAATATGATCGTCTTTATGTTCTGAAAAAAGGAGAGATGTTAAAGGAAAGCGGAGAAATAGCGCAGGAACTGCTGGAGTTTACAGAACGATTGAATCTTTCGGAAATTAATCTTAAAGAAATCGAAGAAGCGCTGGATAAGGGAAGGCAAGTGCAAAGCAGCCTGGAAAGGGTACTGAATAGTCTGAATCGTGCTGAGGGATGGGGAACCTGGGACTTGTTTGGAGGAGGTCTTCTCACAGATTTGGCGAAGCACTCGAATATTGATGATGCAAAATCTGAAATCGAAAATACCCAAAAAAAACTGCGTCAATTTAAAACTGAACTTGTCGATGTAAATATAAGCTCGGACGTTACGATTGAAATTGACGATTTTGCAAAGTTTGCGGATTTCTTTTTTGACGGATTAATCGCGGACTGGTTTATGCAGTCAAAAATTAATTCATCCCAGGAAAGTATCAATACTGTGAGAAGTCAGGTGTCAGAGATCGTTGAAAGTTTGGAGCACTTGAAAAAACAGGAAACTCATACTGCAGATAAACTGAAATCCGAAATCGATGCACTTGTTATCAGATCATAGCAATTCCAATATCCGTTATTGCAGCCAATCATGCTGCTGAAAGACCGGATAATGTATGGATTAAAATACACGCCGGATATTTTTCCATTGATTGGCAGCTATATAACATTTGTATTTCAGTCATGTTACCATTTGGTTAAAAAAATAGAATTTTGTCATTTCCTCTGATATAATTCAGCAAGAGTATCGTTATGATTTGATTTGCTAAAGGGGGGTTTATGACAAAACAATTTAATTTGGCAGCTGTGGTTTTATTCATAGCGCTTTTCTGTACGGTTATGGGAAAAACAGCTGATGCAGCAGTCAGCACTGACGTTAATCTCGTTATAAATAATGAGCAAGTATCGGCAGATGTTATGCCTTTTATCGAGCAAGGCAGAACCCTTGTCCCGGCAAGGGCAGTATTTGAGGCTCTTGGTGGAACTGTAAAGTGGGACCCGGACACTTATACTGTCACCATTGAACATGAAGCGTCAACTGTCATTCTGAAAATTAATGATACGGTTGCTGCGGTAGACGGTGACAACAAAATCCTGGACGTTCCTGCTGCAATAAAAAATGGCAGAACTGTGATTCCCGTCAGATTTGTAGCAGAGGAGCTGGGATATCTCGTTGAATGGGTTGACACCACACGGACGGTTACAATCACATCTCAAAAGGAACCGGAGGAAAGTCCCGGGATTACGGGAGAGGAGAACCCTGAGATTACAGACGAGGAAAGCTCTAAGATTACAGACGAGGAAAGCTCTGAGGTTACAGGAGAGGAAATCCCCGAGATTACCGGATTGGTTACAGAAGTTTCTGTGGAAGAGGGAACTTCAAGAATGGAGAATACCATCGTAACAGTTCAATTGTCGGAGCCGCTTAAAACACCGGAGGAATATCCGACCATGATACTGACTTCACCTGATCGTTTTGTTGTAGATATAAAGGACTCACGCGTGGACACGGAAGTAACAGGAACTACATATGATCAGAAGAATTCTCCTTTAACGGCAATAAGAATCGCTGATTATAATGAAAACATGGTCAGGGTTGTCTGCGATTTAAAAGAGGCAACGACGCCCTCAGTTAATTTGTCTGAAGATGGGAAGACTATAACGATCATCTTTAGAAGGCTCAGTACTTACTTTGATCCTATGGAGGACGGAAAGCTGGTGGTGGTGCTCGATCCGGGACATGGCGAATCCACGGCTGGAAAACGAAGTCCTGACGGTTCGATAAGAGAATATGCGTTTAACCGTGACGTTGCGCAAAAAATGAAGGACCTACTGGAGGACGAGGGGATCGAGGTACTTCTTACAGTGGAGGATAATAGTGATCCTAGTCTTGCCAGCAGATGTGAAACTGCTAATAATTCTGACGCTGATATTTTTGTCAGCATTCATGGAAATGCGTTTGGAAACGGCAGAGATTGGACAAGTCCCAGCGGTTGGGAAATTTATCACTATCATGGATGTGTTCTGAGCAACCAACTTGCAAAGTCAATTTCTAAGGCCAATTTTCCACGAATCGGAATTCTAAACAGAGGTATTAAAACAGCCAATTTCTATGTTATTAAAAATACCTACATGCCGGCCGTGTTGATCGAGCACGGATTTTATACAAATAAAGAAGAGGGCGAACTTATGAAGAGCGATGAATGGCAAGAACAAGCGGCTCAGTATGACGTGGAAGGCATTATGAACTTTTTAAAGTCTTTTCCTGAAACTGAATAAGTTTATAAAATAAAATTCAATCCTTCAGCAGTTAAGTATGATTGAGAGGCCGGAAAATTTGAATATTCTTATTCAAATTTTCCGGCCTCTCAATTGATTAGGATAAACTTTATTTCTGAAGTTCAAAGTTGGCTTCAAGCTCCTCTTTTTCCAGTTGTTTTGCTTTTGGAACAGATAACTTAATAGCAAACAAGATAGCAATTAGTCCGGCAATAAATTTACCGGCCATGATCGGTACAATCATAGTGGGCTGGAAATTTGCAGTAAATGCAAGGTGATCACCCAATAAGAACGCGGAACATACTGCAAAAGAGATACATTTTACCTTATCGGCAGCTGGCATATCTTTGATGATACGAAATAAAGCAAGAATATTCGCAGCTCCCGCCAGTACGCCTGCACTTCCGATTGCACTGAAGCCAAATGTTTTTCCTAATGTTTCAAGAGGTTTTGCGAGGAATTTCTTGATCAGATATACCATCGGGAATGCACCGGACAGCATGATGCCGATATATCCTGCGATTTCCAATGCCCGGAACTGATCTTCCGTGTCGGCGATAATTGGATTGAACCCCCAACCACCAAGGAGATTGGAGAACAATCCGGTAAAGTATTCTACAATTGCAAATACTACGATCAACTTGATCAGCGTGTCCATCACTTTTCCAAATATCATAAATCCTTTGATCATAGCGTCGGGAATAAAGTGCAGACCTAATGCAAGGGCTACGCATATGATGATCAAGGGAATCAGATTGGCAAATATCTGGCCAAAGCTCAGGGCCAATTGATAAGAAGCTTCAGCGTCGGTAGAAATAATTTCACGAACATGGGCATTTGTAAGGGCTAATATTGCACTTGAAATAAATACGCCGATGGGAATCGTTAAAAGACCGGACATAACGCCAAGGGCCATGTATTTGTGGTCTTTTTTCTCTAGCATGGACAGGCCGACCGGTATGCTGAATACGATAGTGGCGCCTGCCATATAACCTGTGACCATTGCCATGATCCATGACTCCCTCGTTTGAGCAAGCGCGTCGGCCAATTGATAGCCTCCCATGTCAACAGCGATAAATGTTGTAGCTGCCATTGCCGGGTCGGCGCCTACCGCGCTGTAAACCGGACCGAAAATGGTCGCAACGAATTGAGATATGTAGGGTGTAGCTGCCATGATGCCGGCAACCGGTAAGAAAATAGGGCCAATGGAGTAAATACCGGAAATGAATTCCTGTCCCAATTCACTTTGATCATCACGGATAGAGGCAAATGCACCGATAACTGCAGAAGCCATAATGATATACAAAATGATATTACCAACTAGAGCCATTTTAATCCTCCCTTAATACATTTAAAAATTTTTAATATCTTTTCTACTTACTGTTTTGCTTAAATGCACCTCCTTCATTGACAAGAAAAAAAGCCTTCCATACTCGTAAACGGATCATTCTCCGTTTAACCAAGCTTTGAAGGCTTTTGCAGTATTATGACGTTTCATATCGCCATAAATACAAAAAACTCTTTAAAGCCCAGTCTATCAAACCGAACATTAAAAAGCTTCGTTGCTTCATGGACGCATCATTACATCCAAAATATTAATTTAGTTGCATATTAGCATAGTCGATTTAATAAGTCAATCCTAAAAAAGAAACTTTATAATAAAGGGCAAAAAGAAGCAAAAAAGGAAACGATTTTTTCATATAACTTTACCTATGAATTATAAAAATTTTCTGATAGAATATGAATGCGTAGAAATTTGTCTAATATTGTTTTTGTATGTCACGGGAATCCTACAGTGAGGAAATTCATGTATTTTGATGAAGATGACATTTTAATAACACAAAAGCAAACAGATGATTACCTAAAAAAAATTGGGCTGCGCAGAGCATTATCCACGTTGCATCTTTGGGGGATTGGCGTGGGGACTGTAATTGCGGGAACCTTCTTTGGATGGAACTATGGACTTGAGCTTTCCGGTTCGATTGGGTTTTTGATTGCAACCTTAATTGTATCTGCTTTTTTTGTCATACTCACCTATATTTTCTCAAACCTTTCTGCCCTGTTTCCTTATACAGGCGGCCCTTATGCCTATGCACGAAAGGGATTGGGCCCTTTTGAAGGATATTTGACAGGAATTCTTACTGTCATAGAATTTCAATTCGCATCAGCGGCTGTAACTGTATCCATCGACTCCTATATCTCAAACATATATCCTGAAATGTCTTCGATGAAAATTGCGCTGATGTGTTATTTATTTTTTCTACTGATCGAAATCATCGGAGTAAAACAATCAGCCTTTGTTCAGCTTGCGATGACAGGGACGGCTATTATTGCTTTGATCTTATTTATGATCGGAACATTAGGATCCGTTAATCTGGTCTATATTGCTCAGAATCAACCGTTTATCAATGGATATAACGGAATTATTCAAGCGATTCCTTTTGCCTTTTGGTTTTATCTTTGCATAGAGGGAGTTTCTTTATCGGCCGAAGAAACAATAAATCCGCAGAAAAATATTGTGACCGGATTTCGTTATAGTGTACTGACTGTTTGTTTATTGAATATGGTCGTTCTGATCATTTGCGTATCGACTGTTGACGTAAATTTTCTTTTTTCTAAAAACAATCCGCTTTCCAGTGTTTTAGAAGTCGTTCAGCCAGACGATAAAGTGGTTTATCTGGTCTTTACAGCGTTGGCAATCAGCAGCTTGCTAGCGAGTTTGAACGGAATGATTAATGGTTATTCAAGGCAGGTGTTTGCGCTCTCAAGGGCAGGATATCTTCCTAAAGTATTAAGCAGGATTCATTCTACAACAAAGACTCCTTACTGGGCTATTATTATACCTGGATTCATGAGTATTTTTCTGTGTTACAACTTAAACGCGAAGGATCTTATTTTTGTTGCCGGGATCGCGGCTTTATTCATGTACATCCTCGTGATTCATTCTTACATAAAATTGAAAATAAAGGAAAATAAGAAATTAGAAAGCACCATTCATGCAAAGCGGTATTTCGGCTTATATGTTATCAATATTTTTCTTTTCTTGATCGGCATAATTACCATCATTAAAACGGGATTTATTCTTGAAGCCATCGTATTTTTCCTCATTGCTGTTTCATATTATTTCTTCGTAGGGCGGAAGTTTATTGCAAATGATGCTCCGGAAGAGATTGAAGCGAAAGTTGACAAGATAAAAATAAAATAACTTGTAATTTTAGGAGATTAAGGATGAAGATAAGCCAGAATGATCAGTTGAAATTAGACAGGGAAAAATTAAGAAAACTGGGATATATACAGGAGCTTGACAGAAGTCTTGGAGTATTCTCCAACTTTGCACTGTCCTTTGCAATTATTTCTATTCTCACAGGATTGATTACACTTTACGGTTTCAACGTCATGGAAAAAGGAGCTTATGGTTTTTGGGCATGGATCATAGTAGGGATTTTTCAATTGTTTATGGCCCTTTCTTTGGGAGAGATTGCTTCCTGTTATCCCATTGCCGGCGGTGTTTATCAATGGACAAATATTTTGGGTAATAATCAGTTAGGCTGGTTCAACGGCTGGATATCCCTGATTGGCTGGTCGGCCTGTACTACAGGAATCAATTATGGTTTAGCCAAATTTCTATCGGAATTATTTAACCTGAATACTTCAATTATAGCTTTGCTGCTGATTTGTGTGCTTATTGTAACTCTGCAGTCTTTTATAAATTTTGGCGGAATCAAGGGTGTTGCAAAATTGAATCATTTAAGTGTAGTGATCCACATCGTAGGTGTGCTGGCAATTTTTACTTTGCTGCTGATCTTTGCAGAACCACATGTTGACTGGCAGGTTGTTTCCGTCGAACTTGCGATGAAAGATTTCAGACTGGAATATTTTATCCCAGCGCTGATGATGGGTGCATGGACATTGACCGCCTTTGATGCGTCGGCCAGCATTTCCGAAGAATGTATTAATCCTACAAAAACTGTCCCATATGGCATGATTCTTTCCGTATTCTTTTCAATGATAGGTGGGGCTATGATTCTGTTTAGTTTCGCACAAAACAGTTCAGTACTCGGAGAACTGCAAGGTATGGGAAGCAGGATCTCTCTTAAAATTATAACCACGATTTTAGGTCCGAATCTTGGCATTCTGATCTCGATCATCTTGGTATCGGCTATGTTTATCTGTGGGTTGGCTGCGCAAGCAGTAACGGTAAGAATCATATACGCATTTTCAAGGAACAATGGATTACCTTTTTCAGAAATATGGAAAAAAGTCTCCCGTAAGAATAATATCCCGATTTTCAGTATCTTATTGTGCGGGTCGATTGAGCTGGTCCTTAGCCTTGTGGTTACGGTTATCGCCTGGGATTCTTCGACAAAGATCATTCCTTCAAATTCCTTGCCTATCATAACATCCTTAAGCACGGCGGGCCTTTACACTTCGTATGCCATAGTGATGATCATGGCTTTGATCAGAAGGAAAAAAATCAATAAAGAGAAAGGTGAATTTGCTTTGGGAAAACTGGGGCCGGTTATCAATTTCATAGCCTTGCTTTGGGCAGGCTCCATTGCTGGAATTACTTTATTTGTATATAATACATTGGTTTCTTTAATCTTTTTTATTATGCTGGTATTGCTTGCAGTCTATTATTTTGTATATATGCGGACTGTATTGAAATATAATTTAAAAAAGCTTAGTGAAGGCGAGCTTCTTAGAATTGAAAATATGAGGGGGATGGAGTAATGGACGTTATGAGAACCAGTACGGATCCAGATCAAAAGGCTGCCCTTTTCAATATCATCACTGATAGCTGGTACAATTTGCTGGCAGTTTACGACCAAATGGAAATTTTAATTGGAGAAGATTGCTTTAGAATCGTTAGAAAAGATGAGTTGATGAAAGTCAGAGATTCAAAAGATAATCCGAGTCTGGTTGAGTATAAGATGGATATTCTGTGCAATGATGAAAAAGTTGGTATATTTCGAGGAAAAGGCGGATCGAATGACTTCCAATTGAATGAAATAGATAAATTTTCCTTACAAGCCGCTCACATTCGACGACAATATAAGACCAGTGCGCTCATCCCGTATGGACTAATGCTCACAGATGGGTCGAAAAATATATGGTCGAATGGCATTGCGGATGAAATCATTTCCAGAACCGGCTTTGGAAAAAAAGATCTTGAGCAGATCAATGATGAGAGTCTGTCGGGCAAAGTCACTGTATTGGTGAAGGATTTCGAACGAAAAGGCTTTGAATTAACTGTAATCAGTATTCCGGTTCTATCTCAGAGCGAAATCGCGGGCTATTTTGTAATTTTAGCGGAGAGTTCCTGGAAGTATAAAGAAAACGCATATAACACAGTTGTAATAAAAGAGATTCATCACAGGGTCAAAAATAACCTTCAAACGATTGCAAGTCTTTTGCGGCTGCAGCTGAGGCGCAGCAAATCGAAGGTAGTAAAAAAGGCGCTTCAGGAAAGTATCAATAAAATATCCAGCATCGCCGTGATCCATGAAGAGCTTTCCAAAGGTGGGATTGAAAAAATTAATATCAAATCAACCACTGCCAGCATCATGGAAATGATTCTGGGAACGCTGGTACCACACGATAAGGATATTAAAGGCGAATTGGAAGGCTCGGACATCTATGCCGACGCTAACCTGACAAGTATGCTGTCTTTATGTCTTACCGAACTGATACAGAATTCTGTCGAGCATGCATTTCAATTTAGAAAGAATGGCACGATCAGGATCAAAGTGGAAGAAGACAACGGTTATGTAACCGTTGTCGTTGAGGATGACGGGGTAGGATTCACTAGGAAAAAGGATAAAAACAGCTTAGGATTGGAAATCATCGAGATGATTTCCAGAGAATCCTTAAAAGGCGAATTTACGATTGAAGGGCACCTGTACGGATGTAAATCAACAGTCAGGTTTCCGCTTAATACATTATCGGGGAGGATGCTATGAAACCATTGAGAGTCATTTTAGCTGAAGATGAGCCGGTTACGAGAAGAGATATCAAAGAGATGCTGGCAGAAGGAAAAATATTAACGGTGGGTGAATGTGGGGACGGCGCTACTGCAGTAGAATTGGCAAAGAACCTGAAGCCGGATCTGATCATAATGGATATCAATATGCCTATTATGAACGGGATCGAAGCGGCCAAGTTGTTAAACAAAGAGAAAATTGCGCCAGTGATGATGCTTACCGCGTATAGTCAAAGTCATCTTATTGATGAAGCAAGAAAGGCCGGCGTATTAGCTTATCTGGTGAAGCCAGTAAATGAGCAAAATTTGATTCCAGCCTGCTATATTGCTGTTACGAGATATGAAGAATTCAGTATTCTGGAAGCGGAGGTGAACAGTCTTACTGAGGCACTGGATACCAGAAAACTGATTGAAAAGGCAAAGGGAATTCTGCAAAGGCTCCATGATATCGATGAAGAGGCTGCATTTAAAAAAATAAGAACATCAAGCATGAATCAGAGAAAAACCATGAAGGAGGTAGCGGAAGCAATTATCATCGTATATGGGGATGGGATGAGTTAATTTTTGATATTATAAATAAAGAATAAATGTTATTGACAAGCGTTAACTCGTTTGATATCATGATTTAAACAAATGAATATGTTAAATGCAACGGAGCATTTATGGAGCATCGAAGCTTCCATGCCATTAGTACGAATAATGGCAGGGGAGCTTTTTTTGTTTTTTATTCAATGGATTGAACCAGTTTGAATTGAGGAGGGTTAAAGTAATTGGAAAGTAAAATTAAGAAGAAATATTTTCAAGACTGCTTTGTAGTGTCTGCATTTACCACTATGCTTTGGGTTTTACAGATTTATATGATAAACACCGTCGGCGGAATCATTTCGGACCCTGTCACGAAAACGGCGATTACAATCGTGGGAATCTCTGCAGCAGCCTTTGCTACCGCATCTTCTGCAGCAGTGTTAGTGCATCTGAAGAAAAATACAATTCAAATTTATACGGAGGAAATCATGACATATCAGCACAAATAAAACTTATTTACAGATGAGAGGTAATTATGAAACGAATGAAAATGAAAACAACAAATATTCTTGTGGAACTATTCGACGCTATGTTCATTATGATATTGTGCTTCGGAACTTTATTAAGTGCAATGCTGATGAAAGGGAACACCATGGCAGGAATGACATATCACATCAATTTTATTACATTTGGTGTCATGGTCTTAAGTTTGCTGATCTATTTATCTCTTATGGTCATCCATTCCGAAAAAGGATTAAAGAAAATGATAAAAATTCTCTATGTGGAACATAAGTAGCTGCATACAGATATTCCGAATACATGAGAGAGGAAGTGGCATAATGAGTTTTTGGTCTATGATGAATTGGGTTGTCTGGGGTTTATGTATCGTAATCGTAGGGTTAATTGCCTCAGATTTCATAAAAACCGAGAAACGTTCGAAGAAAGAGAAAGAAAATGCTGAGTAGAAAGGCAGGCTGGTGACGTGGAAAAAATACAAGACGCACATTTGTCAAAGGTCCTGAGTCCCATGCATATATGGGCGCTGGGTGTTGGAATCGTTTTAGTAGGTCAATTTATGGGATGGAATTTCACCATTGCAAAAGGTGGATCATTAGGCTCTATTCTTGCATGCTGGGTGATAGGAATTTTATATATCTCTCTAATTATGATCAACACTGAGATCGGATCGGTCATGCCAGAGGCCGGAGGGCAATATGCGATGGCCAAATATCTTCTCGGTCCTGTTGCTGCATTTAATATCGGTTTGATGCTGGTTTTTCAGTATGTCATGCTGGAGGCCGCTGACGCATTAGTCGTAGGAGAGATTCTGCAGACCTTGCATCCTGATATTCAAGCACTGCCGTATATTATATTAAGCTTATTGCTTTTGACCTATCTGAACTATCGGGGATTGCATGCGACCTTGAATCTGAATATTGTTTTAACCGGGGTCGCATTTATAACAATTTTAATTCTATTTTTCAGCACAAAATTTTATTCAACTACAGAGAGTCTGATTGATCTCACCGGATTGATGAACGGTCTGCCCTATGGATGGATCGGGATTTTGGGAGCGCTTCAGTTTGGATGCTGGTTCTACCTGGGTATTGAGGGCACTGTTCTCGCCGCTGAAGAATGCCGTTCGCCGGAACGTTCGTTACCGGTGGGTACCATTGCCGGAATGATTACGCTCATGATAGGAGCCTCAATAACATGGTTTATCGGTTCTGGACTGGTAGAGGCGGGCGCTTTAGGGGATTCCTTGTATCCCCTGTATGATGCGGCAATGAAAACAAAAATACCATTTGTGATTAACGCCCTGTTTCTGGGAACCGTGCTTTCCTGCCTGGCAAGCGCAAACGGTTGTATTGCAGATGCAAGTAGAGCCTGGTATTCCATGGCGAGAGATACCCTGATTCCTGAAGCTTTTGCTGCGGTCCATCCTAAGTATAAAACACCGTATAGAGCGATCCTATTTTTAATGCCCATCGCACTAGCCTTTGGGTTTACAGGTTTGCTGGATCAAGTGATTACATTCTCGATCCTTTCGGCACTTTTGGTTTATATTCTGACAGCTTACATGATGTTTAAGTTCAGAAGAATGTATCCCTTGGGAAGCATCAAACGAGGCTATGTGGCACCGTGGCATCCGCTGCCGGCTGTTATCGTTCTGGTTTTGGTATTGGCTACGCTGGCGGGAATGTATTTCGGATATTTCATCAATATTCTTTCAGGCTTTGCATTCTATTTTCTGGCATCTCTTTGGTTTATCCTGCACCGATCCAAGTTTTTAGATATCGGTGCTTTTCTTGCCAAGGGCACGGCTCATTGGCCGCGGCCGAGGGGATATTAAGCGGGCATGATCACTGGAAAGGGCAGCAGGTGATTTTATGAGTGTTTTGATAGATAGTAAGTTAAAATTATGGATTCTTGTGGTTCTGGCTGTGATACTTCCGGGTTCTGGCTATGTTTTTACCGGGAAATCTACCCGCGGTATGCTAATGCTGATGTGGATGTTTGTTTTTGCATTCATCACATTTCGGCTGACTGATGACAGCGTCGCTTTTGCAGGCAGACTGTCCGGCGGATTTGCGGTATGGATTCTGTCAGTGGTAGAAGTGCACCGGATCGGCAAAAGAAGATTGGAAATGAGAGTACTGCGATAAGAGGAGTGACTATGAGTGAAGAAAAGCTGAGGTTAGTTCAGGAGTTTGTGCCAGGGAAGCAGATCACGCTGCTTCATATCATCGCCCAGCCGGTAAGTGAATTATATCAGAGGCTGGGAATTGAGAACAGAGGGGCTATCGGTATCGTTACATCGACACCGGGAGAAGGCGCAATTATTGCTGCAGACATTGCTACAAAAGCAGCGGATGTGAGTATTGGTTTCCTTGATCGCTTTACAGGGGCCATCGTTATTGTCGGGGATGTAGCAAGTGTGGAAGCCGGACTGACAGAGATCAGGAATGTATTGCTGAATCTCCTGCAATTTACCCCTTGCGAGATAACGAGGACGTAACATGAAGAAAGTAATGGTGATCGGTGCCATCGATTCGGGGAAAACTTCTCTGTTGATGGCCATGAACGGAGAAACAGGAATTGCATCCAAGACGCAAACTCTGATTTATAATTCATTGACGATAGATACGCCGGGAGAATATATTGAAAATCCTCGGATGTATAAAGCCCTATTGAGTACATCCCAGGAAGCGGGATGCATTCTGTTTACCCAGGATTCAACGGTTGATCAGTCTATTTTTCCCCCGGGTTTTGCCTGCGCCTTCAACTGTAGCAGCATTGGTGTTATAACTAAGATCGACCATGAGAATGCAAACTTAGAAAAAGCGAGAGACTACCTGCAAAACCTGACTCTTAGAGGGCCGATCTTCGAGGTTTCCGCGCTGACAGGCGAAGGGATCGAAAAGGTCAAAGATTTCTTAAAGTTTAATCTATAAAATTTATCCGATAAATTAAATATTAAGGAGGGTTAATAAATTGAATTTAAAGAGTACGATCAATAACAAAACTTTCGCATTTCAATCAATTTGTGAAGTACTTGCAAAAGCAAATCAGGAAAAATCGGGGGATCTGCTTGTAGGCATTGGCGCTAACACTGCAACAGAGAGAGTTGCAGCAAAACTATGCCTGGCGAATCTTCAATTGAAGGATATCTTTGAAAATCCCGTGATTCCTTATGAAAAGGACGAAGTGACGAGAGTAATCTACGATGGGATCAACACATCCATTTACAAAAAAATTTGCAATTGGACTGTGGCGGATTTAAGAGAGTACATATTAGCCGGTAAGACAACGCAGAATGATTTGCTTCATATCAGCAGAGGTCTGACGAGCGAGATGATTGCTTCAGCAGCAAAACTGATGTCGACCATGGATTTGGTAAGTGCTGCGAAAAAGATTAAAGTGCAGACTCACTGTAATACCACGATTGGACTTCCGGGAACGCTTTCTTTTAGAAATCAGCCGAATCATCCCACCGATGATTTGGAAGGAATTATTGCTTCGGCAAAAGAAGGATTGTCCTATGGCAGCGGAGACGCAGTGATTGGCGTGAATCCGGTAGAAGACAATGTTGAGAACTATAGCAGGGTAATGAATGCAATCATCGATATTAGAGATAAATATGAAATACCAACGCAGACCTGCGTTTTGGCCCATGTGACGACACAGATGCAGGCTATGGAAAAGGGTGTGCCGGTTGATTTGGTATTTCAAAGCATAGCCGGAACGCAAACTGCTATGGAAGCCTTCGGAATTACTGTCGGGATGTTGGCTGAAGCTCGTGAAATGGCGTTGAAACAGGGGAGCTCTACCGGTCCGAATGTAATGTACTTTGAGACGGGACAAGGCTCGGAAGTTTCACTGGAAGCGCACCATGGGGTGGATGAAATGACCTTGGAAGCGAGATGCTACGGTCTTGCCCGCAGATTCAAACCGTTTATGCTCAACAATGTTTCCGGATTTATCGGACCGGAGACGATTTACTCCGGTAAGGAAGTGATCAGGGCAGATCTGGAGGATCTTTTCATGGGTAAGATGCATGGAATTCCTATGGGAATTGCTCCATGCTATACGAATCATATGAAAGCAGATCAGGATGATCAGGAAATTGGAACGATGCTGTGTGCTTTGGCGGGGTCTAACTTCTTCATGGGTGTGGCCGGCGGAGACGATTGCATGTTGAGCTATCAGGATACAAGCTATCATGACGATGCAAGTGCACGGGAGATATTGGGGTTGAGACCGGCGCTAGAATTTGAAAAGTGGCTTGAAAAGTATGGAGTCATGAAGGACGGGAAGCTTACTGAAGCAGCCGGAGATCCTTCAATTTTTGATAAATAAGGAGGGAAGTCAGGATGGACATACAAACAGAAAAATTAATCGTAGAAAACGTTCTTAGCGCATTGCTTCAACGAGGAGTCATCGGAGGAAATGAGGAGAATCCGGAAAATACAGCAGGACCTGTAAGCACTGCTGTCTCCGCCGGCAATCAAGCAGAACCATTAACGCTGGAGCCAAAGGACAAAATATTGATTGAAAGCCCGCATAATTTGGAAGCATTGAAAATGATGCGAAAAGCGACTCCTGCGAGGATTGCCATCGGAAAATGCGGAACAAGGCAAAAGACGTCTCCTTATTTGAACTTTTTGGCAGATCATGCAGCTGCGCAGGATGCTGTTTTTATGGACGTATCAGATGAATTTTTGCAAAAAAATAACTTGATGAAGATGCAGACCATCGTGAAGGACAAGGACGAATATCTCATGAAGCCTGACCTTGGAAAGATCCTCAGCAAAGAATCAAGAGAAGAGATCCTTGAAAAATTTGAAAAGGGTAAACAGGTTCAAATCATCGTGGCAGATGGATTGAGTTCAACTGCAATTGAATCAAATGTTGCGGACGTATTGCCGGCGCTGCTTCAAGGGCTGAAAGCAGAAGGGTTGAGCGTAGGGACTCCGTTCTTCGTGAAATATGGAAGAGTCGGAATTGAAGATGAAATAGGCATACTTCTAGACTGTGATGTGATCGTAGAGTTGGTGGGCGAGAGACCCGGTTTGACGACAGCAGAGAGTATGAGTGCTTATATGGTGTACAGACCGAGTGGAGAAACGGTGGAGGCAGACAGAACGGTCATATCCAATATACACAGGAAGGGTACGCCGCCTGCTGAAGCGGGAGCACATATGGCGACATTGGTAAAAAAGATGATTGACAAAAAGGCAAGCGGAGTCGCTTTAACAGAGCTGCTGAGATAAGCCGGGTGATGAGAGTGAATCAAAAAAATAATGAAGTGGTAAAAAGTGTCGGGATTGATATCGGAACGACGACGACACAGCTTGTCATAAGTACATTGACGGTTAAAAACACTGCTCCGGGAACCTTGGTGCCGCGGATGCAAATTACGGATAAGGTTGTGGATTATAAGAGTGAAATATATTTCACTCCAATCAAGGATCAATCCATCGTAGACGCAACCAGAATCGAAGAACTGATTCGCAATGAATTTGTGAAAGCTGGCATAAAGCCGGAAGAAATTGATACGGGAGCCGTAATCATTACCGGAGAGACTGCAAAAAAGGAGAATGCAAAGCGAATTTCTCTTCAAGTTGCCGGTCTGGCCGGAGACTTTGTGGTGGCGACTGCCGGTGGCAAGCTAGAATCTATCATTGCCGGAAAGGGCTCCGGTGCTTCTGACTTTTCAAAGAAAAAGTATTGCACGGTAGCAAACATAGATATCGGCGGAGGTACTTCCAATGTAGGGATCTTCCGAAACGGAAAAGCTATAGACAGCTGCTGTATCAATATCGGAGGAAGGCTTTTACAGGTAGAAAAAAATATAGGGATTGTTTCTCACATCAGCGAGCCCATGGATGCGATCTTGAAAGACTGTGACATCAATATCGGTGTGGGCGCGATGGTGGATCTCAGAATTATGGAACAGATATGTACCAGAATGGCTGAAATTATTTTGGAATGCATCAGTCTTAAAAATCTGAGCCAGCTAGCTCAAAAGCTTCTGATGACAAATCCATTAAGGCTGAATTATGAGATCGACGCCGTCATGATTTCCGGCGGAGTCGCCGATTATGTCTACAAGGAAGGTTTTGAGGAAAATTTAAAAGAAGTAACCCAATACGGTGATGTGGGACCGCTCCTTGGGCAGTCGATCAACAGACTATTTTCTTCAAAAGGGCTGAAATTGGTGAAACCCACAGAGACGATAAGAGCTACCGTGATCGGGGCGGGGGTACAAACGCTGGATGTAAGTGGAAGCACGATTTTAGTGGCAGACGACAGTCTCCCCTTAAAGAACGTCCCCGTTATGCTTCCCTTTGCAGAAACCATACCTGCCGATGAAGAAAAAATCGCATCTTCCATCAGACAGATGATCGATAACTTTTATGAAGACGATAATTTGGCGAATCTGGCAATTGCATTTCAGGGAAATCAGTACTTTACATTTAAAGATATTCAGAAAATCGCCAAAGGAATTATCGGCGGTTCTGAAAAGGCAATCAATGCAAAGCAGCCCCTTATCATCGTACTGGAACAGGATTCTGGGAAGGTATTGGGACAGTCCTTGAAATACCTGAGACCTGATGCAAATATTATATGCATCGATCAGATAAAAGTGGACGAAGGAGACTACATTGATATCGGGAGATCCATTGCTGGCGGCAGTGTGGTTCCGGTGGTCATAAAGACATTGGTATTTGAAACAAATCAAATATAAAAGTTATGGAGGATAAAAAATGAAAAACGATCCGATTAGAGCTTCCATATTGAGCGTGAAAGTCATTCCAAACGTAGACCCGAATATGGCGGAAAGCTTTGAACTGAAGCCTCATCAAAGAAGCTTAGGTTTGATCACAACGAATCTGGACGACGCTTCGTATACGGCTTTGGATGAGATAACAAAAAAAGCGGATGTGGAAGTCGTCTATGCAAAATCATTTTACGGTGGCGCCGTGAACGCCAACACAAAGCTGGCTGGAGAATTCATCGGCATCATAGCAGGTCCGAATCCTGCGGAAGTAAAAAGCGGAATTAATGCGTTTAAAGAATTTTTGGATACGGATGTATGCTTCTACAGTGCAAACGAGGACGACAGCATTTGCTATTATGCGTATACCATCTCCCGTAGCGGTTCGTATTTATCGAAAGTGGCAAATATTCCGGAGGGAGAATCCATCGCCTACCTTATTGCACCGCCTATGGAAGCAATGTATGCCCTGGACGCGGCGTTAAAAGCAGCTGACGTGAAAATGGCTTCATTCTACGGCCCGCCGACGGAAACAAATTTTGGTGGCGGCCTTTTGACAGGAAGCCAATCTGCCTGTAAAGCAGCGTGTGACGCATTCAAAAATGCTGTAATCTACGTGGCGGAAAACCCGACAGAGTTCTAAATAAGTTATATATGAAAATTATCAAAAATCGAAAGGAGAAATAATGATGACTATTCAAGCAGCATTGGGAATGATTGAAACGAAGGGATTGGTAGGTTCGGTAGAAGCAGCTGATGCAATGGTTAAAGCGGCGAACGTAACACTGATCGGAAAGGTGCATGTAGGCGGCGGCTTGGTTACCGTGATGGTTAGAGGAGATGTTGGAGCAGTAAAAGCGGCCACGGATGCCGGAGCAGCCGCTGCGCAGAGAGTCGGTGAGCTGATCTCCGTCCATGTGATCCCCAGACCACATGGCGATGTCGAACTAATCCTTCCCAATATAGAAAAATAAACGAAAATTGATTTGACAGGAAGGTGGCAGCATGAAAATAATCACGGAAATAGATTTAAGAGCGGAATATAAAAACAACCAATTTAAATCCTTTGTATTAAATCCGGGAGATAAATTGACGCCGGCTGCCTTGCAGTTTCTAAATGAAAGAAGAATCGAGATTCAGGACAACAGTCGATTGAGTGAGAATAGATCTCAAAACACTCGTGATGTAACGGCAAAAAAATTTGATATCAAGAATGGGGCGGCGCCGAAGGAAGGCTATCTATGTCTTCCTTCCGGTAAGTCTGTCAAGGATAAGCCGGAACATTTCACACATTTAAGGGGGACCTTGTTGGTATCAAAAAGTAATCCTGTTATCAAGTTCCGAGGTCAGCTGGATCTGCTGGAAGCAAATTTTATCACGTGCATTAATCAAGTCAATTTCTTGGGATATAAAGAAATGGCAGAGGATTTAAATGAAATTTTCCTGTATCTTCAGGAAATTATGAGAGCAGAAGTGCTGAATAAACCGCTTCCCTTTATCGAATTTAAAGGGTGGTCAGATACCGATGTGAGAGAGTATTCTCATTATCCAGACAAGTATTTCGGCGTAAAGCATGTACTTCCAAGTCCGAAATTCGGTATGCTCTACGGAGAAATCAACAAATTGAGAGCGATGACCAGACAATTGGAAATTGCAGCAGTAGAAGCATTCTGTCACGAAGAAGAAGACCAATGTGAGAGAATTGATATCACAATGGCATTAAACAGACTGAGCAGCCTTGTTTACATAATAATATGTAAATTTATCGGCGGTCATTACAAAATATGAGGGGATAAAGCGTATGCAGGAAATGTGGATGTTTGACGATGTAGATAAAATTATTGCTGATTTTGAACATTGTTTAAGTAATCCGGTTATCCCGGTGAATAAAGAAAAGTTATATGTGGGCCTCGATTTGGGAACTGCATATATTGTGATTACGGTACTCGATGAAAATATGAATCCTGTTGCCGGAGCCGTTGAGTTTGCGCAGGTTGTGAAAGACGGTTTAGTGGTGGATTATATCGGTGCTTTGAGCATTGTGAAACGGCTGAAAAAAGAAATTGAAGAGAAAATCGGGTGTGAGCTGAACCGCACTGCCATTGCAATTCCTCCTGGTACAAGCATCAATGACGCCAGATTTATAAAAAGCGTTGCTGAAGGCGCAGGCTTTGAGGTAGAAAACGTTGTTGATGAGCCTACCGCTGCAAATTCTGTGCTGGGAATCATGAACGGTGTCGTTGTAGACATCGGCGGAGGAACGACGGGTTTAGCTGTCATAAAAAACGGAAAAGTCGTTTATGTAGCAGATGAGCCCACAGGGGGAACCCAGTGCTCTTTGGTGATTGCGGGAGCTTATAAAATATCTTTCGAAGAAGCCGAAATGCTGAAACAGGAACCGGATAGACAAAGGGAAATATCTAATATATTAAAACCGGTATCCCAGAAGATTGCATCGATTATAAAGAAGCAGACCGAAAAACACTTGGTTCATGAAATTTATCTTGTGGGAGGAACCAGCTGCATTTTGGATATTGAAAAGGTGATTGAAAAAGAGTTAGGCGTTAAGACCTATAAGCCGAGAAATCCCCTTTTTGTTACTCCGGTAGGTATCGCCATGAACTGCATCTAAGTGAGGTGTCGTAACAAAATGGATATTGAAATAATAAAATCCCCCTCGGACGGAGTTGTGGAGATGCTCCGGAGAAGGTCATCGGAGAAAAGCTTCTTTGAGGATAGAGCATGGGATACGGTAGGATTAGTACAAGGCAGGCTTTCTGAGATGCTGGTTGCCACAGATATCGCTGAAAAATCGGCAAATGTGAAGGTAGAAGAGATAAGAGGGGTTTGTCCCCAGCATTTTACCATGATTGCCATTTTCGGTGATACATCCTCGGTGAATGAGGCTCTGAATTCAGTTTCCCAAACATTAGGCGAAAGGCGGAGTAAAAGATGATTAGCGGAAAGGTTCTGGATAGTATCTGGTGTACGCGGAAAGAGGATTCTCTTACAGGTGTAAAACTAATGACGGTAAAACTTTTAGACAGAGAAAAAGAAGAAGATGGCGCTATCATCGTTGCTGCCGATTTGATAGGAGCCGGAGTTGGGGAAAAAGTTCTGGTAACCCAGGGCAGCTCTGCAAGAAGGACTTGCGGATTTGCAGATTCCCCTATCGATGCCATCATTGTAGGCATTATTGATGAAAAAACAGAGTGAGAGGACAGAAATGGAGAATCGTATCGTTGATTTGATAAAAACCGCCGGCGTTGTCGGCGCCGGCGGAGCCGGGTTTCCTACTCATGTTAAACTGTCTTCCAAACCGGAATATCTTATTGTGAATGCGGCAGAATGCGAACCGCTGATCCGAGTTGACCATGAACTGCTGCTTCACGCTATGGATGAGATATTAGAGGGAGTGGCGCAAATATTAAAGGAAACAGAAGCGAAAAAAGCGTATATCGCGATTAAATACAAACACATAGATGTGATCGCCCGGCTAAAATCAGAACTGACACAGTATCAGAACATTGAGGTTTTTGAGTTGAAAGATTTCTATCCTGCCGGTGACGAACAGGTGACTGTACATGAAGTTCTGAAAAGAGTTGTACCCCAGGGAGGGATACCGTTGGATGTGGGGTGTGTTGTTTGCAACGTCGAAACCGTTTTGAACACGTATCATGCGGCACAAGGCAAGCCCGTAACAGCCACCTACGTAACCATTGCCGGAGAAGTGAATTGTCCCGCAACTTATAAGCTTCCTATTGGAATCAGCTATAGAGATGCCTTGAACCTTTGCGGAACGGTTAACTTGGAAAATAAATTCTTAATAGACGGCGGACCGATGATGGGTAAGCTGATCCAGGATTTTGATTTGCCTGTTACTAAGACGACAAAGGCTATTATTCTTTTGAACCATGACCATTACGTAATCAGGAAAAAAGAACTGAGCATCAAGCAAATACTCTCTCAATCAAAAACGGCATGTATTCAGTGCGTACGATGCACTGACCTATGTCCCAGATATTTGCTCGGGCACGATATAAAGCCTCATCGAATTATGAGAATCGCCAATTACGGTCTTTCTGATTTTGAAGGAATGAAAACTGCATTGGGATGCTCCGAATGCGGAGCCTGTGAACTGTTTGCCTGTCCGAATGGTCTATCACCAAAGAGTGTAAATGCAATGGTGAAGCGGGAGCTTGGAAAGGCCGGGATAAAGGTTGACAACAAGGGAAAGACCTATACGGCTTCTCCTTATCTGGAATATAGGAGAATCCCGGTAAAAAGATTGATTCAAAGACTTGAACTAAAAAAATACGATGTAGAGGCGCCGTTGAGACAATGTGAATGCAAACCGGATCGGGTGGCGATTCCGCTGAAGCAGCATGTTGGTGCACCAGCAACGGCAATCGTTCAGGTAGGAACGGAGATTAATGAAGGCGATTTAATCGCGAGCATGGAGAATGGAAAATTAGGCGCCGATATTCATGCTAGTATTTCAGGAACGATTCTTTCCGTAACAAATCAATCCATTACGATTCAATCTAAATAACGGGGGTGACAGTATGGTAAAATCAATAGGTTTAGTGGAATTTAACAGCATTGCCAGAGGGATTGAAGTTGCTGATCAAATGCTGAAGGCAGCAAATGTGGAAATCATTATATCTACCGCCACCTGTCCCGGAAAATACATAACATTGATACACGGTGATGTCGCGGCGGTAGAAAATGCAGTGAGCACTGCAATTCGCCTTGGAGGTGAATTTGTTGTTGATGATTTGATTATTCCAAATGTGGATGATCAGATATTCTCCGCGATAACTGGAGCGGGCAACATCGAAGAGATACGGGCAGTCGGCGTGATAGAGAGCTTTTCTATCGCATCGGTGGTCATAGCGGCTGATGCAGGCGTAAAAGCTGCTGCCGTTGATCTTCTGGAAATAAGGTTAGGCTCGGGTATCGGGGGGAAAGCTTATGTCGTCATGACGGGTGATGTTTCAGATGTCAATGCTTCTGTAGAAGCTGGGGTTAACGCAATAAAAGATACCGGGAATATCGTAACCTTTACGGTAATTCCCTCTCCACATGTCAATTTCAAAAAAACATTAATATAGACAAGGAGGCTGGTGAAATGAAAATGCTAATTACGATAGAAGATGTAAGGCAGAAAAGAAAAGACAGCAAATGCGACATTTTATATGTGGACTCAAACACTTTGATCACGCCGGGCGCCAGGGACTTAGCTTCAGAACTGGGGATGGAAATTAAAATGGGAAGTGAAGCAGAGCAAACCGGTACGGAAGTAAAAGGACAGGAAGAAATGAGCAAGAATGTGGAACGGTTAGTCAAGGAAGAGCTTCAGGGAACAAATATTACGGAAGATATCATCAGCCGGATTGTTCAGGAGGTTGTCAAATCCATTGCCGCCGCCGATTTGGCTTTACCTCAGATTGTAAAGGAGTGTGATCCCAGCGGTATCAGGCTTGTCAGAGGCGAAAGCGTGGTTTTGGACAGATTCGATACTGGTGTTGCTACCGACAAGGTTGGGATCAAGGAGATACTCAATACCAGAGAATGCCCGAATATGGCCACCGGATTTATGGAAATCGAAAAGACGTCTTTTGACTGGACTTTGGGGTATGATGAATTGGATTATATTGTAGAAGGAAATATGGACATCACTATTGACGGAAAGACATACCGGGGGCATGCAGGAGACGTCTTTTTTATTCCAATGAATACATCAATCACATTCAGCTCACCAGACTATTGTAAATTTTTCTTTTCGACATATCCTGCAAACTGGCAGGAGCTGTCGGAAAACAGTAGATAGAATACATATTAATCTTTAGGAGGAAGCGCCATGAATACTTACAACGCATTAGGAATGATAGAAACAAAAGGGCTGGTAGGGTCCATCGAAGCGGCTGATGCTATGGTGAAAGCCGCAAACGTAACTTTGATCGGAAAAGAACGCGTCGGGGGCGGGCTTGTGACCGTGATGGTGAGAGGCGACGTAGGAGCGGTGAAGGCAGCAACGGATGCAGGAGCTGCGGCTGCCGCAAGAGTGGGAGAGCTGATTTCCGTTCATGTCATTGCAAGGCCCCATGAAGATGTAGAATCGATTTTGCCGGCAAAGTAGAGTGGAGGAATCACCATGAACACTTACAACGCATTAGGAATGATAGAAACAAAAGGACTGGTAGGGTCCATCGAAGCGGCTGACGCTATGGTAAAGGCCGCAAATGTAACTTTGATCGGAAAAGAACACGTCGGAGGCGGGCTTGTGACCGTGATGGTGAGAGGCGACGTAGGAGCGGTGAAGGCAGCAACCGATGCAGGAGCTGCGGCTGCTGCAAGAGTGGGAGAATTGATTTCTGTTCATGTCATTGCAAGGCCCCATGATGAATTGGAAACCATTCTGTTCAGGAAAGAGGATAAAATACCAGAAGAGGAATCCATTGAATCCTTGTCCGTTGTGCAATTGCGCCGATATGCGAGAACGCTGAACGGATTCCCCCTCGAAGGACGGGAGATTTCAAAAGCAAACAGGGAGACCCTGCTTCAATTGATCAAAAATCATGTTACGAGTGAGAAGGAGTGATGAAGGTGTTAGAGGATAAAGATTTAATATCAGTACAGGAAGCAAGAATCCTGGCAAAAGCGGCAAAAAAAGCCCAGGGGATCTTAGCTGATTTCAATAAAGAGCAAATCGAAAAAATCATTCTGTCAATGGTTGAGGCCGCTGTTTCCAATGCGGAAAGATTGGCAACGATGGCGGTAGAAGAAACAGGCTTTGGAAAAGTCGAAGATAAGATTTTGAAAAATCTTGCTGCGTCAAAAGATCTCTATGCATATATAAAGGACATGGATACCATCGGAGTCATAAAAAATGATCCGGTCAATAAATTGATTGAAATTGCAGAGCCGATGGGTGTGGTTGTCGGTATCATACCATCGACAAATCCAACGTCCACCGCTATATTCAAAATCATTATCAGCATTAAATCAAGAAATGGTATTGTGATTTCACCTCATCCATCGGCTGCAAAATGCACCGGTGAGGCGGGGAGACTGATGGCGGAAGCAGCAGTTAAGGCAGGTGCTCCGGAAGGCATCATCGGATGCCTGTCCACCACTACGTTGGAAGCTACAAACGAATTGATGGAGAGCAAGGATACTGCAATTATTTTAGCAACAGGTGGACCTGGTCTGGTAAAAGCGGCATACAGCGCAGGCAAACCGGCTTTAGGGGTAGGACCTGGGAATGTTCCTGTTTATATCGAGAAGTCGGCGGATATCAAAAAAGCAGTTTCGGATATTATTATAGGAAAGACTTTTGATAACAGTACCATCTGTGCTTCGGAACAGGCGATTATTGTAGAGGAATGTAGCAGAGAAGAAGTGATTAAAGAAATGAAAGCCAACGGTGCATATTTTATGACACCGGAAGAGACGGAAATTGTCGGAAGCCGGTTGATTACAGCAAGCGGGTCAATGAATGCCGCTTATATGGGCAGAAGCGCCGAGGCAATTGCAGAAAAAGCCGGACTTTCCATACCGGCCGGAACGACAGTATTGATTGGTGAACAGTCAGGTGTAGGAAAAGGATATCCGCTATCCTATGAAAAACTTACGTGTGTTCTTGCGTTTTACACCGTGAAGGATTGGCAAGAGGCTTGCGAATTGTGTATCAAGCTGTTGAATAACGGTGGTGTTGGGCATTCCATGTGCATTCATTCTCAGAATGAAGAGATTATTATGAAGTTTGCGGCTAAGCCCGTATTCAGAATATTGGTCAATGTACCGACCAGCCTGGGAGCAGTGGGAGTTTTAACGGGACTTGCACCATCCTTTACATTGGGCTGTGGCACCTGGGGAGGTAGTGCAACCTCAGATAATGTCACGCCGATGCATCTGGTCAATATAAAGAGAGTAGCATATGGCATTAGAGACTTTAAAAGAGAGCTTGCCGACAACGGCTGCGGAAACAGCGGCCTTCAGGTTAGTAATTCGGAATTAACAGAGGCTGACATTGCGAGAATCATCGGTGACGTTCTTTCAAGATTAAAGTAAGGGAGGGTCACATTGGATAACAGGGAATTGCAGCAAATCGTTGAACTGATAACGGATCATATAGTGGAACAATTAAAATATCGGAAAGCAGGTATATTGGTCGGCATATCAAACAGACATGTGCATTTATCCGCTTCTGATAGAGATGTATTATTTGGTGAGAATTACAAATTGACAAGTAGAAAGGATTTAAAGCAGCCGGGTCAGTATGCTTGCAATGAAGTGGTCACGATAAAAGGTCCGAAAGGTGAGCTGGAAACGGTCAGGGTGTTGGGACCGGAACGAAAACAAACCCAAGTTGAGATTTCCAAAAGCGACTGTATAAAGCTTGGCATAAATGCACCCCTCCGGGAATCAGGTGATCTAAAAGCATCATCACCAATTACAATTATTGGGCCAAAGGGTACCTTAGTGCTCCCTGAAGGGGCTATCATTGCTCAGAGACATATCCATATGAGTGTCGAGGATGCACAAGAATACGGGATTCATAATGGACAGATCGTTTCCGTGAAAGTCAACACACCAAAAGGTGGGGTTTACGACAACGTACTCGTTCGTTCAGGAGAAGCGTATTCACTGGAAATGCATATCGATACCGATGAGGCCAATGCCATGGGAATTCAAAACGATGACGAGGTGCAATTAATACTAAGAAAATGAATTTTACTGTTTGGAACTATTAATTCTTCAAGAGCTATTGATGCTTGAAGAATTAATAGTTCTTATATTAGGAAGAAACGATATTTTATACCGTTCAGAGGTAAATTTATGAAAAGCATTAGGACATTTTTTATCACAGTTACTGTTTTAGTAACGGTTGCCATATTTACAACCCAGGCAGCTATCAGTTATTATTCATTTAGCAAAATAACTTATGATTCCGTTGAAAATAATCTTAAAACTCAGGCAGAAAAAGAAGCGGCTGTTTTGAATTCCAGCTTGACGGGAGTAGGGAAATCTGCCAGCAGCCTGGCCGATATGGTCGGATCTGTGGGTCGGTATGATGAGGCATTTTTATTTGATTTTGTAGGAAATCAGGAAAAAAAAGATCCAATGATTTGCGGCGGTGGATTTTGGATGGAGCCATATTATATCGATTCGTCACAGAAGTATTACGGACCATATGTATACATCGATAATGAAAATACGACTGTTACCTGGGATTACAGCAATGCAGAATATGATTATTTTTCATTCGACTGGTATAAAAACGGAATAAACGCGGGAAACGATGTGATTTTTAGTGAACCGTATTTTGATGTGGTTCAGAATATAACTATGATTACGGCGTCGGCACGTATCAGCAAAAACAATCAGACCATAGGCGTATCGACTTATGACATCGGACTGAAAGAAATGCAGGACTATGTCCAGAATATCAAGGTAGGTGAAACGGGATATGCATTTATCGTTACCCAGCAGGGGTATTATTGGGCGACAAAGGATGCGGAGAAGAATTTAACGCTTAAGATCACAGAAGATAAAGATGCTGGAATCAGAGACTTCGGAGCGCAGTTGATGAATAAAGAAGTGACTGATATTGCCGTTGTTGATACTGAAAGCGGAAGCTCTTATATGGTGTACACACCGGTCGGTACGACAGGACTCAGACTCGTAACCGTAATGCCGGAAAATGAAGCGTTAGTAGCGGTAAAGAATACATTTACCGTATATTTTGCCGTATTTCTTATAGCGATTGCCCTGTTTATTTTGGTGATTACGTTACTTTTCAATTCAAAGATCATCCGACCGTTGAAAGCGTGGCAGTTATCATCCGAAAAGCTTTCTAGGGGTGATGTTTCCGAAAATCCGGAATTGGAAAAATACAAGCGCTCAAAGAATGAAATCGGAATGTTTTCCAGACAATTTCTGGAGTTGGGGCAAAGCATTAAAGAAAAGGCGGACTTTGCCGAACGGGTGGCGGAAGGCGATTTATCCATAGAAATCGTACCCAGATCCGAAAACGACGTTTTGGCAACCAGCATGAAAAAGGTAGTACATAGCCTGCAAAGCCTTGTCGATGAAGCACAAATGCTGACGGGGGCGGCTGTCGAAGGAGAGCTTTACACAAGAGGAAATACGGACCAATTTCACGGAGGATACCGACAGATCATTTCGGGTATGAATGATATTTTGGATGCTATTGCAAAGCCTCTGGACGTTGCAAGGGAATTTATTATCGGATTGGCGGACGGTACTCAGACAGAGGTGATTCCGGACACAGATCAATATAAAGGGTATTACGGCGACCTGATCAGAAACTTAAACAGTGTTGAAGAATCCCTGCTGAACATGCTGTCAGAAGTGTCGGGCTTAACTGAAGAGGCTATCAGAGGAAATCTCTCTCATCGTGCTGATATCTCTAAACTAAATGGCGAGTATATGACTTTAGTACAGGGAATCAACGAAACATTGGATGCTGTTATCCAACCACTCAATATGGCGGGCGATTACGTGGAAAGGATAAGTAAGGGCGATATTCCTGAAAAAATCACCGATACGTATCACGGTGACTTTAATCTTATCAAGAACAACCTTAACACCTGCATCGAAGCAGTCAACAGACTCGTTGCAGATACAGGCATGCTAGTTAATACGGCAGTTGCAGGCAACCTTGAAACAAGAGCGGATGCAAGCAAACATCAGGGCGATTTTGAAAAGATCGTAACAGGCATTAATCGCACACTGGATGCTGTAATAGGGCCGCTAAATATGGCAGCAAACTGCGTGGATCAAATTAGCAAAGGTCATATTCCTGAAAAAATCACCGATCAATATAATGGGGACTTTAATGTAATCAAAAACAACCTCAACGCCTGCATCGACGCAATCAAAGGACTTGTTGACGAGACAGGTATGCTTGCGGATGCGGCAATTGAAGGCAGATTGAATACCCGGGCAGATGCAGACAAGCATGAAGGTGACTTCGCCAGGATTGTAACAGGCATCAACCAGACCCTCGATGCGATTGTTAAGCCGGTTCAGGAAGCTTCCGAAGCATTAAAGGAAATTGCAAAGGGAAATCTCTCTGCCAGAATGACAGGAGATTATCAGGGTGCATATGCTGAGATCAAGCATGACTTGAACTTCCTTGGCGAATCACTTAAAGGATATATCGATGAGCTTTCGGAAGTGCTTGGTCAGATGGCAGACAAGAATTTTACCGGAGAGATTGTAAGAGATTACTTGGGAGATTTCATCAAGCTTAAGGATTCAATCAATTTTATTGAAGTGCAGCTCAACGAGATTCTGACTGAGATCAACTCCTCGGCAGATCAGGTTGAATCGGAAGCCAATCAGGTTGCATCGACAAGCCAGGGCCTTTCACAGGATGCGTCTGAACAGGCAAGCAGCGTAGAGGAAATCAGTGCGACAATCGCAGAAGTTGCGAATCAGACTAAGCAGAATTCGTCTAATGCTATTAAAGCAAACGAGCTGTCCCTTAGAGCCAAGGCGGATGCCCAATTGGGAATGATAGAAATGGAAGGCATGTTGAATTCAATGGGAGAAATCATTGACTCCTCAAAGAATATATCCAAGATTGTTAAAGTGATCGATGATATTGCTTTCCAGACCAATATTCTGGCACTGAACGCGGCTGTAGAGGCGGCGCGAGCAGGTCAGCACGGAAAAGGCTTTGCAGTGGTGGCTGAGGAAGTTAGAAGCCTTGCGGCAAGAAGCGCGGCAGCTGTAAAGGAAACTTCTGATATGGTTGATCATTCACTCAGAAAAGTGGAAGAGGGATCGGCGATCGCCAATAAGACGGCGGAAGCATTGAATAAGATCATGGATGGAGTGACTGATGCCGTTGAGATCGTTGAAAATATATCAGAAGCATCAATCCAGCAGGCGACATCCTTTGCGCAGATCGACACAGGTATCAACCAGATATCGAAAATAACGCAATCCAATACGGCAACGGCGGAGGAGAGTGCGGCAGCCAGTGAAGAAGTGGCGGGACAGGCACAGATGCTGAAAGAAATGATCCGTGAATTTCAGTTGATGACGGGGAACAAGCAAAATGGCTTTTTAAAACTGTCAGCCTCAACGGAATCAGCGCAACAAGAAATTGTGATCTCAACAGATGGAGGATTTAACAAATATTAATTGAATGTTTCCGTCAGAGCCCTAAAATTACCCCACCTTTTATATCTGGAAAAATAGAAGACTGTTTTGACTAATAAAATTTCCGGATACGAAAAAACGATTAAACAAGCTGGGAAATATTTGGTTTTATTTGAAATCCAGCTAAGCCGTAATATAGAAACCACCGATATGCCATTGTAGTGCACATCGGTGGTTTGTTTGTTGTTTTACTCTTAATTTGGAAGTACGTTGTACTAAAATTTCACGAATAGTGAAAAAACAGACTAAAATTTATTGACATTGAAATTCCAGCCTGTTATGATTTTTGAAACAAAATAATGTTTGCTCTGGTGATCGTAGCGCTTGGCGCTTCTCCGCTGACATCGGAATGGGAAATGATGGTATCCGATGGAGTACTTTGAAAAGGGGGATAACGGTGAAAATAAATAGAATCAATGCAGTATTGAATAACATGAAAACAAGGGGGATCGCACAGCTTCTGATTAGTGATATTCTCTCGATTTATTATCTTACCGGAATTTATCTGGATCCGGGAGAACGATTTTATGCGCTATATTTGAATGAAAACGGCGATCAGAAAATTTTCTTGAATGAAATGTTCTCGGTACCGAAGGAAATGGAGATCCAATCCGTTTGGTACAACGATACACAGTCTGTGACGGAGGTTGTCGCAGGACATATGGATGTCTCAACGGTTTTGGGCATTGATAAAAGTTTTCCCGCTCGTTTTTTAATTCCTCTTCAGGAGGAAAAAGCGGCAGCGGGATTTGTACTCGGGTCTTTATGTGTCGATGAAGCACGGGGATGCAAGGATACAGAAGAGCAGGCGCTTATGAAAGAAGTATCGCATGTGAATGACCTTGCTATGGCAGAGTTTAAGAAACTGATCGTTCCCGGAATCACTGAGAAAGAGTTTGCAGATCAAATGCTTCCGATCTATCAACGACTGGGAGCAGAGGATTATTCTTTCGAGCCGATTGTTTCCTTCGGTGCCAATACAGCAGACACCCACCATCATCCTGAAGGCCGGGTGCTGAAGGAAGGAGATTGTGTTTTGATCGACACCGGCTGTAAGAAGGACATGTATTGCGCGGATATGACGCGTACTTTCTTTTATAAAAGCGTTTCTGAGAAGCATCGAGCTGTCTATGAAACCGTTCGAAAAGCCAATGAAGCAGCCATCGCAATGATCAAACCCGGAATTCCTCTAAAAGAAATTGACAGGACGGCACGCAGCATCATTGAACAGGCTGGATACGGGAAGTATTTCCTCCATCGTCTGGGGCATTTCATCGGCCTTGATGTGCATGAATACGGCGACGTTTCTTCTTCCAATGAGATGATTGCCAAACCCGGCATGATCTTTTCCGTCGAGCCCGGAATTTACCTTGAAGGCGATATGGGGGTACGTATTGAAGACCTTGTATTAGTAACAGAAGATGGCTGCATCCGTTTAAATCAATGTTCAAAAGAACTGGAGATTATTGCGCGTTCGGACATGAAGAAGCCAAATACCTGATTCCCCTGGAGTTTTCCTTATAGCCTGAACTGGAACCGATTGATTTAACTCCGGGATGTGTCGCTATGGGAGGATACGATTGCGGGTTATGAATTCTTTTTTCCTCTTCGTGACTGTCCCGAGCTGAAAGGGCGGTATCCTGCATTTGGTAAGGTAATAGAAGGGATGGAAGAGGTTTTTCGATTGGGAGCTGTCCAAACGGTTCCTTTAACAAGGGGAAACTGTGGGAGTTTAAGAAAGGATTGGGCAAATGGAAGAGGATATTTACAAAAAAATCAAACAGATCAGAAAGAAAAAAAAGATGATGCTAAAAGACATCAGCGAGAAAACAGGCTTTTCCATTAGCTTTTTATCTCAGATGGAGCGCGGTATCTCTCCAATTACGATAATGTCACTAAAAAAAATTGTATTGGCACTCAACGTTTCTATTAAAGAGCTTCTTGTGGAACCTGAAATTGTTGAAGAGTATGTGCGAAAGGAAAGTGATGTTCAAATACAAGGGTTGCAGCGTAATTATGAACATTTCAGTGTACTGAGCGGTAGGTTTAACAATCGGAAAATGGACGCTTTTCAGTTGGTTATGAAACCGCATTTTACTGATTTTGAAGTCACCAGCCATGATGGAGAAGAATTTTACTATGTATTGTCCGGCTGCGGGATCTTCATCGTAGAAGGAATCGAACACTGCATTCACGCCGGAGAAACAATTCATTTTCCATCTGATAAAAGTCATCAAATTCAAAATCGAGAAGATGTGGAGCTCGTCATGTTGATCGTCATGACACCGCCTCTCTTTTAGCGAATTTAATTCTTTATCCTCTTCGTTAAGGACAAACCTGAAAAACAAATTGGGATTCCTACGGCAAGTACTCAACTAAATTACGCCCTTTTTTCTTTGCGGCATATAAAGCGGAGTCCGCAGAGCATAATAAGTGTTGCAGAGAACAGGAAGTTGAAATGGAATCAGAAACCCCGATGCTTACCGTATAGTGGATCTCATGCTCAAGGTAAAGAACAAAATGATTGGCAATGAAATCCTTCAGCTTTTGTGCAACTACAAGGGCTTCGGTACCTATGACACCGGGCAATAAGATAACGAATTCATCGCCACCGAGCCTTCCGAAATGGTATTCTCTGTTGATGACATTTGAAACCGTTTTAACGAAATCTTCTAAAACACAATCACCGCCGAAATGTCCATAAGTATCATTGATGTACTTAAAGCGATCCAAATCAATAAGGAAGGCTGATATTGAAAATTTCTCTTCTTTTTGTCGTTCCTGAAGGCGAAAATAAGCGTGATTTAACCCCTCTCTGTTATGCACACCTGTCAGCGGGTCCGTTTCAGCTCGTTCCTTTAGGAATGTGATATCTGTAAGTACTAGCACATACCCCACGGGCCTGCCTTTATAATCTTCTAAAGTATGCCGCGTCAATGAAAGATATCCCTCCGACGTATATTTATTTAACTCCCATGCTGCAGTTGCGTTCTCGTCGTTTTTTAAAGAAGCATATTCCTCGGGAAGTATCGTTGAAATCTTTGCTCCTATTCTGATATCTTGCTCGCTGGTAATGATGGAAAGCAGTTCTATTGCACGTTTGTTAAAATCCGTTATGGTACCATTTTGATTCAGCACCAGAATTCCCTGATCGACAACGTCAAATATCTTGTTTCGAGCGATGGGAGAAAGGGCAAGAAATTGGCCTCGAAACAAAGCAATGCTAAAGAGTATGATACTTGGCAAGTATAGTACTGACATAGGAAGATAAATACCCATTCCTTCAAGGACTGTAGATTTCAGTAATGTAACGAGGAAAGAAAGAAGGATGCTGATCATAATAAGCCAAATTGGTCTTCTCAGTTCCGGGGTGATTTTTTTTATGAAAATAAAAAGAAGTGTGATATAAACAAGAGGAAGACTAAAATTAAATGCCACCAGCATTGAGCCAAATAAGGTCGAATGGACCACCAGCGTGTTGCCGTAAGCAGAATCCTTTACGATATCAATACTGGACCGCATGAGATGATGATGCTGGTCCGTAAAGATAAGAAACAAGGAAAAAAGTTGTATTACAGCTGCAATACGACCAAACGGAAGCAATTTTCTGCTCATGGTATAGGAGATACAGAAATAAAGAGTGCTTATTGGTGTCATAAAGACACCAATTTGCTGAATATTTCTCCAAAACAGCATCCACTGGAAGGTATGAGAATTTGTCTCCATGAATGATCCAAGCGTCCAGATTATCGTGGAGATGATAAGGACAAACAGAGCAGTTGTTCCCGGTATTCTTGCTTTTGAAACTGCTGCGTATGCCAGTATTATTAGAAGTAATAGAGATGTTATAAGGAGCATGTTCTGTACGAGTGCCATGAAATACCGTTTCCCTTCGGATAGTATAATTGCAATTCCTAATGATATCATACCAAAGGCTCAAAATAAAGCAATGAAGAGTTCTATTTATTTCGAAAAGTAAATTTCTACATAATCCCCGGACTTTAATTCCTGTAAAAACGTACCGTCCGCATCGTTGACACGGAGTATGATATCACCCGTCGGATTGTCAAGATTGATTCCGGATAGTTCCAGCATATCCATAAGGTAATATGGGGATTTGTCGGGCTTGCTTGGAAGAACAATGGGCTTGCCGTTTAGAATAAATTCAATATCATTCGTTTTGGAAACGGAAATGCCTGCTTTTGAAACTGCTTTTGCGGCGGCGGGTATGGCTGTTTCCGGACTTGTCTCAGACTCAGACTGCACGTCATCCGCAGCCACTTCTAGGTCTGTTTTTTCAGTTATAACCGTATCGCCAGTTTTCAAGAGTGTATTTGAGGCAACTTTTTTACCGTTGACGGTGACCGTTTGATAAGTACCGTCTATTAGTAAATCTTTCAGGAAACGCCTTGCGGACCTGCCATTTACAGCAGGCGTAAATTCTATGCTGTCTCCAGTGTACACGAGATCCGAAATCTTAGCTTCCTGGCCGTTTCTCAGGAGCTTTGCAGGATTGCCGGGGGTGCCGTGATATACGACTTGCTTGCCGTCAAGCGAAACGACCAGCTTCCTGCCTGTCTGAGGGATGATGTCCTGATAAGAATATCCATTCATCATAAGAATATCCAGAATGGTCATGGTACTGTTGCGGAAAAGCTTGGCACGGATGCCGTTTAGATTAACATGAAAGCTTTCTGTAAGCAGATTCAGCCCGGCAGAAATGGCAATCCCCAGCGGGGTTGCGAATTCGGGGTCATTGAGTTCGTATGTATCAGAGACCGCATGTGTTAAGAAGTTGTTTCCGGCAATTGCAACCCGGTTGATATCTATGTCCATGTACTTGGCAATTCCAGCCTGAAGGTTCGTTAGCTTACTGCCGCCTCCGGCCAGAAAAACAGCTGAAGTTGGGGCTCCGTTGACCTTGCAGATATGCTCCGAAATTTCCCGGCACAGGCTTGAAGTGGATTCTTCAATGCAATCCATCATGTCTTTGCGCGTAATGGTCTGTTCCATTCCGAGAATATCGGTAAAGCTGACAGATTCCTGCTTCCCGAGTTGTATTTTAATGGACTCCGCGGTGCTGAAATCAAGAAGATATTTTTTCATCAATGCTTCCGTAATCTCATCTCCCGCTACAGTAGCAATTGTATACCCGACAACTCCGCCATCCTTGGAAACAGCAATATCAGAGGTTCCCGCTCCGATATCCACAAGCGCCAGGTTCAAAAGCCGCAGATTTTTTGGGATTACCACGTTCATCGCGGCAATGGGCTCCAGGGTAAGGCTGGCAACTTCAAGACCGATTTTCAGCATAGTAGAATAAAGGCTTTCCACAACTTCACGTGGCAGAAAGGTTGCAATGACATCCGCTTGTATCCGTCTGGCATGATGGTCCAATAAGCTAGATGTGGGGTAACCGTCCATATAGTATTGAACCGCAGTGTGGCCTACCAGATAGAATTGACGGCTGTTGTCAATATCCTGCTCATCGGCGAAAGCAGCTTCTGCTTCCCCGATTGCTCCTGCTTCCAGGCGGCTGATGATTTCCGCATCCAGACGCTGAGGCCTTGAAAATTCCATTTCGTAAGTGGCGCGCTGGGTTCTCAGCGCACGTCCGGCGGCTGCGACGCAAACTTTCTTCAGTTTGAAACGGAGTTTCTCCTCAAGACGGCGTTTTACAATACCAGCAACTTTTGAAACTTGTTCAATATCTTCAATCTGGCCATCGACCATGGAACGCTGTGTATGTTCCTCTTTTTCCATAGCAATGACCCGAAGTTTTTCATCTTCCACAGTACCCACGATACCGATAATGCTGCGCGTTCCGATATCAAGGGCAAATATCATGTTCTTTGGCTGAGCTTTAAGCCTTTTCTTTGGTGAATCAGTCATATGCAGATCTCCTTTGTGTTATAAAAGACGCTGAAAAACGATCTTCTATATTGTTATCGGAAAAAATCAATAATAATTAACATAATAAGGGAAAATAATGCTATTTGAATTGAGTAAAGTTAACATAGCGAAATGCCAGTCAGATACAGAACCTGAATAATAAGTGATCATCAAATACCTTTTATTGTTAATTATGTAAAGGGATGTTTTGATATTGCGATATAGAGTTTGAAAAAATTTGATATAATGAATACATCTGAATGTATTGAGATTTGGAGATATTAGGATATAAGAAATGAACTGATAGAAATCATCAACAGGGAGGAATGCATATGAACAAGTTGATCTTGAATGAAGGTGATTTTTTGTTAAATGTTGCGGCAGAGGGTAAATACGAAGCGATTGTAGCAACCAAGAAGGAAATTATAGTAATTCTGAAGGAGGGAGATTTGTAGATGATCAAGACTGTGACTTTGAATCCGGCCGTGGATAAAACTGTTGAGATCAATGATTTTCGGGTTGGTGAAGTCAACAGGATTTCATCAATCAGGCTGGATGCAGGAGGAAAAGGAATCAACGTATCGAAGACGATCAAAGCTTTGGGTGGAAATAGTGTTGCCACAGGATTTCTCGCAGGCCGTAACGGAGACTATATCCAGGGTTGTCTGAACAGGCTGCGGGTCTCAAACGATTTCCTCTTCGTAAAGGGTGAAACGAGAACCAACCTGAAGGTGGTAGACAAAGAGAACCAAACCAACACGGACATCAATGAACCCGGCCTGATTGAGGTGACGGAAGAGGACCTCGTCCAGATGGAGAATAAAATATTTTCTCATATGGACAAAGGAGACATTCTGGTTCTTTCGGGAAGCGTTCCTGCCAATGTAGCTGTGGGTATTTACAGGGAATGCATTGAAAGAGCTGGAAAATCGGAAATAAAGGTGCTGCTTGATGCAGATTGGGAGCTTCTTTCTGAGGGTATCAAAGCCAGACCGTATTTAGTCAAACCAAATATTGAAGAATTGGAGAGCCTGCTTGGAAGAAAATTGAAGAAAATGAATGAGATTGTGGGTGCTGGACGCAGTCTGATCGATACGGGTATATCGGCAGTTGCGATATCCCTTGGAGCTGATGGTGCTATTTTCTTTCACGGAGAGCAAGCAATATACGCAAAAGGGATCAAGGTCGATGTTAAGAGCACAGTAGGAGCTGGCGACGCGATGGTGGCAGCATTGGCAATCGCGATTTCAAGGGGAGAGCCATTTGAAAATGCCGTCACATTGGCAGTAGCGGCAGGCACTGCCAATGTAGCCAGTGAAGGTACACAGCCCCCGGACAGGGATGTTGTAAGGCATTACGAAGCTAAGGTGCAGTTAGAATACTTGCGATAAAAGGCGGCGTCTGGCTCTGGCATGGATTCTTTTGAATGTACAGAGGCTATCAACAGAAGCTGGTTATACCGGGGCATGTTGTGGTGGTTCTTTACGAAGGACCCAAGGGTGCCCTTGATTTGTTCTTTTTTTATTAAACAGGAATGCTCTGCTCGAAACGGAATAGATTCTCTGGATCGTATCTTTGCTTCACTTTCTTCAGTCTGGCTAAATTCTCTCCGTAATAAGCGGTCGGCCAATCTTCAATCAAGGTATCACAATAATTACGATACGCACCTCGTGTATAGGGGAGCATGGACTTACGAAATTGCTCAATCCAGTTGATATTTTCCTCTGCTTCAGCATCCTGATTCCAATAGGATTGATATTGAATCAGAAACAAGGCATCCCGGTGAACAAAGGCCGTTGCTGCTGTGGGCACCTCACTGATTAAACCGCCGCATGCTTCAAATGCGATTACATTACCGTTTCCTGGAGCGGTTTGCAGGTTATGGATCATTACATCCAGCGCCTCATCTGACAGAAGTTCGTATACGTAAGCGGAGGAGTTTTTGAATTTTTCCTGTTTGAGAGGTACTCCAGCAAAAAGGCGGGCGGTTTCAATCCAGGTAGTGGAGTAAAACTCGACGGTTTTTGGAAGCGTTGCCTCTTGCATAGGATGCATCATCTCTCTGAGTTCCTGCTCCGAGCCGAGGAATATGCCGTTGGACCGGAGATCGCCCAGATTCTGCGCAGGCAGTGCCAGAAGAGACGTCATACGTGGATCTGCAAGGGGAGCCCATTTTTGCCAGTAATGCACCACATTTTTCAGGTTGGAAAAATCCCATGTCATTTTGTAACGGGAAATATTTTCGATTGGGTGCAAATGGAAAGTAAAGGATGTCATAATGCCAAAATTCCCGCCGCCTCCGCCGCGGCAGGCCCAAAACAAATCGCTATGCTCGTCGCGGGAAGCACGGACTAGCTTCCCGTCAGCCATAACCATTTCCGCTTCAATGAGGTTGTCGCAGGTCATTCCAAACGGCCTTGATAATAGTCCGTAGCCTCCCCCCAGCGTTAGTCCTGATATGCCGACTGTCGGGCAGGTTCCGTTCGGGATGGTCAATCTTCTCTGCCAGAGTATTTCGTATAATTGCGCTAGGCGGAACCCCGCTCCGACTTTCATCGTGAGATTCGTGTTGACTTGCAGCTTTTGAAGCCCGCTGATATCAATAATAAGGCCGCCGTCAACGAGAGAAAATGCTTCGTAGCTGTGTCCTCCGCAGCGTATGCGAAAAGGCAGTCGGCACTTGCGAACCCATAGAATCGCATTGATAACGTCCTGAGTAACATAACAGTAGACAATGATCAATGGAAATTTGTTGAAACGGGCGTTATAATCCCTCCTGGCTTCATCATAGCAGAGCGAATCTGGCAGCACGACACACCCGGTAAGTCCCTCTGTGTTAATCATGGAAATTACCTCCTTATATCTCATATCCTTATTCTATTGACGTTATCATTATTTCTCATTATTATTTAAGGCATGTATATAATTACTCATCGAAAAATTGATTAGAAAAAGAGGGACATAGATGTATACAAGAAAAGAAATCATCGAAATAATTGAAGATGCTGTTGTAAATTCACCATATAATAATTTTGGTGTAATCGGAGCGAATGAAAAGCAGATCGTTGGATTTACACAAGAAGCGAGTGGGAAGCGATGATTGAAAAGAAATTTTTTCATGATGGTTCATGCGGGGCCTGCATTGTGCGATGTCCGGTTGGAGCGATTACAAAGGATGGTCATGATAAAGACAAATGCAGCGCTTTTCTTCAGGAAATTAAAAATGAGATCGGACCTGATTTTCTTAAGGATTCTCATTATATTTCCGGATGTGGGCTTTGTCAGAGTAAAGTGCCATGTCAGGATCGTATTCCAAAGTAACTCAAATATGAATCAAATATAAATCCCATCAGCAGTAAAACAAGTTGATGGGATTTCGTCTATTCTTGTTGAGATTCAATAGGACATTTATTGAGAACGCAGTCTACACACAAGTCTTCCAACGAAAACTCCTGCGTGCCATAGAAAAATAGCTTGAATATGATCAGCCATGATATGCCCCCGATTTTATACCAATCCAAAAAGTCTTACCGTATTTGCGACGATAAAGCAGATCGTAATCCCTGTAATCGTTGGTATGATGAATGAAACAAATGTCCATTTCCAGCTTTGGGACTCCTTTCTGATGGTAAGACACGTTGTTCCGCAGGGCCAGTGCATTAAGGAAAACAGCATGACGCATACTGCTGTAAGCCAAGTCCAGCCGTGGGAAACCAAGAGCTCTCGCAACTGTGAGAGACTATCCAGTTCCAGCATGCTTCCCGCAGCCATATAGCTCATGATGATGATTGGAACAACGATCTCATTGGCAGGAAAGCCAAGAATAAAAGCCATTAGAATGTAACCGTCCAGGCCGATCCACTGGGCAAAGGGATCCAGAAAATTAGCGCAATGGGTCAGGAGACTCAGACCGTCAACGGAGATATTTGCCAAAATCCAAATAATCAAACCGACCGGCGCAGCTACCACTACGGCCCTTCCCAGTACGAACAATGTTCTGTCAAAAATAGATCTTACAATAACCTTACCGATCTGTGGTTTGCGATAGGGTGGGAGCTCCAATGCAAAAGAAGAGGGGAGGCCTTTTAATATCGTCTTGGACAAGATTCTTGAGATGAGCAGCGTCATCATAACTCCCAGAACAATCACGCCTGTCAGTAAAAGTGCTGAAGCAACCGATTGCACCGGGCCGGTAAAAAAGCCGGCAAAGAACATTGTTATGATTGCGATCAGAGTAGGAAAGCGCCCGTTACACGGAACGAAACTATTGGTGATCATCGCAATCAGTCTTTCCCTTGGAGAATTTATGATTCTGCAGCCGATGATTCCTGCAGCGTTGCATCCAAAACCCATGCACATTGACAGCGCCTGCTTGCCGTGAGCACAGGACTTCTTAAAGAAGTTGTCAAGATTAAAGGCAACTCTCGGCAGATATCCCAGGTCTTCAAGCAATGTAAATAATGGGAAGAAAATAGCCATAGGTGGTAGCATTACCGAAATAACCCAGGCTAAGGTACGATAAATACCCAACACTAGTACTCCGTGAACCCATGGCGGTGTACCCAATTGAGTAAAGAGATCAGTTAAATGGTCTTCGATCCCAAAAAGAAAGCTAGCCAGTATTTGAGAAGGATAGTTGGCACCTGTAATCGTGAGCCAGAAAACGACACCCAGCAAACCAATCATAATCGGGATGCCAAAGGTTTTGGATGTAAGAATGCGATCGATTTTCCTGTCTGTATCGTTATATTTATCACTTTCTATCATTACCACCTTGCTGCAGATCTCTTCAGCAAAAGATACGATTTTTGAAGCAATTTTATCACGGAAAAGTTCCTGATTTATACTTGCTTCGTTTAATAATTCTTTTGCTTGTTCGAGCTTCTGAACTAAAATGGAATCAGACATCAGATTAAAATCCAAATATTTATGCAATGCATTTAGTAGGGTATCATCGTCGTCGATTAGCTTCAGAGAAACCCAGCGGCTGTTGATGCGATCTTTTAATATTTCACGGACATAAGGCTCAACGATACCGATTGCCTGCTCAATAGACTCGTCATAACAGATTGACAAAGGTGAATAATTGTCTTCTTCATCAGCAGCTTTGTATACTGCGTCCATCAGGCGATCCAAACCTTTTCCATTCCTGGCGCTAGTACCGATAACGGGTATGCCAAGTTGACGGCTCAGCTCGTCCAGATCCACATGGATTTTCTTTCTCTCCGCTTCATCAAGCAGGTTGACACACAACACAATGTGATTTGTTATTTCTAAGGTATGTAGTACCAGAAACAAATTTCGCTCAAGGCAGGTAGCATCGGTGACGATGACAGTTGTATCGGGATTGCCGAAACAGATAAAATCGCGTGCGATTTCTTCTTCTACAGAATTGGCTGAAAGGGAATAGGTCCCGGGAAGATCCACAAGGATAAAGTCTCTGTCCTTGTGATGATATTTTCCTTGCGCGTTTGTGACCGTTTTTCCGGGCCAATTTCCAGTATGCTGGTTCATTCCGGTTAAACTGTTAAATACTGTGCTCTTTCCGACATTTGGATTCCCAGCCAACGCGATCAGCTTATCATTCTGATTGAAACGATTGATTTTAAGTTCGCTTTCCAATACGCCAGCTCCTGTTGACTGACTTGTTAAGCCCATTCTAGTTACCTCCTAATATGTTTGGTTTTATTTATCAAAAAAATGAACGTTTGGTTTCATGAGCAGACAAAGGGTCTGCTCATGAACTATTTAAATTGCTTCAACTAAGATACCCGACGCATCCTCAGAACGAAGGGCAATGACAGCTCCGCGTATATTGTAAGCAGTGGGGTCGCCGGAAGGACTTTTTTGTAAAGCTTCTATTTCAGTATCGGATATCAGGCCTAAATCGAGCATTCTCTTCCGGCTTGCTGAATCTGAGATAAGTAATCTCACTCGAGCTTTTTTCCCTAAGGGCAAATAATTTAACGGCATAAATTGTTCCATATAAAACCTCCAATTATTTAAAAAATAATAGCCTAGGGAAAGAGTTTTTCCCTAGGCTAAAATATGTTAAATAGAATGAGAGTGTTACATATCTGAAAAGAAATATTCAATAAAATTTTTATAATTCCTTTTTCTTTTTCATATTGGACAAAGCGCAGTAGCTTAAAGCCGATAACGGTATAGTATAACGTTCGTGTGATTTTGAATGATAAAAAAATGATATCACAAAACGACGATCGGATGTGAGAAATGAATAAAATACGCAGTTTCAACAAACTTGTTTTTTTCCATAGTTGAAAGTAGGCTTGTTATTCTCTATACCTAAAATAATAGTATGAATCGAAAAATGTTAAATCAAAGAAACAATCCTGAAATCTTCAGGTGGATGGCTGAAAAATGGTGATTGTATTGGGTTTAAAATAATGATACGATATTAACTTGCAGGTGTAAGTAGCATTTATTGTGGAAACGTGTCGATTGTTTTATAGGAGGAAATATGGAACTCACTACACTTCTGGGAGTTATCGTAGGGATTGTAGCTGTAATTGGCGCGATGATATTCAAGCATATCAGCTTTGCGGTTTTTTTGAATCCAGCAGCGATATTTGTAATATTTGTCGGTACAGCAGCCAGCGTCTTAAATTCATACCCGGGAAAGGATCTAAAAAGTTTAGGGGCTTTGTTTAAAATTCTCTTTACGAAGCAAAAGCTTGCAACGGAATTAGAGATCATAGAATTGATGATTAGCCTGTCGGGCATCAGTAAAACAGGGGGGCTCCTTGCGTTAGAAGGCAAAATAGAGGAAATTTCGGATCCATTTATACAAAAAGGAGTGCGCATGATTGCAGACGGAACAGAGGCGGATATCGTTGCTGATGTTCTTGAAGCCGAAATTGCCGCGATGGAAAAGAGACATGAGACAAATGCGAGTATCTTTGCCTCTGCCGGGATGTATGCTCCGACACTAGGTGTTTTAGGTGCCGTATTTGGATTGATTGCTGCCATGTCTCATATTGATGAGACAGATATGATGGCAGAAGCGATTGCAGCTGCATTTATTGCAACGATACTTGGTATTTTTACAGGATACGTCTTATGGAATCCTTTTGCGAAAAAATTAAAAGTTAAAAGCCAGTATGAGGTTATGCTGAAGGGGATGGTTATTGAAGGAGTTCTATCGATACAGCGTGGAGATGCTCCTTTTATGCTGAAGGACAAACTTCTTGCTGTTCTTCCGGCATCAAAACAAGCCAAGATTCTTGAACAGCTTGAACAATCGAAGAAGGAATAAGGAGATCCCAATGTCAAGGAAAAAAAAGCATGTACAACATGAAGAAGAAGCAGGAGAAGCGTGGCTGCTTCCTTATTCAGATCTGATGACGTTATTGCTTGCGGTTTTTATCGTTCTTTTTGCTGTAAGCCAGGTAGATGCTCAAAAAGCGCAGGATGTTTCTGAACAGTTTACTGAGAACATGATGACGGAAAGCTATGCTGAAGCAAAACTGAGAAGTCAGGAGTCGTCGCAGGAAGAAAACCAGAAATGCGCCGGAACAGAACAGGACAAGATGGAAGAGCTGAAGGCTGAACTTGACGCAAAATTGCAAGGTCAGAATATGACAGATTCAGTAAAGACACATATCGATAAGCGGGGACTGGTTATCAGTCTCAATAATGCAATTTTCTTCGAATCAGGCAGTGCAGACATCATACAGGAGTACACAGGTATTTTACAGGGAATTGCAGATATTGTGAATGTGATGGACAATTACATCCGTATTGAAGGTCATACGGACAACATTCCAATGAATTCTCCGATTTATCCATCCAATTGGGAATTGTCCACGGCAAGAGCCGTCAGTGTAGTGCGGTTATTTTTAAACGAGCCAAACGCATCACCGGATAAATTTCTAGCGGTCGGTTACGGAGAATACAGACCGGTAGCGGATAACTCGACGGCAGAGGGACGTGCAAAAAACAGGCGCATCGACATTATTGTTTTAAGTGAACAATATAATGATCTGGAAAAACAAATCATCGATTGAAAATAAATTTTTGTCATATCTTTTGCGCACTGAAAATAACTTTATTACATATGTTTATCCTTTGTCATTTGTGGTAAATATAAAATAAGAGTATTACTAACACTGTTGAGGTTTTCATTCGGCGGTGTTATATTTTGATCACGAACTAGCACTCTTTTGCATAGAGTGCTAACGATAACAGGATACAAATCAATTTAATAGATTTGTATCCTGATGCATACCACAGGCACTAACAGAAGGGGGGATTATGCCATGGCAGAAAAAAGAGATTGTTATGAAGTGCTTGGATTAAAAAAAGATGCTTCTACAGATGAAATAAAGAAGGCATTCAGGAAAAAAGCCATGCAGTATCATCCTGATAAGAATCCAGGCGATAAAAAAGCAGAAGAAAAGTTCAAGGAAGTAAATGAAGCATACGGTATCTTATCTGATTCGGAAAAAAAAGATAAATATGACAAATTTGGATATGCAGGCGTAGACCCAAACGCAGCATTTAATGAAGGTCAAAGACAAAGCACCGGATATCAGGGCGGTCGTCAATATCAGACGTACTCCAATTTTAACGGGACAGATTTTGAAGCGTTTAATGGGTTTTCCGGCGGAGAATTTGAGGATTTTCTCGGTAGTATTTTTGGCAGCAACAGTTTTGGCGGTACACAGAGAACCGCCGCTCCAAGAAAAGGGACGGACCTTCAAACGAGCATTTCAATTACATTTGAAGAAGCCGCGTTTGGAACGAAGAAGCAGGTTCGGCTGAACGGAAAAACGATATCCATCACAATACCGGAGGGTATCGACAATGGTTCTAAAATAAAGCTGAAGGGGCAAGGCCAGGAAAGCGTAAACGGCGGAGCCAATGGTGATTTATTTGTTGAAATCAATGTAAAACCTCACCATAAGTTTACCAGAAAGGGTGTGGATGTTTACACAGATATTCCAATCACAATGACACAGGCAGCCCTCGGAACATGTATTGTCGTTCCGACTCTCAAGGATAAGGTCTCTTATAAAGTCCCGGCAGGTACTCAGCCAGACACGCTGTTCAGGCTGAAGAGCAAAGGAATCAGGGATTATAAGAGTAAGAAGACAGGGGATCTTTATGTGAAGGTTCTTGTAAAAATCCCGGCAAATCTTACGAATGAGCAGATCGACCTGCTTGAAAAATTTGATAAGACGTTAAATTAACTTGAAATGAAAAACACTACTGCACCAATTGATTGCTGCAGTGGCCGGATGCCGCGAAACGGACCGTTGCGGCAGAAAAGGAGGTAAAAATGAAGGATGTTACCGTTTTAACCACGAATACCTGCCCTTACTGTAAGATGGCCAAGGAATTCCTGAATCAAAACAAGATCCATTTTGTTGAAAAGGATGCAAATTCAGATCCCCAGGCACGTCAAGAAATGACAAACAGAAAGATTACGGGTGTTCCAGCGTTCATCATTGGAAATGATGTTGTGGTCGGTCTTGATAAAAACAAAGTACTGGAATTAGTTGACCATCGTCTTGTTAAGTGTCCGAATTGCGGTACTTCGGTACGTATCCCTGTAAAAGAGGGTAAAATCAATGCGAAATGTCCAAAGTGCAAAACCAGTCTCAGCTTGTAACTTTTCTGATTTTTTATTGTCGGCCTTTCGGCGTCGTTATGCCGAAAGGCCGACAATTTTTTTTGATCCTCCGCACATACAAAAAAGTATTCAGCGGAACTTTCTCTATTTTTTGGAGTCTTAAAGATATGGTAATTTCTGTTATGCTCTGTGCTGGAGAGCAATTCAGAAACTGGAGAAGATTGCAAAGAGCAGGGGATGGGAAGTATGAGAGATTTTGAAAAAAGACTTTCCTTGAAATTAAAGGAGGAAGCAGCCATGGAAGAAATAAATCAGTGCTCAGATCCGAATATCAAGCTGGAAAAACGAATCTCAAGAAAGAGGCGGATCGTTTCAGCGGTGATCGTTGCTTTTCTTTTTATATCAATTTTTGGCATTGATTATCTCTCTGAAAGTAAGGGAGAAGGTCATAGCTTTCAGATTATCACCTTTGCCGAAAGCGAGGGAATCGATGAAAATCAATTGGAAGAGAGACTTTTGGACGCAAACCTATCCATGGTGATGCCAAATGGCCAAATTATGCTGCATCTTAATGACCGGTATTCAGCATATGGATGGGGCACCGGAAGCTTTTATGTGACTGGTAAGGATATTGTCCGCGTTACCTATTCTCTTAAAAAAGGAAAGATCACCCATTATGACTCCGCTATGGAATATAAACAGAACCTGGAAGGAAATCCCGTAAGGATAGAATTCTTTCTACCTTACTCATTGCTCGATCTTGATGAATCTCAAATCAACGGATATGAGCTGGAGAATCAGTACACACAGCGGCTGAAGGAGCTCTGGAACAGCGGGGATAGTCCAGAACTGGAGGCGGTAAAGAAAAGCTACTTTGCAGGAAAAAGTCTGAATATCGATGATTATACAATCATGAATTTTGTCGGCACCTGGTCGGCGGCACAAACCGACGGGAGATATTTCCGGTGTACTGATACTATGCAGGATGAGCAATTAACCAGAGAAGCACAAACAGTGACGGTGGAATATTATCATTTCGATTATGGAGAAAAATTCAACTTTGATGACTCGATTTACGACATCACATGGAGCCCCAGTTTCAAGCCCAATGAAATACAGGGGTTTACAAATCCTGAAGACTTACCGGGAGATGAAATGACCGTCACGATAGAGCTGCAAAACGGAGAAATAGTGAAAAAGATCATATCCCTGGATTTTGATGAGAATGGGTATGTGGTTGCAACAATCATGCAGTAAATAAAAAGAGGTGCGTGAAAAGTTGACGGATGAAGTTACGGAAGCTACAATAAATATGCAAAGCCTGCGATATAGAGTCTATCATAAATACAAAACAGGAGGTTATTATGAAACTATCAATTATTTATTACAGTCAAACCGGCAAGACCAAAACCATGGCGGAAGAAATTGCAGAGGGCATGAAAACCTATGAAAATATCGAGGTCGGCCTATTTCCCGTTGAGGAGATTGATTATACTTTCATAAACGAAAGCAAAGCGGTTTTGTTCGGAACGCCTACTTATTACGCCAATACCTGCTGGCAGATGAAAAAGTGGTTTGATGAATCAAAGAGCTGCAGCTTAGAAGGTAAAATCGGCGGAGCCTTTTCTACTGCGAACTTTCCACAGGGCGGCGCGGATACTGCCATTTTGGCGATTATCAATCACTTAATGGTAAAGGGGATGCTTGTTTATTCCGGCGGTACCGCATTGGGCCTGCCATATATTCACCTGGGGCCCGTGGCATTCAAGGATAATTTTGAAGAGAGTAAACCGCTGTTTCAGCTCTTTGGAAAAAGAATCGCCGCAAAGTGCATTGCGCTCTTTGCAAAGTAAGAATTTATTCGGGAGGGATTGGGGTTGAGAAAATTAATTGCATTGGGCCTGTCGGGAATGCTTCTGATCGCGCTCTGCTCTTGCGGTAGTGCTTCTCTTGACGCTGATGACATAAATATGAAAGCCGAGGTTGTCTATCCTGAAGCGATCGCTTTTTATGAACATGAAGCGGAACAAAAGCTGAGAGAAGAAAATCCAGTTGATGATAATTTTATTGCTTCAGTCAATACATTTGGATATCATACGACGCAAGCATTACTGGAGGATCATAATGGCAACTTTAATTATTCACCGCTTTCACTTTACTATGCTCTTGCGGTGGCTGGAACCGGCGCGAAGGGAACAACACAGCGGCAGATTTTTGAACTGTTGGAAATGTCTTCGGCGAAGAAACTTTCCAATCAATGCGGGAATCTCTACCGGCTGCTTTATCATGATGATCAGATCAGCAAATTAAAAATTGCCAATTCCCTATGGCTGGATGATGAGATCAACTTTAAAAATCCATTTGTTTCAAATGCAGCCAGCCAGTTTTATGCATCTGTTCATCCCGTTGATTTTACTGATCCGGAAACTCCGGAAATGATGGTTCGTTGGATATCAGAAAATACAAAGGGGACAATAAAACCCCAACTGAAGGCAGACCCAAAACAGATATGCGCTATCATCAATACGATCTATTTCTATGATGAATGGACCAGCAGGTTTGATAAGGACAAGACGAAAGAGGATTCATTTCACACCGGAAAAGGAGATGTAGCTGCTGATTTTATGAATATGACCTTCTTTTCCTCAGCCTTTTTCCGAGGGGATGATTTTACAAGATCTTCTCTCAATCTGAAAGGAAATGGGCAGATGGTTTTTATTCTTCCGGATGAGGGCGTGTCTGTTTCGGAACTGATCTCACAAAATGGCTCTTTGCAGACGCTGTTTGAAGGGGGAGAACGACATAACGGTGAAGTGGTATGGAAAGTCCCTAAATTTAAGTTCGGTACTGCGGTTTCTTTAAAAGACACACTTGAAAGACTAGGTGTTGTGAAAGTTTTCAATCAGGATGCCGATTTTTCCGGTATTACCGATGGAATGACATATATCTCCGGTCTATCACAGCATTCGCACATTGCGATCGATGAAAACGGGGTAGAGGCAGCTGCGTTTACCCAGATCGATTATGCCGGCGCTGCACTTCCCGATGGCAGAGCGGAAATGCTTCTGGACAGACCGTTTCTTTATGGGATTACTTCTTCCAATGGAGTCCTGCTGTTTATCGGCGTATGTGAAAACCCCTCTGAATCAAATTAGCGTGAACTGAAAAGAGGAGAAGAAGGAATTATTCCTTCTTCTCCTCTTGTAGTTTTGCCCAGGCAATTGCGAAAGCAGATTCCTGAGGTTGTTCTTTTTCTTGCTTGCGCATGTATTCCTGCAATTCCCGTTTCCCCATTTTATTACGGTTTTCCGCCAGCTGCTTATTAAAGCGGTCGAATTTCTCGCGGAATCCGCAGGAGCAGGAATAGATTCTTTTTTCTCCTTCTCCTATTACATTGAGCTTCTTATGGCATTGCGGACAGCGGGCGTTGCTCACGTAAGACAAGCTTTGCTTATAGCCGCATTCCCGGTCCTGGCATACCAGCATCTTACCTTTTTTTCCATTGACCTCAAGTAGGAATTTATCACACATCGGGCAGCGTGTTCGCGTCATATTATCATGCCTGTAGTTCCCGTCGGCAGCGACGACACGGCTTACGATTACAGAAGCAAAATCCCGCATTTCCGAAATGAAGGGAGCGCTCTTTTCCTGGCCTTTACTGATGGCGGTCAGCCGTTTCTCCCATTTTTCCGTAAGCTCAGGTGATTTCAATTCTTCAGGTACCAAATTGATTAGCTGGATTCCCTTGCTCAGCGGAAAAATTTCTTTTCCCCGCCGCTCCGCGGAGTTTGCAGAAAACATCTTTTCGATGATATCCGCTCTTGTGGCAGGCGTTCCAAGATTGTGATGCTCCATGGCGGAGAGGAGAGACGCTTCTGTGTATCTTCCCGGCGGTTTTGTTTTTCCGTTGCTCAGTTTGATCCCAAGTGCGCGGATGCTTTGACCTTGCTTCAGCTCCGGAAGGCTCTGACTCTTCATACCTGACTCCTCGGACGATTCATCCCTGTCATCGAAACTGCTTCCACTGCTATAGATCTTCTTCCAGCCTTTTTCTTTTATTATTTTACCCTTGGCACTAAAAACTTCACCGTCTATTTCAATTTTAACAGTGGTCTGCATGTATTCGAAATCCGGAGAAAATACGGCCAGGAAACGCTTTACAACCAGATCATAAATTCTTCTTTCGTCGGAGTCCAAGTCTGAAAACCGGACAAATTCCTCAGTCGGTATAATGGCGTGGTGATCTGTCACTTTGCTGTCATCTACGATTCTCTTGGACGTTTTAATGCCGGATTTGATGATTTCGGCAGCAGCATTGCTGAATTCACCAGCGGAAACGGCGCGCAGACGGTCCTTCAGCGAAGGAACGATATCGCTGCTGATGTAACGGGAGTCTGTCCTGGGGTAGGTAAGCACCTTGTGCTCCTCATAAAGCCGCTGCATCAGGTTCAGGGTTTGCTTTGCAGAAAAGCCATAGTGAATATTTGCGTCCCTCTGCAGTTCCGTTAAATCATATAATAACGGAGGTGCTTCCCGTTTGGCATCCTTTTTCAGCTCAATCACTTTGCCGTCCTTACCTCTCAATCGATTGACGAGGGCATCTGCTTTTTCTTTTTCGGAGATTCTGGTCTGACCGGTTTTTTTATCCCCCCATAAGGCGCTGAAGCCGTTGAAATCGGCATGAATGTCATAATAATCCTTGGGAACGAATCTCTTGATTTCTTCTTCTCTTTTTACGATCATGGCCAGGGTAGGAGTCTGGACCCGTCCGGCGGATAATTGGGCGTTGTATTTACAAGTCAGAGCTCTCGTTACATTAAGACCTACCAACCAATCGGCTTCCGCTCTGCTCTGAGCGGAATGATAAAGATTGTCGTATTCTACGGCAGGCTTCAAATGCGCAAAACCCTCTTTGATGCTCTTGTCGGTCTGGGAAGAAATCCATAGGCGTTTGATTGGTTTATGAAAGCCTGTTTTCCGGATGATCCAGCGAGCTACCAGCTCGCCTTCACGTCCGGCATCCGTAGCAATGATCAATTCCGTAACTTCAGGATTTTTCATCAGATTTTTTACAACATTAAACTGCTTCCCGGTTTCTTTGATTACGACCAGATCCATTCGGTCCGGCATCATCGGCAGCGTTTCCAGGGACCATTTTTTGTATTGATCTCCGTAATGATCAGGATCTGCCAGCGTCACCAAATGACCGAGGGACCAGGTTACAATATATTTCGGACCTACTATATGGCCGTCTTTTGAATTTTTACAGCCGAGAACACGTGCAAGCTCACGGCCAACAGACGGCTTTTCGGCTAAAACTAAAATTTTTCCCATTTCAACTCCTAACTTGAAATATCACAAGGCACTATAGCCGTATAATAATCACAGCTTTATAAACTTACTAGGATTATTATACCATATAGCATCGATCATGTACTTTACAAATAGCAGAAAAGGGCTAAGGTTCACTCGATGTTACAAGGTAAACTTATCGTTAAAGTTTGACGGCTGTATTATTTTTGATACGTACATTTTGCCTGTCATTGATTATTGACAATATCGGGCGGGTTTAAATCAACTAGAAAATTTACATTTCCTAACTGCAGGTCTTGCAAACCGTATCTTAATGGATTATATTTAAGAAAAACATTCAAGTACAGAACGGTTGGTTATCATCATAGAATATATTACATTATCAATATCGACCATCAGAAGAACTGGAGGTAGTTTTATGAGTGGGAGAGAAATGAATTTGAAAAAGGACTATATCATTCATTCGCATGAACGGTGCAGACAGTATAAAGTGGAGCAGGACAGGGTCTACAGCAAAAAGATCATTGCCGGAAACGACTTGTACAAGAAATTTGAAGCCAAAAGGGAATTGATTGATACTGCCGATTATTATATGAATCGTTTATATAATTTCGTTAAGGGATCAAATTTTTTCTCTATCCTTACCGATGCGGACGGTTGTATTCTAAGTATTATCGGTGATGAAAACATTCTGTCAGAAGCGTTTTCACTGAAAATGGTGCCAGGTGCATATATGGATGAAAGCAGCATTGGAACCAATTCAATGGGCACGACACTTGCGGAAGGCAAGCCCGTACAGGTGTCTGGAGAAGAACATTACATAAAGGCTTATCATCGATGGACCTGTTCTGCTTCACCGATCAGAAATTCCAGAGGTGAAATCATCGGAAGTATTGATCTGACCGGGTACAGCGAATCGGTAAACCTGCACACGCTGGGAATGGTTGTGGCCGCTGCCAACGCCATTGAAGAAATGCTTGATATTAAAAGATATAACGAAGAGCTCTCTTTGGAAAAGAAATTTACCGAGACCATCATTGAGTCCATTGATGCGGGGATCTTGACTTCAGATTTGGAAGGAAATATAAAAACGGTGAATCATCACGTCGCAGATCTGTTCGGTTTTCATCCTGATAAGGTGCGGCAGATGAAAATTTGGGAGCTGCTTGATGATTGGAATAAGGTGAAAACCGCTGTTACGAACAAGAAAATTTTTGTCGACGTTGATGTGTTTGTAAATACCAGAAGAAAAAAACAGCAATTCAATTTGAGTGCTTATCCAAACTTTGACGGAGATCAGAAGCTGATGAGCATTGTCTTTGTCTTTGTAGAAGTCAGGAAGGTCAGGAAGCTGGCCAATAAGATCATGGGGCATCAGGCGATTTATACCTTTGAAAAAATCATTGGACAGGACAAGAACTTTGTGCGGATCATTGAGTATGCGAAGAAGATCGCAGACAGCAGATCCAATGTCCTGATAATGGGTGAAAGCGGAACAGGAAAAGAGCTTTTCGCTCAGGCAATCCATAATTACAGCAGCAGGCATGACGAGCTCTTTGTCGCGATCAACTGCGGCGCCATTCCAAGAAATCTGATTGAGTCAGAGCTGTTCGGATATGAGGGAGGTGCTTTTACTGGTGCGAAAAGCAGCGGCCAGCCGGGGAAATTTGAAATTGCAGATGGAGGTACGATTTTTCTTGATGAGATTGGCGAAATGCCTCTGGATATGCAGACGAGGCTGCTGCGGGTTATTGAGGAAGGCATCGTAATCCGTATCGGCAGCAATAAAGAAATCGTCGTCGATGCCAGAGTGATTGCGGCCACCAATAAGGATCTCAATGAGGAGGTCAGGAAAGGCAATTTTCGTAAGGACCTCTATTACAGGCTGAATGTGCTTCCCATAAGATTGATGCCCCTTCGGGAAAGAAAAGATGATATCCCGCTTTTGGGACATTATTTTATGGAACGGATTTCCAGAAAGCTCAAAAAGAAAAGTGTAAACATCGATGATGAAACCATGAAATCCCTTTTGGAATATGAATGGCCCGGGAATGTAAGGGAACTGGAGAATATTATTGAGCTGATGGTAAATACGGAAACGATCCCCGATCACTTAATGAAACCACAACATGAAGAAGAAAAATCCCAATTAATTTTGAATTATACAGCAAGCGATTCTTTTCCAACGAATTTAGAAGAGAGTCTTAACCTGGAATCAATAGAAAAGAATCATATTCTGAAAGTTTTAAATCTGTATGAAGGGAACATCACGTTATGCGCTAAGACTCTTGGAATCGGGAGAAATACGCTTTATAGGAAAATGGGTCATTACGGAATCAAGTGCTCTGATTCGGAGCAGTGCTCAAATTTATAACAATGAAAATTTAGCCCTTTCCATCCGAATGCCGGTATCAGAAACCTCCGTGCTCAGCCGGGGGTTTTTGTAATTTGGCATGAACTTTGCTTTATTTGTTATACAAATTTGTTTTACAAATGGGAAACAAGAGGAATCGTAAAGGAGTGGCGCATGAAAGAGGAAAACGAACAAGCTGTACCCTGGATCTGCGATAAGTGCAAAGAAAAATTAGCACTTCGAAAGGTCAAGGTTGCTTATCTCGGAGGTAATTTTGAGGTAGAACTTATGAAATGTTCCAAATGTGGCAACGTATTTATCGGGGAAGACCTTGCTCTGGGAAAAATGCTGGAGGTAGAAAAAGGACTGGAGGATAAATAACGTGGAATGCTGCAATGCATATGAAAGTGAAAGTATGGCAGAATTGACAGGAGAAACGCTTCGACCCGGAGGCTTTCGCCTAACAGAAAAAGCACTGAGATTCTGTAACATCACGGAAGCAAATTCTGTGCTCGACTTGGGCTGCGGTCTCGGGGCTACGGTAAACTATTTGTATGAGAAGCATCATATCAGAGCGGTTGGTATTGATCCCTCTGTTAAATTAATCCGTGCAGCAAGGAATGCACATGCCCATGGAGCGTTTTTTCTCGGCAGCGGCGAAGCGCTGCCCTTTCCTGAAAACAGCTTCGATTGTGTGTTCGCTGAATGCACCTTATCTCTAATGGATGACTTAGATTGCACTATTGGTCAGGTATACCGGGTGCTTAAGCAGGACGGCTGGTTTATTATTACAGATGTTTATGCGAAAAACCCCAAAGCTGCATGTGCATTGAATCAATTCGCGGTAAACAGCTGTATGCGAAGCCTCCTCCACCTGGAAGAATTAACAATAATGCTGGAAAGACACGGATTTTGTGTTGAGAATTTTGAGGACTGCAGTGATCTTTTAAAGGAGCTGCTGGTTAAAATAGGATTTCGTTACGGATCGATGGGCGCCTTCTGGAATGCGGCCTCGCAGGGATGCATGGACGGCTGCGCTTTCCAGGAGACATTAAAGAAATGTAAGCCGGGGTACTTTTTTCTTACAGTCAGAAAAGAAGGGGGTAAAGACTGTACAAGATCATGGTATAAATGAAGGATCAGGATACTGATTATTGTAAGAGAGGAGCAGCATGAGCACGGGCATTTATTTGAGACTGAAAAGAGAATTGGATAAGGGGAGAAGGGCAGTTGTTGTTACCTTCATAAATGGTGCAGGAAAAAGCTGTGGAACAGTGAAAATCAAGGTGATGTTCACCGAACAGCAGCTTCTAAACACAGGGATGCCAACTGAATCCATGTCTGCCATGGATCACGCGGCAGATTTATACGGAATGGATGCAGTAGCAAAGCATGCGAAGTTTGCTTTAGAATCAGGAAAACTGCAATACCTTCAAATATCGGATCAAGACAGTATTTTAATTGAACCCCATTACCCGAGACCGCATCTGATTATTATGGGCGGCGGATATCTTGCAAAGCCTTTGGTTGAATTTGGTACAAAAGTCGGGTTTTTAACGACCGTGGTAGACGACAGACCAATGTATTCCAATAGGGATCGATTTCCTACTGCAGATAAAGTGATCTGCGACAGTTTCGAAGACTGTTTTGCTCAAATTCCATTGAATGAATATTCCTTCGTTGTCGTTGTGACCAGAGAGCACCGGCATGATCTGGGATGCTTGAGGAAGATTTTGAATCATAAGGCCGCCTATATAGGAATGCTCGGTTCCAGACGGAGTGTTGACCTCGTCAAGGAACAGCTTAGAATTGAAGGGTTTACCAATACAGCGATTCAAAAGCTTCATGCACCGATTGGACTGGATATTGGAGCGGTTACTCCTGAAGAGATTGCAGTATCCATTATTGCTCAGGCTATTCGTTATCGACGGTCCGCAGGGACTTGTTCCGATGATATAGATTCTGGAGAAAATCATCAAGCTAGTTGGCCTGAGGTTGATACTGCCGTTTTAGGAGAGCTTTGCAAAGATACAGGAGAGCCGAGGGCACTGGTTACGATTATTGATACAAATGGTCCAGTGCCCAGAAAAGCAGGAACGAAGATGTTGGTCTGGTCCTATGGGATGACGGTGGGGAGCATTGGGGGAGGTTATGCGGAAGGCGAAGTGATCAATGCCGCGTGGCAGACGATCGGAACCGGAGGTGTGAAAATTCACGACATCAATCTATCTGGCCAAATTGCTGAAGAAGAAGGTCTGGTTTGCGGGGGTGTAATGAACGTGCTGATTGAGGACTTTCAATGAAATGTTCCAAAATAGAACACAGTTCCACTTTGGAACACGGATTGCGTATAGCCGGTGTTCTAAAACAGAACAACATAGCGGAAAAAATATTAATAATAATTCTTCGCCTTTTGGTGGAGAATTTTTTTATATTGTCGGAAATCCTTTTTCCAGATTATCTAAAAAGGGAAATGCAGGGGAGAATCGGGTTTCAATGGTTAACTTGGCACGGAATATGCTTATTCTGTAATTAATTGGATTCAATTCAATTTCATAGCGAACAAATGACGGACAAATTTTAGAGGCGGTTCCAAAACGAAAATATGAAAATGGAGGGAAACTATGCTAAAAAAAACGTTAAGTATCAACGGAATGGAAAAGCGTGTCGTAGTTGATCCTAAAGTCTCTCTGGCAAGCGTGCTGAGAAAACAAATGTTTCTCACTGGCACTAAGGTAGGCTGTGGCAAAGGAGAATGCGGAGCTTGTACGGTCATTCTGAACGGAAAAGCGGTACGATCATGCAGTCTGAAAATGAAAGAAGTACCGGATGAAGCTCAAGTTATTACCATCGAAGGCGTAGGAACGGCTGCAAGTCTTCACCCCCTGCAGCTGGCGTGGCTTATTCATGGGACAGAGCAGGGGAGTTTTTCTGTGCCGGGCTTTATTATGTCCGCTAAAGCGATGCTTGACCAGAATGCTGATCCGACAAAAGAGGAGGTCAGCAAATGGTTTTTGGGAAATCGGACGATATGCAGTTTCGATGACGAAGCATCCGCAGTGGATGCAGTTTTGGATGCGGCGCGGCTGATGCGGGGAGAGGCAACTGCGGAAGAGTTGTGGTCAAAATTAAAAGGCAAAATAAACAAAGCGAGTTCCGGATGGCCGGATTCCTCCGCTGTAGCCAAGGCGACGGGATCATGGGATTTTGGGCCGGATTTGGGATTGAAGCTCCCAGAGAGTACGCTTTATATGAAGCTGGTTCAGGCGGAAGTATCCCATGGTAATATTTTAGCTGTCGATACCTCGGAAGCAGAAGCAATGCCTGGTGTTTACAAGATAATCACATGCAGGGATGTTCCGGGAACAAACAGAATCAGCGGATCGGGCAGAACCATTCTGGCAGACAAAAAAATCCTTCAACCCAAAGAAGCGATTGCAGTGATACTGGCATTTAAGCCGGGTTTGGCAGAAGAAGCTGCAAAGAAAGTGAAAGTAAAAATTGAAGCGCTCCCCGGCAGCGATGCGGCAAAAGAGAAAGAGCACCTTTCCATCGAACCGGAAGCAGGCTTTGCCTATCTGACTGAAAAGGGCAAGCTGATGATTCATACCGGCAATGCGGATTCTCCTATTCATGAATTGGCGGAAGGGATTGGGATTACTCCGGAAAAATTGACGATTGTGCCAAATCCGTCAGCGGGGGCAGACAAATGTCAATCAACCCCGGCAATAGAAGGTCTTCTTGGTGTTGCGGCATTGGTTGCAAAGAGACCGGTATATTTGAATTCAGAGGAGGTGTAACGGTATCGCAAAGGCGGTAACCTAGATTATCATGAGTAAAATTTTAATGATTAATCCTAAGAAGTGCAAGAACTGCGGAACCTGTGAATCGGTATGCTCCAATTCAGCGGTCAATGTCATTCATTTTGAAGAAGTTGAAATTTCAGTACCCGTTATGTGCATGCAGTGCGAAGATGCCGCATGTATCAAAGTCTGTCCCACCGGAGCGGTTCATCGTGACGAAAACAACGCGGTGGTGACAGATCAAAGCAAATGTATCGGATGCAAAATGTGCATCAGCTCCTGCCCTATGGGAAATATCCACTACAACTCCAGACAAAGGAAAATCATGAAATGCAACCTGTGCGGCGGGAGTCCAGACTGTGTAAAATACTGTCCAACAAGGGCAATCGAGTATGTGGACAGCACCACTGCAAACATGAACAAGAAGCGGGCAATCGCTGAGAAATTTATGGAATTGTTTGAGGAAGAATAGAAGGAGACGATCAGATGATTAAAAAAACTTTGTTTATTAATGGAGTTGAAAGAAATATCGTAGTTGATCCGGAAGAATCTCTTCTGAATGTGTTAAGAAATCAACTCTTTTTGACTGGCGTCAAATCTGGCTGCGGCGGAACAGGTGAATGTGGAGCATGTACTGTTATATGGGACGGAAAGGCCGTAAGATCCTGCAACTATCAAATGGAACGAATCCCCGACGGGGCTCAGATTATTACAATTGAAGGCGTTGGAACGAAGGAAAGCCTTCATCCGCTACAGCTTGCCTGGATGGTACACGGGGCTGCGCAATGCGGCTTCTGTACGCCGGGATTTATTGTGTCTGCAAAGGCACTGCTGGATCAAAACCCCAATCCCACTAGAGAGGAAGTGAGGGAGTGGTTTCAAGTAAACCGTAACATTTGCAGGTGTACAGGATATAAACCGTTGGTGGACGCCGTCATGGACGCTGCCAGGCTGCTCCGGGGAGAAGTGACCAAGGAAGAATTATGGCCAAAATTGAAAGACGGAACGAGACTGATGGGGTCCAGCATGCCCCGGCCTTCTGCAGTTGCAAAGGTGACAGGAACCTGGGATTTCGGCGCTGACTCGGGTCGGAAACTGCCGGAAGACACCTTACATATCAAACTGGTTCAGGCTAAAGTCTCTCATGCCAATATCCTTTCTATCGATACCTCGGAAGCTGAGAAGATGCCTGGTGTTTACAGGGTGATCACCTACAAGGACGTACCCGGAACGAATCGCATCAATGGTCTGGCTTTTCCGCAGAACAAAGGAAGCGGGAAAGAACGGCCAATCCTGAACGATAAAAAAATCTTCCAGTACGGAGACGCTTTGGCCATGGTGCTTGCCTATTCCCCAAAGCTAGCCGAAGAAGCGGCAAAAAAGGTCAAGGTGGAAATCGAAGAATTGCCTGCATATATGAATGCTCTTGATGCCATGGACGAAGACGCCATTGAAATCCATCCGGGCACACCCAACGTTTATTTCGAAAATCACTGCATTAAAGGGGAAGAAGTCGAACCTTTATTTGAAACGCTTCCTTATGTGGCGGAGGATGATATTTATGTTGGCAGACAGCCCCATCTTCCCCTTGAACCGGATGTAGGCTTCGCTTATCCCGATGAAGAGGGTAAGCTGATCATTCATTCTAAGAGCATCGGACTGCAGATTCACGCTTTAATGGTTGCAGAGGGAATCGGTGTGGACCTTGACAAGCTGGTTATCGTGCAGAATAATGCGGGAGGTACCTTTGGATACAAATTCAGTCCGACGATGGAAGGTCTTCTGGGTGTAGCAGCGTTAGTGACGAAGAAACCAGTATTCCTTGAATTTAATATGTATCAGCAAATCACTTATACTGGTAAGCGCTCGCCATTCTTCATCAATTTGAAAATGGGAGCGGATGAAAACGGTAAGATCAAGGCGATGGCAGCAGACTGGACTGTGGATCACGGTCCGTATTGCGAATTCGGAGATCTGTTGACCATGAGAGCGCCTCAGTTTATCGGAGCCGGCTACAACATACCAAATATCCGGGGAAACGGGAGAACTGTGGCGACAAACCATGCCTGGGGCTCGGCTTTCAGAGGCTATGGCTCCCCGCAGAGTTTATTCTCTTCAGAAGTTCTTGTTGACGAGCTCGCGGAAAAGGTCGGTATGGACCCTCTGGAGTTCCGGTACATGAACGTATATAGAGAAGGAGATACCACACCTACCGGATGCGAGCCGGATGTAATCTCCTTCCCTCAGGCACTTGAAAAATTAAGGCCGATCTATAAAAAAGCGAAGGAAAATGCAAAGTCAAAGAATGCAAAAGGCGGAGAGATAAAATACGGAGCGGGAATCTCTTTAATGGAATATGGCTGCGGCCTTGACGGTGCTGATTCTTCTGAGGCATGGGTCGAAATAACGGAGAACGGAGTTACGGTAGGGAGTTCCTGGGAAGATCATGGTCAGGGAGCTGATATGGGGTCTATGACTGTAGCACATGAAGCACTGAGGCCTCTCGGCATGAAACCCGAGCAGATCAAACTTGTGATGAATGATACGGAAAAGACGCCCAATAGCGGTCCGGCAGGAGGAAGCAGATCGAATGTCATGACGGGAAATGCCATTCGGGTTGCCTGTGAAAACCTGATTGCGGCCCTGAAGAGGGAGGATGGTACTTACAGAACTTATCAGGAAATGATCACTGAAAAACTACCGACAAAATACATGGGAACCTGGACCGCACCTTGCACTGCATGCAGCGTCGAAACCGGACAGGGCAATCCGTTCCCCGTATATATGTACGGTGTCCTGCTGGCCGAAACCGCAGTAGATACGACGACGGGAAAAGTAAAGGTTGAAAAGTTCACATTGGTTTCCGACTGCGGACCGATCATGAATAAATTGGTTCTGGAAGGACAGTTAATGGGAGGTTTGACCCAGGGAATCGGTCTGGCTTTGTCGGAGGATTTCGAAGATTTGAAAAAGCATACTACCCTTGTAAAATGCGGCATTCCTAAAATAATGGATGTCCCCGACAACTTTGACATCATTCATCAGGAAACGCCGAGACCCCTTGGCCCCTTTGGCATGGCCGGATCAGGCGAAATGCCTCTTTCTGCACCGCATGCTGCAATTGTCAATGCAATTTATGACGCATGCGGAGTACGCATAACAAAGCTTCCGGCTCTGCCTGAAAAGATATTATCGGCCTTGTAAGTGGATCGTCTGGTCGTCATCAAGGCATGGAAACTTAATTGATTCTCATGCCTGTTAGGAGGAATCTATGGACACAAACCTTTTTGAAAAATGCGAGCAATGTCTGCAGGATGAACCGGCAGCGACGACTGCATGGTGCCCCGCTCATGTGGACGTTCCGCTCATGATCAGTGAAATAGAAAAGGGCGATTTCAAAAAGGCGTATAAAGTATTGGAAAAGAGGATTCCCTTTGCGGGAATCCTCGGTATGATTTGCGATCATCCCTGTGAGAGTGCCTGTGTAAGAAAAAAACTGGATCAAGCCGTCAGCATATCTGAACTTGAGAGGGCAGCCGTAACTTACGGTTATACTCCGTTTAAAAAAGGTGTTTCGTTGCCGAAAAAAAAAGGAAAGGTTGCTGTTGTCGGAGGAGGGATCAGTGGAATCACCGCTGCTTTTGAACTTGACAAGAAAGGGTTTCAGGTAACGGTATTTGAGGAGTCAAACCGGCTTGGAGGCAGAATTTGGCACTATGAAGGAGAAATGATCAGCAGGAGAGTCATAGAGGAAGAACTGGAGATCATTAGCCGGCTGGGTATGAAAGTCATTTATAACTATAGAGTCGGCAAGGAAGAACTTAAAACACTAATAAGTGAGTATGAAGCGGTTTATCTGGGGACCGGAGAGTGGGAAAACAGGCTGATTATCAATCAGGAAACCCTTCAGGTCCTTGACTGGCCGGTTTTTGCCGGAGGGCGGCTGTTTACGAAAACTGACTCGGTCATCTATTCGGTAAGTGCCGGAAAAAGAGCGGCTCTTTCAGTGGAACGATATATAAAAAAAACTTCCTTAACGGCATCCCGTGAGAGGGAAGGCTCTTTTGAAACACCGCTGAAGTATAACCTGGATGATGTTGCGCCTGTGGCACGGGTTGAAAAAATAAACCGAATTTATAGTGAGGAAGAAGCGGTCAGCGAAGCGAAACGGTGCCTCAAATGCCGGTGTACGGAATGCAAAAAAGCGTGCAGCCATATGCAGAAATTCAATATCACACCTAAGAGCTACGGAAGGCAGATTCAAATCAATGAAAATGTTATCATGGGAACGCGATATGCGAATAAAATGATTAATTCCTGTACGATGTGCGGTTTGTGTGAAGAACAATGCCCTCTGGACATCGGAATGAAAGACCTGGTTCATGAGACGAGAGAAAGCATGGTGTTGAAAAGTAAGATGCCTCCCTCCGCCCATGATTTTGCATTGAAGGATATGGAATTTAGCAACAGCAGCCGGTTTTTCATGGTGAAAGATCCACCTCTTCAAGGAACGGAATACATGTTTTACCCAGGATGTCAGCTTTCAGCGTCCTGCCCGGAATACGTTGAAAAAGCTTATCGATATCTCTTAAAGCATGTAGAGGAAGGCGTAGGACTGATGCTTGGCTGCTGCGGAGCACCCGCTGACTGGGCAGGTCGAAAGGACTTGATGCAGGAAAGTACGGAACGAGTCAGAAAAGCCTGGAATGATGCAGGAAAGCCTGTGTTCATCCTTGCCTGCTCCAGCTGTATGGATATTTTTGAGCGATATCTGCCGGAGATTTCCTGTGCTTCGCTGTGGGAGGTCTTTCAAAAATACGGTTTGCCGGAACAGACGAAAACCCTGATGCAACAAGCGGATCACCGCCATCATGTGCTGAATGTCCATGATGCCTGCAGTACAAGGTATCATAAGGAGGTTCACGAGAGCATCAGAAAGATTGCCGACGATTTAGGCTGTGAAATAGAAGAGTTGAAGTATACGAAGACAAAAACAAAATGCTGTGGCTATGGAGGACTGGTATTTTATGCCAACAGGGAGCAGGCGGATGATTTTGCAGAGGACAGAATTCAGGAAAGCAAAAATGATTTGTTGGTTTACTGTGCAATGTGCAAGGATCTCTTTGTTGAGAAAGGAAAGCGAACCTTTCACATTCTGGATCTGATTTTTGGGGAGAACCCTGATGAGGATGCACTGAAAAAAATGCCCAATCTTTCACAGCGTCATGCCAACAGAACTCGGCTAAAAAATAAGCTGTTAAGAGAACTATGGGGCGAAGTGCTTGAAATGGATGAAAAGCAGGGTAATGATTCGATGCAAGGAAATGATTTAAAGAATGAAAATAATTTAAATGTGGTAATTCCTCAGCATATTTGGGACGTCATGGAAAAGCGGTTGATTCTTTTTGAAGATATTGAAAAGGTGGTGCTTAATTCCCAAGCAACCGGACAGCGCTTTTTCAATCCGGAAGACGGAAGCTACCTCGCTCATTTACGGATCAAATATGTGACTTATTGGGTGCGATATGCGGAAAAGGACGACGGAATTCATGTTTTGAGCGCTTACAGCCACAGAATGGAAGTTATGGGTTAATTAAGGAGTAGTAATTAAGGAGTAGTCGTGATTCGAACAGGGGGGCAATATGGAAAATGAAAAAAGGATGAAAGAAATCATATTCGGATATCCTGCGGAAAAGCGGTTTTCCCTGGCGGTAATGCAGGATATTCAACGGGCGTTTAACTACATACCAAGGGAAGCGATGGAGACGATTTCCGATTATCTGAAGATCCCGCTCAGCAGACTTTATGGTATGGCAACGTTTTATAAAGCGCTGAGTTTGAAGCCAAAAGGAAAATACGTGGTCAAGGTTTGTGACGGTACCGCATGCCATATCCGTTCATCCATGGTCATTCTGTCAGAACTTCAGAAATTGCTTAAAATTCAGGTTGGAGAAATCACTTCGGACGGGCTGTTCTCCATTGAGACGGTTAATTGTCTCGGAGCCTGCGCGCTTGCACCCGTCATGGTGATCAATGAGGAATATTACGGGAAGTTAACGCCGCAGGATATTTCCGGGATTATTGAAGCATATCGCAAGGAGCCGGTCACCTCCCTGGAGGATAAGGATGGTGTTGTGAATGAGTGACGGGACGATTAAGGTTTGCTGCGGCACCGGCTGTCTCGCCAACGGCAGCAGAAAGGTACTGGAAGCATTTCGGAAGGAAATAGAAAAACAAAAAATTAACATCGATGTAATTCCGTATTTAAAAGCGACAGGCTGCAATGGACTTTGTGAAAGAGGACCCATCGTTAAAATTGAACCGGATGATATTGCATATTATCACGTGAAGCCGGAGGATGTGGAAGAAATTGTTTCCAGGACCGTTGTCGGTGGAGAAGAAATCCAAAGGCTCTTATATCTGGATGCAAAGACAAAGAAACGGGTCCGTTCCCATAAGGATTCCGACTTTATTAGAAAGCAGATGAAAATCGCTCTTCGGAATATCGGTGAAATTGACCCCTGTGATATTCAGGATTATATTGATGCGGGCGGATACCAGGCTTTAAAAAAAGCAGTTTTTGAAATGTCAGAAGAAGATATTATCAATGAAATCAAGACCTCGGGGCTTCGTGGCAGAGGTGGCGGAGGTTTTCCAACAGGCATCAAGTGGGAAACCTGCTATAAGATCGATCGATGGCCGAAATATATTATCTGTAACGGAGACGAGGGAGATCCGGGTGCTTTTATGGACAGAAGCGTTATGGAGGGAGATCCGCACACTGTCCTGGAAGGGATGATTATCGCTTCCATTGCATTGAATTCCCGGAATGGATATGTCTATATCCGGGACGAATATGGACTCGCACTGGAAAATATGCGGAGGGCAATCGAACAGGCGAAGGAATTTAATTATTTAGGAGATCATATCCTGGGAAGCGAACACAACTTTGATATTGAAATTGTCAGAGGGGGCGGCGCTTTTGTATGTGGAGAGTCCTCGGCATTGATGGCATCTATTGAAGGAAAAGCCGGGGAACCCCGGGCAAAATATATCCGGTCGGCGGAATTCGGCCTTTGGGGACAGCCAACGGTTTTAAACAATGTGGAAACCTGGGCAAATATTCCCGTGATTATCCAAAAGGGAAGCGAATGGTTTTCCGGGATCGGGAGTCCAAAGAATTCGGGTACAAAGGTATTTTCTCTAGTGGGGAAGGTCAAAAACACCGGCTTGGTTGAAGTACCGATGGGAATCACCCTTAAAGAACTGATCTTTGATATAGGGGGCGGTATTGTCGGGGATAAAGAATTTAAGGCAGTTCAAACAGGAGGCCCTTCAGGAGGCTGTATCCCTAAGGAACTGATGCATCTTGGCGTTGATTTCGACAAGCTGGAGGCGGCTGGGTCCATGATGGGGTCCGGCGGTGTGATCGTCACCGATGAAAGAACCTGTATGGTAGAATTTGCTAGATATTACGTTGCCTTTCTTGCGGAAGAGTCCTGCGGAAAATGTGTGTCCTGCAGGGAAGGAATCAGACAGATGCTGAAGATCCTCACCGACATCTGTGAAGGAAATGGGCAGGAAAGCGATCTTGATCTGCTGGAGGAAATTGCGCATACGGTACAGCAGGCATCATTGTGCGGACTTGGAAAAACCGCGCCCAATCCAGTTATGAGCACCTTGAGCTATTTCCGCGACGAATATCTTGAGCATATCGTGGACGGACGCTGCAGGGCAGGCGTCTGTAAGGCATTGACTGAGTTTTACATCGATCCGGAACAGTGTGTCGGCTGCGGTTTGTGTAAAAAAGGCTGCGCTCCCGAAGCAATTAAAGGAAGCCTGAAGCAGCCTCATTCAATTGACACGAATCAATGTATTCAGTGCGGCAACTGCATTGACATCTGTAAATTTAAGGCAGTGAAAGTGAGGTGAGATTGATGGAGAATGTAAAGGTAACTATTAACGGAAAAGAATGCGTTGCTGAAAAGGGTGAATTCCTGTTGGATATTGCTGAACGAAACGGGATCGTTATTCCACATTTATGTCACCATGAATCTCTTCGGGGACTGGCTACCTGCAGGCTGTGTGTCGCAGAAGTTACGGAAAACGGACGAAATAAGATCGTTACCTCCTGCATTTTTCCTGTCATGCGGGATCTTTCGGCGGAAACTGATACAGAGGAACTCAGGGACATGAGAAAGACGCTTGTTAGCATGCTCATGGCGGAAGTGCCTGATAATGAACGGATATCCCGACTGGCAAAGGAATATGGAATGGTTGATGATTCTCGTTTTTACAAGGATCGGGGAAATGAATGCATGCTGTGCGGGTTGTGTGTTAAGGCCTGTGAAGAATTGGGATGCAGTGCCATTTCTACCATCAACAGGGGAACTACGAAGAAAATAGCGACACCCTATGAAGAGCCTGCTATTGATTGCATTGGGTGCGGGTCATGTGCTTCAGTCTGTCCTACGGGATGTATCAAGGTAGAAGAAAGTTACGGCACCCGGAAGATTTGGGGCAAAGAATTTGAACTGATCAGGTGTAGTGTTTGTGGAAAGTATTTCATGACAAAAGAGCAGTTTGAATACATCAATAAAAAATGTGGCTTGGAAGAAACACCTGTCTGCAAGAGCTGTAAACAGAAAAAAACTGCAAAGAAAATGATTGAGACATCAGAATTAGGAGAATAAAAGGTCATCTGCTTCTTTTTGGTTTAAAGGTCTATGATATAAGGGAACCCACTGGATACCGGAGGGTTCTTTTTATATGCAGAAAATCCGCGTCGGACGCGTGGCTGGCCTTTAATCTTTGACAAAATAATATTATGTCAAATTCTTTGTCGTTATCCTTTAAACAATATTGAAATTCAGCCATTTCTTTCTTTGTTTGCCCTTTAACGATGGAAAAATAAAAGGAAACAAACTATAAATTAACTATTATTGACATGGCAATTTTCACGGAATAAAATGATCCCATATTTTAAGGAAACGCTGATTAATTCCGTACATACCTCTGAATTAGCGTTTTCATAGATTTGGAGGAATTTAGATGGATTCTAAGAGAATTGAAAAGATCATCGATGAAATGGGCGGCAAAGATTCACCGCTACTTCAGGTCTTGCTGGCAGTACAGGACGAAAGCCCGAATCATTATATCAGTGAAGAATCAGTTGGTACGATTGCAAAGCATATGGGAATTACAAGAGGCAGAGTTTATTCAACTTCATCCTTCTACAGTGAAATCTCCCTGAAACCAAGAGGACGGAATATTATCCGCATCTGTACCAATGCACCCTGTGAAAATGCAGGAAAATTGCAGGTGCAAAATGCCCTGAAAGACTTACTAAACATCGATATAGGGGAAACAACAGAGGACCAATTGTTTACGCTGGAAAGTGTGAACTGTCTCGGCTCCTGCTACATGACGCCGGCGCTGAAGATCAATGAGACCATATTTGGAAATGTTAAGAAGGAGGAATTGCCGCAGATTATCGGCCGCTTCAAGTGAGCTCATTCATGCTTCCACCGGTTGTGCCAATTGATAGAAAGGAGTAAGTAATGCGCTACGTTGCATTACAGAAAGTAAATGGAAAAAATGGAAAAGAACCTTGTGTTCAACCTGGAGATTGATGATTTCGTCAGTTTGGACGCATATAAGGACAGAAACGGATACAACGCCTTGAAAATGGTATTGAAAGACTATACCAGAGAAGAAGCACTGGAGGAAATCAAGAAATCGGAGCTTCGAGGCCGAGGCGGAGCAGCCTTTCCAGCCGCGTTGAAAATAGAGTCCGTAATCGCAAATGAAGAAAAGGAACGATATATTATTTGCAATGCGGACGAAGGGGAGCCAGGCACTTTCAAGGACCGGTTTATCATGACGCATTTGCCTTTTCAGCTGCTTGAAGGCATCACCATCGCTGCATATCTTGCAGGTGCAGCAAAGGGCTATCTTTATGTGCGCCATGAGTATCCCGAAGTTCAGAAGATACTGAAAGACAGCATTGAACAGGCTAGAGAGGAAGGTCTGCTAGGTAAGAATATTATGGGTAGCGGTTTTGATCTTGATTTACAAATCTTTTCCGGTGCGGGCAGCTACCTTTGCGGAGAGGAAACCGCGTTGCTTTCCTCCATTGAGGGCAGGAAAGGAAGACCAAGACTAAAGCCTCCTTACCCGACGGAACAGGGACTTTGGGGAAAACCAACCCTGATCAATAATGTTGAAACACTGTCAAATTTCCCCAAGATTATAGCAAACGGCGCCCAGTGGTATCGACAGATCGGTACAGAGAGCAGCCGGGGGACAAAACTGATTTCCCTGTCTGGGGACGTAAAGCAGAAAGGTGTTTTTGAAGTGCCTTTCGGCACAACTTTTATGGAAATTATCGAAAAGTACGGGGAAGGAACCTTAAAAGGGCGTAGGATCAAGGCCGTCAATATAGGTGGCGCATCAGGTGTTCTGGTTCCCGCTGAGATGCTGGATACTCCGTTGGATTATGAGAAGTGCAGCGCTGCAGGGATTACAATCGGTTCCGGCGCGGTTTTTGTCCTTGACGATACCAGATCGATTCTGGAAAACGTGCAGAATCGAGTGCGGTTCTTCCTTCACGAAAGCTGTGGAAAATGCATCCCATGCAGAGAAGGCTTGCGTCAGGCTGAGATTCTGATAAAAAAGATTATCGCAGGCGATGGAAAGATTGAGGAAATTGAAACGCTGGATCGGTATACACGTACCATACAGTGCGCCTCCTTCTGTGGTCTGGGGCAGGCTGCGGGCAACAGCCTTGCATCATCACTGAATTATTACAAAGACGAGTATCTGTCAAACTGCCAGGACTTCAATTCAGAAGAATATGGAAAGGAGGCGGCAAGTTGAGCAATTTAGTCAAGATAAAATTAAACGGAAGAACAGTGTCCGCAGAAAGAGGCTTGACGATCATGGAAGCCGCAAAACAAAACGGCATCTATATTCCAAATCTATGCAGCCATCCCGATCAAAAAGTAAAGGCTCACTGCAGGATTTGCTCTGTCGAAGTCAATGGAAACAGAAACCTGATTACAGCCTGCTCCACTAAAGTTGCGGAAGGGATGGAAATTCTGACGAATACCCCGAAGGTCAGAGAAGCGAGAAGAACGATACTGGAACTGATCTTTGCAGATCATCCTCAGGACTGCCTGACCTGTATCAGAAACGGAAATTGTGAATTGAGACAGCTGGCTGCAAGGTTGGGTGTCAGCGATATTAAAGGTGAAAAGAAAAGCAAAATCCAGCCTCTGGATCTTTCAACCACAGCCATTGTTAGAAATCCAAACAAGTGCATCAAATGCGGACGCTGCTCTGAGGTTTGTCACAGCATTCAGGAAGTCGGAATTCTATACATTCACAACCGCAGTGTTGACGTAAGCATTTCGCCGGAATACGGAAAGAAGCTGTCGGAGGTTGACTGCGTCCTTTGTGGCCAGTGCGTTTTGGCCTGTCCGGTAGGAGCGATACACGAAAAGGATGATACGGATATTGTATGGAATGCTGTTGCGGACTCCAACAAGCATGTAATCGTTCAGGTTGCGCCTTCTGTCAGGGTATCTCTGGCAGAGGAATTCGATATGCCCATCGGCAGCATCGAAACGGGCAGGATGGTATCCGCTCTGAGAGCGTTGGGATTCGACAGGGTGTTTGATACCAATTTTACCGCGGACTTAACGATCATCGAAGAGGGCAACGAATTGCTGCAGCGGATAAATACCGGCGGCACTCTTCCAATGATTACCTCCTGCAGTCCTGGCTGGATTAATTATATTGAAAAATACTATCCAGAAAATATTCCCCACCTTTCCTCCTGCAAATCTCCTCAGCAGATGTTCGGAGCGATTGCCAAAACCTATTATTCCAGAGTTAGCGGTGTTCCGGCAGAGGACATCTTTGTAGTATCGATTATGCCGTGCACTGCGAAAAAATACGAGGCGGCGCGTCCAGAAATGAATGACAGCGGATTTCGGGACGTTGATGCGGTATTGACAACGAGAGAGCTTGCCAGGATGCTGAAACATGATGGCATCGTCTTCGATGCGCTAACGGAAAGTGATTTTGACTCACCACTTGGGCTTTCCACCGGCGCCGCAGCGCTTTTCGGGGCTACCGGCGGTGTAATGGAAGCTGCTCTTCGCACCGTGTATGAAGTTGTTACAGGTGAAGAACTTAAACAACTGGAATTCAGTGAGGTCCGGGGGATGGAAGGCTTTAAATCCTCATCGGTTGACCTTGGAGGCAAAGAGGTGAAGGTTGCCATTGCCCATGGGCTGTCTAATGCAAAAAAAATCATGGAAGCTGTCAAAGAAGGGAAATCGGATTATACCTTTATCGAAGTGATGTGCTGTCCAGGCGGTTGTATCGGAGGCGGCGGACAGCCTTATACCACCACCAATGAAATAAGGAAGAGGAGAATCGAATCAATTTATGAAATCGATGGGAAGCTTGCTTTAAGAAAATCTCATGAAAACCCTGAAATCAAGGAATTGTATGACAGTTTTTTAGGAGAGCCTCTTTCGGAACGGTCTCACCATCTGCTGCATACAACCTATGCTGACAGCAGATGTGATTAAGGAAATAAACACGCTCTTACTTTTCATAGACGGGGACTACTTCGCCCCTTTCTCCAAGCGGGGTGCCGTACGTTTTTGTTTACGTGCGGTACCCCGTTTGTTGTCGTCCAAAGAATGGTTTGACTAATATCTGAAATAGGATGGAGCTGCAACTTAATCTCCCGAATTGTAAAACGCAATGCTATTTCACCTCAAATACTCTGATTGTTACGGGATATTCTCTTGTTTTGGCATAAATGGTTAAATCCTCATTGGGATCAAGATCATAGACAATTACTTCAGCAGGCACACTAAAAATGTAATTCCCACTGTCAAGCGTAAAATTTGGATCGATGGAGTGATAGATATAAGTTGCAGCGTCGTTGACCACCCACAGCTGTCTTCTTCCTATTAGGTTCTCGGATTCCACTCTCAGCGGCGTCGGGTCGGTTGTAATACGAACTTTTCCTATCCTGGTATCTTTCGTCCGATTTAACCCTGATATCTTATAATCATCAAAAGCATCCATTTTCTTTACCTCTAAATTAAAATGTTGATATATTTTATGTTTGAAGAGAGAGTTGCGTTACGCATTTAGATTTAGTAGCCCGCCCAATCTGCGGAGCAGAGTGTCGGCGGACTCATGCAAGGAAATCACAAATCTGCGATTTGTAGATTTCTACTGCTAGTAGCCCGCCCAATCTGCGGAGCAGAGTGTCGGCGGACTCATGCAAGGAAATCACAAATCTGTGATTTGTAGATTTCTACTGTAAAAAGGCAGATAGAAAGGCAAGTCTTATAAATAATTCTCGCAGCCTATTGACATTAAATGAATGATCGTTTATTATAGATGTAATACAGAGGTGTTAGCATGAGAAAAAAAGATGATGAGAAAGAAAAAAGCATAAAAGAAGCGGTGATAAAGCTGATTCTGCAGGAAGGCTTTCATGGTACTTCGATCTCAAAAATCGCGAAGACGGCAGGAGTCTCACCGGCTACGGTATACATCTATTTCGAAAATAAGGAAATCATGCTTCAGAGCATCTACAGCGAATACTCGGAAGAAATCTTTGATTATCTTTTGGACCGGGTAAACCGCAGAATGGCAGGGCCGCAGATACTCGAAATCCTCATAAGAAGTTACTATAATTACATTCGGGAGAATAAAGAGATTTTCAGCTTCGTGGAGCAGTTCTCAAACTGTCCGTCACTGGCCAGCGGCTGCTCAGAAAAAAGGGGCATTTGCAATATCAATTCATTGATCGCAGAGATGAAAAATAACCGAATTATTAAGGATTACAGTAACGACAATTTGCTTGCAATTATGTTTTATCCTGTAAAGGCAATCGCTGTAGATAACCGAAAAAGCGAATCCGAGAGAGCGGATTTACTTCAGGAAATGATTGCGATTGTACAGGAGGCCCTGTTGATAGATTAAGCAATGGCACAGTATAGAAGAAATGTTTAAGCGGGATCGTTTTGTGAAAACTATACACAAGAGAGTCTCGCAATTATTTAACTATTTATTAAATGAGCATTCACTTATGAATGCGGAAAGGGGATACCATGATAAGTTTTGATCAAAACAGTAAAAAAGGAATCGTAATTCCTGTATCAAATACAGTTCTACTGCCCGGAGTCTCTTCTATACTCAAAGTTAGAAAGCTGAATGCGGAGCAGCTGCAATATCTGGAGGAAGAGAGTATTGCAAATATTGCATTGCCCCTCAAACAGAATTTCGGACAGAAGGCTCCTCAGGAAGAGGATTTTTTTCGGATCGGCGTATCATTTCAAATCAATCAGATTGAAAAAACCGAAAATGGTTTTCAGCTTGGGATAAAGATACTTGATCGAGTCGAAATTACGGCGCTGAATATCGAGCATGAATCCATTCTTGCAGAATATGAAATTAGCCCCGACGAAGCGGATATGAGCAGGCAGAGCGAAGAAGAAATTCTCGGGCATATGAAAAAAATTACGCATGAAATCAGCGATAAATTTACTGGCGGAGAACAGTACAGCAAGATCATCGATGAGTTTAAAGAACTGAATTCTCTTATTGTCTATCTTTCTCAGTTCATGCCGCTGTCAAACGATGAAAAATACAGCTTGCTTGAAACGGTATCCATGAAAGAAAGAAACCTTAGCTTTATAGACTACCTGCTGAAGCAGAAAGAGGCGATCGAACTTCAGATTCAGCTGGCTGAAAAGTTCTCGGAAAAAACGAATAAACAGTATCGCGAAACAGTTCTTAAGGAACAATTGAAGGTCATCCAGGATGAGCTGAACGAGGGAAAGGGAGAAGGCACCAAAAAGGAAACGAACTATTTGAACAAAATCGAAGAAGCACAGATGCCGCCTGAAATCAAGGAGGCTGCACTAGAGGAACTGGATAAATTTCAGGCGCAGAGCCCAAGCAGTCCGGATTATAACACAATAAGAAATTATCTTGATTTGCTTGTGCAACTGCCGTGGAAAAAGGCGGAAGAAAAATCGATCAATCTCGGAGAAGCCAGACAGATTTTGGATGAACAGCATTACGGACTAGAGAAAGTTAAAGATCGAATTATTCAGCATCTGGCGGTTATGCAGCTGAAAAAAGATAAAAAGGGATCGATTCTGCTTCTTGTTGGCCCTCCGGGAACCGGTAAGACCAGTCTGGGCAGAAGCATCGCAGAGGCTCTCGGCAGAAAGTACATCCGGCTAAGTCTTGGTGGTATCCGGGATGAAGCTGAGATACGCGGGCATAGAAGGACCTATGTCGGCGCAATGCCGGGCAGGATCATTCAAAGCATTAAAAAGGCAGGGGAAAGCAATCCTGTTATGATCCTTGATGAAGTGGATAAGCTGATGACCGGCGGCTTCAGCGGAGATCCAGCCAGTGCATTGCTGGAGGTTCTTGATCCCGAACAGAACAACACCTTTACAGATCACTATTTGGATTTGCCTTATGATCTGTCTGATGTTTTCTTTATTGCTACTGCTAATTCCACAGAAAGCATTCCTGCTCCATTGCTGGACAGAATGGAAGTGATTCAGATCACAAGCTATACCATCGATGAAAAGTTCCATATTGGAAGAGATCATCTGGTTCCTGCGGTCCTTGAAGAGCACGGGCTGACCGCGGAGCATCTTGTCGTTGAAGACGAGGTACTGAGAAAAATAATCAGCGACTACACTTTGGAGGCAGGAGTCAGAGGGCTGAAAAAGCAACTGGCTGGTCTTGCCAGGGTAACCTCCGAGAAGATCGTATCCAATAAAGTAGAACTGCCTTACAAGGTGAAAATGGGGCAATTGGAGGAGCTGCTTGGCAAAAAGGTTTCGCGGCATGACAAAGCGCAGGAAAACAATCCGCCCGGTGTTGTCACCGGACTTGCATGGACGCCTGTAGGCGGCGAAATCCTCTTCATCGAAGCGACGGATATGCCGGGAAGCGGAGAAGTGATGCTGACAGGAAAATTAGGCGATGTGATGAAGGAGTCCGCCAGAATTTCTCTCAGTCTGTTGAAGTCAAGACTGCCATTGAACTCGGTTAACTTTAAAGAAAGAGATCTGCATATACACGTACCTTCAGGCGCTGTACCAAAGGATGGTCCTTCGGCAGGGATTGCACTGTTTACCGCTCTGGCTTCACTGGTAACAGGGACCAAAGTAGATTCTAAAATTGCCATGACCGGAGAGATCACCTTAAGAGGTGCGGTGCTTCCAATCGGAGGGTTGAAAGAAAAATTGCTAGGCGCACAGAGAGCTGGCATCACCAAAGTACTGATACCCAAGGACAACGTTGTAGATCTTAAGGATATACCGGATGAAGTAAAAAATGAGCTGACGGTAATACCGGTAGAGACAGTAGAGGATGTTCTGAAAGAAACCCTGGGAATTTCCCTTCCCAGAATTGAGCAGATATTCCAGCAGAAAGTATCCGGTTTCCTTCCTTTTCAGGCATAGAAATACCGTAGAAACGAAATAAGGAAAAGATGTTATGCAGCCGATTCTGCATAGCATCTTTTTTATTTGACCGATCACTAAGTCATCACCAAGATTTGCATGGCTGGTGTTATAATGTATAATTGATATGATCACATATACATTAATAAAATAGGCAATAAGGACGCAACTATGATTGGAAACATTGAAATCGTCAAAGTTTTACATAAACTTAGGACACAAAAGAAAAAAGATCTTCTGCTTCTTTTGATTGTATTCGTTTTTTTGATGGTAGGGGTTGCGGTCTTTTTTAACAATTACAATTGGTATGATACGACGATTGTAAGAATAGAAAAAGTAGAAAATTCATTAAGCAATCAATCAAAAGAAAGCGATAAAAAGGAAAAATACTACGATCAAACTTTGACTGGTACCATAATGAACGGAGACTATCACGGGCAGGAGGCATATCTAGATAACGAGTATTCTTCCTCAGGGGTCCTTGATGATCAATACAAACCTGGAGATGAAGTCTTTGTTAGAACCAGTTTAGACGATTATGGCAAGATTACAGGAGTCATTACCGGTTTTAAAAGAGATAAGTATATGGCGTTACTCTCAGCATTGTTTGTGATGCTCATTTTTATAGTAATCAGACGAAAAGGCTTATTCTCAGTTTTTTCTCTTGCTGTCAACATCGCGATCTTATGGTATGCTCTCAAGTTGAATTACAACGGGCATAACATTTTGATGATCAGCAATTTTCTGGTTCTCATTTTCACATTTGTTTCTTTGTTCTTTATCAGCGGCTTGAAAAAGAAAACTTTGATTGCATTGCTGTCAACCTTGTTATCTCTGTTCTTTACAATGGCATTGTTTCAAATTCTTGTTCTAACGACAGGCGGTGTTGATTATACCTACATGGAGTATATCGCAGGACAGAATCATCTATCGGAGCTTTTTTTGGCGCAAATCCTCATGGGGGGGCTTGGAGCCATTATGGATGTTGCGATCACTGAAGCATCTGCAATGAATGAATTGGTCGATAAGAACCCGGAGATATCATGGAAGGAATTGGTGATATCCGGTCGTGAGGTAGGATACGACATCATGGGGACGATGATCAATATTATGCTGTTTACATATATCAGCGGTACCATACCCTTGATCATCCTGAAAATGAGAAACAATATTCCGCTGCATTCGATTCTTATGCGGCAAATTCCAATGGAACTGTATCGATTTATTATAGGAAGCATTGGAATCCTACTTACGATCCCCGTTTCAATCCTTGTCTCGATTTTAATTTTTAAGAAGGGAAGGAGATTCATATGATCATTGCACTGACCGTCGTCTTTATTATTCTTCTTTATATCATCGGCGGAGATCGTGGAATTCAAACCTTTATCACGCTATGCTTTAATATCTCAGCACTGATACTTTCAATTTTTTTAATGTCATGGGGCTGGAATCCCGTTGGCGTTTCACTCGTAAGCTGCTTTATTATTTCTTCAGCTACATTGTTTTATCAGAATGGAAGGAACGCAAAAACATTGGCTTCGTTTTGCGCGATCATTATCGTCCTGCTCATTTTATTTGCCGTATCTTTCATGGTGGGCTATGCCTCTCATCTTGGGGGAATCAATGAAATCATGCGATACGAGGATGAAATAACAAGATACTCACCGGATATCAATATTAATATGTCTAAAATCGCTGTTTCCATGATTATTACCGGGCTGATCGGAGCTGCGGCAGATGCGTCCATCGGAGTTTCTTCTGCGGTATATGAAGTGTATAAAAATAACAGGGAACTAAGCTTAACGGAGTTGTTCCGGTCCGGCACTCATATTGGAGGCGACATTCTGGGAGCAACGATTAATACGTTATATTTTGCTTGTCTGGGCGAATCACTGACACTATTCATATTATTGAAGAATTATCATTATTCCATATTGGAGGTGATCAACTCTAAAGCATTTTGTCAGGAATTTATCGATATTATCGTTAGCTGCATCAGCTGTATTCTCGTCATCCCCATCACTGCAATCTTTATTTCATACATATTAAAAAATTTGAGCAAATTTGAAAAATTCCTTCTTGATGATGGATTATTGCTGGAGCCTGGTGATGAAACCTTAAATGAAAATGTAAATATAATTCCTGGTTGACAATAAAAAAACCGTATTGTATAATTCATTAATAAGTAAATAAACAAAACCGTTGAAGCAGAGAAAAATCAGAAGGTACCTGACAGAGAGTGAGGGATGGTGTGAACCTCGCAGGGAGAGCTGAACAATATGGACTGCCGAGGGCGGCGTTAAATGCGCCGACGCATGACCTGCGTGAGTGGTCGGGGATATGATGGTATCCTAATGAGAGTTCATGGTGAACTGAAACAAGGTGGCACCGCGGAAGTATTTTTCGCCCTTGATCTGTATAAACTGATCAAGGGCTTTTTATTACCTTGAAAAGAGCGATTGTAAAAAGAGCGATGAACTGAAAAAATGTGAATGATCAGCATCAACTCGAGGATAATCGATTCCTGTATTAAAAAATAAAAAAAGAAGGGGATAATATGCAAAACGATGGAAAAATTGTAATTATCGGAGCTGGACATGTGGGTTCCCACTGTGCAATGGCATTAGCCTGGCGCGGTGTATGTAAAGAGATCGTCCTGGTTGATAAAGATAAAAACAAAGCAAACGCACAAGCACTCGATATCGCGGATGCACTTTCCTTTCCGCCTGTTGATATCGCAGTAAGAGCCGGCTCCTATCAGGAATGCTCCGATGCTGATATCGTTGTCATCGCCATCGGAGAGCCTCGGCAGCCGGGACAGACGAGGTTGGATCTTCTGGGCAGTTCCGCCAGAATGCTCAGGGAATTGATCAAAGAATTGAAGGCCGTTTCTATAGAAGGCATCGTGGTGACCATTACAAATCCTGCGGATATCGTTGCGGATTATGTAAGGCGGGGGTTGGGAATGGACCGCGGAAATGCTTTCGGAACCGGTACCTTGCTTGATACAGCACGACTGATCCGCATTCTTTCCGAGCAGACCGGCCGTAGAAGAGAAACCATTAACGCTTTTTCCATGGGTGAGCATGGAGATTCCTCTATGATCCCTTTTTCGCAGACGAGTATAGAGGGAAAACCTTTTAACAGCTTTGTGAATCTGGATAAAGAGGATATCCTGACTCGGACACGAATGAGCGGAATGGATATCATCAACGGGAAGAATTCTACAGAATTTGGAATCGGCCAGGCCTTGTCCGTACTTTGCACTTGTATCCTGCGGGATGAAAAAAGAACGCTGCCTCTTTCAGTGTTGCTTCAGGGCGAATACGGTCAGCAGAACGTACACTGCGGTGTTCCTTGCAGAGTAGGGCGAAATGGAATTGAAGAAGTTCTGGAACTGCCTCTTACGGAAATGGAACTTTCACATCTGGATCACTCCTGCGATGTTATTCGTAAGCATATTGCAATGGCACAAGAAATTGCGCCGATTGATGAAAGATAAATGATAATCTGTTATTGCTATCGTTGTTATTTGTACAGAAAGTGAGTGTTAATTATGAAACTTTTAAAGAAACTCTTTTTATTTACTATGGTCACAGTGTTATCCACACTGAGCCTCAGTGCATGCGGAGGAGACTCAGAAGATAATTCCGGCAATGATTCACAACCTACCGGTGAAAAACTGCGTATTGCAATTGTTCAGCCCATGAGCCATACTTCTCTTGATCAGATTCGAGATACTATTATTTCAGAGCTCCAGGCTTCCGGCCTTGATCTGGAGATTGATACCCTCAATGCAAACGGTGATACTTCAGCCCTTGCAACAATATTGCAAAACGTGAAATCCAAGGGTGTTGATATCGTTGTGCCCATTGCCACACCGACAGCGCAAAGTGCAAAAAGTGTGTTTGACGGCGACGGAACACCAATTGTCTTTGCTGCAGTATCCAATCCAGTAGCGGCAGGACTGACCGGGGAAGACTGCAAAGACATCACAGGAGTGTCAAATAATATCCCTTCTGATGAGATTGTAAAGCTCATTTCAAACTTCCAGCCGGATTACAAAAAGATCGGTTTCCTTTATACCTCCAGCGAGACAAACTCCGTATCCACTATTGAAGCAGCAAAGGCTTATTGTGACGAGAACGACATTGCATATGAAGAATCCTCCATCGCAACCTTGTCTGACTTGCAGGCAGCAGTAAACAGCTTGCTTTCCAAGGACGTTGATGCACTTTATACCGGAAATGACAATTCGATCGCTTCCGCGATGCCCACCTATATCGATGCAGCATACAGTCAGAACATACCGGTTTACTGCGGAGCGGATTCCATGGTTGCAGACGGCGGATTCGCCACGATAGGAGTTGACTATGTTCAATTAGGCAAACAGGCTGCTGAGATGGTTGAGAAGGTAGCAGGGGGAACTGCTCCGGCAGATCTTCCTTATGAAACATTGAGTGAATATGCAAAATTCGTCAATCTAAAGGCGGCGGACCGCATTGGTATGAACTTGACGGATGATATGCTTGAGGGTTACAGTGTGCTGGTTGAAAAAGACGGCACAAGTCATTTTGGTGAGTGAGATACAAACTATGTTATATATGGATATGTTACTATCAGCTTTGGGCCAGGGTGTGATTTATGCACCCATGGCTCTGGGCGTTTTTATCGCTTTTCGAATACTAAATACTCCTGATCTGACAATAGATGGGAGCTTTGTATTTGGAATGACGGTCTGCGCTATGGTTACAGTAGGCGGCCATCCGATTCTTGGTATTTTTGCAGGGATTATCGCTGGCATGCTTGCGGGCTTGGTGACGGGGATACTTCAGACAACACTGCGGATCAATGCGATTCTGTCAGGTATTCTGACCATGACTGGGCTGTACACGATCAACTATATGGTGCTTGGAGGACAGGCCAACCTATATTTACAAAGCATGGAACGCAATGAGAGCGGAGTAGATGTTCCCGTTGCCAGTCAGACGATATACAAGATGATTGCGTCGGTTTCAGAGAACAGTGAAATAACAGCGCTTGTGCTGTCAACAATTATTGTGGTTGTAACGGTTGTAATACTGGCTGTTTTCTTTAAGACCCGTCCGGGGATGGCGATTCGCGCAACCGGTGACAATGAAGAAATGGTTCGTTCTTCCTCCATTAATGCGGATCGATCTCGAACGATTGGGATCATGCTGGGCAACAGCCTGGTTGGACTATCCGGTGCCATGCTCTGCCAGCAGCAGCGCTACGCGGATTTGGGCAGCGGCAGCGGCATGCTGGTAGTAGGTCTTGCATCGGTCATTATCGGACAGGCGCTTTTCGGACGGCGCGGCATCACAATAGGAATTATTTCGGCTGCGGTAGGCTCGGTTATTTACCGCATTATATTACAGATAGCATATCAAATCGATATGCCAAGTTATACGGTGAAGTTGTTGTCCGCACTGATCGTCACTGTTGCTTTGGTGCTTCCGCTCGCCAAGGAAAAAATGACAGCCGCGCGTATTCGTCGCGCAGGAGAAAAGGAGGCATGCAGATGAGTTCACAGCTTTCTATTCTTCGTTTGACGAAATGCTTTGAATCTGGCACCGCAAATCAGAAGGTTGCTTTGGATGATTTCTCCCTCGAGGTGAAACAGGGTGAATTCATTACGATTCTTGGTTCTAACGGCGCAGGAAAGTCAACCTTGTTCAACGCGATTCTAGGAAAATTTCTGCCGGACAGCGGGAGAATTATTTTGGATGGTGAAGATATTACTTATTGGAAGGATTTCAATCGGGCACGAAATATTGGCTGCCTGTTTCAAAATCCTTTGCGCGGGACGGCGCCGAATATGACGATAGAGGAGAACCTGGCGCTTGCTTATACAAGAAATGCTTCGAAATCTTTTTTTGCGGTAAATCATAAGGATTCCGAGCATTTCAGAGAATTGCTTGCCACTTTGGATCTGGGGCTTGAGGACAGGATGAAGACAAAGATGGGGCTGCTTTCCGGCGGACAGCGTCAGGCAGCTTCGTTGTTGATGGCAACAATCGCTAAGCCCAAGCTGTTGCTTCTGGATGAGCATACTGCAGCCCTTGATCCGGTAACATCCGAAAAAGTGCTGAAAATCACAGGACAAATCATAAAACAGAGCGGTTTGACAACGCTGATGATTACACATGATATGAATCAGGCTCTGTCCTTTGGAACAAGGACGATCATGATGGATTCAGGACGGCTTGTTCTTGATGTATTTGGACAGGAAAGAGCAGATATGACACCACGCAGGCTTGTAGACCTGTTCACTGATAAGGCGGGGCATATCCTGTCCGACAGAACGCTGCTTTCGCTATAACGAGCTGCCGGGTTTTATCGGCAGCTTTACCAGAAACAAAGCACCTCCTGCATCGTGATTCTCAGCGGATATGGTTCCGTTATGCTTTTCAATAATATTTTTGCTGATTGCCAGTCCCAGACCCAAATTGCCTTTTTTCCCTTTGTAAAACCGTTCAAAAATATTCGGAAGATCAGCTTGATCAAACCCATCACCGTCGTCACGAATGGCAATGATCAGTATATCATTTACCGCTGTGTTAAGATCTATATTAACTGTGGTTTTTGCATAGCGAATGCAGTTACTGATGATATTGATGAGTGCTCTGGCTAGCTTTTCTTCATCCCCAATCAGATTAATTTCTAAGTTGTGGTGGTTTACCGTAATACTGATATCGTTATTCATGGCAATCACGCTCAGTCGGTCAATGCAGCGGGTAATCAGCTGGCAGAAGCAGAAGGTCTCTAAATGATAGCTTTCTGCAATGGCATCCAGGCGGGAGAGGTAGAGAAGCTCTTCCATCAGATTGGTCATACGTTTTGTTTCATTTAAAATGATATCAATAGCTGAGGAGCTGTCAACCACATGGTATTTGATCCCTTCCGTGTAGCTTTGTATCGACATAAGAGGTGTTCTGAATTCATGTGATACGTTTTGCAGGAAGGTTTTCTGTGCTTTATCATAGTTGGCTAATTTATCCGACATAATATTGATGCTGCTTACAACCTCCTGAAGCTCTTCATACACAGGAACGTCAATCTGGGAGCCGAAATCTCTTTCTGAAATAGACTTGATATGTTCGGTGAGAGAATAAAAGGGCAGTGTGATTTTTTTTGACAATTCAGCGGTAAGAAATATCGCTGTGATAGAAGAGAAGATAAGAATTGCGATCAGGATAAAATTGATAACAAATTGGAGTTGATTTAGTTTCTGCAGGCTTGAGTAAATGATAATCCATCCAAGCCCAAAATCACCTCTTTGAGATAAAGGGCGAACGACAGCAATATAATCGGTTCCGGAGATTTTAAATTCAAAGTGCTCCTGACTATTGAAGTCTTTTGATGATTGTTGTATCTTATCTACCAGCTGTACGAAGAAATCGGAAGAACCATCTTCTGATATTTCCTCCGGAAAGGGTATGACGGACTTTTCCTTGTCCAAAAGGAGATATTCCGCGTTTAGCAGAGAGAGGGGTTCTCTGAGAGCACGGTTCAGCATGAAATAATATCTGTAATTTTTATCATTATTATCTCTGGTTTCAGTGCGGTTATTATTGTTTCCCGGGGGCGCGGGTTTCCTTGGACCGTTGAACAAAGCAGGACCCTGACGCAATGCCGTTTCAACGGTGTGAGATGTGATTTTATCCAGCTGTGAAATAGTATCTTTTTCAATATACATACGAATTGCGACATTAAATATAATGATAACCAATAGAATGAGCATTGTAATAAAGAGTAAATTGTATTGAAATATTCTCCATTTAATCGTATTTCTTTTCATTTTGATATCCTTGTCTACCAAACGGCTCTGTATGATCTTTTGAGTATCGGGTGCATGTTTAGGGAAGCTTGAAACCAAAGCCCCAAACTGTTTCGATTTTTAAAGCAGAGCCTGCATCAGAGAGCTTTTTTCTCAACCTTTTTATGGTATCATCTGTTGCTCGGGTTTCCACTTCATGCTCAAATCCCCAGATCTTATCTAGCAGTTCGCTCCTGCTGACCGGTCGGCTTCTATTTTGTGCGAGATAATAGAGAACAGAAAATTCCAAAGTGGTCAGGCTAATGGCGCTATTACCGACAAAGGCTTGCTTATACTCACGATTTAAAGCAATATCCGAAATCTGCATCTCATAGCGAAGTTCTTTTTTACTTCTGTCCATATCAATTCTCCGAAAAATACTTTTGACTCTGGCAGTCAGTTCCATGGGACTGAAAGGTTTCGTAAGATAATCATCACTTCCTAAGGAAAGACCTGCAATCTTATCCGGTTCGGTATCTTTCGCTGACACAAAAATGATCGGTACGGTGCTCCTTTGCCGAATATATGAACACACAGAATATCCGTCCATTCCAGGCATCATAATGTCTATAATCAGCATATCTGCTTCTTTTCTGTTAAATGCATCTATTATCGCTTGTCCGTCCGGAAACGTTTCAACCTGAAAGCACTCATTCTCCAGAAAGGATTTTATGATATTGCTTATATTTATTTCATCGTCTGCAATGTATATTAATTTTTTCTTCATATTGTTTACCGCCTTGTAAGAATTTTAACATGATTAGGAGTGGAAATCTATTTTGAAAACTCGTTTGCTGCACTTTTGCCACAGTTCTTCGGAGATTTTTATTAATGTAGAAGTTAAAATGAAATCGTCAACCAATGTTATATGAAATTAGAGTAATGAGAAAAAGGAGTGTTGAAAAGATGCAATTTAATTTAACCGCCAGAAAATTCGCGGTACTAACGCTGGCAGGAGTAATTTCTATTGCCGGAACAGGGATCGCCTTTGCGGCAGATCAGAGCGACAACGGACCAAATGGCAATAGGTTTCATCCAAAACCAAACCGTGTGAATTTCGAAGAGATGTCTGCGATATATCAAACTGCGCTGGATGGGCTCGTTGATGAAGGAACGATCACCCAGGAACAGTCTGAAGCGGTTACAGAGAACATGACTGCTAAAGTGGATAAGATAAAAAACGATGGTGCTCGAATAGAACGCAGCCTTAATAGGGAGCACAAGGGCCCAATGAGCCGTCTGGTTGATGATGAGACGATCACACAAGAACAGGCAGACTCAATCCTGGCAGCGATGAAGGATGCGAAGGAGTCGGGAGAAGGCTTGCGTGATATCCTTGAAGAGCTGGTAAACGACGATGTTTTGACTCAGGACCAGGCGAATGCCGTTATAGAGTGCATGGTTGCTAGAGGGCACAGGGCAAAGCCGGAAGGCGATAAAACGGAAAAAAGAGGAATGGGAGAATATAAAGGTCCAATGAGCACTTTGATTGACGCAGGGATGATCACGCAGGAACAAGCAAACGCAATCACTGAGGCGGTTAAAGCAGCGATAGAGGCAACCAGAGAATCTGAATAATTGAAACTGAAGAAAGGGAGAGACGGCTTTGACTGTCTTTCTCTTTTTATATTGGCTGATGGTTGGAACCATCTTCCATCACCAGGCTGGACAGAGAATCAAGTTTCATGCTAATATCATATTGATGATATACTATTGTTAATAGGGTGAAGACCGGCAGTGCTAGTCTTTAAGTAAGTAAAAAGAGAAAAGGTGATATGACATGAATAATAAGGCAAAAGTACTGTGGATTACGCGAACCGCGATTTTTATCGCACTGCTGATTGTATTACAGGCGGTAATAGCTCCTTTTGGCAACATTTTCATTACCGGCACAATCGTGAATCTGCTGCTGATTATTTCTGTTATGACCTGTGGTGTTTCTTCAGGACTTATCGTTGCGGTAATTTCGCCCGTGCTGGCTAAGTTTTTTGGAATTGGTCCTCTTTGGATACTGATCCCCTTTATAGCTGCCGGAAATATTGTATTAATTTTATGTTGGCATTTTATCGGTAACAGAAAAATGGGCAGCAGACATACCGCATTATTTTCAGCAATGATCACTGCTGCCGTTGCAAAGTTTTTAGTACTGTACATAGGGATTGTCCGAATCGTGATTCCTCTGTTTTCCGGCTTGCCGGATCAACAGGCGGCGGTTATCTCCAATATGTTTTCAATTCCGCAGATGATTACAGCCCTGGCGGGCGGTTTTATTGCTGCAATGATCCTTCCTTCACTGAAAAAAGCGATCGGACTATCATAATTTATGGATCGAGATCCGAAAGGGGGCTTGTTTCTTTTGCAAAAGAAAATATTTTTAGTTTGCATGATTACCGTTATTATAATGATAATGCTCACAGGCTGTATTCCGGGCGATGGCACGTATACGGCTGATAAGCCTGCCGGGTTCTTCTGGGGAATTTGGCACGGTTGGATTGCACCTGTTTCACTGATCATTAGTCTGTTTGATAAAAATATCAGGATTTATGAGCCGATCAATACTGGCTGGTGGTACGATCTGGGCTTCTACATTGCGGTAATCAGCGGCTTTGGAGGATTGTCCTTATCCCGTAAAAAACAGAAAGAGAAGAACTAAGCTCGCCGTTGAACTTGATAGCGGAAAAATCGGCGTAACCTATTGGACGGGCCTTAGGGCTTGCATTCTATATCTCAATTTCAGATCCAGCAGATAGATAAGCGATTTTATCACCCATAACTTGCTTTAGAATGCCATATGCATCGGGGCCGGTGCAGTGCCCGGTATAAAAATTCGAACCTGTTTCTTTCAGAAATTCTCCGATTTGAACTACAATTGCAGGATCTTCACTGATTCTGGCGCCGTAATTATAGAGATGAAAGCCTCCAAGCACATACTCCGGTTGCTTATACGCTAAATAGACAGCGCTCTTCAGGATATTTGCAATTCCTCTGTGAGCGCATCCTGCAATAAGCACAGTCTTCGTTCCTTCTGTAATGATTAAATTTTGCTCATGTTCAAAGCGATCCGGAGAAATAAAACCGTCTTTTTCAGCGAATAAGGATTGGTTACAGGATGAAATAAAATCATTCCCGGTCACTCTGGAAAAGAGGAGAAGGCCTTCGCTTATCTGAAAAATCTCATTAACCAAAACGATTCGATCGCTGTTCATCAGTTCCTGATCCAGTCCAATATCGGCAAGCTTTTCATGCTTTTTTGAATAATGCCTGCCGAAAGCCTCTTGATTGATGAAAACCATTGATTTTTGGTTTTTTCTAAGAAAGGCCTTCAAACCGCCGCCGTGATCATAGTGACCGTGCGATATGACAGCATAGTCAACATCTTCGATGTCGACTCCTAGCTTTTCCGCATTCTCCAGAAACAGATCACTGGCTCCCGTATCAAACAGTACTTTTTTATCATTTGTTTCTATGTAAAGACTGAAGCCATGTTCATTTCTGAAAACTGTTGAACATGATGTATCTTCCGTTAATACCTTGATTTTCATTTTACTCTCCTAATCTGCTGAAGAATTGATTTGTACCAATTATCTTAAATGGTTGTTTATTGACATATGATCATAACAGATATAGTATATCCTATATCGGAAATATGTCAATCAGTTAACATTTGTAGTAGTATCAAATTAAATCATTCTTAGTTGCATTAAAAGAAAGAGAGGTTGATGATATGAGTAAATACTATTGTGCCGCATGCGGCGTCCGAAGCTGTAAAACCGGAGAACTGGAAAAAGCACCTGCTAATTGTCCATGCGGCGATGATGATATGGAGCAAATAAAAGAATTATATCTTGAAGAAGAAAACTATAAACTGGCATATCATTCAGCACTGGTTGAGGCGGAAGGCTATTGCAATCAAACCAGACTGGAAGAAATAATGGGTTTTGCAAACCGCTGCGGATTTAAGAAACTAGGGGTAGCCTTTTGTATTGGACTAAGCAAAGAGGCAGACACGCTATGCAGAATTTTAAAAGCAAATCAGTTTGAAGTGGAGTCCATTGCCTGCAAAAATGGTGGCATTCCTAAAGAATTCTTAAAGATTAGTCAGGAGCAGAAGCTGCACCCCAATACCTTTGAACCCATGTGCAACCCCATCGGTCAGGCAAAACTTCTGAATAAGGCGCAGACGGACTTGAACATCATACTTGGGCTTTGTGTCGGGCATGATTCTTTGTTTATAAAACATTCGGATGCCCCTATTACCGTTTTTGCAGTCAAAGACAGAGTACTGGCGCATAATCCGCTGGGAGCAGTCTATTTATCCGATGGCTATTATAAAAATAAATTGTTTAAACAAAAATAAACGAAGGATGCGTGCAATCTTACGTATTATTCACTCATTCACCATTTCATTCGCCATGCCATATCCTGACTTAAGGAGGTGAATGGAATGGAATGTAAACCTGTCAAAGTGGAAAAGGTCACCATTGAAAGCACGTTGAATTACAAGGGGATTTCGGTATTGCATTATAAAATAGAATATCCGAAATTTACTGATCCGGAAAATCAAAAATCTTTGGAGTGCATCAATGACTGGTATAAAAAGCAGGCGGAGAATCAACGGAAAGAATTTAAAGGGCAATATTTTGAAGAAGCCAAAGAGCAATACGAATTTTCTATAAAAAACCAGTATCCTTTCCATATGTATGAAGCACTTACTGTTTACGAAATTACTTATAATCAAGACTGTATCATTAGCTTGTATACAGATACTTACATTTTCAGCGGAGGGGCTCACGGGAACACAGTCAGAAGCTCTGACACATGGAATGCTGCTTGCGGATGCCGATATACGCTGTTTGGGGAAAGTAAAGATAAAGAGAGCGTAAAAAAGAGTATTATGAAACAGATTAACGAACAGATCAAAGGCCAAATGGAGAGTGGGGACAACTGGTATTTTGACAATTATTCGGAGCTTGTTGCACAGACTTTTAATCCAGACAGTTTTTATCTGACTCCGGATGGAATGGTGATTTATTTTCAGCAATATGATATTGCGCCGTATTCCAGCGGTATACCTGAATTTATCGTCTACCCGGATTAATCAACAATTTGGCTTCGCCACTTTCGCTAAAAAAGGTTCCTCCAAATGATCTTGTCAGATGGAAGAACCCTTTTTTTCGGGTGAATTTTACGAGAATTCTTATTTCCTTGACCTGACGAAAGCACCAATCTTTTTATCTTCGTTGGAAATATGCTTCACGAGCCAATCGACGACCATTTGATTCGCATTCAGGATGACGATAATATTTCCGCCGGATTCTTTGAATTCGCTTTTTAGTTTGGCCAACTCTCCGATAAATGCAGTATGTAATGATTTTTGTCTGTCATATTCCGGATAATTGATACTTAACATGTATTTTTCCTCATCACTGAAGTGCTTTTTCGTATAGTCATCGAGAAAATCAAGCATCTGTCCTACGAATTCTTTTGCCTGTCCTTTTTTTCCTGCTTCGAAAAGCTGGTCTGCCTTATCGAACCATGTTTTGTGTTGTTCATCAATTACTTCAACTCCTACGGATAAATCCGGAGTCCAACCCAATGCCATATTATTTTCCACCTTTCTATGTTAGACGTTGTACTGATTATATTATAATACTCAAGTTGAAATTGCACAATCGACAAAATTCTCTGAATTACGATAATTTCGCTCTTTTCGGCATGGAATTGATCAATAATCGTCTTGAGACGAAATTCTCTGGAAAATATGAGCCGTGTAGGTTATAATAATTCAATGGTTAAATAATTAATAAATGATCATTAATAATTAGTAACTAATAACTAACCAATATAAAGATAAAGAGATGCGGAAATTTTGAAGCAGTGGTATTAACGGAAACGAGGTTCGTATGGCAAAGGTTTTGATTGCCATGAGTGGAGGAGTCGACAGTTCGGTAGCGGCAGTTCTGCTTATGCAGCAAGGCTATAAAGTGGCGGGAGCAACTTTTAAATTATTTGAAAATGAGGATATCGGAATTGAAAGAACAAAAACCTGTTGTTCTTTGGAGGATGTGCTGGATGCCAAAAGTGTGGCGGAAAAGCTTGGATTCAGGCATGATGTTTTTAATTTCGGTCTTCAATTTGAAAGGGATGTTGTCATTCCTTTTGCTGAAGCGTATCGAAATGGGGAAACGCCGAATCCCTGCATTGAATGCAATCGGAGCATTAAATTTGCAAAATTTCTTGAAAGAGCGATGTTTTTGGAATACGACTATATCGCTACAGGTCATTATGCGAGGATTGAACAGGATAAGGGTACCGGAAGGTATTTACTGAAGAAGGGAATTGATCAGACGAAAGATCAAAGCTACGCACTGTACACCATGTCACAGGAGGAGCTTGCCAGAACACTTTTTCCTTTGGGAAATTTGAAGAAAACAGAAATCAGATCCATCGCAGAGGAGAGGGGATTTGTCAATGCGCAAAAGCCCGATAGTCAAGATATTTGCTTTGTGAAAGATGGTGATTATGCCGGATTTCTGAAGCGGACACTGGGCGTTCAAACAGAGGAAGGCGACTTTGTTGATCAAGAAGGAAATGTGCTGGGGAAACATAAAGGAATTATTCATTATACGGTAGGACAGAGAAAAGGACTTGGAAAAACCTTTGGCAAACCCATGTACGTTGTTAAGATAGACAGTGAAAGAAACAGGGTAACACTGGGTGCAAACGAAGATTTGTTTGTGGATGCTTTTTCAGCAGGAAAAGTGAACCTTATTTCCGTTGCAGATCTTTCCGAACCAATGGATGTCACTGTAAAGACAAGATACAAACAGGCAGAGGTGCCGGCAACTATTTATCCAATGGATGGAAACAGAGTCAGAGTACAGTTTAAAGAAAAGCAGCGTGCCGTAACGCCTGGACAGGCAGCAGTATTCTACCAGGGAGATGTCGTCGTGGGAGGCGGTACAATATTAAAACAGGTGTAAAAACTCAGAGAGATAAAAAAAGAAAACCCTGCTTGTCCTTTTAAAGCAGGGTTTTTTTTATATGTTATTCTTTGTTATCAGTTTCTTCTACTGGTTCTGATGCAGGTTCAGCGACAGCTTCAGATGCGTCAGCTTTTATGTCCTCCATCGGCGCTGCGTCCGATTTTTTCATTTTTTTTGGAAGAGACTTTTTTTGTGGTTCAGCCTGAACTTCATCTTCAGTTTCTTCTCTTCTGGCTTTCTTAGAAGGAGAAGGAGCGGCTTCGTCCGTAACAACCTTGGAAACTGCCCATCTCATGATTTCGAATTTCGTTTTATCTGCTCCGACCTGGATTGTTAAGGTTTCATCCTTAGTCTTTACGATTTTACCGAAAATACCTCCTATGGTGACGACCTCATCTCCGACTTTTATAGAATTCCTCATGGCCGTAACGGCTTTTTCTTTTTTCTTCTGAGGCCGAATCAGTAAGAAATACATGATAACTATCAAGAGAATTAAAGGCATTAAAGTTGCTAATTGTTGATTCATTATTCTTCCTCCTTTCATGTAATAAAAAAATTATATAGTAAAAATTTTAAAATGTAAATGGTTTTTTTCTTGATTTCGTATTCTAAATGTGTTAACATATGATTTGTTACGCCGGCGTGATGGAATTGGCAGACGTGCGGGACTCAAAATCCCGTGGTGGCAACACCGTATCGGTTCGACCCCGATCGCCGGCACCAGATTAAGTGAGACCCAACAGTGGAAGCTTTATACTTACCACTGTTGGCTAGTCGAACAAATTTCGAGTTTACGAGATGAAATAAGTTTCAGAAGTATCTGAAGCTTATTTTTTTATTAGATTAAACGTGATCTTATCTATTTGTTGTATAATTCTCCCAGCGAAAAATATAATGTAGAAGAATATATTGGTTAAGACTGTCCGTAGATTTTTTTTTCGGACGGATCTTGGATTAAGGAGGATACAATGGAAATGGTATGGAAGAACCTGAAGGGCTTTTTATATGTATTGATTTTATTCGTCGTATTGACCATGCTTGTAAGCACAGCAGTAAAATATACACCAGCCCCGGAAAGCTTAGCGATTTATTATATGATCGGAGTGCTATGCATCTGTTGTCTGTTTCTGGGAACCTATTTCGGCAATCATTTTAAAAAGAAGGGCTTTATTTACGGCATGCTTTATTCAATCATCTTTCTTCTCGTATTATCGGCATTCTATATGCTGGCTTTTTCCACGGGACTGGAATTGGGATTTGGTATAACAAAGTATATTATTCCCATTCTTTTCGGCAGCGTCGGTGGGATGATCGGTGTAAATTTAAGGGGTTGAGGCGTAAAAGCACAAAGCATTTTCAGCCTTTGTTATGATTTTGCTTGTAGCGGATTAAAATAAGTAGTAAAATATTCTGTAATATAAAATTGGAAATACTATTTATATTACAATTTTACAAGCAAGAGTAGCATCAATTTGCCACAGTCCAGCACGGTCTGCAAAGGTTAATTTGCACATTGACTTTGTTGACCGCTTAATCATAGGAATCGCTATGACGCAAGCGGTCGCCGCGTCATTGGACAAGTTTGTCCGCTGCAAGCGCTGTGACCTGAGCAAAAGAAATCAATTGATGCTATAGAAAGGTGAGAAAAAACAATGAAGAAGGTATTGGCAGTACTATTGACGATCCTTATCCTCTTCGGCTGGTATGTTACATTGTTTGGCATTGGATCCTTTGCGCCGATCAAAGACCATATCAAACTGGGTCTTGATTTGTCCGGCGGAGTTTATGTTGTTATGGAGGCACAAACGAACGCAACAGGAGACGAACTGAAGCAGTTAATGTCACAGACGCAGGCAGTCATCGAAAAAAGAGTAAACCAGATGGGTCTGTCTGAACCAGTCGTTACGATAGAAGGAAACAACCGCGTAAGAGTGGAACTTCCGGGTGCGGAAAATGCGGAAGACGCCATCAATGCAATCGGGAAAACCGCTCAGCTGCAGTTTGTCATGGCGGACAACTCCGTTGTTTTAGACGGTAGCCAGGTTAAAAACGCAGGCATTACGGCAGATCAGGAAAACGGCGGTTATGCAATCGCACTTGAATTCAACAGCGAAGGAGCTGAGGCTTTTAAAAACGCCACGGAAAGAGCGATGAGCAACCAGGTTAAATCAGCCCATGAAGGAATGCCTGACAGGACGATTATGATCGTTCTTGACGGAGAGGTAATCTCTGCTCCGGTGGTGAATAATGTAATTCCAAATGGGAAAGGCATCATTACAGGAGGACCTGGCGGATTCGGCGAGGATGAAGCAACCAACCTGTCCGCATTGATTCGCGGTGGTGCGCTTCCTGTAGAATTAAAGGAGGTACAAACCTCAGTCGTTGGTCCGTCACTTGGATTGGATGCAATTCAGATGAGCTTGATCGCAGGTATCATTGGCATTGTGTTTATCTTTGTCCTTATGCTGGTCTTGTACCGCGTCATGGGCGTAGCGGCTAATCTTGCATTGCTGCTTTATATTTTGATTGTTTTCTGGGTCATCGTCGCGATGAAAGGTGTGCTGACACTTCCGGGCATCGCGGGTTTGATCCTGTCTATTGGTATGGCCGTGGACGCAAACGTAATCATATTTGCGAGAATCAAAGAAGAGATCCACAACGGGAAATCGATTCGTGTTTCCGTTGCGTCAGGATTTAAAAGGGCGATGTCAACCATCATTGACTCCCAGATCACGACAATTATTGCCGGCGTGGTTTTATATCAGCTTGGTTCCGGTCCTGTGAAAGGATTTGCACTTACCTTGATGATCGGTATTCTTGCTAGTATTTTTACAGCCGTAGTCATCACGCAGCTATATATGAGTTTGATTGCGGATAGCAGAAAATTGGCTACCATGCGGAACTTTGCGGTAAAGGAGGCAAAATAAATGTTTCAGATTAACAAAGATTTCTCCTTTATTCAGCACAGAAAAATCTATTATATCATTTCAATTTGCATTATCGTGATTGGAATCGGGACAGGCTTGATCAGGGGCTTTAACTACGGGATCGACTTTACCGGAGGAACAATGTTTCAGATCGATATGGGCAAAGAAGTCGAAGTATCCGAGTTGAAAGACGTACTGAAAGATGGCGGTATCAATAGTGCAGAGATTGTCCATTCGGGGCAGGACAACAAGGAAGTAATTATAAAAACAGTTCAGGCACTGGATACTGCAGCTAGAGAAGTTGTTTTACAGAAAGTTTATGCTCATTATAATTTAACAAAAGAAGCAGTGCTTGCTGTAGACCAGTTTGGTCCCTCTGTTGGTGAAATGCTGAAATCAAATGCAATTAAAGCGGTCCTTATTGCCGGCGCATGTATGTTGCTTTATATCATCATCCGGTTCGAATGGAAATTTGGAGTTGCAGCAATCACGGCAGTTGTACATGATGTATTGATTCTGCTGTCATTTTACGGGATTTTCAGAATAACGGTCAACAATCCGTTTATCGCCGCAGTATTAACCCTTGTCGGTTATTCCATCAATGACACCATCGTTGTCTTTGACAGGATAAGAGAAAACCTAAACATTATGAAAAAGAACAAACTGGATGAGCTGATCGACACCAGTATCAAGCAGACTCTGGTTAGATCACTGATGACGTCACTTACGACAATTTTGGCGATTATACCTCTATATATCCTGGGTGGTGAAACGATCAGACAATTTACACTTCCGTTGATGGTAGGTATTTTGGCTGGAGCATCCTCCTCCATATTTATTGCAAGTCCGGTTTATTATGAATTGTGCCAGCTTACCGGCGGACCAAAGTATAAGGCAAAGAAGAGTAAAAGCAAGTAAAGGTTATTATTTATGGAATTAATGGAGCAATTCTTAAATGATCTTCTGCAGATCAATTCGAATATCAATATCGACTTAATAGAAAAGGCTTATAAGATAGCAGAAGATTATCACAAAGGACAACTGAGAAAATCGGGTGAACCATATTTGGTTCACCCTGTTGAAGTTGCAAAAATTCTGGCAGAGCTTGGAATGGATGAGAACACTATTGTTGCAGGTTTGCTTCATGATACCGTTGAGGATACTCCCTATTCCGAAGAAGATTTAAAAAATGATTTCGGCGAAGAAGTCGCGCTGTTGGTTGACGGTGTGACGAAGTTGGGAAGTCTTGTATACGAAAGCAAAGAGGAACGCCAGGCGGAAAACCTGAGAAAGATGTTTCTGGCCATGTCCAAAGACATCCGTGTACTGATTATCAAGCTTTCTGACAGACTACACAATCTAAGAACAATCAACTATATGAGCGAAGAACAGATTCGCGAAAAATGTAAAGAGACCCTTGAAATCTACGCTCCTCTGGCAAGCAGACTCGGTATCTATACCATGAAATTTGAGCTGGAGGATATCGCACTGAAACATCTGGAACCAGAAGCATATTATGATCTGGTCAGTCAGGTGAAGCAGAAAAAACAGCAGAGAGAAGAATATATCAATAAGGTAATCAGCGAGATCAAGGAAAGCCTGGACGAACTGAAAATTCCATATGAAATCACAGGTCGGTCCAAACATTTTTATAGTATCTATCGAAAGATGAAGTACCAAAAGAAACAGCTGGAAGAGATCTTTGATCTTACAGCGGTTCGGATTATCGTTGAAACGGTAAAAGATTGCTATGCGGTTTTAGGAGTGGTTCACACGATGTGGAAACCCATCCCAGGCAGATTCAAGGATTACATAGCGATGCCGAAGACAAACCGATACCAGTCGCTGCATACAACAGTAATCGGAGATAACGGTGATCCTTTTGAAATTCAGATCAGGACCTATGAGATGCATCGAATCGCAGAATACGGTATTGCAGCCCATTGGAAATACAAAGAAGGCGTATCGGAGGACAGGGAAGAGGGGAAACTTGCCTGGCTGAGGCAGACTTTGGAATGGCAGAAAGATATGAACGATCCGAAGGAGTTCATGGAGACCCTTAAGGTGGATCTCTTCTCTAACCAGGTGTTTGTATTTACGCCGAAAGGGGACGTCATTGAACTGCCTGCAGGATCTACTCCACTGGATTTTGCTTTTAAAATCCATTCAGCGATCGGCGTCAAATGTATCGGCGCAAAAGTCAATGGAAAGATGGTACCGATTGATCATACCCTGAAAAATGGCAACATTGTAGAAATTGTAACTTCGTCAAACAGTAAGGGGCCGAGTATCGACTGGCTGAAGATTGCCCAAAGCAGCAATGCAAGGAACAAAATCAGACAGTGGTTAAAAAGAGAAAATAAATCCGAAAATACGGATAAAGGCAGAGAAATGCTGGAAAAATACGCCAGGAGAAAGGGCTATGACAACCAGCAGCTCATGAAAAGCCAATATATAAACAAATGTGCTAAGGCATTCAACCTTGCGTCCGCAGATGACCTTTATACGGCCATCGGTTCGGGAGGCGTCCTTCTGAGCAAGGTTATCACCATGTTGCTTGGATATTACCATGACGACAAGCAGGCAGAACTCAGAAGAAAAGAAAAGGCTGAGCTTGCTGAGGAGAATAAAAAGAAGGCGAAAAAGAAAGAGCAGACCGGGGTAACAGTAAAAGGAGTGGACAATTTACTTGTACGCTTCTCCAAGTGCTGCAATCCGGTTCCTGGTGATGAAATTATCGGATTTATCACGAAGGGCCGGGGAATCTCCGTACACAGGAAAGACTGTATCAATGTGCTTACCTTGCCGGAGGATGAAAAACAAAGGTGTATCGATGTGGAGTGGGACAAGCAGAAGGACAACATGTCCTACGACACCGATATTCATATTCTGGCGGAAGACAGAAAAGGGCTCTTTTCTGATTTGTCAAGAGTATGTGAAGATATGGATGCCCATATCACAGGTGTCAATGCAAAAAGTGCAAAGGACGGTATCGTCAACATTACGATGACGCTGTCCATTTCCAACACTGGTCAGATCGAAAAGGTGCTGCGTTCTCTCAAAAATGTGCAGGGCGTTGCAGATGTTTACAGGGCGATTACCTGATTATTGACTGGTAAGAATGACAAAATAAGGAGTACGGAATGCGGGCTATAGTACAGAGAGTAATAAAAGCAGATGTTACGGTGGAAGAAAACGTCACGGGGTCCATTGAGAAAGGTTTAATGATTCTTTTAGGTGTGGAGGATGATGATGAAATTGCAGATGCGGTATATCTCGCGGATAAAATTGCAGGATTGCGTATTTTTGAAGATGAAGAAGGGAAAATGAATTTATCCGTTAAGGATATCGGCGGGGATTTGCTGGCGGTATCTCAGTTCACCCTGTTTGGCGACTGCAGGAAAGGAAAACGTCCCAGCTTTATCAAAGCAGCAAGACCGGAAAAGGCCAATGAACTCTATCGCAGGTTTGTAGACCTGTGTAAAGAACATGGCCTGCACGTTGAAGAAGGAGTATTCCAGGCTGAAATGTTGGTGAAAATATACAACGATGGGCCTGTAACAATATTAATAGACAGCAAAAAAACATTTTAAGAGAGGAAATCAGATGATTGTTAAAAGTTTTCTGAGCGGCCCCTTAGCCGTCAATTGTTATGTCGCAGCGGATGAAGTAACGAAAAAAGCATATATTGTTGATCCGGGCGGGTATAATGAAAATATGGTAAATTATATCAAAGAGAACCAATTTGAGGTGGAATATATCATTCTGACCCATGGGCACGGAGATCATATCGGCGGAGTTCCTGCGGTAAAAAAGGAATTTCCCGAAGCGAAGCTTCTGGCATGCCTTCATGAAAGAGCAATGCTGGAAGACGCCAATTTGAATATGTCGGCTATGACGGTAGGAACCCCTGTGTCGCTGCAGGCGGATATCTACGTTAAGGACGGTGAAACGCTCAAGGTGGGTGATATGGAATTAAAGTTTCTTCATACTCCGGGACATACGCCCGGCGGTATGTGCATCGTGACGGAAAATATGGTATTCAGCGGCGATACACTGTTCCAGCAATCCATTGGAAGAACTGATTTTCCAGGTTCCTCCTATTCAGCGATTAAGTCGTCAATTGTAGACAAGCTTTTCCTTTTGCCCGACAGCATGGTTGTTTTGCCCGGACATATGGGATCGACAACCATTGGCTTTGAAAAGGAGAATAATCCTTTTGTATAAAATTCATTTGCCCCGGGAAATCAATCAATATGAAGTAGAAGAGCTGATCAAGGTATTTCTCAAAGCCGGCGACTATTCTCTGGTGAACGAGCAGGACCACTGCGACGAGCCTTGTGAGTCTGATGCCAACGAGGCAGACTGCGGGCCGCAACAGCCTGACGATATTCACATTTATGTTCCCTTAAGGGGGGATTCCACGTATACCGAGGACAAGCGTGAGAAAGATTTCAAGAACGAAGTGAAGCGATTTTTGTTTCAGGAATTGCAGCGATATACGGGTGAAATACCGGACTGGGGAATCCTGACTGGAGTAAGACCTGTAAAGCTTGCCGGAGAGCTTATGCAAAGAGAAGCTTCGGCAGATAAAACAAAAAAGATCCTGATTAGCGATTATTATCTCACTGAAGAGAAAACGCGACTCCTGATGGATATCGTAGGTTGCCAGAAGAAAATTATAAAAGCCGTTCCAAGAGAGGCTGTAGGCCTTTATATTGGGATTCCTTTCTGTCCGACAAGGTGCGTCTATTGCTCTTTTCCATCTAATCAGGGAAAGGAAGCAGAGATACAGGCTTATTTCAATGCACTACAGCAGGAGATTTCATTTGTTGCTGAAAACATGAACGCGTTGAGCTGGTATCCTGAAACCGTCTATATCGGAGGAGGAACACCTACAACACTGTCCGCAGTGCAGCTGGAAGCGCTGTTAAAGCAGGTGACGAGCGAATTTGATCTTCGATATTTGAATGAATTTACTGTAGAAGCTGGAAGACCGGACACCATTACGAACGAAAAACTTGCAGTTATTCATAAGTACAATGTCGATCGAATCAGCATCAATCCTCAGTCCATGAAGCAGGAGACGCTGGATCTTATTGGAAGAGCGCACAAGCCTGAAGAGATTGTGAAAGCTTTTCAAATGGCAAGGGCTGTCGGTATTCCGGCCATCAACACCGATGTGATTGCAGGATTGCCGGAGGAGACAGAAGCGGATTTTGCTGAGACCCTCGAGCGCATTCTCGAACTTGCGCCGGAGAACATCACCGTTCATACTTTAGCATTGAAACGGGCATCCAGATTGAAAGAAATCGATAGTGAATTTAATTATAAACAGGGAAAGCGCGTCAGAGCCATGCTGAATACAGCAAAGGATCAGCTTAACCGTGCGGGCTATCATCCCTATTACTTATACCGTCAGAAACAGATGACAGGTAACTTTGAAAATGTCGGGTATGCAAAAGGAAACACGGAGGGGATTTATAATATCCGTATTATGGAAGAAGCGCAAACCATTATCGCATTGGGAGCAGGCGGTATCTCAAAGGCTTATTATCCCGCAGAGAATCGTCTGGAGAGAATACCAAACGTCTCAAATTATCAAATATATATTGAACGACTCGATGAAATGCTTCAGCGAAAATCGGATCACTTATTTAACAACGAGGAGGAAAAAGAATGTTAACAAACGCACCAAAAGGAACAAAAGACATTCTTCCCAGCCAGGTTTATAAATGGCACTACGTAGAAAACGTTTTTCGGGAAGCTTGCGAAAGATTCGTATTTAAGGAAATCAGAACTCCCGTTTTTGAACATACAGAATTATTTGCAAGAGGTGTCGGTGATACCACAGATATCGTTGAAAAACAGATGTATACCTTTGAGGACTATGGAAAACGGAGCATCACGCTGAAACCGGAGGGAACTTCCCCTGTTGTAAGAGCGTTTGTGGAGCATAAATTATATGCTGAAGTTCAACCCTCAAAATTTTATTATATTATTCCATGTTTCCGGTATGAAAAGCCGCAGTCCGGAAGACTGAGAGAATTTCACCAGATGGGTATAGAAATTTTCGGGACGGACAACATGATGGCGGATGCTGAAGTCATCGGCTTTGCTTCAGATTTTTTGAACTCTCTGGGAATTCATGATCTCGAGCTTCGCATCAACAGCATCGGCTGTCCGAAATGCAGGGAAACCTATCGGCAGGCGCTGAGAGATTTCCTTAAGGATAAATATGACGATCTCTGTGAAACCTGTAAAAGCCGCTATGACAGAAATCCCATGAGAATTCTGGACTGCAAATCTCCGGTCTGTCAGGAACTGGTCAAGGGTGCACCTGTTATGCTGGAATATCTCTGTGAAGACTGCCAGACAGCTTTTGACGAATTGAAAACAAACCTTGATGCAATGGAAATCTCGTATCTCGTAGACCCCGGTATTGTCAGGGGACTTGATTATTATACAAAGACTGCTTTTGAATTTGTATCAAATAAGATCGGCGCACAGGGTACGGTTTGCGGAGGAGGCCGTTATGACCATCTCATCGAGCAAATCGGAGGACCGCCGATTCCGGGTGTAGGCTTTGGCCTTGGAATAGAAAGACTGCTGCTGATTCTTGAAGCCGCTGGAACATCGATTCCCGAACCGGCTCAACTCGATGCATTTATCGCCGTTATGGGAGACAGGGCAAAGGTCTATGGTCTGAAATTAATGCGCGACCTGAGAAAACAAGGAATAAAAACGGAAATGGACAGTCTGGGTCGGAATATAAAGGGGCAGTTCAAATATGCCGACAGACTGAATTCAAAATATACGATCGTCATCGGGGATAATGAACTCGATCAGAACATCGCAACGATCAAAAACATGAAAACATCGGAACAGAAACAAGTACCGCTGCAAGATATCTTGAAAGAAGTAATCGAATAGGAGAGACAGGATGGAGAACGTATTGAAAAGAACCCATATGTGTGGGGTTTTGAATGGAAAAAACATTGATGAAAATGTTGTACTCAACGGATGGGTTCAAAAGAGAAGAAATCTCGGCGGATTGATTTTCTGCGATCTAAGAGACAGGACGGGAATTGTTCAGATCGTCTTTGACGACACGATCCCGGAAGAGCTGTTTCAGAAGGCTGACAGTCTGAGAAGTGAGTACGTTGTAGGAATCAAGGGGACAGTCAAAGAAAGACAGTCAAAAAACAAGGAGCTTCCTACGGGAGATATCGAAGTTTTTGCCAGAGAACTGGTCATCTATTCGGAAGCGGATACACCGCCGATCTATATCAAGGATGACGATGACGTATCGGAAAATTTGAGATTAAAATACCGTTATCTGGATTTGAGAAAAGGAAAGATGCAGAGAAATCTGACGTTCCGCCATGAGATTGCAAAGATCACAAGAGAATATTTTGACAGCGAAGGGTTTACAGAAATAGAAACACCGATTCTCTGCAAACCCACTCCTGAAGGAGCGAGAGACTATCTTGTTCCAAGCAGAGTGAATCCAGGTCAATTTTACGCGTTGCCTCAGTCCCCGCAATTGTTCAAACAGCTCCTGATGGTAAGCGGAACGGACCGTTACTATCAGATTGCAAAATGTTTCAGGGATGAGGATTTGAGAGCTGACAGACAGCCGGAGTTTACACAGATCGACCTGGAGATGTCCTTTGTCGACGTAGACGATGTCATCGATATACAGGAACGATTTCTGAAAAAGATTTTCAGGGAATTAATGAATGTAGAAATTCAGCTGCCTTTGCCCAGATATCCTTATAAAGAGGCGATGGAGCGGTTTGGCAGCGATAAGCCGGACACCCGTTTTGGATTTGAGCTGAAATCATTGAATGAAGTGGTGAAGGACAGTGAATTTCAGGTTTTCGCCAATGCACTTGCAGCGGGCGGTGATGTAAGAGGAATCAATATCGAAGGAGGAGCTGAAAAGTTCAGCAGAAAGGATATCGACAAGCTGCTGGACGCTATCAAGCATTTCGGCGCAAAAGGCCTTGTTTGGATTAAAGTAGGTGAATCTGAGACAACATCATCCATCAGCAAATTCTTCACACCTGAAAAGATGAAGGAAATAACCGACGTCTTTGGAGGAAAAGCAGGAGACTTGATTCTGGTCGTAGCCGATAAAGCAAAGGTCGTCTTTGACAGCCTTGGCTTCCTGCGCAGAGACATCGCAGGAAAGCTTGGCCTTCTGGACGACAGTCAGTATAATCTTCTATGGGTGGTAGACTTTCCTCTCTTTGAATACGATGACGAAACAGGAGAGTACTTTGCGATGCATCACCCCTTCACATCTCCAAGGCTTGAGGATGTTCCGAAGCTGGACACAGCTCCCGGAGAGGTTAGAGCAAGAGCTTATGATATCGTATTGAACGGTGTGGAACTTGGAGGCGGCAGCATCAGAATTCACGACAGCAATTTGCAAAAAAAGATGTTCGAAGTACTGGGATTATCTGATGAAACCGTTAAGAGTAAGTTCGGGTTCCTGTTAGAAGCATTCCGTTATGGAACTCCGCCTCACGGAGGACTTGCATATGGTTTAGACCGTCTTGTAATGCTTCTTACAGGTGAGCACAGCATCCGGGAGGTTATGGCCTTCCCGAAGAATCAGGCTGCTGTAGACATGGTCAGCGAAGCTCCGACCTTTGTTCCAGAAGAACAGCTTCAGGAGCTTTGGATCAAAACTGTTGAAAACACAGAGAATGCAGAAGATAAATAATTTATTGGTTGCTTTGAGAGGCGGGTGGCATCTCCTGCCTCCATTATTGTGGAGATAGCATGAAAAGAGTAGGTATCATAGGCGGGACGTTTGATCCGGTTCATTACGGTCACCTGATATTGGCGGAGCAGGCCCGTGAAGAAGCGGCTTTGGACCAGATCGTCTTTATGCCGGCAATGGTACAGCCGTTTAAATTGAATGCAAAGAGTGCAGGAGCAAACCATCGATATGCCATGCTGGTTCAGGCGGTTTCGGGGAATCCCTATTTTTCGGTATCAAGAAGAGAGCTGGATCGCTCTCAGATTTCATATACGATTTATACGCTTCGGGATTGCAAAGCTGAGCTTGAGGAAGATTCCGAATTGTATTTTATAATCGGAACGGATGCTTTTTTAGGCATGGAAAAATGGCATGCTTCAGAAGAACTTCTCACAGGATTTTCCTTTATAATCGGAACCAGACCCGGATACAAAGAGCGGGAATTGAAGCGTATGATCGAACATGTACGGGAAAAATACGGAACGAAGATCATAGAAATCAACAATTCCGAAGTCGAAATTTCGTCAACGGATATCAAAGACAGGATTCACAAGGGAAAAAGTATTAAATACCTGGTCCCAGAAGATGTTGAGGTTTATATCAATGAAAACAGGCTGTACAGGGAATAAAAATCAGAAAACACATGCTTCAATATCAATTCACAACAGAGGTGAAGGCAATTGTCTGCGGTCTCACGGCAGGGAAGGATTTTGACCGCAGATAATGCCTTTCACCCTAGTGGCTTGAATTGACGAATTTCATGGGTTTGTCTGTATTAGAAACCGATAAAGCTTGAAAATCCTAGATATAAGTGGTAATATGTATAAGCTATGCAGTGTACGGATAAAAATGCAATTATTGATTATATTGAAAAAAAGATGACGGAAAAGAGGCGTGTCCATACCTATGCAGTCGTAGAGGAGGCGAAGAAGCTTTCCCTGCGGTACGGAGAAGATGTGGAGAAAGCCGAACTGGCCGCTCTTTTTCATGATTTTTTTCGGGGAGTTCCGGATCAAAAAATGAACGGATATGTTAAAAAACTTGGACTTGACCCCGTCTATCTTAATAACAGAAATCTGTCCCATGGAAAAATTGCATCGATTATGATTCAGAAGGATTATCAAATTGAAGATCGGGATATAATCAATGCGGTCAACTTTCATACCACGGGAAGAGCGGGAATGTCCCGATTGGAAAAGATCATTTACCTTGCCGACGCCATAGAGCCAAACAGACAGTATCCCGGCGTTGACGAAATCCGTATAAAAGCTTATCAGGATTTGGAAGAAGCCTGCCTTTTGTCTTTGGAATGTTCCATCGAGTATGTGATGAAGAAGGGAGTATACCTGGATCAGGATACGTTAAAGGCAAGAGACAGTTTAATAGAAGAAATTCAAAACAGAAACAGTCACATCATGTAACCTATTTTGATTTTGAGTTTGTGATTTTGATTAAGAAAGGAGAAGAATGGATGAATAACAAGGATATCGCGCTGAAAGCCGCTGCCGTTCTTTTAAATAAGAAGGCGATTGATGTTGTGGTGATTGATATCACAGAGAAATCTTCCTTTGCGGACTATTTTGTCGTCGCATCCGGCGGATCGGAACGACAGGTGGGTACTCTGGCGAATGAAGTGGAAGATCAGTTTGCGAAAGAAGGAATCCTCTGTAAAAGTATTGAGGGTAAAAAGACTTCCGGTTGGATTTTGTTGGATTTCGGTGATATTATCGTAAATCTATTTACGATCGAACAGCGTGAAAGATATCATATCGAAAAAGTCTGGGGCGACTGTACATTCCTTGAAATAGATGAAAATCAATTGCAGTAATATAATTGCAGAGATGAAATACGGAGGTTAGTTTAATGATTGAGCGCTATGATTTCGGCGAAATCGAAGCCAAATGGCAAAAATACTGGGAAGAGAACCACTTATTCAAAACAACGGAGGATGAAAGCAAAAAGAAATATTATCTTTTGGAAATGTTTCCATATCCCTCGGGCAAACTTCATATGGGTCATGTGAGAAATTATTCAATTGGTGATGTCGCAACCAGATACCTAAGAATGAACGGATACAATGTACTTCATCCCATGGGTTGGGATTCGTTTGGCTTGCCTGCTGAAAATGCAGCCATCAAAAACGGCATTCATCCGAACGTATGGACTTGGGATAATATTGCAGAAATGAGAAATCAGCTGAAACAGCTGGGCTTATCCTATGATTGGGAAAGAGAGGTAGCAACTTGTCATCCCGATTATTATAAATGGATGCAGTGGATTTTCATCCAATTTTTTGAGAAGGGACTGGCTTACAAGAAAAAGAACCCGGTAAACTGGTGTCCTTCCTGCCAGACCGTACTGGCCAATGAGCAGGTTGTAGACGGTGCATGCGAACGCTGTGCGACGCCCGTTGGCAAGAAGGAACTGGATCAATGGTATCTGAAAATAACGGACTATGCTGATCGCTTGCTTGAAGATATCGATCACCTGGAAGGCTGGCCGAATAAAGTTAAGCTGATGCAGAAAAACTGGATCGGCAGAAGCGTCGGCGCAGAGGTGGATTTTGAAATAGAGGGCTTCGATAAAAGCCTGCGAATCTTTACAACAAGACCCGATACTCTTTTTGGAGTGACTTATATGGTTTTGGCTCCGGAGCATCCCTATGTGCAGGAACTGATCGCCGGAAGCGAATATGAGGCGACCGTAAATGGATTTTTGGAAAAACTCCAGTATATGACAGAAATGGAAAGAACGGCAACGACACTGGAAAAGGACGGCGTCTTCATTGGACGGTACGCGGTCAATCCTCTCAATGGAAAGAAAGTTCCAGTTTATATTGCAAACTATGTACTCATGGATTACGGTACAGGGGCTATCATGGCGGTGCCGGCGCATGATCAGAGAGACTTTGACTTTGCAAAAAAATATAATCTGGATATCATTCCGGTTGTCGATCCAGGAAATCCAGATATCGACATCAACGATCTCAAGGAGGCCTTTGAAGCTGACGGTACGATGATTAACTCAGGCCAGTTTGACGGCATGGATGTTGCCTCGGCAAAAGAAAAGATCATTGGTTTCCTGGAGGAAAAGAAGCTTGGAGATAAATCTGTAAACTTCAGGTTGAGAGACTGGCTTATCTCCAGACAAAGATACTGGGGTTCGCCGATTCCTATGATTTGGTGTGAGCATTGCGGCTGGGTTCCGGAGAAACTGGAGAATCTTCCGGTATTGCTTCCCACTGACGTTTCGTTTACAGGGAAGGGTGAGTCTCCGCTGACGACCAGCAAGACCTTTATTGATACAACCTGTCCGAAATGCGGAGGGAAAGCCACAAGAGAAACAGACACCATGGATACCTTCCTTGATTCCTCATGGTATTTCTTAAGATATACCGATGCGAAAAACAGCGATCGGATCTGGGATCAGAAAAATGCCGACTATTGGATGCCTGTGGATCAATACATTGGCGGCGTCGAGCATGCGATCCTGCATCTGCTTTACGCAAGATTTTTCACAAAGTTCCTGTATGATATCGGTTACTGCAAGACGGACGAGCCTTTTACAAACCTGTTGACTCAGGGTATGGTTTTGAAAGACGGAACCAAGATGTCAAAATCAAAGGGTAATGTCGTTAGTCCGGAAGAAATCATTAATAAATACGGAGCGGATACGGCCCGTTTATTTATCCTGTTCGCATCTCCTCCGGAGAAAGAACTGGAATGGTCAGACGCAGGCGTGGAAGGAAGCTACCGTTTTCTCAATAGAGTATATCGCCTGGTATTTGAACTGAACGAGAAGCTCAAGGATGTTTCGCCTGTCTATCAAGCAGCGGGCGCAGAAGATAAGAAACTGAACTATGCCATGAATGCTACCATCAAAAAGGTTTCCGAAGATGTAGGAGGCAGATTCAATTTTAATACAGCCATCAGTTCCATTATGGAATTGGTGAATGAGATATACCGATATAAGGAAATCGATCAGCCGAATCTGAACCTGCTGAAGGCTGCTGTAGAAAATTTGATCTTGATTTTATCACCCTTTACTCCTCATATTTGTGAAGAAATGTGGAAGTCTACGGGTCATACCAGCACGGTTTATCTTGAAAAATGGCCAAAATACGATGAAGCAGCGCTGGTCAAGGACTCCGTTGAGATCGTTATTCAGATCAATGGAAAATTAAAGGAAAAGATGGAAGTAGCAAACGGCTTGTCGAAAGAACAGCTTGAAAAAACGGTCATGGACAGTGAAAAAGTAAAAGCTTTATTAGCAGGTAAGGAAATCGTAAAAATTGTTGCCGTGCCTAATAAATTGTTTAATGTTGTCATAAAATAAGTAGAAATAGAGCGGATCAAATGTAATAGTAAGAAAGGATTTTAATAATTTGAAGATAATGGAAAATAATAAGGGAGTTGGCCCGGTAAAAGTGATTCCAATCGGCGGTCTGAACGAAATCGGAAAGAATATGACCCTGTTGGAATACAAGAACGAGATCATGATTATTGATTGCGGGTTATCGTTTCCTGATGATGAAATGTTCGGAATTGATATTGTAATACCCGATTTTAGCTATTTGATTAAAAATCGGGACAAAGTGAAGGGTATGATTCTGACCCATGGTCATGAGGACCATATCGGAGGCATCCCATATTTGTTAAAAGAACTGAATATCCCCATTTACGGCACCAGGCTTACTTTGGGCTTGGTGGACAATAAGCTGAAAGAACACGGAATAAAGGGTAAATTGAATACGATCAACGCCGGTCAGACTGTGAAGATCGGGGAATTCAAAATTGAAACCATCAGAACGACTCATTCCATTGCGGACGCGATTTGTCTTGCAATCGAAACACCGGCGGGAGTTGTTTTTCATACCGGAGACTTTAAGATCGATTATACACCGGTTACTGGAGAGCCGATCGACTTCCAAAAACTTGCAGAACTGGGTAAACGGGGCGTGCTTCTGATGCTGGGCGATAGTACTAATGCGGAGAGAAAAGGGTATACTGCTTCGGAAAAGACCGTGGGAGTGGCCCTTGAAAATATCTTCCGGGGTTCGGAAGCCAGAATCTTGATCGCAACCTTTTCTTCTAACGTACACAGAGTTCAGAGGATTGTTAACACCGCAGTCATGTTCGGCAGAAAGGTAGCTATTTCAGGACGAAGCATGGTCAATGTAGTAAATCTTGCCATGGAGCTGGGGTATTTGAATGTTCCGGAGGGCGTTCTTGTTGATATCAACAAGATTAAACATATTCCGGATAGCCAACTCGTTATCATTACAACGGGAAGTCAGGGAGAACCCATGTCAGCTTTGTCCAGAATGGCCACGTCGGATCACAAAGCGGTTCAGATAAAAAGAGGCGATATGGTGATTTTATCTTCCAGTCCGATTCCAGGAAATGAGAAGACGATATCCAATGTCGTTAATAAGCTTTTTGAAAAGGGAGCCGATGTGATTTATTCGGATATCGCCGATATTCATGTATCCGGCCATGCTTGTTCAGAGGAACTGAAGCTGGTTCATTCGCTGATTAAACCAAAATATTTTATGCCGGTCCATGGCGAATACCGGCATCTGAAACAACATGCCCTCATTGCGGAGCAGCTGGGAATGCCTGCTGAAAATATTTATATTCTCGCAAATGGGCAGATGCTTAACATGACAAAGAATAAAGTTGTCAAATCCAAGGAGCAAGTATCTGCTTCGGCTATTCTTGTAGACGGCCTTGGCGTTGGTGATGTAGGTAATATCGTACTCAGAGACAGAAAATTGCTGTCCGAATCAGGTTTGATCATCGTTGTCTCCGCGATCGATAAGAGCACCGGTATGATTTGTTCAGGTCCGGACATTATTTCCAGAGGTTTTGTTTACGTAAGGGAAAACGAGGATCTGATGAATGCTGCGAAGAAGGCAGTGAGCGCGAGGCTGAACAAATGCTATGAGGATGGTTTAAGAGACTGGTCAGGCTTAAAGAACGCAGTGAAGGATGAATTGAAAAACTTCATTTATGAGAAGACCAAGAGAAGCCCGGTCATACTGCCGATCTTCTTGGAAGTATAATAAAAAGGAGGAACTCCAATGAATGCTTATGACGAAGCCCATAATCTGGCGAGAGCCCTAAAAGAATCTGCGGAATACAAGGAGTATGCGGAGCTGAAGGAAGCTGCTTCACAAAATGAGGAAATCGCTGCCATGCTCAACGACTATCGTGCAAAGCAGTTTGAACTCCAGGCAAAGCAGCTGTCAGGCGAAGAAATGGGCCCTGATATGATGGAGCAAATTCAATCGCTCAGCCAAATCATCATGAAAGATCCTCTTGCGTTACAGTATGTACAGGCAGAAGCTAAGTTCACGCTGCTTGTAAATGATGTATTCGGGATTTTGGGGGAAGTGATTAAATTTGACCAGTAGTATTAAAAATCAACAGGAGATTGAAACTATTTCAAAGGCAGCCGCCTTGGGTGACAAGTGTTTTTCTCACATCCTCGGCTTTATTGAGCCTGGTATGAGTGAAAAACAGGTATCTGGTGAGATTGAACGGTTTCTGTATGAAAATGGAGCGGAAGGCCTTGCCTTTGATACCATTAGTGTATCAGGGGAAAGGTCCTGCCTTCCCCATGGTGAACCGACGGATAAGCTGATCCGGAAGGGAGAGTTTCTGACCATGGATTTTGGCGCAGTGATCGACGGTTACTGTGGGGATATGACCAGAACCGTAGCGATCGGTTTTGTAACGGATGAAATGAGAAGAGTCTATGAGACAGTTTTGGAAGCTCAGCTTGCAGCCCTTCAATTCATCAGAGCAGGCGTAAGCTGTTATGACGCGGATAAGGTTGCAAGAGATATCATAGCTGATGCCGGTTATGGTGAGTATTATCCTCACGGATTAGGACACGGAGTGGGTAAACTGGTTCATGAAGCTCCCACAATAAATGCAAGAAGCGAAGAAATTGTTGAAAAAGATATGGTAATCACCGTTGAGCCGGGGATCTACATACCAAATAAATTTGGTGTAAGGATTGAAGACTTGGCAATTGTTGCAGACTTTGGTATAATTAATAAAGTTGAGTCAAAAAAGGAATTGATTATATTATAAATGAAATATTTTGGAGGTATTTAAGATATGATTTACGCAAGTGACTTTAGAAAAGGGATTACCTTTGAAATCAATGGAGAACCTCATGTAATCCTTGATTTTCAGCATGTTAAGCCAGGTAAGGGCGCCGCTTTTGTTCGGACAAAATATAGAAATATCCTGACCGGAGCAACCAGAGAAGAAGCGTTTAATCCAAACGATAAATTCGAAAATGCTCGCATTGAAACGAAGACAATGCAATACCTTTATAACGACGGAGAACTCTACTATTTCATGGATCAGGAAACCTACGATCAGGTGCCTTTGATGAAAGAACAGGTTGAAGATGCCATCCTCTACCTTAGAGAAAATGACATGGCGACTATCAAGTTCTTCAAGGACAGTGCATTCCTGGTAGAACCGCCGAACTTTGTAAACTTAAAAGTAATTGAAACAGAGCCCGGTGTAAAAGGAGATACTGCAACAAACGTTACGAAAGCTGCAACGGTTGAAACGGGTGCTGTGATACAAGTTCCTATCTTCATCGAAGAAGGCGAAATAATTCAGATTGACACCAGAACAGGGGAATATTTATCAAGAGCAAAATAACGGCCTTTAACAGGACGTTGAAATGCACTTAGCAGTTTCACGATTTCGCAGGATAACCGTTCTGCGAAATTTTTTCAACTAAAAAAAGCTCTTTTTTCACTTCAGTTGAATTTGGAGATTCGTAGATTAGCAGATAAGCCTATTGGGGGACAAATATGGGCAAGAGACGAAACAAGATTAAAAGCAGGAAAAGATTGATTTTCAGTGTATTCATTATAACGGCCATGGTTTTACTTGCAACGGCGGCAATGTTTTCGGTCTATTTAAACAAGGAGAGCAGAGCTGTAGATCCGGCGAATCAGGACATGGTTGCGGTCAACATACCGGCTGGAACAGGGACAAGCGGCATTTCGGAAATACTGGCAGAAAACAATCTGATAAGAAGTGAAGGAGTCTTTAAGATTCAAACTAGAACAAGAGGTTTTGACGGTAGATATAAAGCGGGGGAATATTCTCTTTCTCCCAGTATGTCTATGGCTGACATCATGAAGATTTTAGTTGCAGGAAAGGCCGATACGATTCGGTTTACGATTCCTGAGGGTTACGATATAAGACGAATAACAGAAAAACTCGCTTCAGAAGGGCTGATTAACGCTGACGCTTTCTCAAAGGAGATCGAAACAGGTCAGTTTGATTACCCGTTTCTTAAAGATGCGCCTGCAGGGGGAACCCGTTTAGAAGGATTTTTATTCCCGGAAACATATGATATTTATACCACTGCAAATGAGCATGACATTCTCGATATCATGCTTTATCAGTTCAGCAAGGTATTTACGGATGAATATTATGCCCGGGCGGACGAACTGGGAATGAGTGTACGGGAAGTGATCACCCTTGCTTCTATTATTGAAAGAGAGGCACAGATTCCGGAAGATCGGCCGATCATCGCCAGCGTTTTTTATAACCGGATGAAAATCAATATGCCGCTCCAATCTTGTGCGACAGTTCAGTACATACTGGGCGAACAGAAACCGGTATTGAGTATCTCGGATACAAAAATAGAATCACCCTATAATACTTACTTATATACCGATTTACCGCCGGGTCCGATTGCGTCGCCCGGTGCAGATTCCATTAAGGCTGCGCTGTATCCCGCAGATACGGATTACATGTATTTTCTTGCAAAGGGTGATGGATCACATGCTTTTTCTTCCACCTACGAAAAGTTTTTAAAGGACAAAGCAAAGTATATCAACTAAAAACCTGGAAGGAGTTTCATGAAATTTATCAACGAAAAGATTGCTTCCTATATTGACGAATACTATTTACCGTACAATCACGAACTGATGAAATTGCGCGAGGAAGCGGAAGCAGAGCAGATCCCGGTGATAACAAGGGATACGGAAATGCTGCTTTTGAATATCCTGAGAATCAAAAATCCTCGGCGCATCCTGGAGATTGGAACGGCAGTGGGTTATTCCGCCATCTGCTTTGCGGCGGTGCTCCCGAAAACAGAAATTATCAGCCTTGAGGTCAGAGAAGAGATGTCCCGGAAGGCTTCAGAAAATATAAAAAAATTCGGGTTTGATGATCGTATCCAAATTCGACTCGGAGATGGAGCAGAAAGTCTGAAGAAACTGAAGGAAGAAATAGCAGACCGGGAGCAGCAGGGATTTGATATGGTATTCATCGATGCTGCGAAAAGCCATTATCGTGAATTCTGGGACAGGAGCATCCCACTATGCAAAAGCGGTGCGGTAATCATATCGGACAATATTTTGCTGAAAGGGAGAACCGCTTCGAATGAATTTGTTACGAACAGAAGACAGATGACCAGTGTTAGGCAGATGCGCGAGTTTATTCTTTATATTACTGAAACGGAGCTTGCGGATACATCCGTTATGCCTGTGGGCGACGGCGTCGCGTTTAGCGTACTGAGAGGGTAGTTAATAAATATGGAAAAGATAGAGCTGCTTGCTCCTGCGGGAGACTTGGAGAAGCTGAAAATAGCAATCGATTATGGTGCGGATGCGGTTTATTTTGGAGGCGAAATGTTCGGCCTCAGGTCAGCCGCAAAGAACTTTACAGTGGATGACATAAAAATAGGCGTGGAATACGCGCATTCCAAAGGAAAAAAAGTCCATATGACGATGAATATATTCGCACATAATGAGGATATCGGTCATCTTGAGGACTATCTGAATAAAATAAAAGACATTCCGATCGATGCGTTTCTCGTGTCTGATCCGGGAGTGATGACTGTAATTCGCGGAATTCTTCCGGATAAGGAAATTCACCTGAGCACACAGGCAAATATGACGAATTATAAAACGGCAGAATTTTGGTACAGACAGGGTGTAAAGCGCATCGTACTGGCCAGAGAACTCACCTTTACTGAGATACGGGAGCTTAGAAATCGCCTGCCGGAGGATCTTGAACTGGAAGCCTTCGTCCATGGCGCCATGTGCATTTCCTATTCAGGGCGTTGCCTTTTGAGTAATTTTATGATCGAACGTGATGCAAACCGCGGCGAATGCGCACATCCTTGCAGATGGAAATATCATCTGGTAGAGGAGCAGAGACCCGGAGAATATTTTCCTGTGGAGGAAGATGACAGAGGAACCTATATCATGAACTCAAGGGATCTTTGCATGATTGAAAATCTTCCTGATCTCATTCAGGCAGGTCTCTCATCGATCAAGATTGAGGGTAGGATGAAGAGCATTTTTTATGTTGCTACCATCATCGGCGCTTACCGCAGAGCGATTGATGCATATTATGCGGACCCGGAGGGCTATGTATTCAATCCGGAATGGCTTTCAGAGCTGAAAAAGGTGAGCCACCGCGAATTTACAACCGGCTTTTATTACAATAAGCCGACAAATAAGGATCAGAATTACCGAACCAGCGCTTATACCAGAGACTATTCTTTTGTGGGGATTGTGAAGAGTTACGATCCGTCTGCGGGAATCGCTGTGGTTGAACAGAGAAATAAAATGTGCCTGGGAGATGAGATAGAAGTGTTCGGTCCGGATACCGATTACTTCACACAGAGAATAGAATATATGACGGATGAAGAAGGTCAGCCCATTGAAGCGGCACCTCATCCACAGCAGATTGTTAGAATCAGGATGGATCATCCTGTTTCGGAAAAATTTATGTTACGAAAACAGAAATAAAGTGGTATAATAAGCCATATACGAATAAAAGGAGGAAATACTGAATGGATCCCGACCCGAGTACATCATTGGCGGTTCAATTAATATTTTTAGCAGTACTGATCTTGATTAACGCATTTTTTGCTGCGGCAGAAATGGCCATCGTTTCTGTGAATAAGAATAAGATCAAAATTTTGGCCCAGGAAGGCAAAAAGAAAGCAAAGCTTTTATTGGCGCTTTACGAGGAGCCGAACAAATTTTTATCTACGATACAGGTAGCCATTACTCTGGCAGGCTTTCTGTCCAGCGCCGTCGCCGCAACTTCCATGTCTGACGATATCGCAGCATTTATATCAGGATTTGGTATCCCGTACGGAACGCAGATCGCCGTCGCTCTTGTTACACTGGTCCTATCATTTATCACGCTTGTATTTGGTGAATTATATCCGAAACGGATGGCATTGCAGTATTCTGAAAGAATTGCCCTGTTCAGTGTCAGCCCGGTTCTTTTTATCTCGAAGTTTACGAAGCCTTTTGTATGGCTCCTTTCCAAATCGGTGACTTTTATGCTTCGGATTACGGGAGTGAAGGATACCAATATTGAAGAACAGTATTCTGAAGAAGAGATCAAATCACTGCTTGAAGTCGGACAGGAAACCGGTTTGATCAAGGAAACCGGCAAAGAAATGATCGCCAGCATCTTTGAGTTCGATGATAAACTAGCTTATGAGGTCATGACGCCTAGAACTGATGTTTACACGATCAATATTAACGATAGCCTTGCCGATTATATTGACGAGCTTCTGGCTGAGCGGTATGCACGTATTCCGGTTTATGAAAAAGACTCTGATAATATTATCGGAATCCTTTATATGAAGGACTTTATCATTGAAGCAAGAAAGCATGGATTTGAATATGTTGATATCCGTAGTCTTCTCAGAAAACCATATTTTGTACCGGAAAGTAAAAATATTGATGATTTATTCCGAGAATTACAGGAATCAAAGGTCCATATTGCTATTCTGATCGATGAATACGGCGGCTTTTCAGGAATCGTTACTATTGAGGACCTGATTGAGGAAGTAATGGGTAACATAGATGATGAGTATGATGATTATGAAGCCAAAATTTTAAAGCTTGACGAGAATATTTACTTAATTGACGGCCAGTATTACATCGATGATTTGAATGACGAACTTCTTCTCAATCTGGAATCAGAGGAACATGAAACAATCGGAGGATTGATCATAGATCTTCTTGGGGAAATTCCCGACGAAGACGCAACGGAAGAGAAAATAGTTGAATTCGGTAATTGTATCTTTAAAATTGAATCGATGAAAGACAGAAGGATCGAGAAAGTAAAGCTGTATATTGTTCCGGCTTCCGAAGTGGAAGTGGAACAGGAAGAAGAATGATTCTTGCATCAATTGCAAATAACTGACGGTATCGCGTTACGCTGTACCGTCTTTTTTTATCTAATAAGAAAAATATCGTTTCTTATTAGATAAAAAAAGGGGGAGTGCAGAGGGGGCACCCCTCGCCGATGAAGGAGGGTGCTCAGCTTGCGCAGCGAGCGCCGAAGGGAACCATGGGTTCCCTAGCGGAAGTGGCAAAGCCACTTTTTTATCAAAATTTTCGTGGGAAATATTGATTGCAAATAGAGCAATCAATATTTCCAGGAGTACTTGTTCGTACAGATTCTGAAAATAATTTAAACTTGTGTTGACAAATACGTTTTTTGTGCTATCATCTAAATCAAACGAAATAAGTAAAAACGAGGTTTGCTTTATGGATGAGTATAAATATTTAGGTATTGTTAATTGGGCAAAGGACGTGATCAGAGAGAAGAATATGTCCGCCGGAGACAAGTTTTTTTCGGAGACCGAATTGTGCGGCATCCACCAGGTGAGCCGGCAAACGGTAAGGCAGGCCCTTGCATATATGGAAAGACAGGGACTTCTGAGCCGTAAACAGGGGAGCGGATCATTTATTCAGAGCCCTAACGCGGTGTCTGCCGAGAAGAATAGCCATTTGGTAGGAATTGTGTCAACCTATTTCAGCGATTATATTTTCCCAAGCATTGTTACAGGTATTGAGCGCGTTCTCACCAATAATAATGTGTCAATGCAGCTGATGATTACATCGAATCAGGTTGCGGAAGAAGCGCGGGCACTAGAAAAAATGCTTGCACAAAATGTTGGCGGACTTATCGTAGAACCTTCTAAGAGCGCTTTGCCAAACCCGAATATTGCACTTTATAATGAAATTCGAGCAAGAGATATCCCAATTATATTTTTTAATGCAAAATACTCATGGTCTGGTAATCCCTTGGTAGCAATGGATGATTATGCTGCAGGACATGTCGCAACGGAACACTTGATCTCTCTGGGGCACGAGAAAATTACAGGAATTTTCGTCTTTGACAATATGCAGGGCCATAAAAGGTATCAGGGTTTTATGAATAGTCTGATTGAGCATAACATACCGATGCCGGAGAAAAGAGTATATTGGTTCCCGGCTGGTGAGCAGGCCTCTTTATTTTCAAATAAAAACACCGTTCTATCCTCACTTCTGGACGACAGTACGGCGGTCGTCTGCTATAATGACAGCTTAGCGGTAGATCTGCTGGGATTTTGCAAAAACCAGGGGCGAAATGTTCCGGACGATTTATCAATAGTGGGTATCGACGACTCAAATTTAGCCAGAATATGCGAAACCCCGCTCACATCTGTTCAACACCCAAAACAGCAGCTCGGTGAAACCGCAGCAACGATTCTACTTGAGATGATGTCTAATCCATCCTTAAAAACAAAAGATACACTATTTCTGCCGAAGCTGATCAAAAGGGATTCCTCTGCTGCAATTGGTCAGCAGGGATATCATAAATCAGAGGAGATAGAATAAAATGGATAGTTCCAAATTGCTTGAGAGTGTAATATCCAGCGGCCCGGAAACGGGTGATTCGCACGTCCTGGATCTCAACTGGATCGATCGTTCCGAGGTTGAGAATTTCTTGCACAGCGGCACTTCGGGCGGTGCAGAACGTGTGATAGAGCGCCTGTTTAACCGAATCGGAAATGAGCAGCTTAAGTCGTCACTGCTTCGGCTCTACATCGTCATTGATATTTATCTTACTGCCAAAATGTTTGTGGAACAGATCGGAATTTCGAAAGAAATATATGTTGAGACAGTAGGTGACGCTGATACAGTCATCCAACAATTCAGAACACCTGAAAGTGCAAAATGCTACATAACTGACTTGCTTGAAAAATGTGTGGAAATGAGAAATATACGAAACGACACGAGCAAGACGGCAATCAACCAGGCAAAATGTTATATCTCCGAGCATTTTCACGATCCTGATATCTCCCTTAGCAGTGTAGCTGCTTCCGTTAACATCTGCGCCCCGTATTTTTGTCTCCTTTTTAAAAAGGAGCTTGGAGAAACCTTTGTGGGTTATCTGACAAATGTCAGAATGGAGAAAGCGAAAGAACTGCTTTGCTGCTCATCAAAAAGAATTACGCAGATTTCTGAAGAAGTCGGGTACAACGATTATCATTACTTTGCCGGATTGTTTAAAAAGCTGAACGGAATTACTCCCTGTCAATTTAGGAAACTAAAGAACAAGAAATAAAATATGAAGATAATACACATTTGCTTTAAAAAATTCTATAGACTTATCCGTATAAGCTAAATATACTCGTACATATAAGTAGGCTCATATTGTGAGTTAAATATGATAGGAGGAAATATCTATGAAAAAGCTGATTTCTTCTGTTTTGGTCTTGATGCTTGTATTTGCACTTGCAGCATGTGGCGGGAATTCCGCCGGCAGCGGCGACAATTCAGGTAACCAAAGCGTGGTCGATGAGAAAATTATTGTTGGCGTTGTACAGACAAATGCAAACGAATCAGACTGGCGCACGGCGAATACGAAATCATTTAACGAAGCATTCTCAGAAGCTGGTTATGAGACAAAGATGGTTTTCGGTGAAGGAGACCATGCAAAACAGATATCACAGGCTCAGCAGCTCATCCAGGAAGAGGTTGATTACCTTGTTATCCTTGGACTCCAGTCAGCCGGATGGGAAGATGTGGCAAAGGCCGCAAAGGAATCCGGCATCCCATTTATCATGGCTGACCGTAAACTTGATCTGTCCGAGGATCTTTACACTGCAATGGTATGCTCTGATTTCGAAGCCGAGGGCAATAAAGCTGTTGATTGGCTGAAAAAACAAGGGATCGAGGATTGCAAGATCGTTGTGCTTGGCGGCGACACAGGTTCTTCTGCTCAGCTCGGCCGTTCCAAAGCAATTGAAGACGGCGCACAGGCAAACGGATGGGAAATTGTATTTAACCAGAATATGAAGGGTTGGGACGAAACGCTTGCAAAACAGGCTGTTGCTGATCTGATTGCTTCCGGAGCAAAATTCAATGTTGTCTATGCTGAAAATGATAACATGGCGCGGGGCGCTTGTGACGCTATGGATGCTGCAGGTATTACATACGGTAAGGATGGAGATGTAAAGGTTATCGCTTTTGATGCTAACAAATGGGCCCTTGAGAAGGTTCTTGCAGGTGAATTCAACCTTGACGTAGAATGTAATCCACTCCATGGACCTCGTATCGTTAAGCTGATAAACAGTCTTGAGGCAGGAGAAAGCGTTGAGAAGAATGCCTATGTAGACGAGGAAATGTTTGACTGTGATACCATCACAAAAGATGTTGTTGATGCGCGTCCTTATTGATTGAATAATCGGCTCTGTCAAAAATCCAGCGAGATTATCAGTAAAATAAGGCAGGGTATTAATTAGAAATGCGCGGCGCTGAGGAGGTGGATATCGTCCGTATACCCTGGTATCGCGCATTTATATTACCATAAAGCTGTAGGATTATATCCGGCTATCATGCCTTTAACGGAGGAGGTTATAGATTAGTAAGATGCAGAATACAGTACTTTCAATGAGGGGTATTTATAAACGCTTCCCCGGCGTACGGGCCTTACAAAACGTAGATTTCACTTTGCGTGAAGGGGAAATACATGCTCTGATGGGTGAAAACGGTGCTGGAAAATCCACCTTAATCAAAGTTTTGACCGGGGTCTATACAAAGGAAGCCGGAGAGATCTATATAACAGGAATCGATAAACCGGTTCATATCAAATCACCACAGGAGGCTCAAAAGCTTGGGATCAGTACAGTGTATCAGGAAATTACATTGTGCCCCAACCTGACTGTGGCCGAGAACTTGTTTATAGGAAGAACCAGTGATTTATTCGTTAATTGGAAGAAGAACAACAATAGGGCGGAACGAATTCTGAAAGGTTTGGGTATACCGGCAAAGCCTGCTCAACAATTATCGAACTGCTCCATCGCAGTTCAACAGATGGTGGCCATAGCACGTGCTGTTGACATGGATTGCAAGGTGTTGATCCTCGACGAGCCCACATCCTCTTTGGATGAACAGGAGGTCACCAAGCTGTTTGCACTGATGCGTGAATTGAAAGGCAGAGGTGTAGGTATCGTTTTCGTCACACATTTTTTGGATCAAGTTTATGAGTTGTGCGACAAAATTACCGTGTTGCGCAATGGAGAGCTTGTGGGCGAATATCAAATCAAGGATCTCCCGCGAGTGGAGCTTGTCGCCAAAATGATGGGTAAGGAACTTGGTGATTTGGCTGGCATACATAATGAATCACAAGCGGGCCACGACCGCTCAACGGAAACAATTATCGAGACAGAAGGGCTCTCAAGCTCTTCCGGTATAAAGCCATTTAATTTTACTGCACAAAAAGGCGAGGTAACCGGTTTTGCCGGGCTGTTAGGTTCTGGACGCAGCGAATGCGTGCGCGCGATCTTTGGTGCCGATAAGATGACGGAAGGCAAGCTGAAAATCAAAGGCGAAAATGTCAATATTACAGCGCCGATCAAAGCCATGAGAAAAGGTGTCGGCTATCTTTCCGAGGACCGGAAGCGCGACGGGATTATCGGCGACTTGTCAGTTCGCGAGAATATCATACTGGCTCTGCAGGTTATGAGAGGGTTCTTCAAGCCATTCACAACGGCTCAGGCGCAATCTTTTGCCAACGAGTATATCAGCCTGCTCGGAATTAAAACAGCTTCGGCGGATACCCCAGTCAACTCATTATCCGGGGGAAATCAGCAAAAGGTGATTCTTGCCCGATGGCTGCTCACTCATCCTGATTATCTTATCCTTGATGAACCAACGCGCGGAATTGATATCGGTACAAAAGTAGAAATTCAAAAACTTGTGTTAAAGCTTGCTTCCGAAGGAATGAGCATTACCTTTATTTCGTCAGAAATAGAAGAGATGCTGCGTACCTGCTCTAGACTGATTGTTATGCGCGACTTGTATGTTGTAGGAGAATTATCGGGTGATGATATGACACAGGATAAAATAATGTATACCATAGCGGGAGGAGTAAATCAAAATGGTTAAAAACAGCAATTCACTTGATACCGACCGCGGATCATTACTTCTTAGGGGAATCATCAGCCACAGATTATTTATCCCTATTGCTTTCCTCTTTTTCCTTTTGTTAATTAATGTGTTTATCAATCCTAGTTTTCTGAGAATCAGCATGGGTCAGGACAGCGGCGGAAACCCTGTTTTGATCGGCAATTTAATTAACATTTTGAGTAATGCGACGGAGCTTGTTATTCTTGCAATCGGTATGACGCTCGTTACGGCCTCTTCAAGAGGGCAGGACATCAGTGTGGGCGCGACCGTTGCAATAGCAGGCGGAGTAATCATGCATGTTCTATGTGGGAATGAAACCCAACCGGCAGCACTGCATGCTCCGATTATCGTTGCGCTCTTGCTCGGATGCCTTGCAGGTATGGCCTGTGGTGCATTCAACGGTATTCTTGTTTCAAAATTCAACATACAGCCTATGGTTGCGACGCTCATTCTCTTTACGGCAGGCCGTTCGATCGGTTCTATGGCCATGGGCGGACTGAAGCCAAAGGCACCGGCGGCTTTTGGATATTATGGCAACTTTATTCCCGGATTTCCGGTTCCAACGCCGATCATTATTACAATTGTTGTTGTTACAGTAACATTTCTGGCGTTGAAAAAAACAAACCTTGGTCTTTATACCCGGGCTGTAGGTATCAATGATAAATCCTCGAGCTTAAACGGGCTCAATCCTGCGTTGATCAAATTTTTGACATTTGTTATTTTGGGTTTATGTGTCGGCATCGCAGGATTCGTACAATCAAGCAGAGTACAAACGGTAAATCCGTATACGATTGTACCAAGTATTGAAATGGACGTTATTTTGGCAGTCGCTCTTGGAGGAAATTCACTTGGAGGCGGCAAGTTCAATATGACGGGCTCAATCATCGGAGCATATACGATTCAAACTCTGACCTCAATGCTGACCACGCTTAATGTCAACACAAATGCAGTACCGGTTTTCAAGGCTGTAATAATTATTATCCTAGTTGTGATTCAATCACCGGTTGTCAGAAGTTTCTTCGATAGTAAGGTATCATTATCCAAATCGGCTGCACAATCCAAGTCGAATGCATTATCCAAATCGAATGCAGGCAATGGAAAGGAGCGTGGCTAGAATGTCAATTTTACATAGTGATCAGGAAACCGTAAAAATTGATGCAATTCAAAACAGGTTGAAGGTAATCCCTTCTTTAACTGATACCGCTTTCCTGCTGACAATTACGATTTCGCTGTTTGTTGCAATTTATACACTATCCATCATTTTTCTGGGAGATAAAGGCTTTGGAAAAATCCAGATGTTTTTCAATCTCTTTAACGAAAATGCAGCGCTGATTGTAATTGCCTGCGGACTTTCAATTGTTATGATAACAGGAAGTATTGACATTTCTGTTGGAGGTTCCACTGCACTGATTTGCACGTCCTGTATTGTTTGTCTTAACAATTATGGATTCAACTTTTTAACTTCTCTCATTCTTGCCTTGGCAATCGGCCTTGCGTTTGGAGCGGTCCAGGGGTTTCTCATCGCATATCTTGAGATTCAGCCGTTTATTGTTACCCTGGCAGGAATGTTTCTAGGGAGGGGCTTGGTTGCGCTGGTCGAAGTCAACCAGATACAGGTTGATAATGAGGGGTTTGAGGCGCTGTCCGGAGCGAGGATTATGATCCCGTTCTTAGGCGACATCAACAGAAAGGGTGTATTTATCCAATCAAAGCTGGAATATGGCGTTGTCGTAGCGCTTCTCATCGTTTGTATCATGTTTTGGGTTCTAAGGAAGACAAGTCTTGGACGCAGCTTTTATGCTGTGGGCGGAAACCCGCAAAGTGCCCTGATGCTCGGTATCAATGTCAAGAGAACGAGATTTTATGCTCATTTGCTGTGTGGACTACTTGCAGGTATCGGCGGTTTCTTATATCTTTTTCACACGAGATCCGGCTCGGTTCAGCAGGCAACAGGCCTTGAAATGGACGCGATTGCAGCGTCGATTATCGGCGGGACCCTGCTTACAGGCGGCGTCGGGAATATCTTCGGCACACTATTTGGCGTATTGGCAAGCGGAACCGCATTGCTGATCGTTACTGCAATCGGAAGTCAGGACCCATGGTGGCCTCAAATTACGCGCGCTGCGATGCTCTGTTTCTTTATTGTACTCCAGAGTATCATTTGTTCGCGGAAGAAAAAGTAGGCATTAATAGCTTCATAGAACGGAGGGATTACTATTAATATCGCTGATCATTTATCGCACGGGAAAGCATCCCTGGGGATAGAACTTGGATCTACCCGTATCAAGGCGGTTGTTATTGATGAAAATCGCAAAGTTATTTCCAGCGGAAGTCACAATTGGGAAAGTCAGTTGATTGACGGTTACTGGACCTATTCGCTTACAGAAGTACAATCTGGATTACGTGAGGCTGTTTCCACGCTGTCAGCTGCAAATTGTCAACTCTCTGTAATGGGGGTTTCCGCGATGATGCACGGATATCTTGTGTTCGATAAGGACGATAACCTGCTCGTCCCATTCAGAACGTGGAAGAATACTACGACCAGCGAAGCTGCGGAAAGACTGACGGAACTTTTTCACTTTCATATTCCCGAACGCTGGAGTGTGGCACATCTGTACCAGGCGGTCCTGAACTGTGAGGAACATGTAAAGGACATTGCATTTATTACTACACTCGCAGGTTATGTACATTGGAAAATAACGGGAGAAAAAGTCATCGGCATTGGTGATGCCAGCGGCATGTTCCCGGTCAAAGATAACAATTGGAACTCTGATTATATTGATAAATTTAAGAGCTTTACAGGAATAGACTGGTCGGAAATCGCGCCGAAGGTGCTGCTTGCCGGTCAAAATGCCGGCACACTTACAGTGGTCGGCAGGGAATTCCTGTTTGGCGAAGAGGCAGGCCTGTGTCCTTCGTCCTGCATCCTCTGTTCTCCTCCGGAGGGGGACGCGGGCACAGGTATGGTTTCTTGCAGTGCGGTGGCGCCGAGAACAGGCAATGTGAGCGCGGGAACAAGTGTTTTCGCAATGGTTGTGCTTGATAAGCCGCTGAAACGCTTGCATAAGGAGATCGATGTGGTCACAACACCTGACGGAAGAGATGTGGCGATGGTACATTATAACGAATGCACATCCAAGATCGATCCGTGGATCAATCTGTTCGGAGAAGCGCTTGATTTGTTCGGTGTAACGATAGACAGAGGAGAACTTTTCCGCAGACTATATGAGACTGCCATTGGAGGCGGCACGAAACTCTCGGAGTTTATGTACGAGGTGGTTCATTCAGCCGTGTCGGATTTAGCAAACGGCATGCGGATTTTAACGGAAGAGGAGCAAGTCAAAGTAGAAAAGCTTGCGGGACACGGAGGATTCTTCAAGTCGGGAAGTGCTGGAAAGCAGATCATGTCCGAACTTCTCGGAATACCGATTGAACTCTCGGAAACCGCCGCAGAAGGCGGAGCTTGGGGGATAGCACTTCTTGCAGACTATTTGAATTACGCAGAGGTAAAGGTGCTCAGTGAATATTTGGAGGCGAAATAAAATGTACGAATTCTGGTTTATTGTTGGCAGTCAATTTCTTTACGGAAAGGAAACATTGAAACAGGTTGAGCGAAACGGCGTAATGATTGTCGATGCGCTGAACGCAAGTGGGAACCTGCCATATAAGCTTATATACAAAGATACCGTAAAGACTGCGGAGGGTGTAACGAAGCTGATCAAGGAAGCGAACTACTCTGACACCTGCGGGGGGGTTATTACGTTTTGTCATACGTTCAGCCCGTCAAAAATGTGGATCAACGGTCTGTCGTTGCTGCAAAAGCCATGGTGTCACTTTCATACACAGTTCAACCTTGAAATTCCTGATGACGAGATTGATATGGATTATATGAACCTGCATCAGTCTGCACATGGAGACAGGGAACACGGGTTTATCGGCGCACGTATGCGGCTTAACAGAAAAGTTATTGCAGGACACTGGGATAATCCGGATGTTCAAATGCATATCGGAAAGTGGCAGAAAGCGGCGATTGGCGCGGTAGTGTCGAGATCGCTTAAGGTGATGCGCTTTGGAGATAATATGCGTGAAGTGGCTGTTACCGAGGGCGACAAAGTAGAAGCTCAGGTAAAATTCGGATGGCAGGTTAATACGTTCCCGGTCGGTGAGCTGGTTGAAGTGATGAATGCGGTCACAGAAACCGAAATCGACGCGCAGATCGATGAATATCAGTCTAAATACGTCTTTGCTTCAAACGATATGGATACCATCCGTTACCAGGCCCGGGAAGAAATCGCAATCAAGAAAATGCTTGATTCGGAGGGCTGTAAGGCTTTTTCAAATACATTCCAAGACCTATACGGTATGAAACAGCTCCCTGGACTTGCTACACAAAATCTTATGTCGAAGGGGTATGGTTATGGCGGTGAAGGGGACTGGAAAGTAGCAGCAATGACCGCGATCATTAAAACGATGGGTGAACACTCCGCATTTATGGAGGATTACACAAACGATATGAAAAACGGATTGTCCCTCGGCGCCCATATGCTGGAAGTCTGTCCGTCACTCGCGGCAGATCAGCCTCGCATAGAGGTGCATCCACTTGGTATCGGTGATCGTGAGCCACCGGCAAGGCTCGTGTTCAATGGCAAGGCAGGAAAGGCCACGGTATCGAGCTTGATTGATATGGGTACTCATTTTAGGCTGATTGTTCAGGATATCGAGTGCTTGAAGCCCACGCAGGCCATGCCGAACCTGCCTGTCGCAAGAGTGATGTGGAAAGCGGAACCGAATCTTGAGGTCGGCGCGGAATGCTGGATCATCGCGGGCGGAGCACATCACACAGTGTTGTCTTACGACGTTGATGCGGAAATTCTCCGCGACTGGGCGAGAATCATGGGCATAGAGTTTATCCATATCGATCAGAACAGTACGCCTGAAAAACTGGATTTTGAGCTGAATGTAAGCTCTATGGTATGGAAAAATGCTTGAATACATGAAACAGCGCGTTTATGACGCGAATATATTACTTCCTAAGTACAATCTCGTTACATTAACATGGGGTAACGTGAGCGAAATAGACCGTGAAAAGGGCCTGATTGCAATTAAGCCTTCCGGAGTTGATTATGATAAGTTTACGATAGACGATATCGTCATTGTTGACTTGGAGGGCAACGTCGTGGAGGGCAGCTTGAAGCCGTCTACCGACACCCCAACACATATTGAACTATACAAGCTCTTTCCGAATATCGGAGGAATTGTGCATACGCACTCGCGTTGGGCAACGATATATGCGCAAATGCAAAAGTCAATTCCGCCGCTGGGAACGACGCATGCAGATTACTTCCATGGCGGAGTGCCTTGTGTACGTCCCCTAACGGACAGGGAGATAGACGGTGAGTACGAGAAAAATACCGGTTTCGTAATCACGGAATGTCACAAAGATCCAGACGGCATACCTGCTGTACTTGTCGCAAATCACGGACCTTTTGCCTGGGGCAAAGATGCGCATGATGCGGTACATAATGCGGTGGTGCTTGAGGAAGTCGCGTTTATGGCCTGGCACTGTGGAAGCGCAGAATCCGTTCCAAGTGCATTGCTGGATAAGCATTACAACCGCAAACACGGAAAAGATGCGTATTACGGGCAGAAATAGAAAAGGGCAAATAGAAAACGAAAATAAAAAAGCAAATCCGTACTTTTCCTGTAGGAAGAGATTCTGGTTTGCTTTTTATATAATAAGAAATATATGCATGATCTCGGGTAGACTATCAGGCTATTTCAAGTAGACTCTTTCCAAACGGCTGCTCAACCTGCTGAGCAGTTCGTTGGTGATTGTCTCTGCCTGTAATGCTATTTGCTCTGCAGTGATTTCATCGGTACCGTCTTTGCCGATCAGTGTAACAATATCGTCTTTACAGATATCGGAACAGCCTGTAATATTAACCATGAACTGATCCATACAGATACGTCCGACTACTGGAAATCGATGTCCTCGAATCAGTACGCAGCTTTTCCCGGAGAGGGATCGCGGATAACCGTCTGCATAACCGATTGAAATAACAGCGAGCTTCGTTTCATTTTGCGCGGTAAATTCCTGACCGTACCCGACGCCTTCTCCCGAATGAATGCTTCGAATCATCACAACCCTTGATTTTAATGATAAAACAGGGCGTAAATCCAGATCTGAAATTAGGTCAACTTTGACATCTGGCATGTCGGAGTTGACCTCGGTGCTTAAAACACCATATAACGCAATTCCGATCCTTGCGTGGCTGTACTGCAGCCCGGGGTAATTTAATACACCGTATGTGCTCTGTACATGGACGTTCAGAACCGTGAGCCCTTTTGACTTCAGTTTCGAAAGCAGTGCATCAAATCGCTGGATTTGCAACTCTGTCATTTCGATATTTTCTCTTTTCCTGCTGTCTGATACGCACAAATGAGTGAAGATCCCGGTGACACGGAGGTTCTTACAGCGAAATATTTCTAAAATTGAGTCGAGATTTTCAGCGTTTTCTCCCAGCCTGTGCATGCCTGTATCTACTTTTATATGAATCTGCAGCTGCTTCCGGGTTGGTTTAAAGCTCTTGTCCAATGCTGCATTTAATTCTATTGCATGTTCGCAGTCTACTGCGGTTTGTGTCAGCTGGTAACGAATCAAATCTGAAACCCTTGATGCAGGAGTAAAGCCCAAAATAAGGATTTCACCTTTGATTCCATTGCGGCGAAGCGTAATCCCTTCTAAGAGGGTGGCAACGGCAAAGGACTCGATTCCTTTCTCGTTGAGATAAGAAGATAAATCCTTAGCTCCGTGGCCGTAAGCATTCGCCTTTACAACAGCCATTAACCGACACTTTGAAGGAAGGGCATTTTGTAAAACATTGATGTTATGATGAAGATTGGCCAGGTTGATCTCTGCCCAGGCACGATCTTTTTCTCTTTCCATATTTCCGTGAAAGGAGGAGCGCAATTTATTCTGAAGCATTGTCAGAATGAGCGAAACGAAGAAGGAGCAGAAGGCTGTCATTAGAAATAGAACAAGACTGTTATGAACCATAAGATCCTGCAGACCAACAACTTTCGCAAAGCCTCGTACGGCAACAATCATCGCTGGATGAATGATATAAATGATCATCGCCATGCTTCTGAAATAACGCGGAATCCTTCGAATGATCACGTTGTCCGGTGAAATCTTGCTAAATTTCAGGGAAAGAATGCTTTGAAACAGAAAAAACATGCAGGGTAAAAGCGCAATGTACATGCTGTCATGCCTTTGATAATTAAGTGCATGAAGAATCAGGCCTTCCGCCGTCATCAGCGCCAGCGATAAGATAAACCCTGTAAAATAATACCCAGGAGCTTTTTTCTTTTCCTGTTTTGCGATAAGAACACCCATAACAAAGAAAAACGGAGTAAAAAACAGCCCGTTGCGCGTGTAGTCGAATACCTGGAATAATCCTTCATAAACGGAGTGGAGCAGAGGTATTGCAGTAGTGATTCCGTAATAGCTGTCGCCGAGAAGTCCAAGCAGATAAAGAACAAAGCTGACAGCCAGCGCTTGTGAGGTATTTCGCTTTTCAATCAGTAGCCATGCAATGAAAGCACCGATGATGGAAGCCGGAAGATACCAAAGGTGATAGAAGGTTCCGTCAAAGAGGAGATCCTTTAAAAACGCAGCCGGATGAATCCATTCCTTTGCTTGTCCGCTGTAAATATTCAGTGGGATATAAAACAGTATCGAAGCAAAATACAGGGTCGCAGTTTTTTTTAGAAACAACGACAGGCGACGGCAGGACAATTTTCCTTCATCCGATTTTAGATAAAGGAAAAAAGCTGAAGTCATAAAGAAGAAAGGAACTGCGACGCGCCCTGCGATCCTTGTCAGAATAAAATCTCCGGTTTCGCTAATATCTATTAGTGGAGAGGTATGGATTGCGACCACAAGGAAGGCTGCTGCCAAACGGAAACAGTCAATGCCGATCAATTCCTTCTTCTGTAATTCCCTTATTGATGATTCTGCCACGGATGATTTCTTCATTGATGATTCCTCCAAAGCGTCATGATAATGCCGTCCTCATTATTGCCGGACCACTGATATAAGGCGCCTTCCGGTATTTCCGCCGATGTTTTTTCACCAGAGGATACCGGGACAAAGGAAATTTCAATCTCGTTCGTACCCTGAGAAAAGCAGAGAGGCTCTTCTGAGAGAGAAAACCGCTTGACATAATCGATATATTCTTCCAGCGTCAATGCATTTTCCGTCATTATTTTAGAATGGGGATAGCCGACATATCGAAAATGCCAGGGTTCGTGAGCGATTTTCGTAATGGCCTCACGCCCGGCAGGGTAGCGTTCAATAAAACCGTATTGGACCGAAGCTTCTCGAAATTGCCCGTAAATACCTGTATAAGGAAAATCGGGACGGATAAAATCAATTTCTCTGCCGCCGGCTGCAAGATCGATGGCAAGTCCAGTCTGATGTTCACTGCAGCCGGGAATGGCAACATACTTTTGTGTGAATGCTTCGCCGTTTTCAATTAGTGATTCCAGGTAAATTCCCTGCTGCTCCTTCAAGGTTCGAAATCCGCTGACTGGCTTGACCTGCGCTTGACAGTCCACTGAAGCGGCGGCTTTGGCAAGCATTTTTGATGCTTGCCGCTCCAGCAGAACGTAATCTGAATCAGGACTGACAGGAGAGAGGTGTTCCTCTGGAATTCCTGTTTCAAGGGGATGAGATGGATTGACTAGTATTAAATATCCTTTTTGTACATCGGATTTATTAAAATAAAGTGTTTTCATGATTCCACCCCCAGTCTTATGATCTCGTCCAGAATTTTTTCAAAGGATAAGCCTACGTTTTTCAACATGTTGGGATAACGGCTGTGTGTGGTGAAACCGGGAATTGTATTTACTTCGTTGAAGATAATTTCCTTTTCCGGTGTAACAAAGAAATCAACACGAGCGAATCCGGAACAGTTTAAGGTTTTATAAATCGTTTCTGCCGCTTTTTTTATCCTGTCGGTTGTTTCCTGATCAAGGCGGGCAGGGAGATGAATCTTTGACGTTTCCAGCGTATACTTTTCCGTGTAATCAAAGAAGCCGCGGGACAATTCGATTTCATCCAAATTGCCGATGATGAGGGATTGGCTGCCTAAAACGGCGCAGCCCACTTCAAAACCGGGTACAGCTTCTTCTATTATGACCTTTTTGTCGTAGCAAAAGGCCTTACCCACAGCAAACTTCAACTCACCCGGGTCGGTTATATTTGTGATTCCAAAGGATGATCCGGCTTTGACGGGCTTCACAAAAAGAGGGTAAAGCAAATGATTTGTTTTTTCAGTGAGATGCATGTCCGATTCGACAACAACCGAAGCGGACGTCTTTATGCCGGTCAGATTTACAAGTCTGTGAGCAATATCTTTATCCATGCAAAGTGAGGAACTGAGCATTCCGCATCCGGCGCAGGGGATTCCCGCCATTTCAAGCAGGCCCTGCAGGGTACCGTCTTCGCCGTTCTTTCCGTGAAGTACGGGAAATGCCAGGTCTATGGGAAGTTTCTCTGTTTTTTCAGGTGTCAGTACCAGAATTCCGTGCGTAAGGCGATCCGGGGAAATGATGGCGGGGACGCAGGTACTGCTGGAACTCCAGCGATCATTTCGAATATCTTCCAAGCCGCCGCTGTATTTCTTCCATTCTCCCTGACGTGTTATTCCAAGGAGAACAACTTCATATTTGTCCGGGTTGAGGCTTTCTATTACTGAGCAGGCGGATTGCAGGGAAACCTCATATTCAGCCGAGCAGCCGCCGAATAGTACTGCCACGGTCATTTTTTTCTTGTCTTTCATCTCAATACTCCTTCTTAATTGATTTGTTTTAGTACGATTGAAGCAATCCGGACATTGTTAAACTATAGTACCTTGTCAACTGAGACTAGCTTAAACACAAATAAAAACCTGTCCGACTCGCTGAATTTCATTTTAGCGAAATCGAACAGGTGATATTTTAATTTCCGCTTGTTCAAAGCTTAAAAAAGTATTAAGAAAAACTTAATTTTCTAAATGATTAAGTGATGGAACGGGCCGCTACACCGCTTTTATTCGGAAGCGTGACTGTGAAGATTGTTTCGGATTGATCGCTTTTCGCATGGATCGTTCCGCCGTGAGCGGTAACGATTTCTTTTGCAATTGCCAGTCCGAGACCGGCTCCACCTGTTTGTGATGAACGGGCGGAATCCAGACGAAAGAATCGTTCAAAAATTGTCTCCAGCTTTTGTGCCGGGATAGGATCTCCCTGATTTGTAAATTGGATTATGATATCGCTTTTTTGAGAAAAAGCTGAAATCGCAATGGTGCTGTTTGGGTCGCTGTAAGCAATGGCATTTTTTAGAATGTTGTTGAAAACACGGGATAGTTTATCCGCATCGCCCCATAAGACAAGGTCATCCAAAGCATTCACAACTGCTTTCTTATTTTGAGGCGAAAGCATCGGGTAGAATTCATCGGCCAGCTGCTGCAGCATAAAGGAAAGATTGACTTTTCCTTTATTTAAAACAATTGAGCTTATATTAAATCTTGTTATTTCAAAAAATTCGTCGATGAGCTGCTCCAGACGGTAGGCTTTATCCAAAGTGATACCAATATATTTCGATCGCTGCTGCGAAGGCATATCGGATGCTTCATCAAGAAGGCTCAGATAGCCGATTACAGAAGAAAGGGGTGTTCTGATATCATGGGCCAGGTTGATTACGAGATCGTTTTTTCGCTGCTCCGATTCCCGGGCTTCCCGTTCACTCTTGAGCGCAGCATTCTTAATTTGATTCATTTTGTCTTCGATTTCCCGCAGTTCATCGGGGAGTCTGATGTCTTCGGCATTGAGCGCGACCAGCGCGGTGCTGGCTTCCGCAATATCCTCGATATAACCCACCGTTCTGCTCCAGTAATAATAAATGATCGCTAATATCATAAGAAACCATACGAGCGGGATCAAAATAGAAGAATATAAGACCAGCGATTTTAATAATTCATAGAGCAGAGAAGGCTGCCAGGTGATTTGGTAACCGATATAGAAGATAAGGGCTACCAGCACGGCATAGATCACAGAAGTAAGGATTCCGGTTCTTACGCATTGAAATAGTGTTTTTCTCATAAATACTGAACGAAACCGTTTAGTCTTCAATTTTATAGCCAACCCCCCATACCGTTTTAATGTATTTCGGACGATCTGTGCTGTCATTCATCTTCTCTCTCAAATGTCTGATATGAACCATCACAGTGTTGTTGCTGCTTGTGAAGTATTTATCGCCCCAAACTTCGTGAAAAAGCTCCTCCGAGCTGACAACACGCCCTTTATTGGAAACCAGCACCCACAAAATAGAAAACTCCGTCGGAGTAAGGGAGAGCGGTTTCTCGTTCAGAAGGCATTCATGTTTGTTTTTGTTCAGAATCAGACCGGAATGCAGGATCATATGGTCCTCCTGAGGAAGATCTTTGATATTGTATTTTGTAAATCTTCGCAGCTGAGCCTTTACCCGGGCAACCAACTCAAGCGGCCGGAAAGGTTTTGTGATATAATCGTCTGCCCCTAATGTCAGTCCGGTTATCTTATCGATTTCATCATCCTTTGCTGTAAGCATGATGACCGGGAACAGATGTTTTTCCCGGATATGCTGACAGATTTCAAAACCGCTTATGTCTGGAAGCATTACGTCTAATACCGCAAGATCAATGTTTTCTTTCTCAAGATATTTCAAGGCTTCCTTTCCCTTATAAAACTTCAATACTTCGAAGTTTTCGTTTTTCAAATAAACTTCAATCAAATCTGCAATTTCCTGTTCGTCATCGACAACCAGAATTCTTTCTGCCATTTCCCCCTCAACCCCTTTTCGTTAGTGTAAATTTCAAATTGCAATGTGACAGTACATTAGTATTATATGCAGATATTTTTGTAACATCAAGCATCTGTTTAAGTGGAATAAAATCTTGTCCTATTCATAAGATGTATCAGAGCCACTGAAGATGACTGGAAGTCATCGGAAAAGGAAAGAGAAAGAGGGACGTAAAATGAACGGATTGGATAAAATATTGGAAAAGCTGCCGATTGAGATCAGCGATCAGGTAAAGGGCCTTCCGGGTCGGATAAAAAATAATCTGGAGGAAATTCGAATCAGAAACGGATATCATATTTTGATTTTTTCCTCAGGAAAAGAATACGAGCTGGAGTGCAAACAAGGAAAAATAGATAACGAACAGATAAACAACATATTTAATGCATTACTTAACTACTCTGCCTATGCATATCAAGACGAACTTGCAAACGGATATATCACAATCCAGGGGGGACACCGCGTCGGGGTTTGCGGAAAAACGGTACTGGATAATGGGAGAGTGAAGACGATCAAGGATATCTCGTCGATCAATATCAGAAGAAGCAGAGAAATTATAGGAGTATCAGACCCTTGTATGGGATATCTTCAGAATGAAAAGGGAAAGATCTACAATACCCTCATCATTTCTCCCCCGAAATGCGGAAAAACAACACTTCTTCGGGATATGATCCGCAATTTAAGCGGTATGGGTTATCAGGTAGGCGTTTGTGATGAACGTTCTGAAATATCAGGGATGTACAATGGAAAATCATCCTATGATCTTGGTATTCGAACGGATGTTCTGGACGGCTGCCCGAAGGAAAAGGGAATGATCATGCTGATTCGAGCAATGTCGCCGGATATCATTGCTACCGACGAGATCGGAAAAAAAGAGGACTGCCACGCCATTGAAGCGGCAATCTGCGCCGGAATCCATTTGCTGACCACCATACACGGCAGCAATTATGCTGATGTAAAAAATTCAGGAATCGGGGAGATGGTTGAGAAAGGAGTTTTTGAGCGTCTGATATTCTTGTCAAATGTTCCCGCTATTGGATCCGTTTCCGCTATCAGGGATTGGAGGAATCAGAATGTTGTTTAAGGGAGTTCTTTGCATTCTAATTATTCTGGGCGGTGTTGCAATCGGCCAGCTAAAAGCTAAAACGTATGACAATCGGGTTTATCACTTGCAGGAATTGATTACTACCCTGAAGGTTTTGGAGTCGGAAATGAAATACAGACTCGACCCGCTGCCTGATCTTTTTTATAGAGTCAGCAAGATCAAAGAGGGGATGAGCGGGGATCTTCTGCGCATTGCCGCAGAACTTCTGAAAGGACAATCTTCTATGGATCTGCCTGCCTGCTGGAAAGAAGCGGTAAATACAGCATATCTTGAAAGCGCATTGAAGCCGGAAGACAAACGAATCATCACCGATTTTGGCATTGAACTGGGAAAAACCGATATGGAAAGTCAGAAGGGAATGTTTGTTCGTACCTTTTCGCTGCTTGAACAACAAGTAAACGAAGCGGCGGAGGATAAGAAAACGAAGGGCAAGATGTACAAGAGTCTGGGTCCGGCAGTAGGTATGCTGATTGTGATCCTGTTGATATAAATTTTTCTTTATCCGGGTCAAAAGCGGACTGTACAGACGCTTTTGTTCCCTGACGGAAGTGGCGTCAGCCACTTTTTTAGGCATAAAATCTTGTCCAAAGAATATGATGTAATAATTCAAAGGATTAAATTGATAACGGAAAACCAGAGAGGAGTAATCAGAATGGATATTAATGTTGACCTCATTTTTAAAATTGCGGCTATCGGCATTATTGTCGCCGTATTGAATCAAGTTCTGGTGAGAGCAGGACGAGAGGATCAGGCGATGATGACGACTCTGGCCGGCATTATCGTCGTTCTGCTTCTAATCGTACAAATGATCAATGATTTTTTCATTACTGTGAAGACCTTGTTTCAATTGTAGATAGATTGGATGATACAGTACAAAAGAAATGAGGTGATTTTATGGACATGGATATTTTCAGAATTGCCGCCATCGGACTTTGCGGCGTTGTAACAGCCTCCATGGTAAAGGGCTATAAGCCTGAATTTGCAATCTATGTCGTTATTACAACCGTATTGGTTATATTTTTGCTGATACTATATAAATTGACCTCCGTATTTGATTTGTTAGGCGAGGTTTATAGTCAGATCACTTATGGTAAAAATTTCTTCCCTATCATACTGAAGGTGCTTGCGGTGGCTTACATAGCGGATTTTGCGGCGCAAATCTGCAAAGATTCCGGGGAGTCTGCAATCGCCGGGAAAGTAGAACTGGCGGGAAAGGTCATGATTTTTTATCTAGCCATACCTGTTATCATGTCGGTTATGGAACTGATTAACAAAATGCTGCCAACCTGAGTAAAAACAGTTGGGGCAGCAGTGCGATATTGAAAACAGGGGGTGAGGTATATTGAGCGTAGAAAGTATTGTAAACGAACAGCTTGCTTCAATGGATATGAAAAAGATCGAAGATCTTTTCAACCTGTCGGGAAGCAGCAGTATATTCGGTGATACGACTCCCGGTGAAATTGTCAGGAGCATTTTAAAGGGAGATCCGATATTTAACTTAAATGATATTGTATCCGCTATCGCAAATCACTTTATGCATGAAATCCATTTAAGCATTATTTTAGGCGTGCAGCTTGTAGTGATCTGTATCATTATCGGGCTTCTCAAGAACTTTGCCACATCCTTTTCAAATGATACGGTTTCCAATCTGGGCGTCATCGTTTGCAGCTGCTGCGTGATGGTTCTATGTCTGAGAAGCTTTATGGATATTTACCAGGTATGCAGCAACGCGGTTGAAACGATGACGGTTACCATGCAGGCACTTCTTCCGGTTCTGGTTCCCCTGCTGATTTCAATGGGAGGGTTTTCTTCCGGAGGAATTTTGAATCCATTCATCGTTGCAGCAATCACTGTATTTAATTCGATCCTTCAAAAATTCATCATGCCGGCAGTGTATCTCTCTTGTATATTTATATTGGTCAACAGTCTTTCCGAAAGAGATTATGTCAAGAAACTTGCGCTGCTGATCAGAGGAATCGCTGTTTATGGAATTGGTCTTGCAGTCACTCTTTTCTCGGGACTGACCATCGTTCAGGGGATTGTAACAAAAACCGCCGACGGCATGCTGGCTAAAACGGCAAGATATTCCGTTGACAATTTCGTGCCAATCGTAGGCGGTTTCGCTGCAGATTCGCTCGACTTAATTATCAGCTGTACAACTATTATTAAAAACGGCGTCGGGATTTTCGGAATGATCATACTACTGACACTGCTTATCATTCCGTTGATCAAAATTATGGCGGTTGCTTTGATCTTTAAAATCACTTCTGTGGTTGTTGAACCCATAGGAAATAAAACGGTATCAGATTGCCTCAATGAGGTGGGCAATACGGTAATTACATTGGCGATCATACTGTTCTTATGCGCGATGATGTTCATGATCTTTCTGGCGATTATCATCGGAATTGGAGGCGGAAGCTTATGGAAATAGCAAAAGAGTGGGTGAAAAATATATTTATCATCATCGTTGCCATAACCTTCGTGGAAATCCTTCTGCCTACCGGCAACATGAGCAAGTATCTGAAATTTATATTTTCCCTTATCATTATGGCGATAATATTGTCGCCTTTGGCAATTTTCCTGGAATAAGGACATATCCATATTTATATATTAATAAGGAGGATAAAGAATGTGGGATAAACTAAAGAATGATAAATATGTTAAGGACTTGCTCATGAGACTGCTTACTGTATTATTCGTTGCTGCGATTGCACTTTTGCTCTTCGATGTCTTGACACAAAGTAAGGACGGAAGAAGGCAGATCGTAGATATGGACGGAGGAACCGAATATACAGAGGAAACTGCTCTGGCAACGCAGGAGGAAAAGCGGTTGGAGGATATCCTGGGTCAGATGAAAGGGGTAGGCGAAACAAGCGTCATGATAACCTACCACAAGAGAGAACAGTCGGAACCGGTCTTCAGCAGTGGAGATAATAATCGGGATCTTAAAGTGGAGGGAGTGATCGTTGCTTCAGAAGGTGCAGGTGACATTATCGTTAGAAATAACATAATCAATGCGGTTGCAACGGTATACGACATCCCTGCGGCAAATGTGGTGGTCTTTGAAAAAAGCGTCTTCAAATAAGAAAATTGCGAAAGCAGGATTAGGGGGGTATGGTAAATGGAATTTACAAAACGTAAGAAAATAATTTTACTGGGGATGCTGGCACTCATCGTTTGTGTCGGCGTATTAAACAACAAGCTGACAAATGATCAGGATCTTTCAGTTTCTGCAGGCTATACTGATTATGAAATGGATCAGATGGATCTTCACGACGGAGATGTACTGGTTGATAGTGTCAATGTAACAGAGGTTCCTGCTACAAGCGGTCCCGCAGTTGATCCAAGTGCTGCTGTGGACCCGAATGCACCTGCAGATCCCAATGCACCGGCAGATCCAAATGCACCTGCAGCCCCGAATGCCGCAGGTGAGCAGACGGGAAATATTGGTACTGTGATCGATACCATTGCAGATGGGAACCCGCCTGCTGATGTATCGGCATCGGCGGCAGTTGATCCGATTGACAGCAGCCTGATCGTAACTTCGGATAATCTGGAGGAACTTGCAAATGCGGACAATTATTTCGAAGAAGTGAGGGCCACGATTAGTATGGATCGAAATCAAGTGATTTCCATGCTTACCGACGTGATTGAGGAAACCAAAGAAGGACCTGAAAAGAATAATGCAACAGAGCAAAAACTGAAAATAATCAATTATATGAATACAGAAAAAGTGATCGAGAATTTGATTAAGAACAAAGGCTTTAACGATGCACTTGTTCTGATGACGGATAATTCGATCAATGTTACTGTCAACAAGCAGGAAGTTACCCAGTCCGATGTTGCGAAAATCTGTGATATTGTCATTAGAGAGACGGGCAGAGACACCAGTCAGATCGTAATTCAGAGCAAATACTAATCAGTCTCTGTTCATGAAAAAAATTTGTATCTCAGGCCTACTTCTGCTATAATGTTCCTATCGATTGAGTTACTGTAGAATCGGTATAGTTTGCTCGATATTGCCCGCAAAATAGAATACAAGAGGTGAGAAGATGAGCAATGGATACGACGAAAAACTGGGAACACTGAAAATATCAGATGAAGTCATTGCTGTTTGCACTATGAATGCAACGCTTAAAACAAAGGGCGTTGCAGGACTAAGCGGTGTTTTCTCAGATAGTATTTCTAAGAATATATTTGGCAAAGAGCCTCTTTATAAAGGAATCAAAGTAAATCAGAGTGAAGATGGTATCGGGATAGACATCTATATCATCGTAGAGTACGGGGTGAAAATTCCTGAGGTTGCCTGGGATATACAGGAAAACGTAAAAATAGAAGTAGAAGCCATGACGGAAGCTGTTGTGAAAGCAGTCAATATTCACGTTCAAGGGGTAAACTTCACAGACGAGGAGGACTAGAACCATGCGAAGAACGGAAGCAAGAGAGTTTTTCATGCAGCTGCTGTTTCAAATGGAAGTACAAAATGACTACGGCAATGAGATAAAAGACAGATTCATCCAGGAAAATTTGAAAGAATCCAACCAATTGGAGTATTTCAACAGACTGTATAATACTACTGTCACAAATCTGTCCTTGGTCGATGAGAGACTGGAGGCGTGCAGCGAAAACTGGAAAATCAAACGCATGGCCAAAGTCGATCTGGCGATTTTAAGGCTGTCGGCAGTGGAACTTTTATATTTGGACGATATTCCCGATTCGGCGTCCATCAATGAAGCCGTAGATATGGCTAAGAAATTTGGAAGTGACGATTCGGGAAAATTTATTAACGGTATCCTGGGTAAGGTTGTAAAAACGAAAGATGCAGAATAAAGATTTGATTCTTGGCATTGATTCCAGCAACTATACGACATCCCTTGCTTTTACTGATATCGAAGGAGAAATCCTGACAGATTCACGCAAATTATTAACTGTTAAGCAGGGCGAAAGAGGGCTTCGGCAATCCCACGCCCTTTTTCAGCATATGGAAAATCTTCCGGAGATGCTTCTAGAAGCACTGAAACAAACGGATAAAGATCGGATTGCTGCAGTTGCGGCATCCAGCAGACCAAGACCGGTAGAGGGCTCGTATATGCCTGTTTTTAAAGCAGGTGTGAATTACGGAAAAGTAATGGCAGCCAGCCTTGGGGTGCCATTCTTTGAGTTCTCTCATCAGGAAGGGCATTTAGAGGCTGTCAAACATCAAGGTGATTTTTCGGATGTAAAGGACTATCTGGCATTTCATTTGTCGGGAGGCACCTGCGAACTGCTTAAAGTGAGCGGTGATTCGATTCGGATGATAGGTGGCAGCAAAGACCTTTCTTTTGGGCAGGTGATCGACCGAGTCGGCGTATCTCTTGGAATGGGTTTCCCCTGCGGCAGGCAAATGGACCAAATTGCACAAGCTTATAGAAAGCGGTGCGGAAATCAAAAACCGGAGCGATTAAAACGAATTCCCTTATCAGGCTTGGCAATCAATCTTTCGGGTATGGAAACGCAGTGTGGCCGCGAGCTTGAAAAAGGCGCTGATCCAGATCGGATCATCTACGAACTGTTTCTTCATATCAGCATTTGCCTTTCTAATCTGGCGGAAAAAGCAGCGGCTGAAACGAACTGTTATCATATTCTTTTGACGGGTGGCGTATCTGCAAGCCAGTTTATCAGGGTTCAAATAAAAGACTGCTTTGACGGAAATCCCGTTAAAAAAGTGAAAGGCGCTATCGAGAAAGAAAAAGTTCAGATTTTTTTTGGAGATCCATCTCTGTCATCAGACAATGCGGTAGGGATATCATTTCTTGGAGGTAACAAATTATGGCGATTAAACCGGTAAAAGTATCTCAATTAAACGGATATATCAAGCGAATCCTCCAATCGGACCCTCTCTTGGGCAACGTTTCGGTGATCGGAGAAATATCCAATTTAAAATACCACGGAACAGGGCATGTTTATTTTACGATGAAGGACGATACGAGTAAAATTAATTGCTTCCTTGCATCCGAATATCTGCGAAATATTCGCTACGAGCTTGCTGATGGTATGGAGATCGTCGCAAACGGGTATATTTATTTATATGAGAGAGGCGGAAGCTACTCTCTGAATATACGGGATATTACGGTTGAAGGCCTGGGAAATTTATCGGCTGCATTTGAAAAGCTGAAAGAGAAGCTTGCCAAAGAAGGTCTCTTCGACGAAAAATACAAAAAGCCTATTCCTTATTTTCCGAAAAAAGTTGCAGTCATCACTTCAGAAACGGGAGCTGCAGTCCGTGATATTATAAAAATTATCAAGAGCAGAAATAATATCGTTGATGTGCTGGTGTATCCCTGCCTTGTTCAGGGACCCGGAGCTGCGGCGGAAATATCAAAAGCGATTGATGAAGTAAACAGACTGTTCCCTGAGATTGATACAATGATTGTTGGCCGCGGCGGGGGTTCTTTGGAAGAACTTTGGGCATTTAATGAAGAACTGGTGGCAAGGAGTATCTTTGCTTCTAAGATACCTGTGATTTCCGCAGTAGGCCATGAAACGGATTTTACGATATCTGATTTTGTCGCGGACAAAAGAGCAGAGACGCCGACTGCTGCGGCGCAAATGGCGGTACCGGACGTCGCTGCGTTGAAGGAATATCTTGAAAGTGAAAAGGACAGCCTGATTCATATCATGGAACGGCTGATTAAATATATGGAATTGAAAGTAGCAAGTTACAATATCGGCACTTTGAGCGTCAGTCTGAATCATCGACTGCTGTATCAAGCGATGAAAGCGGAAACGCTCTTCCGGGACCTGGGAAATAGGATGGACAACTTGATCAGGGAAAGGACAGGCCGACTGGAAAAGCTGAAAGACAGCCTGGAGGCTTTAAACCCTCGCAATATCATGGAAAGAGGGTATGCGGCAATTCTGGACGAAACCGGTAAAATGACCGGTTCGATCGGCGAACATGCCGTAGGTGAAGGCTTGACGGCAGTAATGAAGGATGGAGCAATCGATTGCAGGATATTGAATATCAGGAGGGATCAAGATGGCGAATCAAAAGAGTAAAATAAGCTTTGAAGAAGCCCTGGCGGGACTGGAGCATTCTGCTGAAATTCTGAAGAAAGATGGAACGACCCTTGAGGACGCTATGCAGAGTTTTCAAAAGGGGATCGAGTATTACAACTATTGTACGGAGATGCTCAACGATGCGAAGCAGAAGATAGAGTTCTACGATAAAAAAGAAGCATAAAGGAGATTTGACAGGATGCAGGACAAGGAATACCAGAGATATAAAGAACTTGTGGAGGATCATATTCTCTATTTCCTCCCAGAGGTTGACCATAAAAGTATTACGTTAAACGAGTCGATGGCTTATAGTTTAAAAGCAGGAGGGAAAAAACTCAGATCCGTATTGTTATTGGCCTCCTGTGAGTTTTGCGGAGGCGATGAAAAAACAGCGCTGCCTTATGCATGCGCCATTGAGTATATTCATACTTATTCTCTGATTCATGATGATTTGCCCGCTATGGACAACGATGATCTTCGGAGAGGAATTCCGACCAATCACAAGGTTTTTGGAGAAGCGATTGCTGTGCTTGCCGGAGACGGACTTCTGACTTCCGCCTTCGAGGCGATGAACAAGGATTTGTTGCTTTACTTTGACAATATGGAGTTGCTGAAAAGAAGGGTACGGGCAGTTTATGAAATTTCGAAAGGTGCCGGCTGCCGGGGAATGATCGCTGGTCAGGTTGCTGATATCGAAGCGGAGAACAAGCAGTGTACCAAGGAAATTTTGGACTACATTCATCTGAATAAGACCGCAGCACTGATTAAAGCTGCAGTGAGAGCGGGCGCCTACCTTGGCGGTACGGATATAAAAACCCTTGAGGATCTTGACGAATATGCAGAAAATATCGGGCTGGCGTTCCAAATTGTTGACGATATTCTTGACGTCAGCGGAGATGAGGAACAACTGGGAAAAAAAATCGGTTCGGATCAGACAAATCAGAAAGCAACATATCCTTGCAGATATGGTCTCGAGGAATCCCGTGAAAAGGCACGCGAACTGACGGAAAATGCCAAGAAGGCCATGGAACCGTACTATGACAACGCGGAGTTCTTTATCAAGCTGGCCGATGACCTTGCAAGCCGAATCAAGTAACCTACAAGGAGCAATCTCATGAAAAAAAATTTGCCGGACTATCAGTTTCCGGATGAATTGAAGCGAATGAGCGAAAGGGATCTGGAGCTTTTATCATATGAGATCAGAGATTTTTTAATCGATAAGGTTTCAAAAAAAGGAGGCCATCTGGCCTCCAATCTTGGTGTGGTGGAATTGACCATCGCACTTCATTCGGTATTTAACAGCCCAATCGATAAAATTATCTGGGATGTGGGACATCAGTCCTATGTACATAAGATTTTGACTGGACGCGCGGCCTGTTTTGACGGGCTTCGGTGTCTGAACGGCATCAGCGGTTTTCCAAAACGGATGGAAAGTGTACACGATATGTTTGATGCGGGGCACAGCAGCAACTCCATATCTGCAGCCATGGGCTATGCGGCTGCGAGAGATCTCACAGAAGAAGATTATTCTGTCATTTCCGTGATTGGAGATGGCGCGCTGACGGGAGGAATGGCTTATGAGGCTCTGAACAATGCTGGCTCTTCCCACTCAAAGATGATCGTCGTTCTGAATGATAATGAGATGTCTATTGCAAAGAATATTGGAGGCATTTCACAGCACCTGGCAAAGCTGCGGGCTTCCCAGACCTATCTCGACTTCAAAAAGCACCTGAAAAAGACGCTGAAAGGAATTCCCGGGATGGGGAAAGGGCTGTATAACGGAATGGAACATATTCGTGATTCGGTGAAATACGCCATTGTACCCGGTGGAATTTTTGAACAGCTGGGATTTAAGTACTTCGGCCCTGTAGACGGACATAACATCCATGATCTCATCGAGGTTCTTTCTTTTGCAAAGCTGATGGATGAACCCGTTTTGATTCATGCCATAACAAAAAAAGGCAAGGGATACAGAAATGCGGAGATCAACCCGGGGAAATTTCATGGGATCGGTGCATTTGAACCAACCACAGGAAATGTTATGGCGGTAAGTGAAACCTGCAGCTATTCCACGATCTTTGGAGAAAAACTTGTACAGCTTGCAGGCGAAAATCCAAAAATCGTAGCGGTCAGCGCCGCGATGATCGATGCGACGGGATTGGGAAAGTTCTCGCAGAGATTTCCGCAAAGGATTTTTGACGCTGGTATTGCAGAAGCTCATGCGGTTACATTTGCAGCAGGTTTAGTCGCAGGAGGGTACAAACCGGTGGTGGCCATTTACTCGACGTTTTTACAAAGGGCTTATGACCAAATTCTAATTGATGTTTGCATGCAGAAGCTTCCTGTAGTTTTTGCCATTGACCGTGCGGGAAATGTCGGTGCTGACGGTGAGACACATCATGGAGTTTTTGACCTTTCCTTTTTAAGCCATATGCCCAATATGACGGTTTTGGCGCCGAAAGATGGTAACGAGCTGGCACAGATGCTTGAATATGCTGTGACTCTGGAAGGACCATGTGCGATTCGTTACCCCCGGGGAGAATCGGCAGACTGTTTCGCTTCTGAAATGAGTGCGCTTTGCAATGGTAAAAGTGAACGAATTTTAGTAGGCGACGATGTCGATATATTTGCTGTAGGAAAAATGGTTTCTGTGGGGGTTGACGTCTGCAGGAGGTTGAAAGAAAAAAGGATCAGCGCAGGATTGATCAATGCGCGTTTTGTAAAGCCTGTTGATTCGGATGCAATCCTGTCTTCTGCAAAGAAGATGAAAAAAATTGTAACGCTTGAGGACAATGTTGTTAAGGGGGGGTTCGGCTCTTCTTTAACCAGTATTCTTTCTGAAAAGGGGATTACAGACGTGACGGTTTTGAATATTGGCTGGCCCGACCAGTTTATCGAACAAGGAACGCAACCGGAATTATTTGATAAATACGGACTGGATTCGGCGGGCATAGCGGAAAGGGTGTGTGAATTCCTTGAAAGAGAGGCTTGATATTATACTTGTCAACAAAGGCATTTATCAATCGCGGGAACGTGCAAAAGCCGCAATTATGGCGGGGATCGTCTATGTAGACGGACAGAGAGTGGACAAAGCCGGTACCGGAATCAAGGAAGATGCGGATATTTTTATTAAAGAAGATACCTGTCCCTACGTCAGCAGGGGCGGCTTGAAGCTTGCAAAGGCCATTTCGTCTTTCCAGCTTTCGCTTGAAGGTTTCGTGTCAATTGACATTGGCGCTTCCACCGGAGGGTTTACGGACTGTATGTTGAAAAACGGTGCGAAAAAGGTTTATTCCATCGACGTCGGCTATGGTCAGCTGGACTGGAATCTTAGAAATGACCCCAGAGTGGTCAATATGGAAAAAGTAAATATCAGATACCTTGAGATGGAAAAAATTGAGGAAAAAGCTGACTTAATCAGTATTGATGTTTCCTTTATCTCCTTAAAGCTGGTTTTTCCTGTTGCAGCCAAATTGCTTTCCGATGAGGGAAATTTGGTCTGTCTTGTGAAGCCGCAGTTTGAAGCGGGGAGGGAACAGGTAGGAAAAAAAGGAATCGTTAGAGACAAGACGGTTCACAGGGAAGTGATCGAGAAGGTGATCCGCTATGGAGAAGAGAACGGTTTATACCCTCACGGCCTTGATTTTTCTCCTATGACCGGTGCAAAAGGAAATATAGAGTATCTTTTGCTTCTGAATAAAAGCAAATCAGATGTTGATTATGAGCAAATCATTGAAACGATAGTCACTGCTTCCCATGAAAAACTGGATTCGGTGAAATAAGTAATTTAGAGAGATTAGAGGTTACCATGCAACTGACACCCATGATGCAACAGTATATGGAAATCAAGGAAAATTACCAGGACTGCATCCTGTTTTTCCGGCTTGGAGATTTCTATGAAATGTTTTTTGAAGATGCTGTAACTGCATCAAGAGAGCTGGAAATTACGCTGACGGGCAAGAGTTATGGACAGGAGGAGCGGGCGCCCATGTGCGGCGTACCTTATCACGCCGCGGATTCCTATATCGGAAAGCTGATCGATAAGGGATATAAGGTTGCGATCTGCGAACAGGTAGAGGACCCCTCCACTGCAAAGGGAATCGTGAAGCGAGAGGTCATCCAGATCGTAACACCGGGTACTGTAGTGAGCCAGACCATGCTCAATGAGAAGGAGAATAATTATCTGGCGTCTGTCTACCTGGACGAAAACGGCGCAGGAATTGCATACTGTGATGTTTCTACCGGTGAGATCAGCGCAACTGAGCTAAAAGGAACAAGGTACATAGAAAAGCTGCTGAATGAGCTTGTTAAAATAAGAGCCAAGGAAGTGGTCGCAAATGAGGCCGTTTCTCTGGACAGTCTATCTGAGGACATAAGGGATGCTTCAGGTGCATATTTCAGCGTATTGAGCGCTCAGTATTACAATCAGAATGCGGCGGAAGAATCGGTGCTCCGCCAATTTAAGGTCAAATCCCTGAAGGGTATTGGAGTAGAAGAACTGCCTCTTGCAGTGATGGCCCTCGGAGCCCTTCTTTCATACCTCTTTGAGACGCAAAAACAAAACTTATCTCATCTGGCGCACCTCAACGTGTATGATACGGCCGGGCATATGGCGCTGGACAAAGCAACGATTAAAAATCTGGAGCTGACAGAAACCCTATTTGAAAAGAAAATCCAGGGTTCTCTTTTGGGTGTACTTGATAAGACTCAGACGGCAATGGGATCAAGAAAAATGAAGCAATGGCTAAGGGAGCCCCTGAACCATCTGGCTGAAATCAGGGAGAGGCTTGATGCGGTTGAACTTCTGACGGATGATATTCTTCTGAGAAATAATATCAAAGAACATCTAAAAAAAATATATGATCTGGAACGACTGGCAGGAAGAATCGCCTGCGGAAACGCCAATGGAAAAGACCTCATTGCACTGAAAAATTCTATTTTCGTGCTTCCTGATATGAAAAGTGAACTAGCAGCATGCGGTGACCCTTTGCTTGAAAAGCTGGAGTCAGGGCTGGATGCTCTAGCCGAGGTTTATGGCCTGATCGATAGGGCAATTGTGGATGAACCGCCTTTTACGGTAAAAGAGGGCGGGTTGATCAGTAAGGGCTATTCGGAAGAGCTGGATCGTCTGAAGGATTCGATCTCTGACGGACAAAACTGGATCGCTGGCTTGGAAGCCGTTGAAAAGGAACGAACCGGAATCAAATCTCTGAAGGTAGGGTTTAACAAAGTATTCGGCTATTACATTGAAGTGACCAAATCGTATTTCGATCTTGTTCCGGACAATTACATACGAAAACAAACGCTGGCTAACTGCGAACGCTACATCACCCCTGAATTGAAGGATGTGGAGGCGGTGGTACTCAATGCGGAAACGAAAATCAACCAGCTGGAATATGAACTTTTTGTTGAAATAAGGAATTTCATTCAAGGCTACATCGGAGCGATTCAGAGGACCTCGTCGGCGATTTCTGTGCTCGATGTTCTGGTTTCTTATGCTGAAGTCAGTAGCAGACTCGGTTATGTGAAGCCCGCCATGAACGGCGGAGATGCCATCGTCATTGAAAAAGGAAGGCATCCAGTGATTGAAGGTTCCATCAGAAACGGGATCTTCGTTTCCAACGATACTTATGTTGACAGGGACGACAGCAATATGCTGCTGATTACAGGACCCAACATGTCGGGTAAATCTACTTATATGCGTCAGACGGCGTTGATCGTTCTCATGGCACAGACAGGTTGTTTTGTACCTGCGGAAGCGGCGGCTATTGGAATTGTCGACCGCATCTATACCAGAATCGGAGCTTCGGATAATCTGGCGCAGGGTCAGAGTACCTTTTACGTGGAAATGAGTGAACTCGCTTATATTCTAAATACCGCTACTGACAGAAGCTTGATTATATTGGATGAAATCGGCAGAGGGACAAGCACTTACGACGGACTGTCCATCGCATGGGCTGTCGTGGAATACCTTTGCAGCAGCAAAGGAAGGATCAGAACACTCTTTGCCACACACTATCATGAACTGACGGCGCTGGAAGGTCATATGAAAGGCCTGAAGAACCTCAATGTAGATGTTCAGGAGAAAGACGGCAATATTGTATTCTTACATAAAATCGTCGAGGGCAGCGCAAGCAGAAGCTATGGAATCCATGTGGCAAAGCTGGCAGGAGTACCACAGCAGCTGCTGCTCACTGCTGAGGACAAGTTGAAAGAGCTGGAAAAGAGCGGCGCTTCCATTGATCTAGATAAATACGTCAGCGCAGAGAAGGAAGAAGAAGTAAATCTCAAGGCAGATACGGAGCAGATTTCATTTTTCGGTTTCGCTCCCAATCCCGTTGTAGAGCGGCTCAAAGCGCTGGATCTTATGAATATTACTCCCTCGCAAGCCTTTGGAATTTTAGAAGAGCTAAAAAAGGCGGCGGAAAAATAAGAGGAAAATGCAAATGGAAAAAGAAACGATGTGGAATGGAAACAGAATATCGGAATTACCAAAACACGTTGCGGACAAGATCGCAGCCGGAGAGGTGGTGGACAGACCACTTTCTATTGTAAAAGAACTTGTAGAAAATTCCATTGATGCAGGAGCTAATTCCGTTATCGTGGAGATCAAAAATGGAGGCAAGACTTACATCCGGGTCACCGACAATGGTGTCGGAATAGAGAAAGAAGATGCAGAGCTCGCTTTCAAACGCCATGCCACCAGTAAAATCAGGACAGATAACGATCTGGACCATATCGAAAGCCTTGGGTTTCGAGGTGAAGCATTAGCGAGCATCGCCGCTGTATCAAGAGTTGAGCTGATCACGAAAACGCAAGATGAAAAAAGTGGTATCCGTATAAAATTTGAGGGCGGGATGCTCGTAGAAAAAGAGGATACCGGCTGCCCTGAAGGAACTACGATCCTCATTGAGGACTTGTTTTTCAATACGCCTGCGAGACTGAAATTCATGAAACAGGACGCAACGGAGAGCACATTGATCATCGACTTTATTTCTAAGGTAACCCTTGCCTATCCTGAAATCAAATTTCGCTTGGTCAACAATGGGAATATTCTATTTTCTACAAATGGTAAAGGAGATATCTATTCCAATATACTGACGATCTACAGCAAGGAAATCGGCAGCAAGTTGCTTCATCTGAAGGAAGAAGAAGGATACATGTCCCTGGAAGCTTATATTTCTTCGCCGGATAACAGCAGAACTAACCGGAAGAGCCAGATCTTCTTTGTAAATGGAAGATATATCAGTAGTAAGATCATGGAGCATGCCGTTGCGGATGCCTATCTTGAGAAGCTCTTTGAAGGCAGGTATCCCATTGCTTTTTTATTTTTAAGAGTTGCACCGGATAAACTGGACGTTAATATTCATCCTAATAAAAAAGAAGTTCGATTTGATGATGAGCGGGCTGTGAGAGACTTTATCGCAGCTTCTATCAGAAAAAATCTTCAGACAAAGGAAGCAATTCCAGAAATTAAAGAAAAAAACTTATTTCAGTTCCGCAATGCGGGTCCCTCCGGAGCAAGATCGGGCAATTTGGGGACCGAGCCGGTACGTTCAGAAGAAATGCCCGCTTCGAAATCTGCCGGAAAAATAGCCGATGTCAGTGTATTACAAACGAAATCAGCATCAATTGGAAAAAAGCCTTCCGAAGAGCAGGTTGACATAAAAAAATTATTGTCAGAAAAGCGGAAATCCGAAGTGCATTCATCTGAAACGAAGGCACCACAATCAGATGATATGGCTGGTTTTACAATCGTGGAACCGGATTATGCGTCTGCTGAAAAAACAAATCATGAAGGGGCTGACGAGAAGGCAGCGATCAAAGAAAAAACAGCGGTTTATACTTCGGAGACCGAAAAAATCGGTCACATGAATTTAAGTGATGAAACCTTAAAAGCTTCTGCCGGCAAGCTCAATGATTTTCAAATTGATGAGCTGCAGGTAACAGGCTCTATATTCGGAACTTACATCACTGCAGTTGATGAGACAAGCTTTTACCTGATCGACCAGCACGCTGCCCATGAGAGAATTTTCTATGAGCAGCTTCTTGAAGAATATCAGAAGCAGGAAAAGACACAGCAGCTGATTCTGACGCCTATCATCGTCAATGTTACTTATGCTGTCAAAAATGATACGGGCGGAATGCTTCATTTCCTGGGAAATCTGGGTTTTGAGATCGAAGAATTCGGCCCCACATCTTATATCGTGAAGGCGATACCCTATTACATGGATATGGAAGAAGCAAAGGATTTCATCGATTATCTTCTTGATAATATCTCCGAAGAATCAGTGCTGGAAAACCAGAAGAAGATTGGAGCAATCATTACGAATGCCTGCAAGAAAGCGGTTAAAGCCCACGATGTGCTTGACCGGAGGGAAATCGACCGATTGATGGCCGATCTGGCAAAGACAAGGAATCCCTATTCCTGTCCCCACGGGCGGCCGACTTTTATCAGAATGAAGAAGTATGAAATTGAGAAAATGTTTAAACGGGTATAATATAAACATTATAATATCGATACGAATATCAAATGTAAATATGAATATAACATGTAAAATCTACAAAGAGGGGCTTTATGAAAGGAAACAGAACCGTTATTTTTATCGCCGGGCCTACGGCGGTTGGTAAAACCAAATATGCCATCGAAGTTGCAAAAGCGTTTCAGGGCGAAATCATATCTGCGGATTCCATGCAAATTTATAAATATATGGATATCGGCAGCGCGAAACCGACAAAGAAGGAGCTTTCACAGGCTAGGCATTATTTGGTGGACGAGATCGATCCTGCGGAGGAGTTTTCTGTTGCAGAATATCAGTCCCTTGCCAAAAAATATATCAATCAAGTATTCGAACATGAGAAAATGCCTGTTGTGTCCGGCGGTACCGGTCTTTATCTCAACTCATTGATCTATGACATGGATTTTTCTGTCATGCCGAGGCAGCCCGGATTTCGAGAAGCTCTTGAACGTGACGCTGCTCTTTACGGGACTGCCTATATTCATGATAAGCTTGCTGCGCTTGACAAAGCTGCGGCGGAGCGGATTCACCCCAACAACCTGAAAAAAATAATCAGAGCAATCGAAGTTTGCGAATCTACCGGAGAGAGAGTCCGGGAATTCAAGGAATCCTTTGTTCCGACCAAGGATTATGAGTGTGTTTTGATCGGTCTATCCAGAGAAAGGGAAGCGCTTTACAGGAGAATTGATCAAAGAGTGGACCTTTTGATCGAAGCAGGTCTCGTAAAGGAAGTTGAAGCTTTGCTTGCAAGAGGTCTGACAGAAAACAACATCTCAATGAAAGGCATTGGGTACAAGGAAATCATCACCTTTCTGCATGGAGAATACGATCTTGCCGAGGCAATCCGGCTGATAAAAAGAAACACCAGACATTATGCGAAACGTCAGATGACCTGGCTTAGAAGATTTCCACAGATGGCATGGGTCAACCTTTCGGAATACGAAACAGAGGAAGATGCGCTAATCGCCGTCTTTGATGGAATCCGTACTCGTTTGAGGGAGTGGGAGAATGGCTGTTAAAAAGGAACTGAAAATTCATAATAAGAGTGATAAACCGGACAATATCATTTTAAAGGAAAATGATATTATGGAAAAATGTCAGGAGATTCAGGACGAACTTCCACGGTTTATGAATGGATTCTTTGTTTATTTGAAAGGCAATGTTCTGCCTATGACAAGGCTTGCATATCTGCATGATATCCGTTTCTTCTGCAATTACTTGATCCATGAAACGGATTTGACCTCGGCAGATTCTGCCCGGGGGATTAAGCTTGAGGATTTTGAAAAGATCAAAGCAGTCGATATCAACATTTTTATCGACTATTGCAGAAGATATAAAGTAGAAAAGGAAAATGCGATCTATATCTATGAAAATGATAAAAAATCCCTTTCCAGAAAGAAGTCTTCCGTATCAGTATTGTTCAAATATCTTTATCGAGATGAATTGATCAGTAAAAATATTACCGACGGCTTTGACCCCATCAAGCTTCCTAAACCGGGTGAACGGGAGATCAAGGCCCTGCAGGACGATGAGGTAATGCGGATGCTGGATGCAGTTTCTTCTGGAGGGAACCTAACAACAAAAGAACGGGAATTCTGGGAAAAAACGAAAATGAGGGATAAGGCGATTCTGATCTTGTTCCTGACTTATGGACTGCGTCTATCAGAACTGCAGCAGCTTAATGTTTCTTCTTTCAAATTCAGCCGCGGCGAGTTTAAGATTTACAGGAAGCGGGCAAAGGAATCGGTAATGCCTTTGAACAAATCCGTGGAGAAAGCTGTGGCCTCCTACATCAACGAGGAACGGCCCTCAGACGAAAAGATCGCCGCAGAGCATAAGGATGCACTGTTTCTTTCCTTGCAAGGAAAAAGGATGACGGAGCGCCAGATACGGGAACTTGTGAAAAAGTATACCTCCATCGGATTGGCCACCTCACGGGATTCCGGCTACAGTCCCCATAAATTGAGAGCGACGGCGGCAACCTCACTGATTGGAAGAGGAAATTCCATCTTTGATGTTCAGGCTTTACTGGATCATGAAAACGTAACGACTACGCAGCTTTACGCGGCGCATAAAAAGAACGTGAAGAAAGATTTGGTCAGCAATTTTGAATGGGAAGATGAATTTGATAAGTGATCATACATGAATACTATAAAAAAATTATGTAAACAAATGCTGTTTGTAGCTGGAATTTAATTAAATAAAGTGCAAACGGAATAGATAATTGTTAAGCACTTAAGATAAAGAAGGCAAAATAGACGAAATAGAGGAGAACTTAATGCAAAATAATACATTTCAATTATTAAACAAAGAATTTGGAATTCACGAGAACATATTGAATGTGGTATCAAAAGCAGAGGACGAGATTCAGGAAATCTATCAGGAATTAGATGACATCATGGCGTTTAACCAATATAAGATACTGGATGCTTTTCAGAAAAACAGAATTTCTGATATGCACTTTGGCTGGAACACCGGATATGGATATAATGACCCCGGAAGAGAAGCAATTGAAAAGGTTTACGCCGATATTTTCAAGACAGAGGCCGCACTGGTACGGCCGATTATAGTCAATGGAACCCATGCGTTAACTTTAACCTTAACAGGAATTTTGCGGCCGGACGACGAATTGATCTATTGTACAGGGAAGCCCTACGATACCCTCGAGGAAGTAATCGGTATCCGCGGGGAAGGAAAGGGTTCCTTGCGGGATTTCGGAATAACATACAAACAGGTTGAGCTGAAGGCTGACGGATCGATCGATCTGGAAGCGTTAAAAGAAGCGATCACACCGAAGACCAGGATGGTTACGCTTCAGCGAGCGACCGGGTATGGGTGGCGTAAGGCTGTTACCATTGCCGAGATTGAAAAATGGGCAACTTTTGTAAAATCGATCCGACCGGATATTGTTTGTATGGTCGATAACTGTTACGGTGAGTTTTTAGACACAAAGGAGCCCACGGAGGTTGGTGCCGATGTTGTGGCAGGATCTCTGATCAAAAATCCGGGAGGCGGTCTTGCTTTGACGGGCGGATATATTGCGGGCCGTTCCGATCTGGTTGAAAATATTTCCTACCGTATGACATCACCGGGAATCGGCGGAGAATGCGGCTTGACTTTCGGTCAAACCAGAACAATGTTTCAGGGTTTGTTCATTGCGCCGAAAACCGTGAACGGAGCCGTCAAGGGTGCAATTCTTTGCGCGAAGGTCTTTCAAAATCTCGGCTACGATGTTTGTCCGAAACCGGAGGAGCAGAGAAGCGATATCATAGAGGCCGTTCAGTTGGGAACTCCGGAAGCAGTCATTGCATTTTGCGAAGGAATTCAAGCGGCTGCTCCTGTTGATTCACATGTAAAACCGGTACCTTGGGATATGCCCGGATATGAGGATCAGGTTATCATGGCAGCAGGCGCCTTTGTACAGGGCTCTTCCATTGAATTGAGTGCGGATGCTCCCATCCGTCCGCCTTATATCGTATATTTTCAAGGCGGCTTGACTTATGAGCATTCCAAGTTTGGTGTGATCAAAGCACTTCAGGCATTATACGATAAGAGTTTATTGGATTTTGGGGTATAATAAATTAGTAAGTTTGCCAATGATATAATAGAATAATGGTATTGCCGCTTTTGACAGAAAACCATGAAAAGATATAGGGTGAATAAGAATGGCATATGATCATGAAAAAAGTAAAAAAAGATTGAGAACACTTGTTTCCATCATAAAACTCTTGATTTTAGGCAGCATCGTGATTGGAGTGCCGGTTTATGTCTATTTTACCTACCCCGAATTGATAGACCGTTTCCGCAGTCTGGATGAAATCAATCAATTTTTGCTTCAATATAAAACAGCCAGTATTTTTGCATATGTCGGACTTCAAGTTTTTCAGATCGTTGTTTCGGTATTGCCGGGGCAGGCCCTACAATTCGCAGCTGGGTATGCTTATGGTTTCTGGCTGGGGCTGCTTTATTCTATCGTCGGCGTTGCGCTGGGCACTGTAATTACTTTTTACCTGGCCAGACTGCTAGGAAAAGGAGCATTGCATGTAATCTTTGGAGAAGAGCGATTTTCCAAGTTTGTTCATACGCTCAACACCAAAAGGTCGTTTATTATCTTATTTGTTATATTTCTTATCCCCGGAATCCCAAAGGATTTGTTTACTTATGCCGCTGGCGTTTCCGAAATGCGAATCGTACCGTTTTTGCTTCTCTCCCTGATCGGCAGAATGCCTGCAATGATGGGCAGTATTATGATGGGAAAAATGTTTTTCAACGGCAGCTATATTGGTCTTATCATCCTGGGAGCAGCAGCTGTGGTCTTGTTTGTCATGGGTATTCTTCACCGTGATAAATTGCTGGTCTGGACGGACCGTTTCTATAGTCGTATGATGAATGAGAAATAATTCCGTTTTTAATCATTCCAACTGACATTTTTCGTTAATCTGTTGGTTGAATTTCTTTAAGGAGTATCATATTATAAATGTAAGTGATTACTTACTCACACAGGAGGTTTTAAAATGTTTTCAGATATTCACCCGACAAAGCTAGCGATCATGGAGGCTGCAGTTGATGAATTTACCAAAAAGGGATTCAGTGGAGCTACCACAAAGGAAATTGCTCGTTCTGCCGGTATTTCAGAGGGAGCTGTATTCAGACATTTCAAAAATAAAATGGATATTCTCTATGAAATAATTGAGAAAATTATTCCTATGATGGGAGTAGATACGTTAAAGCAAACCATATGCGAATGCAAAGAGCTGGAAATAAGAGAGGCACTTCAACATATTCTAGAGAACCGTCTTGAAATTATATGGAAGTGGTCGGCTTTTGTCAGAATTATTATGATTGAAAGTAACTATGATGATAAATTACGTGAAAAATATCGTGAGCAGGTCTATAAACCGATTCACCAATTGATTTATGGTTTTTTTCAGGAAAGAATTCAAACTGGCAACTTACGAAATATCGATCCGGAAATTCCAACAAATATGATCTTTTCTTTTGTACTTTTTGAAACCTTTCGTCAGGGGATTATCGAACCCGAAACGAAGGATTTTTCGGCAGAAAACTTAACGGATGTGATACTGGATGGAATGATAAAAAGGAGCGAAAATAATGAGTAAGCAAAAAAAGGCAGGGTTGATACTGTGCCTATGGGTTGTTTTCTTTACTGGCTGCGGGGCACAAAGAGAAGAAGCGCAAACTGTTTCCACATCAAACAGTACGGAAGCCGCAATCTCCCAGGAAAATAGACAAAGTGGAAAAGCAGAGGCAAGCGATACAGTGAAAGTAGTCAGCAAACTATCCGGCAAGGCCTCCGCTGTTAACGTGGATGTCGGATCAGAAGTGACATCAGGTCAGACACTGCTGCAGCTTGATGCCCGCGATCTTGCGGCTGCAGTTGACGTGGCAAGGGCGAACCTTGATTCATCACAAATCACATATCAGACAGCCAAGGACAATGAAGAGAGGGCAAAGATGCTGCTGGAAAACGGGGCAATTGGTTCGGTCGATTATAAAAATAACTATAAAGCTGTTCTGGAACGGGCAAAAGCGTCAGTTGACTTGGCACAAGCAAATCTTGACAAGGCGGAAATTGCATATTCGGACTGCACCGTTACCGCCCCGATTTCCGGAGTTGTAACGGAAGTTAATGTAAAGACCGGCGAATTGGTAAGTGCTCAGAGCCCCTGCGTTGTTATTGTCAATTTGGATGAAGTGAAAGTAAAGCTTTATATCAATGAAAGGATAATCAATTCTCTGATGGTTGGTCAAAGCTGCAAGGTTGAATTGCCGGCAATACAAGATCAGTCCTTTGAAGGTACAATCATAAGCATTTCTGATAAGATGAATGATTCGTCAAAAGGTTATCCTGTGAATATTACTGTAAAAAATCCGGAACATCTGATCAAGGACGGAATGCATGTTGAGGTCAATTTATAAATAATGAGATGGAATAATGGGGTGTAGATATGGATATTTCTGAAAGGAAGAATGGAAAGAAAAAAGTAGTGATAATTTTAGGGCTGCTCGTCATCATACTGATTTCGGTATGGGTCTGGTTTGCTTATCAGAACGATCATTACATAGTAACAGAAGATGCAAAGGTGGATGCCGCCATAGTAAAGGTAAGCCCTCAAATAAACGGAAAGATTCAGGAACTGGACTTTAAAGAAAACCAGATTGTAGAGGCAAACCAAATTCTGGGCAGACAAGCGGATGATGCGTTGCCAGCCGGGGCAAATGTAGATTTAGCGGTGCTGCGCGCACCGATCAGCGGCCAGGTTGTCAAAAAGCTGGCCAGCGCAGGAGAAATTGGAACGGTTGGAAATCCTGTGGCACTCATGGTTGATATGGATGATCTTTATGTAACTGCGAATATAGAGGAAGATAAAATTGAAAAAGTAGAGGTTGGGCAGGAAGTTCGGCTTACGGTGGATTCTTTTCCTGACGTCTGGTTTATGGGGAAAGTGGATTCCATAGGCAGTGCATCTACCTCGACATTTTCACTGCTGTCTACTCAGACAAGCGGAAATACATTTATTAAAGTAACGCAAAGGATTCCTGTAAAGATTACTTTTCAGAAAAAATATGAAGAAAAGCTTTTGCCTGGTATGAATTCATATGTAAAAATCTATTTATAGGCAGGGATCGGATATGAAGAAAGAATTATCGGAGAATCAATCGGAAAGGATGCCGGTTCTGCCCATGATGGTGGTTGTTATCGGGGCATTCATGGCTTTTTTGGATAGCAGCATTGTAAATGTTGCACTTCCAAATATGATGGCAGTGTTTGGAAAGTCAACTGATGAAATGCAGTGGGTCTTGACAGCGTATATGCTGACATGCGGCATTGTAATTCCAACCAGTGCATTTATCTGTGAGCGATTCGGACATCGTAAGATTTATATTATTTCACTGATCATTTTTACCGTTGGATCTGCATTTTGCGGTATTTCCTGGAATTTGAACGTCATGATCGCCGCGCGTATTCTTCAGGCCCTTGGAGGCGGATTGATTATTCCTGTAAGCATGGCAATTGTGTATTACCTTGTGCCCCGTGAGAAAATGGGCGCGGCAATGGGTTTCTGGGGACTTGCCGCAATCCTTGGACCTTCGGTGGGGCCAACTTTAGGTGGTTATCTTGTAGATAAACTAAGCTGGGAATGGATCTTTTATGTCAATGTGCCGATTGGTCTTCTTACCATAATGCTATGTCCCTTTTTTGTAAAGGAAACGAAGATTAATAAAGGAATCAAACTGGATCTTCTTGGAACGCTACTGATTGCAGTATCTTGTTTCTCTTTGCTTTTAGCATTAAGCAAGGGAACTGACTGGGGTTGGTCTTCGCAGAATATTATATCGTTATTTTTGATTTTTATCTTTACCCTTGCTGCTTTTATCGTTTGGGAAAAATCCGTACCAAATCCGCTGATCGACATAAGGGTGTTTCAGAATAAGGCGGTTGTCGCCAGTTTGATTTCGCTTTCTCTAATTACAATTGGCATGTTGGGTATTATTTTTATCATTCCGATCTATACAGAAAATCTTCTGGGATACACTCCGTTTCAAACCGGACTGCTCCTGATGCCAATGGCTCTTGTCTCAGCATTTCTTATGCCGGTAAGCGGCAAAATATATGATAAATACGGAGCGTTTTGGATTGGTTTGATTGGCGTTTTGATTGCGGCGGCTGTAACTTATCAATTAAAAGCATTAAGCTTGAATACGAGTTATGATGATATGCAGCTGATGCTTGCTTTCCGCTCGGTTGGTTTTGGCCTTGCACTCATGCCAATCGCTAATGCTGCGATGAGTGCGGTACCTGAAGCTTTAGCAGCGACAACGTCAGCAGTTGTCAATACAGTTCGCCAAATTGCAAGCTCCATTGGAATTGCAATTGTCAGCTATGAAATGGTGGCAAAACAAGCTTACCATCAAAGTACTTTAGTCGACAAGATCAGTTATGATTCATTTGTAACGAGTCAGGTCGTTGGCCAATTGCAATGGATGGCGAGTACAAAGGGATTTGGCAGCAGCTTTGGAAAAACACAGGCGTTGACGGTATTGGAACAGCTTGTCACAAGACAGGGATATATGGATGCGATTATTGACGGAATTATTCTTTTGACAGTATTAATCGCAGCATCATTACCTCTGGTTTTCTTACTGACACCTGGGAGGGTGAAAGAGGCTCAGATGATACAACAAAGAGAATTTGCTGTGAAAGAATAGATCTTAAAAAAGACAGGTGAAAAAACATCTGCCTTTTTAAGATCTGGGTATTTATCAGTGCGCTGTTGTTTGATTTCTTGAAAAGAAAGAAATTGCAATAATTCCTGCTATACCAACAACGGCGAAAATAATCCTGCTCATAGCAGAAAAAGTGCCGCCAAATAAATTTGATACCAGGTCATACTTGAAAAAACCAATCAATCCCCAATTAATTGCACCAATAATTACAAGTACTAATGCAATCTTTTTAGTAACCTCCATTTTCATCAGCTCCTTTCTTATTTTAATTATTCCCATTTTTCAAGATAAATACGTTATAAAAATGCGGAGCTAAATGCAGTGGTTTAAAAGTTAAACTGCATTTGCTTTTGAAATTAACATATAACTAAGTTAAGCAGCATATTTATTGTTGCGAAAGAACGCACGTTCTGATATATTGTTCTTACAAAGGTGATATGTCGATCAGATAATTTTCGTGTTTATGGGGGTGACCGGAGAATGAATATGAAGAACAGAACCTATATCGCTATTGATTTAAAATCCTTCTACGCTTCGGTCGAGTGTATCGAACGAGGGCTTGATCCGCTTACCACAAACCTTGTTGTCGCTGATGCAAGCCGTACCGAAAAGACCATCTGTCTCGCCGTCTCTCCCTCTCTCAAATCATATGGCATCCCCGGCAGGGCGAGGCTGTTTGAGGTCGTGCAGAAAGTTAAGGAAGTAAATGCGAAACGGCTGATCAAATCACCAGGGCGAGCCTTTTCCGGCGTTTCCTTCAGCGATACAGAATTGAAAGCCTCATCGAGTATCTCGCTGGATTACATTGTTGCTCCACCGAGAATGGCGAATTATATAGCATACAGCACGCGGATATACAACAGCTATTTGAAGTACATTGCGCCCGAGGATATACACGTCTATTCCATCGATGAGGTATTCATTGACGCCACCGATTACCTGAGCACCTACAATCTTACAGCCCGAGAGCTTACCGCAAAAATGATTTTGGATGTGTTTGAAACGATCGGCATTACAGCATCAGCTGGAATTGGCCCCAATCTGTATCTTGCCAAAATCGCAATGGATATTCGGGCAAAGCACATTCCAGCAGACAAAAACGGCGTCCGAATTGCCGAGTTGGATGAAATGAGCTACCGCCGCCTGCTGTGGTCACACCGGCCTCTGACAGATTTTTGGCGCATTGGAAAAGGATATGCCAAGAAGCTGGAGGGGCAGGGGCTCTTTACGATGGGGGATATCGCAAGATGCTCTCTTGGTAAATCTACCGATTATTATAACGAGGATTTACTGTACAAATTGTTCGGCATCAATGCCGAGCTACTGATCGACCATGCATGGGGATGGGAGCCATGCACGATTGCAGATATAAAAGCGTACAAGCCAAGCACAAACAGTATTGGATCGGGGCAGGTACTGCAATGCGCCTATCCCTTTGACAAAGCAAAGCTGATCGTGCGGGAAATGACCGATTTGCTGGTACTTGACCTGGTGGATAAAAGACTTGTAACCGACCAGCTCGTCTTGACGGTCGGATATGATATTGAAAACCTGGCAGACCCGAAGATAATGAAATTATATCACGGGGCGCTCACCACTGACCACTACGGACGCTCTGTTCCGAAATCTGCACATGGTTCGGCAAATCTTGGCAGACAGACCTCTTCTACAAAGCTGATTTTGGATGCCGTCACCGAGCTGTTTGAGCGAATCGTTGACAAAAACCTCCTGATCAGAAGAGTTAACATTGCAGCGAATCATGTTGTAGATGAGGCAGCTGTTCAAAAAACGGACGAATTTGAACAGCTTGATCTCTTTACGGATTATATGGCTGCGCAGGCAAGAAAAGAGGCAGAAGAAGCCGAGCTTGGACGAGAAAAAGAGATGCAGAAGGCAATGCTGGAGATAAAAAAGAAATATGGCAAGAACGCTATTCTAAAGGGTATGAATCTGGAGGAAGGCGCCACAACATTAGCCCGGAATAGGCAGATTGGAGGACATAAGGCATGACGAAGGCATATGACGACATCCTCAATCTACCGCACCATGTCTCTATGACACGTCCTCATATGGCAGCGATTGACAGGGCAGCGCAGTTTTCCCCCTTCGCGGCACTGACCGGCTATGATGCCGCCATCAAAGAAACCGCAAGACTGACTGACGAGAGGGTAGAATTGGACGAATATATGAAGAATGTTTTGAGCGACAGGCTACAAATCATAACTGATCGGATTCAGGAGTATCCCGAAATTGCAATCACCTACTTCCAGCCAGATGTGAAGAAGAATGGAGGCACCTACGTTACTGCTATCAGCGCTGCGCAAAAGATAGACAAATATGATCGGCTTGTACTTATGACTGATGGTACAGCAATCCCCATTGATGAAATAATCAGCATAGATGGACAGATATTTGAAACGATGTATGATGGATGAATAATAGTAAAAATAAAAAGCGTGAGTATAACTTAAAATATCGGTTACATATAAAGTAATGAATTTATATGAAAGCGGTGATACTTTGAATTCTTTCACACGATCGATAACTAACATTTTCGGAGGAGCAGTCAGGGCTTTTGAGACATTTCCTGCTGCTATCTTAAGCGCCTTGGCCTTTGCAATTGTAACCATGATCAGGATACAACTTGATTGGCCGCAGCAAGAGGCATACAATTTTCTGTTCAATTGCCTTCATTGGACCTTTGCATTCGGTGCTGTGTTCAGTATCGCTGCAATAACGATAGCTCAAAGCCGCTTTAACAATAAAAGTGCATTCCTGACTGCAAACCTGCTTGGAGCTGCTGCTGTAGTCATAATCTTCCTAATGCTGTACTTCTTGGGAGAAGCCAATACAGATAGTTCTGCACGTTATGCTATTATTTCAACCTTAGCCGCAGCTCGTGTCGGTGCTGCCATTTTAATCAGTTTTCTTCTTTTTATCATCGCAGGAGGTTATCCCAAAGAACAGTCGGGATTTTCCCGTTCCTTTTTTATGACTCATAAAGCGCTGTTCATTGCTTTGATCTACGGAATTGTAATTATGGCAGGCGCATCTGGTGTTGCAGGAGCAGTTCAAGCGCTTCTTTATCATGGGATGAGTGGAAAAGTTTATATGTATATCGGAACAGTGACGGGCTTTGTGGCTTTTACAATTTTTTTGGGGTATTTTCCGGATTTTCGTAAGGGAGTCATCGACGATCATCGTGATACTGCACAAAAACAACCCAGATATATTGAGATGTTGTTAGACTATATTATCATTCCGATCACATTGGCCTTGACCGTAGTGCTTCTGCTATGGTCGGGACGAACCATTTTGACAGGCACTTGGCCGGTATTCAACCGACTTGCAGGAATCGCAACGGCATATTCCTTTGTCGGGTTATGGCTTCATATTATGGTCACACATCACGAATCCGGATTCGCAAGATTCTATCGACGAACTTATCCTTTCGCAGCGCTGATTATTCTCGCTTTCGAAGCCGGAGCGTTAGTTACACAATTAGGGGAGTTTGGACTTAAGGTCACCGAATATTGGTTTATCCTGGTTTGGATCATTGCTGTGATCGCGGCCATTCTGCTGCTGGTATTAAAAGCGAAAGCCTATCTACCTATCGCTTTGTTGATCTGTACGGTTGCTGTTTTTTCGGTTTTGCCGCTTACAGGTTACTATGCTATGCCTGTTACCGCGCAGGTTGACCGGCTTGAAAAGCTGCTGAACAGCCATGGAATACTTGAAAACAACAAGCTGATGCCTGTAGCAGTAGAGCCTGAATTGCCTGTACGTGAATCGATCACCGATGCAGTCTACTACCTAGCGGAGGCAGAGGATGCCAAACTTCCGGTCTGGTTTGATAAGAATTTAGACGAGCGTGATCTGTTCAAAACAAAGCTTGGATTTGAACCTGTGTGGCCGAAGTCAGATGATGAAGCAGTGGATTACCTTGGAACATCACTTAATTTAAAATCAGATGCTATTGATGTCAGTGATTATAAATGGGGGATTTTTTTACAAGGAGACAGGGCAGAAATTACAGGAGACAAAGGCGTTTATACAATCGATTGGAATAGAAATTTTGATAACGGAATTCCTTCTTTGAAGATCAGCTTGGATGGCCGTGTTATCCTTGATCAAGATATGAATCGCTACATCGACCAGATTTCCGCTAAATTTCCTCCGGGCCATCAAGCAAAATCAACGGAAGCATCTCTTCAGGATATGAGTCTTATACTTGAAAGCAAAGAGGTTTCTGTTCTTCTCATCTTTAATAATATCCAAATCGACGTCAATCCTCAAACAGATCATATCAATTATTGGCTTGACTTAAAAATGATTTATTTAAAAGAGCGACAATGAAGTAGGTCTGTGGAAAACAAATGAAAAAAATATGAATATTAAGGAAATCTTCAATTATAATGGATTTTGTATATAGTTTACTAATCCCTGAGCAAAGTAACCGCTCGTGCTTTCGGCCAGGTCTAAAAGCTCATCTAAAATATTCAAATTCCTGTTGTAATCTCCTGTTGAAAAAGTATATAATTCATCAAGCGTTAGGCGGAGATTATTATATAACCTGATTCTCCATTCGTTTTGGTCCCAGAAAGGATTAAGCTTGGAAACCGAAATTGCTCTTTCATCCGCGTTTTGGTATAAAAGATGCGTAAGACGATTTACTTCATCAGTGTCGCCGGCTATCTGGGCATCAATTAAATTATCAATCAGTTCTATATACGTATTCAACTCCAACTGCAATTCGTCTATGGCGGGATTATCTCCAAAGAATTGCCTTAATGCATTTACATAATTGCCTGGAACCTGCTTTAACCGGTCATATATTTCCGTCTCGTTGCCGATTCCGAAATACTTGCTCAGCATCAATTCTCGAACCCAGTTCAACAACTCAAACCAAAACATTCTGATATTATATATTGTATCCACTTGTTCATAAGTGAGGCACTGTTGGCGATCTTGAAGCGGAGTGGTATCCTGCGCTCCTGACGTAACATAATTATAAAGGCTTTCTGATGCCGCGTCGCCCAATTGGTTGCCTAACGCAGCAAGGCGGTCAAATAATTCAATATCACTTCTGTAATTGCCGGACACAAATTGATTTGCTTCTTCAATTGTATACTGCAGATATGTTTCCAGCAGTTTTCTAAATTCAGCCTCATTGACGTACGGATTAATAGATGTTACAAAAGAGGCCCGTTCATAAACATCCTGATATAAGCGGTTCACACTTTGGTTAGCTGCTTCTGTATTACCCTCTAATTGAGCCGATATCAGCTCACGTATAGCGATTGCATACGTGCTTAGCAATTGGCTATAGTGGTTAGCTGCTTCACGACCAAAAAACGGCCTTATGAAATTACCCGATCCAAGCGTTTCGAGATAAAAGCGGCTGAATAATTCTTCAGGCGTCCCGAGTCCCAGATATCTGCTAACGATGTATTCTCTGGTCCAGATTGTCAGTCTTCGATAGAAAAGTCTTGTATTGAAAATTAAATTCATTTGGCTGTATGTAATACATTGTGGATCAAAATTGCTTATCATTGTTAAACCAAGCTTCCTTATAACATAATAATTATTATATTTTTTTATGCAAATAAATATTACAACATAGAATTTTTTGATTTATTCTTTTTACCTAAGAAGAGAAGGGGTTAATTAAACCTCATCCAAAGGCTGCTATGCTATTTAAGCTGATACTTTGGAGTAACTGTTGATATGGTGCTGCCAACAGCAGTTCCCCTCAAAGAACAAATGTTTGTTTTTTTCCTTGACAAAGAACATACATTCTATTATTATGTACATAAGAACAATTGTTCCTAATAACATGTTGCGTAAGATAAGGAGAATGATTGATATGAAGAAAAAATACAGAATAAAATCTAAGCTGCGGTTTACTTTGTTCATGACGCTTGCAATACTTATCATTTTCAGTGCCGCCGGTACGTTCATTGGGGCTTATAACGCAGAGAGTCTCACAAAGATGACATATTCCGAAATTCTGGTTGAATCCGGAGATACTTTATGGGAGCTGGCTGACAAATTCGGACCTGACGGCAAAGATCTACGTGAAGTTGTTTTTGAAATATGCCGGATCAATGAAATATCCCCAGATAGTATCTATCCGGGTCAAAAAATTCGTATTCCCGCCTACATATGATAATAATGGTTTTTATCACTGATCATTTAGGTAAATAAGCCTGGCCAAATTAAAAAAAGTCGCTGAAAACGCAAATTTGAGCTTCGCCAGCCAGGAGTGTTGCAAATACTGAATTCAAAGGGGTTTTGCATAAAAAGATATAAAAAAATACGTTCAGAGGCAAAGAATTTGTGAAGCAGAAAAGACATGATCCGATCATAATCAATTATACAGATGTAAGAAGTGCTTAAGTAATAAATTGTAATAATCAAATCAAAATCTTTAACATTGAAATATGATAAATATATAATTCATAGAAGCAAGCTACGGTTAGTGCTGCTAGACGAGGTAGAATGTAAATAATAAAAAGATAAATAAATACAATAAAACTAATTAATTTATAGAGTAATTAATTAGCAAGCTCAAAAGTACCGAAAAGATCGGGAATCAGGCTTGCTTCTTTTGATGCCTTAATAACTATTCCCAAAATTATGATTTTAGGAATAGTTAAGCTTAAAAAAATAAGCGCCTTCCCCGGCACTTATTCCTGTTCTTGTTGGTTTTTCAGGTATCTTAGATGGTCTAGATATCCTTGCAGAATTAAAACGGCAGCTTGTTTGTCGATGACTTCTTTTCGTTTTTTTCTGCTGACGTCTGCTTCAATTAAAACTTTCTCGGCCATCACTGTTGTAAATCTTTCATCCTGGTAAACAATTTTAATTTGACTCATGCCCATACTTCTCATTTTGTTTTCCAGCATCGTCTTAAACTCGTATACTTTCTCTGTTTGTATGCTGTCTGTACCGTTCAGATTTTTAGGCAATCCGACCACTACTGTATCACAGCCGTGTTCACGAATCAGACCCATCACTTTTCCTGTGTCTTTACGGATTCCGACACGTTCTATCGTCATAAGACCCTGGGCAGTGATTAATAAATCGTCAGTCAATGCAACGCCAATGGTTTTATCCCCAACATCCAAAGCAATGATTTTCATAAAGCTTGTCCTTTCCTTCGGATTAAAAAATATAAGTTAAGAATAACAAAGCGGACTTTGAAGCCCGCTTTCGTTTAATGTATTTTCGATTATGATCTGTGATGCTATTTCTTGAGGAATGCCCGTAGTAATTCTTCTACCAAATCATCCCGTTCAATATGTCTAATGATATTTCTCGCATTGTTGTGCCCTGTAATATAAGAAGGGTCACCTGACAGAATATAGCCTACCATCTGGTCGATTGCATTATAGCCTTTTTCTTCTAAAGCGCTATAAACAGTTCTCAAAATTTCTTCTGTAGTCTGTTGTTCTCCCTTATCTGGGCTATTAAATAGAATCGTATTTCTGTCCATCCTGTTCACCTTCTTTCATAGGGTTATTATAACAAAAGCGGTATATCTTAAACAAGAAGTTTTGTAAATTTTAATATTGTTGTAACAATACTAAATTAATGTAGCAGCTAAATCAAGGGCATCCTGAATTTTAGATGGGTCCTTTGCACCGGCCTGAGCCATATCTGCTTTTCCACCTCCGCCTCCGCCAGCAGCAGCGGCAATCTTCTTGATCATATTGCCTGCATGATAGCCTTGATCCAACAGATCGTCTGAAACAGAAACCATGAAAGTTACTTTACCGTTGTTTTCTGTTGCAAAAACGATGATGACACCTTTGTTTTCTGCTTTGATCTGATCGGACAGATTCCGCAGATCATTGATATCGTAATCTACGAAAGTATTTGTAATCAACTTTACTCCGCTGACGACCTTCGCGCTTGCAATCATGTCATCCAGACCGGAACTCATGGTCTGTCTTTTTAACTCCTCAAGCTCCTTTTTACTTGCTTTTAATTCCTCATTTAAGGTTGTGATTCTGCCAAGCAGGCCGGACACATTGGTTTTCAGCGCATCTGCAGCAGAATGAATCAAATCCTCTTCCGACTTCAGCTTTTTGTACAGCCCCATACCGGTAATGGCTTCAATTCTTCTGACGCCTGCGGCAACACCGTTTTCACTCAGAATATGGAAAGCTCCTATCTGACCGGAATTGGCGATATGAGTTCCTCCGCAAAGCTCGGTGCTGTAATGATCCACAGACACAACCCGTACCATGTCGCCATACTTCTCACCAAATAATGCGGTCGCTCCAGTACTCATGGCATCCTCTATTGACATAATCTCTGTTTTCACAGGGAGAAAGTCATTGATTTTTTCATTTACAATCTCTTCAATTTTCTGAAGATCCATCTTGGATATCCCTTCAAAATGAGTGAAGTCAAAGCGGAGCGAATCCGCTGAAACGCTGGAACCTGCCTGTTCCACATGATTTCCCAGCACTTCCTTCAACGCTTTATGAAGAATGTGCGTTGCGGTGTGGTTTCTTGCTGTATTGTTTCTTTTTTCAGCGAGAACAATTGCTGAAACCTTGTCTCCGGTTTTGATTTGGCCTTCTTTTACCGTTACCTTGTGTGAAAAGATTCCCTTTACCTTAGAAACGGATAATACGTCAAGCTTACAGCCTTCTCCGACAATCGTTCCTACGTCACTGGTTTGACCGCCGCTCTCAGCATAAAACGGAGTCTGATCCAAAATTAAAATTCCAGTTTCTCCTGCCGAAAGATTATCTACGGATTGTTTGTCCAGGAAAAGTCCGTTTACCATTGCATCACTGACGAGTGTTTCGTAACCTTTGAAAACTGTCGGCGACTGACCCATAAACATTGTGGCGTCATCTGACCAGCCTTCGTCTTCTTCGGCTTTTCTGGCTGCTCTTGCCTGCTCTTTTTGATGCAGCATATTTTCATTAAAACCATCCACATCAGCGGTACAGCTGTTTTCTTCCAGAATCTCTTGCGTCAGCTCAAGTGGAAAGCCGTAAGTATCATAAAGCTTAAATACTTTGTCTCCGGATAAAACGCTTTGTTTGGATGAACTGAGTTCTTTTATATATTCATTGATGATTGCAGTTCCTTGATCGATGGTGGTGCTAAACTTTTCTTCTTCAACGGTAAGAATCTTATGAATATAGTCCTTTTTTTCCTCCAACTCAGGATATGCCGAGCCGGAAACCTCGATTACTTTTTTAGAAAGGTCCGCAAGAAATGAGCCCTTAATTCCAAGAACCTTGCCGTGTCTTGCAGCTCTTCTCAGAAGACGGCGCAGCACATATCCCCTTCCCTCATTGCTCGGCAGAATTCCGTCGGCAATCATGAAGGTAACGGATCTGATATGGTCAGTTATGATTCGAATGGAAATATCTGTTTTAGCCGCTCCCTCTTGGTACGGCACGCCAGATAAATCTACGATAGACTTTAATATATATTGAATCGTATCTACATTGAATATAGAGTCTACATCCTGCATAATGCAGGCAAGCCGTTCCAAACCCATACCAGTATCGATGTTTGGATGTACAAGAGGTGTATAATTGCCCGCGTCATCTCTGTTGAACTGTGTAAACACGTGATTCCAGAATTCCACATAGCGGTCGCATTCACAGCCGGGTTTGCAATCAGGTTTACCGCAGCCATATTTTTCTCCTCTGTCAAAATAGATTTCGGAGCACGGACCACAGGGTCCGGTACCGATCTCCCAGAAATTATCATCTTTTCCAAGAGGAACAATTCTTTCTTCAGGAAGTCCGATCTTATTTTTCCAGATGTCACGGGCTTCCATATCTTCTTCATAGATGCTGGCCCATAGCTTGTCCTCCGGCATTTTCAGAACTTTCGTGATAAATTCCCAACCCCATGTCAAAGATTCTTCCTTGAAGTAATCTCCGAAGGAAAAGCTTCCAAGCATTTCAAAAAAAGTACCGTGTCTTGCCGTATATCCTACATTCTCGATATCACCTGTTCGAATGCATTTCTGGCAGGTAGTCATCCGTTTGCTCGGCGGAGTTTCCAACCCTGCGAAATATTGTTTCAAAGGAGCCATTCCAGAATTGATGATGAGTAGACTTTTATCCATTTCCGGGATCAGAGAAAAGCTCTTTCTTGCATAATGGTCTTTGCTCTGATAAAATTCTTGAAACATGCTTCTTAGTTCATTCAGTCCTATTTTCTCCATTTAAATTAATCCTCCTATTGTAATTGTCGTTTCTATCTGTTTTCCAAATCATCGGAATAAATAACATAAACACCTTTTCCCTGTTCTTTTGAATGATACATCGCCTTATCCGCTTTTAAGAACAAGTCAGTATAACTCTTTGCATGATCGGGATAAATGGAAACACCGATACTGGCGCTGAATTTTAGTAAAAATTCTTCAGAAAGCGTAACCTCATGCAACAAATGGCAAATCTCATTTGCTTTCGCGTTTAAATCATCGTTTGAATGAATGTTTTTCATTAAAATGATAAATTCATCACCGCCAATTCGGCCTTTGATATCTGTGGTACGCAGACTGCGGCTAATACCGTTTGCTACTTCAACCAGCGCTTTGTCTCCATAGAGATGTCCCATTTCATCATTGATGTTTTTAAAATTATCAATATCGATAACAAGCAATGCATGGCGGCCTTCCCTGCCATCATTTTTAAGAAAGTCACTGATCATAAGTTCACTTGTTATTTTATTATATAAACCGGTTAACAAATCATTTTCCGCTTTCAGCTTCAAGATTTCATTTTTAAGCTTAAGTCGTTCATTCAGCGTTTCCAAATCATTGTTACTTTTTATCATAGCACTTCTATAACGTATTTGTCTCCATATAATATAAAGAAACAAAACGATAAAAAGAATGATAATTCTGACTGCAAGTAAAACCGTTGGATTCTTAATTGAAGCAATCTGAAGGTTGATACCGTCAATGGGCTCAGAGGTTACCAGGGACCAGTTGTTGATACCAATCGGCATAATGCAAAGGTAATCATCTTTGTCTCGCAGCTGATAATAAGCAATAGCAGACTTTCCTTGAAGGAAAGCATGAACCAGATCGTCCTTGCTTTCTCCTTTATAAAATGTTACGTCATCTAAAAACCTGTAAATATTATTATAATCTCGAAAAACGGACATCTCCGAAGATAAAATAAAATCTCCATTCCGTTCAATAATCTGATATTCCAGTTCATTGTCATCGGATGCGCTTTCCAATATCCTCATAAGATAATTTGTATAATAGAGACCTGATACGACTCCAACGATTTTTCCCTGTTGATAAATCGGTGATGATAACGCGATCATATCTTTGTTATATAATGCATCTTTATAAATAACTGAGATCTTTTTATGTCCTCCGGTTGTACCAACAAGGTAATCGGGCTGTGATATGTTGATATAACCATTGTTATTTGTATAATAGTTGCCATCTAAACTATCAACCAGAAGCAAGCTGAATGGAAACTCATTTCCGACTTTTTTTAGAAGTGCCCTTGCATCTGCGTTGTCGATGGATTCGTATGTAGAGAGGATACTGGATATCGCATATATTGTGTTCAGGTCGCTGTTTATCGTTTCTCGTATCATTGCAGCACTGGTCTTCGTCGTCCGCATTTGGTTGGACTTTTCCTCAGCCCGATTGTTTTTTGTAATATAAAAATAAAAATCAAATAAAAAAATACACAGCGTAATTATGATTGCTATGATCAATAATCCTCCGATCCACTTGTTGATTCTTTCAAAGATATTCATTTTCATATCACTTTCATAGCATTACAAGATCATTCCTATTTAAGATATTAGAATACTGACCGAAGTATTATATCACAAATTCTTACACATATCTATCTGTTTTGTAACTTCAGTTTTGTAACTTCAATAGATCCTGCAGGAAGTAATTCTCTATCTGCCATATGCTTCTATTTTTCATATAAATCACGATAAATATGTGATAATATTAGATTAAAAGCTGAAGGAAAGATGGCAAATGTCGCTTATTGACTTATCTGGCGGAAGCGAATTAGGAGATCGATCTATGAAAAAAAATGAATTGGGAAATACGGGCATCATGGTAACGGAAGTTGGATTTGGAGTTTTGACAGTTGGAAGGACCCAGCTAAATCTGCCTATAGAGGATGGTGCTTCTGTTTTGCGGTACGCACTGGATAGCGGAATCAATTTTTTGGATACGGCGGAATATTATGAAACTTATCCGTATATAAAGGAAGCTTTAAAGGGAAGCAACCTGGAACCTGTGATCGCCTCTAAAAGTCTTGCGTTATCCTATCAAGCCATGAGACATGCGGTAGAAGATGCAAGACGCTCTCTTGACCGTGATCAGATAGAAATCTTTTTGCTTCACGAGGTGAGAAGCGATCCTGATTGGCAGAACCGGGCCGGGGCCTGGGAATATCTGCAGGAAGCAAAAGAAAAAGGAATCATCAAAGCCATCGGGATTTCAACGCATCACGTGGACGTAGCTGCGAAAGCATCTCTGATAAAGGAAATTGATCTTCTTTTCCCATTGATCAATCTTCAGGGATTGGGAATCAGAAAGTACTCCGGGTTTGGCACCAAAGAGGAGATGGCTGATGAAATCAGCAAAGCTGCTGCGCAGGGAAAAGGTGTTTTTGCAATGAAGGTCTTTGGCGGTGGTAATTTGACAGGACGTTATATGGAAGCCATTCAATATGTGCGGAACCTGAAAGGAATCTCTTCCATGATGATCGGCTTTGGATTTCATCATGAGATTGATCGAATCATTGAAGCGATCAATGGAACCATCGACCCCAATTATATTCCAGATCTCTCCCAAAAGAAAATTCGTATTGATCAGGGAGATTGCGAAGGCTGCGGCGCCTGTATGGAACGATGTCCGAATCATGCCATTTATAAAAATGAACAAGGTCTCGCGGACGTTGATCACAGCCTTTGTTTGACCTGCGGTTATTGTGCTCCCATGTGCCCTGTTCGCGCAATTATTATGTTTTGATTTTCTAGATAATTAAAAAAACAGCATTACAAACGTAAAAAAAGTGGCTTTGCCACTTCCACTAGGGAACCCAACGGCCCTTGACTCCCCCTTTTTTATCTAATAAGAAACGATATTTCTTATTAGATAAAAAAGAGCCGCTTTCCATGCGGCTCTGATGCATTTTCATATTTTTTTAGATTTAAGACTGTATTATTCTTCCTCATGATGCTCATCGATTTCGCAGTTGGGGTCAAAGTCCTTTAATCCTTCCAACTCCAGACCATTCTTTTGGGCATAATCATAAATGGCCTTTTTAACAGCCTGTTCCGCAAGAACGGAGCAATGAATTTTCGGTCCTGGAAGTCCACCGAGTTCGTCGATAAAATTTTTATTTGTCAAATCCAGAGCATCTTCGAGCGTCTTGCCTTTGATCATGTCCGTTGCAACACTGGAGGATGCGATAGCGGAACCACAGCCAAAGGTTTTAAACTTTGCATCGATAATTACATTATTCTCTATCTTTAGCGAAATTTCCATCATGTCGCCGCATACAGGACTTCCATAGCTGCCTACAGCATCAGGCGCTTCCATTGTTCCAGCATTATGCGGATTCATAAAATGGTCCATAACTTTATCATTATACATAGCCATTAAGCTCACCATGTCCTTTCTTTGTTAAAAGCAGAAAAGCCTCGAAGTTTTTCAACGATCTTTACAATTTCTTCTATTGCATAGTCAATGTCTTCTTTTGTGGTAAAGTCACCGACGGTAAAGCGGACCGAACTATACACTTTTTCTAAAGGAAGTCCAATTGCCCTTAATACATGAGACGGTGTAAAGCTTGCCGATGAACAGGCTGAACCTGTTGAAGCGGCAATTCCCCTGGCGTCCATATATAAAATCAAGGCTTCACCTTCTGCATAATTAAATGTTAGATTGATATTTCCAGGCAGTCGGTGCTCCATATCGCCGTTTATATCTACATCATCGAGCCTCGATGTGATTTCCTTCGCAAAATAGTTTCTGAGCTCCACAACCCGTTTGCTGTGTTCAGCAAGATTTTCACCGGCGAGTTCGGCAGCTTTTGCAAAGCCCATGATACCGGCAAGATTTTCGGTTCCTGCTCTTTTCTTGTTTTCTTGAGCACCGCCGTATATAAGGCTTGGGATTACAACACCTTTTCTGATATAAAGTGCCCCTACTCCTTTCGGACCGTAAATTTTATGGGCCGACATGGACATCATATCGATTCCCAGCTCATTTACGTCAATTGAAACGTTGCCCAAAGCCTGAACGGCATCGGTATGGAACAAAATTTTATGTTTTTTTGCAATCGCACCGATTTCCTTTATCGGCTGAATGGTGCCGATTTCGTTATTTGCAAACATAATGCTGATCAGAATTGTCTGATCTGTTATGGCATTTTCCAACTCTTGAAGGCTTATCCTGCCTTTGCTATCGACATCCAAATAAGTAACCTGGAAATCTTCCTTTTCAAGATACTCACATGTGTGAAGCAATGCATGGTGCTCTATTTTTGATGTAATAATATGATTTCCTTTTGACTTCTTCGCCCGGGCAGCCCCTATGACAGCCCAGTTATCAGCTTCCGTTCCGCTGGATGTAAAATATATCTCACGTTCATCGGCGCCAATTAACTTGGCAACCTTTGACCTGGCTTGGCTGAGATCAGATTTTGCATTTAATCCAATAGCATATAAACTGGATGGATTGCCGAATTTTTCAGTGAAAAAAGGCAGCATTTCGTCCAGTACTTCTCTTTTTACAGGAGTGGTTGCTGAATAGTCTAAATAAACCTGACGCATAATCATGCTCTCCTTTCAGCTTGTTTACTTCATTACCCCTTCTATTATACCAAGTATTTTTAAAAGATAAACAGTTATTTTTGAATATCAAAAAAATTCCTAGTATTTCCGTGGGATAAATAATTTATAACTAAAATTTCGCTGCGCTTTCTGCATGAAAAAAAGCAATTCAGAGGTGAAGAAATTATCCACACTCTGAATTGATATAATTTTCATATTTTATTTTTTATCACAGAGGGCAATATCAGAACTCCTGTTTTGGATTGAACTCTGACAATTTATAGCCATCATTTGTATCTTTTAAGATGACGGAATACTCATTATCACTGACATAGTCGGAACTGAGTCCGCTCATGTACCAACGGATCAGAATACTGAAAGAAATATAATCGAACATTTTGCTTTCCTGTTTAACTGAAACGAACTCCATTGATTTGACAATGTCCAGCTGAGAAGCATCAAAATCCCGAAGATTTTCGATATCTTCTGTTAGTAACGGATAGGTCTCGATTTGACTTAAATCTTTTTCAGCCTGGTCCTTTTCAATCTCTCCGTAGTAGGCGTTTTGAAGGATTTCTGTACGTTTTTCCAGCAAGCGCTCTGCAACGTCATCACTGGACTGATTGCTGAAACCGGAAAAAATTCCCGCAACAATAATAATTATTGCAGGAAGGATCAGTAGCTTATCGTATTTTTTCAAGTTTGTCCACCTCGCTCTCAAAATACAATATAATAAAAAAGCAGCGGGAAAATTGTTTAAACCCGCGGCTTTTCATTGTTTTTTTTAATTCTTTTCTTTCTTTTTTTCGACACATCCATCATCATCTACAAACTGAATTGATTCCAGATGACCCTTGAAATGTTCACGAAATTTTGCAAGATACTCTTTTCGTAGTACTGCCTGCTCCTCTTTTTCTTCAGGAGTCAGACATTCCGACTTGGATTTTCTTGCAAGTGCGTTGATTCGATCAATTTTTTCTTTTGACAGCATAAGCCCTTCCTGTTCTAGCTTACTTTTCGTTCCAGTCTAAGTTTGTCGGCAATAATTGCGATAAACTCACTGTTGGTAGGTTTACCTTTATCATTATGTACCGTATACCCAAATAAGCTGTTTAATGTTTCAATTTTTCCGCGATTCCACGCCACTTCTATGGCATGACGGATCGCTCTTTCCACCCTGCTGGGCGTCGTATTATTCTTCTTTGCGATGGCAGGATAGAGTTCCTTCGTGACCGCGCTGAGAAGGTCCATATCTTCGACAACCATAGTGATGGCATGTCTGAGATACTGATACCCCTTTATATGAGCCGGTACACCAACCTCATGAATGATATTTGTAATATCAACCTCAAGATCATTCTTTTTCGTTTCGTCTGTATTGATAATGGATCTGGAAATGGTACCCTTGTTCGGTGGGTTTACTACTTGATCATGTCCGGAAAGCTGATAAATTCGCTTTGCAAGGATATTCAGGTCAAATGGTTTTACCACATAATATTCTGCTCCGAGATTAATCGCCTTCTGTGTAATGGATTCCTGACCGACGGCAGACAGCATAATAATCTTTGGAGTAGTCTCCAAATCCATGCCGTTGATTTTTTCTAAAACCCCCAGGCCATCAAGATAAGGCATAATCATATCAAGGATTAGTACATCCGGCTTTTCTTTAAAAACTGCTTCTACTGTTTGCATTCCGTCATGTACGGTGAAGACGATATCGATATTTTGCTGAGTTTCAAAAAAATCTGTTAAAATTTCACAAAAATCCTTATTATCGTCAGCGATTCCCACTCTGATTTTGGTTGTCATTGACAAATCCCCCTTTAGCTTTCGCAAGTTTTTTCCATATTCTTTACAGTAAAACATAATTCCCTATGAATTATATAGTAAAGAAAATTTTGGTTTTTTTCAAGAGAAAGGAATTAGAAAGTTACGCTAATTACTAATGGTATCCGACTTTATTCGACATTTGCATCCTGAAGCATCCATTCGATAAAGATACCGTATCCTTTCTGCGGATCATTTACGAATACATGGGTTACGGCCCCAATCAGCTTGTTATTTTGTATGATCGGACTGCCGCTCATACCCTGTATGATACCCCCGCTTTTTTTGAGGAGCCGCTTGTCGGTAACCTTGATCACCATGCTTTTTGTATCGGCCTTGGTTTGATGATTGATCTTTTCTATCTCAATACTGTACTTTTCGATCTTATCCCCTTCCAATGTTGTCAGAATATATGCAGGACCTTTCTTAATTTCATTCTGATAGCCGATCTGAAGAGGCTGCTGGTAGATTGGATTTGTTATATCCAAATAGGTCTCTCCAAAAATGCCATATTCCGTATTAATGGCCAACTTTCCAAGGGGACTGTCCGACTCATAGAAAATACCTTTAATTTCACCAGGGTTTCCAGCTTTGCCCTGTTTCACGGATTCAACCTTTGAGTTCAGAAGCTCTCCCTGCGCGACGGAAAGAACGGTTCCTGTTTCCGGGTCAGTAATTGCGTGGCCCAGCGCCCCGAACAAATGGCTTGTCGGATCATAAAAGGTCAGCGTTCCGATTCCTGCGGTTTTATCTTTCACCCATACCCCGATTTTATAAAGCTCATCGTCTGCGGACTGTACCGGTGCTACTTTAACATTCACAATGTCATCTTTTCGTTTTACCTTTAATTTGACATCATCTTTTATTTTGTTAATTACCTCTTTGACTTCTCTTGCATTATTCACTTTGATCCCGTCGATTTCCATTATATTGTCACCTATTTGCAGACCAGCGTCAAGTCCGGGATTTACATAATCGCCGTCCGTGGTCTCGATCTCTTCAAGACCAACAACAAGAACACCCTTAACATTCATTCTAACACCGACTGAATGGCCTCCGGGAACAAGAACCTGTTCTGGAAGCACACTAATTGTAACTTCTTTAAGAGGAAGCTTCAATACTTTGGTTTCATTTGTAAATATTTTAATATCACTTGGTATAAAAGATAATAAGCTGCCTCCGGCAAGGAACGCAGCAACCATAAAAGTAAGGACCAGATAAGATCCTTTCTTAATTATTTCCTTATACATTCTCATCCTCCGCTATCTAGCTTTCAAAATCTTGCAACAGCTCATTCAGGTCTTCCTCAGAGTGCTTTATTACGCCTTTCTGGAAAAGATTCTGATCTCCAACGCTTAAAAGTGAGAATGCAATGTCAGTATCCCTTATTAACTTTTCTTTACCTTGTTCATCATAATAGAAGATCTTAATGACCCCGTCAACCTCTTTTACAAGATAGTAACCCTGTTTTACAGTATCAGCCGGAGTATTTTCCGTATCAGAGTTTTCCACTCCTCCCTCGGTAGCGATTGGGTTTTTCCCTACGATATTGTCAAGAATATCATAACCGCCTTGATTCCCTTTGTTTATCGCGCTTTTCGTGCTGGATGGGTAATTACTGTCCGCACTGATGTCTTCCGGGGAATCCTGGGATGCCGGTGCTTGATTCAACCAGATACCAAATGCAAATAACCCAGCAAGTATTACATAAAACAGCTTTCCTCTAAAAAAACTTTTTTTTTGACTAAACATTGCCATCACCTCAAATTTTAGTGTTGACAACTTTAGATATTTTTATAACATGGCAATATTAATTTTGAACACGTTAAGGTTCATACTGTAATTTGATCCTTAAATTTTTCAAAGGTCTTATCACCGATACCACTGACGTTTTTAATGTCTTCTTTCGATTTGAATTTTCCGTTTTCGTTTCGATATGCGATAATTTTATCGGCGGTAGCAGGTCCGATTCCTGTAAGCTGCTGCAAAGTTTGTGCATCGGCCGTATTGATATTGATTAAATTTTGAACGAGTTGGTCCGATTGAAAAAGTCGTTGCGGTGATGACGCGATGTTTTGTGTGTCTTCAAGTTCTGCTTTTGTTGGAATATAGAGCTTCTGGCCGTCTGACAACACTTCTGCCCTGTTGATGTAAGTAATATCTGAATCCGATGATAGCCCCCCGGCTTTTTCAATAGCTTCATAAACACGGCTTCCTTCAGGCAGTTCAATCACAGAAGGATTCATGACCGCACCGGAGACATCGATAATGATCTGAGCTTTTTTTGCAACTGCCGGCTCTGAAGTTTGCGTGATGAGATCTGCTGAATCTTTTTGAGCCATATCCGATATGGTAAGCGCTTCTTCTTTCGCTGAATTTTTTACCATATAAAAAGATAAGGCAACCACAAGAAACAGTGTTCCTGCAATCACCTTGAACATTAACTTCTTATCGTGAGAAAAAAAATGGAAGAAATTCATTTGGTTAACCTCATAATTATAATATTAAGGAATTATACAGAACGGCAAAGCTTTTTGCCATGTTCCGGGTGCTTTATTAGTAAAGCACAGCTTAATATTACAATATATGTAAATAAATGTCAATCGTCAAAGTATATTTCTTTTCTTTCGATGAATACTTCCGTTCTGTCATATTCGATTTCTGCAAAGCTGCAAAAGGAAGACAAAACAAATTCAGGGCTCAAATTAGCAGTGCTTCCGGCAGCAAGGCTACAGGTTAACACAATATTGTTATTGTCTACCAACCCGCTTAATTCATAAATCATCGGTTTAATATTCACTTCAATGTCCTTGCCGCTTTTTTTCTGATGTTTCTGTATTAGAATCGTATCGCCAGAAAGATATTCTTTTGTTAGCGCACTTAGGTCAGATATTTTATTTTCTTGAATAGGGACATGTATCTCATAATCTGCTGCTGTTGTCAACGCTGCTAGAGATTTGCCCGCATCCGGCAGCTCTGAACAGGAAATAATTCCAATCCCTTCCGGCAGGATGCCGTTCAGTTTACATTTAATTTCACTTATTAAATAAGGCTTAACAGTGTCGAATTCCAAATATTCCCCTTTACTGTCATATCCTAAAGACAGAGGCTGCGCAAAGCTCATTTTCGGGTGAGGGTTGAAACCTTGGGAATATTGAAGTTTAATATCCACACGTTTGAAAGAACGCTTGAAAAGCCGCAGCAAATCCAGGTGCGAAATATAACGCAGTACGCCCTCTTTATAAAATTTAACTACATATCTGCTCATAACGTCCCCTCCCTGGTGCATTTTACTTTATGATTAATTCCGCAATGATTGCATTGATGCCTGCAGTCTGCGCTTTGAACTTCTTCCAATGCATTTTTATTTTCATTTATAAGGAAGTCCTTCGTCAGTCCTGCATCGATCAGCTCCCATGGAAGCAATTCGTCATAGTTTCTTTCCCTGCAGGCATAAAAGTCGGGATCAATACCGGACTCCTCAAATGCCTTTTGCCAAAGAGCATAGTTGAAATGCTCCCGCCAGCCGTCGAATTTGCAGCCCAATTGTACTGCTTTGATTAACACTTCACTAAGACGTCTGTCGCCTCTTGCAAAAACAGCTTCCATATGGCTGGCATCCGTTCCATGGTAATGAAAAGAAACGCCCTTGATGTGCTTTAATTGATCTCTTAGATAATAGTGCTTTTGACGGAAAAGTTCCGCTGAATCCTGAGCAAACCATTGGAAAGGTGTATGTGCTTTCGGTACAAAATTGGAAACGCTGACCGTTACATTAAATCTGCCGCGTTTACCTGTAATTCGATAATTGATATCGGTAATATTCTTAGCAATTTCTGCAATTCCGTCCAGATCCTCGAAGGTTTCGGTTGGTAGCCCTACCATGAAATACAGCTTGATGTTTATCCATCCCAGTTCGATTGCCTTCTCCACTGCCTGATAGATATCAGTGTCAGTGATCGATTTGTTGATTACATTTCGAAGCCTTTGCGTCCCGGCTTCAGGCGCAAAGGTCAGTCCTGATTTCTTGTACCCTTGTATTTCCTGTAAAACTTTAAAAGAAAAGGAATCCAGCCTCAGCGAGGGAAGAGACAAAGAGACGTTATTGTCTTTACAGATGCTCATTAATTCCTCTACCAATGGCTCGATTTCGGAATGGTCACTGGTAGAAAGAGAAAGAATGGACAGCTCTTCATGCCCTGTTGATTCCATCTGCTTAACGGCAATTTGCTTAATCTTGTCTTTGGACCGCTCCCTGACAGGACGGTAGATCATTCCCGCCTGACAGAACCTGCAGCCCCTGGTACAGCCTCTGAATATTTCGACTACAGCTCTGTCATGAACGGTGTCAATAAATGGTACGATGCACTGATCCGGAAACTCAACACGATTAAGATCCTCAACAATTTGTTTTTCAATTTGATCAGGAGCTTCTTCAAAGTTTTTTATTATTTCTTTCACAGTACCGTCATCATTATAGGAAGCCGTATAGAAAGCCGGAACATAAACTCCTTTTATCCCGGCTAAGTCTTTCAAGAATTCTTCTCTGGATTTGCCGGAAGCCTTCCAACGTCCATGTACTTCGCATACCTCAAGCAGCACTTCCTCTCCATCACCAAGCATAAAAAAGTCAATGATGTCCGCCAGAGGTTCAGGATTAAAAGCACATGGCCCTCCCGCTGCAACGAAGGGATGATTTTCAGCCCGCTCACTGCTTTTTATGGGAATGCCTGAAAGATCCAGCATATTGATCAAATTGGTAAAGGAGAGCTCGTATTGCAGTGTAAAGCCTAAAATATCTAATTCACTTACCGGAGATTTTGTTTCCAGAGTAAAAAGCGGAAGCCCTTCCTTTCTCATCAACTCTTCCATGTCTTCCACAGGAGCAAAAATTCTTTCACAATACACAGAATCCTTTTTATTTAATATATGATAAATGATCTGAAGTCCCAGATAAGACATCCCGATTTCATAAGTATCAGGAAAGGCAAAACCAAACCTCGTTTGAATTTCCGAGAGCTCTTTTTTTATGGAGTTCCACTCTCCGCCGGTATATCTTGCAGGCTTTTCGACTTTCATTAAAAGCTTGTCCAATTGATTCGATAATGTCATGTATAACGCTCCATTTCTATTTGGGTTGGTTCCCGATATGATTGTTTCACTGAATCGGCAGTTTTATTCTTATTGCCGGCATTCATCGAAAGTTGTTACACGCTGTCAACTATGCTAACCTGTTCGCTTGTAAGCCAGCAGCCTTTTAAAGTCCGCATAAATGCCGCAGTAATAGATTCCGTTAAGAAGCTCTTTTTCCGTAAGCTGACCTTTATATTTTCCCTTGTCATTGACAATGGTAAAGAGCCTGGTTTCCAGCGGCTTGTATCTTTCGATTATCTTGATCGCCTTCATATCTTCTTTGCAGACCACAATTTTTTCATTGCCGTTTTTTATGCCGTCTTCGATATTTCTGGTAATTTTATAGAAGATAAAACTATTATCCTGTCTGCGGGCGATGAACAGATTGACTGCCAAAGCGGACAGGAATAAATTCAGTACATTATATTGTACCAAGTAAATGCCTAAAAGGAAAAGAAAAACTGTAAATAATAGAGAAAAAAAACGCGATATTTTTTGTGATCTGCCGTATCCCAGAAAAATAGCAAGATACAAGTCTACGATTTTTCCCCCATCCAGAGGATAAAATGGCATCAGATTATAAATTGCAAGTACGATATTGGCAAGAATTAGGGGTTCGAGCCAGGAATATTCGTAATAGCGGTATAAGGCATATAGGAGAAATGCTGAAAAAATATTGAAAAAAGGTCCTGAAAGATGGATTAAGAGTTCGTCAACAGGCTGAATAAAGCCGTCCCGCAGATGCAGAACGCCTCCAAAAAGGCCGTAAGAAATCTTCTCCGGGGTATATCCAAGATGCTTTGCAGTTCTTTTGTGAGCAAATTCATGAAGGAACGAAAACATCACGGAGGCAGCCGCGAAAAAAAAGTTTCCTGATAATGAAATAAAAAGAAGCAGCAGAAATAAGGAATAGTGCAGTTCTACCTTTGTGTTAAATAGTTGAAACCGAAACATCGCGGCAACTCAACTAAAACTCAATATAGCTAGCCGGATTTACAATTTCATCATTGACCCACAGCTCAAAGCTCAGATACCCGTTGCTCTCAGGACTTACTGAAGCGATGAGCTGGCCCTTTTTCACCTTTTCCAATGATTGTACATAAATCTGAGTGCAACCGCCGTAAAAGGATACCACATCATCTCCGTGAACGACTTTGATATATTTTCCATATTGACTACTCTCTCCTATTTCAGAGATAATCCCGCCGCCAATGGAATAGACCTGCATTTCCTGGTCCGACTGAAATTTCATTCCCCGTTCAAAACCGTTTTCTTGAGAACCAAAGTATCCGGACTTTTCTCCGAAAGTCGATATAACAGCGTCTTCGTCTGCAGGAGGCGAGAATGCGAGCTTGCTTTCACTCCGATGGAAAGCTGCAACAACGGACCCTGGAATTTCCGATGCTTTTGAGGCCAATTCTTTTGCTGAATCAATAATATCCGCGGCTTTATAGTCGCGGTCCAATTTGGCCTGGAATGTTTCCAGGCTTTCATTGACAATTGCAACATCCATTTTTTTAATGACGATAACGAGCAATACAATGACGATGCAGATCAGGATCTGTTTTAAAAGAGTAGACCCATAGCTTTTCCTTTTTTTTACATATCTTCTGTTTCTATACATAAAAATAACCTCCTTGACGCCGCTTCAATTAAGCATATTACAAAGGAGGTAAAAATATAACTTCGATTCAAAGAACTACATTAAGGAATCGACGGATGCTCCTAGAATTTTTTCGATTTTAGTAATCACTGCTTTGTTTTCCTTGATTCGCGCACCGATTCTTTCTGCGGCCTCCTTGTTTCCTTTAAATTTATCGAGGATATACTGCATTCTTTTTTCAAGACCCACATATTCGTCTTCTTTGACCATACGGTCTGACAGGCAGACAATATCTGTTTCATTAAATTCATCTTCATTGGGATTGCAGTTGTAAAACATGTGTACCCGGATGATATCTGCCTCCTGATCATAGCCCAATCCAGCCATGATATCTGCTCCGATCTCCCAGTGATTTTCTTCTACTCGTGCAATATCATGAATCAAACCTGCCCCCTGAATCAATCCCAGATCGAGATCATAACCTTTCGCGTTTAGTGCTGCAGCTATTTTTAAAGCAGTTTCTGTTACCTTGACGCAATGACGGATTACATGGGGCGGGGTATGATATTCTTTTAATAATGCAAAGCACTCTTCTCTTGATGGATGTTTGTTTGTCATAGGTATCTCCCGATTTTTATATTTTAATATATTATACAACAAACGCTATTTTACAGCAATGGCGGACCTGTTTTCTAATCTGCATTCTAGCACAAATTTCGATAACAATTGACATTGATTTGGCTGATTGGTATAGTTAAGTTAAAACTCAACAGGTAACATATCTAGATCGGAGGCTGTGTTAACATCATGAACTATGCAGAAATGTTAGACAAAATTATATCTGAAAGCGAGCTCTCGCTAAGGCAGATTTCAAAATTATGCACCCAGTTTGATATTACAATTACCCCATCCTACATATCGCAATTAAAAAATAGGAAGCTGCCGCCGCCTTCGCCCGAGGTTTCTCTTGCTTTGGCAAAAGTGTGCAACAGTAAAAATCAGTCCCAGCTTGTTTTTCAGGGTTATATGGAGAAAGCACCGGATGTCATTAAAGAATATATGCTTGCATCCTCTCAACTGAACCGAATTATGCTGGAATCCTTATATAAAGCTGATAATAGCAGTATATCACAGGAAGCGCTTGATTATCTCAAGCAACTGGATGTGTTGTCTACGCTGGAGATGTCATCGAAATATATCAGCCAGGGCGATAGCATTGATCCGTCAGAACTGGTCAGGGAAATCACTCTTTCCAGCGGAGGAGTTTCAAAGGTTCAGGCACAGGGTGATATGATCAACTTTTTTCTTGGTGATTCGTCAATGAATCCTTCGATCCCAGTTCATTCATATATATATATTCTTCCCACAAAGCTGGAATTATTAAAAGAAAAGGATATTATCGCTTTATATCCAAATAACAGAAAACAGGCAACTCTGAGAAGAATCTTTTTCTCGAATGATAAGATCCTTCTAATTCCTGAAGACAGAGCATTTCAGATTTATATCATTGAAAGCTTTGAAGATATCGATTATATCGGAAAGGTCGTATCCTATAAGGTAGACTTGTAAGATACGGTGCTATGATCAATCTGTTTAAAATATGCATAAAATTGAAACGGCAATCTGCATTTTGCGAAACTGCCGTTTTATTGCGTTTGCCGAAGGTGTTCTAAAGGAAAACCGTGAAACCTGTTACCGACTTAATGCGCAGCATTATAAAGGAGGCGGTTTCAGGAGGAATACCTTCGGCAGACGCTTACTACGAAAGGATAGGCTGGAATAGAGCGTCTTTTATTCGTCAAAGTACTCGAATTCATAGTCAAATACTCGGATCGTATCACCTTCGTCAAGACCCAGCTCTTTCAATTTATCGATGCCTCCGTTTTTCTCAATATATTTGTAGAGATATCGCAGAGAGCCAAGGTCGTTGAAATTGGTGGAGTTAAAGATTTTACGAAGCTGTTTGCCTTCAAGAACGTAATTGTTTCCGTCTTTTGACGCATAGATTTCTCTGTAGTCTGGATCTTCTTGATCCTTTTCAAAGTCAAAAAATTCAAAGACTTCTTCTTCCTGCGGCTCTTGTTCAATCCTGTGCAGCTCTGCTGCCGCAGCGCTCAACAGTTCTTTAACGCCTTGATTGATCGGAGCGGAAATTGGGAATACCTGATATCCCTTACCTTCCACATAGTTTTTAAAGGCCAGATACCTTTCGTCTTCCTCATCGAGCATGTCTATTTTGTTTGCAGCGACAAGCTGAGGTTTCTTCATCAACTTGTCACCGAAAGAGGCAAGCTCTTTATTGATCTTTTCAAAATCATCGATGGGATCTCTTCCTTCGGAGCCGGATACATCAACGACATGGATTAACAGCTTGGTTCGCTCAATGTGCTTTAAAAAGGCCAATCCAAGTCCAGCGCCCTGATGAGCGCCTTCGATCAAACCCGGAATATCAGCCATTACAAAACTATTGTCAAAAATCTCGACAACGCCTAAATTAGGGGTGATCGTCGTAAAATGATAATTTGCAATCTTAGGACTTGCACTGGTACAAACGGAAAGTAGTGTAGATTTGCCGACATTGGGAAATCCAATCAAACCTACGTCAGCGATCAGCTTCAGCTCAAGCAGAACATTTCTGGACTGGGCAAAGCCTCCCGCTTCTGCAAAATTCGGCGCTTGCCTGACGGAATTTTTAAAATTAACATTACCCTTGCCGCCTTTTCCGCCTCTTGCTACGACAAAACGGTCACCGTCATGAAGAAGGTCCTTCATGACCAGACCGCTTTCCTCATCGATAACAATGGTTCCGGGAGGAACTTTGACGACAAGGTCTTCTCCTTTTTTTCCAAAACGGTTGTACTTCATTCCGTTTTGCCCGTTTTCGGCTTCATATTTTCTTTTATAGCGAAAATCCATCAATGTTCTGAGATTATTGTCAGCTTCAAAAATAACGTCACCGCCTTTTCCTCCATCGCCGCCGTTTGGTCCTCCCTCAGGGACAAACGGCTCTCTGCGAAAGGAAACGCAGCCATCGCCGCCCTTTCCGGACCGAATGGATATTTTGGCTCTGTCTACAAACATAATTTCACCTCCTGATTCTAATATTTCCCCTTTTTTGAGATCGATAACATTTCTTTTGCTTGATATGAGATGATCCTGCAAGAACATTTCGTTCAACTAACATTAATATTTCTTGTTTTATCAAATAGAAAATGATATTTCCTATTTGATAAAAAAGCCCCTATATCAAATATAGGGGCTTAATCATTTAGGCTTATGCTTCTTTTGGATAAACGCTTACTTTTTTTCTGGTCTTGTCATATCGTTCGAACTTTACAGCTCCGTCGATTTTTGCAAATAAAGTATCGTCTCCGCCGATTCCTACATTGTTTCCAGGATGGAACTTCGTTCCTCTCTGTCTTACCAAGATGCTGCCTGCGCTAACAGCTTGACCGTCGCCTCTCTTAACACCAAGGCGTTTCGACTCACTGTCGCGTCCGTTCTTGGAGCTACCTACTCCTTTTTTACTTGCCATAGACTACACCTCCTTTTTTCATGTGCTGTCTTTGCATCAATTCATCACAGATTTGATGTTCAAATCCGGAGAATCCGTATATGTGTATTTTCTAATTATTCGGCGTCCTTAGCTTCTGCAGGTTTTGCCGCTTTTTTTGCTGCGGGCTTCTTTGCTTTTTCAGCAGTTTCAGCTTTCTTTGCAGCCGGTTTCTTTTCTGCGGCAGCCTTTTTTTCAGCAGGCTTTTTCTCTACAGCGGGCTTTTCAGCTTCTACTGCTTCTGCAGCTGGCTTTTCAACTACTTTCTTGGGAGCGGGTTTCCCGTTAGCTGACAATGATTCGATTTTAATCATTGTATAAGGCTGTCTGTGTCCCTGCTTCTTTCTGTAGTCCTTTTTGGCCTTATATTTGAAGATGATAACCTTTTGTCCTTTACCATTTTCAACGACTGTACCAAAAACTTTTGCTGCTTCTACGATTGGCGCGCCAACCTGAACTTTTTCACCGTCATTCAGTAAAAGTACCTTGTCAAATGTGATGTCATCACCCGCTGCAACATTGAGTTTTTCAACGGTAATCACATCGCCTTCCTGTACTCTGTACTGCTTTCCGCCGGTTTCGATTACTGCATACATATTCTTTCTTACCTCCTCTATCCAGTCTCGCCATCGAGGGTAGCAAATTGCTTTTATTTAGACCCTTTTTGAGCGGCTTACAGTCATTTATACTATCATACAAGCATTGCAATGTCAAACAATATTTGCATTTTCCTTCCTATTTGGTATCATAATTATGATATATTTTAACCGATATTATTATAATTGAATTACATTTGAAAAAAACTTACTGATATCATAAATTTTTTTTCTTTTTTTGCTCTCTTGAAGCGTAAATTCCAAGTGCTATGATGGTGAGTAAATAAGGAACTAACCTTGTTAATTCACTGGGAATGTTGAAGAGCTGAAGATTGCTTGAAAGCGCATCTGCAAAGCCGAAAAGCAGCGAAGAGAGCAAGGAAAGCGCCGGGACACCCCTTCCCATCGCTTCGGCAGCAAGTGCGATAAACCCGCGGCCTGAAATCATATCTTTCGTAAACATGGATAAATAAGCCATCGACATAAATGCGCCGCCCATGCCTGCAATTCCTCCAGAAATCAGAAGTGCAATCAATCTTGTTTTCGCAACGGAAATTCCGGCTGTTTCAACTGCTGTCGGATATTCACCCACTGCCCGAATATGGGTGCCTGTTCTGGTATATTTCAGAAAGATACCCAGGATTACCAATATGATAATTGAAAAGTATGTAAGCACATTCTGCCCTGAAAGAACTGTGCCAAGAAACGGGATATCTTCAATTATCGGTAGTGTAACGCTCGGGAGTACCTTACTTGGAAGAGAGGTAGATACCCCTTTATCTCCTGTGAGCAGATACAATATTGATACGGTCAGACCGCTTGCCATGAGATTTAATGCAATCGCTGTCAGTATGATGTCTGTTTTCAGCCTTAGATGAAAGAAAGACAAAATTCCAGCGTAGAAAACTCCGGAGAGGACTGCAATTAACAATCCAAGCCATGCACTCTGTGTATAGGCACTGCCTACGACACCCATCAATGAGGCAAACAGCATGGTTCCCTCAATACTGATATTTAGCACACCTGCACGGTCAGAAAGCAGAACCGCCATAGTGGCGAATAAAATCGGTGTTGTAACGCGGATCACCGAACTGATAAATTCCGCAGAGAAAATCATATCAAAAACTCTATCCATTCGCAAGTACCTCCTTCTCTACGGACTTTTGCTTTAGACGTCCCAACAATGCCGTTGCGGTTACAAGCATAATCATAATGGCTTGTATTACTGTTATGATCTCACTCGGAACATCGGAAACCCGAGCCATTACGTTGGCTCCAACACGTAAATATGCAAGGAAAAGAGCGGCCAAAGGAACGAATTGAGGTTTATTTCTTGCAAGAATAGCAATGATTACACCGTCCCATCCATATCCCGGGAGTGTTGTCCATTGAAAGCGGGCATACATTCCCATGACTTCTACCGCTCCGCCAAGTCCGGCAATCGCTCCGCCCATTACTTGCGAAAGAATAATTGCTCCGCTTACACTGAGGCCGGTATATTTAGCATATTTTGAATTTTGACCCATCACACGGATTTCGTATCCGGATTTGGTTTTATAAATGAATAAATAACACAGCAGGATCAGCGCGATAGAGATAATAATTCCTGTGTGAATTGCGGTTCCTGGGACACATTTTACCAGGATAGAATTATCCGGCAGCTTATGAGAAGCTAATGCACCGTAAGCATCATCTCGGAAAAAAGTATTCATTAAATAAAGCCCGAGAAACAATGCGATATAATTTAGCATCAGTGAAGAGACCATTTCATTTGCATTCACTTTTGCTTTCAGTATGGCAGGAACAAAACAAAGTAGTCCCCCTGCAGCAGCTCCAAAGAGCATTGGAACGATCAGTCCGATTCCAGGGACCATGCTGAAGGAAGTGGCCGCAGCAGCGGCAGCCAGTGCGCCGATGAAAAATGAACCCTCAGCACACATGTTGAACATGGAAGCCTGAAACATGATGCATACTGCCAAGCCTGTGAAGGTTACCGTAGACGCCAGTGTTATGATGGACCCAAAGTTCCTGAAAGAACTAAATGGTCCCAGCAGCAACGCCTTGATTGCTTCCATGGGAGAATTGCTCACAAAAAAGATGATAATGAATGCAATAGCCAAAGAAATGGCGATGGCAATTGCAGTTGTCGCACTACTAAATAGCAAATTTTTATTTTTCATGGCAGGCCCTCCCGATTTCTTCATCAGTCTGTTTGTTTACGCCTAGCATATAATGTCCTAATTCTGTTTCAGAAACAGCCTTCGGCTCTTCAATATAGGCGGAAATTCTGCCGTTGTACATCACGAGAATACTGTCCGACAGCTTATATAACTCTTCCAAATCAGCCGATACCAGCAACACTGCATAGCCGCGGTCCCGCAGGCTGACCAGCTTTTCATGGATAAATTTTGCTGCGCCTACATCAATTCCCCTGGTTGGTTGCTCGGCGATAATTAATTTAGTGTTGTTTTGAGTGAATTCTCTTGCAACTACTACCTTCTGAATATTCCCGCCGGAAAGCATACCGACCAATGTCTGCGGAGATGAGCATTTGATGAGATATTCCTCAACCAGTTCTTTTGACAGCTTATTGATTCTTTTTTTATCCAATAACTGCAATTTATTTATAAGATCCCTCTTTCGAATTTTCGTTGTAATTAGATTTTCTTCAATGCTCATTGTTGAAGTAACACCCAGAGTCATTCGGTCACTGGGGATATAAGCCATCCCGAGATCTCGCAGAAGGCCGATCCCTTTACCGGTTGTAATTTTCCCGAGCATTTCAATGTTTCCGGACACAGGCTGTGCTAATCCAGTAATCATTTCTATTAATTCTGTCTGGCCATTCCCTTCCACTCCTGCAATTCCGATGATTTCGCCCGAGCGAACAGAAAAGGAAACCTTGTCTACTCGTTTTTGTTTTTCTGCGTCAATGAAGGTAAGGTCTCTGACATTAAGAAGTCTTTCTTTGGGGTTTGCATTCGATTTTGCCAGCTCAGCGGTATAACCCGATCCGACCATCAGCGCTGAGATCTCTGTTTCTGTTACGGAATCTGTATCGATGGTCTGTACCATTTCCCCTCTTCTCATAATGCTGATCCGATCGGATATTTCCTTTACTTCCCTGAGTTTATGAGAAATAAATATTACGGTATAGCCCTTTTCCTTCAGACTGTTTAGCTGGATAAACAATTCCGAAGTTTCCTGGGGTGTCAGTACCGCTGTAGGTTCATCCAGAATCAGTACTTTAGCACCTCGAAACAGGGCTTTGATAATTTCAATCTTTTGTTTTACACCGACGGATAATTCACTGACGACAGCTTCTGGATCAATCTTCATATCAAAGGTCTCAGCAAAATTCCTGACCTTTTCTTTCGCTGTCTTATAATCGATAAATCCGCCTTTTATCGGTTCACAGCCTAATATGATATTTTCTGTTACGCTCAAGGATTCCACCAGCATAAAATGCTGATGGACCATACCAATTCCGACTGCCATCGCATCTTGCGGAGTATTGAATTCCATCTTTTTGTTTTCCAGAAATATTTCTCCGTTAGATGGTTTTTCCAGGCCGAAGAGGATCTTCATCAAGGTACTCTTCCCTGCTCCGTTTTCGCCTACCAAAGCGTGAATCTCTCCATCTCTAACAGAGAAGTTCACATGCCTGTTGGCATATATTCCATTTCCATAAATTTTAGAGATTTCTCTCATCTGTAATAATTCAGACATGATAAAACACCCTCGCCGCCGCACTACGGCTATGTAAATCGCCAGGGACCCAAGTGCGGCGGATTCAGGGTGCCTTTCCGGTTCTAATTATTAAATATTTCAGCTTAAATTTAATATTTCTCAGCTTGTTAATTTATTATCTTAATTCAACCTCTGCCTTATAAGCAGCAAGCTCTTCAGAGGACATATCAAATGCAGATTTGACTTCAATTTCACCCTTTTCGATCTTGGACTGGAGCTCCTCAACTTTTGAAATCATATCTTCTGAAGCAATACTTCTGTAAACGTCATTATCCGCAATTCCTACCGCTTTATCTTTGATACCCAGTGATTCAGTTGATCCGTATGGAAGCGTACCATCGATATGTTTCTCAATCGCACGGAGTAATACCTGGTCAATATTCTTTAAAACGGAAGTAACAATCTGTGCGCTGGCATCAGGATCGTCTGAAGCAAGGGACATAGCCTGGTCAGCGTCAACTCCGATCGCATATGTTTTTAAAGATTTCGCCGCGTCGATAACTCCAAGTCCGGCCTGTGCGGCAACATGCATACAGACGCTTACGCCAGAATTATATTGAGCGGTAGCAAGTTCCTTCGCTCTAGCTGTATCAGCAAAATCACCGATCTGGGAAACTGCCACTTTTGTTCCAGGAACCGTGTCATTTGCGCCCTGTATGTATCCAACAAGGAAGTCATTCAATACAGGAATATCCATAGCTAACACTGCTCCGATTTTTCCTTGCCCATTGGTCATCTCAGAATCGGAAGCCATCATGGCAGCTATTGAACCTGCCAGGTAAGAAGCTTCGTTTTGCTTGAATGTGATGGAATAAACATTATCCGCATCAACTTCCGAGTCAAAGATTATGAACTTCTTATCTGGATATTCGGGTGCAACTTTTTCCAGAAGTTCCTGCATTTGATAGGTTCCAACTATGATGACATCGTAATCGGAATCAGCAAATTCATATAAAGTGGATTCCCAAGCGGTGTTGTCAAATCCCATTTCAACAACCTTTGTTTCCACTTCGAGCTGGTCTTTGATCATAGACATTCCCTGATTTGCAGAGTCAAAGAAGGATTTGTCGCCGAGGTTACCGTTCAGGAGGCATACAACTTTAAGTGCATCCCCATTCGACGCGGAATCGTCACCAGCTGGTTCTTCCTTACCGCCGCATCCTGCAAATATTGTCATTGACAATAAGAACAAGCAAAGTAATAAAGATATTTTTCTTTTCATTTCTTCTCTCCTCTTATAAAGTTTATATTCAGCATCACCTCCACCTGATTGCGAAGGGATGTAAGAATAACATACTATTTTTTCATGTGTTCACAAATCATTCGTACAAACTTTTCCCTGTCCACCTTCATGGCGATATGGCAGTTCGGTTCGTTTTCCGTAATCCCCCAAAGGTCTGCTACGGTTTCACCTAAGGTCAAAGGATCATGCAGGGAAACATCAACAAAAGTCTTTTGGAATTCGATCAGATCCTCGTCAATTAAAATCCCGACACATAATGCATCATGGATTGGGCAGGCTTTAAAGCCAAAATGTTTTACGTGCGTATTCGCAAAGAAATCAAGTAAAGATGCTACGATGGAAGAGATCTTATCACCTTGATTTCGCAGCGTTTCAATGTCATTTTCCATGAAAACAGCTTTCATGGATACATCAAGGCTGACAAGATATAATTCACAGCCGCTGTTAATTACAATTTTAGCCGCCTCCGGGTCTACAAAAATATTAAATTCGGCGGCAGATGTGATATTTCCGGGTTCGATGACTGCACCGCCCATCATGATAATACGATCAATTTTGTTTTTAATATCAGGTGCCTTTTGCAGTGCTACTGCGATATTTGTCATTGGGCCAGTAACGATCAGAATAATTTTTTCATCTGAATCGCGTAGGGTCCTGATCAGATAATCCACCGCGTGCTCATCCTTGACCGGAGTAGTTGGCGCAGGAATAGCCGGTCCCCCGAGTCCGTCTTCACCGTGTATGATCGCTCCTGTAAGCCGGAAAAGATTTCGCATCATAGGCTTGTCACAGCCCGCATAGACGTCAATATCGGGATAACCTGCATAATCCAGAATCTTACGGGCATTTCTCACTGTATTATGTAATTCGCTGTTTCCAGCAACAGTCGTAACGCCGATCAACTCGATATCATCGGCTTTTGCTGCAAGCAGTAAAGCTATGGCGTCATCATGCCCTGGGTCACAGTCAATAATAACTTTTTTCATTTTGTTCCCTCCGCTGTTCTTTTTGATGAATTTATTTATAATTTAGCGACTATCATTTATCGTTACTGAGATGAAAAGCATCGATTTCCTTTCGATACGGAAGAGATGTCTGCGCCCCCAACTTGGTAATGGATAAAGCACTGGCAGAAATGGCAAACTGGATCGCATCATCCATTTCCTTCTCCTCTGACAACGCAACTGCAAGCGCCCCGTTAAAGCAGTCTCCTGCGGCGGTGGTATCCACAGCTGCCACTTCTCTCGCTGGAAAATGTTTCATTCCTTCTCGGTTAATTCTTACACAGCCTCTTGGCCCAAGGGTTACTACCAATTCACGAACGCCCTTGTCAAGCAGACAGTTTCCGGCATTCAAAATTTCTTCCATCGTTTTTGTGCTGCGGCCGCTAAGTAATTCAAGCTCTATTTCATTTGGTGTAAGAATATCAATATTAGCTAAGATCTCCTTACTCAATATCTTTGCCGGAGCGGGATTTAATATGTTCAGGCAACCAGCTCTTCTCGCTATCAACAGCGCCTTTTCTACAGTTGGCAGCGGAATCTCCAGTTGAGCTAACAGAATATTGGACTGACCTATAACATCCTGAACTTCTTCGATCCTTTGCTCTGTTATGGTAAAGTTAGCCCCGGAGACAACCGTAATTGCGTTATCTCCTGATTTTTCTACTACGATGGCGGCGATTCCCGTCGATACGCCTTCTGTTCTGTTGATAAAATCTGTTTTTACTCCATCGGATTCCAATGAACGAATCAATTCCACTCCCATATCATCCTGACCTACGGCGCCGATCATAACGACTTTCGCGTCCAGCCTTGCGGCTGCGGCTGCTTGATTTCCACCCTTTCCTCCGGGTATTCTGTGAAAATCAGTTCCCAGCACGGTTTCACCGGGCCTCGGTATCACATCGGTGTTGATTACCAGATCCATATTCAAGCTTCCAACCACTGTGATCATGTGTACCTCCCTATTCCTTATCGCGTGGTATTTCTAACGATAAGTTCTGTATTTAATACTATTTTTGTGTTTGAGTTATTGTTGGTTTTATTGCCCAGTACGTTTAGAAGCAATTCTACAGCGCGATAACCCATCTCATAATTTGGCTGTTTTACCGTTGTCAGTGACGGTTCCATCATAGAAGAAACGTAGATATCATCATAACCGACGACTCCAACATCATCAGGTATACGGACTCCAGTCTCTTTTAACTTCTTCATAACACCAAATGCGATCATATCATTGCCGCAGAAAACTGAATCAAAGTCTGTTTTCTCTTCTGTAAACTGCATGATGGCCTGATAACCCCATTCACTCCGGTAACTTCCTGATTTCACGAGCGTCTCATCAAATTCGATCTTATTCTCACAAAGTGCCTTCTTGTAGCCGGCCAATCTGTCTTTCGCTGTTTGAGTGATCAGAGCTCCTCCGATATATAGAATTTTACGGTATCCTCGTTGAATCAAATACCTGACGCCAGAATAGGAGCCACTTTCATTATTTACCACAACCCTGCCCCTGACATTTTCATTGCTGTAATCTCTATCTATCAGGATAACCGGTAATTTTGAACGATTCAATCCGGTACAGGATTCCTCATGATCGGCTGCGTGAGCAAAAATAATTCCATCAACCATTCTTTCTGTTAGTATCTTGATATATTTTTCTTCCCGCTTCAGGCTGTCGTCCGTATTACAAAATATAATACTGTATCGCTCTTCACTGGCTTTGTCCTCTGCACCACGGGCAATCTCAGGGAAAAACGGGTTGGTGATATCCGGAAGAATCAAGCCGATGGTGTTGGTTTTACGGGTTACGAGGCTTCTGGCTGCGCTATTTGGAATGTAATTGTGTTCTTCAGCTATGGATAATATTTTCTCCCTCGTAGACGGACTGATATTCTGATCTTTTTTATTCAGAATCATCGATACCGTTGCGGTAGAAACATCAGCCAATCTGGCGATCTCTTTGATTGTGATGCTCATTGAAACACTCCTTATCTATGTATTCCAGACAAAATCACTCAAGTTAAACGTTTAATTAAAACGTTTAATCAAATAATAACATAAATTGCCTATCGAATCAATACAAAATAATTAAGAAAAGAATGGAAGAATGAAAATCGAGTAGGAGGAGAATTTGATTAGTCATATTCAAATTCTCCGACCTCTCACAGCACCGTGCGTACGGTTCCGTACACGGCGCTTCAATTTTGTACTAAATATGAACGGACTGATAGTGGTCTAGTAGAAATACTAGGCCCTTTCTTTTTAGGATTTCGTTGGTCACTGCTCTGTGCATAATGAATGAGCTCGCCACTCTGGCGTAACCTTTTCTTGAGTTCGCCCATTCCCATGCTTTGCCTTTAGATATACCAAGTTTTATTAAAGACTTGTATCTGGTTTTAGGTCGTTTCCACTGTTTCCATATACACATTCGCAATCGGAACCTCATATGCCGGTCTATCTCCATACAAACCTTTTTCATGTTTGCTATGCGGAAATAATTTATCCATCCTCTGATGGTCCAATTAAGGTGCATGATTCTGTGATCCATGCTGACTCCCCATTTTCTTGATGTGAGTTCCTTAATCTTGGCTTTTATCTTCATGACTGAATCTTCATGCGGTCTCGCCTTGTACTGCTTTTGGAATCCGTCAAAGTAGAATCCATACCCCAAGTATTTTAGTCCTTTGGGTGTCTCAATTTTACTTTTGATTGCGTTGACTTTCAGCCACAGGTTTTCTGCAATGTATTTTGTAACACTTGTCATTACTCTGATCGCTGACTTTTCACTTCCCACTAAGATGATGCAGTCATCTGCATATCTTACGAAGTTCAGCCCTCTCCGCTCCAGTTCCCAGTCCAGTTCATTCAGCATAATGTTGGATAGTAGAGGTGATAGGTTTCCACCTTGCGGTGTGCCGATGATGGATTCTTTGTACTCATCGTCAATCATTACCCCACTTACCAAATACTTTCTGATTAGGGAGACGACGTCACCATCCTGTACTCTTTTTGCAACCAGCGTCATCAGCTTGTCGTGGTTTACAGTGTCAAAGAATTTTTCCAGGTCAATATCCACAATCCATGTGTAGTGATGATTCATAAGGTTTATGGCCTTTTCGATTGCGTTTTGAGCACACCTGCCCTCTCGGAACCCGTAACTGCTGTCATGAAATGTCTCTTCAAATATTGGCGTGATGATCTGTGAGATTGCCTGTTGTATTGTTCTATCAATTACAGCCGGTATCCCCAGATTTCTTACACCACCATTCGGCTTCGGTATTTCCACTCTTAGCACTGGGCTGGGTTTGTACTTTCTCTTTCTAATCAGTTCCTTGATTTCTTCGCCGTGCGCTTCAAAGTAGCCATCTAGTTCAGTTGTGAGCATTCCGTCCACCCCTGCTGCTCCTTTGTTGCGTTTGACTTGTTTGATAGCCTCGTCCATGTTTTCCGGACTCAGTATCTTTTCCAGTAACTTTTCAGCGTTCATACTTCGCTACTTCCCTTCTTTTCGCTCATCTCTGCCACCTGTCCACCTGATGAATCAAGGGGCTATTGCCTGGTGTTTCCTTGCCGAGATTACAAGCATAATTTTAGTAACTGCCAAAATTGTTCAGCCCTTCGCTCTTGCTGACTTTCACCAGCCGTCGTCACTACTATGGCTTCTGCTGACTTCTCACGATAAATCTTGTTTCAACCGAGTTCCCTCGTCCGTGAGATCTCCCCAGGTAAGAACGCAGTCTTTCCTTCCACGTGTCTGCCACATTTACGCTATCTGCTTTTCTTGTAGCTTTTGGACTTCAGTTTGTATTGCAACCTTATCCGCAGATTTCGCCTGATGTGATTTCTGTTCGTCAGACCGGAATTTTGCCTCGAGCTTCCTTCAGATTCCGCCTCACGATGGACACCCTTGCCTCTGGCTATACACTTCCCGCTACTGGGCGTGTTCGGGACTTTCACCCGTTAGACTGCGCCCATGCTGGGCGCACAATAAAAAAGGATGCTGTCAAACATCCTTTTCGTAAGTTATTAAATTGGTTATGGTTTTTGTTTATTCAGAGAAGGGTTTATTCTTCAATAATTACTCCGTCCTCATCAACTTTCACGGGACTTGACGCTTTAATGCTGCTCATCAGGCGCTCTTCGATCAGAGCAAGAATTTCTTTGTTTTCAGAGAGGAATGTCTTGACATTCTCTCTTCCCTGGCCAATGCGATCTCCGTTGAAGCTATACCAGGAACCTGCCTTTTCAACGATTTTCGCTTCTACCGCGCAGTCGAGCACGTCTCCTTCTCTGGAGATTCCATGGCCGTACATAATATCAAATTCAGCCTGTTTAAACGGCGGAGCCACTTTGTTTTTTACTACTTTAACCCGCGTGCGGTTTCCAAGAACAGAATCACCTGATTTTATGCTCTCTATTTTTCTGACGTCTAGGCGCATGGAAGAATAAAATTTTAGCGCTCTACCCCCTGTCGTTACTTCGGGATTACCAAACATGACTCCTACTTTTTCACGAAGCTGATTGATAAAAATAGCAGAAGTATTTGATTTGTTGATAGCACCTGCCAGCTTTCTCAGAGCTTGTGACATGAGACGAGCTTGAAGGCCTACATGGCTGTCTCCCATATCGCCCTGGATTTCCGCCTTTGGCACCAAAGCGGCAACAGAGTCCACAGTGACGACGTCGATCGCACCGCTGCGTACAAGCATTTCACAGATTTCCAGTGCCTGTTCACCCGTATCAGGCTGGGACACCAGCAATTCATTGACATCAACACCTAGATTTCTTGCATACTCAGGGTCCAAAGCATGTTCTGCGTCAATGAAGGCGGCCTTTCCCCCCATTTTCTGCGCTTCGGCGATGATATGTAGCGTCAGAGTAGTCTTTCCCGAGGATTCCGGTCCGAATATTTCCACAATCCTGCCGCGCGGTATGCCTCCGATACCTGTTGCGATGTCAAGGCTCACCGCTCCGGTCGGAATCGCTTCAATGTTCATTTTTGCTTCGTCACTGCCGAGTTTCATAATGGCGCCTTTTCCGAATTGTTTTTGTATCTGAAGCATTGCGGCTTCCAGCGCTTTATCCTTATCCTCTTTGTTGATGCCCATGTAACAAATTCCTCCTATTTATCTTTATTCAATCACTTATTCATCCAAACAGAACATTTGTTCTACTTGTATCATAATATAATTGTGCTGCAGGGTCAAGTGTTATTTTCATAACCTGCCCTGTTCCAGTCCCGGGAAATAACAAACGCTCTAGCACTTATATGTAAAATATTAACATATATATGGAATAATGTAAAACCATTCTTTTACACATCAATGAATATTTTTCATGTTTTACCCAATACTCCCTTGACTACTGAGACTTACCAATAGATAATAAGGCTATTTTGAATTACAATAGAATAAACAGCCGAATCTCAGAATGTAGGCCCTAACCCATTGAATCAGAGGGGCCAAAGAGGAGGATCAATATGTTTCATGGAAGAAGAGTGAAAAAAGCTGTATTGACCGCTGCGGTCGCCGGCTGCCTCACTCTGTCTGCATCAGTCAACGCCTATGCAGCAACACCCGCGGAATATAGCGTTATAGGCGGTGACTCGTTGTTTAAAATAAGCGGGATTTTCAGCACAACAGTGGAATCGTTGATGAAAGACAACAATTTGACAAGTGCCTATCTTGATATTGGACAAGTGCTGGCCGTACCTTGTGATACCTATACTGTAATAAAAGGTGATACTTTATATCTGATCGCAAAGAAATTTAAAATTCCGTTGGATAACTTGAGACGCGCCAATAACATCTATTCTGATGCTTTGAATATCGGTCAGATACTGAACATTCCCGGAAGGCCTGTCGCAGAAACCGGTCAAACAGATCGCTATGAGACTGATCAAACAGGTATCAATTCCGGTTCATCCTACACGGCAGAAGAACTGGATCTTTTAGCCAGACTGGTTCATGCAGAGGCACAAGGTGAGCCATATGATGCGAAGGTAGCTGTGGGAGCTGTTGTTATGAACAGAGTAAAAAACAGTTCATGGCCTGATTCGCTGGAAGATGTGATCTATCAGAAATCTGGCGGTTACTACCAGTTCACTCCGGTTGTTAACGGCTGGATTAACAAGCCTGCCGGCACAGATGCCGTAAAAGCGGCCAAAGATGCCTTAAACGGTACAGATCCATCCAGAGGTGCTCAGTTCTATTATGACAATCAAACAACCAATGCCTGGATTCTGTCAAAACCTGTCTCGGTGAGAATCGGCACAATGGTTTTTGCATATTAAATAAAATTTAAACCTATTAAAAAGCTTACAAGGGGCGGCGCAAAAGGTATTTGATCTTTTGTTGCCGCCCATTTTTTAATGATAGGAACCCATATTTTACTGTGGAAGTCTTCAAAGATTCCATCTCATCACCTCTTTCAATATGATCATAGCAAAGGCGAAAAAAAATACCCGATTTTTCCGGTATGGATGATGTAGTGTATTTCCTGCCGATAAAAAAGAAGCAGTGCGATGGCACTACCTCTTGTCGATCAAGTGATTGATGATATCCAGCATGCACAAAACGGTATAATTTCTATTCCATTTTCTGCTGGTATTTCTGATTTGGAGCTTTTTACTTACCTTTTCGTTATCAAGTATCGCACAGACATATACCAATCCGATAGGCTTATTTTCCGTTCCCCCATCAGGCCCGGCAATTCCGGTAACGGAGATGCACAGTTTGCTTCCGGTTACCTTTTTCAGCCCTTCCGCCATTTCCACCGCGGTTTCTTCACTGACTGCGCCAAAGCGTTCCAACGTTTCCAGTTTTACACCCAGTTCTTCCATCTTTGCTCTGTTGCTGTAGGTGACAAGACCCCTGTCAAATACGGCGGATATTCCGGGAACCTCCGTCATTGTCTGAGCGAATAGTCCTCCGGTACAGGATTCGGCACATGAAAGCGAGATATTGTTCTCCAGCAGCTTTTTGGCTACGACAAGATAAAATTCTTCATCTTCATAGCTGTAGACATAAGGCCCGATTTTCTCGTTGACCTTCTGAATCATATCTTCAACGACGGCCTTTGCTTCTTCCAGTGTAGGCTGTTTTGATGTAATTCGCAGACACGCTTCGCCTTCCTTTGCATAGGTGGCAAGAGTCGGATCTGTTTGCCCGTCAATCCATTGCTGAAGATCCGATTCCAGCTTTGATTCACCGATTCCGAAGGTTCTAAGCTGCTTATAATAAATGACGCTATCTGATTTTGCCTCCAGATAGGGCTTTACTTTAAGATCAAACATGCGAGTCATTTCTCTTGGCGGCCCAGGTAGACAAATGATGATTTTTTCATTTTCCTCCAAAGCAAAACCGGGCGCGGTCCCCGCGTCGTTATCGAACATGACGGCTCTGGAAGGCAGATAAGCCTGTTTCTTGTTGTTTTCAGTCATCTCACGGTTGATGCGCTTAAAGTAATCTTCAAGGTTTTTGAGAAGATCCTCGTGAAGCTGCAGCTCATCATGAAGTACCTCAGCGGCAATTTCTTTGGTCAGATCATCCTGTGTCGGACCAAGACCTCCTGTTGTAATAATAAGATCACAATCGGTAAATGCCTGCCGGATCATTTCCGCCAGGCGTTTCGGATTATCGCCCACGGTATAATGGTACATCACGTCAATTCCGAGGTCATTTAATTGCTGCGACAAAAAAACAGAGTTGGTATTCGTTATCTGACCAAAAAGTAATTCGGTTCCAACACTTAAAATTGCTGATTTCATAATTCTTGTTCTCTTCTTTCTCATTTCTGGCTGCGATGCAGGTCTCAGATAATTCTTTTTTTTATAATGTTTTCAATAAAATTTTTGTATTCTTTATATAATGAGCAGTTACATTGAGAATACGTTTTTATTTTTCATAATGTATTCCACACCTGATACGATGGTCATGATAACCGATGCCCACAGCATGATCTCTGCAAAAGGGAAGCCGATCAGAGAGAAAGGCCAATTCTGCAAAAGAAGCGCAGGAACTGCTATCATCTGCAATATGGTTTTTATTTTTCCAGACCAGGCGGCGGCGATGACAATTCCTTGTGCTGCTGCAACGGTACGTAATCCTGTTATGGTAAACTCACGAGTCAAAATAACAATAACCATCCAGCCCGCAACATCTCCAAGCTCAACGAGACAAATCAGTGCGGAAAAGACAAGGAGTTTGTCGGCAAGAGGGTCCATGATTTTTCCAAAATTTGTAACCAGGTTATATTTTCGGGCAATATAACCGTCAAGGGCATCCGTAGCGGAAGCGATGATGAAAATCACAGCAGAGCTGTAAAAATGTCCTGTCATCAGAACTATTATAAACACAGGGATCAATATTATTCGAAGCATAGTGAGTTTATTAGGTAAATTCATAATTAGTCCTCCGTTCTTCCAACAAGATCGTAATCAAAAGCATCAGTAACTTTAACGGGAACAATATCCCCCGGTTTCAATGAAAAATCGGATGTAAAAAGAACGGAATTATCGATTTCAGGGGCGTCGTAGCGGCTTCTTCCGATATAGCTTCCATCCTCTTCGATTTCTTCCACAAGGACCTCCAAAGCTCTTCCGATTTTTTGTTCATTGGAAGACAGCGCAATTTCCATCTGCTTTGTCATGAGTATTTCTTTCCGTCTTTGTTTTGTTGTTTCCCTGATTTGATTTTTCATTTTCGCCGCAGGAGTTCCTTCTTCTTTGGAATAGGTAAATACACCCAACCGTTCGAATTTCTGGTTTTCAACGAAATCCACCAGCTCCTCAAAATCTTCTTGTTCTTCTCCGGGAAAGCCGGTAATCAAAGTCGTCCTGATATGAATATCCGGCATTGCCGTCCTCAGCCTTGAAATGGTATTAAGAACTGAAGCCTTGGTAGAACGGCGGTTCATGGATTTCAGTATTTTATCGCTGATGTGCTGGATGGGAATATCGATATAGTGACAGACTTTATCCTCCTCAGCCATTACCTGTATCAAATCGTCTGTGATCCTGTCCTCGTAGCAGTACATGAGCCTGATCCAACGGATTGGTTCGATTTTACAGAGTTCCCGGACCAGTTCCGCTAGTTTTAGCTGACCATAGAGATCCATACCATAATATGTGACGTCCTGTGCGATCAGAATCAATTCTTTGCAGCCTTCTGCTGCCAATTCTCCGGCTTCCTTTATAATATCTTCCATCTTTCTGCTGCGGTAAGAACCGCGTATGGAGGGAATGACACAATAAGCACAGATGTTATTGCAACCTTCCGCAATTTTAATTGTAGCGCTGTAGCTTGGTTCCATGCGCTTTCTGTAGCCCGTTTCCAGAAAGTTTTTTTCATAAACGCTAAAGTGTTTTTCCCGGGTACCTTGTACGTGACTGCTCAATATTTCCGGCAGCTTAGGATAATCGTTTACACCTAGAAAAATATCAACTTCCGGCATTTCCTTGTAAAGCTCTTCTCCGTAGCGCTGCGACAGACAGCCGGATACGATGAGAATGCCGCCGTTTTTCTTATATTCAACCATGTCAAAAATCCGGCTTATGGATTCCTTTTTTGCATCGTTAATAAAGCCGCAGGTATTAACCATAATGGCGCCTGCATCTGAGGGATTGGCAACGATGCTGTGGCCTGCAGCCTCCAATATTCCTGCAGCTGTCTCAGTATCGCTGGCGTTTTTTGCACAACCTAGTGTTTCTATATATATTTTCATGAATACCTCTTATTTTTCTGTTCCTGCTTATTCTTCTGCTTCTGCTGATAATCCAAGCAACTCATCTTCCGTCATGAGTACTCTTCGGGGTCTGCTGCCGTCTGCGGGACCGATGATTCCTCTTGATTCCATCATGTCAATTAATCTGGCGGCCCGGTTGTAGCCGATTCGGAATCTTCTCTGCAGCATAGACACGGATGCCTGCTCCGCCCTTACAACCGTTTCAATTGCATCTGACAAAAGCTCGTCGGCGTCACTCTCGTTAGAAGAGGTTTGTACTTTTTCAATGCTATGAATGACGTCGCTTGCATATTCGGTCTCGGGTGACTGATTTTTTACAAATTCAATCACTTTATGTACTTCCGAATCAGAAATAAAAGTTCCTTGTACACGTAACGGCTTCGCCATACCAATGGGATTAAAAAGCATGTCCCCTTTTCCCACAAGCCGTTCGGCGCCAGCCATATCTAAAATGGTTCGGGAATCAAATTGGGACGATACAGCGAAAGCGATTCTGGAAGGAATGTTCGCTTTAATTACTCCCGTTATAATGTCAACGGAAGGTCTTTGTGTCGCTACGATGAGATGCATTCCTGCGGCTCTCGCCATCTGTGCAAGCCTGCAAATGGATTCCTCTACCTGAGAAGGCGCGGCCATCATCAAATCCGCAAGCTCGTCTATGATAATAACGATCTGCGGCAGAAAACGGTCATGCTCTTCCTTTTTTTTGATGCTGTTGTTGAAGGATTCCAGGTCGCGAACACCTTCTTCTGCAAACTTTTTATATCGGTCGGTCATCTCAGCCACTGCCCAATTCAACGCTGCGGCAGCTTTACTCGGCTCAGTGACCACCGGAATTAGCAGATGGGGAATCCCGTTATAATTTCCTAGTTCTACTACTTTTGGATCGATGAGTACAAACTTTACTTCATCGGGCTTTGCTTTATACAACAAACTGATGATGATACTGTTGATACATACGCTTTTTCCGGAACCTGTGGAGCCCGCGATCAGCATATGGGGCATTCCCTTCAGGTCCGCGACAATTGCTTTTCCGGCGATATCCTTTCCGACAGCAAAAGCAATCTTTGATTTAGCAGTCTTATATTCACTCGACTCGATGATCTCTCTGAGTGCGACGAGGTTGACCCTCTCATTCTCTACTTCGATGCCTACTGCAGCTTTTCCAGGGATTGGTGCCTCCATACGGATGCTTTTCGCTTCAAGATTCAAAGCAATATCATCGGCCAGTCGAACGATGCTGCTGACCTTTACTCCGGTACTCGGCTGTATTTCATATCTCGTTACAGCAGGTCCTTTTGTAACCTGAATAACCTTTGCATTGACATTAAAATCCTTGAGTGTTTGCTCGAGTTTTGCTGCTTTTGCCTTCAAGCTTTCCGCTTCACCAGAGGAACTGCCCGACGGACCTTTTGAAAGGAGATCGACTGGAGGAAGCTGAAATGGTTTTAAATCAGTTCCGCCGATTTTGATATGAAGCTCTTCCGGTTTCTCTGGTACAGCATCTTTTCCTGCTTTACTGCCAACCGCTTTTTCTGCTGATTCAGACTGCGGTTTGTTTGAATGATCCTGAGAATTCTTGTTTTCTCCGTCAGGACTTGAATTTTCTCCTTCAAGACCCATGCCCGGCGTGTTTATCTTTATTTCTTCCAGTCCAAAATCGTCTATTCCTTTTTCTTGATTGTTTTTTTCAAACAATCCGTCGTCATTCATGTAGTCTAGTATTTTCAGTTGATTATCCGTCATCAGACCAGAAGATGATACATTGGGCACCACCGGGTCCAGCTCAATGGTAGAATGTCTGAATTCCTTATTTTCAAAAGGATGCAGTTTCTCGTGATCCTTAATGATTTTCGGAGCTTCTGTTCGTTTTGCTTTTTCTTTAACGGGAGCTTGCTTTTCCGGAACCGCCTCCTCTTCCCATGAAGAGTCGACTTCCACAGCTATCGCTTCAGCTGCAAGCTTCCTAGCCTGCCTTCTCGCTTTCATTGCATCAAAAAACTGGGACACGGGTGTATTGATCACCAGCATCACCGAAATGAGAATCACTACGATAGATAGTATGTACAGTCCCGTCATTCCTATGATTTTCACCAACAGATAGCCGACTGCCATGCCAAAAGCGCCGCCTGTTTTCAATTCCGTCCCCTGTGAAAACATCTGGTTGATAAATTGAAGTGAAAAATGATAGCCTGAATCTGCGCCGAGATATCTGGCTGAATTCAGCAATGTCAGCATAAGAAATATGAGAAACAGGAAAATAACGGAACGCCCACCGATATGGGCGGTTCGTTTTGCAAATAACAAAAGTCCGTAAAGGATCAGATAATATGGCAGGATATATGCCACTGTTCCAAAACAGCCTTTTAACAGCTTTGATATAACATTTCCGAATTCACCAGCTGCTTCTGTCTGCAGCGAAACAACCAGAAACGTGCCAGCTGCCAGTATGATAATTGCCCAAATCTCGTCTTTCAAACGGCTGCCTGCAGGTGGGGCCGATACCGTTTGATGGTTGTTTTTTTGTTTGTTCTTTGATCCGGGGGGTCTGCCCCTTTTCTTTTTCTCTTCTGCCATAACTCAATACCCTCTTATGTATCTAAATTTAAGACTTTTATCTCGTATTATCGTTGAAAATTAGGACTTTATAATTATACCACATTTTTACTAAAAAAAAAGTATGGAAAAATATAAAAAAGTTAAACATTCTTTTAGAAATGTTATATAATATAATAATTATAAAAATTTTTAACAAATGAAGATCCATTCAGGCAATGATAAATTTACATATAGGAGGATAATGAAAATGAACAAAAAACCTAATTTAGCAATCGTAGGAGCAACAGGTCTTGTTGGCAGCACATTTCTTAAAGTACTCGAGGAAAGAGACTTTCCTTTTGAGAATGTATATATGATGGCGTCAGCAAAGTCTGCCGGAACTACCGTGACCTTTAAGGGTAAAGATTACGTTGTAGAGGAACTGACTGAAAATTCTTTTGACAAACCGATTGATATCGCCCTTTTTTCAGCAGGCGGATCAACAAGTGAGAAATTTGCGCCTATTGCAGCTTCTAAAGGAGTTATTGTTGTTGACAACAGCAGCGCATGGAGAATGAACAAGGAAGTACCGCTTGTTGTACCGGAAGTAAATCCCGACGACATCAAGTGGAACAAGGGAATCATTGCAAATCCAAACTGCTCAACCATTCAGGCTGTCGTAGCTTTAAAGCCGCTGCAAGAAAAATATGGGATTAAAAGAGTCGTCTACTCTACTTATCAGGCGGTATCAGGTTCCGGTCTGAAAGGAATCAATGATTTAAGAGAAGGTCTGAAAGGAAACGATGTAAAGAAGGCATATCCACATGCCATTGCAGGAAACTGCCTGCCTCAGATTGATGTGTTCCTGGAAAACGGATACACAAAGGAAGAAATGAAGATGGTCAATGAAACACAGAAAATTCTTGGTGATGATGCGATGAAAATTACGGCGACAACAGTTCGAGTACCTGTGTTTGATTGTCACAGCGAATCGATCAACGTGGAGTTTGAAAAACCTTTTGACGTGGAAGATGTAAAGAAACTGCTTTCCGAAGCACAGGGCATTGTTCTTTTGGATGATCCCGAAAATTCAATCTATCCCCTTGCAAGAGATTCCGCGGGAAAGGATGAGGTCTTTGTGGGAAGAATTCGCAGAGATTTCAGCGTTGAAAACGGACTTAACATGTGGGTTGTTGCGGATAACATCAGAAAAGGTGCGGCAACCAATGCGGTGCAGATTGCAGAACTGCTGATCAGGGAATAACGAATACTCTGCCGTTTGCAAATATGTCCGCATTTATGCAGGAGCCATAAATAAAAAAAAGAAAATTGAATAAATTAAGTAAGAAGGATGTGAGTCTTCATGACACTTTTCACAGGCGCCGGTGTTGCAATCGTAACTCCCTTCAAAGACGGGGAGGTTGACTTTCAAAGCCTGGGTCAGTTAATTGACTGGCAGATTTCTCAGGAAATTGACGCAATTGTTATTTGCGGAACAACCGGAGAAGCTTCTACACTTAATGATAAAGAACATATTGAGACTGTTCGCTACGCCGTTGGGAAAACCGGCGGAAGAGTTCCGGTGATCGCAGGAGCCGGAAGCAATGATACAGCGCACGCAATCTATATGTCTCAAGAACTCGAAGCTTTGGGCGTGGACGGCTTACTGCTGGTCACTCCATATTACAACAAATGTACACAAAAAGGGCTTATTCAACACTATACCAAAATTGCAGATTCAGTTAGTATACCAATTATTTTATACTCTGTTGCAGGAAGGACTGGCGTTAATATAAGCCCTTCTACTGTTTTTGAGCTGGCCGGTCATCCCAGAATCGTTGGTATTAAGGAAGCAAGCGGCAATATTTCACAGGTGGTTGAGATCGCGAAATGCGTATCGGATGATTTTGCCCTTTATTCCGGAAACGATGATATGATCGTTCCCCTGCTTTCCGTTGGCGGTACAGGTGTTATTTCGACCGTAGCCAATATTATCCCGAAAGATACACACGACATGGTCATGAAGTATCTTTCCGGTGATACAAAAGAAGCTATAAAACTCCAGCTGGCGATGAAACATTTAATCGACGCGATGTTCGTTGAAGTCAATCCGATCCCGGTCAAGGCGGCCCTTTCCATAATGGGTAAAATCCAGATGGAATATCGGCTTCCCCTTTGTCCTCCGGATGACAAATCTATGGAGATCATAAGAAAAGAATTGAAGCAATACGGGCTGCTTCAGGAGTAAGAGTCCTTAAGGCACGCCCTCCATTCAATAAGTATTTACCAAAGGAGGTTACTATGCTGAACATTATATTACATGGCTGTAACGGAAAAATGGGCAAAACGTTGCAAAGAATCATCTCACAGGAGCCCGATATGTGTGTCGCCGCAGGAATTGACAACAATATGGGTGATGAGCCCCTTCCCTTTAAATTCTATATGTCTCCTTTGGATTGTGAGGCAAAGGGAGATGTGGTGATCGATTTTTCCCATCACGCTGCCGTAGAAGAGCTTCTGGCTTTCTGCGTCAAGGCTAAAGTTCCTGTAGTTATTGCAACTACGGCGTTGAGTGATCAAATACTGGAGCAAATCTCCAAGGCCTCGGAAGAAATACCGGTATTCCATTCAGCAAATATGTCTCTTGGAATCAACGTGCTTTCAAAGATGTTGAAAGCCGCAGTCCCGATTTTAGAAAGCGACTTTAATGTAGAGATTATAGAAAAGCATCATAATAAGAAAGTCGATTCACCAAGCGGTACTGCTATCCTCCTTGCCAATTCCGTAAATGAAGCAGCAGCGCATAAAAAGGAATATATTTATGGAAGGCATAGCAAAAACGATCAATGCGAACTTTCTCAATTGGGGATTCATGCAGTGCGTGGAGGGAGCATTCCCGGTGAACACACGGTATTATTTGCTGGTCCGGACGAGGTGATCGAGCTGACCCATACTGCCTACTCGAAGGAAGTATTTGCACGTGGCGCGCTGAAAGCAGCCCAATTTATTGTCAGCAAAGGTAACGGCCTTTACTCTATGGAAGATATGGTTTAGGAAAAAGAAAACGCCAGCGGATGCTGGCGTTTATGTTTTCTTTATGCTTCTGCGGCAACAATTTCCTTACCGTCGTAGTAATTGCAATTCGGGCATACTCTATGAGGAAGCTTAGGCTCGTGGCACTTTGGACAAATAGATAATCCAGGTGCTGCCATCTTCATATTAGGAGATCTTCTCTTGTCTCTTCTCGCTTTTGATGTTTTTCGTTTTGGAACTGCCATTATTCTACACCTCCTTTTGCTCATAAAATCTATTCAAAGAATATTGTTCATAAAAACTAACTTCTAAATTATATATGCAGTATTTAACATTGTCAACCTTTATTTTATTATTCAAGGTTATTTACAATACTGTATGTGTCTCTTGCGATCATCAGCTCTTCATTTGTCGGTACAAGCAGAATCTTAACTTTCGAATCGTCTCTGCTGATAATGGTTTCTTTTCCTCTTACCTTGTTTTTGACCAGATCAAGCTTGATTCCAAGATTTCCGAGTTCGCTGCAGATGATATCTCTCATATTGATGTCATTTTCTCCAACTCCGGCTGTAAATACGATTGCGTCAACGCCGTTCATTTCTGCAATGTAAGCGCCAATATAAAATCTTACCTTATGCGCAAATACCTTTAACGCAAGAGCTGCCCTTTCATTTCCTGATGCAACTGCTTCTTCCAAGTCTCTGAAATCGCTGCTAACACCGGAAATTCCAAGAACACCGGATTTCTTGTTTAAAATATTTGTGGACTCACCGGAAGGGAGATTTTCCTTTTGTCTGATATAGGATACGATCGCAGGGTCGATATCTCCGGAACGTGTTCCCATTACGAGACCTTCAAGCGGAGTGAAACCCATACTGGTATCGATGGACTTGCCTCGCTTAATGGCTGTTACGCTGGCGCCGTTTCCAAGATGGCAGGTAATAATCTTTAAATCATTAATATTAACACCAAGAATATCAGCAGTTCTTTCTGCTACATACTTGTGGCTTGTCCCATGGAATCCGTATCTTCTGATTTTATACTGTTCATAATATTCATAAGGAATCGCATAAATATATGATTCAGGAGGCATCGTTTGATGGAACGCTGTATCAAAAACACCTACCATAGGGGTATTCGGCATAAGCTCCTGGCAGGCAGCAATTCCCAAAAGATTCGGTGGATTGTGAAGTGGAGCTAAATCCACACATTCTTCCAAAGCATTGATCACATCTCCTGTAATCAATACTGAGCTTGCATATTTCTCTCCTGCATGTACGACGCGATGTCCTACTGCTCCGATTTCGTCCATTGAGCGGACAACGCCGTGCTCTGCATTTGTCAAAGCTTCCAGTACGTGACCGATCGCTTCCTTGTGGCTTGCCATTGGTGTTGTAAGCTTAAATTTGTCCATCCCGATTTTTTCGTGCGTGATCGTGGAACCTTCAATTCCGATTCTCTCCACCAATCCCTTCGCCAAAAGAGACTCGTTTGTCATATCAAGAACTTGATATTTCAATGATGAACTACCGCAGTTAATAACTAATACTTTCATTCAAATGTCCTCCATTAAATTTTAATCAACTCTTTTAATTATAGTCTAAACTCATATTTTTTCAAGCCGATTTGACATAATCTTATTTTTAACAATCTGTCGGTATAAATTATTCGACAAAATCATTGATCATTTGGTCGAATGGCTGCCATATTATGATATGGCTTCATGACGTAATCGGAACGACTATATATTTCTCCAAGATCAATTAGATTGTAAATATCCGCTGCGCTGACATCATATTTCAGAAGCTTCCATTCCTCAGAACTTTCATCAAGCTCACGATTAATATTCGTAAGAATTGGTATGGAATTCCATTTTTCTTTCTTGATTCGCTTTATTAACGAAGCCCCTTGCCTGCTGAATGCTAACACACGTCCGTAATTAATACGTCGACTCAATATGTTCTGAAATCCATCTTTTTCCAATTGAACAAGGATATGCATCAGCAGTCTTTGAATTCGCGTAGATGTATAGCGTTTTGATAATATAGCCTTGATCAGAGTTTCCGTATCTTTTGAACGGACCGCCGCTTTTTTTACCTTGTATTCCAATCCCTCTGTTGCGGATAGAACCTCACCAAGTTTGTCTGTTTCACTGGTAAGAATTCGATAGATCAGTAGTTGATAAAAATCGTTTAATATTAAATTATCATCTCTGTTAATCTTCTGCAAAACTTCAAAAGTGGCCTCCGGAATAAATTCGGAAACCTTTCGTATATCACTGGATTGATAAAGTTTATGCCGGATTGCAGTGGCACTGGCGATATTTTCAAACGGAATTTTGTCATGATAGCCTGTCCCATAACGTTTAACTGTAATCGGGATCATGCTGCTATTGGTCAGGTAAATCTGTTTTAGGTATTCCACAGCCAGGATATTGTTTGCACTTTTAAGAACTTCGGCGGAAGATTCTCCCATATATTTTTTTACTGCTTCATATCTCGCTTTTGGAAATGAAACGCCTCGTCCGGAAAATTCCTTGATCCCTGATTTATATTGTTCGTTTTCGCAGGATAAATATTCCGCGGCTTTTTGCAACGCAGTTAAATCACCGGATTCACTTCCAAAGGAAAGATGTGTAACGCAGCCGAGTCTGTTCAATATGTCAACTGCCCCTGCCGCAAAGTGTTCCGCGTTATTGCAGGCAAAAACAAAAGGCAGTTCAATAACAAGATCAATCCCATTATTGACCGCAGCAGCAGCCCGAATCCATTTGTCAGCCATAGCAGGCTCTCCTCTTTGCGTAAAATAGCCGCTCATTACACATACGGTATAGTCTGGATCAATCAATTTACGGGATTCGTTTAAGTGATATAAATGCCCGTTGTGAAAGGGGTTATACTCCGCTATGATTCCTAAAATTTTCATGGATTCTCCTAAGTGATTTTTCAGCAAATATCGTGATGATAAACAGAATTACAATCATTATAACCATTTTGGTTGAAAATAACAATTGATAAAAAAACCCTAAACCTGTGATCACCTCTTCTGTGCCTAAGGCAAAGACGCCCACCGTTTCACTGCCCAGAATTACAGGTCCGATCAACCATGCGGTCAGCGCTGCAAGAAAACCATGAGACAGCTTGGAGATCAAATAAAAGCGGGTACCGATCTGCAGACCGGAAAGCATGCTCATAGACTGTGCATAAACAGATAAGCCTCCAAATGAAATTAAAAATGTACATAAAATACATTGGTACAATAATGGCAGTAGTCCGCTTTTGGCGATGACGTTGCATCCAACCGTCATTTCAAGAAGCCCCTTTATAAAGCCTTTTCCATAATCTGTACCGACCACATTGAGAATACCGGAAAAATGAATGAACTCTGTAATCATCATAAAAAGAACAATATAACCACATATAATGCCCAATGCTTTGAATGACGTCAGGAGAGAATCTGTAAAAAGATCCAGCAGGCTTCCCTTTGGAAGAGTAGTTTTCACTGCAGGTTTTACGCTGAAAGACTGCTTGCTGGGTGAGATAAAACGGTATAGCATACCGTTCAGAATCGCACCAATGTAATGAGAAAACGCGATTACGGCACCTGCGGCTGGAGAAACCAGCATTCCTGCTCCGACGGCTCCAAGCATGAACAACGGTCCGGAAGTGCTGCAAAAAGTGAGCATTCGTTTGGCTTCGTCTTTTTTTATTGTTCCGTTTCTACCGAAGTCACCCAATAGCTTTGCTCCCATTGGATAACCTGAGGTAATGCTGACAGAAAAGACGAATGCAGAAATTCCCGGGGCGCCAAAAAGCTTTTGAAAAGGCTTTTCAAAGATTCGTCCAATATAAGAAGGAAGCCCCAAAGCTGTCATGAAATTTGCACAAATAAAAAAGGGCAGCAATGCAGGCAATACGGAACTTGCCCACAAAGCGATACCCTTTTGAGCTGAATTTAAAGCGATGGCAGGAAACGCCATCATAACCAGGCAACCGGCACATGCAAGCACGGCGGCCGTTATATAAACAGTTTTTCTTTCTTTTATCTTATTCATGTTCCATCATATTAAAAATGGAACCGGAATATGCATGAGGTTTTAATCGTTGTTTTCTACCTGAGCCCGATAGATCATTTCTTTAATTTCGTTTCTATTGTCAAGTATCGTACTGTTAACCTTATCAAAGGTTCCCTGCAAATTGTTGAACATATCATGAAAATAAACAGAATTTAATTGCTCCATTTTATCCTGAAAATTATAAAGAATGCTGTCTATGTAATCAAAGGCGCCTAACTTCATCGCCTTAACATTGGCTTCTGCAACCCGTATAATTTCATCAGCCCTCATTTTTGCCTTAACGGTTATATCGTCGTTTTCGATCAATGCTTCCGCCTGAACCTTTGCATCTTTCAGAATTGTTTCGTATTCCCTTTTGGCTTCTTCCAGAATTCGCTGCCTTTCATCCTTGATCCACTGTGCCTGCTGTATCTCATCGGGAAGTTCAACCCTGATTTCCTTTACGATTTCCAGAATTTCCTCGGCGTCAACCAGAATCTTTCCGGTAAGAGGAAAGCCGGAGCTTGTATCAACAATTTCTTCAATCTCATCCAATAACTCTAAAACCTTCATTATGTGAATCCCTCCCTTTATCTTTTACACTTGCGTTCCATGTATTCAAGGACCTTATCCGGCACAAGCCCCTTGATGTCGCCGTTAAGTGTGAATACCTCCTTAACGATACTTGAACTGACAAAGGAATAATCAGGACAAGTCATCAAAAAAATGGTTTCGACATCATCATTATATAATCTGGCGTTCATCTGCGCCATCTGTATTTCATATTCAAAATCCATCGTTGCACGAAGGCCTCTGACCACTACGTCGATGTGGTTCTCCTTTACATAGTCAGCAAGCAAACCGCTGAAATGATCAACTTCAATATTTTTAATGTGGCTGGTTGCAGCAACGATCATATCCTGTCTTTCTTCCACTGTAAAAAATGCCTTTTTTGACCGGTTTTCAATAACACCCACAATCAAGTGATCTCCAAGTTTTGCAGCTCTGTTAATCAAGTCCAGATGTCCGTTGGTGATCGGATCAAAAGAGCCTGCATAAAGAACCTTTTTTATCATTTAAATATTTCCTCCAAATCTAATGTGTATATATGCTGATTGCAATGGTTCCGTATATCTTTTCCTTTATTTTCGTGAAACCCCAGATCTCGTCTGCAAAAGACTCTTTTGCGTCATGTTCGGCCACGATGATTCCTTCCGGTTCAAGAAGGTCTCTCTCAGATATCATTTCAAAACACTGGTCCATAAAGCCTTTTTTATATGGCGGGTCCAAAAATATCACATCAGCTTTTTCCGGAACTTTTCTCAATACGTACTCAAAGTCACCCAAAATTGTTTGTGAGAAATTTTCCTGCTTGCAATATGCAATATTCTGTCTGGTCAAATCCATGCTCGATCTGGACTTGTCCCCAAAATAGCAGCGTTTAGCCCCTCGGCTCAACGCCTCAAGCCCTAGATTTCCAGTGCCGGAAAAAAGATCAATGACGATCGAATCTTCCAGATACGGTGCAATCATGCTGAAAATCGATTCCTTTACCTTATCGGTGGTTGGCCTGATACTGCTGTCTTTAGGCGTATATAATCTCCTGCCCTTCAATTCTCCAGCGATAATCCGCAATATTCCTGCCTCCTTCACTAAGCTTCATTTTATCATAAGTTTAAGAAAAAGCAAATTGATTAAATGTTTATGCTCTCCGTGTCATGAAACATTTTGTCGATTTTTGATTTTAGATTGATAAATACTGTACTTTCGAGGAACGGATCTTCTTTTAAAATTCGTTCGGCTTCTTCACGTACGGTGTTTAATATTTTTATATGCTTTATAAGATCCGCCAGCTTCAGCTCCGGAACTCCATGCTGTCTCATTCCAAAAAATTCACCGGGTCCTCTCAGTTCCAAATCCTTTTCTGCGATCAAAAACCCGTCATTGGTCGCCTTCATGATCTCTGCTCTCGCTTCAGCTACGGAAGATCCGCCGTCGGATATTAAAATGCAGTATGACTGCTCTTCGCCCCTGCCGACTCTGCCTCTAAGCTGATGAAGCTGGGCAAGCCCGAACCTTTCTGCATTTTCGATCAACATGATGGTGGCATTCGGTACGTTGATTCCAACTTCAATCACAACGGTTGATATCAGGATCTGGATTTTTCCGGAATAAAATTCAAACATAATTCTGTCCTTATCCGCCTGTTTCATACTGCCGTGAAGAAATGCAACAGTATAGTTACTGAATCTGTTTTTCAGTTCATCATAAAGGCCGAGAGCGGATTTTGCATCCAGGTTCTCGGAATCTTCAATGAGAGGCGCCACAATATATGCCTGTCTCCCTTTTTTGACCTCGCGCTTTACGAACTCATAGGAGGCTTCTCTTCCGTCTGCCTTTACTGCTCTTGTTATGATTTGCTGTCTGCCTGGCGGCAATTCATCAATAATAGAAATGTCGAGATCCCCATAGAGAATTACTGCAAGCGTTCTGGGGATCGGAGTTGCTGTCATTACCAAAACATCCGGGTTCTTTCCTTTTCTGGAGAGAACCGCTCTTTGATTGACTCCGAACCGATGCTGCTCATCGGTGATAACAAGCCCAAGATTGGAATAAACAACGCTTGGCTGAATCACCGCGTGTGTACCGATTATAATGTTTACATCTCCGGATTCGATCTTTTCCAGAACCTCTTTTTTTTCCTTTGATCCGATGCTGCCGGATAAAAAACCCACTTGAAAGCCATAAGGAGAAAACAGCGTTTTAAGCCCGTCGTAATGCTGTCTTGCCAAAAGCTCCGTAGGAGCCATTAAAACTGTCTGAAATCCGCATTTTACCGCCTTAAACATGGCGGCGGCGGCTACGATCGTCTTTCCCGAACCGACATCGCCCTGTACGAGACGGTTCATGATTTTATCCGATTCCATATCTGTACTGATTTCTGCCAGTACTTTTTTCTGCGCTCCCGTCAACTCATATGGCAGAGCAGAGGTGAATTCTTTTATTTCTGTTCCGTGAGAAAAACGAATTCCAGAATGTTTTGAAGTCATTCTGTTTCTGATCATAAGCAAACCGGTTTGCAAAAACAGAAGTTCATCAAAGATAAGCCGGTATTTTGCTTCCATCATACGTTTCCTATCTGAAGGAAAGTGGATGTTTTCCACAGCGTACTGGATACCGCAAAGTCTATGAGCAGCCAAGGTTGTTTCGGGCAAATACTCTTCAAGTTCGCAAATGAATTCCTGCGCTTCCTTCTGCCATTTTCTCATTTCACTTTGTGTGATGCCGGTCGTTAGCGAATAAACGGGCAGTATCCCAAGGTCTTCCATCGATTCATACTTTGCCATGTCCGGATGCAGCATCTGTATTCTGCCCATATTTTCCGTAATTTTGCCGTAAAACAGATATTCATCGTTTGGTTTTAATGTTTTCTCCAAATAAGCCGCATGAAAAAAAACAACCTCCAATGAGCCTGTTGCGTCTTGAACCAAAAGCTTTAAGGTTTGTTTTTTGGGAAATCTGACTTTGCCCTTTACAATAAGCGTCAATTTTCCCTTTACCAGTGCGGTTTCTCCATCCTGAAGTCCGGAGATGGTTCTAAGCTCACGCCTGTCTTCGTAATCGCGAGGAAAATAGTATAAAAAATCTTCGATGGTTCCTATATTCAACTTGTTTAACGAAGCAGACTTTCTTGGGCCAATGCCCTTTATGGATGTTACCCTGTTCTGCAAATTCATACTGATTTCCGGTTCTCCTCTAATTTTATATTTATAACTACCCTCGAACTTCGATATTTCTTCTTGCCGTCTGTTTTGACACCATGCCAGCAACAACGACCGCAATGCTGCTAACATCCAGCCCGGTTATCATTTCTATGTTTGACTTTATTGTTGAAATAAGTTGTTCGGTGACACGATTGATACTTGTTCCAAAACGGATTAAAATATAAAATCTGATATCCAATCCGTTTTCACCTGTGCTGATTTCCATAAAACTCATTTCATCTGTAACGCCAATTTTTGAAGTAAATTTTGCGACCTTCCCTCTATGGTTTGAAATAAGGACTTTACCGTTAAATTTTTGCACCGCATCCGCGATGATTCTTCCAATAACCGCCTTGTCGATAGAAATGCTTCCATCTTTTGTTTCCAGTTTGTAAAGCAATTGTTTCTCCCCCTTACGCGTGGCCGTTTTCACCCAAGCAAATTGACCTAAGTTTAAGTTTACCATATTAAAGCAGCCGTTGACAAGGTGTCTTGCTGTAGTTTGCTGGCCTTGCGCCAGAAAATATGAACAATGCTTAAGAGATATAAATGAAGTGTGCCTGCTGCAGCTGCAATTAAGCGTCGGAGTGGTTTTGCATTCAGCTTGGAAGCGTAATAAATATTTTGCACGATAAGGTCATTGCAAACATACAATGGTTATGGGGGGTCTGCATTGAGAGATAACAGGGTTATGTTTAAGCTGATAGGAGTTGTTCTGGCAATTATCGGCGCGGTTATTGTCATACATATCGTTCCTGTTGTTGTATGGTATGCTGTTTTAATTCTTCTTGTTCTGGTTTTTGCTTATATTTTGCTTAATACATAGGTATTCCTGGAGTTAATTAAATTGGGATGTGATCATAATGTTTAGAGATTATAGAAAATGGTTTTGCTGTGGAAGAAGGCCGGGAGAGGTGGAACTTTTCGGCTTAATCCTTTTTATCATTGGTCTTGTTACAATATGTGCTTTCTTTCTTCCTTCCAGATTATGGCTGGTCATCTTGGGAGGCCTGATGATTTTTTGCGGCTTTAAGTTGTTTAACTGCTGAAGGCTTGCATATGAAAAACATACAAAAAAAGGGACATCTTAAATGATTTTTTTAATCAAAGAGAGTCCCTTTCTCTTCTTCAAATGCTTTAATGTAGGTCCAACCAAGGTTTTATGGTGTAAAACAAAATTCCCATCAAAGACAGTTGCCTTGTGATGGGAGTTGTTTACGATTTAAAACCTACAGCGCAGTACAGGTTTTTTTAGATTAAATTCGTCTTTCCTTCATTGCGAACAAAAGATATTGTCCTCAATTTAATTTGGAAACAGTATTAGATAGCGCGGTTAATTTTATTGCTTCTAATGCAACGAGTGCATACGTTTTTTCTCGAAACAGTTCCGTTTTCTTCAACTTTTACAGTCTGAATATTCGCATTCCATTTTCTTCTTGTATGTCTGTTGGAATGGGAAACGTTATTTCCAGAAACCTGACCCTTACCACATATTTCACACTTTCTTGACATCTGCCGCACCTCCTTCTATATTGCAATGCTCTCAAAAGCAAACAAATTTTTAGATTGAACAAAAGGTATTATAACACAAACAATTTATAATGTAAAATACTTTTTATTAATATTTTCTGCTTGGCCGTAAGGCTCATTCTGATGTACCAATCTATGAACAATGTCTATTATATCACATAAATGAGAGCCTTTACTACGCTATCTTAAAATAACTTTTTTTACATTAATCTTATATTTATTTATTTTATTATACATCGTATTGCGGCTTATTCCCAAAAGACGCGCACTGGCAGCAATGTTTTGATTTGTTTTATTGAGCACTTCGAGAATATGTTTCTTTTCTATCTCGGATAATTCTTCAAGATTGGAATATTCTTCGAGAGCACTGTCGTCTTCCTTCTTATTATTTATAGTCATGTCTGGAACATCTTCTTCAGCATGCCTGTTTATATGATTGATGGGCATTAAGATTTCTCTTACATGGTCCGCCTGAAATATATGAACATCTTCTATCATGGAAAGTTTGGCTACGACGTTTTTGATTTGTCTGACATTTCCCGGCCAATTATAGTTTTTTAAAATACTGATAGCACTAGGACTGAATGGAATGTTTATATTGATTTTATTCATGAAATATTTGATGAGCAAAAGGATATCTTCCTTGCTGTTTCGGACAGGAGGAAGCGCGATTTCCACGGCGCTCAGCCGATAGTATAAATCTTCTCTGAAGGTACCCCTCTTAATCATCCGTTCCAGATTTCGATTGGTGGAGGCAATGATCCTGCCTTGAAAAGGAAGCAGTCCATTTCCGCCGACTCGTTCAAATTCACGTTCTTCCAGCACACGAAGAATCTTGCTTTGAAGAAATAATTCCATATCACCTATTTCATCAAGCAGAATTGTTCCCTCCCCGGCAATTTCAAATTTGCCTTTTTTTGTTGTGAAAGCGCCTGTAAAAGAGCCCTTCTCATGACCAAATAACTCCGACTCTAATAGTTCTCTGGGAATTGCAGTGCAGTTGATTTTAATAAACGGCAATTCGCGGCCCCGTGAACTTTCCGCATGAATTCCGCTGGCGATCAATTCTTTGCCAGTCCCGGTTTCTCCGCGTATCAATACAGGATAATCAAATTGCGCCGCTTTTTTTGACTGGCGAATGACCTCCAGTATTTCCGGGCTTACACCGATGAAATCGTTAAAAGTGCACTTTGTATCTGTTTTGGGCTGGAGTGTTTGAATTATTTTAGAATTTTCATCCATGCTGGTATCTTCCAGAATACTTCTGAATTTTTCCATTCCGCGATGTACGATGCCGCAGAAGGTCCCTACATACTCTTCGTCTGGATCAAAAAGAGGAATGGTATGGACAAAACAGGTAATCCCGTTAATCATATGTATTTTATTCAGCTCAATACGGCCTCTCTGAATCGATTCGGAAAAAACAGAGCCTTCTTCAAGATCTTTTATTCGTGCTCCGATAATCTCATCATAAGGTATTCCAAATATAAGCGGTATTGTATCAGCGCAATGAGCCAGCTTTCCTTCTTTATTCACAATAAAAGAACAATCAAAAGCAAGATTCATGATGAGCTCTAAAAGCGGACTTAATTTCTCAAACTCATCTTCTTTTATACGAATTGCACGCATAATGCTGATCCTCCTTTTGCACGCATAATGCTGATCCTCCTTTTGCTCTTTATCTTTGATAATGTGTTCAATTATATCACATATGACCATTACATATGTACTATTTTATTACATTTATTTCATGGTAATAAAATTACGATCATTGAAAACATGGAGATATTATTGATGGCATGATAATTGCTTAACAATATGTGTAAAAATTATAAAAAAGATGGAGGTGGTTTTATGGCTGAAAATTTAGTTGTGATCGGTAACGGATGCGCAGCACTTGAAGGAGTGCAGGCCGCCAGAGAACATGGGCTTAACGGGGATATATATCTCATGTCTGATCTCTCACAGCCAGCTTACAATCCAATGCTGGTTACATATTTTGCATCCGGCAAAATCCCTTATGACATGATGTTTCCTTATGGAAACAATATGGATTTTTATACTAAGTATAACGTTAAGCTACATCTAGGCTCCCCCGTTATCAAGCTTGATGCCGCGGAGCATTTTGTGGAAAATTCAAAAGGAACGAAGCTCAACTATGATCGATGTCTTGTTGCAACGGGCTCTTCGCCCATGATCCCCCCTGCTTTCCAAAAGGTTAAAGAATATACCTATACACTACGAACAATCGAAGATAGTGTAAAATTCCGAAACCTTCTTAGTGGGGAAAAGAAAAAGGTGATGGTAATCGGAGCATCTATGGTGGGAATAAAAGCAGTTGAAGCGCTGGTAGACAAAGGATTTGACGTTTGTCTGGTTGATTACGCAAAATATATTTTTCCTATGATTGCTCATAAGAATTGTTCTGTTATGATTCAAAATATTTTGATGAAAAAGAATGTCCGTCTCCGGTTTGGAACGGCGGTGGAACGAATTGAAGAAGAAGAAAATGATCTGGTAGCTTATTTTACCGATGAGGGACCTGCAGAAAGAATCGACTGCATCATCCTTTGTGCCGGTGTCAAATCAAACATGTCTTTTCTCGATCCAGAACAAGTTGAAATTGATCGTGGTATTTTGGTCAATGAGTACATGGAAAGCAGTAGCCCCGGACTATATGCAGCAGGTGATGTGGCGCAGGGGCGGGATTTGATTTCCGGTGAACAGAAAATTATCGGACTGTGGTCTAACGGAAGGTATCAAGGCCGTACGGCCGGTGCTGCCATAGCAGGAAAGAAAAAACGTTATATGGGAACGCTTCCTCACAATATTACGCATTTTATGGAGCATGATTTCATTGGAGCCGGTAATATTCTCAACGGAGACGATATGTATGAAGAATGTGATGAAAAGAGAAACCAATATTGTTGTTTCGTCTGGAAAGAAAAAAAGCTCATCGGTATAAACGCGCTTAATATGCCGGATATTTCCGGTATCTTGAAAAATCATATTATGAAAGGCGCCGTTTCAAACGCAATGAACGATGCGTTTACATTTACCGATAACAGTTTTGCTATGAACAGGCTCTATAGTAAATATCCGCGTTTGGAAAAGAAATTTTTGGAAATGAGGTGAAATTATGAATCAAGAAAATCAAGAAAAAATGCTGAAAGGCAAAATTCCCGGCCCAATAACGGGAATAGAGGTAAAAAAATCAATCTGTTCAATTTGTAATCCCCATTCCCATTGCGGGCTGGATCTTTATATAAAAGACGGTAAGATCATCAAGGTTGAAGGAATGAAGGAGCATAAAAACAGCAGAGGGACACTTTGTTCAAAAGGTTCTGCCACCAGACAATACGTTTATCATAAGGACCGGATCAAATCGCCGATGAAACGCGTTGGGCCAAAGGGTTCTGATCAATTTCAGGAAATCTCATGGGAAGAGGCTTACGAAACCATTACGAAAGAATTCAACGGATTGAAAAAAGAAAATCGGCCTGAAAGCGCCGCTTTCTTTGTGGGATATACGAAATGGTTACGTCCATTCGTCCAGAGACTTGCGCATACATACGGATCTCCAAATTATTGTTCTGAATCCAGTACTTGTTTTAAAGCCATGGCCATGGCTTGGAAACTCAATTACGGAGCGATGGGAGCTCCCGATGTACCAAATACCAAGTGTCTTCTTGTGTGGAGTAGTAATCCGATGTACACCAATACAACTCTGGCACAAGGGATTATGGATAAAAAAGAAAATGGAATGAAACTGATCGTAGTGGACCCCCGTATCACACCCACAACAACCTTAGCTGATATTCATCTCAGGCTGAAACCAGGAACGGACGGCGCACTTGCGCTGGGAATGGCAAATGTGATTCTTCAGCAGGGGTGGTATGATAAAGAGTTTGTAGATCAATATTTCCACGGACTTGAGGAATATAAAGAATATGTGAAGACGTTCACTCCGGATAAAACCGAAGAAATCACCGGCGTACCGAAAGAACTTATGATTGAGGCAGCCAGGATGTACAGTCATACTAAGCCAGGGGCTATCATGCCCAGCGCATCACCTGTGGTTCATCACACCAATGGCGTACAGAATTATCGCGCAGTATTTCTGTTGGCGGGACTGACAGGTAACTTTGACGTTAAAGGTGGTAATGTGGTAAAGAAACCTTCCTGGCTTGATGTTCCTTCGGGGTTTTCCAGCAGAGTGCAGGAATATATCACACCAAAAGCTTTTAGCACTATGAAGGAACGAATCGGAATATCAAAGCTGCCAATCTGGGGTGAATTGACTGATGAAGCACAGTCCGTTATGATGCCTAACCAAATTCTTTCTGAAGAACCTTATCCGATCACTCATTTAATGGGTTTTGGATTAAATTACAGGATGTGGCCGGATTCTATGAATATGATAAATGCGTTGAAAAAACTGAGCTTTTTTGTAAATGCCGATATTTTTATGACAGATGCCTGCAAATATGCCGATATCGTTCTTCCGGTCTGTACTTCCGTTGAACGGAGTGAACTTAAAGGTTATAGCAGCGGATATGTGATATTTACTGAACCGGCAATCGAGCCGCTATACGAATCGAAACCCGATTCCGAAGTGATTTTTGAACTGGCAAAACGCCTGGATATTGATGATGATTTGATGAAACAAGGTTATGAAGCGAATCTTGACTGGATCCTTGCGCCCAGCGGGATGACTATAAAAGAATTGAAAACCCATCCGTTGGGAATGATGTCGCCCCAAGATCCGCTGGAACTTAAGAAATACGAAAAAAATGGCTTTCATACTCCTTCGGGAAAGGTTGAATGTACGTCAGAATTGTTGAGAAAATATCAGAAGGATTACAGTTTTGATCCGCTTCCTGTGTTCCGTCCTTCTGAAAGCAGCGCCGAGGCCAATCCAAAACTGGCTGAGAAATACCCTTTCATTATAAATACCGGTTCCCGTTTACCCATGTACGTTCACTCCCGCACTTTCCGCCTTCCCTGGACGAAAAGTCTTCGGCCTGAACCGGCTGCTGATATCAACCGGGAGGATGCAGAGGCTCTTGAAATTGAGCAGGGCGACGAAATCCGAATTTCAACTCCCAAAGGCTCGATCCAAGTAAAAGCCAACATCAGCGATATGATATTAAAGGGTGTGATCTCTATTTACCACGGGTATCAAAATGCAGATGTTAATACGCTGATCGAATCTGATTATATTGATCCGGTTTCAGGATTTCCGGGATTCAAATCATTTCTGGGTAATATCGAAAAGGTAGGTTGAGAAAATGAAAAAGGATGAAAAAATATTTGATATCGATTTGAAACGTTGTGTAGGATGTTATGCCTGTGTCGTTGCATGCATGGATCAAAATGATACCGATGTAGATGAAGAGGAACGTTTTCGAGACATTTCCGTTATTCGGCCGGCCTATTCCTCGGATGGAAAATTGAGGTATGTATCGCTGGCCTGCATGCATTGTGAAGATGCTCCCTGCGTCATCGGATGCCCTACTGGGTGTTTACAGAAAGACCCTGCGACAAATATGACAATTGTAGAACCTTCTTTATGTATCGGATGCCATAGCTGTATGATGAATTGCCCTTATGGAGCGCCTCGTTTTGGCATGGACGGCAAAATCAGAAAATGTGAAGGATGTCATGTCCGTGTGGAATTTGGACTGGAGCCCGCTTGTGTCAGGGTATGCCCAACCAGAGCCTTAATATACGATACTGTCGAAAATATTGAGAAATCAAAAAAAGAAAAGTTATTGCGAACGGCATTGCTTGATAAATAACCAAGAAAAGTGTTAAGAGTACATTGCGTGCTCTTAACACTTTTTTTATCGTTAAAATCTCCCAATTTCAGGTAATTTATAAAACTGTTCCTGTCTGTAGATCTTCATGAACATCTGCCATCCGCAGAAAGCGTTGATTTCTGCTCCCTCGAAATTCCAGTGTCAGGTCTTTTTCTGCAAGGATAAAGGGACCATCCACAAGATAATCGATGATGCCCAGTAAATGAGCAACATCTTGATCCGATTCAGCCATCTTTTGGAGCCTTTCAAGAGTATAACCGGAATAAGCCACAAGATCAAGGCCTCTTTTCTTTATTTCTGTTCCAAGAGAATAAAAGCCCTTTGGCTGGCAGAACGGTTCTCCGCCTGAGAAAGTAACTCCAGCAAGAAGCGGATTTTTATTAACTTCATCGAGAATTTTATCAAGCCCACAGTCGTACCCGCCTTCAAAATCGTGGGTAGACTCATTATGGCAGCCTTCACACTTGTGAGGACAGCCCTGGGCAAATACCACAAAACGGATACCGGGGCCATCAACGATGGATTCCCTTACAATGCCGGCGATCCGCAGATTCATATCATCAATCGCCATTTTATATCACTTCAAACCCAGATTTTACGCTGTGCTTTACACGTTGACTTTCCTCTGCTTTTTTTGCATTGTTGAAGCGGTCAACTGTTCCGACAAGATATCCGGTGATCCTTCTGATTCTCTCAAAGCCGATATCGCCTTCATCCTCCGATCTATGACATTTCGGACATTCGTTGTCTATAATTCCGGTATAGCCGCAGATGGGGTCTCTGTCAACGGGATGGTTGATGGAACCGTATCCGATGCCGCTTTCCTTCATGCAGCGTACAATGCGTTCGAAAGCGTCAAGGTTTTTCGTTGGGTCACCGTCAAGCTCCACATAGGTTATATGGCCTGCATTTGTCAGTCTGTGGTACGGTGATTCAATTTTAATTTTATCAAAAGCTGAAATATTGTAATATACAGGAATATGGAATGAGTTCGTATAGTATTCCCTATCTGTTACCCCCTCTACGATTCCATATTTATTACGGTCCATTCGCACAAATCTGCCGGATAAACCTTCAGCAGGCGTAGCAATCAAAGTATAATTGAATCCTGTTTTAGCGGATTCCTCGTCCAGTCGTTTTCTCATATAGCCGATGATATTGAGACCCAGATTTCTTGCTTCCGTAGTTTCGCCGTGATGACTTCCTACCAAAGCCTTGAGACATTCCGCAAGTCCGATAAAGCCCATGGTAAGCGTACCGTGTTTGAGTATTTCTCCGATATCGTCATTTGGTCCAAGCTTGTCCGAATCAATCCAAATCCCCTGGCCCATAAGGAACGGGAAATTCTTTACTTTTTTAGTCGCTTGAATCTTGTAACGCTCCATCAACTGGTCCATCACCAGCGTGATTTTCCTGTCAAGATCCTCAAAGAAAATGTCAAGATTACCGTTTGCTTTAATGGCAAGCCTTGGAAGATTGATTGAGGTGAAGCTCAAATTGCCTCTGCCTCCAACCGTTTGCCTGGATGGATCGTTTACATTTCCGATTACGCGGGTACGGCAGCCCATGTAGGCGACTTCGGTATCATGATTGTTAGGATCATAATACTGAAGATTGTACGGAGCATCCAAGAACGAGAAGTTTGGAAACAACCGTTTGGCCGATACCCTGCAAGCCAATTGGAACAAATCGTAGTTCGGATCTTTGGGATTGTAGTTGATTCCCTCTTTTACTTTGAATATATGAATCGGGAAGATCGCAGTTTCTCCATTTCCCAGTCCTGCTTCCGTCGCTTTCAGTACACTTTCGGTAACGAGACGTCCTTCCGGACTGGTATCGGTACCGTAGTTGATGGAACTGAAAGGAATTTGTGCTCCTGCTCTGGAGTGCATCGTGTTCAAGTTATGTACAAAGGCTTCCATTGCCTGATAAGTCGCCCGCTTAATTTCTCTCTGAGCGTAATGCTTTGCAACCTGCTGAATCTTTTTAATCTGATCCTGAGTCAAAAATTCTTTCAGCAGCTTTGCTTCTTTTTTACAGTAATCGTTATCATCAGCAATCGTAGGTGCTAAGCCGAATTCCTCTTCGATTGCATCTCCGATTTCCTTTGCTTTTGATACACCGTCGGAAGTGTCACATAAAATATCCATGCTTTTTCCAAGATTGCCCCAATAAAGCTTTTTGTATGTCTTTTTCACTCCATTTGCCATGCCGTAATCAAAGTTTGGAACACTTTGTCCGCCGTGTTGATCATTTTGGTTTGATTGAATCGCAATACATGCGAGAGCGGCATAGCTCTGGATATCGTTAGGTTCTCTTAAGAAACCGTGTCCGGTGGAAAATCCACCTTTAAAGAGTTTTTCCAGATCGATCTGACAGCATGTTGTCGTCAATGTCAAGAAATCCAGATCATGAATGTGGATGTCCCCTTCTATGTGTGCGCTTGAGTGTTCGGGGTGAAGAACAAACATCTCGTAGAATTGCTTTGCGCCTTCTGAACCGTATTTCAACATGGTGCCCATTGCGGTATCCCCGTCGATGTTTGCATTTTCCCGTTTGATATCGTTATCCTGTGCCTCTTTGAAAGTTAAATCTTCATAAACCTTCATGAGACGGGTATTCATTTCTCTTATTCTTGTGCGTTCTGCGCGATAGAGGATATATTCCTTGGCAGTTCTGGCGTGTCCGTTTTCGATAAGAACCTTCTCAACTGCATCCTGAACCTGTTCAACGGTAGGGCTGTCCGTTTGCCCGTTGCTGAGAAGATACTGTTCCACCTTATCTGCAAGTTCAATCGCCATTTCATGATCCTTGCCGCCTAAAACCTCAGCTGCTTTATAGATCGCGTTTGCAATCTTATCCATGTGATATTCGGTACAACGTCCGTCCCGTTTTATTATTTGTTTAATCTTGTCCAATATCATGTACCTCCGTTATGCTATTACCAAACCATATTTATTGCGAAATTTCAACATTCATACAATATATGGTGTTTTTCCGACTTAAATATCATAATTGGAGCTTCATGAATTGTCAATAACCTGCCTGTAATTTGTCCCGGATTAATTTAACACAAGTTATAATTTGCAGCCACATAGGATGAAAAGCTGTTGTCTGCCGCTGAGGCCGCAAGACAATGCTTTCACCCTAGGCTGTGAATTATAACGAGCACAAGTCAACTGGTACTATAATGATTTTATGTAAACAACTATTCCTGAATTTTCTTTGATGCGAAAAACCCCATGTCGTTCATATAACACGTTGCCGCTGATAAAATAGTCCTTCAGGATTTCTTTGGCCTTCATTGCAAGATTCAGCAGATAATCCTGATTCCCTGCGTTCACCGCAATAATCAATCTGCCGCCGTTTCCTGACCGGCAGAAAGAATAAAGGCTGCCTTCTGCAGAACGCGGTACTAAAGTATAGTCGTTCAAACCATCGATTCTTTTGCGAAACGAGAACAGCCTTCTGTAAAATTTGTAAATCAACGCATCACCCCTGTCCGGTTCATAACATCTGCGGTTTTCCGGATCACGGCCTCCTCGCATACCGAATTCATCGCCGTAGTAAATGCATGGGATACCCGGCATGAATGCTGTAATCAGCATAGCAAGAAAGAGCCTTTGTCTGGTATGACCCTCATCTTTGCTGTTTTCAGAAAGCACCGTCAATATCCTTGGTGTGTCATGGGTACCTAGAATATTCATTAATGCGCTGAAGGCTGGCTTGGGATAATTCTCACAAAGATTATTGATGACCCGTTCCAGCTTGCATCCGTCCATGTCTTTGACCAAAAAATTGATAATGGCATTCTTCAAAGGATAATTCATAACAGAATCCAGCTGGCTGCCGAGAAAATATTTTCTGCGCTGTCCGTAGGAAATTTTATTGGATGCGTCCTCCCATACTTCTCCGATAACAGCTCCATCTGTAGTTTCAGCTTTTACTGCAGTACGCAGAGCTTCGAGAAATTCATCCGGCAGCTCATCCGCAACGTCAAGCCGATAGCCGGACGCGCCGCAGCGAAGCCAATGTTTTATGACAGAATCTTCGGAACGGATGATATAATCAAGATACGAGGAATTTGTTTCGTTGACCTGAGGCAGTGTATCAATACCCCACCAGGAATCGTATTTTTCAGGGTATTCGAAAAAACGGTACCATGGATAATAACGGGAATCCACGCTTTGATACGCACCGATTTCAGGATAACGTCCCTTTTTATTGAAGTACAGACTGTCGCTGCCCGTGTGATTGAACACTCCGTCAAGTACGATTCGAATCCCTCTTTCTTTTGCCTTTTTACACAGCTCTATAAAATCTTCTTCCATCCCAAGCAAGGGATCAATTTTTTTATAATCCGCTGTATCATATCGGTGATTGGAATAGGCTTCAAAGACAGGATTCAGATAAATTACAGTGACTCCCAGGTCCTCCAGATAGTCCAGTTGTTCCATGATTCCTTTCAGGTTTCCCCCAAAAAAATCATTGTTCTGAATAATTCCGTTTTCATCAGGCAAACCGTTTGGTTCTCCTCCCCAATCCTGCCTTAAAATTAAGTTTTTGGTCTGCTCGGGTGGATGGTAACTGCTGCTCTTTGCAAACCGGTCTGGAAAGATTTGATACATCAGTCCGGATTTAAGCCATTCCGGCGTTTTGTAACTCTCTGAATAAACCGTTAGCTGAAAGACGTGCGTCTGCTCATTTTTAGAGGTAACTTCACCTTCCGCTTCCACATCGGCAACGGGGCAGCAGGCTTCGAAAAAGTAAAAATATAATCCGGCTTCACGAATCACTGTAGAAAAACGGTAAACAGTGTCACCATTGTCCAGAATTGTTTCTCGAATCCCTTCGATGGTTTGTATCGTGTCGCCGTTGTCTGAATGAATAATAAGGTGCACAAAAGAAGCGGTCCTGCCATCTGTAATTTTAATGCGAAACCGCAGTTCCGTTCCGTTTTCAACTGCCCCAAAGGGTGTCTTATAGAAAGACTTTTTGGAATCAAATTGAATCATATATCGGTTTTATCCCCCAAATTCTATCGGCGTATTCTCTAACGCTTCTGTCGGCGGAGAATATGCCCGCTTTAGCAATATTGGTCAAGGACATCCGGTTCCAGTGATGAGTATCACAGTATGCTTCTGAAACCTTCTGCTGTGTATTTTTATAGCTTTTAAAATCTGCAATCACGAAGTATTGGTCCGCTTCACCGTTAAAACCGGTTGTAAGCGAATTAATGATATCTCCGAAGGATTCTCCGGGAATTCCATCTGCAAGAAATTTGATGACAGAGGCGATACTTCGATTGTCCTGATAGAAGCTCCATGGACTGTACCTGCCGTCTTTTACTATATTTTCAACCTCATCAACACTCATACCAAAGATGAAGATGTTATCCTCACCTACCGTATTAAAGATTTCCACATTTGCACCATCCATGGTGCCGATGGTAACGGCCCCGTTCAGCATGAGCTTCATGTTTCCAGTTCCAGAAGCCTCTTTTCCCGCCAGAGAAATCTGTTCTGAAAGATCAGCTGCAGGCATGATCCGTTCGGAAAGGGATACGGAATAGTTTTCAAGAAATACAATCTTGATCAGATCTCTGACTGATGGATCTTTTTCCAGATGTTCGGATAACTTGCACGCTAGACGGATGATCTGTTTTGCCATGTAGTAGCCAGCGGCTGCCTTTGCTCCGAAAATAAAGGTCCTTGGCTGTATTTCAACATTTGGATTTTCTTTGATCCTGTTGTAGAGATCGATGATATGGAACAGATTGAGGAGCTGACGCTTATATTCATGCAGCCGTTTTACCTGAACATCAAAAAGAGAATCAGGGTTTACAATAATGTTGTTACTGTATTTAATTCTGTCTGCCAGCAGGATTTTATTTTCTCTTTTGATTTGAGCAAGCTTATCAAGAACATTTCTATCATCTCTGAATTCCATAAGCTTTAGAAGCTCCATTGAATTCTGCTTAAAGCCAGACCCGCATAGTTCAGTAATCAAATTTGACAGTTTCGGGTTTGCCTGACAGAGCCACCTCCTGTAAGCAATTCCGTTGGTGACATTCGTAAATTTATCTGGCGTCATCAGATTGTAGCCGTGAAATAGCCGGTCTTTAATAATTCCACTGTGGAGCGCAGAAACGCCGTTCACAGTATGGGATGCAACAACACAGAGATTTGCCATGCGAATTTTGCCGTTAAAAATGACTGCCATTTCGTTTCTCAAGGATTCATTGCTTGGGAATTCCTTTGACAGTTCATCATTAAAACGGCGATTGATTTCCTTCAATATCGAGTGAAGTCTGGGCAGAAGCGCGGAAAAAAGGTTTTCCGGCCATTGCTCAAGGGCTTCTGGCATAACCGTATGGTTGGTGTAGGATACGGTTTTTGTTACGATATCCCACGCTGCATCCCATTCGTAGTTGTAGTCGTCCATCAGGATGCGCATTAACTCAAGGATCGCCATCGTTGGATGGGTATCATTGATATGGATGGCTATCTTCTCATAAAAACGGTCCAGATTTCCATAAGCATTGACATGACGTTTCGTCAAAGTCTGCATAGATGCAGAGATAAAGAAATACTGCTGCTTCATACGAAGAATTTTGCCTTCGTCATGGGCGTCTTCGGGGTATAATATTTTAGAAATAATTTCAGCCTGGTGCTTTTCTTCCATGGATTTCAGGTATTCGCCTCTTGCAAAAAGCTCCATATCGATACTGATGGGCGATGTCGACTGCCACAGCCGAAGTGTGTTTACAACGCTGCTGTCGTATCCGGAGATCAGCATATCCCTTGGAATAGCGATAACCGTGGTGTAATCCTTGTGAATCAGCTTCATTCGCCCTTTATCGTCCCAGACTTCCGAGAGCTTTCCTCCGAAGCGAACTTCTTCGGATTCGTCTTCTTTCGTGATCAGCCAGCTTTCCCCGAGATCAAGCCAGTCGTCCGGTTTTTCGATTTGTTTGCCATCCTTGATTTCCTGTTTGAATATACCATACTCATAACAAATGGACATCCCCTGTCCCAACATGCCGGTCGAGGAAATTGCATCAAGATAACACGAGGCCAGTCTTCCAAGGCCTCCGTTGCCTAAACCGGCATCCGGCTCCATTTGGTAAAGTTCTTCCAGACTTTCATTAAAATTCTCAACCGCTGTTTGAAAAACATCTTCCAATCCTAGATTAAAAAGATGATTTCGAAGTGATGTGCCAGGAAGAAATTCCATTGATAAATAGATGACTTGCTTTTCTGTTTGATCACATACCGTATCACTGGTTTTCAGCCATATTTCAGATAGGATATCTCTGACTACAAAACAGGTAGCTCTGAAAATTTGATGCTTGGTGGCATTGTCCGCCTCCCTTCCGAAATGTCTCATCAATTTTCCTTCAATCAGTTTTGAAATATCTTGCGAAGTATAAACCATGTTCATGCATTAAAAACCTTTCTGTATATATTAAGAGTAAAGCATCGGATGACCGATGCTTTTTGATCAATATGTCCTAAGCATTTCTTTATAAAGCCTGATATAGTGTTTAGATGAAGATTTCCATGAAAAATCGGCGTTCAGTCCGTTATTGACCAGCGTGTTCCATTTTTCTTTATCCCAATACAGCGCTACTGCACGTACGACTGCCCCCAGCATATCGTGGGCGTTGACGGATTGGAATGTGATGCCGTTTCCATCGCCGGTTTCCAAATCAAAAGGAATGATGCTATCTTTTAATCCGCCGGTTTCACGAACAATCGGAATGGTCCCGTATCGCAAAGAAATCATTTGAGCAAGACCACAAGGTTCGCTGATGGACGGCATGAGGAGTAGGTCTGCACCAGCGTATATCTTGCTTGCCAGCTCTGCTGAAAAACCGGTCGTAACGGACATGCGTCCCGGATATTCTTCATTTTTGTTTTTGAAAAATCGCTCATAATCCTCTTCTCCTGCACCCAGAAGAACAAACTGGATTTTCTCTTTCATGAGGTCGTCAAAAACATTGATGACAAGATCAATCCCTTTATGCTCCACGAGTCTTCCCACCATAGCGACGATGGGAGTCTCCGCATCCTGCTCAAGCCAGAGATCCTCTTGAAGTGCAGTTTTATTTTCTGCCTTTTTCCAAAAAGTATTTTTTGAATACTTTATCGGGACACAGGGGTCCTTGGCTGGATTATGAAGCTTCGTATCGATTCCGTTCAATATACCGGTCAGCTTATACCGGTTTTCTTTAATGATATTTTCAAGTCCTTTCCCGTAGAAAGGATAAGCGATTTCTTCCGCATAACTGGGGCTGACCGTCGTAAGACGATCGCAGGTGATAATGGCGCCCTTCATAAAATTAATCATCCCGCTGTAATCGAGGATTCCTCTGTCTGACTCAGAAATTCCCAGAACGTCATGAAGGATTCCTGAATCATATGTTCCCTGATATTCAATGTTATGAATAGTAAATACTGTTTTAAGCGAATCGTAATCAGGATCACCCCTGTAGAGGGTTTTGAGATAAACCGGAATCAGGGCTGTTTGCCATTCGCTGCAGTGCAGAATCTCCGGCGTAAAGTCAATTACCGTAAGCGCATCGAGTGCGGCTTTTGAAAAATAAGCAAATCGTTCCCCGTCATCGTAGTAGCCATAATATGCATCTCTTTTAAAATATTGTTCATTGTCCAGGAAATAAAAAGTCACACCTTCGTATTCCATTGTAAAGATACCGCAGTACTGTGTTCTCCAGGAGAGTGTGACGGTGACCTCTCCGATCAAATTCAACTGAGTTTCAAATTTTTCCTTGATGCTTTTATAAAGAGGAAGCATGACTCTCACATCAGCCCCTTGCTTTTTCAGCTCTCCCGGCAACGATCCAATCACGTCGCCTAACCCTCCGCTTTTTGCGAAGGGTTCCGCTTCAGAACTGATAAATAAAATATTCAATCAAATCACCTGCCAATCAGATTATACTTTTCTTTTCAATAACGACCGGATAGGTTTCATGGCCGACCAGCTGTCTGTTTTCTCTTACAATAACATCTTTATCAAGGATGACATAATTTAATGTTACATTATTCATTATTTCCGTATTCTGCATGACAATGCTGTTTTTGACAACTGCGCCCTTTCCAATCACAACACCCCGGGAAAGAATGGAATTCGCCACAGTGCCTTCAATTCTGCAGCCGTCGGAGATAATAGAATTTGATACTTTGCAGCCGGACCCGTACTGTGCAGGAACACTGTCTTTCACTTTGGTGTAGACAGGCATTTCGAAGGTCTGTTGTCTAACAGCTTCGGAAAGAAGGCGCATATTTTCCTTCATATAACCAGATACGCTGCTGACCTCGAAATAATTTTTCTTGTACTCATACCCCCTGATATTTAAATGATTGCTCAGCCTTTGGATAATATCCCTGTAAAAATCATATCGACCGAAAGCAACGGAGTCAGCTACGAGGGATTCCAAAAGAGATTTCCGCATAATGAACATTCCCAGGCTGAAGGCCGCGTTCTTTGAGTCACAGTCGTCATTATAATAACAAAGCTCGTGGACTCTTTCCTGCTCATCCATCCGGATGATTGGAATGCCGTCTGATACCTCAAAACCATCTCTTGGTTTTGCATAAATTGTAGTAATATCCGCATGCCGGTCTATGTGGCTCCTTAATATTTCATTGTAATCCAAGCTGCAGATAAAGCTGCTGCCCGATAAGATAACATATTCCGCAAGGGAACGTTTTATGGAGTGTATATTTTTTGCCAATGCGTCGATGGTTCCGAGATAGGTTCCGTTGTCCGTTCCTCCGGGATTTGAAAAAGGAGATAAAATTCTCATTCCTCCTATTTTTCTTGTCAAGTCCCATTCCTTACCGGCTCCCAAATGGTCGATAAGCGAATGGTAGTTATTTCTGGTTATTATAGACACCTCATGAACACCCGAATTAACAAAATTGGATAAGATAAAGTCAATGATCCGGTATTTTCCTCCAAACGGTACTGAGGATAGTGTTCTCATCTTCGTCAGTTCTCTGAGGTTTTCGCGCTCAGAATATGAAAATACAATTCCTAAAACGTTCATGATCATTCATCCTCCTTCTTTGATATGCTTTCACCAACCATGGCTCCAGCTGGGATGACCGTGTCGTCAGCAATAACGATATTCTGTCCGATTACACTGATATCCGGATACTTTCCCGATTCGGGCTGATTTTTGCCGGCTCCCAGCTTCACGTTTGCTCCAATTACCGTGTCGGCTGCGACAATCGTATACTCTACGATGGAATCGGCTCCTACAGAGGTACCCGGCATCAGGATAGAATTACTGATTACTGCACCTTTTTGTACGGTTACACCAGGGAAGATGATACTGTTTTCTATTTCACCGTCAATGCTGCATCCTTCAGAAATGCTCGAATTGTGCAGCTTGGCATTCTCCCCGATGTACTGGGGCGGTAAAACTCCGTTTCTGGAATAAATCTTCCAAGGTGGATCATTAAGCTCAATAGGGACATTGGGGTTCAGAAGATCCATGTTTGCTTCCCAAAGAGAATCCACCGTGCCTACGTCTTTCCAATAGCCCTTATACTCATAGGCATACACATTTTCTCCTGCCTCAAGCATCATCGGAATGATATTTTTCCCAAAATCATTGTCTGAATGCTTGTCGGCCTCGTCAGTGATGAGATAGGATTTTAGCTTTTCCCAACTGAAAATATAAACGCCCATGGAAGCCAGAGTACTTTTTGGGGATGGGGGTTTTTCTTCAAATTCGTATATTTTCAGATCTTCGCCCGCATTCATCACTCCGAAACGGCTTGCTTCTTCAATTGGAACATTGATTACAGCGATGGAGCAAGCAGCATTTTTCTCGATATGATAGTCCAGCATCATTTTATAATTCATTTTGTAGATATGGTCTCCTGATAAGACCAATACGTACTCCGGATTGTTCATTTCTATGAACTCCATATTTTGGTAAATCGCATTGGCGGTCCCCTTATACCATTCCCCAGCCTCTGCCTTCATATACGGCGGCAAAATCGTAATGCCTCCAAATAGCCGATCAAGGTCCCATGGCTGCCCGTTACCGATATATGCATTCAGTTCCTGAGGTCTGTACTGTGTCAGAACCCCTATGGTATCGATACCTGAATTTACACAGTTTGAGAGAGTAAAATCGATGATCCGGTATTTTCCTCCAAAGGGTACGGCAGGCTTTGCCACATGGTTGGTTAATATGCCAAGACGGCTTCCCTGTCCGCCCGCCAGCAGCATGGCAATCATTTCCTTTTTCTTTGTTTTGGTCATTTTATACACCTCCAAAAGATTGTTGACAGACCGCTCAGGTCGACTTTTAATGAGTAATCGTAATTTTTATGATTTTTTTCTTCCGTCTGGATTTTTTTTGTTACGGAAGGCAATGAACCTCCGTACCTCTGTAAACCCGAGTGAAAAACTATTTTATAAATACCCGGTTTCGTTACGCCTATTCGATAATTTTCTCTGGTAACAGGAGAAAAATTGCAGGCCACGATCAGATCATCTCCTTTTTTATTGATTCTTCTGAAGGCTATGATATTATGATCGGAATCATCAGGCTCAATCCATTGAAAGCCATCCCAACTGTCTTCCTGTTCCCAAAGTTCAGAAGATTCAAGATAGAAATGATTCAGTTCTCTGGAGAAATTATGGAATTTTTTATGCATATCAAAGTCAAGCAAATTCCAATCTAATTCTGTTTTGTAATTCCATTCGGAAAATTGGGCGAATTCACCGCCCATGAAGATCAGTTTTTTACCGGGATGTGCCATCATGTAGGATAGATAGGTTCTTAAATTTGCAAATCTTGCTTCGTATTCTCCCGGCATTTTGTCGATCAACGAACCTTTTTCGTGAACCACCTCATCGTGGGAAAGCGGAAGTATAAAGTTTTCTGAGAAAAAATAAGTGAAAGAGAAAGTCAGTTGATTGTGAGCGCCTTTTCTAAAAAAAGGGTCTGTTTTCATATATTGCAGCGTGTCGTTCATCCAGCCCATGTTCCATTTGTAATTGAATCCAAGACCGCCCACATGAACTGGCTTTGTAACCATCGGCCAAGCAGTGGATTCCTCTGCGATCATCAGTGCCCCCGGATATTCATGAAATATTGTTTTATTTAAATCCTGTAAAAAAGATACAGCCTCCAGATTTTCTCTTCCTCCTTTGCTGTTCGGTCTCCATTGACCGTCCTTTCTGCAATAATCGAGGTAAAGCATGGAAGCCACCGCATCGACCCTCAACCCGTCGATATGATACCTGTCAAACCAAAACATCGCGTTGGATATGAGAAAGCTTCTTACTTCGTTTTTTCCCCAGTCGAAGACTCTTGTACCCCATTCCTTATGTTCGTTTTTAAGAGGATCATCATATTCATAGCAGTTGCTGCCGTCAAATTTGTATAAGCCGCTGCTGTCCTTTGGAAAGTGACCGGGAACCCAGTCCAGAATCACTGCAATTCCTGCTTGATGGCAGGCGTCGACGAAAGACATAAATCCATCCGGCGTTCCATATCTTGAGGTCGGAGCATAGTAGCCCATAACCTGGTAGCCCCAGGAACCATCGAAGGGATATTCCGAAACAGGCATCAGTTCAAGGTGGGTATATCCCATGTTTTTTACGTATGGAATCAGCTCTTCAGCCATTTTTTGATAATCGAAATAATTTTCATCCTGATATTTTTTCCAGGAACCCAAATGCACCTCGTAAATATTCATCGGCGCAGCATAAGGCTCTTTGTTTTTTTTCTGTTCCCGCCAGGAATGATCGTTCCATTGATAGCAGTTGATATCATAGGTTTTTGAAGCGGTGCCGGGCCTGGTATCCATATGAAAACAATACGGATCGGCTTTTATATGATAATTTCCCTGGAGATCCTCAATCCGAAACTTATAGGAAGTATACTCCTTTATTCCGGGAATGAAAATTTGCCATATCCCCTGATCTGTCAGGCGCTCCATAAAAAAATCTGACGGATTCCACCTGTTAAAATCTCCCATCACAGAGACACTGACAGCATTCGGGGCCCAAACGCGGAATATGTAGCCTTCTCTTTCATAATCCTTTGCAGGATGGGAACCCAACAGTTCATAAGCTTTTGACGCGGTACCTTGATGAAATAAATAAACGGGCAATTCTAATTCTTGTTTCATGGATCATCCCCCTGTTTTTTCATTTTTCATTTTTTTGTTGCGTATTTTACTCGTGCGGAAATAATTACATTATGCTATAATTATATGTTATTATATTGACGAAAGCAAGATTGGGAGGAAGATATATGAAACGATTAATCGCCGTTGCGCTAATTCTGAGCATCATTGTAACCGTAATGACCGGTTGCGACGGCAATGAAACGGAAGAAATGAATGATGAGGCAGTAAAAGCCGCTATACTTGAAGAATTTAATGCAATATCACAGATACCCCGTACTTCAGGCCATGAGAGAGAGATTAGCAGCTATTTAAAATCGTGGGCCAAAGAAAATGGTATGGAAGTAATCCGGGACAGTGCTAATAATGTAATTATAAATAAGCCTGCATCTAAGGGGTATGAAGATGCACCGACAACAATTCTGCAAAGCAATATGGATATGACACTTGAACCAAAAGAAAACATTTCTTTTGATCCGGTCAGTGATCACATTACCGTGATTCAGCTCGATGAAAAGCTCACAGCCAGCGGTACAAGCCTTGGAGCAAAAAGTGGAATTGGAATGGCTACTGCACTATATATTCTGAAAAACGCTGTAAAGCACGGTCCAATCAGGGTTATATTCACAGCAGGAGGAAAGTCAGGAATGACTGGTGCGGAACATCTCAAGGCAAAGTATCTTGATGGTGATTATCTCATTAACCTTGGATGGAATAGTGATCGTTCTGTCTTGGCCGGAAGTGGCGGTACCGCTTCTTATGGTATGATCCATAAGATCCAATGGGCACAGCCGCAAAATGCCGTGCCGTATCTCTTGTCGATCAGTGGACTGCATGGCGGCGATTCCGATAAAGAAATAGGTGATGGTTATGCCAATGCAATTAAAACAATCGGAGAAGTACTTGCCAACGCTCAAGGCAAAGGTATTCTGTTTGAACTTGGTTCCTTTAATGGTGGAATATCTGCGGATACAATCCCTACTGCAGCATCGGCCCTGATCATTATCAACGAATCGGATAAGAGGAAGATGCAGAAAGTTGCCAATGGGGCTATAAAGGCCTTTGAAGATTCGTATGGTGATGTAGAGCTGAATTACAGCTTTACATATCAGGAGACGGAAATGCCCGATAAAGTGGTTTCCTTTGAAGATACAGGCTGTATTATCAGCTTTATCTATGGAATTATCAACGGAGTGCAATCCATGTCTAAAAAATACGAAAGCGTAGTGGAAAGCGCCTCAAACATTGGTATGGTATCTACCTCAACAGGCAATTTTGTCTGCAACGTCTCCGCCGGCAGCACATCTGATGTAGGCTTGTACGAAATATCTACTGCGCATGAAGCCATAAGTGGTATGAGCGGAATGGAATATACTTATTATGAGGGTGTTCCACGATGGCCGGATCATTCAAGCAGTCAGCTCTTTCATAAGATAGAAGAAATCTATTCAACATTATACGAGAATGAGACTGAAGCAAAAATCATACACGAAGCATCCGAATGCGGATGGTTTATTAAGAAAAACCCAAGTCTTCAGATCATTTCTATCGGTCCTGAAATTATAAATGCCGATTTGCCGGATGAAAGCCTTCAGCTTGACACCGTGACAGAACCCGCGTACATTGTGATGAAATTTTTAGAGCAGCTGAATCAGCCGTCTAAATAACAAGAGATGAAAAACCCCATGGATGATTGATTGGTCCATGGGGTTTTTCTCAGATGCTTTAACTGAGGAGAAGTTAAATGTTGAATGAAGGAAATTTGCAATAATTATATTTAGACTATTATATAGGTGAAGCTGGAAGCTGTGGCAGAAATCAAGCGTCGGAAAGATTTTGAAACACTCTTCACTAAAATCGAGCGGCAGGTTCAGTTACTGTCAAACACCGTTTCCTTTTTACCGTTTGTTTGACAGCCTGAACATGGCGAGATGAGTGAAAAGAGTGCCAAAAACCTGACCGGTTGATGAAGACACAGCAGACAGCTTATTTGCCTCTGAATCCTTACTTATTTACTTTACTGTATTGCTGGAATTTTGCCAGCATCAGTTCCATTTCTTCATCAGACAGTATTACGGGTTCACCCGCACATTTTGCTCTGTAATAGATTTCTGCGCAAAACTCAATTTCTTCTGCAATATTGAAGGCGTTGGGCAAATCGGTTGATGCGGCAAGCAAACCGTGATTGCCAAGCAGTACGGCGTTTCTGTCTTTCATGGCCTCAAATGCGTTCTCCGCGAGCTGCTGTGTTCCGAAGGTGGCATACTCCGCGCAGCGTACATCTTTACCAGCCAAAGCAATCATATAGTGAGTTGCCGGAATTGGCCAGCGAAGGCAGGCAAGCACGGCGGAAAACATGGAATGACAATGGACTACGGAATCAAAGTCCTCACGTCTTTCGTAAAAAATTTTATGAAGGTGGTATTCACTGGAAGGTTTTCGAATACCATCGACAGTATTCCCTTCCAGATCCATGACTACCACATCTTCCGGTTTTGTTTTATAATAATCCATTCCGCCGGGAGAAATGGCCATAATTTTCTCTTTTCTGTTAAAGATACTGATATTTCCTCCCGTCCCTTTTGTAAGACCATGCTCAATCAATTTAATACAATATTCAACGATCGCTTCTCTTTCATCTCTCATTAACATAATAGGCGTTCTCCTTTGCTTTATAATCTTTATTGATCAGATTTTTAACCTCTCTGCCCTCAATGAATGCGCTCAAATCCTCCGCCATGATATCAGCTGATATTTTTACCGCATTTCTTGAAGCGCCTGCAATATGATTGGTCATTGTCAAATTTTCCAGCTTCAGCAACGGATTCTCGGGTTCGATTGGTTCTGTCTCATATGTATCGAGGGCGGCTCTGGAAATGACGCCATGAGCCAATGCCTGATAAAGGTCGTCATAGTTGACGAGAGGTCCTCTTGCCGTATTTACGAGAATCGCAGAAGGCTTCATCCTTTTCATTAGATCCATATTGACCATTCCCGTGGTTTCAGGGGTTACCCTCATATGCAGGGATATGATATCCGCTTCACTGAGAAGTGTATCCAAATCCACGAGCCCTGCGTTGCTTTCGACCTGTTTGATATACGGATCGTAAACAAGAACCTGGCAGCCGAAGCCGCTTAATAATTTGCAGACCTTCTCTCCAATATTGCCGTAGCCCATCAAGCCGATCACCTTACTGGAAAGTTCATATTCCGTTTTATCATACATGTAGTAATCGTCGATCCACTTTCCCTGTCTGATTGTTTCATAGCTTCTTGCAATATTTCTCGTCTCCGCAATAATTAATCCGATGGTAAATTCCGCTACAGCAGATGAATTTCTGCCCGGTGTGTTGAACACAGGAATGTGGGCTTTTGTAGCAGCTGCAACATTGACATTAACGGCCCCTCCTCTTGTTACAGAGATGGATTTCAGATTTTTTCCGTGTCGGATTACCTTCTCTGTAACCGGTGAAGTATGAACGACCAAGTGGTCTACTTCGCCGATCCGTTTCACGAGGTCTTCTTCACTGCCAACGAATTCCGTTACTTCATCATCGCTGTATTGAAGAGGGGTAATGGGAAAATCCACTGCATAATTATCTATTTCAAGATCTTCGATATGTCCGAGCTGTTCTCTTAATGCAGTTTCTATTACTTCTTTTTTAATGAATAAATCGGTTACGGTCAATATTTTCATTTTTTCAGCTCCTTGTCCTGCGGCTGTCCGTAATAAGCATTCTTGCCGTGTTTTCTGAGGTAATGTTTATCCATCAGTACCGCCGGAATTCCGGTAATTTCCTGATTGATGGTCAGAGTAAGATAAGCCATCCTTGCCAGCTCCTCCAAAACAACGCTGTTATGTACTGCTGTGCAGGGATTTTTCCCCCAGGTAAAAGGGCCATGGTTGGCTACAAGGATTCCCGGCATTGACTTATAATCATTATCCGCCATGGTGCGGAGGATAACCTTGCCTGTATTCATTTCGTAATCCCCGTTGACTTCTTCAGAAGTAAGTTCCGGAGTGCATGGAATTTGGTGGTAGAAATAATCTGAATGGGTTGTTCCGTAGCACTCGATCGGTTTCTTTGCTTGGGCCCACGCTGTTGCATAGGTGGAATGTGTATGTACCACTCCCCCGATATCGGGAAATCCTTTATAAAGCTCCAGGTGCGTAGGCGTATCTGATGAAGGGTTATAATTTCCATCAAGGATATTGCCCTCCAGATCAACAACGACCATCATACCCGGAACAAGCTTGTCGTATGACACACCGCTGGGCTTAATCACCACCAGTCCCTCTTCTCTGAGGATACCGCTGACGTTACCCCAAGTATATATGACGAGCCTTTTCTCCACCAGCTCCAAATTGGCTTCACATACTTCTTCTTTTAGTCTGCCGAGTTTTATTTCATCGAATGCTGCCATCATGAACAATCACCTCGCTTCAGTTTTATTGGCTCATTCTTGCAGATACCGCTATCGCTACATCTTCGAGACAGCCGAGATATTCTGCCGCATCTAAAATTGTATATTTGTTTCTGACTTCCTTTGCATAGAGGATTGCCTCCTTAAGGTCATTCTCTGTAAGTCCAATCTCTAAGGGAGAAGATGGCGCGCCAAGACTTTTCAGAACCTTCATGATTCCATAAGGGTCGGGAATTTTCGGAAGCAGCTCTTCTCTGATTTGGGGAATGGAGTTTCTCACCTTTTCGGCGTGTGAAAGCCACTGTTCTTTATCAAATATCTTGTTTTTGTTTTCAATAAAGATTTGAGGAGCGCTTTCTTTGAACACTTCATGAACCTTTTGCTCATATTCTTCTTTTTTCAGCGATTTTTCATATGCGGCTTCTAAATCCATATCCTCATAATCTCTTGAAAGAATTTCCTTGTAGACCTCGATCATTACAAGAGTCATCACCGCAACCTCAATACCGTGCAGATGAACAGGCTGACGGTTCATCATCGCTTTCATTCCGGTGAAATGAGCCAGATGGTGCTCGGCGCCTGCTGCCGGCCTTGATTTTCCAACCCAATGCATTGCGATTCCGGAAATCATCAGACCCTCGGTCAACGATTTGATTGCATCCTCTTCTCTCGCAGATATTTTAGATGCGTTTTCTGCGGTCCGCTCAACGATGTCGTTCACGACCTCCACGGTGTTTCTGCAGTAGCTTTCACCATTGATCAGATTGGATACTCTCCAATCAAAAGCCGCAGTTTTTTTACAGATCAGATCACCGAATCCGGCTGCCACAAGTTTCGGCGGCGCATTTTTCAAGATGTCCGTATCTGTATAGATTGCAATGGGATGCGTCGCGTTTAATGTTTTCTTGATTCCGTCCAGTACCAGCAGCGATACCTCGGCGGAATAACCATCCATAGAGGGTGCCGTAGGTACCGAAATATAAGGGATGCGGGATCTTGAACTTACAAATCTTGCAAGATCGTTGACTGCTCCTGAACCTACAGCGACCATAAAGTCGACAGATTCATCCAGTTCCGCCATGATTTTTACAATAGAAGCTTCATTCGGCAATACCTGAGGCGTATCGAACAGACAGATGCGCTGCTTGATACCGCCGCGATCAAGGGCTGAAAAGATCTTGTCTCCGATCAGTTGATTCAACGCACTGTCAATTATGACTAATCCTTTTGAGAAATTACCAGATAAATTTTCCTTTACATTGCCGAGTTTATCCAATGCTCCTTTATATATGGCGATGTCCTTGATTGGCTGGCTATGAACCTGGCCGCAGGAGCACTCAAAAATGTGCGCCTGCCAAATATTTTTCGGTAGGATCATATGTACTCACTTTCTTTTACAACATCGTTGCATCAAGGGGCAATCACGCTACCTAAGCCTTATCGTCCCTTGCGCTGAGGTTTGCCAATTGATAAAAATCCTGTTTCGTATTTTTATACAGACTGAGAAATACTTGATATATCTCACTGTAAATCTTGTTCCATTCAATATCGGGTTCTATGACCATCTTGATTCTGGCTGCTTCTTTTGCAAATTGGCCGGGATTTTTATAGATCCCCAGACCTGTTCCGCAGATGATTGCGCCGCCGAAAGGAGCGCCGGTGGAGATATCAGGTACAATGATCGGCATATTTAATACGGAAGCTTTTATCTTAAGCCAGATATCACTTTTACTTCCACCGCCTACCGAACGCAGTTCTTTAATGGAGACGCCGATTTTTTTCGCTTCGTCAATATTATGTTTCAGACCGTATGCGGACCCCTCCATTATGGCGCGGATCATTTCCTCCTTACCGGTACCAAGATGCAGCCCGAAAAAAACGCCGCGTGCATAACTGTCCCAAATCGGCGACCGTTCGCCAGCCATATAAGGGAGAAAGATTAATTTGTTCGAACCTGCTTTCGCCCTTTCAGCAATTTGGTTCATGCATTCGAAGGAACCGGATGTACCGAATAATTCTTGATCCTCTTTTCGAAACAGCGTATCTCTATACCATTTCAGGCAAGCTCCGGTTGCGCTGAGGGCTCCGCAAATCATCAGGACATCCTTTAGACCATGATACATTTCAAAGAGAAGCCCCGGATCACGCCATTGATTGGTGCAGATATTGAGAACTGTGGAGGTACCGGTCATTTCCACTGCATCACCTACGTCAACCGCACCTGCCTCCAGAGTGGCCGCGGCGCCGTCTACTGTTCCGCAGACAACCGCCGTTGAGGTACTCAGTCCCGTTTGCCTTGCGGCCTCTTCGCTGACTGTACCGATGACATAGGCATTGTCATAAACATCGGGAAATAACTCCGTGTCATAGCCGACTAACTCTGCAAGTTCCTCTGACCATTTGTTTTGACTGACGTCGTATACACCCATAAGACTTGCATGTGAGATGTCGGTGCTGATTTCACCGGTGAGCATGTAATTGATATAGCCGTTTATCTGAAGAATCTTATAGGTTTTTTTATAAAGCTCCGGTTCATGGTTTTTATACCAAAGAAGCTTAGAAGAAAGATAGTATGGATCGATACGGTTCCCCGTAATACTTTTGACTTTCCTGCTTCCGATTACATGCTCAAGAAAATCAGTTTCCGGCTGAGATCTTCGGTCCATCCAGATCAAACCGTTTCTCAAGACTTTTCCGCTTTTATCGATCGGAATTAAAGTCGGGGCCTGAGAGCTGACACCTATACCTGCGATGGCTTTCTTATTGACTCCACTGTCACGCACAACTCCTGAAATGGTATCGGCAGCCGCTCTCCACCAATCATCGGGGTTCTGCTCCGCCCAGCCTGATCGAACCAGACTGATGGGATATTCCATGCTGTGTTCCGAGATCTTCGTTCCGTCTTCATGGAACAAAACCGATTTTACATTCGTGGTTCCTATATCGATTCCAATTAAATACCTAGACATTGATCAGTTCCTTTATCGTTTTTCCCATAGATTCCAAAAGCAGGAAGCAGGATGTGGCGCCAGCGTCTAAAACCCCTCTTGATCGTTCACCTAACCTGCTGGCTCTTCCGACCTTAGCAACCAGATCGATTGTAGAATCCTTGCCTTTTTCAGCAGCTTCCATCATCCTGTCAAGCGCTGCATCAAAATCATCAAGATTTTTATTGAATGCGTCCATTGCTGGAATAAAAGTATCGAGCAGGGTTTTGTCTCCTACCTTCGCTTCACCCAGGCTTTGAATCCCTCTTACCGCATTTCCCAGCATTTCGGAAAATACGGAGCTGTCGATCTCCTCTTTTCCGGAGGATGTCTTGGACATTTCGAGAAACATCGTTCCGTACAACGGCCCCATGGACCCGCCGATTTCCATCATGAGCACCATGGCCAGTTCCTTTAAGCTGTCGGTGAGATCGAGGGTTTTATTCCTGATCCTATCTCCACATATCGTGAAACCTTTGTTCATGTTGATTCCATGATCACCATCACCGATTTCGCCGTCTATTTTACTGAGATAATCCTTGTTCTGTTGTATGGTTTTTATGAGATTTTCGACGATGATTTTCCCGTCGCTGTTTTTAAAACTGCTCATCATAATTTCTCCTTAAAAAAATGTCTGCACCACTTCCGCTAACGGACAGAAATGCTATCCGTTGAAAAAATTGTTTCGCTGTAGCCAATGTCTATCATAGTCGTATCTCAAGCTTTGAAACAATTCGAAGAGGTTTTCATATTTTTCATGCCTTGCTGAATCTGGAGTGAATTCGCTTTCGATGGCCGCCGCTGTGGTATTCAGGTCCTTTTCAAGACCGAGACCTGTTTTTACGACTGAAATAATCCCTTTGATGCCTGCTTCTCTTTCTTTGATACGAACAATAGATTTGCCGAGACAATCTGAAGCCATTTGGCAAAAGACACTGTTTTTCGAAGCGCCTCCGGAGATAAATACTCTGTCGTTCGTTCGAGGCAGCGAGGCAAAACAGTCTCTTAATGACATCGCAAGACCTTCAAAGGCCGCTCGCATAAGATCTTCCTTACTGTGCGTTGCCTTCAGACCGAAGAAGCTGCCAGATGCATACGGATTGCGAAAAGGCGCCCTCTCACCGTGTAGGTAAGGATGATAGATCAGACCGCGGCTTCCTATTGGAATATCTCGTATGATCGTTTCAATTTCATCGTAGCTTGTTTCCGGATACAGTAATTTTTTCACCCAGTCGATTGCCGCTGCTCCGTTGAGCGTCGGCATAATACAGATGTAATTGTCACTGGATATATGAGACAAGACCAGGCCTTGATCAAAATCAATATCTGATTCTTTGATCACTGTTTGATTGGCCAGAGTCGTTCCGGCGATAATGCAGGTGTCTCCGGTCTTGATTACACCAAGGCCAACTGCCACCGCTGCAACATCAATTGCGCCGGCAATTACCGGGATACCTCTTTTTAAACCGGTTTCCTCAGCGGCATTTTCCGTCACACTGCCGATGATTTGGTCGGAATGTACCGGAGATGCAAAACGATCGGTGTAGCCCGACAGGTCTAATGCATCCATGATTTCTCCGGAGAATTTTTTTGTTTTTAAATTCATAAGAGCTGTGGTCATATCAGAGTAATCACTGGCCGTAACGCCTGTCAGCTTAAAATTCAGCCAATCCTTGCAGTGAAATATCTGCTGGATACACTTCAGGACATCCGGCTCAAATTCCTTCAGCCATCGAAGAATATGGATATTGGAACCTGCATAGAGAGGATTTGCATCATTTCTAATGCAGATTCCGTCTATTTCTTCTCTGTTTTTCAGCTTTAAATGCTTCGTTCTGGTATCGTTCCATAAAATAGCATTCCGTACGGGAACTCCTTTTTTGTCAATCGCCCAAAAGCCGTCTCCCTGGCCGGTTATCCCGATCCCCTTTATTTCATTCCATATTTTCGAGTTGTTTGCTCGGAGCTTTTGAAGAAGACTGCACAGATTATTCCAGAGCTTGATCATGTCAAGCTCGCAGGCATCTTCCGAGGGCATGATCAAGCTGACATCCACCGATGCCGAATCAATGAATTGCCCGTCATCTAAGAGGATTGCCGCCTTAATGCAGGTTGTTCCGGCATCAATACCTAGAAAAAACAAAGCGTGCCTCCTTTTTCATTAACGCTGAAACTGTTTCAGCCCCATGGTATCTGCTTCTGCATCAATCAGCTCCTTAAGCTCATCGTCCAGCTTCATCAAAGTAAGGGTGATTCCCATCATATCCAATGATGTAAAGTAGTTGCCGACATAAGAACGATACAACTTGATCCCCTTTCCAGATAAGAGTTCTTCTACTTTGTTGTAAACGATATAGCCTTCCATCACAGGGGTTGCACCCAGTCCTGAAAGAAGAACGACAACCTCGTCACCACTGACAAAGGGCTGATCGGGAAGAATGATATCCAGCATGATCTGCGCCATCTCATCGGCAGTTGCAAGCTCTGCAATTCTGATGCCCGGCTCCCCGTGATGACCGATTCCTACTTCCATGGTGCCGTCTTTGATTTCAAAATTAGGTTTTCCAACAGATGGAATGGTGCATGGAGTGATTCCAATTCCTACACTTTTTGTATTGTCAATGGCCTTCTGCGCGGCGGCAATCACCTCGTCAAGACTTCCGCCTTTTGCCGCCTTGGCTCCGCCCACTTTCCACATCAGGATTTCCCCGGCGACACCACGTCTTTTCTTAGATTCTTCCTTTGGTGCAGATGCCACATCATCGTTTGCCACCACTGTTTTTACTGGAATTCCTTCCATCTCTGCCATCTGGATCGCCATTTTGACATTCATGTTGTCCCCTGCATAGTTACCATAAAGACACGCGATACCGCTGCCGGAATTTGCTTCCTTAAACGCAGCGAAAAAAGCCTTCGCAGTGGGAGATGAGAAAATTTCTCCAACGGCTACCGCATCGACCATATTTTTTCCGATGTATCCGATGAAGGCCGGTTTATGTCCGGAACCGCCTCCTGTGACGATTCCTACTTTACCTGCCTGCGGTGCTTCTTTATATTTCAGAACTCTTGGGTTTTCCGTTCCAGAAACAATATCTTTATGATTTTTTACAAAGCCTTTCAGCATATCTTCTACTACAAGGTCCGGATCATTAATTATCCTTTGCATTGACATATACCTCCTGAAATAAAATCTCTTTCATATTTCATGATACGGTCTACTTTGGAAGCAGACCCTCCGCCCTGAAATTCAGAATTCATCCAGATTTCTACCATTTGCTTTGCAAGTTCCGCTCCGATTACCCGAGAACCCATTGTCATGATTTGTGCATTATTACTTTTCCTTGCCCTTTCGGCTGAATAACTATCATGACATACCGCCGCTCTGATCCCTGGAACTTTATTTGCAGAAATCGCCATTCCGATTCCTGTGCCGCAAAGCAGAATCCCTCTGTCATGCTCTCCTTCTGCTATGGCAACGGCAACCTTAACCGCGGTATCGGGATACAGGGAGGCATCTTTGTTATACACACCATAATCCTCCGTTTCATATCCCAATTTCTCTAAAAAATCAATGATGATCTGTTTCAGGTCGTAAGCCGCTTCGTCACAGCCGATAGCTATCTTTTTCATGACGCGCCTCACTTTCTTGTTGGCTAATAATGAATTTTTATTTTCACTGTGTCAGGGAACAAGAACGACTTTTAATGTGCCTTCTGCGCCTTTTTCCGCAGTTTTGAACGCCTCTTCCCACGATTCCAGCGGGAATTTATGTGTAACAACGCCTTTGGTAGGCAGTTTCCCTTCTTTGATCCATTCTGCAACAGAGTCATAGCAATAGGGGCTCAGATGAGACCCGAACAGATTCAGCTCTTTTCTGTCGCTGATGATGCTCCAGTCCACCGTAGTCAGATCGCCGAATACGCTGAATTCCACAAAGGTTCCCATCTTTCTGATTGCTTCCAGGCCTTGTTTTACACTGGAAGGATGACCTGTGGCTTCAATATAGATGTCACAGCCATAGCCGTCGGTTAGCTTCTGGATTTCTTCTGCGACGTTGACTTCCATAGGATTCATGACCATATATGCACCGAATTCCTCTGCCAGAGCGAGCCGGTCGGGTTTTGTATCCAATACGATGAAGTTCTTGGGGTTTTTCATGGCGATATAGCCTACCATACCCAGACCTAAGGTCCCTGCGCCGGATAGAACGACCACATCTTCATTGGTGATGTTCGCTCTGTCCACACAGTGCTTGGAGCAAGCATATGGTTCAATGAGAACCGCTTCTTCAATAGAAAGCTCTTCCGGAACATGATAATTCAATGCTTCTTTCGGAAACTTCATATATTCTGCCATACCACCGTTTACATTGTTCTGGAATCCGTAAACATCATGCTTCTGGCACATCCAGTGTCTTCCAGTTTTACAGAATTTACATTCCCAGCAAGGTACAATCTGTTCGGAAATCACTCTGTCTCCCATTTTAAAATCACCTTTAACATTGTCTCCCATCTCGACAATTCTTCCGATAAATTCATGTCCGGGCGTCATAGGCGCCTTGATATAAGGCGGATTTCCTTCACCACCCCAGAAGCTGGGAGCTCCGTGATAGGATTTCAAATCTCCTGCGCAAATACCGCAGGCTTCTACTTTAATAACGATCTCACCTTCTCCTGCTTTGGGAACCGGAACCTCTTCCAATTTAAAGCATCCTGGTTCATAAGCGACTAAAGCTTTCATTTTCTCCGGAATGTTCGACATCTTAATTTCCCCCCCATTATTAATTAAAATTATTGATTACAATTTCAAACCGGTATTTACATCAAATAAGTGTGTTTTTTCTGATTTCACTTCAAGCTTTACAATGTCTCCCTGGTTGTATCTTTTTTCGTTCGATGTGATCAGCGTTAAGAACCCCTCTCCTACACGAAAACTGATTTTTTTCTCATCACCTAAGTTTTCAAAAACTGAGATTCTGACATCGGAGCCTTTTCCGTCTTCGCCCACGATCATGACATCAGAAGGCCTGACACCAAGCCGTACCAGCATTCCGTCCTTTAAAACGGCATCATAACGTTCCGGTACAGGAATCAGGATATCGGCCTCCTGAAGCTTAAAGAAATAACCTGCTTCCCTCTTTTGGACTTCGACGGTCATAATGTTCATCGGCGGCTCACCGATGAATCCTGCTACAAATTCATTGACCGGATTATCGTAGACTTCAAAGGGCGTTCCATACTGTTGCAGTTCCCCGTCCTTCATAATGGCAAGTTTATCTACCAGAGACATGGCTTCCATCTGATCGTGGGTTACGATAATGGTCGTACACTGGATTTCATTATGAAGGCGCTTGATTTCTGTTCTCAGAATCTGTCTCATTTTTCCGTCCAGATGGGACATCGGTTCATCAAGAAGTAAAAGCTGCGGTTTTCTTACAATTGCCCTTGCCATATTGACTCTCTGCTTTTGGCCTCCGCTCAACTTTCCGGGCTTCATCTGAAGCAAATCATCGATCTTAAGAAGCGGGGCGATCCGATTGATTTCTGCTTTGATGATTTCATCTTTTACATTTTTCGCCCTAAGATTAAACGCAATATTTTCAAAGACGGTAAGGGGCGGATAAAGCGCATAGTCCTCAAAAGCAAGGCCGATTCCCCGGTCCTGGGGCTGTATTTTATTCACTATCGTATTACCAATGATAATTTCACCCGAAGTAATCTCCTCGAGTCCCGCAATCATTCTCAGCGTGGTGGTTTTTCCACAGCCTGAGGGACCTAATATTCCGATAAATTCCCCGTCTTCACATTCAAGATTTAGATTATCTACCGCATAGGGGTTAACGGCTCCGCCTTTCTTTCCTTTTTTATTATCATATCTTTTATAAAGATTTTTTAACTGGAGTTTTGCCATTATTTCACCCCCAACCATTCATTCTGATTGTGTCTGTAAATGTAATTATGATCATCGCTGTTAAAGAACATTGCCTTTTCCATTTTGATATGTACATAAATCTGTTGATCGATGCTAGCTTTCAGATCGTTTGGAGCCACCAGCCTCAGAAGTGTTCCGTTGATATCAACCACAAGGATGGTTTTGTTTCCAATAGGCTCTACGCTGTAGATTTTCCCTTCAATGAAGGTATCGTCTTTCTTATCAAAGCTGAAAATGAGGTCGTTGCCTCTCAAACCGATCCGTACATTTTGGTATCCACCCTTTTCAATTACTTCAGCTGCATCTCTCTCAATTTCGTAACCTTCTTTCTGACCGAGCATGAAGCAGAAGAGTGTATCTCCTTCTTTCTTAAGCTCGATATCAAAAAGGTTAATCTCAGGCTCACCGATAAATTTCGCTACAAATTCATTTGCAGGCGTCAGATAGACTTCATCACCGGTTCCGATTTGGAGTATCTTTCCTTCGTTTATAATTGCGATGCGGTCGCCCAGGCTGAGCGCTTCCATATAATCATGCGTTACATAGATCGTGGTTGTATCAAGGGAACTTTGCATTTCTTTGAGTTCTGCTCTCATAAAATGTCGCAGCTTGGCGTCCAGATGTGCAATAGGTTCATCCATCAGAAATACATTGGGGTCCCTGACAAGGCATCGTCCTAAAGCGGTTCTTTGTCTTTGGCCGTTGCTGACCTGGCTCGGAAGCCGGTCTAACAGGTGATCGATCTTCAGCATGGAAGCAACACGCTGTACCTCACGCTTAATTGTTTCTTCCTCTTTTTTATATAAGGGGCTTCTCATGGGCGAGGCGATATTGTCATAAATCGATAGATGCGGATACAGGGCATAATTCTCAAATACCATGGAAACGTTGCGTTTCGCCGGTTCCACATAATTTACATTTTTTTCGTTTATTTTTACTTCGCCCATTTCCGGGAACTCAATCCCCGCAATAATTTTCAGAATTGTAGTCTTGCCAGCTCCGGCAGGTCCGAACAATACAAAGAATTCCTTATCCTTAACTTCAAAATTGATATCATCCAGCGCAGTGATCGATCCAAACCGTTTTGTAATATTACTAAGTTCAATTTTAGCCATTTTTAATCTCTCCCTATCCTTTTACTGCACCGAAACTTAATCCTCTCACGAGATGTTTCTGTATGATGAGCGCCAATACCACTTCAGGAAGCGCCGCGACTCCTGCAGCTACCGCCATCTGACCGTAGTGAACGGTATCGGAGCCGATATACCGCAAGGCTGCTACCGTTACTGTTTCAATCTGGAATCCGCTGAGAAGGAGCGGGAATGTGAAACTGTTCCATGCAAAAATAAAAGCCAGCAGGGATGAAGCAACGAGGCCCGGCTTGATTAAAGGGACGAGAATTTTCATAAAGACGTGATACCAGGGATAGCCGTCAAGATTTGCAGCCTGCTCGATCTCCACTGAGATTTCCTCAAAGTATCCTCTGAGCACCCAGATCAGCAAAGGCAGCGTGATCAGCTGATAAACCCAAATCAGTCCAAAGTACGTGTCGTAAAGCCCGATCTTCTGATAAATCATAAAAAGAGGCAAAATAACGAGAATTTCAGGAGCAAACCGGAAGGACAAAATCGTGAAAGCAAGATCCTCTTTTTTTGCAAATTGATATCTTGCAAAAGCATACGCTGCCGGTACACCAACAATCAGGGAAAGAAGCACTGCTCCCCCGCTCACGATAATGTTATTGACAAAAGCTTTTATGTAATCTGCACCTTCCAGAAGCACAACCCTGTAGTTTTCAAGGGTTGGCTTAAATACAAAAGTTGTTGTATACATCTGCATATCACTTTTAAAGGATATGATGATTAACCAAATTAACGGAAAAATCGCAAATATTGCATAAAGACCAATTACGGTATAAGCGGATACATTTTTTAACATATATTTCGATCTGTTTTCCATAGAGACACCCCCTCTGTCTTAATTTCCCTGAGCGTTCTGCTGACCGCGCAGCCATGCGCCCACGAGTTTTTGACTTATGATATAGATGACAAGCCATAATACCAGTAAGAACGGCACTGCTTTGCCCATATTTGAAAATGCAAACCCCATATTGTAGCCAGTCAAAGACAGATTCATAAGGGTGTTTCCCGGCCCTCCTTTTGTCAGAGCGAATATGATACCGTACTCCTGCATGGATGCCATGAGTCTGAAAATGAGGGCGATAAAAATAAATGGTTTTAAAAGCGGCAATGTTAATGTCTTGAAAGTAAACCAGGGTGAACCACCGTCAATTTTAGCAGATTCATAGGGTGACTTTGGCAGAGATTGAAGTCCTGCCAGCATCAGCAGCATGACAAAAGGTGTATACACCCAGAAATCAATCATAGCCGCTGTAAATAATGCAGTCGAAGCTGAGGATGCCCACGGGAAATTGTAAACACCGAATAAATTCAAAAACTTTTCAACGATGCCGACGGAATTGTTGATCATCAGCTGCCATATCAGCGTTGCAATAACTGGTGCGATCATGAGCGGGAAGATCAGAACAATTCTCAAAATCTTCGTGAATCTGCTTTCTCTCAGCAGTAAAAGTGCCATACCCAAGCCTGCAATCATCTCTGTGCCTGTTGTCGCTATAGCGTATTGAGCGGTAACCAGACAGGCGTGCCAGAAATCGTCCGACTGAAACATATTGATCCAGTTTTTCAATCCGACAAACTTATAATCGATCGATCGGAAAGAGAAGTCTGTGAACGAATAGTAGATTGCAGTAGCGAATGGATATAATATACCAATCGTCAGAAGAAGCGCCGGCAGTATAATAAAATATGGCCTTGCTTTAACTGAAAAAGGTATCTTGTTTTCTTCCAAAGTGATCTCATTCACAGTTCCTGTAGTCTTTTTGAAGATATTTGCTGGTGTTGCCAATTGCACCCATCCTCCTCCTATTTTTTTATATATTTTATAAATTATGGTGCTATTAGATGGAAATAGGGAGGGGATCCTCCCTATTTCATCTACTGATTGCTTATTATTCTGCTTCCACGTCTTCTACAATCTCATCCATCTTATCTTTCAACTGATCCATAGCATCCTGAATAGAGTTGTATTTTCCAGCTACAATATCCTGAAGCGTTGCGGCCCATTCTGTAGTCGTCTGGAAGAAGTGAGGCTGAGGTGTGAACTGAATTGTCGTTCCCGGTACTGTTGCATTGAAGGTTTCGATATATCCGGTATTGGATGCGAGAACGTCCTGTACTTCCTGACTTTCAAATACGGACTTTCTCGGCGGATCTACGCAGTTTCCTTCTGTGATGGACCACTTCTGATAATCAGCGCTGGTGAAGTACTGCAGGAACAGCCATGCGGCAGTTTTATTCTTGGAAGCATCATTGATGGCCATGGACCACGTCCAAAGGTTGGAATTGATTTCGGTCTTACCTTCCGGAAGCGGAGGAGCTACCCAAGCCAGGTTTCCGGCTTCTTCGGAAGCCCCTTCAGGATTCTGGAAATATCCGTTACAGGTTGCATCAAAGAGCATTGCTGCTTTGCCTGCACCGAAATCAGCTCCCGCTTGGTACCACGTGTAACTGGACCATGACGGAGCCCCGCCTTCTTTAATCAGGTCAACCCACATTTCGGTCATGGCAACAGCTTCAGGTGAATTAACCTGAGATACAAGTTTTCCATCTTTAATGTTGAAGTCAACTGCACCGTAGTTTGAGTATGTAGTCATGTATCCTGGATGGATGGTTCCCCAGTTTCTTGCTCCTCTGATTGCTAGAGGATAGGTTCCGGGACCTCCAAACTCTTTCAGCTTTCCACATACATCCAAAAGTTCTTCCATCGTTGTCGGAGGCGTCAAACCCAGTTCATCAAATACTCTTTTATTGTAAGCAAGTACATTGGATTCAAATCCAAGAGGCAACGCCCACAGCGGACCTGATCCGGTTTTATGACCGGCTTTGAGATCCCATCTGAGACCGCCGATAATCCCTTCATAAAAATCATCTGCGTTATAACTTGGATCAACCATGTTGGGATCATTCAGGAATTGATCCAAATCGGCTGTGTATCCAGCCGGTGCATATTCCCAAATCTGATAAGCGCCTGTCATAAACAGATCAGGGTCGCCTGAACGGGAATTTAAGGCTATGGTTAATTTGTCAAAGTAATTTTCTTCCGGAGTCAGCGAATATTCTACTTCAATCCCTGTTTTTTCGGTGAATTCAGGAATCTTTTTGATGATCGCTTCTGCATAAGGATGTTGATTGAACATAATCTTGAGAGTGGACCCGCTGGCCATATCCCAGCTGAAACCATCTGCAGGCGCTGCGGTTCCTTCCGTTTCCTCTGCCGGCGACGAGCATGCTACCATACTCAGTGGCAGGATCAGAACGGCCATAACAACAGCTAAAAGTTTTAGACCTTTCGATTTTTTCATGTTTCTCCTCCTTATTAATTTTGCTTGTTCTGAGAATAATAATCAGTTAAAAGAAAATATTCCCTAGTCATCATTATATCGAGATCATGGTTAAATTGAATAAAATATATTACTAAATTTAACACTTTTGATCGTTAAAATTTTGTCCAATTATTTTTCAAATCAAAATATATTGCTAATATTCAGATTATTTTTTATGTTAATGGAAATGGTCTATATGTTATAATGATTCAGCATGTTAAGCTTGTTCATCGGAATGATTGTGAGGCTTCAAAAAATGAAATTTTTTAGTATTAGAAATAAAATATTTCTGTTTTATACATGCTTTATCATGATTCTATTATCCTTGGTTGGTTATGTCCTTTATTCTCTTTTCTTTGATACCCTTAAGGAATATCAAATTAATTACTCCATAGAACTTGCCAATAAAACCCAATACAATCTTGAGTTTTTTTTGAGCACAGTTAATAACACGGCTGCCTTGCTTTCCAATAATTCAAGCATCGTTGAAGAATTGACGGAAGGCCATGGAGGGAATAAAGAAGAGATCAACAAGATATTAGAAAATACCGTCAGCGCTCATGCATACTTGAAAGGAATCTACATTATCGGTCAAAATGGCAATGTTTATGTAAGTGACCCGCGCATACAGGCGACAGATCTTGCGAGCTCTTTTGAGGGGTTGATTGCAAGTAATACAGGGGATGAGTTCTATAAGGATTCCTATACATATAAGTATCACAGCTCGTTTAAAGCCCGTACACTGACATATTCGAAACATATCTATGATTATAAAAATCATATCGATTACGGGCTGCTGATTATAGCAATAAACTATGACTTTCTCAGAGAGCTGATTTCAACCACTTCCGTGGCGCTGGTCAATAAGATGCTCGTAGTGGACCCGGAAGGCGAAACCCTGTTCACCTTTCCGTTTAACGCCTATTTGGATGAAGTAATTTTCAAACATCCAGAAATTCTCTCTCAAGCAAATCTTAGATTCAGTGACAAGGTATTCGGAGAAGAAAGCATCATCGTATCGGATACAATCAAGTACAGCAACTGGAAAATTATCAGCATCCATCCATTAAACCATATCCTGACGGATATTCAGAATCTCTTCTTTAAAATGGTAAAAATGATCGCTATGTTTTTCATTGCTACCGCAATATTTGCTTATGGTTTTTCCTATAGCATTACAAAACCGGTCATAACACTGTCAAGCAGCATGAAGCAGGTTGAGAAAGGAAATCTAGACGTAAATGTTGACGTGAAGAATAATGACGAAATCGGGGAATTGACAGCTGCTTTTAATAAGATGGTCAAACGGATTGATCAGCTGATCAAACGAAGCGTCGAAAACGAAAAACAAAAAGCGGAGATGGATTTTAAGATCCTGCAGGCACAGATCAATCCACATTTTATATATAACACACTGGATTCCATCCGATGGATGGCTACTCTTCAGAATGCACCCATAGTGAGCACCATGACGACATCAATGATCAATCTGCTGAAGTATAACTTTTCGCGAAAAGACACACTGGTAACCCTCAGTGAAGAAATTGAAAGTGTTAAAAATTATATGTCTATCCAGAAATACAAGTATGGTGATATGTTTGATATAGAATATTTCATTCCAGAAGAGATACTGGAGTATAAAACGATAAAATTCATCCTTCAGCCCATTGTGGAAAATTCAATTTTTCATGGGTTCGAGAACATTGAACACATTGGACTGATTGAAATTTCCGCCTTTGTGGAAGACGATTATTTATATATTAATGTATCCGATAATGGAGTTGGCATGACAGAAGAAGATCAGCAGAATGTGATCAACAGAAAACCAAGCAACAGACAATACCTTGAGATCGGAATTAAAAATGTGGACGACAGGATCAGATTTTACTGCGGAGAAAACTCCGGACTTTTCTTAAAAAGTATAAAAGACGTAGGCACAACGGTTACGTTCAAAATTCCTGTTAATATTAAAATCTAACCGCTGCAGCATATTTTTGAAAAAAGATTCATTCTGGCGGATTTTTTGACTCCGTTCAAAATGAATCTTATAAAACAATTAAATGATTACGATTGTCTTTCTTTATAATATTTTTTTTGATACTCCTTGCAGGATATCCCTACCTTTTCTTTAAACACCTTACTGAAATAATAAGGGTTATCAAACCCTACCATTTCAGCAATCTCATAAATTTTGTAATGGTATTCCTTCATATATTCCTTGCATTTTTCGATTCTGTAATTCGTTAAATATGCGGAAAAATTGATTCCAGTTTCCTGCTTGAACAACAGACTGAAATAACTTTTGCTGATCTGAGAATATTCAGCAACTTCATCTAGCGTGATGTTTTTTTCATAGTTTTCTTTGACAAACTGAATACTCTTATTAATATAGTAGGAGTAATTTTTATTTTCATTTTGTGAGGCGATAAATCGATAAACGTCCTTTACATATTCTATGATCGCACTAAAATCAGCCAATCTATCAAAGTAAATATATTTAAATTTTTCATCATTGACAACTTCATCATCAGAATATTTTTCTTGATGAATGATCTGAGCCAAGCTGATAAAATCAATAAAAAGTTTTCTAACACTCATTTTATTGAAGGAGGAATAAACTTTTCCAAACCGATCGTTTATGTACTCGCATAAGCCTTCTAAGTCAGAATGATTTAAGAAGTTTCTGATTAGATCCGGCTTTATTTTTACATTTTCATCCCCCATTTTTTCAAAGCTTTTATCATAGTGCAGCATTTTATCATTGCTGAAGAAACATCTTTCACAAGCTTTTTTTCCCTCTTTAACCAAAGCCGGAATACAGGTCAGCTTGCTGCTTGTCGTACTAACTCCGAACAAAGTAGCCAGTCCGAAGAATTGCTTGATATTTCTTTGCAGTATATTGATAATTTCTCCCTGTTCTTTTCTATGATCGTTTGTTTTGAAATCTATATTGTATAGATAGGTCAAATGGTCTTCGACCATCATCATGGCTTGCCTCACATTATCCTTACTGACAAAAATATTAGATAAACTTTTAAGAAAATCTCCATTGTTCCAATCCAATTCAAGATCGTCATTGTGACAGATTTTGCCGAAAGCTATAAAAAAGTATGGATAGCAGGAATAATCACCAGGGAGATTCATCAATCCACCTTTGTATTCGATTTTAGATATATTTGTCAATATGGCTTTTTCCAATACATCGTAGAGATGATCGGATTCAGTCTTTTTTTCTATCACTTCTTCTCTTTCCGGACCAATTTCATCTGACAATTTTTTTAATGCGATTAAGAGGCTGTCCGACGAAAGATTAGTTTTCAAAATGAATTCTGAAGCGCCAAGATTGACCGCTTTCTGTGCATATGAAAAATCATCATAATGGGTCAGTATGATCGATTTAAGATCTCTCTTTTTTTCTTTGATCCTTTTGATTACTTCCAGTCCGTCAAATACAGGCATTCTTATATCTGTTATCAGAATGTCTGGATGAACCTTATCGAAAAGATCAATTGCTTCTTTCCCGTTTTTGGCTTCTCCTACAATTGTAAATCCGTTCTTTTCCCACTCTATGGTTGTCCTCAATCCGATTCTAACCAATAGTTCATCATCTGCAACCAGGACCTTTATCAAACTCATCAACTCCGCTCTTGATTTTCAGTATGCCGAACATAATTCTAAAAAAATTATAACACTTTTTCATTTGTAAATAAATTGGAAAAATGTTCAGTAACAAAAAAACTTAAGACAGATTAAGCTTATACTTGCAGAAATAAGATCGATTATGACACAATACTCCATATATTGAAAAGATATATCTCAGCAAACTGCATGATTTTTTTTACAAGTCGCCGAAACTTAATTGTGCTGACATAAGGTCATTCCCAATGATTGTGTCTGGAAAAATGTCCTTGGCAAACCGGATAAATGTTTCCGGCTCTTTCATAGAAGGACTGAAGTGAGTGAGCCAAAGCCTTCTTGAATTACTTTGCTTTGCAATTCGGGCAGCTTCAGAAAAGATCATGTGCTTTCGTTCCACGGCCTTTTCTTGTAAACGATCCTCTCCATACATGCCTTCCAAGACCAGAATATCTGATTCTCTACTGAATTCAACCAGTTCACGACTAGGTCTTGCATCGGTACAGTAGACAACTTTCAGCCCTTTCCGGGGCGGACCCATAACCATTGACGGTACAAGCTTTCTGCCATCGTATTCGATTTCCTTTCCTTTTTGCAGGATGCTCCAGTATTCTTTCGGTATCTTTTGCTCTTCCGCCCGTTTTAAGTCAAATTTGCCGGTACGACGAAGTTCAAAGCAATATGCAAAACATGGGATCATATGATCCATTTCCAGAACTTTTATCTTTAGTTCTTTCATTTGAATTACGCCAACAGGAATTTCTAAAAGCTTGATTTCATATGGCAGCTGAGGTGCGATGACAGTCAGCGCTCGAATGACATATTCCAAGGGAGGAGGACCAATTATCGTCAATGGTTCTGTACGTCCGCTGTTTCCCAGAGTCAAAAGAAAGCCCGGCAGACCTGCAACATGATCTGCATGATAATGCGTCAAGCAGACGGCTTCGATGGACTTAAACCCCCACCCAAGACGTTTAATTCCAATTTGTGTCCCCTCGCCGCAGTCGACGAGAATCATTTTTCCGTTCCAACGAACCAGCAGAGAAGATAAATTCCGATCCGGCAAAGGAACCATCCCTCCACATCCAAGTAAACATACTTCCAGCATCATTGTTCCCCCATTCCATGCTTTTGGATAAACAAAGCATTGCTGCGTTTATTATAACCCATTTTCAAGCTCAGGACATGAAACAAATAAAAACTTCCCATTGCCGCGTTATTGGCTTCAACCAATTGCGGCCGGGAAGATTTTTCTTCTAACTTTTAGCAAAACCTTGTTAGTAACTTGTAAAATAGTTTAATAAAGTCTCTTCGTTCATATCTGCGGTGAGACATCCGATCTGAGTAACGCAGTTTCCTCCTGTAATATTGCCGAGAATCACAGATTCCCGAGTGCTGTATCCTTTATAAATTCCATACATGAATCCGGCTAAAAACGCATCGCCTGCACCCGTAGCATCAACGCTGTCAAACTGTCGATCTGCTTTTATATGTACCGTTTTGCCGTCTTCCTTAATGATACATCCGTTACTGCTGAGCTTGACAATCGGATTCGGTATGTATTCCGCAAGAGCATCCAGCGCTTCTTCAGGTGTTTTTGTATCGGTAAGTTTTGGCGCTTCCTTTTCATTGGGAGTAAAATAATCGATATAAGGAAATATATTCTTATACCAATCAATATGCATGTCATCTTTCCATGCAGCATCCATAACCAGAATAGAGCCTTCTTTTTTCAATTTCTTCCATACGTCTTCATAACCAAGGGTAATGTAGGCGATCCGGCTGCCTTTGTATAATTCATATACCTGAGCTTCTGTCGCATAAAAGGTCTCCCCCTCACCCATGGAAGAACTTTCAGGCTGATAACTGACAAAACTGCGGTCAGTTCCAGAGGAAATAACACTTGTAATAATCAGTGGCTCCTGTTCTTCTCCCTGATAAAGATTGGCGTAGTTTATTCCATACTCTTTCAAACTTTTCTGGGCCAGCATACTGAATTGGCCTTTGCCCAGAAAAGTTCCCAGCTTTACCGGAATTCCCAGTCTGTGCAGAGCAATCATTGTGGCCGGCGGGCCTCCGCCAAGTGTGATTGTGAAGCCTTTTGAGAAAACTTCCTCACCCATTTTAGGTACTCTTTCCACTTCACTATAAATTAAATCAATACAGATTTTCCCCATTGAAACAATCTGATTTTTCATACAGTCCTCCAATCGCCGAAATCCCGGGAATTTTGTTCTAAATAGTCTGCTACAAGGCTTTTGGCCAGGGAGTAGGAATTGATCAAAGGATGAACCATCAGAGCCTCGATTGCCATCGATGTATCCTTTTGAATGATTGCAGTGGCAGCCAGCCGTTCATACTGCTTCATTGTCTGGATTAAAACCTTCGCACTGTCAGGCAGTGTACGCATTCCCTTCTTGGTTGCGGCTCCGCCAGGACCGATAATACAAGTTGTTTCGACCACATCCTCATCTTCAAGCCAGTCCACAGTTCCACGGTTCGGAACCGAGAGTACCATTTCTGATGTCTTGCCAGTCAGTTTTGCCTGTATAAAAGCAAGTGCGATTCCGGCGTAGCCCCCTTCTTCCGGACTGAAAAGATCAAATTTAATCGCTGCGTTTTCATTTCTTTGAACAGATGACTCCGTAGCCATATAACTGATTTCACGCATATGGTTGTATTTCGCATAAATATCCAGCATCGCTTCAAAATCTTTTTCCGGGTCCAGAATTTCTAGCTCCTGCATCATGCGTTGATTGATGGATAAAATAGATTCCCCCCTGGTACATTTGCTGTTCAGTATATTTTGAACGGCCTTTTCTCTATAGTAGAAATAGTAGAGATATTCATTAAATAGCAGATTCCATTTTACCGGCAGATCAGGTTCAAAATACCTCATGTCCGTTTCTGTATAGAGTTTTGGGTCCTTTATCAGTTCGGCCGTGATATCGGCGCCGTTTTCCTTAACTGAGGTAAAATAACTGAGATGATTCAATCCGAACACATCCATCATCATCGCATCCTTAGGCTGCTTCCTAAGCCTTGCCAGCTGATGAAGAAATCCTGATGGAGCATCGCAGACGCCATAAACAAAGTGATATCCCAGATCACGCATGGCCTGTGTTACCAGCCCGGACGGATTGGAGAAATTAAATACCATAACGTCTTCTTTCGCATGTTTACGGATCAAAGCACAATATTCAGCCAATACTGGGATCGTCTTCATCGCCATGGCGAAGCCCCCTGCTCCGGTAGTCTCCTGTCCAAGAACGCCATGATTTAAGGCAATCCTTTCATTGCGCACCCGGTCAGCATCGCCGCCGACTCTGATTGTCGCTATCACATAGTCAGAATCTGTTATAGCGGAAACGGCATCCGTCGTGTAGGAAACCTTTACATCCGGATCGATGATTGAGGCCGCCTTCTGCGCCATTCCTCCGAAAATCTGAAGTCCTTTTTTATTGTTATCCATAAAGACGATTTCGGTAATACCGAGAATCGGAGCCTTCTGTAAAAGACTTTTTGTTAATATGATGGCGCGGGAACCACCGCCGCCTAATATACTTATCTTCATTTTTCCACCCTACCCTTTCACTGCACCGGCTGTCAAACCTTCAATAATCTTTTCCTGGAAGATGATAAAAATCAATATGCTCGGGAAAATCATGATTACAACCGCTGAGAACATCGCATTATAATCGAACGCAAATTGAGATGTAAAATAATTTAATGCCAGCGGTACCGTTCTTGCGCTGTGAGACGCAGTTAACGTCAGTGCATAGAGGAATTCATTCCAGCAGAATATGAAATGAAGAATTCCTGCGGTAATCATTCCTGGACTTGTTAAAGGCAGGATTACTCTCCTGTAGCACTGAATAAAAGATGCTCCGTCAATATAAGCGGCTTCTTCCAATTCCTTTGGTATGGTCAGGAAGAATGCACGAAGAATGAAAAATGACATGGGCAGATCCAGCGCGGTATAAACTAAAATGAGTGCAGTTTTCGTATCATATAATCCTAAAAAACTGATAATGGAATAAACCGGCATGATCAACGCTGTAATCGGAAGGAGCAGTGATATGCTCATGATAACAACAATAGGCTTTCTTAATTTAAAATCAAACCTTGTGGTGGCATAGGCAGCCATACTGGAAATCAATACATTGAGAAAGGTACTGATTACGGCGATGATAACACTGTTAATTAAATACTGTCCCAGCGGGGCGATATCAAGTGCGTTTCCATATCCTTCAAGAATCAGCTTTGATGGCAGAGCCAGAGGATTATTGAGGATTTCTTCATTAGATTTCAGCGATAGCATAACGACCCATAAAAACGGTATGATAGAAATCAGCGCTATACTGGTCACATAGGAATATCCTTTTACTTTCATATTAAACCCCTTATCTACTTTCATTCATCACTGGCAATTTTAAACACTTTGCTGATAATATAGATCAGGATCAAACCTAACGCGATCAGCACCGTACCGATCATATTGGAATATCCGAAATTATTCTGAACGATTGTTGTATTATACAGATACAAAGGCAAACTCATCGTTTCCGTACCCGGCCCTCCCTTGGTAGTGAGGTAAATCAGTTCAAATTCTTTCAGCTTGGACGTTGCTGCTATGATCATACAAGTGCCGATTACATTTCTCAGCTGAGGTAAAGTGATGAAAAGGTCCTTCTGCCACTGACTTGCACCATCCAGATCAGCCGCTTCATATAGTGAGTCGGGTATCGTGCCGATCTCTGTAAGCACCAATAGCATGATCAAGCCTGCAAATATGAGCCAGGTCACGGTAACCGTTGCAAAAGCTGTGTTGGAGTCGAAAAACCAATTGTGAACAAATCTATCAAGATGCAGCTTTTGGAGGACTCCGTTGACCAACCCGATCTGCCCGTTGAAGACCATGAGGAAAATGAAACCCAGGGCTGAGGCGGATATCATATTGGGAATCATGAAGGAAGTACGAAGGATTTTCCAGCCTTTAAACTTCCTTGATATAATGATTGCGAAGCTGACGCCGATGGCTACATGAATCGTTGACTGTAGAAAAATCCAAATCAATGTATGTTGAAATGAGACAATGAATTCATGATCCTTCATTGCCGCAATATAGTTGTCGAGTCCGATAAAGGTAATGTTACCTGAGAAACCTTTCCACTCCATAAAAGATGTACCGAACACAATGATGACTGGAGCAAGCAGAAAAACGACAAAGAAAATAATCAGCGGAGCTGAAAACAGGTAAAGCCAGAATTTATTTTTTCTCAATGTTGCACCTCAATTTCAGGCAGAGCTCCCGTCTGTCGGGAGCTCTGCCAATAAGATTAAGCAGGAAAATGAAAAAGCTTAGTTTTTACTTGCAGCGTCAGTCAGTGCCTGAGCAAACTGTTCCGGTGTGATTGTACCTGCTGCGAGCAGCGGATATTGTCTGTCTAATTCTGTAACAACGTTGGAATACCACAAGCTCTGATAATTCCCATAAACATGTGTTGCTTCATTCTGGAGCTTGATAATTTCGCCCAGCAGCGGATTCTTGTCGAGTACTTCCTGAGAGATCTCTACATTTTTATTGGCTGGAATCGCACTGTACATTTCGGTCATTTTACCCTGCATCTCTTCATTCGATATGAATTTCAGAAATTCAACAGCTGCATCAGCATGGGCTTTGTCCTTTGAGCCCACTAGGTATCCAGGCATGGAGCCGGAAAAGATGCCGGATTCAGGATATAACGCAGTGGCTATATTATTAACAAATTCATCCCCTTCTGCCTGGAAATCACTGATCATCCAAGGTCCGTTTGCAATCATGGCGGTATTTCCATTTAAGAAATTATTCGCGCCATTTTCGTATTTTCCGCCAAGCGCATCCTGTGTCGTATAATTCATCAGCATCTTTTGCACCATATCGGCTGCCTTGACAAAATCAGGAGAATTATAATCCTTCGGCATTGCCTGATTCATCCATTCGTTGCTTTCATCAGAAAGTGTTCCAACCATACTGTTCAGCCATAATGAGGATAACCATGCGGAATCAAGGGTATCCATGGATACAGGTGTGATTCCTGTCGTCTTCAACTGCTCAAGCTGCTGCATAAATTCATCCCAGGTCTTGGCTGGTTCGCTGATTCCTGCTCTTTCAAAGAGTGCCATATTGTAGAAATATGTAACAGGCTGTCTTTCTACAGGCATTGCATATATTTTGCCGTCTCTTGAATTATAAGCGATGTCATCATCAAAAAATCTAGCGGCAAAATCAGGGTCGGCATCAAAATAAGGAGTAAGATCCACGATAGCATTTGCAGCCAACGCGTCATCCATCAAGTTATATCCGCCTGTAAAGACCAGATCGGGCATATCTTTCATGGAAATGTATGTTTTCATTTTGTCGACATAAGCCTGATCTCCAGGAATTTCTTCAATGTCAAGTTTGATTTTTCCATCATACTCCTGATTGAAAGCATCAATGACAGAAGAAAACCAAGGTGCGGATGTATTCACTCCAACCTGGAAGGTTGCAAGCCGGATCGTTACAGGTCCGCCTTCCGAGGCTGCTTCCTTGCTTCCGCAAGCAGTTGCCATAGAAAGAACCATGACAAGACAGAGTAAAACAGCGAGTATTCTTTTCATATTTTTTCTCCTTCTTCTCCTCTTTAAAATAACGTATATCTATAATTAGTTTCTATAGATATCAATGTTTTAGGAAAAGGTTTTCCTGCATTCTAAAAAAATACCAGATTCTTTTATACTGTTTCCCTTTCCATCAGGGAATGCTTCAGGATGATTCTTGATTCCAGTTCAGCTGCCAAACGGAGATTCTCTTGCTTTCGTCCTGTTTTTCCATTCTGCTCGATTAAACCAATGAGCAGTTTTGCCGCTTCTCTACCGATTTCCTTAATGGGCTGGTGGATCGTTGTCAATCTTGGGCGTACCACCTGGCTGATCTCTATATCGTCAAAACCGATAAACGCAATATCTTCAGGAACCTTTAACCCCTTGTCATAGGTACAATCCATGGCGCCTACAGCCATTTCGTCGCTGACACAGAATACTGCGGTCGGATGCTTTTCTGATTGAAGGATTTGTTCCATCGCCTGGTATCCTTGGGCTACACTACAGGGACACTGAACCAAAAAATCATCATTTACAGAGAGTCCATGATCGTTCATTGCTTTTATGTAACCTTCTTTTCTTAAAATCCCAAGTGCAGTACAATCACCATAGATCAATCCAATCTCTCTATGGCCTTTTCCAATGAGGAAAGAAACCGCATCATATGCAGCACCGACCTCATCGATCCCAACAAACGGAATCCCTTTTACTTCCAGGGGTACGCTGGCCAATACCAGCGGCGTTGTGCTGATTTTCTGGAAATCGGTAAGTTCGTCCACCGTATTTTCGTGAAGCAAAATAATGCCGTCTACATGGCGTTCCAGCATCAAATTAAAATATCTCTGTTGCTGTTTCATATTTCTGTAAACATTGCAGATCATCACACCGTAATCCGCATGAGCGGTACATTCTTCAATGCCTGACAGGATCTGTGCATGAAAAGAATTCGATACGTCAGGAACAACAACGCCGATAAGATTTGTTTTCTTCAGAATCAAGCTTCGTGCGATGCTGTTTGGCTTATAATTCATTTGCTGAACCGCGTCATACACCCTTTTCTGTAATTCCGGGCTGACAGGCTTTGAACCGTTCATGACTCTTGAAACTGTCGATATCGAAACCCCGGCCTTACGGGCAATCATCTTAATATTCGGCATAGTACAACTTCCTTTCAATTTTGATTATATGGGAAAACATTTTCCTGTCAATGCGAAATCCGGAAAATGTGTTGTTATCTTGCGATAATGTCAGTATGTAAACTATCGAGCGAAAATGTCACCCCTGTTGTACAATTACTTTATGAAACAGGATGTGATAAGTTTGACTCGAAGACAACTGAATAAACTCGATATCATTAACAAAGCCAACGCAGGATTTCTTACTGTGGTTGAGGCAGCATCCGCATTAGGATTATCGGAACGTCAAATACAGCGCCTGAAAAAGAAAGTGAGGGAATTGGGCCCTGCCGCTGTCGTTCACAAAAACTCTTTGCTGTCTGCTCATAATGCTTTTTCTTCGGAAACCATAGCCGAAATCGTTTCCTTGAAGAAATCTGACGTATATGAATTTGCCAACTTCTGCCACTTCAGAGAACTTCTTTCCGAGCACCACAGCATTAATGTGTCCTACTCAACGCTGCATAGCATACTTTCCAATGCTGATATCAAATCGCCAAAGAAGCGCCGAAGGTTTAAGCCTCACCGACGTCGAAAGCGACGTCCACAGGCCGGTCTGCTGCTGCAGGTCGATGCAACTCCTTTTGCTTGGTTTAAGGGTGATGGAAAGAAATATTCCATCCATGGCGCTATTGATGATGCCACTGGACAGATCACTGCCCTTTACATGTGTAAAAATGAATGCCTGCATGGGTATTTCGAGATGCTCAGAAGAACGATCCATAACTACGGAATCCCTATGAGCCTGTATGCCGACAGGCATACCATATTCCAGTCTCCAAACAGAGAAAAGGCAAAGATCGATTCTTCTATTACGGTCAATGACACTCAATTCGGAAGATGTCTCAGAGAACTCTCTGTTGAACTTATCCCGGCCAGATCCCCGCAAGCCAAGGGACGAGTCGAACGGCTTTGGGAAACGCTTCAGAGCAGGCTTCCCGTGGAATTTGCTATCAGAGGTATCACTACCATTGATGCTGCCAATGAATTCCTGGAAACGTATATCTATGCCTTCAACAGTGAATTCGCTGTTGAACCGGAACTTGCTGACTCTATGTTCCATAAGCCTTCTGATGAAATGAACATCGACTATATCCTCTGTGTTAAGGAAGATCGAACCGTCGATGCGGGAGGAGTCTTCTCCTTCTCTAGAAAAAGCTTCAAGGTGGAAGAAGGTGCATATTCTGGGATGATTCCTCCTAATGCACGCTGCAAGGTTCTTACAAGCCCTAAATTCGGCATCAAACTTCAATACCGAGGAATTGTTTTCAATGTTCTTGATTACATACCTCCAAAGAGAAAGGCTGCTCCCGAGAAAAAATCCTATACAACACATGGAATACCGGACGATCATCCTTTCAAGTATGGCCAGTCTCTCGCAGTTAACCAGATCTACGGAGAAACTGACAGCGATATCTTCTCAATGCTCGAAGATATCTTTCTTCGAAAAATGGCATAGCCATTTTTCTATTCTTCCCAGGCTGAGTTAATTAGGGGGTGACATTTTCGTCCGATAATTAACTCAATCTAGGGGTGACATTTTCGAATGTTATTGACATGCGAAATCCGGAAAATGTTTTCCTGATGACAAAAAATAGTTACGAATCACAGCCGCAGGTGAAGGCATTGGCTGCAGCCTCATCGGCGGGGAAGGGTTTTGACACTCTCTACGCTTCATTTCACGATGTTCAGGCAGTCAAACAAACCTGGTCGTATCCGTGTTTGACTGCAACTGAACATCCTGCTCAATTTTGACGATGAAAATCTACAAATCGTAGCTTTGTGATTTTCTAGCCTAAATTCTGCCGGGCGGCTCTAAAGAGCCTAGCAGAATGTTAAGCTGAGAGTGTTGCAAAACCTTTCCGACAGCCGACTACAGCTGCAGCCAACAGCGCTTCACCCTGAGTGGCTGTGATTCGTAACAAAAAATAACCGCTCAGAAAACATTTCTGTTAACTGAACGGTTAATCCTATGATCGTTTCAGTAGTTACTGTTACGATTCTTCTTCAGCGGAAAGAACCGCTTTAATTGCAATGGCACATTCAATTCTTTTCTTCTCCAGCTCACACCCAAGTTCGTAAGGCTGCAAGATATCCTGATTCATATGATATGCATTGGCATGGCAGCCTCCGCTGCAGTAAAATTTCGCCCAGCACTCTCTGCACTGCTTCTTATTATAAATATGTGCTTCGTTAAATTGGTGATATAGATGGTTCTCAAAGCTGTCATCGTAAAGATTCCCTAATTTAAAATCCTTGTTTCCTACAAATTGATGACATGGATAGATATCTCCTTCTGGTGAAACGGCCACATATTCGGTACCCGCTCCGCACCCGGAAACTCTTTTTACGACACAAGGTCCTTGATTCAAATCAACATTGTAATGGAAAAATTCAAAGCTCTTCCCGTTCTTTGCGTAATCAAGATAAAGGTCGGTAAGTTTATCATATTCAAGAAAAATTCTATCCCTGTCCTCATCCTTTAACGCGTAGCTGAAAGCCGGGTCGGTTACAACAGGTTCAACAGACACATTTTTGAAGCCTTGATCCACAAGGTGCTTTACATCCTCGGAAAAATCCAGATTTTCGCGGGTGAAGGTCCCTCTGACGTAATAAGTGCCCTTTCGCTTTTTTACAAATCGGAGATAATTTTTTGTTATAATGTCATAAGTGCCTTTGTCGTTTATCGTTCTTCGCATGTTGTCGTTTACCTGAGGCCGTCCGTCAATGCTTAAAATCACATTGTCCATATTCTCGTTGATGAAGGTTTCTTTTTGTTCATCCAGCAATAAACCATTGGTGGTTATGGTAAACCGTATGTTTTTTCCGTAAACCTTCTCTGATTCTCTTCCATACTCAACCAATTTCTTGACAACTTCAAAGTTCATCAGCGGTTCTCCGCCAAAAAAGTCAATCTCCAAATTTCTTCTGGAGCCAGAGTTTTTAAGCAGAAAATCAATGGCTCTTTTGCCGGTTTCCAATGAGAGCAAGGAGCGCTCCCCAGCAAAGGAACCTTTATCACCAAAGCAGTATTTGCAAGTCATGTTACAATCGTGCGCAACATGCAGACACATTGCTTTTATTACCGCTCCTCTTCCTTCCAGCATATCAAGAGTAACTTGTGAGTCATCGGAAAACAGCATATCATGCTCTTCCAAATATTTGATGTCATCAACTGCTTCCAATAAGTCTTCCCGGTTGTATTTTTCTCCTAGCAAGTTCAGGATGGTTTCCATCGGTTTTTCTTTGTAGTGATCCAGCAGATCAAATACAATGTCATTGACAACGTGAACAGCACCGCTATTCACATCAAGTACAATGGATTGATCCTTATACTGATATTTATGTATCATTGTTCTTTTTCCTCGATTATATAGAAATAAAAATAAGAAACGATGTTTCTTATTAGATAAAAAAACAGCAACGCTGCTGTTTTTTTGATTGAACTATCTGCGTTTTACGTTTTCACATTCCTGGTTTGCTACTGTGCAAGATGTTTTGCAGGCGGACTGGCAAGAAGTCTGGCATTCTCCGCAGCCCTTGCTTGCAGTATTCTTTAATGTTGGTTTTGCTATTGTTTTAATGTTTTTCATGTATGTATCCTCCTTATGATGAATGCCCTGCCGGCATTTTATTTCAAGTTATTTGTTGTGCAACGTTTCACATCGATTGATGCTAACCCATATAAGATTACAAGAAAACAGCTGAATTGTCAATACAAAACACGATTTCCGAATTGTTTGTCAACCTCTTTGTAAACGATTCATCAACTATTGCCGATTACGTCTAGAATCCGAAAAATCGATTATACTAATATATCATACGATTCGAATTTAATTGTTATGAATCAAATATCTTTGTTGGGAGTGATACTTATTTCTAAGATAGAATCAGTTTATCATGAAATTTTGAGATCAGTATTTGTCGTGCTGAATCCAATAAAAAAGATCGTTATCAAAACGGAATGCCAGGTTCATAAGTATATCAATCTGCATGCACTTACTATATTAAAGAATGACAAATATATGGAAGAATACAATTTTTTCAGCAGCCATCTGGAAGAGATCAATAAAGGTGCTGTTTGGGCGGATCAAGATTTCAAGAGTTCTAATCACTTTTATAATCCTTATAAAAAAAAAATGGATTATACGGAAGGAGTAATGCGCTGGCATTAGCAGTGGATTACTATGCTGATGCTATATTGTATTGGCGAAAAAAAGATACTTCGAAATCACTTTTTTATTTCGGCGCTGCTGTACACTTAATCCAGGATATGACCATACCGCAACATGTTAACATCAGACTGCTTGATGATCATCGCCAGTTTGAAAACTTCGTAAAGAGAACCCATGAGAATGTAAAGTCGTTTCGCGCGGAGCATGGTGCTTACCTGCTTAGTTCTATTGAATCCTTTATCAAATTTAACGCAAGAACCGCAATAAAAATTCACAAAAAATTCCGCGCAATTCAGGATGATGAGAAAAGGTTTTATAGAATCACCAGATGTACGCTTCCCCTTGCAGAGAGGACAACTGCAGGCGCGATGGTGTTATTCTATCATAAAATACAAAAAAACATTTGATCCGACAAAAGAATGATTCTTCTGTCGGATCGAAAAGATTATTCGTTCTACCTTGCCAGCTATAGAGGCGGTAATATTCCGCCTTTTTATCATTTTTTTAATTTATCGGTTAGCTTATATAAAAAATCCTGAATGTTTGAAATGATTGTAGTTACTTCCAAAGATCCTCTGTCTCTCAGTTTGTTCAGTACAAACTCCGATACGTCTACCGCGTAGATATAAACAGGTCTGACCGCATTATTAACTACCGTATAGGACGGCGTGAGATTTCCTGTTGCTATGGTATGAAGCTGTGTTGCAAGACATACAATGGTAGTCGCCTGCTTCGTATGATACCGCATCGCATCCTGTACCTCTGACATATTGTTAACGACATCGTTCAGTGGCCCATCATCTCTGATAGAACCTGCCAGAACAAAAGGAACCTTATTTTTATCACAGGAATACATCAAACCATTGTCAATGCCATAATTTTGAATGCCTTTTTCGATTGAACCTGCGCGATTGATCATATTAATTGCATCCAGATGATGGTAATGTCCGTTGTGCCGGTTTTTCCTGGTAGAAATATCCTGGCCCAAAGCAGTTCCGAACAAAGCTCCTTCTAAATCATGTGTAGCTACGGCATTTCCGCCGAATACAGCATGGGCATAACCATAATCCAAAATATATTCCATCGCTTTTCTGGCGCTGTCATTGAAGATGGCCGCAGGGCCAAGCACCCATATGATGTGGCCGTTGTCTTTGTCATAGCGCAGAAGATCGACTAGATTCTCATAATCAACATCAAAAGATGTTTCTCTGGATCTGCCGCTTCGGAACGAAAAGGTATCAATTTGGCTAACAGCAGTTTGAAACCCTTTGCTGTAAAGGTAAATACCTTGCGACCCGTCATCAGTTCTGCCTATTACAACGGTTTCACCAACTTCAAGTCTGCGGAATTCTTTCGCTTCCAGCCTTCCGTCTGGATGAATGACAGGTACACAGTCCATTCGGGTTTGCGGCATCAAAATCCATTTTCCGTTTATTTTATAATATTCGGGATACATAGACGTAGCGTGATACTGATCAGGGGCCACACCTTTTATTGCAACTTTTTCTGTAGGTGCATCCGGAGCTGCTGTAAACTTTTCCTGACTGAAATCAGGTGCAATATATTTTGGGAGTTGAAACATGGCAATCCCCTTTCTAAATTAGTTATAAAACCAGTCTGTCAAAAATTTCACTATTCTGAAACTTTAACAGTCCTAAGTTTCATTTACTGTCCGTCCTTAATTTATCCAATTACTCCGATAAAAATTCGTCACTATCTTCGTATGCCAGTTCCTTTTGGCCTGTGGCACGGATTATCAGTCCGCTGATCACTCCTGCGACCAGAGCAAATATCACCGTAAAAATAATTCCTGTGATCTGCGCTTTAGCAGCTGCCGGAACGACTAGGATACCGACCAGCCCACCCAGCAGTCCGGGCATTCCATGCAAATTATGCACACCGCAGGTATCAACGGTTTTAAACCTTGCCTGCAATCTCGGTTGAATGATGGTATATCCAACAACACAAAGAATTCCTGCAAGCAGTCCTACTCCAAAGGCTCCCATGGGACCTATCAGATTGCAGGTGGCACCAATGGATACGCCTCCTGCTAATGATGCATTTGCGATATCAGCAATTGCAGTCTTCCTACGAATCAATAATCCAGCGAAGTAAGTAGCAAGAGTTGCACCGCACAAAGCCAGAACAACATTGATCACCGTCTGTGCAAATTGTGCTTCAGGAACAATTGCACTACAGAAGCTTGGCCAGAAAATCCAGAGGATCATGGAACCCAGCATGCTGAATCGATCGGAGGCGGCGTCACTTTCAATTGGCACTTCCCGATGTCTGGCACTGGATAATACAAGAGTCAGACCCATTCCAAAATAGGCTCCGAAGGCATGAATCACAACCGATCCGCCAGCATCGACAAAGCCTTTTGTAATTCCAAGACCGCCATCCAGTACGAACCATTCATTAATCATATAAAATGGAACAAGTAAAAGACCCAATATTCCATATTGGTATACTTTCAGCCTTCCCAACACCGCTCCCATCGCGATCAGCGCAGAAGCAGCTGCGAATTCTGCAAACAGAAAAGCCTCAATGCTGCTGGCTTGAATTGCTTCAGCCGACAATATCCCTGTAGATCTGAGCCCCAGATAGACAGGAAGTGCAGCGGCAACCAGAAGATACGTACCGGTTAGTGCACTGAAGCCGTAATTCTTGACAAAAACCATGAGAAATCCGAATCCAACAAGCAGCATTGCAAGAATGCCAATTGAGAAATTATACTGTTGAACTTGTCTCAATCCTTCCGATGCGCCTTCAATGACCGCAGCGGGCATGTCTTTCGAAGCTAATAATAATTGAGTCATTTTATACACCTGTAACCTCTCTGAAATAGATTCGCATGAGATGAATCAGCATGCAAAATATTATGAAATAATATCCATTAACGCTCGAAGTTTATAACACTGTTAGGCGCTTGTCAATATCGGGCATATATGTGTGTTTCTTTTGAATTTTCAACATTTTCAGGCAATTGGAATTTGATTGAAAATGCATGGTGCAAAGCAAAAACACATCCCGTATTTTCACCTGAAAAGCGAAGCTACGAGATGTGTTTTTTATCTGACTTTTTCCAAACCTCTTTTCCAGAAGAGGTTAAATTATTACATGAGTTTTTTAGTGATACGCGATATTATTTTACTGGCTCAACTACTACAAAAGGCTGTAATTGATAAGGCTTCGGAGCAACGTTTCTATCTGTCCACATATAGAACCAACGTTCCGCAGGATAATAGTAATATCCGTCCTGCCAGCTGTCCGAGGTATCGTAAGGATCTGCAAATATGATCACATCATCGCAGATACCCGGAGTACCCTGGGTGTCATAGCCGATGATGGCCTGCCAGTGGCCGTCCCAGTCACTCCATTCCACCATAATCGGTCTATTCGCCTTCAAATTTCCAACGATCCATTTCACAAAATAGGAATCCTTTGCATCATCTACCCAATTTTCCGTATCAGGATCATTATCGGACGCATACAGTGATACTGAGTTGAATGTTGCCGGCAGGTTGCCCCAGTCATTCTCCGGAGAACTGTAGTCCTCTTTCGGAATCAGGTCAGATTCATCATAATCTGCTATATAACTGGATTGAACAACTTTAAAACCGCCAATGGTATCAAAAAATTTAATGATATCGTCGACAGATGTACCGTATTCAGGGAAGTTATTAGCAGAACCAGGCTCCGAACCTACAGTGTCAAGGTCGACACCTGCGCCAGATTTTACTGCGATATCCCATTCACCGTAATCCGATACGCCGAAGTGCTCCAATACGGTAAGGATGGTTGCACTGCCGCAGGACCATTCCGAAGTTTGCTGGAATGTCTTATACTTGCTGATGATTGTCAGTTGATCGTCGGATTTCATGTTGTAGAAATCAGGATTTACATAGTACTTTGAATTGGGATGATCTCCGGCATTGTCGTAGGCATCAGCTCCGCCGTATTCATCGATATCAGATTTCGGAGCGATGGTTTCAGGCTTTGCTTTTGGTGCAGGGGCTGCAGCTGCAGTAGATGTATTTGTTCTCTCTTCTGATACAGCAGTCGCTTCTGACTGAGAACTTACCGGTGCTGCTGCATCTGAAGTTTTTAATATCTGCCCAGGGAAGATCAAATTCGGATTCTTGATTTGATTCAGCTTAACCAGCGTTTCCAATGGAACGTTTTGATCCTCAGCGATTTCCCAAAGCTTGTCTCCGGATTTTACGGTATATTCGGCTGCAAATACAGTCCCAACGGAAAATGTAAATACCATAGCCAGAGTCAGCAATAATACAAATGTTTTTTTCATGTCTCCCTCCTTAAAACGCGGCATCAAGGGTTTTTTGCCGTTTTCGAAATTTTATGATTATTTAATCTATTCTACTTGTTGGTGGGAAAAATTACAAGAACAAATTTGTCTGAAAATTTAAACTATTTTGCTAAAACGATAATTTATATAGAATTAAAAAACCGACCCGATTAGCGAGCCGGTACAGCTATTGATACTATTGAAGCCCCATTGCTTTTCTCTTATTCAGAATATGCTGCTTAATATCTTTTGCAGCCTCAACCGGGTCATCTCCCAGCGCTACTTTGCCTCCTGTCAGCGCTTCCACGTCTTCAATTTGAAATGTTAATATTATGAAAAGAAAAATGCTAGAGCATAAGATCTGGCTCAAGACGGTCCCGATATTCTGCGACAAGAAGATCAACCATACGCCCATAGCTTTTTGATCCTTGATATTGTGCATTCGCAAGGAGGTAAAAGTTATTGACCGTATTTGCTACTGAACGGGACAAGACGGTATCTTCTCTTCCCTGTTCACCAATATAACTTAATTGCACTCGAATTGATTCTGGCAGTTTCCGATACGTCTTATTGAATTCTTCTCCGCTCACTTCGTCTTTTAAAGCATTTAAAGTAAAGGATAATGCATGGAACGTTCCGCTGTATTGAAAGATTCTTGAGGGAGAATTCTTTGATGCAAGATATGCAATAAAACCTGCGTCCTCTTCTTTCATATACCCTTTTAGATGTGCATACTCATGGCAGAGGGTAAAAGGAACAAGGAACGGCGTCATATCACTGTTGTAGTTCGCTTCCATGGTAAAAGGAGAATAGATTCCTTCGATTCCTAGTTTTGACAAAATTTTTGAATTGTAGAATTCTTTCGGATTTGAATAATAGCCTGACAAAGACGATTCTGTTTTACCAAGGTTTTTCATGGAATTCATTGCTTCTGTCTTAATATATGCCATGTCATCCAATGTACGCAAACTGTCTTTCCATTCCGGAGACTCTGTCAGTGCTGTAAGCTCATCCGCAAGAAGAAGGCATAAACTATCTAATTCTCCAACAGTTACTTTTTCTACAGGCAGTTTTAATACTGTACCTATGCTATCCCTTTGATAATTGATTGAGCATGTTAAAGTGTAGATTAAAAACATAAAAGATAATATGTAGCCAGCAATACGCAACCGCGAAAAGAAGTATTTTTTTCTCCTCTGCTTATGAAACAATGTGATCCATATACTTTTTAACAGAATATAACATAGGAGCATAAACAGTGAAATCATGCCTGCTTCAAAAAATGAATAATTCCAGCGGGAAAAAACACTTCCGATCAGCTTGGGAAAAACAGGATAAATGTTTACTGCATACCACTGTGAGAATCCGTTGTAATATCTCGAAAGCATGATCAATATTATGGACATTGTAAAACAACAGCCTGAAAATACAAGGCCAACATTACTCTTAAAAAAAGCGGTGAGATTGGATCGCCTGGCTGACATAAAAGCACCTCCACTCATTCCGATTACGTGATCAATCATTTATCATGCAGAATCATAAAAAGTCTTCTAATTACTATGATAAATAATTTTGAGTGCAGATGCATTAAGCAATAATTGGTATTTGGGTTACTATTGTCAATGATGATCTTTATTTTGTGATCTTTTTTCCTTTTTGGTTATATCTTTTTTTGTTATTTCATCAGAGAATTCAGTTGAAAATTGGGGAATGTTATTGTTCTGAAAATTCTTACCTTTGGCGTGCTTCTGTACGGATTTCTGAACCAAATAGCCTGCAGTATAAATGAAAACCATCAGTATTCCAGCGATCAATCCTGATGCTTGTCCGGAAATGAATGGCATACTGATAATGATGATGATGAGTGAAGCAAGAATAATCCATGAAGAATATGGAAACCATGGCATTTGACAGTTGCCATTAGGGGGACAGCCATGTTCTTTTCTGAATTTCAGGTGTGTTGCTACGATGATAACGTAAGTAAACAATAGCGCAAAGCCACCGGAGCTAATTAAAAACAGGTATACTCTTGGAAGCAGCAGACCGATTGCAAGCCCAGCCAGCATCATAAATCCCGAAAAAATAATTCCGCGGTAAGGAACATCCTTTTTATCAATCAGCCATGACGGCGCCTGTTTTTCATCAGCAAGAGACCGAATCATTCTTCCAAGACCAAACATTGCGGCCAACATCGTCGAGAGAATTGCTGTAATCAAAACGAAATTGATTGCAATACCCGCCCAGTTAATTCCCCAGCGGTCTAGGGCTGCAACAAAAGGACTGGTCTCTTCATTCAGTTCAGCGGTTGGGATCAAAGGAAGCATCACCGCAACTGATGCAATATAAAACCCGACCAGACCGATGATCGTATGATTGATTGCTTTTGGAACAGTTTTATGCGGGTCCTTTGCTTCAGATGCAGCCAAGCCAATAATTTCAAATCCGGCATAGGAAAAAATTACGATCAGCATGCTGCCGGCGATATTTTTAATACCTCCCGGCATCAGAGGCTCATCCAGTAGGACGCCGGTGCCGACCGGGTCGGGTCTAAAAAACAAACCCGTAATAAGAAGAACTGCAATAATAATAAAAGATGCAATTGCGAAAAGTTTTAATGCAGCCAATCCGCTTTCCAGCTTGCTTAATTTGTCTGCTCCCAGTAGATTAAGCAGCGTTACACAAATTATGATAATACTTCCCATTATTGATATAGACAGCTGAGGATACCACTCACGTATGAGAATTGATACTGCCGTTGCTTCACTTGACATCGCCAGAACCATTCCGGTCCAGTAAACCCATCCAACGACAAAGCCTGCACCCTTACCAAATGCTTGCGCGGCAAAGGTACGGAAAGATCCTGAATCCGGATTTGCCACTGTCATCTCCGAAAGTGCATATAAAATGAAATATATAATAATTCCTCCAATGGAGTATGAGATCAGTATGGATGGACCAGCTGCTTCGATCGCTACGGAAGACCCAAGAAAAAATGAACCTCCAATAACCGTTCCCAATGCCATCATAGTCAGCTGCCATGACGATAAACCTTGTTCAGCCTTATGCATTTATGTCTCCTTTTCAACTTTTCCATGGTTTTAAGCTTAGTATTTCTAATGTATAAAAAAGAATGCAACGGTACCATTAAGGAGACAATGTAAATATTGTAAATTAAGAAAAACGACCGGTGTTTTTATCAACATTGCACAAAAAAAAGACTGTGAATGGTAAATTTCACAGCCCTCTGCTTATAATGGTGATTGCATTACGAGAAACCTTATTTATTGTGAACACTATCCTCAACATCCATGAGAAGGATTCTGTCTTTGAACGAACCCCTTGCTTCCCTTCTTATTAATTGAAGGTAATCTAAATGCATCGGCTCATAACCCTTTAATTCAACAAGACAATCCAGTACCTCGTAAACGTCTGCCAGCTCTTCCTCGTTACCACTGACTCGATATTCCTGAATTTCTTCAACAATTTTATCCAGCAGCGCATGATAATAATCATCTTCACTTAAAACTCTTGATGTACAGCTTCTCCCGCTTTCTTCAATTAACTGCGGAATATTATCTCTTACCAGTTTATTGTAAGAACGTTTCATATTACCACCCCTTTTTTATTTTTAAATATAATACCCCTCCTATTAAATTTTAAACGTATAAGTTTATTCTCTTCCAGATTAAACCGCGATATTTTTCTCAGGCACTCCAAAGGAACCGCTCCGAAGAGCGGTTCCTTTGGTAACATGCATTACTTTAAACTACGAGTTTAATGCTTAAGATAAGAATATCACGTCAAATTGTGCGCCGACACCCGGTGATACATCCGTTGTAAATGCAACTGCCGAGTTATTTCTCAGCGTCAGAACGTCACCAGCTGCAAGTGACAGCATTGCTGTTCCAGAAACCTCACCGGTAGTGACAAGTACCGATACATTTGTTGATGCGTCCACTGTACCATTAACAGCAACAGCAATTGCCGAACCGGATCCAGTACTGATATTAATACCGTAATCAATCTGATACGTTCCTGTTGTCGGTACTGTTACCGTCGCCGTTGTCGGCGTGTGTGTCACGCCAGAAAGCGGCCCGTTGTTGCTAAAAACTACATCCGCACCGCCAGCAACGGCCTGACCTCCGCCACTAAGATCATAAACATAACCAAAAGTCGTAACTCCTGCTCCGGTCGGACCTGTGTCTCCGGTCGGACCTGTGTCTCCGGTCGGTCCTGTATCTCCGGTCGGACCTGTGTCTCCTGTTGCTCCAGTTGGACCTGTATCTCCGGTAGGTCCTGTGTCTCCTGTTGCTCCAGTTGGACCGGTGTCTCCGGTAGGTCCTGTGTCTCCTGTTGCTCCCGTCGGACCTGTATCTCCGGTAGGTCCGGTGTCTCCTGTTGCTCCAGTTGGGCCCGTGTCTCCGGTCGGACCTGTGTCTCCGGTCGGACCTGTATCTCCGGTTGGACCTGTGTCTCCTGTTGCTCCGGTCGGTCCTGTATCTCCGGTCGGACCTGTGTCTCCTGTTGGTCCCGTTGGGCCCGTGTCTCCGGTAGGTCCTGTGTCTCCTGTTGCTCCCGTCGGTCCGGTGTCTCCTGTTGCTCCCGTCGGACCTGTATCTCCGGTAGGGCCAGTGTCTCCTGTTGCTCCAGTTGGGCCCGTGTCTCCGGTTGGACCGGTGTCTCCTGTTGCTCCAGTCGGACCTGTATCTCCGGTAGGGCCAGTGTCTCCTGTTGCTCCAGTTGGGCCCGTGTCTCCGGTTGGACCTGTGTCTCCTGTTGCTCCAGTTGGGCCAGTGTCTCCGGTTGGACCGGTGTCTCCTGTTGCTCCCGTCGGACCGGTGTCTCCTGTTGGGCCGGTCGGACCTGTGTCGCCCGTTGGTCCTGTGTCTCCTGTTGCTCCAGTTGGACCTGTATCTCCGGTCGGTCCTGTGTCTCCTGTTGCTCCCGTCGGACCGGTATCTCCGGTTGGTCCTGTGTCTCCTGTTGCTCCAGTTGGGCCCGTGTCTCCGGTTGGTCCTGTGTCTCCTGTTGCTCCCGTCGGACCTGTATCTCCGGTCGGTCCGGTGTCTCCTGTTGCTCCAGTTGGGCCAGTGTCTCCGGTTGGACCGGTGTCTCCTGTTGCTCCGGTCGGTCCGGTGTCTCCTGTTGGGCCGGTCGGACCGGTGTCGCCCGTTGGTCCTGTGTCTCCTGTTGCTCCAGTTGGACCTGTATCTCCGGTCGGTCCAGTGTCTCCTGTTGCTCCCGTCGGACCTGTATCTCCGGTTGGTCCTGTGTCTCCTGTTGCTCCCGTCGGACCTGTGTCGCCTGTTGCTCCGGTTGCGCCAGTCGGACCTGTGTCGCCCGTTGGTCCTGTTGGGCCAGTGTCTCCTGTTGCACCCGTTGCGCCTGTCGGGCCTGTGTCTCCCGTTGCTCCAGTTGGACCAGTCGGGCCTGTGTCTCCTGTTGCTCCCGTTGCGCCTGTCGGGCCTGTGTCTCCCGTTGCTCCAGTTGGACCAGTCGGGCCTGTGTCTCCTGTTGCTCCCGTTGGGCCAGTGTCGCCCGTTGCTCCGGTTGCGCCTGTCGGGCCTGTTGCTCCGGTTGCTCCGGTTGCGCCTGTCGGGCCTGTGTCTCCCGTTGCTCCCGTTGGACCAGTCGGACCGGTATCTCCCGTCGGACCCGTTGGACCGGCTCCGGACAAATCATCCTCAACTACAATAAGAGAAGCTGATAAAGGTACAATGGCGGGATAAAATATTTCTGCGGTGCTTATATTTACTAATGAAACAGTAGCCGGCGCCACAGCAACTTCAATGATACCAACTCCTGTTACTTCACCGGCCTTAACAGGTGAATTACCCGGGATATCGTCTCCTTGTGATGATATCAGAGAAAATGCAGAACCATTAATAGATTGAGATGATTGGGTATTAAGCCACCAATTAATTACGAATCTGCCTGCCTCATTAAATGTTATTACGCCTGTTACCGGGTTGTAGTTTATATTGCCAGCCGAAAATATTATTTGATCAAAAATTACGTTTCCCCCAAAAACTACTGAACCTCCTGGAGAACGCGTAAGTTGTAAAGCAATATCGCTCATTTTCATCCTACTTTCTATTTTTTAAATGAACCTATAAATAGGTTCATTATATATTATGAAGTAGCTGAAGTTGTGGCTCCAAAAATACCGGAATTGTTATAAATCCCTCTCTGGTTTTACTACAATCAAGGAAGCTAAGAGTGGTAGAAAATTGGGATAATACACTATTGCTGTACTCGAATTTACCAGCGAAATAGTTGCAGGCGCATCCACCACTTCATTAAATGTTATAACGCCAGTTGCCGGATTATAGCTTATTTTTTCGGCTGAGAATAATACTTAATCAAAACTTACGTTAGCTCCCAATGCTACGGGACCTCCTGAAGAACGCTTAACTTGTAAAGCAATGACACCCATTTTAGTCCTACTTTCTAAATTATAAGAGGAATCAATTGGAGTAAATTTGATAGAAACCCCCTGAGATTTCTGATGAAAAGCTTCAGGATCTGTTAGATGGCGACTACCGAAAACGCTCCTGATGGAGTATACCAGAAACTGGAATTCCATCCGGCCACATTTGAAGTTGCGGAACATCATATCGCAGTTTACCCTTAATTGAATGGAGGCTTTTTTTATACCTATACGACTGGTTTACCATTTACGTAAATAAATGGTTTAAGCACAAACAACGGCAGATGTTAAACTATTCCAAAAGAATGTTCATAATATCTGCCGTCGTTCATTTTAGCTTTATCACAGGCTTTACGGAGTTTCCAGCTTCTCCACAATAAAGATAATATTATATACACTTAGTTGATTCTGAAATGCTACGTTAAAATTAAAGTTACTGAGAACGATTTTAAGATTCGGGGCAGGGCTAACTGTGTTATAAAGAAATTGAATATTAAGTTGTGTCGCTAATACAGCATTGGGGTCATTTGGTATAATACCATTGTAGACCATGTCACCAACATTTGCATTTGATTCATTCAAAATGCTGAAAATTATCTGATAAGTTGAACCAAATGGAGGTGGACTGAGCGGTAATAAAAAACTAGCCGACAATGAAATCTCCACATGATAAAGGCCTGGACCAGGAAGATTGAGCGTATCATTAGTAACCGTAGTTGTTGTCAGGGTATAACCCCCGGTTGTATATACGGGGTTTATTCCTTCATTAGACAAATTGAGTGGTGCTTCAGATATAAGTTCATTGGTATAGTTTCTATCATAAAGTTGAATAAAGCTTTGTGGTGCAAGCGGCCCGGTAGGTCCTGTGTCTCCTGTCGGTCCCGTATCTCCGGTTGGACCTGTCGGTCCTGTTTCTGCCAAATCATCTTCAACTACAAGAAGAGAGGCTGAGAGTGGTACAAAACTAGGGTAATATATTGTTGCAGTGCTTGAATTCAAGAGCGAAACAGTTACAGGTGCAGCCACTACTTCAATAATGCCAAAACCAGTTACTTCATCAGTTTTTGATGGAGAATTTCCTTCAATGAAGTCTCCTTGCGAAGAAGACAGAGAAAAAACGGAACTGTTAGTGGATTGGGTTGCTTGTATGGCTACCCACCAATTTATTACATACCTTCCAGCTTCGTTGAACGTTATAACTCCCGTTACGGAATTATAGCTTATATTACCAGCAGAAAAAATTATTTGATCGAAAATTACAGTTGCTCCTGAGGCTACGGTACCTCCTGGAGAACGCTTAACTTGTAAAGCAATATCGCTCATTTTCATCCTACTTTCTAAAATATAAAATCAAAAAGGTTTAATATATATATATATGAGCCCTGTGATATAAAGGCTCCATTTATTGGATTACTAAATAATTATACAAATTTAAAAAGAACAGAAGGTATAATTTCATGCTTAAAAGTACCTATGATCAACGTTTAAATTTGAAAGGAGTAAACTTGTGATAAATAACAAATATTCATTTATGTATTTTCTACTATCAATGTTAAAAGCCCCGATATACGGGGCTTTTAACTGTATTATAATTAGAAAACAATTAAATTTAGATTTCTATTCACAGCACTGGCAGAAGAGATATTTGTAGCAGCAGTAACGATTACTCTTAAATCGTAAGCGGACGTCGTAGTAGCCACAGCAGTATCAACGTACGTGCTGGCAATAGCATAATCTTGAGTTCCAGCTACTGATCCTATTATTTCAAATGTTCGTGTATCAATTAATAATGCATCGCGATAAATTCTGAATTCAGCTAAAATGTCATAGGTCCCAGTCGTTACGAATTCTAATGCAAATCCATAATCAATTTTAACATCACTTCCAGCTGTAACAGGAGCGTTAACAGTTGCTATAGCTACTTCCGTGTTGAGTGGTGGGAACACAGCAATTATACCAGTGGTGTTCGTAAAAGCTAAAGTCCCTGGGACAGTAGGACCTGTATCACCCGTTGGACCGGTAGGACCGGTGTCTCCCGTTGGACCGGTAGGACCGGTGTCTCCCGTCGGGCCTGTGTCTCCTGTTGCTCCGGTAGGACCTGTATCACCCGTTGGACCTGTGTCTCCTGTTGCTCCGGTAGGACCGGTGTCTCCCGTCGGGCCTGTGTCTCCTGTTGCTCCGGTAGGACCGGTGTCTCCCGTCGGGCCTGTGTCTCCTGTTGCTCCGGTAGGACCGGTGTCTCCCGTCGGGCCTGTGTCTCCTGTTGCTCCGGTAGGACCTGTGTCTCCCGTCGGGCCTGTGTCTCCTGTTGCTCCGGTAGGACCGGTGTCTCCCGTCGGGCCTGTATCTCCTGTTGCTCCGGTAGGACCTGTGTCTCCCGTCGGGCCAGTGTCTCCTGTTGCTCCGGTAGGACCTGTATCACCCGTTGGACCTGTGTCTCCTGTTGCTCCGGTAGGACCTGTGTCTCCAGTTGGACCGGTGTCTCCTGTTGCTCCGGTAGGACCGGTGTCTCCCGTCGGGCCTGTGTCTCCTGTTGCTCCGGTAGGACCGGTGTCTCCCGTCGGGCCTGTGTCTCCTGTTGCTCCGGTAGGACCGGTGTCTCCCGTCGGGCCTGTGTCTCCTGTTGCTCCTGTTGGACCGGTGTCTCCCGTCGGGCCTGTGTCTCCTGTTGCTCCTGTTGGACCGGTGTCTCCCGTCGGGCCTGTGTCTCCTGTTGCTCCGGTAGGACCGGTGTCTCCCGTCGGGCCTGTGTCTCCTGTTGCTCCGGTAGGACCTGTGTCGCCAGTTGGACCGGTGTCTCCTGTTGCTCCGGTCGGACCGGTGTCTCCCGTCGGACCGGTGTCTCCTGTTGCTCCGGTTGCGCCTGTCGGGCCGGTGTCGCCAGTTGGACCAGTCGGACCGGTATCTCCCGTCGGACCCGTTGGACCGGCTCCGGACAAATCATCTTCAACTACAATGAGAGAAGCCGATAAAGGTACAATGGTGGGATAAAATATTTCAGCGGTGCTTATATTTACTAATGAAACAGTAGCAGGCGCCACAGCAACTTCAATAATACCAACTCCTGTTACTTCACCGGCCTTAACAGGTGAATTACCCGGGATATCGTCTCCTTGTGATGATATCAGAGAAAATGCAGAACCATTAATAGATTGAGATGATTGGGTATTAAGCCACCAATTAATTACGAATCTGCCTGCCTCATTAAATGTTATTACGCCTGTTACCGGGTTGTAGTTTATATTGCCAGCCGAAAATATTATTTGATCAAAAATTACGTTTCCCCCAAAAACTACTGAACCTCCTGGAGAACGCGTAAGTTGTAAAGCAATATCGCTCATTTTCATCCTACTTTCTATTTTTTAAGTGAACCTATAAATAGGTTCATTATATATTATGAAGTAGCTGAAGTTGTGGCTCCAAAAATACCGAAATTGTTATAAGTCCCTCTCTGGTTTTACAGAGGGGTATTTTGTTTTTTCCTTATGAAAGGAACCTTATATTACCCGTACGACTGTCATATAGGTGCTTGCACCGCCAAGAAGCGTTGCAGCGCCGAGCAAACCGAATAACTGTAGTGTCAGCGTGTCTCCTGCTGTTAATGGAACGATAAAGGTTGTAAAAAGATTCGATGCTGCAACAGTTGGGGTAATGATCGAAGCGGCTATTGGTGCACCATTCTGTAATACCTGAGATGAAACTAATAGTGCTGCGGTTGTGGCTACAGCATAGCTAATCATATATTCGCCAGTCGTTGGAACTGTAAATACAGTATTCGTACCATCGACTGTGAAAGTATTTAAGTTTTGATTATCGGGCAAAGATACGTCAGTACCAGCAAGGACAACGGCAATAACAGCAGCGGTCGTGTTAGATGCTGACATACTATCACTTGTAACCGCTGGTCCAGTATCACCGATAGGGCCTGTATCTCCGGTGGGGCCTGTGTCGCCAGTTGGACCGGTGTCTCCCGTTGGACCGGTATCGCCTGTTGGGCCGGTGTCTCCGGTCGGGCCGGTGTCTCCCGTTGGACCTGTCGGGCCTGCTACCGACAAGTCATCTTCAACTACAATCAGGGAAGCAGAAAGTGGTACAAAGGTGGGGTAATATACGATTGCGGTACTCGAATTTACCAGCGAAACAGTTGCAGGCGCATCCACCACTTCAATGATGCCAAAACCGGCTGTTTCATCAGTTTTTATTGGGGAGTTGCCTTCTATGAAATCTCCTTGTGAAGAAGAAATGGCAAAGACGGAACCATTCGTAGATTGAGAGGATTGTATTGCAACCCACCAATTTATTACATATCTTCCTGCTTCATTAAATGTTATAACGCCTGTTACCGAATTATAGCTTATATTTCCAGCTGAGAATAATACTTGATCAAAAATTACGTTAGCTCCCGAGGCTACGGTACCCCCTGGAGAACGCGTAATTTGTAAAGCAATGTCACTCATTTTAGTCCTACTTTCTTTATTTTTTAGAAGAAACCATATAACCAGGTTTCTTTTATAATATGAATTTCATAGAGTTGTGGCCCTAGTGTTCATCTGAATATCAGAAATCACTCACAAAAAATCGTACTATTTAATTTCTGAATGATAAGTCTGCAGTACTTGTGATATACTAAATAAACTGGTTAAAAATACAACGATATTAAAACCGGATAGGAGAATACCACAATGCCCTTTGCAACACTAATGTATCACGAAATACGGGAGAAGCAGATGTTTCAGCCGGGACAACCTTCTCCCATCGATGTAAAACAGGACTATAACGATCAGTTGCCTTCTCCGCTCTTTGTAACATTGGAGAATTTCAAGGACCAAATGAGGTATCTATATGAGAATCATTATCACACTTTAACGCTTCAGCAGATTATCGATTATTATTACAATGAAACTGAGTTACCGGAAAAATCCGTTTTACTTACATTTGACGATTGCTACCAATCGGTTAAACTTTATGCATATCCAATTCTTAAGAATTATCAGTTTCATGCAGTCGCTTTTGTTGTTTCCGGTTGGCTTAACGATGAGAAGAAGTCGTTTACTCCCGAAAAGTCAGTATGTTTAACTTACATGGATCTTGAAGAAATGGCTGATGTCTTTGAATTTGCAAATCATACAAATCAATTTCATACAAGAACGGACACTGCGGTCAGTGCAATAATGGAAGCGGACGATTGCAGCCTATTGGACGATCTTGACCAATGTAATAAAAATCCTATCATAACAGCGAAAGATGTATTTGCATACCCTTTCGGACTATACTCTGACCGAAATGTCACTTTGCTGAAAAATGAGGGATACCGCTTAGCGTTCACAAGTGAGCCCGGAAAAAATAACGTGAACACGAATCCGCTACTTCTGAAACGTAATGTGATTCCCTACTTTATGGATATGAACGCTTTCCGGGATATCGTCAACGAACACACACTTTAAACAGACAATACATTGGTTTAAGCCCGAAAATTAGATAATATCACTTCTAAGGAGATGAACTTCATGAAAAAATTAAATATTTTATTCATCCTATTAATCGGAATATCAATTCTATCTGGTTGCTCAAAAACGGATGATACTAATTTGAATTCTGCTGATAATAATAAACCAGAATCAACCCAGCCAATGCCCTCAGGCCAAGTTGTGAATATGGGAATCTTGCCGGCAGAATCGGCCATTCCGATCATTCTTGCTTTAGAGAAAGGTTTCTTTGATGAGGCCGGTGTAAAAGTAGCTGTTAAACCCTTCTCTTCCCCCAATGACCGCAACGTAGCAGTTCAAGCAAAAGAACTGGACGGTACGATTGGCGATGTTATGACAGGAGCATCGTTTGTGGATCGTGGAATTCCAATGGTAATCACATCTGATATCAGTGAAGATTTTAAAATTCTCTCTTCTCCAGATTCAGGTATAACCGATATGGCGGGACTCAGCGGAAAGCGAGTTTCGCTTGTACCAAACTTCATCTTGGAATATATCATGGATCAATTTGCTGCTCAATACAACTTCACTTATGAAATTGTTGAGATACCGTCCTTTGCAGGCAGGTCAGAAGCATTGATGTCAAATCAGATTGACGGAGTTGTATATACAGAGCCACAGGCTGGAATGATGGTCAAACAAGGCGCACATTTATTGGGAAGCTCCAAAGATGCAGGGATAAAAGGCGGCACTCTTTTGTTCACAGACGAAATGGTTGCAAACCGTCCCGGAGATATTATCGCATTTTATCAGGCATATAATAAAGCTGTTGACTATATGAATGAAACTGATGTTATGGAATACAGTGACGTTCTCACAAAATATCAGTTTCCCGATGCGATCAGCGATTACCTTTCAAATATGACAGGTAACTTCCAGCATGCCGGAACGATAAGTAAAGATCAATTCGATAACATTATCGACTGGACGAAAGGAAAAGGACAAATCAGCAAGGATTATTCCTATGAAGAGCTGACCGACTTTTCTTTCATTCAATAATTAAAAAAATTATGCGACGATAGCAAAATTAAGAAACCCTCGATTTCTACTTAGAAGCGAGGGTTTTTATCTTTTAAATTTATTCCGATAATCCAACTACTTTATCTTCTATTATCCATGGGACACAAAACCGTTCCAGCTTATCTAATAGATGAAAGAGGAGTATTCCCACAATACCTAAGGCCAGTATACCACTAAACATTTCAGTATAATTCATTTTTGTCCAGGCACTGAGAATATAATAACCGATTCCAAAAGTCGTAGCGTAATTTTCAGCAAAGAACAACGAAGCTAATGAAATACCGATACTAATCCTTAAACCGGAAAATATCTGTGGAAGGATTGCAGGAAAAACCAGAAACCGGTATTTCTGAACAGGGGTTACACAGAAACTGTCCATTACTTTAAAAAATAAGGGGGAAATCTGATCTACCCCGTCCCGGACCGACAATATAATTTGAAATATAATAATCCAAATCACCAAACTTACTTTTGAGAAGTTTCCAAGCCCGAACAAAAGCATAAATACCGGTAGAAATGCAACCTTTGGTATTGGATAGATAAAATACAGCAAGGGTGAAAAGATTCTTCTACAGGCTTTATTTACTCCCAGAAAAATCCCTGCGGGTACTCCAAGCATCAATGAAACTCCAATAGCAGCGATAACTCTTAAAACACTAGCAGCACAATGCTGCAAAAGAGTACCGGAAGCAGTGACCATATAAGATACGGTCTGCCATGGTGAAGGTATGGTATGTGTTTTTAAAAGCAGATGAAGCAGCTCCCAGAGAATCATAAAGCTGATAAACCCACCCAGCTGGCTTTGTATTAATTTTTTTAATAACCCCATCATGCTCTCTCCATGTTCAGCAGTTTTCTGAATTTGATACATTCATTATAAAAGCCAATTTGCTCTCTTGCGTCTTTAATGGAATAATATGGGTTGTCCATCATGGAGACAGTCCCGTCCCCTTTTAAAAGAAGAATTGAATACCCAAGTGTCAAGGCTTCTTCTATATCGTGCGTAACAAACAAAAGCGTTGCTTTGCGTCTTTGCTGTTCCCTTCGGATTAGTTTCTGCAGTTCTTCCTTCGTCATTGCATCAAGCGCTGATGTCGGTTCATCCATCAGCAGAAGGTCAGGACCCATGATTAACGTTCTTGCTAAAGCTACTCTTTGACGTTCGCCGCCGCTCAGTTCCGCCGGATATTTATCCTTATGGTCAATAAGTTTCATTTCCTGAAACAATGCCATAACAGATTCATTGATTCCTTTTGATAGACCTCTTAGTTTTAGTGGCATAGCAACGGCTTCTGCTACAGTCTGCCAGGGGAACAACCCTAAATCCTGAAATAAAAATGCAGTTTCTTTTCTCGGTTTATGGACCGGTGATCTCTTAATCGAAATCGTCCCCGTACCGGGTTTTAAAAATCCCGCAATCAAATTCAGCAGTGTACTTTTCCCAGACCCTGATTTCCCGATCAGCGCATAGGATTTGCCTTGGTCTAGAACAAAGCTGACATCTTTTAATACATTTTGTTTATCAAATGAAAAGGAAAGATGATCCACTCTAATAAAATCATCCATGATTGCGATCTCCTTACTGTTGCTTTTAAATCTGCCTAAATAAGTTTTTAGACACATCTATATAGTATATTAGCCTATTATAGCATTAAAAAAACAGGAGTCCAATGCGCTATTAAAATACTGAAATTTGGAATCTCCTTTACCAGCATAGAATTGCTTACCTTGTCGATAGGAACGGTGGTAGCATTTGTGGTATCTATGATCGTAATAAAATTCCTAATGGGATATGTTAAGAAACATGATTTCAAGGCGTTTGGCTGGTATCGAATTGTAGTAGGTATCACTGTACTGCTTGTGTTTGCATTTAAGTAATCAAAAAAACCATCTATAAACTAATGGCAAAATTTAACAGGGTATGAGTTGTCACAGGATATTTAGCTAGAAAAAATGGCTTGATATCAACCTTTCGTTCTGTTTCTATCAAATTACCTTTTACCACAGGGATACTCATTTTGGAATTTGAACTAATCCATTTATGATCATCCCTATAGTCTCTCAAAGACTCAAGACCACCAGGGATAGATACCATCAGATTGTTTATATAATCCTTTATATTACGATCCATCCATTTAAATCCTATATTTAGAACCTGATCCCCTATTTTATGTTATTCATTTAAAGTCCGATCTTTCATATTTCCATGAATAAAGCTGCAGATATTAAACATTTCATCTTTATTAGGGTCTTTATTATAGAATTGAGCATATCTCTCAATTACTTCATTTTCGATATAATCATTCCCAACAAAATCACCTATTCGAATAAGATCATTAAGATAATTAAAAAATTCTTCTTTACTTTCTGGATGATGATGCGATGTCAGATAATATAATGCGTCATATTTTTTTATTTTGTTTATCATCGGCAATAATTTATCTCTGCTGTAGCTCCATTCACCGCTATAAATATCTTCACAAATACAGTCACCTAAAAATATAGTTTTTTCATCAGGAATATAAATAGTAGAGTCATCCCACGTCAGGTTTTGCATTTTATCCAGGTTCTCTTTCGTTCTATTATTACAGACAGTAATTAAGTTCATGGCTTTTATCCCAAAAACATGGTCCCAATGCCAATGAGTGAGTACTAAATACTTTACTGGTGGAATATCTAATTTAGAGACATCAGTCAAAAACTCATTTGCATGTGCCGGAGAATTACCAGCGTCTACAACTAAGCTATTTTTCAATTTGATATTAGCATAGAACTAAAATTTCTGTCTAGATTCGTGGAGGCGATTTCTTGCCGGACGGATTATTTTTGCCGTAGTTGGAATAGCATTTATAATCATTTCACTTCGACAGACTAGTTATAAAAGTAATGGTGGTTCCTTCACGCCCAGCATATCTGCCAAACCCTTCACGTGAATGCCTTCATTCTCTTTGATGGAAGAGATTTTTGAATTTCCAAAATAATTTAGAGCTACTTGACAAATATCTTTTTCTATGCTAAATTCATAACAGTGTTATGAAACATTGTTATGAACCGAGGTGGTTTTGTGGCGAAACAAATAAAAGGTGTCTATGAGCGTGTGTTGGAATGCGCGAAAGAAGAGTTTCTGAAAAACGGCTATAAAGATGCCTCTCTGAGAATCATTGCAGTTAATGCAGACACTACAACCGGCTCTATCTATACTCGCTTTGGGGATAAGGAAGGGCTTTTTAGTACCCTTGTTGAACCAGTTGTAGAAGGAATGCTCCAGATGTTCTGCCATACACAGGAAGTCTTTCATTCTTTTGATAAAGAAACACAAAGGAGCACCATGCCTCAATATTCTTCTAAAAGCATGGATCAGCTATTAGCCTATATGTATGAACACTTTGATACGTTCCAGCTTTTGCTTGATTCTTCTTACGGGACAAAGTACCATCATTTTATTGATGAAATGGTACGCATTGAGGTGGAATACACCTATCAGTATATGGAAGTCGTTGGATGCGAAAGCATCAAACGCGGTGTAGTTACCGAAGATTTTCTGCATATCATCACAACTGCCTATTTTGAAGGTGTTTTTGAAGTAGTGCGACACAATATGCAACAAGACGAAGCAGAAAAATATATCAATATGCTAGGAAAATATCATATGGCAGGGTTTGAAACGATTTTTTCGCCACCAGTCACAGAATAACACTCCAATTAGGTTGTTTTTTTTGCACCAGCATAAAACAACCTAAAAATATAGCATTAAGTTAGCATTGGCTAACCACAAGGAGGAATCAAGTATGAAACAAAAAAGTCCCCTGCTACGGATTTGGGAGCTGGGAGAGTCTGAACACAGACGTCTCTCAGGTGCAATTATCAGTGCGTTGGTTGGCGTGTTGGGAGGTATCCTTCCATATATTGCAGCAGCACAAATAATTATTGGAATGGTAAATGGCAAACAGGAGCTTACTTATTACCTGCTATGGTGTGGCATTGGATTAGTAGGTTATCTTGTACGAACTTTACTATACAATTTTGCTTTAGCATTATCCCATCGTGCTGCATTTTCTATTTTAAAGGATATTCGCCGCAGGGTGTTGGAAAAGCTGCCTAAACTGCCTCTGGGTACGGTAATGGATGCCAAAAGCGGTAAGCTGAAGCAAATTATTGTGGATCAGGTAGAGAGTATGGAAACCACATTGGCGCATTTGCTGCCGGAGATGACATCGAATATTGCTGGACCTATTTGCGTCCTAATCTACCTGTTCGTTCTGGATTGGCGTATGGCGTTGCTATCATTGGTATCATTGCCGATTGGAATGGTTTTTATGATGGCAATCATGAAAGGCTATAGCAAGGACTGGGAAGGTGCTGTTAAGACCACTCAGGAAATGAACGAAACTATCGTGGAATATATTGGCGGTATTGAGGTAATTAAAGCATTCAATCAAGGGAAACATTCCTACGCAAAGTTTTCAGACAGGGTGAAAGCCAATGCAGCATATTATTACAACTGGATGAAGCGGTGCCAGTTCAACATGTCTTTGGCGTATTCTATAGCTCCTACTACATTGGTCACAGTACTTCCTGTCGGCTGGCTTTTATATCGCACAGACAGTCTAAGCGCTGAAACTTTTCTTACTTGCATCATTTTGTCCTTGGGGCTGGTATCTCCGCTCCTTGCTGCAATGGGATTTGTAGATAATTTAGCAAAAATAGGTACTACCGTAGCCTCGGTAGATGAATTCTTAAATGGTGAGGAACAACAACATGAAACAATGCCGGTGAAGCTGGGCACACCTGACATTGTTTTGGAAAATGTGTCCTTTGGTTATCACACAGACATGGAAATTTTACATGGTGTCAATCTCACTATTCCGGCAGGGAGCATGACGGCACTGGTAGGACCTTCCGGTGGTGGAAAATCCACTATTGCCAAGCTAATTGCGGGATTCTGGGATGTAAATAGCGGAACAATCACCTTAGGCGGTGTGGAGGAAAAGAAAATTCCTCTAGAGCAGCTTTATGAACAAACAGCCTTCGTTTCTCAAGATAATTACCTGTTTGATGATACCATTTTAGAAAATATCCGAATGGGACGAATCTCTGCTACCAATCAAGAGGTAGAAGCGGCTGCGAAAGCGGCTGGCTGTGACGTCTTTATTCGGGAACTGGAGCATGGCTATGAAACAAAGGTCGGCGGAGGTGGTGCTCATCTTTCCGGTGGTGAGCGTCAGCGTATTGTCATTGCCCGTGCAATGATTAAGAATGCACCAATTGTAATTCTTGATGAGGCGACAGCCTACATAGACCCCGAAAATGAAGCCGTTATTCAAAAGGCAGTGGCAAAACTGGTGCAGGGAAAAACCGTTATTGTTATTGCCCACAGATTGTCTACCATTACCGATGCGGATCAAATTGTGGTGGTAGAAAACGGGCACGTTGAAGCAGTAGGGAATCATAATAATCTATTAACAACCTGCGCACTATATAAATCTATGTGGCAGGCACATTTAGGCACAAAGGACGGTGATATCGCATGATTGAAACACTGAAAAAAATATGGCAATTTGCAGGTATAGAACGAAAAAATATTAATAAATCAATTTTCCTCGGTTTTATAAATGCTATTTTACGAATGTGCGAAATCATTGCTATTTATGTAGTGGTACAGGCACTTCTTACAGATAGAACTGACAGTGCGCCTGCTTTGGCTGCCCTTGGACTAATTCTTGTGAGTATTTTAGGTACTGCTGTTACTAAGTACTTTTCTCAACTGCAACAAACCCATGCCGGATATTTTATGGCTGCAAATAAGCGAATTGATATTGCCAATCGCTTAAAAAGCGCCCCTATGGGATATTTTAATGAAAATAGCTTGGGTGAAATCACTGGTGTTTCCACCACCATACTGGACAATGTTGAGACAGTTGCGCCAATGGTGTTAGTCAATATTTTAGGCGGGCTAATTAATGCGTCCGTGTTTACTATCATGATTTTGTGTTGGGATTGGCGTATTGGCATTATTGTAGTGATTGGCACAGTTTTATATCTGATGGTTACCTCCCTCATGGAGAAGAAATCCAGAAGTATTGCACCCAACCGTCAAAAATCAGAAGCTGTTATGGTTAGCACCATTTTGGAATATATACAAGGAATGAGTGTTATTAAATCCTTCAACCTTACCGGAAAGGGAGATAAAAAATTGCAGGATGCACTGGAGTTTAATCGAAAAAGCAATCTTGCATTGGAAAAACTGTTTACTCCCTATACAATGGCACAAGGTATTATTTTGCAAGTGTTTAGTATTGGCATGATTGTGGCGGCTATGCACTTTTGCTTGGCAGGAACCATGAGCGTTGCCAATGCACTGATGGCTGTGATTATATCTTTCTTGATATTTGCACAAATTCAGTCCGCTGGAAGTGGACTATCCCTGCTCCGAGTTGTCAGCAGCTCCATCGATCATGCAGAGAAGATAGATCATATTCCACAGTTAGATGAGTGGGGTCGAGAATTGTCCCCTAAAAACCATGAAATTAACTTTGAGCATGTTTCCTTTTCTTATGATAAGAAACAAATTTTGCATGATATTTCCTTGACCATTCCGGACAAAACCACTACAGCAGTCATCGGCCCCAGTGGCTCTGGAAAAACCACTCTCTGCAATCTGATTGCACGATTCTGGGACACCGACAGCGGCAATATCAAAATCGGCGGACATGATATCAAGGAATATACACTAGAATCCCTGATGGATCAGATTAGCATGGTATTTCAAAATGTCTATCTATTTGCAGATACCATCGAAAACAACATTAAGTTCGGCAGGCCTGATGCTACACACGAAGAGGTGGTTGCCGCAGCTAGAAAGGCTTGTTGTGAGGACTTTATCGAAGCACTTCCTCAAGGCTACAGCACGGTCATCGGCGAAGGCGGTGCTTCCCTTTCAGGCGGCGAAAAGCAGCGGCTTTCTATTGCTCGTGCTATGCTCAAGGATGCACCTATTGTCATTTTGGACGAAGCGACAGCAAATGTAGATCCTGAAAATGAAGATCGCTTGCAACAGGCAATAGAAGAACTGACCAGAAACAAAACTATTATTATGATTGCCCATCGTTTGAAAACTGTCCGAAATGCAGATCAAATTTTAGTAGTGGACGATGGCAAACTTGTGCAACGTGGTACCCATGACCAGTTAATTGAGCAAAAGGGCATCTATGCCAACTTTGTTTTAGGACGCAAGGAAGCGATCAGCTGGAGGCTATAGGCACTTCATTCGCCTCTCCATCCCTTTGACAGACTGCTTTCCTGCGAATCCCCTTAACCGAAGAATTTGTGCATATAAAGCGACAGTATGAAACTGGACATTTCAATAAAAATATTCAGGACTCATACCAGGTTACTGAGGTGGCTCAAACACCTGACTTTCTCCTTAGGAGCAAATACTGTGCCACTGAGCCACATCAGCAAACCTCTACCTGCCGCCAATTTCATTCAGCTCCAATATTACTTTCAAATAATTTTCAAAAGCAGGTGTAATTATCATTTTGTTCACCCCTACTTTCATTGACTTAATTTTTAATGGCATATTGAAATAGCTGTCTTATCTCACAAAAAAATTTATTAGCAAAGGATTAATCTCCTCTGGAAATTCGTAATGCGCTAAATGTGAAGCATTTCTTATTTCATGATATTGAACCTCAGGTATTAATTCACATAATCTTTTCATAGATGCCTCGGGAATGCTTCTGTCATTTACTCCCCACGTCAACAAGACCGGAATTCCTTGATTTTTTATCTGTTCATAATAGACTGTAGCATCACTGATTGCATCTCCCCTCATATTAGCTAATACGGCTCTTTTCTTGCCCTTATAATAAAGCTGTTCCTTTAGCTTCGTGCTAAGCTCTTCTTTTTTCTCTTCTGAAGAAAGGACGCCAGAAGGATTCGTCAGCATTTTATCTCCTACAACACTCATTAAATACTCTCCAAAATATTTGCTTTTCATCAAATCTGCATTCCTTTTTCCCTCAAACTCATCAAAAAGAGGTGCCAACAATGCTATTTTCTCAACTTTTTCTGGATGCTGTGCTACATAGTATGCACAAATGCTCCCTCCTTGGGACGTTCCCACTAAATAGATTGGCTCTTTAATCCCCAAAGCTTCGATCAGCTCTGAAAGTTGCCTGTCATATAGTTCTCTGTTATATACCATATGTTTAGGTCTATCTGAATATCCATGTCCAAAGATATCATACCTTAACAACCTGAACCCCTCATTTACCAAAGCGTTATAATTATTGTCCCATGAAATATAAGGAGCTGCATTTCCGTGTACAAGGACAATGGTCTTCGCATCTTCAGAGCCATCAATTTGATAATGAGTATATCCATCCGTTAGCTTTATAAAACTCCCTTCTAGCTTTGCTCTTGTTTCTGCATTCAATTCTTCTTTCTCTAAATTTCCAGTTATAAAAGGCAGTATTGCGATAATTAAGATCAGCAGGACTGATGCATAAATTAATATTCTTATCATATATAATACACTCCTTATCACGATTACATTTTTCATCATCTGTTCTTCTCTGTTTTTATTAAGGTTATTCTTAAGCTTTACAATTCCAAAGGGTTTCCCATGAGCAGCATCTCCCACAAAAGAAGAATTCTAAGCTTTAATTTCATTAAGAAGCCCGGAAGGATCATCATGGTGATGGGTTAGATAAGGGTAAATTGCAGACTGCTCCTTTTCCAATTCTATATAGCCATCCTTTAACCGTTTTCTGGCAACCTCAATATACGGGTGGTTAATAGCATCAACAGGACACTTATGATAGCATTCGGCACACAATATGCACTCCTTTTTATCTCGTACCATTTTGACTATTCCATCCGAATAATCAAACATATTCACAGGGCAAGCCGCTATACATTTTTTGCATTTAATACATTTCCTCTCGTCAATTGATACATCTTTGAATTTCTTATGAAAAAACTCCTGGCTAAATGTATGAAACAAGATTCTTTCAGGCAGTCTGGAATACAAAAATGATTTGCTTACATCCTTGATTTCTTGGCATTCTCGCTCTGCTATTTGAATAATCCTTTCAACGGCATCAGCTATAAGCCCTTCCTCAAATTGTCCCGGCTTATTTTCGTTAATTACGTTGGATAAGGTTTTTGTCAGTGTATGCTCCGCGGCTATCTTAACACCTAAAATTGATTTACGATTCTTTCTTTTCAGATATCTCCCCATCTCTTCCAGCGCTATACTGCTATGTACTCCTCCATAGGTTACAAACGGAACCGCCAAATACCCATACCTGCCTCCTGCTTCAGGAAGAAGCTCAATTAAACGCAATATGTTTTTCTCCACATGCCCGGCATATATGGGACCTCCGATAAGAATGACATCGTGCTCCTCTATTTCTTCTATCAAATACTCTTGGGCATGGCTGCTTTGCAGATAGTTTGAATCTTTTGTAACATCTATAAGTTGAACACCGATGTCTCTACTTTCCAACTCTCTTTTAAATGCTTGTGACACCTTTAAGGTATGTCCTGACGGACTGAATACTATAATTGTTACCTTCATATTAATTATTCCTTTCACCATGAAAGCGGTTAGGCTAAACATATTTCGCCTCTGCGGAAATATAAAATGTCTCAACCATATTTGTTCATTAAAGTCTAGGCAAATTTTCTTCTGCAATAGCTACAAGTCCTAATAATCCTTCGATTTGTTCTTGGCTTAACCCTTTCAGATACTCAAATATTTTATCTTCTAGCTCTTTATGAAACGCTTTATGATTCTCATAAGCCACTCTTCCCATCTCGGTTAATTTGAAATACACCTCCTTCTTGTTTGTCTCCTTTTTATATTTTTCTACTAGATTTTTCTGTATTAGCTTTTGAGCAACTTGTGTTACCGCTCCATTTGTTATGTCCAATTTGCTTGATAATTGTGAAGCATTTATCTCTTCGCTTATTCCTATGGCATCAATAAAATGAATTTCCGATTGATATAACTGCTGATTTGTGCCAAATCTTTTTGGCTTTTTATCATTCATATTGATTCTGTATTGTATTGCATTCATTTTTTTAATTATTTTATAACCATTATTCATTTTTGTTCCTCTCAGAGCCTATATTATTATGAAGTTAATATATTTTCTGTTTGTCTATAATGTTTAGTAACTAAAATATATCACAAGAATACCAATCCGTCAATATTTTTTAGTTGCTAAATATAATTGTTTAAATATTATTTCCACTACTCATTTAAATATAATACCTTTAACACAAATACTTGAATTCGGTTTATATTGCGTAAAGAAGCAATTCAGCAAATAATAAGTCGCTTTTATTAAACATGGGTATTTCAGAAATTTCAGCCAGTATCTTGCAAATGTAATGGGATGTCTGTTCTGTTGCCCCAATTTATTCAAATTATTCAAATATCGATGACTGTTGAATTCAAACTCAAAAAAAGAGACTGAGTTAATGGATAACATTTTCCAAAACTTAGTCTCTTAGGAACGTATTTTCTTAAAATCAGCTGATATTACTTAGCAATCTCAATTGCCGCCAGATAAGCACTTCTCGTGCATTGGTCCACCTTTCCTGGAGCAATAGCGTCACCTACAACATAAACAGGAATATCGTCTGCCGCATCCTTTAATTCAGTGTGATCGACGGTCTTCATACCCAATGCAAACAATACCGTATCCGCTTCCAACACCTGAACACCGTCTGCATTTTCAATAGTAATTCCATTTTTACCAATGTCCAGACACTTGGTCTTTGGCATCATGGAAATATTGTTTTTCTCCATTTCAGTGATTAATGCTTCCCGATACATACCGTAAGACTCATCTGCCAAACGATCTAACATTTCAACAACAGTGACCTCATGCCCGGTTTTAGCAAGATGAAGACCCGTTTCACAACCTACTAGTCCTCCACCAATCATAATAACTTTTTTACCTGGTTTACATTTTCCATTATAGGCGTCCATGGCTTGATATGCATTTTCGATTCCTTTTAAAGGCGGCTTACATGGTTCAGAACCTGTTGCAAGTATAATCGCATCCGCACCGAAATTTTTAATAAAATCTGGTGTCACATCTGTATTCAAAAGTATTTCAACCTTATGTTTTTTCACTTCTCGAATTAACACTTCTTTAAATGCACGCAAGTCTGGTTTATCTACGTCAACATCTGTGAAATAGAGCAACCCGCCCAATTTATCGCTTTTATCTGCAAGGGTGACTTTATGACCTCTCTCTGATGCCGTAATAGCCGCTTGAAGTCCTGCTGGGCCTCCTCCGACTACAAGAACTTTCTTCGACTCTTTTGCAGGCGGTAATGCTTCTGGGTCAAATGGCAGATGCGCTTTTGGATTAATGGTGCAATGACCAACAATCAACGCTAACTCTTGGCTAGTAAAAGGAAGGTCATCGTATCCTTCCTCCGGTGAACCTGGGAAACATTTATAGCAACGCAAGCATCGACGAATCAAATCCTCATTTCCGTCCAAGGATTTTTTTGCAAACTCGGGATCTGCCAACATCTGACGTCCTAATATAACAAAATCGATCTTTCCAGCTGCAATGGCCTCTTCGCATTGTTCAGGCGAGTTGATTCCACCCACTGCACCTACCGGCAAACTTGTATATTTCTTAACAATAGCTGCTTGTTCGATATTTAATCCATGCTCGTGGAACATGCTGCTTTCTGTTCCCGATTTTACAGATTCTGCATAGATTCCACAGGTAATGTGTACAGATGTGAGGTACTGTTCTACCATCTGAATGAATTCTCCTGTTTCTGTTGCCGTAATACCACCTGGCTGATGATCTGTTCCGTCAATTCTCAACTCAATTAGAAAATCCGGGCCAACCGCTTCACGAATCGCTTTACAAACTTGTATAGGAAACTTCGCCCGGTTTTCCAAAGAACCACCATATTCATCGGTACGCTGATTCATGATTGGCGAAAGAAACTGGGTAAAGATAAAGCCGTGTCCACCATGAACTAAAATCCCGTCAAATCCTGCTTTCTGCATGTAGGTTGCTGCTTTTGCAAAATCATTTGCAACACGTTCCATATCATTTTCATTCATTTCTCTAACTTTAATACCAGCAAGATTAATTGTTTCGCAAGGACCGATCGCTTCCTCGCCAGGACCAAATGGTACTTTTTCCTGTCCACAATGCACCAGTTCCGCTAAAGCAATTGCACCATGCTGTTTAATACGTTTTGCATATGTTCCAATCGCTTCAAATGTTTCCATATCTTCTTCTGGTTTCCCAAAATCAAAGGCACGAAAACCTGGTATACGAATGGCATCAGTAAAGTTTACATCTGTTTCACCTAAAATGATACAAGCATTCCCGCCTTTTGCTGGTCCCTCCAGTTTACGGTAAGATACTTCACGGGCCATTGGATTTTGTGCAACGAGGCTGAATGCCATAGGTGCACTGACAATGCGATTTCTATATGTGGTATTTCCCACTTTCATGGGGCTGAGTAAATGTTCAAATTTCATATTTTTTCTCCTCTCATTGAATAAGTTATTTTTTATTCCAACGTTACAGGTTCATGGCAAGGTAAGGTATAGAAATTACCATCTATCTTTATTTTCTTTGTATATCTGAGGCAAGATTGCCGCCAAATGGGTAAATTCTTTCATGCAATGATTTAACAAACTCCTTGCCACCACAACCGGCACCTCAACGCCATCAGGGATTACCTTAATTACGTTTCCATTCTCCATTCCATATCCAATCCAGAAACGGGAACGCAGTTCCACACCATCCTCAGTTTCTCTTACAAAATGAGTCATAATAGCATTCACTGCAACAGGGCTATGGCCCATGGCACTAATCAGGGCTGCACAATCCTTTGTCCCCACTTTGCTCTCATCGAAACCAAGTTCACTTGGATAGAAAAACTTTAATGTCAACTCACTTGCACCCATACCTACATTTTCCATTATTAGGTGAGTTGTCCCCCAAGTTTTTTCACGCATGGGCACTTTAGGATCTAATACTTTTTCCAAATTCTGTTGGCGAGCATAAAAGTGATCTTCCGGATCCCAAATTCGGTATCTTAAGTCCTCAAGAGCATGCCATGCAAACCACCATTCAAACATTTCAGACGTAACACCTGGCATTTTAGTTAAATTGGCCAAATAGCCTGTTCCGTCTGCCATAATACAATATCCAGTCTCTACTTTTTGGTACCCTGGTAAAAATAATTCTGTTCTTTTTTCAATAGGCAACCCATCCATAGGGCTCATAGGACCTCGTTGTATGATGTGCTTTTTTTCTTCCGATATTTCAGTCATGGGAAGATCATAGTACTTCGAATAAGAAAACTTTCGTTCTTTCTCCGATAATTCTTGTCGTTCAACCATACATTCATCACCTTCCTTTATAAATATGTGTTGATTATCACTTCATTTATAATGAGCCATTTACAGCACTTTTATAAGCTGTTACAATAATATCACAGTACATTTGGGATGAGAAATTACGTTTTTCTTTTATTATTAATAAAAATATATTATGAATGTGATGCAAAGGGGGAGTTCTCAATGGATTTGGCACAGTTATATTATTTTATATCCGTCGCAAAGAATCGAAATTTCACTGCAACGGCTGCAGAATTCTTCGTATCTCAGCCTTGTATCAGTCATCAAATTAAAGCCCTGGAACGAGAATTGGAAATTGATTTGTTTATCCGCAATACTCGAAGTGTCGAACTGACTGTTGAGGGTGAAATATTTCTGCAAGATGCCAAAAATATTGTAGACATCATGGAGCAATCCAAAAATAAGCTAAAACAAAGCAAGGGACACGCAATGAGCTTATCCATCACCCATCTTGCCTCCCCTTCTCATATTTTTTTGCCATCTATTATCAAGCGTTTTCGCATGCGCTATCCAAATATAAAAACCAATATCTACCGTCAAGATGCATATCAAATTGCCCAATCAGCTCTCGCTCATCGATGTGATATTTACTGTTCCATGTCCCAGGATATGATGGCGATCACTTCTCTGGCAAACAAAATAATTCAGGCGGACCATTATTGTCTTGTAACCCCAAAGGACCATCCAGCAGTAGGGCGCATATCGATTGATTATTCAAAACTGGCGAGGGAACCCTTTGTCTTCTTTAATCCAGAGCATGCTGTCACCATGCATCAACAAATTCTGCAAATATGCAATCAGCTTGGGTTTAGCCCAAGAATCGCTGGAACTTATAACGTATATGAAGATTTGCTTTATGCAGTAGAATCTGGTTTTGGTATTACCATTCTGCCTTATCGCACTAAAAATTATATGAACAACAACCTCACTTACTCACTGTTAGATGTTTCCAACATCTCTGCTGATTTATCCTTGGCTTGGGAGCAAGAAATCACAAATCCAGCTGTTCCACTGTTTTTGGATTTGTTCTGGGAATATATGCAGGAGTGTCCTGATCAATTTGTCTAATTATTACTTCGGTTTTTACTATAACCTGTTGCCCTGCCATATTGGGAGAGGTGGAATAGCTTCTGCTATCAAACTTGACCCATAAATATTGAAACCAGCCCTGCAACAAATAAAGTCATATACACTATTGCTGTTAAGAAGCATTCATCTCATTTTGTAACCCTGCTTGTTTAGACAGATACTCAATTTCAGGTTTTTTAGTTTGCACAAGACATAAAAGTCCTACTGCAATCAATGCCACACCAGAAAAAACAAACCATTGATTCACACCGATTACCTCGCTGATTGGGCCTGATAAACCAAGCCCTATTGGATTTGCAAGCGTAAAAACCGTAAGAAGCAATGACATCACCTTCCCCATATCCTGCGGATTTGTGCTTTCCTGTACATATGCATAAAATGGTACATTAAAGAAGGTTGCGGTTATACCCATAAGAAATGTACATAGAATGCACAACACAAATAAAGATGCAGGCAGCATACCAGCTGTAATTGCACTACCGCCTAAAAGCATAATTGCTAACGAAACCATCAAAAACTTTTGCTTCACACCTCCCCATATTCCTAAGAGAATAGAGGATATCAGCATTCCAGAAGCGAAAGAAACTTCAACAAATCCGTTATGAAGTGCTCCTCCATGATAATGGGTTAGCACTAATAATGGAAACAGAGAGCTTAACGGGAAATAAAGAATTCCCACACAAACAACTTGCGGTAATGCTTTCATCAGCAATCTGTTTCCCTTTAATGCTTTAATGCCTTGCTTTAGCTCCTTGAAAAATCGTGGTTTATCTGTCTGATGCGGTATGTCAGGAATTTTTACAAACAACAGACAAATAATCGCAAATGCTGCCCCCAAAATATCTACAAGCATAACACCTGCTATAGGGATAATCCCCATCAATAAGGCTCCAAGTAAAGGACCGAGCAAATTGCTTCCAGAAGTAATAAAATTACCCCAGCCTCCTGCTTTTGTCAATTGGTCTGCTGGAACGAGTGTAGGTATTACCGCTTGGATTGCAGGCATGTGAAAAGTAGCTCCAATTCCTCTGAAAAACAGTATTGTATAGATGAATATAATTGGAGGATTATCAAGCAGTACAAATTCCACTGCAAGAGAAACACTTGATAAAGCAATCACCCCATCAGCTAATATCATTACAGTTCGCCTGTTATAGCGATCAATCCACACTCCGGCGAATGGGCCGAGCAGTGCCCCCGGCAAAAATCCAACAATTGCGGCCATTGTTAATGTAATTGCAGATTCCGTCTGCAGGGTTAAATACCAAATGATTGCAAACTGAACCGCTGCTGATCCGATAATAGAAAAAGCTTGGCCAACATAAATTGTGAAAAATAATTTCATCCACTGGTTCTTCATAAAACACCCCTTTCTGCACATTTTAGTATTAATTCCATTGTTAGAAGCTCTCCATTTTAATTTTCCACTTATCTTAAGCGGGCTATTTCAAATAGTCGAGAAAGAACAGGTTTTTTCCTCCCATATATTAACCTCCTGCAAATTATTGGTTAGCTTTGACTAACCAATAGGATAATATCAGATAAATGCTTTTTAATCAAACGTGTATATTCGGGTCATATGGATACTATTGTGATTTAAAATTATATCTGCTACAATTATAAAAAAGGTAAATCCTATTTATTAATGGTTTTACCCAACCACCAATTATACACTAAAAGATACAATATATTTTGGAGGTGTTTAATGAATATATATTCTAGCATTGCTCAGATGTACGACTCTCTTGCAGAAAACGGATGGAAAAAAAGCAAGATCTCAAAAGGCTTTATACTAAACCCACTACCTGAAATTGCAACAGGATCAATCTCTGTGTTGGGTGACCCTCGTATCGCTTGCTTTATAGATTCCGATGTGGTTTTTCATATTCCTATTATGGAAATGTGTTGTTCTGAAGAACGCGGAATTCAGATTACTTTTGTAGAAGATATGAATGTTGAATATTATAAAAGTGAAAATGAAATTGAGAATGCACGGTTTGGAATTTTTTGCTATGTTAATAATACTCCCATTCCGTGGTTTAAACATTTTCCTGCTGGAACAGTACAACGCGGATGCTCTATTATCGTTACAGAATCCTTTTTTCATGAAGCAAATATTATGATGCCAGAAGATGGTTGGAATCGTGCAGCTCGCAGTATCAACCAACGTGAATTTTCCCTGCCAGCTCTTGCTACGATTTGTCGTCAAATTAAGCAGTCTCAGATACAAGATGAATGCTTTCCTATATTTTTTCGAGCAAAAATAATAGAAGCTGTCAGCTTGTTATTAGACCATGCCTTCCAAATAGAAAAAAACAAGATGCCTTCTATATCAAAAAAAAGCCGCCTTGCAGTACAGGAGGCTCTTCATATATTAGATGATTGCTATATTTCTCCACCCATTATTAAGGACCTTGCCCTAACGGTTGGCGTTAATAAAAAAACTCTACAATTCGCATTTGATCAAATAGTTGGTCAAAGCATACATAAATATATACGGATGCTTAAAATGCAAAAATCCATTATTCTTTTAGAAGATAGAACAATGAGAATCGAGGATGTTGCAAGAGCCGTTGGCTATCAGAGCAAAATCCATTTTTACAAAGCATTTAAAAGCACCTATGGTTGTACTCCATTTGAAATGAGAAAAATGTAATCTTTGCCCACTATCTTTTGGCATCATATTGAGAGAGAGTTCCATATCTATCATAAAAATAGAGTAGCTACAAAACAGACAATGTGATATAATTTTTTTGGTTAGCATGCTCTAACTCAAGGCTGATATGCAGCTACTTAAATAATTAAGGCACGAAAGGAGCTTATTCATGGTAAAAGAATTTCACATCAGTTCAAGAAGCGGATATAGCTTCATGCTGGAACAATATAAAACCATGCATGAACAAATTGGGAATGCTCGTTTTTTGCCCAACCATGATATGAATAAAGGTATTACTTATGACATAAAGCCAGAGTATGGCAGGGGAACAATACAAATATATAATTTACTTGGCAACGTCATGCTACTTGTCTATGACTTTGTTTTTTCTGAAGATATAATAACGGTGTTTAATTTAACAGAGGATTATTTTGAAATAGAATATTGTATCGATGGATGTATGTATATTGAAGAAGAAAAAGCGGGTGATACTTGCTTTGGCCCCAATCATTTGTCCGTTTCCCTGTCACAAGATATGAAAGGAACAATAAAACGTTGCGCTGATCAGAAATATCAAGGAGTTTCAATTACAGCTAATAAACACGCCCTGTCATCTTATTTCGGAAGTACCGGAATAGGAGTATGGCATGATACGATAGAAAACTTGGGAGATCAACTTCGTTCTGAATATTATCTTGGCTTAAATACTCCACCAGAGATAGCCAATATTTTTTTACAAATGTTTAGCTGCCGACTTCCTGTGAAATCACGCACCTTGTTTTATGAAAGTAAGGTAATGGAAGTATTTTCGCAAATCGTTTCAAATGAAGTCGTTAAGCATGAGGGATGTGATGTAGTCGCACTAAGTCCATACGAATTAGAAAAAATTAAAGATATCCCACAAATGCTGTTGAATCAGCCGTTTGAATTGCCAAACCTTCTTTCATTATCAGAGATGCTAGCCATCAATCCCAAGAAACTGACGAAAGGTTTCAAACGCGTTTATGGAGATACCATTTTCAGCTATCATAGAAAACTTGCTTTAAGTCGTGCTGCATCAATGCTGTTAAATACAGATATTCCAATCAGCGAAATCGCTTATGATAGCGGCTATTCCAGTCCTAGCAATTTCTGTGCAGCATTTAAGAAACAATACGGCGTTACTCCACTAAAGTACCGAGAATCCTCTTTACTAAGAAATGTCGAATAGAATTATAATTTATCATTTTAGCCACAGGTTTAGGCCTGTGGTTTTTTATTTAACATGAGTTTTCTTTCAACATAATTAGGCAGTGCAAGCAGTATAGTCGCAAAACAATATGCAGTACAATATGTTATGCGTTAATTGTTCAACGCATTTGATTTATAAAGTTAGCTTATGCTAACTCAACGCATCATAGGAGGCTCATACATGTTAAAAAAGAAAACATCAATCTTATTGGCAATCGCTCTTTGCTTTACAGCGTTGACGGCTTGCTCACAAAAAGACACTACTCAAAATATAGTATCTAAATCGTCTTCTGGTAGTGTGGAAAATACCTCTCAGCAGGACGAACATTATCCTCTGACCTTATCAATTTATGATGACAAAGGGAATGAAATGCAGCAGACCATTGAAAAAGAGCCACAACGTATCGTTGTCGTTGGACAAGGTTTTGCAGAGTGGATGATTGGACTGGGAGAAAAAAAACGAATCGTAGGGTTAGCTTATTTAGACAAATCATTTTCAGAATATGAGGCGCAAATCAAAATTCTACCGATTATTACAGATATGTGGCCATCAAAGGAATCCATTTTAGAGTTGAATCCAGATCTAATTATTTCCATGTCTTCTGCATTTCAGAAGGATCGTCTCGGGGATATTTCCTTTTGGAATGAACGAGGGATTCCGGTATTAGCAGGTATTAATTATACCATTGGCCGTACAATCGACAGCTTTTTTGATGATATCAACAATTTAGGAAAGGTACTCAATATTGAAGAAAAGACGAATGTTTTTGTAGCGGAACAAAAAGATCTCATCCGTGAAATTCAAACTAAGGCAGCGCAGGCGAACGATAAACCTAAAATTTTACTACTTGGAAACAGTGGAGATACAACTTATTACTATGGCCCTTCTCTTTGTCTCATAGATGAAATGATTGAGGGTACAGGTGGTGAGTACATTAAGGTATCAGAAGAAACATATGTGGATATGTCTGAAGAATCTATTTTGTCAGTTAATCCTGACAAGATTATTATCACCGGATTTCAGAAGTCCGATGGTGAAGCATTGATGAACAAATATCTTCTCAATCCAAAGCTGAAAAATGCGACTGCAATTAAGAACGGAAACGTAAAGGTTGTTGAATATACAACCGCTGTTCGGGGAAGTCTTGGCCTTTCAGAGTTGTATATGGATGTAGCTGAATTTATTCATCCGGAATTATTTAAGGGAGAATAAGTATGAGCTTATTACATAACAGTGCGAAAAAACATATTCCCCAAAGCATTCATGAAAGTTCTCAAAAACGCTCTATATTCCCAATCATCTTTTTCATTTTAATTGCTGCTGTTGTTCTATCCGTAATACTTTCGGTATCTATCGGACAAGTATCTATTCCATTTCAGCAATCTTTTCGGATACTGATTCAACAAATGACTAATGGGCAATTTGGAAGTACAGGCGAAACTGCGAGCGGTATGTATATAGATATTATCTGGCAGATTCGCTTTCCAAGAGTATTGCTGGCTATGATTATAGGAGCCGGACTTGCGCTTTGCGGAACAGTCATGCAGGCTTCCGTACAAAATCCTTTGGCAGACCCTTATATTTTGGGAATTTCGTCCGGTGCTGCTTTGGGGGCAACCTTTTCGATTATGCTTGGCTTTCGTGTCGGTGGACTACTTGGGGAGTTTGGTGTTGCATCGTGGGCTTTTATCGGTGCATTTGGAGCCGCCGCATTAGTCTTGGGGCTTGCCAGTTTCGGCGGGAAAACTTCTTCGGTGAAACTGGTTTTGGCAGGAACGGTAATCAACGCACTATGCAATGCGTTTTCAAATTTCATCATCTATTTTGCTAAAAATTCAGATGGGATACGCTCTGTATCTTTCTGGACAATGGGAAGTTTAGCATCGGCTGAATGGAATACATTGCCGCTTATATCAGCGGTTGTTATTGTAGCAATTGCATTTTTCCTATTTCAGTCCAGAGTGATGAACACAATGCTGATGGGAGAAGAAACTGCAATTACTTTGGGAGTAAATCTGAATTTTTACAGGCGATTGTACATGGTCATATCCTCTGTAGTAACAGGTATTTTAGTTTCTACCTGTGGAATTATCGGGTTTGTAGGCCTTATTATTCCGCACATTGTACGCAGCGTTGTAGGTTCTGACCATAAGCGACTCGTTCCAACGTCAATTTTGTTCGGTTCCCTATTTATGATATGGACAGATATTTTCGCCCGGACAATCGTCCCTAACGGGGAACTTCCGGTTGGTATCGTAACCTCCCTTCTCGGTGCGCCGGTATTTATGTACATGTTGATTAAGAAAAGCTATGGATTTGGAGGGAGATAATTTGAAGTTAAATGCGGAACATGTGTCGGTATCCTTAACAGGTGTTGACATTGTAAAAGATATCAGTATTAAAGTCGAGAATAAACAGTTTGTAGGAATAATAGGTCCGAATGGTTGCGGAAAGTCCACTTTGTTGAAAAGTATCTATAAGGTCATTAAGCCTCAAAAGGGAACGGTCTTTTTAGGGAATAAAGATGTAATCCGATCATCTGCCCGAATTGTTTCAAAAGATATGGGAGTTGTGGGGCAGTTCAATGATTTGAGCTTTGATTTTACGGTTCAAGAGATGGTAATGATGGGACGCACACCCCACAAGCAGCTGATGGAGGCTGATAATACACAAGACTACAAAATTATTGCGGATGCTTTGGCGCGAGTGAATCTGACAGAGTATGCGGATAGGAGCTATTTAACCTTATCCGGTGGAGAAAAACAAAGGGTAATACTGGCACGTGCAATTGCACAAGAACCTAAATTTCTGGTTTTGGACGAGCCAACAAACCACTTAGATATTAAATATCAAATTCAGATTTTATCGGTTGTAAAATCTTTAAACATTGGTGTGCTTGCTGCTCTGCATGATCTTCCTATGGCTGCTGCTTACTGCGATATTCTCTATGTAATAAAGGATGGAAGCATAATTGCTTCAGGAAGTCCAAAAGACGTATTGTCAAAAGAACTCATAAGACAGGTTTATGAAATAGATTGCGAATTATACACGAACCCAATCACCGGGGATTTGGCAATTGCATACCTGCCCTTATACTCATAGGGGGGATTATTAATGGAATTAGACATGACGAAGGGAGAACCTTCACGTATTATTCTAAGATTTTTCATTCCGCTGTTTATCGGAGATTTATTGCAGCAATTCTATAGCATTATCGATGCAATTATAATAGGAAAATTTGTGGGTACAAATGCATTTGCGGCAGTGGGTTCTTCAAGTGCTGTAACTGTGTTTATCACATCAATCTTATTAGGGCTTTCTATGGGCGCTTCGGCAATTTTTTCCCAACTTTACGGTGGGAAGCAGTACGATGAATTAAAAAAAACAATTTCGACTGCCTTAATATTTTTATTTTGTGTAAGCGTATTAATTACGATTGTAACGTCAGTCTTTTTGCAACAGATTATTACGCTTTATCAAATGCCCACAGAAACTGCCACCTATGCTGTTGACTATTTAAAATATGTTTTTATTGGTTTTGTTTTTGTAGGTATGTATAATGCTTTTGCTTTTTTATTACGGGCTTTTGGAGATTCAAAGACACCATTATATTTCTTGGTGGGCTCTTGCATATCGAACCTTGTTTTAGACATACTCTTTGTTGTTGTATTACACATGGGGGTCGCCGGAGCGGCGATTGCCACACTCATTACGCAAGCCTTTGCTGCTGTAGGATGCGGTTTTTATACCATAAAACGAATGCGGTTTTTAAATTTCAAACGAAAAGACCTAATATTCAGCATCACTGCTTTAAAAAAAGTTGCTACTTTTTCTCTATTAACTGCACTGCAACAGTCCATTTCTAGTTTTGGAATGATGCTTATTCAGGGACTGGTAAACACATTTGGCTCAACAGTTATGGCCGCTTTTGCAGCTTGCTCTAAAATTGACTCTGTTGCCAATGCTCCTTTGCAGGATTTAGGTAATTCCTTTTCTACTTATACTGCCCAGAACCAAGGTGCTGGACAAACCATAAGAATTCGGGAAGGCTTTCGTGCAACTTCAAAGATTATCATAACCCTGTCTGCAATAATTAGTTTTGTTGCATTTATTTTCGCCCCTAATTTAATAACTCTTTTTATCAGCAAAGATGCGACAGAAGTAATAACTGTGGGGGTTAGTTATCTTAGAATTGTTTCCTTGTTTTACGTACTTCTCGGTTTTATTGTTATGTTTTATGGATTTTTCAGAGGACTTGGGGCCATTAAAATATCAATCCTAATGACAATAGTATCTCAAGGCTTAAGAGTTTTACTAGCTTATTCATTTGCACCAACACTCGGCTTTTCTGGAATATGTTGGGCTATTGTTGTGGGATGGTTTTTGTCAGATCTATTAGGTTTTTACATGTACAAAAAAGTCATGGCAATAAAGACTTCTTAACGTAAAGTATGAGACGATTCCCGAAATAAATCAGAAGCTGGAAGTGAATCTGGCCCCAATCTATCTGGCGACCGGTCGATTTTAGATCAGGGGGTGCGGACGATTTCTTGGACAGTTTAGCTGAGATTCGTGTCAATCCACGGGACGCACCACCACTGGTTTTCTGATTAATCTGACTTTCCGAGATTGTCTGCCAGAACTTCTTACTTTCGTTCATGCTCATCCAAGTAGCATTAACCCCATTTCCGAAACGAAAACAAATTCCGATTTGCTGAGTTGCCCATTATTGCTATCATGCCTACTATTTTTCTCTTTCACCACTTTATAGACATACATTCAAATCCTCTAATTTTGTTTCGCTATAATTACTATTTGTTATCAATCATTGGTAATCCCAAATCTTTTTTCACTTCTGCAATATAAGCTGTGTGCACTTTGAAGCTGTGCACCTTGCTACGAAAATAAATGCCTCGTAGCAAGGTGCAAATTGATGCCTACAACAATAGGCTAATTTTTTTATGGTTAAAAACCTGATTCTATGTGTTATTCTCTTTCACACTTTTGATATTATTTCAAAAGTTCCTCAAGGCTCATCATAACCTGAGCCGTTTGTGCTCTGGTTGACATTGACTTAGGAGCAAATAAAGGGTTGCCTTTAGTATCATTGCCCATACCATTCATCAGGTCTTTCATGGTCATAAACATAACTCCTTCACCAGCCCATGAGGAAACCTTGTCAAGGTCGCCGTAGTTAAGCTGAATCGCCCATTCACCCTTTGGCCCCTGGTCTTTAAATTTCATGTAGTTGGTCATCATCACAGCCATCTGTTCTCTTGTTACGGCTGCGTTGGGTGCGAACTTGTCTTCGCCTATTCCAGTTACGATCCCTTTTTCACTTGCCCATGTAATATACGGTGTATCGTACTGATTGCTCTTCACATCGGAGAATGTATTTTTATTTGTATACACCGAAGTATCTACGCCTTCCATTCTGCCCAGAATTGTTACGAACATGCCCCTTGTCATTGCAGCCTGCGATTCAAATGCGGTGTCCGTCTGACCCTTCATCAAACCGTTCATATTAACAAAGGCTACTGCATCATAGTACCATGCGCTGCTCTTTACATCAGTGAAAGGGTTTTCCCAACCAACCAACTCATCATATCCGATGATGTACTTTGAGAAGTGATCTACCACAAAGACAACTGATTTGGTCTTTGTATCATAGGTACAGTTAATTTCAGTCAGGCTTTCGTTGTCAGCCATGTACCATACTGTTAGATTCTCAGCTGTTTCACCTGTCTTTAACTCATAAGGAATGCTGACATTGACCTTGCCACCATGAAAGCTTGAAATAAGCTTTCCACCGGACATAACGCTCAGGTCATAAACCGTTTTATCTCCCACCTTTGTCTGCTGATCTTCTGTCAAGGTAGTCTTCACAACATCGTCTACGATTACTTTGATGTCCGTAGCCGTTGCCTGTGTGCCCATAGCATCCACTGCTTTGCTGTTAAAGGTCAGTGTGCCATTTTCTGTAACCACAGTCAGGCTGTTGTTTTTACCTGAAAGGGAATCTAAACCGGAAGTTGGCAAGGTTACCTCGCTGGTTTCGTTGGACTTGACGGTAACGGTTCCTCCGTCCTTGGCTGCATCTGCTGCATCCTTAAGCTGGCTTCCCGTCACACGGCCTGTGTTGGTGCCGATGACAGGTGTTGCCTTGGGGCTATTGCTGCCGGAACTGCCGCCCGAACTGCCGCCTGAAGAAGTAACACTGAACTGCACAGATACGCTGGTTGCCGCACTTTCTGTGCCTACAATCTGGATGTTCTCGTTATATGTTCCGACCCCAAGACCTGTCTTAGGCTGCAGGGTAAAGGTTGCCGTCTGGCCTGCGTCAAGGGTTTTGTCGGATAGTAAACCAATGGTGTAATTGCTTGATGAATTTGTGGTTGAAGGTTGTGTCAGGGTAATTGTTTGATTTCCTGTGTTTGTGATCGTTACCGTCTGCGCCGCCGGTGCTAAACCATAGCCTGTCGTCTTTGGTACAAAATTAAACAGTGCGGTGTCTGCGCTGATGGTATAGATATCGGTTACTACTGCAGCAACAGCAAACTGTGCCGAAACATTTGTCGCCGCACTGTTTGAGCCAGTAATATTTATGGTCTCATTATACGAACCTACCGCAAGGCCTGTTTTCGGCTGTACCGTAAAAGTGGCCGTACCGCCCACCGTTAGATTTGTGGTAGATAATGTGCCGATGGTGTAATTAGTGGAAGTCGGTTGTGTCAGTGTAATTGGCTGATTTCCAGTGTTTGTGATGGTTACGGTTTGTGTTGCTGGTGCCGTACCATAACCCACCGTCTGGGACGCGAATGCCGTCAGCGTGGATGCCGACATGGTGTAGGTTGGTGCAGCAGCAACAGCAAACAGTGCCGAAACATTTGTCGCCGCACTGTTTGAGCCAGTAATATTTATGGTTTCATTATACGAACCTACCGCAAGGCCTGTTTTCGGCTGTACCGTAAAAGTGGCCGTACCGCCCACCGTTAGATTTGTGGTAGATAATGTGCCGATGGTGTAATTAGTGGAAGTCGGTTGTGTCAGTGTAATTGGCTGATTTCCGTTGTTTGTGATGGTTACCGTTTGTGTTGCTGGTGCCGTACCGTAACCCACCGTCTGGGACGCGAATGCCGTCAGCGTGGATGCCGACATGGTGTAGGTTGGTGCAGCAGTAACGTTCGCTGTGAATGTTATTTGTTTCGTATAGGTGTTATTTAACGTACCATCTGTAACTTTAACCTTCACCGTATAACTTTGTGCCATCAAGCTGGCTCCGCTCTTAATTTGAAGCTGTGTTCCGACGATTTGAAATAGGCTATTGTCCGAACCGCTTCCATCAAGCGAGTACGTTATGCCCGATGTAGGTGTTCCAGTTGCCGCCAAATCTGCAACCTTTGTCCCAGCTGTAGCTCTATCAGCATAAGCAACAGGAACAGGTGTAAGTGAAATATCTGTCAAGGATGACTCTAAGGTAAGCGTCCCTGCATTGCTTGTAATACTTCCTGTATAGGTATTATCGCCTGCAACTACTGTTGCTGCAGTTTTTCCCACTGGTAAATATGCATATATTACTCCGTTGACATCTGTTTTCATATCAGTTGTTCCATACGCATAACCTAATTCTGGACTGGCAATAAGAGACGAAACCGCTGCAGGAGCAGGAATTCCAGATAGTGTAAGGGTGGTCAAGACTAAAGCCTCAACGGCAGCATTAGATATTGTATTCTCAAAACCAAGTCCCCCTGTCAACTTAACTTGTCCTCCGTTAATGGTATTCCTTTTACTTAGAATATTGTTCCAATCCGATCTATGAATTTGAAAATCTGCGGTACCTCCATTTATAACTAAATTATTAGTCATAAGATTTGTAGCATTTGTATTTATCGTTACGATGCCGCTGTTAATGTAAACATTACTCTTAGGAGGATCATTCCAAAAACTATCGGAATATCCCTGTCCATAAGGACTCGCCTGAATAGTGACCGTAGCACCATTGAATTTACACGTTGAATTCCCTGCAGCTATTGTAGCAACATTATCATTATCTGTACTTTGGCTGGAAAGATTGTATACACCACTTTGAAAATCAATGGTAGTATTGCGGAAATACATAGAAACATTCTGATCGCTATTAATTGTTAATGAACCTGTACCCGAAAAGTTAATTGCATTTTCAGTCAAGCTTGGATAGTAGAGTCCTGTATTACCGGAAATAACATTCTCCCCTGTAACTACTACATTAACCATATTAAGCGCATTAATTCCACTACTCGTTATAGCAATACCATAGATACCATTCCCAGAGTTTAAACTCATGTTAATACCTTTTAATGTCAGGGTTTTTGTACCTGCATCCCAAGCCCATGTAGTATTGTCTTGAGTTAAGGTATTGCTATCGATCGCTATTGATTGATCAGCCGCATATACCTCTCCCACTACTCCCTTTATCCCTAGAGAGCCAAAACCCCCGAATAAGGTGGTAAAAACCAATACTAATGTAAGAGTAAAGACCCATCCTTTTTTATAACTTTGTGTTTTCATCATTTTCTTGTGCCCTTTCCGTAATATCTGTAACGTTTTTTCTTAGGTATATCTAATTACTTTACTATATTATTCTTTACTGTCCCTTCATCGCTTACCATTATTGAATGGTTTAGTAACCGAGTCAGTTCTCATAGAAGTCAACATAATCAATATTGGTAGATAAATCTCCCGGATCTTGTACGAACATCACATCCGCACCTTTTGGAATATCGATTTCAATATCTAATTCTTTGTATTTATCCCATGCCCCTGTGTTTGGAAATGCTACATTCTTTGCATGACTTCCATTTATATAAAGATACCTGATGCATCAGCATGCGCTGCAACCACCGCATTCCCATTTAAACTGGAATGGCTCTCTGCTTCCTACCTTACAGGTGGTGCCTCATAATCAAGCTTCGTATCAATGGTAATTACTTTCGTTGCATTATCATAACCAACACCGATATTAAAGGCCTCTGCGACATCACGCAGCTTGAAATAGTTGTTGCCGCCGATATTGTAAGCCGTAAATCGCGTTTCATTGCCGTTTACGTAGATTTTTGATGTAGTAGCTGTGGCGGATTTTGCCTTGCCAGCACCATTTGAAAGCTCGCCACCTACAATGGTGTATGGATTTCCGCTGGTAAGGGCGATAGCGCTTGTCCCATTGTCATATCCTACTGCAAACTGCTTGTCCGTACCCGATACCACTTTTGCAAGATCCCGAAGCTTAAAGTAGTTGTTGCCCTTTATGTTGTAAGCCTCAAAACTGACCGCTTTTTCGTTTACCAACACCTTTGAGGCAGTTGGGGTAGCGGTAATACTGATTGGTCTCATTTCCGTTGGCAGATTGTTAGGGTTTGCCATCAAAGCTTTTGCTTCTGCTTCCGTTACTACATAAAAAGCAATATCGCCAGTTAAATTAACATACATGCTAGGGAATGTGTATATTCGAAATGTTCCTTCATCATTTGTGGTCTTTTTAAAGGTATACGATTGTGCCTTATCGCCAGCCCACATTTGGTAATAAATCGCTTTGCCCCCTCGTGTCGTCACTAACGGGTTTGTCCCTTTGAATGCGTGATCCCATCTCAGCTCATCTGAAAAGTAGTTGGTACCAGATCCTAGCGTTATCGTCATTTTAGAGCCTTCAACAACAGGGATAAGCTTTAATGGAACCTTTGGTCCACCTCTCGCTTCTCCAAGTTCAATAAAAGTTTCAGTCAATTTATCTCTCGATACAACAATCGATTCAGTATGTGATAGAACAATATGGTGACCTGTTATAGGAAAATCCCCACCTTTTTCATAAGCTTCTTGGTTAGGGGAATGGTCAGGATGTCCGATAGATGGATAGCCACGATAATAATAAGCCTCTGGTAACATTGCAAAATTTACATGATCTTTGTCAATTTGTTGACCCACCACTCCAGTAAGTGTAACTTTTATTGTGCCAACGTTGTTTGGGTTATCCCCCGGGTCAATGATAAAAATGTAAGTTGTTATGAAAAAACAGAACCGGTAGTCAATAATGACACGTCCTACATCAGAGTAGTCAACGGTCACAAGACCATCAGGATTCATCGCTGCCTGATTTGGTGTATATCCTTGAAAAGCAACGTCATCACTAATTTTCATCATTCTCTGCTTCTAAATAAGCACGATTGAAAAATCCAATCATCCCTGCAATCATTGAGGTAGGGAACATACGGATGGCACGGTTTAACTTTGTCACGCTATCGTTATAAATCAGCCTGCTGGTACGAACCATATTTTCATATTGATTCACACCATCCATTGTTTTCATGTAGGCACAATCCGCCTTTAAATCCGGATAGCTTTCTGCGACGATCATAATTTTCCCCATAGCCTCAGCAATAATATTTTCCTGTTTCCTCACATCGTCAGGTGAAGAGTCCTTGGTGATAGAGCGTCTTGCTTGAATGATTTCTGTTATCGTCTTGTATTCATGTTCGGCATATCCCTTGGTTAAGCCCAAAAGTGAAGTCAACGCATCCCATCTTGAGGATAACTGAACCCCAATTTGTAACATGGCATTACTAATGTTTTCATCCATTACCACAAGAGAACGCTGTACAGAAATAATCCAAAAAATAATCGCCACAATAATGGCTGCAGCTACAATAATATAATACATAAGTTTTCCTCCATTTTTAATTTCACTAGAATTGTACCAGCTTTATCCAACAAAAAATGCCGTGTGCATGAAACGTCCCATTTTCGACATGAAACGACTATCTCATAGGATTACTTCATGGTATACTATGTTTGTAAAATAATAGGATTAGGCGGGGTTTTATGTTGAAAATAGCCATTTGCGATGATAACATAACAGATCTTTCAAATGTGGTTTCCATTATCGGAGACTATCAGTCTTTACAAAGAGATAAAAATAATATTAAATTTACAGCATTTCAGAGTGCTGTTGATTTAATTGCAGCAATGGAGAGTGGGCAGCAATACAATCTGGTGCTGTTGGATATTTTAATGCCTTTTATGACGGGGATGGATGCGGCCAAGGAAATACGGCAATTCAATCAGGATGTTAAAATCATCTTTATGACCTCTTCTCCTGAATTTGCAGTTGAGTCATATTCCGTGGATGCGTATTATTACGCACTAAAGCCTGTTTGGAAAGAAAAGCTGTTTGTCTTGTTGGATAAGGTGATTTCTGAAACGGAACTCCAATTGGGTGCGGGGTTTTTAATAAAAAGCAAGACAGGGTTGACCAGAATTTATTTCAACCGGTTAGAGTTTGCCGAAGTAATCGGCAGAACTATACTCTATCATCTGACCGACGGCTCTATTATTGAAGCCATCGGGTCTATGAGTGAGCTTGAACTAGAGCTTCTCTCAACTCCTTGCTTTATCAAGACACACCGCTCTTATATCATTAATATGGGACAGATCAATACGATCCGCCAAAGGGAAATTAAAATGCAGTCCCTTGCCTTAGTGCCAGTGGCAAAGGTAAATTACAGCACTGTTAAATCGGCGTATATTACATTTGCATTTAAGGAGTAAACTTGCTGGATTATATAAGATCGACTCTAAGCCTTATTTTTGCAATCAGTGCGATGTATATGCTCCTGGATTGCGAAATCAAATACAAGAAGAACCGCTATCTGATGGGGCTTTATGCGGCCGTTGTGATTATTTGCGATGGATTTATTTTGCTCCATTACGGTTATCCATTTTTTATGAAGCTGTATCCCCTTCTTGTCCACCTTCCGGTATTTTTCGCATTTGTGTTTGTATCAAAGTTTAAAGCAATCAAGGTCTTTTTTATTCTTTGGACACTTGTTGCAATCAGCACGTCCTTCTCTATGATTGGTCTAAGTATTGTGTTTTTTATTGGATCCAGCAAGGATATGGCAAACATTATTTGCTATATTCTTTATCTGCCCACATGGTTTATGGTTTATAAATATATCCGTCCACCCTTTCTTTATATGCTGCGCAACACTGATAAAGGCTGGTTAGGATTTTCTATGATCCCGATTTCATACTCTGCCCTTATTTATTCCATTGGAATGTATAATATCAACGAGGTAATCGATCGGTTCAGTGTGAAGTATGGTGTGCTGCTATTTATTATGGTTTTTTCCGTTTATTTTCTAATTCTACGATTTTTCAGACAAACCAGAGAGCAGCTCATTTTGCAAGATGAACAAAATGTATTAATCTCGCAAGTAACAGCTGCGCAGCTGCATTTTGAAGCATTGGAAGAATCACAAGAAAAAACAATATTATATCGCCACGATATGCGGCACCACTTAAATCTGATCAATTCCTACCTTGCAGACAACAACAAGAAAGCGGCACAAAACTATATTGCAGAGGTAGAACAAACAATCGACGATACTGTGGTGGAAAAATATTGCAGTAATTACACGGTTAATTTGATTCTATATTCTTATATCACGCATGCAAAAAAGGAAGAAATTGAGGTAGAAACCCAAATTGTCCTTCCAGAGGAAAATACCGTATCAGATATGGATCTTTGCGTTATTTTTGGAAATATCATCGAAAATGCCATCAATGCCTGTAAGGGTATTTTGAACGCAAATAATAGATACATAAAAATTGTCTGCAAAAGCAAAAACGATAAGCTCTTCATCCAAGTTACCAACAACTACGAAGGAAAGGTGGAGTTTGCGGATGACATGCCGATAGGCACAAGGAAAAACCATGGTCTTGGCACAAAAAGTATTGCAGCAATCGCACAAAAATACGGCGGAGTGTATTCTTTCTCCGCCGTAGATGGAGTCTTTACTACAAGCATAATCTTATAGTAAAGCATCTTTGCCTCAGCACAGTTGCTTTTAATTCATTCATTATAACACCTCCGTGAATAATTGTTTGATCCTGGAAGAAGCTCTGATTGATATGTACCTGGCTGGTGTATCCGTCCGCAGAGTCGAAGATATTAACAAAGCTCGGATAACACATTTTGCACTATTTATATAGTGCATTGGGAATCAAAATATTTTCTTTTATTTCCAGTAATGAAACTACAAGCTTCTGGTATCGATTCACCCAGTAGTTTCTACCCTCACTTTCTTCGGCTGTTACGGCAATGGCTTTTTCAGGTGCAACAGTATTCCAATATTCGATTTCAACAGGTGATTTAACAACACCGTATTCATTATATGTATCTTGATCAACCTCTAAAAGCAACAAGTCCGGTTTCGTGTTATCAATTACATTTTGCAAATCTAAATAAGAATAATTGAGTAACGGTTCAAAATGATATTCGTGTATTGTTCCTAAGATATATACTTCTTGCGTATGACCTTCATTTGTATAAAGAACTATATTATGCTCCTTGTCTACGTACTTAAAATACAGAATGGATATCGCAATTATCATTGCAAATAAGACAAGTGCTATAGCAATCAGTACAGGTTTTAAAAGCTTTTTCTTGTGAATAATCAATAGGTTTGCTCCTTTGTACAGTTGATTTTACTCTAAAAAAATCGAAACAGATGAAGTTATAATAAATTTTTATGATGTCAGTATGCTAGTGTTCCATGGGATTAATGGACTATTGAAACTTTAATAGTTTTAGGAATTTTTTATTTGAAGACACTTTGTTCACTTCTCTGTACGGGAAGATAATGTAATCAAGAAACGAGCAGCCTATGTTATGCTTACAATTACACTGTCCGGCAAGAAGGAAGTCATTAACCTCGAATAGGGCAAGAAGGGCGCCTTTTTTCAAAGGTGCCCTTGACATGCCTGTATTGAGTTTATATATTGGTTTCGTAATCAGGTGCTTAAAAAATGCAACTTTTCTAAATCGGATTTACCATAGAAAGCCAATTTACAGAGTTTATTTCACACACGGGAGTGCGGACGATTTCTTGGACAGTTTAAGCTGCTAATCTAAGGCTTCGCCGGTACTCCAATGGGCTCATATTTCCCTTCACATTTAATTTCTTTTAACAGACTATAGATATTATTTCAAAAGTTCCTCAAGACTCATCATAACCTGAGCCGTTTGTGCTCTGGTTGACATTGACTTAGGAGCAAATAAAGGGTTGCCTTTAGTATCATTGCCCATACCATTCATCAGGTCTTTCATGGTCATAAACATGACTCCTTCACCAGCTCATGAGGAAACCTTGTCAAGGTCGCCGTAGTTAAGCTGAATCGCCCATTCACCCTTTGGCCCCTGGTCTTTAAATTTCATGTAGTTGGTCATCATCACAGCCATCTATTCTCTTGTTACGGCTGCGTTGGGTGCGAACTTGTCTTCGCCTATTCCAGTTACGATCCCTTTTTCACTTGCCCATGCAATATACGGTGTATCGTACTGATTGCTCTTCACATCGGAGAATGTATTTTTCAACCTTTGAAAAAATTCATCGCTGATGACTGGTTCAATCCATCAAGCATCTTCTTGTGCAGTTTCGGAATCGGCACCAAGCTGTACAGGCATATCCAATAAAATGCAACGTTTTTAATAAATGTATCAGTCATTTTTCCACCTACACAAGTAAATTGTAAAAATCCATCTTTATACACAGTGATAGATCAACCTTTTTTGTTTAAGTGAAAAAGCCATATGGCTGATGCTGTATTTTAACATCCCATTTGTCAGGCAATTTCAGAAGTGATAGCCTCGTCAAGGAAAATGATTGTACTCTTCTTGAAGATAGCCCTTGCGACAATAAGACGTTGTCGCTCGCCTTTCAAAATGATGTTTCCTTTCTCACCTGTTTCGGCTTCATAACCTTTTTCTATCTTGCAATTAAAGTCATCACGATTTGCCTCACGGCAAGCAGTCTCAACTTCTTTATCAACGACTTCCGATCTTGCACGTTGGAATCTTTCAGTTGATTATTCATAAATTTCCACAAGATTTAGTTGTTTTCAAAAAAATGATTCATCTTTACAACACAATTCTCATTCATAGGCTCTAACCACTCTACTTCTCCCTTATTAATGAACATGATATAGGTACAGCAGGAATATATAAGTTCGGGATCATGCGTAATTATAAATAAACTTTTTCCCATTTTCTGTAGTCTTTTTAAGTTTTTTGACACCTCCCACATATGGCGATAATCAAGTCCACTAGTAGGTTCATCGAAAACAACAATTTGTTTTTTTGATGCAATCGCACTCCCAATAGCTACACGCTGTTTTTCTCCACCCGAAAGCGACATAGGATGACATTCCTGCTTATCAAGAAGATTAAGACTTGTTAATATTTCTCTTGCTAACTTAGCGTCACTTTTTTCGTCTTCACCATCCATACTCAGCAAAACTTCATCTAATACACTTTCTGCAAAAAGCTGATGATTTACATCTTGCATTACCATATAAGAAAGAGCGATGCGTTGTTTTTGTCCATAGTATTTTTCATTTATCCGTAAAATGCCTTTTGCTTTTTTTTCAAGCCCGCACAGGCATTTTGCAAAGGTTGTTTTACCAGCACCGTTTTGTCCGAGAATTCCTATGATTTCATTTTGAGGTAATGTAAGTTTCCTTATATCAAGTGCCTTCTTTTTTTTATACAATAAAGAAAAATTTTCTAATACAATTGTTTTATTCCTTATTATTGTATCAGGCAAACTATTATAATAAAATGGGTTAAGGGAACGCAGCCCCATATGTTGTAATTTTTCTATTGGTAAAACAATAAATTCGTCCTTTGATAATTCTGTTATAATACTACCCTCTTCAAGGTAAATAAATGTGTCTGCTAATTCTGTGAGCCAATACAAACGATGCTCTGCAATCACAATTGTTTTATCTTCCCTTTTCCACTGGGCAACAACTTTTTTCAGCTCAGTAATGGAATGCACGTCTAAATTCGAGGTTGGTTCATCAAGCACATAAATATCCGGTTCCATAACAGATACTGAAGCACAAGCTATCTTTTGTTTTTCACCTCCTGAAAGTGCAAACAGACTTCTTTCCATCAGGTTTTCTATTTGAAACGCTAAGACAGTTTCCCCTATTCTTTGATATATGATTTGGGGATTGATCCCCATATTTTCACATCCGAAGGCAAGCTCTCCCGTTGTATCAACGCTAAAGAACTGACTTCTGGGATTTTGAAAAACCGCTCCAACTTTGCCTGAATACTCACTCAGAGCCTTTCCTTTCATATTACTTCCATCAATAAAAATATCGCCTTCTATCTTTCCCTCGTAATAATGAGGGATAAGTCCATTAATCAGTCTTGTAATAGTAGTTTTTCCACAACCTGATTTTCCACAAAGTACAGTAACCTGCCCTTTTTTTATATGTAAATTAATATTTTTTAAGCCGATATCGTTTTTTTCGCTTTTATAAGAGAAGGATAAATTTCTAAATTCAATCATATAATCACCCATATAATCATAGATACTGCTATAAAATACATCATAAAATCGTAAAATCCAAAACCAATTTTTGCAATGCTACTTCTACAATTACAGCTATCTAAACCTTTGGTAAGTGCCGCCGCCGATAATTCTTCTCCTATTTTCGCAATTGACATCATTAGCGGAATAATCCGATATTCTAAAAATGCAGTAGGATTTTTCCAAAATTTCTTTGTCCCAAAGTTTATTTCCCTCATTTTCATGGCATAGGAAATAGCTTTTGATTCTTCTCCTATTGTGGGAACAAATCGAAAAACAACTGATATTGGAATGATAAAGCTCTCCGGGACATGCCATTTGTGCATTGCGCAAACAAATTCACTGACCTTGGTTGAGTAAATAATATAGTATCCGAGCATAAAAATTGGGAACATCCTTAAAACCAGAGCAATGAGCATGATTCCAATAGAATTTAGAACTCCGGGAAAGGAAAACATTGACTGAGTCAGCTTAAATAAAATAGCAAGCATAAATAGACCGCCATAAATAACTGCTGTTTTCCATCGCTTATTTGATGTTAGAAGAAAACAAGGCACTATTGCTGCTACACTTACAAACAGCAAGTCCTCATGTGCATAAAACATCAGTGATGTAAGAACACCCATAAAGAGTATTTTTGTGCGAGGATCCAAGTGTAAACCCTTCTGTTTTGGTGGACAATATACTGTTGGCTCAATCATTATGCAATGCCTGCTCTTTCAAAGTGCTTTTTTAGCATTTTTTTACCGAGAAACGCACCCGCCAATGCACCAATAAAAATAATTACTATGGCTGCAATACCCATCCACCAAGGCATATAGTTAACCAACTGATCAGCATATTGATCGCCCATTGACTCTCTAATACCACCAATATAAGCGTCGGCCATAACCCATATAGGGATTTGGAGTCCAATAATACCAAGGCTAAACATCCAATAGCCAAAAATGCTTATCGTAAAACTCTTATAATTCCCCGATTTGAAAATAAAATCTGCAAGTAACCCTGTAATAACATATCCTGGAATTGCTATCCATGTATATCCCATCAAAAACCATGCAACACCTAAAATAGTTGACATAATGCTAACCATACCAAATTTGTTCACTTTTGTGAGAAAGAGCATGAATGGAATACCTGTGACAACTGGCCAAATTAAGTAAAGAGCAGGGTACATTACAGGGAACATATTAAGCATTCCAATACTAAAGAATACCACTAAATATATTGCAGTATAAATACCTACGTTAATTAAATCTTTTGCATTAAGTTTATTACTTTTTTCCATCTAAAATTCTCCTTATTTTTTAAGTATTTTTATTGAACGCATTAAGCATAACAATCTTTTATGACAGCACCCATCCGGCAGACTTCGTCTTGATATTGAGGAAATTACGGTAAATTCCTTCCTGTTTTATCAGTTCATTATGTGTACCCTTTTGGCTAATCCTTCCGTGATCTAAAACAATAATCTGATCTGCCTCTCTTACAGTTGTCATTCTGTGTGCGATTGATATTATAGTTTTATTCTTTTTTAACTCTGAAATGGCAGACAGCAATTCGTGCTCATTTTCCGGGTCTACGCTTGCCGTAGCCTCATCAAGAATGACAACGGGAGCGTCCTTGAGAATTGCCCGTGCAATAGAAATGCGCTGCTTTTCCCCGCCAGAAAGATTACATCCCCCCTCTCCAATTATGGTTTCATATCCATCTGAAAGTGCAGATATGAAATCATGACAGCAGGCTTTCTTCGCAGCAGATAAAACCTCTTCATGGGTAGCGTCAATCTTTCCGAATTTTATATTATTTTCAATTGTATCATTAAATAAATAAACCTTCTGAAATACCATACTGAAATTTGACATCAGTTCATCCGGAGCATAGTCTTTGATGTTTCTTCCTCCCAATTTAATAACTCCCGAATTCACATCCCAGAACCTTACAATTAAATTGCATAGCGTTGTTTTTCCACTTCCGGAATAACCGATTATGGCAGTACTGCTGTTCTGTGGAATTTTGAATGAAATATTGTGAAGTATCTGCGTTTTGTTGTAACCAAAGCTTATATCTTTAAGTTCTATATCATAGCAGTCTTTTGGTACTAGAGCGTTGCCATGCTCCATCTTCGGAATCTCCATTACGGAATAAATTCGATCAAGCGCACTATTAAGCGCATTGAGTAAGAATGCTCCGTTACCCATGTTCTCCATATTCCCGTATACCATAAACGCGGAAATCATTAACATAACACCAACGCCAAATGAAATCTCTTCCGCAAATAACAAATACGCAGCACACATGAGTACAAATGCACTTGCTACTTCAAGAACTCCTCGGAACAAACCATTGATCCCCATAACCTTTTTTTCAAGTTCTATACAAGCAGCGGCATTTTCTGAAAAGGCACCAGACATGTCGTTTTGTTCCTTCCCAAACGACTTTACTACTCCGATGCCCTGAACATATTCCAGCACAGTGCATACCGTTTTTTCGATTGCGGCTTCACGGATCGGCGCGAGCTTTTTTGTCCGTTTTTGAATGATGTGAAGCACAAACGATGACAAAATCAAACCACCTATTGTGATCAAGCCAACTTCCAGACGAAAATACATCATAAACACAGTTACCAATAAAGCCTGAATCACGCCTCCAACTACATTTTCCACCGCCATCATGGAAAAATTCTCAAGTTCTGTCATAGCAGTTGAAACGGTATTTGTAATGGAGCCGAGATTTTTCTCCGAAAAAAACCCATAGGAGCTTTTTTTAGCTTATCCCCAAGTTCCAGCCTTTTTTCACAAAATATTTTGTAACCGTTGGCAGACATAAATATATTAAGAAGATATTTCAAAATACATCTTCCCAAAAGACTTGCAAGTAAAATCCAAAATGACCTCATAATAATCGGCATAGAAAGAGAATTAATATTTGTTATAATTATTAACACAGCCATAATTGGAAGCGAATTAAAAGCTGAGTAGAAAAAGCTGCAGCCAATTCCTACATAAAGCTTGGATTTATATGAACCTGATACTGCTGAGATTCTTTTAATAATTTTAATCATATAAAGCTACCTCTCTATCATCCATAGTGGACATATGATTTACCCACATTTTCTTATAAAGAGGACATTTTTCAAGCAGTTCCTCCTGTCTGCCCTCATTCATAATTTTTCCATTTTGGATTACAATAATTTTTTCTGCATTTTTTATTGTAGAAAGTCTGTGTGCAATCACAATCAGCGTTTTTCCTTTTACCAGTTTTCCAATTGCCTGTTGTATTTCAGCCTCATTTTCAGGGTCAGCATAAGCGGTTGCTTCATCCAAAATTATGACATTAGAATTTTTCAAAATCGCTCTTGATATTGTTATACGCTGCCGTTCCCCACCCGACAGTTTTCCACCTGCGTCGCCGACAATGGTTTGATAACCATTGTAAAACCTTTTGATAAATTCATCGCATCCCGCAGCAGTTGCAGCTATGTAAACTTCACCATCAGAAGCATTTTTTCTGCCTGCACGAATGTTTTCCATAATCGTATCATTAAAAAGAAAACTATCTTGTGCAACATAACTGATATTCTCCATAAGCTGGTCAAACGGTATTTCTTTGATGTTTTTCCCACCAAAGAAGATGTCCCCCGATGTTGGATCCCAGAACCCCGCCATCAGTTTTGCAATCGTTGATTTTCCTCCACCGGACGGTCCTACAATTGCCATCATTGTCGAGGGTTCGGTTTTAAACGAAATGTTATGTAAAATTTCTTTTTCTTTATATCCAAAGCAGACATTTCTAAATTCAAACATGCTTTGATCAAGTACAACTCTTTTTTGTGGACGAATCAACTCATCTGTTTGAAGAAAACTTGTTATCTGCTTGATACATTGAAAAACAAGCGCGAAATTATCGGAATACTGCAACGATGCTATTATCGGGCCTGCGATACCAAAAGACAAAACAACACAGGTTATAAATGGCGCAAATTCGATATTTGCATTCATAAAAAGGTATGCACCATATGGCAACACCGCGATTAATGTTGACGAAAGAATAGTTACTCCTATCGCCGAATATATCCAGCAGTTTCTCCACCAGGAAAGGGTAGAATCACGATAATATTTAACAGCTTGGGTGAATTTCCCATATGACGAAGCACTTCTGTTAAAGGCTTTTATCACCTCAATGCCACCTACATATTCAACAATCGCATTATTCATAGAAGCCTCCGCCTGATAAAATCTCTCCGATTTTTCCTTGTATCCTATCATTTGCCCTATGAAAACGACAAATCCAACTGGTACCACAATAAGAGCTGCGAGGGCGAGCCGCCAATCAACCCAGAACATAGCAGCAAATATAACAATTGGAGTTAAGATATTTGCAGTCATTTCCGGAATCATGTGAGCAAGTGGTTTTTCAATTCGGTCTACGGTATCTACAACCAGGGATTTAAATTCACCCGATGGAGTATCTAACATGACCCCCATTGGTACGTGCTCCATTTTATCTGTCAGCTTCGTACGGATATTCTTTAAAATCGTAAATGCTGCTTCATGAGATTTCATAGAAGAAACCGTTGTCAGATACATCTTTAAAATCTGTGCGACAACTGCAATTAACGACCATAGCAAGACTGACAATAGTGTCGCCGTGTGATTATAAAAATATGTAAGCAGAACTGCCATACACAAATAGGGAAGCATTCCTAACAACACGCCAATTACTGCAAAAATTACCGACAGTATCATTTTGTTCTTGCAATCATTGGCAAATGTCAAGAGTTTGGCAAACGTGCCTTGTTGTTTATTCATAAGTCTACTTCTTTCTCGTTAGCTCAAGCTAACTATAAATGTTTATTTTGGGCAAAGCCTAAACTTTGCCGTAAAATTAAAATAATATTTAGTTAGTAATGTCTAACCGTTTTTCTTTTTTATAGGCAGAGAAAGGTACTCTGCCTATAGCTTAAACTCAAGGATGTCTTTCCAACCAGCATTGAAGAATGAAACCAAATAATCAACGCTGTTTAATGCTTCTTCTTTTGTATATTCATGAATAACGCATTCAAAAACCGAAGAAAAATAACAATGTGCTAGCATATGAATAACATTTTGAGGAATATCAGGAATCTTTATGTCTCTTTTTCTTAATTCATCAAAAAAACGCAAGCTCTCTTTAACCTCAATTAAAACTAGTTTTTCCACAAAATCATAGTATGGAGTGCCGTCAGAACAAAGTAGTAACAAGCGAAAAACATCAAAATGCTCATAAATATAATTGATAAATTTAATAATAGTGTTATTAGAAATCTCCCACACATTCTTAAGCTCATTGAAAGATAATTGTTCAAAGCAATTCTTTTCGGAAATATTATAAATCTGGTTCAGTTCTTCAATACAAGGCTGAACTAAGGTTGCAAATAACTTTTCTTTATCTTCGAAATGATTATAGAACGCACCAACCGTTACGCCAGCTTTACTACATATCTCTCGAAGATTTGTACGCTCGTATCCTTTTTTCGAAAACAAAAGTTGTGCACTTTTTAAAATATTAGTATGAGTTTCTTCATAATCACGTCCCATAGCTCCTCCTGTATTACTAAGTAATATTACTTAGTAATACTACTGCTATCTTTTATTTTTGTCAATAGCGTTATAAATTTTTCTAAAAACAGGGCACTTTAAAATTCCTGTTAATAAATGAGCACGATCCTTTCCAACCTTTGAGAGTTTTTTTACTCCTATTTTATGAAAGCGCAGAACGATTCAGCAGCTAAGCTGCTTGGAATAATTGAAGAAAAGGACCGCAGAATTACGGAACTGGAACAGCAGAACGAGTGGTTGCTGGAGCAGTTCCGTCTTTTACGTCGGAAACAATACGGTGCGTCCAGCGAACAAATCAACGCGGATCAAGTGAGTATCTTTAATGAAGCGGAGGCTTCCGCTGACCTTGCCGCATCTGAGCCGTCCCTAACCGAAGTAAAGGCACATTACCGCAAGGGTAAAAGCCGCCTGACAACGGATAAATTACCCGAAGATCTACCTGTGGAGATTATCGAGCATGAACTGCCCGAAGAGGAACGCGTCTGCCCCAAATGCGGTGGTAACCTTCATGTTATGGGCAAAGAGACGCGGGAGGAAATCAAGCTCATCCCGGCAAAAGCAGTTATTGTCCGCCATGTACGAAATGTTTATGCCTGCCGGAATTGCGAGAACGCATCCGACCATGTCCTATCATAAAGGCGGACATCCCCGAGCCTATCATAAAGGGCGGCTTCGCATCCCCTGATGCAATTGCCCATATCGCGACGCAGAAATTCATGATGGCGTCGCCCCTTTACCGGCAGGAGCAGGAATGGAAGCTAAGCGGCATCCTTCTTTCGCGGCAGACCATGGGAAACTAGCTTATCAAGGCTTCCGAGATATGGCTTGCGCCAATTTATGAGGCGATGAAGCGAAGGCTGCTTGAGCATTCCGTCCTCCATGGAGACGAAACCGTATGCCAGGTGTTGAAGGAACCTGGGAAAACGGCTCAGTCAAAGAGTTACATGTGGCTGTACCGGACCAGCGGCGAGGCGAAACACCAGCTTCTGGTGTATGAGTACCAACCGGATCGGAAACATATCCACCCGGAAGAATTTCTAGTTGGATTTTCGGGATATTTTCACGCGGATGGCTATGACGGGTACCATAAACTGCCTGACCGTATCAGCGTCGTCGGCTGCTGGGCCCATGTGCGACGAAAGCTATTCGATGCGATGAAAAGCCTGCCAAAAGACAAACAGGCGGGCTCAAACGCGGCAAAGGGTGTGGAATACTGTGATCGGCTGTTTCATCTTGAGAAACAGTTCGCTTTGCTGACCCCTGCGCAGCGACTTGCAGAGCGCGAACGGCTTTCCAGGCCACTGGTAAATGAATTTTTCGACTGGACCCTCCGGTTAAACGCGCTGCCTAACACCCTTTTGGGCAAAGCAGAACATTACGCAAAGTCCCAGCGGAAGTATCTTGAACGATATCTGCTGGATGGTCGACTGGAAATTTCCAACAATAGAGCCGAACGCGGTGTAAAACCGTTTGTCATAGGTCGTAAGAACTGGCTGTTTTCCAATACGCCAAATGGTGCGAAGGCCAGTGCCGTATTGTCGAATAACACATTTTGCACTATTTATATAGTGCATTGGGAATCAAAATATTTTCTTTTATTTCCTGTAATGAAACTACAAGCTTCTGGTATCGATTCACCCAGTAGTTTCTACCCTCACTCTCTTCGTCTGTTACGGCAATAGCCTTTTCAGGTGCAACAGTATTCCAATATTCGATCTGCTTTTCTAGTTCGGCAACAGTACTGGCCGGATATTGAAACTGTAGATTGCCGTTCGTTTTAAAAAGAGCGGCTTTATTTTGTATTTCCTGTTGTTGATAACCAAAGTTCTCGAACCGCTTTGACTGCTCAATTCTATGGGTGGCTCCTAAAACAATTAGAACAACTGGTTCATCTCCAATGTTTTTCATCGTATTTTCAAAGATATGATCATCACGCTCTTTATTTGTAGTCCAGCTTCTGCTTTCCTCTGTTACTTTAAACCAGTCAACGCCCTTAACGTTAATCCCTTGTTCTTTGGCATAACACCAGAGCGGAATCATTTCAACAGGTGATTTAACAACACCGTATTCATTGTATGTATCTTGATCAACCTCTAAAAGCAACAAGTTCGGTTTCGTGTTATCAATTACATTTTGCAAATCTAAATAAGAATAATTGAGTAACGGTTCAAAATGATATTCGTGTATTGTTCCTAAGATATATACTTCTTGCGTATGACCTTCATTTGTATAAAGAACTATATTATGCTCCTTGTCTACGTACTTAAAATACAGAATGGATATCACAATTATCATTGCAAATAAGACAAGTGCTATAGCAATCAGTACAGGTTTTAAAAGCTTTTTCTTGTGAATAATAAATAGGTTTGCTCCTTTGAACAGTTGATTTTACCCTAAAAAAATCGAAACAGATGAAGTTATAATAAATTTTTATGATGTCAGTATGCTAGTGTTCCATGGGATTAATGGACTATTGAAACTTTAATAGTTTTAGGAATTTGTTATTTGAAGACAATTAAAAAAAAACAGACTCTATAAGACAATGATGCGCTCCCCTTATGGTAGACAGTTTCAATAATACACATTAATCCTTCTTCTTTAGCGTGATCGGAATCCAGATTTCTTCGGTTGCATTCTCATCAAGAGGAATATAACCTTCCTCTAATTTCTCGAAATGTTCTCGATCATCAATAACATATCCGGATTCAGGAAGCCAAATTTCATGGATGTATTTCATGGATTGTTCAAATTTACTAGCTGGGCCAACATGTGTGAATACTCCATATGTGCCACCTTCGATAGTATATCCCTCCATTTGACTTGGAATGCGATCATCATTAGAGACCTCAACCGCTGCCCATTTTATAAAGTTAATAGCGGGAATTAATGGAAGCGTAATTAAATAGGCTCGGATAAATCTGCATGGAATAATAGGATGAATCCACCCTGTTTTCTATTTGTTTTCTAGCTGGCATAAAGGATTGCCAGAGTTCCATTGTTCGATTATTTAAGTAAGACATTTCCACATGCTTACCTACGAGGAGTTTTTTTCCGATAATTTCTATACGATTTTTCATAGTTTCCACCTCTATCCCTTTTTCTATAAGTTTAAATCAGGTTAAATATTCTTGTCAAAAAAACTCAACTCATCAGCTCTAATGCTATTAAATTACCTCTTCTCCAACAAACAAACACACTCAGTGTGCTTCGTATTCGGGAAATTATCAAAAGCCTTCACAGTCTTCACCTGATAGCCGTAATACTGCATAAAGCTGAGATTTTCAACGAGAGTCTTGGGATTACATGAGATATAAACAATTTGATTAACCCCATAGTTAACTATTTTTTCGAGAGCTTTTGGGTGGACGCCTACTCTGGGAGGGTCCAGTACAATAACATCCGGTTTCTCCTCAAGTCCATCTATAACCTTTAAAACATCACCTGCAATAAATTCACAATTTTCCAATCCGTTCAGTTTCGCGTTTTCTCTGGCTGCCTCAACCGCTTCCTCAACGATTTCTACGCCGATGGCTTTCCCTGCACGAAGCGCTAACGTCTGGGTGATGGTTCCCGTTCCGCAGTAAAGATCAAAGATCGTCTTTCCTTCCGGTTCTCTGACCAATGCTAAAGCCTCTGTGTAAAGCTTTTCAATGGCAAGAATATTGGTCTGGAAGAAGGAAAAGGCGCTGACTTTAAACTTCAGTCCCAGAAGTTCTTCCATGTAATAATCCCTGCCCCAGAGGGTTTCTATCCTGTCACAGTAAACAAAATCAGCAACATTGTCGTTATAGGTATGCAAAATTCCTACGAGGGTATTTTCCAGCTCTAAAGATTTGATCACCTCTGTAAAAGATGCGTCATCAAATTCCTGCTGAGTGGTCGTAACGATATTTACCAGTAATTCCTTTGTCTTCTCTCCCTTTCTGATTATCAGGTTTCTTAACAGCCCTTTATGGGATTTTTTATGATAAAAAGGGTAGTCTTTTCTCTTGCAGAAATCTAAGGCAGCTCTGAGAATCAGGTTAAAATCCGGATCAACCAGCTGACATTCATCTACGGTAATGATTGACATAAAGCGACCTTTTTTGTGCATTCCTAGTGTCATTTCACCGTTTTTCTCTTCGTTACCGAAGGTATATTCCATCTTGTTGCGATATGCAGACTGTTTCGGACTTCCTTCAATACCGAGATATTTTTCATACGCTACATTTTTTTCTCCCAAGAGTCTAATCACATCTTTGCCTTTTAGGATAATCTGCTCCTGATAAGGCATGCCCTGATAAATACAACCGCCACAGCTTTCGTTATGCTTACATATATCCATTTGAACCCTCCGCTGTTCTTATGATTTGATAAGGCAAAGAAAACCGGTAATACCTGTCCCCTTTGCCTTTGTCTGTTTTGCCATATTATTTTTTATGCTTTTTATTTAAGTCTTCCAACTTGCTGAGGTCATACGGTGTTTCCTGATAGACATAATTCAGCCAGTTCGCGAAGAACAGGTTTCCGTGACCACTCCATTTAACGACGATCCCTTTCTCCGGATCATCATCACGGAAGTAATCCCTGGGCACTCCAATATCAAGGCCCTTCTTAATGTCCCGGTCATATTCCAGTTTCAGCGTCTCTCTGTCGTATTCCATATGACCTTGAACAAAAATCCTGCGTTTATCCTTACTAGCAATTATATGCGGGCCGGTGGCATCCGATTCGGCAAGGATTTTTAATTCAGGTACTTTCAGAACATCTTCGCGCCTTATCTGCGTATGCCTGGAGTGAGGCGCATAAAATTCTTCATCGAAGCCTCTCGTAAATTCTGATTTTCGATCTTTTAAATCGTGCTTAAAAACGCCAAACAATTTTTCAGGCATGATAAACTTGTTGATTCCATAGTGATAATAGAGACCAGCCTGAGCACCCCAGCAAATATGTAATGTGCTGAAAACGTTATTTTTTGTGTATTCGAATATCTCAGTAAGCTCTTTCCAGTAATCTACTTCTTCATAGGGAAGAAATTCAACAGGAGCGCCGGTAATGATCATACCATCAAACCGCTGATTTTTTATTTCCTCATATGTTTTATAGAAAGTATCCAAATGATACTTATCGGTGTTCTTGGACTCATGGCTATCCATGGTCAAAAGCTGCATTTCCACTTGAAGCGGAGTATTCGCAAGCATACGGATCAACTGCGTTTCCGTAATTTCTTTTGTTGGCATCAGATTTACAATGGCAATATGCAGCGGCCTGATGTCTTGTTTCATCGCCCGCTGCTCGTTCATTACAAATACATTTTCTTCTTTTAGTGTTTTATATGCAGGTAAACCTTTCGGCACTAATATTGGCATAGATCATCCTCCTTAAAAGTTCCCATATAGTAGCCCGCCCAAGCTGCAAAGCAGATTGATGGCGGACTCATGCAAAGAAATCACAAATCTACGATTTGTAGATTTCTACTGCTTTATTGTAGAATTCCCTCTTAAATTCAGAAAATCTGTCTTCTTCAATCGCTTTTCGCATCTCTCCCATAAGATGAATTAAAAAATACAGGTTATGGTTTGTCAGCAGCATAGAAGACAATATTTCATTGGACTTGAATAAATGCCGCAAATATGCCTTGGAGTAATTTCGGCAGGTATAACAGCCGCACTCCGGGTCAAGAGCGGTAAAATCTCTTTCATAGGCAGCATTCTTAATAATGACCTTCCCTCTTGAAGTCATTGCAGTACCGTTTCTTGCAATCCTTGTGGGAAGCACGCAGTCAAACATGTCGACGCCTCTTTCCACACCTTCAAATAGATAGTCAGGGCTGCCTACCCCCATGAGATAACGCGGCTTATTTGCAGGCAGATAGTCCACACAATAATCCAGAACTTCGTACATCAATTCCTTCGGTTCACCGACACTCAGCCCGCCGATGGCGTAACCTGGCAGGTCGAGATCAACGATCTCCATTGCACTTTGATAACGTAAGTCCTGATACATTCCGCCCTGCATAATTCCGAATAAAGACTGAACGTCCGTATTCTTATTAGCCTCCTTACATCGTTTCAACCACCTGGTGGTTCGCTCCAGAGATTTTTTTACGTATCCCCGGTCTGCGGGATACGGTGCACATTCGTCAAATGCCATGATGATGTCCGACCCCAGAGCGTTCTGGACCTCAATTGATTTTTCAGGAGAAAGCATGTGCTTCGATCCGTCGATATGGGATCTGAATTCAACTCCCTCTTCGGTGATCTTTCTAAGATCCCCAAGGCTGAATACCTGAAAGCCTCCGCTATCAGTCAGAATTGCTCTGTCCCAGTTCATAAATTTATGGAGTCCGCCGGCTTCTCTGACAATCTCGTGTCCCGGTCTTAGATAAAGATGATAGGTGTTGGATAGAATAATCTGTGCTCCCATCTCCTTTACTTCGTCAGGACGCATTGCCTTTACCGTAGCGGCTGTTCCCACAGGCATAAAGACAGGTGTTTCAATACTTCCGTGAGGAGTATGCACCCTGCCCCTTCTCGCTTTTGTTTTGCTATCCGTTTTTATTAATTCATAAGTTACTGCAGTCATATTTCCCTCTAAAATCAAATAATTAACATTGCATCCCCATAACTGAAAAAACGGTACTTTTGCGCTACCGCTTCGTTATAGACCGCAATGATATTCTCTCTATTATACAGTGCAGATACCAACATTAGCAAGGTGGATTTCGGAAGATGAAAATTTGTAATCAAGCTATCGATCATTTTAAACCGGTATCCCGGATAAATAAAGATATCTGTACTGCCTCGGCCGGCTTCTAAAGTTCCATCCTCTTTTACCGCACTTTCCAGCGTCCTTGTCGAGGTTGTTCCCACAGAAATAATTCTGCCGCCGGCTTTTTTTGTCTCATTGATCATTGCAGCATTTTTTTCATCGATTTCATATTCCTCAAAATGCATTTTATGCTCTTCAATCACATCGCATTTAACTGGACGAAATGTTCCAATCCCAACGTGCAGTGTTACATAGGCCAGTTTTACGCCCTTATCTGCTGCACGTTCCAGCAATTCCTTCGTAAAATGAAGACCGGCTGTTGGCGCCGCCACAGAGCCTTCTTCTTTGCAGTAAACGGTTTGATATCTTTCTTTGTCTTCCGCTTCGCTTTCTCTTTCAATATAAGGCGGCAGCGGAATTTTTCCGATTTGTTCAAGAACATCAAGGAAGACACCTTCGTACTCAAATCGTACGATTCTCGTTCCTCCTTCACCGTGTTCCAATATTTCTGCTGACAGACTGCCGTCTTCAGAAAAGGCCACCCTGTCACCTACATGAAGCTTCCTCCCTGGCCGAACCATGGCTTCCCATATATCGTCCTTCTTACGTTTAATCAATAAAAATTCTACCTTGGCTCCTGTTTTTTCCTTTATACCAAATAGTCTGGCGGGAATCACCTTGGAATTATTCATAACCAGACAATCTCCAGGGTTTAAATAGTTCAAAATATCATAAAAATGTTTATGGAATCGTTCTCCTGACTTTCTGTCAACGACAAGAAGCCGTGATTCATCCCGTTTATCAGTTGGATGCTGCGCAATGAGCTCTTCCGGTAAGTAGTAATCAAAATCATTAATATGCATGTTCAGTCCTTAATTAATGTCTTCCTTTCAATATATTTACGAATGTAATGAATTTTATTCTATTTCAATGTCAGTGTAAAAGTACTCCAGTATTTCGTCATAGGAATAACCTTCCCGCGCCATTTCAACAGCACTGTCCTGAGGCATCCCGACACCGTGTCCGTAACCATAACCGTTAAAATAAACGACTCCATCAGTTACGGGTTTTGAAGATTGGCTGTCACCAATCTGTATTGTTGAAAATCCATTGGTAACGTAAAAAGGATCACCATCCAACTCTTTCATCTTTCCCAAGCCGTTTATTACATAAGTATTATCGTCTGATTCCACAGATTTTCTACCATTGCTGATAAAAAAAACGAATGACGGATAATCCAAAGGCTCTCCTTCACCTAATGTAAACCGGTTGGATTTTATAATTGTTGCTCCCAGTACGGTTCTGATTTTTTCCTTTTTTAGATAGACGGTTGCTTTGCTCCCTTCTATCTTCAGCTCCGTAACGGAACCATTGCTATTTGAGCCGCTTATTGCAACAGATTGCACTTCACCCGGTGTAAATCCCGCTGACTCAAGCTTTGTTCTGATAATATCAAATGACAAGCTTGTACTCCATGGATAATCAGGGCTGTATTCATCTTTCACTGCCCTTAGGTGTGGAATACTGGAAGTCCAGACATCTTCAGAATTCTGTGTATATCCCCCACTGTTTTTATAATAATATGCAGCTACGGGTTCCCCGTCATAGCGGATCATTTCGCCTTCTGTTTCGTCGGTTGCTTCATTTGTGGAGTCATATTCACAGGAATAGCCATTGTAAACTTGACAATGAGTTGTGTTACAAAGATCAAAGCCATCGGCGGAATGGGTTCCCCGATTAAGTTCGGCAAAGCTTCTTGCAGCCACAGCCTGAGCTTTCAATGCTTCTTTCGGATTTGTATGCCCCAGTTCGTTATTCAGAACGCCGTAAACATAGTGTTCCAGTCTGACATAATTGATGACTGTCATCTTGCCGTTTGATTTTGGCAGAAGCTGTATCCCGTCTCTATAGGGAGTACCGTCGAGATAAATGATTCCGCCGTCATCATAATCAGCCGGCATAATGCAGCCGGAAGTTCCCAAATCAGATGAAAGAAGTACGCCATCTTCATCCCTTATCACAATGTTTCCACTTTCATTTGTTACTGTAATCTCAGAATAGGAAGGCAACGGCATACCTTCTTCAAATCTCCTGTCTTCAGCCGTACCGAGGATAAAACCTTCATCGGATTTTAAGATGCATGATTCAACGGCATTTCCTCCAAATTTCAAACCAACCTTTAAATAGTCATGTTTCGAAGCCGCTTCCGCCTGAAAATGATAAAAGTATGGAAAAACAAGCAGGGTGAACATAATAGTTATTATGGTAATCTTCAACAATCTCTTCAGTAATCTCATATAAAATAACCTGCCACATTCTAAAAATTAAAAACTCATCTGTCCTTCATCTGCCTGTTTCAGCCCCAAATGTTGATATGCAAGGTCTGAGACAACTCTTCCTTTTTGTGTGCGATGTAAAAAGCCAACTTGAATTAAATATGGTTCATAAACATCTTCTATGGTAATTCGTTCTTCTCCTATTGCTGCGGCAATGGTATCAATACCCACAGGGCCGCCATGAAACCGGTCGATAATGATTTTCAGTATCTCACGGTCCAAACCTTCCAGTCCCTGCTCATCAATACCAAGAGAAAGAAGTGTTTTATTCGTAATCTCAAGATCAATCACACCGCTGCCCTTAACTTGGCTGAAATCTCTGACTCTTTTCAACAACCTGTTCGCTACCCTGGGCGTTCCTCTTGATCTTCTGGCCATTTCTGTCATGGAAGCATCGTCTATGCCGATATTCATGATATCCGATGAACGCTGGATGATTTTCTTTAGTTCGTCAATGGTATACATTTCAAATTTACTGATCACGCCGAAACGATCCCTTAACGGAGCCGATAGGCTGCCTGCCCTTGTCGTTGCTCCGATCAAGGTAAACTTTGACAAATCAAGACGAATCGATCTTGCTGACGGCCCTTTTCCGATGATGATGTCCAGCGCGTAATCTTCCATTGCAGAATAGAGAACTTCTTCAACAGAACGGTTCAGCCGGTGTATTTCATCAATAAACAATACATCTCCCTCATTGAGATTTGTAAGGATTGCAGCGAGATCTCCTGCCCTTTCAATCGCCGGACCAGATGTGATTCGAAGATCAACACCCAGTTCATTGGCAATAATGCCCGCAAGGGTTGTTTTTCCCAGACCAGGCGGACCGTAAAACAGAACATGATCTAAAGGCTCATGGCGCATTTGAGCTGCTTCAATAAAAACCTTTAGATTTTCTGTAACAGCTTTTTGTCCGATATAATCCGTGAGTTTTTTAGGCCTTAAGCTCAGTTCTATGCCCTCATCATCAAAATTTACATTTGCAGATGTAATTCTTTCCTCATGATCCATTCCGTTATCTTCCTATCCCTTTCAAAGCCCTCTTGATGTACTCTTCCGTTGGAAGATCATCCGCATCAATTCCTGCAAGAGCGCTGACAGCTTCGCTTTTGCTGTAACCAAGACTGATCAGTCCATTGATTGCCTCTGTTTTTCCTGAAACTGCCGAAACCTTCTCTGCGGTTTCGGTGAGTCCTCCCACGGCGCCCATCTTATCTTTGAGCTCCAAAGTGATACGCTGAGCAATCTTTTTACCGATTCCGTTTGCTTTTGTCAGCACTGCAGCATCATCAAATACAATTGCTTTCTTAATCTGATCCGCCGGCATGGCAGAAAGGACTGACATTGCAGCCTTTGCACCTACCCCGTTTACAGTATTCAGTTTGCGAAAAAGCTCCAACGTTTCCTTGTCATGAAATCCATAAAGGCTGACGTCATCTTCCCGAACCGCCATAATCGTATAAATCATAACAACTTCATTTGAATCCATCAGATATACCGGTGAATTGTCCGGTATATATACTTCATAGCCGATACCGCCTGTCTCTATGACGACACCACCTTCGAACTTCATGGTAACATTCCCTTTAATATAATGGAACATATCGTTCTCCGATCATTATGTATTAATTATAATTACTTGTATTTTTCTATTTTTTTATAATGCTCCGCACAGTTGCCGTGACAGATCGCTGCTGCAAGTGCATCCGCTGTATCATCCGGTTTCGGTACTTCGTTTAAATTCAGGATTGTTTTAACCATAAACTGAATCTGTTTTTTATCCGCTCTGCCATAGCCTGCAAGCCCCATTTTTATCTCCAGTGGAGTATATTCTCTGATTTCCAGTCCGGAATTGGCACAAGCCAAAATGGCTACTCCGCGGGCTTGTCCAACCAAAATTGCGGTTTTAGCGTTCGTATTGAAAAAAAGCTCTTCGATGGATACCACATCCGGTTCATATTCCTGTATGATGTCCATCAGCATTGCATAAAGGTGTTTCAGTCTATCCGGCATATCCATTGATGAATCTGTTGTTATCGCGCCATGTCCGCAAACGGAAAAGCGGTTGCCTTTCACATCAATGATTCCGTATCCGAGAATCGCATATCCCGGGTCAATTCCAAGTATTCTCATGAAAAACTCCATAATCTCTTTTATTATAACATACTTTATTGCATTATCGTAATATTTTAACATAGGAAACATATGTTTGTCCACTTCAGATGTTGCAAACAAATTCTTTTCATAGCGGTTGAATAGAATTTCCTTTATGTTATAATAATTATAATTATAGTTCGATAATTATTCATTTTGAAAGGAAGTGCTTCATGAGATATTCAAGACAGAATAAAATACTTGATATTATTAATACGCACGAAGTCGAAACTCAGGAGCGATTGGTATCCCTCTTGAAAAAAAGCGGATATAAAGTTACTCAAGCCACTATTTCCAGGGACATAAAAGAGCTACAGCTGGTGAAAACGCTTTCTTCAACAGGAAAATATAAATATACGGTCGGCGCGAGCGTTGATCAACCTATCTCAGACCGCTATGTAAAAATATTCAAGGAAACGATGCAAACCGTAGCCTATTCAGGAAATATCATTGTAATTAAAACATTAAGCGGATGTGCCAATGCCGCATGCGAAGCGATTGATACACTAAATTTTCCCTATATTGTTGGTACGCTTGCGGGAGACAATACACTTTTTCTTGTAGTAAATGATCCGGCGAACACACCAACACTGGTTAACAGGTTTAATGAAATGATTAAATAAGGAGAAAAATATGATTTCTCACATTCGAATCAAAGATTTCGCGATTATCGATAAAGTTGAGCTTGATTTTCATGACGGATTGAATATTATCACCGGTGAAACCGGTGCAGGAAAATCAATCTTGATCGAGGCGGTAAGCCTCGCACTTGGAAGCAGAGCTGATACAGCCTTTATCCGTTCAGGAAAAGACAAGGCAGTCGTTCAAATGATTGCAGATCTTGACGGTGAGGAATATATCATCACCAGGGAGCTTTCTGCCAACGGTAAAAACATCTGCAAAATCAATGATGAGATCGTCCCTCTTGCACAGCTGAACAAGCTGTGCAGACGAATTGCCGACGTGCACGGACAGTATGACCATCAATCCCTTCTGAATCCTGAAAATCACATTAAATTGATTGATTCCTATCACGACAAAGAGATTTCTGCAGTCAAAGATACTGTGTCAGACTTATATCATGATTACGCAAGCATCAGACAGGAATTGGACCGCCTGCTTTCCAACCAGACGGAATCAGAACGGAAAAGAGATTTCATGAAATTTGAACTCTCTGAAATCAGTAAAGCAAATCCCATTGCTGGAGAAGATGAATCCTTGACCGAAAAACTGAACCTTCTCCAAAACAGTGAAAAAATCTATCAAAACTTATCGGCCTCTTATGATTTGCTCTATGGTTCTTCGCCTTCTTCTCTGGACAGTATCGGAAAATGTCTTCAGCTGCTTCATGAAATCAGCGGTTTTTCCGGGGAAATCAATTCATTTCATCAGGATTTATCCGATACATATTATAAACTGGAAGATTTTACAGTCGAAATCAGAAGGTTTAAAGAAAATGTATCCTTTTCACCCGAAGAGCTTGAAGAGACCATCAGCCGTTTGAACATACTTGACGGTTTGAAACGAAAATATGGGGGATCTATCGATGCGGTTCTTGATTATCAGCAGAAAATAACGGACGAACTGAATCAAATAGAGAATGTCGACTCGATAAAGGACAAGCTTACGAGAAAACTTTCAGAAACAGAAAATAAGCTTGCAAAAGCAAGCAGCAAACTCTCGGATTTAAGAAAAAAAGCTTCAGATGAAATTGAAAAGCAGATTAACATGCAATTAAAAGAGCTTAATTTTAAAGATGCCAACCTTACGGTTAAGTTTTATAACGAAGTAAATCAAAAAAAGTATACTGTAATGGGAGTAGATCAAATCGAATTCCTGATCAGTACAAATAAGGGAGAAACCCCCAAGCCTCTGGTAAAAATCGCTTCAGGGGGTGAGATTTCCAGAATCATGCTTGCCTTTAAACAAATTATCGGAGATTTTGATTCAATACCTACAATGATATTTGATGAAATCGATGTTGGAATCAGCGGTATCACAGCCAGTATTGTCGGGAAAAAACTTCTGGACATTTCCGGCCGACATCAGATTATCTGCATCACCCACCTTCCTCAAATCGCAGCGTTTGGTGATTACCATTATAAAATTGATAAAGAAGCCTCTGAAAATTCGACCAGAACGGTCGTTTATCCCTTGTCTCATAATGATAAGGTGAAGGAAATTGCACGCCTTCTGGGCGGGATCAACATTACGGATACAACTTTAAAAAGTGCGGAAGAACTTCTTGCACTTTCCAGAAACGAATGAAAGAAAATCGCTGAAATGAATTATAATAAAACCGCTGAAATCTATCAGCGGTTTTTTTCTTATCAACTTAATTATTCCTGATCAGCTTGATTATTCCTGCACTTCAACAGTATATTCAGATGCTTCTACTGCAGGCTCAGCAGGTACGCTTTCCGAAGGAGCAGCTTCAACCTCTGGCTCCGCCGCAACCGGTGGTTCCAATGTTTCTTTAATGCTCAGGCTGATTCTTTTTCTTTCTTTATCAATTTCCAAAATCTTAGCAGATACTTCCTGGCCTACTGAGATTTCATCTGCGATATTTGTGACTCTCTTATAAGCGATTTCTGAAATATGAACAAGTCCATCAAGGCCAGGCTCAAGTTCTACAAATGCGCCGTAATCCTTGATTTGCACAATTTTACCTGTAATGGTCTGACCCACCTGATAATTTTCATCAATCACAGTCCATGGTTCTGGCTTGTTCTGTTTCAATCCCAAGGAGATTTTGCCTTTTTCTGTATTCATGGAAAGGATCTTAACCTGAACCTTTTCACCGATTTTTAATGCTTCCTGCGGATGCTTAAGCTTGCCCCAGGAAATTTCAGAAATATGCAGAAGTCCATCGATTCCACCGATATCAACAAATGCGCCATATTCGGTAAACCGCATAACAGTACCTTCAACAACATCGCCGACATTAAGAGAATCCCAGATTTCCTGAACCTTTTTCTGTCTTTCTTCAGTTAAATAAGCTTTATGGGAGAATACAACCTTATTTCTCTTCTGATCAACTCTTGTAACGCGAACCAGCAGCGTTTTACCCATGAATTCATCCGCTTTATCGATGTACTTATCGGAAAGCTGCGAAAGTGGTATAAAACCGGAAACTTCCTTGTATACTGCAATAACTCCGCCGTTTACCTGTTTAACGATCTTAGCATTAACTGGTGCTTTATTTTCAAGAGCATTATTTATCTCATCCCAATGCTCGTTCACTTCAAGCTTCTTCTTTGATAGGAGAATGTTGCCATCGCCATCGTCAGTTTTTAAAACCTTAGCCTGAATTTCATCGCCTTCTTTAAATAAATCAGTTAATTCCTGGTCTCCTTCCAATGTAAACTCTTCTCTTGGAATAATTCCGTCTTTTTTGCAACCAAGATTTACTACGATTTCTCTGTCGGAAACCTGTATAACCTCTCCGTTTACAATTTCTCCACTGCGTGGCAATCTTAAAGACTTTTCGATCTCATCCATAAGATCATGCATCATACTATCTTTTTTGTTTTCAGTGAATAATTCACTCATGGTAGCAATAACCTCCTTAATAATACGTTCGGGAGTCGAAGCTCCCGCCGCTATTCCTATTTTATTACATAACTCGACTTCTTTCAATGGTAAACTTTCTTTATTTTCAATAAAATACGTGTTTCTGCAGTATTTTTTTGCGATCTCAAAAAGCTTTTTTGAATTAGAGCTGTTGCTACCACCTATTATGACCATTAAATCGGAATCTATAGCTGTTTCCATACAGCTTTTTTGTCGTTCCTCCGTAGCATGACAAATGGTATTGTGAACGACAACTTCGTCTTTCGTGTTTTCATAATAAGAAACAATTTCATTGAACAATTCTGTGGTTATCGTTGTTTGTGAAACAATGAAAACGCGATCGCATTTGACTTTTTTTGCTTCATCGATTGAGGATACGATCGATGCTTCATTGTCACACCAGCCGTTAATACCGATAACTTCCGGATGATTACTGTCGCCGATTACGACGATATGATACCCTTCATTCTTTGCTTCACGCACCAGCTTGTGGATTCTTTTCACAAAAGGGCAGGTCGCGTCGACAATCTTAATATTTTTTGCCCCCGCCTTACGATAAAATTCTTCCGGTTCTCCGTGAGACCGTACGATTATTACAGAACCTTCCTCAGCTTCATCTGGGCCTTTTATAATTTGAACTCCCTTTTGTTCTAACTCATCTGTTACGGTTTTGTTGTGAATCAAAGGACCGCAGCTGTAAATTCTTACATTATTACTATTATTTTCAACAATTGTCTGCTCCGCTGCTTTGATCGCTTCCTTTACACCAAAACAGAATCCTGAATGCTCTGCCAAAGTTATTTTCATTTTTATTTATTCAGGCTTTCAAGAAACCGCTTGAAAGCTCCTTCCTTTCCGTTCTCCGTAGGATCGTAGTACTTCGCTCCAGCTTTATAAAGATTATCGGGCAGGTACTGTTGCTTAACATACCCTCCGTAGTCATGGGGGTATAAATACCCCTTTCCCAGTCCCCTGTTTTTCGCTCCTGAATAATGAGAATCTTTTAAGTGATCCGGTACATCGTCAATATTCTTCTTTTGAAGGTCCGTTACCGCTTTCTCAATCGCAACAATGGACGAATTGGATTTCGGGCAGGATGCAAGCAGAAGCGTAGCCTGCGCAAGGTTGATTCTCGCCTCCGGCAATCCAACCATGAGAGCGGCTTGTACACAGCTGGTTACAATGGAAATCGCGCTTGGGAATGCCATCCCGATATCTTCGCTGGCCATTACGAGAAGTCTCCTGCCAACCATTTGAATATCCGCACCGCCTTCCAAAAGTCTAGCCAGATAGTGAACAGCCGCATCGGGGTCACTTCCTCTTACAGATTTTTGCAAAGCAGACAAAAGATTAAACTTGTCCTCACCGCGGTCATAGAAAGTAGTCTGGCGCTGCATCGCTTCACCGATAATACTTTTATCGATTCTTCCATCTTTTTTTAAATTTTCACTGATGAACCCAAGGGTGTCCAGCGCAATCCGCGCATCACCGCTGCTTAAATCAGCAAGCATGAGGATTGCATCCTCATCCCATTCGTGTTGCTTATTGCCCAGACCTCTTTCCGTATCTTTTAGTGCATTGACCAGAATGCGATATAAGTCCTGTTTATCAAGTCGCTTAAACTCATAAATCGATCCCACACGACTTAATATCGCATTGTTTACTGCAAAATAAGGATTTTCTGTCGTGCTCCCGATAAATCGGATCACACCTTCCTCCAAAGCTTTTAACAAAGAGTCCTGCTGAAGCTTATTCCATCTATGAAATTCATCCACATATACATATGTGGTTTCTTTTTGCAGTCCGAAGAACTTTAATTTCGCTTTGTCGATAATTTCTTTCAGGTCTTTGATGCCGGTGGTCGACGCGTTCAATTCATAAAAATCTGCATCCATTTCTCTTGCAATGAGACGTGCTAGGGTGGTCTTGCCTGTCCCTGAAGGGCCGAAAAAAATGGCAGAATCAAAAGTTTTGTTTTTTATCGCATTATAAAGTAAAGACTCCTTATACATAAAATGAGTCTGTCCGACGAATTCATCAATATGCTCCGGACGCATCCGGGTAGATAGAGGAATCATGCAAGTACCTTCCTGTAAATAGATCGCTCTTGGTATGTAGTCAGTATTTTACTTGATTAAGCCGGAAAGATCAACAACAAAAACATCAGCCACGACAGATGATACGACCGAGGCAGCCTCTTTTGCCTTATCTTCATTTGCATAAGGAAGTCCAAGAACTTTAAAGCTTCCATTGCTTTCATAAACATAGGAATAAATCCCATCCCCTGCTAATTCAGTCGAAAAAGCATCCGCGCCCGTTTTGGTAGAAAAGCTCCCAAACTGTACGCTATATGGGCCTTTTGAACCAGTGTTCGGCTGAGAATCGGTCCCGTTATTTCCGGAATTTGCATTTGCGTCTGCATTCGTTTTCCCATCTGTGCCTGGCTGTTGATTTTGGACGTTCTGCTGATCGGTAATCACACTTGGCGGATTTGTCACCGTATCAATACCGGAATCCGTAGTCGTACCGTCACCGCCCTGAACCTGGGAATCCGATGCCGGGCTGCTCCCCAGCAAATACGGGTAAATAATATATTTTGTTCCGGCGTAACCGACCGCGACAGCCAGAATAATTACGATGATAAACGCAGTAAAGCCTGAGCCTGAGCCTGCACTTCTTCCAGGATAACGATAATGTTTTTTCATACGCTCCCTCTTTTCTCTGTTGGTTTTTGGATAACCTTTACTTATAGTTAGTTTATTAAGAGGGAGAATAAAATATGACTAGTATCTTGGAGTATTCTATGACTTCGGTCGACACGCAAGATAAAAACCTATGATCAGTGTGAGGATGTAATCATAGACAAGGAAAAAAAGCTGTGCTCCAATTACGATCAATGGTACCGCTAAGTCCGGCAAATTGATCGATCCAGTAAACAATTTGCCAAACAGCAAAAATCCTGCTGCAAACATGGCGTTGGAAAAAACAAGTTTTATCAAAATTTCCGCAAGTTGAGGCAGTTTTCTTGTTCTTTCTATATAAAATTTAATGATTGGATACACTCCAAAGAAAAAAGTGTATGGAAGCAGTCCTGCTTTATTTGGTGATACAGCGTAGGAAAGAATCACGGTTGCAATATAGAACAGCCAGCCTGCTCCATGTTTGAATTCGATCAATATGATGGATACAAAAGCAGAACTCAGCGCAAATAAAGTCAGTTCAATACCGGGAATCATTGTGGCACCGGATAGTGTTATGACAGACAACGCCAGTAAAATTCCACCGGTTGCAATCATTTTTGTATGATTCTTATCCATGCCCTTATCGTTCTCCTTAATCTTTTAAGATGGCTGATACTCTGTAATACTTAAATGTTGTAACAGATGCATAAAAGTTCAAAGCGTGTTACAGAGTATTAAATGCAGTCGCATAATGCGTCCGCACAGCAATAACACTGAAGGAGCCGACATAATTCATCGTTGCTCGTATAACCTCTTCCAAAAGAGGAAGTACGGTAACCTGCTCCTGATGACATTATACTGTTCATTGCGTTGCGATATTCCATATTGGTGGGGTCCATTGACATAGCAGTCTGAACCTGATTAACCGCTTCATCATACCAGCCTTTTCTTAGTGAGATCATACCGCTTAAGAAAAACCACTCGGCATTTCTCGTTCTGATTCTGCTCAGCGACGCTTCTGCTCCCTGCAGGTTTCCGCTATCGACCATTCTTCTTATTTCTGCAAATTCAGGGTTTTGACTTTGGTAGCCATTATTTCTGACATTTCCGTTATGTCCATTTCCGCTTTCATAGCCGCTTTTTCCGCTATTCTTCATTAAAGAATCATACGCTTCGTTGATTTCCTGAAGCTTTTCTTCAGCAAGATCCTGTAGAGGATTATCCTGATAACGGTCGGGATGATATTTTTTTACCTGTTCCCTGTATGCCGCTTTAATTTCTTCCTGGCTGGCTCCTTCCTTGATTCCAAGTACTTCATATGGATTCTGCATCTTTCTCTGTTCCTTTCTTCGTATTAGCTCGCTCTATTTGCTTGGGTTCCCGCAAAATATCTTCCGTCTTGCGCATAAGTCCAAAATAGAGTATATTTTCAATTATTCCCTTGTTTTTTTCAATGTTTAGCTCACCGCAGCATTTCGCTATTTCTGCCAAGTATAATACAAGGTTTCTTTCTGTTCGTTCTTTGATTCGTTCTTTAAATTCCTCAATACCCTCTTCTGATTCATTGTAGGAAAATTGTGCGATCAATGGATTGAAGGAATTACTTTTTATGTTTTCCTCGATATCATCGTACGCATCGATCAGGTAAACCCATTTACCGATATGATATCCTATTCGTCTATATATCTTAGATAATTCTTCTGAATTATCTCTTTCTTTCAAGCCGGGGTAATCAAAAACTTCTTCCATTAATAGAGCAAAAGGTTCTGCAGAACGATCTATAGACGGACATCGTTCATCCTCAAGGGTTGAAAGCTCTTCAAGCCGGTTCTTTACATACCGGCATTTTTCCGGTATCGATTTCATCAGCTTTTGAACTGTCCCATTCATAAAAAAGCAAGCAAGAGCGGCTTTTTTGCTCTTTTCATCGATAACATCATCTTTCAGTTTATAGTAAGCAAGAAGAAGCAGAATATCTGCCGCATAATCAATTTCAGGACTATCGTATATAATGGTGCGCTTCTTCATCGGATGTACAATACATCTTTCCTGTTCGATACGTTCCATTTTGGAATCGATGCCGCTTAACAAAATCGCCAGAAATACAGAATCATAACTCAGGGCAAGTCTTGGCAGCTGGCCGTACCTCTTTGATATGGACTTACAGATGCCGCAATAATAACCGCCATAAAGTTCAAATTCCTTTATTTTCAATTCCGGATTGTCCGGTTTAATGTAACCTAGCATTTTTCCCTTTCTAAAACAGTTGTTATCGGTGAGGGCTACTCGCTCTGCATCCCCTTTTACAAAAGAAGAACGATCATCTTATTTGTAAAAAACAGCACAAAAGTGCTGTTCAGGCTTTTCATATGCCAGCTCGTCCAAATTTCTAAGGAAATTGGAAACGAACTCATGCAAGGAATCACAACGTTCCACTTATTTAAACTGTTTTTTATAGTGATTAATAATGCAGTAGGTCAAACTCATGTCTATGCTGTATAGCGAAGTTAAGATTCCGTCAAATATCCATTGCTTTTTCGTCATATGTCTGCTGATGTTTATTGGATTCAGTGACTTTTCATCCTTTGATATTTTATTTCCAAAAAAAGCATTTCCAATCACAGCAATACCCAAATACAGGCTGCTTACAGCAATCGCATGCTTCTTATAGTTCCAGTTTTCAAGAAATTTCCTCATTGTAAATCCTCCTCGAAGCCAGGTAAATAGTACACGCATTATATTTATTATACTTTATATCGGCTTTAATTAAAAGAAAAAAATTCGGATATTTTTCAGACAATTCATAGTTTTTTCAAAAATTAGGTGGACAGATGGTCAATTTGCTTATATAATAACTATTGAGATATTTAAAATATTCAATGGCTCGATCGTCTTTTTGGAAATCGTCTCCATAACCTATTTTAAATATTAAAAAAAATTATATTTCTTTTAAAAATCTGGAGGAAAATCAATGGAAGACAGAACACTCGTATGTCAAGACTGCGGAAAGGATTTCGTATTCACAGTTGGAGAACAGGAATTCTATAAGGAAAAAGGTTTTGATAACGAACCAAAAAGATGTAAGGAATGCAGAGACAAGAAGAAGAACGAAAGAAGACAGTTTAGAAACGATAGGTAATCTGCAATAATATCTCACACCAAGCATCGTAAACAAGCCGAGCAACCCGCTCGGCTTTTTATTGTTAATGGGCATCAAATCGCCGCTGACGATTGCCCTTTCAAATTCAGCTTCCTCACTAGCCACAGGTCCACACCTGCGCTGAAACAAATAAAACCAGCCAATTGGATAAGGTCTAAACCGGCAGATAGATATATTGCTGCAACAAGCAGTACGAAGGCAAGCTGAAGTGTGACCAACTTTATGGCTGCCGATCTTTTTTCAAATTTTATCCCGATGCGAAAGTTAGATTTTTCGTTTAAAGCCTCGTCTACCTTCATTTCTTCAGCCGGTGTTTCGATTGAATCAGTATTTACTCTAAAGTGTTCTGAGTGATTATAAATATAACTTAATTCTCTTTGAATCATACCCAGGTTGCTGATTAACCCATCCAAGCCCGGATTGTTTTCTTTCATAAAATTGATAAGGCGATCATAATATTGGTCGATCTCAGGGTGATGATAAGAACCCTTGATGTCTTCCAGCAAATTGAGCAACTGTTTTTCAAAATTGCTTTCCTTCATTCTTTTCGGAATATACGAAAACACCGCTTTTCTGCTCACTGTATGTATGAAAATACAATCAAGATCAAGATGAAGCCTTTCTGGAAAAAGAAGATGATTCTCCAGGTACTTTAGTTTTTCTATAATATCCGCAAGAATATCTACCGCATTACAGAGAAGCTGGCGTGGTCCTCTCATTTCAAGTTCAGCGGACAATTGCATTTCAATATCATCTTTCAGCAGCCGGTATCCTGTAACATCATAAAAAACCGTAACTCTACCGTTCTCCTGAATAAAACTCATCGGTAGAATGGATGGACAGCAGCCTTCCTGCATGATTCTTTTTTCATAATCATAAAAACTATTTATCTCGTAATTTCTGGTGAATCTTCTTCCGCCTCCTAGTGCTTCTCTTTCGCCTCTTTCCAAAAGGTATGACAAAGTAGACTGCCCGTTGTCATATCCATCATTCTGTATCATATTATTTTCTTTCATAACATTCAATTTAACCTCCACCACATTTTGAACATGGGGTATAACCTTTTCTTTCAGCTTCTTCTTTTTCTATCGATATGACATATTTATCGACTAAGGGACATGAACCCCGGTGATAAGCCTTTCCGGATTTCATAAATACATATACTTTGCTCCCGCTGGCGATATTTTTCGAGCCGCAAATATCACATGAATGGTATTTGTTTCTTATATTTTTAGTCATGACCATTTCAATCGGCTCTGAGGCGATATAAGTGCAGTTTTTATCATGATATTTTTTACCGGATGCCGGAAAGATCCAAACCAGATGGGACTCTTTCTCTTGTTCCATTTCCTCAAAGCTCATAGGAGCCCTTTTCATGCTGCTGCCGATAAACGCACGAAAAAGCAAGGATTCCGTGGCGGGAATACTTTTATATACAGAAATGGGAAGCCGGATCTTTACATCGTAATTCAAATCAACGGAGATCATTCCGGGCTTTCCTACGGCATAAAGATAATTAAAATTTTCTATGTCCGCTCTCCCAATATCATTGCCATTCTCTGCATAAATTCGCGACTTCAATCCCGTTTTAAAAGTAAGAGCAGCAGCCGGATTGATTGGGGCTTCTGCGCTTAAGGCTCTGGCTTCGTCAACAAAAGAGTGCATAACCTGTTCCTGGACGGTCATGAATTTAATGAGGTATGCAAAGGTTAAAACCCCCAGAATAAATATCGGGAGAAATATCGCTGCTTCCAGTGTCAGATAGCCTTTTTTAGTATTTCTGAACATATGAAAGTTTTTTCTCTTGAATGACAGCATCAAATTCAAATCCTCCGTAAAACTGCCTTATATCGAAATCCTGATGATAGCTCCCTTTCATGTTGAGCTGAATCAGGTCCATGCATCGCAGTAATTTCATTTCCCGATTTTCCATAAAGAGCAAAATCCTCAGATAGTCTTCATATTCAATCCCTCTTTTGTCTCTTGGCTCAATATACCCAGTTTTCTTTCTCTTCGCTTGTATGGACTTACCCAAATCCAGATTTTCCTCTTCTCCGTTTTCCTCAAGTGAATCTTTCAGTGTTTCTATTTCGTGCTTTTCATCTGCCTGAACTGCATTTTCAAGATGTAGGGCCCATTGCTGCTTTGTCTTTACCAAAGGAACCTTTTTCCCATCTTCAAGCCGTTTCATATCATTTTCTGCTTCCGCAGCCGACCAAATACCTGCAATTACAGCCTGTGTCAATACAGCCGGAGGCCCAGGCGTCAAAACTTCAGCTAAGGCTGCAATCTCATTCCGTTTTTCAGAGTCACTGTAGATATGGGTAAGATTCATACCGGTTCTTATAATGAATAAATTCTTCCTTACGGCTTTATAATTTTTCTGGTCACTGAAACCCCCGTTCAGTATGTATTCTGCTTCATTTTGGAAAAATGTGACTCTTTCTTCCGTTCCCCGTCTGTGATTGATAAAATGCCCCATAATATATTCATTGATTGAAAAGTTATCAATACTTTTCCCGCGCAGCTCGTCAATGCCGGGGATTCCATTCTGCAGAAGCTGTCCGATGTCAAGCGCAGGTCTTTCGTATCCACAGGATGGCAGACTATTGATAACCTGACTGTTTTTCAGTTCGATGTCCGACTGTTTCGAGGGAACAGCTTCAGATGATCCACCTGTTATGTTTTTTATCAAATCATATTTTGCAGACTCCAGTAGCTGCTCTTCAAAAATCGAAATGTCAGTGATGGAATAGCCCTTCAAATTGACATGGATTGATTCCATTTTAAGCTTCAACAGATTCATATGCTTTTTTCTGTACATCTGCTCTTTTAACAAATTATTGTGAAAACTGTAATTCGCATATAAGCTGATTTTATCTTTTATCTGTGCCTCGTCAAGATTCACTGCAAAGATACCGTATCGTTTCAGCAGCTCCGTATCATATTCGGACAAAACGGAACGCCCTGCCAATTCCAGTACGGCATCCGAGGTGCTCATTCCGGCAAGCTGAGAAGCCCCGTAAATCATTACACTGATCGCAAGGATAATCGCAGATAAAATCATGATCAGAAAGACCGCTGTCGATCCTTTTTTTGAGTTCAGCGACATGTTCTTCACAGTACCTCCTTAATCCCATCTGCAATTCTCAAGAGTTCGGCTTCATCCAAAAGATATGCCCTGCCAGTCTCTGTCCGGTAAACCCTATGATGAAAAAGCCCTTCCATTCTGGATTCATGAGTATTTTCTGCAAGGATTGCAAAGCGAAGCCCGAAACGACTTTTATGACAAGTGTAATCTTTTAGCTCTGCAGCAGGCCTGTAAACCGTCTCTGCCTGTTCTCCGCAATCATTCCGCAGGGCCATATGCAAGGATGTCTGGAAGGATAGGGATAAGTATAAGTTGACCGTAATGTAGATCAACGCGACAACTGCACAGATTACAAGAGGGAAAACAATACTGGCTTCAACCATTGCAGTCCCTTTACGACTCTTCGCATTCATACCGAGAAATCACTGTCCATCAGCGTCTCAAATGTCCTTGATATAAATTCCCCGATACTATCCTTAAAAAGCATCCCCAGGCCAATGGCAATTGCTACAAGAATAGCAACCTGCACCATCTCCATTCCTTTTTTGTTGTTATTAATGAGCTTTCTCATAATTTCCTCCTAAACTAATCAAGTATATTTCTCCTGTAAATTGTTTTTCATTACATTTCCATTAAGGCCGGAGCAATTGTCACCATGATCAATACCATCAATAAAATCATAAGTGGAAATGTCAGCTTGGTTTCAGCAAGCCGTCCACGCTCCTCCGCGAGCTTTTTCCGGCTGTTCCATAGCAGAACGCTTTCTGTTTCCAGTTTTTCCGCCAGTGTGCTTCCCTTGTTCCAGTTGTCAGATATAATAGCAGTCAGGCGAACAAAATCCCTTACTCCGCTTCTCTGTGCAAATTCTCTCAGTTCATTTATTAAAGAAACATTGGATTGATTTACTTTATACTGAATATCCAAGAGTTCTTCATAGAGGTACTTGCCTTCCCTTATGCGGCGGTTTTTATCTGTGCCATAGTAAGATTCGTAATCGGAGACGATTTTTGAAATTGCAGTGCTCACAACGAGACCCGCATTAAGAAGCAGTACCAGTTTATTGATCAATTCAGGCAGTTCTTTTGTGATAGAATTCTTTGCCTCCTTTACTTCTTTATTGATCGGGTCATACCGTTTCATATAGATGATCAACAGAATGACAAAGTAAAGTATTATCGTCATTACAAATGGATTCTTCTTTTCAGCGTACCAGCGTACTTTCATTCCATTGTCGAGTTGATCGGGGAGTATTATGTATTTGGCACTGTTGCTTTCTGAAAGCTGTTCCACCGCAATAGAAAGGCTTTTTTCCATGCCGCGGATATAATCATCCTCTGCTGCGCTTCTGTCGACCTCAATCAGGTAACTGCCGTTTTCTGTTGTGTCTTCCAGTGTTAAAGTAACATTTAATTGAATTATATTTTCATTTTCAGCAGCCAATAGATCGATATCCCCCCTTTCGTCAATAACACTTGGATTGCTGCTTGTCCATGTAAGTGTTATTCCTGTTTCTGCATCATAGTCAATCAGATTGAGAGGCTTACTGACATGGCGTAAATCTACATTTTCTCCCAGGATAACTGACTCTAGCTCCTGGCGAAACTGCATCAGTATTTCTTCTTTTTGTTTTTTACTTAGTGTTTTTTGTCCAATTCTAAGAGAAATCAGTTTTGTATCTTCTATTCCTTCATAACTCATTTCTGCCTGAACCGGTATGGTCAGCGAACCGTCTCCATATTCCGGCTTTTTGATTTCTCTGATTTCTCCGCCTTGATTACCATTAGCCAGAACTGAAAAGATGACGACTACTAAGAAAATGAGAGTCGTGATTAGATAAGAACGTATTGTCTTGCTTTTCAACTCACGAATCCGCACTCTGCAGTTGTTACTGCCGTATTTCATCTTGTGCTTTTGCAGCATGATCTCACTCTGCCCTGTGATCCAATCCGGAAGCAGTCTAATCATTTCGTTAACGAGTTTATCTGCCTTGCAGCTTAAAATCTTATTTTTCAATCTCATAAAGCTTCTCCCGCGATGAATTTTAAGGTATTTAAACTTCTATTTTTGTAAGTTGGTTACTGATAAAATAAGACGCCGCAATTCCCGCAAGTGCCAAGGTCATCAGAACTCTTCCGGCTATTCCTTCGTACATTACAGCCAAATAGCCGGGAGACAATAATTGCAGAGCAAAAATAATGAAAATCGGAATTGCAGTTAATATTTTTGCCTCAAACCGCTTTTGTGCTGTTAAAGTTTGAATTTCCTTTTCCACTGTAATTTTGTCAGTAATGATTTCAGATGCCTTTGTAAGAACCTTGATTAAATCACCTCCTGTTTTTCTGCAGGTAAGATAAATATCTACAAAGTCTGTAATGTCATCTATGGCGGCCCTGGAAGCAAAGTCCTTAAGAATCTCTTCTTCCGACTCTCTATATTCGTTCATTCTTTTCGCCATCAAAGACAATTCCATGACAATGAGAGAATCTTTACTGTAGATCAAGCTCAGATTATCTGCCGCTTCCGATAAAGCTTCTGCCATTTGATGGCCTGTTGATAAAGATGCCGAGATCGAATAAAGGACGTCACGGAATTGACCTTTCAGTTCTTTTCTTCTTTTCTCTGCAAGATAATGCTTATAAGGCTGAATAAAAAATACTGAGGCGAAAGACGCTATCAGTGCCAAGACAACACTGTGATAAAATAAATATGAGATCCCTGTCAGTGCCAGTCCGCAAAGAACGAAGTATCTGATTTTTTCATATTGATTCAAATTGTAGATCAAATAACTCTTCGGTAATTCCCCGCATGTCAGTTTATTTTGATTTGGTTTTTTCATACTTGTCATACAAATCATAAATCCACCCCGTTCATCATAAGTTTGGCTGTGTTTTTTAATGAACTGCCGGTTTTTCTCAATTGTCCGTTCACCTTTTCTTGCTTTCCCGGGTCATCCTTGTTAATTACATATTTAAACAGTGGGTTAATCATTATTTTATTGTCTATGTAACCCTCTATTTCTGAAATTTCCAGTACCTTTCTGCTTTTATCCGGCAGCCTTCCAAGATGCACGATAATATCAATGGCTTCTGCGATTTGAGCTCGGATTGCCTCAATCGGATAGTCTGCTGCTTGAAGAAACATGGCCTCCAGTCTGGAAAGCATCCCCTCCGGAGAATTTCCGTGCCCGGTGGATAAAGACCCGTCGTGCCCTGTATTCATCGCTTGTATCATATCCAGCACCTCCTCACCACGTACCTCTCCTACAATAATTCTGTTTGGCCTCATCCGCAAAGATGCCTTGATCAGGTGCCTGATACTGACTTCGCCTTTTCCTTGAACATTGGCGTTTTTACACTCCAGCCGTACAATATTTTCTATTTCGGTGATCTGAAGCTCTGCGGAATCTTCAATCACAATAACTCGTTCATCCTTTGGTATGTATTCGGATAGAACATTTAAAAAAGTGGTTTTCCCGGAACTGGTTCCGCCGGATATAAAAATATTGTATCCTGACTTGACCAGTATTTTCAGATAGGCAGCAGCTTCTGCGGACAATGTCCCCATTTTGATCAGATTTTCCATCGTGATTTTATTTTCCGGAAACCTTCTAATCGTTAATATGGGTCCGTTTAAAGCAACATTTTTATAAACTGCATTGACCCTTGACCCGTCTTCAAGCCTGGCATCAACAATCGGATTCAATTCATTGATCTCGCGATGAACCTTCGCTGCAATTCGCCTGATGATTTCTTCTAAATCCTCTCTTGTTTCAAAATGAACGTCGAGTCGTTCGATTCTGCCGTTTTTTTCTATAAAAATATGATCTTTACCATTAACCATGATTTCGCTCACTTCTCTGTCGTCTGCATATGGTTGAAGCAAATCCAGGTCTTTTCTGGTCGTATTAAATACTTTACTGATGATTTCACCTTTTACACGAAAGGAATCGTTCTCCGTACGACTATCCCTCATTACATACTCTTCAATTAATGCAAGTACTTCCTGGTCGCTGAGCTGTTCCTGCTGATTATTGATAACTGCTCTGACCCCTTCTGTGATTTCTCTTAAAGCTGCAATATCCTTACTCATTTTGAACGCCTTTCATCTCCAATTTTACCAATCGATTATTCGATGGATAGAATGTGATCTGCCAATTTTTTAATTCCTATTCCATAATCATGATTGATACTGACTTCCAGATGCTCTCCTGAGAGGCAAAAGCTATCACAATCATTTTCACAATATATTGTCATAGGCATTGCGGCAGTTCGATGTTTCTGATAACTTCGCTGAACATTGGGTCTGGAGCGATTCATGACATAGACAAAGTCATCAGGAAACCTCATTGAATCTTGTTTCTTAAAAAAAGCATTCAGTTTATTGGTTTTATATTCGGAAACTGGATTATCGCTTTGAATCATAACTGTTTTTGAGCACTGATCAATCATCTTCAACGTTTCATCGGATAAATCATTGTTGAAATCGCATATGATATAATCGTAACGGCAACAGTCATATAAAACGTTGATCAAATAAGCCAATTCTTCTTTGGAAAGGTATCTCAGATCGTTTCTTCCGGCTGAAGAACAAAATGTTTCCACCCCATATTCATCGCGAACAACAAAACCGTCCAGATGACTCCATAAATTTTCATCCTGACGCTGTAATAAATAATACAAGTAATCTCCAATATTTCTGGGATTTTGAGGAATTCCAAAAAACAATTCGGTCGCCGGCATCTCCTCAAAGCTTAGATATAAAACTTTTTTATCGCGATACCTTGCTAATTCTCTGGAAAATGAAATTGCTAAAGCAGTCTTTCCTACTCCGCCTGAAATGCTGAAAAAACCAATCATCTGTGTTTTAAGAAATGAATAAGCTGTTTTTTTACCCGTAAGAATTCCATGGATGAAATATAGATCCCGAATCATATTACTGACCTTTGCATACTTGTAAAGCTGCCAGCAGGAACTCTCTTGATTTAACTGCTGATCCACAGGGCTACAATGGAACTCGGATAGTATTACAATCCGGCTTTTGAAGGGTTTTTCATTAAGCCATTCTTCCAACTCTTCTGAAGTATAGCCATCCATTAGAAACAAATTAAAATCATGCTCGTAATCAATCCTAAATTTGCTGAGATCACAAAAATGATTTAATTCCATTTCGAATTCATTATGTAATCCGGAGATGGCTTTTACTAAAGCAGTGCCATACTCCGCATTTTCTTTATCGCATATTGTTAAATGAATCATGATCGTACACCTATTTATAAACATTATTGTTATTATTTGGTATTTACTCAATCATATCATCACTTACATATTTTTACAATTTAATTTTTCCGACAATATTCGACATTACATCATCGTCTTCAGTTTTGCCAGCGCCATATTTAAACCGCCAACCTCATCAATTAATCCAAGGTCTACGGCTTCCTGACCAATTAGTATGGTACCAATATCAGCAGCCATTTTATCGGTTGCATTCATGAGATTTACGATATGATCTCTGTCCGCCTTTGAAGTTCTGGTTATAAAATCAACCACTCGATCCTGCATTTTTCTAAAGTAATCAAAGGTTGGTTCGGCGCCGATCACTAAGCCCGTCATTCTAATTGGATGCAGCGTCATCGTGGCGCTTTCCGCAATAAAAGAATAATGGCTTGCCGTAGCAAGAGGAATACCGATGCTGTGTCCTCCTCCCAGTACCAAAGAAACGGTTGGCTTTGATAAGGTTGTGATTAATTCAGCAATTGCAAGTCCTGCTTCCACATCTCCGCCAACAGTGTTCAATATGGTGAGCAGGCCTTTGATATTAGGATTTTCTTCAACTGCTACGAGCTGTGGAATGATATTTTCATATTTTGTTGTTTTGTTCGTAGGTGGTAAAACCATATGGCCTTCCACATTGCCTATAATTGTAAGATACTGTATATTGCTCAAAAAATTAAAGGCATTTCCAATTACGCCGAAGTTGTCAATATTTTCTTTTGTACTCTGGTCCGAGTTTTGAGCATCATTGTTTTCCTTATCAGGTTCGTTTTCGCTGTCTTGTTCTTTGTCTTTATCATCATTATCCATCGCCTTTTGGGAATCAAAATATTTTCTTGAATTTGTATCCATAATATAATCTTATCCTTTCTTAGTAATAAAAATAGTTTTTCCAAAATATATTTTTTTATAATAAGGGATATTTCGGTAAGGAGTGATTTCAATGAGACTCAGTGACTTAGGTGATAAGGAAATCGTTAATCTTGCAAATGGCAGTCGTCACGGTCAGCTTGCAGATGCGGAACTTCTTTTTGATGAACAACAGGGAAAAATCAAAGCTATTCTTGTTCCTGATTATCATGGAAGAATGAGTTTTCTAGGCAGTAAAGATTATCTTCAGCTGCCTTGGAATTCCATTAGAAAGATCGGTGAAGATATTATTATTTTTGAAGCACAGGATATTTGATCGAATTTTTACAATTCATTCGAGTTTCCGACAAATTTATACAAAAAGAATTGATTTATGCGTATTTTCATACTAGAATGTTATTGATGTAGTAGATATAGCCTAAATTTAATAACTGAGGAGATACGCATGGATATATTCATTATTATCTTTACCGTAATTGGCTTTGGCTCCGTCGTCGGCGGGTTTTTGCTGGAGGGAGGCCATATTGCCGGTCTTGTTGCGCCTACCAGCGCCTTAATTATTATAGGCGGTACCATCGGCGCGGTCGGAATTGCCTTTCCGAACAGCGAACTGAAACAAATACCCAGGATGATTAAAGTTCTTATTAAAGATCAGAAGTATGATTACGCGGCATTAATGGAAAAAATGAAGACAATGTGTGTTCAGGTTCGACAAAGCGGTTTGCTAAGCCTGGAAAGTCAAATCGAAGCAGAATCCGACAGCCTTATGAGAAAAGGGATGCGCCTTATTGTCGATGGTACATCACCTGCTTATACTAGAGAAGCTCTTGAGCTTTCTCTCGATGTAATTTCGGACAGGCATACCGCAAGAGGTAAAATCTTCGAAGCAGCCGGCGGATATTCACCTACTATGGGAATCATTGGAACCGTATTAGGACTGATCCACGTTTTAAGTAATTTGGAAGAACCCGACACCCTCGGTCCTAAAATCGCTGTAGCATTTACTGCAACCCTTTATGGTATTGGTCTTGCCAATCTATTATGGCTTCCCCTTGCAGGCAAGTTAAAAGCAAAAAATCAAATGGAAATATTGTATAAATCAATGATCATAGAAGGACTCCTGTTGATTCAAGAAGGAGTTAATACCAACTACATGGAAGAAAAGCTATCCGGTTTTCTGGCTGAAGCCCAATCCTCCGGCAAAAAATCAAGCGGAGGGGTCAGAGAATCGAAAGGAAAGAAAAAGAAAGGCAAATAAAGGTTTATTTGTATGGCACGAAAGAAAAAACATGAGGAAGAGCCTGACAACAGTGAACGCTGGCTGTTAACCTACTCTGACTTGATTACTCTTTTGATGATATTTTTCGTAGTTATGTATGCCATGAGTAACATTGATGCTCAGAAATATGAGGTGCTATCTCAGTCGCTTGAAGGAGCACTGAATCCCTCCGGTTTTGGCGGAACTGGAAGCGGCGGCAGCAGCACCAGCGGCAGCGGAATTGACCAGGCATCGGCAGATCAGCTGGCACAAGCTCTGGCGGATGCCTCAAGTGATACAGTTGATCCCAAACTGGCAGCAGCGGCATTGGAAATCCAAAATTTAATCAAGGATAAAGGATTAGAGGATAAAGTCTCAGTTAGCGTTCAGGAACGTGGCGTCATTGTTGGCTTGATGAATACCGTATTATTTGACTCAGGTAGCGCAAAGATCAAGTCTGATGCCAGTTCAACTCTGGTTGCAATCGGTCAAATTGCCAACGGAGTTCACAATTATATCCGCGTGGAAGGTAATACAGACGACGTTCCTCAGAGTTCCGCACAATTTCCGAGCAATTGGGAATTGTCCGTAATCAGGGCTACAGAAGTTGTGAAACTTCTGATCTCTCAAAGCGGTGTAACCCCGGACCGTATCAGCGCTGTAGGTTACGGAGAATACCGCCCTTCCGTACCGAATACTTCAGCGGATAATCGAGCAAAAAACAGAAAGGTTGATATTGTTATACTGAGCGATCAATTGGATAAAAGTGAATCAACTATGGCAAACAGCGAACCATCTGAACCTTCCGGGTCTAATACAAATGAATAATCAACTCATTAAACGGCAGCTTTACTGCCGTTTTTTCTTGTTGCGCCTATAATGATGTTCAAGCTTTCTGTCGAGCTTGAGTCTGGTGATGATTTAACTGAGGATTTAAAACAGGCGCTGGAATAAACCATATCATAGCCGCATTAATTAATAAGACAAGCATTGTTACATAAAAGACGTCCTTGATTTCGTAGGTTGCAGCTACGCTGCTCCCTATCAGCGGACCGATAAAACAACCTAAAAAACTGGAAGAGGAATTAAATCCAAAGGCTGTTGCCTGCAATTCTGCCGGAGCCTTTAGCTTAACCAGTACATTTAATGAAGGAATCATCCCTCCGATAAATAGTCCCAAAAGAAATCTTCCTATTAACAAAACTCCGATACTTCCGGCCATTGCCTGGGGAATATACATGATTGCGGCAGCGCAAAGCGACAGTGTGAGTACCTTACGCTGGCCTATTTTATCACCTAGTCTCCCCAAGGTAGGTGCGCCGATCAAATTTGCGACACCGCTCATTGCAACGACAAGACCTGCCACAGTAGCCAAATGCGTTCCGGTGTAAAGCGTCTTTGCATAAATCGAAACAATCGGCTCAATGCTCATCATTCCTACCTGAGTAACTGCAGACGCGAAGAAGATTGGAAATAACGGTTTTAACTGTATGAGTCCATAGCGGAATCCCTTCTCTGCACAAACTTTTGGCTGATGCTGCTCATTCACAAAAACCATGACAATGATGCTTGCGATGATGAGCATTCCGCCGGTCAAATAGAATACCGCGCGGAAACCAAAGCTTTCTGCCAATACGCCTCCCAGTAAAGGCCCGATCAAGTTTCCTGCAACCGCTCCTGTTTGGAGCATACCAAGAGCCCGGCCCGAATGTTCATTAGGAGTTACGGAAGCTTGCAGTGAAACTGACATGGAAATAAAACCGGAAAATATACCGTTCAGCAATCGCAGCAAAAGCAGCTGCCAGGCAAAACTGACGGCACCCATAAGAGCGGTTACAATACCCATACCGATTCCTGCGCGTAATAGCATTAATTTCCGTCCGTATTTGTCTGCAAATCTCCCCCAGATTGGCTGAAAGATCACGGATGTGACGTACTGAGCTGAAAAAATCCAACCCGACCATATTTCAATATCCTGCAAACTATGAATACCAAGTTTTTCAATATACAAGGGTAGAAATGGGATTACCAGGCTCATGCCTGCCGTAACAAAAAAATTAGACACCCATAAAATCCAAAGCGTGCGTTTCCAGTTCATTATAACATCTCCTTTTTCCCATGATCTCGCAGCGGCCGCCGAATAATGCATCTGCATCGATGGGTTTACCGGAAATGTTGATTTACAGATTTCAAACATTGGAATACTACCGCAATTCGTCAATTACGGTAATACTGCAAACTTTCTGGTGCTTTGATGTATAAGCCGTTGGGAATGATATCTAGGCATGTATCATTTGATCATAAATTGTATTATATAATTAGTATAATCCTGAACCTCCAATTACGTCAATATGATACCATTAGCATTTATGATATTGAAATTAAAAAATCCTTTCAATTCAAACAGGGTATTGCGTAACACATATGCAATACCCTGTTTCATTTTAATAATTTTTAATTATGTTCTATTTCATCTATGTTTCGAAGCGGCTTATTTCTTAGCCTTCAATGCAGCCTGCGCAGCAGCCAGCCTTGCAATCGGCACACGGAACGGTGAGCAGGAAACGTAGTTCAAACCAACATTATGGCAGAATTCTACAGAGGAAGGATCTCCGCCATGCTCTCCGCAAATTCCAAGCTTGATGTCAGGTCTTGTTGTCTTACCAAGCTCTGCAGCCATCTTAACCAGTTTGCCTACGCCTGTCTGGTCAAGCTTTGCAAACGGATCGTTTTCATAGATTTTCTTTTCATAGTAAGCCCCCAGGAAAGAACCAGCATCGTCACGGCTGAAACCAAAGGTCATCTGAGTCAGGTCGTTTGTACCGAAGGAGAAGAATTCTGCTTCTTTTGCAATTTCATCCGCTGTTAAAGCAGCTCTTGGAATCTCGATCATGGTTCCAACCATGTATTTCAAATCAGATCCTGCTTTCTCGATGATAGCGTCAGCTGTCTTTACTACGATATTCTTTACGTATTGCAGTTCTTTTATTTCTCCAACCAACGGAATCATGATTTCAGGAACCATCTTCCATTCCGGATGTTTTTTCTGTACGTTAATTGCAGCTTCAATAACCGCTGTAGTCTGCATCTCAGCAATCTCAGGATATGAGACAGCCAGACGGCAGCCTCTGTGCCCCATCATCGGGTTGAATTCATGAAGCGATGAAATAACCGCTTTCAATTCTTCAATTTCCATCTTCATTTCAGTTGCCAAAGCAGCGATATCTTCTGCGTCTGTCGGTAGGAACTCGTGAAGCGGCGGATCCAGGAAACGAATTGTAACAGGATATCCCTGCATCGCTTCATAGATTCCTTCAAAGTCGCTTCTCTGCATCGGAAGCAGCTTTGCAAGTGCAGTTCTTCTCTGTTCTTCCGTCTTAGAGACGATCATTTCTCTCATTGCTGCAATTCTTTCAGAATCAAAGAACATATGCTCTGTTCTGCAAAGACCGATTCCTTCCGCTCCGAACTCAACCGCCTGTGCAGCGTCCTTCGGTGTATCTGCGTTTGTTCTTACTTTTAATGTTCTGTACTGATCTGCCCATTTCATAATCGTATTGAAGTTTCCTGAAATGGAAGCGTCTACAGTTTTAACGGCTTCACCGTAAATATTTCCAGTTGATCCGTCGAGAGAGATCCAATCTCCTTCGTGAAATTCCTTTCCGCCAAGTGTGAATACTTTAGCCTCTTCGCTGATCTTGATTTCTCCACAGCCGGCAACACAGCAGGTACCCATACCGCGTGCGACTACAGCCGCATGGGATGTCATTCCGCCTCTTACGGTCAGAATCCCCTGTGCATAGTTCATACCCTCGATATCCTCCGGTGAGGTTTCCAAACGAACAAGAACTACTTTTGCGCCTTTCTTGACCGTCCATTCTGTTGCGTCTTCTGCTGTAAAAACAACCTGTCCGCAAGCTGCTCCAGGTGATGCAGGAAGCGCAGATCCGATGGGTTTCGCTGCTTTCAGTGCCGCAGCATCAAACTGCGGATGAAGCAGTGCATCCAGCTGTTTCGGATCGATCATGTTCACAGCGTCTTCTTCTTTAATCATCCCTTCTTCAACCAGATCACATGCAATCTGCAGCGCAGCTGCAGCCGTTCTCTTTCCATTTCTGGTCTGAAGCATATAAAGCTTGCCTTCTTCGATGGTAAATTCCATATCCTGCATGTCTTTATAATGCTTTTCAAGCGTATATACTATTTTATAGAACTCATCGTAAACTTCAGGATTTTGATCCTTCAGCTGATCGATGGTCTGAGGAGTTCTGATACCAGCAACAACGTCTTCACCCTGTGCATTCATTAGAAATTCGCCATACAGTTTCTTTTCGCCTGTTGACGGATTTCTTGAGAAAGCTACGCCAGTTCCGGAAGTATCGCCCATATTTCCGAATACCATGGACTGAACGTTGACAGCAGTACCCCATGAGGAAGGAATGTCATTCATTCTTCTATAATATACGGCACGAGGATTATCCCAGGAACGGAATACAGCCTTGATCGCGCCAAAGAGCTGATCAACAGGATCGCTCGGGAAGTCTGCACCGATTTTATTCTTATATTCTTCCTTGAACTGTCTTGCCAGTTCCTTCAGATCATCCGCATCAAGTTGAGTATCAAGCTGGACACCCTTTTTTTCTTTCATTTCATCGATGAGCTTTTCGAAGTAAGCCTTGCCAACTTCCATTACAACATCAGAATACATCTGGATGAAACGGCGATATGAGTCATAAGCAAAACGAGGATTATTCGTTTTCTTTGCAAAGCTTTCCACAACACTATCGTTTAAACCGAGATTTAAAATCGTGTCCATCATGCCAGGCATGGAAGCTCTGGAGCCTGAACGCACAGAAACAAGCAACGGATTTTGCAGGTCACCAAATTTCTTGCCTGTTATCTTTTCCAGCTCGCTCACATAGTTCATGATTTCAGCTTTTATTTCATCGTTGATCATTTCACCGTCGGCATAATACTGTGTGCAAGCCTCGGTGGTTATCGTAAAGCCTTGCGGCACCGGCATTCCCAAGTTTGTCATTTCGGCAAGATTTGCACCCTTGCCCCCTAGCAGCTCACGCATTGAACCGCTGCCTTCACTGAATAGGTAAACAAATTTTTTTCCCATTTTATTCTCTCCTTTGTAATAATAATATTATATAAACAGAAAATTCCTGTCCGGCAAAAGCCGGGGAGTTTCCGTATGGCGCCTGCCACACTTACTTTGAATGAGACTAGGTGCGTAAAACAGGGACAAGTTTCCTTATATTTACAGGTGCTTGTCCCATGTCTCTCTAATTCGTTAAAATACCAGTTTATCCTCTATATATTTTCTTACTTCCGAAATAGGTATTCTGATCTGTTCCATTGTGTCACGATCACGGACTGTTACACTTTTATCTGTTTCTGTGTCAAAGTCTACCGTTATGCAGAAGGGTGTGCCAATTTCATCCTGTCTGCGATACCGTTTGCCGATACTTCCCGGAAGATCATAATCCACCATAAGGTATTTTGAAAGTTCTTCATATAGTGCTTCCGCTTGAGCGCTCTGCTTTTTCGTCAAAGGGAGAATCGCTGCTTTAAATGGAGCTAATGCCGGATGAAACCGCATTACGGTTCTTATGTCTTCCTTGCCATTTGCATCCGTAAGAACCTCTTCGTCGTAAGCATCCACAATAAATGCAAGCGTTACACGGTCCGCACCAAGGGAGGGTTCAATACAATACGGAACGTATTTTTCGTTGGTCTCCGGGTCCTGATAGAACATTTCCTGTCCGGAATGCTCTATATGCTGTTTCAGATCAAAATCAGTTCTATCTGCAATACCCCAAAGTTCACCCCAACCGAATGGGAATTTGAACTCAATATCTGTTGTGGCATTGCTGTAATGAGAAAGTTCTTCTTGATCATGATCTCTCAGCTTCAAGCTTTCTTCCTTTATGCCCAGCGCTTTGAGCCAGTTTACACAATACTCTTTCCAGTAAGCAAACCATTCAAGGTCTGTTCCCGGCTTGCAGAAGAACTCCAGTTCCATCTGTTCAAATTCTCTTGTTCTGAATGTAAAGTTTCCAGGTGTGATTTCATTACGGAAGGATTTCCCTACCTGTGCAATACCGAAGGGAACCTTTTTTCTCGATGTTCTCTGGACATTTTTAAAATTTACGAAAATTCCCTGCGCCGTCTCAGGCCTCAGGAATATTTCAGATTTTGAATCTTCCGTAACACCCTGAAACGTTTTGAACATAAGATTAAATTGTCTGATAGAAGTAAAATCACTCTTGCCGCATTCCGGACAAGCGATCGCCTTCTCTTTTACGTATTCTTCCAGTTTGTCATTTGACCACCCGTCAACGGTTACAGTCATCTGATCGTTTTCTTTTATATAATCTTCAATCAACTTATCCGCTCTGAAGCGCGACTTGCAGCTCTTGCAATCAATAAGAGGATCCGCAAAGCCTCCGACATGTCCAGATGCTACCCATGCTTTTGGATTCATCAGAATTGCCGCATCCAATCCAACATTGTATTTGGATTCCTGGACGAATTTTTTCCACCAGGCTTTTTTTACATTGTTCTTCAGTTCCACACCGACCGGACCATAATCCCACGTATTAGCCAGTCCGCCATAAATTTCTGAGCCTGGGAAAACAAACCCTCTTGATTTTGCCAGCGCTGTAATCTTGTCCATTGAAAATTCTCTGCTCATAAATACCTACCATTTCTACGATTAATATGTCTTTATTTTTCCTCTTCCTGGCATCCGCAGGTACAGCTGTCGTCACATTCTTCTTCTGTTCCGCAGGCACAAGAGCAATCGTCACTCTTCTTTGCCTTGTTGATTGCTTCAGAGGTCTTCGCTTTGACGTTTGCAAACACATCTACGCTTTTTGTTTTTACATCGTCTACAACCACGGAGCTTTTTTCGACGACTCCGTCAAAAGTATCCGTCGCCATTTCACTAATATCAATAATTTCACCGTCGTCTTTTACAAGCTCGATAACGCATTTTGTACCAAATGCTGCGATTACGCCGGCAACAGCGGCCCACGGAGCTAAAACAGTACCTACAATACCAACGTTGACAGGAAGATTCATAATCACTTCGTCATTTTTCTTTACGATTATTTTAGCAATGTTCCCCTTCTTAATTGCTTCCTTAACCTTCTCAACGATGTGTGTACTTTGTTCCGCAAACTTGCTTTTACTTTTGATGTCTATTGCTTCTTCGATGTCTATAATTGCATCTACCACGCTTCCATCAGCTGCTTCCAGAGCCTCTTTTGCTTCTTTGTAGCTTACTCCGGTTCTGTCTTTGACCAGTTCAATTTTCTCTAATGTAATCTCCATAATCTTACCTCCATTTTAAATATTACTCTATTAAAAAGCTCTCACTCTTCAACTCACCAATATCAAGATGATATGCAATATAACTTCTAATTATTCTACTAAGTTGTTTTTGAATTTCATCATCAAGAGCCAAATTTCCAAAGCTTTTTAATGGATTATCCAAAATATATCGCAATACATTAACTATACCAAAATTTACTTTATAAATCAATGCGTCATTATGAATATCGTTAATATCTAAGCAACATGTTTTACATAACAGGCCACCGTCTCTGACGCTGAAAATTACAGGCTCATCATTACCTTCACATGCCACACAACGTTTTACCTGAGGCATGCTTCCTGTTTCTTGAAGCACTTTAATTTGATAAGCAAGGATCAAAGTTGAATACTTTTTCGACCGCTTTTCCATGATGTCAAAGAAATCCAGGATCATTCGGAAAGTACCGGAGGCCGGCGCATCTTCCTGAAGCAATTTTTCCGTTAATTCAAGCACATAAGAACAGTACATATATTTCTCTACATCCTCACCGATCTTATAATAGCTTTTTAATACTTCGGAGCTGTTAATATGATAGCTATCCCTATTTTTATATAGCTCATACCTTCCGTATGTAAAGGGACGCATGGCTAGAGAAGATTTGCTTTTTCCCTTATCGCTGATGTTTGTTCCGGCGCTGATCTTACCGAATTTTTGCGAAAACAAAAGAACCATCCTTCTTCCGTTGACAGTCTTGACTTGCTTAAAAATGATTCCTTCTGTATCTGTTAACATGTTAAATCCTTATCAATGTACTATTCTTTGCGATATCCGAAACTGCTCAATGCAAAATCACTGTCTCTCCAGTTTTCTCTTACCTTTACCCAAAGCTCCAGAAAAACTTTGGTACCGAGCAAGCCTTCAATCTCAATTCTGGAGCTTTTCCCGATCCCCTTGAGTTTTTTTCCTTCTTTTCCGATGATGATGCCTTTATGCGATTTTCTTTCACAGTAAATGACCGCGCCAATCCGAGTAATGGACGGCTCTTCTTTATAGCTTTCAAGTTCCACAGCGACACCATGAGGGACTTCCTCGTCAAGATAAAGCAGAATCTTTTCTCTGATGATCTCGCTGACGATAAATCGTTCTGGATGATCCGTAACCATATCCTCAGGAAAATACATCGGCCCTTCACTCATATGTCCTTCAATTTTCTCCAGCAAAACACCAACATTTTTCCCTGACAAAGCAGATACGCCGATGACTTCTGAGAACAATCCCATTGACTGATATTCCTCAAAGATCCTCTTATATTTTTCCGGCTCCAGCCTATCTATTTTATTGATAATTAAAAAGACAGGCGTTTCAATATTTTTGAGCATGTCCAAAATATACTTGTCACCCGGGCCTGCAGAGAGTTCATCGTCTACAAGAAACAGAAGCACCTCCACTTCCTTGAAGGTATTGATTGCCATTTCTGTCATATAGTTTCCCAGCTTGTTTTTTGGTTTATGAATTCCTGGCGTATCAATGAAAATCATCTGACAGTCGTCATCCCGCCCGTTTTTCTTTGTATAGATCCCTCTGATACTGTTTCTTGTTGTTTGAGGTTTATTGGTTGTGATCGCGATCTTTTCTCCTAATATTGCGTTCAACAACGTTGATTTTCCTACATTTGGTCTTCCAATGATTCCTATAAATCCTGACTTCATTTATTCTCCTACCATTCTGTCCGGCGCTTCAGTGACGCTTGACAGAATTTATACTGTAAAATTATAATCTAAATCCTTCCGGTAAAAGTTCTTTAATTTCTAAAACGTGAAGGTGCTCCTCGTCTTCCCCTGTAATAATTTTCAGATCGTCACCAAATTCGAACATGAATTGCCTGCAAATACCGCATGGGTAAGCTTCTCCATCGGAAGTTGCAACAGCTATTGCTTCAAATTCTCGGTGTCCTTCTGAAATCGCTTTCACAAATGCTGTACGCTCTGCACAGATGGTTGCTCCAAAAGATGAATTTTCCACATTTACACCGGTAAAAACTTCTCCTGTTTTGGTAAGAAGTGCGGCACCAACCTTAAATCGTGAATAAGGAGCATAGGCGTTTTGTATCATTTGATTTGCAGAACGAAAAAGTTCCCTGTATTTCATAATGCGTTCTCCCTTAATAAAAATAGGCTTGGACGATATTTATTTAGCTTTTACCGAATCAAGCCGATTCGGTTCATGATCTTTTCTTCCTGAGATCTCATCCCAAGCCGGTCCTCTTCCTCTATGTGATCATACCCCAACAAGTGGAAAACACTATGCACAAATAAATACACAAGTTCTCTTTCTCCGGAATGACCAAATTCATCAGCTTGAAGCAATGCCTGTTCAGGGCAGATTACAACATCTCCCAGGCATAGGACTTCATGATTTTTCATTTCCTCAACACAATCGTATTGCGGGAATGAAAGAACGTCCGTCACACTATCCTTTCCTCGATATACTCTGTTCAATTCATGAATTTCTTCTGTACTGACAAAAGTCACGCTGATTTCAACACGCTCGGGGTCTAGATTTTCTTCCTGCACACAAAACTCCGCGGCCTGGATCATGTGATCGATCACTGGTTGGCCGGGCATTCTTTCATCGCTGAATATCAGGTTCATTCTTCACCCTCCTGTTCCGGATTATTTTTTTCATATCGTTCATATGCTAAAATAATCCTTCTCACCAATGCATGTCTCACCACATCGGCATCTTTTAGGAAGCAAAATTCAATTCCTTCCACTTTATCAAGCACCTTAACTGCGTCAACCAGTCCGGATTTCTTTCCTCTTGGCAGATCGATCTGCGTAATATCGCCGGTCACCACCGCTTTTGAGCCGAACCCAAGTCTGGTCAGAAACATCTTCATCTGCTCTTTTGTCGTATTCTGTGCTTCATCAAGAATGATGAAAGAGTTATCCAAGGTTCTGCCTCTCATATAAGCCAAAGGCACGACTTCAATCGCTTCTTTTTCCTTCAGACGAAGAGCGCTGTCCCGTCCCAGTATATCATATAATGCATCATAGAGAGGTCTTAAATAAGGATCTACCTTCTCCTGCAGATCTCCAGGTAAAAAACCAAGACGTTCCCCCGCTTCAACGGCGGGTCTTGCGAGTATGATCTTCTGCACTTCTTTATTTTTAAATGCATTGACCGCCATAGCAACTGCAATATAAGTTTTGCCTGTACCAGCAGGACCTACGCCGAATACAATATCATGTTTTCTTATACTCTGCGCATAAGAGGTTTGTCCTAAGGTTTTGGGTTTAATAGGTTTTCCCCTGTGGGTGAAGCAGATTACATCCTTATTGATGTTGCTGTCTTTATATGACAATCCTTTGTTATTAAGGCTTATTACATAATTGACTTTTTGGGCATCCAGCATTTCTCCGGATTCCAGTATACCAAGCAGTTCAACAATCACCTGCTGCGCCTTCGCTGCTTCTTTGCCCTTCAGTATAATTTCATCCTGTCGTTGTATGATATCTACATCATAGTTATCTTTTATAATTTTTAAATTTACATCAAGGTTTCCGAACAATCGATCGGTGTCTTGATCATGATCAATTTTGATCTTCAGTTCCTCTATCAATTGGGTTTCCAATCACAATCTCCTTTTCTGTTCCTATTTCTTCCAGAGCCTCCAGCATAATTGATACTCCTATTATATTTTCTCCCGGAGAAAACTTCAAACTTTTATTTAGGATTTGTACATTTTGAGGCAATTTTTCTCTAATTGCTTCTCTTGCCTGCATGTTTGCTTCATTTCGGATATCCTCCTGACTTCTTTCCTCAACCCTTACCTCTACTTCATCTATTTTTACCAGTCCCACAGTTACAGGAATCGGACGGACCCAATGCAGCAGCACGTTTTCTTTATAAGTCGAATTTTCATAATAGTAGAGAGATTTTGCTGTATTGATTTTTAGATTTCCTATTTCCACTTTAAAGCCCCAGATGCTGTTTCCAGTCGGCGTCAGGATATCTCTATATCTCTCCTGATGGTAATTCAAACGATAAGGTACTCTTACATAAACCTCTCCTTCTGAGTGAACATAGCGTTCTGTCATTTCCGCAGCCGGCGTACCATATGCTGTGCTCTTGATCGGTACGGTACCGGAAATTAAAACATCTCCGGGTTTTACATAAGTTCCCTCAGCTGCTGCCACAACGCCTTGTCTTGCTATCGTCCGCTCCACATAGCCTTCCTTGTCGGCAATAATATCACATGGTTTCGATTTGTCAACAGGCTTTGGCGTAATTGTTCCTTCGGCTATGGTGACTTCTGCCAAATTTCCTATATATTTTACCCCTATCCAGGCAATATTATCAAGATCCTTATAAATATGGGATTTTACTTTACTCAAATCGATATTTTTGCTGCATCCTTCGTAAAGCCCTGCTTCTCTCAAACTTTCCCTTATTTGAGTCTCCGTGAAAGAACGATAACCCAAAACTCTTATCTCTGATATAAATGTACTTTGATAATACATAATCAAGGCAAACAGAATTAGACCGATAATCGTACTCTTTTTACTGAATGTTTTTTTTATGACCGGTCTGTACCCATTTTCCTTTACTACTGTTATGCGGTACTTGTTCTTTACAATTTTTAAGAAATCCTGATAATCCCATTCCATAAGGGTCAATACCATTTCAATGTCACTAAGGATATGGATGTCCTTTATTGTGATATCCCTTCGTACACATTCAGTCAGGATTTTCTGCTGTTCAAAACCTTCAACCTTAATTGTCATTGAGTGTTCCAGAAAGCTGCCACTGTTATTCATCGGCATCTCCCTTCTTTCCGGAATAAAATTCAACGGAATGGATCGTTCCCGAAACAATCATTCTTTCCTCTTCGATCAGCTTGACACAAAGGCCCTCACCGCTGATCGCACTAAAACGATTTCCGTGATCCACTACGACGCTGGTCTCTGTGATCAATACGATCTTTTTAACATTATCTAGAACACCGGTCTTCCCGCTCACAAGAAGTCTCGGCATCTTTATACTGAAATCAAATAATAATTCATCCTTGACGTTCATACAAACCTCCACGCAACGGGGGCTGCCGGAAAACCCGGAAATTGCCCTACTGTACAATTTTATGTTTCAGGGCATAAAAAATAACCTGGTTGTAAACAACCAGGTTGAATTTTTAAATATGTTCTTAGAGCAACCCTTCGACGATTTTCCTGACAACGCCTCCGTCAGCAACGCCTTTGACCTTCGGCATGACAGCACCAATGAGTTTCCCCATGTTCTGTCTGCCTCCCTCGATGCCGAGTTCGGCCGCCGTTGCTTTCACGATTTCCGTTATCTCTTCTTCGGAAAGCTGCTTTGGAAGATATTCCATCAATATTTCAATTTCTCTGTTATAGGCATCCAGTAAATCCGTTCTTCCTGCTTTTTCAAAATCAGAGAGGGCATCTTTTCTCATTTTTACCTGTTTGGTCAGGATCTCTATGATCCCCTGTTCATCTAATTCTACTCTATGATCCACTTCATGCTGCTTAACTGCTGCACGAGCTAAATTAACTGTATTTTTTCTGATTTCATCTTTGGCTTTCATCGCCTCCTTGAAATCATTCAGCAATCTGTCTTTTAAAGACATTTATCTGCACCTTCTTCTTAACATTCTGTCCGATTCTTTAGAATCGTCTTAGAATTTCTTTGCCTTTTTTCTTGCCGCTTCAGATTTCTTCTTTCTCTTTACGCTTGGCTTTTCATAATGTTCTCTTTTTCTTAACTCGGACATTACTCCGTCTCTTGCGCAAGAACGCTTAAACCTTTTCAGCGCGCTTTCCAAACTTTCGTTCTCTCTTACAACTACTTGTGCCATCTACTCATTCCCCTCCCTCCGTATTCTGAAGTCTCTAAGATGCTTATCAAAACGAAATTACCTATAACGAAAATATTATACATGCTTTTTCTCTAGAAGGCAAGTTTTTTTTATCAACCTGGCGGCCAAGTCATCTTTCTTTTTCCAAGCAGATGGAAATGAAGATGTTTCACCGTCTGCATACCGTCTTCACCACAGTTGTTCACCAGGCGGTAACCCTTTTCCAGGTTCAGATCTTTCGCAATTTCCTTGACCTTCAGCATCAAATATGCAATCAGCTCACCGTCTTCATCTGCCAGATCATCCATGGAAGCGATATGTTTTTTGGGGATGATCAGAACATGTACGGGAGCTTGAGGTTCCAAATCATGAAATGCAATGATCTCATCATCTTCATAAACGGTTTTGGAAGGAATATCTTTCATTGCAATTTTGCAGAAAATGCAATCAGCCATTTTTTTCACTCCTGTTCCGATTCTAAAAAATTTGCCGGCAAAATTATTATTTTTTTCGGCAATTATTTTATTATAACATTAATTTGTCCAAATTCATAGCATCAATTGTAAATTAGAAAATTTGGATTATCTCCGGCAAAACCGCAATAAATATCTTTCACTTCAGTTGTGAATAGCTGCGATTAGCGCCGATGGAAAGCGCCTTTTGCCTACATGCGGAAACACAGCTGCCGCAACGAATGCATTCAGGGCTGTCAGGATTTGCTTCTACGTTGACGTTCATTTTACATGCCCTGGTACAGGCATGGCAATTTATGCACCGGGACCGGTCAATTTTCAAACGGATGATGGAGATCCGATTAAACAAACCATAAATCGCACCCAGCGGACAAAGATACTTGCAAAAGGGACGATAGATCATCACAGACAGAAAGATTAACACCACAAGAATTCCACTTTTCCAAGAAAACAGAAGTCCCGCAGCCTTTCGTATCCCGTCATTCATAAAAACCAGAGGCCAGCCGGCCATCATCGTTCCTGACGGACAAATCCATTTGCAAAACCAAGGTTCCCCCTGCCCTACAATATCAATGACGAACATTGGAAGCAAAATGACAAAAACCAGCAAAATCCCGTATTTGATAAAACGCAATGCTTGATCGCCCGGTACTTTTTCTATTTTTTTCATAAAAGGAATACGGTATAAAAGGTCCTGAACCAATCCAAACGGGCAGAGCCATCCGCATACGATTCTTCCGAAAATTGAACCGATCAATAAAAAGAAGCCAGTTAGATAAAATGAAAAACTGAAATTCCGTGAAGCAAGCACTGCCTGAAGAGACCCGATGGGACAGGACCCCAATGCACCAGGACAGGAATAGCAGCTAAGCCCGGGCAAGCACAGTGATTTCGAAGGTCCAGTATAGATTTTCCCCTCTACAAAGCCTTTCCAGTATCCGTTGGTTGCAGCTGTAAACACGATCTGAACCCAAAGCCGAAGCCGTTCTCTTCCTGCCATAAGTACCCTCGCACCCTTTTTAAAACCATTAGCCAATTCCGATACACTCCAGACATATATTGATGGCTTTCCTAAGCACCACAGCCATTTCACCCCGATAAATTCCAACAATCATAAAGACCGCCCCCGCTGCCGCAAGCAGCGGAGGAAAGATTCTCACCAATCCTTGTTTCATCTCAGTCTCCCTATTTTACTTCACGTTTTCCAGAGTCTTGTCAATGAGCGACTTCCAATCGTCTTTACTTTTCGCTCCGATATAAAACTCACTGATAATATTACCGTCGCTATCTACAAAAAAGCTGGCAGGGATCGCATCAAACTGACTCAGCACCGGCTCAATCATATCGATTGATAAGAGCAGATGCGGGTAGTCTGCGCCAGTAGTATCCGCGATTTCCTGTGCAAGTGTCCTCTGTTCTTCAATCACCTTCAGATCTCCATCCTGAGCATCCACCACAATCCCGACAATGTTGACTGCCTTTGATTCGTATTCCTTTCTGAGTTCGCCCAAATCAGGCATTTCATTCAGGCATGGCTTGCAGAAGGTTCCCCATACATTAACCAGTGTCAGATCATAGTCACTGAAGAGCTCCTCGGTGATTTCTTCTCCATAAATATCTGTCGTTTTAAAACTGGTTAGTCCAGTCGAAGCCGCCCCTTCGCTCTCCTGCTCCTGAGGAGGCGGAATGATCTGATCTTCTTTGTCAGGCTTGCTTCCGCACCCGGACAGCAAGCCAAAGCTCAGCAATAATATAACCAAAACCAATAATCTCTTATTCACACAATACCTCCTCGTTTATCCACATCCTGACCTACCGATGAGACCGTAACCCAATGCTATCACCCACAGTTGTGAATTATAACACCTTTTAACCCATCGCGGTGCAGTTCCATAAGCTCCACATTTACGAATGAATTACAAAGACTTTCATCACCCGGACAATACACTTTAATATAATTATCCGCAAAGCCTTCCAGCATTCCTGTCGCTTCATCATACTGTTCCAAAAGAACTCTCCTTATCGTGCCGATATTACTGTTACAGAATGTTTCAGCCGCCTTTTCAGAAAGCCGGTGCAGCACATCGCTTCTCCTTGCTTTTATTTCAGGAGAAATATGTCCTTTCATCTCGGCAGCTTTCGTTCCTTCTCTTTTGGAATACTTAAAAACATGCACTTTTGAAAGCCCTGCAGTTTCCACAATACGGCAGCTATCCTCAAAATCCTTTTCGGTCTCTCCGGGGAACCCGACAATGATATCGGTGGTTACGCCAAACCCTGGGTCATACTCCCTCAGCCGAGAAACCAGCTTTCGGTATTGTTCTCCTGTATAGCTTCGGTTCATCTCCTTTAAGATCCGATCACTTCCGCTTTGGAGGGAAAGATGAAGATGGGAACACAGTTTCTCATACTGTAATAGTCTGCAAGCGTAATCTACGTCCACCACATTGGGTTCCAAAGAACCGATCCGAATTCGAAAATCACCGTCAAGCCGGTTGAGTTCGCTAATCAGGATCTCAATTCCGTAAATTTGTTCCTTCTCTTTATCATTATCTCCAATATTGGATTTTTTTTCTGTAACCAAATCACGGAAATCTTTTTCCATACCATAAAGAGCGGTGTTAATGCCTGTAAGCACAAGCTCTTTAAATCCCTGTGAAATCAGATTTTTCGCCTCGGCAACCACATCTTCTGCAGCTCTGCTTCTCACAGCGCCTCTTGCATATGGAATAATACAATAGGAGCAGAACCGGTTGCACCCCTCCTGCACCTTGATAAACGCTCTGGTTCGCGAATCCATGGAGGTTATAATTCCAGTGTCCTCATATTCCGTCAGTTCATCCCATTCTCTGATATGGCACTCTACTCCGTTTTCTCTTACGTATGCTTCTATATATTCCGGCAGCTTATTTTTCTCATTTGTGCCTGCCACAATGTTTACCCCTGCAATGCGCTTTGCTTCTTCAGGACTCACCTGAACATAACAGCCGATTACCGCCGTTATACTGTCGGGATTGATCTTTTTCGCCCTTCTGATATACTGTCTCGACTTTCGATCAGACAGTCCTGTTACCGTGCACGTATTGATGACATAGACATCTGCGAAATCATCTTCGCCGACAATCGCATACCCTCTACTCTGGAATTTTTCTTTCAAAGCCTGCGTTTCGTATTGATTCACTTTACAGCCCAGCGTATGAAACGCGATTTTCATTCTTTGCTTCCTTTCTTAAAAGAAGCGCTGATTGATTTTAATCAGTGCTTCTTTGACTCTTTCATTAATGCTTTAACTCTTCCATTAATGCTTTGAATTTCGGAAGAGCCGTTTCTATGGTTTTCGGCGATACGCAATATACAAGTCTTACGTAACCCGGACAGTCGAAGGACGTACCTGGGACGATCAACAGCTGATGCTCCTTCGCCTTATTGACAAAGTCAAGTTCACTTTCCATAGGTGATTTCACCCAAAGATAAAATGCTCCGTCGGGATAGATGCACTCAAGTCCAGCTTCCGTCAAACCGTTATACAACATCTGCCGGTTTTTATCATAAAAATCAATGTCTGCTTTTTCCTCAAGACACTTGGCCACAGCTCTCTGAATCAAAGACGGTGCGCTTACATATCCCAGAATTCTTGTTGCAACATTTGAAGCACCGATTATGTTCTCAGAATCAGCCGCCTCATCCGGAATGACGAGGTATCCAATGCGCTCTCCGGGCAGTGATAGGGATTTACTGAAGGAATACCCGACAATTGTATTGTCGTAATATTTTGTAATGTAAGGTACATCCACGTCTCCATAGACCAGCTCACGGTAGGGTTCATCTGAGATGATATAAATATCATTTCCAAATTCCTTCTGTTTTTTTCTTAAAATGTCAGAAAGTTTGATAATCGTTTCCTCAGAATAGACAACACCGGTAGGATTGTTGGGGTTATTTATGATAACTGCTTTTGTCTTCGTAGTAATACGCGCTTCAAACTCCTGCAGATTTAATTGAAAGTCAGGAATTGACGCCGGAACAACGATAAGCTCTGCATCAAAGTTGGACGCATAATTTCTGTATTCCCCAAAGAATGGCGCAAAGGTTATGATTTCGTCACCTGGGTTAATGAGTGTTTTCAGGATGACATTCAGTCCGCCTGCCGCACCTACGGACATGACGATATTTCTTTCTTCAAAAGAAGTGTCAAATCGTTTGTTGATGGATTCTGCAACACGTGCTCTTACGTCTTCATAGCCGGAATTGTTCATATAACCGTGTATCAAAGTTGGCTCGTCCTCGTCCAATACCTCAATAATGGCTTTTTTTACAGATTCCGGAGGCGGAAGATTGGGATTTCCAAGGCTGAAATCGCATACATTTTCCGATCCGTATATTTCTGCAAGTCTTTTTCCTTCTTCGAACATCGCCCTGATCGCCGAGCTTCCCACAAGCAATGTCTTCATTTTATCTGATATCATATTATTATCCCTCCTCTGAATGAAAATCATAATTAGCCACAGTCAACTGAGGCTATTCTTATTTTAGCAGTTTCTTATTTTTCTGTAAATCGAATTCAGAAGATTATCCTTTTTATATCATTCATGTACTAGTTTGCTATGTTTTTATTTTTGAATTTTTTGAATTGTCAAAATATTATTGCCGTGCTAGAATCTAGCCATACAAAATAACTATTATTATCATCCTTTGACTTAGTTCTTTTGTCAATCGATGCAAAGGGAGGTTGTGAAATGAAAAAAAGACTAGCCTTCAGCATTTTGCTGACTGCTGTGCTGATTTTGGGCAGCTTTGGATTTTCCTGCGGTGCAAATTCTTATACAGTACAGCAAGGTGATGTTCTCTGGAAAATTGCAGAGCAGCATCATCTGTCCTATCAAGAACTCGCCAATTATAACAATCTAAAAAATCCAAATCTGATCTATGACGGACAGGTCTTGGTTTTCCCTGATTCAATACAGGCTGCCGATTCTGCGAAAGCGCCGCTCTCTGAACCTGACAAACCAGCAAGTCCAGTAGAGGGCGCATCAACATTGGCAGACACGATTTTAAAGAACGGTGTCATTTATACCGTTGACCGCAACGACTCCATTGCGGAAGCGATCGCAATCAAAGACGGTAAAATTCTGTTTGTGGGAAGCAACGCTGACTCTGGTCTTTATCAGGGAAGCGACACTCAGGTTGTCGACTTGAACGGGAAAATTGTTATGCCGGGATTTGTCGATGCACATGTCCATGCCCCAGGGATCAAATTGACCGAGCTTTTTGAAATCTATCTCTACGAATCCATCACAAAAGAGCAAACCCTTGCAGATATTAAAGACTTTATTGATGCACATCCTGATCTGACCGAGTACTGGGGAACCGGATATACGGTAGGCATGGCGGGAGACGCCAAGGGCCCTAAAAAGGAATGGCTCGATGAAATCTGCTTAGAAAAACCGGTCGTACTAACTTCAAACGACGGTCACAACATGTGGCTGAATTCAAAAGCTCTTGAAATGAACGGAATCACAAAAGATACTCCAAATCCTGCCGGTGGCTTGATTCAGAAAGACCCGGATACAGGAGAGCTCTGGGGCTCCATAACAGATGCAGGTTCTCTGATCACCATGACACAAACCTTTACAAAAGAACAGGAAGTGGAAGCCCTCGCCGCCTTCCAGGAGGATATGAACAGCTGGGGCTATACCAGCATCATGTCCATCGCCCCGATCATGGTAGACCCCGAACGTTACAAGGAGTTGGAAAATACAGGCAAATTGACGATGCGTGTCAATCTTGCCGGGGAGATTTCACCTGATGAAGCATTCGAACCCCAACTGCAAGATCTCATCGCTCTTAGGGATCGATATGATTCCGATCTAATCGATGTAACGACGGCTAAATTCTTTGCCGATGGTGTTGTTGAAGGAATGACCGCATATCTGCTTAAGCCTTATGACAAAGCCGCAGGTCTGGACCCGGATTACAGAGCGGAATTCTATTGGAATCCAGATGAGCTGAATCGTGATTTTGACAGGATTATGGAAGAAGGCTTCCAAATTCATGTTCATTCTATCGGTGATGCTTCAACCAGATTGGTTCTGGATTCTATGGAGTATGCTCAAAAGGATAATCCGACCGTCGATAATCGCAATGTCATTACTCACCTTCAGGTTGTGGATGATGCAGATAAGCCAAGATTCGGAGAACTTGAAATAATTGGTGCACTTCAACCCTACTGGCATCTCAAAGAGCCTGAATGGTGGGATTATGTCGATAAAATCGCACTCGGAGAAGACCGGGCTTACCGAGAGTATCCGGTAAAGTCCCTGCTGGACAATGGAGCAATATTGACTGCCTCTGGAGATCATCCCGTTTCTCCTGTCAATAATCCTTTCTGGGCAATTGAAGCCGATGTAACCAGAAACCTCAACAATGCAGAATATTACGGTGTTGATGATATAGCCGATATGAATGATCCTACATGGCTTCTTAATCCCGATGAGCGGGTTTCCGTTTGCGATATGGTCAGAGCATATACCATCAACGGTGCATACCAGCTTTACCGCGAAAATACCGTCGGTTCTCTGCAAGTCGGCAAATTGGCCGATATGATTGTAGTCGATCAGGATATCTTTACGGTAAATCCACTGGATATTGATAAAACAGAGGTACTTACAACGATATTTAACGGCAGAGTCGTTCATGGAGATTACGATTATAAAAACAACTAGTTTGTCTTTACACAACTGCTTTCAGGTATAACCCTGAGGGCAGTTTTTTTTTGATTTTGCATCAGCACTTTTGTACATATGCAAAACTCATAATTAGACATTGGCCTGCATATCTTATATTGTTCACTGTAAAACTGACAGGCAACGGCTCTGCCTCCAACTTGCTTCGCAAGCTGCTGTCCGGTTTTCCATTGCAGCTGAAGCCGCGGAAAACCAGCAACGGCTCTGCCTCCAACTTGCTTCGCAAGTTGCTGTCCGGTTTTCCATTGCAGCTGAAGCCGCGGAAAACAGGCAACGGCTCTGCCTCCAGCTTGCTTCGCAAGCTGCTGTCCGGTTTTCCATTGCAGCTGAAGCCGCGGAAAACAGGCAACGGCTCTGCCTCCAACTTGCTTCGCAAGCTGCTGTCCGGTTTTCCATTGCAGCTGAAGCCGCGGAAAACAGGCAACGGCTCTGCCTCCAACTTGCTTCGCAAGCTGCTGCCCGATTTTCCATTGCAGCTGAAGCCGCGGAAAACAGGCAACGGCTCTGCCTCCAACTTGCTTCGCAAGCTGCTGTCCGGTTTTCCATTGCAGCTGAAGCCGCGGAAAACAGGCAACGGCTCTGCCTCCAACTTGCTTCGCAAGCTGCTGTCCGGTTTTCCATTGCAACTGAAGCCGCGGAAAACCAGCAACGGCTCTGCCTCCAACTTGCTTCGCAAGCTGCTGTCCGATTTTCCATTGCAGCTGAAGCCGCGGAAAACCAGCAACGCCGCTTACAGACAACCAGGTTGCCTGTAATTTAATTTGAAAATAGTGATTTGATTTATAATTATCTTTTATGCCGGGGGAGAATCCATTGAAATTCAATAATAGAAAACTGATGTTGTTCCGATATCTTCATCCCAGGATGATGAAGCTAATCACCTTAATTCTGGTTTTACTTGCTGTTGCGGCCGTTCTTTGTTTAATTCAGGCCTTACCCGCAGGTTTTCCGGTTTCGCTCCCTGAATCAGAAGCGACGATAAAATGGGTGGATTTTGACGTACCGTATAAGCTTCTTGAAAAAACCATGAATCTCGATATTGAATCCTATGATACGGAGATACACCTCAAATGGACGGAGCTGCTAGCCTATCTCGGAGCAAAATACGGGGGAAATTATAAATATTACAAACAGAAAGACCTTGATGATCTGATCAAGCGGATGAATCAGGGTGAATCAATTGATATCATAACGAAAGACATGAAATTGTATGATTACTATAATGAAGCCTATACGGCAATCCTTGGCGGATTCTTAGGCGAATTTATGGTTCAGGTCCCCGTTGTGGCCGATCCTGAAGAAGGCGGAGATACTGGAGAAGGCAACGGCGACGTCATTTGGGAAACCAAGTACGGACTAAAAGCCTTCTCACCTGTTCCTCAAGGCTATTGGTACTCTGATTTTGACGATTTTGGTGCGGGCAGAAGCTACGGGTACAACAGAAAGCATTTCGGTCATGACCTGATGATCGGTACGGGAACTCCAATCGTTTCCATAGAAAGCGGAATCGTTGAAGCAATGGGATGGAATCAGTACGGCGGTTGGCGGATCGGGATCAGAAGTTTTGATAAAAAACGCTATTACTATTACGCACATCTAAGGAAAGACCGTCCGTACAGCGCCGATTTATACGTTGGAAAAGCCGTAAAGGCAGGAGATGTTATCGGCTATTCCGGGCGAACAGGATACAGCGTTAAAGAAAACGTCAATAATATCGATACCCCCCACCTTCATGTTGGCATGCAGCTGATTTTTGATGAAAAGCTGAAAGACAGCCCAAATCAAATCTGGATTGATATGTATTCCCTATGCAAAATTTTATTAAAGAATAAATGTGAAGTTTTTAAAAACGAAGAATCCAAAGAATACGACAGAAAATATGATTTTACGGAGCCAAGCTATTTTCTAATTCAGGAAAATATGAAGGACAGTACAAAGAAAGTCCAGTCGGAGCTACTGGCTTCAGCTGCACCTGAAGACGGAATCCCTCTGCCGATTGTCATGTACCACGGATTGGTAAGAGATTTTAAGTTACAGAATAAATTCTTTATCAGTCCGAAACTGTTTGAAAAGGATTTGAAATATCTTAAGGACAATCAATATACGGCAGTCTTCATTCAGGATTTGATCGCATACGTTGACAACGGCACGCCATTGCCAGAGCGACCCGTTTTGATTACCTTTGACGACGGGTTCTATAATAATTATCTCTATGCCTATCCCCTTTTAAGAGAATATGATATGAAAGCGATATTTTCAATTATTGGAGAGCTTACTGACAAATATAGTATGATCAATGACAAAAACGCTTATTATTCCTACATGACCTGGGATAATGTAAAAGAGTTAAACGCTTCAGGATATGTAGAAATACAAAATCACTCCTATGATATGCACGCTAATAATACCAGCAGACGCGGTACGATGCAAAAATCCGGTGAAAGTCAGGAAGCCTATCAGCTTGCACTTGAAAATGACATCGGAGAATTTCAAGATATGATTACAGAAATGACGGGAATGACTCCTACCACTTTTACCTACCCGTACGGTTATATCAGTAAGAGTTCAAAGGATATATTGAAAGATATGGGTTTTCGTGCAACTCTGAGCTGTTCAGAAGGACTCAATTATATTACGAGAGACCCCGATTGCCTTTATCATTTGAAAAGAGTATGTCGTTCTCCCGAAAAATCCAGTGCTCAATTCTTTCAATCATTCGCTCCTCCTCTGGAGGATTGAGTGTTTAAAGTTCTAATTCATACATTATCATTGCTGTTGCGGCCATGCCGGCGGTTTCGGTTCTAAGGATCGTTCTTCCAAGTGTCACGCATTTGGCACCTAGTTTCACAAGATCTCGCGCTTCTTTGTCGGAAAATCCACCTTCTGGTCCGATAATCAATGCTGCATTGAGCGGTTTTCTGTCAAGGGTCCTTAAACAATCTTTCATGGTGTAATTTTTTTCATTCTCATACGGAAATATGATCAATTCAAACTTATCGACCTCGTCAATCATTTCCTTAAAAGTTATTTCTTTGTGGATCTGAGGGATAATCCCTCTTTTGCACTGTTTAACCGCCTCATCGGCAACTTTTTGCCAGCGTTGAATTTTTTTATGAAAACCACCATTGTCCATTACCACAGTTCTATCTGTAAAAACCGGAACAACAGCATAGATACCCAGTTCGATATTTTTCTGAATAATCGTCTCCATCTTGCCCTGTTTTGGTATCCCCTGAAACAGGGTTAGTTTTAATTCCGGCTCATGGGCAAAATTCTGCTTATCAAGAATCTTCGCCTCAATATAGTCTTTTTCGATGGATATTATTTCTGTTTCATATTCATATTCAACGGTATCAGAAATTGTAAGGCAATCCCCGATTCCCAGACGCAATACTTTTATAATATGCTTCCTGTCGTTAGCATCTGTGATCCTGATTGTGCTGTCGCTTACGTCATTTACATCTACAAAAAATTTACTCATATCCTTTTCTTCCTACTTTCAACGCGACCGTTTCTTTGTGCTATTCGGCGCAATGAAAATCACTGCGATAGAATTTTCATACTGCGCCGCGACGGTATATTTTCATAGAAAACCGTTGGAGCTTAAGTTAACTGTAAGCGACCGTGTTTTCGAGAAAATGAACCGTCAGGCGCACGCATAATCAAATTCAGTTCCGGAACTGTGCCGCAATAGCGCACCATTCCCCTTCTTCTAGGATATCCAGGATTTGAAAGCCCTTTTCCTCAATTGCAGCAGCAACCATTTGCTTTTTTTCAATCAGGATACCGGATGAAATATAGATACTTTTCCCTTTGAGGTGCGCGGCTACGTCCGCTGTCAACATAACAACCAAATCGGCCATGAGATTAGCAACAACAATATCTGCTTTCTCGTTCAAACCCTTAGTAAGATCACCATAGATCGATCTGACTTTTTCGCTTACTCCGTTCCGCTTAGCATTTTCCTCAGAAACCTCCACCGCCACCGGATCGATGTCCACCGCCAGAATTTCTCCGGCACCGAGCAGTGCAGCGGCAATTGACAGGATTCCGGAACCGCAGCCTACATCCAGTACGGTGTCCCTGTCTGGCTCGATATACTTTTCAAGTAGTCTGATGCAAAGAAACGTAGTGGGATGGGTCCCTGTTCCGAACGCCATGCCGGGATCAATCTCAATTACCAGTTCACCATCATTTGCATCGTAAGCTTCCCAACTTGGCTTGATCACAATATTGTCAGTTATTTTGGCCGGCTTAAAGTATTCTTTCCAATTATCCTTCCAGTCCGAATCGTCAACAATTTTCCAAACCAGCTCATTTTCAATCAAATTATTGTCCTCGAAATCGGTGCTCGTTTTCCTATTTACTATAACGAGATTTTGAAGCTCCTTCAATATCCGCTGACCTTCATCTGAGTCTTCAAGATAAAAGGTCACGCTGGTTCTCATATTCTGCATGTCCATCAGCTTTTCATCGATATAGTCCCAGTCATAGCAATTCTTTTTTTCCATCAATTCCGTAAAATCCCGGGCATCTTCTATCGCAAAACCCGCTATACCCATATCCATAAGGATACAGGTCAGCGGGTCTAGTCCTTCTTGCGTTGTATAGATTTTAACTTCGATATATTTCATTATGATTTAAAAATCTCCTTCATCGCATCGGCAAACTTCTTCTTCTTGGAATAGCCCTCGTGATTCAGGGATTCTCCGAATTTATTAATAAGTTTTTTCTGTTCACTCGTCAATTTTGTCGGCACTTCAAGTGTTACTTTAACATAGAGATCTCCCAATTTAGAAGATCGTAATGACTTGATTCCCTTTCCCTTAAGACGAAATACTGTCTCTGGCTGAGTACCGGAAGGTATTTTATATGATACTTTTTCTTTCAGCGTCGGCACGATAATTTCATCGCCGAGAGCTGCCTGTGTAAATGTAATCGGCATATCCAGCCAAAGATCGATTCCTCTTCTTGTGAACAGCGGATGAGGTTGAACAGAGATAACCGCATAAAGGTCACCGTTGGGTCCGCCATTGCTCCCCGGTTCGCCCTGCCCCTTAATGGATATTACTGAATCATTGTCAACTCCTGCTGGAATATCAACGGAAATCGTAACAGTTTTTCTTACCTTCCCAGATCCATTGCACTCATGACATGGATTTTCAATCACTTCACCAGTCCCACCACATCTATCGCAGGCTTGAACGTTGGTAAACTGGCCAAATGGAGTTCTTTGTGTCGAGCGTATTTCACCACTTCCATTACATTTTGGGCAGGTTACTTTATCAGATCCCTTTTGAGCACCTGTTCCGTCACAGCTTTCACATTCTACATATTTCGTGATTTGTATCTGTTTTTTTGTTCCAAAAGCAGCTTCCTCAAAAGTGATGCTAACACTTTTCTGCAGATCTTGACCTTTTCTTGGACCATTTCTTCTTCTTGCACCGGATTGATTGAAGCCTCCGCCTCCGCCGAACATTCCTCCAAAAAGATCACCGAAAATATCTTCAAAGCCGCCTCCAAAGCCACCCCCGAAGCCACCGCCTCCGAAACCGGCATTGGGGTCCACTCCTGCGTGACCGAATCGATCGTATTTATCTTTTTTCTGAGGGTCAGAAAGTATGCTGTATGCTTCGTTTACTTCTTTAAATTTTTCTTCTGCGGCCTTGTCTCCAGGATTACGGTCGGGATGATACTCCATTGCTTTCTTACGGAATGCCCTTTTGATTTCATCATCCGTTGCTCCTTTACTCAGTCCAAGAACCTCATAAAAATCTCTTTTATCTGCCATCAATATAACCCTCTCTTAGCACTGGAAATTCACGATTATTTCCTTTTATTTTTTGCCCGGACATCAAAAAACCGGACGAGTTTTTAACTGCATTTGCGGCACGATCCCGAAGGAGCGTACCGCAAAATTATACTTCTTTTATTTATTATCGTCAACTACTTCATAGTCAGCATCGACCACATTGTCAGCCTGTGGTTCAGAAGATTCTTCTGTACCTGCTCCACCCATATTACCCATATTGTTCGGATCAAAGCCACCTGCACCGCCCTGCGCCTGCTGTGCCTGCTGGTACATCTTAGCGGAAATCGTATGGAACTCTTCTGTCAGTGCTTCTGTCTTTTCTTTGATTTCCTCAATGTTGTTCCCTTCAAGGGCTTTTGACAATGCATCTTTTGCGCTGTTGATTTTTGATTTTTCGTCTTCGCTTAAGCTGGCTTCAATGTCCTTCAAGGATTTCTCAGTTTCATAAACCAAAGTTTCAGCTCTGTTCTTAACGTCGATTTCTTCTTTCTTTTGCTTGTCTTCTTCCGCATACTGTTCCGCTTCTTTAATCTTCTGCTTGATTTCATCATCAGAAAGCTTTGTGGAGGAAGTAATGGTAATTCTCTGTTCTTTTCCTGTTCCCATATCCTTCGCGCTTACGTTTACGATACCATTGGCGTCAATGTCGAAGGTAACCTCAATCTGAGGAATACCGCGAGGTGCTGGTGGAATTCCGGAAAGCTGGAATCTTCCAAGCGTGATATTTCCGGCTGCCATTTCACGTTCACCCTGCATTACATGAATATCGACCGCGGTCTGATTGTCTGCAGCTGTTGAGAAAATCTGGCTCTTCTTTGTTGGTATTGTCGTATTTCTTTCAATCAGTTTGGTTGCAACTCCACCCAAGGTCTCGATGGAGAGGGACAGCGGTGTAACGTCGAGCAGCAACACATCCTTTACTTCTCCAGTCAGAACACCTGCCTGAACAGCTGCACCGATTGCGACACATTCATCAGGGTTGATTCCTTTAAACGGATCTTTTCCGGTAATTTTTTTAACAGCATCCTGTACAGCCGGAATTCTTGTTGAACCCCCTACTAGAATTACTTTTGCGATATCGTTATTGGTAACGCCTGCATCTGACATCGCTTTTCTCATCGGTTCGATTGTTTTCTCAACAAGATGTGATGTAAGCTGATCAAATTTCGCTCTGGTAATGTCCATGTTCAAATGTAAAGGACCATCCGAATTTACCGTGATAAAAGGCAGATTGATGTTTGTGGTCTGTGAGCTGGAAAGCTCTTTCTTTGCCTTTTCAGCAGCTTCCTTTAGTCTCTGGTGCGCCATCTTGTCTTTTCTAAGATCAACGCCGTTTTCTTTTGCAAAGCTGTCGGCAATAAAGTTCATGATAACCTCGTCGAAATCGTCGCCGCCAAGTCTATTGTTACCGTTGGTCGCTAATACTTCGAATACGCCATCTCCCAATTCGAGGATTGATACGTCGAAGGTGCCGCCTCCCAAGTCATATACCAGAATTTTGTGGTGCTCATGTTCTTTGTCAAGACCGTAAGCCAATGATGCTGCTGTCGGCTCGTTGATAATTCTCTTAACGTCAAGTCCTGCAATTTTTCCAGCATCTTTTGTTGCTTGTTTCTGACTGTCAGCAAAATATGCCGGTACAGTAATAACTACTTCTGTTATTTTTTCTCCAAGATAGCTTTCAGCATCTGCCTTCAGCTTTGATAAAATCATCGCAGAAATATCCTGCGGTGTATATGATTTTCCATCTATATCAACTTTATGGTCAGTACCCATATATCTTTTGATTGATGAAATTGTTCTGTCCGGATTTGTTATTGCTTGCCTTTTCGCAGTTTCGCCAACCAGTCTTTCTCCATTTTTTGCAAAACCCACAACGGAAGGTGTTGTTCTGTTACCTTCTGCGTTTGCAATAACAACCGGTTCGCCGCCTTCCAGAACGGCTACGCATGAATTTGTTGTTCCTAAGTCAATTCCTATTACTTTTCCCATTATACGATCCTCCTATTTCTTTTGATCTCGGTATGATGCATGAATTATTCCGCAACCTTTACCATTGCAGGCCGGACTACTTTTTTATTCAGCATATACCCCTTTTGTAATACCTGAGTAATTTTTCCACTTTCGTACTCAGCTGAGTTTTCAGTAAGTACAGCGTGATGAAAGCTTGGATCAAAGTCTTCTCCAACTACGTTCATCTCTTCTACACCGCTTTTCTCCAGTACCCCCTTGAATTGTTTGAATATCATATTCATTCCTTCAGCAAAACCGTCGTTATTGTTGCTGTGTTCCAGCGCTCTTTCAAAATTATCTATTACATCAAGCAATTCTACTACGATTTTCTCGTTAGCATATGCATAAATGTCATTTTTTTCTTTTTCAACTCTTTTTCGGAAATTCTGAAAATCTGCCGCAAGCCTCAGGTACCGGGTATTCAATTCTTCCTCTTCTTTTGTGTTTTGCTCGCCTAATTGAGCATCCTTAGAGTTCTGCCCGTCTGCTGCGGCACTTTCCTGACCCGCTGCGGAAGACCCGTCATCTTCCATGTCTTTTTCCATGTCTAACGTATCGTCCGGTGCTTTCTTTTTACTCATCGTCATCGTCTCCTCCCGTTAATTTAAAAGTCTGGCTAATGTTATCCGTGATATATTCAATCACAGATGTCACCTCATCGTATTTCATCCTGGTCGGTCCTATTACCCCAAGCTTTCCAACCATTTTGCCATTGATATGGTAAGTTGCCGTAATCAAACTGCAGTCACGCATATAATCTTCTTTATTTTCATTCCCGATTGTGATAATAACGCCATCTTCCCGATTGATCAAAACGTCAGTAAAATGCTTTTTTTGATTGATCATTTCTAGAAATACTTTGGCCTTTTCAATATCATTATATTCCGGGATGGAGAAGATATTTGTCAGCCCATCCATGTAAAGTTCAACATTAAGCATATTCTCAAGTATATTGATGAAATTCGGCCGAATCGTTTCAACTAAACGACTCATTGCCTCAATATCAGTTTCGAAATTCTTAATGATATCCAGCGTCAAAATGTTGCTCAGCGTTTTCCCTTTATAATTATATGTCATGACTTTTGAAAGCAGGGAGAGATTTTCTTCCGTATACGTGGTTTTCAATTTAACTGCAGTATTGGAAACCTTTCCACTCTCTGTTACAAGCATAAGGACAACCGTATGGTCGTCGACCGGCAAAAAATTAATGTATTTTAACTGATTCACTTCTTGATTTGGTGTAATCGCAAAGGATGTCAAATTCGTCAATTCTGAAAGCAAACTTGCAGCATGTTGAATGGTTTTCTCAAGCTCTGATACGTTTTTCATCAGCTTTTCTGCAATAGCCTTTTTCTCAGATTCAGGAATTTCATATTTTCTCATCAGGTTGTTGACATATAGACGGTATGCTTTATCAGAGGGAACCCTTCCTGCTGAGGTATGAGGATGCGTCAAAAATCCCATCTCTTCCAGATCGGACATTTCATTTCGTATCGTAGCGGGGCTAATACCCATATCATACTTTTTTGAAAGCGTTCTCGAACCGATGGGCTCAGCGGAACGAATAAAGTCTCCTACGATTGCTTGCAATATTCTTAATTTTCTTTCCGATAAATCCATCTTAATCACCACTTTTCAACTGGCTTTATCACTTGACAATTTAGTTTGTTAGCACTCTTTGCAGGTGAGTGCTAAAGCTTAGTTTTAATTTAACACTGTTGGTCAATAATGTCAACAGTGTTTTATAAAATTAATGTAAAAATTTTGGTAGGTTTAGGATGATTGGCTAGCCAAGCGCAACGTCTAGAATCATCATAACCAGAAATCCTACCATCACTCCGCCTGTTCCTTTATGAGAATGTTCTCCCAGACAAGCTTCCGGTATCAGTTCCTCTACTACTACGTAAATCATAGCACCTGCCGCCATCGCAAGAAGCCATGGCATAATTCCGACAATAGAGCCAACCAGTATTACGCCGGTCACACCGGCGATGGGTTCTACGATTCCAGAAGCAGCGCCGTAAAGAAACGCTCGGGAGCGAGACAATCCTTCCTGTCTCAAAGGCAGAGAAATCGCTGCTCCTTCGGGGAAATTTTGTATCCCGATACCCACTGCGAGCACCACTGCCGACGCAAGAGTGACGGATGAATTCCCCTGCGCTGCTAGACCGAATGTCAAGCCGACAGCCAAGCCTTCTGGTATATTGTGAAGCGTCACAGCAAGCACAAGCAAAGTAGTCCTTTTAAAGCTTGAATGAAGCCCTTTCGGCTCAATTCCGTCAACGTGCAAATGAGGCAAAAGCTTATCCAGTATAAAAATAAATAAACCGCCGATGGCAAAACCTCCGGCTGCCGAAACCCATCCAATTTTCCCTTGCCCTTCAGCCATTTCGATTGCAGGTATTAAAAGGGACCAGACCGATGCTGCAATCATAACGCCACCTGCGAATCCAAGAAATAAACGCCTGACATCGACAGACATATCTTTTTTGAAAAAAAATACAACAGCTGCACCTAACGCTGTCAGCAAGAAAGTCCCTCCGGTTCCCATTAATGCTAAAATTACCGGACTATAATCTGCCATAAAAACCTCCACTTTAATTCAGTTATTTCACTTTTATATATACATTGGAAATGCAGCTTTAGCTGGATTGGTAAAACGAACAGTGAAGCAAGCTGCGCTTGCGTAGGTGATTCCGTTATTTCCACTTTTTTTATAACATAGGAAATATCACTGCTGAATTGATATTTCCGCATATTTCAAGGAAAGCACCTTGATTGTTGTCGCCTTGTTTCCGCATGTTTCAAGGAAAGCACCTTGATTGTTGTCGCCTTGAGGCGACATTTGGAAATAGGAATCTCCATTTTACACCAGCTTTAGCTGGATTGGTAAAACGAACAGTGAAGCAAGCTGCGCTTGCGTAGGTGATTCCGTTATTTCCACTTTTTTTATATTTACCATATGTGTTATAATTTTAAACATACCAATTAATTTTTTCTTATGAAAGGAGCTGTGCAATGAATCAAAAAATCGTCATTACGATTGCTAGACAATTTGGAAGCGGAGGAAAAGAAATCGGAGAAAAGCTTGCGAAGCAACTTGGCATTCCTTTTTATGATAAAGCACTGATTCATCTTGCCGCAAAAGAAAGTGGAATCGATGAAGATTTGTTTGATTCCGCAGATGAAAAAACTTCTCACAATTTTTGGACAGCATCCTCCGGTGCAGGGATTTATGGCAATCGCATCGCAGTTTTTAATGAAATGCCAATGAATGACAAACTGTTCCTCATCCAATCAAATATCATCCGAGAGCTTGCCGAAAGCGGCTCTTGCGTTATCGTAGGACGCTGCGCCGATTATATTCTTCGGAATGAGCCCTACATCCTTCCTGTTTTCATTCATTCAAGCGAAGAGGACAAATTAAAAAGAATCGTTGATGCTTATGGATTCCAAGAGAAAGAAGCAAAGGAGATCATGGTCAAAACTGACAAAAAGCGTACAGCTTACTATAATTATTATTCCGGTGAAAAATGGGGAAAAGCGGACAATTACGATTTGTCAATCAATTCTTCAGCGACCGGTATCGATGATACTGTCCGCATTATCATAAAATTTGCAGAACTAAAATTTGGGAAATAAAAAACACAGAAATCAGACACAGGCATCATTAGAAGTGCCTGCTCCTAAGTAGGAGCAGGCACGTTTTAAAAGTTCTATTATTTTACATACGGGCGATAATCATTTCTCCCATCCAAGGGAGGTTTTGACCGCTTTCAGCCATCCGAGGAGAAGATTTTGTCTGAGGTCTTTTGTCATTTCAGGCTCAAAGCTTCTCGAAATCTTCCAATTCTCCAGCACATCTTCTTTGTTCTTCCAATATCCGACTGCCAGACCTGCAAGGTATGCGGCTCCCAGAGACGTCGTTTCTATGGTTACCGGTCTATGGACGGGTACGTTGCTGATATCAGCCTGAAACTGCATCAGAAAATTATTGGCACAAGCTCCGCCGTCAACCTTTAGAGTAGCCAGCCGGATACCAGAGTCTTCCGTCATTGCACGCAAGACGTCATTGGATTGATAAGCAAGAGATTCCAATGTTGCCCTGATGACATGATACTTATTCGCTCCACGGGTCAAACCTACGATCGTGCCTCTTGCATAGGGGTCCCAATAGGGCGCTCCAAGTCCGACAAATGCCGGTACAAGATAAACCCCGTTCGTATTGTCAACTTTTTTCGCCATCCATTCCGAATCAGCCGCACGTTCAATCAGTTTCATCTCATCCCGAAGCCACTGGATCGCTGCTCCTGCTACAAAAACAGAACCCTCAAGTGCATAATTAACAGTTCCGTCCAAACCCCAGGCAATGGTGGTCACCAAACCTTTTTCTGAGAAAACAGGTTGCACTCCCGTATTCATTAGTAGAAAGCAGCCGGTTCCATAAGTGTTTTTTGCTTCCCCTTCAGAAAAACAGGTTTGACCAAACAAGGCTGCTTGCTGGTCTCCAGCCGCTCCGGATATCGGTATTTCTCCGCTGAAGATACTGCTGTCGGTCACTCCGTATACATAGCTGGAAGGCTTCGGCTCAGGCAGAATGCAAGCCGGAATATCCAGTTCCTCCAATATTTCTTGGTCCCACTCCATCGTATTGATATTAAAGAGCATGGTTCTTGACGCATTGGAATAGTCGGTGACATGAACTTTGCCTTTTGTAAGCTTCCAGATCAGCCAGGTTTCAATCGTACCGAATAAAAGTTCTCCACTCTGAGCACGCGTCCTTGCATCTTCCACATGTTCAAGAATCCATTTGATCTTTGTTGCAGAAAAATAGGCGTCGATGGGAAGTCCGGTCTTCTTACGGAATTGATCGGTAAGTCCTTTTCTTTTTAATGTGTCACAGTATTCAGCAGTGCGCCTGCACTGCCAGACAATTGCGTTGCAAACCGGTTCTCCTGTTGTTTTATCCCATATCACAGTGGTTTCACGCTGATTTGTGATTCCGATTGCACAAATATCTTGAGGGCTTGCGTTAATTTTATACATTGCCTCATGTGCAACACCGATTTGGGTAGACCAGATTTCCATGGCATCATGCTCAACCCAGCCCGGCTTCGGATAGAACTGAGTAAATTCCTTTTGGGCCAAACTGACAATCTCTCCCTGTTTATTATACAAAATACATCTGGAACTTGTCGTCCCTTGATCCAATGCCATAATAAGCTGATCCATGGGTCCCTTCCCTTCTTATCTTTAATTACCTATCTCTTATTTCTTTTATGCTTCCTCTATTTCTGTTTCATTTGCCTGAGAAACATTTTCCTCTTTCATCGCCTTATCGGCTTCATTCTCAAGCTCTTTTTTCTCAATATCCGTTCCCAGATAGGATGGAAGTTCCATCCCTGCCTGCTGGAACAGTTCATTCATAGGAGGTATCGACTTCATCATCCCAGAAAGAAAGTTTGCGGTAGCGGTTTTTCCCTGGTCATTCGCACCATTGCTATCCCAAACGGTAACCTTATCAATCTTGATATTCTTAATTGCTTCAACCTGAATTCGTGTGAGATCTTCCAATTTATCTGCGATGATCAGTTTCACAGCTGAATCTGCATTCTGTCCGGCAGCTTCAACTAACATTTTCATACCTTCTGCCTGTTTTGCAAGGATTTCTTTAGCTCCGCGGGCTTCCGCTTCCATCTTCGCATAGATTGCGTCCGCGTCACCTCTTGCTTTGCGTCTGGTTACTTCGGCCTCAGCTTCCGCTTGAATTTCTGCCTTTTCCTTTGAAATCTGCGCTGTAATAAGAACGTCCGCTGTTTGCGTGGCTTTTTCAAGCTGTGCACGAGTCTGCTCCGCTTCCTGCTGTGCCAAATAAGCTTCCTGCTTTGCTTTTGCCGCCTGGACTGATTCCGCCGCTGTCGCCAGCTTTAACGCCTCCGCTTCTTTTTCCCTTCTTTTTGCATCGGATTGAGAAACTTCAATTTTTGCGGTATTTTCACCATCGATAGCTGTTGCATCAGCAGAAGCTACTGCAATACGCTGATCTCTCTGCGCGTTGGACTGGCCGATTTCTCCGTCTCTGTTTTTCTCCGCAACGCTCTTTTTCGCATCGTTGATTGCTTTTGCAGCCGCTTCTTTTCCGAGTGCATCGATATAACCGGACTCATCGTTGATATCTGTAATATTTACGTTAATCAGTCTTAACCCGATTTTTTTCAGTTCAATTTCAACATTATTGGAAACAGCCAGCAGAAATTTATCTCTGTCTGTATTGATTTCTTCAATGTCCATTGTAGCGATAACAAGACGCAGCTGTCCGAAAATAATATCCTTCGCCAGCTCCTGTATTTCCTGCATTCTCAGGCCGAGAAGACGTTCTGCGGCATTCTGCATCACTCCCGGCTCCGTTGAGATTCCAACGGTAAATCGAGAAGGAACATCAATCCTGATATTCTGCTTAGAAAGAGCCTGTTTGAGATCTACACTGATGGATATTGGTGTAAGATCCAAATATTGAAATGCCTGCAACACCGGTATAATAAATGCAGCTCCCCCGTGAATACACCTTGCACTTCTAGTCTGTCCTTCCGTATTCGAACCTACTTTTCCGTAGATAACCATGACTTTGTCCGACGGACATTTTCTGTATCGGGATAGAATCAAAATAATTGTAGTCAAAAGTACAACCGCAATGATACAAATCCCAACTAAAACTTGAATTCCCATACTCATATTCCTCCTGAATCTGTTGCTTGATCATGTTTCCTGATCTCTTAAATTTATTGATCTTCTTCAACGATTAAAACATCGTTTCTGACATCCGTCACTCTGACCATTTCGCCGGTCGCAAGTACCTTTTTTTCGTATGACAGGGCGGAGCACTCTATGTATCTGCCCTGAAGCTGCATTGTGATTTTTCCAATTCCTGATCCATCGGCAGGAATCGGGATATAAACAGTGCCCGTTTCACCAATGGCGTACCTTAAATTCAGCGTTCCGTTCTCCGTCAGCCTTGTGGACGCATGCAATATACGGGCTGCCGCATACATGCAAAAGAAGCCCAGTACTATACCAACCAAAATGCTTAAAAGGGCTGGTGCTCCTGAGACAATTGCCACGATGGAGCTCCACCCCATAACTGTAAGAAAAGTCACGATTCCCTGAACAGTTATCATGCTCATAATGGAAAAATCGGCAGGATTTCCTCCGTCACCAAATTGACTGGAGCCCTCCATATCGGAAGCATCCGCAATTTCACCTATATCTGAACCCCCATGAAAATCGATACCTGATGTATCGCTTGCATCAATTCCTCCGCCGCCTTCAAAGCCCCCAAGCAGTGAAAGAACTGTCTGTATCACCAGTACCAGTGTTGACGGGATAGCGATACAGTAAAGAATTTTCAAAACCGTATCCAAACCGTCCCACCATTCTGTCATATATCATCTCCTCCTTTACCCTTATGCAATAGCAACATTATTATATTATACGTGCAAGCCGCTACTCCGGCTTGCTTCACACCGATACAATAAATGCATCCGGAACAAAATCTGTCGATTTTGTTTCAGTAGCCGCATTTATTATATCACAAAATTTTACAAAAGAGTGAATATTAATAATGGTAAATTATATTTACTTTTATTTTATTGAAGTTGAGCGATAATGTCAATGTTTTTTATTGTTGTTGATTTTAAAAAGAATATTTGCTAGAATAAAAGTAAATATTACTTACCATAGTATCATTTATAAGGTGTTATATGAATTCCGCAGAATTAGGCAGAAAAATTAAAGAGGCTAGAATTGCAAGAAAGATGACGCAAAGCGAAGTGGTGGGCGATTTTATTACAAGAAATATGCTGAGCCAGATTGAAAGCGGCTCAGCAACCCCTTCCGTCAAAACGCTTGAGTATCTTTCGCGTGTCCTTGACGTCCCTTTATTCCAGCTCATTCCGGTACAGAATGATAATAAAGAAGACTCTCTCTACATCCTTGAAAAAGCAAAAGGCTATCTCGTCGAGGGTGCTTACGATAGAGTACTTGAAATGGAAGAAGGTTATCCAGCAGAGCTTTACGATGAATTTTCTGCGATTTTTTCACATGCATATCTGAAGCTGGCAAAGCAATACCTCCTTTCTGAAAGTTATCCCAAAGCAGTCTGGTTTTCTCAGAAAGCGATGGAATATGCCGAAAAAGGAATCTATGCCAATACCACAGTCAAATCCGAAAGTATTATTATACTGAATCAGGCAGCCGGAAAATTGAGTCAGGATATTTAAAGTAGAAATTCCGTTAATATTGTATTTGAAATATCAATTCCCTTCAAAGAAAAGCACATACGGTCTTCCGTTATCATCAGATATTCGTCTTCTAAATATTTCTGAATTTGATTCCAATTTTCCGCATAGATCTCTTCAAGCCTTTGTCCAAATCGATTTTCAAATTCTTTTAAATCAATTCCTCTGATTTTTCTCAAGCCTGTAAACAGAAATTCCGAAATATTATCTTCTCTTGTGTTCTCATGCTGCCATGTTGTAAATGAATCCGCCAGAATATAACGATCCAAATCTGTTTCATTGCTGAATCTTATCCCGTTTACAAAAGAATGCGCCCCCAGGCCCAGGCCCAGATAATCATCCATCGACCAATACTTCAAATTGTGACGGCACGCAAACCCTTCCTTTGCAGCATTAGAAATTTCATAGTGGCTGTATCCCGTATCTTTTAAAGTTAGTAAAGCGAATCGGTACATTTCTCTGTCCAGTTCTTCGTCGGCTGCTTTGAGACTGCCATCTTTCATCATACGGTAAAAAGGGGTGCCTTCCTCAATCTGGAGCCCGTAAAAAGAAAGGTGTTCCGGTCCCAATTCCACAGTCCGCTCGATTGTATCCTTCCACAAATTAAACGTCTGCCCCGGAATGGCAAACATCAAATCGATGTTGATGTTTCCAAATCCACATTTTCTTGCCAGCTTGTAATTTTCAAAGAAATCCTGCTCATTATGGGCCCTGCCCAGGCTATTAAGCAATTGATCATGAAAAGACTGGGCTCCAATGCTCAGTCGATTAAAGCCCAGTTCCAGATATGTGTTCAATTTATTCTCATTCAGAGTTTTGGGATTGCTTTCGATCGTAATCTCCGCTCCGCTTTGTATTGGAAAATTGTCTTTTACCGACTGGAGCAAATCCCGTATCAGGTTTTCCTTCAGTATAGAAGGAGTTCCGCCTCCTACAAATAATGTGTCTACATAATATTTATTATTACAACGCGCTCCGTAGTGTTCGATTTCTCTGCGCAGCGCACTGATATAAGCTGTTTGCCTGTGGTTGTCCGCATCACCAAATGATAAAAAGTCGCAATAATTACATTTTTGAATGCAAAACGGAATGTGGAGATATAGTCCCAAGGGTTTTTGATGATTATTTGTTATCGTCATATTTTAGCACCGCGGTGAAGGCTTCCTGAGGCACCTCTACAGTTCCAAACTGCCTCATCCGCTTCTTTCCTTCCTTCTGCTTTTCAAGGAGCTTTCTCTTTCTTGAGATATCGCCTCCATAGCATTTGGCAAGGACGTCTTTACGGTAGGCCTTGACAGTTTCTCTTGCGATTACTTTCTGTCCGACGGTTGCTTGAATTGGTACTTCAAACTGGTGCGGCGGAATGATCTCCTTGAGCTTTTCACAGACAAAGCGGCCTCTGTAGTAGGCCTTTGACTCATGTACGATCATGGAAAAAGCATCCACCAACTCTTTATTCAGCAAAAGATCCAGCTTAACAAGGTTTGACTTTTCATAGCGAATAAATTCATAGTCAAGGGAACCGTAACCTCTTGTCTTAGATTTTAATGCGTCGAAGAAGTCATAAATTACTTCATTTAGCGGCATCTCGTAATGCAGGGAGACTCGGGTCTCTGTGATATACTCCATATGGAGCAGTTTCCCTCTTCGTTCTTGACAAATTTCCATAATGCTTCCAACATAGTCTTTCGGAATCATAATATCCGCCTTGACAATGGGCTCTTCAATATGTTGTATTTCAATCAGAGGAGGCAGATTTGAGGGGTTCTGAACCATCTCCTGGCTTCCGTCGTTCATGATGACTTTATAGATTACGCTTGGCGATGTCGTAATGATCCCCAAATCGAATTCCCGTTCCAAGCGCTCCACAATGATCTCCATGTGGAGCAGGCCCAGAAATCCGCAGCGAAAACCGAAGCCCAAAGCGGTGGATGTCTCCGGTTCAAAATGAAATGCAGCGTCATTCACCTGCAGCTTCTCCAGTGCGTCCTTGACGTTCTCGTATTTTTCGGTCCCGGCGGGATAAATCCCACAATATACCATCGGCTGCACTTTCTTATACCCCGGTAACGATTCCGCGGTAGGATTGTTGTCCAAAGTGATGGTGTCTCCTACTCTGGCGTCTGCGACCTGCTTGATGCTGGCACAGATATATCCTACTTCTCCCGCTGAAAGCTCGCTAACCGGAACAGGTCCCGGAGAATAAACCCCGACCTCCGTTACTTCATATTTCTTTTTTGTATTCATAAGACGAATCATATCGCCTTTTTTAAGCGTTCCGTCAAAAACTCTTGCGTATATAACGACTCCCCTGTAGTTGTCATAATAGGAGTCAAAAATCAAGGCTTTCAACTTTCCTTCCCGATCACCTGACGGAGACGGTATCCTTGCGACAACAGCCTCGAGAACTTCCTCGATTCCGATACCTTCCTTGGCGGAAATCAACGGAGCATGCTGTGCGTCAATTCCAATAATATCTTCAATTTCAATCTTTACCTCATCCGGTCTGGCGCTGGCAAGATCAATTTTATTGATCACAGGAAGGATTTCCAGATCCTCCTCCAGAGCAAGATATACATTAGCAAGAGTCTGAGCTTCAACTCCTTGAGTCGCGTCTACAATTAATATAGCCCCTTCGCAGGCCGCGAGGCTTCTTGATACTTCATAGGTAAAATCCACATGGCCCGGTGTATCTATGAGATTGAAAATATACTCATGTCCGTCCTTTGCTTTATAGGCAAGTCTTGTCGTCTGAAGCTTGATCGTAATTCCTCTCTCCCGCTCCAGATCCATGTTGTCCAAGAACTGTTCCTTCATCTCCCGATGAGAAACAAGACCGGTATTCTCAATAATCCGATCTGCAAGTGTTGATTTTCCGTGATCTATATGTGCGATAATGCAAAAATTCCTGATAAACTGCTGGTATGAATTCATTTTCCCTCCGAAGATTTAAGTTGCAATCTTAAAAAAATTGCTGTTATTATTATACCATACCGACAGTTTAATTTACAATATATCTGTTTTAAATACACTGTAATCCCGCTCCATCTCTACCATTCCAAGAAAGTCCCTGATCTCTAAGACAGCAACATCAAGACGAGACGTCACCTCTTTGCTGAAATTCGTCCATTCTTCATGAATCTTTTTTGTATTGATGGCTTTAGACTGCCCGAACATTGAAACGGTTACGTATTCCGTGTTAACTCTCCTGACATGCAGCGCAACCTGTCCCGGCTGATCCATCATATTGGAATATGCGTCATCTACTGCGACAAATCCGTAAACAGCCGCGAAAACCAAAATAAATACAATGACTTTCTTAAGTCTCATCAGTCTCATCATTTTCCCCCAAGTTTTTCATTTGTATTTTTAAATGATATCCTTTGTATTTAAATTCCTATCCTATGTATTTTAATTCAAATCCTTGATCACCTCGGCGAGAACATTGGCAAAGCATTTCGCTGCTCCCCTTGATTGTTCAATGGTATTTTCATTGTTGCCGATTTCAAGGAGAATATAGTTATCCGCAACATATTGATTAAATTTATATTTTTTCTCTATAATCTTTCCGCCAAAACCAGGATACATTTTTTCCGCGGTTTGATTAATCTTATTTGCAAAATTCTTCAGTGCTTCTACATTTGGGTTTCCATTACCGATCACCAAACTGTAAGAGGCAATATCCTCTTTGTTTACAGACACTGTTTTGGCTACGTTCCCTTGATATGCGGCCGCGTCTCTATGTAAGTCGATGACAATTTTAGGGGAGTTATAGCTTGCCATCAATGTTTTAATTGTTTCCAAAGATCTTGAATAAGATTCATTATAGGATGGTGTATCATGCAGCGTCTTATCATGAATGACCTGGATGCCTTGTTTCCTGAGATGTTCCGCTAACACATCTCCCACTTCTCTTACCGTTCCATATTCTTTCAAGGAATGGAAATTCCCTTCCGTAACCGGTTGATACGACTCGGTCGCATGGGTATGATAAATAATCACCACCGGTTTCGTTCCGTCTATAACAGCCGCTTCTGAGCTGTCCGTCCCGCTCTCCGGAGTTTCCGCGTTCGGTTGCTCCTGGTTTTCGGATTGTGCCTGCTCTATTGATTCCTGATCAAATACAATGCCGGGGTCCTCTTCCGCAAGATCATCCAGTGCTCCTACAGCAGGAAACATGGAATCCATCATACCGACCAATAAGCTCTTTGATTTTTCATTCTCCAAGATTGTACTGCTGTCTTCACCGGCTGTTGCGATCGATGTTCCGAGAGCTTGACGAGACTCAAAATCAGAACTCCTGCTGACAGTCGGAAAAATATTGCCGATGTACATCTTTCCGACATCTTTTTTCTCAGCCGCAACTCCAATTGGTCCGCCGTGTATAAATGATAGCATGACATACCCTGAGATTGCCCAAAACAGCAAAATTAAAACAGCCATTTTACCGCTTTTGCGCCTGTTTCCATTGTAAAATGAACCGTATCTTTTTCTTCTCATTGATCTAACCCCTCAACATTCAGCAAGTACTAAGGACGCGCTGATTTAATCAGCGCTTCTCTATGAGTATATGCCGGGATGAAGCGTTATATTAATTCCATTTGCAATAATGTCGGAAAATTCCTTAATGACCAGATCAATATCTGTAGAGGTTACAATCATTTGTAAACCGTTATCATCAATATATCTTTCCGCATCGTCAGGATTTTTCAAAAATCCGCCAAGATTGTCCATAATTAATGTCTTTGAGTCAATAACCGTAGGCACTCCGATAGCAATCACCTTGCATCCCAGAGTCTCCTCATTCAGCTGTTTTCTCATGTTCCCGGTCCCCGCCCCTGGAGATATTCCTGTATCGCAAATTTGAATGGTCGTACTGATACGGTCTACATTTCTTGCTGCCAGAGAATCGATGACGATTATGATCTCAGGCTTAGCTATTGTAGCTGCGCTTTCAATCAAATCCGCTGTTTCCATTCCGGTTGAACCCATCACCCCTGGTATAAATCCACTGACGCAGGAAATATCATCATCACTGTCAGTATGATACATGAGAAAGTAATGTCTTGTCACTTTAACTTTGGAAATAGTATACGGTCCCAAGGAATCCGGTGTCACCTTGTCATTGCCAAGTCCAATAATTAAAACCTTAAGCTTATTATGAAATTTTATCAGCCGTTTTAATTCTCCGGATAAAGCCGCAGCTGATTTTTCTTTGAGTTCCTCCGGGCCATCAGTGACGCCTTCAACCTCGAGCGTGATGTAATTGCCAATCGGTTTTGCCAGCGCCCTGCTCCCGTGTTCATCAGTTATTTTGATTCTCGTTATATCAACGGCATTATCATATCGCTCAGTTTCGACTTCAACTCCTGAGATTTCAATATCGTTGTCTTTATTTTCAGAATCAAACATTTCTTTGTTTTCTATTGCTAAATCAGTCCTGAATTTCATATCTTGTTATCTCGCTTTCTCGCTATTTGTTGCTCCTGTGCAAAAAAGCGGCGATTTTTCAATGACGAAGCCGCTTTCAGTATCAACTTTTTATATTTTTACCTTGCAATTTCCTTTCTATTCATGTATACTTCAACTTACGATATTTTGCGAAAGTGGGGTGAAATAATGGCGAATATCAAATCAGCAAAGAAAAGAATCAGTGTCATCGCAAAAAAGACAGCGATCAACAGAAGAGTAAAATCTCATCTGAAGGCTATCGTTAGAAACTTTGAAGGTGCAATCGTCTCCGGAGATTTTGACACAGCAAAAGAAAAGCTGACTTTGGCAGAAAAGAAATTGAAGCAGGCAGCTTCCAAAGGAACAATCCATAAGAACGCTGCTTCCAGAAAAGTTTCCAGAATGACAACCAGATTCAACAAAGCAAAAGCAGAATAATCTCACCCGTCCCCACAGTGCATAAGTTAAATGCACAAAATACTGAAAAAATTAATCATGCCAAGACTGGCCGTGTCTCCCAGTTATTGGCATGATTTCTTTTGTCTCGACACTTCGTTTTCTCATTCATAGATATCGATTATTCCATTAGTTTCAGCACTGCCATGACTTCAAGCTGAATTCCAACCCCGATACATTTTTCATCCACTTCAAAACCACCGGAGTGAATTCCTTCATTTTCTCTTCCTTTGTAGCCGCTTCCCAAAAAGAAAAATGCGCCCGGTACTTTTTCAAGATAAAATGAAAAATCTTCTACTCCCATCGTAGGCTCTTTTAGTTCCACAATCTTTTCGATTGCTGTTTCACAAATCACAGCATCTTTAACCGCATCAACTACCAGATTATCATTTGTTAAAATAGGATAGCCCTTTTGAAACCGCACTTCCGCTTTTGCACCATAGGCTTTCGCTGTCAATTGTGCCATTTCCTTCAGGCGGTTTTTCAGAAGTTCCCTGCTGCAGTTGTCCAAAGCTCTGATTGTACCATCCAAAACGACCGTGTCAGAAATCAGATTGACTGCGGTTCCTCCATGAAAGCTGCCAAAAGTAATTACTGCCGGACTCAGCGGACTGATATTTCTGGAAACAATGCTCTGCGCTCCTGTAACAATCTGAGAAGCTGCTACGATGGAATCAATCCCCATGTCAGGATATGCACCGTGGCTGTTTTTCCCTCTGACAGTGATTTGGAAAGTATCGGAAGAAGCATGAACCTTTCCGTACTTAATACCTACGGCTCCAGCAGGTAAATCCGGTTTAACATGAAGGCCAATAATAAAATCCGTTTCTGGCTCAAGACAGCCTTTTGATATCATTCGCTTTGCTCCGCCCGTCGTTTCTTCTGCTGGCTGAAATATAAACTTAACGTTTCCATTAATTTTATCCTTAATTTTGCTCAAAACCATTGCAGTTCCTAATAATACCGCCATATGTACATCATGGCCGCAAGCATGCATCATACCTTTTTTCTTTGAGGAAAAAGGTAGCACCACTGTCTCCTGAATCGGTAAAGCATCCATATCCGCCCGCAGGGCGATCGTCTTTTTTCCCTGCTGATTCTGCAAACTGCCTATCACTCCGGTGGATATCATCTCTACGTATTCGATTCCCAATCCCCTCAATTCATTTTTAATGATTTCTGCAGTACGGTATTCTTCATTACCCAGCTCGGGCCACTGGTGAAAGTCCTGTCTGAATTTGACGGCCCGCTTTTCCGCTTCCTTTATCAGTTCATCAAGTTCCACATGATTGATCAAGTCGAAATCCCTCCCCGCGGTTTTAATTACAGATTTGTAAGGAAATGCTGATTTAATATAGGGCGCACACGGAATGAATCAGCGTTTCCTTAATATAATATTATACAAATTAGAGATTTATGAGGAGGTACTTAACCAATGTCCCAAATGATAAAACCAAAATGTTTGAAACCCGGCGATCGTATTGCATTAATTGCCCCGGCTTCGCCCGTAACTGAGGAAAAACTGGAACTTGCCATAAGATCAACAAAGTTTCTTGGGTTAATTCCCGTGCTATATCCCTCTGCCACAATGGCTCACGGCTATCTCTCCGGTCCTGACGATATTCGTGCAGCGGATATCAACGATGCTTTCTCCAATCCTGATATCAACGGTATTTTCTGCCTCAGAGGAGGATACGGCATCACACGGATATTAAACAAAATTGACTATAAAATGATCGCGAAAAACCCAAAGCTTTTCATCGGGTACAGCGATATTACAGGACTACATATTGCCTTAAATCAAAAGTGCCGCCTGATTACACTGCATTCTACAATGCCCACCAACGGATGGGAGAATCTTGATCCGGTTACCCTTGAATGCTTGTCCGGAAATCTTCTGTCGCCAAATCCTATGGGATCAGTTCCCGAAATTGAAGGTGAAAAAATTGAATCAATTAATCCAGGCATAGTAGAAGGTCAAATTGTGGGAGGAAACCTATCACTTCTGACTGCAACACTGGGAACGCCTTTTGAAGTGGATACAAAAAATAAAATTCTGTTTATAGAAGAAGTTGAAGAGTTAAACTATAAAATTGACAGAGGCTTGACCAGTCTCGCTTTGGCCGAGAAATTTAAAGATTGCAGTGGTATTATTTTAGGCACCTGGGCTGACTGCGGAGATCCTGATCTGGCACCGGAAAGAGATCTCACCCTGTGGCAGATTTTCGAAGAGGTTGTTAAGCCCTTTGGAAAACCAACGATCAACAATTTAAGGGCAGGTCATATTTATCCTCAGATTACAATACCAATGGGAGTTAAGACAAGGCTGGACGCGACCAACGGAACTGTGGAATTTTTAGAATCAGCCACAGTATAAGTGAATTTCTTTCATAAACTGGGCGAGCCGACAGTAGAAGTCTGCAAATTAAAAGCTGCCTTAAAAGGGTTTTCTCCTTAGGCAGCTTATTTCTTCTTATTTTAGGCCTAAACGTTTTTGTGCCTTTGAATTTTTTTCGTCGTTGTTTTTATAAAATCATCCTTGCGAACGGCAATACTCCGAATTCGTTTATAAATTGGAAGCTTTTCATTGATTTCAGAAATCACCCGCTTAATCAGAGATTGAACGTCCTCGTCACCAAAGCCATCCCCAAATTCCTCATAAATTACATCATAATCGGGTCTGACCTGCGCGCTGACGAGCGTATCATCATTTTCCTCGCCTTCTGAGCCGTGTACTAAGCTTTCCTGAATGTATTTATTCCGGTTAATATAATATTCGACCTCTTCTGGATAGATATTTTTTCCTGTTTTCGTTACAATGACATTCTTCTTTCTTCCGGTAATGTAAAGCCAGCCTTCCTCATCCAGAAAGCCCAGATCTCCGGTATGAAACCAACCGTCTTTTAATACTTCCGCAGTTTTTTCAGGCATATTGTAATATCCAAGCATTACGTTAGGGCCCTTAAATATAATTTCTCCGATTCCATCCTCGTCTTTGTCAATAATTCTGATTTCTCCGCTTTCTACCGCCGGTCCCACCGATCCCGCCTTTTTATAAGAGTTACAAAAGTCTGGGGTACCTGAAACAAGGGGAGAACACTCAGTTAAGCCATATCCCTGCAGCATTTGAAATCCAAGATCATAGAAGCCCCTCAATACATTTGGATCAATGCCTGCGGCACCGGAAACCATTAGTCTCAGCTTGCCGCCAAATTTTTCATGGATACCCTTAAAGAGTTTTCTACTGGAATCAAGGCCCATACTCTTCAAGGTTTTATTTAATTTAATTGCTCTTTTTAGAGTTTTTGCCTTTCTGGTCTTTTCAGCCTGCTTCCATATTTTATCATAAATCGATTCGAATATCAGAGGGACACCGATCAGTACCGTTGCCTGTGCTTCCGCCATATTTTTATTGACATACTTCAAACCCTCGCAAAAAGCAGCGGAGGCTCCGCAATAAATTACAAGGGCCATCCCCATTGTGGATTCAAACGTATGATGAATCGGAAGGATCGAAAGTGTCCTGTCCTCCGATGTCACATAAGCGATTTTACAGGTGTCCATAACATTGGTTGCAATATTTTTATGGCTGAGCATGACACCTTTTGCCGCTTCGGTGGTTCCCGAAGTAAAAAGGAGAATCTTCATCTCATCCAAGTCGATTTCAGAATCAAGAAAACTTCTGTCACCATTTGCAACGAGCTTTTCTCCCGAAGCGACCAAACCTTCCCAATCTATTTGACTGCCCTTTTTTATATCAGATTCAGAAGGATCATGAAGTGCCTGATTGAGATCAGTCCGATCTCCATACACCTTCATTCTGATTTTATAATCAATGTCAAAATCCTTAAAGAATGCTTCATGACTTTGAGTGAAAAACACCGCCTTACAGTTAGCTTGCCTTAATAGATTATGAATTTCATCCTGATTCAGTTCCTTATCCAACGGGATAACGGTTCCTGTCCCGTTAACAACAGCGAAATAAGAGGCAACCCATTCATAGCAGTTTTCACCGATGACTGCAATGCTTGCATCCTTTAAACCCATGGAAATCAATTTGGTTCCCAAGGCATCCACATCGTTTTTAAACTGCTCATAAGTAATCATGCAGTATTCTCCGCCCTTTACTTTCTTTGTTAAAAAAGCAGGTTTTTCAGAGTAGCGCTCTGCACTTGAATTCAGCATGTCTTTGAGTGATACGATTTCCCTGACCTCGTGATACTTTAATGTATTTTCCATATATTGCACCTCTTGAAGAATAATGTTACTGTATTTCAAGGTATGTATTATCATGTTACATATTATATAATATGATATCATGTATATCAATAATACATGAATAAAAATGCCAAGTAAATAGAAAAATGAATTGGGTATTTCCACTCTTCCGTAGTATATGCTATACTTTAAGAAAAAACAGGAGGTCTTTTTATGACTGCACATATTTATGCCGCTCAAAAAGGTGAAATCGCAGAGTCCATCCTTTTACCGGGTGATCCGTTAAGAGCAAAATTCATCGCGGAAAATTTTCTGGACAGCCCAAAATGTTATAATGAGATAAGAGGAATGCTAGGTTATACTGGTACGTATAAAGGAGTTCCGGTTTCGGTACAGGGTACCGGAATGGGCATGCCATCCATGGGAATTTACAGTTGGGAACTAATCTCCGATTACGGTGTTCAAAACCTGATCCGCATCGGCTCTGCAGGCTCCTTTCAAGAAGAAATAAAAATCAGAGATATTGTATTCGGTGTCAGTGCTTCAACCGATTCCAATTATGCGCATACGTTCGGCATCAACGGAACCTATGCACCTTGCGCTGATTTTGACCTTCTGATGAAGGCGAAAGCTTCCGCGGACAAGCTTGGCATTGGAATTCATGCAGGCAATATCCTATCCTGCGACGTATTTTACGAGCAGCAGGAAGGCTGGTGGCAGAAATGGGCCAAAATGGGCGTATTAGCCGTTGAAATGGAGGCTGCGGCACTCTATATGAACGCATCAAATCTGGGAGCGAAAGCGCTCTGTATCGTAACCATCAGTGACCATTTTATCACCTCTGAACAGTCTACTTCAGAAGAGAGAGAAAAAACCTTTACTGATATGATGAAAATTGCGCTGGATACAGCGACCGCTTAGTAAAAAAAAAGTTCCCCGGACGCTCATTAAGCGTTTCCGGGGATCTTTTTTATCTGATAAGAAATATCGTTTCTTATCACTTTTTTTATCGTCACCTGAAATATTATATCTGAAAATCGATCTCATGTTCATGATCATCAAGCATGTAATCTGAATCCCGAAACAGCGTAATACAGGCTTTCACAACTTCAGGATTATAAAATGTTCCAGCATTTCTCTGTATTTCCTCCAGCGCATGGTTCAGACCCAGCGCTGGCCGGTAAGGTCTATGGGACATCATCGCCTCCACCACGTCTGCAATCATCAAAATCTGAGCTTCCATTGACATTTCATCCCTTGTTAATCCTCTCGGATAGCCGCTGCCGTCGCATCGCTCGTGGTGCTGATAAATTGTGTCGCCTATATTCTTCGGCAAGTCAACCCCCATCAACATCTCATAGCCACTGAACGGGTGCGTTTTGATCATCTGAAACTCCAAGGCGGTAAGGTGTCCCGGTTTTGAAAGAATCTCAGCAGGAATCGCGATCTTTCCAATATCATGAATATACCCGATCATTCTAATGTTTTCGATTACTTTTTCATCCAGATTCATTTTCCCTCCGATTGCTGCGGAAAGATTCCCTACCCGTCTTTGATGCCCGGCGGTATAGGGGTCCCTTGCCTCTACGACGGAAGAAAGCAATGAGATGATCCCCTGCATTGCCCCTTTTAAAGCATTGGTTTTCTCTTCAACAAGATTTTCCAGCCCTTTCTGATATTGATAATTCTGCTTTTCCAGTTCTTCTTTGTCATCAATCAGCTGTTTCACTCTTTCAGCATGGCGTATTGCAGAAACAAAAACATCTTTATTGATCGGCTTTGTCAGGTAGTCGTTTGCCCCGCTCTGCACCGCTTTTACTGCAGTGTCCACCGTTGGCTCTCCGGTCATAATAAGAATCTGTATTGTCTGAGATTTCTCTCTGATGCGTTCAAGTATTTCAATTCCAGTAATTTTAGGCATAATGATATCGGTAACAATGATATCAAATTCTTTTTCATCCATCATCTGAAATGCTGCAAAAGCGTCGGGAGCAGTATCGATTTCATGTCCCTCTCTGCGTAAAAACTCCGACAAAGTGATCCTCATGCTTTTTTCATCGTCAACAATTAAAATTCTGCTCATTATCTTACCTCATAAGTTCCCAGCCGTTATCGACAGGTAAATCAAGTATAAATTTCGTATATTCTCCATCCAAAGTGTCGATTGTGATTCTTCCGTGATGGTCCTTAACAATTCCAAAGCTGATGGAAAGGCCTAGCCCCGTTCCGATTTCCTTTGGCTTTGTTGAAAAGAACGGCTCAAAAATTTTCTCTATAATCATTTCAGGTATCCCGTTTCCATGATCTTCCACAATCATTTTCATCCATCTTCGATCTTCACTGAAATATTGATTGCAGCTTAATTTAATGATTTTATTGTCGTCATATTCAGGATATTTCTCATTCAGCGCATCTCTGGCATTCGTCATTAAGTTCATCAGAACCTGTTGTATCTGCTGACTCCTGCACTTTATCTCAGGAAGATCTTCTTCCATATCGACAACGAGTGTAATCTGATCACGCTTAACAACCGTATTGATCAAAGATATCGTTTGGTTGACGATATCGTAAATGCTAGCATAGCTGTGCGACTGCTTTTCCTGTCTGGAAAATTGAAGAAGATTTTTAACGATCGTCGCAACCCGGTCAGTTTCGTGCAAAATTTCTCCTGCATATTCTGCAATATCTGCACGATCACCCGTTGAATCAAAAATCAACTGTGCATAATTCATAATGCCGTTGACTGGATTATTGATTTCGTGTGCGACACCTCCGGCAAGCGTGCCGATGGCTTCCAGCTTCTGCTGCTGTCTCAGCTGCGCTTCCACCTCATTTTTGGCATGCTCCAGTTTCTTTCTTTCCGATATATCCCTGGCAAAAACAAGTGCTCCATCCAGGTTGTTATAATAAAGAGGAACCGCGGTAACATCGACGAAAACCAGTGATCCGTCTAGCTTAACAAACACTTCTTCGTTTGAAGGAACAGCGATCTTTTCGACGTTAAGCTGTTTTATCCTTTTTCTGATGCTCTCCTGATAATCAGTATGGGAACGGTCCATTACCGGTGAGCCCAAAAGTTCATCTTTGGAAGTTGCGCCAAAAAGAGAAACGGCAAACTGATTTAAATATGAGAAGTTACCCTCGTTTTGAATAAAAATCGCTTCAGGTGCACTTTCTATCAGCAGACGAAAACGCTCCTCGCTCTCAAGCAGCGCATTAATGGCCGCAGTTCTTTCAGAAATATCATGAATAATGGAATAGATTAATTTTTTCCCGTTGATCATAATCGGTCCGCTGTATACTTCAACATCAATTACCTGTCCTGAAGCACGCTTGTGCTGAAATGAAAAATAATTCTGTTCCAACATCACTGAATTGGCAAGATTCGTTCTGACGTCCTCCTGGCTTAAGGTATTGATGTCAGTGATCTTCATTGATTTCAGCGTTTCAAGCGACCAGCCGTAAAATTGGACGGCAGCTGAATTGGCATCTACAATGTCAGCCGTTTCAGGATCAATCAGAAGCATCGTTGCATAATTATTATTAAAGATACTCGTATATCTTGCCACTGCTTCTTCAATCATCAGTTGAGCCTCCTTCTGGTAACGCTGATGCAGCATAACCATACTAAGCAGAACCGTTACGATTGGGAAAATCAATAGAACTGGAATGATTATCTCCCTCAATACCGCGAATGCCTGTTCCCGGGGGAGCAATATACTGAAGCAAAGCATGCAAAGATGAACAACAATGCCAAACAGATAAATATTCAGCCATCGATTTATTGTCTCAATTTTTAATATATGCTTACGCCATATAATTCCAATCAAACATGAGGATATGATCAGACCGATCCCCATCCATTCCCCATCTCCGCCTAATATCAACCGATAAATAATCAAAATAGCACTTGCAATAACAGAAGGAACTGTTCCAAAGATCAATGCTGATACACTAATAAGAATTGAACGGGTATCAAACATAATTCCGCTGGTCATGTGAAATGGTACGCTCATAATCGCCAGCCCGATGATCCCGATCATAAAACCGTCTAGATACAGAATCGATTTTCTCAATCGATCTCTGATAACATAAGAGAATTCATAAATAACAATTAGTGCCATTAAGAGCGCAGCATTATTAATAAGTCCAACGAATAGATTTGTATTCATTGAAATACCCCCCTGTTTCAACCAGCAACAAACTGTATCTTTCATTTGCAATCTTTCAATATCGACTGCAGAAGGCTATAACAATAAAATACTATCAAATTCGACAAAATGCAAGAAATTTTGAAGAATCTAACATCATTTTACAGATTATACCTACATAATATTTTTTATGATACCTAAATAAATTACAGAAATGTTCGAAATAATATATAGGGGTATAATTATTTTTCATTAAGAAGGTAGAAGCAAGGTAAAAAATGAAATATCGCATCTGTTTACGTCTAAAAATTCAGGATGGCAGTTGGATTAAGGTGGGTGCAAATCATGAGATCCAATGGGACAATCGTGATTTAATTAAGGCCTCCAGCGGCTGGTTTATTGTAAATACAGAAAGGCTTGGTAATGCACCTGATTTTGTCCCAAAACTTCACAAAGGAATTTGGGAATTGAAAAATTCTCCCGAACGTTATTCTCGATATGAATTAGAACTTGGACTTGGAACAATCAAAAATGTTCTTGCTTTTTATGAAAAATTGTTAAAAGACTGTAACCAGTATCCCTATACAGAGTTGTGCGGCGCTGTTGTCGGATAAACCCAATTAAATAATATCTCTTTCAGAAACTAACATGATGTCATGCAATGATTTCAACTTCATTCCCGTCTGGATCCAGGATACAGCTTTCATAATAACCGTCACCGGTAATTCTCGGGTGGCTTTTTAATAGATACCCGTCTTTAACGAGAAGTTCAGTCAGCTCGTCGACCATTTGCCTGTTTTCCACCCCAAAGGACAAATGGCAGAATCCTGTTTCAGTCAGAGAGCGGTCTTTTTTCAGCAAACCTGGTCTTTGCATCAGTTCAAGTCTGGCTCCATCTTCAAAGTAAAGAAAGTATGTTTGTAGGCCTGTCGAAACATTATGATACTTTTCATTTGATTTAACGGCAAAATACTTCAGATAAAAGTCCTTTAGCCGTTCCAGATCCTCTGTATAAATTGAAATATGATCCAAACGCATTTTCTCCTCCATAAAATCGTTTTTATCTTAGGCTGTTTCTTTTGGTGTCAGCATGATGATTTTGTCATCTTCCGAACGAGGAACACCGCCCCTGCCGTCCCGGTTGCTCGTTGAAATATATATTGTACCATCCTCTGTCTGAATCACATCACGCAGCCTCCCATATTCGCCATCGAGCCAAGTATTTATACTTTTGACTTCTCTGCCATTACGATTCAGGGGCAGCTGAATTAATTCCTGGGCCTTTAACGCTGCAACAAGCAACGATCCCTGCCACGGGCCTTGACTCAGATATGCGATCCCCGAAGGAGCCCAGGTTACATTCCCCGTATTAACCAGAGGTTTTTGAACTTCCGCTTCTTCTGTTTCTTCATCGCCCTGTACCAGAGGCCAACCATAATTGCCCCCTGGCACAATAATATTGATTTCATCATGTGCCTCTGATCCATGGTCTGATGCATACATGACATTATCTTTTATATCCCATGTCATACCTTGAGGATTTCTTAGACCCAGGCTGTAAACAGGCGAACCAGGGAAAGGATTATCTTCGGGGATGCTTCCATCCAATTCAATTCGCAGTATTTTTCCAGCTTTGCTCGAGAGGTTTTGTGACAATGACCCGTTCCCTGCATCACCAGTCGCTATGTACAACTTCTGATCTGGCCCTATTTTAATGCGGCCTCCGTTATGAACCAATCCTCCCGGTATCTTATCAATCAATACTTGGTCAACATATGCTCTGCCATCCTGCTCAATTAGCCTGACAACCTGATTATAGATTTGATTATTTTCTACATAGGAATACATGACATAGATATAATGATTCTGTGAAAAATTCGGGTCCAGAGCAATTCCCATCAAGCCGCCTTCTCCCTGACTGGTAAACGGAGCTTTTAATGTAATCAGCGGCTGTGGATTCAGCCGGCCGTTTTCAATGGTCCTGACGGTGCCGGGCCTTTCCGTAAAATAAATCGTACCATCCTCGCTGGCAGCCATTGCCCATGGAACAATCAAATTATCCGCGATAGTCTGGACGTTAAAGGGAAAATCCTCTGCCGCATGATAAAATTTAAATCTGCTCTTTGCTATATCGAAAAATTTTTTGGACGTAAAAACATTCGGTATTTTCATGAAACGACCCCTCCGATTCAGACCGATGCATTAATATACATTAAATCATATTAATTGAATTGATTTTTATGCCATATGGTTATCGCCTGAGTCTTAATATTATTACTGCGATTACTGCGATAGCAAGCGCAGCAATGAAGATAAAGGGCCATAGAAAAAACACGATATAATTTAAACTTTGAACTGATTTTTGCGCTTTATCCAAAAAAGAAACTTTTGCATTCTTATATAGTGTGAAATCCAGTTCGCTGTCCGGCAAGCCGTCCAGTGTTGCTGAATATAGGTATTGACCGTTATTCTCAAAGTTGATGCTGCTGTTGATTATGAAAGGGGCTTCCTTTGGAGTAATGATTTTAATATTCAGCTCTCCGAAAGCTGCCCAGTTTTTTGCAGGGCTCAAAAGATAAGTATAGCTGTATTTTGGTGTTTTGGTTTCTCTCCCGTCCATCGTTCCGTCAGTTTGATACCCGACACGCACAATTCTTGTCGAATCAGCAGGAAAGTCAACTTCATAAATCAGTGTGATGACCCGTTCCATTTGAATTGAAGACAGAACATCCTCCAGGAAGGTATATCCGGTATCTAACCCTTGCTGCCATATTTGGCTCATATAAATGCTCATCAGCTGTTTGTCATCTATCTCTTCAACAACATCGCCGAAGCTTTTATCTACCTCATGAAGAAGATAGGTCTCTATGTCTACAGTATCACTGCTGATTTTTAGATGGTATCGCTTCGGGTCCGCCTCTTTTCCATCCTCCGTCATTACTTTGAATGTCAATCCGCTATCTTCACCAAGAATAAGAATTTCGGGTTCTCTGCCGTTATCCTTTTGAAACCTTGCCCCCAGGCAGGTGCTTTCGCCTTCCGTATAACTCACGCTGTTAAAATTTTTCCCGATCAATCTGGTTTTTTGCGAATCCGCGTTGAAACATGCTTCTAGGTTTAAGGGCTCTTCTTCATCGGTCTGGACACTGCAACGATATAACGTTCCTTCCCGATTCACGTTCGGCCCCGGATACTCAACTTCGCCCCTTGAAATATCAAAGCCGTCGTAGCGAAATCCATTTTCCGAGCTGCCGCTTTCATTAACTTCATCGATAGACGGATATATTTCAAACGGTATGCTGACATCATCCACCTTGATCTTTATGTTGGATATGTCTAATTTCGCAAGACTGGATACAAGAGGAAAAGCCATCTGGACAGACATCGACTGAGATGTAGGATTAGACATTTCATATTCGGCGGTTACTTGAGCCGTAGGGGTACGGCTAAAGTTCTCTGGTTCAACTTCTACCCTAGAAAAATCGTAGATTAAATATTCTTTATTAACAGTTATTGGTGAGGATTTGTCGATGGCCAGTATTTCAGAATAAGGATATGCTTCCCAGTAAGATGGTGCAGAATTGGCACAAACAGGCACTGTCATGATACTAAGGAAAGCGACTGTCAGAATTGAAATCAATAGTTTTTTCATCGACCAGCCTCCTTTCTCTTTGCACTCTTATTTATATCAATGATTGAGTTGGGGCCATCTCCGATCATAATATTTTCTTCTACTAATATCATAAAATATTTCCTTACTGATAGCAAGATTGTTTTCGCCGATTAAAATTTCTACAGTCGAAATATTTCCGAAGATACGTTATAATGTGCATAGCACGATGAATCATCTGATTACGAATTTTAAATTTAAACCTCAGGAGGCTAATATGGAAACCAGACCTTATCTGTCATGGGAATTAATTGAAGACTTCATGACATCGGTATTTATAAAAATCGGTGTTCCAGCTGACGAAGCAAAAATCTGTTCAGACATATTGATGGAAAGTGACAAGCGCGGGATAGAAAGCCACGGCTGCAACCGTTTTAAACCCATCTATATTGACCGCATCAACGCGGGCATTCAAAACCCGGTAACAGAGTTTGAAATCATCAAAGAAACGCCAACAACCGCGGTCGTTGACGGGCATGATGGCATGGGTATGGTCGTCGGATACAAGGCTATGACAATGGCGATTGAAAAAGCAAAGAAATACGGGATGGGTATGGTGGCTGCGAGAAATTCGACCCATTACGGAATCGCAGGATATTACGCCACCATGGCAACGAAAGAAAATATGATTGGCATAACCGGAACAAATGCTCGCCCTTCCATTGCTCCTACCTTCGGGGTGGAAAATATGCTGGGAACGAATCCATTGACCTTTGGAATTCCAAGCGATGAAGAATTTCCATTCGTACTGGATTGTGCCACAAGTATTACACAGCGAGGCAAAATAGAATATTTCGCAAGAGAAGGAAAAGAAACACCTTCAGGAATGGTTGTGGGGCATGACGGCAACCCAATGACAGACAGTGCTAAAATTTTGAACGAACTGGTAAACGAAAATGCCGCATTAGCGCCACTTGGCGGCATTGGAGAAGAGTTAGCCGGATATAAGGGATATGGCTACGCCACCGTGGTCGAAATCCTTTCTGCGGCTTTGCAGGCCGGAAGTTATCTGAAAATGCTTACAGGACTTGGCGCACAAGGCGAAAAGGCACCCTATCATCTTGGGCACTTCTTTATCGCCATCGATACAGAGGCCTTTGTAGGATCTGATAGCTTTAAAAAAACTACAGGGGATATTTTAAGAGCGCTGCGTGCATCGACACTTGCTCCAGGAGAGGCCAGAATTTTTACAGCGGGAGAAAAAGAATATCTCACCTGGCTGGAGCGGAAAGATAAGGGAGTTCCCGTCGGCGAAGCCGTTCAAAAAGAATTTATAACAATCCGCAACAATCTGGGACTTCCTCATAGATTTCCATTTGAATAATCAAATAGAAATCATTACCTATGTCATTTTGTCAGGCAGTCATGAAATTCAACTCTTTTTTCAAGAAGACCCTTTACCTTTTACTCTCATCGGTACTTCTACTTACTCTGAACGCCTGCGGACAAAACAGCGGTTCTCCACAGCCATCTGATGATGCTTCTTCTATAAATGATGATGCGCTTGCCGCCTATGACAATTTCTTAGCAAGAAGTATAAACGCACAAGACTTAGGGCAAATATTAATTCTGCAGCGATATTTCCTATGTTATAAGATAAGGGTTGTCTCCCCATGATTCAATTAATCATGGGGAGACAACCCTTTTTTCTAGGGATATCGCCTGCCACCAATGAAGTAGAGGTTATGTTTTTATATCTTAATCCTGTTTCAAAATAACACCCTTGTTGTTTTGACCGTCAATTTTAACAATCAGCGGCTTTTCAAAACGCACATGCTTAACATGTTCGGTTTCTTTTACGATCGGTGCCTTTTTCAGTACCTCCCAATTGATAAGCTCATCATCTGAGGATTTCTTTCCGATATGGAAATATCCCATCTTCAAAGATGTAAGATTGTGATGGAAATGGCTGCCCAGGGAAGGTTCCACCACCAGGTTACCTAAATCTGCTTCCACGACAACCTTAGCCTGTGACATCTGCCACCAGATCAGCGGTATCCCCAACCATGGATCGGAGGTTCCGATGCGTCCAAATCCCATGAGGATGCACTTTCGCCCTTCATTCATCAGCTGTTTGTTTAGCTCCCCGATTTCTGTCGCAATCATATTGCTCTTACCCACGTCAAAATGATCCGGATCGATATAAATGATATCTGTGATGTCCTTATAGGCCCCATTTCCGATGATATGACCACTGGTACAAATCACATCTTCCCTGCTGTAATCTTCTATTTTTACCTCTCTAGCTTCTCTGCCCACCACCATGGGTCGAATCTGCAGGAAATAAAACTCCGGCTGCATGTTGCTCTCAACCGGAATATTCACAGCAAATTCTATCTCTACATCTGTGCCAAACGCACTCTTTCCCAGATGGAAGAGATCTTTCACGATATCGACAATGGGAAATGAATTATGCTTCAGGATAGACGCAAAGGATACAATCTTTGGGCCCTGAGCATCATAAGTATCCATGATCATATCATTTTCTCTAAGATATGTGCTGGCAACAAGCTGCAAAGTTTTATCCTCACCGACGCGATCAAAGCCGACTCGTTTATACGTGCATTCATCATCTTTCGTCAGCTGCTTAGATGAGCCGATCATATCCAGAGTATAAAAACTCGATTGCGTGTTATCCAGATATTCCCTTGGTGATGAATAAGGCGGATTCATTTTAGGATATGCGGGGGAAAAACTATATACTCTTCCTCCGTCAACAATCGCTTTTCCAAATCCAAGCGCAAGGCTTACAATGCCCTGTTCCGGCTGCATATAAGAATAAGGATAATAGTTGTAAGTCTGCGCAACACCGGAAATAGCTGGATAAAAGATATCCCCGTGCTGCTCACCGACCAACTGCTGTATCAGCACAGACATGGCTCCTTCTTCAATCCGAACATCCGCGTTTTTGGCATACCCTTTAGGAGACTGGAAAAACGCCGAAGCATAGATCAATTTTATCGCGTCGATCAGCTGTTTCAACCGCAGCACAGGATTCGGGTCATTGTTTGGCAGAATATAGGTTTTATAGATTCCTGCAAAGGGAAGGACCTGTGAATCCTCAAGGATACTGGAAGACCGGACTGCAAGGGGATAATCAATCTCATTGATCATGATCCGCAAATTATCTATGATCTCATCGGGCAGCTGTGCATCAAGGAACCGTTGTGCGATCTCTTCTTCATCAGAAGTGTTTGTCGCCATCTCCTGAAGATCATTAAGCGCCATAAATTCTTCAAATACCTCGCTGCAAATTACAAATGAACTCGGGATTTTCAACTTGATATTCGGATACTTTTTCTGGAGGTCCGAATCGACAATCAATGATCTGAAGAAGGCCACACCTCTCGCTTTACCGCCAAGTGAACCACTTCCCAACCTGATGAAAGAGTTTTCAAAATTCATTTTGGAAAGACCAAATTCGATGATAACCCCTTTCTGATAACTCCGGTACATCATATCAATACATTCCATTATAAATTCTCTGAAATCTTTAATGCTCTGGGAAGCGCTTCCTTCCCATGCTCTTAGCTCGTCGGCCAGTTCAAATTCAGTTCTTGCCCGTAACCACCTTGAAAAATGATGATGGCTTGCATGATAAACGAGACTGTCATCCGGGAGTTCTTTGATTACTTGTTCAAAATCCGTGATATCACAAGCCGTTGCAAGAACATCCCCCTTTGCACTTCTGAATACAAACTCTCCAAAGCTATAATTATCTAAAATATAACGCCGGAGCTCCTTCAGCAAATTCGGTGAGTTTTTATCGATATAGTTCATCTTCAACTGTTCTGCTTTTTTCATGTTTACGACTTCTTCAGACTGAAGTAAAACTGGCAAATCAGGAATATTCTCCTTCACAAATGCTGCAAGCTCTAATCCTGCTTCACCGTATACATCACCGTCCTTCAAAAATCCAATATCCGATATAATACCCAGCAGATTATTTCGATACTTCCCAATAATGTCTATAGCTTCTTCATAAGAAACAGCAAGCAATATTTTTGGCCTTGCACGCATCCTTAACAATCGGTGAAAATCGTTGACAGCATGAGATATCAGATAGCGTGTTTGTTTCATAATTTCCGTATAAATCAATGGCAAAAACTGAGAATAGTAGCCCGGAGTATCGTCCACAACCAAAATAACCTGAACACCCTGCTCACTGTCTTCCTCCACATTTCCAAGATCCTCAACATATTTGATAATTGCCAGTAAGATTTGACTATCGCCTGACCATACAAAGACTCTGTCAATCGTCTTCGTTTCTCTTATTTTCTTCAGTGTTTCATTATCCAGTGTCTCATAAGTCAGCATGACAACGGGTTTTTCCGGGTAAGCCTCTTTTACTCGTCTGCTGAATTCCAGCGGACTCATGTCGCTGATTCTCGGCATAGTAATAACAAGGTCATATGTGCGGCTTTCCAGCGCCTCAAATGCTTCCTCAGCAGAAGCAGCATGCGCAATTCGGGGAACGAACTGCAAGTTTAAATCCAGATATTCGCTGAAGATCTTGTCAGAAAGGTGTCCGTCCTCCTCCAAAACAAATGAATCATAAGGCGTTGATACCAAGAGGATCTCTCTTACACGGAATTTCATTAAATCATGGAACCTTGTAAATTTCGGATCATATTCTTTTGTTACGATCATATAAGCCTCCTTGCATACTTTATCTTTGTTTTATTTACCCAAATAACCAAAGGATATTCAACCTAGTGTAAACAGTTTCATTCTATTTTTATTTTACTGTTTTCATTACCGGCATATCGCAATTGTGCAAAACACCCTTTGAAAGCCAGAAACAGCCCACTGAGGCCAGCAGCTCCCATAAAGCAAGAATTCCCAGTGCTGTTAAAAGGCCATTGCTTCCAAGCATTCCCGCAACGACAATAGCAGCGATCAATCCCGGAAGCATAATGATGATAACCATAATCATATAGATCAAAATCAAAAGTCCAGAGCTGATATCCGCACCTGTCCAGCGAAGAGAAAGGTAGTTGATTCCAATCAGCAAAAATGAAAAAAGTACATAAACTGCGATCATGCCAGCAACAAGCATGAAAGACGTCCCTGTAATAAGTCCGCCTATTACAAAGATTGCCAGCGCCTCAACGAAAACTTTTACAGCAATCTCGAGATTACTCCAGATCATTTTTTGAAAAGAACTTAAAGGAATCATATAAATATAATGCAGATAAAGTTCTTTCAAGCCTCTGCCTGTACCGATCAGGAATATTTGCGCCCACATTAGTGTCTGCAAAAGAACGAGAAGTCCTCCCCCATTTCTGATAAAGAAAGAAAAGATTGCCGAGCCTATGATGATAAAGAAGGATGACAGACCCCATAGGCCGAACCTGTTTATACGGAAAGATTCTCTAATATGTTTATATAATATTGCATTTGCTCCAAAACCACCTATTCCGGTTTTACTTACCTTGACCTTTTTTGTCGATACCCCTTCTGTATTTAATTGACCTTGGGACATGCCCCTCTTTTTTTCAAATGTTGTTTCAGTAGCCACCAGCACATCTTCGTAATAATCGGGATTGCTCAATGCGATATAAAGGATCATCAGAGATCCTGCAAGTAAAATCAAACCGAAAAACAGAAAACCATTTCCGATATCGAAAGATATAAAAGCCATCACCCCTTCTGATGCCCATCCTGCTATCGGAGTCCATGAGAAAACCGGTGAACGCAGTGTATTTTCAAGAGCCAGCAGCAGGTTAGAAGTTTTAACAAGCTGCACTGCAGCGTAAGTCACCAAAGGTAATATAACGAGAATTGCAATCATCCGAACCGCTCTTTTCCTTGAAGGATTTCCGTTTGTCACACTGTATATCAACAATGACAGAATCTGCATCAAGCTAACTGCGAGAATAAATCCAATCAATATCAAAAACACTGCATTCATTCCAACACCAAAGCTGGTGCCGAGAGAACTGCTTTGAAAAAGAATAAAAAAGCCTGCAAAGAACGCCATCTTTGCCATCCGTACAATTCCATACATCAAAATAAGGCGTGAGCTGACCGGAGAGACGAACAAGAAGTTAACGTCGTTCATATCAAAGATCACGTCTCCGTTTGATAGCGCCTTTTTTATTGAGACTACAGCGAAGATCAATATCAACATGAAGAGCATCCCTTTCAGCCAGATAAGATCGTGAAAGTTCTCAACATTTTGCCGCGTAACTGCTGAAAGAAAAAACAGACCGATAATGCCCCCAACCACAAGAATCCACAAAACAAGCTTGGCCGGTTTTCTTAATAGCTCAAGGAAACTATTTTTTACACTCATCATAAGAAGAAAAACAAGACTGTTCATCGATTTTCCTCCTGATCCTTACCCTCAGTTATCGCAAAATACACTTCCTCCAGCCTCTGGTTTTCTCTCATATCTGACCGACGGCAAACTCGTTCAATCTTTCCATTTACCATGATATAGGTCACATCCCAGTTATCCTCTATGCTTTCAATCATATGTGTACTGACAAGGAGTGAGCAGCCGCTTTCACGTAGCTGTGAAATAACGGATTTCAGTTCACGTATCCCATGTGGATCAAGGCCTACAAGAGGCTCATCGAAAATCACAGCTTTTGGTTGAGGAAGTAGCGCGCAGCAAACACTTACCTTTTGCTGCATTCCCTTGGACAGTTCTTTTCCAAGCTTCATCCTTTTATCATCCAATTCAAATCTGTTTAGCAATTCTTCGGCTTTCGTATTCCAGTTATCCAAACGATATGCTTTCGCTATAAATTCAAGATGCTCGTAAACGGTCAGCATGGGATACAGCACCGGAAATTCAGGAATATAACCTAAAAGCCGTTTTGCATCCGCCGTGTGATTTTCATATCCGTCGACCGTTACCTTTCCTTTAAATCGCAGTAGACCGCAAACTGACTTAATCAAAGTTGATTTGCCTGCACCGTTCGGTCCAAGGAGCACGGCAAGTTCTCCGCTGTTTACGGATAGCGTTATATTATCATTTGCCACAAATTTTCCATATTTTTTTGTTATACCATTGACGTCAATCATTAAGACCCTTTTCCTCTCTTTTTCTTACACATTAAAATTAACGGCAGTTGATAAGGAGAAAATCCCACTTATCAACCAACGCTATAAAACCGATGCTATCATTAGTATAACAAAAAATAGGTAACTATTCCGCTGATTATTGAATCTTAATTATCTCCTCTTTGTATTTAGAATTGCATGTATTGCAGACTACTTCATAATTACATTGGTTCAGCCGCTTTAGTACAATGGAAAACAACGGTGAATGGTCAGAAGGACAACACCATCTGTTTTTCGTTTCAATCAAGGGCCAGTCTTGTGTTTTTTAATTCTTTATTGATCAATTCTCTTGACATAGCAATCCCCCTCCCCGTTTAGGCCTCCGACTTTATCATGCTCATTTGATCTGATCTCAGTATTTTCCTGATAAAATCCCTTGTAACTTCGGGTGACTGGTATTTGGGAAGTTCGGCAAAGACATAAGCGAGATCATCCATTTTTTCCATCGCCTGTTTAAATCCAAATGTTAAATTGTCATCCATTCTTTTTAAATTCGCATATTCAAGGTTTTGGGGGTCAAGCCTTCTGCTTTGAATTGCATACCCGATCCGCTTACGGCAGCTGCATTTTCCAGTCCCAGTCAAGCCACAATATTCTCCAAGGAAATCTCTCATTCTTTTCCTGATTCTTGACAGTCTTTGACGATATGCTTCTGCTGTGATTCCCAATATCTCTCCGCAGACTTTGCTGTCGGCCTGAAACATAATGCCAAGAACATAGATGCAGCGGCTTTCCGGATCAAGGCACTGGAGCATAACATTAGTACATGACATTTTTAACTCTTCTGTCAATAACTCTTCGCTTACATTTTGGGTTAAATCCTCAGTATTCTCTATAAACCCATTCTCGATATCAGCTCCGTAAAACTCAAAGTTCAGCGGTCTTTGCGCAAATAGTGACTTCTTATAGTTTATTAAATAATTCGTCGCAATTCGATATACCCATGTGGAAAATAAACATTCTTTGCGGAACGTTGATAACTGAGTTATGATACGAATAATAATTTCCTGGGCAGCATCTTCGGCATCATGAATTGTTCCAAGCATACGAAGCGCCAAATTATAAACCAAATCCTCCACACTTAAAATCAGTTCCTCCAGTGCCTGACTCTCTCCTTCAACAGCCCGATCCACCAATTTAAAATTTTCTTCCTTCATATTGATTATTTTCATACGTGAGCCACAGGGCTGCTCAACATACTTTTCCTTTCATGTATTCCGTATTATCAATTTCACAACATACCCTGATATTTCCAGCTGCAAATTGATTATACATGAAATTAGACAAGGACGGGCAGTGAGTTGTGACAAAGATTCAGAAAAATATTTTTTACTCTGAAGCGCCGAATAATGTTGATAGAACGATATAAGATACTAATATGAACAAAAGAGGGTTTGCAATCAAAATAGAACATGTATTAGAAGAAAACATAATGGATTGTCCTGCTGAAATCGATTGTTCCATTGAAAAGACGCTTGAAGTTTTGGATGGCAAATGGACATTTTTAATTATTAAAAATTTATTTGATGGCGTAATGCGCTTTGGAGAACTACGTAAAGAACTGAAGGGTGTCAGCCCGAAGACTCTGTCAGTCAGATTAAAGGAACTTGAACAGAAAGAAATTATCAGACGGACAGCCTATCCAACGATTCCTCCGACAGTTGAGTATTCCCTTACAGAAAAAGGACGCAGCCTCAAGCCAATTATTATCGCAATGAAACTGTGGGGCGCCAAGTGGGGTTAAAGCGGATTCACCCGTCGTAATATACGACATATAATAAATGTGATCGAATAAAAGCAAAGGAAACATTTATAATGAAAGTGTTGTTTTTGGAAAGTCATCCTATGTTTATTCACGGCCTGCCAGGCGGTTTTCGAGACCTCGGGCATGAGGTGATGGTCTCCGGTCCGCTAACCGAAAAGAATATCCTGTCAATACTGACCACCTTTAAACCTGATCTCATCGGCATGCTGGGGTGGACTGAGGAGCATACGCCAATCAAGCTGTACTGGGTCTTCCATTATGTCAAGCCCACTGGTATTCCACTATTTTTCTGGGCCACGGAAGATCCGACCCATACGCCAACCTTCACGCTGCCACTCATCAGACTGCTGCATCCGGATTTTGTATTCACCATTTGTCCTTCTGCTGTTGAATATTATCAGGGCATGGGTATAAAGTCAGCACATCTGGATTTCGGTTATCACTCTTCTGTTCATCACCGAACAGATCCGCAGAATTACTACCGGTGCGCCATCGCTGTGGTCGCAAATGCATATCCCGATATACTGGCTGATCATCCGCAGCATTATCGTATTGAATCACTGGATATCCTGATTAAACCCCTTGTTACTCATCAAATCCGTGTGGACTTTTGGGGCCGTGACTGGAATAGAATGCAGAAGTTCATGGAGTGTGACATCCCCACCGAATGGATTCACGGATACATTCCCTACACCGAAGTAAATAAAATATACAGCAGCGCAGATATCGTGGTCGGGCTGCAGAACCACAGGACACAGATGACTCAGCGCACCTACGAAATACTGGGATCAGGTGGTTTTTTGCTCACGAATAATACGCAGGAGATCAGACACTGGTTTGAGCCGGGCAAAGAACTGATCGTATCGTCTTCCCCAGAGGAGACCTTAGAAATGGTACACTATTACACTGAACACCCCGAGGAACGGGAAATGATACGAAAGCAAGGTATAGCAGCCGCCGTCCCTCATTCTTACAAATTCCGTGCACAGCAGATCATCTACACTTTGAAGCAGCAAGGCGTATTAGACAGCCGGATCAGTTAGACGTTAGAAATAATTTCACTGACCGTTACAAAACGAAATCCCCTGATCACCAGCGTCTGAATGATAATGTCAGACGCCCTAGGTGTATCCTTCGCATACGAATGAAGCAGCACAATGTCCCCTGCCTGCACGGTCCGCAGTACCCGACTTAAGATACTATCAAGCGGCGGCTCTTCCCAGTCTCTGGGGTCAACGCTCCACTGAATGATGTGGCTGTAACCTGCTCTTCCCGCTGCTTCCAGCGTCTTCACGTTGAAAGATCCATAAGGGCAGCGTAAGAGTGGACAAGATTCTACGCCTGTCACTCTCCTAATTGCTTCTTCACCCCGCCTGATATCTATTATGATCTCTTCGAGGCTTATTTGGGTGAAGTCGGGATGACTGTAGCTGTGGTTTCCGATTTCATGACCATCTTCCACAATCGCACTAGTCAATTCGGGATAGGTTTCAGCCCATTCGCCGACCAGAAAAAAAGTGGCTTTCACATTATTTCTGCTGAGCCTCTTCAATAAATCCTGTGTTTCTCCGCAGTTTGCCCCACCACAGTCATAAGTCAACGCAATCTCGTTATGTGATGTACGTCCCCGGTATATGATGACAGATGGTGTGAACGCTCCGTCACTGTGTAAAGACCCGGTCACTCTTCCACCTCCCCCTTCAGCTGTTTTCCCTGTGTATGCATTCCATGATGGTCTGCACTCTTTGTCTGTATGTATGATTTTGTGCTGTGGCAAGCGCCTGTATACACACATTTTTATAGGCCACGGTATCCTGCTGATAAAACCTCACCTGCTCCAGCGTCTCCTTTTGTGAAGAGGTGTATACGATTCCGCTGCCTTCAGGGAAGATCTGCCGCATAGCAGGAATGTCGTAAGAAAGCCCAAACCCGCCAGAGCAAATTATCTCAAAGGTCCTTTTCGTGATAGCATATTCATAGTTTTGAGGAATCAGATTAATAAAGCAGCTGCTATATATCCTGTGAATTTTATGATATGGGACATATCCGTGCAGGCGGCCGTACGGTATCACCGCCCCGAATAATTCATTCAGATTATAGCCGCCCATGCTGGAACCGTAAAAATGAACGTCATAGTCATTTTCAAGCAACGGTTTAAATAGAATTTCCATCGACTTATATCGCAGGTGGTGAGGATCTCTTTTGGCCAGCTCCGGATATGCGTTGCCTACAAACGTGATTTGCCCCTCATACTCATCGGTTTGTATCACGTAATGAATTGGAGCATTGGCCGCGAAAGGCAGTATGTGGCAGGGTATTCCACGCCTGATGAAACACTCCTGCATAATCATGCAGATTGTAAAGACAATATCCGGTTTGGAGAGGCGGACCAAGTGCAGCTCAGCCAAATCCCACAGCACCCCGTCTGTATCCCAATGAATATAAAGCGTCTCAGAGGAGGGTTTTTGGCCAATCATGTTTAAAACCTCATCACTGTAGTACAGTGGGCTGCCCAAAGTCATAAACAGGTCAGGCCGCATGTCAACGATGGCGCGTTTTAGCTGGTCTGCTGTTTCGGGCTTTATAATTTGGCCGGTATGCCCCGATTCCCAAAAACCATGCATGAGTTCGATGCAAAAAAGCGGATCACCACAGATCAAAATATTCATCATACAACCTTCTTTCAAATGCGAATCGGGAATTTATTAAGCTTCTGTTTTATCTAACTATTCAATTACAAAGTCCTCGGAATGGAAGTTCGCATAATATCGTCCTGATTGTGCGGTAAATTTCAGAACACAATAATCAGGATCGGTAACCCCTTTGGGGTAGTACATTGTATCTTCTTCCCTCCATATCATTTCCTTACTTCCGCTATCCTCCAACACTTCCATAGTGCCTTTCAGCATAGCACCTCGAAAGAACCGTTTGTCGCAAAAATAAACACATGGTTTAGGGTTTTCACGGTATTGAGCCACACGCATTAATGAAGTATTGGTAGTAAAATAAAAATTTTTAATCCCTTCACGTTTTCTTGGTGGCAACATGGCTTTTGTATACGGAAACCCACCGTCACCTATAGAACTAATAAACGAAACACTCTGTTTATCAATTAATGTTCCAATTGTCTGCGCTGCGTTTTTCAACATTTAACATTCCTTCCTATATAATTCTTATTTGCATAAATTGTACTATATGCAATCATAAAAAAAATACCCACTTTTTTGTGGGTATAGGGCACAGCTTTGTTTTTACCCAGCGTCATTTTGACTGCCAGTCTTGATTAGCAATATAACAGCTAAAGCGATAAACGGAAGTCCGCCAATAAGTCCGGTAACTGCCGGACCAAGCAATGGGTTGTATCCGCTCTTAATAAAAATGCCTGGCAGCGCCGCGCCCGCATTCACAGTTGAATGAATCATAGCGGCTGGAATGGCGCTTTCCAGTTTGATTGATATATAGCCTTCTATAACTCCAAGTACAACACAAAAAACAATCATGTCCAGAATACCGAGCACGGGATAACCCCAATAGCTGGTTCCATAATTATGACCCATCACGATAATGGGTAAGTGCCAGATTCCCCATATTACCCCTGTAATAATTAGGGAAGCTCTATCAGATAAGAATATGCGCAGTTTTGGAAGCAAATATCCCCGCCAACCAAGTTCTTCGCCCATGGTTGGTATGATATTTACAATCGGTCCGAGGACAACAAAAATCAGAGCTTGAACAATTAGCAGCGTGGGCACGTCAAGCCCCTGTCTACTACTTGACGCAACCATCTCTTTTAAATTTGTAATATCCGGATCAAACGAACCGGGGAAAATCAGGAAATAAAGCGCTCCACTCAGAAGCAATAAGGCTGTGGGACCAAAGTACAAAAGTAAATACTCTTTCACATGACCCTTGATGTGCGGGCGAAGATACATATTCCCAAATCCTTCTTTAGTTATAAACCTTGTTAATAAATTGGACAGCATAGGCATAAACATAGCAGCTGACACGATCACTACTGATACCTCGCTTCCATAGGCCAGCCCGCAGATCGGTATCAACAAAAACAAACTCCATGTAAGGATGATCGTAAGCGCAATAAATATAATCAGTCGTTTTTTTGTCGCAAATTTCTCTTGTTCCATAATAACATTATCCCTTCTAATTTTATTTGCAATTATATTGAAGCTGTTCAATTATACTCTGAAAGCGCTGCTCCTCTGAGAGAACCGAAAACACCGGATTATTAACGATCACATCAGACATACTTTTCCTGATTGTTTTTTCATCCCTCGGAAGATCCGTTCCCAGATCGAGTTGATCCAGCCATCCGTCCAGAAGGTCGAAAAAAGCATCGCCATGCAAGCGCAGAGGATAAATATCACTTATTACGATCTCGGTGTACTTTTGCAGCATTTCAAGCGCCTTATCATAATTTCTCTGAGCAATAAATCCCTGCGCGGCTGAAATATAAATACCGACGAAGACACTGGGATGCAAATGCCTCATGTCAAATGTTTCCGCTATGACAAGCGAACGCCGCAGTACCTCTTCAAACTTAGATGGGACATCCGCACATAAAGTAAGATAAGCGGGAAGAAAGTTGAACAGGACGACGATATTCTGAAACATTCCGACCTGCAAAACGGATTTTGCCTCTTCGGTGTGCCCCGTCATTTGGTAAGCGGAAGCTATAAGCGATTCTGGAGGCAGCGCAGGCGCGATTGATCCGTCAAGCAGTTTTAGCACAGAATTGTGATCACCTGAAATGAGGCTGCTCAGAGCTTCCATATACAAAGCCAGCCTGGTAATCGATACATCGTCACATTCCTCTTTCACCCGGATAAAAAGAATTTTGGCTTCAGCAATTAAAGACGCCGCTTTCTGTGAGTCTTTCAGCAACTCTATATGATTGATCATCAAGATCCCCATCTGCAGCAGCAATGGAAAGCATGAATAGTATTTTTTTATTGTCTTTCGGCAGTCTTCCATTACAGAATCAAACGGTTTTGACGTAAAATCATCCGACAGACTCCGGTACAGCTTTCGAATGTCTTCCTTAGTCATCTGCGGCTTATAATCTATCAATTCGTCAATGCTAATGTTAAAATACGCAGCCAGCATGGGAAGAAAAGTAACATCGGGATAGCTTTGCTCTGTTTCCCATTTGGATACGGATGCCTTGGTCACACCAATATAATTTGCAAGCTCATCCTGGGTGATGCCCCTTTCCTTGCGCTTGGTTACAAGTACTTTTGCAATATTTATTTCTTTCATATAAATCACCTCTAACTATATTTTAGTTAGTATGCAGGATAGTATCAATGGATTTGCAGTTGATATAGGTTGAACAAATCAACCTATATGATACTTTTGGCCGGAGTTGTTGTTATATTACATTCGATGAGGTACTGTTAATATGGGCAAAATCTCCATGTTTGTATTCACTTCATTTGAAGTTCAATCAAGTAGCGGCATTCTATGTGGCTTGAGTAGACAAAAATGATGTCGTGGTTAGCTGGTGGTTCCTTGACGGTAATGAATTACATTCCCCATCATTCCTCAAAACTTTCTTTTAGAGAAATGATCCATGCTTCGATTGCTTGAGCCAATATAAACTGCTGTTGTAAAACAGCTTTTCCTGTTTCAGGAATCTCAGGACTATTTTCTTTCAGATTAACGTTTTCTTCTAAATACATTTTTAATGTTTTGACATTCTTTTCGATATCTGACAAACACAATTTTTGAGTATCTGGCGTAAGGCTTAACAAATTTACTATTACAGCATTAAAATCCAAGAAAATATTAATTGGCTGAGAAGAAATCCCTATCATTAATTCTTCAAATTCTTTTTCTCCAGCATCTGTTAAAGAATATACTGCCTTCTCAGCCATTTTTCCTTCTTTTACGTTATTGCCTTTAATATAGCCTTTTTTCTCCAGTTGAATTACTTTTTTATATATTGAGGGTGTACTAATTTTAACCCATTTAGATATATTACGGTACTCTACTAATTTTTGAATATCGTAAGCACTTAAAGGTTCTTTTTTCAATATTCCTAATACAATTAAATCTATTGTTGCCATAAAATTCTCCGTTTCTCCTATTGACAAGTACTATAATTTATAGTACTATATATCTCGCGTCAAATTGCTATAATTTATAGTACTATATTTTACATCTTATGTCAATGGAAAAGAGATATAATAATGAATGAACAAAACAAAAAAATGGAATTGTTGGGTAACACACCAATACCTAAAGCACTAATAGTTCTGGGACTTCCTACTATGATTGGAATGTTAATAAACGCATTATACAATTTGGTGGATACTTATTTTGTGGGAGGTCTTGGAACTGATCAGATGGGTGCGATTACTGTGGCCTTTCCCCTTGGACAAATAGTAGTCGGCTTGGGGCTATTATTCGGAAATGGTGCTGCCGCCTATCTTTCTAGATTACTGGGGCGCAAGGACATTAAAACCGCCGACAAGGTTGCAAGCACCGCTTTGTATAGTAGCATTTTAACTGGGGCAGTCATTATCATCTTTTCGGTTCTTTTTTTAAGGCCGATTCTAAAGCAATTGGGCGCGATTGAAAGCGTCATGCCTTATGCGATTACTTATACCAGCATTTACATTGTGTTCTCAATTTTCAACGTATTTAATGTTACGATGAATAATATTGTATCAAGCGAGGGCGCAGCCAAAACTGCTATGTGTGCGTTAATGTTAGGCGCATTGTTAAACGTAATACTAGACCCTATTTTCATTTACATACTTAATATGGGAGTAGCCGGGGCAGCTATTGCTACCGCCTGTTCACAAATTGTTTCCACATTGGTCTATTTGTGCTATATCCTCCGAAAAAAGAGTATGTTTAATTTTCACATTAAAGAATGTTCTTTTTCTAAAGAAATCATGTCAGAGATTCTAAAAATAGGAATTCCCACAATGGTATTCCAGTTATTAACCAGTCTTTCTATTGGTATGATGAACAACGCAGCAAAAGAATACGGAGGTTCTGCACTTGCCGCAATGGGTCCGCTTACTAAAATTATGTCTATGGGTAGTCTTGTTGTATTTGGATTTCTAAAGGGATTTCAGCCAATCGCCGGATTTAGTTATGGAGCAAAAAAGTATGACCGTCTACAACAAGCAATTAAGACTTCTATTCTCTGGTCAACCATATTTTGTGTTGTTTTCGGGTTGATCGCCGCCATATTCTCCGAGAGAATTATGTCATTGTTTACAAAAGAAGATATGGAGATGGTTCATGTCGGCTCAATCGCACTCCGGGCAAATGGTATCTCTTTCATACTTTTTGGCTTCTACACGGTATATTCATTCTTGTTCCTTGTAATGGGGAAAGCAAAAGAGGGGTGTATTTTAGGTGCTTGTAGGCAGGGTATTTGTTTTATACCCATCATTTTGCTCCTACCTTCTCGTTTAGGCTTAAATGGTATTTTGTATGCTCAACCAATTGCCGACGTTCTATCTGCTGTTATTACAGTATTTATGGCTGTGCATCTTCATAAAGAATTACATACATCAAAAATACGCTTTATCTCTACCGTTAATGAGAATATGCATTAAACATTAAATTAGCTTATTGTTGTTAATTTCTAATATAAATAGTAAACATCAATCTGGAAAAACCGTTACTTTATGGTTTCCAGATTGATGTTTACTTAACTTACCCTAATAATGCCATTGCGACAAACAAAACCAACGGGATTTTTATGCCTGCAAAATTATTCGTTACTTCGCATCGGACGATACCGCTAGGGCTAAACCGGCCTGCAACTCCGGCGACAGCACCCTGTATGCAGGCTATACTAGACCTTAAGAGAACTGTCTATTTTAGTATAGACGATTCACTACTTGCTCCAGTGCGTTGCAGAAACCATTCACTTCTTCCTGACTGATAATCAAAGGTGCATACAGATGTATGAAGCCAAGTTGCTCTGAGAAACCACAAAAGTACCCTGCTCCAAGAAGCCCTTTAAATATTGCCTCGGCACTGACTCCCTTCTCCAACATGACCACGTTCATCATGCCTCTTCCACGTATTTCCTTAATTTCCTTGTTTCTAGCCGCTATGTCCATTAGTCTTGATCTGAGGTATTTCCCCGTCTCGTGTCCTTTTAACACCCACTCTCCTTCCACCATGACCTTGATAATCTCCCTGGCAATTCTACATCCAAGGGGGTCGTCAATATGGGACTGAACATACCTTATTCCCATCGTCTCTGCAACCATTGCAAGATTCTCCCTCACCAAGACAGCACTGATGGGATAACCGTTGCCAAGACCTTTACCAAGAGCAATGAGATCAGGCGCATTGGATTCGTCATTCAGAAACTTATAATGTTGGAACCCAAACCATTCACCGGTTCTTCCGAATCCTGTCGTAACCTCGTTCACCACCAACAGACCACCTGCTGCCCGCACTTTTCCTGCAAGGAATGTCACCAGCTTTTCGGGTGGCGTGAGCACGAGCCCTCCAGAATTGCCAGGTTCAAATATAAAAGAAGCGTACTGGCTGAAATCCAATTGGTTATAACGCCCACAAGTTGCGCAGTTCCTCTCATTGGTGTCTTTCGTGATTCCATCGATATCACTTCTTTTGTTGCATACCTTGGTGCCAAGCTCTCCACACCCGAGACACCCCGTCACATCAAGATCATCCCAGTACATATTGTCTCTTGGGTGCCTTAGCTCTTTACAAGCTCCTAAGTAAGTGATGTTCATGCATAGCTTCTTCCTTCTACTCGTCAGCAACTCAGACAACATTACCGCCAATGATACTGCTTCACTTCCTGAAGATAAGAAGGAGCCACTGTACTTACTGGGTAGATTCGCTGCCTCACTCAATTCCTCCACAAGTTTTTCCGGATGCTCTGTTTGAAAGAATTGATGGGTATGCAACAACGTATCCACCTGCTCATGGAACACCCGAACCACATCAGGATGGTTATGCCCAAGGACTGCCGCCCAGCACCCCGATTCCATGTCCACTAATTCACCATATTCTTTCGTCATTACCCTTGTTCCTCTGCTCCAAAGAGCTGTGATAGGCCACTCCGGTCTTATGAACAATCTCATCTGCCATGCCTCCTCAATTCGAATCTCTACTTGTTTTATTATAATAGTTAGTTTATAATAGATATCTAAATAGTTCAATTCCGGCATAAGTTAACTGTACTAGTTCAATTCGCAATTATACTTCCACAATTTGGAGGAAATATGAGTAAGACGCACTTGGTCATCGACTACATACTGAAAGAAATCGAACATGGTACTATCCGCCAAGGGCAGCGCCTTCCCAGCTGTAGAAAACTTGCGGAGAAACTTGGTATCAACAAGATTACTGTCAACAAGGCCTACGCAGAATTAGAGGAATCCCATTTAGTCTATTCCATCCCCTGCGGTGGTTTCTACCTTATACGGAACTACGAGGAACCTACGCCATCCAGAGACTCTGTAGACTTTAAAACCATCAGGCCAGAGGAAAATCTCATCCCGTACAGGGAGTTCACCCACGTTATCAACACCTCCGTCGATCGCCATCAGAACGGGCTGTTCAATTATGAATACAGTGGCTGCCATCCGCCACTCCGTGAAGAACTGAAAACATTGTTCGAGAAAGACGGCCTCTACACCCCATCGAAACGCATCCTCATCACTTCCGGCGCCCAGCAAGCCATCGCCATCGCTTTTCAGACTCTTTTTAAGAACTGTTCAGGCAAACTGCTGGTTGAAGTCCCCACTTATGGATTGGCTCTTGATCTGGCTAAACAGCTTGACATCCCTATGGTAGGCATCCCCCGTTCAATAGACGGATATGACCTAAATCAGCTAGAGCGCCTCTTTAAGTCAGGAGAAATCAAAGCTTTCTACGTTGTCCCTAGACATCAGAATCCCACTGGCTTCACCTTGGACGAAAAGACCAAGCACCATGTTGCAGTCCTCTCCCAATGTTATGGCGTACGCATCATAGAAGATGACTACCTTTCAGCTCTCGGATCAAAAGGGAACTCTCTTCCTATCCATTACTATGACACGAAAAAGAGTACGATCCATATTCGTAGTTTCTCCAAGACGTTCATGCCAGGAATACGCATTGGCGTTGCCGTTCTACCTGAGGACCTATCCCATGAGATCATGCAGCTCAAAAGACTCATGGACCTCAATACATCCCAACTCCCCCAAGCCGCTCTCCAACTTTTCATTCAGTCCGGCATGTATGCTAGGCACAATCTTAAGATCCGGCGGATCTATAAAAAAAAGCTAATGTTTGCAAGACGAATTTTTGAGTCCTTGGCGCCACCAGATCTTTTCTGGCATGTCCCAGAGGACGGCATCTTCGTATGGATGATACTACCACCTGGAATGACCGCTCTTGCTTTGGAAGAAAGGCTGAAGCCGCAAGGAATTTATATAATGCCGGCAGCAGATTGCTATTTGCCCACCCCAAATCATTCTGTTCACGATTCAACAGCTTCCCATATTCCATCCCGAGCGATCCGCCTCTGTCTTTCGGGGGTTCCTCTCAAGGATCTTGATGCCTTGACACGAATTCTTCAGGAAATACGAATCATTACCGATCTTTCAGTGTAGTTGCCAACCTGCTCCCGATACCTTGTATGCTGTATTCTCGATCTATTTATCTGGTTTATCAAACTACCTCCGTATGCCTTGAGGATACAAAAAAGATGCCATATGAAGCTGGCACCCTTGGTGGCGAGGAAATATATGACTGGAGGATGGGATAATGTATCAGATAGGGGATTTTTCTACAATAACAACTGCTTTACACGTAGCATTTCAGAACAGCCTTGAGAGGCAATTCCCATTTTTTTATGTGCTATTTATTCTCATTAAAATCCTTCGTTTATGACAGCCCACTTGCCATCATCTTTTCTTGCAACGCTTATGATACGTTTCTCGGATTTTCCATCTCGAATTGCCGTTACATCAAAAATGATAATGTCTCCGGCTGAATATTCTGACTCAATCCCAATGTTCTCGTAAAAGCTATTACTATCCGCAGTTGGGTTGATTTCATCGACCTGCCAGATAGTATTTCTGTAATAACTTTGAGCAACTGCCTGTGCTGCTTTAATTTCATCTTCGGACAATGCAGCCCGATAAGATACAGACTCCTTCTCTAAGTTTTGAGAATCGGCATCATCCCCCTCTGCATATAGAATATCGCGACTGATCGTGGTACTGTCGGGGCGCTTGATAAAGGTATCCTGCTCTGTAATCGTATAGTCGATGAATGATGCCAAAAACTTTCCGTCATCCTGTAAACGGATTTTCATTGCTTTCGTAGCACTTTCCCCGTTTTCATACGTGATTTGCAACACAATAATGTCTTCCCGCAGCTCAATCGGCAGGCTCGCAATCGTTGTGTCTCCGTTATCTGTAAGCTCTCGAATCGTACTATCGGGAACCCAGTCTATTGTCAGGTAGTAATACTCGCTTTCATCTTCACCATAAGAAACAGTAAAGTTCTTGCCAATTCCATATTCATCACGCTTTTGTGTCCAATCTACAAAATCAATCCATTGGTTTTTGCACGAATAGCGTATTGTCGCAATATCCTTGCCTACAATATAGAATTGAAGCGGATGACCTTTCATTTCACCGTCATCGGTAATTTGACCAGAGGACAAAACTGTGTCAGTTTTGGATATTTCTTCATTATTTCCATAGTCATAAGCCCGAACTGTTAACCCACTGAATGGCAGAAATACACCAAACCCAATTAGCAGGCATAGACAAAGAGCGGCCGCAATGATTGATTTACCAAGAGGTTTTAGAAAAAAATTTGTTTTGTGGCTGGATATATGACAGTTCATCGCTTCATTGATATGTCTTGTATTAATCCCGCCTATAGCTTGCGAGATGGTTTCTTTTTTCATAGAGAAATACCTTCCTGCTCTAAATATTTTTTCATTTTTACCCGTATACGAGAAAGACGGACAGCAGCATTATGTTCAGTAATTCCATACATTTTTGCAATCTCTGATAACGGGTCGGAAAACCAGTATCTGCGAACAAACATAATTCGATTGTTTTTATCCAGAGTATCAAGAAAGTTATCAATAATTTGGGAAAGCTCCTTAGCATCAAACTCTTTATCTATAGTATTTGACGATGGCAAGCAATCCTCAAATTCTTCAAGTGCAATGTCGTAGTAACTATTGCGCTTGGCAGCGGTATTCGCATGGTATTTCTTTATAGAAAGGTTACGCACGATACGGCAGACATAGGTTGATAATGGATTTGGTCTTTGAGGCGGTATATTGTTCCATGTACCTAAATAGGCATCGATGACACATTCTTCTGCGTCCTGCGTATTATTTAAAATGTTATGAGATACTTTCTTGCACACTCTGCCGTATTTTTTTGATAGTTCATTAATCGCTTGTTCTGAGCGCTCAAAGAACAAATCAATGATTTGACTATCATCCATCGGCTATTGTACCATCCTTTCTGCCTCGCCTATATACTACGAATTAAAGACAAAATATCACATATCATTTTCATTTAAGGTTAAGGTTTAAGGTTTCGTCCAGAGATTTTGTGACATACTTAATTTCAGAGTTTTCGTAACATATTTTTTAATTCTTAAATTATACATTCCCTGTATGCTGGCTGTCTATCGTGCTATACGGTTTTTCCTCTTATTCACCCTCAGTCACAGCCTTGACCACATCCTCACGGTATTGACTATAGATTACCTCTCGTCTATACTTGGGGGTGAACAGCAGTAGATTGTGAACAAAGGAGAGAAGATGTTGGGACAAAATCAAAGGATTTATAGGCCCATAGCATTTATTGCGATAACTTTTGCTGTCACTTGGGTCTGCGCAGTTTTTATGGCATATCAAACATGGTTTAGCTATAACGCGGTTTTGGGTTGTACGGTACTGATGCTGGTGGATTTTTTGAAGAGTGCATCCCCTCTGTTAGCTGCTATAATACTGTGGCGCAAACCTTTATTTGCTGAGCGTCAAATCTTACACTATGCTTTTGGTGACAAGCCAAAAGTCCTCCCTTATACGATCGTATTTTTTCTGTTTATTTTTCAGTTCCTTACTTTCTTTCTCTTTGGAGTATCAAACGAGCCTATCTCCGCCACAGCATTCCTTATCACTTGGGTTGGCCAAATCCTGTTGGGGGGCGGTATGGAAGAAGGAGGTTGGCGAGGTTACTTACAACCTGCGTTTGAAAAGAAAGTGCATATCACCGTATCTATTATTATAGTCGGATTTGTCTGGGCAATATGGCATTTGCCATACTTTTTCCTGCCCGGCACCTTTGCATCAGGCAGTAACTTTTTTATGTACATGGTCACAACCACAGCGACAGCATTCACCTTAACCGCAATATTTAAGTTAACAGGAAGTGTTCTGCTCTGCACCTTGTTCCACGGATGGCAAAATGCTATCGTGATGACGATTCCGCCGAACATGGAACATCCGGGATTTTTGGCTATGTTTGTACTACAAACAATAATTTCAATTATTCTTTGCATAAAGCCATTGGGGAATATGAAGCAAATTAATTAATAACAGTGTGCTGGGCTTGAATAAATCAAGAAATGGTACGCATTGATTGAGCCAAAATAAAACTTATTTCTGATGTGCAATATCTTCCGCAGTAATTCCCGTATGATGATACCGCCCGGTCTTTTCTGTCTTCGTTCCCTTGATCTGAATAGACTCGGCCGGACAAAAGTGTACGCAAGCCAGGCACAGCCTGCAAGGGATGTGTGCATCCCAGACGGGTCGCCCGTCGTCCAGCCGGATACGCTCGGCTAAACATATTTTCTCGCAAAGACCGCAGCCGATACATTTGTCATCTGAATATAATCTGTTTTCCAAATTAAAGTAACGCGTTTTTCTGTTCAGGAAAGAGAAAAACCGGACGAGAGAATATAACACCGCAACGTGGACAGGAAGCTTTTGCGCCTGCTCAATGGAAATCCGCCTGTCAAGGATGGTCTGCGCAAATTCGTCCAGCGTCTGAAAAAGCTCTTCATCCTGTCTTTTAATATCCTCCTGTGTTTCGACAGTGAAAACAGGGATATAATTCTGCGGCATGGAAATAGAGCGCGCTGCGGAAAGTGTGCCGCCCTTTCGTGCCAGCTTTTCTCCAAGAGCAGTAAACACACGCGGACGGCATTTACGGCTCGATACGGCAAAAACATATGTGTCTTTATTACAATCAAGCAATTGAATAAATTGTCTGATTTCATCGGGATAGGTCGTAGCATAAATCGGGAAGACGATGCCAATCACATCGGCAACCGTTTCGATTCTACCATTTCTAAGAACATGTAGGACAGGAACAAGGCTGCAATCCGGGAGCCGCTTTTTTAGTTCCTTTGCAATAAACAGGGAGTTGCCTGTTCCGCTGAAGTAATAAATTTCGATCGGCATAAGCCCGTATTCCTTTCACCTTCATCTGAGTATTTCTTCAATTTAGAAAATTACAAACGTAAGGCAACAATCGTCTTTTCTTCAACCTGCCAGAATAAACTTATTATTTATAGCACTCGACCGCAAAACAATGAATATGTAAAAAACCCATAGTACCAGGAATTGTTCAGAATAAAGTCCGGCGAGTCAGCCTTGCATAGACGTTGATATTCAACTCGATCTTCCTCGAGCAATTCCTGATTCTCCTGACCCCAACGCATTTCAAAAAGATCCACTAAAGCTTTTTGCATTTCCTGACTTAATGGCGTGCTAATATCTCGGACAAAAGTCCGCGCCCTTGTTTCCCCTAAGCCTGCTTGTTTCAACCATTCCAGCGCACACATTTTATGTAATTTTGGTCCCATTTTCGGCTCGAAGGGAGCAATTCCAGAAGAAGTCGCATTCAACCGGGCCTCCAGAACCGGATATCCGGGAAGCAGCATTTGTGAAGACCAATTAAGGATATATATCATGCCCCCAGGTTTGACAGACCTGGCGATCTCTTTTAACAGGATTACAGGATCTATTTTTAGATTGCCAACAAGATCCATGCTAAAAGCCCAGTCAAATATGTTCTCCTCAAATGGAAGTTTACTAATATTACCCCTTATAAATGAAACTCGTTCTGACATATCTGACTTTAATGCCAAGGAACGTCCTTTTACTAAGAAATTTTCTTCAATATCTAGCCCGATAACATGACTGCGATCCCCTGCCTCTTCTGCCAGCATCAAAGTATAGAAACCAGTCCCGCAGCCTACGTCCAACCCCTCACTCTCAGGAAGAAGCGGTAGTGAACGTACTACAGTTTTTATAATAGGTTCCCTTAATATATTAGATAACTCCAGACTCTTCAGGTATTCTTCCGCGTTAGGCATTTACTCAACCCCCCAATATAACTAACTTCTATAACCATAACATATCCCTGTAAATGAACGACATAGACACGCCGTTCTCACTGCCCCCTCTTAAAGTATGATTTTATCTTGTAATTTTAGCATATTATTTATGATAAATCCACAAAAAACGCCGGGCGCGGTTGCCTTTTATCGCCGCTACGCCCGGTTCTTTTTTTGTTCTTATGTAGAAAAAGTAAAGCCTGTTCTTGGGGTGCCAAGGTTGAAACACCTTGCCACTTCCTGGGCAAATCTTAGTGAAAAATTTATTTTTGTTTACTCCAATACTTCTGGATTATCAAACGTAACCGATTCATTTGAATCCACACTGTTACTAGGTTCTTCAATATCGAACATTTCATCGTTGATGCCAAGGAGGTTGATCTGCAACGGGTAGCTTTCCATGATTACACCGTCATAATAGATCGTCACGGTATCGCCTACATTGAGTGGTTTGCTGTAATCGGCGATATTGATACGAACGGCATCTCCGGAGCTACGGATATCTTCGCCTTCATCTGGTGTCACGAGGGCTTCGTCCCCATCTATACTGTCAATTTTACCGCTAAACTGTAATTCTGATGAATCCGGGGCTGTGTCTTTGCTTCCACAGGCGGCCAAGCTGAGGGACATAACTATTGCCACCGCCATAATCATAATTGTTCTAAAATTTTTCATTGTTACTCTCCTAGTTTCGTATTTAACATTTTGTTTTGATTCTGTCTTTTAGATGCGTCCAGCTCTGCGTTTTGTTGGCAATTTGTCCGAGTTTTTAAAAAATACGATCCATGCTGTTACCGATAACACAAAGCATACACCGAGTACAATAACCGATGCATCAATTTGTGGTGGTGTTGGTTCCGCTTTCATTTCCGGAATTTCAATGTATTCTGTATTAAACACATGAATTAGCTTATAGACAAAGCCAGTGCCGAACGTGATGACAAACGCTGCCATCGTGGATAGCGCCACACGCAGTTTTTTGATTGACATATTGTATGTCCATTGAATTGTCCCGATCGGCTTTTGCAGCATGTGAGATATTTCTTTATGGCCCAAGCCGCCCAACACCTTTAGCGTGACGATCTGTTTCTGATTTTCGTTCAACGATGAAATCAGAAAATAATAGTTATCCATATCGGCAAAGTCTTCGATGCTTTTGTCAATCACAGGCAATATTTCAGCAACCGCATTGATGTCAACAGCCGGCTTTTCCTTGCGAAGCAACATAAGTGCTTCGTTTTTTACTACGGTATAAAGCCATGTCAGTTCATGTGTTTTGGGAAATTTTTGTGGTTCAAGCCCGAACAGCTTGATTAACGTATTCTGGACAGCGTCTTTGCTTAGCTCGTCGTTGCCGGTGACCGAATATGCAATGCCGTACATAATACGAAAATACTGTTCGTATAAAAGTTCGAACCCACGCGGTTCTTTATTTTTAATCAAATCAAATATGGTTTCAATTTTGACGGTATTCATTTTTACCTCCTGTATTCTCATGCTGTTTAGATGTGTCAGCACCATTGTTTTGTTGGCATTTTACAATAATAATCTAAATCATGTTCCCATTATAGGTTTTGGATATAATCGGCGTCAAATATAATGATGCCAAACCGTTCTTAATTTTTCATGGCGGAGAAGGTAGGATTCGAACCGCACGTGGGCATGCTCTGCATGCTCCACAGGGGGCTCTGCCCCCTTATGGCGGCAAGTCCATGGACTAGTCAAAATAAATATTCCATGACGGCCCTTGCCTGTAACCCCCGGAACGGTAATCCACACTTTTCCCTACGTAAAACAAAAGCGCTCTGATCGAGGGAAATACTCTCCCCCGATACCCCCTCTCCACGTGGTTTCTCTTCCCGCCTTTATTTCGTAACGCAAAAAGGGAGCATCCCAATTGCTTTGCTTGAGATGTCCCCTTTTCACGTTGGCGGAGAAGGTGGGATTTACTCAGCTGCTTCGCACCTGCCGTCCTGCGAGGCCCTTTTCAGGCCTCTTGGACCGCTCCCTGCTCGAAAGTCCACCGGACTTTCTCTCTACGGTCGCGCCCTTTCGGCTTCGAATCCCTCTTTTTTTACAAACGAAAAATATCCATCCCTTGGGTGGATATTTTTCTTCGTTGGCGGAGAAGGTGGGATTTACTCAGCTGCTTCGCACCTGCCGTCCTGCGAGGCCCTTTTCAGGCCTCTTGGACCGCTCCCTGCTCGAAAGTCCACCGGACTTTCTCTCTACGGTCGCGCCCTTTCGGCTTCGAATCCCTCTTTTTTTACAAACGAAAAATATCCATCCCTTGGGTGGATATTTTTCTTCGTTGGCGGAGAAGGTGGGATTCGAACCCACGTGGCGTTGCCGCCAAACTGATTTCGAGTCAGCCCCGTTATGACCACTTCGATACTTCTCCAAAATTATTTATTATGTCCAAATTGAAGTTTAATTTATCTGTTGCCTTGGCAAACGGACAAAGATGATTATAGCACATCCCCCTGCCTATTCGCAACCCTGTGGAACAGAAAATTTAATCGCATGGGGAACAATTTCAAAAGTAGTCTGCCCAACCGTTGAAATTTCACCATCGACACAGATTTTCATTTTATTACAAGGAATTATTTTCAAGCTCCGACATTTCTTATAATTGATGATTCCAGCAGTAGCAGGATCATAAAGATAGGTTCCTTTTCTGTACTTTCCGATCAATGATAGAAACTTTCTTCTGCTGATCTTGCCAACAATACTTACATCCATCAATCCATCATCGATCAATGCATTCGGCACTCCCTTAAATCCTCCTCCGCAATAGCATCCATTCCCAATCGCAGTGAGCATGATCTCGCCTTCTTGAATTTCATCATCGTCAAAACATATCTTCAGGGTTACCCCCTCTTTTTTTCCCAGTACAACTCCGATGCCGAGGATATAAGCAAAAGTGCCTGATACAAATGGATACTGCTTGATCCTTACGACTTCGTCGGCAACATTGCAGTCAAGGCCGATATTAAACATATTAATTGCATAGCGAACTGTTACGGTTGCTTCTAAGGCGTCATCAGCTGACACAGCCTCATAACGAATCAAGTCAATCGTTCTTGCAGAACCGCAGATTTGCTTTTCAATATCTTCAAACTGAGAAACGCTGCCAAACATCTTTGGAAAATCATTCCCTGTACCTGCCGGAATCATTGCGATTTCTGCATTGGAGTAGCCATACGCTCCGTTTGCGGCTTCATTTAACGTTCCATCTCCTCCGCAAGCATAAAAACGATGAGGCGTCAGATTCGAATCGCGTTTCAAGGCCTCGCATCTGACGCGGACGAAATGTTCTGCGTCTCCTGGTGCGATCGTACGGTGAATTTCATAGTCAACCGCCATTCTCTTTGCTGTCTCGATGATTTTAGGCAAAAAAATTTCACCAGCTTTTCCTTTTCCTGCTGCGGGATTCATAACAAAAATATGCTTCATCTTTTGTTTCCTCACTTCTGATGAATAGAGCATCCTATGGAACGCCATAATAGGTTCATTCTAACACATCAAGAGAGACAGGTAAAATAAATTCGACGTTCTCTTCCATAATCCCTTATTTTCCCAGCTTCCCTTTTATTAACCGCAAATTTGGGGTATAATAAATTCGTGATGACTGCAACAAATTTTATATAAAGGAGATTAAAATATGGATTCTAGAATTAAAAAATTAGCTGATGTACTGGTACACTATTCCTGTAATGTCCAAAAAGGAGAACGGGTTCTTATATCCTACGAAGGAGATAGCACAAAACCGCTGGCAAAACAGCTTGTTAAAGAAGTCTATGCCTCCGGTGGTTTTCCCTATGTTGAAATTAGGGATTCTTCCCTTACAAGAGAAATTTTGATCGGATGTGAAGAAAATCAGATTCAGTTTATGAACGATTACCTCCTTGCGCAGATGCAAGGCATGGATGCTTATATTGCCATCAGAGCCAGTGATAACACCTCGGAGCTTTCCGATGTTCCATCCGGTAAGATGAATATGTATAACAAAATACTTCGTCCCGTTCTTGATTATCGCGTCAACCATACGAAATGGGTTGTGTTAAGATACCCCAACAATGCTATGGCACAGCTGGCAAATATGAGTCTGGAAGCTTTTGAAAATTTCTATTTTGATGTATGCACTTTGGATTACGAAAAGATGTCGGTTGCAATGGACCCCCTTGTCGATCTGATGAACCGCACCGACAAAGTAAGGATTACAGGAAAGAATACGGACCTAACCTTCTCAATTAAAGGCATCGGTGCACAGAAGTGCGACGGAGAGCGCAACATTCCTGACGGCGAAGTATATACCGCTCCGGTACGGGATTCCATGAACGGAATTATTTCCTACAATACGCCTTCGGAGGAACACGGTTTCACTTATGACAACATCGTATTTGAAGTTAAAGACGGAAAAATTATAAAAGCAACATCCAATAATGACGAAAGAATTAACGAGCTTCTTGATACCGATGAGAACGCCAGGTATTTCGGAGAGTTCGCTATCGGGGTAAATCCATTTATTCTCGATCCGATGAAGGATACTCTTTTTGACGAGAAAATTGCAGGAAGCATACACCTTACACCCGGAGCGGCCTATGAAGACGCTTTTAATGGCAATAAATCCGCAATTCACTGGGATTTGGTATTCATTCAGCGGCCGGAATACGGCGGCGGTGAAATCTGGTTCGATGATGTGCTCATCCGAAAAGACGGGCTCTTCGTTCTCCCTGAGCTTGAAGGTCTCAATCCTGAAAATTTGAAATAGTAAAATTATGAGATTCTTATATCTTAAATCTTTAAAGGCTGTGACCCGAAGGTCACAGCCTTTATATCAGGCTATTTGTTTATATTTTACCATACCATTATCATATTCGATCATATAGATTCCTCTTGCTGCTATCTGACTTCGATCCAATATATCCATTACACTGTGTATTGAGTTCGTCTTGAGATACACTGCGTATCCGCAAGTCCTGAGAAGGTCCGGCGGCAATTTTTTCAAAGTTGACCGAATTCTGTTTTCCTGTAGCTTTTCTTGCGCATAGACTGCTCTATAGAACGAAGAAAAAGCTATTACGTATTCATTCATTCCTTACTTTACCCCCTAATTATCGGCTTATGCCAAGGCCTTTAAAATCCTGAAGTAGATTTGCATCAGTCCTGCTTTCTCAACATTTTCCGCCGCGACTAAGGGGTGTCTTGCGATTTCCTTATCCTGCTTATATATGACTAGTTCTCCAATTTGATCACCCATAGCAATCGGCGCCGATATTTTGTCGTTTAATTCCAGCTCACCGCGAATACCATCTTTTTCGCCCTTTTTAACCAGTACGCTGACTTGTTCCGGAGCTATAACATCAATCATATTTGGAGCACCCTTTTCAATGATAACCTTTCCAAGTGGTTCCCCTTTTTCCGCAAGCTTTACAGAGTCATAATTCGCGAATCCATAATCCAGAAGCTTCGATGCCTCGGCAAATCTGATTTTCGATGTCGGACTTCCCATAATGACAGCAATCAGATTTAAATCATTCTTTACGGCCGATGCGGATAAACAATATCCTGCGTCCTGGGTAAAGCCTGTTTTAATTCCATTCGCTCCCGGATAAGTTTTGATCAGACGATTCGTATTGGTCAGGCCAAGTTCCGTTTGCTTTTTGCCCGGCAGCCCTACAGTAATATTTTTCATCCAAATCTGAAACCAGTCCTGCAGCTTTTCATGCTCAATGAGTTCTTTCGACATTAATGCTATATCATATGCACTGGTGTAGTGATTGGCTACCGGCAGCCCATTGGTATTCACAAAATTTGTATCCGCCATACCCAGTTCTTTGGCCCTCTTATTCATGTTTTCAACAAACATCTCCACGGACCCGGAATGGTGTTCCGCAGCTGCTACGCACGCGTCGTTTGCGCTTGCAACTGCAATTCCAAGCATCAACGTATCGAGATTGTGCTGTTCACCTGGCTCCATGTACATCTGGCTTCCACCCATACTGGCGGATCTTTCACTGATGGTAACTATGTCGTCAAGACTGATTTGTCCTCGGTCGACTGCTTCCATCACAAGAAGCATCGTCATCACCTTTGTCACACTTGCAGGCGGCAATCGTTCATGTGAATTCTGCTCAAACAAGACGGTTCCGCTCGCGGCGTCTATCAGAACCGCTGATTTCGCATCTACCGTCATGCTTACCGCACCGCCCGTAATGGAGGTAGGCAGCACGGTCGGCTCCGGTTCAATGGCACTGGATATCATCTCCATAACTGGCTCATCTTCTGCAAAAACGGCTAGCGGCAGCATTCCCATTATCAGAATCGCCACAAGCACAAACGCTGTTTTTTTATATCGAAGCAACGTAAAAACCCCCTCGCATCAATCTTATATAAAGATATGGATGTACCGGGGGTTTTATGACAATTATCGGTTTTTCATTTTTCTATGATTACCAGAAGCAGCTTAAAGCGCAGCTCTAATGGATAATCTTTTTTATAAGTTCCATTTTGTTAGGTTCGGAGGCTTGGAGATGAAACGCTTTTTCCGCTTCTTCTGCACCTTTTAATACCTTGCTCCGGTCATTTCCATAAACCGTTGCAAGTATGTCTCCTTGTTTTACGTAATCTCCCACTTTCTTTGACAGAACAATGCCCGCAGAAAGATCAATTCCATCTTCCTTGGTCATTCTGCCTGCACCGGAATGCTGGGATGCAAGCCCGATCACCTTCGCCTCTAAAGAAGCGATATAGCCATCGGTCTTCGCATGAATTTCAACGCTATGGTTAGGATTTGGGAACAAGGAATAATCTGTAATCACATTCGGATTACCACTTTGACCCTCAATAAACTGAGCAAGCTTTTTCAGCGCAGATCCGTCATCAAGCGCCTGTTTTGCAGCTTGATATCCCTCCCCAGGAGATGATGCTTTCTCTCCTGCATAAATCATGTGGGAAGCCAGCGTCAATGACAACTCGGTGATATCTTCCGGTCCTTTCCCTTTCAGCGTTTCAATCGCCTCGACAACCTCCAGGCTATTTCCCACGGCAGCACCTAAAGGCTGGTTCATATCCGTTATAACCGCGATGGTTTTCTTTCCATCGGCATTTCCGATATCAACCATTAGCTGGCCAAGTTCACACGCTGCTTCAAATTGTTCCATAAAAGCGCCATTCCCGCATTTAACATCCAAAACGATCGCATCACTTCCCGATGCAAGCTTCTTGCTCATGATGCTGGAGGTGATGAGGCTGAGATCGTCGACGGTTGCCGTTACATCCCTAAGAGCGTAGATCTTTTTATCTGCAGGGGCGATATGCGCCGTCTGGCCAATCACTGATAAGCCCACCCGATTGACCTGTGATATGAAGTCCTCCGCTTCCACAGTGGTTTTAAATCCGGGAATAGACTCCATCTTGTCTACCGTACCGCCTGTAAAACCAAGGCCTCTGCCCGACATTTTCGCGATAGGCACACCACAGGCCGCAGCCAGTGGCCCAACGATCAAAGTTGTCTTATCGCCTACACCTCCGGTGCTGTGCTTATCCACCTTGATTCCTTTGATCCCTGAAAGGTCCACGGTATCTCCCGAATTTTTCATCGCATTGGTAAGCGCATAGGTCTCTTCCCTGTTCATTTTTTTCAAAAAAATTGCCATCAATAGCGCAGCTGCCTGATAATCGGGGATTTCCCCATTTGTATATCCGTTGACGAAAAATTCAATTTCGTCCTTGTCGAGGATGCCGCCTTCTCTTTTTTTATAGATGATATCGTACATATTCATGGCATTGATCTCCTTATGAATCTTTTCTGATCAGGTGATAAAAGCTTTCACCAATTTCTGTTTTGGGAACGGATAAGTAGTCCGATATGGTGGCGCCAATATCAGCAAAGGTTTTTCGTGTACCCAAATTGACGCCTGCTTTCATGTTCTTTCCATAGATCAGCAGAGGTACATATTCTCTTGTATGGTCCCAGCCGGAATGTACAGGGTCATTTCCGTGATCAGCACAAAGGATTAAAAGGTCATCCTCCTTCATTGCTCCTATGATTTCCGGTAATCTTCGGTCAAACTCTTCCAGACTCCGGCCATATCCTTCCGGATCTCTCCTGTGACCGAATTTTGAATCAAAATCTACGAGGTTTGTAAAAATAAACCCTTCGAAATCCGTATGCAGCGCAGCTACGGTTTTATCAACTCCGTCCATGTTGCTTTCTGTATGAACGGAGATATTTACCCCTTGGCCATTGAAAATATCCCTTATTTTTCCAATCGCATAAACAGTTTTACCGGAATCCTTCACATGATCGAGCACCGTTTTTCCTGTCGGTGAAACTGCATAGTCCTTCCTGTCCGCCGTTCTCGTACGCTTGCCGTTTTCCATAACATAAGGTCTTGCGATGACTCTGCCTACCTGCACGTCTCCAACAAGCATCTTCCTTGCGACTTCGCAGATATGATACAGTTTTTCCAAAGGAATTACTGCCGTATTTGCAGCGATCTGAAACACGCTGTCTGCGGAAGTATAGATGATAGGCTTCCCTGTCCGCTCATGTTCCGGTCCCAGCGTTTCAATGATCTCCGTTCCGGACGCCGCGTAATTTCCCAGGGTTTCCATACCGATTTCCTTTTCGTAGGCATCCATAAATTCTTTCGGAAACTCCGGAAAGGTTTTGAACGGTACTTCCGTATAAATTCCTGCAATTTCCCAATGCCCTGTAATCGTATCCTTTCCTTTGGACATTTCCGATAATCTGCCGTATGATCCTTCTGGTTCTTCCGCCTTCTCAAGCTTTGTACCCTCGTCTATATTGCCCAGCCCCAAATAAATCAAATTTGGAATTTCGAAGTCCTTCTTTACTTCTGCAATATGTCCCAATGTATTTGCTCCCGTATCTCCGTAGGCTTCGGCATCAGGCATCGCTCCTATCCCAAGACTATCCAATACAATCAATGCTGCTCGTTTCATTTTTATTCCCCCTTAAAGAATACGATATGGTTTACATTTTAAATAATCTGTAGATGTTAAAATATATTCGATATTGTTTTTCATACCCTTAATCCCATTGCCATAAGCATCTTTTCCGTGCAGATGACCGTATACGACTTTTTCAACCCCATACTCCTCAAACAAACTCACAAATGCAGACGTTCTCTGCTTGTCTCCTGCCGGAGGAAAATGTGTCACTCCCAGAATCCCGCCGCGCTCTCCGCCATACTTTTTACCATAGCCTGCTTTCGCAGCGGTTTCCAAAGATAATCTCAGTCTTCCCAGTTCTCGCTTATATATTTTCTCATCGTGGGAAGTAAATTCATCATCCTCTGGATCGATCCAGCCTCTGGACCCGCATATAGCATAGCCCTCCGCTTCATAAAAGCTGTTCTGAAGGAAATACATGTTATCAAACAGCGTATTTAATTTGCTTACAGAATTCCACCAAAGATCATGGTTCCCCTTAATCAGGACCTTTTGGCCGGGAAGTTTGCTGATCCAGCTTAAATCGGCTAATACTTCTTCAAAACGAAGCGCCCATGATGTATCGCCGGGTATAATCACCGTATCTTTCTCAGATACCGCAGCTTCCCAGTTTTCTCTGACTCTTTCCGTATGGTTGATCCACTGTCCTCCGTAGATATCCATCGGTTTCTCCACGGAAAATGACAGATGCAGATCTGCAATTGCATATATGCTCATATTTTAATCTTCCTCACTCAGCTCAAGCTCAGCCGCGTCACCCTCAACAGAAATACCAATTCCAAGGAGATCCCTGCTGCTCGCATCCGACAGGCTGGCGACATTTCTCAGCTTACTTTGTATCTTTCTTGTTCTTGTTCCAATCAGCTTATCCAATTCCGCATTAGCTTGGTTGATTCGCTGCTGCGTTGCTGAAAGAACATCTCCGAACTTGTCAAACTCCGTTTTAACGGCCCCCAAAATATTCCACACCTCGCTGGAATGTTTCTGGATTGCCAGGGTTTTAAAGCCCATCTGCAGACTATTCAGCAAGGCCGCCATCGTGGTGGGCCCTGCAATGTTGATCTTATACTCTCTTTGGAGCGTCTCTACCATCCCCCTGCGTACAACCTCCGCATAAAGGCCTTCGAAGGGCAGGAACATGATACCAAAATCAGTCGTCTGCGGAGGCTCGATATATTTATCCCTAATACTTTTTGCAAAAGTTTTGATCGTTCGTTCCAGCGCTTTGACCGCCTGTTCGATTTCATCGGAATTTCCCTTTTCATATGCATCAACCAGCTTCGAATATGTATCTGCAGGAAATTTTGCATCAATCGGAAGATACACTACTCCTTCTTCATCTCCGGGAAGCTTAATGGCAAATTCCACCCGTTCAGAGCTTCCTTTTTTCGTCGCAATATTTTCTTCATACTGCTCTTTGGAAAGCATCTGTTCCAGAATTGCTCCAAGCTGGATTTCTCCCATAATCCCACGTGTTTTTACATTGGATAAGACTTTTTTCAGGTCTCCTACTCCGGAAGCCAGATTCTGCATCTCTCCCAAACCCTTATATACCTGCTCCAATCTCTCACTTACCAGCTGGAAGGATTTGCTGATTCGATCCTCCAGTGTTTTCTGGAGTTTCTCGTTTACTGTCGCCCGCATTTCCTCAAGCTTCCTGCTGTTTTCCTCCTGCATGGCGGCGATCCGTTGTTCCATGGTTCCACGAATCTGCTCCAGCTTTTGTTCGTTCTCCATGGCGTTTGTTTTCAGTCGCTCTTCAATTCGGCATAGGGTATCATTGACCGTCTTCTGCAGCATGTCATTTCTTTGCGTCAGTTGAAGATTCAACTCCTGCAGACGCTTGTCCTGAATTTCCGTAGATTGACGCTGAGATCCTGTCAGCATGTCTCCAAGACTTGAAAAACTGTTTTGAATATATTGTATATTTTTTAGACTGCTGTCCTCCCCGACTTTTCTTTTAATACCAAGTAAAACGGCAAGGCAGATGCAGGCCATCGCCAGTATCAGCAACCCGATAATCAATTGAGCTGTTTCTGTATTTTGCAGCATAGAATTTCTTTCTCCTCCCAATATTTCTTTTCCTATTTTTCAGACAAATGCCGTAGCTTTCTTTTTGGTACATTCATCTCGTTCTTTCCCAAATTACGTTGACATATATTATATCATAAAAGTTCGTTCAAATGATATAATCCGCTTCAATTTCCATTGCAAATTGGGCGAGCCAGCAAAATCAAAAGGAGCCTTGAAGACATGCAGCTTGGCACTTATTATCTTTCCTTAATCAAAGGGATTATAACCCCGTTTTTTACGGAAGACAGTTTTTGGGGGAACATTCTGATCGGGCAATATGGAATGCTCACCATGACACCCACTTATCTATTCGGTTTGCTCCTGCCTCTTGTGGTTGGTTTCTATTTCGTGCGGCACATTCTGGATGATTCCAATCTTCTGCCAAGAATAGCAAAATTATTGGACCGGCCTTTTCATATGATCGGCCTGAACGGAAACGCCATCATTCCGATCATGCTTGGTTTCGGCTGCGTTACGGTGGCTCTGGTTTCTACTTCGATACTTGGTTCCAAAAGAGAACAACTGATCGCATCCGCACTGCTCTGCATTTCAGTCCCATGTTCCGCACAGGTTGCCATTATCTTTTCCTTTGCCTTTCTTTTGCAGTGGAACTATTTTCTTCTTTATCTGCTTGTCATGTCTGTGGTTTTCGTTCTTGTAGGGATGCTTTTAAACCTGTTTCTTCCCGGCATACTTCAGCCTGCGGTACTCCCGACCCCTCCCGTCAGGATGCCTAATCTTATGAAGAACATAAAAACAACTGCCTCTGAGACAGTTGCATTTTTAAAGGACGCTGTTCCGACCTTCCTGATCGGCGGCGTCGTAATATCATTACTTGACTACTATAACGGATTTATGAAGCTGCGGGAATGGTTTGCTCCTCTCACGGCTGACTTTTTGAAAATCCCGGAAAATGCAGCCAATCTTTTTGTTATGAGCATTATTAAAAGAGATTTGGGCGCCGCGGCGTTTTATTCCATGGTTACTGACGGAAGCTTCAATCAGAAAGAAATCCTTGTCACGTTGATCGTCCTTACCCTTTTCGTTCCCTGCTTTGCCTCTCAGATGATCTTATTCAAACAAGGGAAAGCACTCTCAGCCACATTGATATGGTTTGGAAGCTTTTTGATTGCCTTTGCAGTCGGAGGGGCAGTCAGTTGGATGATCTTTTCATGATGCCTGTGGTGTTATTTAATACATAACTGATGCAGTCTGCATTCAGAACTTTCTTGTAAGGTCCCTCCGCCGATGCTTTTGACATAACCACTGCCGGAACTTGATTCAGCTTGATAAATTCCAGCAGCTGATCCACCGTATTGCCGCCAATATCAATATTCAATATGGAATGATAGAGTCCGGTATATTCCATCATACCAGGTACCTCGGAAATAAACTGGTCCATAATGCTGCCAGCATAGCTTCCCATAGATTTCATAAAGTAATCAGAACTTCGTTCAGCCCGAGCGAGAATGACCGCATCGGGATGCTTTTTCATCCATGAAATGAGGTCAAGATAGTCCATTGAGGATAAACCGTCTTTCATTTTCAGACTTTGAAACATTTCCAGCGTTATTTCCTCGTCCCGCTCCGTGTCAAAATAATTGCCGAGTTCCTTCCATGATTTCAACAGCACTGCTTCTTTATCTTTTGTCCAGCATATTTGTACCTGAATGTTCCGGTATCCTGCGTCATAGGATGCATCAAGGGCTTCTCTTGAATTCGTACCCAGCAGGCTTTGATCGGGCGCACCTGCGATAGCGATTTCATGCGGATATTCTGCCACAACTTTTTCTGAAAAGGCACTGCCCACGTCCTGACCTTCAAGATAGATTTTTCGCAGCACATCATTCTTCAAGATATATTCCGAAGTGTTGACAATGCCCATGGACCGCATATAGCCGTCGTAACACTCCTCCACAGGTACCGATTCACCTGTTTTTGTGTTCCATGCTCTTCCGTTTTCAAATACACCGTCTCTTGACATTTCATATGCCACATCATCTGAAAAGAAAGAACCTTTCGTCATATAGGTCTGTTCCGCAACAAAACCGGAGTCTATGGTCAGCAGATTATGCCCCAGATAAACCGTATCAAGCGAATCAAAACCCATTAAATATGCGATGGTTGGAAGAAAATCAAGTTGTCCGCCTACTGTGCCCACCGTCTGATTGATATTTTGCTCTGCTCCAGGCACGGTAATGATCAGCGGAATACTCATCATCGTGTCAAAATCATAATCCTTACCGAGAAACCGGGAAACCGAGTCGTGGATTTCATCATCGGTTTTCGGAAGTCCCATGTGGTCGCCGTAGAACGCAATGATGGAATTGTCATAGAGACCAGCATCTTTCAATTCCTGCATCAACTGTCCCAGGGCGTAATCCGTATAAGCGACACTATTCAGATAATTACCAAATATCGTACCTTTATCTTCTGGAAGTAAATCAATAAACTGATATTTATCCAGCATCTCGTAAGGATGATGGTTTGAGAGTGTGATGATAAAACTATAAAATGGCTGCGTCATATCCTTCAGATAATTCATCGACTGCTTAAAGAATTCCGAATCGGTCAATCCCCAGCCCATCCATTCCGTCATGTCGAACTGGCCTTTATCCGTTCCGCCAATTCCGCCGTAATACGTATCAAAACCGATACTGTAATATGCGTTTTCCCTGTTCCAGAAGTTCCTGTCCTCATGGGCATGATATACTGCAGATTCATAGCCCTGCTCTTTCAGCAGTTTTGGAAGCCCTCTGAAATAATTGTCATCATATAATTTATAGGTAAAGCTTGATAAAGTCCCGTAGATAGAGTTATTTGTGGCAAATTCTGCATCGGAGGTATTGCCGCTGCCGATCTGCTGATAATAATGATCAAAGTAAACCGAATTGTCTTTAATAATTTGATTCAAATTGGGCGTAAGCTCCTGACCGTTGTAAGTCTTATTGATTACCAAATTTTGCATAGATTCGATCTGAATCACAATCAGATTTCTTCCCTTTGCAACCCCAAACAGAGGGCCGTTCTTTTCCTGCTCATAGCTGTCTGTAAACGCATATTTGAAATCACCTGCTGCATTATTTCCGACCGCTGCATTGACCACATCTTTGATGTGGAAGCTGTAAATTTCCTGATTTGACAAGGAAGTGATAAAATAGCTGCCGGTAAAATTAAATACCAGTAAAAAAAGAATCAGCAATGCTGCCACAGGATTTTTGTGATTCTTCAGCCAACGCTCAAGTCGTTCCTTTTTTTCTCTCTGCGCTTTTCTCTTTCTGCGAGCAATTACCCGGTCGGCAGTCTCAGCTTCATAAACGCTGCCATTTCCTGTTTCGACGTGATCATCATCGGTGCTGGTGTTTTCAGGGATGCTGATGTTTTCAGGGATGCTGGTGTTTTCAGATGCCTCCGCAGCATTCTCCGCTTCCTCCACTGATTCAGCTTTAAAGTTTCTCCGCTTGTGAAGTCTTAAGCCAAGTGCAGCATAAACCAGCGCCACGTCCGGCAGAAGCAGAAAGAACCAAGGCTTCAATACTTCCTTGATACTTGCGGTTATATCCCCTAAAACACCGGCAGCGCCCATCATTGTAACAGAAAGATAACGGTTAAAAAAGCTTGCGTATGTAAGGTCGCAAAACATCAGAACCGTAATCAAGGTAAAGACAACAGCAGGAATCCATTTATTTTTAAAGGAAGCAAACAATAGATAAGTTAAAACCGAAGTGATCAGCCAGACAAAAAAGAAGTTTGCTTTCACGCCGATCAAATGATAGAACAGCAGTAGTTTTAGAAGCACCGCAATGGCTGCGGCGCATCCCCAAATTCCATATTCGGTGCGAAGTTTTCCCACCTTTGCTTTGAATATATTCATTCCATTTTGAAATATTGTTGTGATTGATCGTTCAGACATTTCCGCACTCCTGTTAACACGTAAGCATTGAGGCAAATTTAACCCTGATATTATATTACATTCTTGATATGAAAACAAGAAAATGCGGAATAAATTCATGAAAGCATCACAATTCCATTTTAAGGGAGACCCCTACCGGTACCGTGCAAGGTTTTCCCGAAAAACCCGTACCAATTCTTCCGTTTCGTCAATAAAATAGGATCTGGCTACGTTTCCTTCCGCATCCCAGTCGCAGCCGTCCCACCATATCGCCACTTTGATACGATCGTACTTATCTATATGGCGAAACATGTTTTCAACCCATGCATCCTTACTTCCGCCTACGCTGCTTGAAGAAAATTCTGTAATCATGAGCGGCTTATCATACCTTTTTGTGTATTTATTATAAAGCGCATCATACATCTGATCAAATTCCGTCCAGTTTTCGCTTTGATAATAAGTGCCTGTATTATAGCTTGTCATGCCGATCACATCGACATATTCGTCTCCCGGATAATAACACAGCTCATCATTCCATTTGAAGTCCGGAAATGATTTGCCGTTGGGATTCCATACCCAGATTACGTTATCCGCGCCGGCCTTTTCAAATATGGAATAAACATAACGATAAAATGCCTTGTAGATCTCCGTATCTTTTGAAGTATGATGAGAGGAATAAACACACCAGTCGCCGTTCATTTCGTTCCCAAGGCGGAAAAGTATCGGTTCGCCGGACGCCGCGACAGCGCCGGCATAGTTTTTCAAATAGCGGTCATATTTTCCATCGAGCACATCGTAGACCATATTCCCTTCCCCGGGCATTTGCTCCACCGACTGCAGTGTCAGTTCAAGAAGTCTTCTCTCCCTTTTTGCATTTTCCAAAGCCTTCGAAAGATTTGGATGCATCTCCTTTCCTTCCAGAATTCCGGTATAATACAGTAAGACCGGAAAGGTAAATTCGAGTTTGCCTTCGATTTTTTTTAGTTCGTTAAAGTCCAGCGGTGCATTGGTTTCGAATATGCCCCAGTGAAGCTTGCTGTTTTGACCAAAATAGTGTTGATATACTTTTGCCGTTTCTTCGTTCCAGCTTTTATTTTCCACGTGTTTGATTGCCCTTGTGTATGGCTGCTCCGTCACTGGAATCAGCTTGAGACTGCTGACAATCTCAAGATAGTTCTTATTCTCAAACGGTCTGCTGTTTTTAAAGAGAAATGTGATGACTTCCTTCTTATCGTCCAGCGGCATCTCAACAGAAGCATAGTAACACTTGTCCTCCGCAATACGAGCAAGAGGCTTCCTTGACCACTGCAGCAGTTGAATACTCAGGTCACCCTCTTGAATGGTTTCTTGCAGCTCATTTTTATGATCGATCTGATTTTCAATGAAACGATTAGAATAATTAATATAGCTTTCGATTCCTAAACCTTTGCCCTGATCCAATTTCTGCCGATAGATTTCAATACGAAGCTCCTGATTTTCCAAAACAGCCCTGATTTCAGAGAATTCCATATCAACCCGCATTGTTCTTGGAATTCTGACAGTATAGCCGTCAACTTTATTTATGAAAATATTATGATCAATATCATCGGTCATCAGAGAATATGTTGACTTTTCTTTGATCTGCTCTTCCTCTGCTTTAAACCGATGAAGTAAGCTATCCGGTTTGGTTTTAACTGATGGCATTATCCTTTCGGTCTCTATCACAGCTTCATTTTCAACATTTTCAGTTCCCGATTCTTCCACTTCCATTTTTTTGCTGATCTCATCCGTAACTGGAGCTCTGCAAAAATCATCCGCCATAATTGTGCAAACCGTAAATACAATCACAATCGTCGCCAAAAAAAGCCTCAGTGAGGTGCCCTTCATAAATTCCTGCTCCTTCGCAAATACTAGGTCTTGTTTCCTCTGGCACTTCATGTTGTAACACAGTCTTAATGATAACTTTTCCATTTGACCATAGAAAACAGTCCCTGTATAGTATATAATGGTTAAAAAAAACGAACTTATGACTATGCTGTTGTCAAAGAAGGGATAAATTTATGAAGAAAAGGATTATTTCATGGGTGATCGTGCTTTGTATGATCATAATGGGAATCAACAGCGGTTTTTTATTATATCTTCCTGCTTACGGGGCCAGCGATGACTCTTATACTGTGTATTACAACAACAATATCATCAAACAAAGAGGTTATTACATAAATAACACGCCGTATCTGCCAGTATCTCTCATCGGCACCTATGCTAACAACGCAGGGATAACGGTTGATGAAAATAATAAGAGACTGGTGATTGATCTTTCGACACAAAACATTATGATGGCAGATGATGCTACGACTAATTTTGTTAAAACCTATGCCGGAGAAATTGCCATTCCATTAAAAGAAATTGATAATAAGCTTTATTTTCCGTTGAATACGACAGAGCAGTTCTTTAAACTAAGCTACACGGTTTCTCTTGAAGGGATCAGAATGCGTGCATATTCAGGAACGGAACGAATTGCTAAAATCAATCGGGATCGTGTTCAGGCTGTTTCATCCCTCATTAACGGGGAAGGAAAATCGGTAATCTTTCATCAAGACGATACCGTATTCATCACCGGAGAAACCGATAATTACTATAAGCTTTTAGCGGAAGACGATACGACAGTGTATATTCTAAAGGATTATGTTACAATTTCGGAAATTGACTTGTCCAAGGTTGATTTTTATGCACCAAAGAAGATAAAATTCAAGCGAAGCGGTGAAAAAATCTCTCTTGCATGGGATTATGCGGGCAATGGCTTTTCGCCCAATGCACCTTCCGAGAAAATAAACGGTCTTGATATCCTGTCTCCCACCTGGTTCCATCTGATTACAGATGGCGACGGCAGTGTTGAAAACAATGGAGATAAAGGTTATACCGATTCAGCTCATAATAACGATTTCATGGTTTGGGCTACAATAACAAATAATTTTACAACCAAGGGTTCTACAGCTTTTACCACGAAAACATTTAACAACAATGATTTATTGAATCGATCCATAGCGCAGTATATTTTCTATTCCTGCCTCTACGATGTTGACGGGATCAATATCGACTATGAAGATGTAGCTGACAGTGACGCTGCAGGTCTTGTGGCCTTCACCGCTCTACTAAGAAACTATACAGAAAGGCAAGGTCTGGTACTCTCAATCGATACACTGATTCCACGTCCCTGGACGATTGAATATGACAGGGCTGCTCTTTCAAAATATGTGGACTATCTGGCGGTCATGACTTATGATGAGCATTACGCCGGAAGCCCTGCCCCAGGCTCGGTTTCTTCGCTTCCATGGGTCGAAGATGCAGTGAAGAAAACACTGAAGGATGTACCGTCATCCAAGTTATTGCTCGGTATTCCTCTTTATACAAGAATGTGGACAGTTGACAGCAACGGAAAAATCGTTTCCAATCCTGCCGCCAAAATGCCGACAGTCAGAAACGTTGTAGAAGAAAACAAGCTGACGCCTAAATGGCTGGATAAAGAAAAGCAATACTATGTGGAATTTCCAGACGAAGCAGGTACCACGAAAATCTGGATCGAAGATTCGAGGTCTATTTCCAACCGGTTGAACCTTGTTACTAAATATAATCTGGCAGGTGCAGCCAGCTGGCAGATTTGTCAAAGTGAAGATCAAATCTGGGACGTATACTACGGTATGCTGAAAAACAAACTTCCAATGAGTACCTACCAAAAGCCGTATTAAAATGGTAATCAATTGCATTCATTAAGAACTATTGAAAAAGGGGCTGCCGCACCAGCGATTTTTTAAACGCTGTTACGGCGAGCCCCCCTTTTTGATTGATTAAGCAAGAGTTGTTGATTTATCCTGCAATATTCCTATACAGGAGATAGGAATATACCGTAATAATGAGCACCGGCAGAAGAATGCCAATCATCAGAATGGTAAAGCTCATGGCTCCCTGGGTAAAGATAACACCGATCAAAGCAGCCACACCACCCAACACCATTACTTTTGCCCCAACCTGATGGGTTTTCTTCCAAACTTCTTCATTTGCCAAAGTCCAGGGAAACTTAAAGCCTACAAAATAATTATGTCTGACTCTGCCCATTATATTTCCTAAAACAATAAAGAGCACCGCTACACCGCCCGCTATCCATTTCGAAATATTAAGGGAAAATCCTAACGAAGCCAAAGCAGTTAAAACAAATATGAACACAAAAACGAAATGGATCGCATACCTGATGATCAGATAAGAACTGTCAAATTTGCTGTAGTTCTCCTTCTTCGGATCAATTTTCGGCAGGAATAAAAAAAGTAAATAGACTGCGGCGTTCAGCGCCGGGAATAAAAATGTTGCAACCACTCTCGAACCGTAACCGTCAATCTCACCCCTTGCGTTCCAATGTGTTGGAACCTGATCCGGCATATGCGGATATATTAGTATCGCTGCGATCAGCTGCAACAGTAATATCAGCAGAAGCGGCAGCTCTCTTTTCAAATTATAATTCATTTTCATCAACCTCCTCTTTATCGATAAAATTCATGATAAACCCCAATACTTCCTGAAAGACTGTCGTGTTAAGCGAGTAATAAATATTCTGCCCTTTCCGTTCATCGATTACCAAATTTGCCTGCTTCAGTAAATTTAAATGATGGCTAATGCTCGGTTTTGATATGGCAAAGGATTCTGCAATTTCGCCGGCAGTCAGATCCTTATCCTTTAATAAATGAAGAATTTTACGTCTGCTCGGGTCCGACAATGCTTTAAAAACACTGTTTTGATTTGACATGCTTTCACCTCCTGACTTTGCGACATATATATTTAGACGTTTATCTAAATATATAAATGTTATATCATGCATATAGATTCTTGTAAAGCACCAAATAATAACAAGAGCAGATGATTGTTGTTTTCATCTGCTCTTGCGTATGTGTTTCGTTTTTTATTAATAGGCCTGTTAATAGGTATTGCTGTGTTATTTTTTACAGCAAGCAAAATACTCTATTCATACGAGTTTTCAATATATTCATCATAAGTACAGTTCCTGTCGATGATGGTGCCATCTTCTTTTATCTCAATGATCCGGTTGGCAATGGTCTGGATAAACTGATGGTCATGGGAAGAAAAGAGTATGACACCTTTAAAATCAATCAGACCATTATTGACTGCCGTTATGGACTCCAGGTCCAGATGATTGGTTGGCTGATCCAGAACCAGTACATTTGAGCCGAAAAGCATCATTCTTGACAGCATGCACCGGACCTTCTCACCGCCGGACAATACCTTGACCGGTTTAAATACGTCGTCTCCAGAAAAAAGCATTCTCCCGAGAAAACCGCGCATATAGGTTTCTGTTGTTTCCTCAGTGAATTGCCCCAGCCATTTGACCAGATTCAAATCACAGTCATTAAAGAAGGAGGAGTGGTCCATCGGAAAATATGATCTGGAGGTGCTTACGCCCCATTTAAAGGTTCCTTCATCCGGTTCCATTTCTTCCATAAGAATCTTGAATAGCGTTGTATTTGCGATTTCATTTTCCCCGACAAAGGCAATCTTATCTCCCTTATTCATGCGTAAAGAGACATCACTCAATATTTGAACGCCGTCCAGCTTCTTGCTAATACCCTCCACTGTCAGAATTTCCTTTCCCGGCTCACGTTCCATGTTGAAACCGACAAAGGGATATCGTCTTGAAGAAACCGGCAGCTCGTCTACCGTTAATTTATCAAGCAATTTCTTTCTGGAAGTCGCCTGCTTGGATTTTGATTTGTTCGCAGAAAACCTCTGGATAAAATTTTGCAGGTCTTTGATCTTGTCCTCATTCTTCCGGTTCTGATCGCGAAGCATTTTTTGAATCAGCTGGCTTGATTCGTACCAGAATTCATAGTTTCCAACGAACATTTTGATTTTTCCATAATCCACGTCCACAATACTGGTACATACCGTATTTAGAAAATGTCTGTCATGGGAAACCACGATCACAGTCCCTTCATAATCCAGCAGGAAGTCCTCAAGCCAGTTAATGGCCAGAATATCCAGATGATTCGTAGGCTCGTCCAGAAGAATAATGTCCGGTTTTCCGAAAAGAGCCTGCGCCAGCAGTACCTTAACCTTTTCTTTACCCGTTAATGACCTCATCTCACTGGAAAGGATGTCCATACCTAAGCCAAGACCCTGAACCAGCCTTCCAGCGTCTGATTCCGCTTCCCAGCCGTTCATTTCGGCAAATTCGCCCTCCAGCTCGGACGCCTTGATGCCATCCTCATCGGTAAAATCCTCCTTGGCATAAAGCTCCTCTTTTTCCTTCATTATCTCATATAACCTGGTATTTCCCATGATAATGGTATCCAGTACCGTATATTCGTCATATGCGAAGTGATCCTGTTTCAGCACCGACATTCTCATATGAGAAGGGATGCTTACCTCTCCTGTGGAAGGCTCCAGGTCACCGGACAGAATTCTTAAAAAAGTTGATTTGCCTGCCCCGTTTGCTCCGATAATCCCGTAGCAGTTCTCTTGTGTGAATTTTAAATTTACATCTTTGAATAAATTTGTGCCGCTGAAATTCAAGCTTACATTTGTTACTGTTATCATTCGTTCTCCTCTAAATTTGCATAATCTGCGTCCATATTCCGCAGTGCGTTCTGCAGTACCTCGGTTGCCTTTTGTACGTTGTATGCCGCCTTCTTATAGTCCACCATGTTGACCTTCTCACCCTCGCTCTTCTTTAATAGCATTGTCTGAAAGGACACCTGCGCATTGATAATGTCGACAAACAGAGAAACAGACTTTGCCAGCTTCTCTCTTACTTCCACGGCAAGCTCGTCATCCTTATCAATTTCAATTTTCTTAACACTAATCCCTTGCGCCTTTTTTTTCAGATCTTTAAATTTCGTAATTCTTGCCTTGTAGTTGACCTTCTTGAAGATAGTAAGCAATCGGGATTCACTGGCAATCTGCCGCTCCATTTCCTTGTAGGTGTCGATGATATCCTCATAAAACGAGTCAATCGCATCAATTATTTTTTTTCGATCAGCCATCTCTTTATCATCCTCCTTTGATTCAAGATTCAGCAATGAAAAGCTGCAAAATCAGATTAAATTACAGTACAATTGCTCGTCGGTATCTCCGAATGCAACCAATATGACCTCCATGTCATGGTCTTCCAAAAACCCTTTTATGGTTTTAATTGCAATCACCGCAGCCTGCTCTTTCGGATATCCGTAGACCCCCGTTGATATGGCGGGAAATGCAATAGACTTTAACCCGTTTTCATATGCCAGTTTCAGGCTATTGCGGTAGCAATCTTCCAAAAGATCAGGTTCTCCGCGGTTTCCTCCATGCCAGACAGGACCAACCGTATGGATCACATGCCTTGCAGGCAGGCGATATCCCTTTGTGATCTTTGCCTGACCGGTTTTGCAGCCGTTCAGTTCCCTGCATTCCTCAAGCAGTTCCTTCCCTGCCGCCCTATGGATTGCACCGTCTACTCCGCCTCCGCCCAGCAGCGTTTCATTCGCGGCATTCACAATTGCATCAACTGATAATTTGGTAATATCGCCTCTGTCGACATTAAGACTCATATCCGGCTTCCCCCTTCTATTTTAGAATTACGACTGTAACTCCCTGATTTCCGTCAATTTTCCTTTGAAACTCAGATAGTGCCGGACAAAAGGCCAGCAATTCCCGTTTTTTTTCATACCAATGTTCTCCGCCGCAAAATGCACGTACCATACCGCCTAAGCTTGGCTCGGCAAGCTTTCGCTTCACCGCCCATTTGATTCCGCCTCCGACGCCGGACGAACCGTATCCGTGTACCAGAACAACCGCCTTGCAGCCCTGACCTTTACAAGTCCCGAGCTGGCTGACCATATTCCGTACAGCAACATCTGCGGTGGGAAATCCATATTCCAGATTGATTTCTCTCACTTTTCCCATCAAATTCTCCAAATCTCCGGTTTTCTATCTTTATTTCGTCAATGATAATACTCTGGCAGGCTGATTTTGCATTAGCTCGGGTACTTCACCGATTTCCCATCCTGACGAAGTCGTTTCTACATAATAGTAACGAACACCGTCCACTTCATAATAGCTTCCCGGGATGGATTCTTCTCCTTTGACGCCTACTGCCATATGATCCGAGAACTGGAGCAGCACGGTTCCATATCCAAGCTCTCTCAATAGAGATGCCAGGAGAATTGCGCTGTCTTCACAGTCGCCGCCTTGGTCGGCAAGCGTTTCAAGAGGAAATTTCGGGTATTCATCATAACCGGTTCCCACCTTGTCGTCCAGGTAATTCAAATTCTGAACAAAAAGAATAATGTTATTCACCATATCAAGGTCGGAATAGTTTTCTTTCTCCGCTTCTTCCTTAAATTTATCAGCCAGCTTTGCGAGATACTCGTCATCTGAAGAATCTGTCACATAATAGCTGTAATTTCTGATTTTCGTTCGGTCGATCTTTTTATAATACTCGTAGGCCTCTCTTGGGAATTTCATTTGATAGGTCCATTGACCGTCTCCATAATTCCAAGCGTAATTTACCTCGATGACTTCCGAAAGCTTCCCCTCCTCTTCGGATGGCTGCCTTTCTACAAGTTCACGGTTTCCTGCGTCATCTTCTTCCTCATTGCTGATTATGCTGGATGCCTGATCTTTCGGCGGTGATTCTCCACCCTTGGGAATCAGAAAAACCATACAGGCAGCAATCAAAATGATCACAACGAAAGGCAGAAGTAGATTTTGCCTTCTATCCCCTTTTTCATCTTTCTTTTGTTTCTCTCTGTCTATTGGTTTCGCCATCAGGGAAGAATAAATCAATTTTTCGTCAGCGTAAATAATACAGTTTGAAGTCTGCGGTCCTCCCAGATAAACCTCAATACGGCCCTTGTCTTCTGTACCGTCGTCTATATGACCTACAAGATAACCGTCATAAGGCTCAAAATTCTGATCCTGAAGTTCATCGTTAATATAAAGCCGCTCACCATCGGGTCCGTCATTTTTAATCAGTATTTTGTTCCCTTCATATGAAATTTCAAAATCTGTATCATAAGAATCCGAGTTGAACTTCATGACGACTCCTTTTCCTCCTTCAGGGTCAAAAGAAAAGGCAAGTCCAGCGTTGCTCCATGTACCTGCCTTGATGCTTTATTCTGTTCAGATAGCCTTTTTGTCGCGGTCTAACTCGCTAACCATGTGCATTTAGACATAGATCATATTTATTATACCAAAAACCATACCATATGAGCAATTGAAATTTCCGCATCAGTCAAAAAGCTCAAGATAACGGCCATAACCCTCTTCATCCATCCTGCTCTTTGGTATAAAGCGTAACGCTGCACTGTTGATGCAGTAACGCAGTCCTCCCCTGTCCTTCGGCCCGTCATCAAATACATGTCCGAGGTGGATATCACCTGTTCTGCTTCGAACCTCTTCACGGATCATGCTGTGTGAAAAATCGCTTTTTGTCTTAACGCTTGCCGGATCGATTGATTTTGCAAAACTGGGCCAGCCACAGGCTTCAAATTTGTCCTTTGATGAAAACAGCGGCTCTCCCGTCGTTATATCCACATAGATTCCCTCTTCAAAATTATCCCAATATTCATTCTGATAGGGAGGCTCCGTTCCGTTCTTCATCGTAACGTCATATTGCATTGGGCTCAGCATTTCCTTCAGTACATCCTTGTCCTGAACAGGATAAAGATAAGGGTCAACAGAAGCCTTCTTTGCGGATTCAAAATAGCTCGAAGGAATATGACAATACCCGCCCGGGTTTTTGTCAAGATACTTCTGGTGATATTCCTCTGCTTTAAAATAGTTTATTAGGTGACAGACTTCAATTGCAATTTTTTTGTCGTACTTTCCCTGCAGCCGATCCAGGGATGCTGCGATCAACGGCAAATCTTCCTGATCGATGTAATAGATTCCTGTCCGGTACTGGCTTCCGACATCGTTTCCCTGACGGTTGAGCGAGGTGGGATCAATCACCTGATAAAACAAATCCAGAAGCCCGGAAAGACTGATTCTGTCAGCATCATATGAGACGTGAACCGTTTCTGCATGTCCGGTATTCTCACGGCACACTTGCTCATAAGACGGGTTTTCCGTCTTACCGTTGGCATATCCAACTTCCGTATTCAAAACGCCGGGTATATTTTCAAGGTACTTCTCCAGTCCCCAAAAACAGCCTCCTGCAAGATAGATTTCTTTCCTTTTCATCATGAAGACACCTCCTGAATAGACGAGATAAACTCCTATTTCCATTTTAATTTGATCTGTTATTAATTTACCCTTAAGATTGGAAATAAATCCCGGAAAGATTGATTTTTTAATAATATGATATTTTTGGCATCAAAGTAACACATATATTTCTCTTTGAATATACTGACCTTGAAAAGAAATAATGAAAGACCGGTTAAAGGAGGGAAATATATGAGTTGTTTCGGTGGCAACATATCGCCGGACCTCTTTCAAAAGTGCTGCAATGCTAACCAGCTCTGTAGAGAATTCAATGGAAATTTAAGAGACGTGGTAACAGAACCTATTTATGTTCAAAAGGTATACGATGCTGTTCTTTTTAATCTCCAAGGGCTGAAAACTGTGACGAATCAGTGCTTCTCACCAGCGATCCCAAGAGGACACAGACTGAGAAGAGTCATAGACATTCGCTGCAAGAGGTTCTTTAATCCACAGAACGTGGAAGACCCGTCAAACCTCACACTGGACGTTGATACAACCATATCAGGTGCGACATTTATTCAGGACGCACATTGTGAACCAATTCGCGTGGTTGGCCCCGATGGTACATTCTCTGAAAAGGTGCTTTATGCAGATACAGAAGAATGTGATGAGAAGTGCAAAGGCACTCCGATATTCGGAACTCAGAACATAGCAATCTTTGGTGACGTACTGGTGACGATCGATTTACTTTTGAGCGACAGAAATGACCGTGAGGTCGTATTCAGTGTCTGTGCCAATGTAAATATCGCCGATGAACGGAATCCGCTAATACTCACAAACTTCTTCGAATTGTGTATGCCTTCCACGAGAGACAGTGCATTCTTACCACGATTCAGTGAATTTTGCAATCCGGCCTGTGAAACAAGACTGGCCACAAACAACATAGGAAGAGATATCACGATATGCCCTGACGGAACGATCAAGGCGAATCTGATTATCGCACTATGTGTTACATGAGAAACACAGAATTATAATTGTTTTGATCTACGCAGTTCACTCTTCCATAGACAATATAGACCTGCGATAAAAAGATATGCCAAAATCCCTGCTGCCGCACCTGCGCTGTCGATGGCAACGTCCCTGAGCTGAGCCCCTCTGCCATGCACAAACAACTGATGCGCCTCATCGGAAAATGCAAATAGAATACAGAGAAAGAGCGCCACACTAATACTGATACGTGTCTTCTTTCCGTTTTTCCAAAAAGCGTTGACGCCCAGAAACCCCAAAAAGAAATAAGCCGTAAAGTGAGCCGCCTTCCTCAGTAGGTGATTGAAGAGGCTCAGGCTGATTTGGATATCAGGCAGCCAGTCCCCGGCAATGCTTAGCAGCATCTTTGCAAGCCCCCTGCTCAGCTTATCCGACTGCGTCACCGGCTGAGCTGATAGCATAAAGATCACCGCCATGGCCAGGATGACTGCGGCGATGGATAGGATGTGAAGTTTCTTTTTTTTCAAGGTTACCTCCCAGAAATGTTAATGGGAAAGCTCCGAGAGTATTAATCGCTATTCATCTTTACTAAATAAATCTCTTGTATAAACCTTATCTGCAACATCTTTAATATCATCTGACAGACGATTTGCAACAATAACATCGGATATTTCCTTAAACTCATCAAAGTCCTTTATTACTCTTGAACGGAAAAATTCATCTTCTTCGATTGCAGGTTCATAAACTACAACTTCAACACCCTTTGCTTTAATCCGCTTCATTACGCCTTGGATTGCAGACTGACGAAAATTATCGGAATCCATTTTCATTGTAAGCCTGTATATACCAACAATTTTAGGTTGCTTTTTTATGATCATATCAGCAATATGATCTTTCCTGGTCCGGTTTGCATCAACAATTGCTGACATAATATTCTGTGGTACATCCGAATAGTTTGCAAGCAGCTGCTTTGTATCCTTTGGGAGGCAGTATCCTCCATATCCAAATGACGGATTATTATAATGAGTGCCAATACGTGGGTCTAATCCAACACCTTCAATGATTTGCCTCGCATCCAATCCTCGTATTTCCGCATATGAATCTAATTCATTAAAGTATGCAACACGAAGAGCCAGATATGTATTTGCAAAAAGCTTGATCGCTTCAGCTTCTGTAGAATTCGTATATAGTATAGGAATATCTTCTTTCATCGCACCTTGAGCCAGCAGTCCAGCAAATACCTTTGCCCTTTCCGAGTCTTCACCGACAACAATCCTCGATGGATATAAGTTATCATATAGCGCTTTGCCTTCCCGGAGAAATTCCGGCGAAAATATAATATTATCCGTATCAAACATCGCTTTTACTTTTTCCGTGTATCCGACCGGCACCGTCGATTTGATGACCATGACTGCATCTGGATTAATTGAAAGCACATTTGCAATTACAGCTTCCACCGTCCTCGTGTTAAAGTAATTCCTTTCTGGATCATAGTTGGTGGGCGTTGAAATGATAACATACTCCGCATCTTTATATGCATCGTAATTATCTGTTGTCGCAATGAGATTGAGATTCTTCGTTTCTAAATATTCTTCAACTTCCTGATCAATGATCGGGGATTTGCGATGATTGATCATTTCAACCTTTTCCTTGATTATATCGAGCGCTATGACTTCATTATGCTGCGCCAAAAGGATAGCGTTTGAAAGTCCTACATATCCTATTCCAGCTACAGTTATCTTCATGGTTTAACCTCCTATGTATGAAAGAAAAATTATTAATATTTATTATACATTATCAACTTAACCTTGAATGTTATAATAAGATTTATACCAATCTACAAAGTGTTTCAAGCCATCTTCAATACTTGTTGATGGCTTAAAATTAATGTCTCTTTCGAGGTCTGACACGTCCGCATATGTTCTTAATACATCACCCGGCTGCATGTCCATATAGATTTTCTCTGCTTCTTTTCCAAGCGCTGTCTCTAAAGCTTGAATAAATCTCATCAGCTGAACCGGATTGTTGTTTCCTATATTGTAAATTTTATATGGAGCAAAGCTTGTACTTATTTCGTCTCTACCCTCATCCCACTCTTTGTTGGCAACAGGGACTTTATCGATCAGCTTAACTATGGCATCTACTATATCATCAATATAAGTAAAATCCCTTTCCATCATCCCATGATTATACACTTTAATCGGCCTGTCTTCTAGAATGTCCTTTGTAAATGAATAATACGCCATGTCTGGTCTTCCATAAGGGCCATATACTGTAAAAAACCTGAGACCAGTCGTCGGGATTCCATAAAGGTGACTATATGTATGCGCCATTAACTCATTGGATTTCTTAGTAGCTGCATAAAGAGAGACGGGATGGTCTACGTTATGATTGGTTGAAAAAGGCGCTATCTTGTTCCCTCCATAAACAGAGCTTGACGAAGCATACAATAGATGCTCAACTGGATAATTTCGGCATGCTTCAAGAATGTTCATAAAACCAATCAGGTTTGAATCAACATAAGCATAGGGGTTTTCTATAGAATAGCGTACCCCCGCTTGAGCTGCCAGATTGATCACATGGGTTGGTCGGTATGTTTCAAAGAGATGATCCAGCATTTCCTTATCCTTGAGATCAATCTTTTGAAATGTAAAGTTATCGTATTGACTTAAGATCTCAAGCCGAGATTGCTTGAGAGTTGGATCATAATAGTCATTTACGTTATCAATACCAACTATTTGATAAGACTGATCTAATAGTTTTTGAGATAAATGAAAGCCGATAAAACCAGCGGCTCCTGTTAGTAATACATTCATAAGGCAGTGCATCCCTCCACGTTATCAATATCCCTTTAACGCAATAACTTTCTGACTATATCCAAAACTCCTATCTTTTTTAAATATTTCTTAGAAATTTGTTTGACCTTACCATTTATGTTGCATCCTGCATAATATTTGATAACATGATCATACCCATATGAATAATAATCTTTCCAGAATTTCTCTCGGGTAAGGGGCATACTCACTGGATATTGCAGTTGAGGCTGTAAACAATCAGTTATATTGCTTCTTATATAATTTAGATCTTTTTTTATACTTTCAAATAATTTCTCTCCTTTTAATGAATTAATTAAAAAAAGAGAAACTCCTCTATTATCGTCAAAATCCGGCTGAACTTTCTCTATTCCCCAAAAATCTGCAATTGTTATGTCTGATGGCCTATGAAAATTTGTATATTTGCAGTTGTAGCAAGCAGGTCTTAATATATTGTGCGAATAGAAAAGAACCTTGTGTTTCTGTGCATAAACTGATTCATAATCTTCTGTACCATCCTGATAGATAGTCAGTTCATTATGTTCATGCCACCCATTTACCTTGGATCGACAATAATACGCTACTATTTTATCGTTCTTTTTCTTTTCAGAGTATCGTATATGTTCCTTCCATAATAAAGGGCTAGGTGTACCATGGCACACAAAATCACATAAAACTAATTTTTCAGTTTTTACGTTGTCTAAATATTTGTTTAGTGCGGCCACCTGACAAGGTGTTCCAGTAAATAAAATAGTCACCCCTTCTGCTAATAAATCTTTGATTTCGGGGAAAATATCTCTTAGATCACTTTGAACATATTTAGATCCCTTCAGGCTTTCCCTATCTTCACGTGTTGATACTCTTCGATGGGCGGCATGCATATTTTCATCAAAAGCAACACCATAAACCATGCCAAGATTATTTAATATATAATCTGAGATTGCTGTAAATGCACCTCCAGAAGTACTTGTCCGGCGTACATCTTCATCAATATGCTTCGCTGCATAAACATAAGGAAGGTCAAAGCCTTGTTGTACATCATAGCCATTTTGGAATGTACAGACATTTTTACATAATCCACAATCTACACATAACTCTTCATTAATACTAGGATATAAAAACCCTTCTTCATCGGGCTCCATAGCGATGGCATTTAATGGACATATATTACTGCATGCTGTACATCCGCAGCAATCTTTTTTACTATTATATACCGATATCATTTTTACTCCTTGTAAAGATTAATATAATACGATGAAAAACATTTTTCAGTACAACTCGATCAAAAATAATGCTTATAATCCCCACTACTACGATTGAATATAATCCTACAGCTAAAGCCTTAATAAACCACTCTACAAAATTAGCTATTGGAATATCTATATAATAAAAAGGAAGGCAAATTATCAATACTCCCATAATCATTCTTAGAATTCTGTATAACGTGGTTCTGACAGGAAGTTCAGTAACATTTTTAGGTATAAAAACAAATAGATCTATATCTCTGTATAAATTAGATAGACAGGATGCAACCATTATACCAACCAAACCGTATTTAGGAGCTAGTAAAATCCCGACAACAATAATTATTGCAGCTTGTATTGTAGATTGGATCCTCGTCTCCTTATACATTCCTGCAGAAATAACCAACATCCCCTGTGGAGTTTTAATATTATATAACCATCCATTAAGAACAAATAAAAATCCTAAAAATGGTAGATTATAATTTATATCATCTACACCATTTGTATAAATTTTAATAAAAGGCATAATCATTATAAAAGCAATAGCATAGGTGATCGTAATAAGATTATAATAAATCAATTCAAATTCATTATAGGATTTCTGCAATATTTTTCTCTCACCCCGGGCAATCACATCGCCAAACGAAGCAGATAACCCGCTAATAAATATGCTTAAAATACCATTGACTCCACCAATAACCATATTATAAATTGAATAAACACTAACCATTGGAAGACTAGTAAATATTGTTGCCAATATAACTGGAAAACCACTTTGCACAACACCCAGGATTTGTAGGTATAACGCATCCCAACGCTTATTTAGAGCATTATTATTTGGCTCCACTTTATAATTTAGATACTTGTATTTTTGTTTTACATATATTAATAGTATAAGGGATTTAAAAAAAATAGACAATAATGCTATGAATCTTAGGATCACAATATCTATACGTAATACAGATGCAACAACAATAATAATAGTATTTAAAAGAATATGTACAATTGTTGTAAAAGAGATTATATATGTCTTTTGATCAGCGGTAAGTAACACCCTATATTTCGAAAGAATAAAAAAATCCAATACCCCATTGACTCCTAGAATTAACACTAGCAACCCTACTGAAATAGGTGACAATTTGTTCGATTCTATAAATATAGGGTAAATAATTGATAAACCCAGTATCAAAAAGATTAAAATATATCCAGCTTTCCTATAAAAATATCTTGCCGCAGAGACTATCCCATTTATTGCTTTATAATCATTATCCGCTAACGGTTTGTATAAAGCATAAATTGCTGCACCTGCCAAACCGGCTTCTACAAGATTAAAATAGGCAATAAACTGAGTTATTGATGTAATTAATCCGTTTACTTCTGAACCATAATATTGAAGCATAAAACGTGGTATAGTAAATCCTGCAAGCATAGTAACTAGCTGCAAGGAAGCAACGGAAAGTGAATTATAAAAAAATTTTTTCGTTCTACTCAAAATAATTTTTCCTTCTTCCATAAAAAAATTCTCTAATTACTAACCAGATTCTGATATCATATTTTCGTCGAAATCGGCAGTAAAAAACCATTAAAAATAAATCCTTCTTAATTTAATTTATTAATCAAATTTCGCAGGAAGGAATTAATATCATAGCCTTTAAATAATCAGTCAAAGCCGAAACAAAGTAGCCAAGGAAATCAATCATTGCTTCATCTGTCAGAAACAATTTATCCTGCAAAGCAGTTTACAGAATATCTATTAAAAGCTGTATCGATTCCAGAAATCTGATGTCCTCAAGCTCGTCACAGCAATAGTAGAACAGAGCACCTATGGAGCGCAAATCAATACCGTTGCGGTTTTCAACCGCTAGCATGATGTACCTTGAAAGAACAATAGTTGCATGGGCAACCATCATGTCGTAAGATCGGCCTTGAAATTCCTTGGCAAGCTTCAGGTAAGACTTGCACATTTTGAAGAATACTTCAATATTCTAGCGCTTTCCATAAATTCGGATGATTTCTGTCTTAAGAAGACCTATGTCGGTAGGAATCAATGCAAGCCATTTACTTTTGTGTCTGAGATCGCGGACGAAGACGATCTTAGCCTAGATGCTGATCCCTTCCTTGTCGTGCAGCTCCATTATGACAGATGCCAGGCTTATCCCTCCCCCTTCGTTTTCTAACTGCCCGAAAGATTTCACACAAAGGATTCTGCTCACCCTGAAAGTTGTAGTAAATCTTCGGCGTGCCCTTGAGCATCGCGATCACATCAAGATTCATTTTACAAATCTTGATGATGATAGAAGGAAAGGGAAAACCAGCTGTCGAAATGGACATATTTTACCTTTATGCCTGCTGCTAAAGCTTGCTTCAGCATTTCCAATGCGGAAGCAGGAGAGGAACTGAGCGCCCTTTCACGGCGCCTGTATCCGAAGTCCCTTTATCGATGGTTTTCTTCGCCGTATTGATAAGAACCTTTGAATTTGCGGAGCTCAGAAGGTTAAACGCCACAGTGATATAGGAATTACTGTCTGTCCAGCCAAGGAGCATTATATCACGAAGTAGGGGCTTCTCGAACTTTTATTGCCCTAACTATTGAATTTTCAATGTTCATTGCACATTATTTATGTGCGAACGTTGATTGATTGTTGAATAAAATTGATTGAGTTTTCTTTCATTTTTTCTAATATCAAATTAGTTTTATTCCAATCAATCGAAAATAAACTTTCATAGTCTAAATTTACTTCAGTAGGAGAAATAATTCTATCAGATAATTGTAACTCCTCTAGCAAATCTTTAATTCTTACCCCCAAATTGCTATGTAAAATTGAATAAAAATTTTTATTAAATATTATAGAAAATGCTGTTCCGTGGAAAGAATTAGTTAAAATAAAACTTGCGTTGTAAAAATAAGATAAAAAATCCTCCACTCCAGCATTAGAAATCAGTCTATGATTAACAAAATATTTGAGATTCTTAGGGCCAATCTCTATAATGGATAAATTTAACATTCCAGAAATTTGATTTGCTAAAACATCAATTGCAGGATTATTCTCCATTCGATAGATTAATAAATATTTAGAGCTAGTGATAGTTTTATTTACAAAAGGGTACCATATTTTTTTGTCCACCAATAAAGTTGGATCCAATACACATTGTATATTCTTATCACAGATTAGTTTTAACTGATTAACGCTACTCTTCTCTCTAACGGAAATATAATCCAAACCATTTAGTAAATCTGAGAATTCAGAAATATATTCATTTTTAATTTCCTTTTTACCTATGCTTGCCGCATAAGAAATACGTATATGCTTGTTATCCGATCCTGTATTGCCAAAATAGATCTCATCTAATCCTTCTGCTATCTCCGGATTCCATATTTGGTCGCTACCACATATAATATATTGGAAATCTAAATTATTTATATCCTTTCCATCTTTAATTATAGGTGTCAGATTCATATTATTTTCTATAAACGTCATAAATTTTCTTTTTTTTTCAAAAAAAGTATTTGCATTATAAATATTGTTAAGTAATTTTTTAAATTGACTCAAGCCTACAATTTTCTCTCCATTTATATTATATCTAACCGGAAAAAAAGAATAGTTTTTCTCTATATATCGAGGTCTGTAGTTTATTATATAGCAGTCTTCAGTATAATTTTTACATTCTTCCTGTAAAGCGTAGGTCTGTAAAACAGCCCCATAATTTATTGCTGAATGAAACGTTACTATACCTAATTTCATTTGAACCTCCATTTTTATTTAAAGTTGCTAAATGAGTGAAGGGGATAAAATTCTTCATAAATTCATTATAATTTTAATAGGAAATAAGCCTCTGCCTCAAATACCACGAGAGGAAAGGAAATCAAAGGTATTTCTAGTTTCTAACTGTGCCTTGTATGAAACTCTTTCTATTTGAATATTACAAAGATTCAATTCTAATCCATATGGTATAGCTGCTACCATAAAATAAACGAATAGCATATTTATATCATTAATCGGATTACCGAATAAACCATAAATAATAAACAATGTTTGTATATATAAAGAAAAATTTAATAGTAACATATTACTTTTATTAACAAATCTATCTCTGGTTCTTTTTATACTAATTAGAACTTTTTGGTAATTAATATAAATAATAAATAAAAAAATAAGTAGCCCTATTATGCCTGTTTCACATAACAACTGCAAATAAATATTATGCACTTCCAAGATAGAATTATTTGGACCTCTTATATTTGATAATAACTTAAAACTTTGTATTCCATTACCTATAATTGGTGAGTTTCCAAATTGTATCCATGCTTCCTTGTATAAAGAAAAGCGTCCTGAAGAAATGTCTCCCGAGGTATTGAATAATCTTTCAAAAATATTTAGTCCACTTATATTGTTAATTTTTGAAGTTATAATAAATATAGGAAAAAAGGCGATTATACCACTTAGAATATTTTTAAAATATTTTTTGAAGTTATCTCTTGAGATTAAAAAAACAATACATAAAAGATTAATTAATAAAAACGATCTTTTACCTGTAAAAAACATTGCTGTTACAATCGTTATTAATAGGAAGTAATGCAATAAAACATTTCTTTTCTCACCGTAATGAATTATACAGAAAAGGCCAGCAAATCCTAAGGACATCATAAAAGCATTATTGGCAGTTTGACCAGCAATTCCTGAATACCCGTTAGTTCGCATTAGCCAGCTAATAACCGTATATTGTTGCTCACTGAACAGAGCATGTGCAATTTTTAAATAGGGTTCAGGGAAGAAAACGGCATATAATGTAAAAATAGCATACATAGCAGAAAAGACAATAAAACAATCAAGCGCCATGAGACCCCATTTAGAATTCTTAGATAAAATTGCAAAGAACAATATCCCATAAAAAAAATAAGAGCAAAAACGAATGCTATTATATATATCACTATTGTTTAGTATCATTACACTAAGAGAAAATATAAGATATACAAAAAATAGATAATTCAAAAGAATCGCAGAATTTAGCTTAATTGTTTTCTTATCTCCAATTATTAAAATTAATAAGGTAATAATAAGAACTGGTATTGAGAGGAGTATTAGCTTATTTCCTATACTAAATAATAAATAGGCCCATATAATAAATATTAAAGTTCCTAATTTTATCAATTTCTCATCTGTGATATTCATTTTCATTTTTACCTCTACGAATTATTGTATACTTTTTTTTAATTTTAATATATAAATTGGGGTTCAATGCAAATAACATTATTTGGGATTTTTTTTTCCAAGATAAAGTGATATTAAGTAATATATCTATTTTGTTAGTCTTATATAAATCTGAAAGCTTGTTAACTAATGATCTTATCTCGTAAAAAGATAATGTATCGTCATAGCCATAGTTGGCAATTTTTACAACCAAATCAAAAAGTGAAGTATGTTTTGCATTATTTAAGTATTTAATTACATTTTTTTCGTTGCAACAATTATCTGTGAAATAACTTTCTATTTCCTCATAGATTTCAATTTTATTCAGATCCTTTTTCTTAAGGGGGCTACTTGTAGTTGTATTATCATGACTACAATAATTATACAATTTCTTATTTACAATAGCGACATTATTTATACATTTCAACACAGAGAACATAAATAAAGTATCCTCGTATGATACGCCCTCTTTAAATTTTAGAGTCATGATTTTTTCTCTTCTAAATAATGAATTACATACCGATACTTCTCCCATAGATAATAAAAATAATCTTTTATCTTCTGAAAAAAGTATTTCTTTTTTCATACAAGGTATTGGTCTTAGCAAACATTTACTCACTGAGCAATCATATTTGTATAATGCCATAATCAGCTCTTGATACATTGTTGGTTCTAGGTAATCATCACTATCAACAAATCCAATGAACTCGCCCGTAGCCATATCTAGCCCCGCATTCCTTGCCGACGCAGCTCCGCCATTTTGTTTTTTGATAAGCTTGATTCTGCAATCTTTTTTACTAAGATCTTCACAGATTGAAAAACTATTATCAGTTGAGCCATCATCTACTAATATAATTTCTAAATTTTTATAACTTTGATTCATTACCGAAGTTATACATTTATTCAAATATTTATTTGAGTTATATATAGGAATAATTACAGATATCAAATAAGGCATATTATGAATCCTCTAATTTTTTATAAATATTATACAATCTTTTCGCTTCATCTCTTAAATCATAATTTGCATTCTTTATTTCTTCATACCTGTCTCTGCGTTCACTTTTTTCCACTATCTGTAAAGCTTTCTCCGCCCATTGTTTAGGTGTTAGCATTAAAGATAAATATTCAATATTCTCTATTACTCTTGCTTCTTCCGGGATTACATCAGAGGCCACAACTGACAAACCCGAAACTTGTGCTTCTATTAAAACTATACCTAACCCCTCAAATTTTGATGGAAATAACAGGCAATCAAAAGCTTGGTAATATTGTTCAACATTATTTTTGATTCCTTCTAAAATAACTTTGTCCATAATTCCATATTCTCTAATTCTATTTCTTATCTGAATTTCAAGCTCACCTCCTCCTACCAGAACCAACCTTGCTTCCTCATTAAGCTTCAAGATTTCATTAAAAACATCAACTAAAAAAATATGATTTTTAGGTGTCTTAAAGGATCCTACATTCCCAAATATAATTTTATCCTGCAACTGTAATTTAGCTCTCATCTCTTCTCTTATTTTTATGTTATATCGAAATTTAGTGCAATCAATGGCATTCCTTATAATTACCACCTTTTTTAGCTCAAGATTATTCTTGCCAAACAAAAACTTACCCGCATCCTTTGAGCATGCAAAATAATGCGTTGCATTTTTTTTAAGCGGCAAACACATTAACCAATTTCTAATCGCTCTTATCTTTGACTCTGAGTATCGCGTGCTATGACTGTGTGAAATACATATTCTTGTACCATTTTTTTTAGCAATCGGAAATATAATAGACTCAACTTGATGAAAATGTGAATGAATTACATTATACTTAATATCATTGTGACAAAAAAAGCTATTAATATATTTAATAAAGATTCCAGCACTTTTAATAGAAAGGGTAGGCATAAGGTATGTTTTTCCACCCAGATTCCTAATTTCATCTATGATGTGCTTTTCCGTATCATTGTAAATTAAGAAATCAAACTGAATTTTATCTCGCTCAATATTTCTATAAAAATTCATGAGAAATGATGTAACACCATATCGCTGTTTCATCGTTCCTACGAGATGTAATATTCTTGTAACTTCCATATCAATTTTCCTCATTATTATATTTATACTTCAATAATATAGAATTGTCTTTTCCCATTAAAAGCAGCATCAAAACTTATTTTGTTTCCAGTTCTATTCCACCTTGGATGTAAATCACATCTTAGTTCATTATCGTATTTGAATGGTGTAAATACTCTGGCAAGTGTTTCTTTATTTTTTTCTGTAATTAAATATATTGAGGCCATTCTTGCTCTATCAGGATAAGTATCAGTTACAACTCTACTTCTATCTGGCGAATAACTGGGATGGCCATCAGATACCAATTCAGGCCACATATGGTCATATTCTTTAGTCCTATCTTTCATTATAAAATATCCGTTACCCTCTTTTTTCTTTCGTCCATAGGCTAAAACCTCATTATCAGACTTCCAACAACAATGAGAAATCATATTATCATCACTAAGATTGAATAGGTCACTCCCATCTAAATTGGCAGTAAGTAACCTTGTGAATTTCTGATTCCCAAAAAACCACCTATGCAATACCATAAATCTATTTCCTGACGGATTAATCATTATATGATTTACTTTATGCTCTGCTCCGATCATATCTTCTCTAGTCTCAAAGTTTGCAAAATCAGTATATTTGAGTAATGGTTTGATTTTATTCCGCTCAATATCTATATGCCAGATACACGGAGTATCCGGGCATTTCTCTTTTGCAGACATTTCTTTTAAATTATAATAACCATAGCCTTTTCTCAATCGATGCAACCGCGAAAAATCAAGAGTAAGTGCAGATGTTCCATCATTAGAAACACTATATATAGGCATATCTATTATTACTTCTTCTTTTGTTTTAACATTCAATATTACGGAGCAATATCTTCCTTGCTTAAAGTCGTTATAAATAATTCGCTCTGAATAATCAGGGCCCAACCACTGTAGCATACAGCCTTGCTGGACATTCCATGTTTTCGTTGTTTCAATCACTTCAAAGGAGTTATTGTGCTCCATATCAATTAAAATAATTTCCGCAGGGTCCTGAGGAGTAACAGACCTTGTCGTATCTTTTACTCTCAAACAAAGCATATATCGTTCTGTGGAATCCCAAGGAGATATGCCGTAATATCCGAAAAAATATTCATGATCATCTCGCGGTGTAATTCTACATATTGCTCCTTCATATTCTTTTTTAGGAGATATGAGATACATAATAATTTGGTAAACTCGTTTTAATATTTTTTTTAATTTAGGCATTTTATTCAATAAAGTGTTGATTCTTTGCTCAATACTCATTTGTAACCCCTTTATAATGTTTTTCTTAAAAATCTTGTAGAAATCCATTCTAGCACCCACATTGGAGAGATCAAAACAACAATTTGGCTAATTGCAACGATTATGAAGTCCCAAAAGCTAGAGTATCCTTTTCTCCAGAAGGTATAAGGTATAGATATATTACTTCTACATTTATCCCAACTTTTTCTTCTTTTCAGGTTATCTTTATTCGCTCTAAATAGTAATAATGATTTGTTAATATTCATTGTCCTATGCCCATTATTAAGCATTCTCACAAACAAATCAAAATCTTGGTTTCGTCTAAAATCCCCATATCCACCTTCGTTTAGCACTGCCGATTTTCTATACATAACCGTAGGATGATTAAATGGATTTCTTTTTTTTGAAAATCTAAGTATTTCCTCATGTTGTGAAGGAACAATTCTAGACGATACAACTTCACTGGGAGATTCATAGAACTCATCAATATTTGATCCTATAATACTTAAATTAGGGTTTCTCAAAAATTCAAATATTTGTAATTCACATCTGTTCTCTAAAGAAATATCATCAGTGTCCATCCTTGCTATGAGCTCATTTCTAGCTCTTCTGAGTCCTTCATTTAATGCCTTACCTAAACCCACATTTTTTTTAAGTGCTATAATAGTAAACAGCCCTGGATATTTTAATTCATATAGTTTAAGGACTTCATCTAATTCCTCAGTTACAGGTCCATCCTTTACAACAATGATCTCATTCGGCTTTAAACTCTGCTTAACCATGCTTTCAAGGCTGTTTGCAAAGTAATCCGGATTCTCTTTAGCATACACGGACATTAACACACTATAATTCTGATCTATCATTCTTAATCCCTACTCTCGGACTAAATAGCTACTCCACATACTCCCGATAAACCTTCTTAATATAAGCAACCTCATCGTCATTAAACCGCTCGTACATCAGAGTCTTGGCAGCTTCTTTCTCATTTACGGTAAAGCCGCCCTCTGCCAGCTTCTCAAGGAACATCAGGTCTGCGGTATTCAGCTTAGAAAGAAACTCCATACCGATCCGAAACTTTTCTGTCATGGTAATCCGACTCATGGCATATTCCATTTCCTTGCTGGTCAGCACCAGGTTCTTTTTTTCCGATCCGCTGTCATGACTGATCGCGCCATCTAAAATGTCGTTTCCGCTTCCTACGATGGAATCTTCTTCGCTGCCAAGGTCAATAGGTTTAGATGCTACGCTAAGATTTGTACTAAAAGCCTCCACTGCAAGATCCTGATTTTTCTGAGAATCAATGATTTCAGAAGATGCGATCAGCTGACTGTCTGCATTTTCCTCAGGAATTGCCGCTTCCATCATGGTCAGCGCCAGCGCGCTGTACCTGAGAAAAACACTCCCAATAATGACAATAGAGCAGCAAAATACCACGCCCAATGTCTTTGCGATACGGTGAGTCAGATATGACCCTCGCTTTTTTTCTGGAGAAAAAATATGGTCAAAAACCTCTTCCACATTCAGTTTGATTTCTGAATTTTCTTCCACACTCTTTGAAAAGCCCGCCGCCTGTTCCTTACGGAACACCACCTGAACGGTTTTAAACAGAATTTTAATGTCGAGCCAGAGGGAATAATCCCTTATGTAAACCAGATCAAATTTCACTTTGTTATAAGCAGAAGTAGTATAGTTCCCCATGACCTGGGCAAGCCCTGTGACCCCCGGCTTCACCGCCAGTCTGCTATGGTATTCCGGAAGATCTTTACAGAAAGCTTCTACAAATACAGGACGTTCCGGTCTAGGTCCCACCAGGCTCATGCTCCCGGCCAGTACGTTAAAAAACTGAGGGATTTCGTCGATTCTGGTCGCCCGCATCAGCTTTCCGATTTTTGTGATTCTTGGATCGTCCTCGCTGGCAAAAACTGCGCCGGTATATTTTTCAGCATCCACCACCATGCTGCGAAATTTCAAAACGTGAAATACCTTGCCTTTGAGACCGGAGCGTTCCTGCTTATAAAAGACAGGGCCGCCATCCTCCATCTTGATCCTGATGATTGCGAAAATCATAAGCGGAGAGCAGAGCACAATCCCGATCAAGGCAAGAACGATATCGCAAAACCGCTTCACAATGCTCTGAGCTGACGTCAGCTGGAAACTATCGATAGAGAAAACAGGGATATCGTCTACCTGCGTCATTTCCGATTTACGCATGGCAATCTCGTAAGTCTCCGGTACCACGAACACCCGCTTATCTTTCATAGCACAGAACGTAATCACTTGCTCCTTAAATTTTTTTGAAAGCACTCCCGATAAATAAATGTTATCCGCTTGTTCGAGATATTTTTTAAGCTTTGGGTGATCAAAGGGAGCAAACCCGAGCTTCCCCTGGTTCTCGGTCTTCAGCGCTCGAAGGATCGGATTTTGTACTTTGTTTTTCCCGATTACCAAAGTCAGTCTGTGCCTCATAATACTTCTCTTCATGTGATTGGAGGTCCTTTTAATAACAAACAGGAAGAGGAACAGAAATACATCCGCCACAACGAAGTAATACGGTGAAAGCCTCAGGCTCTTACTAAAATATAGCAATGCGATGAAAATAAAGTTTAAGATAACAACGATGGCAAATATTTTTGTCGCAATCTCCACAAATCCTTTGCTCAGAAAACTGAAGTACCGATTCATCCCAAGCAGGATAACACCAGCGGAAGAGATGACTGCATATATCAGAATCCCATCAATGATGCCGAAAGGAAATGAATTGTTATAGATAGACTTTCCGGCAAAAGCAAGAGAAAAAATGATCGAAATCACCACCATCGCACATTCCATCAGTTGGATTCGGAATACCATCTTATGATTCTTTTCTTTGCTCTTGTTAATTTTCTCCATATAACTTACCCTTAAACAAATTCTAATTTTAGAAACCATTCACTGTTATTGTTTATGATTCATTCCCTATTTATTTTTCACCGCAGCCATTGCTTTGTCCATCATTGCGCTGCGATTTTCATCCTTGATTCGTTTATATTCTGCTTCATATTCCTTGATAATCGGTTCCGGATCAATGCCCTCGGACTCAAGCTGTTCTTCCATCTTTCCAATCAAGGTTTGAAAACTTGCATCCATCTGCGCCTCCAATACCTGGGATTTCGCCAGATATTCCGAAGCCAGAGCGCCTTTGTTTGCAGCGGTGTTCTCGCCGCTCGCTTTCAGTGCGTTCCAGTCTGCTTTTCCCTGAGCCACCAGCGCTTCAACCTGATTGAAGGCTTCCCGCTTCTGTGCCTGCAGCGTTTTGCTGTAAGCGGCGGTAAGAGTTTTTAGCACCTGACGTTTTCGTTCATCAGTCTGTTTTGCAAGTTCCTTAGACAGCAGCTGTTTTTCCGACTCGGTGATATCCTCGTCTGGTTCCGCTGTATCGGCTTGGCTGATTCCCTCATCGGATGTATCGACCTGATCTAATTCGGTAATCAGTTCTCCGGTAAATTCACCAGCCTCTTGTCGGATTTTTTCCTCATATTGTCGTTTTTCGTCGGAATTCTGCCCCAAATGAAAAAATGCAGCTATGGCTGCAAGCAATATGATGATCAATGTCAATATCAGAGCTATGATTACTCTGATTTTTTTTCTTTTTTGTACTTTTATTAAAGTTTTCATTTGAAAATCCGCCTGAATGCCGAAATATAGATTAATCATTTTATTTAGAACGGGCGGACAGATGCCCGCCCATTCTAGGTTGATCAAATTATGGAACTAACTTAAACTTAAAGACTCCATTATTTAAAGTACCAGATTGATTGCTTGTGATATCTTTATAAGTAAAAGTCACTTTAAATTTTGACCCTGCCTTTTGTGTTGCAAGGAAAGGAGTGAGCTGGCTGGAATCATCACCCGTAATGGTTCCCAGTGACTCATAGTAGCTTAACAATTCCGTCAAACTGCTAAATTCTTTTGTATACGTCTTATTGACTAGCGCACCCGGTATATTGCTGACTTTAGCAGTCTTACTGGAAGTAGGTTCTGATGTTCTTTCTACCTCAACCGTAATTTGATAGACATGTGTTAGAACAAAATCACTACCTTTAATATTAACCGAAATTGAACTATTAGATGTTCCCTGAATCAATCCAACCGGAATCTGATATTCGTTATCATCTGCCTTTGTAACACCATCAGCAACCAGACTATTTAAACCGAGAGTTGGATGCGTAACAGGATCGTCACCACCGCTGTTTCCGCCGCCGCTGCCACCACCGCTGCCGCCGTCAGATTCTTTTCCTACATCCTTACCGTCAACATTAGCTTTAGCATCTGACGAAAGATTAGTTTTTGCTGGCTTCTGCGCAATTTTCGCGCCTTCTCCAGAGATATTTGCGGTTTCAATCTTTCCGGTTCCCTTGATTTCAGCTGCACCAGTCACGTTTGCAGTCTTTACAGTTGCGCTGGTAGCAATATTTGCTTTCGCACCCGCCGGAAGATTCATCGTCGAAACAGTACCGGATTGAATATCAGCTGTACTGCCTTTTGTCATATCAAGCTTTGTGATCGTTCCTTTAACTACAACTTCAGCGTCAGCTGTCACAGTAACGTTGGTGAAGCTTCCTTCAAGGATAACTTCTTCGTTTGCTTCTACTTCCCCGATGGTAACTCCGTCAGCAAATATTCTGACCTTTCCGCCAACCCTTGCCACAACTACATTTTTAATGTTTGCTTTGCCTTTAATAACGATGGAATTTTCTCCGCCGCCTCTGACAACCAAATCACCCTTTACTTCTGCGTTGCCGTCAAAGGTTACATTTCCGTCGCCTACGCCTTCGGCTATGATCACATTTCCGCCGATAGTCGCGTCTTTAATAACGACATCGGAAACCTTAATGATTGCAAGTCCGTCTACGTTGTCAGTATATGTACCAGCTTCTGTGTAATATGCTTTTACTGCGTTGTTGATGATCGTTACGACTTCTGCTTTAGTGATATTGCTCTTCGGATTGAATTTCCCTTCATATCCGCTAATGTATCCTGCCGCTTCCATACCGTAAACAAGTGATTCGGCCCAGGACGAGATCATGTTTGTATCATTAAATTTCGTTCCTGCCTTTGATCCTTCCGCTACAGCGAAAGCTCTGCCCAGCATCAGCACCGCCTGTTCTTTTGTAACATTCGCCGTTGGGGTAGCGTGTCCCAATCCGTCTCCGTTCAGGATACCTGCTGCATTTGCTTTCAGTACCGCCTCTGCGTACCATGCGTTTGCAGGAACGTCGCTAAAGTTGTTTTTTGCTGCTGCCTGATAATCCATCATATTGTCAAGCACGGTAGCCATCTCCGCCCTCGTTATGGGAGCATCTGGTCTGAAATTCCCTTCTGAGCCTTTTAAAACATTATAGTCGGCCCATTTTTCGATCGCCGCAGAAGCCCAGTGTCCTTGCGTATCAGTAAACTTCTGCGCTGATTCCGCCACTGTCTGCGATTCCGATTCTTCTGCTGCGAAGGCCATCGAGAATGAACTCAATACCATTGCGGCAGTCAGAATGGTTGCTAACACTTTTCTTTTTTTCATTGCTTCCTCCTTTTGCTTAACGCATTCTTCATTACGCATTTCTTGTCAATCCACCACTTCTGAGGAGACGAAATATATTTTCGCTTTATCGTGTTTTTATTGTAATGGTAAGATTTTACTAAAAATACACCGAAAAGTCAACGTGACCAGGTATTCTTTTAATATCCTAATTCGACATAAAGCAACACGTTTTGAATGGCTTTTTGTCTTGTCAATTTGGAAGAATTCTCTAATCCTTATTAGTCTATTAAACATTTTGTTTGTTGTCAACTAACAAGTGTACCTTTCGTTTCATTATTGTTTTATAATAAATCTGTCATTCAAACTGATTTTAGTGCGCAAACAACTAATAGTTGATATTCTACAGAAATATATATAAAGAATGTAACATCATGCGATCAGCGATATAATATAGATTATAAATCGAAGTTTCGACATAATTCGACCTTATTGAAGATTTGAGACAAAACACCTCTTCTTTATGAGGAAGTATTTGCATATTCATAGCCGTAGCCGTATCTTCGACTATATTTACCATAGCCGTAGCCACTTTTTCTTTCTACACCGTTCAGCACCAACCCAAGAACCTTCGCCTCAACGAACGCGAGACGGGAAAGGGTTTTATCAAGCTCGGGCTGAAGGGTTTCCCCTTGCTTAACCACAACCACGACACCATCGCAAAGCTTGGATAAATTCAGCGCATCGGAAATCATGTTGACCGGGGGCGTGTCCATAAGGATGTAGTCATATTCCTTTTCCAGTGCTGTCAGACAAGCTTCCATCCCCTCTCCTCCAAGCAGTTCACCTGGATTAGGCGGTGTAGTGCCAGCACAAATCACCTTTAGATTTGGATAAATGGTATCCCTGTAGCAACTGTCGAGCTCACACAGACCTCCCATATAATCAGAAATACCCGGGATGCTTTTCAGCTTAAGGATCTTATGAATGATTGGCTTTCGCAAATCACAGTCGATCAACAGCACCCTGGAATTGGTCTGCGCAAGAGTAATTGCCAAATTGACGCAGGTTGTACTCTTACCCTCTTTTGGGAGACCACTGGTCATAAGGATTTTTCTGCACCCTTTTTTATTCAGAGAAAAAATTATATTTGTTCGAATCATTTTATAAGCTTCCGTTACCGCGAAATTGGTGGCATCACTGATATGCGCACGCAGCTTGCGGCCTGCGGGTTTCTTTTTTTTCAACATCTACTTCTCCTCCTGATCATCAAATTTCGGAATAGACCCCAAAATGGGAACCTGATAATTCCTAATCAGGTCATCCTCGTCCTTCACCCGTCGATCCAGCATTTCCAGCAGGAAAACAGCTAAAACAGATAACACCATACTAAGCAGTGCGCCTATTACAGTGTTCAGAGGAACATTTGGGCTGGAGTATTTCTTTGGAAGCCTTGCCGGATCAACGACCCGGACAGCGTCGGCATCTTTGATCTCGATGATCTTACGAGGCGCAAGCTCTGAAATGGTGTTGGCGATCAACAGTGCGCCCTTGGGATCGGGATATTCTACCTCGATCTCGAAGATTTCCGTATTGTTTACCGCTGAGATCTGTATCATTTCCTTGAGCTGCTCTCCGGTCAGTCCCAGCTTGACGGAAGACGCCACAGAATCTAAAAAAGAAGTGGTCTTGAGGATTTCTATATAAGTATCAACTACAGCCTGGGCATAGTTCAGTTCGCTGATGGAACCGATTGTAGTCGGATTTTCCTTATTGGGACTGACATACATCTGTACAGAAGCCGTGTATTGTTTCTCAATCACAAATTGACTGACAGCAAACGTTGCCGCAGCACCAATGACAACACACAATACAATAATCCATAACCTTTTTAATAGAATTGATAAAATATCCGAAAGAGAATATTCGATTTCCATTTCCATGCACTTTCTCCTTGTCAAAAAAAAATCGCCTGTGGCCGATTACATAACTATCATCAGTTTATCTCAATATACTTTTAAAGTCAATCTGAAGGAGTCGATTTTTCTCCCAATCTGTCGATAACTTCAGCTAGTTAATCTAAATAAATATAACGTCAAATTTTTTTGCATAAAAAAAGACCACTTATTAAATATCGGTTTATTTCATATAAACTTTAGATTATTTAACGATTTTTGTTACATATTTGTTCTCTCTTTCTGATAAGATCTGCTCCGCTGTTTTCTTCCAGCCATTCAGACATCCCTGCAAGCGGTTTTTCTCTGCCAGTGAGCAGAACTCTGGATAACGCGGCGGTCTGGACTTCAGGTTGTGACAATCGGAGCCGACAAGATCTATGTACCCCTTTTTGACCAGCTTCATCGCGTGTCGTCTGGTTCCTCGTTCGATAAGGGAATCGATGTTCATCTGAAGAAGACAACCCAGATCTACCAGCTCGTCCAGGATTTTTTCCGGCTTATGCTGTACGGCTTCATATCGCTCCACGTGGGCGATTACAGGCGTGAGCGCATACCTTGCCATGAGCCGGTCAATGAATCGGAACACACTCCCTCCCCACTCTTTAGAGTACGGCAGTTCCAAAAGAAGATATCCAGTACCGGCAATGCAAAGGGCGTCCAGATTCTCATAAGCAAATAAAGTATCTGAAATCAATGTTTCACTGGCTAAGATCAATTCCATGCCAAAACCTTCGGACTCATCCGTAGCACTTGTCAGCGCGGAAAACGCTTTATCCCGCTTTTCCAAAAAATCATCCAGCCGCTGGTGGTCTGGATAAAAATGAGGCGTCATCACAACCGAAGACACCCCCTGGTTTTTTAGCAGCGCTAGCAGCTCCTTTGCTTCCTGCACATCTCTTGCACCGTCGTCAATTCCAGGCAAAATATGGCTATGTATTTCGATCATATCTCCTCCTCCGAGCTTCGTCGTAATCAATTGGAATCGGAATATTCATACTCATAATATCTTTTCCCGTATTTTCCGTACTTCCCGTATTTATAGTGATAGCGGCCTCTTACCGCCTCCACATCGTTCAGAATCATTCCCAGAACCTTCGCTTCCACAAAGGCTAGCCTGGAAAGCGTCTTTGAAAGATCCGTATGAACCGTCTGTTTTTGTCTGACCACTACGACTACCCCATCACAAATCTTTGACAGGGTCAACGTATCAGAAACCATATTCACAGGAGGCGTGTCAATCAGAATGTAATCAAAATCCTTTTCCATCCGAAGGATACACGCTTCCATGTCGTCGCTCCCGAGCAATTCACCGGGATTTGGAGGCGGAGTTCCCGCACAGACAACCTTCAGGTCAGGCTGGTCTGTATCCCGTATCGCTTCTTCAGGCTTGCAGAGGCCCGCCATCAGATCAGAAATACCCGGAACACAATTCATTTTAAAGATCTTATGTATGGAAGATTTTCTGAGATCACAGTCGATCAACAGAACCCTGGAATTCATCTGAGCCAGAACAATCGCAAGATTTACGCAAGTCGTGCTCTTTCCTTCCTTTGAAAGTCCGCTGGTGACGATGATCTTTTTACAACCCGCTTTGCTCAGGGTAAACATTAGATTAGTTCGAAGCAGTTTGTATGCTTCTACAACCGAAAACGGAGTTTTCTCAGATAATCTCCCAGTCCTGCTTCGTTCAAGCTGTTCCTTTTTACGATTTATTCCCCAAGGCATCTTCAAAACCCCCTCATGATGTATCCGTTTATCTTACATGAGCTATGTTTTGAGTTTACTCCATATGTCTATAGAAGTCAATTTCAGACGCTTGACAAGGCTCGACAAAGTTCCATTCTTTTTCCTTCAAAATCGGTTCGTTTTCTGATATCCGTCATTAAACCCTCGAACTGACACAAATCCAAAGCCTGATTTCCGTCTGAAAGCGCTTGCTCTGGATTACTGCTTGTTTCAACCATGATACCGTCGGCACCTACCGCAACAGCCGCCCTTGACAGAGGAGCAACCAGCGACCGGATGCCCGCCGCGTGACTGGGATCCACAATGACGGGCAGATGTGTTCTCTGCTTCAGTAAAGGAATCGCAGAAAGATCCAGCGTATTTCTAGTCATCGTTTCAAAGGTCCGAATCCCCCGCTCGCATAAAATTACATTCTCATTGCCTTCAGCCAGAATGTATTCAGCACTTAGTAAAAGTTCCTCTATGGTATTTGCAAGGCCCCGCTTAAGCAATACCGGTTTACCGCATCTGCCGACCTCCTTCAGTAAATCAAAATTCTGCATATTCCTTGCACCGATCTGAACTATATCGATTTCTTTCATTAATGGCAACTGGCTCTGACTCATGATTTCTGTTACGACGGGCAATCCGGTAAGCTTTTTTGCTTCCAACAGCATCTGAATACCTTCATTTGCAAGACCTTGAAAAGAATAAGGAGACGTGCGGGGTTTGAAAGCCCCGCCCCAAAGTATCGCCGCCCCGCTTTTTTGAACCGATCTGGCTACAGTCAGTATCTGCTCTCTGCTTTCCACGGAGCAGGGTCCCGCAATCACGGTGAAGTAGCCGTCGCCAATGATGGTATTTCCTATTTTTACCTGTGTTCTTTCTTTTTTTTCTGGCTCCAATGCAAACAACATCATTCCATCACTCCCTTATTGCCTCTTTCATAGTTTTCACATATTCATAGACAGGAGTTCCCGCATCTGCCCCATATTTTTCAATCAATTTCACGATTGCACTGCCTACAATCACACCGTCTGCAAAACCTGCAATTTCCCGGGCCTGCTCCGGCGTGCTGATGCCAAACCCTACCGCTGCGGGGATATTCCCTGCTTCTTTGACCAGTTCGATCATAGAGCGAAGATCAGTTTTGATTTCACTTCGAACACCTGTAACACCCATGGAGGAAACCACATATAGAAATCCGGTTGCTTCTGCCGCAATTTGACGGATTCTTTGCTCCGACGTCGGCGCGATGAGGGAAATCAAATTCACGCCGTAGCTTTTGGCTGTCTCTGTCAGCTCCTCCTTCTCCTCGAAAGGCAAATCCGGTATGATGATTCCGCTCACATCCAGCTCCCTGCATCGCCCGAAAAAGCGTTCATAGCCGTATTTAAACACAGGATTGAGATACGTCAGAAATACCAACGGAACACCGCTGCTCTTTCTTACCTCTGCCACCAGCTCGAAGATTCGATCTGTGGTAGCGCCTGCGGATAACGCCCTGATATTGGCCTGCTGAATCACACTTCCTTCGGCGACAGGGTCGGAAAAAGGAATGCCGATTTCGATCAAATCTGCTCCTCCTCTTGCCATTTCCAGAATGAATTCCGTACTCTTTTCTATTGTAGGGTCTCCTCCTGTTACAAATCCGATAAATGCTTTTCCATTTTGAAATGCTTTGCTGATATTACTCATGAAGATCCACCCCCTTATATCTTGCGATTGCCGCTACATCCTTATCTCCTCTTCCGGAGAGGCAAATGACAATGACCTGATCCTTGCTCATTCCGCCTGCAATTTTCTGAACATGCGCTACTGCGTGAGCGCTTTCTATTGCGCAGATAATCCCCTCAGTCCTTGCAAGATATTCAAATGCCTCGACTGCTTCGTCGTCTGTAACGGGAACGTACTGTGCTCTTCCCGAATCATGGAGATATGCGTGTTCCGGGCCGATCCCCGGATAATCGAGTCCGGCTGAGATGGAATATACCGGTGCAATCTGACCGTATTCATCCTGGCAAAAATATGACTTCATCCCATGGAAAACCCCCAGCGATCCCCGCGCGATGGTCGCAGCGTGCCGGTCTGTGTCAACACCGCAGCCTGCGGCCTCACAGCCGATTAATTGAACTTCCTGATCCGGGATAAATTCGTAGAAGGCTCCCATTGAATTGCTTCCTCCCCCTACACAGGCAACCACCGCATCCGGCAGCCTTCCTTCCCTTTCCAAGATCTGCTCTTTGACTTCCCTTCCGATGACACTTTGAAAATCGCGAACGATCATTGGAAAAGGGTGAGGGCCCATTACGGAACCAAAGACAAAGTGGGTATCGTGAACCCGGCAAGTCCATTCCCTCATTGCTTCATTTACCGCATCCTTCAGTGTCATGGTACCGCTTGTGACCGGATGAACTTTTGCACCCAAAAGCTCCATTCGATATACGTTCAGGGCTTGTCGCTCCGTATCCTCTTTCCCCATGAATATTTCGCATTCCATACCCAGCAGCGCCGCAGCAGTAGCCGTTGCAACCCCGTGCTGTCCTGCTCCGGTTTCTGCGATGACCCTTGTCTTTCCAAGCTTTTTGGCAAGCAGAGCCTGACCCAGAACATTGTTGATTTTGTGAGATCCCGTATGGTTCAAATCTTCCCTTTTAAGATAGATTTTCGCACCGCCCAGATCCTTTGTCATTTTTTCCGCATAGTACAAACGAGAAGGTCTGCCCGCATACTCATTGAACATCTGACCCAATTCCTCTGTAAATTCGGAATCATTCTTATATTTTTCATAACTTTCTTCCAGCATGATCAGTTCATTCATCAGCGTCTCGGGGACGTACTGACCGCCATGTACTCCATATCTGCCTTTCTTCATCATCCATCTACCTTTCTATCCTTCAAATCTATATTTCATACCAATCTGTCTTTCTGATCCAGGTTTCATGTCATTTTGTCGTTCTCATTCCATGTTTCGTATCATAGCAACGATATCCAATATTTTCTTTCGGTCCTTAACGCCGCAGGTCTCCACACCGCTGCTCACATCGACCGCATAGGGCTTCAGCTGGCTCACAGCGCGGGTGACATTGCTCTGCTCGATTCCTCCGGCAAGAAAAAAGTTCTTTTTACTGTATTCCGGAACAAGACTCCAGTCAAAGGATTTTCCCGTACCTCCAGGTCCGTGGTCCAGGAGAAGGAAATCCGCCATGCAACTCTGCATTCTGCAAATATCTTCCCGGCTTTCTACTCTGACAGCCTTTATAACGGGACACCCTGTCTTCTCTTTCAGTTCTCTGATATAGGCTTCATCCTCTTTGCCATGGAGCTGCACAATATCAATAATTCCTTCCCTGATCAGTCGAAGCGGTTCTTCCAAAGATGCGTCCACAAAGACGCCGACTGCTTTGATTTCCGGGTCCAGCTTTTTTTTTAATTTCCATGCATGCTCCGCCGTAACCCTGCGCCTGCTTGCTGCAAAGACAAACCCAATGAAATCCGGCTTTGCCTCGTTGACATAGTCAATATCTTCGGAACGGAACAGTCCGCATATTTTAACTTTTGTCATTGAGCCCTGTTTCTTACTCATTGTTGTTTCTCTCATTGTTTTCCGCCTCGCAACTCAGACAACAGTTGTTTTTTATCACCGCTTCTCATAAGTGTTTCTCCCATCAGTACCCCGTCGACCTTACTTTGTTTCAGTCTTTGAATGTCCTCCGGTGTACGGATTCCGCTTTCGGATATGAATAAAATGCTTTCAGGCACCATATTTCTTAGTCGGATACTGGTTTCAAGATCTACTTCGAAGGTTTTCAGATTTCTATTGTTCACTCCGATAACCCGTGCTCCGGCTCCCAAGGCCATCCGCACTTCTTCCTCCGTATGTGCTTCCGTCAATGCGGATAATCCCAGATCATGAGCAATTTGAATTGATTCCGCCAGTTTTTCTTTTTCCATCAACGCACAGATAAGCAGAACGGCATCCGCTCCCAATCCTTTTGCTTCATAGATCTGATAGGGATCAACGGTAAAATCTTTCCTGAGGATCGGCAGTTTAACAAGTCTTCTGATTTCTTTCAGATACGTATCGCTCCCAAGAAACCAGTAAGGCTCAGTCAGCACCGAAATTGCAGATGCGCCTGCCCTCTCATAATCCGCAGCAATCTCCAGATAACGAAATTCTTCGTCAATGACGCCTTTGGAGGGCGACGCTTTTTTGACTTCACAGATCAATGCGATCTGGTCCTCCTTCGACGCTTTTTTCAAGGCCAGCTCAAAGGGATAAGCGGGTCCATCACCGCCTAATGCTTCTGTTGCTTCTTCCGCCCTCACTTTTTCTGCTTCCTCCATCATAGCTGACAGAGGCTTCTTTTTTTTAGCCGCTTCTACCCGTTCTTTCGTTCTGGCGGCGATGGTGCTCAGGATATCTGTCATGCCGGTACCTCGTTTGACATCTGTATCAACTGATTCAGTTTTCTCAAAGCCGTGCCGCTGTCTATGAGATCTTCAGCCAGGCGCTTGCTGTCCGTTATGGATATCCCTTTGCCTGCCAGATAGAACGCCATAGCCGAGTTCAATACAACCACATCTCTTTTAGCGCCCCGCTCTGTGCCGTTCAAAATATCCTTTGTGATCATCGCATTCTCTTCCGGACTGCCTCCATAAAGCGCTTCCATGCTGCAGCGTTCGAATCCGTAGTCCTCAGGTTTCAGGTAGTAGCTCTTGAGTGTGCCGTTGTTGATTTCAACCACTTTTGTTTCATCCGTAAGGGTTGCCTCATCCAGACCGTCACAACCGTGGATCACCATGCCGCGTTTTACGCCAAGATTGGAAAGAACCTGCGCTAAAGGCTCGGTGAGCTTCTCATCATACACCCCCATCAGCTGCAGACTGGCACAGGCGGGATTCGCCAGAGGGCCAAGAATGTTAAAGATGGTGCGCACGCCCAGCTCTTTTCGAACCGGCGCCGCATATTTCATGGAGTTGTGATAAAGCTGGGCAAAGAGAAAGCAGAGATCGATCTGCTCTAGCAGCTTCCGGCTTTGCTCCGGAGAAAGGTGAATATTGATCCCCAACTTCTCCAACACATCGGCTGCACCGCTTTTACTCGATACACTTCTGTTCCCGTGTTTTGCAACCGGCACTCCTCCAGCGGCCACCACAAAAGCAGTAGTGGTGGAGATGTTGAAGGTTCCCGCTTCATCTCCACCTGTGCCGACAATATCCATCACATCCTCGGAGTGGCAGACAGGAAGTGCTTTCTCTCTCATCACTGTCGCACAAGCTGTTATCTCATCAATGTTCTCCCCTTTCATCCGAAGAGCAGTGAGAAATGATGCGATTTGAGCCTGGGTCGCCTTTCCTTCCATAATTTCTTCCATCGCCATCTTTGCAGTATTAAAATCCAGATTTTTCCCTGATATTACTTTTTGAATCGCCTCTGTTATCATTTCTGTGCACCTCCTAAAAAATTTGCTAATATTTCTTTCCCCTGGGGGGTCAATATCGATTCGGGATGAAACTGCAGACCGTAGATTTCGTAATCCCTATGCTTTACCGCCATGATCTCACCATCGTCGGATCTCGCAATAACAATCAGCTCTTCCGGTATCGTTTCGGGAACAGCGGCAAGGGAATGATATCTTGCTCCATCAATCTGTTCAGGTAAATCCAAGAAAATTCTGCTTTGCGTATCGATTCTCATCTTTGACTGCTTTCCATGCATTAAAACCTTTGCATAAGATACCGTTGCGCCGAACGCTTCGCAGATCGCCTGATGACCCAGGCACACACCAAGAACAGGGACCTTTCCTGCGAAATATTTTGCTGCATCGACACAGATTCCCGCATCGCCCGGCTTTCCCGGTCCTGGAGAAAGAACAATGGCTTCCGGTTTCAGCATTTCAATTTCCTCCAATGTCATCGTATCGTTTCTGATGACTCTGATATCAGGTTTCAGCGCACCGATCAGCTGATATAAGTTGTAAGAAAAGCTATCATAATTATCAATTAACAGGATCATCGTCCAAACACCTCCCCGGATTGATTCAGCGCATTTGTAACTGCCCTTGCTTTGTTCAGGCACTCCTGATATTCGGTTTCTGGTACGCTGTCTGCAACGATGCCCGCGCCGGAACGAACAAACACCTTCCCGTTTTTCTTGTATGCGATCCTTATCGCAATGCAGGTATCCAGATTGCCTGTAAAATCGATATATCCGATTGCACCTCCGTAAATGCCCCTTTTATTGTTTTCAAGCTCATTGATGATTTTACAGGCCCGTATTTTCGGAGCCCCTGACAAGGTACCTGCAGGAAGAACGGCATCTACTGCATCCAAAGCGTCTTTATTATCCCGAATCAATCCTTTGACGGTTGAACCAATGTGCATCACATGAGAGAATCGTTCGATGGATAAATAGTTTTCAACTTCAACCGTGCCAAATTTGCTGATTTTTCCGATATCATTTCTCCCCAGATCAACCAGCATATTGTGTTCCGCAAGTTCTTTTGGATCTGCCAGCAGTTCTTCTTCCAGCTTTTGATCTTCTTCCTGCGTCTTACCCCTCGGTCGGGTTCCTGCAAGAGGGAAGGTATAAAGCACTCCGTCCTGAAGCTTTACCAGCGTTTCCGGAGAGGCTCCGGCAATTTCGATATCTTCGCCTGAAAAGTAAAACATATATGGAGATGGATTTGTAGAACGCAGTACGCGGTAGGTATTGAGCAAGCTCCCCTCAAAATCCGCCTCCAGCCGGTTGGAAAGAACCACCTGAAAGATATCCCCTTCTCTGATGTATTCTTTCCCTTTTTCTACCATGGCGCAGTACTCGTCCTTACTGAAAAGCGCTCTGAAATCCGACTTAAGCTTTGAAGGATAATCTTCTGTGCCCACGGTATCCTGGATCAACTTCACCATCTGTTCCAACTCAAGCAACCCCTTTTTATAGTTGGCATCAAGCTGCTGAGTTTTAATGTTTACAATCAGAATAATCTTCTGCTTCAGATTATCGTAAGCGATCACCTTGTCAAAAAGCATCAAATCCACATCCTTAAAGCCTTCTTGATCCTCGGCATCCAGATTGAGTGCCGGTTCGCTGTATTTGATATAATCATAGGAGAAATATCCTACCAAACCTCCTGTAAAGGGGGGCAAGTAATCAAAGCGTGGGCTTTTATTCTCCTCAATGATCTGCCGGATCATCTTTCCGGGGTCAGTCGTCTCAATGCATATTTCCGTATCGGCATCCACTTTCAGCTGACCGTCGGTACATGTCAGCGCCAGCCTCGGGTCGTATCCAAGGAAGGTGTATCGCCCCCACTGCTGTGGATTTTCAAGACTTTCCAGCATGTAGCAGTGATTGCTGATTCCCTTTAAAATTTTCAGCACTTCAATGGGCGTTTTTACATCGGAGTAAATTTCACAGCTTAATGGAATCACTTTATAATCTTCTGCGAATTCTCGCGCTTCTTCCAGACTTGGTCTCAGCATATTTGTTTCCCTCCTAAAACTTTTGCATGTTGAGGTATGTTTATAAATGGGGCTAGGTACGCAAAAAAACCCGTCCTCAACAGAAATACTGTCAAGGACGAGTTCAATAAAACAAACCCGCGGTGCCACCTTGCTTTGTGGAATGAACCACACGCTTAGCAGGATACTAACATATCCCCGGCAACTGACGTATGCCCTCACGTCGCAGAATACTCGGAATGATTCACTCCTTTGACTGCGCCCTCAGTGGTCCATTTAACAAGCTGCGTTTACCGGATCTCAGCAACCCCGGCTCTCTGTGAATGCACGATTTGTCTTTATCTCCACTTCATCGGTTTTATTCGTTATTAATTTTGTTTATTATATGAGTATTTTTACGAGATGTCAAGAAGAAACTTAAAATTTTTGTTGTTATCTTGCGATAATGTCAGTATGTAAACTATCGAGCGAAAATGTCACCCCTGTTGTACAATTACTTTATGAAACAGGATGTGATAAGTTTGACTCGAAGACAACTGAATAAACTCGATATCATTAACAAAGCCAACGCAGGACGGTCAATGACACTCAATTCGGAAGATGTCTCAGAGAACTCTCTGTTGAACTTATCCCGGCCAGATCCCCGCAAGCCAAGGGACGAGTCGAACGGCTTTGGGAAACGCTTCAGAGCAGGCTTCCCGTGGAATTTGCTATCAGAGGTATCACTACCATTGATGCTGCCAATGAATTCCTGGAAACGTATATCTATGCCTTCAACAGTGAATTCGCTGTTGAACCGGAACTTGCTGACTCTATGTTCCATAAGCCTTCTGATGAAATGAACATCGACTATATCCTCTGTGTTAAGGAAGATCGAACCGTCGATGCGGGAGGAGTCTTCTCCTTCTCTAGAAAAAGCTTCAAGGTGGAAGAAGGTGCATATTCTGGGATGATTCCTCCTAATGCACGCTGCAAGGTTCTTACAAGCCCTAAATTCGGCATCAAACTTCAATACCGAGGAATTGTTTTCAATGTTCTTGATTACATACCTCCAAAGAGAAAGGCTGCTCCCGAGAAAAAATCCTATACAACACATGGAATACCGGACGATCATCCTTTCAAGTATGGCCAGTCTCTCGCAGTTAACCAGATCTACGGAGAAACCGACAGCGATATCTTCTCAATACTCGAAGATATCTTTCTTCGAAAAATGGCATAGCCATTTTTCTATTCTTCCCAGGCTGAGTTAATTAGGGGGTGACATTTTCGTCCGATAATTAACTCAATCTAGGGGTGACATTTTCGAATGTTATTGACAGAAGAAACTTAAAATTTTACATTTTTGTGAAATGAGACGTTGAGAGTGTCAAAATCGTGCTCTGCCGCTGAGATCGCAGTCAATGCCTTCACCCTAGCCTGTGAATTGTAAGTTACTGCGCAGATAGCTCCTGAAGCAGTTTTTTCAGACTCATTTCAAACCTCATATCGTTGGATTTCGTTCTTTTGCTGGCTCCTTTCAGCCGGCCGCCCGCTCTTCTGATTTTTTTCGATTGATGCCGGGCCATCAATAAACCTTCGATGTTATCTTTGTCATAAATCATTCCGTCCTGATTGATCGGAATTGCTTCTTTTGCCAGACACATTGCGGCCAGTCCGTAATCCTGCGTGATCACAATGTCACCTTTTCTCAGCATATCAACCACCATGAAGTCCGCGCTGTCGGGACCCTTGGATACGGTAACAGTAGAAGCACCTTCCTTTTCAAAATAATGCGAGGTATCACATATGATAATGCATTCCATTTGATGATCCTGCGCAATCATAATCGTCAGGTCCACCACAGGACACCCGTCGGCGTCAATCAGTATTTTTCTCATTCGTTATTTTTCTCCGATCTAAAGCATCTTTCCGCTTCATCGCTTACTAAAGCTGGATCACAATATTCTTTACTATAATTTTCATCATCTGCATACAATTTAATACCGAGAATTGATCAATGAAAGGCGGAATACATGTGGTAAAAAAATACAACGTAACGAACCACTTCAAAACCGAAGGAAAAGAGATCAAAATACAGTATTTGAAAAAGTTGGCTCAGATGATCGACAATTCCCTTGCAGCCAATCAAAATATCAGTCAAAGCATAACGAAAAATTAAAGCAAACATTTAAATTGATTACCAGAGGTGATTTTCTTGAACACTCCCACAGTCGCAATCTATTGCAGGCTCAGCAAAGAAGACCTTGACAAAGAGGACAAGACAGAAAGCGAAAGCATCAAAAACCAGAAAATCATGCTGGAGAAATATGCTCTGGAACGCTGCTGGAACATTTTTGATTTTTATATCGACGAAGATTACAGTGGCTCTGACCGCGATCGTCCTGAATTTAACCGCATGATAACGGACTCTCTTCTAGGCCGTTTTAATATCGTGCTCTGCAAGAAGCAGGCCCGTTTTGCACGAGATATCGAATATATTGAAAAGTATGTTCACGGACTTTTTTCCGAGCGTCAAATCCGCTTTGTTGCCGTACTGGACAGCATCGATACCGGTGCCTCAAACCGTTCAGTGAAAAAAGCCTCTCAAATCAACTCACTTGTGGATGAATGGTATCTTTCCGACCTATCCGAGAATATTATATCCTCTCTGACAACAAAAAGAAAGAGCGCGGAGTTTATCGGTTCCTGGGCGCCCTATGGTTACAGGAAAGATCCGGAGAATAAAAATGCGCTGCTGATCGACCCGGAAGCGGCTGAAAATGTCAGAGAAATTTACAGGCTCTATCTTTTAGGATATGGCGTCAATCGTATTGCGCAACTTCTAAACCAAAGGGAAATCCCGAATCCGCTTTTATATAAGCAGCAAAATAAAGAGAACATCAATCCAAACCCTTCAAGAAAGACGATAAAGAGATACCTTTGGTCTCCATCCACAGTCTCATCTATTTTACATAATCGGGTTTATCAGGGTGATATGGTTCAGGGTAAATACAAAAAAGCAAATTATAAGAGTAAAAAACTTTTAAGAGTCCCCCCTTCAGATTGGATCATCGTTCAAGGCAGTCATCAGCCTATCATTGAAGCCGCCGTTTTTCAAGCAGTACAAAGTAAGCTCGCTTCTAGAAACCGTGTCTCTTCGCTGCATCTACGCAGGCATATTCTGGCCGGAAAGGTTTATTGCGGTGAGTGCGGCTCCAGACTTATAAAATCGGGAGGAACATCCGGAAAAAGAAGGATTGCTTATTTATGCTGTTCCAGTCATAATTTGTCAAAGGACCTTTGCCCTGGCGCAAGAATTGAATTATCAGACCTGGAGAACCTGCTTCTTACTGAAATCAATGCTTTCACTGCTCAATATTTCGATATCCACCAGCTCATGGAATTCGTGAAGTTTCAACCTGCTTCATCTGATTCTTTGAAGCAGACTGCTTCCTTCCGGCTAAAGGAACTGCAGGATTATAAAAAAAACGTACTGAAAAAGGCAGAAATACTTTACCAGGATAAGCTAGACGGCATTGTAAGCCGAGATCAGTACCTTTTCTTCAGAGATAAGCTGAATGAAGAGCTAAAACATTATGAAGCGGAAGAGCTGACTCAGCAAAAAAACCTGTTGAAACTGGAAGAAAAGCAAGCAGATACAGACGGCAAGCTGCAGATTATAGAGAGCTTTAGATGTGCAGATTGCCTGACTCAGGAAATGGCGGATCAATTCATCGACTCCGTATACGTTTATAAGAAAAAGAAGGGAGAAGCGCAGCAGGTTATAATCAATTGGAGCTTTTAAAAAACAATTATAACGTTGTGTTTCCTGTGAAAAGAAGATTGTCGTTCCGGTTCAGCTTTGTGTTCTGTCAACTGGATTTGTTCAATTAGAGCCTCAGGTTTCCGCGATCTGCGGTACCTTCCCCTCACTCTTCCCGAATCAGATCAAGGAAAGTGATACCTTGGAAAACTGCGGAGAAGTTGAGAGCGAAAGAGATCTATGCGATCAGGTTTGCGATGTATGTGAGGACGATAGACCGCATCGTCCAAGAAGAAGATAACAAAAATAGTGTCGCTCGCGACACTATTTTTTTGTTGTTTATTTTACTAATTGGCTATAGACACTTTTATTCGTTGGCAGCTTTGATCTTCTTCAGAGCGTCAGTGAGCTTAGGAATAATCACTTTTACGTCGCCTACGATACCGATGTCCGCTACGTCGAAGATCGGCGCGGTATCGTTCTTATTGATGGCGATAACGCACTCAGAACCTTCCATACCAGCTACATGCTGAATTGCTCCGGAAATTCCGCATGCAAGATAAAGGTCCGGCCTTACCGTCTTTCCTGTCTGTCCAACCTGTCTGTCCTTCTCTGCCCAGCCCGCATCTACGTTCGCTCTTGAGGAGGAAATATCTCCGCCCAGAATATCTGCAAGTTCTTTCAGTGTTCCGAAGAATTCCGGTCCGCCGATTCCTCTCCCGCCGGATATCAATACTTTTGCTTCTGTAATATCGGACTTCTTATGAGTCTCCTTAACGACTTCTCTGATTACAACATTCATGTCGGATGGTTCAAAAGCAACCTTGATCTCTTTAATTTCGCCTTTTCTTGTTGCATCTTTTTCAAGACGCTTCATTACTCCCGGTCTTACTGTCGCCATCTGCGGTCTGTAGTTCTTGCAGAGGATCGTAGCCATGATATTTCCGCCGAACGCTGGACGAGTCATGAATAATAGCTTCTTTCCAGGATCTTCATCGTTTGCTTTAAATACATCGATATCAAGCTTTGTGCAGTCCGCCGTCAATCCGGTATGAACTCTTGATGCGACTCTCGGTGCAAGGTCTCTTCCGATAGAAGTCGCTCCGAACAGTACGATCTCTGGATCGCATTCTTTGATTACTGCAGCTAATGCCTTTGCATATGGTTCTGTTACATATTCTGCAAGGAGTGGATCTTCTACATATACAACTTCATCTGCTCCGTATTCGATTATCTTCTGCGCCTGCTCCTTGATTTTATCTCCCATCAGGATGCCGACTACCTTCTGCTCTAAATCAGCAGCGAGCTTTGTTGCTTCGCCAATCAGTTCCAGTCCGACCTTAGCGATAACACCATCTCTTTGCTCTACTACTACGTATATATCTTTACTCATTTAAGGTTTCCTCCTTAAGCTTGTTAAATTTTCCCGCAGCGTTGTTGCGCTTCCTGGGTTCGGTACTCACGTACAAAGAGGTACTCTGCCCTCTCCTGTTCGCCGCCTAGCCTTTTTTCCGCCGCTTCAGCTGCAATGGAAAAACGGACAGCAGCGAGTGAAGCGAGTTGGAGGCGCAGCCGTTGCTGGAAATAAATTATACCTGCGCTTATTTAAATTAAATTAGATTAAATGATATGTTTTTCTTCCAATTTATCGACGATCACGTTTACCACTTCGTCAACACTTAAGTCTGTGTGTTTTGTTCCCTGGCCCTTTGCCTGCTTTGTGAAAGACTTAAATACGTTGGTGGGGGAACCTTTCAGACCGATATGTTCCGGATTCAGAGCGTCTTTGAGATCATCAAATCCAAGAACCTTGATTTCCTTTTCATACGCTTCTACTACACCTCTTGCATGCATGTATCTTGGCTCTGCTAATTCCTGTAGTGCGGTCAGAAGGCATGGTGTCTTAACCTCAAGAATGTGATATCTATCTTCAAACTGTCTCTTTACGATGACTTTATCGCCTTCCACATCGATTTCTTCTGCATAGGATACCTGTGGTACATGGAGGTTCTCTGCGATCTGCGGTCCTACCTGTGCGGTATCTCCGTCGATTGCCTGACGTCCTGTGATGACAAGGTCGTATCCGATCTTCTTCAGTGCTGCGGAGATAATTACCGCTGTCGCGTAAGTATCGGATCCACCGAACTCTCTAGCGGATACCAGTACTGCTTCATCGCAGCCCATCGCAAGCGCTTCTCTCAGTGCAACGTCTGCCTGTGGTGGTCCCATACATACAACCGTTACGCTTCCTCCAACTTTTTCCTTCAGCTGGAGCGCCGCTTCAATTCCAGACTTGTCGTCGTGGTTGATGATGCTTGGAACTCCCTCTCTGATCAGGGTGTTTGTTACCGGATCAAGCTTTACTTCATTGGTGTCCGGAACTTGTTTTATACATACAACGATTTTCATCTTTGTTCTCCTTTCAAATTTTGCTGTATCAATCTATATTCTAATATTCTGGATTCTTTCTCTAAGCAGCCTTAATTAGCTAATTTTCATTGATCCAGCGATAACCATCTTCATTGCTTCGGATGTTCCTTCGTAGATTTCGGTGATTTTCGCGTCTCTCATCATTCTCTCTACCGGATATTCTCTTGAATAACCGTATCCGCCCATGAGCTGTACGCAGGCTCTGGTCACATCGTTGCACATCTCGGATGCAAATAGCTTTGCCATTGCAGCCATCGGTCCAAAGTTTTCTTTGTTGTCCTTGGCTACTGCTGCGCGGTATGTCATCAGTCTGGCTGCATCGATCTTTGTCTGCAACTCTGCGATCTTAAACTGGGTGTTCTGGAAGGATGAAATTCTCTTTCCGAACTGTTTTCTCTCTTTGACATATTTGATTGCTTCGTTCAGTGCTCCCTGAGCAATTCCTGTCGCCTGTGCTGCAATTCCGATTCTTCCGCCATCAAGCGCTTTCATTGCAATTTTAAATCCGTCCCCCTCTTTTCCCAATCTCTGAGATACGGGGATTCTTACGTTCTCATATGCTACTTCACAGTTGGATGCCGCTCTGATACCCATTCTGTGAATGTTCTTTCCTACTGTCAGTCCAGGGGTATTCCTGTCCACCACAAAGGCGGAAATCCCCTTGGTTCCCTTTGATTTATCCGTCATGGCGAAAACTACGAAGGTATCTGCAAATCCGGAGTTCGTTGTAAAAATCTTTGCTCCATTGATTACATATTCATCTCCGTCCAGTACGGCTTTTGTCTGCTGTCCAGCTGCATCAGTTCCCGCATTAGGCTCTGTCAATCCGAAGCATCCAACTTTGGATCCATCCACAAGAGGTCTCAGCCATTTCTGCTTCTGTTCTTCTGTTCCGAAGGTATCTATGCAGGAGCATGCCAGAGAGGTGTGTACCGAAATGGTGATTCCTGTGCTTGCGTCCATCTTGGATACTTCTTCCATGCAAATGGCATAGCCGAGATAATCTCCGCCAACTCCGCCATAATTTTTTGAATACGGGATTCCCATCATTCCATATTTCTGAAGCTTCTTTACGAGTTCCATATCGAATACTTCTGTCTCGTCCATCTCTTCGGCGATCGGCTTTATTTCATTTTCCGCAAATCTGCGAAACAGTTCCTGCTGAAGCAAATGTGTTTTCGTTAGCTTAAAATCCATTTCGTTTTCCTCCTAATTGGTAATACATATCTGATTATTAAATTAATCTTAATCTACAAATTACACTTTATCGTATTGTTAATAAATAGTCAAACGATATTTCTTAAAAAAAGAGAAGTATTTTGTATACTTTTTTATGCTGTAAACAATAGCCAAAAATATGAGATAATCGAATTTTCAGACTTCACAGCACTCCCTTATTATCATTCCTCATTCATTTCTCTTAATACATTATTGATCATATGGATCGCATTTTGTAGAAATGCTTCTTTGGGCTGTTCATCCATTCTTTCATCGATCCAAAATTTCTCCGTATACGCTTTTAGCATTCCTTCAAGGGGTATCCCCTTATCCAATTGTTCTAAAATAAATTCTGTATTCAGTCTGACCGACTCTTCAGCCTTGTCCCAATAAGCGTTTTTATCCAGCTCCGGTACCATTCCATAATGTGGTGATACAATGTGCCTGGCATTGATTTTTCTGGACTTTTGAATCGAATCCAACGTTTCTTTCCGGCTTTTCAGCATCCCTGTCATCATTCTTCCATCGGTTCCGTAAACACCAGCGGTTTCACTGGCGAAAACCACCTGATCCGGCTCAAGCAACAGAGTAATAGAACAGTTGGTATGTCCGGGAGTCTCAAAAACGTGAATCTGCTTATTACCAAGAGGAATGATATCCTTTTCACAAATTACTTGATCAACGCCTAAGCCCTCCATCAGGACATCTGATTCGCAATCCAGCTTTTCATATTCTTTCCAGGCATTGGCGGATAGTTTTGCAATCTGAGCTCTTGCAGAATCTTTTTTTAGAATATTTTCCGCATAGGAAGCTCCAAAAACAATAACATTCGGCCATGCTCTTCTTACATAGGGCAACCCTCCGACGTGGTCGTAATGGGTGTGGGATAAAACCACATAATCTAAACTTCGACCTTCAAGCACATCCGCAATATTTTTCGTCATAGCGTCTCCGCAGTAAGCCATTCCACAATCGATCAGTACGTTTTTTTCAGAACCTTTGATTAAAAGTGCCTCACCACCCGCACCTGCCGTTACTCTTATTATTCCCTCAGGAAATTGAAATCTGTCATATAAATTCATTTTTTTTTCCTTTTCTATTTCATCAAGTTCAATCCACACCAGAAAAATCGGCACCCTCAAAGGTGCCGATATCCAAATCGTTATTCTTTTTCTACAATCGGCTGCTTTCTGCTTTCTCTCAGTTCTCCTGCTGTAAAAATCGCCAGTCCGGCCCAGATTAGTCCGAAGGTTACCAGTTGAATTTTATCAAATGGCTCTCGAAACATAAAAATGCCGATTACAAGCGTTATGGAAGGCGAAATATATTCCGTCACACCAAGGGTAATCATGCTTATCCGGTTGGCCGCCATTGCAAACAACAATAGCGGTGTTCCCGTTAATATCCCGGCGAGAGCAAGCAAGCCCCATTGATATGGTTCCGCGTTGGAAAATGCACCCTGGCCTGTCAGCTCAAAGCATAGGATAATCGCGAAAGCGAAAGGCACCAGGAACATGGTTTCATAAAGCAATGCCAGTACGGCATCAAGCCGATATTTCTTTTTAATTGCCGCATAGGTAGCAAAGGTAAGGGCAAGTGCTATCGCAATGCCCGGGATCTTCCCGTAGTAAACGAGTATGACCGCCACCCCGCTGCCAGCGCATAAAAACGCCGTCAGCTTAAATTTATTCAGCTTCTCTTTAAAGAATAAAACGCCGAAGATGCAAACGATCAGCGGCTCAATATAGTACCCGATACTGGTTTGGATTACATGATCATTGCTAACCGCCCAAATGTAAATACCCCAGTTACCGGAAATCAAAATTCCTGTCAGAGAGTAAGTCCGAATAAGCCCCTTTTGTTTCAGCGGCGTTATAATGCCTTTCCACTTGTAAATGAATAAAGCCAGTATGAATGCAAAGACAAAGGCAAGAACAATTCGATAAAATAAGATAAGAATGGGATTGATCGGCTGCAGTGACTTCCAATAGATCGGCAAAAATCCCCATAAGACAGCGCAAAGGATTGCAAATGCAACCCCTTGCTGTTTTTCCGTTATATGTTCTGTTTGATCCAATTCTACACCAACGTTTCTGTAAGCAACTGATTATTGATCGCTTCACCCGGAGGTACAATAGGAGCAACATTTTCATCAATGAAAATTTCGCAGGCGATTACAGTTCCTTTATTTGATTTTTTCGCCTCTTCTAAAGCATGGATGAATTCGTCTCTCTGTCTGACAAGGCATCCGTTTAAACCAAAGGCCGATGCCAGTTTATCATATTCTATGACATCCGGCAAGTCGGTTGCTGAATATCTTTTGTCAAAGAATAATTTCTGCCATTGCCTTACCATCCCAAGGGTATGATTCTTCACAACAACCGTTATAATAGGAAGCTGCTGAGAAGATACGGTAGCCAGTTCATTCAGATTCATGCGGAAGCTTCCGTCACCGCTGATGTGTACGACTCTTTTATCAGGATTTCCAACCTGAGCACCGATTGCGGCTCCCAGACCGAAGCCCATTGTTCCAAGACCACCGGAAGTGATAAAGGTCCTTGGTTTTCTGAAAGGCCACTTCTGAGCAGTCCACATTTGATGCTGTCCGACATCTGTTGCAATAAGAACTTCATCGCCTAGTACTTCATGAATAATCTCAAAAATATTATCGGAATTCAGATTGCTTTCATCATCGCTTTTCTTCTTTTTCCAGCAGTCGATTCTCTGATTCCATTCCGTTCTTTCCACCTGCTTGACCATCGGGAGCAATGCACTCAATGCGCTTTTCACATCGCATCTGGCACAATAATCATATCTCATATTTTTTCCAAACTCGGCTGGATCAATATCGATATGTATGATCCTCGCTCCTTTTGCAAATCTAGCAGTATCTCCCGTAACTCGATCGCTGAATCTGGCACCAATAGCAATAATCAAATCGCTGTGGTGCACCGCCATGTTTGCTTCTTTTTGACCGTGCATACCGACCATCCCCAGTGACAGAGGATGCTTTCTATCAAAAGACCCCATGCTCATTAAGGTTGTTATAACCGGTATATCTGCTTTAATTGCAAGATTAGTCAGCTCGTCCGAAGCATCGCCGATGATTACGCCGCCGCCGGCATAGATAACCGGCTTTTCTGCAGCATTGATTTCTTCTGCAATCGATTGTATCAAATTGATATCCGCGGGCGGGCAACAGCGTTCAATTTCCATCGCCTCACATGGAACATATTCTCCCAGTTCCACCATCAGGTTTTTAGGAACATCGATCAGAACCGGTCCCGGTCTGCCGCTTGCAGCAATTTTAAAAGCATTTCTGATATTTGGCGCCAGCTCTTCTACTGTTCTGCAGAAATAACTGTGCTTTGTAATCGGAAGGGTAACTCCGACAATATCCACTTCCTGAAAGGAATCCTTTCCAATGAGATTGATAGGGACCTGCCCGGTAATCACCACAAGCGGACTGGAATCCATATAAGCGGTAGCAATACCGGTAACAGTATTCGTTGCACCAGGACCGCTGGTAGCGAAACACACGCCGACCTTTCCTGTTGAACGGGCATATCCGTCCGCTGCATGAGTAGCACCCTGCTCGTGGCTGGTCAAAATGTGCCTGATTCTGTCCTGGTAATCGTACAAAGCATCATAGAGCGGCATAATCTGACCGCCTGGATAACCGAATATGGTATCCACATTCTGCTCAAGCAGACATTCCATTATGATTTTAGATCCCTTTAACTGCATAATCTCACCTATTTCTTATTTTCATTCTTACATCTAATATCTATTTTTCTTCGTTCCAAGAATACATCTTTCTTAATTCTTTTCCTATTTTTTCAAGTCCGTGCTCAGACTTTATTCTTCTTGTAGCAAGGAAGTGCGGACGTCCAACTTTATTTTCATTGATCCAGTTTCTTGCAAAGGTTCCATCCTGGATTTCAGTCAGAACTTTTCTCATTTCAGCCTTTGTTTCGTCCGTAATCATTCTCTTTCCGCTTTCATAGTCGCCGTATTCCGCTGTATCGGATACGGAATATCTCATATAAGAGAATCCTCCCTGATAAATCAGGTCAACGATCAGTTTCATTTCATGAATACATTCAAAATATGCATTTGCAGGGTCATAACCAGCTTCAACCAATACTTCAAAGCCTGCCTGCATTAAAGCGGTAACCCCGCCGCAGAGAACCGTCTGTTCACCAAACAGGTCTGTTTCAGTCTCTTCTCTGAAGGTCGTTTCCAATACGCCAGCTCTTGCTCCGCCGATTCCAAGTGCATATGCAAGTCCGATTTCTTTTGCTTTTCCGGAAGCGTCCTGATGTACTGCGATCAGGCATGGAACACCTTTACCAGCAACATATTCGCTTCTTACTGTATGTCCAGGTCCCTTAGGAGCGATCATGACAACATCAACATCTGCAGGAGGTACGATCTGAAGGAAATGAATATTGAATCCGTGTGCAAATGCCAGAACTTTTCCCTCTGTCAGGTATGGTTTAATTTCGTTTGCGTAAATATCCGCCTGTTTTTCGTCTGGAACCAGCATCATAATCAGATCGGCCGCTTTAGAAGCTTCCGCAACGGTTGCCACCTTCAGTCCTGCCGCTTCTGCCTGCGCCCAGGATTTGCTGCCTTCATACAAGCCGACAATAACCTTAATACCACTTTCCTGAAGGTTTAATGCATGGGCATGTCCCTGACTGCCGTATCCAATTATCGCAACAGTTTTTCCGTCTAATAATCCAAGATTACAGTCACCTTGATAATAAATTTTTGCCATTTTTTAATTCACTCCTTTGTATATTAAAGATAATTTTTATTTAATAAATTTGTATTTTAGACACAATTTTATATGTATAAAATTAGATATTAATCTATTGTACTACTAGGAGTCAACCCCGTCAAGGCTTATATAGAAATATTTAGGCCCTTTTTAGTATAATTAAAGGCTGCCAAAAAATACAAATAAAAGCAAAAAAGATTGCATGTGAAAATGCATGCAATCTTTTACTCATTAGAGCAATCCGGCATTCATCCGAAGAGTCCGCCAAGGAAACCATCTTTTCCGCCGCCCTGATTAGTAAATAAGAAAAATATCAGGATCAGAATAAGTAACCAACCGCTGCCAAAACCGTTGTTATCACAGCAATCGTCCCTGCAGCCAAATCCGCCGAATATGTTTGTTCCACCACAGAGCAGGAATACTATGACGATAATTGGCAGCCATTCGCCCCAATTCCATTCGTCGTCGTGTCCGCACCCGCAGTCATCATATTTATTATCGCAGCGGTCTTTATCATATCTGTCGCAGTAATCCCTGTCTATGCACTGTTTTAATTCATCGCTCACCTTATACACCTCCATATTTGGTCATTACACGTTCGTATATAATATGAACAATGAATTATTTTGGTTCCTGTTCTTTCCTGCCCGAATTCTTTTATTTAGCAGAATCATAACCATTCAACCATAAACAATCTCATTCTTTGACTTTGTTGATCAACTCCAGCATATCATCCGGCAGGGGCGCCTCAAACTCCATAAAATGATTGGTGACAGGATGACGGAAAGACAGGTACCTGGCATGGAGCGCCTGTCGTTCGATCAACCAGACAGATGCCTCCCCGTAAAGTACATCTCCCACGACAGGATGTCCGATATGGGACATATGCACTCTGATTTGATGAGTTCTTCCTGTTTCCAATAAAAGCTCCACCAGCGAATATCCGTTTCCTTTTCGGTAACGTTCAATCACCTTATAATGGGTTATGGAAGGGTAGCCGCTTTCTACAACTGCCCGTTTTACACGGTCCTCATGTTCTTTATCAATCGGCAGATCGACAGTTCCTTCCTCTTCCTCTATAAGCCCCCTGACAACGGCCACATATTTTTTTGTCACAGCATTTTCATTCATCTGCTTCTGCATATCGTCCTGGCAGTGAGAATTTTTGGCGACAATCAACAAGCCTGATGTATCCATATCCAAACGGTTGATAAATCGGATCTTATAATCCTTTTGACTCTGTATCATGTAGTTCATAATCCCGTTTGCAATTGTTCTGCACGGATGGCCTTTCGTAGGATGAACAACAAAACCAGGCTGTTTATTAACGATCAAAAGATCCTCATCTTCGTGTATCACAGAAATCGGTATGTTTTCAGGTTCAAAATGGCTGTTCTCTTTGGGGAATCTGACCGTTATGATATCTCCCGCATTTCCTTTTTCATACATCTTCACTGGAATATCATTCAGGCAGACACAATCATTCACCTTCAATTTTGTCATCAGCCTTGAAGAAAATCCAAAATTACGTTTTAAGAGCTCCTTTATCCGGAGCTCCTTATCATTTTCTTTAATAATATATTCAAATTTGTTTTTCTGATCCATTCTATATCCTTTGAGCTACTCTATTTGTACATTTTTAACCTTGATTTCCTGTTATTGAGGTCGTCTCATTACAGAAATTTGCTTTTTACTTTTGTCCAGAAATCATAATTTTCAAATCGGAGCAGCTTCACAATCGATTCAGAAAATTCCAGGAAGATTTCTTCCGGCCCGTCATGCAGGTATTCCATACCGTCCGGCACAATCAGCAGGCCTCTATCGCCATTGTATTCCGGATTGATCCGGATTGATAAATCAGGCGGCAGAATAATGCTTGACGTAAAGGAACGGTACGCAGTTGTATTCATTGGGGCAAGGGGCGTCAGCTGCAGGAGATTGAGCCTCGGATCGACGATGCTCCCGCCCAGGGAATAATTATAGGCAGTACTCCCGGCTGGCGTCGAAACAAGAATCCCGTCTCCACTGAACCGTTCAATGAAACTCTCTCCGATTGAAATGTTTAAATGGATCGCGCGGGACATTTCACCCTTTATCATAATTTCATTCAGCCCTTTATATTCAAAATGCTGATCTCCAACCGTAACTTCCGCTTTCGCCGTTTTTAAAGGCTGCACTTCATATCGGCCTTGTTTGTATCGAAAGATAAACTCATCCAGATCACCGGGATGAAGTTCCTGAAAGAACCCCAAATGTCCGGTATTGATTCCGATAAATGGGATATCGGGGAAGTCAAATTTATGCAGAGTCTCTAAAAAAGAGCCGTCTCCTCCGATGCATATAATCAGTTCCGCATTCGGGTCGAATTCTCTTGGAACAATAAAATCACTTTTTTCAAGCTTCCTCTTGAGCAGCTTCTTTGTGTCCTGTGACAGTGCTGTATCGTTTGCAAAGACGTTAATCTTCCTCATCGGAGCTGTTCCTCCCTATCGGCCCTCTTAATAGTAGAGAAGGTTCTCTTCTATTCCCGAAATTTAATTTTACACCAGTTTTTCAATTTCTACAACTAGCTTTTCAAAAGCATCCATCGCCTGTTCAATCGGCTCTTTTTTACTCATGTCTACCCCTGCAATCTTCAGCAGCTCAATCGGGTAGTCGCTTTCTCCCGTTTTCAAAAACTCAATATAGGCATCTCTTGCCGCAGAACCCTCCTTTAGAATCTTTTCAGAAATCGCGGAAGCGGCAGAATAGCCGGTGGCATATTTATATACGTAGAAGGCGCGGTAAAAATGTGGAATTCTCGCCCATTCCATGACGATTTGAGGATCGTAGGAAACTTTCTCTCCAAAGTATTTTCTGTTGAGTTTGCCATATTCTTCGCAAAGCCATTCAGCAGTCAAAACCTCACCCTTTTCCACCGCCTCGTGGGTCAGTTTCTCGAATTCAGCAAACATAGTCTGCCGGAACAGTGTCGTTCTAAACTCTTCAATATGAAGATTCAACAGATACTTCTTTTCTTCCGGATCTTTGCTGTTCTTCAAAAGATGATGCATCAGCAAAGATTCATTGACGGTTGAGGCAACTTCGGCTGTAAAAATGGAATGGCCTCCGTAGACGAACGGCTGGTTCTGTCTCGTATAATAGGAATGCATGGAATGTCCCATTTCGTGTACCAGTGTAAAGACATCCTTCAGTCTTCCGTTATAATTCATCATGATGTACGGCATGCTGTCGTAGCTACCGAAAGAATAGGCTCCGCTTGTTTTTCCTTCATTTTCATAAACATCGACCCAGCCAGCTTCGATTCCATCATTCATTTTTTTGATATAATTCTCTCCAAGGGGCGCGAGACCTTCCCTCATGATGTCAACTGCTTTTTCATAGGAGATCTCTTTCTTTGGCATCTCCACAAGAGGCACATACATATCATACATATGAACCTCATCCACGCCCAGCATTTTTCTGCGTACCTCAACATAACGATGCAGCAGATCCAGTCTGCTGTGTACCGTGTCAATCAGATTGTCATAAACCGCTGTCGGAATATTGTCACCTGACAATGCCGCTTCTCTGGCGGAACCATATTTTCTGATTCTAGCCGTAACGACGTCCGTTTTGGTATTGTAATTATAAGTGGAAGCCAACGTGTTTTTAAGATTTTCATAAGCTTGGTACATATGCTCAAAGGCATCTTTTCGAACTCTTCTGCTATGTGACTCCATAAAGCCGATGTACCTTCCGTGCGTGACCTCTACTTCATCTCCGTCTTCATCCATGATAGTTCCAAACTTGATGTCGGCATTGTTCAGCATGCCAAAGATATCATTTGTGGCACCTGCGATTTCACTAAACTGCGCCATCAGGTTTTCTTCATGTTTCGATAGAACATGCGCCTTTTCACGCAGAAGATCGTTGATTGCATGTTCATACAGCTTTAGTCCCGGCTCCGAGGAGATAAAGCCCTTCAGCTTATCCTCCGGTATTTCAAGTAGCTCCGGAGTAAAGAATGATAAATAAGAGGATGTTTTTGCAATCAACGTCCCGGATTTATCACTCATTGCCTGGTATTTATTAATACGGTTGTCTTCGTCCTTTTTCATCCTCGCATAAACATATACCTTTTCTAATATCAGCCAGATGTTATCCTTTTTCTGCAGCGCTTCCAGCAAAATCTGCGGGCTTTCACCCAATCGACCGGAATATGCCATAAAATCCTTCGCTTTGTCCTCTACCGTTTTATAGTCGATTTTCCATTGCTCTTCATCAGAATACATCGCGTCAATTTTCCATTTATACTTTGAATCGACCTGATCTCTGCCCTTTACTTCTTTTCCCATGCCAAAACTCCTTTTTTTAAATTTCTATTTACATTTTATCCTCTATTAATTAATATTATTATATCATGTAACAAGGCTCTGTAAACATGATTCATCATGATAGCAAAGCAAAAGAAAGAAAGGACACTTAACTTCTATGGATAATCGACCAATAGGTTTTTTTGATTCGGGCCTGGGCGGACTTACTTGCATACCCTATTTAATGAAAGCACTGCCGAAAGAACGAATCATCTATTTCGGCGATACCGCACGAACACCTTATGGTTCCAAAGCACCTTCCACAATCCGGCTTTTTTCCATGCAGATCGCAGATTTTTTGGTAAACGAAAATGTAAAAATGATCGTAATTGCCTGCAATACAGTTAGCTCAACCTGTCTTGACGAGCTCCAGAAAAAATATCCCGACATTCCTGTTGTCGGAATCATAGAACCTACCGCGCAAGTTGTTGCGAGTACCTGCAGTAAAACAGACGAAATCGGAATTGTCGGCACAAAGGTTACGATTAAAAGCAAAGCTTACGAGAATTTTATACATAGCATGAATAATGATCTGAATCTTTATTCCACTCCTTGTCCAACATTTGTACCGCTTATTGAGGAAGGGATTATCCAACACGAAATTATGGATCTTTCAATAAAGTATTATCTGGATCATTTCATCGCTTATAATAAAATCAATACGCTGGTATTGGGCTGCACCCATTACCCGCTGATCCGAAAAAATATTGAAAAAATTTATCCGCAGCTGCGAATCATCAATCCGTCCGAGGAGATTATTCAGCAAATTAAAGCAGTACTGGAAAGCAATGATCTGCTCTCCAATGAACCGGTTTTTGAAAATACTTTTTACGCCAGCGACTTGTCAGAGAACTTTGTAAATATGATTAATCGTATTTTCGAAAATTCAGAGTTCAAGGTTGCTTTTAAAAGTTTTGATCTGGCACGCTAAGATCGATGTTTCGTTAATACAAAATACTTACAAATGAGGTAATTGAAATGGATTATGACGAACTTCTTGAATTGCTTGAAATAGATTCACCTGATGAATTCAAAGATTTTGAGCATTTTGCTGCTTTGGTGGAATGTGATGAAGATGCTCCTTACGAGCATTTTTTCAGAATTCTTGCCGATTTAGATTCTGAAATACTGGTAGAACTAACCGACGATTATTTTGAGGACATTCTTCAGGGCATGCCCGATGACGGCATCGACGTTTACACGCTGATTGGTACAGTCAGACAAGCTCTGCTCGGCCTTGCCAAAAACTCATTTACCCGTGACGAAAGAGTCGCCTACGTAGACGAGCTCTATAAATTTCGAAATTGGTATATCTTTGACAGCATCGTTCATATAAGACGTTTATCGGATCATGCGAAAAGGGATGTGACCGTCAGTGAAGCTTTATCTCTTTACCGTCTCGAAAAGCTGAACGAAGAGAATTACCGCTATGATTTTTCAGACAGTCTGGACTATGACATTGACGAATACTCTATTTCCTTCGACGCTGAACTCGACGAGGAATATGAAGAAATTATTGAAGAGGATGAAACCCTTTATGAAGAGGGGCTCATCGATAAAAACTTTCCCGTAATTGACGGAGAATCCTTTGATGACGAACTAGAAGACGATTTCTAGTCATAATTTTCCATTTGAAACATAGAATATATAAGCCGGTTTGTTCTTTTCAGTTCAAACCGCAATTTTTTCTTTAGGGGAATGGTTATGACTTATAGATGTCCCAATACAGCGCAATCTGAACCCATCGTTGTAAACGGCTATGCAACGGCTTATATGAGCCGCGAACTTTTGGCATACTGGGCTTCTGATTTAACGTATGTATCTTATTATAGTTACGGTTTTAACGCAGAAGGTGATCTCATTCCGCTTGATGACGAGGAATTGATCCGATATGCATATATCAGCAGAGTTGCTCCATTTTTCGTTCTTTCTCCAATAGACGAGTCCGGCACATACAACTATGATTTGACCAAGGCGGTCTTTACAAACCCCCATATCAGGGATCGTCTCATCAACAACATTCTTCTAACCGTCCTCGAAAATAATTATTCCGGTATGGTTTTTAATTTTGGATATATCGCTCCTGAAGACAAGGAGCAATTTGTGGTGACTGTATCCAAAACAGCAGTCCGGCTGAACCGCAAGGCTGCTATTGTGATTGTTTCTTTAACCACTGGCGTATATGACGAGGGGATTGATTATCTGTCTCTCAACAGAGCCTCTAATTTTTTGGAACTGAGAACATTTCATTTTGATCATGGCAATGTTCCGCCAGGTGCGCTTTCTCCTGTAAGTATGATCAATCAGTTTTTCGAAACCAATAAAGTCCTGGATGCGAGAAAAATACTTCTAGGTATTACGAATTACGGATACGACTGGACCCTTCCTCATTCAACCTCTTCTTCACCGGCAAAATTGATTTCAAATTTAGAAGCGGAATCGAAAGCGATGCAGTCAAAAGCTCCGGTTCATTATGATAATGAAGCACAGGCACCTTTTTTTGAATATACCGACAGCTCAAAAACAAATCATATCATATGGTATGAAAATAAAGAGAGTATTCAAGCAAAGTTACAGCTTGTCAATGAATTTGGTTTGGCTGGAATCAGTATCTGGACGATCATGGATCCTTTTCCTGCAGCGATTAAGGCAATCAACGAAACTGCGGTCGTGAAAAAAGTAGTGCCATAATCATCGGCTTCACGAACAAATGCTCAGTTTATCAATTTCAGGTATTTTTTCACATATTCAACATCGGAGGGTGTGTCGATATAAAGGGTACCTCTTTTTTGTCTGGTCTCTCTGCCCTTTCCGGTAATCAAAACGATGGTGTTCGCGTCAGCGTTTGCAATCGCCTCTCTGATGGCTTCTTCTCGATCCGGTATGATCGCGTAGCTGCAATCCTGCTTTTGGACATGCTGCGCAATCTCCTCGCAAATCTTCAGTACCGGTTCTTCTCCTGCATCCTCTTCCGTAATATAAACCCGATCTGAATATCTTCCGGCGATTTCACCGAGTTCCTGCCTGCGCCTCTGAGCCTTTTTCCCCGGACAGCCGAATACGATGGTGATTTTCTTATTCGGATATTCCTTCAATGTCGATTGGAAAAGCGTTTCAAAGCTCATCTTATTATGTGCATAATCTACGATGACCTGAACCTTGCTGCTCTTTCCTGTGTAAACTTCCATCCGACCGCTGACTCGAGCTTTTTTCAATCCCGCAGCAACGTAGGTCATTGGAATGTTGAGGCACCAGGACATCGCAATGGCTGCCAATGCGTTCTGAACATTGAAAAGCCCTGCCATGGTGATTTCGAATTCTCTATCGAAGTCCTTTGTCCTTACTTTGAATCGGATGGTTTTTCCGGTTTTGACGATATCATAACCGAATACGTCCGCTTCATCACTAAGGCCGAATGTAACGACATGAGGGCAGGCCTTTGACGCCTCCATGACACGATCGATATGATCACTGTTGATATTGACACAAGCCGTTTTACACTGGCCAAACAGCCGAAGCTTCGATTCCAGATAATCGTCAAAACTGCTGTGTTCCACATCGCTGATATGATCTTCACCAATATTCAGAAAGCAGCCAATCGTGAAGATTACCCCCAGCGTTCTGTCATACTTCAGTGCCTGACTGGAAACCTCCATACTCAGATATTCAATTCCGCTCTTCACTGCATTGCTGAAATGTTTATGCAGTTCCATCGCTTCGGGAGTGGTAAGATGAGATTCTTCATTGATGACACCATCATAATTATCAATTCCTGAAATAATTGCACTCAACTGCTTTTTTCTATCTTTCTGATATGCATCCATGATAAATTTCATGAAATAAGCTGTGGTGGATTTCCCCTTCGTACCGGTAATTCCTACGATATTTAAATCCTTCCATATCTGATTATAGTAGTAATCTGCAATCAGTGCCATCGTTGTGCGAATATCTTTGACGATAATATTTGAAACGATCTCAGGCTTGATGCCCAGACTTTCCAGATCGTATCTTGTTTCACTTAGATAGCAGATCGCTCCCTTCTCAATAGCAGATTTGAGATAATCAGTGGAGAAGTGGCTCCCCTTGCAGACAAAGAGTGTGTCTTTGCGGATATCCTTTGAATTATAGGATATATATTCAATCTTCCGGTCCCTATGTCCTTCTTTTATATCGCTTTCAGTAATCAGACCGTGCTTGTCCAACAAATCCAAATAACCGTTTATGCTGTGTAATGTATGATCCATCGTTTTCTCCTGTTCATTTTAATTTGCCGCCGCAGGACAGAATAGACCTTTCAGTCAAGATATCCATGGCGTCTATGTAATAAGAAGATAATTGATACATTTCTTTAAAACACGATAACTCGGTGCAGGCAAGAATTGCAGCTTTGCATTTTTCCCTGTGCAGTTCTTCCTGTATGGTGAGAAAATCGTTGTAATTAATCGGACCGCCATTTTTTATACCATCATAGATAATCTTCATCACCAGCTTTTGCGTCTTTTCACACGGAACGACCGGCGTAATACCTTCCTTCTCAAGCTCCTTTTGATAGATTCCGGTATTGATCGTTCCATCCGTCGCGAGAATTCCTATTTTTACATCTTTTTCCTGAATAGAAGTTCCAATATGCTTTGCTGTTTCCCTTACCATATTAACAATCGGAATCGCGAGATTCTCCTGCAGCCGATCAGCCAGTACATGTGAAGTGTTGCAGGGGATTGAAATGACTCCGGCGCCGGTTGTTTCAAGCATCCGGGCATCTTTCAGCAAAAGTTGAAACAGCTCCTCCGTACGTCCTCCAAGCAGCGCCTTCGTTCGGTCCGGCATTGTCGCATGACTGAGTACGATCATGTCCAGATGCTCCTGATCACAGGAAGCATTTGTTTTTTCAATTACTTTTTTATAGAAAAGCTGAGTAGCCAGAGGGCCCATTCCCCCAAGTACTCCTAATACTTTTTTCATCGCCTTCTCCCTGTTTTATCTTCCAAGATACTTCCAGTACTTATAGTAGTGTCCAAGCTGTGATTTATATAATCGCAGCTTTCTGATAAATCCGGCATCAGCATGGTAAAACAACGGATTTACAACCTTGCCTTCTTTAATCAGCGCCTTCATTTCTTTTCTGTACTCTTCCGGTTTGATATACCGGAATGCAACCCCTTTTGGAACAACCATCCACAATGATTTTTCTCTAACCACTTTCAAAACAATCGGGTTTTGAAGAATATAGTCTTCAACCAGATATTTGGCAATATTCTGCCCCGCTCCGGTTACATAAAAATTGCTTCTTCCCTGTCTCGTGTTAATCTCGAACACCTTGAATTTGCCGTCTCTTTGGTCATATTTGATATCGAAATTGGAAAATCCGATATAGTGCATTTCTTCCAGGAGGCTCTTAAAGCGATCAGCCAGTTCCTCGTTATGCTCCGTGATAATCACCGCATGGTTACCGATTCCATGAGGAGTATGCTCTTCAAGTAAAACATGTCCGAGTGCCATGAGCTTTACCTGGCCGTTCCGATCGGAATAATTGGTCAGCACTCTCATGTAGGTATCGTCGCCAGGAATGAAATCCTGTATGATGATGGAGTCGTTATACCCTGCCCCGTAGATATCGTCCAAAATATTTAAAAGTTCCTGTCTGTCATCCGCTTTATAGACCTTTTTTTGCGTGGGGAACGGATGTCTCCAGTATTCGATCCCGTTGGACGGCTTTACAATAAACGGCGCGTCAAAAGGCAGCTCAAAATTGTGACCGAGCTCCCTGCAATGCACGAAGGTATCAGGATAGTCGATCCCTGACGCTTCACACATCTGATAGAATTTTTCTTTATGGATCAAATTGTTCATCATATCGATATCGATATAAGGTGCAATGACGTTTTCAGGGAAGTTGTCCTTATTCTGACTGAGAAGCTGAACATAACTGTCCCCGCAGCCGATCGCAAGAATCTTGCTATCGCTGTTATTTTTGGCAAAATCCTTTAATACAGCAAGAAACGTATCCTGCTGATCTATTTTAGGATTTGCTGTATAATTCATAATTTCACTGTTATGGCACGGCCCTGTTTCATACTTTCCAAATACGTGCGGCTTTATATCATATTGCTCATGAAAGGCTCTGGCAACACTGTATACATTAATATCACCCGCAAAAAGAAGCGGTATAAAGTTCTGATTCATCTGATGCTCCTTCATTTTTATCTTCAACTAAATTTATCCCGTAAATCTTAATTATTATATAACGTTTCCCATTTTTTATCAATGTTATAAATCTATGATCCCAGCCTGATGAAAAAGGGACACAAAGCGACGATTTCTTTATCACCTACGGCTGTTTTTGTGCATATCATGAAAGGTAAAGTTTATGAAAGGAAGATGTGTATGGCGGGAATCGAAAGACATATTTATCCGGGAAACAATACACCTGAAGGCTTCTTCTCTTATTACCAGTACATATTAGGCCAAAATGAAGCAGATAAGATAATCTGCATCAAAGGCGGTCCTGGCGTGGGCAAATCAACATTTATGAGAAAAATCGGCGAAGCAATGCTGCTAGAAGGCCATAACGTGGACTTTATGCATTGTTCTTCAGATAATAATTCCCTTGACGGTATTGTCTTAAGGGATAAAAAAATTGCCATGATTGACGGAACCTCACCCCATGTAGTCGATCCGGTGAACCCGGGAGCGGTGGATTCCATTATTCATTTAGGTGATTATTGGGATGAGGAAGGCATCAGGAAAAATAGAGAAGCATTAATCAGCAACAATGACAGAACCCGGTCAATTTTTAGCAGGGCATATAACTACCTTGCCGCAGCCGGAAAAATGTACGACAATCTCTCCAGTATCTACGAATCTGCGATAAAACATGAAGAGCTTTACAAAATCACAGCAAAGATCATCGGTAACGAACTTTCACACAAAGAAATCAGTTCCAAGCAAGGTGACATTAAGAAATATTTCGCCAGTGCCATTACACCAAAAGGCTTTGAAAATTATCTTGATACACTGTTAAGCGGTTTTGAGAAAATTTATGTGATTCAGGCCCCAGTGGGAGTCAGCAGTGAGAAGATACTGAACCTGTTTATGGAAGGTGCTGCTTACCGCGGTTTTAATGTTGAAGGGTATTACTGCCCCATGAAACCATCAACAAAATTGGAGCATCTGCTTATTCCGGAGCTGGGTGTTGCCTTTGTTACCTCCAATCAATACCATACAGTAAACCAATCGGAGCTTGATGCTGAGATCGTAACAGTCAAGCTTGAGGATATGATCCGTTATGATGTGATCAAGTATCAGGAATACATATTAAATGACAGTAAAGCGCAAATGGAAAAATTGCTTGGAAAGGCGGTATATTGCCTCGGTCAGGCGAAAAAAGAACACGATGAACTTGAAAAATACTATGTGCCGAACATGGATTTTATGAAAATCGATGCACTCAGGCAAGAGCTTACTCAAAAATTCAGTCAGCGATAAAAATTCATCTCTCCCTAATATAAATATGAAAGTATGCACCTGCAGGTGTTTCAGTGATGAAACATGAACCCGGCAGGTGCATTCTATTTCACCCATCTGATGTATTTCATACCGTATTATGCTATAATGGAGTCATAATAACATTTCATAAAAATTCTACAGGGGGAAAACATGGCAAAATCAGACGGATTAAAAACTTTTGAAGGAGTTTATACACCTACCCTTCTTACAATTCTGGGGGTTATTCTATATTTAAGACTAGGCTGGATCATTGGGAACGCGGGATTAGGCGGTACGATTCTCATTATCGCAATGGCTCATGTCATAACAATCACTACAACATTATCTATGTCATCAATGTTAACCAATATGCAAATTGGACCTGGCGGTGCATATGCGCTTATCATGCGGTCATTGGGCCATGAGATGGGCGGAGCAATCGGAATCCCTTTATATATTTCCCAGGCAATTTCAATCTCTTTTTATATTACAGGGTTCAGCGAATTATGGGTTCACTTCTTTCCCTCTCATATGATAAGAGTAGTCGGCATCATTTGTTGGCTCATCCTTTCAGGGATATCATTAATCAGCACAAAATTGGCTTTTCGTATACAATATGGCATTCTGGCTGCGGTACTCGCATCATTGATTTCTTTTGCTTCAGGCCACAGCTTAAACCCTGAACCTATCGTACTGGTCGGGTCATTTCATTCGGCTGATTTTTGGACAAGCTTTGCAATTTTTTTCCCCGCTGTGACAGGCATTCTTACAGGCGCTACGATGTCGGGGGATTTAGCCGACCCCAGAAAAAGTATCATCAGAGGAACCCTTGCTGCCGTATTTACCGGGTTAGTGGTTTACATATTTATTGCGTACTGGTTTGCACATCAAACGAATCCCTCAGTGCTGCTATCCGATACCAATATCATCTTCAAGCTTGCAAGTATTAAAATCCTTGTCATTGCAGGCGTAATGGGGGCAGTATTGTCGTCTGCATTATCAACCTTAGTCAGCGCACCTCGGACTTTATCGGCATTAGCGGAAAATAGAGTGGTACCCTTTGGTTCGATCTTTGCAAAGAAAAATAAAAGAGGAGAACCCTTTTATGCAATCATTGTCACATCATTAATCTCTCTATCAGTTGTTTTGGCGGGAAATCTCAATAGTCTGGCGGAATTGTTAACGATGTTTTTTCTTACAACCTACGGCATGATTAATTTGGTCGTTTTTCTTGAGCAAATCACCGGAATCATCAGCTACCGCCCAAGAATGAAGATGTCAATTGCAGTTCCGATTATTGGAACCGCAGGCTGTTTATGGGTTATGCTTCTGATAAATCCTGTTTTTACAGTCGTAATATTTGTCATTGTCACATCCGTATACTTTATGTTAAAGAGGAAGAATTTAATGTCGCCGTGGGGAGACGTTCGAGGTGGTGTTTTTATCTCAATTGCAGAATGGGCTGCACAAAAAGCATCTGCCATACCATATCACCCAAGATTATGGAAACCTTCTGTCGCGATACCGGTTGAAAAGCCCGAAGACTTCAGAAGAATTTCACGATTTATCCACAATCTCGTGTATCCTTCAGGGAGAATTTACTATCTAACTGCACAATCAGATAACCTGAATAAAAAAGAATCTGACAAATCAATCGACGACGCTTTAAAGCCGTTAAAAGAAGAGCAGATTTTTATACAAAAAACGATCATAACCTCCTCAACTTTTGAATCGATCTTCGTACCTGCGCTGCAATGTTTAAAAAGCACATTTTTACCACCAAACATGATCCTCTTTACGATCAGTGACGATATGGAGAAGCGGGAAAAAATGAAAAGTATTCTGTTTTCCACAAAGCCGCTTAAAATGTCTGTCGGCTGTCTCTGGCTTCATCCGAAATATAATCTCGGTTTAGAGAAAAAAATCAATCTCTGGCTTCGCGATAAAAGCCCGAACAATGATTTAGCCATATTATGCGCTCTCCAACTCACAAGAAATTTTGATGCGGAATTAAATTTTTGCAGAGTCGTGAATGATGCTTCTTTAAAAAAGCAAACGGCGAAAGAAATGTTAAGTTTTATTGAAGAAGCAAGGCTTCCGGCTAATACGAAAATTCGAATATATACCGGTAATTTTCAAGAGAAACTTTATGAGAGCTCTTGCGATTTAAATATTGTCGGTATGCCAGTAAAATATGAGCAGATGACAGACTTGATAAACAATTCTCCTGTCAGCCTTTTCTTCGTGGCCTCCGACGGCTTGGAAAACGCATTAATATAAGAAGAAAAACTTCGCAGCAGAGGCTCTCTGCTGCGAAGTTTTTATGTTACCTTTTTATGTTACCTTTTGTACTTTTATTTACTATTCCTTATGATCCGTATGACCGGTTGGCTCCTGTTCTTCAGCTTTCTGCTGCCCATTGAAGTCAGATTCACGAGCATCTTGTTCGGATTCTTTCTCTTTCTCGAATCCTTCCTCTTTATAAACAGTAACCGGATCATTGTCAGAACTGTAATTCTTACTCTGATCTTCGGGCCAATTGGAAATTTTCTGTACTGGTCTCAGGCTGCCGTTAACAATATCGTAAAAAGCAATCAATGTTACCTCAGCATAAGGCATAAGCCACAAGATTCCGATCCCCAAGGTAAGGATACAAAGAAGCGCCCAGCCAATAAATGATAAATACAAACAAAACAGCTTCCATTTATTGCCCTGCATCATCCGTTTGCTTTCTGCCAATGCTTCCATGATTCCCATATTCGGATTGTCTGCCAATATGTAAAAGCTCATACTGTATCTAAAAGCAGCGATGATGCCAGGTACGATTAATAACAGCGACCAAAGGAAAATAAAAATTGACATCACGATATATAATCCCAAAGCTTTTCCGAAACGTTCAAAGCCATAAAAGACTTCCGCCGGTGACGTTTCCCTATTTCGGAAGATGGAAATTGTAAACATTGCATACCCCAACGTCATCGGTCCGGATATCAATATACTATAAAGCGTGGAAATCGCTGACGGATCGTTAGCACTACCAAATAAGGCATCCAATATCATTACAGGAATAATCGTTAACGCCATATAAAGTAAAGTACCTAGTACACCTAATTGCCATTTTCCTGACAGAGCATCCCGTCCCAGTGCCCTCAAATTTCTGCAGCTTTCACTCACAATGATGTTTTGGTCCATTTTCTAACCCACTTTCTTTTTAAATTCAATACACCCTAATATTATATCATAAAGCGCCTCATGATGCTTACTTAATCCTTATAATAATCCAAATCAAGGCGTTATTGCAATTATTATACCATAAATTATAATATCATTAATGATAATTTATGAGACGTTTTCGCAATTCTGTGACCCTTTCTCTTCCATCATATACTTATACTTCAGGCGCTTTTGCATCATAAGGTTTTTCTGACTTAGGTTTGCGTATTCTTCTTCCTTGGTGTATACTATTTATTACTATTACTTTTACCCGGTAGCAATCAATCGCTCCTTTATAGACCAGTTTGGATCGAAAACCGGGTTAATTTCCAAGGAGGTTTTACAATGAAATATACCCTATCAATCAATATGAAAAGCAGGAAATATCCTGTTCTTATAGAAAGTGGTTTATTTCGAACCATCGGAATCACACTCGGTGAACAATTTGCAGGAAAAAAAATCTCCCTGATAACGGATGAAAATATTCTGAAGGTGTATGGAGATTTTTTAAAAAAACAACTTGATGCTTCGCAATGTGAATGGGATATTATATCACTTCCTGCCGGGGATACGAGCAAATCATTCAAAACACTTTCCATCATTTTTAAAAGACTGGTTGAATTTCAACTTACCAGGGATGACGTAATCGTTGCTTTCGGCGGGGGTGTTATCGGTGACATATCAGGTTTTGCTGCAGCAACTTTTTTACGAGGAGTTGATTTTGTTCAAATACCTACGACTCTGATCGGACAGGTTGACAGCAGTATCGGCGGCAAGAACGCCGTTAATCTGCCCGAAGGAAAAAATTTAGTCGGAACCTTTTATCAGCCAACCTATGTATACAGTGACCCCGATTTTATTAAAACTCTGTCTGATTTTAATATGGCAGACGGTATGGCTGAAATTATCAAATATGCCTGTGTTGCTGACGCTGATTTATTTCAGGATCTAATTCGAATGAGCAACAATCGTAATGCCGAATTGATCGAATCCATCATTTATCGCTGCTGTCTCATAAAAAAACAGCTGATCGAACAAGACGAAAAAGATCAAGGCATTCGAATGCTGACCAATTTTGGCCATACGATCGGCCATGCAATAGAAAACTTATATAGTGACGGGCCTTACGGTCATGGACAAGCGGTAGCAATGGGTATGCAAACGATCACAGAGCATAGCGAAGCTATGGGCCTTACCGGAATTAACACCTCCGCAATGCTGAAAGAGCTTCTGCTGGGATATGACCTGCCTGCCGAGCTTCCAAATGGAATTGATAAAAAGCTACTAGCTGAAACAGCAATGAAGGACAAAAAACGCAGAGGAAATAAAATGAATCTGGTTATCCTTGATAAAATCGGTGATGGATATCTCTATCCCATTGAAAATGCGGAAATTACTAAATTTATTGACTAGCAGTCGTCATAAGCGGATGAATCAATGGAGGACAATGATATGCTGAAACTTGGTCTTATAGGTGAAAAACTGTCTCATAGCCAATCCCCGCAGATACACGAATCAATCATGCGGCAAAAAGGGATTGATGGCACTTATGAAATTTTGGAATTTTCGAAGGAAACCTTCGTTGAGGATTTTAATTCATTGAAAAGCTCTGACTTTCGAGGTGTCAACGTTACGATCCCATATAAGGAGACTGTTATTCCTCTCATCGATGAAATATCAAACCAAGCAAAATATATCGGGGCAGTGAACACGATACTGTTTCAGGATGGCCGTGCAAAAGGCTTCAATACCGATTACTTCGGCTTTATGGAATTGCTTAATCAAAACAACATTACTGTAAAAGGAAAAGCAGCAGTAATCCTGGGCGGCGGCGGCGCTGCAAAAGCTGTCGTTAAAGCCCTGCTTGATCTTGGTGTCTACGATCTTACTATTGTAAGCCGAGGGAAACATAATTTTCATGGGAATTACACCATATCATATGAATTCTTTAAGGAAGCGAAAGTAAAAAGTGATCTTCTGATCAACTGTACACCGGTAGGAATGTATCCCCGTATTGACGCTTCTCCCCTTTCCAAAGATGACATTCAAGCCAATACCGTTATTGATATGATATATAATCCGGAAAAAACACTGCTTTTAAAATATGCGGAAGAATTAGGTTTGAAATCGGCCAATGGCAGTCTGATGCTGATCGAACAAGCAGTGAAGGCACAGGAAATATGGGCGGAAAATGCACCTTTTTAATACCACTAGAACAACTTTTTCTCATCCGAAATATTTATATTACATTCACGAGCGTCCCGCCCGGTTTCACCGCCAACTGTAACATGTTCTACTCCATGAAGATACTCTTCAACGCTATGAAAAAAAGACAGCTCAATGAAATAATCACTGAAGTCTGTCTCTTTTCTTTTGTTCATTATAATTCAATCCCTTTGTTGAGTTACTTTTAAATTTCTTTTATCCCGGTATTTTCTTCCATCTTTTCGCGTTCACTGAACGGCAGCATATTTTTTCCGAAAAATTTATCAATGGTTTCCTTCGATTCTGGTTTCGTCAGAAATGCTACTACAATAAAAACTATAAATGACAGAACCATACCGGGCAGAATGGGATGCGCTCCCCAATCCGGCTTTAATTCGGGCCACTTATACATCATTGCTGTGCTGGCAAAACCAACGATCATACTGGATATATTTGCAGGAGCATTTGCCCGCTTCCAATAAAACGCTCCGATCAGTGATGGCAGTATGCCCGCTCCCATCATTGCAAACGCGGAGGACCAAAGGAAAATCAATCCTGGGATATTCTGCGCTTCATATGCAATGAAAATTGCAAGTAAGATAACAACAGCCATTGTGACCCTGGATATTTTGATTACCTTTTCCTCAGATGCATTTTGATTGATCATCTTTTTGTAAATATCATAACTTGTGCATTGGGATGTTATAAGAAGCATAGTGCTGCAAGTGGATATAATCGCCGCAATAATCCCCATAAGTATCACTGCTGCCATGATTGTAGGAAATGACGCCATTACAACGTACGGGAAACAGGTATCATATTTTACGAGATCGGGAGCAATCGTGCGGCCGTATGCGCCGATGATGAGCCCTCCGATATAAATCAGGCTGAAGGGGATCATACAGATTGCAACGGCCTTTCTTGCTGTTTTTTCATCCTTCGCTAAGTACATTCGCGTAATCTGATGGGGTTGGCATAAATTCCCCGTAGCCCATACCATAAACCATCCAAAGCTTACCCCAAATATCAGATAAGAATTTGTCTTGGTTAAGAGCGCTCCTCCTTCAATCCAGTTGGTACCCTCCGGTGTCGTGGATTGAGCAAAAAGTTCACAGAGATGCTCAAATCCTCCTGAGTTGCGAAGCGATATATAAAGTGTCACAACAACCGCAAATAACATCAGTACGGCACATACCGTATCGGTCCATGCTACTGCTCGTGCTCCTCCTGACATCGTATAAATTAAAACAACAATTGCACCGACAATAATTCCTCCCATATAAGGAATATCCGAAACCATACCAAGCACAGTATTGAATCCCATGAACATCGCGGCCAAGCCTACTGTGTAAATACAGAGGATCAATACAGCATAGATTCCTCTTGACCACTTTGATGGATATCTTGTGCCAATCAGATCAGGCATCGTCATACCGCCGTTATAATATCCAAATTTCCAAAATTTGCTGGCAAAGAAGGTTGCCAGCACGAACATTGCTGTAAGGGTACCGATCAGCTGCCAGCCGGCTGCAAAACCGTAGGCGTAGTTAAAGCCGATGGTTCCCAGAAATGATCCTGCGCTAAGGAAGCTTGCGCCATATGTTCCAGCAACAATATATGCATTCATACTGCGTCCCGCGACAAAATAATCTTCCGCAGTTTCCTTGTTTCTTGTTGTTGCCCAAAAGCCAAAGATCAGCATGATTGCCATAAATGCAAATAAAATAACAATGTAAGTATTCATCTTTTAGCTCCTTTCTTTTTTTCTAAAACCAGATCTGGTCTGGGCGTAGCTTCCGTATTTTTAATTTCAATCAAAATGATAACAGTAAATATAATAGCAGAACCAAATAGTGATCCCAATATCAATGCTGCGTCACCCATGGTGTTCCCTCCTTCCTTTATAGATTTATATAGAAGTATAAAATCACAGCAAGCCGTCACGTCTCCATTAACCAAGGAGCATTTCAGTTACCCTTCTGCCGATGATTTTACAGCTCTTTATGCCCAGTTCGTCCGATTGGACTGCGTCTTTTATTTTACCGCGGTAAGGAGAATTGGTTCCGCAGCCGCCTAAATAACAACCGGGGGTTATGTCCGGTCCTGTTCCGACAACGACCATATCTTGAACAAAATAGTAATAATGAATCGCCTGAATTGTAAATTCCTGGCCGCCGTTACGGTTTCCTCCTACTGCAATTGCCGCTCCGATCTTATTTCTCAAGGCATTCTGATAAGAACTGGACCCATACCGCAGGAGGCCCTCCGTCCTGTCCATAAACGCTTTTGTCTGAGCGGTCATAGAACCAAAATAAACAGGTGATGCGATGATTAATGCGTCGCATTCCTTCAGTTTAGGATAAATCGTATCCATTCCATCTCTGACCACACATGGTTTGTCGCTTCCCGCTACCGGTTCATTACAGCATGCGAAACAGCCTAGACATGGATTGATTTTATATTCTCTTAAATAAATCGTATCTGTTACGATACCTTCTTCTGAAGATGCCTCCTTCAAAGCGGTCTTTAGAAGAAAATCCGTATTACCGTCTTTTCTAGGACTCCCATTGATGCCCAGAATTAGTTTACTCATGTTAGCTCCTTTCGTATTAAAGTTGAATTTGTTGTGATTTCACATACTATATTTTAAAGCTTGAATCATAAGCGCCAGCATAGTTGTGCGTCTTGTGATATGATCAATATTGATATATTCACCAGGATTGTGCAAATTCAATCCCGTCATACCAAGTCCGTCAAGGGTAGGAACTCCGGCAGCGGACGTAAAATTTCCATCACTTCCTCCTCGGGAAACAGCTTTTTCAACAGATATGCCGACTTCACTGCCGCATTTTTCAGCCAGCTCAAACAATCTCATATCTCCTTTCAACGGTGGCTTATCAATACCGCCGCTGTGCTCCAACCTGATCCCTTCAAGCACCGGTGGAAGTTGAAACAGCAATTCGTCGTACTTTTTTGACAGTTCTTCATTCGGCGTCCTTACGTCAATTGAGATTAATCCCGTTTCAGGCACCATGCAGGTTCCTGGTATGCCTGCATGCATATAAGTAGGTGCAAGCGTTACACCTTCGTTATTTTGATTCATTTCCTGTATCCTTATGAGCTGATGAGAAAGTTCCAAAATCGGACTGATTGCTAAATGAGAATTAGATCCGGAATGAGCGGAGCGGCCATATGCGTTGATATGATATGTACCTCTCCCATATCTGCTGGTTTTCAGCTGGCCAATCTCATCCAATCCAGGTTCGAGTATAAGAACCTGCTTGTTTCGAAGCGCTTCTCTGACAATAAGCTTGCTGGAGTGAAAGCTCCCTGATTCTTCATCGCTGTTGATAAAGAAGGTGATCTTATGATCAGGAAACAGATCTAATTCTTTGAGCGCTTTCACCGCATAAAATCCCATGATGATGCCACCCTTCATATCAAGAATTCCAGGTCCGAATGCTTTATTGCCCTGTATTTTAAACGGCATGCTTTTTAGTGTCCCAATCGGAAATACAGTATCATAATGGCCTACACATAAGGTTCCCTTTTCACCGTCACCCAGTTCGGCTATAAAATGGTCCCCGTTCTCTTCTTGGGGAATTACGGTAATTTTAAAGCCAATTTCTTTAAACAAGTCCTGAAGATACTGCCCGCATCTGTCCGATGCAGCTTTATCTTCATGAGAAGGTGATTCCAAACTGACCACATCTCCCAATCTTTCTAGAAGTTCATCCAAGTTCTTCTCAAAGTAGTTTAACAATTTTTTTGAATCAGTCATTTTTTTCCTCCACTATTGTTAGCCTCCGTGAAAAGAGGCGGTGCAATGATTCACTCTCTTGACTAAAGAGTATCATATCTTCTCATTATCTATGTAATTTCTATTTCTTTGGGTGGTTATAAGTCCAGCTTATAACAGAATCTTCTGAATATACAAAATTTTGATTTTCTTTTGCTTGATTTCCATAAAAGGATATAATACAATACATTAGATTATAAACAGTATTAATCTTCAGCATTGGATTGTCAGCATTAACTGCAGCTTTGCAATCTCGCTGTATTACTATGAAGCAAAGAAGGTGATTTCATGAATCTGCAACAGTTACGATATGTGATCGAAATCAGCCGCTGTGGATCTATCAATAAAGCATCTCAAGCACTTTTCGTCACACAGCCCGCTTTAAGTCTTGCAATAAAGGACCTTGAGACGGAATTAGGCTTTACGCTATTTGAAAGGAGCAATCGAGGGATTTCTACGACTCCTGACGGATCAATTTTTCTGAATTCGATCCGTGGTCTTGTAACTCAAGTTGATCAAATAAAGAATCAATACTCCGGAAATCAGGATGCATCGGTACCGGTTGTCATCAGAATATCTTTCAGCCGATATTCTTTTGTTTCAAAAATATTTTTGGAGTTTTATTCGCAATGCATAGAAACGCTTCCGCTGTTTTCTATCGAGCTCAATGAAGTCGATTGCCAGCAAGTCATTGAGGATGTTTTTAATCGCAAATCAGATATTGGCATCATCCATACGAGAGCGACCAGTGACAACATACAAAAAAAAGAACTGACCAACAAGGGAATTGATTTTCAATTTTTGTTCAGTTCTCATTCTTATGCGATATTCAGGAAGAATCACCCTTTGGCGACGAAATCAGAAATTAATGCGGAAGACTTGATCACCTATCCGCAAATTCGTATCAGCAGCCGTCATACAGATTATTACAACGACGACACAAATTTCAACTTTTCCAACTATGGAAATTCGGGGAAAAATATCTTTATTAACAGCAGAACGCTGGTATTTGACTTTCTTTCTAAAACAAATGCCGTCTTTCTTGGTATTACCGATAGAAGTGTTTCTGATTTTCATCCTGATCTAATTGCAAAAAAAATGTACGGTGATGATATGATCTACCATCTTTATGCGATCAAACTAAAAGCCAACCATCAGAATACCTATATTGACCATTTTATGGGGCTTCTTGCGAAAAAACTGGGCAAGTGAGAATCGAGTTTCTTTGCAACAGTAAAAGCACCTGCCAGTTTAGCAGGTGCTTCGATTTGGTACCGATCTTATTTTAGTAGAGGTTCGCAAATATCTCCCTGATCTCTTCATCTGTCAGGAACACATAGTTGTTTGCAAGTAATCTCTGCTGATTTGCAACAGTTGATTTTGTGAATTCATCGATCTGAGCTTCCGTCATACCGTATTCTCTCAGAGGCTTCTTCATGATTAGTTTATTCAGGAATGTTTCCAATTCGCCGTAAACGTCTCCATTGGGATCTACGCCGAGAGCATCGGCAAAAATCTTCGTAGCAGAAGCAATTTTACCAGTCGGATTCTTTCTGGTATACATCTTGAATACTTCAGTGAAGAACTGATAGTTTGCTTCACCGTGAGGTACGTGGAAAGCTCCTCCGATGGAATAGGATAGTGCGTGAACCGCAGCGCAGCCAGCATTGCCGAAGGCGATACCTGCATAGTTCGAAGCAAGTACGAATTCTTTCAAATACTTCAGTCTTTCCTCTTCGCCCTTTTCAACAATTTCTTTGTATCCGTCCATGATCATCTTGATCGCCTGCAAAGAGTACATCTCGGTAAAAGGGGATGCCTTCGGTGAGAGGTAGGATTCGATCGCGTGAATCAGTGCATCAACAGAGCTTGTTACAAAGAACTTGTAAGGAAGACCCTTTACCGTCTCAGGAACAAGAACTGCAATATCTGCATAGGTTTCTTCCACAGCGATACCTTTTTTTGTATGTAACGATTTCAGCTCTGCGATTGCAACGTTGGTTACTTCACTTCCTGTTCCGCAGGTGGTAGGAACAACAACGAGCTCCTTCACCTTTTTTGGCGCAACTGCACCGGTGAAAAGATCAACTGATTTTTCAGGAACATCCAAAGCCAGGATTTTACAGATATCAACAATTGTTCCTCCGCCGAATGCTATGATTCTTTTAAAGTCATACTTTTTCATTTCAGCACAAATAGCATCAATCATTTCGTCGGAAGGTTCACCTGATCCGTATTTCTCCTGGAAAACCACATTAGTTTCAATCCCCAGCGGCTTAATGTACGGAGTGTACAGCCATTCATTTGTTAAAACCAAGTCTTCCTTGCCAACCTTAAACTCGTCGTTGAACTCTTTAAAAGTATCAAAATAGAATACTTTTGGAACTACTCTTAACGCTTGCATTATATATCCTCCTCATTATTTACAGGGACTATGCCCTAAATATGATGGGCCAAGATCATTAGAACTTGGCACTGAACCTCTTTTCAAATTCTACCTTCAGTTCTTCTCTAAAATCAGGATGTGCAATATTGATCAGGTTTCTTGCTCTCTCCTTAAGCGTCTTCCCCTTCATTTCAGCAATCCCGTATTCCGTAACGATATAGTCAACGTCGTTACGAGAGGTCGTTACAGCCGCGCCATGATCGATAAAGGGTGTGATTTTAGATACCATTGAACCGTCCTTCTTTGAAGCAACGGACGGCATTGCAATAATCGCTTTTCCTTTACCGTCAAGAGACATCGCCGCACCTCTGACAAAGTCAACCTGTCCGCCTACGCCGCTGAACTGCCTTGTCCCGATGCTGTCCGAGACGACCTGACCCATAAAGTCCACTGCAAGACAGGAGTTAATGCAGACCAGATTGCTGTTCTGTGCAACAACGACGGGGTTGTTAACATAGTCAACAGTACGCATCTCTATCGCAGGATTTTCTCTTGCAAAGTCATACAATCTTTTCGATCCCATCAGGAATGTTACGATCATTTTATTAATATTGATGCTTTTCTTAGAATTATTAATTACTCCCGCTTCAAAAAGATCAACAACACCATCAGAAATCATTTCCGAATGGATTCCTAAATCTTTTTTATCCTTCAATGACTGAAGTACGGCATCAGGAATCGCCCCGATACCAAGTTGAAGCGTTGCTCCATCATCAATCAGCTCGGCACAATTTTTACCGATTGCCAGTTCAACTTCCCCGATTCTCGGAAGTCCCATTTCAAACAGCGGATGTGAATTCTCAACAAATTTATCAATTTTGCTGACATGTACAAACGTATCGCCGAACACAACGGGTACCTGATCGTTAACCTCTGCCAAAACGATCTTTGCAGACTCGATCCCCTGCATTGTATAGTCGGAAGATACTCCTACGCAGCAATATCCATGCTCATCCGGCGGGGATACCATAACCATGAAGACGTCAATATCGAAAATGCCTTTTCGGATATAGTTCGGAACTTCATGGAAGAACACAGGTGTAAAATCACCATGTCCCTGTAATATGGAATCTCTGGTTGAAGGACTTGTAAACCATCCGTTAAAACGGAAGTGCTCCTTCATCTCTGGCTTTGAATATTCTCCTTTTCCAAGGGTAACCATGTGGCATACTTCTATGTCTTTATAATCTGCAGCGTTGGCTACCATTGCATCCACCAGAATCGCAGGTTCGGCGACCGCATGTGCGAACACAACTCTGTCCCCGGACGTAATACTTTTCACTGCCTCCTCGGCGGTACAAACCCTGCTGTCATATAATTCTTTCCAGTTCAAGTGTCATTCCTCCAATTTTATTTTATTAATGATTTGTTCGATGTGATCTTCATCCCACATCCGTATTGTATCATTCTTTACCTGATATTGGCAATACGAGGCGCAACAGTTCGTGCACCCTCCGATCACCAATAGAAAGTCGTATTCCTTCCCCTCTTCCGCAACGGCAAATTCCACATTCGCTGCCGTTTCGCGCTTGATCCTTTCGAGGGCTTTCCCACGGTCATATCTGGGATTGCAGCCTCCGCAAAATTTCACTCCAATTAGCATTGGTCGCTCTCCTTATTTAACATTCTGTCCGACTCTTCAGAGGCGCTGACAGAATTTAGGCTAAGAAATCACGAAGCAACGTTCCTTCGGAACTCCTTCGCAAGCTACGCTTGCTACGCTGTCCGTTTTGCCATTGCAGCTAAAGCTGCGGCAAAAAGGCAACGTTCCTTCGGAACTCCTTCGCAAGCTACGCTTGCTACGCTGTCCGTTTTGCCATTGCAGCTAAAGCTGCGGCAAAAAGGCTTAGATTTCTATCGTCAAACATTCTGTCCGAAAAAATTGACAGATTCTATCGTCAAACATTTGTATACACAGAACCGCCGAAATAACTCCCGACGGTTCTAAATATTCTTTTACGATCAATCGACAATTTGATTATTCCTTAATGCCTGCGATCGCTTTAGCCAGCTCTTTCTTCTGATTGATATTTCCCTGACGGGCAATCATGATTCTCTGTGCCTGAGGAGATCCTGCCCCGTGCATGGACTCTGTTCTGTATCCAACAGCGGAAGATCCAAGGCAAATGTTTTCGAGGAAACGTAAAACTCTCATTCTGTTTTCAGTGGATACGCCAGGAGCCGCAGCATAAAGCTTATTGCACCATTCGCCGATGGTTTTTCCTGTCTGACCAACCTTCAAATCGGATTCGAAGTCTTTCTGTGAAGGCATGGTGACCATCAGTCCGCCTGCGATGTCTTCAGCAAGTCTTACGATTTCATAAGGGAATCTTGTAACGTTCTGCTTACATACATTTGCAAGAAGCAGATCGATCTGATAGTTTCCAGCTTCTGTCTTAAAACCTTCTGCTGAACATGCGATACCGCAGCAATACAGGGTTTCATTCAGGTGCGTCATTTCGATGAGCTTATCCTTGATGTGGGAAGCTTTATGTGCACCATTATAATCTGCCGCAAGAGCAGCAGCACCGATAATCACGTCGCCAACGCCTACTTTGCATCCACCGTAGGACTGTCTGTGATATCCTGCAAATCTTTCTACCATCATGCCAGCAAAATCATGTTCTTCACAGAGGAAGATTCTATCATTCGGAATAAATACATCATCAAATACAACCAAAGCTTCCTGTCCGCCGAACTTTTTGTTTCCAAGATCGATGTCAGCATTTTCTTCCATCTTTCTTGTGTCGCAGGATTGTCTTCCGTAAACCATGAAAAGGCCCGGAGCATCAGACTCAATAGAGAAGGATACTGCATACTCTTTATCCGCTTCTGTCATTGCGATTGTCGGCATAATCAGATGCTCGTGAGAGTTAATGGAACCGGTCTGATGGCATTTTGCGCCTCTTACCACAATACCGTCTTCTCTCTTCTCAACAATACGCAGGAACATATCGGGATCTTCCTGCTGGCTCGGAGACTTGCCTCTGTCACCCTTCGGGTCTGTCATTGCTCCGTCAACAGTCAGATCGTTTTCCTGTACAAATTCAATATATTTTTTAAAACGATCATGATACTGAGTACCGTACTTCTTGTCTATTTCAAAAGTGGTGGAATATACAGCATTAAATGCATCCATTCCAACGCATCTTTGGAAACATGAAGCAGTTTTCTGACCAAGCAGTCTCTGCATTTTAACCTTTTTCACGAGGTCTTCCGTACCCTGATGCAAATGGGAAAACCGGTTTACAGTTTTTCCAGTAAGATTTGACTTTGCAGTCATTAAGTCGGCATACTGCGGGTCATGAGCCAATTCATAGGTCATCGCCAAACAATCAATAGAAGGTCTGATCATCGGATGATCCACCCAATCTTTCACTTCTTCTCCAAACAGATATACCTTAGTGTTCAGTTTTCTCAAGCTCTCAACATACTGAGCTCCATTCATTAATGCCATAATACAACCACTCCTTACATGTAAAATATTTCAGACTACACAGAAAACAAAAACCCTATTGCATTTCTTCTCTGCGCTGTCCATTGAAACCACTCATTTTTAAAGCAAAATCTATGCCAAGCAATACTATTTTTTCTCTTCATTTTTTCTGTCTTTGTTCAAAATTTTTGCGGCCATATCGAGCAAGTCCTGACTAACAGAAGTATCCAATACAACGTCTTCGACTTCAGGAATTTCTTCTATAACAGCTCCTTTGACTATATCCTCAATAGTATACTGTGCTGAAGGACAGGTGCTGCAAGACCCTGTAAGCTTTACATATGCAATTCCGTTTTCAAAAGCTGTCAATATGACACCGCCAAAATGTGCTGACAGCAGCGGATCAACTTTTTCCTTTAAAACCTTTTTAATTTTATCTTCCATATCTATCCCCCTGTGAGTCGGCCTGTACAAAGGCCAGTCAGACTTTTCAGCCCATATAACGATAACTGCTTCAGATCACAGAAAATATTTTACTTTCTCAATTTTAGTATACTCATTGATATCTTTGTTGACAAGAGTAAAATGGGGATTCAGTAATACACGGAATTTTTAGAATTTTAATGTTTTTAATGTTTTTTTACAGACTTTTGTGTTATAATTTCTCAATAAAAATTTAACCAATTCAAAAATACGATTATATTCTAGTTGATCGGTATGCCAGTGCGAAAGCAATCTCATCCTGTGCGAAACCGAACATAAAATCAATATTTTATGAAGCAATTGAAAACACTGGAATGAATATTCTCAACTTTGTGAAATTTTCTTCCATGTAATTCCCAAGTGAGGTGAGTTTTCTGAATCGATGTATTATCATTACATCCTTCCAATCAGCGCCGCTCCGTGAGTCTTTCAAATTGAATGATGATGATTTCATTATCTGTGCGGACGGCGGATATCTACATGCAAAAGCGGAAGGAATTATTCCCGATGTATTGATCGGCGACTTTGATTCTATGGATTTTAAAGGTGCGACAGGCCTCAGTCATCCCGAGAACAACGGCTGTGAAATTATTCAGCTTGCGGCAGAAAAGGATGATACGGATACAATGGTTTGTTTGAAATATGGCATTGACCGGAAGTTCGAAAATTTTTTCATTCTGGGTGGCCTTGGGGGGCGTCTAGATCATACAATTGCAAACCTTCAAACCATATCCTATGCCATTGATCTCGGTAAAAACGTCTGGATTATTGACGGAAAAAACAGAGTAACTCTGAGAAATCCCGGAATGCTGACCATTGAAAAGCTGTCAGAGTATAAGCTTTCGCTCTTTTCCTATGGAGAGTGCTGCGCCGGAGTATGCATACAAGGCGTGAAATATCCATTGAAAGACTGTCTCTTAACCCATAGCTTTCCCCTGGGCGTAAGCAATGAATTTATAGAGAGCAAAGCTGAAATTAGCCATTCTTCAGGAAAGCTTTGCATCGTGCTTTCTAAAGATTGAGGACAGCTATTTCAAAGGTAGGTGGAGTCAGTTATTGCGGCCTCATCGACAGGAAAGTGTTTTAACACTCTCAACGCTTTATTTCACAATGTTCAGGCTGTCAAACAAACCTCGCCACAAACCGTGTTTGACAGGAACTAAACATTATGCTCAATTTCAGCGAAGAGTGTTAAAAAAACTTTCGACAGTCGATTTCAGCCGCAACATACAGAACTGATATTGAAAAAATATTGACAAACCCTGATAAATGAGTATAAAATAATTTCGATCAAATGAATATCTTTTGCTAGGGGAGCTTTTAGCTGAGAGTTTTTCGACCCTCATTACCTGATCCGGTTAATACCGGCGTAGGGAAGCATGTTGATAGATTTCAAGGTATGTTCGATATATTTTGTATCTTTCAAGTCATCCCCTCCTGCAAAACGCAACGGATGTGTTAAAGGAGGTTTTTTTATGTCCGCAGAACAATTACAAGGATTCTTTGAATCCACCACAGGTCAAATTTCAACTTTAGTCGCAATTCTGCTTCTTTTCCTCGGAATTTTAATTTCCGGAAAGGAGAAAAAGGCAGATACAAAAGCACTGGCTGCCTCGGCAGTTCTTGTTGCTCTGGCCATTGCATTGAATCAGATTGTTATTTTCAGAATGCCCCAGGGAGGCTCCGTCACAGCTTTCAGCATGCTTCCTATCGTCATCTGTGCTTACATATTTGGCGTTCGAAGAGGCTTGATGGCAGGTATGTGCGTCGGCCTGATTGATCTCATTTTTAATCCATATGTGATCCATCCAATTCAGATGCTTTTGGATTATCCTCTGGCTTATGGAGCGCTTGCCTTTGCCGGTCTCATGCGTACAAAAAAATTCGGCCTGATGTCTGGCTACGTTGTGGGACTTCTCGGAAGATACCTTTGTGCGGTACTCTCCGGAGTTATCTTTTTTGGGGAATATGCACAGGAAGGCTTTAATGCCTTGACGTGGTCGATTTATTACAACATTACATATTTAGGTGTTGAAGGTGTCATTACACTGATTGTTCTGAGCATTCCTTCCGTCAGGAAATCCATAGAGCATCTAAAGAAGCAATTCATCTGAAAACCGCATTTATGTATATGTAAAAGAAGAGGCAAATCAATGCCTCTTCTTTTGTTATGGTTGTATGAATTAAGGAAACTTGTAATTTTAGGGATAATCTTAGTCCCAGAGCCTTTTATAGAGCTCCATGAGATCATCCTTGTTCGGTGTCCGTCTTGTATTGGACGGGCTTCCGCTGGCCAATGCATCTTCGGCCATCTTGGGAACCTGTTGAAAGAACTCATCCTTATTAATGCCGAACTCTTCGGGAGTTTTAATACTCAGCGTTCTCAGAAGTGCTTTTGTGGCTACTACAAATGCCTGGGCGCCTTCATCCGGAGTCATACCGGGACGGTAAACGCCGATCGCCTTGGCAAGCCGATTTAATCTTGCAACCGCACCAGGCTGGAGATAATCCAGACATACGTTCAGCAACATGGCGTTGGACAGGCCGTGCGGCACATGGAACAACGCTCCGATTGGTCTGCTCATTCCGTGTACAATTGTAACGGAAGCATTGCTAAAAGCAATTCCCGCTTCCAATGCTGCGATTGCCATTTCTCTTCTGGCCTCTACATTAGACCCATTCGTATAAACTTCATATATATTGTCAAAGATTCTCTTGACTGCCGACAAAGCGTAAATATCACTCATAGAAAATGCTTTTAATGATGTATAAGCTTCGATGGCATGAGTCAGTGCATCTACACCGGTTGCTGCGGTAACACCTGGAGGAACTGTTAAAGTGAAAACGGGGTCAACGACTGCGATCTTAGCCATCAGCTTAGGATCGCTCAGCAGCATTTTTACTCCTGTATCCGTATTTGTGATAATGGATACCTTTGTTGCTTCAGAACCTGTACCAGCAGTGGTCGGAATCGCACAGGTAGGCGGAAGTGCATATTCGATCTTCTTGCCCATGTATTCCGTAATGCTGCCGCCGTTTGCCACAACCGCGCCGATTGCCTTCATGGAATCAAGGGGGCTTCCTCCACCAATTCCGATCAGGAAATCACAACCCTCTTTTTTATAAATGTCAACGCCCTCATCAATCATGGTGTGAGTAGGTTCGCAATTAATACCAGAATATATTATATACGAAACTTGAATCTCATCAAGAACATCTGTCAATTTTTTAACATTACCGAGTTTCACCATGATATCATCTGTAACGATCAAAGCCTTATTTCCAAAGGATTTGAAATACTCAGCACTCATTTTTAAAGCGTTCTCACCAGAAATGATGTATTGAGGAATAAAGAATAAATTCGCCATTTTTTACCTCCAAAATACTGTGAATTATGTTATTGAGCACATAATAGCACATCAAAAATTGAAACACAATAACTTTTTGATAATTATTTAACGTTAATTGTCTGACAATTTTATAACCCATTGATTAATACAACCTATAGTGATAATATGGTCTTAAATAACAAATTTATAGCATCGATTAACTGGAATACATCATTTTTGTATTTTGTCAATCAATGCTGAGTGTCTTTTAGGCAAAATATACGTATCGAAAGGAAGTAACCACTATGTATCAGCACTTGATTTATGAGGTTAAAGACGGAATCGCTTATGTTACCGTAAACAGACCAAAAGCTTTAAATGCTCTAAGCAATGAAGTATTGAACGAACTGCACGCGGCTTTCACCGCTGTCAACGACGATCCTGAAGTTAAGATTGCTATTTTGACTGGAGAAGGAAAGGCCTTCGTTGCTGGTGCAGACATCTCCGAAATGGTCAACCTTACCACGCTGGAAGGCAGAGCAATGATGATTAAGGGCCAAAATGTAATGAATCTGATCGAAAGTATTGACAAACCGGTTATTGGAGCAATCAACGGATTTGCGCTTGGAGGCGGATGTGAGCTGGCTATGGCTTGTGATATGAGAATCGCTTCAGAGAAAGCGAAATTCGGACAACCGGAAGTAAACCTTGGGATTATCCCTGGTTTCGGCGGCACCCAGAGACTGCCGCGGCTCGTTGGAAAAGGAATGGGCAAATATCTGATCATGACAGCTGAAATGATTGATGCTCAGGAAGCCTACCGCATCGGTCTGGTTGAGAAAGTGGTTCCGGCCGAAGAATTGATAGGCGCTGCGGAAAAAGTTGCCAAGACGATCATGTCGAAAGCTCCAATCGCCATAAAGGCTGCGAAAATTGCAATCAACAACGGAATCAGCCTTGATATTCAAACAGGAGTCGCTTTTGAAGGCGAAGCGCTCGTCGCTCCATTCAGTTCTGATGACAGAAAAGAAGGAATGGGCGCGTTCCTTGAAAAAAGGCCTGCAGCATTCCAGAACAAATAATGAACTAAATATCAATAAAAAAGATGGAGATGTAAGATATCCTGAAAGGGTAAGGACTGAAAATACTGGTTCTTACCCTTTATCTTTAATATACAAATTCTTTTAAGTGCGTCAAGAAAAACGAGTTTTTTTGCCTACAATTTTATACATTAATACCCAATGTCTTTTAATGCCTTTGCTATCGTCATCGAATTATCTACATCAATAAAAATAACCAGTTTAATGGCGAGAGCACTGCATGTCTGACCACTGTTCATAAAATCCGAGAGGAAAGCCTGCGGCTTCAGTAGCGGGGTTCTCAACTTTAATATAAGAGCCGCTGCTGCCTTCAACCCACCGAATCATGTAATCTAACTTTCTTTCACGCAACTTTTGTGCCATAGAAAAAATGGCAAACGCATATTTACTATGCAATTGGCCATTTTTTATTTCTCATATTATAGAAATGAAGTAATTGTTTTATTATATTCCCTTTGTAATACCGTACTGAGACATTTTTCTTGATATCGTAGATTGATTAACTCCCAAAGACTCCGCTGCCTTTTTCCCCGAACCATATTTTTCGACCGCCATTTTGATCAGCTTTCGTTCTATCGCTTCAATTGCTTCATCCAACTTCACAATTTTTGTAACGTATACCGTCCCTCTCGCAGCATCATCGTCCCTGATTTTATCCGGCAAATTCTCCACATCAATCAAGGTGTCCTGTGTCGTAATTGTCAAGCGTTCCACCGTATTAACAAGCTCTCTTACATTCCCAGGCCAGGAGTATCTGCACATCAAGGAAAAGGCTTCTTTTGTAAATTCTTTATCCCAATTATTTTCAGAGTTAAAGTTGTTAAGAAAATGCTTGATCATCAGCGGAATGTCCTCTCCCCTCTCCCGCAGCGGCGGAAGATTAATCGGAACGACGTTCAATCTATAATACAGGTCCTCACGAAATTCTCCTTTTTTTACCTGTTCCTCAAGTTCCTTATTCGTTGCCGCAATGATACGAATATCCAATTTAATGTCCTTTGTACCGCCTACTCTCGTCATTGAGCGCTCCTGTATCACCTGAAGAAGCTTGACCTGCTGGTTTAACGGCAGCTCACTGATCTCATCCAAAAATAAGGTGCCTCCATTAGCCGCCTCAACAAGGCCGATCTTCCCTTCCCGCTTTGCCCCGGTAAAGGAGCCTGGTTCATAGCCAAAAAGCTCTGATTCCACAAGATTCGGCGAAATAGCCCCGCAATTGACCTTAATAAATGGCTTTGTCGCCCTAGGCCCCATACTATAGATATACCGCGCGATGACCTCTTTGCCGGTACCAGTCTCTCCATTGATCAGCACGGTTGAGTTGACCATAGCTACAAGTTTGGCAAGGGCAAGGATATTCAGCATTTTATCATTACATGTTACTATGTTTTTATATGGAGTTTTAAAATCTGGCTCACTCGATTTCTTCTCCTGAACATTTGACAACAGAGTACCGATTTTAATTTGTCTCGAATAGTCCCTGGTGATGGAAATCACTTTTGAAATGTTTCTTTTTTCGTCAAAGATTGGAGTGCCTACGGACACCAAAGTTTTTCCTGATTTTGTGTTTTGTATTATTACCTCTGACTGCTTACTTTCCAAGACAGCAGCTGTAACAGACGGATAAAAATATTTCTCTTTTTCCAGATCATAAACATTTTTTCCTATCATATAACCGGGGCTGACCCCACAGTTTGCCGCGATTACCGCGCCAGAGAATTCAACAATGCCTTTGCCGTTTGCTATAAAAATTGTATCGTCGGCATACTGCTCGTAAATCATTTGGAGCTCTTTATTCAACTGCCTGATTTCGTCAGCTTTCTTTTCAACATTGGCAACCTTGGTCAAATCGTTTACGATGACCATGATATAATCATTAACATCAATACTATTTATTTCAAGAGTGCCTCTGTATGATTTGCTGATTCCGCTCTTTCCGGCAATAATATCATCTATCTCTTCACGATTAAATATTTGTGATAATTCCCTTGGCATATCAGTGTCTTCCAGACAAAACATATCAAGGCACTGCTTATTGACAAACAGAATTTGCAATCCCTTTTTCCTGCAAATTATCAAACTTTCCGACGTATTTTCCATCCACAAATCAAATAGTTTATTCTCGATCATAATATCTCTTATATTACTTGGTATTCTGACACTCTTCATTTCTTTCCACTCACTTCTACCGGTCGCTTCCGACTGAGGAATATCGTCTTGCACATAATTATAACGAGATTTTCTTTAATAGTAAATGAAACAATCCAGCATTGAGTTTCCTTCGCCGGATTGTTACCTTTTTAGATTTTACCTGAGAGTTCTACCAGCGACTGCTTCGTCCTTCTTCTGCGCTGAAGAACATATACGATTCCGAAAAGGCACGCTCCCATTAAACTCCCGGTGAGATCCGGCCACACCATCAGAAACGCTGCGACGAAGGTTGCAATTCTTTCATACCAAGTAGATTTCTCAATTACAAAACTATATAAGCCGCAGCTCATAACCATAATTCCGAACATGGTAAAGGGCAAAACGAGAAGAAGTTCCGGGGTAAACGGATTTTGGCCCAAAAGCAGGATCGGATGATATACAAAGAAAAATGGTACAATATATGCCGCCACACCCAACTTCGTCGCATTAAGCGCCGTTGGCATAAATTTCGCGCCTGCAATCCCGGAGCCTGCCAGCGCACCAAGAGCAACAGGCGGAGTCAGGTCGGAAATAATGCCATAATAGAAACAGAATAAATGCGCTGCCATAGGAACAACCCCCATAGCGGTAACAGCAGGAACCGTGATCATTGCCATCATTACATAATTGGCGGTGGTCGGAACTCCCATGCCCAATACCAAAGAGGCCAAAGCAGTCAACAACAGCGTTATGATCAGTACACCTCCGCCTACATCAACAACAAGTGCTGCCAGTCTCAGCCCCATACCGCTTAGAGTGAATGACCCAACGATAAAGCCAACAACAGCACAGGCAATTAAGACTTCCAGCGCATTTTTTGCTCCATCTGCAAACGCATAAAATAATTTCTTTGGAGTTAAACGTGACTCGGGTTTCAGCCAGCTCAAGGCTATCGCGACAAGTATCGCAATAAATCCAGCCATAGCAGGAGAAAAACCTATAATCAGCATGACTATAATTGCAATGAGAGGGACAATCAAATACGCTCGCTTCATAACTTGTTTCAGTTCAGGGATTTCCTCTGAGGGCAAGCCCTTAATATCCATTCTAACTGCTTCCTGATGTACAGCAAAAAAGATTCCGGTAAAGTATAAAAAGGCCGGAAGCGCTGCGGCAGCACAAACTTTAATATAGGAAACTCCAAGATTTTCAGCAATAATAAATGCTGCCGCGCCCATAATTGGAGGCATAATCTGTCCACCTATGGATGCCGCTGCTTCTGTCGACCCGGCAAAATGGGCCCTATATCCGACTTTTTTCATAAGTGGAATGGTAAAAGTTCCTGTTGTAGCAATGTTAGCGACTGCAGAACCATTAACAAGGCCGAATAAGGCACTAGACACAACTGCCGCTTTTGCTGGTCCGCCTCGTTGTTTCCCAAAGGCGCAAATGGCAATATCAATCAGAAATTCTCCTGTCCCCATATGCCTCAATATCGCTCCCATTAAAATAAAAAGGAAGATAAAGCTGGCCGATACACCAAGAGCCGTACCAAAAACACCTTCTGTAGTCAAATACATATGCCTGATCAGATTAGCCAAAGAGACGCCGCGATGAGAAATGGCTGCAGGGAAATAGGCTCCAAACAAAGTATAAATTAAAAAGAAAGAAGCAACGCTTACTAAAACCGGTCCTACTACTCTTCTAGCGGCCTCTAACAATAAAAGAACCATAAGGATACCCATGATATAGTCTGTTCTCGTCATCAATCCCGCTCTGAGTGATAATTCTTCGAAATTCACTACCAGATAAAGATTTGTGATTGTCCCCAATACAGCTAATATAACATCGTACCATGGAATTCGGGTTCTCGCCGCCCGTTTACATGCCGGGTAAATAAGATAAACAATACATAAACCAAATCCCAGATGAGTCGCACGCAATACATTTGCAATAAAGGTATGTAACCCTGCCGCATAAAGTTGAAAGATTGCCATGGAAAAGCAAATAAGGTTTACAACGATGAGTGTCTTACCAACAAGCTGTCTCCTTCTGTCGTTGAGAACTTTTGCCGCCGCCTCTTCTATTTGCTCCAATTCCCGCTGATCTGAAATCATTGCATTTGTATCAGCATCGGGTTCTTCTAAAGATTTTCTTTTAAATAATTTTATAATGTTCATGTTTGTTCTCCTCCTTATGTGAAAAGCCCAGAGGCAACTGTTTCAGCAATTGTCATATCGTTCTTTTTGAAAAATAAGAAAGAGCAGATAGAAAAGGCTCTCTTTCAGCTCCTCCTTATTTTCTATATTCTAAGTCGTTAGGAGACTACAGTAAGCCAGATTCCTCATAATACCTCTGTGCGCCTGGATGAAGAGTTATTTCCGAGATACCGTCAAGAGCAGTTTCCAATGAAAAAGATTCCATTGATGGGTGTGCAGCCTGAATCGTATCAATTCCTTCAAACATATATTTACAAAGTTCGTAAATAGTATCGTCATCTATATCTACACTTGTAAAGAGCATTGTTGGAATACCAATAGTTTGAACGTCCTCGTCGATAAAATTGTATTTATCGGCTGTAATGGCAGTCGCTGAATAGTAAGGATATTCACTTAAAATCTGATCACGAAATTCGCCATCTATAGGTAATAATTTCACATCTGCCTGGGATGAGGCGTCTAAAACAGAAGCAGTCGGAGAAGATGCAAGCATAAACATCGCATCAATCTGTCTATCTTTAAAAGCCGTAACCTGTTCTGAGAAAGAAAGTTTCATGGGTTTGCAATCATCATAAGTAATTCCTACCCCATTCAGAAGTTCTCTGCACATGACTTCATCACCTGATCCGGGAGCACCTGTTCCAATTGCCTTGCCCTTTAAATCAGCTATGTTATTGATACCAGAGTCAGATCTCACAATAAAGTGGGCTTCCATAGGCATAAATGCACAGATAGCCCGAACAGAATCAACCTTCGTCCCTTCAAAGGCCTCAATACCATCCTTAGCATAAACGGCCAGACTCGGCATCGCGAATCCTAACTGACGCTCTCCTGCATCGACAAGCCGGATACTTTCGACACCACCAGCTGCGGTTTGAGCAGTCACATTCAGAATGGGAGATTTGCTGATTGCAGCGCAAATGACACCACCTACAGGGTACCATGTCCCTGACACCCCACCGGTTCCCATGGTCAACTGAGTTACCGATTCATGCGCATCCTGATCGGCTTCCCCACCACCATTACCACCACATCCTGCCGCAGTAACAAGAAGCATCATCACCATAAGAAAGTAAGTTATTAATTTTAATTTTTTCTTCATTTCATTCTCCTCCTGATTTCAAAGCTAAAAAGCTAGCTAAACTAATGCATTATTAATTTTAGCAACTTCTATGCCAATAATCTACTTGTCGCAAGAAGTTTTTGTTCAATTTAAAAAATTAAGAAAATTCAATATTCATATGTTAAATAAAAATCTCAGGCTTGTCAATGAAGCTGTCTACCAAAATGTATATGAAAATTTACTTATCATCATACCGATTATTTATGCGTACACGCATAGGCAGTATTCCGCTGTGCATATTATCACTTAGAATATAAATCCCCTTGTGAACTTCCACCAGAGATTGACGGCATGTCCATCATACAAAAAAGAAAGGTCAAATAAACCTTTCTTTTTGTATGAAATATCTAAATTCTAAGCTAATATTCTATAGTTCTTCCGTCACCTTAGCATAGACATGAACATCCCTTTTTTCAAGTTCCCTAAAATAAATATCCGTGTCGATTACCTGCTCGCCCGAGAAAAAGCCTTTTTCCCTGACTTGTTTGCGTCCGAGCATCTTTGCAGTAATTGCTCCGGGGAAGCCGACAGAGAAGTGCCCGTTAGACAAGCCCCATGGATGATGATGCAAATCTGTTTCTACTTCATAGGTACACTTCTTGCCGCCCTTTGTGCCTGTTACAATAACCCTCAACAATTTCATATCGTCCGGAGTTCCCATATTTGCTCCGGGTTTTGTTTCGAACACTTCCAACAAGAAATCTCTGGGCTTTACCCTGACACCCTCCACATTGATTTCTTCTTCGCTTCCCAATCCGTTCTCAATGAGAAATCTCAGCCTTTCCTCAAACAAACTGGGAAGAGCAAGCTTGAACGCTACATTTTTGATGCCTCGGTCTTTATAAACGATCGGCATAGTCGCCACCTCGGAATGAATCATGTTATATAGGTTCAACCTTCCATAAGGCTCAGGAAAATCGACCGTCATTTTTCCTGAAAAAGGCGGCAGCTCCTTCATTTCACCGTTTATAAATTCAAAATTATTCATCGTAAACTCTTCTATAATCGTATTTAATGCATAAGGCGGAACAAATTTATACCCGGAGGCACTTCTATTGATGATGGCATCAAGTATTAAAATATCTTCTACAGTATCCAGTCTGTCCGTCGCATATTTTGTAAGTACATTTACGATTCCCGGAGCGCTTCCCGAGCCTACAATTCCCGTAATTCCAGCCTTTCTGAAATCTTCATCCCTTTTCATCTGATCCGTCGCCCAATGGAATAAGCCTCCGAAATCTGTATAATTTGTTTTAGATTCGATACACGCATCCATGACCGCCATGTTAAAAACATGTGAAGATCCATTGATTACAACATCATATTCCTCCAAGGCCTTAGCAAGGGTCGGTGTATCGATCAAGTCGATCACCGCGGTTTCAACTCTTGAAGAGTTAACTAATTCCTTTCTGATTTTAAGTGCATCTTCATTGACATCGACCAATAATATTTTTTCAACATCTTCGTTCTCAAGAAAATCCCAGATTGCTGACAGGCATTGCCTTCCTGCTCCACCCGTTATTGCTACTTTCATTATGTTATCCTCCTTTTGCAGTGTTATAATATTCACATATACTTATTAGCATATATCATGCCAACTCTGCAAATGGCTATTTTTCAACGATTCTTCTTTGTTTTTCAAGATTTTCTTGTTTTAGAGCTAATAATTGTATCACCTGAAATGCACACGTGCATATACCATATGCACTTCCAAATAAATTGAACTGCACCTATTTCAAATCAGCCGGATGAGGCACCGTAGTTTTACCCGAAAGAAGAGAGAGTCCCCAGCCTCTCTCTTCTTTCTCTACTTCTTATTTTAATCCCATCGGTTCATCACAGAAAATTCGCCTGTCCATCAGCTTTGGTGCTCCATCCATTTTAGGCTTGAAGCCCATCAGATCCAGCACTTGCGTCTGAAGATCGATTCCCGGGGCAATTTCTGTCAGATATACTCCGTCCTCTCTTAACTCAAACACAGCTCGTTCTGTAATGTACATAACCGGTTGACTGATTTTGGCTGCATATTCACCACTGAATGTGATTTGTTCTACTTCGTCGATAAACTTCTTTTCAGAGCCTTCTTGCGTAATTTTGATTTCTCCGTCCCGAATGTCGGTCTTTAATCCTCCTGCGGTAAAGGTTCCACAGTAGAATACTTTTTTTGCATTTTGCGTAATATTGATAAAACCACCGCAGCCGGCGATTCTCGGACCAAACTTACTAACATTAATGTTTCCCTGTTTATCAGCCTGCGCCAATCCAAGGAAAGCAAGATCAACTCCGCCTCCATCATAGAAATCAAATTGTACATGCTGGTCCAGAATACATTCTGGATTAACAGATGCTCCGAACTGAGAACCGCCGCAAGGTACACCGCCTACAGGCCCTGCTTCAACAGTCAGTGTCATATAATCTCCGATTCCCTCTTCGTTTGCTACTGCGGAAATATACTCCGGAATTCCAATTCCTAAATTAACAACGGTATTTTTACGAAGTTCCATTGCTGCTCTTCTGCCGATTACTTTTTTTGCGCTCATTGGAGGGGCTTTCATGCTGTCGACCGGAACCGTGATTTCTCCCGTCAGTGAAGGATCAAAGTCATGGTCAAAGGACTGCTGATGGTCATAGGGTTCTGAGATAATGAGCCCGTCGACATAGATCCTAGGTATTTTCACCAATCTCGGATCCAGCGTTCCAGCTTTCACAATCCTTTCTACCTGGACGAATACCTTTCCTCCGCTGTTTTTTGCTGCCTGTGCCAAAGCGGTTACCTCATGCGTACCCACTTCCCTTTCCAAGGTCACGTTTCCCAGCTCATCCGCATAGGAACCTCTTAAAAGGGCCACATCGATCGGGAAAGATTTATATAAGAGTTTCTCTTCACCAAGGATTTCCACAACTTCAACAATATCTTCCGTGGTGATATCATTGAGTTTGCCTCCCTGTTTTCTTGGATCAACGAAGGTATTCAGCCCGACATGAGTAATAGTTCCGATTTTGTGGGCTGCAATATCCCGGCATAGCTGAGAAAGTGTGCCCTGGGGCAGATTGTAGCCTTCGATTTCGTTGTTCAGGATACATTTGCCTAATGTCGGAGCTGTATTATAATGTCCGGCAATAACCCTCTTCGTCATTCCTTTATGTGCAAAATGATCAGCGCCTCTTCCGTCTCTATTTCCCTGAGCCGCTGCGTAAAAATAAGTAAGATTCACAGGCGATCCTGTCTCTAAAAACCTTTTTTCCAATGCCTTGGTAAGGGTTTCGGGAATCGCACTCCCAACAAAGCCGCTGGACGCTACTGTCTGTCCATCCTCGACTAGATTTGCCACCTCTTCGGCGGTCATCACCTTCATATTTCTCATCCGGGTTCCTCCAATATATATTAAAGCAGTATTTGATTCACGGTTATAATCGTAGCATTTCGTTATATATTTGTCAATATATCAAACCATGTATACAAAATCAATTGTCTGACAATTTCGCTGTTTCAACAAGCCAATCGTACTTCATATCAATAAAAACTTGATATTTCAACAATTCCAATAAATAATCAAAGTAGTATAAATAAAAAAAGGGCACTGTTTAGACAGTGCCCAATTGTTTATTATTTATACCGGCTTTGGCAATCTTTGTGAAATCATGTTCATAAGATGGTCTGTCGAATCCAATGGATTCACAAATTCCGCATCGCCTACCACTTTGAGTATCGGTTTATCCGGCGAAAGTACTCCGCCAAAGACTTCACCGATTTCAGCATACTTGTATTTATACAGCTGATCATCCATTTCCACGGAAATATCATAGGTATCATCAAAAGGCATCTCCACTTCAAATACGTGGGCAAGCTCAGCTGCGATTTCCCAATTGCTGAAGGATACTTCCTCATTTATGACCTGATGGACCGGCTGAAGCCGTCTTTCCGTGTTGGTATAGGTTCCTTCTGTGGAAGCAAAACCGGTTCCCGGAAGAATTACGTCCGCTTTCTTTGCAGTTTCCGTCATGTGTGTGTCGGAAACCATCATAAATTCGAGACCGCTTAAGTCAACTTTTGGATCTTCGCCGAATACCAGAAGTGCTTTTACTCCGTTCATCGCTTCAGCACCGGCTCTGATTCCCATATCCACAAGACCCTGGCTGTTGTTCTTTGCCTTAACCATCAAAATACCGTCTCGTGGAGATCCGATATGGCCCGAAACGACTGCAAGATCAGCGAGCAGTTCTGCGGCATCTTCTGTAACAAAGTTCTGCTGATATACGATCATCGCTTTCTTTGCCTTTGCGTAAAGCTCTGCAACTGATTTTGCATCTTCACTAACCGTAGTCTTAGCGAGGCTTGCTGCAAATTCATCAAAGCCGTCTGCTTTGGAAGTCTTACCCATGTCGAGCAGCGCCTTTGCCACCTCTTTCAGGAAGCTGACGTCATTCTTTACGTAAAGTACCTTAGAAGCAAATTCAAAATGCTGCTCATATCCTACAGGATTGATCAGAACAACCTTCGCACCTGCCTCTGCCGCTTGTTTCAGTTTGATCTGGATGACCGGATTCAATACGGTATCAAAGCCAGCAGCCAAAATTACTTCTGTAGCAAGAAGTTCGTCAATGGTATTAGGCGAAGCGTCAAAACCTAAGACTTTTGCCGCACCGTTTGGTCTGTTGTTAAAGCAAAGAGTCTTTGCGCCGACAGCTTCTGCAAATTTCTTTACAGCATAAGCTTCTTCGTTGGTATATCTATCTGAAATGGCGACAGCCACCGCATCTTTTCCATACTTCGCAGCGATAGACTGTACCTTCTTCGCAGTTAATACAAATGCTTCATGGTAATCCGCTTCCTCCATTCCGCTTGCCCTTTTGATCATCGGATCAAGAAGCTTGCCGTCCTGCATGGAGCAGTCAAATCCGAATTTTCCTTTGCCGCAGAGAAGTCCTTTATTTACTGCGCCTTCCTTATCAGGAACAGCCTTAACCAGCATATCTCCATATGTTTCAAGATGCAGGCTGCAGCCGACCGAACAATAGGAACAGGTTGTATCCGTCGATTCGGTTTCCAGCGGAACGGACTTCTTAATTGTAAGTCTTTCCTGCAACGCACCGGTTGGACAAACACTGACACACTGCCCGCAGGAAATGCACCCTGATTCCACAAGTGGTTTTTCCAGGGTAGGCTTTACGACTGTATCAAAACCTCTATGTACCAGTCCTAGTGCTCCGATACCCATAACTTCATCGCAGACACGGACGCATAATCCGCAAAGGATACACTTGTTGGGATCTCTTACGATGAATGGATGGTCATCTTCATATTCGATCTTATTGATATCACCTGCAAACCGTTCCGGCTTCACCTGGTATTCATTAGCAAAATCGATCAGTTTGCATTCGAAGTAATCATGACAACCGCATTCCAAACATCTCTTCGCATCCTCAACCGCTTTTTCCTGAGCATATCCGAAAACGACTTCCGTAAAGTTGTCCTTTCTCTCATCGGCTTCCAGCTGATCCATCTTTGGTCTGCACTGTCTTTCTCTGTCCTCAAAGGTCTTTTCTGTAATGTCATGTCTTTCTACTGTATAAGGCTTTTCATATTTTACTTTCTCGCCTGCGAGATAAGCGTCTACTACTTCGGATGCCTTCTTTGCGTCTGCAATCGCTTCAATTGCGATGGAAATCTTGTCGTTTCCGCAGTCTCCGCCTGCAAAGACGCCTTCCACGCTGGTCATAAATGTTTCCGGGTCGTAAGCGATGCCCTTCTTTCTAGTAAGGTCTAGCCCTTCAAAGCCCTTTGGATCCACTGCCTGACCGATTGCCAGAATCATCGTATCGATATCGATAGTTTCGGTCTTGCCCTCAACAGGTCTTGGCGCCCTTCTGCCGCTTGCATCGGGTTCTCCAAGTTCCATAACCTGCAGGAGCACCTGTTTTACATGCCCGTTTTCATCCTTGATCACTTCGATAGGGTTGGTCAGATTCTTGAAGATTACGCCTTCTTCGTCTGCTTCCTCTATTTCGATCCTGTCAGCAGGCATTTCATCCTTTGTACGTCTATATATGTTATATACTTTTTTTGCTCCGAGTCTTACCGCGGTCCTGCAGGCGTCCATAGCAGTGTTTCCTCCGCCTACGATGGCCACGTTTTCACCGAGCTTGATTTCTTCATTTCTTACAACTTTTCTGAGGAAATCGATGCCGCCGATTACTCCGTCTGCGTCTTCCCCCTTACATCCAACTCCTGTGGATACCCATGCACCGATTCCGACTAAAACAGCATCGTAATCTTTTCTGATGGAATCAAAGGAAATATCAACACCGACCTTGGTATCAGGAGCTAATGTAACACCCATTTTTTCAATGAGATAGATTTCTTCATCCAAAACTTCCTTCGGAAGTCTGTATTCCGGAATTCCATATCTCAGCATACCTCCCAGTTTCGGCATTGCTTCAAAGATTGTAACGTCATGTCCCATTCTTCTCAGGAAGTAAGCTGCCGACAGACCCATTGGGCCTCCACCGATCACAGCCACAGACTTTCCTGTTGCAGGCTCAATGTCCGGCATAAAGGGATCGTCTGACGCCAGATCCATATCGGAGGCGAATCTCTTCAGCCATGCGATGGAGATCGGCTCTTCAATCAGCTTTCTTCTGCAGTTATCCTCACACGGATGAGGACAGACTCTTCCGATTGCTCCGGGAAGCGGAATCTTATTCTTAATCAACTCGATCGCTTTTTCAAACTCGCCGTTGGCAATCAGGCCAACATAACCCTGACAGTCTGTATTTGCAGGACATGCCAGCACGCAAGGCGGTCTGCAGTCTCCAACGTGGTTGGATAGAAGCAGCTCAAGATTCGTCTTTCTGGATTCTTTTACTCTCTCTGTCGTCGTCTTGATGATCATATTCGGTGCGATTTCCGTAGCGCAGGCTTTCACCATTTTCGGGTTGCCTTCCACTTCAACTACGCAAATTCCGCAGGAACCGTAAATTTCTGTTCTTTCATCAAAACAGAGAGTGGGGATATAGATATCATTTTCTTTTGCAACATCCAGGATTGTTTGTCCCGGAAGACCAAAAACTTCTTTTCCGTCTATATTCAATCTGAATTTTTTCATCTTATTTCACCTCGCTCCCTTAATCTCTTACGATTGCGCTGAATTTGCAGGTTTCTTCGCATTTTCCGCACTTGATGCACAATGACTGATCGATTTCATGCTTCTTTTTCAGCTCACCCTTTATGGCGCCCACAGGACATTTTTTTGAGCATAACGTACAACCGATACATTTGTCGGTAATCTCAAATGTGAGCAATTCTTTACAGGAATGTGCCGTGCATTTTTTCTTATAGATATGATCCTCATATTCATTTCTGAAATATTTAATCGTAGTCAAAACCGGATTCGGCGCCGTCTGACCCAGTCCACACATGGAGCCGTCCTTAATTTTCTGCGCAAGCTCTTCCAGAAGCTCGATATCTCCGTCTTTTCCTTCGCCAATCGTGATTCGCTCCAGAATTTCGAGCATTCTCTTTGTGCCTACACGGCAGTAATTACATTTACCGCAGGACTCTTTTCTTGTGAAATCAAGGAAGTATCTTGCCATGTCCACCATACACGTTGTTTCGTCCATGACAATCATACCGCCGGAACCGACGATCGCACCTGTCTTTGTAATATTTTCATAGTCTACAGGTGTATCGATCAATTCAGCAGGAATACAGCCGCCGGAAGGTCCGCCCATCTGCACAGCTTTAAATTCTTTGCCATTCTTGATTCCGTCGCCAATCCCAAAGATGACGTCTTTCAGCGGAAGCCCCATCGGCACTTCTACAAGTCCGCCCTTCTTAATCTTTCCTGCAAGAGCGAATACCTTGGTTCCCTTACTCTTTTCTGTCCCAAAAGCTGCAAATGCTGATCCTCCATTTACAATGATCCAGGGAACATTGGCAAATGTTTCTACATTATTTATATTGGTCGGCTTCTGCCAGAATCCCTTTTGTGCCGGGAAAGGCGGCTTCAGCCTTGGCATTCCTCTTTCCCCCTCGAGGGAAGCGATTAAAGCAGTCTCTTCACCACATACAAAAGCGCCCGCTCCTGCTTTGATTCGAAGGTCAAAGCTGAATCCGGTTCCGAACAGGTTTTTCCCGAGGAAGCCTTTTTCTCTGGCCTGTGTCATCGCGGTTTCGAGTCTCTGAATCGCCAGCGGATACTCCGCACGGACATAAATCACACCTTCCGATGCGCCCATTGCAAATCCACCGATAATCATTCCTTCAATCAGTGAATGGGGGTCCCCTTCCAAAACACTTCGATCCATAAATGCTCCCGGATCTCCTTCATCTGCGTTGCAGACCATATATTTTTCTTTGCCTGGAGACGATTTCGCAGCATTCCACTTAAACCAAGTAGGAAACCCTGCGCCGCCCCGGCCTCTCAAACCGGCAACCTTGATTTCTTCAATTACTTCCTCCTGGGTCATGGAGGTAACGACTTTCTTCGTCGCCTCATAACCGCCGGTGGCGATATATTCTTCTATGTTTTCCGGATTAATCAATCCGCAGTTTCTAAGTACGATTCTTTGCTGCTTTTCAATGAAGCTATTGTCAATCTCTGTGATTGCCTGATCAGATGCTATCTCGCCGCCCATAAGATGCTTTTCAACGATTTCGGCAACCTTGCCAGGCTGGACTTTCACATATCTTGTCAATCCGCCCTCGTCATCATAAACATCAACGATTGGTTCCAAATAACAGGTCCCTACGCAGCCGGTTTTTTCAACAGCAATGTTCAGACCCTTTTCACTGATCTGCTTTTCAAATTCTGAAGCAGTCTTTTTCGCTCCGGTTGCCACACCACAGCTGCCTTGTCCTACAACAACCTTCATACTGCCTTCACCTCCTGCGCTTCCCTTGCAATTATTTCTTTCAGAACGGCTTTTACGCTGTCTTTTGTCAGATTGCCATAGGTCTCGTCACCGTCAGCGCTTTTGATCATCATGACAGGCGCAAGGCTACAGCATCCAAGACATGCAACATTGTTCAGGGTAAAAATTCCATCTTCTGTCGTTTCACCATCTGCGATATTCAATTCTTCACATATGGCTTCTTCGATCATCTCCGACCCGTTTACATGGCACGCTGTACCCTGGCAAAGCATAATCAAATATTTGCCGATGGGCTTCAGTCTAAACTGAGAATAGAATGTAGCTACGCCATAAATCTTCGCCGGCTTGATCCCAGTCTGTTCAGAGATATAATTGATTGCATCCATGGACAAATAGCCATAGATGTCCTGGGCTTTCTGCAAGATTGTGATGAGGCTCCCGGGGGTCTTCGCATACTTCTCCATAACCGGAGCGAGTTCTGTGAAGTCCGGTGCACTGCAATCACATTGGCAGCCACTGTTCCTACAAGTCATAATCTTACCTCCTACAATTCCATTTTTCAAATTGTGAGCTTCTTTTTTAAATTCATACAACATCTCAAATATATCAAAATAAATTTCAAAGCACAAGCAGTTTCAATACTCAAACATCACTTTTTAACCGTTTTACCAAAGTTCCAATATTCTGTTTTTTATAAATCTTCTATTAATTTTTCACTTGTCCATGGATACAATTTTCAATTTTTTTACTTGTTTTACGATGGAATCTACTATTTTTTTCAAGTCAAGTTCCATGATAAACAAACTGGATATCAAAACTGCCGCACCCACATGAGACGTAAGCAGTGCGATTCCGGTCATACTGAATATCACCGCGACAGCCAGCTTTCCTTCCGGTTTTTTCTTATAGATCACAAACGTTAGAATAGGCGTAATCTGCCTTAAGTTTTGTTGTCTCCATTGCCTTATATTTCCGAGATAAACAATTCTAAGGCAAGAGATGCTTCCAATAATCCCGTCTTTATGTTTTTGTCTATTTCGTAAGTCTTCTGCAATACTTTTCTGAGATGGGAAAGCGTATATTTTTCCGCGAAAAGCGCAGCTTTTTTAATCCTGAATTCATGAATTCCAAGCAACTCCTTCATTTCTGCAAAGGATCTGCCCTCTTCTCTCATTTCCTTTACGGAAAGAATGATTTCAAAATGAGAGCAAAGCAAAGCAAGAAGCCGGTATTCTTTTTCTCCGGATGTTAAAAGGTTGTGCAGCAGTTTAAATGCATCTTCTTTTCGATCTCGGCTGACGGAATCAATCATAGCAAAAACATCGGTATCCAGATTGCCCGAAACAGTATTCTCAACAGCGTCCATTCCAATCTCGCTTCCATCACTGTAAGCCACGGTCTTTTTTATGTCGTTTTCCAGATTATATAAGGTGTAATCAGTATCCTTATCAAAATAACCTGACGCTTCAATCAATTGGGCTACTACGGAAGGGCTTGCTGTTTTGCCCGCTTCCTTGAATCTCTTGTCGATATAGGATTTCAGCGACTTTTCATCCAGTTCGCCGAATTCATAGACGCCGCCGCAGTCTGCAATTGTCTTGTAAAGTTTCTTCCTTTTATCCGCTTTTTCAGAAGTGATGATCAACATGCAATATTCCGGAAACGTTTTAAAATACTCTCCCAGTTGTTTTTCATCCGACTCATCAATGTTTTTTGATTTTCCTCCATCGATTGGCTTAAAATCACTGAGCAAAACGACTCTTTGCTCCGATAAGAAAGGGAGTGTCTCGCAGCTGCTCTTGATCTGATCAAGGGTAACGGACGTCCCGTCAAGCCTGGAAAAATCCATGTCCCTGCTTGATGGGTTTACATATTTTTTTATCAGTGCTTCCACTGCCCAGTGAATTAAAAAATCTTCTCTTCCATAAAGTAAGAGCAGATTTTTTACGCTGCCGGATTTCATATCCTTGTCAATTTTTTTATATGCATGTTCTTGGGCAGCAGAACTTTTATACGCCATGTTTCTCCCTCTTCCTCAAAGATAATTGCTCCATTTAAATCGTTTCTATAAACCATTATACCTTTTTGAACGCATTTTTCAATGACAGTTGAATGAGGATGTCCATAATTATTTTTTCCCACCTGAAATACAGTAATTGTGGGACTTACCGCATCAAGGAACGAATCACCCGTTGAAAATCTGCTTCCGTGATGTCCCGCTTTTAGAATATCGATATCCATAATCTTTGGGGTGCTCTTGTATTGCCTGAGGATTTCATCCTCGCCTTCCATCCCGATATCCCCGGTCATCAGGACAGTCAATCCTTCATAATGGACCTTGAGCAGCAGACTGCTTTTATTTTCATCTTCTTCCTCTGTGAGATACCTGAGATAGTCTTCCTTGCTTTTTTTCTGAGGATAAAGCACATCGATCCAAATACCCTCTTCTAAATTGATCCTCTCTCCTCCAACAAGGTACAACAGATTTTCTTCATTCATTCCTGTATCCTCAAGTATTTCATCTTTTCTGTATTGATTCATCTCATAGGTCCCCAGTTTCTTAATCTTCATCAATTCAGCCAGTTGACAGATTCCCAGGAAATGATCGTCATGAAGATGTGTTGCTATTGCCAGATCAATTTCCTTTACGCCGCTTTTTAAAAGATAAGGTAAAAGGATTTTTTCTCCAATATTATAATTCTGATTTCCCCCTCCGTCGATCAGAATATTTTTTCCACCGGGTGTTTTAATATGAAGGCAGTCACCCTGACCAACGTCAAGAAAAATAAGTCCAGCTTCCGAACTCTCCGTACCTGCAATATAATGTGTAATGAAAGATACTATGACAACTGTCAGGCAAACAACAGTAATCAGCGCAATCTTCTTTCTTTGATACAGAACCCGCATCATTTCAGATGGAAGCAGAAAGAAAAACCCATAAAAGATCATCAGCTGAAAAGCAGAGGGACTGACAACATGAAAATAACTGATTCCAGGTAAAAATACGACATCATTGAGAAAAACCATTCCTTGGATCAAAAGTTCCGCTCCTTGCGCGCCTACCCCAAAGAGCAGCCCCCCAATGAAAGCAAGCGGGGTAAGACTGATCCCAATCGGTATGATCAATCCCGATATTGCTATAATAGGAATATTTACGAAAAATGCCGCGATTGAAAAGTAATTAAAAAGATATGCAGTCAGCGGGAACATTCCCGCCTGAATAACGATCAGCGGCGTAATAAAGCGCAAAAGCTGCACCCTAAACCCATCTCCGATTTTTTCCTCCAGATATCTTATTTGCCTTTCTGTCCAGGGTAGCATTACCGCCAGACAAAATACTGCCATATAGGACAATTGAAATCCTGTGTTGAATAAGCAGAAAGGATTTGATAGAAGCATGATCAGTGCAGAAGCTGCCGTACAGCAGATAAAATCATATCTTCGATAGGTGATCTTAGAAACAATATGGATCAATATCATAGTGACCGCCCTGACAACAGATGGTGAAAAATCCGCAAGTGCGGCATAGAAAATCAAAAAAATTGCAGTCAGAATGTAGAAGATCAATGTCTTCCGGTTTCCAAGAAGTTTGCTCAGGTAGAGGTAAACGATACCTACGTGTATACCAGAAACGCTTAAAATATGCGCTATGCCGTTTTTTTGAAACATTTCATAGGTATTCTCATCGATGAAGCCGCGGTCTCCGAACATCATCCCTACCATGATGCCATAGGCCTCCGGACTCATGGTACCTTGCAGCTTCTCGAGGAACCCGTATTTCAGTTTAGCGATCATAGACCGTAAGATAGCTTTGTGATCTTCACAAAGTGTAATATGACCCGGATCGGTCTCAATGATTACTCTTACATCTTTAGTTTTCAAATAAAGCCGATAATCAAACAGGTTTGGATTTCTTCTTTCAGAAGGTAATTTTATGGTTCCGCTGATTTCCGCCAGACTACCGACCATGTCCCCAGGTTTCTCAAGACGTCCGCGTACACTGACCAGCCGCTTGCCAAAAGGATTTGCCGATATCAGCATTTTGTAAGAATCTTCATCCCTCATCTGAACCGTAATAATTCTGCCCTGAACGGTACAGTACTGCTCTATTCTATCTTCCAAAGGGTCTTTTTTATTCTCCGCATAATATAAAAATGCACTTCCAAGGAAGCTGACAAATAAGAAAAAGCATATTATCCTCAGTATTCTCAGAGATTGATTCTGCGATTTCCGAAACCAAGCAAAAAGGTGCAGTAGAAAAAAATAAACTACAATCACCAGAAATGAAAGTATAAGGATTTCCCGTTTCATTTCCAAGTGGTATTCTAGTACAATTCCCAAAGTAAAAAAAAGAAAGAGAAAAATGATCGGTCTTCTCATGCTGTTTCTCCAGAAATACCAATCCGCTTTCTCTCAATAGATATTATAATACACATTACTGAATTTGTAAATTATTTACAAATATTAATTGTTCGTATTATTCCGCCGGCAAAGACCGGTGACCCAACCCTATTACAACTTCATTCAGATGGAGCAGGCCGATGCTCATGAAAACACATACGCTGAGATGCTCTTTGTGCCTGCATATTGCAACTTTCCCACCACCGTTCAACCCGGTGGCCTTCGCAGCAATCTGCATGATGGCTTCCCTAGAAGCTCCGGCAATTGCGCCATCCTGTACATGATTTTCTTTTGTGACCCCATTCTTTCGTGACGCAATGATGGCTCTTTCAATGACAATGTGAATGGAATTCACGATATCTCCTCCGATATCCACCGCTGCACCATAAATTTCCTTTTCTCTCAATTTGGTGATCAGCTGCTCCTCGGAGCTCCTGTTAGATGTGATGGCTAGCTTTATCGCTGACCTTGCCACATCAATACTGTCATACATAGATTTACCCCTCCACTGTTCATTATTTCCTTTTCCATTATACTTCCAGGTGATCTTGAAATCAATAAAAAGCAGTGCTGCAGCAGCGCCTGAATTGTTACAAGTATATATCTTTCGTAGATTTCAGTTAACAGAGGGGGCTGATTATGCTATAATAATCACGATAAACCTCTAAGATCGTGATGATTACACGGTTAAGACTTCATTATGAGGCAGGTGATAAGCTTGACAGATGAGCTGGATAAAACCGATAAGCAAAAAGATATCGATGATTTTTTTTCCAAGTTTGATAAAATCAGCAACAATTTTGATAAAAGCATGAACAAATCGGAGCAAAAAAGCAATTTTTTGGATAAAGAATTCAATTCCGAGCTGTCGGACAACACGGAACACGACTCCGGTAGTTCTCCTGAAACCAAATCGAGTAAAACTCGAATGGAACGTTTAACCGAGTCGAAACCACAAAGCCGGCGTTCCCCATTAAGCGGAGTACGAAACGCTACGAAAGAAAAAGACATTAAAACAAATGTAGAAATTGACGACAAGCCGGACAGTTCTAAGAAATCCGATGAGGAGCCTATGAAAAAGCAACGTAAAAAGAAGAAGAAAAAATACTCTATTAATGTAAGGCAGCTAATCAAATTTATAGTTTTTGCCTGCATCGCAGTTTGTCTTATACTGGGGGGACTTGTAATTTCAATCATCGTTCAGACTCCTCCCATTGAACCGGATAACATTTATGAACGGCTTGCAGAAAATTCAACGCTTTACGATGATGAAGAGAATATTATTGACAGTATTTTGACATCAGACGGTTTGAGAACCAATGTCTCTTATTCGGATTTGCCGCAGAACCTGATTAATGCTTTTGTGGCAATTGAAGATAAAACCTTCTGGGACCACAATGGTTTTAACGTCATTCGTATTTTTGGTGCGATCAAGGAAAGCGTTTTTGAAGGAAAAAAGGTCAGCGGTACGAGTACGATAACACAGCAGTTGGCTCGAAACCTTTATCTGGCTGAATCAAAATCCAAATACGATATGAAGAGAAAAATTAAGGAAGCGTATTACACGATACTTCTGGAGCGCCACCTGACAAAAGAACAGATTATTGAAGCATACTTGAATACAATCTTCTTGGGATACAACACCAATGGTGTTCAGGCTGCATCACAGGCTTATTTTTCTAAGGATGTTCAGGACCTGACCCTACTGGAGTGCGCTGCGCTGGCCAGCCTCCCTCAGGCACCGGACCGTTACGCCCTTGTCAAACGGTATGAAAGCGCACAAGTAACTGAAGATGACCCGAATATTCTCCGGAAGGGTGAAACATATACACTTGTATATAACGACTCATTAAACAGCAGGAAGAATCTTGTACTTTCCTTCATGCTGGACCAGGGAAAGATTAGCCAGACAGAATACGACGAAGCAATGGCTGCCGATCTTAAAGCATCGGTCAATCCGAGCGAAGATACGTCCAATGAAATCTCATCTTATTTTGCCGACTATGTGATCGATTCAGTCGTAACGGACCTGATGTCAGAATTGGACCTCGACGAATCCGGCGCAAAACAAATGATCTACAATAGCGGACTTAAAATCTATACGACGATGAACTCAGATATGCAGAAGATCGCCGAGCAAGAATTGACCAGCAATGCCAACTTCCCGAAAGTGTCTGGACTATCAAAAGACAAAGCCGGTAATATTTTGAATTCAAACAAAAATATCATGTTATACAACTATGATAATTACTTCAATTCGGAGGGAGTATTCACACTGACACCGGAAGAATATCAGGCAGCCGACGATGGCGGCATCATCCTTCTAAAGGGCAAACGGTTAAATTTTTATAAGGTTAAAGTGCACGGAGAGACTGATTACAATATTGAATTCAAAGATATGTACATTATGCAGGACGGAATATTTTATAGCATTAAGGGCGGCATTATCAATATACCTCAACAGTATAAAAGCAAAGATGACGAAGGCAATCTGGTCATCAGCGGCACCTTTTTCGACGATCCTGATCAGGCAGGAGTTCTTCAGTTTGTTCCTGAAGGAATCGCATTGGACAGCAGCCATTATACCCTGAGGCAAAAAATTGTACAGCCCCAGTCCGCCATGGTAATCTTCGATTATCATAACGGCGGAATTAAAGCGATGGTCGGCGGGAGAAATATTGAAGGAAGACTCTTGTTTAACCGTGCCACCAGTCAGAGACAACCAGGTTCTTCCATTAAACCCATGGGGGTGTATGGACCGGCGATTCTAAGCGGATTTGAAAAAGCAAAAGCTGGACAAACAAATGAACCTTCAGAAGGCAACAGTTACGGAACACTATGGACTGCAGCAAGCGTCATAGACGACGCACCGTTGACCATGAATGGAAAATTATGGCCCAAAAACTGGTATAACGGCTATCGCGGCTTGTACACCATGAGAAAGTCGCTGGAGCAGTCCGTAAATGTCAATGCGGTAAAGATATTCTCTGAAATAGGAGTTGAGGCCTCCGTGAGTTTCTTGAAGAAATGCGGTATTACGTCGGTTGTTGAGTCCGGGTCCGTAAACGATATGAATGCGGCGGCGCTGGCCCTTGGCGGCATGAGTCATGGCATATCACCTCTTGAAATGGCGGCTGGTTACGGAACCTTTGCCAGCCAGGGGTATTACACGAAACCCATTGCCTATACGAAGGTAACAAATAAACGTGGTGAAGTCATCCTGGAGAAGGAAACCGATAAAGAACAGGTCATGGATGAGGGCGTTGCCTTTATTGTTTCAGACATGTTGCATTCCACTGTAACAAACGGTATTGCGGGAGCTGCCGCTATCGGAACACAGCCTGTGGCTGGAAAAACCGGAACAACCACAGATAATTATGACGCATGGTTTGTTGGATATACACCACAATATGCAGCCTCTGTTTGGATCGGAAATGATATAAATATTGAATTGAGTCAGGGGAGTACTGCTGCTTCAAAGCTCTGGAGTAAAATAATGAAGCAGGTTCACGCTGGCCTTGAAACCGGTAGTTTCCCTGCCCCTCCAAGTGATATCATCAGCGTTGCCATCGATACAACATCCGGCCGTCTTCCTTCAGAGCTCAGCGCTCTCGATACCAGACCCGGAGGTACCGTAAGAAATGAGTACTTTATCAAGGGCACGGAACCTACTACAGTTGACAACATACACGTTGCTGCATATATATGCAACGATAGCGGTGAACTTGCAACACCTTACTGTCCGAACACAGTCAGCAAGGTATTTGTAAAACGACCATATCCTGCAGATCCAAGAGTAGCAGATTATCAATATGAACTACCGCCATACTACTGCAACCTTCATAATCCGGATATTACAACGTATCCGATCGATCCAAACAAAACCTTAGATCCAAACAATCTTTGGGACGACGGAAACGGAAACCCAGATGAAGGCGGCATCTTCCCATGGCCGTGGAATAATAATAGCAACGGCAATGACAATGGCAATAGCAATGACAACGATAGCAACAACAATAATGGTGATAATAACGATAACAACAACGATAATCAGGATGACGGAAACGGTCTCCCCGACTGGCTGAATTTTAATTGATAGCTATTAACGTTTTGATTTCGGCGAAAAAATAAGAGCGATGATATAGCCGAATCCTACTGCTGCAGTTAACCCTGCAGCAGTATTTTTTAATCCCCCGGAAATCGCTGCAAGAAAGCCATCCTTCGCACCATCCATTGCGCCTTTCGCCAAAGCGTATCCAAAACCCGGCAGTGGAACTGTGGCACCGTTTTTCGCCAGCTTTACAATCGGCTCATACAAACCAAGCCCCGTTAAGATCGCACCTGCGACAACGAAAATAACCAGAATTCTAGGTGTTGTCAGTTTTGTCGTATCAATTAAAATCTGTCCGATCACACATATGATACCGCCAATTAAAAATGCATAAAAATAATCCAATTAACCCACTCCTTCCGTTGTAACAGCAACTGCATGAGCAATACCAGGTATCGATTCTCCCTGCTGCGAACTGATCGTTGACAATAGCGCGCCTGTTGAAATCAAAAGCGCATTTTTGATCTTACCGAGTCTCATTTCTTTATAAATATATCCGCTGAAGATAGATGCCGAACATCCACAGCCGCTTCCTCCAGCGTGTGTATCTTGTTTTTTATCAAACAGCATTACGCCGCAGTCGTCGTAAATACCCTGAACCTCAACTCCCGCTCCGCTTAAAAGATCAATCGCAATATCTTTCCCGATATGTCCCAGGTCTCCCGTCAGGATCACATCGTAAAAATCTGGACTTCTCCCCGTATCGGTTAAATGCCTCACGATTGTATCGACTGCCGCAGGTGCCATTGCTGCTCCCATCTGATTTGCATCCTTGATCCCTGTGTCAATAATTTTACCTATTGTAGCATGTGTAACATAGATTTCCTTGACATTCTGACCCTGATTGACCGCTTTATCACCCTTATTATTGGCAGACAAAACCATCCCTCCCGACGCTGTTGCTGTCCATTGAGCTGATGGCGGACGGTGATTCCCGTGTTCAAGAGGCATACGAAACTGTCTTTCAGCTGTACTATAATGGCTTGAAGCTCCTACCAACACATTTGACGCGTATCCACCGTCGATCATGATGGAGCCCAAGGTCATCGATTCCGTCATCGTTGAACAGGCACCGTAAATTCCTAAAAAAGGTATTGCAAGATCCCTTGCCATATATGAGGAAGACATGATCTGATTGATCAAATCGCCGCTCAGAATCAAATCGATCTGATTCTTCTCCAATCCGGACTTTTGAAGTGCGAGCAATAAAGATTGTTTCAGCATCTTGCTTTCTGATTTTTCCCAGGTCTTTTCTCCATAAGTATCGTCATCCAGAATGAGATCGAACCATTTTGCCATAGGCCCCTTGCCTTCTTTTTCTCCGACAATGGCACAGGAGCCAATGATTCGCGGCATCGACGAGAACTTCAAAGTTTGTTTTCCCAGCTTGTTTTTCATTTCTGCCTCCTATTTTATGAAATAATAGATGATTCCAATTAATGTGCTGACTGAAATTCCACAGACCAGAACCGGTCCGGCAAGGCTGAAAAGCTTGGCTCCTACTCCCAGTACAGGTCCTTCTTTCTTATATTCAATCGCCGGTGCGACCATGGAATTTGCAAATCCCGTAATGGGTACGAAAACTCCAGCTCCTGCAAATTTTCCAATGGTATCGAATACACCAAATCCGGTTAAAAGCTGGGCAGTGCAAATGAGTATCACAGTAACAAAAGCACCGGCATTTTTCTCGCTCATTCCGTTGTTCACAAGCGCATTCTGTATATAAAGTGCAGCTGCACAAATACATCCCCCAACGACGAAAGCTTTGGCGCTGTTTGAAAAATATTTCGGCTTGGGCGTAAATTGTTTTACGTACTGTTCATATTGTTTTGTTACTTCCTGTTTCGGCTTTTTGCTTTGTTGCTGCTGTTGTTGCTGTTGCTGTTTTTGCGGTTGCTGTTGCTGCTGTTTTTGCTGTTGCTGTTGCTGCTGTTTTTGCTGCTGCTGTTGCTGCTGTTTTTGCGGTTGCTGTTGCTGCTGTTGTTGCTGCTGCCGTTGCTTTTGTTTTTGCTGCTGTTGTTTTGACATATAAATCCTCCTTTTTCACATCATATATAAGAACATTTTTCTATGTCCTTCGTATTTCTGCCACTTCATCATTCACTTCTAAATTATTGTTTCCACTCTCAAATAAATAATTTATCAATAATATCGGTTTCAACGATTTTTTTCGTGGTAGAATATTATTAAGCTTAACCATTATTTTGCTATAGAGGAGAAATACTATGGTCTACACCATATTGGCCGTTAATCCAGGTTCTACATCAACAAAGATCGCTTTATACCGTAATGAAACCTTGATTTTTTATGATCAGGCAGAACACTCTGACGAGGATTTCGCAGGATTTACCGATATTCTTGATCAATTGGATTACCGATTGGAAGTAATTTATTCTACATTAAAAAAAAATCGTCTTGAGCTGGCAGAAATCAGTGCGGTTGTTGGCCGCGGCGGTTTGCTTCCTCCTGTTAACGCGGGAGGCTACCTTGTAAACGAACGAATGAAAAAAGTGATTTTAAGCGGAAACTTGTCTCCTCACGCTTCAAATTTGGGAGCACTGCTCGCAGACAAAATCGCATCTCCCCTCGGTATTCCTTCCTTCATTTACGATTCCGTTTCTTCTGATGAATTTAAGGAAATCGCCATGATAACGGGTATTCCCGAATATCTGAGACATAGCCAGTGTCATGTACTTAACTCAAAAGCAATGGGAAGAAAGGCAGCCGAACAGTTCGAGACTCATTATGAAGACTTAAATCTCATCGTTGCACATCTAGGCGGAGGGATTTCCATCAGTGTCCATGAGAAAGGAAAAATTGTCGACTCAACCGGTGATGATTCAGGGCCTTTTTCTCCGGAAAGAACCGGCGGCCTTCCCCTGCTTTATGTAATTGATTTATGCTATTCGGGCAAATATACGAAAAACGAAATGATTCGTAAAATCAGAGGCATGGGAGGAATCAAAGCGCATCTTGGCACGCATGACTGCAGACTGGTTGAAGAAATGATCGCCGAAGGAAATGAAAAAGCAAAGCTGGTTTATGAAGCTGAAGCATATCAGGTTGCCAAGGGCATCGGTGAGTTGGCTCCTGTTTTAAACGGCGAAATTGACTACATTATTTTAACAGGCGGAATTGCTCATTCCAAAATGATGACAGAAATGATCACAGATCGGGTAAAATTTATCGCTCCAGTTATTGTCATGCCCGGAGAAATGGAAATGGAGGCTCTGGCATTGGGCGCCCTGCGTATATTAAAAGGAGAAGAAACACCCTCGGACTTTTGAAGGAGAACCTGACACTTACTTTGCTTTTCTTCCGTCAAAATAAGAGCATTGATGGTAATAACGCATGTCCTGATTCCACAGTCGCCTGTAGTCGGATGCTTTTTCAGTCGCAACTTTAACCGGATGCCGGATTGATTCAATTAAAAACCCCACCTGTTCGGACGGATCTCTGAAGCACTCCCAATCACAAGCTATGCAGGTCGGCTTCGCGTTGAGACTTCTGATATTCAAATCGTAGAATTTTCCTAGATTCTCGCTTCCACGATACCCACAGGGATAAGTATTGCCTTCCTTGGCATCCACATAAAAGAAATCGATTCCGCCCCTGCATGGGAGTACCGTTTCTTCTGCTCCTCCATATTGACGAATCAGAGAGTAAAGGGAAACCAAAGGAGTAAAAATACGGATTTTAGATCGAAATTCGGGTATTGTATCCAGTAACGCTTGAAAGATTTTTATCTTCTCTTCTTTTGTGAACGATACAATCCTGCTGCTGGAGGCGGCCCCGTAAGCAAGTTCTTTCTTCGCTTCTTCGTTTTCATCGATGCACATTGGGTAGCAGACGTTCGCCATTGTAAAACCAAGACTGATTACAAATCGGTAGAAACGTTCAAAAGAAATCTTGAATTCTTCATAAAATGCATCTGGATCAGTCATCTCCATGGAGATTTTTCCAAATCCCCCGATATTACGGTTGATTCCGAGATTTGCGGCAGGATAAATGCCGTATTCATGAAAAATCGGCAAGGCGATTTCAATCCCTTTTATGACACCGTGAAGGCCTCTCATCTGTTCATGGGTCCTCGCATCGGACGAATCAATGCTGATCCATAAGTTTCGGAGATTTGTTTCAGACAGCTTTTCGGCCAGATCATGAATTTCATAAACAAATTCCGGGTTTTGCCAATTTGTAAACAAGTAGCCGTTGGTGCCGGTTCGGATAAAAGGAATTTTTTTATCTGACGCGTACTGGATCAACTCTATCAACTCGTTCCGAAAAAGAAACGGTTCTCCTCCTGTAAACGAGAGGGCTTGAATGTTCTGTTCAGCCGCTGAATCAATGATCTTACAGACCTCCTCTTTTGATAATTTTGAGCGTGAATAGTTTTCCGTTTTTCTCATGCCGCACTGAGGACAGGTCGCATTGCATACATCGGTGTATTGAATCACCAGCTGACCCGGAATCCTCCCCTGCAGCAAGGGAATCAAAGCTTTTAGGTTAAAGATCGAGTTTCGCTTCCCTTCCATCATGCACCTCCAGATGATGTTCTGCCCACTGAGAAATATTGAAATCCTTTTTCGGCCATAAGGTCATTTGTATAGATATTTCTAAAATCAAAAAAGTAATTACCCGACATCTCTGATTTTATCCGATCAAGATCAAGACTTCTGAACTGATTCCATTCAGTCAGCAAAATGACCGCATCGGCCTCCTCTGAAGCTTCATATTCATCATGACAGTATTTTATTATTTCTATTTGATGTTCCAGAAAATAGGCTTCTGCCTTTCCCATTGCCTTAGGGTCATAAACCTTAAAAGCAGCACCATATGCCGCAAGCTCCTTCAAGATTGATAAAGAAGGGGCTTCCCTCATGTCGTCAGTGTTGTTTTTGAACGAAAGGCCCAGTACACCAAATCGCTTACCTTTGAGATCTCCCATCTCAGACCGTATTTTTTCTGCAAGCCGTTTTTTCTGTTTTTCATTAGCGAGAATCGTTGCATTTACGATCTGTAGCTTACATTGGTACGCTTCTCCTATTTTTAACAATGCTTTTGTATCTTTTGGAAAACAGCTTCCGCCAAACCCTGGACCGGCATGGAGAAATTTAGATCCGATTCTTCCGTCCATTCCCATTCCCTTTGATACCTGCTGTATATTGGCGCCTGTCTTTTCGCATAGTTCGGAAAGCTCGTTAATAAAGGATATTTTCGCTGCAAGAAATGCATTGGATGCATATTTCACCATTTCCGCTGTTTCGATGTTAACAATTAAGAAGGGCGTCTCATTAATGTATAAAACGCGGTATACTTCTTTCATAATGTCAATGGCCTTTTGAGATTCTGCACCGATAACAACCCTGTCAGCATGGGTAAAATCCTGAATAGCCGACCCCTGTCTCAGAAACTCGGGATTTGAAACAACATCAAACGTAAGTGATGAATTCCTTTTCTCAAGTTCCATTTGAATGATATTTTTCACTTTCTGCCCTGTTCCAATGGGAACGGTCGACTTATTCACGACAACTTTGTACTCTTTCATTTGCTGGCCGATCAAACGGGCAGCTTCATAAATACTGGATAAATCGGCGCTTCCGTCCTCATTCTGAGGTGTTCCAACTGCAATGAAAATCACATCACACTCACGAATCATCTCTTCAGCTTGCACCGTGAACTGAATCCTTCTATAATACCGGTTTCTCTCAAGCAAATCCTCCAGCCCCGGTTCATAAATCGATGGCTTGCCGCAATTTAAGCTGTCTACGATTTTCTCATCTCTGTCCGCACAAACGACCTGCCAGCCAAAATCCGAAAGGCAAACTCCAGTAACCAGTCCCACATATCCTGTCCCTATAATCCCAATTTTTATCATTGTACCCCCTTACGCGCTTCGTGTATTCCTTTCTGAAAGAATCTCATGATAGATTCCAGTAAGCTCTCCGATAATTTTTTCCCAGGACCGGCTCTTTGTATAATTCATTCCGTTTTCGGCAATACGAAGCCGCAGGCTCTCATTTTCTACCAACTCAGTAATTTGCTTTTCCAGTTTATCAGAATCTCTGGCATCAAATTTTAGTCCATTCATATTATGCTTTATGATATCTTTTACGCCTCCGGAGTCTGCCCCGATTACTGGCAAGCCCGATGCCATGGCTTCCAAAACGACATTTCCAAAGGTTTCCGTTGATGACGGACAGATAAAGATATCGGACGATGCATACAGTTCCGACAATTCATTTCCCCTTTTAAATCCAGTAAAAATCGTATCCGCCGGCAGCGTTTCTCTCATTCTTTCAAGATATGGTCCCTCACCGGTAATGATCAGTGACACAGTTTCACCGTATTTTGCCTTAATATTTCGATAGCTCTCCTCTAAAATATCCAGGTCCTTCTCAAAGGATACCCTTCCTACATATAAGAGCGCTGTTTTATCTTCTATTCCAAGTGTTCTTCTCAGACTGCCGTTCCTCTTGGACGGATGGAAATTAGCAGAATCAATTCCCCTTGAAAAGATTGCTGTATGGTTTATTTCATGCTGCCTCAGCAATTTTCGTGATTCCATCGATGGACAAAGTGTGACCTGGCTTTGGTTATGGAACCATTTCATGTAATCCCATATTCCTTGTTTCAAAAAGTCTAAGCCATAGTAATCTGTGTATTGTGAGAAATTTGTAGAATAATTGGATACGGTGGGGATGTCGTTCTTTTTTCCGTATCGAAGGCCGGTCAGTCCCATATTGAACTCCGTCATGAGATGAATGATGTCCGGTTTAAAATCAGATAATATCTGATTGATTCGAAACATATTCGGTAATGTAATTCGGCAGTCCGGGTACAAATAGAATTTCAGACTGTAAAACCTCTCTGCATTAGGCCCGTCCTCACCTTCGTATTTCGGCGCAAAAATCCTGTACTCAATTTTGTATTCGTCGAAATATCGGATCATTTTTTCCAATGTGTTGGCTACCCCGTTGATTTGAGGATGGAACGTGTCCGTAAATATTGCTATTTTCATCATTGCCCTCCCGCGATCGACATTATTTCTTTACAAGCAGTTTGATTCTTCTCATTCTGCTCTGATGATTCAAATAAAAAACAAGACACCGATTCACATATCCTTAGAGAAGCGGATATTGCATATCGAATGTCTTTTTCTTCTGTATGTAAATCGGAGAGATATTCCTTTCTCATATCGAATATAATAGATGAAATATTCATGTCTCCTGTTCTGCCTTTGAAAGGAATCAATCTCCGGCTTATTTTCAGTGTAATAAAATGTAGTTTCAATTCGTAAAAAAAGTGCGATTTGTACTGGTCAAACAATTCTTTGCTGACATGATACCAGCAGAAAAAATCACAGACGTAATGACAAACCTTGCCCAATTCATAGGAGAATTCCTTTTCAGACAGTTCCCCTTTCATAAGGTCCTTTGTCTGGTTGCAGACATAAATGAGGTAATTATCCATAATGTGAGAATTTTTCAAAAGTGATTTGGTTAGATCCGGTTTTATATTTCCGTAAAGAAAAGCTTTCTTGTCAAGTGGAACGCAATGGTTTAAATTGCTGTATATCAGTTTGGATAATGTGATGTGTGTTAATAAGTTCATTTTAACCTCCTTCCCGATTCCCGGCTTATCTAAATACAATATAGCGCGTGAATATAAAATCCTTTTTAAAGGGAGGTTAAAAGTATGTGAAATTCATGTAAAATTCTGTTAAGCCGTGCTATTATCAATCGGTCAGGATTTTGGCACTCTTTCCGCTTTATCCCGCCATGTTCAGGCTGTCAAACAAACGGTAAACCGAATCGGTGTTTGACAGTTATTGAACAAGCCGCTCGATTTCAGCGACAAAAAGAAAAAGAGAAGCTTAAGCTTCTCTCTTCCTTTCCTATTGTCACATAGGAAATATCGTCATTCATTCTATTATTTTGTGCTTGCGTCATATAAGCTTTCAGCGTTATCCCACTCTTCGATAATCTGCGGAATCACCTTATAAAGGTCGCCTACAATACCATAGTCTGCAACTTCAAAGATCGGTGCGTCAGGATCCTTGTTTATTGCAACGATGATATCGGATGTCTGCATACCAGCAAGATGCTGAATTGCTCCGGAAATACCGCAGGCGAAATAGATTTTAGGCTTAACGGTCGTTCCTGTCTGGCCTACCTGGTGAGAATGATCAATCCAGCCAGAATCAACCGCTGCTCTGGAAGAACCTACTACTCCACCGACCTTGTCGGCAAACTTCTTAATCAGATCAAAACCGGAGGGATCACCAAGACCACGACCGCCAGAGCAGATAATTTCCGCATCGGTGAGAGATACGATTTCTTTCGCTGATTTTACAATATCAATGATTTCGATTCGAATATCACTCTTGGAAATTTCAGGTTTTACCTTGATCAGTTCACCTGTAGCTCCGGCCTGTCTTTCCATTTTCTGCATAACGCCCGGTCTTACAGTTGACATCTGAGGTCTTGTTTTCGGACAAATAATGGTAGCCATAAGATTTCCGCCGAATGCAGGACGAGTCTGTTTCAATCCCTTGTCGTCGGAATTCGGATCAAGTGTTGAAACATCCAAAGTCGTATTCTTGACTGCGTAATCAATATAGCTAGAAACCTTTACGTCAAGTCTTGTGCAGTCGGCTGTCAGCCCTGTGTTCAGTCTTGCCGCAACTCTCGGCGCAAGGTCTCTTCCGATATGTGTAGCACCATAAATTACGATTTCAGGCTTATGATCCTCGATCGCATCCACGATGACTTTTGTGTAACCGTCAGTTGTATAATTCTCTAGAAGCGGATCTTCAATCATGTATACGGAATCTGCTCCGTATTCATAGCATTCCTGAGCCAAATGATCAACGTTATTTCCAACGACCAGCGCGCATACTTTTGTATCATCGCTGATTTCTCTTGAAAGTCTGCGACCTTCGCCGATCAGTTCAAGTGCAACGTTCAGCAGCTTTCCTTTTCTTTGTTCTGCATAAACCCACACATTTTTATAAGCGGAAAGATCAACCGGACCTTCGGTATCTGCAGTCTTTTCTATTGCGTTAAATTTACAAGCAGAGATACACTGGTTGCAGGCAGTACATTTTTCGTTGATTACAGCCAGCTTACCGTCCATCTCGATCGCCTCAAAGGGACATGCTTTAATACATAATTTACAACCCTTACATTTGTCTTTAATAACTACAATTGCCATTTTACTTCCTCCTCCTTCTTAGATTACATGCTTCGCTTTTAAACTAATTAAAAGCTTCTGAGCAATTTCGTTTTCCGTATCCGCCTCAATCATTTGTCCTTTTCCCTTTGGAACGGGAGTGAAAGAACGGTATACGTTTGTTGGAGAAGCGTCAAGACCTACTGTTTTGAGATCTACCTCGATGTCTTTTGCATTCCAAACTTTGATTTCTTTGTTCTTCAAACCGAAGATTCCGTTAATGGACATGTATCTTGGTGCATTCAGTTCTTTAATTGCTGTAAGCATGCATGGAGTCTTTATCTTGATCAGCTCATAGCCGTCTTCCATTGCTCTTTTAACTGTAATATCCTTCATATTGCTTTCAATCTGGAATTCAGTTACATATGTAACCTGTGGAAATCCCAATTTTTCAGCGAGCTGAGGACCAACCTGAGCGGTATCTCCGTCGATCGCCTGACGACCTGCAAACAGAAGGTCAAATTCACCGATTTTATGAATCGCAGCAGCTAGTGCGTTAGAAGTTGCCCATGTATCAGAACCTCCAACCGCTCTGTCACTTACGAGAATACCCTCGTCAGCTCCCATTGCAAGACATTCCATCAGCATATCCTTTGCCTGAGGAGGCCCCATTGTCACAACCGTAATATGTGTGTCGGGATATTGATCCTTAACCTTTAATGCTTCTTCAAGAGCGTTTGCATCATCGTGATTTAAAATGCTTGGTACGCCTTCTCTGATCAAAGTCTTTTTTACCGGATCGATTTTAATTTCGTTCGTATCTGGAACCTGCTTTGCGCAGACAATAATTTTAAATGCCATTATAATATCCTCCCTCCATTATTTACCGAATACGGATGCTGAAATAACGATCTTTTGAACTTCGGATGTGCCTTCATAGATCTCGGTGATCTTAGCATCTCTCATCATTCTTTCAACCGGATAATCCTTTGTATATCCATATCCGCCGTGAAGTTGAACCGCTTTTGTCGTTACATACATTGCGGTTTCTGCAGCAAATAATTTCGCCATTGCAGACTGAGGTCCATAAGCAAGATGCTTATCCTTCATGTCCGCCGCTTTATAAATCATTAATCTTGCAGCTTCAATCCTGGTCTTCATATCTGCGATTTCAAACTGCAGTGCTTCCATCTGTGAAAGCTTCTTGCCGAACTGCTTTCTGGACTTCATATATTCAACGGTTACATCAAATGCACCCTGCGCAATTCCAAGCGCCTGAGATGCGATACCGATACGTCCGCCGTCGAGAGTTGACATTGCAACTTTAAATCCATCGCCCACTTTTCCAAGGAGATTTTCCTTTGGAACTTTACAGTTCTGGAAGATCAATTCTGTTGTGGAGGAAGCGCAGATACCCATCTTGTCTTCCGTCTTTCCGATAGAAAATCCATCATATCCCTTTTCCATAATAAATGCGCTGATGCCGCCTCTGGTACCTTTTTTCTTGTCCGTCATCGCCAGAACAACGAAAGTATCTGCATATCCGCCGTTTGTAATAAATACTTTTGCTCCGTTGAGCAGCCAATGGTCACCCATATCAACGGCTCTTGTCTGCTGTCCGGCAGCATCGGTACCTGCATTCGGCTCTGTTAATCCAAATGCGCCCAGCTTTTCACCCTTAGCCAAAGGAATCAGGTACTTTTGTTTTTGCTCATCCGTACCCCAAGCCCATATTGGCCATGCACACAGAGAGGTATGCGCAGAACAGATTACGCCGGTTGAAGCACATACTCTTGATAATTCTTCTACAGTAATCGCATAAGATATATGGTCTCCGCCTGCTCCACCAAGTTCTGTCGGAAATGGTACCCCCATCAGGCCGTATTCACCCATTTTTTTAACATTCTCAATTGGGAATCTGTGTTCTTTGTCAATGTCGGCCGCAATCGGCTCCACGTCATTAACAGCAAACTCTCTTACCATTTTTCTTACCAATTCTTGTTCTTTCGTCAGTTGAAAGTTCATGTTAAGCCTCCTTAAATTCAATTTATAAGATCTCGTTTCAGATGTTTATAACGCATCTGCAGAAAACTTTCGGCAGTGGAAAATCTTCTTACTTTTGAGCGTTCAACGAGGCGGAATACCCGATACCCCTCTGCCTCGCTATAACGTTTTTATTGTTATAAAAATAACATTGTATAATATCAGTAAACAACATTTTCTTGTTCTTTGCAACCCTTTCTTGTCGCAAATTGATGTTTTTTTTTAAGTACTTCATTACCTCTAATATACTGAAAATTCAGATGTTTCCACTCTTTTCCAGCATCCCACACAATAGGGAATTTTATTATTTTTTTATCAAAATACCGACAAGAACACGAGTTGGCCCCTCTGCGTTCTCCGTTTTTATCAAATAAGAAACGGTATTTCTTATTTGATAAAAAAAAAGGAGCCTATCTCCCTTTTTGGGGAAAAGCTCCTTTATTCCATCTTTTCTCTTAATGAGGCAAGTATCTTCTTTTCTATTCTTGATACTTGCACTTGTGAAATACCCATCAATCCTGCGACCTGTTGCTGGGTCATATCCTTAAAATAACGAAGTGCAATGATCTGCCTTTCTTTGTTGGATAATTTGCCGATCATACTTTTTAAATGAATCATATCCACATTTCGTTGTTCCGTATCCATATAAAGTTCTTTATTCGACCGTTCCTGTCTGTCGGGATCGTCCAGGCTTTCCAGATTCGTCAGCGCATCACTTGCTTCCATGAGGCTTAAAATCTGTTCTGTTTCCATTTCCATCATTTCAGCAAGTTCGCTTACCTTCGGATACCTTCCATTCTCATTATAGAACCGCTCCTGACAGTGCTTCATATTCTTTATATCTTGTTTTACCTGCCTGCCAACCTTGATTCTGCCGTCATCACGAAGATAACGTCTGATTTCTCCAAGAATCATCGGAACGGCATAGGTTGAAAACATGACGCCGTAGGTGCTGTCAAACCGGTCAACTGCTTTGAGTAAACCGATGTATCCGATCTGCAGCAAATCATCAAGTTCATACCCGTTGCCCATAAACTTTAAAGCAATATTTTTAACAAGTCCGGTGTTTTCCCTGACCAGCTGTTCTCTTGCCCATTCTTCTCCGTTTTTAGCAAGCTTGATCAAATCATATGTATCTTCTTTACTTCTCGCTGTATAATTAGAACTCATATGCCATATCCAATTTTTTAATCATTGTGACTTTCGTTCCTTCACCCGGAGAAGATTCCACTTCCAGTTTATCCATGAAGCTTTCCATTACGGTAAAGCCCATGCCGGACCGTTCCTCTGCGGGCAATGATGTGTAAAGCGGTTCCCGTGCCTTTGCTACATCTTCAATGCCGATTCCAATATCGGATACAGCTATGATTAATCTCCGTTCCTGGTCTACCGCGCATTCCACAGTTACTACACCGTCCTCGACATCCTTGTATGCATGGATGATCGCATTGCTGACAGCTTCTGACACTGCGGTTTTAATTTCCGTCAATTCCTCTACAGTTGGGTCAAGGGGCGCCGTAAAAGCAGCCACCGCAACACGCGCAAAACTCTCATTTTCCGACCTGTTTAGAAATTCAAGCTTCATGCGGTTTACAACAGAACTATTATCCATTTTGTTATTCATTGCCACTCTCCGCCTCCTCCTCAATCGCTTCTGATTCGACTATTTTTATTGATTCAGCAACGGAATCAATTCGGGTAGCAATGGTATAAATGCCAGCCATGTCTAATATTCTGTCAACATATTCATTACAGCCCGTTATGATCAGATTTCCTCCCAATTGTGAAATTTTATTATACCGACCCATAACAACTCCGATACCGGAACTATCCATAAAGGTCACTTTATTAAAATTAAAGATGAGATGTTTTGAATGAAAGGCATCCACAGTCTTATCAATCTCTTCTCGAATCACAGTTGAAGAATGATGGTCAAGCTCGCCATCAAGATTTGCTATTAATATATCATCGGTCATTTCAAATTCAATCTGCATAGTAACCCCCCCTCCTTTCTAATTATACAAGCTTGTCCTATCCCTGTCGCTAAGAGAATGAGGGTTTTTTGTTCTAATTTTGTCGATATAGATATAATACTGCCGGGTCTTCACATCCGGGTCTTCACGCGATTGCATTTTTTCCCCCTTTGCGTTACAATTGAACCTCAATTAAACCCTCCACTATAACACCAGACTTTAATGAGGATGATATTATCTTAAATAGAACGATGGTGATAAAATAAATGAGTACCTTCAAAACTTCGGAAATTGCAATTCTCTGTATCAGCATTTCGATTCGTTTTTTTCAAGTGGGAATAACAAAGAGGCGCAGCTTTATGCTGCGCCTCTATTAATTGAATATATTACTCTTTTTCTAAAGGGCATAAATTTGTCTTATTCTGCCGGATATATGGTGATCGTCTCTTTTGAAGCTACGGCATCGGCAACCAGTTGGTCCACATCCAGTCTGCTTTCCGAGTTAAGAATTTTCGTAAGCTTCGGCTTCGTAGCAGGATGCTTCGGCAAAAATACGGTACAGCAATCCTCATAGGGCAGAATCGATGTCTCATAAGTTCCGATATTCTTGGCAATATCCATGATGTCCACCTTATCCATCGCAATGAGTGGTCTCATAACAGGCATAAGAACGGACTGATCTGTAACGATCAGAGACTCTGCGGTCTGGCTGGCAACCTGTCCAAGGTTTTCACCTGTGATTAGCATACCGCAATCAGTTTCCTTTGCAACTTTTTCTGCAATTTTCATCATAAAGCGTCTCACCAGAATCGTGGTCTCCTCCTCAGGGCAGTTCTGAACGATCAGCTCCTGAATTGGCAGCAGATTAATTGTATGCATCTTAAATCTGCCGCAGTATCCTGCGACGATGCTTGCTAGATCCACAACCTTCTCCTGCGCCCTTTCGCTGGTATACGGATAAGAATGAAAGTGAAGCGCCTCGATCAGCATACCTCTTTTCGCCATCATCCATGCCGCTACCGGACTGTCGATTCCTCCGGACAAAAGAATCATTCCCTTTCCGTTGGTGCCAAGAGGAAGACCTCCGAATCCGGATATTTTCTGCTCGTAAATATAGGATTTATCTTTTCTTACGTCAACAAACAACAGGCAGTCGGGGTGATGTACATCGACCTTGAGCACTTTGCATCCGATCAAGACTTTTGCCCCTATCGTCCTTGCAATGTCAGGCGATTTGATGGGAAAATTCTTGTCGGCGCGCTTCGCGTCCACTTTAAAAGTTTTGATTCCTTTTTTCTCAATCAGATCAAGCATGTATTTTACTGCTGCATTGCCGATTTCTTCAATATCGGAAGCTGTTTCCACGGCAGGACTGATTGACGCAACCCCGAATACTCTTGAAATATCTCCCACAACCAAGTCGGAATCCAGTGCTGCCGGAGTTTTTACAAAAATTAATCCTTCGTGACGTTTTACTTCCACGCCTTCGTATTTTTTCAGCACACGCTTGATTCTGTCCACCAGCATCCGCTCAAAATAAGGTTTATTTAGACCCTTCAGCGCGACTTCGCCGCATCTCACGATAAATGTATTTCTTTCTTCCGTCATCTAAAACTACCTAACTTTCTAAATTTCCGAACTGCGTTTTTCAATTCGGCTAAAACATAGTCCATTTCTTCTATCGTATTAAATTCACTAAAACTGAAGCGGATCGCTCCTTCAATTTCCTTGTCGTTAAGGCCCATTGCCTTCAATACATGACTTTGACCTTTTTTATTGGAAGAACAGGCAGAACCAGTCGAAACATAGATCTCAGACTGTTCCAGCGTATGAAGAAGAACTTCACCCCTTACGCCAAGAAAACTGACGTTCAGAATGGCATCACTTCCTCTCTCTGGACTGTTAAAACGTACATCCTGTATTTCATCCTGAATTCCTTTTGCAAGATAAGCTTTCACAGCGTTCATCTTTTCCATTCGTTCCTTCATATTTCCGCAGCTGATTGCCGCGGCTTTTCCAAAACCTACAACGGCGGGGACATTCTCCGTTCCGGATCGAATTCCTTTTTCTTGTCCGCCTCCATAAATACAAGGCTGGATATGAAGTCCCTTTCTGATATATAATGCGCCAATGCCTTTCGGTCCATGTACCTTATGTCCGCTAACCGTAAGAAGATCGATCCCTTCTTTTATTGAAACAGGTAGTTTTCCATAAGATTGAACCGCATCGACATGGAGGATGATTTCTGTCCCAAGCTTTTTCTCCATTCTGATTTTTAGATCAGCCAGTTCATTAACCGGCTGAATCGTACCGGTTTCATTATTCACATGCATCATCGAAATCAGAACGGTTTGATCATCAATCAGATTCTCCAAAACGGACAAATCGACAATACCATTTCTGTCAACGGGTACATACTCTGTCTGAAATCCCATACTTTCAAGCTTTTTATAGCTTTCTAGCACTGCAGGGTGTTCGATTTTTGAAGTAATGATCTTGTTACCTCTCCTTTTTCTGGCTTGAGCAGTTCCAAAAATAGCTATATTATCTGCTTCTGTACCACCCGAAGTAAAAAATATTTCCTCCTCCTTAACACCAATTGATGCAGCTATCGTTCTTCTTGATTCCTTCATCGCCTTCTCTGCAGTGATTCCCATTCGATGCAGCGAGGATGGATTGCCGAAGTCTTTCTCCATATAATGAACAGTCTCAGCAATTACTTCAGCATAAGGTTTTGTTGTGGCACTGTTGTCCAAATAAACAAACATGATATTCTCCCATTAAAATTCACATCAAAAATATTTTCCCCCGTAATTGACAAACAATCCGGCGGAAAAAATCCCCCGCCTGAAAGGCGAGGGATCTGGAATCGCTAAGCTCAAAATTCGTTCGACTTGCCGGTAACGGCACATCCGTCGCCGGGTCTCGCTTTATTTTGCATATTCGATTGCTCTGGTTTCTCGAAGAACATTAACCTTGATCTGACCTGGATATTCCAGTTCGCTCTCTATCTTTTTACTGATCTCTCTTGCGAGGAATACGATCTCTTCATCATTCATTTCATCAGGTCTTGCAATAATTCTAATTTCACGACCAGCCTGGATCGCAAAGGAACGTTCAACTCCTGGTGTCGTATTAGCAATCTCTTCAAGCTTCTGCAATCTCTTGATGTAGGTCTCTAGTGTCTCTCTTCTTGCTCCTGGCCTAGCCGCTGACAACGCGTCTGCAGCTGCAATCAATACTGCCTCCATGCTCTTCGCTTCGTAATCGCCGTGATGTGCAGCCATTGCGTTGATAATGGTTTCAGATTCCTTGTATTTTTTCAACAAATCAATACCGATATCAACATGAGTCCCTTCTACTTCATGATCGATTGCTTTTCCAATATCATGAAGCAAACCTGCTCTTTTTGCAGTCTTGATATCTAGTCCCAATTCACCAGCCATCAATCCCGCCAGATGAGCCACCTCAACCGAATGCTTTAAAACATTCTGGCCATAGCTTGTTCTATACTTTAATCTTCCAAGAAGCTTTATCAATTCTGGATGAAGATTATGTATGCCTACCTCGAATGTCGCCTGCTCTCCCTCTTCCTTAATGATATTGTTTACTTCTTTTTCAGCTTTTTCAACCATCTCTTCGATTCTCGCAGGATGGATTCTGCCATCTACAATGAGTTTCTCAAGTGATAGTCTGGCAATTTCACGTCTAACAGGATCAAAACCCGATAAGATGACGGCCTCCGGCGTATCGTCGATAATCAGATCAATACCGGTCAGCGTCTCGATTGCTCGAATGTTTCTGCCCTCTCTTCCGATGATCCTTCCTTTCATTTCGTCATTTGGAAGGGGAACCACCGAAACGGTGCTTTCCGCGACATGATCTGCAGCACATCTTTGAATGGCTCCTGTTATGATTTCCTTCGCTTTTTTATCAGCATCTTCCTTCGCCTTGGATTCGATATCCTTGATCATTATAGATGCTTCGTACCTTATTTCCTTTTCAATATTGGAAAGCAAAACATTTTTTGCCTCCTCCACTGTGTAACCGGAGATTCTTTCAAGCTCTTCTATCTGCCTGTTGATAAATCCATCCAGTTCTTGCTGTTTCTCAACGAGTGTCAGTTCTTTTTTTGTAATGCCTTCTTCCTTTTTTTCCAAGTTCTCTGTTTTTCGATCAATTGCTTCTTCCTTTTGGATCAATCTTTTTTCTGATCTTTGGATTTCAGCTCTTCTCTCCCTGATTTCCCGCTCAACATCACTTCTCATTCTGTGAGCTTCTTCTTTTGCTTCAATGGTTATTTCCTTTTTTATGGTTTCCGATCTGTTTTCAGCATCGAGGATTATATTCTTTGCTTTTTGTTCAGCACTTCCAATGGCTTTTTCTCCCACATTTTTTCTGAATATATATCCAACCAGCGACCCGAAGGCCAAGGCAACAATTCCAATGAGTATTCCTATTCCTATTCCTATGTTAATACACCTCCCTCTTCTAATTATTTTTAACCTTTTAACGCCTGTTCAAACCCAGACGAATAACTAAATATCAGCATTACGTAATTAAATATTGATATAACTACACAATATATATTATAATGTTTAGCGTGATGTAATGTCAAGTTGAATTAGACTACCGCAACAGTGATATTTTGTAAGTAATCGCTATTTGTGGAATCAGATCCGTAGCATAGAAAAGAAGGTAACAATCCATGGTTTATTTTAAAAATCTTCTGAAAAACATAGATAAAATTCTACTGTTTCTCCCCCTTTGTTTTGCCGTAATCAGTATCATTATGGTTGGCAGCACCTCTTATGAAGGTGAATTTATCATAACAAAGGACATTACTGTCCAGTTTGCGGCTTATTGCCTTGGGGCTATAGCCCTGGCTATTGTTCTTTTTTTTGATTACCAAATTTTCGAAAGTATGGAAAAAATCATTTATATTGTTTCCATACTGTTTCTTTTAACTGTATATATTCCGGGACTCGGCATCGAACATTATGGTTCAAGAGCATGGGTCGATTTAGGTCCGATTGATATGCAGCCTTCTGAGCTTGTCAAAATCTCGTTTGTGCTGGTATTCGCATCCTACCTGACGAAAAAACGTGCGACGTTGTTTACTTTGAAGGGCGTCGGAATGGCTGGTCTTTATGCCGCACCTTTTATCGTAATCATTCTGAAGGAGGATTTGGGAACTGCAGTCGTGATGTGTTTTATTACAGTTGTCATGATTTTTTCCGCAGGGATTGATTATAAGCTGTTCGCAAAGCTCGGCGGCGTATTTCTGATTTCTATGCCGATCCTTTACCGGTTTATGGCATCCCATCAAAAAGAACGGATCGACGCCTTCCTGCATCCTGAAAATTTGAATCTTGCAGGTAATTATCAGGTTTACAATTCCAAGATTGCTATTGGCTCCGGAGGCGTATTGGGAAAGGGACTATTTGAAGGAACGCAGAAGGAGCTGAAATTTCTTCCAGTTCAAAAATCTGACTTTATTTTTTCCGTTATCGCAGAAGAGCTGGGAATGATCGGCGGCGCAGCGGTGATCATTCTGTATACCGTGTTTTTATACCGAATGCTCAAAATTGCGGACAATGCAAAGGATATGTATGGTTCACTGATCGTTATAGGAATTCTTTCCATGTTCTGTTTCCAGATCTTTGAGAATATTGCCATGGCAATGGGAATCATGCCAGTAACTGGAATTACCCTGCCTTTTATCAGCTATGGAGGATCGTCAGTCGTGGCGAACATGGTTGCTCTCGGCATCATACTCAACGTAGGTATCAGAAGCAAGATCATCAACTTCTAAAATCAAAAGTTAAAATTTTAATTAGTTTGAAATCCCTTGACATCATTTTTGATTTGCTGTATTACTAGAAAATAAATTAAATTTTCAAAACAATATAATGCAATGTAAAGAAGGGGGATTAAATGTTTAATCTAAACGGGAAAATTGCGATGGTTTCAGGCGCCTCCAGCGGACTTGGAAAAGACGCTGCGATTGCTTACGCGGAGAATGGCGCTGATGTTGTGTTGCTTGCCAGAAGAAAAGAAAAGCTGGAATCGGTTGCTTCAAGTATTGAAAAATTAGGAAGAAAAGCCCTACCGATTCCATGTGATGTTACAGATGAAGAAAGCGTTAAAAAAGCAGTTGAAACGGCAATACGGGAATTTAAAAGAATCGATATTCTTCTTAATAATGCCGGCGTTGCTGTTCGTGGCGGTGTGACTGGACTGACCATTGAAGAATGGAATAAGTCCATTTCCACCAATGTCAGCAGTATTTTTCTCATGTGCAAATACGTTGTTCCCAATATGATTGAGCAAAGCTATGGGAAAATCGTTAATATCAGTTCAATCAATGCTGTACAGGCTGATAAAAACGATCTGTTTATCCGCCACGGGTACAATGCCTCTAAAGCAGCTGTTATCGGTCTGACAAACGGTATGGCATGCTCATACGGGAAATATAATATTACCGTTAATGCCATCGGCCCTGCGTTGTTTGAAACGGAGATGACAAGCAACACCCTGTTTAAATCTGACGATTTCCTGAAAGCTTACAGTACGCAATGCCCGATGAACAGAGCGGGCCGAAAAGGAGAGCTTAACGGAACTATTCTCTATTTTTCCACCGAAGCATCCAGTTACGTGACCGGACAGTTTATAATTGTAGACGGTGGTTTTTCTTTAGTTTAAAGACCATACGAAGCGCTCTTTTCTGTTATGGAACATAACAAAGCGCTTTTGGGTTATCCTCAAAAGCTGGGGTAAAGCGGAAATTCCTATTTCCACATGTCGCCTCAAGACGACAACAATCAAGGTGCTTTCCTTGAAACATACGGAAATATCAATTCAGCAGCGATATTTCCTGCACTCCCTTTTGCTCTAATAAGAAACGATATTTCTTATTAGAGCAAAAAAGACCTGAAATAATCTATTCAGATCTATGAATTGACAGGATGAGTTTGCAGTGGGCAAATTTGCCGCCAGCAAACCGTATATGCTCTTGTCTGCTGAGACTACGATACTTCTATTACTCTTTCCAATATCTTTTTAAAATTCTTCTCGATATAAGTTCCCTCTTTATATACAATTGGCAAGCCATTATTGGCTGCAACATGAATATTCTCATCATATTGTATAATTCCTGACATGTCCGGCCTCATAATCTCGGCAATTTCGTCAATGCTTGGCACCAAACCTGAGCAAATAAGGTTTGCCATCACTTTATTGATTACATATGTTCTTTTCACGATACCCATTGAAAGCAAAAGATGATCTACTGCATCCGCATCACGCACTGCCGCATATTCCGGAACGGTGATGATAACTGCGGCATCTGCTCCCGCTGCAGCGATGGAAAAACCTTCATCAATACCTGCCGGTGCGTCAACAATAATATAATCAAAATTACGTCTTAATTTGTTGCAAAGTACCTTCATATGGAGAGGGGTAATCTCCGCTTTCTGCCTGTTCTGCGGTGCGGACATCAAGTAAAGCTCAGGAAATCTTCTATCCTTTATCAGGGCCTGTTTAATCCTGCACACACCTGACATCACATCGGCAACGTCATAAACGACCTTATTTTCAAGTCCCAGGCAAATGTCAAGATTTCTCAGTCCCATATTCATGTCGATCAGAACGACTTTATAGCCCTCCTGTGCCAGCTTTGCTCCTGCATTGGAAGCAAAAACAGTTTTGCCTACGCCGCCTTTTCCTGAAGCAATCAAAATTACCTTCCCCATAGCCATAGTTCTCTCCTCATTGTGTAATTCTAGTGTCAATATTGTAGTCATCGTATATTTTATCAAGCTGCAGATATTTTGCTATTACTTCCCGTGCGACAGGCGCCGCATACCCTGCGGTACCTCCCTGGAACAAAAGCACTCCTACGGCAATCTTAGGATCATCGGCGGGCGCCATTGTCATTACCCATGCGAAATTGTCATAACTTGCTTTATATGCATCCAGCTTAGCAGTAGTAACCTTGCCGTTGCTTAAATTTATGACAGCCCGTCTGACTGCGTAATTCTTTGTCGTATAAGTGTCCGGATAGTCATCCATCAATCTCAACATTTCTTTCTCAACATCTGCCCATTTCAAGCTACTGTTTATGAGAGGCAGATACTGTTTCATATATTCCACTTCGTCCGGAGGATTGATCTTTCCTGCTCTTTCAGCAGTTCCTGTTTTTCCTGCTACCGAAACAGGGAAATTGCCAAAGGTTCCTCTGAGGCTTCCCTTCGATCCAGCGGCAACCAGTTTCATTCCCTTTATAATATCGACAAAATATTGGTCATCCTTAATATCAATTTTCTTGCCGGGTTTCTTTTCAATTTCACCCAGGCCTTCTATTGCTTTGATCAAGCTGACCTTATTGTGGACTCCTTTATTTCCGATCGTAGCAACATAGTTGACCATTTGCAGCGGGGTATAGGCATTTTCACCTTGTCCGATGGCAATGTTCAGTTCATCTCCCGTGGTCCATCTTGCCTGGTTAAAGTAGGTAAATTTGCAAAGATCAGCCACCGTCTCAATCAAATCTTCTTTTACGTCTAACTTCCCCAATCTTGAAATCAGCTCATTTCTACTAGGGTTTTCCTCAGTCCAATCCACAATGGTCATAATTGTATCGTTTAGCTTATCTTTATCATCAATAAGAGACTTTTTAAAATACATTTCGGCCCTGCCGATCAGAACATTTCTGAGCATGGCCTTTATCTGTGCCAGTTTTCTCTCTTCACTGGGAACAGGAACAACCGTCTCGGGAATTTCAATACCTGTCTTTAAACCAAGTCCGTACTGCTGTGCATAGGACATGATTTTTTTAATATTCATCGGCTCTTTCAGCCCAAGGGAAGTTTTTTTATAGAAGTCACGTCCGGTAGCAATATCAAAGAAATAGTAGTTGCAGGACACTTCAATCGCTTCATAGAGATTGATATATCCGTGATTCGCCCCATATCGGTTCCATATCAGACAGCCGTAGGTTCTGTTGCCAAGCTTAACGGCTCCGCCGTCCCGCAGTTTTCTATCTGGATCCAGGCCACTTTCCAAAGCTGCCGTCGCTGTGACCATTTTAAAGGTTGATCCCGGCTGAACCGCTGTCCTTGCCGCTACGTTATAAAGAGGAAGCGGAGACAGGGGATCCCTTGGGTTTTCCGCCTGCAAGGCTTTCCAATTTTCCTTGCTAATTCCTGAAGCAAATAAATTCGGATCAAAATCGGGATAACTTGCCATTGCAAGTACGTCTCCGGTTTTAACATCAAGAGCAACAACCGCTCCAACATTGGCATTTTTATATGCGGTTCCATATTTTAAATTTCCCCATTGGCTTTTAAAAGTGCCAGCTTTTTGAATTTCCGTCAGAGCTTGCTTTAGTGCGGCCTCTGCGGTTTTTTGCAATTCAAGATCAATTGTGAGATAAACGTCTTTTCCTTTTTGCGGCTCCGTTTCGTTGATCACACGAACCAGTTCACCAAAGGCGTTAACTTCTACATTTTTCGTTCCGTCCTTACCCTTCAACGTTGATTCGTATACCTTTTCAATTCCTTCCTGACCAACCATGTCGTTGGATTTATATCCCAGCTCATCATATTTTGCCTTTTCACTTTCAGATATCTGTCCAAGATATCCGAGAACATGCGACGCTGTATTTCCATTGGGATAATATCTGACTGACTCAGCAACAACCTCTACTCCAGGTAGATCAGATTTTTTTTCCTCAACAATTACAATGGTTTCGTTGGAAACACCGCTGGCGATTTTCGCCGGCATATACTTCCTGTAGCCCTGAGAAGAAAGCTCATTCCTTACGACCATGATCTTTCTGGCATCCTCTGCGGAAATCGAGGGATCAATTTTAAATTTTTCTCTGAGCGCTTGAAATGCATCCTGCGCACTCAGATCGATATCAAGGTGATATCTTCCCAGAAAACTCTCCTTGTCCAGGTCCTTCAGGAATTTCATATTTTTGACGGATATCGGCGGAAAAATATTATAAACCGACTGCAGTTCCGTCTGAGCCGCATATTTGTCCAGCCCTTCATCAATATTCTGCCTTGTTCTAATTTCATCAAAGGCCTGCTCGGCAGAAAATTCCGTTGGCATTGACTGAGATGCAAGCCACTCCTCAATTTCCTTTTGATAAGTAAACTGAAACTTGCCGTTTTCTATCAATATCGGAAAATTATCATAATAATCATCTCTGTTTGCTTCAAAAATTCGAATTAAATTTCTTGATACTGAATTAATTTCTTCATTGGAAAGATCCCCGGCGCTGAACTGAACCGTAAAGCTGGGCATATTTCCCGCCAGTACTCTTCCGTACCGATCCAGGATTTCCCCTCTTGGCGCCGAAGTGCTGATGCTTTTTATGCTGAGATTGGATGCCGCTTCGTCCCATCTTGCACCTTCTACTACCGTTAAGCCAAATAGTCTGATTCCAAGTAGAGACATCATGATCATGACCATTGCCAATATTTGATTGTTTCTAGATTTGATCCATTTCATGGCCTATCAAAGCTCCTTGATTCCTTTGCGTTTCAACGGTACATATAGCGATCGCCACGATGTTTAATCACACTTCGGCTGACGAAATGATAAATAATCCATGTGATCAGAACGTGATACGCCAAAAGTACAGCTTCCTTCTCCATGACGTAAACAAAATCATAACCATTGCCAAGCAGCCAGTATATCCCCCAGTAAATGAGAGGATAGAGGGCAGATGCAATCAACGATACAATCGTAATGGAAACCATACTGTCTTTATAAAGATACCGTTTTAATTCGATGCAGACCAGTGTTACCGCAAAAAGTGATATAGAGGCGATTCCAATGATCTCCGCAAAACAAATATCGATGATCAGCCCAAACAGCAACCCATTGACAATGCCATGATATCCTTCGTATAAAAAAGAAAAAACCACAACCAGACAAAGGATCAAATTCGGTGACATGCCAAATATTCCAAAGTGATTGAAAACAGTGGACTGAAGTATAAACGCTATAAAAAATATTAAAAATGAGTATCTGTATTTCATTTTTTAACCAATACGCTGACCTTCTGCAAATTTTTAAAATAAGCACTCGGCTCTATTGTAACAATTTTTAGCAAAGTATCGTTATTCCATGTGACCTTTTTCACTTTACCGATGGGAACCCCTTCCGGGTACATTCCCATGCCGGAAGTGATCAGTACATCACCTTCAATAACGGCCGCTTCCGGATCGATCATATAGCCTTTCAATCCGCCTTTTCCGTCTCCGGAAAGAATTCCAAGAAGCTGCAAATCCCTAAAAACCTTAAAGCTCACAGAATTAGATTCGTCAATAACCGATACGATCTTGGACCAATCCGTACCTGCTTCCAAAACTCTGCCGATCAGGCCGTCACCATTAATGACGACCGCATCTTTATAAATACCATCTGCAGTTCCTGCGTTGATCGTAAACAGATTGAACCAATTAGACCCGTCCATTGCAATTACATCAGCTGTTACGAAAGAATAATTTGCTGCAATATTTTCATAGCCTAGAATATTGGACAAACTACGCAGCTCCGCAAGTTCCGCTTCCGTAAGCTTATTTTGTATGATTTGCCTGTTTAAATCGGAGATCTGTTTTTTCAGTTCTTCATTTTCCCTTAGAATACTGCGGAATTGAAAAATCCCCTTCAAGCCGGACTTTACTCCGCTGCTCGCACCAGAAAACGGCTCTTGCACCAGTGTAACAACCTTTTGGACGCTTCTTCCCAATACCGTACTGTTTCCAATGTTTGTATAGGAAACAGCCATGATGATAATCAGGATAAAGAATATTGACAATACTGTCGTTAAGACCCTGTGTTCTCTCAGCCAATTCATACTCTCTTTTTTGTGCCTCTTCCTGCATATTTTTGAATCTTTTCAATGTTTGACAGGCTCTTTCCGGTTCCTTCGGCAACAGCTTCCAATGCATTCTCTGCTATGGTTACGTTTAAGCCGGTAGACATTTCGATCAGTTTGTCCAAACCGCTAATCATCCCGCCTCCTCCGGAAAGCACCAGACCGCTGCTTACAATATCAGCAGCAATCTCAGGAGGTGTTTTTTCCAAAGTATTTCTTATTCCGTCTATAATAATCTTAATGGGTTCTTCCAGTGCTTTCATCGCATCAAGAGATGTAATGGTAATCGTCTTGGGTAAACCCGTGATAATATCTCTTCCTCTCGCCTGCATCTGTTTTATGCTGTCCGGATCAGCTTTATCTATGTAAGCACAACCAATTTTAACTTTTATTTCTTCGGCTGTTTTATCACCGATCATAAGGTCATACTGCTTTCTCATATATGTTATGATAGCTTCATTAAGCTTGTCTCCCGCATGCCGAAGCGAAGTACTCGTTACAATACCACCTAGCGCAATAATCGCAATATCCGAGGTACCTCCACCAATATCAGCGATCATGCAGCCCATCGCACTATCCACAGCAAGACCTGTTCCTATTGCGGCCGCCATGGGTTCTTCTAAAATATATACTTCTTTCGCACCCATCTGGCGAATCACTTCTTCGACTGCTCTTTTTTCAACTTCCGTTACGCCGGAGGGTACACCAACCACAATGCGAACTCTTGTAAAAATCGAAGTCTCTGGCATTACTCTCTTAATATATGCCTTAAGCATACTGGCTGTCATCTCAAAATCGGAGATAACTCCATCCTGGAGAGGCCTGACAACGTGGATGCTTTCAGGGGCCTTTCCAATCATATCCTTCGCTTCTTTTCCTGTAGCACGAACGCTTTTCGTATAAGCATCCACCGCGATAACAGAAGGTTCATTCAAGACGATTCCTTTATTCTTTATATAAATCAATGTATTAGCAGTACCCAAATCAATTCCCATATCTTTTACAAACAAGCACATCTTCATCCTCTCCTTCTAACATTCTGTCCGGTGCTTTAGCGCCGCCGACATAATTTAGGCTAGAAAATCACAAGTTCTCTTTCTTTTAAACTTGTAGATTTTCATCGTCAAACATTCTGTCCGGTGCTTTAGCGCCGGCATAAGAGTCCGTTTACAGCCGTGAGCACCGTTGACAGAGTTCATTGTCAAAAGACTACAACAGCATTTTTTCCTTTAAACTTAAATATGTTCCATCACCGATGATCAAATGGTCTAAAAGTTTAATTCCAAGTAGCTCACCTGCTTCTGCCAGCCTGTATGTAACGTCGATATCGTTCTGGCTGGGTGACGGATTGCCACTCGGATGATTATGAACTGCAATTACGGAACATGCGCTTTTTTTTATTGCAGTACAAAATACCTCTCTGGGATGAACCACAGAGCTGTTCAGGCTTCCGACTGATATTGTTTCGATCATGATGATTTCATTCTTGGTGTTTAAGAGCAAGATTTTAAAATACTCTTTTTGCAAATATCTCATCTCCTCAAGAAACAAAGATGCTACCTCATCGGGAGACTTGATATTAATTTTTTTCCCCTTTGGCTTCGTGGCTATTCGTTTTCCAAGTTCAATGGCCGCGATAATCTGACAAGATTTCGCCATGCCCATTCCAGGAATGTCGGACAATTCTTCAGGCAGACAACCCGCCAGATAAGAAAGTCCTTCTTTTTCCATAGCCAATATCCGGTTTGCAAGCATGACAGCGGACATTTCTCTGGTTCCCGTACCGATGAGAATAGCAAGCAGTTCTGCATTTGATAAAACTCCGGCTCCGTTTTTCATTAATTTTTCTCTGGGCCGTTCCTCGGAAGGCAATTCTTTGATTAATGCCTTATTACTGTTATATTTCATTTTTCCCCCGATTTTTCCGTATTCCTCCCATTTTCTCTAATTGGCACCGATCAGTAAAGCACAACACAGCTTTGAAAATAGCTGTACTGGCATCTCAATGCCGCAACGCCCCTAAACTCATTATTCTCATAAGTATTTAATATTTTACCATTTTGGTTGATTTAATACAATTATAATTGTTAAAAAACCATAGAAAATCATTTCCTTTTCCAATTTAAAATAGTACGATTAAATATTTCCTCATATATATTCTCTTTCGAGAGACATAATAATACCGAAGAAAAGTTTTAGGAGGTAATGAAATTATGGACAAGAGCAATAGAAACCACAGTATAAAGTGTACTGTAGATTCCTGCAAGCACCATTGTGACAATGCCGAATACTGCGCATTAAGCCAGATACAAATCGGTACTCATGAATCGAAGCCCACAAAAGACAAATGCACCGATTGTCAATCCTTTGAAGCCATGTGGTAACAAAGAGTATCCTCAAGACCGAAAAAGCCGCCAGACAAATTTAGGCGGCTTTTTCTTGTACCAAAAATAAATCGATGTTAAAATATTTAATAATATTGTACAGCAATCCACGAAAGGAAAGTTTATGAAAAGTCAGATCATATTGGCATCCTCCTCACCAAGAAGAATTGAAATGTTAAAAAACAACAATATAGAGCCCGTCATCATTCCGCCAACTGGAGCAAATGAAACACTCCCGATCAAAATGAATATGGAGCAGTCGGTGATGTATCTCGCGCTGAAGAAAGCACGATATTCGGAAAGAAAATATTTAATGGAGTATGACACAGCATCTTTTCCTGTCGTTTTGATTGCTGCCGATACCATAGTCTATAAAAATGGCATCATCGGAAAGCCAGCCAACAAATCAGAGGCAGAAGCCACCTTAAAACTTCTAAGAAATACCAGTCATTATGTTGCAACGGGTGTCGCAATGCTGCAGCCCGGTGAAACGAAACGGTTCCTTTTTTATGATGTAACGGAAGTCGTTTTCAAGGATTACAGTGATGAAGATATTCAAAATTATCTTAAAACAGACGAACCTTGGGATAAAGCCGGCAGTTATGCAATTCAAGGTGCCTGGGGAAAACATGTGCGCCATGTCATTGGAAACTATGATAATGTAATCGGTTTCCCATGGGAAAACATAAAAAAAGCTTTATCTTTATACTGGACGGAAATTAAGATATAACGGACAGGTAACACTGTCCTCTTTTTACAAAGACAGGCACTATTACCCCTTATTATGCATATAATTCTAACATTCGATATGCTGAAAGGGGTTCATTTATGAGCATTGCATTAATACTCACATCCCTGCTATTATCCAATCCGCTCGCTTTATTATCTTCCTATGTATCAATGGGAAACTCGTTTCCTCAGCCGTTGAGTGACTCAGAGGAGACCTATTATCTTTCCCTCTACGAACAAGGGGACAAGGAGGCAAAAAATATCCTTGTTGAACGAAATCTAAGACTTGTTGCACATATCGCAAAAAAATATGCAAATACGGGAAAAAATCCTGACGATTTGATTTCCATTGGTACCATTGGATTGATCAAGTCCGTAAATACCTACAATCGAAGTAAAAGCGTCAGATTGGCTACCTATGCGGCAAAATGTATAGAAAATGAAATTCTGATGAATATCAGAACAACAAAGAAAACCAAAATTGAGATTTCCCTCAACGACCCGGTTGGTACGGATAAAGACGGAAATGAGATTAATTTTAATGATATTCTAGGGACGGACACAGATGCCATCATTGATGACATTGATAATAAAATGCAGGTTAAAAAGCTTCACGAAGCGATTTGCCAGCTGCTGAAGGATCGGGAAAGACTGGTTATTGTAAAACGCTTCGGTTTGGCGGGAGAGTGCGCTAAAACGCAGCGGGAAGTCGCCAAGGAGCTTGGAATATCCAGATCTTATGTTTCCAGAATAGAAAAAAAGGCAATCCTTAAATTGAAGGAAGCCTTTTCAGAGGATTATGATATTTAGTTCAAGTATTCAGCCATCTGTCGGAAGAGCGGTACTGCCGAGCCTCGCCCTGACCCGCCCGATTCAACAAATACAGTAATTACATATTGAGGATCATTTGCCGGAAAAAAACCAGTGAACCATCCGTGCACCACCATTTTTCCGTGGCTGGCGGCCTCTGCGGAGCCTGTTTTTCCGGCAATCGGAACGTCGATTCCGGTGATATTGTTTGCAGTTCCGTAATTTACCGTATCAACCATCAGTTCAGTGATTAAATCTGCAGTCTTCTTACTGATGATTCGTTTAGATAGTTTGGATTTCACATATTTTGTTTCTCCGTTAACAGTGGTTCCTTTAATCAGAGATAAGCCGTGATCAATCCCGCCTGATGCGACTATAGCTGTAACTCTCGCTGCCTGTGCAGGCGTGACTAGAAGTTTGCCTTGACCAATAGACAGGTTTCCTATACCGGCGCCTTGTATATCATGTTCACCGGGCAGCGTGCCTTTCTTTTCTTCAACGTAATCCTGGAAGGCCTTCTCCCCAATTCCAAATTTATGGGCCATCTCCAGGATATTTTCTCCTCCGGTCTTCTCTCCCAGTTGAATAAATGCTGCATTGCAGGACTTTGCAAATGCCTCCCGAAAATCAATCTCTCCATGCCCCTCTTCTTTTGAGCAGCTGATTCTGATTCCGTTGATCTCCTCATATCCCTTGCAGTAAAACTTGCTCTCTTCCGTAACGACCCCTTTTTCTAATGCAGCCGCAGCTACAATGATTTTGAATATTGAACCGGGCGGATAGAGGCTTTGCGTAACCTTGTTCAGGAATTCTTCATTGCTGCTGTCCAGATATTTCTCCACATGAGCAGGATTATACGCCGGCGTACTGGCTCCTGCCAGCACTTCGCCGTTTTTTGCATCAACAACGATTATTGATCCACTATACCCTGAGTCCTTGAGTACCTGCTCTGCTTTTTTCTGGATATTTACATCCAGCGTGGTGATTACTCCGCAATCGGGATTTGCAACGGTACTTGATATGCCAAGGCCTGGTATGATCATTCGTTTTCCATCAACTGACGCATAAACGACCTTTTGTTTCTTTGACAGAATATCATTAAATTCCTTTTCTATACCTGATGCACCGATTCCATCCTTTTCGTTGATATAGCCCACAAAATGTACAGCCGGTTGCTCCTCTTCGTATCTGGTAGCTCCTTTTATGATAAATGCATTGTAATCGCGCTTCAAAACATAAGCGACGTCTTCACTGAAAAGACTGCTTCGGTATACCTGATATCGATTATTTTCATTCTCTACTTTTTTTGCACCAATTAGCTGAAGAATTCTAGCCGCCGTTGCATTAAAGTCCCCTTTTTTTATAATATAGATAAAGCTTTCATCAGCGCCGGTCAAACGATTGCCGTTCCTGTCATAAATTGCGCCCCGTGTGTCTTCGCCATTCAGTGTAATCCGTTGCTGTTTTGCATTTACAGAAGCATACTTTTCACTTTCTATAATTTGAATCATCGTCAATCTGACAACCAATGCGATCAAAAGCAGGACAAAGCCGATATTGATTACTAATAATCTTCTTTTCATAACAAAACCCCCTGATGCTATTTTTCCATAGTCAGGGGATTTTTATACCGTTTGTCCGTCACTGTTGGAATACAATTACAAATATTTCTTTAATTCCTTTAAACTGGTTATTTGATGACCGTAGATAAAATGTTTTTTAAAAAACCGTGAAACCGATTACCGGCTTGATGCGAAGCATCTGAAAACCGGCGATTTTGTGAAAACATTTTATCGAAGTTCGTGCATGAACAGTCCGCTGCCAAGCTTCGGCTCAAACCATGTGGATTTCGGCGGCATAACCATATTTTTATCAGAGACCGCCAGCAGATCGGAGATGGACACAGGATAAAGCGCAAAGGCAACCTTCATATCCTTATTCACTCTTCTTTCCAGCTCGGAAAGGCCTCTTATCCCTCCGACAAAGTCAATACGCTTATCGGTTCTGGGATCTACGATGCCAAGTACCGGATCCAGAAGGTGTTCCTGAAGAATTGATACGTCCAGACATTTGATGACATCTTCATCACAGACAATCTCCGCTTTCGCGGTCAGCTTATACCATTGATTATTCAGGTACATGGCAAACACATGCTTTGCTTCCGGTCTATATGTACTTTCAACGGCCTGTTCCACAGCGAAGTTTTCGGATATTTTGTCGAGAAATTCCTTCTCACTCATACCATTCAAATCTTTGACCACCCGGTTGTAATCGAAAATTTTAAGATCTGCATCCGGGAATATGACAGCCATGAAAAAATTGAATTCTTCTTCACCAGTGTATTCAGGGTGCTCCTCTCTGCGTTTCTGGCCTACCTTTACGGCAGATGCGGAACGGTGGTGTCCGTCTGCAATATAGAGGGAATCAATTTCATCAAAAAGCGCTGTCAGCGCGCCGACCGTTTCCTGATCCGTTATTGCCCATAACGAATGGCCGATGCCGTCGTTCGTGACAAAATCATATTCCGGCTCATGATTTCTCGTCCAGTCTTCGATCATGGTACGAAGCCTTTTATCGTCCCGGTAAGTCAGAAATACCGGTTCCGTATTCATATCACAGTAATCAAAATGGTTGATGCGGTCCAATTCTTTTTCTACTCTGGTGAATTCATGCTTCTTAATGGTATTATTCACATACTCGTCGATGGAAACGCAGCCAACGATACCGGTCTGAGCCCGCCCGTCCATTACCTGACGGTAAACATACAAGAGCGGCTTTTCTTCCCGAATCAATACACCATCGGCAAGGTAGCCTTCAATATTTTTCTTTGCTTTATTATAAACCTGTTCCGTATAAGGATTCTCCACCTGAGGGAGGTCGATTTCCGACCTGCAGATATGCAGAAAGCTATAGGGATTTTCCTCCGCCATTTTTGCTGCTTCTTCTCTGTTCATTACGTCATAAGGCAGGGAAATTACCTGATGGGCATATTCTTTGCCAGGACGAATTGCGCGAAAGGGTTTTACGATTGCCATTTGATTACCTCCAATATTTTCTGTGTCACTTCTTCAATATTTAATCCCGTCGTATCGATTTCTATGGCGTCTTCCGCTTTCCGCAGCGGATTTAGCTTTCGTGTAGAATCGTTATGATCACGCCGTACAATGTCGGCTTCCACCGAATCAAGATCGACGTTCTCACCTTTTTCATTGAGCTCAAGCCATCTCCGGTGCGCTCGTTCGACAGAAGATGCAGTCATATAAAATTTATACTCCGCATCTTTTAAGACATTGGTTCCGATATCCCGACCGTCCATGACGATACTTTTCGTCTCGCCCATTTTTCGCTGCAGTGCCACAAGCTTTTGTCTGACTTCCGGCAGTGCAGATGCATAGGAGGCCATTTGTGAAATCTCCGGGGTTCTGATTTTATCGTTGACAATTGCCCCGTCCAAAATGATGTTTCCGTTGGTGAAATCTATTTCCGTCTGATCAAGCAGAGCGTTCAGTGCAGCCTTGTCCTCCAAACTGATCTTGTGCTGCATAATTTTATAGCCGATTGCGCGATACATTGCTCCCGTATCGATATAATCAATATCCAAAAGCAGTGCGACACGTTTTGCAATCGTGCTCTTTCCCGCTCCGGACGGTCCGTCGATTGCAACCCTGATTTTATTATACATTGGACTTATCCCTTCCCAATAGCTTCTCTATTTCTGCCACAAAGGTGTTTACATCCTTAAATTGCCGGTAGACAGATGCAAATCTGACATATGCGACTTCATCCAGCTCCTTTAGATGCTCCATGATCACTTCGCCGATCAGCTTGCTTTCTACTTCTTTCTCCATCATATTGTTGAGGCCTCGTTCGATATCATCAACAATTTTTTCGATGGAAGCAATGGAAACAGGCCTCTTTTCGCAGGCCTTAATCATACCGTTCATTACTTTATTTCTATCAAATGCTTCACGACTGCCATCTTTCTTTATCACCATGAAGATCATCTCTTCAACCTTTTCATAAGTGGTAAAACGCTTATTACAGCTGTCGCATTCCCTTCTGCGGCGGATAGCATGTCCTTCTTCCGTAGGTCTTGAATCAATCACTCTGGTATCGAGATTTTCACAAAACGGGCATCTCATCTTATTCCTCCATAACCACAAATCTGTGCTCTGTAGATCACTACTGCTGCTAGACAATAGTACCAACCTATACAACGGCTATTTCATCTTGCTTTATTTTACCTATATATTGTGGTTCTTGCAAGTTTTTTCTCCTGAAATTGCCCTTATTGGTTGTTTAGTCATCGTCTTTGTCCCTGTTCCTGTCCGAAGAGTCGAAGCTTCCGATATTTGTCATATAACTTCTTTCGTAGTTGTCCTCCGTATCAAATACACCCGCAACATCCACCAAAATCACATCGTCGCCGATTCTTTTAATATCCTTCCACTTGATCACATAGTCGCTGTCACCCCGCCCAAAGAAACTGAAAAAGCTTCTCTGTGCAGGAACAATAATTCCTTCTATTGTTCCTTTTTCCAGGTTGACCTCGATATCGTAAACATAACCGAGGCTTTTCCCGTCATAAATGTTGATAACTTCCTTGTTTTTTAAATCTTGAGTACTTATCATTTTGTTTATCCCCCTTATTCCCTTTTGTTATAAAACAGCAATTCACTTTCTTACCAAGCTGCAATCATTTCATTCAATTTAGAATCTCATATGAGATCTTTCTATAATGTATAGTTTAAATATAAATATTTATGATCATGAAAGAAAAAGTATGCACATTCAGCGCATACTTTTTCTTCGATTACTCGATATTATTGCCGTTTAAGTGATATTCCCAGCACCAATAAAATACAAGCTGCAAGCCGGAATTACAAAATAGTTACCATGCTACTAAATATGATAAGCAACCTCCTTGTGGATTGAAACATCCAGGCCTTCCTGCTCCTCTGCTTCCGTTACACGGACCGGAACAAAGATATTTACAACCTTCAAAATCAGGTAAGTTACAACAAACGCATAAATGGATGCGATGAGAACTCCTGCAATCTGCACAAGCAGTTGGTGCACGTCTCCAGAGATCAGACCGTTGACTCCGTTCACAGATCCTACTGCAAAGACTCCTACTAAAATGCTGCCAAGGATTCCTCCTACACCGTGTACGCCCCATACATCCAGAGCGTCATCCCAATCCAGCCTGATTCTGAGCTGAACCGCATAGTAGCAGACGAAGCCGGATGCAAGGCCGATGATAATCGCAGCCCATGGTTCAATAAAGCCTGCGGCGGGGGTAATCGTTGCCAGCCCCGCAACCGCACCGGTCAGTGCGCCGACAAAGCTGGGTTTCTTTTCTCTTACCCATGAAATAGCTAGCCAGGTGATCATAGCGACAGAAGCCGCGATATCCGTATTAATGAATGCGATAGACGCTACTGCATTTGCACTTAAAGCGCCGCCGGCATTAAATCCAAACCATCCAAACCAAAGCAAGCCGGTTCCAAGTGCCACATAAGTGACATTGTGCGGTTCTTTCTGGTCGTCCGAGAGATTCCTCTTTCCAACAAACAGCACGGATGCCAACGCAGCCAGACCTGCACTCGCATGAACGACAATACCGCCTGCAAAATCGACAACTCCAAGCTGTTGGAGGAAGCCTCCGCCCCATACCCAGTGGGCAAGAGGAATATAAATCAGAAAACTCCATGCAACAAGGAAAATTAAATAACTTTTAAAATTTACCCTGTCGGCAAAAGCTCCGGTAATCAGAGCAGGAGTTATAATTGCGAACATCTGCTGATAACTGAAGAATGTCAGGAACGGTATGGTTGCGCCGTAGCTTTCATTGGGAGCCATTCCAACTCCGTGCAGCAGAGCAAACTTCATTCCTCCGATAATTCCTCCGATATCAGGGCCAAAGGCCATTGAAAAACCGACCAGAACCCAGATAATAGTTACAACTCCCATTGAAATGAAACTCTGCATCATGATCGTTAAAACATTTTTTCTTGACACCAGACCGCCGTAAAAGAACGCAAGACCTGGGGTCATCAAACATACCAAAGCAGCACAGATAATAATAAAAGCAGTATCGCCGCTGTTGATCATTTCATCCACTTCCTTCCTAAAAATAAAAAAGATAAATAAAAATATCATTTTTGATATCATCTTTATCATAAGAAAAAAAGAGCTTTGTGAAAATACCACAAAACCCTTATTTTTATCAGGGAAATTCCTTATTTATTGCTTTGTGGACAATTCCAGGATAGTAAGACCTTATTGATTCGATTAGGCAGCCTGAATAATAATTCTTTCATTTTTTACAAAAAAATAATTAATTTTTACAAAGTCTTATATTTGGAAAATTTTATGTTATTGTTGTGTTAAAAGGTAAAATATAATTTTTAACTGGTGATGAACATGCAAAAAAACTTAAAACTAAGAAATATAATAATAGCTGCTTTGATTTGTTTTTGCATAACCATAATAATATACTTTCATATTCCAAGTTACGAGATCCATTTATTAGCGGATGATCTGCAGCTAAGAGTAAACGAGACAAAATACGTTGAGTTGCAATTTGAAGTGATCAATTTAAAACCGGTCTTTCATTCCAAAAAAAACTGCAGGCATATAAACAATTGGTAGAAGAGGAATTTCCCAAATATTATGTTTTAGATGACCTGAAAGACTACGATAAAAATAAAAAAATATTACAGACTGAGACAAACAGGTTCTTAACATTGGATTCTAAAATACCTCCCGAAGACAAGGATGTTTTACCTGATGAGGAGCATATATAACAGCAATTATTTCAACTTTATTTCACTGGAGGTCATATGTTTGAGGACGGAAATGCTTTTTGGCCCAGATGTTTTTCCGAAGTCTTTTATTATTTAGAGCATGGGGCTGAAGGGAGACTACTTTGGAATCGCGCTGAAGGTCTTTCTTATCAATTTGCCAGCAGTAATAGCATTATGCGAGATACTAAATTGAGTGTTATTGGCTCATGTAGAGGTGCGGCGAGAGTAGATGGTGCTGTTGGTACTTCTATGACAGAAGCATTTAGAAATGCTGGTTCACAAATTGCTTTGGGATGGGTTAAGGAAAAGCATGGCTAAGAGCCTTCTGGTCAGAGATTGGTGCTCAATCCACAGTCCAAGAGGCGGCTGAAGGAGCAAATCGATCTTTGTTATTCCCATCAGATTTGGTTCGATCCTGGGATATCCGCGGCAATGGTAATGTGGTTATAAATCTAGAAGGCGTGAAGCCTAAGGCGGCGGCTACCTTATCTCGTTTGGATAAAGCAATGCTGCAGCAATATGACTCTGACAAACTGAATTTCAACTTTCACACAGAAGATTTAGGCGGTGGTTGGACAAGATATTATAAAACAATAGATGGGATCCTCACAAATGATTTCTATGATATAAGAACCGATGAAGCAGGAGAATCAGTTGAAATATCAAGATCACCCCAGATAATTAACGAAGAAGATGTTTCCAATTTACCGCACATGAGATTTAACACCATAGAATTCGACCCATCTAATTACGTTCAATTAGAAGAAAATGCTCAAATCACGATTCAGGATGAGTCAGGCGGACTTCTCTGCAAAGATATCTGTATAAATCTAAGTACAGGGGAGACTGTGAAAAAAAGTCTGTAAATAATTAAAGTCAATCGCCTTCTATGGTAAAATCAAATTATCATAGGAGGCTATTTTTATGGCAAAGAGAAAAGAATCAATGAGTGAAGGAAAAAAGAATATTATCGCAGCTTTAATCGACGAATATGACATTGAAACTGCCGATGATATTCAAAATGCACTGAAAGATCTTCTGGGCGGAACCATCAAAAGCATGATGGAAGCCGAGATGGACGACCATCTTGGTTACAAGAACTACGAGCGAAGCGATAATACTAATTCCCGAAACGGCTCAAAGGCCAAAACGATCAGGAGCAAGTACGGCGAATTCCCTCTTGACGTGCCACAGGATCGAGAAAGTACCTTCGAACCAGCCGTTGTCAAGAAACGGCAAAAGGATATTTCAGGAATAGACGATAAGATTATTGCCATGTATGCCAAAGGGCTTACCACAAGGCAGATCTCCGAACAGATTGAGGATATTTATGGTTTTGAATGCAGCGAAGGATTCATATCAGATGTGACGGATAAAATCCTACAGGAAATCGACGATTGGCAGCGTCGCCCACTTGATGAAATTTATCCGGTGATCTTTATTGATGCTGTTCACTTCTCTGTACGCGAGGATAATGTGATTAAGAAACGTGCCGCCTATGTAATGCTTGCAATCACACTGTCTGGCAAGAAGGAGGTCATAAACCTTCAAATCGGAGAAAATGAAAGCAGCAAATACTGGCTTGGAATTCTGAACGATCTGAAGAACCGTGGAGTTAAGGATATCATGCTGATCTGTGCAGATGGACTTACCGGAATGAAAGAAGCCATTACAGCGGCCTTCCCTAACACAGAATACCAACGCTGTATTGTACATCAAGTAAGGAATACGCTCAGATACGTCTCATACAAGGACATGAAGAAGTTTGCCGCAGATCTAAAAACCATCTATTTAGCTCCGAATGAGCAGCAGGGATATGACAATATGCAGAGAATTGCGGAGAAATGGAACGAGCAGTATCCCCATGCGATGAAGAGCTGGGAGCAAAATTGGGATATTCTTTCTCCAATCTTCAAGTTCTCCAGCGATACCAGAAAGATGATCTATACCACAAATGCAATTGAAAGCCTTAACAGCACCTACAAGAAGCTTAATCGGCAAAGAAGCGTGTTTCCAAGCGATAAGGCCCTGCTGAAAGCCCTGTATCTTTCCACGCTCCAGGCCACAAAAAAATGGGGCCTTCCTCTAAGGGACTGGGGCAAGGTTTATGGCGAATTTGCAATCATGTACGAGGGAAGGATACCCCTATAGACTTCATCCAATAGGACAAGAAGGGCGCCTTTTTTCAAAGGTGCCCTTGACATACCCATATTAATTTAATATATTGGTTTCGTAATCGGGTGCTTAAAAAATGCACCCTTTCTAAATCAGGTTTACCATAGAAAGCTAATTTACAGAGTTAATTTCACACACTCGTACAGGGGAACAAATTGACTATGAAGATTTTGTTGCAGTAAAAAATTGATTTTAATTTAAACAATCCAAGCGAGCTTGGAGCAAAATTGCGACGAGGCGGAAAGCTCTCCCGCCTCGTTATATTTCAATCAAGTGATTTCGTGCTGCATACAGAACCAGCTCAGTGATATTTTTAAAATTGTTTTTCCGCATGATATTTGCTCTGTGGGTCTCTACAGTTTTGATCGAGATCGCCAGCATATCAGAGATTTCCTTGTTGCTGTAGCCTTCCGCCAGCAGCTTCAGGATTTCTCTCTCCCGAACCGACAGGTCGCTGCCCCTCCTCTCGTTGGAGAGAAAGCCATGCAGAAGAATTGGCGAAAGCTCAGAGGAAACGTAAACTTTTCCGTTCAGTACCGTATGAATCGCCTTAATCAATTCTTCAAAGGCATTTTCTTTCAAAACATATCCCTTCGCTCCGCTTTCAAAGGCTTCTGCTACGATTTCCTCGCTTTTATGCATGGTTAAAAAGATAATCTTCAAATCAGGATACTGTCTCATCAGGTTTTTCGCAACATCAAGCCCGCTTCGCTTCGGCATTGAGATATCCAAAATCAAAATATCAGCCGGAGTTTTCATCATTCCCTCGTCTACAGCAAGCCCGTCTTCCGCCTCGCCCACCACAACGATATCCTGCTCCTGGCTAAGCAAAATATGAAGAGACTCCCTGAGAATCTTATGATCATCCGCCAGATAAATTTTAATCTTATCACTCATCTGTTATCGGCACCTCCACAATTATTTTAGTTCCCTTTCCTTCCGAACTTACGATTCGAAACCTTCCTCCCAGCATTTTAACCCGGTCAGCCATGGAAGGTATCCCAACGCCGTAATCACCGCTTTCCGTTTCAAATCCGACACCGTCGTCGATAATCTGAAAATCGTAAGTATTTCCATCCGCTGAATTCCCCGCAATAATTTTAACCGTTTTGGCATTTGCATGTTTTACAACGTTCGTTAGTGCTTCCTGCATAATACGGTAAATATTCAGTGTAATGGTCTCATCAAAGTGCGGTATGGGCTTTTTAATATCCAACGAGCAGGCCAGCGTTCCTGTATGGTTTATGTCCTCCGCCATAGCTGATAAACCTCCCGTCAGTCCGTTTTCGGCAAGGGGTTCCGGCTTGAGATTGTTCAGTACATTTCTGATTTCACTGATCGAATTATCTGCAAGCGTAACGGCTTTATCTGTATTTTGTATTAGCCGCCCCTGCCCGGGCTCGTTTTCTCTGGACTCAAGTTGTTTCTTCGTCATTCCCAGGATTAGTTTCAACGCAGCAAGGCTTTGGCCAACTCCATCGTGAAGATCTCTTGCGAGTTTGGTTTTTTCCTGCTCCTCTGTAACAGCAAGTAGTCTGGACTGCTTCCTTAAGAGATCATTTTTATCTTTGATTTCTTTTTCATAGTTGCTGATCTCCATATACTTCTCCCAAGAGTATATATCGGAAAATTCTACGATATTCAGTCCTTTTTCTTCTTCCTCAACAGTAACCCTCAACCCAAAGATTTTGTCGATAAGCTTAAACATCAGGAAAGACACGCCGAAGGCCCAACAGAAATTGATTCCAAATCCAAGGAGCTGAACCAGAAACTGAGTCAATCGATCACCCGTATGCAAAAGTTCTTCCTTCATAAAAAACGGGAGAAGCAAAGTACCTGCCATACCGCCGAACAGATGGATAGGAACTGCTCCCACAGCATCATCAATCCCTGCTTTTTCAAGGAGATAGTTGGAAAGATCCACAACCATTCCGGAAAGAAGGCCGATCAGCAGTGCCGATATCGGCTGAAGATAATAGGATGCGGCCGTAATCGCTACCAGTCCCCCCAACACTCCGTTGAATATGGAAATCAGATATCCTCCGTTCCTTGAAAGAAGCAGGTTGACAGCAAGGGCACCCAGCATACCTGAAGCAGCCGATAGATTTGTATTTAATAGAATCAACCCCACACTATCGTTGAAGATCAAGATGCTGCCGCCATTGAATCCAAACCATGCAAACCAAAGAATAAAGACGCCAAGCGCCGCGAAGGGTATATTTGACCTGCTGTTTTTCGGTTTGTTTCGTTTCCCCACTACGATAAGTCCTGCAAGGGCAATAAACCCCGCCGTTGTATGAACGACCGTAGCCCCTGCGAAATCAATGAAGCCCAGGGATGCAAGCCATGTATTCTGCTTGAGAAACAGACCGCCCCATACCCAATGACCATAAACAGGAAAAATAAAAGCAGCACTAATGATTGCCGCAATTTGAAGGGAAAAAAGCTTTGTCCTTTCAGACATGGAGCCCGCAAAAATGGTCACCGCCGTCGCAGCAAACATCAATTCAAAAAAAACAAAGGAATAACCGAGCGGAGAGGCTGCTGTGATTCCTTCAAAGTGCCAGAAGCTGTTTCCGATCACGCCTTTGTAAGTTTCTCCAAACATTAGAGGAAAACCCACGAGGCAAAATCCGATGGTTGTGATCATAAAGGTCAGCAGGTTTTCTATCGCTACGGAGATTACATTTTTGCTCTGCACAAATCCAACCTCATAACAAATAAAACCAGCTTGCATGAAGAAGACAAAGCAGGCGCATATGATAATCCACAGTGTATCGATGTAAGGCAATTTCTCAATCTCCTTTCAGAGTGAATCACAAAATCATTCTATCCCAATCAGATATATGCCATACTCTTCAATATAAAAAACCATAGTGTGATCGTAACGGGAGAGAGCAGCATGGTTGAGACGACGATACCGGATGCAAGAACGCTGTCATTTCCCATATTTTTCGCCATAATATAGCATGCCGGTGTGGAAGGCGCTCCCAACATAATCAACAGTGCGACGATCGCCTGATCCCGGAATCCCAAAAGAATCCCAACAGGCAGAAATATTGCAGGCTGCAGGATCAGTTTGATAATGGACGCTGCCATAGTCATGTTGATTCTCCCGATCGCTTTATGTAATTCAAAGCCAGCTCCTATTGCGATTAAAGCTAATGGCGTCGCCATTGCTGCAAAGCTGTTCAAACTTTTTGAAATGATTCCCGGCAATTCGATATGCATCAATGAAAAAGGTAGTCCTGCAAAAATGCTGATCAAGAACGGATTGGTTGCAATCTCCATCAATGTAGCCTTAACAGGAACCTTCTCTCCTGAATCATCACCGTCACCTCTTACCGTCAAAATCCATACGGAAAAAATATTATATAATGGAACTGCCGCTACGATCATCAGAGGAGCCAGTCCGGCATTCCCATATATATTTTGAATTAAAGCGATACCAAGTACAGCCATGCTTCCCCTGAAAGAGCCTTGAACAAAACTGCCGATTGCTCCTTTTTCTTTGATTAATACTTCTGCAAAAGACCAAATCATAAAAAAACAAAGTGCCGTTGCGATCATGCAGTAGAAGAAAAATTTCATATCAAAATCTCTCATAATATCCATCGCTGCAATATCCCGAAACAGCAATGCGGGCAGCGTTATTCTAAAATTGAAACGGTCCGCAGTGTTAACAAAATTTTGATTCAGCATTCCTAACCGTCTCAATATCCACCCAGCAAGCATAACAATAAATACCGGAATTGTTGCGTTTAGACTATATATAAAGTTTTCCAAAATCTCGTGACCTTTCATAGATATAATATCCTTCATTATGACACTTTCAGAGTGAAGATACAACGGATTAATCAATCCTTTCAAAAAAAGAGTCAGATAAAAAACAATAAAAAAAGTGCCCTGAGTTATCATTACATGGCACTTTCGTTAATAACGATATCTATCTACGTACCGCTTTTTAACTTTAATTGAGAAAGCAAGGCAACGATACTTTGAATATTTGATTAAACGTATTTTCGCATATACTTCAAGGCATTTTTTTCAAGTCTGCTGACCTGCGCCTGACTGATACCAATTTCATCAGCTACTTCCATTTGAGTCTTCCCTTCAAAGAACCTCATGGTAAGAATATGCTTCTCTCTGCCGGTAAGCTTTTTCAAGGCCTCTTTCAAGGAAATATTCTCCATCCATTTTTCGTCCGTATTCTTTGTATCCTTAACCTGATCCATTACATAGATGGCGTCTCCTTCGTCATGGAAAACGGGTTCAAACAGGGAAATAGGGTCCTGTATGGAGTCCAGCGCCAACACAACCTCTTCTCTAGGAAGTTCCAGTTCTTTGGCAATTTCCATAATAGTCGGTTCCCGCTGTAGTTCGCGTGAAAGCTTCTCCTTTGCCTGTAATGCTTTATATGCGGTATCCCGCAGTGAACGACTAACTCGAATGGAATTATTATCTCTCAAATATCTTCTTATTTCTCCGACAATCATCGGAACCGCATAGGTGGAAAACCTCACATTATGAGACGTATCAAAATTATCAAGAGCCTTGATCAGACCAATACAGCCCACCTGGAATAAATCATCTGGGTTTTCCCCTCTATTACTAAAACGCTGTATCACGCTTAAAACTAAACGCAGGTTTCCTCTAATAAATTCGTCTCTTACCTCATTATCTCCCCCTTTAATCTGATCAATCATTCTTTTCATTTCAACGTCTTTGTAAACTGGCAGCTTTGATGTATTTACGCCACAGATTTCAACTTTGCTTGCCATGATAAGGACCTCCGCTTTCTGTTTTGCCCCCCTAAGCAGCACATTAGCGTTTCACATCAGTTGATAACCGATGCTATTCCTTATTCTTAACATTCAGGTATGTTTTTATTCTGTCTGCCTACTTTCTATCCCAACTTTTTTATTTCTTTTCGGAGCCGACCGATAATCTTTTTTTCCAGCCGCGAGATATACGACTGTGAAATGCCCATCTTGTCTGCAACCTCCTTTTGCGTCATTTCTCTGCCGCTGACAAGACCGAATCTCATCTCCATAATCTGTTTTTCGCGGTTCGTCAGCTTCTTCAGTGCATAGACAAGCAGGTTTCTGTTGACTTCTTCTTCGATATGGTTATATACAATGTCATTATCTGTGCCGAGGATGTCGGAAAGCAAGAGCTCATTTCCGTCCCAATCGATGTTCAGTGGTTCATCAAAAGAAACCTCGCTCTTTGTTCTGCTGCTTCTTCTAAGATACATCAGAATCTCATTTTCGATACATCTTGAAGCATAAGTCGCCAGTTTAATGTTCTTGTCAAGGTTAAAGGTATTAACCGCCTTGATCAGGCCGATTGCTCCAATGGAGATTAAATCCTCCACATTAACGCCGGCATTTTCAAATTTCTTGGCAATATAAACCACCAGCCGAAGATTTCTTTCGATCAAAATCGTCTTGGCATCTTCGTTATTCATAGCCAGTTCTTCCAAAAGAATTCGTTCCTCGTCTGGAGCAAGTGGCGGCGGCAGTACATCGCTGCCCCCTATGTAGAATATCTCATCTGGCTTATGTCCTTTTATCATCAAAATCAGTTTTTCTCTGATTCTGAAAACCGACAGCCGTAGTTTTCTTCCGTTTTGAATGGTGATTTCCATTAGTGTCTTAAACATTGAAAGCAATTCCCCCTTCTAATATGCTCGGATGCAAAAGAACTGAGCAGCCGTCTTCCGACTGTTCCCCCGTAAACAATCCTTTATTGATTGCCAGGAAAGCTCCTTCCGAGGTTACTGCGGTTTTTTCACCGCTCCTGCCGTTATATATATCGATTCGGATGAAATCCGTACGGACTCCGATAAAAAATCCCCTTTCCTCTCCTACGGTTCGGTAGGGAATTGGTCTGATTCTGTTCACATATGTACTTTTCATAAGCTTCTGCAGTGCGATTTCAGAGCTTCCACTTTCAGCGATTTCTTGAGCAATGCTTCCGGGGAACAATTTCATCGCAGCTGTTTCATTAATCAGTAAAACCGGTTTTCCGGATATGGGGTCCTTCAAAAAGTTTCCGGTATCAATCAAGCCTTTCAATTTTTCCGATCTGCCTTCCAGTGTAATTTCCACATCGGCATAAATTCTCTCACGGACCATTCTCCCTTTGATAAATTCTGCGAAGACGCAAAAGATCACATACGTCAGTGAACATCCCAGCAAAACATAGAGATATCCAAATCCATCCATATAGATCGAACTATTTTGCGTCACTCCCTTTATACCGATGAAATACATCAGTCCGATTGTGATACCGCCCATAGCAAAACTAATCAGATAAAAGACCAGTGTGAGCCTCGCAAAACGCCGCATCGACCTCGGTCTGAATACAATCAATACGATTGCAAAGGAAAAAATAAGCTTTGATAAAAACAAAATCAGCGGGTGCAGCGAGTCACAAAAAAGTATAAAAGAGTAGATTCCGCACAAAAGGCTTCCCAGAATAAGGTACCGTTTTTTTAAACAAATGCCGGAAACCTTTCCCGTAAGCAACAGAATCAATCCTCCTGTAACTGCATTTTCAAGGAACAGATACTCCGCATAGATTACCACATGAAAAAACCCCCTCGCTGCTATAATCTTAATTCAAGATTATAGTTCTCTGAGGGGGTAGTTTTTTGTCAAAAGAGAATGTCGATTTCTATTTTATTTCATATTTACAGCCTTTTTTGCTGTCTCAGCTAATTGTGCAAAACCTGCAGGATCATAAATTGCCATTTCAGAAAGCATCTTTCTGTTGATCTCGATTCCGGATACTTTCAGGCCATTCATCAGCTTGCTGTAGGAAAGGCCGTTCATCCTTGCACCTGCATTGATTCTGGAGATCCACAGTCTTCTGTATTCTCTCTTTTTGTTCTTTCTTCCTACGTAAGCGGAACGAAGAGATCTCATCACCGCTGGATTAGCAGCTCTAAAGATTTTGCTCTTTGCACCATAGAAACCTTTTGCCAGTTTTAATATTTTCTTATGCTTTTTTTTAGCATTCATTCCTTTTTTAATTCTTGCCATTATATCTTTCCTCCTATACCCTTACACGTTCAATACAGATTTAATTCTCTTGTGGTCAGCGCTGCCCAGAAGAGTTGCTTTTCTCAAGCCTCTTTTTCTCTTTGCAGATTTCTTTGTAAGGATATGGCTCTTATATGCCTTATTTCTCTTAACCTTACCGGTACCAGTCAATTTAAATCTTTTGCTTGCTCCTCTATGAGACTTCATTTTTGTTTTTGCCATTTTTTCCTCCTAAAAATTTCATCGAGTATCCCTTTTAACATTCTGTCCGGCGCTTTAGCGCCGTTGACAGAATTTAGGCTAAGAAATCACGAATTTTTTCGTAGATTTCTATCGTCTAACATTCTGTCCGACTCTTCAGAGGCGTTGACAGAATTTAAGCTAAGAAATCACGAATTTTTTCGTAGATTTCTATCGTCCAACATTCTGTCCGACTCGCCAGAGTCGTTGACGAAAGTTATTTATCCGTTTTTGGTGCTAAAATCATAATCAAACTTCTACCTTCAAATTCGGGTTTCTTTTCAACAACTCCAACCTCGGAGATTACCTCTACAAACTTGGCCATTACTGCTTGACCCTTGCTGACATAATCCTTTTCTCTTCCCTTAAACCGGAGGCTGACCTTGACCTTATCGCCTTCCTTAAGAAATTTTGCGGCGTTATGAGCTTTCACAACAAGATCATGCTCTTCAATATAGGTACTCAAGCGAATTTCTTTCACCTGAGTGATCTTCTGCTTTTTCTTTGCCTCTTTTTCCTTCTTTTGAAGTTCGTATCTGTATTTTCCGTAATCAAGAATCTTACAAACCGGCGGTTTTGCAGTAGGTGCAATATTAACCAGATCCAGCTTTTTTTCAAAAGCCAGCTTCATAGCTTCATCAAGGCCCATGATGCCCAATTGCGTTCCGTCGCTGTCAATTACTCTTAATTCTTTATCACGAATTTCTTCGTTGATCTGATTTTCCCTGCTAATGATTAGCACCTCCCAAAAAACTAAAAAAGCGGGTTGCAGTACCCGCTTCAAAAAAAACCAATTTCATGGATCAGTTTTTTGTTATTAACCCTAACAGCCTTCGCCGGTAAGGTGAGAAGCGGACTACTTCTTCTTCATTACTGAAATATGTTAACATTTTGTTTTTATGTTGTCAATAAATTTTATATTTTATTATTTAAATTCCAAGTTAGTATGTCAATAAAGCTGTAAAAGAACCGCAGGCGACGATTTCAGAGGCGGTCATAGACCATATTACTCCGTTTAATTGAAACAGCTTGTTTAAAACCTTAGAAATGCTCAATTAAATCTTCTGAATTTTTGGTATGCTTGGACCTGTTTTCCTCATTGATTAGTTGTGGTTTATATTATATGATGATTTTATTACAACGCATCAGTTTACGCCATCAATCAATGGGATAAGCGATATGCAGCCTGCTTCATATTATCATAATATTTATACGAGGAGTAAAATAAAAAATGACAAACGGAAAAAATGCACTTTCCGTCCTGTCCATCGACGAATTGATCCCGATCCTGGACAGCATCAGTGATGCGATCTTTATCGACGACGCCCAGGGCTTTACCATATGGATTAACAAAGCCAGTGAAGATCTATATAAAGTAAAACGAAAAGATGTCATCGGAAAACATGTCTCTTTTCTTGAAAGCGAAGGCATTTTTACGCCTTCTGTTGCAAGGATCGTAATGGAAAAAATGAAGGAAGTTACCACCATTCATGAAAACAAGGATGGTAAAAGACTTCTAACCACAGGCATACCGATTATGGACGCCAATAACAACATGAGTAAAATCATTACGACGACACACGATATCACGGAACTGATCAATCTGCAAAACGAATTGGAAAGTGTTCAAAACAAGCTGTCAGGATTAAAAGAGCAGGAAGGTTTCAACGGCATCATTGCCAACAGCCCTTCCATGTACAACGTAATCCAGCTTACCCGTAGACTTTCCGATGTAGACTCAACGGTTTTGATTACCGGAGAATCGGGCGTTGGAAAAGGGGTAATTGCCAAGCAGCTTCATGAAAACGGCAGACGGAAAGAATATCCTTTCATTAAATTAAACTGTGGTGCAATTCCTGAAACCTTAATAGAATCCGAACTTTTCGGTTACGAAAGCGGTGCTTTCACCGGTTCCAGAAGGAACGGAAAAAAGGGATTGTTTGAAACTGCAAATAAAGGAACAATTTTTTTGGATGAAATTTCTGAGCTCCCGCTGAATCTGCAGGTCAAACTGCTCCAAGTAATTCAGGAGCGGGAAATTACGAGAGTCGGCGGAGTAGAGAGCATTCCAATCGACGTCAGAATCATATCCGCCACGAACAGGGACCTTATGTCTTTGGTCAGTCAGGGAAAGTTCCGTGAAGATCTGTATTACCGTTTGAACGTCGTTCCCATCAGCATTCCCCCTTTGAGAGAAAGACCCGAAGACATCATTCCAATGATCAGGATTTTTCTAAACCAAAATAATAAAAAAATGAAGGAACATAAGGAGATCGACTCAAAGGCAATTGCAATCCTCATGAAATATGCCTGGCCCGGAAATGTCAGGGAGCTGCAAAACATTATTGAACGTTTGATGATCACAACCCGCGGTTCTACCATCCATCCTGAAAATTTACCAAGCTTCATTCTTGAAGCTGCGGTCAATACGGAACCGGTGCTCATAACCATGGGAAAAAGTCTCAAGGAGGCGCTGGATGACGCAGAAAAAGAAATCCTCATCAAAGCCGTGGAAAAACACAAGACGACAAGGACAATCGCCAAGGCATTAGGCGTAAGTCAACCGACAATCGTACGTAAATTACAGAAATATCATATTGCTGATACAGAATAGTATCAGCGATACTATTCTGTATCGATGTAAAACGCTCTGTTTTTGACCATTTCGGCCAAAATTCTTCACACAACCTTCATAGTTTGATTCATATTTGAATCAAACTTTTGTTTTTTTAAATAAACATAGCTTCAAATTTATTATTCAATGCGATTGCTGAACGCAAATGATTTCAACACATCCAGCGTTTTCAAGCCCTGCAGGTTTTTATTTTATTTTCCCAGTTTATTCATAGTTTTGGCACAAGCATTGCATAATAAGAATGTTGTTAATTAAATCCATTATATTCTTAAGGAGGAATGTAGAAAATGTCAGTTAATTACGCAGAATATGTAGCAGGTTTAGTAGCAAAAGGACATGCTGCCCAGAAGATCGCTGAAGGCTTCACCCAGGAAAAGGTTGATCAGTTAACAGCAGCAGTAGCTTATGCACTTACTCAGCCTGATGTTGCTCTTAAATTTGGTGAAATGCTCGTTGAAGAATCCGGTATGGGTGTCCCTGCTGACAAACAGGGAAAAATGTTTGGTAAAGTAAAAGGCACCTACTTCCAGATGAAGGGTCAGAAATCAGTTGGCCTTGTTGAAGTTGATGAAAAAATGGGCATGGAAAAATATGCAAAGCCAATGGGCGTTATCGGTGCAATCATCCCTGTAACAAACGGAGAAGCAACACCTGTTGTTAAGGCTCTTATGGCTCTGAAGACCAGAAACGCAATTATCCTTGCTCCACATCCAAAAGCAAGAAAGACAAATCTGGCTGTAACTGAGATGATCAGAAGCGTCCTCAAGAAATTTGACGCTCCAGAAGATCTGGTACAGGCAATCGGCCCTGATTATGTAAGCATCGAAACTTCCGGAGAATTAATGAAGCAGGTAGATTTCATCCTGGCAACAGGTGGAACACCAATGGTTAGACAGGCTTACTCCTCTGGAAATCCTGCTATCGGCGTAGGTACAGGTAACGTTGTAACGATCGTTGACGGAACAACCAACATGGATGATGTTGCATCCCTGATCATCAAATCCAAGACATTTGACAACGCTACATCCTGCTCCACTGAAAATAATATCATCGTGTTAGAAGAATGCTATGACGCTTTCGTAGAAGCAATGGCTAAGCAGGGTTCCGTACTCTTCAAAGACGGTTCCGAAGAAAAAGCAAAGCTTCTTAAAACTTTATGGCCTGCAAGCCCTGAAAACCATGACCTGAACAGACACATTGTAGCTCAGCCTGCTGATAAAATCGCTGAAGCTGCCGGAATCTCAGTTCCAGAAGGAACACAAATGCTGATGGCAGAGGAAAATGGCGGTTACGGAAATGAATTCCCATTCACAGGTGAAAAGCTTTCTCCTGTTTCTGGCATAAGAAAAGCCAAGGACTTCGACGATGCTGTTGATAAGATGATGAATATCCTCGAATATCAAGGAAAAGGTCACAGCTGTGGTATCCATACAACAATTGACGAAAGAGTTACAAGACTGGGCGAACTCATCCCTGTTTGCAAAGTATGCGTAAATGCACCTCAGTCTCTGACAAACAGTGGTTCCTGGACTTCCGGTTTCCCAATGTCAATGACATTAGGCTGCGGAACATGGGGACACAACAGTATTTCTCACAACGCTACTTGGAAGGATCTCTTAAACTTCACTTATGTTTCCAGACCAATTCCTTCCTATCAGCCAAAGGACGAAGACCTGTTTGACGAAGAAATCAGAAAAGCTTTTAAATAAAAATACAAACCACTCATATAAAGGGGCTGTAAATGCCGCAGCCCCAACAATTATTCGTTAGAAGGAGAAAAAGAAAATGTCAAATATTAAAGAGCAGGGTATGAAATATAATCTCTATTCCTGGAGTGCTCAAAAGAAGATCAATCCAATGGTAGTGTCTAAAGCAGAAGGTATTTATTTCTGGGATGAGGACGGTAAAAAATATTTTGATATGTCAGCTCAGCTTGTAAACTCCAATCTTGGCCATGGTAACAAAAAGTTGATCCAGGCGATCAAGGACCAGGCTGAGAAAATGGCTTTCATGGGTCCTGGATACTCTGTAGACGTTCGTTCCGAAGCCGCTCAGAAGGTCGTTGAATTATCTGGTTTGGAAGGAGCGAAAGTCTTCTTTACAAACGCTGGCGCAGAATCTAACGAAAACGCTATCAAATTTGCGAAAGCATATACTGGAAAGTGGAAGATTTTCTCCGCTTACAGAAGCTATCACGGCGCTACTTTCGGTGCAAGCGCACTGACTGGTGAACCAAGAAGATTCATCACAGAGCCAGGCGTTCCTGGCTTCATCAAATTTGATGGACCTTATGCTTACAGAGCACCAAAAGCCTGTAATTTCAAATCCGAAGAAGATGTAACTGCTTTCTATCTTGAACTGTTAGAAAACCAGGTTCTGTATGAAGGTCCTGAACAGATCGCTGCAATTTTCTTTGAAACGATCGTTGGATCAAACGGAATTCTTGTTCCGCCTAAAGGATACTATGAAGGAGTTAGAGCGCTCTGCGACAAATACAATATCGTACTGGTATTTGACGAAGTTATGGCTGGTTTCTACAGATCAGGAACTGCTTTCGCATTCCATCAGTTCGGAGTTAAGCCGGACATCGTTACTTTTGCAAAGGGTTCAACCTGCGGTTATGTTCCTCTTGGAGGTGTTATCCTTTCCGAAAAGATTGCTAAGGCCTTTGATGAAAAGAAAATGTTCAATGGACTTACCTACAGCGCCCACCCAATGGGTTGTGCCACTGCAATCGCTACAATCGATGCATATAAAGAAGAAAATATCGCTGAAAACGTTAAAGCTCAAGGTAAAGTACTTGCTGAAATCCTTGATGAGTTTGAAAAGAAGTATGCTTGCGTTGGTCAGGTTAGACACATCGGTTTATTCAGCTGCGTAGAGCTGGTTAAGAGCAAGGAAACCCGTGAGCCGATCGTTCCTTTCAACAACGATAAAGAAGGTTTGATGCCTAAAATTATTGGTATGTTGAAGGTAGAAGGATTCTCAACTTACGCTCACGAGAATATGATTCTTGTTTGCCCGCCGCTTAACATTACAGAGGCTGAATTAAGAGAAGCTATGGCAATCATGGATAAAGTTCTTGACTCCGTAGACAACATGATTAAATAAGAAGCTTATTCACCAATATAAAAACGAAAGAGCCGAGATAAACTCGGCTCTTTCGTTTTTTCAAAATACATTATAAATAACGGAAAACTCCTTTTACAAGACCAAGAACCTTGACATCACTCACAATGATTGGACTCATAAACTGATTTTCAGGCTGAAGCCTGACATGTCCGCTCTCCTTATAAAAGGTCTTTACCGTTGCCTCACTTTCAAAGCCATCGATCATCGCAACGACGATATCGCCGTTGTTCGCCGAATTCTGCTGATGTACAAGAATGTAGTCCCCATCAAATATTCCGGCGTCTATCATACTCTCCCCTCTTACAGTAAGCATGAAATTGTTGCCGTTTGAAAGAAACCGAGCTGGTACAGGAATCGTATCATCAATATTCTGATCCGCCAGGATTGGCGTTCCTGCCGCAATTCTCCCGATCACCGGTATATCCACAACGTCGCTCCGCTCAGCTTGGAGGGGGATCACAGAACCGGCCGCAGCCTGTTTCGAAGCGCTGTCCTCAGCCTCCGGATCGATAATCATCAGGGCCCTGGGTTTTGAGGGATCTTTTTTAATATAACCCTTCATCTCCAAATTTTCCAGGTCCTTATGGGTGGTAGATGTGGATTTGATTCCGAGGGCATTGCACATTTCCCGAACCGTCGGCGGATATCCTTTTTTCTTAATTTCCTCTTTCATATATGTGAGTATTTTTCGTTCTCGATCCTTAAGCGGTTCCATCAGAAATTTCCTCCTTAACTTTTCCAGTAACTAAAACGAGAATAATATGTATATCAATACGAACATACTATCACATTTTTATGAAAAAGTAAACAGACGTTCCTTATTTTCTTTGCTCCTTTTCAAACACTAGTTTCTTTTTGGTTGAGAAAATGAGTATTATGGCCTCTGTTGGCTATAAGCGCGCATTGGCGATTGCCAGTCGCTCCGTTTTTTAATCAAATATGATTTTTCCGTCCATCACAGTTAGTATTACCCTGCCTGATTTTATTTCTTCCGGATCGATCTGAAACAAGTTTCTGTCCAACACGATAACATCAGCAAATTTTCCGGTTTCCAGCGTTCCCAGCTCTCCTTCACGATTAACCCCGTATGCTGAACCATAGGTATAGCTTCGAAGCACCTCGTAAAGCGTAAGCTTCTGAGACGGATTCCAGCCTCCTTCCGGCTTTCCGTCGTTATGGAGCCTCGTCACCGCTCTGTATATCTCAAGAAATGGATTGTTGTCTACAACAGGGCAGTCGCTTCCGATGGCCAAAACGCCTGCAGAGTCATATAAGCTTTTCAGCGGCCAGGTCTGGTCGGCACGTTCTTTACCCAACGTCAGCGGATAAGGATTATCCTCAAAGTTCTGTGTCAGTGCGATATGTTCCGGCTGCACAGAAGGAATGACCCCCAATTCTTTAAAACGGGCAATATCTTCCTCCTTGATCAGCTCTACATGCTCAATGGCATGACGGCACTGATTCCTGTCATACCTGCAAATTGCATCTTCATAATAATCCAGCGCCATGCGGGCCGATTGGTCACCGCAGGAATGCAGCTTTACGGAAAAACCACGGCGATGCGCTTCTGGAACCGCAGCTTTTATTGCTTCCGTATCATTGAGCGAAATGCCAAAGTTGCCGGGACCGTCGGCATACTCCTCTAGAACTAATGCCGTATGCGTTGTGCTAACTCCATCAAGAAATTGCTTCAGCATTTCAACCCGAAGCTTATCAGAGCGATATTCTTTCCTCCAGATCTCTACCTGATCCAGATCACCGAGCAAATCAGGAGCAGCATGGATTCTGACGGTAAGCTCTCCCTCCCTGTCCATCTGACTATACACGGCAAGGTCTCCCATATTTCCGTGGAAATACGGCTGGACATCATTTACCGATGTGATTCCGTATTCCGCTGCCTGTTTCAGAAATGCACGTATCAATTCTTTTTCCTTCTTTTCTGTAAAGGAAAGCGCATATTTACTGACCAGACCCACTGCGGATTCATAAAGAAATCCGGTAGCCTCACCCTTTTCATCCCTTGCGATCTCTCCGCCAAAGGGATTGGGCGTTTCGTTGATTATTCCTGCTATTTCAAGTGCTTTCGAGTTAACCCATGCTCCGTGCGCTTCCGCGTTCAGTAGAAATACAGGTCTATCAGGGAAATATCGATCCAGTGATTTCTTACTCGGCAACATTTTGATTTCCCAAAAAACATGATACCAGCTAAAACCGATGATCCAGTCTTCTCCATCAGCTTCATCAGTTTTCAAATCTCCGGCACATCTGTTTTCTACAGATTCTTTCACCATTTGGACGGCTTCTTCCTCTGATCTCGCATCGGCCAGATTTACATAGGTTTGAAACATTCCCGCCATTAACAGATGTGTATGGCTATCATGAAAGCCCGGCATTACCAGACGATCTTCAAATTGGTATACTTTGGTTGAATAGCCTGTATATGCTGCCGCATCCATGCTGTTTCCGGTACCAACGATCCGATTCCCTTTTATCGCGACAAATCCCTCATACGGATTTTCAGTCACACCGTCAAAAATTGCATTGCTTTTGATAATCATATCAGCGATCATACCATTTTCCTATCCTTTCCAAGTCATTTCTATCCATTTTTACTGACCTCTCCTTTTTCCTACTATGCCATCACAATGCCGAGAATCAGGTATGCAATGACACCAAGGACCAGGGGCACTGCTATCAGCGGCAGTGCTGTTCTTGCGTAATCCATGTTTTTCAGACCAGTTGCCGCGCAAGTGACCGTCACAGCGTCACTGTAGAAGCAAGCATGACTTCCAAACGCCGTTGCTGCAGCTACTGTACCGATTGCCATATATGGATTAACATTCAATGCCATTGCAAGGGGCAATATGATCGGAAATGAAATCGCAGCCACACCCCAAAAGCTTCCTGTCGCGAAAGCAAGTGCTGCAATTACGATGAAAGTAACAGCCGGGAACAATGCGGGACTCAAAATCGGTGCCACACTGTCAATCACAAAAGGAGTCAATCCCAACGCATCATTGAAGTCCTGCAGCACAAACGCAGCAAGAACCAGCATTGTAACATACAGCATATCCTTGAATCCACCTACAATATGATCACAAAATGCGCCAAGCGTCATCAATTTTTGAAAGAAGAGCATAATAAATGCGACTACGACGGAGACAATGACACCAAAGACGATATCAGCGGTGTAAACAGTGATTCCAATCAAAACAATCATCGGTACGATAAAATTCAAAGCATTGGAAGGCTTTGTATCATCCTTAAGACCATCTGAAACTTCTTCTTCATAATGATAATCAGGAAATACCCTTCCGGTGCTTGCCACTCTTGCTTCAGCCTGCTTCATCGGGCCGTAAAGCGGTATAACGCCCAGAATAAATAAAAGTACGATGATTACTGCAATCCATGCGTATAGCATAAAGGGAATCGCATGAACGTACGCGCTAAATCCCGAAACGTCGCCCAGAATGCCAACTTCTTCCACCTGGCTGGCATATAAAATGCCCCAGGAGGAGAATGGTACAAGAATACAGACAGCAGCTCCCGTTGAATTGACAATGAAGGCCAAATACTCTCTTGAAATTTTCCACTTGTCTGTCAAGGTTTGCATTGCAACACCAACGCCCAATGCATTTAAGTAATCTTCCACAAAAATAATGATTCCTAATATCCAGGTAAAGATCATCGTCTTCTTTCTGGAATTTGCCAGTTTTGCGCCGATATCCGAGAATCCCAGCGCCGACCCGGAATATTGAAGTATTCTAATCATTGCACCGAACATACCGAACATGATGATGTAATAAGCCGAATCTCCGATCTCCGTGAGCGTATAGTCAAACCACGTTCCCCACCAGGCCGTTTTGGCGATCAGAATGGCACCGATAAAAGTACCTAATACCAGTGATTCCAATGCTCTTTTGGTAATGATTGCAGAGATAATTACTACTGCAACCGGAATTAGGCTGATTGCACCATACGTTTCCATTGCGTCTAATGCTTCCATAAATGTCCCTCCTTAATAAATATTTTCAGACAATTCAACTAGCAACAATCATGCCATTGACTTTATTATTGAAATTTCAACAAATGACAAAAAGCAAGTGTAAGTATATGCTTACACTTGCTTTTGAATATTTCAACAATTTAATTATTTCAAATAGATTCCCCATGTGTCGGTGCAGCCTTACACTGTCAGTGGAGAATAACATTTTATTTAATTCCAAGCCGGGACATTTTTTGATAAAGCAGCGGCCTTGATATTTTCAAATATTCTGATGCTTTGCTCTTGTTTCCATGAAACATTTCAAGAACATGCATGATCAATTTTCTCTCTGCTTCCCGTTTTACTATTTCTATTGGATTTCCCAATTTGCTGAGTGCTCCCAGATCAATTGCTCCGTTTCCTGAATCGGGCCTAAAATATTCCAGTTTTAGCGTATCACCGGCTGCATAGTTCATCGCTTTTTCTATGATATTATACAATTCTCTTACATTTCCGGGCCATTCATATTTTCTCAAATACGGATAAACCGAATCCTCTACCTTCACGATATTCTTGCCCATCTCAAGATTCAACTGTTCTACCCGGTACATAATCAATTCCGGCAAATCCTCAAGCCGCTCTCTCAGAGGCGGGATTTCGATTGTAAACACATTGAGACGGTAAAACAGATCTTCCCGGAATCTCCCCGCCTTAATCATATCCTTTAAATCTTCATTCGTAGCAGCTACGATTCTTACATCGATTGGGATACTTTTATCCCCTCCCAAGCGGTCTATCTCATGCTCCTGAAGGACACGCAGCAGCTTCGGCTGCAGCGTTATGGGCAGCTGACTTATTTCATCAATAAAGAGTGTACCACCGTCAGCCATTTCAAACTTTCCCTTCTTGCCACCCTTTTTTGCACCAGTAAACGCTCCATCCTCATAGCCGAAAAATTCCGATTCCGCCAGTGACTCGGGAAAATTTGCAGCATTGATCTTTACAAAATTGTCGAATTTGCGACTACTCAGATTGTGGATCGAATGAGCAACCAGTTCCTTGCCCGTTCCTGTTTCTCCTGTAATGATTACGGTGGAGTTGGAGGTCGCAGCCATCTCAATCTGCTTGCGCAAATCTTCAGTTTTTTTCGAACTGCCGATGATGTTTTCTATGGAGTACTTTGTGCGCTGCAGATTTCGAAACTGTTCTCTGTAATATTTCATTTCGTCATTTAAGACCAGCGTATATTTATTTAGAATATCTTCCAAAGAATCCAGATCCTGAATGATATCATATTCCAGAACACCAACTATTTTGCCATCCTGCCTAAGCTGCGCCTGCGTGCTGACACTCATTCGGCCGTCATGAAAGTAGAAATCCGTATTGATCGTCTTATCTCCCGTCAGCAATTCCAGCATTTTCGTTGGAGGAAACACTTCTGTAATATACTTTCCAATTGATTTTTCCTGATCCATCTTAATATAATCAGCGCATTGGCGATTCATATAAACCAGATTACCCTCAGCGTTGATGACCATAAGTCCAAGAATGTTCTCCAAAAAAAATCTATAATCTTTATCAAAATCCATCGTTTCTCCTCCGTTTCTCAAGTATAGATGCATTATAACATTCTTTAAGAACGATAAAACAAGAAAATCTCCCCATTGAAAAAATTTAAATGGAGAGATTTTATGATTTGCTTTGTTAGATATGGCTCAATCAATATTTAATTATTTATTTTGATACCAAAAGTTTTTTAATGGCTGCCTCCAACCCGTCAATCGTCAGCTCGTACATCGGAAACAGCTCCTTTATTTTCATCAAAGTCCTGCTGCCGTAAGTATATTCCCACTCTCTTTCGGGAATCGGATTGAGCCAGATATGTTTGGGATATTTCTTTTTCAGCCGTTTCAGCCACTCAATTCCAGGGATTTCATTGTATAAGCCAACAAAGCAGTTGCCTCCTTTGCTCATGAGTTCCGATGGAGCCATGGATGCATCCCCGACAAAGATCACCTTATACTCGCTGCTCAGGTTTGATAAGACCCACTCTGTGTCGATCCATTCGCCCCGCCTGCAGTGAGGGGTCGTGTACAAGTGCTCATAGATACAATTATGGAAATAATACACCTTGAGATCTTTAAAGTGATTGGATTTGCTGACTGCCTGAAACAATTGGCTGCATAAATGGCTGTAGGGCATCATAGAACCGTCGGAATCGAAAAGCAGCAGCAGTTTCACCGTATTTTTTCTTGGTCTTTCCCATACCAGCTTCAGGTTTCCTGCATTTTCGCAGGTTTCATCGATGGTACCATCGATATCCAGCTCTGTTTTCGCACCGTCCAGTCTTGATGAGAACTGCCTCAGCTTTCGGAATGCCATCTGAAACTGCCTAAAATCCAAAATGTTATCCTGACGAAAGTCTTTGAAATTTCTCTCGCCCGCGACCTGCACTGCATTTCTGTGCCGGCTCTCTCCGCCGACACGGATTCCCCGTTCATGATAACCGTTGTAACCCATCGTAGAGGTCCCTCCGGTGCCAATCCAGTAGTTTCCGCCGTCATGCTTTTCCTTTTGTTCCGCGATTCTTTCCTTTAACCGCTTTTGTAGTTCTTCTAATTCCAAAACAAAGTCATCCAGCATGTTTTTATCATTGATATCTTTGGATTTCACATCTTCGTTAAGCCATTTCCATATTTCAGATGGAATGTCCTCCGGAGTTATCACACCTTCAAAATACTCGGCAAAAGCCAAATCAAAACGGTCATAATCCGTTTCGCTTTTCACAAGGATGCTTCTGCAAAGATGATAAAAATTCAGTAAGCTTGCTCCGCAGAGTCCCTTATCCAGGGCCTCGATAAGAGACAGCCATTCATTTAAGGATACATTTAGTCCTCTAGCCTTCAATAAGTAAAAAAATGAAATAAACATATTACAACCATCTCTTTAAGGTATAGCCTTTTTCTTTAATTTCGTACATCGCGTCGATATCCTGATTCTTTTTTAATAAAACCCCTGCAAAAGGAATTTCATCCTTGATCTTATCAATGGAGATCCCGCTGATCATAAGCGCTTGAAGCCAGTCAAGAAGCTCCGATGTGCTCGGCTTTTTCTGGATTTCTTTCATCTCTCTGATCCAGTAAAACGCCTCCATAGCCTGCCCCAGAAGTTTTTCTTCGACATCACCAAAGTGAACTTTAATAATTTCTTCCATCTTCTCCTGATTTGGAAATTCAATATAGTGGAAAATGCACCTGCGCAAAAATGCGTCGGGCAGCTCTTTTTCAGCGTTTGAGGTTATGATAACAATCGGCCGATGCTTTGTCCGGATCGTCTCCTTTGTCTCATTGATGTAAAACTCCATCTTGTCAAGTTCCCAGAGCAGATCGTTTGGAAATTCCAGGTCAGCTTTATCGATTTCATCGATCAACAATACGGTCTGAGTTTCAGCAGTGAAGGCTTCGCCCAGTTTTCCAAGCTTGATATATTTCTTTATGTCAGCTACATTGCCTTCACCAAACTGACTGTCGTAAAGCCTTTGTACGGTATCATAGACATAAAGTCCATCCTGTGCCTTCGTGGTTGATTTAATGTTCCATATGATCAATTCTTTTTCAAGTGCTTTTGAAATAGAATCAGCAAGCATCGTTTTTCCTGTTCCCGGCTCACCCTTGATCAACAAAGGCTTTTGAAGCGCGATAGATACGTTTACCGCATGCATGAGTTCATCTGAAACAACATAATCACTGCTTCCTTGAAATTGGTTCATCTTATTCGGCATTCTGTTTCTCCTTATATATGTCTCTAAATTAAATATTACTATTCAACGCTTTTGTTTAGAATCGCAATGATTGCCTTTGCCGCTGCCTTCGCATAATTTTCGCGGAATTCATCAGTCATCATTAATTCCAGGTCTTGTGCGTTGGAGAGAAAAGCTCCCTCAATAATGATTGCCGGCATTTGGCTTTTGTTCAGTACCGCATAAGCAGGCTCGCTTTTCGCTCCTCTGCTGACGGTGCCCAGTGCTGCGGTCAGTTCCTTCTGTGCAAGTTCCGCAAGTTCCTTGCTGTAGATATGATAATCACATTCATTGGGCTTCGAATAATAATATACCTCTGTTCCCGATGCATTCGAATTCTTGTCTGTGGAATTATTATGCACCGAAACGTATAAATCCGCGTTTAATTCATTGGCTTTGGCGGGCCTGTCATAAAGTGTAATGGTCGTATCGTCTTCCCTGAGAATATAGGTGTTAACTCCCGCAGCTTTCAGCATCCGGTTCAACCGGAGTGCAACATCAAGATTCACTGCTTTTTCATTGAGAATGGTTACGCCGTTACTGATTGCCTGGGAACCGGTGTCCGCTCCTCCGTGACCGGGGTCAATAACCACCAGCTTCCCCGTAGCTCTCCAGTCAACGACATCCAGACCATCTCCCGTGACATCTCCCAGGTCTTCATGATCCTTTTCCCAGTCTTTGTCGAAGTCAATATACATACTGTCTCCATCCGATGAGAAGCTGACTTTTCCGATGACCTTATGTGCAAGGTCTACCACAACTCTCACGGAATCGGGTGTAAATTGAGCAAATCGGATTTTTTCAATTAGATCCCCCTCGCCGTCAAGCTCTTCATCTTCCATTTCAAGAGTTGAACTGCTGATATCCACACCAAAGCGCTGTGGATCCTCATAAACGAAGGAGCTGTAGCCCTCTATTTTATCTTCTCCCTTTATCGTGACCCTATAATAATCATCTTTTTCCCTTATTTTAATCGATTCAATGATCGTTGTCCTTTTTATTTCAGGAGAACTGATCAGGACGGTTCTGCTTAAATCCTCCCAACCCACTTTGCAGTTCAGCGATTCTCCGACAAAGCGCAAGGGGATCATCGTCTTATCGTTAATGATCAGTGCAGGAACATCCATCATCTTTTGCTCCCCGTTAACAAAAGCGATACTGGAGTCAATCGTTAACTGTACCTCCGAAGCTCCCATGGATATTTCCACAAGTCTATCATCCCCATTCCAGCTAACTTCCGCTCCCATACGTTCAAATACTGCCCTGAGCGGAATCATGGTCTTTTCTTTAATGATAACCGGCGGCACTTCTGATTCCACAGAATAGCCGTCAACATTCAGCAGGACCGGATAGTCCCTGCAGAAATTAATCCCTTCGTCAATATCCTTCTGAGTTACTGCTGCCTCGTCTGCATACACTGTCACCTCGTCTGCGTACACTACCTGACACATCATTAGGATAACCACCAGCGGCAAAAACATCAATCTCAATTTACTACTCATAATACCCCCACCTTTTTGGGCTCACTACCGTCATTACTACGTCATATTTCGACTATTTTATTATAATATATTTCACTCCTTAATTGGAATATTTTCGTTTTTGTAATAGAAATGTAAAACACAATAGTTAAGCAAAAGCCTTGAATTCCAACCTATAGAAAGATAAAATAAAATGGCAAGGATAAAAACACAGTTCCGGTCGGTAGTCCGGACGCAGCATAGCAAGCTGTCAGTAACCTGCCTCCTTTGGTTGTCCCTTCCTTGTGTTTCACAGGGATTCGCCAGCGTATAACAGGGCGTTAGCGGATCACGGTTATAAAGGAGGAATCAAAATGTGCAGAATAAAAGCACAGCTTTCCGTCTTTTTTGAGGAGCCTTTCTGGATTGGGATCTACGAAAGAGAGGAAAACAATCAGATCGAGGTATGCAAAATTATCTTTGGATCAGAGCCGAAGGATTATGAGGTGTACTCCTATCTAAACGAATGCTGGGGCAACTTGAAGTTCAGTCCGCCAATAGAGGCATCAAAACAGATCCAGCGTAAAATCAATCCGAAACGAATGCAGCGTCAAATCGCAATGCAGCTTCACAATCCGGGGATCGGAACCAAAGCACAGCAAGCTTTAAAGGCTTTGCAGGAGGAAAGGAAAACCGAAAGAAAAAGAAAAACCAAAGATCAAAAATACCAGGAAAAAAAGCGGCAGTTTGAACTGCGCAGTCAGAAGAAAAAAGAAAAACATAAGGGCAGGTGACTGCCCTTATGTCCTATTCGTGAATCGTTTCCTATTCGTCAAACGTTTCTTGTTCGTCAATCTGTTCCGTTCCGTCAATTGTGCTGTCGCTTGTCAGTCAAGACTCCGGACAAATTTAGCACCACCTAGAAAAAAGACCGCCCCCATAAGCAAGAGAACCAGTGTCGGCTGAAATGCCGCCTCAATTCCCATCCCCCTGCTCGCGATATTTTCCATCCCCTGCAGGGCCCATTTCTGAGGCGTCAGTTCTGCAAGAAAAAGAAGAACCTTATTATTGACGATATCAAGCGGCCACATACATCCTCCCAGCATGGAAGTACTGGTCAAAACCACTGGCGAGACAGAACTCAGCTGCGCATGGGTTTTAACCAAACCTGACAGAAGAAGACCAAGTGCGGTTACCGAAAAGACAAAGGCAGCCGCAACAGACATGATTCCAAGAAAGCTTTCTCCCCAATCGATCCGCAGCAGATACTTTCCCGCGATAATCAGTATTCCAAGCTGAAGGATACCGGTTAAAAAGGTAACGATCATACTCCCGCCCAGGATCGCAGATCTGGATACAGGAGTGATCAGCATCCGCTGCCAAGTCTTGTACTGCCTGTCATATAAAATCGTTCCGATACCGAAAACCATCGTATACATGGAAAAGAACAAAGAGAATCCGATCATGGAATGCTTCAAACTATCATTATTGTTTGATGTCGCTAAATCTGCAGCAACGGATGATATTTCAAGAGGATTTCTATATGTCCATGCTTCTCTGACGCCCTGATATGCCGACTGTTTGACCGTTTCCCTGTCTACTCCCGGAACTGCCGCAGCGATGTAGTCTTCCGTAATATCGGAGATTCTTGCTGCACCCGCCATTTTGGAAACAATTCCCGTCAGCTGTTCCCTCAATGAGAGAAGAAGGATATCCTCTTTCAATCTTATAATTTCTAAATTTACAGAATCGCCTTTAGAAATCTGCGCATCAAAACGCGCTCCAATCACAACTGCAGCCATGGCTTTGCCCTCTTTCACTTGTTCAACCGCTTGATTCAGATCCGTTTCAGTAAAATGAAATACACTGTTGCCCTCAAGGTCCGATTTCATCTCCTGGGAATAAGCGCTGCGGCTTTCATCGACGATGAGTACTGTCGGTCGATATTCATCGAAAGAAATTCCGAAGACAATCGTCAATCCGAAAGCCATTACCATCATTAAAACATAAATCCAAATATCGTCTTTAAGCCTTAACAACCGGAGTTTTAATATGCTTCCCATCGATGTACCCCCTCCTTTCTCTCATGATAAAGACTGCAAGCCCTGCGAATGCCGCGCCAATGCAAAGAAGTGCAGCAACATATCCCGCTACCGATTCAAAGCCATATCCCATTATGATTTTTAAATACGCTTTTAACGCAATTCCGTTTAAGGAGAGAACGCTCAATTTCTGAAATATTTCAGGCATGATATCGATAGGGAAAAAGCTTCCGCCCAACAATGCCATTGACTGAATGATCAAGGTTTGAAAGATGTTGGCCATATTGTAATTCCCTGCCCGGAATGTAACGGCAGCAACTGTGACTCCCACTCCGGCAACAGCAAAAGCTGCTGCAAAGCAAATCAGTATAACCGGTATTCCCTCGCCCCAATCAACTTGAAGGGCAAACCTTGAAAAAAGAATCATAGCTGCCATCTGAAGAAAAGCAATCAGAAATACTGAAAGAAATTTCCCTGTCATGATTCCCAGCTTCGACGTTCCTGCCATCATCATCCGATCCCAGGTGACATGATCCTTTTCTTCCAGCAGCATTCTTCCTCCATGACTTGCTGCGAAAAGAATAAACATTGTAAGCATGGCTGCCGCATAGTAGTTTGTGCTTGTTACTGGCTTTCTCCCCTCCAAAGTCCGATCATCCAGTTCAACACGGATTGATTCAAGAGACTTCATAATCTCGTCCATAACTGATTCCATTCCTGCATAATCCCCATTTCCGGCATCGTATGCCATGGAGGTCTCAATCAGCACATTCTTTCCGATGATCATGGAAGAAACTGTATCGGTATAAGATTTCATAACAGCCAGGGCAACCTGACTTCCAATCATATCATTGGGGTTTGTCACAATTCCGATTTCCGTCTTGTTTCGAAAAGGCGTAAGAAGATTGACCTTCATATCATAATAGTAATGCTCCGGTAGATACAGAATTGCAGAGATCTCTCCCCTTCGCATCCGTTCCCTTGCCGTGTCTTCCGATTCAACACGGTAATGAAGCACACCGGATACCGATTCACTATCAAGAAAATCATGGAAAAATATCGTTTCAGGATTGATTCTCTTACTGGCTTTCGTTAGGTCAGACACTCCCTCAGCCCCAATTCCCTGCGAAAGGATTCCTTTGTTCAATGCGTCATGAATTCTTTGATTTGCTTTCTGAATATCGTATTGTTTTACAATAGAAATTTCTATCTTGCTTTGCTCCCAGTCATTCCCAAAGGCGCCTTTCAGCGCAAACCCCAAGATGGACATCAGAATCAGCGGCATGACAAGAATAATAGCAAGCGCTTTTTTATCGCTCAGGATCGTTCTCAGATCTTTTCTGATGATACTTAATATTTTCATACCGTTCTCCTTAATCTCTCAGCGCTTTTCCTGTCAAATGGAGGAAAACGGTCTCCAGGTTTGGCTTTTTCACGTCCACAGACTTCAAATTCGAACCTGCACCTGAGATCTTTGTAATCAAATCTGCAAGAATCAGGTCTGCGTTCTCACACCGGATCAGGATATGATCTTCACGTTGCTCGATGCAGTCAATTCCATGAACACCCTTTAGACCGCCAAGTATCTTGAAAACCTCATCCGAGCCCGATTCAACTCTCAGATCGATTTCGGTCTTTCCGCGGATCATTTCGACCAACTCGTCTTTGCTCCCCAAAGCAATAATGCAGCCCTGGTCCATGATACAAATTCTGCTGCAAAGATATTCGACTTCCTCCATGTAGTGACTCGTATAAATAATTGTCATCCCGTTTCGGTTCAAATCAAGCACTGTGTCCAATATATGATTCCGTGACTGTGGATCAATTCCCACTGTGGGTTCGTCCATAATGAGAAGGTCAGGCCGATGCATCAGCGCAGCGCCAATGTTTAGTCTTCGTTTCATGCCGCCTGAATATTGATCCATGCGGTCCTTCAGGCGGTCGTTTAGTCCGATGATACCGGCCACTTCCTCGACTCGGCTTTTCAGCAGGCTCCCTTTCAATCCGTACATATTGCCCCAAAAGATCAGATTTTCATAACCGGAAAGGGTAGGGTAAAGAGCAATCTCCTGTGGAACCACACCTAAATTTCGCCTGTACTCCTTCTGGTTTTTAAAGATATCCTTTCCCTCGAAAAAGATCTTGCCCTCTGTGGGAGAGAAAAGTGTGGAGATCATGGAAATTGTCGTCGATTTCCCTGCTCCGTTTGGCCCCAAAAGTCCGAATACCTCTCCCTTTTTTACTTCAAAACCGACTCCGTCTACCGCCTTGACCGGACCGAAATTTTTATGAAGATTTTCAACTGTCAACAGCATTTCTCATCCTCCGATTTACTTATTCTTACGGAAAAAATCTTGAAGCAGTGGCGGCATGCTATTTTCAAGCCGGTCTGCTTTGATCGTATTTTCCTCAGTAAGTTTTGGGAAGTCAAACTCCTGTTTCCCGTTGATATCCCAGTTTTTCAGTTCCAGCTTATATTGAATCCTCTTTGGTTCACCAGTTTCAACAACATTTTGTTCTAATTGAAACGTGATGATTTCATTTACGATATAACCGTCAATATCCACATACGCAGTATATTGGAAATTAAGGTTCGTATTCTTCTTCGTCTCTTCTTTGATTTTTGAAAAGAATTCACCGCTGTAATCCCGGCCCTGTGCATCGCTGATACCAGATAAAATTGTACTCAAATTTTCATTCAGCTTTTCATCCTTCGACAACATCTCAATTGCTCCGGATAGAAATTCTATGATCTGAGCCCTGCCTAGTGTGATCGTGTAGACGGTGGTCTTTACTTCTCCGTCCGGAGTTGTCAGTATGATATCCTTCCCCTTGAATACGTTCTCTTCTTCCAGCGTGCTTACCCAGAGATCCTTTATCGCTTCTCCAGTCTCCTTTGATAGGAGTACCGATCCCTCCAGATCCTGCTCATTGTTGTTCAATCCCTTGACGAGATCATTCAGCTTCATATATTTCCCGACCACAGGCAGCTTAATAAACTGTTCTTCCCTATTTCGGTATAAATCAAAGTCAAATCCCAGTCCACCGAGATTCAAGTAGTTTCTGTAAATCTCCTTTTCGGCATCCTGGTCATAAACAGCCTGAAAACTGCCGGTAGTTTCTTGATAATAGTTTACCTGTTCCCGATCTTCCTGCGGCATACCTTCCGTATTCAAATCAATCGCTACAGAAAATTCACCCGACATCTGTCCGCTCTTGATCTGTTCGGTTTTTTCAGCGGCTTTTTTATAATCCTCAAGTCCAGTATTCCCGCAGCCCGTAGCTGAAAGCACGGTCAGCAGCAGAATCAATAAAACTGCGACTCTTTTCTTCATTTCGAACCCTCCTTTTCTTTCAGCTCTATTTTATGCGGTTTTGTTTTTTATATCTTGTATCTTTCTGCATATTCTACCCGCCTATAACATGACTATTTGCACAACAAAGGAACGCCTGAAGCATCAATGCGAAACAGGCGCTCAGATTTATTATAAATTATTTTTTATTGAGAATACTGCAAGCTGCGTTCTGTCTCTCAAGTCAAGCTTGACCAAAATTCTGGTAATATGGTTTTTTACCGTACCTTCGCTCAAATATAATATCGAGGAAATTTCCTGATTGTTTTTTCCCTCAGCAATCAAACGGCAAATATCGATTTCCCGTACTGTCAACAGATCAACTTTCGGATTTCTCTGTTTTGTAAGCCTCCCCTTTGCAAGCTCTGAGAACTGATCCAAAACCTTTACTGCTACTTCAGCTTGAATCAGCGCTCCGCCCTCATAAACAGTACGAATGGCAGAAGCAATTTCTACCGGGGAAGTATCTTTTAACAAATATCCCGATGCACCGTGTTTCAGCGCCTCATAGATATATTCGTCCTCGTTGAAGGTGGTCAGCACAAGTACCTTGACCTGCGGAAAATCTTTTTTGATCATTGCAGTTGCATCCGCCCCGTTCATACCCGGCATTTTCATGTCCATGAGCACGACATCCGGACTTTGCCATTGGCAGGCTTCGTAAGCGCTTTTTCCATTATTCGCAGTACCACAGATAACAAAGTCCTCCTCTTTTCCAAGAATCAACTTTAATCCTTCTACCAGAATATCCTGATCATCAACCAGTAAAATTTTAATCATTTTTATCCTCCAAGCAAAGATTTCCCCAAACTGTGAAGCCTCCTTCAGACTTATATTGAAGCTGTCCGCCATGGGCTTGCACCCGCTCTTTTATCCCTTTTAATCCAAAGCCCTCTACGATATTCTCCGGGTTCTCCAAACCGTTGCCGTTATCACTGACGCTAAACCGGATTTCCTCTTTCATACATTCCAGGCTCACTTGGATTTCCGTTGCCTTTCCGTGCCGGACCGCATTAGTAAGCGCCTCCTGAACGATGTGGTAAAGCGCCACATTTACTCCTGTATTTTTCGGATCGAGAGCGAAATTTTCCACTCCGTCAGCCTCAAACCGGATTACAGCTCCGGTCTTATTGGCAAATGCATCCGTCAGCCTGCGAACCTGTTCAACAGGGTTCTTTGCCGCTTCTGTGCTCAATTTCTCTCCTCGCAAGGTTTCCACTACTTCCCTGATTCCGGTCAGGCTTTCTCTTGCAGATTTCAGCGCATCTGCAAGCAGTGTCTCAGCTTTTTTCCGATCTTCTCCCATCAGGTGTTCCGTCATCTGAAGCTGCATGATTAGAGCAGTCATATTATGCCCCAGCGTATCATGAAGGTCCCTGGCAATTCTGCTACGTTCCTCAACGACGCTTAACCGGCTTATCTCATCAGCATACCGTTTTAGCTTTCTATGGGTATCAAGCAGTTCTTTGTATAAAAGATCTTTCTTTTGTCTTTCCTCCCGATTATGCTGTGCAAATCCGGCGACCACCAGGATGAGCGCATTAACCAAAAGAAAAAACGCCATTTGCGACAGGTTTGCAAAGTTGAATTTATAATAGACCAGCATCCCGTATTTGATCATTGAAACCAGCAAGGCTACCGCTCCGAAAGTCAGGCCCCTTCTCAATTTCAAAGACCATACAGCCTCCAGTAGAATCAAAATATAGAATAAGTGAAAAAAGTAATTGATCAGCAGCCTTGAATTCTGCTCCAATGCAAATATGAAGGCGATATCCAGATAAAATGAAAGGTAATAATATAATTTTGTGTTTCCTACTCTAGAGCGCACAAACCCATTTACCACTAAGAGAACAAAGATGACAATCAGAAGGATCAGTCTCTGTCTCTGAGTATTTTCAAAGTAAACAGCTCCACAGAACAGCACCAGAAAAGCAAATATTTTCAGAAAGAACGCTGCTTTTTTATCCAAATATCTTATTTCCTTTCTATTTAAGGTAAGCAAGTTGTCAAGAGAGGCATCGGCCTGAGCATTGGAGACAGTCCCTTCTAAACGAACCAATAAACTCAGATCTATATAGCTCAATGTCATTCTATTCTATTTTCGTGCTTCCTGCAAAGGATTTTCTGACCAAAGGTCCGAACATGAGATAAAGTACAATATGCTGATCCTCCTGGCAGTTTATTTTGCCTGCAGGGTAAAACAAAAACTTCAAAGAAAGCTGGATAGAATGAACGTGCAGGATTTGGATTAAAGAAACACCGGAAGTTAAACATTTAACTTCCGGTGTTTCTCTATATAGGCACATTATTTAAAATTTCGAGATACTTGTGGATTAAATAGCCAGCGCTCTTCCCAAATCACGGCATGCTTCTTTTGCCTCTTCGTCGGGTTCTTCATTGGCAATAACACAATCAGTAATCAGATATGCCCCGTCGTCTTTGCAGGTTTTTTCCCAATTTCTCATCCATTCTCCGTCTCCCCAACCGTAAGAGCCGAAAAGAGCAATTTTTTTGCCGTTCAGCTTCTTCTCACAAGCCGAAAACATCGGTTCAAATTCGCTTTCCTCCAACTCCTCAGCTCCCATAGACGGGCAGCCGAATACAACGGCATCATATTGATCCATCAGTTCGGGAGAGAAATCTCCGGCAGTATAAACGGTGACCTCAGAACCGGCGCGTTCCGCTCCGGCGGCCACTTCTTCTGCCATAATTTTGGTATTGCCTGTACCGCTCCAATAAACAATTGCTACTTTACTCATTTAAAACACCTCTTTTCTTTTTATCAACAGGCAGCAATAGGCTGCCGTATTAATCAAGCTACTACCGTAAGTTGTGCGATGGACCTTCCAATTGAAAACATTTGCAAGTAAACATCTTTGCATTTTTGAAATTTTCTGAAAAGCTTTTCTGCTTCTCCCTCATTGTGATAAACCTTCCAGCATCCGGTAAATTTACTGTTTCTGCCGTCGTTTTCGATGAAACCGACTACATCTTCCAATGGATATCCCATAAAGATTCCGATCTCATGAGGAAATTTATCGCTTTCCGCAATCCGTTTTTTCAGAAAGCCAATGCAAAACGCAACAGAATTGTCCGTATATCCATAACTCGCCAGAAAGCCTGCTACTCCCTCTTTTTCCAAATTACTTTGCAGCATCCCTTTCCGGTATGCCAGGATCAACGCGCTGGTGTTTTTTTCACTCAGGATTTCAAAATAAAGCCCCTTCCCGTTTAGATGCAGGTTCATCGTTTGAAGCTGATCCTGAAGTTCCTCGCTGGAAGAGAAGAAATAGCGAAACAAGTTTGCTTCTTTTAATCCGGCAAGTGTTGGCGCGCAGTGCTCTACTAGAATACGGTCTAACATTTCTTCTCCTTATCATCCTACGCAATAAGTTAGCGTACGCTAACTTATTCTTCAAAAGAAATCGGGTTGATAACCCGACGATTTTGTCTTGGTTAGCATATGCTAACTTACGTAATTAAAATACCATACAGATTTTCTTTTGTCAACCGCTTCCTAATAAATATCAAGCGGATTTCTACCATAACAGGCTCAGATTAATTCAAGACAGAATATCTTATCGCTTCCATGGCAGGGGCGTACCGCACAACAAAAAAAAACAATTTGACTATTCGATAGAATAATGGGTAATATTTTACTGATAATACTATATCGTCAGGAGGGTTATTCAATGAGTTTTAATTATTACATGCCAACACGCATCCTGTTTGGCAAAGGTAAGCTTGATGAGCTGCATGCTCAAAAACTGCCCGGGAATAAGGCTCTGATCGTCATTTCAGCCGGACAGTCGATCAAACGGAACGGATATCTCGACAGAGTCGAGAAACAACTGGAAAAGGCTGGTGTTTCCCACGTTCTTTTTGATAAGATTCTGCCGAATCCCATCAAGGATCACGTTATGGAAGGGGCTGCCCTGGCAAAAGAGCAACAATGCGACTTTGTCGTCGGCCTAGGAGGAGGCAGCAGTATTGACTCTGCAAAAGCCATTGCTGTTATGTCCACAAATGCTGGAGATTACTGGGATTATATCTTCGGCGGAACGGGAAAAGGAAATCCTGTTCTCAATACGCCCCTGCCGGTCATCGCAATCACAACCACCGCAGGAACGGGTACTGAGGCGGACCCCTGGACGGTGATTACCAATGGAAATGAAAAAATAGGCTTTGGCTATGACAAAACCTTTCCAGTCCTTTCGATAGTAGATCCCGATTTGATGCTGACTGTTCCATCGGATTTAACTGCTTATCAGGGGTTCGATGCACTCTTTCACAGCATGGAAGGTTATTTAAACAATACCGCAAATGAAATGAGTGATCTTTTCGCGTTGAAATCCATCTCCTTAATCGGGAAAAGTCTCACAAAAGCGGTAGCTGACGGTTCGAATGAGGGTGCCAGAGCAGATGTTGCATTGGCAAATACCTTGGCTGGGATCGTCGAATCAACCTCAGGATGTATTTCAGAGCATTCCATAGAACATGCGTTAAGTGCATATCACCCAAACCTGCAGCATGGAGCCGGGCTGATCATGATCAGCATCGCATATTATATGTTTCTTGTTCAATCGGGATGCTGCAATGAACGCCTGATCGATATGGCGAAAGCCCTCGGCAAGACAAATGCATCTCACCCCGTTGATTTTGTAGTTTCCCTCAGAGAACTACAAAGAGACTGCGGCGTTGCCGATCTGAAAATGTCCGAATATGGAATTCAAAAGGACGAACTTGAAACTATTGCAAAAAACGCCATGGATACAATGGGCGGCCTGTATCAGGTTGACCCTTGCAGGATCACACTTGAAGATACAATAAAAATCCTGAAGGATTCCTATCAATAAGTATAAATCCAAATAATCCTTCAAATGATATGTCTATATCAAAAGAAAGGATGAAAAAATGGACAACAATAAAAATCGAATGAAGGACAGGGAAAAAAGCAATCCAGAATTAAGAAAAATAGATCCCAAAGAATTTGACAATGCCGGTATCATTAACGGCAAGAAGACAGGAACCCACAAAAGCAAGCACGAAAAATAAGTATAAAAATTCGAAGGTACATGATTATTAAGTTTGCTTGGAATAGGAGGTCCTGATGGATGGCTTTGATAATCTGATTTGTCCTGTCTGCCAAAAAACCCGATTTGTAGTGAAGTATGAAGCTTCTCATGTTTACTCTTATGTGATCGACTCAGATGCTCCGGGACAAAAAAATGCGGATGAATTTCTATCCTTCCAGTTTGACAACCGGGAGCTGCTTGACTCAGCGCAGTACGTGGAGTGCCAGACCTGCGGCGCAAAATTCCCGTGCAGCTTCTCAGTATGGGATAAAAAAACAAGCATAGAAAAGCTGCAAGCGACGCTTGACAGGAATCATTGAAGGGAGCACATATTGCTCCCAAATGCTTTTATCCTTCCGTTCAGTCAAAAGGAGCAATAAAACAAACAATTTGCGCATATATTTCTAAGGAAACGCTGATTTCATGAAGTCAGCGTTTCCCTGACATTAAGCTTGGAAATGAGGCGCAAAATATTGAAAAAAATATTTCTGGTCAATGCTTTAATCATTATTGTGACATCTTTGCTGTTCAACACAGTGGGCATATCATTTCGGGTGTTTTTGTCCAATAAGATCGGTACAGAAGGCATGGGCCTATTCCAATTGATCATGTCCATCTATATGATTGCCACCCTCTTTGTTGTAACAGGAATCAATGTGGCAGTTACAAGGCTGGTGGCGGAAGAAGGCGGACGGCAATCCTTCCCGGTATCCAGGGCTTTGCTGATGAAGGCCTTCTCCATAAGTCTCTTTTTCAGCGTTCCAGCCTTTATTTTTTTGTTTTTTGGAGCAGATTATATCGGTCCCCTTCTTTTACATGACGAAAGAACCGTACTGTCACTTAAGCTTCTTGCTGCAGGAATGCCCTTTATGGGGATATCCGCCTGCATCAAAGGCTATTTTTATGCGCATGGAAAGATGGCGAGGCCGATAGGCTCTCAGGCGATTGAGATGGTAATTCAGGTCGCCGTAGTACTGAGCGTCCTTGATTATTTCATACAGGGAGGGCTAGAATACGCCTGCGCATCCATTGTCCTCGGCATTGCCATTGCAGAAATCGCGTCTTGCATGTATATGCTGACGTTGTACTGGATCGAAAAGAGAAACAATGATCAAAGAATTTCTGATATTTTCTATCAAAAAAGAGTGCTTTTAAAGATTCTGCACATAGCTCTTCCCGTATCTGTCAGTTCCATACTGAGAAGTGGTTTGCGTGCGTTGGAAAATATCATGATTCCCATCGGCTTTGAAAAATATGGGCATTCAAGGAAACAGGCGCTGGAAGAATACGGACAGATTCAAGGCATGGTCATGCCGGTACTCCTGTTTCCGGCCTCTATGATTATCGCATTTTCCTCGCTTTTGATTCCCGAAATTTCGGAAGCGAACGCATGCAACCAGAAGAAGCGTGTTAATTATTCTGTCACAAGAGCGCTTCAGGTTACTTTATTTGTCTCTATCCTTACAGCAGGATTTTTTACATTCTTTTCTCATAATCTTGGACTATTAATTTATAACAGCAGAGAATCAGGAATGATGATGCGCATGCTGGCGCCCCTAATTCCATTCATCTATCTTGATTTTGTTGCAGACGATCTTCTGAAAGGTCTGAACCAACAGGTAAGTACGCTTGTCTTCAGTGTTTACGACGCTATCCTTAAGATTACTCTGATTTACTTTCTGATTCCCACGGAGGGACTGGCAGGTTATATCATCGTTCTTTACATCAGCGGTGCCTTCGGAACCTGGCTGGTCATGCACCGGCTGCTTTCTGTTACTGGAATCAAGCTGAAATATATGAACTGGATCATAAAGCCAGTTCTTTCGGTGGCAGCAGCAGGCTTCGCAACAGTGTTTTTTCTACAGCCTGCAAATTCTTATTTTTCCGACGCTGTACTTACAGCACTTGGAGGCGGCTTGATCTGTTTGTTATACGGATTCTTTCTGATCCGGCTTGGCTGCATCACGAAAGACGATATCAAATGGATAAAAGGGATCTTTCGATATTCCAAGAGCTCTACCTTTTCGATTTAGTATTAAAAACATCGGAAGAATAGCATAACTCAAACCTTTTCATCTTTTGTCCGTTCACTTCGACCATTTCATTCCACATGGAAGCCGGGCGCACCCATATTCCATATTCGCCATAGAGCGCCTGATAGACCACCATCTGCTCCATTGTCTCAGAATGGATAGCAAGATGCAAAACCATGTACTCGTTTCCCTTATAATGCCTGTAGCGGCCCAATTTAATTTCTTCTTCCATTTTTATCACCTTTCATTGGTTTTCAACCATTGTTGCTGCAAAAGCTATCATTTTAATGAGGCTGTGATGATGGCCATTTTATAGACCTCGTCCGCATTGCAGCCCCTCGAAAGGTCATTAATCGGTGCATTTAACCCCTGTAAAATTGGACCATATGCTTCAAACCCGCCAAGACGCTGCGCAATTTTGTAACCGATATTTCCTGCGTTAATATCCGGGAATATAAAGGTGTTTGCCATGCCAGCAACGGGTGAACCCGAAGCTTTCGTCCTTGCAACTTCAGGATCAAAGGCCGAATCGAACTGCAGTTCGCCGTCCACCGCGAAGTCAAGATTCATTCCTATTAATTTTTCCGCCGCTTCCCGTACTTTATCGACTGCCTCTCCTTTTCCTGAGCCTAATGTGCTGTAAGATAACATTGCAACTTTTGGCTCGATTGAAAAAATTCTTGCGGTTTTGGCGCTTTCTACTGCAATTTCAACGAGTTCGCCAACACTGGGATCAATATTGATGGCGCAGTCGCCCATTGCATATCTCTCTTCTCCCCGTTCCGTTTTGCGACGCATGATAAAGCAGCTCGATACCGAGCGATTGCCGGGTTTTGTCTTTACGATCTGAAGTGCCGGGCGCACTGTATCGGCGGTAGAGTATGTCGCGCCTCCCAAAAGTCCGTGGGCCCGCCCCATCTTCACAAGCATGGTCCCAAAATAGTTTGTTTTTTTCAAAACCTCTCTGCATTCCGCTTCATCCATTTTCCCTCTTCTCAATTCCACCAGCATTGCCACCATCGTTTCCCGATCAGGATCATTTAAGGGATCGATTATTTCAATCCCCTCAATTGAGAATCCGTATTTCTCAGAGGCTTCACGGATTTCTTTTGGATTTCCCAATAATAGAGGTTCGAGGATTTGTTCCTGCTTCAGACGGTTTGCCGCCTCGAGAATTCTCGGGTCAGAGCCCTCTGTAAATACGAGCTTGGGCTGATCCTTTTTCAGTTTTTCTATCATTGTTTGAAACATGTCTGTCTCCTCCTATCGATTTGATCTTATAAAACTGCCGAGGAAATCATATTCAGCTCTTCAATCCAAATACAATTCGGCTGTTTTGAGTTTTTAACCATGTCGACGCAAAAGTCCCAATCCATCCACTGGACTGCATCAAGCTCTGACTTTTGGATTTTGAACGCTATCGCCTCCTTATCAAGCCAAAGCGCGTACACATTGCTGACCTGACAGTCCCAAAATTCGCGCCCATGGAACAGCTCCCGAAACTCAAATTGCCGCTGCCCGCAGAAAATCAAATCCTCTGATTTCGCATTCACACCGAGTTCCTCCCTCAGCTCACGCAATGCAGATTCCAAGAACTCATCCCCTGCGGGAATATGACCCGCGCTCGAGATGTCGTAACAGCCGGGAAAGGAATCCTTGTCCATGCTTCTTTTCTGCAGCAAAACCTGTAACTTCCCGTTATGTATTCTAATAATCCATACGTGTGAAGTTCGGTGGCATATTCCATTTCTGTGTGCAATTTCCCGATCTACTGTATCTCCTGTGGGGATTCCATTTTTATCTACAATATCCAGTAATTCCATTAGTAAGCCCTTTCGATTGTTTATAGAGGTCTATCCGAAGCAGATTCTTTTTTGATCAAACGGATAACGATAATATACATGATCACAATAAAAGCTGTAAACAGCATCGTTGAAAATGCAGTTCCGATCATTACACAGGAATCGTAAAATCCATGCAGTAAAACTGCCATCAAATAACCAGCCCACAGATTTACGACTTTCCTTTTGTGATTCCCTTTTTCCTCATATAGCTTTGCCCTTCCATAGAACAAGCCCATGAAGACGGCAAAACTCATATGACCCGGAATGGCAAGCAATGCACGGGGAACAGCGATAGAAAGTCCATAACCAAAAACATAATTCAGGTTTTCAAAGGCTGCAAACCCCAATGAAACAGAAACCGCATAAACAATTCCATCAAACCGGTAGTTGAAATTGGGATCATGCCATGTCCGGCGCTTGAGGAAAAAGAATTTTGTACCTTCCTCCACCACAGCAACGATCAGAAAAGCCCAAATGATAATATATACTGGACCGCGTTGATCAAGAAGGGATGAAAGAATGCCTTTTCCAAGGTTCTCCAGCATACTTGAAACGAGCGCCGCCGCTACGCCCCATAAGATCAATGAACGAATCAGCGCCGGGGGCTCTTTTTCGATCTTATCCTCACGATAGATATAGCGAATAAGAAGTATGGCCGGTAGTACTGCTGCTAAAAAATAAATGCCTAGAATCGTCAGTAAAGGTAGGACGATAAACATATGCGATTCTCCTTTTGACTGTATTTTATTATTATTATACCCTTTCTGCGAGCCAGCGGACAATATTTTAATCGAATTCCATTTCAAGGCCAAAGGTCTTCTATCAAAGTCTGTCAAGAAAACTGATTCACACGAAAAGTTATATGTTATAATCATAACACTATATGGTTATAATTAAGAGATATAAGTATATACGGTTATAATTTCAATTTATATGCTCATACGGTTATAATTCTTGATTTTTATAGTAATTTAATTTATACTGAGATCGAAGGGGAGGTGGCATGATGGTTTTTTCTTATGACTTCAGACCTTATTTTGCAATTATCGGGGATATTATTGAGTCAAAAAAAATAAGCAATCGCTTCGAAAGCCAAATAAAATTGAATCTTGTGCTTGAAGACATCAACAGAAAGTATCAAAGCAGCATCTCTTCCAGATTCATGATTACCCTGGGCGATGAATTCCAGGGATTATTGTGTGACGGCAATCAAGTAATCGATATCATCGAGTTCATACAAATAAAGATGTATCCCATACAAATTCGCTTTGGAATCGGGATCGGCAGAATAGAAACGGAAATCAATCAACTTGTCCCTTACGGGTCTGACGGCTCAGCCTATCATAATGCTAGAAAAATGATAGAAAAATTAAAAGACACTGAGAAGAAAAACAAGGCACCCGATGCGAACATCATGATTTCTTCAGACGGTGATTATTCAGACCAGGAAATTTTATTGAATACGGTTTTGTCATTATGCACCGCTTTAAAACTAAGATGGACAAACCGTCAAAGAGAAGCTGCTTTTGATTGTTTACTAAACGGAGATAACCAGACCGCTGCTGCGCATAGATTCCAAATCAGTCAACCTGCTATGCAGAAGTTGTTAGCCAACGCCGATTATTATACCTATAAAAAGTCAATGGACGTCGTAACACAAGCATTATCAAATATTAAGGTGGAAGCTCATGTTTAAGATGATTTTTATTTATTTTCTATTTGCTCATATCCTTGGGGATTACTATTTCCAGACAGAGCGTCTGGCGGAGGAGAAAAATCAATCTTTCCATAAGCAGATCGTTCACGGTTTGATTTATGCCGTAATAAATTTTATCATGATCATACCCGTATTCAATATCGGGTTTTTTCTTGCTGCGCTATTTTTGTCAGCGGGTCATTTGGTGATCGATTACGCAAAATATTACTACATACGACAAAAATATAAACGCCCATTCCCTACACAGACCCAGCGGTCGATCTATATTCTGGATCAGCTTTTACATATCCTCTGCATCTTTATTGCCGCATATATATTGACCTTACATAATATCGACTTCTCCGTCAGCCACGGATCAATACACTTCTTCTCAATTATAGGAATATCACCTCTGAGCCTTATTTCATGGATAACGATACTGCTTCTGATATGGAAGCCTTCCAATATCACCATAAAACAATTGCTCTGCTTATATAAGCCACGTGAAGCTGAAATTACCAAGGTGGAAGAGGGTCTAAAAGATGTGGAAGAAAACAGCAAAACAACCGGAGGTTTCATCGGCTTCCTTGAAAGGCTGATGATTTTAATCTTGTTATCCATCAGTCAGTACTCGGCAATTGGTCTGGTATTAACAGCGAAATCCATAGCTCGTTACAACAAAATCACAGAAAGCAAGGAATTTGCCGAGTATTATCTGTTGGGGACTTTGCTCAGCACCGTTATCGTGATCGGCGCTTATCTCTTAATATTCTGAAGAACGCTTCCTTGAGAATCACTCTACCTTGCGTTTGAATACCGAGATGAGCCATCTTGTACTGCCATAGCTTTGCGCGGCGGCAACCGTATTCACTAACTCCCAGCCTTTTGCACCCAGATCGTTCAAATCGTTATGGAGTTCCATCTGGTCAACCTTACCTCCCATAAACCCCTTTGCGTCGGTAAACAGCGTCTTGTATTCATATCGTTCCATCGGTTCAAACTCCTATCTTTATTCTTTATAACCAATCATGTGTGAATCATCGTATAAAATCAGACTAATACAATTTTTCGAAGCTGTCAATCTATGTGAAATTTCATAAGGTTCACCGCACTTCGTCTAAGTTTATATCATATTCCATTCTTTTTGCAGCGGTGGCTGCTATTTCTTCGCCAAGTAGTTTCTTCACGATGTAAAATGACATATTGATCCCTGCAGAGATACCTCCTGAAGTAATGATCGGAAATTGATCAACGAATTTGACATTTCGTTGCACATGAACATTCTGATATTCCCTTTCCAGCCTGTCGATATCCATCCAATGCGTTGTCGCTTGTTTACCGTCCAGGAGACCGGCTTGCGCTAATAGAAATGTGCCGGTACATACAGACGCCATGATTTCCACGTTGTCCCTGTTATTTTTTATCCAGTTTATGACCTGTGGATTATGTATTTCAATTTCTTCAGCTCCATATCCTCCGGGAATAATAATAATGTCAAATGGCGGAGCATCATAGAAATCGTAATCAGGCTGCACCTTTAATCCATTGCGGGCGCTGATTAAATCCTTTGTTTGCGCAACGGTGTGAACACAAAAGGGTTTTTCTCTTCTGTCGGGATCGCTGACGATTGAAAACACCTCAAATGGGCCGGCAAAATCCAGTACTTCAACTTCATTAAAAAGTAAAATTCCAACAGATTGTTGTTTTAACATTTTACTCTCCTTTAAATATAATTGGTTTGATTTGTTTGTTTTTCACTTTGCCAAATACGTAGCCTGCCAAAAATATAATAACCATCAACAACAATCCAAGTATTTGCATGGCTGTTGCTGTTATTGCAGAGATGGTATTTTGTTCCGTCTCAAATAACATCGCATACTTTGCTGTCAACAAATTCGTATTTGCAACGAAATCCTGCGACAATCCCGCAAGGAGAAGAATTCTGTTATTATCACTGATCCAATAAAACTGCCAGAAGTATAAAAGCAGACATAGAAAACCGATGCCGTTACCAATGATTACAGATTGGATCAGATTCCAGCTTGTTTTGGCATATCTGCTCCCCAAATAAAACCAAAATACCAATGTGATACATGGAAAGAAATAATATGCAAAAATACCGAAGCCCGGAATCAGTAATGTTCGGTTTAATAGATACCCTGTGATGATTGGAACAAGTGTTAAGAATAATAACGTATTTTTTTTCATAAGTCCCCCCTTATACACTACTGGCCATTCTTCTTACTATATTTGTATCGTATTATCACTTTTTTCGTCTGATTTCCGCCATAATGAATCCACCCATGGTTGCGATTGATAGGATTGGACCCAATTCAGAAAAATTCATTTCAAATCCCAAAGAAGAACCCAGGGCTCCAATGATTAAGGTAGATACAATTGCTAATATAATCATTTTCCATCCTCCCTCTTCCCTTTATACTTGGTGATAATAGCTTCCATATAACATTTATTTCACAAAGACAGGCTTCATGTGTGTAATATAACGAACCATTTCCATTTCTAAATCGTAGTCCCCTTCATGAAGCAGCCAGTCATAAATCACACCTCTTGACGCCACTCGTAAAAAATTCTCAGCTTCAGCAACATTCATATTATTTGTCAGATGGTTATGCTCCTTTCCTCTTTCAAGGACACTGATCAGCAATTGATACATATGTCTGTTCTTATCTATAAAATATGGGTTCTGGGTCTTAAACAACTGCCTTACTGATTCAATTCCCCTTGCGCTGTTGTAAGCAGCATAGTGCCTGAAGAAAAGGATTACATTATCATAAAAATCCGCTTCGACCAATTGAGCCGCTACGGTATTTTCATAAAACTCATCGATTTTCCTATAAAGCTCGTAGTATATATCCGTTTTCGTTGGATAGTAGTGATAAAAAGCTCCGACAGATACTCCCGCTTTCCTGCTGATATCCGCTATTGAGGTATTGTCAAACCCTTGCTTGTCAAATAGTACTATTGCTGCCTTATAGATTTTTTGCTTTGTTTTCTGTGCCTGAAGCTGACGCGAAGTACATCTCTGCATCAAATCACCTCCTGTTGGTTTATGTTTGTTTTTGTTAACTTCAGTATAGATTATTGTGCAAGATAAATCCATGCTTTCAGATATCAAAATTATTCCCCATCTAATTGATTTACAAAATCGAGTATGGTGTCTTCACTTAAATTGCCGATATTCACATTGAACCTTTCCCCGGTGATAGGTTCCATTACCTTTGGTGAGACAATAAGTTCATCTCCGACCCACAGTGACAAATCGCCGTGGTCCTTTGCTAAAGTTGTAGTTACATCCGTCATTTTCTCCTGTCCTTCATCTGTCAGTTTAAAAGTAAATTCATATTCTTGAAGTGATTCATTAAATTTATAGCTAAAACCGATAAAATCAGTACCAGCAAGAACGATATCGCCGTCAAAACTTGTTCCTGATATTAAACTTATATTATCCAAAACAGGACAAGTTTTAGGCTCCTCACACGAGTATGACTCAAAACACAGAAAAAAAGCTTAACAAGTAAAACAAATGGATACAATTCCATCTATTTACATTTTACGTCCAAACATCGACAAACACAACAGGTTTCAATAGAGCCGATTATAATTTAAAAGTCACACACCAAAAAATCCCGAGATAGAAATGCCTTTCTCGGGATTTTTGATGATGGATAATATAATTATTCAAACCAAGTTTCAAGATACTCCTGACAATTATGCAGTTTAAACTCCGTACTTCGATATTCCTGAATGCCGGCTTTAGCTAGTGGGTCATCATTACAAAATTTTTCGATATCCTCGGATTTAACAACAATAATTCCTCCTCCAGTTTCTGCTTTGGGACCGGACATGAGGATTGAGCCGTCTTTAAATCCGTTTTTTAAGTATGCAAGATGTGCATCAATTGCTTTTTGCATCGCATTTTTTTCAGGAAGGTCTTTCGCAAAGGTACCTTCTAACACATAGTATTTCATATATTCAAATCCTTTCTTATTACTGTTTGTTAATTGAGCTTATAAGCCATTTTATATTAGCAGCTCCTCCCGTTTATCTATTTTCCACAGTAATGACTGGAATTTTAATAAAGCTTATCAAAAGTGCTCCCGACAATATCATTGCTAGATAAAACGGTATCTGCAGACCTTGGAGATGTAACAGCGATTGAATCCCATCAATAAGAATAGGAGACAGAAATTGCCCTAAATACAGCATGGCGCTCATGATAGCCATTGCTGAAGTCATTTTTTCTTTATCAACATGGAAAGATATTTGAGCATTCAGCATTGGTGCCAGTGTTCCCATCCCTACTCCAAGGGCAATCAGACCGATTATCACCATAACAATATTGCCCGTAAAGCTTAAACCCAAAAAGCCTAAAATCATCATTGCTGACGCGAAATATTTCGTATACCCGCCGATTTTTTTTACAATAACGGATAATGTTAATCCGGTTATGAACGCAATCATATTTTGCACTGACATAAGAAGCCCAATAAGAGACGTGGGAACCAGTTTCTCTTTTGTCACAATGATCGAGAAGTTGGATGGTACAGTGTAAAATACAATCATCGTTATAAACATCACGGATACATAAGGCGCTATATTCCGAATGGTCTCCCTGTCCATTTTATTCTTTGTTCTGCTCATCTCCGCCTTCGGTAAAAACATAATTACCATAATCATAACCAGCAGCCCCAGGAGATAAATAGCAAAGCTGTAGCGCCAGTTCAGTGAAACGAGATATCCAGAAAGCGCTGTAGCAATAATACCGCCCAGATTGTTCATAGCTGAAGAATAACCCATTAATTTTGACTGCTCATTCTTATCGAAAAAATAAGCGATCAACCCGGTTGACAAGGGCATAATCAGACCTACGCCAATACCAAGAATAATTCTAAATGCCAGAAGGAAATAGACGTTATTTACAAATCCTGCTCCGCAGCCGCCAATGATATAAAAGATCAAGCCGCTGATGGCGATGGTTTTTGACGAAAGTCTACTTGATATCAAGCTGAAAAACAATGATGTAAAAATAATAAACAGCGAAGGCAAGGTTATAATCAATTTAATCAACAGCGGATCCGTTTTGCTAAAATAGTCTGCTATCGCTCCTAATGCGGGGGCCACTGCAGCACCGGACATTACGGTGACCAATGACAGCGACAGGATCGTGGCTTTGAGTCTTCCCATATTATTTTCCTTTCGTTACTTTTAACGCGTTATTTGACATGACCATTAGTTTTTGTATGATACAATCTTTTTCTTCATCCTTCATACCTTCAGAAATGATATCCGTCCAATTTATTAACGTCTCTAAGATAACAGGTTGAATTTCAACTCCTTTTTGTGTCAGCTTGATATGATAGGACCTTTTATCCTCTCTGCTTTTCTCTCTGGTGATATAGCCTTTGTTTTCAAGGCTTTTCATTGCTCTCGTGGTAAGGGCGTCATCGATTATGATCATATTGGACAAATACTTCTGATTGACGCCTTCGTTTTCAGAGGCAAGATTAACCAGATAAATGTATTCTGAAGAATTTAAGCCGTAAGGCTTGAGTTCCCTGTTAATATAAATCTGTGCTTGTCTGTGAAGAATGGAAATCCACTTCCCAATGCTTTTTATTTCCGAATTATACAATATTATTCACCTCCAATTAATTGACTTATCAATTAAATTATATCGAGATATATTTGACTAGTCAAGTATATAATCTGCTGCAATTAAAAAAGAGCATGCTCAGTCAAGCGATATCTGCTGCAATTGTGTTATTCTATAGTCAAAGGAGGTGCGAATAATGCACGCATGGGAACAAATACAGCAAACCGTAGAGTATATTGAAGAGCATTTGGATGAAGATCTAAAGATTGAAAATCTCGCAAAGATGGCGGCGCTGTCTCCGTTTTATTATCAACGGCTTTTTAGCCGTTTAGTGAAGAAACCTGTCTCAGAATATGTTAAACTGCGCCGTATGGCAATGGCAACTGAAATGTTGCATGAAAATAACAGACGCATCTTGGATATTGCTTTGGATCTTGGTTTTTCATCGCACGAACTTTTTACAAGAACATTTAAGGATACCTTTGGGATGACTCCCGATGACTATCGTAAAAATCCGCAGCCGCTAAACCGAATGACCAAACCGGAGCTGCTGCTGCGATATGCTATGGTTGACGAGAGGGTTCCTCTTATTACGAATGGCATCGTTCTTGAAATAAACAGGCGGAAACTCACAACTCCCATTCATTTTATCGGTTTAAATAAAAAGATGCCAATTCAATTTGTAGAGGGCTTAGGAGTCGAATCCGGAGTGAACGCACTAGTTACCCTTTGGCAATCCTTGCATGAGCAAAAGTTGGCTGCATTTGGAATTGCTGATGATGCGGAGGAAATCGGTGTATCCTATCCATGTTCAGAAGATGGATATTTTAACTATTTTGCAGGTGCAAAATCCAGCAATACAAGTGACATTGCAGGTTCTACAAGCTGGAATCTGCCGAAGGGAGATTATATCGTTTGTACTTTTGAAGCAGAAGATTTTGAATCGCTTGTAATGGATGCGCTCCATAAGGCAAATCAATATCTTTTTACAATATGGTTGCCATCGAATGATTTGAAAATAGAACCTTTTAATGCAGAGCGTTATGCAAGTCGAACTTCACAAACCACAAAGATGGAAATCTGGTTAAAAATAATCTGAACTGTCTCGTACCAGATTGTCTTTGAAGTCTTACAATGTAATTCACGATCCCCGACTAAGGTCGATCGAGATCTCGCGTTATGGGTTATAAATTATGGTATGTAATCATAATTACCGTTGTTCGGAACCGCAGCTGAAGCAACAATAGAAAACCGCACGTTCTAACGAAGGCGGTTTTTCTATTTAACCATGCTTTACCATTCGATAATTCAACAATATAATACCTTCTCGGACAACCGTATTCTCTTCTTCAACCATATAACCTTGTTTCTCAAAAAACGGCCTAGCTGTAATCGACGCATATGTTTCAAAGCTGGATAAACCGATATTGCGTGCAAGTCTCTCCAATTCGTTTATCAATGTATAAGCAATGCCCCTGCGCTGAAAATCCTTATGGATATAAAGCTTGTCTAAATAACCGGGATTATCATAATTACCTCACCAAATTCTGTTATATATGCTTATACAATTAATAAACCCAGTTATTAATTTCCGTCAAAGTGCTCCATGATTTTGGCCCAAATACATTGTGTCTCGATAAATTCTCGGTGATGTTTTTTCACATTTTTATGGTATTTCTCCATTTCTGCAGCGATATTTATGAAATCCGGTTCGTTAAAATATGTGCAGATTTTAGGCAATGATTCATAGAGCTGCTCCCGCATTCTTTTAATTTTAGCCTCATACTGGTCCGGCTGTGTTATATAGAGCAGTAACGGCTTATAACGAATCCAGCCGATGCAAGCCTTATAAAATCGTGAGATGACCTGTTCGTTATCTGCTTTAATAAACTTCAGCCGAATGGGGAGAACACCTTCCAAAAGGTCTTTGTAGGTGGAAAACCCGTCATGGAATGCGTAACAGGGTACGCGCAAAACTTTCCGTTCACTCAAGCAGGTACTTAAAAAGGTATCTTCTCCCCTTGCTCCCGGCGGATTGTAAAAAGGGAAAACACGGCGAACATTTGTCAGGTTGATGCACAGATTCGCACCTGAAATAAATTTAGCATGGTTGATTTCATCAACCTCTACAGCACTGTCACTGGTCAATACGCTGATATCCGCATAGGTTACTCCACCGTTATCCATAATGCTTTTCAGAGTATCCCAGTTAATGATTTCGTTGCTGATCGACTCAATAAAATTGCGAAAATCCCCTTCCTTCAAAATGTTATTAAAATCAACAAAGGGGACAGGTGATACATACCCGCAGTGATGACCGTGTGTGATGTCCGCTTGACGGATATATTTGATATGGTTTGACAAAATATCCTGACCTCCCCAAAGAGCTGTCTTATGCTTATTAGTAACCGCCATAGGGTATTCGTCATCGTCTGTGAAAACCAAATAATCTATCTTGTTTTTTATTGCAAAGTACAATAGTGCATTCCGCTTAGCGGCATACCCTTTCCCAAATATTTTACCCGCTTCAATACTGTCAATAACGTTTTTTTCAGTCAGATAACTGATTTCCTCTTTGATAGAAGCGCTCCCGATAAAGGTACTGCTGTCAAGTTGGTCTGCCAATTCCGTGGGAACATTGGTATAGTCTGTTATTTTAGTTTTATTATATTTTAGATCGTATGCGACAAAAAGGTTCAAACTGATTTTATTATTATCTACCAAACCGGATTCCTTCCAATTGTGTATATTGGTTCTCAACGCTTTCTGAAAACTTTTTCTTCCAGTCGCAAATCCGATACCGACTTTTATATCTTTCGTATGCTGCATTTCGGCACTCTCTCCTTACTGATTGTTTATAAATCTTAGGGTTAACAATTTTAGATTTCTTTTCTAATCTATAATCTGTCTTCCTCAGTTTCGTCAATGGTCATCAGTGAATCTCATGCCTCTAAATCAGGTTTTTAAAATATTTAATTATAACTTGATTTACCCGTTTCCCATTTAAGGAGTCCTGATTATCGTTTTCGATATCTCTTTTCGTTAGCATTCATTTATTAGTATACTCCTGTTAAACAAAAAAATCTGCAACATGAATTAATCTGTTCTACCGTCAAAACTAAGAACTATCTGGTGCTTCTGCGCAGCCTAATAATTAAAGCAAGTAGCTCATATCCAAATATCACACCGCCTACCGCACTGGGAACCGAGTTAAAGTATAGCCAGCTGTTCGTCGGTGAGTAAATCGTAATGTTCCACTTCAGCACGAAATAGATGAAGTATGACATTTCCAATATAGTAGTGAAATAAAACGCTGGAATCCCGATCATAACAAATTCCAATATCGCCTGCTTACCCGTCAACTTTTCATCTTTGCCCGAAAATACAAGCACTCCGAAAGCAACGCCAATCAGAATCAATAACAGCGGCTTTGCGACCACGAATGGATACGTGCTGAAATTCTCGATCTTATATGTCTTTAGCCAAACCGCCAGCGTATTATAGAAATAGAGCATCAGCACTATAAAAATATCCCAGCCGATACAGAATATAAATCGTTTTCTCATTAAAAGCCCTCCTAGGGTTTATGTTTTATGGCCAAGTATTTACCTGATGCCACTCATAGTAAATACTTGGCCAAACACTTCTGTCGTTTTAATAAATTCTTGAATTGGTATAGTATCTTATGAAAATATAATCAGATTGCTCATCTCTTTAATATAATAATGCATCGAGTATTTAAGGAGAAACAACCATGATATATAAACATAAAATTGCTGAGCCGACCTTAACATATGGTCAATTTAATTTGCTATATGGTTATAGAACCCATTGGCGAGAAATAGCAACCTGGACCTGGATATATTTGATTAGCCGATTTACGGCATTAAGCACAATCTCAGATGAAATTTTTAATCGGTTATACAGAGAGTCGAATGATTTAGGTGATATATTACAAACATTTTTCGGATATGATAATACACAAAAATATATCCAAGGGCTCGAAGTCCAAATTGCTCTTATAAAAGAAATTATTGATGCAGAAATAGCCGGTAATACTACTTTAACAGATGAAGAAGTCAGACAACTATATCAAAATTCAGGTGAAAGAGCAAAGTTTCTTTCTTCTATTAACCCATTCTGGAAAGAAACCGATCTAAGGAGTCTTTATTATACTTTCAATCAATATACTCTGGAAATGATCTCATCATTCTTAAGAGGAGATTATGAAACAAGTTTTAATATCTACGATCTACTTTTACATCATGCCGATCTTATGGGTACCTACGGAGAGCAAGGTTTATATGACTATATGTTTTATAATCTTCAGAGAACGGTAAATAAATAATTTATTACTTAAAATATCTTTACTAAGAAGAATTCTATAAAAAATTATATATTGTGAAAGATTTGTTCCAGATTTCATAACTAATGAAGATTAAGTCAGTAGATCAATGCTGATTTTAATATGGATAACACGCGTTGGCATATATCATGATCCGATTCAATTTTATATCAGCCAGATACCCATTTGGAGCATGCTAACTCTGGAAGTCCCCTTGAATAATAATGACATTCCCTGCAATTATCGCATATTTTCATATTATTTTTTAGAACATAGGATTTGCAATTAGCTCTCTGCAACTCCCAACATTTCCACCATGTTGCCCAACATATCCGTCTTCACTGGGATGTAATAGTGTTGAAAATTCAATTTTAGCGATGGGTTTGTTTGTTTCTATTTTTAAATAGTCACTAGAAGTATTAGAAAGAACTATTTCCAACCTTCCCTTAAAGCCCGGATCAGCATAAGTATTCACTGGTACAATTCCTAGTGAGAAGAAGTGCCCAACGAGAAGCACCCTACCAATTAAATCTAACGGCATATCAAAATATTCTTTTGTTACACATACGACCTGACAATTTGGCTGTAAAACGAATTTCCCTAACTAATGAAAATTAAGTGTGCAGATGCGCACTTAATTTGCCCTTCCAGGTTTTTACTATAAGCGTTTCTTGTCCTGCGTCCAATCATAAGCATAATGTAAAATTATAACATTTTCGTTTGTTCACGGTTTGCTCATAAGGGGAAACTAAACATATTTTTCACCTTCGGGAGCGAAAGCTAAGATTATACGGATTAATGCAGAAAAACACAAATTATAGCAAGGCTACTCCTGTAATTTCGCTTCCAAATAAACAAGGGGAAAGGCGGATTTGAGCACCTTCCATGTTTGTACGGAAAAACCGTTTTGATTGATAAAGTCAACATACTCTTCCGGTTTCCATTTGGAATAGGTTTCAAAGCCAATCATCTTAAGCAAAAAAGCGTTTAGCTGCCATTTTGAATCTCTCAAGTGCCCATGCGAAAAGGTAGGCGCTATAAGTAGGCCGTTTGGTTTCAGGACTCTTCTAATGTTTTTTAGTATCACTCCCGGATCTGGCATAATGTGAAGAGCGTTTGATATGATTACAGCGTCGAAAGTCTGATCTAAAAAAGAGAGCGCGGTAGCATCTTCAACTGAGAAATGCACGTTGTCAGGTGCTCTTTTTTTCATTGCAGTCTCTATCATTTTAGGCGAAAAATCAGTAGCCACTATCGATTGTACGTAATCGCCAATATTAACTGCAATTAATCCGGTGCCTGTTGCAATTTCGAGCACTTTCATCTCTTTCGTAAGTACCCCCGATATAAGCCTATACATTTCTGAATAGGCTGAACGGTTAAACCTGTCAATCTCAATATCATATATCTTCGCATAACGATTCCAGAAATTTTTATTATTTTGATCTTTTTTCAAGATTCATCCCCTCTTTATGCGTACATTATAGCTATACTGTTTGTAAACTTTATCCCCAGATTATATGGAAAATGCGCAATTCGTAAGGTCATGCCGCATTTCTCCTTTTGTGCTGGCTCAGATTTGAATTTCTGATGCAGGAATAACCGGAGCAGGCACGTCTGGATGATCTCCAAGCACCTTTTCCATCCAGATCACATCGTACCATTTACCAAATTTATAACCACATTTCATAAAATGGGCTACCTTGGAATATCCCAAATGTTCATGAAAAATCATGCTTGCATTGTCGAGATGCGCATCCTCAGCAGTTGCATATGCAATGCAGGCGTTCAGGTTGATTACGTTCTGGCGCCTTAAAATGTCCTCCAAAGCAAGATATAACTTTTTGCCCAATCCCTTGCCTCTGTAATTCTGCCTCATATAGATGGTGGTTTCAGCCGCCCAATTGTATGCCACACGTTCTCTAAATGCAGATGCATATGCAAATCCAACAATGCACTGCTCTTCCAATGCAACGAGGTAGGGATACATCTGCAAGGTATCCTTGATTTGTTTTGAAAGATCAGCGACGGGTGGTATTTCATATTCAAAAGTGATGGCAGTATCCATAACATATGGGGAATAGATTTCCAAAATTTTTTCGGCGTCTATCTCTGTTGCCATTCTGACCAAAAGATTCGTGTTCACTATTTAACCTTCTTTCCACTTTACTGCAAAAACAAATTAGATAATAGGAAGTTATTTTGCCGCATAATTTTATTTATGTTAGGGAGTTATTCCGCCATCAAACATCACTAAATATTTTCTGTAAATGAACATAGTCATCTTGAAAATCAGACCATATTAAATCAGTGTCTGAATTAAGGCCGTCTACTGATGTTTGAACCCAATAGTCTCTAATTTCATTTTATCGTTTAAAAAGAATTCTTTGATCGTCGTTCATGCTTATCACCTCTTACTTAAAAGTCCGCGGTATAAAACCTTTTAAAACTTAGTGAAGATTAAGTCAGTAGATCAATGCTGATTTTAATATGGATAACACGCGTTGGCATATATCATGATCCGATTCAATTTTATATCAGCCAGATACCCATTTGGAGCATGCTAACTCTGGAAGTCCCCTTGAATAATAATGACATTCCCTGCAATTATCGCATATTTTCATATTATTTTTTAAGAACATAGGATTCATACGACCTGACAATTTGGCTGTAAAACGTAATAATCCCCATCATTAATGAAAATAATTTTTCTTGCTTCATGGTCTACTAACTCAAAAAATCATTGGATGTTCGAGCTTCATAGCATACCTCTTTTATTCTGCTTAAATCGTAATTCTCTTTGATAATTTCTTTGTTATCGATTCTGCTTATTATAGCTTGTTGATTTAGTGTGAGCATCCTCATTCTCCTTATATTCTGTAAAATAAAAATAATAGTGCTCCGTAAAAGACCCGGCCAAACCATTTATCTCTCAAACGCCGAGGGCTTAGACATAGACTACTACAATCATACTATGCCGTCAATCCCCCACACTATGACCGGCTTATAAACGGGCCTTAAGGAAAAAGAAAACCGGCACAATTTGCTGCCGATAACCTTTACACTATTACTTATATTTATTGCTTTTAGCTTTGCAATTAATAACTCCTTCGGCTTATTTAAAGTCAACATAATTAAATCTAATTTTTTCAGTCAGCACCCCTGTTTTATTTATCACCTTTTGTCTGTTTTTATAAACCGTTAGTATTTCATCATTGCTTATACTACATTTTGAAAGAACATAACTGTCATTATCTTCACACATAACAACATACTGGTTTCCAATAGTCAAGTATGCCACTTTAATCCCTCCAGTATAAACACCGTAAACATAACTGCCAATTGTAGAAATAATTATAGGAATTAAAGCGGAGAGTATGATAGTATATATAATATTCCTATTTTTTTTGATTTGTCTTTCTTTCGAGTTTGCCGCTTTATATTTTTTTTCTCTCTTTAAATCGTGTAATCTTCCGATGCTAAACCATACTCCTGGAAAGATAAATAGTAATAGTCCATAAAATCCTATTTCCATAAGAACAGGAATATCATATATTCTTAAGTCTAAAACACTAATATTAAAAAAGCGGAAAACAAACAAAATAATTAATAAAAAAACAGCTAGAATCAACGCAGAAAGGGCAGCAAACTTTTTCTTTCGAGAAATTGATTTAGATACTATAATCAAATAGTCAATCCAGTTTATACAAGCCAAAAAAAATATAAGTACGATATTAAAAAAAAAGTTAAAAATTACATTTTGATTTGTTGCATTAATAAAGCTTCTGCTTACACCCCAGTAATCATACATTCCGCAATAGAATGTATAGTTTTCGAATTTTACGACTAAAGAAATTATCGCAATAATTGATGCAGATACTAAGCTAAATGCTGCAGCATTCTCATTGATATATTCAAACTTTCCTTTCAATTTTCCCGTCCATATAGCATCCAATGAATTTTGTTTATCGGAGTTCAATTCAACACTTTTACTTGTATTCATTTTCTTATCCATATGCAATATTTTCCTCCATGTGACAATATTGTATAATTATATCATAAAAATGCTTTACCATAACAATATTTGAATACCATGCTTATACGTTTTCACTTTGTAACTCACTTCCGGGAGCTGCAGCGAGATCCGGATATCAAAGTTGAATTACATCTAATCATTATCCTTAAATATAAAAATTTCTTCAACGGTAGTATCCAATACCTTTGCAATATCCATAGCTAGTTTTAAGGAAGGATTATACATGCCCTTTTCTAATCTATTAATTGTTTCTCTTCTGGCATTCACCCGGTCAGCTAGCTCATCTTGACTTAAGTTATATTTAGCTCGATATTCTTTAATCCTGGTTTGAAGCAAACTACTCACCAGCCTTTTCAAATTTAATAAAAGCCAATGACCTTACCGTTATGAGGAGACCTAACATCATGAAAATAACCTGAGAACTTGAATGTGAACTCATATAATTCTTAAAGATTACATATGCAGCCGCCGTAAAGGTAAGCGCAGTCTGCATTACAAGCGCTGTCAAATCTCCAGCTTTTGATGCATTTTCAAAGCTTCTCTCATCATTTTTTTCGACTTTAATGATACATTGCAAAATTAAAAAGATTATCCCAATCGCTACAACAAATATACTTACCTTCTGAATCATTTCAGATGAATTTCCTATAAAAAACATCATGCAGCTTGAGATTAAAATAGATGCTCCAATAATTGACATTATGATATTCATCTCGATTCTGGAAAACACTTTTTTATGCATTTACTTGTTCCTCCTTGTGCAATGTGATAAATACATCACTTTTTATGATAAAAATATCACATCTCCATATTTTTGTCAACAGCAGGAATTAATTTTTTACGGATTCCATCTATTAGGGTCATATTTTTCGATTTAGGGAAAGATTGCTTTCAGTCGAAGTTTTTATACAGCAACATGTAAAACCCCTCTTAAATTGTTTATATGGCTTTCTGGACATGGTTTCGTTCATCATATATTTTCATAGTAAAAACCCCCTCAACCCTTGTATTTACAATGTATATACAAATAAATAGTTCCCCCATTTTTCCCACAAAAGTTATTAAAAGAAAATCGAAAATAAAATAAGATACAAAAATTAACAAATGATAATCAAAGATAACAAAAGCCCAAACATATTGAATTTTTAACATAAAAAAAGAGGACACTGTGTTTACAGTGTCCATGGTGAGGCGTGAGGGACTCGAACCCCCGACCGACAGATTCGAAGTCTGCGACTCTATCCACTGAGCTAACGCCCCGTATCATTGGCGAATGTTTAAATGCGCCAATATTGATTTTACTTTGTTTTTTCCAAAATGTCAATCCTTTGAAATATCATTGAAGCCTTCTCCTCTTCCCCAGACGGTATCAACCCGGATCAGGGTTACAAAAGCGTCGGGATCGGTCTTTGCTACATGTTTCTTAATCAGCACACTTTCTCTGGGAGAACAGATGGTGATAATCTTTTGCATTGGCTTCTTTGTATATTCGCCGGTTACGGTTACATTTGTAATGCCTCTTGGCAATTCGTTCGTGATAAATTCTGCTACTTCGTCCCGTTTGCTCGTAATTATTTCAAGCTGTACTGCCTTCGTTTCAAAACCGTACATTACAAAGTCGACAGTCTTTGAAAAGATGACTTGCGTTACAAGTGCATAAAGCGCAATATTTCTGCCAAACAGGTATCCCGAACCGATGATGACTGTTGCATCAATCACCAGCAGGATCTGGCTCAAGCCCACATGAGGCAGCAGTTTTTTTTGAATAATCTTGGCAATAGTATCTGTTCCGCCGGAGGAATATCCTCTGGAAAAAACAAACCCGAAACAAATTCCGCCAAGGACGCCGCAATAGATCGCTGCCAGAAAGAGATCTTTTTCCTCCAACAGCGAGAATTGAAAATGTTCAAAGACAAACAATACTGTTGGATAAATGATTGTGAGCAGCAGTATTTTTCTGGCTTCATTCAGCCCCAGCATGATTGCACAGATTGCCAGAATTACAAAAGAAAAGCAGTAGTACAGCACGGAAAAATCCACTGGGAAAAATCCCTGGATGATTCTCACCATACCGGTAACTCCTCCGCTGGTCAAACCGTTTGGAATCAGAATTCCAATGGTCGAAACACCACTTATCGAACAACCCACAATGATAAACAGCAGATCTATTCCCAATTTTTTCAGATCAGATTTCGTAATTTTTACTTTCATTCATCCTTACCCCCTATATGAATGATTTTAAAGGAACTGTTACCAAATATATCAATACACCGGATTCCGACTTTTTTAAAAGCTTCCGCTATCCATTCACAGGAACTTGTTATTCCTTGATTTTCTTTGCAGAAGAATAGCTTTGGTTGATATGTAATCCCATTATAATCAAAATCGATGCTCCAGTAGTCTATCAGCTGCAGGGAATCCTCCTTGATGATATGTTTAATAACAGATAAATATTTCTCCTCAACCGGTATCCCCCTGAGTGAAGCCGGTTTGTAGTCGGTCAGTGTCACAGCAAGCTTCATTTTATCAGATATAGCAACAGGCATCAAATCTGTTTTTATTTCCAAGTTACCCTTACTCTCTGTATTTTTCGACTCGATATAATATTGGTACCCATTCTCTGAGTTGACAGCCATCCTTTTATGTGTGTTGACTGCGGCCAGATCGCCCAAATCGCAAGCAATCCAGCGTCTTCTCATGCGGTCAGATGCAGCTGGAAGCGTCCCCGAACCACAGAAAAAGTCCGCGCATAGATCTCCTTCCCTGGTGCAGCTTTCCAGAATCCTCTCGATCAATTGCTCCGGCTTCTGCGTGGCATAGCCGGTACGTTCGGCAGAGGTTCTTCCCACCATGTTAATTTGCCATACATCCTTCATATTGACCATGGTATACCAGCCAAGTTCATCCTTGTATTCTGAAACACCTTTAAACCGATACGGTTTGAAATCTCTATTGTAGGACTTTTCCTGCTGTGCTTTGAAATAGTATTGAGAGGATTTTGCATAAAAAAGAAGGGTATCATGTTTTCTTGCAAAATAATTTTTACTGACTCCCCCGGACTTATAATTCCAGATGATTTCATTGATAAAATTCTTCTCTCCAAAGATTTCATCCAGAATTACCTTAACATAATGCACGCTGTGCCAATCAAGGTGCACCCATAGACAACCATCTTCGGAAAGCAGTTCCCTCATAAGAATGAATCTTTCCGTCAGCATCCGCAGGTATTGTTCCATACCGTCTTCCCATATATCGTGATATGCCCGCTGCTTGATCACAGGGATTTTGCTGATCTTTTCGGAATGGAGTTTGAATTCTGTTCTGTAATTCGCCTTGGAGTAAAATGGCGGGTCAATATAGATCAAGTTGATCTTCCCTGCCATATCCTGCTGTTCCAAAAGTGATTTCATGAAAGGAAGATTATCCCCGTGTACCAGTGTATTTTCTCCTTTTCCGATCTTTTCAGCCATAGAAAATCTGCCTGCCGCAATTTCACGGCAGGCTTTCTCACTTTCTTCGATCAGGATAGGCAGTTTTGTAATCAGGCTCATTATCGTTTCCTTATATTTTTCATTTTATCGTTTTTTGTCGATCCCTTAGCCCATTTCCTGGCGGAATCTGGACTGAAATGCTTTGCCGGGCCGAGAAGTACCGGAATCAGGTCCTCTCTTCCCGATTTTTGCAGAGCTTTCTTGACCAGTTCTCTGTTTTCGGGCTTATGAAAATGCATCAAAGCTCTTTGCATTCTTTTTTCTTCCGGGTCCTTGGGAACATAGACGCTCTGCTCTGTAAAAGGGTCCAGCTCTGTATAGTACATGCACGTGGAAAGAGTCCCCGGCGTCGGATAGAAATCCTGAACCTGATCTGGAACAAAGCCGCTTTTTTTCAAAAATAACGCAAGCTCCACCGCATCCTTCATTGTAGAACCCGGGTGAGAAGAAATGAAGTATGGAATCAGATACTGCTTTAATCCCAGCCGTTCATTCATGGCCTTATATCTTTTGCTGAAGTCAAGAAAGACCTCCTTGGGAGGCTTTCTCATCTTCTCCAATACACGATTTGAAATATGCTCCGGCGCGACCTTCAGAGTGCCGCTGACATGATGCCGGCACAGTTCTTCCAGAAAGCCGTCATCGCGACCAGCCAGCAAATAATCATACCGAAGTCCGGAACGGATAAAAACCTTCTTTACTCGATCCAGATTTCTGACCTCTCTCAAAAGCTCCAGATATTCGGTATGGTCGATATCCATCAACTTGCAGGGCTGTGGGTAGAGACAATCCTTATCTCTGCAAACTCCAGCTTTCTGCTGTTTCTTGCAGGCAGCTTTTCTGAAATTTGCCGTCGGCCCTCCTATGTCGTGAATATATCCTTTAAAGTCTTTCCGCTCCGTCAGCCGAACCGCTTCCCTGACAACCGACGCACGGCTCCGACCGCGGACCTCCCTGCCCTGATGATAGGTCAGAGCGCAAAAGCTGCATCCTCCGAAGCAGCCCCTGTTTGCCGTAATACTGAATTTGACTTCTTCTATTGCGGACACTCCACCTTCTTTTTCGTAGGAAGGGTGATAGCTTCCTTCATAGGAAAGCTCATAGATGTCATCCAGTTCTTCTGTCGATAAAGGCTCCTGAGGCGGGTTCTGAACGATATAAACGTTGTTCGCATATTTCTCAACAAGCTTCTTGCCATTGATCCATTCATTATTTCGATACTGCATCAAGAAGCTTTTCGCGTAATTCTTTTTTGAGCCTTCAGCTTCTGTTATCTCCTGATAAGAAGGTAACAGCATCGTGTCTTTATCACCAAACTGCTCGTCCTCAAAAACCTGCTCCGTAACTCCCTCTTTCATTCGGCTGTTGAGCTCCCGGTAAACGGTTCCTTTGATCCAATGGATGTCACTGATATCGATCCCCGAATCCAGCGCTTCAGCAATTTCAACGATCGCCCGTTCTCCCATACCGTAAATCAGCAAATCTGCCCTTGAATCCAGCAAAATCGATCTGCGTACCTTGTCATCCCAGTAATCGTAATGGGCAAACCGCCTCAAACTTGCTTCGATTCCGCCGATAATAACGGGAGCATCCTTGTATGCTTCTCTTGCTCTCCCACTGTATACGATAACGGCACGGTCCGGCCGCATCCCTGGTTTTCCTCCGGGAGAATAGCTGTCCGTCTTTCGCCTGTGCTTGAATACGGAATAGTGATTGACCATGGAATCAACATTCCCTGCATTGATCAGAAAGCCCAGCCGGGGTTTTCCGAACCGCTTGAAATCATCCGCATTCCTCCAGTCAGGCTGAGCCAGTATGGCGACTTTGTAGCCCCGACTCTCAAGAACACGACTGATAATTGCTGTTCCAAAAGAAGGATGGTCAACATAAGCATCCCCCGTTACTAAAACGAAGTCTGGCTGAGGCCATTCCCTCTCATGCATTTCTTCAATTGTCATTGGTAAAAAGGACATAAACTCTCCTATTGTAACGCCGGTTCTTTATCTGCTGCCCTTGTCATAAGGCTCGCCTACCGCTCTCGGTGCCTGTGATGATTTGGAACTGAATGCCAGGACGATCAAAGTGGCGATAAAAGGAACCATTTTATAGATGTCGCTTGGAATATCCGAGGTGGCCAGAATCGGAATAACCGAATAAGCCGATGCAATGGTTTTCATCAGTCCGAAAAACAGTGCCGCAAACAGTACTCTCACCGGTTTCCACTGGCCGAAAATCATTACCGCCAAAGCAAGGAAGCCGTACCCCGAAACGGTGGCGTTGAAATTTGTTGACGTTGGAATCACGAAAACAAGGCCGCCCAAGCCTGCAAGCCCTCCGGAAATCATTACCCCCGCATAGCGCATTCGGTAGACGTTGATGCCGACAGAATCTGCCGCATGAGGGTGTTCACCACAGGCTCTTAACCGCAGTCCGAATTTTGTTTTATATAGCACGATTACCGCCAGTATCAGGATTAAAAATCCAAGATAGGTTGTAATGTATGCATTTTTAAAGAACAAACCACCCAGCATCGGAATATCTCCCAAAACTGGGACAGAAGGTATGCGGAAGGTATTATTGAAGTTGATCTGCTGTACGCCGTTTTCCTGAATCATTCTAGCAATAAATATGGAAAATGCTGGAGCAAACATGTTCAGCGCAGTACCGCTAATAATCTGATCCGCTTTCAGATTAACGGATGCATACGCGTGAAGCAACGAAAAAACTGCACCGGTAAGTACTGCAATCACGATGGCGATAAATAAAAGCCCCTGGCCGCTCATATGATCCTGCATCTGGTTGATGAAAAAAATGCTAGTAAAGGCTCCCATAATCATCATTCCGTCAAGAGCGATATTCGTTACTCCGCTTCTTTCGGTGAAGACTCCTCCCAAGGCTACGATCAGCAAAGGAATGGCGAAAAACATGGTCTGCTGGAATACAAGAAACAAAATACCCATTAACGCTCCCCTCCTTCTTCCTTTGCACCTTCATCAGGTTGTCCACCGTTCTTCCTTCTTTCCTGAGTAAATTTAATGACTCGAGGCAGTATGGAACGGAAAATCAGTGAAAATGCGCTGAAATAGATGATGCAGGCAATAATGATATCAATAACCTCCGGTACGAAATCCAGCGTCTGCAGATAATTGCCTCCCAATGTAATATAGGAGATAAAGATTGCGGAAAATATAATTCCGATCGGATTTGAAAGCCCAAGCAATGCGACAGGAATTCCGTTAAAGCCTTCCACTGCAAGAACGTCCACTACTTTAATATGTCTTCCGTTTGCGCCCGACAGATACAGAAGCCCTCCTCCCAGTCCGGCGAGCATTCCGGCGGTCACCATGGACAGCACGATATTGCGTTTGTCGTTAATCCCTGCGTATTTACTGGCATGCGGATTGAAACCGCATGCCTTCAGCTCATATCCAAAAGTGGTTTTATTCAATATAATATACATGATAATCGCAACAAGAATCGCGATCCATATCCCGCTGTTCACCGTTGACAGATCCTTCGTTGTTCCAATATGATTAAAGAACATATAATCGGTTCCTCCTTTTGGAAGCACCGCGGATTCAGCCACGTTCATTGACAATCCCTTTTTTGAGTCATATACGTAAAGCTTGACCAAATGGTTTGCAAGATACATCCCAATATAGTTCATCATAATGGTTGAAATAACCTCGTGTACGTTCAAGTAAGCCTTTAAAATCCCGGGTATCAGAGCCCATATCCCGCCAGCAATGGCAGCGCCGATAAGCGCGACGACCCAGTGCCAGGGTGCTGGCAGAAAGGTCCATTTTACACCGATATACACTGCTGCAAAAGCACCTATGATAAACTGTCCGGAAGCGCCGATGTTAAACAATCCTGTCTTAAAGGCAAAACCTACAGAAAGGCCGGTCAGAATCAATGGCGTGGCAAAATACAATACCTGCCCCATACCCTTGGCTCCGGTGCTGAATCCTCCCTTCAACAAAATGACAAATCCGTCCACCGCCTGTGAGGGATTACTGAACATCAGTATCACCAATCCGAATAGCAAGCCAACCAGAATTGAAAAAATAGAAGAATAGGCATTATTAAATCCTTCACCAATTAAGATGTCCTTCAATCGTTTCATATGGCCACCTCACTTCTTCTTGAACCTGCCATGTAGAGTCCAAGCTCCTGTACGGTAATATCCGACGGATTCAAATCACCAACGATCTCTCCTTCGTAAATTACAAGAATGCGGTCGCTGACGTTCATAACCTCATCCAGTTCAAGAGATACCAAAAGCACCGCTTTACCTGAGTCCCTCTGTTCCACCAGCTGCTTATGAATATATTCTATGGCACCTACATCCAGGCCCCTTGTCGGCTGTACTGCAATTAAAATTTCCGGATTCAGGTCGATTTCCCGTGCGACGATAGCCTTCTGCTGATTTCCCCCGGACATGCTCCGAACGATTGTTTTCGGGCCTTGTCCGCTTCGAATATCAAATTGTTCAATCAGCCTGTCGGCATAATTCTGAGCAACATCAAACCGGATAAAGCTATTTTTCTGAAATTCAGGTGTGAAATATTTCTTTAACATCAAATTTTCTGTAAGATTATATTCCAGAACCAAGCCATCCTTATGGCGGTCTTCTGGAATATGGCTCATTCCCGCCTTATTCCTGTTTCTTACGCTGGTCTTTGTTATATCCCTACCGTTTAGCAGAATTTGTCCGCTTTCGATTGGCATCAGCCCTGTAAGGGCATAAATCAACTCAGACTGACCGTTTCCGTCGATTCCTGCAATACAAACGATCTCGCCCTTCCTTACAGAAAAAGATACATTGTTTACCGCCTTTTTCGTGCCGTGTCTGGAACCGACCGTGAGATTTTTCACTTCAAATTCTGTGGAGCCCGGCTTTTGTTCTCCCTTCTCAACCGCGAAACTGATCTTTCGTCCAACCATCATTTCTGACATCTGTTCTTTCGTCGTCTCGGCAACCGGGATCGTACCAATATATTTTCCCTTGCGAAGAACGGTGCAGCGGTCTGCTACCGCTTTGATTTCATTTAATTTATGTGTAATGAAGAGAATAGATTTTCCCTCTTCCGCCAGATTCTTCATGATTTTCATTAATTCATCAATTTCCTGGGGAGTCAGTACAGCGGTAGGTTCATCAAAGATTAGAATTTCATTTTCTCGATAGAGCATCTTTAATATTTCAACGCGCTGCTGCATTCCAACGGTAATGTTCTCAATCAGTGCATCGGGGTCAACCATCAGCCCGTAGCGGTTGGATAGTTCCATTACCTTAGCTCTGGCCTTGTCCATCTTTAAGATTCCATGGTTTGTCGTTTCAACACCCAAAATGATATTTTGAAGCACAGTAAAATTATGCACCAGTTTGAAATGCTGATGCACCATTCCGATGCCAAGCGCATTGGCATCGTTAGGATTATTCACCTTTACTTCTTTGCCTTCTTTTTTGATCACGCCTTTTTCCGGTTGGTAAAGGCCAAACAGAACGCTCATGAGAGTTGATTTTCCAGCTCCGTTTTCCCCAAGCAATGCATGAATCTCACCCTTTTGAAGCTGAAGAGTGATATCGTCATTAGCTACGATACCGGGAAACTCCTTTGTGATATGTAACATTTCTATGATGTAATCCATATCTTCTCTCCTTGTTTATATTTTCTCGAATTCAATCGTTGGAATTATTATATCCGATTCAACGGGAAAAATAAACAGTAAAAAAAGTGGCTGCACCGTTTGAATCCGGTTATCTATTCTAAACAAACGAAAGGCAGGTGATTGAATCACCTGCCTTTCGTTTATCCGTTTACTTTTGTTTATTCAACAAGTGTAACCTTTGCATTCTTCAGCGGAAGCTTGGTTGCATCTTCGATTGCATTTCCGTTTTCGTCAACATCCTTCAAAGGAGCAACTTCGCCGGAAACTAATTTTGCATAAATCGCATCATAGTCAGCCTTAGTAAAGCTATTGAATTTGGAGGTTTCCATAGGAAGCTGTACACCATCCATATCTGCAGCATAAACGAGTCCTTGACCACCCGGGAAATTACCGTCATAGTATTCGCCAAGTACGGACTGAACCGCAGCAGCAAGTCCCTTCATAGCAGAGGTGATGACTGTATCGGATTCGGAGCTCTGATCTACGTCAACACCGATTACCTTCGCTTCTACAGCATCAGCCGCAGACATGACAGAGTTTCCTACTGCACCTCCGCAGGCAAAGATCACTTCGGTTCCATCTGCATACCAGGAAGCAGCCAAAGTTTTGGCTTCCGGTGTTGCATCAAAGTTTCCGGTATAGTGATATTTTACGTCAACTCCGGAAATACCCATTTCTTCAGCGGCAGCTTCAGCGCCCTGTACAAAACCGTAACCGTAGCGTACTACTGCAGGAACTGCCATACCGCCCATGAATCCAAGCTTGGTATATCCGTCCTTAACAGCCGCATAACCGGCAAGGTATCCGGATTGCTCTTCTGCAAATACGATACCGACTGCATTATCGTTTGTTCTGAATTCTGTGTAATCGGCATTATGTGGATTTCCGTCGATCAGGATAAATGTTACGTTTTCGTATAAATCCTGAGCTAAGTAGATCGGCTCTTCAAACAAGTAACCTGGAGTTACGATAACTTTCGCTCCGCCTTCAACAGCAAGCTGAATTGCAGCAAGATAAGCGTCTGTAGTCTGCTCGGTCGGCTTATAATATTTGTGTGTGATTTTATTTTCTTCCGCGTAGGCTTCAACACCTTCCCAGGTGCCCTGATTGAAGGACTTATCATCTATGGTACCGATATCGGTGATCATAGCGATGTCATAAGTTTCCTCCGGGGTTGGTGTCTCATCTTGATCACCTCCGCCGCAAGCGACGAATCCAAATACGAGTATGAATGCTAACAGCAGTGTTAATACTCTTTTTAACATTTCTTCTCCTCCTCCTTAAGAATTATAGAAAATAATCTGGTACAATTATAACTTATCCCAGTAAATAACAAAAGTGTTTTTTTAGATATACGTCCCGATTCGACGAATCACAACATGTTTTTCCCATATATTTCCGGTCTTCTGTGCTTGAGCAGCGGCAGCTGCTCACGAATCCCATTCATATAATCAAGGTCTATGTCGGCATAAACGATGGATTCTCTGGCATCCGTCTTCCCGGAAAATTCGCCCCATGGATTGACAACGCAGGAATTTCCGTAGGCCTGGTACGGTCCTTCCAGATCTCTTGCCGGTGAGACTGCCGCAAAGTAGATCTGATTATCCAAAGCCCGCGCTCTCATGGTCAGATCCCAATGTGCTGGCCCTGTCGTCATATTGAAGGCTCCCGGCAAAATAACCAGACCTGCTCCGTCAAGTGTCATCTTTCGGAAAAGTTCCGGAAATCTGACATCGAAGCATATGGCGACTCCGATTTTGCAAAGATCGGTCTCCAGCACTGTCACCTGATTTCCTTGCGTGAGAGTTTCCGATTCCATAAACCGTATCCCGCCTTTTACATCGATATCAAACAGATGAACTTTCCTATGCTTTCCTATGACGTGGCCGTCTCTGTCAAAAGAAAAGCTGGTATTGTAGACTTTTCCTCCGTCCAGTTCAGGAATCGAACCTCCCACAAGATAAATTTTCAAATCCTTGGCAAGGGCAGAAAGAAAGCTTACTGTTTTTCCTTCTCCTTCTTCAGCATAGTCTCTAAAATATTTATTCGAGTAAGGACAATTGAACATTTCCGGCAAAGCCACCACTTCCGCTCCATGTTCTGCTGCGGTTCTGATCATGGACTCCGCTTTCGAAAGATTGATTTCCTTATCCATGTCCACCTTCATCTGGCATAGTGCTAATTGAAAGGTCATATGCGTTCCCTCCTGGTTTATTTAAAATTGATCGGTATAATTATTGGCATAACTACACTGTTTACTATTTATTGGCATAGCTGCACTGATTACCCTTTTTATATTATAGCATAGGAATGATTGTTCTATCATTAATATAAGAAAATTCCGCAATGATACTATTTTACTCATACTATTTGACAGTATCCATAAAACTTATGATAAAATAATAGGACATTATGAACGGAGGGTTACTTGATTGAGTATTACCATAGAAGAAAGAGAACAAATTAAGAATTTAGGATTAAAAAAGCATGTGCATCTTGTCGACGGTTATATCGCAAGCGGGCTGGATATGGATGACCTTACGATTCATTATGCAGTTGATCAGGGACGAATTCAGTTGGTTCTACGCGGATATGGCTTTTATCCGAACCCAGGATCAAAAGACCAATTTGATGCAAAAGGAAAATACAAAAGTATTCCTTATCAATTTGTGGAAGAATTTATATCTGCTTTTTACCCCGGAATCCTAGCTGAAGAAACTGAAGCAAAACCAGAAGGGATAACAGTAGCCGAAGCAGTTATTGAAACAGAAACGGAGCAAGTCTCATTGGAAAATTATCTTGATATAAATCATCCTGGTTGGAGAAACAGTCAACACCTCAAGAGATCATCGCTGTTCCATCTGTCAGATGAAGAGCTTCAAGGAAAAGGTTATTACGCGGAAAAATCAGTAAAAAAGAGAAATGGTCTTTTAGACCTGCTTCGAAAAAAAGACAAATAGAAAATAAATATAATTCGCCGATTATAGTAGCTAAAGGCAATCGTAATGCACTGCACCACAATTGCCTTTAGATTTTTGTTAATATTGTGTCAATAATAGTTCTTAGAATTCTATTGACTTCTTTGCATCTTCCCTGCTACGGTCTTATGAATTGCTGTACCCAGTAAGTAGTTCCATTGCTGCTTGTTACATAACCTACTCCGATTTCGGTAAAGCTTGAATTCAGGATGTTCGCTCTATGTCCTTCAGAATTCATCCAACCATTCATTACGGCTTCCGGAGTTTTCTGGCCCATTGCAATGTTTTCACCTGCTGAGGTATATGTAATTCCAAACTGTTTCATCATATCAAATGGAGATCCGTATGTAGGTGAAGTATGAGAGAAGTAATTCTTATCTCTCATGTCCTCAGCTTTTTTCTCAGCAACGCCAGCCAATTTTGTATTGACTTTTAATGCTGGAAGACCTGCTGCGGCTCTTTCCTTATTAACCAGATCAACAACCTGCTGTTCATAGCTTCCAAGGTTGGAAGTCTGTGTATCGTTGTCATTGTTGGTATTGGTATTTGTGTTGGTATTTGTGTCTGGGGTTGCGTCAGGGGTTTTATTAGGGGTTGTCGGCTCAGCAGGGGTTACCGGCGTCGTCGGCTTTGTAGGTGAAGCATCCTTTGAAGGCTGATCCTGACCATCAGTCTTTGTTTTTTCAGGTGTTTTTACTGTAATTGATTTTCCCGGAAAAATCCGTGTAAAAACATTGGCGCATGAGTTGTTGTTACACTGGTTCAGCAGATTCTGAAGCTGTTCACCGCCAACTTTATTGCAGGAATACTGATTGAAAGTTGACATAACTTTATCAAGAGTATTCTGGGAAATCTGACCATATATTTTACTGATGTTTGCATTCGATAAAGCTTTCTGGTTTAGACTGCAGCTCTGGTCCGCCGCGAATACCTGAGCAGGCACAGCCATTACTAGAAGCATACTAAGAATTAACGTAATTTTGACAAATCGGTTTTTCATATTTGTCCTCCTTTTCGTTCTCAATTTCACCGGCTCACTGGCCATATAAATATGAGTCGGTTTACCTTTTAAACAATATTGGATTTACACATGCTTCCCCATGTCATAAAGTATAGGATTCCGTTTCAGATAAAAAAACCCCTCAATTATTTCCAGATGAAAAAGATAAGGGTGTTACCCCTCATTCCTTTCCGGTGACCAAATCGATCAAATGCTTTGTAATTCGTGCGGTTAGGCCCCATATCACCCGGTCGCCATAGCGATAGATCGGTACCGTAGATTTCCCCTTTCGCCAATTATATCCATTGGTCAAGTTGATCTTTTCATAGGGAAAATCCGGCCCAATGTTGGGAGTTACATCATAATGGTAGATCTCCGGTTTGTTTTCAGCTAGAAAAGAAACCGGAACAAGGAACACTTCTTTCACCTCGTCTTTGTTAACTGAAAGATCTTCTACAACAGAATCATCAATTTCTCCGAGCACCGAATAAAGCGTAAAATTGCTGTACGTATGCAGACAGTCCAACTCTGCAATAATTCTGATGTCTTCCTGTTTAATATTCAATTCTTCCGTTGTTTCCCGGACAGCACAAGTTTCTGCGTTCTCGCCCTTTTCAAGCCTTCCTCCCGGAAAACATACTTCACCAGGTTGTTTTTTCAAGCTTTCCGCCCGTACCTCGTATAGTAGATGGAGTTCTCCGTCCTTATCAATCAATGGTACAAGCACGGAATAGTATTGATACAATCCCAGAGATTTCGGAGTTCGATTCTGAAAAGTATTTTCAAAATCTCTGATTGTCAGTTTCTTCATAGATTCTTTTCCTTTTCATTTTCGATCATATTTTCTTCATTAGCCGCAGGTCTCTCCCCCGCCGGCATTTTTTTCATCCTTTGCTCTCTCAGGTTGATATAAGATCCGATAAAGATCAGCAAAATGCCGATTATTCCGTTGATTCTAATATTCTCATGCAGTGCAATCACCGCTATGATGGGAGCCAGGGCTGGTTTCACAAAAAAGACAAATGAAGCGGTAGCTGCATCGGATACTTCCATTGCCAAAAAATAGAACAAGTAACCGATACCTGTTATCATTACACTGATGTAAAGCACCATCAAAATATTATCCGTACTAATTCCGTCAATAATCGGACGGCCTGCAACAAGCATGATGGGAATCAATACCGCAGATCCAAATAAAAAGCTGATGCTGGTCTGTGTTATACCGCGCAGCCGTTTCACGCTCAGTCTTGCCATTGCGCTGTATAAACCGAAAGTAACAGCGGATGCTGTGCTGAAAAATACTCCCATCGGTGTGTTTCCCGGGTCCATGTGGAGAGGATTGATCATGAATACGATACCCAAAAGCCCAATTGCCAGCGCAATGGCCTTTCTTCGATTCATTTTTTCTTCTGTCAGCAAATGGACGAAGATCATCGTAAACATCGGATTTAAACAGAAGATGACCGCTGCTGTGGACGCTTTGGAATGGTCCACGCCAAGTTGAAAGAACGTCATGCTGATACAGATGCAAACCACACCCATTGCCAGCATATGTAAATAATCCTTCTTCGTGATTACCGTTTGATACCTTTTGATTTCCTTGTATGCAAAGGGGAACAAAAATGCTCCGCCGATCAGAAATCTAATCAATGTAAGCTGAAACGAATCCAGCTGAGCTCCGGCGATCTTCAGAACAACCTCCATGGTGCTGAATAAACCGGCAGAAATAAAAATAAACAATATTAACTTTTTCATTTGTAATGCCTCTATTTCCAATTATGTATTTGAATGATTTCCTGCCAGTTCGACAAATTCCTGTATAGAAAATCCGGGTTTTCGTCTTTCAGTGTATCGTAATCCGCAAATCCTGTGACTACACCTATGCTGACAATCTTTAATTTTTTAGCGCACCGAATATCATATGCGCTGTCTCCAACTAAAAAAATATTTTCCTTATCAAAATTCACACCGTAAAAGTCTTCCGCCTGACGGATTGCTGTTACTGCCGCATCCCACTTTTCACCGTAAGCATCTCCATACCCCCCTACCGGAATGTATGTGTGTAGCCCGACGGATTCCAGCTTTGTTTCCGCCCCCCGCTGTAAATTGCTTGTCAGCAAGGCATTATGGCATGTTTTACTGTCTCGGACATAACCAAGAATTTCGGATATTCCTGGCAAAATCCGTTTCTTCTCATCACGATCCAAAATATCCCGCAATGTTATTATATACTCACTTTTTATCTTTTCAAGCTCCGCTATTTCCAGTCGATTGTTTTGTAGAATTCTTTCAAGAATCACCGAGTCCATCGAGTGGCCGATTCCTGCACTGGAGAACGCGTCAACAATGCCATAAAGCTTAAAAAAAGTTTCATTCAGCGCTTTGGTTCCGTCGGAACCACAATGCATCAGAGTTCCATCCAGATCCCAAAGGATCAGTTTACTGCATTCATTTTCTTTCATCTTTCGTTTTACCGCCATAAAGGTAAGGCGGTGAATGAATTCACCGCCAGTTTTACCACATAATTCAGGAACGTATTAATTCAATATCTCGTATTGCTTTGCAATATCGCCGATTTCCTCGACTGTAGCACTAATGCTGACAACAAACTCCATATCATATTTTGTAGATAGCTCCTTCAGTCTGCTTAAGAAGTCCGGTAAATCAGAAATGGTTACATCTGCATGCTTCAGAATACTATCTATAAAAATAACTTCTATATCATGATCTGAGCTGATAATCCCGTAAAGGAATCCGATATATTCATCGCTATTAGTTATGTGCTCATACTCCTCCATGCAAACAACCCGGATCTTATACTTCAAGTCATACATGAGCCTATGATTTTTGTTGATAAAAACGACGCTGCCATCACTCTTTTCCACACGGTCATTGGCCAGCTGTACCATACTCTTGGTTTTGCCGCTGCCTTTATGACCGACTAATAACTTAACCATATTAATCGCCCCCCCATAATTATTTTTATTTCATTATACACTAACTGATATATGCGGGCAAGACGAGAACGTCATTTACCCTTTATTTTTTAATCTCAGCTGCCCGCAGGCCGCATCAATATCGCTTCCAAGCTCTCTTCTTACCGTTGCCTGTATCCCACGTTTTTCCAGCAGTTCACGAAAACGTTCCGCGTCGGTACGCTCCGTACCCGAGAGTCCGGTTTCCGCCACTCTATTCAGCGGGATCAGGTTTACATGGCAATTGGAGCCTTTTAGTCTTGAAGCTAATTCATTGGCATTTCTGTCACTGTCATTTAATCCTTTGATCAGCGCATATTCGTAGGTGATTCGCCTTCCGGTTGTTTCAGTATGTTCGGTGCATGCTTTCAGTAGTTCCTCCATGGGATACCTCTTGCTGATGGGCATGATTTTATTTCTGATCGCGTCGTTGGGCGCATGCAGTGAAACAGCGAGATTTACCTGAGGAAAGTGCTTTGCAAATTCTTCCATTTTTGGTACCAAGCCGCAGGTAGAAACTGTAATGCTTCTCATTCCAATAAACAGCCCGTCTTTATCATGTACATTTTTGATAAATTTTGAGAGATTCTCATAATTATCAAAAGGTTCTCCGGTTCCCATTACTACAATATTGCTGATCTTTTCTCCAGTATCCCTTTCTATCGCCAAGATCTGATCAATCATTTCTGCGGCGGTGAGGTTTCTCATCAGGCCCCCTACTGTCGATGCACAAAATTCACACCCCATTCGGCAGCCCGCCTGGGAGGAAATACATACCGTATTTCCAAATTGGTACTTCATGAATACACTTTCAATGGAATTGCCATCTTTCAACCCGAAGAGATACTTTCTGGTGCCATCCTTTTTTGAACTTTGAACTTTCAGAATATCAAGCTGAACAATAACCGAATGATCATTTAACTTCTGTCTGAGGTCTTTTGATAAATCGGTCATATCTTCAAAGCTTTCCACTCCTTTATTGAGCCAACTGAAAATCTGTCTTGCGCGGAATTTTTTCTCGCCGAGCTGTTCCAGATAACGTTCCAATTCTTCTTTTGTCAGGCTTTTTATATCTGTTTTCATATCAATTTCCGCCATGCCGTTCCATAATAATTTTTACAATATCTCTGCTGTATCTGTATTTTTCAGGTGCCTCTTCTGAATTGACCGCAATCAGAGGGATCGCCCGCTCAGAAAGGGAACCGCTTGAACGAAATGTCTCAAGCTCCAGCTCTTTTCCGTCAAATTCCGCAAAGGTATAATCGTCCGCAGAGAAAACAACATAATCACCGATGTCTTCAGCAGACAGATTGAAGCGTTTTGCAGCTTCTTCTCTTGGACTTACCATGCTGATAAAGGGCGCTTCCTCCAAAAACTTCACCAGTCTCTGCTCCATTTCGGCTAGTGCTTCTGAACCTGTCTCCTGCCGTCTGTTCAGAAAGATAAACTGCAGACCAGTATCCAGGATCACATCAGAGTCCGCCAACCGATCTCGCTGCGGTGATCTGCATGTCACATCATAGCCGTGATCGTTGACCACCCTTTGCAGATTGACAAGGTGTGGTTTAGCATTTACACCAAAGCCACCGGTAATATAGATCTCCCTTTCAGGATCATGATCGTAAATTTTTCCAAGCCAGTCATCAATTTTCTTCATCTGACGGATTGCTTCCGGTGTTTCCGGTCCATACTTTCTCATCATGAAATCATTTGTTGCACAGTAGATCGCATCCATGGTATTCTTCTTAATCAGCCTGTAGCAGGCTTCCAATATCCACAGCGATGCCTGCATGCTTTCAACCGGCGGAGGCACAGGCATGTCCAGATATCGAACCAAAATATCCTTAGAATTTTCAAGGCTGATTCCATAATCTACATTCCTGCCCATTCGCTCCAAAATTTCACTTCTTACAGTAAGTAGAGCGGTAGATGCCCCTCTGCGCCGCAGAAAGTCCATGACGGTATCCATACAGATCAAGCCTTGGTTAGGTTCAGATTTTAAAGGCCCTGACTCAGAGTAGGTTGTATTTCCCAGAACGCCATGTTCGCAGGGAAATTTACCGGTCAATATTGTTGTGTGATTTACATTATATATTGTTGGAACGGCAGCTTTCACACCTTTACAGAAGCCATCCCTAGCTATGCGATAAATATTGGGCGTCTTTTCCAGGGAAATATATTCCGGAGAACAGCCCTCAATCACGATAATCAGAAGTTTTTTCATTTCTGAATATCTCCTCTTCTCCTTGAGTATCATGCAAATAATCTAACACAAAACAATATTGAACGCAATTTATTATTATAATGTTTCACTCAGGAATATTGTATACTTGATTCACGTCTGTATCTGTTATTCCTGTGCCTTACGCTATCCTCCCAGCGTAACATCCTGGGCCTGATACCAATCCAACGCTTTATAAAACTGCTCCGGTAAAAAGTCTGGCCACAACTCGTCGAGAACAAAGATATCTGCATAGACCGACTGTATGGGAAGAAAACCGCTCAGTCTTCTCCTGCCGCCCCAACGAATGATCAAATCGATCCTGGAAATATCACAGGAAGCAAGACCACCCATATGGTTCAGATCCCAGTCCCAGCCATAATTTACAAGAAAATTGACCTTAATCCTTCCCTCTCCGAATTTCACCCTGCGTGTATACGGAATCAGCTCCTTAGGAAAGCATTGAGATTCAGTATTTCCAACTACAAGCAATTCTGCATCACGACCTGCCAGATCCATAACAGCATCAACGCATGCTTTTTGAAATGCTTCCTTTTGAACCGCCGGTCTTTTTGTATTATCTGTCGTAAATCCGTACAAGGTCAGTTCCTTGATACCCGTGTTCATACAGAGCTCATACAATTGAAACCCCGGACTAATACCATGGCTATACCCATCTTTTTTCTCTAAACCCTTTTCCACAGCCCATCTTCGGTTACCATCAGGTATCACTCCGATATGGCTTGGTATCCTTTTATAGTTCATCTTCTGTCAGCCCCCCCTATTTCTGTCATAATGAACATTTTCTAACCCATCACCCCCTTTCAGCGCGCCGCTAAGCCTGCCTATCTCTTTTTGGCACGCTCATACTGCTTCGGCCACGCCAGATCGAAGTCCAATTCCCGGGCAGCCTGATATGCCCAGTAAGGATTCCGCAGAAGTTCCCTGCCAAGATAAACCATATCCGCCTTATCCTGCAGCAGGATTTGGTCAGCCTCGGCAGCACTTGTAATCAATCCTCCACCAGTCACAGGCAAACCTGTCAAATTCTTTATCGTCTGTGCCTGCGGCAGCTGATATCCCGGAAAAGTCTCAGGGATTACCGGAACTAAACCGCCTGTACTGACGTTTATCGTATCGAATCTTTTGTCCTCAATGAGATTTAACATTTCTGCCAAATCTTCCGCATGATTTCCGCCTTCCTGATAATCCTCGGCGGTAATTCTGATTTCGACAGGCTTCTCCTTTGGCCAGACACTGCCTACTGCATCCAGGATTTCTCCCAGAAATCGCACTCTATTTTCTGGACCTCCCCCATATTCATCTCCTCTTTTATTGGTAAGAGGAGAGAGGAATTCATTGATCAGGTAGCCGTGAGCCGCATGGATCTGTATCAGATCAAAACCAGCCTTATCAGCTCTGACTGCAGCATTCTGAAATTCCATAACCGTATCTGCAATATCCTGCCTGGTCATTTCCTTCGGTGCTTTATCTCCGTCCTTATATGGAATCGGCGATGGTGCCTCGATCTCGACTGCCTTTGCCTCACACTTTCTTCCTCCGTGATTAATCTGGATTCCAATCTTTGCTCCAGCCTCATGGACAGCGGAAACGATCTCTGACAAACCTTCCACATGAGAATCATCCCAAATTCCAAGATCGTTTGAGTTCAGTCTTCCCTCCGGAGATACACCGGTAGCCTCCACAATGATAAGGCCTACGCCTCCTACCGCTCTCGTTGCATAGTGCGTCACATGCCATGGTGTAACCATTCCGGTTTCTGACGCACAATACATACACATAGGCGGTAGAACAATTCTATTTTTCAGCTTCAAATTCCCTATTTGAAATTCTGTGAACAGTTTCTGCATTTTATCGTTCCCCCTTGTATTTCTATTTATTATAGCCAGTTTACAGGTTTTGTAACAAATATTCTATCTTATCGGCAAAAGTTTTTATCAATATTTGGTTTTTTATCCGGATAGGTGGACTTAAAAAATCATGAAAGAGGTCTATAAACGCACAGAAATCAATTTTACTTTGAATACGATTCAGAGATATTAAGTTAAGAGCTATTGGCTCTGATCGTTCATTGATAAAAATTGACTTCTGTGCTGTTAATTTCTTTTTTCTTGATGAAACAGCCAGAGGTATGATATACTAAATCAAATAAATAAAAGACAGTTCGAAATCCATCCTGTCTATAAACAAAACTAGGAACCGCCATTTTGCATGTTCGAATAGGTACTTCCGGGTACCTTTTTTTATTTAATTAGACACATATTGTTTCTTGTTTGATAAAAACGGGGGAGTGCAGAGGAGGTCTTTCTCCTTAATAGGTTAACGGATGGTTCGCTTCTTTTATTATTCATATGAAAGGAGCATTTTTTATGCTGGAAAAAACTCAAATTTCAAAAGTCGGAAAAATTACAATTTCCGCAGTTGTCATCGCATTGTACATTGCTGTTATGTTTGCGACTCAAAGCTTCGCTTTCGGTCAGTATCAGATCCGTATTGCTACGAGCATCTATTCCCTTGCCGCTATCTATCCGTTTCTGATCGTTCCTCTGGGCCTGGCGAACTTTTTAAGCAACACCCTCATGGGAGGATTGGGATTGCCCGATATGATCGGGGGGTTTATCGTCGGCATCCTTACGGCTGGCGGCTGTTACATGCTCAGGAAAGTCAACCTGTACCTGGTGGCGCTGCCAATTCTGATTCTGCCCACACTACTGGTTCCAATATGGTTGTCCTACATTCTCCATATTCCATATCTGGCTCTGGTGATCAGCGTTGGCGCCGGGCAAGTGCTTCCTGCCATTGTAGGTGTACTTCTTGTAAAATATCTACAAAAACCCCTTAAGTCGTTAGAAATGGATGGAAATAACAATGAATAAAATTGCAGAAGAAATGAATGGCCTGTCACTGCTTGGAAATCAGGAAGTGAAATATGACTTCGATTACGATCCAAATGTATTGGAAACCTTTGAGAATAAACATCCCGGCAACGATTATTTTGTGAAGTTCAACTGTCCTGAATTTACCAGCCTGTGCCCCATAACGGGTCAGCCTGACTTTGCGACAATTTACATATCCTATGTTCCAGATAGAAACATGGTTGAAAGCAAATCGTTGAAGCTTTATTTGTTCAGTTTCAGAAATCACGGTGGATTTCACGAGGATTGTGTGAATATCATTATGAAGGATTTGATCAATCTGATGGACCCAAAATATGTTGAAGTCTGGGGCAAGTTTACTCCCCGGGGCGGCATTTCCATCGACCCATATTGTAATTACGGAAAAAAAGGCACCGATTGGGAAGAAGCTGCAAAAAAAAGACTCCATATGCACGACCTGTATCCTGAAAAGATCGATAACCGCTAGTACTCTGTAACACTTAAATGTTGCAAAATAGAATGCGGAGAAGAAAATCTTAAAGCTTTTCTTCTCCACATTCTGTCTCTTCTTGCGTATTGCCGCTATTCTGCAGAAAAGGGGAATACATCATCAGGGCATGATTCTCGGTTATGTATTCTTCTCCTAAATAAGCGCCGTCTAACGTATACGTTTTACGATACAGTTCGTTATGCCTGCTAAATCCTCCCCAGTATTCGCCTTTCATGATATGGTTCTTCTCGATGATTTCATATCGAAAAGAAACAAGTCTGCTGGTCGTCCACAAACCTTCTAAATGAGTCTCTCCTACTTTCAGTGTTAGTTGAAAGTCACAGTCCATGTCATTTCTGATCATCAGATCCCTGTAGGGGTAGTAGCAAGTCGCGCCGCTCCCAAAAGGCTGAGTCCGGTTGGAATCCGGAAAAACGTCATAAGAATGGCGATATCTTTCAACGATAGTCAAAGGGGTGTGCATTGACATCCAATAAAGAAGATTGGATAACTGGCATAACCCTCCTCCTACGCCCATTCGGTATGTTCCGCAAAATAAGACCATCCCGGGAACGTAACCCTTTCCTGCACTTGGTTTTCCGATCAGTTTCCAGTAGCTGAATGTCTCACCTGGTTTAATCATCAGGCCATCCAAACGTTCCACCGCCAATTTAAGGTTGACCACTTTATTGATCTGGTATTGATCGTCCACATCCTTCAATTCCCGGAACAAAGGGGTTTTATGGGAATAGCATTCATAGGGCAAACGCTCTGCAGAACGTATTCTGGCAAAACGAATCCTGCCCGAATACCATAACAGATAGCGTGAAGCAGTAAAATATGCTTTTCCCGCAAGCAGCCTCAGCTTGTTTCTTTTGACAGGCCTGAGACTTGCCGACTTACCGTTTCTTTTCAAAATATCCTCCCCCACAGAAAAGAATTTAATAAAGAAGGTGCAATTCCAAGGAATTCTCTTTAGAGCATTCCTTGGAATGTAATAAAAAGGCGCCGCATCGGTGTGTTCCCGCTGAAAACCGGCGGAGCTACAGTCAAACTGTAAACGACCGTGTTTCCAAGGGAACATACCTGACAGGCGCTAAAATTTTGTTAAATTCTTTCTACATCAATCCCCGTTTTATGACCGTTGAGATCATACTCCACAAGTTCTGACTCAATTTCCTTCATTTCAACTGCGAGAGTCTCCTTCATGATGTAATCCCTATGCTCCGATATAGCGGCGTGCACCGCCTCATCCGCATTATAGAAAATTTTGATCTGATCCATCATTTCAAAATCACGCTGTTTTCTCATCTGCTGGATTTTGGAAATCATTTCTCTGGCCAAACCTTCGGAAACCAGCTCCGGAGTAATGGTCGTATCCAGGATCGTAAATACATTGTTTTCCATGGAAACCGTGAAGCCTTCCTTGGCTGAGATCTGAATATCAATGAAATCTCTTTCTATCGTCATATCTTCGCCATCAATATTCAAAGTCGCTTGTCCATTTGCTTCCATTTGATCAACGATCAAAACAGGATCAATTTTTGCAAGCGCACTTCCGAAGGCTTTGATCTTTCCGCCCAAGGCAGGTCCTGCGACTTTGAAATTCGGTTTAAGGCCAAAGTTCATATATTGATCAAGCTGCTTTTCAAAAACAACTTCCTTAACATTCAGTTCTTCCGTAATCAGCTCAGTCATGTCTCCGATGAGATTCTCGTATTTGCCGTCAACAAGAATTTTCTGAAGCGGCTGTCTTACCTTGATCCGTTCCTTTTCTCTGGCGCCACGTCCAAGTCCGACAAGATCTCTTACCAAATCCATTCTGGCTTCTACTGTTTCGTCAATATACTCATCATGTGCAATCGGATAGAAGGAAAGATGAACCGATTCTTCTCCCGTCAGTTTCTTATAAATCTCATCTGTAATAAACGGTGCGAAAGGAGCAGCCAGCTGTGACAGCCCCACCAAAACTTCATAGGTAGTCACATATACCGACATCTTATCTTCTGTCAATTCTTCTCCCCAGAAGCGTCGTCTCGCTCTTCGGATATACCAGTTGGACAGATCTTCAGAAACGAACTCCTGAATCTTTCTTACAGACTTCATATGATCATAGCGGTTCATTTCTTCGGTTACTTCCCTGACCAGCCGATTGAATTTGGATAAGATCCATCGATCCAGCTCTGGCCTTCTCTTGTACTCAACTGTAAAGTCCTTTGGATTGATTTCATCCTGGTTGGAGTAAAGTACAAAGAAATTATATACATTTTTCAAGGTTCCGAAGAACTTGCTCACAATTTCGATCAGTCCGTCTTCGTCAAACTTTGTAGGCGACCATGCAGGGGATACATAAAGCAAGTACCACCTGGTTGCGTCTGCACCGTATTTGTCAAAGAGCTGGAATGGATCAACGGTATTCCCCTTGGTCTTTGACATCTTTTTCCCTTCCTTGTCAAGGATCAAATCGTTGACAAGAACATTGCGGTATGGAGCCTTGCCCTTGATAAATGTGGAAATCGCTAAAAGGGAATAGAACCATCCTCTGGTCTGATCGATTCCCTCGCAGATAAAATCGGCAGGGAATAGTTCGTCGTCAAAGCGTTCTTTATTCTCAAAGGGATAGTGATGCTGTGCGAACGGCATCGCTCCGCTGTCAAACCAGCAGTCCATAACTTCAGGAATTCGGGACATTGTGCTTCCACATTTTTCACATTTGATATGCACGTCGTCCACGTATGGACGATGAAGCTCAATACTTTCGTCTATATCTTCGATGGCCTTTTCCGCAAGCTCTTTCCTTGAGCCAATAGCTTCCAGATGGCCGCATTCGCATTTCCAGATATTGATCGGAGTACCCCAGTACCGATTTCTGGAGATCGCCCAGTCATTGACGTTTTCAAGCCAGTTTCCGAATCGCTTCTCTCCGACAAAATCCGGGAACCAGTTCACTTCGTTATTGTTCGCAACAAGCTGATCCTTCAGCTTGGTCATTTCGATATACCAGCTGGGCTTTGCATAATAGATCAGGGGCGTACCACATCTCCAGCAGTGGGGATAGTTATGCTCCATCTTTTCCTTTGCGTAGATCTTATCTTCCGATGCCAGCCACTTTATAATATCCACGTCGAGATTTGGGTCTAAAACAAATCTGCCTGCCCAAGGCGTGTCGGTATAGTTGCCCTCTTCATCCACCGGATTTGGAACAGGCAGATCATATCTTCTTCCTGTATTGTAGTCGTCTTCACCAAAGGCGGGCGCAGTATGAACGATACCTGTACCGTCCTCAATGGTGACATAGTCGGCACATGTTACGAAAAACGCCTTTTTGTCTACCGCAATAAACGGCATAAGCTGTTCGTACTCAATGTATTCCAGTTCCTTGCCCTTCATTTCAGTCAGCACCTTATAGCTGTCTGCTCCCAGCACTTTGGCAGCCAGAGCTTTTGCTACGTAGTAAACCTTGCCTTCCTGTTCTGCCTTGATATAATCAATATCCGCTCCCACAGTCAACGCAACGTTGGACGCGAGTGTCCAAGGGGTTGTCGTCCATGCCAGAAAATATTCGTCGGCATCTTTTCTCTTAAACTTTGCAGTTATCGTATTTGTCTTTACTTCCTTATAACCCAGGGCTACCTCATGGGAAGCCAGACCGGTTCCGCACCTCGGACAATATGGAAGAATCTTGTGTCCTTCAAAAATCAAACCGGCCTTGAAGAATTCCTTAAGAATCCACCAGCCGCTTTCGATATAGTTATTGTCCAGTGTGATATACGGGTTGTCCAGATCGATGATATAACCCATTCGTTTGGTCATTTCCCGCCACTGTTTTTCATAGGTAAAAACAGACTCCTTGCATTTTTGGTTGAATGCCTTGATACCGAATTCTTCGATATCCTGCTTGCCGGACATTTTCAGCTGCTTTTCTACTTCGATTTCAACCGGGAGTCCGTGTGTATCCCAACCTGCTTTTCTCTTTACTTTAAAACCCTGCATGGTTTTATAGCGGCATACGGAATCCTTCAGCGTTCTTGCGATAACATGATGTATCCCAGGTCTGCCGTTGGCTGTTGGAGGACCTTCATAAAACACGAAAGAAGGCATTCCTTTTCTTGTGGATACACATTTGTCCAGAAGATCTTCCTTCTCCCATTGATCTGCCTGTTCGTTCTGTAAATCCGCTATCGCTTTTTCTGATAAATTTTCAAACATTCTGCATCATCCTTTTTCATATATCAATTTTCATATAACGAGGCCTATTCCCCGTTGAAACGCACAGAAGCAGAAAAATCTACAGCAGGAAATTTTCCACTGATGCGTTATAAGTCTTTAACCCTTACATTTTAAACTTTTTCCGTACATTATGTCAAGAAAACTTCAAATTAGTTTCTCCTAAGGCGTCCGATGACATCATATATAATATCCGTATGATACCCCTGTGCAGCAAGTTTTCTCCCGATTTTTGCAATTAATTTTTCATCCAGGTCCGGTTTCAACAGCTTTTGGGCCTCTCTCATGGCGGCTTCCCTTTCCATCTCCTTATCAAAGTAAGTGTCAAGCACTTTTTGAATCAGTTCAGAAGGAATCCCTTTTTCCTTTAACTCATATAAAATCCGCACAGGACCTCTACCCTTTCTCAGCGCATATTCTATATAATGATCGCAATACCTTTCATCGTCAACATAATGAAGGTCTTGCAGCGTTTTTATTTCCTCTTCAATTTCTTCTCTGTCAAATCCTTTTGAAGACAAATGCAGCCTGACTTCCTGCACACTGCGGTCACGATGCTCCAGATAGCTCAGCGCTGTAGTATGACAATCCTTTTGCATTCCATCAACCTCTCTTTCCAGGGAAGTGCTGATCATGGCAGCTCTTCTTATCGATAAAATCTAAGCTTTAAAATTCCAATTCATCTCCTGCTCCGGCAGGAATACACCGGTCTTTAAACACCTGCTTAAATTCGCAGATTGCCTGAATTCCCGTGCAATGAACCGGAAGAACATATTTCACCTCTTCTTCTGCAACCTGTTTCAATACTGTAGACCGTTCCTCCTCATCGGAATGGTATAAATGCATTCCCGCAAGGAAACCATAGATTTTCTCTCCAGGAAATAGAGTTTTAGCATAACGGATGCAAGGAATCACCCCTCTGTGGCTGCAGCCGGAGAGCAGAAAAAGCCCCTTGCTCTTTCCGCAGCTTTCACGGAGCCTGATCGCCAAAAACTGCTCATGATCCATTGGATCTTCCGTCAGACTTCCATCTTCCGCTTTTATATAAAAGGGTTCCGTCTTCAGATCTTCTTCCGTTACCGGTATCGTTCCTGATAAGACGATATCTTCTGAAAGCCATACAGTCCCTTCATTTAGAATCAATCTACCATTTAAATTACCTTCTATCTGATCTGCCCAGGGAACACCACAGCTTATTTCCTCCAGTTTTCCGTCCTCTACGCCGAAGGTATTATGAAAGGCATTTTTATGTATATAAATGGGCGCCTTCTTATTAATTTCACAAAATAACGGCGCTCCGCCCGTATGGTCGTAATGTCCGTGGCTGATCACCACCGTGTCGACCAGTCCGATATCTACATTCATTTTCAATGCATTGGATTGATAAATGTCAGTTGCGCCAAGATCAAAGAGAATCCTCTTTTCCCCTTCTTCGATATAAACCGATAAACCGTGCTCTGCAAGACAGTCAAAGCGGTTAGTCCTGTTTTCACATAAAATCTTTAGTCGCATTTAACTCCTCTCTTCCTTTTTTGCCATAGAAGGCATACTCAATCCGATTACGCCTGCTATGATCAACAAGGTGCAAACGATATGATAAAGCTCCAGCGGCTCACCCAGCACAAACACTCCCGCAACAATCGATATCGCGGTAGACAGGTTTCCAAATATGGTCGCCTTTACCGCCTGCATATGTGACAGCATGTAAGCCATCGCCATGGCCGAAATCAATGTAGATGGAATGCCGAGGTATGCCGTAGCAAGAACAAAGTTTATATGAGTTAACGGTTCAAAATAATTCCCCAGCGTTCCGGTTTTGACCCCATAAATAATTGTTGCCAGATTAAACAGGAAACAACCGCCGATTGCAATAAAAAATGTTATTTCAAAAGGTTTGTAGATTTGCCTGACGTACCGCATCATAACATTGCTTGCCGCCATGCTCAAGCTCGACAGAAAAAGGATGATCAGCCCGATAAAATTAACCGTGATATCGGTTGCTCCCAGTATAAACATGACAATGACCGCCGCCACTGACATGCAAACAAAGACGTTTTGTTTCCATGTTGTATTCTCCTTCAGCAAAGCCCCTGCAATGATTTTCGCCAGAATTGGAACAGTCGCATAAATTATCCCGCTCTCAATCGTGGTTGAAAAAACCAGTCCAATGGTTTGAAGAATCATAAATCCGATATACAAACCGGCAGTCAGCACAAGTTTCATTCTCGGTTTTCCTTTGAGGTCAATTTTAACCCATCCGAGTAGAATCACAATCAAAGCTGCAAGAAAGGCAAAATTAAACCGGTAAGTAAGTGTCTCAAGCGCTGTGGCGACAGATATACAAGTCTTTACGCCAATAAAAGAAAATCCCACGATCAATGAAAAAGCAACTCCCGTCCCATATACCTTCAGGTTACCGGGATATTGCTTTCCGACTTCGGGCTTTACTGTTTTTACATCTTTACTTATATCTTTATTTGCTGGATTATTATTATCGTTGTTATAATTCATACCCATTTTATCTGCCTTTCTTTTTACTCTGTCATTTTTCTCTATATTATTTAAGTTGTCCTCGAGACCGCTTCCAGCCTGATCATCTGCTGGATGGGCAAGCCGTCTGAACTGCAGCAGGCAGCGATGACTTCCTCCTGAATATTACAGGAAACAAGATGGTGTAACGGAGGCATAGGACCATAACATTCCGTCCTGTCTATGACGACAACTGGTGACAGTTCCATGTCACGAACCACGGAAAAACTGCCAAGCCCCTCTGCCAGTCCCGTTCCGAGATACTTAATATAGGCCTCTTTTCTGACCCATATATCAAAAAAACCTTCGAGTCCTGTTTTTATAACGTATTCATATTCTCCTTCAGTAAAAAACCGCTTGGCGATTTCCATATAATGAATCCGTTCACGAAAAGCTTCCATATCAAATCCTACCGGTTCTTCCGCCATCAGGCAGCCCCACCAGGTCCCCGAGTGACTCACAGAGTAATGAACTGATTCCACCCTTGACGCCTTCTGCATCGGACACGAGAAATAGGGCTTTCCCTTTTCATCTCGTCGAATTTCAAGATGATTCAAGGTCTCCTCAGGAATTCGAATCTTTTTTCTATAAAGATAATCATCCAAAGCGTTTCGGACCATCCGGTCACTGAAACAGGAATCTGAAACTTTTAACGTATCTGAATCCCGCTGATAGATATAAAGATACATGATCGATTACTCCTTGGTTAATAAAAAAACTGAAACACCGTCATTATACACGCATTTCAGTTTTTTTTACAGTCCATATTGTTAAATTGTGTGTTCGAAATTATCAGTAAACTTCCGGTTATCAGCTTATTCTGCCTGCTCTTACTGAATTCAGCACGGCAAGCAGAGCTACACCCACGTCGGCAAATACTGCTTCCCACATCGTTGCGACGCCCAATGCTCCGAAAATCAGAACAATTCCCTTTACCCCAAGGGCACCCGCAATATTCTGCCATACGATTTTACGGGTCTTTTTTGCAATCTGAATGGCTGTAATGACCTTTGACGGTTCATCGTTCATAATAACGACGTCCGCCGCCTCTATCGCAGCATCCGAACCAATCCCACCCATTGCAATTCCAACATCCGCACGGGCCAAAACCGGCGCGTCGTTGATGCCGTCGCCTACAAAGACTACTTTGCCTGATTTATCGGAGGATTTGCTGTTATCTTCAAGTATCGTCTCCAATACTTCAACCTTCTGATGCGGCAGCAGTTCAGAATAAATCATATCAAGCTTCAGTTCCTTACCAATTTGATCACCGATTTTTTTGCTGTCACCTGTCAGCATTGCCGTCTTATTTATTCCGATCGTGTGCAACCCGTCTATTGCATTTTTTGCGTCGCTTTTTATTTCATCAGAAATAATAATAGCGCCTGCGTAGGTTCCGTTCACAGCAATATATACAATTGTACCGATTTCATCTAACAGACCCGCATTGATGCCTTCTTCTTCCATCAATCTGAAGTTCCCTGCCAGAACTTCTTTATCCCCGACCTTTACTTTTATTCCAAATCCCGGTCGTTCTGTCAGCTCACTGATAAAGTCCTCATCCACCTCTTCTGCCTGTTTGCTTTCCTCATACCTGTTTTTAATCGACACTGCGATCGGGTGAGTGGAATAATGCTCTGCATAGGCTCCTAACTGTAAAACCTCGTCATCGGTATATCCCTCCGCATGAAAGATTTTGCTTACTTTAAAAATACCGCTCGTGAGCGTTCCCGTCTTGTCAAAGACAACTGTATTTACTGCATTCAGAGCTTCCAGATAGTTACTCCCCTTAATGAGGATACCCCTTGATGAAGCGGCTCCGATTCCGCCGAAAAAGCCAAGTGGAATAGAGATCACCAATGCACAGGGACAGGAAATAACCAGGAAAATTAGCGCTCTATACAGCCACTCGGAAAAGGTTCCAAGAGAAAGAAGGTAAGGAGGAACGACTGCAATCAGGACCGCCAGGCCAACAACAGCAGGGGTGTAATAATGAGCAAACTTTGTTATAAAATTCTCCGTTTTCGCCTTTCTTCCGCTGGCGTTCTGAACCAATTCTATAATTTTTGAAGCTGTTGACTCTGAAAATTCTTTTGTTACTTCTACTTCCAGCAGCCCTTGACCGTTGATGGAACCTGATAGAACCTGCTCTCCCGTGCTTACATCTCGAGGCAGTGATTCACCAGTAAGGGCCTTGGTATCCATCGTTGAACTGCCTTTTTTAACAATTCCGTCAAGGGGTACCTTTTCTCCTGCTTTAACGACGATGATATCGCCGGTTTTAACATCCTCAGCTGCAACGATCAGCAGACCCTCCTCTGTTTTCTTATTTGCCGTATCCGGTCTGATATCCATCAAGCCGGTAATGGACTTCCTTGAACTTGCCACCGCTCTCCCTTGCATATATTCACCGATTTGATAGAAAAGCATGACGGCAACTGCCTCCGGGTACTCCCCGATTGCAAACGCGCCGATACTCGCAACGGCCATCAGGAAATTCTCATCGAAAAAATCTCCTTTTAGGATATTTTTGAAAGCTGTCAGCAATATCTCTTTTCCAATCAAGATATATGCGGCAAGGAAGACTGCACCAACTGCTAATTGAGGAATTTGTTCCATCAAATAATTGATTGCAATCCCGGCGGCAAATAAAATGATTCCGATTATAAACCGCTTGGATTTGAATTCATTTTCCTGTTCTTCACAGTCACCGCTGCAGCAGCAGCCATGATCCGCATGGCTGTGTTCGGTTGGTTCATTCACCGTGCTGCAGGAGCAACAGCCGTCCACGCTGCATGATGCGCCTGGTACCGTCTTGTTCAAATGATCATGATTATGATCATGATTTTTTTTCAACTTATCAGTCATAATACTATCCTCTGCTTTCTGTCGTTGTACTTGCATCAGTCGATGCTGAAAATTGCGCTGTTTCCGAATTTTTATCACTGATGCTCCACATGATCCAAACCCTGTTTAAACAGTTCGTTTACATGATCGTCATCCAAAGCGTAATAGACAATCTTTCCAACCTTATGGTACCTTACAAGCCTGACGTTTCTCAATACTCTAAGCTGGTGAGAAATTGCTGACTGGCTCATATCAAGCAGTGCTGAAATATCACAGACACACATTTCACTTTTTGTAAGGGCAAACAAGATCTTCAATCTTGTCTGGTCGCTGAGACTTTTGAAAAGCTCTGCCAGATCGTATAAGTGTTCTGCTACCGGCATCTCTGCACTGACTTTTTCAATTACGTCATGATGAATCACGTTGCAGTCACATTTCGGCAGTTCATTTATATTTTGCATCATATATCTCCTTTTCGTCATTACATGTACGTATGAATATCTATTCATACATTAATATTATGACGATTTCTCTGTATTGTCAAGGGATAAAATAAAAAACAGCAAACGCTTTTTTTGCATTTGCTGTTTCCAATATAAAGTTCAAACAGATTTAAGCATTCTCCTTGTTAAGAAACACTTTGACGTTATGCGCCTCACTGAATTGTTCTGTAAAAATACTTACAACTGGCGTCACGACCACAGAAGCCGCCATGGCGGACACACCGAAAATCGGTGCCATAGATTTTGCTACATCAAACCCTGCAGTTGAGGTAAAGTAAAGAATGCACCCGCCTACTACTGCAATTCCGGATATCATTCCCGCCCAAGCTCCTATCCTTGTGATACGTTTTGAGTACAGACCCCAAAGGAACGGCCCGATAAAGGAACCCGCTACGATGCCCCAGGAAAAGGACATCAAGTTTACGATAAATGAAATATTTGCTGTCGCAAAGATAAAAGAAAGCGCGATAAAGATCAGGCAAAGCACTCTCATTAGGATCATCTGGCTTTTCGGCTTAATCTCCGGGTGAACCTCTTTAACTAAATCAATGGAAACTGCCGAACTGGAAGATAATACGATCGAAGATAGTGTGGACATAGATGCGGATAGAAGCAGCAACAGAATAATACTCAATATTACTGTTGCAAAGACACTTTCTGTCAAAGCCTTCATCAAAAGGCTTGGGATAACACCGTCAAATCCGCCGGCTACATTTGGCAGTCCGTTAGCATCAGCCTCAATGAACAGCCTTGATAAGGAACCTGTAAAGTATGCACCGCATCCAATGAGCGTTGCAAACACAGTGGAAACGATGGTCGCAATCTTGATCGAACGCTCATCCTTTATTGCGTAATACTTATGTACCATTTGAGGAAGACCCCAAACGCCGAAGCTGGTCAGACAAATATTTGTGATCAGGAAATTGGTACTGCTGCCGCCGGTCATATCAACTAGCTGCGGATTAATGGCAGACAGCTTTTCAACAGCTGCCGAAAAACCACCCACCTCAGGTCTTGAGATCAGAATCACCACCATTGCAGCCAAGCCAAAGATCATGACAATCCCCTGTATAAAGTCATTTGTCGATGTGGCGACATAACCGCCCATAACTAAATAAATACCGGTTAGTATAGCGACGATCAGCATACACGTAACAGGATCGGCACCAACGAAGATCGCGCTAAACATGGTTCCAAGACCCTTATATACTCCTGCTGCGTATGGTACTAAAAATAAAAATATAATTGCTGCCGCATAAAGTTTCATCGATCTGCTGTCATATCGCGCCGCAAAAAACTCCGGCATTGTTCTGGCATTCAATGCTCTTGTCATTTGTCTCGTTCGTCTCGCCAGGAAAATCCACGCCAGGAGGCAGCCGATAACAGCATTTCCAATGCCAATCCATATGCTGCTCAAACCGATATTCCAGCCAAACATCCCAGCATAACCAATAAAAATAACGGCTGAGAAATAGGTGGTACCATAAGCGAACGCTGATATCCACGGACCTATACTCCTGCCGCCAAGCAAAAATCCTTCTACTGTACCTGCCTTTTTCGTGCTGTAAATGCCTACAAGAAGCATTACTGCCACAAAAACTACCAATGAAATCGTTGCAATCAACTGAGTCATAATGAATTACCTTCCTTCAAAACTACTTTGTGTGTCGAGCACACTCCTACAGTATTATTGTAAATAAAAAACAAGCGGTTGTAAAGACCGCTTTCGTTTTCATTTAAAATTTCATTCTCATTCTCGTTTGAAATTTCATTTTCATATTCACTTTCACTTATTTCGGATAAATCCTTTCCAATATTCTGCGATAACCGTCAGCGCCGTAAACAAGGCACTTATTGATCCTGCTTATGGTCGCAGTACTTGCTTTTGTGATGTCTTCAATTTCATTATATGTCTTATGTTCGTTCAGAAGCTTTGCGACATGCCACCTTTGAGAAATGGCATGAATCTCATTAACTGTGCATATATCTTCAAAGAATCGATAACAATCCTCTTCCGATTCGAGAGCCAATATCGCCTTAAAGAGTTCACCTATCTCTTCACTTTTAAATCTGGACTCATAACTCATAACCCTTCAGCTCCCTTCCTAAACGGGCAATTATTAAATAGAAGTCGTTAACTTTAATACTTTAACACTTTACAGTAATTATAACATTATCATGAATACTTGACAACTGCAATTTTTTCCATTAAAATGCAATTTATAAAAGGGAGTAGTTTTAAGTTTATGAATCAACAACCGACAATTCTTTGTCTGGTCATAAACCCGTCAGGTAACAAGACTTTTAACATAATTTACAGCTTTTTGCGAATGTTATGTTTAGAGTCTTTTTTTTATAAAGCCCTTTCGCATTATTATATCGGAGGTTAGATATGTTTGAACAGCAGAAAATCGATGAAGTATTAAAACAATATGGCGTGGACAGTCAAACAGGCTTATCGGGAAAGGAGGCCATGGAACGTCTGCAAAAATATGGTCCCAATCAATTCCAGGAAAAAAAGCCGAAAACAAAGCTTCAGATGTTCCTCTCGCAGCTCCGTGATCCTATGATTTATATCCTGCTGGGTGCCGTAGTCATATCCCTGTTCTTAAAGGAAATCAGTGATTCGATCATCATACTGGCGGTGATACTTCTAAATGCCATCATCGGTATGATTCAGGAATCCAAAGCCGAAAAATCTCTGGAAGCCCTTAAAAAACTTTCAAGTCCGACAGCACTTGTTCGAAGGGACGGCGCACCTGTGGAACTGCCTGCTGCTGATCTAGTAGTCGGAGACATTGTCCTTCTTGAGGCCGGCCGTGTGATCCCTGCAGATTTACGCCTGATCAGTACGGTCAACATGAAGGTGGAAGAATCTGCTTTGACAGGAGAATCCGTCCCGGTACAAAAGGACGCTCAATTTCTTGCGGAAGGAGAAATTACACTCGGAGATCGGCTCAACATGGCATATCTTTCCACCAGCGTCGCTTATGGAAGAGGAGAAGGCATCGTTGTCAAAACTGGGATGGAAACTGAAATCGGCAAGATCGCCAAAATGATCAGCGAAAGTGTCGAAGAAATGACCCCGCTGCAAAAGCGCCTCGGTGATCTGGGAAAGCTTCTCGGCATTCTTGCCGTCTTTTTGTGTGTAGCTCTTTTCTGTGTTGCGTTATTCCAAGGAAGAAACATTCCAGAAATGCTTTTGACTGCTATTTCCCTGGCTGTTGCAGCAATTCCTGAAGGGCTTCCCGCAGTCGTCACCATTGTGCTTGCACTTGGCGTACAGAGAATGGTTCGAGTAAATACGATTGTAAGAAAGCTTCCTGCCGTTGAAACACTGGGTTCAGTGAGTGTTGTCTGCTCCGATAAAACTGGTACCCTAACGCAAAACAAAATGACTGTAACAAAGGTCTATGTCGACGAAGCATTACGCCATGTATCAGAGCTTCGATATGATTCCGACAAGTTGTTTATCGACGGTTTTGTGCTTTGCACCGACGCTTCAATCGAAGAAACAGCTCGCATCGGTGACCCTACCGAACTTGCGTTGCTGGATATGGGTCTTGATCACGGCGTCAATAAAAAAGAGCTGGAACAGTCAGAGCCGAGAATCAATGAGCAGGCCTTTGACTCTGACAGAAAAATGATGACGACAGTCCACAAGGACGCCTCTGGCCGTATCATCGCCTATACAAAGGGCGCGATGGATAGAATTATTGAAAACTGTAATGAAATTATCATTAATGGCAACATTCGCCCTATTACCGATCAAGATAAAGAAAACATTGAAGCGGCTGCAAAGGAAATGGCTTCCATGGCGCTTCGTGTACTCGCCCTTTCCATAAAGCTGAAGGATGATACCGCAAAGGAAGAGGACTTGATTTTCGCTGGTCTTGTAGGTATGATTGACCCGCCCAGGCCTGAAGCCAAAGTAGCAGTTGAAATTTTTAAAGAGGCTTCCGTGAAAACGATCATGATTACCGGAGACCATATCGATACAGCCTTTGCCATAGCAAAAGAACTTGGCATTGCAGAACGGAAAGATCAGTGCATTACCGGAGATGCTTTAAATCATATGAAGCAGGAACAGCTGAACGCAGCAGTTCCAAACCTGAGAGTTTTTGCAAGGGTGTCACCAGAAAACAAGGTGATGATCGTCAATGCATTCCGCTCACACGGCCATATCGTCTCAATGACAGGAGATGGTGTCAATGATGCTCCTTCCCTGAAGGCAGCGGACATCGGCGTCGCCATGGGAATAACCGGTACTGACGTGGCAAAAGGTGCAGCCGACATGGTCCTGACTGATGACAACTTTGCCACGATTCAGAAAGCAATTGAAGAAGGAAGAAATATTTACAGCAATATAAAAAAATCGGTGTTATTCCTCCTTTCGTCCAATCTCGGAGAAATTATCACCATGTTCGTCGCAATTATTGCTGGTTTAGCACCACCACTTAAGGCGATTCACATTCTTTGGGTCAACCTGATCACCGATTCGCTGCCCGGCCTGGCGCTCGGTGTAGACACCGGTGATCCTGACATCATGAGAAATACTCCGAGAGACCCGAAAGAGAGCCTCTTTGCCAGGGGCGGTTTAGTGATCACCATAGTTTTCGGTCTTGTCATCGGTACGATCACATTAGCTGCATTTCTCATCGTTCCGATTACACATTTGATCGAGGCTGGTCAAGTCGTTTCAATCAGCAACCTCAAAATGGTCATGCTGGATGAGAATATCTTTATCCATTGTCAGACTTATGCATTTACGACCCTGGCTATTTCACAGTTATTTAACGCCATCGGCATGAGAAATATGAACCGATCCGTTTTCCGTATGAATCACTTGGAAAATAAGATGATGATCGTCGCCTTCGCCGTAGGTTTGCTGCTTCAGATCAGCGTAACGGAAATCCATGGCCTTGTTGCGGTATTCGGGACTGCAGAGCTGAGCTTTAAGGAGTGGGTCACACTGATCGCTCTGTCCTCAACACCAATTTGGTTCCACGAGCTGTTCGTGCTGATCAAGTACTTCAAGAAAAAAGCGGCTTAAGATCAATCATTCATGCCCAGCATTGCTGTTATAACGCAAATACGGTGCACTTTTTTAATATTTTCAAATCCTCGTCTCATGTTTTTTTGTGCGTAAAAATGTGACAAGTCACATTCTTTGCTGGATCGTTTCACGATCTACAAAAAAACTCATTCTACTCGGAGTAAAATATAAATAAAAAAGCTCAGCATTGCTTTTATTCCAGCAATGCTGAGCTTTTTTAATTGGTCCTAATTTGCCTACTAGCTTGTCCGGTTTTTTAAGTTGCCTTTTTTATAACTGACGAAGCGCCTCAACCAGCGCGGTTTTTCCCTTCGCCTTATCATCCTTCATCTTGATTACTCTCGCAGGGATTCCTGCAACTACTGTATTTTCAGGAACATCCTCGACTACAACTGCTCCCGCCGCGACAACCGCTCCTTTTTTTACTCTGATGCCTTCCAAAACAACTGCATTCGCTCCGATCACAACGTCATCCTCGATCACAACCGGTTCCGCACTCGGCGGTTCGATCACGCCCGCCAGTACACAGCCAGCTCCAATATGGCAGTTTTTCCCGACCGTAGCCCTTCCGCCAAGAACCACGTTCATATCGATCATCGTTCCTTCTCCGATCACTGCACCGATATTGATAACAGCTCCCATCATGATCACAGCGCGGTCACCGATTTCTACATGATCCCGAATGATGGCACCCGGTTCGATCCTCGCGTTGGTATTCTTGATATCTGCAAGGGGTATGGCAGAATTTCTGCGGTCACATTCCACCACAATGTCCTCGATGTCCTCCGCGTATTGTTCTATTACCGGTTTGATAGAGGCCCATTCTCCGAAAACGATTCTGTCACCACTTCCAAATATCCGGCAATTTTCAAAAGGCAGCGGTTTTTTTTCCTTTATATAAACCTTGACCGGAGTCTTTTTTTCCGAATTACTGATAAATTGTATGATTTCATTTGCATTCATTCTGTCACCTCTTTTTTAAATAGTACGTCATTCATATCATATAAGCCCGGGGCCTGCTCTGCTGCAAACTGTGCCGCCAGAACTGCTCCTGTTGCAAAGATCTGTCTGGAATGGGCATAGTGGGTTATTTCAAAAATTTCATCCTCCCCTGCAAACAGTACGGTATGCTCGCCAGCGATTGTTCCGCCTCGTACGGAATGGATTCCGATCTCATCGCCTCTTTTGCCAATTCCTTCTCTTCCATATTTCTTGCCGTATGATCTTTCTTCCTCTACCGCCTGCAGCAGCATATTCGCCGTGCCGCTCGGAGCATCAAGCTTCATTCTATGATGTTTCTCGATGATCTCAATGTCAAAGGCATCCCGCAGCACTGGTGTGATTTGTCTCAAAACCTGCTGAAAGACTGTAATTCCAAGGGAAAAATTTGCGGTATAAACCACGGGTACCAGATTTGACAACCTTTCGATTTCTTTTTTTTGTTCCGGAGAATAACCCGTCGTTGCGATCACAAGCGCCGGTTTATTCTTTTCTGTATAATTCCTGATCATTTCCAGGCAAGACGGATTGCTAAAATCAATGACCACATCCAAGCGCTCTTCTATTTCTGATAATCCTCTGTCGTTTCGTGAACCGACAACACCTGCGCATTGCAGCCCCGATGTTTCATCTATAGTCTTTTTAACCAGGTTCCCCATCCTGCCATGTCCGACAACACCTATCATTAATGTTTCTTTTTTTTGTTTCTTCATTCACCTGCTCCTGTATGATGCTGTATCTGCTTCTATTATATAACACAAATCCGATTTTCGCACGGATAAATCAGCATCATTCTATACAGCAGCCGCGAAGCTCTCTTGTTCGGAAAGAACCTTCATGGTTCTCAGCAGGTATTCTCTTGCTTCTCCATCCATTTCATAGAGTGGAAGACGGTATTTACCCACATTCATATTCATGATATTCATAGCCTCTTTAATCGGGATCGGGTTTGTCTCAATAAAAAGTGCATTAATGAAATCTAAATATTTCAACTGCATTTCTCTCGCAAGACCGGTATCACCCTCCAAATATGCCATCGCCAAACGATGCATTTCATTTGGAATGATGTTCGCCGCTACAGAGATAACGCCCGCTCCGCCTACCGACATCAGCGGTACGATCATATCATCGTTACCGGAATACATGGCAAAGGTCTCTCCGGTAAGTCTTCCGACTTTAGAAACAAAGGAGATATCTCCGCTTGCTTCTTTAATCCCTGCAATATTCTTATGCTCACTTAATTCTTTCAATGCCTCGTAAGTAAGACTGCATCCAGTTCTTCCCGGAACATTATACAAAATAACTGGAATGGATACGGCATCGGCAATCTCTGTAAAATGGTGGATCATTCCAGCCTTATTGGTCTTATTATAATATGGAGTTATGACCAGCAAGCCGTCAGCTCCCATCTTTTCATATTTGATGCTCTGCTCCTTGGCGACCATCGTATTATTTGAACCACTGCCGACAATGATCGGAATTCTCTTAGCGGCTGCATCGATGGATACCTCCACAATTTTATCTCGTTCCGTTACAGTAAGTGCCGGTGTTTCCGCAGTAGTTCCAAGGATACAGATTCCGTCTGTTCCTTCTTCTATATGCCAGAGAACGAGCTCTCTGAGTTTTTCATAATTCACACTTCCATCTTCGTGAAACGGCGTAATTAAGGCAACAATAGACCCTCTAATCATCGGTGTCTCTCCTTTCTATTCTTCAAAAACTCCCTGCCCTACTTTTACAGCCGGACCGGTCATCATCACTTCATTATCGGTTTTTTGTACAATATGGAGTGTTCCATAGGGCAGCAGCACATCGGCTTTTCTTTCACATCTTCCCTCCAGGGCTCCGATTACTACGCTGGCACAGGCGCCTGTGCCGCATGCATAGGTCATTCCCGCTCCTCGTTCGAATGTAACCAGCTCCAGGGTACTCCGGTCAATCACCCGCACCATATTGACGTTTGTTTTTTCTGTAAACAGCGGATGGTTGGAAATTTCACATCCAAGCTTCTCCATGTCAGCTTCGTTTGATTTTATCTGAAGGTCATCAAGCCAGACAACGGTATGAACGGTGCCCATAAAACAGGTGCTCACCTCAACGGACCGGTCCTTCAAATTGATCTTCTGTTTCAGAAAATCAGTTTGTTTCGTTTGAATACCGCATTTGGCAGGATCAAAGTCCGGACTCCCCATGTTGATTTCCACCTCATAGGGCTCATGTTCGACAACACGAACTCTCATGATTCCCGCCAGAGTTTCTACCGAAAAATCATCTTCATTGCAAATACTCTCGTCGTAACAGTATTTTGCAAAGCAACGTATTCCATTTCCGCACATCGGTGCCTGGCTTCCATCACTGTTGTAAATTACCATTTCCAAAGGATTTTTGCGAACAATGATCAGTCCGTCTGCTCCGATACCTAAGGTCCTGTGGCAAATACGCTTTGCAAGTTCTGAGTAAGATCTGCCCTCAGCCCCCGACTCCGTCATCAGTATAAAATCATTGCCGCAGCCATGATATTTTGAAAATGCAATCATGACTACAGACCAAAAGCTTCACATAATGCGATAACCGCTTTTATTTTTTCATCTCTGTTTACCGTTACAGAAATGGAGATCTCGGACGTTGTTATCTGATAGTACATGATATTTTCCTGTGCCAGAATGGAGAACACTTTGCTGGCAACCCCTGTTGCTGTTGCCATGCCAACTCCCACCAGTGAAAGAATGGACAAGTTAGGCTGTTTCTCGATGGTGATCTCTCGCAGGATTTCATGCTCCTGGATCGCTTTGTCAAGATCCTTTGATTGTGAATCTGTACAGCTGAAGGATATCGTGCATTTATTATCTCCGAAATTCTGCTTTGAGATCATATCAACATTAATGTTGATATCTGCCAGAAGCTGGAATAGTTTTGCAACGGCAATTCCGTCGTTTTCAATTCCTCTCAGCGAATAAATTGAGCAGTCATCCGATATACTAATACCGGTTACAGGCATATCTTCAATATAAATACTATCATTCATGACGTATGTTCCCTTTCTTTTATTTCCTTCCAAAGATTTACCGATATACAGCTTTACATTGTATTTTTTAGCAATCTCCACGCTGCGTGTTTCCAATATGACCGCTCCCGTGGAGGCAAGTTCCATCATTTCTTCATAGGTGATTCTATCAAGTTTCTTTGCCTTGGGGTATATTTTGGGATCTGTCGTAAAGATTGCGTCAACATCCGAATAGATTTCACAGTCCCATCCAAGCTGCGCCGCTATGGCCACGGCCGTGGTGTCCGAACCGCCTTTTCCAAGAGTCGTGATGTCTCCTTCTTCACTAATCCCCTGGAATCCGGCAAGCACTACAACCTTGCCATCCTTAAGGTATTGCTCGATACGTTCCGTATTAATTTCCTTGATCCGGGCATTCAGATGATGATCTGTTGTAATAAAGCCTGACTGAAATCCCGTCATAGAAACGGCTGGTACTCCCATATTCTGCATCGCAATCGCGAGCAGTGCTACCGTTTTCTGTTCCCCGGTGGCCAGCAGCGCGTCGAGTTCCCTCTTCGGCACTTCTTCTCCAGCCTCTTTAGCAAGAGCTATCAACTCATCTGTCGTGCCGCCCATGGCGCTTGCAACGATTACAATCCCATCTCCCTCTTTTCGGAAGGAAGCAATATGTTTGGCGACGTCACGAATTTTCTCCATACTATCCAGGCTAGTTCCACCATATTTTTGCACTACGTTCATAAGATTACCTCCTCATCCGTTTCGAAACGTAATTGATCGCTGTAATTTTCACGTTTTATTACAATACGGGCTTTGCCGTCCCTGGCAAATACTACCGCCGGTTTGTTAATCCGGTTGTAATTATTCGCCATAGAATAACCGTATGCGCCCGTTCCGTAAACCACCAGCAAGTCTCCGGTCTCCGCTTGCGGCAGGTCTGCGTTTTCAATCAGAATATCCCCCGATTCGCAGCATTTCCCGGCAACCGTATATTGATGATCCTTATCCTGATCCATTTTATTTGCCAGGTCACATTCATATCTCGCATCGTATAACGCGACTCGAATGTTGTCCGTCATACCGCCGTCAATAAACAGATAGGATTTATTGGGTGTATTTTTTAAGAATCCAACCTGATAAATTGTATAACCGGCTTCTGCTACGATCGACCTGCCCGGTTCGATCATAACCTTATCAAGCTGTAAATCATACCGCTGCATTTCTTCTTCACATTTACCAATGATTCTTTGGCAGACATCCCTGATTTCATTTGGATTGTCTTCCTCCGTATACCTGACTCCGAAGCCTCCGCCGAAATCAAGATACCGTGTATCTATATTATGCTCCTTCTTCAGCTTTTTGATATATTTTATCAATCGTTCCACCACTGCATCGTATGCTCTTAAATCAAAAATCTGAGAACCGATGTGGGCATGAAAACCCTTAAATGTTGTATATCGGCACTGGCTCATCTGCTCGATCATTTCCAGTATCGTTGCTTCCTCTTTAAACGTCACACCAAATTTCGAATCAAGATCGCCTGTTACAATATATTTATGAGTATGTGCTGTAATACCGGGATTGATCCTGATGATCACATCGACTTCTTTTTCCTGAGCCTCTGCAAGCTCAATCAGCCTTTTGCATTCCATCGTCCCGTCGATTACAATCGTTTTGCACCCCAGAGACAGTGCCATCTCCAATTCTTCGTCGGTTTTATTATTTCCGTGGAAATACACTCTTTCCATGGGAAATCCTGCTTGATCCGCCATATATAGCTCGCCGCCGCTTACCACATCCAGGCTGAGTCCGTACTGTTTCAGCAATCGGAGCATTGCTTCGCAGGTAAAGGCCTTCGAAGCGTAAATTACTTCCGTTTCAAACAGCTCGGAGCAAAAATAGGAATGATAGTCCTGCATTTGTTTCACCAATTCTGCTTCGTCATATACAAACAGCGGTGTTTTGCAGGCTTCTGCCAAAGCTTTTACAGATACGCCGCCTATCTCCAATATTCCATTTTTTACGTTCCTTGCTTCACTCATTTTCGTCACCTCACGCATGTATTTTGCTTCCTACCTTACTGGCACGAATAGTTTGATAATATTTATATATTTTACTTTTTTTTACTTTCTGGCTGTGATTAAAACCGCTCGCGCGGCTTTTTATTATATATTTAAAATATAATAAAAAAGCCAGTAAGCTTCCCTTACTGACTCAAATAGCAACAATGCGCGCTGGCAAGCGGCAATACGTTATCTATCAAACTTTCGTCATTAAGGATAGCGCGCCTACGTTTGTAGACAGTCTTATGGTTATTCACCATAAGCCCACCCGGTCATTATGCCTAATGATCTGGTTCGGCGAAGGTTACCTCTGATATGAGTCATTGCCCGCCGGCTCTTCATACCTTCTTTTACTTCGCGACCTCTATCAACATTAATTACTTAAGTTTACTCCATATATCGTATTATTGCAAGCATATTTTTAAATTTGACAAAATTTTTATTTATATTCGGTTACGATTCACGACCTACTCAGCGTGAAGCGCAGAGAGTGCCAAAACCTTTCCCTGCCGATGAGGCCGCCAATGCCTTCACCCGCGGCTGTGAATCGCAACTATATTTCACTAAATGGAAATCACTCTGCAATTTTCATCCTTCAGATAGCCCGTAAGCGGTTCACCCATAAGTTTTACTTCTATTCCCATATCGGTAAGCTGATCTACAAGTCCGTACTGTTCCGCACATCTTAGGCATGACTCTACATGTACGCCCTCCTTCATAATTTCTTTTACCAGCTTCTGCATTTCGCTGCTTTCACACAGGAGCTTATTTGACGGACCCCAAGTAATCAAATTGCATTCCTTCCACCATTTATTCTGATTTGATTTTAATGTGTACATCAGGATCATATTCTTAGCAGTATCTTCGTTATCCGTTGTCCATAAAATAGTAAGCTTATCGATCATTTTCACGACCTCCCTTTCTAAAATCCCTTCCGATAGTTTAACAGTTATTCGCATCGTTATTCGCATCTGTGCGCTATTCGTTAGAGTGCGATACTACCCTCATTATAGAATTCTCTTTTCAAATCGTCAATAACAGGGATCATTTCATCATGGAAATCAATTTTCATTTGAATGACGATTCAGGGGTTTTTGGTGAAGAACTGTTGGTTGGGGTTGAAGTCGACTGTTGGAAGGGATTTGTAACACTCTCCACTGAAATTGAGCAAGATGTTCAGTTGCAGTCAAACACGGTTAAGACCTAGTTTGTTTGACTGTCTGAACATCGTGAAATGAAGTGTAGAGAGTGTCAGAGCCCTTCCCTGTCGATAAAGCCACAACCAATGTCTTCACCTACCACTGAATCTTTACTTGGTGAAAATTGATTTCCGTGTCATTTTCTTCATTAGGGCTTGACGAATCCACCATCCTAATCTATAGTTTCAAATAACGAGCTGTCAGTGACAAGCTTAAAGTGTTACGACACACTAGTATTCCGGGAAAGGCAGGAACTTATGAACAACATGGATTCATATATGTTAGAAATGTTAGAAAAATATAGAAGGGATTTACACCAAATTCCCGAACTTGGCTTTGAGCTATATAAAACGAGAAAATATATTTTAGAAAGCCTCCAAAAACACAATTGTGAAATCACAGAAGTCGGGGGCGGAATCTGCGCCTATTTCGAGGCGAGGGACGATGAAGGGAAAGGTAAGTCAAGACAGGATACCATTGCTCTTCGAAGCGACATGGATGCCCTGCCGGTCACAGAAATGACTGGTGCTTCCTATTGCTCCCTTCACGAGGGGTCGATGCACGCCTGCGGTCATGACGGACATATGGCAATGCTCCTTGTCTTGGCGGAGGAATTGAACCGGATCATCCACTCCCTTGAGCACAATGTGCTGCTGATCTTCCAGCCGGCGGAAGAAACAACCGGCGGTGCCGCCGACATGTGCGCTTCCGGTGTTCTGGCGAAATATCATGTAAAAAGGATTTACGGATTCCATTTATGGCCGATGCTGGAAAAGAACCGGATCGGTTCCAGAGCCAATGAATTTATGGCGAAATCCAGTGAAATCGATATTCGTATCACTGGAAAAAGCGCTCACTGCGCCTATCCAGAACAGGGGATTGATGCCCTCGCCATCGGCTGCGAAATGATCGAAAAGCTCTATCGAATGGAGAAAGAGGAAATCCCGGAACAAGAATTCAGACTCCTTAAATTCGGAAAAATGATAAGCGGCACAGTCCGGAATGCCATTTCTGCAGATACGGTGCTGGAAGGTTCCCTTCGTGCGTTCAACGAAGAAACGGGCGGCTATCTATTCCGCAGGATTGGTGAGATTGCGGGGTCGATGGAAATAAATTACGGCTGCCAAATCGCTTTTGACCGTTCTGACGGTCATCCGGCGGTTATTAACGATGCGATGCTTTTTAGAGAAGCAGAAAAACTCCTTGACGAATTTGGTTTCCACAGCTTCAAGAAGCCCTTTATGCTGGCTGAAGATTTTTCCTATTATCAGAAAGAAGTCCCAGGCTTGTTTCTCTTCCTCGGTACCGGAACCAATATTCCGCTGCACAATAACAAGTTTGATTTTGATGAGGAGGTTCTGCTTACCGGCGTAAAAGCTTATCTCAAGCTGCTGAAATCAGTATGTCTATAAGCCTGTAAAATGCGAAAGGTCACATCAGTTGAACTGTGTGACCTTTTATATTTTATATTCTATTTCAGTATTTCTTCTGCTTTTTCAAGTTGAACATCAGTTGCATCATCGGCTGATGCTTCAACAACGATGTCAGGCGTGATTCCCACCTTGTGAATGATATTGCCGTCGGGAGAAAAGTACTGCATAACAGTCAGCTTGACTGCATCTCCGTTGGTCAGCTTTTCAATACTCTGAATAATCCCCTTGCCATAGGTTGTGGTTCCCACGATTTTTCCGCCTTTTCGGTCTTTGATCGCCGCGGTCAGAATTTCTGATGAGCTTGCAGTACCACCGTTTACCAAAACCACATAAGGAAGGTCTGTTGCGCCAGCATTTGTTTTATAATAGCTTTTATTTCCCTGGCGATCCTCTGTATAGGATACAATACCTTCATTCAGCAGCATATCCGCCACATCGACGCTTGACTGCACGAGTCCGCCTCCATTATCTCTCAAGTCCAAAACCAAACCTTTGACGCCCTTGACTTCCAGATCCCTTAAATGCTCCTTGAAGTCATCCGCAGTCTTTTCTTCAAAGGCGCTAATCCTGATATAGCCAAGATTACCATCAAGAACTTCCGAACGTACGGTCTGCATAACGATGTTTGCTCTGACAATGTCGAATTGAAGTTCCTTATCGCCTCTTAGAATCACCAAATCCACCTTTGATCCAGGTTTTCCTCTCATGGCCGCCACTGCGTTATCAATGCTGGAACCGTCATAAGCATCTCCATCTATACCGATAATTTTATCTCCTGATTTGATGCCGGCTTTATCAGCTGGAGACCCTTCAATTGGGGAAACAACATTGATCAGCCCTTTATCATCCGGTGCGATGGTCACTCCGATTCCCTGATACTCCCCTGTAGTCGAAATCATGATATTTTTATATTCTTCTTCCGTCAGGTACGTTGAGTAAGGGTCACCGATTCCCCAGAACAACCCCTTATAGATGCCTTCCCGCAACTTATCTTCGTCAACAGGCACATAGTATTTTTGTTCTATGTATTGTTCCAGTTCTGCAAGTTTACCATATTTTTCTTTCATCAGTTTGTAATTATCGTACTCGCCATGTGTAATTGGCATATAACCGCCAGATGCGTACCCTATAAAAAAGATTGTGCCGCCCGATGCAAATGCTCCTGCAAGAACCGCTACGACAATGATAAAGATGAGATTCCTCTTTTTCATCATGAACATATTATTATCCTCCACGACTGTAATTTACTGGCTTAAAACGTAGCCTCCGTTGATAAGCCCTTCAATACAAACTGAATTTTGGAATCGCCGTTCCACTCGTTGATATCAGGGTATCCTGCAAGATTCAACATACTATCCTTCTTAAGAATTTCACAATAATTCTGGGCTTTTTGAAACAGAATGCACGCAATTCCCTTTCCAGAGGTTCCAAGTCCGGAAAAGCGTACATGCTGTCTGTCGTTTCCCATAAAATTAACATTTAATGGTTTAATTCCCTTGATCTGAAACATAGGTCTTTCATTCCAGCAACCAAAGGGAGCCAGTTTTTCAAGCTCCATTGCCAGATTCAAATCGATTTCTCCCTCTGCTATTTCTAGATCGATCGTTAGGTCCGAATCAAAAAGTCCGGTATTTTCCCGGTATAGTGCTTCCACCTCAAGATTCAGACAGGCCTTCAGTTCCTCAAGATTTCCCGCTGACATCAGAAACCCGCAAGCTCCCGAATGTCCTCCGAATTTAAGAAAAAGCCGTTCATATTTTTTTAAAATGTTGTAAAGATTCAGGTTATTGATACTTCTCCCCGTTCCCTTCAGAAATCCTTCTCCTCCTGATTCGGTTACGATAATTGCAGGGCGGCCATATTCTTCCTTAATCTTTCCAGCCACGATCCCTGCGATTCCTTCATGGATGTCGTGATGTATTACGTAAAACAAATCCTTTTCCAACTCATCTGAAATGATTTGCTTGCAGACTCGAAAGGCCTCTTCCTGTATCTTTTTCCTTTCACGATTATTCTGTATCATAACAGAAACATTTTCCGAAATAACACGGTTGTCCCCCGAAGTTAAAAGTTCTACTCCGATGGCTGCATCGAGCATTCTGCCCGCGGCATTCAGATGGGGTACTATAATATATGCAATACTTTCTGATTTTATCTTATCTGTTGTTAACCCAACCTCTTGAATTAAACGCTTCAGACCGGGTCTTTTTCCAGCACGAATGACTCCCATGCCATATTTCGTAAGAGTTCGGTTCTCGTCGATTAGAGGAACAACGTCACCTATGGTTGCAATCGCAACCAAATCAAGCACTTCAGTAAGCGCCGATTTCGGCAGTGGCGCCTTTCTCTGGATGCCCTGAGCCAGTTTAAAAGCTACGCCGCAGCCGGCAAGGTGCTTAAATGGATAGGGGCAGTCAGGCTGTTTTGGATTGATCAGAATGCAGTCTGCAGGATGATCATTAATATTATGATGGTCTGTTACGATAAAATCTATTCCAATGCTTTTTCCGTATTCCACTTCCTCATAGGATACGCTTCCGCAGTCAACCGTCACGATCAGGTCGGCCCCGTTCTTTTTGATTTGATCAATTGCATCTTTGTTCAATCCATATCCCTCGTCGAATCTGGAAGGAATATAGTAGGTCAGGTTATTGGTCAAGCGGGACAGTATCTGCATCAGCAAACTGACGGAAGTCACTCCGTCGGCATCGTAATCACCATAAATGCATATCTTCTTATTCTGTTTTATTTGAGACAACAGGAAATCCACCCCCGCCTCAAGATTTTTCAGCAGGAATGGATCATAAGTACGATTCGGTTTTTCAGAAAGAAACTCAACGATATCAGCTTCTTCCGTTATGCCGCGTTTTATCAGTATCTCACGGATAACTGGATGGATACCGCACATTATAACCAGTTCCTTGGATTTTTATATTCTCCGTTGACACGGACTTCAAAATGGATATGAGGGCCTGTCGAGTCTCCTGTAGAACCTACCTGCGCAATTACCTGCCCCCTTGCCACCACATCACCAGTGCTTACCAGCAGTTTGCTGTTGTGCGCATAAAGAGTAACGATGCTGCCGCCGTGGTCAATCATAACCACGTTGCCATAGCTGTTGTTCCAACCAGCCTTTATAACCGTTCCGTCATTTGCTGCCAACACATTTGTACCTGCAGCAGCGCCGATATCCATACCGGTATGTAATTTCTTGACCTTCAAAATCGGATGAATTCTATAGCCGAACTCAGAAGTAACTCTTGTGCTGCTGGCAGAAGGCCAGCATAAAATTCCGCCTGCGTATGCCTGATCGCCCTGCAACTCTCTGATTTTTGCCTTCCAGCGATCTGCTTCTGCATTCAAATTGTCAATTTGTCTCTCAAGCGCTTTGTTGTCGCTGGCTACCTGCGCTTTGAGTCCGGCTACCTGGCCCCTGGATACCTGCAGTGACGCCTGCTTGTCCGCTTCTCTTTGCTTTTGAGTCAACAACTGCGCCTGAAGAGTTTCTAGTTGCTTTTTCTGTATTTCGATCTTTTGATGCTGCTCCTCCATAACTTTGAGGATCTCCACATCATTGTCGAATATTCTCTGGATCATGTCCATATTGGTCATAAAGTCAGTAATATCATCAGAGCCCAGCAGAATCTGAACCATACCCACATCGCCGTTTTTATACATTGCTCGAAGCCTCTTCTGCAGGCTGTCGTTCTGCTCATCCATTTCCTCTTTGACGGCTATCAAGTTCGCTTTTGCTGTATTGATGCCTTTCTCTGTTTTGCCGATAGCTCCTTTGATGCTGTCGATTTCTTTTTCCGCAGCGCCAATCTGACTTTCCAGATTCTTAATCTGATTGGCCAGATTCTTTTCCTGCTTTTTTCCCTCATTGAGCTGCGCCTTCGTCTGACTGATCTGTTTATTAACGTCGTTCAGCTGCTTCTGTTCATCGTCGGCATAGATTGCCCCAAGCGTTATAACAGAGGCGGTTAAAGCAAACACTAGAACATATGACACTACTCTTTTCACTATGTACTCCCCCTTCAAAATCCCAATTCTATGGTAGTGCTGATTTAATGAAATGTTCGCATGAAATGGATCAGCGTTTCCCTATGTATCTAAGAATCTTCTCATGGAAATGATGCTTCCGCAGGCCCCGATGCTGACTCCCAAAGCAGTAAAAATCCATACGAGCCTTAAGATAAGGAACTTTTCTGGCACCATCGTTGTGGATAGAATAATAAAAATTTCCTGTCCTAACAATTCCATGATTTTATAATAGATGATACTGATTATGCCCACGGAGATACCTGCAGACAAAATGCCGATCAAAATCCCTTCGATCAAAAATGGTCCCCGTATGAACCAGTTTGTCGCTCCCACGTATTTCATGATGCTGATTTCCCGTTCTCTGGCCAGTACGGTAAGCTTGATCGTATTGGATACAACAACAACGGATACGATTACCAAAAATAAAATTACGATCATTGCACCGAACTGAATGAACCGGGTTATACTCATCAGCTGATCGACGGTATCCTTATAATATTTGATACTTTCAATCCCAGTAAAGGTCTTGATTTTCGACACCACTGCATCGGCGGCCTCCAATTTGGTTACTTTGATGAGTAGAGAATTTGGAAGAGGATTTTTGTCAAGTCCGTCAAGCAGGTAAGCGTTGTCTCCCCACTTAACCCTCCATTTGGCCATGGCTTCTGCATTGGATAAATAACTTGCTTCTTTTACTCCGTCCGTTTGATTCAACTGACGAATCAATTCAGACGCTTGTTCATATGTGGTTTCATCCTCAAGATACACCTGTATCGTATCAAACTGCTTTTTTGCAGTTTCTGTAACCATATTAATATTAACTACCAAAATGAAAAACAAGCCCAAAATAAGAAGCATCGCTGTTATGGAAAACATCGAAGCAAGACTCATCGCTCTGTTTCGAAAAACTTGTCTGAATGCCTGTTTGATTGCATAGCCCCAACTATTTAGCATCGTCGTCAAACACACCTCCCTTGTGAACACAAGAAAGCAGTCTTTCATCTTCAAATGCCCCGTAGCCTCCGCTGGCATCATCTCGAACGATGCGTCCCTTGTCGATTGCTATAACACGTTTGCCCATTTTATCAACAATATCTTTCGCATGCGTAACCATTACAATGGTTGTCCCACGCAAATTAATCTGTTCCAGAAGCCTCATGATTTCCCATGCGGTATCAGGGTCCAGATTTCCCGTAGGTTCGTCGGCAATCAAAACGGTAGGATTGTTTACGATCGCACGCGCAATAGCTACTCGCTGCTGTTCTCCCGCAGAAAGCTCATGAGGATATTTACTGGCTTTTGAGCTGATTCCAACCAGGCTGAGCACCTGAGGCACATGCCTGCGAATCGCCCTCTGACTCATATGTACGATTTCCATTGCAAAAGCAACATTTTCATAAACTGTCTTCATCGGAAGCAAGCGAAAATCCTGAAAAACAATTCCCGTGCTTCTACGTAATTTGGGAATATGTCTGTTGGCGAGATTTGTAATCTCCATACCGTTCAGCGTAATGCTGCCTTTATCCGCATTAATTTCCTTTAAGATCAGTTTTATAAAGGTGGACTTTCCAGCTCCGCTGGGGCCAACTAAAAAAACAAAATCACCTTTATTTATTTTTACATTCACGTCCTGAATGCCAATGTTTATTCCGTAGGACTTTGTCACGTTATTAAAAGCTATCATCCCAATATGCGTCCTTTCCTGTTTCGTATCTTTCAGCATCAATTGACAGGGGATAACACGTATCGAACAATCAATTGATTCCCAGTGCAAAATAATACATAAACCTACAAAATATTATAATACAAAACGGAAAAATATTGAACACTAAATTACATTACAAATTTATTACATTTAACAGGTAATATCTTCCTTGTCAGAAGTTCAGCAAAGAGATGATTTCGCTTAGCGGCTCTTTTAAAACTTTTTTAATTTCAACCATGGAGTAAGGGATTTTACAATTATACTCTGCCGTGTAAACATGTTCGGGACTGATTAGCGGTACGGTGACAGGCCTTTTAATTTTTAAATAATCAAACATCTGCCGACGGTTAACACCTTTATTTAGCTTGTTGATGATGTAAATGATATCGTTTTGTCTCATTTCAAGAATCTTTATACTGCACAAAGTCTCATACCCCTTCAACATCCGTGACGGAAGAGGATCAATCACTGCGATGATTTGGTCCATGCTTTGCAGCAGCCGAAAGCCCTGATCCACAAAGCCGGAGAAGTCACAAAGAATTACATCCCCTTTTGCCTGACTGATCATTCGATGTTTTAGCTCAGAAGAGATGTCAATTTTTTCTTCATCCGGAGCAATCAATACCCAGTTGATCCCTTCATCCATATTTCGTATACCCCGGATACTTTGATTCTCGGAAAGTGCACGATAAAACCGGAAAAATTCTCTCCCGGCAAACCGCTTGTCCATTCCGAAAGAATCATAAAGGGAACCGTGACCCAGCTCAATTACCGCAGGGCGGTAATTGCCGGTATTGGCCAAATATCTTGCCAGACAGCCTGTAAGAAAACTTACGCCTGAACTTTCCGATATGCCGATTACTCCTATTTTTAATTTTTCCAATGCCTCATGCTTTTCAGAATCCTCTGCTTCTCTGGATAATATACGATGCAACACGCCATCTTCCTCCCCCCGCTGCCGGTATCTATTGTTCCGGCAGCCAGCAACGAAATGTAAATCAATTCATTATATCAATTCAATTCTATATTTGTCAATTATTTACATTTACGGGAGTAGGAATCTCTTGTTCGTAAATTGAACCTAAATTGAAAAAGCAGTTTCTGACAATTCTTTTCACAGGAAATAGGAAGGCTATCTTCCGTGGCAGTTCTTCATGAAACGGAAGGAGCTATCTCGATTCTTTTCCGAAACAGGAAAAGCAGCATTTGAAGATAGCCTATGTACTAACCCTTTCAACGGCGCTTTCTATTCTTCGTATTGTACTTTCAATTCAATCTGATCCGGTAAAAAGGCGAGGTCTGTTTCTGCAACCTGCAGCGGGTAGGTCAGCACCTGTGTCAATGCGGTCCCGGGTTGAGGGTCTTTAAACACCGCATAAACCATTAAAGTTTTCATTCCGTCTTCTTCTGCTACGCTTATCTTGTCGATTGCAATCTCATATCCAGAGGTTGGCTTTTCTCCCCGTGTTGCGATCACATAAACTTTATCATCGACAACACAGGCCAAGGCCCTTTCCAAACCTCTATATTCCGGGATGACTTGACTTGCAATCTGCTGTGGTAGTTCTGTGTCCCCTAAAATCTTGTAACTCACCTTATCATCACCTTTAAACATATACATCCCTGCCACCACTGCGGCAATTACAACTATAATAGCAGCAATCATGATAGTCATTCTTCCGCTTGGCTTATGCATTTTCTTAATTGAACCTGTTCTACTCACAATCAAAACTCCCTCCTGCCATAAATTTTATTAAAATTTATTCAAAGAGGGAGCTTAATATTCGTACTATTTTTGACATGCTGCGAAAGAATCGCAATTTACCGGACTTTTGCCAGGAAAAAACTGAATTACAGGGACTTAACCGCTGCTACAATATCTTTTGCAGTCAAGCCGTATTTGTCCAGCAACTCAGCTGGTTTTCCGGATTCACCGAAAGTATCCTGCAGGCCAACAAAGCTCATCTTTGCAGGGCTGTTCTGCACAACAACCTCAGCGACAGCCGAACCCAGTCCACCAATAACAGAATGTTCTTCCGCCGTAACAATTCCCTTTGTTTCTCTTGCAGCTTTCATAACGATCTCTTTATCGATAGGCTTTATAGTGTGCATATCGATAACGCGCACGCTAATGCCTTCTTTCTCAAGGATTTCCGCAGCAGACAAAGCTTCATTCACCATAATTCCTGTTGCAATTACAGTATAATCACTGCCTTCCTTAACACACAAACCTTTTCCGATTTTAATATCGGTATCTTCCTCATAAAGGCCTGGCACCGCAGCTCTGCCGAGTCTCACATAAACGGGTCCGTTTAACGCCGCAGCTTCACGAATTAATTTCTTGGCAGACATTCCGTCGGAAGGACTGATTACAATCATACCAGGAATAGTTCTCATGAGTGCGATATCTTCGATAGACTGATGACTTCCTCCGTCCTCACCCACCGTAATTCCTGCATGAGTAGCACATACTTTTACGTTCGCTTTTGTATAGCCGATTGAGTTCCTGATGATTTCAAATGCTCTTCCTGCAGCAAACATTGCAAAAGTGCTGGCGAACACCGTCTTGCCGGAATGTGCGATCCCTGCAGCAACACCGAAAAGGTTTTGTTCTGAGATCCCCATATTAAAAAATCTCTCCGGGCATTTACCTGCAAACTTTGTCGTCATGGTCGATTTTGACAAATCCGCGTCCAAAACCACAATATTTTCATTTGCCTCTCCAAGTTCCATCAGAACTTCCCCATACGCCTGTCTGGTTGCCATTTTTTCCGACATTACCATTCACCTCCCAATTCTTCCACAGCGTTTTTCGCTTCTTCTTCACTCGGGGCCTTGCCATGCCATCCAGCCATGTTTTCCATGAAGGAAACCCCTTTTCCCTTGATTGTTTTTGCGATAATCGCAGTCGGCTTGCCTTTTTGCTCACGGGCCTGCGCCAGGGCGTCAACAATTTCACTCAGTGAATGACCGTCCACATGAATAACATGAAAACCAAAGCTCTTAAATTTTTCATCAATAGGCGCGACTGCAATTACATCTTCATTTTTACCGTCAATTTGAAGTCCGTTCCAATCAACAATGGCGACAAGGTTATCCAGCTTGTACTGTGCCGCTGCCATTGACGCTTCCCAGATGATTCCTTCCTGAAGCTCTCCGTCTCCAAGCAGTGCATAAACTCTGGCAGAACTCCCATCTAATTTGTTTGCTATCGCCATGCCTACAGATGCGGAAAAGCCCTGCCCAAGAGAACCTGTAGACATTTCCACACCAGGAACCTTTTTCATATCAGGATGCCCTTGCAGCATCGACCCCATTCTTCTGAACCCTGTCAGTTCTTCCTTTGGGAAATAGCCTCTTTCAGCCAGTGTAGCATACAGTAACGGCGATGCATGACCCTTTGAGAGCACAAATCGATCTCGCCCGGCCTTTTTCTGCTCTGCCGGATCTACCTTCATCTCATGAAAGTAGAGAACTGTCATGATTTCTGCGGCGGATAATGATCCGCCTGGATGTCCGGAACCCGCGTGAAATGTCTCTTTAATTATATCAACCCTAATGTCACGCGCAATCTTTTGTAATTGTTCGTAGTCGATACTCATAACCTTTTTCCTCCTTTACTATGTCGCATAATTTGCTCTGCAAACTGCTGCGAACACATGCACAGAAATTACATATCTTTTATTTGTTGATTTCTGCTGCTCATTTTGTTGAATACAACTTTTATCATGAAAAGCGGCAGCGCCGCCATTCTTTTATACCTGCTTGGCTGCTGAATCAAGCGATAAAGCCATTCCAGACCATTGTTTCTGTAAAATTCAGGCGCTCGTTTTAAAGTGCCCGCCCATACGTCAAGACTTCCTCCAACACCGATCGCGCACTTCGTTTTCAGTTTATCACGATGACGGGATACAAATTTTTCCTGTTTAGGAGAGCCTAAAGCCGCACAGAGAAAATCTGCCCCCGATGCATTGATTAAATCAACAATTTCTTTTTCATCAGAATCCTTGAAATATCCGTGATGGGTTCCAGCAACTTTCAGTTTTTGATACTTTTCCTTTATTTTCTCCGCCGCAGTTTCTGCGATGCTGGGTAAATTTTCATCACCCGGTTTACTGCCGAGAAAAAAGACCGATTGTCCAGTTTCCTCAAGACAACCCAATATCATATCAAGGAAATCAATTCCCGTAACCCGTTCTCTTAAAGGTATACCCATAATCCTTGAAGCGTATACAAGACCAATTCCGTCCGGTATTACGAGGTCTGCTTGTTCGATAATCTCTTTCAGACTTTCATCCTTTGTCGCATTTACAATAATTTCCGAATTTGGCGTTACAATCTGGCTGCAGTCGTCCGTTTTCATCTGCTCGCGAAAAATCTCGAGCGCCTCCCGGCTTTCAACCATATCTACGGGTATGTTTAGAATTCTTGTTCTTTTATTGCTTGGCATCCTCAACATTCCTTTGCATTTTTTTCATCAGTTTCTTAATCAGTTCTTCATTCATATCCAGCTTTTGAATCAGCATTTCGATACGGCAGCAGACCTTTTCCTTTATTGCAGCCGCATGAGTAATCGTTTTCTCAAACTCTTCAATGAAGAATTCATTTTTAAAATCATACACAGAACACATGGCCTTCATGTCAACTGAATGCATGAAGGAATTAATTTTGGGGTCATAGGAAACCGCAATCATCGGTACCTCCATGATTGCTGCATGAATCAGTGAATGAAGACGGACACCGACCAGTACATCCATGTTGCCGATAATACTGAGCATCTCATTTGTCAAATACTTATGCTTGATGCAGAATACATCCGTTCCAAGTCTTCTTTCAATTTCTTCAATAACCGCCATGTCCTCCGAATAATGAAAGGGAATCAGTACAATCCTTGCACGATATTCGTCGATCAGTCTACGAATTGAGACACAGATCTCATCGACAAAATTGCTGTTAATTTTTTTCTCCCTGATGGCAAAGCCAACCGTCAGCCTGCCCTCCTCAGGTTGAAATCCTTCCCTCATCAGGATCTCTCTTCCCAAAGTCAGATCAGCTTTTTTCACCCTCAGCACCGGATCAGCAGTAACATTGATTTTGTCACCCCTTAATCCAATTTCAATCAATAGTTCCTTTGAGGCTTCATCTCTTACGACGATCCCGTGTACGCGCTTTAATGTCATCGCAGTCAGTCGCCGATTAAATTTTGATAAGATGGGTCCAATGCCCTGACTGTAAATAAATACTTTTTTTCTAAAAAGCAACGCAGTCCACATAATGATAAGATAATAAAGGATACTCTTCCGGCTTGTTACATCCTGAAGCAGGCTGCCCCCTCCGCTGACCATCAGATCACATTTTCGAACAGCTTTAAGAACATCCGCAGCGGACTTGCGATTAACGGAATTAACGCTGTATTTCCTGGCTGTAGATTCCGGGTTGCGGGACAATACCGTAATCTCGATATCTTCCAGCTTCTCCCGCAGATTATCCACCACTGCCTGAAGGATGGATTCATCTCCGATGTTATTAAATCCGTAGTAACCGGAAATCAGTATGTGAATCATTTATGATATCTGCCTTTCCAGTTTTTTATAGGCTCTGTGTACTGCTTCAAATACCACCACTCCGACAATGCCTATTATGACACCGAATAGCAGTGAAAAACCTGTTCTTGCAAAACCAAGATAAAGCGGAGTTCTGATATGCATAAAGGTATTTACAACAGAAGTCAATCCAATGACGGCGGCCAGCCCGAACAGGATCGGCCACAGTTTAAATCGTCTTACAGAGGTATAGACGAACATCATTACCGCCGGGAAGGCAAACAGGAACTCCTTGTTTCTCGGCCTTGCGATCAAATGGTCTTCCAACGTATTTCTGAAGAGCATTTCCATGCTGGATACCTCGAAGGAAGACTCGTTTCCGGTCCGGCTGATGTAATAATATCCTACGCCAAGAAGGCAAATGCCAAGCAAAACCATCCATACTTTAATGCTGGCGTTCATCATATCTCTTAGGTCAGGATACTCCAACCTGCCCGGCTTCGACTTGCTGCCTCCGAAACCGTAATAAGCTAAGTATGCCACAGCGAAGAAAGCAAGAGGCAACAGCTGCGCTGCTTTTACGCCGCGGAAAATATCAATTTCCAACAGATAGTTTATCGATGAGATCGGAGCTGCTGTCATGATTCCACCAATGAGAGAAATGGCCAATCCGATGATCAGTGTTAAAATCCCCAGACCGATCAACTTCGATAAGTTTGTATTCCGATCCAGGCTGTCTATATATTCTTTACTCTGTTTTACTATATATGAAGTGGCCAGGCATGGGAAAATGACAGCTGCAGCAAAGGAGGTGAGCAGTTCCGCATAGTGTGGCATAACTGCATAAGCTCCGGCAGCACCTAACGCTCCTAAAATAAACAGCGCCGCTTTCGTCTTTCTACCTATTGGAAGAACTGTTCGAATCAACAGAATCGCTGCAGCCACACAACCAATTGCCATAAGGAACTTCAAAATGCCGCTTACCTGATAAGAATCCATTACTGTGGCTTTACCTCCGAAGTGAATTCCGTGCTCTGCAAGTCTTGTTTCAAGATTTGAAAACATGGCCCGATACTCTTCCGGATCTGTTACATAAACATGCTGATCCTTGAATTCTTTAATCGGTTTGAAGTAAATCAAACGAATATTTCGTTCAACGACAGCACGAAATAGCGTATTTTCAATCTCTTTCGCACCAGCATATCCGTAATACTGATATCTGTTCTGAATATAATCCCATACGGTGAAAATTCTGACTGCGTTATAATCTGTCTTTTTTACCGTTTCATCCACGCCGTACTGAATGATATTTTGACGCTGTGTTGTATTTTCAATCAATCCAAGCGTTACATTGTTATCGGTCAGGTAATCATATACGGTACCTATCCCCTCGTCCAGTCCAATAATACTTTCGCCTCCGACAATCATATATTCTGGAGCAATACCCATTTTCTTATAACTGTTGATGACTGCTTTTGCATATTCGGTATTATTCCAGCCCTCATAGCTTGCCGTCCTGGGGATGATATCCATGCCCGCATCTTTTACGATTTTCAACTTGGAAGGCAGGATGCCCAGATTGAGATACATCAACTTTGAGCTGATGATTTCATCTATCTCAACAAAATCCTTCTTGGCACTGTTCTTATATTTATATTTACCAGTATACAGCGTTTCCTTAGCCGTTCCGTTTAAAAGAACAACACCGCCGTTTTCATCCTCATATGCGAAATATTTCTCCGACTGATAACGGTCCTTAATGGCCTGGCTTACAAAATCAAAGGCTTCCTTTGAAGCCGCTTCAATCAATACATCATATTCGTCATATCCGCTTTCTTTCAACGCTTTAATAAATGACTCCGGATATTTTGACTCCCAATCCGCTTCCTTCGTGATCTGGAACATAACGTCGGTGCTGATAGGCAGATCCGAATTTTCCATCAAACTGACTAGATTTTCCTCGGCAAGTCCAACCTTTGTGATACCCATGCTCTTGAATTCGCTCAGCCACCAAGTCACGTCGTGTTCCGATTGTTCTGCCATGTTTTCTATTTCATTGTAATCCAGTACAATGTCATAAGTTTTGTTTTGGCTCTCAACTGAAATCCTACCCCCGATAGCGATGAATGAGACAATAATAGCAAGTCCAATGATGATTAACAAGAACTTATTTTCTCTGATTCGTAATTTCATCCCCTGTTTTCCTTCCTAAGTAAATGGCATCAGAAATCTACAAATTACTTCACTTCGTAATTTGCAGTTTCGTTTCTTATTTGCCTCAAGTCTGCCTGGTCTTCTTGCAAACCCAGTAAGCAAACATAAGCTATGTTACATTGTACCTTTTTTTTCCCCGGTAGTAAATAGGCAGGATTAAGCAAAAACGAAAAAAGCGAAAAGGATTGCTCCTTTTCGCTTTAGTGACTACTGTATTGTATAGGAACCTCTGACCATAACATAAATTTCGGTTATTGCCTGGATTCCTCTCCCGTCATTTCGCGGAATGAGCAGCAGATGATTTTGGCCTACGCTTTGGCCGGTCATCAGATCACTTCCTCCAGTGAGATCGGAAACGCCGTTGGCGCCGTTATCAATTGCGGTCGCTTCGCCGCTCCTGAGGATAACTTCTGTTCCTTCATCTCCGGTCAGCTTTTGTCCCGCCGTTAACTGAACCGCCTGATAGGTGCCCGCGGACGTACCTCCGCTTTTTAATCCGGCAATCTGACTATCAACATAGCTCTTTGTTACGATCGGATCATCTTCCGACCCCGGCGAATCTGCGGCGGCTGCCGCTGCAACCGTTAAAGAAAATACTGAGAAAATGATAACCAACCCTGCGACAACTCTTTTCATCTGTTCCTCCTAAAAATCTATCATCCCTAAACTGATTGTGAGTGCTTCATTTACTTCTGAAATAATATCTTCGTCAACTTTTCCTATTTTCTCTTTTAAACGCTTCTTGTCAATTGTCCTCAGCTGTTCCGTCAACACGACAGAGTCCTTATTCAGGCCGTGACCTAATGCGCCGATTTCTACGTGTGTAGGCAGTTTTGCCTTATTTATCTGGGAGGTAACCGCCGCTACGATAACCGTAGGGCTGTATTTATTTCCAATATCATTCTGCACAATAAGAACCGGTCTCACTCCACCTTGTTCTGAGCCAATGACGGGACTTAGGTCTGCAAAAAAAATATCACCTTTCTTAACGATCAAGTCATTCACTCTCCACTAAATATTTTTCATAGCTTTCCAGGTCTTTTCTATCCAGATCAAGCCCTTCCTCAGAAAGACTCAAATTCAGCATTCCCATTTCCTGATATCCGGTTGTCATTTCATTGATGCTTTCCAATGAAAATCCGTTTCCATTTTTTTTATTTTCAGACATTTTACTCACCTCAAATATTCCATGCAACATACAGTTTCTGATTACAACGAGTACAATTTCATTATAATTTTGGAATGCTTTGATGTCAAATGCCTTATTTCTCCAATGGTTCCCGGGCATACAGAATACTCTTGATTGCTAAGGCTACCATGTCTGCTATGTCTGTAGCGATTAAACCATACTCTCCCATCCTGTCCCTTGCCATATCACCTGCGAGACCATGCAGGAAAACTCCTGCAAATGCAGCTGATTCCGTATCAAGACCCTGACCAGCCAAGGCAGCTATAACTCCCGACAATACGTCGCCGCTGCCTCCGGTAGCCATACCGGGATTTCCTGTTGTATTAATATATGTTTTTCCCTCCGGTGTTGCCACAACAGTGCCTGCACCTTTCAGCACCGTTACCGCTCCAGTGAGCGTGGCCAGCTCACTTGCCGCTTGAAGCCTGTCCCGATTAATCTCAGCCGCTTTCCGATCTAATAATCTGGCTGCCTCGCCCGGGTGGGGGGTAAGGACCAGTTTTGCACGCGACTCTTTCATGAAGGTTAAATCTTCCCGCAAAAGATTGAGACCATCTGCGTCGAGCACTACCGGCTTCTCTGCCGCTCTCAATATTTTTTTTATTAAAATACCATCCTTTGCATCAACCCCCAGTCCCGGACCTGCCACAATCGCTGAATACTGCGGCAAATCCTCCAGTAAACGCTCTCTGGATATACAGGTTGCTTCCGGCACTCCTATCTGAAGGATGGGAAAAAGTTCTTCGGGGACGGATACTCTGACAAGACCAGCTCCCGTTCGGAGTGCAGCCCTTGCGCTTAATATCGCAGCTCCCGCCATACCTTTTGATCCGGCATAAATTAAAATCTTTCCGCAATCACCCTTATGTATATCCCTTTTACGTTCCTGTATAAGAGTATTGACATAGGATCTAGTAATTAAACCATTATTTTTCATTTTTTTCAATCCTCATGGATTTTTAATATTAATAATTAAATTCCCAATATCAGCGATGCCAGTGCGAAATACGTAACAACAGACACCATGTCGGTCAGAGAAGCAATCATCGGACTCGCCATCAGCGCCGGGTCGATACCGACTTTTTTTGCAGCGATCGGCAACATGCTTCCAATGGTTTTTGCCGCTATGACGATAAAAAGCATCGACGCGCATACAGTAAGTGCAACCATGGTGCTTTCTCCATCCAGCCAATAGATTCTTGCAAAATTCAATGCGCTTAAAATTACTCCGATCAGAAAACTGACCCTGAGTTCTTTCCACAGGACACTTAATACATCTCCCGTCTCCACATCGCCCAGCGCCAATCCACGAATCACTAGTGTAGCGGACTGGGAACCCGAATTCCCTCCGGTACCCATCAGCATCGGCATATAAGTGACCAAAACGATTACCCGAGATAATACGTTTTCGAAATTGGAAATAATACTTCCGGTAATCACATAAGAGCACATAAGGATAAAGAGCCATGGAAGTCTGTTTTTAACATGGTGCCAGATGCTCATGTCCAGATATTCCTCTGTGGAAGCGCCCACACCTGCCATCTTATGAAAGTCTTCTGTGGTTTCCTCGTCGATGACGTCGAGAATATCGTCTACCGTGATAATTCCCACCAGACGATGCTCATTATCTACGACGGGAATCGCGAGAAATCCATATTTCTTAAATGTATCGGATACATCTTCCTGGTCATCCAATACATGAACATAAATGATATCTTCATGCATCAGATCGCCAACTTCAATATTATGATCCGACACAACGAGTGTTCTCAACGATACAATGCCTAGAAGGTGTCGGCCTTCGTCCTTAATATAACACGTATAAACCGTTTCCCTGTCCATTCCTTCTTTCTTGATATAAGCCAAGGCTTCTGCAACGGTCATATTTTTATGCAGGCTGATGTAATCCGGCGTCATAAGACTTCCGGCGCTTGTCTCGGGATAATTCAAAAAAGTATTGATCAGTCTGCGTTCTTCTTTTGTGGATTTTTCCAGAATTTTATCTACTACATTTGCCGGCAGTTCCTCCAGCACGTCGATCATATCATCAAAAGCCAGCTCATCAATAATATGTTCGACTTCCTTGTCTGCCATAACCGATATAATTTCAATTTGATCGTCGATGGGAAGGTACGCAAAGACCTCCGCAGAAACATCCTTTGGAAAAGTTCTGAAAAGAATAACCGCTTTCTCTATTCCAAGCTCTTCAATAATTTCTTCCAGGATTTCCGCGATATCGACAGTATTGTTTTTTAAGATTTCATCTCTTGCCCTGCTATATTTTTTAGCATCCAACAGTTCAAGAATGGTTTGGATGATCACATCCATTGTGATTTCGTTCTCCATGGGACTTACCTCCTTTTCCGGCTTATCGGTTTGCAGGCTGCAAGCCGATATCAGACTAATGCAATTCAACACAAATACAGCTTCTGATCGAAACTTTTACGCAAGCATGGCTCACTTTGATCTGCAAATTTCAATTGCTTTGCATGAGACCTCAAACTGTGTCACTGCAGGAAAATGTCTGGTCCCGGTTTAAACCGTATGTAGTCGTAATAGAGAACTGCCTTAACGGCACGAGAAAACAACGGCGAAAGCAAGGACTTCGGCATTTTCAATTATGATATTCATCCGCTCGTGACTCGGTCCTAAATCCATTACTCTCACTCCTTTATAGATTAATTTTAGTATACGGCTGACGCCGTCCGCAGAAATATTCAGTCCAATTCAAGGATGATTTTCTGCTCAGAAAAAAATATGGTTAGTATCAACACTAACCATTAAATTATAACTTATTTTTATTTTATTTTGCAAGTGTTTTCATTTAATTCCAGAATAATTTGCTTTATGCGAAGCATTCAAGGCCGGCGGTTTCAAAAAGTCTACTCGGCGCTAAATGAATCAATGTATCTTGCCGAGGGCGTTCTTTCAAGAAACCGTGAAACTTTGTACCGGCTTTATGCGAAGCATTCAAAGCCGGCGGTTTCGGAAAGAACGCCCTCGGCAGATACATACATTTAACCCGTTAGACTTCCATGACCGCTCCCGTATTTGCAGAAGTCACAAGCTTCGCGTATCTTGCAAGATATCCGCTCTTAACCTTCGGTTCCGGCTTCACAAAAGCCGCTTTTCTTTCCGCAATTACCTCATCTGTAAGTTCAGCAGAAAGTTTCCTTCCAGGGATATCGATATGAATGACATCTCCGTCTTTCAGCAGACCGATCAAGCCACCGCTCATCGCTTCCGGAGAAACGTGACCGATGGAAGCTCCTCTGGATGCTCCGGAAAATCTTCCGTCCGTAATCAATGCCACATCCTTGTCAAGCCCCATACCCGCTATGGAGGAAGTTGGCGAAAGCATTTCTCTCATGCCGGGGCCGCCTTTCGGACCTTCATAACGAATTACAATAATATCTCCCTTTTTAATTTTCTTCGCCCAGATTGCTTCGGAAGCTTCCTCTTCAGAATTGAAAACCACAGCAGGACCGGAATGGGTCAGCATTTCCTCTGCAACTGCGGATTCCTTTACGACCGCCCCGTCTGGAGCAAGGTTTCCTCTGAGGACTGCTAAACCGCCACGGTTTCTGTAAGGTTCTTCAATGTGCTTTATGACACTATAGTCAGCCACAGGAGTTACGGCAATATTTTCGCCGATAGTCTTTCCGGTAACCGTTATACAATCCTTTATGATCAAGTCCTTTTTGGTCAGCTCATTCATCAGTGCCGGGATACCGCCCGCCCTGTGAAGATCCTCTATGTGATGATATCCGCTTGGGCTTAACTTTGCAATATACGGTGTTTTTTCGCTGATTTGATCAAAGGTCTCCAAATTCAGCTTAATTCCCGCCTCATGTGCAATCGCAGGCAGATGAAGCACCGTATTTGTGGAGCCTGCCATCGCCATATCTACCGTAATTGCATTCCGGAATGCGGATTCTGTCAAAATATCTCTTGGCCTGATGTTCTTTTCCACCATCTCCATCACTTTCACGCCGGCCATTTTTGCAATTCGAACTCTCTCGCCCGTATCCGCCAGCGCTGTTCCGTTATATGGAAGCCCCATTCCAAGAACCTCTGTAAGGCAGTTCATACTGTTTGCTGTGAATAATCCCGAGCAGGAACCGCAGCCCGGACATGCGTTGAGCGCTACATCCTCCAGTTCATCTTCCGTACAGTCTCCATTTCGGTAAGCTCCGATTTTTTCCATAATGCTGTTGAAGTCCAGCACGTTTCCATTTAAATAACCGGCTCTCATTGCGCCGCCGCTAACGACAACAGCAGGAATGTTCAGTCTCGCTGCAGCCATCAGCATTCCCGGCACAATTTTATCACAATTCGGAATCAAAACCAGACCGTCGAAGGCATGTCCCTTTGCCATGGCCTCGATGGAATCCGCAATAAGTTCTCTGCTTGCAAGGGGAAATTTCATACCGTCATGTCCCATCGCAATCCCGTCGCAAATACCGATCGAAGGAAATTCCACGGGCGTTCCTCCTGCTAGGGAAACACCTTTTTTCGCGGCTTCGGCAATGCGGTCCAAATGCATATGCCCCGGCACGATTTCATTTTGAGAATTCACAATACCAATCAGAGGACGATCTATCTCTTCACGTATATATCCCATTCCATAAAACAAGGTCCGTACCGATGCGCCGGAGGGACCGCTTTTGATCTTATCACTGTTCATTCTGTTACCTCCAAATGTTATATTAATTTTAATTGATTTAATTGGCGAATGTTTCATTGCCATAAAGTTGACATAATATGTTACATAAATTTAATAGAATTATTATAACGCATAATATCTCTTCGGTCAAAAGATTTGAATTCGCAGATGAAGAATCCGTTATATAAAGCAGCAAATATAGGATATAATTTCGGACAACTGTGCTGTATTTTTGTGACTTTGTTGCTGTTTGTTTATTTTTTTGATTTTTCAGTCAATTGGGTGTAGAATATCTTGGAAGTTTATTTATTATGGAGGTGAGTGAATTTGAAAAAAAAGATGATTAGCGTTTTCCTGGCATTTTCATTAATTGCCGGCAGCATCGGTTTCGTATTTGCAGATACTGTCTACACGATTCAAGACGGCGACGTACTATGGAAAATCGCACAAAAGTATCAGACAACATGGAAAGATCTGGCAAGCTATAATAATCTTGCAAATCCCAATCTGATCTATGCAGGACAAAAGCTGACCATACCAGCTCCTGAAGAAACAGTGCCTTCGCCGCCAACGGCGAATGAGCAATCGGTACAAGTGCCATTTCAGATGCAGGATGAATGCAATAAGTTTCTGACAGCGGTGGATCAGTCATATGCCTACAGCATTGCAAAAGAGCTCTCAACCAATCCGAAATATTTATCCTCCAGCCTCGGCGGAAGGAATGCAGGCAGCGACGCAGAACACGCTGCGGCTGACTATTTACTGGCGGAAATGAAAAAAATAGGCCTCACAGATACCGAAAAGGTGGCTACCGATGTAGATAAATGGCAGTTCAATGGCGCTTCCCTTACACTGAACGGCGACAGCAAGGTAATTCTACCTTATTCTTATGCTACAGCAGCCACGCCAAAGAGTGGAATTGCTGCCGAAATCGTATATGTCGGCAAGGGAACGATGTCTGATTATGCCGATATTGACGTAACAGGCAAGATTGTTCTTATTGACCTGGACCAGAGAAATGACTGGTGGGTAACCTATCCGATGCTTGAAGCGGAATTCCAGGGAGCTGCAGCAATTATAAGCGCCAATACAGGAGGTTTCGCTCAGGTTAATAAAGATGCTATGAATTCACAGGATATCTGCGGGCCAACCGGTATTCCCTGTGTAAGCATCAGTATCAATGATGCAGGCTATATCAAATCAAAGCTTGAAAAAGGTACGATTCATGCAACATTAAAGGTTGACAATATCGTATCCGAAGGCGGAACCTCTTATAATGTCATCGGTAAAGTCAAAGGAAAAAGCTCCGATCAGCAGATCATCGTAGGCGGCCATTATGATGTGCACTTCTCAGGTTTTCAGGATGACAGCTGTGCCATCGGACTTGTCCTTGCTATGGCAAAGGCCATGAAAGAAAGCGGCTATGTGCCTGAGAACGATATCGTCTTCTGCTGTCACGGTGCAGAAGAATGGGGTGCTTCCTATACACAGTTTGACTGGTGTACCGGTTCCTGGAACATGATTAACAAAGCACATCCGGAATGGGTGGGCAAGACGCTGGCCTTTATCAATTTTGAGCTTCCGGCTTATCAGTTTGCCGATTATACCAGCGTATACTCAGCACCGGAAATGTACAGTATGATTGATTATTTTGTCAACGATTACCCACTCTCTCCCAAACCAGTCAATTGTTTCCCCGAAGGGGTTAAGACGGATGGATACCAGACCTATACGTATTCCGATGATTTTGCCTATTATGCAGCTGGAGTGCCCTCCACAGTAAATGGATTCCTGCTTCAGGATGATATGGAAACGGTATTTCCTTTCTATGTGGATTATTACCACTCCCAGTTTGATGTCCCTGAAATCTATAATAAGGATGTCATGGATTTCAGCATAAAATTCTACGGTGCTTTGGTATCCTATATTGATAAGACTCCTGCGCTTTTCCTGAATTTTACTTCCCAGTACGACCGGCTGTTTGAAGCCTTCGACGAGGAATTTTGTTTTGAGACTGGCGCGGATTCAGACGCTTACATAGCCGCCTTAAATGATTTGAACTCTGCGGCAGATCATGCAAAGCAGGAAATTATTGATCTGAATAAAAAATACAACGCGGCTGTCATTGCAGGTGCTGACACGAAGGAAATTGACCAGCTCATGGCAAAAGCAAAGGCGCTAAACAAAAAGAATTTAAAAGCGTTCCAATACGCACAGAAACAATTGCTCGGCCTGATGTACGAAAGACCTATCGTTCCTCATGAAGCACCTCAGGAAAATATACAGTTGATGCAAGAAATCATCGGCTGCCTTGTTGAAGGAGATGTCGTAACAGCAACTGATGAATATGCATGGCAGGTAAATAATGTTTTGGAATGGTACTCCATGTTCTTCAGCCCTGAAGTAATTGCACAGCAAAATGATATGTTCTGGGGCAAAGACAATCAGGATAATCTATTCTGGGGTACGGACATCAACTTTACCCCTGCCAATGTAGAAGCGGCAACACGGGGACTCATGGAAAAGTATGAAGTGCAAAACGGCGATTTTTCAGCTGAAATAGCCATTTACGACAAGGCGATTAAAGAACAGAAAGAAGTATATAGAAATTTGATTGCCAAAGAAACGATGGCTATGAAGACTTTGGCCGATCTTCTGAGATAGCAGCCAAATCTCGAAGCAGCAAAGGCAAGTGCGTCTTTGCTGCTTCTTCAATTGTGCCTACCCTAGTAAAGGAGATCCTTCTCCCGTATATAAAAGCGTCAGCCGGTGCATCGCACGTGTACAGGCAATATAAAGCAAGCTTCTGTCATATTGGGTAAAATAAGTAGTCTTATCCACGTAAGGGATTATGACCTCATCAAATTCCAGTCCTTTTGACATCTGTATGGAAGTGATCGATACACCGTTTGCAAAGCGGGTGCTCTCTGGCGAAATCAAATGCACATTATAGCAATGCGAAAGTTCGTCATAAAGTAATTTGGCATCATGGTTGGTCTTTGTGATGATTCCAAGAGAGGAATATGCCGTTTGTGAAAAGGCCTCGACCCCACTCTTTATACGATTGATCTCATCACCCTTATTCTGACATCTGATTATCGATGGCATTTCTCCATGACGTTCTATGGCTTCTATCGTTCCCGCACACTTGATCTGCCTGGCGAAGGAGATGATCTCATAGGTGGAGCGATAACTTTTTGACAACTCTACAAATTCGGCATCCTCATACAGTCCTCTTATGTCCTCTAATGTGTGTAAATGGTTGGAGTTGATGAATTGACCGAAATCCCCCAAAATCGTTTTCTGGCATTTGAACAGCAGATTGATTACCGCGAATTGGATGGGGGTATAATCTTGCATTTCATCAATTACCAAATGCCGGATGATCCTGCTTTCCTTTAATCCCTCGTAAGCGGAATGAAGGTAAAGAAAGGGAAAAACATCAGCCCACTCCAAGCTTTTCGTCGCTGGCATGATAAACATTTCCGGTTTCTCAATATACCTATAAAATTCTTTATAAAGTGAGAGCGTGTTTTTAACTTTCAACATTTTATTTAAATCTTTTAAAATGGTTCTGCTTTTCGGAATATCTTCCTCCATGTAATTTTCAGTATTAAAACGGTCAAAAATATCATCCGCCACCATCTGCAAACGCCGTTTGACAGGATATTTGCTATAAGCATCAAAACGTGCGCTTATCGTTTTCGCTTTTGCAGTGAACCGCCCGTAAGTATAATCAGCAGCTTCAAAAACCAAACCAGGTATTTGAGCAATGAATTGATCCATTTGATTTACAAAGTTCAGCGTTGACTTAAAGCGTACGCGTTCTGCCCATGGGCCGTCATTTGTTTCGACCGGATCTCTGTCTGCCTCAAAATCAACGACACCACCCAATTGCACTTTTGCGATATCCGCAAAACTGAGTTCGTAAATTGGTTCTTCGCCAAGCTCGGGCAGAACATTTGATATATAGTCCCCAAAAACCCTGTTTGGTGACAATATCGTTACGTTTTTGGCTGATATTCTTTCTTTGAAGCGATACAGCAAAAATGCAATTCTGTGTAAGGCGATAGAGGTTTTACCGGAACCGGCAACTCCTTGGATAATCAGTGTACCTGCTTTTTCATTTCTAATAATTTGATTTTGTTCCTTCTGAATCGTTCCAATAATGGACTTCATCTTCTCATCGGAAGTATGACTCAATTCTTGTTGCAAAACATTATCTTGAATGTTGACAGAACTTTCTATCGCGTATTCCAATTGGCCATCTTTAATTTTGAATTGCCGTTTGCGGGTTAAATCTCCTTCGATTCTCCCTTGAGGCGCATCAAAACCCGCAGGACCAACCTCATAATCATAGAACATACTCGCGATAGGCGCACGCCAGTCGAATATCAGCAGTTCATTTCCATAACTGAATGAAAATCGGCCAATATAGTAAGTACCTGTTTCCAAGGTGTTCTCTTCTCTAAAATCTATTCGGGAAAAATAAGGTGATTCTTTTAACTTAGCGATTTTATCCCGCATGCCTACCGCAAACGCCCCGGTATGATCAATTCTATTTAATGCCAATTCATTTTGAAACATTTCATGAGGATCTATTTCACCGCGGTTTTCTACCATGTACCGCTTAAGCTCCATATATTCTCCATCAAGTCGATCAACGCCAGCGTCAGCCTTCTTGAAGGCATCGTCCAGCTTTTTATTTATTTCTTCAAGATGTAGTATTTCATCTGGAAAAGTAATGCTCATTCATTTTCTCCTCTTGGCAGAACAAATCGCTGTGTGGGATAACCGAATTCGACCAGCAGCTCGGCTTCCGCAAATCCCAAGTCAATAATCGTTTTTCGATGTCCGGTATCCGCTTTGTCTCCCTCTCGATATGTGGTAATACTAATTTCCTTTCCTTTCAGCAATTCTCGCATAACTTTATTAAGAAAAGCTTGTGGAATTCCCTTCTTACGATAAAGGGGATGTGTTCCCATAAAATCAATGCTTCCGGTTTTATAAGAAAAAAGCATGGCCCCAATTGCAATCTCTTTATCTTTCAAGATCAGAGCCTGTTTTGTTATAATGCGCTGTTTCAATACCTGAATATATTCGTCTTCTTGTAAATGCGGGAAGCCGTCAATGACGAGCCGAACCAGAACCATCCAACAGGGAATGTCCTCTTCCGATGCAAAGTTAATATCCCACTGAATATTTCCTTCCTGATCAAGCATATCATACCCTCCCTCAAATTCAAATTTTGATTGTAGCGGATAATATTTTTCATTATCACGATATTTGCTGGGAGGCTGCTTATACATGGCAGTAAAAACATTCGTAAACGCCTGTTGGCTTTCGTATCCCGCAATTAGCGCAATATCTAGAACCGGCTTATTCGAAAAGACCAACAGCTTCGCGGCTTCGGTGAGCTTCCGGCGCTGAACATACTCATGAATGGTAAGTCCAATCGTGTTGGTGAACACCCGATGCAGATGATGCTTCGAGTAATGAACGGCATTCGCTACAATATCCAAATCAAGTTTTTCACTTAAATGGGTTTCAATATAATCAATGGCTAAAGCCGTATTTTTGATGCAGCTATTTGTCATTTCTTTTGCCTCCTTTCTGTTGATGCTGCAAGCCTATATCGTAGTATATCAAAATCAATCAGCCCGATTTTAATAATTCTTGCTATTTTGAATCGAAAAGTCATGTCTTATTAGATATAAAGAGAGAGGCCGCCTCGCTTTTCATTGCGAGACAGCCTCATAATATCATATTTTAGATTGAGAGGAAATGTTGATCCAATATCAAACAAAACCGAAGAGTGACGGGAGCCATAAGGACAATCCCGGAAGATATGTGGTGATAATGAGCGTCGGTACCCACGCAAAGGCTATGTAATACATGGTCGGGGCCATCATTTCATTAATGGGGGCATTCCCGATCCTGGCTCCAAGATAAAGGAACGGAGCCGTAGGAGGTGTTACACAACCTAGACCCAGATTTACACCCATAATTGCCGCGAAATGAACCGGGTTGACTCCAAGTTGAATCACGACTGGAAGCAGAATCGGCGTGCAAAGCAGAATCGCACTCGTATCATCCATCAGCATTCCTATAATAATCATGAACAGATTGACAAACAAAATGAGTACAAAGGTGTTATCTGTTACCGTAGTCATGAAATTCAGTATCATCTGAGGAACATCTTCCATGATGTAAAGCCTTGACAGCATCATAACGGACAGCAACATCACCATAATGACTCCGGCTGTCGTAGAGGCCGTAACAAGCGACTCTTTGAAGGTCGTCTTGTTCAAACCTTTGTAAAACCATATGCCAATGGGAATTGTGTAAATAACAGATACCGCAGCCGCTTCTGTTGGAGTCAGAAAACCGCCGTAAATTCCTCCGAGAATAATAATCGGCGCAACCATAGCGGGAATTGCTCTTGTCGTCCTCTTTCCAAGTGTTTTAACATAAACAGCAGGAGGCATGGGATCTCTCAGTTTGATATCCTGATTTTTTCGAAGCATCCAGAAGGTTGTTCCGCTCAACAAGGTAATCAGGATAATACCAGGTACGATAGTAGCAAGGAAACAGGCCAATACAGACTGCCCCCCTATAAATGCGTAGACGATCATGTTAAGACTCGGCGGAATCATCAGACCTAGCAAAGATGCGCTGGAAATCAGCGCTGCCGATACTCCTCTGGGATAACCAGCCGCCGTCATTCTCGGAAGCATGATGGTTCCAATGCAGGACAAAGTTGCAAAGCCGCTGCCAGAGATTGCGCCAAACAAAGCGCAGGAAATAACCATAACAGCACCCAACCCGCCTTTTACGCGGCCTACAAACATTTCTACCCAATTGATCAGCCCTTCTCCGATGCCGCTTCTCTCCATCAGGTTTCCTGCCAGAATAAACAACGGAATAGCGACCAGGATCAGGGAGCTTACCTTACTGAATCCATAGGGAAGCAGAAATGTATAATCGTATCCTCCGCCGATAACGATAACCAGCGACGACGCAAAGAAGGCAAAGGGAATCGGAACTCCAAGCAATAAGACGACAATCAAAACAAGAACAGCAATTGCTACAAGCATAACCTCATACCCCCTTTATATCATCTGCCGGCGGATCTTGGGATATCGTCTTTGTTATGTATTTACCGACAAACAATTTCGCTTCATTATACAGATATACCAAATTATAGAACGTGACCATGATCAGACCGAATAACAGTGATGACTGGGAGACCGTAACAGGAATTCTCCATACAGGCGTTTTTGTCTCCATAACAATGGTCCACTGGAATAGCTGCAAGGCCCAAAGAAGAAAAACAAATCCCAAAACAAGGGACAAAGTATTCCGAATCAGTGCAAGCAGGGATTTAAAAATCCCTTCAGGCATCATCACAACGATGACGTCCGCTTTAATGTGACTATTTTCATAGCTCCCATATGCAGTACCCATCATGTACAGCCAAAAAGCACAGATGATGAGTATTTCTTCGTAACCAAGAAAATTGATATTTAAAGCCCTGGTAATGACTGCGGCAAAAGTGATGACTGTAACAAGACAGGATGAAACGATCAATCCAAAGCGTAAGAATTTTGCCAGCCCTCTCCAAAAAGCTGTGTTTTCTAGTTTATTATTCATATATAGTCCCCTTTCTCCTTGAGACTGCACCAAAGGGAAGGTCTTGCCTTCCCTTTGGCTTTATTAGGACTGTATTATTCTGTAATGCCTAATTATTTGTCTTCTCAGAAGAATCTATTATTGTGCGCTTTCCAGCTTTTCTACTTCCGCTCTCATGCCGTCCATAAGGTCTTTGCCAAGGAGTTCTTCCATCTTTGGCCATGAATTATCACGGACGAATGTCGCATATGCGTCGACCTGCTCCGGTGTGAATTCAACTACCTTCACGCCATAATCATCAGCTAGCTTCTTCTTATAGGTTTCTTCATTTTCCTGAGCCACATCAAAGCTCTTCAAGCTCTGCTCCTGGAATACTTTTACAACTGTTTCCGCATCTTCAGGGCTGAGTTTTGAAAGAGTTTTCTCACTGACAACATAACTGGTGGCTTCTGCATGAATATAGTTTACATACATATGTTTAATAACCTGACCAACCCACGCGTAATTGATGTTTGGAGTACCTCCTACCCATCCGTCAACTACCTTTGTCTGAATCGCTGTAGGAACCTCTGCATATGGAACGGTAATCGGATTGAAGCCCAGATCTTCCTGCGCTACACGGAATGTAGCCATGGCAGGACTTCTGGTTTTTACTTTCTTGTTGGTTCCCGGAGTTGTCATATCATTTGGTTCAGCAACAAAGGCCATACCGATAAAGCCTTCCAATACGGTACCGAGGAATTTTACTCCGTTTTGTTCGGTTAGATCTCCAATAACGCCTGACAGATAGGAATCAGGTGCATAGAGAATCTTTGCTTCTTCAAAGTTCTTTGCATAATAAGGCACATAAGCAGCTCCAAGTTTCGGGTCTAAAGCATCCGGAATGGTAATTTGACCCAGGTCAATGGTGCCTCTTACGATTTCTTCATATACGGTTTCATATCCGCCCAGCTGGCTTGCGGGGAAGTATTCAATTTCAACTCTTCCTTCCGTTCTTTCTTTTACCAGTTCGCACGCTTCTTCATTAAGTCCTGTGGCAATATGTTCCAGCGGAGCGTCCGATGCAAGTCTCAATACGATTGGGCCGTCAGAGCTCTCACCTCCAGCCGAGTCATCGCTGCCTCCGCAGCCTGTGAACCCGGTAAGTACCAATGCAAGTGTCATTAGGATTACAATTAATTTTTTTGCTTTCATCCTTTTCTTCTCCTCCTTAATTCAGCTACATCCATGTCCAATGAATGATAAAAAAAAATTAGCTCATGAACTCAAGCCAATTTTACGATTATTCTGAAAATTTATCAATGTTTCCCGACAATGCTTAAGGTAACTTTAAACTTAATTTAAGATTATTCTAAATATTCATTGAAAAATTTAAAATAGATTTAAATATCCTTTTCATACCTGTTGCGGTAAAGAACGATCTTTTCTCTAGTTTTCAAATCCACCTTTAAAATAAAACTGCCTCCTGTAAAAATCGAGACATTCACCAGCAAAGCAATAACAGCGCAGTAGCTGATGCTGAAGTTGGAAAATGCGAAAGTAAGGGACAGTACAAGGATTCCGGCAATAATTCCGCAGGCTGCCGCCTTTCCATTGGATTGTTTCCAAAACAATGCGCCGACTACGGGAATAAAAATCTGAGCTGTTCCACTCATTCCTATGGTTCCCGTATTGATAATCATCACCGGATTATTCAGCAGAAGAATATAGGCGGATGCTGAAATCACAAGAACGGCCCATTTGCCGACAGATGCAAGTTTCTTCTCCGAGATATCCTTATTGATATACCGCTTATGAACATCAATGGTATAAATGGCCGCTACCGCATGAATCTGGGAATTAGCAGTTGAAAGGGCTGCTGATGCAACACCGCAGAAAAGAAAAGCGCACAAGACCTGGTCGCCGTATTTTAAAAGCATAATCGGTATGACGGCATCCGACTGATAAGCATCAGGAATCAGTAAAATCCCTGCACTGCCTGCGAACATCGTACCCACACATTGAATGGCTGCTATCGTAATAAATAGTGGGATGAGGTTGAAGACAGCTTTATTCTGAGCAGCATAAAATCTGATCCACATAGGAGGACCCATCAGTGCACCGATGGGAACTGTGACAAACATGCTGATCCACAAAAGTGCTCCTGCATTTCCCTTTGGTCCTGGCAGAACAACATTGTTCTCATTCATTTCAGTGATCGTTTCAAAAACATATTCGATCCCTCCTGCTTTATTAATAAGGAAAAATCCGATGAAAATCATGGAGAGGAAAAGGCAAGCTCCGTAAAAAATATCCGTCAGAGCAACGGCTCTCAATCCCCCTGCCCACAGGTAAATAATGATGATGAGATAGAAAATAAGCCCTGATACCCTCCAAGGGATCATGCCGTTTGAAGCTATTTCAATGATGTAAGCACCGCCCGACAGCTGAATCTGCAGATATGGAATGGTAAAGATGATCATTACGGCGGTTACGATCAAGCTCAACGGTTTGTAGCCATAAATATCCTGAAAGAAATCCGTCGGTGTAATATAGCCGTTTTCTCTGCCGTAAAACCAGACTCTTTTCCCGACATACATAAATAGGATTCCAAAAAGCGCGTCCCAGGCGATTGCGGTCATATACACCGGCCCCATCTCATAGAAGTAGCCCCCCGCTCCGAGGAATGCAAAAGCGCTCATCCATGTAGAATAAACCGTAAAAAGAAGCATTACGGCAGGCATTTTTCTGCTCTGAAGAAAAAAGTCCTCAATCGTCGGCACCGACTTATTCCTTGCAAGTTCAGCAAAGATGAGGGGTACAAATGTAAAGATGAATACAATCATTAATACAGGAGTGGATGCTTGCATAAATAAACCTCTTATTAACCACGCAAATCAATTTTCATTAAGTAACGATGCAAAGGAGATTGATTTCCGTAGAATCACTAATTTTTTCTTTATTATATCATAGCATTCATTTATAATGAAGTAGGGCGTCGCATCGGTTGAAAATGCACAGCATGCAATTTTACTTGGGGGTGATGATTTGTATTTGCCAAGCTTGATTTTTTCATTCATCATATTAACCCTTCTAATGTCTTTTGTATACTTCTATATGTTTGCCAGAAGTCAGGAACGCTACATTAGATTTTGGGGACTTTGCTGGGTGGCTTATTCTTTAAGCCTCCTTTTGTTAATCCTGTCTATCAATAAAAATGTTCCCCTGTTGCTTGAGATCCGTAAAATCTTTGACCTGGCCAATATTATATTTCTGTTATTCGGCGCATATGCTTTCATGCACACACATATTCCCACCTACTGGTACCGCTTTTCTCTTTATCTGGTGATGTGGCTCCTGTTGGGTGTTCACTACAATTTTGACCATTTATCCATCTATCTTCCGATGTCGATGTATCAGGTAATAGTAACTTTCATGCTCTGCTATATCGTATATAAATACTGGACAATCCCTGCTTTTGAAAAAGGAATTTCCATCAGTGTATTTGTCCTTTGGGGAATAGGGAAAGCAGTTTTATCCATTTTCGAAGTATATTATCATGATTTATCCACTCTTTATCTGACGGAAATCATCTTTTCTAATATTTTGAATTTCTCTATTTTTATCATCTATCTGCAAAAAACCAAGGATGAAGTTACGATGGCAGATCGTTTGTATCGAATTATTGCCGAAAACGCAACCGACGTCATTTTCTACTATACCTTAAAACCAAAGCCTTCCTTTACGTATATATCCCCTTCAGTTGAAACGCTTACCGGCTACACTCCGGAAGAATTTTATCAAAATCCCAGGTTTTATTTTGAGATTGTATCCCAGGAGCATTTTGAAGAGATCCGTTCGCTATTCGAGGCAAGCCTATCTCCCAATCAAGAGAGCATCTTCCTATTCAGCCATAAAAACGGTTCCTCTTTTTGGGGTGAATTTAACAGTTCCGTACTGCGCAAAGACGGCTCACCCATCGCAGTGGAAGGCATTATCAGAGATGTAACCCGTATGAAAAATGCCGAAATCCAACTCAAATCAGCTAAACAGTCAAGAGACCTGCTCTTGTCTTACATTTCTCATGAGCTTAAAACTCCAGTGACTGCAATCCTAGGATACATCAACGCGCTGAATGACGGAACCATTTCCGACCCCGAAGAAAAAACTTCTGCAATGGACATCATTTCTTCCAAGGCGCTTCTTTTAGAACATCTGATCAATGATCTTTTTCAGCTTTCCAAGCTGGAGAGCCACCAGTTTTCCTTCAACTTCATGCATTTGTCCGCCCTGGATTTTTCCAGACAGATGATCGAACAACATCTTCTTGATATGAAGTCGGCGGAGATCAAACCGTTGATCAATACAGACATTCCTTCTCTTGAAGGGAAAAATATCATTGCCGATCCAAAGCGCATCGATCAGGTTTTCTCAAACATCATATATAATGCAATTAAATATACAAAGCCAAAAGATAAAATTAAAATCACCTTCGGTACCGATCCTACCGCCAAGAATTACGTCATTACAATCACAGACAACGGTGCCGGTATACCAAAAGAAGATCTTCCTTATATTTTCGACCGGTTCTTTAAAACGCATGCCCATGTCAGAACCGGGAAACAGCTTGGAAGCGGGCTGGGTCTTACAATATCAAAAGAAATCATCAACGCCCACGGTGGTACGATCTCAGTAAAAAGCCATCTCGGAAAAGGAAGTACTTTCACATTTTCTATCCCTCTTTATTATGATTAACGGAAGGAGCTGCAAATATGGCAGGTGAAAAAATACTAATTATAGATGACGAAAAACCAATCAACGATTTAATCCGTTCCTATATTATGAGAGAGGGTTTCATTCCTCTGTCCGCTTACAACGGAGAAGATGCTCTTACTCTCATTAAAACAGAAAAACCAGACTTGATTATATTAGACATCATGCTGCCGGATATCGAAGGAATCGATCTTTGCCTGGAAATCCGAAAAACCAATAACTCTCCTATCCTGTTCCTAAGCTGTAAATCAGAAGAAATCGACAAAATCATCGCCTTATCCGTCGGCGGAGATGATTACATGACAAAGCCGTTTCTTCCAGGAGAGCTGATTGCCCGAATCAAGGCACACCTGCGAAGGCAAAAAAACACCATCAGCTCAACTCTGGCTGAACAGGAAGAAATTTTTGAGTTCCCCGGACTGGTTGTCAATATGCAAACCCGGGAAGTTGTTGCAGACGGCCGTTCCATTAATCTGACTGCAAAAGAATTTGACATCCTTAAGCTTCTCATTGAAAATCCGAAAAGAATCTTCACGGCAGATCAGATCTTCGAACTGATTTGGAAAACAACCAGCCTTGGCAACGATTCAAGAACCGTGATGGTATATATCAGTACACTAAGGAAAAAACTGGAAATCAATACCGACGGAATAAAGTACATTCTCAGCATCCGCGGGGTCGGATACAAGTTCAATCATAAGCTGCTGGAATAATTACTTAGCACTTCTGCCCCAGTTTTCTCTATAGGCAAAGTAAATTACAATGCAAAGATATAGCCACCAGAAGATCATATAAGCATAGAGAAACGGCAGCCCCAATATAAAAGGCCGCACCATTTTCCCCACAAAAATAATGCCCGGGAATTCGACCGCACCGAATCCGATGATAATAAGAAACCATATTAATTTCATTTTCCTGGTCATTTTACTTTTCATACAAATGCTCAATCATATTACAGGCAAAATCTTTTGCCCGCCCTTCTATTCCTTCTATTGATAGTAAGCTTCCGACACTGCCAGCAGTTTCAAGCATGGCAAATCTGCTGGGCAGGATAAATGTTTTGTTCATGTTCAAGCCGCTTATCAGCTGCTGGGCTACAATATCACTGCCGCTGTAACCCGACACAATCAGTCCGAAAAGATATTTGTCATAAAATTTTTTCATTCTCAGCAGGGCCGTCAGACGATTCATAAAAGCCGACATATTCGCACTGACTGCATCGTTGTAATTCGGGCAAAGCATCACAAGGGCGTCGCTTTCCAGAATAGCCGGATACACCTGCTCTACGATAACACCTCCGTAGATACAGTTGCCTGTCTCTCCGAAGTGTCGGCAGGTCGTATAAGGACATCCGATACAGTCCATAACCGCGCCGTTTCGCAAGGAAATTTCTGTTATCTCACTTCCTTCAAGATGCTTTTCTACGATCCTCCATAGATTCAGCGTATTGGATTTTTGATAATTGCTGGCATGCAGAACAATGATTTTCGGTTTTTTCTTCCTTGGAGGTTTAAAACGAATGACCTTATCAACCAGTTCCTTACTGGAGTGCATGTAAGCCTGCAAGTTATCTACTTCCAGTTTGCGAGCTGCAACACTATAATTTTCAAGGGATATTGTCCCCTCAACAAGGGGCTTGCCCGGAAAAGTACAGCCTGATAAATTCGCACTGAAAGCCAGCTCACGGGCTACTGATTTGGTAAAGAGCTCACTGTTGCCATCAATTATCATTCCCCCCACACTGCCTTCAAAGCAACTGCGGTTTAATCTTATTTTTTTTAAAATCCCGTAATACTCCAGATTGACTCCCGATTCTCCCAAAGACACAGCAAACAGGATTTTTTTATTTTTTAAATCAACAAAGTCTTCGACCCAGGCAATGGTTTCATAGCTATAATCCGCAAGGCAATTATTCAGAATCGCACTCAAACGTCTCACTTTATTGCTGTCTTTACATTGCGGTCTGATCAGGATGATATCAGACATTCTTCCACCTCCCAGTTTCAGCTTCGACACGATGGTTCAGTAATTCGAGGGGCTCTTTCAGATGATTTTTTCCAATTCCCGATAAGCCTTTTCAATTCTTCTGTATAGCGCCTCGGGAAGAGCCAGCGACTCAAGTTCCGTACCGGTTTGTGTCATCCGGTTTTTCGCTCCGAGAAATACACCGCCCAAATAGGTTGAACTGTAATGCCATTCCCCTCTCAGCGTAAGCAGCAGTGCAATTGCCCCTGAGGATAGCGCGGGTGCGATATATGGCTTATAGCCAAGTTCTCTCGTTTTCAAATTCGCGTTTACTGCAAGTTCCGTCAGTTCCATCGATAAGGCTTCATCGTAATGCTCAATACTGTTGGCAATTACAAGATCCTTTCCGTGTGGTCCGTATGCACGGCCCTCAGTTAAAAATGACCGGTATTTCGGATTTTGTTTCGCATAATATGCTGCTCTGCTATTCATAACGCCAAGGCCATAGCCCTTAATCTGAACCGGTTCTAACCCACTCTTATCGAATACACCGTGTTCGTCGGTATTACTTTCAAGAAAAACAACCCTGCACAGCGGATCGACCGGGTCAGACACAACGGCGAACAGCCCTCTAAAATTTTGCTTTCTCGCCATCCTGGCATATTCTCTTATGATTTCTTTATTGACTTCAAACTGTACCATTCTGACATCTCCCACATCTGCTCCGATCGCCGGCACCGATTTGGAAGCGCAGAAAACAAAAACATCACACTGAAACAGCTGCTCGCGGTCAATCATTACAATCTGGGGAAGATTGTGGTATTCCCACGGGTAAGAGATCTGATTCATCTCATGTTCATACCGTTCTGCCGCACTGCTGCTGCTATATAGACCGATTTCGGAGATCACATCGCCGCCCAAAAGCTTCAATCCGGTTAAAAGGGTTCCTCCAACATCACCAAGACCAAGAATGTGTACCCTTTTTTTCATCGAAAAGGGAAAAGGGGGCTGCCCGGATGCAATTCCCTGATCCTCCCTGCCCTTAATCAAATCTTCTAAATAATACATAAGGCCATCCTTTCATTCCTTTAAAGGGGTCATACAATCAGATTTTTCAGCCGCCTCAGGTGCTCAATATCATTTTCAATATACACTGACGGCGCCAGATTCATATCGTAGCTTATATTGATCCCCTTATCCGGATATCTTGGCAGATTAACGGCTTCACTGAGCCGGTTCAATGTCAGGTTTCGTTCGTAGATATGCTGATATTCTTCTTCCAGGGCTGTAAGGATTTCCCTCACATTCTCAAGGCAGACCATGGAGAAATTGTATAATGCATCTTTGGGAACATCCATCAGGAAACCGGGCGCTGCATAAGGCAAAATCAAATTAATGGATGGAGTAATTCCCGCGTTGGCTGTTTGTTCTCTGCGGATACCGTCTCCGCCCAAAAACGGATACAGACTGGATTCGTCAAACCATGTTTTTAAGTTGGGAATAAAGTAAACACATTCCGCCTCTCTCCCCTGAAGCGCCATGAGATCTCTGCCTCTTCCCGAAAGAACTCCCACAACAATTTTGACAACCTCTACGTTTTCCTGCTTGAAAATAGGATCCAGTTCCCTGATTCGATGGCCTTTATGCAGAACATCGTCCACCAGCAGTACTGGCTGCCGAAATGATTTAATGGTTCTTACCTGGTTGATCAGCGGAGAGTGATAAGGAAATTCAGCAATCCGGAACTGATTAATTGCAGGCTCGAATACTTTTTCTGCATGAAGTGACTTCGTAACGGTATTTGGAATTGCAAGCCCATGCAGGATCTTTCCGAAGGGCACACACATCATCTCACTGCGGGATATTCCCTTATTGACCTGCCCCTGATTTTCCTCGTTCAATTTTGAAATCATATCGGCAATCCTGTGATTGATCACTCCTGCGTCAAAAGAAAGCACAAGGCATCCGGGATACATAGCGGTTACAGCATGTTGAATTTTTCTATGGGCCTTTTCTATCGCATCCAGCACTTTCTGCTGCCGGTCGAAGGGCTCTTTCACCATTGTTTCGATATCCCGGAACAGAGCGACGGGGAACTTCATGTCGACAGCAAATATTGCTTCATCGGTATCAGCGCCGTTTATTTCCGCAAAACCCTGTCGTTTCAGCATTTCGATGATATGCGTATCGATTTCACCAATGCGGTTATGATAGATCGCATAAGTAAAATCCTTTCTCAGGCAATAAGCCAAGGCCTCCGTCAGTACAAGCTGTACCGGATTTTTAACGGAAGCATCTCCCAAACCCGCAAGTCCTGTCAAGACAATCAGTTTGCCAGATGTAATCCGTCTGATATAAGATGCCAGATTCAGATTTTCAAATTCCTCATATAGCTCTGCCATACCGGTTTCATGAAATGAGGCGACCGCTACCGGTTGGTTATTCTTTTCTTTGTCACGCACAACGACGATATATGTGCCTTCCTTTTGCAGATAGGCCCTGATTCGTTCTTTATCAGGCCTGTCGGTAAAAAGAACCCCTACAATTTCATCCGCCGGCTTTTTACTGGACGCCTCAAACACTTCCATCTTAAAGCGATTCGCACCGAATACATGCTTAAACTGCGGTTCTCTGAGGTATAAGCTGTTGTCGTATATATAGTTCTGCACCAGCGGGTCGATCAGATTGGAGATGTCTCTGTTGCAGTCAATGTTCTCCCTTATATCGGCGGAACTGATTTCATCCAGCTCCTTAGGAAGCGTCAACTCGATCAACCGCCCGGTGATTTGCGGATATCGGTCGGCATCAACGCAATTCATTTCGACTCCTGGCTGCTCGGAACGCCTGATGACGATATGATGAAAACTGTGAACCGAGTTTTCTGTCGAAGGTGCCTGATAGGATGAAATATTTTCGATTACATCGCTTCCTGCGACAATATATATCTCTCGCAGTGGAAATAGCTCCTTGAGCCTATTAAGATCTTCAGGGTTTCCCAGGTTGACGGGGATATCGTCGGGAAAAAGGAACACATCCTTTTCATCTGCGATGGACATACTGATGATCTGCCTGCGAATCATTTTCGGCTGGGTCTTTTTCGGCCATGAGAACTCATCAATCGCAAGGTATACCTCCAATCCCAGCTTTTTTAATTCTCGCAGAATACCTTTGTGTCCCATTGAAAACGGGTCAAAACTCCCCGGCAGAAAGCCGATCTTATCCATTTTCTTTAAATTGAATTTTTCATATAGAAAAAGATAGTCGGATAAAAAGCGGTAAATATGGTTCAATGCCGCTGCACTGTTGAAAAATGAAAGTTCTGTTTCCTTTCGGTCCGCAATTAGTGTCAGCATTTTTTTATACAGTACAGAAAACAAATTACTTTTATCCTGCAGTGAAAGAGCCGAACTTCCAAAAAGATATTGCCCTATCACTAAAAATGCTTCCTGACTGACCGCATCGTGATAATTTGATAGCCCCTTCAAAATTAAACCGATCATTTTCTCCCGACGCTGCTCGTAAGCCCGGCCTTTTTCATCGAATCTTTCGGGATAAAAAGAATACTTTTGCAATATGACTCCCAGTGTATCCATAGTAACCGAGCAAATCCTGTCACTGTTGCTGTTCAGCATTTTTCCAAAATCTAAAATCAGCTCATCCAGCTCATCCGGATGCAGGAATAAAGCAAGCTCACCCAAGTATTGAGGAATGTACTTGGAGAATTCATATTCTCCGATTTCAAGACCTTTCGTAAGCTCCACAGCGATTTCGTTTCTTTCTGTCAGGTTCAGAAGCGGTATAATGGAAAGAAGCGCGTTTCCCGCGCTGTGCCGCACTGCAACCCGTTCGCTGACCTTCACAAGATTGGATAGATGAGCGGCAATTTGCAAAATTCGACTGTTCTTACTCCTCTTCACCTGATCTAGAAGAAACTCAATATGAACCAATTTAGCTACCCATGGTGTTGCTGCTTTTAAGTTTTCCAGAAGAATGTCCGATAGTACATCGGAATGAAAAGGCAAATTGTTTTCATAGTATTCCGTATCTGCTGTAAAGATTCCTGAATTTTTACGGATTTTATATTCTAAATAAGCCATACTGATGGTTTGGGATGTGTCTATCCTTGTCAGGCAATCATCTATTATGGCTTGATAAGCTGCTCCTCCTGCTTCATGATCTACGGTAAGATATTGGATCACACGAAGCGCTGCAATCTGCATTTCAGTAGATTCATTTTCTACAAGTCTGCATGCAAAATGAAGAAGCATTTGTTTCTCATTCTCCGTGCATATAGAAAGTGGTAGGGCAAGAGCTGAGTCAAGCAGGATAAATGCATCCAAGCCTTTTCTTTTATGATCACAGTAATATTCCAAAAGCGGATTCACATAGCTCTGCCGATCTTCTTCCTTGCACCGCTCTAAGACAGAACCCAGGATAAATTTCAGCGTATATCCAAGCCATCTTTTATGTTGGTCGGTCACTTTATGATCCGGAGACACGACCATATGAAGATATTCCGCCCAAAGATCCCTGCTTGTGCGATCCTCCATCTCCTTTTTCACACCTTCGGGCAATTCCTTTCGATATTCTTCATCAAAATGAACGATAATATTTCCGATCAGGTCAGCGCTTTGCCTTCTGATATCCCCTTCGCGATGCATCAAAAGCTCATAGAGGAAATTTAATGTTATGATCTTTTGTTTTTGTGTCATATAAGTGAAATATTCTTGAAAAATGTTGATATAAGACCTCATATTACGCCAGTTTTTTTCCGTTCTTGCAGCCTCCAGAATATCGCCGAAATCAGCATCGCTGTTTAATATGTGCATGACGGACAGGTTATGCCTGATCGCAAGATTCTTTAAGCTTCGAACCACTTCCCCGGAATGCAGCAGAGCCGGGTCTATTTTATCCGGTTTGGCAGCAGGACCTTCGTTCAGCTCAGTACAAACGCCAAGGTCGACCATATAATTTTCAAAGTCCTTCAGTTTAGAATAGACCTTTCTATACCTGCTTCGTTTTGCATCATCTACATTGTCAAGCTTACCAAGGATCACATCAAAGGATTCAGTGAGGCTGAAAAAATGGACGACTTCTTTCCCTTCCCCGTCCTTCATGCTCTTCACTCTGAAATCAGCATAGATCAAAACAAGAGATTCGACCGAAAGATTTTCCAGTTCGAGATCCCATGTAGAATGGTTCGATGCAATATGTCCGATTACCGGCATATGATTTCTTTTAAAATATTGATCTGTATAATAGTAATGAAGGTAGGGGATTCTTTTGGCTTCCTCCGGCTTACAGCCGTATTTTCCAATATCATGACCGAGAGCGGCGCCTGATAAAAGCGCAAGGTCAATGGGAACATCCGCCTCGAGGAGCTGCTTCCCCACAAACATAGAAACATAATGCACCCCCGAGATATGTGCAAGTGTTTTGTGCCTGGTAATTTCCGATCCGATCCGCATGAATTCATAAAGGTACTGATCCTGAAAAGTCTGCAGCAGCAGTCGGTATTCAGCGGCGGCCTCCGTACAGCTGGTCTCATTCAAATCCAAAAACTGAAAATGACTCTTGGAATCAAACGGTGTGAGCTGTCTTTCAAAAGATAAAAAACACCGAAGTACTTCAAGATAAAATAATCGTCCCCGTTCAAAGACGGCAGACTGACTCGACTGCGAATCTCCAGGAAACATCTGATCGATCGCATATCGGTAAATATAGTGCAGCCAGCCTTCCTCCGGTTCTTTTGAAAAGGCGTCCAGCGCTTTCCTGCACATTGCAAGGACATCGGCACAGCTCACCTTTTCCGTCTCAGCGGCAATTCCAACTTCTTCTTTCCATTTGTCGGAACAAACCAGATAAAGCATTTCCTTTTTTGTAAGTTTCAGCGTTTTTAGGAATCTCTTTTCTGTCAGATGTTCCACGAGTGCCTTATAGAATTCCTGGACCAGTTTTTTCTGCATTGCCACCCTCCAAGCAATTGGATCTCTTTGAGATCACTTAAAGAAGAATCGCCTTTGACTCTTTGTCCGATTGCCATATACATTATTATGCAGTTTTTTAGATTAATTTACAATAACAAGGCATCAATTTAGTGATTATTCTGGCAACTTTTCCTGCTATAATCGGCAGAGTTACCCCTTCAGCCATAATTCACGAATAAAATTTTCAGCCACTCCGCCGCGAAAAATTACATTAAATGTAATTTTTCACCTTCATAATAATCCATAATTTTGAAAATTATTTCTCCGGCACTCCTTTGCAGGTAATAACATATTGATATTTCAACGACTTTATATTTTTCAGGAACTGCTCGTAAGTCAAAGCAGCCGCAGTGCTCTCTGCGGGATTTCCATTAAATTACATGGTAAAATTGTCACAAGATTTAAACTTGTTATTTCGTGTTGACAATGCTATTTGGATTAGAATATGATGGCATTGACGAATTATACAGCAGATATTTCTGCGAATTGCTCAGCTGGCAATCATATTAAAAGATTAAAAAACGCGTTTTTGAATAATGCCTATTTCGGTACAAACAGGAGGTTTTATTATGAAACAGGAAGGATACAATCCTTACATAGCAGCCCAGACTCAATTTGACCGTGTTGCGGATATGATTGATCTGGACCCGGCAGTCCGTCAGCTGCTGCGTCAACCAAGCAGGGAATTCCATTTTACGATTCCAGTCAAAATGGATGACGGCACCTCAAAAATTTTCAACGGCTACAGAATTCAGCATAACGCTGCCCGCGGACCTGCTAAGGGAGGTATCCGCTTCCATCCTCAGGAAACAGCCGACACAGTAAGGGCCTTATCCATGTGGATGACCTGGAAATGTGCTGTGGTCGATATACCTCTTGGTGGAGGCAAAGGAGGAGTCATCTGCGATCCCCACAATTTATCCAAAGGGGAGCAGGAAAGGTTATGTCGCGGATATGTTCGTCAGGCTGCAAAACAAATGGGACCGATCCTTGATGTTCCGGCTCCGGATGTAATGACAAACGGTCAACATATGCTCTGGATGCTGGATGAGTATGAGGCAATTCATGGCGGACACTACCCCGGAGCGATCACAGGCAAACCTGTTGGAATGGGCGGTTCGCTGGGAAGAACAGAAGCAACTGGCTACGGTGTTATTTATTCTCTCAGAGAAGCACTGAACGTGTTGGGTATTGATCCGGCCTCCACAACTGCCAGTATTCAAGGCTTTGGAAATGTTGCGGAATATGCGACGCTTCTTTATACAAAGCTAGGCGGTACTATCATAGCCATTTCCTGCTGGGACCAACAGGATGGAAAATCCTATACATTCCGCAATCCAAAGGGCATGGATATCGGTAAAATGATCTCCATAAAGGATTCTTTCGGCACAATAGACAAACAGAAAGCAATCGATCTGGGCTGTGAGATCCTCGACGGTAATGAGTGGATCGCTCAGGATGTAGATATTCTGCTCCCCTGTGCTTTAGAAAATCAAATTACAAAAGAGAATTTTCCTAAAATCAGCGAAACCGTTAAAATCATCTGCGAAGGCGCAAACGGCCCGACTTCACCGGACTGTGACAGCCTGATCAGAAAAAGAAATATCTTTTTGGTCCCCGATTTTCTTGCCAATGCCGGCGGAGTCACCTGCAGCTACTTTGAGCAAGTTCAATGCAACTGCAATTATTTCTGGACAAAAGAAGAAGTTCTTGAAAAACTGGACTCCCGAATGACGTCCTCCTTCCATGCAGTCTGTAAGCTTGCACAAGACAAAAACCTTTATATGCGCGACGCAGCTTACGTGATAGCCATTAACCGTGTGGCGGAAGCGGTAAAGCTTAGAAGCTGGGTCTAATGACAAATAGTGAGTGAAAAAAAATGTTTAACGAGCAAAACGAAATTACCGTTGATTTTTTAAAAGAGCGCGCCAAGGAACTGGACTGCCTCTACAGGGTCGACGAGGCCTTGAATGGAACTTCCCTTTCTGAAGTTCTCATAAAGATCAGCAGAGCCATGCCAAAAGGTTTCTGCAATGTGCAGGCCTGTACCGTCATGATTGAATTTGACGATGTCAGTTACTGCAGCGGGCCGATCCCCAAAAGCTCTATCAATTCTATCGAATCTGATATTATTGTAAACGGGAAAAAAAGAGGAAAGATCAGTGCAATGTACGGGGAAGCTTCCCCGTATTCCTCGTTCACCTCATTTTTAACGCAGGAGGAGAAACTTTTAAACGCCGTTGCATGTAAAATCTCAAATAAAATCTGTCTGGACGAATTGGAGCCCAATGAAAAGAGAAGCAACTGGGAAGCAATTCTTTTGTTTCTGCAAAAAACCGATCATTCCATGCTGTTGCATATCTGTGAAAAAATGCTTACTTTTCTTGCAAAAACAGATCAGACCTTTATCATCGATATATTCAAGGAGATGAACTGGACAGAATCGGATTACCGTGGAGAGATCAATTTTCCACGAAACGATATGCCTGCGATGGATGTAATCCTTCTGAGCAACACGGTGTTCCATGTGGCAAAAAACTGTCTTGAAGACGCAAAGATCTTCGATTATATCAGTTTATGGATCTATCAGGGTAAAACCTATGAACTGATCAAGCTTGTAGATAAGAAAAATTCTGATGTGAAGGATATCTCCAAAGCGCTGATCCAATACAGAAAAGCAGTCAAATCCAATGATATGCCAAGTAAGGCGACAAAGCGCTGGCTTCTCGTAGAACTTGTCAGAAGATTTCTCACGGACCATCCGAAAATGATTGAAAATGCAAGAAGAAATCTTTGTGTGCGGGATTTTAGCGAGTTACTTGAAGCTGTGGTTTGTTCACCGAAAAGTTCCGGCAAAATCGGCGGAAAAGCTGCCGGATTTTTTCTTGCCAATAAAATAATTGAATCCCACGCAGTGCAGGAGCCGGGATTTCTGCCAATTAAGAAATTAAATACCTGGTATATCGCCGCAGATGAGCTGGAAAACCTGCTTCATGATAATTTTCTGGATGAATTGAACGAGCACAAATACCATGATATATTAGAGGTTCGAATCAGTTATCCGAAAATTGTCCATTCCATCAAGAATTCCCGCTTATCTTCCTACATTATCAACGAATTAAATCAGATTCTAGACAGATGTGCCGGAAATCCCCTGATTATTCGCTCCTCAAGTCTCCTGGAAGATCAGCGTAATTCTGCTTTTTCCGGTAAATATAAGAGCCTTTTTCTAACAAATACCGGAACAAAGTCGGAACGTCTTAACGGTCTGATCGACTGTATTCTTGAGGTTTATTCTTCCATGTACAGTCCTGATTCCATACAATACAGAAAAGAGCACGGTTTGCTGGACAGCTCTGAACAAATGGGGGTTATGATTCAGGAAGTCGTAGGCTGCCGGGCAGGTCCATACTACTTCCCTCTATTTGCCGGGGTCGGATTCAGCAATAACGAGTTCAGATGGTCTCCCCGCATCAAAAGGGAGGACGGCCTGCTCCGCATGGTGATGGGTCTTGGGACCAGAGCGGTGGACAGAGTGGGTGATGATTTTCCTATACTCGTTTCGCCAGGACAGCCAAAACTGCGTGTCAATCATGTTCCCCAGGAACTAAAAAAATATTCGCCCCAGATGATGGATGTTTTGGATTTGGAAAACAACCGTTTCGTCTCCGTCTCTATCCCGGAAGTCATCAGAAAATATGGAAATGAAATCCCATTTTTGGACCGGCTTGTATCAGTATTAAAGGATGATTTTATTACGGAATATAACAAGTACGCATCTGACTTAGAGCAAGAGTCAATCATTGTAACCTTTGAAGGTTTGATTACGAAAACCCCTGCTGTGAAACAGTTGAAATCCGTCATGTCACTCTTGGAAGATCGATTGGGTTATCCTGTCGATATCGAGTTTGCCTGCGATGGCGAAAATTTATATATCCTTCAGTGCCGCCCCCAAAGCAATGGCCAGAACCACCTGCCAATTGCCATACCAGCGAATATACCTGCTCAAAACACGGTATTTACAGCCTCAAAATACATTACAGACGGAAAAATAACCGGTATCAAAACTGTTGTTTATGTTGATCCTGATGAATATGGAAAGCTGGATCAGCATCAAGATCTTCTAAGGGTTGGCAGCGCCATCGGAGAATTAAATCATATACTGTTTCGAAGGAGCTTCATTCTCATGGGTCCGGGGCGTTGGGGCAGCAGAGGCGATATCAAATTGGGCGTTCAAGTCACTTATTCCGATATCAGCAACGCATCTATGCTGATCGAGATTGCTCAGAAAAAGTCCAGACATCAACCGGAGCTTTCCTTCGGAACACACTTTTTTCAAGACCTTGTGGAAGCAAATATCAAGTACCTGCCGCTTTACCCCGAAGACGAAGGTGTTCATTTCAGTAAAAGCTTCTTTCATAATAATGCGAATGCGCTCGAAACGCTGCTGCCGGCTTATGCAGATCTGGCCCATGTGATCAAGGTCATCAACATCTCTGAGAATTATTTCAGAAAAGAGCTCGTTGTTCTAATGAATGCAGAGCTTGAGAAAGCTGTCGCCTATCTGGATCAGCCTCAAAAACCTGATCGCAGACACACTGCAACTCTATTGGAAGAATTAGAACGTACCAACGACCAAGAAGATAGCGAGGGATGGAAATGGAGACATTACATGGCCGAAAAAATCGCAGCTTCCATTGATTTTTACGCTTATTCCATTAAAGGAATCTATCTGTTCGGCAGTACCGGCACTTGCACAGCGCGGCACAACAGTGATGTCGACCTGTTGATTCACTTTAACGGAACCGACGAGCAAAAGGAACGGCTGAACGTTATGCTCAGCGGCTGGAGCAATGCATTGTCAGAAATAAATTATTTAAAAACTGGATATCAATCCGAAGGTTTGCTGGATATCCATTATGTAACGGACAGAGATATAGAAAACGGCGATTCATATGCCATAAAAATCAGCTCCGTTTACGACCCTGCAATCCCTCTGCGTCTTCTTGACGAAAACGAATCACAATAAAATAATACGTTTCATTATTTTACTCCCAATGCTGTATTAATAAAAAAGATACAGCAGGGAGTTTTTTTGTTTTCTGAATTTTCACAAGAATTGATTTATTCTTGTTTTTGATTCAATTTTAACTTTCAGTTGTAATTTCTTACATTTTATTCCAAGTCAATTTTTGGGGCAAAATTCGAGATGTATATTTTTGTAAATTGATAAAGTGCTCATCCATTATTTTCAACTTGTTAATATTTCAACATTTTTATAGAAAAGTTAACCAACAGCACCCCTAAAAAGAGGTAATGTATACTTTATGCAACGCTGAAACTGTTGATTTTCAGCGTTTTCAGAATATTAGAACTTTGCAAAAACGAAGAATTTTATTCTAATGTTTATTGACTACATTTTTTGGTTATGTTAATGTATGGATGAAAAGAAAACTTACTATTTATTACATTTAAAAAAATTAAAAATAAGAAAGAGGAGAACAAAATGTCAATCAATGTACAAAAGTATTTAGACGACGTTAAGAAGAGAAATCCTGGCGAAGTTGAATTCCATCAGGCAGTTGAAGAAGTCCTTGAATCCATCGCACCTGTACTGGAAAAGAATCCTCAATACGTTGAGGCCGGTATCGTTGAAAGACTCCTTGAACCGGAAAGACAGATCATGTTCCGGGTACCCTGGGTTGACGACAACGGTAAAGTACAGGTAAACAGAGGTTTCAGAGTACAGTTTAACAGTGCAATCGGACCTTACAAAGGAGGACTTCGTTTCCATCCTTCCGTATATCTTGGAATCATCAAATTCTTAGGCTTCGAACAAATCTTCAAGAATTCCCTCACTACCCTTCCGATCGGCGGAGGCAAAGGCGGATCTGATTTTGATCCAAAAGGAAAGTCAGATGCTGAAGTAATGAGATTCTGCCAGAGCTTCATGACTGAGCTTTGCAAGCACATCGGAGCTGATACTGACGTTCCTGCCGGAGATATCGGTGTAGGCGGAAGAGAAATCGGTTTCATGTATGGTCAGTACAGAAGAATTAGAAATGAATTCACAGGCGTTCTTACTGGAAAAGGAATCGGCTGGGGTGGTTCATTAGCTAGAACAGAAGCTACCGGTTACGGGGTAGTATATTTCGTAAGAGAAATGCTGAAGGCAAACGGAAGAAGCTTTGAAGGACAGAGAGTTGTTATCTCTGGTTCCGGTAACGTTGCAATTTATGCATGCCAGAAAGCTCAGTTCTATGGCGCAAAAGTTGTTGCTGTTTCCGATTCCAACGGCTATGTTGTAGATGAAGACGGTATTGATGTTTCTATCGTACAGAGACTGAAGGAAGTTGAAAGAGCTAGAATCAGCGAATATGTAAAAGCTAGACCAAACGCAAAATATGTTGCTGGCGGGAACGTATGGGATACAAAGTGTGATATCGCTCTTCCTTGCTCCACTCAGAACGACATCAACGAAGAAACTGCAAAACAGCTGGTTGCTAATGGCTGCTACGCAGTAGGTGAAGGTGCTAACATGCCTTGCACAAACGAAGCAGTTAAGTACTTCATTTCCGAAGGAATCCTCCTTGGACCTGCTAAGGCTGCAAATGCCGGCGGTGTTGCTACTTCTGCTCTTGAAATGTCACAGAACAGCCAGAGACTTGAATGGACATTTGAAGAAGTTGATGAAAAGCTTGACAGAATCATGACAAGCATATTCAAAGCTTGTGATGATGCATCCAGTGAATACGGCATGGCTGGAAATTATGTGGCCGGTGCAAACATCGCTGGATTCCTGAAGGTAGCAAAAGCTATGCTTGCTCAGGGAATCATCTAAACTTCGATAAAATTATAATAACAATCATAAACAATAAAAAAAGGGCGGAACTTCGGTTCTGCTCTTTTTTTGACTATATTAAGTTCTCCAATCAGTTATCAAGCTTCATATCTTCTGAAAAGCGTTTCTCCCATGCTGCTCATCGCTCTACCTCTTCCTCGTTTTTTGGCTCGATAAAGCATTTTATCCACATCAACCAGCAGATCTGTATACAGCAAAACCCCCTTCAGCTTCTCTACATGAACGACACCTGCGCTGAATGTTACAGGAATTTCAACAGAGCCGGCAAAATAGTCTTCCAGTTCATTATGAATCCGTCTCAGTATCTGTAGTGACTGATTTTGATCCGTATCAAAAAAAATAAAGATAAATTCCTCACCACCATATCTGCCGATCAAATCATTTTTTCTGACATGACTGCGGGATATATCGGAGAAAACTTCAAGTACTTTATCTCCCATCAAATGTCCATACCGGTCATTCAGCGCCTTAAAGTGATCGAAATCGATCATACAAACGGTGAAATTACTGTTTTCACAATCCGTTTCAGTCAACTGGCGCAGTTCCGATATCAAGCTTGCCTTATTCATGGTTCCGGTGGCATTGTCCAGATTTACTTTCGTCTGTAAATCACTGATCCGCTGCTGTAAATCGGTAATATCCACGAATGTAAGCGCTGCAAACTTCTCGTCGACCCATCTCACTTGTGTACCATTAACCTGCAGCCACTTATTTGTATTGAGATACTCTTGATAAAACGAGTACCTTACTACATGATCAGGGACTATCTCATTGATCAGAATCTGCTTCACGCATTTTCTTATTCCGCACTGCTTACAGTTCTCCATTTCTCCGCAGCGGGTATTATTATAGCCCAGTTCCGCACAATGAAAGACCTTCCCAAAAGAAAGACCCTTGACATCCCTTATCCCGGAATGAAGGCTTTGAAATAATTGACGATTGGCATATATCATCTCCAGATCTTTGTTCACAACTGCCTGGCCGATTGTTGAATGATGAAAGAGATGATAAAATAAGACCGTTTCATTCATAATGATTTCTCTTCTTTAAATACTGCGAATATAAATAAATCACTCTTGCCCCCGAAAGCCTACAAGACTTTAAATCAAATAATTAGGAGTAAATGCTAAAATAGTGCAGAAACTATTATTAACTCTATTTTCTTGTATTATATAACAAGTATTTCTTGTTGTAAATAACAAGCAATACTTTTTACATTTTACAATTTTAGCTTGTTAAAATTAGAGCAGGGGTGATCAGATGGAAAATTTAAAAAAGCTCAGAACCAAAGCCGGAGTAAGCCAGCAGAAACTGGCGTATCAACTTGGACTAACGCAACAAAGTATCCACAGTTACGAGCATGGCGTTTATGAACCCGATATTGCAACGCTCATGCTACTAGCAGCATATTTCGATACTTCAGTTGACTATCTGATCGGCAATACGCAAATCCGGCGAAAAATTGAAAATGCCCATAAGTTTGATTTAAACGAAGATGAGTCGGAACTCATCAGGAAGTACAGATCTCTTTCGAAGAAGTATAAAAAAAGTTTGCAGCTCATACTAGACAGTCTTCTATAAGAATAGTAATAAGAATAAAAAATGATTGTTGCGTCCTAATATGACGTCTTTTGTTGTATCCATAACCCTAATTGTTATATGCAAAGAGCAGATAGCCCCATTGCTGCTATCTGCTCTTTATGTTTCAGTGTTTCTGACCATAGGTTTCATTCTGCGGGAACAGGCAGATCAGAAACTTAAACTGTTATTTTTTATATCGAGCGTGATATTCGAGACTGTGAAAAAAAGTCTGTAAATAATTAAAGTCAATCGCCTTCTATGGTAAAATCAAATTATCATAGGAGGCTATTTTTATGGCAAAGAGAAAAGAATCAATGAGTGAAGGAAAAAAGAATATTATCGCAGCTTTAATCGACGAATATGACATTGAAACTGCCGATGATATTCAAAATGCACTGAAAGATCTTCTGGGCGGAACCATCAAAAGCATGATGGAAGCCGAGATGGACGACCATCTTGGTTACAAGAACTACGAGCGAAGCGATAATACTAATTCCCGAAACGGCTCAAAGGCCAAAACGATCAGGAGCAAGTACGGCGAATTCCCTCTTGACGTGCCACAGGATCGAGAAAGTACCTTCGAACCAGCCGTTGTCAAGAAACGGCAAAAGGATATTTCAGGAATAGACGATAAGATTATTGCCATGTATGCCAAAGGGCTTACCACAAGGCAGATCTCCGAACAGATTGAGGATATTTATGGTTTTGAATGCAGCGAAGGATTCATATCAGATGTGACGGATAAAATCCTACAGGAAATCGACGATTGGCAGCGTCGCCCACTTGATGAAATTTATCCGGTGATCTTTATTGATGCTGTTCACTTCTCTGTACGCGAGGATAATGTGATTAAGAAACGTGCCGCCTATGTAATGCTTGCAATCACACTGTCTGGCAAGAAGGAGGTCATAAACCTTCAAATCGGAGAAAATGAAAGCAGCAAATACTGGCTTGGAATTCTGAACGATCTGAAGAACCGTGGAGTTAAGGATATCATGCTGATCTGTGCAGATGGACTTACCGGAATGAAAGAAGCCATTACAGCGGCCTTCCCTAACACAGAATACCAACGCTGTATTGTACATCAAGTAAGGAATACGCTCAGATACGTCTCATACAAGGACATGAAGAAGTTTGCCGCAGATCTAAAAACCATCTATTTAGCTCCGAATGAGCAGCAGGGATATGACAATATGCAGAGAATTGCGGAGAAATGGAACGAGCAGTATCCCCATGCGATGAAGAGCTGGGAGCAAAATTGGGATATTCTTTCTCCAATCTTCAAGTTCTCCAGCGATACCAGAAAGATGATCTATACCACAAATGCAATTGAAAGCCTTAACAGCACCTACAAGAAGCTTAATCGGCAAAGAAGCGTGTTTCCAAGCGATAAGGCCCTGCTGAAAGCCCTGTATCTTTCCACGCTCCAGGCCACAAAAAAATGGGGCCTTCCTCTAAGGGACTGGGGCAAGGTTTATGGCGAATTTGCAATCATGTACGAGGGAAGGATACCCCTATAGACTTCATCCAATAGGACAAGAAGGGCGCCTTTTTTCAAAGGTGCCCTTGACATACCCATATTAATTTAATATATTGGTTTCGTAATCGGGTGCTTAAAAAATGCACCCTTTCTAAATCAGGTTTACCATAGAAAGCTAATTTACAGAGTTAATTTCACACACTCTGATATTCTCTCCGTCATGTACTTCACCTTTTATGATTTTGGCGGCAATTTCTGTTTCAATGTGCTTTTGCAGATAACGTTTCACCGGCCTTGCTCCATAAGTGGGTGAGTAAGCTTCTTCTGCTATATATTTCTTCGTTGAGTCAGTCAGCTCCACCGTAATATTCCGTGCCTTGAGCTTTTCCTGAATGTGGATCATGGAGATATCGATGATTTTCATAATTTGATCTTCAGTAAGCGGTGAGAATACCACAACATCATCAATACGGTTCAGGAACTCAGGTCTGAAGTGACGCTTCATTTCATTTTCCACCTGTTCCTTCACCTCCTCACTGATCGTTCCATCCTTTGAGATGTTTTCAATCAAATACGTGCTGCCGATATTGGAAGTCATGATGACAATCGTATTCTTGAAGTCTACAGTCCTACCTTGATTATCCGTTAATCTTCCATCATCAAGCAGCTGCAGTAAAATATTGAACACATCGGGATGTGCCTTTTCAATTTCATCAAAGAGGATAACACTGTACGGTCTTCGTCTCACTGCTTCCGTCAGCTGCCCGCCTTCATCATACCCTACGTATCCAGGAGGAGCCCCTACCAGTCTTGATACGGAATGCTTTTCCATATACTCGGACATGTCGATTCGGATCATATTTTTTTCAGTATCGAAAAGTGATTCGGATAGTGCTTTTGCCAGCTCTGTCTTTCCCACACCTGTCGGACCCAGGAAGATGAATGATCCGATGGGCCGATTTGCATCCTTCAAACCTGCTCTAGCTCTAAGAACAGCTTCAGAAACAGCTTCTACCGCGTCGTCCTGACCGATAACTCTGCGATGCAGAACTTCTCCCAGCCTTAAAAGCTTCTCCTTTTCCGCTTCAACCAACCTGCTGACAGGAATACCGGTCCATTTGGAGACGACTTCTGCAATCTCTTCTTCTGTTACTTCTTCTTTCAAAAGTCTCTTTTCTTTCGCCTCTTCATTCAACTCCATCTCCGTTTCAAGTTTCTTCTCTAATTGGGGAAGAGTACCGTATTTCATCGCTGCCAACTTTTCCAGATCATATTTGCGCTCTGCTTCTTCAATCTGAAGCTTAATCTCTTCTATCTGTTGTTTTGTGGCTTTCAGTTCAGTAATAGATTTTTTCTCATTTTCCCATTGGGCCCTCATTGCCGAGTTTTGCTCCCTCAGTTCGGAAAGTTCCTTTTCAATCAGCGCCAGCCTTGACTTGGAGTTACTGTCGGTCTCCTTGCCGAGTGCCTGTTTCTCTATCTCAAGCTGCATCATTTTTCTGGCGATTTCATCGAGTTCTGCGGGGAGACTATCTATTTCTGTTCGAATTTTAGATGCCGCTTCATCCATCAAATCGATGGCTTTATCAGGTAAAAAACGGTCACTGATGTACCGCTCAGAAAGTGTCGCACATGCAATCAGTGCGCTGTCGGTAATCCTGACACCGTGATGGATTTCGAACCGCTCCTTTAACCCCCTCAAAATGGAAATCGTATCTTCCACCGTAGGTTGGTCCACAAGAATCTTCTGGAATCTTCGTTCCAGCGCCGCATCCTTTTCTATATTTTTCCTGTATTCATCCAGCGTAGTAGCACCGATACAATGGAGCTCGCCCCTTGCAAGTTTTGGTTTTAAAAGGTTGCCTGCATCCATGGCGCCTTCCGCCTTGCCCGCACCTACAATATTATGAATTTCGTCGATGAACAGGAGAATCCTTCCTTCTGACTTTTCTATCTCATTCAGAACAGATTTCAATCTTTCCTCAAACTCACCCCTAAATTTCGCACCTGCAATCAACGCGCCCATATCCAGTGCATAGATCGTTTTATCTTTGAGTCCTTCCGGAACATCTCCGTTTAGAATTCTCTGTGCGAGACCTTCAACAACTGCAGTTTTTCCAACTCCTGGTTCTCCGATCAACACCGGATTGTTCTTGGTCCTTCTTGACAGAATCTGGATTGTATGACGAATTTCGGCGTCCCGGCCGATAACCGGGTCCAGTTTCCCCTTACGAGCAAGCTCCACCAAATCCCTGCCATATTTGTTCAGGGCATCATAATTATCCTCAGGATTTTGGCTTGTTATCCTTTGGTTTCCCCTTACCTTGGACAGCGCCTGCAAAAACCCATCCTTTGTAATATTATACTTTTTAAAAATTCTTGCAGAAGGGGTATTTTTTTCATCCAGCAACGCCAAATAAAGATGTTCAACACTGACATACTCATCCTTAAAATCTGATGCAATTTTTTCTGCATTGATAAATAACTGATTCAGGCGTCTTGAGGAATACATACTGTCGTTTCCTCCCTGCACCTTTGGAATCTTTGCAATTTCCCCCTGAAGCTCTCCCACGATTTCTCCTGTATTTAATCCAAGAAAACTGATCAGCTTTGGTATCAGTCCCTCCTGCTGAAGCATCAATGCCAGATGAAGATGCTCTCCGTCCAGCTGCTGATGACCCTCCTGCACCCCTATATTCTGGCAGTCAACCACTGCGGACTGCGCGTTTTGTGTAAACTTTTCAAAATTCATCAGAACACCCCCTAGTCGTTCATCATTTTTTCTTCTTTTATTATATACCACTGGTGATATACTTTAAACATAAAAATTAGCACTCTTGACTACAGAGTGCTAACGATGTCTTTATAAAGCTATTTGGGATAATTTTTCATACAAAAATACAATATGGCAACTCTCGTCTCAGTTATATTCCGTATATTCCAAGTACAAAATTCATCATGAAACTTACGGCAGGGACAAGGATTTTGTCAGTTACATTCAACATCATTAAAAGAAGCAATATCATAAAGCCATTTTGATATAACGGATAATAAAATTCTTTTTTCCTGAGATCAAAAACCTCCGTAATAATTCCAAAGCCGTCCAGCGGTGGTATTGGAAGCAGATTGAAGATCATCAGTACAATATTGATCAGCACGATATTATAGATCAACTCAACTACCACACTGCCCATATAAGTGAGTAAAAAGCCCGGCTGAAACAACACCAGAAGTTTAAATACACCCGCAAATACAATCGCTAGAATTAGATTTAATGTGACTCCTGCCAAGTCTACAATCAATCCGTCACGCCTCATGTGCTTAAAATACCTCGGATTCACTTCTACTGGTTTTCCCCAGCCGAAGCCGATAAAGATTAATGCCAGAAATCCGAAAGGATCGATATGCGCTATGGGGTTGATCGTCACACGCCCCTGGAATTTAGGGGTTTTGTCACCGAGCGCGTAGGCGGCAACTGCGTGGGCGAACTCATGAAAAGAGAGTCCGATGAGGATTGCAGGCAGGATGAGCAATTTACTCATAAACCAGCTGGCAGGGTCGCTGAACTGTCCACTCGTAAATGATTGATATGCCATAAACAAAATAAAAATTACTGCCAGTGGGTTATTTCTTAAAAATCTCAATAATCATTCTCCTATTATTCTTGTTTTATCTCTTTCATTCATCGTTCTGGCATGGATATGATTGATAAACTGTCTTGCAACCCGCCCCGAACGTCCTGTCTGCCTGACATCCCATTTCATTGCCTCTTCGATTAAAAACTCTTCGTCAAGCTCAAGATTTTCTTGTTTTGCAAGGCCTTTCACAATATTAAGATATTCCTGTTTATCCGGCGAAGTGAATGTAATCGAAAGGCCGAACCGGTCTGCTAGAGAAAGCCTTTCCTGCCTTCCGTCATTGCTGTGTACTTCTCCGTTATCACCGCGATCCCACCATGTTTCTTTGATTATGTTCCTTCTGTTGGATGTCACATAAATCAAAATATTTGAAGGCTGAGCCTCGATTCCTCCATCGATTACGGATTTAAAATGCTTATAGCCAATTTCTGTGTCCTCAAATGAAAGATCATCGATATAGATGATAAATTTGCTACCACGGTCTGCAACCATCTCGATAATTTGATAAAGATGGTCCACATTGTTTTTGTTTAACGAAATCAACTTGAGCTTACTGTCTTTAAACCGATTGAGCAACGCTTTGACACAGGAGGATTTACCTGTTCCTCTGTCACCGTTAAGCAGTACATTATTCGCGCGATACCCTTTCAGGAAAAATTCCGTATTTTCAATCAACGCTTCTTTTTGTATCTCATAACCGACCAGCTGCTCAAACGTGATCCTGTCATAATTTTTTATGCCAACGAGTCCGTTATCCCACACAAATGCCTGATATTTTTCAAATATGCCACAGCCGAAATTTTGATAGTAAGAGCGAAGCATTTCCACTGTTTCCTCATGGTCACAGCATTCTAAAGCAAGCCTTACAAGATTCCGGTTCTCTGCCTGCCCTTTCTGATCCATTTTTTTCATGCAGCAGACAGCGCCCTCAATGTTCTGAAATATCTTTCCGACTCGCTCCCAATCTAGAAAATACAGTTTTTTTAGCTCTTCTGCTTCTCTGCATGCAATCGTCTTGATATTCTCATCCGCTTTTCCTCTGTCTGATAAGATGCTGAATCTATTTTCACTTTCAGCGATTAGCCGACAAATATAGTTTTGCCAGTAGGTGCCGTCAATATCTGTTACATCTGTCAATTCCAGCAGTTTTCTTTGAATAAAGTAATAATCTGCTTCCATGTATGATATATAATCATGATAATCATATTCATTAAAAATCTTGACTGCAGCTTGAATAATCTCATCCTGTCTAATATTGTCATATAGAATAAAAGATTCTAAATTTATTTTTGCCATTCCTCTCTCCTTTCAATAGATTTTTTCCCTCATGACATGCTCGTCCTTAATTCTAATATTTTATCACATAATCCCAGTATTTGAAATAATATGATAGTAAAATTTGAACGAGAGGTGATTTAAAAGTTATGGTTCACAATAATTGTATGAGCCCTAAATTCCCACAAGCGCCCAGCCTCCCAGCAGAATATGTATGTGTAGAGGTATACACGGTACGGACCGGTGATACCCTATATTCCATTTCGCAGAAATACGGTGTTTCCGTAGCAATGCTAATGGAGGCAAATCAAATACTTAATCCTTATAACCTGCGGTACGGTCAAAAGATCTGCATTCCAGGCAAAATGACTGACACAAGGCCTGCACAGGATGAATGCCCCCAAAAACCGAATTTCACATGCCCCGAAGAAGATCCCATGATTTCACCGGAAATGGAAATGCCAGTTGAACCAATGCCTTGCCCGATGCCCAAACCTTCCCCTGTTCCTGGCCCCTGTCCGATTTGTCCGGCTCCAGCACCAATGCCAGCTCCGGCTCCGGCACCAAAACCAATGCCAGCTCCAGCTCCGGCGCCAAAACCAATGCCGGCACCAAAACCAATGCCTGCTCCATCTCCAGCACCAAAACCGATGCCAACTCCGACTCCAAAGCCAATGCCAACTCCAACTCCGACTCCGGCTCCAAAGCCAATGCCTGCTCCTATGCCGGCACCAAAACCGATGCCTACACCGACGCCGAAGCCGATGCCCACACCAAAGCCAACACCAGCTCCTATGCCGGTACCTCAATGTGATGGTATGCTTTACACAATCCAGGGGGGAGATACATTTTACATGCTGGCAAAACGATATAACATACTATTAGAAGATATCCTGTATGCCAATCCGGGTGTCAATCCATACAATCTGCAGATAGGGCAGCAGGTATGTATCCCAACAAACTTGGCACTGCCGGAACAACATAATTCTGTATGCAATGGTATTATTCATACAGTAAAACCTGGGGATACCCTTTACATGCTAGCAAAACAGTACAAATTAACTCTGGATGATATTATGAATGCAAATCCACAAATTGACTGCTATATGCTTCAAGTCGGTATGAGGCTCTGTATTCCTACGGCACGAGGGCAAAATATATCAACACCTCTGAGAACTCCGACTCCGTTTATGCCGAATATGCCAACTACCCCGATGCCAAGCATGCCAAATGTGCCGTCCATGCCAACTACTCCGATACCGAGCATGCCAAAGATGCCATCCATGCCGACTACCCCGATGCCGAGCATGCCAAAGATGCCATCCATGCCGACTACCCCGATGCCGAGCATGCCAAGTATGCCGTCCATGCCGACTACCCCAATGCCGAGCATGCCAAGTATGCCGTCCATGCCGACTACCCCAATGCCGAGCATGCCGACTGGACCATCCAGACCTAGTATGCCAACCGGACCGGCTATGCCAGGGCAAACTCCTCAGGAAACACCGGCCTGTGACGGCATTATGCACACAGTAAGAGCAGGCGATACCCTTTACATGCTGGCAAAGCAATACAACATTACTCTGGATGCATTAATGAAGGCAAACCCAACCCTTGATCCATATAATCTGCGAGTTGGGATGCAACTCTGTATCCCCATGCCAGAAAATGAGATGGAAGACAATAATATGAACGGCGGCATGAGCAGCAATCAAGGCAGTAACCCTTCAGATACTACCGGTGAAAGTGCGAGTAATAGTTACAGAGAGGGTAGGGTTTATTCAACTCAGCGTGGCGATACCCTCACCAGAATACTCGATCGTTACGAAATTACGTTTGGAGCGCTTCAAAGCAGCAACCCCAATGTTGATTTTTCAGGTTCACTAGAGAACATGACGCTGAATATACCGAGCGAAGATCATTACAGAACTTGTCCGATGTCAGGCGCTTACATTGTAAAGACGGGCGACTCCCTCGATTCAATCAGTAAAAAACTACTGGTAATAACAGACAGCTTGTTAATTGCAAATCCAACATTAACAATCGAAGATTTTAGCATTCCGGGAACCAAGGTCTGTATCCCGAGCTGATAAAACAGCCAGAGCATCCATAACGATACTCTGGCTTAATTTTGTGGAAATCAGCGCTTCGTTCAGAAGCGCTTTCTTTTATTTTCTTTTATTTATAAAGAGGAAACGCACCACAAAGCTCTTGAACGATCTTATGAGCTTTTTCGGCCGCTGCTGAATCGGTAGGATTGTTTAGAATCAATCCAATTGCTTCTACGACCTTGGAAATTTCCGCTTCCTTAAAGCCTCTAGTCGTCATTGCAGGCGTACCAAGGCGCACTCCACTTGTTACGAAAGGGCCGTTTGGATCATTGGGGATTGTATTTTTGTTTGTCGTAATCCCTGCCGCGTCAAGCAGCTTTTCAGCTTCTTTCCCAGTAATATTTTTGTTGGTTAGATTAAGAAGCACTAAATGATTGTCCGTACCTCCGGAAACCAGTCTGAAATCTCTTGCAAGCAATTCTTCTGCCATTTTTTGTGCATTCAGAAGCACCTGCTTTTGATAAGCTTTGAATTCCGAAGTGGAAGCTTCTTTAAAACAAACTGCTTTGGCCGCAATAATATGCATCAGCGGTCCGCCCTGCATTCCAGGAAAAATCGCTTTGTTTATCTGCTTTCCAAATTCCTCCTTAGCGAGGATTGCTCCACCTCTTGGACCACGTAGTGTCTTATGAGTTGTCGTGGTAACTACATGAGCGTGTTTAACGGGATTTGGGTGATATCCCGCAGCAACAAGACCAGCAAAATGAGCCATGTCAACCAAAAGCAAAGCGCCTGTCTCATCTGCAATTTCTCTGAACTTATCCGCTTCAATAATTCTAGGGTAAGCGCTTGCACCAGCTACAATCATTTTTGGTTTATGATCTGCCGCCAGTTTTCTGACAGCGTCGAAATCAATTCTTTCTGTTTCTGTATCCACTCTGTAGGGAACAAAATTAAAATATTTGCCCGACATATTAACAGGGCTGCCATGAGTCAAATGCCCGCCGTTGGTAAGATCCATTCCCAACACAGTGTCACCGGGCTCTAACAGTGAAAAATATGCTGCTAGATTTGCACTGGATCCCGAATGAGGCTGAACGTTGGCATATTCTGCATGAAACAGCTCTTTAACTCGCTCAATAGCTAGATTTTCTGCTTCGTCAACATGCTCACAACCGCCATAATATCTCTTTCCCGGATAACCCTCCGCATATTTATTCGTCAGCGCGCTTCCGCATGCCTCCATAATCGCGCTGCTTGTAAAATTTTCCGATGCGATCAATTCGATCTTGTTTTCCTGTCTGGCCATTTCTCTTCGAATAACGGCACTAATTTCAGGATCGATTTTGTCCATATTGTTAAAGTACATTCGCGTTCCCCTTTCGTCATAATGTAACATTATATAGAAATTTTCTATAATAATCAAGTTTTTTTATCGGCATAGTTGTAAAAACAGCCATCGCAGGTTACGATTCACAGAAACTGTGCCGTTACCGTATTTGACAGCAGCTGAACATTATGTTCAATTTCGGCGGAACGTGTGGCAAAATCTTTCCGACAGCCCTTTCGACCGCAAACAACAACTCTTCACCCTAAGCGGTTGTGAATCGTAATCATCACAGCTATTATGTACTTCCAACAATGAAAAAACTGCGGTATAAACCACAGTTAATTAATGGAGAAAATGTCTCACCGGTAAGGATGGTTTTTAAATGAGACATTTTCTTATTATAGGAAACTCACACGCTTTAATGGGCCATAAAGCGTGTGAGAAACTCCCTTGTTCTTGCTTCTCTTGGATTGGTGAACAGAATATCTGGTTGTGCATCTTCTACGATAATGCCTCGATCCATAAAAACGATCCTGGTTGACACATCTCTGGCAAACGCCAATTCATGAGTAACGATGATCATTGTCAATCCTTCCTTAGCGAGATTTCTCATAACATCAAGAACCTCTCCCACCATCCCCAGGTCCAAAGCACTGGTAGGTTCATCAAAGAGCAGAACCTCCGGTTCCATGGAAAGCGCTCGGGCAATGGCAACACGTTGCTGCTGCCCGCCGGATAGTTGATGCGGCTTTGCGTTAATATAGGGTGCCATACCGACCTTCTTCAAATATTTTATCGCGCGTGCTCTAGCTTCCGTCTTTGACATCTTTAATACTTTACGAAGCCCCAGCATACAATTTTCCAATACAGTCTGATTTGAAAATAAATTGAATTGCTGAAACACCATGCCAACCTTGGAGCGGTAATCTGCTGTCAATGCCCCTGTAGACGGAATTGTCTTTCCTTTATGCAGTATCAAACCGCTGCTGGGCGTCTCCAGCATATTGATACATCTTAAAAGCGTTGATTTACCAGATCCAGAAGAACCAATAATGCAGATCACATCTCCGCTATAGGTTTTGAAGTCAATATCCAAAAGCACTGCATGGTCCCCAAAATTTTTACCAAGGTGATTGATTTCCAGAACTGGGTTCGTCGCTATAAATTGCTGGCGGCCGTCGTTTCTATCAGTTTCTTCCATAGATTCCAATGCCTCCCTATTGATCATAATTCATTTCGCCTCCCAAATCTTTTTTTAATATCAATCACAGCCGAACCGTTTTCATACGAATCATCCATAAAATCAGTAACCAGTTGATAGCTGCGCGGTCCCTGCAGCTTTTTCTCCAAAAGTCTAAGTAGTCTTGCAATCGTATACGTCATAAACAAATAGATTGCACATGCGATCAGAAACGGTTCAAAATAACGATAATAAGTACCTGCCACCGAACTTGTGGTAAAAAATAGCTCACTGCAGGAGATCACGTTCAGAACAGAAGTATCTTTAATATTGATGATCAGATTATTTCCGATCTGTGGAAGAATGTTCAGCAGTACCTGAGGCAGGATAACATGCAGCATCGTCTCATAATGACGGAGTCCAAGCGCTTTCGCCGCTTCTATTTGCCCTGTGCTCACGGACTGGATGCCGCCCCTGACCGTCTCAGCCATATAAGCGCCAGTATTTATCGATATAACAATATAGCTTGCTGCAATCGGGTCGAGATTCAATCCGAATAATGTGCCTGAACCATAATATATGACCATAGCTTGAACCATCATAGGAGTGCCGCGGAATATCTCCACATATGCCGACAGGATGATATTCACAGCTTTCAGGATCATTTTCTTCCAAAGCGGATCGGAATTTCCTAATTCTATTGTCTGTACAATACCGACTAAAAATCCGATCACACAGCCAATCAGCGTACTGATCACTGCGATTTCTAAAGTCATAGCCGCACCCTTTAAAAAAGATGCGCCATACTTGTCAAGAAATAGTATGATCCATTCCAGAGAATTTTGCGGTGCTGAAGAGCCCATGTTCAACACTCCTTTCTACGTTTAAGCTTTAAAATCTCCTTCCGAAAGATCCAGAATCACGATATCAGGATTTGCATACTGGTGATACGCACATTCCATACCAACTCTCAGCACTTTTCTGTCAGCGCCCTTATCCCCTTCGCTTTGAGAAGTCCCGCAGCCTATTAATCCGAAGCCAACAAAAAATACCAATAGAACCATCATCAGATAAGATATCAATTTTCTTCATAATTGCAACTTCATTCTGATTTGATGTTTTATTAGGCTCCTCCCGGGAAATAAAAAAACGCCAACCATTTCTGGTTGACATCATTGTCAATATTGTACTTTATTATAGGTACTCCGTTTTGATTTGTCAATACTTTTCTGAATGTTTCGCAAATAATTTCTGCGCTGAATTGTTACGATTCACAACCGTTATAACAAATCCGAGAGCAATCGAGATACGGATTCTTTAAACTTTACTATCACCGGACGATCTCGATACAGATGTTTCGTTAATTCATGAGAATGCATCATATCTGTTTCAAAAATTGCTTCCAGCTTATATACTTCAGCAGCGTCATAAATAAACGCATTTGCTTCAAAATTTAAGCGAAAGCTTCTGATGTCAAAATTCGCAGACCCAATTGAAGCAACTTCTCCATCTACACAAATCGTCTTTGCATGAAGAAAACCATTATCATAAATAAATATTTTGACGCCAAGATTGAGTAAAATTCCCACATAAGAGTATGTAGCCCAATAAACAAACATGTGGTCAGGCATACAGGGGATCATAATTCTGACGTCGACACCCGACAATACGGCTGTTTTCAGGCTTTCTAAAATACTTGCATCCGGCACAAAGTACGGAGATTGAATATAGATATTTTTCTTAGCGGAAGAAATCATCTTTAGATAACCTTGCTTAATTTCTTCTTTAGAGGAATCAGGACCGCATGATACGATCTGTATTCCTGTGGTGCCAGCCTGGTAGGGTTCATCATAATACGCCTGTGACAAGACAAGGTTCTCTTTTGAAGCAAAACGCCAATCAAGAATAAAACGTGCATTCATATCCTGCACACACGAACCCATCAACCTCAAATGTGTATCTCTCCAAAAGCCAAACTTTTTCTTTTTCCCTACGTATTCATTTCCAACATTGAATCCACCCAAATATCCGACTGTACTATCGATAACCACAAGCTTTCTGTGATTTCTGTAGTTCAGCTTTAAATTCAGATACTTAAACATTGGAGGGAAAAAGAACGCATACTGTCCACCAGCTTTTTTTAATGGTTCCAGGTGTTTTTTCGAAATCTGCCGGCTCCCCATGGCATCTATCAGAAGGCGTACTTCTACTCCTTCCTCCGCTTTTGCTGTCAGCGTATCGATCAACAACCGCCCCATGCTGTCATTTTTAAGAATAAAGTACATAATATTTACAGTCTGTTTGGCATCCTTGATATCTCTGATCAAACTGTCAAATTTATGACGCCCATCAGTTAAAACAGTGATTTTGTTATCCTGAGTAAAAAAGGATTCGCTGTAGGTTTGGTGAAGGCGGATCATATCCTGCCATTTTTTAGCTTCCGGGTTTGAAAACGAAAATTCACCATGCCCGATTGAACTGATCTGTTCGTGTAAAGAAGCATTAATGATTGCTTCCTCGTATTTTGTCATACGAAAAATTCTCTGTCTGGCAATATTCTGCGAAAACAGGAAATAAAAAACAATCCCTGCCGCCGGAACCAAAAAAAGAATCATGATCCAAGCCAGAGTAGCAGAGGGGTTTTTTCTTTCAAGAAATATAATCGTAAGCGCGATTATAAAATTGATCAGAAAAAGCCCCGTTATCAACGCCGACATATTAATGAATGCAAAAGAGAACATATAACCTCAACTCTTCCGTTGCTTCGATGGAAAACCTGGACAGGTCTATCTTTGTCTAGATTTAGATCAGCGCGTCCAGCTTTTCTTCCAGGACATTCTGGGGTAATGCGCCGGAAACTCTTTCCTTGACTTCTCCGTCTTTGATAAATAATAGAGTCGGTATGCTCATAACCTTGTTTGCTATGGCCAACTTACGCTGTTCGTCAATATTAATCTTGCAGACTTTCGCTTTTCCGGCATATTTTGAAGCCAATTCTTCGATAACCGGGCCTATCATCTTGCAAGGTCCGCACCAATCGGCATAAAAATCTACTAGAACCGGAATGTCTGATCCCATTGCTTCACTTTCATAATTTTCATCAGTTAAATATACGATGTCCTTCATAAATACCTCCACTCAATTCATATCATTCATTTTATTAAACTTTTACATCAGAGCCGCGGCTCTGCGGGCGTGATTCTTTTTACGACTTCAACCTTGTAAACAGGGTGATATTTTTTCTTGTAAATCACATTGACAACAACCGAGGCAGCCAACAATAAAAAAGCCAGCGCTACGGCAAAGATCCCCCCGTTTTGTCCTGGAAAAGCCATCCCGCCAAGGAAAAGACCCACGAAGAACGAAAGCACCGGTAATATGTATACGATGAACAATTCTTCCGCGGAAAATTTTTTACGAACTCTGACATCCACCATTTCTCCTTTTCTGGCGCCCACTGGGTTTGACGCTTCGAAGATGGAACCAGGATGCATATGCTTATTGCATGATCCACAGCCGTGACACTTCTTGTGCTTATAAAGCATTACCTTTGCAGTATTTTGGTCCAAGACGTCCAAGACATCAGCCAATTTATTCATGCCAACCTCACGTTCTTTATCTTTATCCTTATTTCTTTAATTATACCACCAGAGGTACTCTCTAAACAATCTTTTTCCGTTACAGCCACTTACTGTCACCGGAAAAATTATCGTATCCGGGATGGTTATCAAACCTTACAACACCGACCTGAACCTTTCCCTCTACCGCTTCGGTAACTCTGGCATGTCCGATCGTGCCAAAGCCTCCGCAAAGTTCAATCATTACAACACCTTCCTCACTGGCAAGCTTCCTTGCTTCTTCGCAAGCCATGTTATAATTACCGACACCAACCACGATCATTAAGCCCTGGCCGAGGTCCATTTCCATTCTTCTAGGATCTGTTATGCTTCCATTTACAAACATAAATACAACTTTTTTTTTCATTTGTTCCTACCTTCCCACTCATCAAGAGTATATTTTTAATATATTAATTTTCAATTAATATCCATTATTACAGGCTCTTTTTCATTCGTGTCCTTTTCAACGAAATGAATATACCCACTGCGCAGACACAAGTGAACACGATAAAAGAAATATGCATGGTCCGAATCAAAAGCTCCGGTTCTGCTTCAGCCAAAGTAACATTCCCCATCTGCCTCGCTACAATAAAAGTAACGATAGCCATACTCGAACTGTGACCAATGGAGCGCATCGTCGCCAATATGGACGAGGCTACGCCGTAATCCTTCTTTTCAACGCAAGCCATAACGGCATTGGTGTTGGGAGAAGAGAAAAACGCAAATCCTACTCCGACGACCACAAGGCTAATGATAATGAGCGGAAACGGATAATTTTTCGATATGAAAATAAAGGAAAACAATCCCAACGCGCAAAGTCCCATACCGAAAGACGCCAGTTTAAAAGGAGACACTTTGTCCGATAACCGGCCGGTATAAGGGGATAATAAAGCCATTACGAGAGGCTGGCTGATGAGAACAAAACCAGATATCTGAGAATCAAGCCCCATGACCACCTGAAGGTAAATGGAAAGAAGATATCCCAGCGCAAAAGTTGCACCATAATTCATCAATGCCGCAATATTGGAAAAGGCATATCCGATGTTATTTGTAAACAATCTGATTTCAATAATCGGGTATTCTGTTTTCAGTTCGTGGAGTACAAAGATGATAAGCAAAACAATTCCAAGTATAATTAACAGTTTTGCATATGCAAAAGTAGATATTGCCGATAATCCGAACATAATCAGCGTGATCATCAGAATATATAAAACGTTGCCAACAATATCAAATTTTCTTCCTTCTCTTTGCGCTTTAACGCCTGGAAGCTTCAATGCTGCAATGAAAAACACCGTGATACTAATTGCAAAGGTCAATAACAAGATTGAGCGCCAGCCGAAATAATGATTCAGTATCCCTCCGGCAACCGGACCTGCCGACAATCCAATATAGGTTGATGCAATAGAATATCCTAAAACCTTCCCTCTTTTTTCGGGGTCAAATGCACTGACCAAAACAGCAGTATTGGTGCTAAAAATCATTGCTGCGCCAATTCCCTGTATGATACGGAAAGAAAGAAGCATCATCATATTTTTTGAAAAAGCTGCTCCTCCGGAACAGAATGCGAAGATTAAAATTCCGATAACCAGAATCCTCTTTCTGCCCGTCAAATCCGCCAATCGTCCAAAAGGCACCGACAATACTGCTGCTGTAAGAATGTAACCTGTAACGATCCAGCCTACAAGGGTGGCGCTTGCATGAAATTCACTGCCCATTGCCGGAATTGATAGATTCAGAGCGCTCCCGGTAAAAGTTGTAATAAAAGCTGTAATAATTACCACAATAATAGTTGCCAGCTGCGTATTTTTTGCATCAGTTTCTCTATCCATATATATTATCCCTTTTCTGTAGTGTCGGTTTACTTGCTTTCTATAGTATATGACCTTTTCTATGAATAAATCAAGTTAATTAAAGGCTTGTTGACTAATTGCGAAGAAAGTTGAAGAAACCAATAAAAAAGCTGCCTCTTACTCGCTTAATTCGCTTTGTAATCAGCAGCCTTTTTCATACTCGTATCACATAAAAACCATTCTCAGATACGGCACTATCTTGTATTTGACAGTCATTTTTACTTCTTGTAATGGACATGGAGCAGTTCATGCACCTTTCCTTTTAAAAGACCCTCATATAGTTCGGGGATCACAGGATTTTCATCCGAATGACGAAGATGGGTCTGCTTGTCGGATGAATATAGGGACTCCGTCCTTAATTTTTTTGTGTTTTTCAGGCCAAAGGGCTGACCTGCGCCACCGATACATCCACCGGGGCAGGCCATCACTTCTATAAAATGGTAAAAGGCTTCGCCTGCCTTCATTTTGCGAATGAGTTTCTCCGCATTTCCAAGGCCGCTGACCACAGCAATTTTTAAGACCGTTTCTCCGTCCTCTAAGGGAAGCTCCAGCTCCTTGATCCCTTCCATTCCTCTGGCTCCACAAAATTTGATATTGTTGATTCCAGCATGGCTCTTGTCCTTAGCCACCTTTCGAATCACTGCTTCTGTCACACCGCCGGAGACGCCGAAAATCAGCCCTGCGCCGCTGTAGACTCCGAAAGGCATATCCAACGCTTCCGGCTCTAGTTCTTTGAAAACAATACCCGATTCATAAATCATATCGGCAAGTCCTTTTGTTGTCAGCACGATATCAACATCCTGCTTACCGTCTGTAAAGAATTCCTTTCTTCCGGCCTCTGCTTTTTTGGCCGTGCACGGCATGATGGAAACCACTACAGTTTCCCGATCGTCATCCTGATAGTTCTCGTCTGCATAAGCCTTGATCAGTGATCCGAACATCTGCTGCGGAGACTTGCATGTAGATACCTGAGACATTAACTCGGGATGTTTTTCCTCTACATATTTTACCCATGCCGGGCAACACGAAGTAAACAGCGGAAGTTGATCTCCCTTTTCCAATTTACTTAAAAATTCTTTTGTTTCTTCCAGCACAGTCAGATCGGCGGTAAAGGAGGTGTCATAAACTTCATCAAAGCCGATTTTTCTCATCGCTGCCACGATAAGCGGCATGACGTTTTCACCCTTGCCAATTCCGAACTCCTCACCCAAAGCGACTCTAACAGCGGGCGCGATCTGTGCGACGACACGTTTTTTCTCGTCATAGATTACCTTCCATGCTTTCGGTACGTCATTTTTTATTGTGAGAGCACCTGTTGGACATACCGCAGCGCATTGACCGCAATTCACACATTCTGTTTCCGCCAGAGGCATGTCAAAAGCAGGGCAAACTTTTAGTTCGTACCCTCTCTGAGCAAAATCGATGGCTCCGACATTCTGTGTTTCACTGCACATTCTTACACAATCTCCGCATTGAATGCATTTGTTTGGATTTCTTGTGATAGCAGGGCTTGATTCGTCGATTTTGTAATCTGTTTTCCATGCTTTTTCAGTTTTATCAAACTTGATTTCATCAATTCCAAAACGAGATGCTAAAGTCTGCAGTCTGCAGTTTCTGTTTTTGGGACAAGTCGTACATTCTCTGCAATGGGATGCAAGGTACAACCGGAGAATTGTTTTTCTGTATTGTTGTAATCTCGGCGTGTTGGTTCTGATCTCCATACCGTTTTTCGGAGGGGTTGAACAGGATGTTATAATATTACCCCTTTTGTCTTCCACCATGCACATCCTGCATGAACCATAAACCGAAAGTTCCGAATAATAGCAAAGCGTCGGCAAATCAATCCCGGCTTTACGCACCACGCTGAGAATGTTTTTTTCATCCGTAAAGGGAACATTTTCACCGTTTATTACCATCATTTTATTATTTGTTGTCAATTTGTTCACCTTCCTTCTTAATTCTCAACGATCGCATTGAAATTGCACGCATCAATACATCTTTTGCATTTAATGCATTTTTCAAGATTTATTCGATACGGTTCTTTCCTCTTCCCTGAAATAGCGTTAACGGGACAGACGGTCTGACATTTCGAGCAGCCCTTGCATTGGTCGGCAAGGATCACAATGCGCTTCAATCCTTGGCAACTTCCCGTCGGACAATATTTATCCACCACATGCGCTTCATATTCTTCTTTAAACTGCTTGATCGTGCTGACGACCGGAGAAGCTGCTGTCTTGCCAAGGCCGCAAAGTGCAGTATTTGTTATGGTGTCTGCCAGTTCCTGCAGCATATCGATCTGATCCAGACTCCCTCTGCCATTGACGATATCGTCCAGTATCTCGTTCATTACATGGGTACCTTCCCTGCATGGGACGCACTTGCCGCAGGATTCGCGCTCCGTAAAGTTCATAAAAAATTTAGCGATCCCCACCATGCAGGTGCTGTCATCCATGACAACAAGTCCTCCCGAGCCAATCATGGCGCCGGCTTTTGTCAGGGAATCGAAATCCAGACTCATATCCAAATGCTTCTCTGTAAGACACCCGCCTGAAGGACCTCCAATCTGCACCGCTTTAAATGATTTTCCATTTTTCATGCCACCCCCGATGTCAAAGAGCACTGTTCTCAATGTCGTACCCATGGGAACCTCAATCAATCCTGTATTGTTTACGTTCCCTGTCAAGGCAAAGGCCTTTGTTCCCGGACTTTTTTCCAGCCCAATCTTGCGATAGCCTTCAGCACCGTTCAGAATGACATAGGATACGTGAGCAAAAGTTTCCACATTATTTAATACGGTGGGTTTGCCGAAAAGCCCCTGTTCTACCGTCCTCGGAGGCTTGACTCTGGGCATTCCCCTGTTCCCCTCAATGGATGCCGTCAATGCGCTGCCTTCACCGCAAACAAAAGCTCCTGCACCCAGGTTGATTCTGATGGTAAAGCTGAAGTCGCTTCCTAAAATATTATCTCCCAGATAACCTGCCTGCTCAGCCTGGAATATTGCAATGCGCAGCCGGTGTACCGCCAGCGGATATTCCGCGCGAACATAAATATAGCCCACCTGCGCGCCTGTAGCCAGTCCCGCAATAATCATGCCTTCCAGCATTTTATGAGGATCACCTTCCATAACACTTCGATCCATAAATGCTCCCGGATCTCCTTCATCTCCATTACAGACGATGTATTTTACAGGTTCTTTCTGTCTCCTAACCTGAATCCATTTTCTCCCTGTGGGGAAACCGCCGCCGCCGCGCCCCCTCAACCCTGATTGTTCAATCTCATGGCAAATCATATCGCCATCCATTTCAAAGATTGCTTTTTTTAATGCATTATAACCGCCAGTCGCGATATAATCATTGATATTCTCGGGATTAATCATACCACAATTTTTTAAAGCAATTCTCGTCTGTTTGTTTAAAAATGCACTGCCGGAATCGGTGATCAGGTATTCTTTTACCGATTTTTTTCCGATTAAATGCTCTCTTACAACCCGTTCGGCTTTGTCCGAAGTCATATGTATATATCTGCTGATCGTTCCGTCATCATCAACAACGTCTGCGATCGGTTCCAGATAACAGCTGCCTATGCAGCCTGTTATAGACACCTCCGTATCGAGCCCCTTTTTTTCGATCAGTTCTCTGAACTTTTCTTCTGTTTTTTTCGCACCGGAAGCAATACCGCAGCTGCCCTGGCCTATCATAATTTTCATGCCGTCGCCTCCTTTGCTTCTCTTTCTCGTATCTGATTCAGAATTTCCAAAGTCTTCTCTTTCGTTAAGTTACCGTATGTCTCTTCTCCTGTACTGTTTAGAATCATCATCACTGGAGCAAGACTGCAGCAGCCAAGGCAAGCGACATTATTCAGTGTAAAAAGTCCATCTACAGTTGTCTCTCCGTCAGAGATTTTCAGTTCCTCGCAGATCACAGATTCAATTTCCTGCGAACCGCTGACATGGCAGGCTGTTCCCTGACATAACATAATGAGATTCTTGCCGATGGGCTGCATTCTGAATTGTGTATAGAATGTCGCAACGCCATATATCTTCGCCTGCGTGATTCCGGTCTTTTTTGCAATATGAGCGATGACGTTTCTCGGAAGGTAACCATAGAGATTCTGCGCCTGCTGCAGAATGACAATAAGATTTCCTTGCATATCCTTGACTTGGTCAAGAAAGAGGTCAAGTTCGGTGAAATCAAAACTGTCAGCCCCACTGCAGGAGCACCGGATTTCAGGGTCCTGTAAATTCATAGTATTCCTCCTTATCAATTACGAGTTCACAGAGATATTTATATTTTAATGTTAATTATTTGACAATACAATTATATCTGGTCTCCGCAAATTTGTAAACAGAAAGCTTATCATCAACCCTGCATTTTTAGCTGATTTTTTCAAGTTCACGAATTAGTGTACAGCAAACAAATACAACTTGTCAAAAATGGTATCACCATCCATATCGGTAATATCGTTAATAATATATCAAATTAACGCACTAATATGATTATTCGGAAAATTCCAGTAGTTCAATGCTCCCAAAAAAAGCAAAAAGAGCAAAAAAGCTACTGCTCTTTGCCCTTTTCCAGAATTGTTTATAAAGGTAATATATTTCTGCCAAATTCGTTGTTTACTAATTGTGCCATTCCGTTATAGATCGCAGATGCTCCGCAGATGATACTAACCCAGCCTGCGGCATTTTTGATCATATGGTTCCCTGTGAAATCACCTAAGGATAACATAAAAAACAATACTGCCAGAGAAAGAAATACGAACTGGGTTGTCCGATTGTGTTTTAAAGTACCAACAAACATAAATGCGGTAAAAATCCCCCAAAGGAGAAGATAAAAGCCCATACTTTTCTCATCTGCTGCGGCGATATTCGAAGTGGGGTTCGTCCAGATTACGATAAGAGACAGCCAGAAAAAACCATAAGCTGTAAATGCCGTTGCTCCGAATGTGTTGTTCTTAAAATACTCCATGATACCTGCGATGATCTGAGCGGACCCTCCTAGAGCAAAGCCCATTGATACGATGACGATAGAAAGTGAAATGATGTTTGCATTGTGCAAATTCAGCAATACTGTTGTCATTCCAAACCCCAATAGTCCCAGAGGGGATGGATTTGCAATTGCTGATTGAATTTTTCCGGTACTCATAAATTCCTCCATTAAACTACAGAGAAAAAGCTGTCTCAGAAAGAGACGGCTTTTTCAAAAATGTATACAAAACACATTATACCATACCATAAGTCCAACAGTTTTGCAAACGAATAATTTTTTGTAAAACAACGAAGAAATTTATCAAAACATCATGATTTAAAAAATCATGAAATAACCGATCACAAGAATACCTAAAACAATACGATACCATCCAAAGATCTTGAAGTCGTTTCTCTTGATATACCCCATTAAAAAGCGGATTGCTAAAATCGAAATTACAAAAGCGACTACCATTCCCGTTATGAGAATCAAGAATTCTTCCATCGTAAAATCAAAACCGAACTTAACCAGTTTCAGCGCACTGGCTCCAAACATAATCGGTATCGATAGAAAAAAAGAATACTCCGCAGCTATGGAACGAGAAGTTCCCAGCAATATCCCTCCTAATATTGTTGCACCGGACCGTGATGTGCCGGGAATCAAAGCAAGTACCTGAAACATTCCAATGAGAAAGGCGGTCCGATAATTGAGTTCGCGAAAGTTTGCAATTCTCCCGTTCTTCCCTTTGTTATGGTTTTCTATTACAATGAACAGAATGCCGTAGATGATCAGTGTAAAAGCAACAGTTTGGTAGTTATATAAGTGCGCGTCCAGCCAATCATCCAGAGGGAGTCCGATTATGGCCGCCGGCAGAACTCCCACCACAACCTTATACCAGATGGACATGGTATCTTTCTTCTGTCGCAATGATTTGCTAGGGGCAAAAGGATTCAATTTATGAAAATACAGGATTACCACAGCCAAAATTGCTCCCAGCTGAATGACCACGCGAAACATCTCCATAAATTCAGCGGATGCGTTCAAGCGGACAAATTCCTCTACCAGGATCATGTGGCCTGTGCTGCTGATGGGAAGCCATTCTGTGATGCCTTCCACAATGCCAATAATTACTGCTTTAAAAAGTTCAAAAATCAAGTTATCTACCTCCATCTTTTTCGTCCGCACCGGCCGTTAAAGTACAGTCACCTTTTGTTCTCATCATGCCAATACCGTCCTTGATTGATTTGATTAAATAAAATTAAATAAGATGAAGAGAATCCACATTCAATTGATAGGTCACATCTTTTCGTTCGACGATCACGGTTACAGTTTCCCTTAGTTTTTCGTCCTCTAAAATTTTCGTGATCAGTTCCCTTGTCGGATTGATTGCATAGGGATTTCCTACCAGTTTCAGCATCGAGAAATCACCTGCCGTATCACCGTAAGCATAGCTTCCGGCCAGGTCGATCTCATGATCTTCGGCTAACTCAAGCACTGCTTTCCTTTTGCTCACAGAATCCCACATAGGTATGATATTTCCGTTATAAGTCCCATCGCTGCCGATTTCGTAAACCGTACCCCTGTAGTCATCCATACCATACATAGCGGACATTTCTCCAACGAGTTCAACCGGTGATCCGGAAATCGCTATGACAACATGCCCCTGATCCTTATGCCATTTAATTCTCTCCCGAGAATAAGTGTAAACGCGTTCTCCCTTTTGTTCAATCACTTTTTTAGCAATATAATTAATATGATAAGGGTTCGTATATTTGACGGTCTCGGTGTAGATATCCACCATCTTCTGCAGATATAAATCATAATCACCCAGGCGTTTGTTCCAGCGGTTAAAAGCGGGTTCTACATCTTTGTTCCATTTACTATTCTCGATCAGTTCATACTTAATCATCTTCTTAAACATCTCGCTGATTAGACCTTCTCTTGATATCGTACCATCAATATCGAAGAAAGCGGCAATGTTTCTCATGCTATAACCTCCTAAAATATTAGCGTACCTTGTTCCTATACTATTATAGTCTCAAGCTTATTGAAATATCATTGAAAGTGCAATGTTAAATATCGTAAATCCTTGCTCCAAAAGAAGCAGTCCTGCAGCAAAGCATAAACAATCATACTATATTATAACTTATTCCTTTTAAATTTTCGACTGTAGAAACCATAAAAACCGCATCGATCCGATGCGGTTTTTAGATATTCTTAGATCATTACGATACGATCCGAAAGCTGACCATACGAATCGTGTTTTTACGGTGGATTTCAAATAACTGAAATACATTGACAGTCTGTCGCTCTCCGCAGTTTGACAGTATCACTTCTGAATCAAACGGATTGTCTTCATCTTCAATATAACCGGTAATTGTAACCCAGTGCCAGTTATCTTCCTTTAATGCATGTGCGCGATGAAATAAAATCAGCAAAGCAACAGGATGACCTGCATCGATACTTCCCTTAACATAGGAAAAAGCTTCATCTGAATCTTTGAATTTCAGACAGAAACTGGCTTCCAGCCGATGGCCGTGTTCCTTGCAGAATTTTATAAATTGCACTCCAAAGCTTCGGACATACGGATATCCCATAAATCCTGGTTTCATATAAAGATACATCTCTTCCATTGCCCGTACATATTCAGACTGGTCAAACTTCTCGGTATTACCGTCGTAGATACCAGCCATTTCCGGATAATTGGAGGCATAGAAGGCTGCCAGGTTTGCTCCGCTGGTACAGCCGCAGCCCGCTCTCTTTTTCATAATTTCCCGAAACCATTCCTGGTCTCCACCATACCCTGCCACTGTATCCCCATTAAATACAAGTGGAAAATTCAATTCTTTTAAAGCCATGTCTTTCACTTCTCTTCAGATTCAAACTTTAGTTGACGAATTAGTCTAAATTATAACACAAATCAACAAAAATCAAAGACTATTTCTACTATCCATTTTATGTATATAATCCCGCATCGGTGTTACACTAAAAACCAATCAAAGATTTGGAGGGATTGAATATGTCCGAGAAATTCATGGAAAACAGTAAAATTATAAAAATAAAAAAGGACTACGAGGGCAACATCACGGACGTGATGCTCGAAAACGGTACAGTACTTCCGATGAATCACGCCATCATGCGTGCTAAGGAAGGGCGCATTGACGGCGCCATCGCGGTCAGGGGAAAGGATGGAGGAGAATTTATCAAAACAGACCCCAACAGTTACCCCATTGATAATCTTTCAGATCTGCCAACGTTCAGATAATCCGCCTCAAAATGGCGCGAATATTTGATCACTTCCCCAGCAGCAGCAGCTTATAATATTCATTACCAATCTGGTAGCGAATTCTATCCGGTTCCATTTGCTTATTAAATTTTGCAAGAGCCTTGTCGGCCATTAATTGTCGAAAGGCTTTTTTATATGCTGCTGCACCAAGAGATTCCCCTCCTTCTACGCGCAAATCATAAACTTGCTTCTCCAGTTCGCCCGCATAGACCGGAAAACCTTCAACGGTGGCGATCTCCGTTCTGTCCGCTTGCCATAACGCAGGATCGGATACTCTTGCAGCCTCCGGAAGCGGGTTCTTGATAAAACCCCACAACCCGTTAACCCGCAATGCGATCAAACCTTCTCCAGGTGTTCCTGTACGCTGAAAATCAGCTGGTATCAGCACATTTCCGTAAATATCCTTAAAGCCGCTGCGATAAAGATTTTCTCCTTTACCGTTCCATTCCCCTCTGTGAAAAGTAACTAACCCTTCACTGAAGGATGAAAAGTCATAAAATTCATCTTCATTAATATTTATAACAACATTTCCAAAATGATCGATCAGTGCAAATCCGCCATCTTTGAACCAAACCGGTGCGTAACCGCCCAAGAATTTGCGGGCTTCATTATAATTAAAGGGAATGACCGTCTGTTCATTCTTATCGAGATAATAACTCATATTCGTTTCAAGGTTACGAACAGGAATACAACCTTCATTAAAATCGTTCCAGAGATCATATTGTCCCTTGAAGAGAAGCTTGCCGCTTTTATCGATTAAATTATCGTGAGTAGCGCTATGATACTCAGAATCTCTAACTTCAACAGTCGCAACACCCTCATGATAGGGCATAATCGATTTATAATCCGTCCGAAAAGCAATCGCCCCCTGACGGTCGATCACCATCCACTCATCACCTGTCTGTACCGGAGCAAGCCCGTCACCGAAAGCAAAGGCTTCATCGTATTGACAGGGAATCACCTGATTTCCTTGCCGATCGATATAGCCCCATTTACCATCCTCCTCTACTGCCGCCAATCCTTCTGAGAAAGGATCAGCATCATCATAGATCAAAGGGATAACGATATGACCCTCCATGTCAATAAATCCCTGGTTTCCGCTTTTTCCCACAGGTGCAAGCCCCTCGGAAAACCGGGGCCAATCTGCTTCAAACGTTGGTTCAATGACCCAATCAACCCGGTCTGCCAAATCCGGAGGATCTGCATATGTTCTATCCAAATGGACTTGTATTATTCCGATTGCAATAGCCAATATCATAAGCATTGCTATGCCTTGTATGATTTCTGTTTTTATATAATGGCTTTTCTTCTTTTTTTTTGAAAATATCGCTCTGTTGGCCCGCATTACAAACAGCATATCCAGGCATGTAATCAGAATCAGTATCGCAGCGTAAAAAACTTCTATCTGCCAGATGCTCCATTTTTCCGGGTCCACAATTAAAAACTGTACAGGGAAGATCAGTGCAATCAGCAAATTTATATACCATGGACGTTTCAGTTCCGTATCATTTAAGAAAAATTTTTTCAGACTTCTTTTTATCGGTCCCGGCTGACTTTTTTGGTTCTCCTCGCGGACTGCGTTTCCCGCCTTTTTGGACGGTTTCTCCTCGTTAAGATACCATTCCAGCCATCTGACTGCGGCAAAAAAAACAATGAGCGTCAATGCCAGGATAAAAGGAGTATTCAAAGTTATCATTCCACAGTTCCTTTCACAGCATGCCACGACCCGTTCCGATACTCATAATCGCGTTTGACCTCAGCCGTTATATTCGGAAGAGTAATATACACGATTTCATCCGTTTGAAGGAAAGCAGAGCCCGTTTCCTCCGTACCTTTCACAAGGGCTGCATCCGTAAAATTCATTCCCGTCAAGGCCTTGCCTGCAGCATCATTCCCCCAGGTTTGGAAGCCTTCCACATCATATTCCGACATAGGTGCATAGTAGATAGTTTTCAGACGGCTCGTATCGCTGTCAATGTCATCGGAAAAATAAATACCTGCAACGTATGAATCTTTCAAATTGCCGTCTTCATCGTCTTCCCCATCCCCTTGAAGGTAAACCGCTGATTCTGCATTCATAACGTTCTTTTTAACCTCCTCTGCGGTCAAAATCCGAACCTTAAGCTTTTCTTCCAGTGGCTTGAGATCAATCTGTTCAAATTTCCCGTTTTTCCAGGAATAGAGCTCCCAGTATCCTGAGCCAAAGGGCATCCCCTGATAATCGATTGTTAACAGAATTGCAACAGAACTCGTGCCCTCAAGCTTAGCGGCTTCTATCCCATACGATATTCCCGGATCAGCTTCCTTGAAAACAGAAATTTGGGCAGCCTTATCCGATTCACCTGTATATTTCAGGACACTGCTGTGGCCCTGATCTGAAATATTCAATGAAAAAAAGGTCTCATCTTCATCGTTCCCGTCAAAGTCATAGGATAGCGCCACAGAACAGTCCTGCATTTCCGAAAGTCTACGACCAGCTTCATCATATCCATATGCATCGACAGCAGCTTTTTTTATGGGCACCAGCAATTCAGTGTCGCTTATCTCAAATTTACATGCGGAGAAGGTAAGAATCATGGCTACAAAAATACAAAAAGCAAGAACACCCTTTTTCTTAACGGCATCATCAAGAATAAAGCGAAGCCGCCTTTTCATCATACTCTTACTTCCATAAAATCCTGTTGACAGCGGCAATATAGGATGTTTCATCCCCTGCATCATATCAAGAACGCGTTCACAGTAGCGTTTTCTCAATTCAAGATCAACTCCTTGCAATACCTCTTCATCACAGCTGATTTCAATCGTCTTATTCGCTTCTGCAGTCATCAGATGAATCAATGGATTAAACCAATGTATTGCACGAACGGCGAGTAGAAGCTGTTTATACCACAGATCATTCCGTTTATAATGGACCAGTTCATGCTTTAGAATCATCTCCAGATCTGGTTCGGCATACTTCTCATGAGGCAGAAGGAGTCTCGGTTTCAATGTACCAACGATCATCGGGCTCATGATAAATTTACAGATTAGGATTTGCAGATTTGAACGAATCCCCATATCTGACCTCAGCTGGTCAAATGTGGTTTTGATCTGCTCAGAGGACGACTCATAGCTCCATCTGTTCACTGACCTCTGAAATGTCAGATACAATGCAAGCTGCCAAATAAGAAATGCAATCATACCAGCCAGATAGATACCGAAAGCAAGGCTTCCTAAAGTCAGTCTCCCACCCCTATCCCCTCCTGAGGACTCCTTTCCCATTGTATCCGGCAAGGATTTTCTCATAGGGACGACTTCTGCTGTATTGGTGCGTTCAGAACCCTTAGGTCTCATCTGTATTGCATGTTCTGGAAGAGCGTCCGGTACGTCCTGCGAAAATGTTTCCGCGTTGATTAATTCACGGTCATGGACCATAAATTCCGCAGGCGGGGAGGTAATGCCGAAATCAAATGGAATGAGAAGTCTGAAGGCAAGTACCAGCCAAAGATAGTAATACCATTTCACTGTATATCTGCTGTTCAAATAGGAGGACAGAAGCAGCAGAACAATTACCACGATTGAAACCGTGGCAGACATCCCAACAAGATTAAAAAATACTGACTGCATAAACTCTATTCCCCCTTTGATTCCGCCTCTTTAGCGAGTTCATCAATATATGTTTTGAGTTCTTCCGCTTCCTTATTACTGATTGCCTTGCCATCATACAATGCGGCAACAAAGCTTTTTAATGAACTTTTATGCAGTTTTTCAAAAAAAGTGCGGCTCTCCGCCTCGATATATTCTTTTTCTTCTATCATTGAATGATAAATGTTCAATCTGCCCTGTTTCTCCACCTTAAGAAAGCCCCTGTCCACAAGGCGCGCCAGAAAGTTCAACACAGTGGTAGCCGCCCATTTTTTGTCAGTCAGCTTTTCCATCAGATATGCCGAAGAAACCGGTATACCTGCATCCCATATCAGTAGCATAATTTCCAGCTCACTGTCGGGAAGCCTTTTCATATTCCCATTCATAGATCCACTCCTATCTTTCTTTTGGTCTTTACCTCTGTTTTATTCAGCATCAAATGATATACCTATACCTAACATACGATCGGTTTGATTATTGTTTTACATTTGTAGAACAATAACATTTTACATTTGTAGAATTAATTTGTCAATGAATATAAGCCTGACCGAAAAAAAAAACGGCTTAGCCGCTTTTTTAAGTGAATTTAAGTATTTCGATCAATCTTTGTGCAAATATCAGTTTATCTTATGAAATTGGTCATGGTCCAGGATTCCTTCTCGGGAACCAGCTGATTTGCCGTCTTAATGGATTTCAGCATCCAAGCCATATTGTTTCCCAGTGTTCGCATTGTCTGCAGGCCTTCCAGGTCCTTTCTCACATCATCAGGAGTGAAGCCGTGCACCATATTCCAATACTGTGAAGAAACCACAGGCATTCCCGCGATAGTAAAATATTTATTTAAGCGGTCAAAGGCAGCCGTAGCTCCTCCCCTGCGGCAGCTTACCACAGCCGCAGCTGGTTTATTGGAAAATTTGTGTGAGCTCGAAAAGAAAATGCGGTCAAGCAGTGCACAGAGCGCGCCGTTAGGCCCCGCATAATATACCGGCGACCCGACGACGATTCCATTGGCAGCAATGATACGCCCGCTCAATTCATTACAGACATCATCATCAAAGGTACATCGGCCGAGTTCCTCACATCGGCCACATGCGATACAGCCATGAACAGGCTTTCGTCCGATGTGAAATATTTCCGTTTCAATTCCATTCTTCTGAAGCGCACCGGCAACTTCTGTCAGTGCGGTAAAGGTGCAGCCATCTTTATTTGGACTGCCGTTCACTAATAAGACTTTCATTTCATCATCCTTCCTTCATTCAATTTCGTGGTTCAACTCTAAGCTTCAAACCATGGTCTATCAATTCCTGAGGGGTTACCAGTCCTGATTCCAACGCGCTTGGTATGTCAGCCTTCTCTCCCCCTGAAAAGACGATGACAGTATCGTCAAAAAATCTTACTTTATCGCAGTAATAAAGATTCTGACTGTCTTCGAAAACCGGATAATCAGAAAGCTTCTTGCCGTCTTTGTCCACAAGCTCCGATTCCTCATCAGGAATATGTCCGGAATCTGTTGCAATCTCAAACTCTACTTCACCCTGGATTTTAACCGCTTCATCCATTGCCTTGATAAACGGCTGGATTTCTTTCATGTCAAACGCGTACCACTTATGATCATATTGAAAGTACCAGTTGCCCGCTTCGATCCAAGTATTGATTTCCTTCTTTCTAGTATAATCCCTGCTGTAAAAAATTAAAGTGTAATCCGGTTGGGATTTTATTGCATTTTCGTTAGATATTCGTGACGCTTCATTGACAGCATCCCTCATAACGAATTGATAGGAATACATAATAACCCTTTTGCCTGCCAGATTAACAGCTTCATCATCAGGAACCATAACCTCCAGCCGGAATTCATCATTCCATAGAATATGGTGTGTCATGACGTCCTGACGATCAAAACTTCCTCCATAGATTAGTGAACTGGGATAAAAAAATATGTATGGTGCTGTGAGAATTGCAATCAGCAGGGCCAAAAGCTTCTTTTTATGAGGATCAATGCTCAAATTTCGAAATGAAAGCTTTACATTAGCCAGATAAATCAAAACTCCCGTTACGACTACTGCAAATGCCACATAGAAAAGCGAATACCAATTATCAAGAGGATTCCATGAAACCGAGCGAAGATATTCCCCCCACGCTCCTGAACCTAATGTTGAAAGAAAGAGGATTCCTCCGCCGACAAAATCGGAGGCAAAACCCAGTAGCCAGACTTTTATGATAGTTCGCTTATATATTTCTTTGTAGCTCACAAGCTTCAGCAATTTTATGCCAAGCAGCAGAACAAGGCTGTCGATAATAAAATTAGCCGGGAGTATCACAAGCCATGCCGCTGGAAATATCAGCAGAAACCACAGTGGAAACATCACATTGTATAATTTATAATCTCTTTTCATAAGACCCCCTCATAACTCAATTATTCTATTTCGGTACGTACCCTCATTCATGTTCAACAGCATATAACTATTTTTTCAAGGCCTCTTGTTTTGACAAGGAATCCCTGTTTGACACAAACCGCAGCCCAATATATAATCTCCCCGCTCAATATCTTCAGGCCAATACTTTTCAGCAAAGATGTCCTCATACTCCTCGCAAGCCTGCTTATCGTGGCCACCTGGTGATATTGCATGCACAGGGCAACGCTTCATGCAGACTCCGCAGCTCCCGTTTTTATAATACAAGCACCACTCGTTATATGAGTTGTACAGTCTTTCGGTCGGAGTCAAGGATGCTTCTACAATCAGCGAAGTGAAACGAACTGCCTTTCCCTTCTCAGTAATCAGTCCCTCTGACAGCCCGAAAGTTCCGAGGCCAGCTAAATAAGCGATATGCCTATGTGACCACTTTGAAGCCAGTCCCAGTTTTTCTGATTTTTCCGTTTTGAACTCTGACAGCAGGTCAATCGATACACTTCGGACACCTAGACTTGAAAGCTTTTCTGTCAATTTCTCGCTAAATTCCCTCATCAGCGGCTCCCATTCTCCTCGGGAAACAATCCACTCTCTGGCCGGCCCCCGTTTCTCTTTTGATTGCGCCAGCTTTGTTTCCATTGTTTGTGGAAATGCCATCGAAACGATGCTCAAATCTTTCTCGGATACTGGACCGGGATATTTCAGCTGGAATGCTTCTTTCGGACTCCAATGAAAAGGACCAATATGTTCCTTAATAAAATCAAAATATTCGTCGTCTCCTTTTGCAAAACCAATGAGGGGTTTTTCCCACATTCTATTGTGGGGTCTGTTTAGCGTAGAGAAATTATTCTTTTCTAATGATTCGTATATACCATTAATGATCTTTTCAATTTCCTGGTTGTTCATACATATGACCTCCATACAATGGCGATAATCAACTTTTACTTTTTTTATATATTATATTATATATCAAAATCATAAAAAAAATAGGATTTCGTATGATAACGACACCCTATTTCGAACGAACGCTCACCACATATTGCTTTTTAATATGTATAATTTCCCTTCCAATTCTTTATTTGGTTTTATCACATTACCCGCAAAAGTTTCACTGACCTCCGGATCTTTCGGTATATCATAAAAAGACTCGTCGTAATCATTGCTTCGATCTTCTACATAAGGCGGCTCACCAGCATCGGCAAACTCTATTTTAAGTTCTTCATCATATTCATTCTCGTCTTCGTATTCAGGTTCCTCTTCATATCCAGTTTCCTCTTCGTTTTCAAGTTCTTTTTCTTGTTTTTCTTCCTGTTTTAACTCTGGGCTTGCTTTCAGCTCAGTTTTGGTCTCAGATTCTGTTTTCGGTTCCGTTCCTTTACCTTCTGGTCTTTGAGGCTGGATCTCACTCATTTTATTCTCCGCCTCAAGTTTGATTTCTTCGACCAATACATCTATAATGTATTTACCTTCAGGATCAAGGTTTTCAATGATAAAATTGCCTTCATCATCCGTCTGTGCATATATGGCTTCATCTTTCGATACATCCTCAGGATCTGTATTTACGGTCAGCCTGCGAAAGCTTACAATAGCCGCTTCCACATACCCGCCATTTCCATCTTTCACAATTCCTTGCATTATTCCCCTCCTCTGCTGCACATTCTGAAATATATTCAACTATATTAATATGCAGCGATTCTAAGAAAGGTGAATCGCATTCTTCATGTTCCGTAATGAATATCTGAAAATTCTATTGTAGTCGCATTAGTTAACTGTTCATTCAAATTATCAGGGAAAAAAGCCTGTTTTTTTGATTTTCTTGAACACGTAAGCGGGAAAAATATAGAAAAGGTGCTTCCCACTCCTTCTTTACTTTCCAGATTGATTTCTCCATCCATCAGAGAAACAAGCATTTTAACGAGGTATAATCCAATTCCTGTACTCCCGGTATATCTTCCAAAAAGTTTATCAACTCTGCCAAATCGTTCGAAAATAAGATCCTTTTTATCATTTGGTGCAGCGACGGAACCAACTTTTCCAATTCAGGAAAAAGGATGACGCAGAGCCTTGCGTAAGAGGTCTTGAGCCTTGCACAGTCCTGTACCAGAGAGAATCGGTATCTGGTTAGTGACTTAAGCTCACGAACGTGGTAAGATGACTGTGAGTAGGGCTTCAAGCTTTCTGTCCTAAGCATAGTCACAATTGAGTGGGCATCGACCCGATCCGTTTTCGTTTTTCTAAGACTAAGACTTTTTCTGTAAAGATTGGTATGTAGCGGATTGATTACCGTGGTGGTAAGACCGCTGGAAATCAAAAACTCTAAGAGATTATCGCTGTAGTGACCAGTGGCTTCCAGCCCTACTTTCATTTTAGATGAATCACTCCCGCATGTCTTGAGATTGGTAAGCAATTCACCAAACCCCTGTTTGTTGTTGGGAATGGTGAATGTCTGGAAAAGGATCATCCCATCTGAATCAACGATGAGGCAATCGTGCTTGTCCTTGGCAACATCAATGCCGGCATAAATCATAGCAGTTCCTCCCTGGGTTTAAAATTGACACTGTTTTCTTCCACAGACCTGTTTGCCGACTGTAACCTCGTTCTAAATGAAACGTCATGCGTTATCTAACTAATTACCATTAAAGCAAACGGCTGTGGTTATAGCCTACGTGAAAACGTCATGCGTTAAGCGTCAAAAACTAATCCACAGCGTCTGTAAACAGTATAGTACATATTCCGAGAAACAGAATGAGAAGAGTACTATAACTTAATAATACGAAGCGGGAAAAATATAGAAAAGGTGCTTCCCACTCCTTCTTTACTTTCCAGATTGATTTCTCCATCCATCAGAGAAACAAGCATTTTAACGAGGTATAATCCAATTCCTGTACTCCCGGTATATCTTCCAAAAAGTTTATCAACTCTGCCAAATCGTTCGAAAATAAGATCCTTTTTATCATTTGGTATTCCAATCCCAGTATCTTTCACCTGTATGCAGACATTTTCTATGCCGTTTAAAACGGTTTGAAAGATTTTCACGTTGACTTCTTTTCCCTCCGGTGTATATTTCACCGCGTTAGAAAGAAGGTTAAGAAGGATTCTTTCGTACAGTTCAATGTCGGTCTCCAACACTGCCTGTTCTATTGTAGATGAGAAAGTTAATTTAATTCCTTTACGCTCTGCAAATACCATAATTGTCTCAATAATTAATTTCGTAAGCTGAACGATATCTACGTGTGTTTTATTCAGACGAAAATAGCCCGAATCGACTCGAGTATTATCCAAAATATTATTAACCAGCTTCAATTGCTGATAAGCATTTTGTCTGATCTTATTGATGTATTTTTTAACTTTCTCTGAAAGTTCATTTTTACAAATAATTTCCAGTGCCTGAATAGAAGAGGTTATTACAGAGAGCGGCGTTTTTAACTCATGTGAGATCAACATCAAATATTCATCTTTCATCTCTATCATCTTTGTAAGTTCTTCGTTTTGCTCTTCCATATGCTTTCTCCTAAGCACATTATCCGTAACATCACTAAGCACGCTGATTATATACAGAACTTTTCCCCCTTCAAGAACAGGAGTTAAGCTGCAATTCCAAAACCGTTCAATACCTTCGCCTGAAATTGTTCTGATTTCATTCCAATTTAACATTTGACCGTTTTCGAGAATACTATTTAATTGATGTTCCAAGCTGCTTCCCTTGTATTCACGAATGATTTCTTCCGGGCATTTCCCTAAAAAGCTAGTACCCTGATATCTGTCATCCAAATAATCAAGATATCTTTGATTGGCTTTCAGCAATCGAAAATCGGGACTGCTGAATAAACCAACCCCTACATTATTTTCATTAAGCAACTTATCTAAAATAAATTTTTCAGAATCTAAAATATGATTCAACTTTCTTCTTAATGTGTACAGCTTTTGCCCGGAATCTTTTTCTGGTAAATATGAAACCGTGACTTCTATTGCATCATGAGACTTGGTGAATAGAAACGCATTCACGAAACCTTTGCTTTCCAATTCACACATGGAAAAGCTGCGGCCCAAAAGTACCTGAAAAACATCAGAAATATTCTTTAGGTGTATTTCTGATTTTGCATATCCGGTCAACTCAGTAAAAGCATAACCCGATTCGTGGATCATACCGCTATTGACCAATAAATATGCGCCTCTGTACATTCCGGACAAACGAATCCCATTAATCATTGGATAAATACCTCCAATTAAGTAATATCTCAGAAATCTCTTCGAGACAAAAAAAGGCAATACTTCTTCAAGTATCACCTCGTTGACTCATTCAAGTGATAAACTACAGACCGTTCAAAACCAACAAGTTGTATTATTGGAAGAATATATATATCCGAGTTAAAACATATTAGATTAAATTATGTGCAGCACCTTTTCAACAAAGATATCGACGATATCAGGATCAAACTGTTTTCCTCTGTTCCGCAAAAGTTCTTGCACTGCTTGCTTTTGGTTCAAGGTTTTTTTATATAACCTTTGATTCGTCATTGCATCGTAAGAATCTGCCACACTGATAATCCTCGATATAAACGGTATCTCGTTCTTCTTCAATCCTTTCGGATATCCCAACCCGTCATATCTTTCGTGATGATATAAGACGTACTTTGCAATCTCTGTCATTTCAAGTGAAGTACACAATATCCGATACCCCGCTTCCGGATGCCTCTTAATCTCAACCCACTCATCCGGAGTCAACGGCCCCGGCTTATTCAGTATTGTTTCACTAACTGCGATTTTACCTATATCATGAAAGAATCCGCTCACCTCGAGATTATAAAGTACTATCTCCGACAGTTTCATTGCCACACCAATCGATTTACACAACTCGCTAACACGATTGGCATGGCTTAAATCTCTGATATTCTTTTCTGTTTGAGCAAATAAAGTTACATCTAATATATCAGCACTTACCATACCGGTACCGCCGACCACTTTACAATCGTACATATAGTTTCACGCCTTCTCTTGTCCAATTCTTCTGTTTTTTAATACCCCCAAAATTAACATGATCGATACTGTAACTGCAGCCATCATCAGACATAATGCAATTTGCTCCATGTTCAAAAGCAAAGCTATAACTATGATACATGACAGCCCAGATAGATATATGAGTGTTTTTCTTCTGTAAACTTTTCTCTCAATCTGATCAAGCGGTTTGTTGAAGTCCTCAACCGGTGCCAAAAGACCTATGATCAATCCAGCCAATACCAAAACAGCAAGAATTGCATAATTATTCCATGGAATTAACTTAATCCCCATAAGCACGATCAGTACCAATGGAATTGAAATAAGGTAACATGTAAGCGGATGGTTGGCGTGGTATCCCCCTGCGTATGATCGTATCGGATAGTATACTATCAGAAAAACCATACTCTGCCATGCCATTCCAACAACCAACCCAATCAGAGCTGCCGTCAGAATATTGATAACCATCACAATCCCCTGTCTAATCCCATACTCATAGAGCTCTTTGTCTTCCGACGGCACCGTGCCTACGTCTACCAGTGCGTTGGCAATCTTCTCAGCAATCTGGATTTTCATTAGAACTTTCTAAGCTTTTCTGCTCCCTTCGGCATCTCTGGTTGATGAACAATACATAGACAAGCCGCATTCATGTTGGCAGCAGTTACCATTAGTGCCAGCGCTGCAATTACCCCTGAAAATTTGATGAATAAGTTTCTCATAACATTTACCTCCTAATAAAATAAAGTTTCGGTTGATACCAAAACTTTATCACAAAAATACAGTTGTGCCATTTCTTGTCGAAATTGATATGGCTTTCTGTTGAAAACTAAAGTTATACTTCCATTAATTCTAATCAACGTACATCAATAATGATACCGAAAAATGGTTACCGTTATAATTAATGTTTGTCGTGCCGTTATACTTTTGCATCACCTTTTTAATATTTTCAAGACCGAGCCCGTGGTTACGCTCGTCCTCTTTTGAGGTGAGAAGCTTTCCATTTTCTTCTATTACCTCACCAGCAAACGGATTATCGGACTGTATCAGCAGCCGACCCTTATCATATTTAACCTTTAAATCAAGATACTTTCTGCCTTCGGATTTGGACACTGCTTCAATGGCGTTATCCAAGAGATTTCCTAAGATAATGGTCATATCGAAAGACGGCACCTCCAGTGTTTCAGGGATCTTGAGTTCAAGAGAGGTTTCAATATTCCTTTGTTCTGCCTCCTGGAACTTGAAATTAATAATACTGTCAATCACTGCATTTCCCGAAGCTGCGAGGTTCTGATTTGCGCCAACATCCGCCATAATTTTAGAAATGTATCTTAATACCTCGTCCTTCCTATTTTCTTCTGTCAATGCACGGATAGCAAACATGTGGTTTTTCAAGTCATGCTTTATTGAGTTAGTAGTACGTAAAGAAGCTTTTATCAGCTCGAACTGCTTTTCATAATATTTATTCTGCTCCAGAATCAACAGGTTCTGCATTTTTTCAGCCATAGCGGCTGTAATGGCATCATAAAGATAAAAGGCTACGAAATTGATTAGAAATAATAATACGACACCCGCAAAAATGTGTCCGACTGCAAGCCCTTTGGCATAAAAAAGAAGCAGATGAAGATACAGCGAAGCCATGGGGATCACAAGAATGCAAAGCCAGTTCGAATTTGGTACCTCTTCACCTTTTCTAATATTTTTAAAATTGCTTAAAATAAGTGCTGCAACAAAGGAAAATATCCTGCATACAATGAGCCCATAAATGGACGCATAGGTGTTTTCTGCAAAGAGAGAAAAGCTGTAATAATCAAATGGTAAAACTCCTATGAATTCTATAAGCATCAAAATAAAATAAGCCAGTATCGCAGAAAGAAATCTTTTTTTGAAAGTAGCTTCATAATTATAGGTAAGCGCAAAAAATGCAACTAAGTTGAATGCGATAAGCACTGCCGGTATGTTGAGTAAAAAATACATTATAGTAACCACTACACCATAGGCCATATAGGTAAGCCATTCTACTCTTCTGCTGGCTCTTCTCACGTCAAAAAAAACTTTCATCAACTTATAAATGGTATACACCAAAAAAATATTTGTAAGAATATATACCCATTGATATAAGCTTAAGCCCATCAAAGCACCCCTTCCTCCTCAAATTTCATCTGCAGCTCTCGTATGGTCTTTCTTCTTGCCTGGCTGATGGGCAGAACTTCAAGATTGGTCATTGTAACATCTTCATATCTGAATTTGGTTACAAAAAAATAATTCACAATATATGATTTGTGGATGTACATGAAATGGTATTTGGCGACCTGTTCGTAAACATCCTCCAATTTACCATAAAAGACTTCTTCTCCATCAATTGTTACTACTTTTACTGCCCTGTTGTTGCTTTCGAAATATAAGATATCCTTTACTGGTTTCCGATAGGCCTCATGACCCTTTTTAAAAATAAAAATGCCGCCTAATTTATTAGACAGTTTCATAGCAAGCCGGAGATCTTTAATAATATCGGCTTCATCCAGAGGTTTCTGTAAAAAATGCATTGGTCTGACGTCAAATAGATCTTTATAGTAGCTGTCCTTTCCTGATATGTAAACAATTTGCATTGTCTGGTTGTCAAGCTCTTCCCGAATCCGTCTTCCGACTTCAACTCCGTTAATTAATTGTAATTCAATGTCCAGAAAAAGAAGATCAAATCCATCTCCGGAATCTAAAAATCTTTGGAGTTCTTCACCCGAATAGAAAACCTGTATCTCTATCTTTTCATTATTTTTCGCTGCGTATTTTAATATTATATTTTCAATCTGTGAACATATCACCTGCTCATCATCACATATTGCAATTCTAAACATGTAATTCACCTCCCAATCTGCGAATTAATACCCTTCTCTTTCATTTTCAAATCTTGTCGTATAGACGCTCTACTCGAATATACACTTTAATCCTAATTATAACAAGGTGTTTTTTGTCGAAAAAAACACCTTTATAAAAAAAATTTTCTAGCAAATCTCAGTGTTTGCAACAAATTGATGTTAAAGGAAAATAAGGAGGGGTTTTGATAATCATCAAAATCCCTCCTGGCATGGATTATTTTACTGAGGTTTTTTACAGGTCTGCATTGACTATAAAGGATCTGTTAGTATTTATCGAATTCATCATCATCAAGGATAATCTGAGGAAGGGAAACCGCTTTACGATCTACAGTCTGATCGTTCTTCATGCTTCCAAGCTGTTTCGGTTTATGAGCCCCAAGGACGTCATTGTCTCTAAGTTTAAAGCTGTCTATCATTTCTTTCAACAGCTCTGACTGCCCTGATAACTCTTCACTGGAAGCAGCACTTTCTTCCGCTGTCGCAGCAGTACTCTGAACAACCTGTGCAACCTGGTTTAACCCTGTATTGATCTGCGATATTCCAGTTGCCTGTTCATTAGATGCATTTGATATTTCCTCAATGATGTCCGCAGTTTTATTAATTCCCTCAACAATATCTTCGAGCGCGGACGCGGTATTATTTGCAATATCGGTTCCTTTTAAGGATTTTTCTTTAGAATTTCGTATCATCTCCGTCGTTTCTCTTACAGCCTCCGCACTGCGGCTGGCAAGGCTTCGAACTTCTTCCGCTACGACTGCAAAACCTTTTCCGTGCTGTCCGGCTCTTGCTGCTTCAACCGCTGCGTTCAGCGCGAGAATATTCGTCTGAAACGCAATATCATCAATTACTTTAATGATCCTGGAAATATTGTTGGATGATTCGTTGATTTCCTCCATAGCAACAAGCATTTCCTTCATCTGCCGACTGCCGTTCTCAGCATTGTTCATAACCGTCTGTGCGAGATTATTTGCAGCAGCTGCATTGGAAGCATTATTTTTCGTACTGGACGAAACTTCCGTTATGGATGCCGTCAGTTCTTCGACACTGCTCGCCTGTTCCGAGGCTCCCTGCGATAATGTCTGACTTCCGTTTGCCACCTGTCTGGAGCCTTCCGCAACCTGCTCAGACGCTTGATTAATATTAAGGAACACCTGATTGAGCGACGTCAAAATATGATTCAGGGACTCTTTTATCGAAATAAAATCTCCATTATAATGCCCGGTTATGTCGATATTCAAATTGCCGGAGCTAATGGCTGAAAGCACGGAAGATATTTCATCAACATACCTCTTCAAATTATCGATTGTCAAATTCATTGCTTTCTTGATTTCTTCATGCTCTCCTTTATAATTTCCCTGCATGCTGATATTAAGATTGCCTTCGGCCATTTCTTTCAGTACTGTCAATGCCTCCTGAACAGGTTCTGTTACCGCATATAAAGTTTGATTGACGCCGTCGATCACACTTGCATATTCACCACTGAACTTTGAAAGATCACCGCGCAGTTTTAAATCGCCTTCGACAGCTGCACTGGATAGAAGTTTTGTCTCATCAACCAATGCTTTCACATTCTCCATCAACATGATTAGTGTAGGAACAAGGGTATCGTTATCGCTGCGTTTTCCAACTTCCTTCAGTCCATCCAGGTCGTCCAAAACACCCTGAGAAACATGATCGATTACAGTGATTGAATCAAGGAGGCTTTCTCTCATTCGGTTAAGGGATTCAGATATCTTTTCAAAGATTCCTGAGTAGCTGCCCTGTACTGCATCTGTAAAATCGTTTAAACTCATCTTTTCAAGAATATTGCTTGCTTCTTCCAGACCCTTCAAACCTTGAATACAGGAATTAATATTATTTTTTATCTCATTGAAATCACCATAATATGTATCTGTTATTTCTGGAGGTATTTCTCCCAACCCGATTTGCTGTATGTATTCTGCTGCCACATATAATGGATTGACGACAGCATCCAGCGTCTGATTGATCCCTTCAATAATACGTGCAAAATCTCCTCCGTGATTGGAAGCATCCGCTCTGGCTGACAGTTCTCCTTTTATTGCGGCTGCCGAAAGCATTGATGTATCTTCAATCAGTTTGCCTACTGCCCTGATGCAGGTATTTAAGCTTTCCTTTATTTCATTGAAATCGCCCTTATAGTCAGCGGTGATTTCCTCGGGAATATCCCCCTGGCTGATACGCTGCATGCAGTCTGCGGCGACGTTAAGCGGCGTTACAACTGCGTCCAGTGTTTCATTAAAGCCTGAAATAATCTCCTTGTATATCCCTTCAAATTTGTCGGTATCTCCTCGCCTGTCCAGATTTCCTTCCGTAGCGGACCCCGTCAAGTTCACCGATTCATTCGCAAGATCATTTAACGTTGTCACGACTGAACACATACTAATTCCTAAAATATCTTTGTCAGATCTTGGTGTGAGATCCTTTGGCAGCATTCCGCCTGCAATCATTTCTGCTGCATTTGCCTGCTGCTTTGTATTTTCAATCATTAAGCGGAAGGATTGATAAAGATCACCAATCTCATCCTTCAATTTTGTGGTCACATCAACATCTACATCGCCAAGCACCATTTTGTCCGCTACCTTTTTTAATTCAATGATCGGTACGGATAGTTTTCTGCTGAAAATAAGTGCAACGACAACGCCGACCAGAACAACAATGATTGAAATTACTGCTAATGTATACCTCAATGATGCAATTCCTTTTAATGCAACGCTCTCATAGCTGCCTACCCCCAAGGTCCAATCCGTTCCTTGAATTGGAGCCATTGCAGTAAAGCGGTTTTGTCCATTTAATTCATATTTTGCAACCCCGGTTTGTTCCAGTTCAATCTTCTGCAACGCAAGACCGAAGCTTTTCAGTGAGCCATTCGATTTAATTTCTTCAAAAACGTTCCTCTTGTCCAGTACCATGTTCTTATCGGGATGCGCGAAGATAGTGCTGTCCGGACCCAGAATGAAATAATATGTTTCTTCGTCGCTGATCAGATTGAATACTTCAAGGAGATTGGTTCCATCTCTTCTTCCGACCAGCGCACCGATTACACTGCCATCATTTGTAATCGGTACCGCCTCCATTAGAACAGGTTTTCCTATATCTTCGCTGATAATAACATCAGAAATACTATTTTCTCCTGCCAGAGCATTCTTTACATAGTCCCTGTCAGACAGGTCCGATCCTTCTTCTCCGTTTACATAATGCGCAACTCCGTCAGTCGTGACAACTGCCATGTCTAAATATCCAAGAGCAGTTGTTTCAGGAATAAGGATGCTTTTCTGAATATCCCAGTTCATTGTTTTTATTTCAGTTTTTTCTGCAATCGTCAGCAGTACTGCTAAATCCTTATCAATTGTAACACTGATGCGGCCGGCACTCTCGTTAGCACGATACATTGTTAATTTTTCCGTTTCACTCAATAAGGCTGATGATCCGGTACGTATTGATACAATGCTGAGTATGAGAGAAACACCAATCAGCAAGCCTGCTAAAATAAATGCAATCTTTTTCGTAAGGTTGATTTTCATGTCGGTTCGCCTTTCTTTGTAAGTTAATATATATATAAGAAGCCCAAAGGCTTACTTTCTATTTTTTTATATATACCACAGAAGCTTAAACTGAAACCCGTTTTTTATTTCTTTCCCCTGCACAGGGCTAACGCCTTATGATTAATTAATTATACAAAATATCAAAACTCACATAGAAATAATTTTGTCATAATGGATAAGAATTTGAAATCAGGCATATTAAAAGGAACTTACAAATGAAGTTCCTTTTTAAAAATGATTGATTTAAACTAATTTTACAATATGATGCAGATAAAATACTCTTTCCCCTCATCGGAGATCTTCTGAAGGGAACGCTGCACTTTATACCGAATGTGGTCAGGCACGTTGGTAAGTTTGTTTTCCATTTGCTCTGTAACCATCTCATGAAGCGATTTTCCAAAGAGATTGGTCTCCCATATCTTTGCCGGATTGTTCTCAAATTCAGTGAGAAGATATCGAATTAAGTCTTCACTCTGTTTCTCACTTCCAACCACAGGGGAGACCTCTGTGGTAATATCTGTTTTTATAATATGCAGCGACGGCGCTTTCGCTTTCAGGCGTACACCGAACTTGTTGCCCTGTTTAAAGATTTCCGGCTCTTCCAGAACCATTTCCGCAAGCTTCGGCTGTACAATTCCGTATCCCGATTCTTCAACCTGAGCGATTGCGTCTTTCAATTTATCATAAGATTTCTTCGCTTCAGCAAAATCTTGTATTAAGCCGAAGAATTGATAATCATTGTTAACCGCCTGACCGGTCAATTCTTCAATAACCTTGTAGAACAGCCCGTCAACAGGAATAACCTCCACTTCAATGTCTCCGGTTCCAAGGTCCATATTGCTGACAGCAATAGCCTGCACGATATCTCCATCCTCAAGAGCTGCAATACTGTTTTGGATATCTCTTATATTATCAAAGGTCTTGCTCCATTCCTTGATATTCTCAATAATCGTCGCTTTGATCCAATGATCGTTTGAAAGGCCGTCAATAAAGCCGGGAAGGCGAAATTTAATCTGCGCTGCCGGGAATTCAAAGAGCGTTTCACTGAGTATCTGATTCAAAACTTTGGTGCTCATCCTGGCGCAGTTTGCCGCAATAACGGGAACCTCATATTTTTCTTCCAGAATGCACTTTAATTCTCTCGTGTCCTCGGCTTCAGGATTTAAAGCATTCAGCACAATTACAAAGGGTTTTTTTAGTTCTTTTAATTCTCTGACTACCCGTTCTTCTGCTGGTATGTAGCTTTCTCTCTCAATTTCCCCTATAGACCCGTCTGTCGTTAAAACAATACCGATGGTGGAATGATCTGCTATAACTTTCCTCGTTCCTATTTCGGCTGCTTCCTCAAAAGGAATCTGCTTTTCCTGCCAGGGAGTGCTTACCATACGCGCCTTTCCGTTTTCCTGATGCCCAAGCGCGTTTTTTACCATATATCCTACGCAATCAACCATGCGCACTTTAAAATTAATATTACCCGGAAGCTCTAATGCAACCGCTTCAGCGGGAACAAATTTGGGCTCAGTCGTCGTTATTGTCCGGCCGGCTCCGCTCTGAGGCAATTCATCGACAACCCTTTCCTTAACATAGGTGTTTGTAACATTTGGTATAACAAGCAGATCCATAAACCGTTTGATGAAGGTCGATTTTCCCGTTCGTACCGGCCCTACGACCCCCACATAGATATCGCCCTGAGTCCTCTCAGCTATGCTCTCATATATATTTAGGTTCTCCAATGCTCTAACCTCCTCCAATATTCATTCCACTCATTGTCTGTACAATATATTAGAGGATGCTTTTCTTTATTCATAATTTTTTAGCCGGTCCTATTACAAAAATAAAAAAAAAGCGAAAATGACGGAATACAGATTCCTATTTCCACTCCTTTAAGCCTCTTTTTTATAAGTTCTCATCGATTCTTCATCCGTATCGATCAGTCTCACCCTGCAAACCTTTTTCTTTTCGAGCTCATGTACATAAGTGTTTTTGCCTCCTCCTGATCCTAACGCTATGAAGAAGAAACTGGGACTCCGGTAAGGTTGAAGGTCTTGCCTTCTGTGATCTTAAGAGAGATGATCTGTCCAATCGCGGAATCGGAAGCTTTAAAATGAACCAGCTTGCCAGACTCTGTTCTTCCGGTCAAAATTCCGGGGTTCGTCTTGCTCGGTCCTTCCACAAGCACGGTAACCGTCTTCCCTTCATAGGTCTTATTTATTTCTGCCGCGATCTCGTTCATCTCGGCTACAAGGCGATTGAACCGGTCATGTTTCACGGCCTCCGGAACCTGATCCGTATAGTTTTCAGCTGGAGTTCCCTTTCTTATCGAATACAGGAAGGTAAAGGCAGAATCATATCTGACCCTTCTGACCAGATCCATCGTCTCATCGAAATCTTCATCTGTCTCTCCCGGGAAGCCTACAATGATATCCGTGGTAATCGCGATTTCAGGAACTGCTTCCCGAAGTTTTCTGACAAGGAGTAAATAGTCCTCCTTCGTATACCTTCTGTTCATGCGCTTCAATACTGCAGAGCTTCCGGACTGAACCGGCAGATGGATCGAATTGCACAGCTTCTCGCAATCCCGAAACGCTTTGATCAGCTTATCGGAGAGGTCTTTGGGATGAGAAGTCATAAACCTGATCCGCTCAATACCCTCTATATCATTTAGCAGATAAATCAAATCGGAAAAATCCGTTGAGAATTCGCCTCCGCTTCCGTAAGAGTTCACATTTTGCCCAAGAAGGGTAATTTCTTTGACCCCCGATGCAGCGAGTGATTGAACCTCACTGACGATCTCTTCCTGTCTTCTGCTTCTTTCCCTGCCTCTCGTATAAGGAACAATGCAGTACGTACAGAAATTGTTGCAGCCGTACATGATGTTCACATAGGCTTTGAATGGATACATTCTTTTTGCCGGGAGACCTTCAACAATATCGCCTCCATCTTTCCAAACGTCAACAATCTTTTCTCTTTCATTAAGAACATTCGTGAGAAGCTTTGGAAATTCATGAATATTATGCGTGCCGAATATTAAATCCACCCATGGATACTTCGCTTTCAAGGTATCGATGATGTGCTGTTGCTGCATCATGCAACCGCACACGGCAACAACCACTTCCGGGCGATCCTCTTTTACTTTTTTCAGCTGACCCAGCGTTCCGAAGAAACGCTTGTCCGCATTTTCTCTCACGCTACAGGTGTTAATAATCGCGACATCTGCTTCTTTTTTATTTTTATTATCTACATATCCGAGCTCCTCCAGCATACCGGCCAGCGTTTCGGAATCATGCTCATTCATCTGACAGCCGAAGGTCTGAATATGAAAACTTTTCTTTATCAACTCGTTTTTCCTCCAAAGTATTTATAACTGTTCTATCTTAACATTATTCCTGAAAAGAAACAATATGCGGTTTGCCCTGCAAGATTATCATTGACGGATGAGTTTTTAGGTCTTAAACTGTTTATAAGTCTCAATCATGTTATAATCAAAACAAGCGTATTTGGAGGGATTTTATGAACGCGGAGCAAATAAAACATTATCTCGATCTCAATCATGAAGATTCAATTAAAAAAGCAAAAGAAAATTTGAAAGGTGTCATAAAAGAAACTCCGCTGATTTACAGTGACTTTTTCAGCAAAGAACATAAATGCAACGTTTATATCAAGCCAGAGAATTTTCAGGTGACTGGATCATTCAAAATCAGGGGCGCTTATAATAAAATTGCGAATCTTACCGAAGAGGAGTGTAAAAAGGGCATCATCTGCTCATCAGCGGGAAATCATGCTCAAGGAGTAGCTTTTTCGGCACAGCGCAGGGGAATCAAGTCGACGATCGTCATGCCCAATGTCACACCCTTGCTGAAAATTGACGCAACAAAAAGTTACGGTTCGGATGTGGTGATTCACGGAGACGTATATGACGAATCCTACAGCAAGGCGATGGAACTGGCCTGTGAAAACGAATACACTTTTGTACACCCCTTTGATGACTATGACGTCATTTGCGGACAAGGCACCACCGGTCTGGAAATTCTGGAAGAATTGGAAAATGTGGACGAGGTCCTCGTTCCCATCGGTGGAGGAGGCTTGATAAGCGGAATTGCGCTGGCAATCAAAACATTCAAACCAGAAGTAAAAGTGATCGGCGTAGTTCCGGTAGGTGCGATGTCGATGAAAATCTCAGTTGATGAAGGACAGCTTACCAGACTAGCTTCCGTTAAGACCAGTGCAGAAGGCGTTGCCGTCAGACAACCCGGTGAATTAACTTTTGCCTTCACAAAACAATATGTGGATGAGATCATTACCGTATCGGAAAAAGATATTATGGAAGCAGTGCTGCTTCTGCTGGAAAAGCATAAGATGATTGCTGAGACCGCAGGGGTAGTCCCTTTAGCTGGTCTTAGAAAAAGAGCGAAACCTGGTAAGAATATTGTCTGCCTGGTCAGCGGTGGCAATATTGACGTAGTGACCATATCCTCCATCATCAATCAAGGCATGATCAGCCGCGGCAGAATCATGTGCTTTTCAGTGGAACTGCCGGACAAGCCGGGTCAGCTGGTAAAGGTTGCGCAGATCCTTTCGGAACTTGGAGCAAACGTCATTGAACTTGTTCACAATCAGTTCAAAGCAATCGACCGGTATTCCAACAAGGTAGTCTTAGAGGTTACCGTTGAAACGAACGGCCATAACCATATCAAACAAATTATTGAAGCTCTGGAGGACAACAATTTTTCCATCGGCAGAGTTTATTAAGAAATTAACCTCAGTCGACTTATATAAGGATTTATAATAGCACGATTCCGGTTATTAGCCGCTCATTTTTCATGGGCGGCTTTTCACATAATTGAGGTGGTTATCATAGTATAAAGATAGAAACTTAGGAAAAAGGAGGAATCCAAATGGCAACTTCACTATTCAAGCTGATCATGAGTGCCACAACGACCACTACTACTGACACCAATCCTGACATCCAGCAATATTTTTATAGTTTAAGTGATGGAGACAGAACCAGTGGTACGCTCACGATTGCATCAACTTCATTTATTGACAGCACCGGTACTGCCGTTACCAGTAATCTTGCTACTGCAACTACTGCTAACGGTTATTATCTGCTGTTTATAAATGGTTCGCTGCAGGAAACCAGCTTGTTCACAATCGGAGCAAGCGGTTCACAGGTAGTTGTTACTCAAACATCAACTGTTCCTGTCAGTGCCCCGATTACACTCGTAGTGAATAATTTTGTTCCAAGTTCAACTTCAACGACAACAGTAACGACGTAATCCGTAGGATATGCGTTTAAAAAGCTGCCTCATAGCGGTATACCAATACCGTGAGGCAGCTTCTTTTTCATTGCCCTGACCCATACATCAATTGATTTTTTTCATCTCTCTGCGGATTTGTTCAGAATCACAATTTTGTTCATTATACTCCATAAGCTTCTGCAAAACGTAGCTTTTGCAGATCGTATAAATTTTCTCATTCAAAACACAAGAGTTGTTACCGTTCGTCATCGCTTCTGCTTTTTCCACATCCCCGTTCAACCAAAGACACGCAATTAGCTGCGTCAGGCCCGGAGCACAAACAGCACCGGTATTTTCAAATTCAGAAAAATACTTCACAGCTTCCGCAAAATCCCCTGCGAAAAAAGCAAATAAACCCTTTGCATAACTCAAGAACTCTTCTTTGAAGCCGAAAGCATCCCCTTCTGTCACCCAATATACGGATTGCAGTAATGACAAATACATTTCCGGTTCTGAAAAATACAATATTCTAAGTTTTTTCCGAACAGATTCATCATAGGGGTCGAGCTGCAATGCTCTTATATAAGCGAAAAACGCCTCGTTGGTTTTTCCTGATTCTTCGAAATCATTTCCCATAGCAAAATGATCATATGCAGCTTCTTCTTTTCGGCTGTCGACAATTGGCACTGTTGTAATCCAACTGCGCAGCCGTTTCATGCTTTCCCTTGCCCATAAAGCAAGTCGAATCTCTTCCGGTAGCAGCGGATTATCTAAAAGACCCATTTCCGAAATCATTCCATCCCCTTCGAAGCGAAGCAGGCATCCTGCAATATCCCTATAAATTTCTGCTTGTTCTTCCGAACTTTTACCTTTAATTAACAGCGGCATTATGCGCTTCGCTTTCGCCGTCTGTTTTAGCCATAAAAAACGAACCATAATATTTCTGATCTCATCATCTTCCATATCCCGTATCAGCTCCGATGCTTCTTCCAAGAGGTTCTCATTCCACCTTTGCTCTATCTCCTGCATGCGGATCTGCTCCAGGAAACCGGGATTTTCCTTTATCTGTGACAAATACAGGTCTGCTTCCTCTTTCCTTCCCAGCATTTTACAGCATGAATACCTGATGAAATCCGCCTCCTCTTTTTCTATAAATGGCTCCAAATTTACTAAATAGGAGAGAACCTCGTGATATTCTAGATTGCGATAGAAAAGATCGATGAAAATCATCATCATTTCCAGATTTTTTTCTTCGGCAGCCTCTTGCATCTGAAGTTTGATGACCTCTGTTTCACCTGATTTTAATATCATCTCTGCGGCTTTATAAATCAGCTCAGGAGTTGCAATTCCACACTTCAACTCCTGCTGATAACAGAATGCCGCCTTTTGATACGCAAGCTCTTTTTCATAAAGCTGCCCTAGGTTTTCAAATATCACAGCAGCAGAAATCTCTGATCCATAAGCCTTTGTGCTAACGTTCTGTAAGATTTTTAGGCCATTTTCATAATCATGGATTGCTTGTTTGTATTTTTTCATACGCTTATACACTTCACCACGTAAAACAAGCAGATCTGCATACTCCGGAAAAAGCCCGATGCCTTCTTTTGCATCTCTTAACGCGTTCTCATACTTCTCCATTGAAAGTTCAGTCCATACCAGACACTTAAAAAGGTGCGGCGCGTAGAAATATTCGGAGTTTATTTTTTTACGAGCGGATAGAAAAGAGTTCAACGCAGCTTCGTACCGCTTTTGATTAAGCAGGTCAATTCCACTGATATAATTTATATAACCGTCTTCCGTATGATCTTTCTGATCCGCCTTTAGCAGCATGAATCTTTCTTCCTCCTGCTGCAAAGAGGATGAAGTTTTTGGCTTTCGTATTCTTAAGTTCGATTCCCTGATGTTTGAGATAAGATCATCGCTTATATATTCAAAGGAGCGGTATTGATAGCGGTATGCCGCCCTGTTTCTTATAAGCCTGAGGGATTCTGCCGGTGTATTGATCATGCTGTTACCCTGACCTCGATCCACATAAATATAATATTCTTCAGCAGTTGGATTTTTGAGCAGCATCCTTAGGTGGCTCCATTGCTCTTTCGGAAGATGCTCATCGGGCTCAAGAAAAAGGACCCATCTCCCTCGCGCTTGATCCAGACATTCATTTTTTATCCTGCTGCGGCTGCTGCTCCATTCGGTCTGGAGAACCTGAGCGCCCGCCAGCCTTGCTTTCTTAACAACCTGATCCTGCGATGCAAAATTCACAATAATTATTTCATCTGCAAGCCCTGTAATTTCCTCAAGAAAATCAGTTAGACGATTTTCATCATTCCACCTTATAACACATAAGCTCAATTCAATATTGCCTGTCATGAATCATGCTTCCCCTTTCTTCCTTTTCAGCTTTTCGTATATATCCGCTGCTGAATTATAATCTCCTATCAGATAATAGGAAGCTCCGAGCTTTTCCAACACTTCAACGTCATCTGCATTGTTTTTCAGATGTTCCTCAAAGACCGAAGCTGCTTCATGCCAGCGGCATTGGAGATAAAGATTCAACCCGTAATTATAGCTTATATCCTCGTCCTCAGGGCATAGCTGCAAAGCTTTTTCAAAATACTTGCCTGCAAGTTCCGTATCACCCAGCTGCCACAGTTTAATTCCGATTTCGTTGTAACGCTGCGGATTATGAGGATCTCTTATCAATTGATCCAGTTTTCTCTCAAGACTTATGATCTGATTCAACAGCGTCACGCTCCTCTCCCATCAAACTCGGTTCCGTTAAAATTGGTTCCAGAATTTTTATCGCATCTTCCAAATGAACTGCCACGCTTTGGCAGACAAGATACAGACTTTGGAAGAACTGACGTTGTATCATAAATATTTCGTTTGTTTTCTCATCTGTATCAATCAATCCAACGCGATTCATCAGATAATAATAAGCAAAAATCACCTGCTGACAAAAGCTGCGGCATAAATCATCAGAAAGATACTTCTGATAGGTCATAATATTCTTTTGATAGGCATTCTCTAAATGATCACGCTCCATTTTTTCATTTCGCTCCAATCTGAGCAGGACATCACTGCACTCCAGCTTACCTTTATTTGCAGCTTCCCCAAGTTCTTGAAACATCAAAACGTAGTTTTCAATGCTTTTTATAAACTGTTCCAGCCCCAACCTTTTTTTCGCTTTATCAATTAACGGCTTGTTTTCTTCAATCAATTTGTAAACTTGACGCGGCATCGTATCACAGCAATATTGATCAATCACCCGGGTCAGCTTCTCGAACCGGGTTCCTGAAATAAGGGCGCCGCCTTCCGTCGCATTAATCATTGTCTTATCAGGATGCGAGGCGATCTTTTGCTCCAGTCCCCGTTTGAAATCAATCCATAACTGATTAGAGGGAATCATCTTACCATCGTTTCCTTCCACCTCAATCACCCGCATAGACTGAATATATTCTTTGCTCTTTTTGCCCTTGTCTTCATTGTAAACAGCATTCTTGCTGTGTGTGGCAACTCCATCAGCTCCATAAGCGTAATCCTGACCGACAAATACGATAGGGTCCGCTCCCAATAATACTGCCAATTCAAAAGCAAGATGGGAAACATTTGCTCCTGCGTCCATTGCGCTTCCGTCTCCGATATATTGATTCACCCACTGATTGATGGCTTCCGCGTTTCGGAAAATCGGTATTTTTTGGCCCGGAAAAGCTGGAAAGACGTGTTTGTCCACAAGACCCAGACAGAGTAGGGCCATATCTTCCGGATAATCAACATTTTCAAAGTGATAGAGATACGTATATTTTGTTCTCTCGATAATTGTCAATATATCTGGTTTAATACCGTTTCTAAGAAGTGGAACAATCGTGGATTCTGTACTGATAATCAACCCTCTTCCCTGTATCCTGTGCAATTCGCTGATATTTTTATCCAGTGATGGTCCGTTGGCAATAATAAAAGCCGGGAACCCTTTATATTGATCCCTTAGGCACTCAATTCCCGGACTTTCCAGAATCGCTCTGCTATTTGAAATCAGGTTGGTTAGTCCCACTAGGTTATCCAGATGATCATTTCCAATATAAAAAACGTACAATGCAAGCTGCGAAAAGACATACCTGTGAATGTCTTTATACTGCGTTTGAAAATTACGCTTCGCTGCGTGAGTAAAGGCAAATTCAGGAAAGGTACAGCTTGCGAAAGCAATACTGAAAAACAATTTATTAAAAGCATTAGAAAAATCTTCAATGTCTCCAACAAAAAAAATCAGCTTTCCTGTTCTGATGAGCGGCTCAAAATCAAAATAACGCAGCATTGTTTTAAATAGATATAAATTTTGCTCAAAAACGATTACCAGTGTATGAGGCTGCTTTCTGGAGAACAGCTCATAAATTGGATAAGCAAAACCGGAGCCGAACATGAAAACGCTTCCTGATCCCTGTGTTAAAACAGGATCGGCCCATCGTTCCGCTTCTCTCACCGGCTGCATACTTGTTATCTGAAAGCAGTTATCAGATTCTTGATAACTGCACAGAGGATATCCATCTTCGTTAAACGTGATACTTACTCTTTTTTCAAGTTCACTGTCTTCAACTTTTTTTATTCGTTCCTGAATCCATGACGGCATCAGCATTGTATTTTTCCAAAGCATGTTTTCGGTTTCATTCGGTTGTGCAAGTTTCATTTCCATTTTCGGACATCATCTCCTTCACCATCGGATAGAGCATAAATTCCAGCACGTCGGTCATGCCCGCTACATCACAATTCTCTATGCAATCCCTTATCCTTTCAAGAGCGTCTAGAATCTTATCCGTCATGGCCAGGTTTTCGGCACCATGCCCCCAACTGGAATCCATCAAAATTTCCAGATCCTCGACTGTATTCAAAAAAGTTTCAAGGCCCTGGCAATCTCTGCCCGCTCTGAAATCTTCTATGCAGGTTTGCAGAGAATCTTGGAGTCTATCACAGATTTTTTGAACGTAAGCTTGCGTTTTCATCACTTAGGCCTCCTTCGGAACTATTTTCAATTTCATACAAACTCTTCCATCCGTCAGTCAGATAAGATTCCATATTTCTCAACGTAAAGAAAGCCATTGCCTGCATTCTGGAATCAAAAAATCCGACCGATTTTCTCATATTAACTCGTTCTTCTTCTGTTAAAAAAAGCTTCCGCAGTTCACCGGATTCTTTTTTAACCTCAGCGATCAGTTTCTGTATTCTTACTATCTGTTCCGATAATATCAGTACCGTTTCGGCACGATCCCGTATTTCGGTTGAGTAATCTTCATTCTTTGTAAAGCTGCATTCTTTCACTCTCATTGAATACCTCATTATAATCCAGCTGCGCCTGATTGAAATCTTCTGTTGAACCGATATCGATCCAGTATTCTCTAATGGGAAATACAGTCAATATATCGTTGCTTTGCATCATCCCGCGAAACAGTTGATTCATATCGAAATACGTATCCTTTGGTATCCGGCGAATCACCTCCGGGTCAAGAACATAGATTCCTGCATTCACAAGATTTGTATATACGGGTTTTTCTTCGAAGCCCACTAACATGTCTTTTGCTGCCTTTATTACGCCATAGGGTACCTGAATATTATAGGGGTGTACCGCAACAGTTGCCTTACTCTTGTGCTTTTTATGAAAATCAAGCAGTTGTTCCATATTTAACTTCGTCAAAATATCGCCGTTCATAACGATAACCGGTTCCGGGGTACTGACGGAGAACAAGCTCAGCGGTCCTGCGGTTCCCAGAATCTGTTCCTCCACAAGATAAATGATTTGTACTCCCCATTTCGACCCGTCTTCAAAGTATTCCACGATCTGCTCCGCTTTGTAGTTTACTGAAATGCAAAACCGGTGGAATCCCTGATTAATTAAACCAAGCAGTATGGTTTCCAGAATCGGCTTACCGCCAATTTTCAGCATGGGCTTGGGACAGTTGTCTGTTAAAGGGCAGAGTCGTTTTCCTCTGCCTCCCGCCATGATAACAACCCAGTTATCATTTTGGGAAGTTCTGACCAATTCATCAAGTATTTCGATTCCAATAATATGATCCTCTTCATCAATGACCGGAAGATGCCGTAATTTATTTACTTTTATAATGTTCAGGATGCTCTTTCTGTCTTTGAGAAGTGGAATTGTCACGGGTTTTGGATTCATGATCTGATGCACGGGACATTCAAGCGAAATCCCTTTTAAGATTCCTCTGCGAATATCACCATCCGTTACCGTTCCCAGTAACTTACTGTTTTCATCTGCGACCAGCGCGATCTTCAGCGCATTTTTGTCGATCATCTCTATGACCCGGTGAATTTTCGTATCAGGCGCAACCAATATTTTCGTCCAATCTTCCATATCAGCTGCGGCTCCTTGGAGACTTAAATTATTGACGCTTTGTCAACGAGTGCTCCTTTTATCATAATATTAACGTTTCTCAGTTTTGTGATTTTCCTTCCAGGTCAGAACTTCCTGAAATTCGTTTTGAAAATACCCGTCGGCGAGGTATTCCATCATTTTAAAGTCCTCTTCAGAATCGATATCCAGCACTGCGGTATCACGCATGAGAATGATGTCAAAATCACCGTCAAGAGGAGACTTCTTCAGCCGGTTCATAAGACTTGACCTTCGATAGCAATATATGGATGCGTTCATATCATAAACACGGGGAGCCTGTTGTCTAGCCTGGTATGAACCATCCATAACTTTACTCATTTTTTCACCGCGCTTTTCAACCATATTGAAATAAGGATTCCTTCGTGAAGGAACAGCTGAAAAGACAACATCACGCCTTTCATCACACTCAAGCTTTTTCAAAGAATTTAAAATATCCCCTGAAGTTCGTAAAGGGGATGTAATGTCCAAATCTATAATATAATCATAACGTCTGTTGTTTTTTTCTTCCATATACGCAAGTGACTGCCTGACAGAAAGCAGCTTAGGTGATTCATCCTGCGCAAGCTCCGCAGGTCTTTTGATACAGGTCACTTCATAATATCCCGCAATTTTCAACAGTTCCTCACTGTCACTGTTAACGCAGATGTCAATCAACTCTTCCTCATTTTCATTTTTAAAAATAGACGCAGCTGCTATGGTATAGAAGATCAATGGCTTTCCCAGAAAATTACGTATGTTTTTGTTTTGTACTCCTTTAGAACCGGCTCGGCCGCAGATCACTACCAGTATATTCATATCCTATCCTCCTAATCAATTGATTGTCAGACTGTTATTAACCACTTCTCATTCATCTGCTTTTCCCAAAGCCAACTTTAATAAGGAAAGACCTTTTTCCAGATTACTGTAGTTTTTCTCTCGAAGAACGAGCTCCAAAAAAAACTTCATTTCCCGCAAATAGATTTCATTCCTTTCCTCCTTCATGAAAAGACTCCTTCGACCATCTGTAAATGAAATTGAGCCCTGGATGAAATCACCTGTAATCGTCCCCTTTTCCGTAAGAAGTTCTATACTGCGTCTCGGTTTTCTACCGAAATAGTCAAGATGTATCTCGGCAAGCATGTTCCGATAACCGGCAATATATACCGCGATATCTTCACTGTCTATTTCCAAATGTGAACAGTTCCCCGTCAGCCGACAGGCTTTTTCAGGGAAACCAAATAGTTCGATGATGTAATCCCATTCATGGATTAAGTCAATTGCCACTCCGCCACCTTTTTCTGTTTGGGCGCTATAACTTTGCCGGTAGTCCGTTTCCGGCCGCCAATCCGGCAGATAGCTGGAACAAATGGCACGGATACTATGGACCCTTTCCTCTGGCAACAGTTCTTTCAGCTTCCTTATCACGCCGGAATAGCGAAGGGGACCTGCGATATAATATACGCCCTCCCGGCTTAATCCCAAATCGGAGATAAGAAAATCAGCATCTGAGGCAAGGGGCTTTTCTATAAACATATTCCGGGTTCTGCCAGCCATTCGTTTTATTGTAGAAATATGCTCCGATGTTGGATTTGTTATGAATACGATGTCGTATTCATGGTCAAGACAGCTTTCCAACGTGATCTCTTTGGCGACCAGTTCTGTAATTTCCTTCGGCAATCCTCTATCTGAAGAGCGCAGTGCATGGATATTTACATTGATTCCGTAATCTTTCGCGACAAGCATAAAATTCTTCAAATGTCTCTGTCCAATGGAACCTAATCCGACAAAACAAATCTTCATAGGCTTTCAATCGTATCGATAACCTGCAGTGTATACAGGTCTTCTTCAAAGGAATATCTTGAACGAAGCTTTCCGCTTCTTACTGAGTCTATAAAAAAAGCAAGCTCATCGAGATATGCATTTTCAATAATACTTGCGGCATATTGTTCATTTTTATCAATATCACTGTACGTTTTTACCTGCTCCATTCGTTTACTTTCAAAACTGTAACAGAAAAGCCCATCCGGCGACCCATTCCATGTCAGATGGAGGCTTTCCGAATATACCAGCAGTTCTCTAACAGCGCATCTGCATACGACGTCTACCATAAAAACACCCCTATTCCCGTTCTCATGTTCCATGACAATATAGTAATGATCCGGAAATTCGATCTCCATAGAAGAAATACTGCCTTTGAAAACAGACAGTTTTTCAATTTTTCCAAAGGTATGAAGGAGCCAGGGCAACTCGATAGCGAAAATTTCTCTGCACCCGTTCGTTCTCTTATTCCAGGGGAAGAAATTATTCCTGCTGTCCCATGGATGCCAGTCCGGTAAATATTGACCCACATGATACCGGTAATTTATTTTCTCTGTTTTAATTATAGCAGGTGTTCCTTCAATCACTTCAACTTGCTTCTGCACCAGTTCGGTTATGATTTCGACTTCTTTACGATAGAGCTGCGTTGAGGAAAGAAACAAAATCAGGTTACGCTCCTTCGCAGTCTTTGAAATTTCTTTATAGCGGTCGGCAAACAGATTTATCTCGCTGAAAACATGTATATTATTGTGAATGCAATCCAAGATGATTCCATCATGGGTACCAGGAGGACTGCAGACAAGCACCGCATCGGGCTTTTCCCGGCGAACTGCCTGTATGTGGTCTTCATATACCGCTAATTGAAACTGCTCCGCTGCATTTTTCCTCCTGTTAGCGTCATAATCAACACCCACGATGTCTATATCAGGGTAATGCTTCCGAATCAAGGCAGTTCTTCTTTTCCCCATTGAGCCAAGGCCGATAATCAGCACCTTCATTAACCGCACACTCCTGTTTTTAATTTTATGTCCTATTTTATGATTAGGCTCCGTCTTTGCCGAAGCCGTGATATCATTCAACCGTTATCAACTCGTCTTCCTCAAAATCCCGCGGTGCCGCCCTTCCAATCAATTCATGCCATTTCATCGGGGAAATTCCTGTCCCCGGTCTTTTTACTGCGAGGTTTACCTCGGTAAATACTTCCCCTCCAGAGATTTTCCGTGCAGCAACGATACTTTTTCTTGCGGCAACAATGTTTTCTCGTTCTGATTCAGTCACATGTTTTCTTTCACTGCCTAAAGCCAGCTCAACATTTCTGATGCTTTGCACCATATTGCAGAATGCCTTCGGTTCCATGCTTGCCTTATGGTCAGGGCCTTCCATACCGCAGCTGAGAGTCAGATGTTTTTCAATCACTTTCGCACCCAATGCAACTGCGGCAATGGGCACCTCCGCACCAAGTGAATGATCTGACAAACCTGCCGGCAGGCCAAAATGCTCTTTTAACGTCTGAATCACACGCAGGTTTACATCCTCCATAGGAGTCGGATACTGCGTATTGCAGTGAAGCAGGGTGATCTGCTTTTTCTTTTCTTTTTTGAGAATAATTAAGGCTGCCTCAATTTCCCGTAACTCACTCATTCCGGTTGATAAAATGGCCGGGCAGGAATGCTTTGCCACCGTTTCAAGCAATGGAAGGTTTGTGATTTCTCCGGATGGAATCTTGATCATATCCACTCCAACGGAGAATAGAAATTCTGCGCTCTCGATGTCAAACGGAGATGATAGGAAGCCGATTCCCACCATCCTGCAATAGGCCTTCAATTTAAGGAAGTCTCCAAAAGAAAGCTCCAGTCTTTTCACCATTTCCAGCATAGACTCTTTTATACTGGAATTCTCCTCTTGATATTTCGCTTTGTCCGCATATTTTGAAATGACCCGCTCGCTATTCCAGGTCTGAAATTTTACGTAGTCCGCTCCGGCTTCCGCGGCGGCGTCGACCAATCGATAAGCCAGTTCCAATTTTCCGTTATGATTAACCCCTGCTTCCGCAATAATCACAGTTTTATTCAAACGGACCGCCCCCTCTCCGCTTACATTGATGATTCATTCCATATCATTTATCCAATAAAAGCTGCATCATATGAAGTTACTATTCACAGTGCTTAGGGAAAATGGCTTTTGTCTACCGCTGAAGCTGCAGGCAATGCCTTCATCTTGGGCTGTGAATAGGAACCATATGAAAGCGCTTTATGAGCAAATGCTGATAATCTGGAATCGCTCTTAATACGTCCATAATCTTTTCAGCGGAATATCCGTTGCCATAGGGATTTTCAACAGAGGTGCAGTCCATTGCAAAGGCCTCTTCCACTGCCTTTTCGATCGCACCTCTCTCTGGAGGGCAGCAGATTACAGAGGAAGCCATCAGCCGTCCCTTTTGGCGATCGCCGATGTTCACCGTCGGCTTTTGAAAAGAAGGCGCCTCGTAAATTCCGCCTGAAGAATTTCCGACTACCGCGTCAACCTGCTTCATCAGGCTTAAATAAACAGAGTCTCCCATGTCGGTATATGCGGCCCCATTAGAATGCCGGATTACAAATGCATCGATCAATGCTGAAATTTCTCTGCCCCCGGGATCAGAATTGGGTTTAGTAAAGATCAATCCCGTATCCGGGCCAAGATTGTAGAGAGCTGCAAGCAATTCCCAAAATTGTTTGCCTGGCTGCTGGTCATCCAAAGTCGCCGGATGAAAGGTAATCAGCAAATTTCTACTGCAAAATTGAAACGATAATTTTTTTTCAAGCTGATCTCTGCTCAGCGCTTGAAGCATCCGAATTCGATCGATTCCCAAACTGCCGACATGAAAAACGTAGTCCGGGTTTTCGCCAAGCTGCCTGACTCTTTGATACGATAATTCATTCGTAACGAAATGCACTTGTGACATCTTCGTTATACTGTGACGAATCGCTTCATCAAAGGCCCCTTCCGTCGTGTCACCCCCTGCAATATGAGCAATGGGAATTTTAAGGATCATAGCAGCTTGCGCTGCGGCGAGAATCTCATATCGATCACCGATCAGAACCAGAAGATCTGGACGGAGCTGTTGAAAAGCATCAGAAAAACCGATCAATGCAAGCCCCATTGATTTGACTACGCTGGAAGCGGTATCTCCCGAAAGAAGCATTTCAACCTTATAGTCAATTGTAAATCCATCTTCTTCAATCCTGTGGTATGTTGCTCCAAACTCAGGAGATAAGTGCATTCCCGTTGCAACCAACTGCAGCTGATAATCTCCATCTTTTTTTATTTCGCGCAGCAAAGGTATGAATAATCCGTACTCTGCACGAGTCCCTGTTACAATACACAATTTTCGTTTCGAAGCCATACCGCCCTCCTAAATCAGTAAAACACTGTTTCCTCAGTTACTCAGTGCTTCCTTTGCACTGCTCGGTATATTAATCAATCGCCGAACCAGACTTTCAGCCGAGGATAGATCCATTTGAGGACAGCCCTTGTACATCTCGAGATGATTCATCATTGTCCATGGAGGTCTGGTACTGATTCCTTCTTTTATGGCTTCTGCCAACACCACATCCCTTAATTCCGTATGTTCTTCAGCCAGTATCAGCGTATTCAGCCAGTAATTGCTGCGCGCATATTCCGCCTCCTGAAAAAAGGTGATTCCTTTCACGGGCCGAAAGGCTTCCCTGTATCGGTCAGCAAGGCTTCGCTTCAGTCTCAAAAACTCATCCAGGGATTCCATCTGGGCACAACCCAGGGCTGCATTGATATTGGGCATCCGATAGTTATACGCTACTTGATCATGCAGAAAAGCCCATGGATGAGCCTGCTTTGCCGTAGTGGTTATATGTTTTGCCATCCTTGCCAATTCCCGGTCATTTGTGAGAATGGCTCCTCCTCCTCCCGTTGTGACAATCTTATTGCCGTTAAAGCTTAAAGCGGAAACTTTGCCAAAAGTCCCTGTATGCCGTCCTTTATAAAAGGAGCCCAGTGATTCCGCGGCGTCTTCGATCATCACGATCCGGTATTTCATACAAATATCTATAAGAGGATCAATATCAGCTGGATGCCCGAAAGTATGCATAATAACGGCAGCTCTGATCGGGTATCCAGACTTCCTGCTGTAGCAGATTCCGTCCTTCACTTCTGCTGTCTCTCGGAGATAGTCTTCAAGTTTTTCAGGGTCGGGCCCGAGGGTCTCACAGTCATTATCGATAAAATGCGGAACCGCGCCGCAGTAGCTTACAGCATTTGCCGTCGCCACAAAAGTGAAAGCGGGAAGAATCACCTCGTCATTGGGGCCAACACCTGCCAGCTTGAGGCATATGTGGAGCGCTGCCGTTCCATTTACCGTGCAAACAGCATGAGAAGCACCGGTATACTGCGTGATCCGGTCTTCAAATTCATCAACATACTGACCAACGGAGGAGACCCAGCCCGTATCGAGGCAATTCTTTACATAGTCCCATTCCTTTCCGGCAAAAAGCGGTTCGTGCAAAGGAATCGTACGCTCCCCTTTATTTAGAATGCTTTTCAACAATGTCACAATTTCGGTGACAAGGAAGTCTTTGTTCATATTTCATACCTGCCAGGGTGATACTTTTTTAAGTTTTCTAAATTACAGAACCAATCCGCAGTCTCTCGCAATCCGTTGCGAAATCCTTCACCATATCCGTATTCCGGCTTCCAATTAAACAGCCTTACCGCTTTTGCAATATCTGCATGGAGCCGCTCCACTTCACTATGGACTGGTCTGATACGACTGTCGTCCGTAATGATTTCGATCTCCACATCCATAATCCCAGCAATGGTTTGTGCAGTCTCCCTGATGGAAACGTCAAAACCGCTGCCGATATTGACCACTTCTCCTACGGTTTGATCTGAACCGGCGACCTCAATAAATCCGCGAACGGTATCCTTAACGTAATTAAAGTCTCTGGTCGGCGACAATGCACCCAGCTTGATTCTCCGCTCTCCCCGGGCAATTTGCGTAATAATGGTCGGGATTACCGCTCTCGCTGACTGCCTCGGTCCGTAAGTGTTAAACGGCCTTATCACAGAAACAGGAGTGGCGAAGGAAGCATAAAAAGACAAAGCCAGCTGATCCGCTCCGGTCTTTGACGCCGCATAGGGCGACTGTGCACAAAGAGGATGGTTTTCCGATATGGGAATAGCTTGCGCCGTACCGTAAACTTCACTGGTCGAAGTATGTACCAGTCTTTCAATTTCCAATTCCCTTACTGCCTGAAGTACGTTTAATGTGCCGTTGATATTGGTCTCGATATAAGATGCGGGAGAAAGGTAGGAGTAAGGAATTGCAATCAACGCCGCCAGATGGAAGACGGCGTCGCTTCCTTTGAGTGCATTTTTAACACGGTGAAAGTCTCTGATATCTCCCGGAATTATCCTGATTGCTTCTTTTATCTCTTTTGGTGAATCATCCAGCCAACCGGATGAATTCAAAGAGTTATAGCAAACAAACGCAGATACTTCACAGCCTTGATTGACCAATTTTTCCGTCAAATGAGATCCGATGAAACCATCAGCTCCTGTAACGACTATTTTTTTGCCTGTCAGTTTCATTTCTCTACTCCAAATCCGAAAACAGTTTTTAATTTATGTTATTCGTGCTGAGAGAAAATAGAACAGTATAAAAAAAGTGGCTACTTTCCTATAAAGAAAAAACTATGTAGCCGAGAGTACCCTCGCTGCATAGTTCTTATTACGGTCTATAAATTCAATTGAAAATATGATCCATTGATATGATTGAAAATCGCGTTAAGTATCTTATTTAAAAATTTCTTCGGTTTCATGTTTTTTCTGTCTTGTCATTAAACTTTTAACCGCTTCTCTGGCATCGGCGTTCTCATTGATCACGCGATAGATTTGCTCAGTTATGGGCATCTCGACATCTACAGATTTCGCAAGCTGATATGCCGCTTCTGTCGTATAAATCCCCTCTACAACCATTCCTACTTTTTGTGTTGCTTCGGCAGGATTCACTCCTTCTCCGATCATGATTCCGCAGCGTCTGTTGCGACTATGCATGCTCGTACAGGTTACAATCAAATCTCCTATCCCCGTCAGACCTGAGAACGTACCTAAATTTGCCCCCAATTTCACTCCGAGCCTGGCTATCTCAGTAATACCTCTTGTCATCAGCGCTGCCTTCGCATTGTCACCATAGCCCATTCCATCTGAAATTCCGGCTCCCAAAGCAATAATGTTTTTCAGTGCGCCGCCAAGTTCCACGCCGGTCACATCGGAATTCGTATAAACTCTAAGGCTGTCTGACATAAACACATCCTGTATATATTCGGCAAGCTCGATCTCCTCTGACGCTGCAACGACAGTTGTTGGCATGCCCATCCCCACCTCTTCCGCATGGGACGGACCGGATAAAACGACATATCTGGCACTAGGCAATTTCTCAAAAGCAATTTCAGAAAGTCTCTTAAGGCTCTTTTGTTCAATTCCCTTTGCGACATTAACCAGAACCGTTTCAGGCTTCAAAAACGGGAGCGTGCTATCCAATGCACTTCTGAAATGTTGAGCTGGCGCCGAAAATAAAACGATGTCAGCGTCCCGAAGAGCATCCTCAACCTCGTAAGCAATATGAATTCCATCCGGTAATTTGACCCCGGGAAGGTACTTTGTGTTCTCTCTTTTTTCTGCAAGGTCTTTTAGATGTTCCTTGTTGACATCCCAAATTTCGGTAACATGACCGTTTCCGCTCAAGCTCACTGATAAGGCTGTACCCCAGCTTCCTGCACCGATAACGGCGATCCTCTTATTCATTTTTTCTCCTCCTGTTTCTTCAAGCTGACCTTCGGTTCCTGTCCCTTGAGCAGTCTTTTTATGTTGGCACGGTGCTTAAAGATTACGATTGCAGCCATAGAAATGGTGAGAATCAGATAATCTTTATCAAAATAATAAGCAGCAAAGGGCAGCAGAATCGCTGCAGCAATCGATCCAACAGAAACCCTTTTGGACACAATCAGAAAAATCAAAGCTGCAGCCACCTCAATCAAGCCGAGAATTGGTTCGAGAGTCAAAATAACACCGAAGGCAGTGGCAATACCCTTGCCGCCGCGGAATCCGAATGCCATCGGCCAGATATGACCGGCAAAGGCAGCCATCCCGCATGCCATCGCAAGATCCTGTCCTCCTATGTATCTTCCAATGAGAACAGCCGCTACCCCTTTGCAAATATCAATTACAAGGGTCAAAGCGGCGGCCTTTTTTCCTAAAACCCGAAGTACGTTAGTGGTTCCTGCATTACCGCTGCCTTGCTTCCGGATGTCGACTCCCATCAATCTGCCGATTAGTATGGCTGGAGAAATATTGCCGATAAAATAACACACCAAAACGGTAAGGACAGGCACTGGATTAATCATAGTCTTGATCTCCTTTAGCCCGGAATACAAATTTGATTGAGGTACCTTCAAACCCAAAGCCTTCTCTGATTTTATTTTCCAAATAACGTGAATATGAGAAATGCATCAGTTCTCTGTCATTGATTTTAAATGAGAACAAAGGTGGTTTCACCCCAACCTGCGTCACATAGTATATCTTAAGTCTTCTTCCTTTATCGGAAGGCGGTTGATTCATCAAAGTAGCGTCTGCGATCAGGCTGTTAAGCTGACCAGTAGGCACTCTCAGCGCACGCTTCTCAGATACGTATTTCACCATATCGATTACATTGTTTAATCTCTGTTTCTCCAGTACAGATATAAAGACTGAAGGCGCATAGGACATAAACGTCAACTCTGCAGCGATCTCTTTCTGGTATTCTTTCATCGTATTGGTCTCTTTCTCAATGAGATCCCACTTGTTTACAACAACAATGATTCCTTTGCCTGCTTCGTGTGCAATACCTGCTATTTTTTTATCCTGCTCGGTAATTCCTTCGGCAGCATCAATCATCAGCAAGCAGACATCACAGCGCTCTATGGCGGCAATCGCCCTGATCACGCTGTATTTTTCGATATCGCCCGTAACCTTGCTCTTTCGTCTAATTCCCGCGGTATCAATAAGGATATACTGATCGTCTCCTCTGGTAAACGGTGTGTCGATGGAGTCTCTGGTCGTTCCGGCAACATCACTGACAATGACTCTCTCCTCTCCAAGCAACACGTTGATAAGAGAAGATTTTCCAACGTTCGGCTTGCCTATCACCGCGATTTTCGTCGTATCATCCTCATTTTCATCCGCTCCCTGAGGAAATTGTTCTATGATTCGATCAAGGACATCGCCGAGGTTGAGCATGTTTGCCGCAGAAATTGCAATGGGTTCTCCTAAACCCAGCTCATAAAAATCATAGAAATCTTCCGGCAGCTTCATCGAATCGACTTTATTAACAATGAGGATAACTTCCTTTCCTGTTTTCATCAGCATCGAGGCTACTTCGCGGTCAGACGAAGTCAATCCGCCTTTTCCGTCTACCATAAATAAGATAACATCCGCAGTATCCATTGCGATTTCAGCCTGGATCCTCATCTGTGACAGAATGATATCGGTTGAATCAGGTTCGATTCCGCCGGTATCTATAAGCGCAAAGTGTCTTCCACGCCACTCCGCTTCCGCATAGATTCTATCTCTGGTAACGCCAGGTGTATCTTCTACGATTGATACTCTTCTTCCGACTACTTTATTAAAAAAAGTTGACTTGCCTACATTTGGTCTTCCGACTACGGCAACAATTGGTTTTGACATGTTTTTTCTCCTATTCAAATCTGATTATTGAAAGTCAGACACCGTCATTCGAATATCGCTTCGGCAAATTCGGCAGGATCAAATTCCTTTAAGTCATCCATCCCCTCACCCACACCGATGAATTTTACAGGCATCTTGAATTCATCGGAGATGGTGATTGCGATTCCGCCTTTTGCGGTTCCGTCAAGTTTCGTTAGTACGATACCGGTTATATCGGTTATTTCTCCAAATTCCTTCGCCTGGGAAACGGCATTCTTTCCAGTTGCCGCATCTAATACCAAAAGTGTTTCCCTTGAAGCCTCCGGGTATTCTCTTTCAATGATTTTATTCATTTTCTCCAGCTCAGACATCAGGTTTTTTTTCGTTTGAAGCCTCCCTGCGGTATCACAGATCAAAACATCAATTTTCCTTGCCTTAGCTGATTGAACTGCATCAAAGATTACGGCGGATGGGTCAGCCCCTTCCTGATGGCGGATAACGCCCACTCCAATCCGGTTTCCCCAAACCTCAAGCTGCTCTCCCGCCGCGGCACGGAAGGTATCTGCAGCAGCAAGGAGTACCGATTTTCCTTCTTTTCTGCAGCGGTTTGCAATTTTTGCAATAGAAGTGGTCTTGCCTCCTCCATTTACACCAATCACAAGGATGATCAGGGGAGCCGCATCGCTTAATTGGTGATCATCTCCCTTGTCGATCAGCTCTTTTACGATGTTCTTGATTTGAGCCTTCACCCCTTCGGGATCTCTGATGTTCATCTTTTTGATATCTTCTCTGAGCTGCCCCGTTATTTTCATCGTTGTTTCCATACCAATATCAGAGGTAATCAAAACCTCCTCCAACTCGTCAAGCATGTTTTCATCTATTTCAGGTCTCATGAATATGACGTCTTCAATTTTTTCCTGCAGTCTTCCAAAGAAAGACTTCTTAACTCCAAAGGCCATATGCTCTTCCTTTCTTTTGTAATTATTCTACAACCCTACGCTGTTGTAACGCAAATCAGTTTACGGTTTCTCTTTTAGTTACAATTCTCTGCCGCTTAGTGGGAATAGCTGTTGTCTGCGTTTGAAATGGCTGTTGGCAGGATTTTGCCACACGCTCCGCTGAAATTGAGCAGAATGTTCAGTTTCTGTCAAACACGGTAACGGCAAAGTTTGTTTGGCAGTCTGAACATTGTGAAATGAAGCGCTGAACGTGTCAAAATCCTTCCCTGCCGTTGAAACCGCAGGCAATGCCTTCCTCACGGCTGCGAATTGTAACGAATTTTATAACTCGAATGCATCCCCCAGCTTCAGTGAAATAATTCTTGAGATTCCCTGCTCCGGCATCGTAACACCGTAAAGGACATCTGCGTATTCCATGGTTGCTTTCTGGTGAGTGACCAAAGTAAACTGTATTTCATTGAAATTTGTCAAGTACTTGGCAAAACGGTCAATATTGGAGTCATCCAATGCAGCCTCAACCTCGTCCAATATACAGAACGGCGTCGGTTTTGCTCTCAGTACCGCAAACATCAGCGCAATAGCGGTCATCGTCTTTTCCCCGCCGGACATCAAATTGATATTCTGCAGCTTCTTTCCCGGAGGTTGTGCTACAATTTCTATTCCGCATTCCAGCGGATTATTCTCATCTTCCAGCCTTAATTCCGCCGCACCGCCTCCAAACATCTCTATAAAAGTATTTTCGAAATTCAAAATAATCTTATCAAAGCTTTCTTTAAAGCTCTGTTTGATGGTCTTGTCCATGTCATCGATAATCTGCTTCAATGAATTCATCGCACTTAAAATATCGTTACGCTGCTCATTTAGGAATTCATAACGCTCACTGACAGATTCGTATTCCTTTATGGCTCCAACATTCACTTCGCCCAGATCTTTGATCTTACTTTTAATCTCTCTGCTTTCTTTCACCGCAGTCGCTAAATTAAACTCTTTTTTCTTAAAATCAATTGCCTGCAGATAAGATATTTCAAACTCTTCCCATAACTTGTCTTTATAGGAATCCAGTTGTGTTTCGTATTTTGCCTGTTTGATTTCCAGTTCATATTTTTGATTCAGGCAGCCATTCAGCACTTGATCCAGTTCTTCCTTTTTTTTAGAGATCTCATTGTAATGCCTGGTGACATTTTCCTTTTCTTCCTGAATTTCATTCAGGTATCTTTCAATGGATTCTTTCTCTTTCTCCATTTCCTTTATTTCATCTTCCAGATTACTGTCGCCGTGAAGCAAATTCTTTTTTTCTGCTTCCAACGCTTTGATCAAAAGTTCTTTTCGCTCTTTTTCATCGCTGAGCTCTTTCTTATATTCTACAATTCTGGATATCAGCTGATCTACATGATTTTTTCTGCTCTCAGTAGTACCCACGGTAACTCTTGCACTTGTAATCTCCTCATTGATCTTATCCAAACTGGATTTTTTTTCTTCATATTCTAAAAGCCCAGAGTCTGTCATCTTCTCAATTTCGCCGATGTCTTCTTGTGCCTTCTCCACAGCTTGCCTGATAGCGACAATCATATCTTCAGATGAATTTTTCTCATTTTCTATATTATCAAGCTCTCTTCGCCGTCTTTCATCTGAGATCTCAAGATCAGAAATCTGACGCGATATTGAAGAGACGAAATTTTCTTTTGAAACCAGCTCCAGCTCTTTTTCTCTATGTGCACGGTCCACCTTTTGTATGGCTTCCTGATCCTCAAGAATAGAACTGCGCAGTTCCTCCAGTTCCTGATCGCCGTCAATCTTAGCCTGCTCCATCGTAACCAGCTTCTCACCCAGCTGCTTCGCTTCTGCTTTTCTTTCCAGAAGATTTGAAGTATTGTTTCGATAGGTTCCTCCGGTAATCGCCCCACCAGAATTGATGACTTCACCCTCCAAGGTTACAAACCGCAGCCCGCCGCTGGCCGACTTTGAAAGTCTTACCGCATGATCGAGCGTGTCCACGATGATAACCCTGCCGAGGAGGTATTCCATGACACGTTGATATTTCAGATCAAATTTAACGCACTGAACACCGAACCCCTTAAAGCCTTCCTCTTTCATAAGCCGGTGGTCATAGTTGGTGTTTGATTCTCTCATGCTTTTAATTGGCAGAAAGGTCAGTCTCCCGGCCTTATTGTTTTTCAGTGCACGAATCGCTGTCTGTGCACTTCGGTCATCCTCACAGACGATATTCTGCAGTGCTGCGCCCAGTGCTGTTTCGATTGCTGTCTCAAAACCCTTCGGCACTTCAATGAGTTCTGCGACAACGCCGTTGATTCCCGGGAAGTTGGACTTCATAATAAATTTAACAGCATTATTATACCCTTCATAGGAGCTTTCCATTTCTTCGATCATCTTTTTCCTTGTGGAAATCTGACCAATGGAAATCTTCAGTTCTTCCTGATCCTTTGCAAGCTTTTTTTCCCGAATCAACCCTTCGTTATACTTCTTGATCCTTTCTTGCCTGTCTTGTTCCGTTTGTTGAAACTCCGCTTTAATTTCAGCCAAATTCTTCACAGCAAGGTTTCTGTTTTCGGTCATATCCAACCAGGATACTTCTTCGGTTTCCTTCTCTGAAAGAATCTGGTTCTTTCTTTTTTCCAAAGTGGTCTGAAGGTTGAGCAAACTGTTGATCTCGCTATTTTTGCTGCTGATTGTACTGTGTAGCTCATAGATTTTATTTTTGTGACCGTCTATTGCCGCCGCATCCGAATTAATTGCTGCGGTAAGCGTCGCCTGACGTTTGATTTTCTCATCAAGGTCTGACTGCAAGTAAGAAAGTTCTTCATCAATTTTGCTTTTCTCAGCATTTAGCGCGATTTCATTCTCTGTTTCCTTCGAGAGTTTTCCTTCAATAGCGCCAATTTCATCACTCAATCTGCCCGCATCCTTGTCGATGGTTGAGAGCTTCTCCTGATTTAACTGGTTTTGATTTACAAGAGAATTGATTTTCTCAACACTAAGAAGAAGCTTATCTCTTGTCTCATTTCCGAGTTTTCCAAGCTCCTCGTCTCTCTTTTTATATTCAATCAACTCCGTATCGATCGAAGTTTTATCCTCTTTCACATCTTCGGTCTGAACCCCAAGTTCTATCAGATCATCTTTTATGTACTCATTTTTCAGCTCAACATTTTCTATATTTTTCAGTGTAATATTGATTTCCAGTTCTTTATATCTGTCACGCAGAACCAAATATTGCGAGGCTTTTTCACTATCTTCCTTCAATCTGCCAATTCTGGACTCGATTTCGGTAATGATGTCATTGACACGCTCCAGATTGGTGTTGGATGCTTCGAGCTTTCGTTCCGATTCCAATTTCTTTGTACGGTATTTTACGATACCCGCTGCTTCTTCAAATATCTCTCTTCTGCTTTCCGGCTTATTGCTGACGATATCCGCGATTTTACCCTGGCCGATCAAAGAATACCCGTCAACCCCGATTCCGGTGTCCATAATCAGTTCACGAATATCTCTCAGCCTGCACTGGCTGTTATTGATGGAATATTCGCTTTCTCCCGACCGATACATTCTTCTGGTAATTGCAACTTCTGCAAAGTCTATTGGCAAAATTCCGGTGCTGTTATCGATCACCAGTGTGACCTCGGCCATCCCTCTGGATTTTCTGTTTGCTGTCCCTGCAAAGATAACTTCTTCCATTTTGCCGCCGCGCAGCATTTTAGGGCTCTGTTCTCCCAATACCCAGCGGATCGCATCGGATATATTACTCTTTCCGCTCCCGTTCGGCCCAACAATACACGTAATTCCTTCGTGAAACTCAATGCTTACCGGATCAGCAAAGGATTTAAAGCCATGAAGATCAATTCTTTTAAAATACAACCGTTTCACCCCGCTCTAACGCTTGTTTTGCCGCATGCTGTTCAGCCTCTTTTTTGCTTCGCCCCGAGCCGCTTCCAATAACCGTCCCTTCAAAAATAAGGTTTGCATAGAAGGTCTTGTCATGATCTGGTCCTTCTTCTCTGTCTATTACGTAATTGATATCCGCTTCTCCGTGAGACTGAAGCTTTTCCTGAATCGCAGTTTTATAATCCATATGAAGCTTACCCGAAACAGCGTCTTCAATCAAATCGGAAAAGATGCGAATCACGTAAGCCTTAGCGGCGTCCCAGCCTCCATCGAGATAAACGGCGCCGATGACGGCCTCCATCGCGTCAGCAATAATAGAGCTCCGCTTTCTGCCTCCGCTGTTTTCTTCCCCTTTTCCCAGGTGAAGATACTCACCGATATGCGCATTTAATCCGCAGGAAGAAAGAGACCGTTCACAGACAATTGCTGCCCTCAGCTTTGTCAGTTCCCCTTCTTCAACATTTAAAAGACGCTGATAGAGATGGTCACTGATCACCGCATCAAGAATTGCGTCTCCAAGAAATTCGAGGCGCTCATTATTACCAGTCTGTACCGTTTTACCTTCATTAAGATAAGAACTATGGGTTAAAGCATTTTTCAAGAGATCAATATTTTTAAATTGATATTGAATTTTCTTTTCAAATTCCAACTCATTCACTGATTATTATTTCCTCCAATTCGAGTACTGAATTCTGTATCATTTGCACCACATTGGTTTCCGCATAGGGAATTCCCTTCAAAATCGTATTCTTAACTGCGTTGGCATTGGAAGAGCCGTGCATTTTTACAATGGCTCCCTTCACACCAAGAATCGGTGCGCCTCCATATTCGGAATAATCGAATTCCGACTTTAATTCATTCAGTTTTCCAGAAAGAAGCAAGGCTCCCATTTTGGGAACAATCCCGTCAGTAAACTTATTTTTCAGCAGTTTCAATATATTCCAGGCCAGTCCCTCTGTAAGCTTTAAAATTGTATTTCCCACAAAACCGTCGCAAACCACCACATCGCAGGCGCCTTTTGGAATATCGCGGGCTTCCACATTACCAATAAAGTTCAGATGACTCTTTGTCAACAGTTCATAGGTTGCCTTCAATACCGTAGTGCCTTTCGATTCCTCTGTACCGATATTAACGAGACCTACTGTCGGGGTTTCAATATTCAGAACCTTTTCCATATAAATGCTTCCCATTGAAGCAAATTCCAGGAGATTGTTCGGCTTGCACTCGGCATTAGCGCCTGAGTCTACAAGAAGCGAAACGCCCTTGCCCAGAATCGGATATGTGCTTGCGATCGCAGGCCGGTCGATACCCTGAATTCTTCCTAGAATAAAAAGCCCCGCCGCCATGATTGCACCCGTATTGCCAGCGGAAATAAACAAATCCACTTCACCGTTTTTCAGCATATTGATCCCCTTCACCATGGAGGAATCTGTTTTTGTTCTAACTGCCTTTACGGGGGCGTCGTCATTGGTAATTACTTCACTGGCATGGACTACGCCAACTCTTTCTTTATTATACTTGTATTTTGCAAGTTCATTATTTAATTTAACATCATCTCCAACAAGAATGATCTCATGGTCCGTCTGAGCAGACGCATCTACTACGCCCTTTACAATTTCAAAAGGCGCGTTATCTCCGCCCATTCCATCTACTACGATTTTCACCGGAAAACCTCCTTAGTTTCTTATTACTCATTGGCAGCATCGGCTGATAAGGTATGCCCAACCACTTGCTGTTTAAAAAGGAAGCTCCTTTTTATCCAATCAGGAACGATTAGATAAAATATAACACATTATACCTTTAAATGCAATTCTAACCCGATCGTTAGGGCAAACGCAATGAACCCTTTCAGTATTTTGCAATCAGTACGCCTTAGATATGCATGAATCGGAAAAAAAGTTACTTTGCCACTTCAATTATAAAATGACAAAAAAAAAGACTGCCGAATTAAGGCAGCCGATTTATCAGGCTATCACAGCTCCAACCGATTCAATTATTCAATCGGCGTTGATTCCAATTTTAAAATCGAAACCTCATATGCCGTTTTTACTGTAGTATTTCCTTCTTGGTCACGCTTTCTGTATTCCCTGCTTTGAATCCTCCCGGTTATGGCTATTTTCGTTCCTACGGCAAGACTGCTTGCGTATCCGGCATTTCTTCCCCACGCAATGCAAGGTATGTAATCCGACTTATTGTACATGCGGTTCACTGCGAGCATGATGTCGCAGATTTCTCTTCCCAGCGGTGAAATTCGCCCAATGGGTTTCTTGCAGATAAAACCCTCCAGATTGATTCTGTTTTCATGTTCGGGTCTGGGATATTCATCACAGCGTGTAAATTCTCTTGCGAATACAACCACATTCAGTTTGTTTTTTCCATCCTGCTCTTCATTGTATGTTCTGACCTGTCCCTGGATTTCAACATAATCTCCCGGTTGAAATTCAATATTCCAAATAAGCCTTTCGGATACAATGATCTGAATGACATCCTGATATCCGCTTTTTCTGTCCACTCCCACAGAAAAGCAGTAAAATGTCTCTCCATAGGATTTATGGCTAATCGTTGGCGGTGTTAAAACAACTCCGATCAGTACTGCGCAGTTCGTTTCCAGCCCCTTCTCTTCCATACCATCCATCGCTTTTCCCCCTTTATCCATCCATGTTTCCTTATTTGCGTATCCTTGAATACTGATCACTATCAATCTCTACAGTTTATTCAGCTTCAATTCCGATATTACAGTTTTTTGAGGATTTCAGAGGACAGAAGAAGGCGAAAAGCAGTTAATTATCTATCTTTGGAAGCGCTAAATCCTTTATCACTTCTCCTGCCAGGATCAAGCCTGCAACGGAAGGCACAAATGCAATACTGCCGGGCACCTGCCGTTTCACAATACACTTTCTTTTCGTGTCGGGTGGGCAGATACAATTGCTCTTGCAGCTGTTGTCATCATCCTCAACGGGAGAAATAGGTGTCTCTTTTGAATAGACGACTTTCAGATTTTTAATGCCCCGTCTGCGCAGCTCAGTTCTTACAACTTTTGCTAGAGGACATACGGATGTCTTGGAAATATCCGCAACCTCAAACTTGGTTGGATCCAGCTTGTTTCCTGCGCCCATGCAGCTGATAATTGGAATATGATTCTCTTTCGCACGTTGAATCAATATAAGCTTTGAGGACACGGTATCAATCGCATCGATAATATAGTCATATACACTTAAATCAAACTCATCAGCGTTGTCAGCGCCATAAAAGGTTTCATGCGCTTCCACAATTACCGCAGGATTGATTTCCAGCGCTCTTTCCTTCATGATCTCAACTTTTTTCTTTCCGACGGTTTTTCTCGTCGCGATCAGCTGACGATTGATATTGGTCAGACAAGCTTTATCGTCATCGAACAGATCCACCGCTCCGATTCCGCTTCGAATGAGGGCTTCTGCTGCAAACGACCCGACTCCTCCTATCCCAAAAACCGCAACTCTCGCTTTCTTCAACTTGTCCATGCCTTCGGCTCCCAGCAGCAGTTCTGTTCTTGAAAATTCATTTAACAAATTATTTCCTCCGTTTCCGCACTGCAACATCCACTTCAAACTTGAAGTGGATGTGATTCTCATTCATATTAGTGTAAGAATTTGCTGTTGAAACATTCTTCTATTTTTCTAGTTAATTATACCGCATTCTTACTCGGTGAACAATGCTGTGGAAAGGTATCTTTCACCGGTATCTGGAAGAATCACAACGATGTTCTTTCCCGCATTTTCACGTTTTTTTGCCAGTTGAGCAGCAGCATAAACTGCAGCTCCGGAGGATATGCCCACCAGAAGTCCTTCGGATTTGGAAAGCGCTCTTCCCGTCTCGAATGCAGCCTCATTTTCCACCGTTATGATTTCGTCATAAATTGATGTATTTAAAACATCCGGAACAAATCCTGCGCCGATTCCCTGAATCTTGTGCGCTCCCGTGGTTCCTTTTGAAAGTACTGGAGACGCCGCAGGTTCGACTGCAATTACTTTTAAGTCCGGATTCTTTGATTTCAGATACTCACCCGTTCCAGTAATGGTTCCGCCGGTACCGATACCAGCAACAAGAATATCAACATGACCATCGGTATCTTCCCAAATTTCAGGACCTGTTGTGGTTCTGTGAACTTCCGGGTTTGCTACATTCACAAACTGCCCAGGTACGAAAGAATTCGGTGTTGCTTCCGCAAGCTCCTGCGCTTTTTCTATCGCTCCCCTCATTCCTTTTACGCCTTCCGTAAGTACAAGTTCGGCACCATAGGCCTTCAACAGGTTCCTTCTTTCCATGCTCATTGTTTCCGGCATTGTAAGAATCGTCTTGTATCCTCTGGCTGCAGCAACGGAAGCCAATCCGATTCCTGTATTGCCGCTGGTAGGCTCGATAATGGTAGCCCCTTCTTTGATCAATCCACGCACTTCAGCATCTTCAATCATTGCTTTCGCAATCCTGTCTTTCACGCTCCCTGCCGGATTAAAATATTCAAGTTTTGCGATCAGCTTTGCCTGCAGACCGTTTTTCTTTTCAAAATTTGTAAGCTCCAATAGCGGTGTTTTCCCGATCAGCTCTGTTAAGCTCTTATAAATCTTAGCCATTTCCAAGCTCCTTTTCTATATTCATACTTTTCATACTGTTTTACTATGTTTTTATCTTGAGTTTATTATATGCACAATTAATTTGGTTGTCAATTCCTTTTTAGATTAATTCATACTTTTACTATATGTTTTTAGTATTATATTGACTTTTTCGAAGATCTTATTTACTATTATCTTGCCGGCCAATGATAAGCTGCCTTACTCGTATCAGCTTCCGGCGTATGAATTATGAATGGAGTGATGAAATGACAAGGGACTTTAACGAACATATTGAACGGAAAGGTACAAACTCTTTGAAATATGATTTTGCTGAAGAAAAGGGAAAACCAGAAGACCTCCTGCCCCTATGGGTGGCCGATATGGATTTTAAAGCACCTCGCGAGGTCATCGATGCCTTAACGGATGCATGCCGGCATGGTATTTTCGGATATTCAGAGGTCAAGCTGCCTTATTTCAGAGCTGTACATGACTGGTTTTATCAATATTTTCACTGGGAAACCCAGGCCTCCTGGCTTACGAAAACACCCGGAGTTGTATTTGCCGTCGCTACAGCGATCCGCGCACTAACTGTTCCAGGTGACAGTATCCTCATTCAAAGGCCCGTTTACTATCCGTTTACTCACTGTATCACAGACAATGATAGAAATCTGGTCAACAGCCCTCTCATATATCAAAATGGCCGATATGTTATGGACTTTGCAGATTTTGAAAACAAAATAACAGAACATAAAGTAAAGTTGTTTATACTCTGCAGCCCGCACAATCCCGTCGGCAGAGTCTGGACCGAGGAAGAATTGACTCGTATCGGAGAAATCTGCATCCGCCACGGCGTAACAGTTGTTTCAGACGAAATCCATGCGGATTTTACTTATCCCGATTTTAAGCATACTGTTTTTGCCGGAATCAAGCCGGAATTTGCAGATATAGCCATTACCTGCACAGCGCCAAGCAAAACGTTCAATCTCGCCGGACTTCAGGTATCAAACATCTTTATTTCCAACCGGAAGTTGAGGCTTGAATTTAGAAAAGAATTGAACAGAACCGGATACGGGCAGTTAAATACCATGGGATTGACTGCATGTCAGGCAGCTTATGAAAAAGGAGCCCCATGGCTTCTTGATTTGAAATCATACCTGTCGGATAATCTTGCTTTTATAAGAGCTTTCTTAAAGAAACAGCTGCCTCAAATCTCACTTGTTGAGCCGGAAGGTACTTATTTAGTATGGCTGGACTTTAGTCAGCTCGGCTTGTCCGAGGACGCGCTGAATCATTTTATTGTCCACGAGGCAAAGCTCTGGCTGGATGAAGGTACGATGTTCGGACCGGAAGGAAAGGGCTTTCAGCGCATCAACATCGCCTGTCCGAAGGCGACCCTTGAAAAAGCTTTTCGACAGCTTAAGGCTGCCGTAGACCGGCTGAAATAGTATCTGTTGAATCAGCAGGAAAATAGGAAACGGAAATGACATAAACATTTCCGTTTTATTTTGATCAGATTCTATTGAACTTTTATATTATTTCAATCCTGCTTTTTTATAAAGGTTTACGCTTTTGCCTTCCGTCAGTGCCTCCATCTGTGGAACGATTTCTTTAAAATGCCCGGCTGCCATATGCTGATTCAACGCCTTCATGCTGTCCCATTCTTCAAGGAAGGTCAGTTTCTGCGGATCATTGAGATCCTGATATAACGCATAGTGAATGCAACCCTCGTCTTTTTGATTGGTCATCTCTTCCAGCTTTTCCGCCAGTTTGATGAATTCTTCCACTTTATCCTTTTTTACAGTATTCTCGGCAACGACTCTTATCATTTGTTTCACACCTTTCTTTTCTGAATCCATGTCAACTGATGCCAGCATAACACAATTTTATTTTTTTATCAATCAGCCATCTGCTTCCCGGCATGATCCATATGGTAATTTTCTTTCATAATCAGCTGTCCGATGGGAACGACGGTGTAACCTTCTTCCTTCAGCTTAGATAAGATTGCAGGCAAATAATCTTCCACATAAGTTGCGTTATTATGGAAAAGCACGATTGAGCCAGGTTTTACATTTCTGGTTACCCTTTCCACAATCTGTTCTGCGGTAATATCCTTCCAATCCAGACTATCAACATCCCACTGGATCACCTGATACCCACTTGCTTCGCAGGTTTCGATCAAACTGTTGTTATAAGCTCCGAACGGTGGTCTAAAAAGCGTAGGCCTTTCACCGGTAATCTTCTCAATACTGTCTTGCGCACCTTGTAGTTCCTTTTCCATAGCTTCAGCGTCGAGCTTTGTCATATTCGGATGCGTCGAAGAGTGATTCCCGATTTCATGCCCTCTTCGGTTGATTTCCGTAACATCCTCTGGGAACTTCTCAGCCCAGAATTGTACCATAAAGAAGGTAGTCTTTACTTCATATTGATCCAGAATATCGAGGATCGGCTTTGTATGCTCGTTTCCCCAGGCACAATCGAAACTGATAGCTACTTTTTTGTCCTTCATGTCTACAGAGTAGATTGGAAGTTCTCGTTCTTCTCCAAACACGGATTTCAATCCGAAACCATACAGGCCTGTCGTTGCAACAACTGCTATGACAACCAAAATCGACGCCACCTTTAGCAGGGACCAGCCCCTTTTCTTCAACATCTTCTATACCTCCATGCATGACGCAATATCTTTCCATATCATTACAGTTTATTCCGGCATGCGACAGGCCATGCATATTTTTACTGGCTCTGGAACAGTTTTTCCTGACTGGGTTCAGGTAACAGCGGAATCATGTCATGCTTCCGCTGATCGATGATTACTAATAACTACTTTTGAAATCCCATATTTCTTTTCCAAATATTTTTCCATTATCATATTGTGCTTTTATAATTAATTTATCAAAAGATATATTATCAGGCTCCCACGCTACACTACTGTCAGCTATTTGAAGTTCCTCTTTAGTGAGCTTATTATGATCATATATTTCAAGAACTATTTTTTCAGGTATAATTTCTCCATCACCCCAAGACAATTCTTTAACACAAGGTATTTTCGCTTTAAGGAATAGGTCAGCTTCTATAGAAGAATATACTTGAATAATTTTTTTAAGGTTGCTGTCAACCTCACTGCTTAAAATACAACTTCCATCATCTAATACAATATAATATTCATATTTGTATGGGTATTTATTTTCAAAGGTATTACTACGTAAAATTCCATAGTCGTTATGATCATATTGATAGGAAACAATCCATTGCGGTTGATCTTCCTTACTTAATTCTAAATTCAGTCCAAAACTTCCATTTGTCTTAGAAATTGCAGAGAGTTGTTTAAAATTTTCTTCTCCTGCTTTGCGATAGTAAAAACTCACATCTGACCCTAAAGTATAATCTTTAATCTGCCAAGACAGCTTCACGACTTGTTTATCATTAACGATACATCCATCTCTTATTTCTACGTCGGAAAGCCATTACTGTTCGTACTTTATCTGATCAAGAGTATCGCTTATTTCATCTAAATCTTCCTCCATTATTGTTTCTAGATAATCTTTAAAATCATGAGCTAGTTCTCTTAAATTATTAATACTAAATAAATCATCCACTATAAATAGTAAATATATTATAATTTAAAAGGTATTACACGTACTTTAAAAAACTATGGCTTATAAAAGCATATCACTTACCCAAGTCTCAAGATATAATTTGTAGAAGTTTATGTATATTTTTGTTGATTTTTATGTCTACTAGATTCACACAGATCCACATTATAACAATTCAATTATTTTTCTTTCCAAACACCTGGAAATTAAATTATTATGTCTCGTTTTTTGACAGAATCAGGATTTTACAGTATGATTATGTCAATTAATTTTTCGAAGGGAGTATGGAATTTATGACAAAAAATGTTACAGAAGCAAAAGCAAAGACTGGGATTACAAGGGATGAAGCCTGGGAACTCTTAAACGAGTATAACAAGGACCCCTTTCATTTGAAACATGCCTTAATCGTTGAAGGAACCATGCGGTATTTTGCGAAATTTCTCGGATACGGCGAGGAAGAAGAGTTTTGGGGGATCGTGGGACTTTTACACGATCTTGATTTTGGGATGTACCCGGATCAGCACTGCATCAAGCAAGAGGAAATTATGAGGGCACGGGTAATCGATGAACGGATCATCCATGCGACTGTCAGCCACGGCTATGGCTTGACGGTTGATGTGAAACCGGAACATGAAATGGAAAAGGTTTTGTATGCGACGGATGAGCTGACAGGGCTGATTGGAGCGGTCGCTCTGATGCGCCCCTCAAAAAGTGTATCCGATCTGGAATTAAAATCGGTAAAGAAAAAATATAAGACACTAAGTTTTGCAGCCGGATGTTCTAGAGACGTAATTGAGAAAGGTGCTGAAATGCTGGGCTGGGAGCTGGATTACCTGATCGAGCAAACGATCCTGGCAATGCGAACCTGCGAATAGTATGAAATCCGCTGATTTAAAAACTATAAAAGCTGCCGGGATATTATCTCAAAAACTGCCGTCTTCCAATGCTGCGCATAAAGACGGTAATGTGTTTCACGGTTTTCTATGATAATATCCCGGCAGCTTTATATTGTATTGTTTTTAATTCAGTGTTTCATTCATACTCCCGGTACGATAGCCGGCCATGTCAAGTGCTACATAAGTAAAACCGATTTCCTTAAAGCGTTTATAAATCTGATTTCTGATCTCCTCTGTCATAATCCTTTCCATCTGATCTCCGTCTACCTCAATTCGGGCAAGCGTATCATGATGTCTCACACGTACCTGACGGAAGCCCAGATCTAAAAGGAGCTGCTCCGCTTCGTCTACCATTTTCAGTTTCTCTTCTGTAATGCTCTGTCCATAAGGAAACCTTGAGGAAAGACAGGCAAAGGACTGTTTTTCCCAGGTTGGAAGTCCCAGTTCTTTTGACAGCTGTCTGATTTCATCCTTGGTCAGTTCTGCAAGCCGCAGCGGGCTTTTGATCCCAAGTTCCTGTATTGCGGTCAGGCCTGGCCGATAATCCCCCAGATCGTCCATGTTGGAACCTTCCACGACTTCATAAATTCCATTTCCTTCGGCAATCGCCTTCATCTTGGAAAACAATTCATGCTTGCAAAGATAGCAGCGGTTGACAGGATTCTGAGAAAAGCCTTCGATTTCCAGTTCTTCCGAATCGACGATCAAATGTCTAATCCCGCTTTTTTCCGTGAAGTCAATTGCCTCCTTCAGCTCCCTTTCCGGGAAGCTACAGGACCTTGCCGTTACAGCAATCGCCTTATCACCAAGAACATTGTGAGCCACCTTCAGAAGGAAAGTGGAATCCACGCCGCTGGAAAAAGCCACAGCAACGCTACCTAGACTTTTGATGTACTCTCTTAAATCATTGTATTTATCTTGTAAACTTTTCATTGTGTTTTTTCCTTTTTCAATCAAGATTAGACCTACCCACCTTGCCTTATTTGCTTTTGTTTTCTAAATAATCCTCAGCCGTCTCAAGAATTAAATCAATATCTGCAAGCGCCCCACGTCCCACGTCACCGCAAGCCAGATGGCTTTCCTTCGGTTCAATAAAACGGTAGCCGAATGCCTTCAAGGTATTGATGTTTCTCTGTACGATTGGATTATCATACATATTGGTGTTCATCGCGGGACAAATCAGTACCGGAGCGTGTTCCATCGCCATTACCACCGTACTCACCATATCGTCTGCAATCCCGCAGGCAAACTTTCCAATCACATTGGCAGTTGCCGGAGCAACGATACACAAATCCGCTTTTTTTGCCAGGGAAACATGCTCAACTTTAGACGGTTCATATTCTGCAAACATGGCAGTATGAACCTTATTTTTCGTCAAGGTCTGAAAAGTCAGTGGCGTAACAAATTCCATCGCACTATCAGTCATAACGGTCTCAACATGATGTCCGTTCTTTGTCAGACGGTTCGCCAGGTCAGCAACCTTATAGACCGCGATGCTCCCCGTAACACATAAGATAACATTCTTCAAACTTGACCCGCCTCCTTTTCTTCGAAGCGCTTTTCTACACTCCTGACGATTGCTCCTGCAATCTGCTTTTTTGTATCGTACTGATCAAATTTTCCATCCTGAGAAATGAGATAACCAACATGCTTTTCACCGGTAATTTCTGAAAGATCATTGGCAAGGACCATATCACAATCGTTTTTCTGCAGGAGTTTATATGCAGTTTCAATCAGCACGTTCTTTTCAACGTTGCTGAGGAGTTTAAAGCCCACCAGAACAGTATCTTTGCATAGCTTTTTGATTTCTCCGATTACTTTCGGCGTTCTTTGCAAAACGATGACAAGATCTTCAACTTCAGAACTGATTTTTCCTTCACCGTTCTTAACCAGTGAAACAGCTTCCGCCCCAGCCTTAACCGCATCCATGGTAGTAACCTGTTTGACCATGTAATCACTTACTGCCATTGCGTGAACCACCGCATCGATTTTCTCCGTCACCATCAGGTTCGTCAAGGCATCAAGCAGTCCGCGGACACCAGCTACTCTGACGATCTCAACGCGTTCGTCCGTAGAAGGTGTAATTGTATTTCGGTCACACAGGTAATAAATCTTTCCGAGCTCTACCATTTCCGAATCCAGAAAGGCTTTTGCGATTTCCAGTCCCAGCCTTCCAGAAGAGAAATTGGAAATGACTCTTACCTCGTCAATCTTCTCAGAAGTTCCACCAGCTGTGATAATTATATTTCTCACCATCTTGCTCCTTCCATATTATTCATTACAGTGTTGATTCGCAATTTCTTTGGAAGTATTTGAATATCAAGAGGAAACTCAGCTCCCTTTTCGCCGTCTACGTCCGTACCAACCTGTTGGTCTGATTCAATATGAAGCTTCTTTGTCTGGAAATACACTACATTCTTATTCTCGGTATGCTGTCCTGTAACAACATTAAAGAGCAGCGGTGCCAGATCCCTGATGGGCATTTCCTTGAACATCATCACATCAAGCAGTCCGTCGTTCACCTCAGCCAATGGCGCGATTCTCTTAAAACCGCCGGCGGAGCGTCCGTTCATCACTAACATGAAATAGATTTTATCCTCGGCAGTATATTCTTCACTTGTAATTTGAATCGGTATGGGGCGCAAGTTAGGAATCTCTGAAACGCCCTTTAAATAGTAGGATATCACACCGATGGTATTCTTAATATTTGGATCTGTTTTCTGGCTCACATCCACTAAAAACCCCATAGCGGCAACGTTGACGAAATATCTATCATTGACCTTGCCAATATCTGTATAAGTATAACGTTCTTCAAGTGCGATCTTGACCATGCTATCTATATCATGGGGCAAATCAAAATAATAGGCAAAATCATTTGCCGTTCCAGAAGGAAAAATCGCCACAGGAAGGTTGATGTTATGCTGCATCATGGTATTGATCAGTATATTGATCGTTCCATCACCCCCGGCAGCAATCACCTTTCTGAATTCCTCAGGCTTCATATCTTTCATGACCTCATTCAGAATTCCCTTCCTGTCGGATCGGATCGGAACCACGCACATTCGCTTTTTTTGAAATTTTTCAATTATGGAATCCAAATTGTTTTTAAACAATCCATTTCCGGCATGAGGATTATAAAATAGTAAAACCTTATTTTTTTTCATGGTTCAAGATCCCCCTAATTTTCCCAATTAAGTACAGAGACCCCGCAAACAGGATTACATCATAGTCCGCGTGTTTTTTCGCATAATCAAATGCCTCTTGCGGATCAGGAATTGAAATACACTTTTTCCCAATTACAGCAATCTGTTCACATAAAGCGGTCGCTGCCAGTTTTCTTGAGCTATCCGGCTCCGTTGCAACAAAGTCGTCCGTTATTTGTCCAAATCGTTCAATCAGTCTGTCAATCTTTTTGTCCGCCAGCATACCGACAATCATGAGGATTTTCCGTCCTTCAAAATGTTCCTGCATCGCTGATCTTAAAGATTCCGCACCAGCCTCATTATGTGCGCCGTCAATCACAATAAAGGGATTTTTCTTCATCACCTCAAGCCGTCCTGTTTGTCTGGCTTTCAGAAATCCTCTGTAGGTCTTTTCCCTGTCAAGAGTGACCTGGCCTGCCTTCTTCAATACTTCAAGCACGGTTAGCGCACAGGCTGCATTTCCAATCTGATGCATGCCGATCATCGAAATTTCCAGCTTTTTATATAACGTCCCTTCCGACTCTGCATCAAAAACATAACGATCAATCGTTCTCTCTTTGATATCAATCTTCGTGGCGGAAACATCGTGAATCAAAGAGTTTTTTTCCTTTGCAATGTTTTTTATAACCGCTTCTGCTCCACCATCATCCACGTTGTAAACAACGGGTACACCTGGTTTTATAATTCCCGCTTTTTGTGCGGCTATTTTTTCCAGCGTATCTCCCAAATAATCCATATGGTCAAAAGATATAGAGGTGATTACAGATACGACAGGCCTACTGACCATGTTGGTCGAATCTCCCTTACCGCCAAGGCCTACTTCCAGAATCAAATAATCCAGTTCCTGCTCTGAGAAGTATAAGAGCGCAATCGCTGTAATCAGCTCGAATTCGGTGGGGGATTCCATTCCCTCCTGCAACATCGTTTCAATCTTGCGAAGAACCCTGTCCGTATAGTAAATCAGGTCCGCTTCAGATATTTCCGAGCCGTTGCTCTCGATCCGTTCGGTGAACCGCTCAAGAAAAGGCGAGGTATAGAGTCCTGTCTTATATCCATTTTCCTGCAAAACAGAATACAAGTATCTGCACACAGAGCCTTTTCCATTTGTTCCTGCCACATGGATCACTTTAATTTGTTCCTGGGGGTTGCCAAGCAGCTCCATCAGCCTGGTCATGCGCTCCAGTCCAAGCTTGCTCCCAAACCTCTGGAAGCTGTGGATCTTATCCAGCGTTTCTTCATAGGTCATTCTATTTATCCTTCATTTCAGCAAGTCGCTGTCACCTTTACGAAAGCTTCTTTTCTACAAGAGAAAGGCGTTCTGATATCTTAACCAGCATGTCCTCATATTTTTCCAGTTTGGCGCGTTCATCCTCAATTACCTTTGCAGGAGCTTTCGCCACAAAACCTTCGTTTGAAAGCTTGCCTTTTACGCGCGACACTTCCCCTGTCAGCCTTGTCTTTTCTTTCTGAAGACGGTCATATTCCGCTTTGTAATCCAGCAGATCATCCAGAGGAATATAAATCTGCACATTGCCGATAACAGCAGACATTACTTCTTCCGGAACCAATGATTTATCTGTAATAAATGTTATCTCGGTAATGTTGGCCAGGCTCTTGATATACCGCTCTCCGTCTTTAATATCGTCAAGGTCCTTACCAGACGAGAGAATTACAGCACTCAATTTCCTTGATGGTGCAGCTTCCGCTTCTGCACGAATATTTCTGATGCTGCGGATTGCTTCCATTGCAAGTTCAAGCTTTTTCACCTCTTTTTCAAAGGACAGGGCGCTGTCATATACCGGCCAGCTTTCTTTGATCAGGAACCCTTCGGGATTATCAGAAGCCACTTGTCCCTTGGGCAGGAAGCTCCAGATTTCTTCCGTTATAAAAGGCATGAAAGGATGCAGTAGTTTCAGCATATCCTTCAGTGCTCTTACAAGGACAAATCTTGCCACCTGTTTGTCTTCTTCGTCATCTCCATACAGCCTTCCCTTGACCAGCTCGATATACCAGTCGCAGTACTCATTCCAGATCAGCTCATAAGCCTTCTGGGCCGCGAGGGAAAGCTCGAATTTCTCCATATTTGACGTGGCGTCTTTCACCGCTTCGTTCACTTTTGCAAGAATCCATTTATCTTCATCCTTCAATGCAATGCTTGCAATTCCCTTCGAATCATCAGCCATAGCTTTGAACTCACCGTTTTCATCCTGCAGGTTCATGATTACAAATCTGGAGGCATTCCAGAGCTTATTTGCAAAGTTTCTGCTGGATTCCAGCTTGTCTGTTTTAAACCGCATGTCGTTGCCCGGTGTGATACCCGTCATCAGCATAAACCGCAGCGCATCAGCTCCGAACTGGTCGATAATCAACAGAGGATCTACACCATTGCCCAAGGATTTGCTCATTTTACGTCCCTCGGCATCTCTGACAAGTCCATGAACATACACATATTTAAAGGGGACTTCTCCCATCAGCTCAAGGCTGGAGAAAACCATTCTGACAACCCAGAAGAAAATGATATCATAGCCTGTCACCAGTACGTCTGTCGGGAAGAAATATTTCAAATCTTCCGTCTGCTCCGGCCACCCAAGAGTAGAGAACGGCCATAGTGCCGAGCTAAACCAGGTATCCAGCACATCCTCATCCTGTTTGATATTGGTGCTTCCGCATTTTGAACAATGATCTGGGGCCGCAGCGGTTACCATCATCTCACCGCAGTCCTGACAATAATAAGCGGGAATTCTGTGTCCCCACCAAAGCTGCCTTGAAATGCACCAGTCTCTGATATTTTCAAGCCAATGCAGATATATTTTTTCAAAGCGTTCCGGCACGTGAATCAAGTCTTTTGTTTTTGCAGCTTCGATTGCAGGCTGTGCAAGCTCCTGCATTTTTACAAACCATTGATCCGACAGCATCGGTTCGATTACCGTATCACAGCGGTAGCAGCCTCCGATGGGGATCACCTTATCTTCAACTTTAACGAGATAGCCCGCTTCCTCCAGATCTTTTACCCATAATTTTCTGCATTTAAAACGATCCATTCCTGCATATTTTCCTGCAAGTTTGTTCATTGTCGCATCCGCATTGATACATGATGGACTTTCAAGCTGATGTCTTTCCCCTACCTCAAAGTCATTAGGATCGTGGGCAGGCGTGATTTTAACGGCTCCGGTTCCTTTTTCCGGATCGGGATAAGAATCGGCTATAACTGGAATCTCCGTTCCTACCAACGGAATGACCACCATTTTACCAATCAGATCCTTATATCTTTCGTCATCTGGATGAACGGCGATCGCTACGTCGCCAAACATTGTTTCCGGTCTTGAGGTAGCTACGGTGATCCCTTCGCCTCCATCTGCACCGGGATATCTGAAATAATAATATTTACCCGTCTTGTCTTCATGCTCCACTTCTGCATCGGAAAGAGATGTGCCGCAGCTGGGGCACCAGTTGATCAACCGGTTTCCTCTGTAAATCAAGCCCTTTTCATAAAGCTTGATAAAGGTATTGATTACCGCCTTGTTGCAGCCTTCATCCATGGTAAAGCGTTCTCTTTCCCAATCGCAGGAATTTCCCAGCTTACGTACCTGCTGCGTGATTTTGCTGCCGTATAGTTTTTTCCATTCCCAGGCTCTTTTTAAGAATTCCTCACGGCCAAGTTCCTCTTTCGTCAGACCTTCCTCTTCACGGATTTTGTCTGCAACCTTTACCTCCGTTGCAATACTTGCATGATCCGTTCCAGGAAGCCACAAGGCGCTGAACCCTTGCATTCTTTTCCACCTGGTCAGCACGTCCTGCAAGGTCTGATCCAGTGCATGTCCCATATGAAGCTGTCCCGTGATATTCGGTGGCGGCATAACGATGGTAAACGGAGTTTTGCCTGGATCTCGCTCTGCTTTAAATGCACCGCTTTTTTCCCACGTTTCATAGATTCTATCTTCAAAATCCTTTGGATTATATGTTTTTGCTAAATTATTTTCCATTCCGGCACCTCTTCACTATTTCATAAACTTCATTCAAAGAAAGATTGTTTTCTTCCGCTAATTTTGCGCAGTCATCGTATTCCGGCTGGACTCTCTCCAGCCCGCCGACGCTAACCAATTTCACTCGAACCTCTCCCAGCTCGGTGTGAACAGTGCCGATCTCACGCTTCAGGGTAATCCGGTCGGTTTGACGAATTCGTATCCCTATGGTGGAAGTTTCCTTAAATATGATATCGGATAACCTTTCCGTATCTTCCTCTTTACAAATTACCGAAAGCATCGCTGCTGGACGGTTTTTTTTCATCTGGATCGGAGTAAAATATGCATCCAGCGCTCCAGCCTTCATTAGTTTATCTGCAGTGTACCCCAATGCTTCTCCCGTAGTATTGTCTATATTGGTTTCCATCAGAGCGACAGAGTCCCGGACCGTGTCTGAATCCATGCTTGACTCCTCAGTGCCTAGAATCACGCGAAGTGCATTTAGTCGCCCCGTATTTGTTTTTCCGAAACCGTAACCGACGCCCGTCACCTGCATTTTGGGTATTTTACCGCAGCCTTGTGATACGGTCTTCAAAATGCCAAAACCTGTCGGAGTGACAAGTTCTGCCTGAATATCCTCTGTAACAATGGATATTCCGCTGCCTGCCAGCATCTTTATTACTGCCGGAACAGGCACCGGCAGTCTGCCGTGCCTGCAATGGATAAAGCCCTGGCCCTCGTGGACCGGTGAGCAATAGATTCTATCAATCTTCAGCATATCAATGCAGATTGCCGCTCCCACGATATCCACGATGGAATCGATGGCGCCCACTTCATGAAAATGAACCTCTTCAATCTGTTTTCCGTGTACAGCCGCTTCCGCCCTGGCGATTTCGGTAAAGACTTCTATCGCCAAACGCTTTGCTCTTTCGCTGATCCCGCTGGACCGAATGATGTGACTGATATCGTGCAGTCCTCTTTCTTTTTCTTCGTGGCTGTGATGATGTCCATGATGTTCATGAAGCCCGTGGTGCTCATGATGTCCATGGTCCTCGCTCTTGTCGTGGTTTTCTGCATGTTCATGAGCGCATGCAGTATCTCCTTCAAGTATTACCGTAACATCCGTTCCTCCGATGGAGTATCTTGTCGTCTTTTGTATTTCAATGCGATAACCTTTAACGCCCAGTTTTTCAATTTCTGCCTTTACTTCAGAAGGATCAAGCCCCAGGTCAATCAGTGCTCCCAGCGTCATATCTCCGCTAATTCCAGCAAAGCAGTCAAAGTATAGAATTCGTTCCATTCAAAATTCCCCTATTCCCTATATTTGATTAATTTTCGAAGCCAGATAACCGGCTCCAAATCCGTTATCGATATTAACAACCGCAACTCCTGCGGCACAGCTGTTGAGCATCGTGAGCAGCGCCGAAACACCGCCGAAACTAGCACCGTAACCAACACTGGTTGGCACTGCGATAACGGGCTTGTCCACCAAACCACCGACAACGCTAGCCAAAGCTCCCTCCATACCAGCTACAACAACTACGACATTGGCAGCCCGAATGCGGTCAAGCCTACCAAATAACCTGTGAATTCCCGCAACCCCAACGTCAAAAATGCGGTCGACCCGGTTGCCCATAGTCTCCGCTGTGATTGCCGCTTCCTCTGCAACGGGAATATCCGAGGTTCCGGCCGTAACAACTGCAATAACTTTTTCAGATACAATATCTTCATTTCTTTTGACTACGATCATCCTTGCATTCTCGTAATATAAAGCATCAGGTACAAGTTCTTTTACTTTTTCATAGGTTTCAACTGATGCCCTCGACCCGAGAATATTTGAGTTGTTTTCTTTCATTTTATTGATGATAGCAGCAACCTGCTCCGGTGTTTTCCCTTCGCAGTAAACCGTTTCAGGATAGCCCGTGCGAATATTGCGATGCTGGTCGATGTTTGCAAATCCGATATCTTGAAAAGGCAAATCCTTCAGCTGCTCCAACGCGGACTGTGTGTCCATTTTGCCTTCGGCTACCTGATTCAGGATATTTTGTAAAAAAGATTGATCCATTCTTTTTCTCCTATATTATCAAACTTGACAAACAGCTTGGTCGTATATTTCAAATCCTATTCCATATTAGAAAATTTTATATGAAAAAGCGTTAATTGTCAAAGTGAAATTGGCCTGTTTTGCAGGCTCAGAGAGATTTCTAAGTCTGATTCCTCCATTAAACTTCATTCATAAATAATTCCATCGGTTTTCCGTCGGCCAAAACTTCTCCGTGGCTCCATAAACCCTTGACATGAAGAGTTGATCGTCAGAGTTAGTAATCACCGCTACTCTCCTTACTATCTCATTTTCTATTATTAACCGAAAAGGCTTACAATTATCAGGCTAAGGGAAAGAAGGCCCCATGAAATAGGTATACCAAACAAGAGCATTGCATGAGCAATACCGGATAGATGAAAAAGGGAATCAGCCCACTGATATTATATTTTTCAAAAGAAATGCCATATGCATAATTGACACTCTCTTTCCTTACAACAAAAATACCATGTGGTACGAACCTGATTTAAAGTTCTTTCACGCACCTTCATGGTACCAATCGTTGATCAGTAAAATCATTGTTTCAAACATTAGGAGTGCCTTCATGACACGTTATTCCAAAATGAATTATATATTTGTAACCCGATGATGTCAACGTGCAATTGCATCTAGTTCTGCCGCTTCACAGTAGGCTTTTAAAAAAGACCGCCGATGTAGCAGGCATAATCCGTAATCGTTAATGCCCGCATAATGGGCTTTTGTTCCGTAGCCTTTATTATGATCAAAAGCATACTGAGGAAATCTTTCGTGATATTCCTTCATCATTCTATCTCTGGTTACCTTTGCAACGATGGAAGCCGCCGCAATGGATACGCTGGTGCTGTCACCCTTGATGATACCCCTCTGGGGAATCTCTACATCTTTTAGTGTCAGGGCATCAATTAAAAGATAATCGGGCTTGATTTGAAGCCCTTCCACCGCATGTTTCATCGCAAGTTTTGTTGCTTCCAATATGTTGATTTCATCTATTATATAATTATCCACAACTCCGATACTGTAAGCAACTGCATGCTTCAGGATCAAGTCATATAGCATTTCTCTTTTCTTCTCTGTTAGTTTTTTAGAGTCATCAACGCCAAGAACCGTGAATTTCTTCGGAAGAATGACTGCGGCAGCTACCACCGGTCCGGCCAGCGGTCCCCGTCCCACCTCGTCCATACCTGCTATGTAATGAATTCCTGAGCTGTATAAGTCCCGCTCCACACGCATCATTTCCCTGAGCCTTTTTCGCTCCTTGAGCTCTCTTTCTTCCTTCTTCATCTATGTACCCTCTTAAAACAGCTAAATCACTGCCGCTAGGCTACGAGCCTGTTAGCGGCAGTGCTCCAACGTAATCCGTCCAATCGTTCCTGCACGAAATTCATCCAGAACAGTTTTAGCGGTTCTTTCATAATCAATACGCTTACCCGACTGTATAAATCCCCGTTTTCCGGCAATCAGTTCCATGGTTTCAAGTGCAGACTCGCCTAATTCTTCCAACTTGTATCTTTCTTTCAACAACTCTGGATATTCCGGTTGCAGCACCTTGATCAATTCAAGTGCCAGCGTTGCAATATCGAGAATTTCATCCTTGATCGATCCGCAAAAAGCCAAATCCAGCCCCGCCTTTGGATCCTCAAATTTAGGCCAGAGGATACCCGGCGTATCCAAAAGCTGCATATCGTTTTGCAGGTTAAGCCACTGCTTTCCCCTTGTAACACCTGGTTTATTGCCCGTTTTTGCACTCTTTTTTCCGGTGAGGCGGTTGATCAGCGAAGATTTGCCTACATTGGGCACACCAACGATCATCATTCGCAGTGGTTTCTTTCTGACCTTTCCTTCATTTTTCTCGTCTTGTATCGAAGTCAGCAGTTTAATAAGCTGCTGAACGCCGTATCCTGACACGCAATTCATCGACAATACATCATATCCCTGTCTTTTGAAGAATTCCACCCAGATATCGTTCGCCCGACCATCGGCCAAATCGCTTTTATTCAGAATGATAATCCTTCGCTTGCCCCGAACCAGCTCGTCGATAATCGGATTCCTGCTGGATACGGGTATGCGCGCGTCAACCACCTCAATGACGATGTCAACCATCTTGAGATTTTCCTGTATCAGCTCTCTTGTTTTTTTCATATGTCCCGGATACCAGTTGATATGTTCCATGACGACCTCTTTCTCCTCCAGCAGGGGGTTACTATCAGCCTAAATTCCGCCGAACGCCGCTGACGTCCGCATGCAGACGCCGATTCTCCTGCAAGTTGCGGAGTCCCGGGCAGAATGTTTGACGATAGAAATCTACGAATCACAGATTCGTGATTTCTTAGCCTAAATTCCGCCGAGCGCCGCTGAAGCGTCGGGCGGAATGTTAAAAGGGAACCCGTTAGGCTCCCTTGAATTGTTTTATCTTATTTCTTTGCTCTTAATCTTAGCTGCTTTTCCGGTTCTTTCACGCATGTAATTGAGCTTCGCTCTTCTTACATCGCCTAATCTTACGACTTCAATCTTGTCAATTCTGGGAGAATGAATCGGGAAGGTCTTTTCTACACCTACGCCGGAAGCAATTCTTCTCACCGTAAATGTTTCACCAAGTCCGCCATTCTGCTTTTTCAGAACAAAGCCTTCAAAGATCTGAACTCTCTCTCTAGTGCCTTCTTTGATTTTTATGTGTACTTTTACTGTATCTCCAACGTTGAACTTAGGGATATCTTCTCTCACATAATCCTGTGCAATCATCTTCATTATATCCATGATATTTCCTCCTTTCCTCATAGACGTTCTTGGTATCCTAGTTCACGCATTTCATTGCGCTAGCCTCCGAAATAACTAAATCAAAGATTTGATACTTCGGTGCAAAAGTTCGCCTTTCAGCCATTTCGTGACTTTGGCGAGCTATCATATCCAGAGGACCGCCCGTAATACACTAAAAGATATATTAACATAGCTCTATGTATAAATCAAGCTTTATTTTCCAAGGTTTTGAATAGAATTAGGACAAGTTTCAATATGTCTTCCGTTAAGCCCGCGGGTGTGCTCTGTCATATACTTCCTTGATTCTGTTCTTCGACATGGACAGATAGATTTGAGTGGCTGTAATATCTTCATGTCCCATCAATTCCTGCAGTGATTTCAAGTCCGCACCGTTTTGTATCATATGTACCGCAAAAGAATTTCTTAATGTCTGCGGCGTCAATTTATTTTCAAGACATGCCAGTTTTGCATATTCCTTTAAAAGTTTCCACATTCCCTGCCTGGTGAACCGGTTTCCGGAATAGTTAACAAATAAAGCATTTTCGTCGCTGCTTTCTTCTTTGAAGAATTTTTCCCGAACTTCGTAAATATATTCCTCAATTGCGGCTCTTGAAGGCCGTCCCATAGGAATGATTCTTGCCTTTCCATGTTCCCCGGTACAGGTAACAAAACCCATCCTCAGGTTCACATCTTCAACGTTCATTTCAACAAGCTCGCTCACTCTGATTCCCGTGGCATAAAGCAATTCTAAAATGGCCTTGTCCCTTTGTCCTTTCAGCGAACGGTCGGGCTTACCCAGTAATTCTTCAATCTCTTCAATTGTCAGATACTCGATCGTTTTTCGCTCTATTTTCGGAGATTTTATATTCGAAGTCGGATTTTCCTTCACAACTTTCTGCACAAACAAATAGCCGTAAAATGCGCGAAGAGAAGCGATCTTGCGATTTACCGTCGCCGCCGATTTCCCTTCGTTTTTTAGCTTCAGCAAATAAGCCACAATTTCAGTATTGCTAGCCTCAACCAGAGTAAAACTCTGTTTTTCTCTGATGAATTCCGCAAATTCCAGCACATCTCTCCGATATGCTTCAAGAGAGTTTTGGGCCATTTTTTTCTCAGCTAACAAATAATTTATAAAATCGTTAATATATCGGTCCATTTGTCTTTCTGTAACCTCTTTTCCATCACCTTAATAAAGGCCTTCATCGATTGCAATAAGTTGTACTTCTGCCAATCAATACGATAATTAAAGTATATCTCAAGTAAGTGATGTTTACAATAAAATTTCTATATTTAAAAGCTTTGCTAATTCCTCCTGCGGAAGAAATGGCCGGGCGGATCGAATGAAAAACATGTACTAAAATTACCTTCCAACTCATACGTTGTAGGGAAGTACAAAGGAGGGTTACTATGAGACGTAATGCCGTGAATAAAGCATCTGATTTTATCTTATCCAATCATGCAAGCTTCATTGCTGCTCTATTTTTCTTTATTCTGGGTATCTCGGCCGGTGTTTTTACAGAGCTGATGATGACAAGCGCGGAGAAAGAAGGTATGATCTCCTATCTGGACAAGTATTTCCTTCTCTCGAACCCGGGAGATCTTGCTTTTTCAGATATTTTTATGAATTCAGCAGGCAACAATTTAAGTCTCCTCGTTGTTATGACCTTATCCGGTCTTACGGCAATCGGCTTTCCAGTTGCGCTTGCCGCGTTGGTTTACAAAGGAATGGCTCTGGGCTTTTCTGCTGCGCTCCTGATCGATTCCATGTCCTTCAAGGGAGTCGCCATTGTGCTTTCTTCCATGATTCCGCAAAACCTGCTGATCATCCCGGCTTTAATCCTCGGAGGCGTTGCCGCTCTTAATATCGCATTTAATACCATATCCAACCGCAGATTTGGAATAAAAAAGAGCTTGGCTGAAAGCTCAGGCTCTTATCTTCTTCTGAATACAATGCTTGGTGCAGTGATATTGGTAGGCTGCTTTATCGAGTCTTTTCTGTCTCCATTATTGACTCGGCTAATAGTATAGCTGCAATGGTTTTGGCATCCTCAATTTCATTGTTGAAAATCATGCGTTTGAGCTGCGGCAAATCATATTCGATAATATCGATGGCCTCATTTTCGTCAAAATCTGTTTCACCTGGAGTCAAATCCGTAGCAAAGTAAAGGTAGATCACCTCGGTAGAATAACCAATTGACGAATAAAATGATGTAATTAATTCAATTCGACCAGCGGTATATCCAGTTTCTTCTTTTAATTCCCGCATTGCGGTAAGCAAATGGTCGGTTTCTTCCTTCTCAATCTTTCCTGCAGGCACTTCAAGGACAGCCTTTTCGGCTGCCTTGCGGTACTGTTTTACCATGACCAGTTTCCCTTCCGGTGTTACAGCCGCTATCGCCACACCGCCGTTGTGCTCAACGATTTCCCGGTAGGAAGTCTTTTGATCACGCACCTTTACTTTGTCTTTCCGCAGGTTCAGAATCGCGCCCTCATAAATCCGCTCACTGGCTATCGTTTTCTCTTCAAATACCATGGATATTCCCTTCTTTATTTCGTCATAATCTTGGATTTTTCGGCTGCCGCCTGGAACGCATCGACGATATTGCCGTGGAATCCATTCTCCTGTAACACTTTTACAGCTTCAATGGTCGTCCCCCCCGGAGAGCAGACATTTTTCCTTAGCGTTACCGGGTCAATCCCCGTTTCCAGAACCATTTTAGCCGCACCGAGAACAGACTGGCCTGCAAAGACAACAGCCTGATTTCGATCCATTCCTCCGGCAACCGCTGCATCAATCAATGCCTCAATATACATGTAAGTATAGGCAGGGCTGCTTCCGCTGACACCGATCACGGTATCGATCAGCCTTTCTTCAATAATCTCTGCCCGACCTACGGACCGGAATAATTCAGCTATTGCTTCAAATTCTTCGTCACTGATATTATTGTTTCTGCACAAAGCGCTCATCCCTTCATTTACCATCGCTGGTGTATTGGGCATGACGCGAACCACCTTTACACTCTCTTTTTGTACCAATTTTTCGATGTAACTGATACTGATTCCCGCCGCGATGGACACAAGTATCTGATGGCCATGGTACAATTTTCCAATCTCAGGTAAAAGATTGTCAAAAATCCCAGGCTTAACGGCCAGCACTGCCGCATCAGCATGTTCCATCAGCTCTTCCAGACTCTTGCAGCCGACAATTCCTGTTTCTTCAGTAAGGGCCTTCAGCTTTTCCGAATCTTTATCATATGCAAATAAATGATTTGTTTCTTCTTTATGTACGGCAAGGTATCCTTTGATTAAAGCCGTTCCCATATTTCCCGTTCCAATAAAACCTATTTTCATTTGTTACCTCCTCTGGCAGAAAAAAATCGTCCCCTTTTCTGTTCCATTCATTGCATTGGTAAGAATGTCTTTTCTTTTCCCGTTCACAAGAAGCATCGAGATTCCATATTCATTCACTCTTCGCGCCGCTTGAATTTTCGTCACAATCCCACCGGTACCGAAACTGCTTTTTCCATTACAGTCAATTTCCATCAGAAGCCCGTCGATATCATAAACCTCTTCGATCAGTTCCGCCTCCGTACAGTCCTTGGGGTTCCTGTCAAAAACGCCGTCAATATCGCTCATTACAATAAGAACATCGGCATTCCAAAGATTCGCCGTAAGTGCACCCAAAGTATCATTGTCGCCGATTTTGATCTCCTCAACACTGACGCTGTCGTTTTCATTAATAATGGGTACCACCCCTTCATCAACCAGTGTAAACAGCGTATTTCTGATATTCAGTGTTCTAATATTATCTCCGAAATCATCCCGGGTTAAAAGCATTTGTCCCACATGCATATCATAGTCGCCGAAATATTCCTTGTACGCGTTCATCAGTTCCACCTGTCCGATGGAACAAAGCGCCTGCTTATAATTAATATCCCCTCTTCTGGTCCATTTATTAATCGCTGCAACACCGCAGATTCCTGCACCGGAGGATACGATGATCACTTGTTTTCCCTGTTTGATCAGCCCGCTAACTTGTTCTACGATATTATGCAGCGCATCTTTGTTCACATACCCATCGTCGTCGGACAGCACATTGCTCCCGATTTTAATGACGATTTTTTTACTGTTTTGAATCAATTCTCCTACTGCGCTCATTTTTAAACCCTTAACTCTACCTCTCCGCCAATTTCTTCGCTGTATTTTTCAAGAATCGGCTTAATATATTCCTCGATCAATTCCTCTGTTTGCTCCGCAGATCTACCGATATAATCGCTTGGCCTCAAAAGCCCTTTGATATCATCCAACGAAAGCCCGAAGACTTCATCTGCGGCAATCCTCTCCAGCAGGTCGTTATTGAGCCCCTCGTCCTTTACACGGGCTCCCGCCGCCATAGAATGCTCTCTGATTCTTTCATGGAGTTCTTGCCTATCTCCGCCTTTTTTCACAGCTTCCATCAGTATATTCTCCGTTGCCATAAAGGGAATTTCATTCATGATATGCTGCGTGATTACCTTTTCATGAACAACAAGTCCTGTAGAGATGTTTCTGCAGATATCAAGAATTGCATCCGCCGCCATAAAAGCCTGCGGGATTGCGATTCTTCTGTTGGCTGAATCATCCAAAGTTCTTTCAAACCACTGTGTGCTGGCAGTATCCGCAGCATTGCCCGTACAGTTCATTACAAATCTTGCCAGGGATGCGGCACGCTCGCTTCTCATAGGATTCCTTTTATATGCCATAGCGGAAGATCCGATTTGTTTGGATTCAAACGGTTCTTCCACTTCCTTAAGATGCTGGAGAAGTCTGATATCGTTTGTCATTTTATGAACGCTCTGACCGATGCCGCTCAGCATGGAAAGAACCATAAAATCGATCTTTCTTGTATAGGTTTGTCCCGATACCGCCACTACATTATTAAAGCCCAGACTTTCCACAACCAAGGAATCCAGTTTTTTGACTTTTTCCATATCTCCATCGAAAAGCTCAACAAAGCTGGCCTGTGTTCCAGTCGTACCCTTTACTCCTAAAAGAGGCAGCGTGTTAATCAGCCGCTCACACTCAAGAAAGTCAAAATAGAAATCCTGCAGCCAGAGAGACGCTCTTTTTCCGACTGTGGTGAGCTGCGCAGCCTGAAAATGAGTAAAGCCTAAAGTAGGCAGTGATCGATACTCTAAAGCAAACCGGCCGAGCCGGTCCATCAGTGCGACCAGTTTGCCGCGAATCACTTTCAGCGCCTGCTTCATGACGATAATATCCGTATTATCGCCTACATAAGCACTTGTCGCTCCAAGATGGATGATCGGCTTCGCTTTTGAGCACTGCAAGCCATAAGCATAAACATGGGACATGACGTCATGTCGCGTTTCCTTTTCTCTCTTCTCAGCGTCTTCGTAATTAATCTGATCCTTGAACTGCTTCATCTCCGCGATCTGTTCTTCAGTAATTGGCAGCCCAAGACTTTTTTCCGCTTCCGCCAACGCGATCCACAAGGTTCTCCATGTGCTGAATTTCACATCAGAAGAAAAGATGTGCATCATTTCTTTGCTCGTATATCTTGTTATTAACGGATTTTCGTATTTATCTGTACTCATATCAATGTCTCCACTTTCATTTCTTTGTCTTTGTTGCAATTGGCATCGGTTTGAAAAAATACTTCCAATGCGATATTAACAATATATTATATCCTTGTTTTTTTTCAAAATCAAGAAAAGCAGCCTTTGTTTCAAATAAAATGCAATGAAAAAGAGACTGGCCCTTAAGGGACTCAGTCTCTTCCAAACTTCCGCTCATAACCTATCTCGGTTCAATAATTAGCTTGATTGCAGTTCTTTCTTCGCCGTCGATTAGAATGTCGGTGAAGGCAGGTATGCAGATCAAATCAATACCGCTCGGCGCTACGAAGCCTCTAGCGATGGCAACTGCTTTAATTGCTTGGTTCAATGCCCCCGCGCCAATCGCCTGAATCTCAGCCCCCCCTTTTTCCCTCAAGACGCCTGCCAAAGCTCCTGCTACTGAATTAGGATTTGACTTCGCTGATACTTTTAGTACTTCCATTGTTGTAACCTCCCTAAATACTTGTTATAAATTCCCTTTTGAATAGGTTTTGCTCTACTATATTCTTTATTTGCCAGCTTATTCCTTTTTTTTCATACGAAAAATCGTTCGACAGCAAAAAAATTTTTTATTAATTTTTGTCGAAGGCTTGCATTTCATATCATAATTAGTTATAATGTGTTCGTGGTTATCCCCCTGATAACCTCATTAATCTCTAATCCCAATACCCCTTTTGAACAAAACAAACTGCTCCCCTGCAGTTTGTTTTGTTTTTTGCGCTTTTATGGTAAAATACATCTCAATAAACAATTCACATTCATTCTGCCGGCTATCCGGAAGGGGGTAAGGTCCATGTACTGCGTCAACGAAAACTTTCAGGAAAACTTTTATAATTCAAATATATACCGCTTTTATTTCGGCGATTTAAATATCGGCGTAGTGGACATAGAAACCACCGGGTTGAATCCAGACAGAAACCAATTTATCCTTGGCGGAATTGTCGTTCCGGAAAATTGCGAAAAAAAAACAATTCAGCTGCTGGCAGAATCCAAATCGGAAGAAGCATCGCTGCTTCGTTCTTATCTCAACGAGTGGAAAGATCTTGATATGGTGATCAGTTATAATGGTGATCACTTTGACCTGCCGTTTATCAGCAGAAGAGCGAAGCACAACCGTATTACCAGAGAAGAGCTGCCCGTTTTTTTAAGCTTTGATCTTTATCGAGTTTTAAATAAGTACTCACAGCTGCGAAAGCTTCTGCCAAATCTGAAGCAAAAAACCGTGGAAACATTTCTGGGTCTCTGGTCTGACCGGGCGGACGAAATTTCCGGTGCAGAGAGTGTTGAATTATATCATCACTTCACACGTACGGGCGACCCGGCTGCAAGAGACACGATTCTACTTCACAACAAAGATGATTTGCTTCAGCTTTCCCGGCTCATCAAGGTATTTGAAAAGCTGGATCTACATCAGGTCATGTTTCACACCGGGTTTGCCGCCAGCTGGAAAAAAAAGAAAGCATATGTGAAAAAGATTTCCTTACAGAAGGACGCTCTCATCGTATCCGGTTTACATAAAAACATCGACATGGATTATCGCTGCTATTTGATCAGTCATGAAGCTGAATTTACCGCAAAACAAAGAAATTTTTCCATGAAAGTTCCCCTTCACAATATCAATGGATATGCCTGCGTTGATCTGGAGGAGTTTCCTTTTGACTGCTCTGAACTGGAAAAGTATGCCGGATACCAAAGCGGCTATCTTCTAATTGGTCATCAATCGGAAATCAACTATGTTGAAGTAAATCATCTGGTTAAATTAATTCTTCGGGAAATCTTAAAAGAACTATGATATAATAATCTCATCAACACTTGGAATTGCGATTATTATATGAATTAAGTGCCCTGCGAGAATTTCGGCACAAGCTGACGGATAATTTTCTTTTACCGAAAACGCAGATGGCGGATTATATCACGAAAGCTGTACTTTCATGATATAATTAAATTAATTTTAATTAACCACTGAAAACATATGGTGGATAGAGGAAACAACCAATATGAAAACCCGTGCACGATTGGACTCCGTATTTCAAAAGGCCTTTCCGGTTCCTTTTGACGACGGATCAAAGTTTGTTTTTTTCGGTGATGTGCATCGAGGTGATGACAGCCTTTCTGATGAATTCGGCAGAAACCGTCACATTTATTATCATGCACTGAACTACTATTATCAAAACGATTTTACTTACGTCGAGGTCGGAGACGGGGACGAACTATGGGAACATCCCCATTATGAACATATCAGATCCGCACATGTTTCCGTGTTTGAAATGTTGAAGGGTTTTCACAAATCCAATCGACTTCTCATGCTCTTCGGTAATCATAACATGCAACTGCGCGATCCGAAATATGTCAAGGAGAACCTGTATCACATCTATGACGAATATCTGGATTTAAAAGAAGATCTATTTCCTGACTTAAATGTCCATGAAGCCCTGTTGTTGAAGCATAGAAACAGCGGTCAGGAAATTTTTGTGGTCCACGGTCATCAGGGTGACCTGATCAACGATCAGCTCTGGAGAATTTCTTATACTCTGATCAGATATATCTGGAGATTTCTTCATGTAATGGGAGTGAAATACGCTGCAAGTCCCGCAAAGAACAGAACAAAACGCCATAAGATAGAAAAAAGCTATAATAAGTGGAACCAGCAGCGTGACATCATGATCATCTGCGGCCACACCCACAGACCGAAGTTTCCGTCTGCCGGGGAGACGTCCTATTTCAACACCGGATGCTGCATCCATCCCCGGGGGATCACATGCCTTGAATTGATGTATGGAAAAATCATGCTTGTCTCATGGAATATGCACAGTAAAAAAGATGGAACCGTCTACATTAAGCGATCTCTGATAAAAGGACCGGAGCCGATATCCAGCTTTGCATCTAATGAAAAACGAAAAGAAGATGCAGAAGCCGCAGAAGCTGCAAAACGAAAGCCGGAAACCGTGAAAAAAATTGCCCGGGCCTTAAGAAGTTTCTTCTTTTTTTCATGAAATAAGTTCATTAAGGAGGATTAAATGTCGAATATATTTGAAATCACCAGACAGATAAAAGCCGACAGCTCGCAGATGAGCGCTTTGAGCAGTGATATAAGAAATCAGTCTCTCGATTCGATCGCAAGAGCGCTGGAAGAAAATAAAGAAAAGATATTTGAAGCCAATCGATTGGATTTAAAAAATGCGGAGGTATCGGGACTGACTGCACCCATCGTGAAACGGCTAAAATTTGACGATCAAAAATTGTCTGACGTTATTGCGGGAATGAAAGACCTAATCTCTTTAAAAGACCCGCTTGGAAACAAACTGCTGGCACGCGAACTTGATGCAGGCCTTACCCTATATAAGGTAACTTGCCCCATCGGCGTTATCGGTGTCATCTTTGAATCCAGACCCGACGCCCTTGTTCAAATAGCCGGGCTATGCTTAAAAAGCGGAAATTGTGCAATTCTGAAAGGCGGAAGTGAAGCTGCCAATACAAATAAAATTCTTTTTGAAACGATCCACGAAGCCGGTGTGAAATCAGGAATTCCCAAAGGTTTTTTAACGTTGATCGAAAGCAGAGCGGAAATCAGTGAACTGCTCAAATGCCACGACGCGATTGATCTTCTAATTCCAAGAGGCTCCAATGAATTCGTGCAATATATCATGTCAAATTCCAAGATTCCCGTAATGGGTCATGCCGACGGCGTCTGTCATGTATATGCGGACGAATCTGCAGATATTGAAAAAGCCATCCCCATTATCGTCGATGCAAAAACACAGTATGTTGCCGCCTGCAATACCGCAGAAACACTGTTGGTTCATAAGAATACCGCTTCTGAGCTTCTTCCTCGAATAAAGAGTGCTTTTGACGAGAAGCTGGTAACTATTCGGGGCTGTGAAAGAACCAGAGCAATTATCGAATGTGAAGCGGCTGATGAGCAGGATTACGAAAAAGAATATCTTGACTACATGATTTCAATAAAGGTCGTTGATAGTCTGGAGGACGCCATCGATCATATCAATCGGTACGGCTCACACCACACAGACAGCATTCTTACTGAAGACAATGCTGCAGCAGAAAAATTTATGCTGCTGGTAGATTCGGCGGGTGTTTATCAGAACTGCTCTACAAGGTTTGCAGACGGATTCCGCTACGGTTTTGGCGCAGAAGTCGGCATTAGCACAGGTAAGCTTCACGCAAGAGGACCTGTCGGACTGGACGGTCTGGTAACCTATAAATATAAACTTTATGGAAGCGGTCAAATAGTGTCTGATTATTCCGAGGGCCAAAGCACCTTTCATTTTAAAGACCTTTAGGAAATATCTCGATCCATTAAAAAGTTGCACTAAAACGCATTTAAAAAAGCCATTTGCCTTCTCTGAGACAAATGGCTTTTGTTATTTCACAATGATCTGCGATGCTACATACTCCCGGATCGTACGTACTGCATTATCGAGATGTACGCTGAGAGGTACTTCTTCTACGCTTACAACATGAATATTGCATCTGTTAATGGGAAGCAGCACTTTAAACGCGCGGCTTTCTCCTATCGCCTGCGCCATTGCGGGGCTTAATTCCCCCATCATAGAGTTCGCATTGATAATTGCAATCACCCCTACGACAACATCTGCAGATTTCATATTATGAATGATGGCATTTTCACCGGTGGCGCCGTCGTCTGCTCCAGCTCTGAGCATCTGCCCCGTCGCAGCGGAATTTGTCCCTAAAGCGACTACCTCAACATTCGGCAAAGCAGCCTTGATCTTTTCTACTATAGCTCTGCCGATTCCTCCGCCCTGTCCATCCACTACTGCTATTCTCATTTCTGTTCCCCGTCTTTCCTTTTGTCCTATTGTGATTAAAGCTATCTTTTACATTATAAAGGATTCCCAACAAAAATCAATGCTGCAATGAAAAGCCGTTCTGTAACGGAAGGCCGTTGGCTACGCACAGATACCCCTCATATGGACATTTTGGATTTTCCATGTTATTCTGAATTTGATTTTAATTCAAGCTGGCTTTTACTGACAACGCCAGAATACCCATATATACGAAAGATAATGTATTTTTAATCTGATTTTAATATTTGTCAAATGAGCCTTGAAGGATTGATTACTATAATAAAACCATAATCAACTAAACAAGGAGGAAAATTATTATGGTAACGTTAGAACAAGTAGAAAAGCTTCGCGAGCATGCGAATGTGTCATATGACGAGGCTAAGGCCGCATTAGAGAATGCAAACGGTGATATCCTGCAAGCGCTCATTGATTTGGAGCAGCAGGGAAAGGTGAAACCACCTCAGGACGGCGGGAGGTATCATTCCGGTGGAAATGAAATTATTTGCACCCAAAAGGAAGAAGACCACAAAAAGACGAAAAGCCAATCGAGCGGTCAATCAGACGAAAAATCAGCCTTTAGCCGCAATATGGGGCGATTCTTCCGCTGGATGGGCCAAGTGATTCATAAAGGAAACATCAATGCTTTGGTCATTGAGAAAAATGAAACTTCCGTTATGAAGCTTCCAATTACCGTTCTGATACTTCTGCTCATATTTGCATTTTGGATTGTTGTACCACTTTTGATTATCGGCGTATTCTTCAGCTTCCGTTATTCCTTGCAAGGACCCGATATCAAAAGCAGCAAGGTAAATAACGCAATGGACACGGTAGCCAATGCCGCTGAGGAAATCAGAAACGATATGCGAAACTGATCAATTCAATAAATGAATCTGTGGAGGGTTATATGCAGGAACGAATATTGATCGTGGAAGATGAAGAAAAGCTTGCAAGATTTATCGAGCTTGAGCTTACCTTTGAAGGGTATGAGGTTGAAAAGGCAATCGACGGCAGAACTGGCCTCGCTCTCGCGCAAGCGAAGGATTTCAATCTCATTGCATTGGATATCATGCTTCCCGGGCTGAACGGATTTGAAGTTTTAAGAAGAATCCGCCAATCTTCCTCCGTTCCCGTCATCCTGCTGACCGCCCGTGACGATACGATGGATAAGGTGGCCGGATTGGACGGCGGAGCCAACGATTATATCACAAAACCCTTTGCAATAGAGGAACTTCTGGCCCGAATCAGGGCTGTCCTAAGAAATTCTGGTACGTCGAAGGAAAGCAGGAGGAATACGGATCATACCATTACAGCAGGGGATCTCAAGCTGAATTTAAACAGCAGAGAAGTCTGGGTGGGCAGTGCTCCCGTAGACCTGACAAAAAAAGAATTCGATCTTTTGGCTTATCTAATGCAAAATAAAGGACTGGTCATGAGCCGTGACCAGTTACTCGAGAGTGTCTGGGGTTACGATTTTGTCGGAGAAACAAACGCGATCGACGTTTACGTTCGTTATCTCCGAGCAAAAATTGAAGAACCCTTCGGATTAAAATTCATACAGACAATTCGAGGAGTGGGGTATATCATACGTGAATAACAAGGAAACGCAAACAAACAACAGTGCCAATACAGCAAGCAGCACAAACAAGGCCAGCTTCTCGCTTGTAATGAAGCTGAACCTGCATACGATTTTCTATACATTTGGGGTATTGTTAACGGTAAATATCGTGCTTTGTCTTACTATATTGTCCTTTACCTTCTGGAATGCTGAAAGGCAAACCGCAGACTTATTGGAAGAACAGTCGCCTAAGAACGAAACCATTTTGGAATATACCTTTCAACCTTACGAAAATGGTCTTGAGGGCGTGAAGCTGTGGGAAGCCGTAAACAGGACTACGCCCCTTGCCACTCATAATGTCTTGCGCTGGGTATGGTTTGATTCGATCAGTAGATACCCGCTGCACGCGCTCAAATATAGAATGGTAATCTTAGATGAAGATACAGTTGTAACCTTTCCTGTCGGTGAAATTCTTGATGATTATCTAAAACTGGTCTATGCAGTATTAATCTTTGAAGCACTGATCTTGCTGGCAGGAATCGGCAAAGGCCGACGACGAATCCGCCGCATCCTTCGTCCGTTAACGGACATAACAAGACACGCGCAAAATCTGAGCGCCGCCGCAAGCAGCAGCCTTCAAGCAGAAGAAATGAAACGTCTGCGGGAACTAGCCGGAACCATCAGCAATATCGATGCAACGAAACTGGATAAACGGCTGTCGGTGGACGGCACGCAAAATGAACTTAAGGATCTGGCAAATGCCATAAACAATATGCTTAACCGCATTGATGAAGCATATCGCTCTCAGGTACGGTTTGTATCCGACGCTTCTCATGAACTGCGTACACCGATCTCTGTAATACAGGGCTATGTCAATCTTCTGGATCGTTGGGGGAAGAATGATGAGGCTACATTGCAGGAAGCGATTGACGCCATCAAAAGTGAATCGGAAAGCATGAAAGAACTCATCGAACAGCTGCTGTTCCTTGCCCGGGGAGATAATGAAACGCTCCACCTGGATCTTGAAATCTTTAATTGTTCTGAAATGATCGAGGAGATATTCAGAGAAACACAACTGATCGATTCACTTCACACCTTCCGTATAAAGAACAAAACCCTTGCATATGTCAGTGCGGACCGCCAGCTTATGAAACAGGCTCTGCGCATCTTAATCGATAACAGTATCAAGTACACACCTGACAACGGTGAGATCGTAGTATCGGTAGAGAACTCAGACAACATGGTCTGCATTTCCGTACAGGACAACGGCATCGGTATTGATGCACAAAACCTGCCGTATATTTTCGACCGCTTTTATCGGTCTGACGAATCCAGAGCCAGAAAGACAGGAGGTTCCGGGTTGGGTCTCGCCATAATGAAATGGATCATCGACAGGCACGGCGGACAAATCGAAGTGATCAGCAGAAAAGACATCGGTACACGAACAACCATACTCATCCCCGAGGTGAGTCTGCAGGCACCGGAAAAATTGACTCCATGAAAAATGGAGTTTTTTTTCTAATGTTGACAACCCAGATAGGAAATGATATATTAATACCGCAGGGGTTAGCGTTCGCTAACTCGATTTTAAGGCATGAGGTTAGCGTTAGCTAACTACTTGCCTTGCATTTGTAAAGGAGCTGGTCTAGTGTGTTGAAAAGATTGATCCATCATCATGAAAGCGAGGAATTACCTTGCATTTCCTGTGGCCCGATCCAGTATTATCACGACATGGTTGACAGTATTATTACCGCACTGGAAGCCAAAGATATCCATACAGCCAATCACTCGCGAAGAGTAAGCGACATGGCGGAACGATTCTGCAGTGTGCTCAGAGTCACTGCTCAGGAAAATATAGAAATTCATCTGGCCGCGCACGTCCACGATATCGGAAAAATAGCCATACCCGATGCAATTCTCAGCAAGTCTTCCTCCCTTACGGCAGAAGAATGGGAAGTCATGAAGTCCCACCCTGTGATCGGCTCAAGGATACTCGGTACTTCGGATCTGCTCGGATCAATAGGGAAAATCGTATTGCACCATCATGAGAGATGGGATGGCAACGGATATCCCGACGGACTTAGCGGCATCGGAATTCCTTACGGTTCTCGAATCATAGCCCTATGCGACTCTGTTGACGCAATGCTCAGCGAACGCCCCTATAGAGCTCCTCTGTCGATGAGCCTATGCCGTTCGGAAATAATAGCAGGAAGCAGCCTGATGTACGACCCTGGGCTGACAGACATTTTTATCAGGCACTGGAACGAAATTATAGCGTATAAAGAATATGGAGGTTATCAAGAATGTGTGTCGTAATTGTTGGCGGCCATGATAGGATGGTATGCACCTATAAGGAAATTTGTAAAAAGTATAAATGTAAATCAAAGGTATTTACTCAAATGCCCACAAACATGAAAAGTCTCATCGGCAACCCCGATCTTCTGGTATTGTTTACAAACACAGTTTCTCACAAAATGGTGGAAAACGCAGTAAAGGCCGGAGAAAAATCCGGTGTAAAGATTGTTCGTTCCCACAGCAGCAGCGCCTGCGCATTAAAAAGTATCCTGGATGAGCATTGCCCCTACAGCGGCTGTGCAAATTGTCCAAACTGCATCAATTAACTAGATATAAAGGACTAATATGCATAAGGTACATAAAGTCCAAGAAAGCATCGGCCTGATTGATATTTACATCTTCTTTTCGTATTTGCTGCGATAGTATATTGAAGAAAACACAACGAACAGGTATGCAAAGACCAGAAGCAGAACAGGAATCAGATCCATTCCCATTAATACGAAAGTGAGAAGAAGCGCTCCAAATACAAATATCATCAGGTCGTATGCCTTTGCTTTTGCTTGATTGGAAATCAAAATGTTCCGTTCATCATTTTCTTCTATTTCAATCCGTTTTTTTAGTTCCGGTCTATTTCCAATAGCTTTTGCTCTGATAATATTGCCCGTGCCGTTTCCGAAAGCTCCACAACCGATTCCGATAAGTACATAAGGCAGTGCCTGCATAATGCCCTTCGGTTCGGAAATTGCCTTAACGAGATAGAGGCCGGTTGCAGTCAGCAGCAAACCGATCAATGTAATATAATAATTCCTATCATTCTTTTTCATCGTCATCATCCCCCTCATAAATAAAAATATCCTCAATTTGCATCTTGAAATAACGTGCAATCTTAAAGGCCAAAAGAATTGACGGATTATACCTTCCATTCTCAAGTGAGCCGATTGTCTGTCTCGAAACTTCCAGTACAGATGCCAGTTCTTCTTGTTTAATCCCTCTTTCTTTACGAATTTCTTCTAAACGGTTTTTCGTAATGATCTCCCCCTTCGATGTAAAGCTAACTTTCCATTGAATCGTATCACGTATCAAATAAAATGTCAAGCTCGCTTTCCATTTTTATATCGTTTCCCGAATATTGTTTCTATGTAATACGAACAAAACGCACCTCATAAAATGAAGTGCGTTTATTTTCAATCTTGTTTTTTACCTCTTCATACTGCCCGCTCCTCCCATCAGGGCTGTCATTTCCTCAATACGCTCCAACGGGAAAGGGGGTTCACACAAAGGTCTCATGGCTATACTCATAAGCTTCATTGGGTTATCATCTGCCGCAACACGGTTTGAAGAAAGCGCTCCACATCGACGACAGCGATGGATGACGGCCCATTCACCGCCTTTGCGTACCCAGACAGCGACAGGCTCCATGATTCCGCCGCATTCTGATTCTCGGTCACCCGGCTCAATGTCAACATGCAGACTCGAAAGACAGTTCGGACAATGATTGCGGTGTTCGCTTCCGGCTCCAGCAGGAAAGACTCGCCTGCCGCAAACCTTGCAGGTAAAAACATCATTGCAAGCATGTGTTTTAAAATAACTTTTCTCATATTGCTTGCGCTTGTTATTACGGTTCATGAAATAATATCCTCCAAAAAGTTTGTTATTTTTACCTTTGGGAGGAATGCGGGGTTTATCTGTCGCAAACCTCCCGGTTTGCAACAATCTCCATGTATTTAATATTTTTCAAAAGCATTTCTCCTTTCTTCGTCAAATTTTGTATTCTTAAGTGTTTTGGAATTCTTCTGCCACTACTGTAAATCATTTACTCGTGGCAGTTCAAAATTATAGCATATAAAAAATTGATAGAAAAGTATCCTATGAAAATAAAAATTAATTTATTTAAAATACTTTTTCGCTGCTGCCATAACTTCAGCTGCTGTTTTGGCCTTATTAAGATTTTCCTCAATATATACGTTTAATTCTTTGTCCATTTTAAAATCATTATGATCCCTTATGAATATTTTCGCTTCATCATCTTCCAATTCTTCATTTTGTAAAGCCGCTATAAGGATAACGTCCTTATAGCCGTCATGATTGACATCGCTAAATGCGACGGCCCGAATTCCGAAATATCCCTGGTCACTGCTATTGAAATCAGGGAAGGTATACGTTACCCTTCCGCTATTATCCAATAAGTAAAATTTGAAAGACTGCAGGATTCCATTCGATGATTGATCACACCCAGACACAAACCATACAGTTCCAAATCCGGCCATTTCAGTCTGAAAACACTGTTCCCTGATTATTTGGAAATCGGCAACAGGAAAATCCGGTTTTATATCTTCCCATTGGCTTTTTTGTTTTATATCATTCGAGATATCCGAGAAATCCAAATGAAAAAAAGCGTAGTCTCCAATCGCATATACTGTAGATACACGAAGTACCAATCCTGTGGATGTAAAGTAATAAGCCGCATCGTTTTCAAAACTGATTTTTAAATCATCTGCATCAAAGAAATCATTCTTTATTTCAGTGAAATCTAAAGTAGCACCGCCATCAACAAATTGAGATTTTTCAATAAATCCATTTACAAAATCATTGTCTATGTTGACGATATCAGAGAGTTTTATGATATCACCGGTTTTCATATCAATATTTACTGCATTGAAAATCCTATTGGGATGAGGGGCTTGCTTTGCATTATAATAACCATAAAACAGAATGCTTAACAAGTTATTGCTGGACCATTTTATTGTATAGTTCAGATCAAAGGCGCTATACTGGTCGATATCTCCCTGGGTATCAGCCAGCGCAGCATTTCGTATCAAATCATTTATCTTATACTGCTTCGCTTCATCAGAAAGACCATTTATTGCAGGAAAGAAAATCTCGATGTCGTTTGAATTTTTTTCAAAGCTTGTTCTTGTGATATTATAATCAGAAATGATCCCATTGATAAAAGTTTGTTCACCTATATCATTTTGCTCAGCTTCATCACCTTTCGCTTCAGATGCCAGATTCATTGAATCCGCCGGCGGATTATTTCCATTATGGTTGTCTTTGTTCCCCTCGGCTGCGTTTAATTGGGTATTTCCGCATCCTGTTACTACGATTATGAGTACCGTACATAAGAGAATCATTGCTTTTTTCATTTTTTCACCTCATTAGCCAAAGTATAATGTGCACGCTTGTCAAGACACGAATTAGAGAAATTTTAGTTATGAACTCCTTTCTTGGTTAAGCTGCACTGGCTGCGCCTTTAAAATACACTTCGGCTGGTGTTTTGTAGTGATAGCTTTGATGACCTCTGTGATAATTGTAGTGCACTATGTATTCTTTGGTTATGCTTTTTACCTCCGCAACTGTTTCAGGACACATCAAGTAAAGACGCTCCCATTTGAATGATCTGAAAAAACGTTCGATGGCAATATTATCAGTCGCACGACCTTTCCCGTCCATGTTGATCCTTGTTATCTCAAGGCTTTTGATCAGGTCAATGTACACATTTGAAGTGAACTGCGACCCCTGGTCACTATTGATGATTTCAGGAGCGCCATAGGCCCTCACTGCCTCTTTGACAACGCGGGTAACGGTATCTGTTTGAAGAGTATTGCTGATGGAGTAGCCGAACAGAAATCTTGAATACCAGTCGATAATGACCGTAATATAGACAAACCCAGTTGGTGTTCCAATATATGAGATATCAATCGACCACACCTGATTCGGCCGCTCTATGGTAAGATTCCGCAGCAAATAGGGATAGGTCTTGGCCATCTTAGCACGCTTGCTTAAATTGGTGCCGGGATAGAATGCCACAATATCCATCTCTTGCCTGTACCGTTTTACCAGCCGCCGGCCGACTTGGAAATTCAGTTTGATCAGCTCGTTTCGGATTCTGCGTACTCCAAAGGAAGGCTCCCTGTAATGGATCCGGTCAATTGCGTTTTTCATATCGATTTCCTCTTGGGATGGCTCGAACTCAAGGGGCACGTGGTAAGCGATCGACCTTGGAAGGGCAAGCAGTTCACATTGATGGCGGATGGTTAGCTTTGAGCCCTTGAACTCAATTAAAGCTTTTTCTCCGCATTTGTAAAACCTGCTCCTGTTTTTTTTTAAGATAATCCACATCCATAGAAGTTCACCGATTTTTTTGATGAGGCGCTCCTTTTCTTCCTCGTGCTCCTTCTGAATTTTTTCGGTATTTTCGCCTTTCTTGTCGAAGATGGAGGTCATATTGTCAATGAATTCGGCTTTCCAACGACTTAAAACGGGCTGAGCTACTTCGTATTTTCTTGAGATTTCTGCCAGAGTGGATTCCTCTCTAAGAATTTCAAGAACGATATTTGCTTTTTCTTGGGCTGACCAAGTTCTTCTCTTTCTACTCATGTTTTCATTATAACTTATTTTCTTGAACTTGTGTCCAACCTTATGTGTACATTATATTATTTTACACTACCATCGCTCATTTTCTACCAATTCGGAGAAAACACAAAACTCGGGATTTACCCTGATAAACCGGTTTCAATAACAAACTTATTAAATTTATCGAAAAACTTATTCCATAGACCGGCGACATAATTATCTTTTGGATCTTTATTTTTTTTCATGCGATAATCAATTAATTTTCGTATCCTGCTAATAAACGGAAATAGGTATAATTTTTCTTCTTCTGTAAGAGGAGTAAGGCTTCTTACTTTTTTAATTAATATGAACATCCATGGATAAGTTTGTGGAATTACGTACTTTCCTTTTATAGAATTATTATAATCATCTATTTCTTTTAATGACAGATTATATCTATTCCTCATTTTTTCCATAGTAGAGCTTAATCCCATTAATATTTCCGAGTAGTAGCTCTTTTGCTGTTCACTTATTGATTTGTCATATGATTCTTTTGCCTCCTCAAATTTTTTTTGAGCATCAATATAATTTTTCATTTCTATCTCAAGATCATTAAGCAATGATTTTAAGGTAGGAGCATCCATGTTATTATAATTTATGCCCACCTTATATTGGACAAATTTGTCATAAGCGTCATTAAAAAGCTTTTCTGTTTGACTGGTGAGAATATTGTATTCCTTTCCAAGATCCTTTAATTCATCGTTAAGTTCTTCAAACTTTTTAAGCTGCAATATTTCATCAAGTACATCAGATCCTGCAAATTTATATGCATTATTAATAATTTTTTTCGTTATCAAAAACATTTCAATATGCCAGGTTGGTAATGATACAAACATTTTACTGAATATTGCATATACATATATTGCTTTTGCTTCATTATAGGCTGTTTCAGGGTTTTCTATTTTCTTTATTTCTTCAATTTTATTTTTGAAAAGTTCTACATTGGATTTTGCTTTACTTAGTTTTTCCAGGGTCTCTTTAACGTAACTGCTATAAGTACCATTTCTGTTAATAATTTTGTTTCTATATTTATTATAATTCACTTTTTCCACTCCTTTATTTCGATACATGATATTCTATTCGTATATAAATAAATAAGTGAAAGGAGCCGGATCATTTGCACAGCCATATGTTTACTTACATACACTGCATTAAAAGGAGGGAGTTAATATGTATCCATTCTTCGACAATTTAACTTATAATACACGAAATAGCCATCAAGACTACAATCTAAATAGTGAAGAAGTTAACCAGATAATGAGACTAAAAGAATTTCTTTGGACACAGAGAAATAAGATAAATGATACATTGAAATATTTGGACAGAAGCATCGTTGAATTTGATAAACTCAGTGTCACAACGAAGACAAACCAGCTTATAGAAGCATCAAAGCTTTTAGGAAGGATAATAGATTTGTTGGAAGAAGTAAAATATTTTTGTGTTCTTAACCAACTGTCATATGATGTGGGAAAGGCAATTCTAAAGCAGCAGAACCCGATTGCAGAGCAAACTTTTTACATGTGGCATTATCCGTTAACCTCCTGGTGTACAACAACCATTTCCAAACTCAATAATTTGTATAATACATTTCTTAACAAGTATAACAGTTTAAAACAACAGTAAAAAATACTGTTGTTACCCACCCCATTTTTGCACCTTCAAAAGTTAAAATTAACCCTTTCAGTAAAAATTGTTTTCCATGGTATTCATGATAGAATGCTAGTGTGTAAAATAAAGTGTGCTTTTGCCTTTTCTGAAAAGGTGATGGTAATGAGCATATTATCGAAAGAGCAAATGCGAGCAATTCTGAAAGAGTACAATATCAAGACGGTGGCGGACATCAACCATGCGTTGGCGGAATGCTTCAGGAGGCACTGGAGGCTGAGCTTGACAAGGAGCTTGGCTATGAAAAGAACGGCACAAGGGCAATTCTAGAGGGAATCAAGGCTTAAAAAGCTTCCTTTTTTCAAAATTTTGTTTTGTCCTTTTCGGACAGATTCTGGTGCGCCCAAAGGGATTTTGCAGCTGCTGCTTCGCCGCATCTGCCGTCCTGCCAGCTCCCTCTCAGAGCTGGCGGACCGCTTTTTGTTCGAAAGTCCACTGGACTTTCGAACAGCGCCTGCGCCCTTCCGGGTTCGAATCCCTCTCTTGAGTCAAAAAAATACACTCATCCATCAGGATAAGTGTATTTTTGTGGTGCGCCCAGAGGGATTCGAACCCCCGACCTTCGCATTTATTCGAAATCATCTAAGAATATTGAAATATCAATCATCTGCTTCATGTTAACAATATCATTTCCCGACTTTTTCCCGACTGCCACTTATTATTTGAATATTCCTGCCCAGCGAAGTCGCCAGTCCGTTTTGCACAGAGCCACCATTTCGGAACAAAATCTATGGAATAATTTCACTTAGCCAATAACATTATTGTTTGTTTTTAAATATTTATTCTCATAACAGAACTCATACAGATATGTAATTATTTCCGTCATTACTTCAAAGATAGTTTTTTCAATCTTTTCAAGCTCAATAGGATTAATTGGCCCTTTTTGTGAACCATGAGCGACAGAATTTCGTAAATTAACAAGCCTGTTTATAAAGTCTTTTTGACTTTCAAAATAATTATAATCCAGACCAAGAATATACAAATTTTCTTGCATGACTCCATAATCTAAATTTGATTGTGTATTAATAATCTTTTCATCAATTCTTATTTGATTTAATAGAAAACTTGATGTAAAAATCCTGGTTAACTCTTTTCTTCGATGAAATCTATGCAAAAAATTTTCTACGGGTGGATCACTTGTTAATATTTTGCATCTTCTATTAATATTTTCAAACATACCATATTCTCTACTCAATGCTGCTGCTATTAATGAATCATTAAATTCATAAAGTTGCTTATCTGATGAATTTATATAATTTATATAAATTTCTAAGCAATCTTTAAAAAATCCTTCAAAATGTGCATAGAGCATTACAATCAAAGCCTTTATCATTGGTACATGTTCATCAGCATCCAGTAAATTTTTGAGAGACAAATATTCTAACATTCTCCAGGAAAGAGTTTCTTCTAATTCACTTCTAAAATCTACAATATCTTGCATTTAACACTTACAAATTGCATCACTTACAAGAGCAATTCTTTCCTCAGTATTTCTTTTTCCACCCGTTCTAGTTTTTAAGAATTCATCACTAATTCTTAGCCTGTCCAAAGAAGCCTTTATTTTGCTACCGTTTTTTTCATCTAGTGCGTCATAACACTCTGCAATTCCACAAGTAAAACTATCATACAGGTACATTATTATATCAGTTTTATATTTATCTGTTTCAACATCAATTAAACTAGAAAAAGCATTTTTTCCATATAGTTCATTAATCAGCTTAAAGACTTTTTTAAATATTATTAACTCTTCATCATAATCAAAAACTACTTCTTTGAGCGTGACTTTTTCCATATAATCCGTTAAAAATAAATCTAAATCTTTTTTATAATTATTAAGATTATTTTTTAAGGCAAAATATCTTAATACTAACTCTTGATCTTTTTTCGTTACTTTAAAATCGTCATAGACATTTTCAATTGATTTTTTAAAGTACTTATTATTGCTGCAATGAATAATAAAATCATTAAAATCATTTCCTAATAAACGTATAGTGCAATTTCTTACTTCTTGATTACTTAATAATTCACCTCCGGTATTAAGACGTTTAAACATATGATATCTAATGTTTGTATCCGTCTCGTTTCTCAATACCTCAACGCGAATGAAATTTCTTTTCAATTTTAATTGAATTGCTCTTGGCAGATCATCAAAAGTAAATCCATTTAATTCTTGTACTATATCACAGCCAGTTAATGTTAAAGCAGAAGTGAGTCTTTTACCACAAAACTCTTCTCTAAGTTCATCAATAATATCGTTATATCTAAAATGTAGATATGTTGATATTCGTTGCAGCCCATCAATTAGTTCATAATTACCATCTTCTGCCTCTACTACAAATACCGGGGGCAAAGGCATCTCTAATATCAAAGATTCTATTAACATTGACTGTTTTTCCTCAGACCATCTAAACATCCTTTGATATTCCGGATCAATTATTAGTTCCTTATTATTATACATATCTAATAATTCATTAAAAGAAATATCAAGGCTTTTGGTCTTAACCTTTTTTGATCTCTCATCTATTATTTTTACTAGTTCGGCTATTTTTTTCATACTAATCTCCTTTTTTTATTTATAAATAGGAATACATAGTCGTTATAATTTCCCAGTCTAATCATAGTTCTGTTATATTATAAATTACTTTTGCAAGTAATTTGCTTATATATGCGTTCTAGATTATGCTCGCATACATCTTTTTTTAGCTCACATTCCCAGATTATTATAACATTCCACCCGTTAGATTCCAGGATTTTAATATTCTGAGTATCTCTTTCCTTATTCCGCGTTAATTTAGGTAACCAATAACTAAGATTGGATTTAGGAAGGACAAAATTCGAACATCCCTCATGCATGTGCCAGAAGCACCCATTGATAAAAATTACCGTCTTATACTTTGCCATAACGATATCAGGTTTACCAGGCAAAGTTTTAACATTTTTTCTATAGCGAAATCCCTTGGAAAACAAATATTTCCTTACCATGTCTTCAATCTTATTATTTCGGCTTTGAATACGTGACATATTATAGCTTCTGACTTCTTTGGTATGGTTATCCGCCATGCTAATACTCCTGAAAACTACACACTATAATAAACAATATCTTTCGGCAGTTTTATATTCGGAATCCAAATCTTTTTTCCGTCCCACCCTTTATTGCCTGTCACTTTATACATAGTTAGAACTACTTCATCGGAGTAATTATCTCCTAAGGCTCTGTCGTTTGGCGAGAGTAAGGTACCTGTTCCTTTTGATATATCTCTATTTCTGCGAACAATCATCTTGCCTTGCGCTAAAGGATTTTCTGCTATGAAAGTGTTTAGAAAGCCAATGAAAGCTTCAATACTCCAATCATCAGTTTCTGAATCTGTTTCCTTTAATAATTGAACTATCAGCTTTAAGCTGACAGTGTATGTATCATCATCGAAAGGTTTTAGCAGCTCATCAAGCAAATCGATATCGCTGTTTGTTGGATAAAAGGGGAAATAGTTAACGCCACCAGAAAAAACTCCTACAGCTTTTTTGTCCAGAACATTCTTTCTTGTCGGCCTTAGACCTGTTGGATAAAAGATCTTTATGTCATCATCGTTATTTTTTCTCTTTATTTGAGCGATGATATTATTATTAGTAATATTGATATCAGAGAATAATTTATAGAGAATTGGGGGCATAAAAACCCTCATTAACGAAGCATCCCTGTCATATCCAAACATACGTGCATGCTGCCACATGGTGTCAGCTTGGGGATTTTTTGCAATTCTGCAATAATAAATAGTTTGAAGCTGCGGGAATGTAACGCCTCGTCCAAGGCTGTTACCACCGACGATAATATTAATCCCTTTCTCGTATTGTACATTTTCATCAAAAGGAGAAGATGAATTTATTACCAGCACATTTATCTGGTCCTCGTCGAGTTGCTTACATATAAACGAAAATATCTCGTCAAATGATATAATATCTTGTTTTGTTTCTTTAAGATCTTCAAATACCAGCCTAAAAGCATCTATGGTTTCAGGTTCGTCATAGGTTATTAGTATTTCGTTGAGATATTCTCCGATTTTTTCTGCAAACTTGGCATGCTGATCCATACGTACACTCGGATGAATAAGAAAGTTTGAAACCGTACCTCCTGATAAATAAATATGTGCAGAAGAAACGAGATGCATCATAAGTGCCGTTTTTAAGCCGTTTTCAGGAAATTCATCATCCTCTAACAATTCTGTTGACTCATCGTTGTCTGTGAAAATTATATTAGGCGGATATTCATCTTTAAAAAAGAAATTACCGCCCATGTAATTTTCACCTGGTTCAAAATAATAAGTAAAGTAAGGCTTCCATCCGCTTTGTATTGTCTGAAGGAGAATAGCCTGAGGCGTACCGGTGACTTGCATATAAATACTGCTTGATGTAGTTTTCTTAATCTTCGCTAAAGATTTATTTATTGTGCTTTGCTTATTTCGGTTGACTAACGTATTGAGACTTGCTGCATCGGCCTCATCATCAACAATAAACAATGGATTCCCTGCACAGAAATTGGTTGAAGAAAAATTGTTTTTCCATTGTTTTAAAACCGATGAATTTTTCTTCAATACAATCACAACCGGTTTCTTAAGGTTATTGCTAACAAAAGGCAAATAATCATTTTCATCGCAAATACAAAAATCACTTAAGTCTCTCTTAGCTCTGTTCAAGGTTTGCTGCTGCAGTATAATATTATCAGTAGTTAATAATACAAAAATGCCGAACCCCTCATCTGCTGCAGCACTTATTATACCGAACATATGGCTTGTTTTCCCGCTCTGAACATCTCCAACCAACAAACTCACGACATGATCTTTGAAGGTGAAATTTGTGATATATTCAGGAATAATATTTTTTACAGTATTATCTATAGCGGCTGCCAGCTGCTTATTGCCTCGTTCTCTAATTCTATCTAGATAACTGTTTAGAAAACTCATTTAATCACCCCGAAATCTAAATACCATAAGTTTGGAATATTTGTTTTAGTAAAGGAAAAGGTGTCACGTCCGTATTGTCTCAAAGTATCTCTCGTTACTGGTTCACCTACAGTTAAAGCTCCTGCATTTTCCAGCCTCCCTTTAAGCCATTTCCCAAGTATTTTCAAGTCATTTTCTGATCGGAAGTTTTTGCTGAAATCGCCGCTTATTTTACATTTAAATTTCCACCCGTCATCAGTAATTACATCAAAAACTGACTCATCTGACCTACTCTGCGGATAATAAGGCTTCGATGTAATTGTATTTGATACGATTATTTCAGCCTCATACCAGTGGCGTGGCTTAACTAAGCCATTCTGCCCCTCACGCCCTTTTCCGAAAAAAACATTCAAATTACTTTGCGGAGAGACTTCCGCTCCTTTTATCGGAATTTCAAAAGATATTTCTGATCGGTTTGCAAGGCACATAGCAAGTTCGTCATTTCCTACATGTTCAACATGTTCATGATTCTCGAGTAATTGGTTTTCCTTCTTAAACTGATGGATATCTAGACTTGATATATTCTCAGTCGAAGTACGATTTAGCTCAGAAATAAAACTTTGCATTTGATGTGCTTGAGCAGCATCATCGATTAATACAGAAGCCTCATATACTCTGCTCCTGTCATCGACGATGCTGCTCAAATTATTCGATCCTATAATTCCTGCGAAAGGTCCTTGCTCGTATGAATATGAATATAGTTTTCCATGGAATCGAAAAGGCGTCACCAAGCGGATTTCTCCGCAATTATTTTGGGCTAGAAACTCATTAAGGTCCATTGCTGTTTTATATTCTACCTCTGTGAACTTATCGATGTAATGCATTCCTATAGTAAGATTCATACTTTCGATATTATTTAATTCTACAGCTTTCCTTAATTCGACTAATGAATCCGAAGTTATGTAGCCTACTGCAATATCCAACCTCTTTGCCATTGGAAGAAGTGAATAGAATGTATCATAAAACGTCTTCATTCTCGTTCGCATCGGCGGATAATTGGAAAACAAAAGTTCCATATTAGCATCTCCTATTCCATTTCATTTGTCACATATTCAAGTCGTTCCTTAATGGTCATTTTTGATATTATTTCTAATTCTTTATGTAAGTCTACTTTTTCATAATCACCTGCAAACAGCGGCTTTAACCTTTTGGCAACGGCCCTTACACCTTCCGGTGGGACTGCATTTCCGATTTGCCTCCGCACCTCTGTTATACTTCCAATAAACTTAAAATCATCCGGAAAAGATTGCAGCCGAGCTCTTTCTCTATTCGTCAGCGGACGAGGATCTGGATAATGGTACCCCCATGTCCCTCCTCCTCCAGCAGCTATTATGGTTTTAGACGGTTCGTCTAATTTAATTCTTCTATATACGTGACTTATCATTCCCTTTACATATAGAGGATGCTCTTTAGGGATATCTGTGAAGTTTCCTCCCTCTGGGATCAACTCTAGCATTCTTCTTGTCTTGTCCATACAGTTCATGTGTTCATTATTATCTTTGACGCTTTCTACCCCTTCAAGTGCTTTTCCTGCCGTTACATAAGGCTTGGAAGTATTGGGGCCGTGTGTTGGCTTTGGGTGTTTAAAATTGAATCCAGTATCGACTCTGATACCAACTATAAGTAATCTTTCTCTGAATTGAGGTACGCCATAGTCCGCAAAGTTATACAGATGCGGTTTCACCACATACCCTGGCGAAATGTTTTCAAAATCTTTTACTATAGTTTCTATAGCTTTGCTTTTGTTAGCAGTTAATAACCCTTTAACGTTTTCAGCTATAAATGCTTTCGGTCTCTTGGCATCAACAAACTCTAAAAAGTGCCGATACAATCCTCCTCTTTTACCATTAAGACCAGGCTGTTTCCATATTATTGAAAAGTCTTGGCATGGAAACCCTCCCAAAATCAAATCGCAATTCGGGATAGAATCATCACTATATGGATTTATTTCTGTAATATCCCCAAAGTGAATAACATCACCAAAATATTCTTTGAAAGATGCAACTGCCCATTCAGAAAAATCATTTGCCCAAATAGTTGTATAGCCTTCCTTATGAAATCCCAGGTCTAAGCCTCCACACCCGGAAAAAACAGATAGTACCTTTGGTGAATAGTCTTTATTATTCATAGTACAGCTCCTTAAAATCATTATTTTTGCCTAATTATTACTAAATCATCGTCAATTATCTTATTCACTGCGAACTAGCAATTCATTAACATCACATTGAAAAAGACAACATAGTTTTTCAAGTGTTTCATAATCAATACGAGTAGCTTTGTCATAATATAAATTAGAAATGGTATTTCTGGAAAGCCCAGTTCTTTCATGCACATCCTTTATTCTAAATCTATTCTTGCCCATTAACGTAGACAAATTACTTTTTATCAACAAATCAATTCACCTCACAAATATTCTGAATCTAGTTTATACTAACACAAATATTGACCATTGTATACCAAATGTTGTGCAGGATACAAGCTCCAGCACTGGAAAACTCCTGTACTCTCATGTGTACATTAGCCTCCAGTTTGATATATCTCTGATAATTGAGTTGAAGAAAGACGGTTAAGAATGACCTCTCACCATGTGCCAACATTGGAACAGCCGTTTTTTGGATGTTTAATTAAATAGTTATTAAAACAAGCATTCGTTCGAGGTTCGTAATTCAATTGATGTGCTCGCCTCTATTAACACCATCCCCATTATTGAAGCAAACGATATTTCTCCGCTATACCTAGCTTTCGATGTTACAGCAATATTTATTTCTTAACTCGTAACATGGATTGTCAAATGTCATGCCATTTTTTGTTGTTTTTTTAATTTTTCCTGAATCTCTTTATTATTTTTAATAAACGTGTCTATTAAAAACAATATTGCCAAAGCTATCGGTATCTCATTGCCTTCGTTACCTCTTCCAATCGCAAATGCATAAATAATTACCATAACTAAATATGTATAATTGCAAAGAAATCCTTTTATAATATCTTTGCTAAAATCCCCATGCTTTTGTTGGAACCATTTAATTTTACTAATTAAACAAAACAAAATTTTTGATAGAAAGTCCAAAATTAAATACTGATACATAATAAGGACAAATAGCATTGACCACATCGAAATTTCTATACTCAGTAAACTATACATACACCACTTTACAGATACAATATAGCCATATAATAGAAATAGTAGAGGAAGAAGCCCAGCTACTGGGCAAAATAGTCTTACAAGTTTAATATATTTCTCTGTAATAAAATCCACAAACGAACACATTGCCGAAAAAATCTGAAAGCCTATTTCTACAGCGCGAGTCATTCCTAGCCGCTCAAATATGGGCATTAAGAATAGCCAATAAGCACAAAGAATATTTATTACTACAGAGACAATTATAGCCCCCTGAAATGTGGGTTCTGCATTAGCATATTTGCCGCTACAAATAAAATATATTTGCAAAATAGTATATCCTATATACACAATCCAAAATATTCCATAGCCAAGAACAATTGTAATTATTAATTTATAAGACTTTAAAAAACTGCTAATATCATCTAAATCGGTTTCCTTATTACTTTTTAAACAACTTTCTAATCTCCACGGCATTAAATCTTTAAAAGTAAGTTCTATATCAACTTTCTGTATGTACTGATTATTTTTTATTTCTTTATCAAATTTATAACAACCATATGCCAATATGGCTAAAGCTAGAATTGGTAGTAAGCCTATTCCTATTGCCAACAAGAGTGTTATACCCATTTAAAATGCCCCCATTCTTTCCTATACTATTGTAAAACTAGTACTATTGTTGGTTGCGCCCTTTGATGTTTCCCAACACCTAAAGTCGGAAATACCAAGGTAAATATATTTCTTCTGCACGCAGTTGCCATAAAGAAGAGACACTAAACCAGTATGCTGGCTTCCCAGCACATGTATATAAAATTGGCTTCTGAACTTCTTTAGAAACTTCTAATACGATATTGGCAATGTCAGAGTCCGTAATTTCCGATAATTCTGATCGTGCTCTGTTAATATGTATAAAATCCTTATTGTGCTGGAAAGCTAATGTTTCTTTAACCTCTCCACAAGTCATTTTAATATGACTCACAATAAATGGCTTATAGTTTATATCTTGAGGATTATAAAGAAATGCAGAAAAGAAACCTCTAACATTATTACGCTCATATACTAAATGATATTTTTCTACTGGATTTTGCTCTGGATTTTTTATGCAGCTACGAATTCTTGCACATTTAACAACACAGTCGTAATCTGTACTATTTATTTTTACTTCCCTATAAATTTCTTTAATGAAAGTACTCTCATTAAAGAAATCCTTCTCAGAGAAACAAATTCTTTTTGTCTTCTTTGTTCCAATATCTAACTTTCGGACATATTCTAGATTTAAAATTTTGTAGTATACTTTCATTTTATTTGTGTTCACAACAAATAAAACAACAGGATTAAATGTCACCCTTTCTTTCACTGCATTCATTGCTTTTGTATCACAATCAAATGAAAATTCACCACTTTTATCTCTAACTTCAGCGAATTTTGGGGGAAGCGTTTTTATTTGCACTTCAACCGTAATCCTCTCAAAAGAGTCTTCTAAAATCATAAGCTTTCCGTCAAAATTGGGGGTTCTATCCATTTCCATAAAATGAGTTTTTATTTTGTTATTTTGTTCAATGACAAGCCGAGCAATTGAGGCTGCCTTTGATTCTTTAAAGCTATTAGAATCGACTTTTCCAAGGTTAATTTTTGAATCCATGACATCATATCCCCTCTATTCTTATAAAAACAGTCTGAATCTTTCAAACTGATGTCCAGCTACAATTTCCCTAACGGTCCATTACAAATTACAGATTATTGCCTGTATTTGCAAGTTGCTCAATCAAACATTATAGCCATTGCACCCGGCTAGCCTGACTCCCGATTATTGCTTTACTGCGTACCTTTTCCCAGGTTATCAATCTCTAGTTAATCAGTTAAGTATTGATCTTTGAATAATAAGATATTCACCCTCGCGGCTAACTTCTACTTCCCCGTCAATTTCAATTATTTCAAAGATATCTGGGAGTTCCTTATCTTCATCTTCTTTATTCATCCCTCTTACCTCCTAACATAATTAAATCATTTGAATATGCCTTACCACCAAATTGAATGTTTATTCCATTACCGGTAAAACAGCTTTTATATAAAAGTAGTCATTAATTCCACCAATTTACAGTTTACGACATTTGACATAACTATACAATATTATGAAATAAAAAACTCCTTACTCCAAGTAGAAGTAGAAAGAGTCTGTTTTTTAAGAAATTGAGGGTTCTGTATAAAATTTATTCTGAAATAAGGATTATGCGGTATAATAATATTGTTACATGAAGATTTATTATAATAAGAAATTGTTTAAGAGCAACGCTTTAATGGCCGTCGCTCTTTTTTATTGCTTAGAACAAAGGAGGATTTTAAAATGAATGATTTACAGAAAATGTTACAGGAAGTAACCACGATCAGCAAGGAGATAGGCAAAGTATTGCCCCTTACAGCCGACATGGTTTTCTATGATGCGTTAGCAAGGCTTGACATTGATTATGCCGACAGCGAGCAACTACTTCTTCTGGATGAATTAAGCGATATTCTTTTTTCACTGGAAGATGCCAAAAGGCGCATTGATTATCTGAACAGGCCAATCAAGGAAACAAGCCAGCTTCATAAAGGTAAGGGAGGAAGGTATGAAACGGCAGGCGGGTACTGGTCCGCATCCGGAGACAGAATTGAGTTATTGGTATCTAATGGTAATCGTGAGGTTCCATACTGGACCGTAACCAACGTTTTGCATGATGGCAAGGATTACTGCTTTGACCGCTTTGAAGAAATACCTATGGAGGGATTAACCGTAAGAATACGGGAATTTTAAAAAATTGGCGGCCCGTTTATTTAAACGGGCCGCCAATCTGTCTAATAACTTGTTAGCCAAGAATTAAAAATTGATATAATAATTGATCATGTATTAAGGAGGTTCATACAATGTCAGATTTAATTTTTTTTAGTCAGGAGCACAAAGAATTCTTTTACAAGTTTGTGCCGGACATCGGGAATGACGTATATTTTAAACCAGTGATTTACCTGCTGGGTCTGTGTGCCGACACCAGGGACAACTACAAGAGCATTTTTAATCCGGAGGAAAAAGAGATGAGGGTTGAAGGTCTGAATTCTGGATGGCAAACTGGCACAAGCATGAAAATAACAAGGCTAGCTTTTAATCTATGGAACGGCAATACCTTTGAATCTATCGAGGATTATGAAGAAGATAAAGTGTCATCCAAATATGCAGTAGATAATATTTTCTGCTGTAGCTATGCTCCGTATTTTTATGAAGCAGTTAAGCTGAGATATCCCGAATACTGTGTAGTGCGTCAAAAGGCTCTATGGGGGAAAACTGTTTTTGAGCGTACAAGATAAAGCTTTTGCATTTTATGGGGAAAAACTGTAACACTTAAAATTCATATAAAAGCACTCGGTAAAAACACCTTTTGCCGTCAAACAAAAAGACCTTTGATGATAAAAATCAGAGGTCTTTAGTTGTATTTTCTTTCTCATCTTTGCCGTTAGTCGTTTAACCTCATGTTTTTTCCCTTTCGCTTATAATTTTATCGAGGGTCGGTCGAGAGACATTTAGCGCTTTCGCAAGCTGGGTTTTGCTTAATTCTCGGCAAGTGTATCTGCTATAATGCTCATCGAAGAGCTCAGAATTGATAGAAATCTGTTTTCTGCCTTTATATTTACCTTCCTTTTTCGCAATGGCGATCCCTTCCCTTTGTCTTTCCAGAAGGTTCGCTCGCTCAAATTCGTTGATCGCCGCTATCATTGTGAGCATGAGCTTGCCAGTTGCCGTAGATGTATCCAGATTTTCTTTGTTACTAACTAAATTAATACTTTTTTTCTGGAGGATCTTCACCAGCGACAGGAGGCCTTCCGTGGATCTGGCAAATCGCGAAAAGTCATGGATGTAAATCGAATCCCCTTCTCTTGCAAATTCAAGCAGCCCCTGTAGTTCCGGACGATTCGTATCCTTTGCAGAGATCTTCTCAATAAACCATTTTTCAATATTATACTTTTCTAAAGCCTCAACTTGACGAGCTTCGTTTTGATCAGTGGTCGAAACCCTCACATAAGCAATATTCATAAAATAAACTCCTTTGCAGTGGGAAATATCGTAAAATATAAGTTTTAGACTTTGTTTACATTTCGTAAAAATATCTCATTTACGATTTCTGTTTTACATTAAACGGGGCGATGAGTATTTAAAAACAAGGGTATACCTTATTTTTACGGTCTTTCCCTATCTCATTTCAAGAACAGACCAAAAGATTGCCCGATCAATGGGCCAAAGTATTTACGACACTATTTATTTTGATTTGACTTAATTGAATCAAAATAAATCATACTTATTATCTTTCTTGCATACCAATTAACACCCTTATGCATAAGAGCTGAATTTTTAAAATCAATACTTTCAACTGCATTCTTAGCCAGATTATCTGCTTGCAATTTATCTAACTTCCCAAATGAAAAATTGAATATGGTGTTGGACAAATCACTTATCAAAGAACTTTTATCATTATCTGTTATGTTTATATTCATTTGTACTCAACTCTCCCCCTGTTTCTATATAAGTTTCGGCACACTTTATTTTTACTATATCTCCATTAGCTATATTTTGGAATACAAATAGTTTTTCAAGACGGAAATTCGATTATGACCCAGCGCACCAGACACTGCTCCTGCAACTTCTTTATTAAGTCCATAACGTAGACCGTCTCCTTTTGCATCCTTGCCTCGGAGATGAACGAGGTAATCTAAGGATACGCCGCCCAAATTTAGCTTTCCGGTTCTCGTATATTCTTCCTGCAGGGTTTTGGCCAGCTCCTTGGCGTATTCACCCCGGAAATAGTGGTTGTTTATATTTTTATCGTATTCTTTGAATATCGGACCATGATCTGGAGCTTTATCAAGTATCTCTTTAACAGCTTGCCGATGAGCCGGTAATATTGGTGCAATACGTGGCCTTCCGCCTTTCTCTGATTTGTCACCAATTAGCTTAAGTTGTATGGGCATACCATTCTTATCAAATACAAAATCTGTTTTTTCGATAATTGTTATTGATTGCCTTCTTGTTCCGCAAGCTTTTGTTATCTCAATCTGATTAGCGTTTTTTTCATACTGTCTTGCATGTTTTGGATTTATACCACCCCGGCTTCTTTTTATATCTCCAAGTTGCCTGCTTTTTAACTCCATCTCGGCCTTATTCAAATCATATCCCCAAACTTTGTTTATCATAGCCATATCCCTTGATACTGTCCAGGCAGACATGCCTCTTGACTCGCGATCTTTAAGATACAAGGAGGCCACTGCTCGATTAACCTGCGAAGGCTTTGTAAGTCCTTGTTCTTTCAGCCACTTTTCAAAATGCCTACCAGCCTTCCTGTATGTTTCCATGGTCTCCTTGGCGAATATTTTCCCGTCAATTTTCGCCGGATTCCATCCTTTTAAATTCCCGTGTTCGGTCAAATATGCTTCTCTGGATGCTTTCTTAGCCTCATGTTTGCTTTCTCCATATGCGGACATTTTGCCAAGTTCGTGGTTTATGTAGTTTCCAAGTGATCTTTCAGAGTGTCCCATGGTCTTACCTCCTCTTTAGACTTGTAATGCCTTTAATTTCAGACTCTTCAGGCATTAAGATTGATTTGGGGTATAGGGGGGTAATCGTCCCAGTCGTCGCGTAGCGCCTTCCGGTCCGTTTACCCCACGAAATATAGCTTTTAAAGCGGCCAACTTCCATGGCCATTTTTGTCTACAGCTTATCCAATTATTCAGCGTGCTGAGTGGTGGCAACGTCCACATTTGTTACAAATAGTGCAAGTATGCTCTGCATCTTCGCGTTATTTGAACCGGTTATGGTTCCGGTTATAATTGTAATCCGCCATGGCCACTCACCATGCGATTAATCGACTAATCTACTGATCAGCCTCTCCTTAAACTGCAACTACATCCACAGCTTAATACACTCCCTAATTAATTGAATTTGCCTCCTTTTTGTTAAATAAAATAGCGACTCCTACCAAGATATGGGGTCGCCTCGTAATAAAACTTATTTATATAAATACTTCATGTAACAATATTATTATACCGCAAATTCTTATTTTCAGAGAAAAATATAAAAGAATCGCTTGATTGCTAAACGGGAACCGCTGGAAGGTAAATATATATAAACCCTTGCTTTGCCGTTTTAAAAAGAAGAATTTAATATTTTATATCTTTAATATTTTCGGCAACATCAAACCCAGTAATTGCAATGTGTATGGACCTGAAACTATGAATTTATTCTTGTATTCTATGAATTTTTTCTTGTATTCTATGAATTTTTTCTTGCTTTCTATGAATTTTTTCTTGCCGAACTATGAATTATTTCTTGTAGTCTATGTATTTTTTCTTGTTAGTATGAATTTTTTCTTGTCCAATACTAAACCATCGTTGTAACCGCAAAAAGCTGTCGGCACGATCAGTATTAAAAAAAGACACCCTTTTAAAGAATGTCTTAATTGACAAGCTATTAGGCAGGTTGGCAACCCTGCATCTTTTTAAAGACCTACTACAGTAGGCATGATAGCCGCCCGTTCTATCCTCAAACAGCTTGTTATTTATTATATTCGAGTTACACCCTTATTATATGAAGTAACGTCGCATTCGTCAACATATTTGGCGGTAATTATCGCAAATTAGAATTTGAGAACAGTCAGTGTTTTAAGGAGCTCCTATTGTGTCTTAGTTTTTTATGGTTTTCTTTGGGCGTAATAATACGTCTTTATTACGCGCTTTTATTTTGTGATTCCATTTGGACGTAATAATTCGCCTTTATTACGTCCTTTTGTTTTTGTGATCTTTTTGGACGTATTAATCCGCAATTATTACGTCCTTTCTGTTTTGTGGTATTTTTTGTGCGTAATAAACCGCCTTTATTACGTCCTTTTTGCTATATGGCTTTTGGTAACGATATCTTATCATACCCAACATATGTTGAATTTTACCAATATTTGGTGTATAATCAGTATGTTCGTTGTATCCCCTCGAAGTAGGAATTTATAAAAATCGGAGGAAAATATGAGAAAGAATACAGCAATATTGATAGTAGTGGCGATGCTGATAACCATGGCATCAGGGTTTTTAACTCCGGCAATCGCTAATGAAGCAACCACTATTAAGCTAGGGGACAAGATCCAATTTGGCTCTTACATGGGAGAAAAGCTTATTTGGACTGTCATCGATCTTGATGACAGCGGCAACCCAATGCTGTTCGCGGATAATATTCTAAACTGTAAAGTATTTGACGTCCCAGCTGAAAAAGAGACAACTTATCGATACAATTTTGCGGGGGACACCGGCGAATTCCCACAATATGCTCATGCAAACTGGGGAACCAGCACTCTCAGAGCTTGGCTGAATTCGGATGCGGCTGACGCTTCAACTATAAACTTCCCATCAGGCATTAACCCATATCTATTGGAAGACGGGAAATTTGCTTACTGGAAAAATGAATCCGGCTTTCTTTCAACCAAGAACTTTACCTCCGGAGAGAGTTCTCTTATCAAGCCGGTAATTAATAAGAATTTATTAACCGATTATGAGGAACCCGGAAAAAACAAGACAGGTGGCAGTAAAAGCAATACGATCCCTGCCCCTATAGAGTCCTACAAAGCGAATGCAGCAGCAGATTCCTTAAAGGATGTGTATTATAATGAAGCCGAAGATAAGGTATTCTTATTGAGTACAGAAGAATACATAACCGCGCATGATGTGATGGGAGATGACATCATAAAAGCGAAATTCCTGAAACCGGATGACAACTCGAAATATACGCTGGATTATTTTTTAAGAGACAGTACAGTTCGATGGCTGGAGGTTATACCATTTACGTTGACAGCGCCGCTTGTCACGGATGGAAGCTTAGTTTTCCCGGATATGTTTGTAAACGATAAGAATGTCGGCGCATATGCGTGCAAGTCCTGGGATGATCTTGGATTAGCTCAAACTGGAAATTATGTAACGAAAGATTATACAGCCACAGGCGTACGTCCCGCCTGCTGGATCGATGCTTCGAAGATAAAATCGTTAGGCGGATTAGGAATAACCACATATCCGTATGTTATTAACGGCACCCCGGCGCAGACAATCAAAGGAGCCGCGAAGGTCAGCATCAATGGGAATGATGTGAAATTCAACACTGCATCTGGAGCTCCTTTCATCGACAAGGCAAACCGTACCCAGGTTCCATTGAGAGTGACGATGGAAAGCTATCGTGCAACAGTTGGCTGGGATTCGGCCACAAAGACAGCTACAGTCGAGAAAAATGGCATCAAAGTTGAAGTACCCGTAGGGAAAAACTACATTGTAGTCAATGGACAAAACCAGACTATCGATACCACTGCTCAGATCGTAAACGGCAAAACATACCTGCCGATCAAATCGGTTGTCGTAGCTCTGGGAGGCGAGGTCTCCTAGGATTCATCCACTAAAACGGTTATTATCACCGATAAATAAGCCATTGATAAATACTGGCCCTGTATTGGTATGCAGGGCCTTTTTTTGAATAAGTATAATAATGCTTACCCCGTCAAATAATTTTGCATCTATAAATACTCGCTATACCTTTCCGACAATGCTATCCCGTTTGTCTTTATATCTTGTACTATATTCTTTAATTCTTCATCTGTGAGATGGAGGACTGATTTTACTACATACGGGTCGGTTTGCATTAAAATCCAATTTCTTGCAACACCTTCGACTCCATTTTTCCGTATCATGGCTTCAAGGCTCCATTTATCCCGTACCGCTTTTTCTTCTGAAATTGAGCGGAAAACACAATCTTCTTTACCTTGAGGCCACCTCAGCATAATGACTCCATATTTATAATCATAATAAAGACTTGGGAATGCAAATTTTTCCCGCTCCCACTTCCGAAGCGTAAGCCACATCTTTAATTTCTCGGGTTTTTGATCAGGAATGATCACGTCATCGTATGTACTCTCGCCATGTGCGATCTTAGAAAACGTCACCATGTCCTCTTCGTTCATGGAAAATCCTGATTTTTGGGCTTTACTGATTGTATCCTTTATAAATTGTTCAATCTCCATTTAAACCCTCCTGTTAGACGTATTCCTTAGTTCCATCTGGATATTCAAGATACACCTTTTTTTGCTCTCCGTTATACCTGACAATCGGCAGTCCGCTTTTTCTTCTCTCATCGAGGGCTTTTTCCACCGCCTTGCAAAACAGCTCTGTCAGGGCATCATCCGAAATCCCACAGGTATAGTCCAGTTTGTAATTTATTTTAAACCTTATGATCTTTGTCAGTCCTCTCGGTCTGGTTGGCCGCAAGACCCCGGCCTTTGCATGACGCACATACGGCAACTTAATTAAATGTAAAAAAATACCCATTATCAATCCGTCACATTCACACTCTTAAACGGTTTATCAGGCTGTCTGCCGTTTCTTTCACATGATTCCAGATAATCATCCACGGCCTCATGTAAATCCTCGGTAAGAGCGATAACACTATCTCCTTCGTATGAAATTGAATCACTTATTCCAATAAGCTTTCCATGAAATACTTGGTCTTCCTCTGAGAATATCGCCGTTCCTATGTACCCACGGTAATGCATGTAATGGCCGCTTGTATATGGTTCAGCAATAGGATAACCATCCTCAATCGCGGCAATAAGCCACTCCCTTTTAGCGTCTTCCAGCATTTCAATGACGGTTGGAATATTTCCCGCGCAGGTAATGCAGCCTCTAAGCTCTGGATATTGTGCTACATAACCGACCTCGGTTTCATCTTTGATTATTTCAATTTTATAGTTTTTCGACATATAGTATTCTAGGTCTTTTGGGCTTCGTTTTTTCATTCTTTTTTAACCTCGCTTTCCTTTGGCGGAGTATCTTTATATGTTAAAATTAAACCCGTCTTACAGTCTTCGAGGGGGTAAACGTCGGTTACTATAACCTTCTTTTTCCCTGTCAATACATCCTCCGGCCAATCTATAGGAATGACATCTTTTAATGCCTCCTGTGACGGAACGGGGTTGGGTTTGTGTTTGAGTTTACTTATATCTATCTCAATATACCCGTTGCGATTATCTTCCATTACTGCACCTCCTAAATCTTCGCCATCTTTCTCCAATTGTTTAAAAAGCTCCTTGACGTTGTGGTAGCCTTTTACGTTTAACCGATTCGTATGGAAATCTCTTGTAATTGCCTCTAAATAACCTGTTTTAGCATCCGATAAATCTCTACGCCTTGTTTCCGACCAAACCGTTTTAATGAATCGAGGTAGATTGTTTTGTGCCTGTTTTCACCGTCAACGATACCCATAATCTGCTCAATCATCCCGGCATACTCGCTACTATTAAAGAGTTTTTCCAATTCTCTACGCATTTTTGTTTTCTCTTGATATTTCTCAAATTCTTTTTCTATATCTGCTTCTTTAATTTTTTGGGCGATCTCCTTCCTACGTAAGCTATTTTCGTTGGCCGCCACTATACAATGGAGTATGTCTCCCTTAATGAAAATATCCCTTACGGGGGAAGCATATTTTTGATAGTATGCCCGGACCGACTTAAACCCGGTGTCGTTAGATACGATACAGATGGGCCCATTGTAATCACCTCCACCAATAATCTCGCCAATACGAGAAACTATCCAAAAGTCCAGAGCATTTTTTCCAGTATTATCCAATTTGCAGAGAGACAGATTACATCCTGAGTCGAAGAGCTCCTTAAGCTTACCCTGGCTAATCTTTTGGGAGGCCCTACTATAAAAAATCGTAACCGAATCCTGTGGGGTTAGGTATTGAGTTCCATCCAAACCTCGGTCCCGAACATTTTCAAAGTCTATCATAAAATGCATATATTCACCCCTGTAACTCAATTAATTATAAAGCACCCTTAGCAATCAGGACAAGGAGAGAAACTGTCATGTTAAGGGGAAAATCTGTAACAATTACAGAAAAATTTCTATTCCCATATTTCTCCTGTCCATTCTCCGAGCAATCTTTTGCTTTGTCTATACGGAATCTGTGGACTGTTGTTTTTCTTATTTACATCGCAATATCCACAAAATGGGCTTGGGTTATTCATAAATATTGCAATGTCATCTGGGTGCATACAGGAGTATATGTCAATGTAATCATCTGGCATATGCATTAATTGCTCTTTCTCAAGCCCAAAATATTCCTTTATATGGATAGCATTTTGTGAGACGGGACAGTGATATAGTTTTCCGCTTTTTAGACTTAAACAATCCCTTACGTCACAACTCTCATATCTATAAGGTTGGGATATATAACCAGCCAGATTAAGAGATATATTATGAAAACTACGTACTCCTCTTGTTAAAACAATTATATTCCGAGAATCTATGCCTTTTTGTTTCATAAATGAAAATGCTTCCTCATAGTCATATTTGTCTTTTGTGAAATATATAGAACATTCAAATTGAATATTTGAATCAACCACTTGTTTATAAAATTTGGCATCCATTTTCTTTATTAGCAACATATTGGTGACTATGCGGATATCAGTATTTGGAAGTATTATTCTTGCCATTTCTGCAAAATCTCCAATGTTGGGATGAAGCAATGGTTCTCCGCCGAGAAGCCCAAAGGTAGAAATATGTTTACCGGTTAAATCTGACATCCTACGTAGGTCTTTTTCAAATTCATTTATGTCAGCAAAATATGGTTTTGCCAAGGGCGATGCCGTCATGCACGAAACGCAATTTAGATTACAGTGATCAACTACTTGAAATTGCAATCGTGGGATTATCGGATATACATTTAAATGAGCAAGCTCATTCATTTTATTGAGAATGAGATAGAACAAAGAGTCATCAAGGATATCATTCAAATATAATTCCTCTGTGACTTTATATATTAGATTTTTTGTTGCTTTGTTTTTGCGGATGTCATAATGCAACATTTTTGTATTATTGCAAAAGTAGGTGTGATTATAACATGTATCCATCCGATATTTATTAAAAGGAGTAAAGGCCAGTGCAAGCTGATCTGGCAAAGATAGCTTAAAGTTATTATATACGTCAATGATTTTAGAAATAACTATGGGATGTTCCCTAAAGTTGTCTATATTTATGTACATCATACCGGAATTTAGATTCCAATGGTCATCGCTTTCATTTATGTTTTTAGGACTGATCGAACTTCTATAGTCTTCTTCGATTAGTGCTTCTTCTAAGTTTTCGTTTCTATGTGTCATGGATATAAATGCATTTTTAAATATATCCATGTTTATTTCTCTTATATCACCACAGATAATGGTATCGCAATCTAAATATAGTAATCTTCCTATGCCTGATTCTTTGAATACTTCAAAAAATAAAAGTCTCAAGGCTGCATAGGGAGTAAATTCGGATGAATCGTTTACGCTCTCCCTTAGGTGTTTTTCGTAAGCCCCTTTTACATCATGGAGAATAACCCGTGTGTCCGGGTCAATTCTTTGAATCTCACGGTTAAGAAATACTGCCTGCTCTTTTGTTACGGCTTGTTGATTTGTATGTGGCGCATCCATGGTAAAGATATGTATGTCTAAATTCCTGTTGTTCCTTAATAAGGAAAAGATCGAGAGCTTCAGCAATCCAAAATAGTTTTGGTCTGAGCAGTATAATACATTCAATTTTGTTTCCATAATTCCTCCTGCTTTTGTTACCGTTGATCTGACGTTGGCACGTATTTGGCTGGGATATATTCTTTAAGCGCATTCCTAACAATCTCAGACTTGTCCATCTTCTCAAAGCAAGACATCATCGTTATTGCATCAAGATATCGTTCTGATATCTCGTAAGTATTCTTTCTCAACCGGTCATAACCGGCATCCTCGGTTTTCTTCTGCTTGCCTCCCTCCGAACCCCGGGATTCTGGCTCAGCTATACCATTATCCTTTGCGCCTTTAATGAAATCATCAACATCCTTGTTGACATTATTAATAACAGGTTTTCTTTTCATTGGCCGGTCCTCCTTTATAAATCCAAGATTTCCTTTATTTCTGAATAAAGATTAGCGATCTCTTCAGAGGCCTTACTCTTCGGCTGATATTCCACTACACTCAAGCCTTGGGCGATTGACTTTTTATAATCGACTCTTGAATACAGGACTGTATCCAGTATCTTAATATCACTCTCAGCAGTGAGTTCCCCGAGGGCTTCTCTTGCTTCCTGTGCTACGGTAGTGTTCTGTATGGTTTGGTTGAATACGGCATAGGTATCAATATCCACATAGACCCTTGCTTCCTCCAAGGTCTTAAATGTATCCTCGGCAGCCCATATGTCATATTGAGAGGGTAAAATCGGGATAATAAGCATTCCTTTCGATGCTGCCGTGACCGCAGATCGGAAAAGAGTATTATCCCTTCCTCCAGCATCAATGATAATCAGGTCAAATGTCCCAAATTCGCTTATGTCTTTATGTATAGTGGGCTGTGTAATAGATACGGCTCTAATGTCGTCTTTGTCCCTGATTGCCCGGAATGCCATGGAGCTACCTTGCGGGTCCCCATCAATAATTAATGTTTTCTTTTTATCAAGAGCAGCATGTACGGCGAGGTTACAAGCTATAGTGCTCTTCCCAACGCCGCCTTTCTGGTTGACTATAGATAAAACTTTCATAGATGAATATCCTCCTTCGTTATTATTTCTTGATTTCTTGACTACTTGATGACTTTATTTCTTGCAATCTTGATTACTTGATGTCATGCACAGACCATTTCCCCCGGGATTAGGAAAATGGTCTGCCTGTTTCTTGACAGTTATCGTACTTATCGTTTTCCTAACCTCAGGAAAGCGATCTATTTGGTATCGTAGACCGCGCCACGTATATTGAACATCGCCGGAGCTGACAGAAGCAGCAAATTGTCAAAGGTGTACCCGCCCAATGTTAGATTCGGAAGCCGGTACTCGATGCCTACCCCAAACCTTGAATCTGCGTAACTATATATATCAGATCCCTTAATGACCGGACCCAACTTAGGATTTGGCTGAAAATCAACAGTCTTTGCAAGGTAATTTGTCCTTGTATTAAAGTCTGACAGCTGCGGATGGATTTGAACAAAATCCGATGTGATCTCTGAGATTTCAATGGTGTAAGTCCTTGCGATAACAAGAATTCCCTCGTAACTTTCATCATACCAACCGATCGGCTTCACGACCTGTTTATCTGTCTCCAGAAGGCTGTTTAGTATCTTTGTGGAGTTATTTATTCCCGCCCCATTCCATTGTCCGTATACAGGAAAATTTGAGCCTCTAATGCTAATGCTTCTTACCGCGTCATAGTCCTGCTTGCCATCATTGTCCACGTAATAAACAGCCGTTGCTGTATAAAGATTGGACTTAATCGGCTTCGGAATCAATTTGGATTTGTCAATAAGGTTCTGTACCGGAGCGTTTCCTATTGTGGTCGGAACTGCTACCCGATGGACTGTCGCATCTGTTACCGATTGCCATAGGTTAGAGTAGAACGACGTATTCCCCGGGATAGCGCTGTTGATGGAAGCTGCCATTGTATCATACTGGGCAACGATATTGTCTATATAGGCTTGTGCTGTTATCTTGTCTTCGGCAAACGCCGGGTCCTGAACGTGGATGTAGGTACGCACTAAAATAACATTATCATTAGCATAAGCCTTCAGAGCGGTTCCCGATTTGGCGACTGGCGTTTTTAGTAGATTACCGTCCTTATCGAATTTATCTTCTCTATCTCTGGACCATGGATTGGAAAGCTGTACCTTTGTCTTAGCGCACTCGATATTTGTGTAATCATTTGAGTTGAACGTCCTCGCCCCCCTTGCCAGCATCCATACATCCTTTGTCGGAGCTACGTTCTGGTTTGTAGTGGAATATTTCATTTTGTAAGCTGGATAGAATGTGATTGGTCTGGAAGGTACATTGATATGGATCATCGTTCCATATTCTTTTTCCTTTTGAAGCCCATATACCCCATCATACGCTTTACTTGCCGGAATAACTGAAGATGTTTTTCCGGATGCCTCATAGCTTCTGTCTACTGCGATCTGATTTGCAGTAGGAAGGCTGGATATAGTTCCATTTATAATCTCGGTTCCACTTCCGCCGCAACAATATGTTACTTTTGCCGTAGCTGTGGCCGACCCTCCCGGGATGACCAGCGGTGTCGTGATTATTCCTTCTGACATTTTTGATTGGGGATTTGAGTATTTGGCTGGATATGCTCCGACATACGGTGTTATGAAGGTGTTGAAATCCCTGTTTTGCTTTGTCGCATTCATGTAAGCGGCAAGCTGCGGGATTTCCGCTTCATTCCCTGCGATTCCGCCACGGGCCGCCATCAGGTTCAATGAGGTTATTTCATTTTTAAATACGGAAGCGATATTTGGTGATGCGAAGTTCCCCTTCTGGTTGAATATTGCGGTCACTCCATCGTCTTTTATTGTTCCGGCTCTGAAGGTCTTCAACTTCCCAATTAGCGTGTTATCTGTAAACAATGCTGCTGACCAATAATTCGTCGGCGTTACATTAACCTTCGTTACGGTTATTGATTTCGCATTGGCCAGAGTTTTTGCATGTCCACAGTTTACCTTATGCCGGTTCTCTCCAGAGCCTACCCATTTGTAGCCAGGGCAGGAAGAAAGGCTATAACTATGGGCGAAGGTTGCTCCATTTGAAAGTGGTGGTGCAAATCGGAATCCCTTCAACAGCTCATCCTCTTCTAGTTTATTACTTGTGCTACTTGCTATTGGGATAGGCTCTATATTAGTTTTATCTTCAGCAGGAAATGAGAAAAGTAGAGCATACCCGCCATAATTAAATACTTCTTGATTTGTATTGTTATGCCAGCTGTAGAACATGTTGCTTTTTGGTGGTTTTTTAAACTTTGAATACTGGAACCATCCGTCTTCCTCCAGATATACCGAAGCCGGCAAACTCTGCCGTATGTAACTGATGAATCCGGAAATAAACCCGTTGTTGGTATTCTGTTTCGGAATAGTATACCCGCCTGCTTGAGCTGCAATATTCATTGTGATTGCTTCAGATGCCGTTGCTGCAAAGGCAACACCTTGCACGTTCATCCCATAGACCGGTTCTACAATTAGTAGCCATGGAACGATTGCCGTTCTCTCCACTTTTCCAGTTTCCGCATTTTTCGTTTCTGCTGCTGGAGAAAGATCTGCAACGGTCAATTCTCTGTTATCTATTTTGCTTCCACTTGCATCGTACAGATTAAATTTATTTTGATAAAGTGAGATAAGTTTGATATATACATCTTGGCTTGTAACCATCCCCTTTTCCCACAAGCCATTATGCACGCCATAAAATTGCAGGTTCCTAAAGGCTTGCCGGGAATTCACATCTGCACTTGCTGCCACTCCTTTTAAATATGGGATGACCGTTTGATTGACTTGGCCAGACTCTCCGGGGAATCTCCAGACCGGAATTGTAGAAGGATATCTTCCCGAAAAAGATGCCATAATTGGTTGCCCTTCAAATGCTGGGGCAGTCGAGCTTAAAAATTGTTTATATTTATCGGACGCGGGAAAAACCCTGCAGTTTGTAGCACCTCCAGCTCCTCCGTTGGTTGTATAGTAGCTGGATATCTTTACAAAATCATTTATGCTGTATTTTTTAGGATCGTTGCCGCCTTTATTTGTGAGTCCCATGTATACGGATATTTTATACATGTTAAATCCACCCAGTTGTGTCATTCCAGATATGGCTTGTCCGTTTGCAGCTCCAGTGTTTCCTCCAGAAGCATTTGCAGCTCCACTTGAGGCAAAGACTATTCCAACCGAGGGTAAAATCAGAACAAAGCAAAATATCATTGCAAATAGTTTGTGTTTTCTGCTATTCATAATCTTCCTCCTGTTAGTATTGGCCGTCATTATAATTATTGATATCCCCGTCACACATGATAATGGTTGCTATTAAATCACTGTACACAGCTTCGAAGTCATATCCTTCTTTTACGTAATTAAATGCTTGGACCGTTCCAAATTCCGGATAACTATTTTTTGGATCTGTCTTTATATTATTTAAAATAACCTGTTCTCTGATCGTCAATTCTCGGCCTAACCATCTATCACTCGGAACACTATTTATTTTTGCAGCAATTAAGACCGTTGCTTGAGCTTCTATCATAGTTCCTCCATTGGAGTGTGTATCATTCTTAACTGATAGGGTAAATTTAATTCTGCTATTCTCTAGTGCAACCCGGTTAATGATTGCGGCTACCTCTGCTCTTTTAATATTATCGATTGGTCGGAAGGTTCCATAGTCGTTATCACCCCTAAGTATGCCAGAGGTATAGAGAGTGAATATGTTGCTGCTGTACTTTGTCGATGAAGTAACATCCGGCAATGTAGTAACTCTGTTGATTGCTTTATATTCAGATGATGGCAGGGCTCTTGAGAAAATGTATGCCACCTCATTTCTTTTTGCGGCTTTCCCATAATCGGGAAAGTCGCTGCCTCCAATTATTCCTTTGTTTTTTGCATAGGAAACAAAATTTTCATACCATTTCCCTGCTGTGTAGTTCTTCAGAGCAGTTTCACCATCGTAAATTGCTCTTACTACCGCAGCGACTTTGATTGCCTCCGCCAGTGTTATATTTCCACTCGGCAGGAAGTTCCCGTCCGGGTAACCGTTAAACAGTTCAAGCTTGTAAGCCTTGTTTACATCCGAATAGTACCATGCACTGCTTGCTACATCCTTGAATCCAGGATAACTTTTCGATTCTGAAAAATTGGACATCCCGGCAAAGACCGTTGCAGTTGAACTCAGAATTAAGCCTATAAGCAAAGCAAGAACCGACACTTTTTTACAAATGTTCTTATCCATGATTTTTTGCCTTTCTTGGGTTAATAAATTCCACAATCGTAATTATTGATATCTCCGTCACACATGATAATGGTTGCTAATAAGTCACTGTACACAGCTTCAAAGCCATATCCTTCTTTTACATAATTAAATGCTTGGACCGTTCCAAATTCCGGGTAACAATTCTTTGGATCTGCCTTGATCTTTTGCAGTATAGCTTCTTCGCTTTCACTTAACTCTCGGCCCAACCATCTATCGCTCGAAACACTGCTTATTTTTGATGAAATTTCTTTCATAGCTTCAGCTTCTGATTTTTGCCCCTGAACACCGATTCCTCGTGCTGCATCTGACGCCTTAACGTAAGTGTCTTCCGTTACACCTTCCATATATAAATCTTCTTTCGGTGGAGAAGCAGTATTTTCGAATCCTCCCTCATATGCCCCTTCGTCACTCATAGCTGCGTTCGCCGCTTTAAGTTCTTCCGGAGTGATTTTCACTCCATCCAGTTTTTCCGGAACTTTTACAGTATCTTTAGTTATGGTCGTTTCTTTGACATCCTCAACCGCAGTACCGTTTCCCCCTACTGTCGGAAGCGTTTTTTCTTCAAAGAACAATTTATAAGTCCCAAACACAAGCCCACCAATTATAAATATCGTTATCAATGTTAAAGCGAGCAACACAATTGGGCTTTCATATCTTAGTAATTTAATTTTATCTAATAACATCTTTTTTCTCCTTTCTAATTCAACGTTTTCGTATCTTCCACCACAACGACTCTGTAAAAGTCAACCTTGTGCTCTTCATTCCTGTGGGCGAAGAAATATAGGATTTCATTATCCGAATGCTTTGTCGCTTCCAGATATAACGGTACTTCCGTTTCCTTTTCCAAAGACTCATGAATCATTGAAAGGCTTTCGCTCGCTTCGCCCAAAGGCCCAGTGCTTTCCATCACGTTTGCTCTCCAAATCCCCTGCAACGTTGAATTTATAATGAATTCGCCATAAGGTGTCTCTATCAACAATTGGTCTGAAAAAGTTAAAACCGGTCGTAAAGTTAGGGCGTCCTTTTCTTTCCTTGCAATATCTTTCTGTCTTATCATCTTTGTAATTCCTCCTTAATGCTACGAATAAAAGCCTTGATTTACCTCAGAACTGGATTAATTACCTGTTGCAAAATATTGTTTTTTATGATCATGTATTATCACCACCATTATTATTAATCCGCATAATTTCGCTTTGGAATTGTGCTCTATATGTCTCAAATCCGTTAATTATTGACGTTTGCATGTATCTTTTGGGATCTGTTATTGTTGTTTTGCCACATCGATTAAGGTAACTCATGCTGACCATATCAATCAACGTAAATAGATCGTGATTGTCGTCTTTTTTTATAGTGTCATTAATTTTTTTGATGATTGCAGCCGATCCTTGGTCAGGATTACCATACATAGCCATTTCGATTAATGCGTTTATACAAAATTCAGATATGGTTTGTTTTGCTGGATCTTTATAATAGGGCTCGTTACTACCGGTGTCTAATTTGCTGAGAAAATTAATTGCATAAGCTAATGCAGCCTTATTTTCTAGGCAAAATGATGATAGCTCGTTTTTCTCAATCAGATCCTTTTGGATTAATGCTCTCTTGTCATCATCAATATCCTGGTCGATAGATTGATTGATTTCTTTTTTAATCTGATCTTTTATTATCTGATTGATTCTATTAGCATTGCACTCGCTTTGCGATTGTAATACGCCCGCATTATTGTCGCAATGCGAGTGTAATGCGCCCGCATCTTTATCGCAATGCGATGATAATGCGCCCGCATTAGATGTGGGGATTTCAGGTGCAGGAAGCTTATTCTTACGTTTCTCCCATCCTTTTTTCGCATTTTGGCTATTTTGTTCGCATACTTCTTCGTATTTTGTCATGCGCTTAATAAGAGCCGGACTAAAAAAGTCTTCCTCATCAATTACAAAGAGATCGTAATTGAAAATTACTGTTTTCATTTTTTCAGCGGTAGTCGCATATTTTCTGGCCAATGAATTGACGCAGGATAAAGGATACCTATATCCTGGTTGATCTCTTAAAACCTCGAGTAACACCCAGTATATACCATATCCCTCTAGTTCGAGCTGCTCGATGAGCTCTACAATTTTTGGGGTTTCTCTCTCATTAACGTAATGTTTAAACCAATCCTTTTCTTTCTCTACTGCTGCCACTTTTTTCACCTCCAGCTCCGTAAAAATTCTCAACATCATCCATGCTCACTAATCGCTTACCTAACGTTTGGCTGGGTATAACCCCTGACACTACATCCTTGCGCAGTTCATATTCGGTTAATGCCGTATCCGGATTTTTTGTCTTAAACTCCTTAAGAGCCTGTGGTATAGTCCTCATCCTGTTCATTTTTTCGACTTCCGCTAAATCAAATTTGTACTTGCCTCCAGACATTTTTGTCTGTATGGCTCCCGACCATATGTATGTGCGGATTATATATGGTGTCAGTGCGGTGGCGGAATCTTTCTCCTTAATAACAGCAGCCGCTTGTTGTATAGTAACTAATCTACCCATTAGAGCTCTCCTCTCTTAATGTATCATTATCTTTTTTGTAGATATGAACAAACAATTTTATAAACATAGGTGTTGGCGTCGTATTTCCATTTTCAATTTGTGAAATGTATGATTGAGATACTGTCATAGCTTTGGCTATGTCTTTTTGTTTTAAGTTATTTTGCTTTCTTACTGTTTTTAGAACTTCCTTGAAATCATTCATATAATTTCACCCCGATTGATTTTTTATATTGATTGTGGTATAAAATATTAGTATATTGATATTATACATCAGTATGCCAATATACGTCAAGCCAAAATATCAGTATACTAATTATTTGGAGGTAAAAATGAATACTATCGGAGATAGGATAAAACATCTTAGAAAACTAGAAGGTTTAACACAAAAAGAATTTGCTGAACGTCTACTGGTTACCCAGTCTTATTTAAGTGGATTAGAAAATAATAATGAAACGCCAACAAGCAAATTAATTAAACTTATATGTTTGGAATTTAAGGTTAATGAAATTTGGCTAACTGACAACATTGGTGGAATATATGACCTTGTCTATCTGAATAACGATCTGTCTGATATTTCAAATTTAGCCTTATTGAATATTATGAAATTACTTGCAACAAAATCGAAAGCAGAATATAGTTTTTATGCCTTTTCGCTGGAAAGTTTTGTATCAGTCTTAGCGGATGCATCTTTATTACCAGATGATGATAAATTAGTATTTTTAGAATTACTACAGAACATTATAATTGGGTTTGAACGTGCTATACAAATTAGTATAAGTGGTACTGACGAACAAATTATTAATCACCATAAGGAAGAATTTCTCAAGGATATTGAAAAGATTTTTTCTCTGGTGTTAGAGAAAATTTGATCCACCTACTCTTAAGAAAACATGACACTTTGCCTGTGATTGCGGTGAGATAGACAAAATACTTAATGGAAGCGAAGATATTGAAGGGAACGATAATGTAAATGGCGAATAAAACCAATTGTAAAAAAAACGGGATATCATATTACAGAATTACAAGGACCGTCGGGAAAAAACTTAACAAGGATGGTATCTGGGTTGACGATAAACGCGAATTTTATGGAAAGAATAAAAAAGAAGCCGAGGCCTTGTACGATGAGTTCAAAAACCGTAAAAATGCGGGTATTTTAAAGGAAAGACAGCACTTCGGCATTTTAGCAGACTTTTATATATATAATGTTTTTCTTCAAGACAGCAAGTATTCTATGGGTACAAAGGAGCGGTATGAGCAAGTCTACCGAAATTATATTAAACCAAGCAATTTAGCAGGGCTACTAATTCAAGATGTGACCTCGGCTATGCTACAAGAATTCTACATAGAGGTCAAGTGTTCAAACTCATCATTAGGGGCGATTCACAATGTTATGAGCCATTTTTACAAATACCTTGAAAGGGAAGGATACTGTAGAAATTTAACTGCAAGTCTAGTGAAGCCAAAGAAAGAATCAAATTCAATTAAGGAAACCCAAGAGATACTAGTTTGGGAAGACCAAGAACTGAAAAAGATACTTGAAAACCTTGGCGGAGAAAGTCAAAAAAGGTTTAGGCTTTTATTAATACTTGCAGCCTGTACTGGATGCAGAATCGGCGAGCTTCTGGGCCTTAAATACAGTGATATCAGGGATGGAAAAGTATTTATCGAGAGATCACTTGGTTTTGAAGTCGAAATTACAAGAAGCGAAAAAAAACCAAAAAAACTCGTAATTGGTCCAGTAAAGACGCTAAATGCAATCCGAAGCATCCCTCTTTTAAAAAATACACTGGCGGAGATAGAAAAGCATCGGGCATGGCACAATAAGGAGATGGTGGCAAACGGATATAGAACAGAATTTTTATTTACCACTCAAAGCGGTAGTTTCTACGATCGAAATAATTTAAACCGCGCTTGTGAAAGATATTATAAGACAATAGGTATAGAGTATAAGGGCTTTCATGTATATCGGCATACTTTCTGCACCAACCTTTGTAAAAATGGAGTTCCCCTTCAAACCGCATATAAACTGATGGGGCACGAAGATATTAGAGTCACTGCAAGATTCTATACTAATATTGATGACGAACAGAAACAAGAAGCTATCGAAAAACTAATGTCGGGTATAAATATTTAAATAAACAATAAGGCTCTCAGGGATATGGTTTATTAAGCCACTCATGCTGTCAAAATAGCGTCGGGGTGGTTTTTTCTTTAGATAACTATCTCGGATTGTTTTACATCAGTATATTTCAAAATTAATATTTGCTATAAAAAGCCGTAACTCATGTATTTCAAACGTATATGTATCTTAAAGTTTCCCGACTTTTTCCCGCGAAAGTTATTAATAAGTGTCAAATTTAATCAAAAATATCGAATTTAATCAAAAGTGTCGAATTTAATCAAAAGCCTGAATTTATTGAAATTCTAACATAAAGTAAAAGGACACTGTGTCAACAGTGTCCTTGGTGCGCCCAGAGGGATTCGAACCCCCGACCTTCGCATTCGTAGTGCGCGACTCTATCCAGCTGAGCTATGGGCGCGTATCCAAACATACTGCTCTAATAGAGTACGAAATTTATTATATAACATATGAACCGTGCTTGTCAAAACAAAAATTGCAATTTCCTGCATAATTATTCGTTTAACCGATTCGTTCTCAAACGATTCAAAATCATACAGTCAAACAAACACTGCTTGTATCAGAATCATATAAAGAACCGTTCCGCCCAGAATACTGAGCAGATTGTTCCTTCTCCAAAGATGCAGGCCGACTACGGCAAGCACAGCAATCAGTTCCGGCAAACCAAAAGGTGCACGCATCAGGTTGATATGTTTCAGGCAATAGATGATAAGCATCCCCATTACTGCAGGAGGCAGCGTGCTCCCCAAATATGTAATCACCTTCGGAGTTGACCCCGTTCTGCTGAACAGAAGAAACGGAGTTGCACGCAACCCGAAGGTAATCGCGGCAATTACCACAATGACCAGAATGGATTTTTCAAAACTTAGTATCACGGCATCCCGTCCCCCTCTTCTTCTGTTAATGTTACTTCTGTCATCTTAGCCTCCAGCTGCTTTCTCATCAGCATCAATGATAAAACGATCAGAATCATCGACGGAATAACTAGATTTTCCGGTCCGATGGCGATTAGAACCGCAGTTGTTCCTCCAATCCCGATGAGTGCAGGAATATGAGACGCGTAAGCCTTCCACTGATCAAGAAAGATCACGATAAAAAGCGCGGTCATGGCAAAGTCCATGCCCGTCGTATCAAAGGTAATCAGGGAGCCCGCAAGAGAACCAATCACCGAGCCTGCGATCCAGTAGGATTGATTCAACATGGCAACGCTGAGAAAAAACTTCTTTTCATCAACACCGTCAGGCGGCTTCATTGCGCAAAGAAGGGAATAGGTTTCATCGGTTAACGCAAAAGCCATATACCACTTTTTCTTCCCAAAGGTACTGAAGCGGTCCAGGAAGGAAAGACCGTAAAAAATATGTCTGAAATTTACGACAAGAGTCATAACAGCAATCTGAAGCAAACCGATCCCGCCGTAAAAAAAACTGACTGCAATAAACTGCATAGCGCCTGCATAAACAGTCAGACTGATAAAAAATGCCCAAATAAAATTATACCCCGCCTTTTCAAACAACAGTCCAAATGCTACGCCGATGGATAAGTACCCAGCAGAACAGGAACAGTCACGGGCAAGGCGGCCTTTATCGCTTGTTTCATGGTGATATACCCACTTCTATTTATTAATTATGCAAAATTTCTCTGTTTTATAGTATACTAATGACAGCAGCTTTTTTCAATGTGTTTCTTTGAGGGGGAATGAAGGAAATGAATAATATAAAAAAAGCAGGCATCATCACAGGGGCGGTTGTAGGAGGAGTGATTGGCGGAACCATTTCTGTAATCGGAAAAGTCACTCATAAAAAGTTTATCGACGACCTTGGAGAAAGCGTCGTCGATTCAACAATATTAACCGGCGGTATTGCAGGTGATATCGCCAGCGGAACCACTCATGTCATCACCGGTAAAATCAAGAAAAAAAATAACAAGGTCGAAGAAGGAAAAGAAGAGCTTGTCTCCGCCGGTACGCAGGTTGTTCAGAACTTTACCAGCAATGTAAAAACCGTCGTTGACAACAGCGGCGAAATAGTCACAGGAGTCAAGGAAAAAGATACAAAAAAAATTGTCAGCGGCGTTAAGACTTTAGCAAAGGTGGTAGCAGTCGGCGCCGTCACAGTCGGTGCAATCAAAATCAAACCGGAAGAAGAACCGCCTGAAGAAGAGGAAAAACAATGATCACCTTGCAGCAATTAAAATATGTGGTAAAGGTTGCCGAAAAGGGTTCCATCAATGAGGCGGCGAAAGAGTTGCTTATCTCCCAACCAAGTCTATCCAATGCAATCATGGATCTGGAAAAGGAAGTTCAGACAACAATCTTTATCCGCAACAACAGAGGTGTGACCATCACCAATGAGGGTACGGAATTTTTAGGATATGCCCGTCAAGTGCTCACCCAGTCGGAATTACTGGAATCAAAGTATATCGGAAGTAAGCCGTTAAAACAACGCTTTTGCGTCTCTACACAGCACTATCCTTTCGCTTCCAATGCTTTCGTTGAACTGGTAAAGGAATTTGGTCTCGACGAATACGAGTTTGCACTAAATGAATCAACCACCTATCAAATCATTCAGGATGTCAAAACGATGTTCAGTGAAATTGGAGTCATCTATTTAAGCAATTATAATGAAACTGTGATCCTGAAAATACTGAAAGAAAATAATCTAATCTATTCGGAGCTTTTCACAGCAAAGCCCCATGTGTTTCTGTACAAGCACCACCCTCTGGCTGGACAGAGTTTACTGGAATTAAGCGACCTTGATGATTATCCGAGAATTTCTTTTAATCAAGGGCATCATAACGCATTCTACTTCTCAGAGGAGATTTTAAGTATGCGAACGGTGAAAAAAAACATCCAGGTCAGCGACCGCGCCGCCGTCGTTAATTTTATTATCGGCTTGAACGGCTATATGATATCCTCTGGAGTATTTCCGAAATACCTACATGGGGATGATATCATCTCTGTTCCACTCAATGTTGATGAAAAAATTCAAATTGGTACCATTATGCACAAAGATGCCGTCTTATCCAACCTTGGGAAAATATATATTGAGGCACTGAAGCAATATGCCGATTCCCTAAGTTAGAGCATACACTTTCTGTTTCTTATATCGATGACTTATTTCTTTCATTATATGTAATAGCTATATCACGATATACAAAATAGGAATTATCTATAGGAAGTAAAATATGATATACTTCCACCAAAGAAAACAATGATTGTATGATCAAAGTAACAATATAGAAACAAAGATACATAATAAGGAGACAGACTATGAAAGACGAAACAAAATGCCTGCATTCAGGATATCATCCAAAAAATGCCGAACCAAGAGTGGTACCCATCGTTCAAAGTACAACTTATGTCTATGATACTACAGCTGATGTTGCCGCAGTATTTGACGACCCGACGAAAAGTTTGATCTATTCCCGCTTTGCAAATCCTACCGTCATGGCGATAGAAGATAAAATTGCCGAACTGGAAGGCGGTGTCGGTGCGATGTGTACCTCTTCCGGTCAAGCTGCGACTCTGCTTTCCATTCTGAACATCTGCAATGCAGGAGACAGCTTTATCAGCACACCCCAGATTTACGGAGGCAGCATCAATTTATTTTCATTTACACTGAAACGCTTAGGAATCGAATGTATTTACGTAGATCAGGATGCAAGTGACGAAGATATTTTAAGTGCTTTCAAGCCAAACACGAAAGCTGTATTTGGTGAAACACTGGCGAATCCTGCTCTTACCGTACTTGATATTGAACGGTTTGCAAAAATTGCTCACAGCAAGAATGTCCCACTGATCGTAGACAACACCTTTGCCACTCCTATTCTGTGCAAACCCTTTGAGTTCGGAGCAGATATCGTGATTCACTCCACCTCAAAGTATATGGACGGTCATGCAGTACAGAACGGAGGAGTAATTGTCGACAGCGGCAATTTTGACTGGAGCAATGGAAATTTCCCAGGCATTACAGAACCCGACGAATCCTATCACGGCATATCATACACTGAAACCTATGGAAAAATGGCTTATATCTTAAAAGCCAGAATGCAGTTGATGCGCGACTTCGGCGTCTACCCGGCAGCTCATTCGGCCTTTTTATTAAATATGGGACTGGAAACCCTGGCGATCAGAATGAAACAATACTGTGAAAACGCGATGATTGTAGCCGAGTATTTGAAACGTTCCGATAAGATAGAAAAAATAATTTATCCCGGTCTAAAAGAAGATGATAACTATGCATTAGCGCAAAAATATCTGAAAGGATGCAGCGGAGTCATTTCCTTTATCGTAAAAGGCGGCCGTGACAAAGCCGTACAGTTCATGGATTCCCTGGAATTAGCCTCCAATGAAGTACACGTTGCCGATATCCGTACCTGCGTTTTGCATCCTGCAAGTGAAACACACCGCCAGCTTACTGACGAACAGCTTGTTGCGGCAGGAATCAATGCCGGAATGGTACGCTTCTCTGTAGGACTGGAAAATGTAACAGACATTCTTGAAGATATCGAAAAAGGATTGGCTGCAATTAAATAAAAATTTCATCATAATTGGATCGATAGAAAAGAACACCTATTAAACTGACCTCTAAACGTTGAATTACCAGATCGAACGTCAAAGAGGTCAGTTTTTTATATACAGATGATATTTCTGAATCAACCCTATTGACAAACAAGGTCTAACAAGTCAGACTCTTCGTAAGGTCTATTTCATTCGACCACAAAGGAGAAATATCCATGGAGAATTTAAGAAATCATAGAAAAATATTTCGCAGCACTGAATCAGAAAGATGGCAAAGCTGCTGAATATTGTATCTCAAAGCTGGCGCTTCTGGGTAATCTAACAGCAAATATGCCGAATGACGAATTTATCTTGAGCAAATCAACCTTCCATTAACAGAAAGTTATGGGACAGCGCCCATTTTTGCCAATCTGAAATCCGCTGAGCTTTTAAAAATCGAGCTGATTGATGAATCAAGCAAGAAACAAAAAATATTTAGAGTCTATGTGGATCTCCAATACCACAATCTATTGACGATGGAAAATGGAGCGCAATCTTGGGATTGCAGCATGATTTACGAATCACCACAAACAGGGTGGAAAATTGAAGGGTTCGGCCACGGTTGAAATCTCTGTTAATTAATGAAATCACTTTAGGCATACGTAAGAGTGTCTGAAATATTAAGAATTATAAAGTGCGCTTCCACTGGCCTGGAAACGCACTTTCCCCATAGTCTTCATATTCACCGATTAACGGTGCAAACTGTTGTAGTGGATAAAAAGTTCAGCATCAGTCCGGAGTATATTCTGCAAGCTTTAAAGACAATTGTTCGGAACTTCCATTCCGTACGACGGTAATCTTAACCGTATCGCCCACACTGTATTGCTCCAGAGCCTGTGTCAGTACCGTAGAACTAGTAATCTTGGTGTCACCAACATATGTGATCATATCCCCAGCTCGAAAGCCCGCGCTTTCCGCATTCGATCCCGAGTTTACAGACTGAACGTAGACCCCCAATTGCCTTACACCATATAGCAATGCTTTTTGGGCGCTAGTTAAGTCTACGAAGCTCATCCCGGCATCAATTCTGCCTTTCACATATCCATATTCCATAAGGTTATTTGCTATGGTTTTTGCGATATTGATCGGAATTGCAAATCCAAGTCCTTCCACATCCGATCCGGAAGATTTCGCAACAACAATGCCAATCAGCTGCCCACTGTCATTAAACAGGCCTCCTCCGGAGTTCCCCGGGTTGATCGCAGCATCTGTCTGAAGCAGGCTCATCGTCTTTCCGTCAATAACAAGCTCTCTGTCAAGTGCGCTGATGATTCCCTCCGTTACGGTTCCGCCAAGCTGCCCAAGCGGATTGCCGATAGCGATTGCGGTGTCGCCTACCCCAAGCTTGTCCGAATCCCCTAGCATTGCCGGAGTAAGGCCCGTTGCGCCGATCTTGAGCAAGGCCACGTCTGTTCTGCTATCGGTTCCGATCAGCTTTGCAGCATACGTGGTTCCGTTTTTTAATCTAACAGTTATTTTATTCGCGCCATCAATTACGTGGTTATTCGTAACGATATATCCGTCAGCAGAGACAACGACTCCGCTTCCTGCTCCATTTGTCACGTATTGCTGCATCCAGCTGTCAGTGGTAACCGTTTCAGTAGTAATCTCCACCACCGAACCAGAAGTGAGCGCTGCAACCTCAGACACAGTCATACCGGAGCGGTATCCCGTCGAAGTGATGGAATTCAAGGCCGTTCTTTCCGCACCTGTATTCATTAACATCTGATTGCCCGAAGATGCTCCCGAATAATATCCCATCGCGGCTATGCCTCCAACAAAACCGAAAACAGACGACATGGTAATACAGACCGTCAATACAATTGCAGCACTTTTAACATTGATCAAATACCTTCTTTCCTTCATAGTTCACACCTCCATATATTGAAATACCCCTATTTTATACGAATCAACCGCCAACACTGATTCACACGCATCGTTAGAATCAAAAGATCTGATTACATAATAAAAAAGATTATCCTCGTTTGAATATAAGAATAATCTTTCTTTATGAAGAAATTATGAAGAATCGATGGATTCTGAGCGAAAATACGCTAACTTCTAATTTCTAAATTTTATTAACGGCCTTGTTTTCACACTCCTGCCTACGCCATTTTCTTCAGGAAATATTCATTTTGTATATAGTGATACCCCGCATCAAAGGCCAAAAGATTCATCTCCGCAACGTTTTTACTGAAATTCCCCCTGATTGCGTCTCTCGTGGTTTGGTACTGCAGTTTTGGCAGCAGCTTTGTCAACGCACCCAGCATTACAATATTTACAGCAAACGGTTTGAATCTGGTGTCTGCGATTTCTGAAGCCGGTATTTCATACACTTTTTGTTCATCCACAGGATCGACTTTAACCAGAGAGCTATTTGCCAAAATGACGCCATCCTTTTTGGTCTGCTTTTTATACTGCTCGTAGCCCAGTTGATTGAATGCGATAAAAATATCGGCTCTTTCAACCTTCATATAATCAATCTCTTCATTGTCGGAGACAACAACTTCTGCTTTACAGTCGCCGCCCCTCGCTTCCGGCCCATAGCTTTGTGTCTGAGAAACATTGCAGCATTCGTTGATTCCATAGACTTTTGCTAAAATAATTGCAGCCGAAATAACTCCATGACCGCCTGCTCCGACAATTCTGATATCCCTTTTCATTTTATTATTCCTCCTCTTCAACTTGTATGCATCCATCCGGACACATAATTTCACATAATTTGCATCCGACACACTTTTCCTTATTTGCAGCATAAGGAATTAAGGAGCCGAAGCTTTGCCTTTCTTCCGACATTGCAAAAACCTCTTTCCGACATACATGAATGCAGATTTCGCAGCCCTTACAATATGCTTTATCAATCGTTATATTCATTTTCATTCACCAGTCACATTCCTTTAATCTGTTCTTTCAACCATTGAAGCTTATCAGTGTACTCCAATTTTCCATTGTCATTTTTAAAATTGCCGATCAGAAGCTTTTCCTCAGGACACTCCGACTGCCATTCTGTGCAAAGAACAGTATTCGCCCTAATGGATTCCATGATCAGCCACGGATCTCTGTCCTTAAAAACACTTTTCCCCGCCTGAACGGGACATTGTGACAGGACTTCGATAAAGGAAAACCCGTTGTGCAGAATTCCTTCCTTGATGGACTTTTTCAATTGATTCGGATGAGAAACGGTCCATCTTGAGCAATATGTGGCGCCTGCGCTCATAGCAATACCACAGCCGTCAATAGGTTTATCCAAAGCGCCGAAGGGGCTGGTCTTTGTCTTGGACCCCTGAGGAGTCGTTGGAGATTTCTGCCCTCCGGTCATGCCATAAATTAAGTTATTGACAAGAATAACGGTAATATTGATATTTCTGTTAGCGGCATGAAGCAGGTGATTCCCACCAATCGCCAGGCAGTCACCATCCCCGGTAAACACTATAATATTCTTTTTCGGCTGGCTGAGTTTCAAGCCCTCAGCAAAGGCGATGGCTCTGCCGTGTATCGTATGCATGACATCCATTTTTAAATAAGGGGGAATCCATGAGGCGCATCCGATCCCGCTGACGCAAGCCGTATCCTCCCATATTCCAAGTTCATCGATAGCGTTGACCGCCGCATTCAGAATAATTCCGTTCCCGCATCCTGCACAGAAGATATAGGGAAGAGATTCTTTTTTGATATATTTTTCCACCAGCTTATTCATTTCGAGCCACCTCTCTCATAATCACTTCCAGCAGTTCCCGGGGATGATGGATGTTTCCTCCTAATTTTGGGGCAGATACCACTTTACTTTGCTTCAGGCACCGTTCAATCTCAAAACAGTATTTTCCCATATTCATTTCCGGAACGATTGCGGTTTTCATCTTTCCGGCTAAATCTCTGATTTGTCTTTCAGGGAAGGGCCATACAATATTAATTTTGATCAGCCCGACTTTCCACCCTTTTTCCCTTGCTACTCTAACCGCTCTTTTCGCTGACCTTGCAACGGTACCGTACGCAATTACAACCGCTTCAGCGTCATCAAGATATTCATGTTCTAAATCTACAAATTCTTCCTGATTGGTCCTGATTTTATTTACAAGATTTTCAATAAACTTTCCGCTCTGATCAGCGATATGTCCGATTCTTCTGCCTTTTTCATCGTGAAGCTGTCCTTCTACCAGTACGTTGTGCCCTTCAAAAAAGTTGACAGCCCGGGGAATATATTTTTCATTCCTTTGAAAAGGCGCGTCACAATGCTCCAGATGTTCCGCCACTTCTACTTCGATTTGTTCGGGTATAGTTATTTTTTCACGCATATGCCCTACGATTTCATCTGCAAGAAGAATAACCGGTGTCCGAAACTTCTCAGCCAGGTTAAACGCTTTGATTGTATCATCGTACATTTCCTGAACCGAAGCCGGTGCAAGGCATATGATTTCATAATCGCCATGGCTTCCGTATTTCGCCTGATAAATATCCTGCTGCGAAGAAAAGGTCGGTTGTCCGGTAGCAGGCCCTCCTCTCTGAACATCTACGACAACCACCGGCGTTTCGGTTTCTACTGCATAGCCAAAAGCCTCCTGTTTCAGGGTGAACCCCGGACCCGATGTAGCGGTCATGGATTTTTTACCTCCCCATCTTGCGCCGATTACAGCACACATGGCCGAAATCTCATCCTCCGCCTGAAAAAAAGAACCATCCGCCTGTCTGAACAAGGCTTCCGATAAATATTCAATAATCTCGGTGGAAGGGGTAATGGGATAACCTGCAAAAAATCTGCATCCCGCATGTATAGCAGCTTCGGCACAGGCTTCATTCCCCTGCAGTACTTTTTCTCCATGTGCCTTCACATCAATTTTTTTCAGCATTTTGTTCCCTCCTGTTTCATCCAGTATCTAGAATAACACTCGGAAATAAAAAAACAATCGGTTTACCTGCTATTATCCATGCATTCCTGTTCTATTATTGAACATATAATATTCTAATTCTTTTATACATGCATAATTGTATACAAGAAAGTGGCTTTGCCACTTCCGCTAGGAAACTGATTTAATAAAAAAAAGACTACCCTTCTTTCCACTCAGGATAATCTTTCATAATTCAATCGATGAAATTTCTGAATCAGCTTACGCTAAGCTGATCTCCCTTCATTCAACTTTTGCTACTGAATAAAGTTCTCTCAAAACCTCCTGGCCTGATGGAAATGCATCCATAATGGTCCAGATACTAATACCTGCCAGACCGTACTCATTGATCAGCTCCAGTTTCGCCCTCATACTTCTGGCATCCTCAAACCATACTTCATGCTGACGCCCTTGTTCGTCAACATAATTGTAATGGGGTGATTGAGCCACCTCGTCATACTCAATGGGAACACCGTATCTTTGCGCTCTGGCTAAAGCTTCTGTGTTAGAAATGTTTTCGGCTACCGATTGTCCTCGGACATATGGCAATGTCCAATCATAGCCGTAGTTTGGTATGCCCATCAGTATTTTGGAAGGAGTAATCTCGGTCACACCATAGTCCAGAACCTCGCGCACCTTGTTAATTGGCGCGACGGCCATCGGAGGGCCTATCGTATATAATTGATACCATTATTTACCTTTGCTTTCTCTTTATTCGAAAGTAAAGTACAGTTTGTTTTGTAATTTTTCCCACGTCCCGCTGATTCATAATGAATACAGATAGGTTCGGCTATGTATTTTAGGTAGATATCCAGATCGTTTGTAGGGTACATTATTATTTTTTCAACAATCTGGCTATATACTTCTGTAGTAGGAACATTCTGTGATAATATTATTTTTATCTTATTATAAAGACCAGCTAAATTTCTATTTAAAGTAGAAAGCATTCTGTTCTTTTCATCTATTTGATTAATACTTCTTTGAATGTCGCATATTTCTATATCGTATTTATTGCGCATTGCGTTCATTTCTTCTTTACTTATTGTATCATCAAAAAATGCATCAAGCAGTTTTTCTTTCTTCTTCAATATATTATTTAGAGTTCCTTGAATTCTCTTTGAGTCTTGTGAAATACTTTCATTTTGTACCTTCTTTATGTCATCATGAAGATCGGCAATAAAGGACTCGCTAATCTCAGTCTGTCTAACCGCGAATTGGATACAACTTTCGAGAGCCTTTATATTAATCTGGCCATTTGAACAACCCGAGAGAGCTCCATATGCAGAAACTTCTTTGCAACGCCATGCCTGATACTTCTCCTTATCCTTAAGATATTTTGTGCGAACCACGCAACTCGAGCCACATACTCCACAAAAGATCTTTCCGGAGCACCAATAGGCATTCGAGTATCGAGATTTATCATCACAATCTACGCCTCGCCGTTCTAACTCGGCTTGAGCCTGATTCCATATATCTCGACTGACAATGCCCTCATGATGATCTCGAATAAAAACCTTTTCCTCCTGACCTTTGTTCTTCACCGACTTGTGTTCTAAGAAATCAGGTACATATGTTTTCTTTTGAAGCAGATCACCCACATATTTTTCATTCCTAAGAATTCTAGTAATTGCTGTAGCACTCCATCGTTTCATTCGCTTATGCTCTGCTAACGGTATTCCTTCCTCTATCAAATCCTTTGCAATAGTCAGTGACCCTTTGCCTTCATGAACAAACTTATGGAAAATCAGCCTTACGATTTTAGCTTCTTCTTCGTTTATGGTTATTTTTCCGCTTCCCTTAACCTTATCAAAGCCAAAAATTGTATTAGCAAATACGTAACCCCGCTCCATTTGTCGTTTCATTCCCCATTTAACACGGCTTGATGTCTTCCTGCTCTCTTCCTGGGCAACAGATGCCATAATCGTGAGGCGAAACTCCCCATCTTCTTGTCTTGTATCAATGTTATCATTCAGAAAGAAAACACCTACACCTACAGTTTTAAGAACCCGAGTATAAGATAATGTGTCAACAGTGTTTCTTGCAAATCTGGACACTTCTTTTGTAAGTATAAGATCAATTTTTCCTGCATACGCATCGTCAATCAATCTTTTGAAATCCTTCCTCTTCTTAGTGTTTGTACCCGTAATACCTTCATCCACATACATATCAACCATGGTCCAATTCGATCTCCTTGAAATTAAATCAGTATAATAACTAATTTGGTTTTCCAAAGAGTTTATCTGGTCATCGTCATCGGTAGATACCCTGCAATAGGGGGCTACTCTAACAGGTGTCGCATCAAAAGGATGATCTATCATCATGTTTCTTTCGCTTCTCCTTTCCTATTGAGAAACATAATTAAATAAAGATTAGCCTTGTACAAGATTAATACATACAAGGCTAATGATCAAATAATTACGCTATTGAATAGGCCTGGGCGAAGTTTTCATAAGTTCTATGTACTGTGCCTCTGACAAATATTCTTCCTTATATAATTGTTTGATGACTCCGCGGCGCAGGGCACTTATAAACTCGTTCTGTTTTGGATCTTCAACTTTAATTTTCTCTACATCATTCATCTCTTTACCCCTCCTCTTAATTTGCATGATTTACTATATTCATAGAACCCATAAAATATGAGCTTTCATTTACACATTCAAAAAACGACCACATCATTTGGGGATGCGGAGGATGAACTGTACAGCTATTAGTCTTTTCCTCTTTTTCAAGGGTAATTCTTCGCAGCCATTATACACACGAAGTAGCGAAAGGAATAATAAAAAAAGTTTTTTAGCAGCCCGTGCAATTTTTTTCATAGGTTTCATTGCCTTCGCATATTTTATTATAAAATACTTAGAAAAGGTGATGATATGAGTGGCTCACATCTCTACCAAATCGTCAATTGGAGTTCTATGAATCCCGTTGACGTACAGCTTACTGATAACAACGGCAATCCACAAAGCCTTATGCAAACTGCTTTCAAGGATTTGCGCGTGGCTAATCTGTATGCAGAAACAGGATGGACTTTTATTTACAATATAAATAGCGATCTGGTAAGTACCACTACGAGCCTCACAGGCACGGTGATCCAATCGAATTCTAAAGCGGTGCTGCAAACGGGAACTACCGCCAATTCGATCGCGCAGATTCAAAGCCGAGTATACTCCAGGCAAATTCAGGGTATGGGGCTGTTAATAGAAATGGCGGCTATTTTTTCTACAGGCATAGCAGGAAGCAGTCAGATAATCGGCCTTGGCGACAGTACCAACGGCTTGTTCTTTGGATATAACGGTACTTCCTTCGGCGTTATGAGGCGAAGCGATGGAATAGACAGCTGGATCTATCAAAGCGATTGGAATGGTGACAAATTAGACGGTACTGGTTTGAGCGGTGTTACATTGGATACAACCAAAGGGAATATTTATGTCATTGAATTTCAATGGCTTGGTTTCGGCCTGATTACCTTTGGTGTTGTTGGTCCGGCTACGGGAGATGTTATTGTTGCACACCAAATACAATATGCTAATACCTCAACCGAAGTTAACATGTTCACTCCAAACCTTCCTTTGAGGGCGCAGGTTTCCAACCCCGGAACAACCTCCAATATAACGCTGCAGACGCCCTCCGCAACGGTGTATCTGGAAGGAACGCCTTCACAAGCCGTTTCTACACCAAATGGCATTTATAACAATGCTGCAATTGTTGCGTCAAACACGGAGACGAATATATTATCAATACGAAATAAGGCGACAGTTTCAGGTAAAACGAACCATGTTCAGGTAGAACTTCAGGCACTTTCTGTCGCTTCAGACGGGAATCAAATTGTATCCATAAGAATATTCAGAAATGCAACTCTGACTGGCACGACTACATTTACGGATATAAACAGCACAGACAGCGTCATGGCATATAATACGGCAGCCACGTATACTGTAGATACCGGTAAATTCATAGCCGGATACCAACTCCAAAAAATTGATGCACAGCTGTATAATCTTGTTGATTATCTATATACACTAGAGCCTGGAGACACAATGACAATAACTGCGTTTTCCACAGGCAATACCACAATTGCGGTTACAATAAACTGGCGTGAATACTATTGATTTAAGCTATTAGGTTATTTTCTTTGCATTAACAGCTAATAATTAAGGATTATATTTTTATATTCAATTATACTTACTTTCGTCTATTATTGCCATTTTAAAAACCTCTTGGCTGATGTATTTCTTACATCAGCCAAGAGGTTTACACAAACTTTTGAAATGGTCTCTAACAGCCCCTGCATGCCGTTATCATTATGTTATGTTATAATTGTTGTATTTATCCCGGACTTATCCCTTTCATTACTCCTTCGTATACACGACATTACCATCAAATACTGTCATTTCTATTTTAGCGTGTTGGATATCATTTATCGGAATAGTGAATAGGTTTCGATCAACAACAATAATGTCGGCCAACATACCTTCCTGAAGCTTACCCACACATTCATGCATGTTATAAGCTTTTGCTGCTCCTGTTGTATAAGCCTTAAGGGCATCTGCAACTTCAAGGCATTCCCAAGGGTTAACACAGACAGGCTTGCCTTGAGGATTAACTCTGCTTACCGCTGAATGGACGGATACAAATGGATTAAATCCTACAACAGGATAGTCTGTTCCAAATGCAAGTTCTCCGCCTGCTCTCAGAATTGTCTTATGAATCCATTCGTAAGCTGCTTTTTCCATACCGAATCTCGTGACCTTCTCGCTGATATCTTCGTTTTCATCCAGCGTCAGATGCATTGGCTGCATGCTTGGAATTGCTCCGATTTCAGCGAATCTAGGAACATCTTCCATATTGATCTGTTCGATATGTTCAACCGTATTGTTAAGTCCTAGGTCTCCATTCGCTTTTTTTGATGCCTCATACATATCAAGACACATTCTTACTGCAGCATCTCCGATACTGTGTATTCTAACCTGCAAGCCTTCCTTATTAGCCTTAATGATTCTTGGCTCCATAATTTCTCTTGGAGTGAGTGGACAAAGATCGCCGCAGGTACTTGCATCATCATAATATGGCTCAAGCATATAAGCCGTTCTGGTTGAGGTCGTTCCGTCTATGAAACCCTTAAGACCATTAATCTTGAATTTATCAGTGTTAAATTTCTCCTGCATTGCCTTGACTGTATCAATGTTATCGGCATCCTCCAGATTCAGGTAGTAATAGATTCTGCTGGTCAATTCGCCATCAGCCTCTATCTGCTTGATATACTTCAGACTGTCTGCAGTTTCCTGAGTTGCCCCATTACCGCTCATATCTGACATGCCCGTGATACCCCACTTCCTTGACTCTGCGAGGATATCCTGCTGCATTTCAATCCACTGCTCATCTGTAAAATTGTACATATATGGTTTCGCTCGAGTCCATGCTTCAGGTTCAAAAAGTAGGCCATTAGGTTCGCCATTTTCGAAAACGCCAACTTTACTGCTCTTAAGCTCCCAGTCAGGACTTACGCCAACTATTTCACACCCCTTGCTATTAAGCCACATTGTGTGAAAATCAGCAGAAATAAGAAATACAGGCTTATCTGGAAACACTTCATCTAGCGATTTCTTGTCTGGAAGAGGAGCATTATCCCAGATTGCAGGTAACCACCCTGAGCCTCTGATGGTATTCTCTTCAGGATGAGTTTCTGCATATTCCTTAAGAATTCTTACACAGTCTTCTTCTGATTTGGAGAACAACAAATCTGTACAGAGGTGCTCACTGTTATTGATTGCTCCATCGACATAGTGCTGATGAGCATCAATAAAACCAGGCATTATCAGTTTATCCTTATACTCAAATACCTGTGTATCTGGTCCAATATACTCATTGATCCCTTCCCCTTTAACGACTGCAACGATTTTATTACCACTGATAACAACGCTGCCTGCGAATGGTTCATCTGATATTGAATCGAAAACGAGATTACTCTTTAATACCTTATCAGCCTTCATATTTCCGCCTCCTTATTAAACGGCTATAAAACCTACAATCAGGAATGCTATCGCAGCTAGTCCTGCTGAAGAAAGAACATACGGCGCTACAACTTTGATTTGAGTCATATTGTTTACACCAGTTGATGCTGCCGTCATAAACACGCAATCTGAATAGAGACAGAACTTGCTTCCAAATGCTGCACCCGACATGATTGCTGCCAGAACAATTACAGGGTCGATTCCGGCTGAAATTGCAATTGGAATAAAAATCGGAATTGTTAACAAAACTAATACCCAGAAGTTACATGCTGCCCATGTTACTGCTGCCATTGCTACGAAGGTGACGCATGGAAGGAGTACAGGCGGGATAGCTGAACCGAATACGCCAACGATAAAGTTTGTGAAACCCATATTGGCGCTGCAGGTTGAAATCATATTTCCCAACAAAATGCAGATAGCGAGGGTAACCATAGTGCCTACCCCGTCCATAAGGCTATTGATAAAGTCCGTAACGCTCATGAGCTTCTGCGAGATATACATAATAAATTGAACAATTAGTGCAGCGAATATTCCAGGAACGATATCATTTTCAAAAATTATCATAACAACAACTAATGCGATTACTGGTAAAATGAAGTTAAATGGTGATGAAGGCTCAGCTTCCTCATCTACTTCAAGATCAATAACTGTCGCGCCCATTTCTTCCTTAATCCATAGGGGCCCGCCTTCTTCAACACGTTTATATGCCTCTTTCATTCTGCCAACCTTAGGTATAATTCCCAAAGCGACCAGCAGACACATGACAATGGCAATAATCGGGAAGAACATATACGGCAGTGATCTAATGTAATCACTCCATCCCATATTAAATTCTCCGACACAGCTTACAGCGAATGCAGACCAGCTGGAAAAAGGAATCAAAACGCATACGCATGCGCCCATTGAGTTAATGCCATATGCCAGATGTTCTCTAGGTATTTTTAATTGGTCAGTTGTTGTTTTCATAGCTGCGGAAGTGGCCAGAATATCAAGGTAATCATCAATAAATATAATCATACTTAATATCCACGTAACAACCATTGCGCTTCTCTGCGTTTTGGCAAATTTTCTAACAATTGAGCTGAATCCCAATAAAGCGCCTGATTTCTCGAATAGCCTAATAAGTGCACCAAATCCGAGGAGCAAAAACAGTAAATTCTGGTATTGGATACCTGCGAGCGTTTCATGTGCTAATGAAATAGTTGACAGAAAAAAATCCTGTTTATAGCACATAATGGTACCAACAAACAGTGCTACCACCATAGTTTCGATCATTTTTTTTGTGATAAGCAGCCCTGCAATCAATACCACGATTGGTATACAGGACCAAACCCCATAATCGATTATAGTTTCCATACTATAACTCCTTTCAAAAACTAATAAAAAATAACGGCAGATAAGAATTTGTTAACACTATTTTATATTGCAATATACGTGCCACTCCCTCGAATGACAAAATTCTCGTAATTTTGCGATTATTTTTAGCGATATGGAGAAAATATCCCACAACTTATTTAGCTTCTTCGAATTGTCAAAATCGACAATTAAAAGAGTCTATTGTCAAAATCGAATTGTCATAAATGCAAATATTCTTCAATCTAAAACCACCCAGCCTGACACCATTTGAAATCCGGCGCCAGGCTGGCTAATGAACTATTATGACAGGATTTGTTGATCTTTTAAAGATCGTTAATTAATAATGCTTTCCAGCACTTTCATAGAGACCTATTTCTTACTCGCTTCTATCAATGTTGCAATACAATCATCCCATCCCTGAATGAGTCTGTCAATATCTTCATCTGTAGTAACAGGTGAAATCAACATCATGTTGTGGAACGGAGTAATGAAAATACCTCTGTTGCAGAGATAGATATGCATGTAATACATCAGTTGCCAATCGAAGTTATCCTTGGCTTCTGTTCCGTTCTTAGGAAGATTTGGCATAAACTGCAGCTCACAACGAGCGCCCGATCTTGTCAGTGACCACTGTATTCCATACTTAGCAATAACAGCCTCCAGACCATCAGCAAGCTTGCTGAGTCCAACGAACATCTTCTCGAAAGCTTCCTCGGTAGCAACCTCTGCCAGGGTCACTCTCATAGCACCGATTGCGAACTGGTTCGCAGCCAGAGTTCCACCGATACCCATTGGATCGGAAACACCGCCTACACCATATGTTTCAATGATCTTGTCCGTGATTTCCTTAGTGAAACCATAAACAGCGATTGGAATACCACCTGCGATTGACTTGCCCATAGTTACGAAGTCAGGCTTAAGTCCCCATGCTCTGGTACATCCACCGTAACCATTGGATAAAGTATGAGTTTCATCGATAATCATGTAGGAACCATATTTGTCACACAGATTTCTCAGACCCTCAAGATATCCTTCAGCAGGAAGAACCATACCGCAGTTTGTCATTACAGGCTCGAGCAAAACAGCCGCAACATCTTCATGTGCCAGCTCTCTTTCTGCAGCTTCCAGGTCATTGAATTCGACTACTCTTGTGAGCTGGTCCTTCGGAAGCCCAGGGTTTGAATCGAAATCTGATCTCAGGCAAAGCTTACCATCCTTTCCGATGTGTGGCAGAGTTTCGTCAAGCGAACCATGATAGCATTCCTGCATAACGAGAATTTTAGGTCTACCAGTCAGAGTACGCGCGTTACGTATTACATATCTGTTGGCTTCAGTAGCAGTCATCGCAACCTGCCATGTAGGAAGACCGAATCTCTTCTCAAGCTCCTTACCGATTTCCAGACTGTCCCGTGTAGGCATCATAGTTGTAACACCATTATAGATAATCTTGGCAATGTGATCTGCAGTCGCCTTAGGTGAATGCCCAAACATAGCACCGGTATCACCGAGGCAGAAGTCGATATACTCGTTTCCATCGATATCTACGCATCTGTTGCCTTGAGCCTTTTCAAGGTAAATTGGATAATCAGTTCCCCAGTCAGCCATCCAAGGCATTGGAACTCCAGCGAGCAGATTCTCATATGCAGCAGCAGAAGTCTCTGAACTCTTTTTAGTTCTTGCTCTGAAAAGTTCATCTTCCTTAGCTCTCAACTTCGCCAGCTGTTCATCAGTAACGATTCTGTAAGGGCTTTTGTTATCATTAATCATTTTAATATCCTCCATTATTAATGAATACTAATTTTTTATATGACCTAATATAACGCAACAAGTGTGCCAATTTCGTATAAAGATCACTAAATTTTTCAAAAAATCTTCAGCCCTTGAAATTGCAGCATTATTCTCCTTGGCGTGTGTTGTCCTTACTTAGCCTTTGCATAGCGATTGAATTCAAATTTGTCATTTATGATAATTTTGAGTTGTGATTTGTCATTTATGACTATATAATAAAGTCAGGAGGTTTTATATGAGCTTATCAATAATTAAAGAAACAGTTCAGCGTGTTGCAGATGCCATAACCGCTGCGCTTGAGATCGAAACCGAAATCGTAGATGAAAACCTTGTAATAATCGGCGGAACCGGTCGTTATGCAAATAAAATCGGGGACCTTGAGGAGGATGGTCAGTTGGACAGCTCTCTTGTCTATGCCACCTGCCTCAGAACAGGACACGAATATATAACTTTCGAACCTACAAATGATGTCAACTACAAAGCCAAAGAAGGCGAACTTGCTGAGATCTGTTGCCCTGTCAAGGTTAATGACAATACTGTCGGTTTGATAGGGCTGGTCGCATTCGACACAAATCAGCGCGAGAAACTGATCAGCAAAACCGCAGAGTTTACGAATTATCTTAGAATTATGGCGGAACTTATAGCCAGCGAGCTCATTGTGTTTAAAAACAATCTCACTCTTCAAAGAACTATCTCATCGCTCCTTTCTGATGTCGACGATAGCTCATCTCTTAAGAATATCATAAGTATCAGTAAGGAAATGGAGAAGGTTAAAATACGAGCGCTTCAGGTTGCTCATAGTGATTCCACGATTCTTATTACCGGTGAGAGTGGGACAGGCAAAGGCTTACTGGCCCGCTCAATTCATCGTGAAAGTAATCGTGCTGATAAGCCATTTGTCTCAGTAAACTGTGCCGCTATTCCTGAAATGCTCCTCGAAAGCGAACTCTTCGGTTATGAGAAAGGAGCTTTCACTGGCGCAGATAAAAGCGGTAAGCCGGGTAAGTTCCAGCTTGCTGACAAGGGCACCATATTTCTTGATGAAATCGGTGATATGCCTCTGCACCTTCAGGTTAAGCTTCTGGCATGTCTTCAGAACCGTCAGATCGATCCTGTTGGCAGCACCCATCCGATCGATGTTGATGTAAGAGTAATCGCTGCCACGAATAAAATTTTGGAGAAAATGATCGAGGAAAAAAAATTCAGAGAGGATTTGTATTTCAGATTGAACGTGATTCCGATGTTTATTCCACCATTACGCGAGCGCCCTGAGGACATTAATCTACTGTTGGATTTCGCACTAGAAAAATTTACTTCGAGATTTTGTAAATTCATTGAGGGTTTTTCTGTTGAAGCACGTATACTGCTGAACAACTACTGTTGGCCTGGCAACGTGCGTGAAATAGAGAATGTCATAGAATATGCTGTAAATATGGAGACGGGGTGCTTGATATCTGCCGATAATCTTCCTGATAATGTGATCGCCGCTTCCAAGTCCAGTGTTACCTCGGCTCACCCATGTGCAGAGAAACATCCTTGCGCTGGCATCAAATCGCCCAAAGGCGATCTCAAATCCCAGGTTGCCGAGGCAGAACGCTATATCATCGAAGCCACTCTAAAACAGACCGGAACATCGCTTATCGGCAAACGTCAGGCAGCTGAACTTCTGGGCATAAGTGAATCTACATTCTACAGGAGGCTGAGAACACTGGGAATGCTTGGAAAATAACCAGCAGACAGTTATTTCAGTTAAACTTAATGTCTAAGCTATTCCTATGCTGGTTATTCAATTGGTTTCATGTAGATTAGTGGTATCATTTTACTACCATAGGAGGACCATATGTATACCCCCACTCATATGTCATCAGCAGGGCCAGATTCGCCGCCTGCCCCATACCTGCATAATCATGTCCGCCATAAAGCAGCCCGGGCTGTTCTGCATAAGTCTTTGGAGCCAGTGCAACCGTTACAATAAATCCCTCCGGATTTAACCGTGCGGCAGTATCACGCACCAAAGTAACGTAAAGATCCCGATCTTCGCGGTTCACAAATTCGAAATCGAAATCTACCCCGTAAAAATCTTTTGCATTGACAGTTTGATAAATGTTTTCAATTAGTCTGTTTCTAGCTGTCGGATTGTTTAGAACCTGACTCGCGAGATCATTGCTGAACTGTCCCTGTTCATTTAGGGGCGTCATAACCATCAGCGGCTGAACCCCATGTGCCTTTGCTGTATCAAGTACTCTGGCGTCGTTAAGAGGGATCAGATCTCCCTGTGGAGTAAAGCCGTAACTAAATGAAGAAACATAAGTAAGATCAGGCATCCACTGCTCAAGAACACCCTGATTGATAAACGGATATGCATATCCGTTTACGATAATCGAACCATATTGCGAAGCCCTAATGTTGTACCAAGGCATAATCCCACCTCCCTACCGACAAGATATGTCCGTGATAAGCAAATTATACCCATTCTCTTTATCAGCTCTTCCTTTATACTCCTTTTGTATTGATAAGACGAGTCATGATCTGATAAAGTTCCCTTAAAAGAAAAAAGCTTCGAATAAACCGAGTTAATTCGAAGCTCTTTTTTCTTTTCATTTTAAACTTGATTAGGACCGAAGAATTCAATCATTATTTTCATCCGCTTTTTTATGGCCATATTTTGCCTTGCCCTGTATTTCAGGCACAGGCTTCTCGTCGTTTTTCGGAATATGGAGTTTGTGATTGCTTTCCGTGCCATGAGGCTCCTTCGGATCCGGTCTTCTCATGCCTGCTTTTGCCATGTCCCTACCCCCTATACATCGTTATTTCTGATAGACTGCTTTTTCGCGTTCCGGTTCTGATTTTGATTTTCCCGCGTCAATGGGGTCTGTCCATTGGCTTTCTTTTTTCTTACTTCTTTACTGTCAATTTGACTGTCCTTTGCCATGCATAACCTCCTGTAAACTGATTGATCAGTCATATTGTTACCCGTGGCGGACATTCTTATTCGATTTCGAAATGTTCGTAACGATTTACCTTAAGACCAAATCATCGATCTTCTTCAGACTGTCATAGTCATAGGAAGTGATTCTTCCATCCTGAACATAATACAGCATATCTCCAATATAAAGCAGACGTCTCCCATAAGGGATGTCGTTGCCGTACACTCCCGAAGGTTCAGAGTCAAGAATGCCCTTTAGGGTTAACTTTTTCCCTTCGTAGCTCATAACTACAGCTCCCTGCTGATAATTTCCTTTCTGATCTTCATAATAGAGATTGGCATCCATAGCCACTCTTTCAGAAGACGGGTCCACCATGATCGCCTTATGGTTATAATACGCTTCGGAGCTGCTTCCCGCATCGCCGACTACGTATTTAGATACTTCCTTCGGTTTTCCCATATCCGATACATCAAACAGCGAATATTTGATTCCCCCCTGACGTGTTCCAATAATAATGTCCTTACCACTGCTGTCTTTTTTGTAAATATCATAAGTATCTGCGCCGATTCCAAGGATGAGGTCTTCTCCCACCGGATGCAGATAATTACTGAAGCCGGGAATCTTTAGTTCACCGGTAACCTTCGGATTTTCCGGGTCGGATAGGTCCAGAACAAACAGCGGATCCATGGTCCTGAAGGTGACGATATATCCTTTATCCCCAATAAAACGTACGGAATAAATCGTTTCTCTCTTCGCCAATCCCGTCACAGAACCCATGAGGTTCATGGAATGATCAAGAACATATAATGCATTTTCTTCATTCCATGTAGTGGTAGCTACTCTTAAATTTCCGGCATGTTCATCCATGGAAAACTGGTTCAGGAGATGGCCTTTCACTTCTCCGGACCCTGCGTAGCCTACCTTCATTCCTTCAAGCTTAAATTTTATAATCGAACTGACATCGTTTGCCCCATCGGATGAGAGATATAAAGCAGAATCGTTCATATACAGATTCATACCGTAAGCGGTGATCGCCTCGACCTCTGTCTTTTCATGATTGTCAACGTTGACCGCGGATATAATCAGGTAACCTGTGGACGGATGCTTCGGCATAATCATCACATCATCCAAGGTCAGCCGCGTTTCTTTATTTCCAGTCACTGTATCTCTCATAACAGGTAAAACGATATCTCCGTAAGGATACATATTGGTTACCATGTAGATAATATCTTCGTTTTTCCTGCTGGACTGATATGATCCTTCCATTTCATGGCCCTTGATATACACCGGCTTCAACGGATCAGAAATGTCATATACATCTATAAAGCTAAAATTCCTGCCACGATAATACGGCGGCATGATACCGATGGATCTTTCAACCAATGCGCGTTCATCTACAGCTGAATCCTCTGCTTCAATATCCACAACTCGGCTTTCACTCTTAATCTCGATATTGATATCAGTTCTGCTCGTGTCATAGGTAACGTAATCGTGTTCCCGTCTCGAACCCAAGATTGCCAATTTCCCATCCGATACATAAATCTCATTCACTAGCTTATCCGTCGACAGTTTAATAGCCGTGCCGTCGCTTAAGCTGCCCCGATTTGCACCGATAATACGGACCACATTGTTTCCGCCAATATAGATATATTTACCGTCCGTTTTCACCACATCCGCTTCATCAATTCCCTCAACCTGCGCATTGGTGGTCGAGTAATCCGCTCCAGAAGCCGGCGCGGCTGAATCAGCCTCCGCCTGTTCATTCATGCCGTTGTTTTGGGGTATAGCCGCATTTTTTGCCATATCCACAGCCCCGTATCTGATATTTTCCTCTCCCGATAATGCAAGTTCCAGCTGTCTCATGGTTCCTGCTTTCACTGCCTCGCCAATCTTTGATTCCACATCCCTCAGCAACGCCGGTTGATTCTTCAGATCAATGCTTTGATCAGCCACAGCAATAACCCTGTTGTAATAGGATACCTTCTTCCCAAGAACGTTCTCTAAGATCACTCTAAGAGGAACCATGGTTCGCCCGTCGATCAATGTAGAATTAGAATTAGTCACGTATTCTTTGCTGCCTTTTGAATCCTCCACGATATATTTCTTTTGGTCAATCGGGAAAATATAGTGGGTTCCTCCATATTGAATGGTCACACGATGCTTCGTTTTATCATACGTTACTTCCCCTCCAAAATATTCAGAAATCGCTCTTACGGGCAGTAGGGTTTTCCCGCCGATCACAGTTGCACTGATATCGGGATTGGCGGAATCCAGCATCTTAATTTCTCCGTTGGAAAGAATCAACGGACTCCCTGTGTAAAGAAATATTTCTTTGGATGAACGTTCCGACTTCTCAGCGGAAGGTTTCGGTTCTTCGGAAGCGATCGACAGTATGCTGCCTGAAAACAGCAGTACCGTCACAAGGGCCCCGCAGATCAGTGTTTTTTTACGCATCGAAGTATCTCCTCTCATTTTTCTTAAATTAGAAACTCATATGACTCTTTGACGGCAGACGATTCCAAAATGTTCCTTTGATTTCATTTATCGTTGCTACCAGCTTGCAACAATTTTGGAGCAAAAAAGCCGACCCGCTTTCGATTTAATAATCGTAGCGGGTCAGCCTATAAAATGATTCTGTTCTTTTTATTATTCACTGATTTCTTCCAGTGATTTTCCCATGGTTTCTTTTCCCAGAACTGCCGCAACAATTGCTACCGCCGCAAACACTGCTGTAAGCAAAGCGAAAATATAACCATATCCGGTTTCCTTACCATATGTGCTGTAGATAACCGGAACGACAAGGGGTGCAACAAAGGCACCAATTCTTCCAAATGCTGCTGCCCATCCAGAGCCGCTGGCCCTTGCAACTGTCGGATACACTTCAGGAGTATATGCGTAGACACATCCCCATGCACCCAAACTGAAGAAGTACAGCAAGCAGCCAAAGGCCAATACCTGTGCTGTCGTATCTGCGTGACCGAACAACCATGCAGCAACAGCAGTACCGGCAAAATAAATCGTCAGAACCCACTTTCTTCCGATCCGTTCAACAAGATATGCCGCGCTAAAATATCCGGGCAGCTGAGCCAGGCTCATGATCAAAGTAAATTCGAAACTCTTGACCAAATCAAAACCCTGGGCGACAAGTAAGGAAGGAGTCCATAAAACGAAACCATAATATCCAAAATTAATTCCAATCCAGATGGTCCACAGTACGATTGTACTTCTAATATATTTGGGAGACCATAATTCAATCAAAGACATTCTGCTTTTTGTTACTTTGGTTTGTTTCTCGTCTCTCTTTTCCCTCTGATATTTTTCCATACCTGCCTGTGTTTCCATCAAGCTGACCAATCTGTCCGCTTCTTCGCTTTTTCCCGTCTCATCAAGGTACCGAGGTGATTCGGGTACAGCCTTTCTTAAGTAAGCTGCAAATAAGGCAGGTACCGCACCAACCCAAAATGCAACACGCCATCCATAAACCGGGATCATTAAATATGCAACAAGTGCAGCAATAATCCATCCCCAGGACCAAAAGCTTTCCAGAATGATGACATTCCTGCCACGGATATTTTTCGGAGAAAATTCACTAATCAAAGTCGATGCAGCTGGCAGCTCTCCCCCAAGTCCAAAGCCTGTGCAAAACCTTAGAACCAGGAGCATGGGATAATTAATCGCAAAACCTGACAATCCACTCGCAATACCGTATATAATCAAAGTCCACATCACCACAGCCTTACGACCCCATTTATCTGCAGCCATTCCCGACAACGCAGCTCCTAAAATCATGCCCAGCATCCCGGAACTACCAAGAAGCCCAATCTGCCCTGTCGTCAACGCCCAATCAGATCCGATTGCCGCCATTACGCCGGAAACCATTCCTTGATCCATCGCATCAAACATCCAGCCGATACCCGTCAGCAGCAGGATTTTTTTCAGCATAGGTGTTGACGGCAGCCGGTCGATACGACTTGAAATATGATACATATCCATCTTCCTTTCTTTCCTTTTAGCTTGCCCAATTTGCAAAATTAATGATCCGCAAGCCAAAGATTTCTTTTCAGTCTTTCGATATTTACACATGTATATTTATCTGTCTTGTCACCAAGTTCAGTATACCATATCCGCCCATGATTAACAAGTGATTTATAGGACAGGAAGACAGGGACATTTACACCTAAGGGTTTTTGAAGTATAATACAACATAAGAAATGAAAACGGAGGAATGACATGAGCGGTAAAACAATCTCTGTGCAGAGCATGATAAGTCGTTCGGATTATAACGTTCTGCGCAACTATCATATGTACAAAAAAAATCTAAAAAGAACCAGAATAACTGTCTATATTCTTCTGACCTCTCTCATTCTGTTGTTCGTTAGCGAAACTGCATTTACGCTTCCTTTTCTAAAGCTATTAGGGTTTGTCGGAATTCTTATCGTAGCCATCATCTATGCCTGGTTAAGTCTCGATGCCCGGAAGCTTGAAAAAATTGCAAAGGATATCATTAATAAGAAACAGGAGATTCTCCTTTCCGAATCCGGTTTTTCGGTCAAGTGGACGGGTCTTGAGCAATCGGAATACCGCTGGGAAGAGGTTGACCATGTCGTCGAGAACGACTCACACTTCTTTCTGTTCCTCGATGAGTATTTTGTGATTATTATCCCCAAACTAGTATTGAAAGAATATCGGGTAAGTGAAATTCATAAGTTTTTAAAAAACCATGTAACATTGATTTCGGATATGTCCGGCTGGAAGCCTCAGGGGATTTGATCAATCGGCATTATCCGGGTTACAACGATCTAAAGACATGAAAAAGGACGGTACAGCTCTGTACCGCCCTTTTTATATGTAACTTTTATTAATAAACGGTTATTATTCCATGGTCTTGGCTGCTAATTCCGCATCCAATGCTCTCTGACGCATGCAAGCTTCATACTCTTCATCCGTCATCTTTTCCATGGTGATTCCTGTAATACCATAGAAGAGAGAGACAAACGGATTAACCAGATTCAAGAAGCAGTATGGAAGATATGCTAAGGTTGCAACTCCCAGTGTAGTTGCCTGATACGTTCCGCAGGTGTTCCATGGAACAAGCGGAGAAGTCAATGTACCAGAGTCTTCCAGAACACGAGAGAGATTCTTATTTTTTAAGCGTCTGTCTTCATACGCATCCTTGTACATTCTACCAGGAAGTACGATAGAGAGGTACTGATCAGAAGCTGCAATATTAACTACGATACAAGTAACAATCGTGATCGCTACTAGAGACCCTGTGCCTTTTGCAAACTTTAATAAATATTCGCAAAGGATCTTAAGCATATTTGTTGAATCTAAAACACCACCAATGCACATTGCACAGAGAATCAGTGCTACAGTATAGTACATACTGGTTAAGCCGCCTCTAGTTAAAAGCTCATCAATAAACACATTTCCAGTTTCAGAAACGAAACCACCATAGGCTATATTCGCAACGATGTCTCCCATAACTGCTCCCTGAAAGCCCACTGCACAAAGGGCACCTAGAATTACGCCTCCCAATAAGCCGGGAATTGCCGGAACTTTAAATACTACCATGGCAATGACCAAAAGTGGTGGAATAATCAAAATCGGGGAAATGTAGAAATTTTCTTTCAGAGTGCTCATTAAAGCTTCAACCTGGCTCATATCAACATTTTGACCGCCATGGCCCATTCCAAGTACGCCGAAAATAATTAGGGCAATAATTAGAGACGGTCCGGTTGTTTTGAGCATATGCCTAATATGATCAAACAAATTGGAACCGGCCATCGCAGGTGCCAGATTGGTCGTATCGGAAAGCGGGGACATCTTGTCACCGAAATATGCGCCGGAAATAATCGCACCGGCAGCCATTTCCACAGGAATTCCAAGACCTGCGCCTACACCGATCAGTGCAATACCCACGGTACCGGCTGTTGTCCATGAGCTTCCGGTTGACAATGAGACAACAGAACAAATCAGACAGGTAGCTACTAAGAATATTCCAGGGCTCAAAATCATCAATCCGTAATAGATCAAAGCCGGAACGATGCCGCCTGCAATCCAGGTACCAATCAGCATACCAATGGTAAGCAAAATTAGTATAGCCTGCATAGATCTTCCAATGTTGTTGATGATACCTTTTTCGATATAAGACCATTTAAAGCCGTTTATAACAGCGATAATGGCGCCGAATACCGCAGCGAGGACCAGTGCTGTGTGGGGAGATGCTTCATAACCTCCGATTGTCCAGATAAGAGTTGCCATCAGGACAATCAGTACCAGAAGAATTTGCCACAATGGAATTCTTTTACCCATAGTTTTCCTCCTTAAATTAAATCACGCCTTTACTTTATCAGGCCTAATTCAACCAGTTATTAAACATCAGATTATGTAAGAACATCATATTACAGCAAAAAAAAATAAAGTATAATGAATCCTCAAATATGACATCTTTCTTCAATTTAAGACCCGACTGATTACACCTCATTAAAGCTTAGCGCACTATATGTTTTTCGATACTTATTATATTAAAGGATACAATAAATGTCAACATGAAACCATTTACATCGTTTATAATTTTCTGAATATTTCCAATTCCACTACTTATTGAATATAAATTTGTGTAAATCACCAAAAAACAATTACTCCCATGCAAATTTTTTTGCATCGGAGTAATTCAGCTTATTATTTTAATACATTTTTAACAACCTGTTTTCCCATTTCCGGTAATGCTCGTGAAGGAAGATTTCCATAATCAACGTAGCCATTCGGTCCTGCATTATTATTTACTTCTTCTTTGCCAAGCTCTACGAGCGTTTTTGAAATCATATTTCCTACATCTCTTGACTTCAAATTGCCGAGATCCACATTACTATCACTCATTTTTCATACCTCCTTCTGATAATTATTTTGACCCGCTTTTCAATTGCGAATACATAGCAAAAAATAGAGAATACTTTTCTTATAGGAGGTAAATTTAATGGATAATTTTAGACCAAACGAGCAAAATAACATTAGAGACATCAGGGATAATTTTAAAAGCATACAAGCATCAAAGTTTATGGACAGCCGCAGCGATAATGGTCTTCGTGACGAAAGTCGAAATCAGGAACACCAAAACCGTGAAATACGTGATAATTTTAAAAACATAGATCAACTCATTGATTCTATGCAAAATAACAGATAGTAATACAAATTACTATATATTCCAACTAAATAACATGAACAAGGGGCAGTTGAATCAACTGCTTCTTGTTTTTCTGAATAACGATCGCCTCCGCAGGGCAGAATGTCTATATCGTCTGGCTGCTATGCAGTACAATATAAAAAAAAATATATAAAGAAGGGTGTGATATTTTGAACAACGTCAGAGGAATACCTTCCTATGAAAGCTACATTCTCAATGAACTGATCACAATGCGAGCTATTTCAGCGGCAAAATCCTACTCCATGTCCAGACTGGTAAAGGATGACGAATTAAAATCAATTTTGCAGCAGAATCTGACTGCCGCAAAAGATCAGATCAAGGAAATGGATAGCGTAAACAAGGGCTCAGTGCACTCTCCCACCAGAGCCGCCGACAATAAAGATGCGAAATCTGTACAGACTTCGCAATTTGCGTCATCAGTCGCACTAGATGAGGTAAAGAAAAAAGAAATTCCGGTAAAGCAAAAAAATTAATTCGGGAGGAGAGACGATATGAAGATTATACAAAACCTTGCAGGGATAGGGGATCTAACAGAACAAGTCATTGCTGCCGATTACTTAATGAATGCAAAAGCAACCGTCAAAAGTTATGGCATCTCTTTATCGGAAGTCACGACGCCGGAAGTACGTAAAATACTGCGCAAGCAGCTTGATGCATCTATCAATGCTCATGAACAAATTCTAAAATATATGATGATAAATAATTATTTTCCGATCAGTGATCCTATGGAACAGCTGAACCTCAATAAAATAGGAAACGATCCAGTTCGCAGTTTGCATTAAATAATTGATTGGAAATAACTAAAACAAATTGATTAGAGATAATTTTAAATAATTGATTAGAATTATTCGGAATAAAGAAACCATTTGGAGCATATACTAAAAATCGGTTGTCATTTGTGCAACCGTTTTTTCTTTTTTACAAAAGGAGGTGAGGTCTTTGGAAGATGAGCAAAAAGCTTTCGAGCTGTCCGATGAAGTCATTGAAGAATGTCTGATGCTGATTTAACATCAGTCCTTCTCCACTGCGGCCATCATTGTACAGCTCGAAGTAATTACTTAATATTTGTCAGATTCGCTTAAATGAATCATGATTTGATCCGTTTTTCCGGTCTTCATCTCAGAAACCCGGTTTTCTGGTAATTGAGGTATGCCTGAAACTGATTTTGATAATTTTCTCAGTTTAAACCGTTCTACCATCTCCTTTAAAAGCTCTGCCTGTCCGGAAAGTTCCTCGCTGGCCGCGGCACTTTCCTCAGCAGTTGCCGAGTTATTTTGCACAACCTGAGATACTTGCTCAATTCCTTTATTAACCTGAGCAATGCCGGTGGCCTGCTCATTGGATGCCGCTGCGATATTCTCAACAATACCCGCTGCTTTTTCTACACCGTTAACGATATCGCTCAGCGCAGCTGCTGTCTCATTCGCAATCTTCTTACCTGCCTGAACTTTGAGAATAGAACCTTCAATCAGCCCGGTTGTCTCTCTCGCAGCTTCCGCACTTCTAGCAGCCAGATTTCTGACTTCTTCTGCGACAACAGCAAAACCCTTTCCATGCTGTCCTGCTCTTGCAGCTTCAACAGCGGCGTTTAAAGCAAGAATATTGGTTTGGAATGCGATATCATCGATTACCTTGATGATCTTCGATATATTCGATGAAGAGTCGCTTATTTCCACCATGGACTCCAGCATACCCTGCATCTGCTCATTCCCTTTCACTGCATTGTTTCTTGCTCCTGAAGCCAGTTCATTTGCCTGACCTGCGTTCATTGCGTTCTGCTTCGTTTGTGAAGCAATTTCAGCAATTGAAGCTGTCAGTTGTTCGATTGCACTGGCCTGCTCCGTGGAACCCTGAGACAATGTCTGACTTCCGTCCGAAACCTGCCTTGAACCGGAAGAAACCTGTTCTGCCGCATCGTTGATATCTCCCAGTACCTGGCTGAAAGTCGTCAGTATATGGTTCAACGAGTTCTTGATTTCTATAAAATCACCACGATAATCCGCAGTAATTTCCAAATCGAGATTTCCTTCGGACATATCCGTTAGTACTCTGGATATTTCTCCTACATAACTTCTTATAATTTCTATCGTATCGTTCAGCGTATCTTTCAGTTCCGCGTGACCTCCACGATAATCTCCCGTTACACTGGAATGCAAATTTCCCTTTGATACTTCCTTCAAAACAGAAAGCGCTTCTTCTATAGGTGCAATGACCGCGTCCAGTGTATTGTTGATTCCGTTAATGACATGCGCGTATTCACCGTTAAATTTGGCCGAATCCCCGCGGGCATCCATATTGCCGTTGATCGCTGCTGAAGACAGTAAAGTTGTTTCATCAACAAGTGCTTTGATGGTTTCCAGCATTGTGATGATTGCAGGCATAAGCTGATCGTTTTCGCTGAGTTTTCCGATAGCTTTCAATTCAGTAAGCTGTTTCAGATCGCCTGCGGCAATATTATTCAAAGCGTTAATAATAATGTTGATCCGTTCGGATACCATATTTACTGAATCTGCAATTTCCGAATAGATTCCCAAATGAACTCCTTCAACTTTTTTTGAGAAATCGTTATTTTTCATCGCAACCAGAACATCGCGTCCCTCTGCAAGCCCTCCAAGGCCTTCAATACAAGAATTGATGTTAATTTTAAGCTTGTCAAAATCTCCATAATAGGTATCCGTTATTCTAGGCGGCATCTCACCTTTTCCGATTTTGTCCATATATTCAGCATAGCCCATCAAAGGTTTGATAACGGAATCCAGCGCATTATTGACGCCTCCCACAATATCTGCATAAGAACCCCTGAGTTTACTGACATCGGCCCGGCAAGACAGGTTGCCGTTTGCTGTAGCGCTGGTCACTTTTTCTGTTTCTGACAACAGGGTTCCTAATGATTCACCTACCATATTCAGATGATTGATCAAAACACCATAATCGCCTTGGTATACAGTTTCGATCTCTTTGAGTTCTTCGCCGTTTGCCATTTTTTCGATAAAATCAAGCGTAACGTTTAATGGTTCTACGATTGCATTCAGCGTATTGTTGAACCCCGAAATGATATCCTGATAACCGCCCTTGAATTTATCAGCATTCCCACGTAGAGATAAGTTTCCTTCAGTAGCTCCCTGAGTAAGTACATGCGCCTCATTCACAAGATTTCTGAGTTCTGCCACTACTTTGCCCATGCTGAGAGACAAAATATCAGCCTCAGATTTGGGAGTGATCTCTATTGAGAGATCACCTTCCGATATCCTTCTTGCATTTTCGGACTGTACCCTGATATTGCTCACAATTTTACCGAAAGCTTCTGTCAATATTCCAACTTCATCATTAGAGGATTTCTCCAGACGTACCTCCGTATCTCCCACTGCCAGTCTTTCAGAAGCCGCCGTCAGCGCTATGATTGGCATCGAAATCTTTTTTCCAATCAGATATGCCGCCACACTTGCCAATGCGATGACTACTATCGCAATGGCAGCTACTTTGATCAGAGTCATCCTCATCTCCGCACTGCTTTCTGCTTTTAATCCATCGGAAATCATCTTTATATTGTCGACGTAGTTTCCGGTTCCTATCTCCCACTGGAACGGCTCAAAGAGCATTGTATAACCTCGCTTCATGGAAGCCTCATTCTCACCGGGCTTCGGAAAATAATAATCAACATATCCGCCCCCGCTCTTCGCATGTTTGATAAACTCCTTAACGATGTATAGACCGTTAACATCCTGGAATTCAAAACGGTTGGTTCCCTCAGTTTCATTTCCGAGCAATACTACATTGACTCCCTCCAGAGTATCCGCCCAAAAGTACCCGCTTTCACCGTATTTCATATCTCTCAGAAGGTTTGCTCCAAGAATTTTGGCCTCCTCCAGAGTAATTTCACCCGCTTCATATCTGCCGTAGACATGATTCAGTGCTGCAATAGCACTTTCCACTTCGGATTTGATCATTAAATCATAATCATCGCTCAGTACATTATTGACCACCTGCAGATTCTCATCTGACTGCTTCGTCAAATCATAGGTAAAAAGACCACCTACAATGACGACGGAAAAAACGGTGATCAAAACAGTACTGATTATGATCTTCGTACTGATCCTGCTTGTTTGCTTCATTTTGCCTCTCCTTTTTATAAAACGAAAAAAATTAATAGCAAACAAGTTTTGCCTCTTGTTAAAGTCGTTTGCTATCGTTTTGTTATCGTCTTGTTCAATTAAAACCTTAGCTGTTTTTGTCGAAAGGCTGATATACTGGGTTAAAATGCTAAAAAAGGCTTGTAAAAATAACTATAAATTGTTTTAGAAATCTAAGGCTTCTAAAGTAAATATTGCATCACATACAACAAAACTTAAGCGGTTATTTTATTAATGAAGGCGGTGATTTTTTTAATGGACAAAAAAACTGGTTTAATAATTCCCAGTAAGGTTGATGACCTGAAAAGTAAATTTGCACAAGAAACGGGATTCGATATCGCACAATACGGAAAAATGGACAAGGCCAATCTAACGTCCAGACAAAACGGATACGTAGGCGGCATTCTCGGAGGCACCATGACCAAAAAACTTGCAGAAATGGGAAAAGAAGTTGAGGAAAGTAGATAACAACGCAGGCACAAGCCGGCAGGAAATTGAAATTCTAGCCGGCTTTTCCATACCTTAAAGCTGGCTTTTCTATTTTCTCAAGACATTGCTACCTCTCTGGCTCTGGTTATTGCCTCGGTGTAACAGTCAGGAATACAGTCTTCAGGCAGTCTCTCGCCGATAATTCTTCCGATAAGAATTCCCTTTTTAACATATAACCAGGCAAAATAAACCGCCCGATATTCCTCCATTTTGTGCAGGTCCAGGGAATCAAGCGTCTTAGGTGTATAATTGTTTATATCATAATCGATTTTTTTAAAGGGCTTTCTGACAAAGTCTTCATCCAGTCTGCGCTTATCTGCCCGATCACTGAGCTCAAGTGTAATATCTCTAAGCAGGTCAAACCGTTCCATCTGGATCAGTTTATCCACGATATCCATTTCAAAGCACACTTCTTTTGTAAAAAACTCGTTTTTTTCCTTGTGTTCACCTTTTCTCACATCCGAATCATAAATCAAGACAGACGGGATTTTAAAATGGTCAAATAGTTGCTTCAGCTTTAAGATAGAACCTTCCCCATGCGCGTTAACGAAGCAGATTCCATAATCGTCCAGCGGCATATTTAAAGTTTTGCTAAAACCTCTTATGCAGCCATATTCCGTTTCACCTTCCACGATCAAGACACATTTCGCATAAAATGCTTCTTTTATATCCGGGAAATGCATCAACAGATGCTTTTCAATATCAATGCCTATATCGATATCTCTGCCGCTTATCGCATCGATTTTCCCATTTGCTTTTCTATAGAAGCGCACGATATTTCTATGATTGTCAACTAAGGCATCCGTGGAATGAGTAACAATAATTAATTGTCCATCCAATCCGTCGATATCAAAATGGATTTTCAACAAATGAAGGAAACCGGTGTCCTCATTTTTTAGAATACGTTTGTAACTGTTCAGAATTGCCCGCTGCATATACGGGTGCATATGGATCTCCGGTTCATCTATCGCTAATATCAACGGCAGGATTCTCTCGCCCTTTTTATTGTTATAAACGAGTGTTTCAGATGAGTTTAATTCATTTTTGTATAAATCCTTAATCCTGCTGTAAATATTTCTGGAAGCCGTTTTAATAAACGAAGACGAGTCCTGTAAAAAACTTGCGTTTATTCCGGGATCATATTGTAAGAAATTCAACTTCCTCAAATATTCAAGGTTAAGTGGTTCAGATGTATTCACATCGAAGATCTGCAGCGACGCATCTCCAATCTTTTGAAGTACTTTAACATGAGGATGCAGTGTACTGTCATTTGAGGCACAATCTTCAGCTTCACAAAGTTGAGTTTCATTTAATTTTAATATTAGTTCAATAACAATTGGGGATGTAGGATCGACATAATCGCTTTCAACAAAACTTCTTGAATTGCTGACGGCATGGATCAATGCCAGTAAGTTACTTTTTCCTATGTTATTTTCCCCGACAATATAATTGGATTCCAGGTCGAAATGGACATTGACTCCGTCTAAATTTCTATAATTGCTGACTGAAATTTTTTCAAGCCTCATAATGCCCTCCCATTCTATTTGCTGTTTCATATTTTATCATACTGTCATAGTCATTTCTAGAAAAAGAAAATACCAACATCTATATCTCTATAAACATTGGTACGGTAATATATTTGTTCATATAAATAGTTTTCGGCTTGCTGTGCCAGTGGTTCAGCTAATTGACGCTCTTTTTCCTCCAGAAATATTTTTACTTCATCATGCAGGTTATCACCGTATAATGAACCGACCGAAATACCAGCTTCTATTTAACAAATATATCATATGTCAATAAAATGATTGGAGGCGACACCCAGATTCAAACAGGATTTACCTACAAAATCTCTTTATTAAAATGTCCTCTTGTGTCTGTTTCCTGATTAAATACAGACTTATCCATCGATCCATTTAATTTGCTTAAGGCCTTATGAATGGTTTTCTCAACCTGCTCTTTCGATTCAACTGAGAAGTTTAACCGGAATGCCTCGATTCCTTTGATGCTTGGCATCTCATCCAAAAGATTCAGTGTCTTACCATTCAGGATTGTCGTCGAACAATCATCATGGGTAATGACAGGGAACGTTCCGTGCTCATCTTTCAACTCATAGCTTGACCTTTTGCAGGTACCGCATTGATTCATTTTTTTCAGCGGACAATATTTTGTAAACATCAAAGGCGCCTTGCCATATACGATCATTTCCAGTGCAGGATAACCGCTATTTTCTTCATAATAGGCATTGATTAACTCTTCAATTTGTCTCTTATTCAATTCATAAGATAACGTTACTCGTTTCGTACCCAATCGATATAATTCATAGCAACTCGTAGAATTAACAATATTTAGAGAATAGTCCGTAACAAAAGGATTCGTTTTTCTGTAGTGATAAATACCACCATATCCTCCAATCAGCAGCTGTCCTTCTTTTTCCTGATAATCGTTCTGGTTTCTTCTAACAACATTTTCAAAATAAATTTCCTGAATTCCGCAGTTCTCGCAAGCATCATACTGTTCCTTGGTGGTTACAGCGGCCGTAAGGTATGGTTTTTCAAGGGCAAAACTTATTTTTTCTTTTGCCTTCAAAGTCTTGGTTCTTTTCTTTTTGCTGTTAAGCTTTAAATCGTATAAGCCCTGCACAATATCTCTTCTTGCTGCATTTAACTGTTTTGCTGGAATAAATGCATTACATTCCTCATAATCTACAGATTTCAGTTCAAATATTGTATCATTTAATCTTGAAAACTGCTTGATTACCTGTTCTTTTGTTGTCGGATTATTAATTGCTTCGCCTAATATTTCTTCGCTTTCATATAAATAATGAAAGCCTAAGCCCTCCGCATCTATGATAAGCTTTGCATCCGGATATGCATACACTCGAATGTCCAGGTTAAAACGCTTAAACTCTTTTTCCAGTGATGATTCCAGTTCTTTATAATAGAAATAATCCTTGGTGATATATACGAGGTCACCCCTAGACAGTTTTTCTTTGATTTTGATATAGCAGACATCATCTGCTTTGTTGATTAAATTGCCATCTTTATCGTACAGTTTTACAACCGTTAAGTTCACATCTTCATTGTTATGACTGATTCTGATGATATCGTTTTGATTTAAAGTACGCGTAAGTCTTATTTCAACCATGTCCTTGACAATCTTGCTAATTCTTCCGATTTCATAACCATAGTTATTCGGTCTTAGAATGTTTGTAATATCCTTCTGATCTTCGTGAAGCAAATACCCTTTCGTAAATGTTCGATTGAATGTTTTGCTCAGATTTTCTTTCTCTTCTTCGGTTATTTTATTGTCTAAAGCCATACGATATTTTGCTACAACATTCGCAACATACGAAGGCTCTTTCATTCGACCTTCGATTTTTAAGGAATCAATTCCTTTCAAATTATTGATGTAATCGATCGTGTTCAGGTCCTTCGTAGATAGAATATAGTTTTTCCCTAAAGACGTACCCGTTGTCTTATCAATCAGTTCATACTCCTTACGACAGGAACCAACACATCTTCCGCGATTTCCGCTTCGATAGCCTATAAGTCCCGACATGAGACAGTTTCCGGAATAAGATACACATAAAGCACCGTGAACAAAAACTTCTATGGGTATTTGAGCGATTCTTTTGATCTCTTTTACTTTTTCAAGCGCAGTCTCACGGGACATAACAACTCGCTTTGCACCAAGTTCTTTCATTAGTAAAGTTCCGTCTAAATCGTCTATACCCATCTGTGTTGAACAATGCGCTTCCAGATCAAGAAAGTTTTTAACGAGGTAATCGAGAGCTGCCAGGTCCTGTACGATAATTCCGTCAACACCGATTTCATTTAACTCGTCCATCTGCGCTTTCATTTCTTCTTCTTCATTTTCAAAAACGATGGTATTCATCGTTACATAGATTTTAACATTCCGAAGGTGCGCATGCTGGACAGCTTCTTTTAATGCTTCTAAATCAAAATTAGATGAGTATGCACGTGCACCAAATTTTTGCATTCCTAAGTATATTGCATCACAGCCATTAGAAATTGCAGCTTTTAAAGCTTCCATATTCCCTGCCGGGGCTAATAATTCAGTCATTTTTTCCTCCATAATACTCGCTGCTTAGTGCTAATGCTTCTAACTGGCTGCATAGTTTTTCTACAGTTATGAGATCATTCTTTTGAAAGGCTAATGTAATATTGGCCTCTAATTCTTGCTTTTTCTTGTCTATTTCTAAATACTTCTGATCGAAATATTTATCGTATATCATTTTACGGAAAGAACGGGTACGCATACGCCGAATCGTATTATCTTCTACAAGTAAAACGTAATCCGCACAGTTCGCTACAAGATAGAAATCGTGGCTTACCATGAGTACAGCCCCTTTATATTTGGAAATAGCTTTTTCCAGAGCAATTTGTGCGTAAAGATCCAAATGGCTGGTCGGTTCATCAAGAATAAGAAGCTGCGCATCTGTACTTGCAATCATCGCAATTTGGAGTAAATTCTTTTCTCCACCAGATAACTGGCCTGCCTTCTGCTTTAAGGTATCACCTTCCAGGCAATAATTCTCGAGATACTCACGAATCCTTTCTCTTGTCTCAAAACCCAAGTTTTCCATAACCTCGTAAACCGTTTTTGTTTCATCTATATTTTCGCCCTGAAGCTGAGATAAACATGCATAGCTTGTATTCTCATCGATATGGATAGAAGGATGGTTATTCTTTAGGATATCGCGCATTAAAGTCGTTTTTCCGGTACCATTTGCACCAACGATAGCCACTTTTTCGCCAGCCAGTAATTCAAAATTGATATGTTCCAATAAGCTTTCATCAAATGAAACTTGATAATCTGTAATGCTTAAAACAGGATGCTCTGTGAAAACTTCTATTGCCGGAAGTTCAATCTTTGGCTCACGAAGTTCAATAAAAGGCGACTTAATTTGTCGTGCACGTAAACGGTCAAGCTGCGTTTGTTTAGCGTTTACCGCACTTCCTATAACAGGATTGACAAGGATCGTCGCTCTTCTGCGCAGAATATCAACCATTTTCTCCGTACGCTCAATTTCTTCCTGATCGGAAATACTCTGCAGTTTCAGTTTTAATTTTTCTCTTAGCTGGGACGAGCGATATTCTGTATAATTACCATCATATTCCTGAATATCACCATTCTCTAAATGTAAAATTTTATTAAAACAATGATTTAATAAATATCTGTTATGTGTAATGACGAGTAATGTACCATGATAATCATTAATCAACTGACAAAGTCTATTTAAGTTACCAAAATCAAGAAATATATCCGGCTCGTCCAAAACAAGAAGATTCGGAGATAATAACATTTCTCTCATAATCTGAAGTAATTTATACTCTCCACCACTAAGTTGCGATATCTTTGTTTCTTCTAATTCACGCATACCTGCTAGATATAGCTGCTTACGGATATTATTTTCATAATGATCTCCATCCATTGCTTCAAAGGCATCTAAAAGAGCCTGATATTTCTCAAATAACGTCGCTGCATCCTCAGCCACCGCCATTTCTTCACACACCGCAACTGTCTCTTGCTGATTTTCCACAAATCTCTCACTTAGATATTCAAAAACAGTACATTCCTGCTCTTTGTCCCTCACAACAAACTGGCTTGCATAACCAATACGGCTGTGCTCATCTTTGATGATCTTTCCATCGTACAAATACTGATCCGGATGAATCATCATATCAACAAGCGTTGATTTTCCGGCACCATTGCTTCCAATCAAGGCACAATGCTGCCCCATTGCCAATACAAACGAAATCTCATTATATAAATCTTTTGCAGGAAAACCAAAAGATAATTTTTCTACTTGAATCATTTTTGTTGTCCTCTTCTCTAAAAATTTGTCTAAGGAAGCGCTTTCCCTAGTTTGTCACAGTTGAATTATAACAATCCACACTGCACATCACAAGAAAAGTTGCCAAAAACAAATAGAAAACTCTAAACCCACCAAATCCAATGTGTTTAGAGTTTCAGCTTTGGAGGCGACACCCAGATTTGAACTGGGGAATAAAGGTTTTGCAGACCTCTGCCTTACCACTTGGCTATGTCGCCATAATTAATTTGTATGTCGGCTTTTAAAAGTACGCGCTTATAAATTTATCCAAACGTTAAAATTTTATTCCTTATTCAAATATATGCTAAGCGCCAAATTGATCTTTGGTAATAAATGCGCGTGGCGTGAACACACGCGCATTTATCGATTGGCTAGGGTAGAAGGATTCGAACCTTCGAATGATGGAGTCAGAGTCCATTGCCTTACCGCTTGGCGATACCCCAACGTTAATCAGCAATTTTGCTTTTTATTGTATAAATGGGGTGGGTGATGGGATTCGAACCCACGAGTGCAGGAGCCACAACCCTGTGTCTTAACCACTTGACTACACCCACCATACTTGTTTATTTTACGTAATACTGCGTTGTTTGCTCTTTAAAATGGCGATCCGGATCGGGCTCGAACCGACGACCTCCAGCGTGACAGGCTGGCATTCTAACCAACTGAACTACCGGACCGCGTTTTTTATAAATGGTGGGCGCAATAGGGCTCGAACCTATGACCCCCTGCTTGTAAGGCAGGTGCTCTCCCAGCTGAGCTATGCGCCCGAACTTCTTGAATACAGACCATAAAATTAATATGGTAGCGGCGAGTGGAGTCGAACCACCGACCTTCCGGGTATGAACCGGACGCTCTAGCCAACTAAGCTACACCGCCATATTCAAGCCGACATTCAATACGTCGCAATAAAGATAGTACCATTTCACAGCATCTATGTCAAGCAGTTTTTCTGGCTAAATCCGTCAAATTTTGATTTTCCAATTAATGGTCTTTTATTGGAAATCGCACTGCAGGTGCGTGTAATATACGAAGTATGAATTCCTGCCTAAGCTTTTGGACTTATGCATTGCCAGATCGCTGTGCTTGATCAATTTTTTCTTGTCTAGTTTGTCAACATTTGTATATTCTATACCAATACTAACACTGATGTCAACAATAATTTCATCAATAAAACGAATTCCTTCAATTTCCTTAATAATTCTTTCCGCTATCTTTTCAGGATACTTTGGCGTCGTCCAGTTTGTAATAAAAATCAGGAATTCATCACCGCCAAGTCTGGAGGGGTAACAGATATGCTGCGGCAAAGTGCGTAATACATCTGCGATCTCCATCAGTACCTTGTCTCCGACATCATGGCCGAGATTGTCGTTGATATCCTCAAATTGATCCAAATCAAGCATAAGAAGGGCTTGATTCGGATGCTTATAAAGAAGTGTGTCAAGAACTTCATAAATCGCATTTCGATTCGGCAGGTGCGTTACACTGTCGATCCTCGAAGACAGTCGCAGCTCTCTTTCACTTTTTTGTAAATTGTCCGCCAAGTTGTTGACACTTCCGCAGAGTTCATGAAATTCGCCTCCGCCTTTATAGGAACATCTTATCGTTAAATTTCCGTCAGCCATTTTTTTTATGCTACCGTTAATTTCTTTAAGCGGTTTCGTCAATATCATACTTGTGTAGAATCCACCCAGAACGACAAAAAAAGCAATGGTTAAACCGATCAGTATCATGATTTCCTGCATCGTTTTTAATCCGAGCAAAACTATATCCCGTTTCACTGCTGCCACTGCAATACAATTGATTTTTTTTACAAGTTTATAGGCGGCGATATATTCTTCCCCATCCTTATCAAACTCAATCTTTCCCGTATCTGATTTCATTTGTCCATTTCTGAAATTCATAATCAAATCGTCAAGGTAATTTTTATTCTTATATTCTCGATAAATCATGGATTCATTTTCTTTATCAAACTGAAAAACCAACATCCCGTTACTTCTAATCAAGAAAGCATAAAATACGCCTTTTTTATTCAATTGATTTAAATACTGCTTTAACGGGTCAAGCTGAAACGTTTGCCGCAAAATACCAATGATATAGTTGTTTTCATCTTTAATAGGAACGGCAAATTCAATTATATCGGTATTTTGATTGACTGCCACAATGCTTAAATACGATTCCTTCCCTTCCATAATTGTCTTGTAGAAATGCGTCTTATCAAGAGACATTCCCTCTTCAGAAGGGATACTGGATACCAGGACGTCGCCTGCCCTGTTCATAATAGATCCGCTGCTTACAGGATAGCTCAAATCCTCCAGCAATAGCATTCTTAAATGTTGAGACTCCTGCCAGTCTGCAGACTGTATATCGTCAGTAGAGCTGTCCATAAAATTGGTTACCGCATCGATCTTAGTTTTCTCCTGGATTTCTTCAAGCAAAGTTATATACTCATTGGTTAAGCGATAATCCATCATATTTACAGCACCATTCAGCGTCTCCTGTTTCATATTCAGGATCGCCGCCTGAGCATATTCAAGCACAATACAACTGATAAATAACATTGGCAAAACCGTCATCATGACAAGTGCAATCCAAAGCTTGCGTCTCATAGCCTTTTATTCTTCCCTTCACAATTGAAAAAATTTTCTCTTATATGAATCAGCTTGTGCAATTTACAATATTTGCTTAAATCTCATTATATCACAATATTAACACATTGTTCATATATTACCAGTGAGAAGTTTTTCTCCATGCTAATTTTTGTAACAGCCGGGGTAAGAATATGAGCTTTGACATCAAACCATTAAATACCCTGCCCCTTGGGAAAAAGGCTGTGATCTCGGATCTTACCGCCATCGGTATCGAGAGACGCAGAATGCTGGACTTAGGTCTGGTGAAAGGCGCTTCAGTCGAAGCCCTGCACAAAAGTCCCACCGGAGATCCTACAGCCTATTTCATCATGGGAGCAGTGATTGCACTTCGGGGTGATGATGCCCAAAAAATATTAATAAAAGAATATTAATAGTGAAGTCGGTACGATTGCATAGATGCAAACGAAAGATAACAGTTGAAAACCTGAGCACCGAAAAGATTACTTATTTGTACCCATTGTAACCTTCCTTATAAACAAAATCTGAATCTCGTTACTGCAATGAATATATTCGACAGGGTGACTGTCGTGGCAAAAGGCTCAACCGAGTCTGAAAGCGCACGAACTCAGTCCCCTGTTCGTTTTTCATACTGGTGATGCTCGTCTCCAACGAAGATGTAATTCAAAAAAAAAAACCCCGAACTGAAGAGTACTGCTTTTCATAGCTTAATGCTTTCAGTTAGGATCATCTCTCCCGTAAGTTATTATTTTTCCAGGAACTCCAGAATATCAAAAGCGTTCGTATCAGGTTTTGCTTTTTCAAATACCTTGATGATGATTCCTTCTTCGTCGATGACGTAGGTAGATCTCATCACACCCATCGATGTTTTTCCGTAAAGCTTCTTTTCCTTCCAAACATCATAGGCCCTTATTGCAGTGAGCTCAGGGTCCGAAAGCAGAATAAAGGGCAGTTCATATTTTTCTGCAAATTTCTGATGGGATTGAATACTGTCCTTGCTGATCCCGATCACCACGATATCATCTGATTTGAACCCATCGTATGCTTCCCTGAATGCACACGCTTGTTTTGTGCAGCCGGGGGTATTGTCCTTCGGATAAAAATAAACAACAACCTTCTTGCCTCTGAAATCCGATAGGCTGACCAGGCTTCCGTCCTTATCTTTTAAAGCAAAATCAGGCGCTTTTATTCCTTCTTGCAGCATATCCGTTTCTCCCTTCCGCGGGTGTTTCCGCCCATATCTTTAGTATGACATTTATTTAATTATATAATACCATACCAGATAAATAACTGACAAATTAAAGATCAAAGCCAACGGCAGAGAAATACGAAACTTCCATTTCCGTGTCTTATGACGAAACATCAGAGAGCCGAGCAAACTACCTAAGCCGCCCATAGCAAACGCAGTTGTCAACAGAGTCCGCTCTCTGATTCTTCTCCCTCCCCTTACGGCCTGATATTTATCTCCAGCCATCATGAGAAATGTTATAAGATTCCAGCCTACCAATATGTAAAGCATTTCTTTCATTTTACTTCTCGTAATCTTCCTTGAATCTCTACAAATTCATTTTTTATTGTATGATAAATCTCCGTTATGATCAGAATATTTTTACTGCAGCATTCCATTATTTCATCGTAGTTTCCAATTGCGGCGTCGATTACCTGTCGGTCAAGCTTTCCGCCATCTCTCTGACGCTCAAGAATATCTACGACCATTTCCTTGGAAAACCTCTCTTTATAACTTCTCTTTCCAGTCAAAGCACTCATCATATCCGATACTGCAACGATCTTATCATTTAACGTCAAATCTTTACCGCTCAACTTCAAAGGGTAACCCCTGCCATCCATTGTCTCATGATGCCTGTATGCGATCTTGTATATTTCGTCATGAATACGGCCCCGTAATATTTCTCCCGTAATCTCAATATGACCTCTCATAATCTTCATTTCGTCATTAGTCAAGCTGCCCGGTTTTTCCAGTATTTCAAGTGGAGTGGCGATCTTTCCAATGTCATGCAAATATGCCCCCAGTTCGATCTTGTTTAAGTCCAAATCATCAAGCTGTAAAATCCTGCCTAGTTCCATTGCAATGGTTACTGTTGTAATCACATGACTGACTGTCGTTTCACTTCTGAAGTCGATGGAATAAGCAACCATCTTAATGAACTCAATCAATATATTGTGATCAAAATCGGCATCCTTCAGCATATTGTCGATTTCCCATAGATAAGCACCGTTTCTAATGTTCTCTTCAACATTGAATTGCTCGTTCGCTTTTGCATAAATTGAAAGGGCTTCCTCGCCGAAGCGCATTGCCAGATAATCATGATCCTGCTCAAGCAAGCAGTCCTGATTTTTCAGCATTACATCCATTCGGTCCGCAAGATGGATCATCGATGCGAGACTTCCTATTTTTTTGTCAATTTTAAGCTTATCGTATAGTGCATAATTAATATGATGGTAAAGTATGATATCAGCCCATTTGACAAGTGGAGACATATATTTAAAAAAGAGATATCCGTAAATAGAATGATCAAAGACATCGTTAGATTCAAAGTTCATCATATTTCCGATTTCTTCTGTTTTATATGCTCCGATATCGTGAAGTGCAGAGATGATTACAACCTCCTGCATCTCACGTTCCGAGTACTTTTCCGAAGACTGCATCATTTTATATACAATATAGGCGACTCTGTGTCCATGATCAACGAGTTTGACGTCAATGTGATCCAAGGCTCTTAACAGTACTGCCATCACTCTTCTTATATTAAAGTTGAGCCTCTTCATAATAATTCCTTAATCTCCTTGGCTAAAATTTTTTCTCATGTAATTCTAGCATAAATTGGATAAAAAGTATAATCGTAAAACATAATTTATTGTAACAGTTTGTCGTAATTTACGACCGATCTGCCGTCAACAACAATTCATAGAGGTTTTCATTTTAAAACGGAGGATTAAATTCATCCTCCGTTTTCACATCAGCTGATTTGCCCCGTTCGACCTCAGCTGTTTCTCCCTGTTCGACATCGGCTGTTTCTTTATTTTCGACAATCAGCCTAACTTTTTTAACCGTTTATTTTTATACATCAAGCTGTCAACATGCTGCATAAATGCATCAAAATCAGTATAATCAGAATCGTACAGTTCTGCGCCGATGCTGCAGTCCAGCTTATATTTTTTATTCGAGATTTCATTATGTTTTTTTAATTTCAACTTGATTCGCTCTACGGTATGGTCCATCTTATCTTTGGAATCACAATCCAAGATAATTAAAAATTCATCACCTCCCGTTCTTGCAATGATATCCGTCTTTTTTAGTACGCTTTTGATCAACTCTACCGTAGTCCGTAACGCATAGTCTCCTTCATAATGCCCGTACTCATCATTGATTCTTTTAAGCTCATCAATGTCAAGAATAATTAAACCGAAAACTTCACTATACTTGTTTTTAGTTTTTTTTCTGATACAGTGTTCGAAGGTGCTTCTCGTCCACGCTCCTGTAAGATCGTCTATATGGACCATTCTGAGCTGAAGAAAAATATAAACAACAATTAAAGAATATGCAGTAAAGCTCCACATGAGAAGCGTGCCGTAAAACTGAGCCTGTATATAACCGCCGATCAACGGCAAAATTCCGAAAATCATCATTGGTATATATTCTTCTCTTACGATTTTTCTCCGTCGAATACAAACAAGAACAAATGCCAGCATCAAGTAAAAATATACGATGAACACTGAGATCAGAAACAACGGTCCTCTGTGATATGTATTTGTGCCGTCTATATAAAAAACCAGTTGGTATACAGGAGACAGTACTGTTATGATGAAGTTGAAAATGACAGGAATGATTAATAGTGCTTGTATCTTGTTATTGATTCTTTTTTCCGGAGCACTCCAATTAGTGATCAGCAGATACCAAAAGTAAGTCAGTATAGGGGCTAAAGCAAACAAAAAAACATGCAAAACTGTTGAGAGAGAGCCCGCCCAAGCTTCAGGTCGCTGATTCATAATGCAAGTCACCGTTTCAAGCAGCAGTTCACAAAGCACAAATGCACTTGTTTTAAGATAAACTCTGTTGAGCCTATCATTCCGATCAAGTCTCTTACAAGCAATCAGTACAACGATTCCGAGCAGAACTGCCGCGATAATGTTATTGTCAATTCTTAAAAATATTTCCATCAAGTTGAAAACCACCCAAATCATAACCATTTCAACGTTTTGACCGATTGCATTCATTGTATCAAGTTACTACAAATCCGTCAACATTTACCGAATATTGAATATTATTTGTTGGTTGGTCGAAGCGTTTTATTCAATCACCCTCACCTTAAGTTTTTTCATTTTTTTCAGACCGGCTAGTGTTTCGGTCAATTCAAACACATCTTTGAAATTATGCGCGTTGTTGTTAGTTGAAACAACGGTTAAAGTGATCAGCGGAAATTTTTCAATGATATTCCGTCGGTTTCTTGTTGATATATAGCCGCGATCGATATCTTCCGGATTATAGAACTTCAATACCTCTGATTCAAATTCAGAAAGAATCTGCTGAAAATACTCCTCCTCGACATGGCTATCTAGTATTACAACGAAATCGTCTCCGCCAATATGCCCGATAAATTCATTTTTTCGTACGTTTCGAACCAGAATCGTTGAAAGCAGTCTTAGCACCATATCTCCGTTTTCAAAACCGTAGACATCATTATAGGCCTTGAAATTATCAATATCAAAATATGCCACACTATATTCTCCTCCTCCGAAGACGCACTGATGAAGCTGCTGTTCAATCAGCAAATTTCCCGGCAGACCGGAAAGCGGGTTCTGATGTTTTGCAGCTGCCACTTCAATCTCCGTAGTCTTTCTTAAAAGATCGCGAATCGTTACTGTGCCCAGATATTTTCCATTTTTTGTTACCACAATGAAATCATAAAGCTTATCTTGCTCCCGGGACATTGCAATAGAAGAAACAACATTAACCGGCGTATCATAATCAACCGAAAGGAACTCCCTATCCATCACATGAGAAATAGGCTTATTCTGATAAAGTGCAAAACCATATTGCCCGCTGAGCTTTAATGCCAGCCTTTCCTTGGTGACGATCCCAACGGGAACATTTTCTTCCAGCACACATAGCCCGATACAAGACGGCAGCCTCTTAAAAATATCAAAGACATCGGGAACTAATTCTGCAGGCGGTAGCGTACCCGTAACAGAGCAAAGATTTTCAATCGGTGTGTCGAAGATATTATGCGAGGTTATATCATATTTCTTTACATTCAGAGCCTTTATCAGTTGAATGATCTCAGGTTTGATTTTACAGACGTCACTATCAGGGTGCTGAATAAAATACCCCTGCCCGTATTGTACACCCAGGTTAATCAACGCTTCCAGCTCATTCTTTGATTCAATACCCTCGGCGATAATATTGATATTGGAAATTTTCGAGAGCTCCACCATTCCCTTGACCAGCGCGGCTTTTAATCCATCGGCGTGAACATCTCGAATCAGTTTCATATCAAGTTTTATGTAATTTGGGTTAGTATCACTAATCAGGTTCAGGCCCGAGTAGCCTGCTCCCGCATCGTCTATTGCGATTTTATAATCCTGACTTCTATAGTGTGCAACCGTAGCTACAAACCCCTTCAGGTCCTTAATAATATTTCGTTCCGTTATTTCAAAAATTATATTCCCGGGTGAAATCTGGTACTGATTCAGATACTCTTTCGTCAACCCCCTTTGAAATGTTTCATCATGAAGCACATTAGGATTCACGTTAATAAAAAGCTTTTTGCTGTAGGGCGGAATCATAAAACAAAAGGCAGCCTCAAAGGCCTTTGTTCTGCAAAGCTGTTCCAGTTCCCAGAGACAATTATATTTACCAGCCAGAACAAACAAGGTTTCAATGTTTTCAATTTCCGTTTCACATGTAATTCTGCTGAGCGCCTCATGCCCAAGAATTTCTCCATCGCGAAGCGATATGATAGGCTGGAAAACGGTTTTGATTTCTCTGTTCTCAATAATATTCCCCAAATCCTGCATCATGCTATCCATATGAGATCTCCTTTGCTCGTTCTGATGCCATTTTATCACAATGGTCTCATATATTGGACATACTGGAGTTAAAACTCTGTTAAATCTATGTTAAGTCCCATCTCAATTTGTTTGATCAAAAAACAATAGAATGGCTGAATTTCATTAGAATTCAGCCATTCTTCATTATTAAAACGCAAATATCATATGTCCGATTTGAACAGAAACTGTTTTTTCTAAAATCCAGGGATTCGTGGTGGTATCATCATAATAGAACTGTGCTCCTTTCGTCGGATCCGCTCCAACCAGAACTTCTCTGGCCGCTTTGATCGACTGTTCTTGAGCCGGTTTATCAATCCATCCGTTGACCACGGGAGTAAATTGGTAGTAGCCGTCTATTACCTGATAGATCACACCTTCTATGGAATTAGGCCAGGAACTGCTTTCTACTCGATTCATGACGACCGCTCCAACAGCAACCTGCGCCTCGTAAGGCTCCCCTTGTGCTTCCGCAGTGATCAGCCTTGCCAAAAGATCAAGGTCGCCGGCAACGTCGGTTGTTTCTTGCTCTTCTTCCGCGGGAACCGCTGACCGACTTCCAGCAACTGGAGAAGCTTCTTGCGTTGTATCTGCATTTATGTTCATAGATTCTGACTTGTCTGGCTCGTCCTTTATGACTGCAGTTTTCGGCTGTTCTGAAATGGCCTTCGGTTTCTCATTGGAGGCTCTGTTCGCTTCCCCTCTGGAAGTCATATATTGATCCTCATTGGTTTGTTCTGCAATAAAAAGTCTGTTTTCTGGTTCATATGTATTCTTCTTATCTTTTCCTGAATCGGCATGATCCGTTACTTCGAGCCTGCGGTCAGCATTCTCAGCCTCCGCTCCCGATTGAACGGTGCCGTATTTATCCAAACCACTATCAATACCGTATAGGTTTCTCAACGGCTCTGAGTAATCGACCGCAGAAAAAACAATCCCGGATATTAAAACACATACTAATATCGTGTACCGAATTTTCTTTCTATTCATATCGACCTCCTTACGCCCGCCTTGCAACATGCAGAGCAGAGTGTATTGAATACTATTGTAATATGATATGATTCAATGCGCCATTGGTAAATCAGTGGATAATATGAAATAAATGGAGCAAAGAGGACCATAAAAGCAGCCGTCTTTTCATGCTTTCGTCTGCTCTGACAGCACTGTAAGCCGCTCCAGCAGTTTCCCTTTTGAAAGATCATCCAACGTCCTGTATTGCGTAATCAATGCTTTTTCATTTTCAGAAAGAATTATGGATTTATTGACTTTTTCGCGAATAAAATTATCATGTCCTCTTAGGAGATAATCAACCGAGAGATGATAGAAATCTGCAAGTTTTACAAGCATTTTAAGATCAGGCTCATTTGATGCAGTCTCATATTTCGTATAGGTAGACACGCTTATGCCAAGCTGTTTCGCGACCTGTGACTGCGTTAAATTCATCGACGCTCTTGCGTTTCTTAAATTCACGTTAAACGCCATCACTTCACCCCCCTAAGTTATTTTATAGTTTATATAAATTTAATACAAACAATATGACCAAACGTCATATATGAGTTGACTTATCGACATTTAATGACTAAAATAGACGTATAATATGACCAATCGTCACAAATTGGCAAATATTATTCCAATAGTTTAATTTCCGCCCGTTTCAATCGAGTCTCGGGCGACAATACTTTATATTAATATTGTCCATGTCTTGAATTTTAAACATAAAGCTTAGGGGATCTGGTGGTAATAATGAAGACGGTGAAAAACAAAAAGCTTCTAGAAGTTTTTTTTAAAGATAATCTTATTTCAATTATCCCGATTTTTTTCGTTGGTTTAATCATAATCGCAATTACATTCAACGTCCTGGTTATCAAAGCAATGGACGAAGAGCACCAAAAAACAGAACATCTGGCCAATGAATTAAATCATTATTTGAATAATGGAATTAGCACATTAAAACAGATGGAAACAGTCATAGCCTTCTATCATACCAGCGAGTCCGATTTTCAAAGTAAAACCGCCTTGATTCTTGAATCTTTAAACAGCAACAAAGGTATTTTCTATCATATCGAAATTCTCAGCAACAGCGGTAAAGTAATTTCCACGCTTCCGTCCAGTTCTGTTGATCCAGGTCAAAATCGAATCGATACGGATTACTTTACATATGCTCAGAAAAACAGCCGGTACCTCTCAAACGGTTCTGTCTATTGGTCGCCCGAAGAATCTGCAGCAGTTGTTTTAATATCTTCAGGTGAATATATCTTTATTGGCTTCATAGATGTCAAATCTGCATATTCCAAGATCAGCGAAAGTATAAAATCAGAAGAAAATACTCGAAGCATTGCCATGATTTCAGAGTCAGGTTCCCTCTTAAATCTTGCAGGAAATCACGCATTCACAAATCATGACCAGGAGTCCTGGCATGAAAAAATTCATGAAATTCTTGAAGGGAGATCTCACGGAGCTTTCATCAGGAAGTCGGGTATCGTCAGCATTCTAACCGCTGCAAAACTGGAAAGCATAAACCACACCCTGATCTCAGCCTGTGACCCGGATCATGTTTTTCATTCCGTTACCCCGCTGATTCTGATTCTAGTCCTTGTGCTGTTTTTCATTGTTCTATATCTTGCAATCATATGTACTTGGCGGTCACTGAACATAAAAGGAACCATCGACAGTTTTATCCACCAGACAGAATTGGTTTCTAAAGGTGAAATGGAACAACCAATGGAAAATCAAAGTATCCACGAATTTAATTTGCTGACGCAGAATTTCAATTTCATGATTGATTCTGTGAAACAACGGGATATGAAACTCGAGACAATGGCTTATCATGACAGGCTGACCGGAATTGAAAACAGAGCTTATCTCTATGAAAAACTAAATTTAAGAACATACAAGGCAGGTGCCAAACAAATGGCACTGATCTATATCGATATCGACAACTTTAAAAACATAAACGATACTTTCGGTCATTTTTTCGGCGACAAACTGTTAATGAATACCGCCTCGATGCTCAGAAGCTGCCTCGATTACAAATATAAGCTGCTTCATCTAGGCGGAAATGAATTTGTATATTTAGTCCCTGCAAACGATGAGAAGCAAATCATACAGTCAATACAATATATCAAGACTCTTTTTCTCAATCCGATCAAATGCTGCGACAGAAATATCTATATATCAGTAAGTATGGGCATCAGCATTTGCCCTAATCAGGGATATGACTTTGATATCCTGCTGAAGTGTGCGCATACCGCTTTACATGCTGCAAAAAGCCAGGGCAAGAACACCTTTGCTTTTTACCATTCCTCCATGAACCGCACCATTGAGAGACGAATGGAAATTGAACAGCATCTTCGAGGGGTTCCTGATAATGAAGAGCTTCACATCCTTTTCCAGCCTCAGATCGACCTGCAAGAAAATAAAGTGCGAGGCTTTGAAGCGCTGCTTCGATGGAATAGCAAAACGCTGGGGAGCGTTGATCCGGCAGAATTCATTTCGGTCGCAGAAGATACTGGGATGATTGTCCCAATTGGTGAATGGGTTACAAGAAAGGCCTGTATTCAGATTGGAAGTTTGAACAAAACCTTTGGAACTCATTATACAGTCGCAATCAACTTGTCACCCATTGAATTGAGAAATCCTGATTACATCCGAACAACAAAAGAAATCCTGGAGGATACCGGCTTTGACCCTGGCTGGCTGGAACTTGAGATAACAGAGAATGTCTTTATCCATCATAACGACAGTATGATTTCCGATACACTGAGGCAGCTCCGTAAGCTCGGAATAAAAATAGCGTTGGATGATTTCGGAACAGGATACTCTTCGTTATCTTATCTAAGCAAGCTTCCGATTCACACGTTAAAGATTGACCGTGAATTCATAAGTAACTTCAGTGATCATAAGACACGTAACATGATCGAGTCTATTGTAATCATGGCGCACAAGCTTGATTTATCAGTAATTGCCGAAGGCGTTGAGAAAGAGGAGGAATACCTGCTGCTGAAAAATCTAAATTGCGACTTCATACAAGGATATTATTTCAGCGAGCCTATTCCTTTTGAAGAAATAAAAAAAGGCTTCCAATATAATTTATTAGAAACCTGCTTCCAAGGGTAACCGATCAGTCCTGCAATGGAATGACGGACATTTTTCGAGATACTGTAAGAGCCCCGGCAGCGTCTTCGCAACAGACGCCGCCGAGGCTCTTTTCTTAACATTAAGTTATCGTAATGCTGTCTAATTCTTTTATTCCGGGACGTTTTCTCCGTAGATTACTTCTTTTGCCATATTCACGAGTTCATCCTTTTCAAGTCCGTATCCATTGTCCATCAGCTCATAGGCAATGCCGTCCTTCATCCACTTCACGTATTGTACCTCTGAAACCTCAACTTTTTCTGAGCCGTAGCTGATCCACAATTCGCTTTGTTCCATTTTCTGCTGTTCCTCTTCAGTGGGCGTATAGCCTTCCGGCGCCACCTTAAACGTCACATGAGAGTAGATCAGATTGAAGTCATCACAGGGAATCTCTTCCTGATTGAGCCCAACTTCACTTGACATCCCATCAATAACCCTGCTTGTGTTTAAACTGAGTATCTGCCCTTTCTTTGTACCATCTTTTTCATAGAAGAAGTATATTCCCTTCCCTTCGTCTACTTTATTCTTGTCATTGTCCAATGCTTCCATGTTACTGACGGAAGCTTCTTTAAACTGGAAGCCATTCGTAAAGGATTCCACGTAATCCGGCGTAAAATGCACAGCTTCCTTCACCTGCTTTACAGTAGGAAATGTATCGAAAGCAGAGCTTGAAGTTCCCACAAAACTGGTAACCTGGGTTGCCGCAAAACTGGTTGCTGCCGTTACTACGATAATAAGGGAAGCAACAATTAATGGCTTAACCTTTCTTGTTTTAAATAGTTGACTCATCTTAATACGCTCCTTTTCATTTCTATCGATTTCCGCATTGATCCTGTCAAGCAGGAACTTTGACGGCATAGCTCCTTCCGCTTTATTTTGTAAAGCTTCCTTAATTGATCTGTCAAAAACCCGATTCATATCCTGCTTTTCCATAGCGTCCATCCTCCTTCAATTCTAAGATTTCTAAATTTCGTTTCAAATTTTTTCGTGCAAAATGCAGCCGTGATTTCACGGTTCCCTCCAGGCAGCCCATGACACTCGCAATCTCTTTTGTACTTAAGTCACTGTAGTAATACAGCATCACGACGGTCCGTTTCTTTTGGTCCAGCTGCTGTATCTGTTCATAGACCAGATATGCAGTCTCCTTTTCAAGATACTGCTGTTCACTGCTCTTCTCCGAGGCTGATACCGATTCCTCGTATACCTCCTGAACAGGTACGTTCCGCTTGTCATTTCGGGCATACCTCCAGGCAGTCCGAACCAAAAGCTTATAGAACCATGCCCTGAAACAGTTCGGATCCCTAAGCTTATCTATCTCAAAATAGCATTTCACAAAGGTTTCCTGTGCTGCGTCTTCCGCTGTAGCCCGGTTCCCGGTGATAAGGTATGCCGTCCTCACTGCCTTGTCTTTATACTGATTGAATAGTTTCCCAAAAGAATCGGAATCGCCGTTTTGGATTTTTATAATCAAATCAGATTCGTTCATGAAACCCCCTCCTTGATCGGTGCACCTGTATATAAGAGCATCCTAAACGGCAAACGGTTCAAAAATGTTTATAATAATATTTCAAAATATTTAATAGTATCTTCACGGATTAAAAAAACTGCCCTCAAAAACATATTTCGAGGGCAAAAAGAAAAGTCTAACAAAGTATTCAGATATATAGAAGGGCATAAACAAAAATTTTCCTGGATGTTAGTTTGCTTTATAAATCGTTACCTGTAATTTAAAGAGCTCTTTGATCTTGTCCTCAACGTTGTATTCACCTTCCTGCAAACACCAGTCGAAGATCACTCCCCTCGCTACAAGAAACAGATAATCTGCAATCTCTTTCGGCTGTATATCCAAGGTAATTTCGCCTTTTTCCTGACCTTCTTTTATAATTTCCTGTAAAGCGGTCAGCATGAATCTGTTCTTGTTAAGAAAAAATTTATTTTCTGTACTGTAGAGGTGTTTTGTGAATTCAATATTTGACTGCATGAGATACCTCGCATAGATTTGAAAGTATTCAACAATGCGGTCCAAAGAGTTGTCTGTTTTTAACTTCGTAATCATGATCCTGAAATAATCATCAGCACGCGTGTATACTTCATAAAGGATATCGTTCTTTGATTTATAGTAATAATAAAATGATCCTACAGAGACACCTGCCTTTTGACTGATATCTTCAATAGAAATGTTATTAAAGCCTTTCTTACCCATTAGCGCGAATGCCGTCTTATATATCTTTTCTTTTGTCTGCGCTGCTTGGATTTGTCTGCTCGTTAATTTCTTTTCCGTCTCTTTCTTCTGCATATTTTTCACCTTTTTCATACCCCAAACTAATCATAAAACATTTTGCATGCAAAGGAAAGTGAAATATTATTTTTTAATTGAAAACAGCTTCGGCCGCAACTTTAAAATTCATAGAATATGTCCATAATTGTGTGAAAGAGTTTTATAAAAAGCGATAAGGATCGGCAGGAAATAAATCATTAAGCCTGATCAATCATGAAAGTCAAGATTCAATTCTTTGAATTTAAGTTCATAGCAGTATTCCAATTTTCTGTAATAATCTTTTTCAATAAAATCAGACGGCCTCACCTTAGTCGCCGCACTTTGAAAATACTGCAATTCCGCTTTTTTCAGCATATTATAAACGAACTGGGAACAAAACATGATATTGGGCCTGATCGATATCTTCGTAACAAGTCCCACCAGATTGTAAGCACTTCCCTTTTTATTAATTTCATAAATTGTGTCGATTATGAGCTGCTTTTTCTCTTTTGTAGCCTTAAGACCGTATACCATTACCAAAGCGTCGTCTTTCTTACAAAACGACTCCAACCGTTCTCTGTTTAAACCGGGAGGTGCTACATTTTCACCTCCGTTATAGCTAATGATTGTCTTTAACTCACGATCAAAGCTTAAGGATACATGATTGAATGATTTCTGCGTAAATACCGAAATTAATTCGCTGGCGGGACTTCCAGTGCTTGAAATTATGACATAGAGATACTCATCCTCCAAGTTTTTTCGACATTCATCAAAGTATTCTTCAGTAAGTGTATTCCTGTTTAGATATTTGCTGTAACTGTGTCTTGGAATATCACGTGCTATTTCGTTTAAGTTTTCTGTTCGAAGTGCATTTTTATTCTTCATAATGTTCTCTTTTAAAGACAATGCTCCGCTGTATGCATCTGAAAGAAGCTCGAAACTAATTGTAGAGGCATCTTCTCTGGAAGGAAAAAATTGTTTACTCAGTGAGTATAGATAATTGAGATACAAAACAAAAAAAGGAACAAAAATCAAAAGAATCCCAATGAATTTTTTCAGTAAAAACAGAATACCCTCTGTAGTACCTGAAAAACAAACCATTACATTGAATACTTGCTGAAAAGACATAATCATAATATAAATCAATATGAAAATGGCTTTTGTACTTTTTTTATTCACAGAAAATATCATATGCAAAATAAGAAGCAGAGCTGTTATAGAATAGATCACCGCATAGAGGGGCAATGATTTTATATCCAGTAAAAAAATAAATAGAAACAAAATTAAAACATTGATTATATTTAAATAAATATGCTTAAAGCTCATACAGGATCCCCTTTATCAAATCGTTCATTTTAGTGAGCATTTGTCTTCAAATGCATATTTATTATATAGTAAACTAAGCTAAATTACAATTTTATAAAAATCTTATAGTTTATCATAACTTATTCCCTTCTTAACTTAGGTTATCAAAAACACATGTCTGCTTTGATTGCGTTCACATCGAACCATTTTAAAACGAATGTGATGGAACAAATCGTTAAGTCACTCGTGTCTCTTTATATCTTTTTATGCTTGCCAAACCAATTGTAACCCTTGAAAATTGTGGTATCAGCTTAACATTTCAATTCAAGACATACGTGTCTCTTTTATTCAAGGTAATAAGGGTACAAAAATAGCCGGGGTCCTTCCCGTCTCTTATGAATCTAATCATAGATTACTGATATGTAGATCAGTTGAAGAAAACAAGCTTTATCACAATGACGATCGCGATAATTGCAATGAAAATGATCCCTTTGCTGGATGACTTCTTTTTCCTTTTTACAGATCTTTTTACCGCTGTTCTCTCTGGTGGAACTTCACCAAAAACAGCCTCCATAAGTCGGTTATAGGTTTTTGTGTTTACCTGCAGAACGCTTTGATCTCCATTTCTCCACATTACTGAAATGAGTCTACGGTCTTTCTCGGCTTCACCCGACATGGAAGAACCGTCAACGCGAAGCGACTTATCATTCCAGTAATCGACCTTTGACATATCAGCTGCTTCCATGCTCATTACCGTGAAATTGTTGAAATAGATATCCTCACCATTATAACTGATGTGATCATAAACGATAGCAGAATCTTTATATCTTCCTGACAGCACCTTTTCTTTAACCATGTTTGAACCCCCCTGCATAATTTAGTGAAAGCTTCTTATAATGAAGGAATCGCGCTTCTCATACAAGTAAGACTGCATTTCCAATCATATCAGCGAAAAATTCTGATTACACCGGTTTTATTTAGGTGCACCAATAAGGAAAGTGTTATAGGAAAACCAAATAATCCAATGACTCCGAAGAGCTGGACACCTACAAACATGCTGATCAGCGTTACCACCGGATGAAGTCCGATCTGACTTCCTACAATTTTCGGCTCCAAAATGTTTCTGATCACCGTAATAGCAAAATAAACCGCCAAAAGGCCTACCGCCATGGTATAATTGCCCTGCAAAACTGTAATAATTGCCCAAGGAATCATGATCCCCCCCGTTCCCAGTACGGGAAGAATATCAAAGACTGAGATCAGCAAGGCAATAAGGATTGAACCCTCTACGCCGATGATGGTAAGGCCGATGGATAGCTCGACAAAAGTAATGCTCATGATTAAAGCATAAGATTGAATACAAACAAAAAGAGTACCTACAATGTATTCTTTGATCTCAATAACAAGCACCTTGCCCCGTCCGGAAAATTGCCGCAGGATAAAGCCTGCCAGCAAATCATAATCTCCTGCAATAAAAAACGAAGAAATGACCATCAGTAAAATCTTCACAAGGAAGATAGGAAGAGAAGATGCAAAACCCGAAACAAAACTGACCGCGGCAACTGAAAGGCTGGAAATCAAATCCCCTAAAGATTGAATAAACTGATTAAAATATTCATTCACAATAGAGATCAACGCAGGGTCCATCTTATAAACTTCCGTTTCGATCTCCTGATACATGGAAATTAAAAACGGCTCTATTTCTGCTGTGTAAATTGACGGCAACCGGAATACCAAGTCCGTAAAAGTGGAAAAAAGCTTGATCCCAATCAGGACAAGAAATGTGCCGATGGTACAATAAAAAATCAACACAAAGATATAGGCAAGCGGTTTATAAGGAATTTTTAATTTATCCGAACAAAATCTCGCTGGCCTTCTTAAAATATACGCTATCACAAAGGCCGCAATAAAGGGTGCGATTAGTCCCAGACCATAACGCAGCAACAGATAAACCACCCCTATGATAAACGCATAATACATGAAGTTAATGACAAACCTAAATCTCTTTTTATGCTCCAATCTTGCTTCTCCTTCGTAATGCCAACTAAAAAAAGTGGCTACGCCACTTCCGGCAGGATACTCCTGTGGTTTTGAAACCTTCTTTTTCTTCATTATATGTGATAAAAAAGAAGAAAGTCAACTAAAAATTCTGTCTATTTCCGGATCAGCCCCTAACCCGGCGAACTTTATTTTTTTTGCTCAATCGAAAAGAACCATCGAGCTGATGGTTCTTTTCTGAAAGGGAAATCGTTACCTGTTTTTAACTATAATTTGCTTTTCTGTTAAATGCGTTAACAATTAGCAGCAGGATAATGGCCCCAACACATGCCACCACCAAGCTCCACAGATTAAAACCTGTGATGCCGATTCCTCCGGCCAGGTTCATGATCAGGCCTCCAATGAAACCGCCAATAACGCCAACCAGGATATTTGTTCCTGCTCCCATTTGTTTGTTGTTGCCCGTAATCATGCTTGCGATCCATCCTGCAAGCGCACCAATAATAATCCATCCTATAATACCCATATTATGTTACCTCCTTTTGTTATTAGTATTAGCAGAGAGAGGTTTTTCATACATAATAATACAGTTTTATAATGTATGGGCTACTCTGGAATCCTGGTCGCTACATAGGCAAGATCGAAAATATCAATCTTATTGTCATGATTTACATCTGCCGCCTTTGCCTGCTCCCAATCCTCACTGTCAGAATTTCTGCCATAGTAGTAAGCCACAATTGCAAGATCGACAACATCAATCGTTTCATCCTCGTTGAGGTCTGCAGACGTTTCTTCTTCTATGACTGCTGCCTTAAATGCATCAACTGCGGTATTGAGAGCTGCAACCGCGTTGTTTACCTCATTCTGATCTGCATCACTGTCGTTCAGTACCAACCCAGCTGCATCAATTGCTATTCGCAAAGCGTCTTTTGCTGCTTGAGGATACTGACCCGGCTGATCTCCTACGACTGCTCCGGCATAGATTTCTTCAGCGCTGCTGATAATTGCTGACAAAATCGATTTATCAACGGTTTCTGTGCTGCCAATGCTAATTGTCTTGCTGCTTACGCTGGCGTTAATTACGGTTCCTTCGGGTGCAATCCCCAGCTCCGCTTTTGTCACAGCAATATTTCCGGATGTATTCTGAACCCCGCTCTTAGCCTGGAAGGTTAATCTTAACACAGGAGTACTTTCCCCTGCAACGCCGCCGATATTAGCTGCAACAATTCTCACTGAACCAGAATCTTCAGATTCTTCATCCACGATTTGGATATCGCTGTTTTCACCTTCTACACTTATATATTCAAACACGTTTGCATCGTAGTCCAGTAAAATTTCCTCGGCGTATACATCCTCGCTTATATGATATAAACTAATTCCAACGGTAAAGGTTTCCTCGGGAAGAACACGATTGACACCAGTGAGAATTGCTGCAGGGCCGACCGGTACCAGTCCCGTTATTGCCCCTTCCAAATCCTCAAGAGCTGCATTCACCGTTACCTGGGAAGCATTTGGATCTTCATTAACCATAACGGCTGTGGTTAATACTTGCTGCAGCGCTGTCCAGGATGCTGGTGTATAAGCGGTTTCGCTGAGAGCCTGCGCCTCTGTTATCTTTGCCTGCAGTTCCGTCTTATCAACCTCCTGAACCGGGGACCCGGGGATATATCGAAAAGCATCTATGAGAATCCTTGTTCCTGGATAAACAGTGCTTGCCGGATTCTTCAAACCCGCTGCCACAACTTTGATCGTATGCTCTCCGTAAGGCAGTCCCTCCTTACTGTAGTTAATAAATTGATTAATGATGCTTGGCGCAATAAATGGATCAACCGTGGAAACCTTTACATCATCCAGATACACATCTGCAGTGCCGCAGTAGTAATTGGATTCACCGATCCACTGAATTCCGGTGCCGGTAAATGTAAATTCCGTGTAAGCCGGTTCAGAAGTCGAATAACTGTCATCTTCCGGAGGAATTACACAGGTTCCGGTTCCGTGATAATAGCTGCTGTTATTTTTGGTTTCCCATTCTTCCCCACTGCCTGCACCCACGTAATGGATGGAATCATCGTTATCATCAACTGTAACCAGGTTCGCATCGGTTATATTGATGACCTGTTCCCCTATTTTATCCGATGCATCATTTTGCACCGCCACCACCTTAAAGGTTCCACAGTTGTCGGACGAAGCAGTTAAAATCGCTGTTAAAGCGCCGGTCTGCGTTATTTCAGCCAGATCAGTATCCGAACCGCCGATATCGGTTACAGACCATGTGACTGATTTGCCCTGCGCAGCTCCTGCAACTGTCATTTTCATTGAGGTTCCCTTTTCGATCTGTGTCGCATTGCCATTTGCTCCAAGTACTAAAATTGAGCTCTCTTCGGCAAAAACGCTTATCCCGGATAAGGATACAAATATCAGTAATATACTTAGTATTAACAATAGCTTTTTTCCATGCAGTCTCATAATAAAATCCCTCCCTAATCCTCGCGGTATTGTATCACGGATTACCGATTCAAAACCCGATACATGATAACTGCGGTTTCCGCTCTGGTAGCAGTCCCGGCAGGGTTAATGTTTCCATTATTACCCATGATGACCCCGGCCTTGCTTAACTGAGCCACAGCATTTCTTGCGTAGGCTGCCACCTCAGAGGCATCCTTAAAACCGCTGAGATCAGACGCTGAATCGTCCAATTGCTTTCCTGAGACTTTCATGGCCCTTGAAATGATAACCATCATATCCTGCCTGGATATATTTTCCTTGGGGATAAAAAGGTTGTCCCCCTTGCCCATGACGATTCCGAGCTTTTTAGCAATCCCTACTGCCTGATAATAATATGCCGTCGATGGAACATCGCTGAAATTGCCGTTTATTGTTTCCTTCAGCTTCAATGCTCTAACAAGCATGCATATAAAATCTGCTCTGGTAATGTTCGTTCCCGGGCTGAAGGTCGTCTCTGAGGTCCCGTTGATAATGCCAAGCGATGCCAGAGATTCTATCTGCGATTTTGCCCAATCATAACCAGCAAGGTCTGTAAAGGTCTTAACCGCATTGATTCCATTCAAATACTCAACTGCAACCAGCTTGGTATCCAGTGCTTTTACCGAAGCAATTTTTATCGCAGCATTTCCCTCGGATTTTCCTTTAAAGATAATGGTACAGAGCGGGATACTCCCATTTTCTCCAGCCGTTTTCCCAGTTTTGGTAAATGCTAAAGTAATTTTGTCTTTTTCTGCCTTTGGAGGTATAAAGAAACCTTTCAGCTTCGATTCCGCCTTGTCAAGCACTACGATAGCCGGATCAAAAGTCAGGACAACTTCGTAGGCATAAAGGTCTTTTAAATTATTTCCGTTGACGGTAACTTCTATTGTTTTATCAGCCGAAACAGTCCCTTCGTCTTGTACCAGAGTAAAGCTGGTGTTTGCCTCAGCCCATGCAGTACCGGATATGCAAGTAAGTACCATTAACACAATCAATAACCTCGTAATCATTAACCGTTGTTTTATCATTTGCTTCTCCTTCCCGGAAAACGTCGGGAGAGGAAACAGTGTTTCCCCATCCCGATCCCTATCAGTTCTTATTCGTCACGCATTCTTAACGCGATGAAGGCTAAATCTTCTATATCGACTTTTCCGTCATGATTAACATCAGCAATCTTTGCAGTAGCCCAATTATCGTCACCAATCGCTGCGCCATAGTAGTATGCGATGATTGCCAAATCTCCAACTTCAATTGTATCAGAGCCATTGAGATCGCCAGTGCTTTTCGTGATTACCGATGCCTCAAATGCTGCTTTGGCTTCATTCAGCACGGTCATCGCATTGTCTACCTCTTGTTGTGTCGCACTCGCATTTGCAAGTACTTCATTTGCCGCAGCAATTGCCTGCCGGAAGACGTTCTTATCAGCTTGACTGTAACAACCGTCACCGGTCCCCACAACTGCGCTGTCATACAGTGCCTGAGCTGCTTCGATCGCATCTTGCAGTTTGCTCTTGTCTACGGTTAAAGCAGCTTTCACGGCAATGGTCTTGCTTGCCAACAGCGGTTGAACTACCATTCCCTCTGGCATAATTCCAAGCTCTGCTTTTGTGATGGAAATGGCACTTTCGATATCGGCTGCGCCGCTCTTTACTTTGAATTTCACATTCAATAAAGAATCGATGTCTTCTTTTACTCCGTTGATATTTGCGGCAATGATCCGCAAGGTTCCTGGATCAGCAAGCTCCGCTTTGAGAACGCTGATATTCGAGTCCGCACCAGTCACAGTATCATATTCAAATACCTCCGGATCATAACCGATCGTTATGTCTTCCGCATATACATCTTGAGATATATTATACAATCCTATTCCTATGTCAAAGCTTGACCCGGGCAATACACTGTCGCTTCCCGTAAGACTAGCTGCAAGGCCCCTTGGTTCAAGAGCGTCAATTGCCGCCTGCAAGTTTGTACACGCCGTATCCACATCCGCCTGTGGAGCCGCCGGGTTCTCTACTTGGGCAATTGCAGCATTCAATGCAGTCTGAAGGTTCGCCCATGACTCAGTTGTAAATCTAATTTCATTCAAGGCCTGAGCTTCACTGACCAATGCTGACAAAGCTTCTTTATCAGCCGGCAGTGGAACATAGGTATTTGCGCTGCTGTGGAAATAATCAAATTTCACATCCAAATCCGTATTTGTTCCTGAACCGTTGATTGAAATCAGTCCTGCCTGAACATTGTTGAAATTCAGTGTATAAGTAGAACCGACCTGGTTATAATTGGTCCCGTCAGTGGAGTAGAAAGCGGTGTAGTTATTTCCGATCTTAACCATTCTGAGCCAGAGGGCATTGTCGCTGCCAACAACACTGCCGTTGACACTGTTCGACGTTGCAGATCCATTGACCTCCCTGCATACCTGAATAATCGTGCTGGATGAGTTGCTTGCCTCCCAATCCAATTTGATATAATTATCCATATCCTGGTAAGCAATAAGACCGCCCTGCTGATAAGCTGCGTGAGGTCTTACGGAACATTCCAGCTTCGTTTCTATGGTCCAGTCTCCCGGCGCATTCTGAAGTAGGATGTTCTTTGCATCAGTGGATCCTGTACCGTAAATATCTCCTGCTCTGGGACTGATTGTCATGTATCCAGGATTTGAATCAAGGCTCCATGTTGCAGGGTCTTCATTTACCCAGTGCCAGATAGAACTGTTTAAAGCAGTTTTATTAAATTCGTCATTGGAGCTTGCAGTATTGCTGAAGTTCACTGTATAGATCAGCTGCGAACTTCCGCTGCCAACCTTTACAATCCCCTGACCGGGTACCGCATCCGCCTGCGTTATGGAAAGCGGCGCATTGGCATCGTTTGATACTGCTGATATAAGAGGGGTTGTGCCTTCTGGAATATATACATTATAGTTGTAGGTACCAGGGCTGAATCCGCCGACTGTAATTCCGTTAACTTTTAAGCTTTTCAGCGTGGAGTCCGTATTAAAATTAATCGTATATGTCGTTTTTTCACTTCCTGCTGAAACATCAACCGTTGCCTGGCCTGGTACTCCCTCTGCCTGGGTGATATCGACTGCTGCTCCAGGATCGCTGGATACTGCCGTTACCTCCGGAACCGACCCGTAAGGAACTAACATACTGTAGGTGTAAGTACCAGGGCTGAAGCCGCTGACTTCTACTCCGTCCACCTTCAGCGAGTTTAGTGTGGTATCAACGTTAAAATTGATTGTATATGAAGTCTGCTTAACGTCATCACTTGATGTAACTGTGATGACAGCCTGGCCGGGCAGCTGCTCCGCCTGAGCAATTGTTACTTTCGCAGCAGGGTCGGCAGCAGTTGCGGTAACCTGCGGCAGTCCCCCCACCGGAACCGCCATATTATAGACATGTGTTCCGGGCCCGAAATCAGAGATCGGTGAGCCGTTTACCTGTATTTCACTTAAGGCAACAGCAATATCTGTTAAAGCTTCCACAGCTGCACTTAGTTCATTAGCCGCTTCTTTCACATTGTTTACGGCATCCAGATCATAGATTCTTACATTTAAGATATCATTGGCCGCCTGCCTGGCTGCAGTATATTTGTCCCAGCTATCAGGTGTGTAGGTATCCTTTGAGGAATCCTCCGGAAGATTTTGAAGCTGCTTTTTCAATTCAAATCGAGCTACGCTGCCAATCATAGCGTAGTAAGACATTTTTGCTGTATAGTTTGTATTTCCTGTATTGTCTGAGGCCATGAAGATATGTGCACCTTTGTTTGAGTTGAAGGTATTGGAGTCAGTCAACCCGTCGAAGGCATACATCGTCAGTTTGCCGCCATTACCCTTGCTGTTCTCAAGCAGAAAATCAAACTGATCAGCCTGCCAATCAGCCTGCTCCTTCATAATTTCTGGAGTATTTCCCATAGCCGCAGTCCAGCCATTTCTGACCAATGCCACATGTGCGTTTGGAGTATTCTGCCATTTGCTGTAAGTCCAATCATTATTCTTTGTGCCGTCAGAAAGGTAATAAGGCAATACATCCCTGCTGTAATTAGAATTGGCCGCAAGGTCGGAGCGTGTGTCAGATTCTGTAGTCTGGAGCTCATCGCATACTTTGGAAAACTCATCGTACATATCTTTAAAAACATCCAGACTGAGTGATGTCGCATTTCTGTTCTGCAGACCTACCACAAAGGTCACGCCGTCGGACTTCATCTGTTCATATATCGGCTCCAGCATTTTAACAGTGGCGCTGAGCTTCGGCTCATAGTCTTTATCTGCATCGTAGAAGTCGTTGTAAACAAGGGTCAACCCCAAATCGTATTGGTTGTTGTATTTGGCGGCTGATTGAAACGCCTGCCGGACCCAAACTGCTTCTTCATAGAGTCTGGCATCCTTGTCGGTAATATCAGTCCTTTTAAAAATACGGCCCCAGCGGCCCTCCTGATAGTCCTCTTCATTACGGATAAATCCCGAGAAGTCATCAATTGCTTCATTGACTACGTCCCAGGAATAAATTACGTCTTTATAAGGAGCAAACCGTTCAAATACCTGCTGAACGTAAGAATCAATTCTTTCCAGCATTACTTCCTTACTCGCCCAGGGAGCGTCGCTGGATTTTGAAAACCCTTCACGGAAAAATTCCACAGGCTGCTGGCCAAGGTTATGCCAAAATAGCGTGTGTGCTTTTACCTTGACCTGATCTTCGGGACCCCTGGTTTCATTTAAAGCCCTAACCTGGTTTAAGAAATTTAACTGCGTGCTGGTTGAATTAAGCGCAATGGTTGTATTGGCTGCATCAAGTCGTGCTTTTTCAGCGTCATCAATCTGATTGTCGGCATTGACCTCATTATAAACAGCATCGTAGTTTGAAGCCGCTGTGGTAAGGTCGAGCAATGAAGACGGCTTGAATTCATTGGCCGGGCTCCAGCTGTTGTAATGGTGCTGCAGCATGTCTCTTTGATTCGCATCTGATCCAAAAAAGCCGTTCATGCCAGTAAATGAACCAAACATGAAGTATTTATGAAAGGTCTGGTAAAGAGATGGGAGCTCCGGTTGATAGGTTGCAAAAGTAGGTTGAACCATCAAGGTCATCATCATTGCAACGATCAGAATTACAGTTATTCCCTTTTTCACCATCAAGATACACCTCTTTTCTCGTTTATTATAAAAGCTGAATCGATCAACAGATAAGGCAGAGTCACAGCGACTCTGCCTTATCGCTTTTAAAGATTAATCGTGCATTCGAAGTGCTATAAAAGCCAAATCTTCTATGTCGACCTTGCCGTCATGATTAACATCAGCAATCTTTGCAGTAGCCCAATTATCGTCACCAATTGCTGCGCCATAGTAGTATGCGATGATTGCCAAATCTCCAACTTCAATTGTATCAGAGCCATTGAGATCGCCAGTGCTTTTCGTGATTACCGATGCCTCAAATGCTGCTTTGGCTTCATTCACCGCGGTCGTCGCATTGTCTACCTCTTGTTGTGTCGCACTCGCATTTGCAAGTACTTCATTTGCCGCAGCAATTGCCTGCTGGAAGATGTTCTTATCGGCCTGGCTGTAACAACCATCACTGGTTCCCACAACTGCACTGTCATACAGTGCCTGAGCTGCTTGGATCGCAGCCTGCAGTTCGCTCTTGTCTACTCCCTGCTCAGGAATCTTGGAAGCATCAAAGATCGCTTTTGCTTCGGCCAGTGCTGTAACAGCAGCATCAACATCAGCCTGTGTTGCATCCGGATTTTCATATACATCCTTTGCCGCATTAATTGCTTCGAGGAATGCAGCCATTGCATCGGCAGGATATTCACCCGGATCATTTCCTTCTACTGCACTGTTATACAAGGTTTGAGCTGCATTGATTGAACTATCCAGTTCACTCTTGTCTACGACTGGGGTTGTTCCTACAGCAATGGTTTTGCTGGCCAATGACGGCGTTATTACCGTTCCCTCAGGCATGCTGCCCAACTTCGCCTTTATAATGGAGATCTTACTTGCTACATCTTTCACTCCATCCTTTACCTTGAAGCTTACATTCAATATAGGAGTGCTACTTTCCCCGGATACTCCGTTGATATTTGCAGCAATGATCCTTAACGTTCCCGAATCGGAGGGTTCTACTCTGAGAACACTGATATCCGAATTCGCACCGACTGCAGTTTCAGTAACATATTCAAATACTTCAGGGTCAAAGCTTAAAGTAATATCTTCCGCATATACGTCTTGAGATACATTATAAATTCCCAGTCCTACCGTAAAGCTCGCTCCAGGTGCGACGCTGTCGCTGCCAGTCATAAGCATTCCGGGCAGGGCGGATTTCACCGTTACAGGAATCGGTTCAGACACTGCTGTTCTGGTTCCGTCAGAAATCGTAACGGTCAGATTTGCAGTCTTACCCACTTGAGACTGATTGATCTTGCCTTCATTCGAAATTACGCTCGGATCGCTGGAAACCGCAGACACGGTATATCCGTGCGGAACCGGACCAAACGCAATGTCCTTGGACGTCGTTGCAGGAATTCCGGCAGCAACGTAATCTCTTACGTGATCAACTGCATCCTGCAGCATTTGCTGATACGACTTCTGCTGAACACCGTTGAGATTGGTTACGGTGAGGTATTCGAAGTACGTATTCATCTGCGTGCTGGAAGAGTTCTGTGTAGCAAACATACCGATCTTCGGGTTCTCGAAGTTTACTCCTGTTATCGGGTTGCCAATCTGGGTGTAATTTTCACCGTCTTGTGAATAAGCCAGGGTGTATGTGGTTCCTTCTTTTTGAATCTTGTAGTATAGAGTAACCGTTCCATCTGAGCTGGCCACGGCATTGTTTGAACCGTTTCCGTTCATAGCACCATTGCGCTCCCATCCTGGTTCAAGCTTTAGACTGCTCTGTTGACAGTTGAGTCTGATATAGTTATCCTCATCCTGCCAAACCAGGAGCATTGCCTGCTGATAGTTAGCAGTTGGCACATTGGGATAGAATACCTTTGAAACCACTTCCCAATTGCCCATGGCAGGCTGAACAAAAGCATTTTCCCATTGTCCACCTGTGCTATAGATGTCATTACGCTGCGTCGGAAGCCGCAGCCCGAAGCCCTTCTCTAAGGAATAAGAAGATTTATTCTCACGGAGAACCGTCCATTTGGAGCCGATGGTACCGTCAGCGAAATAATCCGAAACCGGAGTTGTATTAAAGTATATGGTATACGTTGCACTTGCCGCCAATGTGGCTACCGTAACAGATGCTTCACCTTTTGCAGTGTCCAGCTGCTTATACGTAATGGTATAGGCCGGATCCGCAGCAGCCTCAAGGACCGGAGGAACAGTGGAGCTTTCAGCCACTTCTATATTGTAGGAAAATACGTTCGGATCAAACCCGACAACCGGTGAACCATTAACGCTCAGCGAGGTCAGCCTTGGAAGCAGGTCAGCTGCACTGAAAACAGAGAGGTTTTCATATGTAGCAGCTATGGCTTCCGCATCTGCATCTCCATTGTTTGCGTACAATCCGATCTGCGGGAATGCATAACACGCTATCACTGTTGTTCCAAACTTCGTCCAGTTAATTCCGTCCAAGGAGTAGTTAAAGCTAAACGTATCACCCTGTTTAATAACCTGGAAGAGTACGCTGGTCTGGGATGCCAAAGTTGCCGTATTGGACTGCGTCTGCGTCCCGTTTACCACGTTGTAGACGCGGATCACGTTGCTGCCTCCCGAGGACGGCCGCTCATACACAAACCTGATATAGTTTTTCTCATCATCATAAATGATCAGTCCCGCTTGCTGATTACCAACAGCAGGTGCTGCCGACAGTTCCGCTTTTGTCTGTACCACCCAGTCGCCTAAAGCGGGCAGCTTGAATACGTTCTTAGGCTGGAAGTCAATATTTGAGAACGCTCCCCTTTCTGTGGCAATGGTTATACCAGACTCATTAAATACTGCATTTGTATTTTGATTCATAAAGGTCCAGCCTTTAGCAAGTGCCGCAGCCTCGCCCTCTTTGAAATCAGTGGTCACCGGTTTCGAACCGACACCTACCCGGTAGGTTACCGTCGCATCGGTTACTGTATTTGTGCAGACAATACTCACAGCTCCGGGAATGGATTGCAGTGGCTCATAGGCCACTTCCAAATCCGTATTGGTATAGACCGGCTCGATGTTCGGGATGTTTGTCTCATCCGCAGCCAGTTCGATGGAATAATTCACTCGATCCGGCTTAAAGCCCGGAATAGAAACACCGTCCACTTTGATATCGTTGAGGTAAGGTGTGGATTCCACATACACAACGAAGTCAGTAGAAGCGGATACGCCATTATATGTAGTAGTTGCAGTGATCGTAGCAACACCGGGGGCTTCTGTCTTAATAACACCGTCTGTTACAGACACAACGGACGGACGATTGGAGGAGTAGCTGAAGGTCATCCCTTCGGGGAACGGTGTGCTGCTCTTCTGCTTGACAAGGCTGCTCTGCTGCTTGATGATGTAGCCGAAGAGACTCTCATCGTTCATTGCAACGGTGAGCTTAGGATCAACAATCGTGCCCTTATCGAAAATCAAACGTTCTTCAACGCCAAGAGCCTCATCGCCGGTCTGGCTCGGTTTCGCAGTCAAAACCTCCGGAACAATATCCATGGCACCGGAAACGTTAAGTGTTCCCTTTAAAGGAACATCTGCACTACTTCTGCCGACCTGAATCTCATAAGCACCGGTATCCACAATGAACTTGTCGGAGTCTTCATTATAATAAGCTAAATCTGGAATCTTAACGTTCATTGTAACAGTCTTGGTTTCATTGGGTTCCAGTTCGATCTTGTCAAAGCCCTGAAGCCGCTTAATGGGTCTCATAAGCGCTGCGGGAGCGTTAGGCTGTGCAACGTAGAGTTGAGTGGTCTCCTTGCCCTTTACAGAGCCGGTATTGGTGACGTCAAAGGAAACCGTTATGGTGTCATTGGCGTCAAATTCAGAAGCTTTACTCGAGCCTTTTTTAATAGTCAGATCTGAATATTCAAAGGTCGTGTAGCTAAGCCCATAACCGAAAGGATAAGAGGGCGTTCCGGTAAAGTACATATAGGTACGTCCCTGTTTGCCTTCCGATGGGAAGAGGTCATAATCATAAATACTGGGAACATCAGAGGTACCGTTGTCGCTAACATTCTGATGCCATGTGTCAGTGATTTTGCCGGAGGGGTTAACCTTTCCAGTGATCACATCACCAAAGCCAACTTTACGGTTACCCAGGAAACTGGACCATAGGATGGCAGCCACATCGTCTTCAAACTGCGTCACCTGCATCGGTCCACAGGTTTCCATCACAGCCACAGTCCTCGGGTTCAATTTCCCAACATTGGAAATCAGCGTCGCCTGCCCATTTGACAACACGATGCTAGTGCGGTCCCCGTCTTCTTTTGAGTAGTTTCCATCAGTGCCGGTAACCACGATAACAGCATCTGCCGAAGCAATGGCTGCCTGATCATCTGCATTAAGGGTATAAGAGTTGGTGGAAGCGGAATTGCCATAACCGGTAAGATAAGTAAAAGTGGCATCCGGGTTGATTGCAGTAATATTGCTCGTAATGCGCTGCTGAATGTTAATGCGGTTGGTGTTATCGGACTGACCGCCTGAATACAATCCTGTATATGTATTGGTCTGCCAGGCACCAACGATAACGACCTTATATTCGCCGGCAGCAGGAACTGCAAGTGGTAAAATATTGTCCGAAGAGCCCGCTGGAGCAGTATTCTTAAGCATGACAACCGCTTCCGCGTTCATATCATCAATCATCTTCAACCGTTCCGGTGTTTGCCAGCCTAATTCTTCACCCCAAGAGGCAACACGTTCAGCAGCTGCCTTCGTGTATGGATTATCTGTATCCCATTCGCCTGTCTGCATACGTGCTGTCATCAGACGATGCAATGAAACATCAAGTTGATTTTCTGTAAACTTGCCCTTGTCTGTTGTAACACCCTGAGCAAGCATATTTGTCATATTGCTTCCATAAGTATTGCTGCCGCTATCATGGCCGCCGTTGCACTCCAGGTCCATTCCATGGGCCATGGCCTGAGAAAGCTGCTCCACTGTCGTAAGCACTTTACCCGTATAAGGGTTGATAAAGTTATGTCTCCTCATAGACATAACTGAATCACAGTCACCGGTCATATAACCGGAGAAACCATAGGTCTGACGCAATAGTGTTTCAATGAGATAGCTGCTCCAGGAACAGGGATCTCCATTTAAGGTGCTGTATGCTTCCATGACGGATGACACATCAGCTTCTTGAATTACGTCGCGATAAGGTGCGGTGTAATACTCTCTCAGCGCACGCAAAGACATTTCGGCACCACCATCCAGGCGGTTCCGTTCGCTGTTGTTGGCTACATAATGCTTGATTGTTGCATTAACCTTACGTCGGCCTTCTGAATCAAGAGGCTCGCCATCTCGATCCATGCCCTGAATCCCTTGTACAAAAGTAGCACCCATTTTGCTCATAAGATAGGGGTCTTCGGAATAAGATTCCTCGTTACGTCCCCACCGCGGGTCACGATGCATGTTTACCGTCGGGGAGTATACGGTCAGGTTTACAGCATTACCGGCATTTTCACCGGAAGAAATTTTGCTGGCACGCTCTCGGATCTCGTCTCCGATATATCCTGCCTCTGTGTAATAAAGATCAGGATTCCAGGTGTTTCCAACTGAAGTGTTCTGGGGATAGGAGTTTGAGTTTTGGGCGTTTAAATAACCATGAAGCGCCTCCTGCCACCACGTATAGCCGTTGACTCCAGTCGTGGCTGGCACATCAAGCGCGCCCCCGCCTAACATCGACGGTACGATTGCTGGTGCGTTCTGACTGCTCACCTGTGAGCCCTTCTGAGCAGTTGACATTCTGCCAACCAGGTCAGCCGCCCGCTCTGCATAGGAATAACTGGGGTCCATGTAGATGGGTGTCTCCGAAGACACTTCATCATCACCCGCTTCAGCCTGTACCGGCATTGTATTAAGCCCCATGCACATGCATAGAACAAGAGCCAGTGACAGGATTTTTTTACTCTTTGTGCGCATCTTTTTTCCTCCCTTTTAAATAGATATATTTGTTATATATAAAGTACTTCAGCCTATCTTCGAACCTGAAGCACCACATATATCTTATTGCCCGCCGGAGGAAACACCGGCTTCAGTATCGTAGGGCCAATCACCGATACCCCCGAGATTGTATGCTTTCTCGTATCCCATCAGCAATGCTTTTTCAAGCGCCGTTTGTGCTCTCACTCCCTTGGCACAATAGAAAATGAGCTTGCGGGACTTGTCTGGAATTCTTTGTTCAAGCTCGATTTCTATGTTATCTACCGGAATGTGGATGGCACCTTTGATATGCCTCTCTATGTATTCTTCATCCGTTCTGACATCCACAATGTATGCACCGTTCTGATAATCCTTCAGGGCTTGCCCCGCTTTTACATTGTACTGTCGGAATGCATCACTTTTACGGATATCAAGCCAAAAACCATCCCCAACGAGAACGAGATATCCATCGGAAGAAACCATGTCATTGATACTTCTGCTGCTCAAGGTATCAAGCTTATGACATTCGGTGCATTCGCTTATAGTGAGAATGCTTCCATTGCCGCAGGCTGCAACCAATTGATCCCAATCGACACTCACCGTATTTATCGTTAAAGGAAAGGACTTTTCGCCAGGCTCACCGTTAATTTTACGGAACTCATACACCGACCAGACCTCACCTGTTTCACTGGACAGTACGGCAGGATACCCTGGATTCTTTTGATATTCTCCAGCAATCACAAATGCATTTCCACAAGCACGTATACTGTGGAACCAAAATAGTTCCGAATAGCCTTCATAGAGCACATTGTAGTCAGTCAACTCCCAGACGGAACCGTCTGCCGACATCAATATCTGGCCCTCTCTGGTTAATGCCATGCACATTCTATCGTTTGCTGATATGGATATAATATTATTTTTTATTCCCGAATCTATTGGCTCCCAACGCTCACCGTCATTGGAACGAAGGAGCATCCCATCCTCTCCGACAGCCCAGAAGTTCCCTTGAAATTCTGCAACACTAAACAGAGATTTTTTTGTCCCACTTTTTACCGTCTTAAAGTCATCGCTATTTTTTGAAAAAAGGATGATACCTCCATCCCCTACGATTACATCCCGGCCATTGGACGAGATGACATCATTTAAGCACGCATTTGTGACCGCAGGTACTCTGGCGGCCGTTTTGTCAGAATTGATCCTGTCAATCCGGCCTCCCGTACCTACTGCAATATATGTAGTCCCGGCATCGCATAAAGCCCGGTATCCTTCCGGTACAGTGGACTCCTTCGGAGGAGATACGAGGGATGTCCCTGTTTTCTCTGCCTGCGTATTGCCGGGTGACGCCAGCACCTTATCTGCATCAACAGCAGAAATAGCTTGTGAATAGCAGCCTGAACTCATTGCCAGGAAGATCACTGATAGTATCAAGCAAATTAGTTTTTTTAATAGCGAATCCTTAAAAGCCATAATATAACCTCCCCTATGTAATCTTTCGTTCCTTATTTAAGCCTCTTGCGCCAACGTTAGTTTACATAATAACTTTTTTAAAATAGTTTTATAAAAGTTGTTATTATAATATCATTCTTAAATCTCTTGGTTCAACTGAATCAGTACAACAAATTCCTCTCGATTATTCCCTGAAAATTAATATTTTTTCATAATGTCCTAAAAGATGCCGGCAGATGACAGAATAGCAAAAAAAAAGACAAGCCGCTTGACGCTGCTTGACTTATCTTTTTCGCAATTATGACTGTAATTCTTCTAATATTATTACATCTCTGTTTTTCACGCCTCTTCTTGGTGTATTTCTGAAATATCGTCATTTTGTTTTTTAGTAATCCTCATAAAAAAAATAAAGATTTCATAGCCTAAAACAATGCCGGACGCCAGCCTGGCAGTTGTACTATAGCTTAGCCAAAAAGGTACGTAGCAAGAGATATTTTCTCCTGCTAAGCTAGCCAAACTGTATGGAATAGCTATAGCTGTAGCAATATAAGCGGTTGGAATTCCTATGACAATAAGCTCCAGGATCGCTGATTTTCTCCGCTCCTGAAATTGTTTTCCCTTATACACTAATATGGTTAAAATGCCCCCAATAATGATCATCCAGCCGATCTGAAACCATAATGTATAATTAAATTCCATGGACCTTTTAGCAAAAATCAATATCATCCGATCAAACCTTGAAAACAAATACAGCTGACCGATAAACAGAATATCCCAACCGATATAAAATATGATCTGTGTTTTCATAATCAATCCTCCGAAGTTGGTATCACGATCGTTCCGCACTCAGGGCAGTGGTAGGCTTCTATATAGAACCCAACCAAACCCGGCGTACCTACCTCCACATCATCTACACCAGCCCAAAATGAAAGCTTATGCCTTATTAATATAGCATGATTATCAATTAACTTCAACAACTGAGGCTCATGGTTCGATCATAACCCCTATTGAAAAAAAGTCTAATTTATGATAGGCTTAGTTAGGATATGCTAACTGTATTATGAGAGGATGATAATATGAGTGAAATTTTTATACTTCCAGATGGCAAAAAAATAGAATATAAGGTCTACGGTCAAGAAAACGGTTATCCTATTGTAGGTTGTCACGGACTGGCAGGTTCGGTGTTTGCTGATGGTACAGACGAACTGCTGGCCGGAGTCCCCATACGATACATTCTTATCGCGCGTCCGGGGTATGGTCGTTCAGATTTTTTTCTGATGAATAATATAGCTGAATGGCCGGAAATTATTAACCCTCTGTTAGAGCATTTGAATATTGAAGCATTTGACGTGGTAGGGATTTCCGCCGGAGCGCCTTATGCCTACGCTACTGCTGCCGCTTTCCCTAATAGAGTAAAAAACATGTTTATTAACAAAGGGCTTGGCGCAGTATACAAGCCGGAAGTTCTATCATTATATCAGGATGCGACCCAAAAAGAGATTGTTGTTTACCAAAAAGAATCTTTGGAGAATATTGCCGATCTGCTTTATAACACATACCTTTCACAGTTGACGGAAGAACATAAGCTGCTTCCGTATATCAGAGATTCCATGGTAGGTGGTTGTATGGGGATGGCCGCCTGCGGGAAATTGGAATTTATGGATTGGGGCTTTCGTATTGAAGATGTAGAACAGCCGGTGATGCTGTATCATTGTCGGGATGATCAGGAGGTCCCCTTTACTATGGCTGAAAAAACAATGGAATACCTGAAAAATGCGGAATTAATTGCTCATGATACCGGTGGACATATGTCAGAAAAACTGATGATGGATATGATGCAGCGAATCATATCTATGTACAAATAACTTATTCTTATAGCTCCCTCCCTTTAACTAGCTAAGATCGAAGGCTGAAACAGATGCAAAATATTATCTGTTTCAGCCTGAATTTCGTATGTAAGTGGATATCTCATCTTCAATCAGAAAGCGCATTATAATATTGTGTTTATTCACTAGAAGGATTGCTTGTTCCGTCCCTGCCTCGGTACGAAATACCAACCTTTTCTCATCGCGGCAAACCAGTTCCATTCTTTGAAGCGTCTTCATCGCTTGGACGGAAAAATACAGCACTTTTTTGTTTCTTTACTTATACCGATGTAGCTTTCTCCTGTAAGCAATTTAAAGTTTTTCTTACTTTCCGGTAGCTCCCAGTAAACTGATTCTCCCAAACAAAACAAAAGATCAAAATGCGAATTTCTGGATACTCCTCGCATCTCTACTGGAGCACAGAAGTTTACATCATAGTTAATCATCCGTATATTTCTGCTGATACAAGTGCTTTTTAATATACCAATACCCGTCGGTTCTGGTATATCATATGTCATTTGACCATGTTCTAAGTTATACGCCAAATTCCACATATCACAAACAGCGCGCTGATGAACGCTTCGACTATAAGTATTATATTCATATAATGGGCTCATTGACTTTCGTTCCTTCCTGAATAGACAAGACAAAAAAAATGCGGAGAATGTACTATTGATATCTCGGGTTACCCGAGTTAGCATTCGCTAACTAAAATAGTATCATTCTTTCTTAATTCTGTCAAATTGTTAGTCTGGAAGCCATATGGGTATTCATCTGATCCGATTAACGCGGCAAGCAGGGGGAATGGCTTTATTGATAGAAATAAAGACCAGATAAAGATCAGGCAAACATTGATGCGAATGAATAAATCACTCCTGCCACTGTATTCCCTGTTCCTTAATCGCCTATTATAAGAATCAGCATAAAATTTCGAATAAATTTTTCAGAAACTGATGAAGATTAAGTCGGTAGATCAATGCTGATTTTAATATGGATACCACGAAGTTCAAAGCGCTCTGCAGATACTCAATTTTTGCTATAATACGAGATCCGACCCCATTATTTTAAGTGTTGAAAAAACTAATTTTCCAATGCACAATAATAATTTCAGGGTTTTAATATATAATTGCATTGCAAAATCCATAGTGTCATGATATATTGATTTCGAGAAAGAAGAGGTGAGTTGATGTCGGTTATTCTGTAACAGTTTAGGTTAAGGGAATGAAATGAGCAGTTGTACTGCTTTTATTTGTATTACCACAAACTGCCTTACAGATTGAACACACATCCATAACTTTAATGGTGTAATTTGTAGCGCAGTAGTATAATTACTGTGCTTTTTTATTTTCTTTCTGTAAGGCTGAAAACGGAAAGGAAGAATATATATGTATACATTCACAAACCAATTTATTTCTGATAATAACAATATGGAGTTTTTGAAAACCACTATGATGGGGCCGAATGCTATGCGGGTAGCCGAGGAATTAGCGTCACACCTCAATATCAATGAGAATATGCGGATACTTGACCTCGGCTGTGGGTGCGGCCTTTCTACACTCTTGTTAACAAAAAAATACGGCGTGTCTGTTTTCGCAGCAGACCTTTGGATTTCACCTACTGAGAATTATGCGCGGTTCCAATCTATCGGAATTGATGATAAAGCCGTTCCGATTTCCGTAGACGCTACCAAAGGACTGCCTTTCGCAAACGGATATTTTGACCTGTTGTTTAGCGTGGATGCCTATCATTATTTCGGGGATACAGCAGAAATGCTCCCATCGATCATTCCTCTTATAAAAAAGGGCGGCTATATCGCCGTGGCGGTTCCCGGATTAAAATATGAGTTTGGGGAAAATGTCCCGGAGGAAATGCAGCCGTTTTGGAAAGGCGATGAAAAAAGAACCATACACTCTCTTGACTGGTGGAAGGAGCTATGGAGGTGGGAAAAGAGCATTGAAATGGTTGAAATCCGCGAAATGGCATGCTGCAAGCAGGCGTGGGATGAATGGCTTTCCTCGTACAATCCCTTTGCAGCGGGAAACATAGAAATGATGAAAGCTGAAAACGGAAAGTATTTTAATCTAGTTCAGCTGATTGCTAAAGTCATCTAATATCTCTGCCTTTTTTCTTGTTCATCTAAGAAACATAAGTTCTAAAAGTGAAAACAGGGCGGCTGGATAGATAAAAACCATTCCTCCAGCCGCCCTACCATATATAAGAAATCTTACGAACTAGTGAAGACTATGCTCCCACAATCTCCTATGTTCCCTTCCCAGCCTCATCACAAAGAACAATTTGCCGGAAATCTCGGTTCATTCTCTCCTGCATACAAATGCGACGCTTCTGATAGCCGGTGGCGTACCGATTAAAGCCGTATCAAACCGACTTGGCCACGCCCAGGCCTCTACAACAACAAATATCTATGTCGCCCATGCGATCAAGGCTGCGGATGATAAAGCAGCAGCGAAGCAAGCGGCTTCCATAGGGGGCTGCTGCCCACCTCTTGGCGGTAGGCAAATGCCTACCTGTCACCCCCGGAGCGGTAATCCACTCTTTTCTCCCAAGCTTTTAATAAAAAGAGTTCTATGCAGGGGCGATGCTCTCCCCTGCGCCCCCTCTGGTTCAAATCCTCTCCCCCTCGGATTCAACGAAATAAGCGAAAGAGAAATAAAAAAACGACAGATTTCTCTGTCGCTGATTTCGTGGTTGCGGGGCAAGGATTTGAACCTTGGACCTTTGGGTTATGAGGGTGTATAAATTGGATTTTTCGATTTTGATATTTTTGAATATCGTTTAATTTTCAACGTTTTAAGCATGTGTTGTTTTGATGCTTTTCGGTAGATTTTGGTCTTTATTGATAGGAATAAAGACCAAATAACGACCAGAATTTCACCCTATTTCCCCTTACTTTTATTTACCTTTAGAATATAATCTCTCAGCTCCAAATATAAGGGCGACGAATAATAATAAGTAACGGCTTTAGTCATACCAAAAGTAAACTGAAGCATAATATCTTTACCGCAAAGCCCTATGCCGTTTAGTTTATCTAAGCGATGAGGTATAAATTCAATTGGTATTCCGGTTTCACTTGATATGCTTTCAAATGATAAATTAATATCATCGATAAACCCCTTTTGATGATTCCCCAGATCTTCCGGAATTAAAACTGTATTCCTATACAAAGATTCCAAAAGACCAATTTCATCAAATGAAATTTCATCCAATAGTCTCAGTTTCATCTCAAATATATCATTTTCCTCAGAAATAGAATCATTCAAAGCGCTATTACATATTAAATTCGCGATATACTCAATCTTTTCATCCCTTGAAGCATTTGAGATACAGTCCAATGCAGCCGCCAGATTTGATACCGACTTATTATTTTTTAGAAATTTATCTAGAGGGATTTTATGAGAATTAACCTTCTTTATCCCGAGTTCAAGTCTCTTTTGTTTGATATAATCCAACACCGTTGTAAGGAGTGATCCAGCAGCGTTGGAAGCTGCACTAGCGAAAGCTAAACTGAATGTTCCTATTGTGGGATCGCAATAAAGCAATATAGGCGACAGACTACTCAATCCAATTTGCATTATGGGTTGTGCTGCAGATGTCACTACAGAGCCAAGCGATTGTTTTTGTAAGTTATTCTTCTTTTTATTTTGCACGTCTTCCCCCATTCCAAATTGTCCAGCCAATATCTCAAAAACTGATTAATACTCGAAAGATGTACATAAAACTAGCTTATTGCTAAATTTGATTATCGATATCCAGAGACAAGAAGATGTCGCTCCCTGCATCAGGATATAAGGCCCATCTAAAAGCCGGATGCACCTCCCATTTATAACCAAAATCCACAAACGTGTTTGATAGATACTTTTGATCCTCAAAATATCTTCTATCTAGCGAGTCTCCACTCTCAACTCTCTTACGCGCAATCAAAAAATTAATTTTATATAGAAATGCAGCTAACTCCTCGGGAGTTGCAGGTGTGCCCTTTGAAAAAAAGAAAGGACTTTTACCTTGAATTATTTCTATTTTCTTCAACAAGTCTTCGGTTGAATAAATAAATTCTTCGGATGTATGGCGTTCGCGTTTGCTTGGCTTCATACCCATAAGCAATCTATTTATAGATGGTAACTCCGAGCAATACTCATTAATTGTATCCTGCAACCTTTCTTGTGAATAATAATCGAAATTATCAATCAAATCACTTGTATCTATTATCCTATGGTGTTTCTCTTTCGCTGATTTAGCCGCTAAAGTGCACAACTTGATCAAATCCCTAGGTCTTCTGCGAATCATCGAAGCCATAACTTTATGTGTGGGCACATCGGCCCATTTCCCGCTGGCATAAAATCTCGGTTCAAAAACATCATTGTATAATTCAGCAATCTTAAACTGAGGAGTTTTAAGAAGAGTTCGCTCATCCAAAGAATTACCTAAATAAGTTTGAATTCTTTTTGCAAGCATAACAAGGATATGATGCTGGGTCCAGGAGTACCACTCCACAGCAGTTTCGATTTTATCAGTTGACTCATCAGATGTTCGTGCTAAGAAATACACATCCGACCTTAAGCTTATACGAATATGTAGTCCTGAATTATCATTAGTTAAATCCCGAACGGCATTTAGCAATGCAGAGATTCTTAACACATCGTGTTCTGAGCCTTTCCAACCTCTATCTAAATCATCAATGTAAACATAGATACGATTCTTCTTTAGATATGAAGAAATTAGAGTGCGTTGAATAGCGGTTAAATCGGCCTTTCTTTCTAACCCGACCTTTAAAGTCTCTGTTATTTTACTAATAAACCTTCCCGCATAATTGATAACCCCTGGATCAGGATCCGATTCTAATCCAACATTCTCTAAAACCTTTTGGTAAATCACATTCAAAAGCCCAGATTTCCAACTTCTGATCATCTTTAGAAGCCCGTCTTCATCCTGACATAATTCGAGAATATCATCTGGTCTTACCCAAATAGAAATAATATCTTTGGCTACATTCTCATGGAAAGAAATTTTAAATGTAGCTGATTTTCCAATGCCTTTATGACCGACCAATATCTTTAAGGGCATATCATTATGAATTCGCTCATACACTTCACCTTTAAAATAATATTCCTTTAACCTATCGATAGATTCATCCTCAGCCGCTTCAGGTCCAAATAATTGTCGAATACATTTTTCCGAAAAATCAATTTTATTACTCATTCTCGACATCCCTCTCTACATAGACATTGTTTTAGGGTGATTAGATACTCCTCGTTTCAAGTTTACACCAATTATTTCCATAAATCAACAAAAAAGCCCCCAAGGATCTCTCCCCAGGGGCATCATTATTTAATTATACTGCATTACTTCAAAGTTCTGAATTTTATCGAAGGTCAAATAATCGGTCCTGGTCATAAACGGTCCCAGGTTGAAGGTTTTACTGATCGTATAATAACCCTGACCGTTGCCAGCCGCTTTGCTGTCGTACCAGTCAATAAAATTATTCACCTCTGACATCTGCAGGTCGTATTCCTTTTCAAGTCCGTTCGTCATGGTAATCACCAGCAATGCTTTTCCAGAAGACGTCGAAGCTTGTGGTGTCGCACTGGCCTCATTCGAGTTTTCACTTTCACCGCCCGCAGAGACGGCAGTGACCACGTAATAGTAGGTCGTTCCATTGTCGACGTCGGTGTCAGAATAGGTTGTGTCTGTCACACCATCAGCAATCATTGTGTACGGACCACCTTCTGTGAGGGATCTCTTTACGGTGTAGCTTTCTGCTCCGGAAACGGAGCCCCAGGAAAGGTCGACTACGGAGTTGCCGCCGGTGGCAGTTAAGTTGAGGGGCTGTGATGGTGACTCTGGGGCCCTTTCTAATGACAGGGAAAGCACTGTGTTTCTTATGCTACCATCATAACCGCCAATTGCGTATATTTTATTACCAACGACGCTGGCGGTCTCCCAGCTCAAAATAGAAGGTAAAGAAATGCCTGTTGCACAAGTATCCGTCTCCGTATCATATATCTCTACCGAGTTTGCCCTAGAGGTTCCATCATATTCTCCTACTAGATAAATCTTCTTGCCATGCACTGCGGAGCCCATTTGGCTCTTGGCCTTCGATATAGGTGTGCCGCTTGTCCAGTTATTGCTCTTATAGTCATAGATTTCGACTGTACTGAGTACGCGTGTACTAGTATTGTAACCGCCCATAACATAAATCTTATCATCCACCACACTTGCAGTGTGATAATACCTCGCAGTATTCATCGCTTTGCCTGATGACCAACTGCCCTTCACGGGGTCATAAATGTCCACTGTATTCATACTGCTCCCGTTATAACCACCAATTAGATATATCTTACCGTCAATTACTGCCGCCTGTGGAATATATCTTGCAGTGGGCATTGAAGCGCCGGTAGTCCAACTATTCGTCACCGGATCATAGATTTCTAATTTATTTAGATACGTACCCGAAAGAGAACCTCCCATTACATAAATTTTGTCTCCTATTATAGCCGATGCCATGCCGATTCTAGCTGTAGGCATCGGGGCACCCGTGGACCATGTTTTAGTTGTTGTGTCGTATATTTCTAATTTACTTAGGTTTACCCCCCCTAAGCTGGCTCCTCCTATTGTATAGATTTTATCATTCCAGACTACTGATGTATGTTCATATTTTGCTGTTGGCATCGGAGTCTCTTCCTGCCACGTTGCCTCATCCGCCCAGACCCCCACACTGGATAATCCGAGCACCATGATCAGTGTCATTAATATTGCTATAAATCGTTTCATGTTTAACCTACCTTTCGTACTACTAAATTAATAACATTTGTTTGTTTTAATAAATTATCCCACAATAAGGAAATCAATTCCATTCTGTAAAATACTGTTTTTATCATGTAAACTGTAAGTTTAAGTAGAATATCTCCGATTATGAAAGCATCCTTTTAATCATACTACGATGTAGCTCAGCATCCGTTAACCTAATCGCGGCCAGCTCTGTGGAGCTGGTGAAGCCATGTCGTTTCCATGCGTTAAGGCCCGATCCACACAAGCCGATAGAGAGGTATTCATCAATTCCGATTTTCCGGCACCGCTGCCATGCTCTCCCCTTTAGCTGTAGCCGGATATGTCTCAGGCCGGTTGTGTGCATGGTGTACATAGACCGCTGCTTCTCTTCCTGAATCCCCATCTTCCGGCAGGCCTCCGGGAAGGTGCAATTCTCATGCAGCATGGTCAGAAACGCCTCCTGGATCCTCCCTGACGTGGCAGCAAGTATCGTTTCCTCCAGGAGCTCGTGAACGTCTTGCCAGAAAGCATCATCCTCAACGAACCGGTAATCTTCCTCTGACATGTGGTCAATGATCATGTCCTTCAGAGTCAGATCCTCAGCTCCCTCGATCGGAGCGTCCAAGCTGGCAGCGTACCGCATGGGATTCCTCCGGTCTTTCTGTGTACGTATTCCCAGCACCCGGTTAAAGCTGTTTCTAAGGTGAAATTCCAGATAGGTTAGGAAACTGGCCCCTCCATCCGGTTTAAAGCCGTCTATGGCCTCCAGGAATGAAAAGTAGGATTCATTGACAAGATCATCCTCCAGTTGCCAAGCATAACCGTCCTCTCCGATCAGCCGCTTCTTGGCCATACGACAGATAAAAAGATACACCTGGTCCCACAGCTGCGGTATGTATTCAGCCTGGCCATCCTGGATCAGCTGCACAAGCTCCTCGTTTGTCATGATCGTTCTCCCCTTTCTGAGTGTTTTATGCTATAGACTACACCCCCCCTGTAAAACAACCCTCAGTGTAAAGGAAGAAGGGCACTCGGTTACTGGGCATTCGCATTTAACTTCCTCACCAGGGGGGGATATCCGTTCTCTATTCTGGCGTGCCATCATTCCTCTAGCCCAGAACTACAGGCCCACTCTTCCGTATCTCGTTTTACGACGGCGTTCTCCACCGGTAGGAGATGTAACAGACTTTATATGTACTTCCGAATTTGCGGAGCTTTTTCCGGGTGTTTTCTTGGTATTTTCGCTCCAATCCTTCCCTGAAAGATAATCGATATACGTATCCATATCTTTGTGAACACCTCGTCTCATCATATCCGCAACGTACTCTTCAACCAAGGCTTCCTCGGTTTCCGTCGGAACATCGGCGTTACATCCATGAGCAGCAATCCGTGCCTTAAGGTGGCAAACTTCATGCAGCACGGTTTCCGCAATGGCATCAGGGAGCTGATAGGCCTGTACATAAATGCTGTTATCATCAGACCAACGGTACGCTCCCCGTAAGTCTGAATCCCGCTCGAACGTTTCATTGGCACTCTTTACGAAGTGAGCAGGCGCGAACCATTTAATGGTCACAGGTGGCAGGCAGAATTCTTTCATGGCACCGGCCAGAGCCTTGCGTGCTGCTTTCCAAGTCTCCTTGTCTACGGAATCCCCATGTATTACTGCATATTTCATACTTGCCTCCTTGTTAGTTCTCCTATATCCCTCTTGAATTTTCTGTGCTGTATAGTCCTGTCAGCAAACACACTGGGCTGACTTAGGCCTATCTTCGTCGCAAGCTCCTGCCAAGGCTTTAATTTCGCTGTATACTGTGCATATACATGATCATACACGGTATATGCGCCTTCCAGCTCAGTGAGCGCGACCAATACACCAGTGTACTTTTGATCTAGGATTGACTCATACTGCTTCTGGAATGCTTGATACTCCACTAAGAAAGTTCCATGGTCTACCGGATATGATCCCGCAATTTCTGCCTCAATTAACCTCAGTGCCTGAATCTCCTCATCCAGCCTTGACTCGATCTGCCGGGCTGAAATAACTTCATCCGCTTTTTTCCCTTTAATCGCAGTCTGAACATCTGCTGCCGCTTCTCTCTTCTGACCGTTTAGATCGTCGATCTTCTTTCTGATTTCGTCTAATGTACTGGCCCATTCGTCCAACATTTCCTGTATTGCTTTACTTAACATTTCTTTTCCTTCTTTCTCCTTCAATCTTTTTGAATTAACTTGGTTCCCTCTCCCCTTCCTATAACGAAGGGCCGTTTAGACTCATGCCCAGGAGTATCTATTTTGAAAGGAGAAAGGAAAGTAAATAAAAAAGGCGCAGGAACAACTGATTTTATTCAGTCATTCCCACGCCATGATTACGGCTTCCAGCGGTTTCCCGATGGGGTACTATCTTTTTATTTACTTGGTTATATTATACAAGATTTGAGGGGGTATGTATATGATTTTCTTTGATTTTACAGAATTCAAAGCTCTAAAAGAAGCAGCACCATAAGGGCAATGAGAAGAATTACCAAACCAATTAAATCATGTAGGATAATCCTCTTTCTCTTGTCTTTATCTGCATATTTGAAATTAATGAAAGAGTACCGTACACTTATCAGCAACCAGCCTCCAATTAATATCAAAATAGATATTAATATTTCTTTCACACTGCGTCCTTTCATTGTTTCCACGATCCAGAAGAAAAACAATTTGATTCTTCACACTGCACAACATCGAAGTTCCATAAACTCTCCCCATTTGGAGGCTTAATTTTAATTAAGTGGTCAAGTTCAATTCTGTTTTATTAGCAGTGTGCGTTAATTTGCTTCACACTCATATTGCATGGTATTTAATAAATCCAATAAATAAGGAGTAATATATTCTTTTGAAATACCCGTTCTACCATTTCTAAATTTGACTTGTATTTCTGTATACGGCGCTAATTTTTTAACATATCGTGTAAGCGAGTCATATTTTTCTCCTAAGATTTCTGAACGGTTAATAAATGTTTCTGAATCTTCCCAATAACCTGTTGAAACCCACATACGGTCCTTTGATATTGTATTTTCATGGATTTCTGAATACCCTACTTCAATGACTGGACTTCGAATAGTGTCAAGGAAACCACTATCTGAAAAAACTAATTGCCCAGCATCCTCAAGGTAAAAATAATAGCGTACTCTCAGATTAGAAAAGTCAACTTTATCAAGCAATAGATGCTCTTTGCATTCACCATGATATAATCCATTATCAGACGGTACACTAAGTTGTTCTATTATTTTAAACCCTAAATCAAGTGCCTTCTGAGCTAACTTTTTAAATGCATCCAATTCTATGTAAAAATTAATTTGTTTACCCATAACAGGTTTTCCAACCTCCGATAATATTAATAAAATTGGTTGCTTTATTATCCCGTATTCCAGTAAGGTTTCCTCATATAGTGAAGACCATTTGGTCAGCCTCATTCTTCCAAATCATACCATACCTTTAATCAAATATCACTACAAAATATAGAGAAGACTGTGCTTCCACAATCTCCTATGTCCCTTCCCCGGCTCCCTCAGGCAGCTCAATGTAAACCGTCTTATGCGGTTTTTTATCCTTCTTGTCCTTCACTTTCGCCCTGGCCAACACCGGTCGGAGCACTCGAAGAACTTGATCACGCTCCTGGTCACTCTCGTAAGTCATTTTTATTTTAACGGTCATCGTATGTATCCTTTCCGGTTTGCCGAAATTTTCGGCGTCCTTGATATTACGAAAATTTTTCGCAATATATCTGGAAGTGCTTGCAGTCACTTCCTTGTCCCTGTATCGCCAACTACAGAGACGGCCAGGACGGTTGCCGCCGCCCTGGATTATCCGTTCATTTAAGGTTGTACCATTACTTGTCGCTTGATTTTATGCGCTGTAGCTGATAGAATCATCTTGACCTTGGGTGATTCTATCACTCTTTACGGCTTCCGGGTTGCCGCCTGGGGCCGTATTTTCATTCTCGGCCAGTTCCATGGAGCAGCTGATCGCCGCGCTAAAGAAAATATCCACCAAGGCCTCAACCATTGGGGAGAATGGTCCGATTTCCCTCTTTGCCTCTTCTCTCATCCGTTGAAGCTGCTCTGGCGTTCGTGTCCTGGCCAGATCTGGCACCAGTGACAGTAGTTCTGCCCTGGGGTTGTCCTTCGTCATGCTGGCCAGCTCGTCCTTTATACTTTCCTGATCCGCTGCCGGTTGATCTATTATTATGTTCGCCGGGATGCAATGATCCTGGCTGGTGGTGTATGTAGCGTTCATTGGAATTCCTCCTTCATTTGTTTCGTAAATAGGGGTTTTATTATAGACGGTTACATTCTAGCGGCATTCTATAATAAGCGCCTGTTCTTACTAAAGCATCTTCTAAATCTCTCATAACCTCATAATATTGATCTTTTGATACATAAACCCCAATTAATCTGCATTGTGGTTCAGGAACTTGAAAAATTTCCTTAGGATTTATCGAATAAATTTCATATTTTTTAAATTTTTCATTATAGCAGCTATCAATAGCATGGCAAGGTACAATAGCCTTTTCATCTTGCGTTCTAATATACATTTTTCACCCCCTCAATAACAAGTTTCATAATATCTAAGAGTTCTTATTTGACCGCTCATAAAGTGAAGTATATTGTAATCGCATCCTCCCTGATAATCAGTTTCAAAATGCTTTTCTATAATTTTTTCATACAATTCAGTATCTAGTTCAAGAGGCTCTCCTCGATCGGTATAACATACCGGCATATTACGAATAATTTGAAATACGTCCTCATTCTTAAGCGGCGGGTGATATTGTCCGGTATTTTTTTGATACGCGTCATAGTACATCATGAATATCTCTATAATTTGTGATAATTCATATATGCATCCCTCTTCTTGCTTAAGTTTCTTGTACATAAGGCTGATCTGGCTCTGAACAATCTGAAAGCTAAATTGATTATCAGAAGGGAAAGAAGATGAAAACCGCCGTTTATCTGCTGACTTGTTCAGCTGTAAACCCTTTAACGCTTCCGATGTCGAAGACCCTTTAATGGTTCCTGCGGAACCCCTTCTCTCTCCCTTTTCTTCCTCTTCCCTTTCTTTATCCTTTCCTATACTATCCTTACTCTTACCTAACCTAACCTGTGTATCCGTTTTGGATACAGACTGGACACATGATGTATCCATATCGGAATTAAATGACTCTGCAAGCATGTATGACCCGTTATCTTCGATCCCTAGTAAGTCCTTTTCTTTCGTATATCGTGTTTTGGTATATCGATCTTTTTGTATGTAATTGTTAATCTTCCAATCCTTAATCACAACAATCCCGTCACTGACTTGCAATACAAATTGCTTCGCTATCAACAGCTTAAGATCATCTATGCCGCAATTTACCATCATCGTTATTTTCTTAGGTGATGAAACGAAACCATCATCATCAGCTCTCATTCCAAGATGAAAATACAACGCCTGAGTGCTTGCTGGCATTTCAAGAAAAGTGTCTGTGTCTATAATATCTAAGCTGAACATTCTTCGTTTGGCCACTTGATGCCCCCCTCCATTATTCAGCAATCCGGCGTATCTTTCCGCCCGTCTGCTGTAGCTGTCTGATCCGATCCAATTCTTGTCGTTGTGGGTTGGCCAGATAATCCTCCAGATCATCCATGTTGATTAGATACCGGCTGCCAGCTCTCATGGCTGGTACAGCTTCACTAATCACAAGCTTTCGTATGTAATTCATTGTAATGGCCGTACCTGGATCAGCCTTTTTAATTTCCTCGTATGCCTCACGCATTAAGCGCATTCTTGGTAGCATATTTAACTCCTTTCCCCCGTTATGGTATTCTGATACCATAAGTTATAGTTTGTTTTCGATTTTAGTCTTCTTAGTCTCAAATTCAGGCTAATATTTGATTTCATGTTGTCTTGTCAAGGCTACTCTTCCGCATATTTTTCATTCTGGTTGATGCCGCGGCCCTTTGCTCATTGGTCATAGTCACTGTCTTGGGCGTCCTGAAGCTGATTAGCCGCTTGTCCGTCTGATATGTCTTACTGTAGCTGTCCTTGTTGACCAGCTTGTATGACTCTGGATTACTTCTGCAGAGCTTGTCCAGCTTTGTCATTATTGGCCTGCTGCAGGTATAAACTTCGCAGCTGTTGTCTTCATCAGAAAACAGAATGATCGTTTCCCGCTCCGGGGCTGTAAATGAGAATTTCTTTTGTTCGTTCATGGCCGTTCTTCCTCCTGAAATTCAAGCAAATCATTAACGGTGCAACCTAAATAAGAACATAGCTTATCAAGGTTTTTAAAGGTAATGGAATCGCTCTTGCGATAATAAAGGTTTGTAATTGTTGTTCTTGAGATTCCCGTACCTTTTGACAGATCACTGATTTTGATCAGCTTATTGCCTAAAACCGCAGAAATTTTATTGATTATCACTGCGTACACTTCCTTTCTTTTTTATCATTTTCGTACAATACTCTGTACGTTCTTGATCTTAACTATACAACGCCCTAACTAACATGTCAATATTATTTTGTTCAGACCATTGCACATTTTATCTTTATAATGTACAATTTGTCCAGGAGGTGTGTTAAATGCTGAAATCCAATTTAAGAATTCTACTTGCTGAACGCAAACTTAGTAAAACAAAAGTATCAGGGGATACCGGTATTTCAAGAACTACGCTCACTGCTTTGGAAAAAGAAAATAGTGTAGGAATACAATTCTCTACAATCAATACTCTCTGCATGTATTTAGGAATTAAACCAGGGGATTTATTTATCTATATTCCATACAATATTAAATTAAAAATATCGACTTATGAGGAAGAAGGGCGAGCAGAGATAGAGATGGAGGTTGAGGAGAATAATAATAAAACCACCTTACGTTTTGGTTCGAAAATTATCCTAGAGAAGAATGAGGAATATGAAAGTGAAAATCAGTATAACCTGGATATTCGAACTTTCTTGTATTCCGAAAGCACAAGTGGTATAAGAAACATTGAAGAAAACAATAGAAGGGTCCGACAAATATACCGCGAACTTCCAACTCCCTTCATAGTCGATATGACAAACCAGATTTGCCGCGATATAGAGCATGCATATGAAAGCAATCTACTATATTCTGAATATGAATTTTATCTATATCACTGTTATGAGTTTTAAGTTTTTCTATCGAATTAAGTTTCAAAAAGAATACAAACGCCCCTGTTGGCGCAGGAGCGAATGTTATAAATCGGCTGAAATGGTACAAGCCTCTTCATCAAAAGAATTGTACCATTTCAGCCCCAAAATTTCAATAGTTCAGGGCATTTTTACGCCCTCATGAATGACAAGGAGGCTTTTATATGGCTACAATTACAAAACGCGGGGACACCTATCGAATCCGGGTCTCCTGCGGCTATGACATTAATGGGAAACAACTCACAAAATCCACCACCTGGGATCCGGAACCAGGCATGACTAAAAAGCAAATCGAGAAGGAGTTGCAACGGCAGACGGTACTCTTTGAAGAGAAATGCAGAACTGGCCAGTTCCTAGACGGATCAATCAAGTTTGCTGAGTTTGCGGAGCAGTGGTTCCGCGACTATGCAGAGAAGCAACTCAGGGCCAAGACAGTCAGCCGGTACCAGCACCTCATGAAACGGATCAATGATGCTATCGGTCATATGAGACTAGACAGGATCCAGCCACAACATCTTTTGTCCTTCTATGATAATCTTTCAGAGGCCGGAATCCGGAATGATACCAAATACGAGTGCAAGGTCGATTTCAAGAAGGTACTGAAAAAAATGGGGTTAACCAAAGTAGCATTGGCCAACAATGCTGAGGTCTCTATATCGGTTCTGAACCGTATCACCACTGGCCAACCGATTAACCAGGTATCAGTAGACAGGATTGTGAAAGCTTTGGAAGTCAAAAAGGCCGATATATTTAAACCCGTTGAATCTGTCTCTACCCTATCTCCTAAAACAATACAGCATCACCACAGGCTTATTTCGGCTATCCTGGCCACCGCTGTGGAGTGGCAGATCATATTCTCCAACCCTTGTGATAGAGTCCGTGCTCCGAAAGTTCCAAGGACAGAAGCAAAGTACCTGGATGAAGAAGATGCGGCGAAGCTTCTGGATCTTCTGGACAAGGAGGATCTGCAGCACGCCGTTATGATCAAGCTACTGATCTACACAGGTATGCGCCGTGGGGAGCTGTGTGGCCTGGAATGGCAGGATATCGACTTTGACAGTGCAGTGATCCATATCAGACGAACTTCCCTCTATCTAAAGGGAAAAGGTATCTTTGAGGATGAGACAAAGAGTGCAACCTCTGCACGGTCAATCAAGGTGCCACAGGCAGCCATAGACATGTTAAAATCATACCGGACATATCAAAGCGAGAAAAAGCTGTCCCTCGGTGATCAATGGGCTAACACGGGCCGCTTATTTACGAGCTGGAACGGGAATCCGATCCACCCGGACACAATCACCGGCTGGTTCCGAAAATTCATTGTCAAGAACAATCTTCCGGACATATCCGTTCATTCGCTGAGGCATACCAACGCCACACTCCTGATTGCTGGCGGCGTACCGATCAAGACCGTATCAAACAGGCTTGGTCACGCCCAGGCGTCGACCACAAGTAATATTTATGCTCATGCAATCCGGTCAGCGGATGAAGCTGCTGCTGAGACGCTGCAGGATATATTGCACCCGACGAAGAAGAAATCAGTATAGCGAGCCGTCTTTGGACAATATGCAAAAGCTTGACTCATTAAGTTGAAAGGGGACCATTGTGGACAAATTAGAATTTGATTATTTTTTTAGACAGTTGAAGGTTGGATTATACATTGACGAAACGAGTTTTTATTTTGCCGATGATCCCGACGAAGAGGAACATTATCTTGGATTTCTTCCAGAGTATGAAATGCCCTACTGGGTTGGCTACTGCGACATCCCCGACGGGTGTGAATTTTATACGGCTGATGAGTTGGTTGATGCAAAAATATTTAACGGAAAGTCACTCAAAGAAAGGTGGCCGAATGTTCGAATAGTTAATGTCTGCGGGATTGCACTAGAAGATTGGCTCAACTCCTGCCCACAAGCCTAGCTGGGCATCGTGCGACTCAAACAATTATATCGAGAGGGGAAACCCTCTCTTTTTTATTTCATAAAGACCAAACAAAGACCAAACCCCGATTTTGGGCATGAAAAAAGGCTCTCAGAAAACTCTGAAAGCCTTGAAATTGCTTGGTTGCGGGGCAAGGATTTGAACCTTGGACCTTTGGGTTATGAGCCCAACGAGCTACCAGCTGCTCCACCCCGCGTCATTAGAATAGCAGCAAATGCTACTATTTCAACTTTATGAAATTGTCTGGTGCCGGAGACCGGGGTCGAACCGGTACGATCGGTAAAGATCGCAGGATTTTAAGTCCTGTGCGTCTGCCAATTCCGCCACTCCGGCATTGTTGGCTCCAAGGGTGGGGCTCGAACCCACAACCTATCGGTTAACAGCCGAGTGCTCCACCATTGAGCTACCTTGGAATACCCGCCCCCATCGCTGACGACAAGATTTATTATACTATAGTTCTCTCATGCCTGTCAATATAATTATTGACGATTTTCTATTTTTTTTACTATTTATTTTTATTTATCTCTATTTCCTCTTCAATAACTTCTTCAATCACGATTTCGCACTCATAAATGCTGCCCGCAGAATCAATATTTGAGTCCTGTTTTAATACTTCCGCATCTGGACTTTTTTTCAGCCTCGGTATGAATCGTTCCGCAAATTTACCGTTTCCCCTGCCATTGATATAGAATAATCCCACCACGGAAAACACAAGTGCTCCGATGAAATTAACAAATAGGTCTGACATAGTGTCCTTTAAGCCTATATCAATGTACCCTGACCAAGGTTCGCCGTTAACTACGACGCTTTCTATGGGAACCGTAACCGGTACGTTAACCCCTTGAGGATTCAGCAAGACTGAACTGATGCCGGTTATAATCGTATCCTTTTGCATATCCATGCGGAAAAAAGTATCTATGGAATATTCAAAGAATTCCCAGAGAACACCGATGGTCATTGAGAAACAAAAGGAAACCATGGCCACAAACAGCGGCGACAGCTTGATATGAAACCGCTCACTTCGATTTAGTATATCAATCAAAGAAAAACCGATTGCTGCGCATAAAAAGCCGTTCAGGGTATGAAGCATATCATCCCAGCGATCGTACATCAAATAGTATTGCCTGATCTCTCCCAGAATTTCCGCAGAATAAATAAATAACAGAATAATGATTTCCAGTGTGTTGGGAAGATCAATATTCAGCCTTTTTTCGATAAAGGCAGGGATCATAAAGAGAATCAGTGTAAGTACACATAAAAACACATCATTGTAATTCCGGTTATATGCCTGTGCGATTAAAGTACCTACCACCGATAGTCTTAAAATAAAATATACGGCAAACTTTCCCTTATTGTTTCTGATTTCATCTTTTGCTGCTTTCATTGCCGTGTCTTCTCTTTCCTGATCCCTTGCCAATTATAACGGTATCACTTAGTATTTCTATTACATTTTATTTATCTTTTCTTATACCTGCTCTGCACCAGCCCTGAAAGCCTTGACGTTGATCTCTTCAAAGCCCTTTTTAACATTAGCCCTTATTACCTCTTCCCAGTCGATCCCTGGGATGTTCATAGCCTTTGTAAGCGCTCCGAGAAGCACGATATTCATTGTCTTTGAATTTCCGAGCTGTATCGCGATATCTCCGGCCTTAAACACGGAAACATTTACTTTATGTACCAGCTCATCCAGAATTCCTTCGGGATATTTCGCGGCACCTTGCTGAATCGGCACAGAAGAGATTTCGAAGTCATTAATAACCATTTTCCCTCCTGCTTTCAAATATTCAATCCAGCGAAGGGCTTCCATCTTTTCAAAGGCGACGATCACGTCAGCCTCTCCTTTTCCTACAATGGGTGAATACACCTTTTCACCGAAACGAATCTGCGTGCTGACGTTGCCGCCCCGCTGGGACATACCGTGGATTTCTGACATCTTAACGTCATATCCTGCCTGTGTGAGACCTTCTGATAAGATCTTGCTTGCTAAAATGGTTCCCTGTCCGCCAACGCCGACAAGAAGTATATTTTTCACTTCACTCATTTTATTTCACCTCCATGATCGCATCGAAGGGACATACCTGTTTGCAGATATTGCAGCCTGTACAAGCATCCGGGTTAATTGTAATCGTATCACCCGAGGAGATCGCCGGACATCCCGTTTTTACACAGGCATTGCACTTTTTACATTTGTCCTGATCGATATCGCATTTTTTTGGACTTAGATCGAACTCTTCTTTGTCCTGATCGCTGAACTTCTTCAAAATACAAGGCCATTTTGCGATGATCACCGTCGGCTCATCCTTTGTAAGCGCATCGGACAAAGCCTGATCCGTCGCCGTTAAATCCAGCGGGTTGATGATGTAGATATTATCTCCCTTCACTCCAATCGCTTTACAGAGCATCGGAATGTCAACCTCTGTGGCAGGTTCCCCCATGAGGGTAAAGCCCGTTCCTGGATTTTCCTGATGTCCTGTCATTCCTGTAATACGGTTGTCCAGGATAACGGTCACACTGTTTCCCTTATTATAAACGACATCCATAAGGCTGTTGATTCCGGTATGGAAGAATGTAGAATCTCCAATTACGGAAACGACTTTCATATCTGAGCCGTTCTTTTTCAGTGCCTGAGCCGCTCCATGTCCGGCGCTGATGCTGCTGCCCATACAGATACAGGTATCCATAGCGGAAAGCGGAGCTGCAGAACCAAGAGTATAGCATCCGATATCTCCGGTAATGATGATATTCTTCTTCTTTTTCAGTGTATAGAAGAAGCCTCTGTGGGGACATCCTGCACAAAGCGCAGGAGGTCTTACCACTGCTTCCTTTTCCGACTTCAGCGTTTCCGCGGAGATCCCGAAAATCGCTTTGCGTACGATGTCGGTATTGAGTTCATCCATTTCAGGAATGAGCTCTTTTCCGATGCATGGGATTCCCGCCATCTTCAAGTGATTTTCAATGTAGGGGTCCATTTCCTCAATAACATACAGCTTTTCCACTTTGTCCGCAAATTCCTTGAGCTTTGCCATCGGCATCGGGAAAGTCATCCCAAGTTTCAAATAGGATGCGGAATCTCCAAATACTTCTCTTGCATACTGATAAGCTACACCGGAACTGATGACGCCGATTTTTGTGTCATTATATTCCGCTTGATTAATTTCAGCGATATTGGAATACTCCTCCATAAGTTTCAAACGATCGATGAGCTTTCTGCGCAGCACCTTTCCGTTTGCCGGAGTCGCAACATACTTTGTGATTTTCCTTTCATAGGGAACCAAAGCCTTTTCCACTCTGTCTTCCAGACTGACCAGACTCTTGCTGTGACAGACTCTGGTGGTCATTCTCAACATAACAGGAGTGTCAAACTTCTCGCTGAGTTCCAGACCGAGCTTCATGAAGTCCTTTGCTTCCTGGCTGTCGGAGGGCTCCAGCATCAGCACTCTTGCAGCGGTCGCATAGTTGCGGTTGTCCTGTTCATTCTGAGAGCTGTGCATTCCTGGATCATCCGCTGATACCAGCACGCAGCCGCCAGTTACACCGGTATATGCGAAAGTAAATAAAGGGTCAGCAGCGACATTTACGCCAACGTGCTTCATTGCAGCCATGGAGCGTGCTCCGGCAATGGATGCGCCGATCGCCGCTTCAAGAGCAACCTTTTCGTTGGGCGCCCATTCGCTGTAGATATCCTCCTTATATTTAACTATGTTTTCAAGTATTTCCGTACTTGGAGTACCCGGATAAGCTGAAGCAAAGGTTAAACCAGCCTCATAAGCCCCTCTTGCTACAGCCTCATTCCCTGTCATCAGTTGTTTCATTATATCCTCCCTTTATGATTTTTTGCGCACCTATCCACATTTGCAGAGCAAATGTTTGGAAGGTGCCATACAGCAATTGCCCAGCTTGCCTGACTAGACACTGGCAGCTGGATTGCAATTTTTCAGTTACGCACCTAACGTCCCTTTCAGGGACTCCTACTCGCTTTGCTCGCTGCTGTCCGTTTTTCTAACAAATTCACACTTCGTGAATTTGAGAAAAAAGGCATCCACATTTGCAACGCAAATGTCGGGAAGGTGCCATACAGCAATTGCTCAGCTTTAGCTGAATCGCAATTTTTCAGTTTTTTTCTTTATATCCGCCGGATCTGATCAGCTCCGCCTTCTTTCTATACTTGCTTTCATTCTCCTTATCCTTGCTTTCTGCAAAAATATCAGCCAGCTCGTCCATGGATTCCACATGAGATGGATTAAGGTCCAAAACACGCTTAAAGCTTGTAACAGCGCTCTTCCTGTTGCCAGTCCTAAGGTAGGCTACGCCCAGATAATAGGACATGGGCCACCAGTCTTTGAACTTTGTATTCATAAACGGCTCCAGCACATCGATTCCAAGTTCATATCTGCCGGAAATCACTGCATTGCAACCTTCTTCAATCTTAACAGGCTCTTGCAGCTGCTTCAGTCTGTCCATGATTTCCTTTCTGTCCTTCAGATTGCTGTTTTTCTTGATAAACTGCTCCCAGATGAGCTTTGCCTTAATATATAAGCCCATATTCAGATAAGCATATCCGAGATAATAATAGGACTGATTGTATCTTGGATAATACTCTACAAGCAATTCGAAATATTCGATGGATTCAGCCTTAAACCGGCCGATATATTCTTCGTTATTGCTGGAAAGGTAAAGTTCTCTGCAAACCCTTGCATAGCTATACATTGCATGGATATTTGTCGGCAGAATGCAAAGGGCCGCACGAAAATGAATCGCAGCGTTGTCATAGTCCTTGAGCTCAGCGAAGTCTCTTCCTTCCTTAACTAGTGCGTTCACGATCTTTTTTTTAGAAAAGGACGAAAGCAACCGCACATATTGATCCACATACTCAAACTTCGGATCAATCCCCATGATCCACGCGATATTCTCTGTAAGAAGAGGCATTTTAATCCCCTCTCCGCCTTGGAAGCTTTCCAGATCCTGCTTTCTGAGCGGAACTGAAACACCCTTCATAAAGTCTAGCCCGGTTCTTTTTATATAAGCATCACTGAATTCAGTAAACACAAAATTCTTCGTGTATTTTTTAAAATACTTGCCGACTCTGTCAGGGCGCTCCCTGATATCAAACTCTTCCGGTCTTTTTTGGGGTGTTTCAATCTTGTCCTCTTTTTTCTTAAGAAATTGTACCATAATTTCACCTACAGGATTTCCCATCCCTTTCTTTCAAATTTTTTGACCGCATCCGGATTCAACGTTTCTTTCATATCCGAAGCAAGCAGCTCTTTTATCTTATCTTTAATATTTGGAATAAATCTTTCTTTCCACCCGGCATACATTAGAAATATCCGGTACATATCCTCCTTTTTATGGGATCTATGCTGATAACCTTTTAAATAATAATAGTCCGCTAGCTCCTCATAAAAATCAAAAGGCGTTTCGGCCAAATTTTTAATTGAATAATCCAGCGTTCGCTGAAAGCCTCCTCTATTATAATACAAATCCAGCAAATTCTCCATCTTCTTTAATCGAATCAGGTCATATGCTGTTATGTAGTTATTTGAAATCACTTCATAAGGCGCTTTCGCTTTGTAAATATATCCGTGCTCGTCAGCATGCTCCCGTAGCGGTGCTCCCTTGATGAGTTTTAAAAAGCCAAGCTGAAGCTGGTCCGCCTTCAAAACATAAACATCGTTGAATGACTTTCTAAAGGAACAATAATCCTCATAAGGAAGTCCAGCAATCAAATCGAGGTGAAGGTGAATATTTCCATATTCTTTCAACCGTCTTACGTTGCCTGACAACTTCGGAAAGTCGCATCTTCTGTTGCAGGCCGCCAGAGTTTTTTCATTTGTTGACTGTACACCAATTTCAAACTGAAACAATCCGGGTCTCGCCCTGCTTAGAAGACTGAGCAAATCCTCATCAATCAAGTCGCCGCAAAGTTCAAAATGGAAGTTCGTAACTCCGTTATCACTTACGATCAGGTATTTCAAAATCTCAAGGCATCGCTTTTTATCCCAGTTGAAAGTCCTGTCAATAAATTTCACCTGATTGACTCGTTTGTAGATGAAATAACTCAAATCCGATTTAACTCTCTCAAAGGACAACGCCCTCACTTTCCTCTCCAGTGCGGAAAGGCAGTAGCTGCATTGAAACGGGCAGCCTCTTGAAGATTCATAGTACATGATCTTATCATTTTCACATACCAGACTTTGATATGGAAAGGGAACTGATTCAAATGACAACGGAGGCCCTGGAGGATTGACATAGATTTTTCCGTTCACACGATAGGTCAGTCCCCGTATTTTCTCAAGTTCTAGATTCCCGGCAGTCAAACCTTCCGCCAGTTCACAGAAACACGCTTCTCCCTCTCCCGATATGATGAAATCTATAAAACGGTAACGGCTCATAAACTGGACCACATCGTAACTTACTTCAGGACCTCCAAAAAGTATTTTAAGCTCCGGCCTGGCCTTTTTTAAATTCTCGGCCAGGTAGAGCGTCTTTTCCACATTCCAGATATAGCACGAAAAACAGATTAGATCATAATCCTTCCGAAGCAGCTCAATCAAGACATAGTCTTCTTCATTGTTTATGGTAAACTCCTGAATGTCGATTGAGCGTCTGCTGTTTTCTGCACTGGCATAAAGGTATTTCAACGCCAGATTGGAATGAACATATTTGGAATTTAGCGTGGTAAGCAAAATCTTCATATCAGATCTCAGAAACCATCCTTTTCAATTTATCGTCAACCTGTATTTTTATCAATCAGATAGTGAATATTTTACAACATGCGGAACCGATCATCCTTCAGCATATCCGAATGATTCATGGCAGTTTTAAGCTGATTCAGCATCCGTTCTTTATCCTGTGGAAGGTCACCTTTCAGTGATACATAGTTGGATGCATGATTGCTGCGAAATACACAGTTCTTCTTCACATTGATGTTTTCAAGCATCAGCTCTGTTTCCTTCAAAACATCCAGCGGCGACAGTGTTTTGAACCGCCCTTCCATAATGTCGCTGTGCAGCTCCGCACCTGGCTCGGTAATCAGGGTCAGAAGACCTACATAAGAAGGCTCCATCTCACTGATCATGGTTCCTGATTCAACCGCGTGGTCCTCCCAGCCATCTTGCCCTGCCAGCCCTGAAATAAAGGTAACAGAGGCCTGAATTCCGGCTGCCTCGATCCGCTTGACCGCCTCAATGAGTTCTGCTCTGGTTGCGCCTTTCTTAATATCCTTCAGCACCTTATCACTGCCTGATTCGGCACCGATATAGATAATTCCGATGCCGTGCTGGCGTAATTCAACCAGTTCATCATGGGTTTTCCGCAATACATCCTGCGGTGAACCGTAAATTCCGACTCTTTCACATTCGGGAAAAAGCTTCTCGATATGATCCAGAACAACAAGCAAGTCCTTATTTTGTAGTACCAATGCGTCTCCATCGGCCAGGAAGATTCTGCCCACCTTTCTATATTGCGCTCTGGCGGAATCCAGATCCTCCAATACTTCACTGATCTTTCTTACACGAAATCGTTTATCCTTGAACATGCTGCAGAAGGTACACTTGTTATGGGCACACCCTATGGTGACCTGTATAATGAGGCTGTATGCCTCACTGGGCGGTCGATAAACACTGCCTTCATATCTCATTTCATTACATCCTTTCCGGTGCTTCCATACCAAGCAGCGACAGCCCGTTTTTAATGGTCTGTTTTGCCGCATAGACAAGAAGCAGCTTCGCTTTCTTCTCTTCTTCGTCTGCAACGAGAATATGCTCGTCATGGTAGAACTTATTGAAACCTTGCGCTATGTTTACGATATGTCTCGTAACGATAGATGGTTCATATTTTTCTCCTGCGTCAGCAACAATATCAGGAAAACGGTAAACCAGCTTCGCAAGTTCGTAAGCGCTGTCGCCGGAGATATAATCCATATTCGCCTGCTGTGGAGAAGCGATGACTTGGGTTGTGCTTTCGCCTCCGTTTCTGAGAACACTGGCTGCCCTCGCATGGGTATATTGAACATAGGGGCCTGTTTCGCCTTCAAAATTCAGAACCTTATCCCAGGAAAAAACATAATCCTTGATCCTGTTGTTAGAAAGTTCCTGGAAAATAACGGCGCCGATTCCCACCTGTTTTGCGGTAACATCCAGATTATCAGTATTTACATTCTTCTCCAGAATGATTTCCTTTGTCTGGTTAACCGCCCTGTTTAATACTTCCTCAAGAAAAACGACTCTGCCGTGTCTTGTTGACATCGTTCCCTCTTCAAGACTTACGAGGCCGAATGGAATATGCACACAATCCTTTGCCCAGTCAAGACCAAGAAGCTCAATGATCTTGATCCACTGCTGGAAGTGAAGATTCTGCTGAGATGCAACAATATAAAGGTTTTTATAAAAATCATAATTCTCTTTTCTATAAACAGCCGCCGCGATGTCTCTTGTAATATAAAGGGAGGAACCGTCCTTCTTTGTAATCAACGCAGGGGACATGTTATACTCCTCCAGATCGACGATTTGAGCGCCTTCCGATTCCTTTAAAAGGGTTGAATCCTTCAGCATTCCGACGACGCGGTCCATCTTATCGGAGTAGAAGCTTTCTCCTGCATAGGAATCAAATTCGATTCCCAGCATTTTATATACCCGGTTAAATTCCTTGAGGCTTTCATCGCGGAACCACTGCCAAAGTCTGGTTTCTTCCGGTTCTCCGTTCTCCAGCTTCGTAAATACATCTCTGGCATCATTCTCAAGTTCAGGATTATTCTCCGCTTCTTCATGAAACTTCACGTAATAGCCAAGCAAGGTCTTAATGGGCTCGTTCGTAACGTCTGCTTCGTTCCCCCATTTTCTGTATGCTACGATCATCTTCCCGAACTGGGTGCCATAATCGCCCAAATGGTTGATCCGAATCGTATCATAGCCCAGAAATTTATAAATCTTGTTGATCGAGTTTCCGATCACCGTACTTCTAATATGACCGATGTGGAACGGCTTTGCGATATTTGGCGAAGAAAATTCCACAATAACTTTGCGGTTCTGACCAACATCACTGCTTCCGTAGCGGTCCTGTTCCGCCGCCACGCCGGAAACCAATTCCTTCATGAATACTTTTCTGGAAAGGAACATATTTACATAAGCATTGACATTCTCAACCTTCTCAAACAACTCATTCCCCTGCAGTTTTTCCGCTATTCCCTGCGCAATCATCGGCGGAGCTTTTCTCATAACCTTTGCCAGTTTAAAACATGGAAAGGCGTAATCCCCCATTTTACTATCGACTGGAATTTCCAGCAGCTCTTTAATTTCCTCTGCAGTCAGCCCTTCTATCGCCTCTGCAAGTATTTTGGCTATACTTTCTTTGAAATTTATCATGAATCGATCCTCCTGTTTCAATTATTACATCTATTTAAACTGATTCGCATCAGTTTCCTGCTCCTCTGTGATAACCGGAATTCCTTTTTCTTTTACCATGGCTGCGAATAGTCCATCGCCATCCACCAGAATTCCAGAAAAGGTACCATCGTAAATTTTTCCGCAGCCGCAAGACGGACTGTTGGCCTTTAAAATAGCCAGCCGAATCTCCTCATCCAGCTCCTCAGCCTTTTTTTCTGCCATAGCAAGCGTTGTTTCCGCTCCAAGGATAAAATTCTCAGTAACGTCTTTGCCGTTTTGATCGATGACTCTTCCGCTAATCAGCTCTGCCGGCGGTCTTGGAGTCGGCAATTTACCAAGGGCTTCTGGACATACCAGCATGCATTCCCTTCCATTCATAAATTCCTTGACCCAGTCACATTCATTATTGCCGCCGCTATACTTGCAGTTCACACCTGCCAGACACGCGCTGATTAAATACATTTCATTCATCCTTTCTTTGATTTCTTTTAAGGAAACCGTCCGAGTGCGTAAATCTACCTTAACATAGAATCCATAATTTGAAGCACGAACAGTTTCGAGTAAATGTCTGCTGCTTCTTTTCTATCAAGTTAATTGACACTCAAGGAACAATATCTGATGTGAGAAAAACGTCCGAATCCGAATTTGTAACCCAGTCAATTGTTCCCGAGCTTTTGGTTTTCTTTTAAGGAAACCGTCCGAGTGCGTAAATTCACCTTGACATAGAATCCTTAATTTGAAGCACGAGCGGTTTCGAGTAAATGTCTGCTGCTTCTTTTCTATCAAGTTAATTGACACTCAATGAACAATATCTGATGTGAGAAAAACGTCCGAATCCGAATTTGTAACCCAGTCAATTGTTCCCGAGCTTTTGGTTTTCTTTTAAGGAAACCGTCCGAGTGCGTAAATTCACCTTGACATAGAATCCTTAATTTGAAGCACGAGCGGTTTCTGTAAAGAAAATCCAAAAGCTATTTGAACGTAACCACCGTCACTCCGTCTCCGCCCTCGTTATATGCACCCTTACGGTATTTTGAGACGTGTTTATGTCTTTTCACCAGCTGGTGAATGCCTTCCCGAAGGATACCTTCTCCACGACCGTGTATGATGGTGACCTCCTTCAAGCCAGCAATATATGCGTCATCCAAATATTTGTCAACGTCCATCAACGCATCATCCAGCAGACTACCCCTTACATTGATGCTGGGCATGATATTCTGTACCTTGCTGCGATAGAGAGAGCCGTAGCGGGATGTTTTGCTGTCCTTCTTGGCGCTTCCGTCCTGAATCTTAGCAATATTATCAAGATTCACATTGATCTTCAAAAGACCAACCTGCACCATCACTTCATTCCGGACATCCGGCAAAGTAAGGAGGTTTCCCTTTTGATCAAGGCTCAAAACCTTTACCCTATCGCCGATTCTTAATTCCTCAGCTCTGACTGGATTAGGGTTTTCAGCGGTTACGAACTTTTCTCTGTATTTATCGGAGGATTCTCTGATCTTTCTCCTTGTTTCTTCATATCTCCTGTTGCGGTCCGTGGAATTCTTATTCTTTTCCAGATCTCTCAATTCCCTCTGAACCTGATCTGCAAGCTCCTTTGCTTCCCGAACCATATCACGGGCTTCTTCGCGGGCTTTGCTGAGTATCTTTTCTTTTTGTTCTTCCAGTTTTGCTTTTTCGCGGTCGAATTGTTCCTTCTGCTTTTTCATTTCCAGATTGATATGAATTGCTTCATCACGCTCTTCTTCCGCAGTCTTTTTATCTTTCTCTATAGAGGTTATAACCTCTTCAAATTCAATGTCTCCCTTTTCAAGCATCCCTTTGGCATGCTTGATGATGACAGGCTTCAAGCCCAGCTTTTGAGATATTTCAAATGCATTTGATTTACCAGGAGTGCCGATGGTAAGCCGGTAAGTCGGACTCAGCGTTTCCACATCGAATTCCATCGAGGCGTTTTCCACTCCTCTGGTTGCAATCGCGTATTTTTTCAGTTCTGTATAATGCGTTGTAGCAATTGTCTTGGTTCCTTTATCGTACAGATGCTCCAAAATGGAGATCGCCAAAGCCGCACCTTCCGTCGGATCGGTTCCTGCTCCCAGCTCGTCCAGTAGAATCAAAGTTTCCTTGCCCGAATTTTCAACGATATCCACAATGTTCTTCATGTGAGACGAGAAGGTACTCAAACTTTGTTCAATGCTCTGTTCGTCACCGATATCGGCAAATACCTTACGGAATACCGGCATCTCCGTACCGGACCCCGCGGGAACATGAAGACCTGACTGAGCCATCAGAACGAACAGTCCGACAGTTTTTAAGGTCACGGTCTTCCCCCCCGTATTGGGCCCTGTTATAACCAGTGTATTATATTTATGCCCGATTCCAATGCTGATCGGGACTACCTTGTCCTTCGCAATCAGCGGGTGTCTGCCGTCTTTGATTCGCAAAACACCCTGTGTATTGATCTCGGGTTCTGACCCTTTCAGTTTTACGGAAAGCTTCCCTTTCGCAAAGATAAAGTCCAGCTTCAGCAGGATATCCTGGTTATTCAGCAGTTCGTCTTTCACGTCAGCCACAAAGGCAGTCAATTCAGCCAAAATTCTCTCAATCTCAATCTTTTCAGCAAGCTCCAATTCTCTAAGCTCATTGTTGAGGTTTACGATAGCCTGCGGCTCGATAAACAAAGTGGCACCTGTCGATGACTGGTCGTGGACGATACCGGAGAATTTTGCCTTATGCTCCTGTTTAACCGGAACCACGTATCTCCCCTGGCGCATTGTCACGATAGAATCCTGAAGCATCGTCCTGTTTTCAGAAGAATTCAGGATTTGATTGATCTTTGCCCGGATCGCTTCATTCTGCCTCTGAATATTTCTCCTGATGGATTTCAGCTCGGGACTTGCGCTGTCCGCCATTTCATCCTCAGAAAGGATACAGCGGTCGATGTCGTCTTCTAGACGTTTTTGAATGCTAAGCACCTCTGCAAGTCCTTTAATAATAGGAAGCTCAGGCAGGTCGCTCTTTAAGAATGACGCGGCGTTTCTTGTAACATGAAGATTATACAAGATTTCAAGAAGCTGCTTCATCGTCAAAGTACTTCCCTTATCAGCCTGATAAATGCTGTTTTTAATATCATAAAAGCTTCCCAGAGGAAGAGCCCCCTTACGCATAATAACGGAAACCGCTTCCGTGGTTTCCGCCAGCAATTCTTTGATCAGGAACACGTCAAGTTCAGGCTTCATTTTGTCAATCACATTTTTTGTGATTGTTGAAGCCGCTTCCGCACTCAAAAGATCAAGTATTTTATTGTATTCTAAAACTCTGTATGTTTTTTCGTTCATAAGTTATCCATCAATAATTTGAATCCAATCCCCTTAGATTATGATTAATCAACGATTTTTTTATAACGGTCCAGGTCACCCTTCAACCTAATGTTTTCCATCTGCAGATCAAAGAAGCTGCTTTCCATATCCTTGCACTTCGCCTCAAGATCCTTCAATGCAGTTGATTCAGAAGCTTTTTCCTCCTGCTGTGCGATGATGCGGCCGGACATCTCCTCGTTCTTGCTCAGTAGAGCCGTATATTTTTCTTCCAACTGACGGTAGGACGTTGTCATTCGGTCAAGATCAACCGTCTTTTCATTAAACAGTCTCTGAAGTTCCTCTTTCTGTTCAATACTGGCCTGAGCGTCTTCCTTGTACTGAAGAAAGCTTTTTTTTGCTTCATCCCAAAGCTGGACGTAGTGTTTGGTGTCTTTTTCCAACTGTTCGTTCTGAAGGTTCAGGTCGTTCAGTCTTTCTACGGCACTAAAATAATCGTCCGCCACATTTACTGCAGCAAGAACCGCCAGAGAAGACACGGAACCTGCAGGCAGGGCTCTGGCAATTTCGAGCATCTTTGTGTTGACATAGTCAGCAACTCGCATGATATGCTCCCGCGGTGTATTGCCTGCAATGGTATACTCCTGTCCGTAGATTTTTACCGTTACCTTGTTATTACCCTCCATGCTTTTTCCCCCTTTAATTTATTATATACCGGCTATTATTCTCGGATTTTATACGGCAGTGAGTTTCTTTTTTATTTTCCAAGGTCGTTTATTTCTTGGAGGAAAAGTGTTTTTGCAGGAAACCGTGAATCCTTGCACCGCCTCTACGCAAAGCGTTCCTAGGCGGCGGTTTCCAAGAAAATTTCCTTTCCCAAGTTGTTTGTACTTCGGAGGAAAAGTGTTTTCGCAGGAAACCGTGAATCCTTGCACCGCCTCTACGCAAGGCGTTTATAGGCGGCGGTTTCCGAGAAAATTTCCTTTCCCAAGTTATTTGTTCTTTCGAGGAAAAGTATTTTTGCAGGAAACCGTGAATCCTTGTACCGCCTCTACGCAAAGCGTTTATAGGCGGCGGTTTCCGAGAAAATTTCCTTTCCCAAGTTATTTGTTCTTCGGAGGAAAAGTATTTTTGCAGGAAACCGTGAATCCTTGCACCGCCTCTACGCAAAGCGTTTATAGGCGGCGGTTTCCGAGAAAATACTTTTCCGGATATTACATTTCCCGCAATCCTGCGTCCAATTTCTCTTTCAATGCATTCAAGACCTTCTGGTGAGCCTTTACAACCTCTTCATCCGTCAGTGTTCTGTCGGCTGCCCGGTAGGTCAAAGTGAAGGCAGCGCTCTTTCTGCCCGGAAGCACCTGTTTGCCTCTGTAAACGTCAAACAGTTCCACACTTTCAAGAAGCTTTCCGCCTGTTTCCTTAATGATGCTTTCCATTTCAGCAACATATACTTCTTCTTTTACCAGCAGTGCAATGTCTCTGGTAATAGCAGGGTACTTGGGAAGCGGTTTATAAAATCTTTCCGTATTAGCATTTTTTACGACTTGATCAAAAGCAAGCTCGCAGCAATAACATTTCGCGTTGATTCCATATTTTTCAGCAACGTCTGGATGAATTTCTCCCATAATGCCGAGTTCCGTATCCTTGTACATGATTCTCGCACATCTTCCAGGATGATAAACGCCGTATTCACTCTCGGGAACATAAGCAGTCTCATGAATGCCGAGAGATGCAAACAATTCTTCCAACATACCCTTCAAGGTAAAGAAGCTCTCTCCTTCACCATAGCATCCGATGGACATGGAATCTCTTTCATCCGGCAATGTCTCTTCTTCATCTAAATTCTTGAAGAAGGTATTTCCGATTTCAAATGCTCTTACCTTTGCAATGTTTCTTGAATAATTTCTCCCTAGAACCTCCATCATGTTTGGAGTCAGAATCGTTCTCATCACACTATTTTCTTCTCCAAGGGGATTGATCAGACGAACGAAATTCCTTTCCCAGGAATCCTCGTCGATTCTTACATAATCAACGCCCTTTGGACTGACAAAAGAATAGGTTTGAACCTCGTTGGCTCCCATCGCAACCATAAGCTCTCTTGTGCGGTCTTTCAGCGTTCTTGCTCTTGGCTTGCCTGCCTCAGCATTTCCCTTTGGCAATGTGACCGGCAGCTTGTCATATCCATAAATCCTTGCGATTTCTTCTACAACATCAATCTCTTCTTCAATATCTAGGCGTATGCTCGGAGGCGTAACCTTCATGGTGTTGCCCAAACGTGACACTCCCATTTCCAGCCTCTCCAGAATGCCTTCCATTTCCTTGCCAGAAAGGTCGGTACCCAAAATTGCATTGATCCGGTCCACACGAACCGTCACCGATTGAGGCTCAACCTTCTTTGGATAAACATCCACAGAACCCTTTTTCACAGATCCAGCTCCAAGAAGCTCTATTAGCTTGCAAACGCGGTCTGCGGCAGTTTCACAAAGGTTTGGATCGATCCCTTTTTCAAAACGGGAAGAAGCTTCTGTACGAAGAGCGAGCTTCTTCGATGTCGCTCTAATACTGTTTGCGCTGAAATTCGCACATTCAATCAGGATTGTAGTGGTGTCTTCCTTTATTTCAGAATTTAATCCACCCATGACGCCGGCGATACCGATTCCTCGTTTACCATCCTTAATCAGCAGCATATTTCCGGACATTTTGCGGTCTGTACCGTCCAGTGTTGTGAAAACTTCACCCTCCTCTGCGGTGTCTACGATAATCTTGCTGTCTGCGATATCTCTTATGTCAAAAGCATGGATTGGCTGGCCATATTCCAGCATGACATAGTTTGTAATGTCAACGATATTATTGATCGGGCGCATTCCCGAATAGATGAGCCTTTTCTGAAGCCACCAAGGCGACTGTTCTATTTTTACGTCAGTAACAACTCTGCCCACATACCGTCTGCAGAGCTCCGGCTTCCTGATTTCTATATCGATATAATCCTTGGCTTTGCCGTCTTCCTTCTGGCAAACGGTCTCCGGATAACGCAACGTTCCACCAAAAGTCGCAGCAGCTTCTCTTCCCATTCCAATCATGGAAAGGCAATCCGGCCTGTTTGGCGTGATCTCAAAATCCACCACAGCATTGTTTAAGCCAAGGGCTTCAACAATATTCTTGCCAAGGGCATATTCCTGATCCAAAATCCAGATGCCGTCCTTTAGGGCTACAGGAATTACTTTGTCATCAAAGCCCAGTTCGCCCGGAGAGCAAAGCATTCCGTTGGATTCAACACCCCTCAGTCTTCCTTTTTTGATGACCTTATCACCGGGAAGCTTTCCTCCATGCAGGACTACGGGAACATAAGCTCCCTCGAAAATATTGTCCGCTCCGGTTACGATCTGCAGCAAATCTTCTTCGCCGATATCAATCTGGGTAACGAGCAGCTTGTCAGCGTCTGGATGCTTTTCAATATCCACAATTCTACCCACCACGACGCTTTCTATGCCTTCCCCGAAGCGCTCCACCGTTTCTATATTGGAGCCGGACATGATCATCCTTTCACAGAATTCCTCAACGTCCACTTTAATATCCGTATATTCTTTTAACCATTCGATAGGTACCAACATGAAATTTTCCTCCTATATTTCAAATCGACTTGTTCGATTTGAATCGCCATGTGCGATTCGCTTAAGGCGAATGTTCGCACGGTACTCAAATCGTTAAATGCACGGTTTTGGGTTTCAGCAATTCACTTGCTGGAAATCGAAACCGAATCATTTAAATTGCTGAATGAAACGCATATCGTTTTCATAAAGCAGTCTGATATCGTCAATTTCGTACTTTAGCAGAGCAATACGTTCTACGCCCATACCAAAAGCAAAGCCCGTATATTTTTCCGTATCTACATGGCCAACCTTCAGAACATTGGGGTGAACCATACCGCAGCCGAGAATTTCAATCCATCCGCTGCCCTTGCAGAATCTGCAACCCGTACCGCCGCACTTGAAGCAGGATACGTCCATTTCTGCGCTTGGCTCCGTAAAAGGAAAGTGATGGGGACGGAACTTCGTCTTTACTCTAGAGCCGAAAAGCTGCTTTGCAAAGGAATTCAGTGTACCCTTTAAATCCGCCATCGTAATTCCTTCATCTACATTCAGCCCTTCAACCTGATGGAACATCGGTGAGTGAGTAGCATCCGCAGTATCGCAGCGGAAGCAGCGTCCCGGTGAAATGATCTTGATCGGCGGGTTTTCCTTCATCAGTGTCCTTGCCTGAACCGGCGAGGTCTGCGTACGAAGAAGTGTGTTTTCTGTAATATAAAATGTATCTGTCATATCTCTGGAAGGGTGGTTTTGCGGAGCGTTCAGTGCATCAAAGTTGTTGAACACCGTTTCAACCTCAGGACCTTCCGCTATGCTGAATCCCATACTCATAAAAATACGGGAAATTTCATCGATTGCAATTGTGATGGGATGTTTGACTCCCAGGCTGATCTTTGTTCCCGGCTCCGTAACATCGATCTTTTCCTTGATAAACTGGTCCGCCTTCTGCTGTTCCTTAACGGCAGCAAATTTTTCTTCCAGCAGTTTTTCAATTTCAGCTCTGACCGAATTGGCAGCTTTGCCGAAGTCTTTCCTTTCTTCCGGGCTTAAGGAACCCATGGAACGCAGAATTTCCGTCAACTGTCCCTTTTTGCCGAGCAGCTTTACTCTGATGTCTTCAGTTTCAATAATTGAGGAAGCCTTCTGCAACTGTTCCTTCGCTTCCTGCAAAATTTTCATCAATTGATTTTGCATAAACCGATCTCCATTTCTATTTATATTTTTCTTATTAACTTCGCTTGACAAGGTCCACCAAGTCTGTACTGATGTACTTTGTCAAACGAAGCTACCTCTGATACCTTTGTCTTACCGATTCGTACATGAGAATTCCTGCAGCTACCGCTGCATTGAGGGACTCTATTTTTCCCTCCATTGGAATTTTAACCTGTATATCAGAATCTATTAAAAATTCATTACAAACGCCGTTGCCTTCATTGCCGATAATTACTGCACAGTCTTTTTGTAAGTCAACATCGTAATAATCTCTACTGTTGCCAGGAGCTGTGCAGATGATTTTCTTATGATGTTTTCTAAGCAGGTTGATCGTATGCTCAGGCGTATCGGTCATAAAGACGGGAAGTCGAAACAATGAACCCGCCGCAGCTCTGACGATTTTGGGTGAATAGATATCCGCCGTTCCTTTCAGTAGAATGGCTCCCATATATCCCGCCGCATCTGCAGTTCTCAGAATTGTACCGATATTGCCCGGGTCTTGAAGCCTGTCCAAAACGATGATATTGGAAGGAATCGGTGATTCTTGCCTATGATGCTCCCATTTCTTTATTTCTAAAAATCCTTTTTCGCTATAAACTTTTTTCCTTGCTACCGCCAGAATGCCCTGGGGCGTTTCCGTATCGGACAGCTTCTGAAACAACCTGGAATCAGTGCCCATCATTTGAATACCTGCGGCTTCCGCAGCACGAACCACATCCTGATCGTAGTCTCCGCTGCAAATCAGTATCTCTACTTCGCCCCCGTTATTCAGCGCTTCGCGAATCAAGTTTGGCCCTTCAATCAGATACTTACTCTGCTCATCCCGATATTTCTTCTGCTTCAGCTGAACCGCGGCTTTATAAATGCGATTCTCCGCCGAGGTTATCATCTTCATATCATACTCCATTAGAAAAAGCCGGCTGTTACCCCGGCTCACTTTACGATTTTTTGGAAATTACTGATTTAATGAAAAGTGCACCTGGAATAAATCAGTGTTTCCATTATTAAAAGTTGCCCATTTTATCCTTGCTCAGGAAAGATGGAATATCAAATGCACCGGTTACCTTTGATTGGAAGAAATCATCCTTTGAATGATTCCCTACATTCTCTTCTGATGCGTGTTCTGCGCCTTGTTCATCTGTGGCATGAGCCTCTGCCTTGTCTTTGCTTGGCGATAATATGTCTGCTGGTCTGTCTTCAAAACCCGTTGCAATTACAGTTATGATAATTTCATCCTGCATTTCTTCTTTTACAGATGCTCCGAAAATAACGATCGCATCCTTGTCGGCTGCTTTTTCGATCTGATCCGCTGCTTCATTCACTTCCAGCATACCCAAATCATAGCCGCCCATGATATTAAGTAAAATTGCTTTCGCTCCGTCAATGGATGTCTCCAGAAGCGGGCTTTCAATGGCTGCTTTAACAGCATCGGAAACACGCGAGTCTCCCGAGCCTTTTCCCACGCCCATGTGTGCAATTCCTCTGTCGCTCATAACAGTTTTTACATCGGCGAAATCCAAATTGATCAGACCGGCTTCAGCGATTAAATCGGAAATTCCCTGAACGCCCTGTTTCAACACCTCGTCCGCCATTCGGAATGCCTCAAGCATTGATGTGTTCTTTTCCGCCACCTGCAACAGCTTGTCATTTGGAACAACTACCAGGGAGTCTACATATTTTTTCAGAAACTTGATTCCAAGGTCTGCATGGTCTCTTCGTTTTTTTCCTTCAAAGGTGAAGGGCTTTGTTACAACTCCAACGGTAAGAATTCCCAAATCCTTTGCTGCCTTCGCGATGATGGGGGCCGCTCCGGTTCCTGTTCCGCCGCCCATACCGGCAGTGATAAATACCATATCCGAGCCTGCAATAAACTTTGTCAAATCATCCAGGTTCTCTTCAGCCGCCTTCTGACCCACTTCAGGATTTGCTCCCGCACCGAGCCCTTTTGTAAGCTTTTCGCCGATCTGAAGTTTCGTCTCCGCTTTTGATCCAACCAAAGCCTGCTTGTCCGTATTTATTGCCATAAAATTTACGCCGTTTAATCCTGCATCTATCATTCTATTGACGGCGTTGCTTCCTCCGCCACCAACCCCTATTACCTTAATCTGTGCCGTACTTTGCTCGCTCACTTCGAAATGTAACATAGTCCCGCAACCTCCCGTTACCTTAATAATGTTTATTGTATAAATCGTCAGAAAATCGTTAGATAATTTGCGATTCGATATGCTTCACTCTTTCATTTCCCGGAGGCTTGTCTAAAGCTGTCTTTTTGTCGACAAAATCGCTGATCCCTTTGACAAAAGGAGCCTCCAGTTTCAATCCATTGCGATCATTATATCATAAGCCCGGCACCAATGCACCTATTTCTTGTTGATATTGCTATCTTTTTTTACGATATATTTCTCGATGAGAACCCTGCGGATGACTGCCAGATTATTGAACAATCTACCACCAAATACCAAAATCGCCGCATAATAAAGAGGCACCCCGAGACGGTCTCCCAGATAAGCAAGAAGTCCGGCTAGAATCGCGTTGGTAATGAAACCCGAAATGAAGATTAAGTTGTTATATTTTCCTTCAAGATGAGATCTTGCAGCCCCCAAAATCGAGTCAATCGCAGCCAGAAGACCCATGGTGATATAGAATGAGTATTCCGTCGGATAAGAAATGTTTAGGGTAAAGCCCAGAGCAATACCGCCCAAAAGACCTAAAATCATTGCAATTAACAAAATTTATTCCTCCTCTGTCACCTTGGTCATATATTTAAAATTCTGATCATCTGAATACTTCGGTATCTTCAGATCCTCCTGTATGGACACCTTAAAAATTACACCGTACTCCTGCAGCAGCGTCCCGTAGCCATCGGGACCGATCAGGGCAGCCGCCATCCTTTTTGAGTCTCCAATTGCCCGAATTTCAAATGGCCGTGCAAAAAATTGCCCATTAATGCGAATGGTATAGCCGGAACAGGATATAGACGAAACATGCGTAATCCGCTGACCGTTAACCGCAAGCACCTCAGCTCCGGAACGATTCAGCTCGTTGATGATGGTAAGGATATCCATATCATGCACAAGTACTGTATTGGGATCTTCCCCTTCATACAACTCCCTGGTACCGTCGTCAACAAGTACCACAACGCCTTCACCCTGAACATCGGTTTTGCCACTGATCAACTTGTAATAATCAAGCTCTTCCAGCATCTTATTCTTAATATCGTCGTTTTCGTTTTGAGCAAGGGCTTCATACTCTTCAAGTTTTTTTTCAGTTTCCTCAGTCAACTTTTCTATTCTAGCCTTGTCCTCTACTTCGCTGTCGATCGTCGTCTGATAATCCGTTATAGCCTTTGCCGACACATAAAGCTGCAGCCCGTTTGTAATCCGCGACTGTGTCACAACGAGAAGCCCGATCACCAGGCACACTGCAAAAAAGCCGATCGTTCTCAGTTTCATGTTCCCCACCAGCCTATTCTTCTTCCACTACCGGCTTAGCATATCGGTATTTAACGATGCCGCTGTATCTGGGTACTTCCATTTCATCCTTCTTTTCAATATTAATTCTCAGACCGTAGTTTTTCATCTGTTCGATAATCCCAAATCGAATCATCAGAGTGGACTCAACGGTATCAGGATTTCCAATGGCTTTAATAATATATGGCGGAGCCGTTGGCACCGTATTAATATTAACGTTATCACCTGCCAGGCTGATTTCAGTAGTCGCAATAATTCGCTGACCATTGATCGAAATTGCTTCAGCTCCGGCATCCTTCATCTTGTTGACAAGGCTCAGCAGCAGTTCATAACGCAGCATAATCACGCTGTATTCATCGGTAAATTCTTCCGTAGGAACAGGATCTTCCACAGTAACAACAATGCCAGGTCCCTTGACGTCAATAACACCGGCGGCAATTTTATATTTTTCCAGATCTGAGACAATGCCTTTCAGGAAAAAGTCTTCATCGGATTTTTCCTTTTCAATCTTGTCCAATCTTGCCTCAAGCTCGTTGAGTGCCTGCACGGCGGCGTCCTTTTCCGCTCTTACCTGCTTCAGCTCTTCAAGATAACCCTGTGCTTTAGCAACCGGAACAAGTCCCCCCTGATCAGAACCCTGAGTTGTTGTAATCTGAATCGAAATAACCAATCCAATAAACAACGCCAGCAGTCCTATTAAAACCATACCGCTATATTTTTTCATCTGTACCTTCACTCCTAATCTGCCTTATTCGACCAACGGGCTGAAAGAAACGTATTCATCGCTGCCCAGTTTAATCACACCTCGTTCAATACCCTTTGTATATAGATCATACAACACCTCCTGAAGAGAATCCAGATTATTTGTAATATTTTCAGGAGTTCCCTCACAAATAAGCTGATCGTAGATATATGCCTTAATTACAACTTTTGAAATATCGATTTTCTTAAAGTATAAATCATGTTCTTTGATTTTTCGAAGCAGCTTCAGCGTATCCGTTAAAGTAGCATTTTCCTCTACTTCAAGCGGCGTTCCCGGCTCCATTTTTTTTACCGTCATGCCCATCAGTAAAGTCAGTGCCGGCTCAACATCTGCTTTTCTGAGGACCATTCCCTCACTGTCAATTATGAGAAAACTGTTCCTATAGGGAATGGCCGCGTCCTCTTTCCGCTCATCTACGATAATTACAACCTGAGCGGGGAGCTTCCTTTTAAGCTTGACATTTTTTACATACGGGTCCTTCAGAAGCTTATCTTTCATTTCAGAAAGAGAAGCTCCAAACAGATTTTCTCCCGTCTTTGCTCCCGCCAGGCTGATGATCTGCTCTGTTGTATAGTAATTATTGTTTTCTACCGTTATTTTTTGTATATCAAACAGGCTGGAAGTAAAAAAGTAGTATAACCCCATTACAAATGCAACAAAAACGATAAATTTTAAAAGGTAACGCTTCTTTTTCCTCTTCTTTTTTTTCCTGATTTTTTCATTTCCTTGCATAATTGTTCATTCCTCAGAATTTATCTATCGTAGTTCTCTTTCGATATCCGCTCCAATTCCTTTTAAAGCCATTTCTAACTTATCATAACCTCTGTCGATATGAGAAATGTTTTCTACAGTGGTTACACCTTCAGCACCGAGTCCTGCTATTACCAAAGAGGCTCCTCCCCTTAGGTCTCTGGCAATCACTCTGGCTCCAGTCAGATTTTTAACGCCTGTAATAATCGCTGTTCTCCCATCCACTTTGATTCTAGCACCCATTTTCCGGAGTTCTTCCACGTGCTTGAACCTGCTTTCAAAAATATTCTCGCTAATCACACTGGTCCCCTGCGCCACAGACATTGCCGTCAAAAACTGGGACTGCATATCGGTTGGAAATCCGGGATAAGGCAAAGTTTTTATTGTTTCTACAGCCTTCAGCCTTTGGGGGGACAGCAACTCAATAGTAGCTTTGCCTTCTTTAATCCTGCATCCGGCTTCTCTTAATTTGGATAATGTCATACTCATATGTTCCGGTATGGCATTTTTCAGTACAAGATTTCCTCCTGTAATGGCCACTGCCGCTAAAACAGTTCCCCCTTCAATACGATCGGGGATAACCTTATGTTCCACCTGGTGATATGACTTCTTACCCGAAATAATAATTTCATCAGTCCCTGCACCCTTGATTTTCGCCCCACAGGCATTCAGATAATTTTGCAGGTCGGTAATTTCCGGTTCTTTTGCCGGATTGACGATCCTTGTCTCGCCTTCCGCCGCCGTGGCAGCCAGCATGACATTTTCCGTTGCTCCTACGCTTGGAAAATCAAGCAGAATTCTGTTTCCAACCAGTCGATCTGCCGTACATTCCAAATATCCGTGTGCTTCTTTGATCGTCACTCCCAATTTCCTTAAAGCCGACAAATGGATGTCGATTGGCCTGAGCCCGATTTCACACCCTCCAGGATAACTGAGGGTTACTTTTCCGCATCTTGCGATCATGGGTCCCATTAAAAAAACCGAGGATCTCATTTCACGCATTAGATGCTCCGGTATTGTATAGGAATTGATGGGTTCTGTATCGATGATCACGCCATCCGCTTCTTTCGTAATTCTACAGCCAAGTTCTCTTAAGATGACCAACATGGTCTGAACATCCGATAGTTTGGGACAGCTTTTAATTTTGCTTTCGTTTCCTGTCACGATGGTTGCTGCAAGAATCGGCAATACTGCGTTTTTGGCTCCTGTTAACTCATACTCGCCAGTCAGCTTCCTTCCACCGTTGATACGAAATTGTTCCACAAGAATTACACCTCCGCAGAATACATTATTCCGCATATTTTTAGTAAGCGAATGCCTGAAAAAAGTAATATCATTGTGAGATATACTGATCAGACACTACTACATAATATGAAATTCCGTGAAAGGTGTTACAGCATTTAAGCCAACCGCTTCTGGAGGTTGACTTTGCTATATTCCTAAATGATCATAGATCACGTCCACCGCGTCCATTCTGCCAATTTTTTCGCTGGCGGCAGACATCCCGTTCAATACCTCTTTGTTGTTCTTCAATCTCAAGATCGTACCAAGCAGCTTTTCTTCCGAAAGATCCTTTTCTTCCAATATCACCGCACCTCCCTTGTCAGCCACTACCTTTGCGTTAAAATATTGATGATTACCGGTTACATTCGGAGAGGGAATCAGGATAGAAGCCTTTCCGCACGCGGTTATTTCAGAAACCGTAAGCGCTCCCGCTCTGCTGATCACCAAATCAGCGGCTGACAGATATTCATGCATATTATCCGCATACTCCAGGAGAGTGATATTGGCGGATAAGGTAATATTCCGTTCTTTTAAGGAATCGCAGACCTTTTGGTAATAATTTTTTCCAGTAATAAAATACAATCTTGTATCTTGTACTCCATTGACCGCATCGATCACATGGATCATAGTGCTATTGATTTTTCCCGCTCCAAGGCTACCTCCGAAACATAGAATTACAAATTCACTGGGTTTAATTCCCATTTTTTCTCTGCTGCTTCCCATACCGCAGACCAAAAAGCTTTTCCGAATAGGATTGCCTGTTACGATCAGCTTGCTTTCATCCTTAAAATATCCCTTTGATTCAGGAAAGCTGATAAATACTTTATCGACAAACTTTTCAAGAAGTTTATTCGTAACGCCCGGAAAAGCGTTTTGCTCGTGGATAAAGGTTTTGATTCCTTTTTTATGTGCGGCCCTTACAACGGGTCCGCAAACATAGCCGCCCGTCCCGATGACTAAATCCGGTTTGAATTCCTCGATGATCTTGTTCGCCTGAAGATTACCCTTTGCAAGGTCTATCGCCGTTTTCAGGTTCTTCCACAGTTTCTTTCTATGAAAGCCGCTGACTGTGACAAAGCGGATCTCATACCCATTTTTCGGAACAATGTCCTTCTCCATGCCTCTTTGTGTTCCCACAAACAATATTTCCGCTTCGGGATGCTTTCTTCGAATTTTATCTGCAATAGCGATAGCAGGGTAAATATGTCCGCCCGTACCTCCGCCGGTCATGATTACTTTCATGAAATTACCTCCTGTGAAGCGCCAAGGATATTCCAACGAAAACCGCTCGCCCTTCAAATTTATTCATTCTATGAAAAGGTAAATTTTCGAGCTCGGACGGTTTCCTGTTGGAACACCCTTTGTCCGAGGCTCAAATACCTATTGATAAAACCGCAGCTGATACCTTCACCCATATCGGAACAGCAGCCGGAGCCGCACCGTCACCTGGCAGAATGTCTTGATATATTCAGCAGGATGCCCATAGCGGCCATGAACAGCATCAACGCATTTCCGCCGTAGCTGACAAAGGGCAGCGTGATTCCTGTCGGCGGCATGGAGGAAGTGACGACTGCGATATTTAAAACGACCTGGAGCGCAAGCATAATCGTAATGCCTGCGGCCAGGAGTGTGCCGAACATATCAGGCGCATTCAACGCAATATGCGTACCCCGCCAGATAAGTACAATATAGCAGGCAATCAGCAAAAGGCAGCCGATGTAGCCGAGTTCTTCTCCAATGATGGCAAAAATAAAATCGTTCTGAGGTTCAGGCAAATACAAGGTCTTCTGAATGCTTTTCCCAAGGCCTACACCGAACAGTCCGCCGGAGCCTAAAGCAAGAAGCGATTGAATGACCTGATAACCGTCTCCCAATGGGTCCTGAAAGGGGTCAAGAAAGCTAGTCAATCTTTTTAAATGATAACCGCCTTCATCCGTCAATATCATCAGTGTAATACCCACTGCTCCGACACCGACGATTCCTCCAAGATATAGCATATTCAATCCTGCCACAAACATAATACCGATGATGATTCCGCAAACCGTTATAGCAGTAGAGAGATTGGGCTGCAATATGATCAAGCCAAAGTAGATTCCGCACAATCCAAGCATCGGAAGAACCCCCCTGAAAAACGATCGTATGATCTTAGGGTCTCTGCTTAAATACCATGAAACAAAAATAATTGCCGCAATCTTGGCGATTTCTCCCGGCATTACCGTAAACTCACCCACACCGATCCACCGGGTTGCGTAATTTCTCGTAACACCCAGAGGAGTAAAAAGCAGTCCCAACAACACAAGGCTGACAATCAGGATTGTGGGCGCAATTTTTGCATATACCCTGTAATCAAAAAGAGCGCAAAACAGCATAGCCCCTAATCCAAGAACTGCCCAGACGATATCCTTCTTCAAATAACTGTAAGGATCCCCTGAATCATTGATGGAGGTATAGTAGCTGGAGCTGAACACCATGATCACTCCAAAGACTACAAGGGCTAATACAAGGATTGTTAACACAAAATCCCCCGACTTCATTCGGGACTTTTTTCTACCGGCCATTTATTTCTCCAAATCCCTTACACAATTCTTAAAATGTTCTCCTCTTTGTTCAAAACATGTATACATATCCCAGCTGGCACATGCGGGCGACAGCAAAACCGTATCCCCCGGCGAAGCCAGTTTATATCCGATTTTTACGCATTCATCCATATCCTTGGCCATGGTAATATCCGTAAAACCCAGCCGCTCTGCAGTTTCCTTAATCTTAGAAGCAGTCTTACCAAGTAGGATCAGGTGTTTGACTCTGCCTTGAAAAGCGTTGATAAAATCTTCATAATCCGAACCTTTATCGTATCCGCCTGCGATCAGGATGATTTTCTCCTTCATCGCCTCGATGGCTTTGATCGAAGCATCGGGGTTCGTGCCCTTCGAATCATTGACAAACCGAACGCCGTCCACTTCTCCTGAGAATTCAAGCCGATGTTCCACACCTTCAAACTCCCTTAGCGTCTTGCCGATCACTTCAGAAGAAATGCCCGAGGAGTACCCTATAGCCGCTGCTGCAAGCGCATTTTCCAGATTATGTGCGCCAGGAATTTTCAATTCATCCATGCTGCAGATGTCGATGTATTGCCCTTTTTCATTTCGAATAACAATATCACCGTCTAAAACGAAACAGCCCCGTTCCAGCACGGATTTTCTGCTGAATGGAATCACCTTAGCGTTGCACTGTACTGCAAGCTTGTAAGATTCTTCATCGTCATAGTTTACTACAAAATATTGGTTTTCTTCCTGGTTTCGAAAGATTCTTGCCTTTGCCTGGGCATAATTCTCAAGGGTTTTATGACGGTCCATATGATCAGGCGTAATATTCAAAAGTGCAGAAACCTCCGGTTTAAAATACTTCGTGGTTTCCAGCTGAAAACTGCTGGTTTCGGTAACGAGCCAGTCATCCTGCGTCGTGCAAAGCGCCTTGGATATAACGGCCACACCAACATTGCCGACCACATAAGTTTTCCTACCTGAATTTTTAAAGATTTCCCCTACCAGTGTGGTAGTTGTTGTCTTTCCGTTGGTTCCGGTAATCGCAATATATTTTCCTTTTCCTACGCGGTATGCAATTTCCAGCTCACCAATAACCTCTGCTCCGGCATCCCTTGCTTTCTGAACAAAACCGGTATCCGTCGGCACGCCGGGACTGATGACCACCATATCCAAATCGCCGGTATTATCCGGCTCTTCATCGAAATAACATGTGACGTTTTTATTTTTTAGAAACTGAATCAATTGTATGTCAATTTGGTCCTCGTTTTTTCGGTCGTAAACCGACACCTCAGCGCCAAGCTTCAGCAGTGCCTGCACTGCGGCAATGCCAGATTTCCCCATACCGACAACCAGGATTTTTTTGTTTTTCAATTCGTTCATATTACCCCTTCTTTCTTCCGTTTTACTTCGCAGCTTGATATCTCGCAGACGACCGGTTCGGTGGTTCGGTCAAACAATCAACAACCCTACAATGCATAACAGGAACGTCACGAGCCAAAAAACTGTTACCACTTTTGTTTCCTTCCATCCGCATAACTCAAAATGATGATGCAGCGGAGCCATTTTAAAAATTCTTTTTCTCCTTGTCTTATAGCTCACTACCTGTAAAATGACTGACAGTGCCTCAGCTACATATACGCCTCCTGCGACGGGTATCACCAGTTCAATGTTCATCATAATAGCAGCGGCGGCAATTCCGCCTCCCAGCGCAAGAGAACCCGTATCGCCCATGAAGACCTTGGCAGGATGCCTGTTGAACATTAAGAACCCAAAACATGCTCCCGCCATAGCGGAACAAAATACGGTGGTTGTGGTAAAGCCGTAGGTTGACCCTACAAGCGCTAAAAACAAAGCTACGATCAGTGTAACTCCAGATGCCAAACCATCCAGCCCATCTGTCAGATTTACACTATTTACCATGGCCACAACGACAAATGCAATAAAGGGAATATAAAAAATACCAAAATCTATAGATTCATTCATAATCGGAACAAAAACCTTGGTTCCATAAACCGAAACGCTTGATTGGTAATAAGCCAATCCTACGGCAATCAAAATCTGCAAAGCTAGTTTCTGCTTCGCTGTCAATCCCAAATTCCGCTTCAATGACACCTTGACAAAATCATCCAAAAACCCAAGTGCTCCGTAAGCCACAAAAGCAATGAGAATAATGAGCATATCTCTGGTGGTTTCGCCTGCAGTCAGACAGGTAATCAAAACCGCACCGATAATCGCCAGCCCACCCATGGTGGGTGTCCCGGACTTCATCATATGGGATTGAGGTCCGTCTTCCCTGATGCTCTGCCCTGCCTTGATTCTTCTTAGGATCGGTATCAGCAGCGGTGTTCCGATCGCTGTTATAATAAACGCTATTGCGGTTGTTATTCCAATTTGTAAGTAATCCATGCCTAGTTCATCTCCATTATTTTCTTGACCACCTGATCCATAGCCATTCCTCGCGAGCCTTTCACCAATATGACATCGCCAGATGATATCATACTACCGATGTCGTTGATCAGCAACTCCTTTGTTTTGTAATAATGGATTTTATTCTCCCCAATATTTCCCATTGCCCCTTCGGCAATGTATTTTGCCTGATCACCCACTGCGATCAGAATGTCCACCATGCACTCGCCGGCATATCGGCCGACCTCCCGGTGGAAGTCTGCTGACTTATCCCCAAGCTCAAACATATCAGCCAATATTGCAATCTTTCGAAATCCTTTCGTTGCCTGCAATACGTCAATCGCCGCTTTCATGGAATCGGGACTTGCATTATAAGTATCGTCAATGATTTTCATGCCGTTTTTGCCTTTTATGTTCAGTCTTTTATCAGTAATCTCAAGCTTTTCCAGCCCTCTTGCTGCTTCCTCCATCGTGATGCCGCAGGCTACCCCCGCCGCGACGGCAAGAGCTCCGTTATACGCGTTATGCCTGCCCGGAATATTCAACCGAAAGCCCTGCATTTCCTCTTTATGTTCAATGGTAAATTCGATTCCTTCTTCACCGTGATCCTCGATTCCCGAAAGAATAAAATTGCTTCTACCCGTTTCTCCGGTTGTTATGACACGGTAATTTCCTTCGACATGATCTTTAGAGAGGAAGTCCTGATCCTCATTCACAATCAATATATTGTCCGGCATAAAATAATTGGTAATTTCCAGCTTCGCTCTCAGTATATTCTCTCTGCTCCCAAGATTCTCAATATGGGAGATGCCAATATTCGTAATAATTCCAATGTTGGGCCTTACCAGTCCCGCCAAAAGATCGATCTCTCCCAGTTCACTCATACCCATTTCAAATATGCCTACTTCTGTGTCTTCCGGCATTGAGAGCACGGTTAGCGGCAAGCCGATATGATTATTTAGGTTTCCAATATTTCGAGAGGTTTTATACCTCTCCGAAAAGATCCAGTACAGCATTTCTTTCGTGGAAGTTTTTCCTGTACTGCCCGTTACTCCAATTTTTTTTACGGAAAGCAACTTCAGATAATAATCTGCCAGCGCTTGAAGTGCCTTGCTCGTATCTCTCACCAGAATTAAGTTTGAACTTTGATCCTGAAGTATGTTTTTTTCTGGCTCATGCGAGAGGATGATCGTTTTGCAGCCTCTCTCCAATACCTGAGGTATAAAGTCATGAGCGTCATGCTGTTCGCCGATGAGAGAGAAAAATGCATCTCCTTTCTCCGCAAGTCGCGAATCTGTAGATACTCTCTGAACCGTATCCTTTGGATCTCCCTGCAGCAGACTTCCGCCTACTGCCGTCGTTATTTCTTCTACTGTTATTCTCTTCATATTTTATTCACCGTTTTCAATAATCGTTTTTACAGTTTCCCTGTCGTCAAAATGATACTTCTCTGAACCAATGATCTGATAGGTTTCATGTCCTTTGCCTGCTATCAGTATTATGTCACCTTTTTTATAGATGGAAACAGCTTTTCTAATTGCATCATACCGGTTCTCGACAATCTCATAATTACAGCCGGTTTCATAAATCCCCGCTTCGATATCGGCCGAAATGCTTTCCTGGCTTTCTGTCCTGGGATTGTCGCTGGTTATGATACAATAATCACTGTATGTTCCCGCCGCATTTCCCATCAGCGAGCGCTTCTTTTTATCACGGTCTCCGCCACAGCCAAAGATGCAGATCAGCCGTCCCTTTTTAAAGTCGTTTGCGGTACGCAGTACCTTTTCCAGTGCATCCGGTGTGTGCGCATAGTCTACAATGGCAATGATTCCTTTGTCGTTATCAACGAGTTCAAACCGTCCCGGAACCCCTTTCAGTGTTTCCAAACCTTTTTGAATCCTGTCGAAGGAATAGCCGGCCCATCTTGCGCAGGATAGCGCGGCCAAACCGTTATAGATCGTGAAAATACCTGGCGTGTTCAATTTTAACACTTCCACCCGATCCGATTTTTCCGTAATCTGTACAAGTGATCCCCTTTCTGTTGTATCCAATATTTCTCCGAAATAATCAGCTTTTCTATCCTTTAATGAATATCCGACAACATCTTTTTCAATCTGCTTGAGTTCATCAAAAAGTCTTTTGCCATAATCATCATCCAGATTTATAATACAGCCGCCGGTCGTAAGCATAAAAAGCTCTCTCTTAGCCTGATAATAATTTTCAGCATCTTTGTGAAAATCCATGTGGTCCATGGTTAAGTTGGTAAATACGGACGCTTCAAACCGGATGTCGTCTACCTTGCCTAAAGCAAGAGCGTGAGAAGAAACCTCCATCACGCAGTTTTCAATCCCATCTATTTTCATTTCCGAGAACATTTTCTGAAGATCACTGGATTCCGGTGTCGTGTTCGGAGCCTCGTATTCCTTACTTCCGATGTGGTAACCGATTGTTCCGATCATTCCGCAGGATCCGTTTCCCGTTTCTATAATGCTTTTCAGCATGTAGGTAATTGTTGTTTTTCCATTCGTTCCCGTTATTCCATACAAATGGAATACCTGATTCTCTGTCCCATAAAAATTAGCTGACATTTTCGAAAGTAATTTTCTGCTGTTCTCTGTCTTGACGACAGGAACTGCCTTGATATCGATATCTTCCTCGCAAATGATAACGGATGCCCCTTTAAAGGCCGCATCCATGGCATAGATATGTCCGTCTGTATGGTACCCCTTGATACAAACAAAGGCATATCCTTTTTCCACCAGCTTCGAATTATATGTAAGCCCCGTCACCTCAATCTCTTTGAGATCGGCAGGGTACGGTACATCGGTCCCATATAACAGGTACTGAAATCTCATCTCACCTTACCCTTCCCCCTTCTGCTGATACAGACCTTCGCCCGGCATCCCCTGCAGCTTTTAACTGCCCCTCCGTATTATGGAGTCTGAGTTATTCGATCGGGAATTCACTAAGAAAAATCGTGAAACCAATCACTGTCTTTATGCAAGGCATTGAAAGACGGCGGTTTTCTTAGTGAATTTCCGGAAGACTTACTCCTTATACAGGCAGACTGCTCCCCCCTTCTGCAGCTTTTCACCAGGTTTTGGATACTGATCCACTATATTAAAATTATCATCAAGCGTAACGTCAACCGCCGGAGACAGGGTATGATTCAATGAAGCTTTCGCCAATATGCCTGCAGCATCCTTGTAAGGCAAGTTGGTTACGTCCGGAACGGTTACAAATTCGCTTTCCATCGCCTGCTTTTCTTCCTCACTATAAGCAGGCTGTATATTCAAATATCTTAATGCTTCTTCCAATACAATCCTGACGCCTGGCGCTGCGGTCTGGCTTCCGAATTTTACTCCTTTGGGATTATCCACAATCATAAGAATGGCGATTTGTGGGTCATCCATCGGAGCCATTCCGATAAAGGAGGAGAAGGTTTCTGCGCTGTAGCCTCCGCCTTCCGCTTTATTTGCCGTACCAGTCTTTCCGCCGATCCGGTATCCCGGAACTTTCGCAGTTGCTCCGCCGCCTTCAGCTACGACTGCTTCCATGATCAGTTTCATTTCATCTGAGGTTTTCTTGGATACTACCTGGCGAATTACTTTTGTATCAAAACGCTGTACAACATTTCCGTCACTGTCAGTCAGCTCTTTCACAATTCTGGGCTGCATGAGTTTTCCTTCATTGCCAAGGGAAGATACGGCTGTGATCAATTGAATCGGCGTAACCGCAATACCCTGACCGTAAGACATTGTCGCAAGTCCCACAGGACCCGCTGTTGCTTCATCCTGAAGAATCGCATATCCTTCTCCCGGATAATCAATCCCTGTCTTCTCCCGTAATCCGAAAAGTTCCATATAGTCAAAATATTTTTCATAGCCTACTCGCTGCGCAAGCTGTACGAAAACTGGGTTGCAGGAATTGCCGACCGCTTCTACCAGAGTTTCCGGTCCGTGGGGATTGTAATACCGCCAACATCTCAACTTCTGGCCTGCTACTATGATAGAACCGGTACACACAAATTTATCGTCAAGTGACGTAACGCCTTCCTCTAATGCGATTGAGGTCGTAAGCAATTTGAATGTTGACCCTGGTTCATATGTATCACTTACCAGTGGATTCCTCCACATGGCGTTCCAGTATTCCAGCTTTTTATTATCAGGAAGACTTTCTACATAAGCGGCTTCTTCCGGTGAGAGCGGTACTCTCGGTTTATTCGGATCGTAATCCGGGGTCACACCCATCGCCAGAATATCACCGGTTTTCGGATCCATTACAATGCTCATTACTCTGTCAGCCTGGGTGTTTGCCTGAACGGTATCCAGCGCCTTTTCCACATAATGCTGAATGACTTCATCAATTGTCAGAACGACATTCAAACCGTTTTCCGCCTGGAAGTACTTTTCAACACCGTAGGAAAGACTATCGCCGTCACGGTCTGTATTTTTAATCCACCTGCCCGGAATCCCGCTTAGATATTTATCATATCTCATTTCAAGTCCCGCCAAGCCCCGATTGTCATCCGTCGTGCTGCCCAGCAGATGAGCAGCGAACGCCCCCATGGGGTAATAGCGCTTTACATCTTCTGCGATTTCGATTCCTTTGATGCCCTTCTCCCTTATCTGGTCCGCTTTTTCCTTATCAACATATTTCGCAACTTTAACCAGACTTCGGTTTTGGCTGATGACTTTAAGTACCTGCTCTTTATCCATCTGCAAAATTTCCGACAGCGCCGTGGCCGCTTTATCAAGGTTGGCCTGGGCTTCATCTTCTGTCCCTGAACCCTTTACCACGCCGGGTCTGGCCCAAATACTGTTGGAAACGGCACTGACTGCAAGCTCTTTTCCGTTTCTGTCATATATGATCCCTCTCTTTGCTGGAATAGGCACATCTCTTGTCTGCTGTTCCACCGCCAGTTTTGAGTATTTTTCACTTGCAACAACCTGAATCCATCCAACCCGGAATGCCAAAGCAGTGCACAGAATGCTTGTAAATATAAATACAAATACCAATCGTCTCTTATTTTTGTTTGTTGTTGGCGACATGTCAGTTTCTCTCCTTATAAGTCGAAAATTCTCCATGATGCGTTATAAGTCAAAAGCCAGATTACACAATTATTCTTATCATGAAGGTATCTGGCTTATCCTTTACAATATGCAGTTATCGTGTTCAAACACATCAATCCGTCGAATTATATTTCGTTCTTTTTCATTATATATTTGCAAATTCAATTATATGCCTGTTCCTTCAATACGAGGGCAAAATCCTTTACTGATTCTTTGTTCGTATCGATAAACACCAGCTGGTCACTTTTCGGATAAACCATGCCCAGCTCAGCCACAGCTCGCTGCTCAATGAGTTGAATATTTGATGCACTTTCAATTTTAACATTCAGGTTTTCGATTTCTCCCTGAATCGTTTCATTTTCTTTAATCATTGTATTGATATGATATTTAATATTTGCTGCGTAAGCAGTGGAAACGATCAGGCCTACACAGAGCATGCCAGTCAATACGGTAAGTACCAGCAATCTGAATTTATCCTTCGCGTTAATCACTGCAGCTGTATTTCTTGTTTTGACATTCTCCCGTTTTGCTGTCCTCGGCTTCATATCAAGACCATACCGCTTGTAGTTATCCTGATATTCATACCACTTTTCTGCTGCCATCATAAGAAATTACCCCTTCTTTTCTATCACTCTCAATTTTGCGCTTCTGGCCCTTGGATTCATCTCCAGCTCCTGAGAGCTCGGAAGAATCGGCTTTCCGCTTATTTTTTTCACATCCGCGGTTTTACCGCAGGTACAAATCGGAAATTCCTTCGGACAGATGCACGGATTTACTCTCCGTTGAAATGCTTCTTTCACAATTCTGTCCTCCAGAGAATGGAACGTGATGATACACAACCGCCCGCCATCGTCAAGGACATCGATGAATTCATCCACTGCCTGCTTGAGACCTCCCAGCTCATCGTTTACTTCGATACGAATCGCTTGAAAAGTACGCTTTGCAGGGTGAGGTCCTTCCCTTCTGGCTGAAGCCGGTATCGCTGCCTTTATTACATCAACCAATTCCGACGTCGTCCGAATACACTTTTTTTTCCTCTCTTTAACGATAAACTCGCTGATTCTTGAAGCCCATCGTTCTTCTCCATATCTTCGGATGATATCCGTTATATCTTTTTGATCATATTCATTTACTACAATCTCAGCCGTCAGAGATTCTTCCTGATTCATGCGCATGTCCAAAGGAGCATCCTGCATATAAGAAAAACCTCTTTCATAATTATCAAGCTGGAAGGAGGAAACCCCCAGATCCAGAACCGCACCCCGGATGTGGTTGATCCCCTGTTCACTCAATACATCCTTGATGTTGGAATAGTTGTTCCGAACGTAGATTTTTTTGCATGGATAATCCTTCAGCCGTTCGCCGGCTGCCAGAATTGCATCTCCGTCTCTGTCGATACCTATAAAAATCCCCTCTTGATTTAACTTCTCACAGATTCCAGAGGCATGTCCTCCGCCCCCCAGCGTGCCGTCAACATAAATCCCTTCCGGCTTAATATTTAAATTTTTAATTGTTTCCGAAAACAATACAGAGGTATGTTTAAATTCCATCTTCTTACCTATATTCCAAACTCGGCCATCTTTTCAGCGATTTCATCCGGCCCGAGGTTGGTCCCCTCATTATAGTTGTCCCATTCCTGCTTGCTCCAAATTTCGATCTTACTCAATACTCCTATTGTAACCAGTTCTTTGTCAATTTTTGCATGCTCTCTGAGATTCTGAGGGATGGTGAGTCGCCCCTGCTTATCTACCTCGCATTCCACAGCGCTGGAGAAAAAATACCTGACGAATGCCCTTGCATCCTTGTTTGCAACCGGCAGGCTGCCAAGCTTATCTTCAAACTTTTTCCATTCCTCCATAGGATAAATATAGAGACAATTATCCAACCCCTTTGTCAGTATAAACCTGTTGCCAAGCTGTTCTCTGAACTTTGAGGGGACAATGATTCTACCCTTTGAGTCTATGGAATTCTGATATTCTCCAATAAACACGGACAGTTCTCCACCTTAAGTATTAATTTAACACCACTATACTCCACTTCACTCCACTTTTCAACCACCGTTCATCAAAAAACAGGGACTAGCTGATAAAAATTATTCCTTTTACTAGATATGACGCTCATCCCCTATGGGTAAATACTAGATATTGTGCAGAAACAAAAAAACGCCAACAAAATGTTGGCGTTAGATGACCTTTCGAAGCAGTTATTCTGATAATTTAATTTTTTTCGACTCAAAAGTGAATTGTTCCTCTAATTATACCATTATCCAGCAAAATTTGACATCCAGCAATTACACATACCATGATAATGATCACGATCATTAGAAATACCGCCCATCCATCATATATGATTTTGTCTTCTTTATTTACGATATAGGCGACAAGAACTTCAATTCCCAGTAAAATAAGTGCTACCGGCCAAAGTCGTGAGATCAGGGAATAAGGTATTGCGGCCGGAATAAATAAATGTATCACAAACAATACGCCGATACCAATCAAAATAATACCAAAAGTAAGAGTTCCAACTCTTCTATTCCTCATTAGCAGCCTCCATGTTTACCTGAGGCAGAGCCTCTTCCTGTTTTTTGACAAAAGGTTCTTCTACTCTTGTCTCCACCTCACGCTTTTTCCCCCTAATCATAGCGATGCCAGCCCAGATAATCAGAATTCCAGCAATGATCTGCGGTATCATACGCCCAAAATTTCCAATACCGCTGATGATTCTCGGCGGCAAAAGGCTATAGTTCCAGATCATAGAAAAAATTACGTTTTGCCAAAGCGCGTAAATTCCGAGTATAATTAGAATCACACCGATCAGCAGATTGTATTTTTTCAGGATTCCAAGATCCAGTTTCATTGCCTGATCTAACGTAAACAGATAACGGTCTTCCTGAGCATAAAAATCCTCATCTTCAAGAAAACACCGGTTGATGCAGTCAAAGAATGCATAAAACCATATAACCGGAATTATGAACATGATGGCGCCGATATTGATAAACGATGCCAGGGCCCAAGTGGCAAAAAACAAACCCATGAGTGAAACTCCCATTCGCATAAAGCCATTGAACATATGGCCGGCCCCCGGTAAAAATGCGAATATGACGGTCCAAACTTTACTTCTCTTCGTAATCAAATCACAATACCTCCTTTAAATCAGTCGTAACCTTAAAATCGATCAGACGGTCGGAAAATCCCCTGAGACTCTCCGTGATCTTGTTGACTCCGGAAAGATCACCATGCAGCGATCTTCCCATCGAAACCCCGTAGTCAAGTGTTCCGGAAAAAAGCAAGGCAAAAGCGATGCTTGCCGCTACGCAAACTTTGAAGCTATAAAGATAAAATTCACGTCTGGCGCTCCGTTTTTCTGGCTTTCGTATTGGCTCCGTCATCTGGCTTTTTCTCAATTCTTTAAAAAGCGCTGCTTCAAAATCGGACGAGAAGCTGACAAGCTCACTGCGCTCATAGCTTTCCGCAAGCGCCAGAGCACATTGCTCACACGATTCAATATGTTCAAAAAAAGCAATCTTTTCTTCTATCGTAGGCGTTCCGGCTTTCATCGCTTCAATTGCTTCCGGTTTTACATGCTCTCTCATCATCCTGATTCCTCCTTCCAGAGTTTTTGCAGCATGGCTCTTGTTCGATAAATTTGAGTCTGCACAGTTTTAAGGTTCTTCCCTGTCGCTCCGGATATTTCCAGAGCAGTTCTATGCTCGCAGAAGTAGGCGACCGCTATGGATCGATATGGTTCTCTCAAACTGCCGCTTAAAACTTTGATTCTCTTTTCTGCATCTCTGTCAACGATGGCATCCTCCGGAGGAATATCCCTGTCTGCAACCTCCTCGAAGGCATTGGCGGGAGCTGGTATATTTCTTCTGGCAGAACTCTTTAAATAGTCTTTACATTTATTCGATGCGATTCTTACCAGCCACGCCTTCATGTTTTTCCCGTCAAAGGCATCCATGTTCCGATAGGCTGATAGAAATGTATCCTGCGTCAAGTCCTCAGCCTCAAAGCTATCCCCCGTCATAGATCTGCAGATGGTGAGGATCAATCTGCCGTATTGCGCGATCGCATCTTCCAGCAACTGATTTTTACTATCCTCAAGGATCATCCTCACCCTCCTTTCTCTCCCCTAGCATGATACCCCGATGATTCGGAGCGTTACCCCTTCTGATTAATATAACGACGATTTCCGGGGATTGTCTTCAATTTTTTTGTGACATAAGAAAAAAAAATTCATATAATGTAGCATATCTGACTGCCTCACCCCCTTACATAGTAAACTTAATCACACAGATTTGCTATGATACAATCATAAAGAGAGGTTATCAGTTATGAAACATTTTTGCGGATCCGATGACGGCGTTCTTGCAGCCAGGGATTGTCTGGGCAATACCTGCGGAACGAATATCGACACGGGCGACATTGAATTTACGAACCAGCAGCCATTTTTGACGTACCTCGACAAGGTTTTTTCATTCAATAAGGACACGGCGAGCCCAATTCTCTTTAATTTGAATACCGGCGGCAGAAACAGGGGCAGATATATTACCCAGCTGTTTCTGGACGGACGCGGCCCATTCCCGTGCACGCTTTCCGGAAACGCCGTATTTGAAGTAGACAACGCCTTCGTCGTAGTTGAATATTTTAACACCAGGCCTCCGGGAAACATCAATGCTTCCCAGGTCACGTTGGACGGCTATCCTGTTGATTCCGTCATGTACTCCAATGGCCAATACACAGCGAGAACAGCAAATGTACTTCCTAAAGTTCAGAAAGAGCGCTGCCTTGACAGAAACCTTCCAACCAAGGTATTTTTCCTGGTAACAAACGTAGGTCCGTGGGACTTCCGTGCGACCTATGTATTAGAAGGAACAGTAAATACCAACGGAAGGCTTTGCCGTTTCCGTCTGGAAGTATCCAATGCACCGAATTCACCCAACACACCGATCCACCACAACTGCCCAAGCAGCTTTGCGGTACGTAATTTGAGCCTGCCTTGCAGCATCAATGGCATTGCCCCTGATATTTTGTTCCAGTTCACTGCCAAAGTCAACCTGATTAATCCTAGAATTATCGTTGACAGTAACCCCGGTCCGTTCCTTGGAGCAGAGAACGAAGCGGACTGCGACGGCTTCGACCGGAATGACTGCTGGCCCTGCCATGATATAGACCCAGCTTGTGAGGATACTTTGGGCGTTGCGCTTTTATCTACCGTTGCGGTTGAGCCAGTAATCAACGTACAGACGATTCGAAGATCTTTATTCTGCATCAATGCCTGCGAAGGTTTGCAGCCATGCCAGGGTTCCATCACATCTGCTGAAATAATAGAAGATGAGGAAGACTGCGTAATCGGCGGCGTAGACCGTCCCGACTGCAGCTGCGGCAGAGGCGGCAACGTCGGCGGAATCAGCTGCGGCAACAATGTCGGAGGAGTCAGGTCCAGAAGAAGCTGTTCCAACAATATTGACCGGCTGGGCTGTAACACCCAGGAGGTTCCTGCAGGTATCGGCGGCGAAGTTTCAATCGGAACCGGAGACTGCAGTGACTGCGTCTGGGGAAACGATCTCGTTCCATGCAGATCCTGCGGCCGCGGCAATGATGCCGTTGCCGGAGCTCGCGACCGAGGAAAAAACAGAAGAACCGCTTTCCAGTTTAACGGAACAAACGGGTGCAGCTGGTATTAAAAATAATTAGGGCAGAGCGTAACGCTTCTGCCCTTTTTTATTTGATCCAATGTTCCAGCCCTCACATTGGTTGAATCCATCGTATTCTGACCGATCCAGACGATGGCCACGTCGCAGGATGCACCCTTCTGAAGCACAGAAGCAATTTCCGGTTCCTGGACAAAGACATCTCTCGATTGCCTGTTCTGCACAATGACTGGAGCATTCAGAATGTAACAGTTTCCGCCGGAGCATTCGGAAAACCTCTGTGCAATTGCATTTGCATGCCAGGTTGCTGATCGTCTGGCCGCTCATCCCCTAATTTATATCAGATTTAATTCTCAAGAATAATTCCTGGCGGTTTAGCAAAACTTGATTGTAACCACTCCACCAGAGTCGCAATTGCGCAGTTCTAGTTGTCCTGCGTGCGTTTTTACTACTTGTGCTGCAAACCAAAGGCCAAGGCCATTGTGTCCATCGGTACCGCGTGCTGCATCACCACGCCATAGGCGCTCTGTTGCATGGTGTAATGCCGCCTTACTGAAGCCGGGGCCTTCATCACGCACAGTGATGTGCCAGCCGCCATCTACCATACTGCCTTCCAAATACACGTTTCCGCCCGCCGGTGTATACTCGATAGCATTCTGCACCACATTGCCGAGAGCGCGAAGCAAATGACTTTTCTGAATACTCACAGCGCCCTCTAGGTCGTTTTGGGTCTGCAGGCTGACCTTCTTTGCTTCTGCAATGGCCGTTATACTCCGGCAAAGCTCGTCAAACATGGCGGGCAGGCTGGTGTTTTCAAATACCTCATCCGCACCGACGGAGGTTTCCAGCAGGCTTGCAACATATTGCTTGGCCCGGTCGTTGCTTGCCGCGATTGTTTCCACCCTTTTGCGGCTGCTCTCAGGCAGTTCTTCATCCAGAAGAAGTTCGGCATTGCCTCCGACCAGGGTGAGCGGCGTTTTTAAATCATGCGCGAGTGCTGCGATTTCCGCCTCGCGTTCTTGCTGTGCCGCCCACTGAGAAGACAGGGCGCTGTACAATGCTTCCCGCATATGCTCCAGAGCACCGAGGGCCTGATCGTACTCCCTGATACCCGCGTGGGGAACTACGAAATCCAGCTCCTGCGCACCTACCTTCTCGCTCACCTCGCTGAACAGCTTCAGCTTTTCGGCGAGCCGCCGGCGGAGCCACAGGGTATTAAACAGCAGACAAAGCACCAATGCCGCGCCGAGTGTAGTTAGCCACAGGTATTCAAAGGGGGGCAGCATGTTGCGCAGCACAGGGTCGGCAAACTCTGCCCTGTATTTCCAGCGAAAGATTACGGTGCTTCCATCCGCGTAGGTGTGCCGCGAAACGTCTATGTTGGATGCGCCGTTTTGTAAAAACCCGGTCAGAACTTCCAGCCTTTTGCCCTCTACGTTGCTTTCCAACACTTCGCCGTTCCGGCCAAACAAAGCGTACTCGGCCAGAAAATCATCACCTGGAGAAACAAAGGCCTTTGGCTCTCCGTCCAGCATTTGTTCCACCTGCTGGTTGGAAACGACTCCCCGGTAAACAACGCCGTTGTTTTGGAGCCGCGCCAAACCGGTAAACCACACCATGCAGCATAACAGCATACAGCCAGACATAACTACGGCAAAACACAAAAGCACAAAGGAAAGGCTTACAGAACGTTGTCTTTTCGCCATTTGTAGCCCACCCCCCAAACGGTTTCTATGGGACTGAGGCCGTCGACTTTCAGCTTGGCGCGGATATTTTTGATGTGCTCTGCAATGGCCGAAGAATCGCCCTCGGCGTCAAAGCCGAAAACCGCTTCGTATAATTGTTCTTTGGTAAACACCTGCCCGGCGTGCAGGGCCAGATGCTCACAGATGGCGTATTCGCCCTTGGTAAAGGGCAGTGAGTGTTCGCCCGCGATGACCACTTTTGCCTGCATATCAAATCGTACACCGCCTCGGCTCAGGGTGTAGGTCGGCTGGCGCACCTCCCGCCGTAAATGAGCGTTTACCCGTGCGCGCAGCTCCGCAATACTGAACGGCTTTTTAATGTAATCATCGGCGCCAAGGCCAAGTCCCTGTACAAGGGCCGCGTCTTCCGCCCTGGCAGTTAAGAATAAGATGGGGCAATCCACCTCGGCTCTGATACGGCTGCAAAAGGAAAAGCCATCCTCACCGGGCATCATCACATCGAGCAGCAAAAGATCATACAGTCGGCACCGGGCAGGCTGTACGGCAACGGCATCCGCTTCGGTATCTACATGGTGGCCGTCCTTTTCCAAAGCGGCGCGCACCAGGTCCAGCATATTAAGGTCATCATCGACCACTAACACTTTTGGCATGGTCTGTCCTCCTTGTTTTTTCTTGTACGACTTTACCCTACTCTTCACTAATTATCGTCGTCGGGTTTGCCTCGGTCACAAATATCATCCCGTCGTACAGCTCTGCGGGGGGCTGGAATATCCGATAGCTTGGGGGCAGAAGGCGCATATACCAAGCATAGCCCTCACCGAGATTGCCCATATATATGTACTGTGAGATTAATTCCGCCAGCTCGGGACTTTGAGAAGCCGTTCCGAAATCCAGCCAGCAGATATCCAGCCCAGCCGTTTCTGCCGCCTTGGCCAGCGGGTCATGGGAGTAGAAAACCTGATTTGTGCGCCTTCCAGAGGACCCACTGGGCATATTGCAGCACGTTTTAAAGAAATCCGTCCCTATGACATAGTAGCTCTCGCCCATTTCCTTTGCCAGCAGCTTCCCCATGGAGTCATAGCTGCCCCACCTGGCCACATGGCCGTTATGGCCGGCAACAAAAATGCGATTACGTCCGTCCTTCTGCTCTTGCTCCGCTATCCATTGGGTATTCTCTGCCATGAGTCTATCCCTCTGTGCGCTGCCGTTATCTGTGTCCGACGCGCTTTGAAGCTCACCGTATTGCAGCAGCATATCCGCGAAGTGTATGGCCTGTGCGGAGTTTTCCTTGCCTTCCAGCTCAGTTTTGACATAAGTTATAATCTCCGTCCTGGCAAGGTAATCATACTCGCTGCTCCAGTTATCACCATCCATAAGCTTTTCCAAGTCTCCAGTGTCCACGCCCAGCTCCTTGCAGGCTTCCATCAAGAAATTGAAGCTGTATACATATCTTTGCATATCAAAGCCATAGAAGCACAAATCTTCGCCCTCAGTGGCGCTGTCGTTATAGTGCCGCATGAATGAAATGAGTTCCTCCATCTCCTCCGTGCGATATATGGCAAAGCCGATAGCTGCCGCAGCTTCCCGGGCTGTGCCCTCTCCGCCGTGTATGTAGCGGTTTACCTGCTCACAGCCGCCGTAGTCTCCCTCCAGCGCGAATGCTCGTACACCGTACTTCTCCACGAGAAGTTTGAACACATCTAACTTAAGCTCCTGGAATTCCGCATTCCCGTGGGTGGCCTCGCCCAACGCTATTATTTTAGTATCCTCCGGTATGGAGATATCCTCCACCGTCCCCGCATAGGCAGCAAACTCCTCAGGGTTCGCACACTCCCCCGTGCCAAAGCCGCCGAAGTGCATGAATATGAGCACCGACAAAGCCAGCATCGCAAACAGGCACAACACTATGCGCCATGCTTTAGAGTGTCTTTTCTTTTTCTTCCCCATAATTTACTCCTTTTTAATTTGTTACTACTATGGTAACAGCCATTTTTAAGGATTTTATAAGGAAGCAAGTGTTTTCGCAAAAATTTTATCCGGTTTGAAAACACGCATGAGCCGTTGGTGGACAGGAAGACCTGGGAGATTGTGCAGGACATCAAGCCGCAGAGCGGGTAGAAAAGCTGCCAGCATCCGTTACCAATGTGAAGCAAGGAGAATTGCCGTTTAACAAGCAAAGGCAGACAGCTCTTCTCTATGTTATTTGTGCAACAGCCCCGCTACACTAATCGTCATTCTTTCCCACTCCGCAAGTAGCCTGTCACAATATTCTCTTCCATTGTTCGTTATTCGGTAATACTTTCTGGATGGCCCACCGGACGGGACATCTTTCATATAAGATTCCGCGTATCCTTCCCCTTTCATCCTTCGCAGTATCGTATAAATCGAGCCGTCATACACCTCAGGGAAAAATTCCTGAATCATCTTCATAATCTCGTACCCGTACATGTCTCTTCCGGAAAGCTGAGTGAGGATGCACATTTCCAGAACACCTTTCTTTAACTGCGTATCCATTCGTTCTCCTTCTTCTATTATCTGACCGATTTACGATTCAAAAGGCTTTGATTCGTTAGCGTTAGCACTTCTTTTCAAACGGTTCCACTCAACCACGCGGGTCTGTGCCGCCAGATCATGAACAGTTTTGTGATCGTCCGTAACACAGCCCCAGATAAACGAAATCACATTTAGAAATCCTGACAGCATGGAATTGACAATACATTTAATAGCCAGTTCTCTGAGCAGCGCATCCAGAAAACTGATTTTGTTCCCGTTAAGCTTGATCACTCTGATTCCAAGCATCCATTTTCCGGGAGTATAGCCATTGGTTGCCCAGAGTATGATGGTAGTAAAAATATTAAAGACGCCAAGCATCAGGACAAGTGTTACAATATTCATAGAAAAGAAACGAGGCGCGAATGCAGTTGTCTTAAACATCATTTCTCCCATCCCGCCCATATGATGAAATGGAACTTCAATGATATTTGCACCCGTGAAACGAGTAAAAAATACAGGCGCAAGCAAAACCATCAGCAGTCCGATCCCTAAAACTCCAATCAGCAACCCATCCAGAACGTAAGCGCCCAATCTCCGGGGCATGGAAGCCAGCTGTTCCAGTCTTACGGTTTGATCAGGCTCTATGACCTTATCAAAGATCTTACTTGTTTTTTCGTTTATATTCTTCTGGAAATCTGTATACTGCCTTTCCCCTCCACTGTAACCATTGTTATTTTGATCTCTATCAAATGCTGTCGTTCCTTCAAGGATGGTACGGGCGATTTTCGCAGGAGAACCAATTTCCTTTGAAATCTCGTCGTCTGTCTTTCCATCTGTGGCTCCCTGGTTAAAAACATCACCATAATCCGATATGACTTCCCTTACATCGCTTTCCGGCATTCTGCCGCTCAATGCATTTTCCAGTTCTTCCAAAAACTCTTTCTTATTCATGTAACCCTCCGACTTTATCAATTTCTATCCCATAGAACGAGACGGGAGGTATCCCCTCTCGTTGAATCATCATTATTATCTAGAATACCACACTACTGTTTATTAATCAATAGTAACAAACCACCGGCGTACCGGCGTTAATATTTTCGTACAGCGTTTTTGCCAGACTATAGGCGACGTTGACACAACCGTGAGAGCCTCTGGTAAGATAAATATCCCTGCCGAATTCGGACCGCCATGCAGCGTCGTGAATTCCGATATCATTATTAAACGGCATCCAATAGGAAACGCCTACCCTGTAATTTTCACCCTTCAGCACAGCGTTTTTAATTTTATATTTCAAACTGTAGATTCCTTCCGGAGTCTTGTGTCCGCGGCTCATATTACCTGTTACTACTGCACCGTGAGCCACTATAACCCCTTCATCGTAATACCATAGATGCTGCTTTGACAGATTGATTTCCACATAAGTAAGTCCGATATCATTGAGATTGCGGCTCGCTCCAGTCTGACTGTATTTTGGTTCTTTAACGACGGTGCCTCCCTTTACAATGTTATCTATCACAGCTTCTGTCTCGCCGTTAACATCAACTTTCCAACCGAAGTCACCACCGCCGATTGTGATTTTCTTTCCGTAGGATGTGATGAAATCGCGCTCCTTTCCAACGGTATCATAATGAGCGGCCAGCGCATTTAAAAATTTGCCTATTTCCTCTCGATTGAAAATAATATTTAAATAGTCATCGAAACCAATCCAGCGGCAGATATCATCTCCACTCGCCGTTTCTATACCCGCCGGATGCTGATATATAATCTTTGATGCAACATATCGGTCAGCTGTAATTTTAGTATTTAAAATCTTTGGGGAGTCATGAAGAATGGTAGGATTGACATAACAATTTACCCGCTCCATATCCAGTTCCTGCTTTCCGTCCCTGGCAGCGCTTTTCATATAAAAAAGCAGCAAGTCCCTGGCGACTTGATTCCCGTATTCCTCCCTGACGATTTCATACCTTCCGTTGACATAAGTCAGCGTTGCATTTCTAGGCAAGGTTACTTTCGAAGCATCCAGACATTGAAGCTGATTCAATCGGTTGAAAAGAAGATCCTCATTGTATATAAACGCGTTATCAAAAACAAGAGATTTCTTATTAAAATACGCAAAAATCCAGAATAATTTGTTTTGCTTTTCTTTATAAAATGAACTGCCTTGAGACAAATCAAAGCCGGCGCCAATTTCAGCACCTCTGATTATTTCTTTCATATTACCACGCTCTATTAGCACCAGCTGATAATTTAAGGCTGCGTTATCCAGCCTTTTGTCCGCTTCTTTCGATGTTAGAAAAGCTACTTTTACCCCGTTTATAATAGTATCCGGGTAAAAGTGAGTTTGGAAGAACACGGTGCAAAGCGATAAAACAAAGATGACAGCCAGTAAGACGAGCAAAATGATCCATACAAATTTACCGACTAATTTTTTCTCTGAAAGCATAACCGATTCCCTTTTTATTGACAAAATAGGCCGAAAAATCCCGGTACCAGCGGACCTTTATCAGCCCACCAATACGCGGTCTGTTATTGTTATCATTTTATAAGAATCAGTGGCTGAATATTCTTCAGGATTTTCATATCGTGTTCGATTCACAAAAGCGATAGCATCACCGCAACGCGCGAATTCAGGGACATACTCTCCGGCGTTATGCTGCAGTCAAGGGCTAATATTTCAACATGATGCCCCGCAGCTTCCCGCAGAGCGGCGCCAAAAGCCGGATGGGTATCATCGTTCGGCATGAAACAAGAGACCCCTTTCATTTGAATTACAAAAATAATATAAGCAAAAAAACCCTTGTCCACTGCCAGACAGAGTTCTTTGACATGCTTTATTCCACGTTCAGTTGGCGCATCAGGAAAACGGGCGATTCCTTCATTCTCCAAAGTAACGCCTTTTACCTCTATAAATGCCTTTTGCCCTTCTTTGTTTTCAACATAAAAATCGAAACGGGACGTTCCGAAGGACGATTCTGCTTTGATCTTTGAAAACTGTGATCCCATACCGGGAAGTTCCAGTAGGCCTTCTGCCAAAGCTTCACCTACAACACGGTTTGGTGCATAAGAATCAATGTTTACGGTCCTCGTAATCTCTTTTTTTTCATCTTCCTGAGACTGATGTTTCTCAACGGCCACAAGGGAATACCGTGTTTTCCGCGAGCTCGATGAATTGATATGATCCTCCAGATATACCTTAACTCCTTTATACAGTAGTTCCTTGCACCGACCTGTATTTTTCACATGTACTGCCTCGACTACGCCGTCAACTTTCACATTTGCAATAAATCGGTTTGGTCGTGACAAGAATTCTGCTTCTTTTATCTCTTTGTATTTCATATTCTTTTTTCCTCGTTAAATGTCGAATTGATTGATGATTCCTGCAGTCATTATGTCGGCCATTGCCAAAGCCTGCTCCTCAACCTGATCAAAAATAATACCGTCTCTTATGAAATCTCCATAGAGCCGCGCGCTCAACTCGTCAGCAGTCATCTGAAGATGATCGTACAGCAGGTTCTTCCATTCATCTTCAGCCCAACAGGGATTGATGCTGGCCAGAAAGGAAGCAATCCGATCTGCGTTTTCGTACCAAAGCTTTGCATACTGCTCCGCTGCCTTCATATTGCCGTGTTTCGCACTTTCTACGATAGCTGCCGCTATTTTCAGATGCTCTTCTAAAAGTCTGCGAAAAACCTCAGCTTTCTGTTTTCCGTAGAAAATTTCAAACACATTTTCAAAATCCGAGGGATTTCGTAAAAGCCGATTTGTAGTAACCTCAAGGTCCGGAAGATCCGCAAGCGCGCTGATGATAAACAGCCTCGTCCAAACTACGTGTTCTTCCCATAATTTCCGAAGTTCATTCATCAGGTTCATCTGTCCGTAATTCGTCGAATGATATTTCCAATAATTCCCTGTCGTATTCAACATAATGCACACCCCTTATCCTGTTGGGCACAGTTGAATTGTCCTTGGCAGAACTTGTCAACCGACACCATTAATACATGATATGCACTGCGTGCCGCATTATAACGCATTCGCTGAAAATTTCAGTTTCGGCTTTACTCGAATAGCCGAAGAAAAAATCCTTTTTTATTATAACAGAAATTGAGCGCTTCTTTTATATTTCATAAAGACGAAAAAAAGTGGGCATCTTTTTAGTCTTTTTATCAATATTTATGCTATAATATAAACAACTTAATAAGCCGAACATAATAACGGAGGTATTCTATTGGATAATTTCACGTCAACAGCCCTGGAAGCCAATCTAAAAAACACAAAAAATACGGATAGCGAAATTCCTGAGGACCATCAGTGGTTTATCGGAGTTTCGGAGTCTAAATGGGGAATTCACAAGCGTGCTGAGGAGTTCATTATCGAGCTGAATCACAAATATGTCAGCCGGCAGTTTGTGATTGAAGCACTGCACAATATCAGCCTGAACGATTTATGGTTCTATAATTCTCTTGAGGAGTCTGAAAAAGCGCTTACCGTACTGGTTCGAATTTTTCAAAACCTCATGAACTCAGATTTGAACGAAGTACAGCGGGAGCTTCTGATCAAAACGATTATTAAATTTATGGAACGGCTGGTTTCCCTGGAGGTTTTCCCGCATTCTATCATAGAGCAATGCCTGAGTATGATCCACACAGATATGGAAACCCATCGATTACTCTATCTTTATAATTCCGGTTATTTTAAAACTTACTTCGATAAAATTGCTCAGTTTCCGGATTTTCGTCCCGGCATCTTTGCTATGACCCGGGAAATTCTTGAAAACTGTATTGACTATTGGGAACGCACTTCTGATATCAAAGTATGGCTAAATCAAAACAACGCTCTTTTTCAAGCTCACGACCAGACGATGCCGCAGGAAATCGGCAAACCTTTCTTTGACAGACTCAGAAGAGAACTGAATCAGGCTGAAGAATGGAAGGACTTGTACGAGCTGATGTTTTTTAATGACATATCAAACTACTTTCGCGGTTTTACGGACCAATTCAGTTCGTCTCTTGAAAAAATCTATTTTTTAAATTATCTGCTGCAACTTCCTGGAATGGTCTATTTAAAAGACCATCTCCTTTACGATATGAACCGATATCTTCGAAACGTGCTTGAGGAACTTGACGAGGATCATATCTCGGAATTTTTGGATACCCTCATGATTCTGTTTCAGAATTTGAAAGAGGAGCATGCAGGAACGGTTCTAGACTGCATCCTTACTCTGGGAAAAGAACTGATCAATACAAAGAATGAAAGCATCATCTCATATTTCGTAAGAGGTCTGATACGGTCCGGTTTCCATTATCCCGGCCAGATCATGGTAAACGCTGACTGGCAGATTAAAATCAACGCCAATCATGTAAAAAATATTAGGGTATGGCTTGAGCTGATCGAATATTCCCCATATGAAACCAGAGAGCTTCTGGAAGCTTTGATTGTAAATCTAAAGCTTGGCGGAATCTTCATCTCCGATACGGATCTCTTTCAGAGAGAGGTAACAAAACTTCTGAATTCCAATATCGAACCCGTCTACCGTGAGATGAAGCAGCTTGCGAGAATCTTCCCTGTCTATTTTAGAGAAATCGGGGCGGAAGGGAAATTGCGGGAAATCACAACGGCAGTGGATGAAATGTCAAGGCGACAGGACAGGCTGATCCATTTTTTGAGAAAACAAATTCATACGGAAAGCAATAACACCCACATCAGATTGACTCGCCGGATCATTCAGTACTGGATCGACGGAGATGCCTCCAGGCTGAAGGAGTATGTTCCTGAGGATGTATATCACTGGCTTGGCAGCAGCAGCGAATGGTACCTTCCCGTTCACAGCGTAATGAAAGAATTGATGAATGCATCAAAGTGTTCTCTTGACGAGCTCTTTTCTTCCGATATAGACAAAATCAAGCAGCTGCTTGCTTCAATTAAAGAGGATAACACAAGAGACAAGAAAAGAATTCAATACCTTTTCCGGATTCACATGCTTTTACTTGAAAAATATTCTCTGGAATCTGAGGATATCGTCAACACACTGAAGAAATATCCTTATTTCAGTCTCACCGAACTGAACGAGCTGGGTGAATACCTGAAGAAAAATGACGCAGAGAAATCACTGATCATGATCTATCGTTTTATGAAGCGTCTCAAGGATATCATTTTGGACCCTAAAGAAAGCGTGGCACTGGAAGATATTTATTACAAACGTCATATTGCAATCGGCATTCCGTCCATGTACGGTCAATATATTGAATCGAAATTCGAGGCGCTGGGATTGATGTTTCGTCTTGAGCGAACCGCATCCAAATTGATGGCTATGCTATTGCATTCTGTAAATCTCGAATATATTACTCAGAAAACGTTCCGGCGCATTTATGATGTGCTCGCTCTTTTCCGGGAAGGCCTTGAGCTGGACGGCATTACCAACCAGGGGCTTAACTCAAACCTCGATATGTTCCGCTACAGCATGTCCTCGCCCAGCTTTTCACTGGATCAATACATCAATTTGTTCCAGTTCATGGCTCAGGACATCAAGCAAATTATTGAGGAATATTTTATCGACGTATACGAACGGCCTTTAAAGGAGATCATTCCTCAAATCGTCCTTACAAATCAAACCATGTCGGAAACAGAATTAAAGCATCACGCACAGATGGAATCCGAAAAGTTTTTCAGAGAAAACCTGTCCTCTGCATTTCTGGTACAGGATCTGGATAATTTTATTACCACGATCCTCACTACCATCAAAAATATGGTTGAGAGTTATTCTGATGATTTTATCAAGAATGTCATGACCTATGATCCGGATCTGATTCTCAGCCCGCTGAACCGTGAGACCGTTGAGATGGATAATCCTGTATTTCTCGGTGCAAAAGCATATTTCCTTAAAAAACTGATTTCTCTCGGCTATCATGTACCGCCGGGTTTTGTGCTCACCTCAGAACTGTTCCGCCACAAGGATACGGTAACACAGCACCCTCATATGAATCAGGAGCTGAATCACTATATCGGTTCTGCAGTAGCTGAAATTGAAAAACTTACTTCAAGAAAATACGGAAATCCAAAAAATCCGCTGTTGTTTTCCGTTCGATCGGGTTCATCTCTATCTCTGCCGGGAGCAATGAAAACCTTTCTGAACGTGGGAATGAACGATGAAATTGCAGAAACATTCAGCAAAAGAAAGGGTTATGAATGGACAGCCTGGGATTGCTACAGGCGCTTTTTTCAAAGCTGGGGAATGTTCTTCGGAATTGAGCGGGATGTCTTTGACCAGGTTATGCAGGATCGCAAGTCAGCATTCGGGCTGGAACTGAAGAGTCAGTTTTCACCGGATCAAATGAAAGAAACCTGCTATGCATATGAAAAAGTACTGCTGGAACACGGCATCCACATCGAAAAGGACCCCTTCCGCCAGCTCCGGCAGGCCATCCTCTGTGTCATCGACTCCTGGTCCACGAAAAGCGCAATTTCCTATAGAAATCACATGCAGATTGCAGATGAGTGGGGCACTGCTGTTGTCGTCCAGAAGATGATTCTTGGGAATCTTTCTTCCTCTTCCGGCACTGGCGTTGTATTTACAAACAGTCCCTTTAACGGCAAAAGCGGTATTAATCTCTACGGTGATTTTGCACTTTGCAGCCAGGGGGAAGATGTGGTTTCAGGACTCGTCAACACGCTGCCCATTACGGAGACGCAGAGGAAGCAGTATGCCCCTGACTCACCATTTTCTCTGGAGTCCGCATTTCCAGCGGTGTATGACAAATTGCTGAGCACTGCCAGATTACTCATTGAAAATCACGGCTTTGTTCATCAGGAAATCGAATTTACATTTGAATCGGATCATCCTGACAGTCTTTTTATCCTCCAAACGAGAAATCAGAATCTGAAGAAAAAGAACCGAACCAGTATCTTTACCGCTGGGCCGGATGTAATGAAACTCATCGGAAGCGGGATTGGCATCGGCGGAGGCGCGCTTTCAGGAATGATCGCTTTCGATATGAATGATATCGTCAGGATCAGAAACAGCATGCCGGAAGAAAAGATCATTCTGATCAGACCGGATACAGTTCCGGATGATATCCCTTTGATCTTCGACTGCGACGGTCTGATTACTGCAAAAGGCGGAGCAACTTCACACGCAGCGGTTACAGCAGCAAGTCTCGGCAAGGTCTGCATCGTAAGTTGCAGAAGCCTGATTGTCAATGACATGGAAAAATATTGCACCTTTAACAGCAGGAACTATAAATCGGAAGACAAGATTTCCATCGACGGAAACCTGGGCTCAATTTACGAAGGTTCGCATGAAACCCAGTTACTCTAACAATGGTTAAAAGCAAATTAATCACCTCTTAGCATCTTTATGCAAATAGAAAAATGAAAAATCAAATTCAAAATAAGGAGAAAGAAATGCAAACACAGGTAAAAAGCAGAAAAGTTTTGGGCATCAACGGTATTGGTAGAATCGGGAAACTGACTCTATGGAATCATTTAAACCAGAAATATTTTGACAGTATTGTCATCAACGCGGGCCGCGAACTGGGAAAGAAAGACGGTGATATGCTCCATTACCTTACGACTGACTCAACTTACGGCTCACTTGACCGTTTTTTATACGGGCACACTGGAAAAACCTGCGCGATAAAAAGGCTGGAGGAAAATCTGTTTGACTTTGACGGAATTACAATAAAGGTGCTTACGAGGGCAAGGAATCCCAGAGACATTCCCTGGAGCAGAGAAGGCGTGCGGCTGGTCGTGGACTGTACCGGTGTGTTTCTTGATCCCTCTCTGCCTGCGGATTTCGGCAAAGGAAGTCTGAGAGGTCATCTGGAAGCGGGTGCCGAAAAGGTCGTTGTCAGCGCACCCTTCAAAATCAAAGATGCTTCACAAAGGATGCCCTATGACAGTGCAATGTTCGTCTACGGAGTCAATCACGCGGGTTATGACCCTATGAAGCATCATATCATTTCGGCTGCCAGCTGCACCACCACCGCCCTTGCCCACATGATTAAGCCGCTGCTGGAAACAGAAGAAACCTCAAGAATTGTCACCGCATCTATGTCTACTGTTCATGCGGCTACAAATAATCAGAGCATCCTTGATGGGCCGCCGAAGGCCGGAAGCGGCGACTTGCGGAGAAACCGTTCCGTCATGAACAATATCATCCCCACATCGACAGGCGCGGCGATTGCCCTTGAGGAGATTTTGCCTGAAATCAGAGAGATTGGTTTCATGGCGGACTCCATCAGAGTTCCCACCAGTACAGTATCTCTGATTTCTCTGAATCTCACGTTCCGAACCATTTTGGAAGGTAACGGCGAACCGGTCATCAGCAAGGATTATATTAATCACATCTACGAAAAAGCCGCAGCCGGCTCTCAGAAAGATTTACTGATATTCAGTGAAGAACAAAATGTTTCCTCAGATTTGGCAGGATGTCAGGCCGCTGTCGTAATCGAAGGCCATGAAAACCATACCCGGACCGGATTTCTGTCTCTGGATGCCGCGACGCTTCAGTCCTTCGGCATAAAAACATCGCAGGATCTCAGCTTTCCTGTTACCCACGCCAAAATCTTCGGATGGTACGACAATGAATTCGGCTGTTATGTAAACTGTCTCGGTAAACTGACAAAGTATATTGATAAAAACATGATTTAAAAATTTACATAATCATAATAAAAAAAATCAGGCTCGCCAGTTTTTAATAAGGTGATCCTGATTTTAGTTTTAAAAAAAACATTGACTCAACGACCAATCAATGCTATACTAAAATAATTCTGAAATTAAATTCGCAAAATATATTTACTCAATTATACTATATCATATTTCATTTGCGTTGTCAATCCTATTTTTTTATCATTCACATTTTTTTCTGTTAGGAAACATCATTTCTAATTTTATAAAAGTGTGAAATGCAGAACGGACACTCTTCTCCGTTCAGTCAAAAACTATAAATCAGGAAAGGATGATCAAATTGAAGGAAACATTCAGCTTAATTCCTTCTTCCATTGCAGAAAAGCTCGCCATAACGGAAATTATTCACTGCAACAGCATCACCGCACGTTATGGGCTGACGCTAAAAGAATCCGAGGCAAAAGAACTTGCCTACACTCGAACCGAATCGCTGTCAAAAGTAGGACGTATCGAGTTTTCAGGTGGAACGATCAACAAACTTATTCTAGCTTTCTGCGACTCGCCCTACCTTTCCCAGTTTCATTATGCAGAAACTCTCCACGAATTGATCGAGACCTTCTACTATTTTAAAAATGAATCACTTGATGAACTGGACGACGATGAACTGATCGCATATATGAAACAAGCTTTTAATCACACCTGCCAGGGTTCGGTGGATCTTCTTCAGACCAGAGAGCTGGAAAATCTGGCAAGGAAAATTCGCTTCGGCCTCCGTGATTTCAATGACCTCAGTAAAGATCTTGAAGGAGTTTTTGAGGACGATCCCACGGAAGAAGATGATTTCAGCGAAGATCCTTTTGACCCTTATCAGGAGAACAGCATGGAGGGATGGATATGATCCAGATTGAACTACAAAAATTAATTATCCCCAAGGGCGAACTTGACGCAGTCAGTTATTTCAATGCCTTTATACAGGAAAGCTTCCGTTTGCATCTCATAAGTACAGAAGAGCTCGAACGGTTTCAAATTCAGATCATAGGACTGCTCAGCGTACAGTTTAACCGGTATACCAGCGGCTTCAGCAGTTCTGTATCCGAGGAGACGGCCAAACGCATTCAGCAATCAGTGCTTTACTCTTTAGGATACTACTTTAAATCTCTTCCAGATGTGGAAAAAGGGCTGCAGGAGCTGAAGGAAAATTCCCTTGAGGAACTTTACCACCGGGGAACGAAGCTCGTAGAAAAGGCCTGCGTCAAAGCAAAGGAGCTCCTGAAAACGGTTCAGGAAAATAGCCTTGATACAGAGATTCTTGCATATCATGAGACTCTTAGCAAAGGTCTGATGATGTTTTTCAAGGACTATGAAACAGATTACGGTGCTCATGAAACTCCCGCTTCCATCGATTACCCCCTAAGCTGCGATAAAATGATTCTGACCGGAGTCGATTATATCCTTGATTATCTTGATAAAATACAGATTGAAAATAATATTTGCAGCTGCTATCCTCCTGAAGAAATTACCAGTCTGTTAAAAGGATATGACCTGGAATACAAGGAACTGCTGTTTAACATCTTTGATCTGGTTCTCACAAATTCTGTCGGCTCACTGCTGCTTGAAAGGAGTCCATTTAATCTGAATATAACGGAATATGACAGGCAATATCTGCAATTCACGCTGGCTCCCCTCACCGGAGAAGAAATTTCAGAACGGGTCGACCAGACACTTGACCGGCTCTGTGAAGAGCTGGTTCTACGCAAAGAATCGTCTCTCAGCAATCAACCTGCTCTCTGCGATGAATCGTCTCTCTGCAATGGACCGGCCATCTGCGATTCCCGCTTTATCGACTACATTCGTCAATTCACCGTGAATTTTAAAACAAGGCTAATTCATGCGCTGGCAGCAAACAGTCTGGAACGTTTATTCCTTTCATCCGACGACACATTGGATACACAGCTGATCTGCTTCAGAGACAAAGACTCTCTGGATGACAGCCGCTTTAGAGACATATCAGTAGAGATACGGGAATGCAGACTGGTTTCTGACAAGATTGGACTTCTGAAAAAAGATGCTTTCAGTCTGAAGGATTTCATAGATCTTCTGGAAGGAGACTGCTTCTTTGATAAGGAATTCGACGCGGTATTCCAAACGATGGATCAAATACAGCTGGCTCTGCTGATGAAAAAGCTTCCCATTCATCCTGCGGACTCCGACGCACACGCCGAAGACGATCTTAAGGACTGGCATCGATATTTCATCTCCTTCCTGAACAAAATGGAACCGGAGGAGAGAAATCGTATCCGTCTTTTTGCCAAACAGCTTAGCGTGGGCTGAACGTCGTCTCCTGAGCTGAACGTCGTCTTTATATATTTCCCAGGTAAACGTGGTTCAGGTGAAGTTCTGCTATTTCTTTCAGTTTTTCAAGCGTTTCCAACGGAGTCGGAGGTTTATCGGTCAATTCGTAACGGGGAAAATATCTGGAAAGATGGAGCGGCAATTCCGGTGAAAGGGAGGAAAGCCACTTCGCCATCTCCTCGATTTCCCGGGGAGAATCGTTCCAACCCGGTATCACCAGTGTAGTGACCTCAACATGGCAGCGGGCTGCAGACATTTCGATGGCTGCCTTCACCTCTTCCAGCCCTCCTTTTAAAACACTTTTGTAAAACTCAGCGTTATAGGCCTTCAGATCGATATTCATCGCGTCAATATCAGGCAGAAGCTGATCAAGAGGCTCCCTGCTGATGTACCCGTTTGTTATCATAACGTTCAGCAACCCCCTCTCTTTTGCCAGCCTTGCAGTATCACGAACAAATTCATACCAGATCGTCGGTTCGTTGTACGTATATGCCACCCCGATATTTCCCTGAGATTTCAGAGAAATTGCTTTTTCGATGATTTCCTCACTGCTGGAAGACAAGGTGTTCACCTCTTCCGGCTTCACTCTTGCAATGTTGTGATTCTGACAAAACGGACATTTCAAATTGCAGCCGATGGAGCCTACGGACAAGATAAAGCTCCCCGGGTGGAAACGGTTAAGCGGTTTCTTCTCAATCGGATCTACTCCGACGGAAGAAAGCTCTCCATAGTTCAGCGTATACAGAATGCCGCTGCTGTTCTGACGAACACCACAGTTTCCCCTTCCCCCTTCAGGAATCCTGCAATGATGCGGGCAAAGAAAGCAATGAACCGCCCCGTGCTCTTCTTTCTCATAAAACATTGCCTCTTTTTTCATTCGTTAGCCTCCAGTCAGACGCGTCATGTTTAATATAATTGATCCGTATTTTATTTAACAAATCAAAAGATCATCTTCATTTGCAGGATAAATATCCGCAAATTCCAATTGAATTGTTCCCAAATCCATACGATGGACCGCCAATGACGCTCTGTTCAAATCAATATCATTCTGCTTTTCGCAAGGCAGATAAACACAGAATATTGTTCCTTTCCCCGGTTCACTGTCAACCGTTATTGATCCATTATGCATTTCTACCAGAGATTTAACAAGACTAAGGCCAATACCGCTGCCTTCATGGGCTCTGGTAAAAACCGGTGATACCTGGCAGAATCGCTGGAACAAATCACTTTGCTTTTCACGCGGAATTCCGACTCCTGTATCTCTTACTTTAATACATATGACATCGCCCTGATCATACATATGAACAAAGATATTCCCTCCGACGGGCGTGTATTTTATAGCATTAGACAGAAGGTTAAGCATTATTCGTTCAACCTTTTCTTCATCACAGGCCATAATTTTCTCTTCCGTATCTGTATCAAACTCCAGATTTAAGCCTTTATTGCTCACATAATCAGCGACCGATAATACAATTTCCTCTACAACGTGTACAATATTCCAGTTTTGGAGATTAATTTCACAGGCATGATCATCAATTTTCGTGACATCAAGAAGATTATTAACCAAACGCAGCAGCCTGAGACTATTTTGTTTAATACTATTCATGTTCTTTTTTATCTTGCTAAAATGATTCATTTCACAACTATCATGAAAATGCTGCTCAAGAAGCTGCAACGCGCTGAGTATCACATTGAGGGGCGTTCTCAGTTCATGGGAAATATTTGAAAAGAATTCAGTTTTCAATCGATCATATTTTTTCATTTCATTGATGATTAATTCTTCTTCCGCTATGCTCTTCTTCAGTTTTTCACTTTCCTTTTGCAGCGTGATATCCTGCATCGCAACAACCACCCCATTGGGATTCCCCTGCTCATCTATAATCAGCGCTTTGCTGCAAATAATATTTTTAACACTTCCATCGCACAAGGTAACCTTGGTTTCAAGTTTCTGTGTCTTTCTGGTTTTGAGCAATTGAATTTCCATTTCTGTATGTATTTCAGCCTGGCTCCAATTCATTAGGGAGAAGACGTTCTTTCCGATTAATTCCTCTTCACTCAGGCCAAACCATTGCATGAACTCATGATTGCATCCCGCATAGTTGCCATCAAAATCTTTATAGCAAACCGGAATTGGAAGCGCACTCATCAGACTTCTCATCAATTCAATTTTCTGTTGCAGATCTGCTTCTGTTTTTTTTCTTTTATCAATTTCAAGCTGAAGTTCTGCATTTCTTTTCTTAAATTTATCCGTCGTTCTTCCCAAGTAAAAAGCTATTGCAAAATAAGCAGAATTTCCCAAGATCATAGAAGCAAAATTTATTTCAGGACGAGCATTAATACCCAAAATAAAGCAGAGTGCGTGAAGCAAGAATAGTACAATTGCAGAAATATACCCATTTTTCGTTCCGAACTTTACACTGCTTATACCTACAAAAGCTAACCCCAGAATACCTTTCGGCGACATGGATATAAACGGCAAGAGATTGATACCTATCATAACAGCATAAAATAGAAATATTTTCTTCATTTGTGCGATCCCCCCAAAATCCTTTCTAATAATATGCTACCTCTTTTTGTGAGTTAATTCTACAGCATTAGAAAGCACTTTTTCGACAAATTTGCTGAAAATACTCCGCTTTAATCAGTCGCTATCAACGTATCTTATTACCTCGAAACGCTGCAGGTCAAAGCGTTCGCCGCTGTTGATGCCTGATTTCTGCAAAGCAATGGATACCTGTTGCTCCGGCGTATCCACTCCCTCAAGATCCGGAAGCAAAAGTCCTCTTCGGAAGCCTGCGGTCACGATGACGCCATATCGTTTGATGTCCAGTTCGTCCATCGAGCTGATTTTTTCCGGAGGCCCCAGTACATCGACAGAATACGTCAAATCCTCCAGTTCGCTCTCTTTCACAGTTGGAAAACGGGGATCTCTGGTTCCTGAGCTGATAGCGTTTGTAATAATCTCCTCTGCAATATTGACCATGGTGGGTCCCACAGTACCGATGCACCCCCTCAGTTCCCCCTTCTTCTTTAAGGATACGAAAACCCCTGCCCTTCTGTTTTTCATTTCAGCCGGAACCCAACCAGGCACGCTGATTTTATTTCCGCTGCGAATATACATTTCCAGCGTCTCCCTTGCCAGTCTTGCGGGAGCTCTGTCCATGCTCTCTTCCAACTGATCCGTCATACCTGCTTCGCCGCTGCTTGCCTGCACTGCTTTATCTTCAGGACTGATCTTTGCAATCAGATATCCGACTCCAAAGGGGCCCTCATAGGAATACACCTCTGATGCGGTTTTTCTGCCATGCAGCGCACCGTACATCATGATGATAGATCGGGTGCCGCATTCGCCGGCTTTTTCCAAAAAATCTTCCTTTGTTCCGATGAGTCCTTGGACATCATTCCTCCGCACTTTATCGACCAGATATTCATCGTATTTCCTGCCCATGGGGTGATAGCCTGCAGGAGCATCTCTGTCCAGCTTATGAGACAGATCTCCGCTTGCAATATATACGACTCTTTCATCTGATTCTGCTACCGCCTCCTCGATGCATCTTCCAAACCTGTAAAGCTCTTCAAATGGCAGAAACGGAGTTGAAATGCAAATTAATCGAAAATCCTTCCATTCCCTCTGAATAAAACAAAGAGGCACCAACGCTCCGTGATCAAGACGGTCGCTGATGCCATACTGTTTTTTCATCGAGCTTCCAAGTCCGCCCGCATTGATGCCCGCCTGTGCAGCTTTTTCCGCAATAGCGGTATAGAGCGCTTTATTATTTCGAAAACGGTACTCGATTTCAGGACTGCCGAAGGCCGCAAAATCACCGGAAAGGCTCTCCTGATCGTAAATGTAGACAAAATCTCTGAAACCGGGAGCATGGGGAGTGGACAAAATAACTGTCGTTGGTCTGTCCAGAGCAATTTCCCTCGCTACCTTTTTGGCCGCTTCAACCGTGGGTCCTGCTGACCTTTCTCTGCCCCTGCCGATCCCCGGAACGATGACCGGAGGATGAGGCAAAATATAAGCGTTTATAATTTTCCCCATATCATTCTCCTTTCCCATATATCAAATCAGTGCTTGTTAAAAAATATTAAGATGCTTTCACTACAAAGGATGCAGTCATTTTCAAACTCAATTGTTTAAAAATCCAGCTTTCTTATTTCTTTCAAATAATCGTCATTGATTTCCGCTTCTTCGAAGGTCGCCATATGATTCATGACTGCACAGGCTCCTCTGATGATCTGAAATGCCAGCGGACATCCGCTTCCCTCTCCAAGGCGAAGATCAAGATTCAGCATCGGAAACAATCCCAGCGCTTTCAGAGCATGGCTGTACCCCTGCTCTTTTGATGCGTGAGATGCGATCATATATTCCTTAGCCAGCGGAGCCAATCTTGCCGCTGCAAGGGCTGCAACGATGGAAATAAAACCGTCGATTACAACCGGAATCCGGTAGATTGCCGCGCCGAGAAACGCTCCGGCCATTGCCGCCACATCAAAGCCTCCGACTTTTGCGAGCACATCGATCACGTCCATATCACCCTGTCCGTTATAGCCGTATCGCTTCATACAGTCATCAATGATATCCTTTTTCCTTGCAAAGCTCTGATCGGTGATTCCGCCGCCTTTGCCCACTGTTTCCTCTGCAGATAGTCCGGTCAAAGCAGATAAGATGGCGGAGCTTGTCGTCGTATTTCCGATCCCCATCTCACCAATCCCAAAGATAGTATAACCGGCTTTTTTTATCTCACACACCATTTCGATTCCTGTAGCAACGGCTCTGACTGCTTCTTCTCTGGTCATCGCAATTTCCTCTGCCAGATTGGACGTACTCTTTCTGATCTTGCGGTCGATAATTTTATTAACAGCTCTTAATTCCCCTGCAACGTTCTCCAAAGGTTCGTCTGCAAGCAGTTCCTTTGGGAGATCGGCATTGATTCCCAGATCCACAACGAGCAGATCGACATCAAAATACTTTGCCAATGTACCTACCCCGGTAAGCCGTCTTGTGAAATTAATCGTCTGAGCCAGAGTAACAAACTGAGGCGCTGAGGATACACCCTCTGCAACAACTCCATTATCGGAGCACATGATCGCAATGCAGGATTTATCAGCGTGATTATGTAAATTGCCGCTTATCCCCGCCAGTTGGACTGCAAGATCCTCCAGTCTGCCAAGACTTCCCGGCGGTTTTGCAAGGCTTTCTTCCCTTTTCCGCGCTTCTGCCATTCGCTCTCTGTCAAGATCATGGATTCCTTCCAATCGTTCAAATAATTCTTTTTCGTTCATTTTACTGTTCCTCTTGCTTTTCTTATCAGCTCCGAACTTCTCCGTCCAAAAGGGGAGGGAGTTTTCGAGAAGCTTGTGAGATAAAATTGACCGCCGCTTGGGGATTTGAATAAAAATGGATATGAGGGTAGCCTGCCCAAAGATTCCCGTTTATTACGATGCACTCCCAATTTGTCGATCGGAGTGGTTTCTCTGCATGATAACCGTTTCCTGTTTGATTGCTCTCCCAGTAATGGAATTCATGGCCCCTTAGCTGTTCCGACCTTTTACACAATAAATTGTCTTCCTGTGCAGTGAGCGTAATATAGCCGAATCTGGTTAAACGGTCTTTAGGGAAGCTTTCACCTTCCACAACACCTGCCAGTTTGTAAGCGACGCCGTTTTTATCTTTTACCCATTGATGAAGATACATAAAGCCACCGCATTCTGCAATACAGGGGATACCGCTATCAACCACTTTCTTGATATCTGCCAGCATGGAACTGTTTCGAGAAAGCTCTTCGAGATAAAGCTCCGGATAACCTCCCCCTAAAATCAAACCCTGTATTCCATCCGGAAGCCTTTTGTCTTTCAGGGGGCTGAAGCAGACAAGCTCAGCGCCAAGTTCTTCCAACAGCTCAAGATTGTCCTGGTAGTAAAAGCAGAAGGCGTTATCCCTGGCTATCGCGATTCTGACCCGAGTCTCAGGAATCTGAAACAGGTCTGTTACCGCCCCGCAACCTGTCGCGTCTTGCCAGAACGAATTCCTGGAAATTGCACGGATTTGCTCCGGCATCCTGCACTTCAGAAGAGGCGCGGTTTCACAGAGTTCAAGAATGCGGTCCATGTTCAAGGTATTCTCAATTTGCACCGCCAGTCTATTCAGGATTTCATTCAGATTGCCAATCTCCTTTGCCGTGACGAGGCCCAAATGTCTGCTTTCCAGACTGCAGTCCTTCATAACGGGCAGATATCCAACCACCTCCACGTGAAGCTCGTTTTCAATGATCTGCTTCACGTCTTCATAGAGCATCGGTGATAGGCGATTCAGGATCACACCCTTGATTTGGTGGTCTTTTCGCATCTCCAGAAAACCCTTTATGACAGCTGCGATGGAAACCGACATGCCCTTGCAGTCCACTACGAGTAGAACCGGAGTCTTTGTTTTCACTGCCAGATCATAGGAGCTGGCCTCGGTGGATTTGCCTGCCAAACCGTCATAATATCCCATAACGCCTTCCAGCACCGCAAGGTCGGCTTCTCTGCTATTCCTGCACAGCAAATAGTTCGCCGTTTCCTCCCCGTAAAAAAACAGATCCAGGTTTCTTGACGGGACCCCCAAAACTTCCGCGTGAAACATGGGATCGATATAATCCGGGCCACATTTAAAGGAGGCAGGTTTCAGGCCCCTGTTGAGAAAAGCCTGAAGCAGACCGCAGGTAACGGTGGTCTTGCCGCTGCCGCTGCCTGCCGCTGCTATCATAACTCTCGGGATTCTTTTTTCTGCTGTAGTTTGTTGTTCCATACGTTATTCTTAAAACACTCCTGATATTCTAAATTTATTCCATTCTTCCGCTCATGATGAAAACAGGATTCTGGCCCTGCATCAGGTGATATTCCCCCATCGCTTTGCCTTGTGCGACAAAGACCTGTACGATATCTGTATCGGAAAATCCCATCCGCTTGAATTGATTCAGTGCCTCCGACACCGTTTCCAGTGTGATCGCATTGATAACGACGCGAATTTTCGGATTTTTCTCAACCAGCGATTCCAGGATCTCCGCCAGGTTACCTTTGGAGCCTCCGATAAATGCACAGTTCGGCGACGGAAGATCGCTCAGCGCTTCGGGTGCCTTGCCGGGCACCACTTTTAAATTCCAGGCACCAAATTTCTCCGCATTAGCTTTGATCAACCCAATCGCTTCTTCATTGCATTCGATTGCATAAACGGTACCGCTGTTTGCCCGCTGTGCCATTTCCACAGAGACCGAACCCGTTCCCGCACCGATGTCATAAACGATATCATCCGACTTCAATTGCAGCTTCGAGAGAGAAATACTCCGAATTTCTCTCTTTGTCATAGGGACATTGCCTCTCAGAAAACATTCGTCCTTTATACCGTGTACAGCAGACTCCTGTTTCATGACCTTATTATTCTCTACAATCATTACAGCAAGCGCGTCAAATTCTGTTTCGGTAAGGTTTCCCGCCAGGTCCGTCACAATCCGTTCATTTGAATAAGACAGCCGCTCACCCACGTGAACCACTGCGTCCTGTAGTCCCTCTTCTGCCAGAACAGAACAGATCTTTTGGACGGAATAGCCTCCTCCGGTCAAAACGAAGATCCTTTCATAATTCCATACCGTTCCGGCAATATTGCCCTCCCGGCCATGAAGACTCAAAATTTTTGTATCTTCCCATGGAATTTTCAATTTGGCACTGAAATACTGCAACGAGCTGATTCCGGGAAGGAACTCTACTTCGCAGTTTTTCCAGAACGAATCACCCTGTTGCTTTTTCTCCTCAATGGTCTCATTCAGCTTCTTTGCTCCGCTATAAAAGCCGGTATCACCGGAAAAGACCACTGCGGCTGTTTCAAAAGATCCGTATTCCGAAATCACATCCATGATTCTGTCCGAAGAGACGGCATAGCTAATAACTCCCTGAAAGTCAGGAAAGGAATTGATCATTCGTTCTGCACCGATCAGCAGCTCGCTGGCTGCAACAGCCTTTTTTCCCTGTTCTGTCAAGGTTTCGATATTCCCCATGCCGATGCCGACAAAATAGATTTTTTTCATTCTTCTACTCCCCCGCTGCAAACAAAAATCATGATTACACGCCAAAGAACTGTGCCGCCTGATTCAAGGTTTCTCGAATCAGCTGCTCGTTGTGAGCGTTTGATACAAACATTGCTTCAAACTGTGCCGGAGCAAGATAGACTCCATTCTGAAGCATATGGCGGAAGTAACTTCCATAGACCCCCGTATCGGATTTTTTCGCGCTGGCATAGTCAGTTACAGGCTCTCCTGTAAAGAACAAAGAACCGATTGAACCGATATGATTGACGACACAATCTGCCTTTGCCGCCGCGACAATTTCTTTCAAGCCGTTACAGAGCATCGCCCCCAGCTGATTGATATGGGTGTAAATTTCGGGATGGTTTTTCAGTTCTGTAAGCTGCGCGATTCCGGCCGCCATGGCAACCGGGTTGCCGCTCAATGTCCCCGCCTGATAAACCGGGCCGCAGGGCGCTACCATTTCCATGATCTCTTTCTTTCCTCCATAGGCGCCTACCGGCATACCTCCGCCGATAATCTTACCGAAGGTGGAAAGATCAGGTTTTAATCCAAGCAGCCCCTGCGCTCCGTCAATACCCATGCGGAACCCAGTGATTACTTCATCAGCAATGAGCACCGTCTTGTTCACATCACAGATCTCTCTGATGTTTTTCAGGAAGTCCGGGTCGGGAAGAACAACTCCCATATTGGCAGCGATGGGTTCGATGATCAAAGCTGCGATTTCTCCTTTATTTTCGTCAAATAAATGTTCCACGCTGTCAAAATCATTATAGACCGCTGTCAATGTATCTTCGGCACAGCCAGCCGGGACACCCGCGCTGTCTGGAATACCGCTGTTCATGAGACCTGAACCGGCCTTTACAAGCAGAGAATCATTATGTCCGTGATAGCAGCCTTCAAATTTTATAATCTTGTTTCTTCCGGTATAACCCCTTGCTGTCCGCAGCGCACTCATTGTGGCTTCCGTTCCGGAGTTGACCATTCTGATCATTTCAATCGACGGCACAAGCTCACACACCAGCTTCGCCATGGTTACTTCCGCCTCTGTAGCGGCTCCATAACTTAAGCCCTTTACAATTGCTTCCTGAACAGCTTTTAACACAGCCGGGTGATTATTCCCGAGGATCATCGGTCCCCAGGACCCGATATAGTCGATATACCGATTTCCGTCTACATCATAAATAAATGCACCGTCTGCTTTTTCAATAAATCTCGGGGTTTCCGCAACCGCAAGAAAGGCCCTTGCAGGGCTGTTGACTCCTCCCGGAATATATCTTTGCGCCTCTTCAAACAATTGATTTGATTTCATTGCATCCTGACTCATTAACCGATTCTCCCTTCATCGATCATCTTTGCGATCTCTTTCGCAAAATAGGTAATCAAAATATCCGTTCCGGCACGGTAAATACTGACTGCAGTCTCAGCAATCATTGCATCTTCATCCACCATTCCGGCCATTGCCGCCGCCTTGATCATTGCATATTCTCCGCTTACGCTGTACGCTGCCGTCGGTACTGTAATGCGCTCTGAGACCTCACGAATGATATCGAGATAGGAAAGCGCCGGTTTCACCATGATGATATCAGCCCCCTCGCCAAGATCGAGCGTAACCTCTTTCATCGCTTCTTTTCTGTTGTGATAATCCATCTGGTAAGTTTTTCTGTTCCCTTTAAATCCGTCGGAGCCAGCCGCTTCGCGGAAGGGACCGTAAAATGCGGAGGCGTATTTTGCAGCATAGGACATGATAGGAATATCAATATAACCTGCAGCATCAAGTTCTTGTCTAATGGCCCTCACTCTTCCATCCATCATATCGGACGGAGCAACCATATCCGCTCCGGCTTCCACTTGGGACAGCGCCGTTTTGGCAAGAAGGGGAAGCGTTTTATCGTTGTCCACACTGTCTCCCTTGATGATGCCGCAGTGACCGTGAGAAGTGTATTCGCACATACAAACGTCTCCAATATAGTACAGATCTTGAAAATCTTTTTTTGCTCTGCGCAGCGCCTGTTGGACGATTCCGTTTTCCGCATAAGCCTGGCTGCCGCACTCATCTTTATGTTCCGGTATGCCAAAGAACAGAATATTGGAAATACCTGCTTTCGCAGCCTCCTCAAGTCCATATACCAACGTATCCGGACTGTATCTTTTCTGACCGGGCATCGCTTCAATCTCAGAAATAATTCCTTTTCCCTCTTCTACAAAAATCGGATAAACCAGCGAAGATTTTCCGATTCTTGTCTCCCTGACCAGTTCTCTGGTTCTGCCGTCCATTCTCAGCCTTCTTGGCCTGATTCCTGTATCCATTTGTATTCTTCCTTTCTAACGGCTACTGCGATGGTAACACCGTTTCTTGCTTGCTTCTTTATCATCAGGCTGCCCCGGCTTCCCAGAACCGCCGCTCTTTCACATACATTATCGACGCCGGTGACTTGTTTTACAAACTTTGAAGGGGTAAATTCTCCCTGTGCCTCTTTCAGTTCTTCCGCCGAATAGAATTCCAGCGGCACGCCAAACCGGTTCGCAAGCTGCCATAAAGCAGCTTCACCTTTTTTAATATCTATGGAACAAAACTTCTCGATTGCATCAAAGGAAAGACTGTTGTCCCGAAACACTTCGTCCAGCAACTGCGCCGCTGAATCGGGGTCAATTCCTTTTCTGCAGCCAATCCCCACGGTTATCGTTTTAGGAACCAAATGCAGCGTTTTATCAAACGGACCACCAGCATCCGTATGCATGGATACGCGAAATCCCAATTTTGGCGCTTCAACCATCTTTCCTGCCCCATCTACGTCTGTTTCCCCTGCTCCCACTGTATCTGTTTCCCCTGCTCCAATTGGTGTCGATACTTCCCGCAGCTGTCCCGGAAGCGAGCCCGTGATGGGCGTATCACTGTACACGCCGATCATTTCGCCCTTTAATATCGATGCGGATATTTCCTTTGCAAGCACCCTGTCTGTAATCTTCAATTGATTCTTCTGTGCCCATTCATCCACTGCAAAGCAACCGTTGATGTCTGTGGCGGTGGTGATGACGGGTACTGCACCTAAAATGGAAGCAATTTCCCGTGCCAGTTCATTGGCACCTCCCACGTGTCCGGAAAGCAGTGAAATCGCAAAATACCCCTTTTCATCCGCTGCAATCACCGCAGGGTCTTTCAGCTTATCCTTTATGAATGGAGCAACCGATCTTACCGCAATCCCGCAGGCCCCGATAAAAACCAGGGCATCCGAGTCCGCAAAGGACGCTTTTGTCCATTCCTCCAGGCTGCAGGCAAGGGGCTGCACCCCTGCCTCTGCTGCAAAGGGCTCTTTCCCCCAAGAGCTGCAGGAATGACCTTTTTCAGCAAGTCCGTCTGCCACACGTCGGCAGGTATTTGCCCCTGCTCCTGTAAATGAAATCAAGGCAATTTCCATGTCTGTAACTCCAATTCTACTGATTATTATAACGATTCTAAGCAGTAAAGGGTGAAGCCGTGTTGGCTGTGGCTTCATCAATCGGTCGGGGTTTTAAAACCCCTCCGACAGCCGCTTAGGGTCAAGAGCTGTTGTCTGTGGTTGAAACGGCTGTTGGCAGGATTTTGCCACACGCTCCGCCGAAATTAAGCAGAATGTTCAGCTACTGTCAAACACGATAACGGCGAAGTTTGTTTGACAGTCTGAACATTGCGAAAGGAGGCGTTGAGCGTGTCAAAATCCTGGTCGGCCGCTGAGACCGCAGACAACAGCCCTTCACCTAATTGCTCAGAATCATTCCATTATATCCTGGGTTTGCACTGGTACAGCAGTGCATTGCAAATTGCTGCCGCCACATTGCTCCCGCCCTTTCTTCCTTCTGCTACGATATACGGAATATCCAGTTCCATAATCAATTCCTTTGATTCAACCACATTGACGAAACCGACTGGGACTCCGATGATCAGCTCCGGTTTAATTCTTCCATCCTGTATGAGTTCATAAAGCCTTACCAGCGCAGTGGGCGCATTGCCTACGGCGAAAATTATTGGCTTTTGTAGCTCCGCAGCCTTATCCATGCTGGCGGTTGCTCTTGTGGTACCGTTCGTTTTTGCAGCGGCGGCAACATCTTCATCCGCCATAAAGCAAAGGGCCTCCCCGCCCAGTGATCCCAATACGGTCTTATTGATTCCCGACCGGGCCATCTGCGTATCCGTAACGATAACCGCACCGTTCTTTAGTGCCTCTATCCCTATTTTTACCGCAGCCTCAGAAAATTTCAAGTTTTTCAGATAGTCAAAATCAGCGGTAGTATGAATCACTCTCTTGATTACCGGTTCCTCCAAAGGGTCAAGGTTTATATTGCCAAGTTCCTGACCAATCATCTCAAAACTTCTTTTTTCAATCTCTTCCGGCAATACGTTCTGCAGTTTTACTTTCATGTTCAATCCTCCAGTCCGGCCCTTGCCGGTCATATGATAAAAAGCCGTCTCTTTGCTTTCGCATTCCACGCTGCTCCTTTTTTCATTTCTCAATACCCTCTCTAGCCGGGATTCCCCGGTCATAAGGATGCTTTATTTTTCGTACTTCCGAAACATAATCTGCACAGTCGATCATCCATTGCGCCGGATTTCTGCCTGTCATAGCCAGTTCCAATGAATCAGGCTTATTTCGTACAAAATCCTCAATCAGCTTGCGATCGATCAAATCTCTGGCATACGCGCCCACTGCTTCATCCAAAACCAGAAGATCGCAGTCTCCCGATAATGCAAGATCCATTGCTATTTTTAGATTTTCAGTATGCACCTGTTTTGTTTTCACTTTGTCCTCATGGGACATGGAAAAGGAAAAAGCACTCCCTTCCTTACCGCGCAATACAGTAATCGCGGGAATTTCCTGCAATACAGCGAGTTCTCCGGTCTCTCTGCTTTTTAAAAACTGTACAAAGACGACCTTCATACCTGAGCCCGCAGCTCTTACTGCAAGCCCCAGCGCTGCCGTAGTTTTCCCTTTGCCGTCTCCGTAGTAAAGGTGTATCAATCCTCTGTTCATATATTTTCCTTTTCCCTTATTTTACACCCTCATCAAGGATTTGATAAAGCTGTTTCATGTCAATATTTTCTCTGATCCCCTTTGCCAGCAGATCATACTGCTGCTCTTTGTACGCCTGTACGTTCAGGCCTGAAATCTCACTGTAGTCCACACCTTTCGCCTTGCACAAGGCAGTCACCAGGGTTTTAGCCACATTCTCGCTGTCGAAAATTCCATGGATATAAGAACCGTAAATATTACCACGGCACATCCCGATGAATTCCTCTGCCGGTTTTCCCGAGATTTCCTCCAGTACCGCAAGTTTTCCGCAGCAATCCTCTGTTGAGCTAGAAGACAGATCCCCCTGTTTGCCGTCCGATAGAACCGTCTGTCCCATATGGATCTCATAGCCCTCGATTTCCACGCCGGACAGGTCCTTCAGGATACCGGTAACCTCAGGGAGAAAGCGTCCTTTGATCTGCGTTCTGGTCTTTTCCTTTTCAAATACTGTTTTGGCAGGAAGAAGGCCCATTCCTGCAATGGTGCCGCCAGCTTCAATATGATACGGGTCAGAGAGCTCCGATCCAAGCATCTGATATCCTCCGCAAACCCCGAAGATGGGTTTGTTTTGTGCTGCAAGCTTCAAAATAGAAGCCTCCAAACCGCTTTGCCGCATCCAGAGCAGGTCCTCCATGGTATTTTTTGTTCCCGGCAGAATGACCATATCAGGATTTTTCAATTCCGCCACTGATTTCACATAGCGCAGGGTAACGCCCGGAACATATTCCAGTACGTTAAAATCGGTGAAGTTAGAAATTCTGGGCAGACGGATGACAGCGATGTCGATGACTCCTACCGCCTCTTTCCTCGTGAAACGCTCTGTCAAGCTGTCCTCGTCGTCAATATCTACGGAAAGATATGGAATCACCCCTATCGTTGGCACATTAACGATGCGCTCCAGCATATCCAGTCCCGGCTGCAGTATTGTTTTATCCCCGCGGAATTTATTAATCAGGATACCTTTTACCATCGCCCGTTCCGATTCATCAAAGAGTGTCATAGTCCCAACAAGGGAAGCAAAAACGCCGCCCCGGTCGATATCACCGGCAAGAAGCACCGGCGCTTTAGCAAGCTTCGCCATATACATATTTACGATATCGTTCTCTTTGAGGTTGATTTCCGCAGGACTTCCCGCTCCCTCCAGAACGATGATGTCATAGTCTTCGTCCAGCTGACCGTACGCTTTCATGATCTCCGGTACGATCTCTCTTTTTCTTGTGTAATATTCCTGCGCGCTCATATTACTGTAAATCTCGCCATTGACGATCACCTGGGAGCTTGTATCGTTGGTCGGTTTCAAAAGTACTGGATTCATCAATACGGAAGGCTCTATTCCTGCGGCTTCCGCCTGAACGACCTGGGCTCTGCCCATTTCAAGGCCCTCTTTTGTAATGAAGGAATTCAACGCCATATTCTGTGATTTAAATGGCGCTACACGATATCCGTCCTGTTTAAAAATCCTGCATAAACCTGCCGCGATCAAACTTTTACCGGCGTTGGACATGGTCCCTTGTATCATAATTGCTTTCGCCATTGATGCTTCCTCCTGTTATATCCTCTGGTTCCGCCCCGTGATATCCTGCAGCGCTTCTACCAATTTCACATTGTCTTCGTGCTTCCTGATACAAATCCTGTAATATCCTGGCCCCAAACCGTGATAATTATCGCAGTTGCGAATCAGAATTCCTTTATCAAAAAGCTGCTCATGGAGCGAAGTCCCCTCATTTTGATGATATCTAACAAAGATATAATTTGCTCCCGAAGCAATTACTTCGAGCCCGTTCTTCTGCAATTCCAGGATCAGATAATCCCGCTCCGTCCGGATCAGCTTCTTTGTTTCCAAAAGATACTCTTTCTCTTTGATTGCCTGCATTCCAGCAGTCTGTGCGGGGGATGATACACTCCAGGGTTGACCGACCATGCGGATCTTTGCTTTCAAAGCTTCGTTGGACGTCATACAATGTCCCAGCCTAATTCCCGCCATTGCATATATTTTGGTAAAAGCCTTCAGCACGACCAAATTATTAAAATCTTTGAGATATTCCTTTACGGAATATGCTTCCGGCTCATCTAAAAAATCATTAAAACATTCATCGATCAACAGCAGAATTCCCAGCTCACGACATTTTAACGCCACCTTGTACAGGAACTCTTTTTTCATCAACTGGCCGGTAGGATTGTTGGGGTTGCATAAAAATAGCATATCCAGACCACCGTCAAGTACATCCAGCAGCTCCTCCCCAGCTCGAAAACCGCTTTCACTGTCCAGTCTGTGGTAAACCACCCTGCAGGACACCGCATTCAGGGCTTCCTCATATTCTGCAAAGGTCGGTGCAAGAACCATCGCCTTTTTCGGCTTGACTGCATAAACCATGCGGAAAATCAGATCCGCTGCACCGTTCCCGCATAAAATCCATTCTGCAGTCACTCCTTCTTGTTCGGCCAGCTGACGAACCAGATCTCTGCATAGCGGGTCTGGATAAATATCAAAACTGCCTGCGGCCTCCGTCAGTGCCTTTTTGACTCCTTCAGGCAGACCAAGTGGATTGATATTGGCTGAAAAGTCAATGAGCTCCGGCGGATTTTCCATCTTGCCAAGAGTCTCTCTGGCAGAGTAAATATCTCCACCGTGGATCAGTTTTCGATTGATTAATTCTGATTGATTCATGTTAAAATCCATTCTGCAACTCCCATTCCGATGATGCACAAAAGGAAAGTCAAATATGCTGTTACATAGAGTAAGCGATTTGCCGCACAGATGTCATCGTATACGATAGTTCTTGCCGGATCGCCAATGGTTTTCTTCGGATACAGCTTTCCGAAGTAATATGCATCGCCCGCGAGCTGTATGCCAAGGGCTCCGGCACAGACGGACTCAGTTTGTGCGCTGTTGGGGCTAGCATGGTTGTAACGATCTCTTCGAAAAATTCGAACGGCATTACCGCAATCCAATTTTAAAATCCACGAAGCGGCAATCATCAGCCATGCCGCTGCCCGGGCAGGGACATAATTTACCACATCATCCAGCTTTGCAGCAAATCTGCCGAAATAAAGGTATTGATCATTTTTATATCCGATCATGGAGTCCATAGTGTTGATTGCTTTGTATAAAAATCCAAGGGGGGCACCGCCTATAGCCATAAAGAGCATCGGCGCTACGGTTCCGTCGGATGTATTTTCCGCCACGGTTTCCACCGTAGCTTTCGTGATTTGTGTTTTGTCCAGATTCTGAACATCACGGCCGACAATCATGGATACCATCCGCCGAGCCCCTTCCAGATCATCTTTTACCAGTTCACGGTAAACGTTCATGCTTTCCGCCTTAAGAGATTTAACGGAAAGAATCTGATAACACATGAAGGCTTCCAGCGCAATTTTTAAAGCGAGATGAATTTTCCCCGCGGCCCAGAGGATGAGCCAGGGAACCACAGTGGATATTAGGATCACGAAAACCGCAAGGACAGTCCCACCGATGAGCTCGCCCTTTTCTGTTTTAGGGAAAACCCTTCGAATCGCTTTTTCCCCCCGGGCAATGACCACACCGATCAGGCAGACAGGATGCGGCATCCAATGAGGATCTCCGAAAAGTTGATCAAAAAAAAAGCCGATTGTCAAAGCGATCATGACTGGCAGAACCACAGTATTCCATAATTCAGTTATCATCATGCCGTCCTTTCCATACCGAGTACGCAGACTTCATTTCGTTCGTTATCAAGTCGCCTTCTCTTTCTTCTTACTTAGATTCACTATCAGCCAGATTCAAAATACATTCAATCAGACTCTCAATCGTTGCTTGTTCCGATACCGCTGCTGTCATTCCAATTTTTTTCGCTTCCCGTGCAGTCTGTTCCCCGATACACACAGCGCTTACTTTTGAAAAATCCGCATGCTCTGCCATCTTGGCAAAGCCCCTTACCGTGGACGCACTGGTAAAAGCCACATAGTCCACAGATTCGTCGTACCAAAGAAATTCGCTGTATGGAGCCTCTGCGGTATCATAGACAGCCAGATCCTCATATAATATCCCTGCTTCTTCCAGAGGTTTGATTACTTCATCTGTCCCGATGGACGCTCTTGGAATCAGTACGAGCTGATGTTGCCCTTCCTGTTCCCCAAGGATTCTTTTTGCCAAAGCTTCACCGAGCGCTCTTCCGTCGTAAATTTCCGGCATAAGATCCACCAGGATGCCCCGTTCTTCGATTGCCTTGGCGGTCGCGCTCCCAATGGCGGCAAACTTCAGGCCCGATAGAGACCTTATGTCGATTCGCTTTTCCGCCATTCTTTGGAAGAATGCCTTAACGCCGAAAGGACTGGTAAACGCCGCCCACTGATATGCGCTCATGTTTTTCAGTGCCGCATCCAATGCTTCGTTATCCAGAATCACGTCCGTTTCGATGGTGGGTATTTCCAATACTTCAGCACCTAGATCCCGAAGTTTTGAAGCCAGAACAGAGTTTCTATCCTTCGGTCTGGTAACCATAATCTTTTTTGTTCCGAGCGGTCTATCCTCTGCCCAGTGAAAATCCTCCGCAAGACTGCAAACCCTTCCTACTACGATAATTGCCGGCGTCTTGATCTTTGCCTCTTCTGCAGCCTTTGGAAGATTTGAAATATCTGAGATCACCCGTCTTTGATGCGCTGTCGTTCCTCTTTCCAGTACCGCGGCAGGCATTTGAGGCTCCATCCCTGCAGCGAGAAGCTCCCTGCAGATATCGGGCATAGAAGCAACGCCCATTAAAAAGATCAGCGTTCCGCCGAATTTGACCAAAGATGGAAAATCGATATCGGCCCGGGCCATATTTTTTGTATGTCCCGTTATGATGTGAACGGATGAGCAAAAATCCCTATGAGTTACTGGAATCCCGTGATAAGCCGGTACTGAGATCGCCGAGGTTACCCCCGGTACAATTTCAAAGGGAATTCCCCTGCTGTTAAGGAGTTCAAGCTCTTCACCACCGCGTCCGAAAAGGAAAGGATCTCCGCCCTTCAGTCTGACAACACGCTTTCCGTCGATTGCTTCCGTTAATAGAATTTGGTTAATTTCATCTTGGGGTACAGGATGATTTCCTGAAATCTTTCCAACGTTGATTTTTTTTGCCGAAGACGGTATCATGGCCAGAATTCCAAGGCCAACCAAATTGTCATAAACAACCACCTCGGCAGCTTCAAGAACAGCCTTACCCTTTAGTGTAAACAGTCCGGTATCATATGGTCCGGCACCCACCAGCCATACTTTCCCCGTATTGATCATATTTGACATCACTCAACCCCCTGCTTTCAACCGCTGTGCCAGCTCGATCCCCAAAGTTTCCCCATCGGCGCGAAGGCCTGATATTTCTCCGGTAATCCAGCGATTTTCTTCTTCAATATAATAAAGGCCGCTTAATTTTATCGTGTCTGTATCCGCCTTTGCAAAGGCTGCGATTGGAGAACTGCATCCTCCGTCCAGCTCTCTCACAAAAGCCCGCTCAGCCAATGCTTCGTCTTCGGAATCTTTATCGTTGACACAGTCAAGAAAATCATAGTTTTCACCTGTTCTTCCCTGAATGACCATAATTCCCTGACCTGCTGCCGGGATCATTTCTGAAGGATCGAAAACTCTGCTGATTCGGCCCTCGAGCCCAAGACGCTTTAATCCGGCATATGCCAGAACCAAAGCACAGTAATCTCCCCGATCAAGTTTGGACAGTCTGGTCAGCACATTGCCTCTGACGCTTTCCGTCGGCACATCGGAATACAGCATCTTCAGCTGTAGATTTCGTCTGGCACTGGAACTTCCGATAGGCTTTCCGCTTAACCGCAAGTTGTAATCCTCCGAACCGGCCAGACCGATCGAATCCCTCGCTCCGTCCAACGTATTCGAACCTTGCACCGGTAGCACCAGGACATCTCTGGGATCCTCTCTTTTAGAAAAAGTCAGAAGAGGAAGATCTTCCGGCGTTTCCATCGGCATGTCTTTCAGACTATGAACGGCAATGTCGATTTTTCCGTCTCTTAATGCGCGGTCCAGCTCCTTGACGAAAAGTCCCTTACCGCCCACTTTGTCCAGACTGCGGTCAAGGATCAGGTCGCCGGTTGTTTTCATGGTGACCAGTTCCAGCTCCAGCTCGGGATGTGCTTCTCGTATCAGATCCATGACCAGTTCCGACTGGATGACCGCCAGTCTGCTGTCCCTGCTTCCGACTGTTATTTTTCTCCGTTCCATTTGATTGCCTCCTGTTCCGCACCGGGAAATGCACTATTCAAAAACCTGCTGATTGCCTGCGTTGCGTTTTTCGCCAGGGCATGATTCTTCCCTTCTGCTGTCACACCAACGGTCAGACCATCTTCGCGGATGATTCCGGGAAAATAAAAGTCGCTTTTTTCCTTGCAGTTCGCCACATTGACCGGAATCTTTCTTTTTTTACACTCCAGATAAATCTCGTAATTGATTTCATTATCATTCGTTGCGGCCAGAACATAATCTGCCCCGCAGATATCGTCAGGAACATAGGGTCTCAGCTGAAGTTCCAGCCTTTTTTCCTTATGGTATCCGATTACTTCATCCAAAGCTTCGGATGCGACTACTCGAACCCGACAGTCAAATTTCAACAGGGTCTCAATTCTTCTCTTCGCAATTTTCCCAGCTCCGATTACCAGAAATTCTTTCTCTGTGATATTTGTATAGAAGGGGAACCACTGGCCTGCCTTTGTCTGCCTCTTCAGTGTAATTCTATAAGTCTTTTCAATGAAATCAGCAAGCTCCTCCGGTGTAGTGCCATCTTCCTCCGGCTCTCTTCCGATGACTAGAAGAACGATTCCGGTCTGAAGCGCTGCCTGATACTTTTCAGTAAATCCCCCTGTTTCTCCCGAATCCTTTGTTACAAGATATCGAGCATGGATCTGGTGGATCATGGCTGCATTCAGTTCGGCGGTAAAAGGTCCCTGCATAAAAATCAGCTGCTTTCCCTTAAATCCAAGAAGGGAGCACTGTTCCATGACCTCTGCCATAGGAAGAACGCGCGGGAACAAGCGTTGTTGGTAATCCGTTATCTTTGTATATTTATGAAGCTCTTTGCTTCCGATGGTCATCAGCACATTGCCGGGATTCTGATTCAAATAATCGGCTGCAGCTTCATGACTGTCGAAAAACAAGCAGTTATTTTCTCCCATATTCTTTTCTATACCGCTGGAACGAAGCAAGCGAATATAGCTGCAGCCTGACTGTTCACAAGCTTTTCGGATATTATTGCTGACAAGTCTAGCGTAGGGATGAGTCGTATCAATGACAAAATCAAACTGATGCTTTTTCATCAAGTCCGCCATTTCGGCCTCAGTCATTCTTCCGGCATGCACCGTGATATGCTTCAAACCTGTCGGCAGCATATCCTTTCCATAGTCTGTCGCAACGCAGGCATAAACAGAAAGACCACTTTCCCCAATGGACCGCGAAAGCGCTTCCAGTAGTTCTCTTCCTTCGGTTGTCCCTGCAAAAACCAATATTTTAGACATTTTGTTTCCTCAAATGTTTTCTCTAATCAATCCGATAACCCCTGGGAGTTACCAATTTTCCTCCGATTTCCCTGGTCTGTGAGTTTCCGATAAAAACCGTCGTAAACATATCAACCTGTGTATTCTTTAATTCTCCAAGGGACAGAACAGTTCCCTGCTCTCCTTCCCTGCCAATGTTCCTTACAAATCCGCAGGCAGTCTCTTCATCTCTATATTTTAAAACAAGGTCGCATGCCTTTTGTAAATAATCTTTCCGTTTGTGGCTGGAAGGATTATAAAAACAAATAACAAAATCAGCCATTGCGGCGCATTCGATACGCTTTTCGATCAGCTCCCAGGGTGTCAGCAAATCGCTGAGGCTGATCACAGCAAAATCGTGAATCAGCGGAGCTCCTAAAACTGCGGCACCGCTGCAGGCTGCCGTAATGCCAGAGATCACTTCAATTTCAACGGGTTCATACTGCTGCGCCACTTCATACATCAGTCCCGCCATTCCATAGACACCGGCGTCGCCGCTGCAGATCATAGAAACGGTCTGACCTTTTAGCGCTTCCTCGATAGCGATCCGGCATCGCTCAGCTTCCCGTTTCATCGGTGTTGAAATCAACTTTTTATTCTGGAATCTTTCCCTTACCAAATCCACATAGACCTCATAGCCTGTGATTACATCGCATTCCTCAAGGGCCTCCATTGCTTTCTGAGTCATTTGATTCCATTCTCCGGGTCCAAGACCCACTACATATATTTTCATGCTTCCTCCAAACAAACTAAGACTTCAGCGTATCCCTGCTTGCCGCTTCATGTACCGCATCGAGACACTCTTTCCACAGGGAATATCGCAAGGTATCCTTTAAGCCGAATAAGAGTTTTCCGACGGATTTCTCCACCGCTCTTTCGATTTCATTGCTGATCTGCTGACGCTGAGTTTCAGACAGTTCGGCACTGCCGATGGTCTGCTCCAGCCGCTTTGATACATCTTCAGCGGATAACCGGAGAATATCCTGAATCTCCGGCACTCTCGTACGAAAAGCCTGCCATTGTTTCAGTTCTTTGATATATTCCGAAAGAATCTTACTTGCTTCTCTTCTCGATTGTTGATTCTTTTTTTGATTTTCTTCCCCTGCAAGGTGATCGATGTCGAACAATTCGATTTTCGGTAACGCCCCGATTTCCGATTCAATATCTCTAGGTACCGCCAAATCAATCCATATGCTCGGCTCGTCATTTAGAAATTCCACCACTTCATTTTTTTTCAGAGTATAGTGAGGACTACGCGTAGCGCTGATCACTACTTTTGAAGAGCGCAGCTCGTGAACGCGGTCCTCATAAGGCACCATGATACAACCCTCCGGAACAGCTGACTGAGTCGGCATGGTACCATGAATTGCCTTGCGCAGTGTCATTTTAACAGTGGCTCCCTGAGCAAGGAGCGTATTGCAGATCAATTGTCCCATTTTTCCGTTGCCGATCATGAGACAGGAAACGCCGTTTAAATTGCCTAGTTTCTCTTTCAGTAAAGAAAGCACTTGAAGCGCGGTGGAACGGTCTGCTGAGGCAATCACCACCTGTGATTTCACCTTTTTTGCTGCTCCGATGGCAGTCTGAAAGACCTTCTCCAATAAAACGTCGGTACACTGATTATCACGAGCTAGCTGAACGACTTCTCTGACCTGAGATATGATCTGATCTTCTCCAAAGATCTTCGAATCCAGACCACAGGCAACTTCCAGGAGATGCAAAATCGCCTCTTCCCCCTCTCGCTCGGAGAACATATCCTGATATTCAGATGGTTCCACTCCTTTGATTTCACAAAGCATTTCGAACGGTGACAGCGTGTCTTTCTCGGGCAGACTGATCCAAAGCTCTGTCCGGTTGCAGGTTGAAAGGATTATACTGCCATTGAGCTCATATTCTTCTTTCAACCGTATCATGGCATCCACTGCACCTGCTTTCGTAAAGGAAAACAGTTCTCTGTATTCAATTGATGCTTTTTTATGGTCGATCCCGACCATTTTTATTTTAAAATCAGAGTACATTGCGTTCACCTTACTTGCTTGCCTCGCGAAATTCATGTGTAAAAGCCGGATCATACAGTTTGGACCGTTCATAAGTATCACCCAGAAAATCTCCGACCAGAATCAGTGCGGTTTTGGTAATTCCATTTTCTTTTGCCAGCTGCGGCAAAGTATCCACCGTCCCGCGGAACACTTTTTCATCGGGCCAGGTCGCCTTATATACGATGGCAGCCGGGGTGTCCTTCCGATAGCCACCGGTCAGCAGCCTCTCCCGCAAAGGCTCCAGTAAACCTGTGCTGAGAAAGATTACCATTGTCGCCTGGTGAGCGGCCAGAAGAGAAATCTCTTCCTTTTCCGGTACGGGAGTTCTTCCTGCCATCCGGGTTATAATCACTGTCTGAGACACATCCGGCAGAGTATATTCCGCCTTCAGCGCCGCAGCAGCGCCAAAACAGGAGCTTACTCCCGGAACAACTTCATAGTGGATACCGCTTTCATCCAATACATCCATCTGTTCTCTGATCGCGCCGTAAATACTCGGATCTCCGGTATGCAGCCGCACCGTGGTTTTACCTTCACACTCTGCCTGCTTCATCACTTCAATCACTTCTTCCAGCGTCATGGATGCACTGTCATAGATGTCACACCCCTGCTTTGCTATATCAAGATGCTCTGGATTCACCAAAGAGCCTGCATAAATAATGACGTCAGCCTCCATAAGTAGTTTTTGACCTCTTACCGTAATCAAGTCCGCAGCGCCGGAACCTGCTCCCACAAAATATACCATGTTTTCTCCTTCCTCATTCTTCCTTCTGATCTTTTACAACCAGAATCGAGAAGTAGCTCGCATCCTCGTCCATCTCTTCCAAACTGCGAAAAATCCTCTCGCCTTCCATGCCGCAGCGTTCAACCATCTTAACGTCCAATGGTTTTATCATTCCCCGCAACAACGTTTTGATCTTTCCTACAGATTTTCCAGACTTCATAAGGACCCTTGTTCCTTTCAGTTTGAGCGCCTCTTCAATTCCATCATAAGAAGCAGGAATGATGTGCAACGCCTCGGATGCTTCTGTCAGCCCCTCGTTCAAACGGGCAGCAACTGCACAGAAGGAGGGAATCCCCGGGATGATTTCCGTATCGTAACCCCTTACCTTAAGCCGGTTGTGAATATAGATATACGTTGAATAGATGGAGGGATCTCCCAGTGTCAAAAAAACGATATCTTTTCCTGCATCCAGTCCGGCTGCAATACGCTCTGCCGCGCTGTCACGGCTTTCCTTCAGTCGGCTTTCCTCCCGAATCATCGGCATTGAAATTTCCACCAGCTCTTTATCTCCAATATCAGGAACCGCGCCTGCGGCTATTTCATAGGCGACGTTGGTTTCCCTCCCCGATGATGGAATTGCAATAATTTGACACTCTCTGATCAGTCTGACTGCCTTTAAGGTCATCAATTCCGGATCACCCGGGCCGACACCGACCCCATAAAGTTTCCCTTTTTTCTGTTCCATATCCAAATTTCACAACTCCTTTTGCCCTGAAAGTATTTCTTTGATCCTGCCTGCACCCCGGGTTTCCCCAAGATACCCGTAAAAATTGGAAAACAGGATCGCTCCGATTTCCATACGATGATGCACCCGTGCTCTGATGTGCTCGTCAAGCTTTTGCAAGATAGAATCAAGCGTCTGCTCCCTGACCGCTGCTTCATCTAAAACAGCGATGGCTTCTTCCGTAGTGATGCATCCGAACAGCTTTCTAACCTCTTCACTTGATGCACCTGCCATTGAGGCATGCATCCCCAGGATTTCCATTCGGGCATCTCCGTATTTCGAATGCGTATTCATGATCCCTGCCGCCGTCTTGATTAATTTACCAATATGCCCCACCAGTAAAACTCCCTTGAATTCCATTTGCTCCGCAAAGTCAAGCGCATCTCCGATAAAGTTGCTGCATTTTACAGCGGGGATATTCTTTCCATTCATATATGTTTTTAAGAAGGTCTCTCCGTAATTACCCGGCGTAATGACAAGGTAATCGGCTCCCTCCGCTTTTCTCACATTCATTTCTGTTTTGATGGTATCAATGAGCGCTTGTTCACTCATTGGTTCCACGATTCCACTTGTCCCAAGGATCGAGATGCCCCCTTCGATACCCAAACGCGGGTTAAAGGTCTTTTTGGCTATTTCAACGCCTTCCGGAATGGAGATTTCCACTCGGAGACCGCCTGCATAATCAAATTCATCACATACAGCTTCGACCTCTTCCAGTATCATCTTGCGCGGAACGGGATTAATTGCCGCTTCGCCTACAACGCAGGCCAGCCCCGGCTTGGTTACCTTTCCGACACCAAGCCCTCCGATCAGTTCAATCTCCGGACCAGCGCTTTCTTCCGTTGCTCCTGTGCATTCCAGCCTTGGTTCTGCGCGGTCCGATTGCCGGGCAATCTTTACAACCTTAGCATAAACAAGTACTCCGTTAGTTGAGTCAGGATCATCACCGCTGTCTTTTTTCACGGCACAGCTTGCCCAGCCATCTCCCAACTCTTGTCTTTCCGAAGTCAGTTCCAGCCGAATGCCCTTAGGGGTATTCAAAATAATTTTATCATCAGGAGCAAAATCCGCGCCCAGAGTCAAAGCCGCTGCACGCTGAGCCGCCGCCGCCGCACAGCTGCCGGTGGTATAACCGTATCGAAGTTTCCGATTGTCTTTCATAACATACAGTTCCTTCGCTTTTCATTCCCCGATGCCCTGGGCAATATGCTCCAGATAAATATCCCTGATCGACTGAAACTCTCCCAGTCCTCTGAGAATGCACTCGACCTGATACCCTGCTTTTTCAAATACAGATTTCCATGAATCATCGTCTTCTCCTGCCATATCGTTGACCGCGTGATCTCCCGCTACAACCATCAGCGGCATCAATATTATTTTATTCGGATGGAACGACTCTACCTGTTCCGCTACGATCTCAATATCCGGATAAGCCTCTACCGTTCCCACAAAGACATTTGAATAGCCCAGCTGCTTAAACTGATAATCCAATGCGGCGTATACCGCATTGATGGGATGTTCCGAACCGTGTCCCATAAGAACCAAAGCGTCTTTTTCCTTTAGCTCCGGTACTTGATCCACGACTGCCCGGATCACTGCACCGCAATCCTCTGTGCTGTATAAAAGAGGCATTCCGATCGACAGCTTTTCGATTTTGCCGGAAAACTCCATGACTTCATAAACCATATCATCGTACTCATCGCCCGGGATCACATGAGTAGGCTGAACAAAGACTTCTTCAAAGCCTTCCTCCACAAGCCGCTCCATCGCCTCCTTCACATTGTCGATGTGAAGATTATCACGGTTTGCCAAAACCTTCAGAATCATTCCGCTTGTAAAAGCCCGCCTGATCTCATAGTCAGGATAAGTGGCCGCAATATCCTTTTCAATGGCTCCAATGGTCTTTTCCCTGGTATCCTCATGGCTTGTTCCAAAGCTTGCGACTAATATTGCTTTCTTATTTGTTTTCATTCATTACCTCATCTATCAAAATCTTTGATCAAAAAATAAAATAACCTATCACCGGGTTCGCCGGAATAGGCATAATAAAAAAAACCAATCAGGTTCCATTTTATCACACCCTCCCTTCGTCCGTAGGATTGTGTAACATTCCAGGCTTCTGGATTTCAAAAACACCCGGTATCATAAATCATCAGGCAGGTTTTCTGGCTCTAGTGTCAATGCCGTTATCTGCCTTCCCGTTTGTACAGTGGCATCTCAGACACGGCTCTACTATTACAGCGGCGGTCCCGCGCGGGCATTTCACCCAGCTTCCCTATTATCCCGCCCTGCATTTCAGAGAGCGAGCGCCTGATAAACGTTATAATTCCTTATTAGTCTATCATTCCACTATGGTTTCGTCAATGATATATTCTGTTACTATTTACCTTTTCAACAACGTAATTTCAACGTTTTGACCGATCCATCGCGGAGTTCCTCAGTGTATTGACAATACCAGTACAAAACATCATCTAATAAGAACGATATTTCTTATTAGATAAAAAAAGTGGCTGACGCCACTTTCGATTTAAGATAAGGCAATTTTGTTATGCGGACTTCTTTTTGTTTCGTTCTTTTTCCTGCTTTGTACGTTCAACAAACCGGCCCATAATGAATGCAATGATACCAACTCCGATGCCTGTTTGAACGCAAAACAGCAAGCTTTCAATCTCTCCCGGAAGTTCTCCTCCGATGGCTGTTTCCATAATCGGTGTAAACCATGGAGTATACTCTTCTCCTATCACTTCCGAAACGACAACACTTCCAGCATCGTCGGAACCTCCGAATTCAGCGCCTTTCAATGCAAATAACGGAATGATAATCATCAGTAAAACGATAACCAGCAAAAGAATCACTTTGTTTTTTGTTTTAGCCATTGATTTCACCTCCAAATTTCAACTCTGCCAATTCAGTCCTTGCATAGGTTTCAAGTCCCATAACGATTACGACTGTTAAAATCCCCTCAATAATCGCCAGCGGAAGCTGAGTCGGAGCAAATACGGTAAGGAACTTGAGCGCCGACGCCACTACGCCTCCGCTTGAAGAAGGATATGCGAGGGCAAGCTGCATGCTGGTTACACAATAAGTAAACAAGTCCCCGATTGATGCGGCAAGGAAAATTCCCACATGGCGATTTACATTCAATTTTTTGCACAGCATGTAAATCCCAAACGATACAAAGGGACCCGCAATCGCCATAGAAAATGTATTGGCTCCCAACGTGGTCAATCCGCCATGAGCCAGTAGAATTGCCTGAAAAATAAGTACAATGATTCCCAGAATACTGACCGCCGCCGGTCCCAGCAAAATCGCTCCAAGTCCGGTACCTGTCATATGCGAGCAGCTGCCCGTTACAGACGGAATTTTTAATGAAGAAAGAACAAAGATAAAAGCGGCTGCCATAGCGATAATCGTAATATTTCTGCGGTTGTTCTCCACTTTTTTCTTAATCGATAAATAACCCGCCACCAGGAACGGAAGACAGATTACACCCCACACAACGCAAAAAGCAGGCGGCAAATAGCCTTCCATAATATGCATTGCGCTTGCCGTCGGAACAATTCCGAAAATCAAGGCTGCCATTGAAGTACCGATCAAGAGCCTTCTTTTTGTCTTATTCATTTTCACTTTCGATCTCTCCTTTACTAAATGAATATAAAAATAATAAATAATACCATCATTTTCCTTTGCGAACAATCACCTCCTCAAATTCGCGAATACATCTGGGATTGAGCTTCTGATCTGTTATTAAGCCATTCGCTACGAGAATATCGCATACTTCCATGAAAACCGGCTTTTTCAAATTGGCCCGTTTTATGAGCTCCTGATTTCTGAATAGTTCAGAAGGCAAGCCATCCGCAATGATTTTTCCACTGCTGAAAACGAGCACGCGATCAGCCCATCGATAAGCGAAATCCACATCATGAGTTGATATCAAAACAGTTTTTGATTCAGAGGAAAGCTTTGTCAAAACCTCTTCGAGCATGTTTGAATTGACAGGGTCAAGCCCGGCAGTCGGCTCATCAAAGATAATGATTTCTGGCTGCATTGCAAGAATGTCGGCGATCGTAACCCGTTTTTTTTCCCCGCCACTCAAATAATGTGGTGCTCGGTCCTTGTACTCCTGGATATTCATATATTGCAGTGCTTTATCCACTCGCTCCAGTACTTCCGACCTGGGCAGCTTTAAATTCATCGGCCCAAATCCGACTTCGGCCATCACTGTAGAAGCTACGATCTGACTGTCTGCATCCTGGAAAACGATTCCAATATTTTTTCTAAGCTCCTTCAAATTTTTTTTATTGATATGGATGTTACGGTAGATGATTGTACCTTCGTCAGGTGTCAGCACGCCGTTCAAATTGAGAAAAAATGTAGACTTACCCGCTCCATTTGGTCCGATCACGGCAATTTTCTCTCCTTCGCCGATTTCTATATTGATTCCTTCCAAGGCAGGCTGTCCGTTTCCATAGCGGTAATGCATATTTTCAACTGCCAGTATTGGTTTTTTCATAATCATTCCCTTTCTATTTCGTTAGTCCCCAGACAGCAATAAGTAAAATGATAAAACCAGTTGAAGTTATAGCTTGTAACGGCTTTATTTCTTTTGATTCTTCTAGTATCATGAAATCTCCGTCATAGCATCTTGCCTCCATCGCATTATAGTAGGCGTTTGCCTTTTTCAAGGATACAATCAGCAGATTGCTGGCAATCTTACCGAATGTGAACCATGAAGTCTTCAGATCGCAGAAACCGAGTCGTGAATCCGCCGCATTTCTCAGCGTTACATAGACATCAATCAAAATGAAAATATATCGGTAGATGATATTCATCAGTTCAATGATAAGCTTAGGAACTCTCGCCTTCTGAAGCACTCCAATAATCTCAGCGGAAGGCGTTGACAATGTCAGCATTTCCATTGCGCTCACTGCAGCAAATACTTTCAGTATCAAAAATAGCATCATTTTCAGTCTTTCATTTGTTGTGAACAAATAAAAAAAACCGAGGTCCAGACGATATTGCCCCAAAGGCTGAGTTGAAACTTCAACTCCGATTGCAATCGTACCCAGAATGATAAATGTAATCGGGATCATCATGACCGATAAGTAAGTACGCATCGGTAAACCGCCTTTTATGATTGTCAAATATCCCATTGCAATCATTACGATAATCGAGACATAAGGATTGTCTAGCGAAATGCTGAGAATCAGCATTGCAGCAGATAGCGCTGACTTAAACGCTGAATTCCAATGTCTGATTCCGGAATGATATGCATAAAAGTCAATACAGGAGCCTTCGCCGTGTTTATGACGAGCCGTATGATGCATATGATATGTATCGAATTTTCTTGTAGATTCCTTCATCATTTTTTTCGATCTCTCTCTCGTCATAATTTGATGACAACAAAAAAGGACTGCAGCATATTTGCCACAGTCCGTTTTCTTCTGTAAACATAGAATAGAATGAAGGTTGTTATTTATAAGACCCAACCTCCTGCAATCATCGGTTTCACGCCGGATTCAATTACATTTCGTCTTATGCAGGTCTTCTGGCTCACGTATCTACATCTTTCTCCGATCTTCCCAAAGCAGCTGCTTCAGTGATCTTCCTTTTCGGATCAGGAGTCAAACTCCTCGCATACAGCGGCGGAAACCGCACAGGATTCTAACCTGCTTCCCTCTCAGCTGTTTCCCTGCAAGGGAAAACAGAACATAAACGATTTATTAAATTTCTATTTATACTACCACCTATTAACATCGCATGTCAATAGGTGGGCAGTGATGCTAGCGTGTATTTTTCTTCTTTGCATTACGCATTACTTGCTTCATTTCACCCTTGCTGCCAAACATGGCTTCAATCTTTTTCTGTTCAAGCTGTCTCGAGTTCAAGCCCTCGTACCCGGCTTCCCTTTGAAGCTTCCTGTAGCTCTCCAGTCGTTCTGCAGACAATTCTCCGACCTCGATTGCCTGTCTGACCGCACAACCGGGTTCAGACGTATGGGAACAGTCGCCGAATTTACATAGTTCCGCCAGCTCTTCAATATCGATAAAGGACCTCGAAAGATCCGCCGATTCCAGCTGAAGCTCCCGCATGCCCGGCGTATCAATGACGATGCCGCCTTCCGGCAGCAGCAGAAGCTGACGATGAGTTGTCGTGTGGCGTCCCTTTCCGTCATCCTCCCGTATTTCCCTGGTTTGAAGCACCTCATAGCCGACCAGCTTATTGATGAGGGTTGATTTTCCCACTCCCGAGGAACCGATAAAAGCAACGGTACTTCCTTCTGTGATCAAAGATCGAATCTCTTCCAATCCGCTTTCGTCTTTACTGGAGCAGATTACGGTATCGGTGCCTACATTGACCCTTTCTACTTCATAAATCTTTTGCTCAAGATCATCACAAAGATCCGCCTTTGTTAGAACGATGACCGGCTTTGCCATGCTGTCCCACGCAACGGAAAGATAGCGTTCCAGCCTCCTCAAATTAAAATCGGCATTCAAAGACATACAGATAAATATCGTATCGATATTCGCCGCTACGATTTGCACCGTGTTTGAAGTGCCGGCCGCCCTTCTTTCAAATACGCTTTTTCTGCGAAGTACGTAATGGATTACTGCGTTTCCTCCACTGTCATCCAACCGGTCAATCATGACCCAATCTCCTACCGCCGGGAAATCAGTATTGTCGTAGGCACGATAAATAAAGCTGCCAGACACTTCCGCCTGCAGTTCTCCTTCTTCACCGGCAACCTTGTATAGATCCCTGTGCTGCTGTGTCACTCTCGCAAGATAGAGCCCGTCATACAGCGTCGCTTCCTGAGCATAACGATCTGTTAGTCCGTATTTTATTAAATTTTTATAATTCATTATTCTATAATCCTCCAAAATTGATGTTTGTCATAATTTCTTTGGAGGGATATCAGCCGTTATTGATCTTCACCCTCCCGGTCAGATACAATCACGGCATCCGTTGTGTTAAACATAAAAACAGTTTCTCCTTTCCCACTGGAATATTCGTATTCATTCTTACATAAATTCGTTGTTCTGTCACGGCATTTCTATAAGCTACGGCGTCGATCATCTGTACGATCGGCGCCGTTTCATTCGATTCATATTTTAGTATCACAATCGGTCAAACACATTTGAGATCCGGATTCGAATCAGACATTAAAGCGGAACAGGATCACATCACCGTCTTTGACAACATACTCTTTTCCTTCGGACCTTATGAGACCCTTTTCCTTCGCGGTTGCAAGATTGCCTCCACATTGGATCAGTTCGTGATATGCAATGGTCTCTGCTCTGATAAAGCCGCGTTCAAAATCCGTATGTATTTTACCGGCAGCCTGAGGCGCTTTCGTACCTCTCTTGATCGTCCATGCTCGAACTTCCTGAGGCCCTGCCGTCAGAAAAGAAATCAGGTCAAGCAAATGGTATGAAGACTTGATCAGTTTGTCCAGCCCGGATTCTGTAATCCCCAGATCCTCAAAGAAAGCCGCCTTCTCTTCTTCTTCAAGCTCCGCAATTTCTGCATCCAGTTTGGCGCAGATCACCACAACGTCAGAACCTTCAGATTCAGCAAACTCACGAACTGCAGCGACATATTCATTATCCGTTTCCGAAACTGCCTCTTCTTCGGATACGTTGGCAGCATAGATGATGGGTTTAAAAGACAACAAATCAAGTGACTTTACATACTCCATCTCGTCATGGCTCAAATCAAGCGTTCTGGCAGAAAGTCCCTTTTCTACTGTTTCCTTGACTTTTAAGAGAATATCCAGCTCAGCCTGCAGTGTCTTATCACCCTTCAGATTTTTTTGTGTCTTCTGAATTCTTTTGTCAATCACTTCCATATCCGACAGAATCAATTCCATATTAATTGTCTCAATATCTGACAGAGGATCAATTTTTCCATCCACATGCACAACATTCGGATTATCAAAGCATCTGACCACATGGATAATGGCGGCAACTTCCCGTATATGGCCAAGGAATTTGTTCCCCAGACCTTCCCCCTTGGATGCGCCTTTTACCAGTCCCGCAATATCATAAAACTCGATGGTCGTATAAACGGTTCTCTTGGAGTCATACATTTCATGAAGGACTTTAAGCCGCTCATCTGGAACGGTAACAACGCCGACATTGGGTTCTATCGTGCAAAATGGGTAATTTGCCGCTTCTGCGCCAGCTTTTGTTATCGCGTTAAACAGCGTGCTTTTTCCTACATTAGGAAGTCCAACAATACCTAATTTCATATAATTTCAAATCTCCTCTAGTAAAATATTCTATTTTTGTATTTGCTTCTTCGTCTCATAATAATATAGATAATAATAAAAAGAACAAATACGAATGCACTGAATACCTGCGCCTGCTTAAAAGGGCCGAACATCAGGCTGTCTGTACGAAGTCCTTCAACAAAAAACCGCTCCATAGAATATAAGATCCCATACAATAAAAAGGTCTGACCCTCAAATTTGCGGTTATTATCTATCAATAACAATATGAAAAACAGCAGAAAACACCATATGGATTCATATAAAAAAGTCGGATGTACCATCTGGCCATCTACAGATATCGCCCATGGAAGATCAGTTGGCCCGCCATGTGCTTCATGATTAAAATAATTCCCCCACCTGCCGATAGACTGGGCAATAGCGACTGCCGGAACCGTCAGATCTAAGAGATTCAACGGTTTTACATCCCATAACCTACACAATATGGCTGCAGTAAGAAAACCAAGAATCAGCCCGCCGTGAATCGCCAGACCGCCGTTTCTTGTGTTAATCATCTTATAAATATCACCTGCGTAATAATCCCAATTAAAAATTACATAATATAATCTGGCTCCTATTACACCTAAAGGCACTGTGATTAATACAAAATCCAGAGTTTTTTCTGACGAGATTTTATGAAGCGGTGCTCTTCGATATACGATTGTGACAGCCAGAACCATTGCAGCAGCAATGATAATCCCATACCACATGATATCGATCCCGAAAACAGTAAACGCTATCGGATTTGGTGTCGGCATGATTCTTTCCTCCTTATCCCTGTATTTACCTTAGTCTCCCATGCCCATGTCCAGCATGGCCATGAAAGGCTAACATCGGTATATGCTATTTTGCCTCAATTCATAATATTATACAACAAAACCGACTCGCTGCACAGCATATCTTGTATTTTTCCCGAAACAAGGTAATAAAATTGACAGATTTAATAAAAATTTAAAATATTACGTAGGAAATTTATGTTATAATAATTTAGTATTTCACACAGGGGGATTCTACAGCAGACAAATTGAACTAATTTGAATACGAAGCACGCTGTAAATCGTTATAGTAAAATAGGCTTGTTGTCTCAGGACAGCGGTTTGTTTATACATGGCCTCAGTTATAAAAACTTGGAAGACCGAGGCTACTATCTATTCAAGGAGGTATTTATGTTTTGGAAGAGAAAAAATGATGCAGGAAACGAGGGGGGAAATAAAACCAAGGTAAAAAAGCCAAGGAAGAAGATGGCAAAAGGCAAAAAAAGATTTTTAATTACTGCAGTCATAATTATTGCTATTGCTTGCGTAGTAATATTGCCAAAAGCTTTGGCGGGGGAACCGCCGGCAATGATGGTAACAACAGGTACTATCGAAAAGATGAATATTGAACAGGCAGTCAATATCAAAGGAACAATACAGGGGTCGCAGAAGGCAGACGTAGCCACTTCACTGAATTATGAGATTGTCTCCATTTTAGTCAAGGAAGGCGATCTGGTACATAAAGATCAGGTACTTGCGGTTCTGGACTCAGAGGATCTACAAGACGATTATCAAAAATCGCTCAGTGAATTGAAGCAGTCCAAGTTTAATTATGAGGCTTCTAAAAACCTTTACGAAGAAGGCGCCATTTCAAAGGAAGACTATATCAGGGCTGAAAATCAATACGAAAATGATCGAATCACGGTAGACTCTTACAACATCCAGGACAAAGTCAACATCAAAAGCCCCATTTCAGGCACAGTAACAAGAGTCAATGTCAATATCGGACGCTATGCCAACGATACGGAAAACAGTGAGCCGATGTTCGTTGTAGAGGATCTTCAAAATCTTGAAATGAATGTCAAAGTCAGCGAGTATGATATCAGTAAGATCAAGGTAGGCCAAAAAGTTACGATCACAGCCGAAGTACTCGGCAATCAAAGTGTGGAAGGCGTCGTTTCAAGAATATCGCCTACCGGTGAATTGAAAGACAACTCATCAAGTGAAATGGTAATCCCCGTTCAAATTGAAATCAACAACAACAATAGCAATTTGATTGCCGGCGTTACCGCGAAGGCAAAAATCGAAATAGAAACTAGAAACGATGTCCTATCGGTACCCCTCGATGCGATTGCCGAAGACCCCAGCACCGAAGAGAATTATGTGATGGTATTGGATGGAACGAAGCTGAAGAAAGTACCCGTCTCAGTAGGACTAGAAGGAGATTTCAACATAGAAATCAGTTCGGAAAATCTGGCAGAAGGCGATCAGGTTGTTCTGAATCCGACATTCGATTTAACAGACGGTATGGAAGTTACTCCCACACCTATACAGTAAGGGAGGACACCATGACAAATGAAGTTATAAAAATCGAGGACATGACGAAGGTTTATGAAAACGGAGATTTGCAGGTCAAAGCGCTGAAGGAAATCAATTTAACGATCTGCAAAGGTGAATTCATCGCAATCATGGGTGCTTCGGGCTCCGGCAAATCAACACTTATGAATATTCTTGGCTGTCTGGACCGACCCACCGAAGGCTACTACTATCTGGAAGGAATGGATATCAGAGAGAATAGTGATAATGAACTGTCAGAAGTGCGAAATAAAAAAATTGGTTTTGTTTTTCAATCTTTCAATCTGATTTCACGAACCAGTGCTTTGAAAAATGTGGAACTTCCGATGATATACGGCAAAATCGGAGCAGAAGCGCGAAAAGAAAGAGCAATAGAGCTGTTACGAAGCGTCGGTCTGGAAGAACGGGCTGATCATATGCCAAACGAGCTTTCAGGCGGCCAAAAGCAACGTGTAGCCATAGCTAGAGCTTTGGCTAACAAACCACAGATCATTCTTGCGGATGAACCTACCGGAAATCTGGATTCAGAGTCATCCGTTGAAATAATGGAAATCTTTACGAATTTAAATCGGAAAGACGGCAACACGGTTATAATCGTTACCCATGAGCGGGATATTGCCGAGTTCACAGACCGTGTAATCACCTTCAAAGATGGCAACATCATCAGTGATGAAAATCTGAAGGAGGTGACTCCATGTTAGTATTTGAGAATATCCTTTTGGCGTTAACTGCAATTAGAAGCAATAAAATGCGGTCCTTTCTAACCATGCTTGGAATCATTATCGGGATCAGCTCTGTTATCGCAATCACCTCCATTGGTGCAAGTGCAAAAGAAGTTGTCGGCAAAGAGTTTGAAGCATATGGTGTAAACAACATGTTCGTTTATATCAACTGGCAAATGACACAAGAAAGCTGGGATTACAACGATATGATCTTTCCGGAAGATATTGAGGCATTAAAGGCAAGATTTCCAGATGACCTTAAATATATTGCGCCAAGCGTTTCCGCCCAAAGTAACACAAAAGTTGGCCGCACAGAGGGAAAGCTGCGAATGAAGGGGGTTGCGGCAAATTATAACTTGTACTTTAAAAAAATGAAAATGATCCATGGACGTATGATCAATCAAAGCGATGTTGACGGTCAAAAGGACCGTATCGTGATTGACAGGAAGGCTGCAATGGATTTCTTTAATAACGAAAATCCTGTCGGTAAGACCTTAAGTGTCATGATCAATAACGATTCAAAGGATCTAACAATCGTTGGTGTTTACGACGAAGAAAAAAGCATTTTCGATAATCTTGGTGTCAGTGAGTTCTATACGACGTACGTTCCCTATACCATAGTTGAGAATTATGACCGTGCGACCTCTTCTGTCGAACTTTATACAAATGAAAAGAAAGATCAGGATTCATTAGGGAAGGATTTTACAAAGTATCTAAGCCGTATCAAAGGCACTGATCCTCAGTTTTACCTGTTTGAGTCAGCTCAATCACAGATGGGAACAATCAATACGATACTGGGTACCTTATCCATTGCCATCGGAGCCATAGCTGCAATATCTCTTGTGGTTGGCGGCATCGGTATCATGAATATCATGCTTGTCTCGGTAACAGAGCGTACCCGGGAAATTGGGATAAGAAAATCTCTGGGAGCGAGAACCAACGATATCCTGCTGCAATTTCTTATTGAGTCCATGATCATATCTGCCATCGGTGGAATAATCGGAACCGGACTTGGAGTCGGTATTGCCGCTATTGGAATGAGCTTCGCTAATATTTCAGTCGTAATCGACCCTGCAGTAATTTTGCTGGCGGTTGGATTTTCAGCAGTAGTTGGTGTTTTCTTTGGGCTTTACCCTGCAAGAAAAGCTGCAAAACTCGATCCGATCGAAGCATTAAGGTATGAATAGGTTTTTTCCATCAAGACTCTATCATTATCATACCGAATTTTAATCGGTATGATCGCTTTTAAACAATTTACTAGTACAAAATAAGGCTGTTAGAGGGAATAACCGAAGGTATCTTTCCCTCTAACAGCCTTTATCATTTCTTCTTCCGTCTTATTTATCGTTTCTTGTTCCCTCTTACGGCGTCTGAAATCCTTTTTTCGTGAGTACTTAGTTTTGACCGGATGATAAGATTCCCAGCATCTCCATGAGATACTGTCCATTTGTGGTTTTCGACCTTCCTTCCTTTCTTCTGTAATCAAACAAAATCTGCCCTTCATGATACGATTCTGTAAAATTGCAGTTTGTAATCCGGGAGTGGATTTCCTCGAGCCCACAAAGTTCAAGGTCATGGGTCGTAATCATTCCAATAGCGCCTAAGTTGTTCAGCTTTGTAATGACAGATTTTGCACCAATCAATCTGTCTGCAGAATTTGTGCCCCGAAAAATTTCGTCGATAAGAAACAGAGTACGGCTATCCATTTCAGCTGTATCCAGTATTTTTTTCACCCGTTCCAGTTCAGCATAAAAGGTTGAGATACCCTCTTTCAGATCATCTGATACACGCATTGATGTAATCAGATGCAGGTCTGAGAAAGTCATCTTCCTGGCACATACCGGTCCACCTGCTCTTGCAAGGACGAGATTGATTCCAGCTGTTCTAAGATACGTTGTTTTTCCAGACATATTTGAACCTGAAATAATAATGATATTATCATCAAGTGTGAGCGTATTTGTCACTCTCTTACTATCATGGATCAAAGGATGCCCAAGTTCAGACGCATCCATGATCCGAACATCAGAATAAACAGGAAAACAACAATGACCGCACACTCTTATCATAGTAGAAAGGCTCAAAAGACTTTCAATTTCACCCAAAGCACGAAACCAATTTTCGCAGTAAGGTGCATACGTTCGTTTCCATTTCTCCAGGCTGAATGCACTGCGGAAATCCCAAAGAAATAAAATATTCAGCAGAAAGTAAAGGATGGGAGTTCCTCTTACGTTCACCATATTCTCCACGTTCGCCAGTTCTTTCATAGCTTTTACCGCAGAGAAGTTCCCTTCTGTCAATTCTGCCTGTATGCTTTTCAGCTCTTCCGATTCAAAGTTCTGCATCTTAATCAGTTTCAGCACTTTATGATATGCTTTCAGATGAATAGGTAGCCTGCCTATCCCGTTAGAATAGCGTAAACAGGCAGGTAATCCTGCCAGCCACAATACTGTTTGTGCCGATAAAATAAGGAATCCTATGAGGCAGAGCGATTCGAAATGAAAAAGTAACATCAATAAGAAAAACGGAATCGTACAGAATGGGAGGTATAAAAGTAATGTTTTAATCCAGCGATTCCTGAGTACAGGATCAAAACTGCTCAGTGCAGTGGCTAATGCTTCAGCTCGAGGATCACATCCGACTTTTGTAAAGCAATACTCCAGTTCATCGGCCAAAGCAGTATTCTCTGCAAGCTCCCTGACAGACGCCTGTCTCTTGATCAATTCACCCTCAGAATACCCCGCAGAAAGAAGATCCGAAGCAAGGGCTTTCCGCCCGTACCAGGTATGTGCCGTACTTAGAAACTGAAACAAAGATGCAGGTCCTGTGATATCCAGATCGTCTCCATAGGGATGCTCTGGATCGGAAAATTCCTCTCCGGTATCAGAAAATTCGATCCATCTCCCGGATATGCGATCCAAATGACTTTGGTTAATTTGAATCATCACTCGCCCGCGATCTAGCTTACCATTGAGAATAATATGATAGGCCCACGCAGCGGCCTGAACAAAAAGTAAGACCGCTGCGGCTGCCCAAAGAAATATACTGACTTCTCCTGTTGCTGCCCGATAAACACAAACTGCAAACAGGATAAAAAGGGCTAATTTCGTATAACCAACGAGATTGTAAACTTTCTTATTTTTTTGAACCTCAATTTGATATTGCTTAATATTGCATTCAAGTTGACTCTTCAAAATTTCCCCTCACAATCACAGATCTCATTCGTTGGATTGAAAAATTTTCTATGACATTTTCTACGAAAACCCTCTATTATTTAAGACTTTCCCTATAAATCTCCACAGATGCGCTGGCCCCAATCCGGTCAGCTCCCGCTTCGACCATTTCCCTGGTCTTGGCAAGATCCCGGATGCCGCCGGAGGCCTTTACCTGAAGATCATCTCCAACGGTTTTTTTCATCAGAGCCACATGATGTGCTGTCGCTCCCGCCTTTGAAAATCCGGTTGATGTTTTAACAAACGCTGCACCGTCTTCTCTTGAAAGTTCACAGGCCTTGACGATCTCCTCATCGGTCAGAAGACAGGTTTCCAAAATCACCTTGACGATGGCATCCTGCTTCTTGGCAGCTGTGACCACAGCCTTAATGTCTTCTTTAACGTAGTCGTACCGCTTTTCCTGTAACGCACCGACATGAATCACCATATCAATCTCTGACGCGCCTTCAGAACATGCCCATTCCGTTTCATATGCCTTTACATCGGTGCTGCACGCACCCAAAGGAAATCCTATGACGGATGCAATCTGTACATCTGTATCTTCAAGAAGTCTCTTAGCAAGAGGTACATAGCATGAATTTACGCAAACAGCGTAGAAACCGTATTCCTTTGCCTCGTTACACAGCTTTATTACATCGGCTTCCGTTGCTTCCGGCTTTAGAACGGTATGATCGAAATACTGGTTTATATTTTTCATAACATCACCTTATTTAATAATTTCGCCCAGCGCACCATTGCTGAGACCCGCAGCATTACCCTCATCTGTATCCAGATGGATTTCACTTTCGTGACCTGAACCGGAACGAACAAGTACGTTGTTAAATACGACGCCTCTTTCTCCCTCAAACTTGATGCTGACAATCTCTTTATCCTTGACTCCTGCTTCAGCTGCCTGTTCCGGAGACAGGTGAATATGTCTTAAAGCAATGATTGCACCATGGTCGAGCGCTACTTCTCCGGCAGGCCCAACTAATTTTACTCCCGGTGTCCCGTCAAGTTTACCTGATTCTCTTACCGGAGCGGTAACACCGATAGCTCTGGCATCAGTCATAGCCAATTCGACCTGTGTTTCTGAACGTGCCGGTCCCAGAATCCTGATTCCCTTCAGTGTACCCTTGGGTCCGACGATATCTACCTTTTCTTCACAAGCAAACTGTCCGGGTTGCTTGAGATCCTTTTTGGGGGTCAGTGCATGACCTTTTCCGAATAATGCTTCAATATCCTCACTCTTCAAATGAAGATGTTTGTTGGATAATCCTACTTCAGCTTTATAACCCATTTTTTTCTCTCCTTCTATGATTAAATTCTATGATGAAACAATTTTAGTCCTCCAAACAGGTTATGTATGGAAGATTTCTATATTTTTGGTCAAAATCCAGTCCATATCCTACGATAAATTTATTTTCAACTTCAAAGCCGGTATAGTCCGCCTTGATATCTGCCTCACGCCGTTCGGGCTTGTCCAGCAAAGTACAGATTTTCAGTGTTTTTGGCATTCTTCCCAGTAGATAGTCTCTCAGATAATGCAGTGTAGTCCCCGAGTCGATAATGTCTTCCACTATGATTACATTCTGGTCCTCAATTCCGCTGTCAAGATCTTTCAGAATTCGAACGACACCCGAACTTTTGGTAGAAGCACCGTAACTGGTCACCGCCATAAAGTCGATCTTCGTATCTACCGTAATCTCCCTTATCAAATCACTTAAGAAAAGTACCGCTCCTCTCAGTATTCCTACTACCAGGATTTCCTCTCCCTTATAATCCTCAGAAATCTGTTTTCCCAATTCCTTGATTCTTTGCTGCAGCTGTTCTTCGGTGATCATGACCTGCCCGATTACCTTTTTGTTTTCCATGCTATTTTTGCTCCTCTTCTTTGGCAACTTGAGTGACGCTGACAAATTCACGAACCTTTGGGTTGCTGACTTTCATCGTCTTCCACTTTAAAACTGACATCGTTTATTATATTTTTTCCACGAAATTTTTGAGCTGGTTTTACAGAATCATCACCCATCCAGTATTTATCCAGTTCATCCTTGAAGTACCAAATGATAAAAGACCAAATAATGATATCATCCACAAATCCAAAGATAAGAATTGGCGCGGGAATTAGATCAATTGGCGATAAAAGATAGATAATGCCCGCCACAATGATGACTTTCTTGCGGAGAGGCACCTCCTTATCCTTTAAGAAAGGCCTGATGGCTTTTATTCTTTTTAAGAGTACCTGAAGGAAAATAAACTGCATATCCGTCAAACCTCCTCTAAAAGACGATCCAACTCTTCCAGAAGTTTATCATATCCCGTTCTCTTAAGAGAGGAAACCGGTATGACTTTATCTTCTGGCGCAAGTCCCAGTGTTTTTCTGATCACGCTTACATTTTTTGCCATTTCATTTCGAGATATTTTATCTGCCTTTGTAGCTGCAACAATTCCGTCAAAGCCGTAATGTCGGAGCCACTCATACATCTGAATATCCTGTGCAGACGGAGTATGTCTGATGTCAACCAGCTGGACCACCTTAAGCAGACCATGCCGGCCTGCCAGGTAACCCTCTATCATATCTCCCCAATTCTCAGTCACCGACTTTGAAACTTTAGCATATCCGTAACCAGGCAGATCCACTATACGAAACGTTTCATTGATTTCATAAAAATTTATGGTTCTCGTCTTGCCGGGACTTCCGCTGACTCTCGCTAAATTTTTTCTATTCACGAGGAGATTCAGCAGAGACGATTTGCCCACATTGGAGCGTCCGGCAAAAGCTATTTCCTTTTTATCATCTTCAGGATACTGGCTTTTTTTCACTGCAACAGCAACCAATTCCGCCTTTTTAATAATCATTATGCTTCTTTCCCGTCGGTTTTTTCTTCCGATTTTGAAATATCGTCTATTGCTGCGTTGTTCTTTACCAGTGCATGTTCAAGTGCTTCCTTCACATCGTGGATCAGAACAAATTCAAGCTTCTTTTTAACATTAGCAGGAATTTCTTCTATGTCCCTCTCATTATCTGCAGGCAGCAGTACCTTCTTAATTCCGGCTCTATGGGCAGCAAGTACCTTTTCCCTGATCCCGCCAACCGGAAGAACCTTTCCGCGCAGCGTGATTTCGCCCGTCATGGCGACATCCTTACGCACCGGCGTGTTTGTCAGCATTGAGATGATCGCCGTGCACATGGTGACTCCTGCAGACGGTCCGTCTTTTGGAGTTGCGCCTTCCGGGATGTGAATATGAAGGTCGTTTTCCTTATAAAAATCTTCGTTAATGTTAAGTTCTTTGCTGATAGAACGAATATAGCTGACGCCAGCCTTTGCAGATTCCTGCATGACTTCTCCAAGCTGTCCGGTAAGAACAAGTTTTCCGTTACCTGGAATCAGCGTTGTTTCAATGAACAACGTATCACCGCCCACAATGGTCCATGCAAGACCAGTTGTAACTCCTACTTCGTTCTCTCCTTCTATAATATCATATCTATAACGCTTTTTGCCTAAATATGATTCAATATTTCCTGCTGTCACCCGAAATCTTGTAGCGTCTTCTTCCACAATTTTTCTTGCTACTTTTCTGCAAAGGTTCGCTACTTCTCTCTCCAGATTTCTTACACCGGACTCCCTGGTGTAGTAATTGATAAGGCTTCGAAGGGTGCTTTCTGAAATTGTAATATTTTCCTCTTTCAGCCCATGTTCCTTGATTTTTTTAGGTATCAGATATTTCTCTGCGATCTTTACCTTTTCTTCCTCGGTATAACCAGGAACCTGAATGACTTCCATTCTGTCAAGCAGGGGCCGTGGAATGGTATCCGTGGTATTTGCCGTTGTAATAAACATTACTTTGGAAAGGTCAAAGGGAACTTCCAGATAATGATCAACAAACTCTTTATTTTGCTCCGGATCAAGCACTTCCAAAAGGGCGGATGCAGGATCACCTCTGAAATCAGCACCGATTTTATCCACCTCGTCGAACAGGAATACTGGATTATTGCTTCCCGATTCCTTGATGGCAGAAATGACTCTTCCAGGAATCGCTCCAATATAGGTTCTTCTGTGTCCTCTGATCTCCGCTTCATCCCTGACGCCTCCAAGAGACATCCTGACGAATTCACGGTTTACCGCTCTGGCGATTGATCTTGCTACGGAGGTTTTTCCTACTCCCGGAGGACCCACCAAACACAAGATAGGACCTTTCATACTCTTCGAAAGCTTCATGACAGCCAAATATTCCAGAATTCTATCCTTGACCTTTTCCAAACCATAATGGTCTTCGTTTAGAATCTTTTCAGCTGCTTTGATGTCGATGCTTCCTTTGGAAGCCTTGTTCCACGGCAGCGCAAGAATCCATTCGATATAGGTCCGAATCACACCCCCCTCTGCAGAGGATGGCTGGAGCTTTGACAGTCTCTTGATCTCTTTTTCAACCTTTTCGTTTACCTTTGGTGAGAGCTTGAGCTTTTTCAGTTGATTCATCCATGTGCCAATCTCATCTTCAATGGCTTCATCATATCCCAGCTCTTCCTGAATGGCGCGCATTTGCTCCTTCAGATAGTACTCTCTCTGGGTTTTATTGATCTGGCTTCTCACTTTTATATTGATGTCCTGCTCTATTGTCAGGATTTCAATTTCTTTGTTCAATAGCTCGTTGAGGATCTCAAGCCGGTCCTCAGGATCAAAGGCCTCAAGAATTCTCTGCTTTTCCTCTGTCTTAATTTCCAGATGAGAGGTAATGACGTCGGCTAATCTTCCAGGCTGATCTACGGAAGCAACCGAAGGAAATATATCCTGAGATACCTTTGGATTCAGATCCAGATAGGTTTCAAAATTCCCTAAAGCAGAACGCATTAAAGCAACTACTTTAGACGGCAGTTCTTCAAATTCCCTCTCTGCAATTTTTTTTACAGCACATTTGAAGTATGGAACTTCAAATAGTACTTCCTGGATTTCTCCTCTGCTTACGCCTTCTACCAAAACTCTGATCGCGTCACCCGGCAATTTCAGCATCTGCTTGATTTTAGCAATCGTACCGATTTTATAGAAATCATCGTACGTCGGAAGATCGGTTTCTGCATCTTTTTGCGCAGACAAAAACACAAGCTGGTTCATCATCATCGCCTTTTCCAGTGCGCTGATCGATTTCTCTCTTCCTATATCAAAATGAAGCACCATATAAGGAAAGATAGACAGGCCTCTAAGGGGGATCATCGGCATGGTTTTTACGGAATTATCCTTTACGCCCTCCGAATCTTCCGTCACTTCAAGATCGAAGTCATCGTCTTCAACTTCAATGATCACCTGTTCTTCTTCTTTATCTTCTGAAAGTCCCAATTCTTTATCGTTTTTCTTTCCCGTTTTCTTTACTTTTTCTTCAGTCATATTACCCTCCTGTATCTTCAAATCCCCAATAAACCCCAAATAATAGATTTGCTTTACAAGTCTTTCAATACTGTTATCCCGAGGCCTTTTGGCTGAGGGATGAGTCAGGGATCAACGAAGGACAAAAGAAGGCGGCAAAACGCCGCCTGTCTTTACGATGCAGATTCCTCGCTCTTCTTGCTTCGTTTGGACTCCACAAGCACTAAAGCCGGCCCTGTGTTATAATCAATCGTTCCCTTGGTTATGATGCACTTTGTTATGTCTTCCCTTGATGGAAGATCAAACATGATATCCGTCATAACATGCTCTAATATGCTTCTAAGCCCTCTTGCACCGGTCTTTCTTTCAATTGCTTTTTCCGCCACCCGGTTGATGGCATCATCTTCTATCTCAAGTTCTACGCCGTCCATCTGAAACAGCTTTTTATACTGCTTTAGAATTGAATTTTTCGGCTCTTTAATAATTCGAACCAAAGCTTCCTTACTCAGCTCACTCAGCGTAACCATTACGGGCAGTCTTCCGATAAACTCGGGAATCAGTCCGTATTTCAGCAGATCTTCAGGCTGAATTTTTTTCAAAATCTCGGAGGCCTCAACCTTGGATGGCTTAATATCAGCATTGAATCCGATGGTCTTTTCTCCAATTCTTCTTTGAATGATCTTATCGAGCCCGTCAAATGCGCCTCCGCATATGAACAGCACATTTGTCGTATCAAATTGGATAAAGTCTTGATGCGGATGCTTTCTTCCTCCCTGTGGCGGCACACTGGCAACGGTACCTTCCAGGATTTTCAGAAGCGCCTGCTGAACACCTTCGCCGCTGACGTCCCTTGTGATCGACGGATTCTCTGACTTTCTTGCGATCTTGTCGATCTCATCAACATAGATAATCCCTTTCTGGGCTTTCTCCACATCGTAATCCGCCGCCTGGATCAGTTTCAGAAGGATGTTCTCTACATCTTCCCCCACATATCCTGCTTCAGTAAGTGCTGTTGCATCTGCAATTGCAAAAGGCACATCGAGAATTTTTGCAAGCGTCTGCGCAAGAAGCGTCTTTCCAGAGCCAGTCGGCCCAATCATAACGATATTACTTTTTTGTATTTCAATCCCGTCATTATCAAGTTTGCCTACGGTATTTACCCTTTTATAATGGTTGTATACCGCTACAGCCAAAGATTTTTTAGCATCATCCTGATCAATTACATAGTCAGACAGGATCTTAGCAATTTCCTTTGGCTTAGGAAGCGTAAACTTCTCCGCTCTGCGGTCCACATCATCGATAGAGTTAGAGAACTCTTCTTTAATAATGTCCTGACAGAGCTCAATGCACTCGTCGCAAATATATACATTCGGTCCAGCCACAAGCCTTCGGACCTGATCCTGAGGTTTCCCGCAGAACGAACATTTTAATTGTTTTGTAGCATCATATTTACTCATTAGCCGTCCCCCTTACTCTCTGGATTTCATTACCTTATCTATAATCCCGTATTCTACTGCTTCCTGAGCGCTCATAAAATTGTCGCGATCAGTGTCCTTGGCAATTCGTTCGAGGTTTTGACCAGTATTTTCACTTAGGATTCTATTTAGCTTTTCTCTTGTTTTTATAATCCATTCAGCATGGATCCTGATGTCCTCAGCCTGACCCTGGATGCCTCCAAGGGGCTGATGAATCATTATTTCAGCATTCGGAAGTGCAGATCGTTTCCCTTTCGCTCCAGAAGACAAAAGGAACGCTCCCATACTAGCCGCCATACCGATGCAGATCGTTGCTACATCGGGCTTAATATACTGCATTGTGTCATAGATTGCCATACCTGCCGTCACAGAACCGCCTGGACTGTTGATGTAAAAGTTAATGTCCTTCTCAGAATCCTCTGATTCCAGAAACAATAGCTGTGCGACAATAAGACTGGCCGTATGTTCATCGACAGCCTCCCCTAAAAAAATGATCCGATCTTTCAACAGTCTGGAATAGATATCGTAAGATCTTTCGCCTCTATTCGTCTGTTCAACTACCATTGGAATTAGTGCCATCTAAGTTACCCCCTTAATCGAGTCCTTAATTATATATTACTCAACTATCGCATTTTCAAACATAAAATCAACGGCTTTTCTCATTTTTATATCTTTGGCCAGCATTGCAAAGTTGTCAGCCTTCATCATTTCCTTCAGCTTATCAACTTCCATCTTGTACTGCTCCGCCATTGCTTTCAATTCCGCTTCAACATCCTCATCAGTGGCTTCAAACTTTTCCGCATCCGCAACTGCTTCTACAAGAAGTCTTGTTTTTACTTTCTTAAATGCATCAGCTCGAAGTTCTTCTCTGAACTCATTGGGATCTTTCTGAAGATATTCAAAGTACTTCTGCAGGTCCATGCCCTGATATCTCAGCTGCTGGTCGAATTCACGCATCATGTCATCAATCTGCTCTTCAACCATGACATCCGGAATCTCAATCTCATTTGCTTCAAATACCTTTTCTAGAACTGCGTTTTTCATTTCGTATTCAACCTTGGATTCAGCGGATTTCTCCAGCTTCTCTCTGGAATCCTTTTTCAGTTCTTCCAACGTGTCAAACTCGCTAACATCCTTTGCAAACTCGTCATTCAGCTCCGGTTTTTCCATTTCCTTTATCTCGTGCACCTTACACTTGAAAATCGCTTCCTTACCAGCTAGATCCGCTGAATGATATTCTTCCGGGAACGTAACTTTTACATCTTTATCCTCACCCGCTACAGCGCCGACGAGCTGTTCTTCAAATCCCGGAATAAAAGTCCCGCTGCCAAGGGACAGAGGCTGTCTTTCTGCCGTTCCGCCTTCAAACTGTTCCTCTCCCACAAAGCCTGCATAATCGATCAACACGGTATCGCCATCCTGTGCAGGACGATCTACAAGAACAAGTCTCGAATTTCTCTTCTGTAAAGCTTCGAGTTCCTTTTCAACATCTTCATCAGTTATATTCTGTTCAATTTTAGCGACCTTTACTCCCTTGTAATCCTTAACTTCAAATTCTGGCTTTACGGTTACGGTAATGGTGACTTTAAAATCACTGTTCTTTTCTATTTTATCAAAATCTGCAAAAGGCCTGTCAACCGGCTCCAGATTCAGCGTATCCAGCGCTTCCGGATAGCCCTTTGAGAACATATTATTAATTGCGTCTTCAAAAAATACATCTTCTCCATAACGTGCTTCAATCAGTTTTCTTGGAGCCTTCCCTTTTCGGAACCCGTCAACGGCATACTTTCCTCTTGTTGACTGATATACGTCGTTTACTGTTTTTTCAAATTCTTCCGCGGTAAACTCCATGGTGAATTTGACCTGGTTCTTTTCTCTTGAGATAAAAGTTGATATCATTATATTACATCCTCCTAATAGTATAGCCTCAGCTGATAAGGGACTACACGCCTGAACAGCGAAATGAAAACGTAAATTTTGTTCTCACTCTCGCATTGCAGCCAGTAGCGCTCATCCTGCGGCCTCGTATTCTCCCCAATTTCATCTGTTCCTGTCTTCGTGTTAACAGATTGATTCTGCAGGCGGCATATTTGTCCTGCAAACCGTGTACGCTCTTGTCAACTGAGGCTAAGCACCGATAAGACCAATGGATACCCATTGGTCTGAAATCGCACAATGTGCGCATATAATTATACCTTCTATTCTATATAAAGTAAAGTCTTATTTAGAAAAGAAGGTATTGTGTCATATGATAGTCAATATTTAATTGATTTTGTGAAATATTATGAGAGCGAAACAAGTTTCTCATTCCGGTATCGAAGATTTTTTAGCCACATCAACATTTTTCAGCAACGCTAACCCTCTGGCATATTTGCTGGTGTTTTCTGTAGTAAGCTGATATTTTTCAGCCAAAGAATCTCCGATTTTAAGAACGTCTTCCTGATCGCCACTGAAAAGCTCGATCTCAAGCTCACAAATCGGAAGATTTCCAAAATCCGTTACGATTTCTCCTTCATCAATTGCAACTTCGCAGATGCTCTTACCGGTGTCCACTCTCAATCTGCTTCTCAAAAACCTTGTCTCTAAAAGGCTGTGAAGAGGTTTTCCCTGAACCAGCTCGATCATATCCCGCCCGATTTCGCTTTCCTTAAAGATTTCAGGATTTGGTAAGATAAAGCACGCCTCGTCCTTTATCGGTACGTTTATTTCTTCTCTGGTATGCAGTCCCTGCTCGCTGGCTCCGTTCCACTTCAATGAAGCAACGATACGTGAACCCTCCATGCGAACGCGAAATGCAATGTCATTTTTAGAAAGTATATAGTCATCAGTGTCAAAATATGCCGCCTTCATAAAGACTTTTTCCCTCGAGTCCTTCTCCTCAATACTCTCAAGATAATCATCTTCCCAGATGCTTCTGGCGGCTTCCCTGTCTCCTATGCCATACTTCATTTCTATTTCCATATCAGTCTTTCCTTATTTCCTTTACACTGAGGTCAATCACGCTTAGATTTATGAAGTCATTTTGTTTAAATATAGTAACATATCCGATTGAAAAATTCAACCGTAAAGATACGTGAAAAGTCAACCGAAGGCACACATAAAAGTACCGTATACCAGCAGATGCTATATACGGTACTTTGCGTTATTCTCGTATCACGATATAGTAGTTCGTTCTTAAACAGATTATTATTTCATGCACTTTACAATGGCTTTTTCATAGATTTCAAGACCAGCGTCAAGCTGTGCATCCGTTACACAAAGAGGGCAGAGGAAACGGATTACATTTCCGTAAGTGCCGGCGCTCTCCAGAAGAAGTCCATTCTGAACGGCTTCGCTTACAATGGCGTTTACAAGGTCAGCATTCGGCTTTTTGGAGTCCTTATCCTTTACGAATTCAACACCCATCATGGAACCGAGACCTCTTACGTCGCCGACCACATCATATTTTTCTTTCCATTCATGAAATCTCTTCATGCATTTTTCTGCAATCTTAAGTGCTTTGCCTGGATAATCATCTCTTTCCATGACTTCAATTACCTTGAGGGCAGATGCACAGGACACAGGATTTCCGCAATAGGTCCCTCCTATGGTTCCCGGTGTAACAGCATCCATAATTTCTGTTCTTGCAGTTACAGCTGAGAGAGGCATTCCTCCTGCTATGGATTTCGCGCTTGTCATGATATCAGGAGCGCATCCTGCTTCTTTAAAGTATTCGGAAGCAAACATTCTTCCGGATCTTGCAAAGCCTGTCTGGACTTCGTCTGTGATCATGAGGATTCCATATTTGTCACAGATTGCTCTTATTGCTTTTACCCATTCGATCGGAGCTGGAACAAAACCGCCTTCTCCCTGTACAGGTTCAAATACGATTGCAGCAACGTACTGTGCGGGAGTAGCCTCAATGAAGAGTTCCTCGATCTTTCCGGTATAGTAAGCTATTGCTTCCGCTTCCGTCATTCCGGCAGGTTTTCTGTAGAGGTTCGGGAATTCCGCTCTGTATACTCCGTCCGGGAATGGACCCATACCAACAGCATATGCTTTCTTTGCGGTCATCGTCATAGTCAGCATGGTTCGTCCATGGAAGGCTCCCGTAAATACGATGATGTTGGGGCGACCCGTAAAGCCTTTTGCAATCTTTACTGCATTCTCATCCGCTTCAGCTCCACTATTGACAAACATTGTTTTCTTTGAATCACCTTTTACCGGAACGATGCTATTCATCTTCTCTGCCAGTTCTATGTATCTTTCATGGGTTGTGATGTTCATCATGGCATGGAAATATTTCTCACTCTGTGTCTTAACGGCATCGATCAGTTCAGGATTGCTGTATCCGATATTGAGCACACCTACTCCTCCGATCCAGTCAAGGAAAACATTGCCGTCAACGTCTTCGAACATTGCCCCTTCACCTCGTGCGATCACGCATGGATATCCGCACTTAATTGCATTCGGCATCGCATTGGCTCTTCTATCGATGATCTCCTTTGCCTTGGGACCCGGTAACGCTGTAACGACTTTTGGTAATGCATCTCTTAACATTTTGGTTCCTCCTTAAATAACATACTGTCCGGTTCTAACGAGCCGTTGACAGGATTTAGACTGGAAAATCACGAATCTGCCATTCGTAGACTTTCGACGGTCATTCACATGCTGCCCTTTGCCGCATATGCTGAAACATTGAATCATGGACTACTCCATTAAGCCCGTATAAATAACCAGCATACAAAATTCATGCCGAATTATCCCAATTTAACCAATAATCATTTTCACAAGAATACGTTGAAAATTCAATAGATTTTCACACGCTGTACCAAGTCGTTTATTCAGCCATTCTTCTGAGCATGAATTATTTTTCTCACAAATGAGAAATTTTCTGCTCCTTTTGCCAATCAATTGATCTCCAGCTCGGACAGTTTTCTGTACAAAGTTGCTCTGCTCAAGCCCAAATCCTTCGCGACGAGGTCTTTTGCATTACTGTTTCCGCTGTACTTTTTCAACTTTCTAGTTAAAATTTCCTTCTCATAGAATTTTACCTGATCGCTTAGCGGCAAATCGCTTTCCTCAATCTGAATGGTATTGGCACTGCCCTTTAAAAGACGATTCGGAACAGCGTCGATACCGATTTTATCTCCAAAGGCCATATTGGTGCCGTATTCTATGGCATTCTCCAGTTCTCTGACGTTTCCCGGCCAATCGTAGGCTTCGTAAATATATTCCACCTCTTCTGTAAAACCGATAATGTTTTTGTTCATGAAGTTATTATATTTATTAAGAAAATGATACATGAGGGGTTTAATATCCGATTTGCGTTCCCGAAGGGGAGGAATGGTCAGCGGTATTACGCTCAGCCGGTAATAAAGGTCTTCACGGAAAGTACCTTCCTTGATCATGTTTTCCAAATCCTTATTTGTCGCAGCGATAACCCGCACATCTACGATAATGACTTTGTTTCCCCCTACGCGTTCAAAGCGCATATTCTGAAGCACGTGCAGAAGCTTTACCTGCAGATGAAGGGGCATATCTCCGATTTCATCAAGAAAAATCGTTCCCCCGTTTGCCAGTTCGAATTTTCCATACTTCCCCTTTTCGCTAGCCCCTGTAAAGGCCCCCTTTTCATATCCGAAAAGCTCACTTTCCAGCAAGTTTTCCGGTATTGCCCCGCAGTTGACCGTAATGAAAGGGCCCTTTCCCCTTGAACTGGAATAATGAATGGCTTTTGCAAACATTTCCTTACCGGTTCCGCTTTCACCGGTTATTAAAACCGTAGAATTTCCTCTGGCAGTCAACAGAGCCTGATTCTTTGCTCTTCTGATCGCCTCGCTTTCTCCCATGATATCGTCAAAGGTATATTTCAGCGCTCTGGTATTGATGTTGTAAACCAGCTTCTGGGCCTCCTCAATATCACGGAAGGAAAGCACCACGCCCGCCACATTTTTGTCTGCAAAGTAGGGCTTCGCCGTAACGATCAGATGAAAACTTCCTCGTTCGCTATTATAAACCTCTTCGTTTTCCGTATAGCCGGTACCGGAACGCAGCACTTCCAGCGCAGGAGTCCCCCGCATAAATTTACTGATATGACTGCCCACCACATCATTTTTCGTAGTTTTGAATAATTCCTCCGCGATGCTGTTGCAATGCCTGATATATCCTTTGTTGTCGATTCCAAAAATCCCTTCGTGAGTGGTTTCCAATACCGTAGACATCTCACTCATGCTGAGCTCCACGTGGTTCAGCGCTTTTTTCTGCATCGCTTTGGCACCCAATAAATCCGCCATTTTTTCCACAAAAGTAACCATGCTTCTGCTTTGATCCAGTAAAACAGTTCTCTGCTCCTCATTTAACGCCACTAGGCCGATGATGCCAATAATCTGTTCATCGACCTTAATCGGTGTACAAATCTCCGCAAGTTCAAAACTCCCGAAAGCGTCAACGGAAGACCCGTAGGTCTGATCATTTTGCGCATCCGCAATATTCTCCGTGTTTCCTGTCCGAAGTACCCTTGCGTAAAGATAGTTTCCGTCTATTTCTCCAGCTTCTTCCTTGTCTCCGATTCTTTGCGCATAGACGGATGTCCCTCCAACAATGGTGAGCTGATTGTCCACAATCTCTACCTCAACTCCGACAGCAATGGCGATTGCCTCTGCTACCTGCTGTACACTGGGCGCGATTTCTTTCAGTAAAGACATCATTTTCCTCCTTCGCTCACAAAGAATTGTCCTTCTAACTGGATTATACCAAATTTTTTTCAAGAGCGAAACAAATTTGAGACATTTTTCTTATTTTTAATACTGACCGACTTCAGTTCGACGGCAACTTCAAAACTGCTTTGAAATTGCCGCCGTTTTATCCATCCTTCTATTTACTATTAAGCATCCTTCAGCAATGCTTTGATCCTGTCATTCAGCATTTGCAGCGCCACGATATTATAGCCCCCTTCAGGAATAATGATATCTGCGTTCTTTTTGCTGGGTTCAACAAAGCCCTCATGCATCAGCTTAACCGTGGTTAGGTACTGGTTGATCACGGATTCGAGGCTTCTGCCTCTCTCCCGTACATCTCTTAAAATCCTGCGTATGATTCTGACGTCTGCATCCGTATCGATAAATACTTTGATATCAAACAGGTCAAGCAGCTCCTTGTTTTCAAATATCAGGATGCCTTCCACAATTACCACTTTAGCAGGTTCGACCCTGACGGTTTCCTCTTTTCTGTCATTGAGTACAAAATCATAGACAGGGCGTTCAATCGCAGCGCCATTTTTTAATTCTTTGATATGCTCCACCATCAAATCCGTTTCAAAGGCGTCGGGATGGTCATAATTCAGCTTTGTCCTCTCTTTGAAAGGAAGATGACTGTACTTTTTATAATAAAAATCATGGCTCAATATGGTAATTTCATTATGGAACTCTTTCTTGATTCTTTTTATCATTGTGGTTTTTCCGGACCCGGTTCCGCCTGCAATTCCAATCACAATAACATTTGACATTTCTATTAAGCCTCGTTTGTTGCGACAGCAGAGCCCAGTTTTATCGAACTCTTTTCAAGCTCAATGATGATATTGGAAATCTCATTGATCCGATTCCGTGTCATATCCGTATCCACAGAAAGATGTGCATTGTAAAGTATGGTTTCCAACTCGTCGTGTACCTTAGAAAGCTGATCCTTAACTTTCATCATCTGATCCTCTGTGGCAACCAATTTTCTCGTATCTTCAACACTCATGGTTTCCGAGTCAAGGTTATATTCTGAAACATCCTCTATGGCCGTGCAATCATAACCCAATGCCTGCTTTACAGTGGATGCGAAATGTTTCTTTGACTCGTCCTCTCCATGAACAAGGAAAATTTTCTTCGGCGGTTTAATAAATCCTGAAAGCCATTCCAGAAGGCCTTCTCTGTCCGCATGTCCGGAAAAGCCTTCAAGGTTGTGTATTTCAGCATTGATGTGGATTTTTTCTCCAAAAATCGTAACATCTTTATCACCGTTTACGATGGATCTACCCAGAGTTCCTTGTGCCTGATATCCGACAAAAATGACACTGCATTTCGGGTCCCATAGATGGTGTTTCAGATGATGCTTAATGCGCCCAGCATCACACATGCCGCTGGCGGAAATAATAATCTTCGGTGCAGTATTGAAATTAAGCTGTCTTGACTCTTCGCTTGACCTTGTAAACACCAGATTTTTAAAGTCGAGAGGGTTATCTCCTTTTAGGATGTATTCCCGCGTTTCGTCATCGAACACCTGAGCGTTTCTTCTGAAAATCTCCGTCGCGCTGGTGGCCAGGGGGCTGTCAACGTAAACCATGATCTGATCCAGCTCATGCTTCAGGTCGTGGTTTTGCTCGTAAAACATATTCAACTGATAAATCAGCTCCTGTGTCCTACCAACCGCAAAGGACGGTATAATTACCGTTCCGCCGCGTCTTGTGGTATTTAAAATAATCTCAAAGAATCTATCTAAACTGGAATCATTTGGTTCATGAACCCGATCCCCGTAGGTCGTCTCCATAATGAGATAATCCGTCTCTTCAATTGTAACGGGGTCTCTCAGAATCGGCCTGTTCTTTACGCCAATGTCTCCTGAGAACACAAGTTTAGTAACCTGATCATTCTCTCTAATCCAGAGCTCAACAATAGATGAACCGAGGATATGGCCCGCGTCGTTAAACCTTATCTGAACATCGGGATTGACATCATAAAGCTGACCGTATAGAACTGGTTCAAGATAATTTGCAGATTCTACGGCATCTTCTAAAGTATATAGAGGCTCGACAAAAGGCTTCCCCGAACGTTCTGCCTTTCTGTTGGTCCATTCAGCTTCCTTCTCGTGAATGTAGCCGCTGTCCTTCAGCATGATTTCAACCAGATCTGCAGTTGCATCGGTGCAATAAATTCTTCCATTATAACCGCGCTTTGTCAGGAGAGGAATTCTGCCGCTGTGATCGATGTGCGCATGGCTTAAGATCATGAAGTCTATTTCCGCAGGATCAAAACCAAACTCCTTGGAATTCAATTCTTCCAGCGCTTTGCTTCCCTGGAACTGCCCGCAATCCAACAGTATTTTGTACTTGTCTGTCGTTATAAGATGGCAGGTACCGGTAACAGACATTGCTGCACCTAAAAATTTAACTTTCATACGTTGTCCTCCTCTTATGTAACATGAATGTCGATCGATCCAGACTGCGTTTCGCAAAAGCAGCCTCCTTTATTATACATCGATTATTAAAAAAACAAAATAAAAAAGGTATAATCTAACAAAAGCTGCGCAACTTCGGTCGCACAGCTCGTTTTTTTATTACTATTTAAGATTCTTCCAATCATTTATATAGGATTCCTTCCGTAAGTTCCGCTCTTTCCGGAAGGCTTCACTTAAAGCACCTTGCTCAGAAAGTTTTTTGTCCGTTCATTCTTGGGATTACCAAAAATTTCTTCCGGAGTCCCCTGTTCGACGATCAAACCCTCATCTATGAAAAGTACTCTGTCAGCAACTTCTCTTGCAAACCCCATTTCATGGGTAACGATCATCATCGTCATTCCGCGATTGGCAAGTTCCTTCATAACCTGCAGTACTTCTCCAACCATTTCAGGGTCCAGTGCCGAGGTCGGCTCATCAAACAGCATGATTTCCGGCTGCATGGCCAAAGCCCGCGCAATGGCAGCCCTCTGCTTCTGTCCTCCCGAAAGCGAAGCAGGATATACATTGGCTTTATCCTGCAGGCCGACCATCTGCAGCAGCTCCTTCGCCTTTTTTTCTGCTTCGGCCTTAGCGGTCTTATTGGCCTGAATCGGACTGATCGTGATGTTTTCCAGGGTCGTCATATGAGGAAACAGATTAAAATTCTGAAATACCATGCCCAGCTTTTTCCTGATCCTGTTAATGTCAACATCCTTCCTGTTGATCTGCTCCCCGTCGATATACACTTCTCCTGACGTGGGCGTTTCCAGCAGATTGATGCATCTTAAAAATGTACTTTTTCCAGAACCGGAAGGGCCGATTACGCAAACGACCTCGCTCTCTTTGATGGTTTCTGAAATCCCTTTCAGAACCTTCAGTTTTCCGAATTCCTTTGTGAGATTACTTACTTCGATCACTTTGCGCCATCCTCCTTTCCATGAATGCTACCAAACGGGATAACGGCAGCGTAATGCTCAGATATACCACAGCCGTCCCCAAATAAGCAGGCCAGTATTCGAAGGTGGCCGCTCCCCAAAGCATACTCTTTCTGGTGACTTCTACCACAGAGATGATGCTTAATACCGCAGTTTCCTTAAGTAGTGCGATAAACTCATTGGTCAGAGCAGGCAAAATGATCCGGAAGGCCTGAGGTACTATTATAAAGCGCATTGCCTGAAAATGGCTCATACCTAGAGATCTCGCCGCTTCCATCTGTCCCTTATCTACTGCCTGAAGACCGCTTCGTATAATCTCGGCCACATAAGCCGAGCTATTGATTCCGCATACCAAAATGGAAGCCACAACAGGATCGTCCCATCTGAAATTTACTCCGTACTTCTGCAGCAGCATGGGAACACCGGCATACACGATCAATACTTGAACGATCAGCGGGGTACCTCGAAGCAGTTCCACATAAACGGACAAAATTATCTTGATCGGCTTCAGAGATGACATCTTTCCAAGGGCCACAATCAAACCTGCAGTAACACCAATTAGAACTGCAAAAAGCGTGATTTGAAGCGTAACATTGATGCCGCTGTATGCAATTTGAAGCCCATTTAAATAAATACCCAAACCGTAAACTCCTTAAAATATGTTTGAATTTTCGATACAACCCGTCCGAAAAAAGCCGATACAGCCGGAAAGTTTGCCATATGGCAAACTTTCCGGCTGATCATTTCTATAACTGGACGCTGAAAAAACTAAGGTGTTTATTATGTTTTACTGTAACCACTTAGCATAAATTTCATCAAATGCGCCGTCGTCCTTCAGGTTCTGCATACCGGCATTGATTTTATCAAGCAGCTCTGTATTACCCTGCTTTACTGCAAATCCATAGGACTCTGCATTCAGCACGTCACCTACGATTTCAATCGTTCCAGGTTTTGCTTCCATGTATGATTTTGTTACGGGCAGGTCATTAATCAATGCGTCGATGGCACCATTCTGAAGATCCATTACCGCAACATCAAGACCGTTATATATTTTAGCTTCTTTTATTTTCCCTGTTTCATCCAGCTCTGTCGCAAGGTCGGCGCCTGTCGTTCCAATCTGCCCGCCAACTTTCATATCTGTCGTAAGATCATCGATGCTTGTAATCGCAGTGTTTCCTGCTTTGATCGCTACAACAAGGCCGGAATCGTAATATGTTGTGGAAAAGTCAACTTTTGCTCTTCTCTCTTCACTGGCATTCATGCCGGATGCGATGATGTCGATATTTCCTGCTTGCAGCGCCGGGATCAGTCCGTCAAATCCCATGTTGACCCATTCCAGTTTAAAGCCCTGATTCTCAGCGATGGCATTCATAATATCCACGTCGAAGCCGGCGAGTTCCTGTGTCTCTTCATCAACGGTGTCAAAAGGAGGGAATGTTGGTTCCATGGCTACTTTGTAAGTAGGCATCTCATCAGAACCCTCCTCCGCAGGCTCGCTGTTTCCGCCACAGGCCGCAAAAGTCAATGCCATAGCAAGTACAAGTAATATCACTAATATTTTTTTCTTCTCCATAATATCTTTCCTTCTTTCTCCAGTCATATTTTGCAATCGACTTGATTGTTATGTGAATAATTATACGGTACTCACGATATTTATTCAAGTCTTTTTCCCTTAACAGAGTCAAAAAACGCGAAAAATTCCCCTTGTAGCAAAAGAATACGGGGAATTTTTCCATATTTTCTGAAACCGAGCAGTTTTTATTCCATCTCGTAACTGCCTTCCATTGCAAAAACAGTTTCCTCACAAATATTTGTCGCATAATCTGCAATTCTTTCCAGGTGTGCGGCAATAAAGAGGAACATCACACTCTGGTTTGCTTTACTTGCATCCTGATCAACATAGCTCATCAGCTCATCATAAATGTTGCGGAACAGTTCGTCTACCTCCTCATCAGCCTTCCAGACTTTTCGTGCCAGCCGGAGGTCCTTGTTTACGAAAGCATCAATCGCATTTTTTACCATTTTTGCTGCCATATCAGCCATTCTGGGTATGTCGATCAGCTCTTTCATGTACTCCTCGTTTTCAAAACGAAGCGTATATTTGGCGATATCTTCGCAGTGGTCTCCGATTCGTTCCAGATCTCTTACCATTTGCATTACGGAGATCATATAGCGCAAATCTCCTGCGAGCGGCTGCTGTGTAGCAAGGAATTTCAGGCATTTATCCTTGATTTCATCTTCCAGATCGTCTATTCGCTCGTCATTGCTGATCAATTCTCTGGCGAGCTCGCTGTCTCTCTCTGTTAAGGACTTGATCGCCTGCCTTATGGTTTCCTCCACCAAATTGGTCATCTGCAGCAAGTCATTTGTAATTATGGACATATCATGGTCCATCTGCGGTCTTGCAACCATCATCCAAACCTCCCCGTTATATAATCTTCCGTCTTTTTATTTGCCGGATTTGAGAAAATCACTTCTGTCTTATCTGTTTCGATCACTTTTCCGCTCAGGAAAAACGATGTGTAATCAGAAACCCTTCCTGCCTGCTGCATGTTATGCGTCACGATTACAATCGTATACTTTTCTGCCAGCTCTTCCAGCAGCCCTTCAATTTTAGAAGTTGCGACCGGATCAAGCGCGGAAGTGGGTTCATCCATCAAAATAACCTCGGGTTCCACAGCAAGACACCTTGCAATGCAAAGTCTTTGCTGCTGACCGCCGGAAAGTCCAAGCGCCGGTTTATGCAGCCTGTCTTTGACTTCTTCCCAAAGCGCTACTTCACGCAACGTTCTTTCAACAATATGATCAAGTTTGCTCTTATCTCTTTCTCCGTGAATTTTCGGCCCGTAAACGATATTTTCGTAAATTGTCTTTGGAAATGGATTCGGTTTTTGGAATACCATGCCTACTTTTTTCCGCAGCTCGATAATATCGCAATCCTTGCTATAAATATCCTGATTATCAAATTTTACAGTTCCATCTATTTTAATCCCCAAAATCAGATCATTCATACGATTTAGGGTTCTCAGAAAGGTTGACTTGCCGCAGCCGGACGGACCGATCAACGCAGTAATCTTATTGCCGTATATCGTCATGTCAATGTCTTTAATCGCCTGAAAGCTGCCGTAATACAGATCAAGTTTTTCTATTTCAAATTTAGTTTCCATTGCTTCCTCCTAGTCTGCTGCTGATTAGATTCGCACTGACATTGATAAGCAGTACAATAAAGATTAACAGAGCAGCTGTTGTATATGTTTTCTCCTGAGATAACCCTTCGGCGGCCAGAATATATAAATGCACCGACATGGTCCTCGTAGAATCGAAAATCGAAGTAGGAACCCTCAGTGAACCTCCTACCGTCAGCATAACAGCCGCAGTTTCTCCGATGGCTCTCCCGATTCCGAGTATTAAGCCAGTCAGAATACCAGGCCTGCAGCATGGTACGATAACCCTCACAATGGTTTGCCATTTCGTTGCCCCAAGAGACAAGCTTCCTTCTCTGTAAGCCATAGGAACCGTTTTCAGCGATTCCTCCGTTGCCCGTATCAGCGTGGGCAGCACCATCAATGCCAAAGTCAGACCCCCGGAAATAACGGACCATCCCATACCGAGAAATACCACGAAAAACGCAAAGCCAAACAACCCGAATATAATGGAAGGGATTCCCGCCAAAATTTCCGTGAAGAACCGGATAATGGTTACCCATCTTCCTTCTTTGGAATATTCAGTAAAATAGATGGCTGCAGCAATCCCGATAGGCGTTGCGATAAGAACTCCTACCCCCGTAACAAGAAGCGTACCGATGATAACGGAGAAGATTCCGCCCTCTTTTCCCATCTTCCTCGGTTCCTGTGTCAAAAACTCGATGTTAATATGAGACATGCCGTTGATCAGAATATATCCAATGATGATGATCAAAGCAGCCAGTGTTATTGCGGCAAGCAAGCCGATGACACCGTAGAAAACAACATTCTTGGTCGCTTTTATTGTCTTTAAATTCTTTTTCATCCCCTCGCCTTGCCTCCTAATCCTCTCATGCTTAACTGTGCAACAACGTTAAGGAGCATGATGATCATGAACAAAACAATTCCTACCGCAAAAAGTGCCTGTTGGTGTGTCGGACCTGCGTAACTCATCTCCATCGCAATCGTACCTGTTAGAGTTGCCACCGGGTCCAATATGTTTCCCGGAATCTTGGCCATATTTCCTGTTATCAATAAAACCGCCATGGTTTCACCAATCGCTCTTCCCATTCCAAGAATGATAGAAGACAAAATTCCGGATTTTGCCGCGGGAATCAATACTTTTACGATCGTCTCCATTTTATTTGCTCCTAAAGCAAGGGAGGCTTCTTTAAATTCTTTTGGAACTGCAGTAATGGAGTTTTCCGAAATACTTACAATAGTAGGAAGAATCATAATTGCTAAAATGACTGCTCCAGCCAGAATACTGAATCCCGTTGCCTGAGCTTCCGGGTTGAAAATCCTATAAATCGGCAAAATGAAATTTCGAATTGCGGGAACAAGAACCACAAGTCCAAAGAATCCATACACAATCGACGGAATTCCTGCCAGCAATTCAATGGCTGATTTAAATGCCTTCGCCGGCCGTTTTGGAAGAACTTCCGACAGGAAGACAGCGCATGCCAGCCCCGTCGGAATCCCGATCACCAGCGCGCCGATTGTAACGGCCAGGGTACCGATAATTAGCGGTAAGATTCCATATGAGCCGTTGGTCGGAGACCATACCGTTCCAAAAATGAAATTGAAAACGCCGTACTCAGCAAGAACCGGCAGCCCTGCACGAAATATAAACAAGGTAATCAGGGCTACCGATATGGTGGCAACCACAGCGGAGATCAATATCAATCTTTCAATTATTTTCTCATAAGTCTTCATCTATGTTACCTATCTGTTCTTTCATAAAAAAGTGGCTTCGCCACTTCCGCTAGAAAAGTCCAAAAATGACTTATCGTGGTTGGCCCGATTACACCCGCAGGATATATTCCCATGGAAACGGTTGCGAATTTCCAATTGAGCGAGCGATCATCACTCCGGGAATATATCAAGCTGGTGCGTTTCATCTTAACCAATCACGTTATGTCGTTTTATATATTAATAATGAGGAGAAGCTTATTTTACCGGAATAAATCCGTTGTCCTCTACGATAGCCTGCCCTTCAGGGCTCATTACGAAATCGATGTACATCTGTGCTGCTTCGGAAAGCTCGCCGCCGGTTACATAGTTGAACGGTCTTGCAATTTTGTATTCACCGGATAATACGGTTTCAGAAGTCGGCACAGCACCTTCAACCTTGAGTGCTTTTACATTGTCTTTTAAAGATCCGAGAGAGATATATCCGATGGTGTTCGGAGTTGTGGCAACAGTCTGCATAACCGCACCGGTTGAACCCTGTACAAGCGCATCCTTTGTCGTATTGTCAACTTCTTCGCCCGCTTCATTCTTTCCTGTTACCTTGGTGATTTCAGTGAAAGCGCCTCTGGTACCGGAACCTTCTTCTCTGCTGACTACAACGATGGGGGCATCCTCTCCGCCAACTTCACTCCAGTTGGTGATTTCTCCGGTATATATTTTTTTAATCTGTTCAATCGTCAAATCTTCAACACTTGACGCAGGATTGACAACAACTGCAACGCCGTCCTTAGCGATTACAAAGTCTTCGGCAACAGATGATTTTTCCTCATCCTTCAGTTCTCTTGAAAGTGCACCGATATCCGCTATTTTTTCCTGAATCGCTTTGATTCCCTGTCCGGATCCGCCTCCCTGAACCTCAACCGTGATTCCAGGGTTTGCATCCATAAATACCGCTGCTAATTCTTCTGATAAAGGTTGTACTGAAGTAGAACCTGCCGTTACTACAGTTCCAGTAACTTCAGCTGTTCCGGAATCGCCGCCTTCATCCGGCTTGCTGTCCTGAGCACCGCATCCTGCGAATGCGCCAAGAGCCAATATGATCACTAAAGAAATTGCTAAAAACTTTTTCATTCTTTCTTTCCCTCTTTCTGATTTTTGTTTTAATTTATTAGTATTTCGTTTCACAGTTACTATCATACATAGACTTTGTTAAGAGGGAATAAAGTCTATGTTAAGAGTTTGTTAAATCCAAAAATCGGCAAAAAAAAAAAGATCATGTGCTGCAATGACTTCGAAACTATCACATGAAAAAAGCTCTTTTATATATGAAGCAATGACTTCGAAGCCGAGAATGTTCTGCAAGCACTAAAAAACCCGATCATATGCTGCAATGACTTCGAAACCATCACACCAAAAAAGCTCTTTTATATATGACGCAATGACTTCGAAGCCGAGAATGTTCCGATTAACTAGAATCCGACATTCGAAGGCTGAGGGAATTGCTAATATATAAAAGAGCTTTTCATTATTTGAATATCACCGTAAACGTGGACCCCTTGCCCAATCCGCTTTCCACCTTGATCTCCGCTTCGAATAATGCGGCGATATGCTTAACGATGGCAAGCCCCAAACCTGTGCCGCCCGCCTTCTGCGAACGGGACTTGTCAACACGGTAAAAGCGTTCAAACAATCTCGGCAGGTGTTCTTCGGAAATACCAATTCCATCGTCCTTCACACTGATGTAGACCTTTCCGTCTTTCCTGATGGCAGAAATGGCCACCGTTCCGCCATCGTGGGAATATTTCACCGCATTCTCAATCAGGTTAACCATAAGCTGCTTAAACCGGTCATTGTTTCCGCCAATATAAATTTCATAAGCGAAGGATGTTTCTATCTTAACTTTCTTTGCATCGATGATCGGTTCCATAGATGCAAGAATTTCTTCAATGGACGCTCTGACGTTGATATCACTGTCAGTATTCACTTCTCGTTTATTTTCTATATCCGAGATGATCAAAAGATCTTCGATCAGTCGCTTCAGCCTTGCCGCTTCTATCGCGATAATATCCAGAAATTTATTCCTGATATCCGGGTTTTCCGCAGCTCCGTCCTGAAGTGTCTCCACAAATCCCGAAATAGATGTCAATGGAGTTTTCAGTTCATGTGTTACATTTGCCACAAAATCTTTCCGGATCTGTTCGGCTTTCTTATTTTCTTTCATCGTGGCCTTCAGCTGCCGCTCCATTTCGTTGATCGGTTTCATCAGGGTGTTTGTATATACAATCGCAATAACTGCCGCAATCAGAATACCGATGATCGCAGAGATCAGCGTCGTCTTAACAATATAGTCGTTAATCATTTTTAGCCGGTCTATTTCAAGTGCAACACGGCTGATCAAGACTTTTTGTCCGTGATATTCCAGCGTGTCCGCTACATACAGGAACTCTGAGCCAAGCGTATTGCTCTTTCGGTTGCTGTCACCGGACCCTGTAAGGATTGCCTCTGTGATTTCCTCCCTGCCCAGATGATTTTCCATCTTGATATAGTCAAACCCTTCTGTCGAATCCGCCAATACATTCCCTTCAAGGTCAATAAAGGTAAGCCGAATCCCCATTTCATCCGAGAAGTCCGCTGCAGCCTCAACATAATCTACCTCAGTTCCTGTTTCATAATCCTCTGCGATTGCCATGTTGATCAGTCTGCAATAGGTCAGCAGCGCATCTTCTTTTTCCGATATAAAGTTTTTAATGTTTACGTTTATGGAAATAACGCTGGTTATGATCACGCTGATCAGAATGAGTCCGATAGAAAACAATAAGAATTTCTTTTTCATTTTTTCCTCTCCAAATATGGCCGTGGTTGGTTACGGCATTTTGTATCCCATTCCGCGTATCGTCTGAATATACTTTCCTTCGTTATCCTCGTCCCCGAGTTTTTTTCTCAAATAACGGACATGCACATCGACGGTTCGTGTTTCGCCGATGTATTCGAAACCCCAAACTTTATCGAGAAGCTGGTCTCTTGTCATTACTCTTCCGCGATTTTCCGCCAGTACCTTCAATAGATCAAATTCTTTTAATGTCAATTCCAACTGCTTACCGCCCAGCCTTACCTCGTGACTATCTGTATCTATAACCAGATCGCCGATTCGGATTCCTTCCTGTTCGGTATTATTTTCATATCTTCTCAAAACCGCTTTGACCCTTGCCATAAGTTCTCTGATCCCAAAAGGCTTCGAAATATAATCATCCGCGCCGAACTCAAGTCCCAGAACCTTATCAATTTCATCATTTTTTGCGGTAAGCATAATAATAGGAATTTTGCTGCCCTCTGCCCGCAATTCCTTGCAGATATCATAGCCGTTTTTTCCCGGAAGCATAATGTCCAGCAGAATCAAATCGGGATTTTCACTTCGTGCCATGGCAATTCCCTGCAGGCCGTCCTCCGCCTCGAGCGGCTCGTAACCGTTCTGGCTCAGATTGTAAAGTACAAGTTCTCTTATATTCGGTTCATCTTCAATAATTAATATCTTTTGCATAATATCCTCCATTCAGCTTATTATACCACGTCAGCTTTACTTGGCAATGTGCCGCACGGTTTTACAAAGCATATTTGCCTGCTGCAAGCATATAAGCATAAGCCGATATCTTGATAAAGTCTGATCTCGTTACGATGCTATTTTAACATTAAATAATTTATTTTCATATAATTTTATTATCAGCAAAAAATTTAAAAAAAGCAGCTCCGTTTTTTGGAGCTGCTTTTTACTGTATTATTCAATGTTTCAGTTAACAGTGCTTCTTATTCGTAATCGTGCTTTAATGAGATGTCAACCGGCTTTCTGCCTTCCTTCCACTTGATCTCTCCCGGTGTGATGCATCCCTGTACAGGGCATACATTCAGGCAGAGGTGGCAGCCAACGCACTCGTCATTGAGGTTCGGTCTTCTATTCTTTTCATCCCAGTCGATCGCCTGATGAGCAGCGTCATAACAGGAGATGTAGCATCTTCCGCAACCAATACATGTATTGTGGTCAAAGTTAGGTAGAATCTTGAAATCTCTGTTCAATTCTTCTGCTGGAATGATGTTTCCTAAAGCAAGACCGATGAAATCGTCAAGCTTGTCATATCCTCTTTCATCCATGAAGTGGCTTACACCGCTGATCATATCTTCTACGATTCTGTAACCGTACTGCATGATCGCTGTAGTAACCTGAAGGTTTCTGCATCCCAGGAGCAAGAACTCAACAGCGTCTCTCCATGTTTCAATACCACCGATACCGCTGACCGGAACTTTACCTACAACTTCGTCCTGCAGCATCTGCGCAAGGAATCTTAATGCAATCGGCTTTACAGCAGCGCCAGAATAACCGGAAATGGAGGACTTACCATTAACAACAGGCATTGCAGTCATGTTTTCAAAATCAATATTGGTAATGGACTTAACTGTGTTAATGGCAGATACACCGGCAGCTCCGCCTTCAAGGGCAGCACGTGCAGGAAGTACCATATTGGTTACGTTTGGCGTCATCTTTGCGATGAAAGGAATCTTCGTTACAGAAGACACCGCCTTGGAATACTGTCTTACCAATTCCGGTGTGGAACCAACGTCAGATCCCATCGCGTGGCTTGTCATCTGAGGACATGAGAAGTTTCCTTCAATCAGGTCAGCTCCTGCCTGATCACACATCTTGGCAAGCTCTTTCCATTCGTCTTCGTTGCTTCCCATGATGGTAGCAACCATAACTTTTTCCGGATAATCTTCCTTAAGTTTGCGCATGAACTCAAAGTTCTTTTCTGTCGGTTTATCCGAAATCTGTTCCATATTCTTGAATCCGAGCCAAGGCAAACCTTCTTTATTTGTCTGGTCAAATCTCGGAGAACATTCATCAGCTACGAAGATACCTACCGTCTTGAAGAATACTCCTCCCCAACCGGCTTCGTATGCTTTTCTAACCATATCGTAATTCCCGCCAACAGGTGATGATGAAAGGAAAAACGGATTTTCACATTTAACTCCTAAATAATCTATGGATAAATCTTTTTTAACAGCCATCTTACTTTACACCTTCTTTCTTTTCGAGGTAGCTAATGATTTCAGCTGCTGCTTCTTTCCCTGCCGCTACTGCTTCTACAACGGTCTTTCCGCCGTTTACGATATCGCCTGCAGCATAGATTCCGGCTACATTGGTCTGGCCTTTTTCATTTGCAGCGATAGTACCTTTTTCTGATACATTAACAGAGGCGATTTTCGTCATGTCTTCCGGAGCCTGACCGATGGCAAATACAACTGTATCAGCCGCAACCTTCGCTTCGGAAGCTCCGTCTCTGCCTTTGAAAACAGCAAATTCAACTTTGCCGTCCCCAATAATTTCTTTTGGTGCAAAGTTTGTGGTAATCGTGACGCCAAGTGATGTAGCGTACTGGATTTCCGCCATATTTGCAGGAGCTTCTTCTAATGTTCTTCTGTAGTAGATCATAACATTTTCTGCACCCAATAGCTTCGCTGTAGTCGCACAATCCATAGCAACGTCGCCGCCGCCGATTACTACTACATTCTTACCAGGAGCAAATGATCCTTTGGAATCTCTTGCTGATTTCAGGAATTCGATTGCGTTTGTAACGCCTTTCAGATCATTTCCGGGAATTTCAGGAACCTTTGCATCCCACAGTCCTGCGCCGACGAAGATTGCCTTGAATCCTGATTTTTTCAGTTCATCAACACTGATATCTTCTCCGACTTTTGTATCAAATACGAATTTAACGCCTAAATCTTTTACTGCTTTAATATCAAAGTCAACTACATGCTGAGGAAGTCTGGCAGGAGTGATTCCATATGTAAGTACTCCGCCGGCTTTTTCTGCTGCTTCAAAGATTGTAACCTGATATCCGCTCTGTGCAAGCTTTGCAGCACATGCAAGAGATGCAGGTCCCGATCCGATGCAAGCAACCTTCGCATCTTTTTTCTCTGCTGGAGCCTTCAAAACTTTCATTTCATGAGCTTTTTCCTGTTCAACGACATATCTCTGAAGTTTTCCAATCTGGATTGGCTTGTCAATGCCGCATCTGCTGCAGTATTCTTCGCATAATCGGTCATAAGGACAGACTCTTGCACAGCTTCCGCCGAGAACATTGTTTTCTCTGATCGTCTCCGCCGCGCCCTTAATGTTTCTGAATCTGATTGATCTGATGAACTTCCCGGGGTCTGTACCTGCAGGACAGCCTTTGCTGCAGGGGGCATCGATACATAGTAAGCATCTTGCTGCTTCTTCCATTGCTGTTCTTGGTGTGAAACCGTCTACAGCATCAGCAGTATACTTCGCTTTTACTACTTTACTCAAATTTTTCAACTCCTTCTCTCATTTTTAAATTCTGATTTTGCAGAAATTATCGGTACTGATTTTTCTAAAATAAGTCCAATTTCATAACAAGTTTTAAAAATTGTGAAACCAGTTACACTCATTTTCATTGTAACACCTTTTTAGAATTATGCAAGTTTTTTCTTTCATGAAATATTCAAATAATTAAAAATGATATTGGTAGCAAAAATCATACCTAAAAACAAAAAACACCCGCTTAAATAAATAAGCAGGTGTGACTTGGTACAGATATGAATTGGGCAAGGAGCCTCACAGTCTACGCGACGCAGACCAAAATGTCAGTCACCAATCCAGTTTAAATTTCTTCTCGGAACAGACAAAGGTGCAAAGTCCGCAGCCTGTACATTTTTCAGGATCTACAATCATGATGTTTCCCTCTTTACTAATTGCACCATAGATGCACGCTTTTACGCAGGCAATGCAGTCTGCATTACAAGTTGGATCGCCAATTCTGCTCACAACAGGTTCTATTTTAATTTCTTCAAAGGATTTCAGATTTTTAAGCGCTGCACCTCTTATACTTTTTACTTCTTTGACGCCTTTTTCTTCCGACCATTTTTCCAGGTCATTCACGATTTCCGTAATTTTCTCAAAGCCATTGATCATTACCGCTGTTCCCACCTGAACTGCCGATGCTCCCAGCATGATATACTCCAAAGCGTTTTTAGAATTCTCTATCCCGCCGATTCCGCAAATTTGAATATCCTCCACCGCCTGTGCAATGGTTGCAACAGAAGCAAGCCCCAACGGCCGAATAGGCACCCCAGAGTATCCTCCGTAGGTTGAAAGCGTCGGCTCCGCAGTATCCACATCAACACCCAGGATACACCGGACTGTGTTGATTGCACTGACTCCGGACCCGCCTGCACTTATTACTGCCTTGGCAACCTTTGAAATATTTGTCGCGTTCTGGGACAATTTTACCATTACAGGAATCTTAACGCTGCGCACCACTTCCTTGGTCATCTCGTAAACTCTTTCTGCGTCTGAGGCAACCACTTCCAAAGATTCCCCCATCGGTGACGAGATTCCAAGTTCAATTGCATCAGCTCCGAATCTTTCCATTTTCATTGCGAGGTAAGCAAGCTCGGAGGGAGTATGCGCTGAAATGCTTGCAATAACAATACCTTCTTTGCTTTTCGCAATATCCATTTCTCTTTGCCAGCCTTCCACCTGAATATCGCTGTAAAGCCTGATATTCTGCGCACCGCACCCGTCATATGCAATGCGCGGCCTCACATCCAAAAGAGCGTCGCTGACAATGGTCTCCGTAATCACAGCTCCCGCACCGGCTGCGATTCCCTTCCTGATGCTTCTGCCATCCCTGTTCCAGGGACCGGCAGCCACAATTATTGGGTTTTTGAGTTTCAATCCTAAAAATTCTGTTTTCATTAGAAAATTTCTCCGATCCTCTCCCTGTGTCCACAGGATTTTCTGATTTTTAATTTGGATTGAAGAAGAATTTCTCTGTTTGTAAACTCTTCTCCCTTAGCATCTATCATATCAAATAACAGTCTCGCCCCTACAACTCCCATTTTATGCATCGGCTTTTCAACCGTGGTAAGTTTCGGGTCAATTAAATTAGACATTCTTATATTATCAAACCCAACAAAAGCAACTTCTTCCGGAACTTTAATTCCATGGTCTTTCATTGCATCGATTGCTCCGAAAGCCAAAAGGTCCGAAGATGTAAAAATTGCGCGAGGTCTTCTTTTCAAGTCAATCAGTCTTTTTGCAGCAATATATCCGCCTTCAATGGTATTGATCGCTTCCTGAATATATTCTTCTCTCTCCGTAATACCTTCCTCAGCCAATGCCTGCCGGTATCCATCAATTTTTCTTCTATTTTCCCTGTCCGGAGTTGATCCGTATATCACTGCAATATTTTTATACCCAATGTTGATTAAATGACGCACCGCTTTATAAGACGCGCCTTCGCAATCAATTCTTACAATCGGGACATCTTTGATATCACTTTTATTTTCTCCGACTAATACGACGGGAATTCCTTGTTTTTTAATCCCTTCCACATCTTCATTTTCAAGCAGTGATGAAACGAGAATAAAACCATCGATTCTTCTCTTTATTAGAGAGTCCACGTAGCGCCGCTCTTTTTCAACTGCATTTTCTGCATTACAAAGAAACGTGGTGTAATTTTTTTGATGAGCGACGTCTTCAATACCCTTTGCGATTTCCATGTAACTCGGATTTAATATGTTCGGAATCAACAGACCTATTGTATCGGTTTTATTGAAATTTAATCCTCTGGCAAACCAATTTGGAGTGTATTCCGACTCCTCGATTACATCGAGAATCCGCTGTTTCGTATCGGGCGCAACGCTTTCAGGGTGATTTAAAACCCGTGAAACCGTTGCCACAGAAACTCCGGCTTTTTTTGCAACCTCTTTAATATTCATGTTACCAACAATACTCCAATTCCATATAAAATATTTGCAGAATCTATGTCAAGAAAGCGAGGAAACCTTTTTTCCTCGCTTTTGGATCACCATAAAGCCAATTTCATTATGTCACTATGAAAACAAATTTTCAAGAAAAAACTTAAATAATCAAAAATTTGTAACCAGTTACATTCCAATCTGGCTCATTTTATCCATCTTTTTTTTCGGCCAGTTCTACCAAGGTTCTCGCAATGTCTCCATTTGCCCTTGAAGAAACTTGACCTCTGTCAATATCCTCAAAATCATCTACTCCATATTGACCTGCTATTTCTGATTTCATACGCTCAATTACAGCATTTTGTCTCAATGAAAGATTCATTTTCCCCTCCTTCTCCATTAGCCTCCAGTCGAGACTATTTCTTCTAAAATAAAATCAGCTTATGGAATATAAATTTCATAAGCTGATTTATTCTTAATTATCGAATTCTAATTTATCTACCTGAGAGCTGCTGTTCAGCCATTTCGACTAATCTCTTAGTCATATAACCGCCAACGTAGCCATTCTGTCTTGCAGTAAGATTTCCTTTATCCATTGTGTCATAACCGGAAATTCCAAGTTCGTTTGCGATTTCAGTTTTCATGTTGTTTAATCCATTTTTAGCGCTTGGCTTAACAGGATTATTGCTGCTGCTGTTGAAACTTGCCATTCGTATTCACCTCCTTTGTGGTATTAATTTAACCTGTCGGCGATTTTATATTACAAGTAAATTTTGTCTATTTTGTCTGTTATTTTTCAGGTACTCCTTCGAAATACAACAACACTTTTCTTACTTGATGTTTATATTGTCGCCTCCATTAAGTATTATTGCTCATCAAGCAAATATTATTTCGCGTATTTATTTCCACTTTTTATAGCCGTTTCCTTTTCTGTTCCCAAAATATTACATATAAGTCATATCGTGGGTTGCTTTTGTTCAGAGATCTGCCATAGGGCTTGTTATCTGTTCGCACTAGAATAATTTTCCTGAATGATTCCATACTAAGTTTAGAATCACTCGACAAAATAACGCGAGGTTTGCAATGCAAATTTTGTCTTTGATTTAGTTTTTTGAAACGATATATATAAATAGAAAGGAAGGGATGAATTATGGCTGTCTCGCATAAAGGTGCGATATCATTCGGACTTGTATATATCCCGGTCGCACTGTATACGGCGACGCAGGATAATGATGTGCACTTCAATCAACTCCATAAAGAGGACCATTCACGAATCCGGTACAAAAAAACCTGTGCTCACTGCGGCAAAGAAGTAAGCAGTAGCGACATCATCAAAGGATTTGAATACGACAAGGATAAGTATGTAGTCATAACGAATGAAGATCTTGAAAAAATCAAGACAGAAAAGGATAAAACCATTCAAATTCTTCAATTTGCGAATTTGGATACCATTAATCCAATTTATTATGAGAAGTCTTATCATACGGTACCTGAGACAGGCGGTGAAAAGGCATTTGAGCTTTTACGAACGGCAATGAAGCAGGAAAATAAGGTTGCAATTGCGAAAACGGTAATGGGAAACAAAGAAACGCTCCTTGCCATTATTCCCGCGGAGGACAACATTCTCATCAACACAATGTTCTTTGAGGACGACATCAAGGAAATTCCCAAATCCTTCGTTAAACCAGAATTGAACGAAGGAGAGCTCAGCATGGCAAAAACACTGATAGAATCCATGGTCAAGCCCTTTGATCCTTCCCTGTATCAAGATGAATATCAAGAGCGCCTTCGTGATTTAATTGAGCAGAAAATTGCAGGCAGGGAAATCGTTGCCGCAAAACCGGAAGAAACAAGCAATGTAATCGATTTGATGGACGCGCTCAAAAGAAGTTTGGAACAACAGAATCAAGGAGTTTCAGCCCCAGGAAAAATACAAATCCCTCAGCAAAAGCCGGGAGCCTAAAAAAGCAAGAGCATAAAGGGAATCGTCACACCAAACCTGGTATCTTTAAAAAAGTCCGCCTGGCCTTTGGATTTTTTCCATTGTCAAGCGGACTTTATTTCTTTAATAGCTATGACTTTGATTATCGTGAAACGGCATGGAACCTTTGGCGTTATCCAGCATTTCTTGATAACTGTCATTGTCCTCGCTTTGCAGTGTCTGATGACCTACTGCCTGATAGAGCTGTCTTGAAGCATTCCCGTTATCGACCATCTGCGCCATTGCGGGTTCAGAATCTGTTCCGCCTTCCACCATCAGCCGGTCAGCTTTTTTTGCTATTTCTATCTCTTCTCTTTCCTTTTGTATCTCTTCCAATTTTTTTAACCGATCATCCATAATTTTCATCGCCTCCTGAAATTAATATAACCAGGAGCAAAAGTACTATGTATTTTTGTTTTTTGCCAAATAGAATGTATTGATGAAAAATATAACCGCTGTGACGATACCAAGCGCAGTAACCGCAATGACGGTGAAAGGATTACAGGTACACTCCTCGCAGCAGCTTCCATCACAAAAACCAATCAAAACATTCGCAATCAATGCCGCTAAAACACCAACCATCGCCAGCGCGGCACTTATACCAAGCCTTATCTCACGTGATTCGGTGAAAGTCAGCAAAATGGCCAAAAAAACAACTAAAACACCAACTCCATATTCTGCTTTTGCTGCCCAGCTGCATTTCATTCCCATTTTCATGCAATAAGTGCAAACCTGGAGCGGAGAAAAATTCGGCAAAATCGCAATGAGCGCTCCTAAAATTGCCGCTGTCGCTCCCGTAATGGTCCTGTTTATCAATGAACATTCCTCCCTTGTTTGGCCATTTGTTACTGATCATTTTTTATGATCGTTTTAATTCCCCTATTGATATACGCCAGTACAATTTATTCAGGAGCTGTCCAAATTATGCCGCTGAAATCGAATCGATCTCAGTTATCGAATTTGTTTAAGCTTTCATGCGAACAGTCGACAAAAGTATTCACCGCACGTTTTTAAATTTTTTCCTGCTGCTGCGGCTGATTGTTATTTTCGAGCGCAAGACTTCGCGCAATGATCCCTCTTGCCATATAACTTCCTATGAGTTCTGCCACATCTTCAAGACGTCTGTAAACTTCAATTTCCTTTGCATGGTCTTCTGACATCGCTGCAATCATATCCTCAATCACCAGCCTGATATACTGATACAGCAGGCTTTTCCATTGATCTTCATCCCAGTAGATATTTAACTTCGCAAAAAACTCCGCAAAAACATCCGCCGCTTGATAAAGCTTAACCGTCAGCTCATCCACCGTTTGCTGATTGCCCTCTTGCATAGCTTCGATCAGCCGCCATTGGATCGTTATAAAATCTGTCAGCAAATTCGTCAGCTGCTGCGCTAACGTCGGACCGTAAAAAATGCGAAATACGCGATAAAACTCCGCAGGTATGGAATACAAATGGTTGGCAATTGCCGTCACATTGCCCAGGTTCCCAACCGTACTAATGACCAATGATCTCGTCCACATCGCAAGCTGTGACCATAATCTTAAAAATTCCAGCAGCGTATTTAACTGCTCATATGTTATCGTATACCCTGTTTCAGGAAGCAATAGGTCCTCCTGATTTTTTTTTGCCATAATACTTTCACCTCCGCTACATATGATGTATAATATGATAACTGCTTTCACATTGTTCAGCAGCGGGCAACTCAAAATAGGCAGAAAAACAAAAACCACTATTTACAAGTAGTCAAAAAAGTTATATAATTAAATTTATCGGGGTGTGGCTCAGCTTGGTAGAGTGTTGCGTTCGGGACGCAAAGGCCGCCGGTTCAAGTCCGGCCACTCCGACCATTTTTTCTTATTATACAGTAGTACAATCACGGGGTGTAGCGCAGCTTGGTCAGCGTGCTTGACTGGGGGTCAAGAGGTCCGGAGTTCAAATCTCCGCACTCCGACCAGTGAAATGATTGAAAAGCCTTGAATTCAAGCAATTCAGGGCTTTTTGATTTTTTGATTATTGAAATTGCAAAACCCTATTTTAGGGTACTTTAGGCGCAAAAGTGTCGTAAAAGTGTCGTACTTTTACGGTTGTGAATCGCCTTGGTTTTGAGCCACTTTATCTCGCTCACAGCTCCTACAAATCATTTTTGCCATAAGCAGATATGACAGATTATCTTCAGGCACTTCGTAGCCTTTCACAGAATCGCGGATTGAACCGTCCGCCATAATGTGTATGAATTTTGGCTTTTTCTTTTCTTTTTCCATATCCTTCACCTCTATAAATTTAGTATACATGATTTGGCCTTTTCAAATTATAAAAACAGCCCCAGCTTTACGCCGGGGCTGTTGTTTTTCTCACGCTGCAGAGAATTAGTTTCCATTTTAGGATAACATGTTTTCACATTGCTAATCGCGTTTTATTTATTCTCCGACCATTCCATCCCCATCCCGGTCATCCATATACTGATATAACCAATGATCCTTTGTAATCGGCATCGGGAATCCTGCGTCCTTTGCCTCTTGAATTGTCACTTTACCATTTCCATTCTTATCTATGGTAGATATGTCATGGCTTTCATTTGAGGTAGGACTTTGAGATGAATCCGATTGAGTTGGTTCCGATATTGTTTTATTAACTTCATCCGGATTAACGTTATCAAAATCCTCGGTAATGACATTGCCTTTCAATGTATACGTATAATGATAATGACTCGGAATCTGTGTCGTGGTATCTGGATAGGTAATTATCGCTTCGAAATCAGTGCATCCGCCAGCATCTCTGATGCTCTTTTCCATATATGCCTGATCGCCATAACGGTTCATCGTGCTTTCCTGCGGTGTTATATTATATGCATTAGATACCCCGCCAAGAGAATCAGCAATAACATGACCTTGATCGTAATTAGAAAGTTCTGTTCCTGGAACAGCTGCTTCATCATTATAATAACGGCCATTTGATTTTACCGGCTCGGTAACATCATCTTGAAGAATGATTTGTTTTGCTGTCACTTTTATAAGTTGTCCATATGCATTGGTAAACGCCCAATATTCTCGATCTCCATATCCGATGTCTACAACAACATTAGCCTCTCTGGAACCACTCATATCTCCACCATTGACTACAATTTTTTTATATCCCTCAAATGAGTCATTTGCCGCTGTAGTAGTTCCGCCTGTAGTCAAGGCCACAACAGTCTGAGTGCTGCCATCCCAACTGACAGACGCACCAAAGGCTTCCAACACTGCTCGAATCGGGAGATATGTCCTGCCATCCTTAATCAGTGCTGCAGTATCATTTGTGATCTGCTGGCCATCTTTTATTATGTAGGACACGCCGATCGGAACTTGAACAGTTATCCCGTTCTTTTCAGCAGTTGCTATTTTATTTGCCGAATCCCAACTTACAGTTGCCCCAAACGCTTCCATGGTTTGCCTAAACGGAACCTGGGTTCTGTTGGCCGAATCAATAAAAGGCATTCCTGATGTTTCAGTAAATTGTACATTTTGCTTGTCAATGCTTATGTTTGTAGCATATACGGGTATAAACGATGCCACCAACATAAATGTTACGATAATTGCTGATAAAGTTTTTCTCATAATTACACTTCCTTTCCAATAGATACCATATTTTTATAGTAACCTTATATCTACAAGAAAGCAATAAAAAAACCTCAGCATATATAATCACTGAGGCCTTTTGCTCCTATCAACAGCCGATTTTTCATCTCGGAAGCGAACCTACTTTCAAGTTATCACGAACTCGTGTAAATGACAACCGTAATGTCAAAATAAGTGTATGAAATGTAAGAATACATAGTTTTATTACATCAGCAGATATTAGTTTTAACTAAGTGGAGAAATTTCTTCTCACATTCATATACCTCCAGCTATATAAATTACTGCAAACATAACAAATGCAATATTAACAATTATTGTAAGTACCTTAAACTCTTTTAGGGAAGTATCTCCTTGAATAATCATAATTCTTACGAACCAGCTTACGTTAATCAATATGAAAGCTATTAACATTTCAATGATTCTTGGTACCACTCAATACCTCCTCTAATTAAATTTTAAAGTGAAGTGGCAATCAATATTATGTACTTAGTGAAGACTTATTTCTTCCAGATCATACCATGATTAACGAATTGTTTCAACAAATAGAGAAGACTACTGTCCCAAATAAAAATAGCCCCCAGGATAATCCTGAGGGCTTGCCTTTTCTGAGTTTTGTAAAATACTTTACTGATTTATGCATTCACTCTTACATAAACTTGATAAATTGAACCGTCTAATTCTGCTTGAATAATTACCAACCCTTTGCTAACCGCTGTAATTTCACCTTCGGTGGATATCGTCGCAATGCTTGTGTCCATTGAACTCCAAGTCACATTGGATGGATCTTCTGTTAAATATAATAATGCCTTTTCTCCTGAGGTTAAGTGAACAGCTAATCTCATTTCGTCAGCATCACCCAAAACAATCTTTACCGGAATAAATTCTTTAAAGCTACCGTCTTCGCTCTCTGCATAAATATAAGTCAGACCCTCACTGATTGCGGTCACTTTTCCGTTACCATCCACTGTGGCTATTGCACCATCTGAAGATGTCCAAGTAAGATTTGTATTATCCGATAAATCATAAGTAACACTAAGCTGTACAGTCTCATCTACATTTAGGAGGACTGCCAGAACATATTCAGGCGTAACAGTAGCTTGCGGTGTCGCGCTTGCTTGATTCGAATCAGCGCTCTCGCCTTCATCGTTGACTGCAGATACAACATAATGGTATGTGGTATCATTTGTTACATTTGAATCCGTATAAGTAATTGCTGATGTCGAGGCAATCGTTGTATAAATTCCCCCGGCAGTAATCGATCTTTTTACATTGTAATAAGATGCGTCGGATACGGAATCCCACGAAAGATCGACTACTGAGTCGCCGCCAGTGGCTGTGAGGGAGGAGGGGGCTTCTGGTTGATTAGAGAGAAGGTCTTCTAGGGTCAGTGAGTATACAGTGTTTCTAGCTCCACTAGAGTTATATCCTCCTATTACATATATTTTATTGCCAACAAGGTTGGTAGTTCCATCCTTGCAGGCAACAGGCATAGGCTTTGCTGCCGTCCATGTGTTTGTAAGTGTGTCGTAGATTTCAACCGAGCTATCAAAGGAAGAATCATTATGTCCACCAACTATGTATATTTTATTATTATATGAAACAGCTCCAATTCCCCTTCTTGCCTTCAACATAGATGCACCTGATATCCAGTTGTCACTGTTCGGATCATAGATTTCCACCTTATCAACATTGGCAGAATTTACACCACCCAATATATAGATCTTTCCGTCTACCACTGCGCTAGCTGAGTAGCCCCTCCCAGTTGGCATCGGAGTTCCCATAGACCAACTATCTGTCTTAGTATCATAAATCTCAACTAGATTCATGCCGTTATTACCCGGGCTTCTTCCCCCGATCACATATATTTTATCGTCAACCACAGCAGCTCTTGCACTATGTTTTGCTGTCGGCATCTCCTTGCCGGTTGTCCAAGTATTTGTTGTAGGGTCATATATTTCTACCGCTCCCATCGCTGCCGAGCCATTATACCCCCCTATGACATAAATCTTCCCTCCTACTGTAGCCGAAACCATATCACCCTTACCTGTAGGCATTGAGGCACCGGTAGACCAATCCCCAGTGGCTGGATTATAAATTACAGTTCTATCTAAATACGCCGAACCGCTATACCCGCCAAATATATAAATCTTACCATTCCATACTGCTGATGCGTGAATGTAACTTGCGGTCGGCATCGGCGTCTCTTCCTGCCACGTCGCCTCATCATCTGCCCAGGCACCTACACTGGATAGTCCGAACACCATGATCAGTGTCATTAATATTGCTATAAATCGTTTCATGTTTAACCTACCTTTCTTACTACTAAATTAATAACATTTGTTTGTTTTAATAAATTATCCCATATAAAGTAAACAAATTCCATTCTGTAAAATACTGTTTAAATCGTATAAAATGAAAGATTAAGCCGGGTTTCCCCGGCTATTCCTTTGTATCCTGATTTTTACGTGTAAAATAGTAGGCAATAATACTGCCGGCAAAAGCACAGTACGTTTCACTGCCTACGGTGCCGACAACAAATCCATATGTAACTCCGCCGACGATGGCAAAAGTAATAATGGACTTCACGTCGACCAGCTTTTTTAGCTGCTCTTTCATTTCAACTCCTCCTTCAGATCATCAATGCGATGATGGGCTGACTTTGTGGACTGCTCGCAGATGGTCAACCGTTCAACCACGTTATTATGTTTATCCATTTTATTCTCGAGGTAGCCTAGGCGTGTAAGGACCACACCTCCGAAGCTTCCGAGGCTGATGGCGTAAACAATCATTTGGATCCAAAATTCTGTACTCATTAGCCCTCCTATAGCATAGCCTTGGCCAGCTTCAGAATCAGGTCTTTGCCGTATTTGTAATCGTTGGCCAGATAGTCGATTGTCTTATCATCCAGTCCGGCCTTGTCCTTTACGATGGTAATGGCTTCGACCACTGTTAATTCTTTTTCCAATGTCTTCACTCCCTTCAGATATGGCTCCGGATCCGTGCAAGTGTTATCGATCCGAACCTCAAAATGCAGGTGCAGCTGGGCACCCACTCCAGTATTGCCCATGGTGCCGATCTGATCTCCGGCCTTGACCTTTGTACCCGGCGCGGAGCCGGCCTGCTTGAGATGCTGGTATAGTGTCTTAACGTTGCGACCATCAATGGTACCGTGATCGATTAAAATCACCCATCCTCGATATTGGTTATAATAGTTACTTATAACCTGTCCAGGTAATACTGCCGTTACCGGTCCGCCGTCAGTGGCCGTGTAAGGCTTGCTTTTATCGGTACCGATATCAACCCCCAAGTGATAAGTAGACGCCCCCGGAATTCCTGTGTTTCGAGGACCAAAACCGGAGGTGATCCGCAGGGGCGTATATGGTAAGTGTTGTAATTTCATGTTGTCGCCTCCCATAAAGAAGAAAGCAGCCCGCAGGCTACCCTCTTAACCAATCAAGATCTGTATGCAGCTGGAAGTAGTCAAAGTCTTCCGGCAGGTTATAGATTCCCCTACCCTGGAGCTCAGTAGCGGCCAGCATGGCATAGAAGATTTCCTCGCTGCCGTAAGGTTCACCGGTTACCGGATCGGTATTGTGATCCTTCAGGTACTGGTATGTACCGTTGTCTCTGTACTTTTCATCGAAGATCTGTCTTTTTGTTTTAACGCTTTCACTCATTTTATTTACCTCATTCTTTCTTTCCAATAAAAAAACAGCCTGGATTGGCTGCTCAAATCTTTTTAATTCAGCAATGTTAAACGACTATTTCTTTTGCCGCCAGCTGATCGGTCAGTTCCGTATATTCTGGTTGACTGATTCTGTAATTCAGAAGAAATACGTCAAGCTTCTGCTGCATTTCGTCTTTTTGCTCCTGGCTCGTGTAGATAGCGTTCGTAATGATTTTTTTACAATATGTATAGGTCATTGTTTGTCCTCCTTTATAATCCTAATTCGAACATCGAAAGTCGATAGTCCAGGTCAATCAAATATTCTTCAATAGTTGGTCCCGGCTCCGCATATGGTAGTGGCTCCGGTTCAGATCTACCTTCAACATCTTCCTTGATCTGCCGGATGATTTCCAATTCTTCATGCGTTGCCCCATTCTCAGGGATGCAGACAATTTCACCTGTGGGGAGTGGCAGAATCGCCACCCCTTCGGAATAATTCGTAGTAGATATGTCTATTTCTTTATCTTTATAAAACATGGCTATAGCCTCCCTCTGCAATCTGCACTCCAAGAAAAATTAAACCACCCTCCATTATTTAGCGCATAAGTAGCATTTGTGCCTGATTTAAAATATATTACTACTATAAATCCAGACTTATATGGCAAACCCAATACGTTAGTAGTATCGGAAATTGGCACATCTACAGTAGCACCAGAATCATTTTTAACACTTATCGAACTAATTGAAATTGTAACAACTGGCATAGTTTTTTTTAAACCAGAAAATTGTATAAATGCGCTCAAAGAAGCAACGCTATTAAAAGATGTGGTTTTTGTAGCTATTACAGGAGATATTTGCATACCAGAACAATATTCATACACACTCATATCCACCAAATTATCCAACGCACTATCCGCTTTCTGTCTACTGTTTAACCCTTCAGCAAGTTCAGAAACGGCACTCAAAACGTCCTGTTGATACTGCATTGTTATTGCTGTGGGAGATGTGTGAAGTGTTTTGAGGATTTGGTAGTCTACCGTGTAGGTGGCATTGGTGTCGTAGTTTGAAGAAGATTTATAGGCATAACCTCCATCTTTATCTGATCCATCAGTTCCTATATTCCAACCATCCCACAAACTATTTTGGTACACTACTATAGATTTGTATTCCTTTCTATTTTTTAATGGTGAACTTAAAAAGCTTGACGGATTATCGTAACCTATAAGTGTATTTGGATCACCTATTTTTGGATTCGCCACTTCCCCAAGCACCATACCAGAGTCCAAATACAGGTAATTATCACCATTGTCCAATTTCGGAATATCCCCGTGAACATGGACATTTGAATCTGTGATCGGTTCTGGATTTGTAAGTTTGTAGTGGAGCTGATAGCCTTCGTAGTTTGGCGCGATGTTGTTTTTGCAGTAAGTAATTAATTGTGTAGAATTTCCAGTAACGTCTATTTTAAACACGGTATACCCTGAAGGTTGGACTGGCTGGTTACTGCTTACAGTTAACGTATTTCCTGAAATATTAGTTATCGTAGTTCCACCATTTCCAAATACAGATATTGGATCACCTATTTTAAATATACTAGCATTTGCAACAGTTATCGTATTTGTGTTGGATGTGGCTGTTGTAAGTGTTGTAGCAGTATTAGGTGGAAAAGCATTAGGATTTACATGAAAATCTGAATATTGAATATTACCAAATACAGCATATCTACTACCATCATTTCCTAATGCTTTCCAACCATTCATGAACGCCTTGACTTCATCAGCATTTGGAGCAATGGATTCTGCCCAGCCTGTGTCGGTGTCTGCAACACCAACCCAAGTATAATCAATACCAGTGTTTTCAGAATCAGCCGTAGTCACGAGTCCATCTTGTTTTAGTGGATTTCCGTTATACTTAGTCATCGTTCTAATGGTAGATTGTCCCTGATTAAGTGGCAACGCTATTTGTTTAAACCCGACTTGATCGTTCCAATACTGCCAATCACAATCCTTACCGTACAATCTCCTGTGCTTCCAGTTCAGCAGACCACTTACTTCACCATTCTCCAGCGTAAAAGAATCGTCAGAAGTAAACTTACCCTCAATTACGCATCGCTCAATTCGGCATGATTGATACTCTGTCGGGGCGGTTGTTCCTTCAATTAGCATGATGGAATCGAAATAACCTGTGCCTACACCGCTATTGCTTATAATTACAGCTATTTGTGTTCTGTTACCAGAATTAAATGTTCCAACCCCATCTCTGAGGTTCGTTGTATAAGTAGTATCATAGATGCTTATAAAACCTAACCCCGATAGATTCACAGAAACATAGTAACTCGTATTAGGCTTTATATTGATTTTTTGACTATAGCCATGCCACGCTGTAGTTGTGAACAATTTAAACTTACCATTCTCTATGCTTATAGTAGGGGAGCCAAAATATGCATTCCACCAGCCAATCCCCTCCTCACCATTACCATTCCTCACAAGATTATCATGCCGTACTTCTATGTATGGGTTTTCCAGAAAAGCATAGGAATCAACGTATGGATATTTTTCAAGAAGTTCCGCTTCTGAAAGTGATAAATCCGACGCAGATACTTCAGTAAGCATTACTCCGTCAAAAAAACCATAATCTGTTTCCGAACCTGTTACAATTAGGTCTATAGAAAACGTTGATCCCGTAAAATAATTTGCGGGTATTTTGACGATTCTACGTATCATGGTGGCATCTACACCACTACCAGCTACACATGCCTTTTCTGTTATCTCATCATAAACTCTAACTCTACTAGTCGTACCACAAACATGACGAATATATGCTGTTAATATATAGTTTTTAGTCTTATCAAAAATAAGTGACGCAGTCCTTCGTATAAGACCATAACCTACAGAAGATCCAGTTAATTTAATGGCATTTGCGCCAAACACCTTGTTTGCAGTATCAAGTGTTGCTGTGCCTCCACCATTAGTCCACTTACTCACATCTTCACAGTTCCCATCCTTGCCAAGCGGGTTCACATAGCTCTTACCCTGCATTGTGAATTTAGGAATGGAAGTCACGCCATCAGACTTGCGGATGACTGAGTTCATACCAATACTGATAGAAGGGGATAAGGCTACGCCGTCGCCAATCTGACTGATTGCTTTTTCAATCTCAGGCCCTGTAAGTTTACTTTTATATTTTTCTTCTGTGCTCATGCTGACCTCCTTAATAATAAACGATTATGCACCCGGGACCGCCTTTTCCTCCAAGGCCTCCAGATCCTCCGGATCCTCCACCAGTAGGCCATGGATCATCGCCGCCGTACACATTACCAGCACCGCCGCCACCACCACCGCCATGGCCACCCTGACCACCGTATCCGTAATCAGTAGCATCTGCTCCCGGATCAGCGTCACCGCCGGCACCTCCGTGACCTCCAATACCGCCCGATGAATCAGCGCTGCCGTTGCCTCCGTTACTTCCGTTGTCTCCTACAGCTGCACCTCCTCCGGCACCACCCATAGCATAGACAGGACCAGAAACACTGTCATTTGCTCCCTTAGTTCCTCCGATGTACGTTGTTTCATCGTAGGTTACGTCTGCACCTTTCCCCAGTGAAACGCCGGGAGCAATGGCCAGGAATCCGCCGCCCTGACCTCCGTCTATTCCGGATTCACCGACGGCGGCGAAGCGCTCCGCTGTCATTGCGTCAACATATTCTCCTACAATGCCAGTGCTTGATGAATACACTCCAAAGGTTGTCGCGGCACCTTCGTTTCCGGTTCCTCCGTCTGACCCTCCACCGTAACCACCAGTACCACAGGAATAAGTTATGGTGCTGCCAATCGTTCCGGTCAGAGTAACGTCAAGAATTTTTCCGCCTGATCCACCGTCTCCTCCAGCTCCACCGTCACCGCCATCTGCGCGATCAGGAGGCCACATAATAATCGCTCCGTCGTTTCCGTCTTCGCCATCATATCCGCCTTGGCCACCTTGGCCGCCGCCGATCAACACAACACGGTATTCCTCCGCAGGCACTGTGAAGCTTCCTGATCCAGTAAGGACCACCCTATTTTTATATCCTTCAGAGATTCCTTGTGGCTCATAGTCAACAAGGAATTCCCCAGAGGCTCTCATGACATTGCTCATGCTAAGATCTAGGCTGTGAATCGCCGCGGACAGGTAATCGTCCCCGTAAGGATTGACCAGCTGTACCATATCCCCGGTGCGCTCCCCATTGACCAGGACGTCTGTCTGCACGCTCTTGTTGCATTTTGCATAATTGTACAGCCGCTGTGCTACCTGCGAGCTGTTGAGGGCCGTGATCAGCGTTGCGTCGGTCACGGAAATGATCTTATCATCCGGAGTACCCAGGATATCGCCACGGGTCATGATTTTAGTTGTGTGCCGGTATTTTTTGCCTTTAAGGGTAACTGTCCCAGCGCCCTGAATCACTGCGTAATTGGCGCTGCTCTCCAGGATCGTGCCATTGACGATAGTCAAGTCATGCGCCGGCTCGGTAAACGTCACTGTCTGTGTGTCAGTAAAGGATGACTCGAGCAGAGTGATTTCATCCGCTACGGGGGCAAGAGTATGCTCTGTCACTTGCACGGCCGTGACCTGCGTATCCTCGTCTTGGGCGCCGTCGATAAACGACCTGCTGTCCATAAAGGTTCCCGTGACCGCATTGGTGAGCACGGTAAAATGCATAGTCCCGTTAGCGTTTTTTCTAATCGCGGCGCCGGTGGCAATCAGGATCTGCTGGAGATTTTTGCGCTTAGTGGTGTAAGGCAGATATCCGTAGAGTTTAAGTGATGCGACATTGGGATGGATCGTATAGGGGATATCGCCCATGATCTCCGCGATGACATCCCCGCAGTCAGCTCCGATATATATTCCGCCCGGGTGGTCATCGTAATCCAGTAACGATATGTATGACTCCGCATAGATGGAGTACGTTTTATACCCCACCTCTTTTATCTGCCCGTTAAAAAACACCCCCATAATACTCTCGCCTCTCTGGACGGTAATGGGGGTGTAGCGAGTTAAAACCGGCCTTGTATCGCTCTTGACTCTGGCGGTCAATGTGTCGATCACCAGCTGATCGGTCAGCAGCCCGGATTCATGATGGAGTTTAAGGGCCTCTATTTGGTTCCCCGCGAATAAGTAGGAGCCGAATGAGATTGTGTTCAGATTGAGTTGGTTATTTGTTGTATCACCAAAGTAATCTTCGCTATTATCCCTGACATAAAAATTTTTATCATCTGCCGTCATGAACACTAAATCGTCCGCAGTTACAAACTGTACGCCTTTATAATAAATCGCCAAGCCCTCACCTCCTTTGCGGTGCCATAGCGATAAAGTCAATTTTTAATTCTGACCAAAAGTTTATATTTTCGTTTGAAAATAGCAACTTATCGCTGGCAGCGGAAATATAAGCCTGAAAAGATAGGGTTCCTGCACCGTAAGGCACCGTAATAAGCATACTATCCGTAGGTGCAGTCAAAGCGTAATACAAGCGGTCGTACTCTAACGCGTTATAAATTTTTGTTTCCAGCTCGAGCGTGTAGTTGTAAAATGTCCCTATGATTTCCCGATTCATTGATCCCGAAGCAGAACGCTTAGCCTGGTCCGAATCAAGGACGGATCCTTTCCTCTCCAGGCTTTTTACCGCTGCATCAAAACCTACGCCGTTTACTGTAAGCAGGTCATTCCCGCTTCCCGTCCCCATAGACCAGTTTTCGCCGTAATACCGCTGCGGCTCCATTGCTATCGCCGTAAAAGTAAGATTTTCCCACGCCTTTGCATCGTTTTTTACTTGGCGCAGTTTATCAGATGTATTGGTTATGTAGGCTCTGAAATCAATTGCACCCTGCCCAAACGGCAAGGACACGGAATGGCTTTCTATGGGAGCTGTAATCGTCTCATAAAGCACATTGTATGACTCTGGATATTTTTCGTTAGGCATGGCGGTCAGGGTGTAATTGTAAAATGTGCCAATCAAGTCCCTGACCATATTGCCGTTTTTTAGCCTTCCGGCATTTTCGCCGTCCAGCACAGATGCATCTCGTTGCACGGACAAGATCCTTACGTCCGGGTTTGTGCCGTTTATGCCAAATATTTCGTTCATCCCATTACTCCATTTATGAGCCTCTCACCGCGTTGCCTCGATACTCGCTGTTGATTTTTATACACTACTCCCCCGTCCAGCTCGATTACACTGTGCAGCGTTATATCTCCGGCTCCCGCCTCGGCCATTGACTCTTTGATCATTCCCAATAAATCGTCAAGCGGGGACACGACTTCGCGCCCTCCGGGATTATCTCCAATCAGCGCAGTCATTGGCCCGTTTGTGATTCCGCCATTTGCCAGTTTTGGGATAGTTGGTATGCTTATTCCTTTTCCTCCAACCCCGGGAATCCAGGATGGCAGCTTTATTTTGTTTAAAGCGCCGATAACTGTATTTATCATGGAAATGATGGCGTTCAACGGGGCCGCTACGATTGAGAGTATGGAACCAAATACCACTTTGAATGCGTTTTTGATTGGCTCCAGGACCTTTGCGGAAAACCAATTTGACGCTCTGCCCCAAATCGCACTTATACCATCCCACACTTTCGCAGCTGTTGCCTTTACTTCATCCCAATGTTTAACAAGTAGTACCACGATTGCGATTAAGGCAACGACCGCCAATATAACAAGCCCAATCGGAGATGTTAAGAAGGCAACAGCTACACCAAAAGCGGTTGTAACACCGGCAGCAATTGCGCCGATGACATTCCATGCGCCTACGGCGATGTTCATGGCCGTTTGAGCTACCGTATCAGCAACTTTTAAAGCAGTAAAATATACCCATATGCTCGCTTGACGGATTAGTTCCGCCGTCCCCTTTGCAATGGATACCAGGAAATCCTTTGCATACATGGCTGTTAACTGAATAGTGGCAATCTTATCCTTAATCTTTGCGGTGGTATTCGCTATCATACTAGTCGTGTTGGCTTTCAGTGCCGCCGAGGTTGTTATCAGGGCAGTTTTCATACCGTTGAGCACTCCCGGTATGCCACCGCTCATCTGGATGAATGCAAGAAGTTGCGTAACTTTCCATGCCGCAAAGAATCCCGCAACCGTAACGGTTAGCCCCTCGACCAATCCCTGATTATTTTTCATCCAGTCCGTCACCTTGCCTAGTGCCTCAATTACTGCTGTAATTATTTGCAGCACTATTGTGATGATTTGTGCCGCAATTCCGATCAGCTGCACAGTTATAGCCGTCAGCGCTCCAATAACCGCCGTGAGTATATTCTCCATTGCTGGCCGGATATAGTTTGCATACAACTCGCCAAAGCTATTTGCCGTAATCCCCAGTCTATCAAGTAGCGGTTTCAACCCGTTTGTCCATATCTGATTGGCTGCTGCTGTGAGTGCATCCTTTATGGATGTCCAGCACTGGATAACAAAACTTCTGAAACTCTCACTGTTCTTCCAGAGATCCATTATAATTGCTACCAGTGCAGCGATTGCCACTATTACTCCTAATAAAATGATCCCCGGGATTTTGCTAAATACGAGACCCACCGCTTTAATGGCATTCCCAAGTCCAGCGAACAATCCCTCCAGAATCGGTATTTTTGATCCCAGGGCGCCCAGGGCGGTTCCGAGACTTACCAGCGCTGCAGGCAAAACAAATGCAGCCCACATAGCGGCCATTAGCACGGCAATAGTTTTCAGTACCGGAGCGATTTCTTGCATTTTCTTTTTAAAGCTTTCAAGGCCTTCGTTCATTTTTGCCATCCTATCCTCGTATTCGTCAGATAGGCCTATCTGGGCGCCGTCAAGCCCCGTCGGTACTCCGGGTGTCGCACTTTCTTTCTCACCGGATTGTTGCGAGGACTTCTTATCTTGCGACAATATATTCAGATCGTCAAATCCAGCAAGACTCTTCTTTAGCTCCTCGGATTCTTCTTTTGCCTCCCCCATGTTTCCTGCAGCGTTACCTGTGCTTTTTTCAAGGTTTTCCGCAGAGGTCTCTTCCATGGCGCTTTTTCCCCCAAATAATGCTTGGAAAAATGCCTGGATATAAAGTATTGCCGTCCTTATTCCGTCTGCCATTGCAGTAAGTGCAGGAAGTATAGAGTCGTATATTGGCAAAAATGCCTGCCCAAGCGTAAGCTGTATGTCCTTTAAGCTTGCAATGAATTGTGCATGTCTGGTTTGAGATGTGTCCGCCAGAGTGTTTCCGTATCGGTCGTAGGTCTGCTCCAGGATTGCCGCAAGCCTAATCTGCTGCTGTACCTGAAAGTCCAGTTGCGCCCATGTCTTACCGTTTGCAAACTTTTTAAAGGCATTTGTACTCTCGATCATAGAAACATTTGTGTATACGCCCAAGTCCTCAATTGCCTCAGTGGAACCGAGCATACCGGATCGGATGCGCTCGCTTACATCCTCGTAGCTTCGGCCTGTTTTGCTGGCAATGACGGCAGCGGCTCTCATTAGTTCCTGTGTGCTGAATGCCGTTTCTTCGGCGCCGGACGAAAAACTCGCTAAGAGATTCGAAAAAGTGGAACCATATTTGTAGGCATCAGATTTAGCCATTCCCAGTGCCCTTGACTGAGTTTTTACAAACCTATCAAAACCGCCTGATGCGGATTCCATATTTCTTGCAATATTGTCGATTGCGCTTTCAACGCCCATAGCCATAGAGGTGGAATCCTTAACAAGCTTTCCCGTCACCAGGCCGCTAAATATAGTTCCAATGGCTTTCATGGACTTATCCACTTTCCCTTGAAAATCTGCCAGTTGCTTTCGCGTCTGATCAAGACCTTTTTTGATCCCTGAGAAATCTGCTCCGCCCCGGACTATAAAATTACTCTTTGCCAATCAGCCCCGCCTCCTTTCGGACATAACAAAAGACGCACCATTACTGATGCGTCCATCTATATTTCTTTATTTATTTTACTTTTGTCCGGCCCAAAATTGATAGCCACATTTTAAACAGGTAACCCTAATTTGCCTTGCGCCAATATTCCCACCAACCAATCCAATAGGGCCCGCAAGGGCAGCTCCAACAATGGCTTTGCCTATTCCGAACCCTTTCTTATTAGCTGTTAACGATGTAGAATGGCATTTTGGGCAATACGGAATGCCTTCTTCGTCTAATTGTCTTAGTCGTTGCTTTGCTCTCTCTTCCTTCTCCCTTGCCTCTATCACCTGTTGTCTTGACTCGCCTCCCATGCGGTACCGTACTGCGTCCCGGGTTTTCATGTCTCTAGCATCCAGATTTATTTTCCATTTCGCCTCATTGATATCTTTCGGATGCGGTACCGATGAAACTATTTGCTGAATTCGGTCTTTGTCGCTTGGCTCCACAATCGGGAAACCCTTATCCTTTGTACCACAAGAAGGGCATTTTTGAGCGGCATCCAATAATTTATCGCCGCAGTTTAAGCAGATCTTCATGTTGCCACCTCCATACAACTTTATGGTAACATATTCCATATAAAGGCACAACGTTTATTTCTTGACTTTATTAACTGCCCCGCCAAAAACCATATTAAGCGCCTTAACTCGTTCCAGCATCTGATCATCCGTCATCGGCTTTTTCTCTTCACCTGCAGACAGGATTTTTTTGATGTTAACCCGTTTCTGCCACACCCAGCGAGAGATCAGGTACGCCTGCATGATACCTTCCTTTTGCTCTGCCTCCCGGCGTTTCGTAAATCCTTTGGCCGCTATGCTTAGCTCATACGGCGTAATTTTCCAAAAATCCATTATCGGCATACCGATGTGGGCAGCAAGGTCCAGCGCTCCGAAAACGCTGAACTCGTCCCCGCCGCCCTCTACTCGTTTTTTTCTTGTGTCACTGGTTCTTCGGCGGAACCGAACGCCTCCGCCATGGCTGCGCCGACTGCCTCCATAACCTTGGTTAGGGACGAATGATCGTCAATCAGATCCATTACCTTGTCGGGGCTGAGATCGGGGTCCTCATGAGCAAGGCCGGCCCATATCAAAATCGCAGAATCATCCATTGTCAGACTATCCATGTCAAGCTTGGTCATGGGCTTTTTTAGTTTCTTCTCAACCAGTGAGATCGCCTTCATCCCATAGCGGAGATTTCTCATTTTATCAAGTTCTATTGGTGTGTATCCCATTATCTTTCCTCCTATTCTCCGGTTCCTACTGACAGCGTAGGCTTGCCGCTGACTTTAATTGTCGCCGAAAAAGCCAGTGGGTCCTCCAGATCTGCGCTGGTCGAAAAGCCAGTTACAACTCCTTTAAATTCCCACTTGGTATTTATTTCAGGTGGAAATTCGATTATAAAGTCATCTGTTTCACCACTCTCGAAAAGGTCATACAGCTCTTTCTGCCCTTTGCCAGTCGCCGGCACAAGATATCCCTCAATTGATACCTCACCAGCATCTTTAAAGCCGGCAATAAAAGTCCGATACCCACCATCACTGTCCAGTGTAGTTGTGTCTATCGTATCGGCAGATAACTCCAGGCCCCCGATGGAGGTGAGTCCTGCTACCGCAACAGAGGACGTCTCGCCTATTTTCAGCTTCGTTCCTAATGACCTTCTTACATCGTCACTCATTAATCTTTCTCCTCTCTAAAAGTAGATCGTGAAATCAATGATCCCACGGTTTACCTTCAATTCAAATTCATAGGTTTCGCTGATATTGTTAACTTCTAGATCTTCGACATAGATGCTGGATTCGCCAATACTTTTACCCGGCAACGCAATTAAAAAAGCTTCGACCTTTTCAGCCAAATCTTTCATATCTGCATATTTTGACGCCATCACACCGAACATGAAGCCCAGTGCCTGTTTGCCGGTATATCCATCCAGCGTTTTTACATGCCTCGTCGTGATTCGGGCATAAACCAGGTAAGGCCGCTTTGATGACTCCGGAGCATTTGTCGGATAAATGTTGCCGATCAGCTCCGGGATAGCCTGCTCTAGTTCATGCCTGAGTGCTTTTTCTATCATTTCAGCCCTGCCTTTCTGATCTCCTGATCAAGTTTACCTTTCATTTCATCTACGATCACCTGCTCCATCTTTTTTGCATTTCCGGTCATGCTGTCATGGATAAACCGGTAGCCAGGAATATATCGGCCATTTCGAGCGAAAAAACCATACTCCTGTGATATTGGATAGTAACCGGTAATCTCGCCCTCTGCATTTTTCTTCTGGAAAACATCGTTCATGGCCAGATCAAATATGATACGATACACCTTCTTGCCCTTGTACCGGGATTTCTCCCCGGAGAGCTTCACCCCGCGCTTAAGGTCTCCGGTATCGACTGGAGCACTAGACCTTGCACTTCTCAAAACGATACCCATGCCTTTCTTGGCTGATGACGTGATATGCTTCTGTGGAACCTTCCCAAGCTTCTTTAGGTCGCGGTTCAGTTTGTCGATTCCGGTCACGCCGAATCTCATCTTCATTCTGCCACCCTTCGGCAGTAGCACAGCAGTTCCTTGTGTAATGATTTCACATCAATAGCCGACAGGATTTCATATACTTCATCACTGTATTGGATGCGCATATCGTTGGTAACTCCGGGAATGTACCGGGAATTGAATTTTATCTCCACTTTAGATTCCAAAGAGAGGGATGAGAAAAACTCGTTTCCCAGAAGTGGATTCTTACTTGCCCGGGCTGTCTTGTATGTTTCCCAGATATTCATCGGTTCGCCGTAGTCATCCTGTCCGGTGACTTGTTTCAGGAAGGTAATTTTGTACCTGTATTTTCCGGGATTGATCATTCTTCATCACCACCATAGCAATATTTCAGCTGCGTCAAGATATGTCGGAGGGAAAAAGCCATTTCCGACGTCACCTCCCCGACCGGTACTCGGTTTTCATACCACTGCGTTACGAGGATTTTGAGGGCAAGTTTATACAGACTGTTTGCATGATCTTTTGTCGCGCCGGCATTTACGAGATAAGTATCTGCAGCCAAAATCAATTCCTCTACCTGGATATCATCATCAGTTCCGTCGGACCGCAGATAATCTTTTACGTCGTCAAACAAAGCTGGATCAATGCTCATTGGGGCCTCCTTTCAAGGAGAGGGCCGAAGCCCTCCTTATACAGTTACCGTTACTTCACCCTTGATGACGGCTTCATCGTCGACCGTCTTAATGTCAAGCCGCTCTCTGACCTTGACACCGGTCAGATCTTTACCCCAGAGATCGCCAGCTTCCGTGGAGAATTCAATAGACAAAGTTTCCCTGTCGAAGATAGTAATCGCTTCCTTGAAATCTCCGCAGTAAATCGGATGTTTGTAGCCGGTGACCTCCTCTTCCTCGTCCAAAACCTCAGTGGATTTCAGCACCTTATTGGACACCACGGTAACGGGATATTTACCAAACAGCAGCCGCTGCGTAGCATCAACCGGATTCGGCTGGAGGATATATTTCTTGTCCTCATCTTTCAACTTGTCCAGCCAGTTAAACCCGTTCTGGTTTGTCAGAACCTTCGCCCCGAGTGAAATAGCTGGATCAAGCAAAACGTTGAAGATGTCCTTTAGATCATCCAGCCCGCTTACCGCATGCGCTTTCGCTCCTCCGAAGCTGGCTTCCAGTTGAGCGATAATTAAGAAGTTCCTAGTCACTCTCGCCTTCTTTGCAATCCACTTTCTCAGATATCCAACGATATTTTCTGCCGTATCCTGCAGTAGCTCTCTGGTTACCTTTAAAATGCCACCTTTTTTCTTAGCCTTGTAATCAATGGTGGTAAACTCCGGAGTATCGGCATCCGGGAATTGCGCAGCCTCTTCCACGTTATCGAAGGGGACCTGGTCGGCGTTGACTTCGATTACCCTACTTCCAGAGAGTGTAGAGACCGGCTCCACATTCACAAGCGGCTCAAGGGCATCAAGAGTCCGCCGAAGTTCTTTAATTTCGGTGCGAAGGTCCTTCGGCACCGTCACGCCTCCGTCGGAAACACCTGCGTTTGGATCTGCTTCGGTCATCAGGTTAAGGACTTCAAGGTCCTTCTCGCTTACAGGCTTTTTCAGCACGCCAGCCTTGATAATATTTACAAAGGCTGTCAGGATATTTTCCTTTTTGGCGGTAACTTCCTTTGCTTTGCCATTTGCTATATCCTTCTCCGTCTCTTCCTGTTCCTCATCGTACAGGTCCTTGGCGATATCAAAAGCGGCCTGCATCTTTTCAAGCTCTGTTTTTGCAACCTTGGCTTCGTCAACCTTATCCTCATCGAGGAGTGCCTTAGCCTCTGCTTTCTTTGCATTAATTGCATTCAGCATCTTTAACAGTTTTTCATTCATTTTTTCACTATCCTTTCTTTAAACTAATTCGATTTCCAATAAAAGTCGCTCCCTTTCGGCTTGTGCATTCGGATTTGCGGGCGGCGGTATTTTATCATCTGGTTGCGCGCTCGCGTCCTTTACCGGCGGTGCTGTAAAAAACTCAAAGGGAACGTTTTTAAAGTTTTTCAGCAAAGCCGGGTCGAACCTGTCCGAGATCTGCTTGGCGCTTACTACTTCGTCGCATAACCCATAGTCAAGACATTCTTGAGCGGTCAGCCATGATTCGGCATCCATTAATCCGGTTATGGTTTCTTTATCGAGAACATCTCCGGCCTTATCCAGATAGGCTTGCTTGATCGTAAGATTAACTTTGTCCATGATGTCCGCAGCTTCCCTGAAGTCATTTGCGTTGCCAACCCAGTATCCCCAAGCGTTATGTACCATCATCATAGCGTTATTCGGCATGATGATCTTTGTCCCGGCCATGGCGATAACCGAAGCGATGCTGGCGGCAAGCCCATCTATATAGACATTCACGGCGCATTTCTTCGCTTTACGGCTCAGGATATTATAGATTGCATTCCCCTCAAAGACATCACCGCCGGGGGAGTTGATGTAGACATTAAGGGTTTTTATCTCACCAAGGGCATCCAATTCTCGCTTAAAGCTTTGGGCCGAATGCGCCGCATACCCTGCCCCCCATGAGGCAATTTCTATGTACAAATATAAATCTGCTTCATCCTGAGACTTTGCTTTGAATTCCCAGTATTTTTTATTAATCTCCGGCATTTGCAGCGCCTCCTTTCTTGCTGTATTGGCTTCCAACCATCCTCATCGGAATATAATTTCCATTCATGACAAGTTCGTCTCCTCCTTCCTTTCTTGGCTTATCCAGATATTCTCTGGCCTCATTAGGTGTATAAATGGCATTGTTGACTGCTCTTGCCAAGGTATCCATCTGAGTTTTGCTGTCGGTTCGCAAGATGACCTTTTCATTGAACTTAAAAAAGAGCCCCTCTTCGAGCTCCCGTTCATCAAGAGTCTTGTAATTGATTTCTTCCTCGTATTGCTTCAGGATGAAAAGTTCCGTATCAACATAGAAACTCAGCTGCTGCATTTCGGAGTTGGCATAAGATGACTTCTCATAGTCATTGATCTGGTTCGGCTTAATTCCAAGAGCACCGGCAATCTGTAATGCGCTGAATTTCTTTAGTTCAAAAAACTGACTATCAGTGAGCTTGATATCAAGTGGAATCAGCTTCATTCCCAAGGGTACCGGAACAATTTTACCGGCGTTCGCAGCACCGTTTGCAAAGCGCTCAAATCCAGCAACCAATCGTTTCTGTGCAGTCTCATCGAGATCTCCAGTGTATTCAAGGGCGGCTTTTCCTGTTAGCCCTGTCTTATATAGGTTATTCATAAAGTTCTGACTTTCAAGTCCGCCTTCTAATGTTGATTTTAGGATATCCTTAACCGGAACTCCCAGAATCCCATCAAAGCTGTAGGAAGTTTTAAAGTGCATCACTTCACCGGGCCGGAACACGTAATCCTTGCCAGAATATCGGTCAACATAACCATACCATATCGAACCGGCGGCACCGAAGATCCCTGCATCATCCACGTACACGCGAACGCTGTCTGAAGGCATAATCCAAAAGTCCTTTATTTCGTAGCTACCTCCGTACTTTGCTCTTTTAAATTGCCTCCGAACCCAAACATAAGCATTGCCGTAGTGATTCCGATTCTGTTCCACTGCTGCCCAGAAAACCGATGGTGTCATCAAGTGATTTGGCCTCAGGCAAAGCAGCCGATACGCTTTGTTTGACTTTGCCTTTTTAATACCCTCTTCAGTATTCTGATATAATTTAAGGGGCATCTTTCCGAGAGTCTCAGAAAGCATTTTCAGACAGGTGAAATAGGTCACCTCGCTAACAAGGCGCTTGGGGGTTCTGCTGATTCCGAGCCATTCCAGCAGTTCCTCGCTCTGCATGTCTGCTGTTTTAACCCCCATGGCTCGCATCACCTTGTTGTAAATTCGTTTTAATACATTCAATCTCTCACCATCCCATCATTTTAAGGTAATCCTCGGTCAACTTCTTCAGATCTACATCTCTATTCACCAAGTAGATCTGACTGTATCCAAAGATTGCGGCGACTACCAAGTCGATCCGGTGCTTGTTTTTATTCACCTTAGCCAGAAGAATATCGTCAGTGGTTCTGCCGGTTACTGTGGTTGCGTTACTCATATTCCAATCGAGGAGTTTGTTCTCCTCATAGAACACGTTTCCTAGATAGACGTCATTTCTAAAGCTTTTTAAGGAAGGGCTGAGGTTCCCATAAGTTTGCTTGATCAGCACGACCTCATAATCTTCAGCCAGGGACTGCATCATTTGTACAGCATTGTACGGATCCGAAACAATGACTTTGACCCTGCAGCCGTAAGCCTCCTCTATGGAACGAATATATTCTTCGACAACGTTATAATCGACAATGTCCCCCTTCGTGATCGTGCAGCAGCCCAGCTTCTCCATCTGACGATAGTCAATCTTTTCTCGCCTAGTATCAAGGGAGTTTTCCGGAAGGAAGGCATGGGCTTTGATGTAGTACTTGCCACCCTCCTCATAAATAATGTCCACGGCCGTCAAATCCGTGGTCAAGGATAGATCAACGCCAACGGCAACCTCTTTCCCTTTTAGATCAATCTTCTTAATTTCACACTTTTTCCATCGATCGAAAATAATGTATGGGTCCTCTTTAATATCATTAACGAAAATATTCATATGCTTTGTGAGGAACTCCGATCGTTCTGACGGCTTTTCAAGGGCCGTTTTCCGGTTGTCCTTGATTTCCTGATAGTTCTCCGATATTCTCAGCGGGTTCGCCTGCTGCAGTCCAACATCATCCCATTCATGACCCTCTTCGGCGTAGTAAAGCAGAGCAAAGAGACGATCATCCTCCAAAATTTCGTCGTAAACCTTCCTGATATAATCGAGCTCTTCAATCATGATGCTCTCTGTTTCGGCGTAAGCAGTCGTAATTTTGAATCGCAGCGGATTTCTTACGCTAAGCTGGCCGGATTTCATCGCAGCAATGTTTTTATTATCCCGGAAGGCTCCAATCTCATCAGCAATGAAAGCGCTGGGACGGATGGAATTGTTTCGGTTTGCTTCTGCGGTCCTAGCCTGATAATAACTATTGGTCAGCTTGCAAATAATCTTGCCACTAAGCGTATTGGACAGCTTAAAATACTTCTCAATAGCAGGACTTGCCTGGATGATCTGTGTCATCATTTCCTTTACTTTTCCGGCAAGTTCTCGATCAAGGCAGATCGAATAAAATTCGGAGTATTCATCCTCGGTAAGCATCAAAATGATCAGTATGAGCGCACATATAAAAGTTTTTGCATTCTTTCGGGGAATGAAAAGGACGACATCTCGGTAGCGATATTTTTCTTTGTTATCCTTAAACCTCCAGCCAAAGATGTTGACAAGAAAAAAAGCCTGGAAATCTTCCAGACCTTCTAATATGGATTTTCCGATCACCCCTAAGCCCGTTGCAAAAAAGAGCAATGAGAAAATCCCTTGTATTTTATTAATTTCATTGGTATCCAGGTAATATGGATACCCTTCTGCCTCTTGCTTTTTTAGGTCACGCAGAAACCATTTGCACTGCCGCTTTACCTCCTTGGTGGTTATCTCCACGCCGGAAACAACCTGGTTTGCATATCGTATCGCTTTTTTCAGCAAGATTAACCACCACGCAATACTTTAAGCAGAGGATCCTCTCCTTCATCAACTTTCTTTGGTATGCTCCTGAGTGCTGCGGCGATCGTCATGATATTTTCCTTCTCGATCTCGAGGAGCATTTTGCGCTTTGTTTGGATTTGCTTATCAATTGCAAGCATGGAACCGTACAATTTACCCAGATCGTTTATTGCTCCTCTCAAACTGTCAAAGTCAATATTCTCGAGCCCGTCCAGCAGTTGTTCCAGCTTTTGTGCTTGTTCAAATATCTTCTCCCGCTTCACTTCAAAGTCTCGACATTCGGTCTGAATCATGCAATAACGGTTAATTATTGGCTCATAAATTGCGTCATTCTTTTCAATTGACTTCAGCAATTTTTTGATACGAGAAAACTCTTTATGCGCTGCAGGGTTTCCTTTCACTTCCGGACGCTCCTTCAACGCCGTACCCGTAATTAATGCATTTTCTCCCGTTTGCCGTTGTTTTAGTTCTTCTTTTGTCCGATGAGATTTGCCCTCAGACACGAGGACCGCATATGGCTTATTCGGTGTTGGCATTGATATCACCTCCTTAAAAAGCTGATGTGGGAATTTTTTTAGAGCGAGGGAGGGCACGCGGCATTACGAAAGGCGTTGAAAACTTTTTCAGACCCCCCTAGGGTGCAAACTCCTTCTCCCATCGCCTTAACAGGCTGATCAGCATCTGCTGGGCCTTTCTTTTGTCTTTCTGGTATAACTTATGGATCATGCTGTGGTTACCTGAGGTAATCGGTATAAGGTTACTAATATCAAGCCTCCGATCCCAGTCCTCGCTAATTTCCACAATGTGATGAACCGCCTCAGCATAGACGATCTGCTTATTTATGTAATACTCATAGAGATCCAATCCCATGAACCTTCGCATGACCGCAGCTCTTACGCTCTGCCATTCAGAGGAGTTATAGAAGGCGGCAGCTTCTTTGTCACGTTTGTACCGATCATAGTACTTGTGCCTGGCTGCTTGTTCTTTGTTCCGTTTGGCTTGGCAGGCTTCACAATATGGTACGGAGAAGGGAATGAGCTTTCCACAGGAGCATGTCTTCCTAAGACCCAAGCTTACCACCTCTCTCATTCGTTTGTTGGGGCATAAAAATAACCATAAACGTTACGCTTATGGTTATATCATTTTTTGCTTTTATTTATTTATAGTGATGAGCACTTTTTGTTTGTACCTATCTTCAAAGTTTGACACCATACTTAACATGCTATTGGCAAAGAAATAGCTTTTGGAAATTACTATTTCACCCGTAGTAACAAACTTGGTGATCATTCCCTTTTGATCATATTCGTTAAAAGCCACGGCATATAAGTACCCCTCTGCCCTTGTCTCATTTTCAATGATTTCATTGACTTCTTCATCAAAAGCATGCAGCATTTGCAATAAGGATACTGCGCTATGAAGTTCGCCTTCTCCGCCTGTGTATCTAAATGTTCTCTCTATAACTCTCTTCGGCATTGGATATTCTATGTCCGGCGTGTAATATTTTTCTTTTTCATAGCAATCCTCACATAAGTCACTTATAAGACTATTTGATCTGATTTCTTCCATTTCCTCTTGACATCTTGGACATATCAACATTTTTCGATCTCCTTTTTGCTTTCGTCATACTCCTTAATTTGTCAATATTCAACAAATTTGGTACGACACTAATACAATAGAAACTAACCACCACTTGATGATTCTTTAGCTTAATTATGACAATGCCTTTATTCTACTTCTTGACTGCGCAGTATATAGCAGCAGGTGTAACCTGTATATGAATCCATTTTCCGCAATTTGAGCAGACTTTGTCCATGCTTGCAGTTGAATTAATTGTGCTTCCTAAGTAATTGCCGCAAGCTGGGCATTTGTATTCACGTGTTTTTCCCATTGCGTTTCTCCTTTTTTTAATTTCATATTACCCTAAAATATGGCAACATTCAATAAAAACTGGGCAAACCTCAAATATTTTTAATTCTTTCCATTGCTATCTCATAGTACCCCTCATCCTTCTCAAACCCTATAAACTTCCTCCCCGTATTGATGCAGGCCACCGCAGTGGTCCCGCTGCCCATGCAGTTGTCCAGAACGATCTCTCCCGAGTTCGTGTAGGTCCTGATCAGATATTCAAACAGTTCAACCGGCTTCTGCGTCGGATGGAGGCCCCGCTCACACTTAAAATACAGCGCCTGCCTGGGGTAATTCTTGTAGTAAGTCTGCGTATCCTTACCCAGAGAGCTTACATGATAGACGGAATCCCGTATCTTCTTTCCCCGGTTCTTAATCGGGTTATCTACCCTGATCAGGCCCTGCGCGTTATATGTCGGTGCCTGCTTATAAAAAACAACCACGTCCTCAATGCAGCGGAGTGGTTGTATCTTTGCGAATGGAAAACCAGTCACTTGGTTCTTGATCCAGTACCAGCAGTAGCGGAAGTATCGCCGATTACTGTTGATCAGCGTTGTTGTGAAGGGTTGTGCTGCGGTGAATACCATCGCTCCCCTCGGTTTTATGATTCTTTCGTACTGCTCCCATAATGGCCCGAACGGTATTATTGAGTCCCACTTGCAATTTGTCACACCGTACGGGAGATCACAAAGGATCATGTCAATGCTGCCATCAGGGATCAGTTTCATTCCCTCCAGGCAGTCCATGTTATAGATTTTATTTATTATGTAAATCGCATTCCTTTCGTGGTGGTTTGCGAAATTCCTTTATCATAAGGAACTACTCCAAAGGCAGTTTTCATTTCACTTTACGAATTAAAGTCGGAGGATTGCTCGTCCCTTTCAAGCGGTTAAATCCATATCCATCTTTATCAAAACCAACTTCTAATTCAATCATCTGATTATATAAATTACCAAAAATATCTGCAAACTCCAAAATAATATTATGTGAAATACTATTTTGCTTATTATTAAACATCCAAATAGCTTTATATGTTTCACCAACGCATAAATTAGTTTTATTAGATAACTTTTCTTCATTATTTTTAACTATTATTCCAAGGCTAGTATTCATTCCAATATTCTTTATAACTACAGCCTTTACTCTACTTTTCATTGATCTATGTACATTATATTCACTAACTTTATATGCTATAAAAGCAGGGTCTAAATGTAGGATATTAGTTGAATTATCATTAATTATTACAAATTCATTAGCAACATATGGCTCTTCATCATATGTGTCTTTAGGAACATCTTCCATTGATATATTTAGAAAAGGCATTACATCTCGTCTTTTTTGATTTAAACTCTCTTTTGTGTTGTAGTTAAAAGTTATAATTACTGATATTATTGTGACAATAGCCCCTATAATTGAGCTTATTATAGATACTGTATATTCATTAATTATTTTACTCATAACTCTCTCCCAAATATAAGATAGAAGTACGTTTAATTATATTCTTATTCCATCATTCCGATAAATATCAAAATAGTGCTCTTTGTCTGAAAAGTCGGACAAATTTGACTATGTAACTATTGTCAGTACTACTGTTTGTGCCAAAAGTAAATGAAACAAATGCCAACACGATGGCATACAGTGAAAGCAAATTATTACCATTATAATTTTTCTTTCGCCTTAATGCTTTCCATTTCAAATCTTCAAGATTTTCATCATCGTAATTATACACATACGCATTAAGCTCTTTTACAATACTTAGCCAGGCAACCTATTTTCCTTATATATTTTAGATTACCCCATAATATTCCATAATGCAACAGAAAACGCCCTGGTCCAACCGAAGGGCGCTTTCTTAAAGGAGGTTCCAGATGCAAAATCAATGGCTACATTTTTCACCAATATCATGTTACCACATTAAATATTGCAAAGTAAAATCACGTTTTTTGCAAAGTATTTTCATACATCGAAATGACAATTATTCAACTAATTTCAGGCCATCCAGCCCAAAAAGGTAGATTCCCAACTGATTTACCATATCCGAACGCCACCGGCGAACGGTTGCTTCCGACCTATCCAGAACAAGCGCAACTGTACCTATTCTTTCACACCAGTCCTGCTCCTGATAGCTTTGATCCAAATGCAGCATGTCAATCACGGCGTACTTATCCAAAGTGTCAACCTTCTCACATTTCAGTCTTAAGAGCTCCAGTGCGGTGTCAACATGGCTAAGCATGATCAGCGTTATCTCCCTGCTTCTCCTGATGCTCCTGACGGTGACCTCTTCGCCGGAAACCTCGTCCAGAATTTTGTAGATCTTCTGCTGTGTTTCATCCACCGCCATAGGATCATCCTGGAACACTGCGTTCTCACAGAAGTCTTTTAGGTCCAGGTAGTGCTCTAGGAGGAGGTTTGTATTCTGGAATGCCTTTTTCTTCTTGGCCTTGCGCTCCTGCTCCTTCCACTCTCTGACGGCCTCTTTCGCTGCAGCGGAAGCCATTTCCTCCATCTTGGTCTTTATTTTCTTCTCGGTCAATCTCTCACCTCCCCTAAAGCGACCCGTTTCGCTTCTTGCTTTCATACACCCTATCAACTTTCAAACCAGCAAACTCTATATCTTTGCTTCTCTCTGCCTTGATTCGCTCATTCTCCTCCTTGATTTTCTGGAAATAGGGTTTACCGGTCTCACAGTGGTCTTGGCAACCAGGATAACGCTTTTGGCATATACTTGGATATATACAGGGACTTTTATCTCTCATGCCCCAGCCTCCTCACCAATCTCGCGTTTAAACCCGATCACCAGCTTATAACAAATCAACTTCTTGGTCTGTTCGGCCATCTCCGGTTCGGCGCAGTCTCTGATCAGGATATCAAGCAGCTGATTAATGTCAGAAAGATAATCCCTGATATGCTTTTCTGCCGGTTTCTGCTTAATAACGCCCCACTCCGGATCTATGTACCCTTGCGGCTCCCGAGTAAAGGGTTTGACCGGATCCGCGCTGCTTTCCATTTCTAGATCAATCTTGATCGGAGCTTTCTTGGATTTATGCTGCGCTTCCATCTCCTTCACAGCTGCCTCGAATTCCGGGTTGATTGTTGCAGGCTTCCGGTTCTCAAGTGCCTTTGCGGACGATTCCGACGTCGGAATATTTTCGATGAGTTTTTTCGCGTCTGGCGCGGGTTCGGGTTTCAATAAAGTCTCAACCGACTTTTCCGGCTCCTCATCTGGCCGGTTACGCGCAATGTTCTCATACTGACTCTCAGATTTTGGTTTGAGTTTCTTAAAGAGACCTTTATTCCTTTCGAAGTCATCAGTCGTGATCGTCTTAGGCGTCAGCGTCGCATTTTCACGGATGATCATGCGGTCTTTGCCAACACTATTGACAATGTGGAGTTTTCCGTCATACATGATCTGTTCGCCGTATGTGAAAGGGAAGTGATTGCTTGTAGACTCAGTAGTTTTCTCCGTCTTTGGTTCTGGCGGCTTAGGCTCAACAACTTTCGGCTTCTCCATCTCGGCTCTCCTTCGGTTAATCCGGGCGTTAACACTAGTCTGTGTCTTACCCATTGCCCTGGCGATTTCTGCGTTGGTCTTGCCCTCGCTAATTAAATTATCTATCTCATCATTGGTGAATTTAGTCATCTGTTTTTCCTCCGTTCTTTTAATTCGGAATTTACAAACCTTTAACATGGTTTTCATCTGTTCCTTACAAAACTCGCCTATACTGATATTGCGAGTAAAACTATTCACAGATTTTCTTCTCCTATCTGCCCTTGGAACAACCAGGGGCAGATGCTTTTTTGTCCGTACAATCGTCCGTTCGCAGTTCGGGCAAACCTCATCATCGTTATCAATGGTCATCCCGCACTGACAGTGATCCATATGTACCTCTACGAGTTCTCTTTGGTTAATTCCCCTTTCCTTCTGTTCCACCGCTCCGCTTGCATTGCCTTATTCTCATCATGGGTACCCGTTGACGGGCAATCCCAGCCATAAGTCCCGCAGCGGCAAACGGTGCATCTCACACTGTAAGAGGTTTTCGGGTTTGCGAACTGCTCGTATTCCGCTTTACCTCCACAGAAGGGGCAGGGTAGCAATTCCTGATTGACAGGCTTTTTAGGCTTTGGCTCCTCGACGTTTTCGGCGGCGATGGTGACCGGCTTGGCATTCAGCTGCTCCCGTAGCTCCGCAATTTCAGCCTCCAGGTCTTTGATTTGGTCGCGCTTCTCGTCAAGCACTCGTGCATCCGGCACAGCTGCTTCAAGGTGTTTCATTCGCCCTTTAGTGAATTCCAGGTCGCTCTGTAGGGCCTTGATCGCCGTGTCCTTTTTACTGAGCTCAAACTCTGCTTCACGCGCCCGCTTCATATGCTCCTCGGCGTAGTCGGCTTGTTTCTTGCCCCACTCTTTAGCCTCATTCATTTCCTTGAGGGCGGCTATATAATCCTTATGCTTCGTGATATCGCCATCGATGACGGCCTGTGCCAACTCTGGAGGAGCGGAAGGTTTTGAGGCGGCAAAGAGAAGGGAGGGCTGGATACCGGCAGCGTCTTCGATATTGCGAAAATTTTTCGTAATATATTCAAAGGCTTGTATGTAGTTTTCTGCCGTTCTCCGGTTTATCCCGATACTCTCACACCATGCCCCAAAAGTGCCGGTCTTATGGTTTGCAAGCGTATCATGAGCCAGTTTCAATTCGAGACCGATGTCATGAACTGTGCGAACCTTTATCTCGCTGATATTTTTAGCCTTTAGTCTGAGAAACTCTGCCGTTTTATCATCCAGCTCTGAGTAATCAAATATCGGCGCCTGTTCCACTTCTACCGGCTTAGCCACATCTGGAACAGATTCAGCTTGCTCACTGACGTTTTCCGCGGTTTCAATCACAGATTCCTCTGTTTCACTCTCAATAGATACCGACTCTTGGCACAACTCCCGTTCTTTCGACCTCCGTGGGCACCAATCTGGTGCAGAATCTGGGTCGAAATCCGAGTCAGATGCTATCTTTTTCCGGGTGTCGATAAAATCATTGCAGTAATGGGTTTCCGGCTCACAGGGGATTTTTACGGTCGTCATGCCGTCGGATTGGACAACACTGACATATGTGTGCTTGTAGCTGTACCAATGACCCATACTGCAGGAACCGCAGCGGAGTGCATTTTCTTTAGCTGCCCTATCTGTTTTATCTCCGGATTCTAGTAGCGTGTTCAGCTGATCCTCTAGCTCTAAAGCGGAAAGCTCTTCCTCGTCCATGTCATCGCCCTCGACATCTCCCGGACCGTAATCCTCACATGCTGGCCGGATCCTGCTCACCGCAATCTTTTTCAAGCTACAAGTTCCAATATCAGCAGTTGTCGATCTATAATTTCCGCAGTTGTCGCAGATCTCTTCGTTAGGGGTATCCTTTTCTGTATCCAGTTCCTCCTCATCAGGAAAGAACTTATCAATCAGTTCCTTCTTGGCTGCCATGCCCTTCTTGTTCCCGGCACAGCTGATAGATAGTGTCTTCCGGCAATCAGCCTGCGAATCGGCATTGTATGCCCCGGAAAGGTCGGGATGACTTTGAGCAAACCCCCTGATCTCCTCCATCAGATCGTGATCTAAGGAATAGATGTTGAGGGTGCATTTATCATTCAAGTTGCCGCGCCAAGTTGTTTCAGGATTCGGCGGTAGCGATCCTGCTCTGCATTCCCAGCGCTTATGATGCTTCTCGGGATATCCTTCTGTGACTTCAAGGATAAACGGACATTCGGCGCATTTACCGTCATATGCACTGAATTCATCGCCATCTATATGGTATCCGGTTACTACGGCATTGCCTGATTTCTCAAACGACTTGCCGCACTTGGTGAAATATGTAGTCATGGGGTCCTCCTATTCGTTTTTTTTATTCGGTGTATAGATGTATTGTTTCTATCTTTTTATAAGGAGTACCTATATATAAAAAAAATAATATATATAGGGGTTTGGGGAAATCGGCTTAAACTATGCATCTATACACCCGAATTTTATTCCATATGGCTTATATGCATCGGAAAGCAGGATGTTTTGGTAATAAAAACTGTCCTTTCGTCTTGTCTTTTCAAACTGCTTGCTCATTTCAATGCCAAACTTCGTACTGCTCATACGGTATTCGTTGTTCTCCTCAGCCCATTTGGAGTATGCTTGATACAGACTCCCACTCTTTTCCTCTCCCGCTCCCGTTTGACAGCAGGCCTCGACAAAAGCAGAAAGAACATCCATTTCCCCTTTGTATTCCTTGACGGCATCCTCTACGGCCTTGGGTTTTTTCAACCCTTCCTGCTGCCAGAGCAGGCAACCGTCAACTGCCCACTTCAGGATTCCCGGCAGCTCAGCTTTTAACTTGTACTTTAGCCGCCTGTCTATCTTGTTCTCCGGGATCTGTACCATAAAAGGGATCAGGTGTACACGGCGCCATATACCGGTGTCTGTACCGCGGATGATAGGCTTGTGATTCGTTCCCATCCATAGCTTGAATTCCGGAGTGAATTCAAACTCACTCCCATACTGGAATCTTGCTGTTACTCGGTCACCGCCGGTAAGCTGCTTTAGGAGGCCTTCATTCAGTCTCATCCCCTCATTGGGTTCTACGGATGTAACAAACCGTGCTCCTTTCAGTCTGGCAATATCACTGTTAGCGCCGCTCCCCTGATTCTTTACCATTAAGGTCTCAGGCTGTACGTTTACCGCATAATCTCCCAGAATATCCCCGATTGTATCAATGAAGGTAGACTTGCCATTTCGTCCGGTACCGTAGCAGAAAAAGGCACATTGCTCCTGGGTGGACCCTGTGAGGGAATAGCCTACCGCTTTCTGTACATAACGGATGAGCTCCTGATCATGGTGAAAGATGTCATTCAGGAAGGCTTCCCATAGTGGGTAGTCAATCTTATCTGTGTACTCCACGCAAGCCATCTTCGAGATCAGTCGCTTATGATCATGGGCAAGCAGTTCTCCATTTTTTAAATTAATGGTGCCGTTGAGCGTATTCAGCAGGCCGGAGTGCTTATCCATCTGTTCCGGAAGAACCGGAAGACGGTGCTCGGTCTCCCGGATCATAGCATTCTTGGCCTTGCTGCTTCTGCTGTATTTCAAATGCTTCATGAACTGCTTTTCTATTTCCTCTTCGTCTTCCGCATCTGAGATATTCCCGATATACCGTTTTAAATCGTGACGCATTTCCTCAATTACTTCATCAGACATGCGCTTCACGCTGCCCGTGTTGTCTGAGCACCACTTACGACCGTCGTAGTAATACCAAGCTTTATTGATGTAGCTGTATTTAATACTTTCTTGAAAGGTATCAGAAAAGCGTTCAGCATTTCCGGTGTCGTCAAAAGTATAAAGTTTTTTCTCCTCCAGCTTGGCGGCTCCGATCTTGATGCTATACTCAGCCTTTGGTTCATACACCGTGCGACACTCTCTGACGGCTTTAGCAATTGTGAGCAGACCGTAGGTGCTGCCGGATTGTTTTCTGTCCCACTTTGTTCTCATCAGGCCGGAGGACCGAAAGATATGATCCATTATTTGTTCATCCCTGCCGCACCAGAAAGCAAGCATATTACAGAAGCTCATGTCTGCTTCCGACTGGCTTTGAAAATAGCTCTGCCAATTGCCGTCGTAAAGATCGGAGAACATCGCTCCCTGACGGGAGGCGGAGGCCAGCTTAATTACATCTGCTTCAGATAGATTTAGCTGCTCTCCTCGAACAATCCCTGTTGTGGGTTCCTTGCCGCCTCCGATATATTTCTCATGAAGTGTTTTTATTGTTTCGCTGCAGTCCGTAATATCCAGATATTCCGCAGCGAGTTTTCCCGTCATGATGAAGAATCTGCCTTCCGAATACATTTCAACATTATTTTTTCTTCGGCCGGCTGGAGGTAGTGCACCCTTGCAAATGATATGGATGCCTTTCCCACTAATGGAATATTCGGAATAGGAGCAAAGTGTATGTATGAATTCATAGATGATATTGCTGTCCTCGATACCATTTTTGTAGTCCTCTATCGCATCCTCAACCCCATCAATATCAACGCCGAAATATCCATCACCAAACATAAACCCTACTCCGTTAAAATTCACCGATGCCGCAAGAGCAGTCTGGTAATCGGCCCAGGTTTCCCGGTTATTACTTTGGGCTTGCCCTCCAGTTTTTGCGTTGACCGGTATTTTCCGAATCTTGCCCGGACGAGTCTCGTCAAGCTCTGCCTTCCAGCAGACCCAATGATTTAGTTGTTTTAATTCCTGTGGTATGTATTCGTGCATCTTTATCTCCTAGAATGGCATATCATCATCTTCGTCTTCTATTTCTTCCATACCGGTCGGCGCCATGTCTGAATTTTTAAATTGATGACTCACGGTACTCTTTCTGGTTTCATTGATGTATCCAACTTTTGCCGAAACTCTGCCGTTGTATTCTTCGTGTCTTACGGTAACTCTTAGCGGCCTATGCCGCAGATCCAGGCACCAATCACTCAAGTCCGCATACTGTTTTCCATTTTCGAGCCCTGCGGCTTTTGAAAGTGTCTGGATCTGCTTAATGCTGAATCCAGCACAGGCTAGATCATCTGTGGTCGGCTCTTTACGCTTCCATAAAGGATGCCAGATGTATGCTCCCTGATATGGCTGCTCAACATCATTTCTGATAATCATCGGAATATTGATGAAAGCCGTCCCTCCCTTAGTGACGTCCAGAAATGCCTCTTTTATGATAACCTCGTATTCCCCCTCCGGGATCAGGCCTCCACCCTTTGATGCTTCGTTATGATTTACTGAAAAACCCATGTTATTCCTCCTCTATAATCTGTAATGCTTCCTCCACCGACCGGGCAATTCCTGCCCGGTGATGAAGATTTCTCATCGTCTCAATAAACTGCTTCTGTCGTTTTCTCACAGCTGCCCCCTTCTTTTTGACCTCGATAAAAGCCACTTCCCCGTCTCCTATAAAAAGTAAATCCGAAAAACCTTCCGGAAGGCCGGTCACCCTCCGAATATTAATTAGGACTTCCTGATGAAATTCCTTGCTGTAGATCCTTTCGCCCTGCCAGAAGTCTCCCGCATTGGTCCGGAACACGATGCCTTTCTTTGATAATGCTAGTCGTATCTGATTCTGGACGTCACTCTCCTGCGTCATATGATCCCCCTCTTTTTAGCCTGAAAAAAAGCCCAGCCGCGTTTGTAGTTATTCTTTCGGGCGTATTCCAGGAGCTCTCCCATAGTCTGGCATTCATCCGGAGATTGATAATCCAGGACAAAACCCTTTATGATTTCCAGTTTAGCCTCCTTAATTTCTTCAATGGTGCGTTCCCGAACCGGATAGATAAACCCGCACCTTGGGCAAACAGGTTCCGGTTCATGGGTATAAAAGCATTCCGGACACTGGCGAACCTTGACAGCTTCCTCCTCCTTGGTTACCTTGTCACCTTTCTTCTTCGGATCAAGTTTCCATACCCGATCCTGATCAGGAAGGCCAAACCGGGTGTAATTGCCCACATGATCGATGATGATGGCCCGCTTCCCCGGCTGGTATCGCATACACCGCATAGACTGCTGAATGAAGAGCGTCAGCGATTTGGTAGGACGGAGCAGGATCGCCGTATTACAGTCAGGAACATTGAAACCTTCACTGATCAGATCCACATTGCAGAGAATCATAATATTGCCCCGCTTGAAACCTTCGACGATCCGCTTGCGCTCCAATTTATCCGTTGTCCCGTCAATGTGTGCTGCACGAATGCCCCCTGCATTAAACTGCACGGCCATGGCCTCACTGTGAGTAATGGAGGTGCAATAGCAAATAGCTTGCTTGCCCTCAGACAGTTTTCGGTAGTATGAAATCACGTCTCCGTAAATCGCATCCCGGTTTAGCTTCTCTACCACCTCTGCAGTATCGTATTCCCCTCTCTTGGTATGCACTCCATCGAGATCCATAAGGGAAGGGGCATAATAATCGAACGGAGCCAGGAAGTGATTCTCTATGAGCCATTTTGTTGATACGCCGGTGATCAGCTTGTCATTAACGTCCCCAAGACCGCCGCCGTTCAAGCGAATCGGTGTCGCGGTGACTCCAACGCATTTTGCCTGCGGAAAGGCTTCATAGATTTTTCGGTAAGATGCCGCCAGGCAGTGATGGTTTTCATCCGTGATTATAAGCTGAGGAGTCTTTAATTTTCTGATCCTTCTAGCGGCGGTCTGCACCATCATAATCCTGCAATACCTCATATCAACGCCCCACCATACAAAGGTTTCTTTAATCTGATCGCAGAGTTCCTGCCTGTGGACGAGGAAGAGAACGCGGTTGCCTTTTACGGTAGTACGTCTTGCGATCTCGGCAACGATAACGGATTTACCTCCCCCACAGCCAAGAACAATACATGGAGACCGGAAACCTTCCCTGTATGCTTGTTTCACTCCATCAATCAGCTCGATTTGATACGGCCTTAGACTTTTCATTCTGCTGCCACTCCTTGAAGCAATCTATACACATTTCTTTACCGGTAGTTGTTTTAGTGCCCTCTCTGATTTGCTCTGCCGTCCTTTTTTTATCCGGAAAGATCTCCTGGCCGCAGATCTCACAGAAACCAGACTGATAATCCTTAGCAACCTCCGATAGCGGCTCCAGCTTCTCAAGAAGATCCTTAATCTGGTTAAATTGATCGACTGTCATCAATTTGCTGCTCTCCACCCCTACCTGATTAAAATAGGTTGCGAGGAGATCCTTGACATACTTCTTTCCGACTTTCGATTCAGCCAGGCCGGACAGCTCTTTCTTCTGAGCTGCGCTGGCCTTCTTCGGCGGCTCAATTCCGTCATCAAGCCATGCTCTAAGATCTTCCCCCAGCTTGGGAGTAATTACCTCACCGAACTTGTCCAGAAAAGTGGTGTCCTTGCTTGCAGTAGCAATATGATTCCTCGCGATCTCCAGGACGATATCGAATTCATATTCCGTATCATCCCGCTGTATCGGCGCTAGTCCAATTTTTACTGGCGCCATTTTTCCACGATCATTTTCCTGCATCGCATAGTCCATCTTAGATCGCATAGATACAATGGTATGGCAGTCCACTGCGAGAATAGTGTTAACCAAGCTTGTCTGCTCCTTCCCTGCCTCATTCCACGCCGTATAGCTGGTCTTGCCTGGCTGTGTGGCAATCTTATCCTTGATTTCCAGTACGCCTCCGTCATTGTTCCAAGCATGGGAAAAGCTATCGATAATCACGACTCCCTCCGGTCCCACCGCCTCTGCCGCCTCTTGCACGAACTGCTTATATCGAGCCGGAGAATACGGAGGATAAAGCGGCTGGTAAAGAAAACTGCCGGTCTCGAAGGGAAGATCATGGCGGTCGGCATAAAACCTACCCCGCTCATGTTCCGTGTCAATAAAGGCAATCTTCTCCCAATCTCCGGTGATTCCATAAGCTATGTAGAGCGCGCCGAGGCTTTTACCTGCCCCCGATACGCCGGTCAACGCAAGCCGAAGCTTTGCTTTCTTTCTTGTAACTTTCTCAAAACCCATGTTTCCTCCTATCTGATCCTAAGGCTTTCTGTCTGCTTCAACTCTGCACCAGGGATAACCTCGCCATCCTTTAGTGCAACCAGGAGCTCAGACTTATTCACCTCGGGATCTTTATATCGGACAAACTCCTTGCGATTGCTTTCAGCCCATTCAAGGAATTCTTTTTCATCAGGCACGAAAGCAGATGGGGCATTTTTTTGAATATTAAAGCTGAAAAGCTCTGTTTTGAATTTGGTTTTCCCCACAAAACGCATTGCTCCCTCCAGGGATTGCTTTAGAAATTTTTTTCGGTTTTCCAAAACTGCTTTCCTTTGCCCTAGTCTATCCAGTTCCTTTTCAATTGCATTGGCATCGGACTCAATATTTCTGATTATCTTGGCGTACCCATCGGCTTTTTGTTCAATCTCGCCTTCCATTTCCTCTATCATGGTGATCAGTTCGCTCTGGTCGACATCCTCATCATAAAGGAGCTCCATCAAGCTGGCATGGATGCCTGTTAATTCATAAAGTGTTCCGCGGCTCATTTGATTCCCTCACTTTCTAGGCCGATCTGCCCCGGCAGTTCAGCTCTCGTAATTCGTATATTTAACTCGTCTTGCTTGGTAATCCCCAGCTCCGGCAGGGCTTCTTTCTTGATGTACAGAGTTCCAACAATCGGCTTGTCGGACTGCTCTTTGAACCTTACAGCTCCTTTGGTCTCTTTATCAAATTCAAATTTAAGATCCATATTTGACTCTTCTTTCCTTTCGTGTTATTCTGATGTTGAAATATTTCGCGTGCGCCATGATTGCCGGCCAGGGCATCAGGCGCTTTTTTATTACGCTTCATATGTAAGCCTCCTTATCCTCAGCCAATCCTCGGTCGTTAAACTCAACTGTCCTGCCAAAGCATTGCGTATGACGGTCTGCTGCTCTTCGTACCGCTGCATCACATTGTTTTGCTCCGCTCTTCGCCTGGCTGATCGCCGACGCTTTCGGTTAAACCGTGACATTTTGTACCTCCTGAGTAATCATTATTTTTCCAAATAAAAAACCGCCCTATCGTTCTAAATAGTGCGGTTATATTTTCTGTTATTTTTAATTAATATACGCCGGGACTTTTTTCTTGAATAAAATTATAATTACACTTCCTTATTTAATGCATGGTTTATTTCCTCACTACATGAAGTGTTTTGAGTTGAAGCTATGATTGATGCTACTGCGCAGCCAATACCCAGCGACAAAGTGGACACAACGATCTCACCTTGAGTTTTCCCGCCGGCCACCAGATCCAGCTCAGCATCAGATAATTCACCTTCCTTTGATTCTGCCAGCCCTTTGAAAAAATCCTGCATTTCATCCAGCGTTACATCATATCCGTTTTCTTTGGCAAAGGCGACCAGCTTTTCTTTTGTTTCTGCCTCTCCGTCAACCTCCGCATCCTTCATGATCTCTGAGAATTTTGCTTGCAGCGTGCTATCCGCCGCTACCTTCTCGTATAGTTCTTTCATCTTTGACATGAATTTTACTCCTTTCATACTAACGATTACCGATTTTTTGTGTATAAATTATACCATATTTTTCTATACGATTCAAAATTCAAAGTATTACTTAATTAAAGAAGAATATCCAACAGGATCATTTCTTTGTCAATTTTTTAACCGCACTATTCAGTTTTCAAGGTACATTTTACTTTTATTTTTCAAACTTAGTAGAAAATCAGTACCAAAACTGATGTCTTCCAATACTACCCCGGCACTCCTTTTCAGCTGCCCAGTATGGCTCTCCTTCAGCAAAGTGCGTCACCGGATCATCGAAGACTCTCACACCGCCGTCAAAGACATTGGCTACCGCTAGCCGAGCAGAATCAGATATCTCTCCCGTGTACGGATCCGCAAACTGTCCCGGCGCCGTTACTACATCCGTTACCGACATGTCCCATAATGTGGAGCGATCCAGGATCACCTGAGCCACTGCCATCTGGCCTTGGAGGTCCTCGCCTCTTGCTTCAGCCATTACGATCCTGTAGACAAGGTCTCGTTCATCGGGTGTTAAGGAAGCTGTGGGATCTGCTGGCTCCGGTTCGGGTACTGGGTCTTCGACTTCAACTGCCAGACTAATCTCATTAAGCTTGTCCAGCGTATCCGTTTGCATGATCATGATTGCCGCTTGGTTACTCAGGGTCAACAGTCCGATCAGCACCAACAGCGTCCCGAAGACGATCAGTACCGCCATATGTACGATAAACCGGATTGTCGCTCTACGCTGTCTTGGTGTCATGGTACCGAGCCTGTCCATGTGTTGGAGTTCAGCTTTTGTAAATCTAGTCATGTTCGCCCTCCAGTGCCTTAATGGCCGAATCCAGTCCGCTGACAAGCGATTGACGAATATCCAGTTTGATATCCATATCATCGGCGATATCGTTTCTGATGCCTTTAAGCTGATCGGCATATTGAGCCTCCGGGAAGTACCGTTTAAAGGTCACTCCACCTTCACCGTTCGTAAAGATCTCCAGCGGATCACCTTCGTGGATACTCATTGTCCTTCTGATTTCCTTTGGGATCACTATACGTCCTAAATCGTCTATGCGACGCACAATTCCTGTTGATTTCATTGGCTTTCCTCCTTTAATTGCCGGCTTGTCCAATTATGTGATCTAACACTCTATGTAGGTCCTCAAATTTGTCTACTATTAAGTTCCTGTTTAGTCTCATCAGGCAGGCTGTCCCAGCAGCGACTCATTACCCGACTTATCTCTTTGATCTGATCGGAGCTCGGATTAAGCCCATTGTGATAGGTACGGCTTCCGTTACTATATATAATTACAAACTTGCACCCGGTCGGAATCTTCCTAACTCCAAACTGTGTCGGAATATCTTCAACTCTGCCCTGCCATTCCCTCTGAAGCATTTTTTTCACCTCTCATATTTATATTTGTGACAACGAATGTACCTATGCCTTGATTAGCTCCTTATCCGGTTTTTAGCAGAATGCGTCTCTCCAGATTCATTTTCCCTTCTAAAGTGTCCCCATACGGGGTAAGTTTTCCAAACATCTTTATCGCGGATTGATGCTTTACAATCGAGGTTTTAATTTTGTCGTGCCTAATGCCCGTTACCTCCGCAACCACTTTTGATGCGGTAAAAGGAATCACATCTAACTTGTCAGATAATGAATCATGGGCTTACATACTTATCCGCCCCGACGTTATCCAGTTGTAAAATGTCAGCTTTGGTATTTTGGCGTATCCGTTTCGAATCTTATTGCCTCCGTATCCGACGCCGAAAGGACAGGTTCCGTTATAAATGGATTTCCTGATGCAATCTGGATCGGCTCCGATCAGCTTGGCTGCATCTTCGATGCGTATGTATGGGTCTTTATCCTTTTCCATTGCTTCATCCAGCTGGCGCTGCAATTCTTTGATAATTTCTGGCAATGCGTGTTTCCTCCTTTCTGTTTACAGCCTTCCGCAAAAATGGTAATATTTTGGCAAAAGGATGGTGATCTCATGATCGTAAAAGTTGTTGTTGTTATTGTCCTGGTGCTGGCTTATAAATTTGTTTTGAATTTCACCAGGCATTTAAAGATAAAAAACTATTCAACCCGTTATACTAATTGGCTTGCTAATCAAAAATATGATTCTGAGCTTGTATCTAAAGTCCCTAGAGTCAAAACTCTTATCGAGGCAGCCGGTATATCTGAAGTTTACATTCCACATTTACATAATCTTGGATTTGGCCAAGGTGTTACCTATAAGGTGAACCTTTTCGATACTATGCCAACCAATAATGCGAATTACGCTTACAACATTATTTCCACCTTGGAAAAGGCAGCTGGCGTTTTCAGGCAAAGAATGTTTGACGCGCTCAACCCATTGCACTGGATCGAAGCAATAATTTTTCTTCCTCGCACAATTTTCAGATATCTAGGGGTACACTCCGACAATGTGTTTATAAAACTCCTAAATCTTGTCTGGTGGCTAGCCATGCCTGCCGCTGTCTTTCTCAGGGAACAGATTTATGCTTCTATCTCTGCCTTTCTTAATTTGCCTTAGCAAATATTTTGAAAAAACCATATATTTCGGAAGATCATTTACTGTGACCTCCCTGGCCATTCTTTCATGCGCATTCAATAGATTATTTATTATGCAGTCCTGTCTTTGCTCTCTTTCATTTATCAGCATCCATCCCTCACCCTCCCTATCCCGCCTTCGGCTCCCTAGTATCTTCGCGATCGTCGTGTCCGTTTCGTTTATTTGTTCGTTTGAACAGATACTGCATATCTGCATATGGAAAATGTATTTTTTGTATTTTGAAAGCCTCTTCAATCGAAAAACTGCTGTTACCGTTTATTTTGTTACTAGCCGAATTCCTATGAATTTCAAGAGTTCGTGCGATACTTTCAATTGACAAACCAATCACATCCATCTCAAATTTTAAGTTTCCGTACATAGATATCCATCCTCCTTTCCGTGTGTGCAAATGCGTAATTTTTACTTTATGATATATCCGTTTGCGTATATTGTCAACAGAAATTTTTGCATATGCACAATTTTTTGTTGACATATATTTCAATTAGAAGTATATTGTTGTTAAGAAAAATGTGAGGTGACAATAGAATGGGAATCGGGGACAAGCTTCAGGAATTATTGGATAAGAGACAAAGAAATGTGAACGACCTTTCAAAAGCAACAGGAGTTGCTGCATCAACTATTTACAGTATAATTCGTAGGAATAACACTAAGGCAGACTTAGATGTACTACAGGCGATAGCAGATGAACTCTGTGTAACTTTAGATTATTTTTCAGACTCAAGTTCAAGACAAGCTGGTTATTATCTCGATGAAGAAGCAGCAAAGATCGCACAAGAAATCTATGATAACCCCGATCTAAGGATACTTTTCGATACTACTCGTAAAGTTAAACCATCAGATTTAAAACTTATCGCAGATATGGTCAAAAGAATGAGCGGAGAGGACGATGATTAATGGGATATATAGAATATATTGGTGTTCATCTTGTTGATCTTCCTCATGGAATTCGCGGCTATACGAAAAAAAATAAAGATGGAAGCTACACAATCATGATTAACGCCCGGCTGAGTAGCGAAATGCAAGTTACTACATACGATCATGAGATAAAGCATATTGAAAATGGTGACTATGATTACAATGCTGAAGTTAATCAGATCGAGGTACACCGACATACTGGATGAGAAATAAATTAATTGATGCATTGCCCTAATCCCCGGAGGATGTCAGAAATGTCCATTACAAAAAAACAAGCAATTTATGAAATTTTTTTCGCAATATTATCACTTGCAGCAGTAATTGGAGCTGTTGCTGATATTTTGAATAAAATTCCTCCTAAATATTATGATTTGTATAAAATATTTGACTGGAGCATTCTTATCATCTTTGCAATTGATTATGTTTATCGTTTTTACCAATCAACTAATAAAGCTGAGTTTTTCAGGCATAATATTTTTGATCTTCTAGCTATATTGCCTTTTGATTCTTTATTTAGAGCATTGAGGATTGTACGCATTGTCCGTATACTGAAACTGATCCGCTTTACTTTATACATAAAGAGATTTTCGTCTAAAGCTGATACCTTCTTCAAGACAAACGGATTTATTTATATTCTCTGGTTTACGATTATAAGCATTTTTACTGGATCAATATTAATATATTTTGCTGAAAAAGGAAGAACAATTGAAAGTCTCGGCGATGCATTGTGGTGGTCCTTCGTAACAACAACTACTGTAGGCTATGGCGATATATCCCCTGTCACTGGGTTCGGCCGTATTTTAGCCGCCATTTTAATGATCATTGGAATCGGTTTTATCAGTATGCTTACAGGAACAATCGCAACTTACTTTTTAGGTCGATATAAAAAAGTTGAGTACGATAAAAATAAAAACTTAGATTTAAGTTATTTGAATGATCAACAATTTAAAATGGTCAAAGAATTTAGCAATTATCTCAAAGATAAGGATTTATAATACAGGCAAATATTGAATTATTTACATAGTAGTAATTTTAAAATTTTTATGGAGGTAACATTATGGAGTTTTCGGAGAAATTAAATCAATTTGCACAACGTGTTGAAAGCCTGAAAAATTCTATTACTACCGAAGAGGCGACTAAAACGTCTCTGATTATGCCGTTCTTTCAAATGCTCGGCTACGATGTATTTAACCCCTTGGAATTCGTTCCAGAATTTACGGCAGATGTTGGAATTAAGAAAGGTGAAAAAGTTGATTATGCAATAATGGTCGACAATGTTCCTTTGATTCTAATCGAATGTAAGCCATGTTTTGAAGATTTAAGCAAGCATGATTCACAACTGTTTAGATATTTTGGGACAACTTCATCAAAATTTGCTATATTGACGAACGGTATTGTTTATAGGTTCTCCACTGATCTAGAGGATAAAAATAAAATGGACTCAACTCCCTTTTTAGAGTTCGACATTCTTAATCTAAAAGAGAACCTTATTCCTGAGGTCAAGAAATTCTGCAAAGAAATGCTTGACGTCGATACTATTCTAGGCGCTGCCTCAGAACTTAAATATACTAGACTGATCAAAGAATGGTTTCTCTGTCAACTGGAAGAGCCGTCAATTGACTTAGTAAAGTTAATCATGGCCAGTACATATGACGGACAGAAGAATCAGAAGGCCATAGAAAAGTTTCAACCTCTTGTCAAGCGTTCATTTAGGCAATTCTTGAGCGATACCATGAATGATCGAATAAAATCAGCTTTGAGGAAAGAGCGTGATGACAGTACTCCAGATGGTTCAACGCCAGCGGTTGACACAATGGTTCCGACAGAGGAAGAAATCAACAAAATAAACACGACCATGGAAGAGCTTGAATCCTTTGCCATAGTAAAATCTATCATCCGTGGCATCTGTGATTCAAATAAAGTTTGCTACCGAGACACAGAAAGTTATCTGGGCATTCTTTATGAAGACAATAATCGAAAATGGATTTGCAGAGTTCATTTGAATGGCGGTAACAAATACATTACCGTTCCAGATGATAGTAAAAAGCCGGTTCGATATGATATAACCGCCCTGGATGACATTTATAAGTTCTCAGAGGAGATCTTATCGGCCTGCAAGAAGTACATATAAATAAAAAACAAACGCCCCTGTTACAGCAGGAGCGAATGTTATAAATCGGCTGTAATGATACAACCTCATCAGTAACTGAATTGTACCATTACAGCCCGAGAAAATCAAGTCTCGGGCATTTTTATGCCCAAAATCAGAAAGGAATGGTACATATGGCAGATAAAGAGAAGAAAACACCAGCTACGAAAAAGCCGAAAGAAATCAAAATGATTATCGGATACGATGCGAAAGGCAAAGCAATCAGGAAAAGCTTTTATGATCCTACATCAAAGAAGAGAGCCCGCGAGAAGGGTCAGGAATATATTGATAAGCTCAACAAGGGCATGATGGTCGATGAAAATATCACCTTCGAGCAGTGGAGCCTTACCTGGCTCGATACATACGTTACAGGTGTCAGTGAGACAACCAGGAAGGATACCTATGAAAATACTGTAAAAAATCATCTGAACCCCTATTTTGAGGGCTACAAGCTGCACGCAATTAAACCAGTAGACATTCAGAAGTTTTTCAACTCCAAGGCTAAGATGTCTTTCTCTCTCCTGCATAAATGCGACTTCATTCTCCGGGCCATCTTCGAGCAGGCTGCAGACAATGAGATCCTCTATAAAAGTCCTTACCGGATATCAAGGTTCCCTCCGGAAAGGCCCCCAGGGAGAGAAAGGTATACACCAAAGAACAGGAGCGAGTTCATCTCGATTTCTGCAAGACGCATGAGTTCGGTCTGCTTGCCGCCCTACCCCTTAAAACCTCTATCAGTCGAAGTGAAGCTGCTGCCCTCATGAAAAGGATTTTGATAAGAATCAAAATGTCCTCCACATCTGTAAAGGCATGAACCGGCTCATGGAGGTAGGCCCTGGTAAGACGAAACACCGTAAAAGATATGTCCCCTACGATGAAGAGCTGGCCGATATGATGAAAGAACACAAATCAAAGGGCTTATATATGTTCTCCGATGAGAGAGGAAAACCACTGGGGCCTGATAAACTAGAAGACCGATATAGGAAGTTTCGCCGGGATCTACTAGCTGTACATCCGGGGCTGCCAGAACTCACCTATCATGAACTTCGCCATACATACGCCACCAGGCTAAACGAGGAAGGTGTCCCAGACAATACGATTGCCCTACTCATGGGACACGGAAAGACAGTAAAATGACCAATGAAGTATATATCCATCAGAACATAGATCACATAAAGAAAACGCTTGGAATGACTGACAGCAGTCGTAAAAGTGTCGTAAATAGCACCAAAGATACTGAAAAATAAGTATTCTAATGTGACTGGGGGTCAAGAGGTCCGGAGTTCAAATCTCCGCACTCCGACCAGTAAAAAGTCCAATAGTTTCAACGCTAATGGACTTTTTTTATGTTATATTTAAAAATTAAAATATAAATAAAACTCACAAAAAATTCACAGCACATAAAAAGCCTCATTTTCATGAGGCTTTAATCATTGGGTATATGTAAATATCATATAGTAAATTATTCGTAATAATTTTTTGTCTTGGCTTATTTTTTTTATTACAAAATCCAGCATCATATCTTGTGATATTTTTTCAGGATCGCTTTCTTTTGCTGTAACGGAATTGGAATCTTGTTTATTATTAATTTTCATCTTTCCACCATCCTTAACTATAGCTACCAAAACACTATCGAAATCCTTACACAAAACTATATACGAACACATGTTCTTTGTCAATATTATTTACCGGTATTTTCCATCACGACTATGTACCGTCCAAGTGATATACTGTATGTATTAAGATTCCTTTATTACAATATTATGTGGTTAAACCCTGAAATTTCATATATAATTATATTTTTATTGTTCATAAAAGTATCCTCGAATTGTTTTATAATGTAAATTTTATCTCCGAAAAATTATTTCATAATTTTTATTTCTGTATTTATACATTTATATTAAAATTTAAAACAAGGTATATTTGGTAAATTATGATGATATGGATAATAATTTTAAATTGAATTAAATGTCCAAAACAACAAAAAACCTTAGCTGATGCTAAGGTTTTTGTTACTTAGTTTTTACTATGGCAACAGAATTAGTTTTAATTAATACTCAAATTTGTACCAAGGATTTACTTATTGAATAATTCGTTGCAACCACCTGTTTCTGTCACTTCGGCTCCTACCGATGTGAACGCACATGCAAGACCAAGAGATAAAACTGAACCGAGTATCATGCAAGCCCCTATGGCACTTTTCCCGCCTGCCACTTGATCCAGTTCAACGTCAGACAGCTCACCTTTCTTTGATTCTGCCAGTTCTTTAAAGAACTCCTGCATTTCCATAGCAGTTACATCGTATCCGGCTTCCTTTGCAAAAGCTGTCAGCTTTTCTTTGGTCGCCTCTTCTCCTGCTGCCTCCGCATTTTTGTGATCTCTGCGAATTTTGCCTGCAGCTCGCTATCCGCGGCCACCTTCTCGTATAATTCTTTCATTTTAGACATGATCGTTTCTCCTTTCGCTAATTCAATTTCCGATGTTTTGTGTATAGATTATATCATACTTTTTTATATACGATTCAAAATTCAAAGTATTACTGTAATTAGAGAAGACTAAAATTCCAAAAAAATAAATGCCGGGTTTTCCCGGCTATTCTTTTCTCTCAACTTCTGTGGTATTGTCATCTTTGTTTAGCAACTTTTCCGTTACGGCTAACCCTTTTGTCAATATTGATGGTACGTCATACCCTGTTTCGACCAGATTTTCAAGTATGCTCCTGAGCTCATTTATCATAAAAGAGGCCTTCTTTCTCTGCTTCAGTTACTAAGCAGAGCACGTTTTTTTAACGGATTATTTGTTGTCACTTGATTAATATTCTTTGACATTTATTCAAATAATACATTTTCTCGTTATGTATCTATATTTTTTATTTTTATTTTTTTTTGCTCAATTTCTTTTTAAATTATTTTGGATGAATGTTAAAATACTATAAATTTCAATGGTTTTTAATTCTGAAATCTATGGCATTTTTGTGTCGTTTATTCGTTATGTCGCATTTAATATAGTTTAAAAGATTTTATTTTATCGCACAGCATGTATGTTTTTATGGTCATAAATGTGTCTATAATATGTCAATATAACCTTAGAATATATTTGAATTTTCAACGTTTTGTCATTCATCTACAAACATGTGTCATAGCATCATGTATAACTGGGGGTCAAGAGGTCCGGAGTGGAAAAAAGACGGTTTACCCATCTTTTTTTTCGACAATCTGATTGATGATACTATACTTCGATTGCTTCCCAATATCCAGTAGCTTTGCTAGATGAATATACATTTCAGTGGTATCTATTTCTGAGTGTCCTAGTACCGCAATTAGAATAAAGAAATTATGTGTTACTTCCTGAATTGCCTGATTGATATCAACCGGTGTATAAAAGGCTTCCATCAGGCTATCAAGCAGTTCAGACTGTGCTGCTGCCGTTTCATTAAGAAGTTCTATTGCTTCCTGTGTGGTTTCCATAACGGCCTCCTAATTCTTTGGTCTAACTGTCGCTGATATGCAAAGAATCACGAGCAGGCCGATCATAAAATAATTCTGTATGTAAATGAATTGTAAGTATTCCATGTTCTCTCCTTTCCGGGGGGATAGACTCCCCCCATAAAAGACCCTTTTGAACAAAACAAGCTATCACGGATTAATTGAATGCGGATTTCAATGCGCGAATGACAATGAAACCAAGCGCCACGCCCAGCGTTATGTATAGGACTGGCATCATCACGTCAATGATAAGCTGCGCATACTCGAACATCTGACTAAGGTCAAAATCCAGTGTAAGCGCGCTTCCTGTTGTTTCCATGCAATTCCTCCTTTCAATCGATACTGTAAGCTTCCCACCGGGGAGTTAATCTAAAATCAGTTAAAAGCCGATTTCAGGGCGCGAATGACAATGAAGCCGAGGGACACGCCAAGGGTGATATACAGCTCTAGGTGGGAATAGTAAAGAACTATTTTTCGAGGAAATCAACCTTAGATTTGATAACAACATTTATAAGTTTAAACCCTCCGGTGCTAGTACCGAAGATAATAACTATCTGTGGTTTTCTTTATAATAGACAAGTTCTTAATCCGAAAATAATTAACATGGAGAGAGAAATGAATAATTTAAGATTTAAAGGATTATTAAAATTAGCAAAGAAGCACTATAAAATAATTCTTTTGGCATTAGCTATCATAGCATTGCTATTTCCCATGTATATATCAATTTGGCATTGCAATGTACTTTTAAATGCCATGCCCGATAATCATATTTCCATTAAAGAATTAAAAGAATATGATCATTGGAATCAAATAAAAGAAGCGTCCAGTCTATTGTTTTTCTTTGGTTTAGTTCTTAATTTTGTTACAATTAGAGAAGCCACTAAAAAAAGAGCAAGTAGCCAAAAGGAATGAATCTAATTTGGAATAAAAAAGTCATTAATTTGAACATTTAGGGAACAGATGATACATTGCTTATATAATTTGACATATTATAATTAAAAGATGATTAAAATAATCGCCTAGTTTTCCAGACCGGGGCGATTTGGTATGGCAACACTTTTTCGTACAAAAATCATAGTTTCGATGCTTTAAATTCCTTAGGGCTAAGATAGCCTAAGGAACTATGGATACGAAAATTATTGAACCAATTTATGTAGTCGGCCAGTTCCATTTTCAGCTGAGCCAAGCTCTCGAAATTTCTGCCGAAAACAAATTCGGATTTAAAGATCTTGAAGGTTGATTCGGCAACGGCATTGTCATAGGGGCAGCCCTTCAGGCTAAGCGATCTGCTGATATGAAAAACGTCAAGAACTTCGTCAATAATCAGATTGTTGAATTCACTGCCCCGATCTGTGTGAAACATCTGGATGCGATTCAAGTCGGTGTGAACAGTCGCAAAGGCATCAAAAACAAGCTCTGCGTTTTTATGTGCTCCTGCACTGTAGCCTATGATCTCACGGTTAAAAAGATCAACGAGGAGGCATATATCGTTCCACTTGTAATTAACTCTCACATAGGTCAAATCGCTCACAATAGCTGCGTATTCAGGATGTTCGTTGAACTGGCGATTCAGCAGGTTCGGTATTTCAGCCTCGTTGACCGATCCTTTGTGAGCCTTGAATTTGCAGATACTGTATGCTGAAAAGAGATTTCTCTTTTTCATAATTCTGCTGATCTTCCGGCGGGAGAGGATAACGCCCTGGCGTTCCAGTGAGACTTTGATTTTTCGGCTTCCATAGACTTTACGGTTTTGGTTGAACACAGTCTCAACTGCATCCTCAAGTTCGGTTTCATCAGCTGATTTTATAGGTTCATAATAGTAGGTACTGCGTGCAATGCGAAGAACTTTGCACATCGCTGATATTGAGTATTTATGAGCATTGCTCCGGATCACTTCTACTTTTGTGCGAATATCAGCGCTGCTTGTTTTAGGATATCGTTCTCCATTTTAAGCTGCTGATTTTCCTTACGCAGCCTGATTAGTTCCTGTTCCTCCGGGGTTCTGTTATCGCACTCTTTGGCAGAACCGGTGGTGTTGATCCGTTTGATCCAGCGGTCAACTACCGTTGGGACCAGATCGTACTCACGGCAAATTTCAGATTTGGGTTTGCCTGCGTTATACAGCTGGACAATTTGGTTTTTAAATTCGTCATTGAAGGATCGGCGTTGTCTTTTTTCATTCATGCTATTAATCTCCTTTTCAATTTGATATTAGCATAGAACTAAAATTTCTGTCTAGCTCAGTGTAGCCGATCCACTGAAAAACCACCCAGTGGGTAGTATACAGGTAAAAATAGTTATTATATAATTATATCAGATTATAAATAGAATCTTAAAAACTGGTAAAAAAGATTTGATCAAGTAATACTTTTAATTTTGAATCGTATAGAAAAACATGATTAATCTATACACAAACGGTAATCGTTAGTATGAAAGGAGTAAAATTCATGTCAAAGATGAACGAACTGTACGAGAAAGTAGCTGGGGATAATAAGCTTCAGGTAAAGTTTTCAGAAATTATGAAGGATGCGGATACGGCCGGGGAGGAAGCGACGAAAGAGAAACTGATAGCCTTTGCCAAGGAAGCCGGATACGATGTAACTACTATGGAAATGCAGGAGTTCTTTAAAGAACTGGCAGAATCAAAGAAAGGTGAGCTGTCTGACGTTGAACTGGATCAGGTGGCAGGCGGGAAAAGTGGCCGTGGGATTGTCCTGATAGTCTCTTCAGTTCTGACTATTGCTATTACATGTTCGTTAGCATCGATAGGAGCCGAATTGGCAATAGGCGGTGGTTGCAACAAAATATTTCAATAAGTAAATCCTTGGTACAAATTTGAGTATTAATTAAAACTAAGTAATTGATTTCCGAAAAATGCCGCTTAGTGAACAGATGATACATTGCTTATATAATTTGACATATTATAATTAAAAGATGATTAAAATAATCGCCTAGTTTTCCAGACCGGGGCGATTATTTGTTTTTGTGATCATGTATGTAATAAACACAACTTGCAGGATAAAAGCCATGAGGCTATTGTCTCCGCTGTGGACATACGCAAAGCCCTCACTCTTCTCTCCAGTTAAACGTAGCTGATTCAAGATAAAAAAGTGCTGAAAAACCACCCAGTGGGTAGTATACAGGTAAAAATAGTTATTATATAATTATATCAGATTATAAATAGAATCTTAAAAACTGGTAAAAAAGATTTGATCAAGTAATACTTTTAATTTTGAATCGTATAGAAAAACATGATTAATCTATACACAAACGGTAATCGTTAGTATGAAAGGAGTAAAATTCATGTCAAAGATGAACGAACTGTACGAGAAAGTTGCTGGGGATAATAAGCTTCAGGTAAAGTTTTCAGAAATTATGAAGGATGCGGATACGGCCGGGGAGGAAGCGACGAAAGAGAAACTGATAGCCTTTGCCAAAGAAGCCGGATACGATGTAACTGCTATGGAAATGCAGGAGTTCTTTAAAGAACTGGCAGAATCAAAGAAAGGTGAGCTGTCTGACGTTGAACTGGATCAGGTGGCAGGCGGGAAAAGTTCCCGAGGGACTGCCATGGTAGTCGGTTCAGTTTTATCTCTTGGTTTTGGATGTGCGGTAGCATCGGTAGGAGCCAATATGACACAAGAAGGTGGTTGCAACGAATTATTTCAATAAGTAAATCCTTGGTACAAATTTGAGTATTAATTAAAACTAAGTAATTGATTTCCGAAAAATACCGCTTAGTGAACAGATGATACATTGCTTATATAATTTGACATATTATAATTAAAAGATGATTAAAATAATCGCCTAGTTTTCCAGACCGGGGCGATTATTTGTTTTTGTGATCATGTATGTAATAAACACAACTTGCAGGATAAAAGCCATGAGGCTATTGTCTCCGCTGTGGACATACGCAAAGCCCTCACTCTCCTCTCCAGTTAAACGTAGCTGATTCAAGATAAAAAAGTGCTGAAAAACTACCCGGTGGGTAGTATACAGGTAAAAATAGTTACCATATAATTATATCAGATATAAATAGAATCTTAATAACTGGTAAAAAAGATTTGATCAAGTAATACTTCGAATTTTGAATCGTATAGAAAATCATGGTATGATTTTCACACAAAAACCGGTAATAATTGTATGAAAGGAGTAAAATTCATGTCAAATATGAAAGAATTATACGAGAAAGTTGCTGGGGATAATAAGCTTCAGGTAAAGTTTTCAGAAATTATGAAGGATGCGGATACGGCCGGGAAGGAAGCGACGAAAGAGAAACTGATAGCCTTTGCCAAAGAAGCCGGATACGATGTAACTGCTATGGAAATGCAGGAGTTCTTTAAAGAACTGGCAGAATCAAAGAAAGGTGAGCTGTCTGACGTTGAACTGGATCAGGTGGCAGGCGGGAAAAGTTCCCGAGGGACTACCATGGTATTCGCTTCAGTTTTTGGTTTTGGTTTTGTATGTGCGTTCGCATCGGCAGGAGCCGAAATGACAACAAAAGGTGGTTGCAACGAATTATTTCAATAAGTAAATCCTTGGTACAAATTTGAGTATTAATTAAAACTAAGTAATTGATTTCCGAAAAATACCGCTTAGTGAACAGATGATACATTGCTTATATAATTTGACATATTATAATTAAAAGATGATTGAAATAATCGCCTAGTTTTCCAGACCGGGGCGATTATTTGCTTTTGTGATCATGTATGTAATAAACACAACTTGCAGGATAAAAGCCATGGGGTTATTGTCTCCGCTGTGGACATACGCAAAGCCCTCACTCTTCTCTCCAGTTAAACGTAGCTGCTTCAAGATAAAAAAGTGCTGAAAAAACACCCAGTCGGTAGTATACAGGTAAAAATAGTTATTATATAATTATATCAGATTATAAATAGGATCTTAAAAACTGGTAAAAAAGATTTGATCAAGTAATACTTTTAATTTTGAATCGTATAGAAAAACATGATTAATCTATACACAAACGGTAATCGTTAGTATGAAAGGAGTAAAATTCATGTCAAAGATGAACGAACTATACGAGAAAGTTGCTGGGGATAATAAGCTTCAGGTAAAGTTTTCAGAAATTATGAAGGATGCGGATACGGCCGGGGAGGAAGCGACGAAAGAGAAACTGATAGCCTTTGCCAAAGAAGCCGGATACGATGTAACAATAGAGGAGGTTCAGGCGTTCTTTAAGGAGCTGACGGAGTCAAAGGAAGGTGAGCTGTCTGACGTTGAACTGGATCAGGTGGCAGGCGGGAAAAGTTCCCAAGAGATTACCAGGGTAGTCTGTTCCGTTATAGGTCTTGGTTTTGGATGTGCGTTATTTAGAGTATTAATTAAAACTAAGTAATTGATTTCCGAAAAATACCGCTTAGTGAACAGATGATACATTGCTTATATAATTTGACATTATAATTAAAAGACGATTGAAATAATCGCCTAGTTTTCCAGACCGGGGCGATTATTTATTTTTGTGATCATGTATGTAATAAACACAACTTGCAGGATAAAAGCCATGAGGTTATTGTCTCCGCTGTGGACATACGCAAAGCCCTCACTCTTCTCTCCAGTTAAACGTAGCTGCTTCAAGATAAAAAAGTGCTGAAAAAACACCCAGTGGGTAGTATACAGGTAAAAATAGTTATTATATAATTATATCAGATTATAAATAGGATCTTAAAAACTGGTAAAAAAGATTTGATCAAGTAATACTTTTAATTTTGAATCGTATAGAAAAACATGATTAATCTATACACAAACGGTAATCGTTAGTATGAAAGGAGTAAAATTCATGTCAAAGATGAACGAACTGTACGAGAAAGTAGCTGGGGATAATAAGCTTCAGGTAAAGTTTTCAGAAATTATGAAGGATGCGGATACGGCCGGGGAGGAAGCGACGAAAGAGAAACTGATAGCCTTTGCCAAGGAAGCCGGATACGATGTAACAATAGAGGAGGTTCAGGCGTTCTTTAAGGAGCTGACGGAGTCAAAGGAAGGAGAATTATCGGATTCTGAATTAGACCATGTGGCTGGCGGGAAGTCTATTAATGGAGAAATTAGTATCGGAACGTCGGTTCTTTCACTGGGTGTTTTTTGCGCTCTTGCATCCCTTATGTATATTGTAGAATCAAGGAATTGCACTGAGTTATATCAATAAGGAAAAAGTTTTAGCTAATGTCGGTACTACTTTATTGGTAAAAAAGTTGGTAAGTTGAATATCAGATATAAATAGAATCTTAAAAACTGGTAAAAAAGATTTGATCAAGTAATACTTCGAATTTTGAATCGTATAGAAAATCATGGTATGATTTTCACACAAAAACCGGTAATAATTGTATGAAAGGAGTAAAATTCATGTCAAAGATGAACGAACTATACGAGAAAGTTGCTGGGGATAATAAGCTTCAGGTAAAGTTTTCAGAAATTATGAAGGATGCGGATACGGCCGGGGAGGAAGCGACGAAAGAGAAACTGATAGCCTTTGCCAAAGAAGCCGGATACGATGTAACGCTGGATGAAATGCAGGAGTTTTTCAAAGGACTGGCGGAGGCAAAGGACGGGGAATTATCGGATGCCGAGCTGGATCAGGTGGCAGGAGGAAAGGTGTCGCCTTCTGCTAACGCTACAATAGCATCAATAGTAAGCCTTGGTATTGTGTGTGCGGTGTACTCAATATTTGCTGAGAGGGGTAAGGGGGAAGGTGGTTGCAAAGAAGTTATGGAATCTCTTTAACCATGTACCTGGGGGTCAAGAGGTCCGGAGTTCAAATCTCCGCACTCCGACCAGTGAATAAATTGAAAAGTCTTGAATTCAAACGATTCAGGGCTTTTTGCTTTTTTGATTTTGAAAATTATTGCTAAACTTAATTGATATGCTATAATTATCCCTTACGCTAAGAATATCAAGAGGTAAATCACATGAAAAGAATACTAGTTCTACTATCTCTACTAAGCATCTTCGTAACGGGATGCGGAGATCAAACACTACCAGGTCCGGATCAGACCTCTCCTCAAAATGAGAATCTCCAGGAAGATTCTGCGAGCCCCGAAGATATCAAAGAAATGCAGTTTGATGGATATAAGGTGATAACAGTTGATGGCGGCGATAAAGCCGGCACAAGAGAACCAAATGTTGCTGTTGACATCGGATATGGTGATCGTGAGTATTGGGGCTTTACGAATGAATACGGCCAGCTTATTAGAGTTGTGGCCAAAGAAATAATCCTGCAGGATGACAACACGCCACTATCATTATTTATATACGCTAAAGGGCAATGTCATCACTGAAGATTTTGATAACGCGGACCCGGATAAGGTGAACAATACTTTGATTGAAAGTCAGAAGGCTCAGGATGCCGCATCTTTACCTGAAGAAGATCTTTCTGCAATTGATACGAATGGCAATGGACAAGTAACGATAGCCGAGGCCAAGGCTGCAGGATTTAAAATGCCGATCACAAAGGACCATTGGTTGTATCAGTACATGGATGACCGTGACAGAGATTAATATAGGTTTACGCTTACGTATTAAATGTAATTTAGGGTGAACGCTTTCAGCCTTCATTCTTAGAGCACGTGCCACTTAAATTGCATGCTATTAATAAAAAACATGTTTATACAAGGGGAATAAAATGTGCTATACTAACGTGCATAGAAGTGTATATAAATTTGATGATATAAGGAGCAGTTATGATGGCTATTACATTTAATCAAATTGGCAGCAAGTCGGACCTTCAGAATGCCAAACGATATGTGAATGCTTATCTGCGGTTATTCAACGAACCAGGAAACCTGAAATTTCTGTCATTTACCGGAATCCCTTTTAAGAGGGAGACCGTGGAAGTATGGCTTCGCGACGCGGACGCTTCCGAAACCGAATATCATACCGCCATCGGCAAGAACGGTAAAATATGTGCGTTTTTACCTATAAATGACCCATGCATGTGCGTTGGATCCCTTTTCGAACATAGTGGTAGATACAGCTGATTTGTTTGCAGTAACACGTGCATACGCTGCGTTATAGGGCGCAAGAGCTTTGAATGGGGAACTACCTTCTCTGCCGCTACCACTAATGAAAGTTTGTGTGCTATCATAATAAGCTACGAATCCCCAGACCTGCCCGCTCAAGCTATACATGTGATTTCCAGTCACCGCTATAAACTTAGAGCTTACATAATCCGAATCAGAAACTTCTGCACCGTTCGAAGTATCAATTCTGATATCAGCTTCTGTGTCAGCAGAATTGAATAAGTTAACTACCGGAGGAGTCACTCCGGTATATGCGACAAAGGGATGTGCCACGTTACCTGTTTCTAACATAGTTGTAGTTGTCGTAGCCGTCTGTACAGATGTACGAACATAAGCTGTATTTGATGGAGCAGTAGCTGTTAAAGGAGAATTTCCTTCAGCACCCGCAAGGTATTGAAAAGCTCCATCAAAGAAGATCAGCCTACTCCATCCTCCGCCACTTACGATATAGTCTCCGGGCGTAGCTGCAATATAATCCGAACTATAATAGCCGTACTCTTCTTGCGCCCTGCCATTATCGTTTCGAACAAAGTATCCAGATTCTGCCGTATTTGCATTAAATATATTTTCATACTCAGGCTCCTCTGGCTCTTCTCCAGTTCCACCATAGGGCTCGTATTCGGTCGCTTCACTGCCATGTTCCATCATTATTGTTTTAAGAAATTCTTTTTGGAAAGACACACGTGCTATACGAGCATAGTCGTTTGGAGCTTGCATAGTAAGCGGGCTGTCTCCTTCCACTCCATCCAAGAAGTTGTAATCCTTATCATAGTACGCTATTCTGGCATAGCCGCCTCCACTAACAGTGTAGTCGTTTCCCTCTATGACGGGCATGTGTGCTGAAGTGTAGTATCCCCCATCAGCAGTTTCTGCTCCAGTTTCTGTATTGACCCATATATTGGCCTTGACCAATTTAGGATTCAGCATGTTTTTATGCAAATAGGAGTTTATGATGTTGTCCGTATAATAGAAGCGCTCGATTGCATATTGTTTAATCTGCTCCAAATGATCGGTGTCGTGGCTGGGTATATCCGGCCATGCCTCAAGATCTTTCTCGAATCTTTTATCACCAATGCTTCCCATGAACTCCTCAAATTCATTTATAATTCTTGATGGATTTAAGGTTGTGTTTCTCAGCTCCATCCAGCGATCATAAATCTGCTGTGGATAATTAGCCCGCAGCCTTTCCCATAGCAATGAATTAGAACACAGGTACTCATCCATAAAGAGAAGCGCTGAAGAGTTGAACCCTTGTCCATCAAAAAACAATCCCCAGGTACTATCCATATCGTACATTGAAGGATACCACTTGGCTCCATCATACGTGATCATCAACAAGTTTTTGCCGAGACCATCATAGTGGCACATGGCAAGCGAAAAGAGATAATAATCTATGCAGGCTTCCAGATCAAAATGCTGACTAAATGTTGAAACAAAAGTTGCATCATTAGTATCGGTAACATGACTGATAGCCGCGTTAAAGCTCGCAAGTGTCTGCGGGTAGAGATCATCCGGAAATTCTAGTGACCAGTCAGTACCGTCTACTACAGCTGGTTCACTGAAGGCTCCTGCACCTGTGTGTGATTCTGCACATAAGATCGTATGGGTGGTTATGTCGTCATCCAGATCAAACATCCAGCCATCCTTCGGAATATTCCAGGTGTATAAGCCTTGATACTCTCCATTTACATAGAGTTCAAATGGGTACCCATCAATCGCACCGTAATTCGGAGAAGACATTATCAGCCGCGGGATATGCTCTCTGGAAGCTACCATCTCACCCCATAGCCTTGCGGAAACGATATTTCGCGCATGAGAGTGGTCGATCCAGTTTGCCTTGAGACAGAATTTATTTTGCTTACCCCAATCATACATGTCCACCTTATACTTTTTATCAAGCGTTTCGTCTTCATAGAGCTTTATCGTAAAGTTTTTCTTGGGATAAGCGATCGATGACGTACCTTGCCATTTGATTTTAAGTGCCCCCGAAAATGATCCGGTTCCGCTGACATAAACAAAATCGGCAACCGCTTCCACTTCCTTTGTCGCAATTGAAATATCTCCCTCAAGATAGAGTTTTGGCAAGCTTTCTGAACTTTGCAATTCTCCGTCTGATTTTTGCATGATTTCTTCGTACATCCGGACGATTTCTTGATACTGATTTTCCGTTTCTGGTATTGCCGGGTCCGTTTCCACTCCGCCCCCGCTTCCATATACCCGTACAACAGTGACATTTGTCGGGATATAGGCGCTGTCAGTACTTGAAAGCCAAACATACATCTCCATGTCTTTACGTGCTGCATGAGTCAATACCTCATCTGGTACGTCACATATCCCGTTGCTGCCGACCGTCATAGGGACACTATGCATCGACCCTTCAATGATCTTTCCAAAATTCGCTGTTATGGTACCTGTGTATTCGTCCGGCAGCACAAAGCGGGCTTTGAGGTACCCCCGCGAGTTAGTTACCGGCTTTTCTGCATCTGTACGCTTTAACATCTGTCCTTTTACACTAAATTCCAGTTGCATATTCTATCTCCTTCCTAAAAGTAAATTATGATGAGATTCGGGCTTACTCCAGAATCATCATCAGACTGGTGTAAATATAATCCTCCGGTAAATAGTCACTTTTACTTGACTTTTTTCCAGAATTGTTTTGCTTAATATAACGATTGTTATACGGCGTTTACAGATGTACGAAGTTCAACAAAAAATCATACATGAAGCCGTAAAATTATCCAGAAGTAAAGGCTATTTCAAAGGTACGCCTTGTTATGGTTTGTTCATGGTTTTCTGATTTATAAAGGAGAGATTGTATATATTGCAGGTCTTTTCATCAGAAATTGTACCTTTGAACCATTCAATGAGCACATCGAGGTTTAGAAAGTTTTTATAACTGCCTTATATTCTATAGATCCATAGAAATCAATTTGATAATTATTTTCTATTAAAAGTTTTAATAGAGTAGGGATCGCTTTGCTATAACGGAAATGCGCAGGATAGTGATTTGAATACCATAGCCATGCATTTCCAACTAAACTAATCGCGCTATTTTCATTCTCAGGTATTGATTTTGGATAATGAATTGTGGGATTATATGCAAAATCCAGTCTTTCACCGGGAATACTTTTACTCTTGAGTATTTCAAGCATTTCAGGACAAATCGAAAATACCACTGTAAATCGTATTGGCCAACTCCCTCGGTATTCCAGCACACGCACTTGTAATGCGGTGAATTTCTAAAACCGATTATATGAAATTATGAATTCAATTGTTCCAGTGGGAAATGAAGACCTTACGCAGCAACCCCCGGTCAGCCGGGGGTTGTTTTATGCCCATTAGAATTTCACTTGATTTACTTATCATTCAATTTTTTGCACCGTTCCAAACGCTTTCCAAATATAACACCAAGATTAAACGCTTTTAATATGACATCAAACAAGCCTGATTGCGGAAATTCCTGGGCTATTAGAATTAATTCGTCGTTAGCTTCCAAGGGATATTTTTGCAGTTCTAAAATTCTTACAAGTGATTCTTTATTTGTTATAGATAGTACAGAGTTCTTACTCATATTTAACCCCCCCTTAAATAAAAGCTCCCGGATCTTTATTGATACGGTAATATAAATATCCTGCTACACAAGGGCTGTTTTTTTTGTAAAAAAATGTCGCATAATAAAAAATAATATAGAATAACATTGAATCTTAGGCGAATCCGCATTTATATATCGAAATCCAGCTTACAATGCTTATATGTGACCTCTTTGCTTTAATACGACAATTTTACCCCTGCGGGGGTGTTGGTAAATTATTCAGTTTTTCAAGAAGCTCTTTAATTACACCGTTTCCTCCTAAATTGGTATATTGTTTAAACAGTTCCGCTACATTTTCCCTTTCGTAGATTGGCATTTGTCCTTTTTCCATATACTTATTATAAAGGTGGATGATTTCCGCTCTCAGTAGCGCCTGCACTCCCAGTTCGGTGGCGGCTTGCCTTGACTGCATTTTCTTGAATTTAATAAATAACCTTGAAAAGATACTAAACAAAGCAGTCGCAGCAAGACCAAAGACCCATTCCAGCCAGTAACTCTGTATGTAAGACAATATTGGCATAATTCTAATCCGAAATACCGGGAGTTGTCGGATTCACAACGATTCCAAGCCCAACAAGCAGATTTACCACCACGCCAATAACCTCACCCATTGTATCTTGTGATACAGGAGGTACAAACCCAAACATCCCAAGCATCTGATAAATAAACGCAACGACTGCAGTTGCAAAGCTTATAAGAAACGGCTTATTTTGTAATCTTGTCTTCCAGTCAATCATATCTCTTCTCCTATCTTTACTCTACTCCAAGCTTGTCCAACAGCTTCTTAATTACCCAAAACAAAGAGTTTTGCCCCGCTGTCAAGAGTTCCTTGTTATAAGACGACGTATCCTTTATGGGTATTGCTTCCAAAGTACGGCGATAAATATCTTTCTTTCCGTCAATTGGCTCTCTAACGGTATAGTTACAAGCGAGTAATTTTTTAATTACCCACCAAACGGAACCATTATAGGCTTCGCTTAAGGCCGCAATCAGAGATTCCTTGTCATTGATGATTACAGCCGACGAGATCTCACCAGCCAGTTCCATTGCTTCTCTTACATGATTTGACTCCGGCTGTATATTTTCCAGATACGGTTGCGGATCAATGCTCACACCTCTCACGATCAATTCAAAATGCAGATGTACCGCAACACTTAAAACCGATCTGTCAGAGGAGTTTCCCATTACCCCGAGAACGGCCGCAGCTTTCACCGGGGTACCAACCGCCAGAGACGATCTGCGTTTCAGATGCTGATAAAGCGTTAGAAAGCCATCATGCTGTATTACGATCACCCACCCGCGGTATCTGTTCCAATAATTGCTTGTGACCTTACCTTTGGCTATCGCTAAAATTTTCGTTTCCGTCTTTGTCCAGTCCCTACCAAGATCGATGCCTTTATGATAGGTCGAGGCGCCTTTGATTCCCGTATTTCTGGGGCCGAATTTCGAAGTGATCCGCAAAGGGCCGTCCACCGGCAAGCTGTTGAATTGGATCATGATATGCCTCCCTGATTGTGATTAAAGGGTATAAAAAAACAGCCTTGGTTGGCTGCGGTTCTATCTAAGCTTACACTTCATAGTATGTTTAGAAAAAGTGTTTTCAAGGTGAATACAATTACCCTTGAGTCTGATTAATTCTCTTATTATCATTGATTCCTATTTGAACTAATTTGACATCTTAATCAACACTAAGTTCAGTTTTGTACGGTTCTGGTACATTATCAATCGTAATGCGCCCCATGTCCAACAAGAACTTGTATAATCTCAACAATCTTTCATCCATTTCTTACACCCCCAACTGCAAACTTGCAAGATCAGCGACAAGCTGTTTCAGTTCTTCGATTTGCTGCTGTGGTGTTTTGGGTGCTTCTGTGCCGACTTCATACCATCCGCGATCAGCATCATATTCAAAGTCTCTTTCTTCTTCAATTACCCCCTCCGGTAGCGGATTTATTTCCTTATCTTCGAATACCGCTTCTTTAAGGATATTGCCTTCTTCGTCGTATTCAGCAGAATTAATTTCAACTGGCTGTTTTTGAGAGTCCCATTCCCCAATATTGATAATCTCTCCATTCAAGATATAGCATTTCTTTATCATAATGAATTTACCGCCTTCCATCCTGTATTACCAGTTCCAGTTTGCTTAATATATTCCGTCGTATTCGTTCCACCATCGGTACGAAAATATGTCGTTCCAGGGAAGGCTGTTACGACGCCTTCCGGCGCGCCGGAACCATGAATTTTATCAATTCTCTTATATGTTGAATTGATTACATCATGCAATTGAAGTCTATAATCGTCATACATTCGAAGAACATATATTTCGGAATCATTTTTAACCAATTGCATAACTGCCGCGTTTCCACCACAACCATAACCCGCTTGATATATACTTCCAGAAAACAAACGCTTGGCGATAAACGGAACATATACGGTTGTTGTATCAGATCCAATTACAAGCGAAGACGTTAAACTGCCGTTATCCATCGTTACCGATTCACGCCATGCAGTCCAGCCGCTTGAGGTTCCATTCGTATTTGTTCTAGTGAAAACACGAACGACAGATGTTATAGAAATAAACATTTGAGTTACAACCGTTTCAGCACTCCCTGTCGCTCCATCCGTTGTACTTGCTACCCACGGAAATACCAAGAGACTCCCACCGCTGGTTATCGGTGCATTTGTAGTGCCGCTTGAAACGGAATAGAATCCCTCAGTCAAGATATTATTTAAGTCTCTGCCGTTCACACGTTCAGCATATAACATACTGCTGATTAAGTTGCTAGCTGTGTCAATCTCGTTCATGTGGCTCTTCAGTTCTTCATCTAGTATATCCCAGTTGGCATTTGTAACCGAAATATCCGGTGGACTATCCTCTAATTCCGATTTTATAAAGCCATAATTTATTGTTGTTGTCGCCATACCTCATCACTCTCCTTTAAATGATTTGTCAAGAAAAATTAAATCATAAAACTTCTTCAAATCTCACTATGTTCAAACTGACAAAACCTCTATTAAAGCGCAATATAGTCATTGACAGCCTGCCAGTCATCCAAAGAAGCAACTACTGACCAATCGGTAAAATTGTCCCGAATATCCTGCCATGTTGCAAAATACTTGATCACCCCTAATTTAATATGACTTGGAACAAGAGGTCCTAACGCCCTGGCAATATCGGTGTATCGGTAATTTTTCGTACTATCCGGGCTCAATACCTCCACTCTTAAAAAACCATGTCCCAATTCAGGATTAAGCGATTCATCCGAACCAAAAAAAGTTATTATGCAATCACTACCGGAGATTGCATTAACAATGTTTTTAATCGTGGCTTCATTAATCTTACTCCCTTTCTGGTTGAGCGATACGAGATAGCTTTTTCTTTGTTCCAGGGTGCCCAGACCTTTCATGTTTAAAAATTTTTCAATTCTTATTATCGAATCATTTGAAGCGGAGACAATGAAATTATTCGATTTAATCTTCTCTACCTTGGAGTGCAAATCATCAATATTTGCATTTTCAATATGAAAGATTTCCGCAAACTCTTTTGTCTCCGATATAAAATCCGGCACATAGGTTTTAAGTTCGGAAGTCTTTTCAGTTCTAATAATCATATCCAAATAAGTCTCATATAAGTCGCTAGAACTGTTTAGGATAGTGATTTCGCCGTCTTGACTCACAATCAGCGTCAATAAATAATTACCTGCCACACTTGGAGCCTCATCAGGTCTAATCCATGTACCCTCTCCATTATTCTCCAAAGTGTAAGTTATTCCGTTTACGCTGTACTGAATGTAATCAATCATGGTGCCACCACCGTTAATTCGATATCTGTTAATACAGGTATTTCATCCCCACTTAATAATATGTCATCCGTTCCAGAGTTCACTGTTAAGCTTCTAAGATCTGCTATAGAGGCACAATCCAAAAGAGTGCTTCCGATTCTCATATAACTCACACTATTTTTTACATATGTAATTGATGCCAAATAATCCGCTACTGACTTTGCAGCATCGGTTGCTTCTGTGTATCCTTCAGCCAACGTGATATCTGCAGCTACCATTATGTTCTTCTGTGTGCCGCCTGTTACAGTAGCTTTACTTCCAATAGGCGCAGCCCCTTTTCCCAGCCCCGAAACGCCTGGATCTAGATATTCCTGAAATGCTGTTACTAAAGCTGCCTCTGCCGGTAAATACTGCCCATTGGTTATTGCAATTTTAACTGTATTCCCGCCATTCCAAAGAGGAAATACTTTTGCTGCTCCAATGCCTTTGAATGTGGCTGCCCATTCCAAATATTGAGCCACATTTCCCTCTTGCGAAGGATTAATTATATAAGCTCTAACGCGATCTCTTAAGGCATCATCCGTTTCTTCATCAGTTCCCGAGATAATAATATCCGCCAACAACGCAGTTACTCCGCTTACATTATCAATATTTTCAAGAGTACCGCTATAGGCGTTGCCAATCACACCTGGTTGCTCACATTCTGCACTATATACGTTCGTTGATAGGAATTGCTTAATGATATAAGTTGTTTCACTCAACCCCCATCTCGTGCCGAGATTAACCGGAGCCGTTGTTTCGATTTTTCTCACTGCTCCAGTTGCGCTTTTTCGAGTTTTGCCGTAATCTGCAACCTTCTTATCCAGATAGACTCCAACAGCGGTATCCAAATAGAAAAGATCAGCATAATTGTTAAGATTAAAATATGTTTCTGCTAATTTATATGCGCAGGGGGCAATGGCATCATAGATAATGCTGCCTTCCCGCTTATCGATATCGGAGTTCACCCTGCTTAGCATATCAGACAGGATGTTTTCATAGGTCATTTCCTCAAACATAGTGATTACCCCCTTTTTGTATTAGGTATTCTTCTAATCAGCGGTTGTTTGGTTTATACTAACTTGTCGGCTTAGTCAACACTAAGCTGATTCTAACTCATTGATTTCTGTTCTCCATGCTTGTCGTTGTGTAATAACGTCAGCATATTCTTCTACTGTTGCCGACCCTTCAGCAATCTTTATAACTGCATAATCTGTTTCGGCAAGTTTCTGTTTTAATTCTTCAATACGAGAAGCATTTTCAATAACGGTTAATTCAGATCCCTTTTCTTCATCTGTTCTTTCTGTCTTTACTCCATCCACAAGCTTGTAGTTATAACATCCATTTTCATCTATCAAACCTTTTTCAAGATAGTTCCCTTGTGGATGAGTATATTTGGGGTCTTCTACACCTTCATCAATCTGCATCCAGCCTGTTAAGTCTTTCGGTGGATACATACCGCCTTCTATTGCAATAATTCTGCTCGCTGTATCCGTCTTTACATATACAATGTAATTGTCTTCCATACCATTTCCTCCTTACAGTTCCGCTGATACAGCAAATACATTAATATTATCGTTACAGGCATAAGGTCTATATTGAGTTACACCAGTAACAGTGAAAACAGCATTAAGTCCCGATGGTGTAACACTTACCCATGTTGTTGCCATAGAAGGTATATTGCCAAGTGAAAAATGTGGGTATTGGAGGACGCTAACAGTAGGTGTAGTTCTCATCTTAACTGGAAATCCAAATGATACCCAAATTCCTGTAGCGCTTTCAGCGAATCCAACACCAATCTGCTTTACATCTATGATTTGATAATACCTCTGGCACAACGCCAACTGCTCACCGTAATCTACTGGAGGATCGTTGGCAAGGGTAGATACGGAGCCAAGTTCGAGTTTCCAGCGGTATATATCAATGTCAATGGAACTTTCCAGTGTATTCCCGCACAGTATTTCAACTCCGAAATTCGTGACATCAACAGCCGGAGTGAAAGTATACGTCACATACGATTCAATTCCAGGAGTAACTGCTGAAATTAAACCGCGACCGTTGCTACCACTAATGGAACTGTACATTGAATCACATGGTCTGAGTACTAGGGTTCCAGATCCCGCATTCATCTTGCAATGAAGCGTCAAAGTGTAGGTTTGTCCGGCCCGAAGCATCTTTTCTGTAAACTGTATTATTCTTTTATAGTTTGCTATTGTATTTGATGTAAAATTAATGAAACCATCAAATACTGTTACAGTGCCCAGCATTATTTTCCAGCGATCAATAGCCTGAGCCCATGTGACTGTTGAAATATAACTGTCCTGCATTTTCTGATTCACTAATGCGTTTACAAAATCCCAATTATGCAAGAGGTTTCCGTTTGGAGATGCTGTTTTGTCAAGCTTAGTGCTGACTAAGTCCTCAAGCGCACTATCCCCCGCTGCCCTGGCAGCAGCCTCTGACGTGATGGCATCTGCATTCGCCTTTAGTGCAGAATCAATCAATTCATTGTCATTATTAAAGTCTTCTCGTTTTATGTAGTCGTTCCCAAGCCATTGGTTCAGCTCATAATTTATTGTTTTATTTGTGCTTGCCATTACGATACCTCCTTGTAAACTTCAAACTCATCCCATGTCAGGTTCATCGCATCCCATTGGCCGCAAGTTTTACCGTAACCTTCAAATTGATTCCAGGTAATCCAGGTGTATTCAAAGGTATATGTTAAATGCGCGGGTTTGATTTGCTCAATTGTTGAAATAAGATCACTCATGTTTTCCGGAATACCCAACATGCCAACGAACTTGATGTTAAAACTATGATTAGGCGGCTCTTCCGTTACTTCAACTTTGCCTTTGGAATAGGCGGCGGCAGTCTCAACGATCATTTGTTTTGTCACCGTCCCGATCCCGATCGCCTTAGCCTTGATTCGCTCTCTTCTGAATGTGTCACTCTTAGATGTGATCACCGCAAGCCCGAATATTTTCTCATACCTGCTTAATAAACTCGACGAAGTAGATGCAAAGCATTCGTTCATCATTTTGCCAAAATCATCATACAATTCGGTGGCCTCTTCATTTATTATGATCTGCAATTCTTCCATTGTGGTATTGCCGTCATAAATTGGCGGCAATAAGTCAAGAAAATCCATGTCACTCAGCCTCCGTTAGTGATATCATTCCAACAACCGGGATATCGGTATCTTCAATGGTGATATTGGCAGTTCCTCCGTTAATTCGCAGCATATCATAATCTTGAACACCTGCCGTATCCAGCAGTAAGCTTCCAACCCTCGCGTAGCTGATAGAATAAGTAACAAATACGGTGCTCTTAAGGTATTCTTCAACAGAAGCTATAAATTCCGCTTGTACAGCGTTAAAAGTCTGTGATCCATTCAATAAGACATTTGCGGAAACATTGATCGTCAGGCCAGAAGGACTGTCCACCTTGACTTCCGCCCCGATGGGCCTAACTGTTTCAATATAAGGAGCTACCGTGTCAGGTAAAGTTTCGTCAATTGTCATATCGCTGTCAACCACAAGAACTTTAACGGTTCCTGCTCCTCTCCAAAGAGGGATCACCTTTGCTTTTCCAACTCCGGGTACATCAAGTGCCCATTCTCTATAATTATCGGCATTACCTGATGTGCTAGGGGCTTGCACCCTCATATAGAATCTCTCTCTCAGCTTGCCGTCTGTTTCCTTTTCGGTACCGGCCGTTATAATATCTGTTAGAACAGCCGATACTCCGTTTACATTGTCTATATTTTCAAGCGTACCGTTATAGCCGTTCCCTATATCTCCCGGCTGTTCACAAATCGCTCGGTAGACATTGGAAGAGATCAGTTCTGTAACCTTATAGGTGGTATCACTTAAACCCCATCTGGTTCCGATGCTTACAGCTCCATTTGTTTCAATTTGCCTTATGGCAAAAGTCGCCGCTTTTCTGGTGATTCCGTAATCAGCCACGACCCGGTCAAGATATTCGCCCACTGCCGTATCACCAAATACAAGGTCAAGAAAATGATTGAGATTGTAATAGGTCTGAGCAAGCTCGTATGCGCAGGGAGCTAAAGCATCGTAGATCACACTTCCTTCTCTCTTGTCCACATCGGATTTAACACGACTGAGCATATCACTTAGCAATCCTTCATAAGTTTTATCCGCAAACATCAGACATTCACCTCTTTTGTTATCGTAATTTCTCCGTAAATGCTGACAACCTCGAAGGTACAGCGCATCTGATCCCCTGTCACTTCATAATTAAAATTGTCTACACTCTCAATTCGGTCGTCCCGAAGCAAGCACTCCTGAATTCTTCTTTTCAATTCGACTTTTACATAAGCAGCGTCCTTACCGATCAGGCTGTCCAGCTCGATCCCATAAGAGAAGCTATAAATCTGATATTCGTACTTTTCCGTATTAAGCACCTTATATATCGCCTGCTTTAATGCGTCCAGTCCGTCCACATAGCCCTGAATATTCGCCTCTTCCAGTTTATAGGTCCTGCTTGTACCGATGGTTTCATGAATCGTTATATCCTCTGGGATTAATGCCGCAGGTGTTGTCATTGGTTAATCACCTCCAGAATGTAGAATTGCTGCCCTCCATGATTTCGCAGCAATCTCACTTTTTGTCCATTGATTAGCGATGATTTCAGGTTTCCGATCACCAGTTCATCCGGCAAAACCAATTTGTCATTTATTTTAATGCCGCCGCTTGTTACCGTGCCCGTCATTAAACAACAAAGCGCCGCCGTATTCAGGTAATTCTGTACGACGGTTTTAATTTCATTTATCATATTGAAACCTCCATACTCATGGTATGTACCGGCAGAAAATTATGCGTCACTGATTTTACGATTAAATCCCGACCTAGCTTGATATCATTAATCCGTGCGTAAAAACTTGTTCCCGCTCGAACGCTTGTATCGCCAAGGCAGTCAAGGCTCAGACTCTCAACCTCATGATTATACAATTCCAAAAGTTGATCCGCTAAGTCTTTTACCTTTGCAGAATTAGCATTATTATCCAGTTTCATATAGTTTTGCATTAAGCCATATCGAGAGATGGAATTACTATCCCTTACAATATAGGTATCATCTTTTCCACTGGTATCATTTCTGCTCACAAGCTTGATCTGATTATAGAATTTATCATCAATTGATTGTTCATAGCTGAACCCATATACCATACTTTCATCGCCCAGGACCAGACTCAACCTTAAATTTTTGAGGGTTCTAAGTGCTATCTTTCCGAATTCATCGCGCAATACATATTTTTCACTCAGATGATCCCAAGTCTCGTTGATTCCGGAATATATAATATCAAGCCAAGTCTTATCGTATTGCAAACTGGTAGTCAGTATGTAGCCGGAATCGTCAAGAACTCCGACTTTCAATCCCAATGTAGCACACATTTTTTTTACCAAAGTCGTTACCGTATTTTCTTTAACGAGAATCGTATCCTTGGTTTTACAATATCTTAATTGATCGTAGGCAGTCACGTTGATTTCTTTCCCTTTTCCTCTTCCATGTTTGAATACAAAGCCATAAAAGATTTTTGTGCCTTCGAACTCAAAACTGACAGCACTGCCGTTTGTTATAATAAGATCATCATTTACATAAGTAAATTCCAATTTGCTGCAGCCACCATTTAAACTATCTCTATAGGATACTTTTGTCACCAGCTCACTTATTTCATAATACGTACCATCAACAATTACTAAAAATTTCATTCCTTCACCGCCTACTCAGGTATGGTCAAAACCTGACCAGGGTAAATCAGAGAAGGATTCTTGATTTTATCCTTATTTGCGTTGTATATTTTAGTATATTTAGATCCATTACCGTATTGTACCTTCGCAATCGCCCATAACGTATCCCCGCTCACAACCGTGTATGTTCCAGAGTTCTTGGGATTAGTCTCTTCAGTAGCAGCGTTAACTTCCGGAACAATATGCAGTACAGAATCCACTAAAGTCAGCTGCTGCTTTTTTCCGTAAGGCTTATATTCAAGCAGGGAAAGCGATACGTATTTATCACCCTCTTCTCCAGCCCGTTCCGTTATATCCAAGTCCTTAATCAGCACCAACGTATTAATGTCATCACCAATACCATTTGTAGCAATAAAACGGACCGGGGTAAGCTTCTTGCGCCATCTTTCGAATTTTTTCAAATAATAGTCTGCATCTTTAAATTGATTGGGCGTTTCCACATAGCGATAGGGTTTTTTAGGAAGTTCACAGTCGAATGAATACTCTTTTAATTCCATTCTAGTCGGAACTGCAATCTGATCCAGACCCAGCACTTCATATTTCTCCACCGAAAGAGAACTTTTCACTTTTATTTCATCCGGGTTAACAGGCAGCCGGTAGGTTCTGTTTTTATAATCGAAGAAGATCGCATAATTACTCATCCTAAACCCCCTCTCCGGCAGTAGCAATCTGCTCCCTCAGAATTCTTTGAATTCGGCCTGCCACCTTATCCGCATCTGCCTCCTGATGAATATCTCCAAATGACACTTGAATATTTGGCGCCACAGTAGCGGTGCTGAATTTATTGATGTAATCCCGTTCAGCAATATCACGCAGATACTGGATATCTTCTTCCGCCATGTCGACTGCAAGGTTTCCGTTCGCACCTGTCCCTTGAACTGAAATAGGATTATTGGGAGTGCCAAGGTCGTCTTTACTTGGAATTCCAGTAAAAGCAGTAGCATCAAACCCCTCAGTCATTCCGCCTAATTTATTATTCATGTTGGTATAATTATCGCTTCCCTTTTGAGCTCCTTTTTTATAAGCATCAGAATAGCTTTTCAGTTCTTTGTATTCTTTCCCTTCTGTCTTGCCCTGATAGTAATCCAGGATTTTAATATCACTTCCAGTTATTTTATTTATTACGGAGACGACTTTATTAATGCCGTCAATAATGCCATTAAACAATCCGCTGATAAACTTATCAATCCACACTCCGATATTTGATATTGCCACAGGAATGTTTTCGAGCCAGGTGGTAAAGACACCGATCGCACCACCAACAAAACTAAAAATATCTTGTAATGAAACTCCAAGCTTCCCTAAGAGATTAATAACTATTACAATAACTGCAACGATACAAATGATCGTCCAATTTGCTACGATAAAAGCAGCGGCAGCAGTCCATGCAGCAGTAGCGACAACCCATAAATTTGCAATCATTGCTGCAAGCAACACCCCGCCTATCGTTTCGAGAATAGGCGCTATATAGTCTAAGATGCCGACTATCCAATTCAATACATTGCCGACTGTATAAATTCCAGTTATAATCACCGCCAGAAATTTTTGAAAGCCACCCGAATTAATAATCTTACTTACTCCTTCAATTACACCACCGAATGCTTGAAGTGCTGCATTCTTAATACGCTGCCAAATATCGTTAAAGGTCATAGGCATATTGAAAAATGCATCATTAATATTTGCTGATGCTGCAAACATCGATTTTTTGAGAATATCAGCTGTAAGCGTTCCTTGTTCTGCCATCTTTCTTAGACCATCTGCAGATTTGCCTGTAAAATCTTCCATGGCTTTCAACATCATTGGCGCAGTTGATGTAATCGTATCAAAGTCTCCTTCTTGAATCGTTCCCGATCCCATAGCCCCGATCACTTGATCCATTCCAGCCGACTGGGTTTTCGCATCTGTGCCACCCAGTTTCAAAGATTTTTGAGTTAATTCAGTAAAGGACAAAATTTCATTATTTGATCCAAAGGTATCCCCCGCAGCGGATGCAAGATCAGCAAAAGTATTGACCATATCGGAATAAGAGCTTCTGGATCTATTGGCAGCAGCAAATACATTATTCTGAAGCTCTGCCTGTGTCCCTAGTTCATTATTGACTGCCTTTAATCTCGTCTGTAAACGCACATAATTATCAGCTATCTCCATTCCTCGTTTGACCTTTTCCATATCAAAAAATTTACCAAACCCGCCGAATGCCGATTTTGCTTGTTCTGCTGTGCTATTCAGTTTTCGATTAAATGTATCTACTTCGCCGTATGCTTTTTTAACCGTTGCCGCTGCTTTATCGGCAAATTTCGATACCGCTTCAAATGAACCGGAAGAGTTCCCCAGCAGCGTCAATGAAGCTGTCAATGTACTCATCACCTTTTCCTCCCTTTCTTCGGTATATTTTTCGGAGCATGCTTCTTTTCTTCCTCTACGCGTATTATGATACTCCCGTAAATAAACGCTTTTTCCTCGTGGCTCATGGAGCACAGTTGAGAAGGAAGGATATGCAATTTTTGAAGGGCAAAGTGCGCAAGATTGAAATCCGCATCACCCTGCCTTATTCGTTTTTTACTTCATCAATGTCCTTGTTAATGTCCTTGTCAAGCCCGCTCAGCTCCTGAACCGCCTGCGCAAGATTTGCAAACTCGCCGATCAGCAGCATGTTCTTGAGGGTCTCCGATTCCCCCAGACCATACTTATCCTGAAGCTTTGCATCGGAAAGGTCAGGCTCGACAACGGCGCAAGCGGTCAATGCCTGGACATACTCCGTTCGATTAAAAGTCTCCACGCCCTTTTTGTCGGTCTTTGTAAATTTCTTGATCAGCTGTTCATTCTCTTTCTGAGTAATGGGCTTTATGATAAACGGAACCGGATTACCGCCTTCGCCTATAAAACGTTCCGAAACAATAACCTCTCTGTTTCCTAGTTGTACCGGATTTAAAAATGCTTTTAATGAACTCATTCTCGTATACCTCCTGAGTTATGAATGAAAGAAAGGAGCACAAGGCTCCTTTCTTATCTGTAATTTTCCGGAAGCGTAAAGCTTTCCAATACGTTGATTCCGTCATAAGTAAAGTCCGTATCAAAGGTAATTGGATCATCGGAGCTGTCATCGAGCGTAGCAACAGGTATGGATGCAAAGATAACATTTGTCATTACGACTTCCTGTCTTCCGATGGTGGATTGCGTATCCTCGTTATACACCTGCAGCGTAATTCCCGTGTAACTGCCTTCTTTCAGATAAGCCAGTGCCTGTTTCAGCACTTCACTATTCATGAAATACATCGTCAAGCTGCCAGTTCCCTCGGCTCCCGTCACTTTATGCTGCGTCATCCGGCTGCCAAGCATTCTTTTTGCCGAGACTGTTAAATCCAGCTGCGCCTTTAAGCTAGAAACCTCAAAGAGTTCTCTGTTGGAGCCGTTGATTGTGATATAGGCCTTACCCTCATGAGAGGATATCGTATCCGCGATTCTTGTATAGTTATCTGACATTGTTTTATCCCCCTTTTAAGATAAGTTCACTGTAATATAGATTTTTTCTACGCTGTCAACCGGCTGAACATAGCATTCAATCACGACAGCATCCGAATCAGTCCCCGCTGAAACTACAACATCATCCTCGGTAAAATTCTGAATAGCGGACAAATTTTGAAGCTCACTGAAATACTGCACCAAGGTTGCCCGCAGCAATGCTCTTCCGTCGGCGTTGTTGTTCGTTTTGCCAATGTAGTTTGATTCAAAAATTTCTACGATATCATTGTTGATACCGTCTACCGTTCTCATCACTCTGTTTTTCCTGAAAAGTTCGCCCTTGTCCACGGTATATGAAACCAGTGAGTTGATATCATACACAGCAGTTACATTCTGCGCGGAATCGACTTTAAAAATAAACTTTCCGGCCGATACGGCAGCTTCCATTTCGCTTTTGGTCATTCTTGGCGATACATCAATAGCATCGATGTATTTTTTTCCTGTATTCGACTGGTAAATTGCGGCTCCCGCAGTTACCCCGGCTACCCAGGCAGTGGTCTGGGCATTGGACAGTACGGTTCCGTTAGAAAGCTTCACACCTTGCGTAACGTTGATCACACCTTCATAATCTCCGTCGTAATCTGCCATAACTGCCTGTATTTTACGTCCTTCCGTATCTCTCATCGCCGCGATCCAGGTTCTGATCGAGGACTGATTATCCGCATATGTTGCCGCGCCAAAAGGATAGCAAAGAGTATTAAATTCAATTGTCTTTAACGCTTCCAATGCGTTGGAAAGCACCGTCGAAGTATGTTCGGAGCCCAGGTTATATACGATAACCGTTTTGGCCCCCTTTAGCGCCTGATTGACCAGAAGTTTATCGCTATCCGCTGCTCCAACAGGATATTCACTCGCATCGGTTGCAGTAATGATATACATCTCTCCTGCCGCTCCGACCGACATCTCCTGCAGCAATGCGACAGTCCCTCTGTCACCGGGTGTAATTGACAGTGCTGCATTCGTAAGAAAGTTTATGTAAGCACCCGGTAATATTTTGTTTTGGCTGGTCCATGTTCCTCCCATGATTAATCCTCCGTTTCATTAAATATTGGTTGATGTTTCTGCTTGCTGCATATAAGTTATGTCTTCAGCTTTCATTTCTGAGTAGCTGATGTCAAAGGTTACATGCAGCACGTTTTCTGTGATTTGAGCATTTTTATTCCTGACCCGATACGCGCCTACCGCATTGAATGCCTTTAGTATCATTTCCTGAACTCCGCAGCAATCTGCTCTGATTTCCGTTGTGGCTTTATCGCTGAAGTAGGCAAGGTCAAAGGATAATGTGCTCTGATATTTGGTATTCAGCTTTTTGCCGTATACCTGCTTGGTTATCATAATTAAAAAATAAGGCGCCGTGGAATCTGCAGGAGCACTCTCATCAAATACCTTGTAGCCGTCTGCTACGGGAAATAATGTGCTCAGCTTGTCCACGATCGCCTGTTTGACGTCGTTGATCATGTGTTATCACCTTCTTTACAAGTTCCGTTTAATACGAAACAACTTATGTCTAATCTAATGGCTAAGGATATGACATTCGAGGCGCCTCCTCATTAGCAACTAGTAACTATTATTCATCAATGTTTACTGCTGCTCTATCTACTTAAACATTACGTAATTTTCGCAATTGCTCTTTCTCAGATTCAAATACTATTTTTCGGTCTTCCCCCAAAATCTCATCAATTTTGCTAAGTGATTCTATTAATTGGCCTAACTCAATAATGTTCAAACTTGCCAAATGATCTGACCCTGGTAACTGCTTATTTAATGTTATATGTCTTTCAATAATCTGAGCTCCTAGTGATTTTGCTACTAATGTAGGTAAGAATCCTTCTTCATGGCCGCTATAGCCGATTTTGTAATTAAAGTACTTTTCCTTCATAGTTACTATGTAGTTTAAATTCATTTCGCTGGTTTTACAGGGATAAGAGCTATTGCAATGAAGGATACCAACGAGATTATGAAGATTCTGAACAGCTTGAGATATTTCATACTCCGTGCTCATTCCGGTACTAATAATTACATCCATCCCATAAGAGTTCACTCGCTCTAGCAAATCGATATTAGTTATACAGGCACTAGGAATTTTAACGAACGGAATATCATATTGACCAATAAAGTTTAAACTATCGACATCCCAGACACTAGCGCTCCAAAGGATCGATTGTTCCTTACAAAACTTTTCTATTTCATCGTATTCCTTTTTCCCAAACTCAATCTTATGTCGGTAGTCAATATAGTCCATTCTTCCAAATATTGAATCCTTTTTAATATGCTTTTGGTCTTCTGGAACACACACTTCCGGACTCCGTTTTTGAAATTTAACAACATCAGCGCCGCATCGTTTAGCTTCATAAATTAATCTCTTAGCTATTTTCAAATCACCATTATGATTGATTCCTATTTCTGCTATAAACATACTCCTCTACTCTCCTTCTCGTACTTCCACTTGGCAAATTCATAATCTTCCTGAGTATCAACATCAATAGTCTCATCATTGGGAATAAGTAATGGCAAAAATCCATTCTTCAACATGTACCCATCCTCAAAGAACATATTTTTATGAAATATGTGAAAACAGTGTGCAGTCTGATAAAGTGGCTTAATCTCTTTTGTTGAAAGTCTTTTATAATCAATCTCATTTATAGCCTTTCCATTCTTTTCAATAATCCAGTTTTGTAAAAGCTTAACGCTGGTGGCATAATCGGCTTCGGATTGCTGAAATTGGTAGATAGCATTACAGATTGTTTCACGCTTCAAAAAAAGCAGGCAAGGGTTTAAGAACATCAAATGGGAATCTATGACCGTCTCTAAGTCACGAAAGATAAACGACAAAGGTCCTTCTGCTTCAACACTATCCTTGCTGCGCCAAATAATCTGTATATTCGAGTAACGTGCAGCAATTTCACCAAGTTCAGTATCATAAATAAGAACATATCTATTGATATCTTCCGGCATACTATTAATTTTTTGACAAGCAATATCAAATAAACACGTCTCACCTATTGGTAAAATAAGTTTCCTTGGCAATCGCTCGCTTGTGAGTCTAGCAGGTAAAAACACTCCTATCTTCTTATTCATAACGAATACTATTCCTTCCCTGTGTATATCTACCACCATTATGATTACAGTAATAGCACGGTGAGGCTTTATCATAAATACCCTTTTCACAATTATGCCGGAAAGTCGTTGCCTTTTGAGATTTTAAAATATCTGTTAAAGAATTTTCATATAAATCCCCTATGATAAACGGTTTCTGTGTGTTGATGTCATTTCTGATATTGCAACAGGGGGAAACTGTCCCATCATAATTGACTCCTACAAAATATGAGGGCTCTAAGCATTGACAATTCCTTTTTATCAAAGAATACTCCGGCAAGGTTCCCCCTCGGTCTGTAATCTTAGCTTTATTATCTAGCCAGTCAACGAAATATAACATCTGTAAATCTCCTCGGTGAGCAAATATATATGGATATGCAATCTCATCAATGTCAGCACCCCAGGATTCTAATTGTTCGGCACACACTTCTACGCCCTTTTTGTCATAATCCATGATGGTTAATTCATTAATCAATAAGTTATCCAGCACTTCTATACACAAAAAATCGCCATTGGTATTGGTTATTAGTTTATTTCTTGGTAATATATGTTTAATCCGTTTCAATCTTTGCTTAAAAAGCTCTACATGCGAGAAAGGCTCATTGAATCTTGAAAAAGTTATTGCACCTTGATATTCATTTACTCGCAGTTCATATAGTAAAGATAATAAAATATCCTCTCCAAGTTCTATGTTCTCTTTTCTCCTATTCACAAAACGGTTTGGGCACCAAAGACAAGTTCTATTACAATTTGAAAAAAGTTCGATTTCAATCAACCTTAAATTTTGTATCATAGCCTATTCACCGCCTTCCATTTAAAAAATGCCTCTTCCCCATTAACAAAATCAACGGGTTTTATCTGTCCATGATATTCAAATAATAGCCAGCTTAGATACATTGAATACCTAATTAAAATTTGATCTATTTCTGCAAGGTGATTTGTAGTAACATAGTATAATGATTTTCCAATTTTCTTAAAATCTGAAAAGCGATGTTTTGTTTTATAGAATCTTTTTATGTCGTTTTCTGGAAAAAATAGCTTCATGGCATATTGAGTTTTGAGCTCCTTTTGAGTAGCAAATCCTGTATTGATATCATCAATAATAACTGCCATAACCTTTCTGTTACTGTTAATGCTTTGGAGGGCATCATATCTATGCCCTCCTTCTTTTATTCGACCATCACGATAACAAATAAATGCCCAATACGTCCCGTTCTTTTCGATATCTTCTCCTAAAGATTTCAGAAACAAACCGGAGTTTATGAATCTATCATTATACACTTTGCTACGGTCTGTATAGTTACCACTATATCTCGGAAGAAGTTCTTTATAGTTGACATATTTCACTTCTGCTCGATAAGCTTTAATATATTCCAAAAGGTTCTCGAAGTATCCCAGATACAATTGAGTTACCTCCTGTACGGAGAAGTGTTCTTTCGTGAAATATTCTTGACCACAAATAGGATAAAGTTGTATCATAAAGCCTCCTATAAAATGATATTGCATTGGGAGCATTGACCCGAATCTTCTGGCATAATATAATGACATACAGGGCAATAAATTTTTCCATTCATCTCGGAATTAAGTATTGGATTTTCTGGAAGAGCAATAATCTCTTCAAAGATATCGAAAGTATTTCCATACATTAATTCAGCGACTTCAAGTGACTCAGCAATGATTCGATTAACATACTCTCCATTTTTTTTTATTATAACATTCATCCTGTCTCCTATATATAATACCCAACGACAATAACACCTTGGCATCCATTACCACCTTTGGCTGAAACTCCGTTATAGAATCCCGAACCGCCACCCCCACCACCAGCTCCAAATTTGCTTCCATCGGAACCTTGATAAGCGGTCGTAGCACCCTCTCTTCCGGTCGGACCGTTTCCTCCAGTGCCTCCACCACCAGCACCTCCCTTTCCTCCAGGATAAGGTATTGAATATTGCCCATCTGAATCAGAGTCACTTTCCCAGGCACCGCCCCCACCACCACCGCCACAATAAACAGCACCAGTAAACGGATTAATACATGGAAAATAGTTTCCAAGCCCTCCAATTATATAGTGCCCATCAGAGGGTTCCATTAATCCATCTTCACCTTTGCCTCCTGTAATTCCACTTCCCCCATTTCCTCCTGCAGGATGTTGTCTTCCTTGATGTCCTCCACCACCTCCTCCCGTACCGCCTCTCGGTGCTCTATATGATCGGGATCCTATATATTCATCTGGACTAGCCGAAGTAGGATTTCCTCTTCCTCCCAAAACAGAAACTGATCCTAAAGAGGTAGCCCCCCCATCAGTTCCGTAGTGCATATTCCCACCATAACCTGTTCTAGCTCCACCGATGCCTCCAGAACCTATAACAGCTGATAGAGTTTCACCTGACGTTACATTTATTCTATTAAACGAAGCATATCCGCCACCTCCACCAGGTCCTCCTGCATAAGTGCTGCCGCCACAACCGCCTCCTCCGCCGCCAACAAGGAATACATAAAGTTCACTCACTCCGTATGGAACAGTAAATCTCCCTGAAGATGTAATTTCTACTGTCTTCAAAGCTTTAGTTCCGCCGCCGCCACATCGAATCATAGTAGTCATTACGCATCCCCCCTCACCGTGAATACTACAGGAATATTTATCGTAGGTTTTGTACCCCATGCTCTCAACGTTACAGAATTCGTGGTCTGAGAGTAGCCAATAATATTAGCAGCTTGCAGCGCTTGTAGTTGCGCCTGCGTAATTGAAGTTGCAGGCGTCAGATCCTGGTTGCTGACAGCGGTAACACCCGGGACAATTACTGTATATATATAAGGTGCCGATGATCCTGACCATGACGACGACGATAATGTTACAGATACAGATTTGGATTTCGTGGCAACAGCTACTCCGTTTGCCTGTACCGTACCAGTCCCTTTAGAGATTAGATTTAACGATACATTTGTGTCTCCACCTGAGGCCGAGATCGACGGAGCACTTCCTGTAACTGCATTTTTTACAGTAATCTCATTGACTGCCGATGATACAACCGATGAAGCTTTAATAAGTTCATTGCCATTAGCATCTGCAATATAGCCTCCACTGGCAATCTTGGGAGCGGTTAAACTTTTATTTGAAAGAGTTTCCGATTTAGAAGCCTGCGACGCATCAGCACCTTGGCTTAACAATTGAAAATAGCTTTCATCATAGATAACCTGAATAATTTTTCCTGCCGTTATATCGCCGGTTAGCAAGGCGGTCGAGGTTTCACGAACTATATTTACAGCACCAAGCCCATTGACGTTCAGACTAGCCACAGTAGAGTTCGCAGTTGGGCATTTCACATAGAGCGGAACCCCTATAAGCTGAGAGTATGCTGTTATACCCTCAATAGTAATGGAATATGCATCGGTTGATCCCGAATCAAGCGCATAATAAATATGATGACTGTAGTCTGATTTATGTGCTTCAATTGATTCTGAATTTTCTATGTCTGCCTCTGCCCGCGCTACTGCCTCCGAGGCAATCCCATCCGCATTAACTTTCAATACCTGATCGACCGTGTCAAAATTATCATTCAGATCTTCAATGTCAATCACATCTGTGGATTGCGGCTTATTTAAGTCATAATTCGATGTAGTAAGCATAGTTATCACTCTCCTTCATAAATTTTCAATGCTGCCCAAGTTTTATGTCCACTGTTTGCATCACCCCAGGTCATACTGTCTAAGGCACCCCAGGTTGTGTAGGTATACTTAAAACGATAAGCCAAATGCGCCGGTTTAATTTCCTCTATAGCGTTTATCAGTCCTGTCATATTCTGCGGTATCCCTTTTATGCCTACAAACTGTACTACAAAGATGTACTCTTCCGGATATTCGAGTATATTTACCTCACCGCCGGAAAAGGCAACTGCCATATTTTGTATCATACTAATCGTAGTCGTTCCAGCGCCCCTCATTTTCGCTTTTAAAATTTCTCTGCGAATTGCATAGGATTTTGTTTTATCCGTCGTCAGTCCGAATACCTGCTCCAAGAGATCCAATCCCCATGTGGCGGAAGATACAAAGCACTGATTGATTAAGTCTGGAAGACCTCCTGCTAATTCCCCCGTGCTGTAACCTAAGGCTGTTTGTAGCTCAACTACCTCATTACTGTTTCGGTAATAGTCCGGCAAATATGACATAAGATCGGCATATGCCTCATCAGGGCCAGAAGCCTCCGGTTCAGGCCCATATGCAGCTGTTCCATATAAACTGTCTGCGTATTTTGACATACTATGATCCTCCCCTCAACTGCCCCCAGGTCAGTGGACCTTTTGGCATAAAATCTTCCGCTTCTTTTCCATCAAGCATGTCCGCGTTTAAATTCGAAACGACAGTGGGTGATTCTACGATCAGAGGAGCAGTCCCGGCGGCAGCGGTAGATTCCAGCTGTGTTCCTTGAATCATGGCAGGGAAAAGCGCATTTTGATACACGTCCCAATAATATAGATGATCATGATACATCATTTTATTAGGTATAGTCCAAACATTTTTCCCAGTCAGTTTCAAGTGGCTGATTGACTGCTTCTGTGTATTTGAGCTTTTAGCCAAATCCATATCATTGAAAGTGTTGCTTGTGGAACAAGTCCGGAATGTAAAGCGGCGATTCCAAAAATTCCCGCTTTGACTGGTACTTCCACCAAATGTCTCGCCAGGCATGGAAAGGAAGTTCCCGCCGGACCATCCTCTTAAAAATGCTTCCCTTTCAGTAATCCAAGTGTTAGGAGCCGCTCCGGTTGCGCGTTCCACTTTCATATAGATTCTATCATTGACTGAACTACAAAAAATCCATCCAGCATCCAGCTGGCAGTACCTTTCTGCAGACAATACATTGGCAGAATTCCAGTAGCTGTACCTATCCGTTTCTATCGTTTCTTCAGGCACGCTATATCGCATTGCAGTAATAGTAAGACGCATCATGCAATCTGAACTTCTGACACCATTTTTGAGTGGAATTGCAACGATCGGCCTCTGACCAGTAAACAACATCGTTTTGTTCATATCGCTGATACCGGCATCTGTCCAAGTCATACCGGCATCTGTTGAGACTTCGATTATGATTTGTGAAGCAGGAAGAAAGGCAGTACGATCCGCCCTCAATACATCAAATAGGGGTGCCGCCGTCTTTGTAATACCCCCTGTAACATATGCTGGTTCGCTTAACTTATCCGTCGATACACCGGTAATTGTACCGCTGTCATGCGTATGTATGCTTGGAGTAAAAGTATCAGGTTTGTTGCTCACACCGCTCCAAGGCACATTGTCTGCTGCCACCGCTGCGTTAACCTTGCCATCCTCATCTGTATCGTAGATCGACCGAAGCATATCTCCATATCCGGCATCAGACAGTTCTTGCTGTACAAAGGCTGTACTTGCCGCCTGTGTTGTATTTGTCCCGGAAGTTGCCGTCGGAACTGTCGGTATCCCGGTAAATGAAGGGGAAGCCAGGGAGGCTTTTGCTGCCAGTGCAGTATTTAAGACATACCCCTGATAGGCGCTTAGTGCTGTGCCATCTGCATGGGAGGATTGTGTTAATGCATTGATCGTCTTTACATGCCCATAATTTGCCGCAGTGCCAAACCCATACGTACCGGATGTAGCCGCATGGGACTTTATCGCTTTTGCGTCCAGCTGTGTCTGTACGTTAGCTGTAACCCCGTCCATGTAGTTTAATTCCGAAGCGGTGGCATTCAGTCCTAAGTTTGTAAGTGCTCCTGAGGCCGTTGCAGCTCCGGTTCCACCATTCGTTACTGGTAATGCGCCGGTTGTGTTTCCAAGACCCAGTGCATTCCTTACGCCTGCGCCTGTCGTTTGGCCGGTGCCGCCCTCGGATATCGTCAGAGTTGGGTTACTTCCTGACGTTACAAGCCCTTTCGCGTTTACGGTTACACTACCATAAGTACCTGCGGCTACCCCGCTGTCTGTCAAAGTAAGGCCAATTTCTGCATCTTCAGAACCGTCAAAAGATGTTTCTCCCGATGCATCTCCGGTTACGCTGATCGTTCTGGCAGTTTTAAGTTTGACTGCCTCCTCCGCGGTATTTACAATCCCATCCTCATCTGTATCGTAGATCGACCGAAGCATATCTCCATATCCGGCATCAGACAGTTCTTGCTGTACAAAGGCTGTACTTGCCGCCTGTGTTGTATTTGTCCCGGAAGTTGCCGTCGGAACTGTCGGTATCCCGGTAAATGAAGGGGAAGCCAGGGAGGCTTTTGCTGCCAGTGCAGTATTTAAGACATACCCCTGATAGGCGCTTAGTGCTGTGCCATCTGCATGGGAGGATTGTGTTAATGCATTGATCGTCTTTACATGCCCATAATTTGCCGCAGTGCCAAGCCCATACGTACCGGATGTAGCCGCATGGGACTTTATCGCTTTTGCGTCCAGCTGTGTCTGTACGTTAGCTGTAACCCCGTCCATGTAGTTTAATTCCGAAGCGGTGGCATTCAGTCCTAAGTTTGTAAGTGCTCCTGAGGCCGTTGCAGCTCCGGTTCCACCATTCGTTACTGGTAATGCGCCGGTTGTGTTTCCAAGACCCAGTGCATTCCTTACGCCTGCGCCTGTCGTTTGGCCGGTGCCGCCCTCTGATATCGTCAGAGTTGGGTTACTTCCTGACGTTACAATCCCTTTAGCGTTTACTGATATGCTTCGGTAAGTACCGGCTGCTGCTCCGCTGTCTTCCAGTGCAATATCAATTGATGCATCCGCACTGCCGTCAAAGGATGCAGAACCGGTAGCATCTCCGTTTATGCTTATGGTCCGGGCCGCAGTCAATTTGGCGGCGCTTGCCACGCTCTTATCCGTATCTGCTATATTGTCGCAATTTCCCAGGCCTACTTGTGATTTTGTAATATTATGAGGATTTGAAGTATTATTGGTATGGCTTGCCAGTGTGGATAAATTTGCTGTGATTTGAGCCTGTAGCTTGCCTATTGCAGACAATGTGGTATCCGTCGCGGCAATAGCGGTATCAGCTACTGTACTCAAACCAGTAAGTACAACCGTTCTTACCGTGGCCGCAAAATCTGATATCGTGGATGCGGTCTGCATGCCAGTATGGTTAGCCCTGTTCCGATCGGCAGAATGATAGTGCAGGCTTGTATCGGCTGATCCCGTCAGTAATCCGGCATTTGTGTCGGGTATGTTGTTGACTTCAGCTCCTGCCTCTATGCCGGTCAGTTTTGTTTTTTCTTCGCTCGTATAGTCCTCTGTACTTAAATCTTTACCCGTTACTTTGTCAACTTTGGCTGCAAGCTGAGTCGTCATTGTACCGGCAAAGTCGGAATCGTCATTCAAAGCACTCGCTATCTCTTGCAATGTATCCAATGCATCCGGAGCGGCGCCGACTACTTCTTCGATTCTGGCATCTGTCTCCCCTTTCGTATAGGTATCTTCCTTATCGGCTTTCAGGAGCAGCCTGGTTGCAACGGATATTTCATCCGCCTTGGCGGTCTCAACTGTAGTTACACGACTTTCTATGCTATTTAATTCTGTGTTATTACTCGCCTCATACGCATCAAGCTCATCCTGAGCGGCGGATACCGCGTCCTGAAGGGCGTTTATATCGCTCGCCTCGACAATATCACCAGCGGTCTGATAAGTAATGTATATGGTATCCACGCCTGCATACACCTTGATGTAGGTCTTCCAGGAGGCCTCACTGTCAGTGGACAACGCAAAAGAAGTTATCTCATCTCCGGTATATTTGCTGCCGGTATAAACAGCTACCGAACTGCCCGTTACGTTGTCATGCTCCAGATATCCGGCATATACACCTTCTGTGACTGTCTGGATTTCTTCAATCACATAGACACTGCCATCCTCTTTTTTATTGAGTTTTCCCACAAATGCCACATCACACCTCCAGATCGACTGTGCCGAATACAGGTACTTCCTCGTCACCCAATCCGATATTGGACGTATCGCTATTTAGCCGCAAATCATCATAATCTAAAACCCCGTCTGTACCCAGCAAAAGGGTTCCTATTTTAGCTACGCTTATATAAGTTGCATCAAAGGCAATCTCTTTAAAATAATCCGTTATAAACTGAGTAAAGGTGTCCGTTACCGTCTGTAATATATACCCGGAGGCCAATGTAACAGAAGCGGTAATATCAATGTTCTTTGCTGTACCTGAAACAACCGTTACTGTGGCTCCTATCGGCCTCATTTCTTCAATATATTTTTCTGTTGCAGTAACCAAGCTTTCCGCCACCGGCTGCTTATCGCTGTCCACAATAACAACTTTTACGGTACCGTTACCCTTCCAAAGTGGAAATACTTTGGCTCCTCCTACGCCGTCCACCGCCAGAGCCCATTGTCTGTAGTTTGCTATGTTTCCCGATGTCGCCGGTTTTTGCAGATAATCATAAAGTCTTGCGATTAGTGCAGCGTCGGTTTCCTCATCCGCTCCCCCTGTTGCAGCCGCATTGGTTACTGACGTAAGCCCGTTTATCGTTATCACCTGATAAAGGATCGTTCCTGCATCGACATTATACTCATCACCGATCTCTGCTGCCGTTGCGCTTACCGAAACAGTACCCTCTGAAATGGTTACGGCCTTGTCGGTTTCAAATTGCAGACCATCCGAAGTTAAAAATACTTTACCTGCGGCGATTTGCGTATTATTTGCGCCTGTGAAGGTTAACATAGTCGTTGCCTTCGACCCCGATTTCCGCGTGATGCCGTACTCCGCACACCTCTTGTCAATATATTCTCCAGAAGTCTCATCAACATAGGCGATGGGAACAATCGCGTCAATGGCTTGATAATATTTCCACATTTCATAGGCCACAGCACTGATCATATCGTTTGTGTAGCTTCCTTCACTGGTATTGAGTTCACTGCTCAGTTGACTAATGATGTTATTTTTAATCATTTCTACCGTATAGTCCTCATACATTCACTTCCACCTCCCCGTAAACTGTATTCAGCTTCGCATTCACGTTCAATATCCCGTCGGAGAAAGATATCGCCGTATCAGAAACACTTGTAATATACGGGCAGACAAGCAGGCATTCCTCTACATAACGCGCTGCCTCCGACTGCTTTAACTCCTCTGAAAAAGGTTGTCCAATCAATGAATCCACTTCATTTCCATAATCCCACGTATAGATTTCATGACGGAATCTGGGTGTATGAAGTGCCTTCCACGCCCATACAAGTACTGCTTCTTTCCCAGAAACAACAACTGGTGATCCGTTTTTATAGACCGGGATATTATTTTCAAAATCCCATTTTGCTTCTTTAAAAATGGAGAGTTCCATCCCATCCTCCGCCACCTGCGGTTGAATGATCGGAAAAAGTGTCGCATTCATACGTCCACCACCTTGCAAATGATTATATATCGCTGCTCCTCTTCAATGGGAATCAGAAGCAACGTTTCTCCTGCATTAAATTCATACAAACTGCTGTTTTTTAAAAGAGAATCTTTATCCTGAATGGTCTGAGAAACATTAACCGTTAATGGTGATGCAGTAATGACCTCTCCCAACCGCATAAATGTCGGTATTTGTTTTTTTGCTTCTGTCCTTATGCCCCTTACCAGGGAAACGAAAGGATTATCTTCCATTCTCATCACTCCTCTCATCCCGCTGTTTTCGAGCCGTTTGCGTTAACAAGCTTACCGGCGTCTTTTTCATCCATCAAGTTTTGAAAATTGAGAATCAGTTTATTATAATACTGGCCGTTTTTCCAGGTATGAACATCACCGTCGATATAAAAAAGGCCGTATAAACCTGTATATGGTTCTTGAACGACAACAGCGCCACCTGCCATATTTGCTGAATTTCCAAGGTTTTCAACGGTAATTTTCTGTAAAACACCATTGTCTTCCAGTATTTTGTTTGCCTCAGCCGTTGCATCCTCATTATCAGCCTGCCTCAGATAACTTTGCAAACGTCCATAAAGCGCAATCGATTCGCTGTTATTCGGCGTTCCAACCAGCTTGTCCTTTGAATTATAGATGCTGACTTGATTGATCATATTTTCAATGCTTTCCGTTGTCGATGCCGACATAAGGTTGCTCCCCGCCGAGATGACCATCGTCTCGTAGGGGACGCCTTTTTCAATGACATCAAGTTCAAGACCACGAAATCGGATCTGGTATTTCTTCCCTGTGCTGTTTGAGGCTATCGTATAAGCAGTTTGAATCATACGGTAAAGATCAACGCCAATAAAGTTTCTGTTGACTTTTACCCCTGTTGCCGCCAGATTGCCCACTGTTATTCCAAAATCAGCGCAGATTAATTTTGTGATCGCTTCAGGTGTCCAATTCTTAAATTTATATACGGCTTCATTTCTTTTTAAATAAATTCCATAGTCGAAACAGGTGATATTAGTCGTGCTGCTGTCTGTACTTTTATGACGGTTAAAGATCACTCCGCTGAACAGGACACGATCCTCTTGTTTCAGCGTAACTCCGTTTCCGAGTTCACAGTTTACGACAGGAATGGTGCCATCGACAGGTGACGACAGGATTCCAAATTCCAAAGTCCTTGTACATTGCTGGTAATCACCTGAAAGCGTAATAGAAGGTACGAGCTGAGTAATGTCAGTTGTACCATTTTTACTTGTAATTGACAGTGTTATCATAACGAGCACACTCCTATGTAAATAAACTTTTATCTGGAATTTTTACAACCTGTCCCGGATAGATAAGATTGGCATTTTTGATTCCGTTGTAATCTGCCAGCTTGGCGTATAAGGATGAATTGCCGTACATGTCACGACAAATAGCACTAAGCGTATCACCAGATTTTACAGTATAGGTTTTCGGTTTTGCTGATGCCGAATCGGTGCTTCTTGCATTGTTTTGTGTTCCTGTAGAAGGGCTCGTCACAGTTGCGAGCGTTCTGTATTTTCTCAGGGAAATGGTCGCATACACATCCTTCGTTCCGTCCTTCTCACCATAGGAGATATCCTCGATCAGGACCGGCACATTCACCATCGTATCGGAGACGATGAAACGCAAAACTTTTCTTGCATCGCACCATGCCTCAAGGGCCTGAATGTATTTATATGGATCGGAATAAATGAGATTATGTACAAACGAATAATTTTGAGCGGGGAACATACAGTCAATTTTAAAAGAGCACAAGGTACCGTAACCGGCAAGATTTACATCTCCCAGTGTATGGATATTGATCGTCTCTATTTTAATGCCATGGGACACATTGAAACTGCCCGGTGTGACAGGAAGAACAATTTCCGTGTTGTCAGCCGGATCTCTGAATATAAATTTACGCAAATTCGACCCCTCCCATCTTATGAAGCCATGACCATACGGGCCTTCTCAATTTCACCGAACAATGCTCTTGCAATCTTATTGATATCCGCCTCTTCTCTTACAGTAAAATTATTTCCTGTAATGGTAACGCCCGACCCACTTCCGTAGCCGCGATTTTCACTTGCGGTAAGCACCCGCTCTCCTTCATGGAGCAGTGCGGGGAAATTGTTGTAAGGTACGTAGCCTAGGCCGTAAGCGTGTGCTTTAGACGACGATGTCAATTTGCCTGTTGAAGTATTTTCCTTATACGGAATGCTGTAACCTCCGTACGTTGGATAAAACTGAGCCATTGGATTGTTCTGCACTGATGCCATTCCTTTGGTCAGTTCATTTTTTATCTCATATACATTTTCCCAGCCAGCTTTGGAAATTTCTGCTGACTTCTGCAAGTTTCCAATTAAAGCCTCATTCGAATCCTGTTCTATCTGTGCAGGCTCACTACCGGCATAAACATTTGTTGCAAAAGCTTCTGTAGCTTCAAGAAGTTCCTGCATTTTCGCTATTGCGCGCATTCTTTCTTCCTCAGTGGATGCGGTCTCAGATTGTTTTTCCGCCTCTGCATACTGCTGCTGATAATCCAATAGCGTCTTACGTTCATCACCGGATAATTCCTTATTCATATCAGCAGATATACTTCCGCCAAACAAAACTTCCTTGGAATTCATCTGCAGGTCACTTTTTTTGTTTTCTAAATATGCCTGATATTTACCAATTTTACTGTTTACATCTTGTAAATCATCACCATAATTTTTATAAAAATCAACCTGATCTTGAAGTCCGCCTTGGCCTTCCACTTTCGCCTTGTTATAAGAAGCTCCCATGGCAAGATTTGCTTTATCTTGTTCATTACTTAATTCTTTACTTTTGTTCGTTAGAGATGATTGATTTTCAGGGTCTTTCCGGCTGGCGGCAAGGTTTGATGCATTTGCTAATGTTTTGCTTCGTTCCTGAAGAATCCCCTGATACTGGCTGCTGACGAATTCTTTAAAAGCATCATCTTTTTTGGCATAGTTTTCAATGGTACCATTGATTAATCCAAGCCCTGCTCCAATTGCCCCGCCAACTGCAATGCCAACGATTCCTCCAAAGGCGCCCATCTGTGCACCAGTAATTCCCATGCTCAAAGAATTCCCAAAAAGTGTACCGCCTTCAGATCCCAAAGCACTGCCCATATATGTTGTTGCGCCCTTGGCAAATGTATCAATAGCAAGCTGAGACCCTCCTGCCGACGCATACTTTTTTAAGAAGCCTTCCATATTACTAATTGACTTATTGTTCAGTTTGCTTGTTGCTATATTTACACTGCCTAAAACCTTGCTCAAATCATTGCCTGATTTACGTGTCTCAACCATGCTCGCTTGCAATCTCTTAAGTTCTTCTCTGGCCTTTGTCGTATCTGTTTTTATTGTGATTTTCGTTTTCGAGACAGTGTCGATTTTGCTTTTCATTGCGTCCAGATCTTTATTAAATTTCTGCGTGGTATCACGCATCGTCTTAACTGCCTGAGAATAGTTATCCTTTGCTATTATCGAAATATTGATATCCCGTGCCATCCTTTCGCCTCCCTCCCGATTAAAATTTCAAAAAATTATCCCGGGTATTATTCATAGTGCCGATTGCTGTTCAGTTCATCCATGTGCTTTTCGAAAAAGGCCCTTATTACAACCTTGTCTCCCGGAGGTAGATTGTAATAAGAGCCTGGCAAAACATTGTGCCGGGTGAACAAATAGTACATCACCTGCACTTCCGGGTCCTCATCTATTTTTTTTTAATTTCTTCAATCGTGGTGGCGCGGTAACCGGAGAGAAGCTCGACTGCCCGCGAAACATCCTCAATTTCACCCGGCAAAAGCATTGTCTTGACAAGTTCTGCCGGCGTTGAAGCCTTGTATTTTTCCTGCAGTTCGCGGGACTTCAAATCCGGTGAAACAACACCCGCCAAAAGGATATGGACATTCATGTCCTCCTTTTGCTCCTTGATAATCTCTGCGGCCCTGCTATACGGCAGACCCCGCAGTTGAAACACGACGGGGGCGCCGCAAAGCTCACTGAGGCGCTTAACTTTGAAACTTTTCTCAGGGAGATTGGAAATCTCAGCTTTCAGCAACAGTTCTAATGCATCCATGAATTATGCCTCCACGCTGTCGAGGAAATCATAATCTGTGAAAGAAAAAGGAGCTTCTATCTTTCCGTTGGTTGCTACTTCCCAGTCGGCAAGGGTCAGGTCATCAAAGGAAACATTGTTCAGCAATACACGTTCCGCCCCGTAGGCGTCAGGGTCCTTCAATTTTGAAATAACGGTAAATCGTAAATCCTTGCCGTTTTTTATGTATTCTCCCACCGCAAGCGCCATTCTGCTGTTTACCTTGTGCAGCTTCAACGACCCGGTGCAGGAGATCGATTTTACTTTCTTGTCTGTGGCCATCTTTCCGCAAAGATTGACGTCCTCTTTGTTGAATGTAACTTTTGCCTGCAGCCCGTAGCACTCGGAAACGTAATCCCCATCAAGCCATACTTCACCCCAGGTTCCACTCATGATTCTTTTTGCGCTGTTCATAGTAACTTCCTCTCTTTCTATATCACAATCGTCAGACTGATATCTTCAATCGCATCCAGAATTGAAGCTGAAGCGGCGAGGAATACCTTGTCCCCTGTATTTGCTTCCTTAATCTCCTGTGCGGTCATATCATCCGTGTTGATGCCCTGTGCCAGAAGGTAATCTTCCTGAGCGGCAATATCGATCTCCACCGTAGAACCGACCTTTAAAACGCCCTCTGTTTCAAGCGTAGCGAAATATCCTTTGATCGCACCGATCAGCAGGCATTTATTATCGTAGCTGTTGGAATATTTTCCGATATAAGAATCCTGAGCCGTCATTCGGATATCACTGTTCATCATATCCACCGCCTCTACGATCTTAATTTTCTTAAAGGCGCTGCCTTTATCCTGGGTGGTTGTCTGCAAGCTGTTTACCCCTCGGCCAACCTTCACTTTTTCACCGTCATAGAAGAGAATGAACTCACCGGCTTCTATCGCCGCATCCATCTCGTCTTTTGTAAGAACATCAACGCTGCTCACTTCAGTTAGAGGCGCATAAGTACAAGAAATGGTCAGAGGAGTGCCGGCAATTAATCCTGCAATTCTGGAGCAATACTTCGCCGCAGTATATTCCGCGCCGCCTGCCATAATTCCACTTGTAGTAAAGTTGACAACTGCTTCACTATCGGCTTGTGTATCGGGCAAGACTGCCTTTGGCGTATATCCGTCGGCTCTCTGCCCCTTGACCCAGGTTACCGCCTCTGTGCATTCTGTCTGACTGATATCCGGCGGGCCGGCGAGATAGTCGATATTCTGAGTCGCCATATATTCGAGTCCTTCACTCAAATCAGTTGAGGTGCTGGGCTGTACGTATAAAATCACTTTTTTCGGCGGATTGATATATCCCATAAAGGCACGTTCAACATACGCCTGATTTTCTGTTCCCAGTCCTTCTGGAATCTGTGAAGTCTTTGTCAAAGAAAACGCGCCGTTGCTGTTCGCATCTCTCAGGATGACACCGACGATGCCCCGTTCAGAACGCTCGATCGCAGATGCCGCTGTAGTTTTAAATTCTATGTTGATATTTGGAAGTCCCATGACTCACCCTCCTTTAATTTAACCTTTGTTGTTACTGTGCTGATCAATGTTGGTTCTTCAGCTTCATCGGCTCGGTCATCGCAAAATTCGAATTGTACATCCACGTATGCCTCCCCTTCATTGAAGCCGCTGCTGCTCGCCTTTACTTTTACGGCCCTGTCTCCCACCATGATGTAACCGCTTCGAAAAAGAGCAATCACCTCGGTCTGCCGTTCCATCAGAGACTCCGCGTCCACATGATAATGACTGTCCGTCTCCATGAAACATGTAATCGTATAATCGACCGTCAATTCAATCGTTTTGCAACTTTTATCCCTGCATGAAGTAGTAACATGCTCAAGAAAGAAACTCGGCCGGATAAAATTTTGAGGACAGAGATTGATATATACAGCAGTCTGCGGATATTCCTCTGCAAGCAGCTGATTGATAGCCGTCAGTAAATCTTTTTCTGTTATCATCCTATCCCCTCCAGTTTCTCTGTGATTTCAATCTCCGCATCAGGCATCTCTCCTCACTCTGAGCTCATATTCGTTTTTTAAGTCATCTGCCAGACGAAGAACCCTTACTTCATAAGTACCGTCCTCGATCTCTACCGTTTGCCCGGCTTCTAATTCGACCGCCGCAGGAACAATCAGCGTAAAATACATTTCAATCAGTGACATTGGTTTTTTCTGTCTGCTTCTAGAATATTTCTCAAATAAATATCCCGGAAAAGTAAGGGAGGCTTCACTGCTGATTACAGGTCGATTTAATGAACCAAGGCTCACACTCGTTGTTTGAAGAATACAAGTTTTCGGCTCCATCAGTACGGCTGTTACTTCATAACACATATGCTCATTTTCAATGATATCAATTAAAACATAATGCTGATTTCTCCATAGAATTGCCTTGTCCAGAGAGATGGCACATTTACGCATTGTAAATTTAACCGATTTTGCTTCCGGCCTTCGTCTCGAAGATAATTGGCTTTGGCTGCACTTGAGCGGTTCTGCTTTGGTCCACACAGAAATCGAAGAGCCCCATTCATAGGTGCTGCCAGCCAGATTTAAGGTCAGGATTGTAATTTTTTCATTCATTTCACCTGGATTGATCATAATACTTCATCCCCACCTTATGCTGATACGGAACTCGTGCGATGCAAATCTAAAATTTTCTCAACAAGTTGATTCAGATTGCTGCTTTGTTCTGTATACACACTACGGTTATCATACATATCCGAACACAATATCAATACAGCAATGGTGATATCCTCATACTCGTCCAGTCCTGCATCATCAAGTCCCGTATACGCTTTCACATAGTCAACGGATGCCTTCAGACAGATCCGCAACTGCGTTTCAGAATATACACAGCCGTCCAACTTTAGGAAAAATGCGACATCGTTTATTGTGATTTCACTAACTTTCATTGGCCTTCACATCCTTTTTCATTTGGATAGCAGCATCCATAGGCCATAGCCTTCATTTCCGCTGCCTTTTCCTTTTTTCTATTAAAGCCATCTCACGTCAACCAATCGCCCCCTTTCTGAGAAACTGTCTATGCCAGTTGAACATCTCCATGGAAATAAAAAAGACCGCTGGGCTAACCAGCAGTCTTAGGCGTTTCCGCTTTGTTATACTTTGTGACAATATCATATTACAACATGAGCATCCGCATGACAATAGCACTTTTTTTGCTTTAAGCCTCTTCAAAGGTAATCTCCTTGTAAATTCTTTGAACCTGGCTCAAAGAAAGCCCGACTTCCGCCGCGATCTCCTTGAAATTTTTATTTTCACACTTATGAAGCCAGTAAATTTTATATTGCCGGTTTTCAAGCTTTCCAAGCAACGTATTGATCTCTTCAAGCTGCTTTAACAGGATATTCCTCATGGACTTGCAGTCTTTCATCAATTCTTCAATTTGCTGAACACGCAGAAACACTTCTTCAACGGACAAAAACTTAGGTGACCCCTTAATTCCCGACGGATCGATCCTGGCACTTCTGTAACCTGACGGTGCTCCGCATTTGATGAGGAGTGAAGCCCTTTCATAATTCAACTGCTTCATGCGCGTATTATAGAATTGAATCTCATTCAGCAGATCCTGATAAGTCCTTGCAATCATTTTTGTCCTCCTTCATTTTTGCTATGTATTTATCACAGCATTCGGGGTCACACCTTCTCGATTTTCCGGTATGACCAATATAATTGCAGTAGTTCATGTTTTCACCCAGCTGACCCTGGTAAATACAATCCTCATGCTTGCAGTGCATCATTCCTCACCCTCCAGCTCTCTGATTCTTGTATATGCTTTTGTTTTTGCCATTCTTATCTTTTTTAATTCCTCTTCAATTTCCAGCTGCGCCTCCTGAACCTCTATGTATGTAATTACCGATTCTTCCGCCCTGATTGCCTGTTCTGTCGTCATATGGCACCATTTTGTTTTAGGCTTCCGCATCATACTACGACACATATTATTGGGCCAACAATTTGCACAGGTTGAGCAATTTTTACCGGCATCTTTGATACAATCCATTCCCAGCCCTCCTTCGGGTCATTTTTCTCACAATTGAAGTTTTAAGCCCTCAACACCAAATAGAAATACACTTAAGTCATGAACCATTTCGCTTCTCCACTTCATAACTGTCATCTCATCGCAACATAACTGCTTGGATGCTCGTAAAATTTTCTCAGCCCAGGGAATCTCCTGTTGATTTTTATCAAGATGCAATAGTTCAATTACCTTGTATTTTTCAGTGGTTCCTTCCGCTGCACACTTGCCCTTTAATAAAAGTAACGCCGTATCGACGTGCGACATCATAAGCATTGTAACCTCACGGTTTGACTTGATGGATTGAACGGCGTACACCGCATTGTCACAGTAGGTTTTCAAATCCAGATAGTGCTCCAGAAGCAGATTTGTATTCTGATAAAACCTCTTTTTCCTTTCCTTCCCCATCATTTCACTCACCCCGCTCGTTTAAAACCGCGTAAGAATCATTTAGAGGAGCTCGGTCCAATCGTAACGTCGCTATATCCTGAAAGAGCTGCGACTGCATTGTCATCATGCAATTCTGATTGCCGATTATAACTAACTGAAAAACCAGAATCATTGAAAACAATACAATTTGTATGTAATGTTGTGCCCTCTTTTTCTTTTTATCAGCATTTGTCTTTTTATTGGAGTTTGTTTTCTTCGCTTTTAATCTCATACCGCTTCCCCTCCTTAGCTTGGGTTGATTGAACAAAAACATCTGTATTTCCGACAGTTGCTTCGTTGCGAATTTGGGATGATCAGACAAAAAAAATATCAGCAGGATTTTTAATATCCAGAATTTCACAAATCGCTATTACTTCTGACACTCTGAACTCCCTTCGTCCTAAAATCTTTCTACTCAGCGAGTTCTCGCAAATCCCTATTTTAGAAGCCAATTGACCCTGGTTTAAATTTTTTTCTGACATCTTTAATTTTAAAAGTTCTCTGTTCATAATACGATCCCCTTTTCTTCGTTGCGTATTTAGGATAAACCCATAATATTCCATGCTCATTTACTTGTCAACCCATTTTCGCAACAATTTTAAAATAGGTGTTGCGTATTTAGACCATTTAGTGTATTATGAAAGAAAAAATATAGAAAGGAGTTGGGAAAATGCCCGAAGAGACCATGCACAATATAGTCGAGCGGATAAAATCAAGGCGACGTGAATTAAACTTCAGTTTTCAGAATTTAGCCGACTTGACGGGTATGAGTAAATCCACCCTTCAAAGATACGAAACAGGAGGTATTAAGAATATACCTCTGGATAAGCTAAAAACTCTGGCAAAAGCGCTCGAAGTTTCTCCCGAATGGATTATGGGCTGGAATCTGCCCGCAAGCATCAAATCTGATCAATCAAATAATTCCAGCCAAGCTATCATGATGTATCCCCCTAAATATCTGGATGAAGACACCGTAAGAAAAGTATTGGAATTATACGAAAATGAGGAAACAAGAGTCTTGCTTGACATAAAACGAGATTTAAAAAAGGAAGATCTTGATTATATTATCGGATTGGTTAAGAGACTAAAAAAGGAAAACTGAACAAACGTTTCAAGACCGCTGGTGATCACCGCACAGCGGTCTTTTTCTCTTGCGGAACAAGAGCTTTTAGTAGTTCCGGCTGCTTCTTCAGCATCAACTCATCCGTTTGTTTTCCGTCGAAAATCCAGTCATTGATTCTGGTTTTCGGCAGGATCACCGGCATCCTCTCATGAATTGCAGCCATGGAACGATTTGCACTGGTTGTCAGGATTACAAAACGGTCCTCGCCGTTAAACTGATCGTAGAACCCTGCCATGTAAAGCATCCCTGTATCCGGCATATTAAAGAGATATTTTTTCTTCTGCTTATCCCATTCGTAAAATCCCGTAGAAGGGATCGCGCATCTTCTTCGTTCCAGTGAGGCTCCAAACAGTTTCTTTTCCCGGGCTGTTTCCGACCGGGCATTGATAATGACCCCTTTGTTTCTGAAATTCGGGAAACCCCAAATCATCAGCCTTGGTATGACCAATTCTCTTTCTGGCAGCAGCACCGGCACCACATCAGTAGGAAAAATCTCTCCTGCCTTTACTTGCTCCAGCCGGATTTCATTGCTGATCTGCTCGATAATCTCATCGACTTCCTGAAGTTCTTTATCTGTAAAAAAGGTATATCTTCCGCACATTTCAATCACGCTTTCACAATTCACTAACCAAACTTGTAATCATAATTCTTTACCCAAGTCACGATCAAATTACAATCCCAATTCTTAATTCAATTCTTACCAATTAACGGTCTAATTCTTTACCCAAGTCACTATGCCACTATAAATCATTATTACAACATTATGAAAATAAATTCAACCACTATTTAAGAATTGTTACATCTTATACAGTTCCCACCTGCAGTCGCTGACCAGATACTTCAGCTCATATGCTTTCATGGTTCCGTCGATCTCACTCTGACAGCGGTAGACAAACGCTCTGATCCCAGCCGTTTTGATTTCATCCACGCCGATAATTTTATCCACATTGACTCTACGTGTCATTCCCTCTTTGTCACTGTACCGAAACTTGACCGGATAAGGCTTTTCTTTTGCCTTAAACCAAACTGCGGCTTCAATCGGTTCCGCCAAAATCTTCATTGTCTGTATCCTCCCATCATAATAAAATCGCTGTCATTGGTTCCGCCCTGAACCGCATTGATACTGCCGTTTGCAAAGCTCCCCCGTATAATTGACCTCGTTCCGTATTTTTCACGTATCTTATCCACTACTTTGTCAAGCGCCTGAAGCTTCTCCGTATCCCCTTTGTCAAAAATAGAGTACTGCCTCGCATCGGTTTCCTGAAAACCCGAAACATGTACGCCTAGCTTCCGGACAGGCTCACCCTTCCAGCACTGATCAAAAAGCATGCAGACGTATTCGAAAATCTCCGTCGTTGTGTTGATGCAGTTTGGCAGCTTCATCTGATGACTGTAATGTACGAACCCGTCTGTTTTCACCGATACCGATACCAGTGTTGCCATATAGCCCAGCCGCCGGAGGCGCATTGCAACACGCTCTGTCAGCGCCAGCAGGATCATAAGGGCTTCGGTGCGGTCCGGCACGTCATGGTTTATTGTCGTGCTGTTTCCCACGCCTTTCTGTATAATATCACTGTTCAGCGTGACCTCCATGTCGTCGATCCCGTTGGCAAATTCCCAAACCATGATTCCGGGAGTCTTGAGCAGCGCTTTCATGTGGTTTAAATCTGCATTTGCCAGATCTCCGATGGTGTTGATATTAATTTTCTGAAGCTTCTGCGTCGTAGCTCTGCCAACCATATACAGTTCTCCTACCGGCAAAGGCCACATCTTTTTTTCTATTTCCTTCGGCCAGAGGGTATGGACCCGGTCCGGCTTTTTCAGCTCGGATCCCATTTTGGCCAGGAGTTTGTTGCAGGAGACGCCGACATTCACGGTAAAGCCAAGTTCTTTCCTGATTCTATCCTTAATTTCATGCGCAGTTTCGACGGGATCTCCGAACCTGCTCTGTGATGCGGTATAATCCAAAAAACATTCATCGATGCTGTACCGTTCCACCAGAGGCGAATATTCCAAAAGAATGCGATACATCGCGTTGCTGCAAAGCATATAAAGGTCATAATTCGGTGGAAAAACAGCAAGGCCGGGGCATTTCTGCTTTGCCTCAAACAAGCTTTGACCTGTTGCAATTCCATATTGCTTGGCAGGAATGGATTTCGCCAGTATGATCCCGTGACGATTCAGTGGATCTCCCGAAATCACAGCAGGTATTTCTCTTATGTCGATCGGATAACCTTTTTCCAGCATGGCTGCGGCAGTCCAGCTCAAATAAGCACTGTTCGCATCGATATGAAATATGAGCCTCACAATGAATCACCTTCTTTTTTTCGTAACATCATCATATCAGAACGCATGTTCTTTTTCAACAGAAAAAAAGTTCCAAAAATAGCAGTATTAAATGAAAAAGTAAATGCAGCTGTTGGATTTTAACAACTGCATTTACTCTCGCATTAGTTCCTGCCTGTAGAACGTTACAAAATTAAATTGTTTCCATCAAATCATCGAGGAGACGAATGGTATTGTAACCTTGGTGAATAGCTTCAAGAATTTTTCCTGGTTCTTTCTGATCTCCAATGATGAATACTTTTTCAACTAAATTTTCTATTTGCTCAGCTAATCTTTGATTTGAAGTAAAGCCTACTGCAACAACAAGTATTTCGTACGGAATCTCTCTCTTGCTTCCATCGCTCTCTACGACTAAACTATCCTTCTTTACTTCAATAAGCTTTGTCTTTATCAATGGTTTAATTTTTGATTCAGCGATAGAATCTTTTAGCCAGTAGTCATTATTGGGAGAATGCTTTGCGGTCATAAGCAAGGTATCCAGCATTTCAACAATCGTAACATCTTTTCCTTGCTTGTCGAGCATAAGAGCCGTTTCACATCCTACAAGACCACCACCTAAAACAACGACTTTATCACCTATGGCAAGTTTGTTGGAAAGCAGTGCCGTTGCTTCCACAACTTTTTCGCCCTCGATTCCGGGGACTGAAGGAACAACAGGGTTGGCACCAGCTGCCAGAATAACTACATCTGGATGATACTTCTGAATTTTATCCAAGTTGGCTTCTGTCATGAGGCGAACAGTAACATTATGCTTATATACTTGTTTTACTAGATAGTCCATAAACCTTCTTGTATTAAATTTAAAATCGGGGGCACCGGCAGAACGCAAATTTCCTCCCAAACAGCTACTTCTCTCCCATAATTCAACTTCATGACCTTGCTGTTTCGCAGTTATCGCGCTTTTCATACCTCCAGGGCCGCCTCCAATAACCAATACTCTTCGCTTTATCTTTGCCGGCTGCAATAGATTGTCCTCTTCCATACCGGTAAGTGGATTTACCGCGCAAGTATTCGATTGATTTGAAAGTGCTCGATAAATGCATTCATTGCATCCGATGCAAGGAATAATATCATCTATCAGTCCCTTTTTCACTTTATTAGGCCAAGCTGGATCTGCCAGAGATTGATGACCTAGTGCAATCAAATCTGCCTTTCCTTCTGCCGCTACGCTTTCCGCTAATTCAGGGTTATTAAGTTTACCTTGAACCATAAGAGGTGTTTTAATTCCTGCCGATCTAATTGCCTCTGCAAGAAATAACTGGCTTCCTTCTTTTTGATATGCCGTGGTAACTGCATTATACCAGCACTCATAGGAACCATAATCTAGATGCAAGTAACAAAAACCGCCGTCGTCTAATTTCTTAGCGATTTCTATGCCCTCGTCCTGTAATGTCCGACCGCCCGGATATCCATGTTCAGGTGTAAATTTGATCGCAACAGGATAATTTTTACCGCAGTATTTCCATACGGAATCTCGTAACTCAAAAACTAAACGCAGCCTATTATCTAAACTTCCGCCGTATTCATCTGTTCTGGTATTCCACTGCTTGCTGATAAATTGGTCAATCAGATATCCACCATAAGCGTGCAACTCTACGACATCAACACCGGCATTCATGGCCAAGTATGCGGTGTAACCAAAACGATCCACAAGCCAGTGAATTTCTTCAATAGTATAAGGCTCACAGATCAGCCCCGGAAACCAGTGGCTTTGAGTATTGCTTGAAGACTTTGGAGGTGTGAACGGATCCATTGAGGAAACCCTGCCTAAGCCGAGCGTCAATTGGAGCGCAAATTTAGCACCAAATGTATGCACCTCATCTACAGCCATTGATAGACGTTTCCCTTGTTCTTTATTTCTTAGTGTATTAGCTCCTGCGCCGCTAGCGTCTTCAAATCGGTCAGAAACATAACAGGCGCTCGGATAAATAAGACCGAAGCCACCTTTGGCACGCGCAGTCAGATATGCGCGCTGCCTTGCTGAAATGCCTCCATCAATATCGGTCATAAAGCCCATTGGCGGCATAACAAGCCTATTCTTTAATATCAGCTTACCCAAAGATACTTTTTCAAAAAGTGTTGTCATTTTTTCCTCCTGTTATTAACTTAATAATCATGTTAAATAAATAACTAATTTAAATAGATTATATAATGTGATAAAATGACATGAAATAAGCAATAAGAAACGTGTGTCTAGTCATATGTTACACTTTATAATGACTGTAACATTTAAGCGGAGGTAGGCCCATGAAATTGATTGAAAAACAAGATACGAAGTACAGAATAGCTGACGCTTTAGAGTTTTTGATGCAAACAAAATCAATATCAAAAATAAGCATTTCAGATATCATGAATAAAAGTGGTCTATCCAGACAGACATTTTATCGCTATTTTATTGACATTTATGATTTAATAAACTGGCTCCATTCGGAAAGAAATCAAATGTCAATCTCAATATTTGAAGAGAACAAAAATGTTGTAGAAAGCTTTGACATCTCTCTAAAATTGATGCTAAGATATAAAAACTTTTATAAATATATCATTAACTTAGAGGGGCCCAATTCATTTTTAATATTTTTCTCTAATCAAATAACCACAGCTTGCAAAAAATATATTGGGGAGAATAGATTAAATCCGGAACTTTTATTGTCGATAAGGCTTTATGCCATAGGAGCCACAAATATAATAACAGATTGGATTAAAAATGGGATGGATATACCGACGTTTGTCTTGGCAAAATATTTGTATTATAGTATGCCCCATAATATTTTTCAATTTTATGAGGGGTGTCCTGCGTACCATGTAAATGGCATAAACTAACGGATTCCGTAGTGGTTACTTTCGCCTATTAGTGAAGACTACAGCATCTTGGAGATACAGATGAGACCGTGTCGAAATGGATACGGTAGCTGTGTGATCCGCTTTTTAAATTTGTTTGGGAAAGAATTTTGCTTACTATTAAGCTTATTATCTAATTTTCTTATCTGAGAGGGGAGCAAGGAGAGTCAGCGCCTTCTTTGTTCCTATGATGATAAACTGACAAGAACCCGCCAATTTTGGCGGGTTCTATACTTAAGCGAATGCTTTGTTACATAAAGTTGCGATCTGAATTCCAATCAAAGCTTATCTTTGAACCGTCTCTTCTATTTTTTTCAGGTCAGGATGCTGGTATCTGCCTTTTTTCTCTGTTCCCTTCCCCATCTGGATCGCATGAACAGGACATCGATTAATGCAGGCAAAGCATTGGGTGCAGGCCTTTCCCCAAATCGGCTTCTCTTCAACTTTGATGGTATGTACCGGACAGACCTCTTCGCAAAGTCCGCAAGCGGTGCACTTATCATCAGCATAAAATTTCCCCGTACTCAAAGCAAACCGGTTAAACAGCGGGTTGATCATTGCAGTTTTCAACACAGGGAATTTCCCCGGCAAATTCAGGTTCACATTTTTCTTTCTTTGTTTGATGACCTGATTGATTTCCGAAATCATTCCTCCTGCAATCCGAAGTTTTCCTTCTTCAACCTCTTTTGAGTCCACATCAAATCCTGTGATGTAATTGTTGGGCATGCGCAATGCAAAAGAACTGTCCAGCTCGATTCCCGCCGCAGCAAGGGCCTTCCTTAAAACCTTTGTTGTCTGACCTTCCTCGTCTCCGCAGGTACAGAGTGAGAACGTGTACGGTTTATCTGAAATGTGCAGTTTTCGGATAAAGTCAATGACCATCCTGGGCGGCGCCCACGCATAAACGGGAAAAACAAAGCCCATCAGCTCCCCCTCTTTCAGGTCATACTGGTAAAGATCCTGCTGCCTGTCCATTTCCGCCGCGATGGAAACCAGTCTCTCCCCTTGAGCCTCTCCAATGGCATTCGCAGCATAAAGGGAATTCCCCGTTCCTGTGAAGTAAAAAATCATAAATCCCATCTCCTTTCGAGAATCGCTTAAAAATATTTTATTCGAACAACGATATCTGATCAATTTTCAAGGATATTCCTGTTCGATCCGTGACAATCTCCGTCCCCCTGGACTTTCCCGTCAGCAGCGGCAGCCCGGGGTCATGTTCCCCCCGTCTTTTTTGTACTGTTTCCTTGCTGGTGGTGGCATAGCAATAAGCGCAACCATTTTCGCAGGTATCGTAAGCTCCGACGTCGACGCTTTCGATACAGCCGCAGGATTGCCGCTGTCCCTTATCTTTTCTGGCCATAATCCGGCAGCCAATGATCTGCTCGATCTTTCCTTGATCAATACAGCTTGCGGGTTTTATCCCCAGCTCTCTCAAATTGATTTCCTCAGAACAGGTATAAACTGGCAAATGATATTTCGCCGCGATTTCAGAAATCCTTGCGGCAGCATCTAACATTTCCTCTCTGCTCAAAAACCAGTCCCTTTTCTTTATATGATTGTATGCATCAATAAAGCTTATGATGCAGCGTTCCGTATAACCGCCGAGCTGTGCACACAGCATTTCAAACTGTTCTGCAGTCCACTCTGCAGAACACCGATCGTTTTTTATGATCGGATCAAATCTCCAGTCTACCCGCTTTGGTCCCACTCTCTCGCTCAATGTTTGAAAAGTATCGATAAGCTTTTCTTTTGCAGGAAGATTTGGCTCCATATCCTTTCCATAAGCGGTTACCGTAAATTCAAAATAATAGGAGTAGCCCATTTCATCGATTTCAGCCAGCCTGTCCAACATGGGAGCAGGGTTTTTGGTCCAAAAAACGATGCAGTCCACGTTCTGCGGGGATAAAGCAATGTGTCCCAGCCGTCCCGCATTCCGAGGATTCGGAATCAGTGCATAACCCTCCCTCAGCCTGTTGAGAAACCATTCTGAATAATAGCATGGTATATCCGTGCGTCTGCTGGCGCTGATGATCATATCCCGTTCTCTCCCAATCTCCGAACTCCCCTGCAAGTCTGATTTTGATTTAGTAACTGCATCCGGTACAAAATCTGTTGATTTTGTTTCATTAACTGCGTTTATTATATCACAAAAAGGCCATGAAAGTACGAAACTTCCATGGCCTCTGCTTTTAATTCCCAATTTTTATCAAATTACAAAATTGTTAGCTTCTTATTTTCGGTTCTTATTTTTTGTCTACTTTGAGAACGGCGTTCAGCATTACACTTACACCCTCTGTGCAGGATTCAACAGAAGTGTATTCCGGTTCACAGTGGCTGTGTCCATCCTTAGAAGGAACGAAGATCATCGTCGTTGGCATCATATAGGATACAAACTGAGCGTCGTGTCCTGCTCCGCTGTTGATAAGCTGGTTGGAAGCTCCGATTTCATCTGCGCTTTCCTTTACATAGCCGACCAGTTCTTTATCGAAGTAAACGGTATCACGCTGCCAAGCCATTTCTACTTCGCATCTGCATCTTGCCCATTCCTTCTTTTCAAGGCTCTTAACGATATCCAGAACCTTCTTTCTTACTTCAGGATCTTCATGTCTTACGTCGATAGAGAAGTCGATCATATCAGGAATAACGGTGTGTACACATGGATGGCATACGATTTCGCCAGTTGTATAAACCAGTTCCGGTCTGCCCAGCTTGTCGATTTCTTCATGGAGATAGCAGAGAGCCTGAGCTGCTGCAAATAATGCATCCTGTCTTTTATGCATCGGAGTTGTTCCAGCATGATCAGACTGGCCGAAGAATCTGATTCTGTAATTGAACATACCAAGTACGCAAGTTACAACACCAACGTCTTTTCCGGCATCTTCAAGAATCGGGCCCTGCTCAATATGAAGCTCAAACATTGCCATGTAATCATTCGGATTTAATCTGTTCTTTTCTTCTCCCTTGTAAGGGCTCGCATTCAGTGCTTCTCCGAAAGTCGTTGTTTTGTCCAGAACGCTCTTGGAAGCCAGCATGTCTTCTTTCTTAAATTTCTTTCCAATTTCCGGAGGAAGATAATCGTTACATACAACGCCGGAACACATCATTGCAGGTGGATAAAGAGATCCTTCCTCGTTTGTCCAAATCATTACCGTAATAGGATGTCTGTGAGAAATCTTTTCAGCAGCGATGGTCTCGAGAACTTCCATTCCTCCGATAACGCCTAAAATACCGTCATAATTTCCGCCGTTTCTAACGGAGTCAGCATGAGAAGCCATTACGATTCTCTTTAATCCCGGCTCGGAACCCGGAAGAGTAGCGTACATGTTGGCCAAATCATCTGTTTCGATGATTGCGCCGATTGCTTCCATTCTCTTCTTAAAATAATCTCTGGCCATATGGGCTTCAGGAGATAGGGAGTATCTGGTGATTCCACCATGACCAGCATCACCAAATTTGCTGAATGTAGTGATCTTGTCATTCATTCTGTCTTTGTCACACGTAAACATAATTACTTACACTCCTTTTTATCATATATATTTTGATTTATTAATAAAAAATCAACAAGCTTAGTTTGTCCTCAGGCGATCAATTCTATTATAACACTGATTTTGACAAAATGTTACTAGTTTCGTAAAAAGAGAAAAAAAAGAGAATTATTCGATCCCTATTCACTTTACACATAAAATCGTACCGCTTTTTGTATGTTCATGTCAAGCAAACTTTCAGAATTTGTTCGTCACAATATTCTGACAAACTTTGTGAAAACGCAAATATAAGTGTTTCCCCGCTTTTGAAATTTCCATAAAACAGTGGCTGCGCCACTTCCGCTAGGGAACCCATGGTTCCCTTCGGCGCTCGCTACGCGAGCTGAGCACCCTCCTTCATCGGCGAGGGTTGCCCCCTCTGCACTCCCCTTTTTTATCTAATAATAAGAAATATCGTTTCTTATTAGATAAAAAAACACCCAAAAGATCTCTCTTGGGCTTCGTTTTCATCATGTTTATTCAAAAGCACTCAAAGAATCAGACAACATACAAAATAGGAATACCGCCCAGCTTTTCATCGATCTGTTGCCGCAAAAATTCTTCGCCTTGTTCCCGCAGCGGATTTCGATAGCAATACCTGCCTCGTCCCCTTCCCGTCATAAGCTCCTTATCATACAGTTCCACAGCGTTTGGAAATGCCTCATTGTTGATTGCCCGATGTACATAGCTATAGGTCATAAAAATGATTTCTATTACAATTTCTTTTTTCGCTTTGGCGCTAAGCTGTTCGGAAAGCTGTTCAATCAGTTGTTCGTATTGCTCCATCCAGCCGTCAACAAAGATCACCGGTGCAATAAGCAAGCCCACCCGGTATCCCGCATGACAAACTTCATTTAAGGCCTTGATTCGGTTCTCCAGCGGAGAAGTTCCATATTCGATCCGCTGTATTATGCTCTGAGGATTTACACTCATTCGGATTAGGGTTCGCCCCTTGTGTTCCAGCGGCAGAAGTGAGTCTATCATATCAAATTTGGTAGGAAGGGTAAGAAATCCCTTCCTGCTTTTCGCAAATTCCGAAATAGTCCACTCCAAGTTCCCCGTAATTGTATTTTCCAGAACCAAATCGCTATTGCTTCCGATTTCAAAGGTGAGGTCGCTGTCCGCCTCTCCGGCCGTTTTTAGAAGCTTTCGCATCATCTGTTCACGATTCACAAAAATCCGCAGATATGAGCACTTGTTGTAATTGCATACCAGATAGCAATACAGGCAGCTGGCACTGCATCCGGAAGAAGTATAGGGAACCAAAAAATCCGATACCTTTTGGTTCGGCACGTATTTGTGGGTTTTTCGCACGCCGACAATCATATATCGTTTCATTTTGCCAAACTCTTCGTTCGAGTTGGTGCGAAGCTCCTCAATGTTGTTGTGGTTTTCTATTTCAATCCATGGAAGATCGTGGTACTTCTCTTTCAAATATTTCCCAAGCTCGTACTCCAGTGATTTGGGCTCATAATAAATCCTATCCGGAAACAAAGAATCATCTCCCCGTTCTAAAATTTTCTGCACAAATTCAGCGCTGCAAGTTCTTTGCAGCGCCGGTACCGCAAACGCACCCGCAGAAAAATTTCAGCTATAGAAAATTTTTTAACGGCTCCGTCTCATTATTATGCGTATTTACGCAAATCCTATGTAACGGAATGATTCTTTGGAAAATTAAATATTATAATCAGCTATCCGTCTCTTGCTCGGAAAGCTCCTGCCTGACCATATCAACAAATTCATCCCATCTTCCTGTATCAATCAGGTTTGCAGGGCAATGTTTTCCGGAAAAATCCTGATGCTTTTTCACCCGGTCGATGGGCAAATCGTAAGCTGTAAGCAGCATCGCCGCCAGCTTTGCCGTATTTCTCAAGGTCTGCTCATAATCATTTTCCGGATTGATACACATTTCGATCCCGATGCCGTTTCGGTTTCCGCCATCCTCTACCAAACCGTCGCCAGCATGAAAAGCGATTTCATTATCAGGAATATGATAATAAATTTCATTGCCGTCCACGGTATAATGCCAGGACTTCTGCTGAACCTTGGCACTGGCATGCAGATAATGATTATGGGACGCTGCGTCCGCATTTCTGCCTGTATTCCCGGTTTCGTGAATCACGATGTATTTGATCTTTCTGAGATCACCTGGCCGTTCCATGGTGTTTTTGGGAATAAAATCTGCTATGACTGGAATATCGCCGATCCGGTCAACCTCTTCCCTCAGCTTTGTCGGTCTGTTTTCCATATGATAAAAAAGAGACGCCAACGCCATTACCGCCCCTATCAGAATTGCTATCGCAATCAGCAGCGAAACGGCCGCCCTTCTTTTATGTATTCTGATTCTTCTTCCTGGTCTTCCAAATCTTCCTATTCGTCTAACTCTTCTCCCGTATCCCATGCCGTCCCCCTTCACTGGTATTATACCACAAAGCACAACTCTTTTGGTATAATCCTCCATCTGAGTTTTCGGCAAAAAAAACCGCCTCAGGTATCAGGGCGCAGGATAAACTGAAGCGGTAAAAAAACATTAAATCGTATATATATAATTGTCAATCAGCCTTGTTTTTCCAATGTAAACTGCCGCCGCAATCAACGCGGGTGCTTCGACTCTGCTGATTGGCTGCAAGGTCCGAAGATCGACGATTTCGGCATAATCAAGTTTCGCCAGATTCTCAGAATTGATCGTTTCTCTGATATAGTTCTTAATCTCAGCTGAGGTCCTTACGCCTGACTTGATCTTTATCTCTGCGAGCCTCAGGGCTTCCGGAAGTATGGCAGAAGCATTCCGTTCCTGGGTGCTCAAGCGTACATTCCGAGAACTTTTGGCCAGGCCGTCCTTCTCTCGCACTGTCTCGCAGGGAACAATTTCTACATCCATGTTCAGATCCCGGACCATCCTTTGAATAACCGCAAGCTGCTGAGCATCCTTCTTTCCGAAATAAGCCCGGTCCGGCATAACGATATTGAACAGCTTGGTTACAACAGTGCAAACACCCCTGAAGTGGCCCGGACGACTTTTTCCGCAGAGCGTATCGGTCAGCTTGTCCATGTCGACAAAGGAACAGAAGTCCTCTTCATACATTTCCCCCCGCTTCGGACAAAAGATGAGATCGACGCCCGCGACACTGCAAACTGTGGCATCTCTTTCCATATCCTCGGGATAATTCTTCAAATCTTCTTTTTCTCCAAACTGTAGGGGATTGATAAAGATGCTGACGACGACACGATCGTTTTCCCTGTCAGCCCTATGGATCAGGCTCTGATGTCCTTCGTGTAAAAACCCCATCGTTGGTACAAATCCGACCGTCAGGCCTTCTGTCCTCCAGGCTTTCACATGCTCTCGAACCTCTTGAATGGACTTTACAATTTTCATTTTTTCCTCCTTATGGTGCAGTTTCGTGGAATACCGCCCTTAGAAACAATTTTATCACGGAGGAAGTTTCTTTTCAACCTTCATGGAATATGTGCTTTATCTCCTATCCGAAAAAACGACGAATTTCAATTTCAGCATTTTCCGGCGAGTCGGAGCCGTGAATGACATTCCTTGTTGTAGATTCAGCAAAGTCCCCCCTAATCGTGCCTGGAAATGCTTCTTCAAACCTCGTGGCGCCCATGAGCATGCGCATTCCCTTGATCACATTTTCTCCTTCTACAATCATCGCCCATACAGGTCCCGACATCATGTAGATTTCCATTGCGGGGTAAAAGGGTTTATCCGCGACATGAGCATAATGTTCTCTTAAAATCTTTTCTGAAAGGTTCATGATTTTAATTTCCGCAATCCGATATCCCTTTTCTTCGATCCGATGAATAATCTGACCTGCAAGCTTTCTTTGAACCGCATCCGGTTTCAGCATCACATAGGTTCTTTCCATGTTATCTTCCCCTCCACTTTCCTTTTTAATCGTTGACATTTTGCTTTTTTCTTTCCATCATCAATTACGCTTCTCTATGTTATTTTGCCCGTTCTTTCTTGTTACAAAACATTATAGCTTTCACGCGGAAGTCTGTCTATTCTTTCTTTCCTGATTCTTCCATGCATCATGCAAAAAAGAAAAGAAACCGAATACAGCTTCGCGGCATTGACAACGATACCCTCAGCTATACTCCGGTTTCTTGCGCAGCTTTTAGTCGGCTATTTTATCTGCCTGATTTAAGAATTGCTTCTTCTTCACCTTCAAAAAATTCTTTGGTCTTTGCAGCAATGACGCCGGAAAGTCCCAAAACACCGATCATATTCGGAATAACCGACAACCCGAAGAGCAAATCAAGGAAAATCCAAACAAACTGCAAACCTCCTACAGCCCCTGCGAAACAAGCCGCCAGATAAAGATACCGCATGAACAGTGAGAAGTTTTTCCCGAAGAGATATTCCGCCAGCTTCTCCCCGTAAAAAAGAATTACATAGATCGTAGAGATAACAAAGAACAGCACCGAAAGACTGACAACGCCTCCGCCGATGGGTCCGAAGAAATTTGCGAAAGCCTGCGCCGACATCCCCGAACTTTCCAGACCTTCTGTCTTCCATATCCCTGTTGTCAGCACCACAAGCGCCGTCATAGTACAGATGACCAATGTATCAAAGAATACCTCAAACATTCCCCAAAGTCCCTGTCTGGACGGATGATCCGTCTTTGCCGCCGAATGAGCAATCGGAGCACTTCCCATACCCGCTTCATTGGAGTAGGCTCCTCTTGCAATCCCCCATCTGAGCGTCGCTGCCAGCGCGCTTCCCGTAAAGCCGCCCACCGCTGCATGGCCCATAAAAGCCGACCGAAAAATCATGGCGATCACCCCGGGAACTGCGGAAATATTTGCAATAATGATGATCGTACAACCGATCAGATAAAAAAGCGCCATAAAAGGTACAAATTTTTCGGAGAATTTGCCGATCCGCACGACTCCTCCAACAACTACAAGGGCGACGACCACGGTGATGAATATTCCGGAAATATAAGGAGGCACTCCCAACGTTGCCACTGACCCTGCAGCCGAGTTTGCCTGGACCATAATTCCCGAAACGATGCACAGCATAAAGAGAAACGCGTAAGTATTTCCCAAGAACTTTGATTTAAGGCCGTTTTTCAGATAGTACATCGGTCCCCCGACATATTGTCCATCTTTATTGACCTCACGATATGTAACGCCAAGGAAAACCTCGGAATACTTTGTGACCATACCGATCAGCGCGGTTACCCACATCCAGAGGACTGCCCCCGGTCCACCAAAATAGATGGCAACTGGAACGCCGACGATATTTGAAGCCCCTACCGTAGAAGCCAGCGCAGTTGTAACAGCCTGAAAAGGCGTCACGCTCCCCGTTGCTGCACCTGATTCATCTGATTTTGCACTCTTTTTAAAAAGCGAACCCACTGTCTGGCGCAGCATGAATCCGAAATATCTAACTTGAATAAATCTCAGCCGAAAGGACAAGTATATCCCGCCGCCCAGCAGCAGGATCAGCATAAATGGACCCCATAAAAAATTGGTTGCTTGTGACACAAAATTAAAAATAAATTCCCTCACAATTCATTCCTCCTTATGAAACGGCAAATAGTTCCCCTATTATTCTTTCAATCATCATAGGGGTGTTTTCTATAAGATCCGGAAGGTAAACCCTTTCCGTTATCTTGTGAAGATCCTTTCCCCACGGTCCGACAATCAATGTCGGCACAGAAAGCTGTTTCATCTCTTCAAATGGAAGCGTATAAAGCCCTTCTCGCCACAAGGGCATATTGGCTGATACACAGGAGACGTCCGCCTCCTGCTGCAAGTCGGCATAGCTGTTGTCGGATATCCCCATAAAGTAATGCTTCATAAATAGGTCAGGCCCGCTCAGGACCCCCTGAAGCTGAACCCACAGCCTTGGCCAGTCCGAATTTCTCTGACTGGATATACATGGGTAATAAGGCGGAGACAATGCAATCACTGCGACAGGTTTGTTGTATCTGGCGATTTTCATCAGTTCAATGATCATCTTGAAATTGCTTTCCGGAACATTTGTCTCACCGTTTTTCAGTTTCCGCAACACTTCACTGTAAGAGCTCTCCAGTATTGCTTCAGCGGCCTGACGATCTTCTTTCATCGCATCCTTGAGCAGTTCCTCATAGAATTTGATCCTTGCTTCAAAATGCGGAATATTATCTCCCTCTCCATATAACTTTTTGTATTCTCTTCGCAGGCGGTCCACAGTATCCCGGAAAGCTTCTTCACAAACCTCCTTCAGCTTTTCCAATATTTCTTCCGGTGTTTTCTGAAGGGTCAGAAAACTGAGATAACCTCCTGCATACTCCGGCACCGAAGCATCATAGCTCTCTTTAAAATCCTTTACACAGGACCAAGCCGGCGGAGCCGATCTTTCTCCAAGGTCCTCGTCGCTGAATTCGGTGTTAACTTCCGTTTTGGTTACGATCGTCGAAAGAACAAAAGCGGGGTTCAACCCCTCAAAGATATTTCCGATGTGGGTCTTCTTTCCCCTGATGCAAATCACTGCCATTATTTTTCCGACAGATCCGTCGTAGATCAAAGGACGCCCATCCTGCCTCTCATGAGGTTCCGAATTGATAAGCAATCTGTAATTTAACCCATATCGCTTCTTCAGCTCTGCCATAAGGCCAACTCCCCGGCGCATCCCCGCGGATAGGGTCTCTTCATCCGGAACAGATAAAAAAAGAAGATTCCCCTTAAAATCTTTTTTTTCGCAGTATCTTTTCATCAGATTTAACTGGATTGCCGCGCCTCCTTTCATATCCGCTGTTCCTCTTCCGAAAATCCAATTGTCATCCTCGAGATCTCTTTTCACTTCAACATTGTGCTCCAATATTTTCAGATGATCTCTCAGTTGGAAAGGATCGCAGGCATAGCTTTTGAATGCGCCATAATCCTCGATATCTACTGCGTCATGGTGATTCAACAGCACCACCGTATCGGCTCCTTCATTTTTTATCAACCCCCAAACCACTGCTCTTCCATAAGGGTCACCTTGTATAGGACATCTCCCATAGGTATTTTCCTTCTGAAGTCTAGGCAATTCAGCCAGATAATTGAAAAGGAACGTCTCGATATCCTTTTCCCGCTCTGTGCCGGTGTCACTTCTGACCGCAACCATTTTCATCATTAAATCCAGATTTTCCTTGAACTGTTTCAATCCTTTCACCTCGTCAGAGAAATGCTGCTTGCTATCGGATCGTATTTTGCACTTTCCGAAAAATCAGCCTTTCATTCGCCTGGTACTCTGCAACACTTGAAAATTTGCATTACCCGCCCGGAAAATTTCGTATGCCAAGTATGGAATCAGGTGTTACAAAATACTCGAATACATTACCTGTTGTCATTATCATAAACCGCGACGGTTAGAAAAACATTTGTCCTATTGTTTTAAAATCGTTAATCTACCGTTTATCAGGAATTTCTGCCGCAAATTCCATTGTGATCTTTTTTGTTTTCCAGTATAATTCAGCTATGGAAACTCTGATTCATTCTATATATACATTCGTTAGCTAAATCAACGCTTCTTATATTTTGAAGCAGGAGATGAAAGATGGAGATTTACGAAAACGGATCGATCATCACAATGGAGAGGCAGGAGGATCGCTTCACCTACATGCTGGTTGACGCGGGAGTCATCGTTAAGCTGGGCAGAGGCAACCCTCCAGAGAATCTGCGCGAATCCTCTGTATCGTTTGATCTCAAAGGCAAAACTGTTCTTCCCGGATTTTATGACTCCCATATGCATCTGATTTCCACATTTCTGAATGAGATATCCATCGTTTTTGACGATGCCCGCTCAATAGACGATGTCCTGCAGCTGATCGAAATGTATCAGGGTAAATATGACCGTCCCGTGGTACTGGGAAAAAGGCTTTCTGAATTCCATTTAAAAGAGCGTAGACTTCCGACCCGCCATGAACTTGATAAGGTCTCCGGTGATTTTCCGTTGGTAATCAGTTCCATCGAATTTCATTCTGTCCTTATGAACAGCTGCGCCATGAACCAATTCAAAATACCCTTTCTCTCCAAAGATTATGAAAAAAACCACTTCAATCAATTCACCGGCTGTATCCGCAACGGGAGTGCCTTCCTTGCTTTAAGAAAAGTTTATAGTCTCCTTAATGACGAAACGCACCTGGCCGGTGCAGGAAAAACATTTCAAAGAGCTGTCGGCAAAGGCTTGACGACACTGGTAGCCGTTGAAGGCGGCCCTCTATTCCACACCAGACACCCTGATATGATACTGGCCAATAAAGATCGCTTTCCTATCGACGTCGAGCTGTTTTATTCTACTACCGACTTAAAAAAAATTGCTGTCAGAGAACTGCCAAGAGCAGGTGGAGACCTGTTTCTCGACGGTTCCTTCAGATCTCGCAATGCGGCTTTGTACGAGCCCTACCGTGATCAGCCTGAAAACTCGGGCAATCTGTTTTTCACGGAAAATGAGTTGATAGAATTTATCCGGCAAGCCCACGATATGGATCTACAAATAGCTGTGCATACGGTAGGTCCCCGGGCAATCGAACTTCTTCTGGATTGCTATGAAAGAATCCTTCTCGAAAAACCGAAGCCGGATCACCGTCACAGGATCGAGCATTTTGAGCTTCCGAATCAATCACAGATTACCCGCGCAAAATCCCTTGGGCTTGTTTTGGCAATGCATCCGGCCTATGAGCATTTCTTCCGGGAGGACGGAAACATGTATGATGTAAGGCTCGGAAAGGAAAGATCTCTTCTTACCAACCCTTTCCGCCTCATTCTTGACGCAGGAATCGTGATTGCAGGATGCAGCGATTCAGATGTGTTGCCGCTGGACCCGCTTCTGGGGGTTCACTCTGCAGTAAATCATTCAAATCCCCAATACAGGATTACTCCCTACGAAGCACTGGAGATGTTTACCATTAACGGCGCATACAGTGTTTTTCAGGAAAAGGAAAAAGGTTCTCTGAAACCCGGCAAGCAAGCTGACTTTATCGTGCTTGATCAAAATCCTCTGACGTCTGACCCGCATACTATCAAAGATACCAAAGTGCTTCAAACTTATAAAAGAGGAAAACTTATCTATGAAGGTGAGCGACATGATTAAGCTGAATCTTTTAGGTGAATTGAAAGTTACCTTTAACCGTGCGGACGTAACGACCGTTCTTTCCAAGAGAGGTCTGGGCATTCTAGTTTATATGGCATGCAACGAAGAACGTCTTTGCTACCGAGAATATCTTGCCGATCTGTTCTGGACCGATTTTAAAAAGGAATCTGCCTTGAGCAATCTAAGATATGCCCTGTGGCAAATCAGGAAAGAGCTGAAAAGTGCAGGAATCGAAGAAGAAGTTTTTGTCAACCATGGCAAAAACGCATTAAAGATTAACGGCAGCATACTGAACAGCGACTATGCTTCTTTTATGTGCGATTATAAGTCGGGCCGCTGGTCCGAGGCCGCAGCATGGTACGGCGGAGATTTTTTGGGAAGCTTTTATATCTCCGACGCTCCGGATTTCAGCGACTGGGTTTTCAACGAACGAGAAAGCATGCAGCATCTGTATTTTGAGATGCTGCTTGCCCTTGCAGATCGCTATGCGGAATCAGGATCTCTGTCTGCTGCCACAGACTGTCTGAAAAGCCTCATAAAGATTGATCCACTGAATGAACTGGTACACTATAAATTGATGGATTATCACTATAAGTCAGGCAATAAGGCAACCGCCATAAATGTCTACCGCAATCTGAAGCAGCTCCTTCGAGAGGAACTGAACATTTCTCCCTCGGAGGAAATCGAGACACTTTATGTCAGGATGCAAAAGGAATCACATATTTCTTCCCAATCTGTTCCCCTAAACGTTTCAAGACAGGCCGCGGGTAAGAATAAAGCATTAAAATTATTCGTCGGAATTCTCCCTGAGGACCTGAACTATTTTGCCAGAAAACTTGCTAAATATGACCGTACCCCCAATCAGATGGTTTTTGATCTATGCGACTCTCCAGGAATCAGAATTCCTTATGAGGGTCTCTTTGAAATACTGGATGATATGGTTGAGAACGGGAACTTCAGCGGCCGACAATGGCAGAAGGAGCTGGAGCCTGTCGTCCACTCTCTTCGCAACGAACCTGTAAAGGATGAGTTATTTTTCTTCAAACAATTTATTACCCTGTTCAAAAGCGAACGGTCAGATCGGCATATATTCCGTATCTGGAATTTTCATTTTTTAGACGCAAAGACCATTGATTTTTTGTCTTACCTGTTTCGCGTAGACTCCGGAAAGGAGATTATCATCACGGGCATTTATGATGAATCCTGGCATGATGAAAAAATAGAGCGGTTTATTAAGTCTCACGATACAAATAAGCATGCTGAAATAGAAAGAACCGATTAAAATGAAAGGCAATAAAAAAGCGGATATCCTTTTGGCTACAGCCGCTAAGATATCCACCCTTTGTTTTCGTTATTTTGAGCGCTATGATATTATTATTTTGATATTTCTTCCTTCAGCATCCTCTTCATGATCTTCCCGGAAGCATTCTTCGGCAGGCTGTCGATAAACTCGATATAGCGGGGCAGCTTATATGGCGCAAGCTTCTCCCTCATAAAGCGAAGCAGTTCTTTGGAGTGGCATTCTTCGCCCTCTTTCAGAACAACGAAGGCTTTGACGAATTCCCCTCGAAGCTTGTTGTCAACACCGATGACAGCAGCCTCCTTTACCTTAGGAAACTGATAAATCACTTCCTCTACCTCTCTCGGGTAAACGTTCAGTCCCGCGACGATGACCATGTCCTTCTTTCTATCCACAATGTAGATATATCCTTCTTCATCCTTCTTCGCAAGATCTCCTGTATGAAGCCAGCCGTTCAGCAGCGCTTTTTCTGATTCTTCCGGCTTATTGTAATATCCCAGCATGACGTTGCCTCCTTTGACCGCCAGTTCACCCACTTCGCCGACAGGGAGTTCCTGATCATTTTCATCAACAATTCGACACTCTACAAAGGGAATCGGCAATCCGATGGAGCCTTCTTTCTGTATTCCGTCGGGAGGATTAAATGCTACTGCGGGAGACGCCTCCGTCAGCCCGTAGCCTTCCACGACAGGAAGCTTCATAATTTCCCTTGACTGCCTGTAAATCTCCACTGGCAGGGCTGCGCCGCCGGATACGGCCAAGCGAAGTTTCGGGAAAGTAATATTCTTTTTACCAGCCTCCAGCAGCACCACATACATTGCGGGGACACCCATGAAGATGGTAATATCTCCGTTCAGCAGAACGTCGATAACCTCCTTTGGCTGGAACGATTCCAGAATCGTTACGGTTGCTCCGGACCATAATGGCATCAGGACACAGGCTGTAAAAGCAAAGACATGGAACATCGGAAGCACACACATATAAATGTCGTCCGGCCTTGCTTGCAACGCAATATAGCACTGTTCCGAATTGAGAACCAGATTTTTATGAGAGAGCATGGCGGCCTTCTGTTTTCCCGTGGTTCCGGAAGTATAAAGGAAGGTGGAAACGGCATTTTCATCCGAAAAGTCTTCCAAGCCACCCGTAGAAATCGTTTCCAGAGGCTTGTCCTGTTCTTCTCCCAGTACAATCACTTTGACGCCCAAGGCCTTTTCCAGCGTTTCAGAATTGAGTTTTGCCTTCTGTAAAATTGCAGGGTGAACGATCATAAACTTCGCCTCAGAGTCCTTGATAATATATGCAATTTCCTCCATCGTCAGCAAAAGGTTGATCGGTACGATAATTCCGCCGCTCCTCACAGTACCCATATAAGAATAAATAAATTCCGGGGAATTAAGGCAGCTCAGCACCACTTTATCTCCTGCCTTTAGCCCTGCGCTCTTTAAAAAAGCTGCATAAGACAAGACCTTACTGTCCAGCTCGCCGTAGCTGATACTGTTTCCCTTAAAATTTAATGCGATTTTATCTTTGTTAAAATTGTTTTTAAATATGTCTCCAACCAGAACCATGAGATTACCCTCCGAAATATTTTCTACTTTTTTCCTTAGTTGTTAGATTATCATTTTTAGTTATTGTACTACATTTTCAGGCCTCAGGGTACTCATTTTTTTCATTTCTCCAACAAAATACCCTTTATTTGATTACTACATAATCAATAAAGTCTTAGTCTTTTTCGCACAATCAGCCGTCTTCGAATACAATGAAATATGCTTTCTATTTTTGATGACGAGGTATGAGAAATGAAGTCAGACAAAATCAACAACGAGTTTCCGGGCAGCGACTATTTTATGCAGATTGCCTTCAATATCAGCAAGGATATTTACCAAAGGCTGGGAGAAGGCTCCTCCAGGGCGGTATTTGACCTTGGGAACGGCAAGGTCGTCAAGGCTGCAAAAAATGAAAAAGGAATTGCTCAAAACAATGTCGAGCTTCAAATCACAGTTGATGATCAATCCGGAATCTTTGCCCGCGTTAGAGGTGTTTCTGAGGATTTTCGATATCTGATTATGGATAAAGCGAAGAGCGTAGAAGACATCTCCTACGTATGGAACTATTATAAAGTAAGAAACAACCGGGAGCTTTTCCGAAAGCTCGGAGCCATCTCATCCAAATATAATCTCCTGGTCAGAGACTTCGGAAGATCCGTTAACTGGGGACAGATCAACGGGAAGCCCATTATCGTAGATTACGGTTTCACCCGTCAGGTCAAAAGGAAATATTATCGCGTCAGGCGAAATCGCTCGAACCGGAATTTTCCGATTTCATCGATAAAATGATGATAGAACATAAAATTAATGCGGTATAATGTCCGCAAGGACATTATACCGCACGTAAGATCAAACAGTAAAAATTTTCTCCCAGAGAAAAGCATTCCTCGGTTTGATAACCGCCAGTTTTGCATAATTTCTCCGCCTCTTTCTGTGATAGCCTATGACCTTCGGGAGGTCCTATGGGCGTTCCCTTTTCATGGAACTCAATAATCACTAGTCTGCCTTTTTCTTTCAGAACTCTTTTGATTTCTCGAAGCATCGTTTCCTGATCCTCGATTTCATGCAGCACCGTGACCATGATCGCCATATCACAAATTCCGTCTTCCAACGGGAGAGTTTCTGATTCCACTTTTTTAACGATCACGTTAGAAAGTCTTTTCTCCTCTGCCCGTTTTTTCAATATCTCGATCATGTCGTCTGATACTTCCAGCGCATAAATTGCGCCCTTACTGATTTTCGCTGCCGGAAAGGTAAAGATTCCGCTTCCGGCACCAATATCGCACAGAGACATGCCGTCCTTCAAGCCTGCTTTTGTCAGCGTACCCTTAGGGTCAAGCTCTGCCAGCCTTGCCGAATTTTCCAGCTTGTTCACTTTGTGATCCATTCTGTTCTCCTTTGTATAATAACTATTTTTATTATACCCGATCGGCCGCAGCATATCTGTGATCTTATCACTCTATATTTCCATATCCTTCAGTTTCTCAAGCTCTTTTATCATGTTTTCAATTGCACCTTTTTGGCACCGACCACAAGATCCATTGCACCGCCCCTGCCCAGAACAAATTTGCCAGGCACTTAACATTTGTAAAAAATAAAGTTCTCTGCGATTAATTTAATTAAACAATCCGAGGTTTACTAAGTCTTCACCCGAAAATTCAATGCTCCATGGTGAAAAACTAATAGTTAAGCCATCATAGGTTCTTGTATTATCATCACTATCATCGTCTATAGGAATAGTAAACTCGGGAACCTGAATTGTAATGGTTTTATTTTTACCTTCCAATACAAGTTCGCCTTCGAAAGTACATTCAGTATAATCACTGTCTCGTTCAATAGTAAAATCAGAATCATCAACTGTTATTCCATTGTCATCCAATTGATCAATCGTATACCAATCAAAATACGTTATTATGTTGACCGGTTTATCCTTTTCGGCAAGTTTATCAAGAAGATCTCGCTCCGCTATTTCCAAGGCGATTTCTTTATCAGCTTGCAATCTATACTCGCTTGCCACATAATCCAGTAAGCTTTCTACGCTGTCTACGCTAGAGCGCTTCTCCGCAACTACAATTTCTTGATTGTCTACGTAATCAAAAAAATTGGCAGCAAATACGGTCTGGTCTTCACTACTCCAATATACGGAGAAATTTACTGCTTCCAAAACAGGACGAATCGGCAAATAAGTTTTGTTATTATTAATTACAGCAGCCGTATCCATCGGAACCTCTTTTCCATCAACAATAATGTACTTTGCTCCAACGGGGACTTGTACTGTAATTCCCCTCTTTGTAACAGTAGCGGTCTTTGTGGCTGCATCCCATGTTACTGTTGCTCCTGCTTTTTCCATTGTCACTCTGAGCGGAACTTGGGTGCGGCCATTTTCATCTAGATAAGGATACCCTGTTGTCTCTGTAAATACCGACTCTTCAACTCTCTTACCAACTCATAATAAGCGCCGTATGAAAATACGGCGCTTCCTTAAATAATTTTGATAAACGGAAATCCCTTATAGATTCAATTCCGAAAACCGCCTTAATATAACCGCAAGCTCCGCACGGGTGGCGGCCTCCTGAGGCATCAGGCGGGTGCCGTCGCCCTTGCCGGTTATCATACCGTTGGTGCAGACCCAGTCAAATCCATCCCTCAATTCAGCGGTCACGGCAAATACGTCGGCATAACTGTAAACGCCTGGTTGGTCTCCGCTTACAACGTCCAGCTTCTGATATTTTGCAAAGCGCCAGAGAATATCCGCCAGCTGCTCCCGCGTTACGTAATCTTCGGGTTTGCCGGCTTCATAGGTATATTCCGGCATAATCCCGTTTTCCGTTGCCCAGATCATGGCCGCTCCATACCATGCATGCTGCAGTTCTTTCGCAGGTTCGGACTGGGAAGTCCATTCCGGTGATCCGGCCATTCCGTAAAGAATTTGTGCGAGCATCGCACGAGTTACCAGCACGTTTGGAGCAAAGGTATTTGAAGTCGTTCCCTTCATCAGCCCCTTTTCATAAGCGTACATGACATCATCAAAATACCAGTCCGAGGAGGAAACATCCTTAAACAACGAGTATGCTTTCTCCGCATCCATGCTCAGGGTGTCAGTGAAAAAGCCCGTCAGCCCAGCTGCAAATTGTATGGTTCCAGTCTCTTTATTGTAGGTGCACGGGATTTTATGAAGCTTCCCTTCTTCATCCAAATAATAAAGGGTAACCGAATAGGTCAGCTGCCCTTCTTGCGGATTATAAGGCATGCTGACGGACATGGCTTCACGGAACCCGTTTATCGTCACGTCACTTAGCTTCACATCAATATCGAACCGGATCTCATAGGTCCTGAAAAACGGCGCCGAATAGTTTGACAGGCCGATTTTTCCAATCATGCCGCACTCTCCCCCGAGCCCTTTAAAATACCTGCATCCGGTGAGATTATCAATAATATCGTTCACCGTAACATTGTAATCGGATGTTTTCAGGATATTTTCCAGATCGGTGTGAACCTCAGCAGCCTGGCTGTCACTCTGGTAAAAGTTACTCGCCGACCAGCCTTTCGAGGCCAGGTACTTATTAAAAAGATTTTTTCCGCCGCCTCTTATATAGCTGATATCCTTTTCAAAGGAGAAGATCAGCCCCTTCAGGAAGGCGATATCGGCAATGTCGCTGCTGTTACCCCTGCTGTGAAGATACAGGTAACGGGAAATCCCGTTTCCAAGGGCAAGGCCGATGGAATTGCCAACGGTCCCCCAGCTGCTGTAAGAAAGCAGCATGCTCATTTCACACTCTCTGATCATTCTGTATTCCAGGCTGCTGCCATAAGCGGAGGGCGCTGAATTGATGAGAATGGTGGGGATTCCCTTTGCGATATTTCCGTTGATATAGTCAATGGTTCGATTGATATACTTTGTGCTGAGAATGTTCTGAGAAGGCGTGGTCAGCACCACAATTTCCAGATCAGCGTTCTCAGGCTCCGTCAGCTGCACGCCGATGCTCCTCAAATGCTTTTCCAGATTGTCCTTCACAGTTTCCATATCATATACAGAACCGGAGGACGAGCTTTCCGTATCACCGAAATACACCGTTGCCGCATTCACGTCATAGCCGTAATAATCGATCATCAGGCTGAGGACCGCCATCATCCCCAGCTCATCGGTACCGGAGTAAATAAGTCCCCTGTCACCCATTTTCTTCTTGATATAATTGATTTCGTTGGTCTGTATGGTATTCTGTGAATTGGAATCGTCTATGCCGATGAAATACTTGATATTACCCTCTTCATCCTTTGTAAGGATATCGTCGATCAACTTCAGTTTTCTTGCTCTGGTATGCAGCGCATCCAGAACCACCCTCTTATGGCTGGACCCGACAGTGATCATCCTGCCTTTGGAATCGAAGGAGTAATCCATGGTAATGTTTCTTATGGTAAGATTGCTTCCCTTTAATACTGTCCTGGGATTGATACTGTACTGCCGCAGATAATTATAGGTTTCCAAGGTTGCTCCCTGATACCCGACGGTGCAGGTGGCAAGACGAGCTACAGTATCAAGTACGTAAACATGGTTATTTTTAGAAAGCTCGACAACTGCATCGATTAACTTCGCCTCTCTGCGGCATCCGGTATTCGTCATTGAACGAGAATTGACCAGCCCTCCAGAGAGCAGCTGATCCAGTGAAATGACAAAGTAATCGGTCTTCTTGTCCATCTCCGTAATCCAGTCCATCAGCTTCTGACTGTCGCCGAACTGTGTTCCGTTGATATTCAGCGGCTGCCCGTCAAGGCGTGTAGCGTATAAATCCGCATCAGGCATCATAACCTGAAATCCGGCGGACTCCGCTTCATAGACGACACGGTCCACATTGACTGTGCGGTTGTCCAGCGGAACATAGGCCAGAATCGGCTCGTCCGCTCCAGTCTGCGCCCATGCGTTTATCGTAAAAAATGGCATCGCCGTAAGAATCAGCGTCATGCAAAGCAGGATGCTCAAAGCTTTTGTTCTCATTGTTTCTCCCTTTCCCCTTCAGTTATGCTCTTCTCTTGTCTATGGTAAAGAAGTTGTCCCTTTATCCTATTTAACTTTACTATAATATGAGTCGAAAATCAATTGAGGATTGGTTTCTAGCGCAGAGAGCAGCCAGTTGATACATTCAGTTAGCGCCGAGAGCGGCCATGGTAATATAGTTGTACGGCTTGTTAAAGTGGGGCAGAAAAAATAAATCGGTTAGCGCCAGCTTATCTACTGTTACTTTTTCCTGAATTGCAAGGGAAAACAAATGAATTCCCATAGAAATATCATGGCGGGAGGCCATTTGCGCTCCAAGGATTACTCTCGTCTCTGCGTCATACACGATTCGGATCTTAACAGAATCATTTCCGCTTTCTATAAACTCCGGCTTTTGCAAGTCTTCATAGTCTGTCGCAAGCGCATTAATGCTCAGCCCTTTTGCCTTGTTCAGGGTAAGCCCCGTGGATACCATCTTCAGATCAAAGATACTGATGCCGTTTGATCCCTGAACGCCGACAGATTCCAGCGGTGTGCCGAGAACATTGTGAGCTGCCACAACGCCGGACCGGACAGCATTGGTAGCAAGCGCAATATAGTTTGCGCCGTCGGTAGAATTATCGTAAACAGTAGCACAGTCCCCAATAGCATAAACGTCAGCCGCCGAGGTTTCCTGCTGTTTATTGACGAGGTAAGCACCATTTCTAAATTGAGCAAGCTGCTTTTTTCCAAGCTCCGTATTGGGACGGAATCCGACAGCCCATACAACCATATCTGCTTTATAGCGGTTTACATTGGTTACGACCTCCTCAACCCTGCCATTTCCTCTGAGTTCGGTTACCTTCTCACCAAAGGCCAGTCGAATCCCGTTTTTCTCAAGATTCTCTTTCATCATACCTGTAAAGGGCTCATCATAATAAGCCGATAAGCACGTTTTTTCCACATCGATCATCATTACATTCCTGCCGTGTCTTTTGAATGCCTCAGCAAGTTCAACACCGATGTAACCGGCTCCGACCACAACGATATCCTTGATTGAAGGGTCCTCCAGTTTTTCAATAACATCCTGAGCATGCTGATAAAGCTTCACAGGTTGAACGTTTTTCAGATCGCAGCCTGGAACCGCAGGAATAACAGGAAGAGATCCGGTTGCTAAAATCAGCTTGTCATAGGGCTGCTGGATCATACCTCCGCTTTTTTCTTCGGCCAATATTATTTTTCTTTCAAAGTCAATGTCCAGAACCCGGGTCTCCATAAACACTTTTGCGCCCTTTGCTTCCAAAGCAGCTTTGCTGGAATAGAACAATCCTTCAGGCCCGCTGATCTGGTTGCCGATCCAAAGAGCCATGCCGCAGCCCAAAAAGCTGATGTTAGAATTCACATCAAAAACGATAACTTCGTTCTCTTTTGAGTTTGCCAATATTGTATTCACTGCTGCTGTCCCGGCGTGATTTGCTCCGACTACAACGATTTTGCTCATAACTTCCTCTCCTTGTGTTAAACTGGCTGATTTTACCCTTTTAGTCTCCGATCAAAATGATATAGGCAAAATTGCCGTCCTTATTTTATTGCTATTATCTTATATCATCTACGGTACAGTGAATGCAGCATATCAAGTGGTATTATGTCCCTTTGTTTCTTGTAAAATTTCCATGAATTTTCCTACAACAACATATTGATGGTCATCGAAAATCCGATAAGCTTTTGCCAGTTCCAGTCAACTTGTGCTTCAGTCAACTTGTGCTTCAGTCAACTTATAAAATTATTAACCTTGGGAGATAAAAGAAAATTTTAGGAATCACTTCCTATTAATGTGAATTGAAATCATTTGAGGATTTGATGTCGCTGTGATATCATTTAATTGACCATTGTTGGCAACGACAAATTTGTCACGGAAAATCTCGTACACCAAATAAGCAAAGGCATGGAAACATGCGGAGAACAATTTATGATCATCGAAATTATCAGCATTTATTTAATTCTCAGCACAATTATCACTACTTTTTTTTCAGCTTTTATCCAGTCACGGGGACAGGGTAATTACGTTAAGGTTCTTTTCCTGATGAGCCTGGCAATGGATTTTTACATGTTTGGTTACCTGCAGGAGCTATCTGCCGCTTCGCTGGAAAGAAAGCTTTTTTGGAATTCCTTTCAATATCTGGGTATTCCTTTTATATCGGCATTGTGGCTGACTGCCGGTCTGATGTACACCGGTCATTTCTACAATCACATGAAAACAAAATTGATCCTGATCTATCTCATACCCTTTCTGTCATTTTTTCTCCGGCTTACAAATGAACTGCACCATCTCTATTTCGTTTCCTTACACCTGCAATCTTATCAGAATTACGATTTTTTGATCAAAGACGGAGGAATTGGATATCAAATACAGGGACTCCATTCCGGCTTAATGATACTGATCTCCCTTTATATCTACGTAAGCACTTTTATTAAGAACAGAGATTTCAATGGCGAGAAGATTCTTTACATGATCGGTGCTTCCGTCGTTGCCTGTCTGGGGCTGTTGACAACCGGGAATCAGCGCATCGATACGATGGTTCTCTGTCTGCCGGCCGCGATGCTTCTGGTGTTGATGGCAATTTTAAGGAATGATTTTCTTGAAATTAGGATGCTTGCCAGAGAGCTGGTTTTTGAAAACAGTAAGGAAGGAATCATTTTGTTAAACGACAGGCTTCGCATTTTGGATTACAATGAAGCCGCCAAGTCTATTTTGGCCGCTCACGGAGTTGAGCTGACAACAAATCCTCTTGATTCCATAATCGAAAAGGACAAGCCCCTGAACGGCCTGCTGAAAGCATCCGTTTCAACCGTTTGGAAAGCAGGAGACCAAGACAATACGCAATACTATGAAATTACAACAACAAACATCTTTCGCAAAAACGGAATCATCTATGGTAAAATTAAAACCTTCAGAGATGTTACGGAGATTCAGCTGCATACCAATTATCTCAAAGTCCAGGCGACGGTGGACGAATTGAGCGGTCTGCTGAATAGAAGGGCTTTTATCAATTCATGTCAAGCAGGCCTTAACACCAATATTTCAAAAGAGAACAACTGCTGCCTTCTCATGATGGATCTTGATTTTTTTAAGCAGATCAATGATACATACGGGCATATTGCAGGCGACTATGTAATAGACGGTTTTGGCCGCCTGTTGAAGCAATGCTTTCAGTCCCCCGACCTGTCAGGAAGGCTTGGCGGTGAGGAGTTCGCAGTGTTTATCCAGCAGGCGGACCTGAATTCGGCTTATGAAAAAGCAGAGCAGTTCCGCAAAGCGGTAGATTCCTGGCAGATCATGTTCAAAAACAAGGTATTGAAATTAACGGTAAGCATCGGTATTGCAAAAGCGCATCCGACGGATAACATTATCGATTTAATCCATAAAGCGGATAGCGCGCTGTATGCATCCAAAAACACCGGCAGAAATACGACGAGAATCTATGAAAAAAAAATCGATCATTAATCCCAATATAATAATGGTGAATCATCTTTCTCGATTTACAGCTGCTTACACCAGCTAAGGAAGCGGTCAGCATAGCTTTTCAATTGACCTGAGCAATCTCTCAATAATTCCAGACCATCGGAACTTCTATCCGGTTCTTCCTCCGAGGCTGTTATCTCCTCGAAGAAACAGGGTATCGGGTCATTTCTGTGAATCTTTAAAAATCGTACAAACTCTTCAAACGGCAAAGTCCGTTCAAATTTTAGCGGTATTTTATAAGAAAGACAAAATCCATTAATTAGCGAATCCAGCATAGCCCATTGGACTGCGAGAAAACATCTGCGCTGTTTCCGCAGTTCTTCAATCACGCCATAGGTGTATTGCGTCTTCAAATATCCCGCGATGATAAGATAATCAAAAGATGATTTCTGTGCAATCTCCATCGTTTGACGCCGGTCCTGGGCCAGCCCCACAACGTCGACACTTTCCGAGCTGAGGTAATCAGCCAGCGCTCTTGCCCGGTCCATCAGGCGATCAGAAATGATAAGAACCCGGATGTTCTTTTCTTCACAGGAATCGCTGCATTTAATAGTCCAGCTGCCATTTCCCATTTGTTTTTCCTCCACTTTGTAAAATATTCATAATATTACCTGTACACTTTCAGTAACTATTATAGTATTCTTGTAGTTAGTTTTCAAGTCCTTTTGTAATCTGTAAGATTACTATAAAGGAGACTGAGAGAATATGGTGATGGACAAAAAAATTCTTGGAGCTGCGATCAAAGCTGCTCGAACGGAAAACAGGATAACACAGGAACAGCTGGCAGAGATGATCAGCGTGGCTCCTTCACATGTTAAGCAGCTTGAGGCAGGCAACAGAAGCCCTTCCATAGAGGTCTTGTACAAACTGTCCCACGCACTTAACCTATCAGTGGATCAAATCTTTTTTCCCGAAAAAACACAGGAAGATCAAGATCTGATCTATAAAATCGAACGAAGCCTTCATAATTGTAGTGTACATGAGTTGCGCGTTATTTATTCCACAATTTCCGCTTTAAAAGATAATCCAAATAAATAGTTTATAATTTGATTCAGAATAAGTAAAGCACCGCTCGACGGTATCAAAATTTTACCATCAGGCGGTGTTTCCTTTTTATTCGCTAACGTCACTAAAAATCAATACTTGTCGGTGGCGTCGTCGTTCAGCAGAATCCGTGGTCCTTCCTCAATCACGTCGAATTTTGCATCAGAAATCGTCTTGCCCTCTGCATTCATTTTGAAACGTGATACCAATTCCTTCAGCATTTCCGACTGTCCGGAAAGCTGTTCACTTGCTGCTGCGCTCTCTTCCGCGGTGGCGGAATTATTTTGAGCAACCTGGGAAACTTGTTCAATTCCCTGATTTACCATATCGATCCCCTCGGCCTGTTCATTTGATGCGTCTGCAATATTTCCTACAAGATCCGCAGCATTTTCAATCCGTTCAACTGTCTCCTGCAGAGAGAAAGCGGTTTCATTGGCAATTTTCTTACCCTGGTGGACCTTACCGATAGATCCTTCTATTAGTTCAGTGGTTTCCCGGGCTGCAGCGGCGCTCCTTGCCGCCAAATTTCTCACTTCTTCTGCAACTACAGCAAAACCTTTTCCATGCTGACCTGCTCTCGCCGCCTCAACCGCAGCATTCAAAGCCAGAATGTTGGTCTGAAAGGCAATATCATCGATTACTTTAATAATTTTAGATATGTTTTCAGAAGAATCATTGATTTCTTCCATAGATCCCAGCATCTCCTGCATCTGGCCATTTCCATTTACGACGTCATTCTGCGCTTCCGCTGCCAGCTCACTGGCTTTTCTCGCGTTGGATGCGTTCCGTTTTGTTTGTTCAGCAATTTCCGCTATGGAAGCCGTCAATTCCTGAATTGCGCTGGACTGTTCTACAGAACCCTGAGACAGAGCCTGGCTTCCGGTGCTTACCTGTTTGGATCCGGAATTTACCTGTTCCGCTGCCTCCCTGATATCTCCCATAACGTCACTCAAAGACTGAATAATATTATTGAGAGAGTTTTTAATCTCCATAAAATCTCCCATGTAGTCAGATGTGATGGACTGATCCAGGTTTCCCTTTGCCATTTCCGCAAGAACGCAAGAAATATCGCTGATGTAATTCCTGAGATTTGAGATGGTCCCATTCAGCGCATCCTTGATTTCTGTATGGTCACCCCGATAGCTTCCGTCCATGGTTACTTGAAGATTCCCCTTTGCCATTTCCTGTAGCACTGCGGCAGCCTCTTCTATCGGAGCGATAACCGCATCCAAAGTGGCGTTTACTCCGTCAATTACATGACTGTACTGACCATTGAATCTCGATGCATCTCCCCTGACTTTCAGATTTCCCTCTACCGCTGCTTCTGATAGCTTTGCGGTTTCGTCCACCAGATTCTGTATGTTCTCAATCATGGTTATCAGGGACGGAACAAGCCGGTCTTCTTCGCACTTCTTTCCGGTGGTTTTGAGCTGCCCCAGGTCGCCCAGATTTCCATCCGCCACATGAGACAATGTCTCTATCACGTGATTGACTTCCTTTCCCACCGTATTGATGGACTCTGCAATCTGTCTGTAAATTCCGACATAGCTTCCTTCTACGCTTCCGGTATAATCATTTCCTGCCATTCTGACAAGGATATCTCTTCCCTCTACCAGCGCACTCAGCCCGTCGATACAGGAATTAATATCGTTTCTAATTCGTTCAAAATCGCCGCTGTAACGTTCTGTCAACTTTTCCGGGATTTCTCCTTTTCCAATCTCCTGCAGGTATGTTGCCGCTATCTGGAGAGGATTGACTACTGCGTCCAAGGTTGCATTCACGCCCTTGATCACCTTGCCAAAATCACCGCTGTGCCTGTCCGCATCCACCCTTGCGGACAGCTGCCCTTCAATTGCCGCTTCCGAGAGATTTTTCATGTCCTCTACCAACAGGTTGACCGCCCTGATACAGGTATTAATATTATTTTTAATTTCATCGAAATCTCCCTGATACTCATCCGTAATCTCCTGCGGAATATCGCCCTTACTGATCCGGTTCATATAATCAGCTGCCATCTTAAGAGGATCAATCAGAGCATCAAGGGTTTCATTGATGCCTCTGACAATACTTCGGTAGCCCCCACTGAATGCCCCCTCATTTCCTCTTTTATCCAGATTGCCTTCCACCGCTGCACCTGTAAGCATACCGGTTTCGGCAGTGAGTTTATTTAATTCAAGGATCACATTATTCAGGCTGACAGAAAGAATATCCCGCTCGGATTTGGGCTGGATTTCAACCGATAAATCTCCTGCAGCAATCCTTTGCGCTGAATTGGCCTGCTCCCTGATATTTTCAATCATTTTTCGAAAGCTTTCAGCAAGTCTGCCAACCTCATCTTCTGATTCTATCGTGAGTTTGACATTTACATCGCCTGCTGCCAGTGAATCCGATACCTGAACGATTTGTTCGAGAGGCTTGGTTATGTTTTTTCTGATCAATACTCTGGAAACAAAAAATACAGCCAAAACACCAAGGACTCCAATTCCAATTACCAGATAAATGAGGTGATAGATTTCTGCCATGATGTCGTCAGCATTTAGATCCACTCCCACCATACCGACGGTTTTTCCTTTTGAATCCAAAATCGGAGAGAAAACGGTCAGCAGGTACCCGAAATTCGGGTCCTGATACAAACCGTTGTTAAAGACTTTTCCGCTGTCAAACGCTTCTTCAAATTCCCTTCCTTCTTTCCCGTCTGCAAAAAAAATTGAATAATCAACGCTCGTATGAAAAGTATATATATCATCCGAATTATCTCCGGTTGCTTCACCTTCGGCGATGTATAGAATCTGTTGACCCTCCCTCAAAGGCACCACCGCATATAAATATTTGACGCCGGAAGCTTCTTTTGCCTTGGAGAGCATGGACCTCAGTTCGGTATAGTAAGGCGTTTCTACTCCCGATTCCACCAGACCACTGAATTTACTGCTATCAACCTGAGCTGCCGCCAGCTTCCCTATGCTTTCCGCTTGATTAGCCTTTAGCAGCAATACTTCGTTCCGGTATTGCACAATGCTGAAAGCTGCAATTAGAACCGTAATGATTAAGACCATAGCAATCAGAATCCACAGGATCTTTCTACTGATCGAACGGTTGTGAATTTGTTTTTGCATGATTTTCATATTTTGTCCTCCATCTCATCCCAATTACAATTGCCTGTTGCCGGCTGGCACCCGGCTATGTAATCTTTACATTTTTGCATAAGCGAAATCGAATCCCCTATTTTTATATCGGCAAAGTATCCAAAAATTTTAATTAGCGTTCGTGTTTTTTTGGTTTAAGAAAATTCAGAATTTAATAAAAAATTTTGTTTAAAAAAAATGTTACTTGGTATATACTGTAAAATTAAAAGGAGGTCCGACTTTTTAATCTGATCAATACGAAAGGAGTATTAGAATGAAAATTGGTATACCCAAAGAAAGTATTGCCGGAGAAACCCGTGTAGCTGCAACGCCAAACACGGTCAGGCAATTAAAAAAACTCGGCTTCGATGTCTCGGTTGAATCCTGCGCCGGGGAGACGGCCAGCTTTACCGATGAAGCCTATGCCGCTGCGGGTGCAGATATCGCCAAAGGTAACAATATCTGGAATTCCGATCTGATTTATAAGCTGAACCCCCCTGACGATGACGAAATTTCAAAGCTGAAAAATGGAACAACTATGGTTAGCTTTATCTATCCCTCTCAGCGCCCGGAACTGGTCGAGAAACTCTCCGGCAAAAAAATCAACGTCCTGTCAATGGATATGGTACCGCGAATTTCCCGTGCTCAATCTCTCGACGCGCTGTCCTCCATGGCAAATATCGGAGGCTATCGTGCTGTGATCGAAGCAGCCCATCATTTCGGCCGGTTTTTTACGGGACAGATCACAGCCGCTGGAAAAGTTCCTCCCGCAAAGGTTCTGATAATCGGTGCCGGCGTTGCGGGTTTGGCCGCAATCGGTACGGCCCGTTCTCTTGGAGCGATCGTAAGGGCTTTTGACACAAGGCTTGAAGTTTCGGAGCAGATTGAATCCATGGGAGGAGAATTCCTGAAGCTGAATTTTGAAGGCGGCGAGGACGGTTCCACCACCGGCGGCTATGCCAAGGTGATGTCCGATGAGTTCATCAAGGCGGAGATGGCTCTTTTTGCAGAACAGGCAAAAGAGGTAGATATCATCGTGACCACAGCCCTGATTCCCGGCAAGCCTGCGCCGAAGCTGATCACGAAAGAAATGACCGACAGCATGAAACCGGGCTCTGTAATCGTGGACATGGCGGCTGCAACAGGTGGAAACTGTGAATATACGGTAAGCGGAGAAATGATTGTGACAGATTCCGGAGTGAAAGTGATCGGTTATCACGACTTACCGGCACGCCTGCCCACGCAATCATCGGAAATGTACGCAACAAATCTGGTTAATTTGACGAAACTTCTCTCCAAGGAGAAGGACGGCAAAATCGATATTGATTTTGATGATGTCATTCTAAGGAGTATGTCTGTCATCCGAGACGGCGAAGTGACCTTTCCGCCTCCGGCAATCAGCGTAACCGCTGCCCCTGTTAAAAAAGAGGCTCCTGAAGCACCAAAGGCGACGGCGGAAAAGAAAAACTTTAAAGGACTTAAGACAGTGCTGGGTTTATGTGGACTCATACTGTTTGCTCTAATTGGACTCTATTCACCCACGGAATTTTTATCGCACTTTACTGTATTCGTTCTTGCTTGTGTCGTGGGGTATTACGTTGTATGGAACGTTACGCATTCGCTCCATACGCCTCTCATGTCTGTGACAAATGCCATTTCGGGCATCATTGTCGTCGGTGCGTTGCTGCAAATTGGGCCTGACATCAATATCATCACAGTGCTGTCGTTTATTGGAATCCTCATTGCAACCATCAACGTTGTCGGAGGCTTCACGGTTACTCAGCGCATGCTGAAGATGTTCAGCAAGGAATAAGGAGGGAAGCATTATGTTTCATGGATTAGTAACAGTTGCATATATTATTGCGGCAATCCTGTTCATCCTCAGCCTTGCAGGACTTTCGAAGCAGGAAACCGCAAAACGAGGTAATATTTTTGGAATTGCCGGTATGTCAATCGCATTGGTTGCAACCATATCCAGTGCCAATCTTCAGGCACTGATCTATATTCTTGTCGCCATGCTGGTCGGCAGCCTGATCGGTGCAAGGCTTGCTCTGAAGGTGGAAATGACAGGAATGCCGGAGCTTGTCGCTTGTCTTCACAGCTTCGTCGGGCTTGCCGCAGTTCTTGTCGGATACAACAGTTTTTTCCGTCTCGCAGGCGAAGGTGGACAACACCTGGACGGAGCGCTGCTGACCATCGAGCTGACGGAGATTTTTCTTGGCGTATTTATCGGTGCGGTGACCTTCACCGGTTCGATTATCGCCTTTGGAAAACTGAGAGGAATCATCAAATCGAAAGCGCTTTCCCTTCCGGGCAAGCACTGGATGAATCTGGGAGCCATCATTATTTCTGCCGTTTTAATGGGGTTGTTTATCAATGCAGGGGGAATCATGCTGTATCTAGCGATTATGACTGTGATCGCACTGCTTTTAGGCCTGCATTTGGTTGCCTCCATTGGGGGTGCAGATATGCCGGTGGTTATCTCCATGCTGAACTCATATTCCGGCTGGGCGACGGCTGCCGCAGGCTTTATGCTTTCCAATGACCTGCTCATCGTAACGGGCGCACTCGTAGGCTCATCAGGCGCAATCCTTTCTTACATCATGTGCAAGGCGATGAACCGTTCCTTCATTTCCGTTATCGCAGGCGGTTTCGGAAACGAAGGCATCAAACTCTCAAAGGATGAAGAAGTTGGTGAGTACCGCGAGATGACACCGGAAGAGGTCGCAGAGCTTCTGAAGCAGTCAGGTTCCGTCATTATTGCTCCCGGCTACGGTATGGCTGTAGCTCAGGCTCAGTATCCGGTGGCGGATATCACAAGAAAGCTGCGTGATTTGGGCGTCAATGTCCGGTTTGCCATCCATCCGGTTGCAGGACGTCTGCCAGGCCATATGAACGTACTGTTAGCTGAAGCGAAAGTTCCTTACGATATTGTCCTTGAAATGGATGAAATCAATGAAGATTTTTCCGAAACTGACACGGTGCTGGTCATCGGTGCAAATGATACGGTAAATCCCTCCGCAAAGGACGATCCGTCAAGTCCTATCGCCGGAATGCCGGTCCTGGAGGTATGGAAGGCAAATACGGTCATCGTATTCAAGCGTTCCATGAACACCGGCTATGCCGGAGTAACCAACCCGTTGTTCTATAAAGATAATTCCTTTATGTGCTTCGGGGACGCAAAAGGAACCGTAGAAAAGATATTAAAAGCAATGTAAGAATGTAACGTTGTATATCTGATCATAACAAAAGCTGCTGCAAAGTCGATAAAATAACTTTGATAGGCTCCCTTCTAGGTAGACAAGTGAAATAATAAAACTTGTTACTTAAAAGGGAGTATATTTTATGTCAAAAAGAAATATATCCGCCAATGAGAAGTTATTCGCTCATATAAAACCCAGCGACCGTATCAAAATAAGCATCAATATTTTCCAATGGAGCGGTCGGAGGAATATCACAACCCGATGAGATGGCAAAATGTTTATATTTACTGCATCTTTCCAGAAGTTCCAAGGTTGATTCTCTTACAATTTGCGGTGTACCTATTCCAAATACATTTGCCGGGTCCACATTTCCCATTACCAAAATTCTTTCAGGGATTATCTTCAAAGCTTCTTCCAAGTCAATCGCATTTCCTAAATGAATTACTCTAAAGTTTGCCATTTCAATCATATCATTTAGCAAAGGAATTGTATTTCCGCAGTTGTGGTAAATAAAAAGAAAATGATCGTCCTCCACTTCTTTTCTGATGTCTTCAACATACGGAACAGAAAATTCCTTATTGAACTTTGGTGCAAGCAGTCCTGCTGCAGGCTCCGCCATGACAACACCGTTGGCACCGGCTTCTTTCAATGCTGATATATAGTGGCAAAGAAACGTACTAGCCTTTTCTAATAGCACGTGTAAAAGTTCGGGCTCCCTTCTGCAGTTTATCATAACTTTCTGCATGTCCATCAATCGTCCGATTAAGGAAAACGGTCCAATCACACCTGCAAATATGGGCCTGTCGGTAATCGTATTGGCTGCAAGCTCAATTCCGCGAATACACTCAGCGGTTCTCGCTGATCCGACAGCCGGAACAACTAATTTCTGTGCATCTTCCATTGATTTTATAATACAATCGATTACTGCCGGCGGCTCCTCTTTTGTAAAACGGACACTGCTTCCAAAGGCTTCCGCTTCAACGGACAAGTCCATAAGACTTACCGCGGCAGCCATATCATAACGGTCTGCAATTGCCTTCATGCATTTTGCCTGCAGCTCTCCGCTATGTACGAGCTGATCCACATCCGCACCGATCAGCTGCATTCCAGGAAAGGATAATACCGGCATCGTTTTTTTGACCGAAGCACTCTTATAATCCGATAGCCATTGATCCATGTTCATTTTCATAATTTCCTCCGTAATTATTCTTAAATTGTAAAAGTTCCTGCTTCCCGCAATGGGGAAGCGGAACTTTTTTAGTCAGTTCAGGCAAGTGAATTTCCTTCAACACGAAAGAGGCAAAAATAGTTTAGAATGTAGAAATCAGCATGATCATTGAAAAAAAGTTTTCTACCGATTGTTCAAAGGCTTCTTTCGCCTCTGCCGGACTGTTTTTCAGCTCCGGATTTGCTTCTATATGTTTTTCCCAGGTATCAAAAAGCTCTGACTCTAATGGTGGTAATTTAATTAACATATGACTCCCTCCTTATCGATAGACTCCGTATTCCTTGACTGCTTTAAAGACAGCTTTCAGATTATCAGGATTGATATCCCCCGGCGCAAGCAGTGATTTGTCGCATCCGAATATATATCCTCCGCCAGGTGCACAATCATCGATCATCTTTTTCGCATAGGCAACAGCTTCTTCTTTTGTCGAATTATTGAGCACATTAATCGGCATGCCGCCCCAAAGCGTAATCGTTTTTCCGATCTTTTCCTTTGCTTTTTTGAAATCGCCGTGTTCAATCAGTCCTACAACTTTTCCCTTAGGAAGTTCATTGATGAACTCGTAATAAGGTTCCCAGTTGCCTTCCATAAATAAAGCCGGCGTTAATCCATATCCAACCATGCCGTCGATCATTTTCCTAAAGGTAGGATAGTAGAAGGTTTCGAAATCTTTTGGTCTTAAATAAGTTGGAATGTGAAGAGGAATAAAGATAAATGGAAACGGTCCCTGCTGCTTGTTATGGGCAGCGTTACGTAACATCACAGGCAGCAAGGCTTCACAAGCGGCGATGACTTGCTCTTTATTCCTTTTAATATCAATTGTAACTCCTTTAAAGCCTCTGAAATAATCCATCAGAATATCCATAGGCATTTCGGTACTTCCCTGAAACATCGTAGGCAATCCATACTTCTCAGCAAGAATACCGACTAATCTACCAACTGCATTGGCAAAATAATCCTGAGTTACATATGCTGCTTTTACAAAAGCTTCGGCCGTTTTTGCAGGACTCTGATCTAAAGATTTGAATCTTCTCGGCAATTGTTTTTCCAGAATAAATTTATAAGGGTCTTTAATCAGTTCCGGATACTCCTCAAGCGACATGATATTTTCACATTCAACATGCTGTACCGATGCATGAGAAACCCCCTCCTTATTGAAGAAGGAAAATTCTTTTGATCCTAACACATTATAAAGAGGACCGCATCTTACACCAAGAGGAGGAGGAAGCGTATCCACTTCAAAATCTTCTGCGATCCTGCAAAAAGAATCAACCAGCTTGTCATAGTTGAATGCTACATCAATAACCGAGTATCCGCTGTAATGACCTGCCCATGTCTCAAACATAGCGGAAATAGGAACTCTATCAGGCTCTTCAAGTCTGACTGTTGTTGTTATTCTTTCCACACGTTCCTGGAATATTTTTTGTACATCACTCATAAGTTATGCCACCACCCATTCTTTGCACTGTTTAACGCCGGTTGCCGCATTCGTGCTGTGAGCATCCGCTCCAACTTTCTTTTGTACCGCTTCGCTTACAGGATTTCCACCGATCATAACTTTGACATCGTCCCGCAATCCGGCTTCATTTAAAGCGTTTACCACATCTCCCATGGTTTCAAGAGATAACGTTAGCAACCCGCTGATTCCAACAATATCAGCTTTAACTTCTTTTACTTTTTCTACAAACTTTTCAGGCGCCACATCCACTCCCAGGTCATAAACATCAAATCCGGCAGCTTCCATCATGCTGATAAATATGTTCTTGCCGATATCGTGAAGATCCCCAGGAGCTGAGCCAACAACCAGTTTTCCGATTTTTGCACTTCCTTCAGCACCTATGCAAGGCTTTAATATATCCATCCCACATTTTAAGATGTCTGCAGCGTAAATCAAATCCCCTACGAAATATTCGCCTTCTTCAAAATAGTCCCCAACCTTTTCCATACCTTTTGCACATGCGTTAACAATTTCCTGTGCTTCTTCCGGACCGGGCTGCTTTTCCACCGCTTCTTCAATCCCCTTGATGAAAACATCCTCATCCAGCTCAGCAAGTGCATTTGTAATGTGTTGATACCTTTCCGTCATAGTTTAGTTCCTCCCATAAATCGATATGTGTATCCTGTATATACATGTTAGGATTAGTATAGAATAGTTATATATGAATGTCAATATTTTGTTTGTACTTGTATAGATATGATGGTAAAATGTATCAAACAATAAGTTTAGAATTTGTAATGAGGTTTTTATGACAGCGATTAAATATATGCAAATCATGGGGGATCTAAAGGAACAGATCGAAATGGGAATCCTTCAGCCAGGCGATGTACTACCTTCCGAGAACAGTCTTTGCAACCAATATGGTGTAAGCAGGATGAGTGCCCGCAAAGGCTTACTGCTATTATCAGAAAAAGGCTATATTTATTCCATACCCGGTAAAGGGTATTTTGTCAGCGAACCTCGATATAATAAACATATTTTATATTTTGACGAAACGGACTTTATTAAAAAATACGTCGATGAAGTAAAATTCCATCAGGTCAATATCTTATCACCGACCGAAGAAATTTTCAGAGAGTTAAAAATACCGAAAAACAAAAAGGTCATTGTGATCAAAAATATCTTTTTTGCCAATGAAGAACCAATTGCCTATGACATCAAATATCTCCCCTATGATAAGGGACTGCCCAATTTGGAAGAGGAAATCGGGTATGCCACTTTTCCGGAAATCGTTACCACGCACTTTTCCCTCTTTTCCGTAAAGAAAGAACTAAAGATATGGCCTGAGATTTCAGATCAAGAGTCAAATAAATTATTGTCATTAAAAAAAGAGCATCCTTTGTTGGTTATCGAACAGAAATGCATCAATAATAACGGCAAACCAATCGTTTGGGGACATATGTATATAAAAAAGGAATACAGCAAACTTTACGCTGTTTCCTCCTTATAAAAGTTTTACACCCATGTATAAAAGAAAACTTCACTGATGCGCGTATACAGGAGGAATAAAACAATGGAAGATCAATTAATCGATGCAATGTTTGAACTGAATGAAGACTTAGTGATCGATATAGTAAATAAAAAACTGGATGAGGGAGAAGATCCGGTTTCCATCATTAAACTTGTACAAGAAGGAATTAACCGGGTTGGTGTCTACTATGACCAAGGGAAATACTTTATAGCGGACTTGATTATGTCCGGTCTGATTTTTAAGGAGGTAGTGAAACGGGTTGAGTTTCCATCGGACACCCCATCTTTATCTTGTCCAATAAAAGTGATATTTGCCACCGTTGAAAGCGATATTCATGATATCGGCAAAAACATTGCCGTCACTTATTTCAATTCAAAAGGTGTCAATCTTATAGATTTAGGCGTTAATGTACCTCCAGACACCATACTGGAACAAATAAAAGAAGGAGAACATGCCGCTTTGTTCTTATCCGGATTAATCACCTCTTCTTACTATTCCATGAAAAAAACGATTGCTCTCTTAAAGGAAAAAGGGATGAGGGATCACGTAACGGTAATTATTTGTGGGCTGGTGGACGAAGATGTTAAAAACTATGTTGAAGCGGATTATTTTGTAAATGACGTAGTGGAAAGCTACAATCATTATGTTAAGATAGTAAAATCTTTTCATCCTGAAAGAGGAAGGGACCAATGAAAAATATCATATTCGCCTGTGAAATTCTTGATGACGAAATAAAAAAAGCATTGCATGAAACAGGAAACCATGACCCTGTAATATGGTTCGATTCCTCTCTGCATATGTATCCTCAAAAGCTGCATGACAGACTTCAGGCAGAAATTGATGGGCTTGATCAACAAGATTTATACGAAAATATTCTCTTCACCTTCGGCTATTGCGGCAATGCCATAGCGGGGCTGAAGTCCTTGAAATCTAATTTAATCATACCCAAGGTGAATGACTGTATTGACCTATTTTTGCACGACAACCCGGAAAGGGCTGCCATTCGAAGTCAAGGATGCTATTTTTTAACGCACGGTTGGTTAAAAAGTCCCCATAGTATCGTCAATGAATATCAGCACTATATAGAAAAATACGGGATAAAAAAGACAACAAGAATTATGGATGTGATGCTGGCTCATTATCACTTTTTTACGATGATCGATACGGAGAGTTACAAGCTGGACGAATGTGCCCTGATTGTCAAAGAAGCCGCAAAAGAATTAAATCTTCAGGTAAACACTCAAAAAGGAAGCATACAGTTGTTAGTCGATTTGTTTTCCAACCGCTGGAGTGACGATTTCTGTTTGATCTCTCCGGGGGAAACCGTCTCTTTGGAACACTTCGGCGAAATAAGCACAGTACCGTCACAAGGACAAATAATATAAAGGGCAGCGTATAACCCTTTGTTCTGTAAGCCCTAACAAGCAAGGAGTCTTTCATGATGATTGAAAACGCTTTTTCCCCGGAGGAAAGATTACATGCCGCGATCTCTCATAAAAAAGCAGATCGGGTTTCTTGTGCCCCTTTGATCGAAAGCTATGCGTCTCGTTTTTCAGGAATTTCAAATAAAGACTTTTTCTTTGACAAGAAAAAAGCATTGGCTTCCTTTGATGAAATCGCAAATAAGTTTCCCTCATGGGATATCAGGCGTTCTATTTATTTTATTCATTACGGTGGATACCAAGATAAAATCGGTCTGCTGAAATGCAATCGTCCCGGAATAGAACTGCCCCAGGATTATGAATATCAAATTGTTGAATATGAAGCTATGTCAAGAGAGGATTATCGGATTATCCTCAATCAAGGTTACAGAGAATACATTGCCGCTTTTTTTTCAAAGGCTTATGGCTCATCAAAGGAAGAAATTGCCCAGGCAGAACAGGAATCATTGGATTTGCATCGCTTAGAAATGGAACATGCAGCTGCCAGCAATCAGGTTTTTTTATACGGTGCCCATATTTATTTCCCTGTTTCCTATTTTTCAAATCTGCGTTCTTTCCCGGAATTTATCCGTGATATGTATCAAACTCCGGAATTGTTATACGAAGCAATTTCCATTGCAACGGATGCGGCGATTGAAGAAGGGATAGAAATTGCCGCAAAAACAGGAATCCCCCGGGTATTTATCGGTATTAACCGCATCAGTAGTCAATTTTTTTCCTATGCCGCCTTTGAAAAATTTGTGTGGCCTTTCATCGAACGTTTTGTTTACCGGCTCGTTAACCGAAACATTACACCAATTCTGCATCTGGACAGTGATTGGACAAAAAACCTTAGTTATTTTCAAACGCTTCCAAAGCATAAAATCATTATGGAACTGGACGGCAGTACCGATATTTTTCTTGCAAAAAAATTATTGGGAAATCGAATTTGCCTGCTGGGGGACGTCCCTGCTTCCCTCTTTACACTGGGAACACCTCAGGAAATTGAACATTATTGTCACACCCTGCTTACTGAAATTGGTCATGACGGAGGCTTTATATTAGGCAGCGGCTGCACTCTCCCGCATAATGCCCGCCATGAGAATACAGCCGCCTTCTTTAATACAATGCTTAATTTCTGATCTCCAGTAACTTTTGTTTCAGTTCTCCCTCGATGCGGCTTAATTCTTTTTCCGCTTCTGAACGCTTCTGTCGACCTTCTTCCTGAATCTTTGTCACTTCTTCCAGGGTGGAGATCAGACTCTGATTCGTGCTGACCAGAGTTTCAATATCCACAATCCCCCGCTCCGATTCCTTGACGGTATCAATTGTGGCCATTTTGAGGGTCTCGGCGTTTTTTTGCAAAAGCTCATTGGTCATATCCGTGACCCGTCGCTGTGACTGAGCCGCCTGCTGCGAATTAGCGATTCCAAGAGCAAGCACCATTTGGCTTTTCCATAAGGGAATCGTATTGACCAGCGTAGATTGGATCTTATCAGTCATCAATGTATCGTTATTTTGTACCAGACGGATCTGCGGTGCCATCTGAATGGAGATCATCCGGGTCAGCTCAAGATCATGAAGTTTTTTCTCAAAGCGGCTACATAAGGACGCCAGATCATTGGCGGCCTGTGCGTCTTCCGGCAAACCGCTGGCCAGCGCTTTCTCCTTCAACTTGGGCAATTCCTCTCTCTGTACTTCCTTCAGTTTTTTCTTTCCTGCCAGGATATACATCGAAAGTTCTTTAAAGTAAACCTTATTCATATCATACATCTTGTCCAAAAGTGCCACGTCTTTCAACAGCTGGATTTGATGATTCTCAAGGATACTGCAGATCTTGTTGACATTTCCTTCCGCCTTATCGTATTTCGTCTTCATATTGCTGAGTTTTCTTGATGTACGCTTGAATATCCCGAGAAAGCCCTTTTCATCTTCTTCCGCATCAAAGTTTTTCAACTCGGTTACAACATCCGTAAGAAGCGCGCCTACTTCGCCTAGATCTTTGGTTCGCACATTATTTAAGGCTGATTCTGAGAACTCGGCAATTTTTTTCTGGGCACCGGAGCCGTATTGTATAATCACGTTGGAATTTTTAAGTTCTATCTTTGATGCAAATTCGTCAACTATTTTCTGCTCTTCCGCAGTCAGCTGCGTTTCCTCAATCACTGACGGCTGTTCGTCTTCATGACTGATTGGGACGGCAGGGGCCGAAGGACGGCTTTCACTCTCTCCAAAGGGGTCTAAAGTCAGGGTCGGGGTCTGTAATGTGGTTTCTTTCATATCATCACTCATTTTTATCTCCTCCTTATATGGAAATTACAGGTTTAAGCCTTGAATTTATCGCCTGTCAGTCCTTCCTGAGCAAGTATCGTTTCCAGTGCGGAAATATCGGAAGAGACATCCAGAATATCCGCCTGCATTAATTTCTTCAATAAATTTTCGTAAGCTTTATTAATCGTATCAAGCGTTCCTTTGATTTCCAGCTTGGTGGATTCTATCTCTGAAGTATTGGTTCCGTGCCGGTCAAACCTTTGATATGCTCCAACCAGCTTTAAGGTAATGGGCATATAATAGCACATAAACTTACGGATTTCAGGCAGCTTTTCGGGATGTTGCTCTACATAACTGAAAATTTTCGAAGTAATTAATTCCAGCTGATCAAGCTTCTCTGATATTTCCTCTTCCGGCAAAGCGTCATTTGCCGCCTTTATCGTTCTGATGTAATTTCTGCCCTCGTCGATGGTTTCTCTGAGCTGAGCTCCGCCCTCACGGCCTGCCCACTTTTCATTTTCCCTTTTTTCCGCCTCGATCTGTTCCTTGGCATAACGCATCGTCTCAAGATACTGGCTATAGGTTTGGTAATCGGTCATTAGACAGGTTTCTTTCTCGTCTAAATAACCCTCTGAAAACATCCCTCTGTCGATCATCCTTCGAAGATCCTTAATAATATATTTCGACCCCTTCCGGCTTGCCGTCTCCAATTCCCGAATTGTGCAGTATGTACGCCCGTTCAGCACTTTCTGATACAAACGAAACCGTTTTACCCGTTTTCTAAGGTTGGAGCCTGCGATGATCATAAACAAGGAAACAAGAAATAATACGCCAAAAATTGTCCCGATGGCTTCCATCGCGCGAACATTGCCGATCGAAGCCTCTAGCACCATCCCGATCAGCATGATTAAGCCCGATGCTGCAGCGCCGATGGACCCGAATACCAGGAGCAAAGTGCTGGGAACCATGCTCGCTCCCCTTCCATTTTTTCGGTATTTTTTGCCATGGCCCGATGCTCCGGCACCATAAGCCCCGCGTTTTGTATCTCTGTGTTCCGTATCTCTATTCCCCGAAGTTTCATCTTTCGAAAGATGAGGATACCAGTCGCCGCCATGACCGTTATAATAAGATGCACCGCCCATTCCCGGCACGCCATGCATCGTTCGGTTTATCGTATTTCTCAAATCATAAAAATCTTGTCCGTTTAAAACTTTCCTGACCGTTCTGCTAATCTCTTCGCCAAAGTCTACAAAATTATCGTTTCTCATGGTCACCCTCCACGCCCTGTTTTCAATAATCTCTAATATCGCAATTTCAAGTATTGCTGCGATTATTATAACATAATTGCTGAATATTTTTATATGAAATTTATTTTACCAATTTTGTTTGAAATTCGGGATTTGTAGAATACTAAGTACAAGCCTGCCCTGTTCTTTGGAAAATTATGTTGACTGGCTGATATTTTCATCTTTGTGTTATACTAAAACTGTATAAAATGGCCAGGCATTACTTAATGCTATGAATTTAGAAATAGGAACTGAAAAGAAACCATGAATACAAGTATAAATATGATTACAATTATAATAATCTGTATTTTCTTAATGCCTTTTTTGACAGGCGTTATGAATCCTGTTACGAGGAACAGGATTCATCATTCCCTGTTTTCCATTATGGGGGGACTGAAATCCATCACCGGTTTTATTCTGGCGATTTATCTTGTCAGCGTTGTATTTTCCGATACAACGAACGGGCTTACGCGATTTTTTGATGAGCATGTCCCCTCGGTTAGCAATTTAATTTCCCATTATCATCATGATATCGTCGCATACGTGATCGCGCTGTTCCTGCTCATGTCCATCATCTATTTCCTGCTGGGCCTTTTGATAATTCCCCTCGGCCGTTTTGTCATCTCGCCATTGGCAGACGGGCTTTCATCAGCTCTGGATTCTATGAATACCAAAGTTAGACGTTTATTCAGCGGAATATGGCAGCTTCCCAAGTCCGTGATTACCGTTTTGGTCTTTTCGCTTCTGCTCAACTTTTATACGAGCTTTATTAATAATCCAGTCGCAGGAGACTACATTAACGCTTCAGGTGCTTACCAGGCGATCCGCACCAACATGCTCAATCCCATTCTGAATACGGAAGCTGTAAAAAATGTCCCTGTTATGGTCAGCGAAGCCTTTAGAAAAGCTGCCGAGGATTATACTCCCGCAAATTCCGATAATACCGACGATCCAAATTACTGGAAACTGCCTGCAATAAAATATTTCAACGGAATGACCATCGATGAAGCGGTAAAATCCAATTCCGATATCGATGATATAGCAAAACAAATTGTAGGAAACGAAGGAAATGACAAAAAAAAGGCCCGCCTCCTGTATGAATGGGTCAGTAAGAAAATCAAGTATGATAATGCGAAAGCAGCAATTATACTTGAGAACCCTTCCCGGGTCAATTCTGGGTCCATCATCACTTATGAAGAACGCTCCGGAGTCTGCTTTGATTATTCCTGCTTGTATGTTTCGATGTGCCGCGCAGTGGGCTTGCAGGTCAGACTGGTTTCAGGACTGGGCTACAGTGGAACCGAATGGGGCGAACATGTCTGGAACCAAGTTTACGATCCGGATAAAGAAGAATGGCTTAATGTTGATACGACGTTCGGCAACTCAGGTTATAATTACTTTGACAATGTGGATTTTTCGGCTAATCATAAATATGACGTCGTTCAGGCCGAATGGTAGGTTAATGAAAAAGCCTGCTTTTTCAGCAGGCTTTCAGAAAGTCTCAGTGGCGCTGTTGGCCAATAGGTTTTCGGAACCACGCCTTTCTGTTTTATCCGTCTTAGGAACATAAAGTTCCTCTTTTCTTGTCGTCGCATTAAACACTTTAATCGGTTTATCGTTACAGATTGTCTTCATTAGGGATTCGGTCATATCTTCCAAATAAAACTGATACGGTTTTACAAATTTAATTTCAACTGGTCTTTTACGAAAAAAAGATCTCATTCTGTCAAACTCCTTCTTCAATTAAATAAGTAGATTATTTCATGACCCATACTCATTATAAATCCATTTAGGATACAAAACAATTCATATTTATTATTTTCATCACTTAATATGATCGGCTCATTGCTATCCAGTGATAAGATTGCAGCTATATTATTAGATTTATCTATAATAGGTATACATATGCAAAAATCCATCTGACTTAGCACTTGTTTTTGATAATCATCCAAATGATAATCATTTAACTGGGATTTCAGCCTGTCTCCGTATACCATTTCCTTTCGCGCGTAACATAAACCCACCAGGCCCTGCTCAACCGGATATACGGACAGGTCCAGTCCGTTCCTGATATTCCCGTTATAGCCATTGATATTTTTCATCGTAAACTTTATATCAATATGTATTTTTAAAAGGTTCGACAAATGATATAAAATTTTATTTTTTGGTACATAAATCCGTATATTAATATCTGATTTATCTACTTGTATTTTCGTTTCAACTGCATTGACCAGTATATCTCTAATATATGAAATCAAAACCTGTTTGTTCTTAACATGCCTGTCGTTTTTTATTTCATTTAATATGTAAAATAAGCCCAACGGCAGCATCGTTAATACAATACCAATCAAAGTCAGGCAATCCTTGATCATTGTTATTTCTATATTGCTGCAAAATGGCAATTCATTTATATGCCAGCTGATCCATATTTCATCAGTTATGTACGCCTGACCTAGAAACGAAAATAAAACCGGAGCGGATATCAATAAAAAGAATCTCAAAAAGTATTTAATAGGCATCATCAACCCTCTTTTCAACATTACACTAACATTACGTTAATTTCTAAAAAAAGGTAAATCAGCAACTATTTTTATTTTATTACTATAACATGAAATGCGATATCCCTTCAAGTCCTTCTCCGTTTTCTCCTAAAATGAAATAAAAAGAATGGAGAATCGACCCCATTCCTCTTTTTTCAGTCTAACATGTGATCTCCCACTGGTCAGCAGCCTCCGATCTTTAATCAACCGCAGGTATAGTGAATTAGCCCCGCTGCCATATAATTTGCCATTTTCAGCGCCTGGTACTGCAAAGAATCAGACACTGCAATGGATTCTTTGTAATTTCCGGCTCCGATCGCCAGCGTTTCGAAAATTTTAGTCTTAATAAATTCTGCAAATAAGTCCGTCCATGTCTGTTGATCCCAATATGGATTAATCTGGGCAAGATATGCTGCAGTCTGCTCTCCACTCTGATATAGTTTTATTGTATTTTCATCAACGGCTTCCATATCTCCCTGCTTTTGCGCCCGGATCATGTCAACTCCAATAAGCAGCTGTTCTGTAAACAAGCGACCGATTTCACCTCCGATTTCCTGACCAAAAAAAATATCAAAAACACCTCGGAATTGATCCGGTATCTGATACAGCTTCATCCCGACTGCTTCAATGTCCTCAAATCCGGAAGCCTCACTGGTGATCAGCACTCTTGACCACATAACAAAGTCCATCCACAACATCCGCAGATAGTTGATGATATTCATCTGACCGTATGTCAAGGTATTTTTCTGATTTTCGTCTTTCATTTTATCCGGCCCTCCTGCGGCTTTTTCTCTATCTTATGCGAGAGAGGATAAGATCATTCGAATTATGTATAAACAGGGAGTCGCCTCTTGATCAGTAAACACAACGCCCTTATCCGTAATTTCTTTGACGAATACGCCGCAGTCCCATGCCATTCCCCCGTTTATTTGCTACTTTGTGTTAAATCAGTCCGGATTTTTGCACCATATAATTATCAAAAAAGCAGGAATCCCATGCAGAATTGTGGGTGCCTGCCTTTTCTGATGATGTCTGAAAGTCTTAGTTTACCGTATTTGTAATGAACCGTTCCAGAATGGTCGCAACCTCGGCACGGGTCGCGTTTCCGCCTGGATTCAGGCTGCCGTTGCTGCCGTTTAGCAGTCCGCTGCCGACTGCCCATTTCATCGCTTCCGCCGCCCATCCGGATACCTCAACGCGGTCAGAAAATCTTTCAAGATTTCCTTCCGTCTTACCAGGTGAAGCGTAACGGTATAGGATCACAGCAAGCTGCTCACGGCTGATGCTAGTATTCGGCTGGAACCCGCCTTCCATTCCAGTTACGATTCCGTTCTGGGCAGCCCAGCCTACCGCATCGGTGTAGTATTGGCCCGCTGTAACATCATCAAAGGACTGGGTTGCACCCTGCGGTGTATTTTCCAGACGATGCAGCACGGTCACCAGCATTCCTCTGTTCATAGGCGCATCCGGTGAAAAGCTGCCGGATGAAGTTCCAGAGAATAGACCACGCGCAGTAACAAATCCAACAGCTTCAGCTGCCCAATGTTTCTTTGTATCAGAGAATTTTACTTCCTTCTGTATAATTTTTATTTCAGCTGAATAACTTAGGAGAATCAGGAGCGCATCATCCTGGACGACAGACATTTTAAGAATTTCTTCCGTTCCGTCAGCCTTCTTCAGGATTGCTACCGTACCTGTATCGGCATCGGATAAAGGAATGCGTACAAGCATCCTCTTTCCGCTTGCAGGCAGTGTAACCTTTGATGTGATATTGCCGTCAGGTGTTGTCACAGTCACACTCTTAACACCGTTTGCGGCACTTGACTCTGCCGTAATTTTTCCGTCTTTTTCTTTCACAACCACCAGCTTTGATCCGTCATCCCATATGGTAGTGTCGGTGATCCTTCCGGTTGTAGCATCTGTTACAGTAGTGGTTGTAGATCCATCTGCATTTTTTTTCGTTTCTGACTCCTTCTGGTTTTCAGACTTGCCGCTCGAGCTACCACCGCTGCTTCCGCCGTGGCTGTATGTGGGCAGTTCCGAAAGGGTAAAGACGCCGCTATTGTCTGCCACCGTATCAAGGGCAGGATTGGTTAAATCACCTGTCGTGTCGTTAGCAAGAGCCCAAGCGGCATTACCAAGGGTCTTGTAGAGTGCATTCGTAGCTTCATCTCCTGAATTGTAACTTTGAAGCGCTGTGATAATTGCTTTATAGTCGCCCGGCGTTTCATTTCCCACATAGTGCTTCGCCATGCAGGCAGCCATGAATTTTCCAACCGTAAGACCGCCGCTTCCGGGGATTTCAGTATTCGCCGTATCTGTCGCGGTTTTATCTGTCAGGCTGGAATTGACCGCCTTCAGCATTCCCGGTACCAACGCTTCAAGGCCTTGCATCAAATAATTCTGTGAATAGGTTGTAAAATTGGCAATTCCCGACACGCTTTCAATTGGTGTGCTGCTGTATGTTACGTCAACCTCATCCAATACGTCAGCTCCATCCAATGTGACAAAACGGATTGGAGACGGATAAGTCAGCAGCGAACCCGTTTCCATATCATACAATTTCTTTTTATTGGAGGTTTCGATCACACTGACATCCTGAGAATGGAAATGTCCCGTGAAAACCAATCCAATTCCTGCATCAGCCAGCTTTTGAGATACCGTTTGATAGTTATCTACAAGATATTCAGGGAAGAACTGAGGTTGTACCGCAGTGTGAGAATCAATGCCATGGTGCATCATTCCAATGGGTCTTCTTCCTGCATCAATCGCTGCTCTTGCCTGTGAAAGCGCCCAGTTCAGGGTCGATTCACTAAGTTTTCCCCCTGTTTCCTGCGATCTTCCTTCTCCCTTATCATCGTTATAAATACAGGAGTCAATCACGATCAACCGATAATCATCACCCAAATTTACTGCGTAGGACAGGGACTTGGAATCCTTGGCAACTGCCTGAGAATATCCGAATGAGGAGTAAATGCTTCTGAAATCACTGCTGTTAATCGTATCCACAGGAGTTGTCGTGTCTCCATCATAGGAAACTGCATGGGCATTGGAAATATCATGATTTCCATTGATCACAAAAACTTTCTTTCCGATCTGCTGCAGCTTTGCGATTTTTTCTGCAAACAACTTATGGTCTGCCTCTTCACCGTCTTTGGTCAGATCTCCTGATACCAGCACATATTCTGCATCGCTTTTTAAAATTTGCTGGATAGCCTCATCGAGAATCGCTTCACTTTCCACAAGCATTTTTCGATCATTGGAAAGATATTCCTCGAAGGCTGTTCCACCACTGCCAAGGGTTACGGCATCATACAAATGCGGGTCTGAAATAATTGCCAGATTCACCTTTGATTTCACTTTCTGAGCAGTCAGCGCATAGGTCGCTACGTCTCCAGAAACTTCAAAGGCTGTCATCAGCAGATTTTCACCCGTTGGACTTTCGTCGGCCGGTATAAATTTCATTCCTTCCGGTGAGTCATCCTCCCCAATGCCGTCTGTATCTACGTTGCTGAAATCTCTGCTGTTAATATAATTGACAAAAGACACGCTGTTCGGATTTGTGACGTCATACACCATGACGCCTCCGATCCGTTCAAGTGCTACAAAAGCATAGGTCTTTCCATCCACCTTGCCGACGACCACCGTTTCCGGTTCAGGCCCTTTTTTATTACTCCGGCTATCGCTTTCCCTGTCGTCGTTTGAACAATTGAAATACTCCGGAAGATATGCGGCCGTTTTGTTTTCAAATTCTGACCCGCTGTCATACACCAGCTCTAAGCCAGCATCCTTAACCTCATATAAACTAAAAGAACGACTACCGAAAAGGTATGTTTTAGAACGATCCGAAAGGCCGGTCAATCCGTCGTAATCATCAGCCAGCATGCGAACCTTTTTATTCGTTTTCGTTCCATCAGTCGCCGTCAACTTCCCTTTTTCTTCATTACTGTATTCTTCTGCACCGTCTTCCCATTCCCGGCTGTCTCCCTCATTGGCTGTAAGAAGATAGGTTTTACCGCCGGTCTCATACGCTGCAATACCGTCAGGCATACGAAGGCCATAGGTATTTTCATAATAGCGTGGAGTATATTTACCACCTCCATCTTCCGCGGAGTTGTCAAGATCAACTGCAATTTCAGAATAATCCTGTACTCCAAGAGGATACACTCCGGTAAATTCTTTTGATGCAATGTCCAGCACCGCCACAGAATTGGCCTCCTGAAGAGAAACGTAAGCTTTGCCGTCTGCGATTGCAATGTATTCCGGTTCCAAATCTTCAGACGGATCTGCATCTTTTTTAAGTACAACGCCCGCCGCCGCAAGTTCATCGCGTTTTGCATCAAAAGCAGTAAAATCTGCTATTTCAGAAGAACCAGACGTAAGATCAACAACCGTGACACTCCCTTTTGGATCAACAGCGCCGACATATCCCATCCGGGGTTCCCCTTCATCGGCAGTTAAAACGGTATTGTTGTCTGAGAAAACGACCATATCCGGCTGAACTCCAGTCTCGTATGCTGCATCAAGGCTAAGCGTACCGTCTGCATTACAAGTGAAGACCGCCACACGCCCCGGTTTATCATAGTCCTCTTCCTGAATCGCGGCTGCCAGCTTCATTCCGTCAGGAGAAACCGCTACGCTGGTCATATCACCATATGTAAAACCAGAGATATTAACCAAATTGTTCACATCAATATTCGTACCATTCAGCAAAGAAGCAAAAGTGCTGTCACTTTTCAGCCCGCTCATGTCAACAGCGGTAAGCAATCCATCTTTTCCGTTGACAGAGTAAGAAAAATGATTGGCTGGATTATAGGTGATGATCTCCTGTATACCACCGTCTGCATCAACTTCACCCGTTCTATATTTAGCGATCTTTCGGATAGCCAAAGAAGCGGTGCTGTCTTTAAAGCCTTTCTTCGACTGGAACCGTATCCGATTTTGTCCGTATCGATTGGAATATTCTTCTCCCACTGTACCGCCCAGATTATCTTTAATATAGCTGGTCAAAATCTGATTATCCAAAAGCACGGGCTGAACAACCACTTTATTGTCCTGGAACATATTGATTCCGTCGCCACCACTCAGCAGCATATAGTTGTGGGAAGCCAGCGTATACGTTTTGTCCGCTTCAATCGCATAACCGCCAACCTTGACATTTTTCACCCGACGGTCACCGGATACCTCGACAAATACCTTTTTATCGTCTACTACTACAGGAGTTGTAATTGTCGTATCAATATCGTAAGTTAATCCTGAAACCTGAAGAAATCCGCCGTTTTCATCCGGAGCGACCCGAGAGCTCATTTCCAGTGCATCAAGAATTTCCTGTCCTGTGGCTTCAACCACACAACCTGCATTGTTAAACGGGTGTACTGTAAGCACATCACCAAAGGTAATATCACCTGCGCTGATATTCGCCCTGATCCCGCCCCCGTTAACAAAGGCGATATCGGCTGGTCCACTTTCCGCTCCGGTTTTTCCGTTGCCCAGCACATAACGATATGCATCGGCGCACAGGTCGCCCAGATTGGTTTCTCCTTTCCGAACCATCCTGTTGCCGGTTGCAGGATCATTAACGGTCAAATCTACCATGGTATGTCCGACTACCTCAGCCAGATCATCCGCAAAATCCGCTTCAATATTTGCAATCGTCGTCAGCGTCTCGGAGTCCTGTTTTGCATAGCCTGAGATCAATTTGGTTTCAATTCCGCTGCCGTCTCCCTTGATGAGCATACGACCGATGTTCAGCAGCTTTGTCCCTGTCTGTGTCAGCAAAACATTTTTACCGTCCTTGTTCTCCACAAGGTCGCCTTCTATTACACTGTGGGAATGTCCGTCGATAAATGCATCAATTCCCGTGGTATTTGCAATGACATCTGTAGAGCGCCACGGCGCTGACTGGGTATCAACTCCAAGATGCCCCAATGCGATGACATAATCCGCACCATCGGATTGTGCATCGTTTACCGCTTGCTGTACGACATCATAAAGGTCCTGTCCTTGATTGCCCTCTTCGAACCCATAAATGTAATTTCCGTTTTCATCCTGAAAATATGCCGGAGTAGACTTTGTAAAGGATTCCGGCGTTGTGATGCCGACAAAGGCTACCTTCGTCTGATTGGAACCCTCACCATAAGTCTTTATCGTATATGGCTCATATACCAGCTGATTTGATTCCAGGTCGGTAAAGTTGCTGGAAACGACATCAATCCCGTGGTCTGTCAGCTCTTTCATCAAAAACTGCATGCGATCCATGCCATAGTCAAATTCATGGTTACCCGGAACAAAAACATCGTATCCCACCTGATAGATAATATCGGTAAGATATTTGCCCTGAGACAGCGTACCGATGGCAGCACCCTGCATCGCATCACCGGCGTCCGCCAACGTTACGTAAACCCCATTAATGGCTTTCATTTCTTTCTTATACTCCGCCACACCGGCATAGCCGATATTTGTGACGTTTCCGCTGCTCGTCGCCTGATCTACTGCGCAGTGAACGTCATTGGTATAGAGAATGACGATATCCCCTGCTTCCGGTTCATCATTCGCTGCGAAAACAGCGGGGAGCCCCCCCGGCAGCAGACCGCCGAATGCCAGCGCAAGAACCAGCACTCCTGAAATTAGAGATTTCCAAGTTTTTTTCAAAATACACACCTCCAAATACGTTGATACACTATATTTTGGCTATTCTTTAACCGCTTTTAAGTTAAAGCAGCTCTAAGCAAAATCGAATCGTCAGTTTAGTCTATCAATCAAAGATGCAAACAAACTATCTGGTTTTCGTAAAAGTTCTGTAAAATTCTTGTAAAATTTTACTGAGCCGCGTGTAATCACAAAAAACGAGACAAAGCAAAAAGGGATGATCCAAATAGACAATTTTTCTATTTTAAGGAACACCCCCTGACTATTTCATTGTGGACTTCAATATTTTTATTCAAGCTGAAATCTAGCCACAACTTTATAAGGGAACAGCTTCTTCGCTTTCCACTTTTGTAAACAGCGCAACACCTGAAATTCTAATCATTCTGCAAAAGTAAAGAACCGGAATCCCTTCACGGCTTCCGGTTCTCTTAAGAACTGACTTACCTTTATATCACAATCAGTTCTATAATCACTCTTGCGCCTTGTTTTACCCAATAAGCTCCATAATTGTTAGGGAAGCTTTACGGTAAGTTGCAAAATAGTCTTTTGTTGCAGCTCCATCCGTATTACCTGCATAAGCAACTTGAAATGCTCCTGCTGTTACAGGAAAGTCGTTGGAATCTGTTTCTCCCACTACATAAACGGCACCCTGGCTATCTACTGCGATGCCGTACGCCGATTGCTGCGACGTACCTCCCAGGTAATAAGAAACCAGCAGGTTGCTTCCGTCTGAAGAGAACATGCTGATAAACCAGTCCTGCGTGCCGGTCAGAGAAGATGGAATCACGGACGGTGTCGTCGGAAAATCTGCTGAACTGGTAGCGCCCGCAATCAAAACATGACCTGACGAATCAAGCGTGATGGCATTTCCTGTATCAGCTCCGCTTCCTCCAAGATAAGTTGAGAAAACGAGACTGCTGCCATCCGACGAAAGTTTGGTTATAAACGCATCACTTGAGCCGGCAAGGGCGGTCTGGTACGCTCCAACCGTCACTGGAAAGTCTGCAGAAAAGGTCACGCCTGTAATGCATGCATTATTAGCTGAATCCAATGCCACAGACTGGCCCTCATCTGCCAGGCTGCCTCCGATAAAGGTTGAATATACCAAAGCACTTAAATCTTCTTCCAGTTTCGTAATAAAGGCATCCGTACTACCGGCAAGGGAGGTTTGATACGCACCCGCAGTTGCGGGAAAGTCTGCAGAGTCAGTAGTTCCTGTGACATATACAAAATCCGAAGCATCTAAATCAAGTCCTTGTATAACGTCCGCCCCTGTACCTCCAAGATACGTGGATGCCAGCAGACTGCTTCCGCCTGAGGAAAGAAGTGATACGAAACCGTCGCTTGCCCCTCCATTGTAGCTTGGGCTGAATGCCCCGCCGCCAGTTGGAAAACTGGCCGAGCTTGTTTCTCCGGCAACAAAAGTCTGTCCAAACACATTTACAGCAATACCATTTCCGGTTGTTGTACCCGTCGCCCCTCCCAAATAGGTTGAAAAGACGAGTGCACTGCCGTCAGTAGACAGCTTTGTGACAAAAGCATCCTGCGTTCCCGCGAGGGCGCCTTGATAAGGGCTCGCTGTCGGAAAATCTGCAGAGGTAGTCGATCCGGTAACATAAGCGAAACCAGAGGAATCAATTTGTATCGCGATTCCGTTATCAGTACCCGAACCTCCCAGATAAGTGGAATAGATCAGAGAGGTGCCATCCGGTGCGATCTTTGTTATAAAAGCATTGGCAGTTCCTGCAAGTGCGGGCTGATAAGCACCTGCTACTGTCGGAAAATCTGCGGAACTGGTCTGCCCCACGAAGTAGGCATTGCCTGTATCATCTACGGCTACCCCGTGAATGGAGTCAGTGCCCGAACCTCCCAGATAAGTTGTATAGCTTACGGCGGGGTCAATCCATAATGGGTACGTGTCGTCATACTCTCCAACTTCAAATCCGACGGTTAAATCACTCTGCATACGAGGATTGACTACGAAGGAGCATGCAACAGCCTTTTTCCCATTTTCCAGTTTTTGAAATGCAATCGGCCGAAGGTCGGTCATAGTCCCAAGGGCATGATGAATAAGCAGGTTTCCCTCCTCATCCACTTCCAATGAATCCGCACCTTCATAATGCATCATGACTTCATCTGCATTACCACCGGGGCGAACAATCCAGTCAAATTTCAGTTCTCCGTGATCACTTCGAACCAGAAGGTCAATATTGGGCCATAGATCGGAATACAGCAATTCACCATAGGAACAAAGGTTGCTGTACCAATGCTCTGGATCATTTCCGATAAAGAAATTCAATACACCTTCCTTAGGTAAATTGCCTTTCGGCATTACCTCATGATCGCAATTGTCAAATACCAGTGCAATTGCAACAGCCTGTGCATTCTGACCGCTTTCCGAATCTCTTCCTGTGATAGGTGGGTATGTCACAAAATCAAATATGATTCTATCACGCAGGAAGTAGAGCCGATATCCTTTTGCACGTGCAAAATAATTGACTCTTAGATCAAATTGTCCTGCATTTGGGATAAATTCAAGTAATCGGCCAAGATCAGCGTTTGCCTGTGTTTTTTTATCTATCATTACGCTCATACCCTCCTTCATTCTATCCTCAACGTGACAATGTCACCAGCATTAAGAGATAAAATCGCTGAATCGGAATACTCACCAAGAATTGATTGCGTGGGGGTAGATGTTGACACAACCACAACACCATTGACAGCGATCGAAATACTGGCATCAATGTTGTTGGTGAGAACAACCGAATAATTTATCATATAGTCTGCGGTATCCGGTACAGTGATTTGTGTTGTTCCCGCTGTGTGAGTTATTCCATTTAACGATCCATTGTTGTTGAACGAGACATCTGATCCAAGCTCATTTGCCAACTCAGTATCCGCTGGATTGTAAACATAACCAAAAACTGATATACCCGGTCCCGTCGGGCCTGTGTCGCCCGTCGGGCCCGTGTCTCCCGTTGGACCTGTGTCGCCCGTCGGGCCTGTGTCGCCCGTCGGACCTGTGTCTCCCGTCGGGCCCGTGTCTCCCGTCGGGCCTGTGTCGCCCGTCGGGCCCGTGTCTCCCGTCGGGCCTGTGTCTCCCGTCGGACCTGTGTCACCTGTCGGACCTGTGTCGCCCGTCGGACCTGTTGGACCGGCTCCGGACAAATCATCTTCAACTACAATCAGAGAAGCTGACAACGGAACAATGTTGGGGTAAAATATTTCTGCAACGCTTGTGTTAACCAGCGAAAGGGTGACCGGTGCTGAAGCAACCTCAATAATACCAACTCCTGTCACTTCCCCTGCTTTTATCGGTGAACTTCCGGCAATGTCGTCCCCCTGTGATGACATTAGTGAAAATACGGAACCACTAGCCGAATGTGACGATTGCGTGGCAACCCACCAATTGATTACATATCTTCCTGCCTCGTTAAACGTTATAACGCCTGTTACTGGGCTGTAGCTTATATTCCCAGCTGATAATAATATCTGATCAAAAACTACGTTTCCTCCTGAGACAATGGAGCCTCCCGGAGCGCGCGTAATTTGTAAAGCGATATCACTCATTGATTAATCCTCCTAAAATTCGATCAATATTCGATAATTTCTGATTCTAGATTAGAGCAAGAAAGACCATTTATATAAAATTAAGTGAGCTTTTATACAAATAAAGAATCGTCTAGAATTTTGGTTATTACGATTATTGATAAAGTCTGGAAATGCAGTAAAAAAACTGCTGTATCATACTATGCTTACCTATTATGGAATGTACACAAAATGATATATTGATTGCGACCACACGCATTAATATATAAATTTATGATTGCCAGGCAAAATTCTTGTAATATTTACGATTATTATGTCAAACGCCAAAATTATTTTCGATTTTTTTCTTGCATAATTAAAATTTGTATTTTATAATATTACCATTGATTGTAAACAATCATGGGTTATTTAATTTCTGACAGCACTTCCTTGATTTATTTCGAGAACGATGTCTTTGATTGGAATCCAAAATAAAGAAAAGGAGGTATAACACATGGCTGACAAAACAATTACATGCAAAGATTGCGGTGCACAATTCGTTTTCAATGAAAGTGAGCAAGCTTTTTACAAGGAAAAAGGATTTGAAAACGAACCACAAAGGTGTCCATCCTGCAGAGCCGCTAGAAAGCAGCAGAGAAACAACAATAGAAGCAATGGAAACAGATACTAGTAATTCATATTTTACAAGCAAAAAGTGGGTTGTATAATCCACTTTTATATTTATTTATAGAATAGGAGATGTTGAGTATTAAAAATAATAAGAATGAATTATCAATTAATAATGAAATTACCGAGCAGGAAATCAGACTGATTGATTCAGATGGTACCATGTTAGGAATTACGCCTACAAAAAAAGCGTTGGAATTGGCTTATCAAAAAGATCTGGATTTAGTGAAAATTTCACCTAATGCGGTGCCTCCCGTATGTAAGATTACGGATTATAACAAAACCATGTATGAAAAAGCAAAGAAAGAAAAAGAAGACAGAAAAAATCAGAAGGTTATCACTCTTAAGGAAATAAGACTATCTGTTAATATAGAAGATCATGATCTGGGCGTAAAAGTCAAAAATGCCCAAAAGTTTCTAAACGATGGGAACAAGGTAAAAGCAAGTGTTCGGTTTCGGGGAAGGCAGCAAAAGTATGCCAATGACGGAACTGACGTTCTTACCAAATTTGCTGAAGCAATGCAGGAGGTCGGTGTTGTTGAGAAAGCGCCTTCTCTTGAAGGCAGAACCATGTTTATGATTCTAAGTCCAAAAAAGGCTTAGTATAGACCGAGGAAATTTTTATTCGGTTTAGAGAAGTTTAGCGGAAATGATTATAGTAAAGGCAGACAGTTTTTATAAGCTGTCTGCCTTTCTTAAATATTTAAGTCAATATACCACGTGGTTACCTCGGATTTTACATCAGAGCAGTGAAATTAATCCGATTTATATGCAACAACGCGGAATTTTTTTCCCTGATATCCGTATCTCCAAAATTCGATACGGCCTGGGCTGTTGCGAAACCGGTCGCTTACCATCTCTACTTTATTAAATCCTGCTTTCAGCAATAATTCCCGGTCCCTTTGAGGTCGCTTATGTTGAATCATCGGCAGCTGCTCGAATCCGTTGCCGGCGGTGCCATGCTGCCTTCTCCTTCTCTTAGGCCCTTCTGTGAAAAATGAAATCACATTGGAAATCAATTTCAGACTGCAATACCGCGGAGAAGACTGGTCCCTTCGATAATCTCCGTCATAAATCACGATCTTTCCGCCTTCCTTTAAAAGAGTTTTCCACCGCTTGAAGGCCTTTTCCGGATCATAAAGCGTCCACACTACATCTCTTGACACGATGGCATCAAAGCATTCATTCTTTTCCTGGTCAAGAAGTATGGCGTCGCCGAGATAGACATCGGCCCGCAAACCTTCCCTCTCCGCATTGCGGCGGGCGCACGCCACCATTCCCTCCGCCCCGTCCACAGAACTTACCATATGTCCCAAACGGGCGAGCATGATCGTAAAGAAACCTGGACCGCAGCCTACGTCCAGCACGCGCAGCGGCTCTTCACCCAGCACGGACTTCAGTTCATTTTGCCAGTGCTCGACGTCCTTTTGGTTCTTCAGCTGTTTCTGAATCCCGTTATCGTAGTCCGCAGAATCTGCAGACCACGCCTTTTCAACTTGCTCAAAAATTGTTTCTGCCATAAAAAGGACCTCCTTATTTGGCAATCTCAATCAGCTGCCATTCGATTCCCTCATACGTCGTAGGCGCAGCTTTCAAATTTTGAAGGCGCGTGTTGTAAGCATACTGCTTGTTGGGGTAGCAGAGCGGCACAACCAAAGCTTTATCATTTAATAAGGTTAAAATTTCATCATACTTCGCCTGCCTGCTTTCTTCATCCTGTGTCAGCAACACTTCTTCAAGATCGGTGTTCAGATCAGGATCATACCAGCAAACAGACTGGCTTCCCTCAGGGCGATAAAACATGGAACGTAAAAATCCGTGGGGGTTCCAGGAATCTTCATAGGTACGATATATGATCATATCAAAGTCGCGGTTTTTCCAGATCGCATCATAATAAGCCGCTGTCTCTCTCTGCTCAAGTTTGACGTTAATACCTACCTTTTTCATTTCCGACTGCAGATATTCACAGATGGACTTCCAGCTGGCGTATTCTTCTGATTGGAAAACAAGGCGTAAGGTCAAAGGTTCCTCGTTTTTCTCCAAAATGCCGTCGCCGTCCTCATCTGTGTATCCAGAATCAGCAAGAAGCTCCTTGGCCTTTTCCTGATCATAACTGTAGCCTTTGCTGTTTTCCGCCGTAACATAGGGTACCGTCTCAGGCAGAATACCTTTGGCTGCAACCGCCGTTCCTCCGAATATATTATTCACGATGCTGACGTTGTCAATTGCATAATTCAATGCAAGGCGAACATTCTGATCCTGCATCAGAGGGGTCTCTTCATTCAGCATCAGGAAAAATCCCATGGTTCCTTCCGTAGCTAAAATATCGAGGTCGTCTGTTGTTTCAATAATCGAAGCGCTTTCAGCCGGCAGATCGGCAAGAGAAAGATCGGCATCACCGCTCTGGAGGGCCATGATCCTGGATTGACCGTCGGTGACCCTGCGAATTATGATTTTATCGATATTAGGTTTTTCTCCGTAATAGTATGGATTCGATACCATAACCGCTTCTTCTTCCGGAACATAACTGTCAACCATCCATTCTCCGGTCCCGATCATCTTCACAAATTCACCACTTCCATCGAAGGAGCTCTCCGCCGCCATACGGTAAGGCCTGGGATAGGTAAGCTCAATTAAAACAGGATAACAGTTGTCTTGAAAGGATAGTTTCACCGTATAATCATCGATCTTTTCCACATTGGTGAGTGGAGAGGAAAAAGTTTCAGGCTTCCAGCGAGCGGCATTGGCAACGACGCTGTCTGCGTTGAAATCAGTGCCGTCCGAAAATTTGACATCTTCTCTCAAATAGAACGTATAGTCTTTTCCATCGTTGCTTACTTTCCAGCTTTCCGCCAAACCTGGCTCAATCACTCCATTTTCTCCATACCGGACAAGCGGTTCATAAACCATTTCATAAAGACACATCTCGGTGCTGGATTCCACCGGACTCGCATCCTCAGGATTCATCTTACCTGAAACCATAACTGTGATAGAGTTGGAATCGTCAGACAGAGGCTGATTCTGCCCCGCTGAGTTTGAGCCACAGCCTCCGAGCAGTAAGACCATAGCCATCGCCACTGCAGTGGCCACATGTAAAATTTTTCTTTTCACTTTCAATTCTCCTTTTCATTCTTACAGGAAAGCGCTGAATATTCCAAGGGGATCCCTTCATTCAGTCCGCATCTCCCTAGCTTTTGCATCAATTGATGCGAGATCTATTGAAACGTTGTGGCAGGCTACAAAGTGCCCATCCCCAACCTTTCTAAGCAAAGGCGCTTCATTTCTGCATTGCTCCGTACAGCAGCCGCATCGGGGATAAAAACAGCAGCCGTCCTGCGAAGCAGTGATTAACGAAAACGCCATGTCCAAAGTATTTTCTATAGCAGACTGCTTTCGTCCCGCGGGCTCCTTCGCCGGAACAGAGGCAAGCAGCAGGCGGGTATATGGGTGAAGCGCTTCCTCCAGTGACTTCTTATTCAAGTCTATTTGCTCCATTACTCTGCCTGCGTACAAAATGACCATGCTGTTACAAACATAAGGAATGCTATACAGATCATGGGTAATGAACAGGTAGGTCGTTCCAAGCTGATTCCTCAAATCATTCAATAGTGTCAGAATCTGCTTTCGGAGAGAATAATCGAGGCTTGAAACCGGTTCATCACAAACGACAAATTCCGGATGAAGCACAAGCGCCCGAGCAATATTGGCACGCTGCCGTTCGCCGCCGCTCAATTCTTTACTGTACCGCCCCGCATAGGATGCATCCAGTCCCACCTGCTCCAGAATTTCGCGAACTCTGCAGGAACAGGAATCTGCACTTACCCTTTCATTGTTTTTTATTACCTCGGCAATGCTCTCGCCGATCGTATAAGACAAGTCAAAAATTCCCGTACTGTTCTGAAAGATCATCTGAATGTCCTTACGGAGCGGTCGCATTTCACTAAGGGAAAGCCCGGATATCTGCCGTCCGCGGTATAGTACCTGTCCTTCTGTAGGTGTTTCAAGGCCCACCATCATTCTCCCGAGTGTACTTTTACCGCATCCGCTCTCTCCGACCAATCCAACCGACCCTCCTGCCGGAATTTTCAGGGATACATTGCTCACAGCTGAAACCTGTCCGCTTTTTCCCAATAAGGATTGCTTATAATAACATTTATACAGGTTTCTGGTTTCTGCCAGAATCTCCATAACAGGACCTCCTATAATCTTGCCTCCAGCAACCGACAGGTATAAGGATTCTCCGGCCGGTAGAAAATGTCCTCAACCGATCCGCTTTCCACAATTCGTCCACTCCGCATGATGGATACTTCGTCTGCAATTTCCGCCACAACGCTTAAATCGTGGGTGATCAGCAGAATCCCACAGCCCTCTTTTTGACGCATGAGTTTCAGCTGATACAGAATTTGATCCTGTACCGTTACATCCAGCGCAGTCGTCGGCTCATCCGCAATCAGCAGCGGCGGACGCGAAACACTGGCAATGGCGATCATTACACGCTGGCACATTCCACCACTGAGCATAAAAGGATATTTTTTCATCAGTTCCTCCGGCTCCGGCAGGCTCACTGCACGAAGCTGATCCATGGCAATAACAGCCGCTTGCTTCCTACTCATCTTTTCATGGACAAGAACCGCTTCCACCAGCTGCTCTCCCACCGTAAACAACGGGTTGAGCGAATCCGCCGGGTCTTGAAAAATCATACCGGCATGACGGGAAATGTAAAACCGTTGATTTTTTCTCGGTATTGAAAGAATATCCTTTCCGGCTAGAAAAATTTCACCGCTTCTGATTACTGCGTTTTTTGCCTGGATTCCCATGACCGTCAATGCTGCCGATGATTTTCCGCTGCCGCTCTCTCCGACCAAAGCGGTGATTTTTCCTCTTTTCGCCACAAGGTTCAGGTTGCTTACAGCATGAATCATCTGATCCCGCATGAGAAAGTCCTGGGAAAAATTTCGGATTTCAAGAACGATTTCTCCCCCATGCTGATCATAGTGGCGGTCATTATGCCTTTCGCTGTCTCTTTCGCATCTATTCCCGTATTGCATTTTTCAAACCCTCGCCCAATAGATTAAATGCCGTTACCGTAATGACAATTGCCAGACCCGGGTAGATCATCAACTGTGATTGGGTCTGAATAAATTCCCTGCTGTCGCTCAGCATGACGCCCCATTCAGGAGCCGGCGCCGGCGCACCCAGTCCGATAAAAGAGAAAGCTGCAATCGCCAGTATGATGGCGCCGATTTCCAGCGCAGCCATTACAATGATCGTCGGGGCAATGTTGCGGAGAATATGCCGGAAAAGCATCTGCCTGTGGGTACAGCCTGCTGCTCTTGCCGCCAGCATGAAATCCTGCTCCTTTACCTGCATGGTCATCCCCCTGATCAGCCTTGCATAAGGCGCCCACCAGACACTGGCCATTGCAATGATCATATTCCTCGCACTAGGGCCCAGCGTACCCGCTACTGCAAGGGCCAATAGAAAGGTCGGAAGGGACAGACAGATATCAATGACTCTCATAATAAATACATCGGTTCGACCCCCGACATAACCGGACAAGAGTCCCACCGGAATGCTGATGACCATCATCAGACACAGGACGCTCATGCTGTACATCAGAGACATTCGCGCTCCCCAGATCAGCCTGGAAGCAATACATCTGCCCAGGTGATCGGTACCCAGCCAGAACTGTGCACTGGGACCTTGCAGCCCTATTGACAGGTCTACCGCAAGAGGGTCATTGGGAGCAATGACCGGTGCTCCCGCCGCAGCGATCATGATCAGAACGACCATCAGTAATCCCGCAGCTGCTGCCTTCTGTCTGAGGATACGTGCAAGCATGCTTTCTCTCTTTAAATTAATTATTCTGTCTTTTATTAAATTTTTCTCTTTCATACTGACCTGCTTTCTGCTGCCTGCTATCCCGTTTTAATGCGCGGATCGGTCATGCTGCAAAAGATATCAACCATCAGATTGATGCATACCATTAGCAGCGCCATAAATAGCACATATCCCTGTATTACGGGATAATCTTTCATCTTGATGGATTCAAGCGCAAATTTTCCCAGTCCGTTCCAGGAAAAGATCGATTCAATAATCGCAGAGCCTGCTAGAAAATGGCCAAACCCTATCCCCAGTTTATTCACCATCGGAAGGATCGCATTTTTCAGAGCATGCCTGACGACAACGCTGAATTCGTTGACTCCCTTTGCCCGAACTGCCCGAATATATCCACTGGCAAGCGCTTCTTCCATATTGGTGCGGACCAGTCTCACATAGATTCCTGCATTGCATACCGCCATTGTAACAACAGGAAGGATTGGAAATGCTGTCGTATTGCTGCCGATGACGGAAATTAAGCCGAGCCGTGCACCAAAGAAATACAGCAGCACAAGACCAATCCAAAATTCCGGTATTGATACACAGAAAAAGCAGTATCCGCTTGATAGCTTGTCGATCCATGAACCGGAGAAAACCGCCGATAATATTCCCAGAGTAAAAGCAATCAAAATTAGAAGCAGCATTGCAAGCAAAGCCAGCTCCAGTGTTTTGGGGAAATAGTGGGCAATCAGATGCAGAACCGGCTTGCCATTAGCATAGGAGTCGCCAAGATCGCCCCGCATTACATTTCCAAGCCAGTCTCCGTATTGGACAAGCACCGGTCTGTCGAACCCCATTTTAATTCGCATCGCCTCAATTTGCTCGAAGGTCGGCCTGTCAAACTCTTTTTCAGCCAGAATTCTGGCCGTGTCACCGGAAGACAGGTTACCTAGAATAAAGGTGATAAACGAAACCACGAGCAGCACCGGGATCAGTGCCAGCATTCTTTTCCCTATATATCTAGTCATGCTTCTGCCTGTCCTTCTACCAGAGTCCGATAAAATCCAGCCTCCCCGATCAGCTCTGTATGTGATCCAACCTGAACCACACGTCCGTCTTTGATAACGACCAGTCTATCGGCAGACTTGATGGTCGACAGTCGGTGTGCAACAATCAGAGTCGTTCTGTCTTTCTGTGACCTGGCAAGGATCTTCTGTATTTCCGCTTCGTTTTCCGCATCAAGACTGGAAACTGCCTCATCAAGAATCAGGATCGGAGAGCCTTTCAGTATGGCGCGGGCAATGGCGATTCGCTGACGCTGTCCGCCTGAAAGCCTTACCCCGCGCTCTCCGGCAAGGGTTTCATATCCTTGAGGAAGCCCGGCAATAAAGTCGTGGATCAACGCTGACTTCGCAGCCTCCTCCACCTCTTCATCGCTGGCTGCCTGCCGTCCCAGCCGGATGTTTTCTCTCAAGGTTCCATGAAACAGGAATACATCCTGCAGCACCGCCGATGTCAACTCCCTTAAATTGTCCAGTGTCATATCCTTCAGATCACATCCCCCGATCCGAATGGAGCCGCGAGAGGGGTCCCAATAGCGCAGCAGCAGATTGACACAGGTGGTTTTGCCCGCTCCGGAGGGACCGACGAGAGCAACGGTTTCACCCTGTCTGACGGTGAAGGAGATTCCTTCAACCGCACAATCCAGATCTTCCCGGTACCGAAAGTCTACATTTTCAAAGCAAATATCTTTGGCAAGAGCGTCTGTATCGATATTGCGACCTGTCTCTTCAACGGAAGCTTCTGCTTCCATTACCTTGAAAACGCGATTGGCCGCTGCAAAGATCAGCCCGAAATTGCGGGCAGTGTTGCAAATTTCGATGACGGGGTTGAAAGTTGTCCCTGCAAGGATTGCCACGACGGGATACCATGCAAAATCAAGTCTACCTGCTTGAACCAGGTATGCCGCCAGCCCCAAAACAGCAATCATGCTGACGCCGGATACGACCTGCAGCATCGCGCCTTCCGTACCAAGCCGTTTACCGTAACAAAGCTGGCTGTCATATAGTCTTTTCATGTATTTCTGATTTTTCATCCGGTATGCTTCCACATGATTGAGCATTAAGATTTCACGCATTCCCTGTATTCCTTCAATGGTAATCGCATTGGCCTCGCCGAGGTCGTCGCGCACTATCTGCCCCTGACGGCTTGCTCTTCGCCTCATGATCAGCGGAATGCAGACGAGAAGGAACAGGAATCCCAGCAAGACAAAGGGCAGCATAATGTGCAATGAACCCAGCAAAAATAAGAGGATCGCCGGTACGATCACCGCTACGATCAAGCTTCCGAATGTATGGGCAAAAAACCATTCCAATACCTCCACATCGCTCATCAGCGTAGAGGCGAGCTGACCGGAACGCATGCCAAGCAAAATGGCCGGTGAAACTCTTTCTATCGACTCCAGCAGCTTTACTCTGAACTCTGCCAGCACTCTGAACGCGATCTCATGTGCAAGCCACATCTCAGAAAAATAAAAGACGGCCCGCAGCAATACGAGTACCCCCAAGACGATCATCAGGGGAACAATGCGGTCCAACAGAGTGCCAACCAGAGCCTGCCCCACGATATATGCACACACTGCTGAGACAAACACCGTGGAAAGGTGATTCATGACACCGCAGAACACTGTTACCGTCATACGAAGCGTATATGCTCTGAGCTTCGCCGCAAGCTTCAAAACATTGCCGATTCGATATCCGTTTTCCTGATCGATCTGAGCTTTCATACCACCCTCCCTGCATTCTGTTGTATATAAATCAAATTTGCATATTCGCCGTTTTGTTTCAGCAATTCCCTATGGCTACCCTGCTCGCACAAATGTCCATCATTCAATAGAAAGATGCGATCGGCGCTGGCAATGGTGGAAAGCCGGTGGGCAATAATAATCGTCGTCCGGTTTTTCATAAGCGTCAACAACGCCTGTTGTATCAATCCTTCGCTCTTCACATCCACACTGGAAGTCGCTTCATCTAAAATCAGGATCGGCGCATCCTTCAGCACTGCCCTGGCTATTGCAATTCTCTGTCTCTCACCGCCGGAAAGGCTCGCTCCCCGTTCACCGATCATCGTCTGATATCCCTCGGAAAGCTCCTGAATGAAAGAATGCGCATTCGCAGCCTTTGCAGCGGCTATAAGTTCTTCCGCCGTTGCCGTCGGTTTTGCCATTCGCAAATTTTCCTCCATGGTTCCGTAAAACAAATAGGTATCCTGAAATACGACAGCAACCCGGCTTCTTAGATCGTCCAAAGAAAAATCTCGTACATCGACACCATCGATTAGGATTTCACCGCTGTCAGTATCAAAAAACCGTAGTAACAGATTTACGATTGTCGATTTTCCCGAACCTGATTTTCCGACAATAGCGGTGGTTTTGCCTGAAGGAATTTTCATATCAATCTTTGCGAGCGCCGGCGTCGTATCCGGACTATATCGGAACGTTACCTCCTTCAATTCGATGTTCGGCGGTATTTCGGTAATGTGTTTCACATCCGTTTCCGGCTTCTGCTCCAGGACAACCGGTTCATCCAAAACGGCAAACAACTGGTCCGCTACCGAAAGACCCAGATAACTGGCGTGCCAGTAGCTGTTGAGATCTGTCAACGGACGCATGCATTCCCCTGCCAGAAACAGAATAATTAGAAGTTCCCGGGGTGACAGCATTCCCGCCGCAGTGTGCCATGCCGCAACTGCCACAGAAACGGAGGTTCCAATCACACTCAGCAGGATAATCAGGGCAGAGTCCGCCAGGGATATTCCGGTATTGCGAACAGACTCGTCCGCAAAATGATCTGCATCTGTTTTCAGTTCTTTCAAGGTTCTCTTACCTGCATGGAACGCTTTCAATGTATTCATGCCCTGCATCGCCTCAATATACTGCGCATTCAGATGTGCATAGGACTGCCAGTATTCAATCATTACACGGGAGACTGCGGGCATAAAGAAATGGGGAACGATAATCGACAAAACCGCCGCGCCGAAGATCATCATGCCCACGATCCAATCCAGCGCGGAAATATAACAGATAACCGCCGTAACCGATAAAAAAACAACGACTGTCTGTGGTATGTAACTGACGAGAAATGCCTCAAAAGATTCAACTCCGTCGGTAATCAGAGACTGGACATTTCCGCTTCTTCTGGTGTTTTGATAGGCGGGTCCCAGTTTCATCAATTGATCCAGCAATGCAGAGCGAACCGATCCCTTCACCTTTGCCGCCATTTTCTTTGTGTACCCTTCGTGATAGCGGGATATGAATGCTTTTATTATAATGGCAGCCAGCGCTCCTGCAAGGCAGTACCACACCAAGTGGCCGCCATTGCCTTGAAATACTGCGGAAACCGCACCTGCTATCATGAATGCCTGAAAAAATCCACAGGCTACCAGTAAAATTCCGATCAAAATTTTTCCTGCCGTATCCCATTTAAAATCCTTTAGAAATAGTATAAGACGTAAATATTTCATCATAAGTTTGTCTGCCTCATGCTACTATTTTTCTCCGCCCACCATAAAGGGCCGGTGAAATTCATATAAATCCAGTTCTCGTTCCTCCATCGTCAGCCTGCTTACCTTCAAATCCGCAAACACCTTTGACATTCCCAATTGCATCATAACGTTCAAATCCCACTGCGGCCTGACCTTATCACTCATAAACAGCTTCCTGCTCAGGGCTTCACCTTCGTCCTGATCTTTGTGTTCGTGAATTCTCCGGCCATATTTTTGAAGAATTTCCTCTTCTTTTTGGTGATATGCCCTGCTCCGCTCTTCATCATACATATGCAGATACCAGCAAGCATCGAAGATCAGCATCCTTCCACCAGAGCGCAGTACCCGGTACCATTCCGCATATGCTCTTTCGGGGTTGTCCAGTGTCCATGTGAGGTTGCGGCAAATCACCAAATCGAAGCTTTCGTCAGGGAAATCCATATCATGGCAGTCCATAGTCATCAGATTTGCCTTGACGTTTTCTCTCTCCGCGTTCCGAAATGCACACTCCACCATATTTTCCGTAAGATCAATTCCTGTCACATCATGCCCCTCTTCACCCAAGATGATTGGAAAGAATCCGGGTCCGGTTCCAATATCCAAAATTCTTAGCTTCTCGTCGTTTGATATTTCGGGCCCGTTTTCCAGAATGATCTTCTTCCAGATCCGGCGTTTCTCATTTTTCAGTTCATCCTGTATTCCATCACTATAAACCTGGGCTTCTCCTTCCCAGTAATCTTTGATTCGTTTTTCCAATACCATAAGAAAACTCCTTTCTTGGCAAAAAAAAATATGATTCAATTTTCAAGCTGCACAATTCACTTCGACACAAAATAAAAGTCTGAAAAAATGAAACAAAAAAGACTGCAGCAAAAAAGCTACAGCCCGTTTTTCTGTACAAAATAGATAAAATAAATCTCCCATCACCATCCAAACCGATTACCCCGTCGGCAGATCATTCAGTCTCATGCAGGTCTTCTGGCTTGCGCATCTGCATTTTGCTCTCCTTCCCAAGTACGATGTCTCAGTGGATACGAGCAAAACTACACGCTTACAGCGGCGGGACCGCGCAGGTTTTTCACCTGCTTCCCTCTTAGCTGCTTATATAAAAGTATAAGCAGAACATCAAACTGTTTCTATTCAATTTTCATTCCTATTAATCTTCTTGAGAAACCGCCTTTATGGTATCACCATATTTGTCCATTGTCAATGCCGTCAATCAGACTCACTAGGCTTCAATCCTCATTATTACCGCGCCTCATGGCGATGATCCCCGTTGCCATGTAGGTGCCTATACGAATTGCCTCTTGTGCGATTTTTTCGAAGACTTGTGTTTCCAATTCATAGTTGCCGTTTGTCAAAGCTTTGAGTTCCTCATTCTTCAGTTCAATATAGCGATCGAGTAATGCTTTCATTTCTTCCTTGTCATAATAGCTGTTGATACTTGCGAGAAATTCCGCCAATCGGTCAGCTGTCTCATATAAGTCGGCTTTGCTAATTTCAATTGACAGGGCATCATTGTTTTTATAAGCATTTGTCAGCTTCCAATTATCAGAAATCAGATTTGTTATAATATTCAAGAATTCCTGCGATTCGTCATCATTAAAGTACTTCCTGAATTCATTAAAAAAATCTTTTGGCAATTTGATAAACAGCTGATTTCCAATTGCAGTTTGTTCTGGAAGATTCCCCAGCGTGCTATGGATCAGGCTTCTGGTAAGGTAAACAAAGTCCAGCCACAAAATGATGAAATTCTTTAATATATTTACTTCTTCATATGTATAATTTTCTATTCCGAATGTTGGAGCTTCAATGTTAATATGATCCGGCATCTCACACCTCTCCTCATAAATTATTACTCCATCTTATGAAGATTCCTTTCATATTGCCAATCCCTTTTAGGTACTCGTGTATTAAATATTCAAGCTCTCCTTTGCCCTTTCTTGTGAGTTTTTCAGGTGGTGCGAAAGGCATTCTACTGCTTTTTCCGCATTTCTCTCACATACCGCTTCAAGGATGTTCCTGTGTTCTTCCAGAATCACCGGGAGATTTTTGCTGCAATACACGGTGGCTTTCCGGGTCTCCTCCACGTATTCCTGATAGGATTTCAACAACTGAGAAAGAAACCGGCTTCCAGATGCGTCATAAATGATTTGGTGGAATTCCTTGTTCAGCTCCATAACCTTGTCACTGTTCTGCCTCTTTGAATAATAATCCATCAAGTCAAATGCTTCCCGCAATCCGGAAAGCTCTATTTCTGTTATTTTTTCCACAGCCCAGGAGACAGCAAGAACCTCCACAGCTGCCCTCACCGCATAGATATCCTCAAGATCTCTCTTCGTCAGTCCCAGAACAAAGGAACCCCGATTGGGAATCGATTCAATTAAGCCTTCCTTTTCCAATTGTTTCAATGCTTCCCTGATGGGTGTTCTGCTTACCTTCAGTTCATCTGCAATTTGATTTTCTATTAGCTTTTCTCCAATATGATATTCTCCTTTCAAGATCCGTTCTTTTATGACATTCGCCACTTCAACCGACAACGAAAGGGAGTTTAAACAATATCCTTCAACCATCAACCAATACAACCTTCTTTCGGGTATTCTTTCCAATCTCTAGAGCAATTCCAGGCTGCTGTTTACCATAGCCTGAATCTTGGTTTCCAAAATTCTTGCCTCATTCAAACAGCCTTCAATTTTCTCTGTGGCATCATTTCTTATTGTCTCATTCTGCAATCCGGGCAGGTTGATCCTGACATTCAAGGCAGCGCCCTCTACACCGGAAAAGGCAAGCAAAGCACCAACTCCAATATCTGAAATGGCATTCTTATTCCCATACAGCACAAACGAATTCAGATGCTTTAAAAGTTCCAGACAATTCAGCGCCGTTTCCAGCGGCACTTCCAATGCATACACCCCTGCCGCTTCCATCGCTTTCTCTCTTGCCGCCACTTCCGTTTCTGTACTCTTTGGCATTTTGAGCGCTTTCATATAACGTTGGAATGCATTTGTATCTTCATCGATCAGCGTCATGAGCTTCGTCTTTAGCCTTTGGATCGTTTCATAATCCTTCTCAAGCTGGTCCCGGCTCTCCTGTGTCAGATCCTCATAGGCCTTCTTTCCGAAGGTCAAATTTCCTACCATCATGAAAAGGGATGCGCCTAAAGCGCCCGATAGGGCTGCCGCGCTTCCACCTCCCGGCGCCGGCTCTTTACTCGAAAGTACTTCACAAAAATCTTTTAATTTTCTGTCAATCAGCATACTCATTAACCCAAATTCCTTTCATTAATACTATCCTTCAGCCGTTCCGAGAAATCCCGTCATGGCTGCGCGATACCGTATGCGCTACAGCAGGCAGCCGTTGTCAACAGCCAGCTTCCCGCTTTTTATCACTTTATCAACGTGATTGATTCCGAAATGATAGACGACGAAATCAAAATTCGGTGCATCGAAGATCACCAGATCTGCTTTCTTTCCCGCTTCAATGCTTCCGATATCTGCCTCGCGGTTTACCGCATAGGCTCCGTTGATTGTCATACACCGCAAGATTTCTTCAGGCAGCAGCTTCATTCCCATGCAGGCATGGATCATAACCGCTTGCAAATTTTCCGTGGGGCAGCTCCCTGGATTATAATCTGTCGCAAGGGCCACCCGAACTCCTTGTTCCATCATCCTTTTGGCTTGAGCATACCGGTTGATCATCAAATAGAAGGATGTACCCGGAAGCAGTACTGCGGTTACTCCAAAGCGCCCCATAGCCTCGATTCCTTCTTCCGACGCAGCAATCAGATGTTCCGCAGATACCGCTCCCATCTCCGCCGCGAGTTCTGCTCCGCGAAGCGGAACGATTTCATCTGCATGTATTTTCAAGCCAAACCCCAGCTTTCTGCCTTCCGTCATGAGTTTTCTTGATTCCTCGACGGAAAACACACCCTCTTCACAAAATATGTCTATGAATTCCGCAAGGTGATTGTCAGCGACAAAGGGCATAACTTTCTGCACCATAAAATCCATGTAACCTGACGGGTTTTCTCTGTACTCGGGAGGAACCGCATGGGCTCCCATGTAAGTCCTTACAATGTCCACGGGGTGCTCATCATTCAGCTCTGCGGCAGCTTTGAGACATCGGATTTCCGTGTCAAAATCCAGTCCGTAGCCACTCTTGGCTTCCACTGTAGTCGTACCGTGCAGAAACATTTGGTCCAGACTTCTGCGCGCCTTTTTTTTCAACACTTCAAGGGAAGCTTCTCTGGTATGCTGTACCGTACTTAGAATCCCGCCGCCAGCTTTCAATATGTCAAGATAAGGAGTCCCTTTCAGCTTCATGGCAAGCTCGTTCTCCCGGGAACCGAAATGGATCAGATGAGTATGAGCGTCAACGAGTCCTGGTGTCACCGTTTTCCCGACTGCATCGATGAAAGCTCCAGCCCCCGCCATCAGCTGTTCTGGTACCTCTCCTTCGCAAACTTCCAAAATCCTGTCCTCGGAAATCAGTACATAGCCGTCAAGCTGCCGCGCGCGATCCTCCCCTTCCGTGCAGGTAATGATTTTGTCGGATCGAATAATCAAATGGTTTTCCATAATGTCTCCTTCTTTCCCCACATTCATGTCATCAATGTTAATCCCGAGCATTGTTAATCCTGCTCATTGTTAATCTTGCTCATTGCTAATCCTGAGCATATGCCAACTCTGAACACGGTTTATTCAAGCAGCCTGCTTTCTATGACTTGTTTTATATTAAAATCCTCGATCTGCATATAGTACACCGCCGCATCGACCAGCGCTTCCATAGGAGTGAGCCCGATGATTTCGCTTCCCACTACGGGAACGCCGAAGCGTCGGGCCTCAAATTTTACAGTTTCAAAGACCCGGTAGAGAGAGGTCTTAGTATAGTCTGTCATGTTGACGGATACCTGAACTATTCCCTTCTCCTTTAAATCTACTCCCATGGCCTTCGTATACCGGTATCCTCCCGATATGTGGCGGATGCATCGTGCGATTTTATCCGCCACTTCAAGTCTGTCGGTACCAAGGTTGATGTTGAAGGCAACCAAAGGCATCCTTGCACCTATGGCCGTCGCTCCTGCGGTGTGATGGGGGCGATCCGGTCCGAAATCCGGTTTCCAGTCAGACTGCGCCATTTTAGCCGAAAGCCCTTCATATTCTCCTTTCCTTACAGTAGCCAGATTTTCTCTGGCCGGAACCGCCGCAGCCTTTTCGTAGAGATAAACCGGAAGGTCAAATCTTGATGCTGCGGCCTCCGCCGTTTCCCTGGCAAGAAGCGCCGCTTCCTCCATGGTCATATCTTTGATAGGGATAAAAGGAACCACATCCACAGCGCCCATCCTTGGATGCTCACCCTTATGCCCGTTCATATCGATCTTTCTGACAGCGATCCCCATCGCTTCAATCACAGCATTTTTCACGCTTTGGGGCTCACCCATGACCGTTACCACCGCCCTGTTATGATCTTTGTCAGCGGAATAATCCAGCAGCGTGCAGTTTGCTGTGGACTTGAGGGGCTGTAATATCTTTTCCAACTTCTCAAGGTCTCTACCCTCGCTGAAATTTGGGACACATTCTACAATCTTGCTCATCGCTCTCTCCTCTTACCTTCTTATCGCTGTCTCTTCTTCAATTTGATTTCTGTTAATCGATTCTTTATTTCTTTATCGTTTCCTTTGTCAATCTCCACTGAGGTCTTTCTGATTGCCTGGTGCGGAGGCCACTGTTTCCCCAATCAACCCTTCATCCGGTATATAGGGTATGGTAATATGGGCTGCAGCTTCCTGTTTTACGTTATATTCCATGCATACCTCCATGGCATGCCCGTTTCTTGCCCATGCACGCCTTGCCACACCACCCATAACGTCCCACATCATGGCGCTTTTAATGATTCCGTCCACCCGTTGCGACCCGTCAAGCACAAGACCAAAGCCTCCGTTTACAGCCTTTCCGATTCCAACACCGCCCCCGTTGTGCAGTGCCACGAGGCTCATCCCCCTTGCTGCATTTCCTGCAAAGCACTGAACGGCCATATCCACCATAACATTACTTCCATCCTTGATATTGGAGGTTTCCCTGAAAGGAGAGTCGGTACCGCTTACATCATGATGATCCCTTCCCAGCATCACAGGTCCGATTTCACCTCGGCGAACCATTTCATTAAACCGGAGGGCAATCTTGATCCTCCCTTCCGCATCCTGATACAATATTCTTGCCATTGTTCCAACGACCAGTTTGTTCTTCTGCGCGTCCCTGATCCAGACCCAATTGTCCCTGTCCTGCCATCTACGGTCAGGGTCAATGCATTTCATAGCTGCATAATCCGTTTTAATCAGATCTTCTTCCAAGCCGCTCAGGCACACCCAGCGAAAAGGTCCGTAGCCGTAATCGAATAATTCCGGGCCCATAATATCTTCCACATATGAAGGAAAAATAAACCCGTCCTTTTCATCCCTTCCATTTTTTGAGATTTCTTTCACCCCTGCATCATAAACCGCTTTCATAAAGGAATTTCCATAGTCAAAGAAGTATACACCCCTCTCAACAAGCAGTCTAATCAGCTGAAAATGCTTTTGAAGTGAGGCATCCACAGCACTGCGGAATTTTCCCCTGTCCCGAAGCAAAAGATCCGTTCTTTCGTCGAAGCTCAAACCCTGAGGGCAGTATCCCCCCTCGTATGGAGCGTGGCAAGAGGTTTGGTCGGATAATAAATCAATTTTTTTATGGTAAGCTACCGCGTACTGAAGTAAATCGACGATATTTCCGTGATATGCAATGGAAATCGACTCCTGCTTCTCCTGATATTCTTCAGCAATCCGGAACACTTCGGAAAGATCTTTAGAGATCCTTCCCACCCAGCCTTGGTCAAACCGCGTCTGAATGCGCGATCGATCGACTTCAGCCACAATTCCAACGCCATTTGCGATTTCCACAGCCTTAGGCTGTGCGCCGCTCATTCCTCCCAGTCCGGAAGAAACAAATAACTTGCCCCGCAAGTCTCCGTCTGCGGCGACGCCTAGCTTCTGCCTTCCTGCTGCCAGTATGGTATTGAATGTACCATGGACGATACCCTGGGGACCGATATACATCCAGCCGCCGGCCGTCATCTGGCCGTAATTGGCGACTCCCATCTGCTCCGCAATTTCCCAATCCTTCTGGTTGTCAAACATTCCCACCATCAATGCGTTGGTAATGATTACTCTGGGACTGTCTGGCTTTGAGGGGAAAAGGCCGAGTGGATGACCTGATTCAACTACAAGGGTCTGTTCCTGCGTCATAACTTCAAGGTATTTTTTAATCAGTCTGTACTGCATCCAGTTCTGGCAAACCTGGCCCGTTTCGCCGTATGTGACGAGTTCATACGGGTAAAGCGCCGTCTCAAAATCCAGATTGTTGTCGATCATTACCTGAAATGCTTTGCCTTCCAGACAGTTTCCCCGATACTCCGAGATCCTCTTCCCGCAGATCCTGCCCTCCGGGCGGTATCGGTACCCGTAGATCCGTCCGTAAGTAATCAGTTCTTCCATAAATTCAGCGGCAAGAACCGCATGATGGGCTTCGGGTATGTATCGAAGGGCGTTTTTCAGTGCCACTTTCGCCTGCGCCTCCGTCAGACGAAAACCCCGGTTGGGAGCCCTTCTGATCCCCGGAATAAAAACCGGGTATTCAGGCAAAACCTCATCTAATTTGATCTTCATGATGTTGCCAATCTCTTGATTGTTCATCGTACGCTCTCCTTTCCGTCTCTTAATCCCGCTGCCCGATAGACATTTTCGGAGAAAGAGGGATCTCTGATCAGTTCAGATATTTTTTCGATGTCAGGATAAACGACTCTGTCCGTTACCAGAGAAGGAACGATTTCACGAATCGCTTTATAGGCTTCCCGCGTTCCTTTTCCAAGCGTATCCTCAGCGTCTTTATGTTCTTGATGAAGCTCTTTGTTTTTACAGGAATCCTTTTCCGCATTTTTTTCTGTCTGCAATTCGATGGCTTGAGCGGCGCACATCATTTCGATTGCCAGAACTCTTCTGACATTTTCAATAATATCCCCTGCTTTTCTCGCTGAAATCGCGCCCATGCTCACATGGTCCTCCTGATTTGCAGAGGATGGAATGGAATCCACACTGGCGGGATGAGACAGGATTTTGTTTTCTGAAACCAAAGAAGCCGCCGTATACTGCGCAATCATATATCCTGAGTTAAGTCCGCACTGTTTTACCAGGAAAGGAGACAGTCCGCTCAGCTGAGGATTGACCAGCCTTTCAATCCTTCTCTCGCTGATATTGGCAAGCTCCGATACTGCGATTCCCAGGAAATCAAGGGCCAGCGCCAAAGGCTGCCCGTGGAAATTTCCTCCCGAAATGATGTCTCCCTCTTCAGGAAAGACGATGGGATTGTCGGTGACAGAATTCAGTTCTACGGTCAAAACCTGTTTTACGTAGTTCATCGCATCCAGCGATGCGCCGTGAACCTGTGGCACACACCGCAGGGTGTAGGCATCCTGTACGCGTTTCGTCCGATTCACACAAATGCTGCCCTCAAGGAGGCTTCGGATCTCTGCTGCACATACCGATTGACCGGCATGAGGACGGACTTGCTGGATTCTTGGGTCCAGCGCGTTTATCAGCCCCAGCATGGCTTCCATCGTCAGCGCCGCGGCGATATTGGCTGCAGCCATTAGCTGAAAGGCTTCCATGATATGCAGCGATCCAAGGGCCGTCATAACCTGTGTTCCGTTAATCAGCCCAAGACCGTCTTTTCCTTCCAGTTCGATTGTTGAAATTCCGGCCTTTTTCATGGCGGTTTTCCCAGGATATATTTCCCCCTGGTAAACGGCTTCTCCCATGCCGATCATGACGAGGACCACATGGGCAAGGTTTGCGAGATCACCGCTGGCACCGAGAGAACCCTTCTCGGGAATAACCGGCTGAACCCCTTTATTCAGCATTTCAATCAGTGTCTCCACAACTCTTAGGTTTACGCCCGAATGACCGCCTGCCAAGGTATTGGCACGAAGGAGCATGATGGCACGGGTAACCTCTTCCCCAAATGGTTTTCCCACGCCGCAGGCATGACTCATAATGAGATTTTTCTGAAGCTGAGCAGATTCGGCCTGATTAATCGCAATGTTGCTTAATTTACCAAACCCCGTCGTGATGCCGTATACCGGTTTTTTCTCATCGATCTTCTCTTTTACAGTCCGATACGCTTTTAAGATCCTTTCCGAAGCATCCTCAGATAATTGAACCTTTCTTCCTTGCGCCGTCTGGGCAACCTCCTCCAGCGTTAGCGTTTCTCCGGTAACAAGTACCGCCTTGCTGCAATCAAAATCAAATTTACCGACCATTGGATTCCTTTCTCCTTTACTCTCGCTTTTTGACTTGGGCTGTCAGGGTTTCGGACAACAAAAAAAGGGCAAAACTCAAAGTTTTTGAGTTTTGCCCCCTAACAGCTAATATCTATGGGCGTTCATTCAAAATATTTCACAGATCTTAAATTGTAAATTCCCACTGCTATTTTAATATATGTAAATCCATTTTTCAATTGTTTTCTTTTCAGTATGTTTTTTCTTATCCGTATTAAACCGGATTGATTCCCAGTCCGATCACTTCATGCTCATAACCTTTGATGGGGGCTCCCATATTTCCGTATAATACCACCGCAATCCAGTCCCCGTCATTTGCTTCGTTTGCACCGCCTGTGCTGCTTGGAAGCCGCGGCCCTCTGACAATGCTGAATGCCAGTCCTGCGCTTCTCAAAACATTACCCAGTCCTTCCTGCCCTCTGCAAATTGCAGTATATGCTTCGAGAATCGAATGGTAGATCGAATGTTCTTCCCTGTAAATCGGATGAATCAAGCCCTCTTTTTTAGCCGCTGTTTCGACAGCTGCAAATATTTTTGCTGAATCCATGGAGCCGACACTTCCCTTATACAGCCTGTACCCCATCTTGGAGGCTTCCCTGTAAATCTCTTCACCCTCATTTTTTGTACAGATGGCATACAAAACCGCGATTTTTCCAATACTTAGCGCTTTCAAAATAAAGTATCCTCCTGAAAAACTTTTCTGCATTGAATTCTGACCGATGACAATTTATTAAATGCTATCAGAATTATACCATATAAACAGATGAGAATATTCCTTGGAAAGATAAATTTTGTTTCAAGCGCTTGCCTCAACAGCCCGAGAAACAGCCTTCATAAATTAAATATAAATATACAACAAGTTCTCAAAGCGATATAATGGAACTAATCCTGGACAGTAACATATAAATCCTTTAAAATAATAAAACATTTACTGTAAATGAATGGGGGCAAACTATGAATGAAAAAGAATTTGAACAATTTCTATATCTGCAAATACCCATTACGAAAGCAATGGGATTTCGTGTCCTTGAATTTACGAATTCAAAGGTCAGAATTCTGGCGGAAATAGAGCCGAATATCAACCATAAATCGACTGCGTTTGGCGGGAGTATAAACAGCCTGATGACGATTTGCGGCTGGGCAATGATGTTTGCCAATGTCAAGGAGGTCGATCCAAATGCTCACATTGTTATTCAGAAAAGCAAAATAAACTATCTCCTACCAGTCGGAGGAGATTTTATCGCAGAATGCAATTTTCCAGATGAAGCACTGAAACGAAAGTTTTTTAAAACTTATTCCAAGCATAAAAAAGGAAGATTGGTCCTGAAAGTGTCTTGTTATCATCAGGATATTTTAACAACAGAATACGAAGGGCACTATGTCGCATTCAAATAAATAAATCAGTCTGCCAGCTCAAACTGACCGTTGTAGAGTTCTGCATGTCTTCTCACTTCATACGCTGATCGATCAGGTAAAAATCTTTCCATGGATCGACTCCTTTTATCCGAAACAAAGCGTTTGCCATATCGACTCCATCGGGAGCCACGGTATCAAGTTCTTCCCAGGTGATAGGCATGGAGACGCTGGCTCCGTTTCTTGCTCTTAAGGAATAGGGAGCGATGCTCGTGGCCCCTCTGCCGTTTCGTATCCAGTCGATAAAAATCCTGTTTTTCCTGTTGGCCTTTCTCACATTGCTCGTATAACGATCGGGCCACTTCTTTTCCATCACCTCTGCGAGCTTTCTTGCAAAATCATGAAAGGTCTCCCAATCCACAGAAGGCTTGAACGGTACAACCACGTGATATCCCTTACCCCCGCTGGTCTTTAAAAAAGAGGTGAGAGAAAGTTCTTCAAGGATGCTTTTTACGTCCCGAACGCCACGTCGTACCGTTTCCAGATCCATTCCCTCGTCCGGATCGAGGTCAAATACCATGATATCCGGCCGTTCCAGATCGTCCACGCGGCTTCCCCAGGTGTGGAATTCCAGCGTTCCCATCTGGGCTTCATAAATGAGTCCTGTCTGATTTTCGATGTAGAAATAATTCTCCTGTTCTCCACGGCTGTTGGTAACGGGCATGATTGCAATGGCTTTGTGACCCGTACCGGGGTGCTTCTTAAAGAAGCAGGTCTGTGATATGCCTTTAGGGCAGCGCACGATGCTGAGGATTCGGTTGCTCACATAGGGCAGCATGCGGCCTGAAACCGCCTCATAATACCGTACCACATCCGCTTTTGTAATTTTCGGTTCTTCAAAGATCACCTTGTCGGGATTGCTGATCTTAATCCCGCCGACGACCATGCTGTTTCCTGCTGCAGGTATACTGCTGCCTGCAGCAATATTGTTGTCTGTAGGCATTTTACGATTCTCCGTGTCATAGTCCTGTAATTGCATATCTTCCCGTTCCGTTTCCTTATCTTCCTCCGGATATGCTCCATAATCCGTATCTTCTCTTTTGACTTCTCTCGGGTCCTTGTCCGTCCGAAGACCCTTAAAACTCGCCTGTCTCAACAGGTTTTCCCCGGTCCATTCCGCAAACTTGATTTCCGCGACCAGTTCCGGTTCAAGCCAGGTGATTTTTTCGTTTCGCTTCTGCTCCGGTGCATGTCTAAACGGTGCCGTCTGCCGTTTAAGGGCTTGAAATTGGCCTTCCAGTTCCTTCATCGTTCGTGCGGAAAAACCCGTTCCGGCACGTCCGGCATAAACCAGGTCATTACCCTCGTAAATTCCTAGCAAAAGGGCGCTGACGCCGCTTGTTTTCTTATCGGTAAGGGTATAGCCGCCGATGACAAGCTCTTGTCTTTTGTCGCATTTCAGCTTGATCCAGTCGCCGTTTCTTGTTCCGCTGTAGATGGAATCGGCCTTTTTTCCTACAATTCCTTCCATATTTGAACGGCAGGCGGCAAGAAAACATTGCTCTCCGTTTCCTGCGACATGCTGGCTATAGTAGAGGTTTTTCGGCTCATCCTGCATCAGTGCCCGCAGAGTTTCTTTTCTGTCAATCAGCGGCTGCCCTCTTAAGTCTTCCCCGTTAAATGCCAACAAATCAAAGATAATATAGGTGAGATTTTGTTCCTTGGGCTTCTTCATATAGTTTTGCAAAGCCTGAAAATCTGTCCTGCCGTTTGCATCCGTAACAACCATTTCGCCATCAAGAATCATTGGCCTTCCGGCTGCCCAATCGGAGAGGGAGTATGCCACATTCTGAAACCTGCTTGTATAATCATTGCCGTTTCTGGTAATGAGCCGCACACTGCTGCCTTCTAGATATGCAAGACTCCTATAGCCGTCATATTTCATCTCATACAGCCAGTCTCCGCTTGTGGGAATGGAATGAACCAGCTTTGCAAGCTGTACGCTGACGCCGTCGAAAGGGTTCTTTATGATTTTTTCCTCCTCCCCTTCTGCAATTTCCTTCATCGTGCGCCCCGTCCGAATACTGGTGTCTGGAATTTTGTCGATATTCTGTCCGGATTCATCTAAAAATTCCCCCGCATCAGCGGCAGTTTTTGCGTATTCATCCCGCTCTTTCAGCAAAAGCCAGTTTTTCTTTTCCTCACCCGCTTTCGGTTTTAAGCGGATCAAAGCCCATTTCCCCTTCAGCCGCCTGCCTTTTAAAACAAACTTTAATGTGCCGCTGATAAGGCCTTCCTCCACATCCGTCTGAGGCTGCGGCTCCCAATAGCCTTCATCCCAGAGCATCACCGTGCCGCCGCCGTATTCCCCTTTGGGAATGGTTCCCTCAAAGTTTCTGTACTCAAGGGGATGATCCTCCACCTGCACGGCAAGCCTCCTGTCCCGGGTATTATAGGAAGGGACCTTGGGTACCGCCCAACTCAAAAGAGCTCCGTCCCATTCCAGACGAAGATCGTAATGATCCCTGCAGGCCGCATGGTACTGAACAACAAACCGCAGACTTCCCTCCGGTGCTGCAGTTTCACCTTCGGGTTCTGCGGTTATCTCAAAATTTCTTTTTTGGTTGTAGTCCTGCAGTTTTATCGTCATTTGCATCACCTTATTCAAAGGAACTTTCCGGTCTTTCCGAAACCGTAAGATATGAAAATTATGGGTCTTCTTCTTGGTATTATCCCTTCTTCTGAAAGACTTATTCATATCTTGTTTGGACGCACTGCAAATCCAGTTTAATATTAGAGTTTGCTCAGTTCAACCGCAATCTGTGCACCGACCTTAGCGTTGTTGTAGACAAGCTGAATATTGGAGTCCAGACTGGCACCTTCCGTCAGTTCTTTCACCTTAGCCAGCAGGAACGGTGTACTTTCTTTTCCTTTGATTTTCCTTTCTTTAGCCTCTTGGATGGCCGAATTGATGGCATTATTGATTACAATCGTATCCATTTCATATTCTTTCGGTATTGGATTTGCAATAACAGCTCCTCCCTTTAGTCCCAGATCCCACTTTGCTTTCAGTGCCGCTGCAAGCTCCATTGGTGTATCCACTCTGTAATCTACACTAAAACCGCTTTTTGAAGTATAGAAAGCCGGAAGTTCTTCAGTTCCAAAGCCAACTACCGGAACCCCCTGGGTTTCAAGATATTCCAGTGTCAAGCCAATATCAAGAATGGACTTGGCTCCGGCACATACTACCGCAACATTGGTTTGGGCCAGTTCCTGCAGATCCGCCGAGATATCGAAGCTCTCCTGGGCGCCTCTGTGCACACCGCCGATACCGCCGGTGGCGAAGATCTTGATTCCCGCCAGATTGGCAATGATCATCGTTGAAGCAACCGTCGTAGCGCCGTCTAAACCTTTTGCCACTACAAAGGGAATATCTCTGCGGCTGGCTTTTATTACATCATGACTTTTTCCCAGGTATTCGATTTCTTCCGGTGTCAGTCCGACCTTTAATTTTCCTTTTATGATCGCGATGGTTGCCGGAATCGCGCCGTTCTCTCTGATAATCCGTTCAACCTGAAGCGCCGTCTCCACATTTCTCGGATAGGGCATGCCGTGGGAAATGATGGTTGATTCGAGCGCAACTACTGCCTTGCCTTCCTCCAGCGCCTTGCGGACCTCCGGGTTGATATCTAAATATTGTTCTAACATAGTCCTGTCTCCTTCATTTTTTTCTTAACATTTTCATCTGAAATATTCGGATTGATTGTTTCTTCACAGCTTAGGGCTAACATGGCGGCGGCCATTGAAAAGCGCGCACTTTCATCGACATCGCAGTGATGAAAGTGACTGTAAGCCAAAGCCGCAAGAAAGGCGTCCCCCGCCCCGGTGGCATTTACCACTTGCACCCTTGGACTTTCGATCAGTTTATGAATCCTTCCGTCATGATAGAATATTCCATCAGCGCCCAGGGTGATGAATACTCTTTTTACACCCTGATCGAGAAAATATTCCGAGGCCTTTCTCATATCCTTCCGGTCTTTAATCTCTATGCCCGACAGAAGCTCCGCTTCGATTCTGTTGGGCTTAATCGTATGAAACGCCCCGATTCTATTTTTAATTTTCAAAGCTTTGGCGCTTGAAACCGTATCCAGGAAAAACTCGGTATTCTTAAAATTATCCAATACATAGTTCATCACTGCGGCCGGTATATTCGTATCGATGATACAAAGCTTCGAGCCTTCGATTACCTGCCTTTTATTTTGTATGAAATCAATTGTGATTTCATCTAAGACCTCCATTTGAGAAATACCTGCCTCCATATCCCCTGTCTCATTCAGGATCGCCAGATAGGTTGAGGTTGGCATCTGGCTTAAAACCAGGGAATGTTTCATGTCAAGTCCGATCTTACTGGCATGTTCGAGGATTCTCTTGCCATGAAGATCATCTCCGACTGCGCTGATCAGCTTTGTGGGAACTCCCAGATGGACAAGATTTTCGGCAATATTTCTTCCCACACCGCCCAGTGTCATCTTGACCTTTCCCGGGTTTGAATCCCGAAGGACAAGCTTCTGAACAGGAAATCCGATAATATCCATGTTGCATCCGCCCAAGACACTGATGTAGTCATCCTGTTTTAAAATGTATCCTTTTCCCAGAATATGACCCTTTTTTATTAAGTTTGTGATATGAACCGCAACGGAGGAACGGGTTATGCCAAGCGCCGCTGCCAATTCGTTTTGAGAGATTGCCGGATTCCGGCGGATTAATTCCAGTAATTCTTCTTCTCTGTGTGTCATTGTTTGCTCCTAAACATATGCTTACGTTGTAATCTTTTGTTTATAAAAAGCTTATCACTAATTTTCAGAAAACGCAACAGCCAAATACAGAAAAGAAAAAATTCACCATATCCCGCGGTATGGTGAATTTTTTGCTCCTTCTCAGGATTTTAATATTTATCAAACTCACTATCTTGTAGAATGATTTTTGGTTCTGACTGTTTAGTGTGCTTACTTTTAGGGCTGCCCAACAATTTTGACTCTACTTCCGGCAAAACCTGTGTCCCTTTACTCAATTTAAATCTTCCAATCATTTCCTTCAGCATCTCTGACTGACCGGTAAGCTGTTCACTTGCCGCAGCACTCTCTTCTGCTGTCGCTGAATTATTCTGAACAACCATGGAGACCTGTTCAATGCCCTTGTTAATCTGGGCGATTCCCGATGCCTGTTCGTTGGAAGCTTCTGCAATGCTCCCAACAAGATTTGCAGACTGTTCAATCCCGCTTACGATCTCTGTCAGGGCAATAGCCGTTTCATTTGCAATTTTGGTTCCCGCCTGTACCTTATTGATAGAGCCTTCTATCAATTCCGTTGTTTCCCTCGCTGCCGCTGCGCTTCTGGCTGCCAAATTCCTTACCTCTTCCGCAACTACGGCAAATCCCTTCCCGTGCTGACCGGCTCTGGCGGCTTCAACAGCCGCATTCAAAGCCAGTATATTTGTCTGAAAAGCGATATCGTCTATGACTTTGATGATTTTTGATATGTTGGCCGAAGAATCATTGATTTCCGCCATGGAATTCAACATGTCCTTCATCTGCACATTGCCCTTATCAGCATTATTTCTGGCAGCAGCTGCAAGTTCGCTGGCCTGATTTGCATCAAGTGCGTTCTTTTTGGTCTGAGCTGCGATTTCCGCAATAGATGCTGTCAATTCCTGAATAGAGCTCGCTTGCTCCGTTGAGCCCTGTGACAGCGCCTGACTACCGTCAGAAACCTGTCTTGAACCTGTTGCCACCTGGTCTGCTGCCTGATTGATATCACCAAACACCTGACTTAAGGATTGAATGATATGATCCAATGAAGCCTTAATTTCTACAAAATCTCCTTTATAGTCAGCATTCATTGTCAAATCAAGATTTCCGCTGCTGATATCAGATAATACATATGAGATCTCTTTCACGTAGCTCTGAAGATTATCCATCATCTCATTCATTGCATTCATAATAACTGCGTGATCCCCTTGATAATCTCCTGCCATTCTAACCTGAAGATTCCCCTTCGCCATTTCCTGCAAGATTTCTGATGCCTCATTGACTGGTTCAATCACTGCATCCAGTGTTTTATTAATTCCTTCTAAGACCTTTGCAAAGTCGCCCTTAAACTTTCCAGCGTCTCCCCTGATGGACAGCCTTCCCTGAATTGCCATTTCTGCCGACTCAGCAGTTGCTTCTACTAAGCCTTTTATATTTTCCATCATAGCGATAAAAGCGGGCATAAGGGTATCATTCTCACTGCGTTTTCTGACATCCTTCAAAGCGCTTAGCTCCTGCAGGTTCCCTTCTGCAATATCATTTGTGATTTGAATGACATGCTGAACCCTGTCCGAAACGCCGTTGATTGAATCTTTCATTTCTGCAAAAATACCCTGGTAGACACCCTTAACTTGAGCAGAATAGTCATTAACACTCATTCTCTGTAAAATATCCCGTCCCTCTCTCAATCCGCCCAGTCCGTCAACACAGGAATTAATGCTATCTTTTATCTTATTGAAATCCCCCTTGTATTCCCCGGTAATCTTTTCCGGTATCTCACCATTGCCAATCTGTTCAATATATTGAGCTGTCATATTCAACGGATTGATGAGGCGGTCCAACGTGCTGTTGATCCCGCTGACAATATCCCCATAGCTGCCCTTCAGTTTGCTGACATCTGCTCTATAGTCCAATGCTCCTTCCGCTGCCGCGGCTGTCAGCTTTTCCGTTTCTTCATTCAAGGTATTGAGGGAATTTCTAACCAAAGTGAGATTTTGTATCAATAAGCCATATTCACCCTTATAATTATTCTCAATCAGTTCAAGCTCTTCTCCGTTTGCCATTTTCTCAATGTACTGCAATGCAACGTTCAAAGGTTCAACGATAGCATCAAGCGTGTTGTTAAAGCCCTCGATGATCTCTTTATAACCACCCTTGAATTTTTCTGTATCCCCACGTTGATCCAGCAATCCATCCACTGCCGTTAAAGTCAGATTACCAGTCTCAGTAACCAGCGTCTTGATATTTTTAACAATAGCACTCATGCTGATGGAGAGGATATCCTTCTCTGATTTCGGCACGACTTCCAGTGATAGATCACCTTCTGCGATGCGATTACAGATTTCCGCCTGTGCCTTTGTATTTTCAGCTAGCCCGGCAAAGGCTCTGCTTAGCAAGCCGATCTCGTCGGTACGTTTTACAAGTTTGTCATCAAGCTGAACGTCTGTATCTCCAATAAGAAGCAATTCCGATTTGGCTGTAATTTCTTTTAATGGTTTGGTAATGATCCGTCTAATCAATATGTAAGCTGCTGCAAACAGAATAAGGCTTGTCCCTAATATCATCATAAGGATGACTGGAATAATGGAATTGATCTTAGCCATCTCATCATTAAAGCTTATGTCTGTTCCTACAACGCCCACCACATCACCCTTTGAATTAAGGATTGGTGCAAATCCTGAGATCAGCAATCCCCACGGTTCGCCATAATCCTGTACGTCGCTGTGACGTCCGACTCCGTCCTGTAAAACCAGCTCCGGGTCATCAGTATAAATCGACTTCAGATCCGTATATCCCAAATAACCCCATTCCTTTTGATCATCATCCTTCAGATATCCCGAGACGATAAATCTATATTTGTCCCCGTCATCAACCATTGAATATACATAGGCAGCATTATTTCTCTGCTTTGCATTGCTCATAATTTCTTTTATTTGATTGTAATCATCATCCAGAGTCCCTGTTTTGGCATATTGTTCAAAGCTGTCTCCATCGATTGCGGATGCAATAGATTCTGCAATAGCTTTCGCCCTTTCTCCTACCTCATGAACTCCGTTGCTTTTGTATTTTAGATAACTAAATGCTCCAATTGCAAATGAGCTGATAAGGATTGATGCGATCATAAGAATAGATAGCTTCGCATTAATCGTGCTTGAAAAAACATTTTGTTTCATTTGAATTACTCCTTCATAAAATTTGTTTTGCCGTTTGTTCTCTTCTATAAAACTTTTGGTTATGAAAAACATATCAGACAATTGTTAAAAGTAGTACGCTCATCATGTAAAATGTTCATTAAATATCAAAAGTTCTAATGCTCCGTATTTGCAAATTTCTGTAGAGGGAGTGATAAAAAGGATCAAATAAAACATAAAAAAAACGGCTTCCCAAAGCAGGCTATGCCGATTTTTTCTGTACGAAACATCACAGCTCTTTCCCTCTCAAAAGAGGGATATCATCTGCTATTTAATAACTTCAATCATAAAGGTGGGGATTTCTTTATAAATCTCCGTATGGTAATCATCATAAAGCTGGTTAGGCAATCTTGGATGCACAGATATCTTCTCACAACCAATGGTAAGAAGTATATCCAGATCCCACTGCGGTCTTTTTTTCTCTGTAAGCGGCAAGCGATGCAGAACCTTGTCAAACTCATTCCCATGATCACTTTCCTTCAGTGTAAACCCCTTCTTTAAAGCCGCTGCAACTCCCCTTTCATAAGCCTTTTCCGCCTCCTCATTGTTGAGATGCAAAAACCAGTTAGCATCAAAATTTATAAGCTCACCACCGGGTTTCAATACACGTATCCACTCTTTATATGCTTCATCCGGCTTTTCCAGAACCCATGTAAGGTTTCTGCTGATCACCAGATCAAATTGACCGTCGTCAAAGCTCAGCTTCTGAGCATCCATTTTTGAAAATGACACGTTTGGATTATCAAGCCCGATAGCATTCGTGTTTTTAACCGCCTCCTCCAGCATCTTCTCATTATAATCAACAGCTGTAATGTGATGTCCCCACCGACCAATAACCATTTCAAAAAAGCCCGCTCCGCATCCCACATCTAAAACAGATAAAGCTTTGTCATTAGCAAGCTTAGGCGCCAAAATTGAAAACCAAATGTCATATATACCAGATGTAAGCTCATCAAAACTGATTTTAGTAAAGGCTTCCGCCTGAGTCGTCCAATAATCGTCTATCAACTCGATATCCTTCATCATAATCCCCTTTCCTTATAAAGACAATTGTAAGGCAATATTGGTTTTTAAGGTCCCGGTGGACGCAACCTTTTTTCGTAATCCATATTCACAGCAACACCTTACTGCTTATCTGCCGAAACCAGAAACAAAGGTGTCGAACCATATAAAATTCTGTTCCCGTCGATATAAACTCTCTCATTTAATCTAGGGATTGATTTTACATTGCAAAATCCAAGCTTGGGAAGCTGCTCTTCATCCCATGCCGGACGCCATATATTTGAAAGCGGAAGCATTTCATGAATATTTATTACCTCAGGGTTGTTTCCTTTATAAGTGTTTGGAGGCTGCCCAAAAATCTCAATATATCTGTTTGTATCTTCTTCTTTTGCACTTTTTGTTGACTCGTTATAAAAATGCATATTCCAGTTTGCATCAAAGCAGAGCAGGCGTCCTCCAGATTTCAGTACACGCAGCCACTCCTTGAAGGCCTTCTCGGGATTGTACAGCGTCCACGTAACGTTGCGGCATACAATAAGATCAAAGGTATTATCCTCAAATTGCAGCTCATGAATATCCATTACCTTGAATTTCGGAAAAACACCTGCTGCTTCAGCATTTTCTCTTGCTTCAATAATCATATTTTCAGAGCAGTCAATTCCGACAGTCTGATGCCCCGCCTGTGCTAAGATAGTTGCAAAGAAACCTGGACCGGTGCCAATGTCCAAAATCTTCAGTTTTCCACTTCGAGGAGCGTTTTCTAATATAAGATCAGTCCAGATTTCAGCCAGTCTGCTGTCCAATTCCTTTTGAATCAGCGTGCTGTAGCCTTCTGCGCAATTCTCCCATCTTTCTTTAGTTATTGTAAAGGTATGCGTATCCTTTTCAATTTGTGCTGTCAAAAGCTTCTGATAAAAATCATTTTCTTTCAGCAGCTTTGCATGGGTTCCAATCTGCTGAACCCTGCCTTTGTCGATCAATACGATCTTATCGGCAGCAAGAATCGTCGACAACCGATGCGCTACGACCAGCGTTGTTCTATTCTTAGACTGTTGGTTCAATGCCTGCTGGATAAATCTTTCATTTTCTGCGTCCAAGCTGGAAACGGCTTCATCCAATATTAAAATAGGGGAATTTTTCAACATCGCCCTGGCGATTGCAATACGTTGACGCTGCCCACCCGACAATCTGAAGCCTCTTTCTCCCGTAATCGTATCATAGCCTTGTGGAAGACCCACAATAAACTCATGCGCATATGCGGCTCTAGCAGCCGCTTCCACCTCTTCGTCCGTTGCTGCCGGTTTTCCCAGACGTATGTTTTCCCTGACTGAAATATGAAAGAGGTATACATCTTGTAAAACAGCAGAAACCAGATTGTGCAGGCTATCCAGTGAAATTTTCCGGATATCTTGTCCTCCTATTTTCACAGCACCCGCCTCCACATCCCAGTAGCGAAGCAGCATGTTGACACAGGTGCTTTTCCCTGCCCCCGAAGGTCCCACCAGTGCAACGGTCTCTCCCGGTTGGACCGAAAAACTAACTTCACTCAGCGCAGGCTCCAGATCTTTTTCATATCTGAAAGAAACTTCTTCAAACATAATATCGTAACAGAAATCCTCTTCAGCTACCCTCTCCCCAGTATCCTTCACTTCCGGTTCTGTATCCAGAACAGTTTGAATACGATCGGCTGCAGCAAACACCAGACCAAGATTCCGCGCCGCGCCGCAAACCTCTATAATCGGGCTGAACAAAAGAGCAGAAAGCATGACAACCATAGGATAGAGGGGGAATTCTATCCTGCCGTCCGCAACCATGGAAGCAGTTATTGCCATAACTGCGACGGTAAAAATACCTACAAATACCTGCATGAGCATATTTTCAATGCCCGTGCGTTTGCCATATTGTAGTTGTGCATCATAAAGCTGCTGCATGCAGTCCTGATTTTTACTCTGATATCGCTCCAGACAATTCAGTGTCAGAATCTCGCGTAAACCTTGTATTCCCTCAATTGTGACGGAATTTGCTTTTGCCAGCCTTCCACGGACTTCACGTCCCTGCGCATCTGCCAGCTTCCTTAAGAAAAAAGGGGTCAACGCAGTCAAAAAAGCGAAAATCAGCATCAATCCCGATAATGCAATATCGATTTGGGTCAGAGCCGCGAGAATCATCGCTGTTATTACTCCTGCTACCAGCATGGTCCCGAAAGTATGAGCGAGAAACCATTCCAGAATTTCCACATCACTCATTAGAGTAGCCCCGATCTGCCCCGAATGTCCCCGTAAAAGGAACGCCGGAGATATTTTCTCTATTTTAGCGTAAATTGTTATTCTAAAATCCTTCAGCACTCGGTACGCCACATCGTGACCAAACCACATTTCCCCATAGTACATTACAGCCCGGATCAGAATGCAGATGCAAAGTGCTGTAAACAGTATTTTAAACCGTTCCGCCAATCCCCCGCTCATAGCCAGTCCCACCATGTAAGAAGTCAGAGCAGCTGCTCCAATCACTGCAACATGTTTCATAAAAGTGACAAGGATCGTAAGAAGCATTTCGATTCGATATGGCTTCATTGACGCAATCAATAACATTGTATTTTTGATGCGGTTGTTTTTCTGCATTCTATCCTCATTCATGGTCTGCTCCTTCCTGATCTGTTTCCTCCTCATGTGTTCCTTTCCTCTGTGCCCGGATCAAATCGGCATAGATTCCATCGCGCTTCAACAGATCCTCGTGAGTCCCCTCCTCAACCAGTTGCCCTTCATCCAGAACGTAAATTTTATCTGCATTTTGCACCGTAGATAATCGATGAGCAATAATAACGTTTGTTCTACTCCGGGCGAAAGAATCCAGCGCCTTCTGAATCAGAGCTTCGCTTTTCGCGTCTACGCTGGACGTGGCCTCATCTAATATCAATACAGGCGCATTTTTCAATATTGCCCGTGCGATGGCGATACGCTGCCGTTCTCCGCCTGACAGTGTAGCCCCTCTCTCTCCAATTACCGTTTGATACCCCTGTGGCAAATTTTCAATAAAGGGATGTGCACCCGTGGCTTTTGCGGAGGCGACTATCGCTTCCGCACCCGCATTTTGCTCCGCCATCCGTACATTCTCCGCCACAGTTTCCTGAAATAAGTAAGTGTCCTGGAATACTACTGCGACCTTGCTTTGCAGATATCCTATCGAATAGTCCTTCAAGCTGACCCCATTCATTTTTATCTCCCCTGATGTAGGATCATAAAATCTCAGTAAGAGATTTATCAATGTTGATTTTCCAGAACCAGACTTTCCTACAAAGGCTACAGTCTGCCCCGCTTCAATTTTTAAAGAAACATTTTTAAGCGCAGGCTTTTCACCAGATGGATAAGTAAAGGAGACATTATTAAGTTCAATATCCGGGTAACCCTTATTTAATGAGGTCTCATCCGGTTGCTCCGACTCTCGGATCTGCAATTCCACATCAACAATCTCAAACAATTCCTCTGCAACTGAAAGCCCTAGAAAGCTGTTATGCCAGTAGCCGTTCAGTTCCACCATTGGGCGGGCACACTCAACAGCAAGAAATAAAAATACAGCGACAGCGGTTACCGGGATTATGCCCGCTTCCGTACGAAAAGCGGCAATTGCTACGGTGACAGAGGATGCCACCGAGGTCAGAACCATCATCAATCCCGAATCAATCAGTGAAAAGGTCGTATTACGGATCGCCTGCGTATAAAAGTCCATGGCATTTCCAGCCAGCTCTTCTCCCTTTGCAGCACTGACATTAAAAGCTTTCAACGTCGTCATCCCCTGCATTGCGTCGACATATTGCGAATTCAACATCGCATAAGAACGCCAATAAGTCACAATGCTGCGGCTTACAAGAGGCACGGTCAAATATGGCACCACGACACACAGAAGCATAGAGAAAATAATGATAAGTCCCGTAAATAAATCCAATGTTGATAAGTAGATACCGATTGCGAGTCCCGAAATGGCAATCGTGATAATCTGGGGTATGTAATTCACCAGAAACGGCTCCAGTGATTCAATCCCGTCCAGAATCAATGATTGAATCCGCCCGCTCCGCTTCCCTGCCAGATATCCTGGTCCCAAACGTAGAATCTTATCAAAAACTAGCATACGGACCTTATTTTTTACTTTTGCAGCCATAACCTTGCTGTAGCTCTCCATCAGCCATACCAGACCCCCGCGCAACAGCACTAACGCAGCTGCCGTACTGACATGAAAGAGGATATCCGCAGCGGCGCCTCCGCCAAATACCACAGCAACGGCTTCTGCCATTACAATTGCCTGCCCGATGTAGGTCGCACTAATCAAAAGTCCCAATAAAACCTTCAGGGCAACCTCTTTTTTTATCACCGCCACGTAAAGCAGCAAGCGTCCGTATGCTCCCATTTTGAATTCCTCCACTCTTTTCTCTTTCTCCGTTTTCTCAATGAATGTCAACCATTAATGCCGAATTGATTAGCTTTTTTGTATATTCCTTTTGCGGCCGGCAGATTATCTCCTCGGTTTTTCCTTCTTCCACAATCCGCCCCTGATGCATGACCGCAACTCTGTCACAGATGCTTCCCACCAGGGAGATATCATGGGAAATGAAAAGGCAGGATAAGCCGATTTCTCTTTTAAAACCACATAACAATTCAATAATCTGCGCCTGAACAGAAACATCCAGCGCACTGGTAATCTCGTCACAGATCAGAAGCTCCGGGCGAATTAAAATTGCCCTTGCAATGGCTGCTCGCTGGCATTCTCCGCCGGACAATTGCCTACTGTACCGGTTCGCATAGTCACGGTTCAGCTGAACCATATCCATTGCCTCCAGTGCCTTTCGGCGAATTTCTGAACGCGGCAGATCCGTCATATAGTTTAATCCTTCGCAGATGCTGTTAAGGATTTGCATCCTTGGGCTAAAAGACATGAGAGGATTCTGAAAAACCATCTGCATATGACCACCATAAAAAAAAACATGGCCTTCCGTAGGTTTTACAAGGCCGGAGATCATATAAGCCACTGTAGATTTCCCGCTTCCGCTTTCTCCGATCAATCCAAAAAATTCGCCTCGCTTAATCTGAAAGCTGACGTCTTCTGCGGCTGGGACATCTTTTTTCCTTGCAAACACTTTTTTCAGATTCTTCACTTCCAAAATCTGATCGCTCATAACAAAGCTCCCTTCTGATTCTGACACGTACTTTTCATTTTCGGCACCGCATCTAACAGAGATTTTGTATATTCATGCTTTGGCGTACTCAGCACCTCATCTTTCTCTCCCCATTCCACCAGCTCTCCACGATACATGACACCCACCCGATCGGCCAGCTTTGCAATCACCCCCATGTTATGAGAGACAATCAGAATGGATGTCCCAAAGATTTCCCGCATTTGCAGCATACTTTCCATTACCTGGCTTTGAACGGTGACATCCAGCGCGCTGGTGGGTTCGTCAGCCAGAAGAAGACCAGGTCTGTTAATCATAGCGATGGCGATTGCCGCCCGTTGACACATTCCGCCGCTCAATTCAAAGGGATAAGAATCCATCAGCTGCTCTGCGTCATTTAACGCCAGTTCCCGCAAAAGCTTCGTTCCCCGCTCCCGCGCCTCTCTTTTTGTAACCGTGGCATGTACGCTCATACTCTCATAAAACAATTTCTCTATGGTCCATATCGGGTTCATCGTAAGATCCGGATGCTGAAAGATCATACCGATTTCACATCCCCGTAGCTGACGCATTTCCGCATCGGGTAATGCAAGTAAATTCTGGCCGTGAAGTAATATTTCTCCTTGCCTGACACGGCCCTTCCCGTCAAGAAGTCCTGCAATGCTTCGAACGAGCGTCGTCTTTCCGCTGCCACTTTCGCCAACAATACCGACAATTTGACGTTCTTCCACCGTAAGGCTCACATCCTTCACCGCCACACGATTATTATAATTAATACTTACCCTTTTAATTTCAAGCATTTTCACGGTCTCCATCGATTTCCTGCCTTCGCCATGTTACAATTCACGCCCAGTGCAAAGTCATTGTCTGCGGCCTAAACGTCCGTATCATGGCTTTCAGTCCGCATCCATGCAATCCCGGATAAAATCACCCGTAAGATTGAAGACCAGCACCACAAGGAATAAAGCGATGCTCGGAAAGATCACACACCAAGGCGCAGTCTGCAAATAACTCCTCGCATTGCTGATCATTATCCCCCATTCGGCCAGCGGTGATTGAGCGCCCAAGCCTAAAAAAGAAAGCCCCGCCATGCTCAGGATCACGTTTCCGATATCCAGCGCAGCGGTGATAATCAATGGGGAAATCATATTAGGGAGGATGTATTTTAATAAAATCGGGATATGCCCCGCTCCGCACATTTTTGCCGCTTTAACGTATGGTTCCTCCTTTACCTTCAGAACCAGACTGCGCGCAAGACGGGCATAGGTTGTCCAATACATGGCCATCAGCGAAAGCATCGCGTTTCGGAGGCCGGGCCCAAGCATTCCCGCAATGGCGACGGCCAGGATAAAGCTTGGAAACGCCTGGAATAGCATGGTAACTTTCATCAGCAGCTGATCCATCACTCCGCCGTAGTAGGCGGAAATCATCCCGATCAGCGTGCCGATCACAAAGACGACCGCTACAACCGCTAAAGCGGTAAAAATTGAAGCTGCCGCACCCTCCGCAACGCGGGAATAAACACATCTCCCAAGATTGTCGGTGCCGAAGGGATATTGACCTCCAGGTTCCAAAAGCGCCTTTGCCAAATCAGTTTTATAAGGATCATTCACTGCAAGCTTGCCTCCGAACGCCGATAAAAGCAGAAGGAGAACAACCAATCCAAGCGTAACACAAAGCCCCGGTTTTTTTCTTACCATAGCCGACGCTCCCCTCTTTTTCTTCTTATCCGAGGATCCAGCCAGCCGTAAGAAAGATCAACGAGAAAATTGACGGTCAGAAAGATGGCTGCCATCCATAAAACATAGCCCTGTATCATAGGATAATCTCTTGCGGAAATGGATTCTATCGCCAATTTTCCCAATCCGGGCCATGAAAATATATTCTCCACGATAGTTGCTCCGCCCAACAGCCCCGCCAGAGTAATCCCTACCAGAGTTAAAATCGGAAGCAAAGAATTACCCAAAACATGCCGGAATAATATACTGCGTTCAGTGACTCCTCTGGCCCTCGCCCCCAGCACATAGGCCTTTCCCAGTTCCTCCAGCACGATAGCCCGGACTTGTCTGATATACCACGCACTCAGGCCCGCAGCAAGAACGCATGCGGGCATCATCATCCCCTTCAGGCCTTTTGATGCGATCACTGTAAACCATCCCAGCCTGACACAAAGCACGTATAAAAACAACAGTGCCAGAAAGAAGGAAGGGATTGAGGCGAAAATGAATGTAAGAAGTCTCACAATATAATCAAAGCCACGGTCCTTATATCTTGCACACAAGACGCCGACCGGAACAGAAAACGCCATCACCATCCCCATTGACACCACAGTCAGCACCAAGGTCTTTGGAAGTGCCTTTTCCAATTCAGCAGCAACGGGATGCCCGCTTCGAAGGGAGATACCCATGTCTCCCCGCAGAATGCCCCGCAGCCATGAAACGTACTGAACCGGCATGGGTCTGTTCAGCCCCATTTCCTCTCTTGTACGCTCCAGCATTTCAGCCGTCGGAGCCACTCCGGTTTTGTTCAGCTTAATCTCTGCCGGATCACTGGGCGAAAGATAGGACAGGCTAAAGGAAACAAAAGTAATTCCAATCAATAATGCGGCGAGTATGACAATTTTCCCGGATATGTATTTCAGCATTTTTAACTTTATCCGCCGCCTGCAAGCATAACCTGCAGGCCTTTCCCTTCCTTCTTATATCTAACACCGTATAGGCGGCAGTATTAAAAAAGCAAACTTCATTATCATTCCTCTCAATCCATACTGTCGCAACTCTTAAACCGGCTTAAAACGATACTAGATTTCTAGGTCTGTATTCACATCCAGAAGATAGTATTCCGAGGGATGTGTTTTAAATCCGGTCACTTCTTTGGAATAAATATTGACCATCTTCTGATGGTTATACACGGTTATCATATTATCATCAAGCAAAATCTGAACCATACTGCGGATCAGGTGCGTTCGTTCCGTTTCGTCCGAGACGCCTTCCAGCTCGGAAGCCAGCGTGTCAACCTCCGGATTGGAATAATGAGACCAATTGGAACTTGCTCCGGTTACGGCAATAATATTAAAGAAATACTGTGCGTTTCCCGTTGGCACCAGAACTCCCGTGCCGCAATCCAGGTCATAATCACCAGACGTATGTACGTCGCTGGTACTTTCCAAAATATCCACCTGTAACGCAATTCCGATATTGGAAAGCTCTGACTGAAGAAGCTGGCAAAATTGTCCCAGTTCTTTACGCGAACTGAAGGTTATGGCTTTTAAGGCAAGTTCCTTGCCATTCTTATCTAAGGTTCCGTCTCCGTTGGTGTCAGCATATCCGGCACTCGCTAAAACTTGCTTTGCACCCTCTGGATCATAACCAGTGACCTCCAAGTTTAATCCTTCTGTTCCTCCATAGGTCAGGAAATCAGGGAAAATGCCATAAGAAGCTTCTGCCATGCCGTTATATAAGCTGGAAGCGATTCCTTCTCTGTCAATGCACATCGCGATGGCCTCCCGTACTGCGGGGTCCTGCATCGCCGGGCGATCCAGATTATAATACAAGCGATTTCCGCGACTCGTGGTTGCCGCATCTACAACAAAGTTTTCATTCTGCTGAAAGGTCGGAATCGCGGCAGTGGGCATTGCCACAGCCATATGGATTTCGCCATTTTGCAGTGCCATGGAAAGAGCGTCGGCATCATCGATTGTAATGAAGTGTGCTGCATCCAGCTTCGGTTCACCGCCCCAATATCCGTCATATTTTTCAACGGCTGTTTCTTTAAAAGGCTCGAATGAGGTGATTTTATAGGGTCCTGTTCCATATAGCACGTCTTCGTAGTTGCTGTTTTCCGAATCGTAAACGCTCCATAAAGGATCGGCTAGATCATACGTCAAGGAAACGCTTGGCTTGGAAAGATGGAAGGTCAATACCTGTCCTTCAGCCTCAAGTGAGTTTAAAAAGATTTGCTCGGTCGCCCTTGTGCTGCTGCCATAGGTACGGTCAAAGCACTGCTTTACAGCCTCGGCAGTCATCTTTTCACCATTCTGAAAAGTTACATCATCTCTAAGTGTGAAAGTCCAAGTCAGACCATCAGCATTCTCGTACGAGCTTACAAGCCAAGGCTGGGGAACGCAATTTTCATCCAGTTTAAAAAGCGTTTCAACCGCCCCGTCGTAAGTCATGTACCAGCCATCCCAGCCGTTGGCAGGATCCAGCTTTTCCGTAGCGAAGTATCCTGTGGATCCGAACTTCATGATTTTATCACCTTTTTCATTATCCTTCGCCGCTCCGGTACAGGCTGTCATGCCAAGCATCAATAAAACTGACAGGATAATCGCAATTGCTTTTCTCTTATGTTTTAACATTTCAATACCTTTCTATCTTTTCTTTATAAATTAAATCTCTCTTCCATTATCTTCCTCGCTAACTATTCATACCCCAATTTCTATGGTCCAGCGCTGATTATAACTGTTATTTTATACTTCCGCAAGCCGGTGGGGGGGATAAGAATAACGAATACTGATGTGATATTAATGATGAAACCGGACATAAAAAAACGGCTTCCCTAAGCAGGTTATGCCGATTTTTTCTGTACACTGCATCTTCATTCAGTCATCTATTTCTGTAACCATTCGATAATCATCTAAATACTGCTATATGGGAAAATGGTCCTGTAATCCGTTTCGTCGGCCATGATGGAAACGATCCTTGAGCGGACGCTGAAAAAGCGTTCAATATTGTTTTCTGTCAAAACCTCCTTTGTACCACCGAACAGCTTTTCATTATCGTAACCCATGAGCAGTGTTTTGTCCGAAATATTCAGCGCATGATTTGGGAAATGGGTATTGATGATACAGGCAGTATTCATTTCTCTTGACGCCTGCCGGATGATTTCCAGAATCCGAATCTGATTTTTCATATCGAGGCCTGATTCCGGCTCGTCAAGGATCAGCAGCTCAGGCTGCGAAACCAAAGCACGGGCAATCATTACCATCTGAAGCTCACCGCCGGAAAGCTCGTTGCAGTATTTATCAGCAAGCTTTGATATCCCCGCCGTTTCCAGCATTCGTGCCGCCTTGTCATAATCTTCCTCTTTCGGTGTATCAAAAAAATTATGTAATGAGGAAAGTCCCATGACCACCATATCCAAAACCGTATAGGAAAAAATGCTCCTTTTAGCCTGAGGAACGTAACTGATCATCTGCCAGACAGCTTTGTTTGAATAAGACTGCAAGGGTCTTCCATTTAAAAGTGTTCTTCCCTCTTTCCAGTTCAAAAACCCCATGATGCACTTTAAAAATGTAGTTTTCCCCACTCCATTCGGCCCGAGTACGGTGAGGATCGTATTTCCCTCCACACGAAGATTAATTTTACTTAGCAAAGGATTTTTCCCATAGCCGAAGGTACCGTTTTCGATTTGTAAGATCATCACAAATTCCCTCCCGTGGTTTTTCGAAGCATAAAAGCAAAGAACGGTGCTCCGATAATCGCTGTTAAAATTGATAACGGTATTTCCGCAGCTGTCATGGTCCGGGCCAGCCCATCGACAAAAAGCAGATAAATCGCTCCGAGCAACGCACTTGCGGGCATCAGCACACGGTGATCATTGCCAGCCATAAGTCGTCCCACATGAGGAATCACAAGACCGACCCACCCGATAATTCCGCAGGTTGACACTGAAATAGCGGTAATCAGTGTCGATACAGCAATAATGATCCTCCGCATCCTGTTGACGTTGACACCCAGAGAGCGTGCCTCTTCCTCTTCCAGGGAGACCAGATTCATTTGCCAGCGCATAATGATCAACAGAATAATGCAGGGCAGGATGACGAGAGCCGCGATCACCACATCTTTGTAGGAAGCGCTCGCAAGGCTCCCCATAAGCCAGATCACGATAGCGGGAAGTTTATCCTGAGGATCGGCGACATATTTGACGAGGGACACGAGCGCATCGAAAAGTGCTTTCACAATGACCCCGGAAAGTACCAGCGTGAAAAGCTCGGTTTTTTTCTTCACTCTGGAAAGGGCGATAACAATCAGGACGGAAAGCAGGCCGAAAATCAAAGAAAGACTCTGTATCAGCACGCTTCCCGCGCTGATCAGAATTCCCAGTGCGGCCCCGAAGCCAGCCCCTGAGGATACGCCGAGAATGTCGGGGCTGACGAGTGGATTTCCAAAAATTCCCTGATAGGCGGCCCCTGCCAGAGAAAGCCCCGCCCCCACCAAGATACCCATGATGATTCTTGGCAGCCGCACTTTCATCACCACGCTCAGCTTGACCGGGTCCAGATCTTCCGTATGCCCGGCAATTGATGCAAAGATGATTTTGATCGCTTCTCCCGGAGAAATGGCATAACGCCCGATGCAGATCGACAGAAGGAAGGCTGCGGCAAGCGTCAGCACAAGTGCCAGAATGACGGCATGCCGCTTTCTTCGACAGTCTTTTCCCCACTCCATCAGCGTTTCTCCCCTGCCTGCCTCAAACCGGCAAGGTAATCATGTCCGAAGGGGCATATCCCGGAAGTCCAACCAAGACGGCTGGACACAGCCACATGGGGAAACTCGATAAACGCTCGTTCCTTATTCTGTGAAAATAATTCCCACAGCAGTCCGTCACAGATTACCATGAAATATTGATCAGAGTTGATCGCTTCCCTCAGCCACTCCTCGTCCACATGGTTGCGATCGCCCGCTCTCTGATATAGCGAATCAGAGGAAAACAGTGTTGCCACATCGATCCCTTCCATGCCAAAGTCCAACTCAAGGGATCTGCGGATTCCATTGGCGATAAATTGTTCTCCTATGATTAAAACGCTTTTTTTTTCGCCATCCGACGCAGGTTTGACTATCGCCTCGTCTCCCCTGATCACAGATCGTATATTACGAATGCACTCGGCGGAGCCCTCCCTGCCAGTAAAGCTCCCGGCGACAAAGGGCATGTTATATTTTTCTTTCAGATAGCGCGCCGTTTTCATCGCCGAGGCAGTCAAAGCAATATTGCATTCCGCACAAAGACTTTTCCTGATCTCATTTAAGCTGCTCCCCATTGCCCACACGGACTGTACAGAAAAACCGTCCTCTTTCAGAAGATCACGAATCACGTTCACGTTATGCTGATTCGTCAGATCAAGGGGAGTCGCCCCAAGAAGATTTACCGTGCCAGGGATGATTTCTGCCCGCTCCCCGGGGAGAAAGTTTTCAGCCAGACTTAAAAGTGCTTTGCCAATCCCCTCATCGTAAAGCTCGGTCCCCTTTGTGCTGAAGCCCAGGGAAGGTTTCCCCGTCTTCCTGCTGACCAGCCTGCAAAGCGCTTTGTAATCTGTTCCCAGGACCATGGGAGAGGGACTTCCCATCAGTGCGAAAAACTCCCCTTCCAAATATTCGTCAGCGGCAATCACTTTGTCAAGCAGGATCTCATCGGTTCCCAAAACTGCCTCGACATCGTCCAGATTCGATGTAAACATACGGCTCTTCGCATCAAACCACCGGGGCTCATCGTATCCGGTATAAGTTCCGGTACATCCACCCGCATCATGGATAATAACAGTACCTCCCAACTCAAACAGCGTACTGCATACCCCGGAAAAATCCGGGGAAAGAGTGGGCATCTGTGAATAAAGACCTTTCATTTGAACCTCCATTTATAAATTAGACGACAAGGCCCTTTGAATATAGCAGTTCCCTCGCTGAGATATTGCTTTCAAGCGCCATTTCTACTCCGTTGATCAACGCGGAAACAGCTTCAAAGCCATAATGCTGATCGTCGGAATCTAATGGATACAGCTTTGCTGCCGGGCACATATATGACGCATCAAAGCCGATGGCCACATCCGCAGTTTCGGGAATAGAATCGATCATAGCCATACTCGGGTGATAGTTTGTATAGACAGGAACATCGCCGCATCTCGCTTTCAGCTTGGATATGGATTCCCATTCGTATCCGTCAACTGCACTGCAAACAAGAAAGGCAATCTCCGCACCATATTCCACAAGGGCGGCGGCGATTTCAAACGGAGAACCGTTAACGCCTTCCCCTACCCCGATACGCAGGCCCTTGAGCCTTTTCCGGTGGCATTCGATTTCTTCAATGCATTGTTCATAATAGGGTCTCACGTTGAGCTCTCTGCCCAGAAAATCAGAAATTTCATCATACCCCCGTTTGATTCCGTCAATTCCGTATTGAATCAACTGTTTATGCCAGGGAATACCCAAATGATTCTCCATGTACTGGCAGGCAACCCGGCCAAAGGGTTTGATCAGAATATTGTGGCTGCTGTTTCTCATCTGCCGGAACTCGTCAAAGCTGCCGCAGTCGCTCAGTTGAAGTACCTTTTCAAAACCCGCGCTTTTCAGCAAGGGAAAAATTTCACTTTCTGGGCTGACAGTAGTAAAATGTCCTATCAGATTTACCGTGTTTTGGTCTGTCCCCGGCGCTTTCGCCTCAGCGTCATCCGTCTGTTTACTTATGTCTTCGGTGCTCCATAAAAAACTGTACATACTCCTTTGTACATTCAGCGGCGGGGGCATTGCGCTGTTCATGGTGATGGGATTCATATGGCAGTCCGTAAAGGGAATTCCATACTTTCTTGTAAGCCTGCGAACGATATTTTTATAGTCGGTAGCCAGCAAATCATCAATGCAGGTGGCACAGATAAAAAACGCCGCCGGCTTTTCCTTCCTGTCGGCCAAAATATGCTCCACCACCTGGTCAACCCTGCTTACATGATCGCCCAGAACCAAATCTTCCTCGGTAACGTCCATATAGTAGATTCTATTTCTAAGACCAAGCTGGATGCTGGAAACGGAACCGTGCCGCCCGCAGCCGTGAGGGCCCACAAAGAGCATGACTGATTCAGGAACCAGAAGCGCGGTTCTTACGATACCCCACCCTCCTGCGCTGGGAGCGCTGTAATGCAGACACGGGGAGCTTACCACTCGGCCTTTTGTTCCCAGCTCCGGCGCATTTTCGTTCAGTTCGCTCACTTTCAAATGGTATAAATTGTTTTTCATGCTCCCACCAATTCTCCTAATGCTCTATCATCAACCGGCTCTTTCATGATTTTTTGCGCCACCTCTATAATGGTTCTTGAAACCGAAAGCTTGCTGTCCATCTGGACCACCGTCATATTTTTTTCTTCCGCACTCTGAATATTACTGTCCCTTGGAACGATTCCGATGATTTCAGTTCCAATCCGGTCTGCAAACTCCTGTACGATTTCGACTTCATCGGGAATATTACGCTGGTTTAAAATGATTCCCCGGAGTTTTGCATAATTTCTTTCTTTAAAATTGTCCAATGCAGCCTTAATATTTGCCGCCGCATACAAAGCCATCTTTTCTCCAGATGTGACAATGACCACTTCATCGGCATAGCCTTGCCGAATCGGCACTGCAAAACCACCGCACACTACATCTCCCAGCACATCAAAGAAAACATATTCGGGGTCAAAGATACGAAAAGCGTTCAGATCGTCGAGGGTATCAAAGGTCTTTATGATGCCCCGCCCGGCGCAGCCGCTGCCTGGCGTAGGCCCTCCCGCTTCAACGCATACGATTCCGCCGTATCCTTCGACTGCGATTTCATCGAGATTTTTACAGACGCCGCCAGACTTCTGCAGCACCTCCATCACAGAATTCAACTCCTTGCCATCTCTCAGATTCAAGGTTGAATCCGCCTTTGGATCACACCCGATCTGCATGACCCGGTACCCTTGCCCGGCAATCGCCGCTGAAATTGACGATGTCATCGTGGATTTCCCGATTCCGCCCTTGCCGTATATTGCAATTTTTCTCATATCCATTCCTTTCTCAAATTGACTTCAAGCTTTATTTCTCTTTTCTGATTGAGAATCATACCGACCCGCAGACCACTTTTGCATACAGGCCGATATGATTTAAGTCCCAATAGGTATTATAAAATGCTAGTTCTGTGTGTCGTCAAGGATCTGCGAAAGCATCTCCTCCGTCAGATCAAAGTGATACACTTCTTTATAAAACTCTTTAACCTCCTGCCGCATGTCCATGTCTTCAAATAGCTCAGGATGCTGAATTTTCGCCAGCCATTTGATCATGAGAGGCGTTTCCACTCCCGGCGGATCCCAGCGATAACCTCCGATTGGGATTTTATACACCGCACCTTCCTTTACGGCCTTCACAACGGACCAATCCTGTCCTTCCAGCTTATTCTCCAAAAGATCGGAAGGCTGAATATCCGTAAAGTTTCCAATATAGATAAGCTCAGGGTTCCACTCATAGATCTGCTCCATATCAACGTTCAGATCATCGCCAGAAAGATCTTTCGCCGGATTCACCGCGCCGCTTTGCTCAACCCAATAGTTTCCAAAGCCTTTTCCTGATACCTTCAGATTGTCCGAAAGCTGTATGATTGTAGGGCAATCGTCGGGTGAAAGCGTCTTGATCTTTTCTGCAACCTCATCGACATTGGCATGGAAATAGCTGATGAGTTCCTCGCCTCTGTCATCCTGACGATACAGCTTAGATATGATTCTGATCCATGTTTCCAGATCTTCAAGGGTACCGTATTGCAGCGCGATGACCTTTAACCCCGCGGCTTCCATTTTGTCGATTTCTTCCGTCATATAGTTCCACTGAAAGACGACATCCGGCTTCAGCTTCAACAACTCCTCCACGTTCACCACAAAGCTCGTATCAACCCAGGAAGTATCTGCATCTGCCATATTGGTATACATATATTTCAGCGCGCTGTCTTCATACGCCTTCATCGAAGAGGGATTGCATCCGACCATATATTCATTGTCGCCCATAACGGCGTGAAAAATATAAGGAAACGGCATGATCGTCGTCGCGAGCCTTTCCGGCGGACTGTCAAACTCAATAGTTTTTCCAAGTTGATCGGTAATCACAATCTTTTCTCCCTCCGCAGCATTTTGCGGTTCATCTCCGGCCAAATCGCCGGACGAATCCGAACTACCGCAGGCCGTTATGGAAAAGAGCATCGCAATCACTAAAACGATGCTGAAAAGTTTTTTTGTTGACTTCATTTCTACCCTCCTGATAGTGTTTTTAGTTAGCATAAGCTAACTTTACGTCAAAGATTAAGAGATGTCGGAACATCTCTTCTAGCTTGTTTAGTTAGCGCACGCTAACCATTCCATATACTACCACGTAAAGAAAATGAATGTCAAGTGCCTTTGGAAAAGAAACCAAAAAACCCGTACAATCATGCAACGGTTACGCCACCACACAGATACTATTTTATAAAACGGTCAATTGCCGTGTTCAATTTGTCAACCGCTTCCTGATCACCAGATTCAATCGCATCTACAATACAGCTGGAAATGTGATCTGTCAAGATCACCTTTCCCGTGTTCTTAAGGGCGGCAATCACCGCCGACAATTGAATCAACACATCGCTGCAGTCCTTTCCGTCTTCCACCATACGCTTCACTGCTTCCATATGACCGATGGCGCGAGACAACCGGTTTACTACCGCTTTCGTCTGTTGATGAGGATGCTTATGTTGATGCGCTCCGTGGCTATGGACGGATTCGTTCTCATCAGAGATTTCATTAAAATGAGACTTATGGCTTTGCATCATCTTCTCCTTATGTAAAAAAAGTGGCTGCGCCACTTCCGCTAGGGAACCCAACGGCCTTGGCCTCCGACTCGCTTCGCTCCCTGCTGTCCGTTTTGCCGTCCAAGCGAGCTTGGGGCAAAAAGGCGGCGCTCGCTACGCGAGCTGAGCACCCTCCTTCATCGGCGAGGGGTGCCCCCTCTGCACTCCCTTTTTTATCTAATAAGAACGATATTTCTTATTAGATAAAAAAGTACCATGAGTATTCATGACTTTTCAAAGTCATGCACCTTCATGGTACGTTACTTCAATATTTGCAATCGTAATCTCAATCCACTTCAATGGAGAATCTGCCTTCATGGCGATGTATTATTATATAATGCAAATACGACGGTTGTCAATGTTTGCATTTCATCGGATCACATCAAGATAGGACAAGAAAAATCCGACCCGGAAGTGACATGCTTGACTATGATCCACTGTTCGCCGCTGCCGCTTAGAATGTCCCCTGACAATTTCCGTTTTTCATCAATCATCGCTGTGATAGTACATCTTCAACTACAAAGCCTCTATCTGTGAAATAGGCATGTAGTTGTTGTTCTTCTTGTGCTTTTATTCGTGTCATATTTTTTTGCCTCCATACCCCGAACTACTATTTTGATCATTAAAAATTTATGCTGATAATAATTATATCATGGGAAGTAATGGTAAGCAATTGCAGGCGGAAAAGAGCAAGAAAGCAACTATTTCAAGGAAAAATCCACTATTACCATTTGTTTTTCATGGAAATAGTGGATTATGGTTTGCGGGTCAAGGGCAAGAAATGTTTCTACAAATTCAGCGCCCGTCACCGGGCGGCATCATCGCTTCTTCCGCTCTTTTCTCGCCAGCTGGTATTCCCTTGCAGTTTCATCTCCCCTCAGTATTCGGAGAACGCCTAACGTCAGCGCTTCCATTTCGTCTTCCCCCGGGATTACTTCGATAGGGGCAATGAAATTTACCCGCTCTGCGATCATATTGGTCAGCATTTTTGAATATGCCAGTCCTCCTGTCAGGATGATATAGTCGATCTCACCTCGTAAGACAGGGGCCATTTCTCCGATCCCCTTGGCAATCTGATATGCCATAGCTTCATATACCAGTTTTGCCTGCTCATTGCCTTCCATGATAATCTTTTCGATTTCTCTACAGTCGGAGGTTCCGAAATGTGCCTTCAAGCCTCCCTGCCCCCGAACTTTTCTTGCCATTTCCTTTTTATTGTATTTTCCGGAAAAACACATTTCGATAACATAGAAAAGCGGAACACTTCCAGAACGCTCAGGAGCGAATGGGCCTGCATCATCTCCTATCGCATCAATGATCTTGCCGTCCTCATGAATGCCGATGGAGATCCCTCCCCCCAGATGGGCCACAATCAAACGCATATCTTCGTATTTCCTGCCATGCTTTGCCGCCGCCTTACGTGCCGTGGCTTTCATATTCAGTACATGGCACATGCTGCGCCTCCGCACATCGGGCATCCCAGTTATCGCTGCGATATCCGGAAATTCATCCGCCGTAACCGCATCATATATATATGCATTGATCCCGAGAGGCATCGCGATTTCCGAAGCCAGCAACGCCCCTAAGTTGGAAGCATGCGGAGAAGCCTCGTCATTATATATTGCATCGATCATGGTTTCCGTCACAAGATATCCTCCCCCAAGCATATTGGGAAGAAGGCCGCCTCTGCCTGCCACTGCCGACAATTCTGAAAGTCCTACCTTTTGTTTTGCTAAAATAGAATAGACCGCCCTCGTTCGGAAACCCATCTGATCCAGGATCTCATCATAGCTGTTCAGCTCCTCTTTGGTATGCTCGATACATTCGGAAAAAATCCTGTTTTCATTCTCATACAGGGCTACCTTGGTTGAAGTAGAACCTGGATTAATCGCAAGAATTTTATAATTCATTCCATTACTTCCTTCCTGTTAGTATTAACAAATCGGAGCCTCTGAACGAGCCTCTTTCCTTTTTTCAGGGTTTTCCGGATGTGCCGCATTACTCAATCGAAGCTAAGCTGGCCTGAAAATGACGTAGAATCGGCGGCTCCCAGATGATCTTATAGCCGTGCTTAATGCTTTCACGGCGTTTCCAGACCTCATTAATCGCCTCAATCACCATATCATAATGACTTTGTGTATAGACACGGCGAGGTATTGCAAGCCGTGTAAACTCATTGGTCGACTTGAGCTGCTCTCCAGTGTCGGGATCATTTCCAATCATGTACGAGCCGATATCACAGGAACGCAGCCCGCATTCCTTGTATAGCTCCACAGCCAAAACCTGGCCGGGAAATTCATAGTAGGGCAGCTGTGGAAAGAATTTTGCAGCATCAAGAAAAATGCCATGACCACCGGCCGGGCTTTGATAGGGAATTTCCAGCTCATCCAAACGCTCACCAATATACTCCATCGTACCAATGCGGTATCGCAGCCAGCTTTCGTCAAGTCCCTCATAGAGACCGACTGCAAGGCACTCAAGGTCACGACCGTTAAGTCCACCATAGGAATAAAAGCCCTCATAGCTTATGCAGTTCGCTTTGATGTTCAGGATATAAGGTGCATTCTCATCCTTAACGCCAATTAAACCGCCCATATTGACAATGGTGTCTTTCTTTGCAGACATTGTAAAGGTATCCGCCAAATCGAAGAATGCACGGATAATCTCTTTAATGGACATATCTTTGCATTCCGGCTCACGCATTTTAACAAACATTGCATTTTCCGCGTAACGTGCCGCGTCAATATTGAGATGAATATGATATTTTTTACAAATTGACGCAACCTCGCGCATATTTTTCAAGGAAACCGGCTGACCGCCTGCAGAATTGTTCGTAATCGTCATTACGACCATGCCGATATTTTCAGACCCCTTTTCCCTGATGATCTCCTCCATTTTTGTCACATCCATGTTTCCTTTAAACGGAGCGCGCAGCTGACTATCCGCAGCCTCGGGGTTACAGCACTCAAGGCAACGGGCCCCAGCCAGCTCAACATGTGCACGTGTTGTATCAAAAAATAGGTTTGCGATGGCATATTTCCCTTTTTCAAGGAAACAAGGAAACATGAGTTTCTCTGCAGCACGCCCTTGATGGACAGGTTGAATGTAGCCATATCCAAAGATATCCTTTGCCGCTTCAATCAATTTAAAATAGCTTTTTGCACCTGCATAAGCCTCATCTCCGCGCATCAGTGCCGCCCATTGTGCGTCACTCATGGCGTTGGTACCGGAATCGGTCAGAGTATCAACGTATACGTCCTCGCCGCGCAGTCGAAAAAGATTATACTGCGCCTCTCTGATGTATTGCTCACGCTGCTCGTGCGTCGTCATTTTGATGGGTTCCACCATCTTAATACGGTAAGGTTCTGGAATAAAATGTGCCATAATACTACCTCCATTTTCTTTTAATTATATAGAGCCCCGGTCCCCGTCGGTAAGGCAGGTAGCGGACAGCACTTGAACACATTTAGTTTTTTCTGAAAATCCCTGGTGCTCTGTAACTCCCAAATGTCAACTTTTAGGGTGGTTATAAAATACTAGGATAGCTCCCAGGCAAATTGAAAGCATAGCCGCCATAAGCACGCGATATTCGGCAGGAAGCATGAAGGTTACGGTATGCGCCGGTATCCAGAAGGCTGGAATCGTCCTGCAGACTACAAAGACTACAAAGCCTTTTAGATCAGCAGCGTCCAACACCTCGTTCAGGGTTATCTTCCTCATCTGGGACATTCGTCCCTGCCCCAAATCGATCCATGTATCGGTCAAACGGTGGAATAACATAAACGACGGTCCAAAAAACAGATTCGTTATGGTGCTGATGAAAAAAGCTGTTACCAGTTTTGGAAAAAGGCCTTCCCCTGAGACGCGAGGAAGGTACCCTCTTTCCATACAGCTCCGGACTCCCACATCAAACAATGCGAACATCAGGGTGACCATCATTCCGATGATACCCCATACGATTACGCGCCATAAGACGCCTTTCGGCATCTTCCAGTCTCCTGTCTTGATCCTGATCGCCAGCAGTTCACCCATGGTGGCCAGAACCGCAAACTTAATAAATCCCATCAGGTATGGGGAGGTTTTGGAGGCTGACAAAAACAGGGCATGGGTCAATGGCGCGATCAGAAAAGCAATCATACCCAGCAATATTGCCCCCCATATAAAATCTCCCCTCTTCATATCGTTACCTCCACGAACTAATCGAACTTTTTCTTTTGTGCCGATGCTGCGGATAATACCAGGGAAAGATATTTTTCCTCTGCAGTGGCGCCTCTTGATACCAAAACGATCGGTGCACCAGCGCCTGTGATCATGCCTGCCATCTTTGCGCCGGCAGTAAACTGGAAGGCCTTCGCCAGCAAATTACCGCTGGTCATGTTCGGCATAAGAAGAATATCCGTGTCTCCCGTAACGGGGCTGGAATATCCCTTGATCGCTGCAGCCTCCGGACTGATCATCAAATCATATGAGATCGGACCTTCAACAATACAGCCGCCGAGCGTTCCTTCCTCATTCATCTTCTTAAGCAGCGCCCCGTCTACCGTTTCCTGTATTTTGGGATTAACGGTCTCTGCAGCGGCAAGGACCGCTACCTTCGGTTCCCGGCATCCCAGGGTATGAAGAATACGCACTGCATTCATCAGGATTTGAGCCTTTTGCTCCGCATTGGGATAGGGCAGCATTCCGCCGTCGGTCAACACCATCAGTTTCGGGTATCCCGGTATTTCGAAAATCCCGAAGTGAGACATGATCCCTCCCGTCTGCAACCCGTGTTCCTTGTTTACTACCTCTTTTAAAAGGTCAGCAGTCTGAAGCTTTCCCTTCATAATAAAGTCCGCTTTTCCTTCACGAACCATCCGAACTGCACTGCGTGCCGCCGCAGTATCATCACCGCTATCCACTACCTCTGCTTCCGGGAAAGAAAGCCCTTCCTTTTTCATAATGCTTTCTATTTTGGTTTGATCCCCTATTAAAATCGGTACCGCAATGCCGTTTTCATAAGCTCTGTTAATTCCCTCCAGCGTATGCTCATCATGGGCTGCGGCAACAGCGACTTTTTTCTTTTGAGGATTTTTTTGGACAAATTGAATCAGTTCATCAAAATTTTTCATCATTCACTCCGTAAATCGAATTTACAGTACTCTAGTTTTGCACGGTACTCTTTTTTCTGTAAAATGCGATATAAGAAAATCCCAGAACAATGGCCACCGCGATGATCATTGCCCCTGCGGAATGGAATTTATCCCAATACCCTTTCAAGAAGATTCCCAGAACGATCAGAGGCAGAATATAGGACACATAACCCCTGACGACAACAGGGAACTTCCGGCCTGCCCCTGCATTGGCCTCATTGATAAAGCCTTGCCATCCCCAACCGTATCGATAGGTACAGAACATCAGGTAAACCAATGAACCTAAAGGCAGGATGTTGTTTGATACAATAAAATCTTCCAGATCCATGACAACCGTGCCTTCGCCGAGAGGCGCAAATCCGCTCCAAACGTTGAATCCCAAAATGCAGGGCATCGATAAAATAATAATTGCTATAATATTGATCATAACTGCTTTTTTTCTTTCCCAGTTCCATAAATCCATGGCAAATGAAATGATATTCTCAAATACGGCGACGATGGTCGTCAAAGCCGCAAAGGACAGGAACAGGAAGAAAAGAGCGCCCCAGATAAGTCCGCCGGCCATATGGTTGAAGATATTCGGCAGTGTGATGAAAATCAGACCAGGTCCCGCACCGGGCTCTACGCTGAAGGCAAAGCATGCCGGAATAATAATGAGGCCGGCCATCAAAGCAATCATTGTATCCAGCACCGTAATACTGACGGCTTCTCCCGTAAGTGAACGGGATTTATCCAGATAACTTCCAAAGATAGCCATAGAACCCATGCCGAGAGACAAAGTAAAAAATGCCTGGCCCATCGCCGCAAATATAACATTGCCGAGTCCCTGTTCCACTGCTTTCCCAAAATCAGGTTTCAGGTAAAAACTCAGTCCAGCGCCAGCGCCCTCCAGTGTGACAGAACGGACAACAAGCACGGCCATCAGCGCGATCAGGCAAATCATCATAATCTTTGTGACCTTCTCTACGCCATTTCTTAAGCCCATAGAACAGATTCCAAAGGAAATTAAAATTGCGATTACCGCCCAAAACGTAAGTATTCCTGGTGAGCTAAGCATTTCGCCGAAATTGCCGGCAACCTGATCAGGAGTAAGTCCTGAAAAATCCCCTCTTACGGACTTAAAACAGTAATATAGCATCCAGCCGCCGACCATGGTATAGAACATCATCAGAAGATAATTGCCCGCCATTGCGATGTAGCCGAATGAATGCCATTTAGTTCCCTCCGGCTCAAGTACCCGAAAGGAAGAAGCAGCGCTTTTCTGGCTTCCCCGGCCTACCGAGAATTCCATGATCATGATTGGCAGGCCCAATATTAAAAGAAACAGTAAATAGATCAGAATGAATGCAGCTCCGCCGTAAAGGCCTGTAATGTATGGAAACCTCCACACGTTGCCCAAACCGACGGCACAGCCTGCTGAGACCAGGATGAAGCCCAGTCTTGAAGCAAATTGTTCTCTTTCTTTCATAGTAATCCCTCCTAAATTTTGTATCCCGCTTCAAATGCATTCCAGTTAATTTCTTCGAAGCCCTTTTTTACATTTTTTCTGATCAATGATTCCCAATCGATCTCATTCAAACGCATAGCCTTTACAAGCGCTCCGAGCAATACGACGTTCATCGTCTTCGAGTTTCCCAGATCCCGTGCAATATCACCGGCTTTGATCACAACGGTGTCGGCTGTTTTCTGCAATGTTTCCAGGACGCCCTCCGGATATTTCTCCGCCCCGATTTGTATCGGTATCGTAGAAAGTTCAAAATCATTGACCACGAACTCACCTCCCTCCTTTAAATATTCGATCCATCTTAACGCCTCCATTTTTTCAAAAGCCACGATCACGTCGGCTTCACCCTTACCAATGATAGGGGAATGAACCTTATCTCCAAATCGGATCTGCGTGCTTACGTTGCCTCCTCTTTGTGACATGCCGTGGATCTCCGACATTTTAACATCATAGCCAGCTTTCAGCAAACCTTCGGTAAGAATCTTACTTGCTAGTATGGTTCCCTGTCCGCCGACTCCTACCAGCAAAATATTTTTTATTTCACTCATTTCAGCACCTCCGTAATAGCATCAAACCTGCAGACTTGTTTACAAACGCCGCACCCTGTACAGGATTCAGCATTAATCCGCACGGTCTCATCCGAGAAGATAGCGGGGCATCCGGTTTTCACACATAGTTTACACTTAGTGCATTTTTCCTGATCAATCACATACTTCTTCGGGCGAAGATCAAATTCATGATTGTCCTGATCGGTAAACTTTTTCAGGATGCAAGGCCATTTGGCAATGATAACGGCAGGCTCATTTTTGCTCAGAGCAATTTCGAGCGCCTCTTCCGCTTCAGCAAGCATGAGGGGATTTAAAATTGTGATATTTTCTTCCTTTACGCCAATGGCCTTGCAGATTGCCGGAATATCGGCTTCTATGACGGGGGCTCCCATAAGCGTATACCCAGTCCCGGGATTTTCCTGATGGCCTGTCATAGCGGTGATACGGTTATCTAAAATAATAGTTACACTGTTCCCTCTGTTATAAACAACGTCCATAAGACTTGTTATCCCTGAATGGAAAAAGGTCGAATCGCCGATGACGGATACGATCTTCCAGTCAGATCCTGCCTTTTTCAAGACGGTAGATGCACCATGCCCTGTACTAATGCTTCCGCCCATGCAGAAACATGTATGCATAGCGGAAAGAGGCGGAGCCGAACCCAAGGTATAGCACCCAATGTCCCCCGTTACAATGAGTTTCTTTTTTTTGCTCAACGTATAGAATATTCCTCTGTGGGGGCAGCCTGCACAGAGAGCAGGAGGTCTGGCCGTCGCTTTTTTATCAACTTTAATTGATTCCGTTTCCGTACCCGCAACAGCCTTTCTGACAAGGTCGGGGTTCAGTTCATCCATATTGGGGATAATTTCTTTTCCAATACACGAAATACCCGCCATTTTCAAATGATTTTCAATATAAGGGTCCATTTCCTCAACGACATACAGCGTTTTTACTCCTGCAGCGAATTTTTTAATTTTTTCCATCGGCATGGGAAAGGTCATTCCCAGCTTAAGATACGAAGCGTTTTTTCCAAACACTTCCTTTGCGTATTGATATGCCACTCCCGCACTGATAACGCCAACCTCGGTTCCGTTGTATTCTTCACCGTTTATTTCCGCGGAATTGGAATAGTGCTCCATGGCTTTCAGGCGATCCTCCAGCTTTCTCCTCAGCACCTTCCCGTTTGCCGGAGTGGCTACAAATTTGGTGATGTTATGCTGGTACGGGATCACTTCCTTTTCCGTTCTGTCCTCAAGTTCCACCAGGCTCTTACTGTGACATACTCTGGTCGTCATGCGAAGCAAAACTGGTGTATCGAACCGTTCGCTCAACTCAAGACCCAATTTTGTAAAATCCTTGGCTTCCTGGCTGTCTGAAGGTTCCAGCATCAGGACCCTGGCTGCGGCGGCATAATTCCGATTGTCCTGCTCATTTTGAGAGCTGTGCATTCCCGGATCATCAGCTGAAACAATAACGCAGCCTCCGGTAACGCCGGTATACGCAAAGGTAAACAAGGGGTCCGCCGCCACATTCAGACCGACATGCTTCATGGCTGCCAGCGATCGGGCGCCCGCTACGGAGGCACCGATTGCTGCTTCCAGTGCTACTTTTTCATTCGGGGCCCATTCACAGTAAATGTCGGCTTTGTACCTTACCATGTTTTCCAGGATTTCAGTGCTGGGAGTTCCCGGATAAGCAGAAGCAAACAGAAGACCGGCTTCATACGCACCCCGCGCTACTGCTTCATTTCCGGTGAGAATGGTTTTCATAATTTACCTCCTTCAAAAATCGAATAAGTTCAAAATTCTAACATAATGCTTACAGCAAACCTCATGCCACAATTATCTGAATATTGTTTATTTTTGAACAAATCCACAAAGTACGCTTACTTTGCCTTCCTATTTTTGTAAGTAGGTTTATTAAAACAAAATGAATGAGGGTTTTTCGGGTTTTGCTGTAATTACCGTAAAACCCATAAAACCCGCATCGATTTGATGTTTGCAACAATACCGTAAAATCCATAAATCCCGTATTTCTATTGATTTGTGCTGCCAGCAAATGATATTGTTAATCTTAAATTAAAAGTTTTCTCTTTTCGGAGAATGATGACTGGATAAAAACGCAATTCCTTTTGAGGTGATTACCGTTCCTGCCTTTGTTTGATTAATTACTACCAGTCCTCTATTTTCAAGAGTTTTTAATATTCTGCGAATTTCCTGCTCTCCCAAAAAAACTCCCTGGTCCTTTGCCAAAAGGCTGATACTTCTTCGGCCTAGTCTCTGCCGTTTTTCCAGTCCTTCTTTCAATACCCTTAAAACAAAAATACTCTGATCATCCGGTTGTTCAGGGTTTTCAGTCTGAACCGGGCGTTCCTGTTCGTTGATATTTTCGGTTCTATCCGGTGCAAAAGATGAGTACAGGGGAACAATCTGAGAAAGTTCATTGATACCGATCACTGAATGAGTAAGATTCGCGAAATATTCCATGTAATTGCGCAGCTCCCTAACATTACCCGGCCAGCTATACCGCTCCAATTCCCTCCAAGCCACTTCAGTAAGCTCAAACTTTTTATCAAGTTCATTACGAAATGCCGACGCTAAAATTCTGATGTCCTCCGTTCGCTCACGCAAGGCAGGGACCTTCAAAGGCAATACACTCAGCCGGTAGTACAAATCTTCTCTGAAAACTCCGGTTCTGGTCAAAGCCCTAAGATCCCGATTTGTTGCGGCAATAACCCTCACGTCCACATTGATAACAGAACTCCCTCCCAGTCGAGTCACTTCTCTTTCCTGCAGAACTCTAAGCAGACGTTTCTGCAGAGTTGCCGACATTTCCGAAATCTCATCCAAAAACAAAGTTCCTTTATGCGCCAATTCAAAAAATCCGACTTTTCCTCCTTTACGCGCGCCCGTAAAAGCACCTTCCTCGTATCCGAACAGTTCGCTTTCAAGAAGGCTTTCTGAAATGGCCCCGCAGTTGACAGCGACGAATTGATATGGCCTTCGTTCAGAAGCATTATGAATAGCCTGAGCAAACATCTCTTTTCCCGTGCCGGTCTCTCCTGAAATCAGAATCGAAGAATTGGAAGCCGCCATACGCAGTGCAATGTTTTTGCACTGCGTCATTGCTCTGCTTTCTCCTTTAATATCGTTAAATCTGTATTTTGCGCGGTATCCCTTTCCCATCAGAAGAGTGCGCAGCTTATGCTGCCGGGTCTCTTCATCATGAAACCGTTTAATTACAGCAATCGCACCATAATGTTTTCCGGAATTAAAAATGGGTTTAACCGTTAACACCATGTTTTCTTCATTTATAGTTTTTAAAACTTCTATCACAGGAGGAGCTCCATTGATCACTTCGCGAAACGGTATCTCCGGGAAAAGTGCAATTCCGCTTTTTCCAAGTGCTTCCTCCGGTTTTATTCCAAAAATAAATTCTACCCGGTCGTTGCAATTTCGAACCAGGCCGGTTTGGTCAACACTGATTACGATGCCGTCGATCACCTCTAATAAGATTTTGACCGAACTGTTGAGGCTGTTAGCGTGCTCAAGGCTCCAGACAGTCCCCTGGTTCGGAGACTGGAATTCAATAAAATCTTTCCTGATATTTTTGCTGACGAGGCTGTCTTCCCTTTCCAGTCTGACTCCCATATCAAGGATTGTAACAGTATCAAGCAGCGGTTCACGTATATTGATTACCATTCGGGCGTCAGGTACTTCCTCTCGGGAAATTCCAGAAGTAATTACGGTTTTATCCCGAAACACTTCCATATCAGACAAGTCTGCAGGCTGCATATTAAAATGTTTGGCTCCTGACTCAATGAGGGCTTTTAACAGCTCATGAGCGGTTTCTATGCTGTCTCCTGCTATCATTACCGGACAGTCTCTCTCTAATTTTTCGATTGCCTCCAATCCTGCTGTCTGCAATGCCGTCCTGATAAAAACAATATTGTCTTCATTGGCGATATTTCCATGGAGCTTTCTGAGAATGTCGTAAGACTGTACCATCACAATAGTGTCTTTTCCAAACTTTTCCTGAACCGGCGTACCTACAGCAACCAGCTTAATATTAAGGTCAGTTCCAAAAAGGCTTTGCAGCTGATTTGCAAAAACCCGGATCACCTGTTTGCGGTACCCCGCAATAACAACATCTTTCACAATGATATCCTCCAGCGTATATACATTTCACCTTGAGTTAGAGGAAAGAGATTAAGATTTATGGACTAAAATTTTATAATTGCATTTTATCATATAATGAAATACCAGTCAAAATTTTACATACGAACAAGGACCGATTTTATTTAACCTGTATTCATTTTACGTCGTTTGATTTCAGACGACATAATATAGAATTGATCAATGGTCTTAAAGCCAGGTATATGAGGTATCCGATGATTCCGCCTGCTGTGTTTGTGATCAAATCCGTTACATCGGACGACCGGGAGCTGTTCAGTAAAGGTTGAAGCAGTTCGATACTTAAGCTGAACAGAAATGTCCACAAAGTGCAGGATAAAAGCTTCCTCTTTTTGACAACAGGCATTAAGATTCCAAACGGGATCATCATAACGACATTCAAGAGAATCTGCCGCACGGTATCGCCCCAACCCTTGATGTAGTCTTCGAAGGGCACCATATGCATTGGCACATAAGCATGATTAAAGATAAACGGTATGGAAACTAGAATCGGCATCAAGGTCACATAGAGTACCAGACCGATATAGATATAGAAAAGTGTATACACGGCCAGTACATCTTTTCCTTTTGCGCTCCACTTCTTATATAGGTAAACCTTATATATCACAATCAATACAATTATATCAATCAAGTATTTCATTCCGGTGTTTCATTGGCTCCTTTTTCTAAAAATATGATTTTCACTGTAAAAATTTCTGATAATTATCATAAGTGATCGGCTGCCCGACAAGAAAGTACCCGGGTTCAAGATTCGCCCTATAATACGAGATCATGAAATGCAGATGGGCTCCGGTGGAAAAACCTGTCGAACCGACTTCGCCTATTTTTTGCCCCCGCTCCACGATATCACCTGTCTTTACGGCAATATTCAGCATGTGATGATAAACGCTGAACAATCCCTCGCCATGGTCGAGCATTACCGTATTTCCCGTCAAAATAAAGGGTCTGGCCAAAACCACCTTTCCCCGGTTGGCGGATTTTACATCGGTCCCTGCCGGAGCCGCAATGTCCAGGCCAAGATGCCTGTAGGATGTCGGCTGATCGTTCACATAGCGTGTCTCTCCGAACTCAGTGGTCAGACGGCCTTTAACGGGTATGATGAAGCTGTCGGTATAGTACCGGTCTGGTTCCGAATGATTTCTAACCGGAATGTAATACTTGTTATATTCTGCATAGGCTTCGTCATTTCTGGTTTCCGCTTCCGTCTTTGAGTCAACAGTAAGGTATTGTATATGATAATTATGTTCAACGACCTCTATCGGTTGAGTAAATTCTGTCCCCTGACTTTTTATCCCGTACTTGATCTGATAAGTGCCCGGTTTTACATTATAGTTGGTTGGAAGATAACCTCTCAGAAAACCTTCGCCCGAATACCATTTAAATTTACTGTAAATAGACTGTTCAAACAAAACGTCTTCCGGCTGTCCTGCATAATAGACCAAGGCCTCCAGCAGCTGCCCCTGTTCAACCTTCTGTCGGGAAAAAATAAACTGCGCTGGCACCTCCACTGTTACAGGTATCTCCAGTATGGCTTTGCCCCTGTAGTGACGTGCTTCCGCACTCCACTCCATCGTCAGTTCATAGGTAAAGCTTCCGTTTTTCTTCGGAAGCGGCAATTCGGACAAATCAAACGGCTCTTCCAGGACCGTTTGCCCGGAATCCGTCTCGATGATTTTTAAGCTGACCTGATCCGGCTGCTTATCTACACGCACCTTTAGTTTATCGTTAATTGACGATATGGCTGCATCGGAGCCCGATGCACCGCCGATATGCCCGCTATTGGCAGGCGGCGTATACCATTGTCCATTATTCTTTTTAATCGTCCATTCATACTCGCTTAGCTTAAAAGAAATTGGCTTTTCGTTCAGTGAAACTTCCGGCTCTGCCTGAAGGCGGCCTGAGTAAATCGTTTCATAATACCGGTTCAGCAAGAAATCAGGCTCCGCCCGATACAGATAAAATCCTGAAGATAGTCCCGCTACGATTAAGAATAAAAACAGTTTTCCAGCAATTGATCTTGACGCTGATTTTCTCATAATACCTCACCCCATTAAAAGTATAACATATGCTCTCTTTCGTTTCACTATGCGATGTGAAACTTTCACCGGTGAGCTTGTGTTGTGATTTTATCACCGCACGCAATTTTTAAATCTGATAGAATTACCTCACAAATTTAGCCTGCTATCAAATTTATATTTTAAGGAGCTGATAAAATGAAAAAACCTTTTACACAAACCTACAATCCATTATATTTTCTTGCCTCGCTGGGAAACGGCGGTCTGGCGGTATCCTTTTTTATGTACCTTATGTTTATGGTAAAACATCCTGACACTCCCATTCCAACGTTCAACCACGTCAGCAAAATAATCACCGGAGACAATTATCTTCTCGCTGGATTAACGGTTCTCGCCATGCTGTTCATTTTGATCTTTGCATTCAGACACTTTGTATTGTTATTTCAAAATGTAAGAGCATTTGCCGATTATAAGAAGACAGAGCAATATGAGATAATGAAAAATTCCAACTCAGAAGTGACAATGATGGTATTGCCGCTGACCTTTGCGATGTCTGTAAACATCTTGTTTATCCTGGGTGCATTGTTCATTCCGGGTCTGTGGGGGATTGTGGAATATATTTTCCCATTTGCGCTCATCGCGTTTGCAATCATCGGTATTTATGGATTGAAGCTGTTTTCCGAGTACTTTTACAGATTGATCGTCAAAGGAGATTTTGATTATATAAACAATAACAATTTAAGCCAGTTGCTCTCCAGTTTTGCCTTTGCAATGGTCGCAGTAGGTCTTGCCGCTCCCGGCGCGATGAGTACGACGGTTGCCACATCGGTCGTCGGCATTCTTGGTTCTATCTTTTTTGGCACCTTAAGCGTTCTACTGCTGATTTTAAAACTTGTTCTTGGTTTTAAATCTATCTTCCGGCAAGGAATATCGGGCGAAAACGCCCCCAGCCTCTGGATCGTCATTCCGATTATGACGCTGCTTGGCATCTCTTCCGTCAGAGTTGGCGCGGGAATTTTCCATAACCTGCTCGAAATGTCGCCGCCCCCTGTACTTTACTTCTTTATTCTGGGTACACTCGTATCAATCCAGGCGATTATGGGTTTGATGGGATATGCCGTTATGAAAAAAACAAATTACTTTGCAGATTACATCAGAGGAGAAAAAAACAGCGTGGGAAGTTATTCCTTGATCTGTCCAGGTGTTGCCGCATTCGTTCTGGGGATGTTCTTTATCCATTGGGGGCTTGTAAAAACACATATTTTAACGCAATTTTCAACAGTCTATTTTCTGCTGATTCTGCCCCTTGTGCTGGTTCAGATTAAAACACTGCTAACCTTGTATCGAATAGATAAAAAGCTTTTATGTACCGGTAACTGCACAGAGATTTATCGGGAAGAGAACTGTCTCAACTAACTGGCATTAATAAAAAAATGAGGTGCAATCGAAATGCACCTCATTTTTTTATTGAAATTTTTCCACGGTAAAGAATTGCTGCTTTCTTCAAAAGGTGATTAAAATGTCAATTTGCAATATATATTTGACATTATGTAATTTATATTGTATATTGTGACTATGAAAGGTGGCATTCTATGAAAAACAAGAAAATGAAAATTGCCCGAATGGAAATTGATATGAAACAGGAGGACTTGGCAAAAGCCGTAGGCGTTGCCCGACAAACGATTGGGCTGATAGAATCAGGAGATTATAATCCTACGTTAAACCTGTGCATAGCGATTTGCAGGGTACTGAACAAAACATTAAATGATTTATTCTGGGAGGATTAAAATGAAAAAGCAAATGCAAGACGAAAGAATCTTGACACAACGCCGTAAAATAAACAGTGAAGCATACGGCATTTTAATGATTGTGCTTCTCGCTTCCATTCTTATACAGCAATCTCTGTTGAAATCTCCGTTTGAGCAGTATGCTGTTGAATTTATATGTTTCTTCGGAATATCCTTTTATGTGCTAATACGGTACATGATGCTCGGACTCAACTTATATGGTGAAACAAAACGAGCAAAAGTTATTCCTTTGGTGAACAGCATCGTAATGGGAATTGTAGTAACGGCGATTAATGGTGTCTTGAATTATTCAGAACACGCAGCGCAGTATAAGGCGGATGGTATAGGTTATTTTATAGCGGTGTTGGCAGTTACTTTTATCTGCGCAACCATTATCAGTTTTATTGTGCTGTCATTCTTTGGTTATCTGAATAACAAAAGACAAGCGAAAATACTAAAGCGTTTAGATGAAGATGAATAGGTAGGTTTTTTTTGACTAGTAAGCATAATACGAAAAGCGGAGAGCTGCGGCATTGTGCCAATGTTCTCCGCTTTCCTGTGGTTCTGCCTGGAATTGCCCTATCTCCTGAATTCCAAATTCAAAAGAAGTGCGGTAACTGACTTAATTGGTTATATTATATAGTTCACCAGTCCTTCTGTTAAGTAATCACCTGCGCTTTCCGCTTGATCCAAAAGCGCACTGTAGATGTCCATGGTTCTAGCATAATCTTCTGTCAGAAACATTCTGGATTCATCAAGCGTGCTGCGGAGGTTGCTATATAATCTGTTCTTCCACACCTCTTGGTCCCAGTAAGGATTGATTGAGGAAACCGAGGCCGCCCTGTCATCGGCATTTTGATACAGCAGTCTGACAATCCTGTCTACTTGATCTGTATCTCCCGCTTTTTGGGCTGTAATTAAAGAATCGATCAGCCCGATATATTCATTTAATTCCAGCTGGAGTTCATTTGCTCCGGGAGTTTCGCCAAAGAATTGATTCAGGTTGTTGATAAGATCAGCAGGGACCTGCTTTAAACGGGCATAGACTTCATCCTCATCTCCGATCCCCACATACCTGCTCAGCATAAATGCCCGAACCCAGTGGATCAGTTCAAACCAAAACATCCTGATATCATGAATCTGATTTATTTGATCCATAGTCAAACATGTTTGGTTTTCCTGAGGAGACGAGGTATTCGTGTCCTCTGTTCCTGATGTGATATAGTCGTACAACGCTTCGGCCAAAACATCGCCCATTGTGTTGGAAAGATCCATAAGACGGTCGAAATATTCAATATTCTGCCTGTAATCCTTTGACGCAAACAAATTTGCTTCTTCCAGAGTATATTGCAGGTATGTTGTCAGCAGGTCCTTCCACTCCGTTTCATCGAGATACGGGTTGATGGATGCTAAAAACGCCGCCCTTTCGTCGGCATTTTGTAATAGTTGGTCGAGATTCCGTCTGACAGTGGCTATGTCTCCTGCAAGTCTTGCTGTAACGAGTTGCCGTAATCCGATTGAAAATTGGTTCAGCAGCTGAGAATACCGGTTTGAAATATCGTGATTGAAATGAATTCGTATCATATTACCGAAATCCATATTCTCGATATACAAACGTTCAAATGCTGATTCTGCCGTTCCTATTCCCAAATATCTGCTGATGATGTAGATTCTGGTCCAGATCGTCAGCCGTCTCCAGAACATGCGCATATTAGAGATCAAATTCATCTGACTTAATGTAATGCATTGCTCATTAAATTTATTTTTCAATGCTGTCGTCCCTTTCTGTATGTTAAACGTCTACAAATGGTTGATTTAAAAATTGAGTCAGGGACATGACTAAACTTTTCGCAATTGCATCAACATGCTCCTTCATCCACATCTCATCTTCAGGATATCCGCGATAGCCCAGTTCAACGTAAACAGCAGGTGAATCTGTGTCCCGAAGTTCTTTGGTATCGCCGCGAACGACTTTGACCAGATCAGGATAAGGATATATTTTTTTTAGATTTTCCTCAATATAAGAAGCCGCTCTTTCGCCGCCGACAGGGGTATAGGCATAATGGTATACATTGACGCCTTGCAGCGGAGGTTCCGTGCTCTCCGGCGAATCACCGGAGTGAAGTGCAAGATACAGGTCATAAAGACGCTCGTTGGAATGTGCAATGTTCTCTTCGACGGAAGTTCCGGGATTGTTTCGTGCAAAGTCGTAGCCATTGGCTTTGAGGTAAGGAATCATTGCATCGACGATCAGATTCATATAATATTCCTCATTGCCGCCTGTTACATATTCATTCTCCTTTGTTGAAGGGCTTAAATAAACTGAAGGCATTCAAAACCACCTCCTCGCATTATAGGTTTTGCCAAACAGCTGATTTCTGAATTTCAATAATTCACGATATAACCAATATATTAATCGGTTAAAGGGATTATCCATACAAATTAGTATTTGGCGGTTTACTGAACCTCGGGATTCTATCTATCTATTTCTTTGCTTGTAACTCAAACACGGCCACGTCTTCGCTCATATCAGAAGACGTTATTTTTAATTGAGTAAGTTCAGTTGTAAATGGCGAAAAACTATTCCAAAGGATTGATAGCAACTTTTCCTCCTGTCCCTTATCAACTGAAGCAATCGTCATATGCGGAATCCAGTTGTTTTGCTTAAGAGAATACAGACATCCTTTATCCGTACAGCAGTTGTCGTATTTTTTATGTATATCTGAATGAAGTTCAAGTAGATCATAGCTGGAACAGGGTGCTAAAAAGCACAGACGTGCATCAGAGAAAAAACCAAAATGATTAAAATAAAGCCGAAAAATTTTATGTTGTTCTGCAATTTGACCAATCCACTTTATCAGCTCCGTTTCATCCAAATCTGTATAAATGCCAAACGTTATGTGGGGTTCATAAGCATCAATAGATATCCCCTGGTTTATTAATATTTCTTTAATTCGGTACACTTCTTGGTTAGATTGGCTATCAAAAGTGCCCATCACACATAGCGTCCGTAATTGGTTCAACATATTCCTCCTTTCACTGCGAATCATCTGGAGCTTCTATCCTTCTCCCATGATTTCCACAGACAACTCCGAATCAAAATAGTAGACCAGTTCGTCTATAATATCCTATTAATTTACTTTGATTTTAACAATTTATTGATAAAAAGAAAAGCCACATATAAATATTGTGTTTTCGAGCAAATGAGATTATGATATCAGTAGGTAAAAATTTCCTGATAATATCAGAAGAATGCTAATCAAAAAACCTAGGGGGTATACCAATGCAAAAAAATCTTAATCAGATCATTGCCTTTCTTTTAGTGGTGATGGTCTCCGTTCTATTTATTCCAACCACCACCGTATATGCAGCATCTGCAAAGGACATCACTTACACCACAAAATCCGGCAAGGAAGTTGATTTTAGTAAAAGCGACTTTAACAATGTCTGTAAGTCCTTGAACGATGAAAAGCTTGACTATGTGAAGTTTTCTCTGCCCTCCTCATCCAAAGGAAGGCTCTATTATGATTATGACGATGATAAGAAGAAGGTAGATAAGGATGACAAATATTACTATTCAGAAAGCCGGTCTATCTCTGACGTCACTTTTGTTCCCAAGAATGACTATTCCGGTACGGTAACCATCGACTATACGGGACGCGATGTAAAGAAAAAAGAATTCAAGGGCTCTGTAAAAGTCACCGTTGGCAGTGACGGCAGTGACGGCAAAATCAAGTATTCTGTTGATCCGGATGATACCGTGAACTTGAAAAAAGCCGATTTTAACAACTATTGCAATTATAAAAACCTTAAAAAATTAGACTATATGTTTTTTTGAAAAGCCTTCCTCGTCCAAGGGAACCCTATATTATGATTATAAAGGTGATAAGGACAAAATTGATGAGGATAAAGCATACTACTATACGAAAAGTCCTTCCATTTCCGATATCACTTTTGTTCCTAAAGATGATTATTCCGGAAACTGCAAAATAGACTTTAAATGTTATGATGTAGACGCGGATACCGTTACAGGCACCTTTCTGGTCAGCGTAAGCAAAGAAAAAAAGGACAAGGCTGATGATATTTCCTACAGTGTTACCGCAGGTTCCTTTATTAGTTTTGACGATGATGATTTTAACGGTGTTTGTAAAGATGTGATGGACAAAAGTCTTGATTATGTGAAATTCACATTGCCGTCTTCATCAAAAGGCTCTTTGTATTATGGCTATAACTCCTCGGGAAAATCCAAGGTCAGTGCTTCCACAAATTACTTTGACACAAAACCGTACCTCAAAAGCGTATCTTTCGTGCCATCCGGTGACAGCGCCAAAACGGTTACCATAGAGTATACAGGATATGACGACGACGGAAACTCTTTTGACGGCGATATCGAGATCAACGTAAAAGCAAAAACTGTCTCCCCGAATACAGCATCTCAATATTTCAGAGATGTAAACGGCAATTATGCCTGGGCTGTACAATATGTTGACAGCCTCTATTCGACGGGCGTTCTCACAGGTACTGACAATGGAAATGGAACAAAAAATTTCAACCCGTCAAACAACATGACAAGAGGCGATTTTATGCTGATTTTGTCCAGGACATTTAATCTGACGTCCAGTTCCAATGTCAGCGGATTTTCTGATGTCCCAACGGGAAGTTACTATTATCAGGCGATAACCGCTGCGAAATCATTAGGTATTGCAAAGGGAACGGATAATCAGTTTTATCCGACTGCCACGATTACACGGGAAGACGCTTTCGTTTTAATACTTAGAGCGATGAGTGTCAGCGGCATGGGATATGTTGCAGGCGATACCAGCACCTTATCCACGTTCAATGACAATCAAATGATTTCCAGTTATGCTAAGGATGCGATTGCAACCTTGATCAAATCGGGAATCATTACCGGCAACAACAATCAGATTCTTCCAAAGAACAATATCACAAGAGCGGAAGCCGCCGCCGTTATCTATCGGATCAAATTTTAGTTAGATCCATGACGTTTTTTCTCTGCCATATAAAAACTTTGAATACAATCGAGTAGGAGGAGAATTTGATTAGTCATATTCAAATTCTCCGACCTCTCACAGCACCGTGCGTACGGTTCCGTACACGGCGCTTCAATTTTGTACTAAATATGAACGGACTGATAGTGGTCTAGTAGAAATACTAGGCCCTTTCTTTTTAGGATTTCGTTGGTCACTGCTCTGTGCATAATGAATGAGCTTGCCACTCTGGCGTAACCTTTTCTTGAGTTCGCCCATTCCCATGCTTTGCCTTTAGATATACCAAGTTTTATTAAAGACTTGTATCTGGTTTTAGGTCGTTTCCACTGTTTCCATATACACATTCGCAATCGGAACCTCATATGCCGGTCTATCTCCATACAAACCTTTTTCATGTTTGCTATGCGGAAATAATTTATCCATCCTCTGATGGTCCAATTAAGGTGCATGATTCTGTGATCCATGCTGACTCCCCATTTTCTTGATGTAAGTTCCTTAATCTTGGCTTTTATCTTCATGACTGAATCTTCATGCGGTCTCGCCTTGTACTGCTTTTGGAATCCGTCAAAGTAGAATCCATACCCCAAGTATTTTAGTCCTTTGGGTGTCTCAATTTTACTTTTGATTGCGTTGACTTTCAGCCACAGGTTTTCTGCAATGTATTTTGTAACACTTGTCATTACTCTGATCGCTGACTTTTCACTTCCCACTAAGATGATGCAGTCATCTGCATATCTTACGAAGTTCAGCCCTCTCCGCTCCAGTTCCCAGTCCAGTTCATTCAGCATAATGTTGGATAGTAGAGGTGATAGGTTTCCACCTTGCGGTGTGCCGATGATGGATTCTTTGTACTCATCGTCAATCATTACCCCACTTACCAAATACTTTCTGATTAGGGAGACGACGTCACCATCCTGTACTCTTTTTGCAACCAGCGTCATCAGCTTGTCGTGGTTTACAGTGTCAAAGAATTTTTCCAGGTCAATATCCACAATCCATGTGTAGTGATGATTCATAAGGTTTATGGCCTTTTCGATTGCGTTTTGAGCACACCTGCCCTCTCGGAACCCGTAACTGCTGTCATGAAATGTCTCTTCAAATATTGGCGTGATGATCTGTGAGATTGCCTGTTGTATTGTTCTATCAATTACAGCCGGTATCCCCAGATTTCTTACACCACCATTCGGCTTCGGTATTTCCACTCTTAGCACTGGGCTGGGTTTGTACTTTCTCTTTCTAATCAGTTCCTTGATTTCTTCGCCGTGCGCTTCAAAGTAGCCATCTAGTTCAGTTGTGAGCATTCCGTCCACCCCTGCTGCTCCTTTGTTGCGTTTGACTTGTTTGATAGCCTCGTCCATGTTTTCCGGACTCAGTATCTTTTCCAGTAACTTTTCAGCGTTCATACTTCGCTACTTCCCTTCTTTTCGCTCATCTCTGCCACCTGTCCACCTGATGAATCAAGGGGCTATTGCCTGGTGTTTCCTTGCCGAGATTACAAGCATAATTTTAGTAACTGCCAAAATTGTTCAGCCCTTCGCTCTTGCTGACTTTCACCAGCCGTCGTCACTACTATGGCTTCTGCTGACTTCTCACGATAAATCTTGTTTCAACCGAGTTCCCTCGTCCGTGAGATCTCCCCAGGTAAGAACGCAGTCTTTCCTTCCACGTGTCTGCCACATTTACGCTATCTGCTTTTCTTGTAGCTTTTGGACTTCAGTTTGTATTGCAACCTTATCCGCAGATTTCGCCTGATGTGATTTCTGTTCGTCAGACCGGAATTTTGCCTCGAGCTTCCTTCAGATTCCGCCTCACGATGGACACCCTTGCCTCTGGCTATACACTTCCCGCTACTGGGCGTGTTCGGGACTTTCACCCGTTAGACTGCGCCCATGCTGGGCGCACAATACAGACATGCCGCCTTCGGGCGGCATGTCTGTGTGAGAATTATGTTTCTTCCCCGAAACTAGGCAAGGGTTCGCTAATCAATTGGTCTGATATAAATATCGTACATCGTAGTTATAATATCATTTGAAATTTTTCCATATCGTATTTTGAAATGCCTCCTGTATCAATTGAAGCGCATCGTTATATGATACAGATTTCAGCTTCGGAAAAGCCCTCAATAACCGTAATTCCTGAACGTTCAACCTCATGATCATCGATTTAATTTCAACAAGCTGCAGTCTGATTCCGGTAATTTGCATCCGGATTTCCGTAAGCCTGAGTTTCCGGTTAAGTCCTAAAACATGGATCACAGTAACGGCGCAGTCGGTCGCTGTGATTAAGATTATAATCATAGCTGAAGTAAAGATTGCGGTATGAGGAATGGCCCCGGTAAGCTGTGCCACTTCCGGATGGACCAGACGAATCAACAGAACGGAAAGGATTCCGAAGACAACGGCACCAGCCAGGCTGATTCTGCCGTTTAAATTGTACCGATGCCCTGAGTAATCCCACCATCTGGCCTGAAACAGCTTTTCCATCAGCCATGAGGTTAAATATTCCAATGTGCACGCTATAACCGAACTAAGGCAAAACAGAATTAGGATATTGTTTACTCCATCCAATATCAGGATGTTTAAAACAGCCCCAAACCCGTACACCGGGCAATACGGGCCGTTCAGAAATCCTCTGTTGATCCACCGCTTATCACTGACCGAGCACAAGACCGATTCATAGACCCAGCCGCCCACGCTGTAAAGAAAAATCCAGCAAATGGCCTCAAAAATCATTATGAATACCTGCACTTTTCATACTCTCCTTGATCGTCTTTCCCATTTCGAACTCCTTTTATTTCCATATTATTTTTTAGTGCGTAATCATACAGATAACTTACTTTATTGCTAGAAGGCAGGAAAAGTATTTCCATGACAGAGCAAATTTTGTCAATGATGCAAACGAGAATACTTTCCTTATATCGCGGCAGGTTAGGAACAAGCGGAAACATATGCTTAATGATAATGTCTTTTTCTATATCGCTCAGTTCCCAGATTTGCATGGCGTTCTTCAGGGCGGCTTTCGGGTGGGTAAAACCGTGCAGCTTATGAGCGCTGTCCGGTTCGTGCCAATCATAAAGAAAAAAGTCATGGAGCATTGCTCCTTTGACAAGGCACATTTGGTCCAGCGTTAACTTTAAAAACGCCGCAGTCGCATAACTGAAATAAGCAACCGCAATACAATGAAAGAGACAGTCTGTTTGTCCGTGCTGAATGTACTTTCTCATATTTATAAAAGAATCGTTACTGGACAGGTTTTTGATACAATCAATCAGAATCCTCATTTCCTTATCATCCTGCGGGTATTTCTCCATATGTTATTTCCCCTTCAAAACATATACAAAAGTTGTTGCCTTTGCCTCATGTGTATATTATTATACTATTGTAGACTTAATACAATGGTTAAAAATTATCGCAAATGTTGCTTTTGCCACAAATGCCGTAGTTTTTGTTTATTTGGAGGTAAGATTATGGGGGTAAGATTATGAATGAAGGCATTCTTGATAAACGTTGCAGAAAAACAAGAAAAGCAATAAAAACTTCACTAATAAAATTGATGTCAGAAAAAGATATTGCGAATATTACCATAACTGAAATCGCGGGAGACGCAGATATTAATAGAAAGACATTTTATGCCCATTACAGAGACCTCTATGATATTCTGGATGAGATTGAAAATGATTTAATTGAAAAGCTATTTCATATTTTGGATAATGCAGATATTGTGAAGATCATGTATAACCCTTATCCTCTGTTTAAAGAGCTTACCAGTGAAATCAACAAGGATTTTGATTTCTATAAATTTTTGCTGCAGTCAAAAGATTACAATAGTCTTTTAAATAAAATACAGGGAATTATTAAAGACAAGTTTATCGAGTTAACAAAGAACACAATAAAAATAGACGGTGATTTACTCTATTTCATGATCGACTTCGTATCCTCAGGAATTACTTCTGTTTATAAAGAGTGGTTTCGTTCGGATAGAAATATATCCTTGGAACAATTGGCAAAATCGATAAGTATTCTCATTGGAAGCGGTCTCAATTCTTTAATTGAAAGCAAGACATGAGTTTACCTGATTATTCGATATATTTACTTTACCCTATTCTCAATTTTAAAGGAACGTCCACTGGACGTTCCTTCTTAAATCTCCATATATCGATGTCAATTGACGAATCCTTTTCTTAATTCAAATCTCCTCCAAATGAAGCATTCAGATCTTCAGCCACACTAAGCATTCCTCCGAAAATCGCATCTGCCGTTTCATCGCTCATGTCAATTTTCCAACTGCTTCCACTCTTAGCGAGCTTGATCTCCACAGTCTTTGTCAAGGTTTGACTATCCTCGCGGTTAATTAGATCGCTGAACTTGTCTTTCATTTGAGCTTCCATGGTCTCTTCGTCCAAGCCTGAAAATGCAAGTACTAATGCCTCCGAAACGAAATCCCCCATTATTGTTTTCATATCGATATTTGTTATTTCTGCCTGAACAGTTGCTTGATCACCTTCCTCAGAAGAAGAAATAATCTTATAGTCGAAATGTCCGAGGATCAATTGAACCATTTCTTCAGTTTCCGCATCATCCTCTTCGTAGGTCTCGCCTGCTTTTAAAAGATCATCATAGTTGATATATTTTGATGCAGTCTCGCTGTCATTTTGCTTTATCGCATCAAATGTGTTTTTTACAGCCTGCTCTGGGGTTTCACCACCACAAGCGACGAGTCCGAAAACCAATAGGAATACCATTAAAATCGACAATACTTTCTTCATATAATACATACCTCCACTATACTAAAATGGTAACATAACCCAATATTATAATCAATCACCGTCTCAGTTATTATTAAGATAAAAGCATTCTTGGAATTTCTATAAAATTTATCAACTACTATAATAATATCGTTTCACTTGACCGAATAAAGTGGTAAGATAATGTCATGAGTAAAGAGAAAGAAAACATTAATACACAAAAAACCTCCTATCTAATCAAGAGGTTCATACCCTATTTCAAGCCTTACAGGTACATCCTTGCATTAGATCTGTTTTGTGCTACCCTTACTACATTATGTGATCTTGTTTTGCCTGTAATCGTAAGATATCTGACAAATAAAGCTTCAACTGACTTAAATCAGTTAACCCTTCAGGCCATAGCAACCATAGGGATGATCTATTTGGCATTGCGCATTATTGACGTTATTGCGAATTACTACATGGCCAGTGTCGGCCACATCATGGGAGCCCGGATAGAAACCGATATGCGCAGGGATTTGTTTGAGCATTTGCAGGATCTTTCCTATTCATTCTATAACAACACGAAGATTGGTCAGCTTATGGCTCGTATAACCAGTGATTTGTTCGATATTACGGAATTTTCCCATCATTGTCCCGAAGAATATTATATTGCCATTGTAAAGATTGTCGTATCTTTCTGCATCTTAGGTGCAACAAATATATGGCTGACGCTGATTATATTCGCATTGATTCCGGTCATGGTAGTTTTTGCAATGCGGTATAGCCGCAGGATGAGGACAGCATTCAAAAAGTCACGAAACCAGCTTGGGGAAATCAATGCTCAGGTAGAAGACAGTCTTCTGGGCGTCCGGGTGGTAAAGTCTTTTGCCAATGAAGACCTTGAGTCAGAGAAATTTAAAAAAGGCAACGAGGGCTTCCTCAATGTAAAAAAAGAAGTATATAAGTATATGGCGGGATTTCAAAGTACGACTCGATTTTTCGACGGACTGATGTATATCGTGGTAGTAGTGGCTGGTGCGCTCTTCATGATGAAAGGTCTGATAACGCCGGGAGATTATATGGCCTATCTCTTATATGTTGTCATGCTGCTTGCAACCGTAAGAAGAATCGTGGAATTCACCGAGCAATTCCAGCGCGGTATGACCGGCATTGAACGCTTTATTGAGGTTATGGATGAAGAGGTAGAAATAAAGGATGCGGAAGATGCAATTGACCTGCCTAAAGTCAAAGGAAATATTCAGTTTGATCAAGTCAGCTTCCACTACAAGGATGATCATGAGAATGTATTGACCGATATCAATCTGGAGGTTAACGCTGGAGAAAACATCGCTTTAGTGGGACCATCCGGAGCGGGAAAAACCACCCTTTGCAATCTTATCTTAAGATTTTTTGATCCAACAGCAGGTTCCATACGGATCGATGGAATTGACATCCGAAATGTGACAAACCACAGTCTGAGATCTCAAATCGGAATGGTGCAGCAGGATGTATACCTGTTTTCCGGTACGGTATATGACAACATTGAATATGGAAGGCCGGGAGCAAGCCGCGAAGAAATAGAAAAGGCGTCCAGACTGGCAGGCGCGGATAAATTCATAAACGAACTGCCTGAGGGATACGAGACATATGTGGGCGAACGGGGCGTTAAATTATCAGGCGGCCAAAAGCAGCGAATCAGCATCGCAAGGGTCTTTCTGAAAAACCCCCCTATTCTCATATTGGACGAAGCAACCTCTGCCCTAGACAATGAGAGCGAAAAACTGATTCAGCAATCACTGGAAGAACTCACGAAAGGGAGAACAACCCTGACGATTGCCCATAGACTGACTACGATTAAAAACGCAACGAAAATACTGGTTCTGACCGAGGATGGGATTGAAGAATCCGGAAGCCACGAAGAGCTGCTGAGCAAAGGAGGCTTGTATTCGCGGCTTTGGATGTAGGCAAATTAGTCTGCACCGAGATAGGCTTTTTTTAACGAATTACCTATGTAAGTACCGGTTATGCAGATAGCTTAATGTCGCTGCAGCAGATGCGCAGCGGCGTAGTCTGTATCGACCAACACATAAAGAATCCCTCCAAACTTCACGGGTTTGGAGGGATTCTTTAGAAAATTCAAGCATAGAGATAGCCCCGCCAAAGCGCCGTTTTTTTTATTTGGCGGGTGACACCTATTATGGTGTTATATTTGAGGAAACAGTTTGTAAAGCTTTGAATGTGCATTTATCACATTTGAGGCATTTTCCATTCTAATATTAAACGATGATAATTATGATTAAAAAACAATTTATTCGAACGATCTTAGCCGTTCCACGACGGATTTCATATTTAGCTGTCGGGTCATAACGGAGGCCAGAACCGCACACAATGCCGCCATCAAGCCCAGCAGGAGCAGAAAGTCCAGCCCAAAGAGGGTTAGATTAAACCCTGTAAACATAGAGAACGATGCCACCGTCACCGTAAGATAACTTCCTGCTGCCAACATAATCCCCGCAGATATATGGCAGAGCCTCAAGCTGTTTTTGAAAAGGAACCTCCAGAGCTGCTTTTTTGTCATGCCTACAGCCTGAAAAATGAGTATCGCTTTTTTCTGCGCAAGTGTATCGGTGATCAGTGTATTCACCATATTGGATATACCGATGATACCCAGCACAAATGCCAGAAAAAAGCCCAAAATTGTAATGACCGCTTTCTGATGCGTATAATAGTCCCTGTCCTCATGTCGGGAGTTCATACGCAGCTGTACATTGTGCTCTTTCTTTATTAAGCTTGTAATATCCTTTATCTGCTGTTCGTTAAGGCTGTTCTTTGAGATAATCTGTATGCTTGATATGCGCTCGTTATAATTGGGATATATGAATTGAAAAAGTGTGTCCGGCATTACAATATTGCTGTAAGCAATATTGCCCGTTCCATACTTATCCGTTCTCATGACAACGGCCATCACCGTCAACTGCTTTGTTTGATACGTTCCGGTTACATCATCGTAAAAAGATAAATCCAAGACATCGCCTGCATGAATCTTCCGGCTTTGATCGACCTGCTGATCGGTTAGATTCAAATAATCGACATCCTGATATAGAATGTAGCTGCCCGATTTGAATTTTTCCGCATCTAATTCCCCCTCCTGAATTTTTATATAGGCGGCTTCCTGTTCCAGCCTTCGGGCAGGTAAACCACAGATATCCAGCTTTGCGTCGCCGTTTGGTAAGAACTGAACAATATTACGGCTTCCCTGTGCTTGAGCGATTGCCTCGAATTCCTTTTTCAGCTTACCCTGAAGCTTAACCTCTGCTAAAAAGCCCTCATACATTTTTTGAGAAACAGTTTCTATTAAATCAGGCATGGTTTTGGCTCTATATATTACATCGGTGCGCTCTACAAAAGGCAGTTTTTCAATAGCAGAAGGCAGCTCCTTTGAGATGGGCTTGTAGGGCTCGTTCAAGGTCCAGAAGCTGGCGGTATGAAAGATTCGACCCTCGTCCTGATTATGCCGGTCAACCATGTTTTCCACCTGATACCCGAAAGCCACGTTGCAAACAGTCAGAAAAATAATTCCACTCAGCGCAAATGAAATAACGGTAAATGCTTTATTTTTATGACGTGGGGTAAAACGCGCCGCTTCAACGGGTGAATAGGATGCTGCTTTCCGGAGTGTTCTGGAGCAGCTGATCCAGACCGTAAGCCATGAAAATAAGACAGTAAAACACAACACCAGCCACAAATTCGGCGCCTTGTAGTAAAGATAGTAATTTGTCATGCGGATGACTTCCGGAGCCAGCAGCAGGCCGACCCCATATCCAGCAAGAACCCCAAAAGAAATACCGATAAGAGCTAAAAGCCGCATTTGCTTCATGTAAATTGATCGGAGCTGTTTCTTTGTCGTACCGATGGTTTTCATCATCCCGAACCACCGGATATCCTCTGCCACGGATATGGCAAAAACATTATGAATCAGGAAATATCCGCTCATCATAATCAGCAGCACAAAGAAAAGCAGAGGCAGAGCGATCACAAGCGAATAAGAAAATTCCATATAATTTCTTGTCTGAACAGAATCTGCATCCGTCTCTTCGCTCAGATCGGATAATTTATTAAAAACATCGCTTTTCAGCAAAAAGGGATTCAGGTTATTGAGCTTAACATAAATCAGGTTCTGATTTTTTGGCATTTCGGGATTATAGGCATCAATAAATTTTTTATCCGTATAAATTTCTTCATAGACACCGCTTATATTTGCCAGCGGGTTTTTGTAGATCCCGCAAATTTCCATGGGAACTTCTGTTTCAAGTGCTTTTCCGTCCTGCAATATGACTATTTGAAGGATGGTTTTTGCACCTAACTCTTGTAACCCAATTTTTTGCGCGAGTGTATCCGAAATCAGTATCTGTGTCTTCTCTTTCGGGAAACCGCCTTCTACTAAAGTGATATAGTTATGGGTATAGAAACTCTCATCCGGTGCAAGCAACTCTGTTTGAACACCAGCGAACACATCGTTGTGTAAGGAAGTCGTGCTGCATTTCCTTACAAAATTCGCCCACTCGACCTGCTCCCTCATCACAGCTTTTTCGTAGGTATCTCTGCTACCGATTAGCGCTCCGTCTGCTCCCGGCCCCGGTGCCGCTTGGGAGGATTCATACATGGTTGTAAAAAAGCTGAACCCAGCCGTTAAGATAAACGAAATCAGAACCGTTGTTAAGAAGATTGCAGTGACCATAATCAGGTTGCGATTGCGGTTGGCTTTCATATTTTTTATAGCAAGTTTCTTTACGATTTTGCCGTTATTATTTTCAAACATTGCTTCACCCCCTTACGCCATAATCCGGCCATCTTCAATCCGCACGATACGGTCGGCAAGCTGGGCAATCTCACTATTATGGGTAATCATCACGATGGTCTGATGGAATTGCTGGCTCGTCATTTTAAGAAGCCCCAACACTTCCTGACTGGTTTTGCTGTCCAGATTTCCGGTAGGTTCATCCGCAAGGATGATAGTAGGCTTGGTTGCCAATGCTCGTGCGATTGCCACACGCTGCTGCTGACCGCCGGACAGATTGTTCGGTAGATTGTTTAGCTTTTCTTTTAGCCCCAACATCTTCACAATTTTGTCAATGAAGGTTTTGTCCGGCTTCTCGCCGTCCAGTTCAATGGGCAGGACAATGTTTTCGTAGACATTCAAAATCGGTACAAGGTTGTAATTCTGAAAGATGAAGCCGATATTTCTGCGCCGAAAAATGGTCAGTTGATCATCGTTCATTTTGGACAGTTCTTTTCCACCCACTTCCACGCTGCCTGATGTAGGAGTGTCCAGCCCGCCGAGCATATGCAGCAGAGTGGACTTGCCGCTACCGGATGTGCCTACTATCGCGACAAATTCTCCTGGCTCCACGTTCAAGGCAACACCGTCCAGAGCTTTCACAAGATTTGCACCGGTTCCATATTGCTTATTCAATTCGTTTGTCTTTAATATGCTCATGGTAAATCCTCCTGTTTTCACTTTATCTTCTTTATTGTACAAAGCAAATGTCACCAAAAAGTCTCAATCACAAAATCAATTGTCACAGTTTTGAGACTTTTCATTCTGCATAGAAAAAAGACAGCTCTCAAAGCTGTCTTTCGTTTGGGAGAAACACCGAGAAAGTGGAGCCTTTACCGATTTCGGATTTCACCTGAATGTAGCCGCCCTGCTTGGAGATGATTTCACGGCACAGGTAAAGGCCAACACCGACGCCGTCAATATCATGCACCTCATATTCCCGATAGAAACGTTTAAAGATTTGTGCGTAGTGCTGTTCCGGAATGCCCCTGCCTGTGTCTGTAATATCAATTTTAGTCGCCATTTCCCATCGCTCCACCGTCACGGATATTTTGCCGCCTGACGGTGTGTATTTCACTGCATTATCCAGAATGTTGAACAAGGCTTCCGCAGTCCACTTTTTATCGTGGGGCACGACAATGGCAGGATCACAGTCTACGGTTATTTCAATCTTTCTCTGTTCTGCTGTCCGTTCAATACCGGAAAGTGCAACCCCTATGGTGTCATAAATCGGCGTGGAAGAAACGGCGAGGGTGATAACACCAGTTTCCAGCCGGGACATCTTCACCATTGCCTGCATTAAAAAATCCAACTTGTCAATTTGTGATTCCATCAGTTCATGAAACTCCCGTGCTTTCTCTGGCGTAAGCTCTCGCTCCAGCAAAGTGGAGTTATACATTTTCAGGTTTGTCACCGGGGTTTTCACCTGATGGGAGATGTCGGAGATCATTTCCTGAATAGCCTGTTTTTCCTCCTGCACTTGCCTTTTTCCATTCTGCATGATTTCATACAAGCGCTGGAGCTTGTAGTTGAATTTTCCGATCAGCGTTTCCGATTCCAAATCAAAGGTTACATCTTCTTTTCCTGCTACAATATCATCAATACAAGCGTTGAGGGAATCCGAAAAGGCTATCAGCTTGCCTTTGATCAAGACAATCAAAAGAATCCCCAACAGCAAAACCAGCAAGGAGAAGATGATAGCCGTTCCAAGGATAATCCGATTTTCTGTTTTGTAAAACAGAATAAAATAAAATATGGCTGTACAAATGATAAAAGCAGCGCCGATGCCGATATAGATTCCGTTTGTCGATAGGTTCTTTTTCATTCCTTATCACCAGCCCATAGATAGCCCATTCCATAAACAGTTTTGATATATTTTTTGTCCCCGGCTTCTATCTTGTTTCTTAAACGATTGATGTTGACGGTCAAGGCGTGTTCATCCACAAAGTTTGAATCCACATCGTACAGCTTTTCCAGCAGCACCTGCCGGGTAAGCAGTACATTGGGATTGCTGGTAAAGATTTTCAGGATTTTATACTCCGTGGGGGTGAAAACGACCGGCTCATCCTTGATAGCTGCTGTCAGCTTATCGAAGTCTATGACAAGATCGCCGCATAGATAGAGTTTTTGACTTGCCGGTTCTCCCAACCGCTTCAAAACAGCGGCTACTTTTTTTCTGAAAATATTGATGTTGAATGGCTTTGCGATGTAATCATCCGCACCTAAATCAAAGCCTTTCACCACATCGGCTTCCAAATCACGGGCGGTCAGAAATATTATCGGAATATCCCGTGCAGCACTGATCTTTTTGCACAGCTCGAAGCCGTCTCCATCCGGCAGATTCACATCCATAATCACCAGATCAAAGGTTTTGTCCCTTATTTTTTCAAGAGCTGCTGCCGCATCATGGGCAGGAACAGCTTTATATGCATCCAGTTCGAGGTTATAGCACAAACCGGAATTCAGCATTACATCATCTTCTACCACAAGAATTCGTTTCATGGTATCACTCCTTTTGCCTGTTTTCTTTCAGCCTGCCGTCTGCAGGTTTTGGCGCATCCTTTGGAATTGCCCATGCACGACCGAAGCGAACCGCTCCGTCAATTCTATTTTCTTCGCAGAGCTTCTGTATTCTCCGCTTGGAGATTCCCCATTTGTCAGAAGCCTGCTGCACGGATATATAATCAAGCATTTATATTCCTCCATTTTGCATCTATGACTTTTAGTGTATACGCCGTTGCGAATAAAATCAAGATAGTTAATCTTAACTTTAAAGGAAAAACGGTTGTCAGAAATCGCCCGGATTTATGCGAAGCTGTATGAGGACAGAGCCTTGGAAATTGTCAGCATCCAGAGCTTTTTTGCCCTGATCAAGAGCATGAAACATGTGGATGAATTGGACAGACCCATTGTGCAGGCGCTGATTGAACGGATTGAAATCGGTGAAAGCCGCACAGATGGCGATAGTGTGAGAAATCAGCAGATTGATATTTTTTATAAATTCATCGGCAAGGTGGAGCTTTGATCAATGAAAAATATGCTTCCCGAAAGTGCCAACAACATTATTCATTCTAATCCCTCCATAAATATATTAATAATTTTTCTTGCTTTATTCCAATTCTTTATTTCCTCTTCGAGGTAGGCCCTGCCCGAAGCGGTTATACTGTAATAACGCCGTCTGCTTCCGTTGGACACGCTTCCTTGATATGATTCGATCAACCCCTTTTTCTCAAGGCGCTGAAAGACCGCATAAAGCTTTTGATTTAATGTTTAGCAAGGGCATCCTCATCTGAATAAATCCTGACATCTTACAGCTGGCTCTCTTAAATTAGAGCCAAACCGGCTCTTCATGTGATTCAGTTATATCGTTATGATTATGTTAATAGAAAGTAGAAGCAAAGACGAAAGAAAAAGAAAGTGAAAACAAAGATAAAGAGAAAGGAAATGGAATAAGAATTATGGACATTTTTAAAAATAAAGCAGACGGTACGGCTAAGTGCTCCATAGGAATTCTAATAATGGAGAATGTAAAAAATGATACTTCTAATGATCAGCTCAAGACTGTCCGTCAAGAGCTTGAAGCCTCACTGCGATCAAAATACGCGCAGGCATCACGGGAGGATTTGAAAGCGCTTAATCCAATGAATGCATATATCGCGTATTATAAGAAGTTTGGTTATACCTATCATGTGCTGCCCCAGCTCGAATCAGTCATAAAGGGAAAATCCATCCCGTCCAGTCTCCCGGCAGTTGGTGCGATGTTTATGGCCGAACTAAAAAATATGCTCTTAACAGCCGGTCATGATCTGGATAAAATACAACTACCTATAGGCTTAAACGTCTCAACCGGAATAGAAGAGTATATTGCCATGAATGGAAAATCTGCTGTAACAGTATCGAGAGATTTCATACTTTCGGATCAGAAGGCCGTTATTTCAAGTATTCTTCGGGGGCCGGATCTTCGGACCGCCATTACAAAACACACAACCCGTGTCATATATACGGTTTATTCGCCGCCGGGAGTGGAAGATCAATTGGTGCACAAGCATTTGAATGATATCGAAGCTTATGTTCGCGTGGCCTCACAAGATTCAGAGACTCTGCTAACCGGAGTGTTTTAAGGTGCTCCTTTCTTTGGCAGACGTTCTGTGATAAGATTGATTTATAATTATAAATCGAGGTAAAGAATATGGGAAATTATACTGATAAGGAACTAACCGACGCACTCCGCGCCATTGATTCTATCATTCATAAGTGTGAAAAGTACCAGGAGAAATTCCCGGAAGGAAAGACGCAGCACACGCTGCTGCGCAACCGATTAAGAGCAATGTATATTTCTAAGGCGTTGGTTACTGAAAAGCTGTCCAAGGCGGCTTCCTTTTCAGTACCTCAGACTTCATCAACGCATACTTCATCAACGCATACTTCATCAACGCATACTTCGGAGGATAACTGCAACCCGGAATTGCTGCTTGCAAGCTTAGACCGGCTGCAAACTACAAACTTGGGAATAGAACGCATCCGGAACAACCTAAATCTGGATACGGATGATGTCGTTGACTGGTGCCGAGAAAAAATCCAAACCCCAAGCGCCTGTATTCACCGCAAGGGCAAGAACTGGTACATTGCTGTGGACGGCTGCGAAATTACAGTAAATGCCCACAGCTTCACCATTATCACCGCACACAAGCTTACCTGAAAAAGGGCTTTACCAAAAATATATTCGACAGAATAAAACGCGTGGCATGCACGAGTACTGTTGATACATAATATTGTTAATTCAGCCTCTCATTAAAATCAAAGACTCAGGGCGATGAAATAAGCATGATTGACCGCTTCAAGTACTGTTGCCACCTTTTTACAGTCGCCTGTATAGTAAGTCTGCGGCACAATGCCAAAAAATTTTTCAGCTTCCTTTAAGTTGGATTTCATGCCAACAGATAAGACCACCGTGTCAGCCTCCAGTTCTTTTTCATCGACGCCCTCAATGACAATAATGCTATGATCTGTAATTCGTACACACTTTGTTCGGCACATATAGGTAATCCCCTCCGTGCTGTCTATGTGCTGCATCAGATTGATGCGGTAAAGCATATTGCCGTTTGAGGCCAGTTTTTCCGAGAGTTCAATTATGGTCACTGTTCTTCCCTGGTCTGCAAGCTCAAGAGCCAGTTCGCATCCTGCCGCTCCGCCGCCGATGATGACAACGTTTTCACCAGCGAGTTCTGTGTTGGCATGAAGCTCAACGGCCTGAATCACATTCGAGTTTTCTGCTCCTTCTATCTTCGGTAGGATTGGCGAGGATCCCACCGCAACGATAACGGCATCAGGTTTAAGAGATTTTAAGAGCCCCGGGGTGGCAAAGGTGTTGTATCTGACCTCTACGGCGGATTTGTCAATCTGCGTTTTAAGATATTCATTGTATCTGTGCAGATCCGTCTTATATTTACCGCAGTCGGCAGAGTTAAGCAAACCGCCCGACCGGCTGTCTTTCTCAATAAGCAGGACCTTGTGCCCCCGCTTGTCCGCAGTCAGGGCTGCTGTTATTCCAGCGGGACCCGCACCTATCACGACAACCGATTTGGGAATATCCGTTTTCTCCGGCTTGAGCGGAACAACGTTCTCACGGCGATATCTGGGGTTGACGGAGCATGCGGTATTAAAGTGGCCTGTTGCAATGTGATAGCACTGATTACAACGAATACAGGGGACTATATCCTCTTCACGGTTTTCAAGCAGTTTTTTCGGCCAATAGGGATCTGCTATGAGGGATCTCCCAAACATCACGAAATCCGCACTTTCGCTGTCAACCGCGTCCTCGGCCTCCTGAGGCGTCATGACACCCCCGCCGAGGCAGACCAGAAGGTCGGTTTCCTGTTTGATACGGCGTGCGTATTCCAAAGTATTCATATGCGGCTCAAAGATCATACTTACGGTTTTTACATTCGCTTCGTGATATTCGTCCATTCCGATCATGGGGTTCACGATATCAATTTTGCTTTCTGCCGCTTTGATAAGCTGCATTGCCTCATCAACGGTATATGAGCCTTCAATTGCCAACTCCATACTCAGTCTGAGCATGATAACCGCATTGTCTCCAACTGCACTGCGCACTCTGTCGATCAAATACAGAGGCAGTCGAAGACGATTTTCGGTACGACCGCCCCAGCGATCTATCCTTTTGTTAAACACGGGCGCCATGAACTGCGCTGCGATGTTATCACAGGCAATATCAAGAATCAACAGGTCGAATCCAAAGTCAAGGGCCTTAGAAGCTTTCTCGGCAGTCAGCGCTACCTGTCTTTCAATGATTTCTTCAGTAATCTTTTCCGCCGGTCTTCCGGCAAAGGCAAGACCGGAAGGAGAATACAGGGTTCCCTCGTAAATCTGAGTCATTCCAAGGGAAATACCGACCAGGGCGCCTGCGCGCTTGGCCATATTCAGCTGATCCCGCAGAATATCCAGCTCATACTTGTTACTAAATGGGTTTCCTCCATTGGCTTCGTAACTGGTAATACCGCTTCTCCCGTGGTATGCAACCGGCACCATTCCAACGCCCCCTGCAGCCTTGTCAAAGATGCTGACGCCACCGAAGTCCGTAGAAGTAATCGTAGTGTGTGTAGGAATTGTCCCCATTGGAGAAGAACAGAGACGGTTTGTAAAAATAAGATTTTTTATAACGATAGGGCTTAAAATCATCTTGTACTTACTGTCTATACGATTTTTCATTTCACACCTCATAAGAGCTTGTCGCCAATGCTGGAGTCCACAAGCGCAATCAATGCGTTAACTGCATTTTGTTCGTCCTTACCGTCAGCAGATATTTCAATACCTACTGAATCTTTTTCCCAGGGATCATCCAGCGGAACAGTAATTTCATACTCTTTGATCGGTTTCGGTGTAACGCTTTGTTTTATCTCGATAAATAAGTCATTGTCAGTATCGATCGCCTTGTACTCTTGCACATAAGCGTTTTCTCCCGCCTTCTCAGGATCTTTCAGCTTTTTTCCCGGCCCTTTTGGGAAACCTTCAATAAAATAGTTCACATTACCGTTGTCGAGAGCTTCTTTTCTTCCGATTTTGATCCGGTTCGGCTCTTTGGCCTGAGTCTTCGGTGTGAAGTCGTAATATATCAGCGTTCTATCCGGCAGAAATTCGATTTTTTGAATTGTTACATCCCCTAATTCTCCCTGAGAAATCGTTACCGGGAATTGCTTGGGGAAATCGATTCTTTCGGTCTTGGACTCAGAGGTATACGGCACGATCGTCAAAGATTTCGGAACTGTTTTGACCGGCAGATACTGTGGCGCTTCAATATACCCGCCGTCGATCGCTTCCAGTTCCTTTCCCTTGTCATCATAAACCCGGTAGGAACCTATGCCTGATTCCGCGAACGGTTCCGTACAGAAGGATAGTGCAACACAGCTAGGCGCAAACATCACTTCGGTCAGCGTATGAGTCACACCTTTATAAGTCCTGGAGATGTTCGGTTTGAATTTTACAGTCATTTTCTTCGACGTCATCTTGGATACCGGTATTTCAAAATTCCAGGTTCCTTTCACGCCTTCTATCTCGCCGATATGAAAGCCGAGTATAAATTCATCCGGAATATTGCCTGTAAAAAATTCCGGATCGCTGCTGATCCCGTCGTCTACATTTGACGAATCTCCGATATCAATATTCAGCAGACCGATATAGACGCCTTCGGACGACTTTCTATGTGATATACCCATACCGAATCCCGGCGCATGCTTCCCGTCGATTAGTATGTCATTGTTGATATTGAGGAAGTTTTTGAATTCTCCTTTGCATTCTTCTTTAAAGCTAACGACAATCCTTGCATCGTCGTAAAGGACGTCGTTGATTGTAATGCGGACCCCCTGATCCTCCACACTCTGGCAAATCGGCGAGACAAGTCCCAGCTTTTCCGCATCTTTCAGTCCGTTATCTCCCATAACTTCAAAAATCGAACCGATTACAGGTATATTCCGAACCACCTCCGCCATTGCCGGTGAAATAAAAGCTGATGTAATCAGCATCCCGATCATGATAATCAATACAGCGGCGGCGCATAATGATCTTTTTATATATCGATACCCCTTGTTATTTCTATCGTCTATATGATCCATAGCATACAGAATGTTTTCGAATAGATCCACCGACGGATTTTTATATTCCGAAGTATGGTTCAGCGCTTTTGTAATTTGTTCTTCCAAACGGCTCATATTGTCAACACCTCCTTAATTGAAGCGTCAGATTCAATTTGATTGCGAATTTTCTCAAGGGCGGTATGAATTCTTGATTTAACAGTTCCGACAGGAATTTGCAATGCCCTTGCGATTTCCTCCTGAGAAAGCAATACAAAGTACTTCAGTATGATGACTTCCCTCAATTTAGGCGGCAGGTTCCTGACGATTTCCGAGATCGCATCCTTTTGCTCTGTCCGTTCCAGACTTCCATCCGGTGTAATTCTTTCGTCAGAAATGTTTGCATCCATGAAAGGAAGATATGTACTGATGAAACGTTCTTTTCGCGCCATGTTGCGGTAAACATTCAAGACCAACTTATAAAGCCAGCTTTCAAAGGAATACTCAGCATGATACAAATGCAGCTTCGAAAAAACTCTGATAAAAGATTCTTGTGTGATGTCATCGGATAAGGCGGAATTCCTGGTCAAAAGATATGCAGTTTTGTATACCTGATCCCTGTATGTTTCAAATAATATGCTCATTGCGTCTTTATCGCGGTCAATACAGCGCCGAATTAATTCTTGCATTCTATCACCTCCAACAAGTAATACACACGCCAATCAATTTTCGTTCATTTTTATTTTATTTAAATTGTCAAAGGGCTTGATTCATGAAAATATTCTGGTATGACGGAGCTGCCACATTCCCCATTCAGCCGTACACCACAGCTAAAGCAACAAAAAAAGTGGTCAGCGCCACTCCGCTATGGAACCCCATGGTTCCCTTCGGCGCTCATTTCATTCGCTGAGCACCCTCCTTCATGGGCAAAGAGGCTTCCGCCCCTCTGCACTTCCCTTTTTATCTAATAGGAAAATCTAACGATATTTCCTATTAGACAAAAAAATGAGGTACAAGACCTCATTTTCATACGCCATGGATAAAAGGAACCTCAATTATGATAAAACGCTTCTATTGCCTGTGCGAGGAACTCTGCAGCACCTTTTCCATACTGTTCATCTATTGCTTGTTGGCATTGCTCGTTTCGATAGGACTGCGCAACCGCCAGCATAAGACCCTTCTCTTCTTTCATCTGGCAAATCTGCTTCATGACAAAGCCGTACTCACCGATAATCTGCTTCACTTCAAAAGAATTGATATCACAATCACGTTTCCCGATCAGCTTTTGGCGGATCGCATCTTCCCGTTTCTTGTAGCTATCAGCAACTTCCTTGCTGATTGGATTTTCGAGGGTTGACAGATAAGCGTCTTTCCCGCCGTACCACTCAACTACTTTTGTATAGCGCTTTTGCATATCTTCTGATGATACGACTTCAATATAATGCTTCTTCCACTGTTCTATACTGCCAAATTCACCAATGGCCGTTTGGCGCATTTCCTCCGGCATGCTGTCAAACATAAGTTGAAACATTTTCTCGATCTCTATTTTGGTGAAAACTGTAAAATCCATTCTATTGTCTCCTTTCAGAATGTCGTCCACGCTGGCGATCAGACGTTCCATACGTTCTTTCTTTAACACCAGCATTTCCCTCTGCATTTGCAGAATCCGATTTCTATCAAGAGACGGGCTATCCATGACGGCTTTGATTTCTTTCAAAGGGATATCAAACTCACGGAAGAACAGTATCTGCTGTAAAATCTCCAAGGCTTTATCATCATAAAGCCGGTATCCCGCCTCACTCTTGTCCGTGGGCGGAAGCAGTCCAATTTCATCATAATAGTGAAGCGTGCGCACGCTGATACCGGTAAGTTCCGATACTTCCTTTACAGTTCTCATACCATCTGACCTCCTGCTCTTGATAAAACAACTATACTCTATGACGTTCCGTGAGAGTCAATAGGGATTTTCTTGTAGCATAGATCAATTTATTCAATGTCAAGAACTGAGTCAAGCAAACGCCTTGTATAATCAGCCTGGGGACGAATTGTAACTTGCTCCACTGTCCCTTCCTCAACAAGCTTTCCTTTATAAAGGACAAGAACGCTGCTGCAAAACTGCTGAACTAGTGCTAAATCATGGCAGATAAACAGAAAAGATAAATTTTGCTCTTGATTTAATCTTTTAAGCAGCTTCATCACCTGCGCCTGCACTGTTACATCAAGGCTGCTTGTAACTTCATCGCAAATTAACAAAGACGGTTTAATGGCAAGCGCTCTGGCAATGGCAGCACGTTGACACTGCCCACCGCTTACCTGATGAGGATATCGCTTTGCATATTCAGCAGGTAACTCACATAATTCCAAAAGCTCTTTTACTCTTTTGTTTGCCTCCTTTGAGGACATACCACTATTGCGGAGGCTCTCTGAAATTCCATAACCCAAAGTTTTTCTAGGATCAAATGAGTCCATCGGATTTTGAAACACCATCTGGATCTTACGATATACCGGAATAGCATGACGACCTTTTAAATGCGTAATATCCTGCCCGCAAAAGATAACCTTTCCGTCTGTAACATCAATTAATCGAGTAATCATTTTGGCAATCGTACTCTTTCCACTGCCTGATTCACCAACCAGACCGACACATTCGCCTGTTCTCACTTTAAAACTTACATTGTCTACGACTTCAAAGGTCTTACCATCATGTCCATCAAACTGTTTCTTGAGATGTTCAACTTGTAAAACGATATTCTCTTCCATAGTTATGCCCTCTGCAGCCTGGGAACAGCAGACATAAGCATTCTGGTATATTCATCCTGCGGGCTTTTGATTATCGATATAGTTTCACCATATTCCATTACCTTACCGTTCTTTAACACCAGAATATTATCTGCCGCCGCAGATACAACACCAATATTGTGCGTAACAAGAACAATAGCCGTCCCATAAAGTTCTCTCATCATTTTCATCTCAGCTACCACTTGCTTTTGTATCGATACATCTAATGCGCTTGTAGGTTCATCTGCCAAGAGAACCTTTGGATTAAGCAGCATTGCCATACAAATTCCTACTCTTTGGCTCATACCGACCGAAAGTTCAAAAGGATAACTATCAAGAACCCGCTTTGGGTCAAGGCTCAGCTTCTCCAGAAGTTCAGCCGCTCTGTCAAAAGCGTCCTTTTTAGTAATAGAAATATGCTCTGCCATACATTCGTACATCTGATCACGTATTGTTCGTATTGGACAAAGGGAGGCTCCGCAGTTCTGAAAAACCATAGAAATTTCAGGACCACAGACTTTTCTAAGTTCTTTCGGTGATAAATCAGGAAGATTCTTTTCCTGAAGCCATATATCACCCCTTGTAACTACACCTCGACTACCAAGAAGTCCCATTGCTGCCTTTAACAAAGTACTTTTTCCACTTCCAGACTCTCCTACTATTCCAAGAATTTCTCCTGAATGGACATTAAAACTAACGTCGTGAATAATCTTATTACCATTATAGCAAATTTCTACAGATTGATAGTTTAAAATCTCATTCATTTATTCCTCCAAAACGTTCGGACTTAACCACTAAATTATTGTACCGGCTTTAAATCAGCTGTGATTTCATAGAAGTCACATGGATGTGCTACAAGACCAGTTACTTTCGCACTGCTTACCATGTTCATTTTAAGATGCGAACAGAAAACGTATGCATTATCATCAAGTATCGTCTGCTGCATTTTAACACCAAGCTCACTTCTCTTGTCAACATCAAATGTTGTTTCTAATTCAGCTGCAAGCTTTTCAAGTTTATCACTGTGGTAATGACTATTATTAACAACAGAACTGTCAAGACAGCAGGTTGTAAAGAAGTACTGAGGATCTCCAGTAGGTGCCGTAACCATAGCACTTGCATATACGTCCCATGCGCTTGAATCCTTACGAATGCTGTTGTGGTCGGCTGTGCTGTTGATCACAACATTCATACCAATCTCTTTTAGTGTGGCCTGCGCGGCTTCAGCCAATAACGGCAACTCCTGGCGGCTTGGATATGTCAGCCATCGAATTTGCAGTTTCGTTCCATTTTTTTCACGAATACCATCTCCATCACGATCTATCCAGCCTGCTTTCTCAAGTAACTCTTTTGCAGCTCCTGCATCATAGCTTTCCGTTTTTACCTTATCTCCGCCAAAAGAGATTGTATCAGGATATACGCCAACAGCAGGATATCCATATCCCTTTAGCAATACATTAACAAAACTCTCTTTATCAATGCCCATTGCAATGGCTTTTCGCACTGCTGGATCCTGTGTTATCGGGCTTTCAAAATTCATCCATGCGAAAAATGCACGACTTGTAGGTGTGCTTGAGAATGTATAATTGTCATTTTCGAAGAGCGGATAGCTTGCATATGGCAAACCATATGCTGCATCAATTTCACCTGACTGAAGTGCCATTGTCAATGTATCACCGTCAGAAATTGTACGTACAGTAATATTTTCAAAGCCAGGTGTTCCTCCCCAATAATTATCATTTTTTTCAAGGCTAAGACGGTCGCCAGATTTAACCTCTGTTGCAATATAAGGTCCTGTTCCAGAAACATTGCCTTCTTCTGTAATACCCGCATCAATATCAATAATGCAACCGTACGGATCACAAAGATAATTGATAAGAGCCGGTTTAGGAACAGTTGTTTTAATTGTTAAAACCTGACCATCAGCAGTCATAGTATCAATGCTTAAATCGCCTGGGGCACGGTTATGAACCGAAACAAGATGTTCAATGCACTGTTTTACGGACTCTGCGTCCATTATTCTTCCACTTGTAAATTTGACATTGTCTCTCAGTGTAATTTTCCATGTAAGCTCATCAATATTTTTATATTCGGTGGCGAGCCATGGTTCTATTTCCATTGTATCGTTGTAACGGAACAATGTTTCACCAATACCATAACGAATACAAGCCCAGCCTGCATAAGTGTTGTGCGGGTTTACATCCGGCTCTTCATTTTCAGGGTTAAATGTAGTGTCTCCGAAAATAAATGATGTTTTTTCAACAGACGGCGCTGAAGGAGATTGTTCAGGTGTTGCCTTTGTATCACCACACCCTGCCACCAGTACTGCTATCGTTAATGACAACAGTAAGATAAATAGTAGTTTGTTTTGTTTTCTCATAAATTGATTCCTCTTTTCATTTTAGTTTATTGAATTATAAAATTTATCTTTCACGGCTATTACGAGGGTCCAGGTAGTCCCTTACCGTATCTCCCAGGAGGTTGAAAATAACAACAGCCACAAAAATGGCAAAACCGGGAGCAAGTATGACCCACGGATAAGTTTGCAGCATACTTCGCCCACCGCTCATCATACTGCCAAGCTCTGCTCTTGGTGCCTGTGCTCCAAGTCCAAGGAACGACAACCCCGCAAGCTCCATCATCATCGTTCCTATATCGAGCATAGATGTAACAAGAATCGGACCAAGACTGTTTGGTAAAATGTGACGTTTCATAATCTGAGCAGGATTGCTCCCTGCCAGACGTGCAGCATATATATAATCCATATTATTAAGCGCAAGAGTCTGACTTCTTGATATACGGGCATATTTGGGCCAGCTAATAACAGCAAGGGCAATTACTGCATTTTCAATTCCACCATTTAAAATGGCAGCAACGGCAAGTGCAAACACAAGTCCAGGAAATGCAAGACATACATCAGAAATGCGCATCATTATTGAATCCAGAATACCGCCAAAATACCCGCAAACCATGCCTAATACTGTGCCAAACACCGTAATCAAAGCGACCAGTGTAAAGGTGGCGGAAATACTTGTACGAAGTCCCATTATAACACGGCTTAGCATATCTCTTCCGAATGTATCAGTTCCAAAAGGGTGCAGTACACTTGGGGGTTGTAACGAAATTGAAAGATCCTGCATATCAGGATTATAAGGACATATCTTATGTGCGAAGATAACTGTCAACAGCAAAAGAAATGCCAACAAAATAAAAAAGCCCAGTCTTACCCTAACTGTATTTCTCTTTATTTTCTGCTTTCGTACTGTCACTGGTTCATTCCGGGAAATCATTATTTCATACCTCCCAGCCGTATTCTTGGGTCAAGCACTCTGTATGACAGGTCTGTAATAAGATTAACAAACACATAAATGATTGCCATCCACATTACATATGCCTGAATAACAGGGTAATCACGCATATTAATTGCGTCTACTGCCAGCTTACCTACGCCATCCCACATGAAAATTGATTCAACAATCGCTGTACCACCAAGCAAGCTTCCAATAGAGAGTGTCAAAAGTGTAATAATTGTTACAAGTGACGCTCTTAAAATACTCTTGACCAGCGTTATAGAAAAGCGGACCCCTCTTGCTTTCGCACCACATACATAGTCCTTGCTAAGTTCATCAAGGATCGTTGCACGAACCTGTCGCAGATATTTTGCAGACATAGCTATCGCCAGTGTAAAACTTGGTAAAGCCACATTTTCAAGCGTTAAGCCGTTTGAAATAACCGGAAAAGCCTTTGCTCTGATAGACAAAAAATACATCAATAACAGCGCCACAAAAAAGTTCGGCATACTGTTTCCCAAAAAGCTGGTTGTTCTAATAAGGTAATCAGTTATTTTATTTTGACGGACAGCAGCCAGAACCCCAAGCGGAATTGAAATAATAATTGTAAGCAATATGGATGTACCCGTCAGAAGCAATGTAGCTGGCAACTTTGAAATGAATGTTAAAAACACAGGTTTTCCGGAAATATAACTATTTCCCATATCGCCATGAAGCAACTTATTGAGCCACACAAAATACTGCGAAATAAATGGCTTGTCCAGTCCAAGTGCAGCTCTCGCTGCATCTATAATACTTTGGGAAACAAAAACACCTGAATTTTCCATCTTTTGAAGAACTGCATCACTACCTGCAATGCGCATCATTCCAAATGATAAAAAAGTTATGATAAGCAAAATCGGTATTAGCTGTAACAAGCGCATTATCATGTATCTATTGTTCATCAACTTTCTACTCCATCTCTCATTTATCAGCCCGAAGCATAAACATTGGCGTGGATGAATAATTTATTTTTTCTGTATCGTCCCATACATCCTCACCAATGCGTCGGTCACAGCTAATTTTCTCAAAACCTGCTTTGTGAAGCATTTCTATGTCTATCTCAGGACGAGTGCAGCATGACAATATTAGTTGACGAGATATGTCCTCCATCTTGTCGCTCTGGCTATAATCGTTATAATCAAACACTCCTGCATCCACAACATTCCGTTTGCTCTGTTCAAATTCCGTAGCCTTCTTTTGATCAAAAAGATACGAATACCAGCCCGCATCAAAATTTAAAAGAACACCACCTTTGCGTAAAACTCTCCGCCACTCACGGTATGCCGTTTCCGGCTCTTCCAGATTCCATGTGAGGTTACGTGTTACTACTGCATCAAAACATCCATCGGAAAAAGAAAGATTCTGAGCATCCATCTGATGAAAAGAAATCCTGTCCTTGTATATTCCTGCATTATGCTTCGCTTCTTCAAGCATCGTTGCTGTAAAATCCACGGCCGTAACGATATAATTCCTTTTGGCTAATAATGTTGCAAAAAAACCTGGTCCTGTACCAACGTCAAGTACATGAAGATATTTTTCTTTTGGAATCTCTGATGTAATTACATTGATCCAGTTTTGTTCGTTTTCATGGCTTAACTCATATTTCACAACATCCGAATAACTAGAGGCACGATCTGCCCAATATTTTTCAATGATATCTGAAAGATAGCTTTTCCTTAGACATGTTTGTAACTTACTCATATTTTATCCTCCAGATCATTTCATTGCATATATAAGAAACATTGGCGCATATGGGTCATTGCGCCCCTTCAAAACATTTTCACCAATATTTACATCAGCATCAAGCTGTGAAAAGCCGATGCGTTTTAAAACCGCCATATCCCATTCAGGTCTAAGTTCTTTACCGATCGACATATAGTTTGTAATCTCCTCATTATCCTTTAAAAGCTGCATGGTGACTCCCCTGTGACCATATTTTTCGCAGGTTTCTTCCTTTTCCATTTCACTTTTACGGCGAAGTGCCAAACCATAATTCGCATCAAAATTCAGTAGTACTCCACCTTTTTTCAGGACTCTGTACCAGTCCCTATAAGCTGTTTCAGGTTCTGGTAATGTCCATGTTAAGTTGCGAGTAACTATCGCATCGAATTGTTCATCATTGAATTCAAGCTTTTGTGCATCCATGACAAGAAAAGTTGCATCAGCGCATTCCTGTATCGCCTGCTGCTGTGCCTCTATAACCATTGCAGGAGTGAGGTCAATGCCCGTAAGCTTATAACCCTGTTTAGAAAGAATTATAGAAAAAAAACCTGTTCCAGTGCCGATATCCAAAATATTCAAGTTATTTTCCCTTGGCAAATGTTTTTTGATTGTATCGATCCAATATCTTTCTGTGCCATCATGCATCTCCCGGCTGCGCACAAAGCTAAAATCTTTAACGCGCTGTGTCCAATATTTCGATACCTTTTCTTCGATAAGATCCATTTTCTCCCCAAAAACTTCGTAAAAAAAGCATGTAAATTTTCTTCAGAAAATTTACATGCTTTCATAGCATAGATTACAAAAATTAAGTAAAAAAATATAAAAACTACCAATATATTGGTAGTTCAAATCCAACATATAAAATCAATAGATATTTCAATTCCAGTAATATGCTTCATGCATAAGTTAATTCCAGAAGATATTATCACAATCTCGTAAAAGTGTCAATCCTCGCAACTTATGTGTCAGCGGGCAAAATCAATGTCAATACTTACCCCAGGGCGATTACCAATATTTAGAAATCCAATCCAGAAGTTATCAGCTGCACGTATCATTCGACCGGGAGGTAGTTCTCATTACATTGATTCTATAGGAGTAAATAAGGCATAAAAAGAAGCCGGCTTTATATTAACAGGCTTCCTGATCATCCAATGATAATAATTTGTGCACCTGATCTTTTTATACACATTGACCTTCTTAGTCCATTTGATTTACTCTTCCTTTACGCAAATCTCCCCTTTCCTTATTGCATTCAGTGTGTTGATAATCAGAATAACGATCAGTGCCGACAGGAAGGCGAAAAGCAGCATAAAAATATATCGGTAGGCATCCATCCCTGTCTGTGCATATATGGCAGCCGATGCGATAGTTATTGCAGCAATTGGGAAAGAATATGCCCACCAGGATAAGTAAAACCTAATTCCGATAAACATCCTCACCTGCATAACCAGGAACAACACTAAGAACAATGCAAAGTAGTACAGTATCTTTGCGAAGTTGTCTACTCCTCCGTTTAGCTTCAAATAGGAGATAAATCCTACTGCGGGTGGGGCGATCAGTATAAAGAACGTGGGTAACAACTTTTGTGGTAGGGGGTGATGGAAAAAAAGTCGATATAGCATTATGGCAAAAAGTAAAATCCAGAAGACTATGCCGATACTAAAGAAAAACCAAGATACTTCGACGTGCATATGGCGGACGCCGGCAATGGGTACCAGGATGTTTCCTACAACCGGAATGAACCAAGCGGGATTGAAATGATTGATCTCAAATTTTGTCTGCCGAATCCAGGCAGATAGGATCGCAAGCGTGGCGGCAAGATGAAGGGTCGCCCCCGCTACCCAGAGATACCTAGATGCCGGGAAGTTCACTTCTAAAAACGCTATACTAAGCAACAACAGACTAATGGTAAAGGTAGGGAAAAAGCTCAGCCGGACCGGATTGTTGAGTTCCTCCTTTACTGCCGGGTAAAAGCGCAGCAGTTTAATAAGATAGACTACCGTAATCACTAACAATATCAAAGCAACTACATATAGTAAATACCTGCTCACGTCCAGTCCTTTCAGAAAAATCCCTTCTGCCTTCTGAAGCGCGATGGTGTATCCAGTCAATCCCATTATGATCGAAAAAAAAGAAATGGGAAAATATTTTAGTCTCATATCGTTATTCATAATGTCCCTCCGTATCAAATAGTAATGCAATATTGAAGCCACTGATGATAGAATAAAAAAATAGTTTTCAATGCTATTATCTTGTTATTATGGCCGTATGTTCATAATGATATAGAAATTTGATCAAGAGTCAAGTGATTTAATCACACAAGTCAGCAAGCGCCTGTAATTTGAACCAAATAGTAATGTTGTTGGAAATGCAGTTGGTGAGATTTGAGGAAAAGGTCTGCTAAGGAAAAATCCCAGCCAAGATGTAATTCTTGGCTGGGAAGCTCATAGTTCCTTCACAAATCAGGAGAAATTCGTGCTACAATTGTTCATTGATGAATTGGATAATGCCTGCCTCTACCTCATCACGGATCTCCGGTTCATTATGAACTTCGTGCCGATATCCGGAGTATATTTTCGTTTTGACCTTTTTTCCGGTTTGGCTGAGCCAATTCGCAGTCTGATAAACGCCTTCACCGAAGTTCCCGACAGGGTCCTGATCACCTGCGATGAGATAAATCGGAACATCCGGAACCTTTGCAGCCCAGTCTTCACTGCAGATTTCGATCCACAATTGGGTAAAATCGTAAAGAGCCTGAATGTTAGGGGGTGTATGGAAATTGTTGAATGGATCTCTTGCATGGTCCGCCACGACATTACCGTCCAGTGCGACCCAGTCATTGGGTGTTTTTACGTCGTCATATCGTTCATTAAAATCCTTTAACAATTCCCCAAGCAATTCGGGATTTATTTCACTGCCATGCCCTCCATCCACAAGCACCTGAAGCTTGTTATCAAGCTCCAGCGTGTTTTTACGCAGCGCCGTAGTTCCGCAATAAATCACGCCTTGCAACAGTTCGCCGTATCTTACAGTAAAATCACGCGCGATCATAGATCCCCAGCTGTGCCCGAACATGAAATACGGCAGATCGGGATATTTTTCAGTAACAATGTCATGGAGTGTTTTTTCATCCTCCGTTGTGGTGGCATATCCTTTATAACCATAATCACCCCACGTATTGTCGACGCCAGCTGTCGCTCCATGTCCGACGTGGTCATCTGCGCATACCACAAAACCTGCATCCAGCATTTGTAGTATCAAGTGGAGGTACCGTCTGGAATGCTCTCCGAATCCGTGAACGATCTGTACAATCGCTTTTGGCGGAACGATCGGGCTATAAATCCATCCCTTAATTGTGTCCCTTTCATTGAATGACGGAAAACTGATTTCATAGATTGCCATTGATAAACCCTCCTAAAATAAATAGATTTAAGGAACGAACTCCTTGCATTATTTAAAAATATAGTAACATTTTCCAATGTAACAGTCAAAGTAATTACGTCGTCAACGGCATTTATGCCTGTTATATAATCATGCTTCCTAAACTCTCCAGGCCTCTCTTGATTGTTGCTCTCTCGTATCATCAAAAGTAATTTCAGGATTTTCCATTTTTCCGGAATTATATGAATAGATAAGTTGAAAGTTATCCAGATACTTAGTTACCATGAGGGGGAAATGAATTAAAACTTTAAAGGTCATTCATGCTTTTCTGTTTAAATTCATTAAGAAGGTTCAATTGATCATTAATAAAAGCTTCTATATTCTGTTTAACCGATCCTGATATTGCTTTATATACCAATACTTCAGCATTTCTTAATACCTTTTCTGCATATTCTCCGCATTGTAGAGTAATGATTGCCTTTACACCATTATCCGCCAATACTTGAGCAGCTCGGATTCCAGCGCCACCCTGATCTACTACAGCTCTATGATCCAGATAATCTACTTCTTTGGAATTTGTATTATATATCAAATAAAACGGGGCTCTTCCAAAAGAATCATAAATATTAGCATCATCCGATTTCTCACTGACAGGAAATACTATTTTCATTATTACACCTCCTATTTACTGTTGTCTTTAATTTGAGTATAAATCATTATGAGCATATGTCAATTAATATTCCTATAGATGTCTTTTTTTCTTTCCTTTTATCATTTATATTATTGAAAATTACCCTTTTCTAATATAATATATAATATTATGAACATACGCCAATAAAATTTCCAAGGTCAAAAGCCTTGCTTGAACCATTGACATCTATTTTTTATGTCGATAAACTATTGTATATTACAAATTATTGATTAGGGAGTTAATATTTATGGCACGACCAACAAAATGGAGGAAAATTGAAAATATCCCCTCTGTACCTTACTTTATTCCGTCGGACAAGGATATCCCGGAATTAGACAAAAATATTCTTAAGCTGGAAGAATTAGAGGCGATCCGGCTGAAGGACCTTGAAGGAATGGAACAGGAAGAATGTGCTGCCAGAATGGAAGTTTCCAGGCCAACGTTTCAGCGTATCTTAATTTCAGCCAGGGAAAAAATCGCAGACAGCCTAATCAACGGAAAGTCCATACTCATAGAGGGTGGTAATTTCACCTTGAACATATGTCCAGTTAAATGCTCGAATTGCGGAAACGAATGGTTGGAAAGCTATGAAAACCTTGAAGCAATAAAGAGCGGAGAATATGCCTGTCCGAATTGTGGATCTCATCAGGTCTTCTGCGGTCAGAATTGTAAAGGAAGATCCTGCCGCAGAAACTGCCGGCGTCATAATGCAATAGATTAAAGCATTCCTTTTAGAAAGGAAATCCCATGAATACCGAATATATGTCGTGTCATCCTTTGAAAAAATAGGATTCAGTCATGATACATCAGACATTTTTTCATATCCTCTATTCTGTCATAGTAATTCTTAATCGCATTTTTCAATGCGATAGGGCCTAGTAATGAACAATGCATTTTTACTTCCGGCAATCCTCCCAAGGCATTTGCCACATCAGTATCAGTAATATTCAGTGCCTCGTCTAAAGTTTTTCCTTTGGCAAGTTCTGTTATTATGCTGCTGGTTGCAATGGCTGCGGAGCAGCCATAAATCAGAAAACAAATATCCTCAATCCTTTTATCCCTCACTTTGATCGAAATTATGAGATGGTCACCGCATTCCGGATCACCTGCTTTTCCTTCTCCGTCGGCATCAATAAGATAGCCCGTATTCCTTGGGTTCTGGAAATGATCCATAAAAATGTTGGAAAATGATTCACTACAAGTTTCGCAATGCATATAAAACCTCCTAACGCTACTCAACAAATTGGATTGAGTCATTGTCTTCATTTTTTTACTCTCCCAATAATATAAAAATATAATTTCCATTTTAATGGTAATTCAATTATGGGCATACGTCAATAAACAGATATGCAATACTACAAATTATCATTCTATTTTTCTTGCCTTTCTTGACATACGTTCATAATAGAATTAATCTATTAAAGCGTTCAAATAAAAAGTAAATGAGGGGAATAAAATGAAAATATTTCTGGATTGTCTACCATGCATACTAAGGCAGGTACTCGAAGCCTCAAGATTGGTAACGGATAAATCTGATCTTCAGGCAATCATCATGGAGGAATCGATCAAAATTCTTTCCGACTATAGAAAATACCGGTGCTCACCGGAAATCGTATCATGCATGCACAAAGTTGTAAAAGAGCTTACTGGTGAAAATGACCCATATCATTCAATCAAAGAACATGATATATGCTCAGCAAAAGAACTATATCCTTCACTCTTGCAATTCCTGCAGCAAAAGCAGAACAGTCTTTATTGGGCTTTGAAAATAGCCGCCACGGGTAACATCCTGGATTCTGCCATTAATAATAATTTGGATATAAAAGGTTGTATTGAAGAAGAACTTTCTAAAGAATTTAAAATCTGTGATATCAATATCTTTAAAGAAAAATTAGCATCTGCCAAGAAAATTCTGATTATAGGCGATAATGCAGGCGAAACGGTATTTGACAAGATTCTGCTGAACTCTTTTTCAAATCTTGATATAACTTACGCAGTCAGGAATGAACCCATTATCAACGATGCAACTATTCAGGATGCCATTTCGTCCGGACTAGATGATTATGCGCAAATCATTTCAACCGGCTGCAATGCTCCCGGAGCGGTCCTTGATCAATGTAATGAAAAATTTCTGGAAGTCTTCAATCAGGCCGATATTGTTATTAGTAAAGGCCAGGGTAACTTTGAAGCACTATCTGATTGCGGCCGAGCCCTGTTTTTTCTTTTGAAAGCAAAATGCCCTGTCATTGCGAATAAGCTGAATGTAAGTTTAAATAATTACATATTCCAATATTATCAGGGTGACCACGAGCAAACATTGCAGAGGTTTACGGTATCTTAAGTTTGACTCTAAAGAGCGAATTCTGAAAAATGAAAAGATAATTTCATTGGTTTAATTATTGACATATGTTCAAAATCGAATATACTATAATTGTAATGAGCGTATGCCAACAAATACACGCGATAAAATAAGGAGGATAATCAATGAAAATAGCAATACCTGTAGATAATGCTTCAATGAGCACAACTATCTGCATTTCTTTTGGACGCACACCATATTTTCTGATCTATGATACAGAATCAAAGGATGCAAAGTTTATCAGCAACAGCAGTGCTGCTGCAAGCCAGGGCGGAGCCGGAATCAAGGCGGCACAAACGATCATAGACCATCAGGCGGAAGCCTTACTGACACCTCGCTGCGGAGAAAATGCGGCAGAAGTATTCCAGGCGGCTAACATTAAAATTTATCAGACAAACGGAAATCTCTTAAAGCATAATCTCCATGCATTTGAAAAAGGGGAATTATCTTTACTGAATGAAATTCATCCCGGCCTTCATAATCATGGGGGAAAATAGTTATGAAAATAGCTGTGCTAAGTGGTAAGGGCGGCACGGGAAAAACGCTGGTATCGGTTAACCTGGCCTCTGTGGCCGGGCAAGCCGTTTATATCGACTGCGATGTGGAAGAGCCAAACGGCCATCTTTTTTTCAAACCAAAGGATATCGAAACAGACAATGTATCTGTTTTGATTCCCACTGTTGATGAAACGGTTTGTAAAGGCTGCCGCAAATGCGTTGATTTTTGCAAGTTCAATGCGCTGGCTTATGTTAAGAGCCGTCTTTATGTTTTTGACGAAATCTGTCATTCCTGCGGCGGATGCATTTTGATGTGTCCCCAGAACGCATTATCTGAAGCGCCAAGAACAATCGGCGAAGTAAAAAAAGGTATTTCTGATCAGGTTACCGTCATTACCGGAGCTTTGAACCCGGGAGAAGCCTCCGGTGTTCCTATTATCAAATCATTATTGAACAGCTGCAATGCGGACTCTCCGGATATTTTCATAGATTGTCCTCCCGGCAGCGCCTGTATAGTCATGGAAAGCATCAAAGACGCTGATTACTGCGTGCTGGTTGCGGAGCCCACGATTTTCGGAGTCCATAACCTTGCCATGGTATATGAGCTTGTCAGGCTCTTTGAAAAGCCTCATGGAGTAGTACTCAATAAATGCTTTGACGGTTTCAATCCAGCGGAGCAATTCTGTTTGGACAACAAGATCAGTATTCTAGGTAAAATTCCTTTTAACAATGATCTCGGCAGCGCAAATTCCGATGCGAAAATTGTTTCGAAAGAAATTAATGCGTATCATGAACTTTTTTCTGGATTGCTTACAGCAATCCGTCAGGAGGCCCAGCGTGAAACAACTACTAATACTTAGCGGCAAAGGCGGAACCGGAAAGACCACCGTAGCAAGTGCTTTTATCAAACTTGCCAAAGCAAAAGCATATGCCGACTGTGATGTAGATGCACCAAATCTGCATCTGATCGTGAACTACAAATCAGATGTAAAAAAGACTGATTATACCGGCTTGCCGAAAGCAGCAATCGATCAGGGCCATTGCAAGGGCTGCGGAATCTGCATGGCAAACTGTCGTTTCGATGCGATACGATACTCAGAAAGAAACGGGTATTCCGTTGACCTTTACGCCTGCGAAGGCTGCAGCGTATGTGAAGCTCTCTGCCCCGCGCAAGCTATTTCCATGAATCCTATAGTAGCCGGGGAATTGAAACTGTTCAAAAGTGACAGCATCTTTTCAACCGCACAGTTGAAGATGGGCAGCGGAACATCGGGCAAACTGGTTACAGAAGTAAAGAATCAATTGAAGGACGAAATTGAAGGAATTGACATGGCAATCATTGACGGCTCCCCGGGAATCGGCTGTCCCGTTATCGCGTCATTAAGCGGCGTTGACATGGTGCTGATCGTCGCCGAGCCTTCCATATCCGGAATCAGCGACATGGAACGTATTATAAATACTGCAAATAAATTTCAAGTGAAGACAGCCGTATGCATTAATAAATATAACGTCAATCTACCTAATTCCGAAAAAATTATCCGATACTGTCAGAAATACGATATTCCATATATGGGCAGAATTCCCTATGATAAAAAAGCCATAGAAGCAATCAACGACGGTCTGAGCATCGTTGACATCGACTGCTCTTCAGGCGAAGCCGTGAAAAGTGTTTACCGTAATACGATAAAATTATTGGAGGGGGAACATTATGGTAATTAAAACCTTAGTGGAAGATACGACCGGTTCTCCCTTATTAAATTCAGAGCATGGTTTAAGCATTTATATTGAAGCAAATAATAAAAAAATATTATTTGATACCGGTTCAGGAAATCTTTTCCTGAAAAATGCCCGCAAAATGAATGTGGATATCAAGGATGTAGATTTTGCGGTTATTTCTCATGGGCATTACGATCACGGAGGAGGCTTACGAACCTTCCTGGAAGAAAATAAGAACGCTCTTGTTTATATTCACAAAAATGCATTTGATAATCATTACGCTAAGGCTCTGGGACGAAACCCGGTAAATGCCGGGATCGATCGTTCTCTAAAATGGCATGAGCGCATCGTTAAGACGGAAGATCATTACTCAGTAGACAAAGAAACAGCTCTGTTTTCAAACGTAACAGGAAGGGAGTTTTTTTCTTCGTGCAATGACTCCCTGTATATGGAACTGGATGAATTCATGGTCAAGGATGACTTCCGGCATGAGCAGAATCTCTTGATCAGGGAGACCGGTAAAACGATTCTCTTTGCTGGCTGTGCACATAACGGTATCGTAAATATTATGAAGCATGTTTACGAGGAAGAAGGCTCTTTCCCTGATTATGCCATAAGCGGTTTTCACTTGTTCAACAGCAGTACCGGGAAAAGCGAACAGCCTGACGCGATTGAAGGTATCGCAAAATTTCTTACCGGCACGAATACAAAATTTTATACCGGTCACTGCACCGGCCTTGAAGCTTATGCTCATCTAAAAAAAATTATGGGTGATCAGATCCAGTACTTGGAGACTGGATCTGTATTCCAGATTGATTGACTTAAAAATCAATAGAATACCCCTGTTAATTATGATTTATCAACTAATTAAGGAGAAAGTGAAATGAGTGAAAGTTGTGACAAAAGCTGCAGCTCCTGCAGTGAAGAATGCAGTGAACGTACTGAGCCGATAAGTCTGCTGGAACAGCCCCATGAATGCAGTGATATAAAAAAAGTGATAGCTGTCGTCAGCGGGAAGGGCGGCGTAGGAAAATCACTGGTGACTTCCATGCTTGCGGTTTCCATGAACCGTATGGGATACTCAACAGCGGTATTAGATGCCGACGTAACCGGGCCTACCATACCGAAAGAATTCGGCATTCGCCAAAAGGCGGAAGCCACAGAGCTTGGAATCATGCCGATCAAAACTAAAACAGGAATTGACATTATGTCGGTTAATCTGATTGTGGAAAATGATACTGATCCTGTAATTTGGAGAGGTCCATTGATATCCGGTATGGTAAAGCAGTTCTGGACAGACGTAATGTGGGGCGATGTGGACTATATGTTCATTGATATGCCTCCCGGAACCGGTGATGTTCCACTGACTGTATTCCAATCCCTGCCGGTGGAAGGGATCGTCATCGTAACCTCGCCTCAGGAACTGGTTTCCATGATTGTATCGAAAGCAGTCAAAATGGCAGAAATGATGAACATCCCGGTAATTGGAATTGTTGAGAACATGGCATATCTGGAATGTCCTGACTGTCACAGTCAGATCAAAGTATTCGGTGACAGTCACATTGAACAGATCGCGAAGCAGCATAACATCGATACGATTGTCAAATTACCGCTTAACCCTGCTATTGCGGAATTATGCGATAAAGGTCTGGTTGAACTGTTTGAAGGGGATTATCTAAAACATATTGTTGAAAAAATAGAAAATTATGGAGGAATTAAAATGAAAATTGCAATTGCAAGCGATGGGAAAATAGTGACTGAGCATTTCGGTCATTGTGAAGGATTTATTATTTTTGAAGCGGAAAACGGACAGATCATCGGGAGTGAAACTGTGCCAAACCCTGGCCACAGACCGGGATTCCTGCCAAATTTCCTAAATGATAAGGGTGTAAATGTTATTATTTCAGGAGGTATGGGCGGCGGAGCCATTGATATCTTTAATGAGAAAAACATAGAAGTGATCGTTGGAGCATCAGGCGACGCCCGAGCCGCAGCAGAAAAGTATCTTAAGGGCGAATTGAAATCTACTGGATCCGTCTGTCATGACCACGTGCACAGCGACGAATGCGGTAATCACTAAATTAAAGTCTATCAATCTCCTTTAATAATTCCAAAAAAATCTTCTCGAAAGATTACTGCAACGGTCTCTTGAGAAGATTTTTTTTCGTTATATTATTATTTTGTTTATCCGTTCAAACCTTTCTCTTCCAGGAATTCCATCAGCATCTTGCTGGTGTTTCCTGTGATCTTAAGGCAATTTGTCAAATGTTCTCTGGTCTCAAAAGGATGGGGATTCAGCGCACGACAGCATGTCACGCCATACTTTTCCGTAAATTTTTCTGCAAACTCCCTGGCTAGCTGATAGGCTTCATCTCGCGATGTCTGGTTTGACGTTCTTCCCTTTAGCATATTCAGCGCTGCAATGGAACCAGTCAGGGCGCCGCACATGCATCCGGATTCTCCTACACCGCTGCCAAATCCCGTAAACAAGCTCACCGTAGCAGGATCCATCTCTGGAGCAAGCAACTCACGATACGTTAAAAATATTGATTCCGCACAATTGTACCCTTCTTTGAAATAGTTCCCCGCTTTGTTTCTCATTTCGATTGTCATTTCTTCACTCATGCCTGTTCTCCTTCTATTTAAAAAATTAATGATTATGATGAGAGCCGTCACACTCGTCCGTACCCTCGAGATTCCTTATCAGTTTCAGCTCATTCCGTTCCATCGCTTCAAGCGCTGCCAGTGCGGGATACCCTTTTCCATTGAATCGAGTAATACAGGACTCCGCAATATATTCAAATACTTCGGGCGTAAGTTCTCCGGTGATCACCGCCTCACAGTCATGCTTCACCAATTCTCCGGCTAATTGTATCTCCGCGCAGCCTTTTTCATTTTTGATTGAAATGATTTCTGTGATTTCAGCCGCTTCGCCCGCGTAATGATCTTTCACCCCAATAATCAATAAAAAACCACATTCCTTGAATCGGCTTGATACGAGACTGTTCAGTCCGTCTTTATCCGTCGTAATTCCGATCTTCATTCAAACCTCCCGATCCTAATATTAAAGAAAATTGATCTTTGAGAAATCAACATTATAATATCCTTATTGTAATCCGATTATGGGCATATGTCAATTTCAGTTTTGAGTTTTCAATCGGGATAGAAAACCTCCAGTCGAATCCTTTTCATGCATTTGTACTTATTCCTGTAATCCTTTTTTCTGGCATTCCGCACAATAGCCGAAAATATCAAGCTTATGTCCGGCAATCACAAAATCAGTCGCTTTCTCGAGGTCCTTTTCATATTCCTCCAAAGGACAATGCTTAATCGGAAGCATTTTGTTGCAGCCCAGGCAAACAAGATAATGCTTATGCTCCCTTCGATCATATTCATAAAGTGCCCGGGTATCGTTCAATCTGTCGTGCTTGATCAGCAAGCCATTTTCTCTCAGTGTTTCTAACGTCCTGTATACAGTGGACAGATCAATTGAAATTCCTTGTTCAATCATTTGAAGGTACACCTGCTCAGCTGAAATCGGAACACTGGAACAAAACAAAAAATTTAGAATCGCCTTCCTGTGTTTTGTGCTCTTCAAACCGCATTCCTTAAGGCGTTCCTTGACATCTCCGCTTTTTTCCATAACTTACCTCCGTATTATATCTTTGAGTAATATACGATTTCCGACTAAAGCACTGACCCGGCACGTTTCATTTTACCGTAAATCAAATGTACAAAATGAGACGCTAGATAAAAGAGTGCGGATGTGATCACTATGGAAGCGCCAGATGCCATGTTTGTCCGGTATGAAATCCAGAGTCCTATGATACTGAAAATGTTTCCGAGGATAACCGCATAGAGCATTCTCTTTTTCAGACTGCCGGTAACCATGGCGGCAGCGGCAGCCGGTATAGTCAAAAGAGAAAGGGCAAGTATGATTCCGACTACGCGGATCAGCACGACTACAGTCATTGCAATGAGTATCAACAGCAGATATTCCAGAAAGGTAGTTCTTACACCGATAATATAGGCAAATTCCTCATCAAAGAGATACGCTTTCCAATCGTTATACAAAATGACAACAACCAGTATTACTACAAGGGTCAGGATCGACATAAGCAGCAGATCCGCCCTCGTCACCGACAGAATATTGCCGAATAGGTACGAACTCAAATCCGGCGGGTATCCGGGCATAATCGCGATAAATACGATACCAAGAGCCATACCCAGGGACCAGAACAGTGCGATTGCGATATCGAACAAGGCTCCGCCTTTTCTTTTGATAAAACCGATACCCAACGCAGCGGTAGCCGCAAACAGAAATGCGCCGAGAATTGGTTCAAATCCCATAAGATAACCCGCACCCACACCCCCATAAGATGTGTGCGCGATCCCGCCGCTCATCATAATTAATTTCTTCTCAATGATGATGACTCCAATGACGCCGCAGACGATGCTTGCTAAAAAACCGGCATAAAGCGCATTCTGTAAAAACTGATATTCTAAAATCGCGCTGACCATAAGATCAATCCTCCTCGTGTTGTTTCAGTACCCGATGAGGTACTCCATGAGCGATTAAATCCACTGGGCACCCATACAGGCTATTGACGATTCCTTCCGTCAGTTCAGGCTCTCCATGATAAACCAAATTTCTGTTCATACAGGCAAGTTTGTGGACCTGAGCGGAAATCGCCATAAGATCATGCGTCACCAGTACGATGGTCATCGTCTTATTCAGCTCTTCAAGCAGACTGAAAATCTGACTTCTAGAGCCAGCGTCGACACTTGCGGTCGGTTCATCCAGAAGGAGCAGCTTCGGATTGACCGTCAGCGCGCGGGCGATCAGCATCTTTTGGAATTCTCCTCCAGAAAGATCTGAAATCCTGCGGCCGGCTAGATCTTCAATGCCGACTTTTTCAAGAATTTCTGACACAAAACGCCTGTCCCTCCTGTCAAATTGAAAAAACGGAGCAATTCCCTGCTTCAGGCGGCCTGTTAAAACCACTTCAAACAATGTGATCGGAAACCTTTTATCCAGGTTTGTGGTCTGCGGTACGTAACCGATCTGGCCCCTGCTCTTATCCGGGCTTTTCCCATAGATCCGTATTTCCCCGAAGGCTGCGGGGGCAAGTCCGAGCATTGCCTTCAGCAAGGTGGATTTTCCGCCTCCGTTGGGTCCGATAATGCCCAGGTACTCACCTTCGCAGATGTTTAGATTGATTTCTGAAATTGCAGGGATATCCCCGTAATAAACCGATAAATTTTCTATATGAATCGCCGTACTATTCACCGTATCGTTTCTCCCATAGTCTGTGCCATTTTTTTCAGATTGCCAATATAATCTGCCGCCAGCGGCGCGAGCTGCACCGTTCTTCCGCCTATTTCCTCAGCGAAGGCCTCGGACTGGCTGCTGTCGATTTCTTCCTGATAGAAGATTACCTTAGTATTCTCCTTCTTTGCTAGATCTATCATATCTTGCAGGTGCTGAATCGTTGCTTCCTTTCCTTCCTCCTCAAGCGCATACATCTGGAGACCATAGTCATCAGCAAGATAGCCGAACGCCGGATGATAGACAATGAATTTTCTGCTCTCGGCTCCCTGCAGCGACCGGGTGATTTCCTGATCCAGCTCGTCAAGCTGTTCAAGGTACGCCTTGGCATTTTTGTCATAAGTTTGCTTATTCTCCGGATCAAGTACACTCATTTCCTGCGCAATCGTTTCGATCATTACCTTAACCCGTTTCGGAGAAAGCCAAATGTGCGGATCCCGTTCTCCGGACGGAAAGACTCTTTCCGGATATACCTCAGCCACCTTATCCTGCAATTCGATTACCTTCGCCGTTCCGATGTTCGGCAGGATATTTGCTTTCTCCGTTGGAACACCTATTGAAAAATAAAGAGACGCCTTTTCCATCTGTTCCATTTCTTGCGGCGTCGGCTCGTAATTTCCCGGACTGTTTCCCGGTGGAACCATAGTGACCACTTCGATAAGATCACCGCATACTGCTTCAACAAAAGTTTTCTCCGGAACGATGGTTACGGCGATAATCGGTTTTTCCGTCTCCGCCGCCACTTTCTCATCGGTTCCGCAGCCCGTCAGACAAAGGCAGGCTACCGTTAATGTCATAAGAATAACAGACAAGAACCTTTTTTTCTGTTTCATTTTTATTTTTTCCCCTTTTCGTAAATATAATGCAAATGACTTGCATTTGCATTATATAACGGCTACAGATTCCAGTCAATATCATATTTACCAAATCATAGGTTTGGGAAATCTACCTTCCAACTTCCTCCATAAAAAAAGTGGCTGCGCCACTTCCGCTAGGGAACCCAACGGCCTTCGGGACTCCGACTCGCTACGCGAGCTGAGCACCCTCCTTCATCGGCGAGGGGTGCCCCCTCTGCACTCCCTTTTTTATCTAATAAGAACGATATTTCTTATTAGATAAAAAATTGCAAGTGACAAGTAACAGGGAAAATCCCTGTTACTTGTCACTTGCCCTAGTTCTGTTTAGATGCTCCTTGATCGTACTCAGTCTCACTTCTAAATAGTCTTTTTCGGCTGAAAGAATTTCTTTTTCCGTCTGTTCTGACGGCGCATTATTAAAAAATCTTCCTCTTCTGCAGCCATAGCCAAGTCCTAATCTCAAGCCTCTGCCAAATTTCGAACAATCTCTTCCGGTAGCTGCGCCGCTGCAAAATCCGAAACCTCTTCCGGTCGTAGCACCAAATCCCGAAGGACCAGTTCCATCTCTTCCTGGCATTTCATCTCACCTCCTTAATGGTTTTGAGCATATGCCACTTACGTACATCTACATTATATGACATTATGAACATATGTCAATAACTTTAAAAAATTTTTCTGGATTTCTATTGATTATAAATTAACATACTGTTATAATATATTAAAATTCATATATTTGAATATTTGAATATAGGGAGATCTCAAATGCAACATATTTATCGAACGCAACCGGAATCATTTATCGAACTGGCAGAAATATTAAAAGCGATAGCACATCCTCAGAGGCTTTGCATCGTTAAGACCCTATGCGAAAAAGATCATTTAAATGTCGGCGATATGCAGCACTGCCTCGGCGAAGCCCAGGCAACAGTCTCGCAGCATCTCATCCGGTTAAAAGCAGCCAAGATCATTACTGGTAAACGGGAAGGAACCAACATCTATTATTCTATCATCGACGAACGGGCCCGAAACCTGGTAAAGGCAGTCATCACTGAATATTTCTCTGAAGAAGATTAATATTAAAAGATTAAAGAGGAGGATTTTACTATGAAAAAAACTGATTTATTGGTAATAGGAGGCAGTGCCGGAGGTATCCTTAGTGCCACTACGGCCAGAAAAGCCTACGGCAACATTGACATAACCGTTATAAGAAACACTGAAAAAGTTATGGTTCCATGTGGTATTCCATACATATACGGAACATTGCACAGCACAGATAAAAATGTGATTCCAGATGCTAATTTATTGGATGCTAATATTCATCTGGTGATTGATCAGGTAACTGCAATCGATCGCAATGCAAAAATGGTAACAACAGAATGCGGCGAAACATATGAGTATAAAAAAATGGTCCTTGCTACGGGATCACTCCCTATCATTCCGGATTTCATTCCCGGTCATGATCTTGAGAACGTGATTCCTATTTTAAAAAATCAAATCTATCTGGATTCTGTGCTGGAAAAGGTACAAACTGCCGAAAACATCGCGGTTATCGGAGGAGGTTTTATCGGTGTTGAATTCGCTGAACAAATCCGATTACTCGGCAAAAATGTAACCCTCGTCGAGCTGGCAGATGCATGTCTTTGGCAGGCTTTTGACAAAAACTTTACAAATGAAATTGAGAGTTCACTAAAAGACAACGGAATTCACCTTCTGACAAATACAAAAGTTACAAAAATCAACGGAACAGAAAAAGTGGAATCCATCGATCTTGATAACGGAGAACAGATCAAAGCGGATCTTGTTATCCTTGGGCTTGGTGTGAAACCAAACGCATCTTTAGCGAAAGACGCAGGTATTGAGTTGAATGCAAAAGGCGCCATTATTGTCGATCAATATACAAGAACAAGCGACCTCAACATTTTTGCCGTAGGCGACTGCGCTGAGAAGAAATGCTTTTTTACCGGCAAAGATGTGCCCGTACTGCTGGCCTCTACCGCTGCCATGGAAGCAAAGATCGCTGGCTGTAACGCATTCCATCTGCGGTTGGTCCGCGCCAATAAGGGAACCATCAGCGCTTTCTCAACCAAGGTATTCGGAAGAACGTACGCTGCGGCTGGTATTACAGAATCAAGGGCAAATCAAGAGGGCTTTAATATCATGGTCGGAGAATTCACAACGATGGACCGCCATCCGGGATCATTGCCGGGCACACAAAAGGTCAATATCAAGCTGATATTCTCAAAGTGCTCCGGTATCATTCTAGGTGCGCAGATCTCCGGAGGAGATTCCATAGGCGAAATGATCAATATACTAAGCCTTGCGATCCAAAAGGGAATTACGGCAACGGAGTTGAATACGTTCCAGGTCGCTACACATCCGCTGATCTCGGCATCTCCGATCGCATACCCGATCAATGCAGCCGCAATGAATGCGATCGCGGCAAACTGTGCTCACCTGAATGAAGGACTGGATATTTAGCATTGATGCTTTCAGCTAAAGTTTAAAACTCATAAAAAAAGCACGAGAATCACTGGTTCCGATCAGATTCGCGTGCTTTTTTCTGTTTATAAGATTAATTTATTTCGGAACTTTAACTGACATTTTCTGTCCGTACTTCATCAACTGCTTTATCCCCGCACCCTGACTGACTCCTGCTAAAATAGAATCTTTGTTTGATGAAAGCCATCTGGTTCCGGACAAAACGCTTACTCCAGTTCCTGTAAATGCTTCAGGATATAATGGCGTGCTGGACCCAACCATAACGATATCCCTGGCATTGGTGCAGTATTTTAAAAGCGGAGCCAATGTCCCATTAATCAAAGTCGAACTTGTAATAAAAACTACTTGGCATTTTGGCAGCAGATCAGGCTGAGCACTTTCCGGATAGATTTCGGCGGTACCCTTGCTTTCGTCCCGTTCAAAGATTAATATCCGATTCTTTCTGCCCGCAAGTTTGTTTATTACGGGCCCGATATGACCTATGATGCCAATCGTATCTTCCGGTCTGATATCTACAGAAAAAACCGCGTCGTCATCTTGCGTAGAATGAATCTGCTCCAGGCTTTCAAAATCGGCGACAGAATTCAGAACGGCTAAACCTAGTGCGTTGTAAATCACATTTTTCCCTTCGACTGCCCATAAAGCAATTTCATCCGCGTTCATTCCCACAATACTTCCCGCCTGCGGAAGCGCGGTACAGGTATGCTCGATTTCATTGCTCAGCACATAAGTGACCCCGACTAATTCATTATCCAGTTCCACGGTCATTAACCCCAAACCTATTCTGACATCATTAATACTTCTTCCTTCTAACTTTGGTTTTGCCAAGTTATAGACCCGTTCCAAAATCATAGAAACCTCCTTACCAGTTAGATTTTATAATTATAGTTCATTCTATTCCAGTTTTGGACATATGTCAACAACCGCGAAATAAGTTTTACCTTTATCGATGGATCGTATTTTTTTCTACCCGTTTATTCAACCTTTGCAAAGACTTTTGGAACAAAGGAATGCCTATATAGGAAACAACTCTTCCGCCTTATCGCGGATCATCTGCAACAGCTCTTCATCTGTGTATTTATGTTTCCTAGCCATTTCCAACGTCAAACACCTCATATATCAACAAACTGGTTTGATCCATTATCTACCTTACTTTTTGTCTTGTTATAACCATAATCTCTTTTGGATATTTCCGCAACAATATCAGGAAACTTGCTGTTTATATATTCATAACTATTTTTTTGATGCGGCAGCATGCACTTTGAGCAATCTTTTATACCATCAAAATAGATAAAATTACCTCCGCAGCGGTTTCCCAAGCAATATAAAGGACAATAGCAAAAAAGACAGTTGAATGAATCGGGTTCGCTTGTCGTATGACATGGATAGTATTCACATTCCTTATGTGAGAAAAAGAAACAGGCTTCATCCCCCCGCGGTGCAGTATCATTCAAACAATAGCAGGGTCGATTCACGCCAAAATAGATCCATATGTTTTCGCCTTTTTCCAGTTCTTCTCGAAACATGCAGTTTGGCTGGAAAAGCCGAACTGATATACGGTTTTCTCCGAGGATTACTTTTCCTTCCGGCACAGGACTTTTCCGGAATTCCTCAATATGGTTCTTAAGATCTACGGATTTGAGTTCCCTTCTATAGGCTTCAAGAAAATCGTCAACTTCCGTAAATACAATATTATTTAGATCTTTAAACCAGTTAATTTTCATAGTTCCTCCTCCAACGACCAACGACAACTGTCTATAATTTGATTTCATCCCAAACCAGATCTCCATATTTTTGTGCAGATTTTATTGTTATGACCTGGCCATTTTGTCTAATCAGTACGACACCAGATTTTGGCCTCCCATTATAGTTCGACATATTTGGAGTGCCGTAGGCTCCAACATTGATCATAGCGATAAGATCGCCCGGCTGTGTCGATTCCGGCAAACACCTGTAATCCGGGAGACTCTTGTGATAGTCAATGTCAAAATAAACGTCACCGGAATCGCAGCAGGGACCGGCAACTTTAAATGGTTTAGAATGAATTTCATCCATTTTATTTGCACATACCATGTGATAGTACCAGAAGTAAGTTTTGACTTCCATAAGTGTATTAAAACCGGCATCCAGCATCAGCCAGCTTTCCTCCAACGCTTCCCGTTCTTTTTCATTTTCAATCCTTGAAAGCAGCACCGCCGCAGAAGCGACCACTTTTCTTCCGGGCTCTATTAACAGTTCAACATCACTAAAGAAATCAGCATACTCTCTGCCCGCCCACTCCTGAACTTTTTCTTCAGCAAGCTCCACGCAAAGCTCTTTCGCTATGGTTTCGATCGCAAGTTCGCTTTTCAGCATTGCGTATATATTGCCTGGCATGTATTGTTTCGCAGTATGATCAATATAGTGAGGCACTGGCAAGCCTCCTCCGATGTTCATTAGTTCGGGCTGATAACCTGTATGTCTGTGTATATTAACCGCCAAACCAAGCATTACTTTAAAGGCATCAACAAACGCCTTTAAATCATACGTTTGAGTCCCTATGTGAAAATGATACCCTTTTAAGCAAACCCATTTCGTGTTTTCTAAAGCTAAATGTACAGCATCCTCAACAGCGTCCAGGGTGATCCCAAATTTGGATTCATGCGTGCCTGTTTCATTTCCTTTCACTACGCCCGTCGATATTTCCGGCACAATGCGAATAGAGATATTTGCTTTTTTCTTAAGCTTTATTGCAGTTTTTATAATTCTTTTCAGTTCAAACTCTGAGTCGACGTTGATGGATTTTACATCGTTGATAATCGCCATCTCAATTTCCTCTTCCGATTTACTTACTCCATTGAACACAATCTGGCTTCCGACAAAATCGGCACGCAACCCCTTAAAAAGCTCGCCGCCCGAATTAACCTCAAGATTACTACCGGCGCTCCTGATGATCTGAAGGTTTGCGATCGTCGATTCACACTTGGCCGCATAATGAACGGAAGTATTGACGTGGTACATTCTGAATTTTTCCTGAATTTCTCTAACATTGTTTTTCAATTCTCTTTCGGAAAACACATACAGCGGTGTACCGTATTGATTGGCGAGTTCCGTAAGATCCTTACCGTCAAAGTGGAAACGTCCGTTTTCCTGACTGTAAATTTTATTTTCAAGTAATTTCATAATTTAGACTCCCCCTTTAGCTGGTTTATTGTTATAATTTAATTTTCTTAAAAGAAAAAGCTGCGACAAAATGCCGCAGCCCGTATTTGCTGTGTTGATATAGATTGCATCTCCAAAGAACCCGTTGGTGCAATGTTGATTTTATGCAGGTCTTCTGGCTTACGGATCACTACTCTGTCCAAACCTTCCCAAGCTTCGCCCAGTGGCGCACGTAACGGAATCCGACTCGTGCAATGAACAGAACTCCCCGTTTACAGCGGCGGGACCGCGCAGGACTTAAACCTGCTTCCCTCTTAGCCGTCAAATTCCTTTGACGGAACATAAAACTTCTATTTAATTACCAAATTTATGTTATCAGTCCCATATTTCAATGTCAAGTAATAAATAAAGCATCGCAAATATGGTTCTTCGCCTCAAAATGAGAATAAAACTTGACAATCAGGTTTGAGTCTGATATTTTTTAGTAAACACTGTAATCTTATTTTGATGGAGTCCATTATGCCGCGTGATAAAACAGGCACACATAAAAAGATTGTGACAAGCGCAAAGAAAGAATTTTTGGAGCAAGGCTTCGAAAAAGCGTCTATGCGAAAAATTGCGGCTCAGGCTGGTATTACAGCAGGAGGATTATATAAGCATTTTCCCACAAAGGAAGCTATGTTTGAGGCACTGGTTGAGCCAACGCTAAAGGAATACTATCGGCGTGATGTGGAATTAACGAATATTGCTATCCAGCAGATTGCAAAACAGAAATTCGATTTATTTCGAACGGCTTCCGACAGTGGAAACCGTGAAGTACTGGACTATATTTATCATCGCTTTGATGAATTTCAGCTGATGTTTAATCGTTCAGCCGGTACAAAGTATGAAACAATCCGGCATGATTTAGTCATGTTAGAAGTCAGCGGAGCAAAGCGGTTGATTGAAGCACTGAGAAAACAGGAAATTCCGATTCAGGAGTTTAACGATGAACAGCTTCATATTTTATACAGTACTGCACTGACACCTTTGTTTGAGATTGTTACACATGGTTATCCTTATGAAAAAGCGCTTACCTTCATAGATTTAATGGCTGATGCAATGAATTTCGGCTGGGAAAAAATTATGAATCCATAAAAATTAAATATCCTCTATTTTGAAATCGGGGCGAGACCCGATTTTCTCTGTTTTGCAGGTTAGCTAACGCTAACTAAAATTGTTTACTTACAGATTCCACCCAGTTTTATGCGGCTGCATCAGAACTGTTGGAAAATATATTTTCAAGGAGAAATTTAACATGGAAAACAAAAGCTTAATGGAAAACAAAAGCTTAAAGGTAAAGGATTTAGTCAACATTGGTGTATTTTCAGCCCTCTACATGATCCTTTCGTTCATCGTCATGGTTCCGTCCATGGCATCGCCGATCATCTGGCTCTTATGGCCTGCAATATGTGGTGTGGTATGCGGATCAATTTACATGCTGTTGGTAGCAAAAGTACCCAAAAAGGGAACCGCTTTGTTAGTCGCCCTAATCAATGGCATTATTTATTTTGCCATTGGAGAATGCACATGGACAATTGTTTTATCCTTTGCAATTGCCGGTATTGTCGCTGAAATTGCTCGGGCAGCATTAGGTTATCAATCCACAAAAAGTGCTTTGGTTTCTTGTGGAATCCTTACAGCCGGGTTTATTGGTTCACCGCTACCCATGTGGCTGTTTCAGGATAGTTACGCGGACTCTATTATCAAAATGGGTATGGACCCCACTTACGTTGCTAATATGCAGAAGATGATATCTGTGGGTTCCCTGTTTGGATTTATTGCGGTTGCTTTTATAGGGGGATTGATTGGAGGCTTGATTGGCAAAGTTCTGTTCAAAAATCATTTCGAAAAGGCAGGCATTATTTAATGGGTGCAATTCCAAAAGGGGTTATCTCTTTAGACCCGCGGACAAAAATGCTTTTGCTCATTGCAGTCAGCGTCTTTATTTTTACCAACACCAGCTATCTGGCTGAGGCTTCTATTCTGGTAGTACTGATGCTGCTCGCAGTTGGGCTTGGCATACCCAAGACGGCGCTGAAAGGGGCAATCATATACATAGCGTTAAGCGTAGTAAAATATGGGCTGCTGCCAATTCTCCCAAACATGATTGCCGCCAATTTTAACATTGTAGCCGTTACATTCCGCAAGCTCCTTCCCTGCTTTTTGGCAGGGGGAATTTTAGTGCAAACTACTTCGATTCGTTTGTTGATGTTTACGTTACAAAAACTGCACATTCCCCAAACCTTGATTATTCCGCTGACGATTACCGTTCGTTATTTTCCAGCGCTTTCTGAAGAACGTCAAGCTATTTCTGATGCGATGAAAATGAGAGATGTAAAAGGAATTGCAAAAAAACTGGAATACGTGTATGTACCGCTCATGATTACTGCATCAAACACTGCCGATGAATTAAGTCAGGCAATCACGGCACGCGGAATTGACAACCCGGTACCAAAAACCTGTGCCATAGACCTTCGCCTGAAAAGCATTGATATTTTTATAATGGCGGCTTCTATCGGTCTTCTTGGCTTTACAATCGCAAAAATAAAGGGGGGATGGTAATGCTTCAAATTGATGATGTGTCATTTGCATATAAACAACAAAAGAAAGAACAGCTTTCTCATGTCAACCTTGCCATACAGCCTGGAGAATTTGTCTTGCTTTGTGGAAAGAGCGGATGTGGTAAAACAACGATGACAAAACTGATAAATGGATTAATTCCCCACTTCGCAGAAGGTGAGTACAGCGGTAAAGTACTTCTATCCGGGAAGGACACCTGTAATTTAAAAACCTATCAGATTGCGGAGTACGTGGGCTCCATTTTTCAAAATCCCAAAACGCAGTTTTTTAATCTGGATACGGACAGTGAACTGGCTTTTGGTTTGGAGAATATGGGAACTGATCCGGATACAATCAGAACCAGAGTCAATAAGGTGGCGCAGGAGCTCGAAATTGAAGGACTATTGAACAGAGGGGTGTTTGAGCTTTCCGGCGGAGAAAAACAATCTTTGGCGATTGCTTCAGTTTATGCAGCCGATCCACAGATTTATGTTTTCGATGAACCCTCTGCCAATATTGATGAACAGGGAATTGAGCGTATTCGTCATATCCTTTTCCAGCTGAAGGAACAGGGAAAGACCATACTCATAGCAGAACACAGATTATACTATCTAATGGATTTGCTGGATCGGGCCGTATATTTGAAGGATGGTATTATTGAGTGTATTTACTCGAATAAGGAATTTAAGAATATCTCAGATACCCAAAGGCGCAAATTGGGGCTTAGAACATTTTATCCCATTGATATGACTGCTTTCCAGCACAAGAAGCCCAAGCCCCCGAAGAATCTTCTTACGGTTACAGACCTCACCTGTTGCTATAAAAACAAACCGGTTGTACATCAGGCAACTCTTTCGGCAAATAAAGGAGATATTATTGCCGTTACGGGGACAAATGGGACTGGGAAATCCACCTTTATGCGCTGTTTATGCGGACTAATAAAAGAATCGGGTGGAACCGTTACTTATCAAAATAAGACCTATAACCATAAGCAGCGCCGCAGTCTATGCTATATGATTATGCAGGATGTGGTGCATCAGCTTTTTGCGGAAAGTGTGAAGCAGGAATTCCAGCTTCTCAATCATTCCGCGCCTGAAGATCAGATAACAGAAATATTGACGGAGCTTGACCTGAATCAGTGGATGGACAAGCATCCCATGACCCTTTCGGGAGGTCAGATGCAAAGATTAGCCATTGCAGTTGCTATGCTTTCTGATCGGGACATTATCGTGTTTGATGAACCGACCAGCGGATTGGATTATACGAATATGTTGGTAGTAAGCCAAATGATGAAAAGGCTGGCTGAAAGCAAAATCGTTTTTATCATAACACATGACAAAGAATTGGTTCAGGAAGCGTGCTCAAAAATTCTTCGGCTTGCGGATGGGAAAATAACCGAGGTCTATTAAAAAACAGGCTTCGAACTTAACAAGGCTGGCTAACAGGATTAGTCGGCCTTGTTTCAGGAGGTGCTATCATGAAACAAAAAGAAAAACCTTGGTGGAAGGTGCTTCTCAGCTTTGCATCTGAATGTAAGGGAAAGCTGAGTGCCTCTGTATTATGTGCGGTTTTCAGTGTAGCGGGAGGCCTTGCACCCTACTTAGGAATTTATCAAATTATAAAACGGTTCATTGAAAAAAATGCCGATTGGCACGCTGTGCTGATATGGACTGGGTTTTGTATTGCCGGATATCTTATAAAAATCGTATGCTATGGGATTTCAACATCCCTTTCTCATACAGCTGCCTATACCATTTTAGAAAGCATCCGCAAAAAAATTGCGGATCGATTGATGCGTGCCCCGTTGGGAACTGTGCAAAGTAGATCAATTGGAAATATAAAAAATATTATAGTAGATCGGGTGGAAAGTATTGAACCGCCATTAGCCCATTTGATTCCAGAACTTTCTTCCAACCTTCTTTTATCGCTTGCAGTAATTGTTGTCCTTTTTTTAATAGATTGGCGTATGGGGCTGGCAGCGCTTGCCACGGTTCCATTAGCTGCAGTTCCCATCTTGATTGGCATGAAGTCTTATGATAAACAATATGCCAACTATATGGCGGCTAATGATAAAGTCAATAGCGTAATTGTCGAGTATGTGGAGGGAATTGAAGTTGTCAAAACTTTTAATCAGACGACAGATTCTTACGGTAAGTTCGTCGGAGCAGTAGACTCTTTTAAAAACTCTACAATGGGTTGGTTTCAAAGCACATGGAAAGAAATGAATTTGGGCCTGTCTATTTTACCCACGACATTACTTGGCACCCTTCCCGTTGGAATTGTTCTTTACTTAAACGGAACTCTCTCTACACAGGAATTAACTCTGTGTCTTCTATTGACATTAGGAATTGTGGGACCGATGTTGAAAGTGATGCAATTTATTGAAGAAATAAAAGGCATGGCTTTTGCAGTGAAGGATTCATATGAGATGCTACATCTTTCAGAGCTTTCGGAAGAAGCCGTAAGGGCTACCATTCGAAATACAGATGTCAGAATGAATAACGTAAGCTTTTCCTACACAGGGGAGCAAAACAACTTCGTTCTGAAAAACATAAATTTAGATTTGCGGGAAGGAAGTTTTACTGCGTTGGTTGGTCCATCCGGAGGGGGCAAATCTACCATTGCTAAATTGCTTGCACGATTTTGGGATGTCACCGGCGGTTCTATTGAGATCGGAGGAAAAGATATTCGGCAGATACCGCTGAGACAGCTCTCTGAATTGATTAGTTTTGTTTCACAGGATAACTTTTTATTTGACTGTTCCTTAAAAGAGAACATCCAAATCGGTCGGCCGAATGCCACTGACGCAGAGGTGCTGAAAGCAGCTGAGGCTGCACAATGTAATGAATTCGTAGCACGGTTGGATATGGGCTGGGATACCTCTGCCGGAGATGCAGGTAAATTGCTGTCAGGCGGGGAACGTCAGCGCATTTCAATTGCCCGCGCCATTTTGAAAAATGCGCCTATTATTATACTGGATGAGGCCACAGCATTTACCGATCCCGAAAACGAGGATAAATTGCAGCACTCGATTATGGCTCTTTCCAAAGGTAAAACCTTACTGGTAATTGCACATCGATTGTCTACCATTCAAAATGCAGATCAAATTGTAGTTCTTCAAAAAGGGAACATTGTAGACATAGGGACACAGCAAGATCTGTTAAATCGCTGCTCTTTATACCGCAGTATGTGGACGGCTCATGTAGGAGCAAAGAATTGGGCGGTAGGAGCCTCCAAATTTATATCTTCAGGGAAGGAGGCGACGGAATATGTTTAAAACGATTATACGCATAATGCAATGGGCAAGTGATTATAGAACCCGTTTATATTTGGGCTTTGTATGTTCATTTTTAGCGGCGGGATTTACTGCCGGGCCAGTAATACTTGCGGCATGGGCGCTGGATTTGGTGATAAAAGACAGCTATGGACAGGAGAAGGTAAATACAAACCTTATTTGGATCTGTCTTTTGGGAATTTTACTTCTTGTTTTTCTGCGTTTTCTGTTTTCCTATTGGAAAAATAAATTGCAGGAAAGCATCGGATACGAAGTGGCAGCAAAGCAGCGTATACATATTGGCGATATTTTGAAACGTGTTTCGCTGGGATACTTTGCTGAACATAATTCAGGCGACATCCTGGCAGCGGTTACAACTGAACTTTCCACCCTGGAGCTTCAAGGGATGAAAATGATTGATACAGTCGTAAACGGCTATATTCAGGCACTTGCTGTTGTTTGCTGTATCGCAATTTATTCTCCTGTTGCTGCGCTTATTTGTGCGGTTGGGATTCTGCTATCGTCATTTGCCTTGCATCACGTCTGTCAAGAGAGCTTCCAAACTGCCGCAGTTACTCATCAAGCGCAGGAAAACTTATCAGGTGTCACTATTGAATATGTGCGCGGGTTGCCAATTGTAAAATCCTTTGGACAGCAAGGGGCATCGGTAGAGCGGTTTCATCAATCCTGCAAAGAGAATAAGAGCCTAAGAATTAAAAGTGAATTCGGGTTTGTTCCGTGGGCTTGTCTGCATTTGTTGTTTTTAAAAAGTGCTACTGTAGTACTCATTCTTGCTACTGCATGGCAGTTAATGATCGGAACCTTGTCACTATCCGAATTTATTATGATTGCAATGTTTTCCTTTACCATTTTCGGAAGCGTTGAGTCCATGAATGAAGCAGCGCATATTTTGCCAGTCATTAATTCTGCCATGGACAAATTGTCTGATTTGGAAAAGGCTGGGTTTATAGATTCCGATGGGCAAGATATTAATTTAAAGGCCTTTGATATTGCTTATCACCATGTTTCTTTCGGATATGGAGAAAGAGAAATCCTTCATGATATATCTTTTACCATTCCGCAAAATACTGTAACTGCGATTGTTGGCCCGTCTGGCAGCGGAAAAAGTACAATTTGCAGCTTGCTGACCAGATTTTATGATCCTCAAAATGGAACAGTATCAATAGGCGGAGTTGATATTCGACAAATGACCTGCGACAGCCTGTTGAAAAATATTTCGATGGTATTCCAAAATGTCTACCTCTTTCATGATACCATACGGAATAACATTAAATTTGGAAAACAGGGAGCTACGGAGGAGGAAATCATTGCAGCTGCGAAAGCTACCAGATGCCATGATTTTATCTGTTCCCTTTCAGGTGGGTACGATACTGTAATCGGAGAAGGTGGCGGCACTTTGTCGGGTGGTGAAAAACAGCGTATTTCCATTGCCCGTGCCATGCTGAAAAATGCGCCGATTATTATACTGGACGAGGCCACGGCCAGCGTTGATCCTGAAAATGAACATGAAATACAAGCAGCCATATCATCACTAATCCATGGAAAAATCATTATAACAATTGCTCATCGCCTTGCCACTATTGAAAATGCAGATCAGATTCTTATTGTTGACAATGGACAAATTGTACAGAAAGGTACGCATAAAGAACTAATCAATCAAGATGGAGTTTACAAGAGGTTTATTTCCATTCGACAGGCTTCTGAAGGTTGGAGATTTACATGATCAGTTTTATGGAGGTGAAAGTTGCTACTGCATAAAGCTGGAGAAGATTATCTGGGGCCATCCTGATACTTCAGAAACAAAGAGAAAGGCTTTACTAGAAAGCTCTCCGACATTGGTTTCGGGGAGCTTTTGTCATCCTTGTATCGCAGGAACTTTTAAGAACCGCTTGTAAGGCGCACAAATGCCCCACAGCGGCTTTTTATCCTTGAGGTGGTGCATTTTTTCCTTCAACTCATGCCCAAACCTTTTGCGGGGTAAATTTTACTTTCCTCCGTATATTATACGCCCCAATATTTTCAGCCCGAGGCTGTGGCCGAAGTCAATCACCATATTGTTAAAACCTCTCTGATTTTATCATTCCAGTCAAGCCGGTCCAAATCAAGCCATATTCCCTGCCCCATGAGAAAAGGAAAGTTTTTCACCTTTTTTATCCTCGGCAAGGACGGTGACAAGCGGAAGGATCTGCTGAAAAGAATGGCAGAGAAAGAGCATACAATAAGACCCTCATTCTAGAAATTAAAGGTATAAAAAATAAATAAGAAATTTGCTTTGAAAGGGAAGGCTTTAGCAGATTGAAGCACAACTTCTAATTCGGTCAATAACTGCCGACATGCCCTTAAAACGGTCGGTCGATAGTTGTTGTTTCAGGCTGGTTCGTTCAATAAAACAGATATCTGCTTTTAAAATCTCATATGGTGTATTACCATCCAAAAGCTGTACAATAATACCCAGAATTCCTTTTATAATCAAGGAATCACTATCAGCCCTTATCTTGAGCTTTTGTCCGTCATATTCCACAATCACCCAAACATTTGACTGACAGCCTGAAACTCGCGTTTCTTCGTTTTTTTCGGTTTCCTGCAGTTCCTCCATTGTGCCAGCTAATACAATCAAATACTCATATTGCATAAACCAGTCATTCAACTCGTTAAAATCCATGATAAAACTTTCCTGTTTTTCTTCAATCGTCATATCATCACCTTTTCTTTATCAAAAATCTTTTCGATTGCTTTATACCATCAATCAACAAGTCAATCTCCTCTTTTGTATTATAAAAAGCAGGCGATATTCGTGTCGCAGAATCCAAGTCAAAGCTTTTCAACGCTAGTTGTGCACAATGAGTTCCCGCGCGCACAGCAATACCGAGTTTATCCAGAAGACTTGCCAAATCATACGGATGCACCTCCTTTAGAATAAACGATAGCGCGCCCGACCGTTTCGCGGGTTGCCCTAGTATCCTCAGTCCGTCTATTCTTTCAAGTTCCTTAGCCGCATAATCTATTAAAAAAGCTTCGTGAAACGAAATATCTTTTTTTCCGATTGCATTTATATAATCGATCGCCTTTCCAAGTGCAATCGCACCTGAGTAATTTGGTGTTCCTGCTTCAAATTTATATGGTGCATCGATAAATGAAGTATCTTTCTCGGTAACTTTATCGACCATTCCTCCGCCAAAGCGTTGGGGTCCAAGTTTATCCAACCATTTACTATTGATAAATAATACGCCAATCCCCGTAGGCGCTATCATTTTATGGCCCGAAAAACAGTAAAAATCACAACCTAGATGCTGTACATCTACATTTTCATGCCGAATACCCTGTGCACCATCTACCAGCACGGGCGTTTCATTTTTATGTGCCAGCTCAATCATTTCTTTCAAAGGAGTTACTGTTCCTGTCAGATTAGACACCTGGGTAACTGCAACCAATTTGGTTTTTTCGTTGAGCATACCCTTGTACTCATCAAGGCAAAATTCTCCGTCTCTGGAAGGAAGAATACGGAGTACTGCGCCTTTTTTACGACACAGCATCTGCCACGGCACAAAATTAGAATGATGCTCTAACTGCGAAACGATGATGTGATCCCCTTCTTCTACAAAACCCTCACTAAAGCTTTCGGCTATCAAATTAACTGAGTCTGTTGTTCCCTGTGTAAATACGATTTCACTGGAACTTTCTGCATGAATAAATTCTTTTACCTTTTCTCTTGCATCCTCATATTTTTGCGTGGTTTGCTCACTTAGATAGTATATGCCGCGATGGATATTTGAATTGTATTCTGAATAAAATTCGCTGAGACATTCCAACACCTGATTCGGTAGCTGGGTAGTGGCGCTGTTATCTAAATAAACCAGTGGTCTGCCGTAGACAGTACGAGATAAAATCGGAAAATCTGTGCGGATCTTTTCTATATTTAGCATATGATAGTACCTTACAATTTTTATTAATTCAAGCAGACAACGGAGATTTTCTTTGTATATTTCCGATTGTCTGCTTATATCTTTATGAAATACCTATTCTGCTTTCGTGAAATTCATTAAATCGCAAATTAGCTCTGCCAGATCTTTCACTGTTTCAATTTCAGGCGTCTTTTCAACAGGAAGCTGAATTTCCAATTCCCTTTGAACTGCCAAAAAAAGAAGAACCCTCTTTGACACTACCGCAGTAGCGCCATTGCATTTTGATGGCTGATCCACTTTTTTCAGTCTCTCTTTTTCAATATTTAAAGACTTCGCCACATTTTCGCGAATCATATCACTGATACTGTCTGAAACCTCTGTTTTATCCAAAAGCAATTTATAGGCTATGTAGCTTTTTAGATGTTTTTCTATAAAGTCCGCGCCGGATTTATGATTCTTCTTTATCGCCGCGATTTCATAGCTTGCTAAATGATTCGCCTGTAAAAGCCGATCCTTAATGTCTTGTGGCAACATAAAAAACCTTCCTTCTTATGCAGTTACAACTTCCAATCCCAGGGAGTCTCCTAAGAGAGCCAATTCTTTCGTGTAATCACCATATACCAACGGAATGTGGTTTCCGAAATTGATCTGCTTCGTAAAGAAATCTTCCTGATTATCAACCTGGAAAATCACGGTAAGTGAGCAATTTACATCACTGTAACCGCTTCCCCCTTTGATTGTTCCTTTTGCAACAAACATTTTTTTACAATCAGGAGAAAAACGCAGCATTGTAATAGGCTGTCCGTAATCCTTTTTGAAATCATACCGCAGTGTTGCTCCCCAGCCGCTATAAGCAAACGGCTGAATACCGTAAGACTCGGCAGGCTTATCAAATCCCTTAAGCTTTCTGTTCGGTGTTGAGTGGAACGTAAAGTAAAGGTTTTGTTCGTTTTTGATCTCTTCCAGATCCTTTTCTCCAACAGTACGTCTCGGCTGCGCCACACCATTTTCATACATAATCGGATTCGTATTGCCCATGTATGGAGCCCCACCTGAGAAATTCGATAATACTTGCATGGATATAAGGGAAGAGAGGTCATACTCGCAGGCTGATGGGATACCAAGTTCATTCAGCAAGGAGTGCGTCAGACAGAAAGTAACCTGTTCTTCATTTAATCTCCTGGACGCGCAGATATCTGGACATGGCATGCTAAACGCATTACAATCGTAAACATCTAACAACTTTTTAACTGTGTAAAAGGCTTTCACTGATAACATCAGTTTTTCCCGTTCCATGGTGCACTCGGATGCACCGCTCATCAGTTCGTCTGTCAAAGCTTCGATTTCTTTCATATCCGTTTCGTTGATATTGTTCCCCGTGCGACCCGGTATCGTATAATTCGTCGTAGGGTCCACCATGTGAGTCTGGTCAAGAAGCTCGTGGGCATTTATGTAACGGAATTTCGGTCCAAGAATCTGGGTAACGTCCGATAAGCTAACAAAAGTGGCATCACTGGCCATTGAATTATTGGAATTCATTCTTGGCGCCAGTAAAACATTCGTATGTTGCAGTACCTTCCTTACTCTAAGAGCTTTAAGATGCCGAACACCGTCTTCCCATTTCATATATCCGTAAGCTTCCAGATTTCTGCTTCTCATCGCAGGCACGCAATCACCGATCATGCAGCAGTTTTCGGGAACAATCGCTACCGGTTTCTTGTAGCGCTGAGCAAACTCAATAACGATATCTCCTCTGGCGATTTCAAGCCCGACCAGATAAAGGTCAACTTCGTTAACATCTTTCGCCATGGCTTCAAATATTTCTTCCTTACTGAGCAAATCATCATGCCGTTCGACATAAATCGGATCCATCAGGTTGACTTCCTTGATGGACAGATTCTTCTTAACATCTTCGACAAATTCTTTGTAAAACTCCTGATTTGCCATGCGGTCGTATTCTGTGGTCAGTTCTTCACCCTGCCCAAAACGACAGGGGCCCTCAAAGACAGTGAGATGTACAAGACCAATATAAATAGGTCTTACATTAAGTTTGATATCAATTCCCTTTTTAATACTCATGCGTTTTCTATCTCCTTGTAAATCAATTTTATCTCATTTTTATCTCATTCAGCTGAATTATACTTAGTTTAACATTTATCAGAAAAAATACATTAGCGGAAAGGATAAAATAATGGCAAGGTATTTTATCTTTTTGATTTGTACACGGAGGGCTATTCATCTTTTTTCATGTCGATCAATGATTTACAAGGAACATACATCGAATGTTTGTATAGTTGTATTCAAAAATTCAAACCGCATTGTGCAAAATGCATATTACGTCTAGTTCACTGCGAAAAAAGGTCAAATTTTTTCTGGGATAAGAACTTTGTTTTCATCAATATGCCCAAATCACCCCATTACTTTTGAGCGCCTTGCTGATATCCGGGTTGTTGCAATAAAAAAATCGCCTTTCCATTCGCTACCATGTAGGTGGTCAACCTCTTTGCATCGAACGGAAAGACGATTCTAATGAACAATAGGACAAGAAGCTTAGCAAGAACAAAATAGGATGTAATATCCATTACAAAAATGCTTTTGTTATTGAGAAAATGCGGGAAGAAGTTTAGAAATATGGGGATCAAATTTAACCCGATTCGTGTCCTTAATTGATTTAAATTGTATTAATTTGAATGCTAATAGAAGCTTTAGCTTTTGTTCCGGATCATCTAGATTAATTCCGATTAATTCCTTAATACGATTTATATGGTAAATGACATTATTTCGGTGCATGTATAATTGTTTTGCCGTTTGAGTAGCACTTCTTTCATGATTAAGGTAAGTAAATAAAATTTTCATATAATCGGTATTATGGTTTTGATCATAATGCTCCAGGTCGCTTAATGCCATAAAACAATTATCCATTTCCAGCATATCGGTATTCTCTTCGGTACAATGGTCTAAAATATAATAAACATAAAGATCTTCAAAGCTGAAAATTACAGGATCAATTTCCTTAATCGGTGTAAAAACACTTGATGTTTCTAAAATTTTATTTCCAAGAACGATTGCTGTATCGGCCTGTTTATACGCAGTTTGAAGCTGAATCAAATAGCGAAAAAAGCCGCTTATTCCGCAATACGCCCCGTGCCGGTTTAAAATATCTTCAAGTTTTGAAATCTTTTCATGGCAAAGGTTTTTTGTGTCGTTTTGGGTTTCGTTATATATATTGACCGCCACGATGCTTTGTTTATATATAATGATCTTTGAGGTAATCAGTCTTTCGGATACTTCCTGCATAATCCTATCCAGAGGGATATTTTCAGAATCGTGAAAGGCGATTTTAAAAACATTAAAGGAGGATTTATAAGGTATATTCACATATTTTGCCCGTTCTATGATGGATTCTTTTTTCAGCAGTTTTCCGTTTTCAATCAGGTCATGGATAAGTGAAGCATATAATGAATAAATATCCTTGTTCGGATATTGCCGATCAAAGTAGACTTTTACGTAATAAATAAGCATTTCAAATAAATCGAGCAGGCTTTTAGAGAATTCCTGTTGGCAGCAAAGCATTACCACCTGAGTAGAAAAATTATTGTCATAATTAAACGCTTTTTCCAACGCGACATATTTTGAAATATTGAAAGTGTTATCAATGAGAATCTCTTCCGACTGCTTATAATGCGCTATATGCCGAAACTTCTGAAGTTTTTCGATCATTTTTTCAGGGTGATATCCAAGATGAAGAAGCTCACTTATAATCGGGTCGTCGCATTTGACGCTTTTGGTATGGGCAATAAGCTTGAAAGAGGAATCAAGAACAGATATATCATTTTTTAATATCGGTTCGCTCAAGTCAATCAGATCTTGAATCCCTTTATTCTTTACCAATGATTCTTGCATTTGCGAAGTCCAGTTGCTAAACTTGATAAATACTTCCTGAGCATGATTAAATAATTCGAACAGGCTGATATTTTCATTGATGATGATCATACCAGCAAGAGATTCTTCCGTTTCTTTACTGTCGGCAATCCGGTCCCTTAGACACAAATAGTAGAATCCTATTTTCGGAGGAAATTCAAGGGCTTCAGATAGCAGGCATACCTGCAAAGATTCTGTGCGGTGACAAGTATCTTTTATGTGAAACAGTCTTACCCATTCAAATTTTACATTTTTATTATTTCGTAAATGGATGGAATAATTATATTTGAGCTCACTTAAAAGAATATCAATAGTAATTCCCACAAATAATACCTCCTAATAAAGGATAAAAAAACCGTAGCCATTCCCTCACCCATCTTCCCTTTTAATCAATTATCCGTATTGAACTCCAAATGGGTATATATTTCATTGTTTTCTTAAAAGAAAAAGCTGCGACAAACAGTCACAGCCGTAAATTATAAATATATGCACACGAAAGAAGCAAACATTTGTTTCCTTCTTACAAGTCACATATACCAATTACCCGTGGTGTGACAATAAACTTGATGCAGGTCTTCTGGCTCACGAATCATCACTCTGCCCAAGCCTTCCCAAGCTATGCTCAGTGGTGCACGCATCTAAATTCGATTTATGCAATGGACAGAATTCCCCGTATACAGCGGCGGGACCGCACAGGCTTTTTACCTGTTTCCCTCTCTGCTCCCTGGCATTTTTCATTACCAGGCAGAACATCAAACTCCCTATTAAATTAAGACCTAAAGTCTATTCCTTAAAAACAAAAAACTGCGACAAAATGCCGCAGCCCGTATTTGCTGTGTTGATATAGATTGCATCTCCAAAGAACCCGTTGGTGCAATGTTGATTTTATGCAGGTCTTCTGGCTTACGGATCACTATTCTGTCCAAACCTTCCCAAGCTTCGCCCAGTGGCGCACATAACCGAATCCGACTCGTGCAATGAACAGAACTCCCCGTTTACAGCGGCGGGACCGCGCAGGACTTAAACCTGCTTCCCTCTTAGCCGTCAAAAACTTTTGACGGAACATAAAACTCCTATTTAATTACCAAGTTTATATTATCAGTACCATATTTCAATGTCAAGTAATAAATAAAGCACCGCTATTGTTCATTGATTTCCTGCTCTGTTAAGGACTTGTGTATTGAAAAAGAGAACTAAAATCCGACCGCGCATCGTCCGCGCTAAAAAATAACTCATTCGGTTTGAACAGGATATTTTTTGATGCATTCCAAAAATGTCTGTGCTTCCCTCGAGAGTACCTTTTCTTTTTTGCTGATGAGATAAATATCCCATGTAAACGCAGGATCATCTAAAAAAAGAATCTTGATATTGGAAGATTGGATTCTATTTGCGACAAAATCTGCACTCAGCCCGATGCCATAGTTCTTCAACACAAGATTCTGAATCGTTGCGACTTCACCGGCCTCATAAATGATTTTGGGCTTGAATCCCTCTTTTTCGCACAGCGAGAGCAGAATGTGGTGAACCTTAAAACTTTCATTCATTACGATCATGTTTTCATCCTTGAGACAACCAATTTCAATCACTTCATATTTTGCGAGTAAATGGGTTATGTTGACTACAAAACAAAAGCGCCGTCTGGTCAGAAAACAACTGTCAAAACGACTGTCATCTACCGGTCCAATCGCAAATCCAAGATCCACATTTTCGTTGTCCACCGCCCGTTCGCAGTCAAGATCGGTATACTCCATAATCTTAATGCGAATTTTGTCTCCGAACAGTATGGGATTGTTTAAAAGCTGACCTGTCATTTCACCGACTACGCCATAGGCACACCCAACAATCAGGTTTGGATTTTTTGCGGTAAGGCTGTTTAGATGCGCCTGCGTCTCGTTGGATATTCCAATGATTTTTTGGGTCTGAACTTTTAAGTACTCGCCTGCATTAGTGAGTACGATTCCCCTTGAATTTCTTTTCATTAAAGTGCAACCAAGTTCCTTTTCAAGGCGCGACAGAGACAGGCTAAGAGCCTGCTGCGAGATATAGAGAGACGAAGCGGCTCGGGTAATGTTCCCTTCACGGCACACCTGAAGAAAGTACTGCAACTGCTTAAAATCCATTCTGGCACCTCCCCATGAATACATTTTATCAACAATATTGTATCACACCTGTGTGGTACAACAAGTATTTATTGTGATATTATTATCAAAAACTGTTTTTCTTTTCCTTATCAAAAAATTATAATAAACTAAAGATTGTTAATTTTTTAGCTATGAAAGGAGCTGAACAGTGTGAAAGCATCAAAAGCATATCCTCACGTATTTTCACCCCTAAAGGTCGGCAACATAACCTTAAAAAACCGCATTCAATTTTCACCGATGGTGTCCTGCCTTTCCTCGGAGCGGGGAGAAGTGACAAACGATTATGTAGAATTTCTGGGAATGCAGGCGCGTACGGGAGCCGGGCTGGTCACGATCGGAGCTACCTCGGTTGACGACGAAACCGGCACGGATTTTCGCGGTGAACTCCGAATTACCAGCGACGACAATATTGCCGGACTCAAAAGAATTGCAGATGAGGTACACCGATACGGCGCCAAGGTTTCTGTTGAAATGTGTCACGCAGGCCGTGGAGCCGCCCCCTATCTTCTTCGTGGAGAGGCCATTGCTCCCACCCCGATCCCCACAGATCACGGCCCGCGTTACATACGGGAAATGGATCAGCGCGACATCGACCATATCGTCCATCAGTACGCTGACTGCGCGAAAAGGCTGAAAACTGCAGGCTTTGATATGGTGATGATCCACTGTGCCCACGGAAATCTGATCGCTCAGTTTCTATCACCCTATACGAATAAGCGCAACGATTACTACGGAGGATCTTTTGAAAACCGAATCCGTTTCCCCATGGAGGTTATCAAAGCCGTGAGAGAAGCGGTGGGGCCGGATTTTGCGCTGGAAATGAGAATCAGCGGCGACGAGGTTGCGAAAGAGGGAATGCGCATCGATGATACGCTGGAGTTCCTTAAAATCGCACAGGACTACGTTGATCTCATTCACGTCTCCCGCGGACTGATTGTTGAGGATAAGTATTCGTTCTATGTGATACCGCCCTACTACCATCCTTACTGCCACAATACAGATCTGGCAGAAAAGGCGAAAGCGGTACTGCATGTGCCGATTGCCACCGTTGGTTCCATTAAAACGATCGAACAAGCTGAGAAAATTATCGCCTCCGGAAAATCCGATCTTGTAGCAATGGCCCGACAACTGATGGCTGATCCTGACACGATTAAAAAAGCCCGCAGAGACGAGAGCAACATCACGCGCCCCTGCCTGCGGTGCATGGAGGGCTGCGCGAGAAATGTAGCGGCGGGGACACCGGTTCGCTGCGCGATAAACCCTACCGTTGGGCGTGAAGTCAAGTACGCTGAAATCCGTCCTGCAAACAAAAGGAAAAAGGTTATGGTTGTCGGAGGCGGAGCAGCCGGTATGATGGCTGTCCAGATTCTGACCCAAAGAGGACACGATGTCACCCTTTATGAAAAGAGTGCATCGCTCGGGGGGCAACTTTCGGAAATCTGCGCACTTCCGTTCAAAGATGACCTCAGGCAGTACAAAGACTGGGACATAAACACGACAATGAGCTGCGGAGCCAAGATTGTTCTGGGTACCACAGTGACAAAAGAGTTGGTGGAGCGGGAAGATCCCGATGCCCTGTTCATCGCCGCCGGAGCAAGCCTGTTCCAGCCGAACATTCCCGGCATAGACGGCAAAAACGTGCATGACGTCATTTCTGTGGATAACGGGCGCGCTCAGGTCGGAAACAACGTCATTGTTTGCGGCGGCGGTCTCAGCGGCTTGGAATGTGCCCTGGCGCTTGCCATGAAGGACAAGGAGGTCACGGTCGTGGATATGATACCAGCGAGCGATTTTGGCAAGGATATGTTTGTCTTTAATTACAACATGCTGATGATGCTGCTGAAGAAGCACAATGTCAAATTCGTTGGTTCCAGCAAGGTGGAGAAGATCACCGATGAGGGCATTGAAGTGATCGATAAAAACTGGAAACGCGACGTGCTTCTAGCGGACAGTGTTGTAACTGCTTTCGGGATGAAAAGCAACAGCTCCGTCGTTGAAGAACTGGGCGATATCATCGCCGAAACTTATATCATTGGAGACTGCGATTCCGTAAAGGATATCAATCACGCAAATACTGCTGCGTTTGACTACGCAGTTGAAGTTTAATAAGATAAGGAGTGTTTTAAATGTTTGATCTTTCAGGCCAGGTGGCCGTTATAACAGGCGCTTCCTCCGGATTGGGCGTAATCTTCGCAAAAGCATTGGCAGGACAGGGAGCGGATATAATTATTCTTGCAAGACGAGTCGAGAAGATGAAGGAAACGGCCGCAGAGATTGAGGCTCTCGGAAGAAAATGCCTCTGTATTAAGGCTGACGTGACGCAGACAAAATCCATTCAGCAGGCCATCACGGAAATCCACAAGACCTTCCCGGCGGTTCATATTCTGATCAACAATGCGGGCGTTGTCGAAGTAAATCCTGCGGAAAAACACACTGACGACCAGTGGAACCATGTAATCAACACGGATCTGTCCGGCGTGTTCAAGTGTTCCAGAGAATTTGCCGATCAAATCATGATCCCGCAGGGATACGGGCGTATCATCAACATTGCTTCCGTAGCAGGTCTCAGTGGAAACAACTGCAGAACTGCCGGTACGGTGGGAGACAACTTCAACTCTTATACCGGATATCAGGCTGCAAAAGGCGGTGTGGTTAACCTGACCCGTGCACTTGCGGCGGAGTGGGCGCATTTCGGCATCACGGTGAACGGCATCGCACCGGGCTATATCGCCTCTGGCTTCGGCGAATTCATTGAGACAACGCTCCCGGGCTTTAAAGATGTCATGAAAAACTACTGCCCGATGGCGCGCCAAGGCAAAGTGGAGGAACTGGCTTCAACGGTAGTCTATCTTGCGGCCCGGGAGTCTAGCTATACGACCGGCGTGATGATCCCCGTTGACGGCGGATGGATTGCCATTTGATTCATGCCCCTATATCAGAAACCACACGAAACAGTTATCTCATCTTTTTCTGAGTTTTGTTATGAGCCATCTGCTTTTAATCGATTAGTCGGTAGGTGATTAATTCACCTACCGACTAATCACACCAACCGTACGTACCGTTCCGTATACGACGGTTCCCTAGTTTATACTATAACAGATTTGTAATTGAAAAACTGAAAACCAGCCTTTTAAAATTGGCTCATAGGGTATTGACTTTATTAAATTGTTTACCGGACTGATTCCGGCCAAAACGAGAAACAACTAACTCCCTTATGCAGATAATCGCATATAAAAAGCTATAAATTTTTACGCATTACAAAATCTGTTTGCTCTTCTTCTCCCATGAGAAAAGAATGCGTACCAACTTCATAAAAACCATTCTTTTTATAAAACAAAATGGCTCTATCATTTTTCTCCCATACTCCGAGCCATACATATAATTTTTTTCTCGTGTTCGCTATATCAATAGCCTTGTTCAGAAGAACATTGCCTAATCCTTCGCCTTGAAATTCCTTTGCTACATATATTCTCTCTATTTCTAGTGATTGCCTATCGTTTATGTCAGTTTGTGATGGGGCTTCATTTAACTTTAAGTAACCTGCCAATTTGCCGTTGGCATAAAGAAAATAAAATAATGAATTGCTATTCGATAATTCTCCGCATAGTTTGCTTATATTAAAAGACTGTTCCAAATAGGTTTTCATATTTGCTAGCGTGTTCATGTGAGCAAAAGTTTCATTATATGTTTTATACGAAAAGTTACAAAGCGTATGAATGTCATCCGGTATACATTGTCTAAATGTTAAATTCAATTCATATTTCCTCCATACTATATAAATAAACCTCTCAGCAAATCTGTTTATCTTTCTATGACAATGGAATTCAGATTCATTTTACCACGCTTTTCGCAATAAAAAAAGACTTACCTCCCCCTGCGGAAAATATGTCCTTTTGGTGAAGGTGGCGAGAGTTACACAGATTTGCTTTTCATATTTTAGTCTGCAAATCTGCCGTCCTTCACCCAAGTACAGGGCTCGGACCGTCTCGCGGCAAACCATCCGCGATGGTTTGCTTACCACTCGACGCTCTTTCGAGTTCGACTCTCGCCCTTGCATGCAAAAAATAAATATGCCACCCTAAAGGTGGCAATTTATTTTTTGTGTCACTAGGTCAGAATAGATGCAAGCTTTTAGTGCTTACTATATTCCTGTTCTTTTATTTGCCTATATCGGCTCAGTCATCCTTACGGCCGTCAGGATAAATGGTCCCTTTGACTGCGCCTGGTTTTCCTGTGACATAATCATTATTCATGTAATCAACGATTTCGTCCGTTGTGAGTACTTTTGCAACAGTACCCGCAGCTATTGTCAAAGCTGCCTCTTGGTTGGCGGTTGCTGTTGAGACGGCATCGCTGACGAGAACAACATCGTAGCCTCGTGTGCTCGCCGCATAGGTCGTGGCGAGCACACACTCATCGGTCCACAAGCCTGAAATGACGACCGTATCAATATCTAGTGCTTTAAGTTTTTCATCCAAATAAGACAAGCCCTCATTATTGAAGGTCCAAAACATATCGAGATGTTCGGAGTGATAAAACCAGCCGTCCGCCATTTCTTTATCGTCTGGCTCTATCTCGAAAAGCACTTGAAGTCCTTTGTTGCCTTCAAAAATATAAACTGCGTTCTCCGGATTTTCAGGACGCAGTCCCCTTGGCCCGTACCAGCGATCCTGCGCATTGGAAATACCATCATCAAATCGACGACTCCATACGCTCCATACAATGCTAACTTCTTCACAGGTAGCCCGCTTTTTCCTGAAAGCGTCAACTAATTTACCAATGTTTGGAAGAATATCTTCGGCATATGTGCGATATTCCTCCATACAATCATCCAACAATAAAGCAATGCGTCTGGGGCGATCAGCAAGTTCCCATGATGCCCAAAAGGCCAGCGGTGTATCATTTTTCCCCCCGGGAGTACTGCTATAATTCGTCATAGGCTCCATAGCTAATGACATGTCACGATGCTTACATTGTTTTTTGACGGCTTCTTTGAGTGTTACTACTGCGTTTTCATTATTATTGTGATTATAAATAACTTTCATCTTATACCTCTCTCTCTAGATTCTTAATTATGTATAATACTATCATATTCCAACAATAATTCAAATCACATGTCTTCAAAGTTTGTGCATTTGTAAAGCAGCCCCTACTCATGCAGAGGCTGTCTACCTATTTTCTCTTACAGCGCACCGAGTGTTTTAAGCAGCTCCACGCAGTCCTTTGCTCCCTGTACATAGAGATGCTGGCACTCATGATCGTTAACTGGGTATTGGCTTTATTAAATTGTTTACCGGACTGATTCCAGCCTAAAACGAGAAACACCCCGCTTTTTTTAAGCAGGGTGCATCTATTTTGACCTAATCTTCTGAGTGAACTGGTAATTGTAGATGTGAGGGTGTTTTGAAAAAGTACATGAACTTACACTGCGCAAAATGCTCATTTGCGTTGAAAAACGTATTAACATTCCTATTTATTAACAACTAACTGACCACGGCTAATAAACGCTGGGCATAAAACATCTTGGTATGTAGGACGAGTATCATAATTGCTGTAGTTTTGAAATTGCTCTGATTCTATACCAGAAAATCGAATTGGGACTCCTGCTGAGAAGAAAAAGCTAATTCCAGTTTGTACTTGAAAATGCAAGTGGGGTTCTGAGCTGTTACCCGAGTTTCCACACAAAGCAATTCTTTGACCACGGAAGATATGCTCACCTTCTTTTACACATATTGAGTCCTTCTTCAGGTGGGCCAAAATAGTGTATAAATCCTCTGCGTGCTTGATTATGATGTAATTTCCCCGAATATCCTTTGCGGTACAATCAGCAACACCTTTTACTGAGATAATACTATCGGGCTGGTTGCTTAAAATTTCAACCACAATTCCATCAGCGGGAGAAAGTACTTCCTTTCCATAGCAATGGTACGAGGTTGCTGCTTTGAAATTTCCGGTAAAACTATTGGCATTTTCATCTAATTTAATAAAATCATAAGCATAACGTTGGGTAGGAAGATCCCATGAATGGGAAATCTTTTTAACAACCCCACCATTTATAACCACCCAAGCCCCCGAAAATGGAAGAGAAAATTCGATATCAGATTGCATATTGTCTTTGTTTGGAATGTCTTTTCCATATTTCAATGGTACGATAATCATACCCGCTACTAACTTAAGATTTTGAATAAATATGGAAAAATCCAATGCAATTTCGATTAAACCAAGCAACCAAAAAAGCCAAAAGAAATTGAAAATAGGTAGCTGCCATATCATACCCGGTAAACCTAAACGGCCTATAAATTTACCCCTGCTACAAGAACGAACAACCTTTCTCATTGTGCATCCTCCTCAAAGCAGAATAGATTTTCCACCGTGCATGAAAAAACTTTTGCGATATCCATAGCCAGTTTAAGTGATGGATTATAGCGCCCGTTTTCTAAATTCACTATGGTTTCTCGACGTACACCAACCAAGCTCGCTAATTCATTCTGATTCATATTGAAACGAGCTCTATATTCACGCATTTTTGTTTTAAGAGCCATAGCTAACACCCACGCATTTCTTTTAACTCAAGCCAAACAAGTGAAAATGTAAAGCATATTACTGAGACAACGAAATTTGATACAAGCGCAATTTCTTTGATGATAATTTGCGGCAATAGTATTCTTCCAACAACAAGTATTATAGTAAAGACATCCCTCTGGAGAGAGATGTCTTCATTTCACAAAATATAAATAATATTGCCCCCTCTCGGCGGTATCTAACGATACCTGTAACCCCCGAAGCGGTAATCCGTATATCGTCTGAAATCACTGTTCATAGCCTAACTACGATATACTCTGATCAGGAGAGATTCTCTCTCCCGATACCCGCTCTGGACGCGATTTCTCCTCCCGTCACCCCTACAAGAACAAAAAATTAAAATGCCACCCATTCGGATGGCATTTAATTTTTTGTGGTGAAGGTGGCGAGAGTTACACAGATTTTCCTTGTCTGCTCCATTCCGCAAATCTGCCGTCCTTCGCCCAAGCACAGGGCTCGGACCGTCTCTCGGCAAACCATCCCCGATGGTTTGCTTTCCGCTCGACGCTCTTTCGAGTTCGACTCTCGCCCTTGCATGCAAAAAAATAAATATGCCACCCTAAAGGTGGCAATTTATTTTTTGGTGAAGGTGGCGAGAGTCGAACTCGCGTCCGAAAGCATTTCCACAAGACTTTCTCCGAGCGAAGCTGATGTTTTTTTATTTCGCTTCTGTTAACGCCCGTCAGCAGGCTTTATCATCAGCTATCCTATTAGTCCCCCGTGCTACTAGGAGCTCACACGGAGTTTTCCTGTATATTTGACGCCAGGTTTCTCGCCTACAGGTGAACGAGAGCTGACGACGCGCCGCTTAGCGGCAGCTGCTTATGCAGCTAAAGCGTAATTGTTATTATTTTTAGCGTTTATATTTAAACGTGCCCCTTTTAACGTAGACTAGGCAACTACGGCTCGCTTATCCGGCTTCTACACCCCCGTCGAAACCTTTACACCCCCATATCAGCAGCATGTAATCAATGCTGTCTTACATCAAGGCTAAAATGTTCAACTGTCGATGTATATATTATAATACCACAGAATCATCAGTTAAAACAGTCTAAAACTATTTCATGTTTTAGCAATTTTTTGTTTTCGAATTCTGGGGGATGGGCGTTCACCTATTCATTTCAATTTAGACGGCCGGCCTTTCGGACGGCCGATTATTTCATATGAACGACCGGATTTTCAGCCAGACATTTTATTCCATGCTGTCAATCAAATCGTTCAGACCTTTCAAGTCAAATTCGACGATATCATACTTCTCAGTGTGCACAAGAATATCATGAACCGCAACAGAATTAAAGTCCATGATCAGATACACTTCTTCCACCTCTTCAGGCTTGAACTCCACCATGCATGGAGTTATATAGTCTGAATATTCCCCTTTATCCACGATCAGCGGATACTGCTTATACTTGGTTTTCAAAATGATTGGATTATCCAGCGTTACTTGCTTGGTCTCTGTTGCTTTTCTGAGATGTTCCAAAGATTCGATATCCAATTTCATCAAATACATACTGTTTTCTCCTTTTCCTTTTGTGCTTCAGGTTTGATTCGGGCAGGCTCTTAGCCGCGCAACCCACTCTTGTATACAGTATATTTTGTATTTATGCTCTTGTCTAGTAATTTTGTGCAGAACGTTTCATTTCCTGCTGAATCCTTCTGTCCGCGTCTCGTTTTGCTATGTCGTCCCGCTTATCAAAGTTTTTCTTTCCTCTGGCTACTGCGATTTCCATCTTAGCCAGACCCTTTTCGTTGAGATAAACGTTAAGGGGGACCAACGTCAGTCCTTTCTGAGTCGTATACCCGATGAGCTTTCTGATCTCCTGCTTGTGCAGCAGCAGCTTTCTGGGCCGCAGCGGGTCCGTATTAAAACGGTTTCCCTGTTCATAAGGGCTCACATGCATCCCATATATGATCAATTCATTTCCTTCTACCTTGGCATAGCTTTCCTTCAGGTTCAAACGACCCTGCCGCATGGATTTGATCTCGGTTCCGGTTAGAACCATGCCCGCCTCATAAACCTCTTCAATGAAGTAATCGTGCCTTGCCTTTTTATTATTTGCCAATATTTTTTTTTGCTTCATTTAATCACCCTGCCCATTACTCATCGTGATTGATCAGACCGATTTCGCTGAAAGGATATAACCTTAAGTCCACTCTTCCTAAAATGTCCGCTACTGCAACCTCGCCGATGCTGGGGTCGCGGCTGTCCATGCTGTTGGGTCGGTTGTCTCCCATTACGAAGATGTAGCCTTCATCCACCGTAAAGGGAGCCATATTGCCGGGGGTTACGCCACCGTAAATGTAATCCTCCTCCAACGCTTCTCCATTGCGGTAAACAACGCCGTCCCGCACCTCGATCACATCATCCGCAAGGCCGATTACTCTTTTAATCAGATCCTTTTCCTCGCCGTTATCGCTGTAAATATGCGCCTTAAAGACCACGATATCGCCGCGTTCAGGCGCGCCGGTGATATACGGAATTTTATTGACGATAAGATAATTGTTCGGCTCGATGGTCGGATACATGGAGTAACCTTTAACCAAGGTCGGTTTTATAAATGTGGTAATGACGAGCGCGATGACAAGCGCCAGAATAATTGTTTTTGCAAATTCAAAAATTGTTTTTTTCATTTCTTCCCCTTATTCCCCTTGAAGTTTTTTATCGATCGAAAAGCTGTTGCGGTCAAAGACCAATCTCATTTCAATGGACCTATTTCATTGAAAGGATAGAGCCTAAATACGGCTTTTCCGTAAACCTCGTCGATTTTGACAGTGCCTACTTTTGTGTCTCTGCTGTCGGTGCTGTTCTGTCTGTTATCTCCCATAACAAAGAGGCTGTCCTCGGGAACCACCAAATCCTTTATGTAACCTGATGTATAGCCCTCTTTTGTATATGGTTCGTTCAACACCTCACCATTGATCGATACTTTGCCGTCTTCGATATTGACAGTATCACCCGGCAAGCCGATGATTCTCTTGATTAGGAGCTTTTCATCTCCCGACTCAGTTTTTAACTTGGTGTGAAAAACAACAATATCACCCTGTTTGGGATCACCGAAGCGATAAGACTGCTTGCTTAAAAACAGGAAGTTATATTCCTGCAGAGTAGGCATCATAGAAGTCTCTCTTACAAAGGTCGGTTTAATAAACTGTAGAATGATAACTGCAACAATCACTGCAATAATGATGTCCTTTGCCCATTCCTTCAACTCTTTCATATCCATTATCCGTAATTCACTTTCATTGTTATATATTTTTGTTTATTTTATTATGTATTTTATTTATTTATTTTATTTTGCCAATTTCACCGAAAGGCCATACAGTCAAAGCACAATAACCTCTGATCAGCTTCATATTCAGAGGCCCGACTCTCGGGTCCCTGCTGTCGATGCTTTCTTCGCGATTGTCGCCGAGTACGAAAACTTCATTTTCGTCAATGGTAATCGGCCCTACATCGCCTTCCGTGATTCCCGTTATGTAATCCTCTTTCAGAAGCTTGTCGTTTCGGTAAACCTGGCCGTTCCGGATTTCAATTGTATCCCCCGGCAAGCCGATCACCCTCCGTATGGTATTATCGCCCTTCTCACCTTCTTCCAGAATATCATCCCGAAAAGCAATTACCTGCTGAAATTCAGGAGTGCCTCTCACAGACGAATAAGTGTGTTTGGCGACGATGATCACTTCTCCGTCTTTAATCCCGGGCAACATTGCCGCCCCGTCTGCAGTAATAGGTCTGACAAACATCGTTACAAGCCAGGCCAATATCACAGGATAAATATAGATTCTGTATTTTTCCTTGAAGGGTCTGTTATCTTCGTGCTTTGTCATCTTCATCTCCTAATGGACCAGGAATGCGTTTTCTAACTCTAAAAGCGGAAAATACGTTCCTTGATCATTTCAAAATTTGCCGGCAAACTTGCTTTTACCTCAAGCCCTTTCAAATATTCCAAAGGTTCCACTCCGCCGTCAAAACACAGCCTGTATGCGTGAAGCAGCTGTGCCGACTGTCCGAAACTCCGGTTGATCTTTCTGTTGCGCTCTTCCCCTCCGTATTTTGTGTCTCCGATGACGGGATATCCTGCTTTTGCAAGATGAGCGCGGATCTGATGCGTACGCCCGGTTACCAGCTCCACCTCAACCAGTGTATATCCCTTGGCCGTTTGAACGGGTCGGGCAACGGTCTCCATAAGTTTCCCTTCGGAGGACTCCGGACTGATTACTGTGACGGTATTGCTTTTCTCGTCCTTCTCCATCCGATCCTTTAATTGAAGGCTTTTTTTCAATTCTCCATGCACGACGGTTAAATAGTATTTTCTAACATAATCCCGTTCCCGTATCATTCGGTTCAGGCTTTGAAGCGCTCTGTTGTTTTTGCCGAATATAACGAGTCCTGTGGTATTCCGGTCCAGTCGGTTTACGGGAGAAGGTACAAAAGTCCTTTCCCGCCCAGGTTGATATTCACCTTTATCCGCCAAATAGCCGGCCACCTGATTTGCCAGGGTATTCTTTTTTTCGTTTTTATCTCCATGAACCAAAAGTCCAAAGGGCTTTTCCACGATTAGCACGTTTTCATCCTCATAAGCGATCTTAAATTGTTTTTTAGAACGGCTAAGCGTCTTTTTTTCCTGAAGAGCCAGCGCCTCCTCTTCCGTAATATAAACGGTGAGTTCGTCGTCCAAAGAGAGCATCGTTTCTTCAGGAACGCGCTTTCCGTTCAGCTTAACATCTTTTCGGATCAACTTGTAAATATGACTCAGAGAAGCGTTCTTAAAATATTTTTTCAGAAACCTGTCCAGTCTCTGATTTTCTTCATTTGATGCAATTGTTATCTTTATCATCCGCTACCGGCAGCACAGATTGAACCGTCTCAGTACAACCAATGCCATCTCTCCTAAATTATTCAAATTAGATTATACAACATAAATTAGTTGAAATATACCCATGTAAACAAAACTTAATAAAAAACAAGGTTTTTATGTTTGTCATTATATATTAGTTGTGATAAATTTAATGTAGCAATATTTGATCTAATCAGCATACAGGGGGAATCACTATGAAAAAGATAAAAGATATTTTTTATGATATGAACGATATTTTAGTTGCACTCATCATTGTTGCCGTAGCCACTCTGGTTATTTACAGCAATATTGATTCGATCCTTGCTTATCCTTCCCAAATAGCCGAAGAAATTCAGATTCCGGAAGATCAAACACCGACAAATTATGCTGAAAATCCTCCGATTAAGGACCCGAACAGCAGTGATTCAACAAATCAAGGCACCACAGGTTCCGGTATTGACGGACAGACTCCGGAAGGCGAAGATTCCCAAGGTCAGCCCGGAAATTCAGAGGATACGCCAGAGGATTATTCCATTTACATAAACACCGGATCAACCGGAGAACAGATTGCCGAGGTCATGATCAGCGTTGGTTTATTCAAAGATAAGCATGAGTTTTACAACGCTGTCGCCGCGGCGGGAGCGGAAGGAAAGCTTCAGGCGGGCAACTTTATCATCCCTTCTGATGCAACGCCTGCCGAGGTCATAGCCATTATCTCAAGGTAAATAGTTATGCAAATTAGCATAAAGGCTGGTGAGGAGATGAAAAACTGCATTGTAGTTTCTGGAATAGTTTTTCTAAAATAATAGAAGGAGGATTTTATGACTATTCCAGATAAAAAAATATATCCTAGAACAAATGACTTTCAAACAGTCTACTTAAAAAACGTTATCACGAATCCCAACATCATTGTAGGCGATTATACAATGTATAACGACTTTGTATCAGATCCGGTACAATTTGAGAAAAACAATGTGTTGTATCACTACCCGATCAACCATGACAAGCTGATTATCGGCAAGTTTTGTTCCATTGCCAGTGGGGCCAGGTTCCTTTTGACAAGTGCAAATCATACAAGTAAATCACTTTCGACATATCCATTTCCAATATTTTTTGAAGAATGGGATTTAGATAAGAAGCAGGTTGCATCTGCGTGGGATAATAAAGGTGATATTGTAATCGGCAACGATGTATGGATCGGTTACGAAGCGGTTGTCTTATCGGGTGTTCATATTGGAGATGGCGCAATCATCGGGTCAAGAGCCGTTGTAACGAAAGATGTTGCTCCATACTCTGTTGTCGGAGGTATTCCCGCCAAAGAAGTCAAAAGGCGTTTTGCTGAAGAGACCATTGAGAAACTGCAAAAAATACAATGGTGGAATTGGCCATTTGATAAAATACAGCGATTTTTGCCCTACATTATGAATGGAGAAATTACCGTTTTATGACTCCAGCCTGCTTTCCGATATGGGAGGCAGGCTTTTTTCCGCAATAAAACACCCCGCTCACGGTATGTTGGAGCGGGGTATTTTCATATGGAACTATTCATTGGAAATCCGGGTCAATCCTCGGATTCCAGAAGCCGGATTAGTTTTTCCAGCCTGGCCCTTTGCTCACCGTTCATCATTGTGCGCAGGGCCTTAATGGTCTTCATCTGTTTATCAAATTGAGTCTGGTCTTTTTTCATTGCTTTTTTTACCTTCATTATTTCATCGATCAGCTCCTGATCGCTTTTTCCCTTGTATTTGTCAGCAATGTCAGACACTCTGTCTGACTTGGAAACGGTACGGTTACGCTGAAAGCCTAGCTGTTCGGCTAATTCCATCATCAGCTTATCATTTATCTCCATAAAAACCTCCTTTCCGTCGCTTTATTAATATATGCACCAACCGCAGGTTATTTTCATATTATAGTGAATAAATCTAATAAACATCATGTCGGCCGACAACGAAAACGGCAGGAATGGAGGTAGATACATATGAACCCTGCTCTGATTGTAGCAGCTTTACTTTTTTTGTCCCAAGGAGGCTCAGGGAAAGGCCCCTTGAATATGTTGCAATTGCCCGGACTCGGAATCGGAAAATTAGGTATTCCTCCCATTAAAGACCCCGGTTATTTCGATACCTTCCGAATGGAACTGCTTTTGGACCGCCTTCACAATATGACCAACACGTTGGAGAAAGTCAATCATCTAAACCAGATGCGCGGCGTTCCGATGAACAGGGATAATTCCATCGACCGAATTCAGGAATCTTTGGAAGCGGTTCGGGGACTCATGAACAACAACAAATCCAGCAGAAAAATTGACACTCTGTCCAATACACTATCAGGAGTTAAAAGAATTGGTGATATGCAGGGTATTATGACCAACATGGGACCAATATTATCGATGCTTTCAAACCAAGATGATAAATAGTTACCAAAAATATAAAAAACATATATGCAATCCCTCCAATTTAGGGTATAATAAGTTTAGTTGAACATCTAATTCTTATAGATACCAAAAACAATAATAATAGGAGGGAAATTTATTATGGCATTGGTAACAACAAAAGAAATGTTTGCAAAGGCATTAAAAAGCGACTACGCCGTAGGCGCCTTCAACGTGAACAATATGGAAATCATCCAGGGTATTGTTGATGCTGCGAAAATTGAAAATGCACCCCTGATCCTTCAGGTATCCGCAGGTGCAAGAAAATATGCAAAGCCCGCTTACCTCGTGAAGCTGGTTGAAGCTGCAATCGAAGATTCCGGTTTGGACATCGTATTACATCTCGACCACGGTGAAGATTTTGAAATCTGTAAAAAATGTGTTGACGACGGTTTCACATCCGTAATGATCGACGGTTCAAAGCACTCCTTTGAGGATAACATCGCTTTGACAAAGCAGGTTGTGGAATATGCCCACGCTAAGGGTGTTGTTGTTGAAGCCGAGCTTGGTAAACTGGCAGGCGTTGAAGATAATATCAAGGTTGATGCACGTTCCGCTACGTTCACCGATCCTGAAGAAGCTGCTGAATTTGTTGAAAAAACTGGAGTTGATTCTCTGGCTATTGCAATCGGTACAAGCCACGGCGCTTACAAGTTCAAGGGAGAACCTTTCCTTGATTTTGAAAGACTGCAGAAGATCAGCAGCCTGATCCCGAATACACCGCTGGTACTGCATGGTGCTTCCACTGTTCTTCCTGAATTCGTTGAGCTGTGCAACAAATACGGCGGAAACATCCCTGGTGCACAGGGCGTTCCGGAAGATATGATCAGAACCGCTGCAAAATACGGTGTATGTAAGGTCAACATCGATACAGACTTAAGACTTGCTATGACAGCAGAAATAAGAAAGATCTTCATTGAAAATCCTGCTGAATTCGACCCAAGAAAGTACCTCGGACCTGCAAGAGATGCAATCCAAAAGATGGTACAGCACAAGATCAAGGACGTTCTCGGCGCAAGCAATCAAAGATAGTGAATTAAGTCACTCAATAATTTTTATCATATATTAAAACAGAGCCCCCTCCAGAGGCTCTGTTTTTTATTGGTCATATTTTTACTTTTTAAATTCTTTAGAGTCCAGTGATTAAATCGTACATATAAAACATTTTGTTTATGTAGAAAATTTCTTTTTCAGATTCAGATAAATAACTGAACCCAGTATCAGTAGACCCCCGGCGACGGCATTGACGGAGACCTTGTCATGCATCAGAAGAATGCCTGCGAAATAAGCCACCACCGGTTCCATGGTGTTGAAGATGGCAGCGTTGCTTGAGCCGATGTATTTAACACCCTTACAGAAGAATACCGCCGCTACAAATACACAGAAAAATCCCAGAAGAAAAACAAACCCCACCTGTAACAGGGTTTGAGGCAACAGAGGCTCGCCTGACGCCAAACAGCGAATGATGTTAAAAAAGAGTGGCGGAATCAACATATATCCAATCACGACCTCCGAATCCAGTGCTCTCGTTCTTTTTTCCCCAAGTCCGATGGCATATAGACCATAGAACAGTGCGGCTGTCAAGGCAAGCAAGATTCCGGTCCAGTTCAGTTCGATCCCTGTACCAGGAGTCCAGATCACAAGTATCAAACCGGCAAAAGAACTGATCAGGCAAATCATTCTGGTTTTATCAAACTGCTCACGTCCAATGATAATTTCTATAATCACCACCACACTAACATACAAAAACAGCAAGAGAGACACGATGGCACCCGGCAAAAATCGGTAGCTTTCGCTCATTGTAATCATCTGCACTACCGACGCACAGCCGATAAACAGCATAAAGACGAGATGCCGCCGGTCCACTTTGAAATCAAGCCGTTTGATAAAGATCGTTATCCAAACAAGAACCAGCCCCAATGCGAGTCTTCCTACAAGCATATTGCTGACTGTCAGCCCTGCCTGATAGGAAAGCTGGGTTAGCGCCGGCATGACGCCGTATGCAGCGCACGTAATCATGATAAAGAGAAAACCCTTTACTTTAGAATCGATCAAGTTCATCTGTCCGCACCTATCCTCTTTCCTCTTATTTAATTATTTAGAAATTGCCTTTTTGTTTATCCTGCAAAATAAACCCTGATATCCGACCGATCTGCCATTTTAAGCTGATATTTCCGTGCAAGCCGAAACCCTTCTTCCGGGGGAGCCAGTTCAGACGGCTTATGCGCATCGGAGTTCACCAGCACAGAGACATCATATTCCGCCGCGAGCTCCCAGAATGGTTCCAGCGGATATTGCAGCCGTTTGATCCCTCCTGCGTCTCTGATTCCTTTCCTAAAGCCGTTCCCATTGATCTCCAATGGGACTTTATAAGCTTGAGCCGCTTCAAGAATATAACGGGAACAGGCTTCCGCTTCTTTGTCCCATGGGAGGTAAAAGTAGCCGAAGAGATCGGGATGAGCCAAAAAACCGAAGAGCTCCGTTTCCAATCCCTCAGCAACGGCTTTCGTATAAGCTTTTAGAATTTTCTTGTCAGCGCCCGGTTCTTCCCTCCAGAAATAGGCCAGACGTCCTTCGCAGTAAAAGAGATGCTGCGCCAGTATCAGGTAATTGATTCCCCTTTCACCAATCAGTTCATCTCTGTAATAGTTTATGTATTGTGGTAAATACTCACATTCCATCCCAAGCAGCATTTCCAGTCCGGGATGCTCAGCTTTCGTTTTATGGAATTTTCGTTTGTAGTCCTCCAGTTCTTGAATACTCATCCTGATTTCGATATTGTGATCATCCGGAAATGGAACATGGTCGGATATTCCCAGGACGGAATACCCCTTGCGCTCAGCCTGTTTTGCCAAATCCGGGATGTCTCCCTGTGCATGCTTGCAGCGGAATGTGTGCGTATGTAGGTCCATCATGATAAAACACCTCCTGTTGTCTTCATGGTTATTCGCTGCGGCAAGGCCGGAGGCACGGCAAAGCCGGAGGTTTTAATAAGAAATGATATTTCTTGTTTGATAAAAAAACTGACTCAGATGAATCTCTGAGTCAGCAAATAAATGGTATTTCTATTCAGTAAATTCTTAGATGTCCGGTTATTCTAACAAATTGATTCAGCCCTGTTATTCGACCGCTTCTGCATCATACGATTTCTGCGCCCTTCTGCAGAGCGATGGTTCCTGTCCTTGCAACCTCTACAATATTATATGGAGACAGGAGGTCGATCAGAAGATCAATCTTTTCCGGCTTATCGCTCATTTCTACCGTCAATGTAGTATGGGAGATATCAACGATTTCTCCCTGCATGATCTTAACGATATCGATGATTTCACCGCGCTGATCCGCAGACATTCTTACCTTGACCAGAATAAGTTCTCTTCTTGTGATCTCATCCTGATTCAGCTTTCTTACTTTGATGACATCAATCTGCTTGTTCAGCTGTTTCGTAACCTGTTCGGCGATATAATCGTCTCCGTCCACCAGCAAGGTGATGCGGGAGATGTTCTTATCCTCTGTGGTTCCTACTGCCAAGCTGTCGATGTTAAAGCCTCTTCTGGCAAAGAGCCCTGAAATTCTGGCCAGGACACCCGCCTTATTTTCAACTAATACTGATATTGTATGCTTCATAATCGTTACCTCTTCATTGCGACTACGCCCGTTTTAACCAACTCAATAATTCCATAAGGTTTGAAGATCTCAATCATTTCAGTGATTCGATTTTCCGTGTCCAACGCTTCCAGAATCAGATATTCCTTACTCATTTCCACGACTCTTGCATTGCATGCGTTTGCTACCACAATAATTCCCACCCTGTCATTGACATCGGCCTTCACCTTCATAAAGAGGAGAACCTTACTGATCATGCTTTCCTCTTGAATATCCTCAATGGATATGATATCTTCCAGCTTCTCCAATTGGCTGATTACCTGTGCAATGACGATATCATCACCCTGAACGACAATTGTCAGTCTGGAAAACCGCTCATCCTCCGTGGAACTTCCGATAAAAGAATCAATGTTGTACCCTCTGCGGCGGAAAAGGCTCGAAACCCTGCTCGTTACGCCGGGGGTATTGTGTACCAATGCCGATAACACGTGTTTCATAGTTTCATCCTCCCATCCTGTTACATTGACGGTTCATTTTCATCCACAACGCATTCCAGCAGGTAAACTCCCCTGTTGCCGATCATTTCTGCAATGGCTTCTTCGGCAGCAGCCATGCTGTCGATGCTTTTTCCAGGGATGCCATAAGCGCCTGCAATGGCCACTACATCAGGACTTCCCGCGAGATCTACAGCGGTTTCATTGTTCTTGTATGATTTCTTTTGAATTTCCTTAACAAGGCCAAGCTTGTTGTTCTTCATAACAATAATCTTAATATCCACATCATGCTGACAGATCGTTGCAAGTTCCATCATCTGCATTTGAAAGGCCCCGTCTCCGCATACCGCGACGACAGTCTTTTCAGGAGCCGCCAGCTTTGCGCCGATTCCAGCAGGAATCGAGTAGCCCATGGTTCCCATTCCGCCTGAAGTCAGAAATCTTCCCGTCCTGACCTCACAGTTGGCAGCCGACCAGATCTGGTTCTGCCCTACGTCGGCACAGTAGATGTGATCCTCTGGCAAAGTCTTTGTAAGAAGGTTGACAAAGGCTTTCGGATTAATTCCCTCCTTGCGGGGTTCATAATCGAGGCACAGCTTTTCTTTGAGTTCCTTCAGTTGACCCGGCCATTCATCGGCTTTTCGATCCGGCTCCGCTTCCATGATCTGCAGGAGAATCTCTTTCGCATCACCTACGACAGGAACAAACGTGCTGAGATTCTTTCCAATTTCAGCGGGATCGATGTCGATATGAACGATCTTTGTATCCTTACCTACGTTTGCCGGAAGAAGGACCGCGCGATCTGAGACTCTGGCTCCGATGATGATTAAAAGATCAGAATCGACAATTGCCTGATTCGCAACCGATTTTCCATGCATCCCCAGCATTCCCATATATAAAGGGTGGGCCGTAGGTACAGCGCCGATTCCCATCATGGTGGATACAACAGGAATATTCACTTCAGCCGCAAAACGGCTGAGTACTTCCTGAGCCTCTGCGGCAAAGATACCGCCTCCGGCACAGATCACAGGCCGGTCTGCGTTATTGATCGCTCTCATGACCCTTTTTATTTGACCCGCATGGCCCTTGATCGTCGGTTTATACCCCCGAAGATCGATTGGTCCCGGAAGAGTAAAATCGATCTTCTGTGTCTGAACATTAACTGGAATATCAATCAATACCGGACCCGGTCTGCCTGTGGAAGCAATATGAAAAGCCTCCTTGATAATTCTGGGCAGGTCGGCAGCGTCATTCACGAGATAGCTGTATTTTGTAAATGGCTCGGCGGCGCCAGTGATATCGGCCTCCTGAAATACATCTCTGCCGAGAAGCTCGCTGGAAACCTGACCGGTAAACGCTACCAGAGGAACGCTGTCCATATACGCCGTCGCCAGCGCGGTGATCAGATTGGTCGCACCGGGACCGGAGGTCGTCATACAAACGCCCGGTCTTTTTTTAATGCGAGCATAACCACTGGCTTCGTGTCCTGCATGCTGTTCATGACGAACCAAAATATGTCGTATACTTGATTTTGACAATTTATCGTAAAGCGGGGCAATCGTAGCACCAGGGTAACCGAAAATAACTTCTACCCCTTCATTTTCCAAACATCTTACAATGGCATCTGCTCCTGTTATCATCGTCTTATCTCCTATATTCTAATCAGCTGCTCTTTTTAGTCTGAGGCTAAACTTCAACAGTCCATCCGAATTTATCCTCAGCATTACCCAGCTGGATTCCCGAAAGCACATCATAGAGCTTCTGGGAGAGTTCACCTATATTTCCGTCGTTGATTGAGATTTTTCTGTCTTTCCAGCAAAGCTCCCCGACGGGTGAGATAACGGCGGCAGTTCCTGATGCAAACACTTCTGACAGCTTACCGTCGTCATATGCTTTATATACCTCTTCTATGGTCATTCTTCTCTCCGAGACCTTGATTCCCCAATCCTTCAGAAGCTGGATTACAGAATCTCTTGTGATTCCTGGAAGAATGGTTCCTTCTAGGGGAGCCGTGATGACCTCATCTCCGATTACGAAAAACGCATTGGAAGTTCCGATTTCCTCAACGTATTTTCTTTCGACACCGTCCAGCCACAATACCTGCGAGTACCCCTTGTCGTGGGCTTTTTCCTGTGACTTCAGACCAGCGACATAGTTTCCTCCGATTTTGCTGTACCCGGTTCCACCCATGGCTGCTCTTACATATTCGTCTTCAACGAAGATCTTGGTCGGCGCCAGTCCGCCTTTGTAATATGGTCCTACCGGCGAAAGGATGACCATAAACAGGTATTCCTTTGATGCACGCACACCTAAAAACGGTTCCGTAGCGATAATAAACGGTCTGATATATAATGAAGTTCCTTCCTTTTCGGGGATCCAGTCAGCGTCAATTTTGACGACTGCCTTGACCGCTTCCACAAAGAGCTCTTCATCCAGAGCCGGAATGCAAATTCTATCATTAGTTTTCGTTGTTCTCTTTGCGTTCATATCAGGACGGAACAGCAGGACTCTTCCATCCTTCGCCTTATAGGCTTTCAGCCCCTCAAACATTTCCTGAGCATAATGAAGCACGGCCGCAGCAGGTTCAAGCGCGATGGGCGCATAGGGCACGATTCTTCCGTCGTGCCAGCCTTTTCCCTCTGTATAGTTCATGACAAACATGTGATCGGAAAAAACCTGGCCGAATTCCAGTGTATCCGGGTCCGGCTTCTGCTTTGGATTCAATGTCTTTGTTACTGTAAATTCATATTTCATTATGATCACCTATCCTTTTCTATCTCATCGGGCCCTCCGCCCGACTTTCTACATTTCATTAATCCTGATACGCTTCGATCATTTTTGTTTTCAGTTCCCACAGTTCCTTGGAAAGGTCCACATAGTATTCATGTGGATTCTCAAAACGCAAAATCTCTTCCCATAACGTTTCGATCTGTGCCTTGCAATAATCTCTAATTTCGTCAATATCAGGAGATTTGTAAACACATACTCCCTTTGCGAAAATCGATACTCTGAGATTCTTTGCATAGAAATTCGATATCTTTTTTCTCTTCCAAATCACCTGTGGATCAAAAATTTCATATTCATTCCCGTCAGGAGCGGCTTCATTATCAAGAGTGATGACGTCGGCAACCGCTTTGTTGGTATCCTTGTCAAATAGCCGGTACACCGTTTTAAATCCAGGGTTTGTAATTTTTTCTACGTTTTCACTGATCTTCATCTTAGGAATCAGGACACCGTCCTTCTCCAGTGCGGCCAGTTTATATACCCCGCCGAATACCGGTTCCGATTTAGATGTAATCAGCCTTTCCCCTACTCCGAAGGAATCAACCTTTGCTCCCTGCCCGATGACATCTCGGATAATATATTCATCCAGCGAATTTGAGACTACAATAGTGCAATCCTTCAGCCCTGCTTTATCCAGCATGGTCCTCGCTTTCTTGGTCAGATAAGTCACATCTCCGCTGTCAATTCGGATTCCCATCTTTTCGGGTTTCATTTCCTTAAAGACCTTAATCGCCGCCGGAATACCCGATTTTAACACATTGTACGTGTCTACAAGCAATGTGCAGTTTTCCGGGTAAACTTCGGCATAAGCCCTAAATGCTTCATACTCGTTCGGGAACATCTGCACCCAGCTGTGGGCCATAGTGCCAAGCGCTGGCACTTTGAAATCTCTTTCCGCCACCGCACAGGCAGTACCGATACAACCTCCAATGTAGGCTGCCCGAGCTCCGTGAACTGCTCCAGATCCGCCGTGGGCTCTTCTTGTTCCGAATTCCATGACGCTGCGCCCCTGGGCTGCTCTCACAATTCGGTTTGCTTTCGTCGCGATCAGGCTCTGATGATTGATGGCAAGAAGCATGATGGTTTCTACAAATTGGGCCTGTATTACAGGCCCTCGCACCGTAACCAGTGGTTCTCCCGGAAAGACGGGGGTTCCTTCAGGAACCGCCCAGACATCGCACTCAAATTTAAAATCCTTCAGGTATTCCAGGAAACCTTCGCTAAATATACCCTTGTCTCTTAAATAATCTATGTCTCTTTGATCAAATTCAAGGTTATTCAGATAGCCGATCATCTGTTCAAGGCCCGCCATAATCGCAAAGCCTCCTTCATCGGGTATCTTTCTGAAAAACAGGTCGAAATATGCTATATCATCTGCCATGCCGGTTTCAAAATAACCGTTTGCCATGGTAAGTTCGTAAAAATCGGTCAGTAAGGTCATGTTTAGATTCTCAATCATTCCGTTAATTCCTCCGCTCGTCCTTTTTCCTTTATTACAATGTATCCTGCCGCAATTACAACCGCCCCGCCAAGCATTTGCACGGGCGCTATGGTTTCCTTCAGAATCAGCCATCCGAAGATGGTCGTTGTAACCGGCAGAAAGTTGGAAAATATTGCTGTAACTGTAGGGCCTAATATATGTAATGACCTTACCATTATGATGAATCCAAATCCTGTGCTCAGAACACCCAAATACAGAAGTCCTCCGATAACACTTATCGTGATGCTTTCCCGTCCCGGCAAATGAGTCAGCCCATAAGGCCAGGTCAGCAGGATTGTACAGATCAACTGATTCAGAGTAAGCGTCGCGCTTCCGTACCTTTCGTGCAGCGAAGCGGTGAGAAAGTTATAGAAATTCCAGCTGATTACCGCTGCGAATGCCAATAAATATCCAATCACTCTTCCCTGAAACAGAACTTTGTAATCGACTCCGATTACAAGGACGATTCCGACTACGCTGAAAACAACTCCAAACGCCATCATCGCCGTCAGTTTCCTTTTATACTTAACCCTGTCAATGAGAATCGACAGGGCGGGAACAAAGGCTAAAACAATCGTTATAAGTGATATCGGAAGATAGTCCATGGCAGAGTATTCCAGATAAAAATATCCAATATCTCCGAAAACCGCACAGAACAGGAACATTGGAATGTCCTTTTTCCGTATCAAACTCTTACCTTCTGATTTTAACTTAATGACTAAAACCACCACAAAGCCGATGCTGTATTTTATAAATATCAACGTGAGCGTCTCCATGACAGCCAGTGCCTGTTTTGCAAAGATATATTCCAACCCCCAGGCAAACATCAATATGATCATCAGCAGGTACATATTTCTTTTTTCCGTATTCAATTTTCACCACCGAAATTCTGCTGAATCCAGCGAACCTTAGTAGAAATAATTACAAATATTGATTTGTAATTTTTGCCTATTAATTAATATTGTATTTTATCACATTTTTTTACTAACGTAAAACCTTTTTTAAAAATTCTCCGGTATAAGATTTTTCAAGAGCGGCAATCTCCCCCGGCGTACCTTCGCCGATAATCTGTCCCCCTCGATCTCCGCCGTCTGGGCCGAGGTCAATAATATGATCCGCTGTTTTGATGACGTCCAGATTATGTTCAATTACCACAACCGTATTTCCAGCGTCTACGAGTCTGTTCAACACCTGGATCAGTTTGTCCACATCGGCAAAATGCAAACCTGTCGTCGGTTCGTCCAGAATGTACATGGTTTTCCCTGTGCTTCTCTTTGAAAGCTCTGAAGCAAGTTTGATTCTCTGAGCTTCTCCACCGGATAGCTGTGTGGACGGCTGTCCCAGTTTGATATAGCCAAGACCTACTTCCTCCAAAGTCTCAAGCTGACGCTGAATGGACGGAATGTTCCTGAAAAATTCCAATGCTTCCGTAACGTTCATATCCAACACGTCATAGATGCTTTTTCCTTTGTATTTTACTTCCAAAGTTTCACGGTTATACCGCTTTCCTTTACAAACCTCACAGGGAACATAGACGTCGGGCAGAAAATGCATTTCTATCTTGATGATTCCGTCTCCGCTGCAAGCTTCACACCGCCCGCCCCTGACGTTAAAGCTGAATCTTCCCTTGTTATAACCTCTGAGCTTTGCTTCTGGAAGCTGAGAGAATAAGTCTCTGATTGGCGTAAATACACCGGTGTAAGTCGCGGGATTTGACCGGGGAGTCCTTCCGATGGGGGACTGATCGATATCGATGACTTTGTCAATATTCTCAATTCCTTTAATCCCTTTGCATTTTCCCGGTTTTGTCTTGGCTCTGTTAATCTCAGAAGCGAGGCTCTTGAATAAAATTTCGTTAACAAGACTGCTTTTTCCCGAACCGGATACGCCGGTGACACATACGAACTTTCCAAGGGGGAAGCTGACGTCCACATTTTGCAGGTTGTTTTCCGATGCGCCGATCACTTTGATATTCTTCCCATTTCCAGGTCTTCTTACCTCTGGAACTTCGATTTTCTTTTCACCGGTGAGGTACTGACCTGTGATGGATTCCCTGCATTCCCTGATCTCATTCACATCTCCCTGAGCGATGATCTCTCCTCCGTGAATTCCCGCTCCCGGACCGATGTCAATGATGTGGTCTGCAGCGTACATGGTATCCTCGTCATGTTCGACGATAATCAGTGTGTTACCCAGATCCGTCAGATTTCTCAATGTCTTCAGAAGCTTTTCGTTATCCTTTTGATGAAGTCCGATACTTGGCTCATCAAGAATATATAAAACACCCACAAGGCTGGAACCAATCTGGGTCGCCAGCCGGATTCGCTGAGACTCCCCCCCGGACAGGGTACCCGACGATCTTGACAATGTCAGGTAATCCAGTCCCACATCGATAAGGAAGGTCAGTCTCGCTTTAATCTCCTTTACGATCTGATGGGCTATCATTTCATCCTTGGTGCTCAGTTGAAAGCTGTTGACAAATTTCAATGCCTCGCGAATGGACATGCCGGATAGTTCCGCGATATTCTTTCCCTCAACGGTAACGGCCAGGACTTCAGGTTTAAGCCGTTTTCCATGGCACGCGTCGCAGGGGATCAGGCTCATATATTGTTCCATCTTTTCCTTGATATAATCGGAGCTGGTCTCCTGATACCTTCGTTCCAGATTGTTGATCACACCTTCAAATGGATGGTTGCGGTAGGACTGGGAACCGTTGCTTCTGCTCTCATAATAATACTGAAGGTTTCTGCCTTTGGTGCCATACAGAAGCTCTTCCTTGAACTTTGCAGGCAGCTTGTTATACGGGGTGGCAAGATCAACGTTATGATCCCTCGCCAAAGCCTCGATAAGCTGGCGGTAAAATGTCCCAAATTCCATAGATGAGAACACATCGCCCAGCGCTCCGTCATCAATGCTTAGGTTTTTAGCTGTTATGATCAGGTCCGGATCGATTTTCTGAATAAATCCGAGCCCATTACAATAAGGACAGGCGCCAAAAGGACTATTGAAGGAAAACATTCTCGGCTCGAGCTCCTCGATGCTGATCCCGTGATCCGGACAGGCAAGTTTCGTACTGAAAAGACGTTCTTCGCCCTCTGAGGCGGCATCCTTCTGTACCAAACCGATTACCAGGCCTTCTCCGTGGCTCAGTGCCAGTTCAATGGATTCCGAAAGACGGCTCTCACTGCCTTCTTTAACTACAATTCTGTCCACTACAATTTCTATAGTATGTTTAAAAGTTTTTTCCAGTTTGATTGGGTCTTCTCCCAGCTGCAGAATTTCTCCGTCTACCCGGACTCTGGTGAAGCCCTCTTTTTTAATCCGCTCAAGGATTTTTTCATGCTCCCCTTTTCTTTCCCTGACGACGGGAGCCAGTATGGTCACCCTCGTACCCTCGGGATAAACCATGAGGTTGTCCACAATCTGGTCGACGGACTGATTGGTGATTTCTTTGCCGCAAACCGGACAGTGAGGAATACCGATTCGGGCATACATCAATCTCAGGTAATCGTGAATCTCCGTAACGGTTCCTACTGTGGATCTGGGGTTTTTGCTTGTGGTTTTCTGGTCGATGGAAATGGCGGGGGACAATCCCTCAATGTATTCCACATCCGGTTTTTCCATCTGCCCGAGAAACTGTCTTGCATAGGCGGACAAACTCTCCACATATCTTCTTTGCCCTTCAGCATAGATGGTATCAAAAGCCAGAGAAGACTTTCCCGAACCGCTGAGTCCAGTCAACACGACCATTTTGTCTCTTGGTATCACCACATCTATATTTTTCAAATTGTGCTCATTGGCACCCTTTACGTATATGTCCTTTGTCATTTCATCCTCCAAATGGTTTTCTCAGTTTAAACTGCCTGTATGTGAAATCTACCCGGTATCTCCCTGTGTGTTTTCTAAGAAAACCGTGAAGCATCGTACGAAATTTCCCCGAAAACCGCCGTCTTTAAGGTGCTATGCACAAAGACGGTTACCGGTTTCACGGTTTTTCCTGAAAACTCCGGAGCGATAACCGCATGTACGGGGATACCGCAATCAGGATTTCCGTCACAGGCGAAGTTTAAATTCGAAGATCCTGTCTCTGAGCTCCGCGGCGCGTTCGAACTGCAAATTCGCGGCAGCTTCCTTCATTTCTTTTTCCATTTTCTTAACGTAATCCGCCAGTTCTTTCTTCGTCAGCTCAAGGGGACTTCTGCCCTGATAATACTCATCTTTTTCTTCAGCAACTCTCGTCGCCTCTATTACGGAGCGAACTGCCTTTTCTATTGTTTTCGGCGTTATGCCGTTCTCTTCATTATATTCCTGTTGGATCTTCCTTCTGCGTTCCGTTTCCGATATCGCCTTGTCCATGGCTTCACTGATCCCGTCGGCGTACATGACAACCTTTCCGTTGACATTTCTCGCCGCTCTTCCAATGGTCTGAATCAGAGAGGTTTCAGTTCGCAGGAAGCCCTGCTTATCCGCATCCAGGATCGTCACCAGGGAAACTTCAGGCAGGTCGAGCCCCTCACGAAGAAGGTTGATCCCTACCAGGACATCAAAAGCGCCAAGTCTCAGATCCCTTAGGATCTCCATTCTTTCCAGCGTGTCAATTTCGGAATGAAGGTATCTAACTTTGATTCCTACGTTTTTCAGGTAATCCGTAAGACTTTCCGACATCTTCTTTGTCAGCGTTGTAACGAGAACCTTCTCTCCCTTTGCTGTAACTTTGTTGATTTCACCGATCAGGTCGTCGATCTGTCCCTCTGTCTTTCTTACTTCAATCACAGGGTCCAGCAAACCTGTCGGCCTGATGACCTGCTGGGCAACGACATGATCGCTCTTGTCCGTTTCATAAGCCGCAGGCGTCGCACTGACGTAAATGATCTGATTGACGATCCCTTCAAACTCTTTAAATTCAAGAGGCCTGTTATCCAATGCGGAGGGCATCCGGAATCCGTAATCTACAAGAGAGGACTTTCGGGATCTGTCTCCTGCATGCATCGCCCGCAGCTGCGGCAGCATCACGTGGGACTCGTCAATAATAATCAGGAAATCCTTTGGAAAATAATCGATCAGTGTATAAGGACGGGTACCCGCTGGAAGCCCGTTGATATGACGGGAGTAATTCTCAATCCCCTTGCAGCTTCCAACTTCTCTCAGCATTTCCATGTCATAGCGGGTACGCTGTTCAATCCGCTGTGCTTCGATGAGTTTTCCGCGGTCTTTGAACCACTTGACCCGCTCTTCCAATTCCTCTTCCACTGAAATCACCGCCCGCTCCATGTTTTCTTTTGACGTCACATAGTGAGACGCCGGGAAGATAGAGACATGATTGCGCAGCCCAAGAATCTCTCCGGTAACCGGATTCATTTCCTTGATTGCCTCGATCTCATCTCCGAAGAGCTCTATACGAACTGCATATTCAGCTCCGGCAGGGTAGATATCGATAATATCTCCCCGTACGCGGAAGGTGCTTCGGGTAAACCCCATATCATTTCTTGTATATTGAATGTCGATCAGCTTTCTCAGTATATCGTTCCTGCTCTTTTCCATCCCCGGGCGGAGTGAAAGAACCTGATTTTCATAGTCCACCGGACTTCCCAGGCCGTAGATGCAGGATACGCTGGCAACGATGATAACGTCCCGTCTTTCAGCAAGTGCTGCCGTAGCCGAGTGGCGCAGTTTTTCAATCTCATCGTTGATGTCCGAATCCTTTTCGATATAAGTATCCGTTGAAGGCACATAGGCTTCCGGCTGATAATAATCGTAGTAGCTCACAAAATACTCCACCGCGTTTTCGGGAAAAAATTCCTTGAACTCGCCGCAAAGTTGAGCCGCCAATGTTTTATTGTGAGAAATTATCAAGGTCGGCTTCTGCACCTTCTCAATGACATTGGCCATGGTAAAGGTTTTGCCCGAGCCTGTAACGCCGAGCAAGGTCTGGTGCTTCTTGCCCTGAAGCACTCCTTCTGTCAGCTGCTCGACAGCCTGAGGCTGATCTCCCATCATCTTATATTGTGAAACCAATTTAAACTGATTCATTTTCTCATCCATCCTGCTTGTATTTTGCCTTCCCGGTCCGATGCACCGGGAATCTACCAATATTTATTACTGCATTAGTATACCATATATCCGATTTTTTTACAATACAAATAAGAACGTTTGTTCACTTTTAATCCATGTAAATATAGGAAACAACTTTATTAACTTATTTTGAACATTCGTTCTATTTAATCAAAAAATAATATCAATCCTATCTTGTTATTTATCCTTGCCTGTATTATAATTTATTAATACAGTTAATCTGCTGAATCCGGGCAACCGGAGCGGGAGAACCAACATTGGGGTGTATCCGTTATCGGTAAGGCAGCTCTTCAGCCCGAACCCGTCAGCTAATCTCGCAAGCATTGAAGAGTCACCGGGTAAATAGAATGTTGCCCTTATTAGCTCGTCCGTATTTCCAGATATGTGCGTTCATGTTGAATAAGATTACGTCTCATCCTTCTTTATGACTGAGGAGGAAGGGTCCTATGTCAAGGAACTTACAGGCGAACTGAAATCAGAAATCCTCCTTACATTTTTTATGGATTTCACATGCTAATATTTTATGTACTCTTTGGTGATGCTGTACCAAACAAACAGTATCATTTTTTATTTAGCTGTAGAAATCTACAAATCGTAGATTTGTGATTTCTTTGCATGAGTTCCCCTGCAATTTATTTCATAAATTGGGTGAGCTAATAACTGAAAATTCTAACTAACTTTGGAAAGGCTATTCGACGGGAGGTGTATCTCTTGACAGAAAACAAAAGTGCTAAAAACAATAATTACAACGAAACCGTTTTGATCTCAGATCCCCAGCAAATTGCGATGAATCACCAGCTGGAAACAGCATTTGTTCAGACGATGTCGGAACAGCTCTTAAGCAACAGTGCGATTGATGGATCACTTTACGGAAAATTCGATGTGAAACGAGGACTCCGTGACTCCAACGGAGCCGGTGTCGTTGTGGGATTAACGAAAATCGGTGACGTGCAAGGCTACCGGGTAAATGAAAAGAACGAAAAGGTAGCAATTGACGGAAAACTTTTCTATCGCGGTATTGATGTTGAGGATATTGTGAACAGCTGTCTGGCAGACGACCGTTTTGGCTATGAGGAGACCAGTTATCTCCTGCTGTTCGGTCAGCTTCCTACGGAAGAACAACTCAAATATTTCAAGAAAGTTGTCGGAATGAAGCGCGAGCTTCCGCTGGGCTTTGCAAGAGATATGATATTGACCGCTCCAAGCAAAAACGTCATGAATAAACTGGCAAGAAGTGTTCTTGCCCTCTATTCCTACGATGAAAATCCGGACGACGTCTCCACCGTAAATGTACTGCGTCAGTCCATCAACCTGATCGGTTATTTCCCTTCCCTAATCGCTTACGGTTATCAGGCAAAACGATCCTATTACGATAATCAGAGCCTGCATCTGCATTATCCTAATCCGGAGCTTTCAACGGCGGAAAACATCCTCAGACTGATGCGCCCTACCGGTGAATATACCGATCTGGAGGCAAAGCTCCTTGATATTTCCATGATCCTTCATGCAGAGCACGGAGGAGGAAACAATTCTTCCTTCACAACCCATGTGGTATCATCCACAGCCACAGATACTTATTCCGCAATCGCGGCGGCGGTCGGCTCGTTAAAGGGGCCGAAGCACGGAGGAGCCAATGTTGAAGTGCTTCAGATGATGGCGGATATCAGGGAAAACGTCAAGGATATTACAGACTTTAAAGAAGTGGAAAAGTATCTGATTAAAATCCTCAAGGGAGAAGCCAATGACGGATCCGGGCTGATCTACGGACTTGGCCACGCGGTTTACACCGTATCCGACCCAAGAGCAACTCTGCTGAGGGGAATGGCAAAAAAACTTGCAGAAGACAAGGGAATGCTGGATGATTTCATGTTGTATGATTTCATTGAAAATCGTGCTCCTACTCTGTTTATGGAAGTAAAGGGTACAAAAAAGCCAATGCCGGCAAATGTCGATCTGTATTCCGGCTTTGTTTACAATGCCCTGAATATTCCCATTGATATTGCCACGCCGATTTTCGCATGCTCGAGGCTTTCAGGCTGGTGTGCCCACAGGATTGAAGAACTGGTGGCAGCAGGCCGCATCATGAGACCCGCATACAAATGCGTTCAGCCTCATTTGCAGTACATCCCTCTTTCAGATAGAAAATAAATCTGCAGAAAGAGAACAGGACGGCAGTTTGAAAAAAACAAAACTGCAAAACATAATAGAACCAAGAATAACGTAAAGCGATAAAAAGGAGCCGTCTGAATGAAAGACAGTTCCTTTCTTATTTATATCCATTTCTCGCTCGATTTAAATGATTCTTAGAAGTTGGACCGAGGTGGGATCGTAAAGGTTCCTGTCAGCTAAACTCCGATGATTCCGTATCGTTCCATCTTATAATATAAAGTACGGATCGAAATATCCAGATCCTTTGCGGTTTTGGTCTTATTCCCATTATTTCTGCAGAGCATTCTGATAATGAATTCCCTTTCCTTTTTTTCAATATAATCTTCAAGCCGTCCGGTCTCTTCATCCCTTTCGACTTTGCCGCTCTCTTCGCCCCTATAATCATTCAACAGCAGATCTTCACTTTTTATCATGCTGTCTCCTCTGATCAGATTAATCATCGCCAAATCCAGATAATTCTCAAGCTCCCGAAGATTCCCCGGCCATCTTTGTTCAATGAGTGTCAATACAGCTTCAGAAGAAATTCCCTTCACCTTGGAACCATACTTGTCGTTTAATTTTTTTATCATATACTCCGACAACAGCTTAATATCTGAAGCCCTTTCCCTTAAAGGAGGAATTTCTATCGTAAAGATACTCAACCGATAAAACAGGTCTTCTCTGAAATATCCCTTCTTTACTTCGTCTTTCAGGTCGGCATGCGTTCCGGCGATGATTCTTGCATTATAATCAACGCGGGTTTCTGTTCCCGGCCTTATAAACTTTTTCTCATTCATTACTTTTAAAAACTGTTCCTGAAGCGGCAAACCCATGCTGTCGATATTGCTGAAAAACAGGGTTCCGTTTTCAGCTCTCTCAAAGCTGCTGTTTCCGATACTTCCGGGGGTGGAAGAATAACCAAAGATTTCATTTTCCAACACTTCCATCGGTTTATTGGCACAGTTGATCTCAATAAATGGATTGTAATTCCTGTTGCTTTCATCATGAATCGCCCTGGCAAACGTGCCTATCTCCGTGCCCGGTTCGCCGCATACCAGAATGGTAGCCGGAGTTGGTGCAATCTTTTTGGCTTCCTCGATTTGATTCAGCATCCGAGGATCTTTCGAGATAATATCTTTGAAAGTGTATTTCCCTTCCAGTTTTTTCAGACGGTTAAATGCTGTATCCAGCTGAGCGGAGATGGCTTTCAATTCAGCGATATCCTGGATCACCGTGACGCTGCCCTTCATTTCATTATCCACGATGATTGGAGTTCCATGAATGATATAGTCTTTTTTATTCGGAAAGTTCAAATACTGATCTCTTACAGGAACCTTGGACCGCAGAACCTTCATGTGTACGCTTTTATCGCTGTCGACATCGAGCTTAGTGCAGTGTTTACCAATGACCTCTTCTTCTCTGAAGCCTGTCAGTTTACAAAACGCCTTATTCACCAGTACAATAATACCGTCCTCGTCTACAACAGAGACCGCATCCTGAGTGGAGTCTAAAACAGCTCGCATCATGATCTGCGTTTCTTTCAGTGATTTCAACGTCTGAACATCCGTCGGCACTGCGTCAATTCCGGAAAGGTCGCGAAAAATGGCAACGCCGCCAATTACCTCCTTTTTTTCGTTGTAGACGGGGTAATTGCTGTAAATGATGATCAAATTGTCGCGGATCGCTTGATACCGATTAACATCTGAGGTTTTTGACTTCATGGCAATGGGCAATCTTGAAGAAGGAATGATTCGCCCGATATGTTCGCCCAGATATTCCTGGTTAATATTCAGAATTTTGCGCGCTGTACTGTTGATTTGTATGAGCTTGCAGTCGGCATCAACAATAATAATCCCGTCGTAGGCCGACTCCAGAACCTTATCCCAGTATAAACTACAATCCAAATTCTCACCTTCTTATTTTTAATCTGTCCAATCCATACTGCGTCAGACTTATCGCATTTTGTCAGCCGATTCTTTCCGTGAACCATTATACCATATTAATGAAACCGTTTGATTCAGCAGAAGACAAGTGATGCAGAATACCAAGGCCAAGAGGAGGAGAAGCTCTTGATCTCTTGTCCCGAAATAAGATATTTTCTAGTTACTCCATGCAGCATGCGGATTTTGTACGCATAGTTTTCCTCCGTGGATTTCAACGACGGAACCAGTCATATAGGAAGCCTGGTCCGATGCCAGAAATACAATGACTGACGCAAGATCCGACGGATCGGCAAATCGTCTGAGAGGAATATCCGCTAACATTTTTTCAGCAGTCGTCGGATCATTTCTCATCCCAGCCGTCAAATGCGTTGCAACAACTCCCGGCACATAGGCGTTTACCCGAACATTTGACGGTGCAAATTCAGCCGCGCAAGTTCGGGTCAAGTTTATGACTGCAGCCTTGGCTGCTCCGTATGCGCCATGTCCCACAGAAGGAATCACAGCAGCGAAAGAAGCGGCATTGATGATGACACCTCCGCCGTGCCTCTGCATTACTCCATAACCGTACTTTGAGCATAAAAATGTACTCTTTAGATTCACATTCAAGCTGAAGTCCCATAGGCTTTCATCAAGTTCTTCCACCAGACAAGACTTTAGCACCCCTGCATTATTGATCAAAATATCCAGAGTTCCAAAATGGCTTTCTGCTACCCCCACCATCATTTCGACATCTTCCGCATTCGTCACGTCACATGCTAGAGTCAGACATTCACCCAGTTCTCCAAGGCTCTTTTTGGCTGCAGCCAACGCATTCAGGTCAATGTCGGAAACTGCGACTCTGCATCCTTCTGCAAGAAATGCTCTAGCTATTTCAAAACCGATTCCCTTTGCTCCTCCTGTAATCAACACAACCTTTCCGGTTAAGCCTAAATCCATTTCCATCAGTCCTTTCTCAATCGACCAGAAGCCGATCTTCAAATCTTGTTTTTGTCAATACTTCCGGTCCATCCTTGGTTATTAAAACCATATTCTCCATGCAGCCTCCACCGACTCCCTTTAAGAATATTCCCGGCTCCAGTGCGACGACCTGATTCTCCTGAAGCGTGTCATTTTCTCTGTCCAGTTTGCCGCCTGCTGCCTTATCTCCAATGGTCGGTGAAATATGTAAATCCGTTCCGATTCCATGTCCCAGGATTCCAAAATACGTCTTATCTGCCAGCCCGTGTTTTCTCGCTGCCGCCTCTGCGGCTTCAAGAGGCTTTGACGTAGAATTGCCCGGTTTCAGTTCTTCGATGGCATAATGGAGCATGTCATAAATTGCTCTGTAAAAAATCTTTTGCTCCCGGGTAGCGGGGCCGCAGATCACTGTTCTGGCAATATCACCATTATACCCATTTATAATACAAGCTCCGCAATCCATCCAAACTGCATCGCCCCTCTTGAGCCTTCTTTCCGTCGGAAACCGGTAGCCCTGCCAGCTATTCTCACCCGATACGACCAAAGGATAGTAAGGTACATCGTCGGCTCCAAGTCCCATAAAACAGCTTGTCGCAAGTGTTGACAGCTCAATCTCGCTGATCCCTTCACAGATATGATCCAGCATCGTCGTCATTCCCATATCTACTGCCTGTGCAGTGACCCGGAGACAGTCGATTTCTTCCTTGCACTTGACCAGCTGTGCATCCTCCACAACAGAGCTGCCATCGACAAAATCAATATTCGGAAAGCCCTTTTGCATCAATCTGACCATTCCGAAAACCATCATATCGATGCCAACTTTACCCTTTTCGATCCCCAGCTCTTTCAGCTTTCTTTCAAGCATCGGGTAGCCTTCCGTCATTAAAAATGGAAAAGGCTCCACATCCGTCAGCCAGGGCATGGTGTTTTTTACCCGCTGCAGATCTCCGCTGGCAACCAAAAATGAAACGTGACCTTCATCCGTTACGATGGCGACATGCCTGTTGCCGTGAAACATCCATGTATATACGCCTCTGAAGCTGGTGACATAACGGATCGTATCCAGCTTTGACAGTACGACAGCCCTCATTCCCTTTTTCTTCAGCTGCTCAACCACACGGCCTATTCTGTATGCTCTCAGCTTGCTCCAGTCAGTTCTTTGTTCATAATCCACATTGTAAAACATTTCCATACCTCCCTGCTCGTCACAACCTAATATTGTAAATCCTGCTTATTTATAACGATTCTGGTTTACCTTCCGGTATTCACCAGCAAATGATCTTCAAATCTTGTTTTTGTCAGAACTTCAGGACCCTCTTCAGTAATCAGCACCATATTTTCCAGCGCCCCGCCGCCGATACCCTTGTAAAAAATTCCCGGCTCAAGAGCAAGGACCATATTCGGAGAAAAGGTATCGATTTCCCGGTCAATTTGACTCAGCACTTTGTCCCCCACTGTCGGGGCAATATGTAAATCCGTTCCGATTCCGTGACCGAGAATTCCGAAATAGGTATGTTCCGACAACCCGTGTTTGGCAGCTGCTTTTTCCGCTGCTTCCAGCGGCTTTGCGGTGGAATTTCCGGGTTTCAGTTCCTCGATGGCATAATGGAGCATATCATAGATGCCGCTGTAGATCCTTTTCTGGTCGGCTGTAGCAGGCCCTACTACGGCGGTCCTTGCAATGTCTCCGGTATACCCGTTGATAATGGGAACTCCACAATCCATCCAGATCATGTCTCCTCTCTGCAGTCTTTTTTCCGTTGGAAATTTATAAGTATTCCAGCTGTGCATTCCGGATTCCACAAGAGGGAAATATGCGACGTCCTCTACTCCGAGAAGCATCAGTTTGTTAACGGCGGCAGCAGAAACCTCAAGTTCCGTTACTCCCTCTTTCAGATGATCAAGCATTGTTGTCATACCGATATCGACTGCCTGAGCATTCATTTTCAGCAGCTCGATTTCTTCTCTGCATTTATAGATCTGTGCATCCTCAACCACAGGATAACCATCGGTAAATTGGATATCCGGCATTCCTTCCCTAAGCAACTCCGTCATTCCAAAAGGCATCATGTCGATTCCAACTTTTCCTTTTACGATTCCCAGCTCTTTCAGCTTGTCACTTACCAGTCCGTAACCCTCCTTCATAACGAAAGGAAAGGGAACAACATCGTCAAGCCATGGCATCGAATCGGTTACTCTTGCGTAATCGCCGCTTCCGCACATTAAGCACGCATGACCTTCATCCGTTATGATTGCGATGTGTCTATTTCCGTGGAACTGCCAGCTGTAAACGCCGCGAAAACTCGTGGCATACCTAATCGTATCGATCTTCGAAAGCATAACCGCCCTCATGTCTCTTTTCTTCAGCTGCTCCACGATCCTGTTGGTCCTGTATTCTCTTAATTGATTCCAATCGATTCTTTGTTCATAGTCTACATTAAAAAACATCTATACTACTCCTTACCTTCAGCCTCAATAAGCTATTTACCTAAGTACGCTTTTCTGATATCTTCACTGTTGATTAAATCCTCGGATTTTCCTTCCGCCGCAACTCGTCCGTTTTCCAAAACATAAGCCCGGTCAGCCAGTTCCAGTGATTGATTAACGTTCTGTTCCACCAGTAAAACGGTCACGCCCTCTTCTTCCCTTATCTTTCGTATCAGCTTCATGATTTCGAGAACAACAATCGGAGCCAATCCCAAGGAAGGTTCATCCAACATCAACAGTTTCGGTTTCGACATCAAACCTCTGCCGATTGCACACATCTGCGCCTCGCCCCCGCTCAGAGAACCTGCAATCTGATGTTCCCTTTCTTTCAGTCTCGGAAGGAACGCAAATACAAATTCAATGATCTGATTTCTTGAAGCTCTGCTTCTCTTGTTAAAAGCGCCAAGTTCCAGATTTTCCCTCACGCTTAGCCGCGGGAACAACAGCCTACCCTCCGGCACCTGAATGATGCCGCGGTCAACAATCTTATCCGGAGTGTAGTTTTGAATTTCTTCTCCCTGAAAGGTGATCTTACCCTCAGCGGAGGAAAGGATTCCCGAGATGCAGGAGAGCATCGTTGACTTCCCGCTTGAATTTGCACCAATAACTGTTACGATTTCACCCGCATTTACATTAAGATCGATTCCGTGAAGCACCTCAACATCGCCGTAGCCTGCTTTTAAGCCCTTTATATTAAGCACTGGCATTCACCTCCCCGATCCCGAAATAAGCTTCAATCACCTTCTGGTTTTTCTGGATTTCTTCCGGAGTTCCCTCCGCGATTTTTTCTCCGAAGTTGATTACCACCAAGCTGTCCGATATATTCATGATCGCCTCCATGATGTGTTCGATGATCAATATACTTACTCCCGATTGGTTGATCTGCCTGATTACGTTTAATATTTCCTGTACCTCCGTCGGTGTCAGCCCAGCCATGACTTCATCCAGAAGAAGCAGTTTCGGTCTGGTAGCCAGCGCCTTTGCGATCTCAAGCCGCTTTCTCTGTCCCAGGTTCAAAGTCTTCGCCAGCTGGCCGCACTGATTCTGAAGAAAAACTTTTTCCATAGCCTCCATGGCAATTTTTTTTGCTTCGTTATAGTTGGAGGTATTCATAAACGCTCCGACCATAACGTTCTCCAAAGTTGTCATACTTCCAAAGGGTTTGACGATCTGAAAGGTTCTTGCCGTTCCCAGCTTTGCAATTTCATGCGGTTTAAGTCCGGCTGCCGACTTCCCGTTAATTTTAATTTCCCCTCCCGAAATGGGCAAAAGTCCGGAGATACAATTAAAAAGTGTCGTTTTCCCTGCTCCATTAGGTCCGATCAGACCCAATACCTTGCCTTCCTCCAATTCCAGACTGACATTTGACAGTGCAGCTAACCCTCCAAACTTCTTGGTGAGATTGTTTATTTCCAGAATCATTTCTCAACTCCCCCTAATCCAAGTTTTTTCAGTATGGTTTGATATAACAGGTCGATCTGTATAATAATTCCGTCCGGCTTCCAGAGTACTACAGCCAGCATGATTACACCGTACATCAGCCCATGCAGTCCGCTGATATCTGTAAAGTATCCCCTCAGCAGCGTGCTCAATGGAATCAGTATGACAGCTCCCACCAGCGGCCCAAAAGCCTTCCCGAGACCGCCGATGATACCAATCAGAATAAACTGGAGCGAAGACTGTATCATTCCCATTACAGAATGCGGCTCGATATACATGATGTACTGCGCAAATATGCTTCCTCCTATGGAAGCAAAAAACGCACTCGCCACAAATGACGTCACCATGATTTTTGTGGAGTTTACTCCCAGTGTTTCGGCGGACTCTCTATCTTCACCTATTGCAACAAGGTAATACCCAAATTTAGATTTTTCCATTCTGGTGCAAACGAATAACATAATGAGCATGTAGCCCCATGTAATTACTGCGAAGGGCAGTTTACTGTTCCACGCCATGTTGATGAAACCCGGATCATAAGGAATTAAAATACCCATGGAGCCTTCGGTCAAATCTTTGAACGAAATGACAAAGATCCTGATAATTTCAGCAAACGCAATTGTCGACAAAACGAAGAAAGTCCCTTTTAGTCTGAGAGTAGCCCTCCCGAGAATCAATGCCGCAGCTCCAGCAATCGCTCCTCCGGCAAACATGCCGATCCAGGGGCTGATTCCAAAATTAATATAAAGCAGTGATGAGGTATAGGCGCCGATTCCGAAAAAAGCACCATGCCCGATACTCAACCGTTTACTGTAACCGCAGTTTAGATTCCAGGAGCTTGTCAATCCAGCCCATAAGAAGGTCATAATCATAATGTCCTGTAGATATCGGTTCGAACTGGCCAGAGGAATTAAAACCATGCCGAAAGCTATGATCCAGCGCATATTCTTAGTAATTTTGACCGCCATCGTTATACACCCTCTTTCTTTCTGCTCATGATTCCCTCGGGTTTAAAGATGATAACGATAAGAAAAAGGATAAAATACGCAATTTGCTGGTATTCCGGACCGACGAGATAAGCGCTGAGGGCTTCGATCAGTCCTACGACCAAACCCGCTACCACAACTCCCGGTATATTAGACATCCCTCCGATCACCATCGTAATAAAAGCAGGCAAAAGGAAGCCCTGGCCCACCATAGGATATGCCGGAAAAATGGGCATCAGCACGGATGCCGCCACTGCAGTCAGGGAAATCCCAATTGTGAACGCAAGACAATAGGTTCTGTTCAGTTTGATTCCCATCAGTTGCGAAGCTTTGTTATTCTGCGAAATTGCTCTGATCGATGATCCCGTATAAGTTTTCTGCAGGAACAGATACAGGGCGGTTGCCGCTAGCAAAGCGACGACAAAGGCAATCAGTTTTGGTAAACTGATTGAAATGCTGCCCAAGCTGACGCTTTCAGCGGAATAGTCTGTTCTCACGTTTCTGTAATCTGCTTTCCAAAGGATCAGCACTAAATTTTGGAAAATAAGCATGATCGACAAGGTAGCCAGAATCTGTATCTCATGCGGTGCATGTAACACTCGCTGCATGATGATTTTATATGTAAGAAATCCGAGAACAATCATAAAGGCCAGGACGATCGGAAATGAGAAATAAGGGTCCAGCCCCAATAATTTAAAGCACCAGAACGATATGTACATGGCAACCATCAAATACTCACCATGGGAAAAGTTTACAAGCTCGATCACGCCGAAAATCAGGGCAATTCCAACGCTGACCAAAGCATAGGTACTGCCGGCCAGAAGCCCTGAAATAATCGTCTGAACAATTGCTTCCATGTAGTCAGTCTCTCCTTTCTTTTTCACCGGTATCCGGCTGCATGTGCCGGGTGAAGTCAAATTACCCGGCACATAAAATCCTGATCCTATTTTCAAATATATCTATGTTTTGATTTGAAGACAGTATAAAATGATTTTTACTCACCGAATGGTATGTATTTGATGTCTGTCACCTTATATTTTTCCGGCCAAACCGTGCGTGTCGCTCCGTCCTGCCACTGTGAGATTGCCGGAATTGCAATGGTATTCTGTCCTTTTTCATTAAACTCAACGCCCCATCCCATTGTCGTTTCATCAAGCTTCAAAGCTTTGGCCGCGGCGGCAATATCATCAGGAGTCATGGATTCGGAGTTAGGCAGGACGTCATGCAGTAAAACCCATGTGCCTGCAAACAGAACTTCCGCTGTTAACGGAACTGATTTTAAATCCGTATTTTCAGCCAGGAAACGTTCTCTGAACTCTGCCTGTATTTCTTTTGTCTCTTCATTTTTTAAGGCGGTAGGAGGTACGTTTGTCGGCATATCAATGCAAAATACCCCATTCGCTTTCTCTCCGAATACGTCGTTGAAGTTCAGGTCTGTAAAGCCTGATCCGCCTCCAAGCAGCACTTTCGGCATAGCATCCAGCTGCTTCAGCGTATCATACAGCAGCACGGCATCATTTACATAGCTAACCGCAAAGATTATATCGGGCTGTTGTTCTTTAACCCGCACAACCGTTGCAGAAAAGTCTGTAATATCTTTGTTATACGTCTCGTGGGCTACAATGTTCAAATTAAAATTTTTTGCACCATCCACGGCTCCTTCTGCAATGGATTGACCATAGCTGGAATCCTCGTTAATTAAGGCAATTTTTAAATCCTGAGCATCGATTCCCAGCTTCTCCGAGAGCACCTCCGAAGCGAACTGCATTCCATAATAACCTCTCAGGCTGCCACTCTCGCAGGTTCTGAAAATATATTTGCCTCCGGCATTTGTAATATCATCCGATATTGCACTGGTTTCCCAAAGCACCACGCCGTTCCGCTCCGTTACCGAGCTAATGGCAAGACCGTTCCCGCTTGACAAAGATCCAATGATTACACTGACCTTCTGCTGATCAATCAGTCGATTTGCCTCAGTGCTTGCTTCCGTCGACCCCGGCGCATCCGCCTTCGCGAATTCGACCTCGCGGCCATTTACTCCGCCTCTCTCATTGATCATCTGCCTAGCGATTTCAGCACCGTTGAACGCCTGAGAGCCTAACATAGCCAAGCTGCCGCTTGTCGGCAATACGACACCTACTTTTATAGGATCCGTTGATTCACTCGTTCCACCGGAGGAGGAACCGCCACCGCATCCGGTCAAACTTGCTGCCAGCAAAGTAAGTGCCAAGCCATATGCCAATAGACTTTTCTTTTTCATGATCTTCTCCTTCCAAAACAAAATAATTCTACAAAACTCTTTCCATTGCCATTCTGATCGAAACCGTTCAAAAGCGTTCTCGCAGAGTTCTTGTCCTCCTTTCCAAAGTTCTGCAATGTTTTGCTTATTTTCGAAATACTCTGAACGTTCTTACTTTTTATATTTTTAACTACAATATCAACTATTTCAAGCATTTTCAACATAAGAACGTAAATTTGCATTCGCTAGCGCAATGATCAACATGCATTATTTTGCACAACACGTTTATTCGTGCAAATTATTTCACATTATTTCGTAGAGATATTGTTAGAATATTTCGTCTTCTCATCATAAAAAAGTGGCTGCGCCACTTCCGCCAGGGAACCCATGGTTCCCTTTAACGGCCTTTGGCCTCCGACTCGCTTCGCTCCCTGCTGTCCTTTTTGCCGCCCAAGCAAGCTTGGGGCAAAAAGGCGGCGCTCGCTACGCGAGCTGAGCACCCTCCTTCATCGGCGAGGGGAGGCCCCCTCTGCACTCCCTTTTTTATCTAATAAGAAACGATATCTCTTATTAGATAAAAAAACATGCCCGCACGTATGCGGGCATGTTTTTGGGGTTGGTTAGGTGGTGTATTTATTTGAAGGCAAAAGGGCAGCGAATCGCACCCTTATGGAGGTGCGAAATGTCAGCCCGGCTTAATGCCATGCCGTCAGAGCCTCTTTATTCATGGGAATCAGCTTTGCCTTTTTCCCGGTAAATAGCTTTTCCATCACTTTTTCGATGCTCTCCAGTTTTACTACTCCTGTTTTATTCACGATCGCACCAAGAACCACCATATTGGATACCTTGTCGTTATGCAGACTGACGGCGATCTCGTTGGCGTCTACATTATAGATTTCCACATCGTCTCTGGTAGGTTTCTCTTTAATCAGAGAGGTGTTGACAAACAGCTGTCCGCTCTGCTTTACAGTCTCTTCGAATTTGGTCAGAGACGGCAGGTTCATCGCAACCACAGCGGTGGCCTCCGTTACCACCGGGGAGCTTATTTTTTTATCGGAGACGATCACTGTGCAATTTGCAGTTCCGCCTCTCATTTCTGGTCCGTAGGAAGGCATCCAGGTAACTTCCTTGCCCTCCAGCATACCGGCGTAAGCGATCATCTGTCCGATCAGCATAACGCCCTGACCGCCGAATCCGGCGATGATCAGTTTATGAGTCGCCATCTATTTCACCTCCTCAGGACATTTCAGATTTCCGAGAGGATAATACGGGATCATATTCTCTCTCAGCCAATCCAGCGCTTTCACAGGATTGAGGCCCCAGTTGGTGGGGCATGTGGACAAGATTTCTACAAAGCTGAAACCCAATCTTTTTTCCTGAACCTCGATGGCTTTCTGTATTGCCTTTTTCGCTTTTCTAACGTTTGCAGGTGTGTCCAGCGACACCCTTTCCACAAATACAGCGCCTTCGAGAGTGGCCAACATTTCCGCCATCCGAATGGGTTTGCCCGATATCTCCTGCATTCTGCCTTCCGCAGTCGTGGTCGTCTTCTGTCCAAGCAGACTTGTTGGGGCCATCTGTCCGCCAGTCATACCATAGATCGCATTATTGACAAAAAAAGTAGTAAACTTTTCTCCTCTGCATGCTGCTTGAACAATTTCGCCCGCTCCGATGGAAGCCAGATCTCCGTCTCCCTGATAAGTAAAAACGGTCTTATCCGGATGAACTCTCCTGATTCCCGTGGCAATTGCGGGAGCCCTTCCGTGAGTGGATTCGCACATATCAACATTCATATAATGATGTGCCAGAATACTGCAGCCGATGGGAGCGACGCCAATAGTGCTTCCAAGCAGCCCCTTCTCTTCGAGAACTTCCATAATCAAACGATGAGAAATTCCGTGTGTACAACCGGGGCAATAGGTGGTTTCCTCCGGCAGCATTCCTTTCGTAAATTCAAAGACAGTTTTCATTCCTTCACCCCCAATGCTTTCCTCGCAGCCTCCGCAACTTCCGGCGGGGTGATCAGGATTCCGCCCACTCTGCTCGACAGGCTAACTGGAAATCTTCCTCTGCAGCCGATTTTTACATCGTCGATCATCTGACCCATGCTCAGTTCTACGGAAATAATAGATTTTACGGTGTCCGGAATTTGATCAAAGGCCTCGTAAGGATAAGGCCACAGGCTGATCGGCCGTATTAATCCGGCTTTGATCCCTTCTTCCGCCAGCAATTCAATTGCCTCCTCTGTAATTCTTGCCGTCGAACCATATGCTACAAATACGACTTCCGCATCTTCCAGTCCATGCGCCTCGTAACGTACCAGCTCTTTTTTCGCCTTTCGGTATTTCTCATCGATTTCAAGGATACGATCTTCCAATTCTTCAGGTTTCAGGTAAAGAGACTTGATGACGTTATGGGGCCTTTCCCCCTTGGTTCCTGTCAGTGCCCAAGGTTTTTTCGCCAGAATATCTTCATTTTTATCAGCGGGAACCGGCTCCGGGAGAACCACAGGTTCCATCATTTGGCCAAGCATGCCGTCTGCCAGCAGCATAACCGGATTTCTATATTCTTCCGCAATTCGTACCGCCTCAGGCATCATATCTACGGCCTCCTGAATGGAGGAAGGAGCAAAAACGAACAGGTGATAATCCCCGTTTCCGCCGCCACGGGTAGCCTGATAATAATCAGCTTGACCCGGCTGTATACTGCCGACACCGGGACCTCCTCTCGAAACGTTCAGGATCACGAGGGGAATTTCCGTCGAACAGATAAAGGACAGACCCTCCTGCATCAAAGCAATTCCTGGAGAGGAGGAGGAAATGAATACCTTTCCACCTGCCACTGCACCGCCGTAAGCCATATTGATTGCGGCAACTTCGCTTTCCGCCTGAACGAAAGAACCTCCGGCTTTGTTCAGTTCTCTCGCCATATATTCTGTTATTTCATTCTGAGGGGTGATGGGATACCCAAAATAGAATCTGCAGCCGCTGCGTATCGCAGCTTCAGCAAAGGCCTCATTCCCCTTCATTAAAACTTTTTCACTCATCCTTGCGTCCTCCCTATTCTTCTTTATAGACGCTGATGGCGCCATCCGGACACATTAACGCACATCCGGCACATCCGATGCACTTGTCTTCATCTGTAACACAAGCAGGGCGATAACCCTTTGAATTAATTTTTGTTTCATGGAGCTTTAATATTTTCGCAGGACAGACGGAGATGCATAACTCGCAGCCTTTACACCGCTCCTCGTCAAATTTAACATGACATTTTGCCATAAGCAATACTTCCCTTCTTTTCACCGGTCCAGCCAGCTGTCTCTCATATATAACGTCGTAAGAAATACGTTGAATTCTTTGATTTCTTTGATTCTGTCTTTGAGATCATCCCATATTTCTTTTCTGCAGCAGTTGTATCTGACCGGTATGTTCAGCTTCTCTGAAAGCGCACTGCACAAATCGTAACCCTTCAAAATATCGTCCGCCTTTGTCTCCATAAGCAGATGCGTATTATTGATCAGACCTGTGATTTTGAGCTTCGTTTCGTCCTGGATTCTGTTGATGTGCGACAGAGCTCCCTGAAGGGAGCTGGTCTCCGGTCTGTTGGCATTGATCACACAAAACAAGTCACAATCCGGTCCGGTCAGATATTTATCAAATTGGATCAGGATTCTTGCGCCCAGATCATCACCGCCGGCGTCAACCACAGTATCATAGGATATATCTTCCAAAGGAGCTTTTATTCTCGCCGTTATGGCGGGCAGGTCGGCAGCAATATCATAGCCGAAGGTATTGCTGTAAACCCGGATGCCCTTGCTTTCCATCAGCTGCTGCCTTTCCCTGCTTCTGAAGTACGGATTTGCAATATCAAGATCTGCCAGCGCGGTCTTCTTTCCCTGCTCTGCAAGCTTGATCGCATAATTCACGGAAAACTCGGTCTTACCGCTTCCGTAATGTCCCACGATCACTCGAATTCTTTTATCGTTCAAATCCGTCATTTTTTCCTCCCGTCCATAACGTTCCATAATCTTATTGGAAATCGGTTTAAGAAAACTCTGGTTCCAGTGTTTCCTCAAGTAAGCGCTGATTAATACAATTTCGGAATATCCACTTCCTTGTTGAAGCTATATTCTGGAGTTGGGAATTGTCCTTCCTCGGTTTCACGATGGAACTCATTGAGGGCTTCCACCATTGTTTTACGAAGCTGTGCATACTGCTTTACAAACTTCGGTTTGAAGTCTCCGTACATACCCAGCATATCCTGTGTTACGAGGACCTGGCAGTCAACTTGCGGACCGGCTCCGATTCCCAGAATCGGAACGCTAACTGCTTCTGTAACGGCTTTTGCCACGACGGAAGGAACGCATTCCAATACGATTGCAAAGCATCCGGCTTTTTCAAGAGCAATTGCGTCTTCAATCAGCTTCTTTGCTCCTTCCGGAGTACCTCCCTGTACCTTGAATCCACCTAATGCGGAAGCGGTTTGAGGCGTCAGTCCGATGTGTCCCATCACGTTGATTCCAGCTTTTACGATTGACTGAATTCTGGAGAGCATTTCAACGCCGCCCTCCAATTTGATACAGTCGCAATTCGTTTCCTTGATCAACCTGTTGGCGTTTCTCACCGCTTCTTCATCACTTACATTATAAGATCCGAATGGCATGTCGCCGATAATCCATGTATTTGGTGCACCCTTTACAACAGGCCTGATATGATGAACCATATCATCCATCGTTACAGATTCCGTCCCCTTATATCCGAGCATAATCATTCCCAGAGAATCCCCTACCAGAATGATCTCAACTTCACTGTCGTTTACGATAGACGCTGTGGTATAGTCATAAGCGGTTACGAAACTGAATTTTCTTCCCTCCTGCTTAAACTTCTTAAAATCTGCAATCGTCATTTTTTTCTTTTCGCTCATTGTTTTTTCCTCCCTTTATATATAAAAACTAAATTTTAGAAAGCGCTGATTGAGTAGAGAGCGCACAGCCGATCAAGGAAATTTCTCGATTGTGCACCAAATGAATCAGCATTTCCTTTAAACCTTTTTATAGGCATACCAGTAAACAATCCCTACAAGCAGCCCTCCACCCACGATATTACCAAGGGTAACGGGGATCAGGTTATGGATTATGAATCCGCTCCATGTCAGAGAATGAATCGCTTCTTGCGACAGGTGGGCAAGCTCCGCAAAACTGGATTTTGCCATGATTCCTGCCGGGACATAATACATATTTGCAACACTATGCTCGAAGCCCGATGTGATAAAGAGCCAAATTGGAAAGAAAATCGAAAGAATCTTTCCCGCCATGGTATCCGCCCCGAAGGACATCCATACCGCGAGGCAAACGAGCCAGTTGCACATAATGCCGAGGAAGAAAGCTTCTCCAAAGCCCAGATTAACTTTATAGGCTGCAATCTTTACCGTAACGGCACCAAGCATACCGTCTCCACTGGCAAACAGACCGGAATGCACCATCATGTATGCAATCAGCACAGAGCCGATAAAGTTGCCCAGGTATACGATACCCCAGTTTCTCAGCATTTTTCCTACAGTGACTTTCTTTTCGCAGACTGCAGCCAGGATCAGCGTATTTCCTGTAAATAGTTCTCCTCCGGCCAAAAGCACCAGCATCAGACCGGTTCCGAATACCACTCCCGCCAACGCTTTTCCCAACCCATAGGTGGATGCATCCGCAAACAAATTGAATGCTGCCATATTTGATCCTTCGGCGGCAAAGGCAATAAACGCTCCTGCAAGAATTCCAAGAATCAGCAGCTTCTGTATGCTGCCGCCCGCCTTGTGCTGCGCTGTTTCAATGGTATAATCCAAAATTTCAGCCGGTTTTAAAGGTTTTTTATCCATTCCTGTCCCCCCTAAAACAGTCCGGAGATCTTACCGGTCTTGTCAACGTCGATCATTTCCGCCGAGGGCACCTTTGGCAATCCCGGCATGGTCATGATATCTCCTGTAATTGCTACGATAAATCCTGCTCCCACTGAGGGTTTGATGTTTCTTACCGTGATGCGGAATCCTTCCGGTCTGCCCAGCTTTGCAGGATCGTCCGACAAGGAATATTGCGTTTTCGCCATGCAGATCGGCAGGTTACCATAGCCCAAGCTTTCAATCTCTGCAATCTGCTTGATCGAATTCCCGATGTAGTCCACTCCTTCTGCTCCGTAAACCTTCGTTGCGATGGCATGGATCTTTTCTTTGATGCTCAGGTTTTCATCATAGGCAAAACGGAAGCTGCCCTCCTGCTTCTCTATGACTCTTACCACTTCTTCTGCAAGCGCTGTGCCGCCTTCTCCGCCTTTTGCCCAGACTTCTGAAAGCTTTACGTTGGCTCCCAGCTCTTTGCAGCGTTTTTCAATATATTCAAGCTCTGCTTCCGTATCCGTCGGGAAACGGTTGATCGCCACAACCGCCGGCAGTCCGAATACTTCTGTGATATTCTCAATATGTTTCAGTAAATTCTCGATCCCTTTTCCAAGGGCTGCTACATTTTCATTATTCAGATCGGTTTTTGATACGCCTCCGTGCAGTTTTAAAGCTCTTGCTGTCGCCACGATCACCACTGCATCCGGTCTCAGTCCGCTCAGGCGGCATTTAATATCAAGGAACTTCTCTGCTCCAAGGTCTGCTCCGAATCCTGCTTCCGTTACTACGTAATCTCCCAGCTTCAATGCGATCTTTGTCGCCATGACACTGTTGCACCCATGGGCGATGTTCGCAAAGGGTCCTCCGTGGATAAACGCCGGGGTATGCTCCAGTGTCTGCACCAGATTCGGCTTCAGCGCATCCTTTAACAGTGCCGCTACAGCTCCCTGTCCTTTGATGTCTCCTACCGTTACAGGTTTTCCTTCATAGCTGTAAGCTACGATGATCCTTGATACCTTTTCTTTCAGCTCGGATAGATCGTTGGAAAGACACAGCACCGCCATGATCTCCGAAGCGACCGATATATCGAAGCCGTCTTCTCTCGGCGTTCCGTTTGCTTTTCCTCCCAGCCCGTTCACCATGAATCTGAGCTGTCTGTCGTTCATGTCAAGACACCGCTTCCAGATGATTCTCCGGGCATCGATTCCAAGACGGTTTCCCTGCTGTATATGGTTGTCAAGCAGCGCTGCAATCAGATTGTTTGCCGTAGTCACTGCATGAATGTCTCCTGTGAAATGAAGGTTGATGTCCTCCATGGGTACCACCTGGGCATAACCGCCTCCTGCAGCTCCTCCCTTGACTCCGAATACCGGGCCTAAGGACGGCTCGCGAAGAGCAATGACGGTCTTCTTTCCGATTTTGGAAAGTGCATCGCCCAATCCTACGGTTGTCGTCGTTTTTCCTTCTCCGGCGGGAGTCGGATTGATTGCCGTTACAAGAATCAGCTTGCCGTTCTTCTTCTCTGCGTACTGATCCAGGATGTTATAATCGATCTTCCCTTTATATTTTCCGTAGCACTCCAGATACTCATCCTCAATGGAAAGCTTTCCTGCTATCTCCTGGATCTGCATTGGGGTTGCTTCCTGTGCGATTTCAATATCACTCTTAAAGCTCATGTTTTCCTCCTCTTATTGATTTCATAGTCCTTCTTTCAGCGTTTCGTAATGTGAAATGCAATTTCATATTACGGAATATATATATTTTATCTCTCTGTGCAGCAAAAATCAATCCGTTATATTAAATTTTCACAAAAAAATTTATCGACTTTATGTCTATGTTATTGGTAATTGTTTCGCATTATGAAACCAAGTTTCACTTTGTGTAACAAATTTATGTGTTATTGCCCAAACGAACAAAAAAAATAATCATTTTTTCGAAAATTCCGAAATATATTTGAACAAAGTTGAAAAATCACCGAGAATTTGACTTATATGCTCGCAAACGGGAGAAACTGCTTTACGTACCCCGAAAAGCTGATAGAATATGTATTAGAAAAAGAAGGCGAAACAGGAAAAACCGTATTTAAAATTCGAGAGGAGAAGAACATGAAGAAGAAAGTACTTGCAACCCTATTGACACTATCACTGGCTGCTATGAGCCTGGCAGGTTGCGGTTCCGGCGACAAAGCGGGAGATGCAGGAGCCGGAGACGATTCCGCATCCACGGAGCAAATCGTACTGCGCGCATCCAGCAGCACAGCGCCTACACATCCATATAACGAAGGTTTGAAAAAGTTCGCTGAATTGGTAGCTGAACGTTCAAACGATACCATTAAAATCGACATTTTTGACAGCGCACAGCTTGGTGATGAACGAGCAAACATTGAGGATCTCCAAATGGGAACACTTGACATTGCGGTTTCCTCCACAGGACCCCTTGGAAACTTTGAATCCTCATTCCTGATTCTTGACCTGCCTTATCTCTTTACAGACTATGACCATGCACATGCAGTTCTTGACGGATCTGTAGGACAGGATCTCATCGCAAAGCTCGAGCCGCTTGGCATCGTTGGAGGTGCGTTCTGGGAAAACGGCTTCCGTGAGATGACCAATTCCGTAAGACCAATCAATTCACCGGAAGATTGCAAAGGATTAAAACTCCGCTGCATGGAAAACCAGGCTCACATGGCTGCGTTCTCAGCTCTGGGAATGGACCCCACGCCAATGGCCTGGAGTGAAGTTTTCACAGCATTGCAGCAAGGAGTTATCGACGGACAGGAAAACCCGATTGCTGTTATCTACTCTTCCAAAATCAATGAAGTACAGCCATACCTGGCAATTACCAACCACGTTTACTCCGCAGCGATGATCCTCTTCAGCAAGAAGGTAATGGACGGACTCACAGATGAGCAGCAGCAGATCTTGCTTGATGCGGCAAAAGAAGTCGCTAACTACGAACGTGGCCTCTGCGAAGACAATGAAGCCGGCCAGATTGCAGAAATGGAAAAAGCAGGTCTTCAGGTAACTTACCCTGACGTCAAACCTTTCCAGGCTGCTTTAGAGGGCGTATATGCAGATTTTGCGAAACAGTTCGGTCAGGACAATATTGATGCAATCAAGAATTTCGCATATTAATCAATCATAACCCAGATATACAGTAAAAATCCGCTTTTCCGGGTCTGCCGGCAAGGCGGATTTTCTCAAAACTATAGCGGCATCTGTTGGTTCTTGTACTTTGTCAACAGAAGCTGACGGAGGATCATAATGAAAGTTCTTCATAAATTTAGCAATGCACTGGAGTCTGCGACACTATGGATCATTGCTGCTGCTCTGGCTGTTATGACGGTAGTTGTATTTGCGCAGGTGGTATTTCGTGAACTGTCTGCTTCTCTGCCGTGGTCTGAGGAATTGGCCAGGTATCTCATGGTGTATCTAACTTATTTGGGCATCAGTGTGGGGGTTAAAAGAAAATCTCACATTGCGGTGGAGGCTGTTACGAGAAAATTTCCGCTGAAAGTTCAGAACGCAGTCGAAATCATTACCAATATCGCGTGTATCGTATGCTGTGTAATTATCGTACTTTACGGTATTCAGCTTGTTAATATTACCATGATGCAAAAATCCCCGGCTTTGCGCATGCCGATGGGAATCGCATACTTTTCCCTTGTGCTGGGTGGAATTTTAATGATTATTCAATTTTTAATCAATACACTGGATACCCTTATCGATCTTTTCAGAGGCGGTAACGGCGGGGAGGTGGTATCATGACAGTGACACCGGGCCTCATTGCACTGGTATTATTCGGTACGCTGCTGGTGCTTTTTCTACTGAAAGTTCCGATTGGATTTGCACTGATTATCTCATGCATCCCTGCAATGATGATCAGCGGCATTCCATTTGACTATATCCCCAAACGCCTGTTTACAGCCTGCGACTCTTTTGCCTTTATGGCAGTTCCGTTCTTCATACTGGCAGGCACATTGATGAGTCAGGGTGGAATATCCGAAAGGCTCATCGCATTTGCTAATGCGTTGATCGGGCGGTTTTCCGGGGGACTTGGACTCGTATCCATTGCAGCCTGCATGTTCTTTGCCGCAATCTCCGGTTCTTCAGCGGCAACAACCGCTGCGATTGGGGGAATTATGATTCCGGAAATGGTAAAACGCAAATACGATATCGACTTCGCGGCTTCCATCAATGCCGCCGGTGGAACCATCGGTGTAATCATTCCGCCTAGCATCCCCTTTGTAACATACGGCATCCTTACCGGTACTTCTGTAAGTACCCTGTTTATTGCAGGATTCGGGCCAGGATTACTCATGGGACTGGCACTCATGCTCGTTGTATATTTCATTTCAAAAAAGCATGGATACAAAGAAGAAAAGAAGGCGGACATCAAGGAAATCTTGACTACTTTCAAGGACGCTGTACTTGCGATACTCATGCCGGTCATCGTGCTTGGCGGCATTTACAGCGGTTTGTTTACGCCAACTGAGGCTGCCGTCGTTGCCGTCGTATACGGCTTCGTCATCGGAGCCTTTGTGTACCGCAATATCTCTTTAAAATCTCTTTTCCAGATACTCAAGGATTCTGCTGTAAGTACGGCACAGATCCTGCTGCTCATATGTTCTGCGGCATTGTTTGGCTATGTGCTCACCTATAACCGTATTCCGGACATGATCGCAGAAGCGATTCTGAGCATCTCGGATGAAAAATATATTATTATGCTGCTGATTACCATTTTGTTGCTTTTAATCGGTACCTTCATGGATACGATTGCAGCGCTGCTCATCGTAGTACCCATTATGTTCCCGGTTATCACACAGATTGGAGTTAATCCGGTCCACTTTGGTATGATCATCTGCGTAACGCTGGCTTTGGGTATGATTACACCTCCTTTTGGAGTCTGCCTATTTGTGGCAAGCGGTGTAGCGAACATCAGTCTGGAGGCCGTCACAAGGAAAATCATTCCGTTTATCATTGCTCTGCTTGTGGTTGTCTTCATGGTGGTATACATCGAGCCAATCAGTCTGTTCCTTCCAAAGCTTCTGGGGATGAAGGTTTAAATCTGCCGAGGAGATTCAGAATTATTCAATCTGACCATTAATGAAATAAAAAAAGCGTGTCACATAAACAATGGACACGCTTTTGGGTTTGGTCTTTTTTATTTTACTTCTCTGTTTTCTTTAACAGTCCAGTTGAACTGCTTCTCGTCAACAGATTCTTGGAAGGCCTTCTCCATAAAGTACATCGACGACACGACTGCCTCCAAGTCTCGTTTTCATGGAAACACCCTTTCCCGCTACTGCCTTTGCAATGATGGCTGCATCTTTTCCCATCTCAGTCTCTTTCATCAGTTCCAGAGCTTTCTCTGCGTCTTCCCTGGAAACAACGACGATCATTTTCCCCTCATTTCCCATGTAAAGCGGATCTAATCCCAGAATATCGCAGAAGCCTCTCACCTCAGGACGGACAGGTACCGCTTCCTCATCGATCTCAATTCCGCACTTGGAAGCATCCGCAATTTCATTGAGAATCGTTCCAAGGCCTCCTCTGGTCACATCTCTCATGGTTTTGACCGCGATCTTATGGTTAAGCAAGAGATCCACGACAGGCTTCAAACAAGCGCAGTCACTGGTGATGTTGTTTTCAATTTCCATCCTTGCGCTCAGAATACACGCATGATGATCCCCAAGACTACCTGAAATCAGAATCAAATCCCCCTCGCTGCAATTTGCAGCGCTGATGTCTCTTTCCTCCGGAATAACACCAATTCCCGAGGTATTGATATACAAGCCGCCCTTGCCTTCTACGACCTTTGTGTCCCCCGCGACAATCCTGACTCCAACATCCTGCGCGGTCTTTGCCATGGATGCAACGATTTCCTCCAGCACCTGAAGCTCGAGACCCTCTTCCAGAATAAAACCGGCGGTTATATATTTCGGTTCCGAGCCCATCATGAGAAGATCATTTACCGTTCCGCATACCGACAGCTTCCCGATATCACCGCCCTTGAACACAACGGGTGTGACAACAAAAGAGTCCGTACTGAAAGCAAATTTTCCGTTCAGCTCAAGCACGGCTGCATCCTCCATCTTATTCAAAATTTCATTGGAAAAGTATTTTCCGAAAATATCCTTCATCAGTTCAGCAGAGGCCTTGCCGCCGCTGCCATGAGACATATTGATCCGCATATCTGTACTCCTTAACATTCTGTCCGGCGATTTTAAGAGCCGCTCGACAAATTCTTCTTAGATATTCCTATACCAGATACCACAGGCACCTTCAGCGGACACCATGCAGGGTCCGTAGGGATTTACCGGATTGCAGGATTTTCCAAACATCGGGCATTCGTTGGGATTGGCTCTGCCGATAATGACGTCTCCGCACCTGCAGGATGCCGGGAGTTCGATGTCCTGATCCAGTCCTCTGCTTCCCGCCTCATAAGCTCCGTACTCCGGCTTCAGATAAAGTCCCGAATCAGAGATCATCCCCAGACCTCTCCACATTGCGTTGCCCGGTTCAAAATAGCGGCTGATTATTTCCTGCGCCTTCTTATTACCCTCTGTTTTTACCGCATTTTTATATAAATTATGAACTGCTTTCTTATGATCAGTATCATCCTCTAACAGCACAGGGGTATGATCCTTCTTGTTGCCAGAGTGAAGCTGCCGCACAATATCGTAGGCTCCCGCCAGAATATGCTCCGGCTCAAATCCAGCTACAACACAGGGTTTATTATAACGATTTGCCAGATTTTCGTAGGCTGCGCTCCCTATGATGACGCTGACATGGCCGGGGCAAAGAAATGCATCGATACCTTCCTCATTCTCACAGATCCACTGCAGCGCGGGCATTACCGTTTTCAATGCGGTAAGCAGCCGGATATTCTTAACTCCGCGGCGCTCTGCATCCTCTATTGCCAGAGCATAAGCAGGTACAGTCGTTTCAAATCCCACCCCTGCAATTACATAGGTTAGGCCGGGGTTTTTCTCCGCCTTATCCACTATCTCCATAGGGGAATACATCAATTCAACCCGCGCACCGTCTCCCTTGACCTGGGATAAGCTGCCCCTTCGTCCAGGGACTTTCATCATATCGCCAAAGGTAGCGAGAACATGATTTTCCTTCAAAGCATATTCAATACACCGGTCGATATATGCAGCCGGCGTTACACAGACAGGGCACCCCGGTCCGGAAATCAGCTTGATCTTTGGAGATAAAAGGCTCCTGACCCCGCTCTTAAAGATACTGGCGGTATGTGTGCCGCAGACCTCCATGATTTTCAGTTCCGGTCCGTCGTATTCCTTCAGTTCCTTTTTTATCAATTCTATGTCCATACTTAGATCCTTCTTTATGCAAACTCTTCAAGATCCTGAAACAGTTCAATCAGCTCCAGCGCCTTATCCTTTTCCATGATCTCAATGGCGCAGCCCGCATGAACGAGCACATAATCACCTATTTCAGGGTCGATGAGTCCAACATTTACTTCCACAAGATTTCCATTAAAGTCCACCTTTGCTCTAGGCGGGTCGAGAGAAACAATTTTTCCAGGTATTGCGATGCACATAATATTTTCTCCTTAACCTGGCCTCAGTCGTCAATTGAGGCTTCAAGTGCCGTTAACTAAATCAATTTTCGTTTTACGATGATGGCCTTTTCAGGGCACATTTCCTGACAGCAATAACATCGTATACATTTCCGGTAATCGTAAACCGGTATATCTTTTTCACCTGCTGCATCAGCTTTGCCTTGGAATTGCAGCGCTTTATCATCCAGAGGACAAGCAGCAACGCAAGCACCACAGCGTATGCATCGGCTCTTTACGATGACCGGTTTTCTGGCAATCACCTTTAATTTATCAAAAACTGCCCATCTCCCATTCGTTCCCTTTTCCCGGGGAACATCAAAATCATGGTTGACATATTCATCAAAACGCTCTACACCAAGGATTTCTATTTCTTCTTCCTTCCAGCGGCCAAGTCCGAAAACCGCACCATAATAAATGGTGGGTACAGAAGACGGGTCCAGATCCACGAGGCGGCAAAAGGTCGCGTCCAATGCTACGGGATCATCCGAGATCAGGATTACATTCATCCTAACGGGATTTCCTGACGCCGGGCCGTTGCCTTCCATGGCAACAATCCCGTCCATGATGTGAAGCCTCGGTTTCAGCAATAGATTGAGGTCAACCAACATTTGTGCGAAACTTTCTGCATCCGGATATTTTGCATGAGATTTTCCCTTATTCAGACCGTAAACACAGCCGAACAGATTCTTCACTCCGCCTGTGATTCGCTCTAATTGGTGAGTCTTCATTTTACATAAGTTGACGATACCGTCCGCATCCAGTGCGCCCTGACAAATTTCATATTTTCTCAGAGTTCTTCCCCTTGTGTATTCCGTTGTTTTTCCATGAGAGAAATCAGCAAGGGAAACGTCCAGCCGCTCTGCAACCCCTTTCAGCCCACAGATTTCAGCTGTTTTTTCCACACTGCCCGGATGACCCGGAGAATCTCCATAGGACAGCTTTCCGTAACCCTTTTCTTTCAAGCTTTTTATTACAGCTTCAAAAACCGCAGGATTGGTCGTTACCGCCTTTCCTGCTTCTGCCCGATTCAAAAGATTCGGTTTGAGAAGTATTTTTTCATCCTGCTTCAGAAAGCGTTCCCATCCGCCTAAAAAGGCGATTCCTTTTTCAATCGCTTCATAGACCTGCTTTTCTTCATAGGTTTTGCAGGGTATCACCGCAACTTTACTTTTCAACCAAATCCACTCCTTTATCCATAGTCGGACATTCCATTATGATATTAACATTATGTTGTTTTTCCGTCAAATATTTCATTCCAATAAGATTTTGTCCAAGACAGATTCCACCGTCATTGGGTCCAACGGATACATTGTAATATACTTTCAGATTCGCATCCCGAAGCAATTTCAAGGTTCTTTCCATCAAAATCTTATTCTGGAACACGCCTCCCGTCAGCGCCACCGTATCGAGCTTTCTTTTCTGTGCAATCGCGAGACTCACCGAAAGAATCATATCCGCTACGGCATAATGAAAACCTAGTGCAATACTACTTCTGTCTATGCCAGTCGCCAAAGCCTCTGCCATCCTGCAAAAAATCTGCTTTGAAGAAATCAATATTCCGCTGTCAATTCCTTCCCGCTGTTCTTTTTTCGACTGATCAGGTTCTAACTGCTCAATACCTGATTGCTCAAACTGCATATTCCAGGGCGCAAGACCCTCATTCAGTGCCTTCGCTGCAGCATTTTCCAGCATAATAGCGCACTCGCCCTCATACCGATTATAATCATGGATTCCAAGGAAGGCTGCCACGCCGTCAAAGAGCCTTCCCATGCTGGAACTTTCTATTGTGTTGATATGATGTTTCAGCCCAGCTTTAACCGTCGGCCAGCGCTGGTCTTCCGGTTCACACAGCATTCCCAAAGCGCAGCATTCCCCGGCAGCGCCCTGTCTACCTGCAGTTTGGCCTTCTACAGCTTGGGCTCTGTCAGCTTTACCGTTCTGGTTCAAATAATGATAAAGATAACTGTATGCAGACTTCCAGCCCTCTTTCATCGAAGAGTCCCCGCCCAGCATTTTAACATATTCCAAATGAGCCGCACGTTCATATCCGGTTCCTTCGCAAACCAAAAATTCTCCGCCCCAGATCGCTCCATCCGTTCCATAACCCGTTCCGTCAAAGCTCACGCCGAGCACCGCTCTCTGCAGATCATGCTCCGCTATGACGGACGCTACATGAGCATGATGATGCTGTACCTTCAAATGCTCGATTCCATGATGCAAGGCATACTGCTCTGCGTACTTCGTCGTGAAGTAGAGGGGATGCAGGTCGCTGACGACCAGGCCGGATTTGATACGGAACAGCTCCGCCATTCTTTCAATATTTTCTTCATAAATTGAACCCGCTTCTTTGCTGTCCAAATCTCCGAAATACTGGCTGACGTAAGAAAACGACCCCTTGCTCAGCGCAAAGGAGGCTTTCAGCTGCCCTCCAGTTGCAAGGATCATATCTTTCTTTGTCAGCCCCTGATTAATATAAAGGGGTACAGGCGCATAACCCTTGGATCTTCTGATCATCTGCGGCTGTCCATCTATTACGCGCACAACGGAGTCATCCAGCTTAATGCGAATTTTTCTGTGATTATAAAATACAGCTGCAAGCAGACTTTCTCCATCAATTTTCTTTGCAATACTGTCCTGAAGTGCAAACATCTCCTCATCTTCATTGATGATCGGCATATCCGACAAATTTGCACTGGTGACAATCAGCGGCCCGCACAGATCCAGAAGCATGTACTGCAAGCCCATACTTGGCAAAAATGCACCGATAAAGCGGCTGGTCTTATACACTTCACTGCAGATTTCAGAATCCTTTCGTTCCAGCAAGACAATGGGCTTCGCGCTGGAGAGAAGCAAACGCTCTTCCTCCTGGCTGGCATTACAATATTTCCGGATTTGATCCACGTCGCGGAACATGACGGCAAATGGTTTTTCTTCTCTTGCTTTCAAACGTCTAAGGTCTTTTACTGTTTGATCCTGAAAAGGGCTGCAAACGAAGTTGTATCCTCCAACTCCTTTTAATGCTATAATTTTTCCGTCATTGATGAGCGCAACAGCCAATGCTGCAGGCAGCACCGCCCGGTCCATAATCCGTTGATCTGCCTGCACGCCGATGATGCCGACAGCGCAGGCGTCTCTATGCCCTTCCGTTTCGGCAGTTTCGGTCATCCGGTACTCCAGCATCGGGCCGCAATCATGGCAGGATATGGTCTGCGCATGATACCGTCTATCCTTGCGGTCTATATATTCACCATGACAGAACTCACACATAGGAAACTCCACCATGGCTGTATTTTCTCTGTCATAGGGAATCTTATCAATGATGGTATATCTCGGTCCGCAAGCCATGCAGCTGATAAAGGGATGCATGTACCTGAGGTTTGTTTCATCCTGAAGCTCTGCAAGGCAATCGGGGCAAATGGAGAGGTCTGCGGGAATCATGGCCGCCTCGTCGTCTCCCTCGTCACTGTCTAAAATCGTAAAAGTATCAAATTCGCGAAACTCCATCTCCTCCGTCCTGATATGAACGATTTCCGCCGGCAGCGGCTTCTCCTTTTTCAGCGCCTCGATAAAACCACTGATTCGCTCGGGGGTATCTGTCAGAACAACGTCAACAAGACCGCCGATGTTGAGAACTTCTCCCCTGATTTTCAAGCGGTCTGCCAGTTTAGCAACAAAGGGCCGGAAGCCGACCCCTTGAACGATTCCCCATATTTTAATTTTTACAGTAATTCTCTCGGACATCTGTTATCCTCATTCTTCATGATCATGATCATGGTGGTGATGGTGATGATGGTGATGAACCGATTTCATTTCCTGTGATTTTTTCGTAATCCAGTCTGCCACCTCAGCAAAGCCTTCTCCTGTCTTCCCTGACACCTTAAAGACCGGTACGTCCTTATTCAACACTCGGACACCTTTCATAAAGAAATCTTCATCAAAATCAAGGTAAGGAATCAAGTCAACCTTATTCAGTATAATCACGTCGGCCTTCTCAAAAGCCAGTGGATATTTGTACGGCTTGTCACTGCCCTCCGTAACGGTGGAAATCAACATTTTACAGTGCTCACCGATGCTGAACTCCGCCGGGCACACAAGGTTTCCGATATTTTCGATAAACAGAACACCTTTCTCGTCGAATTTAATATTCTGCACCATATTATGAATGATCGGAGCGTCAAGATGACAGGCTCCAAAGGTATTGATCTGAAACGTATCGATACCGATTCCCCTCAGATCCTTCGTATCGAGGTCCGACTCGATATCTCCTTCTATCACATAGGGTTTTAAGCCTTTTAAATTCTTTATAATCTGTTTTAATGTGGTGGTTTTTCCCACGCCGGGTGCTCCCATCACATTGATCACAAAAACCTCCTGATCCGTAAGGTCCTCGTTAACGTGAACCGCAATATGGTCGTTCTCATCGTGAATATTCTCCATCATATTCACCTTCAGTACATCGTGCATGGACTCTCCTCCTTTAACGTTCGATCTCAATCGACTCAATATAAAATTCCTTGCCGATCTCTGTGGGCATCCCGTCGGCACCGCATTTTGGGCATGAAAACGAAAGGTATTCTCTTTCAAACAATTCTCCGCAGCCGATACATTTCATTTTCGGCTTCACATGTTCGATCTCAATTACGGCTCCCTCACAAAGGGTTCCCTGAGAAATCACATCGAAATACATCTGAATCGAGTCACCGACAAAGCCGGAGTAATCGCCTACCACAAGCTTTATGGACTTAATTTGAGAAGCACCCAACTCTGTTGCGTGCTTCTCGGCTAGTTTAATAATCTGTTGCGTAATTGGAAATTCATGCATTATTCAGCTTTTTCCTCAACTGCTTTAGGTTCCGCCTTCGGTGCAGCCGGTTCCGCTTTCGGCGCTGCCGGTTCTGCCTTTACCTCCGGTTTCGCTGCTGCCGGTTTTGGCGCCGGAGCGGCACCCACATAGGTATCCGTAACTTTTTCAGTGCTTGGCGTCGTGTATGTATTCTCGTTCGTCAGGCACTTTTTGGGACACACTTCCACGCAGCAGCTGCATTGAATGCACTGCATTCTTTCGATCACCCAGCTTCTGTTTACCCTGTCAACGGTAATTGCGTTGGTAGGGCACTTTTTCTGGCAGATCCCGCAGAAGATACAATCGTTGATTTGGTTTTCAATGTGGCCTCTTGTTCTTTCCTGCCACTGTCTCGGGATTACAGGGTACATGAGAGTAGCCGGCTTTTTGAACAGGCTTCTCATGATCATCTTACCTAATTTAAATGCTGCCATCACTCTCACCTACCTTTCCGTACAACTGATACATGGGTCAATTGTTAAGATCAACATAGGAACGTCAGCCAAATCACAGCCCTGCAGGGTCTTTACCATTGCAGGAATATTCATATTGGTCGGCGTCCTTACTCTGATTCTTTCGAGGAACTTAGAATCGGCGCCCTTGGAATAGTAGAACGCTTCACCTCTCGGCTGTTCCAGCCTTGTGATGAATTCTCCCTTCGGTGCTTTTCCTTTTACAGGAGTAGCGATGTCTCCTTCGGGGATCAATTCAACCGCTTTTTCTATTAAATCAATGGCCTGATAAATTTCTTTGATTCTTACAACGGTTCTCGCGTAGCAGTCTCCTGCGGTTTCAATCACAGGCTCAAAACCCAGCTTTTCATAAACACCGTTGCCTGTCAGTCTGATATCCTGTCTGATTCCGGAGGCTCTGGCCATAGGTCCTACAGCGCAAAGTTCCTCTGCGTCTTTTTGGGAAAGGTATCCAACGCCCACCAGTCTGTTTTTAACGGAATAATCGTTGATGAAGGTGTCGGCCAGTTCCTTCAGTTCCTTTTCCATACCTCTCAGAACCTTAACCATTTCATCAAGCGTTTCCTTGTCGATGTCTTTTCTGACGCCGCCAACCTTACATACGGAAAAGATAACTCTCCCCCCCGTTGTCTTTTCAAAAAGGTCAAGGATGCCTTCTCTCAATCTCCAGCAGTGCATGAATAAGCTTTCAAAACCGAAACCGTCAGCTAAAAGTCCCAGCCAAAGCATATGACTGTGTACTCTTGACAATTCGTGCCAGATCGTTCTAAGGAATTCTGCTCGTTCCGGCACTTCAATGTTCATGAGACCCTCTACCGTATGGCAGTAGCCCCAGCCGTGCCCGAAGCTGCATATTCCGCATATTCTTTCGATAACGTATACTAATTCTGTATACTCCTTCTTTTCCACTAGCTTTTCAAGTCCTCTATGGATGTAACCGATGGAAGGAATTGCTTCCACCACTTTCTCATCTTCAATTACCAGGTCAAGATGCACCGGCTCAGGGAGAACAGGATGCTGCGGTCCGAAAGGAATAATCGTTCTTTTACCCATTTCAATCTACCTTCCTTGCTCAGTCTTTTGGGTTCCACGGTGTAGGCTGTGAAACCTTGAAGAAGTGGCCGCCATAGTTGAGAGCCATATGCTTGAACTTTACACCAAACAAGTCCTGCATTTCATTTTCATAAATGAAAGCTGGCCAATACACGCCGGTAATGCTCATAATTTCTTCTTCCTCAGGAACAACAAGTCTTAAATTCGTCAGAACATGATCCTTATCAAAGGAATAAGTCAGCTCAAATCCTTCCGATACTTTCGTGCAGCAAGCCTGACCTAAGCGATAGCCCTCTGCCTTTAAATCCTGAACCTTTTCTATCAATTGGGCAGGCTCAATGGAAATGAAGTTCTGAATCTTATAAAGTTCACTCATTTTAAGCCTCCTCCTTTTCTTTTACAGCTTCAACTCTTGCTTTGGCGTCCGCAGAAGCTTCATTGCCTGCTTCCGCTTCTGCTTTTGCAGCTGCTTTGGAATCGGCAGCAGCCTTCGCTTTTACTTCTGCGGCTGGCCTCTTATCCATTGCTGCGCGTTTTTCCGCCAATACGCCAAGACCCTTTACAACGCCGTCGATAATAGCTTCCGGTCTGGCTGCGCATCCGGGAACATATACGTCTACCGGAATCACGGTATCAATACCGCCCATAATATTATAGCATTCTTTAAAGATGCCACCGGAAGTCGCGCAAATACCAATGGCAACAACGACTTTTGGCTCCGGCATCTGTTCATAGATCTGTTTCACTACATTTTTATTTTGTTCGTTAACGGACCCCGTAACCAGAAAAATATCCGCATGCTTGGGATTTCCGGTATTGATAATACCAAACCGCTCTACATCGTACATCGGTGTAAGGCATGCCAATACTTCAATGTCGCATCCGTTGCAGCTTGAACCGTCATAATGGATGACCCAGGGTGATTTTGTTACATATGACATTGATTGCACCTCCTTAACCTATAAAGTACAGAATCAGCAGATTTACGAATCCCAGAGTGATTGCCACAATCCAGGATGCATTGATTGCAATCTGCCATTTCATTCTTGCATAGTTATTATCAATAAGAATTTCGATGAAGTAGGTTACGAGACAGACAATCACTGCCAGTACCGGGCTCCACGAGATCGTGTTCACAAAGAACAGGTAAACAAATCCCAACAGGAAGATATTTTCATACCAGTGAGCAATTTCGATTACCGCCATCGTTTTTCCGGAGAACTCAGTAGTCAATCCTTTAACCAGCTCCTGGTGAGCATGATGAGACATGCTTAAATCAAAAGGTGATTTTCTAAGTTTAATCGTTAGGATAAACACAAAACCGAGAAATATACCCGGCATGTATTGAATTCCCATAACGGGAGACGATACGATATCTGAAATATTAAAGCTTCCATGGATGATATAGAATCCAATTGCTGTAATCAGAACCATCGGTTCATATGCCATCATCTGCAACAGTTCTCTTTCTGCACCGATCTGAGCATAAGGTGAGTTTGATGAAAATGCTGCAACGACCAGAAAAATGCTGGCCAAAGTCAATGTGAAGATCACCAGAAGCAAATCTCCTCCTGCAAAGAAGAAGCAACCCGTAATCACGATGAATATGAAAAAGCACATGATATAAAAATCCTGAACCTTATTTACCGTAATCGGTTCTTTTTCCAGCAGTTTGAAAAAATCATAGAAGGGCTGGAGAATCGGAGGTCCGAATCTTCCCTGCATCCTTGCAGAAATCTTTCTGTCGATTCCAGCCAGTAATCCCCCGACAATCGGTGCAAGGATCAGATATGCTGCGATGCCGATGATGCTCGTTGTTAAATTCATTTACAGCACCCCCCCTAATAATATTGAGAATGTTACCATTAGTACCACTACCGTAGCGATGATTCCGATGAGGTTCATCTTCTTTTCGTTAAAGTAGTCTTCCATGTACCAGTTTCTCAGCGATACCGATACGTCTTTTTCCATGGAACCGTGGAACGTCAGATCGTCGCCCGCATTAGCGCCCGCCATATAAATCGGAACGATTTTTTTGTTTGTCTTGCCATAGAACAGCAGAGGCAGCAGAACAACGATTGCCAGCATTCCTGACATGAGATACATGTTGCCCGAAGACAAAGCCAGGGTGGCAACAGATGAGTAAACAGTAGTAAGATACGGAACGATCAAATAGGTGGACATCACCGGGAAGATCAGACAGATCACAACAGTGAGCACCGTCAGGGAAGTAAGCACAAGCCATTCTTCCTTATGAACGTTGCCTTGGATATTTTCACGCTTCGCCATGATGGCAACCATCTTGCCAAGCCATTTTGTCCAGTAAAATAGAGTGGCAGCACTTCCGAAAACGATCATCATAACCAGCAGTACATTGCCGGAATCCACGAAAGCTTTCATAGCCGCCCACTTTGAAATGAGCATTCCTAAAGGAGCAAGGAACATTCCGGAAATACCGATGATCATAAAAGTTGCCAGCTTTGGCATTCTTCCAAACAGACCATCCATATCCTCAATATCTCTGCTTCCGATATTATGCTCTGCAGTACCGACGCAAAGGAATAAGAGCGACTTGGTAACCGCATGGAATATGATCAGCATAATTGCTGCCCAAACCGCAGCATAGGTTCCGATTCCGCCGCAGGCTACGATCAGTCCCAAATTTGCAACGGTAGAATAAGCAAGAACTCTTTTTGCATTGCTCTGAGAAATTGCGGCAAAGGATGCCATCAGGAAGGTAATTCCTCCCACCAGCATAACCATGATACCTGCGAGATTCCAGCCGAGTACCGGAGCTAGTTTAACAATCAGGAACACTCCTGCCTTTACCATCGTTGATGAGTGGAGCAGTGCGGAAGTAGGCGTAGGAGCGACCATGGCTCCCAAAAGCCAGCTGTTAAACGGCATCTGCGCTGCCTTTGTGATTCCTGCAAAAGCAAGAAGTGCGACAGGAAGAACAACGCTAACCCCCATGGTACCCATGGCAAGCAGTTGATTCAGTTCCAACGTACCGTAATACTTACCCATAACAATGATTGCCAGAGCAAAGCCGAGACCTCCTAAAAGGTTCATAATCAATGCCTTGAAAGAATTGTTGATGGCTTCCTGAGTTTTTGTAAATCCGATCAGGAAGAACGAACAAAGCGTCGTGATCTCCCAAAAGAAATACAACCAAGTTAGATTATTGGAAACAACAATACCGAACATTGCCGCTAAGAATAAGAACATCAGGAAAAAGAAATACGGTCTTCTGTCCGCTGATCATGATGGTGATGTTGGAAATCCTTCATGTACCCGATAGAATACCAGGTGATCAGCGTTCCGATGATACCGATGATCAGTACCATGATAATGGATAGCCTGTCTACATAAAGGTTGTTGGCAACATGAACTCCATGCCCTATACTGAGTTCAAACCACACCATAATTGGTGACTGAATGGCTACAAGAACTGAAGCAAGATACTTCTTATACTTGATGCCCAGATAAAATACCATGATTGCGAGACAGATCTCGATCCCCATCATCAGATAGTTCACAGATTCATTCTCGAAATCAAAATACTTCCCGCCTGAGCCGAAGTATTGTACTGCAAGATATACCGAAGCTACTGCAATGATAACCGCAGAAATCTTCACAATGATATCTCTTGCCGCATCAGTCTTGAGAACCAAAAGAGCCAGAGCAACAACAAAGGGAAACAAGATTAGAAAAAAAATAGTGCCCAATTTAATCCTCCTCTTTCTAGTTTTTCAGTAAAAAAAGCAGGGCAGTACCCATTTGCTATTCTCACCGCTAGAATTAAAATCATACGTATACATTATACATCTGACATGCCGAATTAACAAGCCTTTTGTCAAAGTTTTGTCAAGGAAATTTTCATAAATTATCGAAAAATTATGCCAATTCAGAACATACAAAAACCAGCGGAAACCGCTGGTTTTTAATGATTTTAATATTCCGGTCTGTTTAATTCGATTTTACTGCAACCGGCTTTTTGGGTTCTATCTTTGCCGCAATAATCGCGCAAACAACACCTATTATAACAAAGATGATTGAAGCTGTTTGAATCGTGTTCAGCATACCGTCAAAACTACTGAAAAGACCTGTTTCATATTTTTCCAGATAATAATCGGGACCCCAGTCTCCTTCAAACCATGGTAGCCACAGCATCGCCAAGCCACCTACTACAGCAAGACCGAGAAAAATGGAAGCAATTCTTTTCGTGTCACCAATTGCCAATCCAGTCTTCGGATTGACCGGATATTTGACTGCATTCTTTTTGGCCAGGCCGCCGTACATTCTTTTCCAAATGATATAGAGAATCGGGCCAGATACGATACCAAGCATACCACCGATGAAGTAATCTGTTCCATTGATAAAGAACGAAGAGAACGCGATGATACAAGGTACGATGCATAGTATGGTAAGGAAGGTGAATCCTCCGGGAATTTTAAATTTATAATCTTCTGCTGGAATTCTCTTCCTGAGGATCATCGCAGAGATGAAAATCATCACATAGGCAGATACCAGAAGGAATACGTCCACAACAACAACGGTTGTGAATGCAAACTGACAGAGGATGATATTCACGATAGCTACGGTAAGTACAGAAACATAAGGAACACCGTGCTTCTTATCGCATTTTACAAGAATAGGAGGCGCCAGATGGTCATCTGCCAAAGCAAAGAAGCCTCTGGACCCTGATGCAATGTAGGTATTATAGATCGAACATTGGGCCAAGACAGCGACAATTACAAAGAAAATCCCGAATGCCGGCCCCCAATAGTGGGTTACAACATCAGCATAACCAACAGAACCAGCTTCCGTCCCCCAATTTGCCCAGTCTCCCAGGGACCCTAGTCCGGCAATTGTGGGTAGAAGGTAAACTGCCATAATCAGAGGAACGGTGATCATCGTTGCCTTTGGAATTACCTGTGGATTGGAAACCTCACCGGCAATTGTGGACATGGATTCATAACCGGAGTACATCCACATACCAAGAGCAATACCCATACCTATGTAATAAATCCAATCTGCAGGTGCGATACCGACCATTCCCATGATTTCTCCGTCAGCGGTGAATGGGATAAACGGATTCGATGTCCAGTTCATAAATCCGCAGACTGCAACCATTCCAAAAGCGAATATAACCAGAACGGATAAGATGGTACTGACGATACCAACATCCTTAACACCGCGAATATTAATATAAGTGAAAACAAGAATCATACCGATTTTAAATGCCATCTCCACGCCCCATGACAAATTGAAAGCATTTGCCAGGTAGCCCCCAGCCAGAATGACATAAAGCGTATTGTCGATATAAATGGAAATAGTTCTCCACCAGCCTGCCTGGAAACCCCAGAATTCACCGCAAGCTTCCTGTACCCATTTATAGTACCCACCTTCCTGCGGTCTGGCAGATCCAAGCTCCGAAGCCACCAATCCAAGAGGCGTGCTCCAGACAAACGGAAGTACAATCAACATGATCAAAGTCAAACCGGGTCCGGATTCTGGAATCATTTCCTCAATTCCATATGCTCCGGCTGCACAAAGGCAGAAGATCATGAAGACTACCGTTGAAGTTTTAATGTCATGTTTTTTCAAGCCGTGTTCATCAGTATTCATTACTGACGTCTGCTTATCAACATCACTCATAAACGTTTCCTCCTTTACAGAATAATAAATTAGATGTAATAAAGGCCCTATTCTGATTTTATTCAATTTTCAGAAAATAGGCAATGATAAGTTTGCTTAATATACTTTACCCAGTTGCTGTAATGATCTCGAATAATTCTGAAGAATCAGTGTGCTTTGTTGTATATCAACGCATGCAGTGATATTTCTAAATAACCAAAAAAGCAGACATCTCAAATGACTTCTTTTTAAAATCATTTTGAGATGTCCGCAGAGATTATCTTAGATTTATTTTTACCTCATGTTTTTCGGGATTTGTACCTCATTTCATCCGGTTTTTATTTATTTTTTCACAGGATATTTTTCATCAAAGGTTACTTCATCAGCTCCCAGAGTAACAACTGACCGGATCTTTCCCCGTTTCTTCTGCATACCGTATATGATGATCGGCAGGAAGATTGCAATCAGGGAAATAATGACCACAGGCATGCCTCCATCCTCAAACACAAGCAATACCATTGCACCGATCTGAAGTGCGATGGCAAAGTAGGCCAGCCCCGGATACCATTTTGCTTTAACGGTAAGAACTTCGTTGGGATCGTAACCGCGTTCCTTCAGCTTCTTTCTGAAAATTACTTGAGAAATACAGATACCTACCCAGCACAGAGTTCCCGTAAAGCCGGAGATACCAAGCAGATTTGCATAGAGTGGAAGTCCTTCCGAACCCCAGAGACCAAGCTCGTCAGATGCGAATCCAAGCAGGAATACCAGCCATATCGGAACAATTGTAAAGATTGTCGCGTTTTGAGGTGTATTAAACCGATTCAAATTCGAAAGGAATTTTGGTGCCATTCCTTCTACGGAGAGACCGTACAATGCCCGAACGGTGCCGTACAATCCTGAATTCGCACAGCTGAATGCCGCAATAAGGGTTACGATTGTAAATAAGCCGGCAGCCCATCTCAAGCCGTAGGCGCCCAGTGTATAGGCAAAGATGGACTCATCTAGCCCCGCTTCAGCATAAGGAACAACGAGAGTAAGAATAAATACAGGAATCAAGTAGATCAATATGATTCGGAACGCAACCCTCCGGCAAGCCAAAGGAACATTCGTGGCGGGGTCCTGTGTTTCAGCTGCGGAAAGCCCAACAATTTCAGATCCCTGAAAATTGACCAGTGTCCATATCATATAAGTAATAATGATCATTCCTCCTGCAGGGAACAGTTTTTCAACAACAGACCCGTCTCCGCCTAATAGAACCTGTCCGCCTATAAAGCCGCTCCCGCCAGTAAAGGGATGAAGAGAACCGCCTACGATTCCCATCCAGATACCAATGCCGCAGATTGCAAATACTGCAATCGCTAAAATTTTAATAATTGCGAGTACTGATTCGATGTGCCCGAACCATTTTACATGATAGAGATTAACCGCCGTCAGGATCGCCAATGCGATAATACCCCAGACAAAGGTACTCCATGCCGGGTTTTCAAAGGGCAAGGTAACAAAATAATTCATAAATACAGCGCATGCCAAAGCTTCTGATGGGACATATGCGACCCAGTTGCACCAGAACGCCCACCCGATACCTGCAGAAGCGGTATCGCCCATAAATTCTCTTGTGTAGGATACAAAGGAACCACGGCGTGGGATATTAACCAGCAGTTCTGCAAATGACTGCATTACACCGTATACCGTCAAGCCTGCAATGGCATAGGCGATCAATACAGCTCCCGGACCCATTTCCGAAAATGTCAGACCCAAGCCTAAAAAATAGCAGGAACCAATAATTCCGCCCAAAGCGATTAGAGAAACGTGCCATGGCATAATTCCACGATTTAGAGTGCGCTCACTCTTTGTAACTTCTCTTCCCTGTTCTGTCATTGTTTATTTGCCTCCTTTTTTTCTCACATAATTTAGCATCTAACGTTAGATGCCATATGATTAGATTCTTTGCATTTCATATCGCCATGCAATCAATATAGACTTTCAATTTCTATGCCAACATAGTGGGCTATTGAATATATATTTCAAATTTTCTGAATACTGTGCAATGCAAGAGATGGAGGTTGTCCTCAAAAAACCCTATCAGTAATGTTTTCGTAATGTTAGTGAAGAAATCTTATTTTTGGTAATTTTTTGTTAATTCCGTCTCATTTTTGAAACTGTCTTGCCGTAAACATGTCCCACCATTAGACAGGAGGTAACCGGTTATTACAGACCGATATAATGATATACGGCAAGAAGCACGGCTCCCGGAACCCCAAGAATTCCTATGATTACAGCCGAAATGACATTCAGAGAGATATGAATGCCCCAATAGGAGCCGATCCAGTTGATTACCACAATGGATATCGCTCCGGCGATACTGTTAATCAGTAGCCTGAGAATGATTTTAATCGGCACCAGGAACATATACCCGACGACATAAAGGGCAAAGATTCCAAGAGCATACGCAAGCAGAATTCCTATTTCAGTACTCATTTCCATATTATTTGCACCCCCATTGTATAATTTATGTTTTTTGTGAATAAAATAGAATTGAGAACTTGACGAAAGGATGTGAGGGCGTACGAACACACCATTTAACGGTATCGCCAACACGGCGAACAAGATCTACCATCAGGTTCTGAACGTACCGTATCCTCAGACAGAGGATGAAAAGCTGATCAATTCAATAAAAGCAGCCCATTCAGATTGGCAAAGAGCGGAGGCGATGTTCCACGAGGTCACCGACCCGGATCTGGTAGATTACACGATCTATGATATGATGGCCGCAAAAACTAAATATACTTACTTACTTAAAACAGCAAAGAACAAAGAACTGCATTGGTGATCAAAAAATAAATAGAGATAAGCTACTCTTGAACGTCGTGTAGTTTATCTCTATTTTTTATTTCCAGTGTGATTCTCTACAGTTCTCTTCTGCCTTCCATTGCTTTTGAAAGCGTGACTTCATCTGCATATTCAAGGTCTCCCCCCACGGGTACTCCATGGGCAATTCTCGTCACCTTGATTCCGGCGGGCTTGATCAGTCTTGCAGTATACATGGCTGTTGCTTCTCCCTCAATATTGGGGTTGGTTGCAAGGATCACCTCTCTCACATCGTTCTGTTGAAGTCTGACAATCAGCTGCTTGAGATTGATATCCTCCGGTCCGATTCCATCCATGGGAGATATGGCTCCGTGAAGTACATGGTACAACCCTTGAAACTCCCTTATCCTTTCCATGGCGCCGACGTCTCTCGGACTCTCGACAACACAGATTACACCGTGGTCTCTGGATGGATCAGCACAGATGCTGCAGGGGTCCACATCCGTTAAATTACCACATATAGAACAATATTTCATATTTGTTTTTGCGTCAAGGATGGCCTCCGCAAGTGCTTTTGCTTCGCCGTCCTCCTGAGACAGTATGTGAAAGGCCAGGCGTTGTGCTGTTTTTCCGCCAATTCCGGGAAGCTTTGACAGCTCTGCGATCAGATTGTTTAACGGTTTTGCATAATGCTTCATAGCGATTCCTTACCGATTACATGATTCCCGGTAGGGATAATCCGCCTGTCAGTTTTCCCATTTCGTTCTGGGACATTTCTTCGATCTGGCGCAGCGCTTCATTGGATGCGACCATAATCAGGTCCTGCAGCATTTCAACATCATCCGGATCTACAACCTCAGGCTTAATCGTAACCTTGATGATTTCCTTTTTCCCGTTGACCGTAACGCTTACTGCGCCGCCGCCTGCGGTTGCTTCCACTTCTTTCGTTTCAAGATCAGCCTGCATTTCTTCCATTTTCCGCTGCATCGCCTGCATCTGCTGAAGCTGTTTCTGCATATTTCCGGCGCCGCCTCCGGCGCTGGGTTTCTTTCCTGCTTTCATTCCTTTTCCCATTTTCTATCCTCCTATTGTATTTCAATATGAATTCCAAATTTATTTCCTATTTCACTCGCCAGATCTTCTGCAGTCTTTTCTTTTTCGCTTGTGCCCGACATATTCACCATGCGGCATTCCATACGGAGTTTTCGGCCCACATGTTTTTCCATAATTTTCTCAAGATCAGATGCATTTTCTTTCGCGTAGGTCAGTGTCATCTCATTAGATGCTTCCACGATAAACTGTTCGTTTCCGACCTCCTTGAGCCGAGTCCCGACTCGAAGCAAATTGAAGCTTCCTCTCAAAGATTCACCGTCTTCAAATACCGCATGCCACAGACTGTCGCAGTCGATTGATGAAATCGGTGCTTCAGCTCTTTCCGGTGCCTGATGCTCCGGAATTGTTTCAGAGGTGCTGCTTTGATTTTGCGTTCCCGATTTCTCTGGCAGCGGTTCTGTATTTTCCGTCCTGGCTTTCTGCGATATAGGCTGGCGCTGCGGCACAGGCGGTGTAATTGGCGGAAGACCTCTTGGGTCTTCGGAAAGCTTTATAATGCAAAGTTCCAGCAAAATTCTGGGCTGAGTGGACCATTTCGCGTCAGAGAGAGTCTGCGACAGCCTGATAATGCTGTCATTAATAAAAGCCAAGTCTGTTTCTTCGCTCTGCCTTCTGATCCGTTCCACATTTTCAGCGGACATATTCAGAATATCCTCTGGATTTTTTATAAATTTTGTCATCATCAGACTTCGAAAATGTACAATCCAGTCCTTCATAAACTGCCGGACATCCTTTCCGTCAGAAATGACCCGATCCAGCAATATAAGCGCGTCCGCAATCCTGCGACTGATTACAAGATCGGTAAGTTCTACAAAAACTTCTTCCCCTGCCGTGCCGAGAATATCAATGACGTTTTCTCTTGTGACGTTTTTCTCTCCCGATGAGATACATTGATCCAGAAGACTCAGCGCATCCCGAACGGAACCGTCGGCATTGGACGCAATCAGGCCAAGTGCTGCCTCTGAAATCTTCACATCCAGCTGACCACAAATGTCTCGCATTCCCTGGCGCAGGATTTTCTCCGGTACTCTTTTAAAGTCAAGCCGAAGGCATCTGGAAAGAATCGTTGCCGGAAGCTTTTGCACTTCAGTTGTTGCGAGTATAAACATAACCTTCTCCGGCGGCTCTTCCAGCGTTTTCAAAAGCGCGTTGAATGCCCCGGTGGAAAGCATATGTACCTCGTCGATGATATACACCTTGCAGCGTCCCGCTGCTGGAGGATATTTCACGCTTTCACGCAATTCTCGAATATTATCGACACCGTTATTGGATGCCGCATCGATTTCAATTACATCCATAAAAGAGCCTTCTTTTATGCTGCGGCAATTTGCACAGACACCACAGGGTCTGTCGCCGGTTTCCGCCAGACAGTTCATCGCCTTTGCAAGCAATCTCGCAGTAGAGGTCTTTCCCGTTCCTCTTGTTCCGCAAAAAAGATATGCATGAACGGTCGTTCCGGTTTTTATCTGGTTTTTCAGTATTTTAACAATATGTTCCTGTCCGAGGATTCCATCGAAGGTTTCCGGCCGAAAGGAGCGGTATAAGGCTGTATACATGTTTCTCTCCTGTTAGGTTCTAGCCCTTATTTTTAAACAGAAAGTGCCCTTTAGAAGCTTCGCAGGGCGTTGGAGAAGGCTTATCTGCGGCACATAAGAGATTCCACTTATCGCTGCTTCCTTCCGGACCTGACGAGGTTCGTAGATTCTTATTGCGCAGGACCCAAACCAAGCCAGGCGAAGCTACTAAAAGGCACCCTATTATTATATTTAGTTTGTCCTATAAAGTCAATGACAATTCTTGGTTTTCACAAAATTCACTTATAGCACCTTATATAATTCATCGCTTGAAGGCGGTGCAATTTCAATCTTTTCTCCGCCTTCATACATGTAGATTCCCTCTTCACCGTCAATGATTTTTCCAATACAGGTAACCGGCACGCCTGCTGCCTGTAATTCCGCTTCCATTCTGTCCTTTACCCCGGGATGCACCATGATGATCATGCTCCCGCTGGATATCAGCCTCAAATAGTCGAGATTAAAATAATTGCAGACTTTTCTCGTCACGTCTGACACCGGAATCCGATCGATCCACACTTCTGCTCCGGTTCCGGCAATACTGCACATTTCCCAAACTGCACCCAGAATACCACCCTCTGTGATATCATGCATACCTGTGGTCCCCATTTTCCCTGCAATGACGCCTTCTTTTACGACGCTTACCTGATTCAGCATGGAAGCAGCCTCCCTGAATTCCTCTCCGGTAAGTAAGTCTTTCAGCTCTTCCTTAAAGTCTGCTGTAATAATTCCCGTACCTTCCAGGCCTGCTTGCTTTGTCATCAAAACGTAGTCTCCGGGCTTCATGTTTTCTGCTTGCTGTGACGAGCCTTTCGCTCCCCGCCCGATAGCGGTGGATACGATGACAGGCTTGTTCACAGCAGGAGTAATCTCGGTATGTCCCCCGATAATTTCCACTCCAAGTTCTTCGGAAACCTGCCCTGCCTGCTTCATGATCTCTTCCACCTGTTCCTCCGTTGTTCCCTCGGGAAGCATGACAGTGAGAAGGATGCCCAAAGGCTCGATTCCGTTTGACGCGATATCATTGCAGGAAATATGAACTGCCAGCCTGCCGATCTCGGAAGCCGACGCAGTGATGGGATCGGTCGACATGACACATTCATAGTCACCAAAATCGACTACGGCGCAGTCTTCTCCGATTCCCGGCCGCGTGATGACCTCCGGTCTTTTCATTGTTATATTTTTGAATACAATTTCTTCAAGCAGTTTGCTGTCCAGCTTTCCGGTCTTTAACATGATGCACACCTCATTACAAAGAATTCAAATAGATTTTTAAAGTAACTTGAATCCGCTGTGTTTATTAAAGTAATTATTTCAAATTAGCTTTTATTTTTTCGATCAATTCTGCGTATTCCTGATTACTGAGATATTTCGGCGGATTGCAGCTCATCTGGAACATGCCTCCGAAGTCAAGTCCATCAGCCTGTTTTGGAACGATATGACAATGGAGATGGGCCAGTTTATCACTGAACATTCCATAGTTTATTTTAGCAGGGTCAACAACAGCCTTCACCGCTCTTGATGCTTTTCCCAGATCCCGCATAAAAGCTTCCCCCTCGGATTCGGATAAGTCTGCAATTTCTTTCCCGTGCTCCTTTAGTGCGATGAGAACTCTTCCGTAATATGACTGATCGCGGTATAAAAACAAATCCGTGATTTCCATCTCACAAATCGGGATCATGAATTGATCACGCTTAACAAAATCGGTACAAAAATGACAATTATGGTCTTTCATGTTGCTCTTCTCCTCATATGAAAATAGTATTGTAACTAAAAGTTTCGGGGTTGTCCCTGTTGGTCTTATATACGACCAATAAAAAGTATAACAGTTTCTCCCTTTCTTTAAAAGATTTTAACAGAAATATAATTATTATTTGAATAAAATCACTGCATTATCACACAGTAGTGCTATAATGTAGGGCTGTAAGAAAAATCCAAAAGGGGTTCATAATGAAAATAAGAAATCGAATAGCAAACATTCAAAGAAACGGTATTGACAGACTGCCAAAGCTTCTTTTCAATAAAAGGAAAAGCTTGACGCTATTTTGTGTTGTCGCAGTTCTTCTGATAACCGGAGTATATATAATTGCAAATAATTATCAATGGTACGACAGCACAATCGTCCGCATCGACAGTGTGGAAAATGTATCTGATCCTTCTGCTCTCGCAAATGGTTCTTCAGAAAAACACTACCTTCAAATACTTTCCGGAACGGTTATGAACGGGAATTTTCCCAACAAAAAAATACAGCTGAAAAACCGTTATTCTGCAACAGAAGTATTTGATGATCAATATAAGGCCGGTGACGAGGTTTTTGTAACGGTCCGCCAAACAGACGGCGGTGTTCTTTCAGGTTTGATCCTCGGCATGAAACGTGACAAATACATGGCGGTGCTTTGCGCTGCGTTGATTCTTTTTATTCTGATCATTGCAACAAAGAAAGGTTTGTTTACCATCCTTTCACTTTCGGTCAACATCGCCCTCTTCTGGTATGCGCTTGATCTATATTCAAAGGGAACGGATATTTTGTTTCTCAGCAACTGCCTGGTCCTTCTCTTTACAGTTCTTTCCCTTCTGTTCATCAGCGGTTTGAACAGAAAAACGCTTTCAGCGATACTGGCCACGCTGATTTCAATTGCTGCAACCCTCTTTCTCTTTCAACTCGTAATGATGACGACAGACGGCGTCGATTATGCGTTTATGGAATACATCGCAAGTCCCAATGACCTGCCTGACATTTTCATGTCTCAGATCATGCTCGGCGGGCTTGGCGCTATTATGGATGTCGCCATTACGGAAGCGGCGACCATAAACGAACTGATTGCAAGAGACAAAAGAATCTCCATTAAGGATTTGATCAAATCGGGACGGGAAGTAGGACATGATATCATGGGCACTATGATCAACGTCATGTTTTTCACCTATATCAGCGGCAGCATTCCCCTGATCATTCTGAAGATGAACAGCGACATCAGGCTTCATACGATTATCCTGTATCACATGCCAATGGAGCTTTACCGTTTTTTTATCGGAAGCATCGGCATTCTGCTTTCTATTCCCGTTTCTCTGTTTGTCTCCATCCTGTTCTTTAAAAAAGTAAGGAGGTTCGCATGATAATCGTTCTGGCTGTTATCCTGACCGTCCTTTTATATGTAGTAGGAGGTGAACGCGGCATTCTGGCGTTCCTGACGCTATGTTGGAATATTGCAGTTCTCTCAGCATCCATCGTCCTGATGTCCTGGGGATGGAATCCGATTGTTGTGACTTTCATCAGCTGCCTTTTGATCTGCAGTGCCACATTGTTCTATCAGAACGGCAAGAATGCCAAAACGGTTGCATCCTTTTGGGCGGTTATTCTTGTCTTATTGATTCTTGTTGCCGCAGCCGGCTGGATGGGCTTTCATTCTCATCTGCAGGGCATCAATGAGATCATGCAGCGAGAAGATGAGATCATGGGTCTCACTCCTGATATCAATGTCAACATGGCAAAGATTGCCGTTTCAATGATCATCACCGGATTGATCGGAGCAGCAACGGATACCTCCATGGCGGTTTCCTCTGCGGTATACGAAGTATTTAAAAATAATAGAGAACTAAGTTTATCTGAGCTGTTCCGGTCAGGAATGAATATCGGAAGAGACGTCCTGGGTACGACGGTCAATACGCTTTACTTTGCCTGTATCGGCGAGTCCATGATGCTTTTTATCCTGTTTAAAAGCTATGATTACAGCTTTTGGAAGACGATCAATTCCAAAGCTTTTTTTCAGGAGTTTACAGATATCACATTCAGCTGTCTGAGCTGTGTTCTTGTAATACCCCTTGCCGCGGCTATCTCCTCATATATTCTGAAAAATCCCGAAAAGTTCAAGCGGCAGCTGAACGAGGACGAACTCTTTCAGGAATCAGAGTGATGCAGTCAGACACCGCTTTTCTTTGGAAAAATCGCTTTGAATTTACCTGGGACGGCCAGATGCCGGAGGACATAAAAAGAGCAGCGCTGTTACCGGTGAATCCGCGCTGCTCTTTTATATTTCACTGTAAACGAATTTAGGGGTTTTGAATGATTACTGTACGTCAGCAGGGGTTAATAGTTTCAAAGGAATGTTGACAAGCGAATCTACCGATTCACCTGCTAAGTAATTGGCCGCCGACTCCATTGCTGTTTCCATCTGCAATCCTGGCTGCTGCTGAACTGTAGCTGCCATTTCTCCAGATTTCAACGCTGCGAGGGCATCATCCACCGCGTCGATTCCATAGACTTTGATTTGGTCTGTCTTACCTGCAGCAGCGATTGCCCTTACCGCACCAAGCGCCATTTCATCATTATGACCATAAACAGCCGACAAATCAGGATTTCCCTGCAGGATGTCCTCCATAACGGTAGCACCTTCATCCCTGTTATAATTTGCTGTCAACGAAGCTACAATTTCGAGCCCCGAACCTTCGATTCCCTTTTCAAAGCCTTCCTGCCTGTCATTTGCAGAAGGAGCTCCTGCAATCCCTTCAAGGACTGCAACCTTTCCGTCTCCTCCAAGGTCCTTAATCATTTGTTCTCCAATTAACGCTCCCGCCTCTTTATTATCGATATCCAGATGCTGTACCACCTCACCGGCGTTGGACGGCCTGGTCACTGTGATAACCGGTATTCCCGCTTCATTACAAGCCTCGACGGATGTTCCGATAGCATCCGAATCAACCGGATTCAAAATGATCAGATCAACGCCCTGACTGATAAAATCTTCAATCTGCGTGGCCTGTGTTTCGGACGAATCCTGCGCATCCAGCGTAGTCAACGTCACTCCAAGCTCTTTTGCCTTGTCATCCCCTGCATCCTTCATCATTACAAAGAAGTCATTTGATAGGGTTGATACTGCAAAGCCGATGACTGTACCCGCCTCACTCTCGCCGGAGCCTTCCGGAGTATCTGTTTCCGTACCACCGCATGCAGTAAACATCGTCAGGCATAGGATTAGCACCAGTAAAACTGTAAGTGATTTCCTTAACATTTTTTTCTCCTCCTATTATTTTAGTTTATAAAAAATGAAGGTTCATTTTTTATCCTTTCTCCGTATCAGCACAGCCAGCAGAATAATCACACCTTTAACAATTTTCTGATAGAAAGAGCTGATATTTAACAGATTCATCCCGTTATTGATCACACCAATGATGAGTGCTCCAAGAACGGTTCCTGTAATCGTTCCGACCCCCCCAGACAGAGAGGCGCCGCCAAGGATTACTGCAGACAGCACATCCATCTCCATCCCATCTGCTGCAACAGCCTGCGCAGAAAGCAGCTTGGAAGTGGTGATAATCCCGCCAACCGCACTAAAAACACCTGCTGCGACAAAAGCAGCTATTTTATATTTACTAATTGCTATCGCAGAGAGGATGGCAGCCTCTGTATTGGCCCCCGTCGCTTTTAAGTAAACTCCATGCTTCGTCTTATGAATGATAAAATAGGCGCCAATCAGTAATATAATACATAATACAGTGGAAGCAGGTACGACCCAAAAATAGCCCGCACCAAGAAAAGCAAAGGGTTTCGGCAGTCCCGACACGGCTTTTCCCTGTGTCCAGACCAGCGCAATACCGCGCAAGACCCCCATCATGGCAAGGGTTACAATAAAAGATGGGATTCTGCCGTAAACAGTTAAGGATCCGTTGGCGATTCCGACTGCAACACCAATCAGCAGCGCTGCCAAAATTCCGAGAAAAATAGAATCTGTCTGTTTGATCACATTCGCGCAGGCAACACCAGCCAGCGCCGCCGCAGAGCCTACAGACAAATCAATTTCCCCGCTTAGCAAAACGCATAGCATGCCGATTGAGATGATCAAAACAATGGAAATCTGCCTCGTTACATTCAGCAAATTATTTGCATTTGAAAAAGAATCTGTCGTTACGGAAAACACAAGGCAAAGAATCAAGAGGATGAGCAAAAGACCGATCTCACCTTTCATTATTTTTTTGATGGTCTCTTTTGACAGTCCGTCTCTATTGTTTAAATTAAATTTCGGCATACCTATTTCCTCCCAAAGACAGCCCTAAAAGCAATTCACTGGTTGCATCGCGACCTTCCACCTCGCCTGCAACCGCTCCGTTTTTCAGCACGATGATCCTGTCGCACAGGTCAATCAATTCATTAAATTCCGAAGATAGAATCAAGATTGCTTTTCCCTGAGAACTCAATTGCAGAATCTGATCGTAAATCTCTCCCTTTGCTCCCACGTCAATCCCTCTTGTAGGCTCATCCATTAAAATAATATCCGGTTCTCCGATCAGCCATTTACCAATGACTACTTTCTGCTGGTTTCCCCCAGACAAATTCCTTGCCGGCATATTGATTTTAAGAGGCTTGATTCTCATTTTTGCTCCTATTGTATTGCTGATTTCATTCTTCTTTTTTTTGGACAGCACTCCTGCTGCAACAGTCGTTTGATCAATACTTGCAATTGTCAGGTTATCCGCTATCGAATCGTCCAAAAACAAGCCCATGGTTTTCCGGTCTTCTGGAATCAACGCGATTCTATTCTTTTTGGCATCGATCGGGGTTTTAATCTGTCTGGTTTCAGAATGAATCAGGATCTCTCCTTCCGTTTTCTCTCCATTGCCAAAAATACTTTGTGCAAGTTCACTCTTTCCTGCTCCAACAGTACCTGTAATACCAAGGATCTCCGATTCTCTGATCTTCAAAGAAACCGCAGCGCGCATCAGATTTGTCTTAAAGCTGCGCAGTTCCAAAACACTTCCTTTCTTTGAAAGATCGCGTCCTGACCGTTTCTTTTTATCTGATATTTCATGACCGATCATTGCTTTAATCAGCTGCGCCTCTGTGACAGACCCGATATTAAAAGTCTCTATTTTCTTCCCGTCTCTAAAAACAGTCGCTCTGTCACACACCCGAAAAACCTCTTCCAGGTAATGTGAAATATAGATCATGGTCACATTTTTTTCTTTCAAATTGTTTAAGATCATAAATAGTGAATCAATTTCACGCTGACTCATACCCGTCGTAGGCTCATCCAAAATCAGAATTTTTGCATTCAAAGCCAATGCCTTCACAATTTCCACGATCCTTTTTTGCCCCATCCCCAGATCCGAAACCAGCTTTCTGCAATCAATGTCGATATTAAAAAATTCAAGATAATCCTGGCTGTTTTTAAACAGTTTCTTTCTGTCATAGATCCCAAAAGGAGTCTTTGTCGGCTCATTTCCAAGAAATATATTCTCTGCCACAGTAATGGGTTCGATTAGACTAAGTTCCTGATAAATCGCGCCGATTCCTTTCTTTCTTGCGTCGATGGGATTTTCAATGATAGTTTGTTTTTCCTCCAGAAAGATTTCGCCTTTGTCTGCCTTATGTACTCCCGTGATAACTTTTACCAAAGTCGATTTCCCTGCTCCGTTTTCTCCCAGAAGCGCATGAATCTCTCCCTGGCGCAGTTCAAAGTCGACGCCGCTCAGCGCCCTGACTCCGCCAAAATTTTTCTCTACTCCATGAAGATACATCGCTATCTTATTCACTGTGATCTCTCCTGTTTAAATAGGCTTCCACTTCATCTCGAGTCGGTATGGATGCCTGCGCTCCCTTTTTTGTTGTGCTGAGAGCTGCGGCGGTTTTAGCATATTCCAAACATTCACCAAAAGCTTTTTCGCTGCTCAGTGCAGCCGTAAACGCTCCCAGAAAAATATCACCCGCGGCAGTGGTATCCACCGATTTGACCGACAGAGGTTCTTCAAGGTAAACAGATCCTTCGGATACCGTTACCGCACCTTTCTCCCCCAAGGAGATGATCGGCACTGCAAATCCCTTATCCTGTAATATTTTCAACGCCTTTATCGCAGAATCCATATCAATAACAGGAACTCCCGACAGGATTTCTGCTTCTGTCTCATTCGGCTTGATATAATCAACCATGCAAGCAATTTCCTTTGGAATTCCATTCTTCGGCGCTGGTGCAGGGTCCAATATAACAGTCATATTTTTTGATTTTGCAATCCGGATTGCTTCATAAACGGTCTCCGGTAAAATCTCCATCGTGATCTCGAGGATATCGCATCCGTCAAAAACAGACGCTGAATTTCTCACATCTTCAGGTGTAAGCAACTGATTTGCACCAGGAGTAAACAGGATCAGATTCTGAGCGCTTTCATCTACCATAATCATCGCAATTCCCGCAGTTTCACCTTCAACATAGAGAATATCCTCTACGAAGACCCCCTTCTCCCTTTGAGCCGCCGACAATTGACTGCTAAATTCATCACTGCCAAGCTTTGTAAAATATTTAACGTCCCCGCCGAGAACAGAAGCCGCCACAGCCTGGTTCCCGCCTTTGCCTCCCGGGAAGGTCTGAAAATTATCGGTTACCACCGTTTCTCCGGGTCTGGGCAGTTTTGAAGCATACATCACCAGATCAATGTTAATACTTCCCATGCAGAGAATCTTCTTTTTCATACTTCCACTCCATCTCTAAGCTGCTGAACCTGCTTCATGAAATCCTTTGTCCGTTGATAGTCAACAAGATTCTTCCAGTTATTGTCTGCCTTAAACCAGCTTCCGACGATGGCGCCGTCCGCACAACTTAAAAGTTCACAAGCATTTTCCGTTGTTACCCCGCTTCCCAGCAAAATGGGAAGCTTCACTGCGGCTTTGCATGATCCAACTTTCTCCGGTGTAGGCGCTGAGCCTGTCTCAAAGCCAGTTATAATCAGCACATCTGCTCCCTGGGTTTCTACGTCTCTGGCCTGTTCCTCCACCGTACGATCGTGGATGATAAAATGACTTCCATGTTTTACATTGACGTCGCACATGCAAAGAATATCATTCGCTCTCAGATCATTTCTTTTCCTGGCAATCTGTGGTCCTGCCGCGTCAACAAAGCCAACCTGTGAAATGTACGCATTGGACCATTCAAAAACACGAATCCATTTTGCCTGTCCCGCAACAGCGCAGGCCAGCGCTGCTTCCCCGCCGTTGAGGTGGCAATTAACGCCCACAGGTATCGATGCGTGGCTTGCTACTTCATGAACCGCCACAGCCAGCGCTGCCGTACATTCGTGCGAGATCTGATCGTTTTTAGCATAAGGATAATCCCATATGTTCTCCACCTGAAGACCGTCTACTCCCGCAGCTTCCAGAATCTTCGCTTCTTCCACCGCAATCGATAGAATCTTTTTCATATTCATATCAGCGGGGTCATAAAGGGGAGCTCCCGGCAAGGCTCTCAAGTGGATCATCCCAATGATCGGTTTTTCATTCTTAAATATGCGATTTAATACCGTGCTCATATTGATCTCCTTTCTTGCTCAGATCAAAAATCCACTCCTGCAACCAGCATGATGTAGGCATAAGGACTTCTTTCTCCAGTCCTGACAAATACTTTTACCTCTTCGCCTCTAAGTGCTCCGTTCAGCCAGAGATCCTTGTAATCGTCATGGCGGATTGTTTTTTCTGCAAGAGCATTTCCTTTGTTATCATGCTTAGCAATGATATCGGTAAACTGTTTATAATGCTCCGGGTTAACTTCTTTTGTTTCCTGAGATACGAGATAGCTTTCCACAACCAGTTCCTCCAGCACCACTTCAAGAACATCCGCGACACATGGTATTCCCTCTTTTACTGCCAAATCAATCGCCGTGGTCTGATCGTGCCTCGGGAAAGGGCAGCCCACATCGCCAATCAGAATCATATCTCCATGGCCCATCTTTGCAATTGCCTCAGACAAAGCAACATTCAATATTCCCTTTTTCTTCATGTTTTTTTCCTCCTAATTATCTATTAATAATAATTTAGTTAATCGATTAAATATGTGGGCCAAAAAAATCATACCGATTCACGCTGAATTAAATTCACATCAAGCACCACCGTGTGATCTGAAAAGTCCGGATCATCGTTCAACTTATTCAAAAGCACAAGAGCAGCAGTCTGTCCCAATTCCTTTGTCGGATTCTCCACTGTTGTCAACCCGGGATAAATAAACCTAGAGAAATAAATATTATCAAATCCTGCTATTCCAATATCCCTGGGAATTTTCAGCCCCTTGCTCTTCGCCGCCTCAATAGCTCCCCAGGCTCCGATGTCACTGCAGACAAAAACGGCTTTTCGCTGAGTTGGATCATAATCCTGAAGCAGCTCCGTCATAATCGAATAGCATGCATCAAAATTAAATTCCGCCCGGTATTCCTCGATATTCTCCTGCTTAATTCCATTGTTAAGCAACGCCTGACGAAAACCAAGCAATCTTAGATTAGCATTTGGTACATCTTCAGGTCCTGTAATGCAGATATATTTTTTATATCCCTTTTTCAGAAAGAGATTAGCAATCATAACTGCTCCTTTAAAATTGTCTGCATAAATAAATGTAATATCGGATGCCGTGTCAAAGGCAGGCCTGTCAAGAATTACGACGGGAAAATCATAGTCACGCTTAAGAAGTGTTTCCTCCAGTCTCGGAGCAACCAGAATCAAGCCGTCAACAATTCCAAGCATCAGTGAATCCAATATCTTCTTCTCTTTCTCTGCTTTATCATCCGAATTATATAAAACCAGCTGATAATAGCTCTTATTAATTGTTTTTTCAATATATTTTACGATTTCGCTAAAAAAAGGATTTGTGATATCCGGAACCACGACGCCAATTTTAAAAGTTTTATTTACTTTAAGGCTTCTGGCTGAAATATTCGGTTCGTAACCCAGCGTGGTCATTGCCTCCTTTATTTTCAGTTTCAGCTCCTCGCTAACATATTTTTTACTTGTCAAAACATTAGAAACCGTTGCAGTTGATACGTTTGCTAATTTTGCTACATCCTTTACCGTTGGCCGCAAGTTCTTAACCCCTTTCGAAACTATTACTAGTTAATCGTGTAACTAAGGCCAGTATACTTCTGAATTTTTTGTTTGTCAACAGCACAAAATATAAAAATAATAAAATTTATGACCTCATAACACTTTGGTAACATCAAAAAAGCATGCAAATTATTGACGTATGTTCAGAATTGGGATAAAATATATTGGTATAACATCACTGAAGGAGTAGAAAAATGAGTGAGAATTGTAACAAAAGCTGCAGTACCTGCGGTGAAGACTGCAGTGAAAGGGAATCCCAGCCTCAAAGTCTGCTTGAAAAGCCCCACGAATGCAGCGATATAAAAAAAGTGATTGCCGTAGTCAGCGGAAAAGGCGGCGTCGGCAAATCCCTCGTCACATCTTTGCTTGCCGTTAGCACGAGTCGCTTGGGTTATCAAACCGCCATTCTGGATGCCGATGTGACCGGACCTTCCGTACCAAAAGAGTTTGGTATCCGTCAAAAAGCATCTGCAACTGAGCTTGGTATCATGCCGGTTACAACCAAAACGGGAATCGATATTATGTCTGTAAATTTGATCCTTGAAAATGATACTGATCCGGTAGTTTGGAGAGGTCCCATTATATCTGGAATGGTAAAGCAGTTCTGGACTGACGTTATGTGGGGTGACGTTGATTACATGTTCATCGACATGCCGCCGGGAACAGGTGATGTTCCCCTCACCGTATTTCAGTCTTTACCAGTTGACGGAATCATCATCGTAACATCTCCTCAGGAGCTTGTCTCCATGATTGTATCCAAAGCAGTTAAAATGGCGGAGATGATGGAGATTCCAATTCTCGGTATCGTCGAAAATATGTCCTATCTGGAATGTCCCGATTGCCACAAGCAAATCAAGGTGTTCGGAGAAAGCCATATCGAAGATATTGCGAAAAAGCACGGTATCAAACTGCTGGCAAAGGTACCCCTTAACCCTGAAATTGCCGAATTATGCGATAAGGGTATGGTAGAAATGGCAGAAACCGACTGTCTGGACTCCATCGTTAAAGGAATAGAGCAGCTCGAAGCGTCCGATCACGAATAAGCTCCGGTCTGGTTAATTAAAGGCCTTCCCGAATCCTCTTGCTGAGATTTCTGGAAGGCTTTTATTATTTTTTCGTTTTGATTTAATGCCTCATATCAAAGCAGGCAGTTAAATTGCTCCGGATCAGATATTTGAAGGAAGTCTGATTGCCCCGACCAATACCTGTCCTTCCTTCTTCAGGTCTTCTCCGTTTTTACAGTTTGCTTCTTGCCGTCACGCCGTCTTCACGCACCCAGCCTGCTTCGCCGTTCTCCCTCTTTACCTGATACCAATCGTCAAGCCGATCTATAATCACAAGTTTTTCCTTATATTTCAGCTTGCTGATTCGATTATCACCCAGCTCAGGTGAAGACCGCAAATTGATTTCCGCCATTGCCGTTCCGATATCCCGTTTCCTATGAATCAGGATTGCGAAAATAAATGATGTTGCAGGTATGGATAGAATAATTCCGATGCTTCCCGACAGCGCCCGCAAAATCTCTGTTGAAATCGATTCGGAATTCAGCAGAATAACGAGAGGCGTCTGTTTATTGATGCTGAACATCATCAGCGGTATAGCGGTTCCCACATAAGCCAGGATCAGTGTGTTAGCCATGGTTCCCATTACATCTTTTCCGATGTTCAAGCCCGACTTGATAAGATTCATTTTACTGATATCAGGATTATTCAGTCTGATCTCATACATTGAAGATGAAATTGACATACTCACATCCATCACAGCACCCAGTGTGCCGATAATAATTCCCGCAAACAGAATGCCTGTAATATTAAAGGCCCCTCCGTTGACGTAAAGAAGTAAAAGGGAGTCTTCGTCATTCAAACCAGAAAAACGTGACAATTCACTCACGAGATAAGCGAGACCTCCTGCGGCAATCACACCGGTGATCGTTCCCAATATCGTCGCAGCTGACTTAAGACTGATTCCCGCTATAATAAGAAGGCTGAGTACGCAGATCAGCATACAGCAGACGATGGAGCTCAAGATCGGATTGTACCCTGCTAGAATCATCGGAAGCATAACTTTTACAATGATATATACCGTAATGATCAATGAGACTGCCGATTTGATACCCTGTTTTTTCCCAACTACCGCAAGCAGGAGCAGGAAGAAAACAGCCAAATAAAAACTATATGTATCTCTTGCATAATTTAAAACCGTAATGGTCGGACTTTCTATGTCATTGCTCCGGTCAATCTGTACAATGATCCGGTTATCAACTTCGAAAGATTTTACATAATAATCTGTCTGGTAATAATTATTCTCAATTATAAAAGTACGATCTTTATATTGTCCGGTCAGAATTTGGATTCTAATATCCTCACCATTTTCCCTCGGAAAAACCTCCAGGATCTTTGCCCTCTCCGCGGTCTGCATCAGGCCAATTTCAACGCTATGATACTGCAGCCCGGTAAAAACGTCACTGAACAAAAATACTGTGACAAGGAAGAGCAGTACAATTCGTATAATTGTTTTCATCGATACCCTCCTCTTCACCTGCCGATTCCATATGAATCATTCATGGTTCGGCAGACGGTAATCTTTCTTAAACTGTTCATATTTCTCTTTTACTTCAGGATGATATTCCATAAAATCCGTTAACAGCTGAATGTATCTTAATCCGCTGGCACTAATATCATGCTCGATCATTTCGGTGTCTCTCAACGAAACATCCTGATCGCCAATCATTTGAAAAAATTTTTCCAATATAAGATGCCTGTTTAATAAATAGGCTCCCACCTCACTACCCGATTTGGTAAGCTTTATAATTCCATATCTCTGATAATTGATCAGTCCCATCGCATCCAGTTTCTGTACAATTTTTGTCGTCGAGGAAGGGCGTACGTTCAACTTTGCGCTCAGCTGGTTCACCCGGATGTAATCTTCCTCCATACAAGTCCGGTAAATCATTTCAAGATAATCCTCCATGCTGGATGTGAGTACTTTGTTTCCCGTATTAAGAAGCTGGTATCCCCGAACAGTATAAAAATTTTTCTCTGGTGTCATTTGTCTCATCTCCTTTCAGCATTGTAATTGCACCTTCCATTTTGATATTTGAAAAATCTGCAATCAATGCTGCATTCAAGCGGTAACATAAATTAACAGTTCACCATATTTTTTAATTAGTCATGGCAAATATTTTTTCCTAAGGCTAATTTATGTTGCAGCATCAAAAAAAATTAATTATCAGAAGGAGTTTCGATAATAAAATCTGATTATTACTTTAAAATTGTCTCCAGAATTTTATCCAAAACAAGATTGAAAGGCTCCTGGGCCTGGCGGCTATAAATATACTCTGTATAAAAAAATGACTGTCCGGAAATCCAGCACAGTCATTTTCTTTTATTCGCCTTCTATTAATTTCTATTTATTCCGATTTGCTTCTACAAATTTCGGTCTTCCTCCTCCAAACCTGCTGCTTCGGCCTGTTCGCGTTTTTTGTCCGCCATGTTGTACAAAATTCCACAGCTTAAAGCTGTAATCGGTATGGTGCACAAGATTCCGATACTCCCGGCCAGTGCCTGAAGAATCTCCACGGTGATCAGCTCACTGTTGAACAGATCGGCAGAAGAGCCGGAATGGACAAGCAGCAGCAAAATCAGAGACAGCGAGCTGCCTATATATGCAAGGATCAGCGTATTTGCCATGCTTCCCACGATATCCTGCCCGATCGTGATCCCTGATTTCAGGGTCTGCTGAATAGATCTCTTTGACGCATGACGATGCACCTCGCTCAGCGAAGCCGCTATGTCAACGGCAATATCAAGGATTGCCCCCATCGCTCCAATCGTGATCGCTGCAAAAACAACCGCCCGGAGATTGATTGGCGACGGCGTATCCAGATAAAGTAGGAAATACGAATCTTCATCCATAAGTCCCGATATATTCAGGATCTCGCTCATCCCCACCGTCAGCAGGCTGACTACAAGCAGACCTCCAAGGCAGCCCATTGCGGCAGCCATAGTCTTAGAATTCGGACCCTGGACAATCAGCAGCGTCATGAAAATAACGAAAACACAGGTTGCAATGGAACTGAAATAGGCGTTATAACCGGAAATAATCGCTGGTATAAACACCATAAAGATCGTCGTGCAGGTGAACGCCAGTGAAATAATTGTCCTTAGTCCCTTACTTCTGCCAAACAGCAGCAGCAGGACTGCAAATGCGCCTCCAAGCCATACCATTCCCGGAAAGCGTTCATATTCATAAAGGAATAAATCTGCTCCGATTTCATATTGTGATGCGTCTCCAAGATACACAACCTCTCCTACCTTAACAGTCCTGATATTTGAAGCCGCATCCGGGTCGATGATCTGTCCCGCCATGACCGTATCGCCTTCATTCTCCCCTTCCAAGAGTTTACATTGAAAGAGTATGGCGCTATATTCGTTGACATTCGGGTCTACAATCTCTGTGACCTCTCCTTTCGCAACGATCATGTTATTATTCTGATCGAAGAAGCTGATATCCTTCATTGCCACTTTATTTCCGAGATAAATCATGATAAATGCGATGATGATAATCGTCACACTAGTAAGTTTTTTGCTTTTTTTCTCTTTTCGTTTTTTTTCTTTTCTTTCCATTGCAATTCATCCAATCATTTACTTTAGACATGCTCAGCATCCCTCATTTATAAAACATTCCGGAAGAGCCCTTCGTGCGAAACCCTCCTCCAGTTCCTTTTGATGATAAAGGTAAGCTGCATCTGTAAAACACTTCGCTCCTACGGGACATTTTTTAATACAGGCACAGCATTTAATACAAATACCTGTTAGCACGCTAACATTTTCACGATCAATGGAACCCATAGGACACACTTCAGCACAAAGTTTGCAGTCAGTACAGTCGGAGCTTGTGACCGGCACAACCTTACGAATATCCACAGGATTTCCCTTCCGGTCTCTCGGCTGGTAGTAGCCGCTATAGGGTGCCGGCGTACCTTTTACGGCAACAGGCGGTAACCCTGTCACATGATCCAGGCCCTTTATCAGCGTTGCAATTTCTTCGGCAAAGTTATGTAGAAGTTTTATATCTGATCCGTCCGGTCTTTCCTTTGCAAGTACGGTTGAGAAAGAGTGCTCTCCGATAAAGGCCGCCGCCGCTATCGTGTGAAAACCGCCCGTCTCCATGATATCTCTCATTTCAATCAGCGCATCGTCATAGTTTCTGTTTCCAAAAAGGACTACAGGAACCCCAAGCGCTCCGTTTCCTTCCGTGAGAGCCAGATATTTCAGCAAAACATTAGGCACCCTTCCCGCATATACAGGAGTACCAAAAATCACCAGGTCTTCATCGGAAAAGTGCAATCCTTCCATCCTGCTCGCTGGCAAGGTAAAATCAATTGTGTCAAAATCTGTGCAAAGCCTCTCAGCAGCAACTTGGGCTATTTCCATTACAGATTTTTTTGTTGTTCCTGTCGCACTGAAATATACAGCCCAGACTTTTTTAATCTTCATCGTGTTTCCTCTTTTATAAGCCCTTTCTCATCTAAAAATTCCATCAACATCTTGCTGGTGTTTCCTGTGATTTTCAAACAGTTCGTCAAATGCTCCCTTGTTTCAAAAGGATGCGGGTTCAATACGCGGCAGCAGGTCGCACCGAATTTTGCCGTAAACTTTTCGGCAAATTCATTTGCCATTTTATAGGCTTCATCGCGTGGAACCTGATTTGTCGTCCTTCCCTTGATCATGTTCAGCGCGGCGATCGATCCCGATAACGCTCCGCACATACAGCCGTACTCCCCAATGCCTCCTCCAAATCCTGTCATCAGTTTCACCATGGACGGGTCCATCTCCGGATCGAGGAGTTCCCGATAAGTTAAAAAAATTGCCTCAGCGCAATTGTATCCTTCTTTAAAATAGCCTCCCGCCTTATTTCTTGCCTCAGTATACCTTTCTTCGTTCATGATGTTCTCCTCTCCGTCAATTAGCAACGTCTCTCTTCACTGAGTTTTTTACCTTTTAATTCAAGTATAAATCATTGTGATCATATGTCAATTATTGTTTGGCCTCAGATAAATTTCTAGCATTCAGAGACCATTCAAGCTGCTGTTATTTTATCTGAATCGTTATTGACATATGATCATTATCAAGTATACTATAATTACAGAATTAATGGTCATATGCCATAAACACCAGCATATCGGTGAATGTGGCAATCATGAAAACGCATACATGACTTCTTCAAATACGCAGGAAGCCTTTTGGTCAATTGTACCAAAAGGCTTCCTGCGTAATAATCTTATATCAATTATATTTTTTAAAAACTTCTTGCTTCTTCATCAGAGATTTGAAGTGCATGAAGTACATGCTTTATTTCACGGAAATTTCTCCAGGTTGAATTTTTATAATTCAATTGACCGCGGATTCTACGCTCCGAATCAATCAAAACAACAGACCCCAACTTTTCATCGAGATTCAGGCAATACCTGTCAGCAATTTTTCTATCTGCATCTTCAATCACACTGACAATCTCATCACAATTGTTTCTTATGGTTTCCGTCATTTGCTTCCGCACTCGAATACATGAAAGATACATATAAATCGAAGCGCTACACAATCCGATCAACCGGGTATTCATGCTCTTAAATTCACCCAGCTGTGATAATAATCCGGAAGATTCATCCAGAATATCAGAAATAAAGTCTTTTGGAAGGGTAAACAGAATGATCCATGCTTCATTGTAATCATCAGGGCATCGAATTGTTTTGCTGAAAGATTCCGCATTGAAGCAGGGAGCAGGCTCCCCGATGGCTAATAGATTGTCGCAATATTGTTCTTTCATATCTGATATCCCATCTCACTTTGACCGCCCGTTTTTATTTTACGTTTCATATGCCAAATACCGATACTTTAATTATACGCAATTATGGTCATATGTCAACAACTCATTTCATATTTCTGTTGTTATCTTGCGATAATGTCAGTATGTAAACTATCGAGCGAAAATGTCACCCCTGTTGTACAATTACTTTATGAAACAGGATGTGATAAGTTTGACTCGAAGACAACTGAATAAACTCGATATCATTAACAAAGCCAACGCAGGATTTCTTACTGTGGTTGAGGCAGCATCCGCATTAGGATTATCGGAACGTCAAATACAGCGCCTGAAAAAGAAAGTGAGGGAATTGGGCCCTGCCGCTGTCGTTCACAAAAACTCTTTGCTGTCTGCTCATAATGCTTTTTCTTCGGAAACCATAGCCGAAATCGTTTCCTTGAAGAAATCTGACGTATATGAATTTGCCAACTTCTGCCACTTCAGAGAACTTCTTTCCGAGCACCACAGCATTAATGTGTCCTACTCAACGCTGCATAGCATACTTTCCAATGCTGATATCAAATCGCCAAAGAAGCGCCGAAGGTTTAAGCCTCACCGACGTCGAAAGCGACGTCCACAGGCCGGTCTGCTGCTGCAGGTCGATGCAACTCCTTTTGCTTGGTTTAAGGGTGATGGAAAGAAATATTCCATCCATGGCGCTATTGATGATGCCACTGGACAGATCACTGCCCTTTACATGTGTAAAAATGAATGCCTGCATGGGTATTTCGAGATGCTCAGAAGAACGATCCATAACTACGGAATCCCTATGAGCCTGTATGCCGACAGGCATACCATATTCCAGTCTCCAAACAGAGAAAAGGCAAAGATCGATTCTTCTATTACGGTCAATGACACTCAATTCGGAAGATGTCTCAGAGAACTCTCTGTTGAACTTATCCCGGCCAGATCCCCGCAAGCCAAGGGACGAGTCGAACGGCTTTGGGAAACGCTTCAGAGCAGGCTTCCCGTGGAATTTGCTATCAGAGGTATCACTACCATTGATGCTGCCAATGAATTCCTGGAAACGTATATCTATGCCTTCAACAGTGAATTCGCTGTTGAACCGGAACTTGCTGACTCTATGTTCCATAAGCCTTCTGATGAAATGAACATCGACTATATCCTCTGTGTTAAGGAAGATCGAACCGTCGATGCGGGAGGAGTCTTCTCCTTCTCTAGAAAAAGCTTCAAGGTGGAAGAAGGTGCATATTCTGGGATGATTCCTCCTAATGCACGCTGCAAGGTTCTTACAAGCCCTAAATTCGGCATCAAACTTCAATACCGAGGAATTGTTTTCAATGTTCTTGATTACATACCTCCAAAGAGAAAGGCTGCTCCCGAGAAAAAATCCTATACAACACATGGAATACCGGACGATCATCCTTTCAAGTATGGCCAGTCTCTCGCAGTTAACCAGATCTACGGAGAAACTGACAGCGATATCTTCTCAATGCTCGAAGATATCTTTCTTCGAAAAATGGCATAGCCATTTTTCTATTCTTCCCAGGCTGAGTTAATTAGGGGGTGACATTTTCGTCCGATAATTAACTCAATCTAGGGGTGACATTTTCGAATGTTATTGACACAACTCATTTCATATTTCCAAACACTCTTACGACCATGAATAACAGATTTCCATCGGCTCCAATATCAATTTTAATCCGGACAGATCTTCCCGGTATTTATCAAAATCGCTAAGCGCCCGCTTTCGGATAGCATATTGATCTTTTTCCATCGAGGGGAGATGATAAATAAAATTGTGTTTGGCATTTACGGATTTCATGATATCTCTTCCCGCCGGCATATTGAGATGAAAAGGATTGTAAAAGGCTATATCAACAGAAATGCCCCGGAGATTCTCCGTCTGCTCCATCGTTCGAAACTCCGAATCGCCGGAAAAATAGATTTTCTTTCCTCCGATCTCAAGCAGCAGTCCACAATGGTCCACAGGCTTGGCGATCGGCTCAAGGTGAGTTGTTCTGAAGTATGTCAAGGTGCTTTCCCCCAGCTCCAGCTGGCCCTTGGGAGGGTCACTGCCGTTGGGTACAAAGATCCCCCTGACTCCATTTTTTTTTATGTATTCTCTTAGCCTGTCCCTGTCCAAATGATCCTTATGGTCGTGGGTAAACAGCAGGTAATCGACGGCTCCAAAAGGCTCCTCGCAATTCATCAGCTTATGAATTGCGCTCTCTGAAAGCCCATCGAAGGATTCGCTGCCCTTGTTGATTCCATCCACTAAAATAGTAGCATCCTGTGATTTTATCAGTACGCCGCAGTTAAAAAGACTTGTAACAACCAGTTTCTCTTTCATTTCAGTTTCTCTTTCATTTCAGTCCCTCTAATAAATCGTATCCAAAATCTCTTCAGCTGTTATTGCTCCGAAATAATCTCCAAGTTCCATCGACTGCAATGTTCTGTGAATCATTTCCTTATCATATCGCACATTTTGAAAGCGCTCCGTAAACTCCTCGATTCCCTTTCGGCTGAAAAAGTCCCCGTATACCTTCATGTGCCTGATGAGTCCATTTTCCACCTCCATACGAAATTCGATAAATCCGCAGGAGAAAAAGTTTGATTTTATTACATTGCAGGAAGGGGAACTGCCGTAATTCCAATCCCACTGCCGGTACTTGCCATCCGCCAGTTCATTGACGGCATCCAGCTGTTCAGGAGAAAGTTCCATCGTCCTTAGTCCATTGTAATCACCCATATTTTCGAGAAGCTGTGATTTGAATTCTTCAATGGTGATAGGTGAAGGGAAATGAGGAAGCAGATTTGTTACCCTGCTCCTGACAGACTTAGTACTTTTGGATTCGAATTTTCCGGGTTTTACTTTCAGTGCAGACTGCACGTCTTCCAGCTTTGAGTCAAATAGAATGGTGCCGTGGTGCAGCAGGCGGTTTTTCCAGAGATATTGAGCATTCCCGGAAAACTTCCGTTCCATGATGGTGATATCATTTCTTCCGGTTTGTTCCGTTTTCACCCCCATTTTTTCCAATGCGGAAACAAGAGGCTGCGTGAAGGTTTTAAAGTCGATCTCTGTTCCAGCGTTGGGAACGATGAGTGAGTAATTTAAATTGCCAAAATCATGATAAACCGCTCCCCCACCGGTAATACGCCTTACCACATTGATTCCATTCCGTTCGATAAAGTCTGAATTAATTTCCTCCAACGTATTTTGAAAGTTCCCGATGATGACAGACGGCTCATTTTGCCACAGCAGCAAAATTTCTTCACCAGCATCGATATTCTTTAAAACATATTCCTCAAAGGCTAAATTATAATGGGGATCATGATGCAAATTTTCAATATAAATCATCTCTTATCCTTTCTGTAAGTGTTTGGGCTTTTTATTGCATTTTATCACCTCTAAAATAATAGATTTTTTTTGACTTATTGTAAATACGATTTTATATTTTTTCGATTTATTATTCGTTTTATTGTATGTCAAAAAATGATCAGCTATTAATCCAAACGCTCCTCTTTTAAACAAGTTGCTTGCTCAATTCTTCTATTCCTGATAGGTCAAAATCCAAAATTGTTGGCCAACTGATATATCATCGTCATTATTGTCTTATTACGTTTCTTAGACTTAAATTTTTTAATATCTTTGGCATTTTTAGTTTATCCCTTAGAATTATGATTATCCTTGCGGTTTGCCGTCATAACCTAATAAAGCAAGAGCCATGCCAAATGTTTTTGTCAAAGAGGAAATCATCTCGGAAAATGAAGCAAAAGCTACATCATATCGGAATCTTCATTGAGAGCGATCAACTGATCGAGGTAAGTGGGTTGTTTACAGTTTGTAGATCGTTACGCTTTGCCCTTTCTGTAAGGCCGCCGTTCCCGCAGGGACATCAACAAGGCAGTTACAGTGATAAAGCGAGCTCAATACGCCGGAGGAATGCTTTCTAACAAGCTCAACAACATCATCCGCTCCCTTTTTTACAAGCTTGCCCCTCAGAACCCTTCTTCGCGTGCTTTCCTTGTTAAAAGAATTATCAAGTATTGCCTCTGTTTTTTGCGGTATCAGGTCGTTCCGATGAGCGTAGTACGCCAGAAATTCCCGAACCATAACCTCGAGCGAAATACTCGCGGCAGCTGGATTCCCCGAAAGGCTTATTATAGGTTTTCCGTCCAGCTTGCTCACCAATACAGGAGTCCCGGGTTTCATATTCACCTTCCAGAATAAAGTGTCTGCGCCGACTTCTCTCATGCTTTCTTTGATCAGATCTTTTTTTCCGACAGAAGCTCCACCAATTGTGATCAAAATATCAGCCTGCGCTAGTCCTTCCTTTATTCTTTTACAGGATTCTTCGATATCATCAGCAACATTGCCCAATATAATAGTCTCCATCCCAAATTCCTTCAACCTCATTCCTATCATATATAGGTTGCTGTTGTATATTTTCCCGGGCTGAAGCTGCTGGCCGACCGGAGTCAATTCATCTCCGGTGCTTAATACCGCAACTTTCGGAATCTTGTAAACCAAGACTTCCGTAATTCCCATACAAACAAGAATCCCTATCCCGGCATAGTTTAGCACATCCTCTTTTTTAAGAATATGCTCTCCTTTTTTTATATCTTCGCCTTGATAGCAATAGTTTTCACCGGAAACAAGCTGCATTTGGATTTCCACGAAGCCGACGCTTTCAGCGGCTTCTTCCTGGCGTATCACACAGTCCGCTCCTCTTGGTATGGGTGCTCCGGTCATGATTCTGCAGGCCTTTTTTTCGAGCACTTCCTTTTCAGGAAACTGCCCTGCGAAAACTTCCTCTATTATTTCAAGCTTTAGAGGATGCTCCGCGCTCGCCCCGATGGAATCACTCGCTTTGATTGCATAGCCATCGACCGGGGAACGGTCGAACGGTGGTTGATCGATGGGAGCAAAGATATCCTGTGCTAATACCCTTTGATGCGCGTCGAAAATTGAAACCATTTCCGTATCATTCAGCTCGAAGCAGGACTTTAGTATCTCGTGGGCTTCTTCCAATGTTATTTTTGTTTTCATCCAATTGTTTTCCTTTCCAAAAATCGTTTCAAGCTATGGAGGACTTCCAGAATTGTATCCTTAGCTTCGATATCAGGCAATTGCATCATTTCAGCTTCTGCTTTCCCGATATAGCGTGACGCCAATTCAGTTGTTTTCCTGATCCCCCCGGATTCCTCGACATACTCAGCCAACTGGTTGAAATCAGAGGATTCGATCACTTCCCAGATCTTTTCACTATTTGCCTTTGAAGTATAAATAATCGGCAGAGTATAAAACCCCATCTTAATATCGTTTCGAACGCTTTTTTGTGCGGTTTCCTGATCGCAGGAAAAGTCCAGGATATCATCTATGATTTGAAACGCGATCCCAAAATAGGTGCCCATCCTTTTCAATATCAGGCAAGTAGGCTCGTCAGCGCCGGAGACCCTTCCTCCCAGATAAAAGCTTAAAGCAAACAGTGAAGCCGTCTTATTAGCCGCAATCTTTATATATCGTGCGATACTTGTTTCGCGACAATATCTGTTATTGTACTGAAGCATTTCACCATAGAAGATTTTTTCCATGGTCTTCAATACGTCCGGCATATAGGAGCCTTTGCTGATTAGGGCGAAGCTTCTGTTCAAAAGAAAATCCCCCATAAAAACAGCGTAATCCTTCCCGTACTTTTGCTGGGCCGTTTCGAGGCCTCTCCGCACGTCTGCTTCGTCAATGATATCGTCATGGATCAAGGTCGCCACGTGAAGCATCTCAATGCCGGCTGCAAGTTCATATTTTTGTTCCGAATCGCAGCTGCCGAACTCGGCACTTAAGAGTAAAAATGCAGGGCGCAGCATTTTACCGCCTGATTTGATCATTTTAGTGAGCATATCCTGGACATTATCATGCCTGCTCTCAACCTGCCTGACCATTATTTCCTCAACACGCTGCAAATATAAAATAAGCTTTTCATTGTTTTTTAAGCTCTCCAACATAAATATTTTCTCCTAGCTTCAAGCTGCATTGTTCTCCAAGTCTATGAATCCTTCCAGGAATAATAGCAGCCCCTTGTAAAAGTCTGTTTTTGCAATTTTCTCAGCTGCCTTGCAATAATCAGCAATCCAGCTGCCGAGATGCTGACTCAGAAATTCCTTTTCCAGTGTTCTAATCTCAACCTCGTTAATACCTTCTGCTTCAATGAGGCACAGCTGCCGCATAAAATCCAACTCGGTACACATGAAGTCAAGCGAATCATTTGCATAGCTTTGGGGCAATTTGCCGATTTTCTTGTAAAATTTCTTAACACTTAATATAATTTTATGGTTGTCTTCTCTTCTTTTGTACAAACCCTCATATGGGGCTTTCAATCTGCCTTTCCCTGAGGAACGAAGGATGGCAGTCCGATCGACAGCCATCGCCTCTGCCACATCAGGCTGGGTTTCCGTTTTTAGCTTTTCGATAAAAGCAAGGATGGTATTGATTCCTTGGGCCATTTCCTTTTGATCGACATTTTTATAATGATTTAAGAAATCCAGGATTTCCTGACTCTTCAGGGTTAGGATAAAATCCCCTCCGGGCAGGCGAATGAAAGCTTCTGTTAAAAAAGCATAGAGCCTGCTTCTCGAAAGGGCGATTCTGGTGTTATTCCTGTTGTCAGCCATGCTCAAAACTCCTTCTTATCTTCTTTTGTTTCATTCCTTCACGTTTTAGTATAACGACACTGCGATTTGATTTGTTTTACAGGATTATTTTCAGATAAATGATACTGTATCCCACGAAAGCGCAGATCGCGAGACATCCAATCAATACATTACATTCCTTGAAAGAAGGACGGTAAGTGCCCTTTTGCTGAAATTGGCTGTATGGTTCCGGAATCGTATTTGTTTTTTGATTATCGATGACCCAATAATACTTATCAACAAAAACAAGCGTCACAGAAATGATCGCAGCTAAAAGAACCGCTGCCTTGGCTTCCCTAACCGTCAGATTGATTCCAAGAAGCATGATGATGACGACGTTTAAGATTATCATCAGTCTCTTGCCTGCATGACTTTCTTGATTCAGCAGCGCAATTTTATGGGCGGCAGCGGTTGTCAGTAATAAGATTGCGATAATCATTTGCAATCCCGCCAATTGACTGATATCCATGCCAAATAGGATCATCGTCAGGATCAGCACAGAGACGCCCCCAAGAAGGCTGTAAAGCAGGGTCTCCAGGCCCATGAATGTGTTTGTCTGATATCCGCCCTTTGTCCGGGAAAGAAAAAACATAGAATGGGCAGCTAGGCAAAGAAATCCGCCGACCAGCAAAAGCAGGCTCCAGATTCCTGTGACCGTGGGATTGGAGGGTAAAACATCCAAGAGATAAATAAAGCTCAAAACGGTTGTAAGCCCCATCGTATAAAAGTCCCAGGTCAGGGGCGAATGAAAATTCTTGCTTCCAAGCATCAATAACGCTCTCGACGGTTTTCCCAGATCAATGCCCAGTAAAATCTGAGCGGCTAATAAAAGAGCAAACGCGATCCCGCAGCCCGCCTCTGCAATCAAGGACATTCCCTTTACGTTGAGAAGTGTCATGGAAGCGACAACAATCAGGATTCCTTCCGCAATAGAGGAAAAGAAAAAGCAACCCTGAATATAGCTTCCCCAAACATAATGATCGTTTAGATTGGTTTTTCTGAATCCTGTTATGACCTGATGCAGAATGCTGACCCCACCGATTGCCGCAAAAGCTAATAAAATGAGCAGTATGATCCATTCCATTTTCATTCCTGTTTCCTCCTATCCATTTATGTAGTACACAGAAGGTTTCGTTTCCAATTCCTCTCTGAACGGCCGTGCGTTTTTGGCTGCGATAGCTTTGGAAATCTCACTGTTCGGATCGTCTAAATCTCCGAACAAGCGGCACTGGGAGGGGCACGTAGCTACGCAAGCCGGATCCTGTCCCCTCTGCACTCTGTTCAAGCAGAATCCACACTTAACCACGGTGCCCTTTTGGAAGCTTTTATGCTTTTTCTTTTCGAACAGTGTGGCCGGAGCCTGTTCATAATAGTTTTTTATTTCCCACAGGAACTGCCTGGATTCATAAGGGCAGGCGGCTACACAGCCTCTGCAGCCTATGCATTTGTCAGCAATAATATCAACAATGCCATCAGGTCTCTTAATGGTGGCGCCGACCGGGCAGGCTTTTTCACATGGGGCATTTTCACACTGCATGCAGGGCATTGGTAAAAACTTCATCTTTGAGTTGGGATATTGGCCAACTTCATACTTCATAATTTTATGCAAACTCACACCTGCCGGGGTTCCATTATGGTTCCTGCAGGCTACGGTACAGGCGTTGCAGCCTACACATTTCGATAAATCAATCAACATTCCGTATCTCATGAATAGCGCCCCTCCTTCTTGATGATCTTTACGCACGGAGCAAGTTCAATCCCTCCGCTGACACTGTCCAGCGTTTCTTCCGCTGTTGTAAGCAGCAAATTGAAAAGCGGTCCTTCTTTGTTAAGCGGATTGCTTTGTTTGGTTCCCATTCCATATGCTCCGGAAATACCTACCGCATCCGGATGGAATAATTCCGATGTTCTGACAAGTCCTTCAACCTGACCATAGCGGGATGCCACCAGAACTCTGTCATTATCCGCAAGTCCCTTTTTCTCAGCAGTCACCTTGTTGATGCAGACGACCGCTTCCCACGGATCTTTCTTATAAATCTCTGCGAGCCACGGATTGCTGATTACGCTGCCGACATCCGAGGAAAAGTAAGGAGTCTTCCAGTTGATCGCCCAGAGGTCATATTCCTCGGGAGCATTCATTTCCGAGCTGGGAACCCAGTAAGGTACAGGTTTATATAAATCAAATACCAGGCTGTCATCCTCTACGCCGGGGAATGTGATCTTGTGCTTCTCTAAATTTTTCTTTAAATTATCTGCGGTTTTCTTCAGGTTGATAATATAAAATTCGTGTCTCGTTTGATTGTCCGGATAATAATAATAATTGTAAGCGGTATAACGCGGCTGCCATTTGGCAAGGTAACCTTCTCGCTCCAGGTCCTCCAGCGTTTCGCCTTCATTAAACTTCCAGCTTCTGACCTGATTCTCCTGGATTTCCTTCAGCATATGCTTTTTGTTTACATCCAGCCGGTACGGATCCTGCAGATTAAGGCCGTTTTCTTTGATAATGTAGTCCACGTCTTTATTCAGATAGTCATACATTCCGTTCTCGCCATATAGTATCCCGATCCTTTCCGCAAGCTCGGTAAAAATATCATCCACATGCATGGTATTATAGATCGGTTTGACCGGCTGCCTTCTCTGGAGCATCTGAAGCGCATGCACCTCGTTAGAAGCCGCCTGATGCTGGGGCCAGAACGGCGCCAATCTTGACCGTTCCATAAAGCTGTGCTCCGGCAGCACCACATCGGACATGATTGTCGGTTCATCCATATGATACGCGATCGTAACACTGAACGGAATTTTTTTCATCATTTCAACATACTGTTCCGGGTCGGCGTTATATTTCAGGATATTTCCCCCGATATTCAGCCAGGCTTTGACATCATAGGTCAAGTAATATTTATCCGGATCAGCAAGTGCATGAGCGACCAGGTGGGGCGTTGTATGACTGTTGGGGTAAAAGCTGTGCATGCCGATATCCGGAGGAAATACAAAAGGTCTGTCGTTCGCCTCATAGCCGGGGTTCATCGTTCCGTCCGCACCCGGTTCCAATGCCTTTGGCCCCCTGTAGCCGCATCCCAAACAACCGCCGGGTACCTCGATGGCGCCCGCCAGCATATTGATTATTTTTGCCATTAAATCAGAGTAGGTTCCGCCTCTGTGGTTCATCACGTTTCTTTCTGTATTGACCGAAACCGGGCGGAACGGGAAAGTTACGCCGTCAATATCGATGGTGCTCCCGATTCTCGCATGTTCAATAAACTCTTTGGCGATCCTTCTGATATCCTTTGCCGGGACTGTGGAAACAGATTCCGCCCATTCAGGGGTGTATTCTTCCATCCCCTCCTTGATCAGCTGGAATCCGGTTTTTATTTCCGCGCCATCGATGGTAAAGGCTCCTTCCAGCGCGATTTCTCTGAACTCTGCGTCAAAGGTCTTGGCTTTATTTTCTTTTAAATCCCACATCATTGGCTTATTGGTATCCGGATCCCTTAAATAATTGCCCTGCGGATCTACCAGATATGGACCGTTGGTTCTATTTTTGAGAAACCAGACATCATATTTTTTCACATCGTAAAGAATCGAATGGGTCAAACCCAGCAGAAAAGCCAGATCCGTTGCCGGCCTGATCGGAACCCATTCACCCTTAGCTGCCTCATGGGAGGATCTGGGGTCCACCACGACCAGCTTCATGCCCCGATCCAAAGCCTTCGTCAACTTACGCGTGCCCGGAACGGTAGCGAAGTTGGGTCCTATGGATCTCCCCAGCGTGATATGATAATCGCAGTATTCCAGATCGACAACCGAGACCGGGAAGTTGCCATGAATCAGACCGGTTCCGTAATGGACCGTGCAAAAGGAGCCATGAGCCCCGATTTCATTGGGGGTCCCATAGGCTAAGCGGAAAGGAACCCTGAAAATGGTTTCCCGGTTGCCCCACCCTTCACAAATAGCCAGTCCCCGAGGATCATTTTCTCTGACTTCCTTCAGTTTTTGCGCGGTATAGTCCAGAGCCTCCTCCCAGCTTACTTCCTTCCACATGGGGTCTACTTCCAGTCCTTTTTCCGGATTTGTTCGGATTAAGGGCGTTTTTACCCGGTATGGATTATACACATTCATAATGGCTGAATTTCCACGAGGACAAAGACTGCCGTAGTTTGGCGGAACATTTCTTCCCTCCACCTTGACAACGACCCCATCCTCTAAATGAACAGCCGTGGCACAATCTCCCTGCATACACATTCTGCAGATTCCATGAAGGACTTTTGTCTCCTCATCCTTTTGATCTTCGATATCGGTCCACGCATAGGTTGAATGGCCAAAAACATTTTGATTGAAATCAGCCTCGGTAAGAATTCGATCATAAGTTTTTTTTTGCTTTTTCAAATTGAAATCCCCCCATATAATAACAAATTTCTTGAAATTCGGATGATTATGTCAAGTGTTGATAGCGCTTGCCTGTAAATTGGTATCGGATATATTTTTTTACAAATCCCGGATTGCCCAAGCCTAAGTAATAATGGATATTGACCAAATGCTTCATCAAGATAGCGAGTTTGCCAGTCAATCTGATGTTCGCAATTTTTGCAACCCCGAAGGCATTTCCGAGAGACACCATGGAGCCGTGAAAATTAGGGTTAAATTTGACTTTTTTAAGATTCTTCAGATCCGCCAGAATATTGTTCGCGGCTACAGTAGAAGTCTGCAAAGCGTTCTCCACGATCTGAGGAACCGCTTTTCCGTTGAATTCAAACGCTACCGTGTCTCCGATGCAATAAACTTCCGGGTAGCTGACGGAGCGCATATACTCATCAGTCTTCAGTCTGAATTTATTCGTCGATGCCGCGTTCAATGTTTCATTCAGTGTATTTCCTTCGATCCCCGCACACCATACCAATTTCCCGGCTAGTTTGGACTCTCCGCTTAAGTAGACATATTCTTCATCGACCTTTACGATTTTAGAATCTGTCAGTACCTCGATGCCTAATTGGTTTAGCCTAGTGACCGCTTTGGAAATAAGCACGTTGTCCATATGGGCCAAAATAGTTGGAAATGCTTCAATCAGCTTGATCGTTACTTCATTCTTATCAATCTTGTAATGTCGGCACAGATTTTCTTTCCATTCTCCGAATTCTCCCGCCAGCTCGACTCCGGTGAACCCTCCGCCAGCGATCAGAAAGGACAGTTTTCTGCGTCGTTCATTTTCGTCACTGATTTTGGAAGCAGCCTTAAAGCTTCCTAATATATGCCCTCTGACCTTCATCGCATCCTGTAGAGACCAAAGCGGCAGGCTATGCTCTTTTGCTCCTTCAATATTGAAATAGGCAGGCTTGCTCCCTGTCCCAATCATTAAATAATCATATGGAATGGACCCAGTGTTTTTTAAGGTCATTTCCCGCTGACTAAAATCGATTTCGACCACTTCGTCAATCATCAGCCTAACCCGACCTGACCGAAAGATTTCATTCAAGGGAACTTGAACAGATTCCTTATCCACTCTCCCTCCTGCGACTTCGTGCAATGATGTCAGCATGATGTGATTTTCATCTTTGCTGATTAGTATGATCTCAACGTCCTGAGATGCCTTCAGTTTCTTTTCCAAGGTTATCGCCGCATTGACTCCGCTATAACCCCCGCCTAAAATTACAATTTTCTTCATGTGATCCTCCGAATCAATTGATTAATGCTTACAATTTCAAAATGCCATATTATACCGCGAAATCAGTAATCAAAACCGTGAGAGCGATTGTCAGCCCTGTCAATTGATAGATATTGACTGTCATTTGGTTGGCTTTCACCAACACAGCAATGTTGTTATAATTTCTCCCGGCAATTTTGCAGGACTTCAACGCCAGTGGTATTGTAGCAAGGCATAGAATCCACAATGCATTACCTGTAATAAAGAAAATCATCAGGAAAGCAGCATACGCCGCCGCAAAATTTAAATAATAGATGCCCAGTCCTTTCTCTTTGCCTAGCCTTACAAGACCGTTGATTTTGTTGTTTTTTTCATCTGCTTCATAATCAGGATACTGATTGATCCATAAAACATTTGTTATCAATATGCCAAGCGGGATCGAAACCATCAGAGGCAACAGGTCCAAGGTTCCGGTCATCACCAGGTACATACCACAAAGGACCAGCGGACCGTAAGTGATTCCGACCGCAAGCTCACCCATGCTTCGGTAGCACAGGGAAAACGGCGGAAGGCTGTAGGCACACGCAGAGAAAATTCCCAGTATGCCGATGATCAGAATTTTCGGTTCCCTGAATTGCGCGATATACAACCCGATGGCAGTCGCGGCAAGGACGGTAAAAATCCCTATATACTTTGCTTCTTTGATTGTCAATATATTTTCTGTCAGAACCTTTTTCCCTCCGCTGAATGGAGTAATTTTATCCTGCTCGATGGAAAGATCCACTCCCGACTGATAGTCTACAATGTCATTAAAGCAGTGCTTTCCGGTTTCTATGAGTAAAACACCGACTACCGACAGCACGAACCACTTTAGGTCAAGATGGTTTGTTTTCGTATAAGCCATGATGGCTGCAACAATCATGGGCACCAAGGATGCGATCCAGATTTTGATTCCGGCAATTTTTGTAATTCCTTTCACAATACGTTTCCAGTCCATATCATTACCTCCCGTTATAAGATAACGCAATGTAGGTCATCAATCAATAAATCGTTGATATTTCAACCATAGAAGCTAATTATAGGTATAAGCAAACCTAATGGCAAGGCATCTTTAGGCGGATTGGTAAAATAATAACGACCTGCACTTTCGAAAACCGGTTGCAATATGGTATACTTAACGAAATATAGTTTCTTTAGGAGGGTTAAATGGACATTAAAAGTCTCGATTACTTTATCAAAATTGCCGACGCAAAAAGTATTTCGAAGGTCGCCAATGAACTATACCTGTCTCAGCCTGCATTGAGCCTGCAAATCAGAAAACTGGAGGAAGCCTTCGGTCATAAGCTGCTTGTCAGAACGAATAAAGGAGTTCAACTGACGGAAGCAGGCCATATCCTTGAAATGCATGCCCGTAATATTCTCAAAATATATAATCAAGCGTTTGATGAGGTCAATAAACTTTTTGGAGATCGGCAAGTGATAAGAATCGATTCCAATATTACCCTGGCAACCTATGCCCTGCCTTGCGTTGTGTTTGTCGCTCAAACACAACCTGAATTCAAGAACTATTATCTGGATTTGACATTCAGCACAGTGAATGCAGTAGAAAAAAACATCATCAATGGGATCAGCGATGTGGGATATGTTCATCAGAAAAGAGAATATCCCGATATTCGTTACGTAAAAATCGGCACCGATAAGCTGGTTCTAGTCGCCGCGCCTAGTTTTGACGTGCCCGAACGGCTCACTCTGGAAGAATTAAAAAATTTTAAGCTGATTTTACTGAATGATAAGTTCAATGAAAGAAAATCTCTGGCGGAAGCTTTAAGCTGCGATTTAAACAGCTTTCATATCATACAAACTCTGGATTCAACAGAGTCTGTAAAGACTGCCGTATTCAAGGAATTCGGGCTTTCCTTTCTGCCGGAAAGTTCTGTTAATAAAGAGTTGAAATCTAAAATATTAAAGGAAATATTCATTGAGGATTTCTATGATGAATACTTTATCTATCTCTGCTATTTAAAAGAAAACGAAATGAACCCAAGGCTGAAACCTTTTATTGATTATCTTACGGAACGCAAAACAGCAGATTTTTGTTGATAAATTCCCTCAAAATAATCAGGGTACATGAAAAGGCCCGAGGTATTACTCCGGCCTTTCTGTCTTTGCTTTTCTAATTCAAATTTCCGGCTTTCTATTCTGGTCGATCCAATCCAGAAATTCCTGTTCTGTAATGATCTTCACACCTAATTCTTTGGCTTTTTTATTCTTGCTTGAACCGGACAGATTATCATTGTTAATCAGGTAATTTGTCTTGGATGTGACGGAATCGGTTACTTTGCCGCCCTTCGCTTCGATTGCATCCTTCAATTCATTTCTGTTTTTAAAATGCTCCACAGAACCGGTAATGACAAAGATCAAGCCGTCAAGGATCAAGTCTCCTTCCAGACCATCGGATATCTGTTCTTCAAATTCGGTTTCATCCAACAAGTCTTTTATGATCCTTTGATTTCGTTCCTCTTCGAAAAATTTCACATAGGCATTGGCCATAACATCTCCGATCCCATTAATCTGAATCAGCTGGTCGTATTCAGCTGCCTGTATGGCAGTCCATTGATAATTGAAATTCTTGCAGATATTTTTTGCATTGGATAAACCGACATTCGGTATTCCCAAGCTGTACAGCAATCTTACCGGACTGGTTTTCCTTGCATTTTTGACAGAATCCAGAAGGTTCTGATAGGATTTTTCTCCGAATCCTTCCATGGCAGTAATTTCGCTTTTATACCTCTCAATACGGAAAATGTCCGCATATTCCTTGATCAATCCTCTGACGATCAGCTTTTCCACAGTTGCCTCTGACAAACCGTCAATCCCCATGGCGTCCCTGCTTACAAAATGAGTAAATGATTTCACGTGTTTTGCCTGACATTCCTCATTGGAACAGTAAAGGGACTTGACTCCGTTTTCCTGCTTAATGACCGTGTGTCCTTCGCATACAGGACAGTGCTCAGGGATTTGCGACGTTCCGCTTCTTGTGAGATTCTCGGAAATCTGCGGAATGATCATGTTTGCTTTATATACTTCAATCGTATCACCTACACCAAGCGCCAATCCCTCCATAATGCTTAAGTTATGAACGCTCGCACGGCTGACGGTTGTACCTTCCAGTTCAACGGGCTCAAAGATGGCAATGGGATTGATGAGTCCGGTTCTCGAAGCGCTCCATTCGATTTCCAACAGCTTCGTTTCCTTGATCTCATCCCGCCATTTAAAAGCGATGGAATCCCGTGGAAATTTCGCTGTGACACCCAAGGCCTCCCCATAGACAATATCGTCAAAAGTAAGAACCAAACCGTCGGACGGAAAGTCATTTTCAGTGATACGACCTGCAAACCATTCCGCCGCTTTCTCGATATCGGCAGAGGTCACCATTTTATATTCAACCGTTTCAAAGCCTTGGTCCTGAAGCCAGTTCATCTGTGTCTGCCGTGAATTTTTGTGATCAACCCCATCGGCTTTTACTACGGAAAACGCAAAGAAATTGACATTTCTCTCCGCAGTAATTTTGTTGTTCAGCTGACGTACGGAACCGCTGCACAGATTCCTTGGATTTTTATATCTGGCTCCTACATCTTCGATCTGTTGATTGATTTTGTAAAAATCCGAATAGCGAATCACCGCTTCTCCTCTTAAAACAAGATTTCCCTTATGCGCAATGGATAGAGGGAGATTGACAAAGACCTTCGCATTGTTGGTAATGACTTCGCCTACCTCTCCGTTGCCCCGCGTAACAGCTTTCACCAGCTTTCCTCCCTGATAAGTGAGTACGATGGTAAGCCCGTCCAATTTCCAGGAGAGCAGCCCCTTTTGATCGCCAAGCCAGTCCTTCAGTTCTTCTGCATCCTTGGTCTTGTCAAGGGAAAGCATGGTTTTTTCATGGTTTTCTTTCGGCAGATCGCTCACCAGTTCGTAACCCACATGAATCGTTGGGCTGTTGGAAAGTGTGACTCCCGTTTCCTTTTCAAGCTCCAGCAACTCGTCATAAAGTTTATCATACTCAATGTTGGGCATGATTTCACGGTTTTCCTGGTAATAGGCTTTGCCTGCCTCATTTAAGATTCTGACTTTCTCCTTCATCAGAGTTAATTTATCCATACAGTTTTATATCCTTTTACACATCATTAAAATTTGATCATTCTTATTTTATTCGGTATTGAAGGATTCGTCAAACGGGATTTATGCGGAATCCATTCAATTTCTATTCCTTAAGTTAAGATTTCCCAGCGATCATAAAAATAATCAAGTTAAGGAAATATGAAAAAAACATTAAGACTGCTGTGGACATTACGGCTATCGATGAACTACTCATGTTCGATTCAACAGAAGTCGAGCACCGTGAAGAATATGGAAATAGCAAAACCCGGTAAAAAACCGGGTTTTTTAGATTTACCTTCATCCCCTAACCAGTTGCTGAATTTTCCTCTAAATTTTTCTGATTGGAGCAATATCCTTTGCAAGTTTCTTGACCCCTACGGAGTCAAAGGCGACTGTTACGGTACCGCCGTCAACGGCCAGAACCAGCCCTTCTCCGAATTTATTATGGCTTACCTTGTCACCCTGCTTAACATCGGGACCGCCGCTCTTGCCGTTTCCAGCAGACGCGGCCTGACTCTGCTTAATATATTTCAGCTGGTCAAAAGGTCTGAATATCTCCCGATTGGAATAACCGTCGTTTCCGCTCTGGCTCCAGCCGGGATTCCTTCCCGCAGCTCCAGCCGCTCCAGCCGCTCCCGTCAGAGAACCCGTCGATCGGTTCTTTGGTTCATAGATTCCATCACCTTCCACCAGAGACTTGTCGAGCTCTTTCAGGAACTGAGATTCCTTGGTATAATCCGTTTTACCATATAGTGTCCGTACCTCTGCACTGGTCAGATAGAGCCTCTGCATTGCCCGGGTCATCCCTACATAACACAGCCGCCGCTCTTCCTCTATCCCGTCAGGCCGGTCAAACGCACGCCATCCTGGAAAGAGTCCGTCTTCCATTCCCGGTATGAATACCACCGGAAACTCAAGCCCTTTCGCACTGTGCATCGTCATTAAGACCACTGCGTTTTCGTCCGCATCGTGATTATCGATTTCCGCCATAAGCGCGACCTTCTCCATGAATTCCGCCAAAGACAGCTGCGGATTCTCTTTTTCATAGTCATAGATGACAGATTTGAACTCCAGCAGATTTTCGATGCGGCCCTCTGCCTCCACCGTATTCTGCGCCTCCAGGCTTTTCAGATAGCCTGTTCTTACCAGAAGTCCATCGTAAATATCTGACACCTTCAGGTTTTCCTTCTCCTGACTGAACTGACCGATGTTCGCAATCATTTCTCTAACGCTGGCTATCGCCTTAGAGGGAAGTCCTTCCACAATCTCATCGTCGGTCAGAGATTCGAAGAGACTTTCGTTTCTGACAGCCGCCAATGCCCTCAGCTTCTCAACTGTCTTCTCACCGATTCCGCGCTTCGGCTCATTGATAATCCTCACAAGACTCAGGTCATCTGCGGGATTTTGAACCAACCGCATGTATGCCATAATATCTTTGATTTCCTTACGGTCATAATATCTGGTTCCGCCAAGCACACGATAAGGAACTTCTCTTGCTGAAAGTGCTTCTTCAAAAGTTCTGGACTGAGCATTGGTTCGGTATAAAACAGCAAAATCACTGTATATTAATTCCTTTGAGTGAAGCCGGTCGATCTCCTGTGCAATATATCTTGCTTCGTCCTTCTCATTGTCCGCGCGGTAATATTTGAGCTTCTCGCCCTTCTCCTTATCTGTCCACAGCTTTTTATGTTTTCTTCCCTTATTTTTTTCAATAACAGAATGTGCTGCCTCAAGAATATTTGCATGGGAACGGTAATTCTGTTCCAGCTTGATCACCTTTGTATTTCTGAAATCCTTTTCAAAGTCCAGGATATTTTTAATATCCGCTCCCCGCCACTGATAAATACACTGGTCGTCGTCGCCTACAACGCAGATGTTTTTATGCGCTTCTGCAAGCAGACGGACAAACCGATACTGCATAAAGTTCGTATCCTGATATTCATCTACCATGATATATCGGAACTTGTCCTGATAAAAGGCAAGAACCTCATCTTCCTTCTCAAACAGCTGCACGGTTCGAAGGATCAGATCATCAAAATCCATGGCGTTATTTTTCTTCAGAACAGCTTCATAAGCCGCATACAATTCATAAATAATCTTATTCTTAAAGTCCATTCCGTTGATTTCGGCATAGCGCTTCGGACTGACGCCTTTTTCCTTGCAATCACTGATGATGCTGAGAACATAGGAGGGCGAATATTTCTTTTCATCCACATTCTGCTCTTTAATACAGTTCTTGATCACCACCTTTTGGTCGGTGGGATCGTAAACAACGAAATCCTGGGTATATCCGATACGCTCAGCATGCTTCCGAAGAATACGAAGACAGGCTGAATGGAAGGTCAGGATCCACATGTTGATTCCCTGTCCTATTAGAGCTTCTACCCGGTCCCGCATTTCCCTGGCTGCTTTATTCGTAAAAGTCACAGCCAGAATGTTATAGGGAGCTACGCCCTCCTCCTTGATCAGGTATGCGATCCTGTGGGTCATCGTACTTGTCTTTCCGCTGCCGGCGCCGGCCAGAATCAGAAGAGGTCCGTCCTTATGTATGGCAGCTTCTTTCTGCTGCGGGTTCAGTTTATTTAGATAATCCATTTTATACTCCATGAATGATGATTCCTGTGGTCCTTTCCTTTTCTTTTCTATCTTATTAGTTTACCATAAAAACATCACTTTAGAAACTGGTGTTTTACCCAGCTGCATCCCAAGCGAGCAACCTGACGATACTTCCGGCAACATTTACACCTCCAAAACAACCCTGCATGGCAGACCTGTCATTTCTGCATAATTCACCGGGAATGTATATGCAGTCATTTTAATCTGCGCCTCATCACGTAATGCTTTCCCGAGGTTGCAAAGATTCTCAATAATAAAAACACCCCGGTCCGCACAATACTGATCCTTGGGGGTGTGTTCTTTTCCTCTGCGAACACCCGCAAAATCAATACCGATCATCGATATCTTTTTTTCCAGAAGAAGATCAATTAACTCATCCGTAAGCTGTGGATGCTCTTTAAAATATTTCTCTGTGCCATATCCTTCCTCTTCAATGAATCCGGTATAAAAAATGACAAACATTTCCTCTTGTATCTGATTTAAATCGATATCTTCCGTGCTGATATCTCTTTCTCTTACATTTCTAACATCAAAAATAACCGCTGTTTTTTTTAGGTCTTCCAGCGGAAATTCTTTATTCATGACATCAAAATGTGTGCCAAGATGGCCAGACAAAGCTTTCACCTCATTCCCCTGTGCGTCTGTGATTATTTTGGGTGTTATTTTTGTTGTAATGTCTATGTACATAAAATTATTAAACTCCTTTCATATTTCGTCCATGGATACCATTTATAGTAACGCTTTTTTGTGTCCATTCCAACAGAAAATATCTACATTTTTCTCAACTGGCAACGATATTCCACTATTAAAAAAAGTCGGTAAAACCGACTTTTTCCTTTTAAACGTTATTCTATATCTAAGGCAATTAATAATTTCTGCACTTTAATTCAAAATATGCCTTCGGATGGGCACATACGGGACATTTCTCATAAGCTTTCTGCCCTGTATAAACATATCCGCAGTTTGCGCATTTCCACTCGACTTCTTCATCTTTCTCGAAAACTTTTCCTTCTTCTATGTTCTTCTTTAGCTTTCTGTATCTCTCTTCATGCTCTTTTTCAACCTTTGCTACGCCTTCCATCTGTGCGGCGATTTCCGGGAAGCCTTCTTCTCTTGCTGTCTTTGCCATATTTGCATACATATCGGTCCATTCATAGTTTTCGCCCTGCGCTGCATCTTCAAGGTTTTCTGAGGTAGTTCCGATTCCGTGAGCAAGCTTGAACCATAATTCGGCATGCTCCTTTTCATTGGCGGCTGTTTCAGCAAAGATGGCGGAAATCTGCTCATAGCCTTCTTTCTTGGCCTTGGAAGCATAATAAGTATACTTGTTCCTCGCCATAGATTCTCCGGCAAACGCTGTCAGCAAGTTCTCCATTGTCTTTGTTCCTTTTAAATCTTTCATTCTCTCTTTCCCTCCATTTTTTCAATTCTAATCTAATATCAGTCGAGACCCGCCTCACCTTTTTAATCAGGTGGCAAGCGCATCAGAATTTAACTAAACTAATTATACCTTGTCTGTTAATTACTAAACATAAAAATTAGATTTTAATACTAAAACGATTCCAGTCCTAGGCTTTTCTCCGGTTCTTTTTATTCTACAGCAGTTCCTGTCCAAAAGCCTGTCGAAGCTTGTCCTGTGTAATTTGATTATTTACAGCAGTCTTTGTCTGCATCGCAATAGACGCCGCAGACACTCCGAGTTTTGCAGTCCTTATAACGTCAAGCCCCCTGAGGTTCCCGCAAATTACCGCCGCAGAAAATGCATCTCCCGCTCCGGTCGCACTGACAATCTCAGCCGGCTCAGGCCTCATAAACCCGGCAACCTCTCCTTCACGATAGTAAACGCCTCCGGCTCCGAGGGTAATGAATACCCGTTTCACTCCCTGGCCGACAAACCAGCGGGACGCCTCTTCAAGATCTTCTTCGCACAATATACTCATTCCGGTGAGAATTTCCGCTTCCATTCGATTCGGTTTCACGGTATGAAACCTGCCGATCAAATTTTTCGCCCTTTCCGCCTTTGCGACTGAGACCGGATCGAGAAAAACAGGAACGCCTTCCAGCTTGCCCGTAACATATTCCAGCGTTTCCTCGGTCAGGTTTGTGTCCATGCCAACGATCTTGGAAGCCCCGATATTTTTCAATGCCTCGTCGATGAATTCCACCGACAACCGTTCCAGCACATCCATATTGCATAAGGCGAGTTCCATATCGCCCAGCAAATTCAGAATGGACATATAAACAGCCGTATTCTCATACGGAAGCAGCCTGACTCCGCTTACATCTACACCTAAATCCTGCAGCTCTCGGACGGCCCCCCTGCCGGGGAAGTCATCACCGGCCACCGAAATGAAATTAACCGAAACACCTAGCCTTGCAAGATTCTCCGTAATATTTCTGCCAACGCCGCCGTAGGACATAGAAATTTTGCCGGGATTGGAATCTCCCTGAATCAAACGGCTGTAGGGATGCCCCTCAATATCCGCCGTTATACCACCGATGATGCTGACTTCACTCATACAAAAATGCTCCCTCCGATAAATTCCCGGATAATCGAGTTGTTCACAATAACAGAATCGTCTTCGATTGTTTTAAAGAACTGGAGAAATTTCAACATTCTGACGGCTTCGCCGTATTCCGGTTCTTCTCGTTTTATATTCTTCAAAAGAGGCTCTGCATATTTTTTCAACACACACAGTTCATAGATGTGTACTGAGTTAAAAAATACATCCGCTTCCCCATTAAACGGAAAAATATTTTTATCTTCACCATTCCTGACCTTGGGCCACGCCCTTATCGTGCTTTGGGCGGAATGGCCTCTGAACTGGTAATCCCTTACCATTCGACGAAGCATTCTCGCATCGGTGGTGGGGATTCTGTTATGCTTATCGATATTGAGCTGAGTCAAGGGGCTGATATAAATCTTAAATTTTTCCTCGTCGGGAATTCCTGAAGTCAGCAGCTTGTTTAATCCATGAATTCCTTCAATGATAATAGGCTGATCTTTTTTTGCCTTTGTAATTCTCTTTCCGAAAACCTTCGTGCCATTTAAAAAGTCAAAGGTTGGTATATCAACCTCTTGTTCTGCCAGAAGCGCATTCATATCACGGTTGAAAAGCTCAAGATCTAAAGCGGTAATATCCTCAAAATTCGGCTCACCGTGTTCATCCTTCGGCGTCTGATCCCGCTCTACAAAGTAATCATCTGTCCCCAGATATAATGGTTCCAGCCCGTTAACCCGCAGCTGAATAATCAGTCTTCTGGCGAAAGTCGTTTTCCCGGAAGACGAAGGTCCTGAGATTAAAACGATTCTTTTTTTCTGCTTCGTAATCATATCAGCGATCTGCGCAATTTTTTTCTCATGGAGCGCTTCCGCGATTTGTATAATCTCCTTATACTCTCCGTTTTCCACCTTTTCGTTCATATCATCTACAAAGGAGATGCCCATCAGCCTGTCCCACTTCTTCGTTTCTCCGAAGACTTTATAAAGGAGCTCTTGATCCTTATAAGGGGGAATTTTATCAGGTTCCGAAGGATGAGGGAACCGAAGCAGTACTCCCCTGCGGTATTTTCGAAGCTCAAAAAGTCTCACATATCCTGTAGACGGAACCATCTGCCCGTAAAAGAAGTTCCGATATCCGTCAAGGGAATAAAAGGGCAGCAGATCCACATCCGACCGCTGAAGCATTCTGGCCTTTTCCATATATCCCTCGCTGATCAAAACCTGCAAAGCATCGTCCCTGAGCATATTCTCTTTTACAAAAGGCTTATCCGCTTTCACCAGCTCGTGCATTCTGTGTTCAATTCGTGTTACATCTTCTACTGTAACAGGAATTTGTGTCTTTATTTCCGTATAGAGGCCTTTATTTAAGGAGTTGTCAATTTCGACAGAAACTCTTCCCAATACATCGTGAATCGCTTTTAAGTAGACAAGCGACAGACTTCGCTGATAAATGAGATTCGTCGCCTGATCGCGCATATCCAAAAACTCAATAAAGCAGGTGCTTTCTATTTTTTTTGTAAGTTCACTGATTTTATTATCTACCTTCGCCGCCAGGATCATATATGGCAAATCCTCATATTCGGAAGCAAGGTCTTTTATGGTTGTCCCCCGTTCCACCGTTCTTTCAAAAGGCAGCTCACGCGGACCCGTCTTTAATTGAATGATAATTTCCATACCGGTATTTTCTCCTCTCAATTTTTCAACTAATCAAATTTTACCCATTTTGAATGATTTGAATTTTAATTTTATCATAAGTGCAAGTCGCTGCTCCGACTTGCTTCACACCGATACAATAAATGCATCCGTCACAAAATCTGTTGATTTTGTTTCAGTTGTGGATTTATTATATCATAATTTTGGTTAATATGGGCATAATCGTATCTGAAAGGAGTGATATCAAATGAGGAATCTGGTTCTTATTTTAGTTATTATCGGTGCGATTAACTGGGGCTTGATCGGTTTTTTCAGATATGACCTGGTTTCAAGCATTTTTGGCGGCCAGTATGAGGTTGTGAGCCGAATTATCTTTGCTATCGTTGGCCTGGCTGGAATTTACGCAATTTCATTCTTCTTTAGGAATCGTCAATCAGTTCAATCCTAAGGTAGCGATTTTACGCTGAAAAAGTAAAAGGGCAGATGAAATGAGATGAATCTCACTTCTATCTGCCCTCTTTTTACTTTTCCACTTTATTATGCTTTGTATTAATTCCTATTTCTCTTGTTGACAAAGTTATCATCTCACTGTATGATAATATCCATATAAAAAGAATTTTCGATTCTAAAGAATCGGTCAGAATGCTTGACGACGAAAATCTGCAAATCCTAGATTTGTGATTTTCCAGCCTAAATTCTGTCTGCGGTTCTAAAGAATCGGTCAGAATGTTAAAAGCGATGACAGGGTAAAGTAAGTTAATTCTTTTCGTTTACAGAAAATCGGGATGCGATGAGATCCGATGACGAAGGTCTAGCTGAAGTTCTCCCTTGAGCTTGCATGTTGAACACAGATGTTAAGTAGATATGCACGGTTTCCTCCGTTATCCGGATATGGATGTTATGTCCTGAGAGGCTGTAAAGCAAAAAGAGTGGTACCGCGGGTTTCCCGTCTCTTATGAGACGGAAAACCCTTTTTTTATGTGGTTATGTGTTTTTGCTTCAATCTTCTAGCAGCAGTGGCTAGTGTCACCTACGCCGCCTAAAAAGTTAGGCATGCAGAATAAAATCACGAGCAACAGGAAGAAGAAGAGAAGGCTGTCGTCAATGCCTCCATAGCCATTACAAGCCATATGGTAATACCTCCTTGAATGTAAAAATTGATTGATTTTTAGTATTACTATATGCGAAATCCGTAATTTGGTTACATTACAGAATGGGAAACAAAATAAAATAGGAGAGTGAGAAAAATGATTTGGAACGAACCAATGGAATGCATGAGCCGAGATCAAATGCACGATCTTCAGAGCAAACGCTTGAAAGACATGGTAGTCCGTGTTTATCACAATGTGGAATTCTACAGGAAAAAGATGCAGGAATTAGGTCTCGAGCCTGGAGACATCAATTCAATCGATGATCTTGTAAAACTTCCATTTACAACAAAGCAGGATTTGAGAGACAATTATCCTTTTGGACTGTTTGCCACTCCAAAAAGTGAAGTAGTCAGAGTCCATGCTTCATCCGGAACAACCGGAAAATCTACTGTTGTAGCCTACACAAGAAAGGACGTCGATGTCTTTTCCGAGGTGGTTGCCCGCGCCCTTTGTTGCTCCGGCGTAACGAAAGAAGATATTGTGCAAGTTGCATACGGCTACGGATTGTTCACCGGGGGTCTGGGACTGCATTACGGCGCAGAAAAGCTAGGTGCGGCGGTCGTTCCCATCTCAGGCGGAAATACGGCGAAGCAGATCATGCTTCTTCAGGATTTCGGAAGTACCGTTCTTGCCTGCACTCCTTCCTATGCCGCGTATCTTTGCGAAGCAATAGCAGAAGCGGGAATTGATGCTGCCGACCTTCCTCTTCGCATCGGTGTTTTCGGAGCAGAGCCCTGGAGTCAGGAAATGCGCGTTAAAATTGAAGAAGGATTAAAAATTCAGGCTTTCGATATCTATGGTCTCAGTGAAATCATAGGTCCGGGCGTATCAAACAGCTGCCAATATCAAAACGGACTTCATATCGCAGAAGATCATTTTATTCCTGAGATTCTTGACCCGGGCACATTAAAGTCTGTAGGCGCCGGAGTTACCGGAGAGCTTGTATTCACAACGGTTACAAAAGAAGCTATGCCTTTGCTCAGATACCGTACTCGTGACTTGAGCAGCCTGGATTATGATCCATGTCCCTGCGGAAGAACCAATGTAAGAATGGCAAAGATCTTTGGTCGTTCGGACGACATGCTGATCATCAGAGGCGTCAACGTATTCCCGTCTCAGGTTGAAAGCGTCCTGCTTGAAATTCCTGAAGCAAAGCCCCACTATATGCTCATCGTTGACAGGCAGGGAGCAATGGATACGCTGGAAATCCAGGTGGAAGTAGACGAAAAATACTTCTCCGATGAAATCGTGCAAATCAATAATATTCGAAATAAAATCAAACATAAAGTAGAGAGTATTCTGGGAATCAGTGTTATAATAAGTTTAGTGGAACATAAAACCATCAAGCGAAGTGAAGGAAAAGCGCAAAGGGTTATTGACAAACGAAAATTATAGTTTGAAAGGAAGGTGCCCGATATGATTATTAAACAGCTGTCTGTATTTCTTCAGAATGAACTCGGAAGGCTGGAAGAAGTAACTGATATACTTTATAAGCACGATATAAATATCTCCGCTCTTAGCATAGCTGAAACGGAAGAGTACGGCGTCTTAAGAATGATCGTAAGCAATCCCGATAAAGCTGCCGCTGCCTTGAAGGATGAGGATTTTTCCGTAAAAATCACCGACGTAATCTGTATTGAAACGCCCGACATTCCCGGTGAGCTTCATAAAACTCTGCAGATTTTTTACAAAGAAGGAATCAATTTATCCTACATGTACGGATACTCAAACGGCGGAACCGCGCGGCTGATTCTCAGGGTAAGCAATCCCGAAAAAGCCGTTCAGTTATTGAAATAAACGCTTTTAAAATACGCCTGGCAAGGCGTATTTTTTTGTCCGCATTGAGGTTAATACCGGCCGGATTTTACACGGCCGGTCGTCCCATACACCTGTTTACTGCAGCTGTAAATCCGTCACCAACCCAGATAATGATTTCATTTCATCCTTATTCATCGTGACACCTCTGCTCATATGGCTATGGTCCTCATCCCATTCACGGATATCAAACTTTGCCGCATTTCCATTCCATGACACCATATTGAGTTCTTTTCTCCAGCCTGTCGGTGATACTCCGATTACCCCAATATGCTCTTCCACTGCAAAAGTAACCTCGCGGTCTTTTTCCTTTTCCTTACCTGCCATAACAGATCCTCCTTTTTTACTTATTGAGACAAATTGTTTAGTTTAATATTACTATATTTGTAAATATATGTCAAACTTTTTTAAAAAAAATACCTCCCCTTTTCATGATACGAAAATATCATTGTAATTTGAGAGAGATTTTTATTTCTGCCAATCTTTCTTTTTCAGATTAAGCTCATCCTATGTAAAGTACATTATACGCTAAGATGCAAGGTTAGCAAAATGGCACAGAACGGTATGCTGACCATTGAGAACAGCGTCGTAAAAAACACACCCTGCGCGGCCAACTTTGAATTGCACTGGTGAATTTCCGCCAGTACCGGTATTACGGCCGCTGAAGGCATTGACATGCCAAATATGACGATATAAAAAGCTAAGGGAGTAACAGGAATCCATACAAAAATCGCAAACAATACCGCTGGAAGAATCATCAGCCTTAAAAGAGTCACCATATAGAGGTGTTTATTCTTCAGAACTTCACGAATCTTACTTTCAGCCAATTGAGCTCCGATGATCAGCATAGATAAAGGAATGGTCATGCCTCCTATCATATTCAGAAAATCCGCAAGCAAATAGGGTAAATGCCATCCCAGGAAAAAGATTACCAAACCGATAACGCTGGTGACAAAAGGAATGGACAAGAGCGATTTTGCTGCTGCTTTGAAGTCCGGCTTCTCATCTTTATCAAATATGAGAAGAAGGATTCCTGCTGAATACAATACCAGTGTAAAAACGGCATTGACAACGATCATCAAGAATAAGCCATCCTCACCGAAAACAGCCAGTGAAAGCGGGTATCCCATAAACCCGTTATTTGTAAAAACCATCATCATGCGGTAGATCCCCCGATCTGCCCGTGGTATCCTCATTATTTTTACCAGAAAAACAGAAAAGAGAATTGACGTCATCAGGGCCAGAAACATCAGCCCGGCGGCTTGTAAAACCGACGCAAGGGTATCGGCAGTCAGTTCCTGCTGACTCATAGAATAAACAACCAAGCAAGGGCTGGATATGTATATGAGAATCTTGGAGAGGTTTTTTGTCGTTTCACTCGGGAGCCAATTTATTTTGTTAGCACCATAGCCTATGAATGATATTCCGAATACACTGAGAATTTTAGCGAATATAATTAACAATAATGATTTACCTCCTTCAATACGGCTTTATATAGGATATTCCCCAAATCTTTCAAAGTCAAGCAGATGCCTCCAAATTATTGACATACGGTTCATTAATCGATAGAATGTTGAGGTATTTATTTTTGATATACAGGAGATCAACATGAGTTTATTAACAGTGGAAAATGTAACCCATGGATTTGGGGGACGACGAATATTAGAGGACGCTTCCTTCCGGCTGCTGAAAGGAGAGCATATCGGTCTTATCGGCGCAAACGGCGAAGGCAAGACTACGTTTTTAAATATCATAACCGGTCAGCTTGCACCGGATGAAGGAAAAATCGAATGGTCCAAACGGGTAACAGTAGGATATCTGGACCAGCACTCCTCCCTGAAAAAAGGCATGACCATAAGGGACGCTTTAAGAGAAGCCTTTCAGGGAATGTTTGATCTGGAGCAGGAAATGCTTGGCCTCTATGACTCCATGGCTGCAGAAAACGCAGACATCGAATCATTGATGGAAGAAGCAGGTGAAATCCAGCATGTCCTGGAGCACAGCGGTTTTTATACCCTTGATGCCAAAATAGAAGAGATCGCCAACGGCCTGGGGCTTGGGAGCATCGGGCTGGATAAGGATGTGACGGATCTAAGCGGTGGACAGCGAACAAAAGTGCTGCTTACCAAGCTTCTTCTCCGTGATCCCTCTATTTTAATTCTAGATGAGCCAACCAACTATCTGGATTTGGAGCACATCCAATGGCTTAGGAAGTATCTGCAGGATTATGAAAACAGCTTTATCCTGGTATCCCATGACATGGAATTCCTTAATTCGGTCATCAATGTCATCTATCATGTCAATGACGGAGAGCTGACCCGTTATACAGGAAATTATGAAAAGTTCGTACAGATGTACGAAGTCAAGAAAAGTCAGGAGATGAAAGCTTACGAAAAGCAGCAGCAGGAAATCGAACGCATGGAAGACTTTATAGCAAGAAATAAAGCTAGAGTGGCCACCAGAGGAATGGCAAACAGCCGTCAGAAGATGCTTGACAAGATGGAGGTATTGGAAAAACCAAGAGAAAAGCCGAAACCATCCTTTGAATTTAAAGAGGCAAGAACGCCTGGGCGCTTTGTCGTAGAAGGCAAAGACGTAGTGTTGGGTTATGATGAGTCCTTAACCCGGCCCGTCAACTTTGTTTTGGAACGAGGTCAGAAAATTGCAGTTACGGGGACCAACGGTCTTGGAAAAACTACCTTACTAAAATCGATTTTAGGTAAAATCGATACGATTGAAGGAACGGTCGAACTTGGTGATTTTCTTCAGCCTGCATACTTTGAACAAGAAGCCGACCGCGACAGCTCTGAAACCGCTCTGGAATCTCTCTGGAGAGAATTTCCCTCTTATACAAATGCGGAGGTACGTGCGGCGCTTGCTAAATGCGGTTTAACCAATGAGCACATTACCAGCCAGATGAAGGTTCTCAGCGGCGGTGAGAATGCCAAGGTCAGGCTTTGCAAGCTGATGCAGCGGGAAGCCAACTGGCTGGTTCTTGACGAACCAACGAATCATCTGGATATTGAGGCAAAGGAAGAATTAAAACGAGCGCTGATAAAGTTTAAAGGAACGATACTGCTCGTCTGCCATGAACCGGAATTCTACAGCGATTGGATTACTGATGTCTGGAATATAGAGGACTGGACGCTGCGGATTGTCTAAATTGCTTGTTACGGAAAGGGGTTTGGCACTCTCTACGCTTCATTTCACGATATTCAGGCAGCTGAACATCCTGCTCAATCTTGACGATGAAAATCTACAAATCGCAGCTTTGTGATTTTCTAGCCTAAATTCTGCCGGGCGGCTCTAAAGAGCCTGGCAGAATGTTAAGGGGAGAGTGCTGCAAAACCTTTCCGACAGCCGATTTCAGCTGCAGCCAACAGCGCTTCACGCTGAGTGGCTGGGAATCGTAACATATTCAGATTTTACCCAATGCGCGTTCTGCCTCAGTCCTATACCTATGAAGTATTCTCATATGCTCCACCGCTTTCTGCGCCTTATGGTCCATTTCTTCGACGACGGCTTCAATCTCCATTGTAGTCTCTCGCGACTGTTCTGCAAGATTTTTTATTTGATTCGCTACAACTGAAAATCCTTCCGAGGTACTTTCCCCGTATAGCTTGGAGGGAATACCTACCTGCAAGAACCCTGGCTTGTCTTTCCTTCCGACTCCTACGTATTTAAAGACCCTGTTATCAAGCGCCCGAAGCTCCGGTGGCGGCGATACAATCAGGCTGGGATTGGCAAGAATTCTTAGAAACGGCGCCGTCTGCCCTTCATTCTGATATACAAAACCTTTTGCTTCGGGGTTATTTGTAAGTTCAACCGTAGCGTTTTCATCAGCCACCCAAATTTCCTCAATGTTCACATTTTCCGCGAGATTGACCATGTCTTCACAGGTGAGATCAGGCCTTCTTTCAAGGAGAAAGGTCATCAGTTTCGCCTCCGATGTCATATGCCGGTTCAAAAGGTTGTCAAAGTCCTGTTTGTCGTTGGTGGAATGAGCCGCTTCAATGGCCGCACGCACACCAAGCAAATTGGTTTGCCGTGCAATATTGATCAACTCAGTCAACGGGGACAGGATATCCTTGAAGTACTTTCTGGACTCAAGCAGCCTGTTTTCCAGGTTTGCCAATTTGCTTTTCATTTCCTGCATCAGTAGTCCCTGCAAGGCCCCGTCGAATTGCTCCGTTTCGTTCCCCGCTTGTTCAATACTTTTCTTAATGCAAGTTTCTGCCTCTTCGTAAATTTCCTTTAAATGATTCAACATATCTCCAAGGTTATTTGTTAGGTCTGTAATCCTTGTGGAAATCTCCTTTGATACGTCCGCAAGCCGTTTTGCCTCCTGCGCAACAACTCCGAATCCGTCAATTGCCAGTTGCCCCTTGGGTCTTACAAAATGAGCCCCTATTTGGATAATTCCGGGTTTATCTGTTCTGGATATTCCCACAGCCTTATACTGTTCACTGTCCAACCCGTTGCCTACAGCTGGCAAAGCAATCTCTATTTCCGGATTTTTCAGAATCCGCAATATTTCAGAGGATTTCAATTTTGAATTTTTCCATGAAGGCATATTAGTAAACTGTACCACTCCAAGATCATCTGTTACAAAAAATTCTTCCATTCCGCAATCTCTAGCCAGCTTTACACCGTCTTGATAAAAGAAATCGGGGTCATATTCCAGGATTTGTGCGATAATTTTTGCTTGAATGATTAAATTTCTTTCCACAATCTCTTCAAAGCTGGCAAGCAAGTCCGAAGCGTGAATGGTTTCAATGGATGCGTTAATTGCCAGCAGATTTGTCTTATTGGCAATTCCTTGAACCGATTTAATTTTCTGAAATACTTGCTCCGTTAACGTCCCGTACTCCCTTATCACATCCCGTATTGTCTCTGTGCTATCGTTCAAACTAATCAAATTTTCTCTCAAACCGCTGTATTCCCCCAACCCAGTTGTCTTGTTTTCAGTCGCATCTTCTGTTTTCATGTAAACCACCTTCCCCCATTTTCATAGCTCTGTAACTAGTTCCTTCAGTTTGTTTATCGACTTCTATTTTTGTAACTTAAGTGTAAATTATTTGAATTTTTCCCAGTTGATTAATATATTAAGAGCCGATCCCCCTCAATTGAAAGCCTTCGGTGCGCCTGTACAGTTTTTTGAAATATATGGAAATATTAATCTGACAGCTATATTTTTCTGCAATAAAAAACAAGTCTCCATCGATATAGAAAGAAGACTTGTTTCTTTATTTACATGACGGTCTCATTTTTATCTGAGACCGTCAAAAAAAGGCGACTCTGGATATTTCCAAGTCACCTTTGATTTTTATCATATTAATGAGCAGTTTGATTCATCTTTTATTTATCTGTGGGTCGTAACGGATGATCAGTATTTGTCAGATTCATTGCCGGACAATATAATTTTAGGACTTTTTTCATTTCCCGGTTTTTCCTTAGTTTCTTGCTGCGTCTCAGCCAAAAGTTTGTGCTTTGTTTCCGTCAGGGTTTCAGATGCTTGATTAAGCTGAAACCTGCTAACCATCTGCTTCAGAAGCTCAGCCTGTCCCGACAGTTCTTCGCTGGCAGCGGCACTCTCCTCAGCGGTAGCAGAATTATTCTGAACAACCTCCGAGACCTGCTCAACTCCCTTGTTCACCTGTGCGATAGCAGATGCTTGCTCGTTGGAAGCGCTGGCGATCTCGCCAACAATGTCAGCCGCTTTTTCAATGCCGGAAACAATTTCATTCAGTGCCGCAGCGGTTTCGTTTGCAATCTTTGTACCCGTTTCCACTTTACGAACAGAACCTTCAATCAGTTCTGTTGTTTCCCTTGCTGCATCCGCGCTTCGCGCTGCAAGGTTTCTCACTTCTTCAGCGACTACGGCAAACCCTTTGCCGTGCTGTCCCGCCCGTGCAGCCTCTACAGCTGCATTCAACGCAAGGATGTTGGTTTGGAATGCAATATCGTCTATTACCTTTATAATTTTCGATATGTTTATGGAAGAATCGTTTATTGCAACCATAGAGTTCAGCATATCCTGCATCTGTTCGTCACCCTGTTCTGCATTCACCTTAACGGTACTGGCCAGTTCATGGGCCTGGCCGGCGCTCACAGCGTTTTGCTTTGTCTGGGCTGCGATCTCTGCAATAGAAGCGGTAAGTTCTTCTATGGAACTTGCCTGAAGCGTAGAGCCCTGGGACAAAGTTTGACTGCCGTCGGACACCTGTCTTGCCCCTGTGCTTACCTGCTCTGCCGACACGCTGATGTCGCCCATTACCTGACTCATCGTGGTAATAATGTTATTGAGCGAATCCTTAATTACTACAAAATCTCCGCGATAATCCGCCGTAATTGACAAATTTAGATTTCCTTTGGCGATCTCAGTCAGAACACTGGAAATTTCACTGATATAATTTTCAATATTTTGTATTGTCTCATTCATGGTGGTCTTGATTACAGCATAATCTCCATTATATTCCCCTTCCATCTTCGTATGAAGGTCACCATACTCCATCGCCTGCAATACGCTTAGAGCCGCTCCGATCGGTTCAACCACAGCGTCAAGGGTATCGTTTAAGCCTCCTATGATCATTGCAAAGCTGCCACCATGCTTATCTATATCGGCGCGATGATCCAGATGGCCTCCGATTGCTGATTGCGTCATTTCCGAGACATCGTCAATCAACGCTTTAATAGCTGCCGCGCAACGCTCAAGATAAGTGTTGATCTTTTTGAAGTTCTCAGCAATATGCGTCGTATCCTCATCCTTTTCAGCATCCATATCAACGATTTCAATATCGATATCTCCTAATGCGAGCTTCTCTAAGTTGACGATCAACTGATTCACTTCTCGTTCCTGATATTCCGCCTGCTTCCTCGCAATCTCAACATTTCGCTCTGCAAGCAACGCTGCATTTTTAATTTGAGTCTGATCAAGAATCAAGAGCAATGCCCCGATCACATCAGCGTTTTCATTTCTAAGCGGAATCCCGGTGTAGGTGATTTCCAGATCAGTTTCATTGAGGTGAAGCGTCGTATCTCCTGCAATGTCTTTTCCCTGCATCACAGGTTCCATAGCAGTTAAATCACCGGAATTGCAGACATCCATCGGGAAAGCTTCATAACATTTGACTCCCGCCAATTCTTCTGCGGAAATTCCGGTCAGTTCCGCACCGGATTGATTGATGTATTCAATCTCATAATCGCTGTTTAAGATCATTACCGGAGAAGGCAATTTATCAATATGCCCGACCAGTGTATCAATTGTTTTGTTCACTCCTTCGATAATTTTTCCAAAATCACCGCCGTGACAGCTGCTGTCGGCTCTCTGATTCAAGCGTCCGTATATAGCGGCTCCAACCAGCTCGTCCGTATCAGAAATCAACCGCTTGACTGCATCGATGCACGTATTGATGCTATTCTGTATCTCTCTGTAGTCTCCCTGGGCATCTTCGATTATTTTTTCAGGAATCTCTCCGCGGCTGATCAGTTCCATATAACTTGCAGATGCTTTTAATGGCTTAATCAATGCATCCAGCGTATTGTTTACGCCCGTAATGATTTCACGATAACTTCCCTGAAATTTATCTGCATCACCTCGGCTTTCCAGGTCGCCTGCAACGGCGGCTTGAGAAAGTGAATTGGACTCTGAAATCAGAGCCTTCAATGCAGCAATAATATTCCGCATGCTGTCTGCCAAAACACCCAATTCGTTTTCTTTATCATAGGTGATATCCACATCGATTTCTCCGTGTGACAGCATGGTGCTGACATTCACCAATTCCTCCACCGGTGTGATAATTTCCTTCTCCAGCCGTTTGCTGATGATTGAGGAAACCACAATGCTGATAATTAGTAAAAGTGCCATAAATGCAACGACTGCAAATTGTGCTAATACTGTGTTCTTAAGGTAGTCGCTGGCAGCCTTTTCCGACTGCTTTTCCAGCTGATCTAAAGATGAATATGCGCTGTTGAAGATTGGAATTGCATCATGGCGCATAACGAACAGCGCATTCATATCATTTTCAGTCTGATCTCCTGAATTTGTTACAAACGAATTGACACGGTCAATAGCGGAATACGCACTTTTTATTTTCTTATCAAAAAGATTTATTTCAACAGCTTCACTTTCATTGGCCAGTGTTTTTAATTTGGTTACATTTTCATCTAATTCTTTCAGATTAATATCGATTTGTTTCATCGACGTCTGTACCAGATCCGGCTCATCCTCAGCGATACTTGTATAAAGATTCCTCTGCAAATTTTCCAGGCCCAGTTCAATCTTGCCAACAACAACCATCCGCTGATACGGTCCGTCATAAATCCCCTTTGCATAGGAAGCCAAAATAAGGCTTGCTGCGATGCTGATCAGCATCATTGCAATAATTACCAGCGTAACCTTGTTGAACCCCCCACGAATTCTTTTACCTAGTCTTAGACGCGGCTTAATTTGATCCATTTCTTAACCTTCCTCCCGTAGCATCCACTGTCAAATGATGCTAAAATTGCAAAATAGAATAACCCTTAATGTTATCGGCTAGCAGAAGACAAAACTTAACAAAAAAACCCATAATTATTATAACTATGGATTTTTTTATACGCTTAATTTATTTCACTCAATTATTTCAATCATCCATTGAAAGTTAAATAGATAAATGGTTGCAGATTTCCTGTGCAATCTTATCAAGCGGCAGCTGCTTTTCAACCGCACCGATGTTGTAGGCCACCATGGGCATTCCATACACAGTTGAAGTTTTTTCATCCTGACCGATGGTATAAGCGCCGCTTTTTCTCATATTCAGCAAACCCTTTGCTCCGTCCGCGCCCATTCCGGTCAAAATTACACCAAGCGCCTTGTTCTTTGCAACTTCTGCGACGGAATCAAACAACACATCCACCGAAGGGCAGTGTCCATTGACTTTTTCTCCCTGTGCACACTTTACATAATAGCCGGAAGGACCCTTTGCCAGTCTCATATGATAATCTCCAGCCGCTACCAAAACCCTGCCTGGTTTTACCTGATCACCATCCTGGGCTTCCTTCACTTCAAGCTTACAGGAATTATTCAACCGATCCGCGTAAAGTTTTGTGAAAACCGGGGGCATATGCTGCACGATTAAGATTCCGGGCATATCCCTGGGTAATGCTGTTATGACATTATAAATTGCTTCCGTACCTCCCGTTGAAGCGCCGATTGCCAGTATCATATTGGAGATATCGGTACCGTGATTTGTTATGATCTTTGCAGTTTCATAATCCTTTTTAAAACTGCCGACTTTCGCGGTAGAAGCAATCTTTATTTTTACAATCAACTCATTAATAAAGGAGTTCATTCCGCCGGGCTTTTTCACGTCAGGCTTGGTAACAAAATCCACCGCCCCGGCATCTAAAGCCTCAAAGACATTTTTTCCGATTGAGCTTACCACAATAACAGGAAGCGGATATTGCGGCATCAGTTTTTTAAGGAACGCAATTCCATCCATTTTGGGCATCTCAACATCCAGCGTTACAACATCCGGCTGTAGCTCTAAGATTTTATCCCTTGCCATAAAAGGATCCTCTGCAGTTCCGATTACTTCAATTCCAAAATCCTTAGCAATTTCTTTCGCCAGAGTCTCTCTAAAAAAAAGTGAATCATCAACGATCAACACTTTTATTTTACGGGTCACTCTCATTCAATAAAACTCCCTTCATTCCCCTTTTTTTCACTGCATTAATCCAAAATACCGTCATTCCCGGAACAGCAGAAAAAGCCATACAATCAGGATATCTATTCCTTCCATATTAAGCTGGCTTTTTCGATTTCCCCTATTTTGTTTTCTTTTCAATTATTGAATTGATTCTATGATTTCCATTTCATCACTTTTCAAAAGTCGTTCGCAATCCAGCAGAAGCTGTACTTTCTCGCCTGCTTTTCCAATTCCCTTGATGTATTTGTTTTCAAATCCGGTCTTATTGGCTGGCGGTGCTGCAATATCCTGATCATCAATCGTTAATACTTCATCAACATTATCAACAATCAAGCCTACGGAAACTTCGCTGATGTCAATCACGACAATACAGGTTCTGTCATCGTATTCCATAGGCGGTTTTCCAAATTTCAGCCTAACATCGATGACAGGAATAATTTTACCTCTCAAATTAATGATGCCCTTAACGTAATCAGGTACTTCGGGGACCTTAGTAATAGATTGTATTCCGATGATTTCCGTAACAAACTTGATCTCAATGCCGTACACCTCATCTTCTAAAGTAAAGGTCAGAAACCTGCCGTGCTGGGTATCCTCCTCTAATACTTTGTTTTCATCATAAACATCAGACATTGTTTTTCTCCTTTCAAATTACTGAGTGTCAGTCTCCGTAAATATAATATCGGCTGACCAGGATAAAACTTAAGGCTATTAAAAGCGCAATTTCAACTTGTTAACCCTGCTTATCTGCCATTGAGCAAACTAAAGTTCACGTATGCTTCTGCTGAGAGACTGAACTTTCATCGTTCCTGTATCCAGGTCAAAATAAACCGTTCTACCGTAATTCAACCCTGTATCCTCTGCAACAATCGGTATTCTCAAACTCTGCAGAGTATTTTTCACACTTGTGATATTTCTATCTCCGATGGTACCGATGGCGCTGCCCGGCTGGACTTCGAACATCTGTGCACCACCTGCGATCTTCGCGACCAGTCTTCGGCGATCTGCACCGAGTTTTGCCAGTTCACGAACGAGATCTACGATAGCGGTATCAGCAAATTTCATTCTGTTAATATCATTTTTTGAAAACATTCCGCTGTCAGGAAGCATGATATGAGATAGGCCTCCTACCTTCGTCTTACTGTCGTAAAGACAAATACCGACGCATGACCCTAGTGCGTAAGTCACAAAAGTATTCGGATGTCTGGCCAGCTTATAGTCAGATATTCCCACGACCAGTAATTCGCTCATATTTCAAGTCCTAATCTTTCCATAATTATTTTTAAGGTTTCAATCTCCGCAAACATGATGATATTGCTGGTTAAATTGTTCTCCTCCGCTGAGAAGCACTCTTCAATGAACATGACTTTATCGCCCACAGATCCGAACTCTATGATCGGAACGCTCATCAATGCACCTGCCATGTCAATTGCAATATACGGAATTGATATATTTATGGAAAGCCCTGTTAATGTCGATATGGAATTTATGTAAGACGAGCCAAGAATATTTCCAATTTCCTTTATAGCCGATAGCTTCAAATCGCTCAGCTGTTCGTCCTGTCCGTCTTCATCTTCCTGAATAAGAATGCTCATAATCGCTTTTGCATCCTCCATATTCAGTAGAAACATGATCATTCCATTCGCTTCTCCGGAAAAGTTAACCAGTACTCCGACCGTCATGGTTTCCGCGCCGCCCAGCGCATTGACCGCAGTGTCAAAGTCAGTTATTCTAACTCTAGGGAGGCTTATTTCGACCCGCTCGTCCAATATTGTTGAAAGAGCGGTCGCTGCGTTTCCTGCTCCAATGTTTCCAATCTCTCTAAGAACATCCAACTGCACATCATTTAATTCATCATAATTCTTTAACAAATCTTCACCTCATTCTTTCATGTCTCGGAGAAGCCTTTACACGTACACAGGCCTTTGTCAATGCGGCCAGAATATCTTTCTCATATTGCTTTTTATAGGTCTCAATCTGAACAAGCTGTCTGCTTTTATCGAGTGTTACATATTTCGTCGGCAACAAATTCAAAGTCAATGCCAAAACGTCGTTTACACAGGTCTTACAGCTGCATACCTTCATTTTTTCCATAACCAGTCCAATTTTTTCTTTGACCAGAATTTCCGCTAAATTAATCAGATGGTCGTGCTGGTCAAACGCTGCACTGCCTTCGCGGTCCGGCTCATTCAACTCGAAAGGTTGTTCCTGCTCAGGCTTAGTTTTTTGAACCGACTCCGGTTTCTGCACCAATTCAGGCTCCGGCTCCTCAGTCTCTGGTTCCACGGAATCCTGCGGCTCCAAAGCTGCAGGTGCTTCAGATTTCTCCGATTCTTGGGGTTTCTTTTGTTTATCGGACTGCGACTTGGTTGAAGGCGCAGGAGCAGAGCCGATTTCAGCCAGCTCTTGAGGCAACTGAAACAGATCGTCCTGAACATCATCATCACTCTTTGTAATGAGCTTCAGAACATGTTCCGTCTTATTGCTTTTTTTCGCCATCCGGTTTCATTCCCTTCTGAGAAATTAACTCATCCACAAGCTGACGATAATCTTTCGTTGTGTTCGCTCTCGGTGAATATTTGTAGACACTTTCACCGTGCGCGGGCGCTTCAGCCACTGCGACCGATGACCTGATCTTTGTATGAAAAACCTTTGTTTCTAATTCTTTCGCAATAATCTCCGCCATTTCTTCAACATCCTTGGTTAAAACTCTTCGTTTGTCATATTTGTTAAGAAGAATTCCGAGGACTTCAATTTTGGGATTATAAATGCCCTTCACAAGGTCGATGGTCTCCCTTAGCTGGGAAATCCCCAGCAGACTCAGGATTTCGGGTATCATAGGTATAATAATATTGTCAGTGGCCGTATAGGCGTTTACCGTTAGAATATTCAAAGCAGGCGGAGTATCAATAATAATATAATCATAATTGCCTCTAACGGGAGCGATTCCGTTCTTCAACAGATATTCCCTCCCAAGTTGTGAAAATTCCAGTTCTGCACCGCTCAGCAGAATATTCGAAGGAATAATATCAACCCCTTGATTATGCTGAATAACCTGCTCAACGGGCACAGTGCCTTTCATCAGTTCATAAACGGTAGGACTGTTGTCGATTTCCGCGCCCAGACAAAAACCTAAATTGCCCTGAGGGTCCAGATCAATCGCCAATATTTTGTAGCCTTTGTCCGCCAAGCCGCTAACTAAAGCGCTTGCCGTAGACGTTTTGCCAACACCGCCTTTTTGATTTGTAATAGCAACAGTTTTAGACATCAGTCCGTCCTCCATTCACTTGTCCCTAGTATGTTTCATCCTGCATTCTCATCAGTTTTTTATGATTTTCAAGCTGTTTCTTAAAAACATATCCACATATAACTCTTTCTTCTTCTCCGCTGATATCCAGCAGACGGCATCCATATTTAAAGCGGTAGCCCTGGAATGTGCCTTTTTCTCTTCTTAATATTTCAGCCCTGGCGATAAATCCAGGTTTCAATTCGTTGAAATCAATCGATACTTTTTGCTTTTTTAAAAGAATCCGGTTGGAAAAGAATGCAATCCCTCCAAGGCTGAGATCTCTGGTGTGAATCATCTCATTTATCGCATACGACCTGTTTATTTTGCCTTTGGAATATGCTCTGAGCAGCTTGGTTTTCATATCTACTTTAACTTTTAAATAGCTTCTTCGCTCTTGTTTTTCATCGGATGTTATGATATCCAAATTGATTTGGGATGAAGTGGAAAGAGTCACTCTCCCACTCATGAAAATAACGCCATCTTTCAGATATCCTGCAATATCCACAATGGATTTATGGGGAATCAGGTCAAAATCCTCTCCCCTCAATATAAACCGATCACCCATTTCACTGATACTGGATGAAGAGATTGTTTTCTGCCCTTCTGAGTAAAATACACTCATTTTTAAATAAGAACCTTTATCTGCCAAGCTGTTCTCACCTCACATTTTCAGGACCGTTACTCTATAGTGTACCATGTATAATACTTCCGTTGTTCCAGAATATCCTGCAATGCTCTATATTGTCAAGTTCAAAGTGGAACCTTTCTTCGCCGAAGTTGATTTTTACGCCTTGATAAATCTTTCTTTTACAAGCTACAGCACCATGGAAGTCCATTGTCCATTCTTTTTCCTTCTGCTGTATCTGAAAATTAAGCCGTTCAACTTTTTCTCTGATAATCAAAATCTGTTTTTTCACCAGGGATAATTGATCCATCACTGCGTTGTCTGCAGTTAACCTTGATTGGTTTAACTTTGCTATATTGTCGGCAAGCATTTGCATTTTCCCGGTCAACTCGTCTCTTTCCTTCGTCAGTGTTTCTATAGACTCCGTGTCCATAATTTTAATACCTATTACTTCGATTTTTGTCGTTCGTTCGCTTTCTGATCCGATATCTTTTGCTTTGAGTTCTCCCATTAGCTTGATTTCGCCGCCAACAACCAGTTCCCTGCTTCCGGCAAGCTCAATGTCTCCCATGCAAATAACATTGCTGTCAATAATATAGTCCGCACTAATGTTGCCCTCTACGTGGATATTGGCATGTTCGATGTATTTGCATTTTAAATTACCGCCTACAAAAATGCGGTTGGTGCCTCCGCCGTTGATTCCCTTGGAAATATGAACATTACCGGCCGCCTCGATTGCAGCGTCCTCCACGACTCCTTTTACGATAACATTTCCCCCTGCGTTTACCATGTATCCGTCACAAACATCACCTTCAATACTGACATCTCCTGTAAATTTGAGATTTCCCGTCAGCTGGTCTACGTTAGAGTTGACTTTAAGCATATCATTCACATCGATAGAGTCTCTGATGAAGCGTACTACTCCGTCGCAGTCAGCTACTAGAATGGTATCATCCTGCGTCAGATGAGTATTTTTCCCAACCGGTGATGAGGCCGGCCTTCCGCTTCGGGTAGGCATAACACCTCCAAAGATATTCATTCCCTCAACGCCTGCTGTTTCACGCGTTATTTCAGCCAGGACCTGGTCCTTTTTAACAATCTGAAAGTAGTCCAAATTCTTATAGTCGACAGAACCTTCCAAACTATATTCCGGATGATATTCCGAATCTCTTTTTACGTAATATGTAACGGTCCCGTCTTCGCCATTGGTCGATGGCACGCCCTTTGCCATTTCAATCCTAATATTATAGATCGGCCTTGCCGCCAGTTTCTCCACCGAGGTTTCCTTGACACCGAAAACAATCCGATTTGCGGTTAGTGCCTCCATAAGCTGCTCTTTTGTTACCGGTTCAGGATTTTCTCCCTGCCTGATCAATTTGATATAGCCTGTCATCCCATCTTCGCTGGCGGTGACTTCGATCGTAACCGGGCTATTCTGCGGAGCTTCATCCACATTCAGATTATTCTGCGAAGTCTCAACTTGGTTCATATTCTACTCCTTACCTGTAAATGATTGCAGTGTAGGTACTGTTGATACTAAGTAAGCAAACTGCCTGTGCAAAAGCCGAAATCAGCGATTTTAGCATATGTTTTCTGCTGTATAGATCATAGCATAATTTTCGTTGATATGGTACTACAACTTTTGCAGCAGTCAAATTAACCGTTTCAAATCAACCTTCAGAATAGTTCATTTATCGGAGCTGGTTTATAATCTTCTCCATTTCATCTGCAGACTGAACAATTTTAGAGGCAAAGGAGAAACCCTTTGAGGCTTCGATCATCTTTACCATTTCCAGCGCCGCCTGTACCCTTGAGCCTTCCAGAAAGCCTGTTTTTATTTGCGGTTCTTCTATGGCCTCAGCCTCTCCAGAAGCTTCTGTTTCTCTGTATTGGTTTCCACCAAGCAATTCCAGCGCAAATTTGTTAGGGAAAGAATAAACGCCGACTTGAGTAGCGTCAAAGCCACCTTCTGTGGTTGTAACACCTTTGGAATCCGTTGACGTCTTTACACCCTGTACTTCAATCCTGTCTCCATCCGCATCAAGAACATAGTTTCCTGCGCTGTTCACAAGATACGTATCAGCATCATCCGTACTGAGCTGGAAGTTTCCGTCTCTGCTGTAGGTAATCGTTTCATCCTCGCGGTTTTCTATAGCAAAGAAACCGTCTCCAAGAATTGCACAGTCCATTGGCATATTGGTATTGATCAGGTCTCCCTGTGTGAAATCAATTCCTGTTTTCTGCACTCTGACACCGTGACCGTTTTGAATCTGATTTCCTTCTCCTGCGCCTCCGTTAAGAGACTCGTACATTAGCGCTGAGAAGGCCGCCTGCTGGGGTTTATATGCGGTTGTACTGATGTTTGCAATATTGTTCGCGATGGTGTTGAGATTGGTCTGTTGACTTACAACACAGGATGCGCCGCTGTAAAATCCTCTGATCATCTTTATTCTCCTTACTGCGCATCGATCTTCGCCGATGCGATTCTATAAAAAACAACTGGAATGATATTAACCAATTCTACCAATTTGAGTTACTGTGAGCTCATTGATTGTGTCATACATCTTGATAATCTGCGTGCAGGATTGATAATGATTCTGCCCTGCTATCAGCTTGCTCATTTCCTCCGCAATGCTGATATTGGATTTTTCTATCGTACCCTGAAGAACATAGTAGTTCTCAGGTTCAGCCTGGTCATAGCTTTCGTCCTCGGCAAGGAAAACGCCGCTTGATACGCTCTTCAAAACCGTATCCTCATCAGGAACCGCAATGTATAAAGCGTCCGCCTCTTCCCCGTCTATGCTGATCACTCCCGAGGGGCTGACCGTAAAATTACCATCTTCCAGATTGATGGAATCTTCCCCGTCATTTAATACTTTGCCTACCCCCGGCAGATAGAGATCACCGTCCGAATCGATTTCAAACTGACCGTTTCTTGTAAGGACCGGCCCGTAATTCTCACTTTCCACAAGGAAAAATCCCGGACCGTTGATGGCCATGTCCACCGGCCTTCCCGTACTTTCCAAATTTCCCTGGGAATAGTCTGTGTATTCGGAACTGTTGATTGTAATAAAGGCTCCCGGCCCGATATTACTGTTCGACTCACCGTCAAGCTCGCTCATTCTGGCTACCAGATGCTCGCCAAAGCTGGATTCCATCGTTGACTGACTTTTATAGCCGGCTGTCGAGGCGTTTGAGATATTATTTGATATTACGTTTAATGCTTTTTGCTGTGTGAACACGCCGGCTGCCGCCGAATAAAAACCTCTTACCATAACGGTACCTCCTGTTTGAATGGAAAACTAATAATTATTCAGTTTATGTTTCATCTTGATAATTGCGGCTGAGTGTATTTGCGATACTCTCGATTCTGTTATGCTTAAAACTTCAGCGATTTCTTTCAACTTTAAATTTTCATAATAGTAGAGTGAAACCACCAGTCTTTCTTTTTCATTCAACTGATCGATGGCCTCCACCAGTTTTTCCTTCAATTCATCATACAAAATGCCTGTTTCGGGTGTTTCCTGGTCACTGTCGTTCAAAAACAGCGGCGACGCGACCATCATTTTTTCATTGATTGCTTCTTCATAGGATAAAATAATTGAATTGTGCCTCTGCTGCAGAATTTTATCCAGGTTGGAAACGGAAAGCCGCATTCGGTCTGCCATCTCCTGTTTTGAGGGCTCACACCCCCGCTCAGCATAAAGCTCATTGTATATCTCGTCCAATTCCCTTGCCAAATTTCTTTGGTTTCGGGGCACCCAATCCTGCTTTCTCATGAAGTCTATAACTGCACCTCTGATTTTTAAGGAAGCAAAGGTTTCAAATTTATTTCCCATGTCGGGATCAAATTTTTCGACTGCATCGATCAGGGCGATAATTCCCTGATTCACCATATCGTCCAGCTGTCCGAAGTTGTTGTAACTACCTTTGAACCTCAATACGATTTTCCTGACAAGGCTGATATAATGCAGCACAATTTCATTTCGCGTCTCAAGGCTTTTATTCTCTTTGTAATATCTCCATAGCTGTTCGGTCTTATCTTCGCTTACCATTTCAGCTGTGTACATGAAATCCTCACCTCTTTTCAAGAAAATCTGATTAATCCATCGTTAACATTGTTTTTATCATTCTTTCAACTGTATGATCCCGATCGCCTGGATCTGTATATTGGTCTCTATTTCATTAAAGGAGAGAACCGTCAGATTGGGCAAAAATTGATCGATCAACCTTTTAAAATAGATCCTGACAATCGGTGATGTCAAAATGATCGGCTGATGGATAATTTCCTTCACTTTATCAATCTGCTCCGATGCTCCCTCAACGATCTTCTGGACTACCTGCGGCTCAATCGCAAGGTAGGTACCGTGTTCACTCTTCTTCGCAGAACTGAGTATTGTATTTTCAATCCCCTGATCAAGAGAGATTACTTTAATACTGCTGCCGTCAGTATACTTTCTAGTAATCGTACGTTTCAGCTTTTGTCTCACATATTCTGTGAGCATATCCGTATCCTTGATGGCAACCCCCTGATCTCCTAAGGTTTCCAGTATACTCTCCATATCCCGAATGGGAATGCCCTCTTTTAAAAGGTTCATGAGTATTTTCTGCAAATCAGAAACACTGACGATGCCCGGTATCACATCCTCAACAATCGCTTGGTTGTTTTTTGATGCATTCTGGAGCAGAATGTTGATATCCTGTCGGCTGACAAGCTCGTGGATATGCCGCTTAATCACTTCCGACATATGAGTAACGATAACAGACAGAGCGTCGATAACGGTGTATCCGTATACTTCAGCCATCTCACGTTCACTTTCAGTAACCCATTTGCCCGGAATTTCATAAGCCGGCTCAATGGTATCGATTCCGTCTATTGGGCCTGTACTGTTGCCCGGGTCAAGCGCAAGATAGTAATCTACCAACACTTCTCCTCTTGCAACTTCTTCCCCTTTGACCTTGATCAAGTATTGATTCGGATTGATCAGACCATTGTCGCGCAGACGGACAGTTGGAACCACAACACCCATTTCCAGTGCAAACTGTTTACGGAAAATTACGATTCGGTCAATAAAGCTTCCTCCGCTTCCTTCATCAACAAGAGGAAGCAGCGAATATCCAAATTCCATTTCAATGGGCTCCACACCCAGAAGGTTATATACATTATCTATATTCCGGTAATAATTTGCTTCATTGGTCTCCTCTTCAATGAATTCCTGCATTTCCTTAATTTCATCCACCTGTTCCTTTACGGCACCAGACCGCATCAGGCTGATACCCAGTACGATCAGAATCAATGCAAGTACCGCAATCTGAAGGATTGGAGCACCCGGGATAAAGCACATCATCATGATGACCAGTCCGGATATCAAAAGTACTCTCGGCTGTGAAAGGAACTGCTTTTTTACATCCTCGTTTAGGTTCCCTTCAGAGGCGGCCCTTGTAACGATCATACCGGTAGCGGTGGAAATCATTAATGCTGGCAGCTGACTGACAAGACCGTCCCCAACCGTAGCGATGGAATAAACCGTCAGTACCTGGGAAAAGGACATACCGCCCTGAATCATACCGATAATCGTTCCGGCTGTCAGGTTGACCATGGCGATAATGATGGATGCGATCGCATCACCCTTTACCAGCTTTGTCGCTCCGTCCATGGCTCCGTAGAATTCCGCCTCTCTCTGGATGGTCTTTCTTCTTTCCTTGGCTTCCTGTTCGGTGATCAGACCAGAGCTGAGGTCTGCGTCGATTGCCATCTGTTTTCCGGGCATCGCATCGAGGGTAAATCTTGCGGATACTTCAGCAATTCTTTCAGCACCCTTTGTAATTACGACAAACTGAACGATTACGATGATAATAAATACGATGAATCCAACAACCGCATTGCCGCCCAATACAAAGGAACCGAAGGTCGCGATAACCTGCCCGGCCTCTCCGCCGTTGGATAAAATTAACCGGGTCGATGAGATATTCAGCGCCAGACGAAGCAGGGTCGTTATCAGCAGGAGAGAAGGAAATATTGAAAAATCCAGAGGCCCTCCGATAAACATCGTCGTAAGCAGAATGATCAAGGATAAGGATATGCTCATAATAAACATAAAATCCAGAAAAAACGGAGGCAGTGGTATAACGATCAATGCCACGATTAGAATTACAAATATAACCACTACATTTTTGAAAATATTCATACTGCTTTTTTACCTTTTTCTTTATTGCTGTATACCCATGCCATCAGTTCTGCAACAGCCTGATATAATTCAGCCGAGATATACGCATTCACATCTACCGTTTCATATAGACTCCTCGCAAGAGGCTTATTTTCTGTGATTAGTATATTATTTTTTTCATCGACGGCGATAATACGCTTTGCCATATGGTCCTGTCCTTTGGCAAGTACAATCGGCGCCATATCATTATCGATGTCATATTTCAGAGCAACAGCAAAATGAGTAGGATTTCTTACAATGACGTCCGCACCCGGTACTTGTTGGATCATGCGGTTCATACTCATCTTTCTCTGTTTTTCCTTGATCTTTCCTTTGATGAACGGATCTCCTTCTGTCTGCTTATATTCGTCCTTTACTTCCTGTTTCGTCATTTTCAGCTTCTGTTCGTAATCAAATTTCTGGTAAGCAAAGTCCAGAACTGCGACCGCTACAAAGATCAGACAGATCTTATACACGATTGACATTATGCGGCCCATCATAAAGGCGATGTTCTCGTCAAAACTACTGTTGAGCAAATCCGGAGTTATAACCAGGAGATCCCGAATACTTGTATAAATAACCCACATGATGACTGCAACCTTGATCAGCGATTTCACCAGTTGAACAAGGGATCTTACAGACATCATTCGTTTAAAGCCTTCCAATATATTGATCCTGTTATATTTAAATTTTAAAAGTTCACCAGAGACCAGGAATCCGGTCTGTGCACCGGTCATGATAATTCCTGTCAAGGTAAGCACAATGAGAATCGGCACCGTCGATATGAAAAATACAAACATCGATTCCCGCATAATCTGCAATGCGCTGGGTATGGTCATGGCATAAAGACCGCCCATTTTTTCCAGCTCACCAAGGTAGAGTTCCCTGATCTGAGCAAGAATGAAGCCGCCAAGCTTGCTGATGAGTACAAATCCTATGATCAGAGTGACTACGCTGACAACGTCTTTACTCTGAAATGCGTTTCCCTTCTTTCGCTCGTCCTTCTTTTTTTTCGGGGTCGCTTTTTCGGTTTTATTCGTTTCCGCCATTGTAATCCCCCCCTTCGCTCCGATAAACGATTTACTAGGAAATCGCGGTTTTTAAGTGCTTCGCAGAAAACCGTAAAAGGTTTCACGATTTCTACGTAAATGTTTATCTCCGCTACCCCCAGGTTATTGAACTAAATCTGGCTATTGAACTAGATGAAATACGAGAGAACATCCTCAAGCCGGTCCAGCATGATCATGTTGAGCTTACCTATGTAATGCACAAGAACCGGTATGATAGTCATGAGCACGACAAGCCCCACAAGCAGTTTGATCTGCAGGTTCACGACAAAAACATTGATATTCGGAACGACCTTCATCAGGATTCCAACCGCTACTTCTACGAGTATTTCTGTCACAATAACAGGTAAAGCAAGCTGTACGGCATAGACAAGGATATATCCAAAAAGCTCAATCATGTAAATCCCAATTTTCGCATTGACTCCACCAAGACCGATTGGCACAACGGTAAAGGATTTCACGGCAATTGCGAGCAAGGCGATATGACTGTTGGTAATAAAAAACAGCAGCGTATACATGACCGTCAGCAGGTTACCGCTTATAGAAATCTGCGAGTTGCTTGTCGGGTCATACATCAAAGCCATACTGATTCCCATCTGCAGGTCGATGAGTTCTCCCCCAAGATGAAAAATCGAGAGAAAAAGCTGTATGATAAACCCAAGAGCAAATCCGACGCTGAATTCCCTCAGCATGGCAAGCAGCAGGTCTATGGTGGTATAATCCGCAACATAAACATTCATAAGCCCATAGGATGCGTTCAGTGCAATACCCATCACAAGACCTATTTTCACCATGGATGGAATGTTTCTTCTTCCAAATATCGGATTAAAGAAAATTACCCCCGCCATTCTGCAGCCGACAAATAAAAAAACGTAAAAACTGTTTAAATTATTTAACAACCTTGTCCCCCATAGTCATCCCGTATGTGATCAATCATATCTGATTGCATTGACCGCCCGGATTTATATCGATGTACCGATAAACTCGAAGATTCTGTTGACCAGATCAACCATCTGCTGCAGCATCCATCCTCCGAAGACAATCATGATAAGAGCGATAACGATCAGTTTTGGGACAAAGGTCATAGTCTGTTCATTGATTGAGGTAGCGGCCTGAATGATCGAGATAAAAAGCCCAACCAGGATGCTGACCAGCAAAATCGGAGCTGCAACTTTAAAGCCTGTCATAATCGCGTCTCTGAATATTTCCGTTAATTCCATCGTATTCATTCGCAGTACTCCTTTCGTCAGTTATAAGTCATCACCAAGGTCTTGATCAGGAGACCCCAGCCATCGACAACAACGAAAAGCAAAATTTTAAAAGGCAGTGATATCATTACCGGAGGCAGCATGATCATACCCATGGACATCAGTGTACTGGAGACGATCATGTCAATCACCAGAAACGGTATAAACAATAAGAATCCGATTATAAACGCCCTCTTTAATTCACTTGTCATAAAAGCGGGAACTACGATATGTAAGGGCAGTTCCGTTCCTTCCATTTCTGAAATCTTCTCGTCTGCCGCCAATCCTTTAAATAATTCCACTTCGCTGGCCGTTGTCTGTTTCAGCATGAATCCCTTCATCGGAACAGATGCCCTGTCAAGAAACTCCTGGGTTTCAATCAGTCCGTCGTTATACGGCTGCAGAGCCGTTTCGTTCACTTCAGAAAGCACAGGCTGCATGATAAAAAAAGTTACGAAAAGTGCTAATCCAATCAAAACTTGATTGGGAGGGGTTTGCTGCAGTCCCAGGGCATTCCTCAAAAAGGAAAACACGATGATGATTCTGGTGAAACAAGTCATCATAAGCAATAAAAAAGGCGCAAGGCTGATCATCGTTAATATGATGATCATTTTTACTACATCGGAACCCTGTCCGTTGATGATGAATTCCATAACTAGTCTACACCTCTCCGTTTTTTTATCGCTTCGGTCAGATCCTTGAATTTCTCACCGGTTATCATGCCTTTTAAGCCTTCCATTCTCATATCCGATTCAATCGGCAGTGGAATGGTATCATCCAGCTGCATGAGAATTTGCACGTTCTGATCGCTTACACCGATCAAGTATTGGCTGCCTTTCACGTCGATGATCAAAATGGAACCTGTCTTGCTGACAACCAGCCGATCGATGACTTTAATGTGTTTGCCCCCGGCAATCGGCCCCATTCTTTTTGCGTACCATCTGCTGGCATAATAAGTAAGCAATATGATACAGACCGTTCCGATCAAAGCAAACAGCATTGAAATGATATCTCCAATCAATATAGGATCCTCCAGTTTTTATCCCAGAACATTTTTGACCGTTTGAATCAGTCGTTCCGGTTTAAACGGCTTTACAATAAAATCCAAAGCTCCGAGTTTGATTGCTTCTACAACCATGCCTTCCTGACCCATTGCAGAACACATGACCACTTTTGCCTGTGGGTTGATCTGCTTTATGGCTTGCAGAGCCTGAATTCCATCCTTAATCGGCATTGTGATGTCAAGAAGCACGAGATCGGGGCTATTTTCCGTGTATTTATTTACTGCGTCTTCCCCGTCACCGGCTTCCAAAAAATCGGAATATCCTGCTTTCTTCAGATTGTCTTTTACCATCATTCTCATAAAAGCCGCATCATCAACAATTAAAATCTTTGCCATTTGTTTTCTACCTCTCTTGTTTAAATTATCGATTATTTATTAACTTCTGTGGTGTTTTCTTTTGCTTTGATAATTTCCGTAATTCTTACGCTGTAATTATCATCTACAACAACGACATCGCCTTTTGCAATCAACCTTCCATTTGCTACTACATCGACCTGATCGCCCGCTTGACGGTTCAATTCAACAATATTCCCAACGGTTAGTTCCGCAATGTCCTTAATTCTCTTCTTTGTCTTGCCCAGCTCCACCGTGATCTGAACCGGCACCGACATAATCAGCTCCAGATTATTATCGTCAATCCCCAGTTCAGCTGCTTTTTCCGCAATGCCAAGCGGCTTATATGCGTAAGGGGTCGCCTGTACTTGCTGTTTGGGTGTCTGGTCCGGCATCGGCGGCCTTTGATCCATATACATCTGAGGTGGTGGCGAAGGTTCCGCATAATATGCAGGCTGTGGCGGCGGTGCTGACTCTACATAATGCGCAGGCTGCTGTGGCGGCGGTGCTGAAGGCTGTTGCGGCGGCGGTGCTGAAGGCTGTTGCGGCGGCGGTGCTGAAGGCTGTTGCGGCGGCGGTGCTGCTGCAGACGCAGCGGCGGCGCTTTCCTGCACTCCCGCCGGATCTTCTTCCACTTCATTTGCGCCCAGCGACACTTGAACAATCTTCTTTACCAAGTCCGGGTCCATAGCACTGATGAATTCGCTGTCAACAAGGCCTTCTATGCTTAAATTAAATTTGATACTTACAAGCGAATCTCCTGTTAATGAAAACATCGTCTTTACGTTTTCAGTCGTATCCAGAATCTCCGGCGGAGAAATATTGACTACCTGTCCAAGAAAACTTGCCAGAGCACTTGCTGCCGATCCCATCATCTGATTCATGATCTCACAGATTGCACTCACGCTGATTTCATCGAGCTCTACCATTTCCGACGGGTCCATTGAAAGGAGATGGCCTAATATTTTTTTCAGATCATCTTCTCTTAAAAGCAGGATGTTGGTTCCGTCAATCCCCTCAATGTACTTAATCAGTACACCTACAACAGGTTCAAGATAAGCGAATTCGAATTCATCAATTTTGAGCGTTTCAATTCTGGGCGTTGTAATATTTACCTTCTTGTCAAGAATGGTCGACATAGCCGTCGCGCCGGCGCCCATACTGATATTCATCACTTCCCCGATTACATCCGTTTCCATTTCGGTCAGTTTATACACATCATTGTCATTCGTCATCTAATATGGTCACTTCCTCTCTTAATAGGTTCTCGTATTGCTATGGCCCTTTTCTTATTAAAAGATCCCATTTCTCCCCGGAACCATACGGTCTCACCAACAGCCAGCTCCACCATTGAGTTTTCCGGTTTATTCAATTTGATAATATCGCCAACCTCCAAATCAATCAAATCTCTGGACATTACGTCGATTGTTCCAAGAATGCCTGTAATCTCAAGCTCCGACTGGTTGATTTCCTTCATAATACCCGCTCTTCGCTGGGCATCAGACATTTGATCGCCGCGTCTTTCTTTTTTCTTGCTCAGCGCATTTTTCATCTTGAACATGGTATCCAGTGTCACCGCTGGAATGCAGATATTCATCTTTCCCTGGGTTTCATTCACCATGACATTCATTACGACAATCACAACATTTTCGTCAGCGCTGATCCCCTGTAAAATTCTTGCGTTTGTTTCAACTTTCATCAGTCGGGGCGCTATTTCGAGATAATCAATCCAGACGTTTTTCATCAAATTGACCATCCCCTTCATCAGGTGCTCCAGGATGCCAAGCTCAATCTCGGTATACTCCCGATCAGCCTCCAAAGGGTTGCCGGAGCCCCCCAGCAGTCTGTCGATGCAGCAGAAACCGATATCCTTTGAGAAATCCATTAATACCATATCTTCCTCACTGTGGTCTTCCTTGACTGAAAAGTCGATCGTTCCCATCAGTACTGAATCCGGCAGTGCATTATTGAACTCATAATACTGCTGTTCCTCTACCTCTATGATTTCCACCAGGGTATAGGTTTGCAGAATACCGGTGATATGAGAAGATAAAATCCTTGCATAATTTTCATATATGCTGTACAGCAGCTTCAGTTGTTCCCGCGTGAAAAGCTTCGGGCTTCTGAAGTCGTAGTCTTTTATCTTTTTTCCTGCAGTTTGCTCCGGTTGTTCTGCTTCATTCATTCCGCTTGTCAAACTACTCAGCAAACTGTCAATCTGACTTTGTGAAAGAATTTCACTCATAATGCAATCTCCTACTCGTTGTCCACTTTTGTCTCCGAATCGTTATCCAGGCTGTATAATTTATCAAGTTCATCCTGCAAAGCATCTTCCTGAGCCACAAGAATTTCCACACGCCTGTTTTTGGCACGGTTTTCTTCCGTATCATTGGGTGCGATGGGTCGGTATAGGCCATATCCGACTGCCATTAGCTTTGACGGATCTGTAATATAGCGATCTTCAAGATAACCCAGTACTTCGTTTGCCCTGTCCGTAGAAAGCTCTCTATTGTCAACAGTACTGGTTCCCGGTGCGGCTTCCGCGGTATGTCCGTCTATGCGGATAAATTTTATATAGGGTTCCACCTCGCCAAGCGCTTTTCCGACGTAGTCCAGAATCTCGGTGCCTCCCTGCAGCAGCACGGCACGGTCCGCTTCAAAAAACAGCGACGACATAAATCTGACGTATACAAGGTTTTCCCCTTTTTCAACTTGAACCGAGTGTTCAAGATTGTTTTCTTCAACATATTGTTTAAGGTAACTGTAAAGCTTATCCAGATTATCGATTTTGCCGGGATCCTCCTCTTCGTCGATTCCGCCGGCTGCTTCTCCGCCGCCGGGGTTTTGTTCCTGGATATCCATTTGCCTCAACTGCTCCAGTGTTTGCGGGTCTGCAGTAAAGGCTTTGACGAGCATGCGATACTTTTCCTGATCGATAGAGGACATCGAATATAAAAGTATGAAGAATACCAGCAGTAAAGTAATCATATCTGCATAGGTGTTCATCCACGCATCCTTATTAACTTTGGTATATTTCCTTTCCTTGTTCATCATCACCATCTCCAACAATTCTCATATGCGCTTACAAAGAAAGGTTATTCTCTGTTCCTGTTAAAGAACCTGCGGGGTTTGGGCTCTTCATCATCCAGTGGTTTTTCATTCTCCTCAAGGAAGTTTAACAGCTTCTCATGGATAAATTTCGGGTTTTCGCCTTCCTTAATTGAAATGACACCTTCTACAATCAACGCCTTGTAAAGCATCTCCCGTTCCTGCGCTATTTCAATCTTATTCGACAGTGGCAAAAATACACAGTTGGCAAGAAGGGAACCATAAAAGGTTGTGATCAGGGCTACAGACATATTTTCTCCCAACAATTCCGGTCCGCTTTCCAAGTTCATGGCTTTAAGCATATTAACCAGTCCGATGAGCGTTCCAATCATTCCGAAGGCAGGCGCAAGTGCGGCTCCCATCTGATAAAATTTCCGCTCTTCCTGGTTTCTTCTTTCCAGGTTAGACATTTTCTGATCGAACCAAATTTTCAATTTGTCCGGTTCGATTGCATCTACAATAAGCAAAACGCTTTCTCTCAGGAATTCATCCTCAAAACCGAGGGCTTTGTCCTCCAGAGACAGAAGTCCTTTTTTTCTCGCTTCCCTCGAAAGATCCGTAATTGTCTCAATATATTCATAAGGATCTTTCTGATCCCTCCCAAATACCATTTTTAAATGCTTTGGTAAGCTGGCAAATGTTTTAAAGGGAAAAGACGCCAGCAAGGCGAAAAAGGTGCCTCCAACGGCTATAAAGATACTTGATGGATTGATGAAATTCTGGAGTAAGGAAAAGTTCAATCCTTCCTCCCCAAATACAATACCAAATATAACCGCAAGTATAACTGCTACATACCCTATCAGAACGCTGAATTCCATAGATAATTACTCCCTGTTTATTTTCGTCTATCTGCTATAAATGCTCCTTTTAAAGGCAACGACCTTTGCTACAACCTCAGCTACGGGTTCCGCCACAACAAAGTGCTTGCCGTTGACGAGGCGTATGATCGTATCCGGCCGCTCTTCGACCGTTTCTATCAATTCACAATTCAAAATAAATGTTTCATTGTTGTTTTTGTTCAATTTCGTCAGCTTGATCATTGATTTATTCCCCCAATTTCTGCTGTTTACCCAGCTTTTATAATTACCGGCTCAGCGGAGGCCACGTGCCTTCGCCAAGCCTGATAAGAAATTATTTTTAACGCTTCATGCTGACTAGTTCAGAAAGCATTTCATCCGAAACCGTGATCATTCTGGTATTTGCCTGGAAGCCTCTTTGCGTGATAATCATTTCTGTAAATTCTCTGGACAGGTCTACGTTGGACATTTCAACTGATCCTGCCATGAAATTTCCCGTTCCGCCGTTTCCGGGAACGGTCGCCACTGCCGACCCTGAGTTGGTTGTTTCCACAAAATAGCTATCACCATCCTGGGACAAGCCGTCTGGATTGATGAACTTCACCGCCGCAAGATGAGCGACCTTCTCCGGTATTCCAGGTCCCGGCGCGATGCCTGCAATTCGCGTATTCGCAAGATCTCCGTCCTCCAAAGCGCCGAATTCATCCGCATCCACCGGGATGGTAATATCGCCCAGCGTGATGGAGGTGTCTCCCCAGTTCCAAGTGGCGGTAAGATTCACTTCCGCACCGGACTTGTCGTATGTTTTTGCTGTAATGTTCATGGTGGTAGGAACGACGTTACCGATTTCCTGTGGAGCACCGTCAGCTAGATCCGACATAGTAAATGTTCCAGTATCTACCGTTACACTTCCCAAACCTGTTCCTAAATCAAATACTAAGTTCGGCGGTGTGGTATCGTCTCCAACAATACTAAACGTACTTCCATCCTTTTTCGTACCGCTTAGTGTATAATCACCAGAAACGGAGTCATAAGTAAGCGAGATTGGTCCATCAATATCCGCATCAGAAGTGATGCTTACACCAGAAACGTCCGTAGTCCCATCATCGTATTTACCGGGCAGAAACTGCACATTCGGGCCCCTGGTTACCGTCATGTTAAGGTCTCCGCTGTACAGAGATGTTTTCGGAACTGTCGGGGTTCCATTCATCCAGCCGGTGCTGGCAGCCGGTGTAACTGTCGGATCGCCTTCTTTGATGCCAGTGATTTCACCGTTCTTGCCGATTGCGATACCGGTATATTTGTCGAGTTGGGCCGGATCGACCTTAATCCCTACGAGGTTCTGCACATTTGTTGTTCCGTCGGAATTGAGCTTCGCATTTTTCGTAGTTCCATCCAGTGCGAAGCCCAGCACCTGATTACCGTTTCTATCTACGAGATTTCCAGCCAGGTCAAAGCTTAAAACACCGATTCTGGTATACTTGATCGCACCGTCACCAGTTTTAACAGGCAGATAGCCATCGCCGTTGATATAAACGTCAAGGGCACGGTCGGTGGTCGCACTTCCTGCACGTTTATTGATTACGTCGATAGAGCTTACTTTTGATCCATATCCAAGCTGAGTTGGATTGGTTCCTCCTCCGTTTGTTGTCGGAGCAGAGGCACCGGTCATGGTCTGATAAAATACATCGGCGAAGGTAACACGGCTTGCCTTGTAGCCATAGGTGTTGACGTTGGCGATGTTATTACCGATAACATTCATTTTTGTCTGATGTGCTGACAGTCCTGAAACTGCAGAATACATTGATCCTAACATTAAAAATCCTTTCTGCGCCCGCAGGTGAGCTTATCTGTCGGTCAAAGCTCACGATAGCTTCCTGTTTCAAGGTCCGGCTATACGAACAGGGCGCCGTCAATATTGGTGAATACGTTATCTTTCATTTCATTTTTATCTACTACAGTGATTACAACTTTGTTTGCCGCGTTGACGATAAAGGCGGAATCATTCATAACGATCAGAGCGTCTTTGATTCCTTTTTGCTGCGCTTTCTCACAGGCACTGTCCAGGCGGTTCAAATCGCTTTCGCTGATCTGGATATTTCTTTCCTCAGTCCGCTGGTTTGCATGCTTTGAAAATGAGATTTTCTCCTTCAGCTGCTCATTCAGTATCTGCTGGAAGGTTTTCCCTCCGCTCAGCTGATTCCCTGCCGCATCCGTTTTCCCGGGAGAAGGTTTGATTCTATCCGCCTGCCTGATGATGGAATCCGTCAGATTATAACGGTTATTCAATATTTCATTAGACATTGCCGCCACCTTCCGTTGTATCCGCAGAACTGCTGCCGCCACTATCTCCGCTATTGCTTCCGCTGTCTGATGCATCGGACCCGTTCTCTGTTCCCGTCGAGTTGCCTGTCTCTGATGTGCCTTCTGTCTGGTTTACCCCTTCCGTATCGCCAGATCCATTATCGGAATCTTTTGGTTCGTCAGGATCTTTCGTTTCATCGGGATCTTTCGTTTCGTCAGGATCTTTCGGTGTATCCGGTATGATAATATTTGGCTCTTTTACTGCCATAATGCTGCCTAAGCTGTAGTTTTTACCATCAACCACGATCTGTGCAGCACCGTTATAAAGTGTCACGCCTTCTACAATTCCCGTTACATTCTTAACGCTGCCGTCATCGTTATATTCCCCAATGGCAACTTCCTTGCCGATTAAGTTGACGCTGTAAGCAGTGGCTGAAAGAGCACTCATGTCGGATATCGCTTGTATCATCGAAAATTGAGCCATCTGTCCCATGAACTCGCTGTCATCCATCGTGTTGTACATGTCCTGATTTGACAGCTGTGCAACCAGTAGAGAAAAGAAATCATTCATATCCAGCTTTGTGCTTTTGCTTGAATCCTCTCCATTTTCAGACAGAATAGAAGCTCCCTTTGTCCAGTAGTTGTTAATTGAGCTGATTGACATTGTTTATCCTCCTTTCTATGCGGTATAGTTCATTCTGTTCAAACGGTACCGCACCGGGTTTGTTTCATAAACAGGCTCGTTTTCTATGCCCTCGACCTGCTGCGCATCCGCTGTACCCGTCAGGTTCATTCCTTTTAAGAACTCCCGTTGAGACGATTCGTGATTTCGATGCTGAGAGAAATCCATTCCAAAATTCATATTGAAGTTCTGACTCTGATTGTCCTGACTCTGCTGGTTGATCTGCTGACTAATCTGGACACTTTCAACCTTGACATTCTGAAGCCCCATGCTGGATATCAGTTTGTCGACCTGTCCAGTAAGCAGCGACTGTGTCTTTGCGTTGGCCGCAAGGATATCGATAACCAATTTCCCGTCGTCCAGCTTGAGTTTGATGTCGATTTGTCCTAAATCTTTCGGCGTCAGCTGCATTCTGAACTCGGTCGAACCCTTCTGCTCCAGTCTGGTTAATATTTCATCGCTGATCTGATTGTAAGGTTCTGCCTTTACTGCTGTCTGGTTCATTGCAGTTCTGTCAATGCCGTCTCCGGCTGCTGATTCTCCTTTGCCTGCTGGACTCAGAACTTCCTGATGAAATAAGCTTCTTCCCGATGATTCCATTTCCTTATCATCGCCTGCTGTTTTTGATTTCAAGCCGGCTTCCTTATATGCATCAGTAAACACACCGTCTTGTCTGTTTGTTTCGCTGGATAAAATTGAGCTGTGTTTTGGCATTTGAGCTTCATTTACTCCGCTTAAAGAAGCGCCAGCCTTATCGTTTAAAGAAGCGCCAGCCTTATCGTTTTGCTTGTTCTGCCCGTCTATTTGCTGAGAATCCGCTGTCATACTGCGTGATCTCACGCTCTTGGTCTGTTCTCCGTTTGTTTGAAGAACATGCTCAAAGCTTCCGTTTACCGCAGAACCATTCTTAGGAAATATGCCGGACCGCAAGTCTCCTTTTTCAGTTCCTGATTCCTGCGAAACAGTATTTTGTTCTGCCCCGGTGACGGTGTTTCCGACATTGAAACCTATGTTTCCATCGGAGCCAACCTGACCAGCAGAAGAACCAATTGTCGCATTCAAGTTTCCTTCTCCGGAAGATACTCCGGTCAAGACCACCTGACCTGCGGCTCCCTTCGTGTCACTTTGTTCAGTGGAATTTTCCTGCTGTGTCTGAGGTACCATCATACCGCCCGACAACCCAAGCATCATAGCCTGCATCATCTCCATCTCGCCATTTGATTCCTGCTGTGCGTTTTTTCCTGATTTCTCATCTGTATTTACTGTTCCGGCTTCTTTTCCGGTAATCTTCAGCCCGGATAAATCAGACTGGCCTGCCAATGCGAGCAGCTGGGAAAGCCCCCCCTCGCTTACAACTGATTTACCGTTACACAAAGCGTTTAATGTCTCGGACCTGCTTCCCGCCATGCTTTTCTGCATGATCATCTGAGTGATCAATTTCTGAAACAAAGAATCGTCAGCGCTTCCCTGAAGATTGCCCGTCTGCTTTGAAGGATCACCTAAAGCAAAGCTTCCGGCAGAGATACCCTGTAAACCTGTCATATTTGCTGTATCCATTTTTTCACCTCCCTTCCAAATAAAGTTCTTGATAAAGTACTTTTTTTCTCCCAAATCAATCATCCCTTGGCTGATTGACCGGATTATAAGAACGAATTCTCCTAGACCGTCTTTCTAAGGATGCCTGCAGTCGTCACAAATTCTTCAATTTGCAGTTCAGCAGCCTTTGCCCCAGCTTTCTTGTACTCATCAAGCCTTGTGCTTTTCAGAGTCTCCAGAGATTTCGTTTCAAGCTTTAGGTTCTTAATCAGCTCTACCTGCTTATCGACTTCCTGAGCAATCTGATCGATTATTTTCTTTGCCAGAACAATCTGTTCCTTCAGGTGTTCTTCATAATACAGATACATTCGGCACGCTGCCGGGGTAGTTCTTTCAAGCATTTTATTTTCATAATCTACCCTGCACTGTTCCTGCTCCGTCTTTAGCACAAGCAGCTTGTTCTGTGCATCGGAGAGCTGTTTATTCAGCACTGACAAGGTCATCAATTCGCTGTCCAGCATTTGCCCTTTATAGGATAGTAATTTTTCAAGGTGAAATTCAAATTTCTTCATATGATTGCTGCCTTCATCAATTCAACACTTTGATCAAAAAGAAACTTATCGCTTACGGTTTGTTGAAGAAAACCGTTGATCTTATCTATTTTCATGATGGCTTCGTCCAGCGCCTTATTGGTTCCATTTTTATAAGCGCCGATACTCACCAGGTCATAATTTGCATCGTAAACTGACATGAGGTTTCTTAGCTTTCCGGCAGTTTCAAGCTGGCTTTTATCCGCAATATCATTCATCAGTCTGCTGACGCTGCCAAGGATGTCAATTGCCGGATAATGGTTTCGCATTGCAATTTTTCTGGATAAAACAATATGTCCGTCAATAATTCCTCTTACAGTATCTGCAATCGGTTCGTTTACGTCGTCCCCTTCCACAAGAACGGTATAAACACCTGTGATCGATCCCGATTCAAAGTTTCCGGTTCGTTCCAGAAGCTTCGGCATCATGGAATAAATGGAAGGAGTATAACCTCTCGCTACGGGCGGTTCTCCTGTAGCCAGGCCGATTTCTCTCTGGGCCATGGCAAATCTTGTAAGGGAGTCCATCATAAGCAGCACATCTTTGCCTTGATCTTTGAAATATTCTGCGATTGTCGTCGCTACCATAGCGCATTTCATACGCTGCATGGGCGGCTGGTCTGAGGTAGCAACCACAAGAACGGAGCGTGCCAATCCTTCCGGTCCGAGATCCCGTTCGAGGAACTCTCTTACCTCCCTTCCCCTTTCGCCCACCAATGCGATGACATTGACGTTGGCTTTTACATTTCTGGCGATCATCCCCATCAAGGTGCTTTTTCCGACTCCGCTTCCGGCGAAAATTCCCATTCTCTGCCCCTTACCGATTGTCAGCAGTCCATCAATCGCTTTCACTCCAAACTCTAAGACATCATGGATTCTTGGCCTGGAAAGCGGATTGGAGCTTACGCTCTGCACTTCATACCGGGCATCAATTTCAACAGGGCCGCCGCCGTCTATCGGCTCGCCAATGGCGCTGATTACTCTGCCGATTAGGTTCTCAGACATTCCGATTGTCAAAGCGGAATGCGTACATTCCACGAGATTGCCGGAGCTGATTCCTTCCGGCTCTTCATATGGCATAAGCAACACCTTGTTTCCTCGGAATCCCACTACTTCGGCACTGATGTAATTCTTGCTGCCGTGGCCGTATATCTTGCAAAGATCCCCTACCTTACAGTCAGGACCGTTGGATTCGATCATCATGCCGATGACCTTGTCGATCTTTCCATAATAGGAATAGGAGTCTGCGTTCTGTATAACACTGCAAAAATCCTTTGTATCCATCCCCTGCTCCTTTAAGGCTAATATGTATGATCAATTACCTTTTTCAGCTGCTCCAGCTGCGCTGGAACACTCATGTCGATGACGCCGCCTTCGTTTTCACTCATGATCAGGTCCTCTCCTTTAACAATGACGACCTTTATATCCTTTGAAATGCTTTTCAACTTTTTGGCTGCGGTTTTGTCGATATGAACATCCAAAGTCCTCTGATATTCAGACAAATAGATTTTTATGCTGCTTTCATTTTCCTGAATCATTTCCTCCAGCATCTTGTAAACGGCTTCTTCATCGGTCTTCACATGGTGTTTCATTATTTTCTTTGCCAGTTCAAACGCGATTTCGATTAAATCCTTTTCCTGTCTTTTCAATGCTTCTTTTTGCTCAGAATTAAATTGTTCTATTAGTCTTCTAAGTTCAGAAAGTCCTTCCTCTGCAGCCTGTTCCGAAGCGTTTGCACCATCTACGAGGCCCCTGAGATATCCCTCTTCGTAGCCCTTTTTCTCTGCTTCATTCATGATCTCGCGGCTATTTTTCAGAGCATTTTCAATCAGTGAATCCGCTCTATTCTGTGCTTCGCTTTCAATATGATGGGATTTTTTGATCGCCTGGTTCAGGATATTCTCCTGTCTTTCGATCATCCCGTAGTCATCCGTAGCTGGAGGCTCCGCGACTGTTTCTGTAGTTTGAGTTTTCGCGTAATCCGTTGAGTAATCACTGCATCTAGGAACATACGTAAGTAATTTTGCTTTTACGATACTAGACAATGATATCATCCTTTCCGCCCTTGGCTATGACAATCTCTCCTTCTTCTTCCAGTCTGCGTATGATTGCCACAATCTTCTGCTGTGCTTCTTCCACATCTCTTACCCTGACATTGTGCAGGTAATCCATTTCACTGCGGACAGTTTCTCCCATACGCTGAGACATATTGTCAAAGATGACGTTAGCAACGTCTTTATTGGCTCCCTTAAGCGCAACGGACATTTCTTTCGTATCCACTTCTCTGAGGAACCTTTGAATTGCAAGAGGATCCAAGATGATAATATCTTCGAATACAAACATCCTCTTTCTGATTTCTTCGGATAGTTTCGGGTCGTTTCTGCTCAGTTCGTCGAAGATAAATTTTTCTGTTCCGCGGTCGATATTGTTCATAATCTCCGCGATGTAGTTAATACCGCCAACCTCAAGAAGATCTACAGATACGACGGATTCGAACTTTCTTTCCAGAATTGCTTCAACCTGCTTGATCACTTCAGGAGAAGTTCTGTCCATTCTTGCGATCCGCTCAACCACATCAACACGAATTGCTTTCGGCAATTCCGCAATGATGGAAGACGCTTGATCAGCTCTTGCATAGGACAGAACCAGAGCAATGGTCTGCGGATGCTCATTTACGATCATGTTCATCAGATTTTTATAATCTGACTTCCTGATAAATTCGAAGGCTTTCGTTCGCAGCGTTTTCGTGACTCTTTCAAGCAGTACGGTACCCTGCTGCACACCAAAGGCTTTTTCCAGAACATTTCGGGCATAGGCTAGTCCGCCTTCCAAATAAACCTTTTGTGCAACGCACAACCCGTAAAACTCATCGATGACCTGATCAGAAAGCTCCGGCCGGACACTTTCCTGACGGGTTATTTCATAGGTCAGCTTTTCAATTTCCTCTTCCTGAAGGTGCTTGTAAATACTCGACGCAATATCTGCCCCCAATGCGATAACGACCTGAGCTGCCTTTTGCTTTGATGTCAAAGAATCAGATGTACCTAGCATAACTTCCAACCTCTATATTCAATAGTAAATTTACTTTATTCATCACCGCGCAGCCATGTTTTGATCATCTGCGCTACGATTTCCGGATTATTCTTGGCGAATTCCTTAATTTCTTCTTTTCTTGCATCCTGAACCGGCGTGATCGGTTTTACCTTTTCTTGTTCGACTTCTCCAAACAAGTTGTTCAAAGCTTCATCGTTCTGCTCCGTGCCACCTGCCGTAGCCATCGCCATCGCCTCCTCCGCAGCCGCTTTTCTTCGTCTGCTCGCCAGAAGGATTACAGCAAGCAGGGCCAATAGTAATACACCTGCTCCAATTCCTCCAAAGAGAAGCAATCTATTGATGCCGCCGCCCTCCGGCTCAGTTGGGCTTGCAGGCAGTTGATCTTCGTAGAACTGGAAATTCTGGACCGATATACTTTCCGGCGCGATACCTACTGCATATGCTACCAGCTGTGTTACACTTTCTCTCTCTCCCGGGTCGAAAGAGGACTTATCAATGGCGATTCCTACGGAGATACTCTCAATCGTTGCTCCAGATTTTTGCGACTGGGATTTCGTCTGACTCACCTGATATTTTATATTTTCGCTGGTACTCGTTGAAGAGCTTGAGCCATTGGAGCTTCCCGTTGGATAAGTAGGAACTTCGGAATTAGATGATGTCCCGGCTGCTCCGCCGCTTCCCTGGGTTGAAGTTGATGACTCATCGCTTCTCGTCTCTTCACTGATAACACCAGAGTTGTTTCCATCGGGTGAAGGAAGATAAGTAGTCGACTCGGTTACCAAGTCATCCGTATCAACAGAGGCAGTTACAGAAACCTTAAACTGTTCACTTCTGTACGGTCCAAGCAAAACTGCCGTAATTTTTTTCTTAATATCATTTTCTATTTCTCTTGTTACGTTAATCTTTGAAAAGTCGGAACTACTTCCGGAACTGCTTCCGACCAAATCGTTGCCTAAGCTGTCGCTTAATGCGATATTATCCTTTGTAAGTCCCGTTACGGATTTCGCGACCAGATTCTGGATACCAAGAACTTGGCTTTCCGTCAGGGAACTTCCCTGATTCATATGGATAATTACGGAAGCGGACGGTTTTTCCTTTTCCTGAAGATAGAATACGTCATCTTCAGGTACGGTTATGGTTACTACCGCATCACGGACGCCCTCAAGGGTCTTGATACTTGCAGCAATACGTTCCTGCAGCTGCATATTCACATATTGCTTCCGCTCGTAATCTGTCGTCAGCATACCGCTGTTTTCTTTTATAAGATAATAGCTCAACCCGCTTTTGGGATATCCTGCCGTAGCAAGATTCATCCTTACTGAGGTTTCATCCTCTTTGAGAACCATGATTGAGCCGCTGTCATCCACCTTTACTTCGACATTCATCTCCTGAAGCTTCGCAAGAATTTCTGACGTTTCCGATTCAGATAACTGGTCAAATATGACAACATAATCTTTTGTATTTAATAAAATACTCAAAACCAGAGCAATAATAATAGTAATTATTACTCCGCCAATCACAACCCTTTTCACAATTTTTGAGGTGTTTCCCCAAAATTGGGTAAGGGGTGCCAGGGCACTTCTTATTTGTTCATTCATATTTTAAACTTCCATTTTTAATTTTGACTAATTGGTAATGCGAACAAGAAAAGAAAATCCCGCGATTATAAGCTTGTTCTCATAATTTCGGAATACGCGTCTAGAAACTTATTTCTAAGCTGAACCATAGTCTGTAGAGCAACATCCGCTTTAGCTGCATTAATAACCATGGTATGCATATCATCCATCTTGCCGATGGAAAGATTGTAAGCATCCATTTTTGTAGCCGCCTCTGTTTCTTCTACATTGTTAATGACATCTTGGAACATTTCTTTGAATCCGGAAGCGCTGCTCTCACCGGAGACGCCTACCGACTTGTCAGGATTTGAACTGATAGAATTAATACCACTCGTATTAATATTAGAACTCATTGGAATAATAAACACATCTCTACCTCATTTATTACATTAAATATCTACACAATACACAATTAATCTACACACATCGGATCTACACTTTTTACACATCTACACTTTTTACACATCTACACAATTTATGTCTGATACTTGAACGTCTTTTAGTCAGTAAATTTGATAACACATCATTTCTTTTTTATATGCTTTATCTGCCAATCTCCAAAGCCTTCAGTGCCATGGCCTTTGTCGCGTTAAAAACAGTGACATTTGCTTCATAGGCTCTGCTTGCGCCAAGCATATCGATCATTTCCTGCGCCGTATTTACATTCGGCAGCATCACATAGCCCTCTTCATTGGCATCAGGATGATTCGGATTATATACAGGCACCAGGGCCGATTGATCCTCAACGATGCTCTGCACTTTTACGCCTCCGATTTTTTCCGCCGCTTTGTTGAAAGCGTTTTGGAAACTGTCTTCACCGTTCATACTGCTGAGAACCGCCATTTTCCTTCGGTACGGTGTGCCGTCTTCCGTCCGGGTTACTTGAGCGTTGGCAATGTTTTGTGAAATTACGTCCATACGTAACTTTTGAGCCGTTAATCCAGAACCCGATATATTAAGCGAGCTCAGAAAATCCATCCCCGCATCTCTCCCTTCTATTTTTTACCTTCGCTGATTGCATACCTTAATCTTGCAAACATATCTGTCATGCTTCTGGTTAAATACTGGTATTGAATCTGCGTTCTCGCCATTTCGATATTTTCCAAGTCAAGGTTCACGTTGTTTCCGTCTTCCCGTTCTGAAGTTGAATAGTCGGCAAAGAAACTGATATTTGAATTCTTTACGTCCTCCAACCCCTCGGAAATATCTCTGCCGGCATGTATCTCATTACCAAGCTTTTTTATTTCCCTGTCGAGAGATTCTTCAAATGAGACCTTCACTGCTTTATAACCGGGCGTTTCATGATTTGATATATTGTTTGCAATAGCCCGCTGTCTTTGCCACGTACCATCTAAAGCTCTTTGCAAGATGGCCGATTCTGCAGAGTCTCCTATCATATCCTCACCCTTTCTCAATTTTAATAACGAAGCAAACCTTAGTAAATTCTACCGCTCGGTGCTGTTTCACATTTGAATGCAAAAGCCCTTATAATATAGTATGCTTCGCTCATAATTCTACTACATTTTACATCATTAGACAAATACTTTTTTATATCGCGCTGCGCAAGATTACAATTGGGGTTTTTTTGTTTTTTTGTCGAACTTTAAGAGTTCTCGTAAATGTTTTACGCTTTTTTATTGATTTTAAGTCGCACTTTTTTATTTTAATCGCTTTTATCTATTTATAGTATAATAATTTCGGTTTATTTAATTTAAAATTATTTTTTTTATCAAGTATGACATTTTTTTATTTTTTTAATTAAGGTTTTTTTTTGGTATGCCGATATACTAAGCATAGATCAATCAATGAATCGTACAATCGCTTTACAATAAATATAAAGCAAAATTTGAAGGGAGGTTATCTTGGTGGAAATTTCATTTGTCAACAAGAACAAAGCAATACAGCCGCAGCAGATTCAGGACTATAATAATGATCCTGCAAGAAATATCAGCACGGAAGAAAATAAAAAGTATACTCTGAAGAACAAGGTGGACAGTGCGGAAATATCCAGCAGCCATACCGGTTCCTTTGAAGACAAACGCCTGACCGTTGCAAAATCATCCATTCTATATGATGTATCAGTAAACACTTCAGCAAACCGTGTCGATGAATTGAAGAAAGCAGTTGAAGAAGGAACCTACGATGTACCTGCAAACATGCTTGCAGACTCGATCTTAAAATAGTATTGCAGATTTGTTCACCGGGAGGTTATTATGACAAACACGAGCGATTTCGACAAAATTCTGGACAAGTTCTACAATTACCTCTTAGGGATTCTTAAACTCTATCAAAAGGCAATTCCCATTCTGAAAGAGGAATTGGATGCAATCATGAATGATGAAATCGAAATTCTAAACGAAAGCCTAAAAGCACAGCAAGCACTTCTGCTTCAGACCAAAAACTTTGACGGACAGGTCGCGGGCTATATGGCAAACCTGAATATCACAGCAAAGAATTTATCTGAGATGGCGGGAAAACTGCCGAAGGAGGAAGGACTCCGCTTCTTTAACCTCCTTGGAGAATTTGAACTGACGATGACCGAAGTCAATTATTATAAAGAAAAATGCAGAATGCTTCTGCAAAGCAAACTTTATAGTATTGATAAGGTTCTGTCCACGCAGGCTTTGCCAAAAGACAATACCACTTACAACAAAAATGCTGCGGAAATTCATGGTAATTTATTTTCAAAAGCCTTTGAGAAGAAAATATAATATATAGAAGAAATATAAATAAGAAAAACAAATAATAATTGAGGGGATACGATTATGAGACCTACGTTTTTAGCATTTCAAACAGCCAGCAGAGCGATGGCGGCCAGTCAGGCCAATATTGACGTTACAGGAAACAACATCGCAAACATCAATACAGATGGTTACTCTCGCCAGCGGGTAGACTTAAGCTCTTTTTCCAACAGCGGCTTCGTTGAAAAATACAGCACAAAAACATCCTCTGTGGGACTTGGTGTCGTTGTAAACGGGATCAGCCAAATCAGAGATCCATTCCTGGACGCCCGTTTCCGTGCTCAAAACGCTGAATCCTCTCAATATGAATCGCTGCTGTCTGGCTTATCCGATCTGGAAAACATTTTTGATGAAGCAGCAACAGACGGCCTTCAAGCGGAAGTATCAAATTTCATCAAACAGCTTCAGATTTTTTCCCAGTCCCCTACCAGCAAGGATCTGGCACTCGTAGCCAGAACTGCTGCTCAGAAGGTGACAGAAACATTGAATGTATATGCAAATCAGGTCACAGACGTCAGGAATCAGCAGATTTTTGATTTATCGAATGTCGTCATCAACACTGGCTTTAATTCCATCGTCGAAAGTATCGCTGACTTGAACACCCAGATCAGAGATGAGCTTACCCACGGCAATACACCGAACGAGCTATATGATAAAAGAAATTCTCTGATCGACGAGTTGTCCGGCATCGCAAACATCAAAGTAACCGCATTGCCGGAAAAAGTATCCGATGATCTTACGATTGAAAATTTAAATATCTCCATTTTTGATGTCGCCACCGGTTCCTCCATCGGCGTTGTCAGCAGCGGTTTATACAATACACTGTCAGCGTCATTGAACAAAACCACCAACATGATGGAAATCAAAATGAACAGCAGCTTCGGCAGCTATCACGGAGATGTTACCTCATATTTTAATGAAGGATCGGTGAAGGGATATCTGGACCTGATCAACGGCAAGGGAAATTACGCAGAAATATCCGCCACCACAAAGGAAAATGACTTCCGTGGCACACTGTATTATGAAAATGCGATTAACACCTTTGCGAATAATTTCGCCTCTGTGTTGAATACGATCAACACAGCAGCCGACGGCACCGTGAAACCCCTATTTGGAGCATCTGACGGGACCTCGACCATCACGGGAAAAAATATCGCAATCTCCGACGAGTGGCTTTCAGACGCAGCCTTCATTACTACAACCACCTCCACCGCTTCCTCGGGAGGTGCGGACAACGTACTCAGAATGATTACTGCGCTCACTACGGACATGAATTTTTATAAAGACCCTGCGGATACCAGTTCCCAGGTTATGTTTTCAGGAACTCCCAACGAATATATGACAGGATTGATCGGCGAACTCGCACTTGATGTCGAGCTTCATGAAAACTTTTACGAAACTTCATCAACGGTATTGAACAATTTATACGCTACCAGAGAATCGATCTCCGGAGTCAATATGGACGAAGAAGGCATTCAGTTAATGGCATTTCAAAAATCTTACAACGCAGCCGCCAGATATTTCAACGTACTTGACGAGGCGGTTGATAAGGTCGTCAACGAGATGGGGCTTGTAGGCCGCTAGTAAAAAGGGGGGTACCATATGAGAATTACCAATAAAATGATCACGTCCAAATATATCAGATCACTCAATACATTATCGAGTGATCTGGATAAATACAATACTCAGATATCCAGCGGCAGAGCATTCTCGAAATCCTCTGAAAACACTTCCGCCGCTGTAAAAGCGTATCAACTCAGACGAGACCTGAGCAAAACGGAAGGCTATCAGGACAACATTTCACATGCCCAGTCCTATCTGACCTATGCGGAGTCTTCTCTGATGCATATTGAAGAGCTGGTTCAGGAAGCGAAGGACAAGATTCTGACTGCGAATACCGCTTCTGCCAGTGAAGATGAAAGAAAAATAGTTGCAACAGAATTGAGAAATCTTCAGGACCAGTTGTTGCAGGCTTTAAACGCAAATGCTTCGGACATTTACTATTTTGGGGGAACGAATACCGATAGCGCACCATTTTCCGTAGACCCCAGCAGCGGTGAGTTGCTTTACAACGGAGTAGATTTAAGCATCATAACAACAACCGACTACGACAAACTTTCAACCGATTCCATGTATATCGACATCGGTTTAGGAGTAACCTTTATTCAAGACCCGAATTATCCTTCGGACCCGACAAAGACCATTCCGGACCCAAAGTCTGTATTTAAATATTCCCTTCCAGGCCTCAACATCGTCGGAAGCGGAACAACGACAACAGCAGAAGGCATGACAGTTTCCAATAATTTATATAACTTGATTGGCACTGTTGCGGACCAGTTAGAATCAAACACGTATACCTTTGAAACCGTGGACGAGATTTACGGAAAGCTCAATGATGCTTCTAAAGAAATTGTACATAACCTTACAGAAGTAGGCGCAAAGGCCTCATATCTGAATTTTATGAACGACCGGTATGAAACCCGGACGCTGAACATGCAGGAACGTCAGCTGAAAGTAGAAGGAGCCGACCCTGCCTACACGATCATTAAGTTCAAATCCCAGCAGGTCGCCTATAACGCTGCTCTTCAAATGGGAACCAAGATCATACAGCCTTCTATCTTTGACTTTATGTCTTAGAATAGATGCCGGTTTATGAATATGATTGATATGTAAAGAAGGTGAACCTTATGAAACCGCTCATCAAAATAGAAACGGTACCTATCTCGATTGAATATGTGGAAAAAGCAACCACACATAAATCGAGTCAATCGGCAGATCTGCGGATCACACGTGAAAATGAAGGCATGACCATCAACAGCAATCCCATCAGTATTTCACTGACGGATACCTTTGAAAACGGGTCTGCAACGGATTGGACCAGCCTTTATTATACTGCTACAGCCAATTATTCCGAAAACGGCAGCCTCAGCATGAGTATCCGGTTTGAAGATTCCGACCCCGGTACATACCATTTTGAGCAGGTTTCCAGAGGAATTGACCATATTGTAAACGCACTGCCCAGGGAGTTGAAGAACGCTTCAAACAAGATTGAAAGCATGCAGATTAATTTTGACATCAGCAAGCTTCCCGACAGCATTTCCAGCGGCGAAAGCCTAGACACCAGTTTTCTTCCGCCGGATCTGGAGCTTAAAGTAGTAGAACGTCCAAAGGTAATTATTAAATATGTAGGCGGTCCGCTGTATATTCCAAAAAGCGCAGATCCCAACTATAGAGCTCCCGAAGAAATCAATCAGATTTTTGACGGAAAACCGAATTTCGATATCAAAGCATAACGATATCAATGTATGAACTGATAAGGAGACGAAACGATGGATATCAATACGAGGGATTTCGGAATTGTCCAGGTAGAGGACGACGCCATTTATGAATTTGAAGACGGACTCTACGGATTCGAGGATAATAAGAAATTTGCAATCTTTGCCCAGGCTTTCGATGATTTTTCATTTTTGTATCTTCAGTCGGTCGACAGCATGATTCCTTGTTTTTTGGTATTTGAACCCTGGGAGCTTCACCCGGATTATCAGCCGGTTTTGTCAAAAGAAGACATGGAAATCTGCCAGGCGGATGATATCGATGATCTGATTTTTCTGGTGATTGCCAGTGTTCCCTCTACCATCGAAAATCTGTCTATTAATATAAAAAGCCCCGTTGTTTTAAATCCAAAGACCAGAAAGGCCAGACAGGTCATTCTGCAAAATCTGGATTATACTGTCAAATACCTTCCCTTTCAGAAGGATGGAAAGGCAGGTGCCTGATGTTAGTAATCAGCAGAAAGCCCGGGGAGTCTCTCGTTATATCTGACCAGATCAGGGTCACGGTGATTTCTCTCGGCAACGATAAAGTATCCATCGGAATCGACGCTCCAAGAGACATTAAAATCATCCGTGAAGAGCTGATGGAAACAATCGAAGCAAATAAGGCTTCCAACGAAAAGATCGATCAAAGCAACTATCAGCAAATTGCTTCCCTGATTAAATTAAAACAAAAAAATAATGATGGAAAATAACTAAAGTATATACGGCTCAAGCCGATATATATATCAAAGCAAATAAGCTTTGGAAAAAATGACCCTCTCAGCGTACGGGGGAAGGTCAAACTGAATAAGTACTAGCCGGGAAGGACCTCGGCAAAATAAGTTTCAAGGAGGAAACGAAAATGAGAATTAATCACAATATCGCTGCTCTGAATACATACAGACAGTTGACAGGAAACACCTCTGCTACTTCCAAATCACTGGAAAAGCTTTCTTCCGGTCTCAGAATCAACAGAGCCGGAGATGACGCCGCCGGTCTTGCTATCTCAGAAAAAATGAGAGGACAGATCAGAGGACTTGATCAGGCTTCCAGCAACGCAAACGACGGTATCTCCCTGATCCAGACTGCAGAAGGTGCATTAAACGAAACACACAGCATTCTCCAGAGAATGAGAGAACTTTCTGTACAGTCTGCAAATGACACCAACACAGATGCTGACCGTGCTGAAATCCAGAAGGAAATCGATCAGCTGACTAAAGAAGTTGACAGAATCTCCACAGATACAGAGTTCAATACTCAGAAGCTGTTAAACGGAGACAAGGCTGTTAAGGCTGCCTCCTCCAACTTCCAGACAGACGCTGGTGCCGGAAAAAGCAGCATTATCAAAGAAACTAACATCGATGGGAATATCGAAAGCGGTACCTATAAAGCTACAGTAGCTGTAACCGACGCTACTGGAACACAGGGAGCTTATGAAAGAAGTAAGGTTCTGACTGATACTACCGGAGCAGTAAAGACCTTTACAACTGATCAGGGCGGTAATACAACAGCAGCTGGAAGCTATGTTGGAACAGTGTCTAATGCAAGTACAGCAGGTGCTGGAGATTTTGCAATCGCATCAACAACTGAGCTTGCGACAATAGCGGATACATTTAATTTAGAAGCAGGTAGTTATTCAATCGTTAACACTGTTTCTGACGTTGCTGGTGACGTGTATGAGTTAAGAAATGCCACTGGTGAAGTATTATCAACCAGTAGTGTAGCGAACAACGCTACCGCACTTTCCTTTGGTGGGCAAACAGTTACTTTAGGGGCAGCAGGCGCAGCAGGAGAATATTCCTCTTTCACTGTCTCTAAACAATATACTTTGAGCCTCAATGGCGGAACTCCAACAGCATTAGCTGCATCAGGAGCACAAGCTGGCACAACTGGCGTTGTTGTAAACTTAGAAGGAGATGCTGCAGCAGGTTCAAAATTCACCCTCGAAGTATCGGCGTCAACAGCTCCAACTGCTGACTTTGCAGGAGCAGACCTAGCTGAAGGTAATTACAGCTTGGTTATATCTGATTATAACTCAGCTGGAGCTGGCGCTGCAACCCTTACTCTACAAGATGAAAATGGACAAACTGTAAAGGATGATGACGGAAATGCATATAAGGTAACACTTAGCACTCTTGCTGCTGATGCTCATATTGCAGGCATCACAATCACTGGAGGTACTATCTCTGGAAACAGCACAAGCACCTTTGAGATCACAAAGGCCAGCGAAGCTTCCGTTACCCTGAAGGATTCAGTAGGAAACGCTGCTACAGGTATATCTTTTGAGTTTAACGATACCGTTGAAGACGGTGATACCTTCACAGTAGATGTAGACGCTGAACGCTCCATGAAATTCCAGATCGGCGCAAACGAAGGTCAGAATACTTCTCTCTCCATCAATGAAATGGGCGCTGAAAGCCTTGGACTTACCGATGAAGACGGAAAGACTCTTGTTGATCTGACAAGTCAGGCAACTGCAGATAAAGCAATCACAACAGTTGACAAAGCAATTAGCAAGGTTTCCTCAGAAAGAGCAAAACTTGGTGCTGTACAGAACAGACTGGAACACACCATCAATAATCTGGGAACCTCTTCAGAAAACCTCAGCGCAGCTGAGTCTAGAATCAGAGACGTTGATATGGCAAAGGAAATGATGGAATTCACAAAGAACAACATCCTTTCCCAGGCTTCCCAGGCGATGCTTGCACAGGCCAATCAGCAGCCACAAAGCGTACTTCAGTTATTACAATAAATATAACAGAAGGCATAAGATCTACACATCGGCAAAAGCCGCCAGCAATGGCGGCTTTTTGCTATCCCTTTACAAGTTAGCGCTCTTTGCCAAATTAGGCTCTGTCAAATTATTATAGTAGAACTCAAGTATGAAATTTGTAATTATTTTCCATTAATTTTCATTGCATTTTTCTATCTCCTCAGTTATAATTTAACTAAGATCGGAGGTGCGGAAAATGGATAATACAGAATTGCTTCAGGAAATACGGGAAATCATCAGTAGTGAGTTGAATGAGAGATTTGCTGTGCAAGACCGAAAGATGGACGAAAAGTTTGCTGTGCAAGACCGGAAGATTGACGAAAAGTTTGCTGCGCAGGACCAAAGGATGGATGAAAAGTTTGCTGCGCAGGATCAAAGGATGGACAAAAGGTTTGCTGCGCAAGATCAGAAGCTGGATAATAAATTTCTGGAACTGGACAAAAATTTCTCTGTCCTTGAGCAGAACTTGGGAGACAAGTTTTCAACACTGGAACAAGGAATTGAGAACAAGTTCTCAACATTGGAACTGGGACTTGAAAACAAATTTTCTACTCTGGAACTGGGATTTGAAGATAAATTCTCTACTCTAGAGCAAGGACTTGGAAACGAATTCTCCACTCTGGGTCAAGGAATCGAAAACAAATTCTCCACTCTGGAACTGGGACTTGAGGGTAAGTTCTCTTCTCTGGAGCAGAATTTAAGAAATGAAATAAGAGAAGAATTTAAGGAAACGAAGCTTATCCTTCGCGCCTTGGAACATTCGGCAGAAGTCAATAAAGCAGAACACGATGCAATGAAAAATGACCTCGCCCATATTAATGGTTCCATCGAAACTATAAAGAATAAAATGACGCTTATTTTGTCTTCTCTTCCGCCAGATCCAAAAGCGAAATATAGATATTAACTACAATCTGGTAAAGCTCGGCAGGAATCTCCTGTCCCAGCTCCAGTTTGGCCAGCATGGTTGCCGCGCTGTCGTCATGATAGATGGCGACGCCGTTTTCGATGGCTACCTGCAGGATCTTTTGGGCGATATGACCCGTTCCCGCCGCAACGACGCAAGGGGCGTTACTCTTTGCCTGATCATATTTTAAAGCAGCAACACTAAGGGAAGAAAGTGTTTCCTTGTCCATCCCCTTCAGCACCGTCTCATTTTCGTCGTTAAACTTTGACATCGATGCCCACCCTTCTTAGCGCCAGCTTTGGAAATCTCTGTAGAATCGACTGGCTTTCCTGATAGACTCCTACCTGATAGTTATAGAGACGAAAGCCCTGCTCTTCGATAATATCCTTCCACCGCAGCTTTGTTTCTCTGACTGCACCCAGCAAATGGTCCGGACAACGGATATCCAAGTCGATCTTTTTATCTTTTACCAGGAGGTCCACTTCGAAATTGCCGTATTTATCCGACTGTATGGTAAAGAAAATATTCTTCGCTTCCTTAGCGTCCCCTTTTCTTTCTCTGCAATCTTTATCGACAAAGAACTCGCCATAGGTATTTTCGTCCATATACCGAAAAGGAATCGTAAAGTGAATCAGCGGCATTAAGGGACTTTCATTTTGAACCAGATTCATCAGCAAGTTCTGCGCGATGTTGTTGACTTTCGCCGGTCCGGCTTTGTCAAGAGCCTGCGAAAGCAGAGTTGCCATATCGCCGTCTTCTGTTGAAATTCCGAATTTATCGAGAATATGCTTGTTGATTTTCTGCTCGTTTCCCATGTTTTGTTCTTTTATCGCACTCTCGAATACGAGCTTTTTCATTTCCAGGATGTCTTCTTCCGTCAGCTTGGTCAGAAGCTTCAAATCATCGCCAAGCTGAAATACCGCCTCTTCCAGCAGCTTTGGGTCTGCCTTATCAAAGCGGACGATGTTATGTACAATGGACATCACCAGATTATAAATTTTTTCGCTGCCTTGATGGCGTTTCGCGATTTTTCCCAGAACAGGGATGATTTCATTTTTCAGGAACGCCTTGATTTCAGTCTGGCTTTCTTTATCCTGACTGATGATGCGGTTCAAATCGAGATTCGCCGTTTTGATCTTGCCGGCGAGTTCATCCGCTTCATCATCCGCACCCGAAGCTGCCTTCATGAGATCCTGAGAATTCATGTCCGGCGCATCGGCTTCTTCTCCAAGGCTGTTTCGGATATCCGCGGCAGACATTTGATACCGGGCAACCGCGCCCTTTTTTTCCATGGCAGCCAGCTTAATCATGTTCTCAAGGGTTTCGATCTGTTGTTCCAGCGCCTGGGACTCTGCTTTCGGCAGCCTGGAAATCAGGCTTTGCCCCTGTTTCACAATGGCTTTCAAGGAATTCTCCTGATTGACATAGCAATCGAAAAATTTTAATATAGAGACAATCGCATCCTTGAGCTTTGGCTGTCCTTCCATCTTCGAAAGAATCCTGAGGCTGTCAAAAAATTCCCCGGTAAAGACCGTAGCGCCCTTTTCTCTGGTGAGCAATTCTGCCAGCATTTCCTGCGGCCTTACAAAAACCTTGTCAAGAAAATTCTCCGATAGATTTCCTGAAGAATTTTCAAATAGTTTTGCCATCAGCACGAGCTTTCTCACACCGTCGGCCTGCGCCCGCGTACTGTGAAGAAGCGGTTCGAAGATTTCTTTGTTGAGATTCTTCAGCAGCGACTGCTTTGCGCTGTCATCCTCGTCGCTATTTACTTTTGGCTGTTCCTTAATTACTTGATTCGGATTTGTAATGTCAAAGGCAGCGTCCGTTGGAAGCTTAGTAGGTATGTTTTGTACTTTGTTCTTTATTGAAATCGGCGAAGTGATCTTTAGGATATCAACCACATTGAAATCTCCTTATATTCATGCCAAAGCGGTTTATCTTTTTTTCAGCGCTTCAAGAAGCTTGATCGCTACCACGATATCATCATTTCTGGAATCAAAGGTTGTCAACATAAGACGTTTTACTTCAGGTCGCTGATTAATCGTTTCGATGATCTTTCTGTTTTCTTCATCTCTTTGAAGTTTCTGGGTGTCTGCCCCGTCTGCCAGAATTTCCGGAAGACCAACATTGAGCACCTGGCAAATTTGATTCAGTCTGCTCATGTCAATCGAGTTTTTGCCGATCTCCCAGGCGGACACAGAGCTATGGGTTACGTCAAGGGCCTCCGCAAGTTCCTTCTGTGTCATTTTCCTGAGTTTTCTATAACGCTTGATATTATTTCTTGCAATATCATTGATGGATTCCATTTTTTATCCTCCCTGACAAATCTAACGTTAATAAGATAACTGATTATATCTCGAATTTGCACGAAAATCAATAAAACGACAACATATTTTATGAATCTCTAATTTGAGACTAATATTTACCTTCTGTTTGTCGATAAATATATTAAGATAATTTTGTAATTCAAGTTGTAAATTATAAGATAAAGAAAAGGTGGAATAGCGATGAGTGATTATGATTTTGCAAACGATTCTATGTTGGAAATGTACCTGTTTGAATCAACAACCCTTCTTGATCAATTAGATGATATTCTCCTTCAGTCGGAGAAAGAGGAGAACCTGTCTACTGACAATGTAAATGAAATTTTCCGCATCATGCATACGATCAAAGGTTCTTCCGCGATGATGGAGTTTGATACAATCTCACATGTATCTCATAAATTGGAAGATTTGTTTTATATAATTCGTGATAACGGCATCGAGGACGATTATTTTCAGGAATTGTTTGATCTCGTACTCAAAGTCTCTGACTTTCTGAAGGACGAGGTAGAAAAAATCAAAAGCGGAATGAATCCTTCTGAAGAGAACGAGAGCCTGATTTCAGAAATTATCGACCTGCTGGAAAGAATGAAGGGAGGAAGTTCATCGCCTGCCGCCAAAAGCAGTGCTGAGACTTCAAAAGCGAAAAAAGGCAAAGCAAAAGTAGCAGAGGTCTCCGAGGCCACTTCCGAGACACCTTCCGAGAGAGCAGCCGAGCCAGCTGCACCAAAAACAGCTGAACAAGAAACCGTTGCGCCAAATGATGCAGCACCGCTATCCGATGATCCTTCCAAAGATAAAAATACTTATCACCTTCACGTTCATTTTACAGCGGACTGCCAGATGGAGAATATCAGAGCGTTTATGCTGGTAAACAAGCTGGAAACAATCGGGAAGGTTCTTGAAACCATACCAGAGGAATTAAATACAAACAAAGACGCATCCAGCATTATTTCGCAGAATGGTTTTTTCTGCAGTCTGGAAACGGAACTGTCGCAGGAACAGATTCTATCGCTGACAAAAGGAACGCTATCCGTTTACACCGTCGCTTTCGTTGATACATTGCACAGCGAGACCGCAAAAGCAGAGTCAAAGGCGCCTGTCACACAAGGCTCCGAGGAAGTCGCAAAGGCCGCTGCTGTCACCGTTTCAGATGTCTCAGGAGAGAACGGAAAGTCAAAGACAGCCAAACAGAATCTGATCAATGTCGATCTCAATAAACTTGATACCTTAATGGACCTCGTAGGAGAAATCGTCATAACCGAATCCATGGTATCCGGCAGTACAGACTTGGCCGGCCTCGAGCTGGATAACTTCTATCGTGCTTCAAGACAGCTGAGAAAGCTGACCGACGAGCTGCAGGACATCGTAATGTCCATTCGAATGGTCCCTATCGCATCCACCTTCCAGAAAATGCGCCGAATTGTCAGGGATATGGGTAAAAAGCTTGACAAAGATGTCGAGCTGGTCTTAATGGGCGAATCTACAGAAGTAGATAAAACCATCATCGATGCGATAGCAGATCCTCTGATGCATCTTGTAAGAAATGCAATGGACCATGCCATTGAAGACAAGGAAAGCCGGTCAGCTACACAAAAAGATCCTGTGGGACGAATCATTCTCTCAGCCCAAAATATCGGCGGAGATATCATTATAACCGTAAGTGACGACGGCAAAGGCCTCGATGCCGAGATGATCATGGAAAAAGCCAAGGCAAAAAACCTGCTTACAAAACCGGAAAGTGATTATACGGAAAAAGAGATCTTCAATCTTCTTACGGTACCCGGCTTCTCCACAAAGGAAGCTGTTACGGAATTCTCCGGCCGCGGTGTGGGCATGGACGTCGTTAAAAAGAATATTGAAAAAATCGGAGGCACCGTTACCATTGAAAGTGTAAAGGGCAACGGCACCAATATCTTCTTTAAGATTCCGCTCACGCTGGCAATAATCTCCAGTATGGAGATTAAAATAGGAAGCAGCGTTTACGCGATACCGATTTCAAATATCCGTGAATCCTTTAAGGCAACGCCAAAGCAGCTTTTGTCGGATCCCGACGGAAATGAAATGATCATGATCAGAGGTGTATGCTATCCGATTATCAGGCTTCATAAGGTCTTCCACATTCAGGATGCTCAAACAGAAATCGTTGACGGAATCCTGCTGTTGGTGGATTCCGGCGACAGATTGGCCTGCATTCTGGCGGATGAGCTTCTCGGAAAGCATCAGGTGGTCGTCAAACCGCTTCCCGTATATCTGAGCCACTATGTCAAGGGGGTCGGAATCGCCGGCTGTACCATTCTCGGCGACGGGAGCATCAGTCTGATCCTTGACGTTCAGGGAATTCTGAATGAATACTAAGCCTTTTGGCAGGATTAAATACCGTTAACCAGAATTCTAAACGACTTGTAACGAGGAGACAACGCAATGTTATACATTAAAGATGATGAATTTAACACCATCACTACATATATTAAGACCCATTACGGGGTAAATTTGACACAGAAAAGACCTTTGATCGAAGGCCGGCTGAGCAATTATATCGCAGATCTCGGTTTTGACAATTATATGGATTATTTTGAGTATGCAAAAAACGATAAGGTCAATGATGAGATGACCATGCTCATAAACAAGCTGACAACAAACCACACATACTTTTTCAGAGAGAATGAGCATTTCGAATATTATAAAGATATCGTTCTCCCCTGGATCGAAAAAGGCTTAAAATCCAAGGACCTGAGAATCTGGAGCGCAGGCTGCTCTTCAGGGCAGGAGCCGTATACGCTGGCAATGATCACCTTGGATTACCTGGGAGCAAATTCCAGCAGCTGGGATCACACCATACTGGCTTCAGACATTTCAAACAAAGTGCTTACGATTGCTAAAAACGGCATTTATACCAGAGAAGAGCTGGGAGAAGTGCCCCATAGCTGGATTAAAAAGTACTTTACTGCCCACGAGAACGACAAATTTGCCGTATCGGAACGGCTGAGAAAAAGCGTTGCATTTCGTAATTTTAATCTGCTGTCGCCCTTTCAATTTAAGAAGCGGTTCCAGTGCATTTTCTGCAGGAACGTCATGATCTATTTTGATGTGCCGACGAAGAATGATATTATTAACAAATTTTACGATGTTTTAGAACCGGGCGGATACTTTATGATTGGACACAGTGAGTCTCTATCTTCCTGCGATCATAAATTCAAATATATCAAGCCTTCTATCTATCAAAAGGTTTAACGCCAGCGTTTAAGAAATTCGAATCGCAACGGTTACAATTATATTTTTTCATAAAGTTTTGTCATATTATGACGATATATCATATATAAGGGGGTGAAAAACATGGCATCAGTAGGTTCAAGCACAAGTTCAAATTCATTATCAAATTTATCAGCAAAAACAGGCATCGGGGGTTTGGCATCAGGCATGGACATCGACGAGCTGGTCGAGCAAATGACCGCGACCAGCAGGCAAAAGATTCTGAAGCAGCAGCAAAATCTTCAGAAACTGGAATGGAAGCAAACCACTTACCGGTCCGTTACAACTGCTTTGAATGAATTTCAGGGCAAATATTTAGATGTACTATCTTCAACGAATTTAAGAAGTGCATCATTCTTCAATATCGTCAAGGCCACCTCTTCATCAGATGCGATATCGGTCACTTCTACCAGTTCCGCTGTTGCGGGAAAAATAAAAATAGACTCTGTTACGCAGCTGGCTACAAATCAGAAAATTACGATGGCTGACGACAAAAAAGCAACTAAATCATTGACATCAGCAAATACGGTGACTGATTTTATCGGAGGTTTAAAAGCGGGAGATTCCATCCGCCTTAATCTGGACGGAAAAGTTAGGGCAATCACCTTTGACAGCAGCTTTATCGCCGGAGTCACCGCCGATCCGTCTTCTTTTGAGGACCGGCTTCAGAACCTGATCGACAATGCATACGGTATAACAGGAGAATCTGACAAGGTGATCTCGGCAGACGTGGATTCAAGCGGCTATCTTACCTTTGCTGCCTCAGGTTCAAAGCTGACATTGAACAGCATTGGTGAAGAAAGCACAACGCTTACAGATCTTGGATTTACCAACGGTCAAACCAATGTATTATCGATGAGCAGTACGCTCGCAGACCTGAACCTCTCAACAGGTCTGAATGGTTCAAGTCAATATCAATTCAACATCAACGGCATTAATTTTAAATTTGACAGTTCAGATAAGCTTTCAACAGTGATAAACAGAATCAACGGCAGCGACGCCGGCGTAACGCTTTCCTATTCGACTCTCACTGACCAATTTACACTTACGGCAAAGGAAACCGGTGCGGGCAATAATATTTACGTCAGGGATACGGGTGGCAATCTAATGTCTTCTTTTGGACTGACCAGTGCGTCTGGAGCTGTTTCAACAGCAGGTGTCAACGCAATTTTGAGCGTAAACGGACAAACGATTACCAGGAGCTCCAACACCTTCGAGGTTGACGGGGCAAAAGTAACGTTAAACAGTATTCCCGAAGACGAAGTGACGATTACCATGAAGGATGATGCAACATCCCTTAAGGATACCATCAAGTCCTTTGTGGAAGATTATAATGCGATGATTGAACTTGCAAATGGTCTGGTTAAAGAGGAAGTAAACCGTGATTATCAGCCGCTATCCGACGAGCAGAAAGCAGACATGACTGAAACACAAATCAAGGCCTGGGAAGATAAAGCAAAATCGGGTATTCTTCGTGGAGACAGCCTTTTAAAAAGTATTTCCTCCAAGCTTCACTCCGTAGTAACCGGACTCTCCGTCAATGGATTTTCCCTCTACAGTATGGGAATTACTTCGGCGGGATATACAGAAAACGGCAAGCTCCAGGTCGATGAAACAAAACTGCAAAAAGCACTGGAGACAAAAGGAAGTGAAATCCGCGAGCTGTTTACATCTGAAAACGGGATTGGAACTTCGCTGAATGAAATTATTATAGGCGCTACCAAAACCAGTGGAGTAAAAGGAACCAGAGGCTCTTTGGTTGAAGTTGCAGGGGTTAAAGATACCCTTTCCGATACGGAAAGCAGTATTTTTGACCAAATGAAAAAGACCAATAAGAGTATCAAAACATTAAAAACCAGGCTCACAGCGGAAGAAAGCAGGTTATGGCGCAAGTTTTCCGCGATGGAAAATGCAATCAATTCGTTAAACTCCCAGAATTCTATGATATCACAATTTTTCAGTTCAGGCTCCTAGCAGAGAAAGAGGTGTAGAATAATGCAGCAGGCAAATTTATACCAGCAGTACAAAGCACAGTCCCTAGAAACGCTGACAAAAGGAGAAATCGTTGTAAAGCTGTTTGAAGAAGCATCGAAACAAATTGGGATCGCGATATTCTTTGCCAACAACGGTAACGCTTTTAAGTCCTATAATTGCATTGCCAAGGCACAGAAAATTATCAAGACGCTAGAGGATTCCTTAGATATGAAATATGCGATTTCACTTGAGTTAAGAGATATGTATCTGTTTCTTCATCAAAAGCTGGGAGAAGCTAACTCAAGTAAGGATGTACGTCTAATGAAGGAGCTGCTTGCTTTGGTTGATGATTTGAAGGTTACCTTCAGGCAAGCCGACAAAATGGCGAGAGTCAAAAAATAACGGAAGCTATGTACTGAAAACGGAAGCTATGTACTGAAAAAAGATATACTTTTTATTGAAAGGCTTTGGAAATGAGCGAAAATTCAATTCTTCAAAGTAAATATTTTCTACAGAAAAAGGCACTATTAACACAGTGCCTTCATTTCAGTGAAGAGCTTGCAAGCAGCCTTGAGGAGTGGGAGTCGATTCAGGACATCATTGCAGGCAGAGAAACGGTAATCCAACAGATCAAGGAATTGGAAAAAAAAACCATCAAAGAGGTGCAGCAAGCGCTTACTGCAGAGCAAAAAGCGGAGCTGGACCAAACGGTAAAACTGATTCTTGATCTCGATAAAAATACGGTCAGCCTCATGCGTCTGGAACAGCAAAATATCATGGCTTCCCTCAAGAAAAACATGCAGGGACAAAAGCTGATGCACTATACGCAGACCGCTCAACCTGTAAACGGCAGAATTATGAATTACAAGAAATAAGTCTGATTCATTTCATATTTTAGGTCAAAAAAAAACCATTTGAAGCAGCAGCTAAAAATGGTTTTTTCCTTTTCTATTAAATCCGAGTATATCGGACAGTTTATATTTTCCGAGTTTTGTATGCAAGTGTTCCAACTCCTCTGCGGAGATCTCCGAATCTTTTTCCCGCAGCTTCACCTCTTCCAATGTTGTCAGAATGATCTGCTCCATACTACCCCGATAAACACTGATGCAGGCTGAGAGGATTTGGTAATTTAAATAATCGTCAGTCTCACAAAGCGAAAGCAGTTTTTCCAATGCAGCCTCCGCATCTTCCTGTTTTGTTTCTGTAAAAAGTATCGCAAACGAGGAAGGGCTGCAGCGTCCGATCAAATCTGTTTTGCGGATATTACCGCAGAGAATCTCCGATACATATGAGATACATGCATCCAGTTGATTTTCATCAGGATTTTCTTCGCATTCCGCTACCGGTTTGATTGTTACAAGGGCTAAGGAAAGAGGATTTCCGTACCGTTGACTTCTCAGCATTTCTCTTTCGGCCTGCTCAATAAAACCGCTGAGACTGTTGATTCCCGTAAGAAGATCAATCTTGGTAATGGCCTTCATGAAAACTTCATCCTTATCCAGCTTGGGCAGCGCCTGTGCAAGATATTTAAATTTCAGGATAGTCGGTTTGAGATCGGTGTAGCCAAGACAGACGCGCCATGCGTTCCCGTCATAAGCGACATATTTCTGGGTATTTTCCTCACAAATCTGACCTGTTGAAATCTGCATTTCAGTAAGGCCAACAGAAAATTGAAAAATGATTGGGTAGATTACACCGGCATAATCACAATTGGTATACTTTCTAAAATATGTAATCTTGTAATTGCCCAGTTTATATACCTGAGATACAGCCTTTTTCCACTCAAGAAAATCTTCCTCGGGTATATGCTCTATATCAATATTCGTCAGCTTCCGATAGGCATTTTCCCATCGTTCATTTACTGTTTCGCAAAAAAATTCATCCAGAACCCTGGCAGCAGCCTCCTCTTCTTTCTTCGCTTCTTTCACCGGGTTCGGCTCCTGTTTTTTTTCTTTATTCAGGATCGTCGATGCAAAAGGTTTCGCGCCGTGATAGCGCATCCACTCGATGTGATATTCCTTTCGTTTCCTGCTGTCACCCACTACACCGTAGGCGATGTTGATATCTTTCATGCGCTCTACTGCAAGAGGACTCTTATTCACATCCGGATGGTACATTTTGGACAAGCACCGATATGCTGCATCAATAATATCCTGGCCGGCATCATGATGCACCTGCAACGTTTTATAAAAGTCGATATGCTTATTCATGTTTTCTTTTGTCCTTAAACGATTTCAACAACTGTTATATTCAAAGATTGATAGTCTGCAAGCTCAATTTCATAAGGGTCCACATCTTTACCCCGATCCATAAAAATTCTGACCCGCGGCCTCATGCATAGATCCTCATAGTTCTCGACAACAATACCAACCAGGCCGTTGCTGAGTTTAACGCAGGTTCCAATTGGGTAAGGCGCGATCTTTTTAATAAAAACCTCAACAATTTTCGGATCAAACTGAATCATTGTAGACGCCATAATATATTCCATCGCGTCGGATGGAAGCATTGCTTTTCGGTAAGGTCTGTCTGAAGTAAGCGCGTCATACACATCCGCAACAGATATGATTCTTCCATACCAGGAGATATGCTCACCCTTCAGGTTGTTCGGGTAGCCTCCGCCATCATATTTCTCATGATGGTCTAAAATCCCCATGTAGGACGAATTCGATACCCCGTACCCTTTTTTGATATGGTTGCAGCCTAGAAGTGAATGGGTCTTTATTTCCTCAAATTCGGAAGGAGTAAGCTTCCCTTGCTTATTCAGGATGTCTATATTCACGAATACTTTACCGATATCATGGAGCAGCGCAGCAAATCCCAGATTGCAAAGCTCCTCACGATCCATGTCCATGGCAACGCCGAGTACAATACTCAGTACTGCCACGTTGACAGAATGATAATAGGTATAATCGTCAAAAACTTTCATATCGATCATATTCACCATAAGATGCTTATTGGCGAATATTTGATCTACAATATTTTCTATTTGGAGTTTTGCGGACTTCAAATCAGTTTTGACCTCGTAGCTGCCTTTTTCACAATGAATAAAAACATCTTTGATTCCTTTTACCGTCTGAGCACGCACACTGTCGTTAATAATATTAATGATCTGGATATCTTTGGATATATCGTCCTCAATATACACACCGTTATATTGCAGCCGTACAATCGATTTTACATATTCCTTCGTTAGTAAGGTACCTCTTGCCAGCATAAGATCGCCAAAATTATTGTAAAGGTTGTCCCCTAGGATCATCCCTTCACGTAAGCAATATGTCGGAACGAATCTCATACTTTGTAGCTCCTTGCCTCAGCCACTGTGTTCAATAATGCCGTCTCCATAACAAAAACACCCTCCATAGTAAAATACCCGCTCTAGCTCTCCTGCTATTCTTTCCATTATACCATCTTTCGACAGAAATTACCATGTTGAATTTTCATAATCATTTCTATTTCATCAAAATGTTGATCGGTATAAAACCCTCCGATTGTGATACCTCCTTCAAACTCCTCTCCGTGAAAATCAGAGCCAGCCGTAACTATCAAATCATGGTTTTGCGCAAGATGGACAAGCTGTTTCGTCTCCTCCGGAGTATGGCTGCTGTAATAGCATTCCATTCCCCGTAACCCCCACTTCTTCAGTTTTGCCAGCTGTTGATTAAGCCGCCCGAAAAAAGTCTCGCCTTCTCGTATGTTCATATGTGAAATCTTCATCGGATGAGCCAGCACAGGAGTGCCTCCCGCGCCAACAATCAGTTTGATGGCTTTCTCCGCTGAGATTTTCTCACGGTGCACCCGGCGCACCGTTTCGGATCTCATGAATTGACCCTCTTGAAAAGCCTCCTTCGGAGAAGAAATATAGCCCTTTCGCATCAGCGCCAGAGCAAAAGTAGGCTTGCCAACATAATCCTGCCCTTCCCTCAGCTGCAGATCTTTCATTGAGATTTTACATCCGATGTCACGAAGCGCGGAAAGCAGTTTTTCATTCCGTTCCGCCCGTTTTTTTCTGATGATTTCTATTTCATTTCCAAAGGCTTCGTTCTGGGGATCAAAATGATAACCAAGAATATGCATGTAAATTCCTTCGTCATCTTCTGTTGATAACTCTATACCCGGAATCACTTGCACCCCGTGGCGAATGCCTGCCTCAATTCCTTCCAGCAAACCGCCCATACCATCATGATCAGTGATTGCAAGCGTATTTACGCCACTTTTTTTTGCCAGTAAAACAAGTTCTTCAGGTGACATCGTGCCGTCAGAGTAGTAGGTGTGCAGATGTAAGTCTATCATACGATCATTGCCTTTCTTATTCCGTCGGCGATCTCGTCACTCTTCAGTACTTTAACAAGCTCTAGCGCAAATTCAATGGCTGTTCCCGGCCCCCTGGAGGTTATGATCTTTCCGTCTTTCACAACGCGGTCTTCCGTGTAATCGGCTCCGGTCATCTGATCCTTAAATCCGGGGAAACTGGTCGCTCGCTTTCCTTTCAGCAGGGACAGTTTACCAAGTACGCTGGGAGCTGCACAGATTGCGGCCACCCATTTTTCCTGGTTGGCGAAAGCAGTCAGCTGTGCTTTTAAGCCTTCATGCTCATCCAGATTTTTTGTTCCGGGCATCCCTCCCGGCAGGACAATCATTTCGCATGTATCGTAATCCGCCTCCTCAAATAGAATATCGGCAACTACTTTTATATCATGAGCTCCCCTTACGATCAGATCACTGGATGTGGAGACCGTCTCAACAGGGATATCAGCCCGACGCAGGACATCAGTCACAGCCAGTGCCTCTATTTCTTCAAAGCCGTCAGCCAAATGTAAATATACCATATTTATTACCTCCTGATAGAAAGATTCAATTTGCTTACCAGAACATCCTGCGAGGTTTTGTCATCCTCCAGGTCACTGAAGCAAGTATGATTAAAATGACAAATGCCACAGCAGAGTTTGCGAAAACGCATAACCTTGCAAACCGCTCCGTGAGCATCGTAGGCAGCGCATCATCAGCGCCAAAAGTGATTGGAAAGATCACATTGTAATAGAATGCCCTGACAGCATCGATATTAAATGTAATATGCAAAAACACCTGCATGGTGATAAAGACTCCGACCCCGCCCTTAAAAGCAAGTCTCAGCTCATATTTCATTTTCTTCCAAAGGAAAATCGCATAGCAGATGACCGCCGCAAGTAAGGTTCCGATTAGTATATAAAGCGAATGATTCAGCAGCTTCCTTGCGTTTTCCATGTTCATTTGTTCTATTGTCCCGAAAACATCCTGCTCTCTGTCACGATATTCGCTTGATAGCTCGAGCTCCTTCTCTTTACCCCTCATAAAATCAGAAAAGAAATGCCCTAATTCATCATCCTGCATGTTTAAATCAATTTTTGATGAAATTTCCTGACTTGTAAATTCATAAACGTATAGATCCGGCATCCTGAACACTATATTACATGCACCTAAGATAGCGACTACCGAAATACATACTGCTACAATAATTGTTAAGATTCTATAAGCTATACCCATTATTACACCCTTTTAAAAATAGATTCGCCTCTGCAAACCGTGTTATACTTTGTCAATTTATGCTAGCATTGATTGGCAAGGTACAACACGCCTGAAACGGTTATTCTCAGGTCGTAGAGTTCGCAGACGGCTAATTTGCTCAATGACGCGAAAGCCGCTTGAGTCATAGCGGTTCCTATGGTGATAAGCGGCTGACAAAGGCATTGGGCAAATTCGCCTCTGCAAACCGTGTTATACTTTGTCAATTTATGCTATACTACTATCATATAGAATATTCATATAAATTCAAGTGATAATTTACCATTATTCGACAACGGAGGTACGAAGCAATGTATAATGTCGGAATAATTACTGCCAGCGACAAAGGATTCTCAGGGGTCAGAGAAGATCTGAGCGGTCCTGCCATCGAAGAAATATTAACTCAGTTTCATGCGTTCCAAATTCAGAAATATATCGTTCTGCCCGATGAGAAAAATGAGCTTGCAGACATGATGCGTAAGATGGCGGATGAAGATATGCTCGACCTCGTTCTGACAACCGGAGGAACAGGCTTTTCTAAGCGTGATGTAACGCCTGAAGCGACGCTGGAAGTGATTGAGAGACGTACCCCCGGAATCCCGGAAGCCATGAGAAGCATTTCGCTGCAAATCACGCCAAGAGCGATGCTTTCCCGGGCAGAAGCGGGTATTCGAGGGAACACTTTGATCATCAACCTACCGGGAAGTCCAAAGGCCATCAGGGAGACCCTGGGATATATCCTGCCTTCCATCGAGCACGGTCTTGATGTACTTCAAGGCAGTGTTTCCGAATGCGCCCCCACGGAATAAAATCCTTTCCTATCTGTTCAATACCTTTTAGGTTGATTCGTTTCCCAAGTACAAAACCCGCAGTGAAGTTTACACTCTGCTGCGGGTTTTTTATCTATCTGTCTTCTCTGAAATAAGGAACGCTCAAATCAGCAGGCCCCATATCTTCTTTCTTATTCTTTCTCGTACTGACGATTACAATCAATATGGTTGCGGCATAAGGCACCATGTCGACAAGATACTGTGAAATATGGATGCCCATACTCTGAAGCCGATAGCCCAGGATGTTAAGTCCTCCGAAGAGAAATGCTCCAATCAATGCCTTGGAAGGTTTCCATGATGCAAAGATCACCAGTGCCACTGCAATCCAGCCTCTTCCTGCCACCACATTTTCCTGCCATACCGGAATGGTTACCAGCGACATATATGCTCCGCCAAGTCCGCAAAGCGCGCCGCCCAGAATAATATGAACGTATTTATAAAGGCTTACGTTGATACCGGACGCATCCGCAGCCGCTGCGTTTTCACCCACAGCCTTGAGATTGAGTCCCTTTTTGGTCTTCCATAAATAAACAGAAGCGCAGATGGTAATGAGATAGCCAAAATAAATAAAAATATCCTGCTGAAAGAAAATCGGTCCTAAGGCCGGGATTTTTGCAAGGAGCGGAATCTCCATCGTTGCAAAAATTGATTTAATGGAAGCCGGAGCCGGAACGCCCATGAAGCTTTTTCCCACGAAACTCGCATAGCCGGTTCCAAATATCGTCAGCGTAAGTCCCGTAACAACCTGATTCGCCCTCAGTGTCACCGTGAGCAGGGCATAAACCGCCGCACCGGCGGAACCGGCTGCGATTGCTCCCAAAACTGCGAGGAAAGGATTACCGGTCCAGAGACCGACCGCAAAGCCCATAACTGCGCCCATGAGCATCATTCCTTCGACGCCGAGGTTTAGATTGCCCGCCTTTTCCGTGATCAGTTCACCCAGCGTTGCAAATAATAGCGGCGTTCCGGCGATTACCGCCGCTGCCAAAAAAGCTGTCATTTACGCCACCTCCTTCTTTCTGTCCTTCAGCGTAAAGGACAGTTTGTATTGCAGGAAGAATTCGCTTCCTAAAACAAAAAACAAGATAATTCCCTGAATCATATCTGCAACAGATGCAGGAACCGCCATGGCAATCTGAAGATATGCGCCGCCCTGCAGTAAAATTGCAAAAGCGATGCAGACGACCATGATAATCGGCGCTGACAACCTGCCAAGCCACGTTGTAATAATTGCTGTAAATCCGTAGCCTCCCGAAAGTGTGGACGTCAGTGTCCGCTCAATCGCAGAAGCCTGTATCATTCCTGTAAGTCCACATAGTCCTCCCGAAATAAGCATAGAGGTTACAATGACGGAATTGATGTTCATTCCGGCATATCTGGCCGTTTCGATACTTTCTCCCACTACGGTGATTTCAAAGCCTTTTTTCGTATGATTGATAAAGAAATATACAATTACAACCAATACGATAGAAATCAGCCATCCGATATGCACGCCGAACAAAGATGGAAGTACCGCATTGGAGGCGAAATTCGCGATTTTTGGAAAACCCTGAGACGCAGGATCTTTCCAAGGACCATACTGCAGGTAAGTCACCCATTTGATTGCGATATAGTTCATCATCAGAGTGAATATTGTTTCATTCGTTCCGAATTTCGCTTTGAAAATTGCGGGAATAAATGCCCAAATTCCTCCAAGTACCACAGCCATTGCCGCCATAGCAAGCAATGCCAGCGGTGCCGGTACCGATTCCGGCATATTTAATGCTACTAGAGACGCGCCAAAAGCGCCCATCATGATCTGCCCTTCTCCTCCGATGTTCCAGAATTTCATTTTAAACGCCACCAGAATACCAAGAGAAGTAATGAGCAGCGGAATCGCCTTGACGATGGTCTGCTGAATCCGAAGTTCCGTTCCCAGTGCCCCTATGACGATCTCTCGAAAAACAGTGATAGGATTAAAGCCAAGGATCATAATTACAAGTCCTGCGCACGCAACAGAAAAAGCGATTGCAACGGCCCTGATCACGTACTCCTGCCTTCTGGGCAGCTCTGCCCGTTTGCTGATTTTCATCATGCCCCTGCCTCCTCTTCCATGCTTCCTCCGGTCATAAGCAGTCCGATTTCTTCCTTTGTTACCTTCGATGGATCTACGATTCCGGTAATGCGTCCGTTGCACAAAACCATGATCCGGTCGCAAAGATCAATCAATACGTCCAGATCTTCTCCGATAAACAGAACGCCAACTCCCTTTTCTTTCTGCTCGTTCAGCAGGTCGTATATTTTATAGGAAGCGCCGATATCAAGACCTCTGACTGGATACGCGGTAATAAGCACCTTGGGTTCCGAATCAATTTCCCTTCCAAGCAGCACCTTTTGTATATTCCCACCGGATAATTTTTTTACCGGAGAGTGTATGCCGGGGGTCGATATATCCAGCTTTTTAACAATCTTCTTCGCTTTCTCCGCACATTCCGCTCTCTTCAGAAAGATTCCTGGCTGGCTCTGATAATCTTTTAATATGATGTTATGGACGATATCCATCGTCCCCACAAGACCCATTCCAAGACGGTCTTCGGGAATGAATCCCATGCGAATGCCCAGCCTGATAATATCTCGCGGTGTTTTTCCGATGATATTCTCACCCTCAAAAAAGATTCTGCCTTTTTCAGCATGAATCAGTCCAGCAATCGTTTCACACAGTTCCTTCTGCCCGCTTCCAGCAACTCCCGCTACACCAAGTATTTCTCCGCCGGAAAGCGTAAAGGAAACATCTTCCAGCGCATGTTTCTTTTCGCTGTCGATTACGTGCACTCCGTCCGCTACAAGCAGCACATTTTGCTGGTCCACCGTCTTTTTCTCGATGGCAAGGTCAACTTTTTTGCCGACCATCATCTCAATGAGATTCGGAACGCCTACTTCTGACGTTTCCACCGTTTCAACAGAACGTCCTTTTCTCAGGACAGTAATCCTGTCGCTGATTTCCATGACCTCGTTGAGCTTATGGGTAATGATGACCACCGCACAGCCCTGTTCCTTCATATTTCGAATAATCTGGAAGAGCTTTTTAATTTCCTGCGGTGTAAGAACCGCTGTCGGCTCGTCCATGATTAGAATTTTCGCTCCTCGATATAAAACCTTAATGATCTCCAGTGTCTGTTTTTCACCGACAGACATGTCGTATACTTTTTTATCCGGATTGATGTCCAGGCCATACTGGTCTGAAATCGCTTTTACTTTTCTGGATAATTCTTTGCTTCTCGTAAAGAATCCGCCTTTCTGGCCCAGAATGATGTTTTCTTTTGCTGTTAATACGTCAACCAATTTGAAATGCTGGTGAATCATTCCGATCCCCAGCGCGATAGAGTCCTTTGGCGAAGTAAAGCGAACTTCCTGCCCCTGTATAAAAATAGAACCGCTGTCGGGGGTATAGATCCCCGACAGCATATTCATCAAAGTACTTTTCCCGGCTCCGTTCTCTCCCAGGAGAGCATGGACTTCGCCGCTATATACAGTTAAGTTCACATCTTCGTTGGCTTTTATAACCCCAAAGGTCTTAGAGATATTCTCCATTTGAATTGCAATGTTTGATTGCATTGAAAGCCCTCCAGATGTATTTTTTTAAGAAACACCGATTCAGTATTACTTATTCTGCGGTTCCTGTTGCACCTTCAACAAGATAGTTCATCTGCCAGATACCGGCTCTGTCAAGCGTGGTTCCTTCCGGTACGACGACGTTTCCTTCATTGTCCTTGATCGGCCCAACAAAGATTGGGAATTCACCGGCTTCGATCTTGTCTTGAACTTCCTTTACCTTCGCCTGTACATCAGCAGGTACAAGGTCGGACATCTCGGCAAGTCCTACATAACCGTCAGCCATTGTGCCATAGTAGCTCTCAGGCTTCCATGTTCCGTCCAGAATTTCCTGAACAGTCTTGATGTAGAATGCTTCATGATGCCAGATCGGAGCGGTCAGGAACGCCTTTGGAGCAGCTTCTCTGCTGTCCATATTGTATCCGATTGCATATGCGCCTGCAGCTTCTGCAGCAATCTGAGGTCCGGTTGTATCGCAATGCTGTTCCAGTACGTCACAGCCCTGAGCAAGCAATGCTTCAGCAGCAGCCTTTTCATTTGCAGCATCAACCCATGCATTTGTGTATACGACTTTTACTTCAGCGTCCGGATTTACGGATCTTGCGCCCAGGGTAAATGCATTGATACCGATCAGAAGCTCAGTATAAGGGAATGCAGCAACATAACCGATTTTATTTGATTTTGTCATCATTCCGGCAACCATACCAGCAAGATATCTAGGCTCTTCCATGGCTCCGAAATAGTTTCCGAAGTTTGTATCATTCATCTTATTTCCTGAGAAATGCAGGAATTTAACATCCGGATATTCGCCTGCCAGTTCATCAAGTGCGTCCATGAAACCAAAGCTTGTCCCAACAATAACGGTAGCACCCTGATCGATCATGTTGATAGCGGCACTCTTTACAGCCTGCTTTTCTTCGGGAACGTTTTCCGCAGCTAACGTAGCTACTTTTCCGCCGAAGTAATCAACCATTGCCTGTCTTCCTCTGTCCTGCGCCTCTGAGAAACCGCCGTCCGTTGCAGGTCCGATGTATATGAATCCAACGGTCAGTTCCGGTTCGCCTGTTGTTTCAGGTTCTTCTGCAGGGTCCTTGGCTCCGCCGCAGCCAACCAGTGACGACATTACGAGAGTGAGTACAAGAATCAATGCTAAAAACTTTTTCATAACTTTCCTTCTCCTCCATATTTCCTGATTCTGTATGAATCAAGTAAAATAAACTATGGTTTATTATAACCTTTCCCCCTCTCCTTCGTAAAGAGAAAGCGAATAGTAAGCTTGATTATTTTCGTAGATTTTTGAATATAGTTCGTATAACTTCGTACATTCCCCAAATAAACCGGTTACATCGTTCGGGAATCATAATTCTTATGCAGCTATTCAGCAAAATTGATCTTTCCATCCTGAATTGATTCGATCACTGCAAGAGATTCAACCTGATATCCCTTTTCCCGAAGGCGCGCCCCTCCGCCTTGAAACTGCTTTTCAATTACTGCTCCTACCCCTACGAGAACCGCATCTGCCTGGTTTACCAGTTCTGCAAGGCCGAGAGCCGCTTCTCCGTGAGCGAGAAAATCATCAATAATCAGTACCTTATCATTTTCATTAAGAAACTTCTCGGATACTCTGACAACCGAGGAAGTGCCTTTCGTAAACGACTTTACTTCTGCTCCAAAGAAACCCTCCGTCAGGGTGTTGGGAGATGACTTCTTAGCGAAAACCACCGGGATGTTTCCGAAATATCTCGCTGCCATACATGCAACGGCAATTCCGGACGCTTCCACTGTAAGAATCTTTGTCACTCCGCAGTTTTGAAACTTCTCTGAGAATTCCTGTCCTATTTTGTCAAGCAGTTCAACATCAATTTGGTGATTTAAAAAGGAGTCGACTTTGACGATCTCCGTTCCGATTGCTACTCCGTCTGCTACAATTCTGTCCTTTAGAATCTTCATTTATTCCTCCAAGCCTGATACCAAGCAATATTACAAGTTTAAAAATGCCAAATACATTCTACAGAATAAGACATTTAAAATCAAGAATAATGTCGAACATATGGTAACTAAATTAACCTTAATTATATTTATTAACCTAAATTATCTTTTATATGAATAAGACCAAACCGTTGCGGGTAAATAATAGTCAATCAAAGGATACCAGAAATTGTGGCCCATTAAGTTCGGCCCATAAAATAAGGAGGGATATCAAATGTTATCTAATGAAGTAACAAAGCTCTTAAATGAGCAGGTTAACAAAGAATTTTTTTCTTCATACCTGTATTTGGATATATCCAATTATTATGACTTAAAAAATCTCAACGGCTTTTCAAATTGGTTCAGGGTCCAGGCAAAAGAGGAATTGGATCATGCCCTGTTGTTCCTTTCCTACATGCAGAATAATAACGCGCAAGTTTTATTGACATCGATCAACAACCCGGACGGGGTTTACACCGATTTCAAAGCACCTCTCACAACATCTTTGGAACACGAGAGAATGATAACCGCATCAATTTACAACATATACAGTGAGGCAGCCGGACAAAAGGATTTCCGTACTCAGCAATTTTTAAACTGGTTTATCACCGAACAGGGTGAAGAAGAAAAGAATGCCGAAGATCTGATTGACCGCTACGAATTATTCGGCTACGATGCCAAGAGTCTGTATCTGTTTGATACAGAGCTTGCCGCAAGAGTCTACGCACCTCCCACCCTCGTCTTGTAATTTGATCATTGCCCCTAGGCTCAACAATATTGAGCTCCGCATGCACGATAATTCATCAGCCTGCGGAGCTCATTTACTCGCTTCATCTTGCATAGACTCCGTACTTCAGAATATCAACATATTTGGAGAACTGTCCCACATATTTATCCATATTTCGGTTGATTTCATCCATCATGGCTGCTGCCATGCCTTTCCCCTTTAAGTCATTGTATATCGTCTGACTAATATAATAGGAAACCATATGCAGCAAGTCATCCACCAACCTTATGTCGATGTCCTGACGAAATCTGCTTTGATTCATATTGTGGAAGATACGGTCATGAGCTTTGTTATGTCTGGCGTCAACCTCTTCTTTCATCTCCTCAGGTGTATTAAGGAACGCCTGCATCATAAATAAAAAGAGTTCCGGTTTTTTCTGTATAAGTTCTTTATAATACTCCCCCAGATTATTAAAAATATCGGCATCTACAATGGATTCACTTTGATAATTTATATAATCATCAATTAGAATCTCTGAGATATGCTCTACCAAGTACAGATATAAGTTCTTCTTGTTTTTAAAATAGAGAAAAAGTACGCCCTTGGAAATCTCCAGTCGTTTGACGATAGTATTCGTTGAAGCATTCTCATATCCCTTCTCAATAAATTCTTCCAAGCAAACCTGTATGATTTGCTTTCTTCTTCCGCCTGACAGCTTTTCAAAGGTTTCATACATTGCAGCGGCTTCCTTTCCTCTTTTCTTAAATCAGCCTCGGGGCCATCCCGTTCGATTATATCGCATTCCCGGAAAATTTGCGATCGTAGAAATCTTTATGAGTCGCTGGTGTTAATTCGCATGCCCTCCTCAATACTGTTATCGGGAGAAGATAATACAATTTCCCCTTCAGCCAGCCCTTCTGTAATTTCTATAAAGGATTCATTTCGAATTCCTGTTTTCACTGTTCTGAGTACCGCCTTTCCTTTTTCTATTGTAAATATGCAGCTCTCACCCTTGTAATCAAATACGGCTCCCGAGGGAACTATGATCACACTCTTTTTCGTTTTTGTGACAATCCTTACATCCGCTTCATATCCGGGTATTAAAGATGCTTCGTTTTTAATTGGCTTTATCGTAACAGTTACCTTCTTTTGCCTGACACCCAGTGAGGAAACTTCATCCTCGGCAGTGGGCGCAACTTTTACGACAGTGCTCTCAATCTCCTGTTTGTTTTCCGTCCGTACAGTGACGACAGCTTTATCTCCCACTTTAATATCAGCAGCATCTTCAGCCAAAATTTTCGATTCGATCTCGATATTTTCCAAATCACCGATCACAAAAGCCGCTGTTCCCGGAGCACCAATCTCATTGACTTCAACCATCTTTTCCAGAATGGTCCCGTCTGTGGGTGACAAGACTTCCTGCTTGCCTAAGGCAAGAGAATTACTTTCCACGCTCACTTCTGCCTGCTCCAGCGCAGCCTGATAGCCCGACAAAGCTGCTTCCGTACGTTTCAGCTCCGCTTCCTTCTGCGTCAGGTCCCATTGGCTTACCGCACCTTCTTCTGCCAGATACTTCGTATTATTATAATCCTTAAGCGCCGTTTGATAATCCTCCTCTCCGGCATCATGTTCCGCTCTTGCTCTGTTTAGAGCCTGAACAGCATTTTGACGAGAAAGCTCAAGCTGCTCCCGATCCATACTCAAAAGCAACTCCCCTTTTCTGACTTGCTGATTCTCTTCCGCTTCGATTTGACCGATCAGTCCTTTACCTTCAATGTAGACGGTGATCGCAGCTTTGCATTTTACCTCACCAATTTCCTCCACATATTTCTGGATGTCTCCTCGCTCGGCCGCGGCTGTTTCTGCTGCAATGCCCCTGCCTGAAAGCACCAAGCCCAGCCCTGTCATGGAAACAGCCAGAATACCAATGATTAAGATCAGACGTTTATTTGGTTTTTTATTCAGAATCCCTTTAATATCCATTTTCATTTGATACCTCCCGTTTCATTTACTGTTCGAATGCTCTTTTCGTTTTACTCAGCGCTTTTTAATGATTCGACCATATTAATTGAAGTGATCTTATTTCCGAGCAGAAAGTTTGCGATTGCCGTGAAGGCGATGATCAGAATCGCGGCAATCAGATAATTCCATGGACTCATCAGCATGGGCAGCGCCATATTCTCGTTCGCCTGTGTATCGATTGCCAGCCCGGCGAGCAGCCTTCCTACGGGAATACCAATCAGCAACCCAAAAACGCTGATGAAAAAATTCTCATTAAACACAAGGCTCTTTAGCTCCGTTGAAGTGAAGCCCAAAACCGACAGCGTGGCTATTTCTCTTCTGCGTTCGAAAATATTGATATTTGTAATATTATAAATCACTGCAATCGCCAAAATGCTGGCACCGAACAACATGAAAAAGATAATGGTATTCATTGACTCCAACATCTTACCTGTATTGGCAACCACTTCCGATTTTGACTGAATCGTATTGATCGTCAGAATGTCCTTCAGCTTTTCCGTCACTTCTTTTTCATATTTCGGATCATCCAGCCTGATATGCGCTGCATTTACCACAAATCCTTCATCCAGCAAGTCATCAATATAAGCCATGCTGCAGACTGCGTCCTGACCGATAAACTGCGATGTTTCTCCCTTAACGGCAACTGTTTTTTTGTCTTTATCTTCGTTCTTTCCCGGATAAAAGGAGCGGAGGGTTACGCGGTCTCCCGTATGAAGTCCCAAAGTTTCCATAAGACGCATCGGCAGAAGAATTCCGTCCGAGGGCAGAATTGCAGGATTTCCATCCCTGCCGTATACGCCGTACAGCGTCGCCTCGCTATCAAGGGCAATCACTCCGATATCCTTTCGCTTCCAGCCGTTAACGAGTTCCATGCCGGTCTCCATCACAGGCTCGACTGATTCTACGTGGTCAAGACTTCTGATATAGTGAAGTTCATCTGAGTTCATTATTTGCGTGAAGCTGATCTTCAAATCGAACTTCTGGATTTCTTCAAATTGTACTTCCATCATGTTGTTCATGGAACTGCGAAAGCCAAGAGCGATAAGCAGCAGCGCCATAGAAAATATGATACCGACGGAAGCCATCGCAGATCGCCGTTTATAACGAAACAGATTGCGTATGATCATCTTCCAGCTGAAATTGATCCGTTCCCAAAAGAAGCGGAAATTTTCAAGAAGAGTTCTTCTGCCGCCGGCAGGCGGTTTCGGCCGCATGGATTCAGCCGGCACCATGCGAAGCTCCTTCCTGCAGGCGTTGTATCCTGCGAAAATACAGAAAAACAAAGCCATCAGCGAAGCGGGCCCTACGATTCCAAGATGCGCAGAAGAATGCTCAGTCGGAAGATTGTAAAAGTTATTGAATATGCCAAGCAAACCTTTCCCCGCGAAAAGAATTCCAATCAGCGACCCCAAGATGCTTCCGAGAATTCCTACCAGCAGCGGATAGGTCTGATAGTGCAGCATGATATTCCAGTCGCTGTATCCAAGGCCCTTGAACACCCCCATCAGCATCCTCTGATTTTCAATCATCCTGGTCATCGTTATGTAAATGATGGCTGCCGACGCAATAAAGAAAAGCAAGGGAAAAATTGCAGCCATGGAACGCAGCCCCACTTCATCCGAATGAAACATCGCGTAGCTGGTCTGGTCTTTCCTTTCCACTGTACTGATCAGTCCATACTGGTCAAGAATTTTCTTCATTGAATCCCGGACCATTTTTACATCGCCATCTCTTCCGAGGAGAAGACAAATATCATTTACCGATCCTTTGTAATCAAGGATTGTCTGCAAATAGGATTTTTTCACATACACCACACCGAATTTCTCATGGTCAGGAATCACTTCACCTGCATCCCGAATTTCGTAAATATACTCTGGGCTTTTTGCAGTCCCGACAATCGAGAGCTTCACCCTTTCCCCGTTGATGATCGGTTCGATGGTCTGCCCGATCATCATATGATTTGCTTTGAAAAAATCTTCGGACACGATGCACTGGTTTCCCACGTTAGCGGAAAAATAACTGCCGGATTTCATCATGATATCATTGACCGTATCCTTTTTTTTATCGGGAAGCGAAATCAATCTGATCATTGCGTTCCTGTCTTCCATAAAGATTCTTACATCCTGAACGACTCTTCCTTCAGCCATACCGACTCCCGGGATCTCTTCAATCCGCTCCACCACCCCCTCCGGGGCACGGTATACAGAACTCCATAGATCAGCCAGCCTGTATTCCTCAAAGTATCTCTGCCCTGCTCCGGACAAGCTCTCCAGAGCTGAATACATACCGGTATAAAACATAACGCCGATAATTACCACAGCAAGAACTGATATGAACTGCCCCTTGGACTCTTTCAGGTCACGGAAAAATTTCTTTAATAAGATCAGCATTACCATTCAATCCTTTCGATGGGCAGGGGGTGTTCATTCACTTCAACAGATTCAACCCTGCCGTTTTTTATTCTGATCACCTTATCTGCCATCTGTGCGATGGGACTATTATGGGTAATAACCATAACCGTTTTATCATAATTACGGTTTATATCGCGAAGCAGCTTCAGGATAGATTTCCCGGTAACATAATCCAGTGCCCCTGTCGGTTCATCGCATAAAAGCAGTGTCGGATTTTTGGCAATGGCTCTGGCGATCGATACGCGCTGCTGTTCTCCACCGGAAAGCTGAGCCGGGAAGTTGCTCTTTCGCCCACCCAAGCCGACACGCTCCAGCACCTCGGAGACACTCAAAGGGTTATCGCAGATCTGCGCTGCAATCTCAACGTTTTCCAGGGCAGTTAAATTCGGCATCAGGTTATAAAACTGAAAAACAAAACCGATATGTTTTCTTCGATACATGGTAAGTTCATTTCTGTTATATTTCGTGATATCGCTTCCGTTAACCCATACTTCGCCGGATGTGGCGCTGTCCATGCCGCCCAGAATATTCAAAACAGTGCTTTTTCCAGCACCACTGGGTCCAAGTACAACCACCAGTTCCCCCTGACCAACCTCAAAAGATATTCCGTCCGCCGCTTTGATGGTGATTTCGCCCATGACATATTCCTTTACTACATCCGTCAGTTTTATTACCGGTCCCATTTCAGGTTCCCCCTATCACAACAATTTACCAACAACTTGATTGTGCCTCACCGTTAGTTAGCACACGCTAACATCCGACGTTGTAATTATATTCCACGTTTTATCGTTTGTCAATGACCATCTGGTCATAATTATATTTTTTTGATCGATCTCTAGAACCAGAAGAGAAAAAACAATAACGCCGCTATCAGATGCAGTTTCCGATAGAGGCGTTATTTTTGTTTTGTTATATAAATTAAAATTTCAAGAGTTCGTCTTTAGTTGAAGTTTGATATCAACATCTCCTATCGCGGAGTTTAATTTCGTTGAAAACAAATACGTTGCATCCGCTTCAGACACTTCCGTTTCTTCGTTGATTTTCGGCGGCAGGATGTCGCAGATAATATGATCGCCTGAAAGACCGGTTACTGCATTTCCGCTGATGATGTTGGCAATCTCACCTAATGCCGATGTTACGAACTCATCAATTTCGGTAAACTCCATTCCGCTCATCATTTTAACGATTTCCAGTGATGTATCCGGCGGAAAGCTGTATCGTACCTCTCCGTTAAGATCTCCGGTAATTCCGATAACGACTCCTACCTGACCGTCCTCTTCAGAGGACCCTTCGACGCTATCATTTTTCGCTTGTGCTGCGACGAACGCGTCTACATCAAGAAGCAGCTTTAAAGTTTGCTGCGCCGCATCCGCAAAGGGCGCAAGATAATCCTTACTCATAGTGATGTCGCCTCCTTCTTCCGAGCATAATCTGCTATTTTCTGATCATCAGCGGCAACATGATTAATCAACCAGGTTAGCAGCTTTCCTGCAAACTGCTGGATCAGTGTTTCTTCATATCCGTTTTTTTCATACTGCTCTGAGACCATCGCCACATAGGCTACCATATCACTATGTACCTTTTTATGAGATTCCGATTCCGGATAGCCGATTTCCTTCTGATACGCTTCCTCATCCCTGAAATGAGTTACAACATAATCTTTCATAAATTCCAATGTCTCATTTACCTGATTCACCTTTTCGTCCCACTCTTTATCCGAACGCAGTGTTTCAACGAATGTCGTCACACGCGCGAAAAGCTCCTCGTGCTGTGAGTCAATTTGAGGAACCCCAACCTTATATTTTTCTTTCCAAATCATCTTTCCGTCCCTTTCTTTATGCTTCTTTCGTTTTCGATTTGCTTATTTATTTATACACCAAATCGACAATTCCAAACAATTTATACCACAAATTCCAGGCAACTTCAAGAAGCTGAACTTTTGCTCCATCAGTTAAGGTTCAATCGCATAACGCGAAAAGAGAGTATCCAAAGAAGATACCCTCTCACACAATCGCACTCACCCTTTACCATACCCTATAGTTCCGATTGACTGCTGGACGGCAGATTGCCAAGATTATTCTCGTCGCTTTCATCGGGAAGCGATTTCAAGTACTCATTACCCTTTCGCGATGCCACTCCGACTCCTCTAATCATGTCCTGTTTTGCCAGAGCTACCGCCTGTTCTTTGTCCAGAACGCTGCCGTCTTCCATTTGATAGCCAGTGATTCTTCCCTGATCCTTGACCAGTGCCACAATTTTCTGAGCGTTGATATTGGGCTGTGGGACATATTCCATCGCCATGGTCGGCAAACTTGTTAAATCTGCATTTCTGTTTGTCATACTCGAACCTCCTCTTATATTGAACTTCTATGAACTATCGTATTATCAATAGTTTGTCTGATATCGACGAGGATATTCTTGCTTCAATCGAGGGCCATGAATTTATTCCTGCCTTGACTCCTGATTTTTCCGAAATAGGAAAACAAATAAAAGCAAAGCACAGCTTGACGGACAGAAAAAAAAGTAATACAATAGCAATTGAATGAACGGTTCAATAAGGAAGGGGTGTACAATGGAAAACCGAATGCAATCAATATTTGACGCTGCCGGTCACTTATTCATCAATAAAGGATATGCAAGAACCCAAATGAAAGACATCGCAAAAGAAATCGGATTGTCAACCGGCATGCTTTATGTTTACTTTACTGGGAAAAGAGACATTTTACGATTCCTACTGAAAGGTACGATCACACCGGCGTTTATCACACAGGAGTTTGAACTGCCAGTCCGTTCAGAACTGTTTGATTCTCTGGATAATGAGATAGCGGAAGCATTTGAGCAGAATACCAAATCGTTTTCCGCGCACCTTAACGACATTACAAATTATCCATTAGAACAAATGCTGTCCGACGCGTTTGATATAATTTCAAAGTATGGAATCGGTTGTTTACTCATTGAAAAAAACCCGGACGATTTAGAAACGCTGACAGGCTCCTATAAGAAATACCGGAGGAATTTTTATGATCAGGTTTTATCCTACATTACAAAGTACATGGAGAACGGAACTTTTCGACAAGTGGAGCTGCCCCAATATGTTACCCACTTAATCATAGAAACCCTGTCCTGGTGGGGAATGCACGTTGCAAATGATGCTTATGAAATACAGAAGGATCTTCCTGTAAAAACGGCAAAAAGCATTTGCATGGATAACCTGCTTCACGCATATAAGAGATAAAAGTATTTACGGAGCAATCGCTCCGTAAAAAAATCAAGCATTATTGAATGAACGATTCAGTCAAGAAGGGAGAATCTATTTATGAAATTCAAACTGTTGCTATTCACCTGTGCCGCGAGCCTGCTCATCGGAGCTTTATCAGGCTGCGGAGAACAAAAGGCATCCGCCCTCGTAAATACACTTACTTTTGATACCGGGAATTTTCAAAGCCTCCGGCTTGATTATGACGCTGATGATATACTGGTTCTGAAAAGTGATCATGACAGTGTGATACTAAAAGAATATATGAACGAGGATAAAAAAGACTATTACGCCAGAACCTCCACTCACAAAGGCGAGCTGCTGATTACAGAGGGTGATAGGCCAAAGCATACCGGTTTTGAATCATACATTGAAATTTATATTCCGCAGAACTATGCCGGAAATTTATCCCTGCATTCCACAAGCGGAACAATCAATTCGGAAATTGCACTGAACTTACCGGGTGATTTCAGTCTCGATACTACAAGCGGCGTAGTAAAAGTTTCAAATGCAAAAGCGTCTAACATTAACAGTACCAGTACAAACGGCAGTTTGTATTTTGAAAACATTAATGCAGACACGATAAACATTCTGACTACAAATGCAACAACTTCACTCGATCAGGCAAACGGAGCAATACGCTATCAATCAAAAGGCGGGAAGCTGACTGCCTTGCGTCTTAGCAGTTCCGGCTCTTTTAACGCCTCCGGAGATGGTTCCATCGACATTTCCTTTACCGATGTGACAGGTGACATTTCTGCATACGCAAAAAACGGAACGCTTACATTAGAACTTCCAAATCCACTTTCATTCAAATTTTTGGCTGCGACAAAAGAGGGATCGATTGATACCTCCTTTGCAGACCTGCTTGTTACTACAGGGAGAACGGCCGCCGGAACCGTTGGCGATTCCCCTGAAATAACCATAGAACTTGAAACTCGAAACGGAGAGATAAAAGTATCAAAGTGAATGCTTTGCAGCTGAACAAAAAACCATCTGCGTGTCCAATTTATGAAAAAACGGGCTGTTTCTAATTTCCCATTCTGAAACACCTTTCTTTCGAAGAGCTTCCCGAGAATCTCTTCGATTTCCTGACATACTTGTAAACTGTGACAGTGACAGAATCAATTCTTTAAAATCATCTATAATATCGATTGCAGAATGTGACTTCCCTTCGTTCAAAAATGAAAAATGCAAACTAATTATGGAGTAGTTTTATTGAACAGTATTTTCAATCAAGCGTTTTATCACTGCCGCAGCCTCGCTTCTCGTAACATTTCCCTGTGGATCAAAAACATTATGGGGTTTGCCCTTGATCAGCCCGGTTTCAAGCATTAGCCATGCTTCATCAGCTGCCCAGTCACTGACAGCAAATCGATCGGCAGGTACTTCCGCCCCATTAACGGGTTTTAAGTCCAGCTCCGCATATTTAATAAACCTGGCGGTTATCAGCGCCATCTGTTCTCGGGTAATCATTTGATTTGGCTGGAATAATTCGTTTCCGAAACCGTCAACAATGCCCGACTGAACTGCCCAGTCGATATAAGGAGCGCACCAGTCACCTGACTTTACATCGTCAAACCGCGAAGTGCCAAATCGGTCGGTGTCCACTTTCCATAGTCGTCCAAGCACCGTTACATACATTCCTCTTGTCATACCTATATCCGGTGAGAACTGTTTGGCCCCCGTTCCATCAAACAATTCTCTGACAGCACAGAATAGAATATCCTCTTCCGCCCAATGATCGTAAATATCCTCGAATTGCTTTTGGTTGCACTTAAACCAATACGTCTGTCCCTGTTCTGCAATCCATTTTATCTCACCGTTCTGTACGATAGAAAAGGGAACGATGAATTCTTCTTCCGATTCAATGAAATATGGTAGAAGCACATTCTTCTCGACGTTTTCTTCTATTGCAAGTTTGTCCAGTTCTACCGTCATTCGTTTCGAGCCAGCCGTTACAGAAACTGGCTTTATGATTTCTTTTTTATTATTTCCATGCCTTGGGGCTGCTGCCGCTGCAATCGTGTATCTTGAAAAACGATCTGTTTCGAAGCGCAGCCGTGTTCCTTTGTCGATAACCTCAGCAGGAAGGATATCCCTTATCCCATCGTGCTCGCGAATAATCTTATAAATATATTGTCCCTGGATTTCCTCCGGGATGTCAATTATGATAACAACTGGCTGCTGAGTCGCTGTGATTGCGGTGGTTTCCGTACTCGAGCTGCTTCCCTCTACCGTTGTTTTCACAATTTTCTCCATGGTAATACTCAGGAACCGAAGAGCTGCACCTGGTACAGTTTGCTGAATCTCCTCAAGATCAGGGATGTCTGTTTCCGTCTTCTCCGCAATATCAAGCTTTACCGTTACGTCAACCGATGTATCAGGTAATTGGCCTATTTCCACTTCTTTGCTTAAATCCACAGCGTTCAGCAGGTTGCCTTCATCCGCTGTCGCATTGATCCCTCCGCTGGTTTCAACAAGCGCAGTATACTCTGAATTGATGATTTTAATGGAGAACTGGTTCGCAGTGCCGCTTCCGAGAGATATTGTCATCAACACTTCACCGACGCTTACAGGAATAAGAACATCAATGAACTGCTTATCATCTGAAAGTGTCGCAGTCCCTTCCGACACCGACACGTTAATCAGCTCCGGCTCTGCGTTCATAAGCGGTCTCACTCTTAACTTAACGTAATAATCCGTCCCGTTTATACTATAGCTCGCTTTTGCGACAATATTGTGCTGTCTTTCAGCTTCCCTGTCTGCAGGGGCGGTGACGGTCTGGATCGTTTCCTGCCCATCGGGTCCTGATTTTGAAATCAATTCTACCGTATATCCCAGCACAACAATCTCTTCATCGGGAATTGCTGTAGCAGCCGCCGTTGCAAAGCACCAGCTGCTCTCTGCTGCGATTGCCAGGCCTTGATTTCCGGCCCGGTCAGAAACAAAGCCTTCATCCATTAGAAGTTCATATTCCGTATCTGCTTCCAGTGCAGCCGGAAGCGTGATGGTAACTGTTCTGTTTTCATTTGACAGTTTGACTCGGTTGTTGCTGCTGTGCAAGTCCAGCACCTTGAGATTCTTGCTCTTATTATAGATGGTGATATAACCCTTTCCTTTCATCAGAGGTTCGTCCGCCATAAAACTGATTGTAGCAACCGTACTCACTTCAGAAGCTCCATTCGCCGGAGAGAATTCAATATAATCAGGCCGTGTATTATCACGATTTAGCGTATAGATCACTTCGCTTCCTGTATTGCCGGAAAGATCCGTGGTACGAAGTGCGACCCTGTTTGTCCCCTCGTTCACCGAGAGGGTATGGTTCTCGGGAATGTCGGTCCATACGGTTACATTTTTATCTGGCTCCGCGTCGTTCGTCAGCTGATACTGCGCTCTGACAGGACTCTGTTTCTCATCATTTTCGACAGAAGGAACTACAAGATAATCCTTCGCCTGATAATAAGCATCATTATCGATCTCTACTCCGTTCAGGGTAAGTTGGGGGGCTCCGGCAGGTAAGTCTGTGTCCACTCTGATATAGCGCGTCTGCAAAGCTGCCTGATTTCCTGCCCGGTCAACAGCTGAAACGGTTATTTCATATCTGCCGCTGGAGGAAAGAATCAGCTCATGCGTCTTCGCAGTCGTGGCTGCAGCCTCGCTTAATCCCTCAAAACTGCAGCTGATTCCATCCATACTCTCAGTATATGCCGTACCATCCCAGCGTTTTACGGAAACACTCATTTTATCAAGCGACGAAGCTGTCGCTCCATCTGACGCATCATCAGCCGTAATTTCGACCGTCTGCGCTCCCTGCAGCCAGATATCTTCCGGCTCCTCTGTGACAGCCGCACCGCCGAACACGATCACTGGAGAATGCTGCTCTGAAATCAGGTTGATGACTGCTTTATCTTCATCCATGACCGCATTGCCAGCCTTATCGATCGCTCCAATCACTACACTCCCATCGAAATCCGGACCAAGGTCAAAGGTTGCAGTGCCATTCTCATCCATCAGAAGCTCTTCCGATATCCCATCATACAGTCGGCTGATCTTCGCAGAGCCGGATAGTATATCGCCGATTTTCACAGTGACATGGACGGCTTGTCGGAAGAAGTTTTTGTTCGGATCAAAACTTTGGAACTCTCCATAAGAACCGTCATCATTGATCAGCTGATATTGAACGCTTTTGAATACTGGTTCTGCCGTATCCACATAATAATGAGAAATCAGCGGATCCGTACTGTTGCCTGCCTCATCTGCCGTCCAAATCTTAAGTGTCCAGATTCCGTCTGCTGGAATTGCGATTGTTTCGCCGCCGAGAACTGACGCAGACACCGGCTCACCTTCTCCTTCTTTCCACAGTTTGTAATTAACCGTGACGGCAGGTCCGCTGTCTGCAGCAGAAGGTTTGGCGATCGTAATTACCGTTTCGTTGCGGTACCATGAATCCTCTGTGTTGGGTGAAGGGCTGAGCATGGATGCCTCCATTGCCTGATCCTGCATGGATTTATGTATCTTCACCGAAATATTGCCACATGTATCTGATAAACCTGCTCCGCTGACCGCCCGGAATCGATAGTTCTTATTGGTATTAGCCGATATGATGGATGTATCCCCTGCCAGCGTATTCCACGGGCCATCATCGATACTCACCTGATAAACTGTGCCGGAAATCTGACTTGTACTGTTTCCCAATTTGAATACAACATCGCTGCTGGTCCATTGCCCCGGAGCATATGCCGTTCCGCCTTCCGTTTCACAGTATGGCGTCACGATAAGTACAGGCGCTTCTTTATCCAGTTTGATTTCTCCCGTCCAGCCTTCCGTTGTATTGCCTGCTTTATCTGTCACGATGTAATAAATATAGCTGCTCCCCTGACCTGTGACGGCAATGCTGCCTCCGCTTGCCGGCATGACTGAAAGGTCTTCCGGGATGCTGACGTTACTTGACACAACAGCATATTTCGCCGATGCTATGCTGCTGTAATCGTCCCCATAGCTTACGGCAGCTGAGTAATCCGAATTTTGCCAATCCGTCGAAACAGAAACACTGGCGCTGGGCCGTGTATTATCACGATTTAGCGTATAGATCACTTCGCTTCCTGTATTGCCGGAAAGATCCGTGGTACGAAGTGCGACCCTGTTTGTCCCCTCGTTCACCGAGAGGGTATGGTTCTCGGGAATGTCGGTCCATACGGTTACATTTTTATCTGGCTCCGCGTCGTTCGTCAGCTGATACTGCGCTCTGACAGGACTCTGTTTCTCATCATTTTCGACAGAAGGAACTACAAGATAATCCTTCGCCTGATAATAAGCATCATTATCGATCTCTACTCCGTTCAGGGTAAGTTGGGGGGCTCCGGCAGGTAAGTCTGTGTCCACTCTGATATAGCGCGTCTGCAAAGCTGCCTGATTTCCTGCCCGGTCAACAGCTGAAACGGTTATTTCATATCTGCCGCTGGAGGAAAGAATCAGCTCATGCGTCTTCGCAGTCGTGGCTGCAGCCTCGCTTAATCCCTCAAAACTACAGCTGATTCCATCCATACTCTCAGTATATGCCGTACCATCCCAGCGTTTTACGGAAACACTCATTTTATCAAGCGACGAAGCTGTCGCTCCATCTGACGCATCATCAGCCGTAATTTCGACCGTCTGCGCTCCCTGCAGCCAGATATCTTTCGACTCCTCTGTGACAGCCGCACCGCCGAACACGATCACTGGAGAATGCTGCTCTGAAATCAGGTTGATGACTGCTTTATCTTCATCCATGACCGCATTGCCGGCCTTATCGACCGCTCCAATCACTACACTCCCATCGAAATCCGGACCAAGGTCAAAGGTTGCAGTGCCATTCTCATCCATCAGAAGCTCTTCCGATATCCCATCATACAGTCGGCTGATCTTAGCAGCGCCGGATAGTATATCGCCGATTTTCACAGTGACATGGACGGCTTGTCGGAAGAAGTTTTTGTTCGGATCAAAACTTTGGAACTCTCCATAAGAACCGTCATCATTGATCAGCTGATATTGGACGCTTTCGAAGACTGGTTCTGCCGTATCCACATAATAATGACAAATCAGCGGCTCTGTACTGTTTCCCGCCTCATCTTCCGTCCAAATCTTAAGTGTCCAGATTCCGTCTGCTGGAATTGCGATTGTTTCGCCGCCGAGAACTGACGCAGACACCGGCTCACCTTCTCCTTCTTTCCACAGTTTGTAATTAACCGTGACGGCAGGTCCGCTGTCTTCAGCAGAAGGTTTGGCGATCGTAATTACCGTTTCGTTGCGGTACCATGAATCCTCTGTGTTGGGTGAAGGGCTGAGCATGGATGCCTCCATTGCCTGATCCTGCATGGATTTATGTATCTTCACCGAAATATTGCCGCATGTATCTGATAAACCTGCTCCGCTCAGCGCCCGGAATCGATAGTTCTTATTGGTATTAGCCGCTATGATGGATGTATCCCCTGCCAGCGTATTCCACGGACCATCATCGATACTCACCTGATAAACTGTGCCGGAAATCTGACTCGTGCTGTTTCCCAATTTGAATACAACATCGCTGCTTGTCCATTGCCCCGGAACATATGCCGCTCCGCCTTCCGTTTCACAGTATGGCGTCACGGTAAGTACAGGCGCTTCTTTATCCAGTTTGATTTCTCCCGTCCAGCCTTCCGTTGTATTGCCTGCTTTATCTGTCACGATGTAATAAATATAGCTGCTCCCCTGACCTGTGACGGCAATGCTGCCTCCGCTTGCCGGCATGACTGAAAGGTCTCCCGGGATGCTGACGTTACTTGACGCAACAGCATATTTCGCCGATGCTATGCCGCTGTAATCGTCCCCATAGCTTACGGCAGCTGAGTAGTTGGCATTCTGCCAGTCTGTCGGCGCACTGATATTGACATTCGGTGCTGTTGTATCGATTCCGCTGATCGATATATTGTATTCCGAACTGTTGCCGCAAGCATCAGCCGCCTTAATAAAATAGGTTGTGTTTTCATCCGCCGTAAAGCTGCCGTCACTAACTGAATGATAGCTGCTTTCACCTTGTTTCTTCCATTCTAAGGAAGCGACACCGCTGCCGCTATATGCCGTTATGGCTCCGCTGCCGTCAATCACCGGGCTGGTGCTGTCGTTTGCATTTAAAATTACGGTCTTGGTTTTCGCCCAGCTGGCTGCGGTGTTACCCGACCCATAGCCGACGCTGACCGAAGGTGCTTCGTTGTCCAGATAATTGACCACAAGACTTGCCGTATCGCTCAAGCCGTTTTCATCAGAAACCATGAAGGAAACCATTCCGTTCCGATCAACCTCAACGGTATCTTCATAAGGGTAGGAAGACGGGAGGTCTCCATTTTCGAGAATCTGATCCGCTGCATTAATAGATTTGATATCCCCACTTGTTTTTGTGACCACATACCGAAGGCTGACACTTCCTGACTGCCAAGCCTCCAACGCGCCATTTAAAAATTCTATATCAATTTGCGGTGGAGTGTTGTCCATCACGGTATAAGCCCCGGAACAGGCATAGTTAGTATTTCCAGCGGTATCGACTGCTTTTACGTGAAGATATACTGTGCCAACCGTATTATAAGTGGGAATCAAGCCGCCCTCTGCAGCCATTGGCATCCAGTCAGTCGGCACCGCAGTACTGCCCGTCCATGCGTATTCCAAAGAAGCAATGCCGGAACCGCCCTCATCGTCAGCAGCGGAGACTCCAAAATCCAGAGAAGTATATTTCACCGCTGTATCCCCATATTCTCTGATCACAATCTCCGGTTTCGTATGGTCAATCCGGGAGACATCCAGTCTTTTTACGATATTGCTTCCATATTCATCAGTCAGCGTAAAGGTATAAGTACCCGCTGTCGTCGCTGTAATAACCGTATTTTCAGTATAATTGCCTGTCTTCGGTCCTGTCATGGCAACATTCACCGGAGCGCTGCCCGTAACAGATAGTGTAATTTCTTTACCCGGCAGCCATTGATCAGGATGGCTCACCGTAGCGTTTAATGTCGGCTGCTGAAAATTGAACTCCTTGACAGCCCACAAGATATTCCCATTGGAATGAGTCGCAAGCACGTGTAAATACCACACGGCAGCCGATCCGCTTTCTCCTCCGGTTAATGTCTCAGTCATAGTACCGCCCGTTGCGTCGGGAAGATCCATCCAGCCGGAAACCGGCATTTCAGAATTCATCGACCATGTATAGCAGGCTGATGCTGCATCTGTAATCGCAATCTCCGCGGTATGTCTCGGAAGGGTGCCGGTGCTGCTTCCCGCAAAGCTAATGAGCGGGCGGACTGTATTCGCTTCAAATTCGGTGCTGTCACCGGTTGCAGGCGTAGGAAATCCAGTTGCGACACTCATGTCTTTTATGTTTCCGCTGCCTTTGATTGCAGTGATGATCAGTTGCGAGAAGCTTTGCCCCTCAAGGTTTACCTTACCCTTGAACACCAGCACGTTCGTTCCTTCACCTTCCACGTAGCTGAAAGGTGTCCCTGATAGATTCGTTTTTAACGTTACAGCTCCCGATAAGCTGTCAACGATCTCATTAAAAATCAAGCTTACATATACGGTATCTCCAAAGGAATAGGTTCCCCCTGCCATTGGCGCTACAGCAAGGAGCTGAGGTTCCTTGATGTCGATCGCACGAACGGAAGGTTGAAAACCGCTTTTTTCCCATTTATCGTTAGCTCCTCCTGAAGCGCTATAATGAACATAGACCATTTTGTTATTTCCTATGTTAATTGCAGTACCACCGTCTATCAGTATTCCAGAATATCCCTTGACGGCGGATTTACTGTAAACTGCCTGTGCTCTCGCTGTTGTAGATGGAAAGGTATATGTTTTGGCTGTTCCATAGGTACCAGATGTATCGTGTTCAAAAGCTAGCGCGTAATATAGCTCCGATCCTGAGGCATAATTAACGTTGAGGTGCCCAAAATTGTAGGGAGCATTCTGGGTCGTGACCTGCATCAACTCATAGCCGTCATCCTGCTCTGAGATTGTCAGATCATATTTCAGCGCATAGTGATCGGCGGTCTTATCAAGATATGTACCGTCAGTATTTCCGAGCTTTGTAAAGCTTACCAAATCTGTGGCATCGGCATTTGGCTCCCAGATGCTGCCATTGTTGCTTCCATCATCCGTAATCAAACTGACTGCCCCTTTTACCGTATTAACGCTGTTGTACTGATTATATGTGTTTGCGTCAACTTCCTTTGTGCTGTCAAGATCGATTGTCTTTTTCGCCATGGATGCAGTGCCGTTAATGGTTGCGCCTCCCTGTACTTTGTATATCTCCAGATAAAAGTTCCGTTGGGTATTCTGATAAGCGGTTGCCGGATTGCTCCCGTACTCCCGGGCAATTCCATAGACCGGCACCTCGATCACTTTGGAATCTTCCCCGTCAGAGAACGTGATTGTACTCAACTTGTGCTGAAAATGAATACCGCCGATTGCCGTACCGTTTACCGTCCGATAAGATACAGTCTGATCGCCTTCCGTTTGTCCGGCAGGTCTGCTGATTGTAAATACTGCGGTCCCGCCATCACAGGACACTCGTGTCGCTTCTGTTGAGACGCTGAAATTACCGTATTGGGGCGCTCCGATATTAAAACTCTTTTGATCACTATAATAATATTTATTGCCTGCTTTGACATAAGCGCGGACATAGTAGTTTATCCCTTCGCTAATATCAGCTGCAGCTGCATTGAACGTTTCACCCTTTTCCAATGTTCCCGCAATGCTGGCGATTCCGTTGCAGACAGAAGGGGTTGGATTCTGAGAAACGCCCCAGACAAAACCGTATTCCGTGATATTGAGACCTCCGGTATATTCGATTGCTGCGGATAAGGCTGCTATGTGCGATGTGCCGTCCATCACCGGTTCATTTTGTGCGAGCTGAACCGGCTTTGGCAAAACCATCACTGTAAGGTTTTTCGTTTCTTCATTGCCCGCAGTATCTCTGGCCGTAACGGTAATCGTTTTCTCCCCTGGAATTGCGGCAAGATCGCTGTTAGGCGATATTGTATATGGATTTGCCGGAAGTGATATATCATCTTTTACCGTAATATTACCGGCAATTGCCGCCAGCACCTGATCATCGGGGGTTTCTTCGAGGACGTTAACATTTCCTGCAAAAAGAATGACGGGCTTTTTCTTATCTATATTGTCTATTTTAACGTTGTATCCTGATATGCGTTCGATTCCGTTACGAACAAATTTAATGGTAAAGGAATAAGTACCGCTTTCCGAAACACTCTGATAAGCACTCGTGATTGTTCCATTGGAAGAGTCGGTAATATCTCCGCTTTGATACCAGATCTCCACATCGCTGATCTCTGTCGGATTCATGTTTTCAGCCTCAAGCTGGATGACAACATTGCCGTTGGTCAGCGTTGCCGGTTGTAAACGATAGCTGATCTTAGGCCCGAAAGTCGGTACCTCACCGCTGACAAAATCAAAGGTAATCGTATCGCTAGCCTTGATCGTCTCGTCTTCTCCCTTGATCAACCCTGTTACGGTATATGTTCCTGACGGAGAGCTAAGGGGCATGGTCAGCATAGCTGTTTCTGTGCTGCTTGCAGTTCCAAACGCGGAGTCAAGATTTTCTCCCTTCACATTGGTCAGCATATATTCTGTATGATAATCCTTTGATCCATCCTGTGTAATATTTACCGTGGCGGCGATTTCCACTTGACTGCCGTTTTGGATCGCATCGCCAAGCTTGATGGAGAACTCTGAAACATTTTCGTCAGCAGAGCCTCCGTCAAGAATCAGCTGAGCCCAGTCTACAGTAGTCCACCATCCCCTTGTAATACTAATTGATATATAATTCTTACCCAGTTTCAGTTTGGAAAGAGGGATCTGAAGAACAGTCGTGTTCCAGGTGTTGTTATTTCCCGAAAGACAACCGATGGAATTCGTGCCTGTTCCCGGAGCCATTGGCGCATCGTTAATAAATACGTAGTCTTTTTCCCCTGCTTCTTCATCCACGTCATACGCCTTGATGGCGATATAAGCGCTTTCCGTCGGCAGAGCATCCAGATCAAAAGAGATTTCGACAGGATAGTTGGCCTTTGTTGCCGATATATTGTAATCGATATCCCCGTCAGACACTCCGGTATGCGCATTGTTATCATTGTCATCACCGATGACGATTGTAACCGGATTGGTTTCGACAGCTGTGGAGAAAAGCATGATCCGGTCCTGCAGCGTCGAAAGTGGCTGGGCTGGCGGCTGGATGCCAAAATCATCAATCAAATCTTCCAGAGAAAGTGGGTCAGGCCGGTCCTCCAGACCTTTTGCCACCTCATTAGGGTCTGGTTCCGATTCAAACTCGACCACCTCTTCTTCAAGCAGTTCCTCCGGCGCTTCTTCCGGGTTTATCTCCTCCGGCACCAGGTCCTCCTGCGTTTGCTCTCCCTGTGTTTGATCCTCCGGCTCATCCGTATCAACCGTCGGAACGCTGTCGGGGTCCACCTCATAAATGGACGGAGTGATCTCTGATGTTGATGTCGCTCCTCCAGCCTGCAATGCATCCTCATATTCCTCTGCAAAAACCGGGTGAGGAAATCCAGGCAACAACATATTGCCAGGAACCATAAAGAGCGTCATACTCAGAATGATTGATATTATTTTTCTACTTGCCCTCTTTTTCATGAAATAACCTCCAGCACGTTATTCGATTACAATTTCCTATATTTTATAAAAACACAGGAAAACTCTAGTATAAATTATACTAAAGTCTTTTGATTCGACATATTATCGTATGAGATACTTTTTTACGACAAGAACAAAAGTTTAAAGCTGTATGAAGGTGATGCAAGGGGTTGGGCAAAAGAAACATCATAGTCGTTTTTCGCTCATTGTCTTCCATATCCTGTTTCATCCCTCTGTTTTTCAACGAATTTTCGAAACGAGACACTTGTGTCTTTTTTTATTTGACACTTATTCACCATGTTTCTCTGCATTTCACTCAGGTGCTTTGCTTGAGCATGACTCATTCTAATACACACATTATGGCATTAGTGTCTTTATCAACGATGACGAGAGAGGACTCCACCGTGACTTCGAGCGTTGGCTTGAAAAGCTTGCTCCGGAAAAGCCCCACGACCAATACGATCATAATGGCTACGAGGATAATGCCGACGCACATTTAAAGCGTTCTGTAATGGGACGCGAGGTTGTCGTCGCGATCACCAACGGCAAACTTGACTTTGGAACATGGGAGCAAATTTTTTACGGAGAGTTCGACGGAATGCGCAATAAGCGTGTGCTAGTCAAAATAATCGGAGAATAAGGAAGAAAGATTCCGCTTCCTGCACCTGCAATTAACCCTTATGCTTGCGCCCATGCTGGGCGCACAAAAATAACCACTATACAAATTGTACAGTGGTTATCTTCTGATTGTATACTACCCACCGGGTGATTTTGGCGGGTGTTTTTTTAAGGTTCCAGGCTTTCAAAATGCAGCCACATTAAATTGCAAGAGGACTTTGCAGTGATTCTTAGATAAGACCAGACTGCCGCAGAAGCCGCCTTGCGATAACGGCAACCTCCGCTCGTGTTATTGTATCGTTCGGCGCGAGGGTGCTGTTGCCTCTGCCGGTTATAATCCCCGTATCAAGGGAGGCTAAGACGCCCTCACGTGCGTAATCAGAAACATCGGAACCGTCTGTAAAATTATCGAAAGAGCTTCCACCGGCTGTGACTCTTGTGTCCAGTCCTGTAATTGACATTGCTCTGACAATAATCGTCATGGCCTGTTCTCGTGTGATTTCGTCATTCGGGCAAAATGTACCGTCTGAATATCCCGTGATGAGCCCGTAGTTTACGGCTGTTTCAATCGAACCACAGTACCAGTCGTTCGTGGCTACATCGCCAAACGAACTGCCGCCCGTGATCTCCGGCAGCCCAAGAGCCCGAATGATTATTGCCGCGAATTCAGCACGGGTAATATTTCCGTCAGGCGCGAAAGTGCCATCCGCATAGCCGTTTATGACTTTACGCGAGGCTATGTCGTTTACCGCATCCTGAGCCCAATGTCCTTCCACATCGACAAAATCGACCGGATTGTAGATCAGCGTGTATACACTATTTGTCAGGCTGTTTATAATGGCATAATACTTCCCGTCAATCAGGGTGATCTGTGTTGGCACGTGACGCGTTGTCTGGTCAGTGTCAACGACGATGGCAGTTGTTATTTCATTCGGGTTTACGCCCTCGGGGATTTCTATTGCTCGCTCAACATATGCGTTAAACTTTTCAACCGTGACCGTTTCTCCGCTGCAGGTGCATGCAACGCTGAATTCAACAGCTTGAGCCAACAAAGCAAACCCGCCTTCTTCGGCAGCGTTTTCAACTATTCTAACCGTGTCATCGGAGGGCTCAGAAATTGTAACTTCAACTTTGATTTCCGAAAGGCCGACACTTTCACCAAACTGCTTCGCGATCGCGTCAATATCGATTTCCCCCGCGGGCAGGGTGTACGTGGCGGAACCCGTCTTTATCTCTAAAATAGCTTCCTTATCCTCCATATTCTTGACCATCTGGCCAGTCAGGACGCCGGAGGAAGAATCGGAGCCGTCCATAACGGGTATCGTCATTCTAAGCCCATCGCCTTTTAACTCAAGAAGTTCGTCCAGCTTCTCCGAGTCAACGGTCACTGTCGTTTTGGTGTTTCCTTTTTCCGTTGTGGTTTCTGCTTTTCCCGCTGTATGCTTTTCGCCGTTTATATAGATGTCCGCGCCACTGGTATTGGTGCCAGCATTGGTTTTGGATTTTGTTGAATGATGAATCACAGTCCACTTGGCATACAGGGTGATATTTCCTGCCGGTACTGTATCGGATGTGAAATTCCACGCGTTGGTTAATTCCGCTTCCTTATACCAGCCTGTAAAGTTATACCCGTCTTTTGTTGGTGCTGTCGGCTCACCAGCAAGTAGGCCATAGTCTAAAGTCTGACTGTCAATCAAGCTTCCGCCGTTGCTATCAAAGCTGATCGTATACTGGTTAATGTCCCATTGCGCCGTCAACGTAAGATTCTCTGCCGGCATGGTATCCGGTATATCCTGAGACCAACCTGCAAATGTGCAGCCTTCCTTTGTTGGATCTGCAGGAGCGGTTACTGCCGTTGCATAGTCTTGGGTTATTGTATCAACTTCGGTTCCATCCGCTGAATCAAAGCTAATAATGTACTGATTGATGATCCATTGGGCAAAAAGCGTAATATAACTGTTACCTATTGTGAAAGTTTCTCCACCTTTGCGGTTTGTACCGCTGCCATTAGCCGCCGTGTTCCAGTCTGCAAAGGTGTAGCCGGTGCGAACGAGACTGCCGATGTTTCCCAGCACCGTTACCGTATCGCCATTGTGATAGCTCGTAGCATCGGTCGGCACAGCACCGCCGGTGCTACCGTTTCCGTCGTAGGCAACGGCATAGGTGTTTTCTGTCCATTTGGCATACAGGGTGATATTTTCTGCGGGGACTGTATCAGCGGCAAAATTCCACGCATTTGTTAATTCAGATTCTTTATACCAGCCGACAAAGTCACAGCCTGCTTTGGCTGGCGGCTCTGGCTCGGTAACCAATGCTCCGTAGTCTACCGATTGATCTGGCACCGTATCTTCGCTGTTAGTAGTAAAGGAAACGGTGTATTGGTACACATTATACCGGGCTGTTACAGTCAAGTCCCCCGTAATTTTACTGAAGTCCTTATCCCAGCCCGCAAAGGTGTAGCCAGCCCTTGATGGGTTTGTTGGTGCCGTCGCGCTGTCACCGTGTTCAACCGTTTCACTCTTTAAATCTGTTCCGTCATAATCTTTAAAAGTGACATTGTATTTCTTAGCCGTCCATTTGGCATACAGGGTGATGTTCTCAGCCGATACTGTATCAGATGTGAAATTCCACGCGTTGGTTAATTCAGATTCTTTATACCAGCCGACAAAGTCACAGCCTGCTTTGGCTGGCGGCTCCGGCTCGGTAACCAGTGCTCCGTAAGCTACAGATTGCTCTGCTACCGTATCTTCACTGTTCGTGGTAAAGGAAACGGTGTATTGTCTGGTTTCCAATGTCACCTTAACCGTCACATCCGCTTCCGGCATTTCAAATGAATACTCAGTGCCTTCATTAACTTGCTTGACCATCACCTCTCCATCGTTTACTGTTATTGATGCAAATTGTGTTTGTTCTTGGATGTTTGTAATGTTTACCGTGACAGTTTGCCCCGCAAAAGCCGTCTCCTTATTAGCTGTTACAGTCGCAGTCCCGCCTGCAGGGTCAGCGATTGTTATTAAATGGCTGATAATCTTGTTTACAAACAAGGTGTACGTTTTAGTTGTGCCGTCTTCGGCGATAACTTTTATATAAGCTGTATTATTACCATCGCTTAAATTTATTGTTTTATTTACAATTTCATTCGAACATGCACTGTTACGATACAGTTTCCAGGAGGCACCGGCACTAACGGCTACATCAACCGTTAATTCGCTCATTGTACTAACAGTTGCCGTAATATCATTGTCAATCATATTCGCTTGAGCCGGACAGCTGACAGATGTAATTTCGCAGGCAGATGAAAGTCTGCTATATGTTCTCACAATAGCTTTGTAGCTACCATAATTTTCATCCTTATATACCACAAAGGGGTTTCCGCTGCTGTCTAAGGCTATGTCCGCGGAAGAAGCTCTGGCGGTTGAGACTTTCCCCAAATCGACCCACCTGTCCCCTTCATATTTTTGAACGTAGACCTCCCTAGAGCCCTCACCCCATACAATATAAGGTGTTCCGTTTTTGTCTATAGCTATATTGGGGGATTGAACATTATAACCTAAACGCCCTCCAACAGCCGTCCATGTTCCTTCGATCAATTTTCTCACAAATACTCTCTGGGCATACGTGTTATATTCAATGTAAACGACATAGGGGACATTGTTGCCGTCTATAGCAACGTCGATACCATTGGCAGCACCGTCTGTAACATTTCCCAAATCGACCCAGCCGCCATCTTCATATTTCTTGGCACAGGCTTTCTTTGTTCCGCCGCCTTGATCACGGTAGACAACATACGGGATTGCGTTGTTGTCAATGGCGATATTGACATATTTCGCTTCCCCGTTTGACACACAGCCTAAATCCACCCAGACATTTCCGTCGAATTTCTTTACCAATGCTTCTTTATTAGCGCCACCGGTATATATAACATAAGGCGTTCCGCTGTCGTCAATGGCCATATCGAAGGTATAGGCGATCCCTTCTGAAAATTTGGGAGTCCCAACATCCACCCAGTTATCCCCGTCATATTTTTTCACAACAGCTTTATAATCGTTTGCTTCGTTACTATACGCAACATACGGCGTTCCTGCGCTGTCTACGGCAATGACAAATCCATAAGTACGTCCTTCCGGAAAGTTCCCGACCGCCGTCCACACATTGCCGTCATATTTCATTACAGTAGGTCTTTTTTGATTATTAGCATTATTTATATATGCGACATATAACGTACCATTGTTATCAATGGCTATATTGGCATCATAAGCCTCCCCATCTGAAAATCCGGCATTTCCTACGGTTTTCCACCCGAAGACATCATCTGCCGAAACGTGTGTGCTGGTCAACATCAATACTGCTAGAATTACAAACACAAATCTAGCCCTAATTTTAAGGTTTAAAGTTTTCATAGATATTCTCCTTTTGTTACGATAGATGCTCTTACTAAAACGTCTATAAATTTTCCTCCTTGTCCTTGGCCGAGGAGGGTTTCACCTTTTTGGGAAATAGGGGCCTCCTGTGCCGGTGACCAACTTTAATCCACAGGCTATCCTCGGTGATGTTTTTATAGAGTCTGATTCCCACCCACTCCAGGGGCGTCCAAAGGGGTTTAAAGGTATATCTTGGCATCTTGAATCTTCCTAATCTACTAAGTTGAATTTCCGTCAATTTCTTTCAGATAAATAGGCCTCAATTCTCACCTTTACATTCTCCTCAAGGTTGCGATACCAAAAGGCATAGTCATAACGATGATATACACCCTCAGGATAAGGTCCGATTTCAAGTTCTTCGTCTATGGTGGTGGTGAGCGCTCCTGTTTCTGAATTCATCACTGCACCACAGTACGCGGGAACTTCTCTTAGCAGTTCCCCCGTCGAATCATTGAAGAACACTGCACCTTGGTTCAGGCTTGCTTCGGCGGGTGTGCCATCGGTTTTCCAGTTCAACGGATTGATGCAGTTGGCTCCCTCCATCAGCATGGGGCCGCCAGCGGAGGTTTCAGACTGGGTGTTGAAGGTGATCACCACCCCGGTGTCCTTCTCTCCTTGAGCCACGGTTAGCCCGGACAAGGCAAGGTCTTCATCGGTAACCGTATAACCGATGAGATAGGCGGCAACGAGATTTTCCTTTAATTCCGCAGAACTCCCGAATTCATCCTTAATAAGTTCAATCAGTGCCATGGTCCCTTGGCTGTGGCCGGCCAGAATAAAGGGTCTGCCCTGATTCAGGTTCTCCATATAGTACCGGAAGGCGGCTTTGATATCCTCGGCTCCCTGTTTAAACTCCTCTAGATCCGTGGCAAGGGCATTGGGATCATCAGGGATTTTAGCTCCCGTGGACATTTGTCGGTAATAGGGCGCATAGACATTGGCACTACCTCGAAACACTGAGGCTTGGGCTTCATAGATTCCTTTTGCCAGGGTCCGTTCCTCAGCATTGCTTATGTCCATATTCCCCGATTCATTGTTGCTTACGGTGGGGTAGACGTAAAACACATCGACCGCAAGGTCCGTTTCAAAAGCAGTGATCCAAGAATCGCTATCGGCGTAATCAGGCATCCCGGATTTCTCCTCTATATTACTGCTATCTTGAGCACAGGAGACCAACAGCAGGAATGAAACAGCAACCAAAGCCAAAGTAATCATTCTCTTTTGCATTATGACAATCCATCCTTTCATGAAAAATTTATTTTCGTGTATTTTCAGCATAATTCTACTGGATAAATTATTAAAAAAAATAAAACCTATCAAAATTGATAGGTTTTATCCGATATTTCATTCATTAAGCTAGCAGTTGGCCATAAATTCCTCGATGGGGAATCTTATAGTAAATATAGTCCCTGAATTTTTTTGACTTTGAACCCATATCTCGCCACCGGAGCCTTCAACCAGTTGCTTCACCACGCTGAGACCGATGCCAAGGCCCTCCACGCTCCGATTTTCCTCTCCTCGATAAAAAATATCAAAGACCTTATCTATCTCATTTTTATCCAGTCCCTTGCCATTGTCCTCAAGGGTAATGAGGACTTGATAATCCGATACCTCGTAAGAAATACTGACAATCTTTTCAGCATCGTTGAATTTAAATGCATTATCTGTCAGGTTATCCATGATCCTGTAAAAATTCATAGGATTGATACTGATGGTACAGTCTTCCTCAGCATAATTGATGATAAGAATATGTTCCGTTTGATTTTTGTGATTATCTTCAATTCTCTTTAAGGCTCCTTTAAGAGACATTTTTTCCAACATTGCCGTCGTGTTTTGCTGATTGAAATAGTCATTGATGTTTTCAATCATTTTATCCAGTCTGGCCAGGGCTTTTAGGGAAATCTGGACACTTTCCTTTTCTGCCTCCTTCAAGTCACCCTCAAGAAGGAATTGATTGTTGAGCTTGGCGGTGAGGACAGGGTGTTTTAGATCGTGCCCCAGCCCTTTAAGCAGCATCACTCTTTCGTATTCCTTTTCCTTTAAAACCAAATCCCTATTATATTGAAGATAAAAAGCAATTACAACCCCTAAAATTCCGATAAAATAGATGGTGGCGCCCAGGTAGGCATAGTTGAAAAAGAAGACTAAATTGCTAATGGGTGATCCATTTTTGATTACAGTCAAATAGGTGGACGTGAACACCAAAAAAATGGACCTTAGTATCATAATGGGGAGTGCGGCTTTCTTTTCTTTGACATAACCGTATCCTATAATCAAGGTGGTCAAGGATAAGACCATGATACTGACAATCATATGACCGATTTGAAACTGCGCGAGAATATCCTGGGATAACACCGCAAAGGGAATAATGAAAAGGCTCAATAGCACCAAATATATTTTTTTAACGTGTATATCAAATAGCAGCAGCAGCACATAGATGGGAAGGATATTATTTATAGCCGTGGTGATACCATCAATGACATTGTAGGTATTAACGTTCATTCCGAGAGCGGTGAAAAAGACAGATAATTCCCCGAGATTGATCCCTTTGATAATAGAGGAAAGGACAAAAATAAGAAAAATCCCGGCAATTTTTTTGTTTTTCCCAATATAGAGGTAAATGAAGCAGCCGATCAATACCACCAGGTGAAAAAATAACATAAAAGCATTGATCAGAAATCGAAGCTCCAGATAATCCTTCATGGCGTCAGCTTCTGCGACAAAGAAAAAGGTTTGTCCGATACCTTTGCCGGAGAGTTCAATGGTGGTATCACCCTCATTGATAGGGAACCAATGATAAGCATAGCTGTTAATGGTCACCGATTTTCTATTGATTCGCAGGTCGTGGGGGTATGCAAGGTTGTGGACAACAAGGGCCAAAGCGTGATCGGTTTTAATTGTAAAGACCTGAGCGCCATCGCTTTGCTCCAGCCCCTCAATCACATAGAGTTTTTCGTCAATTTCTTCTCCGCTGAGGATGCCCTGTTGTATCGATATGGCTCGGGTTGTGAAATGATTGATGCCATTGAAGGCCAACTGTATACAGCAATAAATCAGAAGAGTAAGTAAAACAAACTGAGTCAGCCGTTTTTTTTCGATTTGTCTCACAGCCATACCCCCTATTTATGATAAGATCACTAATTGATAGCCCATTCCGTATATGGTTTGGATAAGCACTTTCTCGCTTTTCACATGACACAAATTTTTCCGAAGACGGGCAATCATATTTTGGATCCTTGCGCTTTCATCGATTTCGCCGATTTCCAAAGACACCATTTCATCTTTTGCAAGATGTGTGTTTTGCATGTGTCTTTTATATAATGATTTTAACAATTCTACTTGACTGTGCGGCAAATCAACAGATCTTCCGTTGCAAAACATTCTTTGGTTTTTCATATCGACAATAATATCGCCGATTTTCAACTCATCCTGTATAATATTTCTTTTTGTTACTTCAATTTTATATAGTAGCTCTTGCATATCAAAGTTCTTGATGATGTAATCCTCAGCACCATGCTCATAGCATAGATATTTGCTGTCTCTGTCGGTAAGCGCCGTCATAATAATAACCTTTGAATTTACGGTCAATAAAGGTAGAAGTTCATACCCCTTTCCATCAGGAAGCATAATATCCAACAGTACTATATCAGGTTTTTCTTTCTCAAACAGAATCTTTCCATCACTAATATTAAGTGCGCTAAAGGCAATATATTGCCTGCTCCTTAATATTCTGACGATACTTTTATTTAAAAGTTCATCGTCTTCAACTACCAATATTTTAGTCTGCATTAGTATCACTCCTTAGCGCTCTTCAGTATGCAAAACAATATACTATAAGAATAAATATGGTCTTCGTGCCAGTACAGTTCGGCCTCGACTCTCTGAACTGTTTTAGTACGAAGATTAAATTTATTAATTGAGGAACTTTCTTTATAAGGCGAAGTCTTCTTAGTAATATTGTAACGTGTATTGCTATAAAAGACCAGATGACAATTTTGCGTCACTTCTGATCCAATTGGAGTCGCGGCATGCTCCGTTTGCCTCGCAAGTCTGCCTCCCTTCACCGTCGCAATCACCAACGGCAAACTTGACTTTGAGACATGGGAGCAAATATTTTACGGAGAATTCGACAGGATACGCGATAAACGAGTGCTGGTTAAAATTATCGGAGAGTAGGTTATTGATTCCTTACGAAAGAAGACCTGGAGGAATCGCCTCTTTTTATCATGAATGCTCCTATTATTGAATTACCGTACGGCTGATAATTTCATCCTGCACTTCTTTACAAAGCTCAACAAAGAAGGCGCTGTAACCGGCAACGCGAACGATAAGGTCACGGTACTCTTCCGGATTGCGCTGTGCTTTAAGAAGCGTCATGTTATCCACACAGTTGAACTGCATTTGCCCGTTACCCATAACAGAAGCCGTTCGGAGCAAGTTTATCAATCCAAGCCTTCCTTCCTGAGAATCCAATGAATTTTTGGTGACTTTGAAGTTATGTGCCATTCCCAGGCTCATGGATTCCACGTTGATCTTAGACGCTGATTTTATAACCGCCGTTGCACCTTTCGTATCGGCTCCCTGCGTAGGACTCATTGCATCGGACAGCGGAGCAAAGGAAAGCCGGCCGTTTGGAGTTGCTCCGATCATTTCGCCAAGCGGCGTATTGAATGACTGTGACAAGGTTCCGTGTATTTGCTTCGCGTAAAGTGACTTGTGCTGATTGATCCTTTTTTCTGTGTAATCAACGATATCGGCAGCAATCAGATCCGCGTAATCATCATCATTTCCATATTTAGGAGCATTCTGACAATCGCGGCGAATCTGTTCATAACCTTCCCAGTTTGCATCAAGCGCTTCTTTTATTTGAGTCAAAGTATACTTTTTATCATCATAAACCAGCTTCTTAATCGCAGCCATGCTGTCAACATAGGTTCCCAAGCCAGCAAAGATCGTCCCGGGTCCACCGTAGAGCACTGCGCCTCCAGCAGTTACATCTTTTCCGTTTTGCATGCAGCCGTCAACGAACAAGGACATATATGGTGTAGGAGTAATATCTCTGAAGACTTCCTGAATCAACGTGGTCCCTGCAGCGTTCTGATCGATGAGATAATCGAGCTGGCTTTTTACCGCTGCATCAAATTCTTCATAGGTTGTCATGGAATTTAAATCGCCTGTATCCAGCCATCGCTTGTCTCCATAAGACCTTAGTACGCCTCGGTTTAGTGCCATTTCAAGGGTAATTGGCCACTGTGTAAATCCGCCGGCTGTCCACTGATGAATCCGCCCGGATTTTTGTGGCTCCACACAGCCCATAAGACAATAATCGCGTGCATCTTCGAAATCAAAGCCTTTTCTGAGCATGATCCTAATATGAGCATCGTCAAAATGGCACGCTGGCATCCCAACCCCAGCCTTGATGACAGCAACAATCTTTTCTAAATAATGCTGCGGAGACTGGTTGTGAATCCTGCAAGCAAGAGAAGGCTGATATACTTTGACTTTTTCGATAGCATCCATGATCAGGTATGTCAAATCATTGGTTCCATCCCCGCCTTCCCGTTTCAGTCCGCCGACGGTCATATTAATGAATGGCATATATCCGGCAAAATACTTCGCAGTTGCGCCCGGGGTATACCAGATGATTTCAGAGCACTTAATAATAAAGCAACCCATTAATTCTAATGCCTGCGCATCATCCATCCTGCCCGATTCTTTGTCTGCGGCATAACAGGGGTACACATATTGGTCGATGCGCCCCAGCGAAGTGCTGCATTGATTTTCTTCCATCAGAAACAGGGATTGTATTGTCCAGATTGACTGTAAGGCCTCCCTGAAAGTCTCAGGAGGGTTGGCCGGTACACGGGCATTCACTTTTACGATGGTTTCCAATTCCATTTTTCTCTTAGGATCTTGCTCCTTTTCGGATAATTCCCAAGCATGGGCAGATAGTCTTGCTGCATAGGTCAGAATTCCCTCACAGGTTTCTATCGCTGCTTGATAGAATGCATTTCTATCCTTGTTTTCCTTTTTATCCGGTGATAATTCGGCAAGATGGGCTTCCGCTTCGGCTTTCAAACCATTGATTCCTTTTTTGAAAAGAATGATATCATAGCCCGGGCTGGTATCGCCGCCCCCGCTGGTAATATGATAAGTCAAATCACTGATGCAAGCTTCGGCGCCGAACTCCCACAGTTCTTCATTCTCTTCGCGAAATACCTTCTCGCATTCTTCAGCCAATGATTTTCCTTCCCAAAATGGGAACAGCTGCTCACGCATGATTTGCTTATCTTCTTCACTGATAAAATAGGGATCTTGCGGTCTTGTACCGATTGTATCCAATTCTTCAGAAAGCCATTGCCAGGCAACATCCGGCGAAAATGCACCTGCACGGGGTTTTCCGCAAGGATGTCCCACAATCAGCTCGTGGTTCTGAATCAACATTGGCACGGTTTCACAGGCTCTGCGAAAGCCTTTTGCCCGCTGAACATTTCTCGGAAGATCAGGGTTTTCTTCAAATACTTCAGTGTACGCCAAGGCGCGGTCAATCGTTATGCTTGGTTTCGCAGCTAAGTATGCATCCTTTAATAGCTGAAGTCGTTTGGGCAGGGCCCCTGTTCTCTCTATCATAAAATTTCCTCCTATTTGATTCGAATCTGATACCTCTACGAATTTGTTCTTACAGACGAAATTATACGAAAAAAAACCAGTTTGTTATTGCATTTGTGCCTAAACTTTATTGCAAATTATCATGTTTTTATAAATGGCATTGGATTTTAGTCATTTATTGGTCTGACATTCTGCTATTTACTTCGATTTGTTATCTATGGATATTTAATTGCGTAAGAGGACTTCGCATCTGCTCGCGTCGCTCGCATTTGCCGCCCTCGCCCAGGCACAGGGCTTCGGGTCATGTCGCGGAAAACCATCCACGATGGTTTTCTTACCTCTCCATGCCTGTTCAGGTTCGAGTCCAGTCAAAACCAAAAAAAAATAGATACCTAAAGGTATCTATTTTTTTTTGGTGCAGGCAACGTCGGCTTCGCCGACTCCTCCGCTCTCTCCGTTCACTTCGCTGTCCCATTTTGCACTGTGGCTAAAGCCACACAAAATGAGCAATTTGACTCTCACCTCCGTCGGTTCGAGTCCAGTCAAAACCAAAAAAAATAGATACCCAAAGGTATCTATTTTTTTTGGTGCAGGCAAGAGGACTCGAACCTCCACGAAAGTAATATTCACACGGACCTGAACCGTGCGCGTCTGCCAATTCCGCCATGCCTGCAAGGCATTTTTTTTATCAGTCTCTGCGACTGAACAAGATTTATATTACTATGTTTTGGCTCTCTTGTCAAACGATTTTTGTTATAATTATATATTTACCTTATCTGGATTTTTGCATTTAAAATAGATTTTATTCGCAGAAACTGAATCCCAGCCTGCCCCGTGATATTATCACTGAGACTTTATTTTGATTCCGCTATGATCAAACAATATGCAATTCAAGAGATTGGCATGCACAAATAGGAGGTAAATAAACATGAATTCTTTTTACATTAAAACCAATAGAGTTTTTACCCCGATCCGCAAATACGGATGGATTTTTACTCTAATGGTAGCATTCGGCGGTTTATGGTATCCAAAACTGGGATTGCTGGTACTACCGGTTATTTTAACCCTGACCCTTTCAGCTTTCTTCAAAGGCAGATACTGGTGTGGTAATTTTTGTCCTCACGGTAGTTTATTCGATTCGCTTTTGGGTCCTCTGAGCAGAAATAAAAGGATACCTAAATTCTTTAAATCGAAAATTTTTGGTACCATATTCTTTGCATTTTTCATATTTAACATCATCCGGAAAGTAATGAAAGTTTCCACGTTGTACGGAACGATGCTTTTCTGGGATAAACTAGGTTTTATTTTTGTCGCCAGCTACCTGATGGTGACAATCGTCGGAGGACTTCTCAGCATCCTGATTACCCAGCGTACTTGGTGCAATTTTTGCCCGATGGGAATCATGCAGAGACTTTCCTATAGGCTGGGGAAATTGATAAGAGCCAATAGACGTACAGATCAAAAGATCACTATCGCCAGTAAAGATATGTGCCATACTTGTGGAAAGTGTTCCAGAGTTTGTCCGATGCACCTGACTCCTTATCTTGAATTCTCGGATGGCAATCAGTTTGATGATGAAAAGTGCCTGCGGTGTTCTACCTGCGTTGTAAATTGCCCTGCAGGGATATTATCACTAAACACAGCGAAAAAAGTAGAAACTGTAATAGAGGAAACAAATACGGAAGGGTATGAAACCAGACAAAAAATCAAAGCTGAAATCATTGAGATATCAGACTTGAATTATGGAATAAGACAGTTTACATTCAAGTTTGTTGAGCCCCAAACAGTACAATATAAAGCTGGTCAGTTTATATTGGTCAAAATTCAAGAAAACCCAAAAATGTATCGAGCTTACTCCATTTCCTCCTATAACGAAGATGGCACCAGTTTAAGCGTTACCGTCAAAAAGGATCCAAAAGGTTATGGAACAGAGATCATATTTGATCAGTTTAAAACTGGTGATATGGTTGACTTGGAAGGTCCGATGGGAGCCGAGCTGATTGTTGACAAATCAGCGGAGAAGCTTGTTTTCGTGGCAGGCGGAATCGGAATCACTCCCTTCTTGCCAATGGTTCGTGACATTCTGAACGATGATAATCAGAATAGAAAAGTAACTCTTATTTATGGGGTGAACAATGAAAATGAGTTTCTTTATCATGATGAATTGACCGATCTGGATCTGCAAAATGATCAGTTCGACTATAAACAGGTGGTAGCCTTTGATGACAAATGGAAAGGCAAAAAGGGCTTTGTAACCGACGTATTGAATGAAATGATTCTGGACGGCCACAAGATTTATCTCTGCGGTCCGAAACCTATGATCCAACCGACAGTCAGGCAATTAGTAAAACAAGGGGTAAAAGACGAAGATATCAAATATGAAAGTGCCTGATCAAAAAACTCCCAGGATATGAATACTGTTGTATCAAGGAATGTGTTTTTTAAGCTGCCGCATCCGGCAGCTTTTTTTTATAAAAAAACAGTCTTTCCTTGATTATTTCATCCGGGAAAGACCGCCTTCTTCGTTTTGCTTATGCCCTATTTATATTTTTCTATCAAGGTCCTTGCTGCCAGCACACCGCTTGCGGAAGCCTGTGACAGGGAATGAGTAACCCCTGAACCGTCGCCCAAAGCATAGAGTCCTTTGACCTTTGTCTCCAGATTTTGATCGACAGTAACCTTCGAGTTGTAGAATTTTACTTCAACGCCGTAGAGGAGGGTATCCTCGTTGGCCGTTCCCGGAGCAATCTTATCGAGTGCATAAATCATTTCAATGATATTGTCAAGCTGTCTCTTAGGAATTACAAGGCTCAAATCACCCGGAGTAGCCTGCAGTGTCGGTCGCGTGAAGCATTTCTCCATACGTCTTGCGCTGCTTCTTCTACCCTTCACCAGATCGCCGAATCTCTGAAGCAGAACTCCGCCCCCCAGCATGTTACTTAGCCTTGCAATAGACTCTCCGTATTCGTTGCTGTCTTTAAACGGTTCTGTGAACTGGTTGGATACCAGAAGTGCAAAGTTTGTATTCTCAGTACGCAGGTTTGGGTCCGCATAACTATGTCCGTTTACTGTAACGATTCCGTTTGTATTTTCCGCTACCACTTCGCCGTAAGGATTCATACAGAAGGTTCTAACCATATCGTTATACTTATCCGTCTTGTAGACGATTTTGCTTTCATAGACATCATCAGTAATATGTTTGAATACTTCAGCCGGAAGCTCGACACGCACACCGATATCTACCCTGTTTTTCTTCAGGTCAATGCCAAACTTATCGCAGATATTCGAAATCCATTTGGAGCCAGAACGACCCGTTGCAAGGATCAGGTCACTGCATTCAAACTCTCCCTGTTTGTCGGTGGCAATCCGAAATCCGTCTGCCGTCTTTTCAACATCCACAACGGTTGTGTTAAACTGTGTATCGACTCTAGCTTTCGTATATTCAAAGATCTTTTCCAATATCTTTACATTCCTGTCAGTTCCCAAGTGCCGCACCTTAGCATCCAGGAGGTGCAGATTGTTTCTCAATGCCAAAGTCTTCAGCTCGGAGTTTGTCGTAGAATAGAGTTTTGCATCCTCACCGCCCATGCTGCAAAGAACGTGATCCACATATTCCATCAAATCAAGCGCTTCATCCGTACCCACATAATTATGAAGGTCCCCACCAAACTGTGTTGTGATGTTATATTTTCCGTCAGACAAAGTACCAGCACCGCCGTAACCATTCATGATATGGCATGGCGCACAACGAATGCAGTTCTGAACCTTTCCGCCTTTGATCGGGCACACTCTTCTTTCCAGCGCGACTCCCTTATCAATCATGAGAATTTTCGCCTTATTTGGAATTTTGGTCAATTCATAGGACATGAATACTCCGCTGGCTCCAGCTCCGACGATAATAATGTCATACTTTTTCATTTCTATCTCCACTTTCTATTTCTTGTTCTTGTTTTCTATGTAATTTGGACTACGCCAACAGAACTATTATATGATGAACCTCTCATCCAGGCAATAGATAATTTATTTACAGCTGAAAACGACAAAAGGCAATTTTAAACAGAAGATGCCTGAATTAAAAATCCAAACAAATTCATTCCAAATTGCCCTTTCAAACCGCTCTATACTATGCAATCAACGCTAATATAGTTTATACCATTTTTAATTTTTTATCAGACATTTAACCGTACTGTCAAAATAACATTTCTTTTCATATCTTCTGTAGTTACTAATTATATCAACAGCTTAATCCTATGCGATCTGTGTCGCGATCATCCCTTCGATCTCTTTGGAAAGCCCATGAATAGAATCAGCGGCACGGTTTCTCGTGTCAAGCATCTCTGCTGCATACTTATAGAATACCTTTCCATAGTCAGTTAGAAACGCTTCCCGTCCCGTTCGGTCAATTAACCTGACGCCGAGTTCCTTCTCCAACGAAGAAATTCTTGCACTAATTGTAGGTTGAGTCAGAAAACAGACATCTGCAGCCTTTGAAAAGCTCTTATGGTCAACAACAGATACAAACGCTTCAATTTGCTTAAAATCCATAGTTCTTCTCCCTTCCAATTACCCTAAATAGATTCATCCAAATCTTCCACATACTTTTCTGCCTGTACCGCAGCGATTGCCCCGTCTGCTACGGCGGTTACCACCTGTCTCAGGCTCTTTTGTCTGATATCGCCTGCTGCAAAGACACCGGCAAGATTCGTTCTCATATCTTCATCTGTAACAATATACCCCCGGGAGTTCAGGTTAACCTTTCCCTTATATATCTCCGTTGCGGGATCATACCCGATGAAAATGAACAGGCCAAAAGTTCCGTCGTTCGGGTCTGCTTTTATTTCTGTCAACGTCCCGTCTTTTGTATTTTCAATGATCATGCTTTCAACCAGACCTTCTCCTCTGACCTCTTTTACCACCGAGTTATAGAGATATTCGATCTTGTCATTTTTATAAACCTTTTTCTGTATGGATTTAGCGGCACGGAACTCATCTCTTCTGTGAATAATTGTGACCTTACGGGCAAATCTTGTAAGATAAATCGCTTCTTCAAGCGCAGCATCCCCGCCTCCTACCACATAAATCTCCAGACCTCTGAAGAATGGGCCATCGCAAGTGCCGCAATGGGAAATTCCCCTTCCGAGAAACTCCTTTTCTCCTTTACAACAAGTAGATTTGTTGTTGGCGCCTCCTGCAATGATAACAGTCTTTCCCTGGTAGTTTCCCTTATCACCGGTAACAGTTTTGATCTTCCCCTCCAGGGAAACATCCGTTACAGTATCATAAACCTTATCGATCCCGAATTTGTTTACCTGCGCAACCATTTTATCAATGAGGGTAGACCCGCTTTCCACGGCTTCTGAGCCAGGATAATTCTCAATTTCCGCAGTCTGAATAATCTGACCGCCTTCCTGACCCTGCTCGATAATCAGCGTGTCGAGCATTGCTCTACCCGCATAAATTCCTGCCGACAAACCTGCCGGTCCTGCTCCGATAATAATCAAATCATATACTTTCATCATTTCACCCCTTATTTCATATCAATGCCAAAAACAAAAAACAGAACAGAAAGAACTAAGCCTTCTGCTCTGTTATTAACCTGAGAGATTCCTCCCTGACGGAGTTGCCCCTTCGGTGCGACAAAAAAGTCGCTTTCCAGAGTTCTGTCCAGCTGCGGTCCACTTTACCTGAGATCATCCCATTATCTGACGGCTCAGATAATGCTTATTCCTTCGGTGTTGCCGCACTGCAAATTTAAAATTCGCAAATTCTCAGCAATCTCTCCCGCAACTTTCATCCAGATTCTATTCATTTTTTTGATATCTATTGATATTTTCTATAGTAAGTAATATTATACCAACGATTCCCTGGTTTAATCAACCTATTTTTTCCTTTGAACACTGATTATTTCGTGTGTAGAATTGGCGTTTCATCAATCTTTTCGATATTATCGTCTGTTAGATAGAACTTTGTTTCTTTCGCGATTACCCCGCTCAAAAGCAGAATGCAGATCAAATTCGGAACAGCCATCAGCATATTCAATGCATCCGCAATATTCCATACTGTTCCCAGACTCATAACTGCGCCGGCAAAGGTAATAGCTACATAAATGATTTTATAAGGAATAATTACAGCCTTTCCTAAGAGATATTCCGCTCCGCGCTCTCCATAATAAGACCAGCCGAGGATTGTGGAGAAGGCAAACGTAATCAGACCGAAGGTCAGAACAAAGGGTCCTACTACCGGAATCTGATTGAATGCATAGCTTGTCAGTACGGCTCCGTCGATAGCTCCGCCGCCGTCCGCGACAACATTTGGGTTTGCAATGATGGTACTGACAAGAACCAGACCTGTGATTGCGCATACCACTACAGTATCCCAGAAGGTTCCCGTCGCAGATACAAGCGCCTGCCTAACCGGATTTCTGGTTTGTGCTGCAGCTGCCACGATAGGCGCAGAACCCATTCCTGACTCATTGGAGAACAATCCTCTCGCCACGCCGAACCGTGCGGCCATCATAACACTTGCTCCAATAAAACCGCCTCCTGCTGCGTAAGGTGTAAATGCAGCGGAACAGATTAAAGCTGCGGCATCGATAATATATGCTCTGTTCATTACTAAGATAACCAGGCATCCAATGACATATAAAATCGCCATAAAGGGAACCAGTGTCTCACAGGTTTTTGTAATCGCCTTGACGCCGCCGAGAATAACTACGGCAACCAAGATCGCCATAATAACGCCGCTTGCCCAAAGGGGAATATTAAAGTTCTGCATTGCAACCTTGGATACGGCATTTGCCTGTACTGAAGCGCCGATTCCAAAAGCGGAAAGGCCTGCAAACAGAGCAAAGAGCACGCCAAGCCATTTCATTTTCAAGCCGCGTTCAAGCGCATACATCGCACCGCCCAGCATGGTTCCGTCGGAGGTCTGCACCCTGTATTTTACCGCGACAAGTGATTCAGCATACTTAGTTGCAATGCCAAACACGCCAGTCAGCCACATCCAAAGAACCGCTCCCGGACCTCCCAGAGCAATTGCAGTTCCTACGCCTACGATATTTCCGGTACCGATGGTTGCAGCAAGCGCGGTAGTCAATGCGCCAAACTGCGAAACATCTCCCACTCCGTCCTTATCTTTTGTGATTGAAAGCTTAATGCCAAGTCCGATCTTTCTCTGTATAAAACCTGTTCTAAAGGTCATGAATAAGTGCGTTCCTACTAACAAGATCAATAGCGGCGGTCCCCAAAGGTAACCGTTCAGCCAAGTAAAGAAGTTATTTACTGCTTCCATAATAATTGATATCCTTCCTTTTTATTTAGTAAGCATAATGCCATACTCATTATATAGAAGATTTCTATACTTGGCTATTTTTTTTATTACATATTACAAAAAATGTTATATGCATTTTTGTAATATATTAACATTTCGACGATCATTTCTTGTTATTTTATCCTATTTTTTTATTCGAGGAATCGGTGTTTGATCAATTAGATCAATGTGATCCTCCGCCAGATAAAACTTGGTCTCTCTGACAATCTCCCCATTCAAAAGCAGAATGCAGATTAAATTCGGCACAGCCATTAGCATGTTAAGTGTATCCGCTATATTCCATACCATTCCAAGACTCATAACTGCTCCGGCAAAGGTCGCAACAACATAAACCATTTTGTACGGGAGGATACCTGCCTTTCCAAGCAAGTACTCCGCACCCCGTTCTCCGTAATAGGACCAGCCGATCATTGTTGCAATGGCAAAGGTGATCAGTCCGAAGGTCAGAACGATGGTCCCTATTACCGGAATCTGACTGAAAGCGTGGCTGGTCAGCACCGCGCCGTCGCTGACTGTCCCGCCGTCCGCGCTCACGTTGGGGTTTGCCAAAATTGTGCTTACAAGCACCATTCCGGTGATCGCGCATACGACAACAGTATCCCAGAAGGTTCCCGTCGCAGATACAAGCGCCTGCCGGACTGGGTTTCTTGTCTGGGCAGCAGCCGCCACAATTGGTGCAGAGCCCATTCCTGACTCATTGGAAAACAGTCCCCTCGACAGGCCGTACCGCGCCGCTGTCATGACGCCGGCTCCAATAAAACCTCCTCCCGCAGCATGAGGCGTAAAAGCCGAGGTAAAAATTAGAAATATCGCATCTGACAGATACGCTCTGTTCAAAACGAGAATAATAATGCAGCCTGCGACATAGAATGCCGCCATAAAAGGCACTAGCGCTTCACAGGCCCTTGTGATGGATTGGACGCCGCCAAGTATTACGATACCAACGACAATAGACATGACCATACCTGAAATCCAGGGTGATACTTCAAAGTTCTGATAGAGAACCTTTGAAACAGCATTTGCCTGAACCGACGCCCCCACACCAAAGGCCGAAAGCCCCACAAACACGGCAAACAGTGCCCCAAGCCGTTTCATGGAAAGCCCCCGTTCCAGTGCATACATCGCACCCCCAAGCATTGTTCCGTCTGAGGTCTGCACCCTGTACTTCACCGCAACTAAAGCTTCCGCATATTTGGTGGCAATACCGAAAACTCCGGTCATCCACATCCAGAGCACCGCGCCGGGTCCTCCCATAGCAATAGCAGTTCCCACCCCCACGATATTTCCCGTTCCCATGGTTGCGGCAAGGGCAGTGGCTAAAGCCGCGAATTGTGAAACATCACCTGTTCCGTCACTGTCCCTTGTAACGGAGAGCCTGATCGCAAGGCCGATCTTTCTTTGTATTATGCCCGTCCTCACGGTCATGAAAAGATGGGTTCCAAGGAGAAGTACAAGAAACGGAGGCCCCCACAGGCAACCGTTCAGCCATGTAAAAAAAATATTGATCCAATCCATAAAGTGCAATACCCTTTCGTTGTTCTGTTCACATCAGTTCATTCTATTTACATTGGAGCCAAGTTATGACTAGGGTTCCCCCTCTGCACTCCCCATTTTTATATAATAGCAAATTTGCTATTATATAAAAAAACCTCTGCTCAATGCAGAGGTTTTCAGTCAATCATCATTATTCTTCAACGGTAAGTTTTTCGAACTCTTCAACTACTTTTTTGAATTCTTCGTCATCTTCGATGTCGATCAGTTCAAACTCTTCTTCGCTGGTTTCCTTGTATCCGTAGATGTAAACGTCATCCGTTCCGTCGTCAGGTATCAGTGCAATATATTCCTTGCCTTCAAACTCGAAAACACCCATAATTTCGCATTCTACTTCCTGTCCGTCATCGAATTCAAGAGTGAGGTAATCGGCGTCTTCTCCGGAACAGCTACAATTATCGCCGCATTCTCCGTGCGTTGCCTTCTCTTTATCTACCATAATTGTCCTCCATAAATTTCAAATAGTTTGTATTGCTTTCCGTATCATAAGCCGGTAAAGCAATTTATGATACAACGAACGCTTTCATACAATGACGCTAAAGCTCAACGTCGCGTTCATTATAACATTATATTTTGCTTTAATCAATTGAAATATTCATTTTTTCAAGGCCCACGCCATCACCTTTTCCGCTGCTGGTTTTGTAATTCCCGGAACCTGACAAAGTTCTTCCAAAGTCGCCTCTTTTATCTTATCGATACTGCCAAAATGCGACAAAAGTGCATTTCTCCGCTTTTCGCCGATGCTTTCAATGCCGTCCAGCGCAGACCTCTGCAGCGATTTTTTACGCAAATCCCTGTGATAGTCGATAGCAAACCGATGCACTTCTTCCTGTATGGATGCGACATATTGAAACAAAGCAGGATTGCTCTTCAGATCCAGTTCGCGGTCCTGATAAAGAAGGCCTCTGGTGCGATGCCTATCGTCCTTAACCATGCCTGCTACAGGAATATCAATCTTCATTGCTGACAGCACCTGCTCCGCAGCCGTAACCTGCGGCTTGCCCCCATCCATCAACAGCAAATCAGGCATTTGAGCGAAGCTGAGATCACCCTGCAAGCTTCGTTTAAATCTCCTGTAAAGAACCTCCTGCATGCTGCCGAAGTCATTCGGCCCTTCTACCGTTTTGATGCGGAATCTTCTGTAGTCTTTTCTCTGAGGGATGCTTCCTTCAAAGACAACCATTGCTCCGACGGAATCCAAGCCGTTTGTATTGGAAATATCGTAGGCTTCTACGCGCCAGCCTTTATACTGCTCTGTTTTCCCTTTTTCGGAAAGCTGCGGAATAAATGCCTCCAGCGCAGACTGAATTGCAGCGTTTTTCTCCCTCTGATGATTTGCTTTTTCGTCCAAAGTCTTCATCATTTCGATCACATCGCGTTTTGCAAGCTCAAGCAACGCCTTTTTATCACCTTTATGAGGAACCGTGATCCTGACATTACTGCCTTTCATCTGCGCAAGCCAATTTTCAATCAGGCTGATATCCGCAAGTTCACTTTCCACGAGAATCTCCTTCGGGATCATCGTACTTCCGGAGTAATACTGTTTGATAAAAGCCGAGACGACTTCCGGCATGTCATCTTCTTCCATTGCCTGGAGATGATAGCTCTCCCTTCCGCTTAGCCTTCCCTGCCTTACGAAAAATAGAATAACGTGTGCATCACTTTCACCCTTTGCACCAAGGATAATGTCCATATCTCCAGCCGATAAGAGTACGACCCTCTGCTTCTCTGAAATGGAATTTACCGCAGTAATGTAGTCACGGTATTCTGCTGCTCTTTCAAAATTCATCAATTCCGCTTCTTCTGTCATCTTTTGACTGAGATAATCCAGAACCTTCTTGTTTTTTCCGTTCAGCAACTCAATCACCTGATTGACTGACTCCATATATTCTTCCCGCGATATCAATCCTCCGCAAACACCTTTGCATTGATTGATATGGTAATTCAGGCATGGCTTGAATCCTGCCGGGAACTTCTGGGAAGAACAGCGCTTCAGAGAAAAAACACTGTTCAGCAGATCAATCATCTGATTGACAGCGTTAACGTCGGCGTAGGGACCAAAGTATTTACATCCATCATGAAGAATCCTTCTGGTCTTTACGATCCGGGGATACGGCTCATTTGTCGTTATCTTGATGTAGGGATAGGTTTTATCATCCCGAAGCAGCACATTATACTGAGGCATGTACTTCTTGATCAGATTATTTTCCAGGATCAAAGCTTCCATTTCTGTATTCGTGGTAATATACTCGAACTCCTCAATATGAGAAACCATTGCCCTGACCTTTGGGTCCATGTTTCTTGAGGATTGAAAATATTGGCGTACCCTGTTTTTCAGCGAAACCGCTTTTCCCACATATATAACCTGTCCCAGTTTATCTTTATGAAGATAAACTCCCGGTTTATCAGGGAGTTTTTTTAGATTTTCCTGTATATCAAACATATTCTTTCACTCTTTGCTCTTTGCTCTTTGCGCTCTTCTTTTTTCTTTCTGTCCAAATGAAAAGGATTGCCATGCAAAGTCTTCCGCCCTGCCGGCAATCCTATTTTAGCATTCCTTTTATCCGTTGACAAGGGGACGCTGTGCCGTATTCACTGCTTCTATTTCTCGTTTAGTTTAACCTTTGCCTCCTCAATTATTTCTTTTATGACTTTCTCCGTTTGCTGGGGAAGAGGGTTTTTCTTTTCCCCTGTCAAGATTTTATTCACCTTTTCTCTGGAAAGATCAATCATCTCCGGCCTCCCCAAATCCACCCAGCCATCATATGAGTTTCTGTCGCAGAGCCCGGACTGGTAAAATTCTCTGCTGCGGAAGGCTGCTCTGGTACTTTTTTGTTTCAGGAAGTGACCTCCGTGACCGACTGCTTTGATATCTGCAAAGTAATCTTTTTCATCACTCACATCAACTCCTTCCTTTATCCGTTTGCACAGCTGCGCGATTTCATGGTCGATGATCATCTGCTCAAGAGACAAGGTCATGCTGCTTTCGATAAGACCAATCCCTTGCACAACATCAACCTCAGCAAGAACAAGAGGCAAAGTTGTCAAAACCTTTTCTATAACAGACTGCATTCCTACGGATTTTGCATCACTCAAGCAGCCTGCCATCATCGTCGGCAGTCCGTAATATTTGCCCATTTCACTCATTGCCATCATTTCAAGCATCGTCTCCGGAGCTCCCTCAAGAAACATGCCGCTCCTGACATTGACCACACCCAGCGCCGAACCGAAGAGAATAGGCACACTGGGCGATGCTAGCTGAAAGATGACAATGCAAGAAAGGGCCTCTGCATTGGCAAGCGCGATATTGGAATACAGTCCGGCAGGGCCTGTCGTACCGCAGGCAGGCATCGGATAAACCAGAATCGGCACATGATACCTGCTCAAATCCATCGTAGCTTCCAGCATGTCTTCATCATGACAAAGGGGTGCAACAGTACAATATGTAACGGAATAGATTTTACGCTCAATGACAGAGGCCTCACTGCCAAGAATTGCTTTTTGCATTTCGATGAGATACGGGATTTCCTCCTTTCGTTTTACCTCGTCCATCATATGCTTGGAGGTATTTATGAAAGCAGTACCGGTACCGGCAATACTTCTTGCATCATGGGGCACGTCGCCGGGCGAGACGGGCGTCCAAAAGATATTACAAAGGTCAAGCTCTTCAAAAACCCGGGCTGAATCTGCCACATCCTGCAGCAAGCCGTCCCTTCTCTCTCCCGTATTGAAATCAAGCGTATTGACACCGCAGCCATCCATATTGAAAACGCTGACGGCAGAAGGCAGCAACAGATTGTGGTCCGGATTTCTTGCCCCCATTACAAACTCTCTTGGTGCTGCTTCCAGCGCCGACTTTACCATGCCCTGCGATATGTACGCGACTTGCTTATCCCAATCGATTCTTGCACCGCCCAGTTCTAAAAGTGACAGGGCCCTTTGGCTTGAAAAACGGATACCGATTTCTTCCAGAATCCTCAGGCTGTCTTGATGAATTCTTTCTTTCTCCTCAATACTGAGAAGATTTCCCTGCATTCTCATAACATCCTCCTAGCCCAGAAGCCGCTCAGCTAGTTTAACGGCGTCCATAGCATTATCAGAATATCCGTCGGCACAGATCATCTCAGACCAACGGGCGCTGACCGGTGCCCCTCCGATAATTACTTTTATCCCGTCCCTCAAATTTTCCTGCTCCAGCATGCCGATAATATTCTTCTGTTCCTGCATTGTTGTTGTCAAAAGAGCGGACAGTCCCAGCACATCCGGTGTCACTTTCCGGACGGTTTCAATCACCGTTTCATTGGGCACATCCGCTCCGAGATCATATATCTCGTAGCCAGCCGCCGTAAGCATCGCTCCGACGATCATCTTTCCAATGTCATGAACGTCGCCTTGCACGGTAGCCAGGACAACCTTTCCTTTTGATTTCAGAATGTCCGCAGATGAATTTTGTAATACCGGAGTTAATATTTCCAATGCCTTTTTCATAGCGTCGGCAGCGCTTACCAGTTCAGGCAAATAAAAATCACCTGCCTGGTAAAGGTCGCCTGCTTCCTGAATTCCCTTTAAAAAGCCTTCGTTCATCACTTTCGTTACATCCAGGTCCTTTTGAATTGCGGTCTGAGCCAACTCTTCCGCCAATTGTTCGTCTCCATCCAGCACTGCGTTTTTCATCGCTTCGAACAGTTCAGCTTCCATGAAGCAATCCTCCTTTTCACCCTGTTTGATACATTTTAATACGTTATTAATCGTTGCTAATATTTTATCATTACATTTTAACGTATCCGGGTAACATTTTGCTGTACAAAGGGTAAGATCTTGCCGTATATTTACAGTAGAGGTGATATCATGTTTGTTGAGAATATCGGTTTTCGTTTCAATTCGAGAGTAAGGTCTTCTTTGGATAATATTATCCACTATCCCGCCCACATGCATTCTGGAACCGTGGAGATCATCTGTGTTCTGGATGGTGTAGTCAGCATTTCCGACTCCGCTCTCAACCATAAACTAATTAGTGGAGACGTATACATATTCAATGCGAAAGATCCTCACAAGATTATGACGGTTAGTGAAAATAATATCATCCTAACTGTGCAAATTGACATAGATCACTATAAGCAATACTTTAAAAATCTTGACGTAATTTACTTTATTTGTGACTCATTTATTAACAAAGAGCAACTCACGGTCGAACTTCGCCATCTCCGTTTTCTTCTGGCACGCGTCTATCAGGAATATACCAGCGAAAAAAGAAGTGATTCAATTTTGGAAAACATTACCATTGATCTGCTTAGGTTTTTGATGGAGCAGTTTCAATACTATACTTACAGTAAATCAAATGAAAATAGCTACGATATTGTACGCCGTCAAGAAATGAAAGCGGATGATCCTTTCTATAATCGAATCTACGATATTATCAACTTTATTTATGCGAATTTTCAGAAAAAGATATCTTTGGAAGAGATCGCGAACCGTGAGTTTTTGAGCGTTTGCTACTTATCGAGATATATAAAAAAAGCTTGCGGATTATCCTTTTGCGAACTAGTCGCTATCGCGAGATGTGAGGAAGCAGAAAGGCTGCTTGGAGCCACAAATAAGACAGTTGATGAAATCGCTCTGGAAGTTGGTTTTTCCAACAGAAAGCATCTTAATTTATATTTCCAGCGCTGGTTTCAACAGACTCCAAGCGCATATCGAAGATCCCTTCGACGTCAGCCTGGAGGATATAAAAACCTCAAACTGGATAATTATGACTTTTTTCTCGCCTCATCCGTCCTTGAATCCTATCTGAATGAGCTTGACAATTTTGACGCTTTGGTTATTTATGAGTAAAAAACTTAATAATATTTCCCATCAGCAAAATGAAGCAAACTACGCTTGAAAAATGGGCAACTTTGTTATTGCAAAGTTAAATATGTAACAATTTTTCGTTAATTCAATAACAATTTCGTAGACAAACTACCCTCGCTTAGTATAATATAAGTTTATGAGTTTGAGTCTATTGTTGCATTAAAGTAGAAATGCAAAGGCTGAAAGGAGTAAACAATAAAATGAACAGCGCCAAAACGAAAAGCTTTGGGGTCCTCACAAGTGATTTAGCATTGGAAATCGATAAGATCATCGACTCTTACCAAAGCAATTCCACGAAACTGGTTGGTATCCTTCTGGACATCCAGGATATCATCCCGAAGCAGTACATCCCGCGGGAAGTCGCCGTTTACGTCAGCGAGAAGATGAACATTCCGCTGAGTAAAACCTACGATGTCATTTCATTCTATGCCTCCCTATCTGATGTGCCGAGAGCAGACTATGTGATTCAGCTGTGCGACAGCGTCGTCTGTAAGGTTACCGGCAACACAACTCTCCGTGACACCATTACCGATCTATTAGGAATCAAAGAGCAGGAATCCACGCCTGACGGAAAATACTGGCTTGAGTATACGCCATGCTTCGGAGCGTGTGATATTTCCCCTGCCATGAGAATCAATGGAAAAGTATACGGTCATCTGACGACTCAGGACAGTGTAAAAACTGTGCTGGATCAGTATAAATAGAGGAGGATTTGTGATGTCAAAAACAGTAAGCATTATCACAGAGAACTTCGGAAAATATGATCCAAGTTCCATCGATTCTTATTTATCCATCGGCGGATTCTCTGCTGTAAAAAAAGCCTTATCGATGTCTTCCGGAGAAATCATCGAAATGACAAAAAAATCAGCTGTAAGAGGCCGCGGCGGAGCCGCTTACGATACCGGAAGGAAATGGTCTCAGGCCGCATCCGTTCCCGGCAAGGACAAAGTGGTCATCTGTAACGCAGATGAAGGCGAACCATGTACGTTCAAGGACAGAAGCATCCTTTCCAAGGACCCGTTCCGACTCCTTGAGGGCATGATCATCGCAGGATATACAGTTGGTGCAAAAAACGGATACATATACCTACGCGAGGAATACCGTCATTTGAGGCCATTGCTTTTGAACGCCATTCAGGAATCAACTGACAAAGGTTTCCTCGGAGATAATATACTGGATTCCGGTTTTTTCTTCCACATCCATCTTTATTCAGGCGCAGGCGCTTATGTCTGCGGTGAAGGTTCGACACTGATCGAATCCATTGAAGGAAAAAGCGGAAGACCAAGAATCAAACCGCCCTTTATTAAGGAATGCGGCTTGTTCCAGCTGCCAACTCTGGTCAATAACGTTGAAACTTTGGCCATCGCAGCAGCTTTTATTGAACACGGTGTTGACGAGTACCTCAGCTATGGTACCGCCGGTTCTCCCGGTACAAAGATCATCAGTCTTGCCGGAAACGTTAAAAACCCCGGTGCCTATGAAATTCCCTTTGGATTAACTCTAAGAGAAATCATCTATGATATCGGCGGAGGTATTCCTGACGGACGGGAACTGAAATTCTTCCAATTGGGAGGAGCTTCCGGAAAGATCGGTTCTGCTGCGATTGTTGATACGCCATACTCTTACGAAGATCTTGCCAAGCAGGGTTTAGTTGTAGGTTCCGGCGGTATTCTCGTTGCGGACGACAGAACGAGAGTCATTGATTTCGTTAAATCCGTGCAGGATTTCTTTATTCATGAAAGCTGCGGGAAATGCACCCCCTGCCGTGAAGGTAACAGACAGATTTCCAAAATCATCGACCGTTTTGTGGAAGGGGAACAGCACCCTGATGATCTTCAAACTGCTGAACGATTTGCAAATATTATGAGTAACTGCGCATTCTGCGGACTGGGCGAAACAGCCCAGAGTACATTATTGTCTGCAATAAGGCATTTCCCTGAGGAATTTGGATTACCGGAGGTGGCTGCAATATGAAAAATATTAAGATAAAAATTGATAACATAGAAGTGATTGTACCGGAGGGGACAACCATTCTAGAGGCGGCGAAAAAAGTAAACATCAATATTCCTCACCTCTGCTACCATCCAGATCAGGCGATTAAAGCAAACTGCCGCCTTTGCGTAGTAGAAGTCGCCGGCAGCAGAAAATTGACTGCGTCTTGTTCGTCCTATGTCTTTGAAGGTATGGAGGTGCATACCAATACAAAAAAAGTTCGGGATATGCAAAAAGGCATCCTTGAGCTGATTCTTGCAAATCATGACCAGGACTGCTTGAAATGCCTGCGTAACGGCAACTGCGAACTGCAGGCACTGTGTCAGAGATTCAACATTTCAAAAACCAATCTGGAGGATACGGTGGAAGCCCTCCCTCTTGATGATACGAATCCGTCCCTTGTCAGAGATTCTGCAAAGTGTGTGAAATGTAACCGCTGCGTAGATGCATGTCAGAAGGTACAGGAAGTGCACGTCCTGACGCATTCTCACAGATCTGTTCATTACAATATTACACCTGCTTATGAAATGCCTCTGGAGCAAACCTTCTGTGTGTTCTGCGGACAATGCGCCGCGGTCTGTCCGGTTGGAGCCATCGTCGAGAAAGACGATACCGCAAAAGTTTGGGACGCGATCTACGATACGAAAAAGCACGTAATCGTTCAGGTGGCGCCGGCTGTCAGAGTCGCACTCGGCGATGCGTTCAATCTTCCCAAAGGCAGCATCGTAACCGGACAAATGGTTGCGGCACTGAGAAGGCTTGGCTTTGACAAGATCTTTGATACCAACTTTACTGCCGACCTAACGATCATGGAAGAAGGAAACGAACTGATCAAGAGAGTGACCAAAGGCGGAACGCTCCCGATGATCACTTCCTGCTCACCTGGCTGGATCAATTTTATAGAAGGCCGCTACGATCATCTGTTGGATCATCTTTCCACGTGCAAATCACCACAGCAGATGTTCGGAGCACTATCCAAGTCCTATTATGCGGAATTGACCGGCATGGACCCAAAGGATATTTACACAGTTTCCATCATGCCTTGTACCGCAAAGAAGTTCGAAGCACAACGTCCGGAAATGGTCACGAATGGCGTTCAGGAAGTTGACGCTGTTTTGACAACCCGCGAGCTTGCCCGTATGATTCAAGCTGCAGGTATCGATTTCGTCGGTCTGGAAGAAGACCAGTTCGACAATCCTTTTGGCATCGGTACCGGAGCGGGAGCCATCTTCGGAGCAACAGGCGGTGTTATGGAAGCTGCATTGAGAACTGCTTATGAAGTCATCACCGGAAAGGGTCTTCCTTCCCTGAATTTTACTGAGGTAAGAGGACTGGAAGGCATCAAGGAAAGTACCGTTCATATTGACGGACTTGAATTGAAGGTTGCGGTTGCACATGGGCTTGGAAACGCAAAGGTTCTGTTAAAGCAGATCGAAAAGGGTGAATCACCCTATGCGTTTATCGAAATCATGGCATGTCCCGGCGGCTGCATCGGCGGCGGCGGTCAGCCCATCAAATCCACAATGGATGTCAAGGGAAAGAGACTCGAGGCGCTTTACAAGATCGATGCGGATCTTCCTCTGCGGAAATCCCACAAGAATCCTGATATCGCGAAACTGTACGAGAACTTCCTGGGAGAGCCTCTGGGACATAAATCCCACGAGCTGCTGCACACCCATTACCATTCCCGCGGCATGAAGTACAATTTCAGCGAGCTGACAAAATAAGGAACGAAAAAGTATTTTCTCGGAAACCGCCGTTTAAAAAATGCTTCGCATAAAAACGGTAAAAGGTTTCACGGTTTCCTCAAAAACACTTTTTCATTTAACCAAAGAACTGAATATTGGTGAAATCACATTGATGTTGTGATACAATCTTGGCAGGTCGATCTTACGACCTGCCCCTTTTTTCCGCGGCTTCAGCCGCAATGGAAAAACGGATATTATTTGATCGAAAGGAAAACAGAATGAAGCGGGGATCAGGAATTTTAATGCATATCAGTTCACTGCCCAATCCATACGGCATCGGAACCTTTGGAAAAGAGGCCTATGCATTTGTTGATTTTTTAGTAAAGGCAAAACAAAAATATTGGCAGATACTGCCCCTTTGTCCAACAAGTTTTGGAGATTCGCCTTATCAATCGCCTTCCTCATTTGCAATCAATCCTTATTTTATTGATCCTGAATGGCTGGAAGAGAAAGGCCTTCTGCTCCATGAGGAATATTGCTGCCTGGACTTTGGAAATAATCCCGATCGAGTTGACTACAATATGGTTTATGTAAACAGAGAAAAAATGCTTCGCAAGGCCTTCAGCCGCTCGGGGCTCATCCCCATTCAAGAACTGGAACAGTTTGTCCTTGAACAAAAAAACTGGCTGGAAGATTACGCTTTATATATGACATTAAAACGCCATTTCGGCGGTCAATCCTGGGAATGCTGGGATATGGATATCAAGCAAAGACATCCGGATGCCTTGGTTCGTTATATCGAGCAATATCGCGATGAAATCCGCTATTTCCAATTTATACAGTATATCGCTTATTTACAATGGCATTCTTTGAAAGACTACACCAATCGACAGGGCATTCAGATCATCGGCGACATCCCGATCTATGCTTCGGCAGACAGTACCGACACCTGGAGCAATGCCTCGTCGGGAATCTTTCAGTTTACAAAAGATCTGACGCCAGTCTGTGTCGCAGGCTGCCCACCGGACTATTTTTCGGAAGACGGACAGTACTGGGGCAATACGGTTTATGACTGGCAGCGCAATAAAGAAACCGGTTATGCATGGTGGCTGCGGAGAATCAAAAGCGCTCTTACCATATACGATTGGGTTCGTATCGACCATTTCAGGGGATTTGAAAGCTACTGGGAAGTACCATACGGCTCGCCAACCGCCGCATCCGGCAGTTGGAAAACCGGGCCGGGAATTGACTTTATCAACACCCTAAAGGAGCAGCTCGGTAATGTTAAAATTATTGCTGAGGACCTTGGATACATGACAGATAAGGTGAAAGACTTTTTAGCAAAGAGTAGTTTTCCGGGCATGAAAGTTTTGGGTTTTGCTTTTGACGCTGTAGAAGATAACGACCACCTTCCCCACAATTATCGAGAAAACCGCATCGCTTATACAGGGACCCATGACAACGATACTGTTATGGGATGGTTTTCTCACGCCAAAGAAGATCAAAGGAATTTCGCCATGCGGTATCTAAAGCTTGATGAAACAGAAGGATACAACTGGGGATTCATCAGAGGAGTTTTATCTTCCGTCGCCTTTCTCGCCATAATACCGATGCAGGATTTGCTAGGCCTGCACTCCGAGGCAAGAATGAATATCCCTTCCACTCTTGGCGGCTCAAACTGGTGCTGGCGAATGAAACCCGGCGAAACAACGGAGGAGCTGGCAGAAAAGCTGGCGAATCTAACGCAGCTGTACGCAAGAGCTTAATACAGTTTTTCATAAAGAAAATTGCCCAGGTACAAGCCTAAAATTGCAAGCAGAATACAGAGCAAAAAAGAGCAAGTGATATAGATGATCAACGACTTATAGTTCTTTTTCGTAAACAGTGTTACATTTTCCAGTTGAAAGGTTGAATATGTTGTGAAACCTCCCATAAAACCAGTGCCCAGAAGCAATTGATTAAAACTGCCCGGATGTGCTGCAACCAGAAGACCTAGTAAAAATGAACCGATCATATTGATTGATAAGGTCGCGATAGGAAACTCCGTTGAAAAATACCTTTTTACCAGTGCAGAAAAAGCAAAGCGGCAAACAGCACCGAAAGAACCGCCAACCATTACCATGACAAAATTAATCATCCTGGTCACTCTCCCTTCCGGCAATCAGCCTGTTGCTAGCGTACACGCCCAGGCCGGCCGCCAGAAAGCCGCCGACAAAGCTTGTAACAATGTATAACCCGGCAATCATATAATGCTTGTCCAGTATCAAATTTGCAGTTTCCACACTAAACGATGAAAAGGTTGTAAACGATCCGATAAAACCGGTCCCAAGTCCGGTGATCAATGAAGTTGAAACCATTGAAAAAGAGGCCAGATACCGGAAGATAACCGCCAACAAGAAGCACCCGAGGATATTTATGATTAATATATTGTAAGGGAAAAGACCCGCATCCAGCATCTCGCTGATCCAATAACGTGCCGCGGCACCAAGGGCTCCGAACAAAGCCACATATAAGTAATACATTAAAAAATTGCTCTCCTATCAATTATCTGTTCAGTACCAAATCAACCGGCAATGTTAATACCACTCCGTCGGTTACGACCTTCTCCAGCTCCTCAAGTAATCCGGGAAGGTTTTCCTTTTCAACAATACACTCAACAACCAGCGGCAAGTGATCACTCAGAGGGAATAAATGCTGGCTGTAGATCACATGATCACGGCCATATCCTGCAATCCCTTTTGTAACAGTAGCCCAAATCACCTTTTTCTTTTGCAAAAAATGAAGTATTTTCTCATACTCCTCTTTCTTTATAAGTTTTTTCTTATTTTCACTGGTATATATCTTAACAATGTAGTGTTGATGTTCATTGGAGCTAGTTTTCTCAACACCCCTTGATACGCTAACCTGGCCGTGTTTTACCAAAGATTTTACACCTTCCTCCACCTTGTTAATCAACTCCTCATCCATAACCGACTCGATAATAATCGGCAAATTATTAAAGTATGCATCTTCCAAAATGTCGTACTCAATATTATCATTGTAATCGATTCCCGCATTGCCGCGTCGCATTGTTGCACCGGAAGCACCATGCTCCCAAAGATATGACAGCACTGCTTTGCTGGTCTGCTCCTTATTTTCATGCTGCTGTTCATTCACTATGACCCGCATCAAATATTCGGCCATCGGATTCCTCCTCTCATCAATGCAAAAACATGTTAACGCTGGCTAAGTATATAACCTGCCTGATCATAATCCTTTTTATGGACATAAATATAGTACTCATATGCATAATCCATATTAATTCCGACGCCTCTTGATACCGACCTGCCGGAAGACCGAAAGCTGTCTCCTGCCGAAATTCACTGACAGTGAGTTATACCGAATTATACCACAACAAAACTCCGCCTGTCACCACGGGGTAAAAAATCGCGCGTTGGACCGACTGAATTCTGGGCGATTTTATTCTAACGTACTTATTTTCGTTACTATTAAGGCGCTGCCCATATAATCCGAAACATCAGGTTTCATGATCATATCGGCAGCGCCTTATTCCAATATTTAATATCTCCAGTATTCGTCGTAACGTCGCCTGTTATCCTGATTTTGATAACGAACTGCTCTTTCCTGCCGTCTCTGCTTTCTCCGTTTGATCTGTCTTCTCTTCAGTGCAACATAGGCTGCAAACAGAAGGATGATCAGAATGATTACTGATGTAAAAGCCATTTCAATGGTTTTGGCCCTTTCATCGGTAATCCCTATGATAGATAAAACTCCACCTTCCGGGATTTCGCTTGTGGCGATCGCGTCAATCGTTCCCACCAGCATATCTCCTTCGTATATCTCTACTTTTCCGACCTTTTGACCTTGAGAAACAGGTGCCCTTACCTTCTCATCTAGCTTGATTTTTGTATTAAGAAGAGAATTGGACGCTTCTGCAGGAAGCGTTGCAAATGCCGTCGTTGCTGCAGCAACCTCTACTTTATTGATGGAGCCTCTGTCAACAGGGATCTCCCCAAGTATGGTATCCGCATCCATTGCCTTTACACTTTTATAATTATCAAACGCGTAGTCCAGTAAAGCAATAGAGTCACCAAAACGCCCCGCATCGGTGGATTTCATGACGACAGAAATCAGTTCCGTATCTCCGCGTATTGCTCCAGCGATCAGGCAGCCTCCGGCCTCTGGGGTATATCCCGTTTTGATTCCCGTTGCGCCCTCGTACTTCGCCGCACGCATCACACCGTTAACCGGAACCTTTGTTTTTTCATCATAGATTAAGCGGTCTGTATTGTATAAGTATCTCGTTTCCTGCTTGTTCGTTGCAGGAATCACATAGCGGTAGGTTGTAACCAGCTCTCTGAACTTTTCGTTTTTCATTGCTTCCCTTGCAATGATAGCAAGGTCATATGCTGTTGTTGCATGCGCGTCATCATGAAGACCGTTGGGGTTGACAAAGTGCGTATTCTTTGCACCAAGCTCAGCCGCTTTTTTGTTCATCATCTCAGCAAAGGAGGGTATATCTCCCGCGATCTCTTTACCAAGAGCCACTGCCGCATCATTAGCCGACTCAAGCAGCAGCGCATATAGCAGCTGTTCAACGGTTATCTGTTCTCCTTCCAGAAGGTAAATACGGCTTCCTCCTGTAAAAGGCGTTTCCGCATCTATCGTAACAACTTTATTAAGGTCCAGATTCTCAAGAGCAAGAAGCGCTGTGATAACCTTAGTGGTACTCGCAGGATATCGCTTCTCGTTCATGTTTTTGTCATAAAGCACTTGGCCGGTTTTTATATCGATCACGACTCCGGTTTCAGCCTGTATGGCCGGCGGGTCCGGTGCCGCGTAAGCAACGTTCGGAGCTGCTTGAATGATAACAAGTGCGGTCATAATTATTGCAATTAATTTCTTCATTTTATCCCCATGTTATTTATGCAAAAAAGTAATCTGCCAATTCATAACCGTTTTCAAAAAATCTCCCCTTTTCTCCTTCGTTTTCACTAAATGTTCTGGTTAGATCAAGTGGAGCTTCCTTATCGCTCTGGTAAAGAACATAAGGAACCGGTGTCGCTGAATGTGTCCTGATTGCCAAAGGAGTCTTATGATCAGGAACGATCAACACCTTAAAGGCTTCCCCATTAGAATAAAGATATTCCAAAATCGGGTTCAGAACCAGTTCATCAATCATTTCCAGCGACTTTATTTTTCCTTCCAGGTCGCCCTGATGGGAACATTCATCAGGAGCTTCAATGTGCATATATACGAAATCCTGTCCATTTTTATATTCTTTGATGGCTGCATCAGCCTTGCCTTTAAAATTCGTGTGAATCGTTCCCGTTGCGCCTTCAACGTCTACAGACTGCAAGCCGGCGCAAATCGCAATTCCCTTTATCAAATCGACAGCGGAAATTGCCGTCCCCTTGATTTGATACTTATCATAAAATGAAGAAAGACTTGGTTTTTTCCCCTGACCCCATATCCAGATGGAGTTCGCAGGATTAAGCCCTTTTCTGATCCGTTCCTGATTCACGGGATGATTAGCCAGAAGCTGATAGCTCTCCTTCATCATTGTTGTAATGAATTCCGATCCTTCTCCTTTTGGGAGGTGATCTCCGACCCTTTGTGTCAGTACATCATGCGGCGGAGTCAGATCATAATCCGTGGACCCGTTTTTCATGATAAGCGCGTGCCGATAGCTGACTCCCGGGTAAAACCGAAGCTGATCCGTTCCTAATTTCTCACCGATATATTCCATTAGAATCTTAGCTTCTTCGCTGGTGATATCACCGGAGCTGTGATCTGCAATAATCAGATCCTCATACGCACCGTTTCCCTGTAAGGTGATAAGATTTGTTCGAAAAGCCACATCCGTATCGGACAGCTCGATCCCCATGCTTGCTGCTTCCAGTGGAGATCTGCCCGTATGATATACGGCGGGATCATAACCCATAACCGACAAATTCGCAGCATCACTTCCCGGTGCAATTCCCGGCGGAATGGTTCTTACCAAACCAACCATTCCTTTCTGTGCCAACTGATTAATATGGTTCATCTTTGCTGTCTGCAGCGGTGTTTTATTGCCCAGCATGGCAATTTCTTCATCCCCCGCTCCGTCTGGCACTAAAACCAGGTATTTCATGGTATTACTCCTTTTACATTCCGCTCGGTACTTCAATAACGATCCGGCGGAATACCGTTCAAATATTTGAATCAAAGATTCATAGATGTTTATAGTGCTACAAACAGAAATGCTCTCTTTATGATACCATTAAGAAAGCACCTGTTTGTGTTAATTTCGTGTAATTTTAACTTGTAACGCTATTTATTCTCCGCTTCGAATTTCTTCATAAAGGAGATAAGCGTGTCGATTCCTTCCATAGGCATCGCATTGTATATGCTGGCTCTCATTCCTCCGATGGAGCGGTGGCCACCGAGATTGTGCAATCCCGTTGCCTTTGCTTCTTTGGTAAATTTCTTATCCAGCGCCTCGTCACCAGTGACAAAGACGACATTCATAAGAGATCTATCCTTCACTTCCACGGGGCACTTGTAGAGCTTGCTTCCGTCAATATAATCATACAGTTTCTTTGCTTTCTGCCTGTTGATCTTTTCCATTGCAGGTACGCCGCCAAATTGTTTAATATGCTTGAATACCTCCCCTGCCATATAGATTCCGAAGGTTGGCGGAGTATTATACATCGACTCATTATTGACGTGAATTTTATAATCCAGATAAATCGGCGTCCCCTTTGGCGCAAATCCAATGAGATCATCTCTTATAATCACGATGACGACTCCGGCAGGCCCGATATTTTTCTGCGCACCAGCATAAATCATGCCAAATTTAGACACGTCAACCTCATCCGATAGAATGCAGGAAGAAAGATCTCCCACAAGCGGAATATTTCCGGTGTCCGGAATGTATGGATACCGCGTTCCATAGATTGTATTGTTCAGCGTGATATGGACATAATCTGCATCCTGCGTAAAGTCTTCCCTTTTCACCTCAGGAATATAGGTATAATTGCTTTCTCCAGAAGTTGCCACAATCTTAACTTCTCCGAATTTGGTGGCTTCCTCCGCGGCTTTCTTTGCCCAGGCTCCCGTCACAATATAATCCGCTTTTTTCGACTTACGCATCAGATTGATCGGTATCATGGAAAACTGAAGGGTCGCACCTCCCTGAAGAAACAGCACTTTATAATTATCTGGTATATACATAATATCTCTAAGGTTTTTTTCTGCCGAATGAAGAATTTCTTCAAATTCTGCGGAACGGTGGCTCATTTCCATTACGGACATGCCGCAACCATTGTAATTTGTTAATTGTTCCGCAGCCAATTCCATAACCTCTAAGGGAAGCATGGAGGGTCCTGCCGAAAAATTGTACACTCTTTCTGTTTGTTTCATCAATTATTTCACCTCCAAATAAATAGTATTAAAATTATATCACTTTACGCGTTACGCGTAAAGTGATATAATTTTACCTAATCCTTATAGAAAAACGCAATACTTATAAAAAATTTAAATCAGGAGAGATGGAAAAATGTATAAGATAGCAACCTTAAATAAGATCTCACACAAAGGTTTGGAACGATTCAGCGATCGTTACTCGATAGGCGACGACGTTGAAAGCGCAGCAGGAATCATGTTAAGAAGTCAGGATATGCACTCCATGACACTTTCCGATAATTTGCTCGCCATTGCCAGAGCCGGTGCAGGCGTAAACAATATCCCTGTAGACGAATGCTCAAAAAGAGGTATCGTCGTATTCAACACGCCGGGCGCCAATGCGAATGCGGTTAAGGAACTTGTGCTGACGGGTATCCTCATGTCGGCAAGAAATGTTTCCAGCGCTATCGCATGGGCAAAAACCCTGAAGAAAGATATTTCGAAGACAGTTGAAAAGAATAAATCACAATTTGCCGGCCATGAAATTAAGGGAAAAGTTCTCGGTGTCATCGGGCTGGGTGCAATCGGAGTCATGGTGGCAAACGCCGCTGAAAGTCTCGGCATGCAGGTTATCGGCTACGATCCTTATATGTCCATCAAGTCGGCTCACGAGCTCTCGCCCTCGGTAGAGGTTAATGAATCCCTTGATCTGGTTCTCCCAAGATGCGATTATATCACAATCCACGTTCCATTTATGGAAAATACAAAGGAATTAATCAACGAAAAGCGGTTCAGCATCATGAAGGATGGTGTATGCCTCCTAAACTTCTCCAGAGACCAAATCGTCAGCGAAGCTGATGTGTTAACAGCTCTGGAAAGCGGCAAAGTTCGCAAGTACGTTACAGATTTTCCTTCGGAAAAGTTCCTTTGTCTGGATAAAGCAATCTGCATCCCTCATCTTGGCGCTTCCACAAGAGAATCGGAGGAAAACTGCGCAAGGATGGCTGTAGATCAAATCATGGATTACCTGGAAAACGGAAATATCACCAATTCCGTCAACTTCCCCAACTGTTCCCTTGGCATTTGCACTTCACAAAACAGAATTGCAGTGCTGAATAAAAACGTACCGGCCATGCTTGGTAAAATTACCGGAATATTGGCCGATATGAATATCAATATCAGTGATTTAAACAACAGGAGCAAAGGAGATTTGGCCTACACGCTCATTGACATCGATTCCGAAGTGGACGAACCAGCTTTGAGGAAGGCACTGAATGTCGACGGCATTATTTCCGTAAGAGTAATATAGCGCATAAAATAAAAAAGGAGGGTTCACCCTCTTTTTTTTATGATTTCGTTTGATCCCAGACCACATTAACCTGGATACCGATCACCAGAATATATCCCAAAATGTAGAACCAGAACAGTAAAGCAACGATAGCCGCCAAGCTTCCATAAAGAAGATCATAATTCGCGAAAACCGAAGCGTAATACGAATAGATCCATGTGGCAAGCAACATACCAGCGGAAGCCACAATACTCCCCGGAAGGATTTTTCTAAACAGGATTCGCTCCGACGGAAGCACATAGTAATTATAACTGATCATAAGAAAATACAGTGCCAATGCCACTGGCCACCTCAAAACAAACCAGATGCTGTCAAAGATGAAATTAAGGTGCAGAAACTGATTAACGTAGGCTGTAAAGAGGCTTATGATAATCTCACCGTAAACCATAATCAGTAAGCTGAACGTAATCGTAAAAAGAGTAATCAGAATGGTCTTTACCGCCCTGAGTCTTTCTCTGATATAGCCTCTGCCTCCGGACGGGTGCCCCGTAAAAGAATAATTCGAGATTCGCATCATTGAATATTGCGCTTTTGAAGCCGCCCATAAAGCAAAGATAATAAAAGCAGCACTGACCGCACCGGACGGTGTATAGTCCAGATACCCTGAAAGACTTGCTGCAATTTCCGGAGATACATACGCAGAAAGAATATCGTTGATCACTCCCATGGAAATGGAGAAAATCCCTAGCAGTTCTCCTAAAATAATTGCAGTTGGGACAAGCGACAACAAAAAGAAAAACGCCAGTTCCGCCGCAACTCCCTGAAAGTAGGGGTCCGACATCCGTTTAATTATCATCAGCGACATATGAAATAATCGTTTACTACTCATAGAATTATTTGTTTATCCCCTTTCAAAAATCTCTAAGTATTCATTCCCATTTAAGTTCTATACTAACAGTTAATATTATAATCTCGATAGTCTCAGGTGGCAAGATAACAAACCGTCTGCCTTGTCACCTGATGCTGTCAATCCCTTAATTCATTTCTTTTGTCTCAGCCTGCAGCATGGTTTTTAGATTCCGAAGCGCTGCCGCCCTATGACTGATCTGATTTTTCACTTCACCGGAGAGTTCACCGAAGGTCTTGTCGTAACCCGCCGGTACAAATAATGGATCATATCCGAAACCATTGTCTCCTCTGGGTTGGTATATCATATGTCCTTCACATTCTCCCCTTGCCACAATTTTTCTCCCATCGGGGTAAACCATAGTGATAACCGAAACAAACCGGGCCGTTCGATCTTCGTCTTTTACAGTAGAAAGCAGACGAAGCAGCTTCTCGTTATTTTTCTCATCGTTTCCGTCCTCACCGGCGAACCTGGCAGAAATGACTCCCGGAGCCCCTCCCAAAGCATCGACCATCAAACCGGAATCGTCGGCTATCGTAATTTCACCGCAAAGTTCCATGATCTCTCTTGCCTTTTTTTCGGAATTCTCCTCAAAGGTATCTCCGTCTTCCACCACTTCAACATCGGGTACGCCTGCATCGTCTCTTGAAACGACATCCATACCGAATTCTCTTGTAATGACTTGTATCTCATCGATCTTATGCTTGTTCTTTGTCGCTGCAATGATGCGCATGTTATCCTCCTTTTCACATTTCCTATCTATTCCAGATCGCCAAGGATTTCCTTTTGCATTTGAATCAATTCCCTGCAGCCTTTCGCAGCCAGTTCCAGCATATTTTGCAGCTGCTCCGGCATAAACGGAGACTCTTCACCGGTTCCCTGCACTTCAATGTATTCACCTCGGTCCGTCATTACAATGTTCATATCCACCTTGGCAACAGAGTCTTCTGCGTATGGAAGGTCCAAAACGACATCTTCTCCCAAAATGCCTACACTGACAGCGGACACAAAGCTTTTTAGCGGGATTTTTTCGATTAACCGGTTTTCCTTCATCCTCTTCATTGCCTCTACCATGGCAATAAACGCCCCGGTGATCGATGCGGTTCGGGTTCCCCCGTCTGCCTGAATTACATCGCAGTCGATCCAAATGGTACGCTCTCCCAATTGATCCAAATCAACCACGGAACGAAGGGAGCGCCCGATTAGCCTCTGTATTTCCATGGTTCTCCCATCGATCTTTCCTCTTGAGGAATCCCTTACCTTGCGCGTTTGCGTAGACCGGGGCAGCATTCCATACTCCGCGGTAATCCAACCCTTTCCCGTACCTTTGAGATGCTGAGCGGTCTTTTCCTCAACTGATGCAGTGCAAATCACCTTGGTGTTTCCCATCTCCATCAGAACCGAACCTTCCGCGTGCATTAGATAGCGATCTGTTATTTTAACATTTCTCAATTCGTCAAAGTTTCTATTGTCAAATCTCTTCATTCTTATCTCCCTCATTACAGCGATCAGCCGGATGATCTTTTCCAGCCAACACGAAAGAAGAACTCTTAAGAGTTCTTCATCATAACGCTCTCGATAACATCGGCAACATCCTCACAGGCGTCGCAGCATATCTCCATATAGTGCAGTGTTCTTCCCCAGCCATAGACCTCAAGCGGGTCCTTTCCATTTACATATAGATTACGCGTTGCTTTTGTAAACAGATCGTCGCCTTCTTCTTCCATGCGGTTAATTTCAACGATCAAACCGTGTAGTGTCTGTGACTTCCTGAAATTATGGAATTCGTTCAGGGCCTCTTTCAGTGCTTCGCAGCATTTTACGATAATGTCCGCCATCCGCAGTGCGTCTTCTCGCATCGTCTTGACATTGAACATATACATGCGCATCAACACGTCCTCGATATTATCCGTAACATTGTCTATTGCGTCTGCCATTGCGACGATATCTTCTCTTTCAATGGGAGTGATAAACTCCTTTGCCAGCTTTTTCATCATGATATGACGTTCTACGTCACCGGCATGTTCGATATTATGCATCAGTTTCATTTTATCTTCCAATTCATTCGGATTGTAATTGTACATAATATCACTTAACAAGTTTGCGGCTTGGCAGGAATAATTCACAAGCTCTACAAACGTACCGAAATAGTTATCATCTTTCTTTATTGCCATAATAGCTTCTCCTCTAAATCTCTTCTAAAATATCTTCATAAACAGCCAGGCCATTAAAAATCCAATGATACCGCAGCCCGGAAAAGTCAAAATCCAGGCCGAAACCATCTCTCTGACGACGCCCCAGTTTACTGAGGACAGTCTCTTGGCCGCTCCAACACCCATGATAGATGTCGTCTTCGTATGAGTCGTGCTTACCGGAAGACCAAAGATTGAAGCGGTAAACAGACAGAACACCGCCGCCAAATCAGCAGAAAAGCCCTGGTATTTTTCCAGTTTCACCATGTCCATACCAACAGACTTAATGATTCTATAGCCGCCGATGGATGTCCCCAGTGCCATGACCAGAGAGCATACTACCATCAACCAGATTGGAATCTGAAACTCAACGACGTTGCCCTGACCTTGAGATAAGAATATGCCCAACAGAAAAACGCCCATGAATTTCTGACCGTCCTGCGCTCCATGCATGAAGGCCATTCCTGCCGCGCCCGCAATCTGCGCGTTTTTAAAGACATGATAGGTTCTTCTTCTGTCTGCCCGTGCAAAGAGTTTTTCAATCCCTTTCACTACCAGCCAGCCTGCGCCAAATCCCATACACGTTGAAAGAATAAGGCCATAAAGAACCTTGACCCATTCCGACGGATTGATCCCTGCCAAGCCGCCCTGCAAAGCGATGGCAGCGCCTGAAATTCCCGCAATCAACGCGTGGCTTTCACTGGTAGGAATTCCAAACCACCAGGCTGCGGTAGCCCAAAGCACGATGGCAAAAAGCGCAGCACAAAGTGCAACCAATGCATCTTCGGTATTGCCCCCGAAATCTACCATTTTATATATGGTCTGCGCTACTGTGGCATTGAATAAAGTCATAATAAATACGCCAAAAAAATTAAATACTGCCGCCATCAGAATCGCGGCCTGAGGTCCCAGTGAACGTGTGGAAACACATGTTGCAATCGCATTCGGCGCATCCGTCCAGCCGTTAACCATAATTACACCCAGCGTTAATATCGTCGTCACCACAAGAGCCGGATTCGAAAACAATTGGTTGATAAAATCAACGAGTAATACTGTCATTCCTTTCCTCCTTTTCAAACGTTATTATCATACCATTTTTAATGGCGCATTACAATAATTATTGTCGAAAGCCATCGTTACCTTAAAATGGCTTTAAATCCGAATATTCAGGGCATCCTGGAACATGGTACACGCCTCAAAAGGAAAGCCTCGCATCATGCGAGGCTTTCCTTTATCCGCGGTTATTTATTTTACCTGTACCCGTTTGGACCAAGGCCCTCTTTTTTGGAATTCGGTCCTAAGTTCTGGCCTGCAATAGTTCCGGGGATTTCACCGTCTTTTATACCGTTATCCTTCTTTTTCCCGATCGCTCTGTTCTTCTTTTTCATGTCTCATCACCTCATATTTAGGATTCCCTTTTCTCCGTCCGATATGCCAGAATTTGAGACTTATTTTCAACAGCTTCCGTTGCTCCTGCAACTTCTGTGGAAACCGCGGCAACCGCATTGGCAAAATCACCGCTGTAAAGTAATTTGTTCCCGTCAAGTATTGCTGAGATAAAACCTGCTACAAAATTATCGCCTGCTCCAGTCGTATCAATTGCCTTTGCCTGATAAGCAGGTACAAAATATCTCTCCTTTGTATTTTTTATCAGGCAGCCGTCCTTGCCCAATTTAATGATGACATTTTTTACTCCCTTTTCCAGAAGGAAATCTGCCATGGTATCGGGATCTTGGCAGCCGGTCAGCATCGCCGCTTCCTCCTGATTTGGCAAAAAATAATCCAAATAGGGAAAAAGAACTTCAATATCTTTTATCGTTTCCCCTCCGGTCATGGGAACCATGTCCGCAAATGTAACAACTTGATTTTCTCGCGCGGTTTTTAGGATTTCCATCAGTGTATCCATATTCCTAAGCTTGCTGCAAAATATGCTGGCAAGAGATATGGCTTTTGCGTTTTTTATCAGATCATAGTCAATTTCATCAGGGAGAAAACTCCTTGAAACCGAACTATTGGTTTTTACAAAAGACCGCTGGCCCTCTCTATCGATCAGAACAACATTGATCCGGGTTTCCGCTTCCGAGTCTTTCAGCATTCCGTCATGGACAATGCCTTCATCCTGACAGCACCTTACGATCATATCACCAGGCATATCCTTTCCGATATGGCCGATTAAAGCAGTCTTTTTCCCCAATCTGGACAGAACAATGGCTTCATTAAAGGCATCACCCCCGGTAGTCAGGCGAATTTGATCCACCATGGTGGATTCATTATGAAAAATTTGTTCGTCAACGGGTCCCAATGGCAAATCCAATAAAACAACACCGATACAAACTACATCGAGACACTTCATGCGATTACTCTCCCTTGCTGCAACTATTTTAAGCGCCGCACTATGCGCTTCTTCAAACGTATTTCATTCTTCATTATAACGCATTATTAAAATTTTTACGAATTTTTCTTTGTGCTGAAATTTTCCTTCCGTCTTATGTTTTCGATTTCTGATATATATTTTATAAAAATGCAGAAACTATACCAAGTTCAACAGGGTATTTCAGCACAGGTTCGAAAACATAATAGGAGAGCATGCAAAAAAATCGGCAGAATTGACTTTAATATCCAAATTGTTTATACTGTTCCCGAATTAAAGCATCGCTCTATTCAGAAACAATTCAATATTTATTTTTCTTGTATAAAATGAAGGAAATGTTGGAGGAGCAAATGAATAAAAAGCAGAGAAACATTCATGTTATTGGAATGCAGATGGACCTTGGCGCATCAAAACGCGGCGTCAACATGGGCCCGCTTGCGATCCGCTACACAGGCTTGATGGAAAAGCTGTCTGAGCTGGGCTTTTCAGCAAAAGACAAAGGAGATATCGTTGCAGGCGAACCGGATACCGACAATCCGAAGTTGAAGAATTCCAAACCGATATTTAAAGCAAACAAAGCTCTCTTTGATGAGGTTACGGCTTCTTTGAATGACGGAGCTTTTCCGGTTATTTTAGGCGGAGATCACTGTGTGGCGGCGGGAAGCATTTCGGCAACCAATCACTTCTATAACAACGTAGGCGTTATCTGGATCGACGCCCACGGAGATTTCAACAGTGACGATAGTTCTCCCAGCGGAAACATGCACGGCATGCCGCTCTCTGCAGTCACAGGCTTCGGACCTGAAAGGATGGTTGCCTTCACCAATGCGGTAAAATATGTTGATCCGAATCATGTTGCTGTCGTAGGAGGAAGGGATATTGACGCCGAGGAAAGACGCCGCATGACGGAATCCGGCATTCATGTGTTTTCTATCCACGATGTAGACAGGCTGGGCATGGCGGAGGTTATGAAAAAAGCCATCAATGTGACTTCGCGTGGAACCGACGGTGTCCATGTCAGTTTCGATGTGGATGCAATCACCCCTCAGGAAGCGCCCGGCGTAGGAACGCCTGTACACAGCGGGCTTACCGTCAGAGAGGCTTTCCTCGCTGCGGAGCTCGTAGCAGAATCTGGAAAGCTGATCGCCCTTGACATGGTGGAAATTAATCCCATCTTGGACGAAAGAAACAGAACCGGAGTACTGGCATGTGAACTGATCCTGTCTTTTCTGGGCAAATCAGTTTTTTAACTTAAATTTAACCGAGATTCCGTATACAGTTAACAGGAACGTATTTACGCAAGCCTCTTTTTCTAGTAAGATATCCATAAAAGAGAGGTGGTAACATGGATAAAAGAACAAAATTGATCATGAGTCAGGTCATGCTCCCAAGTCAAGCGAATGTGGCCGGGAATGTGCATGGCGGTGAAATTATGAAGCTGATGGACACTGCTGCCGGAGCCGTGTCGAAGAAATATGCCCGATGCAACGTCGTAACAGCCAGAGTCGACGAGCTGCAGTTTCATCTTCCGATTTTTGTAGGAGCGCTTGTCACTTTAACGGCAACCATCGCATATGTAGGAAGATCTTCCATGGAGGTGATCGTCACGGTGGATGTAGAGGAGCTGGAATCCGATTCCGAACCGATGAGAGCCCTCTCCTCCTACTTCACTATGGTTGCTCTGGACAAAGCAGGAAAGCCCCGCCAAATCCCTCCCCTTAGCCTTGACACAGAGGAGGAAAGAGCTCTTTACGATGAAATAAAACGAAGGCGTGAAGGGCTGAGATGCAACTGTTAACTGCAGTTCTCATTTATTAGTCATATCCTCAGCCGTCAATCAGGACCTTGCGTTCTGTTCCTTCATGGAGCAGATCCCACAGGTCTTTTTCATTTTCAGCTCTTAACGCATCCCTGTATTCTGTCAGCCGTTCAATCATGCCGTCAATTTCCGTAAGGAGATTTTCCCGGTTCAGCAGAAAGAGCTCGGTCCACATGCTTTCATTCAGTTTCGCAACTCTGCTCAGATCTTTATAGCTACCAGCAGAAAACCCTTTATGCTTCAAAGAAGTAGGGCTCTTTACATATGCGCTTGAAACCACGTGAGCAAGCTGAGATGTGAAAGCAATTATTTTATCATGCTCTTTTGGAGTTGAAATCTGTACATGATTAAAGCCCAATGACAACCAGAGTTTTTTCAGCCGATCCATATCCTGAATACTCATATCGGATTGTGGCGTCAGGATCATGGAAGCATGCTTGAACAGATTTCTTTGAGAGTGCTCAAATCCTGAAAACTCAATGCCAGCCATGGGATGCCCCCCCACATAAGCAAAACCCTTTGCCTCCGCAATGGGAAGGAGCTCCCTGCAAACCGCCTCTTTTACTCCACAGCAATCGATCACTGCAGAACCTTTTTTCAATTCATCCTGATGATCTTTAACATAATTGACGGCGGCACCTGGATATAATGCCAAAATCACTACGTCAGCCTCCCTGGTAACTTCGGGAGTTAATCGATCGTCTATGGCATCCAGTAAAAGCGCTTTGCAAATGACAGATTCCTGAAGATCAGACCCGTAGACTTCATGTTCCGTATTTTGTTTGATCGCTTTGGCAATAGAGCCTCCGATCAGTCCTAATCCTACAATTCCTATTTTCATTCTAACCTCCCACCTTCCTTAATGGCCTGCCTGGTAAGCAAAAGGCAGGATATTCCTTACACTTTCCGCCAGATCTGCAAAAGCTTCCGGGGTCAAAGACTGCTGTCCGTCGCATAGGGCGTGGACCGGATCATTGTGAACCTCGATCAGAAGTCCGTCTGCCCCGCAGGCGACAGCTGCCAGCGCCATGGGTTTCACCAGGTTTGACACCCCTGTCGCATGGCTCGGATCAACAACGATCGGCAGGTGGGTCATGGATTTGAGCAGCGGTACCGCTGAAAGGTCTAAGGTGTTTCGCGTAGCTGTCTCAAAGGTTCGGATACCTCTTTCACAAAGAATGACACTTTTATTTCCGCCCGCCATGATATACTCAGCGCTCATGAGAAGTTCCTGCAGGGTGCTGGACAGTCCTCTTTTCAGCAGAATCGGCTTTGTGGTTTTCCCCAGTTCCTTCAGCAGTTCAAAATTCTGCATATTGCGTGCACCGACCTGAACCACATCCACTTCTTCAAAAATGGGAAGCTGTGAAAGATCCATTATTTCAGATACAATCGGCAGCCCTGTCGCTCTTTTCGCTTCCAGCAGAAGCTCGATTCCCTTATCCCTCATACCCTGGAAAGCATATGGTGAGGTCCTCGGTTTGAACGCACCGCCTCTCAGCATTCCCGCTCCTGTCTGTTTCACACTTTCCGCAACACTGCAGATCTGCTCCATGGATTCTACGGAACACGGACCGGCAATCATCTGAAAGTTTCCTCCTCCGATCTTAACCCCGCCAACATCCACAACGGTATCCTGAGGGTGAAATTTGCGGTTTGCATTCTTGTAGGGTTCAGTGATCCGCTTTACGGATTCCACAATATCCAAGGCCGAGATGAGATCAATATCGACGATAGAGGTATCACCGATCAGCCCCATGATCGTGGTGTTCTTTCCCTGTGAGTAATGGATATCAATATTTAAGCTTTTCAGCCATTGGATCAGATTGTCCAGCTGTTTCTGGTTTGGGCTATCTTTCAATACAACGATCATTTTCTATCCTCCTGACTTGTACCCTCCTTTGATAAGATACAACACGGTTTGCAAAGGCGGGTATCTAAAACATGATACGACTTTATTTTGATTCGATTCTTTCAACGAAAAAAACTCCGCAGTGAATTCCACTGCGGAGCCTATCTGTTTCCTTGATTCTACCTTTTTATCAAGATTAACATCAGCATCATTTTGCGGTGAAACTCAAACAAGCCTTACTTCCGTAATAATAGTAGGAAGTGAAGCTAACGTAAGCGTATTCAGCTGCAAAGTTTTGCTTAAACATGTTACTCTCCAAAATTTCTTTTATATTACTATAGCATAGGAAAAAATCATTGTAAATATCCATAATAAATTATTTTCCTTTATATTCAAGCCATCTGCGGCGAAATCAGAGGAAACCGCAGGAGGGATCGTCAGATTTTTAAATCCAGTTCCTGCATGATCCGGCTTTCGCCGTTTTCCAGAAGAACCAGGCCGGAGCGTTTCAGTGCTCCCGCCATATCGGTCTGGCTGTACATGTTCATCCGGGTGTCGACGCTTCCCAGATAAATCGCGCCGACATTTTTGTCCGTCAGCGCCACAAGATGACTGTTTCCTTGATCGTCATGATACCAGATTTTGAGATGATTGAAGATCGAGTCTCCCTCATCGATCCATCCGTTGCCGTCTTCATCATACTGCGCGAGCTCACCGTATCCGTTATCGGTCGTTGGACCAAACAGTTCGGTGCCATCATCTACTTCCCCATTGTCGTTTTTGTCCAGTGCGAGATAACCGCTGCCAGCATCCAGCATTTTGACGGTATCCTCGTCCCCGTCAAAATCCAGATCAAAGGACATGGTTCTGTTTGAAAAGGACGCCGTGCTTCCGCCGAAATTAATGACCAGCGGGTCCTTCAGCGCCTCCCCTGCCTTCAGCTGAAAGCTGCTGGACCGTACAATCTCCTGATCGATGTTGAAATTCAAATTCAGGCTAATCTCCCTGCCATCGGCGGTCTTAACAACGCCCGCCGCTGCAAAGGAAACCCTTGTTTTCTCCATTTGAATCTCGTTTTTGCTGTACATCAGGTTGAAGCCGCCTCCTCTTTGAAGCCGAAATGGCAGTGACGCAAGCTTTAAGCTGCCGGAAGGCTGTGCATCTTGATCATAGCCTTCAGAATAGAGCTTAAGCTTCGGGATTTGGAATTTAATCTTCTTTCCTGCCATGCGCGTAAGAAAATTCTCCAGCAATCGGATTCTGAGTTCCTGCTCCGTGGTAACAAGTTCTTCGCCATTTAATTCAGAAGCAGAAGAAGTCATGGAAGTGCTCACTGAGACACTCTTCTGCGAAAATTCCTGAACATCAAAGGATGATGAAATTACTCCTACGGAACCCTGGCCGGTCTGGATACTTAAGCTTTCCTGTACGCTTACCATAGACACGGCTGAACTGCTTCCCTGCATACTCAGGGCGGAACTTTCAATTCTCATTCGTTTTACCTCCTATTTTTTTGATACACTTCAAATATGTTATCGGCACAAGGAAATAAAAATTGAGAAAATATTCCATAATGCTGCAGATTGATTATTCACCTGCGAAAGGGTAAGGAGGGCTTGTCTCCTCTGTATAAGAAGACCGGCCTTATACACAACCTTTCCAGGGTTTATTGTATATAAGGCCAGTCTTCGTTATATCTTGAATAAGCAGAATTATGCTATTTACATTTTGCCAGCAGAGACTCCCATTTCTCGTCTATGTACTGCTGTGCCTCTTCAATCATCCATTCATTGCCGGGTTTAAACATGTGCTTGAATCTTCCCTGTTTTTTCAGATAATCGGCAACGGGAAGCTTCTTTTTCGGCTCATAGGAAAGCTTCCATACACCGTACTCCACCTCAAACAACGGCCATACACATGAATCAACTGCAAGCTTGCAGATTTCCGCCAGATCTTCAGGCTCATATCTCCAGCCTCTCGGGCAGGGGGACATCACGTTGAGAAATGCGGGTCCTTCTGTATAGATCGCTTTTTCCGCCTTTTCGTGGAAATCTTTAAAGTTCCCGATAAAGGTTGTCTGTGCTACGTAAGGAATATTATGAGCCGCCATGATCGCAGTCAGGTCCTTTTTATTCTGAGGCTTTCCCGGGATCACACTGCCTACCGGAGTCGTCGTCGCATCGGTAAAGCGCGGTGTTGATGAGGATCTTTGAATACCGGTGTTCATGTACGCTTCATTGTCATAGCAGACATAGACCATATCATGTCCTCGTTCCATTGCCCCGGAAAGAGACTGAAGCCCGATGTCATAAGTTCCTCCATCTCCTCCGAAGGCGATGAATTTAAAGGTATCGTCGATCTTCCCTTTCTTTTTCAGTACACGGTACGCCGTTTCTGCACCACCTGCCGTCGCACCGGCATTTTCAAATGCACTGTGGATATAGCTGTCCTGCCAGGCTGTATAAGGGTATAAAAAAGAGGATACCTCAAGACAGCTGGTAGCATTGGTAATAACCGCCTTATCTTCCGGCTTCAGCGCTCTTAACACACCTCTCACTGCAACGGCGGCGCCGCAGCCTGCACAAAGGCGATGCCCTCCCGCGAAGCGTTCGGGCTTTTCAATTTGCTGCTTTAAACTGTATGCCATTTCTACACCTCCTGTTCTCTTTGACCGATATGTCGATAAACTTCACCCAGATCACCGGTCTTCACAATTTCGAACAATTGGTCATATATCATAGCAAAGTCTTCTACGCAGATATCACGTCCGCCCAAGCCGTAAACATAGTTGATTGCTTTGGGACGAGCTTCCAGATCATAAAGAGCCGACCGGACTTCTGCAAACAGCGGCCCTCCACAGGCTGAAAAGCTTTCTGCTTTATCCATTACCGCAATTGCTTTCACTCCCGACAGTGCTTCCGCAAGTTCTTCCATCGGGAAGGGACGGAATACCCGTATTTTAATGAGTCCTACTTTCTTCCCGTCTTTTCGCATTTGCCGAACTGTTTCTTTTGCAGTACCTGCGCTGGACCCGATAATCACGAGGGCGACTTCAGCATCCTCCACCTCAACGGCCTCAAATAAGCCGTAGCTTCTGCCTGACATTGCTTCAAATCTTTTTGCAACTTCCAGTATTACGGGCTTGGCATTCTTCATCGCCTCAGCCTGCTGCTTTTTATGCTCCATATAATAATTGGATATGTCGTAAGGTCCGACAGCCAAGGGATTTTCCTTTTTCAACAGATAGTTTTCCGGAGTATATTCTCCCACAAAGTTCTTTACATCCGCATCATCAAGCAGCTCGATATTTTCAACTGCATGGCTAGTGATAAAACCGTCCTGACATACCATGACGGGAAGCCGAACATCCTTATTCTCACCGATTGGCATAGCTTGAATAAAATTATCATACGCTTCCTGGTTTGTTTCGGAGTAAAACTGAATCCAGCCGCTGTCTCTGGCTCCCATGGAATCAGAGTGATCGTTGTTGATGTTGATCGGTCCTGTTAATGCTCTGTTTACAAGTGCCATAGTGACGGGCAGTCTCGCGGAAGAAGTAACATAGAGCATCTCCCACATGAGTGCCATTCCTGCAGATGAGGTTGCAGTAATCGCTCTTCCTCCCGCAGCCTGAGCGGCCATACAGGTCGACATAGCGCTGTGCTCCGATTCAACGGCTACGAATTCCGTGTCCACTTCTCCGTTGGCCACATATGTAGAAAAATACTGAGGTATTTCTGTAGACGGTGTAATCGGGAAAGCTCCCATTACATCCGGATTGATCTGTTTCATCGCATAGGCAACTGCTTCGTTGCCGGATAATCTGTTTTTAACCGCCATTACGCACCCACCTTTTCAAACGTTATCGCTTTGCATGGACAGACCTTGTAACAGATGCCGCAGCCCTTGCAATGCATCAAATCAAACTCTCCGCGTTTTCCATCTTTTACAGGGATGGAACTGTCGGGACAATAAGGCACGCACAGCATGCAGTGATTGCATTTTTCTTCATGGAAGACCGGTATCATGGTTCTCCAGTCTCCTGTATTTACAAGCGCGGATGTACCGCCTTCATAAATTTCTCCTCCGGCAGTCATTTCCTGCCATGGGGTTGTCTCGTTGATCTCGCCGGCTTTCTTAATCATCCGCAGCATACCTCCTCAAGTGATTTTTTAATTGCTTTCATATTACCTTCCACCACACTGGGTTTCGAAGCAAATTTATGCCTGAAGGACTCTTCCATATCCTTCATAAAGTGATCCGCATCCACAACATTGCTGACCTTAACGGCAGCTGCAAGCATCGGCGTGTTGGGGAAGTACTTTCCCAATGTTTCTTCGGAGATTTTCCTGGCATCGATTGTGTAAACCTGTCCTTTATATCCTCTCAGAAGCGGCCTAATCTCTCCGGGAGTTTTTTCACTGTTAATGATAAGGGCTCCGGTTTCTTTCAGGCCTTTTGTAACATCTACCGCAGTTAAAAGCGTCTCGTCCACCACAACCACATAATCAGGATTATAAATATTTGAATGAACGGTACATCGTTCATGACTAATTCTGTTATAAGCGGTGATTGGCGCTCCCATTCGCTCCGGACCGTATTCTGGGAATCCCTGAACATATTTTCCCGAGCTGAAAGCCACATCGGCCAACAGCAGGCACGCCGTCTTAGCGCCCTGGCCCCCTCTGCCGTGCCATCGGATTTCTACGATATCTTTCATCATTTTACCTCCATACTTTAATTCCCCAGCGTTTGCTGGTTCGCAGTTAATTGCGTATTCTTGAATATGCTGGAGTGAACTAATAAAAAAAGCCCTCGCCCTGCAAAGGACGAAAGCTTAAAGCTATCGTTATACCACCTGTTACTGCATACAAACATACGCGTTCCCGATAACGGGGGAAAACCGTCAAAACCTACTTTTCATATTCTGCCACGCTCTAGCGTTGAACAGAATTAGGTATGAAAATCATTCACAGATTTTCATCATCCATTTTTCAGCCTGCGACTCAGGAGTGATTTTCGGTCATTGTTCTACTTGTATCGGGCTCTCACCATCCCCGAATCGCTGTGACGTTTGAAAAATACTTACTCTCTCCATCACGGTCTTTAACAATTATTGAATTTAGTATAGATGATCATTATCTGTTTGTCAAGCATAACTTTTCGGCCTAAAATTTGTTTATTGGCGATAGGTTATTAACTGTACATCTCCTTGCAAATTGTATAAAGAGACATGGTAATATCGATCTTCTCTGCAGGCAGCTGTTCAAATTCCACTCCATACTCGTAGCAGCTTTCATCCAGTTCCTGTACCCAGACTGGATATCCGCAAATCTTGACAAGACTGCCGTCTTTCATAGGAATATCAAACTGAAACGTAATTTCTCGGTTGACCGGAAGCCTTACCCCCGCAGTAAAGCATAGCCCTTCCGAACCGATATTTCTAATTTCCACCTTCATCTTTCCCACTTTAAATTTTTGACCGGGAATTTCTACGATGGACATATCTGCCTCCAAAATCCTTGGCAGCTTGATTCTCAAATATTTACGCTTATCCTGCTTCGATTCCTTTTCCTTGAAAAGTTCGGTCGGCAAACATTTTTCATGAACCAACATCTGTTCGAACTCGCTAATCGGCATCGGTCTGTTATATAAGAAACCCTGACCGGTATAGCAATTTAGATCCCTGAGATAGGAGAGCTGATCCCAGTTTTCAATGCCCTCCGCAACCAGCTTGATTCTCAGCTCCTGAGCCAGATCAATAACAGAACGTGTAATGATGGTGCTCGCCTCATCCAGCATGACATTTTTAATAAAAGACCGGTCAATCTTCAGGATATCGATGTTGAACGAGTTCAAATAGGAAAGAGAGGAGAAGCCCGTTCCAAAATCATCCAATGCAACCTGGATTCCTTCCGACTGGAGTCGTTTTATATCAAGAATCGCCTTTCAGGATTCTTCATAAATACACTTTCTGTGATTTCCATAATCAGAAAATGTGGATCAAGTCCAAATTCGTTAATGATATTCAAGATGTTTTCAACGAAGTTTCTTTCGAAAAACTGGATACTGGAATAATTAACAGATATCTTGATAGGTGCCCTGCCTTCTTCTAGCCATTTCCTATAGTTTTTACATACCTCCCGAAGCATCCAATTACCCAGGTTGATAACAAAACCCGTCTCTTCCGCCAAAGCGATAAATTCATTGGGTGATACCATGCCCCACTCAGGATGTTCCCAGCGAATCAATGCTTCTGCTGCCAGAATATCATTTGACTCAAGCCGTACCTGAGCCTGATAATAAACCTGAAATTGATCTCTTTCAATCGCTTTCAATAAATCGTTTCTCAGAACGACCTGTTTATATATTTGAATTCCTATATCAGATGAGTAAAATTTATAGCGATTTTTGCCTTCATGCTTGGACCTGAGAAGTGAAATATTTGCATAGTTGATTAAAAGATCAGGATCTTTTTCATCATTGGGATACATGCTGATCCCAAGGCTGACCGTCATATCCAGTTCGTAAAGATCCACCTTGTACGGCTCTTTAAACAGTTCTGCAATTTTTTTGACAGTCTGCTCATACTCCCATGATTTATGTAAGTTCTGAATAATGATCGCAAATTGATCTCCTGAATACCTGCAAATAAAGCGATCTTCACCCAAAACCACTTTCAGTCTGTCCGCCACCAACAAAATCAATTGATCTCCCAGTTGATATCCCAAGGCATCATTAACATATCGAAATCCGTCTATGTCCAGCATGATCAGGGCAAAATCTTCATCACTGCTCTCTTCGCATAACTGAGTTATCTTCTGCTTAAGATATACACGGTTTGGAAGTTTGGTCAGTTCATCATGGGTCGCAATAAATTCCAATTCCTTTTGATTTTTTATGCGATCTGTAATATCCCGCCAATTGATGATAATTCCCTGAATCGAAGACTCGGAAAGCTGGTTGCTAATCGTGTAAGTTACATAGCTTTCGTCTCCGTTGCGGTTTTTCAGTATCAGGTCGCCCATGCTTCTTTCTTCCGGGCAGTCAAGTACGTGCTCAATCTTTCTGATAAAAACCTGCCTGTATTCCGTTTCCAGAAATTCCAGTGCATTTCTGCCACTCCATTCCTCTGCTGAGAAGCCGGTAATTTCCTCGATAGCGGGGCTGATATATAAAATCGTATAATCCGGGGAGATGATTTCAAAAACGTCACTTGACTGCTGAACCAGTACCTGGAAACGTCTTTGCATTCTGTCGATTGTCGCTTCAGTTTGTCCGAGAATGCTTTGAAACTCTATCCTTCCGGAGAAATCCTGAATGTTTCCATATAAATAAATCAGTTTACCCTCCTGATTATAAATCGGTATGATAAGCTGACGTATGTTGCGAATTATGCCATCCGGTCTGATAATACGATATTCAAGATCAAAATTTGTTTCATTAACAGAGCTGGTAATCTTATTGTCCACTCTCGCTCTGTCTTCAGGATGAATTATATTAATAAAGCTTTCATAAGTTCCATCATATTGGTCGAAGGAGACTCCATAGATTCGGCAAGCTTCTTCGGACCAGCAACTTTTGTTCTGAACCATGTCCATTTCCCAACTGCCTATATGTGTGAAATTATGCGCTTCAACGAGATCTTTATAGTTCTTCCTCTTGTCCTCATGCAGCAAGTCGTTATCCTCCCGGTGTATGCTTTATTTCGTTTCATAACATGAAAACCTCCAAATTCTATGCACTCATGCAGCAATTTGGAGGTTTTATTTTACTACAATCGATGCGGGCTCATTTCATTTTATGCTTTAAATCATCTGCTTTATCTTCAAGTTTGTCCATAACCCCGCCAGCTTTGTCTTCGAGCATGTCTTTCAAATCTTCCGCTTTGCTCATCAGCTTTTCAGCGCGATCCCCCGCTTTGTCCTTCCATTCACCTGCCATGTCCGCCATGTCGCCCATTCCCTCTTCGGCTTTATCCTTCCATTGTTCGGCTCTTTCTTCCGCCATATCTTTAAAGGATTCTGCCCGGCCTTTCATATCGTCGACGGCATTCTTTGCATTTCCCAATACATCGTGAACAATACTCATATTTTTACCTCCCCTGCGTTGCATCGTATGCCAAAGTATCACATCGTATAATGAAGCTGTAACGACCGATGCTAAAGTATTTTACGGAATTATTTTACCATATTTATTTCGTTTAATGCAAACATTATGTTTTAGCTTGTCAACTTCTGCCGATTTCTATGAGTACTTTATTGAAAAGCAGAAAAACTGTTGCAAAAATCATCAATACACCGGTACCAATCAGCATCCATTCGATCGGTATAAAATCTGAAAGCGGACCAAAAACGAGCATTCCTAATGGCATCATAGCACTGGAAATCATGGTCAATACACCAAATACTCTGCCAAGAAACTCCTCCTCGACTTTTTGCTGCAGCAGCACCGTCGCCGGTGTGTTTAAAACTGGCATTGCATAACCTACAATCGCCATGATAATGTTATATACCCAAAATACCGAGATGATTCCAAGGAATAACGTTCCAGCGCCCGTCACAATAGATGCCAGAACCATTGTGTAAATCTTGTTTTTGAAGCCTCCCCACCAAGCCATTGTAATGCCTCCAAGCAGCATACCAACCGAAAAGGTGATCTCAATTGCAGTCAGACGCCATACATCATCTCCAAAACTTCGGGCAACCTGGAGGGGAGTCAGAAAAGCCACCGGCGAAGCAAGTACAAAAAATACCCCGCAAAAGAGAAAAAATTTACAAACATATTCATGATTGATAATATAACGAAATCCCTCTGCCATATCCTCAAAATAGCTGATCTTCTGCTTTTCAAGGGCCTTTGCATGAGGGGAGACCTTCAGGAACAGAAGCAGTATCAGTACTGCCGCTGCAGCGGTAGCCACATCAATAAAGAAAATGATTTCTATACCGGTTATCGTCAGCAGCGCGCCGCTTGCTATGGGAGAGACAAGAAAAATAAAGGATTGAATGCTCGAATAAGTTCCATTCGCCTTCATCAGCTTGTCCTCCGGCACCATTTGCGGAATAAAAGCGCTTATTGCAGGCATTTGTACCGCCGAGCCCAGTGATCGGATCGCTGATATTGCAAAGAGCAGCCAAACCTCTTTATATCCTGTTAGAAACAGAATAGCCAGCAATAAAGTAACGAAGGCGATCAGTGAATCTGAGATTAGAATCAGCGCTTTTCGATTAAAACGGTCCGCCCAGACACCCGCAAAAGGAGATAAAAAAAGAGTCGGTAGAAAGCCACAGATAATATATGCAGTCATCATGATACCGGACTTTGTTTCCAGAGTAATGTACCACATAATGGCATACTGCACAAGGGAAGATCCAAATATCGACATTGCCTGGCTCATGATAAATAATGAGAAGTTTTTCTTCCAATTCATCCCCACTTCCGATCCCCCTTATCCCTTGATTTTCAATACCTCATCTTACCATGAAAGCTCAGCAGATACAAGTTGTATAGAAAGACCGCCAAGGGCGGTCTTTCTTAATTCAGCTCTATTTCATATTTGATGTTAAATGGAATGAGCAGCAATATTGCCGCCTGCTAATATTTGTCATATTCCTCGTTGCCAAGAAGAATCTTCGGGGCTGCGTTTTCAACTTTCCGACCGATTTTCGCTTCTTTTCCGCCGTCCGACAATTTTGCATTTCCTCCCGGCAGGGCCTTGGTTCCATTGCTTAACTGAAATCTGCCTACCATCTCTTTCAGCAGTTCCGCCTGCCCTGATAACTGTTCACTGGCCGCTGCGCTCTCTTCTGCCGTAGCCGAATTGTTCTGCGTCACCTGAGATACCTGCTCAATTCCTTTGTTAATCTGCGCAATACCGGATGCCTGTTCGTTGGATTCCTCCGCGATGCTGCCTACCAAGTTCGCGGATTGCTCGATTCCTTCCACGATTTCCACCAATGCTGCCGCCGTGTCGTTGGCAATCTTGGTTCCCGCCTGCACCCTATTGACAGAGCCTTCGATCAGCTCCGTGGTTTCTCTAGCCGCAGCTGCACTCCTCGCCGCCAGATTTCTCACCTCTTCTGCAACTACCGCGAAACCCTTCCCGTGCTGGCCCGCTCTCGCTGCTTCCACCGCCGCGTTCAGGGCCAGGATATTGGTCTGGAACGCGATGTCGTCGATTACCTTGATGATCTTGGAAATATTTTCTGAGGAATCATTGATCTCCACCATGGAGTTCAGCATTTCCTTCATATGTCCATTGCCCCTCTCCGCATTGTCTCTCGCTGTTCCTGCAAGCTGACTGGCCTGATTTGCATTCAGCGCATTCTGCCTGGTCTGGGATGCGATCTCCGCGATGGAGGCTGTCAGTTCCTGAATGGAACTTGCCTGCTCTGTCGATCCCTGCGACAGGGCCTGGCTTCCGTCAGAGACCTGTCTTGATCCTGCGGCAACCTGCTCCGCCGCCTCGCTAATGTCTCCCATCACCCCACGCAGGGATACTAAGATGTTATTCAATGAATCCTTGATCTTAACAAAGTCTCCTTTGTAGTCCGCGGTTATAGCCAGATCCAGATTCCCTGCGCTGATCTCTGACAGTACGTTTGATATTTCTTCGACGTAGCTTTGAAGATTCTCCAGTGTCCCATTCAGTGCATTTTTTACCGCCGCGTGGTCTCCCAAATAGTCGCCTTCCATTCTCACCTGCAGGTTGCCTTTTGCCATTTCCTGCAAAACTGAAGATGCCTCATTCACCGGCGCGATGACTGCCTCCAGCGTTTCGTTAATTCCGCTCACTACCTTGGAAAACTGACCGTTGAACTTTTCAGCATCTCCTCTTATAGACAAATTCCCCATAATTGCTTCTTTAGACAAGAGGCTCGTCTCCTCCACCAGATTCTTGATATTCTCAATCAACCTGATTCCTACCGGATTCAGCTGGTCATTTTCACTCTGTCGTCCTATTTTCTTAAGTTTTTCCAAATCCTCAAGATTCCCGTCGGATACATTGCTCAAAACATAAATGATGCTGCTGATGCTCTCATTGACCCGATTGATTGACTGCGCGATCACATCAAAGATACCCATATAGGTTCCTTCTACTTTTACGTCAAAATCGTTCAAAGCCATTTGGCTTAATACTGCACTGCCCTCCTCCAAACCAGCAAGGCCATCGATACAGGAATTGATGCTCGTTTTAATTTCGTTGAAGTCCCCTTTATACTCATCGGTAATCTTTTCAGGGATTTCACCTCTTCCGATCTGCTCTATGTAACTTGCCGTCATCTTCAAAGGATTGACCAGCGAATCCAACGTATCGTTGAAACCTCCCACGATCTTCTCATACCCGCCTTTCAGCTTGCTGAGGTCTGATCGATAGGAGAGATTTCCAGCCTTTGACTCTTCTACGAGAGCAATGGATCCATTCAGCAAAGTATAGAGCGCTTCTCTCACCATAGCAAGGTTTCCGATCAGTACTCCATAGGTTCCAGGATAATGATTCTCAAGCTCATGCAGTTCGTCGCCGGTTGCCATCTTCTCGATGAATTCAAGCGCAACGCCAAGAGGATTCACGATTGCATCGAGCGTACTGTTAAAGCCCTCAATAATTTCACAATATCCGCCGTTGAAACGCTCAGTATCACCCCGGTATTCCAGATTACCCTCTACAGCGGCCTCGGTAAGCTTTTTTGTTTCCTGAGACAAGGCCTGCAGCGTTTCCAGAACGGCAACAAGACTCAGGCCAAGAACGTCCTTATCCGAACGGGGATATACCATTGCAGACAAGTCTCCTTGGGCGATCTGGTTTGCTACATGTGCCTGTTCTTTCAAGTTGTCCGCAATTTCAACAAAGGCCATTCCGATCAATCCGATTTCATCCTTCCGTTTGAGCAGGCTCTCATCGATTTGTACATCCGTATCTCCGAGCATCAGAGTCTTTGATTTATCTGTGATTTTTCTTAACGGTTTTGATACAGTTCTGTTGATGATATAGTAAAACAGCAGGATAAACAAAATACTGGTAATCAGGATCATTCCCGCCATGATGGGAATTTGTTTATTGATCTTGGCATTCTGCTCATTCATGGGCAGGTCGGTACCAACCAATCCCACTATTTTTCCAGATGAATTATAAATCGGTGCAAAACCGGTAATAGAAATTCCAAAGGGAGGACCGTAATCCTGGGGCTGTGTATATCTGCCGATTCCATCCTGCAGCACACGCGCCGGCTCTTCAGTATAAATATCCTTCGAGTCGGTGTATCCAAGATAACCCCACTCTGATTGATCCTCACCCTTCAAATAACCTGATATGATCAATTTATAGTTATCGCCGTCGTCCACCATAGAATAGACATAGCTGGCTCCATTTCTCTGTTTCGCCTGGCTCAGGGTTGCCTTTACCTGGTTGTAATAATCATCTTTTTTACCGGTTTCACTGTAAGCCACAAGTTTGTCTCCGTCAATGCCCGATGCAAGTGACTCCGCTACAGCCAGGGCTTTTTCTCCTGTCAATGTCAGGGCGTTGCTTCTATAACTAAAGTAACTGAAGATACCGATGGACAAAGTGCTGATTATTATTGCCACAATCAGAATAAGAGATAATTTTCTTCCTATTGATTTGGTTGCCATTTCATTTCCTCCTTAATGTGTATTTTTCTACTATTACATATCGTCTCTGCCATTGAATACTTTATCTTTTCGCCAAAGGTATTCTATGAAAATCGTTAGGATTTTTTATGGAAATTTTCCAAGTTTTCAGTTACATCTCTTTCGAAACAGCTGCGCATTTAATACGACAGGTTCAAACATCCAATTTAATTCTCCGGGAAGCTTTTGCGTTTGTTCCATCACGAGAAAACCTCCCTGTTCCAGCGCTTCATGAAACATTTTAAGCACTGCTACCCGCTGTACTTCCGTGAAATGAAGAAGAACATTTTTACATACGATTAAACCAAATTCACGCTTCGGGGGTAATAAACTCAACAAATCATGTTTTTGAAAGGTGACGGACTTCCTGATTTCTTCACAAAGCCGAAACCGGCCTTCCTTCTCCTCCGGTCTGAAATACCTTTCAAAGAAATTCGCTGGAATTCTCTGAACCTGTTCCCTGAAATAAGTGCCCTCTCTGATGACGTTTTCAAATTGGTTGCTCTCATCGATGTCCGTCGCAAGAATTCTTACGTTGCGAAAGAACATTCTGCCCATGCTTTCATTCAAAAGCATTGACAGTGAATAAGGTTCCTGCCCTGAAGCGCAGCCCGCATCCCATATGTCGATGTGCTGTCTCGTTCTTAACTGGGGCAATGCGTGTTCCTTTACTGCATTTAGCGTCTGAAGATCTCTAAAAAAATACGTAAAAGCCATCGTCAGATATTCCTTTCATAAATACTTTAATTGTCCCAATTATACTTTTTTTTGCATAGAAGTTCTTTGAATTTGTCGAAAAATAACCATAATTTGTAGAAATTAATCGAAACTATCTTTCATCTCTCTCGTCCCTTCATTCTTCTGCTTTTCAACCCGATGCCGATTCTTTGAACAAAATATACTTCTCATAAGACAGCCTGTCTTTAATATATTGGTTAGTGTAAACATTCAGAAAGAGAGGAATCCCCTATGATTGATCCATATCCTTATCGAAATCCTACCGATACACAAAGACGCCAGCTGCTTTTGGAATCCCTGACACGAGCCGATCGATCGGTTGATTATGACAACATTATGGAATTGCTGAGCCCTCCCCCGGACATCACTACACTGGCACCGCCTCTCTCCTTCCGCAACATCCGTATAGGAATTATCGGAGGAGGTCTGGCTGGGTTGGCAGCTGCTTATGAGCTGAGAAAACTGGGCGCATCCATAACGATTTTTGACGCACAAAAGGAAAGAGTAGGCGGCCGCGTCTATACGCAGTATTTTGATCGTTCCGGCCGGTACTTCGGAGAATTCGGAGCAATGCGGATACCTGTTTCTCACGAAACCGCATGGCATTACATCAACTTATTCAAACTGAATACGGAAACATTAACCGCGCCGAATTCCAACAATTTCATCTATGCCCACAATGTCAGACTGCGAAGGGAGCCCGGCGGTGAAAACATAACAAAACAGCTATATCCCCTCTATGCTCTTTCGGAAAAGGAACGGAATACTCCATGGGACAGGCTGAGTTATTATGCGATGAACGCCATGCTTTACAGTCTGACGCCGGAGCAGAGAACAGAGGTATTAAAGATCCTGCCGTCCTATTCCGAAGAATATGCTGCAATAACAAGGCTGAGCAACCGCCAGATTTTTGAAATGCTGGGTCTGAGTCAAGGAGCCATTGAATTGCTGTCTGCGGTGGAGCCGTTTACCGGAGCATTTTTAAATATCAGCCATGACGAAATTATGAATACCGGTTACTCGCTGGATTTTTTAAATACATACCGGATTGCCGGAGGCTCTATACATCTTCCGCTTGCTCTTTATGACTCTTTGATCAGCGACGAACCGCATGAGATCGATTTTCCGACCTATTTTCTTGGAAAGGTCGACATCAAATCCCGGCATATCGTAAACGGCATCTTTAAGGCTCCGGAAAACGAAGGGGTTTACTTACGATATACCAACGACAAGAAAAATGACATGATAGAACCCTTCGATTACGTGATATGTGCGATACCATTCTCAACTCTGAGAGAAATCGAAATAAAGCCGTATTTCAGCAACAATAAAATGCAGTCAATCAAGGAATATCATTATGTGGACGGTCAAAAGACGCTATTCATGTGCAGGAAGCGCTTCTGGGAAGAAGACAGGGATTTCGGAGGAATGAACGGAGGTGTATCGTTTACAGATCTTCCCATCCAGTCCATTCTGTATCCACCTGATCACATCCTTTGTGAGGATGCGGCTGCATGCTCACCGGATGAACCCGGGGTTCTGACACCGGCCTACAGCCTTGGACAGGATGCCATAAGGCTTTCCTGCCAGCCGGAGCAACACCGTTTTCAGTTGATCAGGCGCAATGTGGAAGAGGTGCACGGTCTTCCGGAGGGTTATCTCGACGCGCTGATAGAGAATCAGCAAACCGTTCTGTGGAGCAGCGAACCATGGGCAAGAGGAGCTTTTGCAGCCGGTTATCCGGCACAAAAGGTGCGGTTCCTGCACGCAATGCAGCAGCCGGAATTCAACGATAGAATCTTCTTTGCGGGCGAGCATATCTCCACAAAGCAAGGCTGGATGCAAGGCGCACTCTATTCCGGCAAAAAAGCCGCAAATAGCGTCGCAGAAACTGTTCTGACACGATGACAAGAAACGTATGTGCAGATTAAGACGGGACCCTCAGGTTCTTCAGTCAAGCATTTGCTGTTCAAACTCAGGAATAAGCTCAACATAGAGATCCTTAAATTCTTTTTTCAGCTCCGATTCCAGCTCACTGTGCGCTCTAATGATCAGTGAAACAGAAATGTTGTCAGTGGGGCTCTTAAAGTAAATGCTGATCCATATTTTTCGTCCCGTTTTAATCACATCATAAAGAGTCTGTTCCAAGTGGTAGGATTCCAAAATCCGCTGGCTGATTTCTTTAATACGGTTTACCGATTCTTCATCCGGCGCCAGCAAAAACAGATCTCTCAGACCCGACAGTACTGTTTTGATTGGAATTGGCAGAATCAAAGCGGACAAGGTAATCGCCACGGTCTGATCGAGGTAGGGTATAAACCGATCCATCCAGTCCGCATGAATGGCGGCAGGCAAAACAAACGCCGCAGCAAGCCCTATGCTTGCCACGGTATCGATGATCCATGCATTGATTTCCGTGTGAACGATCATAGAATCCAATGTTTTATTCAGTTTTATAAGGGCGGCAAGAATCCCTCCGCAAATCAACGCGGCGATAAGTTCAAAAACAGCTACCCGTGTAAATGCGACGTGGTTTCCGCCGTTGATCATGATTTGTATATTATTTAGAACCAGGCCCACTGTAACGGCGGTAAGCATGGAACCTTTTATTGTAATAAAAATCGCCTCGACCTGGGAAAAACCGAAAGGATGCTTTTCTGTCATCGGATGATAAAGGAGAGGGACGATCCTTATGGACACAATGATCATGATCAGATCGGCGCCTCCGTACAACGCATCCATCAAAATAGACTGCGAGCCGGTGGTCAGCGCCATCAATCCTTCCGCAATCACAAAGAAAACAGAGCCAAACATCGATATACGTAAAGCCAGTTTTTCAGTTTTAATCCGTTTTGATTCTATTGAATCCATTCAAGCACCTCTTGCTTCAGCCCTGGTTTTTACTTCTCATTTTTATTTTTTTCATTTTTATCTCTTCCCTTTTATTATACCTCGTTAGGAAAATTTATCTACTTCTATAATTGATTATATTAACGAAAGATATTCTGTCGCCGATGATATTTCTGGGACAAAGATCGGTACACAGCTGACACTGCTCACAATTGGGGAGTCGCCTTAACCTTCTTCACGCCAAGCTTTTCTCGCATTTTCGCAATGCCGCGGATGTGCTTAGAACGCACTGTACTATAGTTCAGCTTCAATATTCCGGAGATTTCTTTAAAAGGCAGTCCATAAAAATAGTGAAGAACGTACAATTGCTGCTCGTCCTCTTCAAGGCTGGCAATCAGCGTTTTTACCGTCTCCCTGTCCTCTACCCATTTCGTGAAATCCACAACAAGACCGCGGCTGGATATATTTCCCTCAACCTTGCTCTTATGCGCAAATAAGTTGTCATTTTTGCAAGCCGCATAATACCTTCTGGCTTCCTCCTTTGCAATGACAAAAATCCAACTTTTTAATTTACTGTCATCTCTGAGCCGGTTCAAGCCTTTCCACGCGCTCAGCATTGTGTTCTGATAAATTTCTTCCATCGCATACAGGTCTTTCCTAGTCAACGCATAGATGAATCGTTGGAGTTCTTTGCTGTAAACCGTGCATGCCCTTTCAAACAACTTCATTCTTTGTTCTTCTTGATCCATAGGCACACCTAATAATTGGACTGTTAAGCGCATTGTTATAAATTTTTGTTTTATAATATAGCAAAAAACTGTGGACGATCAATGACCGGTAGAAAATTCATCAATTATTGATGAATTTTAATAAAAAAAGTGGCTGCGCCCTTTTTATCTAATAGCAAAACCTCACTCAGTTACGCAAAGGTTTTTCGTGATTTACCTTGCGATTTGCACCAGAGTGAGGTCCTGTATAGCGATTCTCTTATTGTTTGAATATATCGCTTTATTCAATGTCTAGCTGTGCAGTTGATAATCTGCCGGTTTTTCAATGTACCGGGCAAGAAGAAATACCAGCAGCCCCGCAGCAATCATGCAAAGACCGCCCCATCTGCAGGTGCTGATCATTCCCCAGAAATTGCTGAAAAACCCTGTGCCGTATTCCTCCAGGTAGTATTCTTCGCCCCATGCACCTTCATAAAGATGCAGAAGAAACGATCCGACCAGAGCAGTAGCACCGCAAAGCATAATATAGAAGCTGATCTGCCTCATATCTCCAACAGCAAGTCTTGTCTTTGGATTGATGGGATATCTGACAGAATCCAGTCGGTACAACCCTCCATAGAACCACTTGCAGACCAAATAGCCTAACAGACTGATCAACAGCATTAAAAATCCGGATATAAAATACTCCGTTCCATTGACATAGAGTGCGATGATGGAAATGATGACCGGCAAAGAAGTTACAAAATTCAAGCCGACTTTCCCTCCGGGGATCACATAAAGACCCTTTGCCTTTCTGTCCTCAACGGGATAAACCTTTCTCAGCTTCCTTACGGTTACGGATAAAGCAATGTAAAGATACAACATCAACGGCGTCGTCGCCATAACCAGGGTTGTAAAATCCCATTGGCATAGCACGATCGTAAACAATGCCATGATTAAAATGCTGACTGCCGGAACCTTTCTTTTCTTACTCAATCTAACCAGAAATCTAGGAAAGAGATAATCGTCCGCCATGACAAAAAATCCTCTGGAACCGGACGCGATGTATGCATTAAAGATAGAACACTGAGAAAGGATCGCAATAATCATGAATCCAAATCCAAAAGCAGGCCCAAGATAATGAATCAATACATCCATATAGCCTATCGCTGATTCCCCTTCTGTCGCCCAGCTTTCCCACTGGCCCACAGATACGAGACCCGCAAGAGTAGGGAGAAAATAGCTGAGAGCAATGACAGGCATTGCGATGATCAAGCCTTTTGGTATAACCTGTGGGTCCTCGATCTCACCAGCCACATTGGCCATGGTTTCATAACCGCAGTACATCCAAATGGCAATGCAAATGGAGCCGCCAAGGGCGTCAACAATTCCTGTCTCCGGAGGCATGAAAGGCTCTATGGGATTGTACTGCCAGTTTGCAAATCCTACCACTGTAACAACGGTAAACCCAAGGATGACAGCAATAGAAAGAACGGTGCTTAACCTGGAAACCTCTTTGATACCCAAAAGATTGACTCCTGTAAATATCCCAATCATAACCAGTTTCACACCAAAAGAAGCCGTATCGCTCATGGGAATAAACTTCTGCATGTATCCTGCAACCAATACCACGTACATTGCCTGCTGCAGCCAGGTTCCGATGGTACCCCAAAAACCAACCTGCCATCCCCAGAATTCTCCCAAGCCTTCCCTTGCCCATACATAAGCGCCCCCTTCCGAGGGGAGGATAGAGCCAAGTTCAGAAACGATTTCACTGATAGGGTAGGCCCAGAAAATCGGGAAAAGAACCAGCATCAGCAGTGTAAGCCCCGGGCCGCTGATGGGAACCATCTCCTCAATGCCGAATGCTCCGGCTGCAACAAGACAGTAAATCATAAAAACGACGCCTGGTGTTTTGATTTTATGTCTTCGAAGACCTGCCACGCCATGAACCTGATTTTCGCTCATTTTATTTCTCCTTCCTCACTCTCCGCACTTGACCAATGCCCGATACCGTCAAGTTCGGCTACTGCGTTGAAATATATACGAATTGGCTTAAGCCCTGTCAGCTATTTTTACGGTTCGTCCATTTTTAATCGCACTCTTCTTTTCTCTATGAGATTTCGCTGCCTCTTTATAAATCTGTGCCATGATTTTCTTATCATTTACCGTTTTATACTCTGAGTCCATTTCCACAATACCGTATTCAAAACCTGCCTCATCCATAATCTGCAAAAATGGAAGTGGATCAAAGTATTCCGGCGAAAAGACGCCTGCGTCCTTCCATATTCCCCTGCCAATGAGCTCTATGGCTACAGCTGCGCCGAACCCTGTCTGCGCAACAACCACCTGCATCATCCAATTCTTCATCGCAATCTGATTGTCAAAGGGCTGATACATAAACACTTCTCTGGTTTTTCCATCCTTCAAACCCTTACAGTGTATCCCCACACACATCTTCCCAATCATCTCATCACCGAGATCAATGGGCTGCGGCGCACAGGCTGCAACGACATCACGCGGTACAACTTTCACACCGTCCACCTCAACGGGCTGCAGGCTTCTAAGTCCCATAGCGTTAATCACCTTCAGCGCTTTTACCAGGTTATCATCCAGCGCGATTTTAAAGGTGCACCTTCTCAATCCGTATTTCTGCAGGTACCGGGGTATGGTGACCGTTTCTTCATGCTCGATTTTCACTAGAGTGTTTAGTCCAACGCCTGCCGGCATTTCAAATACCTCTTCCCCTGCGAAAGGGCGGTCAACAATGAAACCGTAATCCTTATTCCACTCCACATTCGGATTGATGCATTCATCCAGGACGGTCCATACGTTGAATCCAAAGGAGATTGCATCTTCACCTGCCCCCGGAATGGTTAAATTCCCGCCATCCTTGACATGGATTTCATACAACTCGTCAAAGAGATATTCCGCTGCAAACTTGGCGAAAACATTTACTACTCCCGGATCGATTCCAAGGCAGATAACCGCCATATTTCCCCTCTCGGCCCAGGCCTCATGCCTGTCGAAATTATACTTTGTCATTGGCTCTTTATAGCAATTTTCCAGCCCGATGCCATATTGCGGCGGATCAATCGGCACAGACCAGGTTCCCATGTTGGCATACTTCGCTCCTGCCCGAAACGCCGCATCAAAAATCCGGTTTGTGACAAATGGCGCTGCTGCATCCATAACAAAATCACAGTCGTGCTTTTTAATCAGTTCGATCACATCTTCTTCTTTGTGTGCATCAACAAATTCCGGTGTGTATCTGTTACTGTTGAGGTGCTGGCATACTTCTTTTGCACGGTCCAGACTGTAATCTGATACAACGACGTGTTCCAGCCAGCACCGTTTCGGGTCTCTCGCTTCCAGTATCCTCAGAATGGATTCACCTACCGCTCCCGCTCCGACCAATAACATTCTCATCTCTATTTCCTCCTTGCTTTTGGCAGCAGACAATAAATCTTTATTTTGTCTGCCCGTCTTACTCAGCAGTTGGAAACCGAATATTTCTATGACCATTCCGAATCATAATTCCTCTGTCCTTTTGCCTGTTGGTTATCGCCTCGTTGGCGCCTCAATTCAATGAAATCTCTCCAGAGTATCGTCCCGCAACCTTCCTTTTGCCTGTCAGTTTCCGGAGAATGACTGCCACCATCCCCTTTTGCTTCTTCGGCCCTGCGCACCTAACCACATTTTTGAAAAAAATGTCTGGTAGGTGCCAACGGTCTTCTACCTCCGACTCGCTTCGCTCCCTGCTGTCCGTTTTGCCAACCAAGCTTTGCTTGGGGCAAAAAGGCATACGTAAATGCCCCGGCTTTAGCTGGTCTGGCATTTTTCCGTTCCGCACTCTAACCACATTTTTGAAAAAAAATGTCTGGTAGGTGGTGCGCAATGTCTAGGGTTGCTTTCTACCGAAATATTCAGTTTGACGAAAGTGCCGCGGTAAGAGGCCGGTCGTTTATGTAATGAAAAAAGTGGCTGCGCCACTCCGCTATGGAACCCCTTGGTTCCCTTCGGCGCTCATTTCATTCGCTGAGCACCCTCCTTCATGGGCAAAGAGGCTTCCGCCCCTCTGCACTTCCCTTTTTATCTAATAGGAAAATCTAACGATATTTCCTATTAGATAAAAAAAGACCAACGCAAAGCATAGTAATGCTTCGTGTTGGTCTGTAGAAAGCGAATCAAGCGGACTCTCAATCTATTACCGCAACATCATTCATTCATTTAAAATTCCGTACCTCAAACATGATTTACAGAAATCCTGAAATTACTTTATCACAATTTTCAGTTAATTGTCAATATGATTTTATCAAGCCGCCTTGCTCCATCCACCTCCACTGATGTAAGCTTCATTGAACAGCCCGTCTGCTTTTCTGCGCATTCTTCAATTCTTCCTGCGATCTCCTGATAAAAGAGCTTTCTGAACTGTTCCGCCATGGAAATATTTTTTCGGTTGGCAGCAACGGTTTTTTCCATAACAGTGAACGCATCTATGACGGTTAACTCTAGCTGATTCTCAAATAACAGTACCTTGACGTCCTGAGGACCCTTACCCGCACTGGTTTTCATAATTTTCAAAAACTCTCGCCGGATTTCATCTTCAACGATACCCCGCTTTTCGATGTTCATAAAATCAAAATTTGCAGCATGAGTTGTATTGCTTTCGATCTGCAAGGCGATCACTGACAATTTCCTCTCAAGCTCATCTGTTTCAATTGGTTTTATAATATAATGATCGATTCCCATGTCCACCGCATCAAGAATCGTATGAACCTCTTGAACTGTAGATGTGATCATTATATGACAGTCTCTGTCCGTCTTTCTAATTTCCCCGATCATTTCAATTCCTGACATCCCCGGCATGATCAAATCAACAATCAGGAGATTTGGCTTGCATTCCGCAAAGCGCTTCAATCCTTCCTCTCCCGATACCGCAGAAGCCATTCTTCCAACTCTCAGACGAAGAAATCTTGAGAGAGCCTCCCTGGTAGCCATATCATCCTCTATGTAAAGTACACTTAACCGGCTCATACTATTCATAAGGTTCCTCCTTCGGAATCATGATCCTGCAGCATACGCCGCTTTCTATGTTAAACAATTCAATCAGCCCCCCCATATGGGACTCGATGATTTCTCTTGTAAGATAAAGTCCGATTCCTGTACCGCCCTTTTCTTCTTTTGTCGTATTATAAGGTTCAAACAGATGGTTAAGTACCTCACCCGGAATCTGCTTTCCTCTGTTGGAAATGTCAATGATACAAACCGCTCTCTTCCTGGCATCTTCCCCCGAATAAACCTGGATCAGTATCTCGCGTTTTTCAGGATTCGACTCCATGATAGCGTCTCTGGCATTGTTTAAAATGTTAAAGATACATTGGGAGAATTCATTCCTGTAACCATATGCCTTGAGTCTTTCCCCCGATTCTTTCATGACGGTAATCCTGTTTATTTTAATACTTTCTTCCATCAGTCCCAGTGCTGCTGTAATTGCGTCCTCCAATAAGAACTCTTCTTTTTTTCTGGATGGCTTCAGGAAATCGGCGAAATCATCCACGGTCCCGGACATACTCCTGATGTAGGATCTCATTTGGTCAAGATGGGTTTTCAGCTGCTGTTCAGACAATCTTCCCTGCCGCCAATCATCCCACAGGTTGGACAATGTTATGCTCATAACATTCAAAGGTTGTTTCCACTGGTGTGCGATATTCCCCACCATCTCTCCCAATTTCGCCTGCCTGGCCTGGTGGTGCATGATAATATCCTTCTGTTCATATTCCCGAACGATCGGGACCAGTGATTTTTTAAAGAAATAAAAACAATAGGCAAATACACCAATCAGGATTAACCCCGCCATTGTGTAGATCATCTGTTTCATGTGAAGGATCGGCAGCAAGAGATTGCGCTCACTTTGGATCAATGCCAGAACCCAACCGTTGGAAATCTTTGCATAGGTCGTCAGATAACGCTCTCCATCGGCGGAAGCATAGCCGAAATTGCTGTCGCAGGACAAAACGATACCGTTGGTGTTTGCAGGAGCGATATATTTTGGAAGGTTCAAGATTCCTTTCTGTTTCATTTGTTCAAATAATTTGCCGGGAGAGCTTCCTGCCAGGTAGTTTCCGTCGCTGTCCATGAGAAAAGCGTATCCACCTTCCTCCATTTGGATATTTTTTACTGTTTCAAAGATATCATCAATAAAGATGTCCGTCCCAATAACACCGATAAGCTGCCCGTCACGATCCAGACAGACTCGGGAATAAGTGACAGAGTAAATATCCAGATACTTGTCATATTCCGCGCCGCTCCAGCTCCTGCCCTTTCGTATTGCCTCAAAGTAATAAGCGTCTGTTTCTTTCCCATCAACGAGCCAATCTTCAACCGTATTGTCGGCTTTCATATAACGGATGGTTCCGTCCTCTTCCCGAAGATACCAGACTTCATCGTTTCCTCCGCTTGTCTCAGGGTTAAAAGTCAAGTAAAGGCTTTTCGTTGCAGGAATGCCCTCCATGGTGCGTTTCATAATTGCGCTAAGGTTTTCTGCAGGCAAAAGAAACAGGCTGCGGTCGCTTTGATAATGCGAAACAGTAAAATTCTCGGCTGCCATGGTACAAATCATATCAACCACATTCTCTTGCGTTTCTAATTCTGCGCTGAATTGATTGGCGTATTTCTGAGATGCGTACAAAAGTCCTTTTTTCACCTCTTCTTGCATGACATCCCGGCTTTGAGTGATAGCAACGCCGCTTAATATCAATGAAATGATCAGTGAACAACATACGAGAGAAAGGATAATTTTCAAGGTTATGTACTTCATAAAACACCTCCCCTCCGAGGCATTATCCAGCTTGTGATCGCTGTTTTTTATACCTTAGCAAAGAATATCCTGTGTGTCAACTCGGCGGTTCTTTCGTTCGACTTTAATTTACAAAGAATTTACATAATCTTAAAATAGTTTTATTTCTCCGAGAATATAATCAATATCAAGAGAGGAAGGAGGTATTCCGTTGATAAAAAATTATGTTCTTGATACAAATGTCCTGATTCATTTTCCCGGATCGATTTATACCTTCACCGACAATCATGTCATCATACCGCTAGTCTGTCTTGAGGAACTGGATAATTTAAAAAAGAAAGAAGGCATTCTGGGCTTCCAGGCCCGCGAAGCAATCCGTGAGATCAACAGCGTGCGGCAGTACGGCGATATTCGAACCGGCGTCAAACTGCCCGGCGGAGGAACGCTGCGGGTAGAAATGAATCACATGAACCCTGCAGATATCCCCGATGGTGTAGATTTAAATAAAAATGACAACAAGATTATCCTCATCACTTTTAATATTAAGAAAGAGTCAAAAAAAATCAATACGATTCTGGTGACAAAAGACCTGTGTGTCGCCATCAAAGCTGAATCCCTCGACATCGAAGTTCAGGACTACCAGAACGATAAGGTTGATGTGGATCATATCTATAAAGGGTACAGAGAAGTCTCTCTCCCCTCCTCTCAAATTAATAAAATATACTCCGGCGGCTTGAAGCTGAATAAAAAAACCGGTCAGGAGGCCTTTCCCAACGAGTTCTTCTGTATTAAAAGTTCTGACAGCAGCGCCCATGAAACCCTTGCGAAATACGACGGCAGCAAAATCGTTCCGCTCAAATACGCAAGCGAGCGCGCATGGGGCTTGACTCCAAAAAACCGGGAGCAGAGAATGGCCTTTGAACTTTTAATGGACGAGGACATCCATCTCGTTACGCTCAGTGGAGGAGCCGGGACAGGCAAATCCATTCTTTCCGTCGCAGTGGCTCTTCAAAAGGTAATCGAAAACAATGTGTACGATAAGATCATATTCGTAAAGCCGGTGGTTTCCGCAGGAGATTCCATTGGCTTTTTGCCCGGAACAGAAAATGCAAAATTAAAGCCTTTCATGGATTCCTTTGGCGATTCCATTGAGAGCCTGATGACGGAACGAAACAAAAAAAACACGGATAAAAGCAGCAAGTTGAAAAAGAATGTAAAGAAAAGCAGCGAATACCATGAAAAACCTGCTTTTTCGGCTGAAGGTTTTCTCGAACAATATCAGGAGGCAGGTATTATAGAAATGAAGACTTTCGCTTTCATGCGGGGAAGAACCCTGTCAAACGCAATGGTGGTCATAGACGAAGCTCAGGAAATCACGCCACATCTGGCTAAGCTAATACTGACAAGAGCCGGCCAGGGTGCAAAGTTTGTCATGATCGGAGATCCCTCCGACAATCAGATCGATAATACGCTGGTGGATTCCAAGTCGAATGGTCTTGTATACGTAATAGAAAAAATGAAAGCCTTTGATATCACTGGCCACATCTCTTTAGAAGAAGTGGAACGCAGCCCCCTCGCCAAAATCGCGGAAGAGTGCCTGTAGGGGGAGCACACACGAAATATCAAACAATTCGCAGATGCTAAACGCTGCCTGATGTGGCTAAAGCAATCGTCGGAGGAGTTTTGCAGGCACGCTTCGCTGAAATCGAGCAACATGTTCAGTTTCTGTCAAACACCGTTTCGAGTTAACCGTTTGTTTGACAGCCTGAACATGGCGAGATAAAGCGGAAAGCGTGTCAAAACTCGGACCGATTGATAAAGGCACAGCAGGCAGCGTTTTTAGATAATTCGAATTGTATGGATTTTCTTAGAGTGCCCTGCCCTCCGGCTTATCCGCCCTCTTTCCCATGAACCGGCTGATATATCGGTCCAGCCGTATCATTGGACCTGTAACAAAGGGCAGAATTCTGTCCTTTATTCTTATCTCCGCTTTCGGAGCAGTAACCGCCCTTACTTTTGCTTTTTCAATAAACAGTTCCTGAATATTAATCCTGTTAAGGTTTTCCGGTTTCCTTATATAGTTGCCATCCTTCTGCATCACCCGCGCCTTGTCCGTGTCATAAAACATGGAATCAAACATCTCGTTTATTTTATCCCGAATCGTTTCCGAGTAAATGGGACAGGCCACTTCCACACGCCTCTGCATATTTCTGGTCATAATATCCGCCGAAGAAATAAAAAGCTTCTGATCTTTTCCGGTTCCAAAGCGAAAGATACGGGAATGCTCCAAGAACCGTCCTACAACACTGATAATTTCTATATTCTCTGTCTCTCCCGAAACACCGGGAAGAATGCAGCAGATGCCCCTTACGACCATGCTGATCCTGACTCCTGCGCAGGATGCGTCCCGAAGCTTGTTGATAATGTCGATATCTGTAACAGAATTCACCTTAATCGCAATCCGTCCTTCTTCTTTTTTAGCGATTTCCTCATTGATCAACTCCAGCAACCGGTTCTTCATACCGAAGGGCGACGTGATAAGATGATTATATTCGCCCCGCAGATTCGAGATGGTCATATTCTTAAAGAAGCTGGCTGCATCTCGTCCTATGTCCTGGTTTGCTGTAATCAGTGCAAAATCCGTATAAAGCTCTGTGGTTTTTTCATTATAATTTCCGGTTCCCACTTGGGTTATAAACATGTAGTCTCCATGGTTCTTTCTAGTGATAAGGCAGAGCTTGGAATGAACCTTGTATTCGCCAATACCGTAAATCAGCCTGCAGCCTGACTCTTCCAAACGCTCCGACCAATCGATATTGTTTTGCTCGTCAAAACGGGCACGCAGCTCAATGAGAACCACGACTTCCTTTCCGTTCTCGGCAGCGGCACAGAGGTATTCCACAAGCTTTGTCTTATGGGCAAGGCGGTATATGGTAATCTTTATGGATACTACATTGGAATCTGCCGCAGCTTCTCTTATCATCCTGAGAAAAGGCTCCATGCTTTCATAGGGATAGGCCAACAGAAGATCTCTTTTTGACACCTGCGAAATGACGCTTTCCTGGCGAGCGATTTCCGGCGTAGCCTGAGGCCGAAAGAGCTTATAGTAAAGCGAAGTTTTCAACTTGCTATCAATTACGGCTGCAATTTGAGCATCAAAGTTCATCACAATAGGCATTCTGCTGCAAAATATTTGATTTTGCCTTATTTTCAATTTCTTGCAAAGTGTCTCTTTCAGCCAGCCGCTTACCTTCTGCTCTGTTTCCATTCGAACGATCTCGAGGTGATTCCTTTTTTTCAGCAGCTTTTTCATCGCGCTTCTAAAGTCATCAATCATATCAAGATCCTCGTCTTCAAAGCTGATATCAGCATTGCGGGTCACGTAAAATAAAATTTTGTCCTTTATAGAATACATATCAAAGATTAAGTGAGAATATTCGTATATCAATTTAACCGAGGGGATGAACCGGGTCTCCTCACCCGGCAGAAAGATAAGCTCAGGAACTGTGTCCGGAACAGGAATCAGCCCCAGCAGGTCTTTGTTTTTGTTTTCCAGCCGGAGCGCGATAAATGCTTTTTTATTCGGAATAAAGGGAAAAGGATGATGGTTGTCCACAATTTGTGGAGATAAAATTGGAAGGATATAGCGTAGAAAATAATCCCGCAAATAATGCTGCTCCCCGTCGCTGAGTTCGCTCAGAGAAAGGTGATGGATTCCCAGGTTTCTCAATTGTCTTCTTATTTCAAGATAAGTCATATCTCTTTGTATGTATAAAGGCCTGACAGCGTCATATATTTTATCCAGCTGCTGTCTGGCGGTCATTCCCGTTTTATTATCCACTGCAGTTTCTTTTTCGCCCGCAAGATAACACAGACTCCCTACTCTGATCATGAAGAACTCATCCAGATTGCTGGAAAAGATGGAAACGAACTTCATACGCTCAAGCAAGGGAACCTCGGAGTCCTGTGCTTCTTGAAGCACCCGTTCGTTAAATCTCAGCCAGGACAACTCCCGATTTTGCATATATAGATATTGTTCTTTCGATCCGTCAGTCTTATCCATTTTCCCACCCGATCACAGTTTTGATCAAATACCCTTCTCTGACTCCGTATTCGCTGATTATGATATTTTCACATTCGTAAAATGCGGTTATGGCCTTTAAGATGACCATGCCGGGTATGATGGTATGAATCCGGTCCGGAACAACACGGAGAATCCGATCGACGCCGTCTCTCTCGTGAAAAAAGGATTTCATCAACTTCTTTAGCTGGTCCGGGCTGATCTTCCGGTTGTCCAAGGGGATGTCAAAATAATCGTTCACTAACTTGCAGGTTGCTCTGGTGGTTCCTCCAACACCGCAGAGGATAGAGGTAGGGGCTTCTCCAGGATCGATATTTGCAAGCTGCTCCCTTACATATTTTTTCATTTTCTTGTATTCTTCTCTGGTCGGGATCAGTCCCGAAACAAAGTTAGCGTACAGGCTGAGAGAGCCGAGAGGTATGGAATAAGTTTTACAAATTTTCTTATCTTTATAAAAAACAAACTCCGTACTGCCACCGCCGATGTCAATGAGAAGACCGGAGTCCACATTGATGTTGTAAGCCGCTCCAACAAATCCACAAATTCCTTCTTCTTCACCGGAAATTACCGTAACATCAAAACCGGTGTTTTCTTTGATTTCATCCAGAACTTTCTGCCGGTTCTGAATCGTGCGAAAGGATGCGGTAGCAATAACAAAAACTTGATCAACATTCGTATTTTCTATTATCTTATTAAAATTCAGCAAAACAGAAACGGCTTTATTGACTCCACGTTCGGTCATGCGCCCATTTTTGTCCACATAGCTAATCAGCGCTGCCATATTCTTGCGGCTGAACATCGGTTTAATTACTCCGTCTAGAATGGTATAAACGGATAACCGGATGGTATTGGAACCTATATCGATTACTGCATACATCTTAAAAACTCCTGATATTAAAATAGAGCAGAGGGTATCTGCTCTTTTAATTTTATCGGAATGATGTAAAATAGATGTTAAAGGAATGTTAAATCCAGGTTAAATTGATTTATTTTCCAATAAAGAGACAATATCATAAAGAATTCGTGCTTCTTGCTTTTTACCAAATGCGATAACAGTCCCTGCCTTCTTTTTTCGCACGATAAAGCGCCTGGTCTGCGGCATTGATCAGTGAATCAGGTTCCGCACCTTTTACCGGTATCATCCGGCCAATTCCGATGGAAACAGAGACCCGTCCTTCCAGGCCATCTGCGCATTGAATGTTCATGTTCTTAATTGTTTCCATGATCTTCTGCGCGGTTTTTACACATTGTTCCTGCTCAATCATATGAGGAAAATTAAGGAATGCTATTAATAAAAAATTTATTTTTTTGATAAAACTAATTGACATACGTTTCAAATTGTATTATTGTATTAATTGCCTAATACAGTAATACAAAAGGAGGTTTATATATATCATGACGAATCAGTTTCAATCAAACATGCCAATCTATTTGCAACTGGTAAATACATTCAAGCACAGAATCGTCTCAGGGGAATTAAAAGCCGGTTCCAAGCTTGAATCAGTGCGTGATCTTGCTCTCAATTTTGAAGTCAACCCGAATACGATGCAGCGGGCGCTGGCAGAGCTGGAGCGTGACGGACTCGTCCGCGCAGACCGCACGATAGGCCGTTTTATAACAGAAAATAAGGAGTTGATCAGTAAAATGCGCGAGACAGTAGCGAAGGAAATCATTGGCCAGTTTATTAAGGAGATGAGAAGTCTCGGCTTCTCCGGTCAGGAAGCCATGGAAATGTTTCAAAAAGTATTGATAGACGGAGGAGTGGCAGAATGAACACGCAGAATAATATAGTAGAATTCAGCGGCAGCGGCTCAAAGGCAGGAAGCAGTGAGCTGATAAAGATCACCGCGCTTACGAAAAAATACAAAACCAAAGAGGTCCTCTCCAATATCGATCTTTCAATCGAACCGGGTCATATCGTCGGTTTGTTAGGACCGAACGGAAGCGGCAAGACCACGCTCATCAAGATTTTGACAGGCGCGATCAGAGAATATAATGGAAAAGTTACAATCAACGGCAATCCCGTAGGGCCCTCAACAAAAGCGCTGGTATCCTACCTACCGGATACGTCATACTTTAGCCCATGGATGTGTCCCACCGATATGATCACTTTATTCAAGGACTTCTATCAGGATTTCGATGAGAAAAAGTGTTATGACATGCTGCACCGGCTTGGACTGAATGAAAAGCAAAAAATCAAAACAATGTCAAAAGGTATGATCGAGAAATTCCAGCTTTGTCTCGTCATGTCTAGAAATGCGCTGCTTTATGTCCTCGATGAACCCATTGGCGGCGTAGACCCAGCGGCAAGAGAATTCATCCTTGATACAATTCTGACCAATTACAATGAGGATGCGACGATTCTAATGTCGACGCACCTTATTTCAGATGTTGAACGAATTTTTGACACGGTCATCTTACTCAAGGAAGGAGAAGTCGTGCTTCAAGGCAACATCGATAATATTAGGGAGGATAAGGGGAAATCAATCGATCAATTATTCAGGGAGGTATTCAAATGCTAAGCAAATTAATAAAATATGACATCCGTTCCACATGGAGGGATTTTGCGGGCGTATATATGGCTATCCTGCTCGGTGTGATTATCGCTCCGCTTCTATTCAGTCACGTTGACACGGTAATCACAAATATGATTGCCAGTTTTCTTATAACAAGCATCACGATTGCAACGATCGTAATCATGATTATAAATCTGTTTAAAATTTTCAATACCAACGTATTTTCGAAGCAGGGCTATTTGACGATGACACTCCCGGTTACTTCTCAGCAGATTGTTTTGTCAAAGCTCATCGTCAGCATGATGTGGATCATATGTACTGGAATCGTATCGGTAATCGGAGTATTTATTTTTCTCATGATATTAAATCCGCTGCCTTATGCGTCACTCGCTGCAGTAATGGAGAAAATCTCCTGGTTTCTTGACAGCCAAGGCTATCTTGCCGTCGCCTTGATCATTCTATCGATGATCGCATCTGCAGTCAAAGAGATAGCGAAACTGTTTCTCGCATGCTCCATCGCACATTTAAAGCAGCTGAACAGATTCCGTGTTCCCGTAGCAATACTTTCTTACTTCGTACTATCCTGGCTGGAAGCACTCATCGTTCAGGCGATCGGAGAAATATTAAACTTTATCCCGTACACGGAAGAAGTCATCAGGCAGCTCAATAGAATCACGGATGTTACCGGTTTTCAGGATTTCATCGGCCTCTTCAACGGTGTTCTTGTCGCTGGTATCCTATATGCTCTGCTGCTGTCATTTGCTTTCAGCGTCGGAACAGTCTGGATTCTGAATCATAAGCTGGACCTGGAATAAAATTAAATTCATCCGAAAAGATAAAAGGATGCTTCAGATAATTGAAAATTAAGACGCCCATGATTCCGCAACGGTTTTCATGGGCGTTGAATTCTCTACATTGTCTGATACATATAATCTCTGCACCAGGGAACGCTGTTGTCCAATCCTTTTGTAAAGATAAACTGGTGAAGGTCGATATTACCGCTGTTGAAGGAGGCTGCGCAGGAATTCAGATACATTCTCCACATTCTGATAAACGTCTCATCCTTCGTTTTTTCGATTTCGGGAAGCGCCTTTTCAAAATTAGCCGCCCAATGCTCCAGCGTTCTTCCATAATGACGTCGAAGGCTCTCCACGTCGACCAGATGCATTTCCTCCTTTGAAATGCAGGTGACCAGTTCCTGAATACTGGGAATGTAGCCACCCGGGAAGATGTACTTATTGATCCACGAGTTCGTACCGCCTGTCCCTTCATGAATACCCGTAATACAATGCAGAAGCGACAGACCCCCGTCTTTCAGCATCTGATTGACGTGGGAAAAATATTCGCAGAGGTGCTCTTTACCCACATGCTCCAGCATGCCGACGCTGACGATCCGGTCAAATAATTTTCCTTTCAACTCTCTGTAATCCATCAGCTCCACTTCCGCCGAGGCTTCAAGACCTTCTGTCTGAATTCTCTCCTTTACGTTGGAATATTGCTCTGAACTGAGCGTGATCCCCAGTGCCTTCACCCCGTACTTTTTCACTGCAGAAAGCAGAAGCTGGCCCCAGCCGCAGCCAATGTCAAGTAAAGTCTGTCCTTCTTTCAGATTCATTTTCCGTAGAATATGATCCACCTTGTTCTTCTGCGCCTGTGTCAGAGTATCCTCCTCAGAGCAAAAGTAGCCGCAGGAGTAGGTCATGGTATCATCCAACCATAAACGGTAAAAATCATTGCCAATATCATAGTGATGCTCAACGTTTTCCCTGCTCTTTCTTTTGTTGCCGCCAATCATTTTTGCGGCTTTATGGTAAAGGTGTCCCTGGCGGAGAAAGCTCTCTTTATTATTATATAGAGATTCAATCACTTCCTGTATGCTTCCTTCAATATCGATGGTCTTATTCATAAAGGCCTCGCCGAAAGCAAGGGAGGGATCACCGATAATATCTCCCTTCGGGATCGGTTCATGAAAGATCAGACAAAATCTGCTTTCACCCTCTCCGTAATGCTCCTCTTCCCCATCCCAATAGCGTACCGTACAGGGATCGGAAAAGAGATCCTTGAAAAGAGTTTTATAAAACAGCTTATCGATCCCCGAGTGAAGACCTGCTCCGTTCTTCTTTTTTGATGATGAATCCATTGTTTAACACTTCCCTTCTGCTCTATAATGAAGGATTCTCTCTTATTATATCATTGACTATCTGTAGAAATCTTACACCCTTCATATCATTATCTTACACCTTCTGTGCCATTTTTCAACCACATTAGGGAAATTATGTATTTGCAAAAGAAAAAACAGCGCCGACGGTACGTCGTGCGCTGTTATTAATTGCTGGTCATTAAAGCTACCATTGATCCGCTCGAAGCTCTATTTCAGTTTTTCACAAAATCTGCTATGTCGTAATCCTGCCGTTCTGCGACCGCTTTCATGTTTTTGCGGAACCGTTCATAACGAATATTGCAATAATCGAGAAAATCATCACCGTTATAGTGTCTTATCTGGGCCCATACTGTCCAAAGCAGGTCCTGCACCATCATATAAGCTTTGATTTTTAATTCTTCTTCTTTGGAAGGTTTTTCTCCGTAATATTCCACAAACAAATAATCGATGGCCTCTTCCGTTAGTCTCGACTCAAGAATATAGGCAGCCACGTCCCAACTCGGGTCGTTCATTCCTGCATACTCCCAATCAATGAGGTAAGCATTTCCATCATCTGTAATTACAAAGTTCTCCGGAACGGTATCATTATGACAAGGCATAGATACCGTGTTGCGAACATAATTTTTTACAAATTCTCTTAGCTGATTCTTCAAAGTGTGATAATCAAAAAAGAAATCTCCCTTCAATTCTCGGACGATCTCTTCATATTTAGATAGCTCTGTTTCCCAGTCGAAGATATTCGGAAATTCTTTCGGACTTGAATGGGTTTTTTTCATAAGTCGTGAGACCGCTTTCAAGTTAAACGGATCACAGGGGTCAGCCTGTGCGATATTCCGGCTGTTTTTTATATATATACTGATCTTAATGCCGCTAACTTCGTCAAAATAATAACATTCTGAATTTAAACCTAATTCACAGGCTATGGCATTATTGACCTTTTCTATTTTACGATCGATCATCTGATTGGTCATGCCACCCGGCATTCGAACGACGTATTCGACGCCATGGATCTTCATAATGTAGTTATAGTTTGTTAATCCACCGGTAAACCGTGTTTTATCAAATACGATACTATCATCATGAAATATGAGACGCAGCCTTTTTTGTACTAATTCATCCATTCAAATATTCACCATGCTTTTCTCTTTCCCTTGTGTCTTGTCAGCCTTCAGCTGTTTCTCTATTATATCAGCTAAACCAAGCAAAATCAATGGATGCTTTTTCTATTCATGGCGATAGTTCAAGAATAGAGAATTAGTGCAATATTGGTTTAAAAAACTATGCAATCTTTCCAAAATAATCATGACAAATCTTCAATTCATAGATCTGATCTTATGGTATGATAATTCTATAACGAAGGGAGGGATTTTCTATCAAAGAAGATAAGTTTATCTTAAAATCAAAAGTTTATTTCAATAATCAATCCATACAGCTTCTAGAGCAGGTTGCCGGCTCCAGCGCTTTTATCGTATCTGACGCCATCATGGATAAGCTGGGTTATCTGCAGAAATCCGTTGAATTATTAGAAAATGCCGGAATCAGCTCCGCCGTATTCACAGATGTTCATCCAGACCCCGATGTAAAAGTAATTGCTGATGGTATGAAACGATATATAGAATGCAAGGCCGATGTTCTGGTGGCTCTCGGAGGGGGCTCCGTAATTGACACTGCCAAGGGAATTCTCTACTTTGCTTCCAAATTAACTGGTTGCGAAGAAAAGGAATTTAAGAATCCTCTTTTTATCGCCATACCTTCAACCAGCGGCACGGGCTCTGAAGTCACCAATTTTTCCGTAATCACCTCCGATGAAGGAAAGGTCTGCATCGTTGATGATTTTATCGCTCCTGATATAGCGATACTGGATTCCACCTGTATCCAGCATGTACCCCAAAGAGTCGTAGTTGACACAGGGATTGATGTGCTTGTGCACTCCATTGAGGCATATGTGTCTTTGAATGCGACGGACTTTACCGACGCCCTTGCAGAAAAAGCAATTAAATTGATCTTTGAAAATCTGGTGCTCCTCTATCAGGACCCATCAAATGCTGATGCAAGAGAACGGGTGCAGAATGCTTCCTGTATGGCGGGAATGGCTTTTACAAATGCAAACCTTGGAATCAACCACAGCCTGGCACATGCCCTGGGCGGAACCTTTCATATCCCCCACGGCCGTTCCAACGCTTTGTTGCTTACAGCAATAATGGAATATAATGCGGATCTTGCCGGAAGTGCAAACGGATACGCGGCTGCGCGATATGCGAAGCTTGCCGAGCTGCTGCAGCTTCCAGCCAGAACCCGGCGGGAAGGCAGCGTCAGCTTTATGAAAGCGGTAGACCGTCTGAAAAGCACCCTTTGCATTGAAGATCACATCGCATCGCTGGGTGTTGACCCCTCCGCTTTTGAAAGTGCCCTTGACAGCATGGCAGAAGCTGCACTGGCCGACAGATGTACTCCGACAAATCCAAGACAACCTTCAAAAGAGGAACTAATCTTGATTTATAAAAAATGTTATTAAAAAACAGGTTCATACAAATTCACATCGCAAAAAACCCCTTTCGCCAAAATCCAGCGGGGGTTTTTGTGTACGTGTTCCATTTTATGGTATTTTTGTTGGGAGCACTGAAATTTTAAGGACTTCAGGCTTCGCAATTTGCAAGAAAGAATGACATTTTATTTACTTTTTCGCTTTTTTATATTAAAATAAAGATTATGAATGAAAAAAACAATCCACTGAAAAAATTAATAGCTTCAAACCTGTACGCAAGGTACAGCGGTATTTTATCTCTGTCGGATATCGCACTTTTTCTCGCGGATACAAATGGTGATATCCTGCTTGAATTTATCCCCTCTCCCGACTTCTGTACGCAAGTGTGCAAGGAGAGAGACGGCCGTGTGTGCCCTGACTACAGCGAGAGGTTTAAACCATGTGAGGAAAGCAAATTTGTTTGCAGATACGGACTTGAAAACATTTTGGTTCCCATTGAAGTAGACGAAGATGTTCTTGGCTATATCGGAGGAATGCAAGTCTATCTTCCTGATACGGAATACCAAAAATATATGATTGACGTTCAGTCTTTGCAGGACGTTAAGAGTCCGGAGCTGGAATACATCGCGAAAGTGATTTCAGCATTGAAAACAGTGGAGCAGAATAAGATTACGATTCACGAACAGCTATGCGGCCACATCGCCAAGAATATTTCCCTGGATCTTACAGAAAGCGTCAATCATGATGATACAGACCTTGCCAGACTGTCTATCGAAAAGGAAATTCTTGAGAAAAAGATCATTGATCTTGAAGCGAAAAATATGTCCCTGGTCATCAATCCGCATTTCCTGTTTAATACGCTAAACTGCATTGCTCGTATTGCATATTTTGAGCATTCCCATACTACGGAGGAGCTTATTTACTGTCTCTCCGATTTGTTACGTTATAATTTGAAACAGGACGACCAGCTTCATACGATCGGATCGGAAATTGATAATATTGAAAAGTATCTCTATATCCAGAAGGTACGCTTTAAAAACCGCCTGGAATATGAAATCGCAATACCGGATAAGATAAAATCCTATCGTATCCCGAACATGGTAATTCAGCCAATTGTGGAAAATTCTGTAATTCACGGAATCACTCCAAAGCGCGACGGAGGCAAAATCAGCATTATCGCGGATGAACAGAAACACGGAATTGTAATTTCCATCATAGACAATGGGAACGGCTTTTCCAAAGAGATTCTGGAAAAGCTGCGCCAGTTTGAAAAGATACAGCAATCTGAAAATAAATCGGGTCTGGGATTCTGGAGCACGGACAACCGTTTGAAGCGGTACTATGGCGACGGCTACGGATTAGAAATCGTTAAATCCGACTATAGCGGGAGCACCGTGTCCATCACAATTCCCACCCAGTTCAATGGGAGGTGACAGCGATGAGCGTAGTCTTAATCGTAGAGGACGAAATCCTGGAACAGGATTTCCTAAGAACGATCGTACAAGATGAGCTTCATCCCGAGGACATGCTGCTGACCTGTGAAAGCGGCATGGAAGCCATCAGTCTTGCGAAACAGCATCGGCCTGACATTATCATCATGGACGTTAAAATACCAGAATTGGACGGCATAGCTGCCATTGAAGAAATCAGAAAGTTTTTACCCTCCTCATGCATCTCTGTTTTATCGGCATATTCTGATTTTTCCTATGCACAGAAAGCAGTCAGCCTGAGAGTTTTTGAGTATTTGCTGAAACCAATCAAACCGACGGATTTCAAGCACATTTTTTGCAAAATGCTCAATGCTGCAAATACTGTCAATGCTCCTTCAGAAGAAAAGACTCCGGTAACTACAGCAGAGTCAAAAGTTGAGCGCCAGTATTTTATTGAAGAAGCTCTAAAATTCATCAAGGAGCATTTTAGAGAACGGCTCACGCTGGAGACAGTGGCATCTAAGGTTTTTGTAAATCCAAAATATTTTAGTCATGTCTTTAAAAAGGAAATGGGCGTCGCCTTTACAGAGTATGTCATCAGCCTCAAGATCGAATATGCCTGCAAATTGCTTGAGACAACCAATTATCATGCTTATCGAATCTCTATCGAATGCGGCTTTTCTGATCCGTCCTATTTTAACAGAGTCTTCTGCTCTCAGATGAACATGACACCTCAGACCTACCGGAAATATGCAGGAGCTTTGAAGTCAGGAAATTAAAACTATCAGCGACAAGACTGAGGACTTATGAGGACTTATATAGTTTAATGAAATAATCTTATCTATCAATGAGAGCAGGAGGATTCATCCTCCTGCTCTTTTTATCTAATAAGAAATAGCCTTTTTGCCCAAAGGCGCAAAGCCGCTTTGTTGGCAACGCGAACTGGAGGCGTAGCCGTTGGGTTCCCTAGCGGAAGTGGCGTAGCCACTTTTTTTATAACATAGGAAGTATCGCTATCGCTACTGAATGGATATTTCCGTATTTTTCAAAGAAACTACCTTATATTTTATAAATTTCATACTTTTGGCTGATGTCTAAATTTATATTCTGTTATACAATTCATTTGTCTACAATTTATACAAAAACTAACAACTTCGTTATATTACTTTAAAATTTCCTTTTATAGGAGAAATATGATGAAAACAAACAAGACACATGGTATAACATTTCGACCCATTGCCCACAGTGATATTCCCTTTCTCTATACCGTATACCGCTCTACGCGCATAGAAGAACTTTCTCAAGCCCATTTTTCGAAAGAAGAGCTTGAAGATTTTCTGAAAATGCAATTCTCATTACAGCACCAACAATATATGGATCACTATCCAAATGCAACTTTTGAAGTCATCATTAACGACAGCACCCCCATTGGCAGACTATATATGAATGAGTCTGAGGATGATATGAGAATCATGGACATTGCGCTGCTCCCTGAATTTAGAAACAGAGGCATTGGCAGCACAATTATGCATCATATCATACAGACCTCTGAGAAGTTAAAGAAATCTGTTTCACTTCACGTAGAATACAATAACCCCGCACTCCGCTTATATGAAAAGCTTGGATTCAAGATATACACAAAGGGAAGTGTTTATATACTTATGAAGCGTGAAGCAGATTTTGATAATGATCTCATTCCATCATTAAACTTGTAGCCAACTTGTTAAATCACATATAGAAACAATCGTAAAGGAGGTGAACACTTGATTGACTTAAGCACAATAAAAAAAGAAGATTTTGACCAACACATCAACACGCTTTTCACATTTAAAAATGAAGAAAATATGGATGCATCATTTGAGCTCATTGAAACAAGCAGCTCAGAATCATTAAACACTGAATCTTTCAGACTCTTATTCAGAGGTCCCTCTGATGTATCCTATCCCCAACAGCTTTTTCATTTTAACCACTTAGCTTTAGGGGTATTAGAAATATTTGCTGTGCCTATTAGAAAAGAGGACTCTGGAATCTATTACGAGGCAATATTCAGCAGATTCAAAAATAAAAATGGAGGTATGTAATTATGTCTGAACCTTTTTTAGGTGAAATACGCTTGTTTGGATTTGGCTTTCCACCAAAAGGCTGGGCCTTTTGCGACGGCAGAACTCTAAGTATTTTTCAAAACGAACCCCTTTATAACTTATTAGGTTTAGCATTTACAACAGGGGGTGGAGGAGGAGAAAAGACTTTTGATCTTCCGGATTTGAGAGGCCGCATACCCATGCACTCCTCTACTGATGAGCGAGGTACGATGGACGGTGAAGAGTTCGTAACACTTGATACGAATACCATGCCATCTCACAGTCACTATGTGATGGCACATAATGACGCTGCTACCCTTAGTACTCCAAAGGATAATGTACTCAGTAAAAGCGGAAAGCTGTATATTTATTCGAACCCTTTTGATGAGGCGCGTATCAATGAAGCAACGATTGGTAATGCCGGTCACACTCAGGGACATTACAACATACAGCCATCTCTTGCAGTTAATTTTTGTATCGCTCTTACAGGTGTCTACCCTCATGAATAGTTGTAAATGAATCAACCCTCGAATAGGAAAGGAGGAACTATCATGGATCCATTTATTGGAGAAATAAGAATGTTCACAGGTAATTTTGCCCCGGTTGGTTGGTTGTTTTGTCATGGTCAATCTTTAGATAAGGGTGGGAAATATAAACAACTATTTCGGCTCTTAGGACCTACTTTCGGAGAAAGTGGAGATAAATTTAACCTTCCTGATTTTAGGGGCAAAGTCCCTTTACATCAAGGTCAGGGACCAGGATTGTCTTCTTATTCACTAGGACAATCCTATGGCTCTGAAACCATATCACTTAATTTTGGTGATCTACCTCAGCATAATCACCAGTTTTTTGCCGACAGAGACCCCTCAACCAGCAATGAAGCTGCCGGTCATGTTATAGGATGTTATAATATAAAGCCACCAGTCAACTACTACAAAACTAGTCCTTCTTCAGCAAAACATGTATCTATGAACGATGCTTCCATATCACAAACAGGTTCAAACAAGCCTCATAGCAATATGCAGCCCTATTTAGCCTTTTCATTTATCATATGCTATGATGGCGTTTTCCCACCAAGACCTTAATCCATTATTATTTTATAAAGGAGGATCATTATGTCAGAACCTTTTATCGGTGAAATCAGAATCTTTCCCTATCGATTTGCTCCCGCAGGCTGGGCCTTCTGTAACGGTGATTTACTGCAAATTTGGCAACACACATCACTATTTTCAATAATTGGCACTTCCTATGGCGGAGATGGTCGCCGTAATTTTGCTCTTCCAAATTTGCATGACAGGGTACCCTTAGGCACAGATAACAACCAATATCATCTTGGAAGCAAAGGTGGGGAGTCCAAAGTAACGCTTACGGCAGACCAACTGCCTCGCCACAATCATCCAATGATCGCAACCAGCGAAACAGCTGATGCTCACTTGTGCGGAAGGGGCACAATGCTGGGTGCGCTTGCAGGCAGGGGAAATACGATATATAGTGACGCTACAGATAATCTAGCACCTCTCAGCTCCAGAGCGATGAGCTCTACCGGAAATACTAAGCCACATGAAAACAGACAGCCTTTCTTAGTATTGAACTTTTGCATTGCTCTAGAAGGTGTTTATCCGCAACGATCTTAAAAAAAACCTGAGATACATATTTTAGTCCGACTGGATAGAATAAAAATAGCCCTCCAATTTGGAGGGCTATTTTTATACATCCTACTATCAGCTTGAAATCAACTGGTCAAATATGCAACCATAAATTGATTACCTAATTACTATTAATTTATAGTAAAATCATCATCTATTTCTTCGTTTATCCAATAGTACCAGTTAGAATTCGGAGGCTCGTAGGTATCTGTTGCATTATAGTAGATACCTTCACCGTTTCTCCATAAATCCCATTCCCATTGCTGAGCATACTCATTTTCATACTCCCATTTAATTATATATGTATAACCACCAGCCTCTCGCCTGAAACTGGGCTTTCCATTAATCATGCCATCGAAAGTATATATCCCATTACCATTGGTATCATTTCCGCTACCGCCTATTTCAAAATTATATCCACTTACTTCTATATCCGCATACTGCGCCGGTTTATCTACGGTATCGGTTGCTGAATTTCCTTGGTTTCCATGTGCATCTGTCAATGTGACACTTACCGTCAGCTCACCGTCACCCAAACCACTTACATCTATGCCTGTCACTTGCATTGTAACATTTCCAATGCTGCCGCTTCCGGTTACATCCGTTCCGCCGCCATCGCTGGATATGATATACTCATAACTGGCCCCTGCTTCTCCATCACTTATAGTAAAGGACAAAGCTTTTTCATTGGAACTATCTATTTTAGATTGATTGATAGATACGGTATATCCGCTTGGTGCGGTTGCATCTTTATCTACCGTATCTGATACATCATATCCCCCATTCCCTGCTTCATCTATTAAGTATACTGTAAGCGTCAATGTTCCGTCATCTAAAGATGCAACATCGATATTGGACGCATTTTGATCGCCTGAGGTTATTTGACCACTTCCTGTAACAGGTGATGTGCCGCCGTTCGTATCGTCTATGGAATAGTGATATGCTGCACCAACCTCCGCACTGCTAAAAGTAAAGGATAGGGCATCTTCATTGTCGGAGTTGATGAATGATTGGTCGATTGCCGCACCGTATCCAGTTGGTATCACGGTATCTTTGTCTGCCGTATCTGTTTCATCACTTCCTTGGTTACCGTATACATCCGTCAAGCACACAGTGAGTGTCAAGCTTCCATCATTTAATGCGGCTACATTGATGCTGGATAGATTCTGGTCTGCTGCTGTTATTTCTCCACTTCCTGTTACATCGGTTCCGCCCGCATCACTGGTTATCGTATATTCATAATCTGCTCCTATTTCTGCATTACTAAAGGTAAAAGACATCGCTTCTTTATTGCTATCATTGATCGCCTCTTGGTCTATGTCCACACTGTACCCACTGGGGGCGGTTGTATCTTTTTTCACCGTAGCCTCGACCGTATTCCCTATATTTCCGTTTGTATCAGTCAGAGTCACGCTTACAGTCAAGACACCGTCGCCCAAACCGCTTACATCGATTCCTGTTATCTGATCCGTAGCAGTTGCTATGGTTCCGCTATCTGTTACATCCGTTCCGCCGCCTTCACTTGCTATGGTATATGCAAAGTTCGCTCCGACTTCGCCGCCGCTTATGGCAAAGGACAAGGCATTTTCATTGGAAGGATCTATCAAGGACTGGTCGATGCTGACACTATAACCGCTTGGCGCTGTTGCATCTTTATCCACCGTGTCCGTTACAAGCGCACCTTGATTGCCTGCTTCATCTGCCAGGTACACCATCAGGGTTAAGCTTACATCGTCCAAACTGCTTACATCGATTCCTGTTATCTGATCCGCAGCAGTTGCTATGGTTCCACTTCCTGTAACAGGTGATGTGCCGCCATTCGTATCGTCTATGGAATAGTGATATGCTGCACCAACCTCCGCACTGCTAAAAGTAAAGGATAGGGCATCTTCATTGCCGGAGTTGATGAATGATTGGTCGATTGCCGCACCGTATCCAGTTGGGATCACGGTATCTTTGTCTGCCGTATCTGTTTCATCACTTCCTTGGTTACCGTATACATCCGTCAAGCACACAGTGAGTGTCAAAATTCCGTCATTTAATGCGGCTACATTGATGCTGGATATAGTCTGGTCTGCTGCTGTTATTTCTCCACTTCCTGTTGCATCGGTTCCTCCCGCATCACTGGTTATCGTATATTCATAATCTGTTCCTACTTCTGCATTACTAAAGGTAAAAGACATCGCTTCTTTCTTGCTATCATTGATCGCTTCTTGGTCTATGGCCACACTGTACCCACTGGGGGCGGTTGTATCTTTTTTCACTGTAGCCTCAACCATATTTCCGGCATTTCCATTTGTATCCGTCAGAGTCACGCTTACAGTCAAGACACCGTCACTCAAACCGCTTACATCGATTCCTGTTATCTGTGTTGTTGCAGCTCCAATGGTTCCGCTATCTGTTACGTCCGTTCCACCGCCGTCACTTGCTATGGTATATGCAAAGTCTACCCCGACTTCGCCGCCGCTAATGATAAAGGACAAGGCATTCTCATTGGAAGGATCTATCCATGACTGGTCAATGCTGACACTGTAACCGCTTGGTGCTGTTGCATCTTTATCCACCGTGTCCGTTACATCTGTACCTTGATTGCCCGCTTCATCTGCCAGATACACCGTCAGTGCTAAGCTCCCATCGTCCAAGCTGCTTACATCGATTCCTGTTATTTGGTCCGTGGCAGTTGCTATGGTTCCATTTCCCGTCACAGGTGATGTGCTTCCGTTTGTATCATCAACAGCATAACTGTATGTTGTTCCTGGCTCCGCACTGCTAAAAGTAAAGGATAGGGCATCTTCATTGCCGGAGTTGATGAATGATTGGTCGATTGCCGCACCGTATCCAGTTGGGATCACGGTATCTTTGTCTGCCGTATCTGTTTCATCACTTCCTTGATTACCGTATTCATCCTTCAAGTACACAGTGAGTGTCAAAATTCCGTCATTTAATGCGGCTACATTGATGCTGGATAGATTCTGGTCTGCTGCTGTTATTTCTCCACTTCCTGTTACATCCGTTCCGCCCGCATCACTGGTTATCGTATATTCATAATCTGTTCCTACTTCTGCATTACTGAAGGTAAAAGACATCGCTTCTTTATTGCTATCATTGATCGTCTCTTGGTCGATAGCCACACTATACCCACTGGGGGCGGTTGTATCTTTTTTCACTGTAGCCTCGATCGTATTCCCTATATTTCCGTTTGTATCCGTCAGAGTCACGCTTACAGTCAAGACACCGTCACCCAAACCGCTTACATCGATTCCTGATATCTGTGTTGTTGCAGCTCCAATGGTTCCGCTACCTGTTACGTCCGTTCCACCGCCGTCACTTGCTATGGTATACGCAAAGTCTACCCCGACTTCGCCGCCGCTAATGGCAAAGGACAAGGCATTCTCATTGGAAGGATCTATCAAGGACTGGTCAATGCCGACACTGTAACCGCTTGGTGCTGTTGCATCTTTATCCACCGTGTCCGTTACATCTGTACCTTGATTGCCTGCTTCATCTGCCAGGTACATCGTCAGCGTTATGCTTCCATCGTCCAAACTGCTTACATCGATTCCTGTTATCTGATCCGTAGCAGTTGCTATGGTTCCACTTCCTGTAACAGGTGGTGTGCCGCCATTCGCATCGTCAATGGAATAGTGATATACTGCATTAACCTCCGCACCGCTAAAAGTAAAGGATAAGGCCTCTTCATTGCCGAAGTTGATGAATGATTGGTCTATTGCGGCACCATATCCAGTTGGTATCACGGTATCTTTTTCTACCGTATCCGTTACAGTACTTCCTTGATTACCTGCCTCATCGGCCAAATATACTGTCACTGTTAAGGTGCCGTCAATTAATGATGATACATTGATGCCGGATAGATTCTGGTCTGATGCTGTTATCGCCCCGCTTCCAGTCACAGCTGATGTGCCTCCGTTTGTATCATCAACAGAATAACTATATGTTGATCCGGCTTCTGCATTACTAAAGGAAAACGACATCGCATCTTTATTGGCATCATTGATTACCCCTTGGTCGATGCTGACACTATAACCAGTGGGTACTCCCGTATCTTTATTCACTGTAGCCTCAACTGTATTTCCGGCATTTCCGTTTGCATCCGCCAGAGTCACGCTTACAGTCAAGACACCGTCCCCCAAGCCGCTTACATCGACTCCTGTTATCTGTGTTGTTGCATCTCCAATGGTTCCGCTATCTGTTACATCCGTTCCCGCGCCGTCACTTGCTATAGTATATGTAAAGTTCGCTCCGACTTCCGCATTATTTATAGTAAAGGACAAGGCATTTTCATTGGAAGGATCGATCCATGACTGGTCGATGCTGACACTGTAACCGCTTGGCGCCGTTGCATCTTTATCCACCGTGTCCGTTACATCTGTACCTTGGTTGCCTGCTTCATCCGTCAGATGAACCTTCAGTGTTAAGATTCCATCGTCCAAACTGCTTACATCGATTCCTGTTATCTCCATCGTGGAAATTGAAATATTATTCTTTCCTGTAACAGAAGTCGTCATTTCGTTTGTATCGTCAATAGAATAAACAAAGGTCGTTCCCACCTCTGCATCACTTATGAGAAAAGACAGTGCCTCTTCATTGTCACCGTTCAACAATGATTGCTCTATCACTGCACGATATCCACCAGGCAGCACAGTATCCTTATCAGCAATATCTATTACAGACTCACCGGTATTTCCCGAGTTGTCTTTTAAGTAGACAGTCCATGTTAATACATCGTCATCAAGTCCGGAGACATCAATATTTTGCACAGTATGACTAGATGCATCCACTCTTCCGTTTCCCGTTACAGCTTGCGTTGTATCATTGGTATCATCTATGGAATAATAATATGTACATGCCACTTCGGCATTTTCAATTGTAAAAGAGCACGCATTCTCATTATTTTTATTAATAAATGCCTGATCAACACTTACACTATATCCGCTTGGTGCAGTTGTGTCCGAGTTGGATTTATGGGATGATGAATCCGATATAGATTGTTCTTTGATATGACTCCCATCGATTCCCTCCGCTACTACGATATTGCCTACTTTTTGTTCTACAACCACATCATTTGAATTTACGATGGCCTTTTTTATTGTACCTTCTCCTTTGACATGAGCAGGTGCATCAAATGTTATTTTATCTACTTTTGTACCTTTTTGAGTAACTATTTGCGTTCCCCCGGACCCGGCTTTCATTTCAATGCTTCGCACTTTTGTTTCTCCGGTTATCTCGATATCGGCCTTTGTATGGATAATAAGTTTATCGAATTCACCTTCCAATTCAACTTTACGGCCTTGTGCCAGCACTTCAATACTGGCTCCTCCAAATGCACCTTTTAGATGGCCGCCGGATTTTTGGATTACCTTGCCAATGGCACTGTTGCTTGATACTACTCGGATTTTTCCGTTCACCTTGAAGACAATAAGCTCATCCATCTCACTATTTTGAATAATTACGGAATTTTCTCCGCCGCCATTTACTATGGTTCTTCCCTTTACTGTTACATTCTTTATTTCAACGTTACCTTCTTGAACCCCGGCTCCTATGATTAAATCTCCTTCTATGATCTGATTCTGTATAACAACATCTTCAACATTGATAGTAACATTGCTTTTTACTGTATCGATACTGCCTTCTGAACCATATGCACCAGATGTATTGATAAGTTTTCCCATAACCTTGTTGAGCATAACCATCGCTTCCGCTCTGGTGATGCTATTTTCCACTCTTAATGTCTTGTCGGGATACCCTCCCAGGTACCCTTTCTCGACAGCCCCTGCCACGTACACTCTGCTCCATTCCGGAATTGTACTATGATCGGAAAAACCTTGTAAACTTGCCATATCTTCCGATACTTGCAGCTGCATTACTGCATACAGAATGGCACATACGTCCTGTCTGGTAATTGCTTGCTTTGGATTGAGGTGCTCTTGTTGGTACCAGTCCATATAACCACTTCCCTTGGCTATCGCTGCTTGCTCAGCAAACCAATCAGAGTTGGACACATCGGTGTAATTCGTTTCAGCCGTTTCATAATAGCCAAATATTCTATTCACAAATGTAATAAATTCCGCCTTAGTAACTGTTCCGTCGGGGTGGACCGTCCCATCGGCATATCCATGCAATAATCCCATGTCCATCCATGTTGCCAAAGTGCTTTCAGCCCAGTGTCCTTTCAGGTCCTCTGCGGCGGTTGTATCGGATTGCCCATAAGAAGTTATCCCTGACAAGGTAAAAATGATATAAATGATTAGAATCAACGATACGATTTTCTTATTCATCTCTATCCCCTCTATTCCTTATTTTTTAGTAAATATGCCTTCATAACCCTATCATTTTAAAGTCACATAAATTCTAAATTTCAATAAATCTTAATATAATTCATATTCCATGTCATCCACCAAAAGTATGAAATACAAAAATAAAAAGTTGCAATTGATAATTACCAACTGCAACCCTAAATTATCCTAAAATATTGATGCTTTAGTCTATTTTTTATCCGCTTATCAAATCCAATTCGCGTGCCTTTACAACGGCCTGAATACGTTTATTAACTCCCAATTTACCATAAATATTCAACAAATGCGATTTTACCGTACTAACAGTCAGGTTTAGTTCTTTTGCAATTTCATCATTCGATTTACCTTGAGCTAGTAATTTCAGTACTTCCAGTTCTCTCTGTGTCAATTGGAATTGATTCAAATCAGATTTTATTAAATATTCCAATTTACCGGTATGCATAATCTTTTCAATTAAAATCTGCCATGCTTCCACATGGGAACGATTAAAAGATTTCTCCATTTTCGTTCTTTCAAGATACAGGATGCCCAGCAGTTCATTTTGGTGAAAAAAAGGAATACAAACGATTGCAAAGGGCTTATTTTCTATAATATAGGTATCTTTTAAAAAGATATCTTGACCTATGTTGATATGATACAGGACATCCTTTTTCGTATACGCCACATATCGAATGATCCGTTTCGGCAACCTCACTGCTTCATCGTCTATTGTCGTATGGCAATTATGTAATCCAGGCTCATAGCTGGCTTTCACAAATAGCTCTTTATTTTCTGCAATGAGAATATATCCCTTATCTGCATTTGTTATTTTCATAGTACCGTCTAGTAATTCATATAATACATTTTTTTTATCCGGTGTATTCATTACCCGATAATATACATCCATAAGGTTGTTTAATACGATTCCATCATCTATAATAAAATCTTCACATTCCTCATTTGACACCTGAAATTTGTTATTTTGTATCGTTGCATCATTTTCTTCATGAATAACATGCTCCCATTGACGGGTTATCTGTTTTGCTTTTGCATTAGCTCCCCATTTTTTATATTTTCTATACGCCTCATTCATATATAGTCCGGCGACACTGTCTCTACCAATACGCTCATAATACAGCGCAGCGCATTCATTGATGATTGCTTCATTTTGTACATATCCATTCCGATGTGCCGACTCGATCGCCTGGTCATATAAAGAAATAACTTCTTCTTTCTTATTGATTCGCGCGATCTCTGCTTTTATTAAAAGGTACTTATGCATATAATTTTCTTGGCAATATGCTGCCCATTTTTTTAATTCTTTCGTATTCTTTTTTAGAATTCTACTATATTTCTGTTTTTCTTTTTGGGATAGCTGGTCATAGGCCAGTGTAATTGCCAATGAATAGTAAAAAATATGTTCTGCAAATAATATGTAGCCAGGAATGGATTTCAGTTTTCTATATGCTTTTTCTTCAACGACAAGCGCTTCTCTATAATTCCCTTTCAATACATGTAACTGCGTTTCTAAGATATAATAACTCAAGATATCATTGCTGGCTTTTTTCTCCAGTTTTTCTTCTAAGTCATCAGGTATCAGTGCGAGGATCGAAAGGCTTTCACTTTTCAGTGTATAAGCATATTTTTCAAAAAAACAAATGATATCTGTAACCAGATTAAAATCCATATTGATTGCAGTTTGGTAAAGCGTATTACAATCGTTCAATAGGCTTCCTATTGAATTTCCCATTACATATTTCGTCTCAAGAATTGTTGTCATAGCATACCCTGTGAAAAAGAACTCTCCAGATTCCAATCCGTCATGAAAGGATTGATATGCATATTGCAGGCTCACACGACAATGGTGCGTCCAATGCGTTACCATCGTACTCAATATAAAATACGTAATGCAACGGACCAATTTATCATCCTGTTCTTCACATGAAGACAGCGCAAGATTTTCAAGAACGCCTGCCTTTTTATAGTTGCGTAAAATACCGCTGTGAAATATGGCTGCACCCGAAAGACCAATAGGCGAATACTTGGATTTCTCTTTTGCTGTTACATTGGTCATTTTTAATACGAAAAGTGTAAATAAATCTTGATTATACAAATTTGCTGTTGGAGTCAATTGTATAACAGTCTCGAATACCAATAGTGTTTTTTCGGAACAAAACTTATGCAATTTTGTTAATTTATTCAGGCGTCTGTTTCTAAACAGCCATATTGTCTTTAAAGCCTGCATTACAATCTGTAACTTATAATGTTTATCTTTAACTATAAAATCCAAATAATATAACGCTTTAATTCCTGCTTCAATAGCCAGTTGATATTCATCTATAAATGACAGCAAGACTGCATTCAGTGTATATGCTTTCGATCTTTCAACGTTATTCTCACTTAACTTTAATAATATTTCGAATATTTCCTCTGCCTCGGCCTGTTCTCCTCTTAAAAAGAGGGCTTGATATAGTTCATAATACAAACGGTAAGTCAATTCTTTATTACTTTGTTCCGGCAAGATTTCTATTCCTGTTTTAAAAAATTGATATGCAGATTGAAAAGCAGCCATACTTTTTGCTTTGATACCTGCTAAATAATTGAGCTCGGCAGCAGCGATTCTTTCATCGTTGCTCGCAATGAAAGGAAGAGCAAAATTAATATGTGTAATAACCATATAAATATTATTTTTAATCTCTTCTTTCGGTATATTGGATAGTAATATTTTTCCAATATAATAATGTGTTTCTTTTTTCTCATTCTCATCCAACAAATCATAAACTGCCTTATGTATTTTATCGTGGATAAATTTAAATTGGATATCCTCCAAAGAACCACTGTTTATACGATCAATATAATGGCTCACTAAAATAATCTCATTTTTCTCATTAACAGGAAGCAATATGCTTTCACCAATCAGTCGACTTAACAGAACTGCCGCATCAGTACGGTCTTTCTTTATAATCAGTGAGATGGTATGTAAATCAAAGAAATTACTCATACAACCAATCATCTTCAGGATTTGCATGTCCTCTGCAAATACCTTTTTTACTCTTTGAAATACCATATCCAGAACAGATTGGTTCTCTTCAATATTTTCTATATAATTCATTAACTTTTCTAAATTTTTGACTTCCGTATCATTGGAACGAACAATGTTTTCTTTTTTGATTAACCCTATTATTTGTTGCGTATAAAGGGGATTCCCCATAGTTTTTACATAGATATGCGCTGAGACTTTTTTAATCGCATCTAATGAAAAATCAAAATGATTTCTGAGCATGTCATATGTACTCGATAGATCCAGATTTGTCAGCTCTATTTCTTTCATAAAAGTATGCTTTATAAGTTCATCCTGCTTTATGAAGTCCTCTTCTCTATGAGCGCAAATCATGAGCAGATACTTATTGTTCACATCATTTGCTATGGTATTGATTAAATTGATAGATGACGCATCTGCCCATTGAATATCATCTAAAAAAAGAACCAATGGATGTTCCTGCGAAGCAAATGATTGCAGAAGTTTAACAAAAACTATTTCAAAGGGTCTCCTTATTTTTTCTATATCAAAATGATCCGTGGCTTTCTGCGGACCAATAATGAACTCTATCTCCGGTATCAAACTTGCAATCAAAGCGCCGTTGTTTCCAATAACACTTTTAAATTTTCTTTGTATATGAGCAATCGTCCCTTTCGATTCGGTTAACATGTAATAAATCATATCGGCGAATGCATGAACAAACGGCTTATAGGGTTCATTCACCGCGTATTGTTCAAACTTTCCTGATAAAAAATAACCTTTTGGCTGTGTCAATACCGGGACAACATGATGAATCAAAGCGGTCTTTCCCGTTCCCGACATACCTCTAATACGCAAGGTCTCAAAGTTCCCTTTACATATATCATGAAACAGCTGTTCCAGTATCTTTATTTCTTTATCCCTGTTGTGCATTTGAAGTTGGTAAGTTTTATGATTCATAAGCTGCACGCTTTCCTTGCAATATATCAATCAATACATTTATTATAAATACCAGTAACATTTAAACTCGTTTTATAACATTTACTTTCCCTTTTTAATTATTTGATTATACCATAATTCCCATTATTTCTCAACTTTTCCAATCAGAAATTAATTATGCACCATAAAAAAATAATGCTTTTCGAATAGAGTCCCAAATATAGAAAAAAGAGAGGGTGGTTTCTCCATGGAATCAAAAAATTTGGAGATAACACCCTCTTTTTAGAGTACTGCTTTATATGCGTCAAACTTTGTAAATAGATGCGATGTATGCTATTTTACTTCCTTTGCAGCAGGCAGAATGCTTTCAACTTCTGCATGCGGTCTTGGGATTACGTGAACGGAGATCAATTCGCCCACTCTCTGAGCAGCGGCAGCACCGGCATCTGTAGCAGCCTTAACCGCTCCAACGTCTCCTCTTACCATTACAGTTACAAGTCCGCCGCCAACATGTTCTTTACCAACAAGATATACGTTTGCTGCCTTAACCATAGCATCTGCAGCTTCGATGGACCCTACGAGACCTTTTGTTTCAATCATTCCTAATGCATCATATTTCATTTTAATTTCCTCCTGATTACTATTTGATAATTTTAATTTTAGATAACGAATTAACGTTCATCGCATTTGCCTCTTCGGTGTCGATATGACATTCGAGTGCAGATGCACCGTTTGCTCTTACTGCAACATTGCCGTAAGTTCCGCCCCTTGGTCCGTCGATCTGGATTGCAACGTGCTGTCCGTCACTCACTCCGATCCGCTCCGCATCCTGAGGCGTCATGTGGATGTGTCTTTGTGCTACGATCAGCCCTTCCGTCGTCTGTATCGATCCCTTCGGGCCAATCACAGCAATTCCGGGTGTTCCCTGCAAGTCGCCGGATAGTCTTGAGGGGGAAGCCACTCCAAGCTTAAAGCAGTCTCCGGCAAGAATTTCTATCTGCGTCTTTCCTCTAACAGGCCCTAGAATACGAACGTTTTCAATGGCTCCCTTTGGTCCACAGATGGTTACGGTTTCTTTACAGGCATACTGTCCGGGCTGAGACAGCTCTTTGATCTTCGTCATTTGGTAACCTTCTCCGAAAAGCCGGTCCTGATCCGCCTGAGAAAGATGAATATGTCTGTTTGAGATTCCTACCGGGATAATCAATGGATCTTCTTCCTCTGAAGTCTGCAATACTGCCTGCGCAGCTTCAAAGAAAAGCGCCATGAGTTTTTCATAGTTTTCCATCTAGTTCCCCCCCTTCATCGCGTCAACCAGTTCATTGATCAGCTTCAGAAGCTGTTCTTTATCTTGAATGGTTGAAGTGGATGAAGGGCCACATCCTTGTCCGCAGCTGCTTTGTGCATTTGCTGTACCGCTGCCGGAACAGCTGCTTGCACTCTGACCCGTTACGCCTGCCAGTTCGGGATAGTTAAAGGAAGGATCTAAAGCCAGTGTGCTGCAATCCTTGGTTCCGTATGCGACCCTCTTGATGTTGATCAAGTGCATCGGGCTGACATTTTCGGATACCGAGCTTCCTCCCCATGTTCCGCATCCCAGTGTGAAGGATGGCAGCAGTCCGGTGCTGGCACCAACCGCACCCTGTGTGCTTCCTGTGTTTACCAGAATACGTGAAGCAGGCTTCTTTGTAAATTTCATTATAATATCTCTGTCTTCCGTATGAATACTCATGCTATGTCCGATGCCGTTTTGGAGCAATTTGATACAAAGCTCGCAGGCTTCTTCCCAGTTTCTCACTGTATAAAACGCAAGGACAGAAGTCAATTTTTCATAAGAGAGCGGATCTTGCGGTCCAACTCCTTTTTGTTCTCCGATGAGAACCTTAACGTCATCTGATACGGTAAACCCTGCCGCAGATGCGATTACCTGTGGTGATCTGCCCACGAATTTGGCGTTCATTGCATGGCCATTCTTGAACAGAAGACTGCAGACTTTATCTGTCTCTTCCTTACTCATGAAATAAGCGCCCTGCTTTTTGAACTCTGCCACAACCTGCTCTCTGCTGCACTCTTCCACTACAACCGATTGTTCAGATGCACAGATTGTACCGTAGTCAAAGGTCTTGCTCGCCAATATATTTCTAACCGCCTGAGGAATGTTTGCCGTTCTTTCTATGTAAGCCGGGCAATTTCCTGCTCCAACGCCGAGAGCGGGTTTTCCTGCACTGTAGGAAGCTTTCACCATACCGGGACCTCCGGTTGCGATGATCATTTTCACTTCTTTACTCTGCATCAACTCATTGGTTGCCTCCATGCTAGGCATTGAAATACAACCGATAAGATTGGCGGGTGCTCCCGCAGCCACTGCAGCTTCATGCATCAGTCTTGATGCCTGCATAGTGCATTTTGCAGCGGATGGATGTGGTGAAAATACGATGGCATTCCTTGATTTCACCGCAATCATTGCTTTAAAAATAGCAGTTGAGGTCGGATTCGTCGATGGTACAATTCCCATAATCAAGCCTACGGGTTCTGCGATATCAATCACCTGCGCATTCGTATCTTCTTTTATCACACCGATCGTTTTCATATCTTTGATCGCTTCATACAAACCAACGGATGCCAGGTGGTTTTTATATGTTTTATCAGCCACTTTTCCAAACCCGGTTTCTTCAACCGCCGTTTTTGCGAGACTTACGGCATTTTCTCTTGCAACCTTCACCATATTCTGTAAAATAGCATTGATCTTTTCTTCGGAATATTCAGCGATCTGGTCTGCTGCAACTTTGCCCAGACGCGCAAGATTTCTTACTTCCTGGACTGAGCGTAAGTCATAATCATAATTTTCCAAGTTGTGATTCCTCCTTTCCTTGTCTCATCTTCAAGTCATCATGTAATTTTAGGGAAACACTGATTAACGTGCTTCCTTCGCGTCGCTTTTACCGAAGCGAAAGAAAGTTTTCATCTTGCCCGTAATATTTCTCGAATTCTGTAAGGATCATTTGCTTGTCGGCTTTGGATATCATCCTGCCAGCAATACTGAAATCCTTGTATTCCCGAGCCAGATTCCGCAACTTGACGACCTTCAGCCCGTTCAGTACAGACATCACAGCCTTCAATCCGGATTCCGTAGCAATTGTATCAACAGCCTCTTTATGGAGTTCTTCCGGTATTTCCGTCAAACTGATCGTTTCCGATTCTTTTTCTGCGAGTATTTCCACTTCCGGCTCTTCCTCTGGTTGTGCCTCACCTTGATTGAGCATTGCTGTTGAAACGATCACATCCGCCAATTCCTGATGTGGGCGGGGAATCACGTGTTCCGAGAGCAGCAAGGTGTTGTTCAGTTTCCTGACAGCCGCCGCTCCGGCTTCTACAGCTGCCTTGACAGCACCTACATCTCCTGTAACTGCTACGGTAACCAGACCTCCTCCGACAAGGGTTTTCTCCAGAAGAGTGACCTCCGCGGCTTTCAGCATCGCATCCGCGCTTTCAATTGCTGCGATCAGACCTCTTGTCTCAATTAATCCAAGTGCCTGCATTTCTTATCCTCCTTTTAACATTCTGCCCGACTCTTTAGAGTCGCCTGGCGGAATTTAGGCTAAAAAATCACAAATTTTTAATTTATAGATTTTTATCGTCCAAACATTCTGCCCGACTCTTTAGAGTCGCCTGGCGGAATTTAGGCTAAAAAATCACAAATTTTTTAATTTGCAGATTTTTATCGTCTTAACATTCTGCCCGACTCTTTAGAGTCGCCTGGCGGAATTTAGGCTAAAAAATCACAAATTTTTTAATTTGCAGATTTTTATCGTCCAAACATTCTGCCCGACTCTTTAGAGTCGCTCGCCCTAAGAGTCCGTTTACGTTAAGTCGCTTGGCAGAATTAATAGGTTGCGTAGAATGCCTTCATCTTGTTCGGTGATCCAAAGGTTACGTTAGCTCCTTTGGGGAAGAACACCGAATCTCCTGGGCTTGCAGTATAAACTTTTTCGCCTGTCCCCACCGTCAGTGTGCCTTCCACAACGTAGTAAAGCTCGTCACACTCGCATTGCCATTCAAAGTTGCAGGCCTCAATGGTGATGAATCCTGCATTCATGGAACAACCGTCGTCAGCGTTGATAATTTCCTGGTAGAACACTTTATCCGAGGGGTTTCCCGTATCAAGCGCCTCAAACTTTACCGAACAGCCTCTGACAATTTTCAGACCGCAGCTATCACGATCCGCAATATACGGCAGGTCAGTAGTAGAATCAAAGATTCCTTGCAGTAATCCTTTTTCCATCATTGCTTTCAGTACGTTGTAAATCATGTTGCTATCGATTCCGCCGTCAAAGGTCTTAGCCGCCTCCGCTTTCGGTTCACAGCATGCAGCCGGAGCTGCTGCAGGAGCCTCAGTTAAAAACTCAATGCCTGCTGCTTTTGCAGCATCCTTGGCGGAAGGGGTCAAAATGGTGTCACAATCTATGTAAAGCACTTTTTTCCCTGCCTTCACAACGGCTTCAACTTCTTTGGCACAAATCAATTTCTTCATGATTTCACCTCCTTTCACTCTTTAAGGAAACTCTGAAATAAAATAGCGTTTCCCAACCATAACGGATATATTGAAACTCCAATTGTTAGCCTCAATTGACAGGAGGCTAGAATAAGCTTGGTATCAATCTGTCTGAAGGTGAAGGAATCACTTCCGAATTCACCAGGAGTCCCTTTTCGTCTGCAATCGCTGTTCCTGCGTCAACCCCGGTCTGTACGGCTGCTACATCGCCGGTAAAGATAAAGTATGCCTTACCGCCCAGGCCGTTTCCCAATCTGAGTTCAAGGGGCTGAAGTTCCGCTGCTTTCAGTACTGCGTCAGCTGAAATAATCATTGTCGCCAGCGAAAATGATTCCATGATTCCCAACGCCTGAATTCGATCGGGCATTGTCGCCCCTGTGATTGCGGGGAATACAGCCGGGCTTACATTTGGAATTACGATGGAGTCCACCAAATATTCATCCGCAGTTTTTTCACCTATTGCGACAGAGTCCTGAACCGCAGCCACATCGCCGTGGACGATCGCAATAAATTTTCCCGGACAGACAGAGCTTGCTGTCACGATTTCAACATCCGAAATTTTCACCATTTGATCGGCTGCATAAATACCCCGGGCGATACTTATAAATTCAACCATTCCGATTGCTTTTGCCATCTCAATCCCTCCGTTAACATTCTGTCCGACGCTTTAGCGGCGTTGACAGAATTTAGGCTAAGAAATCACGGAGCTTTGCTTCGTTAATTTCTATCGTCAAACATTCTGTCCGACGCTTTAGCGGCGTTGACAGAATTTAGGCTGGAAAATCACGAAATTTTAATTCGTAGATTTTCATCGTCTTATTGTAATAAAGCCGTTTTCCACTTCAACCACGGTACCGCTTATGCTCGCATGGATCGCAGCGCCAAGACTGCCTTCCGGTATACTTCCAATCATTTGTCCGGCTTCTACATGATCTCCCTGCGATACCATGGATACCGCAGGTGCACCTACATGCTGGCAAGTTGCGATGGATACCGTTTCCGGCTTCCATTCCATTTCTTTCATTGGGGCAGATTGATCAAATTCTCTGAGGCCCAGTCTCGCAATCAGCCGCTTGCTCGGAAGCAATCGATATGCCCTGCTGCTTCGCACATCATACACTTTTTCCTCCGGTTGGTATTTGATTCCCTGTTCCATCAGATTCTGTTTGATCATCAGGTTTGCCGACTTGGGATATAGTCCCGCCGGACATGAGAAGAGTTCACACAGATTACACTGACAGCAGAGATAAGCAATTTTCTGTTCTTCCGTATTCTTCAAGTTATAACTCATGGTTCTCATCATCTTATGAGGCTGCATGTTATGGCCTAGAAGATAACGAGGACACAGGTCGGTACACATTCTGCACTGTTCGCAGCTTGCTCTGTTGATCCGTCTTGCCTGATCTGCTTTGATTGATTTTCTTCGGATCAAAGAATGCTGTTTCTTCAATATGACAAAACCTTTATTTTTCTTGGTAATATATCCGTTTAAGCTTGCCATTACCGGGCCCATCATCGGCCCGCCGTCGATAACAGAGTAGCTTTCAAAGTCTTCTATACCGGATAGCTTCAGTACGTCCATAACAGAAGTCCCTACGGGAACTTTTACCGTCAGCCGATTCGGAATATCTCCTGCGACCGTAATGTATTTCTCCGTTACCGGCTTACCCTGCATTCCATTATAGATGTTGAGCGCCGTCTCGGAATTAACGACAACACAGCCAACCTGAATCGGAATTCCGGCCTCCGGCACGACCCTTCCCGTCAGTTCGTAAACCAGAACCTGCTCGTCTCCGGCAGGATAAACATCGGGAAGTTCCTGTACTTTTATGTAATCACTGAAATTCAGTGCCTCGATTCTATCCCTTAAAGTGAAAATTACATCTTTATGCTTCCCTTTTATGCCTATGACTGCGCTGTCTGCGCCAACCAGTCTTGCCGCCGCTTCAAAGCCTTTAATAATTTCATCGGGATAAAGTGCCATCAGCTGTTGGTCCACTCTCAGCAGAGGTTCACACTCAGCACCGTTCATCAAAATGTACTCAGCCTTTGAAGCCAATTTAGCGTGAGTCGGAAATCCCGCTCCTCCGGCGCCGATGATTCCGGCGTCTTTCAACACATCAAGAAGATTCATTTCTGCCTCCATGTTTCTATCTCCAGTTCCAGCTGTCATCAGTATGATACCACTGTCAGCCGAAATTACAGTCCTCGTCAATGATACCAACAACCACAGCGTCCACCGGCATCTGATCATTACCCAGCATTCTGCGAGCGGAAGAGCCGGTGCATACGATAACCCTGTCACCGATACCCGCGCTGATGATGTCAACCACCACCATCCGTTGACCGTCCAGACTACCTCCGCCGATGACCTCTGCAAGCATTAATTTGTAACCGCTGAGAGAGTCCGCCTTCCTGGTTGCCCATACATTATCAATCAGTTTCGCTGTTAACATAGGTTTTTCCCTTCCTCCGCTTTGATCTTGATCTCCTGGATGGCGGATTCCACAGAAGCCGTATCGCCGAAGATCGCAATCAGTATCATGTTTTGAGGGCAGCTCCCTCTGATATCTTCTACGGTAACCCCTACCGCTTTTTCTGCAATATCGGAAGCGTAGATCATTTCGATCATTCTTCCCTGAACCAGACCTACCGCATCTGCATTTCTCAGATCTTCCTTGGCACCTGGCCCCATACGGCGAATCAGAATATCCATGGTTCCGGCGGAAGGAGATTTTATGATTCTGAATTCCATTTTGACCTCCTTAACCTATTTCTAATTTCAGGGTCTTTAATAGCTGCTTTCCTGTGTGCAGCTCAGTGCGATTCCCAGCGGAGTCACAAACATCGGGTTCTGCGGTTTATGGGTAAAAACTCCCGTCTGTTTTTTAATGATTGTTTCGATTCCACCCAGACAGCAAGTTCCTCCAACCAGTGATATTTCCTGTACGTCGAAGTCTTTGATATGCTGGCTGATAATGGACGCCACCTTTTCGATTACCGGTTTCAATACAGGCATCAATTCTTTATGGTTTTCCGGATTTCTTTTATAAATGTCTGCGTCCTCAAAGGACTTTCTGTATGCTCCAGAGATGACCAGAGAGAAATGCGTCCCTCCCGTCGGTTCGTCCGCGATATAAATTACTTTGCCGTCCTTCAGGATTGAAATCCCTGTCGTACCGCCGCCGATATCTACCACCGCACCGTTTTTCATTTTCAGCACTTCATTGGCAGCAGTCGGTTCATCCAGCAATGTTGTCAGTTCGAATCCTGCGGCCTGAACAACATTTTTGATTGCGCCGCCGTCCAGCGTATCAGTTCCCGGAGGAATCGCCGCCGCAGCGTAGATCAATTCAGTATCCAGCTTTTCTTCCAGCTGTTTTTTCATGTCACGTACGATCTGTATTGCGCCGATATAATCGACCACCATACCGTCACGGACTACATCAGCATACCGATAGGCTCCTGCAACCGGCCTGCGGTTTTCGTCCAAAACCGCCACAACGACACAGGCAGTTCCCAGATCGACTCCCGTGTAATAAACGGAAGATTTGCTTCTTATGGGTTTTTCTATCACTTCTTCAAAGTCTCTGACCAGTTCGTCACAATATTGAAAGGCTCCGTTTATCTCTGACATTTTTCTCCTCCTGCAGCGTAGCAGATCAACTGGGATATGGTGTTGACGATCTGATTCATCTTCCCTGTGACTTCTTCACACTGCTTTATTTCTTTGCTCCGGTCCTGGAAAAAGGCCGGCAGCTCCAGCTGCAGCTCACGAAGAGCGCAGCGCAGTCTATGTAAATTGATGATTTCTTTTCCCTTGGCGAGTTGAATATGAAATTCCGTAATTTCAAAACAGTCTCCCAGATCCTCCGAAAAATTTGCCTCGCAGATTCCCGTACAGGCTTCACAAGCAAGGGGCTCACAAGATTTCCCTTCGTTCAGCGAATGTTTGATATCGGAAAAGCTTTTTTTTAAGCTGATTATTTTTTGCGTAAGGAGAATATCCCTACCCAGAAGTTCTTCCGCGATTAGCAGGAAGAGCGCTTCCACAGAATTGATTCTGCTATTCAGCAGCTTTCCGCAAAGCTCCTTTTTCACCGGTTCCGGAGAACTCAAAACCTCTTTTTCCGGCTCTTTCTTCTTCCTGGGACTTTCAGCGTCATACAATACGATTTGCCTGTCTGCAAGAAATTGACGAGCTCCGGGTGTGATCCTGGTTCCAGGTTCGACTTCATATTCTGTAAAAGGTTCGTTTCTATACAGATCCCTCAAGTCATCTTCGGTTATAAATATCATTTCTGATCCCCCTATTCGCTTTATGCGCAGCATTGGAAGACGGCGGTTTACGGGGTGAATATCGCCAAGCGTTCCTTTAGGCTCGCCATTCCTGTTCCGTCTAAAATGCTGATTCTGTAATACGGCTCTTCAACTCCGAGCTTCTTCAGCTTCTGTACCGCCGACTCATCATTTCCTTCCGTCAAATCGCATTTTGTGATAACGCCGATCACCGGGCACCGAAATGCCTTGGCAAATCCAGGGGAATAAACGTCGTCGCTTCTTGACGGATCTACTAATATTAAAACATGTGATGCGTCCTGGGCTGCTGCGATGAGATGTTTATACATCCACGCATTTTCGATATACGATCCGGGAACATCTATGGTTTTTTCTCCGTAAATGAGATTTTGTGTTTTCCGCAGCCGACCTTCAAAACCGTTCAGTTCATTAACCAAAGAGGTTTTTCCACAGCCGGTTGGCCCGATCACCATGATTCGTTTCCTTCTCATGTCCTCGTGACCTTGGCAGTCTCAAATCCCAGCATATTCTGTAGTGTTTCGTTAACCGCTGCAAGAGCGGTTTCAACGCTTTGCACGTCTCCGGTGATAACGACGGAGCCGGTAAATCTATCGAGAAAACCGATTTCCACATCCGCTTCTTTCGTTGCAATATCTGCTGCAATGATTGAAGTTTCATAGGGGGTCAGGGTCAGTATCCCGATCGCACCTCTATCGTCGATCCCCAAGCGCTCGTAGAGATCCGGCATCGGTGACGCGATGACATGGGCAAGTGTAACCTGCTTTCCCGGCACCGATTCTTGTATGATGCGTTCTATACCTTTTTCGCCAAATGAGCTCATGAGAATATCCTTTCTATTAGTGGTTTAGTATCTGAACCTGTAAATTGTACTCTTTAAACCAATCTTCAATTTGATTCAAATCTTCACTGCTCAAGGTTGGGTCCGGAAGTCCTTCCAGAGGATAGGTCATTCCGATTTGATTGTATTTATTCACGCCAAACTTATGATACGGGAGCAAGTCGATACCCTTGAAGTTTTTACATTCCCGGAGAGGCTCCAGAAACGCGATGACTCCTCTGATATCCTTCTCACTGTCATTCATTCCCTTCAGCAAAGGCATCCGCACCTTTACGTTGTATCTGCGGTGTATCAATTCTTGTAAGTTTTTCAGGATCTGTTCGTTATGAACTCCTGTCAGCTCATAATGCTTCTCTGAGTCGATCTGTTTAATATCATAAAGGAACAGATCGGTAAATTCCGCCATCTGGAGCAATGATTCCAGCTTGCAGTATCCTGAGGTCTCAACAGCGGTGTTGATTCCCTCTTTTTTGCAGGCCATCAGCAGATTGGCAGCCGCATCCGGACTGGCAACAGGGTCTCCGCCGCCTACGGTCACGCCTCCTCCCGAGAGACTATAAAACATCCTGTCTTCCTCTATGACTTCCATAATCTCTGAGATTGTCATCATCTCTCCGGATATCGACAAGGCTGATCCGGGACAGGCTTTTTCGCATGCACGGCAACCGATACATTCGATACTTCGATGGATTTCGTGCACTCCATCCTTAGAGATGGAATGGATCCCTGCGGGGCATACCGGAACACAAGTGCCGCAATCGATACAGGAATTCCTCTTGTACATGACCTGATATCTTTTTTCCAGGTTTTCGGGATTTGAGCACCACTTGCATCTTAAAGGACAGCCCTTGAAGAATACCAACGTCCTCACTCCGGGGCCGTCGTGCATGTTATATTTTTGTATGTTGGCAATCAATGCTTTTCTTTCAATTATTCCTGTCTTTGTATTGCTCATCTGTCAAATCTCCCGTTCCAAGCTGCCAAGCCCTGAATTTTCAGACCTTGCGTCCGGCGGAAACCTTTATCCCCGCCGAACTCTCCGGCCTTATATTTGTTTATAGATGTTTTAGCTGTTTATAAATGTGTCAGCATGGTTCTGCTGATAATTTCGTCCTGTACATCCTTGCATAATTCAACGAAGAATGCGCTGTATCCTGCTACACGTACGATCAGGTCACGATACTGTTCCGGATGCTTCTGTGCTTCGATCAAGGTATCGTCGTTCAGATAGTTGAACTGCATTTCACCGTTGCCGAATACCGATGCGGTACGAAGCAGTGTGATCAGTCCTTCTTCTCCTTCCGGTGTATCAAGCAGCCCGGCCATGATCTTGAAGTTGTGTACCTGACCGATGTTCATGCCGTCGCAAGCCATCTTAGATACTGACTTGATGATAGCGGTCGGTCCTTTGTAATCTGCACCCTGCGTTGGGCTGATTCCGTCTGACAATGGCGTCCATGCACCTCTTCCGTTTGCGGAAGCACCCGTCAATTGTCCAAAAGGTGTGTTATTTGAAATGGATAAAGTACCATGGCTTAATACGGAATAAAGTGTCTTGTACTTTCTGTGATCCATCTCTGTGAAGTGGATGATGTCAGCAGCAATCAAATCTGCGTAGTCATCATCGTTTCCGTATTTCGGAGCATTCAAGCAGTCCTGTTTGATTTGCTCATATCCCACAAAGTCCGCCTTTAATGCTTCATTCAACTGTTCCAATGTATATTTTTTATCATCGAATACCAGCTTCTTGATCGCTGCCATGGAGTCTGTATAAGTAGCAAGTCCGGACCATACAACTCCGGGACCAAAATTGTACATTGCTCCTCCGGCAGAAACATCCTTCGCCTTTTCCATACATCCTTCATACATTACGGACATCAATGGCTTCGGAGCAAGCTCTCTATGGATACGCTGAGAAATAACAGTCGCAACACTGGTCCACTTAGTAACCCATTTGATCTGTTCTTTAACAGCTCTGTCGAAATCTTCAAAAGTCTTATACTGGCTCAGGTTTCCCATATCCGGTGTAACCGGCTTTCCGTACCAAAGCGGAACGCCGTGATTCAGCGTAGTCTCGATACAAATCGGCCACTGAGTATATGAGGTGGAGGTCCACTGATACAAACGTCCGGCCTTCTGGGGCTCAACGCAACCCATGAGGCAGTAATCTCTTGCATCCTCGATGGATACACCTTTTGCCAGCATCATCTTGATATGTGTATCATCAAAGTGGCAAGCCGGGAATCCCATACCGGAACGAACTACATCAACGATCTTCTTCAGATATTTCTGCGGCGACTTATTGTGAATACGGCAAGCCAGAGAAGGCTGATAGATCTTGACGTGGCGAACTGCATCCATCAAAAGATATGTAAGCTCGTTTGTAGCGTCTCTGCCTTCGCGGGTCACTCCGCCTACGCACATATTGACAAACGGCTGATAGCCTGCGAAGAACTTTGATCCGCCTTCGCTTGTGATCCACATCATCTCCGACATTTTGATCAGCATACAGCCTGCAAGATCAAATGCTTCATATTCTGACATGCGGCCTTCTTCGATATCGGCTTTGTAGAAGGGATACATGTACTGGTCAACACGGCCGATGGACATTCCCGTCTGGTTTTCTTCCACTACCAGCAGAGATTCGATGGTCCAAACGGACTGGATGGCTTCCCAGAAAGTTCTTGGCTTATGAGCCGGTACCCATGCATTGACTTCGGAAATTTTCTGCAGTTCCGCTTTCCGCTTCGGATTTGTTTCTTTTGCAGCGAGCTCTGCAGCGTAATCAGAAAGCCTCTTCGCATAAATCATTACGCCTTCTGTCGTATCGATAATGGATTTATAAAAATAGATTTTTTCGATATCATCAGGATTTTCATAGTCAAGTTTTGCAAGATGGTCCTTTGCTTCCTGCTGAATATCCAGCATACCTTTTTTCATCAGGATCACATCATATCCGGGATTGGAATCTCCGCCGCCGTTTACCGCATGATACGAACAGTCTGACACGAAGGATTCACCGGACATTTCCCATACACCCGCTTCACGGTACTGGTCTTCACAATACTCGTCAACAGACTTTCCTTCCCAGTATGGGAACAGTTCCTCTTTCATGATTTTCTTGTCTTCTTCAGAAATATAGAAGGGGTCCTGTGGACGTGTTCCGATCGTATCAATTTCGTCCACCATCCATCTCCAGGCAATATCCGGAGAAAAAGCGCCGGCTCTTGGCGCGCCGTTTGGAGCTCCTACAATCATCTCATTGTCCTGGATAACCAGCGGGGCTGTTTCGCAGCAATAGCGGAAGCATTTTGCACGAAGCATAATTTTTGGCATGCCCGGATTTTCTTTCGCAATCTTGGTAATTGCTCTTGCGCGATATGTCGTAATGGACGGAACATGCTTTAAATAATTTGCTTTCAGTGTTTCATGACGCTTTGTCATTCCATCAGGAATTCCTGCGCTGCTGTTTTCCACTGTGCAGGCTACATCATATTTCGGTTGCTCTTTTGTGATCTCTTTAGAAACGCTTTCAAACATCTTGATTAAAGATGTCCGTTCGTCAGCAGACATGTTCTGGGTTACTTCTGCTAATTTGTTCGAAAATTCACGAATATCCAAAGTTCTACCTTCTTTCTAAAATATTTCAGATCCTTTTGTCTGATCTCTATAAGGCCCCTGTTTCCAGAAACCCGTAAATCTATGTTTTACATGCCGCCTCATTTTGAGGTTACCCTTTCAGTTCGCTGATAACGCCCTCTAAAATGCGCTGCAACATTTGAATATTTTCTTGATTGAGTCCTTCCGAATCTGCTGACCGGCAGATTGAGGATCGTTCTGCATCTAACCTTTTGATTTCTTCCGGACTGCGGACTCCATATCCCACTTTCCTTACATAAATCAAATTCATCGGGGAAACGTTGTCAGAGGTGATTCCTTCGCCTGCAGACCCGCTGCCCAGCGTCATCGCCGGAAACAGATTCGTTGTAGCGCCCATGCTGCCGAAGGTTGCCGGTGTATTCACGAGAACTCTTCCAACCGGTTTCTTCAGAGCAAATTGTCGAATTACGTCTTCGTCTTTAGAGTGTATAACCAATGTGTGCCCGTTTCGTTCGCTGAGTAGCAGTTCAATACACTTCTCGCAGGCGTGCATCCAATCGTCTTCGATGTAGTAAGCCAGGACCGGGCAAAGCTTTTCTTTTGAATATGGATTCTTGTCGAAAACATACTTTTGTTCCGAAAGGAGCAATACAATGTTGTCCGAAACATAAAATCCTGCTTTTTTTGCCAGTTCCCGCGCCGATTTCCCGACCATTTCTGAATTCAAAGTTCCATCCGCTTGAAAAAGTAAAGCACCGATTTTTTGAGATTCTTCCTCGGTCATGAAGTAGCCGCCGTTACTTTTTAACTCCCGCTTTACCTCTGCGTCAATACAGCTGTCTACCACAATGGACTGCTCCGCCGCCGATACGATTCCATTATCAAAGGTCTTGCTGAGGATGATATCCTTTACAGCCTGCCTGATATCTGCCGTTCGCTCGATAAAAGCCGGTCCGTTGCCCGCCCCTCCGTAGATCACCGGTTTTCCTGATTGATATGCGGCTTTCAGCATCCCCGGAACTCCTGTATTCATGATCAGGGACGTCGCCGGATGATTCATCAGCTCAGCTGTACCGCCTTGAGTAACTGTACTCAAATAGGCAAGAGCACCTTCCGGCAGGCCGTTTTCTAGTGCGATTCCGATCAAGATGTCCAGTGTTCTGCTCATTGCATTCTTTGCTCTCGGATGAGGTGAAAAGATGATAGCATTGCCAGATTTCACTGCGATTAACGCCTTGTAAATGGTTGTGGAAACAGGACTCGTTGCAGGGCATAATGCTGCAATCACACCAACGGGAACACCAACATCCATCGTTTTAATTTTTTCATCTTCTCTGATGATCCCAACGCAGCGCATTCCCCGGAGCCCATCCTGCAGATATTCACATACGAAACAGTTTTTGATGTACTTATCTTGCCAGATTCCATAATCCGTTTCTTCACTGGACTGCTTCGCGAGCTCACATGCATGTTTACTGATTTCCTGCACCATGCATTCTACAATCATATCCAGTTTTTCCTGCGGGAAGGTCGCCAATTTTTTCTGCGCTTCACGGGCATTTTCCGCCAGAATTCTAGATTCTTGGATGGAGAGCAAATCATTATCAATAATATTCATTTGTGAACTCTCCTTTCTTTCGGTATACGTTATCCAAGCAGGCCGTCCAGAGAATAACGTGCGATGATTTTTTCGAGATCCTGATGTGGTCTTGCAATAACTACGGAGCTGTATACTTCTGCTCCCATATCTTCCACTGCTTTCACGCCTGCTTCAACGGCAGTTTTGCATGCGCCCACATCTCCTCTCACAAGTACGGAAATATATCCGGATGCCACGTTTTCATAACCGATCAATTCGACATCCGCAGCCTTGCACATCGCATCCGCTGCTTCAAGAACGAAGACAAGCCCGAATGTCTCTATTAATCCTAACGCTTCAAATCTTTCCATTTGTCGTTCCTTTCTTTTCAATTATTTATCAATATCATGAACAGAAACAATGTCACCTACGCCTTTGATCGGTCTTGGCATAACATTCTTTGCAGTCAGCTTTCCGATTGCCGCTGCAGCCTCAGCACCGGCTTCTACAGATGCCCTTACAGCCGCAACATCGCCCTTGACCATAATGGTCACCAGCGTGGAGCCGATATTCTCGTAAGAGATGAGTTCCACTTCTGCCGCTTTCAGCATTTTGTCCGCAGCTTCAATTGCAGGAACCATTCCCACTGTTTCAATCAGACCTAATGCTTCTTCTCCGTAATATCTCACTTTGCATTCCTCCTTCATGATTTCTTTTATTTTTCAATTTTTCAAATTTCTTTCAGGCAGAGGTGTAAAAGCTGTAGCCTCTGCCTGATTGACATTTTTACTTCTTATTAAGTTGGATACGAATTTGGGAAACTAGTGTAGTAAACCTAATACTTAGTGTGTCAGTATATTAGTCCTTAATATAACCGTCAATCGTAGCTGCACATTCTTCAGGAGCGTGATAGTAAACGCGGAGTTCGCCTTTGGAATCCATTTCAAAGCTGGTTTCTACCAGAAGGCCGTTTGCTTCCGCAGTCATGATTGCTTCAATAACAGCAGGTTTCTTCAGTGCTTTAAAATGACCGTATTCCCCTTGTAAAGCTTCAATTACGTCATCCGCGCAAGCTTCCTTAACTTTTGTGAAGTGTTTCAAAATGGCATAATTCAGTGGTTTCATAAGATTAAGCCTCCTTCTTTCTGAACAGATCTAATGGATTCATAGAAATCATAAGAATACCAATAATCATTACGATTGCGGCAGCCCAGGCAATGGGAGCAAGCGCCCAGCCTTCTTGTCCTGCAAATACGCCAAGCACCAGCCAGCAGAAGAACGGACCCCAGAAGGAGAATGCGCCGTTACAAGCCATACCGAGAGCGGCACCGCACATGCTGTTTCCTTTATACCATAAGCTGTAGGCGAAAACTGCAAAGAATCCGCTTACTACGAACCAGATCATCGCCGGTCCGCTTGTAACAGCCTTACTGATCAGGTCGGTAGAAAGTCCGAATCCGCCGCCTGCAAGGATACCAAAAAGAGGCACTAAAATAATCAAGTTGGATAAACCGGAGGTTGTTTGACGAATGGTGATTCCAATTTCATAGTCGATCATGGAGGTTCCGTAACCTGCTACGCAACCTTCCAGTCCCCAGCCAAATGCGGCGATAAAGGCGATGCAAATACCGAGCAGCAAACCTTCCGGAGCGTCGCCGCCCAAGCTTGTACTACCGATCATAAGACTTGCCAGGAAGCAGATTGCAATACCGACAAGCATACGAGGAGTTAGTTTTTGTTTAAATAAGATTCTAGCCAGAATCGCTCCGATCGCCGGACAGAGTGCCGTAATCGGAATAACGATGGAACCTGCCATCTGCAGTGCAACAACATAAGCAGTACTGGAGATCGGCCCACCGACCAATGCGGCGAGGATCATTATTTTTCCAGGTTTTGTTTTAAGAGTCCTAAAGAAATCGCCCAGCTTTCCTTTAAAGGCTGCGATTCCCATGCACCATATTGCGCTGATGGTATCGTTGATTGCGCTGCCCAAGGAACCAAGCATGTATGTAATTACGAATGCTGATAGTGCTGCGGTATTGGCGCCATACCAGTCAGCCCATACTCCGTTGGACATACCCAGAGTAATAAATGCGGAATACAAACCATAGCACATACCGGAAAGAATGGCTACTGAGATCCCTTTTTTGAAAAACTGCGATGATAACTTCTTTTTCGCTGCAACAGCAGATGCGTTGTTAACTGATCCCGAAACTTCGCTCATTGAACAAAAATCTCCTTTCGTTATAACATTCTGTCCGGTTCTTCGCCTTTTCGCCGCGGCTTTAGCCGCAATGGCAAAACGGACAGCAGCGCTTTAGCGCAGGAGTCCGTTTACAGACATTATAACCGTTGACAGAATTTAGGCTAGAAAATCACGAATCTGAGATTCGTAGATTTTCATCGTCAATAAACAGCTTTTGAATTTGGATATATCATTAATTAAAATAATAATGACCGTTATCTGCTTTGTGGCGATTGGTAAAATTAATATTGAAAAGATCATAATTGTGCCACATTTCAATAATAACTGACTGGATTATTTTTTCATTGTATTAATTGAAATAGTTTACTGCATAATATCCTTAAATTTTTTTGATCCAATTGTACTATCGTTATATTTTTGTATAATCGTCAGTAATTATTTTAAAAAGTCATTTTATTGGATAATCTCCATCTTATGGTTTTGTCTGCAAAGGACAATTCCTCTTGTATTGTGACTTCTCCAGTATTTGTTATTCCCAAGCATTCAGTAAAAAAAATACAAAAAATGGCAAGACACACAAAGGGTAATCTCACCATTTTTTATAAATTTTCTGGATATCATTCACTTATGATTCGAATTTGAATCCATGTTTTTTGGTCACATTGACATTTTCTATTCTATTTCAATCCCCATTGAATCTAATAATTTACTTACCGCATCTAAATTTGCTTTCTCTGAATCCAGCGGCAAGACAAACATAGCGTGCGGCTTGTCATAGCCTTCTTTAAATGCAATCGCACCCTTCTCATCCATTGTAAAAATGTCGGCACTCGGCCCCATCCCCTCAAAGGCAGCCAGGTAAACGGTATGATCTGCGAATATCTCCAGGTTTTCACAATCAAAAATATAATAGTTAATGCCTTCCGCTATGAATGACGAGTAGCCTCCTCCCAGGGTCCATGCATTTACCTGCCATGGTTTATATCCTGATACCAGTGGCGAAAATGTGATTTCAGCCTCTCCGGCCTGCGTCAAATCCGTTCCGTCAATATGGGCAACCGATGCAACAATATAGCTCTTATCCGTTTCAGCCTCCTGGCTGTATTTCGTCAAACCTTTACCGCTGATGATCCCTTGGAGCGTTATCGTATAGTCTCCTGTTTGCACGGTCTGATTAATGCGGATGGCATCCTCTGATTCAAAAGCTTCCGCAAGAACGCTATCCCCTGATTTCTGGGCAACTTCTTTTAAAGACAACAATGACGGCATTGCAAAAGCAGTCACCGCAAGCAAAGCTATGAGTACCGCCGCGAGAACAGGCACTCGAATCATTTTATGTGTTTTCATTTGGTCATTCTCCTTCTCAACCATACATTCTGCGGTACGGCGCATGCGCTCTATCGTGTCCTGTTCAAAATTTTCGCTGAATTTGACTGAGTCAACAGCCTTTTTGTACTGGTTCTTATTCATACAGTATTCCCTCCCTCTCCAAAGTGGATTTTAACAGAGCTCTAGCACGCGACAGCCGTGTGCCTACCGTTGCCGCAGGCAATGCAAGAATACGGGATATTTCCTTGATGGAATACCCCTCGTAATAATATAAATAGATGATTGTACTGTACTTTCCGGGTAAGGAATGCACAATTGAAAGGAGCTGCGCGTTTTCTCCCTCTGCGCTCGGTATTTCGTCGTCTAAGGCATCATGATTCCTTATGCTCATTTTTTTCAGCATATCTTTTGTAAGATTGACCGTCGTACGGATCAGCCACGCTTTTTCATGGTTTTCATCCTTAAACCGAGGTTTCTTTGTTATCAACTTCAAAAAAACATCCTGCACTGCATCCTCAGCATCAGCCGTCGATTTCAGCCGAACAAAAGCAATGCGCAGCAACATCGGGCTATAGTTCTTTACAACACTTTTTATGTAATCATCGGTACCAAATAAATACATTCCTTCAACTCCTCTCATAAGTAACACGATTCAGACCGGGAGTTTTTTTCATTAATAGAATTTTTAAAGTTCCGCAAACAACAAAATGACCGCACTTAGCGGTCATCAAATCCTATCGTATTGCTTGTTCAAATACGATCCACAGGCGGGTAAAGCTACTGACTGCGGCTTTACCCAAAACCTCTGAATCGTTATGACCCCAGGCAGCGGAGCATACGAGCCCGCTTTTCTTGCAGTTCTGTTTCCGTATCAGCCCAGTCGATACATGTGGAGAAATATACAAATCCATATAAAAGAATCTTTGCTGTTAATTCTGATCCCGTTCATATCAGACCTCGTTTAAACTTCATTGCTTGCAGATATTCGTCCTGAAATTCGCTGCAGGATGCAAGCTCTACATGTTTAATTTCTAAGGTAATTCGTTCTGCCTCCTCCCGTTTCTCCGTAGACAGAAGCGCCATGCATGCTCCCATTCCGGCGGCATTTCCAACAGATACGATCCTGTCTCTTTTTACATCGGGCAGCAGGTCGATTGTCAGCGCGCTGTCAATGTCGATATAATTTCCGAAAGCGCCTGCAATATAGATTTTGTCAAGCTCATCCGCAGATACAGACAATTGATTCATGAGGATTTTTATGCCTGCGAGGATTGCGCCTTTTGCCAGCTGAACCTCCCTGACGTCCTTTTGCAGCAGTACCACATCCTGTCCATCATCACCGTATACCAGTACAAATTCGACACCGCGCTCCCCTTTTCGGAACCGGGATGCAACCTTTTCCGAAACATGATTCAGCCTCAGGACTTCCGGTTTTGTAAACCGTCCCGTTTTGTCCACCAGACCATTTGAAACCATTTGGGCAACAGCATCGATAATTCCAGACCCGCAGATACCGGTGGGCGTTGTCCCATCGATCACCTGTACGTGAACATCTTCATCGATTTTGACCTTTTCAATGGCTCCCGCCGCAGCTCTCATCCCCTGATGAATCGAAGCTCCTTCAAATGCCGGACCTGCCGCGGTAGAACAGGTAAATGCTCTGCCCTTTCCGGACAGTACAATTTCTCCATTGGTTCCGATATCAAGCATCAGACGAATCTCCGATTCTTCAAGAATGTCCGTCGCCACTATGCCTGCGGTGATATCCGAACCCACATGCCCCGCAATATTCGGCAGAAGATAATACCGTGCTCTTGAATTTGCCTGAATATTCAAATTGGCAGCAACTCCCTCCGCCGCACTGCAAAACACCGGAACAAAAGGCGAAACCGCAAGCTGCCTTGGATTGACCTCGAGAAACAAATGGCTCATGGTTGTATTTCCGGCTACTGTAATTTCGTATATATTCTCAGTTCTTATGCCGCAGGATTCCGAAAAACCAGTGATCATACCGTTAATGCATTCTATAATCTTGTCATGGATATTTTTTAGATTTTCTCGGGCTTCCGAGGCATAAGTAATCCTCGATATCACATCCGCGCCAAAAACACCCTGTGGATTAGTGACTGCCTTTACTCCCAGGCATTCGCCAGTTACAAGGTTCCAAAGCAATCCAACTACAGTCGTCGTTCCGATGTCTACGGCTATTCCAAAGCAATGATTCCGAGTATCTCCTGATTCTATGTCAACGATCTCGTTTTCCCTTATGGTCACTGTAAGTGTACTACTCATGCCAAGCAATTCAGGAACTTTCCTCATCAGCCCCCCATCAGCCTTACACCCGTCTTTCAGTCCGCAGGCTGCGGCAATCCTGTCCAGATCTGCAACCTGATTTGCGATGCTGGCTGCATCAACAGAAATATACTCTTTTCTGTAAATATTCGCTGGAAGAATACTGCCCTGCATCCCCCCGAGTTTTGTTTTTCTGTCTGATGCCCCTTCTGTAACAGGAACTTCCACAGCAATATCTGTCTGAGGCTTGAAGCGGCAGGCAAGCCTCCACCCGTCTTTCAATTCCCTTTCAGACAGCTTCGTTCGCTCCTCGGCATCCGGCACTCCGTCATTTCCTTCCAGAATTCTAACTTTGCATTTTCCGCAGGTGCCCGCGCCGGCACAATTTCCATCAATTGCAATATTCGCTTCGGATGCATACTGCAAGATCGTTTTACCCGCAGTGAATTCCCGTTTTATATTTTTAGGTAAAAACGCAATTTCAATTTTGTTTTCGATTTCAATCCTTGTTTCTTTCATTCTAGTTTCCTTCCCGCTCATTTTACAGTTTCTGATCCTGCCGCTTATCCCCTGGTTTAAGGCAGTTACCTGCTCATACGATACAGGTAACTACCCACTATCGTTTTACTTTCCGTTGCCTGCTTAATAATATTTTACCAAGACAACCGCATTACCGCCATCATTATTTACTAATTCTGTACTTTTCAAGTTTTTATGCTTTCCGGTCTTCCGCCAGATGCAAAAAAAAAACGATGAAGACAAACCTCATCGTTTTGCAGAAAACCACTTTTCTTGTATGTTATATTATCATCGTTGGCGATTCTTCGCAAGAGCATTCTACCTCCCAGTTTGCAATTTTTTCAAAAATTCGAAAGATTGCTTTCTCCCAAGAGCCTTTAAATTGCTTTGGCCGCTTCCGCAGCTTCCCGAATTGCGTCCAGAGCCTTCCTTGCTTTCATAGCGTCACCAATCACACAGTAGTCATACTTTGAATTCTTCAGATATTCTTCAAGCTGGTTATCGGATCTGCTGCCCACAGCGATAACGACGGTATCGATTCCCTTCAGAAGCTGGGCCTTTCCATCCTTCTCCACAGTTACTTCCGTTCCCTTAATTTCCATGCACTTCGCTCCTGTGAGGATTTGAATTCCTGCATCCTGCAGGTGCTGAGAGGTTACTACCTTTCGGATAAAGCCCATGTCCTTCGCCACATCGTCCAGCATTTCCACCACGGTTACCGTTTTCTTCTGCTTCGCCAGAAACTCGGCCGTTTCAAGTCCTACCAGTCCGCCTCCAATCACGGCGACATGCTCACCGGTCTTTCCTATGCCTTTTAATACATCATGTGCACTGAAGACACTGCCGCCGTCCATTCCCTTGATTTCTGGAATAATCGGTTCTGCTCCTGTGGCAACAATAACATAATCCGGATTGATTTCTTCGATCAGTTTCGGCGTAACCAACGTTTGAAGTCTGATTTCAACCCCTTCAGCAACTGTTCTCTCTCCCAGACTTACCGCAGCTTTTGTGAATTCTGCTTTCCTCGGCGCGATACCGGCAATAAAGAACTGTCCGCCCAGTTTGCTGTCCTTCTCGCACAGAATCACTTCATGACCCTTTTTCTTCAGCAACAGCGCCGCTTCCATTCCTCCCGGACCGCCGCCCGCGATGAGAACCTTTTTCGGTGTTTCTGTCTTCAGTCCATCAAAATCCTTTTCAAATCCTACCGCCGGATTTAAGAGACAGCCTGCCGGCTGTGTAAGCCCTGATCCGAAAATAACGTCAAAGCATCCCTGAATACAGCCAATGCACTTTGTAATGGAATCAAAGTTGTCCTCCATTGATTTGTTGCAGAATTCCGGGTCCGCAATCTGTCCTCTTCCAACGGATACGAAATCCGCCTTTCCTGCTTCCAAAACTTTCTCTGCAACCAGCGGATCATTAATTCTGCCCACTGTAATGACCGGAATATTCACAGCTGATTTAACCGCAGCAGCCGCATCCACGTTGAATGCCACCGGCATATCCACCGTAGGAATCGTATAGTAAACGGTCTGGTACACGCCAATTGAAACGTGAAGCGCATTCACTCCCGAAACTTCCAGTACCTTGGCAATCTTCAGTGCATCGTCCAATGTCAGACCGCCGTCCACCATCTCATCAGAATCCATTCGGAAGAGAACCGGATAATCCTCGCCCACCTTTTCTCGAATATCCTTTAATGCGTCCAGCGCAAATCTCATCCTGTTTTCAAAGCTCCCGCCGTATTGATCGGTTCTGTGATTGGAATATGGACTCAGGAATTGATTGATCAGATATCCATGCGCTCCGTGAAGTTCTACCGCGTCAAAGCCAGCCTTTTTCGCTCTTAATGCGGCGTCTCCGTATGAGGATACCAGTTCTGCGATTTCTTCGGCTGTCAACTCCTTGGGCATTTCCTGACAAAGGGGACATGGAATCGGAGAGGGCGACACGATGGGCAGGCCTGTTTGAATGCTGTTTACCTGTCTCCCCGCATGCCATAACTGCAGGCAAGCTTTCCCGCCGGCTTCTTTGATTGCCGATGCAAGCCGTTCCAGTCCCGGCAAATACTTGTCGTCAAAAATTCCAAGCACTTTCGGAACATAGGATGTCGGATGAACTGCTGCAATCTCCACGATATTCATTCCGCAGCCGCCCTTTGCGCGAGCGGTGTGATAGTTAATTAGTTTTTCAGAAACATAACCGCCCTCATCAGCAAATACTGTACACATTGACGGAAGAATCACCCTGTTTTTTAAAGTAAGATTTCCGATACTTCCCGGGCTGAATAAATTTTTAAGAATCATTTTAGCCTCTCCTTTTCATTTTACAAATGCATCTTCATAGCTTGGGTTCATTATATCGGGAATCGGATCATTACACACTATGTTAAAAATATAATTATCTTCTGGCCAATTTGTGCATTATGCACTATAATAGAAGATACTACTGGGAGGAACGATATGAGAATCAAGGATTTGAACGAGAAGTTAATGCATGAATTTGTTATTTTCAATTCCCTCATAAATGAAAATTTTAACATTATCAGGACCCGTCTTTTGATTGAAGGGCAGAAACGTTTCGAGATCAACACCCTGTATATCGGAACTGTTGATCTTGCCCAATCGGTTGGTGCTGTTCCATCGGACACCAATCTCGTTCTGGTGACAGATCAGAAGGATTCAACGCGGCAAGTGGATATACAAAGTGCTTTGAGCCCCTTCCCCTGTAATTTGATCCTGCTGCAAAGCGATCTCGGTATACACGAGATATTTAATAAAATACAGGACATCTATCAGGATTCCTCACGTCTTCTCGACGGTTCCGCTTCTTTGCTGGAATGCATCATCAGAGGGAAGGAGATCAGAGAGATCATCGAAACAGGATACGACATTCTGAACAACCCTATCATGCTCATGGACACAAGCTATAAAGTTCTCTCGTATAAAACAGACGCAAGAGTCAACGACGAGGTCTGGGATGACCTTGTTTCCCGGGGTTACTCTTCGTATAAATATGTCACGAAGTTCAAGTACGAACGAATCATTGAAAAAATTCTCGTCAGTGACGAACCGATCTTGCTGGATACAGGTGTTGCCGAAAAAATCAGAAGAATCCTCGGAAAAATTCAGGTCGGTGATAAGTGCATGGGCTATCTGGCGATACTGGAATACAGACAGCCTTTCCAAAACCAGGATCTTCGGATCGCTAAGTTGATCTGTGAAGTAATCTCTTCCATCATGAAGGAAGAGAAATGGCAGAAAAGTGCTACCGGTCTGATGTGGGAAAATCTCATTCAGGATTTACTGGAGGAAAAAGTTACGGAAGAAGAGGATTTGAACGACAGACTTCAGTCCTGTGAATGGAAGCCGAATAAAAACATGTGCATGGTCAGCATCGATATGTCGCGTTTTAACGACCCGAGCTTTATTGACTATTTCCGTCAGCAGATTCATAAACTAACTCCGCTGTGCCGCTCTATTTATTATCACGACGCAGTGTCTGTCCTTCTAGAATTTCAGGGAGAATCAGGACGAAAAAAGCTCCTGTCCAGTATGATTTCATTTTTAAAGGAAATTGGTCTTCACGCAGGCTGCAGCGAAAGCTTTACCAACCTTAGTGAAATCGGCCGTTATTACCGTCAGTCCCGGAAAGCGCTGCTGCTGGGAGAAAAACTTGATCCTAAAAAAAGAATGTCCGAATATCAGGATTACATTCTGTCCGATTTTCTTTACGATTCCTCCACCCTGCTTAAGCTGGATGATTTCTGTCACCCGGGTGTTTTGAAGCTGGATCATATTGATCAAAGCAGTGGAACGGAATATTTCCGCACGCTTTTTGAATACCTAAAAAACAACAAAAATGTGATCGCCACAGCAGAAGCGCTTTATATCCATCGAAATACGGTTAATTACAGGCTTGATAAAATCAAGGAATTGCTTGAAAGCGACCTGAAAGAAGCCGAAGAATCGATGCACATCCTCTTGACATACAAGATGATTGAAATCATGAAATTATAATGCTTCTTTCTGACAGATCGATTATTTCCGTCGAACATTACCGGTAATGAGCTTCTGCTTTTTCAGTTCGTCTCTGAGTGACTGTGAAAAGTAACAAGTTATGAATTTTTATGCATTTAAAATGTATAATTGGTATTGATTATTCATTTATAAGCTGTTATTATATACTGAAATACATTCTAATCCAGAAAGGTTAATGCTATGAATATTAGAAAGGCAAGATTGTCCGACTCCGAGGCGCTACATAAGCTCGTGAATCATTATGCAAAAAAAGGATTGATGTTAGCGCGCTCACGGAGCGCAATATATGAGGATATCAGAAACTATTCCGTCATGGAGGATGAAGAAGGAGAGGTCATTGGTATCGGCGCTTTGTCCATTCTCTGGGTCGATCTGGCTGAAATCCGGACGCTCGCTGTCGGAGAAAGCCATGCTGGACAGGGAATCGGTAAAAAGCTCGTTGAACATTTTATGGAAGAAGCAAAAGAACTCGGTATCAGTCAAGTATTTACGTTGACCTATCAGGTTGCATTTTTTGAAAAATGTGGCTTTAGAGTGATCAGCAAAGACGGCATGCCGCATAAGATCTGGAAAGATTGCCTCAATTGTCCAAAATTCCCCAACTGCGACGAAGTGCTCATGGTAAAGGAAGTCGACTTACCTGCCAAGGCGCCATCTTCGCCAATCGGTACCTGCGACGACTAAGCAGGAACGCGTCGTATGAGTCGTATGAAAAGACTGAAGCATCGGATGATCCGATGCTTCTTCTTTTTTTCTCTTATTGAGAAAATATTTTATATAATTGACTATGGTCTGATAAATTCCTGAACCCAATAACCGGTTCCATTGCCTCTCAAAGGTGGCTCTGGTCATATCAGATCAGAGTATTTTGATCAAAAACGCAGTAATCAATGAGTTAGGCAGGAGTGTTACCTCTTTAGCCGAAAATCGGAGTTATAACGTTTCCCGGCGTGGATTGAGTATTAATAAATTCCCTTTTTTATTGAAGTCTTGGGAATGACATATTTATCAGTATCCCCACTCTCTTCAACTAAATCAAACCACCATTTTCGAGTCAGTTCTTCCTCCTCAACAAATCCTTTTGCTTTTAATTCTGCCGCTCTACGTTTGGCATCTTTGTGTAAGCTTTCAATACTTCCGTCCCAATCCTTAAAGACATTTGGAGAATTATCTTTTCTACTCCACGGACATACCTTTGCACATCTCCCACATACATTTCCTTGTGCATTCATAACATCAAATACCGCACATTTCTTTTCATCAATCTTCCATGTTTCATACCCGTTGTAGATGACTTTATCTCCGCTTGGAATTGCACCTGACGGGCACTGAGTTGCACAGATATCACAACTACCACAAAATTCCTGCAGTCCAAAATCTATATATTTATCTGGTTCAAGCGGCATATCTGTAAGCACTGCCGCGGCTTTAAAGTTGGCTCCTAAAAATGGATTGAGGACAATTCCCAATCTGCTTATTTCTCCTAATCCAGCTCGTAACACAAGCTCTGGCATTAACGTCAGGTAGTTCCACATATTTGAAGCTTCTGAATCAAATCCTAATGTTCTAAGATAATAAGCCATATCTTCTGTCTGAACTGCAAGGCGTTGATAGGCTTGGAAGCTGCATGAATCAAAAATCCAGTCGTATCCATTAGAAGCATTTGTCGTTCGCGTATTTTTACCGCACAATAAAACAATTGCATATTTATAATGTGTGTCTATTTCTTCACCAGTAAATAAGTCATTCGTATAATATGCAGACTTAGGCATTTCACAGATTCCAACCAAATCAGCTCCCAAAAAATACCCCAAACTTTTTACATGTCTGCTCAATACTCTTGGATCATCTGGAATCGGTGCTTTATATGGCGAAGGTGCATTTCTTTTTTCTCTAATGGAATTAATATGCTGCAAAACTCTACTCAGTGCTTTTCCTACAGGGTACTCTATTGTCATTTGCGGGGCTCTCTCCTGCGCTTTTGGGCCATAGACACCACTCATATTATTCGAGAGTGCATGTTTTCTAGGGTCGCGTTGCATTACCTCCCCTATTATTTTAGAAGTCGGCTCATCTACTCTTTTTAATAAATGGTCGGGATAAGGACCTAACTGACTATCATCATACAATATTTCTCTGAACTTCAATTTTCTGTTATCCATTGTAGTCATTTTATCATTGCTCCTTTCCTTCAATGAGTAAACTGAAATATCTTAAGTTTACTCAGGTACACTGAACAAAGATACAATCGTACTGAAAAATAATGCCTCACTTGCCAGATCTTTGTTCTTTTCATACTGCTGTGCAAAAATCGGAACGGTAGTCGCCGTCGGTAAAGCGCAGGATAAGACACAAATACTCTTGATCATTGGATCCAGAGGTAAAAAAATCAGGATTAAAGTGTCACCGGAACTTAGATTTCATAGCCGCAGATAATCAGTCCCAGCGCCGAGGCAACGATTTTGGGGTTAACGATCAGTTTTAGTACGGACTTAAAAATCCTCCCTGCCGACATTGTTTTATGAGATTCGTTTCGGGTCATCAAATAGATACCATAGCTGAAAAACATGATGTTTAACGAAAGATTGCATGGTACCATGTACAGGAGCCCATATTCACTAAAGAAGGTAAATGCTTCTTCCATATCGGTTGTAAATACAATACGGCTCAAGATTCCACCTGCTTCTTCTGCAGTAATTGCATTTCTTTCAATCGGCTGTTTCTATATTATACCAGCACGAGTCAGTAAAATCAATGTGTCCTTTATTGATATAGTTATAGTTCAATAATAAAGATTTATTGCAACATCGGCAGATAACATAATACTATTATGCCACAATAATATGACCAATTTACAGTTTATTGCAATCCCTTCAACAAGCGGAACCGGTTCCGAAGTTACTAATTTCTCTGTCATTACGTCAGAGGAAGGCAAGGTCTGCATTGTTGATGAGTTTGTTGCTCCGGATGTAGCCATACTTGATTCAACCTGCATTCAGCATGTTCCGCAGCGTGTCGCTGTTGATACAGGAATAGATGTACTGGTTCACGCAATGGAAGCATATGTATCCGAGAAAGCTACGGATTTCACCGATGCGCTTGCAGAAAAAGCAATCAAGTTAATCTTTGGAAATCTGGAAGCACTCTATAAGGACGCGAAAGATTCCGATGCAAGAGATCGTGTACAAAACGCTTCCTGTCTGGCTGGCATGGCCTTTACCAACGCGAACCTGGGCATAATCACAGTCTTGCTCATGCTCTGGGCGGAACATTTCATATCCCTCATGCGCTCCAATGCACTGATGCTGACTGTAGTAATACCATACAACGCCGATTTGAGCGGAAGTGCAAATGGCTATGCGGCAGAGCGATACTCAAAACTCGCTGATATGCTGAAGCTCTCTGCCAGAACACGACGAGAAGGAACTGTCAGCTTGATCAAAGCAATAGACCGGCTAAAAAATACGCTGGGTATTGAAGATCATATCCGCGCATTGGGTATTAATCAGGCAGAATTTGAAAAAGCTCTGGAAAGTATGGCGGAGGCCTTGTCACTGTTATGGTAAGAGGCGATGTAGGTGCTGTCAAAGCTCGATGATTTCTGTCACCCGGGTGTTTTGAAGCTGGATCATATTGATCAAAGCAGTGGAACGGAATATTTCCGCACGCTTTTTGAATACCTAAAAAACAACAAAAATGTGATCGCCACAGCAGAAGCACTTTATATCCATCGAAATACAGTTAATTACAGGCTTGATAAAATCAAAGAATTGCTTGAAAGCGACCTGAAAGAAGCCGAGGAATCGATGCACATCCTCTTGACATACAAGAGGATTGAAATCATGAAATTATAATGCTTCTTTCTGACAGATCGATTATTTCCGTCGAACATTACCGGTAATGAACTTCTGCTTTTTCAGTTCGTCCCTGAGTGACTGTGAAAAGTAACAAGTTATGAATTTTTATGCATTCAAAATGTATAATTGGTATTGATTATTCATTTAAAAGCTGTTATTATATACTGAAATACATTCTAATCCAGAAAGGTTAATGCTATGAATATTAGAAAGGCAAGATTGTCCGACTCCGAGGCGCTACATAAGCTCGTGAATCATTATGCAAAAAAAGGATTGATGTTAGCGCGCTCACGGAGCGCAATATATGAGGATATCAGAAACTATTCCGTCATGGAGGATGAAGAAGGAGAGGTCATTGGTATCGGCGCTTTGTCCATTCTCTGGGTCGATCTGGCTGAAATCCGGACGCTCGCTGTCGGAGAAAGCCATGCCGGACAGGGAATCGGTAAAAAGCTCGTTGAACATTTTATGGAAGAGGCAAAAGAACTCGGTATCAGTCAAGTATTTACGTTGACCTATCAGGTTGCATTTTTTGAAAAATGCGGCTTTAGAGTGATCAGCAAAGACGGCATGCCGCATAAGATCTGGAAAGATTGCCTCAATTGTCCAAAATTCCCCAACTGCGATGAAGTGCTCATGGTAAAGGAAGTCGGCGCATCAGAGTAAAAGTAAAAGTCCGCAAATTCAAAATTAGTGATTCCCTTGTATAAGTTCGCCAGCAATTTGTTTAACAAATTGAGCAAACTAATATTTGAAACATAGGAAATATTAATCCCGCAGCGATATTTCCTATGTTACTTTAATCCGGATAGAAAATTACCATATCAAGCAAACAATTTACCCCTCCAGTGTTTTCATAACTGTGGGGTTCATCTGCTTTGAACCGTATTGCTTTTCCAGTATTGACAACAAAATTCTTTTGACCTACAGTAACTGTCAATTCCCCACTGAATACGGTTAAGAACTCTTGCGTACCTTGCAAATGAGGCTCTGTTGATAAATATCCGTTTGTCTGAAATTCCACAGAATATATTTCAAAGCGACGAGTGTTGTCAAAAGAAAAAGTCGGATAAATTCTTACTCTCCCTTCATCTTCAAGCAAAGGTTCAAGATTTTTAATATCTACTATCTCAACATTCGTTTCTGCATGATTGACCAGTTGCGAAAAAGATACTTTTAAACCATTTGCAATTTTCCACATAGTGGATACGGTTGGGTTTACTTCACAACGCTCAATTTGTCCGAGCATACTTTTACTCACGCCTGAAAGCTTTGCCACTGTATCAAGGCTAAGCTTTTTTTCTTCTCTTACTCTCTTTAAGTTCTCAGAAATTACATGACTAAGATTATCCATAAAAAACACCTCAAATCTTTGACAATATAACGCACATATGTTGCCATTATAGCGCACGTGCACTATAATGTACATATCGGATACTATAAAGTGTATCACGAGGAATTTATGAAGTAAAGAGGTGAAACTTATAATGTCAAATTTTGTGGGATTTTTATCATATGTTTTTGTATCTAATATTTCTCCCGGGCCGAATGCAATTATATCAATGTCCCATGCCGGAAAGTTTGGATTTAATAAAAGTGTTCTATTTAATTTTGGCGTATCATCAGGTGCATTCGTCGTACTGCTCTTAAGTGGCTTTTTTAGCTGGATTATATTTGATATTTTCCCTGCCTTTCAGTTAATTATGGTTTGGATTGGAGCTGCATACATATTGTGGTTAGCTTGGAATACACTCAGAAGCAAACCTGATGCAAAAATCAATTACAGTGAAGAAAAAAGAAATTTATTTTTTCAAGGTGTTGTTTTGCAATTTGTAAATCCTAATACAATTTTATATAGCATAACTGTTTTCTCAACATTTATTCTACCGCAATATCGATCGCCTCTAATTTTAATAATATTTTGTATTCTGCTTTCTTTTGCTTCCTTTTTCTGTACAGTATGTTGGACTGTGTTTGGCGTAGTATTTCAAAAAATGATTTCAAAGTATACAAAAATTGTTAATACTTTTCTAGCAGTGTTGTTAGCATATTGTGCTGTTTCCTTAGTTATAAAAACATTTTAGAAGAAATATTACATTTATATACAAGCGGCATTAAAAAACCAGCAGGTATTGTCCTGCTGGTTGAAAAGTTTATATTTTCGAAATCAGTTACGGTCTGATAAATTCCTGAACCCAATATCCGGTTCCGCTGCCGTCGGTCACATAGCCAACGCCGATTTCAGTATAGCTGGAGTTTAAAATATTCGCTCTGTGGCCCGGAGAGTTCATCCATCCGTTCATTACTTCTTCCGGTGTTCTCTGGCCTTTTGCAATATTTTCTCCTGCTGATTTATAGCTGATTCCAAATTGTCTCATCATATCGAACGGTGATCCGTAGACCGGAGAGTTATGATCGAAATAATGGTTATCCCTAAGGTCCTCCGCCTTTTTCTCAGCCATTCCCGCCAGCTTCGTATTTACTGTCAATGCAGACAATCCCGCTGCAGCTCTTTCTTGATTTACGAGATTAACAACCTGCTGTTCATAGGTACCATTGTTTGAGGATGCTGCTGCCGGTTTTGAAGTAACAGCTGCCGGTTTTGAGGATGTTGCTGCCGGCTTTGAAGTAACAGCTGCCGGTTTTGAGGATGTTGCTGCCGGCTTTGAAGCGACTGCTGCCGGTTTTGAAGCGGCTGCTGCCGGTTTTGTATTGTTTAATTTTTCTACAGCTGTCGTCTGAGCCTGCTTCGTGCTCCGCGTGGTCATGCCGAGGTTTTCGAACGGCATCATAAGTTGGTTGCAAAGTGCACTAAAAGAATGATTACTATTTAATCTCGCGGATATATGATTATAGTCTGCTGCGAATACCTGCGCCGGCACTGCAAGAGCAAGCATCATTACCAATGTTAATGCAATTTTTGTAATTCGGTTATTCATTTTTGTCCTCCTGATCATCTTTTACAAAATAAAAAGTATCTGTTTAGCTTTATTTCTCATTTGGTTTAATCTAATGTTTTACCCGTCACTTTTATAAGTATAGCTGAACAGTAGGAATTAAAAAAGCATCAAAACTTGGCAATTATGCAGAAACTGGATACAACAGGTGGCAAGGTCTTATTTGTCCTCCAGCAGTTCTTCTACCTCTGCCATTCTGCCCTCCGCCAAATCTTTCGAAATAAAAACTTTACCGCAATTCGGGCAAGTAGGAACTTCATAGGAAAATGTACGCCCCAGATAATTGAAGACAGTTTTCTTCAATTGAAGCTCGCGGCTGCATTTGCCGCATTTCCAAACTTGATTCTCCATTTATTGTCATTCCTCCCTGTGAAAGCGCATCCTGTGACTGTATGCGCTGATAATTTCAAACGTATCAGCTTTGATTCTTTTATACTGTACCCAATAGGTCATAACGTCCCGCATCAAGCAGCAAAGATTTGTACCGTCGCTTTCGTCGATAAATCTATCACCGGTGTCTTCTGCCTGCCAGACAGCTTCCTTAATATCAAAAGCGGAAATCAGCTTTTGATCCAGGCTTTTTTGCAATTCATTACCAATCATCAGTTTCATTTCATCCCAGGGGTGAACCTCCGGAGTGAAATCAATTCCCGCTATTTTTTTCATCAATTCTTTTTTTACGTTCAAGCTGTTTTCCCTCTTTTCCTGAAGACTCGGAATTCTTGATTCACGGTCATAATCGAAAACCAAATCGAGAACATGAGTACAGTCCTTTTCTCGGGAAGCGAATACCTCCCTGCAATTCACACAATAGACAATATAGGGCTCTTCGGCGGCTTTTGCTCTGTTGTCCGCTATCTCTTCATAAAGAGACGGATTGGCGACTTTCATATGCCCTCCGTAACCGCAGCAGCGATTACGATCCTTTAGCTCCCTAAGTTCTATGCCTGCCTTGCGTGCAAGCTTTCTGACGCCATGCTCCATAGCATTGTCTTTTCTCGCAGAGCAGGGGTCGAACACCGCTGCTTTCTGATATCTGGAGGTCGGAATCATATCGATTTCCTCCGACAGCAGTTCATAAAGCGACACACCACCAATCTCAGGCAGGAATTTCTGAATCATGCTTTCACAGGTCGCACAGGCAAAGATCAAAACAGGTTTTCCCATGTGATTCCAAGTCTGCTTAAGCCTATCCATATGAAGTGCAAGCCGCTTTTCATCCCCTACCCAGTATGCAGGAGCTCCGCAGCAGTTCAGAATGATACCTGTATCCCGTTTTTGTGTCAATATCTCATATGAATCCAATACGTATTCCGGATTAGCCGCTCCCAGCTGACACCCCGGAAAAAAGACGTATTTCCAAGCATTTCCGTCCCTTTGTTCCAAAGCAAAGGCTCCCTCGCCCGAAGCAAAGTCCATTTCTCGAAGCCAGAAATCATGAAGGGCAGATGGCTGAATACCTGCACTGTTGCGCGCAGCACGAGAGAATTGAAGCAATTCGCCCATATCAACGCTTTCCGGACAGATGGATTTACAGTATCCGCAGATATTGCAGGAATAGGTCTCCCTTGTCAGAGAACGACCGGCAAGAGAAACTGACTGCGAGTCTGTAAATACTTCAACGGCAATTCTATGGGGCTTTTTTTTAAAACGCTTCAGCATCTCACATTCTGTTAAACATAATTCACAGTCACACATAAGACAACGCGCCGCCTCTTGCTTCGCTTCTTCCTCCGTATAGCCGTCATCGGCAGAAGCTTGCACTAAGGGCGCCGGAACAACTCCCTCATGCTTCAGGTAATGGCCGCAGTCACGCTTATCATAGTGATCGTGTGTTGCAGACGCTTTCCCCGTTTGCAGAAACACTTCCATTGTCTTAGATAATTCCGTTCCCTGCGCGATCGCTTCCATCAGAGAGGCACCGCACAATTCTCCGCCCATAAATACCTTGGGATCAGCTGTCGTAAGCAGTCGGCTGTCCCAGCTATCAAAAAGGCCAAAGAAGTTGCCGTCCCGGCCAGAAGCGATATAGACCGCGTCAAAGACATCCAGTTCTTTCATACTTTTAATCTCTGAATTGTATATAAAATCCACATCAACAGCAGAGAACCGCAGACGGAGTTCTTCATCAAATTCTTCAAAACGAGGGTGCTCTCTCAATCTTCCACCCCATTGACCGCCTTTTTCGTAAACTGTTACGAGGTATTTTTTCTGCGAAAGATTCAGCGCGCAGGAAAGGCCTGCCACACCGGCTCCCACAACTGCAATTTTTTGCGATTTTGGAGAAATAAAATATGCTTCCGGCTTTCGGTTTTTCGCATAGCGGAGCACCGACGCTTCAATATCCCGAATAGCGATCGCCTCATCACCCAACACCGTCCGCTGGCAGCATTCCCTGCAAGGCTGTTCGCACAGCATGCTTACTACTGCCGGGAAAACAACAGAATTTGCAAGCTGCTTATATGCCGCCGTCCATCTCCCCTTTCCGGCCTTATCCAAAAAGGTACGGATATCCAGATGAAAAGGGCAGGCATATGAACATGAAGCGGGTTCTCCATTAAAGCATTTTTCGGCAAAGCGTGTTGCATCTTCCATTTTCATAGGCTGAATCTCCTCCCGTGTCTTATGATTCATTATAACGCATCCGCAGAATATTTTCGATTGTTTGCGTCATTGTATTGCATACAACTGTTTTCAAACAATGAGCAGAGCGCGCCGGGTGACGCGCTCTTATTAATAAAACTATATTCCGATACGACCGCAGCTTACATCGGATTTGCCTTGATATATTCCAGCTCATCTTCAAAGTCTGAGCCCAGATAGTATTTCGGCGGGGTAAGATCCTTGCCCTGCTGTTTGGCCTCCCATCCTGCTTTTACCTTGTCTGGGGTGGCAGGAAGTGAATATATCCTAACGCCGCATGCGTTATTGATTGCATTGATTACAGCCATATGATTCGAGCTCTGGTAGCATTCTGAACAGCCGCAGGAACCGTGAGGTCCGTCGGGTCTTGGCGTCTCAAGAAATACAAGGTTTAGATCATCGGGAATCATATCGATTGTCGGTATACCACAGCCCGCCATATTACCCTGTTTATCCTCGGCATTGTAATCTTCACTCAACGCAAAACCGATACTATGTGACAAGCCTCCATACGCCTGCCCTTCCACCGCAAGTCTGTTGCCAATCACGCCGACGTCGGAGACGCAGGTAAACCTCAGTACTTTAGTCTTTCCGGTGTCTACATCAACTTCAACCAGCGCAACATTGACGCCGTACATATAAGTCGGATTTTTCTCGCCTTCTCCAGTGTTCGGATGAAGTCCCGGCGGCAATCCGATATTAAACTGGTCATAATGCCCAATATATTTAGTTGAAATTCCTTCCGCCGTCATTTCCTCGTAGGTGCGGTAGGTGCCGTCTGCCTTGCGCATCGCCTCCATCAGTTTATTTGCAGCGTCGATGGTTGCGTTTCCTCCCATATAGTGGGAACGGCTGGCAGCCGCAAGACCTGTATCAGGACATGTTTTGCTGTCGTTCATCACCAGGCGAATTTGCTCTGCATTCACGCCCATCGGCTCCAATGCTTTCACGCAGTGGGTAAGCGCTCCGATATCACCACCCTGGCCCACGTCTTCCCAAGTATTGAAATGGGTAAAGGTACCGTCGGAATTCAGCTCGATGGCTACCTCAGCCGAATCAAACATACCGATGGTTATAATGAATCCGCCCAGGCTGACTCCTACGCCAACATGCCGTCCTTCTTTCTTTGCTGCTTCGGCTTCCGCCTTATACTGATCGTAATAAGGCTTTGCTTTTTCCAGTAATTCGGGATAAATATAATCATGGTACGGCCTGCTGTTGATGGTCAAGTCACCAGGTCGTGCAGCATTCTTATAGCGGAATTCCCACGGATCAATTCCCGCTTTTTCCGCCGCCATATCGATCAAAGCTTCCGTAGCGGTATAAATCTGCGGCGCACCAAAGCCTCTGTAAGGAGCGCAGAACGCATTGTTTGTGGAACCGCCCCGGGCAAGCCCCTTAAAGTTTGGAATATTGTAGCCATGAAAACCGACAGAAGCAAGGTTGTTGAAGATTTTGCTTCCAACGCTTCCATAAGCGCCATGATCCAGCCCGATGTCGTATTCTGCTCCTATGATGTTGCCGTCCTTATCGCAGGCAATGCGGCCGTTTGTAAAGGACGCGGATCTCTTTCCGGTCATATGATTGAATTCTTCATAGCTCAATCTGAGGGAGCAGGGTCGGTCAAGATTCTGAACAGCCGTGGCAACCAACGCATAGGTATTGGCGCTGACAGAATATCCGAAGGACCCGCCAACTGGATTCATAATGATCCGGAGTTCCTCCATCGGAATGCCGCAAGCCATAGATACGCCCTCTTTAGCTTCTGTAATCGCCTGTGCTTTGCACTGCAGCGTCATCATCCCGTCTGCCCCGATGTATCCCTGGACAACGTCAGGCTCGATGGGCAGATGAGGTTCGTGCTGAGAGCGGAAGCTTCCTTCTGCAATATATTCCGCGTCTTCAAAGATTTCAGCGGTATCCTCGCCCTTGTATACCGGCTGTTCCATATAGAAATTCGGCAGCGTTTCATGCAGTTGGATCGCGTTGGGCATTACCGCCTCGGGGAAGGTCATATAGCCTGGCAGGATTTCCAGATTCTGCTTCACCTTCGCTGCAGCCGCCCGCGCGTGCTCTTCGGTATCCGCGGCAACCAACGCCACACAGTCTCCGCGCTTACAAATTTTCTTTCCGGCTATCACGGGGAATTCCGTAATTCCCTTACCTTTTACCCTTGGTATTACCGGCGGACCTTCCAGGTTATTGCTGCCCTTAACATCACCGGCAGTCATGATTTTGATTACACCGGGCATCGTTTCCGCTTCTTTCGTATCGATGCCGATGATATTGGCATGGGGCACCTTCGAAATAACGACGGCAAGATAAACAGTGCTTTCAGGCATTTTCAGCTTGATGTCGTCGCCGTAATCGGTAAGTCCGCAAACCTTCGCAAGAGCGGTAGGTCTTGGACGCCTGGAACCATAAATGTCTTTCTCTTCTTCTGAATCATATGTAATATCCTTCATCGATGCGTCGCCGCGCATAACCTTGGCGGCAGCCATGACTGCATCTACAATGGGCTTATAGCCTGTGCAGCGGCATATATTCCGGTTTTTCTGAAACCAGTCGCGAACCTCTTCCCTTGTAGGGTCGTTGTTTTCCTGGAGAAGTCCGTATGCCGATACAATAAAACCGGGTGAGCAAAAGCCGCACTGCACGCCGCCGTATGTGATCCACGCCTGTTGCAGAGGATGTAGATACCGGGGAGTGCCGATCCCCTCTATGGTCAGGATTTCGCTGAATTCAGCCACATTCTTCATTTTTTTCGTACAGGACCGTACCACCTTGCCGTCCAGCAAAACAGAACATGCCCCGCAAACACCCGTACCGCATCCGACCTTGGTTCCCGTCAGGCCCATTCTGCGAAGCACTTCGGCAAGACTGTCCTTTTCAAGATCACAGATAACGGGTCTTTCCACGCCATTGATCATTAAAATCCGTCTTGTAATTTTCATGTTTCCATCCTTTCTCATAAACAAAGTAGGCTTACCATCACAAGCTTAAGTTCATTGAATCAATTCTGTGAATCCATTATAATATAATATTCAGAATTTTACAATAACCCAAGAAGCTAATTGTAAATTTTTATCCAGGTACTTTTTCTCTTGGTTGTAATTGTTTTTTCACCGTGCTACACTGATTTCAATCGACATGTTTTAAAGCTCACTTTATGCTTCCTAATCGACACTAACAGCGTAGGAAAGGAGCCTGTTTATGGCCAGACCGACTCTCGACAAATGGATTCTTGATAAACTGTACCGCACAGGACAAGCGCAACAGTTCCTTGACCGCGCAATCCTCTCTGAATACCAGCTTTTCACGATTAATCGCACCCTGGCTTCGGCAGGAGAAAACAGTGCGTTTTACCGTTCAAGATTCGGCAACACCCAGATCCGCAGCCTTTCGGAGCTCTCCGACCTTCCTTTTACAACACCGGAAGATTTGAAAGCAGATCCATACGCCATGCTGTGTGTGCATCCCAATGAGATCGTGAGGATTGTAACCTTGAAGACCAGCGGAAGCACGGGGCCTTCGAAACGTGTTTTCTTTACCGAAGCGGACCTTGAACTTTGCACCGATTATTTCAACTACGGGATGCGCTGTCTCGTGGATCAAGCCGATACGGTAGGTGTCTTGTTTCCACACAGTACGCCTGCGTCCGTAGGGGATCAGCTGATCAAAGGGCTGCGCCGTCTAGGGGCTGCTGCCATACCTCTTTTCGGGCTTTCTGCAGGCGAGACCCTCTCTTCTATCGAACATTATGGCATTACCTCACTTGCCGGTACACCCGGTCAAGTGGCAGGCCTTGCAGAAAAATACTCTGGGCTTTCTGCCATCAGAACAGTTTTACTGAGCGCGGATTATGTTTCGGACGAAGTAAGACAAACCATAAAGCAAGCTTGGGGCGCCGAGGTGTTCGAGCACTATGGAATGACGGAAATGGGCCTGGGCTGCGCCGTCAGCTGCGAATACCAAAGCGGCTATCATGTCCGGGAAGCAGATCTTTATCTGGAAATCATCGATCCTGAAACGGGCCAGCCTCTTTCGGACGGCAAATGGGGAGAAATCGTCTTCACTTCTCTAACAAGGGTTGGCATGCCTTTCATCCGCTATCGTACCGGGGACATCAGCCGATGGAAAACCGAGGGATGCTCCTGCGGCAGTACACTGAAGCTGCTTGACTATATTCAGGACAGAAATACCAAAAAAGGAAGTGCAAATTCCTATTAAACTTTCACCGATCTCAGAAGGGATCAAGCCGGCATATAAATTCAAAGAGGATACCGCTTCAGTTCGCAGCACCCTCTCCGAATTGTGTATGTGTTATGTCAATCAAGTAACAACCGTTATTGTTTTACGTGCATTTCCCGTCTGTTCTATGCGCGTTTTCTGTTTTAAGTCATTTTCAATTCTATGCGCGTTCTTCCGGCGTCTTGGTCCGGTAATAGCTTCCCGTGAGATGCTTCGGATTAAAGGCTTCTCTAACCTTCCACTGATACTCCGGAACCAGGGGCTGCGGAAGCTTCCGATACATTTCATCATGTTCTTCCTGCGTATAGTCATAAGCGTCCGGTCTTCTGGCGTCGGCGTTCCAGCGTCCCATATCCACGCCCAGGCCCTTTTCAGACATCCATTTCTGCGTCTCATCGATCAATTCTCTTGCCTGCCTGATGGTATCCCTCTCATAAGCGTCGAAGAAGACGAAGAATTCCCAGCCTGTCATTCCGCCGCCGCCGAGAACCGAGATGCTTCCCATGTCAGAATCTCCTCCCGTGTCTGCAACTCCCGTACTGGCTTTGGTAATGCGGTCTTTCAGCGCAGATGCCTCTTCCATCAGCTTTGCCGTCACAAATACATTGGAGGACATACCGTAGTTGCCTTCATAAGAGACACAGAGGGTATAATTCAAGTTCTTATGTCCCAGTCGAAGCAGATAGAGCTTTGTCCAGTCGTTGATATCCTTATCTTCAAAGAATTCTGATTTCCACCCGCCGGTCATCTTCAGGATTTCCTCCAGGGCTTCTTCTTTATACTCAAGGTCTTCAGGGGTAAATCCGCAGAGAATAACCTGGAAATCAATTTTCATTTTTTCGTTTTGCTCCTTGATATATGGATCTTCCATCAATTTCGGAAGATCACAGAGCTGCAGTTCAGGATCATTTAGAATCTTGACCATTGCAGTCTTGATATCCCTGCCGAACATATTGAACTGTCTGTGTCCCAGATAGACGACATCCGATTCGTGGAGAAGCTGGAAGCATTTTGCATAGGCATCCCAGTCAGGAAAGCAAAGCGTATAGCATTTAATATTTTCCATTCCATCTGCCTTATATGCCGGAGCATCTCCTCTTGTTGGCAGATATTTCGGTCCGGTCCAGGGATGAAGTCTTACCGCAACTCTGGTACACACGCCCATGGTGCCTGTCGAGCCCTGCCAGCCTCTGAAGATCGATCTTACGCTTGGTCCGGGGCCTTCTCCACAGAACCAGCCGCCTCCCGCGCCCAAGGAGCCTGTTTTAACAATTTCTCCGTCAGCCAGAACCCATTCCGCACCAAGCATGTTTTCCGACGCATTCCCCATAAACAGAGAACTCGGTCCAAAGCCAACCCAACCTGCCGTTCCTGCCAGTGTCGAGCTGCTGCATCCAACACCTGCCATGTTCACATTCAGTCCGTATTTCATAGCCTCCGCCTGAACCACGGCCCCGATCGCATAAGGCTCTACCACAGCAATCATATTCTTGGGATCGATCTCAATTTTCGCCATTCGTTTCATGTCCAGCTGAATGGAATAGTCGGAGCTGATGAATCCCATTGCCGCCCAGAACGTGGACGCCGCTTTGAAATGAATATCATATTTATTGCAGATTCGGATGATCTGCTGTACTTCTTCCGTACTCCCGGGCAACACCACCGCCTGCGGGCAAGGGGTGCAGTGGTCGTAAGGACCATAGTGAGCAGAAGATTGTGAAGTAATACACCGGTATGTCTGTGTCACCGCGGAATCCTCAGAAATATTCCGCTTTCCAACAATACTCTCAAGCGCCTGATAAATTTCTTTTGCTAATGCCATTACGATTCCCCCCTTTATACCGCCTGGACGACCAGATCAATCAAATCATATACCTTGATCGGATTTCCGTTTTCGTCTTTCGCGTTTCCTAAATTGCCCTCACACCAGGGACATGCGGTCACAAGGGCATCCGCTCCTGTTGTGTTCGCCTCTGTTACCCGTTCATTGGCTGTCCATTCGGAGAACTCCGGATTGATTTCATTACAGACGCCTCCGGCTCCGCAGCACCAGGAATATTCCCTGATTCGATCCATTTCAACAAGTTTTATTCCAGGGATGCTTTCGAGAATCTTTCTTGGAGCGTCATAGATGCCGTAGATTCCGTTATATCTCGGACGTTTCGGTTCCCAAGTGTGGACCTGTTTGAGGATTTTCTTTTCTTTTCCTTCCCAAGGGACAAAAGGTTCGCCCAGTCTTCCCAAGTGGCAGGGGTCATGGTATGTAACAGTCATCGAAACTTCTTTCGTAAATTTCAGCTTTCCCTCTTCAAGAAGCTTTGCGATCAGCTCCACGGTATGAAGCACTTCTATCTCCATTCCAAGTTTTGCGTACAAACGCTTAAAGGTATAGTAGCAGTCGGAGCAGGGAGTGACGATCGTCTTAACTTTGGAGGCCTGGAATGCTTTGATGTTCGCTTTTGCCTGCTCTTCAAACGCTCCGGTGAATCCCATCTGTTGCGCGCGTCCTGCACAGCACATATCCGCCTGACCCATTATTCCCAGATCTACCCCGGCAGACTGCAAGATTTTAACTGTATTGATTACACTGTCTTTCAACTTGGGATCATAACTGAATTTGCAGCCTGGGAAAAAGGCAACCGCTGCAGTCTCCTTTGTCAGGTCTTTCAATTTCAAATCCTGGCACCAGTCAAGGCGATCTGATTTATTTTTCCCGACGATCATCGTTTTTTCTTTTTTCAATTGACCGGCAATCTCATTTTGAACCGGATATGCCTTGCCGGCCTCTGCAGCACTTTCTTTCAAAGCGATGTTGTGTTCAAGAGGTTCCAGATTGTATCTTGTTATTTTACAGGAAACATCGCATAAGCCGCAGGATGTGCAGTTATAGATCGCTTCCACCGCCTGTTCCGTATAATCGGACTTTCCGTCCAGCAGCACCTGGCCGAGTTGAAACCGTCCTCTGGCTGAATATGTATTGAAATTGAAGAACTTGCTGCTCGGGCAATTTTCCGCGAATCGTTGATTTTTAATCTTGTCAAATGGGATCCATTTGCATCCGAGACAGTTGCTGCAGCGTTCCATCATTGGTCTGTAATCTTGTAATGCCATTTTCTTTCTCCTTTCTTGCTTGCCAATTATTCTTGCAACCTGGCCTACAGTGAAATTTTTCCGGGATTCATGATTCCGTTGGGATCAAAGATATTCTTGATTTTCTTCAGCGCCATATAAGATTGTGCATCTTTGTTCAGCTGCAGATCAGCCCATAACCCATAAGGCCTGGAATAGTATGCGTCCAGTTTTAGCATTTCAACGCTTGCTATCTCATACATCTTTTTTGCAAGAGCTCTCTCTCTGCTGCAGTCTGGATCATAAGGCAAAGTGAATTCGCAGTGATAGGAGGAGCCCATATGCTGGGGCTGAAGATAAACTCCGATGTCACTTGCAGGATAACCAAGTTCATTTGCGATTTCATACATCTTTTTAATAAAGCCTTCCGCTTTATCCAGCTGTGTTACGAAGAAGATATCCTGCGAGGCACCTTTGTATGTATCTTTCCAATTGCCGTCAGATGGCGCGGTAATTTCTTTTTTAATCATCTCTTCGCTGAGTTTGGAAACTCCGGTGAGTAATTCCAGTCCGCAGCTCTGTGCGAAATCTGCCAGATCTTTACTTCTTACCGCAGCTCGTTTCTCAGGCAGGACTTCACGTCCCGATACACCGACAAGGGCGGTCCACTTTGGCAGAATCGTCTTCCAACCTTCGATTTCCGAATCGCTCTTTCCCAGAAGGCTGGCAAGCTGTGCGTTGTTCAAGATGAAAAGTTCATCCGGAAAGCGGAAACGAATGGCTTTATATACAAAATCCGTGATTTTTTGGAGACTGTCATCTTTCACAAAATACATCCTGTGTACCCGCTTCCTTACCTGGCATTTTACCGCAGCCCAGGTAACGATACCCATGCTGCCCTGTGCCCCGGTCAAGACCCGATAAAAGTCGAACATCCATGGTCCGCTTCCGCTGACCTGCCATTTTTCAGCATCCCATTGCTTCTGCAGATCCATAGGGCCTCCGGCGGCTTCACCTGTAAACATGTGATTTCCGTCACCCCAAATAACTTCCACACATCGCAGAGGATCGATGTAGGCCCATTGGTGCATCGGGTTCATTCTCGGTTCTATTTCCAGAATGCTCCCCACAACCGATTTATTCGCTCTCGGCTTTAGCGGAAAATTAAACTCAAGATCTTCCTCCGCCAGAGCAGCTTCCAGCTCCACATAAGTTACACCCGGTTCCACAATGGCCATTCTGTTCTGACGATTGACATTCAGAATCTGCTTCATTCCACTGAGATCAACCATAACGGCCTCCGGAACGCTTGGCGAGCTGCCGCCCTTAACATGCGGACCTCCCGAGCTGACCGGTACCAACGGTGTTTTCGTCTTATTGGCCAGGTTTGCAATCTGTTTTACCTGCTCTGCATTCTGTGGTTTTACGATGAAACAGGGTTTGATATGGTAATCAAAATTCCGTTCACCCCCATATTGAGCAAGCGCCTTCGGATCATCGATAACCCGGCTGCTTCCTACCACGTTGATCAGCTCTTCCCTAATGCTCATTTACATCTCTCCTTCCTTGTAATCAGCGTATCCAAAACAACTTGAATATGTATGTTCTTTCAACATTACCAAATGTATTCATTGAATACATTCATTATAATTACTTCGGTGAGTAGAGTCAATAAAAACATAAAAAAAAAGTGGCTGCGCCACTTCCGCTAGGGAACCCAACAGCTACGCCTCCAGTTCGCTTTGCGAACTGCTGTCCGTTTTGCCAGCAAAGCCGCTTTGCGCCTTTGGGCAAAAAGGCTATGGTTCCCTTCAATGTCCTTCGGACTCCGACTCGCTTCGCTCCCTGCTGTCCGTTTTGCCGTCCAAGCGAGCTTGGGGCAAAAAGGCGGCGCTCGCTACACGAGCTGAGCACCCTCCTTTATCGGCTAGGAGTCCCCCTCTGCACCAATGTCATTTAGTTAAGCTAGTAACATTGAAAAACCGCAGAACGAACGAAGAACAGAGTATGTAGCCATATATACCCTGTTCTTTTTTTACATAAATTTTGAAAAACCTCTTGACAAACAGCTAAAAAAATGTGGCGCAGCCCCTTAAATGAATATATTTAAGGAGGTTTTAGATTTGAATGATTATCCTGATTTAGTGAAAAGACGCTTGATTCAGCTCATTGACGATATGGCTCAAGATCCAGGCTTATTCGTGAAAGATCCCGGCAAGGATTTTTCACGCAATCGAAAGTTGAACTTTTCAGAAATGATACGTCTGCTTCTTTCGATGGGCGGCAATAGTCTTGGAAATGAACTTATGGAATGCTTCTCTTATGATGTCGATGCTCCGACCGCTTCTGCCTTTGTTCAGCAGCGCAATAAAATCCTTCCTGCCGCCTTTGAATCTCTGATGCATCGATTTACCGAATCTTTTCCTAGCTACAAAACATTCGATGGATATAGGTTGCTTGCTGTTGATGGTTCCAGTTTGGCTATTGCTAACAATCCTAAAGACGAGGATACCTAATTCCAATCCTTATCCAACCAAAAAGGCTTTAACCTACTGCACCTGAATGCGATGTATGATCTATGTAATCATCTTTATGTTGACGCTGTAGTACAGCCTGGGAGGAAACAAAATGAATTTAGAGCACTTACTGATATGGTGGACAGATCGGATCTTGACAATAAAGTGATCGTCATCGCTGACCGTGGTTATGAAAGCTATAATGTCTTCGCTCACATAGAGCAAAAAGGATGGAAATACGTCATCAGAGTAAAAGACCTGAAGAGTAATGGTATTCTTTCTGGCTTTGATCTGCCGGAAGATACATTTGACTTACAGATCCATATGGTCCTAACCCGGAAACAAACCAATGCGGTAAAAGCAAATCCTACTTTGTATAAATTAGTGCCCAAAGCATCCACCTTTGATTACCTTGATCTGAAAATCAACAAGTTTTATCCGATCACGTTACGGATCGTACGCTTTAAAATATCCGATACTGCTTATGAAACCATCATTACCAATCTGGATAAAGAATTTCATGTCTGCAAAATCAAAGAACTTTACCATATGCGCTGGGGAATAGAAACATCGTTCAGAGAGTCGAAATACTCCATAGGACTTACCAGTTTTCATTCAAAAAAGGTGGAGTACATCACTCAGGAAATCTTCGCAAGACTTACCATGTACAATTTCTGTGAATTGATTACCATGCATGTAGTGATTCAACAGAAAGATACCAAGTATGGCTACCAAGCGAATTTCACCGCAGCCATAAAAATCTGCAGATACTTTTTTAAATGCCTGAGTGATACATCTCCGCCAGATGTTGAAGCTCTTATCCAAAAGAATATACTGCCAATTAGAAATGGGCGCAACGACCCTCGCAAAGTCAAGCCCAGGTCGGCAGTTAGCTTCCTCTACAGAGTAGCATAATCGGTATGCTCATTCAAATCTTTCCCAGACAGATATTTCAATCTGTCTCTTTCTTATGCCTAAATTCTTAATTTCATAGAAAAAAGACAACTGAAAACGCCTATCATTTCAATTGTCTCTCATCTTTTGGTTTACCTTTAATGTCAATTAGACTTAACTAAATGACATTGCCCTCTGCACTCCCCTTTTTTTCTAATAAGAACAATATTTCTTATTAGAAAAAAAAGACGCATGTTCAAAAATGACAGCGCCTCATTTCTTAAAAAATGATTCAGTTTGTTTTTATTCCTTTGATTTATGCGATGAAAATCGGTTTCAACTTAATAAGCGAATCCTCCATCTTAGCGATCATATCGAAATCTCCATTATGAAGCATCCAGTGATATATTACGCCTCTCGCAGAAACCATCAGCAATTCCTCAGCTTCCTCTACGGTCAGGTTTCTCGTAAACTGATTCTTATCCTTGCCGGTTTGAAGCACCTGTCTGAGAAGGCAGAAAAGATATCTTGATTCATCAAGAAATAGTGAGTTTTCAGTATTAAACAGCTGTTTTACCGCATCAACTCCTCTTTCAGCATTATACATCGCGTAATGTTTGAAAAAGATCAGAATATTATCGTAAAAATGCTCTTCGACCATAAGCACGGCGACAGTATTTTCATAATATTCGTCTATTTTTCTGTACAACTCGGAGTAGATGTCGGACTTTGAAACATAATAATGGTAAAAAGCACCTACTGAAACTCCGGCTTTTTTGCTGATATCTTCAATCGTTGTATGATCAAATCCATGTTTATCGAACAAATCAACCGCTGCGTTATATATTTTACGTTTTGTTTTTTGTGCCTGGAGCTGACGTGAAGTATGTTTTTGCATTCCAGTACCTCCCGAATGAGTTATTTTATAAAGCTAGTATAAGGTATTCGGTGAATCATGTCTACAATTATCTCTTATATTTTCGACAAATTTCGTTGTATTTGCATTTTTGATTACTATATTTGATTGATTAATACTGGCTTCATAGTTGTTGCAACCAGTCCACAGCAGCTATATTAAGCAAACAGGTGAGATTTTTTCTCACCTGTTTGCTGTTGGAAAAGTATTATTAAGTATACTTATGTAAAAGTATTATATCATTTTGGTCTTATCAAGTAGTCCCGTCTGCTCTTGCCTCTCTCTTTGCCAGAACCACCGGTGCCGTTTCATAGATAAAACATATCACTACAGTTCCAATTACCATTAAAGCGGCACACTGCCACATTGGTGCAGCAAGTCCGTATCTGTCCGCCATAACTCCCGCCAATGCAGCTCCCAGTGATCCTCCTGCGATCTCTCCAAATCCCTGAATAAAACCAACCGCAGTGGAAGCGAACTTCGGATTGATGGACTCCGTGGGAACAGGCCCTTCGAAGACCGCGATACACCCGGCGCCGCTCCATCCCAAGAATCCAAAGAACATCATAAGCGGAATATTATCCGGGGGAACTAATAGAAATCCCAGCGGAGTCGCAGTGCTGATTAATGAGAAGATAATGAGAATCGGCTTTCGTCCAAACTTGTCGGACAGGGCCGGCACTACCATACCCCAGACGATTCCGCCGAAGCCCAGGGCCGACATGACAAGGCTCATGGTGGTGGGGTCAAGTCCCTTTGCATTTGTGAGGAACAGCGGGGAGAAAGATGCCATTACAACATACCATCCCAGAAGGCAAATGGAGTATATCAAACATACGATGATATTTCTGTTTTTTAATACTTCTTTGAATCCGCCTTTTATGTCGCCTTTAACCGTCGTTGTATTTACTGCGGACATGTCTGGCTCAATCAATACTTTCAACACAAGGAATGCAACAATAAGACCTGGGATGATCGTCAGGAAGAAGGTGTTTCTCCAGCCAACGGTCTGAGCAAGGGCTACGACGATCAGTGGTCCAAGCAAGCTGGAAATCAGTCCTACAGAGGTGGTACACATGATACCCATGTTTAAACCACGGCGGGATGGAGTGGACTGTGCCAGCAGGAAACTCTGATTCAGCGGAAGAATCGGTCCCTCAAATATGCCCATGACCATACGGATGATCAGGAGAGACACAAAACCGGCTGCAAAACCAGTTAATAAGGAGCAAATAGAAAAGCAGATAATAAATGTAGCCAGCACCTTTTTCTTAGTTCCCTTCACGTCTGACCAAAAGCAGGCAAGAAAGCCAACAATGGCCCAGGTAAACGCAAAGGCTGAAACTACAAATCCAAATTGGCTGTTATCCATACCCAGGTCAGGCAGGATGAACGGGGCCATGTTCATTACCGCAAACCGGTCAAACATAACGAAGGCAAACGCAAGAGATACTACGAGAACCATTTTATTCTCGTAACCTTTTTTCTCAATCATTGAATGATCTCCTTTCATAGAAAAAAAATTTTAGAATAAAGCCTTTTCCGAACTATCCAAGAATGTTCCACTTTTTAATTTTTTGCATTAGAAAGTCGTAAAATTAATTTAATTCCACAGGGCTGATCATAAGATCAACCCCAATTGGTACCGGCACTTGATACGGCGGCTCCGTTCGGATCGACGACGCAGGCGCCTCCGTCCAAGGTCATTACGGCTCCGGTCATAAAGGAAGAATCATCGCTCGCCAGAAAAGCCGCAGCTCCCGAAATCTCAACAGGATTTGCCGCTCTCGGAAGCGGACAGAACTTTGTCAGAACATTTAACGCACCATCCGTATCGGTGTTAATTGCTTCTGCCAGCCCCGACATTGAGTGTTTCAGCATTTCCGTCGCGACAGCGCCCGGGCAGATCACATTGCATCGGATGTTATCTTTGCCATAATCGAGGGCCGTAGACTGAGTAAGACCAATCAATCCTGCTTTTGAAGCAATATAGGAAGGCATGGCTGGAATGCAGCGCAGCGCAGCAAGGGATGCGACATTGATGATTGATCCGCCACCGTTTTGAATCATCTGCGGAATGGCAGCCTTCATCATCAGAAATGGCCCCGTAAGGTTAATATCTATTACCTGTTTCCATTGTTCGACGGGGACGTCTACAACTGTTCCGGCCGGATCGATTCCGGCATTGTTGACCAGCACGTCTATCTTACCTCCGAATTTGACTGTTGCATCGACCATAGCCTGAGCCTCTTCGATTCTGGCTACATCTCCGACGAAAACGAGGACAGAATCCGACCGCAGTCCGGCGGCAACTTCATCCAGCTTTTCCTTGCGCCTTCCCGTGATTACAACTTTTGCACCGTCTTCCACGAATCTCTTGGCAAATGCCGCTCCAAGACCGGTTCCGCCGCCCGTGATCAACGCAACTTTGTTTTTTAAACGTCCTTCCATTTTTCAATCTCCTTCATAGTTTTCGATGCTTCAAGTTCCGCTCTAAGCATCTACTTAAATGCAGCAAGGTAAATATTTGTGACGTCCTCTTCCGTCGGTTTTTGCGGGTTCTGCGTGATGGGATTATCAAGCATCGCACGTTCCACCATTCCGGGGATTTTATCCTTAGTTGCTCCGGCTTCATCAAGATACTTTGAAGCATTGACATCAGCCGCAAGTTGTTTTACTAAATCCAATGCCATCTTTGCAGCTTCACTCCTGCTCATTCCAGTCGTATTGCCGCCCATGGCTGCTGCAATATCCGCAAATTTATCTTCCGCCACCTTCAGGTTATACTCCATCACATGCGGAAGCAGGATCGCATTTGCCATACCGTGGGGCATATCAAACAAAGCACTAAGCTGATGCGCCATTGCATGACATACGCCAAGGCCTCCGAGACTGAATGCAGTCCCCGCCATCATGGACGCCATCAGCATTGCCTCTCGCGCTTCCAGGTCATTACCGTCGGCAACGGCTCTTCTCAGATTTTTAGCAATCATTTTGATCCCTTCGATGGCGAGTCCCTGTGCCGGCGGGAAGTCTACGTTAGATGTATAGCATTCGATACAGTGTGTCAGGGCGTCGATTCCTGTATTGGCTGTCAGGCCCGGAGGCATAGATACCGTTGCCTGAGGGTCCAGAACTGCAACATCCGGAATCAGCAGAGGACTTAAAACGCCGAACTTCGTCTGCCGCTCTACGTCTGTAAGAACGCCTACCTTTGTAACTTCAGTGCCCGTACCCGCAGTGGTAGGAATGGCGATCAACGGAAGCAGTATCGGCTTGATCTTCAAAATTCCGCCGATCGCAATATCATAATCCTCTGCTTTGCCCCCATGGGTATAGACTACATTAGCGACTTTTCCCGCATCAATGGGGCTTCCGCCGCCTATGCAAATCAGAACATCAGGCTTTATCTCCTTCATATATTCCGCGGCTTCTTCAACTACAGCCACAACCGGATTCGCCTGAATTTTTGAAAAGATATGTACATCGATCCCTTTTTCTTTCAGGTCTGCCTCAAGATCTTTTACCAACGGGGTCGTACTCATAAAAGTATCTGTGAAAATGAGCGCGCGTTCTTTGCCCATATCCCTGATCAGCTCCGGAACGTCTTTAATCGCTCCCGCCTTGCAATGAACCCTTCTCGGCCAAGTGTCATAAGTCATTATCGGCATAATAATCCCTCCTCAGTTGCGCACCTATCCGCATTTGTGAAGCAAATGCCTGGAAGGTGCCATACAGAAATTGCCCAATCTTTAATTGGTTACAACTTTGATTGGTTGCAATTTTTCAGTTGCGCACCTATCCGCATTTGTGAAGCAAATGCCTGGAAGGTGCCATACAGAAATTGCCCAATCTTTAATTGGTTACAATTTTGATTGGTTGCAATTTTTCAGTTGCGCACCTATCCGCATTTGTGAAGCAAATGCCTGGAAGGTGCCATACAGAAATTGCCCAATCTTTAATTGGTTACAACTTTTGATTGGCTGCAATTTTTCAGTTGCGCACCTATCCGCATTTGTGAAGCAAATGCTTGGAAGGTGCCATACAGAAACTGCCCAATCTCTAATTGGTTACAACTTTTGATTGGCTGCAATTTTTCAGTTGCGCACCTATCCGCATTTGTGAAGCAAATGCCTGGAAGGTGCCATACAGAAATTGCCCAATCTTTAATTGGTTACAACTTTTGATTGGCTGCAATTTTTCAGTTGCGCACCTATCCGCATTTGTGAAACAAATGCCTGGAAGGTGCCATACAGAAATTGCCCAATCTCTAATTGGTTACAATTTTGATTGGTTGCAATTTTTCAGTTGCGCACCTATCCGCATTTGTGAAGCAAATGCCTGGAAGGTGCCATACAGAAATTGCCCAATCTTTAATTGGTTACAATTTTGATTGGTTGCAATTTTTCAGTTAATTTATGCTTTTCAAACGTTTCGACAAGATCGCAGGAGCACTTTCTTTATAGAACAGTGCTACGACAAGAGCAACAGCCATTGACCCTCCGCAACACCAAATTGCCGCTTCCAATCCGTATATGTCTGCAATTCTGCCAATGATCACAGCACCGCCTGTTGCGCCGACCAATTCACCGGTAAGCTGATTGGAACCGATGATGGTGGAAACATACCTCTTGTCTCCGGATTCGGCAGGGATTGTAGACTGCATCAGTGCGCAAACGCCTACTCCGCCCCAACCAACAAATGCGACAAGACAAAGAATCGGAACGCTTGGAGGCGCCATTATAATTCCTACAGAGGAAAATACACCAAGAACTGCTGCAATAATTACAAGCGGTTTCCTTCCGTATTTATCAGAAAGGCCAGGAACAACCATACCCCAGAAAATAGCACCAACTCCGAATGCACTCATTACATAGCTCATGTTGGATGGTTCCAGGCCCTTTACCATGATCAGGTAATTCGGAGTAAAGGTAAGCATGCATACATACCAGCAAAGCAGGAATATGGTTCCTACGATTGAAAGCACGATATTTCTATGCCCCAGTATCTGGAGGTATCCCAGTTTTTCACCGGGTTCCTCTTTCTTGAATTCTATCTCAGATTCCGTTGTGCTTATTCCTGTATCTGGGTTAACCAGGATTTTTGAAATCATCACAGCGATAAGAATACCCGGAACAATGGTGATGGCAAAAGTCCATCTCCACCCAATTGATTCGGCAAGAGCAACCTGGATAATCGGCCCCAGCATGGTTGAGACAAGACCTACCGCTGCAACCTGCATCATACCCATGTTAAAGCCTCTTCTGCTCGGGGTTGACTGAGGAATAATAAAGCTTTGAGAAACGGGCATAACCGGCCCTTCACAGGCGCCCATAAGAAGACGAATGACAATGAGCATCGTAAAGCTTGCAGCAAAACCTGTCAGCATGGAGCAAATCGAGAAAAGCATTACGATCGCAGCAAGAAGCGTTTTTCTGGAACCTTTTCTGTCTGCAATATAGCTTCCGAAAAGGCCAACAATTGCCCAAGACAAAGCAAATACTGACATGGATAATCCAAGCTGTGTATTATTCATGCCTAAATCCGGCATGATAAACGATGCTAAATTAGCAATCGCAAAACGGTCGAACATGACAAAACCAAATGCTAGTGATAGTGTTAAAACCATCTTGTTCTCATACGTCCAGAACCCGGTTTTTGGGACATCATTCATAAAAATAGCCACCTTTCATGAAAAAATTACCTCAGCCAAGGAATACTAACGTTCTTCTCCCTCTTCCTGATCAGAGTAGTACCATTCCAGACCACCCTTGAATACTTGCGCATTCATCTCATTGCTTTTTCCGTTGATTACTGCTTCAGGAAATCTCTTTTCCATATTATAGTAGAAGTTTGCAACATCACTCGTGTTTGCTATTTCTTCTTCTGTGGCATCTATGTAATCTCTCATAAACTGGAACGAAGTAGCATTGAATTCCATGCCGGGCTTTGCATGACCCGGAATGATAACCTCGGCGCCCATCTTTTCCAGCCGGTCCATTTCAGTTCTCCACTTGGCCCTGCCTTTTGCGCTGACTTCGCAGGTAAATGCATGTGCTTCGTTAAAGAGAACATCGCTTCCATAAAGCGTCCTGATGGACGGTATGTACATCACAGTGTTATATTTTAAGTCTCCCCAAACTTTTTTAATAATCTCGATCTTTTCACCTTCAATTTCTATGTAATCGCCTTCAAAGGGGATCAGGTTTAACGGCTTATGCGGACAGTTCATCTTTCCTACAACAGTTTCCCAGTGTTCCAATTTGCTAAATAATTCTCTGTTTATCGTTTCAATGTCTTCGGGCAGCGCATAGATCTTTGCACCCGGGAATGCGTCCTGATATACCTCTGTTCCGAAATAGTGGTCTGGATGTGCATGAGAAATGAATACTTTCGTTAGTTTTCTTCCTGTTTCCAAAATTTCAGCTACGACTCTATGGGCATTTGACAATGTCCATTGTGTATCCAGCAGTACCGCTTCTTCTTTTCCCAGAACAACTACCGAAGCAACTGCAAATCCACGATCATCGCTGATGCAGGTTAACGTCTCCAGCTTACCTGGTCCATGACTGTTTCTCCTGACTTCCATGAAAGTACCTCCTTACCTTAAATGAAATCCATTCGGTCAACAAAAAGTTACACAGCCTCCTTTAATCCTCATATTTTTTACATAATCAATTCAATGAATTAATTCAATTTTATACTAATTTTCACGGTTGTCAATATGGTTATTTTTTAATTTTTATAATATTCTAACATTAGTGACGCCAGACACCGCAGCTGTTCTGGTAAGATAATCCAATCTATGAATAAAGTGGTTTATGCTCTATAAAATGTGATTCAGAATTAATTTCTCACCCATAAAAATAGAATAATAAAAGCGCCTGCCGCATATCAATCAACGCAACAGGCACCTGCCTTTTTTCTCTATTTATTTTGTGATAATACTATTTTCCCTGCCCAGCCAGTGCTTCCTCATCCGCAACGACGATTAGTCTTGGGTGCATCTGGAGCACAGAGCCGGGAACCTCAGGGGTTACGGGGCCGTACAGCACTTTATTCAGGATTTCGGCCTTTTTCGCTCCGCTGGCGCAAAGCACGATAGCGCGTGCTTGCATGATGGCTTTGATCCCCATTGTAACGGCCCGTTTCGGAACCTTATCCTTGCTTGCAAAGTATCTGGAGTTCGCCTCTATGGTGGCCTCCTTCAAACTGATGCAGTGGGTCATCTGTTCAAATGCCTCATCGGGCTCGTTAAAGCCTATATGGCCATTTTCACCAATACCGAGAAGCTGCATATCAATTCCGCCAAGCTTCTCGATGAGTCTGTCATAACGAATGCATTCTTCCTCTATGTTATCCGCCATACCGTCAGGTAGATGGCAGTTCTCTTCCTTGATATTAGTATGACTGAACAAATGCTGCTTCATAAAATACCGGTAGCTTTGCTCATTCATCCCGTCAAGCCCCACGTATTCGTCGAGATTTACGGTTGATACGGAAGAGAAATCGATATCCCCTTTCCGGTACCACTCTACAAGCTGCTCATAGATACCCTCAGAGGTCCCTCCGGTGGCCAAACCCAGCACGCTGTTCTCTTTCAGTATCACCTGCGCCGATAAAAAATTCGCAGCCTTTCGGCTCATATCCTTGTAATCTTTTGCTTTAATCAGTTTCAATTTTTTCTCCCTCTCGATTCATTTCATTGATCCAGTTATCCACCAGCAGGACTACGCATCCTGACATGGCATAATGATTCTTTTCCTTAGGCAATGTGATCTTTACCTGGTTTCTGATTGGCGATTCGCTTAGCCGTCCACATTTCTTTTCCGTATTCCGCTTCATTAATTCTGCAAGCACCGGCAGACTCGAATCAATTACGATCGTACCCGGATTTAACAGCCAGCAAATGTTGTAAAGCATTTCCGAAGCAAAGCCGAGAACTTTTTCCATACGCTCTCTCTTCTCGTCCGGAATACCCGGATAATTCTTCAGCAGGCTTTCAAGTTCCGCCTGCTCAGATAAATCAAGCCGTTTGCACAATCCTGACAGTGAAAGCAAGCTTTCATAGCTTTGTTCCATCCCGTCAAAACTTATCAGACATTGACCAATTTCACCAGCTGCATAAGAGTCTCCCTGAAAGATCTCCCCATATCTTACAAAGGCGCTTCCCAGCCCATCTCCCATATAAAAATAATACAGACTGTCACTGTCCGAAAGTTGATATTCCAGGCTGGCTGCAGCACATACATCGTGGATAATGATGACATTGCGAAGCTCCATTCGTTCTTCGAGGAGTTTTTTTGGATGAATATCCTTTAACCCGGGAATCAAATCACAGTTGACCGCGTCCTCTTCTTCATAGTAGATACTTGGAACGGAGACAGCTGCGCCTAGCAATGGAAGACCCTGCTCCTCTTTCGAGATCTTTTGTATCTTTGTAATGCATTCTTCAAGCGCAGAAATAAAATCAGTGTTCCTGTCCACTTTTATGCTGCCGTCGGATAGCAGTCTGGAGTGAATATCATAAATGAAGTATCCGATTTGGCTCGTTTTGCATAAATTAATGCAGCAAAAACAGCCAAGCTGTTGTGTAAAGCTGAGTTCCTTCGGTTTTCTGCCAATGCTGCTGGTTACGATGGTTTCTTCCAATATTCCTGCCGCCAGCAACCGGTCTACAATCTTATTTACTGTAATTACACTAACTTTACTGAAGGCTGTCAGTTCACTGCGCTGAAGCCTTCCGTGCTCGACCAGGGCTTTCATTATATTATAGCTGTTATTATTCCTGATGGATCTGCTTGTTAAGTTTTCTTTTATCATTGTGGTCACCTGCTGTCTTTTAATATCAATCCTGCCACTGCACCAAGTATTCCTGCATCACAGGTATTGCCTGCAGGAGCAATCTTTGTCTGTCCCCTGAATTCCTCCGGAAGCATCTGATCTGTGAATCGGGTCAGCATCGGTATGATCATTTCATTTTCATTGGAGACACCTCCACCGATCAAAACCTTCTGAGGGTCCACCAAAAGGCACAGATTCGCAATCAGTCTCGCTACGCCCCGCATCCACTCCTCCAGAGTTTCAAGATATGTATTTTCCTTATTATAACATTTTTCAAAGAATTTGAAACCGTCCATCGGTTCTTTCATTTTAACCGACATTTTAGACATAACAGCTTTTGTTGAAAAGTAAGCCTCAATATAATCCCCTTCGTTTACGTAATTGCTGAAACCAACTTCCCCTGCCCGATTATGAAATCCATGAACCAGTTTCCCATTCACAACCAGAGCACCGCCAATACCCGTTCCAAGTGTAATGCAGAGCAGACTGCTGCAGCCTTTTCCCGCACCTACCCATAGTTCTCCCAAAGCAGCCGCTTTCGCATCGTTCAGTATGAAAACAGGCATACCGGGATACTGGGATTCCAGCGTCTCTTTGAGATTTAATCCCTGAAGGGCGGGGAGGTTCTGAACACCACCTAAATAGCAGCCGCTCTGACTGTCGATCACGCCAAGAGAGGATATGCCGATTCCCTGACTTCCCCCTTCAATCGCTTCGCTGCAGGCTCGAAAAATTTCATCCAGAAAGTTTTGCCGGCTCATGCTCTGGAACGTATTGAAGCTGCCTCTTTTTCCGATGACTCCTTTTGTATTGACTGCAGCATATTTTGTTGAAGTGCCCCCGATATCGATTCCCAAATATTTTGTTTCATTCATCTCTGCTCCACCATCCTTCCGAAGAATTGTATTGAATGAACAAGTGACGGCTTCTCATCTGTTGCCCAGGCACTCTTTCAGCGATTCTTCGATGATCCGCACCGCCTCATCCACGTGTTTCTTTTCCGTAATCAGAGGGGGGTGAAGAACGATCACTGCATTTTGAAGATTTTTCCTGCTCTCCAGCTCTGTAATCAATCCCTTCGATAACATTCTGTTGAACATTTGCTGACCCAATTCGAAATTAGCTTTTTTCGATGTCCTGTCCTTAACAAGTTCAAATCCGGCAAGGAAGCCCATTCCCCTAACGTCGCCGATGACGTCGAATTGATTTTGCAGTCTCAAAAGCTGCTCGATAAGATACCTGCCCACATTAGCGGCTTTCTCGCAAAGTCCTTCTCTCTGTATTATTTCAATATTCTTGCTTGCAGACGCACACATTAAAGGATAGCAGGAGTGGGTGTGACCATGAAGTGTCAATGCATCCGCTGCCTCTCCGATTTTTCTTCGGGCAATGACCACCGAACCCGGAAGGTATCCGCCCGTCAAAGCTTTTCCCGTGACCAATATGTCAGGAGTTACCCCCCAATGCTCGCAGGCAAACATGGAGCCAGTTTGTCCAAAGCCTGTGACAACCTCGTCAAAAATCAGCAGAGCGTCGTATTGGTCGCAAATTTTCCGCAATCCCTCCAGAAAACCTTTCGGAGGAACGATGACGCCTCCCGCGGCAAAAATGGGCTCGGTAATGACAGCCGCAACCTTATCACCTCCTTCGTGCAATATAGTCTGTTCAAGGAAGCGAAGGCACTGTAGCCCGCAGCTTTGCGGTTCCTTTCCGAAGTCACAGCGATAGCAATAGGGCGGTGAAGAATGAAGAAAGCCACGCGGCAGAAGTTCCGCAATGCTGACGTTCTCCTGAATGGTCTCCGACTTTCCCGTAGCCGCCGCAGAGCCTGCGGTCGAACCGTGGAACCCTCTGCGAAACGAGATAATTTTACCGCCTCCCTTATAATATTTTGCTAGTTTTAACGCAAATTCATTTGCATCTGATCCCGTACAGCCAAACAAAACCTTATTCATGCCCTGCGGCGCTATGTCCGCAAGGGTCTCTGCCAGTTCCGCCCGTTCTTCCGTTACAAACATCGATGTAACAGAAACCACCTTATGAAGCTGTCTTTCGATTGCCTCTGTAAGCTCAGGATGAGCGTGACCCAAGCTGCACGATGAGAACTGTGCAGAAAAATCAAGATATGATTTACCCGCCTCATCATAAAGATACATTCCTTCTCCTCTTGCCATTACAAGCGCCTCAGGAGAATATACCTGCATCAAATATCTTTGATCTTTTTCTATCGTATTCATATTACCTCCATTATTTCACTTCACAGCTCCCATGGTCATTCCCTTTACCATGTTCTTTTGTACGATGACAGCAAAGATCAACACCGGTACGGAGATAACCGTTCCCACTGCGGCAATCTGCCCCCAAATGGTACCCTGGGGAGTAAGCAGTCCAGGAATTGCCACAGGCATTGTCGCTGTAGCTCTGCCAGTCAGAATTAAGGCCATAAAGAACTCATTCCAGGAGTTAACAGCACAAAATACCGCGGTAGCCGCCAGTCCGCTTCTGGCCAGAGGCAGGGCCATTCGGACAAAGATGTAAAACCAGCTGCACCCATCCACCTTTGCCGCCTCATCAATTTCTTTGGGAATCATATCAAAAAAACCCCGCATCATCCATACGACAAAAGGAAGGTTAAAGGTAATATGCGCGATGATGATTCCTACATAGCTGTTCAACAGCCCCACTTTTGCCATAACGAGATAAAGAGGCAGGGCCAGGGCCACAACAGGAGTAAAGCGTGTACCCAGAAGATAGTACATTAATGCCTTTTCGCCTTTTATTTTAAACCTGGAAAAGGCGTAAGCAGAAGGCAGCCCGATCAGCAATGCAAGACAGGTGCTCACAGTGGTTACAACCAGACTGTTCCGTAAATTTAAAAGAAAGCCCTTGTCGAGAAATGCTTCCTTATAATTTGAAAAAGTGGGATCAAAGATCCATTTCGGAGGCATGGAAAACGCATCCACCCGAGTCTTAAAAGATGTAATGATCAACCATGCGTAAGGAAGCAGGGTGATAAAGATATAAACGATGAGAAATGCATAAATAAAGGTCAATGCCGTACTTCTTTTTTTTATGCCGAGCATTATGCATCACGCTCCAATACAAATTTCCCATAAAGGGCTCCGCAAAACAGCAATATCACAAACAGAACGACGCAGATTGCGGCTGCAAAGCTGAAGTTATATGAAATAAATGCCTGCCTGTAAGTATACATATCTATGACCTCAGTGGCAGAACCAGGTCCTCCGCCGGTGAGAATATAGGGTTTATCAAACTCCTTAAAAGCTTCCATGGAACGAAGGATAATTCCGACGACGATCACCGGCATCATAAGTGGAATCGTCACTTTAATAAAGGTCTGCCATGCATTCGCACCGTCTATTTTTGCAGCCTCATAGCTTTCCGTATCGATAGACTGAAGCCCAGCAAGAAACATCAGTGCAAGGTACGGAGTCCACTCCCAAACATCTGTGAGCGCAACTGTAACCAAAGCACTAATGGACTGACTGAAGAGGGAAACCGGCAGCGGCAGATGAAAGGTATTTACGATCCATGTGTAAAAACCAAACTGTGTGTTAAAAAAGAAAGAGTACATCAGTCCGACAACCAAAGGTGCAACCATCATCGGTACCAAAATCAGCGAAGTGATCAAGCGCTGAAATTTCGGAACCGCATGAATGGCCAGGGCAATGGCGAATCCCAGTATCACCTGACAAGTGACAGCAATCAGCATAAACTTAAAAGTGGTCAGCATGGATTGAGCAACTTCCGGTGTTTTCAGTATTTCCAAATAATTATCGAATCCGATGAATTGATCCTTCCCACCGGGGGCGGAAAGTCTAAAATTAAAGAAACTAATCCACAATGCGTAAAGCAGCGGACCCAGAGTAATGATAGAAAGCACCACAAAAGTTGGTGAATGGAACAGGATTGCCAAGGTCCTTTCATTATGTAATCTTGATTGAGCTTTGTTCAAATTGTTCCCCCCTGTTCAATTTCCTGCGGAGGGATATGCCCTCCGCAGCGCAACAGTTCTCGGTTATTTATAAGATACAGGCAATTTCCCTTCCAGGATCTTTGCATATTCCTCAGCACAGGAATCCAGCGCTTCTTTCGGCGCAGCCTGATCACTCATGACCTTGGAAATCTCCAGCATTAACTCTTCATTCATTTCATTCCATTCCGGGATTCTTGGTCTGGTCGTGGAAATTTCATAAGCCGCCATGGATGCCTTCCAATAAGGAAGCTCATTCAATTCAGGATCTTCATACACGGAGTACAGGTTTGGAAATCCTCCGTCAAGAGCGATATTCTTCTGCACTTCAGGAGTATTAAACCATTGCAGGAAAACCCATGCAGCTTCGGGGTTTGCCGCTTTAGCCGGAATAAAATAGGACCATGCGCCATAATGTGCGGCGGGCTTTTCTCCGACCGGAATCGCACCGTAACCCATTTTACCGACGACCTTTGATTCATCAGGATTCTCAAGAGCCGGAGTACAATCGTTAAAAATGACAGCCATCGCTGCAACCCCCTGCTGCATTTCCGTAGTCTGTTCATCCCAGGTTTTTTCCGTTACTCCCGGGGGCGCATATTGCCTTAAATTATTGTAGTATTCCAATGCCGCTATGTTTTTCTCACTGTTGATGGCGATGTTTCCCTCCTCGTCAAAGATGTCTCCACCGAAGGACCATGCATAATTCAACCATTCACAGGTCGTCGCATCATGTCGTTTGCCCGACATGGAAACCCCGTAAAAATCCTGATTTAAAGTTTCTCCCGCAAGAGTCTCTCCGCTTTTTCTCGTAAAAAATTGAGCGATATCCCTGTATGTATCCCAATCCGTCGGCACCTCCAATTCATAGCCGTATTTGGCCCGAAAGGCAGCCTGTTCATCAGGATTTTCAAACAGGTCTTTTCGATACGCGAAGAACATGATACAGGAGTTTGCAGGAACACCGTAAACAGTATTCTCCCATTTTCCAGACGCATCCCACATTCCCTCGATGATGTCAGCAGCATCATAATCCGGTATGATTGACAGGTCGGTATTGTTCATGAAAGGCTCCAGAGACTGAATAAATCCATTCACCGCAAGATTTCCAAGAAACTGGTAAGGAACTGCGATAACGTCATAATCATCGCTCTCGCTCTGCATGGCTAACGTAATCTTCTGTACCACGTTGTCAAAAGGGGCCATTTCCAGATTCACTTTAATTCCGGTAAGCTCTTCAAACTCGCCTAATTGATTGGACAATGCCACGGTTGGAGTCTGCTGTTCGGCAATCATATTGATCGTAACGCCTTCGAAAGCTCTGACGCCTTTTGACAGATCCCCTGTATTGCTGACTTCCTTGCCGCCGCAGCTTGCAAAAGTTGAAATCACCAGGGCAAGAACCAAAACCAGGACCAGTAATCGTTTCATTTTCATTCCCTCCTCAATTTTTACTGACCATACTTCTCAAGAATCATTTCCTTCACCTTGTTACAGAAGGCATCGTCAACAAGAAAATCGTTTGCTACGGTATACCACAATCCGGCCTGCTGCACATATTCCCGTTCATACTTTAAAGCTGCAAACACCTCATCCCAAGTCAACCCCATATTCTCCGGCCTGATATCAACTCCTGCCCGAAAAACCAGATCAAGGATTCCTTCCGGATCATTCCCCTGCATCAATGATCCCGTAAAAATTCCAAGACAAACCGGCAAACCGTGAATAAATTTCTTCTTTGTCATGTATTCCAGCGTGTAGAACAGAAAGTGATCCGTTCCTTCTATGTGACGAGGATTCCAACCGGCGTTATGGAATGCAGCTCCACCCCATCTCAATCCTTCCGTCAATGCCCTGATTCCCTTCTCATTCATAGCGTATACATCGTCAATTGCTGCTACCACGCTATCTTTAACTGCGGTCGCTTTTGCCGATAGTTCCGCATCATAAGGCCATTTGGCTTCACACTTGCCTTTCTCCGCTGCATACTTCCAGTCAAACGCCGCATTATGGTAGCAGAACACATCGCACACACCGCTGCGGTTTAGTGCGACGGGACCTTTTTGGATGACGTCGTAATCTATGTAAACCGCCACCGGCTCCACATATCCGACATAGCGAACGTTGCTGTCAAACCGTATTCCTGCCCGATGGCCGAATACCGCATTGGTAGCAATCGAAGTAGGCATCTGATAAAGGGGCAGATGTTTTTTCCAAGCCGCCATCTTTGCATAGTCGACGGCCTGGCCTCCCCCTAGACCGATTACACTCTCAAATTTGGGAAGCTCCTCCACCTCAGCCATGATTTCCTTATACTCCAGCGTCTTAACAAAATGAACCACCGCATCTTCGTCAAACTCGTCTTTAAAGATATCCCAAAGATCCTCCATTGTGACCACAAGATAGGGCTTTTGAACGATATTCTTTAGTTCTCCCACCAGACCCCGTCCATAAATCGTGTGAAAAAGTTTATCAGACAAAATTAACACCTCCACTTTTTTAACTTAATTAATTAATGTGATTAAATATTATGACTTGTAAGATCGTGTGTCAATAGTTTTTTATACTTTTTACAGAATTATATCATCTGTTTCATTCACTTTTGTTCAATGTAAACCTTGAACAACTTTCATATTTTCAATCCATGGTAACCGTGCCTCTTCATGCGCAAATAAAATAAATAGAAAAGGCGCCCTGCGGGTCTCGCCAAATACCGCTGGGCGCCTTTTATTGAGGAGATGCTATATTCAGTCCATCCAGTCGTTTACATCAAGCGAACTGGCACGGTTACGTTCCGTAGCGGAAACAACCAGCTCCTGGTCCGGCGTGATAAACACGCTCGCACCATAACGGAAATGGACTCCGAAAGTACCGATTCCGCCGCCTGTGCTGACCATATGTATTTGATCAAGCTCCGGGCCGATGGTCCAGTTTTGTGTATCGATTTGATAAAGGTAGGCATAATCTGCATAGGACAGCCCTTCACCCGGAGACCATAAACCAATCATATAAACATCATTGGTATCTTCCTCCGTGACCAGTCCAAACCCCTGAAAATCCTTTTCGAAGCCAAAATTTCCGACCTCGGAGAAGGATGCGTTTTCAAGCCCTCCGGCCGTGGGTGCGCGATAAATATGATAAACGCTATCTGCCTCATCCAGATGAGCGACAATCAGCAAATAGTACTCGGTCCCCGCCGCATCTTCGTAGGTGGTAATACCCAGAGCACCTGCCTTGTGATTCACCGCCATATCAAAAGATTCGACTCTGCGAAGCTCCTGCACCGGCAGCGAACGCAGATCATACAGCGCAATATGTGCCTGCGTTTCTTCCTCAGTTGGCACCAGCAGATAGTCGCCGATTCCTTGAATTCCTCCCGGATGAATCCAATCCTTCAGATAGGTCTTAAACCCATATTTGTCGCTGCCAGTTATCGTTCCGGCAACAATATGCGCATAAGAAGCCGTTGAAACACTGTGGGTCAAAAGAGCGTAGCGGTCTCCTTCTGCATTATCGTACTGTGCATACCCCTGAACATGACAGGAAACAGAATCATAATTTCCCGAAAAGCCTTGAAGGGTTGTCAGGCTGCCATTAACAGGCAACGCTGCAAAGGTATCCTGCACATCGGGAACTGCTATCGCATGGTCTTCCGCAGCGCCTGGAACATACAATGCTTCCAGCGACACTGTGCTCACATCATTACCTCCGCGTAAAAAGGATGCATATACCGTATTGCCGCTGCCATCGGTTCCAAACACAAGCACACGGTTCGGTCCGTCGCTGTCACGTGTGTGCTGCCCTTTCTTCTGTCCAAACCACCAGTTATTGCTCAAGCCTGATTTTCCTTGGGCAAAGGCAACATCTGAAAAGGTAACCGTAATCCCCTGGTTAAAGCCAGGACCCGTAAGAGAAAGCGTCAGGTCTCCGATGAATGCAAAATTGAGATCGCCTGCCGTATGGTCAAAGGTTGTACGGTCTCCGTTTACACTATCGTCATTGTATCCGGAAAGCCTTTCATTGAGCCAGGAAGCCACAGCTCCAGAACCGCTGCGTCCGACTTCAAAAGTAAAATGTCCGCTTGTCAAGGTATGAACCTGACCGACATAGTTTCTGCCATCGGGATCTTGTCCCGAAGTAATACTCAGCTCTGTTACTTCAAAGGTACCGTTCGTAATCTGGATCCCACCGGAACCCTGCAGGGTCACATTATTGTCATGATAGGACATCGCGCTTACCTCCGACGTGACACCTCCCATGCTCCAGAATAATCCAATTGCCAGCATAATGCTGAAAAAACGTTTGAAACGGTTTTGCATTGATTTCTTCCTCCTTTATCATAATGTGCTGCTTCGCTCTTTTACCCTCGCGCGGTGATTTTTCCAGCCAAACATAAGCAGAGAACCACCCGCAATGAGCAAAAATGCGAGACTGATCGGACGGGTAACGAAAATACTAAGGCTGCCATCGGAGAGAATGAGTGCACGACGGAAATTCATTTCTGCCAGAGGTCCAAGCACGATTCCAAGGAGAATCGGAACAAGCTGAAAGTCCATTCGCCTCAGAAAGTATGCCAGTATACCAACTACAACAATAATATATACGTCATACAGACTGTTGCTGGTGGAATACGCCCCGGCAACGCAGAAAGTCAGCACGATGCACGCGAGAATTTCGTATGGAATACGTGTGATATGCGCATAGAACTTTGTAAACACGCTACCGATGAGATACATAAAAACGTTGACCACAATCAGCCCCAGCATGATCGCATACAAGATATTGCCTTGATCCCGAAACAGCATTGGCCCGGGTACCATCCCGTGGATCATGAAAGCGCCCATGAGAATCGCCGTCGCGCCGTCGCCCGGAACGCCAAGCGTCAGCATTGGGATCATCGTTGCACCGCAGGCTCCGTTATTAGCCGATTCGGAAGCCGCAACACCCTCGATTTCACCCTGCCCGAAGGTTTCCGGATGACTGGAGGTCGTTTTGACCTGATTATACGAGATGAATGCGGCAAGACCGCCTCCGGTGCCCGGCGTTGCGCCGATAATCACGCCAATCAGCGAGCCAATGCCGATCGGCTTGCGACAACGCTTGTATTCCTCGCGGGTCACCTTGCATTTGGTGATGCTGGATGCGCTGACGGTTTTTCTGTCCATAAGCGGGTTATACTGAGATTTCACCATAATCTCCGAAATTGCAAATAATCCAATCAGCGCAATAATCAGGTTGACTCCGCTCATTAGATTGATTTTATCGAAAGTGAAACGCGTTGTACCGCTGATATTGTCCATACCAATGGTGGAAATAAAAATGCCGATACACGCCCCGATCAATCCTTTAAGGACGCTTTTATTCGATACCCCGGCAATAACAGAAAGGCCGAAAACCGAAAGGGCAAGATATTCTGCCGGTCCGAAAAGCAGAGTGATTTTTGCAATCTGCGGAGCAAGAAACAGTAGGGCAACGGCACTGATCAGACCCCCGATGGTGGAAGCAAACAACGCCATCGAAAGCGCCTTGTATGCCTGCCCGTTTCTTGCCAAGGGGTAACCATCAAACAGTGTTGCTGCATTTGCCGAAGTTCCTGGAGTATTGATCAGAATTGCGGTAACCGAACCTCCGTATGTACCACCGCAATAAATTGCAAGCAGCATCAGGATCGCCATTGTCGGCTCCATACCATAGGTCAACGGGATGCAAAGAATAATCCCAAGGTCCGAAGTCAGTCCCGGAATCGCGCCAACAACAATACCAAGGGCCAGCCCAACCGGAATGATTAAAAAATGCTGCCACTGCAGAAGCATCTGCAGACCGTCAAAAAATAAGTCCATTTTCTCCCCTTTCCTGTTACGGCAACGAAACCCTCAGTAACATCTTGAATATGAAATACACAACGACTACCATCGTCAGTGGAATCGCATAGTAATACCACCTGCGCGCCCCATAAAAAAGCAAAATCGAAATGGTCAGCAGCAGTGTGGAAATCAGGAAACCCAACCAGGTGATTGCAGCTAAATAGGCAAGGAGCATGCCTGCATAAACCACACTTTTGACTTCCTTGCGAAAGCGGTCTGATCGTAATCCGTCTCGTGTAATGACAACTTCTTTCTTGGGTATCGTAAAAATGCCCTGCAGAAGCATGCCGAGAGAGAATAACCCCATTCCTCCGATTGCGATTTTAGGTACCGTCTGCGCATTGATCACCGAGGTTTCCATTGTCTTGATCTGACTTGGGATCAGCAACCACAGCACTGCTGCTGCGACCAGGAAAACAGACCCCGAAATAATTTCCGAATTGTATTTCAGCTTCATTCTATCACCTCGTCTTCACAGAAGCGGCAGCGGGTACTCAAACGGAAACGAGTTCCGCTGCCACATTGAATGCTTATGTATTAATTATTCAAGGAGTTTGACGTAATCCACCATCGCTTTGCTCTGGTCATTAATTTTTTGCAGTATTTCAGCTTCCGTTCCATCCCATGCTACCATGCCCATTTCAGACATGAATTTCTGGAAGTCCGGATCAGCATACACCTTCTGAATAAACTCCGTAAGAACCTTTTTCTTTGCATCATCCACCGAGGAGCGTACTGCAAAATAGTCCATGCCGATAAATTCTGCATCAATCTCCTGTTCCTTAAAGGACGGAATGCGTCCAATTCCTTCAACATCGATACCATCAGGAATAAAGGTACCAAGACAAGCAAGTTCTCCGCTTTTAACATAATCACGGTAAACCGGAGGTGACCCGATAGCAATGTCAACGTGTCCGCCAACCAGCGCATTGATTGCTTCCTGACCACCGTCATACGGAACGGCTTCTGCCGGTAGCCCCAGACGCTTGAAAAGCACGGAAATCATCGTATAGCTGTCGTTGCCAGGTCCGCCGGTAGTCGCATACTTGATGGTCTTTCCTGATCCAGCGTATTCCTTAAGCTGATCCAGCGTTTCGATGCCGCTCTTGCCCGGGTTTGACAGCACAACAAACTCAACCTCACGCATCCCAATGAGTGGTGTAATGTCATCGATTGAATAGTTGACATTCTGAAAGCTTGGTGTCAGCGAAAACAATGGGCCGTTTGCCACAATCATAGAATAGCCGTCATCCGCTGCCTGCAGTGCGGCCGCCATTGCAATTGTACCTGCGCCGCCGGTCTTGTTCTCGACAATCACTGGTACGCCAAGATATTTCTCACCATAGGATGCGATTTGGCGTGCAATCGTGTCCGGACCGCCGCCAAGACTCCAGGGCATGATAATGGTAACCTGCTTTTCAGGAAAACCATCTGCCGACTGTGCATCACCTTCCGGCACCGACCCATTCTCCTCTGCGGTATTTGCACCACAGGCTGCCACTGAAAGCAGCAGGATAAAAGCCAGAAGTACGGTGAATAATCGTTTCGTCGTACGTTTCATTGTAATTCCTCCATTCTTATCCAAACAATTTATTTGATAAATTCCGTGTGAATACCACGAGAATCGATCACAAGCTTTATGGCGCGTGCGCCGTCCGGGTTTGTAAAGTATGGGAGATAGTCCCGTTCATCTGTAAAAAGCAGCGTCATCTTAGGATTTAAGCGCAGTAGTGTGTTGTATACTTCCGGGTTCGCGCTTTGATAACGCCGGTCTGAAGATGCGGTTGTGATTACATGCGTAAGTGGAATTTTACTGATAATTTCTTCGCATACACTGTCTTTCTGTCCGTGATGCGGCAATTTGAGAACGTTTACATTTTTGAGTGCTGAAAGATCCTCCAGGTTCCATTTATCCGGACAATTATCCGCTGCCAGCAGCAGTGCATTGTTTCCCTCGCACAGTTTGAGAAGAAGGCTGCTGTCATTTGCGGTACGGTCCAGCTCAAGAAGCACGCTTGTGGAATCATGCGCCTCAAATGCTGCGGCAAGCCGCTGCTCAAAACTTTGTCTTACAGCCGCAGACGGTGCAAGGACTGCAAGCTCTATCCCCCACGGCAAATCCAACCGGTCTCCTGTTTTTATCACTCCGACAGGAATTGCCCTGTGCTTCGCCGACTCCAGAATCCTCATGGTGGCACGGATTGCAGCTGCAAACAGGTGAACACTGGGAGGCGCGGATTCATCAGGCTCCAGCAATTGATCTTCTAAAAAAAGTGCTGGATCATACGGTAATCGGATTTCACCTACCGTGAACTGATCAAGAACTGCTTCTAAGCCGCAGACATGATCCTCGTGAATATGCGACAGGATCAACAGATCGATATGTAACAGTCCCGCTTGTTTTAAATATTCTGCCGCGCGTATACGATGCGGAAAATGGTCAAATTCCCCTGCCATTGCACTGCCGCCATCCAGCAACAGTGAAAATCCATTTGATTGTACTAAAATCGCATCACCATAGCCTACATTAATAAATGTTACTTCCAATACCTCACCTCTTACAGTTCATAATTGTCTAAACAAAGAACGCCCTGATTTCAACCAGAATTCCCCTAAGTTGACTGGCGTACCACCAGTTCTATCGGGGTTTGAATCACTTGCTTTTGGGGTGGTTCCCCTTCAATCTGCGCAATCAGCCGTTCAGCTGCAATGCGCCCCATCGCAGCCTTATCCACGCGTACCGTCGTCAGTTCAGGTTCCACCAAATGGCTTATTTCACTGTCATCAAATCCAATAATAGAAAGATCCTGCGGAATACGCAATCCTGCCCGCAATGCTGCCTTCATCGTACCTATGGCGATGGTGTCATTTGTACAGAAAATAGCAGTGGGACGGTCAGGCAGGGATAGCATCATCGATGCGCACTGCATTGCTTGCTCTGCTGTCGGATCTATTGTCTGAACGAAGCGCAGGTCGATCGTCTCTCCAATCTCACGCAGCACATCACAGTAACCGTTGTAGCGCGATGTGTATACATGGGGAGAGAAAGCTCCTGCAATCAGTCCGATTTTACGGTGTCCCCGCTCTGTCAAATGCCGCATGGCGAGAAGAGCGCCCCCGTACTGGTCCGTAGTAATACATAATAAGTCATCTACATCAAGAGCGTTGTTGAGTACTACAACCGGCATGTTCTGGCGCCTTAAATCCATTACCATTTGGGCATCGGATTGACCGGCAAGAATAATTCCGTCCATCTGCTTTTTCACACAGGTCTGCCCGTTTGGCAGACGTAAATCTCGGTCAGACGAGATAAAAAGACTGTAACCTTTGTGTGCGCATGTCTGCAGCACACTTTCAAAAATCGGTGAATAAAACGGGTTCAATACCACAGGATACTGTTTTTCATAGATGACAAACCCGATATTATCTGTACGACCGCGCACCATTGCGCGGGCAATCGCATCCGGCGTGTAATTCAATGCTCGTGCGGCCTCATATACCTTTTGGCGCGTTTTCTCTGTTACCTGTTCCGGACTGGCAAATGCCCGGGACACAGTGGCCTTAGAATATCCGCATAATCTTGCGACGTCTAAAATTGTTGAAGCCATAGCTTACTGTCCTCCATTGAAAACGTTCTCATTTTTAATAAAAAATAAAATTCTATAAATTATTGTAATTTCAATAAAGACTATAGAATTCGTATGAAAATACATTCGTAAGAATGCAATCGTTCTCATGCTGTCATATTATATAAATTTTCGATCATTGTCAACCCATCAAATTGCTTTATTTTTCTATTTTTATCGCCGGCTGAATATCCAGACATAAAAAAGTGCTCTGACTTCATAACGAAATACGTCAGGCAAAGGCTTTCAGAAGAGGCAGCCGTGCAATGCGTCCATCACGCCCTGATCGCTCACGGTGGTGCAACTGCCGCCATGAGAGCATCATGTTCTTCCCCGTTGCAGATCGGACTGGCATCAACGGGCAAAATCTGTTATCCTGCTTGCGGTACGGCAGAGGCTCTGGATTCAGCAAGAAATGCCACTTTCGCAATACATGAAGACGAATGGACCTTCTCTCACACCTGGCTTTTAGACGCTGCCGTCAAAGGCCGCTACCCTGACGCGCTTGCAGGCTTTCGCCGTCTGAACGATTCCTTATCCAAAGAAGATCGGAGAATCATCAGTCAGCCCATGGATTTTATCGGTCTCAACATCTACAACGGCATTCCCGTGGATGCTCAGGGACGCAGCATAAAGAAGCTCCCCGGGTTTCCCCGGACCGCCCTGAAGTGGCCTGTCACTCCGGAGTGTATGTATCATGGTCTTCGCTTCCTTTATGAACGATATGGACTTCCTATGCTTGTAACAGAAAACGGTCAAAGCTGCAATGACCGGGTCTTTCTGGACGGTTCTGTTCACGATGCCGACCGCATCGATTTCCTGACCAGATACCTGCTGCAGTTGGAACGTGCTGTAAGAAAAGATATTCCGGTTAAGGGCTACTTTCACTGGAGCCTTACGGATAATTTCGAATGGAATTCCGGTTATGATGAACGGTTCGGCCTTGTATATGTTGATTACGGCACACAGCAGCGTATCATCAAGGATTCCGGGTATTGGTACCGTGACGTGATTCGCAAAAACGGAATATCGGTATAAATTTTATTTTAGTATATCATAAAATACCCCCATGGAATCCACGGGGGTATACTCAGATAGCTGCACTTCTATGCTTATGGCACGCTTACTCGGTAAGCTTGGATGCGGCAGCAAAGGCATCATTTCATTCAATCTCAACTCTTTTATTTGACACCGTCAGGCGAGCAATTTACCGTTCAGAATTGAACAGAAGCTTTGTCAGTGAAAAGTGATATGCTTCATGACGTCATCAAAACTTTCTATTTTTTTTATCAAACTCCACTTCTTTTTCATATCCCGGCTACCTGGACTGTGTCTTCCGCTTTCCTTCGCCTCCCGAACCACATCCGATAGGACCCCGCTCAGCCGAATCATATAGTCTTCTGTGTCATTTACCTGCAGGTCTACTCCAAGAATATCATTGCAAAGTCTGATACCCTCATCTTCTTTTACCACCTTGATTTTAATGTCATCCTGATTATACTTAATCAGTTTGTTGGCAAGATTGATACTGCCAAGGTTCCTTACATGGTAAGCGGACCCGCAGGAAATACACAGGAACATCCCTTTTAACGACCTGCTTTTCTTTGTATTCAAACCACATTTGGGACAGGTGGAAAAAATACCGAAAGGACTCACTTTCACTGGCTTTGACAGACCTGCCAGTTCCAGCTTATAGTTCAGAACTTTTTCCAATTCCCGATAATGCTGTTTACTTAAAACGCTTCTATTTCTGCCTGAACCGAAGTCAACTTCATGAGCACTGTCGGTGCAGACCTTCAGGTTTTCCAAAATCACCTGAGATCTGTTATCGACCGCTTTTTCTACGATACGTCCAACGGCACAGTAAAATTCAGGTAAGGGTGTTTTTCCGTCAATTCCAAAGCACTCCTCCAAAGATACAGATTCCGATTCTATGATTCTGCCTGATTGTCCGGTAATCGTAAGATTCACATCATTCTCAGGTCCTCTTGAAATGCCAAGAAAAGTATCCGTTTCCAGCTTCTCTTTCTCCGGAAGATCCAGGTTTACAGTAATATAATAATCTCCGCCGCGATAAACCAGCCTTGCGGTTTTCACCATGTCAGGATGATCAAGACATTGTTTCAAGTATTCCTCCTGCCATTTTCCAAAAGAAAGAGGTACAAGGATAAAACGTTCTTTCAATACACCGCATTCTGCTTTCAGTCCGCTCCTGTGTACATAGTTTAGTTTGCCTTCTCTTACAGGACCGTTAATGGTATTGCTGCCAGCCATACGGGTTCTGGCATTTTTTCGGTTCATCAGATACAGCTTTACAAAATATCTGCGTTTATCAGGATCATATAAGAGGCAAAAATCTCTTTTTATATCATGCCTGCAAAAAAAGATCGGCCTCAGCTCCTTTAGATTACTGTCAGGGTCCGTATAGCGTCGCGGCCGGCCAACCCTCTTACCCTTTGATTTCAGCTCCATATAGCTGGAAAAGGTCATAGCAAAGTCGATCTTCAACGCATCCTTGAAGGGCTCTGCGTCAAACCGATTCAGCCGTGCAGACAAATCTTTATCGATCCATTTTACCAGTTCATATTGTCCTGATATGGGAAGTTGGTCCAAACTGCAATCATACGCTTCCTTCAGGAGATAATCAAAAGCTCGTGTATAATTCATCATAGCCATTTCCATGATTTTTTTCTTTTCACGGCTGGGCTTATGTAATTTTAGTGTTATTGTGTAAAAACTCATGTTATCTATCCTAATGACTCATGTCTTTTCTGTTTTAGTGACTTATGTTTCTAATGATATTTAATGATTACCTGCTTTCCCAAGCCTCTTAGATACTTCGCCATCTTCTCGACCAGCTTCAATTTAGCGCTGAGGCTGAGGGATGGTTCATTTTTATGATGGGCCGGATTTCTGGCGCAGCCGACGAAAAAGTTTACGCTGGTACTCTCCTCCAGCAAAATTTTGGAAAGCATCGAAGCTCCGTCTTTTTCGTTCAGCTCAAGAAGGTCCTTCATCGTAGAATCAGAAGAGGAATAAATGCGGATATGATCCAGCGCCTTTCCCATCGTTAGCACTCCTTCTGTAGTGAGGTCAATCCCTTCAATCTGAGCTGTCGGCGGAATCTGGGGGTTGTAATAATCGAAACTTGTGACAATTTCCCGGTTCAGGACTCTTGATGCAATCTGTGCAGTGGTACCACCGCAAATCACTTTTTTCCCGCTCATCTTCATAAAAGCTTTGATAAACCCTTCGTCTTCATTTCTGTCCTTTGGCGGTCCTACCATAATATTTGCCGTGACGGGTTTCTTTATCTTCACTGCTGCCACCGAAGTATCGTCCCCCGGTTTCTGGGCATAGAGATTATCGCATGCCGAAATTAGAAGCTTTGCGATTCCCTTTGCAGACATATCGTTCTTATTGGTTTTCCGGATATATTCCTCCACATGCTGCCACTGCCAGCCCAGATTGAGGGTCTGCCCGATTCCTGCGTGGATCACACCGTCGCTTACCATAATATACAAGTCGTTGGGCTTTACAAAAAAGCGGCTTTCTCTGATTACCTTTCCACTGATGACTCTTTTTTCAAAATCAAATTCCGCCGGTTTTCCTTTTTTCATGGCAAAGATAGCGGGATTGTCGTATTCTACCAAATAGGCGTCGCCCGTATAAAATATTTGAAGGATCGAAAAAGTGGAATAAGCGATCCCTCTGTCCTTGCAGACAGGCAGCGTATTTGCGATGGTTTCCACTGCATCGTCGACATTCAATCCGTTGATCAAAAATGTACCGATGATTTTCGAAGTCAGGGTAGCCAGAATATTGGCTTTCACTCCGCTGCCAAGGCCGTCAGCCAGCACAATTACAACAGAATCCCTATTTCTGATGATCTCAATCTTATCTCCGCAAAGCTCTTCATGGTATTTGTTCAGGCTTTCATAGGCCGCGTCGATATAAAAGTTCATTGCTCCTCACCCATTTCCGCCATGATTGATTTTTTCAGCTTCGTAAGCGTAACCTTTGTTTCTGCCGTCGTTTCTCCGAGAAGACTGGCAATCTCCTGAGCTACCCGCATTTGCTTGTCGATGACCTTTTGGGCGATATCTACCGTCTCGCGCCTTATTTCAAAAAGCTCCTGCCGTTTCTGTTCCTCACGGCTGACATCCTTGCAAATGATAACCGCAATATTATGCTTCTCAACCCAAATCACCGACTGTTCCACCGTGATATCGTGATCTTCATAATAGAATTTCTTGTCGTAGATTGCTTCTTTCCTTTTTAAGGCCTTTACAACGTCTTCACAGTTAAAAATATCCAAAACACCCTTTTCATCTGTGTCTTTGCTGTCCAGTCCAAACATTGCAGCAGCGGCCCTGTTATATTCTTGAATTTCAAGTTTGTTATCCAGTGCAATGATGGCGTCGGGTGTTGTGTTTAAAATCAGATTGGAAATAGACTCCGCTCTGTCCCTCATATAAGGCACACACATATGCAGCTGTGCCTTCTCCTGGTATACCGCCACCGCTTTCTCTCTGCAGCTGGCATAACCACAGGCGCTGCAGTTCAGCTCATCATCTTTTGAAAACTTGCCGATGCTGTTCAAAATCCCCTGAATCACAGCCTCGGAAGGAACGGGGGCTTTTACGGAGCGGTCTGTGAACACTTTGCCGAAATCAAGGTGTCTTTCCTCCGCCAGTCCAACAGGCGTATCCTCCTTCATTCCATCCTTCACATAATTTAATAGCTTTCTTCTCGCCTCGAGAAAACCGCCGGGGAGTTGCTGTCTGTAAGGTCCGCCGAGGCAGCCTCCTGTGCAGCTATTCATTTCTATAAAATAATTTTTCAGTCCATCGTTCTTCATGGAGTCTAAAACTTCCATGCAGCGGTCGATACCGTCTACTGTAATACATTGATAATTCTTCCGGCTGTCCTTTTCTATGGTCTTTAAAATCCCGCCAGGAGTTGGATAAATCCTCGCCATATTTTTCTGAACACTTTTCAGTTCTTCTGTTAGATCTGTATTTTCGTCAATCCCTTCAAGCCTGATCCAGTCCATCAGTTCTTCATATGTAAGGATCGCATCAATTACCCCTTCATTTCGGAAGTCTTTATATTCTTCGATTTTTGAGATACAGGGACCGATGAAAACGACGCGGATTTTCTTGCCGTAGGTGTCTCTCAGCATTTTTGCATGTGCAATCATCGGTGATACAACCGGAGCCAGATAGGGAATCAACTCCGGATAGTGCTTTTCCACTACCATCACGACTGACGGACACGCAGTTGTGACGATGTTGGCCATCCTTTGGTCATGCATCAGCTTTTCATACTGCTTTGACACCTGCACCGCGCCAGCCGCTGTCTCTTCTACATCTGTAAATCCGAGCCGCTTGAGCACTGCAAATAACCATGCGGGATTCTGCTCGAAAGAAGAAATAAAAGAAGGGGCCAGACTGACATATACCTTCTCGTTTTTCTGAATATATTTTTTGACTGCATCCGTATAATTCCTTATCTTTTTGGCATTTTGAGGACAGACATTCAAGCACTTGCCGCACAGCACACACTCGTCCTCTACAACCGCCGCCTGCCCGTTGTAAAAGGTGATGGCCTTCACAGGACAGTTTCTAAGGCATTTATAACAGTTTTTACAGTCTGCCTCTCTGAATTCAATCGTACTCATTTTCTAACCTTCATTGCAACGTGACCGCGAAACATTTCATCCGCATTGGACGGCGTCACGTTTTCCAAATAATCCTCGCCAACCTTGACTGAAACACCGCTTGTACAATGTCCCAAACAAAAAGCGGCTTTCAGTTCCACCCATTTTTCAAGCTTTTGTGCTTCTATGAGAGATTCAAAGGTCTTAATGATCTCATAAGATCCTTTTAAATGACATGAGCTGCCGACGCATACTGATACTACAAGCATCCCAAGCTCCTCCAATCCATTCCGTTTTCCGAAGAAACAGCCTATCCCCAGGATAGGCCGTTTCTTATTTCTGATTTACCGGCAAGCGCCGTGTTACTTTAAGTAATCTTTTCCTATTCCCCGAAAAAAAGTTCACGAAAGAAACGCTTTCAATGGCGCACCCCATCGTGAACTGTTTGATAAGTTTAATAAGTCGCAGCAATAATTTGTCTGTCAACCTCTTGTAATCAGAGACTTTTTCCTATGCTTATTAAACCACTTCTACAACTCACAGTCAAGTGGTATGATTTATATGGCAAAATCTTCCTTAAAATCAATGCGTTATGCTATTTTGCAGGCAAATATTCAACATGGAGCAGGTCATGGACGCGTCCTTTTAAGATTCCCCCATATAGTTCATCTACCAGCGGATTTTCCTCTGAACGCTTGATAGTGGAAAGTTTATCTGCTGAATATAAGCCCTTGCCTCTTACGCCAATCTCCGGAAATGCGGCGTAAGGCTGGCCCGCGCCGTTAATGCAGCCTCCGGGACAAGCCATGACTTCCACAAAGTCATAATGTTCTCCCGCTTCGATCTGATCGACAAGTGCGGCTGCATTCATAAGCCCGCTTACTATGGCGATATTCAGTTCTTTTTCTCCTGCTGTGATAGTAGCTTTCTTTACGCCTTCCATTCCCCGCACATCCTTATAGGTGATGGCAAAGAGACCCGACATAGATTTTTCTGCGTAGATCCTTCTCAAAACAGCTTCAGTAACACCTCCGGTTACACCAAATATTACGCCCGCTCCGCTATTGATTCCAAGAGGCATATCCATTGCTTCAGGCTCAAGCTCGGAGAAAACGATACCCGATTCTTTAATCATCTGGATCAATTCCTGTGTCGTGATAACATAGTCTACAGTTCGATCACCTTCTACGACGAATTCCTTGCGGGCCGCTTCAAATTTCTTTGCAGTGCAAGGCATTACAGCGACATGAATACACTTTTTCTCTGTTTGGCGGCATTGTTCCTTGATCACCGAGGCAAGCATCTGCATTGGAGACTTACAGGTAGAAACGTGCTGCAGCAGCTCAGGGTGATGTTTTTCGCAGTAGTTGACCCAGGCAGGGCAGCAGGAGGTAAACATCGGCATATTGTTTTCTCCCGCTTCCAGTCGTTTCAGCAGTTCATCAGACTCCTCAATTACGGTAAGGTCCGCTCCCGTTGATGTATCATAAATCTTGTTGAAGTTCATTCTCCTTAAGGCTGCTACGATTCTGCCGATGGCGTTTTCTCCGTTAGGAATTCCAAAAGCTTTTCCGATCGCAACCCGAACCGCGGGTGCGATTTGGACCGATACCACCGTCTCTCTGTCGTCCAGTGCCTTCCACACTTTATCGATTTCGTTTTTTACGACAATCGCTCCAGTAGGACAAACAGCAGCGCACTGTCCGCAGCCGACGCAGGGCGAATCTGCGATAGGTCTGTCAAAGGCGGTGCTCACCTTCATTTTGGCTCCACGATGTGCAAAGTCGATAGCCCCTACGCCCTGTATCTCATTGCACATTCGCACGCAGTCGCCGCAAAGAATACATTTATTCTGATCCCGTGTAATACACAGAGAAGATTCATCACGTTCCGGCTCGGTATGACCGTTGGGAAAACGAACGTCTCCCATATTAAAGCTGACCGCTAATTCCTGAAGTTTGCACTTTCCGTTATTACCGCAGGTCGTACAGTCGCGGCAGTGGTTTGCAAGCAAAAGCTCCAGAATCATTTTTCGGTATTTCCGAAGCCGCTCAACGTTGGTACGGATCTCCATGCCTGCTCTTGGAGGAGTCGAGCACGCCGATTCCAGTTGTCCCCTCTGATTTTCCACCATGCACATTCTGCATGCCCCGTAAATCGAAAGCTCGGAATGGTAGCAGAAGGTAGGAAGCTTGATTCCAACCTTTCGGATCAGCTCGAGAAGATTCTTTTCTCCGTTGATTTCAACCGGCATTCCATCGATGATCATATATTCTTTCTTATCCATATCAGACTACCTCCTTAATTGCCCCGAAAGGACACGCGCCGATGCAGGCCTCACATTTGATACACTTTGCGGTGTCAAGAGCAAAAGGCTCCTTGATTTTACCCGTAATTGCTCCAACAGGGCAAACCTTCGCGCATTTTGAGCAACCCTTGCACAAATCGGGATCAATGGTAATTTTCTTCAGCTTCTGGCAGCTTCCCGCCGGACAACGTTTTTCATAAATATGCGCTTCATATTCCTCACGGAAATTTTTAATTGTACTGATCACCGGCAGCGCGGCGCTTTTTCCAAGACCGCAGAGAGCGGTTTGGGAAATAGTATCAGCCAACTCAAGCAGCAGTTCAATATCTCCATCCTCTCCATTGCCCGCTACAATTCGCTCCAGGATTGCCAGCATCCGTTTCGTTCCCTCACGGCACGGAACGCATTTGCCGCAGGATTCATTCTGTGTAAAATTCATAAAGAATCTTGCTATTTCCACCATGCATGTTGTGCTGTCAAGAACAACAAGACCTCCGGAACCAATCATTGCACCGGCCTTCTTCAGGGAATCGAAATCCAATGGCAAGTCGAGATCCGAGGTGGTCAGGCAGCCGCCGGAAGGTCCTCCAATTTGAACCGCTTTGAAGGTTCCACCTCCTCGCATGCCTCCTCCAACGTCAAAGATGACCTCTCTCAGGGTTGTTCCCATGGGTACTTCAATTAAACCTGTGTTTTCAATATTTCCTGTCATAGCAAAAGCCTTTGTGCCCGGAGTGTTTGAGGGCCCGATGCCCTTATACCACTGTGCTCCGTTGCTGATAATGAGAGGTACGTTGGCAAAGGTCTCGACGTTATTCAATACGGTAGGCTTTTCAAACAATCCCTGTTCAACGGTTCTCGGGGGCTTGACTCTCGGCATACCTCTTTTGCCTTCTATGGACGCCGTCAGAGCGCTTCCTTCACCGCAAACAAAGGCTCCGGCACCACGGCTGATATTCAGCCTGAAAGAGAACTCAGTACCCAGGATATTTTCTCCAAGCAAACCGCATTCTGTGGCCTGAGCGATAGCCGCTTCCAGACGGCTGACTGCCAGTGGATATTCGGCACGCACGTAAATATATCCTTCGGAAGCGCCGCAGGCTAAAGCAGCAATCATCATTCCTTCGATCATACGATGGGGGTCGCCTTCCATAATGCTTCTGTCCATGAACGCGCCCGGATCGCCCTCATCCCCATTGCAAACCACATACTTCTGTTCCGTTTTCTGTGCCTTTACCTGTGACCATTTCCTTCCAGCCGGAAAGCCGCCGCCGCCTCTGCCGCGCAAGCTTGACTCTATGATTTCACCGACGATATCATCACCATTCATGTCAAACAGCGCCTTTTCAAAAGCCAAATAGCCGCCTGTAGCGAAATACTCCTTGATAGAAGTGGCATCGATTCGACCGCAGTGTTCCAGAACAAGCCTTGTCTGTTTCTTATAGAACGGAATCTCATCCTGACGGGCATGAACCACTCCGTCTTTCTGATAGGTCAAACGCTCACAACATTCACCTTTCAGAATTGTTTTTTCAATGATTTCTTCACAGTCCTCCAGCCTTACTTTTGTATATAGGTATCCCTGGGGCTCGATCAATAGAAGAGGGCCCATCTCGCAGAATCCGTGGCAACCGCTCTTTTTAACTCCGACAGAATCGTTATGAATGGACTCATCGGAACCTTCTTCCTTCAGTTCCACGCTGCAGGGAATATTTCTCTCCGTCATAAGCTCGCACAGCCGGTCATAAATCAAAAGGGACCCACTGGAAACACAACCGGTTCCAGCACAAACCAGAATTCTTTTCTTTTCAGCCTTCAACGCTTTAGCATATGTATTTCTGCAGTTTTGCAGTTCTTCTCTGTTGTTTAATTTCCTAAGCATCTTTTGTGTCCTCCCGCAGTTCTTTTAAAAGAAGGGCTGCCTTATCCGGCGTCATGGCAGGATAGACTTTGTCATTTACCGTCAATACCGGCGCCAGTCCGCAGGCTCCAAGACAAGATACGGTTTCTACGGTAAAGAGCATGTCATCCGTGGTAGACTTTTCGTTGGACAATTCCAGCTCTTTTCTTAAACGTTCCAGGATCGGTATCGACTTTCTTACATGACATGCCGTACCGTCGCAAATCTTAATCACATACTTGCCCTTCGGCTCTAAAGAAAAATTTTCGTAAAATGTTGCAACGCTGTAAATACTCGCCTCACTTACCTTGAGCTTTTCGGAAAGGTAGGGAAAGATTTCCGCAGGAAGGTAGCGGTAACGTTCCTGAACGTTCTGCAGTATCGCAATGATGGCGCTGGGCTTACATTCCAGTGCATCAATAATTTCATTCACAATGGTGTAATCAAAAGTAGTACTCAATTGGGCCTCCTTCATATCCTCTATATCCTCCGGAATTACAAACATCTTGCTGGCTGATGCCGACCGGTCTTCTACAAATCAGACGATGTTTCAAACGATGTTCCTATGTGTGCGCTCGCATTGACTTTCATACTCAAAGCTCAATGCTTTGATCATATGTACCGCGCTCTCGATAATTTTAGGAAGGGGAATGCTCTTATCCACGCCTACAATCTCTATGTTGCTACTACTGAGCGGTATTAATATCTTTTTTGCGTAACTGTCTGCTATGGCCTTCGCCATTGCCGGCGTAATTTCTCCATTCATTGCATTGGCGGTAATTATCCCAACAGAGCCAAGGATATAATCCATTCTCTGTGAGGAGTAAATAATGGCGTTTTCCCCGGTCGCTCCTTCTTTTGCTCCTGATTTCATCATTGCCGCCGTAGCCAATGATGTCGTACCCAAGGCAAGAATTTCCACATTCCAGTGGAGCTCTCTGCGGAGCGTTTCAATGATCTGCTTTCCGATCCCTCCGCCCTGCCCGTCAATTACAGCTATTCTCATCATCATAATCACCCGGTTTTCTGCGTATACAATATACACGAATTAAATCAAAAAAAAATAATTGCTCAGGATTCGGCTTTTTAAGCCGATACCCTGATTCTGATGTCTTGGTTCAGCGAATTCAGATAGTCCTGGTACCTGATTCCTTCACATGGATTCTCAATCTCCAGATCTTCAACATCAGAGATGAACACGTAATCAGCAAGTTCACAGTAGGATTTCATTTCGCCGTTTTCCGGCTTTGTTTTTATCTCTGAATAGTAATCACAGTATTTGCAGTACAGCATTGTTTTCACTCCTTTTCACTTAAAAACAGCATTTTATAGAAAGCACAATGTGTTAAATGTTTATCAACGTCATTGTACTTCGCAATTCAGTTTGCTTCAACGGCTACTGCATATATGTTTTTTGTGTACTTTTTTGGATTTTATTAATAGATACGGTTTTTAACTTTTTAATTTTTCTATCGCAGCTTAATCCTTTAGAATGTAGCGCTGGTCAGTGATTTCTATCGCTCCTTTCAGGCCCTGCGTAACATAAACTTCATCCGTATCGGTAACAAATACCGCTTCCGCGCCAGGCTGATTTTCTATAAACCGCAGACCTTTTTCAAGACCGAAAGTCAGGCTCTTTGCCAGGGCGTCAGCCCTCATAGAGCTCTTACAGACCACGGAAACGCTGACAAGATGGTTGTTCACCGGGTATCCGGTATGTGTATTCATAATGTGGTGATAAATCGTTCCATTTTCTTCAAAGTACCGCTGGTAAATTCCTGAAGTGACTATCGCATTTTCCGGCATGCTTAATATTGCAAAGTAATCACCGTTTTGTCCGAAAGGTGTTTGAATCCCAACCTTCCAGTTATTCCCGTCAGGTTTCGATCCTACGGTTACCAAATTGCCCCCGAGATCTACTGTTGCATGCTTTACACCTTTGCTTTTCAGCAGTTCTGCAACCACATCACCGGCAAAGCCTTTTGCGATTCCACCAAGATCCAGCGTCATGCCCTTCGTCTTCAGAAAAACAGTCTGTTCAGCTTCATTGAGTTCAACATTCCGATAATCCACCAGTTGAACCACCTCATCAATCTCTGTTTTCATCGGAACCCCCGGGTCAGGCTTACTGATTCCCCAAAGCCTGACCAGAGGGCCTACTGTGATATCAAAATCACCAGACATCATTTCACTAAATTCGATCCCGGAATGAATGACCTGATAGGTATCTGATGATGCCCGTATCGGTTTGATCCCCGCATTTCGGTTGATTTCCGATACTTCACTTTCATATCGATCTGCGCTCATTTTATTTTCGATATTGGTGATGATTCGAAAGCATTCTTCAAAGATTTCTTCAGGTTGCTCTTCCTTTGAAGTTTCATACAGCGTGATACTGCAAATGGTGTCCATTGCAAATTTAGTTTTTGTTATCGGCGTTGATGAATCTCTGCCCGATAAGGCTGAAACCAAAGAGCTGCCGGACGAAAACAGGATCAGGAATATAGCGGCGGACGCTGCGGCTGCTATTATTAATACTATTTTATTTTTTAATGAATCCACCCTCATCCCGTACCTCTTCCGGAAGTTTATATTAGTTTTTTTATCGCTCCTGTAGGACATTTTGCGACGCAAGCCGCTTCTTTGCATTGTTCTTCACAGATCTTCGAATCTACCACAGCAAGGTTATTTTCAATTTTCACCGCGCCGTGAGGGCAGTTCTTTGAACACAGTCCACAGGCGATGCATGCCGCAGTACAAAGCTTTCTTGCGGCTGCGCCCTTATCTTTGGAATTACAGACGACACTTACATGCGCTCCGATCGGTCCCATTTCAATGACGTTTTTCGGGCATGCGGTTTCGCAGGCGCCGCATCCGGTACAAAACTTTTCGTTTACAACAGGAAGACCATTCTCTCCCATTTCCAGTGCGCCGAAATGACATGCCTTCACGCAGGTCCCGAATCCCATACAGCCGTATTTACAGCCCTTGGGTCCTCCCTGCAGCGCACTGGCAGCAACACAATCCTGAATGCCTCCATAGCGAAAAGCAGTCACGGCTTTGTCGGAACTTCCGGCACATTTGACATGAGCCACTCTTGGTTCTACCTCAGCGGCTGCTTTTCCTGTAAGCTCTGCCACCATTTTCGCTACCATTTCCTTGCCTGGAATGCACAGGTTTGGCGCTACATCAGGATCTGTGACGACCGCTTCCGCATAGGCTATGCAGCCTGCATAACCGCAGGCGCCGCATTGCCCTTTCGGCAGCGCTTCCTCTACCAGATGAATCAGCGGATTCGATTCAATTGAAAATTTCTTATTGGCAACGGCGAGAATCAATCCGAAGATCAAACCTGCCGATACCATCACGATTAATATCATAAGTGCAGTATACATCGTTTTTCTCCCTCTCCTACATTTTGATCATTCCTGAGAATCCAAGAAATGACAGCGAGAGCATTCCCGCCACAATAAAGGCGATTCCCATACCCTGCAGCGGCCTCGGCACATCTGCAAACTCAAGCTTTTCTCTCAGGCTGGCCATCAGGATAATTGCAATGGCGAAGCCGACTCCGGAACCCAAAGCATTGACAACGCTTTGCAGGAAGGTATAGTTTGAATCCAGGTTAATAAGCGGCACACCCAATACCACACAGTTTGTTGCAATTAGCACCAGGTAAATTCCCCACATGCCGTATAACGCCGGCGCCTGTTTTTTGATAATCATCTCCAGCAGCTGAACAAAGCTTGCAATCAGAAGCACAAATACTACCGTTTTCAAAAACTCAAGCCCCAAAGGCGCCAGTACAAAGGTGTAGACAATCCATGCAAGCATGGAGCTCAGCGTGATCACAGAGGTAACCGCCATACCCATACCAATTGAGGCGTCAAGTCTTTTGGATACGCCAAAGAAAATACACAGCCCTAGAAATCTGGTCAGTACGAAATTATTTACGATAGCTGCACTGACAAACAGCAGCAGATATTCTGTCATTGCGCATCACACTCCTTTAACTTCTTCGCTTTTTTCGCTTCATACATTTTCAGTCCGCCAATCATATATCCGATCAGCAAAAAGGCTCCGGGGGGCAGGATCATGATCAGTGCAGGATTGTACCAGGAGCCGAGCACCGTATGACCCAGAATTGTACCGTTTCCCAGGAGCTCTCTTATGACTCCGATTAAAACCATTGCAACTGTAAAACCGCTGCCCATTCCAAGACCGTCAAATAGGGATGGAATCACCTTGTTTTTTGATGCGAAAACCTCTGCTCTGGCAAGGATAATGGCAAATACGACCACCAGTGCCAGATAAATACCCAAAGCCCGGTACAACATGGGGAAGAATGCTTCCAGCACCAGTTCAACGAAGGTTACAATGGTGGCGATGGAAGTAATATAAACAGGTACCCTTACCTTTGGATTCACCAGATTTCTGATCAGGGATACCACGACGTTATTTGCTGTAATAACGAACATGACGGACAGGCCCATTGTAAAGGCGTTGACTACGGAGGTTGTAACGGCAAGAGCCGGACATAAACTCAAAGCCAGCACGAAAATGGGGTTTTCATCCACCAGTCCTTTTTTGTATATATTCCATAATTGCTTCATTTTATTTCCCTCCCGTAAACGCGGTTACTTCGTCCACCGCTGCCTTAATGCCGTCGGTCACAGCTCTAGAGGTGATGGTAGCGCCGGTCAGTGCCTGAACATTTTCCGTATTGGAAGGATCTTTCACCACAACCAGCGCGTCGGAGGTCTTTCCTTTAATCCTGTCTCTGAAAAAATCTTTCGCAGCATTGTCGCCCAGTCCGGGAGTCTCGTTCATTGATAAAATATTATAATCAATCACCTTGCCGTCAGAAGAAACCGCCACCATAATTTTGATCGCTCCTCCGTATCCCTTGCTCTCGCCGGGAACGATGTAGGCAATCACGTCTCCGTTTTTCTCCGCGGCGAACCATCCATCCTTTTCGTCTACAGCGCTGAAGGTGTCCGCTTCTGCAACCAGGTTCTTCATGGCCTGCTCTTCCAGCATCTTGTTCTTTTCCAATGCAATGGGATGGGTAACAAAGAAAGTTCCCGCAAGGATGATTCCTGATATCAGGCAGGCTGCGGTCAGGTTCATCGCAATCTGAAGAATCGAATATTCTTTTTCTGCATGTATTTCTGTCATTTCATTACCTCCCCATACCATAAATTTTGGGTTTTACAACAAGATCAATCAAAGGCGTCACGCAGTTCATCAATAAAATAGAGTAGCATACACCCTCCGGATATCCGCCTTTTAGACGGATCAACGTTGTAAGCATACCTGCGCCAACAGCAAAGATAATCTGGCCTTTTCTCGTGATTGGCACAGTAACCATATCCGTAGCCATAAAAAATGCACCTATCATCAGGCCTCCGGCCATCATATGAAATACCGCATCTCCGGTGAAGTAGCCTTCCGGTCCGAAAACCCATGTCAAAAGGCCCACCGTAGCAATCATAACCAGAGGGATCTGCCAGTTAATAATTTTCTTCCAAATCAGATATGCTCCTCCAAGAATCAGCAACACGGTGCAGGTTTCACCGATGCTCCCGTTTCTAGTTCCAAACAGCAGCGCCTTATATAGTTCCGATTTACCTCCAAAGGTATCAAGCAGCTCTGAGTAACCGTGAAGTTTGAGGATTCCCAGGGGCGTAGCACTGGTTACCGCATCTATCTGTGTTTTAATGCTTGACCAGGTCGTCATGGCAATCGGCCATGAAACCATCAACGCAGCTCTCCCGATATGGGCAGGATTAAAAATGTTTTGACCAAGGCCTCCCATGGAATGCTTTGCAATGACAATCGCAATTGCTGATCCGATGGCTGTCATATAGTATGGCATCTCCGGCGATATACACATGGCCAGAAGAAGTCCTGTTAAAAAAGCGCTTCCGTCAAAGGCGGTTATCTTTACTTTCCTGATTTTCTGAACAGCATACTCCGACGCAACTGCGGCGGCAACAGCTGTGATCATATTGATCAGGGCTGGCATTCCAAAATATACAATGCCGAAAATTGCCGCCGGTGCCAGAGCCAGATTGACATTCCACATGATTTTAGGAACTGAATCATTGCTGCGTATGTATGGGGCTGTGGAAACGGATAAGCTGTTTGCTACATCATCAATTTGTGAATTCATGCTATTTCCCTCCTTCTTTGTGTGACTTTGAATGCTCCCAGTTTTGATTTTTCAGGTATCTGATGTACTGGACGATATTCCGCTTCGCAGGACAAACATAAGCGCAGCTTCCGCATTCGATGCAGCTCAGTATCCCGTATTTTTCTACTGCGTCCTCATATTTTCCCCGTTCACCCAAAACACTGAGCATGCTTGGGACCAGGCCGATCGGACAAGCCTCCACGCATCTGCCGCAGCGGATGCAGGCTTCCTCTTCACCGCCAGCCAAAGCATCCTTTGTTAAAGCCAGTATGCCTGAAACTCCCTTGACTATCGGCACCTCCGCAGATCCCTGGGCATATCCCATCATCGGGCCCCCGTTGATGATCTTTTCCGGCGTCTTTGAGAGTCCTCCGCAGAAGTCAATCACATCTTTAAAGCTTGTTCCGATTCGAACCAAGACGTTTTTAGGTTCTGCAACCGCGTCTCCGGCTACCGTAACGACTCTCTCGATTAGTGGCACCCCATTGATCACTGCATTTGCAACGGAATAGATCGTTTGAACGTTCATTCCCACAACGCCGATATCCGAATGCCTTTTTCCTGAAGGAATCTCCCGTTCCGTAAGAACCTTGATCAGCATTCTTTCCGCTCCCTGGGGGTATTTTGTCGGAACGGCTACCACCTCTACACCTGTTCCCTTCAGTGCTTCTTTCATCAGCCTTATCGCTTCCGGTTTGTTCTCTTCGATTCCCACGATCCCCCGTGTTACATTAAGGGATTTCATAGCGATCTTTACACCTGCAACGAGGCGGTCGGTATATTCGACCATAACCCGGTAGTCGCCGTTGAGATAGGGTTCACACTCCGCACCGTTCAAAATAAATGTATCTATTTTTTTCTCCGGTCCGTAGGAGACTTTGATATGGCTCGGGAAATTGGCCCCTCCAAGTCCTACGATTCCAGATTCTCTTACGATCTGATGGATTTTATCTATCTCCATCGTTTCCCAATTCCTGTGCAGCGGAAGCCCTTCCGCCCATTCATCCTGTCCGTCGCTTTCAATCACAATCGCCAGGCTTTCGTTTTTATATGAGCTTGGATACACTCCGATGTCGACGACTTTACCCGATGTGGAAGCATGTACCGCGCTGGTTATAAAGGCGTCATTATGGGCAATGAGCTGCCCCTTTTTTACCTGCTCCCCAACCGTGACGACAGGTGTTCCCGGCGCACCGATGTGCTGGCTCACCGGAATGACCAGTCTCTGTGGTACCGGCATCACTTCGATCGCTTTTTCCATGGTATAACTTTTACTGCCCTGGGGATGAACTCCTCCTCGGAAAGTTTTTAACACTCACAATCACCTTCTTTTTCTATATTCGTTCTTTTATTGACTAAAATGATTTTCTGTCAATTATCGCATTAGACTGATAATTATTCAGTGGGTTGATAATTACAAAATCTTGATAATCTCAGGCAGCGACTGTTCCTTTTTCGCAACGGAACGATCAAAGATTTTAATAAATGCGGCGACAGCAGCAAAGGCGATCAGGCCGCCTAAAACCCGGCCCGTCATAATAGAGTGACCCAATGCCTGCCCAAGGCTTCCTCCAAATGCAGCGCCCAAAAAAACCCCCATCAAGGGAAGCACAAAGATGATAAATGCGCCTTTTAAAGAATTTGTCTCGTTCAATTCGAAGATGACTCTCTGTCCGGGAACCGCGCCGATATTATTTTTCGCTGTTACGACGGCGGTATCATTGCCGGGGCATGCGCCGCAGCTTTTGCACTCAGTGTGTCTGCCCGCCTTGATTTTGGCGATATGACCACTCGCTTCAATAACCAAACCTTCCTCTTTTTCCATTCAAACTCACTCCCTTCGCGATACGCTATCTGTTTGTTTCTTTTCGTAATCAATCACTCTGACCATCCATATTGCTTGATCGCATTTTGAGCCATATCAACAATTGCATTTTCTCCTCAATGATCCTTCTGCCGATGCCGCCTCCCTGCCCGTCAATTACAGCAATCTTCAGCACTTTTTCCACCTTTTTTCATAATTTGCAAAAAACAAAAAAGCCACGCCGGTTATCTTAATCGTAATTAATAAACCTTCGTGGCTATAAATATTAATCTCAAAATATTTCCATTGATCTTCGTGATCTTCAAAAAAGATTCTACTCGTTTCAAATAATTAAGTCAATAATTTTTTTAGACTTTTTCAATTTAACGTTAAATGAATACAAAACAAAATACCGCCTCCATATTATTTATGGCGGCGGCATTTTGCTTGTATGATTTAATTAGGAGTTTACCAACAAATCGGACACACAGTTACTCAGTGTCCTTGATTATAAAAATACCAAGGGGATATGAAAATTAAAACGCTTCGAGCATTTTTCATACCTTCTTGGTAAATTCTTAATATTAACGGCCAGTCTTCTGCCCATGTTATGGAACTTGGTGATAAAGAGACTTCTGTCCCCAGATTCCACTCGCTGTGGAATATTATGTTATATATTAAGGCAATTCGTTGTGGTTGTCAAGTAATTAATTTACGAGTTATATATTCCACGCAAAGGTGGACAAAGGATAGAAGCGAGATTACAATGATGAGTTTTGGGTATACACAGATAAAGACCAACAGACAGAATTAGCGTATTTTGATGTACATTCAAAGAAATCATTGGAATACCTTGCCGATGGAGCAAAATATTAAGCGGCTTGCTTAATTGCTCATTATGTTTATAACGCATATACAAGAAGCGCAGTGACTTGCTTGTCACCGCGCTTCTTGTCACATGTTTTATTAAAAAGTTGACATGTATTATATCCTTTACATCGATTGCGAGCTCATATGTATGGTGGTATATTCTCCTTTATACTCATATCCCAGCTTTAATGCCATTTTCTTTGAAATGAGGTTTGCGGCATCCCAGCAAGGTCGAATTTTTCTCCTCATGCATTCCTGAATCAACGCGGCCGCGCAGGGCAGTGCCAGACCTTTTTGTCTGTAGGCTGTATCCGTTGCCACCTGGATTTCTATCCCGCCATCATAAACGGTCATGCTGGAGGCCCCTGACACGAGTTTTCCGTCTTTCAGCACCGCATATCCGAATCCCCTCGTCAGAAAATCCCTGGCTGAAGAAAATGTTTCGCAGAATTCTCTCGACCATTCTTCAACCATCGCCTGGTCATAGATAGCCTGATCAAAAGGTACAAGGTCAAATCCCTCCAGCAAGGCATCTACGAATTTTTGTAGCTCGTCACAATCAAACGCATAATCCTTCTGAATGATTCCGAAACGCGGAACAATTCGAGGGTGATTCTCTGGCACTGACATCAGCAACCTTTCCCAGTCAGGTCTGTCTTCATCAAAGATACCTACTGTCGGACTGCTAAAGTTAACAGTAAAAAGATTTCTCGCTAGATATTTTGCATCCTCTGAGTTTGAGTCACCGCCAAAGAAGCTGTATTCGCCGCTTATAATCAATGCTGCCTTGGGCTGATTCAAGTCTTTTACGTAGGCATTGCCCATATATCCCTGAAGGCAGGCCTTCACCATGGAGTCTTCGATCCCCTCAAAATAAGGGGCAATCGTCTCCATTTGATCTTTTGGTACTTCCATCATCTCAGCATCCTCCTAACTCCAATTCGGCATCCTCCTAACTCTTCTATTCAGCTAAAACAGCTGCGCATAAGTTATCATGCCGCCATGTTCGTTTCGAATGAAATGAGCTATACCCTGTATATATAGTTTTCTTTCCGGGGCGCCGCTTTGGATTCCTCATCCGCGTAACCGAGTATGCAGTGAGCAATCCCTTCATAGTCTCCTTCAATACCCCATTTTTTTAGAAATTGCTTTCCTTCTTCACTTTCAAATACTTCTTTCGCCCTATGAACCCAACAGGAGCCAACTCCCACGGCATTAGCGGCATTCATCAGGTTTCCCATCACCACGCTGCCATCCTGCACATAGGTTCTACGGCTCTTATCAGCCAGTACCACAACGACGGTTGGAGCACCATAGAACGGGTCCATCCCCGTTTTGCCAAAGACCTGAGCATTCATCTCCGATAGTTTCCCAATAGTTTCCTTGTCTTGCACCACGACCATGATCGGACTCTGCGCCCCCATTCCTGTCGGAGCCCAGGTTCCTGCTTCAAGAATCTGGTTCAGTTCCGCTTCTTTGATTTGTTCCTGCTTATATTTACGGCAGCTTCTTCTGGATTTCAAATCCTGCAATGTTTCTTTCATGAAAACACCTTCTTTCTTAAACTAAAGTTACATTTTATTTTCTAAAGCGGCACGATACCTGCCGCATTTATTCTGTTCACAGAATGAAGTTTTAATGACAAATAAATATAAAGAACCTTCTCTCCGTCGTCATAATCCAAGTTGAATAATTCCCTGATTCTTTGAATTCTATAATTTACAGTATTCTTGTGGAGGTACATTTTTTGACAAGTTTTTTTAATACTTTTACCACACTCCAGGTAGATTAACAGCGTTTTAAAAAACTCCGTCTTATGTTCCACGTCATACAGTTCCAAATCAGCTGTAACCGGATGATAATATTTACTGCAATCAATCGTATTGGCACAGTCGTTTAAAAAATCGAAGAAACGGTAGTCCGAATATTGAAAGGGTAAATTCGCTTTACTGTCGAACTGGCTGCCATAGTTTATGGCTTTCTTACCCTGCTCAAAATAGGTTCTGATTTCCAGGAGTGATTGAAATACATCGCTTAGCCCTGCGCTCAGATGGTATTTCATTCCATAATTGACAATCTTTTCAATCTCACTGAAAGAAGTTTCCTCGAGAAGGATCAACTCATAATCTTCATATGTGATATGCTTTATCTTCTTTGAGACTGTCTCCAGTCCATTTTTGATGTATTGGTTATATTTTTCACCTTTGCCGCGAAGATCTACTAGCAGGACCCGATAATATGTGGATTTCTTCCAGTTTCTCGTCCGCATGCGAAAGGCCAATTCATTCTCCGTCTTGACTTTTTCAGACAAAAGATCGATGATGATCTCGCTGTAATCTCCTTTGCCAGCAACATAGCTGTGATCTCCAAGCCTCAAAGCTGAGAGGTTGGCAGCCGTACTGATAACGGACATGTCTTCCTCTGTCATGAGGCGTTCTGTAGTTATCATGGAGAAGAATCCATATAATGTAATTTCGCTTTTTATCCCCCATATATAGTAATCATACCCCTGTACTTTCATGCGATGAGCACCCTGGGTCCTTACAACAGCGTCAACAATTTCTTCAAAGGTTTCATCAATCAGATTCGGATCATAATGGCCGTATTCCACAGCATTATCCCAGATATCGATGTCCAGTCTGCCTCTCTGTCTGTAGGATATCACATAATGAGAATAGTCAACATACATGATTGGGTTTTGAAACTGTTCGAAAAAATAATCCAGCAGACGATCCATGAAATGATCACTCAGAAGATACTGATTTAATTGAGCAAGCTGTGCATTGGTTCTTGATCTTTCTGAAATAAGTTCGTTCAACTTACTGCATAGCGTATTCTTTTCTACGGTCCCATTGATACTGATCACGTTCGAGCGCGGCATACTGCTTGGTACATCGGTACCAATGACGATATAATTCACTGCTCTGTTCCACGCTTCTTCTGCCAGTGGCAACTGATCGATGATTATAATCGTTCGATCATAATCCACAGAATCCTGAAGATTGTTTTTCCAGCAAACAGCTTGCAAAATAAATCTTTCCGAATGAATCTCACTTTGCACATCATATTTCTCATCCAGCCAGGATATGATTTCCTTAAGATACATCGCCGCCTCCGCACAATTCTCATTTCTTTTTTTGCGATTATATCATATATGTGACGGCATCACAATCCAAAGAATCAACCTTTGGTTCGACAGCCTGTTTCTATTTGTACCCATTTTCGATATATTATAATCGTCAAATAATTCACAATGAAAACGAGGTGTGATTCTGAAAGTGAATCTAACCTGCAGTTAATTGAAATGAAAGACGGAGGAATGAAAACATGAAACCAAAGTATCAAAAATTATTTGAAAGAAGCCATATCGGAAAGATGCCGCTGATGAACAAAATCGTTATGTGTCCCATGACGAGCAACGCGTGGAACGCCGACGGTTCTCTTTCTGATGACCAGATCGATTATTATGAAGAAAGAGCTCGGGGCGGCGTCGGCATGATCATTCTGGAAGGACAGTATATATCAAGCACAATTGACGCGTCCCTTGCTTCCATGACTTCTTCAGGCACTCTGGCGCAATCCGTACGATGGGTACTGCTTGCTGAGCGAATCCGAGGCTTTGGCACGAAGCTTTGCAACCAGCTCGTGATTGGTCCAGGGCGAAATGGCATGGGTGCTGATGGAGCACTTCCTGCTCCGTCTGAAGTGCCCCTCTTTTTCGATCCCGCCAAGAAAACCTATGCCATGACAAAGGATCAAATTCAGGCCATCGTGAAAGCTTATGCGGATGCGGCTGCATCCTCTCAATCAGCAGGATTCGACTGTGTTGAAATCCACGCCCACGGAGGTTACCTGCTCGATTCCTTCATGATGAAACTCTGGAACCATCGTACGGACGAATACGGCGGAACAATTGAAAACATGGCAAGATTGCCGGTTGAAATCGTCAAAGCAGTCCGGGAAGTAGTGGGTCCTGATTACCCCATCATTTTTAGAATGGTAGCACAGCACCATTTTAAAGGCGGACGTACGCTGGAAGAAAGTCTTGAAATAATTAAGATGCTGGACGAAGCCGGTGTAGATGCCTTCGACATCGATGCTGGGGCCTATGAGACATGGGACTGGATGTTCCCTCCCGCTTATTACGGTGATGCGCCTTCCCTGAACGACTCGGTTGCAATAAAAAAAGTTACCGAAAAGCCCGTCATGATCACCAACAACATCACAATGGACAATGCAGCTGATGCTTTCGAAAAAGGTGAGGCCGACTTTTTTATGGTAGGAAGAGGCCTGATTGCAGATCCTTATATGGTTCGCAAAACATTGGAAGGAAAAGAAGAAGAAATTCGGCCCTGTATCCGCTGTAATGAATACTGCATCGGAGGGTATTTAAAAGGCAAGCGTGTTTCCTGTTCAGTAAACCCACAGGTATTTCAGGAAAAGGTCTTTAAACTCGTAAAAACCGATAGTCCGAAAAAGATTGCTGTAATCGGAGGAGGGCCCGGCGGTCTTGAAGCTGCAAGAGTTGCGGCAGCAAAGGGGCACGAGGTCACCATTTATGAAAAAACCGATAAATTGGGGGGACAGATTGCAGCGGCTGCTACTCCACCCTTTAAAACCCAGCTGAACAAGTTCCTCGACTATCTCATATTACAGAATGAAAAATTAGGTGTTAAAATACGGATGAATACAGAAATTGATGAGAACTCAATCGAGTTGGAGTCTGCTGATGAAATTATCGTAGCAATCGGTGCAAAACCTTTCGTTCCGCCTATTCCTGGAATCGAAAACGATCATGTAATCGAAGTCATCGACGCGCATCTGGCTCGTCGTTCTGAAGTCGGCAACAAGGTAATTCTGGCAGGCGGTGGTTTGTCGGGCTGTGATTGTGCCTTGGAGCTGGCAATGGAAGGCAAGAATGTTACAATTATTGAAATGCTCGATGAAGTTGCCACCAATGCCATGGTAATCAACCGCATCGCTCTACTGAAAAAGCTTGCCGACTACAATGTGCAATTAATGACAGGCTGTAAAATCCTGAAACTCGACAAGCACGGCGTATCGATCGAATGCAAAGACGGCCGCACCCTGGAGCTTAAGGCTGATACCGTTATTGCATCCTTCGGTACAAGATCCCTTAAGGACATCGCCGGCAAAATTTGCGAGAAGCACCCAACCGCCAAGGTAATCGGCGACTGTGTCTCCATCGGTCAGGTCGGCGAAGCCGTACGCTCCGCCTACTATGCCGCATGGGCAATTGACTGAGTTTATAAATGTATCTCTTGAAATTGACTTAGGAATGTGTTTTACAAAATATGATTTCTAGCATATGATTTTCAATTGCCAAATGCTTTATTGTGACCCGGTATCCACAATGCCGGGTTGCAATTTTTTTTTACGTAAGTATATTTAAAGCACTTAAATTTTACAGACTTTTAACGCAGTCCTTATCATATTTTCACAAATACTCTATATACTTAAGTTGAAAGGGGGTGTTACAAATGATAAAAAAACTGGATGCTGAAGGAGTTTTCTCAGCTGGCGTCGTCATATTGGTGGCCGTTCTGTTTACGATGAAAGCCTTCTATTTTCTAGGCTAATGGAGATCCATCATGTACAATCCGAATTCGTCCCATCTATGGGCGTTTTTTTATTGTACGATTAACGTAATCATCGTTTCATAAGAAAAACCACCTCATCAGGTGGCCATGCGCAAGAAGCACTTAACGCTTTCCATCAGAGAGTAAAAAAACAAAGTTTTTATGATAATCCTGCTGATAGAAGACCATTTTTGCAGAAAATGATAAAAATTTTAATAAATTTTTAAGCTTTTACTTGATAATTTCTCTTCCAGTGCATATACTAAAGATGTTCCAAATGTACTGATTGATTGCTGTAGGTTGAGGTCAAGTTTCATTTTGACCAACATCTATGGCTTTTATTTTTGCACGGGGATAATATTTTTAGGAGGTACTGGCATGAATAATGGTACTGTAAAATGGTTTAACGAGAGTAAAGGTTTTGGATTTATTTCCAACGATGACGGTTCAGGAGATGTTTTTGTCCATTTCTCAGCGATACAAAGCGATGGTTTCAAATCTTTAACTGAAGGTCAAAAAGTAACATACGACACCGAGGCTGATCCAAGAGATTCAAGAAAGCTGCGCGCTGTCAACGTTCGTTTAGCTTAACGCTCGTGACCAATCCGCTCTTCCATGGGCGGATTTTTTTTATATGTCAATAACATTCGAAAATGTCACCCCTAGATTAAGTTAATTATCGGACGAAAATGTCACCCCTAATTAACTCAGCCTGGGAAGAATAGGTAAAATGGCTATGCCATTTTTCGAAGAAAGATATCTTCGAGCATTGAGAAGATATCTCTGTCAGTTTCTCCGTAGATCTGGTTAACTGCGAGAGACTGGCCATACTTGAAAGGATGATCGTCCGGTATTCCATGTGTTGTATAGGATTTTTTCTCGGGAGCAGCCTTTCTCTTTGGAGGTATGTAATCAAGAACATTGAAAACAATTCCTCGGTATTGAAGTTTGATGCCGAATTTAGGGCTTGTAAGAACCTTGCAGCGTGCATTAGGAGGTATCATCCCAGAATATGCACCTTCTTCCACCATGAAGCTTTTTCTAGAGAAGGAGAAGATTCCTCCCGCATCGACGGTTCGATCTTCCTTAACACAGAGGAAATAGTCGATGTTCATTTCATCAGAAGGCTTATGGAACATAGAGTCAGCAAGTTCCGGTTCAACAGCGAATTCACTGTTGAAGGCATAGATATACGTTTCCAGGAATTCATTGGCAGCGTCAATGGTAGTGATACCTCTGATAGCAAATTCCACGGCAGGCCTGCTCTGAAGCGTTTCTCAAAGCCGTTCGACTCGTCCCTTGGCTTGCGGGGATCTGGCCGGGATAAGTTCAACAGAGAGTTCTCTGAGACATCTTCCGAATTGAGTGTCATTGACCGTCCTGCGTTGGCTTTGTTAATGATATCGAGTTTATTCAGTTGTCTTCGAGTCAAACTTATCACATCCTGTTTCATAAAGTAATTGTACAACAGGGGTGACATTTTCGCTCGATAGTTTACATACTGACATTATCGCAAGATAACAACAAAGCGGATTTTTTTATCTTGACAATTCGTTTCCAATCGTATATAATAAAAATAATTCTAAATGTATTAATTGATGCTACAGGTTTAAGTCAATTTCCATTTTGACTTACAGCGCTGTGGCTTTTGTTTTTGCACGGGATAATATTTTTAAGGAGGTACCATATGAATAACGGTACTGTAAAATGGTTTAATGAAGGTAAAGGATTTGGATTTATTTCCAACGATGATGGATCAGGGGATGTTTTTGTCCATTTCTCTGCGATACAAAACGACGGATTCAAAGTTCTGAACGAAGGTCAGAAGGTAACGTTCGATACCGAAGCTGATCCCAAGGACTATAGAAAATTACGCGCTACTAATGTTCGCGTAGCCTAACCCACATAATTAATCCGCCCTCCCTCCAGGGGGCGGATTTTTTTTTGCTTCCCCAGCTTAAATAAAACCGAAATGACTCAGGTTTTACTACTCGATTTGTCAATTTCACGTTTTTTCGAATTTAACAGACTTTTAACCTGTTCTTTATATAGACTTCACAAAGTACGATTATACTAATAATCAAGCAAGTTTTTTCATGATTTTCTTCTCAAGTTCTGCCTCTGGTACCAGCCAGGGGCAGAATTTTTTTTATATTGCTTCAAGACCATCCATCAGTAACATAATTTTTTGTTCTCAATATATTGTTAATGACGGAAGGAGGTTGAGGTAATGAGTAATCTCTCGTCTACTAGAGATCATATATTCGAAAGATTTGATAGAATTCTAGAATATTTAAGCAGCCGTGACAAGATCAGCAACTATGACCGAGATAGCACCCATGGCAGAGATAGGGATAGAGATAGAGATAGAGATAGAGAAAGGGACAGAGAAAGATATCAACACAGATACCGCGAAAGAGATTAATATAGATTTACATCTTACGTATTCAAGCCACTGCTTTTACTATTTGCGTTCACTCTAATTTAGGGTGAACGCTTTCAGTCTCCTTAGCGCAAGTTAAGTTTTTACTAACCCTTAACAATTTCATTATCAATTCGTCACAAAGTGGCTTTATACTAATACTCATTAGAGAATTTTTCATCAAATTACCTCCTTAAAAATTCCGTCTGCCCCGTGTCGAGACACTCACCTCAAATTAAACTCGACACACTAGGGACAGGCGTTTTTTGTAATTGCCAATTTGATCTATTTAGTTTAACCTCAAACGCATTGTTAGTCATACACCTTTATGCTATAATTATTCCTTACGTCAAGTAAAATACAAGAGGTGAAATACATGAAAAGAATACTCGTAATATTTACTCTGCTATGCATTTTAGCAACGGGATGTGGTGAGCAAACGCCTGCAGATTCAGATCAGGCCTCCTTTCAGAATATAACTGAAAATCTCCAAGAGAATGCTGCAAACCCTGAAGATACTGTAGAATTACAATTCGATGGCTATAAGGTGATTGCAGTCGATGGGGGCGATAGAACCGGTGCCAGAGAAGCAAATACCGCAGTTGACATTGGGTATGGCGACAGGGAATATTGGGGCTTTACGAATGAATACGGCCAGCTTGTTCGTGTTATGGCCAAAAAAATAATGCTCCAGGACGACAGCACCGAATCCGTGACATCTGATGGCCGTTATTACCATGACGAAGCCAAAGTTCAAGGTACGGAACTTGCCGACTACGATCAAGGCCATGTGATCGCAGATTCACTCGGTGGAGTCTCGAACGCTTACAATATCACACCGCAAAACAGCACCCTAAACCGGCTCGGGGACCAGGCATATATGGAACGAAACATCCGGGATGCTGGTGGTTGTACTGATTTTGAAGCAATAATTACATATCCTGATACCACAACACAGATACCGAGCCACTATCATTATACTTACACTCTTAAGGGCAACGTCATAGCTGAGGATTTTGATAACGTAAACCCAGATAAGGCGAATAGCACTCTGATCGAAAGACAGAAGGCTCAGAACGCTACCTCTGCACCTATGGAAGAAGATATTTTTGCCATTGATACGAATGGTAATGGGCAAGTAACGATAGCCGAAGCTAAAGCAGCAGGATTCAAGATGCCGATCACAAAGGAACACTGGTTGTATAAGTACATGGATGACCGTGATGACGATGGGATGGTTGGGAAATAATAGCCCTGCCAATTTAAAGAATGAAAACGGGGATGGGGAAAAAGAAGAAGACAAAAAATTGCATTAGGGGCTGAAGGACAGTCGGAAGATTTGGTTTTAAAAGTAAATCAAGTTGGAGAGGCAAATGAGATATCCGAAAATCAATTCATAAGTTATAAACCTGAAAGAGGTAAGTATGCAATTATAAATATTACAATAAAAAATACGGGAAAAGAGGCAATTTCGTTAACAAATAGGTATTTTAAATTAATATCTACCGAAGATGCTGAATACACTCCTACCATACTCACCGGATTGGATAATAAATATATTAGTTTCGAATCAGTTAATCCAGGATTAGATTTAACAGGAAACCTAGTATACGAAGTTCCAAGAGACTGTGAAAAAAAGTCTGTAAATAATTAAAGTCAATCGCCTTCTATGGTAAAATCAAATTATCATAGGAGGCTATTTTTATGGCAAAGAGAAAAGAATCAATGAGTGAAGGAAAAAAGAATATTATCGCAGCTTTAATCGACGAATATGACATTGAAACTGCCGATGATATTCAAAATGCACTGAAAGATCTTCTGGGCGGAACCATCAAAAGCATGATGGAAGCCGAGATGGACGACCATCTTGGTTACAAGAACTACGAGCGAAGCGATAATACTAATTCCCGAAACGGCTCAAAGGCCAAAACGATCAGGAGCAAGTACGGCGAATTCCCTCTTGACGTGCCACAGGATCGAGAAAGTACCTTCGAACCAGCCGTTGTCAAGAAACGGCAAAAGGATATTTCAGGAATAGACGATAAGATTATTGCCATGTATGCCAAAGGGCTTACCACAAGGCAGATCTCCGAACAGATTGAGGATATTTATGGTTTTGAATGCAGCGAAGGATTCATATCAGATGTGACGGATAAAATCCTACAGGAAATCGACGATTGGCAGCGTCGCCCACTTGATGAAATTTATCCGGTGATCTTTATTGATGCTGTTCACTTCTCTGTACGCGAGGATAATGTGATTAAGAAACGTGCCGCCTATGTAATGCTTGCAATCACACTGTCTGGCAAGAAGGAGGTCATAAACCTTCAAATCGGAGAAAATGAAAGCAGCAAATACTGGCTTGGAATTCTGAACGATCTGAAGAACCGTGGAGTTAAGGATATCATGCTGATCTGTGCAGATGGACTTACCGGAATGAAAGAAGCCATTACAGCGGCCTTCCCTAACACAGAATACCAACGCTGTATTGTACATCAAGTAAGGAATACGCTCAGATACGTCTCATACAAGGACATGAAGAAGTTTGCCGCAGATCTAAAAACCATCTATTTAGCTCCGAATGAGCAGCAGGGATATGACAATATGCAGAGAATTGCGGAGAAATGGAACGAGCAGTATCCCCATGCGATGAAGAGCTGGGAGCAAAATTGGGATATTCTTTCTCCAATCTTCAAGTTCTCCAGCGATACCAGAAAGATGATCTATACCACAAATGCAATTGAAAGCCTTAACAGCACCTACAAGAAGCTTAATCGGCAAAGAAGCGTGTTTCCAAGCGATAAGGCCCTGCTGAAAGCCCTGTATCTTTCCACGCTCCAGGCCACAAAAAAATGGGGCCTTCCTCTAAGGGACTGGGGCAAGGTTTATGGCGAATTTGCAATCATGTACGAGGGAAGGATACCCCTATAGACTTCATCCAATAGGACAAGAAGGGCGCCTTTTTTCAAAGGTGCCCTTGACATACCCATATTAATTTAATATATTGGTTTCGTAATCGGGTGCTTAAAAAATGCACCCTTTCTAAATCAGGTTTACCATAGAAAGCTAATTTACAGAGTTAATTTCACACACTCAGTTCCAACAGATTTTGTAGTATCTGATTCCATTTTAAGGTTTTATGGCATGGGATTATTTACCGATGCCTCAGATTTTGCATTGAAATAGCTTTGCTTACATAGAAACACTTTCTAAAATAATAGCCAAATGACAGCACCATAAAAAATCCTTTATCTTGCAATCATGGGCGTTACTAAGAAATGAGATCAAAGCTGTAGAGGCTGGGGAATGATTCATTCCCCAGCTTGAAAAATTATTGTAATTCATAAGATTTCAATGTGTTGACTAATATATCAGATTGATAAGACATTTCCACATCAAAAGAGTCAGTAGCATTAGCAACCGCACAATAGTAAATCGCCCCATTGTCAAGCCATTTTAGTGCAATAAAATACGTAATTCCATTTTCCTTATAAGCTCCCACTGCAAGTCTTTTATAATTAGTAGAATATTTAAAATCTTCTCTTGTCGCATAATTGGTAAAAAATCCATCGGCAACACCTTTAAAATAAGGATCGGTTATATCTGAACTGTCGTCAACCAAACCAATTAAAGCAGCGTAATTACCTTTGGATATAACAACATCCTCTGAGCTTTCTTTTGAAACAGTCCATCCGGTCGGAACAACTACTTCAAAACCCAATGTTTTGTTCTGGTAAGTATTCATTAGAATACTTATCCCTTTTGTATCAGCATCATAATTAACCTCAGCACCAAGACTTTCGCCGATAAATCTAAGCGGAACATAAGTACTCCCATTAATTAATTGACCAGGTACCGCAATATTTTCTTGTCCGCCATTAACCATAACATAATTCTTCCCAATCGGTACCTCAATTGTATAACTTCCCAGAACGACTTTTGCCGTTTTTTTAGCACCATCCCAAGTAACCTCACTACCAAAAGCCTCACCAATGAATCTCAGTGGAACCAGAGTACTTCCAGATATAACCTGAGCCGGTGCAGCCATCGTAATGTCCTTTCCGTTGATCTGCGCCGTACTTTGGCCTACGATCAAGTGTATGGTCTGACTACGGGTTTCCGCATATGACGTTCCTGTTGCAAAAGAAAATAGTAGTAATAATGCAATACTGATTTGTAATGTTTTTTTCATTTCATAATCCTTTCACGTTAGCAAACAATCAAGCATATTCTTCAGTATACTTAAGCTTCACTCTATCCAGTTTTCATTTTTCTGTATTTGGCCCCCATCTACTCTTTACAATGTTTCATCGTAAACTTTATTTACAAATTATACCTCAATTCCAAATAGAAGTCACTGCTTAAGGAAGATTAACCTTTCGAATAAAAAATGGCCCCAAGGATGATCCCGCGGGCTGTCGCAATGCTTAAAACAACCTTTACTGGGAGTAAATTCGTTAAAACTGCCATCTTCGTTCTCCGCATAAATATAATCCAAGCCCTCACCCATTGCGGTCACTTTTCCGTTACTGTCTACCGTGGACACCGCCTCATCAGAAGACGTCCAAGCACATTATCTGCTAGATCATAAGCAACACTAAGCTGTACAGACTCATCTACATTCAGGAGGACCGCTAGAACATATTCAGGCGTAGCAGTAGCGATGATCGGCGGAGGACATCATGCCGAAGCAGTACTTCGAAGAGCTGACCCTAATAATAGAATACGGTTTAATCCTGATGAAAATAGGTGTTTTATGGTATATTCATAGACACCTTATTTTTTTATTATAAATATAATAAGAACAAAACATCGGATGGCCCGGATCCAGGGGGTCTCCGTAAGGAAAGAGAGGGATCGGCCATGAAGGATCACGCTGCAGAATTTAAGAAGGACAGAGAGGATTATACCGAAGGATTCAGGAAGGTCGTGCTGGACCCGGATTTATTGAGCCGTCTGAAGGAGATGGCGGAAAACAATACGGACGTGCCTGCCGCGCCGGAGGGAATGCGCGTGCTCTGGGATACGCGGTGCGTATTTCGTGGCTGGAGGCTTCAAAAAAATTACTATTTCAGTCACTGGAGGATCCTGGACGAATACGGCCGAAAAAAAGCTGCAGGCAAAGAAGAAGAAATGCTTGTAACTTTGAAATCAATTGCCAGGCTCCAGTAGTGTCCTTGATTGATATTATAAGCAAAACAAGCAGATTTAACTTTTTGTAATAAGGACGGCGCCTAATGGCGTCGTTTTTACAATATTATAGCGTAAAAGGAGCGCAGTGAGGTGCTTTTAAGAAATCATGGATTCAATAACATATATTCGGCAAAAGTGGCATTTTACAACAAGGTCAAAAAATCAGAGTGTGTGAAATTAACTCTGTAAATTAGCTTTCTATGGTAAACCTGATTTAGAAAGGGTGCATTTTTTAAGCACCCGATTACGAAACCAATATATTAAATTAATATGGGTATGTCAAGGGCACCTTTGAAAAAAGGCGCCCTTCTTGTCCTATTGGATGAAGTCTATAGGGGTATCCTTCCCTCGTACATGATTGCAAATTCGCCATAAACCTTGCCCCAGTCCCTTAGAGGAAGGCCCCATTTTTTTGTGGCCTGGAGCGTGGAAAGATACAGGGCTTTCAGCAGGGCCTTATCGCTTGGAAACACGCTTCTTTGCCGATTAAGCTTCTTGTAGGTGCTGTTAAGGCTTTCAATTGCATTTGTGGTATAGATCATCTTTCTGGTATCGCTGGAGAACTTGAAGATTGGAGAAAGAATATCCCAATTTTGCTCCCAGCTCTTCATCGCATGGGGATACTGCTCGTTCCATTTCTCCGCAATTCTCTGCATATTGTCATATCCCTGCTGCTCATTCGGAGCTAAATAGATGGTTTTTAGATCTGCGGCAAACTTCTTCATGTCCTTGTATGAGACGTATCTGAGCGTATTCCTTACTTGATGTACAATACAGCGTTGGTATTCTGTGTTAGGGAAGGCCGCTGTAATGGCTTCTTTCATTCCGGTAAGTCCATCTGCACAGATCAGCATGATATCCTTAACTCCACGGTTCTTCAGATCGTTCAGAATTCCAAGCCAGTATTTGCTGCTTTCATTTTCTCCGATTTGAAGGTTTATGACCTCCTTCTTGCCAGACAGTGTGATTGCAAGCATTACATAGGCGGCACGTTTCTTAATCACATTATCCTCGCGTACAGAGAAGTGAACAGCATCAATAAAGATCACCGGATAATTTCATCAAGTGGGCGACGCTGCCAATCGTCGATTTCCTGTAGGATTTTATCCGTCACATCTGATATGAATCCTTCGCTGCATTCAAAACCATAAATATCCTCAATCTGTTCGGAGATCTGCCTTGTGGTAAGCCCTTTGGCATACATGGCAATAATCTTATCGTCTATTCCTGAAATATCCTTTTGCCGTTTCTTGACAACGGCTGGTTCGAAGGTACTTTCTCGATCCTGTGGCACGTCAAGAGGGAATTCGCCGTACTTGCTCCTGATCGTTTTGGCCTTTGAGCCGTTTCGGGAATTAGTATTATCGCTTCGCTCGTAGTTCTTGTAACCAAGATGGTCGTCCATCTCGGCTTCCATCATGCTTTTGATGGTTCCGCCCAGAAGATCTTTCAGTGCATTTTGAATATCATCGGCAGTTTCAATGTCATATTCGTCGATTAAAGCTGCGATAATATTCTTTTTTCCTTCACTCATTGATTCTTTTCTCTTTGCCATAAAAATAGCCTCCTATGATAATTTGATTTTACCATAGAAGGCGATTGACTTTAATTATTTACAGACTTTTTTTCACAGTTTCAAAAATCATTTTAAAGGGCAAAACTGAGAACATTATAGTGATCCGATTATCTTATCCAAGATCTTATAATGTTTATCAATAGGAAAAGTTCCTCTTTTGTTCAGAAATTTCACTTTGTTATGGTTGTGTCATTCTCCCTAGTGAAAAAAATGGATACAGGCAAGATTCCTGTATCCATTCATTTTATTGGAGGAGAGCAACGGCCTTCGGCCTCCAACTCGCTTCGCTCCCTGCTGTCATATTTTCCGCAGCTTAAGCTGCGGAAAATACGCATGGGACTTTCTCACCCACTCCGTGGGTTCTCGTCTTACTTTAAACCAAAAATAAAAACATCACCGTGTTGGGTGATGTTTTTATTTTTGACGGAGAGCATGGGACTTCGCGTCTGCTCCCGTCGGTCGCATACGCCGTCCTTCACCGCCTCATTTAGGCGGCTCGGACCGCTCACTACCGGAAAGTCCACGGGGCTTTATAGAAACCCAGTATTTTCAATGTTCACAGAAGGCAGTCCCACACCCCTTTCCACATCAATAAAAAGTCCCTTACTCCGTCAGAAGTGCAAGTATGTAAAAGGAGCCAACCCATGAACATCATAGAAGAACAGATCAAAACAGCTCTCACCAACCTAGGCGTAAAGGGAACGACAAGAATCTACCCTGCCGGATACCACCGGTACCTAGTAGTGTTGAACGGAGAGTATTTTGGGATTTTCGACGCAGATCGGGATACGTTTGTAGACTGAGCCACCTGAATTGTATCGATCAGGTGCAAAAAAGTACAGCCCTAGCATTGTGCCAGGGCTGTTTACTACTACCTGATTAGATAATTGTAGCTGGCAACTGCTTAATCTACAGGTTAGAAACATAAAGTATGTGAATAACCATGTGTTTGTGTTTATGTTATAATTTGTAATTTATACAAAACAAACTTACTTTTCTACATATATATGAATTTTTATAAAATATTATATATAATAAAAGCATCAAATTGCATTGTCATATTTCTAATTAATGATGAACATCTGAAAGGGTAAAAAATATGTTTAAGAAAATTATATCGTTTACTTTAATTTTGACACTTGTTCTGGGAAGTTTCTCTGTGGCATTTGCAGCAGAGGTAGAACCACAATCAAACATGGTGACTTATTATACCATGAGCCCTTTGGTCAGTAATGCTTCAGATTATACAACTTTAGATAGTGTAAGAAATGAAAACCTTGCTTACGAAGGTGCTTTAATTTCACTATGGGCAGCGGGTGTAACTTTGTTAATAACAAAAAATCCCAAAATATCTAAATTTGTTAAGGCAGCAATTGACGCAGGTTCCATAGGAGTGGGAGTATATAACGCATATAAGGCGTACAATGCTGATTATGCCTCTGGATTATTCTATACTGTAAGAATATATAAATATAAATCTAATGGCCCCAATACTTATGCATTTCAATACAAAACGTCATTTTATGGCGATAGTGCAAGAACCAAATTAGTTTATTCAACGACTGAATATTATACCTATGTAATATAATCAGTTTAGGAAAATTTATAGATATTGTAAATCAAGGAGAGAAGGAGATATGACCTACGCAACCATAACACTAATTAATTTATGGATTGTAATTATAGCTGCCATTTTGTATTTTTTGGGATTAATACTCACAATGTTTTGTAAAGAAAAACATAAGAGAAAAATCAAGCTTATACAAAATGTATCATTAAAGATAGCTATAGCAATTTGGATAATATCAGCTATATTGATCGCCTATAAAGCCAGTACGCTATAAAATTTATCAATAGACAAGCCCCCAGGATGCTCCTGAGGGCTTTCATTCTATTCATACTGCATTACTTCAAAGTTCTGAATCTTATCGAATGTCAGATAATCGGTCCTGGTCATAAACGGCCCTAGGTTGAAGGTCTTACTGATTGTATAATAACCTTGACCATTGCCGGCCGCTTTACTATCGTACCAATCAATGAAGTTATTGACTTCTGACATCTGCAAATCATATTCCTTTTCAAGTCCGTTCGTCATGGTGATCACCAGCAATGCTTTTCCGGAAGACGTCGAAGCTCCAGGCGTCGCACTGGCTTCATTCGAGTTTTCGCTTTCGCCGCCTGCAGAAACGGCAGTTACCACGTAATAATAGGTCGTTCCGTTGACCACATCGGTATCAGAATAGGTTGTGTCGGTTATGCCCTCTGCAATCACGGTATACGGGCCACCTTCCTTGAGTGATCTCTTCACGGTGTAACTATCTGCTCCGGAAACGGCTCCCCAGGAAAGGTCGACTACGGAGTTGCCTCCGGTGGCGGTGAGAGAAGATGGTTGCTCTAAGGGGTTGGCCGGAAGCACTTCCAACTCTAATGAAAACACTTTGTTAAGGATTGCGCTACTATCCTGCCCCCCAGTTACAAAGATTTGATTCCCAATTAATGCTGAACTCAGATTTACTATAGCCATCGGTAGTGATGGACCTACGGACCAACTATCTTTTTGTGTATCGTATATTTCTACAATACTCGGGGCACTATCAGAAGCACCTCCTATTACGTATATCTTTTCCTTGTATGATATACATGTTGGGTGACCATTTATCGGCGTCGGTATGTCCGCGCCTATATCCCATTCATCTGTTTCTGGGTCGTAAATGTCTACAACAGCCAATTTCTTACTCGTGCTCTGTCCACCAATAACATAAATTTTATTATTTACTACTGAGACACAATGGTAAACTCTTTGATTTGGCATTGGAGTTCCTGCAGTCCAACTATTATTTTGCGGATCATAAATCTCAACACTTGAAGTTGTTTCTCCGCTATAACCACCAAGGACATATATTTTGCCATCAACAACGGCTGCTTCCATTGCACGCTTTGCTGTTGGCATCGAAGCACCTGTTGTCCAGCTATTGCTTTGTAGATCATATATTTCAACGGTACTTAATGTCGAATAGTCATTCATACCACCAACAACGTAAATTTTATCACCAATAATGGCTGAAGTTGCCATGTTTCTTGCTGTTGGCATTGGAGCACCCATAGACCAAATTTCTGTTTCTAGATCGAATATTTCCGTTGAATTGGATCTACCTGAAGAGATTCCCCCTCCAAATACGTAAATTTTGCCGTTCCAAGATTGACATTCATGCAAACACCTTCCTATCTGCATCGGCGTCTCTTCTTGCCACGTCGCTTCATCATCGGCCCAGACCCCCACACTAGATAGTCCGAGCACCATGATCAGTGTCATTAATATCGCTATAAATCGTTTCATGTTTAACCTACCTTTCTTACTACTAAATTAATAATTTTTTGTTAATTTCAATAAATTGTCCCATATTAAGGAAATCAATTCCATTCTGTAGAATAATGTTTAAATCGTATAAAATAAAAGATTAAGCCGAGTTTCCCGCCTATTCTATTGCCTCCTGCATCGAAATCCAGAAGATCGAAGACGTTGCGCCTGCCGAAGATATTTCTGCCATTGATACGAATAGTAATGGTCAAGTGACGATAACTGAGGCCAAAGGCAGCAGGATTCAAAATACAGATCACAAAGGACCACTGGCTTTATAAATACATGGATGATGATGTTGGAATGGTCGGTGAATAAAAATAGCCCCCAGGAGTACCTGAGGGCTTGTCTTTCTCTGAGTTTTGTAAAATAAAATGCTTTACTTATTTATGCATTCACTCTTACATAAACCTGATAAATTGAGCCGTCTAATTCTGCTTGAATAATTACCAACCCCTTGCTAACCGCTGTAATTTCACCTTCGGCAGATATTGTCGCAATGCTTGTGTCCATTGAACTCCAAGTCACATTGGATGGTTCTTCTGTTAAATATAATAATGCCTTTTCTCCTGCGGTTAAGTGAACAGCCAATCTCATTTCGTCAGCATCACCCAAGACAACCTTTACAGGAATAAATTCTTTAAAGCTACCATCTTCGTTCTCTGCATAAATATAAGTCAGACCCTCACTAATTGCGGTCACTTTTCCATTACCATCCACTATGGCTATTGCTCCATCCGAAGATGTCCAAGTAAGATTTGTATTATCCGCTAAATCATAAGTAACACTAAGCTGTACAGTCTCATCTACATTTAGGAGGACCGCCAGAACGTATTCCGGCGTAGCAGTAGCTTGCGGTGTCGCGCTTGCTTGATTCGAATCAGCGCTCTCGCCTTCATCGTTGACTGCAGACACAACATAATGGTATGTGGTATCATTTGTTACATTTGAATCCGTATAAGTAATTGCTGATGTCGAGGCAATCGTTGTATAAATTCCCCCGGCAGTAATCGATCTTTTCACGTTGTAACTGTCTGCTCCAGAAACAGCTTCCCACGAAAGGTCCACGACGGAGTTGCCGCCGGTGGCAATTAAATCAAGGGGCTGTGATGGGGATTCATTACTGCTTTCTAATGTTAATGAAATAACTTTATCAGAAATGTCGCTGCCCAACATTCCTGCTATTACAAAAATTTTATTTTGAATAGCTGCCGCACCCATATAAGCTCTTTCCGTTGGCATGGCAGGACCTATCTCCCAACTATTTGTTTCCGTATTATAAATTTCTACTGCATCTACTGCTTTTGAATTAAGACCTTGTTTAGCATACCCTCCAATAGTATAAATCGTCTCATTATATGGAACAGCTGTAACAAAGGATCTTGGTGTAGGCATAGAAGTCCCCTTAGTCCATGTATCTGTTTCAGTATTATAAATGTCAACAGTTCTAGTGCTCGCGCCGATGTAGTATATTTTTTTATTAATTACTGTAGCGCTTCCGTAGCAGCTTTTTTCCGGCATTGAAGTTCCCGAGCTCCAGCTATCGGTTTTTGTATCGTAAATTTCTACCGTTGAACTATGTCCCACTGTTGTTGACCCACCAAGAATATATATTTTTTCATCAACTACTGCCGCACTCATGCTATGTTTTCCTGTTGGCATTGGAGACCCAGTAGTCCAACTATCATTTTTAGGGTCGTATATTTCAACTGTATCTAAAAATACTGATTGGGCTATACCACCTATGACATAAATCTTATCACCAACTACTGCTGAAGTTGGGTAATATCTACCGGTTGGCATTGTGGCGCCCCATGACCAAGTTTGTGCTACAGGATTATATATTTCCGTTGAGTTTAATGCCACATTTGTAGGGCTGAGGCCACCAAATACGTAGATCTTATTATTCCAAGCCTGGCATGTATGGTTGTATCTTGATTCTTGCATCGGTGTCTCTTCCTGCCACGTTGCCTCATCATCGGCCCAGACCCCCACACTAGATAGTCCGAGCACCATGACCAGAGTCATTAATATTGCTATAAATCGTTTCATGTTTAGCCTACCTTTCTTACTACTAAATTAATAACATTTGTTTGTTTTAATAAATTATCCCATATAAAGTAAACAAATTCCATCTGGTAAATACTGTTTTTATCATATAAAATGAAAGATTAAGCCGGGAATTCGCGCGGCTATTCCTTCGTATCCTGATTTTTCCGTGTAAAGTAGTAAGCAATAATACTGCCGGCGAAAGCACAGTATGTTTCACTTCCTACGGTGCCGACGACGAATCCATATGTAACCCCGCCAACGATGGCAAAAGTAATAATGGACTTCACGTCGACCAGCTTTTTTAATTGCTCTTTCATTTCAACTCCTCCTTCAGATCATCAATACGATGATGGGCTGACTTTGTGGATTGCTCACAGATGGTCAACCGTTCAACCACGTTATTATGTTTATCCATTTTATTCTCGAGGTAGCCCAGACGTGTAAGGACCACACCTCCGAAGCTGCCGAGGCTGATAGCGTAAACAATCATTTGAACCCAAAATTCTGTACTCATCCACCCTCCTATAGCATAGCCTTGGCCAGCTCGATGATCAGGTCTTTACCGTATTTGTAATCGTTGGCCAGATAGTCGATTGTCTTATCATCCAGACTGGCCTTGTCCTTTACGATGGAAACGGCCTCGGCCATTGTTAATTCTTTTTCCAACGTCTTCACTCCTTTCAGATACAGCTCCGGGTCCACACAAGTATTATCGATTCGGACCTCAAAGTGCAGGTACAGCTGAGCACCTATACTTCTCGTCGAAGATCTGTCTCTTTGTTTTAACACTTTCACTCATTTTATTTACCTCATTCTTTCCATTAAAAAAACAGCCGGGATTGGCTGTTCTAAAGCGATATTAATTTGAAAACTTAATCAACACTAAGTTCAGTTTTATACGGTTCTGGCACATCGTCAATCGTAATGCGTCCAAATTCAAGTAAAAACCGATACAGTCTTAAATATCTTTCATCCATTTTTTACACCCCTAACTGCAAACTTGCAAGATCGGCAACAAGCTGTTTTAATTCTTCGATCTCTTCCTGCGGTGTTTTAGGCGGCGTTGGTTGATTAGCAATGTCAATAGCTTTTTCTTCGTCTGTTCTCCCTAACACAACACCGTCAACTAATTTATAGTTATAACATCCGTTTTCATCAATCAAACCTTTTTCAAGATAGTTCCCTTGTGGATGTGTATATTTAGAGTCTTCTATACCTTCATCAATCTGCGTCCAGCCTGTCAAGTCTTTTGGTAGATACATACCACCTTCAATTGCAGTTATTCTGCTCGTTGTATCCATCTTTACATATACAATATAATTATCTTCCATGTATACCTCCTTATAAATCGGCTGAGAAATCTATGTAAGCCGTAGTATCGTTATTGGCTTGTAAAATGCCACTCACCCCACTCGTCAAGCCAGAGCAATTAGCAATTAATAGTTCATTGTTCGAATTAAAAGATTGATTATTAAACGAATTTACCGCAATATTCATAGAACCATCCCAAGAGGAAACTCTGAAATTACCGTTAGAAGTGATTGTGGGAGCAACCCTCATACCTAATCCAAATTCAACCAGAAACCTAAACTGCGTAGTGCTTATACAACCACCTGTTGCGAACACGCCAAAATTATTATTATTGAAAGATTTAAGCCTTCTAAAATACCTCTGACACAATGCCAACTGCTCACCATAATCCGCAGGAGGGTCATTTGCAAGAGTGGAGACGGAGCCGAGTTCTAGTTTTGCCCGAACTATTTCACAAGTTACATCTTGTCCAGTTGCGCCACTAACTGCAATCCCTACACGAATAGTTGATGTGCCTTCGGGTATTGTAACTGTAACAGAAGTTATACCGATACTAGATATTGGCGTTTGCCCTATTGATATGAATGTGTCTGAAGAATTTCCGAATCGCATAAACACTGCCGCATTCCCGGTTACGGAGGCAATATCTACAGACAGTGTGTATGTGTTACCAATCAATAGCTTTGGATTTTCGATAAGTTGATAAAACATCCAGTTGCCGTAGTTTGGGCTATTAGTTATTGAAGTAGTGACCGATGCGCTATTTACCATAAGCGCACATGCTGAAGCATTTCCAAGTTTCCACCTATCAATAGTCATAGAGCCATTGCCGCTATAACTGCTCTGTCCTCTACCGTTCACGGGTTTTGGGAAATACCAATTATGTAATAGATTTTTATTACTCCCGCCCATCTGGTCAACCGTCACAGCATGGGGGTTCTCCGTATCTGCCATGTGACTGCTGATTATGTTCTCAACTGCACCGATCTTATTTTCCCAGGTATATACGCTCCCGGATACTGCCGTGCAAACAAAAACATCCCCCGTTGCCGTATTGAAATACCGCTGTCCGAGGACCCCGACAGTACCCGAGTCAGGATCTGACGATCCGGAATGATGGGCTTTACCAAGCCTCTCGTCCATTTCAGATCCAAAATATTGACTTTTATATCTTTCTTCTATGCTCATGATGTCCTCCTTAATAATAAATGATAATGCACCCGGGGCCGCCTTTTCCTCCAAGGCCGCCAGATCCTCCACCAGTAGGCCATGGATCATCACCGCCGTACACATTGCCAGCACCGCCGCCACCGTGGCCACCCTGGCCGCCGTATCCGTAATCAGTGGCATCTGCTCCCGGATCAGCGTCACCGCCAACACCTCCGTGACCTCCAATGCCGCCTGAAGAATCAGCGCTGCCGTTTCCTCCATTGCTACCGTTGTCGCCTACCGCTGCGCCTCCACCAGTACCACAGGAATAAGTTACTGTACTGCCAATTGTTCCGGTCAGAGTGACGTCAAGAATTTTACCGCCTGATCCACCGTCACCGCCGTCGACAAATGCCTTCATATCTTTGGTCAAGGACTGCTTGTCCAATGGTGTCTCCTCCTTTCTGCTAAATGCCCTACCCTCCCTATCCCGCTTTTGGAGCTTTTGTGCCATGTTCATCACATTTCGTGTCATTCGTTTGATTAAAAAAATCGACTCAATCGATTGTTCGTAATATCTTGCTATTCTGATTTTAATTTCATCACGAGGAACTCTTTGCCCTTTCTCATACATGCTGAGCGCCGACTTACTTATTCCAAGTGCTCGTGAAACTTCTTCTTGCGTCCTCTTCCCTCTTAATGCAATAAGCCTTTGGGTCATTATTTCAATATTCACCTTCTCACCTCCTTTGTCACATATTGTGGAGTATCTTAAATATACCTCACACCATATCTGCTGTCAGCCACATTTTGTGGAAATTTTATATTTACATTGTCCACGTTACGTGATATATTGTAAAAAAATGAAAGGAATACATTTCTATGGGCAATTTCTCACAGATATTAAAAGAACTCCGAATCAGAATGAATCTCACACAACTTGATTTAGCAAACAAACTTGGAATATCAAGGAGTTCAATAGGCATGTATGAAAATGGTGTAAGGGAGCCTGACTTTGAAACACTAGAAGCAATTGCTGATTTTTTTAGCGTGGATATGGATTTTCTTCTTGGAAGGGAAGGCGCCTCTCATCATGGCTACTATCTTGATGAGGAAGCGGCTAAAATTGCTCAAGAAATATATGAAAACCCTGATCTGCGGATACTCTTTGACACCACCAGGAAGGTTAAGCCCGAGGATCTTAAATTAATAAAAGACATGGTTAAGAGAATGAGTGGTGAAGATGATTAATGGCTTTTGTAGAGTACATTGGAGTTCATCTCGTTGATCTCCCACATGGCGTTCGGGGATTCACAAAGAAAAATAAGGATGGTAGCTATACCATAATGATCAATGCTCGGTTAAGCAGCGAGATGCAGATTCATACATACGATCATGAGATAAGGCATATTGAGAATGTGACTACGATTATAAGGCGGACGTTGATCGGATCGAGAAGTATCGGCATATAAGATGACCTGCAACTATTGTAAATTTTTATGCAGTCGCTCGAAGATCAAATAGAGCGAAGAGTCGAATAAATTATAGTTTTTATATTTAATGGAGGTACTATTATGGCTGAAACATCTAATATTCTTGCATGGACATTAGTTTCTGAATGCCCTATCCCTGATGAAGTAAATAACCTACTCGTTTCAGGAGAGAAAGCCGTCGCTGCCTACAAAACCTTACGTGACAGTGCGATATTTACTAACAAGAGATTGATCGTACGAGATGCACAAGGGCTCACAGGTAAGAAAGTTGAAATCTATTCCCTTCCCTATTCCTCGATCAATATGTGGTCTACTGAAAATGCGGGTAAATTGCTTGATTTCAATGCAGAAGTTGAGCTTTGGACTAAGGCAGGACACATAAAAATAAATCTACAAAAAGGTGTAGACATTCGAAAATTTGATATGTTAATCGCGGAAGCTTTATTAGAAGAATAAATAAACAAACGCCCCGGCGGCAACCGGAGCGAATGTATAAATCGGCTGTAATGATACAAGCCTTTCTAACAACTGAATTGTACCATTACAGCCCGAGAAAATCAAGTCTCGGGCATTTTTATGCCCAAAATAAGGAGGAATGGTACATATGCCAAGAGAAACATTTACATTTGAGGGTAAGCGGTACGATGTGACAGCCAAGACAATTCCGGAGCTGGCTAGTAAAAGTAGCAGAGAAGAAGAAAATCCTTGAAGAAGGCTCTATCATTTTAAATAAAAGTACTACGGTGAAAAAGTGGTCCGAGGAGTGGCTGCAGACCTATGTCGAGCCGAATGTCAGTGATGCCACTCTGTACGCTTATAAATGCCGAATTAAGAATTACATCACACCTGCGATTGGTAACATGCGCCTGGTTGATGTCAGGCCGCTGCATCTTCGGAAGATCCTCAACGGTGCAGCTGGATGCTCCAGAGACCATATAAAGAAGATCCGATACACCCTAGTGCAAATATTTACGAAGGCACAGCGTAACAAGCTGATCTTAAATAATCCAGCTGAAGATCTGGACATACCAAGAGCCGAGAATAATTCCCGAAGATCCATTACGGAAACAGAACGTACATACATATTAAAAGTAGCCGATAAACACTCTTCCGGTGTTTGGATTAAACTGATGCTGTATTGTGGCCTACGGCCACAAGAAACCGCTGCACTGCAGGGTCGCCATCTCGATCTGAAAGGTGGTAACCTAAAGATCGAAAATGCTTTAAAAAGACACGATAACACTATCGGAGATACAAAGAGTCGATCCGGTAAAAGAACGGTACCTATACCAGATATATTGCTTCCGGAGCTGCAGGCGTTAAAGGTTGATCCATATGAATATGTTTTTAAAAACAGAGACGGATCTCACATGACAACGGCCGGGATGAGAACACGTTGGAGAAGCTTCAAACGGGAAATGAACATTGAGATGGGCTGTACGACGTTTAAAAACGCCGTTGTACCTCCCTATCGAGTTGCCGAGGATCTAGTACCCTACTGTCTAAGACATACATACTGCATAGACCTGCAGGACGCAGGCGTGCCGATCAATGTTGCCAAGGAATTGATGGGTCATTCTGACATCAGTATCACGGCGAAGATCTATACGCACCACTCTGAAACGTCCTATAATAATGCGAAAAATCTAATAAATAATATGCATAATGGTGCAAAACCGTCCACACTAATTTCCACATTTGATGTGGAAAAATAGGCGATATTAGACGTTTTTCCATTCAAAAAACAAGCATAAAAAAAACCGCCAAACGCATTGATTTACTGCGCTTTAGCGGTTCTTTTCATCATTGGCGGAGAGCAACGGCCTTTTGGCCTCCTCCGGTCCCTCCGCTCCCTACGCTGTCATATTTTCCAATGCAGCTTAAGCTGCGGAAAATACGCATGGGACTTCGCGTCTGCTCCCGTGAGTCGCATACGCCGTCCTTCACCGCCTCATTCAGGCGGCTCGGACCGCTCACTACCGGAAAGTCCACCGGACTTTCCGGCTACGTTCACGCCCTTTCGGCTTCGAGTCCCATGCCTTAAACAAAAAAATAAAAGATGAGGTATATAACCTCATCTTTTATTTTTGGCGGAGAGCATGGGACTCGAACCCACGGGGCTTTAACACCTTACTCGCTTTCCAGGCGAGCTCCTTAGCCACTCGGTCAACTCTCCAGACTGTATTAGACGCAATTAATAATTTAACATAAGTCACTTGAAAAAGCAAGTACTATTTCAAATAAAATTTTGTTATAAAAAAAATGTTTTTGTAGAATTTTTTCCTCTAACGTTTGATTTCAAGCTGCTTTTGAAGTATAATTCTGGTGCGGAGGTGCGCAAATCAGTGGAAATATTGAAGCCTAATCTATCTTTTGATCAGTGGAGAGCGAAAATCATCAAAGTCTTCTTCATCATTATCGCCTTGATATTCATTGTAGAAGTCATTGTATTCATCACGCTCCGGCCTTACGGCCTCCTTTCAGAAGGTACCTCGGATTTACATTATGTAATGAAATACATTGCAATTCCCACGTTTATAAATACCATATTAGTGTATACATGCCGCCATATTAACTCAAAAAACATAAAAAGCCAAATTAAAAACTTAGCAATTCCGGTGACCCTCAGCCTCTTGGCTGCTGTTATCGCTTATATTCACTGTGATGTGGAGGCCATATCGTCGATTTTCGCAATGCCTGTTTTCCTTACCGTCCTTTTTGGCAAAATACGAATGACGGGCATTATTGTTGTCTTTAATGGCATCCTGCTCTTATTGTCGACAATCCATTCAGCCATATACCTAAAAAGTGAAACCATCTTTTTCTATTTGAATACAGCTGTTGCTCTAACGCTCCTGATTGCGTCTTATTTGGTCAGTTCCGTTTTAATTGCTTATAATAGAGCAAATGTTAACTATGTCTATTCTAGCTATCGAACGCAGGTCTCTTTAACAGAACAAGTACGAAACGATTCTTTAACCGGTTTGTACAACCAGAAAACCTTCCATTCTCTGTTGAAGACGTCAATAGAAAAGTCATATGAGGTGCGAGCGCCTATCTCACTTGCTATCATAGACATTGATGATTTTAAAGAAATCAACGACACTTATGGCCATTTGGCTGGGGACCAGGTTCTCATTCAATTTACAAATCTAATGAAAGAGCACTGTAAAGAAGGGGACTCCTATATTTCAAGGTATGGCGGGGATGAATTTGCAGTAATTTTCCCAAGTGCTTCCAAGGAGCTGGCCTACCTTAAGCTTGAGTCTCTGAGACAACGCTGCAGGCAAGTTCCATCGGCAAAAGCCGAAACATCCTCCATAAGCTTCAGCGCAGGAATCGCTTTCTATATAGACGGTGAAATGAACGCAACGCTGCTGTTTCATCAAGCAGACTCCGCCCTTTATCAGGCTAAGGAAAATGGAAAGGGTCAAACAGTAATCTATCAGCAGCACTATTAAGTTATTGTTCAGAACGGCCCCATTATTAGTAATTGCCTGCCAAAACAAAGCTGCCTGTTTTTGTACAGGCAGCTTATTTTATATGGTTTCATTTTTCTTTTATTTCAGCGCATCCTTAACCGCAGATTTCATTTCATCTATGTCAAGAACACCCGTATGCCTGACTTCTTTATTCTCAAGCCCTTTTAACCCTTTCGGTACTCTTACACCGGTTTTTTCATGCAATGCTCTCACATTGGAAAAACCATCCAGGGCAGGCTCAAGGCCGATGGAAGCTGTAACACTGTCAGCAAATTTATAGGCGCTGGCTGTTGAGGCAATGACCGCAACAGTTTCATCCCCCGTTGCATTTCGATAATCCTCATAAACTTTATATCCTACAGCAGTATGAGTATCCATCAAGTAACCATTTTCTTCATACATTTTGCCGATGGCTTCATTGGTCTCTTTCACACTGGCAAATCCGGCACTGAAATCCGCAAGCCCCGCTTTGATTCCCTGGCTCACTTCATATTTTTTGTCCTTTTCCAGGCTGTTCATCAAGGATGAGATCGTGTCTCCGTCATCGCCGCTCAGATGATACAAAAGTCTTTCCAGATTGCTGGAAATCAGAATGTCCATGGACGGAGAATTCGTTAAGAAAAACTTCCGCTTCGCATCATAGATACCGGTATTGATAAAATCCGTAAGAACTTTGTTTTCATTGGAAGCGCAAATCAGTTTGCCAACAGGAATGCCCATCTGTTTCGCATAATATGCCGCCAGAATGTTGCCAAAATTTCCGGTTGGAACAACAATGTTGATCTTTTCGCCCGGCTGTGCGGCGCCTTTCTCCATGAGTTTTGCATATGCATAGACATAATAGGCAACTTGCGGAATCAAACGTCCTATATTAATTGAGTTTGCTGAAGAAAGCATGCAACCTAATTCGGCCAGTTCTCCTGCAAATTCACTGTCATTGAAGATCCTCTTTACTCCCGTCTGCGCATCGTCAAAATTGCCCCGAATTGCAAAAACATGAGTGTTGTTTCCCTCCTGCGTAATCATCTGCCTTTCCTGAACCTGGCTGACTCCTTCATTCGGGTAAAACACAACAATTTCAGTATTGGGGACATCAGCAAAACCTTCCAGCGCCGCTTTACCGGTATCACCGGAGGTTGCAGTCAGAATTACAACCTTCTTATCTACCTTTTCTTTATTCATAGCAGTAGTCAGAAGGTAAGGAAGTATGGATAAGGCCATGTCCTTGAATGCCGCGGTTCTTCCGTGATAGAGTTCCAGAAAGTATGCGTCGCCTGCTTTCACCAAAGGAACGATATCGGAGGCTTCAAATTTATCATCATACGCACCGTTTACGCATTGTTTGATCTCTTCCTCTGTATAGTCGCTGAAAAAGCTGTGTATGACCGCATAAGCGATCTCCTGATAGGTCTTCCCCTTTAAATCGGTCAGAGCAAAAGGCAATTTCGGGATACTGTCCGGAACAAAAAGCCCCTTATCCTTTGAGATTCCCTGAATTACTGCCTGCGCCGCGTTTTTTATATCCTTACTGCCTCTGGTGCTTTTGTAATACATCGCATTGATTCCTTTCTTTATTGTATATCAATCATCCCGGAACGAAACCGGGCATATTCCATGCTTAATATTTGATTTTAGCAAAAAAAATGGAATTATACAAGGAGATCCGGCAAATTCCATAACAAATCGGCCCCGATGTATTGTGGGGCCGATTTCAAAGCTTTATTCCTTTGCTTCCCTCATAATTTCGTCAACAAAACCTTCTTTTAAATCGATCAGCGGCGTCTCGATTATTTGGGCCTTGCCCCATTCCTCCAGGCGGATATATTCCTGGCTGATACTTGCCAGCTCATCAATCACTCGAGTAATCCGCTGTCCCAAGTTTCTTAAATCTTCTTCGTGATTCATTACCAATCCTCCTTTCAATTTTATTATACCAAACAGTGTACGAATTATCTACAAAGCTTTGTTGATGCAGGAATTCACAAGAAACATTGAACTCTTCTTTCTTCTTAAAAGGCTCTCGTCTGACAAAAAACTGGAACGCATTTCTGTTAAGCTGAAGGAATACATGGACAGGCTGGATCGGGAAGATAAGAGTGAGGATACTATCGATGAAGACGACAAGGAGGATTACACGCCTCTCTCGGATAAAATTCATCAGCTTCAGGAACAGCAACAGCTTGCTTTCACTGCTGCTACAACGTCCAAACCGCCGTTGATCAGTTCACCGATTTTTTGAGTACAAGTGATTACTTTGGCTGAATTTTCTGACCTAAACGGATTATGTTACTTCAGCCTGTTACTTTCATAATATTCGATAAAATCCCGAACATATTTGTCATCAATTATTTCATTGGAAAGGTCTATCAGTTTTTGAGCTTCGTCCCGAGACAAGCCAAGATAGAAATAATATCCGTGCATTGCATAGTCAGTGACCTCACTGGTCGTCATATCAAGCTCGTTTTTCTCATATAGGAGCACCAGCTGTGATAAACAGCCGCTTACCATAAACATGGCCAACTCCTTTTTTTTCGAATATGGACCCACACCATAAAACTCATGATTATTCTTAATGAACATTAGCAGCTGATTGAGTAATTCGGCATCATTAAATATCGGTAAGTATATGTTGGAATATTGCGGCTTTACTCTCATCATCTCATAAAACAAACGGAAAAACATACCAATATCCAGAATGTCTTTTTGCTCTTCAGATAGTACTCTTTTATTATATTTTACTGCTTGCTGTCCTATATTTAAAAAGACATCTAATAAAAGCGCATCCTTTTTATTGTAATAATGAAAGAGCAGCGCTCTTGTCATTCCGCTTGCTTCAGCTATCATACGTGTAGTTACTTCATCATATCCATAATTTAGAAACAACGAAAAGGAAGTATTTATAATTTTAGTTCTTTGCTCATAATTGATTTTCCTGCCCATCAAACGCCTTCTTTCCAGTACCGCTCTAATCTTCCTCCAGAAATGGGAAACGGCAACCATAAAACGATTATATTGTAACACAAATAATAAACAGAACCAAAAACAATATTACCTTGGAGAAACGTGACTTATTCCGCTTCTTTTCCAACTCAATCTGGAAAGGCCCGACGGTTTTATCCTTCGGGCCTTTCCACTCTAGCTCTTTGAAATTATTGCTATCTATGTTACTAGATAGTGAGACCGGCCCTTGTTCCTTCTTCAACCGCATCCAATGCTTTTCTGGGTTTCCCGGCATCACCGACTAAAACAACCTCGGAAAACTTTTGTTTTATGTTTTCATAGAGTGCATTTTCAGATTTGGAACCGCATGCGAGTACCACATGAGTTACTCCTTCGATGCAGAACGGTTGTCCGTCTTTCTCACAACATACTTTACCCTGCTGAATTTCAGTTACTTTCGTGCTCGTCTGGATGGCAGTACCCGCGCCTAAAAGATGCCTCATAACAGTAATCTTATTGATTAAGAAAAGATCAACCCCGACATCCGGGAGCATTTCAACAACAGTGATATTCAAAGGCCCTCTCGCCTGTGCAATTAACAGTTCTGCTGTTTCCAGACCGACCGACCCGCCGCCTATAATAACAATATTTCCAGTTATGATGGGGGGTTCTTCGAGAATAACATCCCACGCTTGATATACGTTCTGTCCGTCAACTCCGGGAAAGGGCGGCTTAATATTTTTTGCACCGGTGGCGACAATTACGCTGTCTGGGTTTTCAGCAGCAATGGATTGTTCATCCGCCGACATACCCAGTTTGACTGTGACTTCATATTTTTCAAGCTGTCTGGAATAATAAACAATCCACTTAGATAACGGTTGTTTAAAAGGAGGCCTGCACGCCAGTTTGATCTGCCCGCCAAGCTCATGGGACTTTTCCATCAATACGACCTTATGCCCGCGTTTTGCCGCGGTAATCGCTGCAGCCATCCCTGCCATTCCACCTCCTACTACCACAACTTTCTTTTCTCTTGTCGCAGGAGTGATTTCGAATTCTTCCTCTTTGCCAACGGCGGGATTGATCACGCAGCTGGCTTGGTTCCCTGCGAAAAACGGCTGTAAGCATCCAACAGCACATCCGGTACATGGAGCGATGTCGTCAAATTGTCCCTGTGCCGCTTTATTTAACCATTCCGGGTCACTTAGCAAAGCACGCCCCACTACAACGGCGTCAGCCTTTCCGGAGGCGACAACATATTCCGCGAATCTCGGATCCTGAATCTTACCTACAACTGTAACGGGAACATTCACGGCGGCTTTGAGAGCAGAGCTTTGCGGAGTATTAATACCTTGCGGCTCCCCTCCTAAACATGGTGAATTTTTCTCAGGGTTCTCAAAATAAGCGGCGCCCGACACTTCAAAGCAATCTGCCCCGGCCTCAATAAGATACGGCGCCATGGTCAAAAGATCATCCAACGTATTCCCACCCGGCGTCCGATCATCGCCGGTCATGCGTATGATGATTGGAAAATCTTTACCTACTTCTTTTCGTATTGCGGTTAATGTTTCGATCAGCAGACGCGCCCGGTTCAACAAGCTTCCGCCATATTCATCCGTACGTTTGTTCCTGAGCGGAGTCAGAAAAGACCCCAGCATCATATACGCATGTGCAGCATGTAATTGAATGCCGTCAAAGCCTAGTTCCTTTGCCTGCCGAGCCATATTGGCATAGCTTTGCACGATTGCGGGAAGCTCTTCTTTTTTAAGTGCTCTCGTCTTCACTCCGAATGAATTGATATAAACTGATGGACCAGGAGGAGCATCGACACCGGTGGCTTCCGGTCCAGGAATGGATATTTGTGGAATTAACTTGGTACCATAAGAATGGATTTCATCTATAAATGTCTTAAATGAATCCATTACCTCAGGTTTGCTAAAGTTCAATGTGTTCCCAGATCCGCCGCCGCCATATGCCATATTGGGATCAGCTGACATCATTCCCGTGAATATGCAGCCAACACCTCCTTTGGCACGTTCTGCCCAATATCTGATCATGCTTGGGCTTATACGGCCATCCCCTGTTTCATGACCGACCATCATCGGAGACATAAACACGCGATTTTTTACTGTCATGCTTCCTATCTTAAGAGGCTTTAACAATTCTTGAATTTCATCCATTTGGTTAAACCATCCTTTCTTAATCGCCGCACAAAATTTTTCAAATTCAAAAACTGTGCACGCATAGTTTATCTTTGTTTATATATTAACACACTGAAACCATGTTGTAAATGTGAAAAATGCATTAGTTAATGTCAAGTATTTCCTTTTTACCGTTTGTCATAAAAGCTTCTGTAAACGTAGTTTTGCCTCTCATGGGGTACAGATAACCGTCGCCATCTTTTTTCGGCGCCTTAGCCGCGTTTAGGCCTTCCTCGATCTTCTCTGTGTAATGCTCTATGGCTATTTTAATAAAATTTGTTCCAGCAGAAAATTAATGCAGGAATGTGCAAGAAACAGGACAGCTCCGTAATGGAAAGGTTAAGGTGGATGCAGAGTCTGGCGAATTCCAGAAATACGCCCCGTATGGCGTCGGCATTATGCTTTCTAAAGTCTGCAATGGTTCGGAAATCAGGCGAAAGCCTGTTAAAAAGGAAGAAGCGTTCAATAGTCCTGCAGTCAGAGGCTGCCCGTTTTTCCATTGCAGCTGAAGCTGTGGAAAAACGGCTAGAGAACTAAGCCCAGCTACGCTGTGGTCTTTCGAATCCCTTTGCACAGCACCTCTTTCAAAAACAGAAAAAACCGAAGCAATACTTCGGTTTTTTCCTCTTGGTAACCCGTAGGGGAGTTTGCAGTTGCTCCTAAAGTCGCATCTGCCGTCCTACGGCCGCTTCCTTAGTGGCCTTGGACCACTCCCTACTCGAAAGTCCGCCGGACTTTCTCCCTACGCTCGTGCCCTTGCGGGTTCGACTCCCCTCTTTCAAAAACAGAAAAAACCGAAGCAATACTTCGGTTTTTTCCTCTTGGTAACCCGTAGGGGAGTCGAACCCCTGACTCCGCCGTGAGAGGGCGACGTCTTGACCACTTGACCAACGGGTCTCATCAAATATTTATCTTGCTAAAACGCAGTCCTACAATAGACTATATTAAAGCAATTCGCTAAAAAAATCAACAGTTTTTTTAAAATACCTTTGACAGTCAAATGATATTCCCTCCGTAGTTGCTTATTTCGTGAAATAGTAGATTATTCCTTTTGCCATATAATCTGCAATGTTGAGTGTCTGATCCTCCAGCCCTTCAAAGAGCTTGATTGCTTCATCATAACGCCCGGCAAAAACCAGCACCATTTGCAGTATAAGGTTTTCATAGTACTCATATAATAACCGTTTCCATTCTTCTTCACTCCAGTACGGATTGATCTGCGCCAGATAGGCAGCAAGCTGATCCGCATTCTGATATAGTCTAGCGGTAGCTTCATCGACGGTTGGGGGATCTTTCTGGCTTTCTGCATTCAAGATTTCCAGACTGATTGCAATTTGTTCGTTAAGAAGCGTTTGTATTCTGCCGGATGCATACACGCCGAAAAAAACCTTCAGGATATCCCCCAGGTTTTTGGATGAATCATACAGCCTTTGACCCACCAGATCCAAATCACCGAAATTGGCGGCATAGCTGATCAAATAGGCCCTCCTCCACATCGCCAATTCCAACCAGAGTTCCCTCAAATTATTGATCAAGTTCATCTCACCATAAGTAAGATACTTATCCTTTTGTGAATTCGTCATGAAAACACCTCCCCTTGCGTCCTTCCACTACTATAATATGCGATGAACATTTTTTAATTGAATCAAATTTGGGCACAGTATATAATAGTTACGACCAAAGTTCGAAATTAAGCTATCAAAATCTACAAATCGTAGATTTTGATTTCGTTGCCTATTTGCCCCATGCTTGCTTGGCTCGGCAAATAGGAAAACGAAGCAAGCTTCGCTTGCGTAGGTACTACTATACGGAGGATAAGATATTATGGATTATAACAAACTAGCAGAGCTGCTTTTCCCGCATATAACAAAAGACCCGCTGGAATATGAAGCGATTTATCCCGAAAGAAAACTTCCGGAGGGGGCCAAGGTAACCCGCCTAGGGCCAAGCCCCACTGGCTTTATTCATCTCGGCAATCTTTACGGAGCTTTTGTAGACGAGCGGCTCGCTCATCAGAGCGGCGGCGTCTTCTATCTCCGGATTGAAGATACAGATGACAAACGTCAGGTAGAGGGCGCAGTAGAAGCGATCATCTCTTCCTTAGAATTCTTTGGAGTAACCTTTGACGAAGGCGCTTCCATGGAAGGAGATGCTGGAGATTACGGCCCTTATTACCAGAGCCAGAGAGCAGAAATCTATCAGACATACGTGAAACAGCTGGTTCAAAGAGGACAGGCCTATCCTTGCTTCTGTACAGAAGAGGAGCTGAATGCGATCCGGGATCAACAGGAAAGTCTAAAAGAAAATCCGGGCTATTACGGCAAGTGGGCAAAACACAGGAATCTTTCTTTTGAAGAAATACAAACCCGCATCGATCAGGGCGAATCCTTTGTCATCCGGCTGCGTTCACAAGGAACACATGATTGTCCCGAAGAAGAGATCAGAACAATCTCGGTGGAAGATGGAATCCGAGGCGTTTTATCGATGCCGGAAAACGATCAGGATGTAGTCCTGCTCAAAGCAAATGGGATTCCCACCTATCACTTCGCCCACGTAGTGGACGACCATCTGATGAGAACCACCCACGTTGTAAGAGGTGCCGAATGGCTTCCTTCTCTTCCAATACACGTTGAACTGTTTCAGACAATGGGCTGGACACTGCCGATTTACTGCCATACGGCGCAGCTTATGAAGCTGGAAGACGGCAACAAGAGAAAACTCTCGAAAAGAAAGGACCCGGAGCTCTCACTCGACTATTACAGAAGCGAAGGCTACCATCCCATCGCGGTAAGGGAATATCTCCTTACGATTCTGAATTCCAATTACGAGGAATGGCGTATGGAAAACCCCGATGCCCCTCAGGATGCATTTGAGTTCACCGTTGAGAAGATGAGTAATTCCGGAACGCTCTTTGATCTGGACAAGCTAAATGATATCAGCAAGGATGTTTTGGTAAAAATACCGGCAGATGAACTTTGCCGTTTCCTTACAAAGTGGGCACGTACTTACAGACCCGAGCTGGTGAAACTTTTTGAAGAAAACGAAGACTATCTCATGAAAATTCTTAATTTGGGAAGATCGGGAGAAAAACCCAGAAAAGATTTAATATTTGCAAAACAAATATTTGAATTTATCAGCTACTTCTATGACGAGCACTTTAAACGTGAGGATGCATATCCTGAAAACGTAAGTGAAGAAGATGCCAAAACCATTTTAAACGCTTATCTTTGTACTTATCGTCATCAGGACGACCAAACCCAATGGTTTAATAAAATCCGTGAAATCGCTGCAAATTGCGGGTATGCGGCTAAACCGAAGGATTACAAAAAGAATCCTGATCAATATAAGGGACACGTAGGAGACGTCAGTACGGTAATCCGAATTGCACTGATGGGAAGGGCCATGTCCCCAGACATTTGGGAGATTCAGCAGATCCTCGGAGAAGAAAAGACTAAAGAAAGAATTAAAAAAAGTCTTTAGTACCTTGTAACACATTTCGCCGCGGCTTCATAAATTATAATACAAATCAATTATTTTTATAGAAGCAGGTGATTAAAAAATGTCAGACGGATGTTGTGGTCTCCTTGGTGGAGAGGGAATTGATACCAGCTTACTGTTTTTCTTTTTACTGCTGGTAATCATATTCTGTAACTGTTACACAAGATAGAAAAGTTTGCCTGCGGGCAAACTTTTCTTTCCCCTCATGAGAGAAGTGCTGCCCGTTCTTTCTAAAGAACGGGCAGCTCTATTTCATAAACGCTTTTATTTTTCTGTCTTACATTTTGTATCACTCGGATAGATATTCTTTCGTCAGCCGGCCCATTACTCAGCTAGATATTCTTTTGTCAGCCGGCCGAGGATGGTCATCCCTTTTACGATTTCTTCATTTTTCATATTGGAAAAATTCAGCCGCAGTTCGCTGTTCTTTACACCGCTGGGGTAAAAAGACCCCCCCGGAATAAACGCTACCTTTTCAGCCAGCGCTCTTTTCAGCAGCTCTCTTGAATCCTTATATTCCGGCAGCTCAAGCCAGATGAAAAGTCCCCCTTTCGGGACCACATAATGGACCTCTTTCGGAAACTCTCGTTCCAATATTTCCATCATTACATTTCTTCGATCCTTATAGAGTGCGGCTATCTTTTTAATATGCGCGTCAAGATCATAATGCTCGAGGTAATATGCCATCTGTCGCTGTGCAACTGCCGAAGATGAGAGGTCCGCTGCATTCTTGAGAATCAAATATTTCTCCATGAGACTTTCTTTTGCACAAAGCCATGCGACCCGAAGTCCCGGACAAAAAGTTTTGGAAAAAGTCCCCACATAGACAATCTGCCCTTTTTTATCATAGTAACTGAGCGGCTTTTCCAGCTTATCTTCGAATGAAAGTTCTGCATAGGCCGCATCTTCAATTACGGGAATTTCATAATTAGAAATAAACGTGACAAATTCTTTTCTTCGCTCCGTTGACCAGCTTCGCCCCGTGGGATTTTGGAAATCTGGAATCACATAAATCAGCTTTACTCTTTCTCCGTATTGGTCAAGGGCATCCTTCAGAGAATCGATGATCAGGCCTTCTCTGTCGGTTGGCAGAGCCACCAGCTCAGCTTCATAGGCTTTCAACGCATTGACGGCACCCAGGTAGGACGGAGTTTCAAAAAGCACTACATCCCCTTTATTGATAAAAAGCATGCTGCTCATATCCAAAGCCTGCTGAGAACCGCTGGTAATCACCACTTCGCTTTGCTTATAATCCAGTTGAAATTTATCCTTCATTCTGGTTGCGATGAGTTCCCTTAATTGACCGTAGCCGCTTGTGGAGCAATAGCTCAGCGCTTCCCTTCCCTCATGATCGAGTACCTGAATAAAGGATTCTTTTATATCCTCCACGGGATAAGTCTCCGGTGAGGGGAAACCCGCGGAAAAGGAGATCATATCTTCTGTTTCCGTCAGTTCCATCGCATTTAGCAATGCTTTATCCTGCAGGCACTCCATTCTGCTTGCAAATTTCATTTAATTATTCACCTTTCTGAAAGGACTTTATCATAGTGTTTCTTGTCTATACGTTCCAGCTGCTTAAATACTTTTCCTGCTCCTGTGTAAGACTATCAATTTCAATGCCCCAGGCATCCAGCTTCCTCTTTGCCACCAGCAAATCAATTCCGTCAGAAACATCAATCACTTCATTTTCCAGTGCTCCTCTGTTATTCATGATATATAGAGCGGACAAGGCCTGAACCGCGAAGCTCATATCCATGATTTCAGCCGGGTGGCCGTCTGCAGCAGCAATATTAACAAGTCTGCCCTCAGCGATAACATTGACCCATTTCCCGTTAGAAAGCCTGTAGCCCATCACGTTTCTTCTGGTTTCTTTCTTTTCCACCGCAGCTTTTTCCAGGCCTTCCATATCAACTTCAACATTGAAATGTCCGGCATTGGTCAAAATCGCTCTGTCCTTCATGGTCAGCATATGCTCAACGGTAATTACATGGCTGCAACCTGTAGCGGATACGAAAATGTCTCCGTGAGGTGCGGCTTGTCTCATGGTCATTACGTCATACCCGTCCATTCTGGCTTCGATGGCTTTTACCGGATCGATTTCCGTTACGATGACCTTTGCGCCAAAGGCCGCCGCTCTCATGGCGATCCCCTTGCTGCACCAGCCGTAACCGGCTACAACAACAGTCTTACCAGCTATGATCAGGTTTGTGTTTCTCATAATGCTGTCCCAAACCGACTGCCCGGTTCCGTAGCGGTTATCGAAAAGATGTTTACACTGGGCGTCGTTGACGGCTACCATAGGAAACTTCAAAATTCCTTCCCGTTCCATTGCTTTCAGCCGAATGACACCTGTTGTAGTTTCTTCACAACCGCCCCAGACTTCTTCGCCCAAGTCGGGTCTTTTGCTGTGAATCAGTCCCACCAGGTCGCCTCCGTCGTCAATGATGATATTGGGTTTGTGAGACAAGGCCATCTCGATATGCCTGTTATATTCTTCGTCGGTAGCACCGTGATATGCAAAAACCTTCATTCCCGTTGCCGCAAGCGCCGCCGCAACATCGTCCTGGGTTGACAGAACATTGCTTCCGGTAACCGACATATCGGCGCCTCCCGCCGCAAGGACTTCGCACAAATACGCCGTCTTCGCTTCAAGGTGTACGGAAAGAGAAATTTTCACTCCCTCAAAGGGCTTCTCTTTTAAAAACTGTTCTTCCAGTCCGTTCAAAATCGGCATGTTGTTTTTAACCCAGTCTATCTTCTGACGTCCCAAAGGAGCGAGGTTGATATCTCTGATTTCATTTTGATTCATAAAGCAATCCCCCATTTGTTTCTTGTTTGCATTTCATTATTTCTTCTTAATATATATCATAAATTGTCCGTAAAGTAAAGGAGGCTGCCTCCATGCCGCTCAGTTAGAAATCCACCTTTTTCCCTTCATAGATACAATACAGCAATTCCTTCAGCTCCTCTTTGCCCGCATGTCTCGGATTGGAACCGGTGCAGGGATCTTTTTCTGCATTTTCCGCAATACCGTCCGCCAGTTTTTTTAATTCCTTTTCGTCAACGCCGGCTTCACGAAGCGATGCCGGAATGTGCAGCACGTTATTGATGGATTCTACAAATCCAATCAGCTTTTCTACCAGCACCGTTTCATCTTCTTCCATCACGCCGATGTACTTTGCAATTTCCGCATACCTGCTTCGCCCGGAGTCTGTGCCATTTTGGACGTATTTCTTAGCCTCGCTGTTTGCGTTGTACCGTATGACATAAGGCAAATAGATTGCGTTTGCCAGTCCATGAGGGATGTTCAATGCAGCACCCGTTTTATGAGCCAGACTATGGGTGATCCCCAGCAGTGCGTTGCTGAAGGCCATTCCCGCCAGGCATTGGGCATAGTGCATCTTTTCCGCCGCCTCCTTTTTGCCCTCATAGGACATAGCCAGATTGGTTATGATCAGCTTTATTGCATGGAGCGCAAGCGGGTCGCTGAATTCAGAAGCAGCCGTAGCGACGTAGGCCTCAATAGCATGGGTCAATGCGTCCATCCCAGTGTGGGCGATCAATCCCTTGGGCATCGAGTCGGCCAGGTCCGGATCAACAATTGCGATATCAGGCGTCAGGTTATAATCCGCAAGCGGATATTTAATTTTTGATTTGTAATCCGTAATGACAGAAAAAGCCGTGACCTCAGTCGCTGTGCCTGAAGTGGATGGTATTGCAATAAAGATCGCTTTGTTCCTCAGCTTCGGAACCGTAAACGGATTCTTAATATCATCGAATTGAATTTCCGGGTGTTCATAAAAAATCCACATGGCTTTTGCCGCATCAATCGGAGAGCCTCCTCCGATTGAAACGATAATGTCCGGGCTGTGCTCTCTCATGAATGCCGCCCCCTTCATAACCGTCTCAATACTCGGGTCTGATTCGACGCCTTCAAAAACATGAACCTCAAGACCTGCCTCTTCCAGAAATCCCTTCGTCTTGCTCAAAAAACCGGATTTCTGCATAGACGATCCGCCGGTTATAATCAAGGCCTTTTGACCTTTGATCTCCTTTAACATTTCAAGTGAGCCCCTGCCAAAATAAATATCCCTTGGAATTGTAAATCTCATAAAAATACCTCCTATTTGTTAATAGAAGGTATTCTTTCCCTATTTTAAATTATTATCTGCTGTCGGTCGATTTTAACCAAGGTTTCACATTACTCAACAACCAGTTCAACCTGATGTTGAAAATCTCTTAGTTTTTTTCTTCTCTCCTTGTAGTCAGGCATGGTTCTTCCTACAACAGACCAGAAGGCCGACGAGTGATTCATTTCCTGCAAATGTGCAAGTTCGTGAACAACAACGTAATCAATCAACTCCTCGGGAGCCAGTATCAATCGAAAGGTAAAGTTGATTTCTCCGTTTTTATTGCAGGAGCCCCACCTCGTCCTGGCACTGTTTATCTTTACGGCGACCGGCGTCAGTCCCATTTTCTCAGAATAATACTGGCATTTCTGCTGCAGGTATTCCTTGGCTTGCCGTTTATATCGAGCCGCTTCTTCTGAGGTAATTCGAACAGTTTGCTTTGCGGCCTGTCTTTCATACAGCTTGCTTTGCGTCGTTACGATCCAGTCCTGCTTATTTTGGATAAAGTCCTCTATATATGCTTTGCTCACTTTGATCGGCGCCCGGACTTCGAGGCTGCCGTCCTGTCTTACATATAACGCCAAAGTCTTTCTCTTGGAACGAACCAGCTTATATTCCTGCATATCAGTCAAAAACGTCCTTCGTAAACGGATTTTGCGCATCCACATGTCCCATCAGAGATTCTGCGACCTCTCCATCTACCAGAAACTGTACCTGTTTCACCTCGTTGAAGGAATTGATCAGTGTATTTACAATCTGACCGATCAGAAAGGCCTCATCCGTAGAGCCGCCTGAAAGACTGCTGCTGGAAAGGTCTACTTTGACAGTGTCCCCGTCAAGATATACCTCGTTAAAACTGATCTGGGTCCCCACCACCGTGCTGTATCCTTCCTCCGGCGGAACTTTCAGTTCCTCGAGCGCGTCCTGATACACTTTACCGGGCTCCGATGTGATTTCTTTTTCAAATACCTTGTATTTTTCCATCGACTCATCCCCGGATTCTACATAGTCCTCATTTGCAAAAAACATTGTAATTCGATAAGTTTGCTCTGCAAGCGGTTCTCCTCCGTTGCCATTATCCTCCGGCGCGGCTTCTTTTCCGCAGCCGGTGAGCCCAAACAATCCGGTTATCACGATCAGAGCCGTACAAAGCAGAATTGTTGTTAATCTTTTGTTTTTCATAATCTCTTCTCCTATTCGTCTCATCTTATTTGACCGATAAAGGCGGTCTTGCAGGATCAATGATCTCAGCTACATTAAAGTAGTGTTCTTCCAACTCCTCAACTCTTTTATTCATGGAATATCCGTCGAGATTTACCCTCGGCATAACGATATTGTCGCCGTTGTAAGTAATTTTCCTACCGTTGCTGACCGGGCAATATATTTGATACCCTTGATCCATCAGGTAACGGTATCGCGGATCATTCTTATTAAAATGTACCCCAAATGGAGAAATATAAATATTTGTTTTCCCAACATAGGGTGAAATTTTTTGAATCCAACGGTCCGTATCATACTTCATCTGCTTCATCGTCAGCGTTCCATCGCGAAAATAACCGTTGTGTGTATAACTGTGGCATGCAAAGCTCCAGCCATTGGACTTCATGGTATCTGCTATTTTTTTTACGGTTTGCTGCCATTCCACCTCTTGTGGCAAACCATCGGTAATACGATACCCAAAAGCACCCTCGTAACCAGTCAATGCGACAGTACCTTTGGCTCCTCTCCAGGAAAACTCGGGATGTTCATCCACATAATCATCCAGGATCGGCATCACATCTCCGTCACGGGTTAAAACAGTATCACCGTCAGGTTTTATCACCTCAGTCCAGACTCTTCCGTCATCTCCAAGTATCAGACGGTTTGCAAATCCATCCGGCTTCATATAATCATAATAATTAACATCATCAATCGATATGACCAAAGGAATTTTTCCAGGCGGCAGATAGATATCCTTTAATTTGATTTTCGCAGAATTAACAGGGTCTGGCTCTATGTATTCCGATAACGGGTAAAGCATGTAGCCCCGCGCCTCCAGGGCGGGCAGCATCTTCTTAAACTCACTGACCGTCGTCATCCACATATTATAGCCCTGAGCAGGATGTCCTTTATTGTCAAAAGCAAGTTCCGGATAAATAATCAAGCTGTGAAAAAAAACGTGTTCCACCGGTCCTTCATATTTCACAAGTGAAGCTTGCGCTTCTTTAATATCTTCAATTTTCACTGAAATCGCATCGCCTGTAATTTTAGTTATCATCGATGGATCAGATTCCAACACTGCAATCGCCTCGTCATAAAAGTATCCTCGAAACAGCCGGTCCGCCTCTGCAAGCAAAGCCTCCTTTTTCTGCTCCATTGCCTGCTCAAGCTCCCGTTCCTGCCGTTCCGCTGCCTCTCTTGCTTCAGCAACCCCAGCGCTTGTCTTTGATTGATGAACAATCATCATACCCGTTATAACCACTGCAAGCATCCCCAATATAACTGCAGCTTTCATCGTTTTTTTCACGTCCAAGCCCCCAATACCATTCACTTTACTAGTATGTTCCTATCATATGTTTCTATTTAGACGATTTTGCCTGCGCTTTTGTTCCTCCAGGAGTTTTACCGAATATGAATCCCCTTTAAATGCGGCGCTCCCAGGAGGGCTATCTGCAATTTTAACCCAGGCGACTCAATATGTCTGTTGTATAGATCAATGGAATGATTATACCGCTCGCTTTGCAGATCAATTTCTTCCTCAACCTCTGCCAGTTCGGTTTTTAATTCGAGATAAGCAGGATCTGCGTTTAGCTCGGAATGCTTGTCCGTCAGTTCCAAGAGGCTGTCCATCAATGGAGTTACCGCTTCGGCATACTCACTTATAATTTCTCTGTCCTCAGATTTGAAGTATCCGCCGCCGAGTTCGTAGATTTCCGCCGGCAGCTCACCCTTGTCCAGCTCGTATTCACCGATCAGTTCCAGTATCTGAAGAATATATTGCGACCGGGTCTGCAAAAGAGCGTCAATCCTTACCCATTGATTCCGGGCCTCATTTTTATACTTTTGCATTTTTCCATAAGCAGCCTGCATCCATGCAAGAAAAACCATAATAATACCTAATATAACATATAGCATTGTTTACCACTTTTCTCCTTTATCTTTTTTCCAGAAAATAGTCGAACCTGTTATAAAACAGGAATAATAGCATGTCCCTATCTATATTATCATTAACATCAAAACTTTACGAGCAGTTTTTCCTGACTAAATTATCGGAATCGTATTCTCGTCCGATGCAGTTCCAATATCTTCGTTCAAAGCAGCCTGCGCAGCAATGTATCCGAGAGAGTCCCCGATGATGTTAACAAAAGCACCAAGTGTTACAATTTGGTCTGAGTCCAGACCTTCCGCCATAATGGATGCGATTATCGGAGCAAGGATTACACCGCAGTGGGGAGGCAAACCGTCTAAAATCGATCCGCGTTCTTTCCCTTCATTTCCGTTCTCGCTCATCATCGAACCTCCTTGCCGTATAATTTCCCACAATATAGTATCTCTTGTTTTGGAGGAAGCATATATTCAGGCGGCCTGCGCATTCTGATCATGCCAGTTGTCATATACGCTGCAATATCTATCGCTTTATTTTCTATTGCTTCAAAGATCCGTGCTTCCAGTTCATAATCGCCATTGAGAAAGGCGATTATTTCCTCGATTTTTAATGAAATATATTCATTGAGCAATGCTTTGATCTGATCCTCATCCCAGTATTTATTGATGCTGGAAAGAAATTTTGCAAAATCTGCAACGGTTTTATACCATTTAACGATTGCCGCATCGATGCCTGCCTGGTCATTGTTCTTATACGCATTTGCCAGCTCCATATTGATGTTGACCGCCTGGGAGAATAAGCTCAAAAAATGCTGAGAATCCTCTTCGCTGAAGTATCTTTTGAATTCATTATAGAAATCCAGCGGTAATTCTCCGAACAACCGGTCCGATATCGCCTGCAAGTCGGGATTATTTTGTACTGTGCTTCGAAAATAATTCCGCATCAATATGACAAGCTCTATCCAGCGCTGCTGAAAGTTCAGCATCGCATTGACATCTTCATATGTAAAGGTTTTTATCCCGGGTAAGGGATGGATCACATCTTCTACCATCGGCATAACTTTGCTCCTTCTGCACTTTTCTTTATCAGCGCCTTCCATTATCATATGCTGTTTCTTATTATATTGTTTCTTTTTGGCGCCGTGCTTTCTCAGGGTCAAAAGCAATGAAAAAAGAGAGACAATGCTCTCTTTTTTCCCGGGTCTCTATCTGCTTTAACTTAATATTTGTCGTTCTCCTGCTCACCAAGGTCTATTCTTAAAAACGAATCGGACTTTCCAGCCTCCTGTACAAGACGCTTGTCCGGCAAGCTAGTCTGGCTAAGTTGTTTTTCCGCTCGTATCAGCTTAAACCGTTCTACCATATTTTTCAGCAGCTCAGCCTGACCGGAAAGTTCTTCGCTGGCTGCGGCGCTCTCCTCGGCAGTTGCCGAATTGTTCTGAACGACCTGCGATACCTGCTCGATTCCCTTGTTGATCTGGGACACTCCTGATGCCTGGACATTGGAAGCCTCAGCGATGTTGCCCACAAGGTCCGCCGCCTTTTCGACCATATTCACAATATCATTCAATGCATCCGCGGTATTATTCGCCAGTACCGTACCTGTCGTAACCTTCTGAATGGACCCCTCAATCAGGTCTGTCGTATTTCTCGCAGCCTCTGCGCTTCTTGCCGCCAGGTTTCTTACTTCTTCTGCTACCACTGCAAAGCCTTTTCCGTGCTGTCCTGCTCTGGCAGCTTCAACTGCCGCGTTAAGAGCAAGAATATTCGTCTGAAACGCGATATCGTCAATGACCTTGATGATCTTTGAGATATTGGCCGACGAATCGTTAATTTCAGCCATGGAATTCAACATTTCTTTCATTTGCTGATTTCCTTTTATCGCATTTTCTTTTGCATCCTCTGCAAACTGATTTGCCTGGTTAGCGTTTACTGCGTTCTGTTTGGTCTGATCTGCTATTTCAGCCATGGATGCAGTCAACTCTTCAATTGCGCTTGCCTGCTCAGTGGATCCCTGAGAAAGTGTCTGGCTGCCGTCGGATACCTGCCTCGACCCGGATGATACCTGCTCCGCCGCTTCGCTGATGTTTCCGAGAACCTGGTTCAGGGATATGATAATATTATTTAGTGAGTTTTTAATCTCTACGAAATCACCTTTATAGTCGCCCGTTACTGTCAGGTTCAGATTGCCGTTTCCGATTTCTGACAGAATGTTTGAGATATCACTGACATAATTCTGCATATTTTCAATTGTGGTATTAATTGAGTTTTTTAATTCCGCATGATCTCCAAGGTATTCACCCTTCATGAAAATGTGCAGATTGCCTTTCGCCATTTCCCGCAGTACGAGAGACGCTTCGTTGACCGGTTCGATCACTGCATCAAGGGTTTTATTGAAACCTTCTATAATGTGAGCAAACTCTCCCCCATGCTGGCTCCCATCAGCTCTGCTGTCCAGCGTACCGCTTACCGCAGCTTGCGCAAGCTCTGAGGCATCTGTAATCAGCGTCCCGACTGCTTTCTTTACGTCTGCCAGGCTCTGGCCGATCTCCAGAAATTGCCTGCTTACTTCTTCTGTATACTCATCGCCTTCCTCAATTGCCAGATTGAAGTCGAGACTTCCTGCAGCCAGAAGTTTCAGATTTTCTTCCAGCCGGTGCACCTCAGTTTCCGTATAACGACTGACTCTGATGATCTGAGTCAGATCCGTCACCACCTCTACGAAACCAACATTATCACCAAATCGATTCTTGAGGTACGCAGTATCCTGCTTGTTGCTCTTTCCCGCCCACTCGAAAAAGGTCTCGCCGATTCCTTTATCAACAAGGCGCCTGATTCCGCAGCCGTCCGTTTTACAGATATCTGCGTTTGCATTATAGCAGTCCATTCCTTTTGCAGAGTCTCTGTCCTTAATAACACCCTGGTCGATCATAACCTTCTCGAAGGCCTGATTCATATAGGTCCACTTCATGTCCATATCGGTGACATGAATCGGGAAGGGAATTGCATCGATGATTGCTTCGTACCAGACCGCCTTATCGACCACCGTATCCAATGTTGCGTTGATTCCTTCTACTACCTTCTGGAAATCTCCCTGGTGCTTGCCCGCATCTGCTCTTTTTAAGAGATCTCCAGCAATCGCTGCACCCGAAAGCATCTTGGAGTCCGCAACCAAAAGCCCGACCGCGTCAATACAGGTATTTAGGCTATCCTTAATCTCATTGAAATCACCATGATATTCTTCCGAGATTTTTTCAGGAATATCACCTTTACTGATCCGGTCGACGTATTTTGCCGTATCGTTGATCGGACCTGCGAAAGCATCAACCAATCCGTTGATTCCCAAGATCAATTCCCGCCAGGTGCCGGAGTAGGCGTCTGCGTTTGCCCTGACATTCAGCCTGCCTTCCGCAACTGCCTTGATCTGAGATACAATTTCTTCATTTACGCCCTTCAACGTTTCAAAGGTATGCTTCAGAGCCGGTGTAATCTCGTCCTGATCGCCTCTCGATTCCACTACCACACTCACATCGCCCCGGGAGATCCTGTCCAGCCCGCCCACAACGTTTTCCTGCAGCATGTCGGCAAATGAATCCAAAGCTTGCGCCATAGTTCCGATTTCGTCCTTTGTTCCAATTTTCACCCGCTCTTTCAGATGACCCTTGCTCATCTCGCCGATCATATGTACAACTTTTTTCAGTGGTTTTGTGATGATTCCCGCAATATAAAAACCAATTATTAATGAAAGGATAAAGACGGCAACTGCAATAATCAACGTAATGGCAATCGTTCGATTTGCATGATCCGTAATTTCATCTTCCTTTGTTTTAGCGTTGGCCATACTCGTTTCGATCATTTTTTGAATTATATTCTGTTCTTGTCTTGAAATTTCACCGAATTCACCATCTTCTTTAATCATAGCAGCAGCTTCTGTATCTTTATTTTGTTTCGCAAGCTCGATAACCACAGATATGTTTTCATCATACTTTTTTTGAACTTCAATCAATTGGCTGTATAAGTCTTTCATTTCATTAGATTCTATTGATTTCCCCAACGCATCGATTTGTTTTTCCCCCTCATCCAATCGCGTATGGATTTTGTCAATAATTTCCTGAATTTCTTCCTGATCCTGTGCCAGTATCAAATCTCTAATGTTAGCTCTGGCCCTCTGGAAATCTGATGACAGCACTGCAACGATTGATAAAGGAATCGTATTGTGTTCATACAATTCAGAATCTTCATCATTCAGTATATTCAAATTATAACTAGAATATATTCCCATTGCCCCACATATCAGAGCAATGATGATGAATGCCGCTATCAGTTTGTGACTCACCTTCAAATTTGAAAACATTTGTCTCCTCCTATAAAACTACTTATGATAAAGATACACATAATTCGACAAATAAACAGCAGGAAGGAATGAGAAGTAGAAAAAGCAGCTTCAATGGCTGCTTTTCGTTGCGGAATGGTTAAGACGCTCTGTTTTGCCCATTACCTTTTTATGAAGATACAGGCTCCCATAGAGCTGTAGATTTTCGAGGCGAGAAGTATTTCTGCCCTGAGTTACAAGTCAAGATGTTCCTTTAAGGATTTCACCGAATTTCTACTGACAGGAATGCTTTCTTTGGCATCCTTCAATTTGAGATTGAAAGCGCCGTGAAACCACGGGCTAATTTTCTCGATTCTTTCGATATTTACAACATAGCTCCTGTGGCAACGGAGAAAGTGCTGCCCTTTTAACCTTGTCTCCCAATAGCTCAAGGTTTCGTTGCTCTTAAAATCTCCGTTCACAGTATGAATAATCACTTCACCGTTTACTGCTGAGATGAAAGTTACCTCAGCAGTTCTCATGACCAGGATGTCATCCTTATCCCAAACCGGTATTTTGGCATTATAGCTTTCTTTACCCGCCCTGTGATCGTCAGATTGGGCTTTAGCAGCATCCTGTTTCTGCTTGCGTTTTTTATCAAGACCTTCCCTTACAATTCGATTCAGTTCAGCATTATTCCAGGGCTTTGAAATATAATGATAAATTTTTCCTTCATTTATGGCAGCAACTGCAATGTTCAGATCCGCATAGCCGGTGATCAGAATTCGTATTGCTTCAGGCTGGTACTTTTTCGAATAGGCAAGAATATCGACTCCCGACATTTCCGGAATCTGCTGATCGCATATTATAAGGTCGATTCTTTCATTCTCAATCCAGGAAATCGCTTCCTTCGGCATTGTTGTTGCGAGAATCTCGTAGCCCTTCATCCCAAGAGTACGTTTTAAAGCATTGACAACTTCTTTCTCATCGTCAATCAAGAGTATTGTTTCCCTCTTCTCCATGTGACACCTCATTCATATCCAGTCTGTTTATGTTTTATTGGAAGTACAATGAAAAACTTCGCACCTTTTCCCGCTTCGCCTTCACAGGAAATCTGTCCATGATGCTGATTTACAATTATATCATAAGATATGCTGAGCCCCAGGCCCGTTCCTTCACCAACTAGTTTCGTGGTAAAAAAAGGATTAAAAATATGGCTTAGATCTTCTGCATTAATCCCTATGCCATTATCTGCGATTGTACAATATACGAAGCTCTCATCATTCCACGTTTCAATTTTTATGCGGCCTCTTTCTTTATTATCTTTCATCTTAATCGCCTGAGTTGCATTCACGATGATATTTAACAACACCTGATTAATTTCACTTCCAATCGCCTCTATCAGAGGCAGGCTGCCAAGACACTGCTCTACATCGGCTGTGTATTTGATTTCATTCTGCGCGATCAGCAAACTGTTTTCAATCCCTTTGTTCAAATCATAGGAAACAGCATCCTTCTCTGTCCATGAGAACATTCTCAAACTTTTTACAATTTTACCGACACGGTCCAGCCCGTTGTCCATATCCAAAAACAAGTCCTTCAAATCGTCCAAAATATAGTCCAGTGAATTTTCTACTTCATAACGTGAAATTTCTTCAATCTGAAGATGGATGTCATCACTTTGACAAGACTCGAGATTTTCCTTCAATTGCTTATACATACCCAACAGGTGCTTAAAGGTATCAATATAATATTTTAAACTGGACATATTGCTGGAAACATATCCGAGAGGATTATTGATTTCATGAGCAATTCCAGCTGAAAGCTGGCCGATACCTGCAAGTTTTTCTCTTTGAATCAACTGATCCTGTGTCTCTTTTAATTTCTCAAGTGTCTCCTGTATTTCTGCAGTTCGGTGATTTAGCTCAGCATTCAGATTCTCCAGTTCATACGTTCTTTCCTTAACTCTGATTTCAAGTTTCTCATTAGCAAGCCTTAGTTTCTCTTCTACATTTTTTTTATCAGAAAGATTCTGCAGGAATGCGTTAAACCACTTCACCAGCTCACCGAGCTCGTCTGGCGAGTTCACCTCCAACCGCTTGTCCAGGTCCGCTTTGTCGTCTTTAATTTCCTTAAACATCTGAGTAATTTGAGTTACGGGGACCAGGACCCTTTTGGAGAAAATCAAAGCGTAAGCCATGATCAGCAACAAGCACAAAACCGTAGCTCCGAGGGAATACAGGATGATAGGTTCTGCACTTTCCGTTAATTTCTCAACCGGGGTATAGCTCAACACCTTCCATCGGTATTTCTGTGAACTATTGTAAACGATGAACAGCTTCTGACCGTTGAAGGATTCAACAAAAGTGTCGCTGTCGCCATTGAGTTTGTCCAAGAGTTTCTTGTTGACTTTTGTCCCAATCTTTGTTTGATCAGGATGATACAAAATGAACCCGTCTTGTCCGAGAATCTGCAGCGTATTGTTTTTATTCAGGCTCCCCTGAGAAAAATGCTCATAAAAATCCTCGACGCTGTAATTGAATATCAGCAGTCCGACAGGAACTTCCTGCAGTGTCGCAGAATCGATTTTGCTGATCAGCTTCACAGCCGTAATTACCTTTTGATAGACCGAATTCTCATTAATGTTATCCTCCAGGCCCACCCAAACGATAGAACCGGGTGAATCCAGCGCCATATCCCAAAGCTTGTCACTTGTTTTACTGTTCAGCTTTTGAAAATTTAAGGTTTCTCCCACATGATAGTGGTCGCCGTCCGCGGAAAGCAAATCAATGGAAACCAGGCCATCCATATTATATCCGTTCAGTATGTGCCCGATCAGAGCCTGAGTGGACAAACTTGTGTAATCATCAAAAGGGTCTGTCTTATCAAGTACATTTTTGAGACTGCCAATATTGGAAATATTATCAATCATGTTTTCAATATGCCCAAGCAACAACTCCATATAGTACTTCTGTCCCTCGATCCAAGCAATATTAAAGTTGCTCACTTCTTCCTGAATCATTCGCCTGGAAATCGTATACGATGTTATGCTGCCGATGGCCAGCGGAAGCAAGCTGGCAAAAATCATAAAAAATATAAAACTGCGTTTTATACTCGAGTGTTTGATATAGTTATTAACAGCAGACCTGACTCTTTCTAATCTTTTCACAGTTCTCAATCCATCACTACCTTTACATTCATGGTTTGTTCCAGGCATTATATTCCTCTAAGCATCAATTCCAAAAGCACTGGTAAAAGTCAAACTCCAGCAAGGTATCTGTGACAAAATTCTCGTAATGCGTTTTGTCAATATGAAGAAAATCCAAGACGCGCAAATCCAGTTTTCCCGCTTTATGTTCCAGATAGGACGATGCATAATAATTTCCAAGGTGTGTAACACAAAGCAACTCGTAGTTTTCTCTTGAAGCGGAAAAAGGTTGATGGTGAAAAAAGGCGCATTCGACAGCCTCTTCAGGAATACCCCACCATCGAAGCAGGTACCCGCCAATTTCATTATGCAGCGACTGATTCTCTCCAGCCAGAAAAACACCCACATTATGTAATGCACTTGCAGTCACAGCGATTTCCGGCATTTCTTTTCCCAGATAGGTTTTGTACGTTGCTTTCATAAGTCTATTCGTAACAACTGCATGTCGCGAGATTCGCTTGTATAACGAACCGGCCTCTGTTTCCTGATCAACATTATAAGTATGTTCTCCATCATTTACAATATTCTTTAAGATATGATGCCCAAGACAAAATAAAGCATGCCTTACAGAGCCTATCCGTTTATCATAAGAGGAGGAGTTTACTAATTGAAGGATTCTTGCGGACAGTCCGGGGTCCATCTCAATAATTTCAGCAATTTCAGAAATGCCTGCGCCCTCTTCCAACATTTTGTTGATCTCTTCTATGACGCAGTTTAAGGTAGGCAGGAACCTCATATTTTCTATATAATTCAAATATTTTCCGGCACAAAGTTTATCATAAAGCTCAAAGGTGTTTTTAATGAAGTCCATCAATTTATCCGGCTCCCAGGGTTTCAGCAAATAATTCTTTGCAGAGCCGTCGAGTACCGCACGGTAGATTTCCTGTTCATCTAAAAACCCGCTTAAAATCAGTCTGATTGTATGAGGATAAAGCCTTCGTATCTCCTTAAGGAGATTATATCCGTCCATATTCGGCATCCGCATATCGCTGATTACCATATCGATATGATTCTCTGAAAGAATCCGAAGCGCCTCATTGCCGTCCTCTGCCATATAAAGCTCCCAGTCGCTGCGAAAGAAAAGACGTTTCAGCGAACGTAAGATTGCTTTTTCATCATCTACAAAAAGAATGCTTCGCATACCAATTCCCTCTTTCCTACAGCAAAAGCCAGCTTATTTTAATATTTCGACCCGCAAGCTGATTACTTTAGGGTTATCGGTAATCTATCAAGCCTCTGTTTTTTCTGTCAATGCATATGTAGCCCTATCGTTCATTTTTTAACCAGGAGAAAAATCATAAATCTGCTGTCCTCTGTAAATGGTGAAAAATCATAATCTCCGTAAATTTCCTTTACAGAAAAACCGGCTTCTTCTGCCATCCGATGAAATGCCGCGCGGTCGATGAGAGAAAATTTAATATCAAGCGCACGTTTAAAGACAATTTTATCCTCTTCGTCATAAATCTCATAAAATTGTCTTCCCGATACAAGGCGCGTCTTTTCGTCGTATTGATTGTAATAGGAAACGGTCAAAGATCTGTTTTCAGGAAGTTTAAAGCTTCCGACAAAGCGCAGCATGCCATCGGCAGTTTTTCTGCGATAAGCCGGATGATACAGTGTACAGACAAAGATCCCGCCATCTTCAAGATGATCATGGATTCTCAAGAGTGCCTTGGTTTGCTTATCAATCTCCGTTATCTCCGAGAAGGAATTAAAAGGGATGAAGATCAATTTAAAGCTTTTTCCCAGTTCCAGCCTACATACGTCCTGGCAAATTATATCCAGCTCTGATTCAAGACCTTCAGTCTTACGCGCCAGAACCTGAAGCATTTCCTCGGCATAGTCTACGCATGTCAATCGAATGCCATCCTTTAGTAAGGGAACCGAAACTCTTCCGGTCCCGCACATGAGTTCAAGGCAGTCGCCTTTTGCATTTCGGGCTAATTGACGGAAAAAATCGAGATCGAAATCCGCTTTTACATAATCATCATAAAGATCAGCCACCTTGTTAAATTCAATATTCTCCACAATACCACCTTCAATCCTTTGAGAGCTTTTCATAATGTTTATACAAGGAAAGAAATACTCCGATGTATTTTTTATTCCAAGGCTTCCTCTTCCCGCAGAAATGCAGGATTACAGTATTGTTTATAACCTGCTCCATATCATACTGTCCGTTGCTTGTCAGCCTGTAGTAGGTATAATAGCGCGCGTCATAATTATAAAACAGCTCATTCAGCGATTTGATCCGTTTCGCATACAGCGCGTTTAAAACGTCCTGATCCGGCATGATCAACTTATTTCGATTCTCCTTCACAAATTCATATATTACGTTTTCATCGGCTTCCTTTCTCAACCCAACCAGATTCATCAAGAGTACTCCTGAATTATAGTAAGCGTTGATTTCATATGGAAGCAGCCTTATCCGATTAATCTCCTTAACCGAAAGCTTATCATGACAGGACGCGGCATAAAGAGCCCCTTCAAAATCAGTCTCATACAGCTTTCTCAGAGGATTCAAAACTAGAATATCGGGATCAAGATAGAGAATTCTGTCAAGATTTTCAGGAAGCATTTGATGCGCAAGCAAGCGAAAATACATTTCTTTAGTGTAATGTAAAAGCACCGGAGCACCTGAGAAAAAATCTTTTTCCGCGCAGATCACTATTAAACTGCTCTCGTGAGATTCAACAAAACAGCTCAGCTCCTCAATTTCCTCTTCTTTCAATTCGCAATGCAGTAAGTAGATCGTAAACTTTTCTCCCGGATTATTGATAAACATTGATTTCAGCATGATCCTCAAGGGTTTAATATAATTCGAATTCAGCGTAATTAAAATGTTCAATCTCCCATCTCCTCTAAACTATCTTTAAACCACTGGTTTTCTATGATATTATACCATTTTTTACAATGATTACGTATGGAATTAATCCTGAAAGCAGTCATAAGATGCTGGTTCCTTACATATTAGTGCATGAGGTCAAAAAAAGAAAGGGCAAATATGGAGAAACTGGTTATCATCGGAGCCGGCGGATTTGGCCGGGAAACAGCATGGCTGACAGAAAGGATTAACCGCGCAAACCCAACTTGGGAGCTGCTTGGTTTCATTGTGGACTCACCCGGTACGCAATCACCCGTTATCGCAGGATATCCGGTACTGGGAGATGATTCATGGCTGAAAAACAACGGCGGCGACGTCTATGCGGTATGTGCCATCGGGTCCGGAGAAAGCAGAAAGGGCGTGATCGAACAGCTCAAGATGAAACTGAACGAACAATTTGATCATCTAAGGTTCGCCACATTAATAGACCCCGGGGCCGTCTTTTCGAATAGTATAACGACCGGCGAGGGCTGCATCATCTGTGCGGGCTCCATTCTGACGGTCGATATCACCCTTGGCGCCCATGTCATTGTTAATCTTGACTGCACCATCGGTCATGACGCCATTCTTAATGATTATACGACGCTGTACCCGGGCGTACACGTTTCTGGCAGGGTCTACATCGGTGAATGCGCTGAAATAGGCACAGGAAGCCAAATTATCCAGGGGATAACGATCGGGGAAAATACCATCGTAGGAGCCGGATCCGTCGTAATCAAGAGTCTTCCCTCACACTGCACTGCAGTCGGCTGTCCGGCGGTTCCGTTGAAATTTCATGGAAACAAATGTAAATTTTATTAGAATTGAGTAGGAGGGAAACCTAATATGGCAGATGTTGCCTTGTTTGCAGTGAGGACTATACTCCAACTGATTGATTGTTCAGCCCTTCGCTCTTTCTGACTTTCATCAGATGTCTTCACTACTACGGCTTCTGCTGACTTCTCATAATTCGTTGTTACTACGGCTATTATTCCGCTTATGCGATTTCTGTCCGTCGGACCAAAGGTTTGCCTACAGCTTCCTTTTGATAGTGCCTCTTTATTTTGACGAATCAAATCCTGTTTTTTGCTGCTGAAAATCTCAGCAACGATCTCAAAAACTTCCTCTTGCAAGGCTACCCCTGAAACTTCAAGGTAAGCACCCAGCATGATCATATTGGCAATTTTACTGTTTCCAATCTCGTTGGCAATATCAGTCGCAGGGATACAATAAGCTTTGATATCCCTTCTCGATGATTCCTTGTTAAAACTTAGAATTCAAATCATTGCCGATCAGGTTCCTATATTTTTCTTCATTTGTATTCCACCTTATTAGTCCCCCTACTGCACCTCCGATTACTCCACCAATAATCAAGCCTATTGTAACACTAAATATTATTTTACCAGAAAACAGAGATGCAATTGCCGCTCCAGTAAGCGTAGATGATCCCATAAATAAGGAATAGAGCAATGTATAAAGCAATTTACCCATCTTTCTATTTCGTTCCCACTTTCTAATGAACTTATCAGATTCCATATACATCATCACCTTTTCTGCAATAGGTTTCATGTAATTGCTATAGCACTAAACCGCCTACGGCGGTGGTATTGACAGTGGTTTCAACAGTTGATAGAATAGCACCACAACATAAAACCACGTCGCCTCTATAGAAAAACTATATACTTTCCCCATAGGCCGCGGTTTCGTGCTATGGAATTATCCAACGTCAGCAGTTTGTGAATGCATCACAAGATGCTTTTTTCACACCTGACCTCGGATAATTCTCTATTCATAATACGCAGTTCCCATCTAGAGTCATATTTTTAACTATTTTCCAAATAAAACCGCTCTATCGTTCTAAATAGTGCGGTTTCATTTTCTGTTTCTTTTAATGTTCAAGTTTTTATCAAATATTATGCCAGTGAACCATCCACTGGCATATACCGAATGTCCATTTGGTTATTCAAATACTGATGCGCAAACCCCCATATCATTAGGTTCATTTAACGCTTTCATAGCTCCTATCGATGCAGCTACACATGTAATACCATAACTCCCAACCGAACAGACTATCATCGCACTCCCTTCGACAGATTTCCCTCCGGCTACCTGATCCAGCTCGACATCAGATAATTCTCCTTTCTTCTCCTCAACCAGTCCTTTGAAAAACTCCTGCATTTCATCCACCGTTATACCATACCCAGTTTCCTTTGCGAATGCAGTCAGCTTCTCCTTTGTCGCGGCCTCTCCATCAGCCCCCGCATCCTTCATAATCTCAGTGAACTTTTTCTGCAGTGCGCTGTCCGCAGCTACCTTTTCATACAATTCCTGCATCTTTGACATGATCATTTCTCCTTTCAGAATTGGATTACTGTTTCTGCCTTATGTATAGGATTATACCATACTTTTTTATATACGATTTAAACTTCAAAGCATTACTACAAATAGAGAAGATTAAATTGCAAAGTCTTACTCTGGATTAATAGATCATCGAGCATCAGATCTAAGAGAAGGGGAATTAGCTATATTATGCCTGTATCTTTTCGAGCGCAGTGATTTTAATCCAATGCTCCAAATTGATTTAAAGTAGCGAAGTCAACTATTTCTATACCATTGACTTCTTTGGAATCATCAGTGAAATGAAAATCAATCACATGTGTGGCTGTTTTATAGTCATCATACAAGTTATTTCCGCAGAACAATAACTCTATCCCTCCATCATAGCTGTGATTATTAACATAGTTTTGGCTCAGAGAGTATGATTTAATAATATCTTCCAATTGGCTTCCAATTTCAATCCCTGCTCCAGTTTTTAAATTGCTTTCAGGGCCAATCGTAATGATTGATACTTTACCTAAGCAACATACTATTGACTCATTGTCATATAGATAATTCAAATTTGGAGCTGGATCACCGCGCCCCCAGACGAATTTGGGAGAACCAAGAACCGCTTGCATATCCATTACATCCATACCAAGAGTGATATTTGAGTTATCTTTCGTCAGGGCGGATATTAAGTTTGTTATAAGCGTAGGAAAGATCTTTTCCCCCTGTAATGGCTCGCTTCCTCGCAACCTATCACTGATTAAAATATTAGCCTCTTCCATCCAGATTACATCCATGTCCATTGCTTCGGAAACAAAACGCAGAGGCACATAGATCCTTCCTCCTATACTTTTAGCGGGTACATCCAAGGGCCTTGACACTCCATCCATAACCGCTGTTTGTTGATCTATCGTAATTGTGATTATGTGAGTTTTTCCATCAACATAAGGATTTTCCTGCTCAAAGGGTATCTTAAGAATACGTTCGCTTTTGATGAGCGTGGCAGTTTTTGTCGTACTATTATAATCAACTTGCATTCCGACTGCCTCAGCAATCGCACGTATAGGAACTAATGTCCTACCATTCTCAATAAAAGGGGATTGGTCAAAAACGAGCTCCTGGCCTTTATAAAATATTTTAGGATCTTCTGCCGCATAAATTGAAGAAGTACTTGCTAGTGCTGTAATTAATAAAAGAGCTAATGCGATTGAAAAGATATACTTTTTCGCCATAAGAACCTCCATATATTAAATCATTAAATTAATTTTTATCTTTGAATGCATACGTTATTCAATGTAATCCTTAAAGAATATTTGAGAGTGATATTCAAGGTTTCTCTTGTAATCCAATTCAACAAAGTCTCTAGGCTTAACATCCTCTGGCTTTTTGTCGAAGTAGTGAATCCCTACAGCTCTTAAAATTGTATAAACAAACTGAGAGCAAAACATGATATTTTCTCTGTGAGAATAGGGAACTATGAGTCCGAGAAGGTTGTATGAGCTTCCAAAAATGTTTTTTTTTCTCACTTCCTCCAAAGCTTGACTTAATCTTTGAATCTGTTCTTTGGCTGAGGTCAACAAGGCAGCCCAAGCTTGCTACATTGATAAAATACCGATCATTAATCTTTCCGATATCTGCATATGTATAGTTTTCTCTTATATAGATGTCCGTAATTTCGTCAACCGATGTTGTCAAACTAAAGTTCTGTGCGAAATCATTTGCAGTACCTGCAGGGTAAATCCCTATAGGGAGATTGATTCCATTGCTCAGCATTGCATTCAGGACTTGATTTATCGTACCGTCGCCTCCTGCAATCAATACCTTTTTATAATCTTCGGAGTTGATTCTTTGAAAGAGTTCATTTAAGTCAATACCTTGTCCGAATCGAAACGGGCTGACTAAATAGCCTTTTACCTGAAATTTCTCAATGATTGAGTCAAGATTGTTTTTGAAAACGTGGTTTCCCGCATTAGGATTGTAAATCAATAATATTTTCATGAAACATCCTCTCTCTTCAATATATAGCCCACGGCATGTCATAAATCTTAATTATTCCATCTTGAGATATATCTAACCACCAAATAAATAATCCAGATGATCCAAAATATCTTTTGGGGAGATAGTCTAAATCTCTCCTTAATGGTTTTCTTTGTTTTTATGTCGCCTATATTCATTTTTTTAATATCATTTTCTATTGAATCAATTTGTAGCGCTATATCATCATTCAATGGATCATTTTCATGCTCATCCTCCAATTTCAATTTTAACCTTGAACTTATTTGAGACCATAACACTTTTACTCTACTAGTCGGGCTTGATTCCATGGCAATTCTAATCCATTTATACGCTTTAACGAATTCCCCAAAACCATAATAACTATTTGCAATAAAATAGGGCATTTCATCGATTCGTGGGAAACGCTTATTAAGCCTATGAAAGCAGTCACGATAGTCCTTATCTTGCCCCTTCTCAAAATAAGCTATCGTGAGGTATAATAGAACTTCATTGTTTTCAGGATCAGATACCAAAAATCTGCTGAATAGGCGCACTGCCTCATCGAATTTATCGGTTAGTAAACAGAACTTACCCTCAATGTAAATAAGATCTAGATCATCTTTTAATATTCCCTTGGCATGTTCTATTGAATATTCGACTTCATTAAAATCATTTGTCAGGAATGCTTTATAAGCATTCTCGCGGTAAGTAAGGTATTCTTCAAATTCAATGTTATCACCAGGCTTAAAGCAAGAATAATTACAGGGCCTTTTATAAGATATTTGGTCTTGAATATATTGAATGAAATCCGAATAATCCTCAAGATAAGTAAAACACTCTGGATCACACCAGTTAAAATGATTATTTAACCGTTTCCAAATATCCGGGGGTAAAAAATGATGTTTACTAAAGAAGTCCAATATTGATAAGCATGGGTTTTGACTATTATCTATATTACAAACCACTTCATTTTTTATTAGAACTTCCCAGTTGCTTACTTCGATTCTAGAAAAAAAGTCATTATATAAAACTTCAGCTTGCTTAAAAAATTGTACAGTCTCTGGATCAGTTTCTTCTTTTGCATAGGGATTAATAGAAGGCAAATTATATTGATCTATAATTAATTCTTCATTCTCTATATTTTCGTTCTCCACTATTCCCGATTCACTGATTTTCATTGACTTTGCATATTTTAATGCGAAATCATATGCTTCCCGAAGTGCTTGATAACCTTCGGGATCATCTTCAGGATGATGCTTTCGTAATTGGATTGCATATGCTTTTTTTATGGCTGATTCTTCTGCTGTAATCTTTATTTTAAGAATTTTCCATGGATTCATTAGAATTCAAACCGTCCTTCTATATCATCAAATGCTTTTTTAACCCTTTCAGCCGCCAATTTAGTTTCATTTTCGTTTTGCCGGGATAAAACAGTTTCAAAATCATCAAGAACGCAAGCTATGTAATTTCGTATATCGCCGATAGATTCCTCATATAAGCGTTCTCCCCTTACAAGAAGCAATTTATTTTCGGCTCTTTCTCGAGGATGTATCTTCAAAGAAGCTAATTTTTTAAGGCTTTCTTCAATTTCATCTTTTGTCATACTTCCCGGGGTTTTTTCAATCACAGCACGTTTTTTAACACCTGTTTGTAATGATTCGGCCTCAACCTCAAGTATTCCGTTAATATCGTATGTATATCGAATATTTATCATCTGCTCACCAGCTGGTGCAGGTGGAACTTTCAAATTCAATTCTCCGATCTTAATATTGTTCTCGACCTTTCTGCTTTCACCTTGATAGATACCAATATGAATTTCCCGCTGGCGATCTTTGATCGTATGAAGAAGTTCGGCTCTGCTTACTGGAATCGGTGTATTTCTTTCGATTATCGGCAGAAAATGACCGGGATCCAAATGCCCGTCATTCATAGTTTTTACAACATCAACTCCTAGTGAATATGGGCATACGTCAGTCAGGATGACCTCACTTAAGGATTCATTTCTTTCTATAAGTGCTGCTTGAATTGCAGCTCCCAGTACTACCGCTTCATCGGGATTGATATTAGTGTAAGGAAGCCTGCCAAACATTTTGGATACCACCGACTTTACGACCGACATTCTTGTAGCACCACCGATTAGTACAACCGCATCTATGTCTTTCGGCAAAAGAGATACATCCCTCAATGCTCTTTCCACAGGCCGACGCAACCGTAACAGAAGCGTATTCACAAGGCTTTCATATTCGTTTCGATCTATGCTAATTTCATAACTGACATTATTGATAGTTATATTCATATTGCCGTAGTATTCTTTTGTAAGCTCATATTTACACTGCTCCGCCTTTTTATATAATAATGAGCGCGTCTTTGAATCCAGATTGTCATAATCGATATCAAATTTCCCCGTAAAATGTGAGATTAATATTTCGGTAAAATCCTCTCCTCCAAGAAAATTGTCACCAGCAATAGACTTAACCTCCATAATTCCTTCAAATAATTCAAGGACTGAAACATCAAATGTGCCCCCACCTAAATCAAAGACTAAAAACTTTGTCTCTAAACTCTCTTGATGAAGTCCATAGGATATTGCCGCGGCGGTTGGTTCACTGACAAGTCTTTTAACCTTTAACCCTGCTAATTCCGCAGCATTTTTTGTAGCTTTTCTTTGGGCGTCATTAAAATAGGCAGGGACGCTGATTATCGCATCGGTAACTTCAAAACCGAAATACGCTTCAGCATCTGCTTTTAAGGATTTGATAATAAGAGATGATAATTCCTCTGTTGAAAAATTCAATTTCCCTAACTTATATTTCTTCTCAGTCCCCATATACCGTTTAAATGTGGAGGCAGTTAACTGGGGGTATGTAATAATTCGCTCCTTGGCGATCTGACCTATATAAATTTCTCCGGTATCGTCAACGCTGACAACGGAAGGTGTAAGTTTTGAGCCAAGACTATTGGGTATAATTTTAGCTCCATCATCCGACCAATACGCAACCAAGCTGTTTGTGGTTCCTAGATCGATTCCTATTGTTGGCAAGATATCTCCTCCTTTTATCATCAAGCTAAATCGTATGAATATCAGAATCATTATATAACTTCAAAAAAATTTTTACAATTCTATTTAAATTAGTAAAGATGAAAAATACCGCGGAAATAACCACAGCCCTAGAAAGAGATTCAAACTTTAACGAAAACAGTAAATCACTTCTGAAATAAATCTCTCTTATTTAGTGACTAAGTGTGAAAGAGAATAATACGTGAAATCATGTTTTTAGGTATAAAAAAGTTAGCCTGTTAAATCAGGCATATGTAAGCACCTTGGAAATTGAATAACATCACACCACTTTAACCAATCCTGATATATCGTAACCTTGGTCTCGCAGGAAGTCTATGGCAAGCTGATCGGTAAGAATTTGACGCTTCGGACGTGGATTCTGGAATTCCTCATAGTCAGATGGGTTGAAGCACTCCCCGGTCTTAAGCATATGGTATATGCAGGCGAGCATCATTCTTGCAATGGCAATAATTGCTTTCTTATGACCTCTGCGCTTGCTGATACGCTGATATTTGATTGAAAAATAGCTTTCTTTTTGGTCTCTCATAGCAGCAAGAGCGCATTGCACCAGCAACGGTTTAAGAAACTGACCAGCTTTGAATATGCGGACAGACTTCTTCTTTCCAGCACGCTCGTTGCTTGCGGGCGTAAGCCCTGCCCATGAAACCAGGTGCTTGGATGATTCAAAAACATCCATATCAGTACCGATCTCAGCAAGGATAAGTGCGGTAGACAATTCCGAAATACCAGGAACGGTCGAGAGGTGTTCTACCAAATGATAGTGGGGTTGCATACGAACGAACAGTTCCGCTTCTGTTTTCAGAATCATGTCATCGAGAAAAGCCATATGCGACATTGCTGCATTCATTTTGAATCTTTGGTCGGATTCGATAGAGCATCCACGTATCGATTCAATGATAAGGTCGGTCTTTTTCTTCGCGGATTTCCTGATGAGAGCTTTGCAGGCTTCTTCATCAAAGATTTCAGAGGAAAGGACATGGTTCATAATTTCAGAAGCCGTTTTACCGAATGGGTCGGAGAGAATATTCGCAAGCCCAATGTTTGAAACGGTCATGCAGTTCTGATAGCGGTTCTTCTCAGAAGAACGCATATAGACCAGCTTCGCTCTGTATCTTGCAAGTTCACGCCAGGAACGCACTTCCTTTGGGGGAATAGAAGAACACCTGACCATGTCATGCCTGTACAGGTCTGCAATCCATTTGGACTCTTTCTTGTCGGTTTTCTTGTCCTTGATAGCCCGGACATATTTGGGGTGGGTATGGACAACATGGAGATGATCTTCCAGGATGTTGAAGATAGGAATCCAGTACTTGCCAGTTGATTCCATACAGACGTGAGAGCAGTTGTTTTTAAGAAGCCAGTGGCGGAAAGCGATCAATTCGACGTTCAGGGTGGAGAAAGTTTTAGTGGAATAGGATGTGATGTTGTTCTTATCTGTGGAAGCGATGGTTGCAACAAGCATACGCTTGTGTTCATCAACACCGCAGCAGACAGGGTAGATGATTTTCAATGAATCAGCTCCTTGCAAAAAAATCGGAACAGTAGCATTGACTGCCGCCCAAGCTAAAACATTTCTTTGTTTATACAAAGATAAGTGTACGGGCTCAATGTCCCACTAATTTGTGCTTGAACAGGCGGCGGCACATATAAATATGCGGAATCAAGAAGTTGGCTTGCTGCCACTCACCTCCTCATGCTCTGTAGTGTACTACTGTTCCAAGAAAAGAATAGCACAAAACAGGAGGGAAAACAGCCCTCTTTAATACCGAATTTGTGCCGCCGCTGACGGCGGAATGGAGGAAAATATGTTATTTTTTTCATAGAATCTCCCTTTGGACGCTAATTATCATACCATCCCAAAACTTACTTTTGTTTCATGATTTCGCAATCAATATAATACCCAACGTCCACTTTTAGGGTCATACGATTTGTCTGTTGTATCTATTGTAAAACTATGTATTTTAAAACCATCATCTGTTTTAATATATTCTAATTCACTCGTTCTTTTTTCTTTTGTACTTACATAATCCACATCTAAAGAAAACTCAACAAGATAAGTTTCTTTTGATTCGTCAGGGTGTAATATGTGCGAAATCTCCGAAGAATTCGAAGGCTTTAATATTTTATTAAGAGTTAGATTTGCGAAGTCTCGTTCTATCCGTTCTCCCCATTCTTCTTTGGAAATATAATGGTTGTATAGTTTAAACGCTTCACTCCTGTTTTCCAGTTGTAAATATGCATTATCAATGTTTAAATTGAACACATCATTTAAACATTCTGTTGCCATTTTATATACAGTTTCTTTGTTTTTTAGTATTTCATTTTCTGAATTAGATTGAAAAGTTTGTTGACGACTTAATGAAGATTAAGAGTGTAGTCGGCTTTGAATCTCAGCTCTTAATTCATTGACTTTGCGAGTAATAACCTTTCTTTTTGAGACATCGACACTATCCAGAATTTTTTCTGCTTCCTCGAATCTTCCTAGCTCAATAAGTGAACGTACCTGAGTAAGAGAAATCCTTGGCTTAGAAATCTCATTTGTGCATAGTTGGTACGACTTGCAAGAAGCTTCCAGCAGTAAATCCCATTGAGATAAATTTTCATAAATATCACATAATATGTCCCATACTTCAAATCCTTGTTGATTAATAGCAAGAGCTTCAGTTATAATTTTTTGTGCTTCTAAATACTTTTCTAAATGTACTAAAGTATCTGCTTTGAGAGTAAGTGCTCTATATCGATATGTATTTGCGTTTTCGGTATTTAAAATATTATCAATGATCTCTAATGCGTAATCGTAAAAGTCTGCATCATGAAGACCTTCAGCCAAGGACATTCTTACCTCAAGGATGTCTTTGCCAAGATAATAATTTTTAATGAAATCTCTAATGCAGTTATCCATTCCAGATCCAATTTTGACAAATCCATTTTTATGGGTTCGCCTTGGATCCTCAACAATATCTTTGATCGTAAGCGGAATTCCACTCTTATTCTGTAGCCAGCTTATCAATTCGGCAGTTTCTAACGGATAAGTTCTTTGTATATATTCAACCATAGCATCAAGGAACCATTTATATTCCATTTTTTCAGCATACGCTTCCGTCTTATAGGACTCCATGATCCATCTCCCGCGCGATCTTCTGGATATAAAGTCATAATGATGAAAGATTTCATGGACAAGCGTCATGAGCATATTTATTTTTAGATATAACATCCAGATATTTTCGTCAGGCATAGTTGAATATGTAAATGCATATAACTCGATCCGACTGTCTCTTCTAAAATAAGACCCTAATATTGGCGGAAAGTAAACACCGGGAATTGTTTCGTAACCTGGCCGCCCAGTAAAGGGATCCGGGTCAAGATCATAGGTGCATTCCCAGTCCCATCCACCGAACCTCAAACCAATTGATTTTAATCCTTTGAAAATCCCTTTTGGCAATTGATTTAAGACACTTCTAATGTCACTCTCTGAAATGGGATAGTGAATCAGGGGAGATTCATCGCTAAAGAAAATAAGGATATCGTCAGCATTCATGCAGCTGTCTTCAAGTGGATCTCCTTTTCTTTGTTGATGTATTTGCCTTTTAACAATATGTTTTTTATTTAAATCATTATATAAAGTGTCAAGCTTTTCTTTCAGCTCTGGCTTTTTGTTTTCATCATATTTTCTTTTCAGTTTAATGAACTTGCTATAGGTAGTATGAATACTTCTTGACATTGTTTACCTCAAGTTTATCCAATTGATATACCGACAAAGCCTTTCCCTCTAGTAATTATCCTGATCCATTAAGGGAAAATGCTTCCAGTCCCAATGATTCATAATCTCTATCTCGAACTTATCATTATCCGGATTGTACATGTGTGCATGAGGTACTGGAAACTCTATTTTCTCTTCGGAAAAACCTTTATTCTTCAAGTACTGCCTGGTGTTCAACAGCTCATCATAAACATAAATGACATTATGATGGTCATAAACAAGCAATTGTTTTGTCTTCGCTGATCCCAGCCACAAATGATGCCTTCCGTCCGTTTCGAAAAAATCCTTATACTTCATAGCAAAGTCTTTAGTTTCATCAAATGATAAGGGGTATGGACATTGATATCTTCCAGATTCATTTTCAACTCTTGAAACGTAGAGAACATAAAGGCACCAGTAAGGAGGTTCAAAATTGCTTAAGATGTCAAGCATAAGGTTAATCTGATTGTCTCGGGGTGCAACAGTTATTCTCTCATAATTTGGATACTTTTCAATGCACCATGTATTCTCATAGTGGAATTCTTGATCTATCTCGCCAGACCCAAATTTATACATATGCAATCGTTCCATGATTTCTAATCCTTCTGAATTCTTCACCAAAATACTCATTAAAGAGTCGACACTTATTCGTTACCATATTATACCATAATGTATAACAAATTTCATTATCAATAATTTGTCTTCGTACCCGCTTTCGTCCATTTAGCTAAATCTAAATACTTTTCCCTTTGGTACAAACGGTAAATGATTACCTTTTGGTACTAAAAAGGCATGCTCTCGATGGATTCTCATCGGATCACAGTATCCATCCGTTATAATTAGTATCGGCCCGTCTTTTGGAAAGTCTTCCGCTTTCTCCAGTAAATCAATTCCAGGCTGTAATATGGTGCCGCCCCGGCCGCGGACCTTAACGCGATCCGCGATTGCTTCCGGCGGCATATAGCCCTGATCATATTCTACTGCGTCGCAGAATACAACTCTGACAAGAGGCACGTCCCTTGAAATGCTGTAACTGGCTATTGCTCCCAAAGCCTTTGCCAATAAACTGCGATCCATTGACCCGGAAGTATCAAGAATAACGCCAAAAGTCCTGCCGTCTTCTGCGCCTGCAGCGGGGATCCACCTTGGCCTGGGGATATCAGGTGTTGAAGATTGGCGGCGACTTGGCCGCGAATAAGAACGAATTTTTTCAAGGGGTGAAAAGTAATTGTCAAACCACTGGGCCAACTCCACATCCCATGGGACTGCAGGTTGACTAAGTGCTTGTATTTCTTCAATTAGTCCTGAAGGAAGATATCCGCGATTTTGATCTTCATGGTATTCCAAACCCTGACTGAGACAGCGCCGGTAAAACTCATCCAAATCAATTCCATCGCCAGTTGCCCACCAGTCACCTGCGCCTTTTTCCAGTAAGTCGCCAAGTCCAATTCCTCTTAATGTCGCTATTTTTCTATATTTTCTTATGTCAACTACAATGCGGTCATAAACAGCTTCTGCTGATAAGTCCTTTAAATCCGAATCATACAATCCCCCTATCTTTGGTATTTCACCCAATCCCATTTCCACAAGCCAGCCGTTAATCACATAATCGCAAGCCACATTCCATAAATACGGATCGCGGCCCTGGCACCTGGTCTGATGACTTAATCCTACGTGCAACAGCTCGTGAGCCATAACAAAGCGATATTCATAATCATCCAGACCGGCTGCCGGATTAATATAGATTTCTTTCATGGAAACATCGACTGCAGCCACTGATATTTCCATTCGAGTGCATATGATTGGATCGGATATGATATCAAATGATGCAGCGAGCGCCCCCAAAAGTGGATAGCTGTTGATAAACCAGTTTTTTGCTTTAATGGCTTGCGTAATAATTTGAGAGTCTGCCCCAAGGTATGCTTCATAACCAGCCGCCACATTGACTGCACTTGTAACCGCTAATGAAAGACCCTTGGCAAAGCAGTCAACCCAGTCAATCTTATGCCCTGACCAATCATGTTTTTCAGGCGCCATCAGCATATCCGCATCGGAATATCCCGCTGTGCCAAATCCCAGAAAGGAATCCGGAATTCCTTTTTCAAGGAACTGTTCATAAAGACGTTCCTCAGCAGAGGCGAAAAAATCTATCGAATGGAGTAGTTCAAAAGGCGCGCTTCCGAGTTTCATGTCAGCAAGAAATTTCGCTATGTAACAGTCGCACGCTACATTCCATTCCTTAAAGTTCTTCTTATCCTGAAAATGGCCCAATCCTAAATGAAGAAGACAATGAGCAATCACATAAACCCATTCCAAAGGCTCGCCTCTTCGAGTCGGATGCACATGAAGATAACCGTTTCTAGTAATAACCGCCCATCCCTTTTCCGGGCATAAATTATCTTTGCTGCGTACGCTTTCAACATGTGAAAGCAAGGTCGCAAACATCGGGTGACCCTTTATTATGTTATAGCCTCTTAGATAATTCTCATATGCAATATCATTCTTAACATTCTTTTTATTTCCCACTATGCTTAATTCTCTTTCCTTTCTACCAGGCGGGGCAGATCACGGACGATATCGACCATAAACCATCCCGGCAAGTTCGCTTCCTCTCCTTGTTTCGAAACAACAATCTGGGCTATTTCAAGACTGATCTGCGACAGCTCTTTGATCATAGCTTTTGCCCGGTGAACTAATTTCTTTTGTTTTTCGTTCATGCCGTTTTTTTTATCCGGTAACTGCTTGACTAAATGTGCACGGAAGGACTGTGCCAAAAAATACAAAACATCTCTGTCTTCCGGTTTATGTGGCCATTTTTCATCTCCATCAATGATGGCAGATAATTTGTACTGGTTTTTGATCTGCTTCACAAATGCCTTGAATTGACCTGCATGGTGAGGTGAAAGGGAACTATGTGCCAGCACTTCCAAGTCTTGATCCGTTATTTTATCTCCATATTCATTTAAAGCATCGCTCAGCATATGCCAGGAACGTGGAGTCGAGAAAGGTTCTTCGTGCTTTGGCGGCTGTGTCCAAAGATGATCCGGGCGAAGTGTGATGTATTCGATTACAAATGGATGGATTCCACTTTCAAACGCCCACTCCAGCCAGTCCCGATGGGATACTTTCAACTGTACATGCATCATGCGGTTGATCAAAGCTGAAGACATCGGCTTGACAATCGCACTGTCCTGCGCTCTGTTCCCCGCCCCAATCACGATCGATCCTTTCGGCAAAATATATTCACCTATCCTATGCTCGTTGATAAGACTGTAAAAGGATTTTTGAACCTCTTGAGAACAAGCATTCAGTTCATCAAGGAACAAGCAGTAAGGTTCATTTTTTGCGATCATTTTAGGCGGGCAAAAAGTACTGTACCCGTCCTTTATCTGCGGCACACCGATAATATCCTCCGGCGCGAGCTGACTGCCGAGAAGTGACACGCAGGGCAATCCAAGCTGTTCAGCAAATTGCTGTACAAGAGTGGATTTTCCGATTCCCGGAGGCCCCCAAATAAACACCGGGCGAGTAATTGCCACATTAAGCAGCAAATCATACAGCTGCTTTTGAGTCACGGTCATTGATATATTCATATGTTATCTATTCCTTTCTCTGAAGCGTTCACCCTCATAAACTCTCGTCGGATTGCCTCTTTCAAGTTCATTATGCTGGTTCCACATTGATTTTTTCTGGTTCAATGATCCCTCATTATTTCTTTGGGCTATCATCTTCGCAAGTCTGGCGATCGCCAGCTTCTTGTTTCTATATTGAGATCTTTCTTCTCTTGCTACGACTGAAATGTTCATTGGCAAGTAAGTTGCCCTCACCGAAGTTTCAACCTTGTTTACATTTTGGCCTCCGGGTCCGGTGCTTCTCATTGCTTCGATTTTGACCTCCTTTTCCGAAAACCCAAGCTTTTCTTCTTCATCGAACTGTTCAACATTAATAAACCAGTTTTTTCTCTTGTGAAACGGCCTATACGGGCTTTTGCAGATCCATAGTACAGATCCGCTGATATCGCCCAAATCTCCTTTCAATCGATCTTCAACAAATAGTAAAACCGATTTGAAATTCCCAGGAATATTTCCGGACACCGCATCAACAACTTTTATATTTCCGTTTTCCTTTAATAAGGCATTAACGAAATGCCCTACAGCCAGTTCACATTCATCCGGGCCTCTTCCCGCGCTGATTTGAATCCACATATGCTTTTACCCCCTATACTTTGACCGTAAGGGTCGGTCTTAGTGTCGCGATAACTTTTATTAACCCAAAGTCAACTAAGCTTTGAATAACGATATCAATGTTTTTGTAGGCTTCGCTTGCTTCTTCAAACAGAAGATTCGTGTCTTTGCAAATAATCTTTCCTTTCATTCTCGTTTGCTTTATTGTCTCCTTGGTATAGATCCCTTCCAGTCTTCCTTTACACATGCCTCTTTGCCACTTTCTACCTGCTCCGTGAGCCAGTGAATAACCGGAAATTTCCGCGTTCTCAGCGGGCTTCACAAGATAAGTAAAAGAACCTCTGGAGCCCGGAATAACAACAATGCCACGATCTGCGACAACAGCACCTTTTCTGTGAATGTATTGAACCTTATCCTCGATTAGCTTTGTCGAGACACCATTATGGACATTATCAAGTATCTTTGCACCTTCCATTGAAACGTCTGTCGCCTTTAGCAGCCGAAACGCAATTATTTCTCTGTTACGAGCTGCCCATCTCAGTGCTTCATCATGCTGTTCCATATACTTTTCGCCTTCTTCCGAGCATGCATCCAGACCCTTCTCTGCATGATGCGCCTTAATGAAATGGTTTAAAATTCTTTCCCCATGCCCTCTTGATCCACTGTGAACAAGCAGCATGATCTTATTCTCATCAAGCCCTATTTTATCGAATTCTTCTAAATCGTAGACTTTTTCTACTGCCTGAAATTCTGCAAAATGGTTTCCTCCTCCAATTGTTCCTAGTCTCATATCAGTGTTATCGCCTGTCATATCCGAAATATCAATTTGCCTTAAATCATCCACACCTTCCAGCTTCTTTATTATTCGTTCGAGCTTAAACTTTCCTTTTTCTGCATCTGTCATAAATAGACTCATTCCACAGCCAATATCGTTGCCAATGAGATGTGGGTAAATAATACCTTCCGTAATAAATACCGCGCCGACAGGTGTCTTTCCGGGATGAAGGTCAGGCAATCCAATTGCTCTAACCATACCATCCAGTGCCGCTGCTTTCTTCAGTTGATCGATTGCAGCCGATTCCATCCAATTTTTTTCTGATGAAATAATTGTTATATCATTCATTAATTCTTCTTTCTCCTAATTTCAATTTAAAAATGGGCATAAAAATACCGTGGAAAATAACCACGGTGCAAAATAAGAAACGGAAAAATTTCTGTCAATCACAGATTGACGAAATTTCCGTATAGCGCCTGCCGAAATTTGCTGTGCAAATGGGGCTAGGTGCGTAAACAAAAAAACACGATAACCTATCGTGCATACAAAAATATCTTATTTAATGACGGTTACTTTTGGAGGTGACCATCAGAGTTTCGTCAAAAACTCCTTGGTCCAATATTCAATTACAGGTTTTTTACCTCATTAATATTTTTTACTGTCATTTGAAACACTCCTTTCACCGATTACAATCAGAATAATTTACACTCACATATTATTCCAATGCTTAATAGATGTCAATAACTGTAACAGAATTGTAAAACTATTACAACACTCAGGTAATAATATACAGAACCCTTTATGGAAACGAGTTACTTAGTTTTTCCTTTTCCAATTTCGCTCTCAGCGATTAACTGTCCCCCGTGCAGGTGTCGACAATTGATTTTACAATTGATAGCTTTAATCGGTCAAACACTCGCTTAGATGTATGTTGCTGCTTATGTGGTGATTTTGTGAGTAACTCTAAGATCTCGTTCTGTGTTGTTTTCTCATATTCAATTTCAACATTCTTAAATAAATTGAGAATATATATATAATCTTTCTTGTCTAAAACCCCACTAATCATCACGAAAGGAATTGTAAACTTATAATTTTTTTCGTCCTTTATGCCGGATATGCCTATTCCTATTTTTGTTATTACTAACTTTAAAACCGAATCAATCGGAACTTCTTTTTTAATTCTGTATAAAACAGAACGAAGCATAATTTTTCCTTTATCAAACTTTAACGAAAACATCAAATCACTTCTGAAATAGATCCATATATAAGCAAAGGCACATAAAATATATAAAGCGTGACGGTAATTATATACACCAAAATATATTTTATTGAAATGCATATCGAAATTAAAAAGAACGTTAAAACTGACAGCCACTAAGATAAATAAAACACTCATAAATCTCTCTTTTTTAGTGACTAAATATGTTATTTTTTTCATAGAATCTCCCTTTGGGCGCTAATACCATCCCAAAACTTACTTTTGTTTCATGATTTCGCAATCAATATAATACCCAACGTCCACTTTTAGGGTCATACGACTTGTCTGTTGTATCTATTGTAAAACTATGTATTTTAAAACCATCATCTGTTTTAATATATTCAAATTCATCCGTTCTTTTCTCTTTTGTATTTATATAATCCACATCTAAAGAAAACTCAACAAGATAAGTTTCTTTTGACTCGTCAGAGTGTAATATGTGAGAAATCTCCGAAGAATTCGAAGGCTTTAATATTTTATTAAGAGTTAGATTTGCGAAGTCTCGTTCTATCCGTTTTCCCCACTCTTCTTTGGAAATATAATGGTTGTATGGTTTAAATGCTTCGTTCCTGTTTTCCAGTTGTAAAAATGCATTATCAATATTTAAATTAAACACATCATTTAAATATTCGGTTCCCATTTTATATACAGTTTCTTTTTTTTAGTATTTCATTTTCTGAATTAGATTGAAAAGTTTGTTGAAGTTGAAAAAGTAAGAATAAAGAAACGATAATTATCAAAGTAAAAAAATATTTTTTATAGTAAGTGACATAAATTAGCCTTTCTTTTGGTGTTGAAAACCATGTCTCTTACGACTTAATGAAAACTAAGCCCTTTCCTGCCGGGATACGTTACGCTTATAGATAATTATCAAAAATATCCTTAAAATATAATCCGATTTCCACCAGTCTTTCATCAGGGATTTCAAGCACATCGCCACTGAACTGAGCCTGCTCTGGATTTGGGAATTCAGGTGCCGGTTTGAATTCCTTCTCCAAGATTTCATTAGTGTTTAAATCCATCTTAAAGGACACCACCGGCCCGTCTATTGCGCCTGTGACGGTTCCGGTGCTCTTTGTCATATCAAATTCCAGAGTATGCTCCTCCGGATTCATGGCGACTCCGCCTTCGTTTTTGCTCCCGAATTCCTTTAAAGTTTTCAAGCCTGCCACACCGATGTAAAACAAACCGTCTTCGTAGCGTGTAAGCTCCATGTATTCAGCCATCTCATCGTCCTCTGCAATCATGATTCGTTTACTGCCACCCGGTCCATCCTTCCATTTAGAAGCATCTTTTATCACATTGACAGCAGAGCTTTCATATCTCGCTACCGTTCCGGACATGAGCTCCACTCCTAAGTGACCGTTGACGCTTTCGTTCGGAACAGTCCATATGAATTCAGCCGTAGTACTCTCAGATCCGAACCCCTTTTCTCCAGTACTGTCGTTATCATATGCTGATATCACACCTATTCGTTCTCTTTGAGCAAAAGTCTCTGTTCCGGTTGGTGTGAGATAAAAGAAAATATAATCGACTTTTCCTTTGAATTCTACATGGATCTGCGTGACTGGCTGCAGTTCAAGCCAACCATCACCACTTACAATTTCAGCATTATTCTTCTGATCTATTAATGAAACACTAATAAGCTCCGGCACTTCCTCCATCTTTCCTTGCGAGCCATTATCCTTCCCCGTTTTGCCGCAGCCAAATAAAGCAAATACTAAAGTTAGTATCAGCAGTGAAATTAGCAGCTTTTTTATATAATTATTCATCGGGCTTTTCCTCCTGCTAAAATAATCTGGCAAGCTAATACTTCTGAGTTTGTTACCAGTATACTCATTAAATGATCCACATTCACATTTACCATATTATACCATAACATAAAACAAATTTCATTATCTGTATTTCGATTTTAGGATTTTTAGCTACTATCATTCTAACAAACATTGATGAAATTCAGAATAAAGAATATGTCGATACTGAGGTTCAACAGGTTAAGGACCAATTACCAGAGGATGAGAGCATCAACCCGTTTAAGTATGTTCCGGCAGACTGGTAGGCCACGAAATTCGAGTATTTTAACAGGACTTCAATCTTTTTCTTGATGTGCCGCAAAGAATTTGAATAATACAGATAAGGGTAACAGTCATTATTGATATAAAATGACATTTTAATTAAAGGGCCCCTTACATAGTACAATCTCATGATTATTATTTAAATATTCTATTTGCTCTATTATACTTTGTAATGGTATATTGAACTTGTAACATCTCTATCTAATGGATTATATTATCTATACCATAAATCAGGAGGTCACTATGGACGAGTTTAACAGCTTTATTCAGGAGTATAAAATCCAATTAAGCAAAGGGGTTATCCAAAAAGCTTATAAAGGAATTGTGACTTTTATGTCTGACTTAAGGATATATCTTGAAGGAAAACATCCGGATTATAATGCTAGTTCGTTATATTTCGGATATATGGATATGACCTACTTTGCGTTTACTCCATTCGCTTTAAAGGAAAAGAAATTGAAAATCGCAATTGTATTTCTACACAAAGACTGCAAATTCGAATTATGGCTAGCTGGAAACAATCGCCAAATCCAGGCAGAATATATTGAATTGCTTAAATATAAAGATATAGGTAAATATACTCTTACACAAATTAATCCTGGTGTAGATTCAATTATTGAGTCTACAATAGTTGAACAACCTGACTTCGATGATATTGAACAATTAAAAAAGCAAATTGAAACAAAGACACTGGAATTTGTAAAAGACATTATTTCGATACTTAATTGAAACTAATGAACCGGATCTTCTACCACTAATAAAGCGATATCTCAAAAGATATAATCTTATGAGATATCGCGTTTTAATTTAAATTACCGATTTTGTATCAAACTTTATGCAATTTGTATCAAACTATTTGCAAAACCGACATAATTTTTACTCCAATTAAAGGCTTTATTCCACCGTTACCGACTTCGCCAGGTTCTTCGGCTTATCGATGTCGCAGCCTCTCAGTTTGGCAATATGGTATGCCAGAAGCTGGAGCGGTACCACGGACAGCAGCGGTGCCACTTCGTCCATGCAGCCGGGTATGTAGGCAACTTGGTCTGCCTGCTTTTCGATTTCACGATTTTCTTCTTTGGCAAGACCGATGACGTAGGCGCCTCGAGCTTTGACCTCCTGAATGTTAGAAAGCATCTTCTCGAAAAGACGATCCTGGGTCGCCAGTGCGATCACCAACGTGCCCTGCTCGATCAATGCAATGGTTCCGTGCTTCAGTTCACCCGCTGCAATCGCAAACGAGTTGATATAGGAAATCTCCTTCAGCTTCAGGGAGCCCTCAAAGGAAACGCCGGAATCCAGTCCTCTTCCGATAAAGAATACCTGCTCTCTCTTATAAAGATCCTTTGCGATCTCCATAATATCTTCTTCATGGGCCAAAAGCTCCCGCAGCTTATCGGGAATCTGTTGCAGCTCATCGATGTAGCGTTTATATTCGTCCATCTCTATGACACCTCTGGTTTGACCCATATACAGTGCCATGAGATACATGCACATCAATTGTGTCGTATAAGCCTTTGTGGAAGCTACTGCGATTTCCGGCCCGGCCCAGGTATAGAATACGTCGTCGGACTCCCGGGCGACTGAACTTCCTACCACATTGACGACGGACAGGATACGGGCGCCCTTGTTTTTCGCTTCCCGTAATGCGGCCAGAGTGTCCAGAGTCTCACCCGATTGGCTGATTGCGATAAAGAGCGTCTTGTCATCGACAAACGGATCTCGATAGCGGAATTCAGAGGCTACATCAACCTCCACCGGTATTTTTGCCAGCTTCTCTATGATATATTTACCCACAAGTCCGGCATGATAAGCCGTTCCGCAGGCCACAATATAAATCTTGTTGATCTTATCCAAATCTTCCTTGGTCAGAGAGATTCCATCCAGCTTGATGATGCCATCGTCACCTAGCCGCCTGTTCAGTGTCTCATAGAGTCCCTTTGGCTGTTCGTGGATCTCCTTGATCATGAAATGATCATAACCTTCTTTTTCGGCAGCGTCCGCATCCCATGTGACGTGGAACACATCCCGCCTCACTTCTTTGCGTTCGCTGTTGTAGATTTTTACATCGTTCTTTGTAAGCACAACGGTCTCATTGTTCTCAATAAGGTAAATCTTCCGAACATGCTTCAGCAGTGCAGGAATATCGGATGCAATAAAATTGCAGCCCTCTCCGAGGCCTACAACGAGCGGGCTATCCTTTCTCACTGCAATCAGTTTATCCGGCTCCTTGCTGCAAATTACACCGATGCCATAGGCGCCTCTCATTTTATCAACGGCCTTATATACGGCGTCCATCAGTTCACCGTCATAATAGAGTCCAATCAAATGAGCAATTACTTCCGTATCCGTTTCGGATTGAAAAACAATTCCGTGCTCCTTAATCAGCCATTCTCTCAGCTCCACATAGTTCTCGATGATCCCGTTATGGACGATAGCGATCGTATGATCCATATTGCTGTGCGGATGCGCATTGACGTCCGACGGCGCCCCGTGAGTAGCCCACCTGGTATGACCGATTCCAATCGTACTGGTGAAATGCTCAGGCTCGATTGCCGCTTCCAGGTTAGCGATTCTTCCCTTGTACTTTCGCACTTCGATTTTACCGTCTTTGTAAAGGGCGATTCCTGAGGAATCATAACCTCTGTACTCTAATTTTTTTAAACCGTCAATGATAATGTCGCTTGCGTTTCCGTCTCCAATGTAACCGACGATTCCACACATAAAAATTCCCCCTTATCCAAATCTTTTGGTCAGCAGAGAAGCCAGGTTCTCAGCCAATTTGGTTATATACTCAATATCCTTACCCTCAATCATCACCCGGACCAACGGTTCTGTGCCGGAGGGGCGGATCAGAACCCTGCCCTCGCCAGCCATAGCTTCTTCCAGCCGCTGTATTTCACCGCTGATTTCCGGATCAGTCAAATATTTTTTCTTGTTTTCATTTTTTATCTTAGCATTCTTCAGTACCTGCGGGTAAATCGTAACCTCATCAGCAAGCACAGACGGTTTTGCTCCCGAGGCTTTGACCGCCTTCAAAATCTGCAGTGCAGAAAGAATTCCGTCTCCCGTCGTGGTATGATTTAAAAAGATAATATGACCCGACTGTTCCCCGCCGATGACACAACCGGTCTTCAGCATGCTTTCAAGAACATAGCGGTCACCCACCTGCGTCGTCTCCACATTACAGCTGATGTTCTCGATTGCCCTGTGGAATCCGATATTGCTCATCACAGTTGCCGTTACTTTGTTTCCGGGAAGCTCATTTCTTTCCTTCAGCATTTTGGCACAGATGTAGATCATTCTATCCCCGTCAATGATGCGTCCCAGCTCATCTACGGCAATCAACCGGTCTGCATCGCCGTCAAAGGCAAGACCGATGTCCGCACCGGTAGAAATGACAAGTCTCTGCAGCTCTTCCGGATGGGTGGACCCGCACCTCTCATTGATATTCATGCCGTTCGGATCATTGTGGATGGCTGTGACATCCGCTCCAAGATCCCGAAAAACCTTCTCGGCAACCTTGTAGGAGGCCCCGTTGGCGCAGTCGATCACAATTTTCATTCCATTAAGATCCACATCTGCCGTACTCTTCAGGAATTCTGCGTAAAGCTCCAGAGCATCCTCTTCCGCTTCGAGACTGCGGCCCAGTCTATCGCCCGTGATATGACTGTTTACATCAATATTTCTTAAAATGATATCCTCAATTTCATCTTCAATGTCATCGTCCAGCTTAAAGCCTTCGCCGTTGAAAAATTTGATCCCGTTATACTCGAAAGGATTATGTGATGCTGAGATCACCACCCCTGCATCCGCTTTGAAGTATCTTACCAGATACGCCACCGCCGGGGTAGGCAGTACGCCTGCCTTGATCACATTCCCTCCCATTGCGAGAATTCCTGCGCTGATGGCATCCTCCAGCATATCTCCCGATATTCTTGTATCTTTTGCAATAAGTACCACCGGCCTCAGCCGGTCCTTGCTGAGAACGTACGCCCCAGCTTTTCCGAGATTAAACGCCAGCTCTGGTGTGAGTTCTGAATTTGCAACCCCTCTGACACCGTCTGTTCCAAAAAGTCTGCCCATATTATCTCCTTATTATCTCGCTTATTTCTTATTCTGTTTGATCAGTCTGATTCAGCGTAATGTGAACCTCCTCGGGGTCCACCGTGATGTGCCCGAGTTCTTTTTCTTCATCATAGCGAACCTGTACTTTCGCAGTGGCAGAGATCAATGACTCCGCATCCAGCGCAAGGTAAGGCTCGAGATCCTCTTTATTCAGTGTTGCAATCACATCCTCACTGCCGGACACCACCACCGAAATTTGAGGTGTCGTAATGGTGATGCTGTTGACGCCATCGATCCCCTCCATCGCAATCTCATCCGCGGTATAAACGAATTCTTTTATTGCAACCGGCGTGATCGTAATCCCGATTGATGGATGTTCATAACCATTGGCGAATTCCACGCCTTCCGGAAGAGGAATATCAAGAGGAATCTTTGATGTGCTGGCAACTGTACTGATATCGATCGCTGAAGCTGTCAGTTCCGTTATGCCTGCAAGGGCATCCGCTGATCCCTTAATTTTTATGCTATCCGGCACGTCCATGTCCGTGACCTGATAAATCGGCGCTACCTCTCCGCCGATTTGCACGTTGAGAGGAACCTCTGCAACGTTGCACAGCTTCGCCGTAACATCAATGAAGGATGAAGACAACCTTACATTTTGCACTACGTCTCCGGAGCTGTTGACCGCAACCGCTTTCGTCTGAATCGCAGATCCTTCAGCCGTCAATTTTGATGTGCTGATATCCGCTTTGATATAAGAAACAGCGCTGACTTCCGATTTCGCACCGGAAACCTGAATTTCCTGAGGCGAAGTGGATATCTGTCCCGCTTCCTCTCCATCGTCAAGCTGTCCCATGAAATTCACTCTGATCGGTTTTGCGACCTCAATGAGCTCCTCAATCACGACGTTGATCTTAATTGGCTTAACCTCAAGGATTGTAACTCCTTCCGGTGCGGATACCGTCACAGGGATATAATTTTTACCCATGCTATAGCCGAAAAGGTCGGCATTGGCGATGATATCCTTTTCGCTGATGTTGGTAAGCTCCGCTCTCTTTGCCTTTATCTTTACATCCACGGTATAAGTGGCTTCTCCCGATAAAGCGAGGCCTCTGGTAGTGAGACTCTCCTCATTGAGAAGCTGCACCTGGACATCGTTGATTGTCACTGTCTTTGTCGGGTTCTCAGCCTGTATCACGTATACCCATAAGGCCAGCGCAACGACTACTGATATAATTTTATAAAAGGTATTACTGTTCAGCATCCTTGCGCCTCCTGATTTTATCAATAAAAGGAACCTTAACCTTTTCAGCGGGTATCTGGCTCAAATAAATATTCAGCAGTGTCTTTTCCACCGTTTTGATATCGAGGAATCTGGTCAGCTTGCCGTCAACCGCAATAGAAATAATTCCAGTTTCCTCTGATACAATGATGGCGATAGCGTCGGAATTTTCCGTAATACCGATGCCTGCTCTGTGCCTTGTGCCCAGATCCTTGCTCAAAGTTTTGCTTTGCGTTAAAGGAAGCACGCAGCCAGCGGCTAAAACTCTGTCGCCTCGAACGATGGCGGCTCCGTCATGGAGCGGGGCCCCTACATAGAAGATATTGCCAAGCAGTTCAGTGGAAATCTCCGCATCCACCTTCGTCCCCGTTTCTGCAATATCGTTCAGTGTTGTTTCTCTCTCCATAATGATTAAAGCGCCTATTTTATTGGACGAAAAATAATCCACCGCTTTGATGATGGCGGCGGTAAGAACTTTTACTCTTTCCTTATCCATCTGTGCGAACTGGGGAGTAATAAATTTGCTACGGCCCACATATTCCAAGGCACGCCGCAGCTCCGGCTGGAAGACGATAACAAGCGCAATAACGCCCAGCGAGATTGTATTGCGCAAAATCCAATTTAATGTATAGAGATTGAATTTATCTGACAAAATGGTAATCAACGCCAGAACCAGCAGTCCCTTTACAAGCTGCAGCGCCCTGGTTTCCCGAATAAAACCTAATACCTTATAGATCACAAAAGCGACAATTATAACGTCAATGACATCTGTGATCCCGACGCCGGAAATAATGTTATTAAATATTTCTGACATACATCTCTTCTCCCCTGATTATTTCTGGTATCAGCTGATCGTAATTGTTCTGAAACCAGCTAACCAATACTAGTTTTTATTGTATATAAAAAAGAGCTGAATTTCAATAGGTTTTAATGATAATTCGAAAAAGAGTCGATGACAAAATCAGAGGTTTTGTCATGTCGGAAAATCCCAGATATGAAAAAAAAGAGACGGTTTTTGAAACCGTCTCATAAAATATATGCAATCTATCAATAATGGGTTTCCAATAAGCCGTAGCTATCGTCCTTTCTTTTATAAACAACGTTGACAGAATCGGACTCCATATTGAGAAAAACAAAGAATGTATGCTCCAGGAGTTCCATCTGCATAATCGCTTCGTCTACCGACATCGGCATCAGATCAAACTTCTTCGTTCTGACAACCTTCATGTCTTCCAGCTCTTCTCCCGCAATATCCGGAAGATCGAGGAACTGCAATTCCTTATGGTCCTTATGCTTCCTCTGCAGCTTTGTCTTAAATCTCGACATTTGAGAAGCCAATTTTTCGACAACCCTGTCTATACCGGTGTATGCATCATCATTTGTGGTTTCTTCAGCCCTAAAGATCGTTCCCTTAGCATTGATCGTTGCCTCTATCTTCTGCCTGCCCTTCTCCATCGTCAACGTCACATTCGCTACGATATCATTGGAGAAGTACTTACCAAGTCGATCCAGTTTGGATTCGATGGTTTCTTTTAGATGGTCACTGGCATTCATGTTTTTGCTTGTTATGATAACTTTCATTTAGTGCACCCCCTATAGCTTTTATTAGGTTTATCTCGCAGTAGAAATCTACAAATCACAGATTTGTGATTTCTTTGCACGAGTCCACCATCAACCTGATTTCAGATTGGGATGGGCTACTATTAAATATTGTATACCACAAAACTGATACCATTCCTTTTTTTCATCGGCAATTTATTATACAGCAACATACATCGACAAATTGTCAGAAAATACGACAATGCATTCCAGAGACGGCTGTTTTTAATGTTTCTGAATTTGAAGCCCTGCCTGTTGATAATGTGGATAAGTCTGTGCATAATTGAAATTTTCAGATTCTCGCAGTGGATATTTTTTTCGTCTCCGAATATTCATTTATATGCACACTAGAAACGTTTTAAATTGCATTTTTCCTTATTTTCAAACTGTTTTACAGAGTAATAAATATTCATTAGAATTCCTTTCCTTTCTCTTTTTCATTTTTTACTCCTCTGAAAACGCCGATTAACGCGCTGTGGATAAATCCTTGTCGAATCAATGCACAATTTTGTAGATACAAATTAGATATTGGAACCGCCTAGCTGACCTGATCTTTGCCCCCACACCCGCCTGTTGGTATTTTTACCAGAGGACTTACATCTAAGCTACGCCATGATCACTGCCGCCTTGCGGTCCAGCTTACGTGGGTCCTTTTGCCCGTAACTGGCCTGGACTTTCAATCACAGACCTAAGCGGTTCTAATATTTAATCTATATATACCCTCATACTGTTTCCTTACTCATATATTATGATTTGATTCGACAAAATCTTTCTGAAGGTTTGCTCCCGATGCAAAAGTAAAGACGAAAATCTCAGACGCCCCTGCTTCAACCAACGCTTCGGCACAGGCATCCGCCGTGCTTCCCGTTGTATAGATGTCATCCAGCAGAAGAACTCGTTTGGCTTTCAGTATAGCGCTTTTTCTTGTTGAAACGGTGAAGGCTCTCTGAATATTCCTCCTTCTTTCCCCGGCGTTTAATCCACTCATCGCTTCGGTATCTGCGATCCTTATCAGCAATTTGGCGTTAAAGGGCTTACCCATCAATTCTGCAAGACTTTTCGCAAGGATTGCCGCTTGATTATAGCCCCTTGTTTTTTCTTTGCGGCGATACATCGGAACCGGAATCAAAATATCCGGGTCCAGATCCTCTGACAGGATACGGTCATACATGATTTCAGCAAGTTTCCTTCCAAGGTAGGCTTTATCCTTGTATTTGAACCGATGCAGCAATTCTCGTTCCGCTGATCCGTATTCAACGCAGGTGAAGCCTCTTGTATATCGATGTTCCATATCCCTGCAGTCTGTGCAGAGCTCATGGAGGTAGTTCTCCTGTAGAATCTTCCCACAACGCAGGCAGGTTCGTTCCCCAACCCATTTCAGCGTCCTTACACAAACATCGCAAAGGGCATAGGGCCTGCTGTCGTCAATAATATTCCCACAACGAATGCAGTATATGTTAGAAGGATAAATTAAATCAAAAAATCCTTCCGATAGAGACTGTAAAACCTCCCTCATGCTTCCATCCTCAGGAATGTTTTTAACCGGATAGCCAAGCTGGAATAGCGATCGGTAATCATATTATTGTCAACCATTGCATGCATTTTATTCTCGGAACCAACCAGAATTACCGCTTTTTTCCCTCTTGTCACGGCGGTGTACAGCAGGTTTCTTGTCGCAAGCATCGGTGGAAACCATGAAACCGGCATGATGACGATGGGGAACTCACTGCCCTGACTTTTATGTACCGTTACGGCATATGCAAGTTCGATTTCATCCAGCTGGGAAAAATCATACCGAACATAACGGCTTTCGTCATAAACCACTGTGATTTCGTTAAACTCTTTATCAATCGTTTGAATATACCCTACATCCCCGTTAAAAACGCCCTGCCCCTCCGTAAAATCCTCAATGCGTTTCCATTCCATCTGATAGTTGTTCTTAATCTGCATCACCTTGTCGCCTTCACGGAAAACTCGATCACCAAATGCTTTTTCTTCCCGTTCCGCCTCAGGCGGATTCAGAACATGCTGAAGCTCCTTGTTCAAATTAATGCTCCCTAAAAGTCCCTTGCGGACAGGCGTCATTACCTGCATATCCCGCATCGCATCGCAGCCCCGGTAATAGTCCGGCAGCCGTTTTACGCAAAGCTCCTTCACCGTTTCCAGCATCTCTTTTTCGCTTTTCTTTCTAAGCAAAAAGAAATCTTTATCCTTCTCATTGCAGTCAGGATATTCACCCCTGTTGATTTTATGTGCGTTTACAACAATGAGGCTCTCCTTTGCCTGGCGGAAGATTTCCGTCAGCTTTACAGAATAGATAACTTCACTGTGAATCATATCACGCAGTACGTTTCCCGCCCCAACGGAAGGAAGCTGGTCCGCGTCACCTACGACGATCAGTCTTGTCCCCGGCTTGATCGCGCTCATCAATCCATTCATCAGAAGGATGTCGATCATGGAAGCCTCGTCAATGATGATGGCATCAAATTCCAGCTGGTCTTCGCTGTTCTTCCCAAACCGCATGGTATCTTCTCCCTCGGAATAATAATACTCCAGCAGTCTGTGAATTGTAGACGCTTCATAACCTGATGTTTCGGTGATCCTCTTTGCAGCTCTGCCCGTAGGGGCCGCGATTGCGGTTGAAAACCCGCTATGCTCAAAAATCTTCATTATCGTATTGATGATGGTGGTTTTACCGGTTCCCGGACCGCCGGTTATGACAGATACTCCGTTTTGCAGAGATGCTTTGACGGCATATTTCTGATTCTCAGAAAGCTTCATTCCCGTTTCATCCTCCGTTGCGGAAATGAGCCAATCAACGTCGGAGCTTACTGATTTCAGAGTCGCACGGCCTAGTTCCAACAGCGCTTTGCAGACGTTTTGCTCGGCGGTATAGTAGGGCATGGAAAATACTACAGCTCTTCCTTCCAGATTTTCGATATGTACCTCACCGTCAAACGCGAGCTGTACCAGTATTTCGTAGACCTGCTCGGAACCCACCTCCAGCATCTCCGATGCTTTCTCACAAAATAGCTTCTGGGGCACGTAGGTATGCCCTTCATTGATGTAAATCCATAGAGCGTATTTGACCCCGCTTTCGATTCGGTATTCCGAATTTTTATCGATCCCCATCTTTTCGGCAATCTTGTCAGCCTTTTTAAAGCCAATGCCAAAAATATCATCTACGAGCTGATAAGGATTTTCCGTTACTGCCTGAATGGTATCAGAGCCATAAACTTTATACAGCTTCATCGCATAGGGAGCCGCGATGCCAAATTGCTGAAAAAATAATGTGATTTCAGCAAATTCTTTATGGGCGACAAACGCTTCGGAAACAGCCGCCGCCTTTTTCTCTCCGATACCATCTACTTCCGTCAAACGGTGCGGCTCCTGCTCGATGATCGAAAAGGTAGCTTCGCCAAATTTTTTCACAATTGCTGCCGCCGTTTTTTTACCGATCCCCTTCAGTACTCCGGATGCAAGAAAGCCCTCAATGCCCTCCTGAGAGCTGGGCATTACCTCTTCATACTCAGAGAAACTAAACTGTTCGCCATAGGTGGGATGATTTTTCCATTGTCCCTTGAAAAGAAAGGCTCTTCCCCGATCTGCAGCAGGCAAATATCCCACCACAGTGCATTGCTCCTCTTCGTTTTCAATCACCGCGATCGTATAATAATTATCCTTATTATGATAAATCAGTTCCGAAATGGAACCCTGTATTTCTATCATTTCAATCCTTTCAGAAGTTATCAGCCGCGATCGTTTTCAGTTTGTCCAAATGCATAAGCCAAATCCAGCAGCAGCTTTTTCTTATTATCATTAGGGTTTTCATGGACATAATCAAGAAGATACGTCAAAGTTCGTCCAAGGCCGATTCCTTCCTTAATACCTATTTCTATCAAATCCCTTCCATTTACCGCCAGGTCTGCAAGATATACAGGTTCATCGTTTTCGATGATCCTCTCATACATCGCAGTTCGTTCTCTGCAGCCTGTACGGTCCATGCCAAGCGCCGCGCATCTCTGGGCGGCCAGATCTTCCAGATAGAAATAAGCGTCAAGCCCGACGCTGCTGGCAAAACGCTTCAAGTCACCAGCGCTTCGGATCATTTCAAGTCCATCCAGATTTTCTACCGCAAGAAGCATTCGCTTTTTTATTTCATTGGAGTGTCCCAGGTATCCGATCGCTGCTAACGCGTTTTCTCTGGCAAAGCAAAGATAGACCAGTGCCAGGCGAACCGGCAGGGAACGTTCCGTTCGGTCAATCCCTTTTTCAAGGTGGAGCAGTCTGTCAAGCTCCGTTTTTCCGGCTCTGGCAAAGCAGCCATTCCCAAGAATATATTCCCAGGCTCCTGTTTTTCGGAATAGTTCGAGCCCTCTCGAGCACCGATTGGAAATAAGGGTTTTATGATATTCCTCCAGAATTCGTTCCATGCTGATATGTGAGAGCAAGTACGACTTTTCTCCCATGGCAAGCAGTGTTTCTGCTTCCACCTCAAAATCAAGCTGAGCAGAAAAACGAATTCCCCGCAAAATTCTCAAGGCATCCTCTTCAAATCTAACCCGGGGGTTCCCGATCCCTCTGATTAGCCTGTGGCGAATGTCATCCCGCCCTTGAAACAGATCAATTTCTCCTCGAAAAGGATTCACCGCAATAGCATTCATAGTGAAATCCCTGCGCCTAAGATCTTCATCTATACACTGTGTAAAACACACCGTTTCCGGCCGTCTGTAATCACGATATTCTCCGTCAACCCGATATTCCGCAATTTCGGCAGCCAATCCTCCTACGCTCACTCTCATGACACCAAGGTTCCTATTAATGATTTCCGCATCAGGAAACAACTCCATCAGCTTTTCACCCGGTGCATTAGTCGTCAGATCCCAGTCTTTCGGACGACAGCTCAAAATCATGTCGCGGATGCAGCCACCAACCGCATAGACTTCAAAACCTGCGCTTTCTATTGTTTTTATCATATGAATGATTTCATCAGGCAGCTGAATCATGTCAAACTCCTCTTAAAATGTTTCAGGCTTGTAAAGTCTCCTGTTATCCAGTGTCCATACCCTGTCAGAAAAGTCTCCCGGAGATGTAGATTCCAAGGCTTCCTGCATGTCATACATTCTCGCGTCAATCATATCCAGATAATGCAGGATTTCCGCTTCCGGGAAAAGCGGCTTCTTCGGGCTGCCGAAATCAGGCTCGTAATGGTGTGAAAGAATCATATGCTCCAGCATGATGGTTTTCTCTTTATTGATGCCCAGTTCCTCAGCCAGCCGGTCAATGCTCTTGATCCCCTGAACAAGATGTCCGAGGAGCTGCCCCTCAAAGGAATATCCGGTAGAAATTCCCCTTGTATCCGCCTCGATCTCATTCAGCTTTTCCATATCGTGGATGATGACGCCTGCCATGACAAGATCTCTGTTCAGGTTTTGATAAACCTCACAGATACGTTCCGCCGTCATTAACATCCTTTTCATATGATAAAGCAGCCCGGCCAGTTCTGCATGATGGTTTTTCGTCGCAGCCGGATAATACATGAGCCTTTCCTGATTCTCTTCCATCAGACGGACGCAAAGCTTCCGCAGGTCCTGATCTTCCATTTCCTCGACCTTTTGCAGCAGATAAAGATACATGTCATCCGCTTTTTCGGGTGCGGCTTTAATAAAGTCCGGCAGTTCCAGATCATCCTCCGCAACCGCTTTCCTCAGCTTTTGTACCCGCAGTTGGCGCATCCCGTTCCACTCCGTCACATTCGCCTTCAGTTTGATAAGATCCCCTTCTCCTATTTCATTTAGTGAAGGCAGTTCCGTATCGGCTACATCCCATTTCTTGGCGGTAATTTCCCCGCTTCTGTCACACAATAGCAAATCCAGGTACTGCTTTTTATTGGAACCTATCTTTATCGCTATGGTTTTCACCATAAAAAAATCCTGTATTTCATCATCGGTTCGAAGCTGACCTATGTAATACTCCTTCATACGCTGTTTCCTCCTCATTTTTCAGTTCTCTATCCGGGAAAATAAAAGCCTTCCCATAAGAGGCTTTATTTATTATATACCAATACCCATCCATCTATCAATTATTTACATTTTTTTACATTTAGTATATGCCTTATCCGACCAGTTGTCAAATGTGGTCGGATGTTTATCGCTCATGCGTCATATGTTTGTTAAGTTATTATAAACTTTTTTCCGTTTTACTCAATTCTGCTTTTATTTTCATCAAAATTTAGTTATAATACAAAGAAACAAATTGACGAGCTAATCGGTTTCCCGTTCTCAGGAAATTTCAACACATGCGTCACAAGGGAGGAAAAAATGAGCAAGCTTGGACTCGTACGGGCCGCTGCCGTCACACCGGTACTTAAAGTGGCCAACCCGGAATTCAATACAGAGGAAATCATCAGCTGCATATACGAAGCAAATAGCAATGGAGCCGGGATTATCCTTTTCCCTGAGCTGTGTATCTCGGCTTATTCCTGCGCAGACCTCTTCTATCAGGAATTCTTATACAGCAAATCCTTGGAAGGTCTGAAACGAATCACTGCCGTTACGGAAAGGTTATCAGGCGTAGTGGTTGTCGGCTTCTATCTGAGAATGGAAAACAGCCTTTTCAACTGCGCCGCAGTCATTCAGGGTGGTAAAATCAGAGGAATTGTACCCAAAATGTTCCTGCCAAATTACAAGGAGTTTTACGAAGCAAGGTGGTTTTCCCCGGGGCTTCATATCTCGAATCAATTGAATTCGATCCGTCTGTTCGGTTATGATATTCCTTTCGGTCATCTGATTTTCGAAGATCAGGAAAACGAGCTGAAGCTTGGCGTTGAAGTCTGTGAAGACCTGTGGGTTCCAGTGTCTCCCGGAGCCTTTTTAGCCTTGAACGGCGCGCAGATTATTCTAAATCCGTCTGCAAGCAACGAAACCGTTGCAAAATCAGACTACAGAAGCAGTCTTGTCAACATGGAGAGCGCAAAAAACATCTGCGGATATGTGTATTCCTCCGCCGGAGTTCATGAGTCCACAACAGACCTTGTTTACGGAGGTCATAAAATCATTGCGGAAAACGGCATCAATCTTGCTGAGAGCGCGATTTTTGAAAGAAACAACTCGATTCTCTACGGTGATATCGATTACGAGAGGATCAAGTTTGAGCGTACTTACAGTCAAAATTTTGAAGGTTCTACAGCAGCCTTCAACAACAACATAAATTATACAAGAGTTGTACTCGACCCCATCAGAATCCTGGACGGAAGCAAAGACACGCTGAAGCGCACCTATCAGAAAAATCCGTTTGTGCCTTCCGACCCCACCACCGTGGATCAGCGGTGCAAAGAAATTTTCAGCATTCAATCCTCAGGTCTTGCAAAAAGAATGGAACATACCCGGTCCCGCAAAGCCGTCGTGGGCATTTCCGGCGGGCTGGATTCCACCCTGGCACTGCTGGTTTGCGCAGAAACTTTCAAGCTGATAGGAAGAGACCCCAAGGATATTATTGCGGTCACAATGCCCGGATTCGGCACAACAGGGAAAACCTATAACAATGCACAAACCATCATGAAGCTTCTTGGCGCTGATGTGCGGGAGATTTCCATTCGCGATGCAGTACTTCAGCATTTTAAGGATATCGGCCACGATCCCGATCTGCACGATATCACCTATGAAAATTCTCAAGCGCGGGAACGAACACAGCTTCTGATGGATATTGCCAATAAAGAAGGCGGGCTGGTAATCGGTACCGGAGATCTTTCCGAAGTGGCGCTGGGATGGAGTACCTATAACGGCGACCATATGTCCATGTACGGAGTGAACAGCAGCGTACCCAAAACACTGGTGAAGTTTGTCATCAAGTGGGTTATGGACCACCGCTTGTCCGGTCCCAACGAAGAAAAGGACTTCAGCCTTGATAACGCATTACTCCGTCAGACACTGCAGGATATCATGGATACTCCGATCTCACCGGAGCTGCTGCCACCGGACGCAGAAGGTGAAATTGCACAGAAAACAGAAGATACCGTCGGCCCTTACATCCTTCACGATTTCTTCATGTACTATACGATCCGTTTCGGAATGCCGCCGCAAAAGCTGCTTTATATAGCCAAGAATACCTTTGCTGACGAGTATACAGAAGCGTTTATTAAAAAATGGCTTACTGTATTTTATCGAAGATTCTTCTCGCAGCAGTTCAAGCGCAGCTGCATACCCGACGGGCCAAAGGTAGGTTCCGTCAGCCTGTCTCCACGAGGCGACTGGAGAATGCCTAGCGATGCCGATCCTGCAGTCTGGCTGAAAGAACTGGAATAACAATAAAACGAACTGGAATAGCAATAAAACGAAAACAAGTTGAATAAAGTTCATAAAAAAAAAGCGGTACAGCTCTTAAATACAAAAGATGCGTACCGCTTTCATTTCATTATTTATTATAGAATGTGTAAACTGTACTGCTCTCCTTGATTTCCCCCTTCTTTATTATAGGCGAAGGAAAGCTGTCTATATTAATCGCGCCGGGAAAATGCTGTGTTTCAAAGCAAACTCCACCCCTTGCGCCATATGTATCTCCATTTTTCCCATCCTTTTTCACATCCAGGAAGTTTCCCGTATAAAAGTGAAGGCCTTCCATGTCGGTCGCTACCGTCATTCCAATTCCGCTCTGGGAAGAATATAAATCGACCACCTGTTTTTCTGCCTGGTCCCTGTCATTAAGTACATAGTTCAAATCAAATCCCTTTGCATATGTCATCTGTTCATGGCTTTCGGGCAGCCGGTCCCCGATTTTCACAGCCTCTCTCAGATCCATCGGGGTACCCTCCAAAGGCAAAATCCTGCCAGTGCTGCATAAATCAGGAGCCATTTCAGTAAACTGATCTGCCGAGATACAAATCTGATGATCTTCAATGTTTCCCTTTCCGCTGCCCTTCAGATTAAAGTAGCTGTGCTGTGTGATATTCAGCACGGTATCTTTGTCACTGATCCCCTGATGACGGAAGATAAGCTGACGGCCAATCAGACGATACTCCACCGTACATTCCAGATTGCCCGGATAACCGCCCTCTCCGTCCGGGCTGAGATATTTCATCACCACAAAATCCTCGCCGACAGATTCAACATTCCATGGCACAGCCCATAACCCCTTGCTGCCGCCGTGCAAATGATTCGGTCCCTCGTTTGCTTCAACCTGATAGTCCTTTCCATTGATTGTAAATTCAGCATTTTTTATGCGGTTTGCGCAACGCCCTACCACTACGCCGAGAAAACAGTTTTGATGAAGATAACTCTCCAACGAGCCATATCCTAATACCACGTCCACAGCTTTTCCATCCCGGTCAGGAACCATCAGACTGACCAATGCCGCTCCGTAGTTCGTGATTTTCGCCTGAAGCACTTCATTGCCAATGGTAATCAACTCCACTTCTTTGCCATTTGCTTTTCCCCAATTTTCTCTCTCCATACCTTAATACCTCCATTTCAAAAATATTACATTCATTTCACAATAATACTACCATAACGATCAGTGCATCCGCCACATATTATTTTTAATTTTCAGATATTCATGAAGTCCATAAGTCCCATACTCTCTTCCCTGTCCGCTGTTTTTATTCCCGCCAAACGGACAGGCCATATGCATCCCGTTGGGAAGGTTTACCCAGATGCATCCTGCATTCAGCCGCTGCCCGATCCAGTATGCCTTTTTTAAATTTTCTGTAAAGATATTCGCACCTAGCCCGAAAGCAGTGTTGTTTGCAATTTCGACCGCTTCTTCTATAGTTTTATATTTCAGAACGGACAACACCGGTCCGAACACCTCTTCCCTGCAAATTTTACTTTCTGCCGAAACTCCTGTAAGAATAGTCGGCATATAGAATGGTCCATTTTTACAGTCGCCCTCCATATATCTTCTTCCGCCGTAATAAATCGATGCACCGTTCTTAACCGCCTCTTGCACATAGCCATCCACTTTCTGCAGTTGTTCTTCACTGATTAACGCACCCATTCTGGTATCATAGTCCAACGGGTCTCCAATTATAATGTCTTCGCATTTCTTAGCAAGAAGTTCCAGATAAGGCTCATAAATATTTTCGTGCAGGATCACTCGTGTCATAGCACAGCACACCTCGCCTTGATTGAATGTAAAGCCTTCAATTTGCGCCGTCGTTGCAATATCCAGGTCTGCGTCTGCGTCAACAATAGCAGGGCCTTTCCCTCCTAATTCCAGAACACATTTTTTAATTATTGGAGAAGAAGCTGCCAGCCGCATCAATTCCCGGCCTACGGTTTCCGAACCGGTAAACCCGATGACATCCACCTCTTGATGGGATACTATGGCTCTTCCAATCTCACTTCCCGATCCGTGAAGAACATTGACAGAACCCGGAGGGAAGCCCGCTTCTTCAAAGATTTCCGCCATAATGGCAGTCGTACTTGGTGTGGCGGAAGCAGCTTTCATCACACAGGTATTACCTGCAGCCAGTGCAGGCGCAAGGCTTCTTGTCAATAAATGTAGCGGGAAATTGAACGGTGCTATAATTGCGGCTACACCATAGGGCTCGTAGGTAACAAAATCAAAATCCCTGAAATTAATATCACCTAGTGGAATTACTTCGCCCTTGATTTCTCTTGCTAGATTTGCAAAATATTCAAAAGCCCATATCGATACACGGGTATCAAAATTTAGGGTATCATAAACGGGCTTTCCGGTTTCCATAGCCTCCAGTTCGGCCATTTCTCTTTGTCTTTTCTTCATAATCGCTGCGGCACGCAGCATATATTCCGCCCGACCCTCCGCATCCAATCCTGCCCATGAACTCGTTGCAGACCTCGCTGCCCTGCAAGCCATATCCACGTTTTCCTGATTGGCAGAGCAAAATTCATTGACTACCCTTCCGTTTGCTTTGTTGTAAGATTTGAACGTATTGTTATTATCCTCCCATTTATTTGCTATGTATTGTAAATATTTTTTCATCTTGATCCTCCTTAAAGCACCGATGCCTTCATAATAACATCCTGATCGAATTCCTCTCTGGAAAGCTCTGCGGAAATTTTGCCTTCTCTTATAACGACAATCCGATCGCAGATGCCCATCAACTCAAGTAATTCGGATGAAACAACTATGATTCCGGCGCCATTTTCTGCAAGCCGGTTCATCAAACTATAGATTTCTCGCTTTGCTCCCACATCAATTCCTCTGGTAGGTTCATCCATGATAAATACCTTGGGCTTTGTAGCAATCCATCGTGCAATAATGGCTTTCTGCTGATTTCCACCGCTGAAATTCTTTGCTTGCCGCCTCGGATCCCTCGGGCGGATCTGCATTTCTTCAAAAGATCTTCTCACCAGCTCCCTTTTTCTCTCATTTATAAATTTCCCCAAAAGCGAGAGTTCTCTGTGAGATGCGAGACAGATATTATCATCCAGCCCCATACCAAGGACGAGACCCTCCCGTTTCCTGTCCTCAGGAATAAAGGCAATTCCATTTTCAATTGCTTCTGACGGAGAATTGATCTGCACGGCTTTCTGTTCAACAAAAATACAGCCAGAGCTCTTTTTATATACACCGAATATGGTCTTCATTATTTCCGTTCTTCCAGCCCCCACCAGTCCTGAAAATCCTAATATCTCACCCTTTTTAAGTTGAAAACTTATCCCGCTAAAATATTTTTCATGAGACAGTTTCTCGGCCCTGAAGACGATTTCCTCCGAATGGCCAAAGTCCCTCGCAGGATAATAATCAAGCAATTCTCTTCCTACCATTCTGCTGACGATATATTCCTTTTTTGCATTTTTTCCGCTGTTATCAATCGTCTCAACAAATTTTCCATCACGCAAAACGGTTACACGATCGCAGTATTCGATGGTCTCCTCCAGACGATGCGAAATATAGATGATGGAGATTCCTTTTTTTCTGATTTCACCAATTACTTGAAAAAGGCTCTCGGTTTCTCGCTCAGTCAGTACTGCAGTAGGTTCATCCATAACAAGAATATCAATATCGTTGAATATCGCTTTTCCAATTTCAACGAGCTGCTGCATTGCAACACTTAACATTTTTACTTTTTTTGTGCAATCAAAGCCTTTTACTCCAAGCTTCTCCATAGACGACTCGGCAATCTCCAGCATTTTTCTTCTGTTCATGCGACCTATTCCGGGCAGTGTCATCTCTCGCCCCAAAAAAATGTTTTCATAAACATTTAGCGCAGGAGCCAGATTGAATTCCTGATAAATAACGCCAACCTTATTTCGGATGGAATCCGCAGGGCTTTCTATCATTACGGTTTGATTGTTGATTTCAATCGTACCGCCATCCTGCTGATAGACGCCCCCAAGAACTTTCATCAGGGTACTCTTCCCTGCTCCGTTTTCACCCACCAGAGCATGCATTTCACCCCGTTTTAAATCAAAGTTCACTTTGTTCAGCGCTACCACACCAGGGAATTTTTTTTCAATCTCTTTCATTCTTAAAACATATTCGCTCATGATCACACCGCCTAGGACTTCTTTGACTGAGCAAAATTGTCAATTCCGCAAACTGCAATGATAATAACGCCAACAACAACGGTCTGCCAGTACATGTTTACATTCAGAAGCACAAGTGCGTTACGAATCGTTCCAAGCAGAAGCGCTCCGAGAATTGTTCCGAGAACGGTGCCCTCACCTCCGGAGATTGCTGTGCCGCCTACAATTGAAGCAGCGATGGAATCCATGTCAAAATTCAATCCTGCGTTGGGATTTCCGCCGTTCAGCCTGCCTACCATGATGGTGCCTGCAATACCGCAAAGAAACCCGGCTATGGTATAAACCAGTATCTTATATCGCTTCACGTTGATGCCCGAAAGCAAAGCGGCAGTTTCATTTCCTCCGATTCCAAGTATTCGGTTTCCGAAGGTAGTGCTGGAAAGCAGGTAGTGCGCGCCGCCAACAAGACCAAGCATGATGATTGTCATGATAGGAATGGGCCCCCAGTATCCATTTCCAAGATCAGATATAAACCCGTTATTCAAGGAGATCGGAAACCCTTTTGTTATTACATATGTAAAGCCTCTTGCGATATTTGCCATCCCAAGCGTCACGATAAAAGGTGGCAGTTTCAGCGTAGTGATCAGCAGTCCATTCATGAATCCGGCAGTAATCCCTGTAATCAGCCCCATTCCGATGGCAATTTTCGGATCAAGTCCCATGCTCATGAATTTTGTCATTACGATCCCCACCAGACCGAGAGAGTATCCAACTGACAGATCGATTCCTCCCGTAATAAGAATAAAAGTCTGCCCAATTGCAATGATAGAAATCAGGCTGATCTGTTTTAAAATGTTGAACATGTTCTCCTGTGTAAAAAAAGTGTCGGGTCTTAATACAGACATCACCGCAAATACAAAGAACAGGATCAGCAGCATAAAGCTCTCTCTTCTCTGCAAGAGGGAATTAATTTTTCCTCCGAATTGATTTGTGTTCATATCCATTCTCCCTGTAAAACGGGCTGTAACAGCGTCCGTTACAGCCCGTCTAAATCTATTATTGCTCTACATATGACGGTTCATTTAAATAGGTATCAATGTTTGCTTTCGTAACTTCGATGGAACCTGTATCGATATATTCTTCAATTTGCTTCCCGTCGCAGAGATCATTCAGCATATCAATCACACTTTTCCCCCAGGAATTTTGCCTTTGCGAAACAATTCCTGTTATGTATCCATCCCGCAAGCCCTGAAGATTATCGGGCATGTCATCAAAAGTAATAATCATGTGCTCTTCACTGTTTTGCCATCCCTTTGCTTTCCAGATGGAAATCATTGCAGGCCCTGCGGTGGCGTCAATCCCAATCATGGCTTTGAAGTCCTGATTTGCCTGAATCATGTTTTCCGCACCAGTTACCGCCTTCTGTGGATCTCCTTCGCTCGATTGCGTATCGGCAATCTCAATGTTCGGTGCCTTCTCGGAGAGATACTCCTTGATTCCGCGAATTCGTTCATTCAAACTCAATTGTGTCGGCAGACCTGTCAGTATCAGGATTTTTCCCTCTCCGCCAAGCTTTTCCGTGATAACCGCTCCCATATGTCTGCCAGCGTTATAATTGTTTGTTCCGATAAAAGATGCTTTATTACTGTCAGGAGCATCAGATTCGAAGCAGATTACCTGAATGCCTGCATCTACCGCTTTATTGATTGTGGGAACCAGCGCCGAAGTATCCGTTGGTCCGATTGCAATTCCGTCCACCTTCATGGCAATCAGGTTTTCCATAATTTCAATCTGCTGCTGTGCATCCGATTTATCCGGAGCCTTCGTAATGACTTTGATGCCAAGTTCTTTTCCGTAATCTTCTGCATCAACCCCAATGGGTTCAAAGAAAGGATGTACAATAGGGAATACTACTGCAAAAGTTCTCTGCTCTTGTGTCTGGCTGTCAGGTTGGCTGGACGCCGGTTCCGATCCGCATGCCACAGATATAAAAACCAGGGCAAAAACCAGCAGTACCGCTAAAACTTTACGTCTCATTTTTTCTCCTCCTTCACCATTACCGATATTTGGTAGCCTTATATTAACACCATCCAGGTCTGAACAAAAATACACTTTGTTTCGAAAAACAAGGAATTTTTTTAGAAGTTTTCATTTGCCCCTTTCGTTTTTTTTATTTTCGTTTAAACTTATATGTATTGATAGAATTGTTGTGCGGGGTAGCGAAAAGATGAGAAACATTTTAGAAAATGTATCTTTAAAGCGTAAAATCGTTCTTCTCTTCACTCTCTTTTCGATTATTCCCATTGGAATAATCGGTGTCATTTCCATAACCAAAATCAACAATTATGTTTACCGTTCTATGCAAACCTATATCAACCAGACAGTGGACTCAGTCAATACGAATGTCAACTTATCTTTTGACGAAGCGACGACTTTATTAAAAGTATCAAAAAGCTATGATGCACTATCCTTTATAAATAGCAGCGATCCTGATGATATTTATGAAAACGCGAAAGCAATGGTGGATGTCTTTTATGACCTTCGTACGGTGCAGAAGGATAATTCTCATATAGTAGATATGATCCTTATCGGTAAAAATGGAAACTGTATCTCAGAAAAAAACGGCTATTTTATTCTGGATAATGATTTTGAAAGCTATGATTCAATTCTTTCCGTACTGAAATCCCCCAGAGAATATCACATCATCGCCGAAGACTTCCCGAATTCCGCCCATAACAATTATAAAAATAACATTTACGTAGCGACCTCCGTATTCCAGATCGGAACCAACGAAGTATGCGGTATTTTGGCAATAGGAATTGACAGGGACTTTATTCAGGAGATCATGAATTCTTCCAAGCTATCCGACGATTGCTCCATCGTCCTCATCAACAAGGGCGGAGATATCATTTTCTCGGACTACGATTATTCGTCATCCAACGCTGTAAAAATGGCAATCCAGCAAAGCGATCCAACGGGAATTTTCCAGACCGGCGGCAGTCTTGTAGTCTTCAACACACTGGCTTCAACCGGATGGAAGCTTATTTATACCACTCCGATATCAACAGTAAGGTACCCTAGCTATCAGATCACCCTTGCGATTATCGCAGCAGTTTTTGTCTCAATATTTATGGCATTCGCTATCAACTCTGTCATTTCTGAATCTCTCACCAGACCGATTAAAAAGCTGTCCATTCTTATGGAGCAGGCTTCCAAAGGAAATCTCGATATCTTTGTGCCAAACAATGGAAATGACGAAATCTCACAGCTGTATACAAGCTTCGATAAAATGGTAAAAGATCTTAAATCTCTTTTATCCACAGTCATTGAAGACCAGGAGAATCTAAAAAGAGCCGAGTTAAAAGCGCTGCAAGCACAAATCAATCCGCATTTTCTCTACAATACACTGGATAGCGTCCTATGGGCAGCAGAAAATCACCAGAACCAACAGGTTATCAGCCTTATCCTGGCTCTTTCAAAATTCTATAAGTTAACTCTTGGGAAAGGGCTTGAAACAGTCACCGTTGCGGACGAGACAGATCATGTCAGAAGTTACCTGACAATTATGTCCATGCGATATGCTGACATTCTCGATTATGAAATTACCTCCGATGCTGCGGCATCCTGCGGAAAGTTTCCTCCGATGATCCTGCAGCCAATTGTAGAAAACAGCATCTATCACGGAATAAAGAACAAGCGTTATCCCAAAGGAGAAAAGGGCATGATTTCCATAACCATCTCGAAATATAACGCCAAACTCTTTATTCGTGTCGTAGATAATGGCGCGGGAATCGAACCCGAAATTCTTGCTTGTTTGAAAAGCAACCTGGAGAGCAACGGCACATCGCAATCCGTCGGCTACGGTCTGAAAAATGTAAAGCAGCGATTAGTTTTATTTTTTGGGAAAGACATTGTATTCGATATTTCAAGTGAAAAAAATAAAGGATCATCATTTGAGTTAATTGTACCTTATAAGGAGAATTAAGATGACTTATCATGTGTTTTTTGCCGAAGACGAATATATGGTTCGAGAGAATGTTAAGAGCAGCAGTATCTGGAGCAATGGCTTGTTTTGCCTGTCAGGAGAAGCGGGCAACGGAGAGGACGCATGGGAATATCTTGAACAGAATGGCTGCAAAATCGATATTGTCGTAACAGATATCCAGATGCCTTTTATGGACGGTCTGGAACTATGCAGCAGAGTTTTAAACAAATTTTCCCATATTAAAGTGATCATCATCAGTGGTTTCAGTGAATTTGAATATGCGAAAAAAGCAATGAGCATGGGTGTCACCGAATACCTGGTAAAGCCGCTCAGTGCAGCTGACCTGTTGGAAACGTTGGAGCGAGTGGCGGGGGAAATTGAAGCGAGAAAATTACAAAACGCAAGGGTCGAGATGCTGCAATCCGACTCCATGCATTATCTCAATGTTCAGCGCCAGAAATTCCTTAGTGATCTCGCTCATGGGTTAATACTTCACGAGGATATTTTGCAATCGTCGAAAGCATATAAAATCGATCTTCAGGCTGACAGCTATCAGTGTACCGTCATCGAATTCCGTTGCGAAACCGATGTCAGCTATATCAGCCTACTCAATTTAAATGAACACATTTCTTTACTTCTGAAAAACTATTCAGGTGTCTTATACTTTTTCTCGGATTCTAAAACCTTAAATTTAATTGTAAAAAACGGGACAACAGCATTCTGTCAACAGTTATGCAGCGATATCATCCATCAGGTGAATGCTTCAGATACCGAATTTTATTGCGTTTGCAGCATCGGCTCCATGCATCGGGATATTTCGAACCTTCCCCAGTCCCTGAGTGAAGCGCAGTTTGTTCTGTCCCTAAAAATCAACTCTACGGAACATTCTGTTTCCTGTGCCGATGATATCAACGAAACCCTGCTCAACCAGAACTTCATTATTAATGCGGAAAGGAATTCACTAATGAGCCTTCTGAAATTCGGAACTCCGGCGGAATTGGATACCTATCTTGAAAGGCTGGCTCTAAAATTAGAAAATCAAAATTTGAATCATATCAATTTTGTATATTCCGGCATTCAAATTATTTCCCTCGCAAGAGAATTTATTGAGGAAATAGGCGGCTGCTTTGACGAAGCTGTAAAGGATAGCCACTTTTTCTGCTGTTCTTCGTTCCTTGGAAGTGATGCGGTAGAGCACTTCATAGAAACCGTCCGGTCCATATTTACAGATCTCTTTGAGTTCAGAGAATGCAAAATGAATAATAAATACGGAAATATTATCTCCGTAGCCAAGGAATATATTGAGAATAACTGCGCCTCTCCAAATTTATCGCTGATGGATGCTGCAGCGCATGTCAATATCAGCCCGGCATATTTCAGTCAACTCTTCCATCAGGAGACAGGGGAAAGCTTTATTGATTTTCTAACAAGTGCACGAATGAAGAAAGCAAGATACCTGCTGAACAGCACAGCCTCAAGGTCTTCAGAAATAGCCATTGCCTGCGGATATAATGATCCGAATTATTTCAGCAAGGTATTCAAGAAGCTCTTTGGTGTTTCACCAAGAGAATACCGGACTATAAAAACCACTCCGTAGGCAGATACATCGTATAAGATGCTGTCAAACAGCTTCAGCCTATCATTTTAACGAAGTTTTCAACTTCCTCACAAACCTTCTGCCCGCTTGAGCTGTGAAAGACCATATGACCGCCGTGGGGCAGACGGCATATGGTTTTTTCCGCACAAACACGATGATAGATATAGTCTGCGCTTTTATAGTGTACTGTGTCATCGTCCATGGCCTGGATGATCAAAGCTCTGCTGGTAAGGTTTCCAAACATGGGTTTTGTCTTGGTAAGCAGCTTCTGAAATTCTATAAAAGAGATCAGCGAACTCGCCCCGGAAGCTCTGCAGTATTTCTTTGCATACCCTCCAAAATCCTTAGATAGATTCACTGTGACCTGTTTAAAGTTCCAGTAATATACCGGTGTATTGACCGTAACGATGCCTGAAAATCCATAATTCCACAGATTTACCGCCAGCAGCCCTCCCATGGAAAAGCCAACGGCTATGACTCGGCGGCAACGCTTCGACAACCTTAAATAAGCCTGCTCCGCCGAAGCAATCCAGTCACGGTAAGTCGACATACGCAGTTCACCTTTTGTTTTTCCGTGTCCCGCCAGCAGCGGACATCCCACCGCGTATCCCCTTTGTTCCATATAATCGGCCAGCAGCCTGACGTCTTCCGTATCCCCTGCAAATCCATGAAGGATGAGGATTCCGGTATCATCCATAGCATTTCCTCCCGATCAGCCAGTTTACAAGAATCAGAACAATCATAATAGTCATACGCATCCTCCAATCATCAAATCCGGTGTATATAAAAACTCCCTTTTGGTGTAATTTTACACCAAAAGGGAGTTTTCGTCAACCTTGCTAATTTTTATTTTTCCAGACTTTTCAGCATCGTTTTGATCATCTGAAGATCGAAGGAAGAAAAAACTCTTCTATAATTTGAATCCAATATTCTATAGTGCTGCGATATGATATTTTGCTGCACTTTGTATCCTGAAGTTTCTTCAAGTGTACTCCACCAGATTTTTCCGCCGAAAGTTTTTGGATACACCGGTTCCGAATCCTGAAAAGCCAGCGCAAGAATCATATCGGTGGCCTCTCCCCCTAAAGTAGCCTCCAGTACTTCGCTTTGCTTAAAAATGGTGCATAGCGCAATGGCTCCCGTCCAACCCAGGGAAGAACGGCCTTTTTCAATTTGAACGAGGGTTTTCTTGGAGATGCCAAGGATATCCGCCATCTTATCCTGATTATAACCATATTCCGTTCGGACCAGTTTTAGTTTATCATCTACCTTGCCGACAAATTCATTTCTATCCATAGAAATAATCCAATCCAATAGGAAAGGGGCTGTCTCCAGAGACCAAGTCACATGATTTTGAGACACTTTGATCTTCTTTGAGACAGCCCCTTTTATATTTTACTATTTTAATTCAAAATCGTCCTTACCTGCTCCGCATAAAGGACATTCGAAGCTGTCCGGCACATCTGCCCATTTCGTTCCCGGAGCTACTCCCTTTTCTTCACATCCGTCTTCTTCGCTGTAGATGTATCCGCAAATCTTGCATTCATATTCCGCCATGGTTAATCTCCTTTCCTTTGTTACCAAATTATGGGTCAATCCCAACTTAGATATATTATACCATATCTTCCGGTTTTTAAAACCGGCACGGAAAAATTTTCTGTCGCTAGGCAGGGAGATACGCTTCCAGAATTACGGTTGCCTTAAACAAATCGCCGTCTATGGTGATTTCAAATCTGCCGTTCTGCAGGCGGACCAGATCCTTTGCAATGGCGAGCCCAAGACCACTTCCCTCTGTGGTTCTCGACTCATCACCCCGCTTGAAGCGCTCCATCAATTCATCGGCATTGATGTTCAGCTCATCCTTGGAAATATTCTTGATTTCCAGCACTGTCATCAATCGTCCCCCAATTTCCTCACGTTCTGTCAAATTGAGGTATACTCTGGAGCCTTCCTGTGCGTATTTAAAAATATTGCCCAAAAGATTCTCCATGACTCTCCAAAGCAGCTGACCGTCTGCCCAGACATAATACCTTTCCTTTTCAGAATTCACCTTGAATTCCAGATTCGAGCTTTCAATTCTGTCACTCATCTCTCCCATCCCTTGATTGATCAGCGAAAGCAGGTCCACCTTCTCAAACTTGACCGGTATCGCCCCGCTGGAAGCCTTTGCCGCGTCAAAAAGATCTTCCGTAAGTTTTTTCAGGCGCATGCTTTTTTGATCCAGTATTTCAAGGTATTTTGGTGCTTCCGTGTGGTCCAGCCCTTCTGTTTTCAAAAGGTCAACGTAAGTGATAATGGAGGTCAGCGGCGTCTTCAAGTCATGAGAAACGTTGGAAATAAGATCCGTTTTCATTCTCTGGTTTTTCAGCTCATTTTGTATCGCAATATTTGACGCCTCGGAAATTTGATTGATGCCTCTCGCCAGCCGGTCCAGCTCGCCGTCCCCTGACACAGGTATCTGATATGTCAGGTTGCCGTTTTTAACTTCATCAATGCCCTTCATTACTTCCTCAAACTTCTTCACCCATTTCGGAGCAAGTGCAATAATTGCGATGGCGGCAAGAGGAGCGAACACCACCGTAGCAGAGACCAGGCAGATACCCAGCGTGATCAGAACAACTTTTCTCATGAGGCTTCCGCCATAATAAACCGTCTTGAGCCCCTGCCACAAAAGGGATACGAGCTTGACAATCAAAAAATTTTTAATCAATCTCCCCGCCTTGATATCTCGTACAATCGAAAGGATAAAGTACAGTCCGAATCCCGCGGAAAGAAGACCGATTATTACAGCCAGCCCAAAGGATAAAATCATCGAACCGCTGGCCATATAGAGGTTACCGTCATAGGAAATTCCGTAGTTGACCGTTTCTGTCATGAAGTTTAGAAAAACGTAGCCTCCGAATACAAAAAGCAACACGATGGCAAGAAGCTTAAATTCTGTAAAAAATCTGTCGACCTTACAGATTACCAGGTTCCCTTCTTCATCTTTTTTTCCTGTTACGATAAAGAGATAGATCAACAGAATCAGAGAAGCAGCCATGCACAGGATCGCTGGTGGAAGCCACCTCATAATCTCATTTCGCGCCTCTTGAAATCCGGCTTCTTGTTCTTTCAGATAGTTTTCATCAAACCCAAAGAAAACTTCAAGTTTGGTATTATATTGATGGTCGAGCCTTGCTTCCAGGTTCTTATCGTAACTTTTCATCGATCTGTCGGCCGCGTCTTCAGAAGCCGGTGATTTTATTAATTGATCATCCTGATAGATCAGATAAGCCGGATTTTGCATGAACTGTTCCGGAGTTACAGAAGTGGCAGATTGATCAATGTTGGTTATAACAGATTCACCGTCTGTGGCATAATAAGTGAAACCATCTATGTTGTCAGAGTCTTTGAGCCACTCGTCAAAGCTTCGGAGATCGTCCATGATCAATGCCTGCTTTAACGCTTCCACTTTATCCGCATAATCTCTTTTAAAGCTTTGCTTAACCGCCGCATCATCGTAGTTTCCGCCGTATTTCTCAGCCGGATATCCATCTGCAATCGTGATCGTTGTCTCGCCGCCCCTATAATTGTAAGCATATCCCTGTGAGTAATATGTTCCGTCATAAAACAGTGACCTTACCGCATCGTCAAGGCGTTGTTCTGTGACCGTACCTCCGTTTTTTATAAATTCCTCACTTTTATATTGATTCAGAATATTCAGGATTCCATTCAGCTTGTTTCCAAATTCATACTGAAAAGCGGTGCTTTCATGATAGTTATCACAAAGCAGCAAGTCTTCAGTGCCACTTCCATATTCGGAAATTCTCGCCGAGTTGATCAGAAATCCGAACGCCGTAAGCGATGACAAAAAAAATGCAACACAAACGAAAAATGCAATTCCTTTTACAAGCTTGCTCGAATTAAAGCTTTTCAATTTTATATCCAATTCCCCATACCACCTTCAAATATCTCGGCTCCTTCGGGTTGATTTCGATCTTTTCCCGAATCCGCCGAATATGCACAGCAACTGTATTTTCCGGATTAAAAGAAGGCTCGTTCCATACTGCTTCATAAATTTTATCCATTGAAAAAACTTTGCCGGCATTCTCTGTCAATAACTTTAAAATTCCGTACTCTATGGGCGTGACGGGCACTTGATCACCATCGACGGTTATCGTTCTGGCCTCGTCATCCACAACCAATCCCCCTGATTTATAAACCCCTGTTTTTTTCTCCATGCTTCCTAGGCTGACGTAGCGTCTAAGCTGAGATTTTACCCGTGCAATCAGCTCTAGAGGATTAAAAGGCTTTGTAATATAATCATCCGCGCCCAAATTCAAGCCGGTGATTTTATCATAATCCTCAGACTTTGCAGAAAGCATGATGATAGGAATATTCTTCTCTTCCCTGATCTTCATCGTTGTTCTCATGCCGTCCAGCTTTGGCATCATGATATCCATCAGAATCAAGTGAATTTCCTCCCTGCGAACAACATCCAGAGCCTCGATCCCGTCGTATGCTTTAAAAATATGATAGCCTTCGTTTTTTAAATATACTTCAATGGCCCCCACGATTTCTCTGTCATCATCGCAAATTAAAATATTCATCTTCATTCTTCTCCTATCACTTGTTACCCGATTAAAAGCGGTTCGGCCGCTTCCTTTTTTCCGATAAAATCGGTGTTCTCCTGTATAAAAAAGCATCCCCCTTTCTTACGCCGCTACAAAGAGGATACCAGAACATTCTTAACAAAAGGCGTTTCTATTTCTTACAAATTTATTAACATTTTAAACCGCCAATATCTGCAAATCCATTATAACGCATCTGCAAAGAGTTTTCGACTGCAGAAAATTTTATACATCACGCTATAAAATACCACAAAAATGAAGCGCCCGAACAAACCGTTTTCTGCCGGCTAATTCGGGCGCTGCCCTGAAAGTTATAGGTCTGTATTGCGATCAGTAGTTATCACAATATTCCTGATAGTAGCCCCTTGGGTAACCGCAAACAGGGCAGCTCTCAGGCGCGCATTTATCTGCAATCAGGTTGCCGCAGTTGAGACATACCCACACCGTTTCCCTCGGCTTGCAAAACACCGTTCCATCTTCAATATTTTTCGCAAGTTTTTCGTATCGCTGGTCATGATGGTACTCTATGTTCGCTACTCCCAGAAACAATTCCGCGATGTCGAAATATCCTTCCTGTCTCGCTTTCTCCGCATATTCCCGATACATTTCAGTCCACTCGTAGTATTCCCCGCCGATTGCATTTCTGAGATTTTCAAGGGTAGATGGTACTTCTCCGCCATTCAGCTGTTTCAGCCAAATTTCCGCATGCTCCCTTTCATTTCCCGACGTTTCATCGAAGATGTCTCCGATCTGTTCATAGCCATCTTCCCGCGCTTTCTGCGCATAGATAGCATATTTGCCACTGGCGCTTGTCTCTCCCTGAAACGCCTTTTTCAGGTTTTGATAAGTATCACTCTGTTCAAATTTCATATGTTTCCTCCCGATCCATAAGATTCTACCATCATCTTATGAATTAAAGGTAACAAGTGTTACGAGGTACGGTTTGCAAAGCTCTTAATTTAGTGAATCTATAATCTGCATTGTGAAGACCTTGTTCCTTGTGATATAATCCGGATAGGTAAAACTTATGTTCAAACTGCCTGTCGGCAGGACAAGGAGGACCCGCAATGAAAAAGAAGCACCTGATCTTATGGTCATTAATTGTTTTGGGTTTCGCTGCCATCGAGTTCCCTGGTATTTTCTTTATCAACCGGATCGAACCAAGAATTTTGGGTCTGCCGTTTATCTATGGATTCACTCTCATCATCTGGCTTTTTCTCTGCATCCTGATGTATGCCGGCTATAAAATGAGCTGGGGCTTTAACGGTGCCGATCGCAAGAATGAAAAGAAATAAATTCATCCGGCAACAGCAGTTCAGTTCGTTTGAATTTTCATAGCTGCTATGCGGTTATACTTTTTCTCTTTGGTAAACAACTTGCCCGTCAATGATGGTCATATCCACTTTCAGCTCTTTGATCTTCTCCTGGGGCATCTCCATAAGATTTCCCGATAGAACAGCCAAATCGGCAAATTTTCCCGCTTCTACCGATCCTTTGATGTTCTCTTCAAAGCTCGCGTAAGCTCCGTGGCAGGTAAACATCCGAAGCGCCTGCATGACTGAAATCCTTTCATTCGGGTTGATCACATTACCTGTTTGCGTTTCCCTGTTTACCGCAAGATGTATATTGAGGATCGGATTTGAAAATGTGATAGGACAGTCACTGCCTCCAGCTGCGATAATGCCTCTGTCAAAAAAGCTCTTGTTTGTAAACATCCTGTCTGCTCTGTCCCTGCCGTAATTCACCAGATATCCATCTCCGAACTCGTAAAGAAAAATCGGGTTTGGTATCGGCACAATGCCCAATTTTTGAATTCTTTTAAGCAGCTGATCGTTGACCATCGCGCAATGCTCAATCCGATGACGGTGATTTTCACGCGGATATTGCACTAATGCCTTTTCTATCGCATCGACGATCATCGTCACCGCCCTGTCACCTACAGCATGGGAGGTCACCTGCCACCCCTCCCGGTGTGCTCTCAGAATCAGGTCCTCTACCTGTTCCTGTGTCATGCTTAATATACCAGAGTTGCCGGGATCACTCGCATAAGGTTTTATCGTCGCCGCAGTGGGTCCGCTGCTGCTGCCATCAATCATTAACTTAACCGGGCCAAGCCGAAAACGCTCATCTCCAAATCCCGTATGAAGTCCGGTATGGATGTATTCTTCCACGAATTTCAGATTATCCACAAAAGAAAAAATCATGGAATATACTCTGACTTTCATTAGGTTTGCCTTGATAGCATCCTGCATGGCACTCATCTGCACGGTACCGAAACCTCCCGAATCATGAACCGATGTAATGCCCTCCCTGATCAGAAGGTTGCTTGCAGCGCCAATCGCTTCCGTAAGCTCTGTTTTGGAAAGCTGTGAGGTTTTTAATATCTTCATATGCGCATTTTCCCTCATGACTCCGTTAATCATTCCCTTTTCCCGGTCCATCATTCCACCCTCAGGGTCCGGCGCGTTGTCCGCAAGTTCAGCCAGCTTCAGGCTCAAAGAGTTGTGGGCAGAGATATGGGCACAAGCTCTGGTAAGAATCACCGGGTGATCGGGGGCAGCCTCGTCCAGATCAAAGCGATTTGGATGCCTTTTTTCAGCCAGTTTTGAATGATCATAACCCCAACCCCTGATCCATGCTCCTTTCGGCGTCTGCTCAGCCGCCTTGCACACCAATGCCTTGATGTCTGCAATGGAAGATACCCCCGGTGACCGGCAGTCGATTGCAATTGAGTTTGCTCCCAATACTGCGGTGTGAAGGTGTGAATCAATAAAGCCCGGAATCAGGCTTCTGCCGTTGAGATTCACCAATCTGGTATCCCTTCCGGCATACTTCATCACCGTATCGTCAGTTCCTGTAACCATAATCTTGCCATCTTTCACAGCAACGGCAGAGACTACGGTATTCCTATGATCCATCGTCAGGACACTTCCACCGTAAAAAATCAAATCCATTGAAATTCCTCCTTTGAAAGCTGAGCTAGCCTTAAAAACATACCGACGTTTCCGCTCAGGCTTTCCGTTAGATAATCGAGCCTCACCTGCTCAATCGGGCGGTGAATACAGTACTCCTGCAAGCCGGAGTATCCGATTACAGGTTTCTTCATTCTCACCGCTGCAGCGGGAATATCCGTACTGAAGCTCCAGTATCCGTATCCCGGAATCTGTCCCGCGCCTTTCAAGCCTTCTGCACAGGCTTTGACGAAGGGATGCTCCTGCTTTATTTTCCATACTTCTTTTTGGCTCTTAGTGATTTCAGTTGCTCCGGTGTAAAATTTTCTTTCATAGGAATTAACCTGCACCGATGCCTTGAAGTCCGGATCAGCCGAAGCCAACCGGTCAATCATGTTCTGAATCTCCTTAACGGCTCCCTCAACGGTCTCTCCTGGGATCAGCCTCCTGTCATAGATAATATGGCATTTGTCCGGTATAATGCAAAGTGCCGCCGGTTCGCACTCAATGATTGTCAATGCGATTCCCGAGCTTCCCAAATCTTCATCGATTTGCCCGTTTGACCAAATACAGTTTTCAATTTCAGGGATCAGTTTCGCGGCTTTCGTAACGGCGTTCACTCCAAGCCAAGGCGAACTGCCGTGGCAGCTTGCACCATATACGGTGACCTTTAGCTCTACCCTTCCCCGATGTCCCAGCATGATGTTCAGACTGCTCGGTTCCCCATTGATCATGCCGTCAAAATCAATTGATCTTTCAACAAAGGTATCATTCAGAAGCTTCATCATTCCAAGCATTTCTCCGTTTTCTTCCATCGTAACCATTGCGGCAATAAAGGTCCCTTTTACAGAATGTCCTTCCTTTTTAAGCCTTGTCAGGATTCCTCCCGCATAGACCTGTGCAGCCGCACCACATTTCATGTCTGCAGAACCTCGTCCGTGAATTACGGAAACGATCTCTTCCTTTTCTCCCGCCATGTCCAAAGCAGGGCTTTGATCGATTTCGGCACCATAAGGATCGTACCCTCCCCATTCACGGATATCACCCGGCTCCACATGATCCATGTGTCCATTATATAGAATAGATGGTCCGGATTCTGTACCATTGACAATCCCGACCACATTTCCCCAGCGGTCGCAAAATACTTCGTCATACTCAAGCCGCTTCATTTCCTCAAGGAACAGCTTTGCCACTGCTGCTTCATCCCCCGGCAAAGACGGAGTGCGAATCAGTTTTTGGCAAAACTCAATCATCGGCTGCTGCAGCTCTGATGCCAGCTCCTTTATCCGTGTAAGCATAAAATGCCCTCCTTTCCAACGGAAGAGGCTGCCCCAATCGGAAAACCGATTCGAGACAGCCCAGATAAATTTATTCGGTTATTCACCCCTGCAGGCAAGGGCATTTACGGCCATTTAATATTTTTGGCTGTAGAAATCATCATACTGGATTTCCAGTTCATCCATCAATACCTTCGGCCTTGCCTTCGTAAAACTGCTTACCGCAATAAATACGATGATGTTGCAAATGAGGGCAAGTAACCCGCCTCCCCCAAAAGCAAAGGGTCCCGGAACCGAGCCCGGTACAAAGGTAAATATTACGAGTAATATTACTCCGGCTAAAATGCCCGATATCGCACCAGCTGTGGTAGAACGCTTCCAGAACAAGGCTCCCATCGTGGGCACGATAACCTGCGCTGTTCCAGCCAGTGCGACCAATCCGATATTGACCAGCAGCCCCGGTACATAAAGCGCCATAACGTAGGCGATCGCCGAGAGGATCAAGATGCACCATCTGCCAACCCAGACAAGCTTTTTCTCACTCAGATTCTTGTTGATATAGGTCTTGTGGAAGTCCACCGTATAAACTGCAGACATCGAATGGATCTGGGAATTGGCCGTAGACATTGCCGCTGCCGCACCGCAGGCGATGATGAAGGAGGCAAACACAAAAGGTGCATATTTGTACAGGATAACAGGCAGTACTTTATCAGTCTGCTCAAGAGCCGGTTCCAAAATCACGCCTGAATTTCCCACCAGCATGGACCCGACATAGGCGATTGCCGCGAGACCAAGCAGGAACGGCATCAGGTTGAACAATTTTGCCGATTTTACCGCGTACATACGTGTCCAAAGCTGCGGTCCCATAAAGGACCCCACCGGCGTAATAATGAACATGGCGATCCACGCCATCCACGCATTGTCCTGAAGAACCAGATTTTCAGGTTTTACTTCTCTGATCTGCTCGAACATTTCCGTAGGTCCGCCGAGCAGTCCCGCTATGTAGAACCCTCCATAGATCATACCGAAAAACAAAAGGACGCCGTAAAAGATATCGGTCCACGCAACCGCTCTCAAACCACCGGACCATACATAGATGATGATAACCAGATAGAAGAGAAGCGCTGCAAACTTAAAGCTGATAATACCTCCTGAAGCCACCTCGATCAGGTAAGCGCCACCAGTAAGCTGAATCTGCAGATACGGCAGCGTGAATACAAGCATAATCACAGCAACAATATTCCCCAGCGCTTCTGATCCGTATTGATGTTTGAAGAAATCCTTCGGAGTGATATAGTTATTGGTCTTCCCGAGGAACCAAACTCTTTTACCGACTACAAAATAGAGGATACCAAAAAGGATGTTCCACGCGATTGCCGTCCAGTAAAGGGGTCCTTTCAGATAGAAATAGGAATTTGATCCCATAAAAGCAAAGGCGCTCCACCACGTGGCGGCAACAGTAAAAAATACAGCTACGGAGCCCATTCCTCTCCCCTGGATAAAAAAGTCCTCCGTTGTCGGTATTGATTTTCTGCCTGCAAAGGCCCCCATTGCCAATGGAATCAGCATAAACAGTGCGATAATCAATAATGCTCCTACGTTGCTTGCTGTCACTTCTTATCGCCTCCTTCTTCTTCAGGCTGTCCCCAGTCTGTTTTATAAGCATAGAATAAAATTGCGCACATGTAGGCCCACCAGCAAAGAATGTAGCCATAGATAAACGGGAATCCCAGTATAAAGGGATCAGACGTTTTCTGGAAGAAGAATACACCAGGAAACTCCATTGCCAGAAAACCGATCAGCAACAGAGTCCAAATGAGTTTCGACTTTCCAGACATTTTTCTTTTCGACATTCCATTTTCCTCCTTTCAAATTTTTCAGTTAATTCTGAATTATTTTTAATTTACTATGAAGAAAGAATGAAAACGATTAAGGATTACTAAAAATAGCTTAAGATTCGCTATAGATTATATTAAGATGCAAATTCGGAGCTTATCCTTTTGACATAAAAAAAGTGGCTAGCGCCACTCCGCTATGGAACCCCCTGGTTCCCTTCGGCGCTCATTTCATTCGCTGAGCACCCTCCTTCATGGGCAAAGAGGCTTCCGCCCCTCTGCACTTCCCTTTTTATCTAATAGGAAAATCTAACGATATTTCCTATTAGATAAAAAATACCCCCCATCCAGGACTTTTATTATTCATTGTCCTAGATAGGGGTCGCATATCAAAAGCTGTGTGGCCTTTATTAAGTCACTTATTTTTATTATTGAGGCATTGGTAATTCATCAAATGTATCAATTCCAACTACTTCATAAGTTAAAATCGCTTTTTCTACTGTTGTCACTTCGCCTTTCTTTCCCATAATATTTTTATCAAACATCGCTTGAATAACATTTATTTTATCAATTTCAACTTTAGCAATTGTACTACTTTTTTCATTTACCCACACAGTTATAGGGATAGGCTTATCTGCAAACGCTAAACTTGGTATGCCAACCATTAGCACATTAATTTTGCCATTGATTATCTCTTTTCGTAAATCATTTGGGATTTCTTTATCTGGTGGTATTAAATTTGTGTTAATATAAGAATCCCTAAGGCACTGTTTATAAGTTTCAACGATAGATGATTGGCTAATCGTTCCGCTATATTTCATTAATCCATCCTGATTTTCGTCCATTTTAAAGCTGTCCAGATTTGCACTAAGGAGATAACAACTTGCTTTTATAAAGCTTTCATAGTAATTAATTAATATCTGTGCCTGATCACCATTTAAGGTGCTTTTTGACCATTCTGTATCCCCTGCTCTAATTGCCGTTTCGATACCGTTTTCATTCGCCCTTTGATATGATTCTCTTATTTGCTTTGGCTCTGCATTTATTTGTGTAACAGACTTCGTCCACATTGCAAAAGGTTCCTTCGTACTTTTATTCTCAGTTGTACTGATCGTAGTTGTAGTATCAGTATCAGACTTCAATATTTGTTCATAATCACTTACATAATAAAGACTATTGATTGATGAGACAGAATCAATGGCTTGTTTTAAAATATCAGTTGCTGCGTCGCTTTCTTTTGATGAAGTATCTGTGCCACAACTGACAAAACATAAAATAGTTGTTATAGTCAACGCGAATAGTATTAATTTTTTCATTCCATCCTCCTACAGATATCTGTGAAACCTTGATATTTAATTTATTGGCAGCATTTAAACAAAGCTACAGTTTCCTCAGAGAATTATTAAACTTATATCCGACTCCCCGGATATTGATGATATATTTCAACCCGCGCTGCTCCGGTTCGATCTTTTTCCGGATATTGCTGATATACACCATGATTGTGCGGCTGTCACCCTCCAGGCTGTCGATTTTCCACACCATTTCGAAAAGCTGATCCATGCTGAAAACCCGCTTGGGATTTTCAATCAGAATGGATAAAATCTCAAATTCCTTTGGCGTCAGGCTGATTTCTGTTTCATCCAAAAAAACCTGATGAGAATCCAGGTCAACATACAATCCTTCATAATTGTAGCTACGTACCTTTTTCGAAGGAGCCGCAAGGATTCTGTTGCGGCGCAAGTGGGCCTTGACTCTGGCAATCAGCTCTCCTGATTGAAAGGGCTTTGTAATATAATCGTCACCGCCTGCCGAAAGAGCAATGATTTTATCAATCTCCTCTGATTTGCAGCTTAAAAAGAGGATTGGACACTGTGTAACCCGCCTCAACTCAAGACAGAGTTCTACACCGCTGATGTCAGGCAGCATCACATCCAAAATAATCAGTTCAGGTTCTATTTCGCCGCACAATTCCAGCGCCGATTCCGCATCATAAGCCGTGTATGTCTGGTACTGTTCCTGATCCAGAAAGGATTTGATCAGTGTGCAGATTTGTTTTTCATCATCAACAATGAGTATTTTTTCACTTGCCATTTTGTAACTCCTCTCCAAAGCAGTCTAATTCAGCGGCATGACTCCGTCACACGGGTTGCCGGTTCTCTTTCCTGCAAATATAACGGAATCATAAAGATAAAGGTACTTCCCTTTCCTTTCCCCGATTCAACTTCAATGGTCCCTTTATGGGCCTGAATGATTTGAGCAGACAAGCTCAGTCCCAGACCGCTGCCTTCTCTTGACTGGCTTCCTTTGCCTTTTCCCCTGTAAAAAGCCTTAAAAACATAGGGAAGATCTTCTTTTGCAATTCCTTCACCGGAATCAATCATTTTCCATATGATCTGCTCCCTCTTTTCATCCAGAATGCATTGAGAGGAGATGCAGCCGTCCGGTGGGGTATGGTTAACCGCATTATGAAGAAGGTTTCCATAGACCTGCTGTATCCGCTTCAGATCCACCAACACTTCATATTTTTCATTTCTCAGCCGCTCATCCATCATTGAAGTATATTGAATTTCTGTATTCATCAGATCATTCCGGTGTTTTTCCTCAAGAAAACGATAAAGGTCGCAAACCTTCGTCTGGGTAAACTCGAAAGAAAACTGATTTGCTTCCATTTTGCTCAATTGAAACAAGTCTTCAACAAGTCTCTGCAAAAATAACGCTTTTGTTGCAATCAAATCTATGGCGTTTGCCTTATCGCCTTCGTCAAGATACAAATGATTTTGCAGTGCCTCCGCATAACCAACGATATAGGTGATCGGCGTTTTCAACTCGTGAGAAATATAAGAAAGCAGCAGCTGTTTGGATTTCTTTGAATCGATCATTTCCTTCTCCACCAGCTTTCTGTCTGTGATATCCCGCAATATTCCTTCAATCGCCGTAATTCTTCCACTCCTAAAAATCGGGGTGTTGTGAAATTCAAGATAAATAAATTCGCCGTCCTTCCTTTGCCAGCGAATCAATCCCCGCCGGATTAAATCGGCTTCGCCCGAAAATGCCTGCTCCATAAGGTTCCGGTCTTCTTCATGTGTCAACTCCAGATAAATCTTTGGATTGCGATAAAAATCGCTTTGCTTGTAGCCGACGATTGCTTCCACCGAAGGGCTGACAAAGGAGAACCGCGGAAAAGGATGCAGGGTGTAGTAAAAAATGATATCCACCGCTTTTTCCGCCAGGGAGTAGAGATAATCCTCGCGAATCGCCAGATTAATCCTCCATATTTTCTGATGAAGATAAGTAAAATTGAAGTTTAGCAGCAGAAGAAGCCCAACATCTAAATAGATCAATATGAATCCAAGGCTTTCGGAAGCCACTGCATAGCTGCATAATACCTGCACTACACTGCTTCCAAGAATAAGAAATGCCGACCATAATTTCGCAGAAAAAGAAAATCTCCATCTGCTAAAAATCCCATAAAGTACTGCAACCGTAAGCGCAGTCTGATAGATATAAAACGGCAGCGCAATCAGCAGCAGTTCCGCATTGCTTAATAACATGACGACGGCATAAACGATCAGCAGCAGAATATATCGTCCCCAAAATTTTTTGATTGGAATATTATCAATGGCACAACAGGCCTCAAACAATGTCTGAATGAAGTAAAGATTAACAATATTAAAAATGACCGGCAGTGCGGACGCGGCACTGTATGCATTTTTCTCCGCTGCAAGAGATAAAAAAAGAATGAAAATCCCGATCATATATAATAAGCTGCTGCCGATCCATAGCTTGACAAATTTGCTCATCAGCTGATCCTCTTTTCCGTACATTCACTCAGCGATAGCGGATTGCCCGATCAACTTGCGGTGAGGCCTCAGATTACTCAGGCTAATTAAAGTATAAATGGAAAAAATCTTGTGTCAAGTTTGCAGTCCTTATTTTCTTTTCCTATTCTTTTTATGCTATAATCAAAAGGACAGAATAATCAGAATAATCGAGTGCATTTTATAAAGAAAGGAGGATCTGTATGGATTTTTCCGCCTTAAAAGAATTATTTTTTTCTAATATTCCCATTGTAATCATATTGATTTTTACTGTTATTCCTTTAGTAATCGGTTCGCTTGCATCTCAGAATTCCATCTCAACGATTCAGGATTTTTTCATCTGCAACCGCAGCATCGGCCCTGTTGTGATTTTTTTTACCGTTTATGCAACCTGGTGGAGTTCCTTTGCATTTCTTGGCTCCATCTCTTATTTTTATTCTGTGGGTTCGGTTTACTGGACCGCTATGGGCTGGAATGTTTTATTCGGTTTGCTCTTTCTGCTCTTTGGAACCAGAATTTCAGAATATGGAAAACGGCGCGGATATCTGACTCCGATATCTTTTTTTTCGGATATATACGGTTCCAGCAAGTTAAACCTTCTGGTTGCAGTCATCATGATTTCGTTTACCCTCCCATATCTTCAAATACAGTTGTACGGCGGTGCAATTATTATAGAAATCGCAACCGGAGGAGTTATCCCCTGGCAGCTTTGCGCACTCATGTTTTATATCGTAATGATCATCTATCTGTGGGCCGGAGGCCTGCGTGCTGTTGCCTGGACTGATATTTTTTACGGACTTTTAATCTTTCTCGGTCTGGTAGCGGTAGGTTGTTTTTTCGTAGTGAAAGCAGGAGGCGTCAATCATTTATTTGAAGAATTGATCAGCAAGCGACCTGATTTAATTCTTCTGCCAAAAGGATCAAGCACCGTAGGCATATCAACCTGGATTTCCATGTTTCTCATTATTCCACTCGGTGTTTTGATGAGTCCGCAGATATGGCTTAGAATCTATGCTGTCCGGGATGTAAAGACATTTTATATCATGCCGCTTCTTATTGGCATCTGTACAATCGCTTATATCGGATCCATTCTCGCTGGAAGCGCGGCAGTTCTTTTGAAGTCGGAAGGAGTTCAGGCTTCAGCCGATGCAATTCTTCCCATTCTTTTAGTTGAATACGCGCCCGGTTTCTTTATGGCATTAATTATGTGCTGCGGGGCAGCCGCATGCTTATCAACAGCAAATTCAGGCATTCACGCAGTATCAGCTCTTCTGGCGCTTGATATCTATAAACAATATTTAAAGCCAAAATCAAACGAAAAGCATGTGGTGTTGATTGCGAAATTCTTTATCCTGTTTTTTTCTGCAGCGGCATACTTCGTCTTGATTTTTTCTGAATCCCCATCCTCCATTGTGGATACAGGCTTTACTGCACTGAGTGGTATGGCGCAGGTAGCCGTACCTGTAGCAGGCGCTTTGATATGGGAAAAATCTAATGTTCAGGGTGCTGCTTCCGGGCTGCTTGCAGGCATCTTTTTTACTCTTTACTTTTCTATTTCGAAGCCTGCCGCTTTCCCTCTGCATCCCGGTGTGATCGCCTTATTGATCAATGTACTGGTTTTTACTCTTTGCGGACTTCTTCTTCGCCATGATCACTTAACGGTTGCAAAGATTTCTTTATATCGCAGGAATATATTTCAACAGGACACAGAATCAGATGTTTCAAATTTATCTTGACACAGCAAATTTTTCATCATATACTACAACAAAAGATACCTGCCGATGTTTGCTTCATAAACAGCGCCAGGTGCGAATAAAAAAACCGTTGATTAAGAAGAGTAAGCATGGAGCTTCACTTCACAGAGAGCCGCTGGTGGTGGGATAGCGGCAAGGGGAACTATGCCGAATGGACTTATGAGGGCAGGACGAAATTACTTGTGCAATATGGAAAACAACGCAGCATTGCGTAAATCCAACAAGATTGCGCGCAAGAGTAGTGTCTGACGGGATCTCCACCCGTTATCAAGGGAGCATGTATGAAGTGTACATGGAAAGAGTGGGCGCTTGCGCCAATCAGGGTGGTACCGCAGAAGTATAGCTTTTGTCCCAGAGTAATCTGGAACAAGAGCTTTTTTTATTGCGATGGGCTCCCATCCTGAAAAAAGGTGTAAAATCCAAAATCATTTATAATACTTGCTTAGTAAAGCTATAGCTTCGGCTGACAGGCGATTGGACGCTTGCATATCAAAAGCGGATTGATACGTAATGAAAGGAGAAAAACAATGAGTAAAATTCCACACAGACTTTATTTAACCGAGGAGCAGATGCCAACACAATGGTATAATATGAGAGCCGATATGAAGGAACAGCCCGACCCCCTCATCAACCCGGGCACCATGAAACCCGCGCAGGTTGAGGATCTTTATCCCGTATTCTGTGAGAAACTTGCAAAGCAGGAAATTGATGGTAAAACACGGTATGTCGATATTCCGGAGGAAGTATTGGAAATGTACAAAATTTACCGTCCTTCTCCGCTAATCCGGGCATACAATCTGGAGAAAGCTCTGGATACGCCGGCAAAAATCTATTTCAAATTTGAAGGAAACAATACTTCCGGGAGCCACAAGCTGAATTCCGCCATCGCTCAGGCGTATTACGCGAAAGATCAGGGTCTCGCCGGACTGACGACCGAAACAGGAGCTGGACAATGGGGAACCGCTCTGTCGGAAGCCTGTGCTTACTTCGGTCTTCCCCTCACCGTATTCATGGTAAAGGTATCCTATGAACAAAAACCATTCCGCAAGGCGGTAATGGAAACCTTTGGAGGCAGCGTTATCGCAAGCCCCAGCAATACGACCAATATCGGCCGAGAGATCCTGAAGAGTGATCCCACTACGGGAGGGAGCCTTGGATGCGCCATTTCCGAGGCTGTGGAAAAGGCAGTCACATCGGAAAACTACCGTTATGTACTCGGTTCGGTACTGAATCAGGTTCTGCTTCACCAGTCAATCATCGGTCTGGAATCAAAGACGGCCATGGAGATTTTGGGCGAATACCCAGACGTAATCGTTGGCTGTGCGGGCGGCGGTTCAAATCTCGGAGGTCTGATCGCACCGTTTATGCAGGATAAACTGACAGGAAAGGCAAATCCGAGGGTCGTTGCGGTAGAACCTGCATCCTGTCCTTCTTTCACGCGAGGCAAATATGCCTATGATTTCTGTGATACGGGAAGAATTACTCCTATGGCAAAAATGTATACGCTTGGAAGCGACTTCAAGCCTTCCGCAAATCATGCGGGCGGTTTGAGATACCACGGTATGTCTCCGATCCTCTCCAAGCTTTATCATGATGGATATATGGAAGCAATATCGGTTGAGCAGACGAAGGTCTTTGAAGCAGCTACTCAGTTTGCAAAACTCGAAACCATTCTGCCCGCTCCCGAATCCGCACACGCCATCCGTGGTGCAATCGACGAAGCTTTGAAATGCAAAGAAACCGGAGAGGCAAAGACGATCCTGTTTGGTTTGACCGGTACCGGATATTTCGACATGACTGCTTATTCGTCTTTCAATGAAGGAACGATGTCCGACTACATTCCAACGGATGAAGATCTGGAACGGTCTCTTTCAGCACTGCCGACGATACCGGGAATTCAGGAATAATTCATCATGTCACATCAGAAGATCCATACTGTGTGAAAGATTAGTGTTTTATTTACAGGACACTTCGCTGTCCAGGTTGTACGTTTTACCGGACAATATTGTTGATCGCCCGTCCTGTTATTCGCACATGTAATATGCGTCGCTTCAAATCTGCAGTATATTCTAAGGAATGCTTTCAACGGATTCTAAAGTAAAGGACCGTTTCAATACGCTTTGAAACGGTCCTTTGTTCTTCTGTTTAACTCTTCTTCAGTGACGTTTGATTCAGGCACTCTTTCTGCAACGTTTCAACATGATTTTCTGCATCTCTTTCAGCAGCAGCTCACAATTTCCCAACTTATTTTTCAGCATACCATAATTATAAAGCGTCATTTGCCTGTACCGTAACTGGTCATTGCATTCCTCGGGAATGTGGTAGATATACTTTTTTTCCGCGTCGATCTTCATAAAATTTCTGATCCATTCTTTTTTTGAAAATACAACGGGATTAAAGAATACCGCATCAAATTTCCCCCCTAAGAAAATCTTTTCCGTTTCTTCGTCGTTGAGTTCCATGTCACCGGTAATACAAATCTTGTTGGTTCCATCATCAATGACGATGGAATAGTGATCGTCACATTCCACCGACACATCATCAAGATGTTTGGTTTTGATCAGGCGCACTTTTGTGTCCTTTACACTGAACTCATAGCAGTCAGTACGTCCACCCAACAAGTAAGTCCTTTCTCCAGAATTGTAATAGTAATCACGCACTTCCCGTCTGAGCAGCGCTTCCTCAGGCAGGAACAGCGATGTATTCCGGTTGGATTCCATATACTGGTTTACCTTCAATCCGTCGTAATGACCTTCATGGCAATGGGTGAACAACAGGCAATCAACACCTGCAAAAGGTCCTATGGATTGCATGATCAAGTTTTCCATTTCCGCATCCAGTGGATTAAAAAGATTATTTACACTAAAAATACCATCTACAAGGAATTTGACTCCGTTGGCAGAAATCAACAAACCGCTGTTCGTCATGTGGTATATATACATCACTTCTCCCTTTCTTACTTCTGTTGCGAAGCAGCATCGGCTGCTCCTTCCTTTTCTGTTTTTTCTTCACGCTCATATGATCCTGATAATTATTATATAAGATCGCACTCTAGAATTAAAGCAATTTTCATGCCAATTTGTTAGTCATTATTAATTCGCTATTCTGCAATCATTACTAAATATCCGCGCCAAATATTTATTGCAAAAATGCAACTTTTTTCAGAATTGCAATGTGCACCTGCGCACACTATTGGCTTATTCTGGCTCAGTATGGCACACTTTTTTTCCACAAAACTACCGCATCATTCTCACAAAAGAGTCGTAACCCTAACATATAAATTAAGAGGCAGACGGTTTCCCGTCTGCCTCCTTTTCATTCATGTACAGCAATATTCGTTCTAGCAATCATTCTCATCACAAATTATTTCAACTGTTCGATCAGCCGGTCTGCTTCAGTCAGCGGAAACATCTCATTCGCCTGTTTAAACATCTCTACATCATTTCGATACTCTTCTCTCAAATTTTCAAGCGCGGTCTTTTTAAAAGCTTCACATGCCGCAATTTCATCTTTATAGTCGGAAGCCTCTCCCGAAGCAAGCTTCGCCTTCAATCCCTGCGTGATTTTATAATGATTGAAATACGCCACCTTAATTCCTTCAGTCCAGAGTGTGTCTCTATCGGGATTATTTGGATTGATATTATCTCTATTAATTGAGTACCATGTTTCATAGTCCTCGTAATCCGCATAGTAATTTCCCTTCAGTTTTGAAAGCAGGTCGCAGCCCGTCTGTCCATCCTTATCATTAAATGCCTGAATGGCATCGTCAAACAGCTTTGGCAACTCTTGATAATACAGAATATCCAGTGTCACGCTTTCGCCGCTCAGCGCCAGCGTACCGGTCAGATATGTTTTAACGGTATCTCTGACTTTTTGATTGTAGACAGCCAGCTCCTGGTTAAGGCCGCTGAGATCCTGTCCCGCTTTGTCTGCTTTATCATAAAGCTTAAAGATCAAGGCATTTTTGAAATACAGCTCCGTTGCTTTATCTTGATAAGTCTCTGCCAGACTTTTCAGCTCACCGCCAAGCTTCAGCCTGTTCAGTTCATCATAATCAACACTGCCGTTATACTTTTTGATCCCCAATGTAAGATCATATGGTGCCACCGGCTGTTTATCAAGTCTGATGAAAAGTTTTGCATAATGAGCAAGCGCTTCTGCATACTTTTCAAAAGAAGTGGTCTCTTCGTTATCAAATTGCGAGTGATAAATATTTTCTGCTACGAATGGGTCTGTATTTGTCCGGAAGGTTGGTATTCCATAGTAAGCAAAAGAAAACTCATCCGACATATTGGAAATTTCATTCTTTACAACTCCGAGACCTTCATAAGCATCGTAGTCAAAGCCCTTTGCCGTATTAAGAATGTATTCATAGAGCGTATCGCTGGCTCGAAGTTCAAAGTTTTTTGTGCCTTCATAGGCAAACAGCTCAATGGTTAGACTTCCTACAACCTTGCCTGCCCATTTTGTGTTTTTATCCTTCATCAGATTCCATGAACCTACCAACCAGTCCGATCCCATGTCCATTACTCCAAACTCCTCTGCATCCATGGAGAGAAACAGGATTGTCCGGTCCGGCGTATATCCGCTGTTTTTAATTGCCTCTGCGATGGCGACTACTCCTCCGATTGCTACGGAGTCATCCTGAAACCCTTGAAAATGTGCGTCCGTATGTGCATTTACGATAACATACTCGTCCGGATACTTTGCACCCTCTATTTTTCCAATCACATTATAACCGTCGCCGTTTTCGTTAATCTCAACCTTTGAGACCAGCTTTGCCATACGCGGTTCTTCTTTCACCAGCTCGGCCAGCATCTCACCGTATTTTTTCGGTGTATTCAATACCGGAATATCAATTTCTGCGCCGCTCCAGTCCTGAACATTGAATGCTTCTCCGCCCTCATACTGGGCATAATAGTTTTTACAATAATAAATCACTCCGATTGCACCGCGGATCGCAGCCGCATATGCGCCTTGTGACTGCCATGGATGAACGTCCAGATCCATACTGATCAACGCAATCTTGCCGGTCAGATCAACCCCCTCCAGCTCTTGCTTGGAAGCAGTTCCGATAAAAACAACTTCCCCTGCGATTCCTCCCTCGGCGGTTCCTTTCGTTCCTACCGCAGAAACAACTGGAATTTCCGTATCTATCCCCGTTACTTCAAATGACGAATCAAGATAACGCCATCCGTAAGTTTTAAACGGGAAGTACTCCGGTTGGAGTCCCAGCTTTTGAAACTTCGTATAGATCACATCAGCAGCGGCTTTCCCCTCCGGAGTTCCCCCCAAACGGAACCCGAGGTCAGAGCTTCCGATTTTCACCAGTTCTCTCGCCACATTCCATCCGGTCTGAGGATTCAACGCTTTAAGAAATGCCCCCTCTCCCTCCACCGGCTGCTGATACAGTTCCAGCTTGGTTTTATAATTACCGGTCAACACATCCGCTGCAAACGCGGGAATCGACGACGCAGTTCCTGAGATCTCAGCACCAAAAACACTTTCAAGGGCTTTTGCATCAACATAAGTTTTCCCTTCATAAATCACCGGCGCCTTTTCCATTTCGAAAGGGATGCCGTCATACAGCATCACATGGTCTCCGACGGAAATTTTCAGTTCGCCATTTTCACCAATGACAGCGGTTTTTGTTTCAGCCTCCCAGTCCACTTCGATACCGGCTGCTTCAAATGCCGTTCGAAGTGGTACCATGCCGCTAAGATCCCCCGATTCTGAAGCTGCAAAAGCAAAGGAACCGGAAGCAAGAACCAACGTGGTAACCAACAGGAACGCAAGCAAGCGACGAAACTTCTTTTTCATGATCAATCCTCCTCTTAACAAATAAAAAATGACAGCATTACCCACCAATTATAGGAATATTCAGACATTTTTTCAATGGTCCAACTGTACTATTTTTGAGAATTGATTAGATGAACGAGTTCTAATCTGGATGAAACATCCAATTTGTAAAAGATATTGTGGATATGGTTCCTCACGGTATTTTTTGAAATAATCAATCTTTCGGCAATGTCAGGATTGGTGTATCCCTGATATACCAGTATGGCGACTTCCCTCTCCCGCACCGTCAGAGAATGCTTAAATGCCAAAAGATCCACAATTTCCGGTTCTCCTGACGGACTGACGTTATGATTTAATGCCGCGGGCAGCTTAAACAAAGGGCTGAAGTCGGTCTGATAAATGAATACAAGAATTGCGGAATTGATCAAGAGCAGAAAGACTGAAGTTGGATCCGTAATAGGCGTGTCCCAAGTAGAAAGTACAATCTTTCCCGAATACAGTCTGATTGCCATGACACCGTTCCAGCATGCATTTTGATGAATCAGCAGGGAGTTTACAATAATAAATATTTTGTCAATTCTATTTACCATTTGATGATAATAACGTACGATAATGTATCCGTTGATTACCAGCGGAACAATACTCAGCAAAATACTCACAGCGGTTACATAGTATCTCACTGGAGCATCTGCAATATAATATTGGGTATCCATAAGAAAGCCGAAGTTGATTACACAAAGCACAGTAAAAATCATAAAGACACCGTCAACAAGCCGGTGCAGAGTTCCGTGCTTCAGTTCTACAATGATTGCAAGCATGATCTTCAGCCAAAAATATTTCAATCCAAGAAATGCAAGAATATCAAAGACTCGGAGAACTGCATTGTTATTCAATTCTCCAAAAACAAAACGAATAAAAAGAAAAAAGAAATACATTACAACAAGAACCAGGGCGCTAAGCGAAAAATTTCGCGTTGCTCCATATAACTTCTTGTTTCCGGAATTCTTGTATTTACTCAGGAAAAAGAGGAAAACGATGTTTACAAATCCGATAAATCCCGCCAGGATATAAATAAACAGCTTGATATAAGTATATGAAAACATCTTATTCCTTTCCGATAAACACTCCGTCCCTGGAATCCGTGTGAATCACCGACACCGGACAAGGTTCTTGGGAAATGACGATTCAATTAAATAGGTCTTTACCGTATTCTTGAAATCGCTCTAGAAATAATAATTTATACTGTTCGTGATTCGTTTTTTTATCAAAATACATTAAGTCGTCTGCTTCCTTTATAATATTAAGAATATCTTTATCTGTAAAAAGCCTGCCTGTTGCCCAACCAATAGAAATACTGATCGGATTTTTTTTATCAACCACATTATGTTTTTCTATTTTTGTACGTATTTTCTGACATGCATTTTGTGTTGTTTGGTCATCGCTGTATGGCATCATTGCCAAAAACTCATCCCCGCCTATTCTATATATCATATCATTATCGCGGAAGCTAGACCTTAAAATGTTTCCTACAAATCTTAACAATAAATCTCCTGCCTGGTGTCCCAGATTGTCATTCACAAGTTTAAGTCCATCGATATCACAAGAAACAATTCCAAACATATCGCCAGCTGCGGTGGAAAGCCGAGCAATTTCATGTTCAAAATGTGAGCGATTATATAAGCCAGTCAGGATGTCATAAAAACTCCTGTAACGCAGTTGTTCTTCAACCATTTTTTGTTCTGTCTGGTCGGTTAATATAATCACAGTACCCGTAAATTTACCACTGACATCAAGCATACGACGAAATTTAATAATTATATTTTTTTTACCTCGCGGCAATTCACAAACCTTTTCCATTGTGGCTTCATGTAAATTGCCTTCACAAAAATCCGTATATTCTTCAAAGATGCAGGGAATTACATCCTTCGCTTTCTGTTTATGATTGTCCGTGTAGTAAATGTGTCCGGGAGAATATGAATCTTCCTGTAAAAATTGCTGCGCTGCATAATTGATATTATAACAATAGTGTTCAGCATCAAGAAGGATAACAGGTGTAGGGATACTTTCGAAAATTGTTAAATATCGATTTTTCTCGTTTGTAATCTCTCTGGTTGTATTTTGGAGTTCCGACAGCAAAGTATCGTTTGATTGGAGATTCCATTCTTTGCAAAAAGCAATTTCATTTTGATCGAAATAACGATTGATCCGCGTTGTATATAAACGCTGTTGTTCCTTATCAGGAATTGAATTCGAAATCAAGTCTATATAAGATTGTCGGTAATACTTCATTAAACCCAAAAACATTTCCAGCGTGATTCCTCGCTGTCTATGCTTCTTAGCTTCGATTCTTCCAAAATAAGTTGCTGGCTCATTAATAAAATCCTGATCAACATTTATTTCCGGAATCCCGTTTTGTATACCCTGTACAAGAGCTTCGGTTAAACCGGATACCGATACAACCCACGCCTCCTCAAGTGTCGATGTGTATTTTACATAATCATGGATTTTTGCGTAATGCAATATCCTTGTCAGTAAAAACGGCTGACTGGTTTTAAGTAATTCTATTAATTTTTCCAACTCAATACACCTGCTCTTCACCTATCATTAAGTGCTATCAATAACAGAATATTTAATAATTGCAATTTTCAATAAGGTTATATGTGTTAAATTATATCATTAACCACAAATGAAGTCGAATAAAATAAAGAAAGCAAACGAAATACCGTCTGCCTACTTTTGTTTATTCTTTTATTCTAAATGATTCAATCTTCGGATTCTGTATGAATCACCAGTACCGGACAAGGCGCTTCAGAAATAACCCTCTGCGCTACGGATCCCACAAAGAACCTTTTGATCTTCGAGAATCCTCTGTTGCCTACGACAATCATGTCAAAGCGCTCTTCTTTCGCTGTCTCAAGGATTACCTGATAAGGCTCTCCGAATAAGACTTCCTTTTCCAAAATGACATCTTCAAAATTCAGCTCTTCCGAAAGAGAATCAAGGAGAGACTGTGCATTCTCCCGAAGTTCACCAGTCAGTTCATCATCCTTCAGAGTTCTGGTACTGCCCGCGATAAGCGATCCGTCTACCTGCCTCCAAAATCTCTCGTTCCTGTTATGCCTGGAAATATTATCATAATCTACAACTGTCATCAATTTCACATCAAATCCATATTTTTTCGCGATTTCGACAGATTTTTCCGCTGCCCGATATGAAGCAAGGGATCCGTCTACGGGAACCAGTAGTTTCATTGTTATTTCCTCCTTTGTTCGTAACGATTTTGATTCTTATTTCTTTAATACCTTTTTTCAATCAGTTTAACCGAAATTCTTTATATCATAACGATTCAATAAATATATAAGTATTTAATAATAATCGGATCTGATGAACCACAAGTTGAAAAGAACTTAGAGAAGGGAGAGAGTATACCAAAACAGCAACAAACCTTTAGCGCAAGCCTCTTTTCCCGTCTTCCATCAGGGTTTGATTGATTGCCTCAATTCCTTCTTCAGATATCTTATTGAAAGGAGCACGGCACGGCCCGACGGGATGCCCCAGAAGATTCACGGCTTTTTTCACCACCGTATTGGGATTTCCATATTTGAAGTTATTTCTGATAGCGCGGATACTGTCCTGTATTTCTCTCGCCTTCACGAGATCGCCCTGCATAAAGGTTTCGTAAATTGATACGATCGTATTCGGGTATATATTAGCGATGCCGGAAATCGCCCCGGTTCCGCCAGCCATCAGATTCCAGAGAATTAAAGAATCGTTCCCCGACAAAACCTGAAAATCCATATTTTTCGTCAGCTCAAGATATTGAAGCATATTGTCAAAATTGCCACTGCTATCCTTTACGCCTACAATGTTTTCGATTTGGGCAAGCTCTGCCACCGTTGACGGAGCGATGTTAGTTCCTGTTCTTGCCGGAATATTATAGATTATGATCGGCAGATCCACCGCCGAGGCGACTTCCTTATAATGCTCACAAATCTCCTTTTGAGTTGCGGCGGCAAAATACGGGCAGATGACGGATAAGGCGTCCGCACCCATTGCTTTTGCATCTTTGGAAAGTGCGATCGTATCCTTTGTACCAATGCAGCCTGTCCCCGCATACACCGGCACTCTTCCCCCAACTTCCTCTACCGTTGCCTCTATGATCTCTTTCTTTTCCTGATCGTTTAAAATATAAAACTCGCCGTTTGTTCCAAGACAAAAAATCCCGTGAACACCAGCTTCAATCAATCTGTTGATTTGTCTGCGCAGTTCTGCCAAGTTAATGGTTTCATCTGCATTCATCGGGGTAATGACAGGTGGAATAATTCCTTGAATCTTAAACATACTATTTTTCTCCTAACCATTTTTCATGCTGATATGCTTGTGGATTTGCTACATAAGGCCATTTTTCACCTTTGATGACTTTGATACAGCCTTCGACGCACATTTCTGCCATTTTAATCACCGCTTCCCGCGTCTGGGCAGCACTGTGCGGGCTGATTACAATATTATTCGCTTTCATCAGTGGATGGTCCGTCTGAGGCGGTTCTTCTGAAAATACATCGATACCTGCACCTGCAATCAATCCATCATTTAATGCCTCCGCAAGATCAGACTCGTTGACGATACCGCCCCGGGCACAGTTGATGATGAGCGCTGTCTTCTTCATCATTTGAAAGTGCTCTTTTCTAATCATATTTTCCGTTTTCTCTGTGAGAGGCACATGGACGGATATAATATCACTTTCTTTTAAAAGTTCTTCATAAGAACGATAGTATCGATTTCCCATCGCTTTAATTTTTTCTTCGGAAAGATAGGGATCATAGGCAGCCGTTTCCATACCCAAAGCTCTGCATAAATTTGCAGTTTCAATCCCGATTGCGCCGAGTCCTATAAATCCGATTTGCTTTCCGAGCAGTTCAAAGGCCTTGCCATTACCTCTTACTTTGGCAAAACCACCCTTCCGCGTTTCCTCATGTCCCTCGACTAAATTTTTTGCAAGAGCGAAGATCAACGCGACACTGTGTTCTGCTACGGAACGGTTATTTGCACCTGGCGTTATCACCACGGGAATGCCGCGTGCTGTCGCCGCTTCAATATCGACACTGTCATATCCCACTCCGGTTCTTCCAATTACTTTCAAATTAGGGGAAGCAGAGATTACGTCTTCATCGCACGTTCCGATTCTGACAATGAGACCTTCTGCATGTGCCATTTGGTCTAAATAATGATTTGGGTTACCATCATCCGCCACATACACCTCTCCCTGTGTCTTTAGCATTTCCATTCCTTCCGGACACAAGCTTTGCGTGACAACAAATTTCATCGTTACCTCCAATATATATGATCACATCATTTATTTTTCTAATAATAGTTGACCGGCGATGGTCAGGAAAATATCATCCTCACCGAAGCCACCTGATTTTGTAATTAACGGCAAGATTTCTTTATCTCTGTTAAGGTAAGACAAGACTGCACCCTGACCGATTTCACAAACCGGAGTCAACGCCAGACCGGGATGTCTTTTCATAAAGCCCATAACGGTATCTCCACCTGTCATAACCAGTGCATGTGTGTCGCTAATTCCTTTTTCAAGAAGCAAATCTGTCATTTCTCCGAGAAGCGCTGCAATTCTAAAGCGCGGGTTCTCATGTGTATTTTCAGTTTGAACAGTATGTATACTATCCTCATATCTCCGAGAAAAAGTATCTATAATCAACATGGAATTTTCTTTGGATGCCGCGGCCAAATCTTCTAATTTTCTCCTGCCTTCCTCCGTATTCCAATACTCATTCTGCATCATTGATTCCACATTCAGGGTAATTCTCTGAAATCCGCTGCTTCGCGCAAACTTGATCTGGTTTTCCGTAATGGGGTTAAGGCTCCCACTGATTACAATCATACTTTTTCGCTTCGAAATATGATTTTCTTGATGTCCTTTTAAGCACAGCAATCCGGGCAGCTGTGATGCAAATCCAGCACAGCCTGCCATAAGGCCCAATCGATTTTCCGCCTTCAGCTTCGCTCCAATCTGATACATTTCTTCATCTGTTTTTGCGTCATAAACCGCGATACAGGCGCCGTCGCTTGCAAGAACTTCATAATATTCTTCCTGTTCTTTTGGAAGACTCAACACCCTGATATCGCTTTGAGAGCCGATAATATTTTTGATATTTGCATCTGACACAGGCTCGAAAGGATCTTTTCCGAAGACGCTTTCATTAACAGGAATCCCGTCGATGTAATGAATTCCATCTACCGTCGTCCTTCCTATTTTAGGAAATGCGGGCACATAGCTCAATATCTTTTCTCCTCCCGCATTCAGTACGGCAGAAAGCTCGCATCCAATATTTCCCCGCAAAGCGGAATCCGTTTTTTTAAAAACATAACGAATCCCTGCAGCAGTCGCATTTTCAACAATACCGACAACACGCTCATATGCCTGTGCCGGAGTCATTGGTCTGGTTTCCGCATCAATGACAAGAACCGAATCCTCCCCGGAATCTCTCAACAGCTTTTCATCAAACTCCATACCTACGCCTGTTCGGATTCCTTCTTTTGCAAACTGTACACCCGTATCCAAAGCACCGGTAAAGTCGTCGGCAATGATTAATAATTTTATCATTTCGGCCTCACTTTTACGCATCTAAATTGAACTTGTTTTTCGCCATGGTCAGTCCTACATTGATGGCATCGATCATACTGTCTGCATTAGCCCGCCCTTCACCTGCTTTTCCAAATGCAGTGCCGTGATCGACAGAAGATCGGATAATCGGAAGACCGATTGTGCAGTTTACACCGCTGACGGAATCATATTGTCCTGTTTCAGGGTCCATTTGAAAACCTGCCAATTTCAGGGGAATATGCCCCTGATCATGATACATGGCCACTACGGCATCATATTGGCCGGCCTGACACTTTACAAAGACTGTATCGGGCGGGACAGGTCCTTCCACATCAATCCCTTCAAGGCAAGCCGCCTTAATTGCAGGAATGATTTCTTTTTCTTCTTCCCATCCAAAGAGTCCATTCTCGGAGCAATGAGGATTCAGACCTGCAACTGCAATTTTAGGATGATCATTTCCCATCAGCCGAAGCCCTTCCTGAGCCAACCGAATCACAGTAAGCACTCTGTCCTTTTTTACTCTGTCACAAGCTTCCCTCAAAGAGCAATGGGTACTGACATGAATTACTTTGATGGCTTGCCCGATTAAAAGCATTCCATAATCACTAACGCCCGTATAATCCGCGAAAATTTCCGTATGTCCACTGTAATGATGACCTGCAAGGTTGATGGCCTCTTTATTGATCGGACCTGTTATCACAGCATCAATCTTCTTTTCTAAAGCAAGATTGATCCCTTTTACAATATATTGAAAAGATGCTTCTCCGCAGTTTTTCTGAACTTTCTTATATGCCCAGTCTCCATCTTTCAAAAGCCCGAGATCGATCATATCCACCGTTCCGTATTGTCCTTTTGCTTCCTCTACATCCTTGATAATACGAAAGGATAGACCGGTTCCGCAGAAAGCGTCCGCATCCTTCATCGCTTCATAATCTCCGATTACCACGGGGATGCATTTTTCATAAATTTCTTTTTCTTTTAAAGCTTTGATGGTGATTTCACTGCCAATCCCCGCAGGGTCTCCCATCGTGATTCCAATAATCGGTTTCATATGCCCTCCTATGTTATTGCGCTCCGTCATCAGAAAACAGTTCTGTATAAATTGACCGGATCGCTTCCTTTGTCACTTCTTTTTTATTATTGTTCAGCAGTCTGGTAACACCGCTTGCCGCATTCACAAGAAAATCAAGATCATTCTTTGATACACCGAAGTCACTTAATTTTTCAGGAATCTTTGTGAAGCGAACAATATCCGCAATTTCATCCACCACATAGTTCGCTTTTTCCGTGGCGCCAAGGCCGCTCAGATCCGGCCGGATTGCGTCGCAAATTTCTGCAAGTCTCTCCTCACAGGCATCCAGATTGTAGCGCATCACCGGTGCAAACAAGATTGCATTCGACACACCGTGGGGAATATGATATTTCCCTCCCAATGGATACGACAGAGCATGAACGGCTGTCGTACCACTCCCGGTGATGGCGACTCCGCCATAGAAAGCTCCAAGCAGCAGTTCGCTTTTTGCGGACATGTCTTCCGTTGACGCATATGCCTTTTTAATACTGCCGAAAATCAGCTTCGCAGCCGCCAGCGCATAGGTATCGCTGAGAGGAGTCGCCTTGTTTGAGGTAAAGCATTCCACAGCATGAGCCAGTGCATCCACTCCTGAGGAAGCCAGAATGGACGCCGGCAGGCTGCGAATCATATCGGAGTCTAAAATAACATAATCCGGAATCATTTCATCATTCACAATTCCGATCTTCAATTCCTTTTCAGGTACGGCGACAATTGCATTGCAGGTCGCTTCCGAGCCCGTTCCACAGGTCGTTGGAATCATAACGGATTTTATCTTTTTCATTGCCAATCCGGGATGCTCCAGCAGTTCTTTGATATTGTAGTCTGCACCTTTTAAAACCGTATAAAGCTTAGCCGTATCCATCACGCTGCCACCTCCGACGGCAACGACAAGATCTGCATCCAAATGGGATATTCCGTTTATGATTTCCTCCACTTCCGCATAGCTGGGCTCGGGTCTGATACCATCCACTGTTTCATAGGCTACGCCCGTCTTTTTCAATTCGGCACATAAGAGTTCCAGCAATCCGGCTCCCTTCACGCCATTATCGGTAAACAGGACAATACTGTTTGCTTTTTCCTTCTTGATAATTTCATTTATTTTTTCTATGCTCCCTGCGCCAGAGTAGATGCAGGAAGGTATTTTTATCTGATATGCTGCCATAAGTACCCCCTTTTCAAATAATCAATGATACGAAGTTTATTAAAAAAATATTTGTCGATATGCGGTTCTGCCCTTACGCATGGTCAGAAGAGGAATGAAAAGCTCACTGCCCTTCCTGGCTCCGCCAAATTTATCCCGAAAGACCATATCAGTCTTTGTGATGTCAAGAATAGTAATGTCAGCGGGAGCTCCTTCACGGAAAATTCCCGCCTGTTCTGAAATCCCCAAAGCATTTGCAGGATTGATGGTAACGGCATTAAATATTTTTTCCTTCGCCATTCCTGCTGCCGAAAATACACTCATCGCATGTAGGAGAGAAAATCCAGGCCGTTTATATTCACTTGGACGAACCAGATCTGAGCTGATGATGTCGGGATAAAATCCGTTTCGAATCGCCCGTTCCAGGTTTTCAAAAGACCAGTGAACTCTTCCGTTGCAGCTGTCCATATAGACTCCCCTTTTTTGAGCTTCTTTGACAGCCTTAAGAACATCACCGTTCTCGTCGTAAATTGTTTCTCCCATTGTCTGGAACACATGAGCCAGGATATCGCCGGGCCGGAGAAGCGTAAGAATTTCTGAAAGCTTTACATTTTCCGGGAGATCACCGTAATGCACTACTACAGGGCAATGCCGGCCTGATTTTGCAATTTCTTCTGCCATGGCAATTGTTTTCACCAGTGGTGAGATGCCGTATTCACCCAGCGTTGCTTTACACATTCTGACTTTCAGTCCTTTTAGTGTCGCCGGATATCTCTCAAAGAGATCCCGGATGAGATCTGCTCGGAAATCCGCAGGATCATGGTCCTCTTCATGGAGACAAAGACTCTTATTCCCAAATGTCGAGACGTTTAAATATGCCAGCATTTCCGCTTCACTGCGCAAAACCGCGGTCTTTAGAAAAAGCTCAAAACCCGAAGCCCCGGCAGTCCCGCCGTCTACCGCTGTCGTAACTCCGCTTGGAATGCAGACGGTGTCTGCATTGGCTCCGATGATCGATCCATGAAGATACAGATGGGCATGCTCGTCGATTAATCCCGGCAGCACATATTTTCCCGATGCATCAATAACTTCTTCTGCATCGTCAGCATGAAAGCCTGAAGTTTCAGGAAAACAAATCCTGCCATTTTTCACTCCCAGCATTCTGACTTCCGCCCTCTCAGTCAGAGGATCATATACCGTTCCGTTTACGATAATTGAATCATATTTCATACAGATCACACTCTTTCTTACTTCATGAAGGATGGAAGCCACATGGAAAATCCGGGGATAAAGGATACCAGAAATACCGTTGCAAACAAAATGATCACAAACGGGATCACACTCTTGCTCAGCTCAACGATACCAAGCTTTGTGACCGACGTTGCAGCGAATAGGCAATTGCCGAAAGGCGGCGTTGCCTGCCCCACCGCAAGGTTGAATACTACAATGCAGCCCAGATGAACCGGATCGACTCCGTATTGCACCGCCAGCGGATACAGAAGGGGAGCTACAATCAGGATGATCGGTCCCGAGTCCATAAACATTCCCAGAACAATTAGTAAAAGATTGATAAAAATGAGGAAGGTAATCTTATTTGTAATAAATTCCGCCACCGCCTGAGTAAACAGGGTAGGTATGTTATTTACAGCTAGAACATACCCGAATACGGTAGCACCCATAATAAGTAAAAGTATTTTGGCCGTACCCTTTACGCTATCCAGTACAATTTCCATAAAACGTTTCCATGACAATTCTTTATAAACAAACATCGAGACGATCAGCCCATAGACAACTGCCACAGCGGCAGACTCTGTAGGAGTAAAAATCCCGGTATAAATTCCCCCCAGTATAATGATGGGCATCAGGATCGCTGCAAAAGCATCTTTTCCTGTTGCAAGGAAATTGCTCATAGAAAAGGACCCTGCTCGCTCATAATGATTCATGCGGGCCACAAAGTAAGCATAAAGACACATAAAGCCCCCCGCAATAGCTCCTGGTACAATTCCTGAAATCAAAAGCTTGGACACAGACGTATTGGTTACCGTCCCATAAAGAACAAAAACAATGCTGGGCGGTATTACAATCCCCAGGGTGCCGCCAACTACAGGAAGTGCTGCCGAATAACCTTTCGGATATTTTTCCTTTACAAGTTCAGGATAAAGCATTGCTCCGATTGCCGCTGTAGTTGCGATAGACGAACCAGACAACGCGGCAAAAAACATACATGCAAGCAGAACGACGATGGAAAGCCCTCCGCGAACGTGACCTACCATTGCTTTTGTAAAATCAATCAGCCTTGTTGATATTCCCCCATGCTGCATAATAGCTCCTGCAAGCATAAAGAAGAAGATCGCAAGCAGTGTATATCGTTCTCCCCCCGAATACATTTTCTGAACGATCTGCATGAGAGGTATCCCGTCAACAAAAACGAGGGAGCTGATACAGGAGAGCGCCAAAGACCATGCAATAGGCACTCCAAGCAGTAGCGTTCCAAAGAACACCACCAGTAAAACAACAACAGGATCCATTACAGTCTCACCTCCAAGCTTGAATATTCATTTGTTTTAATCGCATAAATTCTTTTCAGCATGAAGATCAGTTTCTCTGCTGTCATCAGAAAAAATCCAAGGGTCATCATCCCGTAAAGATGATAATAGTAAAGAGGCAGAACGGATAATTTTTCCGGAAAAACCACTGCTTGAGACGTCAGGGACACCGATCCTGCAAACAAAATCCCCAGGGTGAATGCAGCTAGAATATCACCGATCAAATTAAAGCACTGCTGCTTCCTGGCTATTTTGAAGCGAATCAAGTCGATTTTAATCTCATCGTCTGCTCTCATCGCCAGATTTCCCCCGATCAGAACCATGAGCATAAATAGGCAAACACTCATCTGTTCTGACCAGGAAAGACTAGTCTTCAATACATACCGAGTCAGAACCTGCAGAAAATTTACCGTTACCATCAGAATAACTGAGACTGTTAGAATAATTTTTTGTAAAAAGCAAACCGCCCTATACACTTTATTTAATTTTTTTAACACAGTATTCACAGTATTGTCCTTTCGTAAAATCTGGCGGATAGAATTGATGCGTAACGCCCCTGCCTGAGGCAGCGAAATTACGCATCGTCATCCGAATCAAACGCTATTTATAGCTTCTTACTTTTTCCACTAAATCCGCCAGTTCCGGATGGTTATCATAAACAGGGGCGGTCTTTATCTGAAGCTCGCTCTTATCCAATGTGACAAGCTTCATTCCCAGTTCTGTAGTAAGTTTTTCCTTAGCCGCTTCATTGTCGTTTTCACAAGCTTTGCGTTCCACTTCTGTTGCATACGCAGTAGCTTCTTCCAGATATCCCTGCTGTTCCGGAGTCAGCTTTTCCCATGTTTTAGGAGAAACTAAAAGTCCTGCAACCTGGAAAACATGCTCTGTTTCAACAATGGTATCATTAACATCATAGATATTTGCCTGAAGGATATTGATGTATGGATTTTCCTGACCGTCAACCGTTTTTTGCTGCAGCGCGGTATACAATTCTCCGAAATCCATAGGCGTCGGATCAACACCTAATGCTTTAAAAATTTCAATATGCACAGGCGAGCTCTGGGTTCGAATCTTCAGTCCTGCCAGATCGTCAATCGATTGAACGTCCTTGCTGGTCGTCACATTACGGTAACCAAGGGTCCACCATCCCTTGCACAGCATTCCGTTCTCCTCCAGCTCTTTGGACAGGATATTACCCACCTCGCCGTCGAGGGACTTGTACGCATGCTGATAATTCTCAATGAGAAACGGCATATCATAAACGCCAATGGAGGGCGCAAAATTTGCCAGAACCGTTGCAGAAACAGGAGCTACGTCGACAGTTCCCATCTGAACCCCCTTGGCCGCATCCGAAATGCTTCCCAGTTGTCCTGATGGATAAATCGTTACTGTAACACTGCCGTCAGACAATTCTTCCAGCTTTTCCTTAAACGCCAATGCCCCCTGATGGAAAACACTCGTTTCATTATCCGCATGAGCAAATTTCAAATCAATAGGAGACACCTCCGATGATGAATCATCTCCGCTGCTTTTTTTCGATCCGCATCCGAACATGCCGACCACCATCAGTAAAACAAAGAATAACGCCAGACCTTTCTTATACATTTTCTTCTCCTTTCATTATTACAATTCATTATTACAATACGGAATCAGCCTTAGATTGCTTTTTCCTTTGTGTGCACAATTATAATCACATTTCATTTCAAAATCAATCTATATCAATCACAATATCGTACTATTTTGATACATTTTCAACTTGGTTGATTGATTTTATTATAAAATTATTTTATAATGTTTAAAATTGAAACATTTGGAGGTTGTTTATATGGATATAATTAAAATTCTGGCCATTGCGCCTTACGAAGGCATGAAAGGCATCATGCAGGATATCGCATCAGATAAACCGGAAATAGAACTCACTACCTTTGTTGGAGATCTTGAGGACGGATTGCATATCGTTCACAAACATAAAAGAAACAATTTTGATGTGATCATCTCAAGAGGCGGTACCGCCGACTTGATCAGCAAATCCACGGACACACCAGTGATCGAGGTCTCCATTTCTGTTTTTGATGTTCTGCGTGCAATCAAGCTGGCAGAAAACTACGCTCAGCGGTTTGCCATCGTCGGTTTTCCCAGCATTACGAAATGCGCACATTTATTATGCGACCTCCTTCAATATAAAATACCGATTTTGACGATTACCAGCAAGGAAGAAGCGCAAGAACAACTCAGCTCTCTGCTCAACGAAGGTTACGGCCTGGTGCTGAGCGATATGGTCTCAACAACGGCAGCAAAACAATTAGGAATGAATTCCATTCTGATCAACTCCGGGTACGAAAGCATCGAAAACGCTTTAGAGCAGGCAATTAAAATATGTCAATTTTTCGCTCGCAAGGATTTTCAGAACAATATATTAAAAACAGCATTTCAGGAATGCAACCAGGATCTTTTTATTTTTGAGGATTCGATCCTGCGCTATTCCTCTCTGATGGAAACAGAAGAGAACCGTTATTTATTTTCAATCGCAAAACAACTGCCCTCCAAAATTAATGACAATAAAGAGTTTCTTCTCGACAAGAAGTGGAACCGTCAGCTTTTATCCTATAGAGGAAAAAGGATTCAAGTGGGCAGTCATTCTCTCTGCTTTATCTATTTGACGATCCATGTCCTAACTGCAGAAACCGCAGGGAAAGGGATACGTCTGGTCAACGATGATATCAATTATCTGCTCACCGGCTACAATAGTATTCATTCTCTGAATTATCTAAGACCTATAATTGAACAGTATAGCCAAAGCCGTTTTCCGGTTCTTGTAGCCGGCGAGGCAGGTACCGGTAAAGACCGTGCAGTTTCACTGCTCTATGAAGCTGGGCCGATGAAAAACAACCCTTTTTATCAAATCGACTGTGGAGCTATGTCACAGGTTGAATGGAATTATCTTCTTGCCGACAGGGATTCGCCCTTACACAAATCAGATTGTTTTATATACTTCAAAAATGTAGGTTCTCTGCAAGAGCAGGCGGTATCAGACCTATCAGAGTTTTTTGAGACAACTGATTTTTTAAATCAAAATATCGCCACATTTTCTTTCATTCTGAGCAGCAACGCGGACGAGTCGCATCCCGCCTTTGTTTATCTGAGTAATAAGCTGTCCTGCCTGACTCTGAAGTTGAAACCACTGAAGGAAATGCGAGAGGAGATTCCGGGTCTGGCCAGCATTTACATCAACGAATTGAATACCATATTAGGAAAACATATCACAAGATTTGAGCCGAAAGCCCTTTCCCTCCTTCAGGATTATGACTGGATTTACAATTTGGATCAGTTTAAAAGAGTCTTGAAAGAGCTGGCGGTTATAACAACGGATTCTACCATTACTTTCAATAATACTTCCAAAATTCTGAACCAGGAGGTGTCCAATATCTCTATAAAAGAAAGAAGGAGATATTCCGTTAACCTAAATAAAACTTTAAAGGAGATCAACTTTGACATCGCGCGTCTCATTTTGGAAGAAGAAGGAATGAATCAAAGCGCTGCGGCAAAACGTCTCGGAATCAGCCGCAGTACTTTATGGCGATTATTAAAAGATGGAACACCGGTTTAACAAATGACCATTGACTTTTCAATTCATCGTGATAACTCACTCTGATTCTAGTACATCTTTCCCAAATATTCCATCTGCAATTTTATGTGCCGTGTCCGTTGCTGCAATTCCACCCTGGGCCGTTTCCCGAAGTTGAATCGGCATAAGTTTCCCAACCTGATACATCGCAGCAATCACTTCGTCGGCAGGAATAGGAAACTTCATTCCTCCCAGGGCAAGATCAGCGCTCAGCAATGCGTTTACCGCTTGAGAAGCGTTTCTTTGGGCACAAGGAATCTGAACAAGTCCCCCAACCGGATCACAAACAAGACCCATGATATTGATCAAAGCGATAGAGAATGCCTCCATGGATACGGAAGGGGTACCGCCTTTCAGCTCTGCCGCGCCGGCTGCCCCCATTGCGGCTGCAACACCGCATTCAGCCTGACAACCGCCTTCAGAGCCTGCAACCGTAGCTTTTTCCATAACGATAGCCCCCAATCCGGATGCGGTGATCAGAGACAAAATAATTTGCTCTTCGGTCTTGTGAAGCTCCTCTCCTAATGTAATCAGTACTGCCGGAACGATGCCGCAGGATCCGGCTGTAGGCATTGCGCAGATTCTTCCCATCGACGCGTTTACTTCACTGCAGGACAAGGCCCTTGCCATAATGAGATTAATGATGTTCCCGCAAAGCGTGTCCCCTTCCCGGGCATATCTGTACTGAGTCGATGCGATTCCCGTAATGAGTCCTCCTTCTGTGTAAAGTGCATGTTCTAACGCCTTTTCAGAAGAAGCAGCCATGATATCATAGCGTCTTTTCATCTCCGCCATGATATCCGTTCTTTCAATTCCATAGCTTTTCTGTTCCTTGGAAATCACGATTTCATGAATCGGTACTCCCTGTGCTTCTGCCATTTGCAGCAGCTGGCTGCAGCTGTGATACATTCTGATCCCCCCTATGATAAATAAATCGCTCGGGCTTCGTAGATATGATCGTCTGCCCTTATTTCATTCAGCAATTCCTCACTGACACCCTCGTCCGCCTCAATAACACAGGTCGCCTCTTCTCTTTTATTTTTTCTGCTAACCTTCATGGACGCAATATTAATGCCGCCTTCTGCCAAAATGGCGGTAATTCGGCTAACAACTCCGCATGTGTCCACTTGACGAATAAAAAGTGTTGCAAGGTTTCCAGACAGTTCCACATCATATCCGTTTATCCTGCTGATCATTACCTGTCCGCCACCTAAAGATGACCCGTCCACCTCACAAAGTCGGTTTCCATTTTTATAAAATATGATACGGACGGAATTTTCCGGAACATCGGGAATCTCTGTTTCATGAAATTCGTATCCGACGTTTCTCATGTCAGCCAGTGAAAATGCCCGCGCAATAGCCTCGTCGTCTTCTTTGATTCCCATAACCCCTGCAAGAAGTGCTTTATCCGTTCCGTGACCCTTGCCCGTTTTGGAAAAAGACCCGTGAAGTCCGAAGGATACAAAGTCAAAGCCGTCTGCCAGCTTAGCAGCAATTCTGCCAAGCCTGGCCGCGCCTGCGGTATGGGAGCTGGACGGCCCGATCATGACCGGCCCCGCCACCTGAAAAATACTCACACTCATGTTGATTCTTTCCTTTGCTTCTCCAGTTTTCTGCATTTATTTCTGCTTATACTATGCCCTTTTTCATCGGATAACATGAGATTTCCGTTCTTTCTAAATTTTTTTTGATCGCTTACAGTATGCAACAAAAAACGATTCTAGATTGAGATAAGATACTTTTATCGCAATTAGAACTAACAGATGCTTATTGACCTGCAGCCGGATGCTTATTGGACCCACGGCCGGACACTTATTAACCTGTGAGGTGGAAATCGAGATGACGCTAAGTGAAAACATCAAGAAGTACAGAAAAAAAATAGGAATGACTCAAAAAATGCTTTCCGTGCAGTCAAGACTGAGCTACAGTATGGTCAGCAAGCTGGAAAGCGGAGAGCAGTCAAATCCTTCATACGAGACGCTGAAAAAGATTTCCAAAGTTCTAAATGTCAGCCCCGCCGAACTTTTGGAAAATGAGAAGTCCATAGAAGAACAGATTGATGAATATATCGCATATAAGAGGGGATTAAAATCGAAACTCGAATTAAAACCCAGACTTGAATTAAAACCCAGACTTGAATTAAAACCAGAACCGACTCTGAAGAAACCAGAAAAAGCCGTTCATGAACCTGATATCGGCAAGAGGATCGAGGGCAATTCTTCTCAAGACATCAACTTCCTGAGAAAACTATCCGCCATCAATACCATACCAAATCCTGAGAATCACTCGGACGAGGAGTACATATCCTTTCTGCACGAACGGCCGGAATTAAAACGCCTTTTCTCAACATTTAAAAGTGCGTCGAAAGAGGAGATTGAACAAACGATCCAGCAGTTTGAGACTACAAGAGGCTAAAAAAGTGCACCTTCAGTCTCATTCAAATTCTTCTATTCATCAATGAATGATTAAACGTTAGCTGCTTTGTTTACAAGCTTCCCGATTCCGGCAAAGGTCTCACTCAGACAGTTGAAAAGAAGCTGGTTCGCATATTGCTGATTATATTCTCCCCTGATATCAATGATTGAGGGAAGATAGCGCGCTAATTTGGAAAACGGATTATCCTCCGTCTCGTCAAAGGGCAGTGCCAGCGCTTTAATAATTTCATCCTCCATCAAAGAAACACAGTTTTTGATCAGATCCGCTTCCTGCGGAGGAAAGCTGCCTTCAATCCGCTCCGTCATCAAAGCAAACAGATTAGAGGAAATCTCCCGATTGAATTTCCCTTCTTTGTTTAAGATAAAGTAGTTGATGAGATCAATTCCGTATATCATAAAGAATGTTGCAAACAAGGTAGCGTGATAATCTTTACTGATATTTTCGCGGAACACCTTATCAGTTTCTCTGGCATACTGCATTACCACATCAAACATTTTTTCTGCGAACATTTCTGAATTGAAATCCCCGTTCGTTACAAGCATATCGATACCCCTTCAATCGTAACAACCAGCATGGTTTCACGTTCTGCATATGACCTCTTGATACCAATATACCATTATTTCACCATTTATTCAATTACTTCTCCTTTTGGATGTTTCCACGAATTAGATTATTTAACTGCCTTCATTCGGATTCACGGTGCAATGGGTCTTCCGGCGACAAAGCTTTTTCTGATCATTATTCTTTTCAGCGGCAGCTTACGGACAACGGTTCCTCTTCAAGGGAACGAACTGCCTTCGAACTGCGGGTCTCCGGCAGAAGCCCATCACTGCTCTGATCGTACTTTCCTGCATAAGCCAGACCATCCTGATCATAAACCATCAAATAGGTACTGTGAGAAGGATCATACTGATACTCGTCATTCCTCTGCTTCACCGTATCGGGCTGATAAGCAGCTATCGCCAGACGTGAGCCGTCATAATCCATCGCCATATTATAAATCCGAAGGCTATCGTCGATGTCTTCACACTCCGTCAGGCTTCCTGAAAATCTTATTTGAAAGTCTTTATCGGAATTTTCTTCCAGCAGGAGGAGGCTGCTGTCACTGAAAATTGGAACCATAAAGGTCTCATACTGTTCCACTTCCAGTATTTCCAGGTCTTCTGCGTCCTCTGCCAGCAATGTCTTCTGCTGCAGACTCATGGTATCTCGGTCGATCACAGAAAGCATGATCTTATTATTCTCTTTTGTAAACAGTAGCAGGCGTTTTTCTTCCGAATCTGCCAGCAGCGATAAAACGCGGATTGATTCCGGGTCAATGGGATAGACCAGCCGCATCGTATCGATAGAAGGTTCAAGCCCTCCGTCCTTCTCTATGAAAGAAAGAAAATGAATGCCGGAGCAATCCTCAGGGAGAGCTGCCGTCTCGTCATTTTCCCTATAAGCCTTCAATACGCAATAACCGCCCGAGGTAGTCATCACGCTTGAGGCATAAATATCCATATCTCCCTCTATAGATGATTGGTCGACGCTGACGATTTGTCCATTTCTATCTTTTGTGACCGAAACACGCACTTTATGAGTCGGTGGGACCGGTATCCTGAAATAATCCGATAAACTGAGTTCTGTATTGAAGTCCTTGATTCTATCCCCAAAATGAAAAAGATCCATGACGAGCGGATAGAACTGGTAATATTCCTTGAGATATACTTCCTCTTCGTGGGTTTTTCCGACAGGGGTTCGCTTGGCAACATCTCTTACGGCTTCTAAAGCCATCTTATCTTCCTCCTCTCGGTCAAAATCAATCGTTCCGCTCATCCCAAAATTAAGACTGGAATAGATCTGCATTTCTGACGGCCGCGTCTGCTTCCCGTGCTGCTCAGCCTGCGAGTACTTATAATCAGTTCTTACCGACAACGCTTTGCCCACTGTGTAGGCCGTATCCCAAAACATATGATAATCGCAGTGGATACGATTGGTGACCGTTATGCCTTCTGCTGCCATCCGATCACCGTATAAAACGGTTTCATCCACCGTAATTGCCTCTTCTTCTCGGCTTACCAATTCATGAACAGAATAGAAGATCGCAGCCGACATAACGGCCAGACAAATTGTTAATATCAGACTTTTTCGCACTTTGTAACCTCCTGAATCACGATCTTCACGATTTCTCGTCCGTCAGATCATCAAGCGCCCTGCTGACGCGGTCCGCCCTATACTGGTAGGCTTCCTTTACATATTCGACAAGGGTCTTTCCCTCTTCCTCCAGCTCCGCCATAGGTACATCCCCTACAATCTGGCCATGACGAATCAGTATGGCGCGGCCGATGAAAACCTCCACCTCTTCCAGAAGATGAGTGGAGAGCAGAACCGTTTCTGAAGGTTCCAGGATACCGATCAGAACCTTGTAAAAATCCTCCCTGTTGAAAATATCATTGCCTGCAAAGGGCTCATCCATCAGAATATAGTCCGCTCCCTGACAAAGTGCCAGAATCACTTCAAACTGATTTTTTTGTCCGGTAGAAAAGCCCTTCAGCGCCTTATTCATCGGTAATTCAAAGAATTCCATCAAACCCTGGAACCGTTTTTCTAAAAATCCGGGAAAATGCATCTTATAAAACGTTCGGTGCGCGTTTGGAGTTAAATTCGGAAAAAAAGAATGCTCACTGGTAGCAAAGGAAATTCGGGCGATGTTTTTCCTCGTAACCGGCTCTCCGTCCAGGGTAATCTCTCCCTGATACCTTAAAAATCCAAGAATACACTTCATTAAAGTCGACTTACCTGCTCCGTTTTCACCGAAAAGGCCGATGATCTCACCTGGACCCAACTTCAAATCCACCTGCTGCAGCGCATCTTTTCCGCTATATGATTTACTAAGATTACGAATCTCTAACATAACATACTCCTATATAAACATCCCTGATTTAAAATAAGCATCCCATATTTTATTCCACTGATTCGGTAAAAGGCAGGACTCCGGCGTCACTGCCATGTAAATACCGAAATAAGCAATCAGCAGAACTGCAAAGGTACACAGGGATAATCCTGCCGTCAGAACCGGCAAACTCAGACATCTTCTCCAAAGCTCCCATCGGTCCGGCAGTCTTTTCATCAGATAAATGCTTTTGCTCCCTTGGTAATGATAAAGGAAGTGATATACCAACACCGCGATCATACCCAGCGCTACGATGAAAAAGCCAATCAGGCTGCTGCCCAATATATCAACAAAATCCTTCATGATGACTCCGTCAATCAGCAGCTTCTTGTGCCCAACAGTAACGAAAAGCGATTGATACTCGTTCATCAGGTTGATGAAATAGATGAGGCTGAAAAGAAAGCTGATAAAAAGGCCGGTTTTGATCCATTTCAGCTCCTGCTGCAATTCAGCTCCCGGAGGAACCATGTTTTCAAGTTTACGCTTCATTGTTTTCCCCCCTGAAGATCCAATAGAGCAAATAAGCCGCCACAATCAGCATCAGCAAGGTCATGTTCAAGTCCCAGCCTAGCTGCCCAATATCCCCGCGAAAGCTGAGGAAAGTGAGCGCCGCCAATACAACGACCGCGATACCCCGCTGACCTCTCCGTTGTCTGAGTGAGAAACATGACGCCGCAATACCGATGCTGATAATCAGTGAGAAATTGCGCAGTAAGCGACTGACTTCCTCTAACGGCAGCAGGCTGTGCAAAAATCCACTGCGGTGAAAAGCAAGAAACAAGGTCTGACGATTGGAGTACACAGGCTCCATAAAGTCAATATACAGATAGCTCATCAGTAGCACAATTCCCAGCTGTGCAGCCCAGAAAATGAGTAAGACAACCATATTGTGTCCTGCCCATAAAAGCGTCGTTGTCTCTTCACGAACGGAAAATCTTCGAATCGTATAACGCACCCTGCTTCCGGATATTTCATATCCTACCAGGCTCAGAATTCCGCACAAAAAAAGAAATGCAACTCCACTAATCAACGGAATTCCACTTGTGTCAATGAATTCTCCGAGGGGAACAAGTTGCCCGTCCGCCATCTTCTTTTGCAGCTGCATTAAGAACACTGCAGTTTCCGCTGCTGCCATAAGAAGAATGATTCCTGCAGTTTTATACATGGTGCTTCTGACCGCCACCATCAGAACGGATAAATGCTGTCGCATAAAATAACTCCTTATTCAATCCCAAAATTTTTCAACAAGCACTAACGCGTCTTCTTTTGATATCCCCATTTGCTTCATCGCATGAATCAAGGCCTTTGTGTTGCCTTCCATCAATTGCGTTCGAACGAGAGCGATCTGGGCTTCTCGAACCGTCATATAGCTCTTGGCGCCTGACCGCGACTCGATGAGATTCTCATCTTCCAAGATCCGGTATGCTTTCTGCACCGTATTGGGATTTACCCCGAGTAAACTGGACAACACGCGTCTGGACGGAATCTCATCCTGATCCTTTATCGTTCCTGCAACAATACCCCTTTTGATATATTGTATTATCTGGGAATAGATAGGACTCCCGTCCTCCATTTTAAAGTGTTCAAAGGAAATCATTTGGCTTTGACCTTCTCACCTTTCCATCACGCAACCGTATTATATGTATAACACAGTTTAACCGTATTATATATATAATACGGTTAGCTGTCAATTAGATTCAATGATTTATTTTTATAATGTTGACAAAGAACCAACAATTTGGGTTTCAAATGGAAAATTTTAAGGATTCATCATTCCCAAAACCGCACCTGATACAAAGGGAATCAACCATATAATCCATACAAGGATACTGAATCTGTGAAATTTTAGGATCATTCTTTGCTTGTTTTTTATTAATACCTGTGTTGCCCACAATGTGTGAAAAAGCATTAATATAATTGCGAAAAGACCCGTTATGCCATGAAAGTTCAGCTGAAAACTTCCTCCCGCCAGTTGCCCCATACTAGTGGTTCCAAGCGTGTCAAAAACCAGGCCTGTCCAAAAAAGAATCAAATGCCACCGCCTGAGATTCCCTTGTATTTTTTCTCCCCAAACTGCCACGGTATATAGAATTAGTGCAACGTTTATAAATATCACTGCAAAGATCAGCATCTAGTCACCAACTTTCTCTTTTGAAATGCTCGTCCTTATTCTTATCTATTCAGCAGAAAATTAGCGGCTAAATTAGAAATTTATTTTTTGTTTTTATAAGCCTGAATGCGGTAACTACAGCTCCCAAACAGCATATTGCGGCCAGTATGAGATAAACATTCTTCATTCCGTAAACAAAAATATCATCTCTGCCATTTACATAGTCATAAACACGATAATTTATTTTCCAGCTCATGAAGCGGTACAGCAGCGTTGTAGAGAGTGTTATTCCAACAATTTGTCCGAGGTTCCGCACCAGCGAGTTAACACTTCCAACAATCCCCAGTTTGTCCCGGGGGCAGGAAGACATAACCAAAGCGTTATTGGCCGGTTGAAACAAGGCTTGACCAACGGCGATGACAGAAATAAAAACAGCACAGGTTAGAATAGTGGAATGCTCTGAAAGTCGCGCCATAAGGAAGAACCCAAGGCTCAGAATCAGCAGCCCTGCCAATGTCATAAATCCCGCACCAATTTTGTCCGAAACCGCGCCGAAAGCTGGAGAAAGAGCAGCTAAAACCAATGGTGCCAGCATCATAAACAGGCCTGTCTGCGCCGGGTTCAATTTCAGTGTATTCTGAAGATAAAACGGTATCAGAATAATGGATGCAGCAAGGCATACGAAAGAGGTTAGCGCACAGGCAAGGTTTACAGAAAACTGAGCATTGTTGAATATGCTAAGTTCAAGAAGAGGCTGCCTGTGTTTCTTCTCGATTTTGAGAAGCAATATAATGAAAATAATTGATAAGAGTATCGCTGCCAGTATATATCTATTTCCAAACCCTGTTTTCTGAGCTGCAATTAGTGCTCCGAACAGCGTAACGGTGCCTCCGAATTGAAGCGCTGCGCCTGCCTTATCCAATGATTCATGATTGCCATCATTATTTGGCAGATATTTCAGACCAGAGAAAAATACGACTATTCCAATCGGTACGTTAATTAAAAAGATGAAGTTCCAGCTAATCTGCGATATGATAAACCCGCCGAGAGGAGGCCCGATCATCGTTCCAAGTGCTACCGCAGAAATCAAGATTCCAAGTGCCCTGCCCCGCAATTCTTTCGGGAATAATTCCGTAATGATGCCATGATTGTTTGCCATATAAGCAGATGCGCCTATTCCTTGAATAAACCGGCAAATTATCAGGGGAGTAAAAGAATGACATAACCCGCATAAAAGCGACGCGGCAGTGAATAAAACTGTCCCGCATTGAAATACCTTCGTTTTTCCATATATATCACCCAGTCGCCCAAAAAACAAAATCGTGGCACAAATTACAATGGAATAGCTTGCAACCACCCATTCCACGGAGGATAGGGGAACTTCCATTTTATCTGCCATTACAGGCAATGCCACATTGACAATACTGGAATCAAGAGTGGCCATAAAGGACATAGCAGCGACAGCAATCAAGGTAATCCCATTATGGCTGTCATGATCTATAACTGATTTTTTTTGCATTTTATATACGCCTTTCTTTATAAAATTTGTAGCATTATTTTGCTGTTTACAATTGCATTAGCATATTCTACAATAACTTTATAATTAGAGTGGCGCAAGAACCGAATTGCTACATCTTAGCATAATTTTGATATGAGGTGAGTTAGTGGAAGATAAGAACAAGTATTTCAACAGAACGATTTCAGATTCTGATTTCAGCGTCGATATTTTTATGAAAAATGATATAAAACACGGTGAAAACTTTAAAATGCATTGGCATGAGCACCTGCAGCTCTATTATTTTATCAAAGGCAAAGCAATTCTTGAGTGCGGTCAGAACCGTTTCAGTGTTTCACCCGGCAGTATTGCCCTTGCAAACAGCAATGAACTGCACTATCTGGAAAGCCTTTCCGATGACCTTCAAATTCATATCATCCGTGTGGAGCCGGCTTTCCTTTTCAGTAATCAAGCCGACTTATTACAGAGCAAATACCTTGCTCCGCTTGCTTTAAACAGGATCGCCTTTCAAAACTTGATTGAAAACGACGATCAAGTTTTGAACTGTCTCAAAGACATACTCAGAGAATATACCGCAAAAGAAACAGGCTATGAACTCGCAATAAAAGCAGCGATCTACCAATTGGTTGTTTTCCTCTTGCGCAAACATGTAAGTAAAATATTATCCGAGAACGAATTTGCAGAAAGAGCGCGCATGCAAAAACGGTTTAAAGATGTTTTTGAGCTGATCGAAACAAACTATGCTGAAAATATAAGGTTGAAGGAGCTGTCAGAAAGCGTGAACGTCAGTACACATCATTTCTGCAGAATGTTTAAACAAATGACCGGCAAAACAACCACCGATTACATCAACACAGTACGAATAGAAAAAGCAGCCGCTTTGCTGGAGCAGGAAGACTTGAATATAACCGAAATCGCTACAACCTGCGGGTTCGACAGCGTAAACTACTTCAGCAGACTGTTCAAGCGGTACTATAACACAACCCCTACAAAGTTCAGAGAAGCTCACACTAGCTTTTTAAATAGGTCGTATATTCGTAAGCAGTGATTCCATAGGTACTTTTAAAATGCTTGTTTAAATGGGTTAGATCGACAAAACCGCATTCTGCCACTGCAGAATAGACGTCTTTTGTTTTTTCCAGCAACCCTTTTGCGTGCTCGATCTTGCAGTTCAGAAAATATTGATACGGCGAAATTCCCGCACTTGCTTTAAACATTCTGATAAACTTGTATTTTGAAACATTCAGCTCCTTGCAGATATCATCAAGCTTCAACACATTTTCCGGGGTGCTGTGAATCATCTCCTTTGCCCTGCTGGTAAGCGCATCGTCCTTCCTGTAATTTTCGAAAAGATTATGATGGCATTCATCCGCCAGGGATAGCAGCAGTTCGCTGCACAGCGCTTCATCTTTTTCGTTGAAAACCGCATGTGAAAGTGTTAATATCTTTTGCTGCAGACGGATATCATAAACAATCGGCGAAGAAAAGCGCAGCATATCCTTTTTCTCGAGTATTTCCAAAAACAAGTCCGGTTTGATATAAATCATTACATAATCGATGCCGCTGTTGTCATGGGCTCTGCCGTCGTGAGGCTGCTCCGGGTTAAACAGCATTACGCCACTTTCATGTGACGATTGAAAGCTTCCTCCCAGATTATATTCCTGAATGCCGCGCAGCGTAACACCCAAAGCATATTCCTGATGAGCATGCTTTTTGTATTGAAATTCAGCCATGCTGGCTGACAGCGCAGTGATTTCCGCGTTTTTTCTATAAATAAATTGCTCTTTTTTCGCCACTTTCCGCTCACCTCCTGGTCAGTTCGTTTTACGCTTTAATTTGATCTGCTTGTTTTAGTCAGTTCGATTTGATCAGCTCGATTGAGAACGCAGCCAGTGTTCCAATTTCGCTGTTCAGGCGTGAATTCCTTGTAAACTGAGGCTAACTGCAGAATAAACTAAAAATGCTGCCAATATTATGTTAGCAAACTTTTGATGTTTCTGCAAAAACTCTTTAAAAATTGTACCGAAAAGTACCCAGGTAACAAATGCCAGAAATCCGATGCAGGTTATACAAAGAACAAATAATACCAGTATGCCAGGCTTCGTATAGTAGGGTAAAATAAAGCTTGGAAAAACCGTCATGGTAAATAAGATTACCTTCGGATTGACAAACTGCATCAGAAATCCCTTCAGAAACGTCGAGGCAGCGGTTTGGTCAGCTGCTGATTTCGCAGTGTCCATCTTGTAAATCTGATATGCAAGATAGGCCATGTAAACACTTCCGATTACCTGCATCACAGGCAGAATCTTCGGTATAACTGTTAACAGCACAGAATTTAAAAGTGCTGAAGCCGAAAGCAGCAAACAGAACGCGATCACTGCCCCATATGAGAATTCCATCGCTTTTTTCGGGCTATAATTATGTACGGTCGACAGGATCATGATATTTGTAGGCCCGGGCGTTGCTGTTACGATAACACAGTATATGAAAAAAGATGCAAAATTCATGGCAGACCTCCTTTTTAATGTCTGAATGAATTTTACATCTTAATATAATGTGTATATAGTATATTATTGCATGAAACAGTATTTAATCTTAGCCGAACCCGTAAGAACAATCTGTTTTCAGGGCCGATCATTGAGTTGATTTTTATTATTGCCCCAATCCAAAGTAATTGATTAAGCCTTCCGAAAAATAGTCTCCCATAATATTAGTAAGGGACTGTATTCTGTCGAATATATTAATATTTCTCGTATAGTCTTTCGATAAAAACGTCGTCGCTTCGTCAATTTGCATACTAGTGAACGAATTCAACAATGTTTCCCACTCGCTTTGTGTCCAATACGGATTAGCGCTCGCTAAAAGAGCTGCCATACTATTTACATTTTTATAAATTTCCTGAATGAGAGTATTTATTTCATCCGTATTATTATTAATTTGGGCATTAAAAAATGCTTGGAGGTTCGCGATATATTGTGTTAATAAATCCATAAGCTGTTCCGTGATTTGATTCCCGAAAAAAACGCTTAAAATACTTCCGTATTCTGTAGGCAATCGAAATAATCGCTGGCTCAATTCATCCGTATTTCCAACGCCGCCATAAAGGCTGACTTTATACGATCTTAACCAAGTAGCCAAATCTCTCCAGAGCATCCTTGCTCTAAATATAAAATTCATTTGTGAAGTTATGTAATTTAGATCTTGCGCAGAATTTTGAGTTTCATTTTTAAAAAACATATTCTCCCACCTCCTTTTTCCAGTTTATGAATATGATAAAAAAATGCTACAAATCAAGCTGTCTGCTTTAAAAGAATAATCAATCGAGCAGGATCTTGCCCCCATAAGCGCCCGACCGTGCAGGTGAACAAAAAAATCAGCGCCATTAAAATGGCGCTGAAGACGATTACGAGCTGGAGTAAAAAAACGCTAAACTGGCTTTCTGAAAATTCTATGACGGTAAATTAGTACAACTACCACAATCGCTGCCAGGCAAAATGCAGCAAGTGCTTTCAGCCAAACCGCCATAGACAGCTGATCAAAATTGAAGCACCTGATATCGATCCACATTTGATTGAGCTGAGCATTAACGTCATCGGGGAAATATCCCATTACCGCACTCCGGTCGAGAATATTCAAAGGCGGGTATTGTGCAAAGAGCTGCCTCTGTGCCTGATCTGCCGGCGCTGTAATCACATATTCTTCATCGTTGTCATCACCGCAGAAGAAATAACCCAAAGGATAATCAATGGTGTCTTCCTCATCCTCTTCCGCACCATAGCACCAGTCGGCATATTCAAAGATCAGGGGATCATCACCGCCGGAAACAACAGAGGTATAACCGACGTAATACATATTTCTGATCACATTATCCGGTCTGGAAATAAAGTTGACAAATGCTTCTGCAGCCTGTTGCTTCTCCGCATCACCATTGATTCCCGATTTCAGCATGACCCAGCTGTCAAACCACAGATTGGTGCATTCCTCCGGAACGGAATAATTAAGGTAATAATCATCCTCTTCTGCTTGATCAAGCGTATAAACAGCATCTCCTGACCACTGTAGATTCGCTACAACTTTTCCCGTAACCATATCCGCTTTCCCGCTGTCTGTTTCAAAGGAATATACATTCTGCCTGATGTCCCGCAATAAAGCTTCCGCTTTTGCAATAGTGTTCAAACTGGTATCGTTCATGACCTCCGCCAATTGATCGGGATAGTCCGGTCTGCTTCGGAACGCGTCACTGAGCAATAAGTCTTTGTTCAGGATAGCAAGGACAGGGAAATATGATTCTCGCGGGCTGTCTTTTATTGTAATCTGCTTTCTGTATTCAGGGTTTGCCAGAATCGACCAGGTGGATGCATCTTCCTCGCTGACCTCCTCTGGATTGTAGACAATTCCAATATCACCCCACATATATCCTGCCATGTAAGAAGACCATGGTTCTCCATTGATTTCATTGCTGTCGAAGATCTCTTTAATATATGGGGATACACCCTTCGTATAATAGTTGTACTCATCGGCCGTGTCAAAAAACTCCTCCGACAGCGGCTGAATCATCCCCTCTTTCATCATCTTCATCATCATGTACTCCGACGGGCATACTAGATCGAAAGTATCCCCGAGAATCAGCTGACTATATAAATCCTCATTGGTGCCGAAGGTTGAATATTCGATTTCAACCTTCTTCCCGTATGTCTCATAATACCAGGCTTCAAAATCTGAAATCAGGCCGTCTTCACTCATGATGGTACCACCCTCCAGATCAATGGCTTCCTCTTCGTCCCAGTCACCTTCGTCGATGTACTCTTCCCAGTTGGCAATTTTCAGAATGATTGTATCATCGCCATCATTCCCATCATCCGCTCTTACCTCTGAGATGCCGGCCGTCATCGATAGCAATCCGATTAGAACGATGAATCCGATTATGACGAATAGATGTCTTTTGCTTTTTTTCTTAGATCTCTTTTCGACCATCCTTCTCACCGTCCTTTCTGCTGTTTGCAATGTTGCTGATCAGTACACCCAAAAGTATAATAACAAATATCACCGTTGACAGCGCCCATAGCGCCGTTTTGATCTCCGTCTGAGCTCCCTTTGTCGCATTGACCACATAGGTGCTGATGGTGTCAAAGGTTGCAGGTTTTGTATAGGTTGTAATAAAATAGTCATCCAGCGACAGCGTAACTGCCAGCAGAAATCCGGATACGATACCCGGTATCAGCTGTGGAATCACGATTTTCCTTAAAGCGGTCGCCGCACTTGCTCCCAAATCAAGCGCCGCCTCGTAAAGGTTCGAGTCCATCTGTTTCAGCTTCGGCACTACCGAAAGATAGACAAACGGAGTCGCAAGGACGACATGCCCGATGATCAGCGGAATAAAGGTATCCTTATCCACACCGAAAACGACGATCAGCAATACGCAGATCGAAAACCCGGTTACGACATCCGCGTTGACGACCGGTATCTGATTGGAAGCAACCACAAGGCTTCTAATTCCTTTCTTTGAATAAAAGGCGCCGATGGCTCCCGTGGTCCCTAAAATCGTAGAAATGATTGCGCATTTCAACGCCAGAGAAAGAGTTCCGAAAATCATTTCCAGCAGCTCCGGTGTCGTAAAAAGTTTGATATAATTCTGAAGGGAAAAATCTCCTGACGCGCCAATGGTCGGGGTATCCGAAAAGCTGTAGACCGCCAGGATCAAAATGGGCAAATACAAAAACAACAATACCAGTCCCAGCCATGCAGTGCTCATTATTTTTTTCATCAAAGCAAAGCCCCCCTCTCCGATTCATCCTCTCGAAATCCGTTGGTTGCCCATGTCAGAACGAAGATGATGAGCAACAGTACGATGGATATCATGGAACCGCTGTTCCAGTCATAAGCGTGGAAGTAGCTTCCGATCAAGCTTCCCATGATATAGGTGCTGTTATACAGCATATCAAGAATGACATAATTGGTCATGGCAGGCAGGAATACCATCGTAACTCCGCTCACAATACCAGGAGTAGAAAGAGGAAGCGTAACCCGCGAAAAAGCCTCGGATTTGCCTGCCCCCAGATCATAAGCCGCTTCCAGAAGGCTGTCGTCCATCTTGATCAGCGTCGTATATAACGGCAGTATCATAAAGGGAAGAAAATCATATGTCATACCAATGATCGTATTCAGGAAGGGATGATAAGCCAGATTGCCTTCCAGCATCGTAAGAACTTCCTTCAGTGCCACGATCCTCAGAGTGAAGTTGATCCACATTGGAACAATGAACAGCGCCAGCAAGACCGTCTTTTTCTTCATTTTACTCCGAGCCAGAATATAAGCTGCCGGATATGCGATGAGCAAACAGGCACAGGTTGTTGTTACCGCTACCAAGAGACTGTAAAACAATGTCCCGATGGTATTGGGGCTGCTGAAGAATCCCGTCAGGTTTGCTACGGTGAATCTCCCCTCACCGTTTGTAAAAGCATAGTATAAGACCACAAAAAGAGGAGCGATCACGAAGCAGATCAGAAATGCAGCATAGGGAATGCATAGCTGCTTTCTTGAAAAATAAAATTTCATCGGCTACTCCTCCATTGTTTCAAGTGATAATTGAATACTCTCTTTTGGTACGGTAATACTCACATGGTCCTCCTCATTCCAAAGATCTTTGTCATGAAGATGGATATCCGTACCGCTTTTTGTACGTACGATATAATGATAATGATCTCCCTTGTAAATGAGAGAAATAATATGCCCCGTTGTTTCCCCTGCCTCGATCTCATCACTCATGGTAACAGAAGCGACCGGAACCTTCACCTTTACATTGGTACCAACAATATTGACTCTCATCCCGTCTTTGTCCACCAGCATATTCTGCTCCAGTCTTGACCACGGATGCAGCTGCGTTATGTCGCAATCAAATTCTCCATCCGCAAAGGCTACCTTATCAAGCGCCGTAATGACCCCGTCATAAATATTAATATTTGTATCGGAAGGAATAACATGAATTCCATCCGGTTCTATGTTCAACCCCAGCCTGTCCCCTAGGACGGCATTTTTTGTACTGCGCATCACGATTTCATTTTCACCGGATTCCACCGTGATTTCATAGTGCATCCCTTTAAAAACAACAGTATGCACATACCCTTTAATCTGCCCATACTCCGGCGCTGTCATGATGATGTCTTCCGGCCTGACAACGACGTCCACATCGGAGCCAACAGGAAGATCATCCAGACATGAAAATTCTGCTCCGCAAAAACGCACGACTTTCTTTCCCGACATTTTTCCATTGAAAATATTACTTTCCCCAATAAAATCAGCGACAAAAACTGTATTCGGTTCATTATAAATTTCTTCCGGCGTTCCAATCTGCTGAATCATGCCGTCTGACATCACCACTACCTTATCGGACATGGTCAGGGCTTCTTCCTGGTCGTGGGTCACATAGATGAAGGTTATGCCCAATCTTTCATGCATGGATTTCAGTTCCAGCTGCATTTCCTTCCGCATTTTTAAATCCAGCGCGCCGAGAGGCTCGTCCAGCAATAAAATCTCGGGTTCGTTTACAATGGCTCTTGCAATGGCAATTCTCTGCTGCTGTCCGCCTGAAAGTGTCGATACATCCCGTTTTTCAAAGCCTTCTAAATCGACGATTTCCAGTGCTCGCTTCACCTTTTCACGGATTTCGCCCCCTGAAAGTCTTTTCAGTTTTAAACCAAAGGCGATATTTTCAAAAATATTCAGATGAGGAAACAGTGCATACCGCTGAAACACAGTATTGATCGGCCTCTTGTTTGGAGGCAGCGCGCTGATTTCTTTTCCGTCGAGCAGAATCTGCCCTTCTGTCGGCAGTTCAAAGCCCGCAATCATCCGCAGGGTTGTCGTTTTCCCGCATCCCGAGGGACCTAAAAACGTAACAAACTCGCCCTTTTTCACATCAAGGCTAAAATCTTTTACGGCAACAACGTTGTCGTAGCATTTCCTGATCCTTTTGAGTTCAATAATATTTTCCATTGCAATCCTTTCTATGATGATGATTTATGTTAAAACAATTTGCCATAGATCCCGGTCGATAAACCAGAATGTACTTTTTCAATATCGGCATTCATTTTCATAAGATCTTCCTTTTCTATGCTCAAATTGCCTGCCTTGGAATTTTCTATAACATGATTTGGCTTTCTGCCTCCGCAAAGAACGTTGATCGCTTCAGACTGTGCAAAAGTCCATGCAATTACAAGATGAGAAATTTCACATTGGTACTTTTCGCACAAGGGCTTCCACCCTTCAAGCATGTCAATGACCTTGATCCGGTTTTCCGGGACATACCACGATATCTTATTCCTGACATCGGTACTTGAAATAATCATATCCATTGTGGTTTTTCCCGTTAGAAGTCCCTGTTCAAGGGGCATATAAGCCTGCAGGGTGATGTTGTTTTCCCGGCAGACCGGCAGCATATTCTTTTCGACATTTTCTCTTGTGAGCATGGAATATCTTTCCTGAACAAGATCAATCCGCCCATATTTCAGATACTCGTTTACCTGCTCCGGAGTTGCATTTGCAATACCAATCGCTCTTATTTTTCCCTCTTTTTTCAGTTCCATGAGTCCTTCCATCGTTTCACTGATGGGAAACGCAAAAGGTTCCACGGACTGCCAATGGGTTATATAAAGATCGATATAATCTGTTTCAAGATTTTTCAAACTTGCCTCTGCTTCCAGTTTAACCGACTTTTTTGAAAGATTTCGAACAACCCTTACTCCATCCCTTGCAACTAAGAAGCTGCCTTCCTCCGTATCCCATCTAAGCCCGCATTTAGTTGAAATCAAGACCTCTTGTCTTCTGCCCTTTATCGCTTTACCGACAAGTCTTTCGCTATGTCCAAGCCCGTATGCAGGCGCTGTATCAATTAAATTGATGCCATGGTCAATACCGGCTATGATGGCTTCTATCGCGGTGGCATCATCGTGAATACCTCCCCAAGCCGAATCTCCTCCTGCTGCCCACGTTCCAAGCGAAACAACTGAAGCACTCATCCCGGTTTTCCCAATTTCTCTATAAAACATTCTTTGCTTCCTCCCATCGGTGATTTTTCTCTTTTCTTAATTTTATCACTTTGCGGTTATTTTGACAAAAAAAAAGAACTGCCGCACAAGCGATTAAGAAATTTGATTGTGCAGCAGCCTTTTCCGTGTTTTTTTATTGAAGAACAAACTTGATCAAAAATTTTTATTTCGGAGTAATACCAAATGGATTAAGAACATTGGGCATCCCGCCGAAATCATAGTTTTCAATGGTATCCGAATTATATATAACTGCTTCTTTCTGGTACGACAGGGGGATTTCAACTGCATTATCATTTAAATAATTCAGCATATAAGCATATAACCTGGTCACTTCCTCTTCATCTGCGGTAGCTGTCGATTTTACGATCGCATCAAAAAAGTTTCCGGAATCATGAAGTCCCGAAATAGCCACGGTATCCACCATCGAATCCATTAGCGGATTTATGTAATTCTGCGGGTCGTAGGGCGGCCCATAGGTTGTTCCAATTGCAAGATCATAGTTGCCTTCCATACTATCCACATACCAAGTCATAAATTCCGTACCGATGGTTTCAACTTCAATTCCAACTGCGGCTAAATTTGTCCTGATCGCTGATACGATCTCCTGATTCAGCGCGACATCGTTCGGATATGTAAATACCAGACTCAAGGCTACCCCCTCCTTTTCCCGCACGGTATTTCCATCTGAGATAAGCCACCCTGCATCCTCCAAAAGCTGAATTGCACGCTTAGGATCATAATTCCATGTATGATTGAGCATAACGTCGCAGAAAGGTAAGTTCGAAGTAAAAAGCCGGTCAGCCGTCTGTTCCTGCCCATATGTTAAACTGGAGAAAATAGTATCTTTATCAATCGCACAGGCAATCGCTTGCCGAACGCTTACATCCGACAAAACTGCACTGCCAGCATTTACAACCATATTTCTTGTTTTAACTGGTTCTGCTGAAAGCTGACCTTCAATCCCCTCAAGGGAGACAGCTTGCCGGTATTCGTCATAGCTGATAAAATCTGAGCTGAAAACCATATCAATTTCTCCTGTTTTCAAGGCTTTGATACGTGTTCCGGATTCCGGTATATATCGAACAATGATCTGATCAAAGGCCACATCTTCGCCCCAATAATCATCGTTTTTTAAAAAAGTGGTATGATCGCCTTTCACATAACTTTCAAACTTATAAGGACCTGTTCCTACTGCTTGATTCATGGTTTCATAGTTTCCGTCAATAATCATGTTTTCTGAGACCATAGGGATTTTATAGGAACTTGTCAAATCATTCAGCGCCGCATAATATCCTTCGGCATAGCTGATCTTAATCATGTATTCCCCAGTTATCTCCACATCCTGTATCGATGAAACTCCCTTCATCCATGAGAACATTTCATAGTCCTTATAATAAAGCAGGCATTTGGCGGCGGCTTGTGCATTGAACGGTGTCCTATCGTGAAAGATGACGTCATCCCGCAGCTGCATCATGATTTCTTTTCCATCCGGACTGATTTCCCACGAAGTGGCGAGGCAGGGCCGAATCTCTCCATTTTCATATCTAACCAGGGTATCATAGGTCAGGTTACAAATGCTGCGGATATATTCATTTTGCGAAATGGGAATAAACGGGTCCAAATCGACTCCGACGCCAATGGTTAGTATGCGATCATCGGAGCCATACGCCTCCGAGGCTTTTCCTTCCGTGTCCGGCTGCGCACACGCAGCCAGGATTATGGAAATAGATAAAATCAATGATAAAAATGTGATACGACGTTTCATTTTTCCCTCCTATTTGTGTAATATTGTTTTTGAGCAGTTTTACTGATTCTTCCTTCCTCGATATGGATGATCCTGTCTGCAATGCGATAAGCGCTATTCATATCATGAGTAATAAAAAGATAGGTGCAGCCATATGCATTTCTATATTCTTCCAATGTGGACAATACTGCGTCACATGAAATAACATCTAGCCCGCTGACCACTTCGTCCAATACCAGATATTTCGGTTTTATGGAAAGCGCACGCAAGAGAGAAATCCTGCGCTGTTCCCCCCCGCTCAGCATCCGTACCGGCGTTTTGAGAAGGACCGGACTGATCCCCAGTTTTTCCAACAGTACCGTAAGTTCCTTCTTTCTCATCCATTTTGGCATATCCGTCAGGTTATGCAGAGTCTCTTCCATATTTCCGTAAGTTGAAAGATACGGATTGAGCGAACCCGTTGTATCCTGAAAAACACCTTGCACAATACGCCTTGCTTCCAACCATTTTGAAGGTGGCAGATGGGAGATCGGATAATCATCGATAAAAATCTCACCGTCCGTTACCGAGGTAAGTCCAAGAATCATTCGCGCCAGAGTGCTCTTTCCGCTTCCGCTTCTCCCGGTCAAAGCGATGCACTCTCCCCGATGCAATATAAAGCTGATATCACGAATAACCTCGTTTTTTAAGCCATCGGCTGAATAAAACGCCTTATTTACATGGTCTACTGTGATGCCGTCCATACAAACCCCCCTTTCTCCGGCCGATTATGATATGCTACAAATTTCCTCGTCCATTCTTGAGCGGGTGTTTGGATCAATTCGGAAAAATTATTATAATGAGCAGATTCCCCGGAATGTAATACAACAATCTGATCGGCGATTTTTTCAAAGGCGTGATAATCATGAGATACCAGAAGGATTCCCGAAGTTTCTTTCTGCTGCTTAAGTAATGCTAATATAGTATTACTGTTTTCTTCATCCAAAGCCGAAGTGGGTTCATCTGCTAAAATGTATTTCGGTTTTAACCCCAATTGGAAAGCAAAGGAAATGCGTTGCAGCATTCCTCCAGACAAATCAGCCGGTCTGCTTTTCAAAATCCGTTCCGTATCAAAGAGATTGACCCGCTTCAAACAATGTTCTGCCAAAGAATCCATCTCCTCACGCCTGCCACCAAGTTTATACCGAAATGTTTCCCGCAATTGACTCCTTATGGTAAGGCGGGGATCAAAAGCCGTCATCGGAATCTGAGGGATAAATCCAAGGGTACTCCCGCACATGGAGCGTCTTTCCGCCTGAGAAAGTCCGCGTAAATCAGTCCCATCCACAGCTACTTTCCCGTAAACAGAAAACTGCTTATTTGTGATCCCCATGATCGCCTTAATGATAGTTGTCTTGCCAGCTCCGCTCTCACCAGTCAATCCCACAATACTCCCGGGTTTCAACAAGAAGGATACATCGTTCAACAGATTCTTGCCTGACCGGGTGGTAACTCGTAAATGTTTTACTTCCAGCAATTTTTCACCTCCTACTCCACGGTTTGCCCTATCAGGTTAAAGGACAAAGAAATCAGAATGACAAATCCAATGGGATAGAGCATAATATCTGGCCGCAAGAGTACGACTTCATATGCTTCTTGAAGCACGATGCCCAAATCTACCACATTATCGCCAAGCCCCAAGCCAATAAAGGAAAAACTGGTGACAAGCATAATCATCTCTGCACACATCAAACTGACAAAAGATATAATTTCCCGCGCACAATTGGGGAGGATATGTCGGAACAATTGCCTCATGACACTTGCTCCGCTGACGCGTGCACATAAAACATATGCCTTTTCCCTTTCCTGTTCCGTTTTAATCTTTACCAGTTTTACAAGGCGCGGAAAAACTGCTAAGATTAGTGCCAGAAAAGTCGTAAACACGCCGTTGCCCCAAGCTCCAACAAACACCATCAAATAAGCAACCGGAGGCAGCGCCGTTGTCGTATTTAGCAGGCTATCCACAAGCCACCCGCATCTTCTTCCCGCATAGCCCATAAACAAACCTACCGGACAGGAGGCCAGGACGATCATAACAGAGCTGCCTAAAACAACACCTGTTGACATTCGCGCACCATATAAGACACGGGATAGTAAGCAACGGCCCTGTGTATCCGTACCAAAGGGATACTCCGCTGAGGGCGGTTGAAGCCGCAGCAATAGATCCACTTTATCCGGATCATTCGGCGCAAAAACAAATGCGAATGAGCACAGTAGAATCAGGATAAGCGATATGACGATGCTCCAAAAATCCTTGTTTATTCTCAAACCGCATCCCCCTCCGTTTTGTTCAGCCAAATTTGGATGGCTTTTCCCAGTGTGTTAGTAAAGATAAATACCAAAGCGAAAAACAGCAAAATGGCATGAATCATAGGAGCATCCCGCGCAAGAACATGATCAATCAGCATGTATCCTACACCGGGAACATTGAATATCTTCTCAACAACACCTGCGCCTGCTAAAATCATCCCAATATTCTGCATGAAAGACGGCATTACAAACAATAAGCCATACGGCAGGACATGCCGCAATAAAATAGTCCTTTCCGGCAAGCCTCGGCAGCGCAAAAAGAAAACATAGTCCTTATTCTGCTCTTTTATCAGACTGTTTCCTAAAAGCCTGCCATAAAACGCGGAAGCAGGCAGAGCAATACAAAGCGCTGGTGAAAAATAGCGAAGAAATCCGGAAGCAGTCACCACCTTTATCAAACCTGCTTTCACGGCAAATGTGTCAAGATACAAGCTGCCAAGATAAAATGTTGGAATAGAAATCAGCAGTATCGTTATAATATCCAAAATAAGCTTGCCGCGTTGATTCAGAAGCAGATATTCGCCACAGCCAATCAAAATGAAAATTGGAATTTGAAGCAACACGCTCAGAATAATAATGCGCAAGGAAATTCCGGCTGCAAACAAGAGATCATCCCAAACCGGCTTATTGTTTGTAAGCGAATTTCCAAAATCGAGCTGAATCACACCGCTTAGCCACTTGACGTAGTGCTGCAGCAACGGTTTATCCAGTCCCATATCGGCTCGTATTTCTGCAATTCGTTCCTGCGTTGGCTGTACGGTATTTCTTCTCGCATATGCTTCTGCCTGATCAATGGGGGCAATGCGCATCAAAAGAAAAGAAAGAAATGTAACCAAAAGCAGTGTTAGGACGCCCTCTGCCAATATGCGAAAAAAAGCGAATTTTTGGACCTTACAAATCATAATTAGTTGTTTGATGCTGTTCCACATATTAAAAGCACATCGATTAGCCATCGCTAACCAATGTGCATACTCCTTTCTAATAAAAATAAGAACGATTAGTTTGCTATCCGTATAGATTCTATCGTTCTTAGCTTTCCTGTGCCGCCTGAAAAAGAATTATTTATAGTCCAAAACGAAAATGCTTGGGCGTTTGTCCGTAATACGCGCGAAAAACCCGTCCAAAATAGCTTACATTCGTATAGCCGACTGCAGCCGCCGCTTCTGTTACTGAATACCCATGGGAATGCATCAGTTCATGTGCTTGTATCATCCTGCATCGGATTAAATATTGGTGAGGGGTTAAGCGATAGCATTGTTTAAATCCGGTCTTGAATTTTTGAACATTCAACCCCACCGCATTGGCGATTGCTGGTACGCTTAAAGAATCGGCCAAATTATTTTCAAGCAATTCTTTGGCTCGTTCCAGGGCAGTGCTTTCGTATGGGTATAATGAAATCCGTTCTTCTTTCTGCGAGTAAGCGGCAACTTGCTCCCAGATGTGAGCGATAAGCTCGGCAGCTTTTCCTTGGAAAAAAATTGTTTTTCCAACGCTTGTGAAAGGACAGGATAAAATCTGTCCAAATATGGTTCTCACTTCAGCGATAGGATAATGTGGTTTCATCTGCTCAATCATTAAATCATCATTCCGTATTTCCTGGATAGCGGCATAAGATTGACTGCTTTCTAAGAGCTGGCTTAAAAGCAAATCGCTTACCATAATTGTAATAAAAACAATTTTCCGCCCCGCGACAAGCGTCATTGTCCCTTCCATCTCAGGACGGAAAAAGACACTGAGTTTCCCTTCGCTTAAATTCATATCGCCCGCCAATTTTTCATGGTGGTAAACATTCCCTTCCAGCATATAGTGCAGTTCCAGCGGAGCATTACACAAATGGTATTGCAACGAAATGGAGCGCTTCAACTGTAAACTGGTTATGCAAAGTTCAAGTCCGCTATGAAGTCGTATCTGTTCCATATAGCCGTCGCCCCATCGAGGGCTGACATAGTACCTGGTATAATTTCCATTTTTATCGTGATGGAACTGGCAGTTCTCTTGAAAAAAACGATAAAAACTGTCGACATCGCAAATACAGCTTCTGTCTTCACAATCTGAATTCGTATGTTTGGAGATATTCACTTTTCCCCTCCTTCCTAATGATCACTTAACACTGCTCAGTTAGTCATGGCTAACCAAGTGGTATTCTAGCACGAAGTCTTTCAGTCGTCAAATCAGTCTTAACTTTAATCCTCTAATTTTAACGTCTCTTCATGCAGCGCTACTCATTATTGACAAACAATAATTTTGATGATATCATCAATTTATAATTATCGAAAAACAATAATCGAGGTATTGATATGAAACGTAAACTATTATACATCCTGCTTGCTTTCGAGGCGATCTTTTGCATCGCATTCAGTCTGGCAAAACTATCACTCGGAGGAGTGTTTTCAACGGTCATTACATTTCCCTTTGAGCAAATTGCCCTGGGGCTGCAGTTGCTGTCAATGTCCGGAAGAATCGGGAATGCTTTTTCTTTGGTACTGTATGCAGCCATCTGCGCTCTGCCGGCATTTTTCCTGTACAGAGCCGGAAGCAAACGCAAGCTCCAAGCGGAGGACGCTCTTTTAGGTCTGCTCTCCGCCGCACTTTTCGTATCACTCTACCTGATGATTAATCCCGGATATATTGGCAATTTGTGGAACTCTGGCGGGTCCGGTGCAACAATAGGGAAAGTCATACTGGGCGGTACGCTCTGGTCCATCGTTTTCGGTTACCTGGTTCTGAGAGTTCTGCGCCTGTCCTTTGAAAGCGGTACGGATAAGCTTGAGAAATATGTCGGCGTGCTGCTGTGCACTCTCAATTTTTTCTTCGTCTGGATTGTCTTCGTCATCTGTTTCGGAGACCTGTTAGGTTCTTTTTCCTCAGTCAAAGAGGGCAACACAGGAAGCGAAAGCGGACTCGGTGCCACTTATTTCTTTCTCGTTCTTCGATTTATGGTTGACGCACTTCCTTATATACTGGATGCGGTCACAGTATTTCTCGCCCTTGACCTGCTCGCATCCATGCGTGTCGATAGATATTCAGAACAGACTGAAATCCTCGCCATACGTCTTTCCCGCTGGTGCGGCAAAGCTCTTTCCACGGTTGTCATCTCCGGCATAGTGCTGAATCTCTTGCAGCTGGTTTTCGCCGGCATGCTAAGAAATATCGACAGCAGCTTCGTGGTTCCCGTCTCCTCGGTGCTCTTTGTGCTGGCGATTTTGTTCTTCGCCCGGCTTATTTCAGAAAACCGTAAACTGAAGTCCGATAATGACCTGTTTATATAAAGGGGCATAACCTATGGCAATCAAAGTATATTTGGAAGACATATTGAAGATGAGAGGCATGACCTCGAAAGAACTGTGTGCCAAAGTCGGCATTACCGAGGCCAATCTTTCCATCCTGCGCAGCGGTAAGGCCAAGGGAGTTCGGTTTGGAACAATCAACCGAATCTGCTATTTTCTCTCCTGTGATGTGGGAGACATACTGAAATTTGACGGAAATCTGGAGGATGATGATGAAGCGTAATATCATAATTATAATCTGTATTCTTGCTCTGATCTTTGTAGCCGGTCTTTGTGGTTTCACACTGGTACAGCCAGATGCAGCGGAGAATGCACAAAACGACAGACTGATTGGTGTTCTAATCACAACTGAATATCTCGACTTATTTGACGTCGAGCACTATCTCAACGACAACATAGGAAAAATGGACGGAGAAGATATCACCATAAGCGATGACAACTCGAAGTATCAAGACAGGTTGTATGCTACGCTGAAAGACAGGCGCCTAACCAGCGAAGATTCGGGTGAAGTCGTCACAACAAAGGAGTATGTTTTTGAAGGAGTGAAAGGTTTCCCCTATTTCTATTACACCACATACGATGGGGGCGAAACCTATAACACGGCGAGCGGTAATGAAGCGATATCTGACGGGCAAACAAATATTTCTGTCACTGACGAGGGAGAAAGGGTCACTCTTGACGGAACAATCTATGTTGCCTCCACCGACAGCAATGCCGTCTACTATATGAATCCTGTCTACCAATCATCAGACGGAAGGGTTTACGCCATGAGCGGCAGCGGGATGTCTTTTAGTGGAGACAGCGAGGGCCTTGCTGGTTTTCAGACAATGGATGCTACAACCACGGTAACGGAAAACGGTGAAAAAAAGACCTACAGCATTTCAATCAAAACAACCATCAGTGTAATGAATCCGCCCAGGCGCGTTTCCGTGCTGCAGTTTGATTCTGACGATGCGATTCTCTCCAGAGAAGAATATCTTCCCGGTTCTCTTCCTGAAACGATTACGCCAAAGCAGGGTTGTTCCTATATCATATTGGAAACGATCAAGACTTCTCCAAATCAGGGAGAAACCGTTTCCCGTACGCTGTACCAGATGAAAGACGAAACACTTGAAAGTTTCTACCTTCGCGATGATGGTGTCTGTGTCGAGCAGTCCACGGCCCTTAAATGGATGCTTTAAAAACGCCTATACAGAGCCTTAATTCAATAGTGTACAAAAATCAAACTGCCTCAAGACTTCATCGTATTCCTCCTGATTCCATTCAACCTGTTTCACTTTTAGCAGCTTCCCCTGCTTATCGGCAATGAAAAGATAGAAATTGTCGACCTTGTTCAGAATTTTAATGAATTCCGATTGACCAATTACCCGATCTCTTCCTATAACAGTTTTCATGACGGGGTTCCCGTCCAAGCAGATGAAATCTAATTGCATAATCAAGTCTTTACCCGATTGATGCTCTTCTATGTACAACGTTGTTTCAATTTCTGTATTACCTTCTTTAGGCTCAGATTGAAATGCCTGAGCCTTGTCATCATCGCTGATAAACAACAATGACAGGACAATTGGATGTTTAGGATTATTATGTTCCGTCACCATGGGCGTCAGGCTGTTAAGTGCGTATTCGTACCATTCAGGAAATAGCATTTCCATTACTTCTTGATTCGTTTGTGGGCGCTTTCTCATTTTCATTCCTCTCATGTCATTCCATATTGATGATGTAAAAAGTCTTGGTATCTACGTTTATAAAAAAATAACATTTTTATATAAAAAGTGTACCATCGTATATGAAATAAATCAAAGGGCTGCGCGGTTTTGGCGATATTTGGATAGCGTTTTGAATCGGATTTTTATATATCCAGACTTCCGGTAGCAACGATATCCGCTGCGCTTTCGCAAATATTCAGGATGATGACATCGTACCTCTTTACTTTTCCAGATATGGCTACATTTTTGATCTCGTCCATGCATTTCATAATGAATTCTTTCAGAATCGGTTTGCTGGAGCGTACCGGCAGAAGCTGGTCTGGTCCGGCAACTTTTACGATCGTCGTCTTTTTATTGTTCTTTTCATTTCATTGCCTTTTATCGGTCAAAATCTGGCTTCGCCGCCGCCCCTCAACTTTTGTTTCACGAATTATTCCGTCATTTACAAAATTTCTTTCACACTCTCGGATGTATTATGATATTGAATATTATATTGCTTAACTTTTCTTGATATTGTGGAAACATTTACTCCAAGCTGATCAGCGGCATCCCTTAAATTCTTAGAATGTTTCAGAATATCTTCTATTAGACCTTTTTCATATTTCTCAACAGCCTGAGATAAAGTTCCAACAGGTACAAATTGTGATTCCTCAGTTATTCCAAGTAAACTTTTTAACATCTCTTTATCTAAGTCAGTATAACCTGAGGAACAAACCGTCATGTATTCTATCACGTTTTCCAATTCACGGACGTTTCCTGGCCATGTATGTTTTTTCATTATATTAATATGCTCTTTGGTCAGAGTGAATTCTCTTTGGTGTTTCTGTGTGTATAATGATACAAAATGTTTACATAGACTTTCAAGATCCTGAGGCCGATCTCTCAGTGGCGGTATATGAATTGGTATGACATTTAATCTATAATACAAGTCCTGTCTGAATGTTCTATCTGCAATTTTTTCTTTTAAATTACTATTTGTCGAAGCAATAATCCGTATATTCAATTTAATTGGCTTTGTGCCTCCCACTCTTGTTATTTCTCTGTTTTGGATTGCGCGCAGTAATTTAACCTGCAATTCCATAGGCATATCGCCTATTTCATCCAGCAGCAAAGTTCCATAATTTGCAATTTCGAAAATACCAGGTTTCCCATTAGAATTTGCACCTGAAAAAGCACCCTTTTCATAACCAAATAGTTCGGACTCCAGCAGGCTGTTTGGAATAGAAGCGCAGTTTACTTTTATGAATGTATAATCTTTACGCAAACTAAGTCTGTATATTTCGTCTGCCACAATTTCTTTCCCAACTCCTGATTCGCCTGTAATCAGGACAGTTGCATCGGTAGGTGCAGATTTTTGTATTATGTTATAAACAGCTTGAGCTTGAGAAGAACAACCAATTAATTTGTTTGATTTCAGGGAAGAAGTATCTGAGTTTGGTAGAATTCTGATTTTTTCAATGGAATTCTTTAATACAGTTGCTTCTTCCAAAAAACTTTCAAAATCATCCTGAAGCGCCTGTAAGGATAAAATGGGTCGACTGCTTACGACAACTTGTTCAAGTTCACCTGATTCTTTAAAAATCGGCACACCTATAGTGTATCCAACTTCAGGAGAACCTGATTTTAAAACTGTTGCAAGTCGGAACGCCCTTTTTCCTGTTTCGAGAACTTCAAGAGTTGCACCTCCTGAAAATAGTTTTCCCTCGTTAACAATATCTGAAACAGTACGCCCCAGCACTTCCTGTGGAAGAATTCCGGTATTGTTTTTGTGTGCAGGATTTACATAAATAACCTTACCTTTGTTATCTGTGATGAAGATACTGTCATCCAGTGAATCTACGACTATTTTATAATTAATTTCCTGGTTATTGAGGTTTTTCAGTTCTGTGATAATTTTTTTTATTGAATCAATGGTAAAATCCCTACTGTAACTATTATCTTCTATTATATTTTGAAGTGAATTTATAATTTCTTCAATCGCTAAAACTTGATTCATAAATTACCTCCTCTTACTTTCAGCAATAGTATATCAAAGAAAATTACAAACATAAAGCACTAACAGTTCAAATCGTTGGAATAACAACGTTTTTAAATGAAATACGATTTGTTGCGGCAATGCAATAAATTGTTAGGATTTGCATATATGCAACAAAATAATCGCTGCGGTAAACAGATGACAATGAAAAAAAAATTAATTTTTCAACAGAAATTAGGATTTTCCCACCCTTCAAAGGGCTGGCATGATTCATGCTTTATTTTATAAATGCTTATGAGGAACTATTAAACAAAAGGCTAAGGGTAGTGCCAAACTTGACACTACCAGGATAGGAGAAGGAGAGGAAAAATGAAAAAAAAATTATCAATTATCGTAGTATTAATCATGATATTGTCTACGACAATGTATGGCTGTGGCAGTAAAGGCACTACGCCCGATGGAAGTGGTGGTGATTCTCAAGAGTTGAACCTTACATGCGCAGCTTTGGATTCAGAGGACACAGCAAAGGCACATGATCTGAAAATCTTTATGGATCTTGTAACTGAGAAATCCGGAGGGTCGATCACTTTTACAGAATATTGGGATGCGTCTTTAGGAAAGGCTACAGATAATCTGTCTACATTAGGTAGCGGGATAGCGGATGTTGGTACAGTATGTACATTATATACACCAAGCCAATTACCACTTTCACAGATTACTTATTGCGTACCTTTTGCGCCAAGTGATCCAGATATGGCAGCTCAGTTGATGTATAAGATTAGCGAAAAATATCCTGAATTCTACGAAGAATATGAAAACAATAATGTAGAGTGTCTTGCTTGGAAAGGAAATGAACCTTATAAACTATATTCAAAGAAAACGATCACAACCCTCGATCAGTTAGATGGAATGAAAATCACCCTCGGCGGAGTGTACTATGTTCCCTGGTTTGAAAGTCAGGGCGCAGTTCCTGTAACTGCAGCGGCAGCAGAATTGTATCAGACGATCAAGACTGGCGTTGCATCAGGTTCATTTGTTTATGACAGTATCTACTGCGATTTTAAATTGTACGAGGTTGAGGCAAATTGTCTTGATTTAGGTATTGGCGCCAGAAATTGTGATACCATTTGTATCAATAAAGATGTGTGGGATGGTTTAAACGAAGACACTCAAAAACTTCTTCAGGAATGTGCCGATGAAGCAATGGGTCAATTCCAGACATGGGAAGCTGATCAGATGGAAGGCTGGGTAACAGAGATGAAAGATAATGGTGTTGTTATTAATACTCTATCTGATGATGATAAAGCGACCTGGGCTCAGGAAGCACTTGCTTATGAAGATACGCTGGAATCATGGATTGCAGATTCAACTAAAGCAGGATACAATGGGGAAGCAATCATGTCTGATTATCTGAAAGCCGGCGAAGAGATTGGTTATGAATGGCCATTTGATACCAGCAAATATATAAAATAAATATACAGATACATTTATATAGTTTAGCAGGCAGTAAGACAGGGTTTTTATAAACCCTGTCCATTTTGAAAGGAGGAATTATGGCAAATACAGCTAGGAACATTTATGAAAAACCTGCGCCAATCATGAAATTTTTCGCATGGGTTTGCGCCGCAGTTATGCTATTCAACTTCGTATTAATTTGCTGTGACGTATTTATGAGATACGCATTCAATTCCCCAATAAAAGGTACAACCGAAATAGTAACTATGCTTATGGCATGGGTAGCCTATGCGGGTATGGCATATACAATGCTACGAGGAAAACATATGCAGCTTGGAGCAGTATATGACAAACTTCAAGGGAGAAAAAAGCATTTGGCAAGCTTTTTAATCTATACTTTAGCTGCAATTATTTTTATTTGTTTTGTTAAAGCATCATGGGATGTTTTCTGGTCCTCATGGATGATAAAAGAAGAATCTGTTGCGTCGGTGACGGTATATATTTTTATCGGAAAATTCGGCACTTTCCTGGGATGGGTTCTTATGGCGGTTCAATCAGTTCTTATGGCGGTTTATTCTGCTGTGGGTATTATACATCCTGATCAGGAGCCAATTGGAATCAAGTCAGAAATCCCAACAGACGCTGAATTAGGCGTATTTGACAAAGGTGGTGAGCAATAATGTCTTCAGGATTAATAATCGCTTTAATAGGTATGGCAGCGCTTATTGCTCTGGTAATTATGGGCGTACATATTGCAGTATCATTAGGTTCTGTAGGTTTCTTTGGTCTGGTCGCATGTCTGGGCCTTCCAAAAGCTATTTCAATGGTAGGTATACTTGGATATGGAAATATAGCGACATATGATTATGCAGTAATACCGCTATTTATATTAATGGGCATGCTGGCGACTGCAATAGGGATAAGTACGGAAAGTTATGATACTTTAGCAAAATGGTTAGGAAAAGCTCCAGGCGGACTAGGCGTTGCAACAACAGTTGGTTGTGCTGCGTTTGGTACACTAAATGGATCAGCACTTGTTACCGGTTCGGTATTTGCAAAGATTGCTGCACCCGAAATGAGAAGATACGGGTATGATAAAAATCTTACCTATGGGATGATTGCAGCATCCGGAAACATTGGGCAGTTCATTCCACCAAGCATTATGATCGTTATTTATGGTGCACTGTCAGGGGATTCAATCGGTAGATTATTAATGGCCGCTATCGCTCCAGGATTAGCATTGACCTTCGGCTTTTGTGCATTTACAATAATTACTGCAATTGCAAAACCTAATTTGTTCCCAAGATCAACAGCTACTTATACCTGGAAAGAAAAGCTTGTATCACTGAAAGATTTACTTCCAATTTTTATTGTTGCACTCGTTATTATTGGGGGCATCTTCAGCGGAATATTCAGCTCTGCTGAAGCAGGTGCCATTGGATGCCTGGTGTTTTTGGCTTTCGCAATTATAAAAAGAACTCCGGTCTCTAAAGTATGGGGTGCAATTATGGATACGATTGAAAATGCCGCAATGCTATTCTTAATTTTAGCTTGTTCAGGGATGTTTGCAAAATTCATGACTATTTCAGGATTAGCACAAGCAATAACAAACTTAGTAACCGGAGCAAACTTTAGCCCGGTATTATTCCTGATTGCAACTGTTATTGTATTTGTAATCTTAGGTTGCTTTATTGATGCATATTCAAGTATTGCCTTGACAATCCCAATTTTCTATCCAGCTGCAGTAGCACTTGGTATCGATCCTATTCAGTTTGATATGGTATCAATTTTGGCGTTACATATGGGAGGATTAACTCCTCCAGTAGGACTCTGCGTTTACACAGTAAAAGCCGTCGCACCAAACGATGTCGATGTTATGGGCATATTCAAAGGTGCTATGCCATATTTGCTTGTAATGGTCCTTATAACACTGCTATTTGTATTCGTTCCAAATCTTTCAACATTTATTCCAGATGCGATGTTCGATTGATGAAATAACCAGTAACGAAATAAAAAGAAAATGGTCTTTTGGGAGATCATTTCCTTTTTTCAAAAACGCTTTAAAAATCTAAATTAGTTTATATTTTTTTCTAAAACGCTATATATACCTTGAAATTTAAGCCTTTAACAACCACAGCATGTTTCCCCAGATAACCGAGCAGGTTCTGGATTCGGTATATTATATTGCCTGAAAGGTTCACCCTCACAGTGCGGCGAACTGAGGAGCATCGAGTTCAACAGAGATTCTGTTTTGCTTGAAACCTACAAACCGGAGGGCTTTCTTATAGGCGCGACCGCCGTCGGCTCAGAACTTGCGCCCACCATTGCCGCCAAGGTAAAAACCGGCGTTGCGGCGCACTGTGTTGATGTCACCATAAATGATAGTGCAAATCTCGTCTGCATGGTACCTGCATTTGGTGGTAAGATTGTTAGCGAGATACTGGTTCCCAATCACAGACCACAGATTGCATCTGTTCGCCCCGGCATTTTGTCTGCAAGCAAGATCGCTGCAAATGCCAATGTTGAAATCATTAAGTGTGACAGCAGTGTTCTGGACACCTTTGATTCTGGCATTTCGCTTATTGATTTCATGCCGAATGAGGTTCATGGACAAAAGTTGGATCAGGCAGATATTGTTGTAGTTGCCGGACGCGGTGTGAATACGAAAGAAGGCTGGGAACATTTACAAGAACTGGCCAAGCGCTTGAACGCTACAATTGGTAACACGCGGAATTTTATTGACAACGGATTCGTGAACGACGAGGCAACGGTTATCGGCACCAGTGGAATATCGATTAAGCCAAAGGTTTGCCTCGCATTTGGCGCTTCGGGCGCGATGCACTTCGTTTGTGGCACTTTGAAGAGCAAGATGATTATCAGCGTGAACCGTGATGAAAATGCAAAGCTCTTTGACATGTCTGACTGCAAGGTAGTCGGTGATGTCGATAAGATCATCCAAGCACTGCTCCAAAAGCTGGCATGATATATCTAAAGAAATTTAACGCCGATAAAGTGCTGCAATAACAACGCTTTATCGGCGTTTGTTAGTAAAGAGAAAAAACTTTTTAAGTGGCGTCAGCCTTGTTTTTACCTTTACTTATCGCTATTTTTCTTCAACAGCCCACTTATATGGATATCCCGTACCCGTAATGATTTGCAGATATTTGACAGGATCCAGTTGCTCTGCAAAGATAACGCCTCTATAATCTCCCTCCGCAATCAATTTTGCTCCTGTTACTGCCGGCAAAGCCACATTGACTAGAGAAGTTCCGAAGAGATCGTAAATTCTCTGCCCTGGTACATTCATGTTCGGCAAATGCACCAGAAATGTTTTGTCTTCCCCTTCCTTCCTTCCTTTGATTTCAACGTCCATTGCTACATAGCAGTGCGTGTCGTTATAGGAAAATTTTCGGGGATCTTCACCAAGAAAAGCATTTCCAGGTTTTGGAAGAACAGCTGCTACTAAGTCGATTGGCTTTACTTTTAACCCCTTTACATCTATTTCCTGATCCGAGGCAAGACCAAGCGCCACCATGGCAGCCGGCTGAGGGTGAAGATAATATTTAAAGTCACAACACTGTATGCCCTTTCCTATGCTTGACGGCACAGAATAGGGTTCCTCATGGGAATGATGCGTCACTATCAATGTCCCGATCGGCTCCGGAAACTGCCACTCTTCGATTCCTGAATAAGGCGCAACACGGGTATGCTTTCCTTCTTCAAAACAAATTGCGCTGTCATTGCAGTCTTTCAGCGCCTGTACCGGAGCCCATCCCGGATTCCAAGGGACAACATAGTTGTCATGTGCCCCTCCGCCAGTCTTCTTTTTTCCCAGTCTGATTTTTATACTTTCAACTTCATCCAGTTTGTCGCAATAAAGTCTCGCAATTACATTTACAAAGCCCGGGGCCATTCCGCAGCCAAGCAGAGCGGTCAATCCGGCGTCTTTAAATTCCTGATCATGGGAAAGCGGCTTGCCTGCCGACAATTCATCCCAAAAAGGGACATCAAAAGCGGAATTCACATAATTTGCCCCTGCCTGTAACGCGCCCTGCATCACGTAGCTTGCCATCCAGGGCATCACGAAATCCATGACCACATCCACACCTTGTGCGGCTTTCGCGACCTCTTCGACAGCGATAGCATTTACCGCCCCGGTTTTTATTTTACCGCTTCCGATTTTGGAAGCAACCTTTTCCGCAATTACCGGATCAATATCAAGTAATTTAATTTCATCGACGCTTTGGTCTTTCGACAGAATCGAAGCGCAAGGGCCTCCCTGTCCACCGGCACCAATAATCAGAACTTTCATCTTTTCCCCTCCTATTTCATAAAACAGAAGACTATTTATTATTTACTTCGGTCTGACATTACATCGTTTAGGTATTTGAAATCATCGCTGGAGAGCGGCGTCTTTTCAACATCTGTCCGTTCCCTAGCATCTGAGCGACGATGGAAGGAGGTACTCCGGGATCCAGCGCGCCAGCCATAAATCCCCATTTTGGGCTGGTTCGGATTACGGGCTCGGCTTTTCTTTACCTTCCTTGGTCAATCAATTCCTTGTTCTTAGCAGCTTCCCAGTCATCGGTTCCTAATAACTCTGTCCTAGTTGATCTAATATAGATTTCTCTCTTGGCTGCTTCTTCAAAGAACGGTTCAGCAGGGATGCAGTTCTCCGGAGCCAGTGCGCCTTTTGCGGTTATAACTCCTTTTCGCATCATTTCTGCCGCCCATGCAGGAGCTCCGCCAATGTATACCTGAGCACCCATCAATTCCGGCCATTCTTTCACAGGTCTGCAAATCGCATCTAGTGAATACTGGACCTTCTTGCCATTCTTTGTTCCAGTAACTAAAGTCTTGATAATATCACAGTCATTAATCTGAGCATCCGGGTCTTCAGGCTGCGTTTCCATTAATTTCTTAAGTACCTTGACCGGTTTGATATCATGTCCCTCAAAATTTACAGTACCCTGCTTGCTGAAACCCAATCTATGCAGAAAATTCAGTTTTTCCAGCACTTCTTCCGCAAAGCCTATCCGGTATGTACAATGCTTCAGGCCTTTCGATTTAAATGATTCCGGAATCGTTCCCTGCTCGGAATGCAGCAGATAGTATGCATCCTGCTCTCCGATGGGTTTTGGATACTGAACCGTCATACTTCCACTTCTCGGCTCAGCCTCTACATATTCTCCGTCTAGGTACTGAATCGGTTTCATATGAAATTCATCCATAATCGTCTCAATGGAATAGGTCACCTCAAAATTCTGGCTTTGACCCCAGTCGTCGCAGCCGCAGAAGAAATCCATTGATTCAACCGTATCAAGTTGCTCCGCTGCCCAGGCGGCACATACATTGGTCACACCCGGAGTCCCTCCGATGCCAATGATGGCAAGAAGGCCCGCATCCTTAAACTGCTGATCATATTTGACCTGTTTAACCGTTTCAACATAAAGACCTCCGATATCAATATAGTTTACTTTTGCTTCGAGGCAAGCTTCCATGATGGCGCAGTTATAATAATAATTAACTTCATTGATGCAAAGATCATAGCCTTTCAGAAGTTCAACCAAACCAGCTTTGTCATTGACATCACATTTTATTGCTTCAGCCCGGTCTCCATATTTTTTATTGCAGAGATCAGTTACGTACTGAGCCCTCTTCAGGTTGTAATCAGCAATCGTAAATTTCTCCATATTTTTATTCCAAGCCAGATCAAGGGCTGTGGCGATTCCCTGCAAGCCTGCTCCAATTAATATAGTCTTCATTTTTCTCCTCCTTTGAACCTTGAATCCTTTTTTATCGTTCTATTTTTTAATGTTAATTTAATTGAATAATTTAAAATGCAAATCCGCTAATCAGGAATAATACGAGCGCAATGATTGCAGAAATCATTGCAAAAGGTATCTGAGTAAAAGCATGTTCCAAATTTTCAATGCCGCAGGACTGCGATGTAAGAACTGTGGCATCTGAATAAAAGCAGGCATGGCTTCCAAACGTTCCGCCGGAAACGATTGCAGCGAATACGATGATCGGATTCGCACCTCCGGCCAGGGCAAGAGGAATCAGAATCGGCACAGTAAGCGCCGGGATTCCCCAATTACTTCCCGTTACGAAAGACAAGGCCGCTGCGACAATAAAGGTTATGGCTGGAAACAGTTGTGCATTCATGTATGGAAGGACGCCGTCGATCACATATTGAGGCAAACCGATTTCATCCATTGATGCTTTGATCACAAATGCCCCTGCCAGGATGAACAGCATTGGGATCATTGATGCGAATCCTGACGCCAGACTATCAGAAAACTCTCCGAACGTCATAATTTTTTGTGGCAAATAGATAATTAAAGCTGCAATGATCGCTACAATCAAACCGACCAGCAAATCCCCGGTATAAATGGTAACCGCAACGATCAGGACCAACGGGATAATAAAATTCCATATATTGCCATGTCGTTTTTTCCCTTGAAGCTCTTCTTCAAGGATCTCATTTAAGGTATCTCTTCCAATGTTATACTTTTCACTTGCAACGGAGTAAACACTTCCGGTTGTATCTACGCGTTCAAACGCCTGCCTCATGCCAAACATATTCGGGATGATCCCAAGAATCACCAGAGGCACTACAATAATTGCGGTCCAGCCGTAGAAGATGAAAGGAATAGATTGAACATAGATTTCCATGCCGGAACCGTACGCTGCCATTCCTGCCTGGTCTCCCACCACTCCGCCATAAAAAACAGCCCAAGTGGATATCGGGATCAGAACGCAAACCGGCGCACCTGTTGAGTCGATTACGTATGCCAGCATTTCGCGAGGTGTTTTTTGTCTGTCCGTTAAATCTCTCATCGCTGCAGAAACCGTTAAAATGTTTAAGTAATCATCCATAAAAATGAGAATTCCTAAAATCCATGAAATGATAAGCGATTTCTTTCTTGTTTTTGAAAACTTTTCAACAAGATTAGCAAAACCAAAGGTTCCTCTTGACTTATGAAGTAGGGAGACAAAGCTTCCGAACAAACCTAGTGTTATAAACATCCAAATGTCGTCCGCAACCACGGTTTGTAATGCATCAAGAAAATGAGAGAAAAATCCGGTTCCATAAGCAATCACATAGGCTATGACCGCACCCAGAATAAGAGCTTCGAATGTTTTTCTGGTTTTCAATGCGAAAATAATTACAACAAGCGGCGGTAATAAAGTTAGCAAGCCGAAATTTACGGTTGCTTCCATTTTTAAAATCCTCCTTTTAGTTTAAATTGATCGATCATATCAAGACTAACGCAAGATTCATGCCGGTGTTTTAAAAAAAAGAAACGTTGATAATTCAACGTTTCTTTTTTGTTAATAATTTTTCAATGGCCTACGGTTGCATCAACGCAACTGTAAATGTGTTTGAATTTTTAAAATATTCAAAATGTTCTTGTTTTCAACTATTTTTAAAACATAATTGTTGCATCATCGCAACTCAACGTTGCACTTCGACAACTTACGCATGATTCTCTATTCCATATTTTTTAATTTTCCTTGATATTGTCGATTTATTAACATCCAACATCCGCGCTACATCAGAAGCGTTGTTACGGCTCAATAAATCTACAAGGATTTCCTTTTCAAACAGTTCTGTCATTTCCTGCAATGTTCCCTGATATTGTTTATACCGTTTTTCTCCAGGTAGCTCATTGTGGGGCAACTGCCTTTCCACTTGGAACTTTGTGATATATGTCCCATCAAATCCAACCATGATCCTTTCGATCACATTGCTCAATTCTCTGACATTTCCAGGCCAGTCGTAATTTTCCAAGGATTTGACCGCGTCATTCATAATCACTTTTTCCATTTTGTAGTTCTTATTGAATTTTTTTACGAAATGAAATGCCAATTGCCTGATATCAGATTTCCTCATTCTGAGCGGTGGAATATCGATCGGTACGATGTTGAGCCTGTAATATAAATCCTCTCTGAATCTTCCTTCATCGATTGCCTTCTTCAGGTTGATATTTGTCGCAGCTATGATCCTGACGTCGACAGAGATATTTTCCTTACCTCCGATTCTGAAAATTTCCCTTTCCTGAAGGACTCTCAGCAGCTTTGACTGCATTGTCAACGGCAAATCGCCAATTTCGTCCAGGAACAAAGTCCCGCCCTTGGCCAATTCGAAGATCCCGATTTTTCCATTCTTGTCCGCACCAGTAAAAGCACCCTTTTCATAGCCGAAGAATTCGGATTCGAGGAGGTTCTCCGGTACTGCGGCGCAGTTTATTTTTAGAAAGGATTTGTCTTTTCTACTGCTGTTTTTACATATCATATTTGCAATCAGCTCTTTTCCTGTTCCCGATTCTCCGGTAAGAATCACTGTCGTATCCAGATGTGCAATGCGCATTGCTTTTTCTAAGACCTCTCTCATCTCAAAGCTTTTGCAGATAATCTCTTCGACATTATCCAGGCTCTTTTTTCTGAAATACTCCAGTTCTGATTCATACTTTTCAGCGATCCTTTCTCTTTCTTTCAGAAGCTCCTTTAAGCTGATGGTTTCCGTGATATCCCGCTCCGTGCAGACGACAAGATCTAATTTGTCGTTTTTTATCAATGGGACGCCAGTGATAAAAAGCTGGCCGCCTTCCCCTAGTTTTTGAATGATATTCTCTTCCCTATGACTTTCCATCGCCTCTAAGACCGAAGTTTCTTCGACATATCCCATATCGATCAGTTCTCTCATATTTCTGCCTCTCAACGCTTCCCGAGACAGTCCTCCAGTTTTTTCCGATTCTTTGTTCAGCAGTAATGTATTACCCTTTCCGTCCGTAATATAAATTCCGACCTTAATGCAGTCCAGAATTTCCAGCAGTTCGTTATAATGATCTACGATTAATTTATGTCCAGTCATATAAACCTCCCATATCCCGGTTTGAACATTTTTCGTTAACCAACTTGATATACCTATTATAAAAGAGATACGCGAATAACACCCGTTAAGTCTAATTTATTACTGTATTGCATCTTGATTTGTATTATTTTACTAATTAATCGGTTGAACTACAATAGTGATTTAGAGAGTTAAGCTTTTATTAATTGAAGTTTGAATTGATCAGGTACAATAAGTTGCGCAACTTGGAATCCTCATTCTGTAGTAAATTGCTTGCCACAATCAACCCTAATATGTCTATATGGGATTCTAGAAAATCTAAAACCAAGAAAACCTACTTCTAACAGCAAAAATAGGTTAAACGAAACAAGTTACACTGTATAATGAAATTAAAGAGTGGTATTATTGCTTTTACAAACCGATAAAGCAAAAGAATGGATTGCTTTATTCGATAAAAAATATGCAGATATTAATACAAAAAAAATATAGCAAAGAAAATATTGCCTTATTAATTTACTAATTTCACATAAAAACTTGGTTATAATAAAATTAAGGTAAGGAAATCAGAAAGGTATGGTGGAAAGATGGAGGCAGAATTTTATTATTAGCAACTCTTGATATTGAGTTTTTAACAGAAATAACAGTTATTGCTTTCTAATTAAATATCTAATTTATCTAGAAATTTATAACTTGATTTCCTTCACTGAAACAAAAGAGCACTGCAATGGTGCTCTTTTTGATTGTTATCCCACCATTAAAAGGGGAACGCGAACCCTCACTTACTCATAGCTCCTACGCTTCGTATTATTAAGTTATAGTACTCTTCTCATTCTGTTTCTCGGAATATGTACTATACTGTTTACAGACGCTGTGGATTAGTTTTTGACGCTTAACGCATGACGTTTTCACGTAGGCTATAACCACAGCCGTTTGCTTTAATGGTAATTAGTTAGATAACGCATGACGTTTCATTTAGAACGAGGTTACAGTCGGCAAACAGGTCTGTGGAAGAAAACAGTGTCAATTTTAAACCCAGGGAGGAACTGCTATGATTTATGCCGGCATTGATGTTGCCAAGGACAAGCACGATTGCCTCATCGTTGATTCAGATGGGATGATCCTTTTCCAGACATTCACCATTCCCAACAACAAACAGGGGTTTGGTGAATTGCTTACCAATCTCAAGACATGCGGGAGTGATTCATCTAAAATGAAAGTAGGGCTGGAAGCCACTGGTCACTACAGCGATAATCTCTTAGAGTTTTTGATTTCCAGCGGTCTTACCACCACGGTAATCAATCCGCTACATACCAATCTTTACAGAAAAAGTCTTAGTCTTAGAAAAACGAAAACGGATCGGGTCGATGCCCACTCAATTGTGACTATGCTTAGGACAGAAAGCTTGAAGCCCTACTCACAGTCATCTTACCACGTTCGTGAGCTTAAGTCACTAACCAGATACCGATTCTCTCTGGTACAGGACTGTGCAAGGCTCAAGACCTCTTACGCAAGGCTCTGCGTCATCCTTTTTCCTGAATTGGAAAAGTTGGTTCCGTCGCTGCATATGGCTTCTACATACTCTTTACTTTCGGAACTGCCAAATGCAGGGGCAATATCCCAATGTCACCTTACAAGACTGTCCAATCTTCTTTCTGCATCATCCAAGGGCCGCTACGCAAAGGAAAAAGCCGTTGAGATCCGGAATGCGGCCAAAGATTCCATCGGTTCCTACAGCGACGTGAAATCCTTAGAACTACAGCAAACCATCCAGATGATTCGAATGATGGAAGATCAGATCAAGCAGATCGAAGCGAAAATCAACCCAATTGTAGACGCACTTCACAGTCCGATTATGACAATTCCCGGAATTTCATATCGCATGGCTGCTATTATCATTGCCGAAACAGAAAACTTCAGTAATTTCAATTCGGCGGAGAAAGTGCTTGCCTTTGCCGGCTTGGAACCTTCCGTTTATCAGTCAGGACAACTGACATCCACACATTCGAAAATGGTGAAACGTGGCTCTAAATATCTGCGCTACGCACTCTTTAATGCTACAAAATATGTCTGCCATTGGGATAAGGGTTTCGGTCAGTACCTCGCCAAAAAGCGTGCTGAAGGCAAAGCCTACAACGTGGCTGTTTCCCATGCGGCCAAGAAATTGACGCGGGTAATCTTTCACCTTGTGAAAACAAATCAGCCCTTCGCTAGCCAGGCATAATCGTTATACCTATAGCAATTTGGGAGCAGCTTTCTAGGGTGCTTATTTTGCTATGCAATTATCAAGATTCCGTTTTGCCAGAAATACGCTTCCACAATTCATTCAAGATTTTCATTTTGTGACTTGACTTTTAATAGTTAGTCTACGTGTATGTTGACGGGATCTATCTTAAGAGAAACTGAGGTGGCGAATACGAGAATGTAGCCATCCTGATTGCAATTGGAGTTAACGAGGACGGTTATCGTGAAGTAATTGGCGCCATGGAAGGTATGAAAGAAACAAAGGCCAGCTGTACGGAGTTTTTACGCAAAAAACTTGGCGGCACCTGTCTCCACGTTTCACCTCGTACACGCCTCCTTTTGGCTCAAAAACAATAAAAAACTGCCTTAGATATTCACTGAAATATAGGTTTTTGGTTGTTTTTACAAGCAAATTGCAATCATGCCGCTTATTTTGGGATCTTATTTTTAATTAACAAGCCAGATCAAGCACCTTCATCTTGGTTTATATACATATCAACAGTGATAGTGGTTCCTGACAGATAGCAAAATTCAATAATTTCTTTGTTAAAGTTCATAAACGGTTGCTCTTCTCCATAGATTTTTGGAACAATCACAATATAATAGTTCACATCATACTGCTCTTTTATCTGATTTAATATTGACACTTTGTTACGAAGGTTCTTTATTGTATCCATACATTGAGCTTCAACGTCCAATCTATCAATATCTGATTTTTCTGCATCCCAAGACGAAAATAAAGCCTGTCTTCCGTTTTTACCTATATCACCCTTTTTCCAGCTGTGAAAAGGCTGTATTCCCAATACTTTTGTAATATCTGCAGGATCAAATATACCCCGATCGTAACCCACTAATCCTTTATCAGTAATCTCTCCATTGCTCTCAATCCCAAAATATGTATAGGAATGTGTTTTATTCATCTAATAACCTTCTTCCATTTCTGTTTCCAAATTTTATTGGCTGTGCATTACTAACTAATGAAGATTAAGTTGTCAGATCCACCTCCAAAGTTTATGGAAACTACGAAGTTCGCAACTTTCTGCAGGTACTCAATTTTTGCTATAATGCGCAGCTCGGATCTCGCACCTTGTTTTTAACTATTTTATCAAACCATAGAACTATTAATCACTATTATATTCTTCTAAATTATCGGCTTTTGGAAATGCATTCATAAAGTCGTCAACAATTTTATCATTGCTGCTTATTAATAAAACTAAAGAACTATCCCAAGGGGCGATTTCTATTTCGGCAAGTGGATGCTGAAGTGAAACGGGGTTCTGCCAGAAGCCCGTGTATTCATTAGTATAGGGTAATGGGTACATCAAAACATCTTCTAATGATATCTTTTTATTAAATCCTGATAAGACAGCCCATATCCACTGAAAATCTTCATCCCGTATCATTTTTGTCAGTTGTTCACCTGAAATCCAGCAATACTTTTCAGATAACAACTTCTGATATTCTTGATTGTCCGGATAGCACTCACAATCCGTAATAAGCCAATTATACTCAAGTTGTATATTCTTTATTGACTCGAAAACCTTATTCAAATGAGTATAGAATTTTTCGCCCTTGTCTAATAATGCACCTTTCATACTAAACCACCTTTTCTAATTGAGCTATATGAATAGCAATGAATTTCACGATATAGTGAAGACTATTCTTATAGATTATACCATCATTTATTAATATTGCCTCGATTTTACTTTCAGTTTACTTTGTTTTAGTTTTAGCGTTTTATGATAGAACCATCGAAAGAAAAATGAAAACCACAAAATGAGGTAAAGGAGAAGAAAAAATGAACAGACTAATTTCACTTGTTATAATTCTTGTAATAATGGCAGCAATGTTTGCAGGGTGCGGCGAGGCATCGGCTGCAGATACGAAGCATTTTCATGAGGTTGCTGACGGTATGACGGAAGCCATGATTTCCGATTACGGAGTAACAAGCGTACAGTATGCCATCATCGACAATGGCGAGATCGTATTTTCCGGGAATGACGGAGAGTATGCCAAGGGTGCCGACACTGCCATTACAAAGGACACGATGTATGGCATCGCTTCACTGAGCAAAATGTATGTTTCAGCGGCAACTATGATGCTTGTGGACCAGGATAAGGTTGATCTGAATGCGCCACTTACAACCTATATCAAGGACTTTAAGATGGCCGATGAGAGATATAAGGAGATTACGCCGAGAATGCTTTTAAATCATTCATCAGGGCTTTACGGGTCACATTATCATAATACTACTACACTTGGAAACGAGGATACCTCAGTTCAGGACAATATGCTGGCGAGTCTTCAGGATGATAATCTTCATTCGGATCCAGGAGCATTTTCAGTGTACTGCAACGATGGATTCCAGCTGCTTGAAATATTGGTTGAGCGTGTAAGCGGGATGAGCTATACGGAGTTTGTGGCTGAGAACATCAGTAAGCCACTGTGCTTGGAAAATACGAAGACACCTCACGATGACTTTGATCGAGAAAGAATGGCAAGAGCATATGATTCGGATTCCGGAAATGAGCTCCCGGATGTATACATAAATTACATGGGTACAGGCGGCATACTTTCTACAGCAGAGGACGTATGCAAATTCTCTGAAGTTCTGATAGGAAATAAGGAGGATATCCTTTCAAAGGAAAGTGCTGAGGCTATGCAGAATACCGAGTACAGAAACGGTATATGGGTAGATACAGATAGAAATATGGAAGGCTATGGTCTTGGATGGGATTCAGTTAATCTGGCACCTTTCGGCGACTATGGTATCAAAGCAGTGGCAAAGGGTGGAGATTCAACATATCACTCAGTTCTTATAGCTTTACCGGAATATAACATAGCAATGGCGGTAGCATCCTCCGGTGGATCATCGCTTTTCAATCAGATATTTGCATCAAATATGCTTTTAAACTTACTAAAGGATAAGAAAATTATAGATGAGATAAAACCTGATATAATGCCGAAAGCTCCGGTTGCAACAGAAATACCGGAAGAAATGATGAAGTACCAGGGTGGGTACGGTGAAGGCTCTGCATTCCAGAGATCTTATGACATAGTATTTGATAAGGATCGCTTTACAATCCCCGAGGGTTTTGACGGAATGATTCCGGAAGCCAGGTATATCTATAACGGCAACGGTGAGTTTAAGAACGAGGATGGTACAATAACACTTACATTCGGCGAGGAAGAAAACGGGAAGACGTACGTACAATCTGAAGAAATCATGGCGTTCCCAGGCATAGGACAGGTGGAATTGACACATTACATGGCTATGAAACTGCCGAAGAGTAATGTATCAGATGATGTTATGAAGACTTGGGAACAGAGAGATGGCAAGCTGTATCTAGCGCTTCTTGAAAAGGCAAATTCCGACATGTTCCTGACACCGATATTTATGATAAACAGAATGCATGTTGATAGGAACAACGGTTATGCACAGGGTGTTAGAATTGTGGATGAGAATAATGCGGTTACAAATATTGAAATTCCTGTTATGAATGGCAGAGATCTGACAGATTTGACTTTTTACCAGCAGGAAGGTGCAGAGTATATGAACACTTATGATATGATATATATATGTGAGGACAGTGTAATTCCTTTGGCAGCTGATGCATCGCAGAAGATCGCTATCTCCGCCAACGGTTATGCACAGTGGTTTAAAATTGACGGAGCCACTGCAGGAAAGACTATTGAAGTAGCTTGTCCGGATGGTGATTCGTTTGCTGTATATGATAAGGACAATAACCTTGTTAATTTCTCAATTGTGAGCAAGAACAATACATGTGAGCTCCCCGAGAATGGATTTATTGTTTTCACGGGAAATGCTTCTGACGAGTTTGGAGTTACAATTAAATAAAATAAATTCTTTACTATGTCTGCTCTGAGTACAGTTGCACCAAACATCCATCGCTCTCTTGATTTCTGTGTGGTATACTTTATATAGAGTGCTGTAAAGTACAGTGAACACGGGACTGGAGAAAGATTATGTACCACAATAAAAAGATATTACTGGTTGATGATGAGGCCGGGCTAATAGACATGCTGAAGATTACGCTCACAAAAGAACGTTTTACAAATATCAGTAGCGCATACAACGGGAAGGATGCATTGGAATTAGTGAGGAACAATGATTTTGACCTGATGCTTCTGGATGTTATGCTTCCGGATATGACCGGATTTGAGCTTTGCACGCAAATACGTCAGTTCTCATATGCTCCAATTATCTTTCTGACATCATGCGCAGGCGATTTAGATGTTGTTACAGGTCTTGCTGTCGGAGGAGACGACTATATCACAAAGCCTTACAATCCGCTCGAAGTAGTTGCCCGTATTACCGCAATCCTGCGACGTCAGACACAGTATGCTCCAGTTGCATCGGCAGCTATGCCAGTGACCTATGATTATGGCAAGTTTAATGTAAATCCTGATACCGCTACACTGACAGTAGACGGTAATGAGATAGAATGTACAGCGAAAGAGTTCGAACTGCTATGCTTCTTTTGTAAGAATCCAAACCATATATTTACGGCGACACAGCTCTACGAGTCAGTCTGGGATCCAATGGGCTTCGGAGATGAAAAAACAGTAACGATACATATATCCAAGCTGCGGAAAAAACTCGGTGATGACACCAAAAATCCGTCGATTATATTGAATATGCGCGGTCTTGGATACAAGTTTATTCCACCCGTGAAGGAAGAAAATAGATGAATAGCAAAATCAAACTAAAATTCCTTATATTCTTTACGATATGTCTCGCAGGATTCTGCATCTACATCGGTGTATTTATGCAGATTCTGTTTGATGTGGTTTTCAGTTCGTTAGGCTTACTCCATGCGGAAGAAAATATTGTTTATTTTATGCCCGTGCTGCTGCTTTCATTAATAAGCGGGGGAGCATTGTTCAGCCTTGCTTTTGTTCAGCCGCAGCTTACGATGATTTCTATAATCAACAGACTTTCAGCAGGCGATTATGACATAAATTCATTGCTTGGAAAGGTCTATACAAAGCGTGGCAGGCTTAAGCCACAGTATTTTTTGTATTCTGAGCTAATCGACGATTTTTCCGGCTTATCTGTTCGTCTTGAAAAAAGCAAAAGCGATAGAGCGCGGCTTGAAGAAGCCAAGAAGGAATGGATTCGTGGTATTTCACATGACTTGAAGACGCCGCTGTCATATATTCTCGGATACTCTGCACTTCTGGCAAAAGAGGATTATAACTGGGATGATGAAGAAAAGAAGAAGTTCCTTGACGAGATAACGTCCAAAGGCAAATATATGGAGCAGCTGATAAGTGACCTCAAGCTTTCTATAGATAAAGATATGGATCATGGAGCAATCATGCCGCTTTATCCTGAGGCCGTTGACCTTGTTCCATTCCTGCAAAACATAATTGTCGATATTGCAAACCAGCCAAGTGCTGCCGATTACCGCTTCGGATTTGACTTCGGAAGCGAGACAATAGAGATTAATGCTGATAAAAAGCTTCTTTACAGGGCCTTTCAAAATCTCCTGACAAATGCACTATCACACAACCCGCCGGGAACAGAAGTCAGCGTATCTGTTGCATCTGAGGAACAATTTGTAACGATTTGTTTTGCCGATACAGGCACAGGCATCAGGGCCGATGCAGTGGAGACGCTTACGGGTACAGGAATGCTTTTAAACAATGGGAAAGGTCTCGCCGTGATAAGAAATGTCGTTCTGTCACACAAGGGCAGCATCAGTGTAGAAACGGCCACCGGGCAGGGGACAACCATTACAATTAAACTTACGAAATAGCTTAATCTCCAGCTAACAGGAAATTTACCCGCTAGGCTGCCGAAAATAATAAATTAATATGTGTAAATTAAAGTCTTAAAGAATTTCTTTATTTTTGCCACCAATGAAGGATACAAAAGATAAAATGTGATTTTATGCTTTGCTTATTCCCTTTCTTTCTTTAATGCAAATTTGCCGATACCCCATTTCATAAACAAATTGATATCATCGATTGCATCAATAATCCGCCATTGATATTCAATATTCTCTCTTAATTCTCTTAATATAATTGGCTTAACAATATGCTTTTCCAGTATCCCTTTGGTACGAGCGATATAAGCTAATCCTAAAACCGCATTTGCTCTTACCCTTGCATCTTCATGATTAGATAATTTCGTACAGATATTTTGAGAACATCCAATTACTATGATATTGTCCAATAGATAAAGGAAGGAGAATTAATTCATCTAATTCTCCTTCTCTCAAAACTTCTTCGATTTCTTCATCCGATAATTCCTCTAACGGTTTATATATTCTTTCCATTCTCAACCTCAGTTTGATTTATTAAAATCGTAAATATTAAAGGGCGGTTTTATTCTAAATATGACATTAACATTGGCTTTTCTTGTGGCATCATATTTTGTGCCTTTTATATGTCATTTTGGATTCGAAGATCACCGATTTTCCCTCATTGGCCATCTTGCGCAGAGTTTTAAACAGCTCGCCGGCCTCCTGCGGAGTCAGCACTGCCGTAGGCTCGTCTAAAACCAGGATCTCTCTATTCCTGCACAGCAGTTTCATGATCTCCACTCGCTGCTGCTCACCTACGGAAAGCTGCCATATTTTCGCCGCCAGGTCAACCGGAAGTGCAAATTTACAGGAGCGTTCCCTTATTTTTTCATTCATTTTCTGTGTATTTAATATAAAGCCGCCGCCAATCTGTGGTACTTCATCATATTTTTAGAAAATATGATGAAGTATTAATCTTATAAGCATAAACTGTTGAAATTTGTAGAACCGATTTAGTTGAATCATGAGATTTGAGAGTGATATGATAAATTCAAACTTATATTAAATAGTTTTGCAAAAGTAATTTAATAAATTAACGGAACGAAAAAGCCGGCGACCTGAAAAACGTCGGCTTCAACTTTGACGCCAACAGCGACTCTGCAAATCTTCGAGAGCTTGCAGAATACGCCAAAAAAATGGACAAGCCGACTCTCCCCGGTTTCAGACATCAGGAGAGTCTTGAAAGCAGAGGTGATGAAAAAAAGCCCTTATTCCAAGCGCACAATTAATTTTTATTTTGAAAGGGAGCAGTACAGTCCTGGGGGGCACTACCAAGATCTCCTATCTGGATACGCAAGGTTTAAGCGTGTTCCTGAACAACACCAATTTTGATCGTACCTTCGGCGACCAGAAGTGCGCCGGAATAGAGATGATTCTCCATGGCGAACGTATCGCCACAGACGGCGACATCCGTCTGCTGCCAACTCCTGAGCAGTGGGACGCATGTCCCACGTCGTCCTCCCATGGAGCGGATGCGGCAGGTACCCTCTACAATAAGGGGGATTTCAGCGACTTCGGGTTTCTGCCGTCCATCTACAGACATCAGATCTATTCGGTAGACAGCGGTAAGACCACCGGCCTGATTCCCGCCGCTGCCAGTTCTTCTATGGTGAAAATGACGGTACCGGACGACGAACCCGCTGACACGGAATACCTGGCAAAAGCAATGGGATGAAGACAGGGGCGCATGAAATAATTAAATAAGGGGGTGCAAAAAGAAAAGAAAAGCCGCGATGGCGGTCTGAACGCTGTTAACTATTGAGCAACAACAAACCAACTGAGCAATGGCAAACCACTGACCAATGACAAGCTTCTGAGATAATTATATTTTATTGGTGGTAGTATAACCACAGAAAGGAGAGACTTATGAAAAAGTTACTAAGTATTCTTTTATCGGTTGTCATCGCGGCCACTTGTTTTACGGGCGCGAGCGGCGCGGTCGAGGCCCAGGGAGGAGAGACCAGCGGCAACCAGACCATCGGAAGCGCGGTTTCAACTTCGGCTCTACCGGTAGTGCCATCGGGAAAGGAGTTCATACAAAACGCAACCACGTACTGTAATCCCATTTCGCTTACTCAGGGTTCGGGGAGAGTGTCGAGGGGCGGCGAGCCTGTTGTCAAAATATTTAATGGTGACTACTATCTATTTATAAGTTTCCAAAAGGGCTATTGGTGGTCAAATGACTTCGCAAACTGGACGTATGTCTCTGCGCCGAATTTACTGGGAGGGATAGTAGGCATTACGGAAATTGACGGCAAACTGTATAACTACGCCGGCAATACAGAAAACAGAGTAAGGACGACTGACGATCCGAAATCGGGAATATGGTATGATTGCGGTACATTTTCCAGCAACAATTATGGCGATGCCAGTATGCTTTACGATGAAGAATCAGGCCGGCTGTTTATGTACTACGGATGGTCGCAGATTTTGGGGATTCGCGTCGTTGAATTAGATAAAACAACCTTCAAGGAAATAGATAAACCCGTTGTCTGCCTTTGGGGCGACCCCCATAACCATGGTTGGGAAACCAGATATAAAGACGACCTTATCTTTCCATATTTCACCGACAGGGAATACCGTCCCCAAGAATATGGATGGACTGAAGGTCCCCATCCGCTCAAGTACAATGGCAAATACTATGTGTTGTATTCATCTATCGGCCTCGAATTTGCCTCTTATGCGCAGGGTGTATACGTAGCAGACGATCCGTTGGGTCCATATGTATATGATGAAAATAACCCGCTTACAAGGAACACATCAGGCGTAGCGCCGGGCGCCGGCCACGGCAGTATATTCCTAGACAAGCAGGGTAAGCTTTGGACCATCTGTATGACGGCGTTCACCCAAAGTGGCGGAAACGGTAATACGCTTATCTCTCTCTACCCCTCAGATTTCGACGCAGAGGGCGTGGCGCACGGAAATGTCGAATTTTGCGATTATCCGCAATATCTGCCCGGCGTCAAGACGAATCCGGTCAAAGATAATTTTACGGGATGGATGCTTTTATCCCTAAACAAACAGGTCGAAACATCTTCCACGCTTGTGAATTACTGGCCGGCATTAGCGGTGGATCAGGATGGGAAGTCATACTGGAGCGCTCAAACGGGCGATCCGGGCGAATATATAACCGTCGACCTTGGCAAAGAAAGTGATATTCGCGGGATACAGACACTGTGGGACAGAGCTGGCGCCACCGCCTCATACAAACCACTCACCCAATATCACTCATATACTGTCGAAGTATCCAACGATAACAAGAACTGGACCACGATTATTGACAAAAGCAATAACACCCAGGACTTAGAGTCCGATTACATCGAACTCCCCACCGCCGTAACAGGACGGTATGTGAAGTTGACAAATGTATTTACGCCCGATAATGGAAAGTTTGCTGTAAAAGAGTTGCGTGTTTTCGGCAATCCGAATGAGGCAACTTTCACAAAGGTGGATAATGTAATGGCTGTTCGCAGCCAATTAGACCGCCGCAACGCCAATTTGTTGTGGGAACCGGTGGATGGCGCCGACGGGTATGTGGTGCGCTACGGCATTGAACCCAACAAACTGTATAATAGTGATATGGTTTATGGGAAGAATTACTTAAACATTAAAACCCTGAACGTCGATCCGGAATATTATTTTGAAGTAGAGGCTTTCTCCAGCGGTACACCTCATTACGTGGAAAACTCGTTTGAAACGAGGGGCAGAGGCGCTGAACTCGATTTGATAAGACAACCAACAGGGGGCACTAGAAGTACGTCCAGACAAATGACGTATGAAACTTACGGTAAGGACGAGGTGTATGTATTTAACGACATCACGCCTGGTACTTACACTTTACAACATACTTACGGGGTTGGAATCTGGGGCCCACAACAACTGACGGAAAAGCAACTGATAGGGACAGGCACCCAGCCTACGGTCACTGCGCTCAACCTGACGCAGTTTGGCAATGGTTCGACTCAATGGGGTACCGTCGAAGTAAGGGTATATCCGGGTGAGACAAGCGGAAGAATAGAAGTGACCTTAAAATACGGCGAGACCTATGCGGTGAACTTAACGGTAACAGACAGCATAAACAAAATCGCGGGAGCGGAAGTAACGGTAGGATCTCTGTATCAGATAAACCCTGATACAAATGAAGTATATACGATCGACCCCGATACGGATATAGTACAAATGACCGACTCAAATGGGAAAGCGAAATTTGACCTTGATTCGGGAGATTATGCTTATATCGTAACAAAGACCGGATACGATACCGCTTCAGGTACTTTTAAGGTATCAAGCAGCGGTGCTTCATTGACAAAAACAGTCATACTGAAACGTAATAGTGACATCGTTTCAACACCGACTGCAAATCCGCCCGCCGGGAAATATAGTAGTACGCAGAGTGTCTCTTTATCAGCCTCAACACCGGATGCCAGCATTTACTACACGACGGACGGCTCAACGCCAAGCACCTCAAGCAAATTGTATGACGGCAGCATTTCCGTTAAAAAGAGCATGATAATAAAGGCAATTGCGGCAAAGGACGGATTTGTGAACAGTGACGTCGCGACTTTTAACTATACAATCTCTTCTGGTTCCAGCGGTTCTTCCGGAGGAAGAACATCGACGCAAAACGCATCAGCCCCGACGGCCGATCCTGGAAGCGGTACTTATACCAGCGCGCAGAGCGTTCGTTTATCTACCTCAACAGGAGATGCCAGCATCTATTACACAACTGATGGGACAACTCCGACAAGTGCAAGCACACTCTATACCAAAGCGATATCTGTCATCAAATCAATGAAAATAAAAGCAATCGCGGTCAAGAGCGGTTATACCAACAGCAGCGTTGCGACTTTCACTTATACGATCGAGGACAAACCCGTTGAAGCAGTAACGTTCAGCGACGTATCAGGCCACTGGGCCGAGTCATATATCACAGCTGCTGTCAAAGCCGGATACGTGTCTGGTTACGATGATGGAACCTTTAAACCCGATGCTTATGTAACCAGAGCCCAGTTTGTAAAAATGATCGTGGCAGCATTTGGCTTCACCGGAACCGGCGATACTACGTTTGCCGACAGTACAAGCCATTGGGCGTTGCCCCAGATCAAAATAGCTGCTAACAATAATTTAGTTACGGGAGTTACGCAATCGAACGGTGTGAATTTCCTTCCGGACAACAATATCAGCCGTGAACAAGTGGCTTCGATATTGTACCGCGCCGCTGAAAAACGCGGGATTACGCTTCCGAAAACCTCGGATGCGATATCATTTGGCGATCAAGGGAAAATCAGCAGCTATGCTGCGGCTGCAGTAGACGCGATGCAGAAAGCCGGAATTATTGGCGGGAGCGAATCCAACGGAACAACAATTTTCTCGCCTCAAGGCAATGCGACGAGAGCACAGGCCGTAAAAATGATACAAGGGCTTTTGGAATTGTCTTAATCTGAGCCTTTGTCATTTAATCAATCAAAATGATCGCTATCAAATAAAAAAGAGCGTAAAGCCCTTAAAATTCAAAGGTTTTACGCTCTATATTTTTATTCCCACTCAATCGTTGACGGTGGCTTGGAGGTAATATCATAAACAATCCTGTTCACGCCCTTCACCTCGTTGACGATCCGGTTACTGATCTTCTCCAGCACATCATACGGTATCCTTGCCCAATCGCTGGTCATGCCATCCACGCTGGTTACTGCCCTGATGCCTACAGTATAATCATAGGTTCTGAAATCACCCATAACGCCGACGCTGCGGATGTTGGGAAGTACGGTAAAGTACTGCCAAATCTCTCTTTCCAGCCCGTTGAGCCTTACTTCTTCTCTGAGGATTGCATCTGATTCGCGGATGATGTACAGCTTTTCTTCGGTGATCTCTCCGAGGCAGCGGATCGCCAGACCCGGTCCCGGGAACGGCTGTCTCCATACCAGTTCGGAAGCGATACCAATTTCCTCGCCTGCCTTTCTGACTTCATCCTTGAAGAGTAGTCTAAGCGGCTCGAGGAGTTCCATCTGCATGTCTTCAGGAAGTCCGCCTACATTGTGGTGGCTCTTGATGACCGCCGCTTCTCCAGAACCGCTTTCCACCACGTCTGGGTAAATGGTTCCCTGAAGCAGGAAGTCGATTCCGCCTTCTTCCTCGTACAGCTTTTTGGATTCCTCTTCAAAGACTCGAATGAACTCCGCACCGATAATCTTTCTCTTTGTTTCAGGATCGGATACTCCTGCGAGCTTGCTGAGGAAACGCTCCTGAGCATTGACCCTTTTGATTTTCATATGAAATTGTTTGCCGTACACCTCCATGACCTGATCACCTTCGTCCTTACGGAGAAGTCCGTGATCAACAAAGATACAGGTCAGGTTGTCCCCGATGGCTTTATGCGTCAGAACTGCGGCAACGGAAGAGTCAACGCCTCCCGAAAGAGCACAAAGTACCTTTCTGTTGCCGACGGTCTCTTTTATTTCTTCGATTTTCGTCTTGGCGAAATTCGCCATAGTCCAAGTTGGTTCACAGCAGCACACGTTGTACAGGAAGTTCTTCAGAAGATCCTGCCCGAAGGGAGTATGATGAACTTCGGGGTGGAACTGCACCGCGTATAATTTTTTATCCACATGTTCCATTGAAGCAGTCGGGCAATTACTCGTATAAGAGGATACCACAAATCCCTCCGGAACCTGCTTAATATAATCCGTATGGCTCATCCAGCAAATGCTGTCCGGGGCGATATCTTTAAAGAGCAGGCTTGTGCAGTCATTGGACGCAGCACTGCTGCCCTGAAACAGCTTTACTCGGCCGTATTCCTTGTAATCCGGGCTGACGACTTCACCGCCCATGACATGCGCCATCAGCTGTGCGCCATAGCAGATTCCGAGGATCGGAATCCCCATCTCAAACAATTCTTTTGGCAAAGTCGGCGCTCCATCCGCATAAACGCTGCTGGGACCTCCGGTAAAAATGATTCCTTCCGGCTTGCTTTGCTTTATTCGTTCTAGACATTTCGAATAGGGAACAATTTCGCAATAGACATTGGCCTCTCTAACTCTGCGCGCGATCAGCTGATTGTACTGTCCGCCGAAATCGACCACCAAAACACCTTTAAATTCCATCCTGTATTCCTCTCAATATTTATTTTCTTTTGTTCTTTCAATTAACCTGTTACCTAACCGGGTTTGCGCCGGTATCCTTCAGGATTACGTCGTGTGCCCCACCTTCTACAATGCTTGTGGCAGATACAAGGGTGATCTTCGTCTTACTTTGAAGGTCTTCCATACTCAGTACGCCGCAATTGCACATGGTAGATTTCACCTTGTTTAGAGAAAGCGTCACGTTATCCTTAAGCGGCCCAGCATAAGGCACGTATGAATCCACGCCCTCTTCAAAGGAAAGTTTCCCATCGCCTCCAAGGTCATAGCGCTGCCAATTTCTCGCACGGTTGGAACCTTCGCCCCAGTATTCCTTTACATAATTCCCGTTAATGTTAAGTTTATTTGTCGGGCTTTCATCGAAACGTGCAAAGTATCTTCCGAGCATAAGGAAGTCCGCGCCCATTGCCAATGCCAGTGTCATATGATAGTCATAAACGATCCCTCCATCGGAGCAAATCGGAATATAGACGCCGGTCTTTTCATAATACTCGTTTCTCGCCGCAGCAACTTCGATTACCGCGGTAGCCTGACCTCTTCCGATTCCTTTCTGTTCTCTTGTGATACAGATGGAACCACCGCCAATCCCTACTTTAACAAAATCAGCGCCTGATTCTGCCAGGAACATGAAGCCTTCTCTGTCTACTACGTTTCCGGCTCCGATCTTTACACTGTCCCCGTACTCCTGCCGAACGAATGCAAGGGTGTCCTTCTGCCATTCCGAAAAACCCTCAGAGGAATCGATGCAAAGTACATCAGCTCCGGCTTGTACCAGTGCGGGAATTCGCTCCTTATAGTCTCTCGTATTGACTCCGGCCCCCACAACGTAGCGCTTTCCGGCATCCAGAAGTTCATTGGGGTTTTCTTTATGAGAGTCGTAGTCCTTACGGAAAACGAAATATACCAGTCTGTGATTATTGTCAATGATGGGAAGCGCGTTCAGTTTGTGTTCCCAAAGCATGTCGTTGGCTTCAGAAAGCGTGATTCCTTCATTGGCATAAACGAGGGAAGAAAAAGGAGTCATGATCTCCGATACTTCGGTATCCATAGCCATTCTACTGACACGGTAATCTCTGCTGGTAACGATACCGAGTATTCTCCCGTCCGCCGTACCATCATCAGTAACTGCAACAGTCGAATGCCCGCTTCGTTCCTTTAGTTCCAGAATATCCTTCAGCGTCTGGTCCGGCCTCAGGTTTGAATCGCTTCTTACGAAACCAGCCTTGTGGCTTTTTACCCTTTTTACCATAGCAACCTGGCTCTCGATTGACTGAGAGGCAAAAATAAACGAAATTCCACCTTCTTTTGCCAATGCGACGGCCAGCTTATCGTCGGAGACCGACTGCATGATCGCAGACACCAGTGGAATATTCATCGTAATATCTGATTTTTCCCCTTTTTTGAATTTCACAACCGGGGTTTTCAAGCTGACATTTTCCGGCCTGCACTCCTTGGATGAATACCCTGGTACCAAAAGGTATTCATTAAAGGTGCGGGACGGTTCATTAAAATAAAAAGCCATTTATTATCATCCTCCTTTTATTAGCCCGCCCAATTCAATTGAAACGAACCTATGAACAGAAATCTCAATCCTTAGACTTGAGATTTCACTTTTATCATCGTAATATATTAAGATACTCCTCAAGAGTCAAATCTTTCTCATAAATTTCCGCTGCAGCAGATATTCCAACGTATCGAACATGCCAGGGCTCATAAAGATACCCGGTAATATCCTCTTTGTCCTTCGGATAACGGATAATAAACCCGAATTCATGTGCATGTGCTGCAAGCCATTTCCCCTCGTTCGTTTCGCCGTATTCCTGCGTCAGTTGATAGTCAACGCTTGGTGAGGAAACATCGGCAGCAAGACCCGTCTGATGTTCGCTTTGTCCCGGTTTTGCACTGTACCTGTTGGCAGCCGCTTCCCCTTCCTTCTTTACATAATTATCATAAAGAAGCTTCTGAAAATCATAGGAACGATATGCGGTTGTCATTTTCAATTCAATGCCTTCTTCGGAAGCCTTCTCCACCATTTTATGAAATGCGTCAGCAGCTTCCGCCCTCAAGTATCTGCCCGCCTTAGAACGGTCAGGCGCATAGTACTTTATCTTCTCTAAATCATCCGGTTTATATGTTCTGTCAAGGGGATGTGTCTTGTTAACAAGGATCAGCATACCTTGCACTTCTGCCTCCTCTAGCGTCATCGGTTCAAGGCTTTCTGACGTTCCATCACCGGGCTTGTCCGCCGAGTCTTCGGTATCAGAGGGCGAATTTCCCCCTTCGGGCTCTTCTTCCTGTTCGCCAATACCGATATCATGCTCTTCGTCCTCTTCATCCCCGTCCGTCACGTTTTGATCTCCACTGTCTGGTTCATCCTGTTCCGAAACAATCGGATTCGGGCTTTCAGTACCGTCTGAAAATCCCAGTGACCATAATCTTCCGGGATCGTTAAAGGTCCACACCAGAGCCTCGATCAAAAAAAGCGCGGCGATAATTAGTATTTTGATTCTTTTTTCATTCAACATGACTGCCTTACCTTATCTATGTGAAGAGTGTCGATTATTTGCAGATTTCTTTTGTTAGTATATCTGTTTTGTTACCTGATTTTAATTATATTATGTGAAAATCTATATTAAAGTATTTTACATCAATTATCGCCCTTTTTCAACATAAACTAAGGCTCAGTTTGAAGGGAATTTTTAGTTCTCTTCAAACGCTTAGCCGTGTTATCCAGGAGCCCAGCGGCTCTTAGGTTTCCCGAAGGGATTTTCTGCCGCTTAATTTTGATTTTTATTTTCGCGGCAGCCTTAGAGCCGTTTGCTATCGGATAAACTAAGGCTCAGTTTGAAGGGAATTTTTAGTTCTCTTCAAACGCTTAGCCGTGTTATCCAGGAGCCCAGCGGCTCTTAGGTTTCCCGAAGGGATTTTCTGCCGCTTAATTTTGATTTTTTATTTATGCGGCAGCCTTAGAGCCGTTTGCTATCGGATAAACTAAGGCTCAGTTTGAAGGGAATTTTTAGTTCTCTTCAAACGCTTAGCCGTGTTATCCAGGAGCCCAGCGGCTCTTAGGTTTCCCGAAGGGATTTTCTGCCGCTTAATTTTGATTTTTTATTTATGCGGCAGCCTTAGAGCCGTTTGCTATCGGATAAACTAAGGCTCAGTTTGAAGGGAATTTTTAGTTCCCTTCAAACGCTTAGCCGTGTTATCCAGGAGCCCAGCGGCTCTTAGGTTTCCCAAAGGGATTTTCTGCCGCTTAATTTTGATTTTTAATTTATGCGGCAGCCTTAGAGCCGTTTGCTATCGGATAAACTAAGGCTCAGTTTGAAGGGAATTTTTAGTTCTCTTCAAACGCTTAGCCGTGTTATCCAGGAGCCCAGCGGCTCTTAGGTTTCCCGAAGGTATTTTCTGCCGCTTAATTTTGATTTTTATTTTCACGGCAGCCTTAGAGCCGTTTGCTATCGGATAAACTAAGGCTCAGTTTGAAGGGAATTTTTAGTTCTCTTCAAACGCTTAGCCGCCGCTTAGGGTAAAAGCTGCTGTCTGTAGTCGAAGCGGCTGTTGACAGGATTTTACCACACGCTCCGCTGAAATTGAGCCAAATGTTCAGTTGCTGTCAAACACGGTGGCGGCAAAGTTTGTTTGACAACCTGAACATGGTGAAAGGAAGCGTTGAGCGTGTCAAAATTCTTCCATGCCGGTGAGACCACAGACAACACCTTTTCTTTATTTCTCGAGACGATATTCCGCAACCTTATTAAACAGCTGCCTTCGGGTGATCCCAAGCATTTCAGCTGTCCTTGACATATTATAGTTGTTTTTCAAAAGCATGCTTTGGATGTATTCCTTCTCTACCTCTTTCCGGACTTCCCGCAATCCTTTATCCAGAGAAGGAAGTTCTTTTCTTTTATTTTCAAGCTTGGATACGGGAAGAAAATCCGTTTCCACAATCCCGTTGTCCGAAAGCACCACCAGCCGTTCGATAATATTTTTCAATTCTCTTACGTTCCCGGGATAATGATAGCTCAGCAGAAAATTCATCACCTGCTCGTCTACTTTTTTTATCGGTTTTTTCATTTCGCTTTGTGACTTCTTGAAAAAATAATCAATCAGCAAAGGAAGATCCTCCCTTCGCTTTCTCAAAGGCGGAATATTGATCGTAATCGTACTGAGCCTGTAGTAAAAGTCCTCACGGAACCGGCCTTCTTCAATCTCACGCTCCAGTTCTTTGTTGGTTGCCGTCACCAGCCTGAAGTCCACTTCGATCTCCTCGTTTCCTCCCATGCGATACAGCCGCTTGTTCTCAATGGTCTTCAAGAGCTTGGCCTGCATAGACAGAGGGATATCTCCTATTTCATCCAAAAACAAAGTACCTTGGTCGGCTGCTTCGATTCTCCCAATTCTTTTATTCAGCGCGCCGGTGAAGGAGCCTTTTTCATGCCCAAACAGCTCCGATTCCAGTACGGTTTCCGCAATGGCATGGCAATTGAGATCCATGAACTGCCTTTTATTTCTTGAGCTGTTTTGATGGATATATCGGGCAATGACCTCCTTACCAGTTCCCGACTCTCCCAGGATAAGAATATTCGCCTCGCTTGCGGCTGCCTTTTTCGCAATCGAGAGTGTTCCCTGAAATGCGGAGTTGTTACTTTCCAGCATGGCGTCTACCTCCGACACCTTCTCCTTGAGTAGTTGGTTTTCCAGTTTCAAATTCAGCATATCCTGCAGCTTTCCAATTTCACGAATCAATTCCTCAGGATTGCCGCCCTTCGTGACATAGGAATAAGCACCGTCCCGCATCGCTTCAACAGCGTTCTCAATGCTGCCATAGGCTGTCATCATAATCACTTCCGTTGAAGGATAAAGACTTTTGATCTCATTCAACAGCTGCCTTCCGTCCATTTCCGGCATCATCAGATCAGATATCACCAAATCGTAGTTGCTCTGGCTCATCAATCCAAGCGCATCGGCGCCGGATACAGCTACGTCGGTATGATGACCTTTTGCAGACAAAATAACCTTCATAACGTTGCAGTAGTCCTGTTCGTCATCCACTACCAGTATCCTCAGTCCTCTTTTGCTCATTCTGACTTCCCCCCATTCTCTATCGGTATCTTTATATAAAAGACGGTTCCCTTGCCAAGCTCGCTTTCCGCCTTGATCTCTCCGCCCATTTTCTGCACCTCGTTGTAAACGATGTATAAACCGAGCCCATTGCCTTCCCGCTTCTTTTTCGTTGTAAAAAACGGATTATAAATTTCATCTATCAATTCAGGCGGGATACCGCTGCCATTGTCTCTGACTACCAGAGACACCGTTCGTTCATCGTTGCTGCACTGTACTCTGATTTCACCACTTCCCGTCATGGCATCCACTGCATTCGTAATCAGATTGATTAGTATGATCTCCAAAGCTTCAACATTTAAGGCCGCCATTTGATCTCCAGAATATTCATAATGAAAATTCACCTTCCGCTGGATCAGCAGGCTTCTTTGCAGATCCAGTATCGAGCTGATGTGTGCCTGCACATTGACGGTTTCTTTTTTATTTGTGGAGAGCCGAGAAAAATTCAGCAGATTATCTATGATCCGGCTTGACTTATCCACGGATTTTTCTATTACAGCAATTGCTTCATCCCGTGTGATATAATCTCTGTAATCAATCTCCTTCAGCACATAGCAGTAGTTTCTGATTAATCCAAGGGGATTTCTGATTTCATGTGCAACACCGGCTGCAAGCTGACCGACAGCGATCATTTTATGATTCTGCAAAAGCTGCCGCTCTGTATTTCTTGCTTCCGTGACGTCGATCATCATCACGAGTATTTTCTGTATTTGTTCTTTATTATTTTTAATTAAAAAAGTATGCACTTCAAAGATTCTTTTATCAACGATCACTTCTTCGTTTTTCTCTGATTCATCCCGAAAAGTTTCGTTGATGATGGCGCTCAATTTTTCCTGCTCCGTCTCCTCCAGCTTCAGCAGAGATACAAGCCGAAGACCAGCTGTCTTATGCCGTTTCATGGACAAATATTGAGACATTGCCTTATTGATGCTGATTATAACACCCTCTCTATCCAATTCTGCCATATAATAAGTTACACCATCAAAGGTAGTCTGCATTTCATTCTGGCTTTCAACCAGAAGTTCCATTCTTTGCTGAAGCTCTTCATATAAGCTTTTATTAGATTGATAAAAGAGAAAGAATACGCAAAGGACCGCCGTAAAAATTATAAGAATAATAATTCCCAAGCCTTCCAGCTTGTTTTCAACATAAAGAGGATAAGAAACACCAGTCCATTTTCCCTGAAGCTCGGTTATGATTTTCGCATTATCCATATGATAAATCGCATTGTTTAGAATATCATAAAGCACCAAATTATCCTTATCCACTACGAGACATTCGTTCCGTTCATAAAGATAGCCGGATGCCCTATCCCAATTTTTTTCAATCTGAGCCCTACCAAGGAGAGAAATCAGGGACATTTCACTTCCTGCGACAGCGTCTCCCTCACCTTGAATTGCTCTTGTCACAACTTCTGTCATATCATCACAGAGAAGTATTTTTGCAGAGGAAAATTTCTTTTGAAGATCAAAGGAGGCAGGACTATGGTCAACTGTAAGAATTGTCAAGCCCTCCCCTTTTTCATTTTCCGCTTCCTTTCCAGTTCCCTTTCTTACGAAAAGCACACCCTTTGCTTTTACAATGGGCATGGTATATTCAAGATCCTGATTCGAAATCGCGTTTCTAATAGAAATTGCAGCATCGATTTCACCACTTTCCAGCAAAGCCTCCATATCCTTTGATAAAATGGGAATATACCGCAGATGAATGCCATATCCTGCTTCGATGCGGCTTATATAATCCTTAAGCAAGCCCTGAGGTCTGCCCGTAGTGTCGAAGTCTAACAGGGGAGCAGCGCTGTCGGGCACGCCGACCACCAGTTCATTTTGATTTTGCAGCCAGTTTTTCTGAACTTCGTTCAAGGGATAAATTTTTTCGTCCTGACCCCACTCAACATGTCCGCTGGATTGCATGATGTTGTATATGCCAATTGTTGCAATCAAAATTCCTATCAGGATTCCATAAACAATATTTCTATTCATCTAAAAATTCCTTTCGGGAATACTCTTCTCCAAAAATCAAAAGTTCTCTTTGCGCCCGCGATACGTTGCGATAAGCACGTTTTGACCATAATACAAAGCAAATCCCAACCCCAGCCCAAAGTGCGATAAGCATCCATTCACCGGGCCACTTTAGATCAACTCCGCCCAGAGGAATATAAAAGATCAGAAAACTGATACAGAACAGCAATACAACAAAAGCAACCCACTTCCCGTATTTCACTCTAAATGGACGTTCCAGTTCCGGTTCCGTCTTTCGGAGTACGAGAAATGAAACTGCAACAAGTAAATAAGATAGCACCGAACCGAAGGCACTGGAGTTAACAAACCAGACGAGCGCATTTTGCCCCAGAAGAGGCGCTGCTACGCAGATGCCACCTACCAGCAGAATCGCGCCGGAGGGTGTTTTATATTTTCTGTGAAGCCGACCAAAACAGGGAGGAAGCATTTTCGCTCTTCCCATGGCAAATATGACTCTGGTTGAACCTACAATAAATCCATTCCAGCTCGTCATAATCCCGCAGATTCCTCCGAGAATCATAATGTTGCCAAAAACCCCGGACCCATAGCAATAAGCCATCGCATCAGCCGCAGGAACGATTCCTGCATTTCTTACTTCCGGCGGAGCTGAAATGCTGATGCCGAAAATGATCATAAAATACCACCCTGCCGCCATAATGATGGATACGATAATAACTTTGGCGATATGCCGCAGAGGCAGATTCATTTCTTCTGCTGATTGGGGAATAACGTCAAAGCCCACAAACATGGAAGGAACCATGAGAAGTACTGCGATTACTCCCTTTGCAGAAATTTCAGTGGCAAAGACATACGCAGGATCTCCAAATGCAATCCCTCCGAATAGAAAAACCAGACCCACCAGGAATAAAAATGATGTTGACATGACCTGAAAAATTGCTGCGGGTCTTGCTCCAAAGTAATTTAGAAAAAGCAAAATCAATGCACCTGCAATTCCAATGACCGACCATGTGCCATATACGGAGTAACCCGCTACGTCCCAAAGGTGCCAGACCTTGGGTATAGGCAAAATATAATCGATGGCGGTGGCCAGTGCAATGCCTTCCCATGCAGCAACACCGATATAGGCAAAGGAAATCGCCCAGCCGATCAGCCAGGCCATACCCTGTCCCATCGCCCGGTATGCATAAACCACCTCCCCTCCCGCGAGGGGAAGCGCCACTGTCAATTCCGCATAGGTCAAGCCCACAAAGATACAGACCAAGGCCCCAATTGCAAAAGCGATCAAAGAACCGATCATACCTGCTTCGCTGGTCCACAGGCCGGATAATACCACCCAGCCCCATCCAATCATCGTACCGAAGGCAAGGGTCAGTACATCAGTCCTTCCCAGCACTCTTTGAAAACTGTGATTATCCTCTGTCATCGAATTGCATCCTCTTCATTACTGCATTCTACCAATTGATTATATTTTGATTATAACTCATCGGGAAAAAATTTACGACCATAGAAAAATATGCTGCAGTATTTTACTACCGCAGCACACTTCTCCTCAACTTTTTATGAGCCATCATCTTCATTCCGGCCCAGTCGAAAAATTCCAAACCCTATTTTTCTATTTTATTTTTCACAAGTAAATCACCCAATACCGATTTTCTGGCATACTCTTCACCAAAGATCAGATATTCTCTTTCAGCAGGGGATACCGGTCCGACAGATGCTTTGCCAGCAGCCGCCAGAATCACTCCCAGGATAATCCAGAACAGGATAAATGCCCATTCATACGGCCAAATCAGCCCGCTTGGACCAAATGGCAGGTATAAGTAAATAAAGAATAGCGCACTGAGAATAGCCAGACCACCCATGAGCATAGGCCGTTTGTTGCAGAATGGTCGATCCAGATCCGGTTCTTTTTTGCGAATAGCAATATAGGCTATTGCCACCATCAGATATGCTGTAACGGTTCCGAAGGATGCGGTGTCGACGAACCATACCAGCGCATTTCTTCCCATTAATGGGGTAATCATGCAGATGATGCCAACAAGGATAATTGATGCAGTAGGAGTACCGTATTTCGGATGTACCTTTCCAAATATCCCAGGAATCATCTTTGCTCTTCCCATGGAGAAAATAACTCTGGACGCTCCGATAAAGAAGCCGTTCCAGCTTGTAATAATACCACACAATGCACCCACAATCATAATTTTGCCCATAACAGGCGTACCGAAGGCATACGCTGCAAGTTCCGCCACAGGAACGCTATCACTGAAACCATCTCTGATTTCTGCTGGAGCGGATAAGGCTGATGCCATGATCATGATAACGTACCATGCTGCTCCCATCAAGATTGAAAGAAAAACCACATTGGCAATTTGCTTCGGAGGAATATTCATTTCCTCCGCAGACTGAGGAATAACATCAAAGCCAACAAACATTCCGGGAGCCATCATTGCTACGGCTAGAATACCGGCCCAGGGCCCAATCCCTTCGGCAATTCCGGTAAACATCGGCTCGATATTAGATGGGCTTCCAAAGATGGTTCCACCTGTCAGATAAATCAGTCCAGCGAGAATAAGCCCCGTAGTTCCAACAGTCTGGAAGACAGCTGATTGTTTGATCCCTACCAAATTGATGAGCATAATGACCGCGGCGCCGATAATTCCTACAATCGACCATGTCAGATAAACAGTACTGCCGTTGAGTGTCCACAATTCAATCGCCTCCGGGAACGGGACAACATAATTGATCGCCGTGGAAATAGCAATCCCCTCCCAAGCGGCAACACCGATGTAAGCAAGACAGATCGCCCAGGCAGTAAACCAGGCCCAGAAATATCCCAGTCCTCTGTAAGAGAAGACCAGTTCGCCCCCTGCCAGAGGAAGTGCGGGAGTCAGTTCTGCATAGGTTGATCCTACAAACAAACATAAAATTGTTCCGAATATAAATGCGATTATAGCTCCCAACACACCGGCACTGGTTACCCAGCCTGCTGTCAGCATTACCCATCCCCAGCCTACCATCGTTCCGAAAGCTAAGGCGAGAATGTCCCTGCGGCTTAAGACTTTACTTAAACTCTCGCGTTGTACAGGTTCGTTACTCATTTAAAAACCTCCTTGTTAATTAGAATATAGATAAGTCCATCCTTTAGTCTCAGTTTACAAGGTACTACACGCCTGAACAGCGAAATTGGAACGCGAACTGCGTTCTCATCCTCGCGTTACGACCAGTATCGCTTCATCTTGCGGCCTTGTTAGCGCACCAATTTCATCTGTTCAGGTCTATACGTTAACAGGATGAGTTTGCAGGCGACAAATTTGATCAATGACAAGGCAACGGCCTTCGGCCTCCAGCTTGCGTTGCAAGCTGCTGTCCGTTTTGCCTAACCAAGCAAGCTTGGGGCAAAAAGGCAGACGTCCAAAGCATAGTGGTTCCTATGGTGTAGGGCGGCTAACACAGGCAGTGAGCAAAATTGCCCCTGCAAACCGTGTATGCCCTTGTAAGCTGCGGCTACAGTTTTCATATGAGCAAATAGCATGCCAACGGCGGAACACGTTGAAAATATATCTGAATATTCTATATAGTGCGGAAATTGCAGAAAAAAACTTCCCAATTTTCGGGAAGTTTTTTTCTGAAAACTGTGGCGATTTTCAGATTGGTTAGCGACAGATCTCATACGCTTCCTTTAACGCACTTCCGATGCCTTCCGTCCTATTTGCAGAGCCGATCACGCGATAGGGGTATTTTCCGCTGTCTTCCAGCCAATTGATCAGAGACTGACCCTGAGGTCTATACCCTGTAGCCATGATTGTCGTATCTGCCTCTCGAAAAATAGTTTGACCGGAAACATTCAGGACCACTCCGTTTTCTGCAATTTCTTCGACTGTAGCATTGGTAATCAGCTCGACTCCTCGGCTTCTCAGTTCTTTGAGCATAAATCTGCGAAGCCCTCCGAGAGCTAATCCCATTTCACCACCCATTTCAACAATAGTAATGCCTGAACTGCATGCAATATTTGCACGAATTCCTTTCTCTGCATAATCAGAAAAGAATCGCTTTGCGGTTTCTGTGAATCGAAGTTTTTTAGCAAGAAACAATGCGGTTTCTAACCCCACTGCTCCTCCGCCTACAATGAAAATCTTTCCTTTCAGCAAAGATACAGCAAAAGTCTCTCCACCTTCAAGGACTCTCTGCGCTGTATAGACATGCCGCCGATCAGCACCGGGAATCGGGAGTACGACTGGTTTACTTCCAGTTGCTACAACTATAAAATCAGGGTTATACATATTAACGTAGGAAGAATCTACAAATGTACTGCATATTACCTGTACATGTCTGCGCTCAAGTTCACCTCTCATCGCCTTGATGTTCATAATGATAGTTTCTTTATACGGTGCCTTTGCAGCCGCATGAAGCAGCCCGCCGATTTTATTTTCATCTGTACAAAGCCTAACGTCATCTCCTTTTTTGGCGCATTGCAATGCTGCTTCAATACCCGCGACGCCTCCTCCGATTACGAGGATTTTCCGAGCGGCTTCCTTCCTGGGCGGAACCTCTCCTTCTCTTCCTACTTCAGGATTGAATACGCAGGACACTTTTTGCTGCCTAAGTACTTTTTCAATACATCCTTTGCTGCATCCGATGCAGCGACGGTAAGAAATTCCATTCTGCATCTTGCTTACAAAATCGCTATCTGCAAGGAAGGCACGGGCACAGCCTACAAAATCAGCATAGCCCTGCGCTATAATTCCTCCGGCAGTCTGCTCATTATTAATCCGATTGCAGGCGATCACAGGAATCTTGATATTCTGCTTTACTTCTCTGGCAAAAAATGCAACTACCCCTTCCGGCACCTGCATTGTAATTTGGGGAATCGGAGACTCGTGCCAGCCGCCGGTTACATTTACAGCATCCAGATACTGTTCGGCTTCTCTAATGAACCGAACTGTATCTGAGATCCCGTAGCCCCCCAGCATATCTGATCCCGAGACTCTCAGTATCACCGGATAGAAATTGCCGACGGATGCTCTGACTTCTCGAATCACTTCCAACGGAAATCTCATTCGTTTCTCATCATTCCCGCCGTAATCATCTTCTCTTTTATTGGTTAAAGAAGATAAAAACTGCGACAGCAAATACCCTGCACTGCAGCTAATCTCCACTCCGTCTACTCCCGCTGACCTGCAGATGTTGGCCGCCTGACCAAATTGTTCAACAGCTTGCTGAATTTCATCAATAGTCAATTCCCTGAGTGTTGTTTCATACATGGTTGATGCTATGGGAGAAGGTGCCACAGGATATACCGCAGAATCTGCCAGTTCAGGAGCTCCGTTTCTGCCCGCATGAAAAAGCTGAATCAGGAGCTTACCCGATTCCCTATGAACTGCTTTTGCCATTTCGCTGAGTTGCTCTCTGATCTCCGGTTCCAGCACACTCATATTGGAGGGCGTGCCTGTTTTTGAGACACCCATGACCGCTGTGACAGCCGCAGCTCCGCCTCTTGCTCTTCTCTCCAGAAATCGGGTCTCTTCTTCAAAGGAGAAACCCGTGTGAACAGCCGTCATAATAATTCTATTTCTTAAGATAAGAGTTCCGATCTTACCCTTTTCAAATAAAAGCTCCATAAACGCAGCCTCCAATACGAATCGCTTGTGTGCTAAAATAACATCCTAAATGTGTCCATAGTAGGGTTTTTGCATTGTTCCGTTATGCAGCCATTTTATCAGTGTAATAAAATCAAATATCGGAAGCTGCGTCGCTTGTTGTACCGCATAAGCATAGGGTGGCATATCGCTGCATTCAAGAAGAATCGCACCGATATCATCTTGACCCTCAAGAAGTTCCAATGCGGCGTCCACGACTTCTTCTCTTACTTTTCCGTTATCAAAATTTCCTCTGTACTCCAGAATGGCAGAAAATTCCTTGCCATGCCTCAAGTCTTTTACAACGAGAATTTCCGGATCATCTACCGAACAATTCTCCAACAATGCACTCGTTATAGATGCAGCGTCTGCAGTCAATACTCCTATTTTCTGGCCAGGTTTCAGGATATTCTTGATCCAGGGAATTTGAACTAAGCTTGATAATGCTACCGGAATATCCAGAGCAGCTGAAACTTGTTTGTGAAAATTACCAAAGAACCCACAAGCTGAACATAAAGCTCTTATCCCTTCTTTTTCCACCATGTGCTTTCCGAGCATGATAATATCGTCCGCGATTGTAGGGTCAGCTCTGAAGAGACGGTCTATATTGAGGTTAGGAACTCCTCTCATCCTTACAGGAAAGTCATAAGTATATGCATTGACAACATTCCCCGGAACCAAGGGATAAAAAACATCCTCTATATAGATGATACCAACAGAATATCCGCTGATTTGCTGATGATCCAGCATATTAACAACGACATTATTGTTCTCAGGAGTCAGATATCCGAATTGCCTGTTGATTAACCTTTTGTTCATTTTTACCACCCTTTCTTCACTCCGATAACAAGTCAACAGGTAATTCGCTATTGACTTGTTATTATTTTCTTATTTTATCTTTTAATTTTGGACTTCTCTGGAATTTTTGTTTATCTACGCAAAGTAAACTGACTGAATACCAAAGATGATCACAATTGCAATAACAGCAGGGCAGATAATTAACAGAAGCGGCTTCCAGAAAATTGCGATCTTAAAAGATTTTGCGCTTTCATTCACATCTTTCATCAGACGTTCAAAGCCAAATTTCCATGATGCATAAAGTGAGATCATCAGTCCACCCACTGGAACCAAAATTGACATTGCCAGGAAATCGAGATTTGTATACATATCTTTCCCGAATAATGTAACATCTCCCAAAACCGGTGAGTGCACGAATGCAGGAATCAAGCCGATAACAAACATGATAGAAACCATAATCCAGCAAATCCTTCGACGGCTCACCTGGAACTTATCTGTAATGGTTGACACAATCCCTTCCACCAGCCCCAGAACAGAAGTAAACGAGGCGATAAACAGCAACAGGAAGAATAGACTTCCGAAGATTCTGCCCCCTGCCATGTTCTCAAACATCATCGGCATAGTCTGGAATACCAGAGAGCTTCCTGAAGATGGTTCCACGCCATAGGTAAATACAGCCGGAAAAATTGCAGTTCCCGCAAGCACCGCAACCACCATGTTAGACATAACGATAACTATCCCGGATCTTGCCACATTGGCGTCCTTTTTTAAATAGCTTCCAAATACAAAGGCTGAAGATAGCCCTACACCCGCCAAAAAGAAGGTTTGTGATAAAGCGCTCAGCATTACTCCCGGGGTAAGCTTGGATATATCAGGAGTCAAGAACCACTTCATTGCTTCACCTGCTCCGGGCAGGGTCAAAGATTTGACTGCAAGAATGACAAGGAACAGGGATAAGACCGGCAAGGCAACCTTTGCAAAAGCCTCTATACCACGTTTGATTCCTTTTGAAATAATTACGGCAGATAAAGCCAGCAAAACTGCATTATAGAAAAGGACTAACGGAGTATTTGCCATCAAACCATTGAACATAGGCGCCATATCAGCTCCGGTAGCTCCATTAAAAGAACCTAACACTGACAAAATAAAGTAGTGTGCCACGTTTCCTGCAATCATAACATAATAGGACATCAGTAGTGTCGCCGCGATTACACCCAGCCATCCGATTGCTACCCAGGGACTTTTTTTCCCTGCCAGTTCATCCATGGCGATAATACCGGTTTTTTGTGTGCTCCTTCCCAAAGTCAGCTCACAAATAATTAAGGGAACTGCGATGATCATGGACATAATGATCATTACAAGGAGAAAAATCCCGCCTCCGTTACTTCCAATCAAATATGGAAATCTCCAAATAGCTCCTAATCCTACAGCATAACCTATTGCTGACATTAAAAATCCATACATACTACCCCACTGTTTTGTTTCAACAGCAATGCTTACATTATTATCGTCCATTTTTTTCTCCTTCCAAATTTGAAATTACTAAATTTGATTTGTTGAGATACTGATAGAACATGTAAGTCTTTTAAGGTCTTTTTTAATTTCCGTGTGAAGCCAGCTTCGTCAAATCAACATTTTTAAATCTTGACCACGCAAGCTCAGTCGCATCAAATTCCGTTGCTTCTCCCGCAATCATCTGTGAGATTAACAATCCAGTAATCGGTGCCAGAGCCACTCCGTCTCCTTCATGCCCTGCCGCTATGTAAAATCCGGGTACTTCATCAACGCCGCTCACGATGGGCAGATGATCAAGGCAGAACGGTCTGATACCGCCGAAACTTCTGATACAGTTCATGTCTCTTAAGATGGGGAAAAATCTTATTGCTCTCTCCGCAATCGCCTGCATGATTTCATATTCGACCTTGACGTCATAACCTCGAAATAACCTGCATCCGCCTACGATTGTATTTCCCGAATGCGTTGTCTCTATGTTTAAGCAAACATTATGTTTTTCTACCAATTCACTGACAGGGCGCTTAAAATCAGCGAAGAACTTCGCCAGCCAATAACCGAACTCCAGGACTTCTGTGTTCGCTACTGTTTCAGATTTTTCAGTAACCAGAAGAATTCCTTTCCTCGGTTCAATTGGAATATTCAGGCCTACCATCTTCCCAATAGCAGGGGCCCATACGCCGCAAGCGTTGACCACTTTATCCGTCAGGAAAGTTTCCCTGTCGGTTATCACTGCTTCAACTTGATTTTTCTTATTGAGTCTGATACCGGTTACCTCATGATGATTGTAAACATCCAGGCCATATTTTCGGCTTTCTTCTACAAATCCAAGACATACTTTGTATGGATTCACCACTCCGTCAGATTCTGTCCAGAGGCCGCCTTTCAAATCTTTCGCCAGATATTTTTCCCTCTCGCACATCTCCTTTTGATCTATTACTCTCATATCAAAGCCCTGGGCCCTGACCTTAGCTGCATAATCCGCTGCTGCATCCATTTCCCGGTCCGTTTCACAAACGTACATAAAACCGCAGCTTTCAAATTCGATATCATAAGAGAACTCTTTCACAAGCTTGCGGTATAGTTCAACGCTGTGATAACCTTGAAGTACATCGATACCAGGTTGTTTATCGCTGATGAGCGTCGCACCATCCGTATGGCTTGCCGTTCCTGATGCAATGTCGTCCCTCTCGATGAGCGCTACTCGAAACCCTTTTTTTGACAGAAAATACGCGCAGCTGGTTCCTTGCAAACCACCGCCGATTACAATCACATCATAGTATTTCATTCTTTTATCCCTCCCGCTAAGGTGCCAAATGTTATTGGTCTGGCAGGCGGTCTTATGCTGGAGCTTCCTGTTTCTTCAGGGCATAAGCCCAACTCCTGGCAAAGGATCTGCTGCACCATTTTTTCGCAGGTTCTTCCCTGACACAAACCCATGCCTGCTCTGGTTCTTCTTTTTACTCCTATGACATCTCTTGCGCCTTGCTCGATTGCTTTTCTGATTTCACCGACTGTTACTTCTTCGCATCGGCAGACAAGCATATCATCATCAAATTTATTATCCATTGGCTGCGCCTCCTCCTTAATCCTTGAAACAGATGGTTTTACTTTCTTTTCATGCTCCTGACATCATCTGCAAACTCTTTTTGAATTGCAACTGTGACGACCGGAGTTCTATCATTCGCTTTTGGATTTAAAACTTTTAAGATCCTGCCCTTACAGACTACTTCCCCTGCTCTGTTCACTGCATCCACAATTTCATCTTTAACAGGAAGAGGGACATATTCATAAGGAAACGATACTGTCGCCTCTTTATCAGAATAGGTTTTGTCGACTGTAAAGATAGCCAGTCCGGGGCATTTAGCAATGCAAATACCGCAACCTGTACACAATTCTTCCTTTAGCGTTGGCAATGCAGTAATCGGCGTTCCGATCTGAATTGCATTTCTAGGGCATGCGGCCTCGCACGGGTTGCATGGAATTTCCTGTATACATTCAATCACCGCGACAGGCCCTTGTTCAAATCTCTTTTTTGAGGGAAGCAGACCAAACTGTTCCAGCTCTTCTCGTGTGATATAACCACTTTGTTCCAGTGCCATATTCTCTCACCTCTTTCAACTCATGATTCGACTTTTTACTTGACGCAACCGGGGAAAGCAGCAAGAATTTCATTCTTCGCCGTCATTCTCTTTTCACCAAACGGTCCCATCCGCAAGCCATCTAACCTTTCCCATATATCGTCTTTTAAGGCTTTCGCGTCTGCTTCAGCCAGATAGCCTAGACTTTCCGCTGCGGCAACGCCTGCAAGTCTTCCTTCTTCCAAGGCTGTATTTGCTTCTTCCACCCCTGTCGAATCGCCAACAACATAAATCCCTGACTGTGTTGATTCCATATTTCGGTCATGTTTTGGAACCCAACCTCCAAAAGCGGCATTATAGATACATTCAAGATCGTGCAATCGGACTAAATCCGAAATCGGTTTTAAACCTGCTGCCAGTGTTATAACATCTGCTTCTAAAGTTTTTTCTGTTCCCGGGATCGGGTTCCAGCTCTTATCCAGCTCTGCGATAATTACTTCTGAAACTCGTTCAGTCCCTTTTGCTTCAATAATCGTATGACTAGTATAAATCGGCACTCCCGCTCGGCGAATCTTCGCAGCATGCACACCGTAACCACCGATCTTTGGCGCTGCCTCTATCAAGGCAACCACATCACAGCCGGCTTGCATCAGCTGATAGGAAACAATCAGTCCAACATTTCCAGATCCGAGCATAACAACTTTGTTTCCCGGCTTAACACGATTGACATTAATCATTGTTTGTGCGGCTCCTGCTCCCATGATTCCGGGCAAAGTCCATCCTTTGAATCTCACGACATTCTCTGACGCCCCTGTCGCAAGTATGACTTTTTTAGCTTGAATATTTACCAGTTCTTTTTCACCGCTGTCTAATCCTCTTTCAATAGAGACAATACGATCATGAAATAAGCCCACGACAGCGCTGTTGACCCAAATTTCCACTCCATATTCTTTTGCCTCAGCAAGCAATTGTTTTCCGATGTCAATGCCTCTTGTCCCTGAGCGGTGAGCGCTTGAGCCAAAGAATTTATGGATTTGCTTAAATAACTGACCACCTGGCTTTATATTCAGGTCGACAACCAACACTTCTTTCGCGCCTGCTTTCGCCGCTTCGATTGCCGCTGCCAATCCTGCAGGCCCTGCTCCAACGATAATAATTTCTTTGCTAGTCATTTCTTTGGTCTCCTTCCCCCACTCCATGCTGTGTTTTAATAACCATACCCTGCTCTACTGGAGTGATACAGGTTCTGACATTTGGTTTTCCGTTTACGATCATTGCACAATCCGTACACTGCCCTATCCCGCAAAACAATCCCCTTGGCTCGTTCCTTTTTACTGTATAGCGGTTTATTATGATATTCTCGGCAAGAAGTGCCGCCAAAATGGGTTCACCTGCCTTTGCTAAGATTGTCACTCCATCAACTGTAATTTCTACCATCTTTGCCGGTTCTTCCTGACCCAGTATCACATGTTCCTTGATTCTCATGCACATTTTGCCACCTCCTATATAGTGTTAACTCTTTAAATTCAACTTCAGGCTTTTCTTTTGAGAATACAGTTTTACATCTTTTGCAATAATAAATATAATGAATGCACATCCTACAAGGCCTGAAATCGGATAGAGAATATTGATAATCTGGTTGAACGGAATAAATGATCCTCCAAACACACCCGCTACTGCGACTACTGCGGTTATGGTCCTCGCCCGGGTTGACTTATCTTCCGCAAATCTTCCTGAAATCAACCAGAGATATCCCGTAATCGTCGTAAAGATGCCTAAAACTAAAATAACAGCAAACGTCCATGATATGGAGGGAATCATATTATGCATTGCAGCAAGCAGGGGAATCTGCGCGCCCGTCTCAATGATCCAGTCAATATTGATCAAAACTGCCATCAAAACAAGAAGTACGCCTGAGTAGAAGAAAAGTCCCGAAAAAACGCCCGAAACAAGAGCTTCCTTCTGATTTGCCGTTTGCTTACCTAGCGAAATCAAGAAAGGTATTGATACGATAAGGCATAGTCCCCCATAGAACAATGCGGAAAGAATTGGATTATAGATTCCAAAGACACCTGCTCTCAGAACTTTGCCGTCGGACAGATATCCCGGGAGATTAGACATGGACTCTGTCAATCCGACAGGACTTGTGGCCACTGCGTAAATGCCTATCACTACTACATAGGCAATAATTACAACTCCCAGAAAGCCTAATACCTCTACTACCCGCTTTAAGCCAAGCATCACCGTACCGGCTGCGGCAATCCCAAGAAGCACAGCTCCGACATAGATCGGAACTCCGAAATATTGATTAATTGTTGCACCACAACCTGCAAACATAGCAATTGCGATACCAAATACGATCATTAAGCAAAACCAATCAAAGAAGTAGCCAACATATTTGCCGCAATAGTAAGCGTAACATTCACTTGGATTGCTAAATTGCTTCTCCTGTCCGGTTTTATAACAGCTGATCGTAAAATAAACTGTCATTGCCATGGAAACAAAGATCGCCAAATAGTTTGCGGGGTTGCCCCATCCGCCAAAAAACTGTAAAACCTCTTGCCCTGTAGCGAATCCCGCGCCTATGGTGTATGATGCGTATGCGCCGCCCACCATAAGCATACTTTTAAAGTTTACCGTCTGATTTTTCTCCATAATCTTACTCCTTATCAAGTCATAAATATAATGGGTTCGGAACCACTTCTTTCTTATGATCCTAAGTTGTGGACTGATGTGCTGACGATTACTCTTACGCCGGTGTACATCAGCCCATAGATTGAGAAATATTTGCAAACTCTTTATTGGGCTTTTCCTGCTTTTCAGTTCTAATACGCAACTATCTCATTCCACCACGCTGCAGATAAATTCCATCTCAACCTTTACTCCGGGAACCATCTGACAAACCTGGACACATGCTCTTGTCGGAAACGGATTTGACGGTACCAGTTCTCTGTAGGCGCGGTTTATCTCAGCATAATCGTTAAAATCTGTAACATAAATTCTGCAGGTCAGAATATCTGCCAATGTGCCGCCTGCTTCCGCCAGAGCCAGTTCTGCATTTTTTAGAGTCTGAATGGTCTGCTCATACGGATCGGCGCTGATGATGTCACCATTGGGAAGCGTGGCGATTTGTGTTGTAAAGAATAGATCACGATACTTCGTTCCCTGTACGTAAGGGCCATGCACTTCACCTAATGCTTTTTCGTTGTAAATTGACGTCTGTTTCATTTTCATCTCTCCTTATAATAAAATTTGATTATAGAATAACGAACTATTTTTTTATCTTGTCGGCAACGTCTTTGTTCACAAGGTTGGTAGGCGTTTTCCCATCATGAAGCAGCTCTACGAGTTGCCTCAGTGAAATGATTCTCGCTTCTTCGAAGGCCTGTTTGGAGACAAACGCGGCATGCGGAGTAATGATACAATTCTCTAATTCAAAAAGTTCGGACTTTTCATTTGCTTCATCTTCAATCACATCAACGGCAGCGCCTCTGATCCAACCAGCCTTTAGTGCTTTTACAAGAGCAGGCTCATCAACAACCATTCCCCTTGCGGTGTTGATGAAATAAGCAGTCGGTTTCATCAAGCGAAACTGCTTTGCGCTCATAATATGATACGTAGCTGGTCTGCCAGGCTTTGCTTCCATCACGAGAGGACAATGCATTGAAACAAAATCTGAAGTTGCCAGCAGCTCATCCAGCGTCTCGATTTTTTCAGCACCATATTGGTTTAAATATGCCTCAGTCTTAGTAGGCGCCCAACAGATAACCCTCATTTCCATCGCCTTTAGAATGGGAATCATATATTGTGGAATACTTCCAAAGAAAACAAGGCCAACCGTCTGCCCTGCAAGTCTCTCCGGCATTCCGCCAAGAAGCGGATTCCAGCTGCCTGCTCTTACGCTCCTGTCAAGCAGAGTCAATTTTCTAACAGCATCGATCATCATGCCCACAGTATGTATTGCTACTTCCGGTGTGCAGAATCCTGGGCTATTTGTTACAGCAATACCGCGTTCTGTCGCAGCATTGATGTCTACGTTGCTGTAGCCAATGGCCTGCAGCGCAATAATTTTAGTCTTTTCCATTTCAGAGATAACATCTTCTGATACCTGGAAAAATTCTACAACAACTCCGTCTGCATCCTTTACTGCTTCCAGAAACGCTTCCGGCCGGTCTCTGTCTTCTCCGTTCTTAAATTCAATCAGCTCAATGTCAGTAATGCCCCATTCCTTCAGCTTTTCATTTTCAAAATCCAACGTATCATCAACGTTGTAATAAACCACTTTCTTCATAAAAACCCTCCTTGATATGATTTAAAAACAATTCGGCTCTTATTCATAAGCCTTTTCAAGAATACCAAGAATATCCTTCTCTTGAAGTTTGCATGGATTGACCGCTAAGAGGCGATAAGCCATCGTTCCCTTGACAATATCGGGAAAATGCTCTTTTGTAACCCCAACCTCTTTTAATTTCATAGGAACCCTAACATCCTGCGCAAGCTTAAAAACAGCATCAGTTGCTTTGTCAGCCGCCTGCCGCAAGGTTAATCCCCCTACGTTTTCTCCAAGGGCAATTGCAATATTTCTAAACTTCTCAAGGTTTCCAACAACATTTCGCTCCATTGCATAGGGCAAAATCAGTGCGTTTGCGACTCCATGAGCCACATGTGCAACTCCTCCCATGGATTGAGCAATCCCGTGAACGACACCCAGCCCTCCGTTCATAAACGCTACTGAGGCAATGGAACTGGCAACTGCCATATTGCTTCTAGCCTCCAAATCATTGCCATTCGCCACTGCTGTTCTCAGGTATCTTCCGATCAATCTGATTGCCTGCAGAGCCATAGCATCACTGACAATGTTTGCATTGAGTGATACATAGGCCTCTATTGCATGAGTCAGTGCATCAAGCCCTGTAGTTGCAGTTACAAAGCCTGGCATTCCGAGTTGGCTTGCAGGATCAATCAGCGCTACCTTCGGAACAAGATAATCGTGTGTAACAGACAGTTTGATTTTATTCTGATTATCTGTGATTACCGCTGCTGCAGTCATTTCACTGCCGCTTCCCGCAGTGGTTGGTACGCAGGCTAACGGCATACACGGATTAGAAACTGTCTTTGTACCTCCAAACAAATAGTCTCTGATAGACCCCTCATTTGTCTGGAGTAAGCAGATTGCTTTTGCAGTATCAATTGGACTTCCTCCTCCTACTGCGACCACCATTTCCGCTCCACTCTGTTTAAGCGCTTCTGCTGTCCTGTCTACTGTTTCAATATCCGGATCTGGAATGATTGCAGAATAGATCTCATACGGCAGCTTTGCCCTTTCAAAACTTCCTATAATCGGGTCCAATATGTTCGTTTTTAAGATGTTCGGATCGGTCAGGATAAAAACTTTCTTTGCGCCCATTTCCATGCAAAGTTCCGCAGTGCTATTGCAAATTCCATTTCCGAATTTGATTTTGGATGGCATTTTGAATTGAAAATCTTTCATTCTAAACCTCCTGCAATGTCTTCAGTGCATCTTCAAAGATTGCCAACCCTTTGTCCAGTTCTTCCTTTTTCACATTTAACGGAGTGGCAAACCGGAATCCATTTCCATATACACCGCAGCTTAATGTCAGTAAACCGTGTTTGAAGCAGTAATCCTTCACTTTATTAAGCGCATCCGCATTGGGCGCTTTGTCTTCTGGATGTACAAATTCAACTCCGATCATCAGTCCAAGACCTCGGACATCTCCCATAACCGGATATTTCTTCTGTAAGGCAAAGAGCTTTTCTTGCAGATATTTCCCTTGCATTGTACAGTTTTCAAGGATTTTCTCTTCCTTGAAAGCTTCCAGAACTGCCAGACCTGCCGCCGCGCAAACCGGATGTCCTCCGAAGGTGGTCCCATGCATACCTGGTTTCCACGTACTCATGATTTCTTTTGTGCTGACGATTGCAGACATCGGAAGTCCTCCTGCGATTGCTTTTCCGAGCGTCATAATATCAGGAACAACACCAAAATGCTCTGATGCGAACATTTTTCCGGTTCTCCCATAGCCCGACTGGATTTCATCAAATGCCAGCAAAATACCATGCTTCGTGCAGAGCTCACGCAGTGCTTTCATATATTTTACCGGGGGTACCACATATCCGCCTTCCCCAAGAACTGGTTCTATAATGATCATAGCCACATTGTCAGCCGGAATCAGCCGATCAAAGATTTCCTGAAGTTCGTTTAGGCATCGCTGTGTGCACTCTTCTTCCGTTGTTCTGAAAGGAGTTGGATAAGGAGCAAAATAAACACCGCCCAGCAAAGGTTCATAATTATTTCTGTACTTTGAGTTTGAACCGGTTATACTGGTAGCCCCTAAGCTTCGGCCATGAAAAGATCCCTTAAATGCAATGATTCCAGGACGTTTTGTATAACTTCTGGCCAGTTTTATCGCTCCGTCATTTGCTTCTGACCCCCCGTTGCTGAAAAAAGTCACATTCAGTTCGCCAGGAGTAACTTTCGCTAACTCCTCAGCAAGTTTCAATGTGGAGGGATAGTTCACCAGATTAAAAGACGCAGTAATCAGTTTCTTCGTCTGTTCACACACGGCTTCAACCACTTTAGGGTGGCAATGTCCCAAAGCATTTACCGCAATTCCCTGAACGAAGTCGAGATATTCATTTCCATTCACATCTCTGATGTAACAGCCTTCCGCTCTTTCAACTACAAGATTTGTCGCTTTTGCCAGTGCAGGGCTTAAATACTCCTTGTAATCGTCAAATTTCATTTTACTTTCCTCCTATCTGAATCATTATCACAATAACTTACCTTGAGTTGTTTTAATCTATAGATAAAGGCACAGCAGGCAGCGTATTGGCTTTGATAACTCCATTGCGTTGATAGAGGCTGGAGTACCCCTGTTCTGTGCCCGTATCATCATTGCAGCATAACTCACAGCATAACTTTGCTGCTGTTTTTCCATATCCCCATTTTTTCAGCTTCTCTTACCAGTTCATCCCTAAAATCAGGGTGGGCGATAGAGATTAATAGTTCTGCTCTTTCCCAGGTTGACTTTCCCTTCAGATTTACTGCGCCGTACTCGGTAACAATAAAGTGGGTTGCGCTTCTTGGAACCGATACAATGGTGCCCTCCGACAATCTCGGTGTAATAAGGGATTCCAAACTTCCGTCCTTGTTCTCCCTTACAGATGGAGTGCATAGAAAACTTTGACCGCCTTGCGATTTAAATGCACCCATTACGAAGTCCAACTGGCCTCCTGTCCCTCCGATGTGCTGAAGCCCGGCTGATTCCGAATTTACCTGTCCAAAGAGATCTACCTGCAGGCAACTGTTGATCGAAACAAGATTATCATTAGCAGCAATAACCTCCAGCGCATTAACATAGTCTACTGGCGCCATAAATCCCATAGGATTATCATCCAGAAAATCATATACCTCCAGTGAGCCCATAGCAAATGTGAAAACCATTTTTCCTTTGTTCGTATTTTTATTTCCAGTCAACTTGCCTTCTCTGTATAGATTCACATAAGCATCCACAAACATTTCGGTATGGACGCTAAGATCATTGATATCTGATTCAGAAATCATGGAGCCCACATAGTTTGGCATGCCGCCGATTCCTAGCTGTAAGGTGCTTCCGCTTCGAATCTTCTCCACGATGTGCCCCGCGATCTTTTTTTCCGTCTCACTGGCAGGTTTTGCAATGAGAGTAGGAAGACTTCCATTGGAACCTTCTACGATCATGTCGACTTGAGAGATATGGATGCTGTTTTGAAGACCATGCACAACCGGCTGCTTCTCATTCACTTCTACGATGATTTTCTTCGCCGCAGCAAAGATTCCCCAGTATTCAGCTGTCTGAGGTCCAAAATTGAAGTGTCCAAAACGGTCCATCGGAGCAACCTGCAGCATAACAACATCAATATCTCCTACGTTCTCAGCCCAAAGTTTTGGGTTTTCTCGAAATTGTACCGGTATGAACCAGCACCTTCCCTCTTTGTTCATCTTCCTGTCAAGTCCACTCATGTGCGTGCTGAGGTACTTGAAATGTTTGGAATCTGGGTCTGCCTTCAGAATAGCGGGCGGTTCCTTATGCGCCCAGATCGTGTCACAGACGAGCACATCGTGAAGCTCCTCTGTCCGTTTTGCCAGCGCCTGATCAAGATCTTGCACGATTCCGCAAAATAAACCGTAATGCACACGATCGCCGGATTTCACAACCTTTACCGCTTCATCCGCGGTTACAAGTTTTTTCTTGTACTCAGCTGAGAGTTCACTCATTTTACTTAGCTGCGTTATATTTACCATAGCTTACTCCTTCTCCTGATATCTCAACAGATTTCATTACTTCTCATACCGTCTCAACTACAACCGTAGTCCCCATCCCGCCTCCTGCGCAAAGGGTAGCCAGTCCGTATCTGTTTCCGCGTCGTTTCATCTCATAGAGCAATGTGATGACGATTCTGCATCCTGTGGCGCCTACAGGGTGACCCAGAGAGATTCCTCCGCCGTTTACGTTCAGGATCTCATTGTCGACCGCCAACGTTTTTTGTACTGCAATGCATTGAGCTGCAAAAGCTTCGTTGATCTCAAATAAATCGATATCTTCAATTTTCAAACCTGCTTTTTCAAGTGCCTTCTGTGATGAACTAATCGGTCCAATCCCCATAATCTCAGGTTCAACCCCGGTCGTGGCTACGGATAGAATTCTTGCGAGAATCGGCAAGCCCAATTCTTTTGCTTTTTCTTCCTCCATAAGAAGCACACCGGCAGCTGCATCGTTCATTCCGGAGGCATTTCCCGGAGTGACGGTTCCGCCATCCTTAAATGTGGCTTTTAACTTTGCAAGCCCTTCAAGGGTGACGTCCCTCTTCGGGTATTCATCTGTTTCATAGACCATGTCGCCTTTTTTTCCAGGGATAGTCACTGGAATAATTTCTTCCTTGAACTTCCCTCCATCTATTGCTGCAACGGCCCTATGCTGACTCTGCAATGCATAATCATCTTGCTCCCGCCTCGTCACTTCGTACTTTTCAGCAACATTTTCAGCAGTGATCCCCATTGCAGGTCCAACACCGAGATTCGTAAGAGAATCCCACATGGAATCACGTAATTCGCTGTGCCCAAATTTTTTACCGTACCGAAAGTCAAATACCATATGCGGCGCTGTACTCATACTGTCCGCTCCGCCAGCCATAATACAGTCGGCTTCCCCAGCCTTGATCTGGTAATATCCTATCTGTATCGACGACATGGATGAGGTGCAATTTCTATGTATGGTAATACCAGGAACCGTGACAGGCAGCCCTGCCTTTACTGCAGCAACTCTGGCCAGATTGTTTTCCTTATAAGTTCTCTGATAGTTGCACCCCCAGATAACATCATCGATAAGCACCGGATCAATTCCGGTTCTCTTGATCAGCTCCTTCATTACAGGAATAGACAGATCAAGGGAGGTAATGGATTTAAACTGCCCACCGATGGTTCCAATGGGAGTTCTGCAGCCTGCTGCAATTACTACGTTACGCATATTTCTTCCTCCTTGCATAATTTACTTTCCTTTATAAATGGGCACCCTCTTCTCGATGAATGCCGTCATTCCTTCTTTTTGATCCTCAGTGCTGAACAAACCAGCCCAGTTTTCGGCTTCAAGTTGTACCGCCTCATGTGTGTCCTTGCAATCAAGACCTGCAAGGATCGTTGCTTTTGCTGTTTTTAACGCTAAAGGAGCTTTTTTACTCAACTTTATAGCCCATGCCAAGGCCGTTTCCATAAGCTGCTCTGATTCAACTGCTTTGTTGATCAAGCCAATCTGCTCAGCGCGGTCAGCTTTTATAAGCTCTCCGAGCAAGATCAATTCTTTCGCTCTGGCCTGCCCCACAAGCAACGGTGTTCGAACAGTACCCCCTGCGCCCGGCATGATTGCCAGGTTAATTTCAGGAAATCCCATCTTGGCTGATTTTGATGCAATTCGCAAATCGCACGCAAGCGCCAATTCCAGTCCACCTCCGAGTGCAAAGCCTTCAATGGCCGCTATTGTAGGAATATTCATATTTGAAAGACGTTCCAGTGTAGCTGTAAAGGAAAATTTCTTAGCTTCATCTGGATTGAGGTACACCATACTTCTGATGTCTGCACCTGCTGCAAAATGTGTGTCGCTTCCAAAGATTAATACTGAAAGCGTCTTACCGTTCTCTATCGTATCCAGAAGCGCATCCAACTCGCTGATCACTTCTCTGTTCAGTGCATTTAACGCCTTCGGCCTATTTATTTTTATAATTCCAATTCCGTCAGTTTCTTCAAAAATCAAGTTATTCATAATGGTAGAAACCCTTTTTAGTCTTTCTCCCAAACTCGCCTCTCGCATATCGTTCTACGATAGCCGGGCTTGGTTTGTCAGTGAGATCACCAGATGCTTTATATTTCTCAGTAAGCACATCATATTCCAAATCAATACCCGTAAGATCGAGAAGCTCGAACGGACCCATGGGATGAGAGAGTCCAAACTTTACCGCTTTGTCAATATCTTCTACGGAAGCAACGCCTTGATCGTACATGTAGCAAGCTTCCTTAGTAACGGCACTGAAAACTCTGTTGACGATAAATCCATAGATTTCTTTCTTGACCACCGCCGGAATTCTGTCTATGGACTCCACAAACTGTACCATCGTATCTATGGTATCCTCACTGCAGTGGGGACCCTTTACCACTTCTACCAACTTCATGATAAGTGCGGGGTTAAAGAAGTGCATATTCAGAACCTTCTCCGGGTGTGCTACCACATCACAGAATTTTGAACTGATAATATATGAACTATTGCTGGCAAAGATTGTTCTTTCAGGAGTCAGTGCATCGATCTGTTTCAAGATATCCCGCTTGACTTCCAATACGTCGACAACTGCTTCAATGACAAGATCAACGTCTTTAAGCGCTTCGGCAAGATCAGTCGTAAACTTCAGCCTGTGTTGGATCTTTTCCGCTTCGTCTTGTGTCATTTTTCCTTTTGAAACGTTCTTGGAAAACCAATTTTTTGCAAATGTCTCAGCTTTTTTGATAGTTTCAGGTTTTCTTGAATAGCATGAGACCTCATATCCAGAGATCGCAACCTGCATTGCAATCTGGTTTCCCATGGTGCCTCCACCTACCATAGCTACTTTCCTAATTTCCATTGTCTCCCTCTCTTTCTACAGTCCTCTTTCTGTTTCATTTTAATTTCATTAACTGATTTTCTTTATCCATTTCCTTGGCGAAGATAGCTGCCCCCAAGGCACCCATCGCCTGAGGATCAGCAAGTCTTAGGATTGGATGGTGAACCTCCGTTTCAATGGCGGTCACAACGCTATAATTCAGCGCAACGCCTCCTGTCATCACCACCGTATCTGCTATACCGATGCGGTTGCACAATCCCGCAATGCGCTGGGCTATTGATTTATGTGCGCCCAATGCTACATCTTCAATGCTCTTTCCTGCTGCCAACTGAGAAATCACCTCTGATTCGGCAAAAACGGTGCAGGTATTGCTGATTACCACGCCGGGGTTACCTTTTGCTGCAAGCCCTGAAAGGTCTTCAATTTTACAATCCAAAACCCTAGCCATCACTTCAAGAAACCGCCCGGTTCCTGCCGCGCATTTTTCATTCATCACAAAGTTCTCTACGATTCCGCTGGCGGAAACACGGATTACCTTTGCATCCTGACCCCCTATATCGATGATTGTGCTGGCTTTCGGCTCCAGATGCTTCACTCCCTTCGCATGACAACTGATCTCGGTTATTTGTCTGTCCGCTCCCTCGTACATTAACCTGCCATACCCTGTCACCACGCATTTCACGATTTCTTCCCTCTGGACATTTGCTTCGTCGAGTGCGTTTTTCACCGATAGCTGAGGGCCTCTGCTTCCTGTGCCCAGATTAACAATACCTTCCCCACAGACGATCCCCATCTTATTAATGACAACCGCCTTCGATGAGGATGAGCCAATGTCTACTCCTAGATACATACCGTTCTCCTTTATTAATCCGTCTTCTGTCTTTATACAAGCATCTCACTAAAGCTCTGTATCCTTGTTCGGAGCTGCTCCAAGGAATCCATTTGCTGTTCGATCTCGATATAAAGAGACGGGACCCCCGCAGCCTCCAGCTCCTTCTTGATGATTGGATAATCAAATTCTTCAGGGTCGCAGAATTTTAATTGGCAGATGATTACGGCATCGGCTTTAAATTTTTTACTCATATCAATCAGCATGCTGCCTCGGGTCTTTTGCTCATCATAGAGGAAGGCACAACCATCCTGCATTGCAATCCTCAAAATTAATCGCTCCATGGCATTCCCCGCTTTGGGCGCGATTGTTCTAAATTGTCTTGATTCCTGTGCAAGATCATCAGCAACCACATACATCTCGTTATCTGTCATGATTTCTAAAAAACCGTCTGGTTCAGCAATAAGACCACTTAAAATAATTCTTTTTTTTGAAGACTCATCCTCAGAAGGCAGCTTTCTTAATTCGAGAATCAATTGTCTGATCTTATCGGTATAAATTTTTTTGTCCATGAAATATGCCGCTTTAATAATTAAGTGTCTGTTCTTTGCCTTTAGCAGAGTTGGATAATGCTGCACCAGATCCGTGAATTCCTGCATTGTACTTCGATACTCGTCATAAATGTCTACGCTATCAGAAAGCGCCTCTTCGGTTATTTCACGACCAGAAACATCTTCAAGCATTTTTTTTACCCTGCTAAACTCATCTTTCAGATATTCCTTTCCTGCCGGAATTTTTCGGTTTTGGGGATATACAATTGGAATCAGATTGAGCTGAGGAGATGCAGCCTTCCAATTTTCCAAAATGCACTTTAAGGTATCACAATAAGCGGTCACGATAACTGCGGAAAGGAAATCATATTTCCCCATCAGCGCCTGCTCTGTATTCGTCTTCATGATAGAGCAGCAGAATCCCTGCAGGTACCGGTCGGATAAGGTTCCTGTCGTCTGACCGCCCCACATTCCCACAGGAAGCATTCCTGCAGCATAGACCAGTTCTTCCGGTGTATAGATCGGAAAACAACCAACGGCTTTTTTTCCTGTTTCTTTTATCGTTTCCTGAATCGTGTTCTTAGGATTTTGTCCGGCAACGGATAGCTCCCGGATCAGTTCGCTCGCCTTGCTCATAATGCTATTCCCCCATTCCGCACTTCTTCCGCGGTTCTTTTTTGTACCTTTCTTGCCTCCATCATCTCTACAAGCGCCTGAATTCTTGTTTCAAACTGAGCGAGAGAGAATGCTCTCGGATCGGTCTGATCGCCGTCGAAAATCACTGACGGTACACCCGTTATCGCTTCCACTCTCCTCTGAACTTCAAACTGTCTGAAGTCCATGAGTTTGCAACTCCGGTTAGAGTGATAGATGATGCCGTCCAGTTGAAAGTCCTTCACGATATTGACAATATTGTCGGTGCCAAAATCAAGATTGCGGTTGACGTAGTTTGAGCTGTAGGCCTTCGCCATGCCGTCAACATCGTTTTCACCGTACACGATATACCAGGAATCTGGATAAGTTGATGTAACCATGTTGATTCCATACTTCTTCAGTACCTTATAGGTATCTCCCAAGTAAGGCCAGCAGGCGATGCCATCCCACATCACCCTGTATTTCTCCTCGCCGTCTTTCCATGGGCCAACTCCTTTTTCACCTTTTGCTTTCAGTTCGTCATGCCATAGTTTGAATAATTCAAGTCCGTCTCTTGTACCGCGCATACATACGATGGTAGCCATATAGTTAAAAAGTTCAAAACCATTCATAGGTGATGGCTTTGCTCGAGCCTGAAGAGAAGCTTTCTTCCACCATTGAGAAGTCTCTGAAGAAATTTTCATGACCTCTGAAAATCGGTCATAGTCAAACTTTTGCTTTGTGATTTCTTCAAGACTCTTAATCGCATACAGAATTTGCTTTTTTATGTACCTCACATTTTGATCGCTTACCTCGTACTCATGATTAAACGGCAAATCAAAAAGAATCATTGGAATGTTCAATTCTTTGGCAATGTTCTCATACCATTTGACCACGGTATTGCAGATGTTATTGCAGCAGAAAATCAGATCCGGAAGCGGTATATTTGCGGCTTCGCAATTCTGTATATCCATATATGCAAGATTCACCCTTGCATAGGAACAAATGTCTATGGAATAGCCATTTCCCTCTGAATGATTAATAAATTCCTGCGCATGCTTCCTTGCGCCAATTGCTGCCGCATGATTTTCAGGATATACTACGTGGATACCCATGGTTTCAAGAAGCTCCTGAGGCGCTATTGAAGTGGACCAGGCAACGGGCTTCCCTTCCTTTTTTGCTTTCAAGGCATCTGCATAGTGCTTATCTAAAAGCTCACCCAGCAGCTGCTTTGATGTCTTTTGATTTTCCAAAGTTGCTACCTCCTGTTTCTCTTTATCAGCGTATATGTCAACCGGCCACTATCTGCCGGTCAAACTGTTCTGAGACTACATTGAGCAACCACTATGCCAAAGGCAGACTAGCCGTGGCAAAAAAATAAAAAAGAAGCCCGAAAAGGCTTGAAAAATAATAGAATTATTTTTCTTCAAGTCCTTTTCGAGCTTCGAAACCAAACACTTCAATTCAGTATTTTGAGTAAAAATCGATGTAATCCCGCATCACTTTCAATCTGATATTAGCAGAGTTGCATCACAAATGATATTTTTTTAATTTGCGTACTACAGTAGACTGATCAACCTTCAGCGCTTCGGCAATTTTACGGCTGGAGCCGTATTTCTGTTTCGCATTTATTAAAATTTGAAGTTCATACTGATCCAACGAATCCTGAAGAGAAAGCCCTGCCTCCCTTTTTAGCTCCTCTGGTGTGGTATTGTTTTCAATCCAGGGCAGGTCATTTAGCTGGAGATACTCATTATTGCTGACAATGACCATGTTTTCAATAACATTTTTCAGCTGCCTGATACTGCCTGGCCACGAGTAATTTTCCAACTCTTTCATAACTTCATAAGTAAACTTTTTATTCTGCCCGTACTGCCGATTGAACTTATGGATAAACTTCAGCGCAAGAGGAGCAATATCAGCAACGCGTTCTCTCAGCGGAGGGATTTTAATACTCACAACATTCAGGCGATAAAACAGATCGCCTCGGAAGCTCCCGGCTGCCACCTTTTCTGCAAGATCAGCATTGGTTGCTGCAATAACTCTGATATCAACAGGTATCGGAGTGGAAGCTCCCAACCTCGTTATCGTACGAGTCTCCAGCGCCCGCAAAAGCTTTACCTGCAGGTTTAGGCTCATTTCACCGATCTCATCGAGAAAAAGGGTTCCGCCGTTGGCAGCCTCAAACAAACCTGCCTTTCCGCCCTTAGATGCTCCGGTGAAGGCTCCTTCCATATAGCCAAACAATTCGGATTCCAGAAGGTTTTCCGGAATGGCACCGCAGTTGATTCCCACAAAGGGCATGTCTTTTTTCAGCGCATTCCCATTATGGATATAATTTGCCACAACTTCTTTTCCAACACCCGATTCCCCTGTGATCAAAACTGTCGTATTAAAATTGCTGATTTTTTTCGCCAGTGAAAAAATTTCTTTCATTTTTAGGTCAACTACAACATTATCCTTGCGCTTTCCTTGATTAAGTTCATCGTCTGTCTCGGAGTTTTGCTCAAAATAGATCCGCTCCATTTCTTTGGCCTTTGACAGTTCCTCTCTGAGTTCATAGATTTCAGATATATCCCGGGAGTTGATCACTACTTTCTTGATGTTGCTTTCCTTGTCGAAAATCGGGGTTCCAGTTACCATGATATTTTTTCCGTGCTTTGTGGTATGATGAAGCGATACCGACTGCCTTTGCTCAATTGCAAGCAGAGCGACCGAATTTTTCATCCAGATAGGATTAATCAGCTCTTTCATATTGTGCCCAATCAGTTCTTCTTTTTGGATATCCGTATTTCTCACATAGGACTGATTGACAAGCAGCACATTTGCTTCACCGTCCGTTACAAGAATGCCATCAAAAGATCCTTCTATTATTTCCTGAAGTTCTTCCATAAACTGCTCTGTTTTTTTTAATTCCGTGGCAAGAGCAAGATCCTCGTAATAATCGTGCATGATAAAAACACGATTGCCTTGTCCCTCTCCAGTCTCATCAAGATTCTCAAAGTTGCGAACGCAGATATTCCGATCATTGATGGTAATCCGGTTAATTCGATCTTCATGAAGCGTCTCATGAAACTGCTTCATCTGTGGAAAGATATCAAAAAAACACCGGCCGACTGCAATCTCTTTTTTCACGTCCGTCAAACGCTCCACAGCATCATTTAAATATCTGATAAAGAAGTGGCAGTCCGTGAAAATTATGCCATTAGGAGACTGCTTCAGTATCCGTTCATAATCAACATTCTGAAAACTCATACGCTTCTCCCTCCCGTAAAACGCTCTAAGTATCAGCGTAATTATAGCATACTTCCCATCAGCTACCAATGATTCATTCAAATCCGATTTCAAAAATCATCTCGTTTCAATGGATAGGAAACCAGATGCTTAATTGCTTCAGCAACCCTCTTTGGCAGGTTTTCTAACTAATCTGATCAAAGTTAGCAGTGCTCCGATAAAGCTGATTACCGCCGCCGTGATATAGACCGCTTTCATTCCGAATACGAAAATATCATTTCTTCCAACCACATAATCCGTAACACGATATCCAATTTTATAGCTCATCATGCTGTATAAAAGTGTTGTGGCTAAAGTGATTCCGCATACCATTCCCAGATTTCTTACAAGCGCATTGATGCTTCCTGCAATTCCGAGCTTATCTCTAGGCACTGTAGACATAACCAGAGAATTATTGGGAGATTGAAACAGTCCCATCCCAATCGACATCGCCGAAATAAACAATACCATGTTTAATAACGTTGAATCCTCTTTTAACGTCGACATGAACATTAGCCCTATACTTGACAGCAGCAATCCGATAAACGTTAAAATTTCACAGCCTATCTTATCCGACAGGTGGCCGCTGGCTGGCGATACTACAGTTAGAATCAACGGATAAATCATGAGGATCAAACCGGAATGCTGCGGCGTATAGGACAGCACATCCTGCAAGTAAAAAGGCAGCATGATATTGTTGCAAAACATTGCTACGAACGTTATGAATCCACAGAAAATGCTGAGAGAAAACAGTTTGTTCTCGAATATTTGCAGTTGCAGCAAAGGGTTGTCTTTTTTTCTTTCCAGACGGATAAACGCGACGAATGAAATGATCGAAACGACAAATCCAGTTATAATAATTGGGTTTGCAAAGCCCAGGTGCAGGCCTTGACTTAATGATGCAAAGAGCGGAACGATTGCAAGCATGAACAGAACTGCTCCTGCGCCATCCATTTTTTCGTTTGTAGTTTTACGGCGTTTGGGCAATAACCGATCAGCAAAAAACAGCGAAATTACACCGATGGGTAAATTAATCAGGAATATGTACTCCCACCTGGCTGCGCCAACGATAATCCCCCCCAGTCCAGGCCCGACCAGCGCACCTAATGCCACGGCAGTTCCGGAAAAGCCCAGGGCCTTTCCTCTTTCGTTTGCAGGAAAGACCTGCGTAATGATTCCTTGGCTGTTTGCCATCGTTCCCGATGCGCCAGCAGCTTGTATTGCCCTTGCAAGCAGTAATACCGGGAAAGAACTCGTAATTCCGCATAGCAGGGAGCCAAAGGTAAAGAGGGCCAAACCAAACTTGAACATTTTGATTTTGCCGATCATATCTCCCAGTCTTCCAAATATCAGGACCGAACCCGAGATAACAATCAAATAGCTGACTGCTACCAATTGAATATTTGATGTTGTTACGCTTAAAGCTCTAGCCATCTTGGGCAATGCCACATTTACGATGCTGCCGTCCAGCGCAGACATAAAATTAGACATAATAACGATGATCAAGATCGCCCATTTGTTTCTGTCAGTTGTGTTTTCCATTTAAATTTACTTACTCCTCTTTCTTTAGCCATTGTGTTTTATCATAAATCTTTTTCAGGAGCTCAATTGTGATAAGCTTCTCTTCTTCGGACAAATCTTCTGTAATCAAATTCCCCAGCCCTCGTACTTCCTTACGAACAGCAGGTAAAATATCCCGTGCCTTTTCTGTTAAATATAATTTATTTGCCCTGCAGTCCCGCTCGTCTTCCTTTTTCATTACATAACCCAGTTCAATCAGTTTTGTAAGCGCCCTTGCCGACATCGCTTTATCATTTCCGATTTCTCTGCTGATTTGATTTTGATTAATCCCCTCATTTCTTTCCAACATAAACAAATAGGGATATAAGCCGCTGCTTAATTCATATTTTCTCAAAAGCTTATCCAAAAAGATCTGTGTATTCCTGAAAATCTTATTATTTAACATTATGAAATGCATGGTTTGCTTTTCCACTCTTACTCCACCTTTCTCGTTGACTTGTCAACCTTATTGTAAATGATTTTTGGTTGATTTGTCAACCTTTATGTCGAAAAAATAGACTATGTGATTCACATAGTCTATTCCAATTATTATTTTAATTATTTATTATTGGTTGATGACTGGTCTTGCTTCAGGGCGATGCATAATTACATCATTCCGCCCATTCCGCCCATTCCACCCATTCCGCCGCCCATTGGAGGCATTGCAGGTTCATCTTTCTTAATATCAACAATACCAGCTTCGGTTGTAAGCAACATTGCAGATGCGGATGCTGCATTCTGAAGCGCAGATCTTGTTACTTTGGCAGGGTCAACAATACCAGCCTTGATCATATCTTCATAAACTTCCGTTGATGCGTTAAATCCAACGCCTTTATCGCTGGTCTTAATCTTAGAAACGACTACAGATCCTTCAAATCCTGCATTTTCTGCGATCTGTCTTACCGGTTCTTCCAGTGCTCTTACGATAATAGCAGCACCAGTTTTTTCATCTCCGGAGAGTCCTTCTACATATTTTTCTACTGAAGAAACCGCATTTACAAGGGCTACACCGCCGCCTGCAACGATACCTTCTTCTACAGCAGCTCTTGTTGCATTAAGTGCATCTTCGATTCTCAGCTTTCTTTCCTTCAGCTCTGTTTCAGTAGCAGCTCCAACCTGAATAACCGCTACACCACCGGATAACTTCGCAAGTCTTTCCTGAAGCTTTTCTTTATCGAAATCAGAAGTGGTTTCTTCTATCTGTGCTTTGATCTGGCTGATTCTTGCCTGAATTTCCTTTGGATCGCCGGCTCCGTCTACGATTACTGTATTTTCTTTGTTTACCTTAACCGTATTAGCTGTACCCAGCATACTGAGGGTTGTATCTTTCAGATCATAACCCAGTTCTTCTGTGATTACCTGACCGCCAGTCAATGCTGCGATATCAGCAAGCATTGCCTTTCTTCTGTCGCCGAATCCAGGAGCCTTTACTGCTACGCAGTCAAAAGTGCCTCTCAGCTTATTGAGAACCAAGGTAGCAAGAGCTTCACCTTCAACGTCTTCCGCGATGATCAGAAGTTTCTTACCCTGCTGTACGATCTGTTCCAAAATTGGCAAGAGTTCCTGAATATTAGAGATTTTCTTATCGGTAATTAAAATGTAAGGATTAGAAATCACAGCTTCCATCTTGTCTGCATCGTTAACCATGTAAGCAGACAGGTATCCTCTGTCAAACTGCATTCCTTCAACGACTTCCAGAGTGGTTCCCATGGACTTGGATTCTTCAACGGTAATTACTCCGTCGTTTCCGACCTTTTCCATTGCTTCAGCAATGAGTCCGCCGATCTCTTCATCCCCTGCGGAAACAGATGCAACCTGTGCGATTTTTTCTTTTGTTTCTATTTTGTTCGCAATGCTTTTGATTTCTTCTACAGCTACATCAACAGCACCCTTAATTCCTTTTTTAAGCACCATCGGATTAGCGCCTGCAGCAACGTTTTTAAAACCTTCCTTGATGATGATCTGAGCAAGGAGTGTTGCCGTTGTCGTTCCGTCTCCTGCAACGTCGTTTGTCTTTGTTGCAACTTCCTTAACCAACTGAGCGCCCATATTTTCGAATGCGTCTTCCAGTTCGATTTCCTTTGCAATCGTAACTCCGTCATTTGTGATCAGCGGTGATCCGAATTTCTTTTCAAGAAGTACATTTCTGCCTTTAGGTCCAAGAGTGATCTTAACTGTATTCGCAAGCTGATCAACACCCGCCTGCAATTTTCTTCTAGCTTCTTCGCCATAATTGATTTCTTTTGCCATAATTTTTAATCATCCTTTCCGTTATAACATTCTGTCCAGCGCTTTAGCGATGCTGACAGAATTTAGGCTAGAAAATCATGAGTTCCTAATTCATAGATTTTCATCGTCAAACATTCTGTCCAGCGCTTTAGCGATGCTGACAGAATTTAGGCTAGAAAATCATGATGCTCTTAATTCATAGATTTTCATCGTCTTTATTATCGATTTTCTGTTCCCCTTTAAATTTCACCCGTTTCTTTCGATTCAAAAGCCGGGAAAAAACTTTGCCTATCCAACGATAGCAAGAATATCTCTTTGAGATAAAATGGTGTAGTCTTCACCATCATATTTGATCTCAGTACCGGCATATTTTGAAAAGATAACTACATCTCCTGCCTTGAGTTCCATTGGAACAGTCTTTCCGTCTTCTACTGCTCCAGGACCTACTGCAACGACTTCTGCCATTTGAGGCTGTTCTTTCGCCTGACCCGGCAGTACGATACCGCTTTTGGTCTTTTCCTCCGCCTCTAATCTCTTAATAACAACTCTGTCACCTAATGGTTTGATGTTCATTCTTTCAATCTCCTCTCCTTGTTCGTTATTTGTGCACAAATTTTGTATATCATATCATTGTTGTCTTGTTAGCACTCATTATAGGTGAGTGCTAACTCTAATTTAATACGTAAGCCTAAAATTGTCAATAGTTTTTTACTAAAAATTTCTTAAATAATCAAAAAATTAGGAAGGCTTGCCACAATGACAGTTCTGTAAAATTCAATATAAAAGGCTCTATCGAAAGGTACAGCCAGGGAAGAAAAATCGCCGGGATCATGTTGGCAACTTTAATCTCTCTTACTTCTAGAAAGTTCAAGCCGAGAGCCGCGATCAGCAAACTCCCTACAGCTGACATTTCCGTAATGATTTCCGGCGTAAGCATATCCTTGATATACCCCGCTCCCAATGCAATACCGCCTTCATACAGGAATACCGGAACCGCCGAAAAAGCGACACCAATACCCATGGTGGATGCAAAAACAATGGAAATAATCCCATCCAGAATAGACTTTGCAAAAAGCATCTCATGATTACCCTGAAGACCGCTCTGCATGGCGCCAACGATTGCCATAGACCCAGTGCAAAACAAGATACTTGCACTGACAAAACCTTTGGCAAAGTTTCCCTCACGAAAACCAAGCTTTAATTCGGCCCATTTGCCCAGTTGATTCATACCTCTGTCGATATCAATCCATTCTCCGATAAAACTGCCCAGAACCAAACTGATAATGAGAAGCATTACTCTCTTGTTTTCCATCGCTCCGGATATGCCTATGTACATAACGGAAAGGCCAATCGCCTTTTTTATAATGTCTTCAAATCTGGATGGCAGACCCTTGATCAGAAACTTTCCGACCAAAGCACAAATAACGATCACAATTCCGTTAACAGTAGGTCCTAGCATGCCGCATCCCCTCCTGTAAGTGCTTCCAGATTAATACCTGTATCTTTCTTGTTCATTTCTCTCGCATAGTAAAACAGATATTGCTGGGCAATCCCCCCAAGATTCCCAAAATGAGAATCGGCATATTCCTTCATCTTTGCAATATTGCCATCCTCTATACGGTAAACCTGATGCATAACCCTTTTGATCCAGACATCCAGCGGAAAGCTGTCATATAGTCCAAGTCCGAACAGCATAATGCAGTTCGCAACCTTTGGGCCGACCCCACTCAATCCAACTAAAAACTCGTAGGCTTCTTCCTGAGAGGTTTCTGAAAGCCTCTGAAGAGATTCACTGCCGCCTGACACAATTTGTCTTGCTGTTTCGATAATATATTTTGCCCTATAGCCAAGCCTGCAAATATCCAAATCCTCCAAAGTCAAACCCGCCAACTCGTCAGCCGCGGGAAATGCATAATAGGTTCTCCCCCGATATGTACCAATCAGGCTCCCATGGTTTGTGCAAAGCCCTTCAATACATTTCTTTATTCTTGGGATATTGTTATTCTGTGAGATAATAAAAGAAATTATCATTTCCCATGGGTCCTGTCGCAAAATTCGCATTCCCCATCCATAAGATATGGCGGTTTTCATCGCCGGGTCCTTTTGCGAAAGAAATTTTTTGATTCCATCGTAATCCCGGTCTAAATCAAAATAGCGTCTCCATACTTGCTGAAACTCGCCTGTCGTTGTATTCTCCATCGTCATTGTACCATTGTCAAAACTGACATTGACGATTTTCCCAAATGCAACTCCAGTGTAACTTCCGTCATTCTCTCTATTCCAGCGAAAGCACTGCCCGTTGTCAAAAGTATGGTCAAGATCAAAATCTCTTATTCCTTCTATTATTATGCTGTTCTGATTCTCTGTTATGTTCATCTATCCTTTTAACCCTCTTTATTTCAATCCCTTGATTTCTATATCAACTGCATTGATATGAAAAGCAGTCATCGCCTCTACCATTTTCATTACTGTCCGCTGAAGGTCTTTTGCTACATCCACGATGCGGCAGCCGAATTTACAAACTAAGCAAACAGTAATTCTCATACCATCAACATTATTCTCAATGGATACCTTAGTAACAGAATCGACGCCCGCGGCCTTTTTCCCCAGATAGTACACCACATCACCGATTACTTTATCCGAAATGGAATAGTCGCCAAGATAGCTGTAGGTTGGACGAACGACAGTTTTCTCCGAAATGGAAGCTTTTCCACCTCTCCAACCCCTTATAATCCGCATGGGATCAAGAAAATATCCCGAGAATTCCCTCCTTAACTGAAATGTCGGAACCGGAATGATATGTTTTCCTAGCTCCTGTCTTTGTTCTCTCGCAAGTTCACGCTCTTCATCGGTTGTAATTTCTTCAATCCGTATGATTCTCACAATTTCCGGCAATTCCAGCCTTTCTGCTATGCGAAAAATCATTTTCTCAGAGGTCCCCAGAACCAGAAGCGATTCAGGGTCAATTCCTTTAATCTTCTCAGCAACAGCCCGACGGTGTTCATCATCAGTAAAAAGTGCTGTTTTAATTGCTGCAATTTTTGAACTTTGCCGCTTTGCTGAAATTCCTTCAAGGATGGAATTTCCTACAATAAAAAGACCGTCGTCAATCATGCTGTCAATATCCATTTCCCTGCACAGGTTCATTGCCTGGTAGCTCTTCCCTGTTCCGCTTTTCCCGACCAATCCGAAAACCTTCATTCCTCACCTCTAAATTTTTAACGCTTGTCAACGTCAAATTCCGAAAACTATATTGTTAATTTGACAACCTTCTGTTATAATTAGTTTGCTTGTTTAATTCACAATTTAAGGAGGATACAATTATGGCATATGTTATTAACGATACTTGCATCAGCTGTGGAGCATGTGAACCGGAATGCCCAACAGAAGCGATTTCTGCAGGAGATGGAAAATATGTGATTGACGCTGACAAATGTATCGATTGCGGCGCATGCGCAAATGCATGTCCCGTTGACGCTCCAGTAGAAGGTTAATGATCTACATAAAACTCTATTGAAGAATGAATAACCGTTTCGTAAGAAACGGTTATTTTTTATCTTATTTTTTATCTTTTCATCATTTGTATAAGGGTCTTTTCGTTTCAGTTAGCCCTGCTCTCTTTGCTGCTTGTTACTGTTGATATAGTAAGCCAGCGAATGTAAGCTGTCGCTCAAATGTACGTTTTCCAGCGCAATGCCGTCGGGCAGCTGCAAATCTGTCGGCGCAAAATTCCATATTCCTTTGACGCCTCCGACACAAAGCTTATCAACAACCTCTTGAGCGCTGTCCTTGTTCGTGCAAATAATACCGATATCGACAGTGTGCTCTTTTAGGAAATCCTCCAGACTTTCATAATCCAGAACTTCGATATCGTTGATTCTTAGGCCGATCAACTTTGGATTTACGTCGAACATTGCAGAGACCATAAATCCAGCTTTATAATAGTGTGTATAGTTTGCAATGGCCTGACCCAGATTACCTGTACCTACTATAACCATTTTATATTCCTTGTCCAACCCAAGGATGGCACTGATTTCGTTATAAAGGCTCTGTATATTGTATCCGTACCCTTGCTGTCCGAAGCCTCCGAAATTATTAAGGTCCTGCCTGATTTGAGATGCGGTGTAACCAATCAGATTGCTTAATTCATTCGATGAAATTCTGTCAACATTTTTCTTTTGAAGATCAGATAAGTATCTTCGGTATCTTGGCAGTCTTTTTATAACCGCACTTGAAATCTTTGAATTATCTTTCATTACTTCTTCCCACTTTACTTTAGATTCAATATTTAATTATAACATCTTTTATGGCTCTGTACAATACAAATTACGGAGAGCCGTGCGATTAAAAACTCTCCCGGCGCGTAATGAAAAACCCGCACGTGCGGGCTTCTCCTGAAATGTATTAGTTGATCTTTTCTTCCACGTACTTAACAATATCTCCGACGTTCTGGAATTTCTCCGCTTCCTCATCCGGTACTTCGATTTCAAATTCATCTTCAATCGCCATGATGATTTCTACCGCATCCAGAGAGTCTGCTTCCAAGTCTTTCATAAGGCTTGTTTCAAGATTAACTGCTGATTCATCTACGCCCAACTGCTCAACTATTATTTCTCTTATTTTTTCAAATGTCATGTTTTTACCTCCATGTTTTAAGCAATATTATGTCTAGCTGTTCATTCTACCAATGCTCAAACCTATTATAAGTTACTGTATTGAATACTGCAATAACTTTTTCAATTTTTTTTAATTCTGCTCCTGAAGCGCGATCCATGCATCATAGGTTTCTGACAGCAGCTCCTCCAAGCCGTTCAAATCACTTTGATGCGAGGCAACTTTCTGATGGTCAGAGTACACTTCTTCTCTGCACATTTCATTCTGAATCCATTCAATCTTTGCCTCTGTTTCCGCTATGGTCTCTTCCAGACGTTTCTGCTCCTTCTCAAGCCTTCTGATTCTGGTCTGCTCTTCTTTATCCCTTCGACGGACCTCCATGGAAGACAATCCATTTTCCGCCGCTGTAGAGTCTGATATCGTAGAAGATTTCTGGCCCAGTTCCTCAAGGTAGTTTTTCCCGGAGCCGAGGGACTGTTTCTTTTCCATATAATAGTCATAGCCGCCCAGATAATTGACAATGCCATCCTGGCCGAGTTCAATGATCCGCGTAGGAACTTTGTTCAGAAAGTACCTGTCATGAGACACAACAATTACCGTTCCTGGAAAATCCCGGAGCGCATCCTCGAATATCTCTTTGGAAGCAATATCGAGATGGTTGGTCGGCTCGTCCATAATCAGGAGATTCGCGCCCGAAAGCATCAGTTTCAGCAGTGAAAGTCTGGCTTTCTCACCGCCGCTCAATGAGACAACAGGCTGAAAAACCGTATCATTTTTAAAAAGAAAGCGTCCAAGCAAGCTCCTTATTTCCGTATCGCTGTAAAGTTGGTAAGCTGAATGGACCTCCTCAATTACGGTACTGACGGAATCCAGAAGCTTCTGCTCCTGATCATAGTACCCGAAGGTAATGTTATGTCCAAGTTTGATATAACCCTGATCCGGTTCCGCTTCCCCCATAATAATCTTCAAAAAAGTTGTCTTCCCAATACCGTTTGGCCCTACAAGGCATATTCGTTCACCTCTTTTTACATCCAGCTCTACGCCGCAGAAAAGCTGCCGTTTTTGCACTCCTCTTCCGAAGCTTTTTGAAAGTTCCTTAACAAGCAGCACATCATTTCCACTTTGGTACGTCTGCTTAAAGTTGATTTTCATTTTACCGGGAGTCTGCGACGGCTTTTCAATCCGCTCAATTTGGTCAAGTCTTTTTTCCCTCGACTGAGCGCGCTTAGCCAGCTTTTCGGTACCGTGCTGCCTAAATCGTCTTATGATTTCTTCCTGCCTTTGGATCTCCCGCTGCTGTTGTTCATATTTCCGGAGCTCATCTGCCTCTCTCATTCTCTTTTTCTCTGCGTAGGCAGTATAATTCCCTTCATATGTAATGAGCTGATGATTCTCAATCTCAAAGACCCGGTTCACCGTTTGGTCAAGAAAGTAACGGTCATGGGAAATTAAAACAATGGTTCCGGTATACGCTTTCAAATATTGTTCCAGCCACTTCAGCGTTCCAATGTCAAGGTGATTTGTCGGCTCGTCCAATAGTAGAAAATCCGGCTTTTTCAGAAGAAGGGAGGCCAAGGCAAGTCGAGTCCGTTCCCCCCCGCTCAGCAACGAAATTTTCTTATTAAAAAACTCCTCCGAAAAGGCCATACTGTTCAATATTCCATGAATTTCGCTTTTATATCCATAACCATTTTTGTTTTTAAAACCCTCCGACAAATCGTCATATCGATACAAAAGCTTCGATATATCGCTGCCTTTGGCAGACTTTTCCGAAATCTCAAGGGAAAGCCTTTCCATTTCCTTTTCCATTTCGATTACCTCAGTAAAAATAGAGAGCATTTCCTCGTAAACAGTCTTTTCCGATTCAAAATTATCACTTTGCCTAAGATAACCGATATTCGTATTCGCCGACACAAAAAAATCACCCGAGTCACAGGCTATGCGGCCGGAAAGGATATTGAGCAGTGTGGTTTTTCCCGCACCATTAACGCCGATAATACCAATTCTGTCCCCTTGATTGATATGGAAGGAAACATTTGTAAGGATTTCAGCGATTCCATATGTTTTTGTAATGTTGTTTGCCGATAATATAACCATATTTTCCTTAAATATAAAAAAATAGATTTTTGCCTCGTTAAAAAACGAAGCTCATGTCCTCTGTTAGAGCGCCAGGTTGGGGTAGGCGTCAAGATACCAGTCATCCTGCATGCCGGCTTGATACTTATAATAAGCGGCACAGCCGATCATTGCAGCATTATCGGTGCATAATACCGGAGACGGATAATAAAGTGCAATCCCTTTCCGCATGCACGCCTCCTTGAGCATTTGCCGAAGAAGGCTATTGGCGGCTACACCGCCTGCCAAAACGATCTTGTCTTTTTTTTGTCTGTCGGCTGCCATAATTGCCTTAGCAACAATTACCTCCAGCACAGCCAGTTGAAAGCTCGCTGCTATATCTTCCACACTGATTTTTTCACCTTTCAACTTCTGGGTGTTCAGATAGTTCAGCACACCGGTTTTGATCCCGCTGAAGCTAAAATCCAGACTATCTTTTTCTAAATATACTCGTTTAAATTCCACCGCATGCGGGTTTCCCTTCCGTGCAGCTTCATCTATGAGGGGACCTCCCGGATATCCCAATCCCAGCACTCTTGCAACCTTATCAAAAGCTTCACCTGCAGCATCATCCCGGGTTCGGCCCAAAACCCGGTATTGATTATAGTCCTCAACATCAATGATATTGGTATGCCCTCCGGATACTACCAACGCAAGAAAAGGCGGTTTCAAATCCTGATGCTCAATGTAGTTGGCGCTGATATGACCCTGAATGTGATGTACGCCTACCAAAGGTTTTTTTAAAGCATACGACATGGATTTCGCAGTCGCTAAACCGATCAACAGCGCTCCCACTAAGCCCGGGCCGTGGGTAACGCCGATCAGATCTACCTCCTTCAAGGTGATTCCCGCCTCTTTTAATGCGCTGTCAATTACAGTATTGATATTATCTAGGTGATGCCGGGAAGCGATTTCCGGTACTACACCCCCGAACACCTGATGAACTTTGATCTGGGATGCTATGATATTGGAAAGGGCGGTGCGGCCCTCCATCATCACTGCCGCCGATGTTTCATCACAGCTCGATTCGATCCCAAGTGTTATAAATTGATGGTCTTTCATAATTTCATCTTTCTGTATCTACTTCTTCTTTCATTGCTTTTTTATTCCATTTTGTTAAACCTGCTCTGCATCCCTGCCAGACATTGATCGTCCGCAGACAGATGCCTGCAGTTCTCACAGGATTGATAGTCTATCATATTAAAAGAGGTGACGTCGTTTCTTCTTGAAAACCGATTGCAATGCGTAGCCGCAGTAAGCATTTCATCATTCACATCATGATAATTCTCATAATAATTATTTCTTACTTTCATCATATTTCTCCTCTCAAGTCCACTAAGATTATGCTCTTAGTATTTCTATCTAGGAAAAATTTATGAGAGGTTTTATACTTGCCGCCACATTATTATAGCATCTTCTCCGTTATCCTCATAATAATTTTTTCTTAAGCCTGAAGGTTCGAAACCAAATTTTTCATACAGAGAAAGGGCAGAGTTGTTGGAGGCCCGCACTTCCAGAGTATGACTATTGATACCGTTTTTTATCGTATGGCCCAGCAGGGTCTTGAGAAGCGCCTCACCGATTCCTCTTCTTCTGTAATCCGGGTGAACCGCCACATTCGTAATATGACCTTCGTCCACAATGCACCAAAGTCCCGCGTAGCCCACAACTTTTTCGCCAGTTTCGGCAACTATGTAGAAAGCAAGATGATTTTCACATATTTCTTTCTCAAAAGAAACCTCGCTCCACGGCGAAGAAAAACACAGCAGATCCATTTCTGCCATGGGTTTGATATCTTTCTCTTCCGCCTGTCTGATGATCAAGTCCATTAAGATTTTTCCTCCAGTTTTCGCTCGGCCTCCGCCTTTCTCATATAAACGGGCTTTAAATCATATAAATTCTTTACGCTCCCGATACGGCTATATTCAAGTGCCAGTTTTGCAATAGAAGAAGCTTTCTGCAGCCTGATGTCGTCTTCTGCAAATAAAACTCGTATATTGTTATTATGCAATGTATTCTTCCATTCTTCGATCTGATCCTTATATGCTATGATTCCATCTCCAAAAAATGTAATTTCCGCATTGTCCTTATCGAAACAAATCTCCAGGAGCTTTAGCAGTTCTGCCAGATCATAGGCATCGCCTTGAACGATCTGCCTGTAACCTTCATCTACCCATTGATAGGCACCGCCGTACACCTGATTTCTTCGGGCATCGAATATCGGGCATACAATCCCCTTATATTCGGGAACATGATAAAGAAAGGAAACCAGTGTCGGAACTCCGATGGTGGGCAGCTCCAGAGCTTGTGCAAGGGCTCTGGCGGAGGACACTCCAATCCTTATGCCGGTAAACGACCCCGGGCCCTCAGATACTGCAATATAATCCATATCGCCTATTAATAATCCACGTTTCGACAGTAAGTGATCCACCATAGGCATCAGATTTTGCAAGTGATTCATTTTTTCATCTGAAGCTTCCATGGAAACGGTACCCTCTCCATCAATTAAAGCAACAGATGCTTTTGCTCCGGTGGTTTCAATTGCAAGTATATTCATTTCTTATTTCCTCTTATCCCTTTAGGTCTAAATTTTCGATTCTGTAGACCCGCTCCTCTTCATCGCTTCCATACTCGATCTGTATGATGATGCTGTTTTCTGGAATCAGATCCACGATCTGATCAGCCCATTCTACAATGCAGACTCCCCTACCGAAAAAGTATTCTTCATAGCCCAGCTCATACATTTCCTCAAGCTCACAAATTCGATATACGTCAAAGTGATATAGAGGCAGCCGGCCTTCATGATATTCCTGAACAATCGTAAAGGTGGGACTTGTAATCATTTCTGTGATTCCAAGTCCCTCCGCGATTGATTTTGTCAGCGTGGTCTTTCCTGTTCCAAGATCCCCGATCAGCGCAATCACGTCACCGGGCTTCAGTTTTTCGGCCAGCTCTAGGCCAAACCGTTTTGTATCTGACTCGTTATGAATAATTCTTTCCATACCCGTTTCCAACATTTCAATATTACTATTATTTCCATTTCCCTATAAGGCGAACAGCTTGTCCTCAACAAACTGCCCGAATCGCACTTCGCGGGCAGTCCTTTTGTCAAAACCGTCCGAACCAGGTTGACTAGGTGGAATTTGCCTTTGAAAAACCGCCTTAGTCATACTAGGTGGGCAGTCCTTTTTGAGAAAACCGTCCGAACCCGAAAATAAACCACAAGTATATTCATTGGAATATTTGAGGGTGAGCGGTTTTTGAGGAAAGTGGCTGCCTGCTTTTATTTATGCAAAAACCTTGCGATCGATTTGTAGGTTATAAATGTTACAACCGAATTAATGCCTGCTTTCAGCAAATTAAATGGCAATATCACTGTTGCCAGCATTGCGATGACCGCTTCTCTGGGCACTCCGAGAAAAATGGGCGTGACGAGGAGGTTCCATAAAATCATGGATGCAGTCATAATAATTGTACCACAAAACAATCCAATCACGGCATTTTTTCTTGTTTTATTTATTTTATAAATATAACCGGCAGCGAGAACAAAAGCTCCCGTCGCCACAAAATGCATAAAAAACCCAATGACACCGTCCCCACCCAGTACAAATGCCTGAATAAAGCTTACGACGGCAGTAAGGGCCAAGCCAGCCATCGGACCGAATGCAAAAGCGCCGATAAAGATCGGAATGTCAGCCGGATCATAAACTAAAAACGGGGCTGGGGGATAAGGGATTCGGATAATTAGGACCAATACAAGGGAGATTGCTGCCAGCATCCCCATTTTCGTCAATTTTGACGTTCTCTCTGAGCGATTCATTTCAAATTCCTCCTTTAATTGAAAAACAACTTAAATGCTTCGGAATCTGTCAGGCAAAATAAAAAGCCTTGAAATTTCTTTCAAGGCACAACGCACATCATAGGAAACAATTCCAATCTGTGTTTCTTTCATCCGGACTATACCGTCGGTATCGGAATCTAACCGATTCAGCCTGATGGCTCGCGGACTCGTAGCATTTTGCTCTTTACCGCCGGTGAGGAGTTGCACCTCGCCCTGAAACAGATCTTTACTGTCATATTATATTCCCTCTTTATTTTCATGTCAAACAGTAACTATTTGATTTTTTGTTAAATTTTAAAAGAGATCCTTTTTTTCCGTGCTGTGGGCTTTTTCTATGATAAACCTGATATCTTTGATGATAAACCGTAAATCGGTCGCAATAACCAAACACCCAATGACATAAGCCCCTATCACAACAGGGTAAATCGAAGCCGTAGATTCCCACTTCAGCGAACTGATAAATACCACCGTACCGATTATGGCAAAAACGGAGTCTACCAAAATCCTTAAAATACAAATGCCTAAGTTGACACGGTTTTGAAGTTTCTTCATTACAGAGCCTTTCGTATCTGGCCTCCTGCCAATCTAAAAATAGCATCTGCAAATATTTTAGCACATTTTACAAGATTTGTAATTGTTATATATTCATTCTTTTGATGAGCAAGTTCCGGTTCACCGGGAAAATCCGCTCCAAATGCAACGGTGTTCTTAACCGCTCTGGCATAAGTTCCCCCGCCGATGACCATCGGCTCACAATTGTAGTCTCCGGTATGCTCTTTATAGACGTCCATCAGGGTACAAACCATTGGATCGTCCTTCGGCAGGTAAATGGGCGCCTGGTGGCTCTTTTTTACGATGCCCATATTGTATTGGTTAATCACGGGAAGAAAAGAATCGTAAACTTGATTTTCATCCAAAGTAACGGGATACCGAATGTTGATGGTCAAGCTTGCCGACTCGTCGTCGATCGTTACCATTCCAACATTTAAAATCAGCTTTCCCGAAGGCTGGTCCTCTAGTCCACAGCCCAAAGAATCACCGCAAAGTTCAAAGCCGATATGACTATTATAAAATTCAATAAAATCTTTCAGCTCTTCATTTTCAAAGCTTATATTCTCAAGAAACTTCATTAATATCGATATGGCATTCAAGCCTTTTTCCGGCCTGGCTCCGTGTGAGGAAACACCAAGTGTTGTGATCTCCAGATTCTTACCGATTCCTTTTGCGTTAATCTGGTAGCCGGTTGCGTTTTTAAATTCAGCAAGATTCTCTCTGATTTTATCATAGGAATCCGCCTTGATTACGGCTCTGGCATGATCGGCGACCATATTTGGCGCATTTCCGCCGGACATGCTTCTCAACGAAACGCCCTTCGCATTTGCAGGGTTCTTTCCGATTTTCTTGACGATGTCAAAGATCAGAATTCCCATCTCGCCATGGATAGCAGGAAACTCACCGTCAGGTGTAAACCCGAAATCAGGATGCTTCACACGCTTGAGATAGTAATCCATCCCCTTCCACCCGGTTTCCTCGTCCAGACCAAGAATCAAGCGAACCTTCTTCTCCGGTACAATACCGGCATCCTTTAGTGCTTTCATCGCATAGAAAGCCGCCACAGTAGGTCCTTTGTCGTCGATGGCTCCCCGGCCATATATCCTGTCGTCAACAACTTCACCGCTATATGGGTCGAAATCCCAGTCCTTCCCTTCCGGCACGACATCCAGATGACCGAGAATTCCCATGATCTCTTCGCTGGTTCCTTCTATTTCGCCTGCTTCATCCAGCAGATAACCTCCGAACTCGATATGACCGCCGTAATGATCGACATTCTCTGTTTCAAAGCCTTCGTCTTTTGCTTTTTTCAGCATATATTCAAAGGCCTCCTGCACTCCCTTTCCAAAGGGTGCATCATCCGAGGGTTCTGCCGACACACTTCTGATCGCCAACAATTCCTGGAGTGTCTTAATCATCTCGTCCCTGTACTCGTCGATCAAATCCAAATATTTACGTTCCATTCTCCGACCTCCTATCATTTATATACCGCTCATCATCTGTTATTCTTCTCCGACTGCGGTTTTGATATACTCTTCTCCCAGAAGCGCTTTGACGTCGGAAAGAGCCTGTTCAGCCCGTGACAAGTGGCCTGATTCTGCAAGGGCTGCATTCTGCTTCAGCTGATCATCAAGAGGAATGATGGTATAAATGTACTTCCCGTTCTTTTTATATTTATCAAGCCATGTTGGGATCGCTTTCATCTCAACGGTTAATATTTGCTTTGTACTTTTCATATACTCGAGATTCACTTCTGCGATCATACCCTGCTCCGTATATCTGTTGTCCAGCGTCTCTGTTCGCTGATTGGAGATAAAATTACCCATAGAGTAGTATACGGGCACTTTTCTTCCCGAGGCTGAATCGTTAATCATCTCCATACCCTGCAGAACATGCGGATGAGATGCAAAAATAACATCCGCTCCATAGCTTGCCGCTTCTCTCGCAATATGCTGCTGATATTCATTGGGCGATCGCTGATATTCTTCTCCCCAGTGAAAATAGCAGATCACGATTTCTGCGCCGGCGGCCCGGGCATCCTGGATGCTTTGTTTGATCTTCATGAGATCTTCATCCAGGTCATAATAACTGAAGGTATTTAATAGCGGCCACGCTTCCGTAGCAATATGACTTCCATTGATCGTTGGAACTGCGCCAACCTCAGGAGTTTCATAAAGGTAAGCAACAATTCCTACCTTGACATTTTTCACATCAAGAATTGCATAATCCGGCTCACCATCAAGGTGTGTACCCGCTGTTTCAAGCCCCGCCTGCCTTAAGGTCTCAAGGGTTCGCTTCATCCCGGAAAGTCCTGTATCCATGATATGATTATTGGCTGTCATTGCTGCATCAAATCCTGTATTTTTCAATGAAACCGCCAAACTTTCAGGAGAGTTAAAGGTGGGATAACCGGAATACTGTCCTCCGCCGAATGTGGTTTCAAGATTGCATAATGCCAGGTCTGCCTTTTCGATATCGTTTTTCACAAATATAAAATTATTGTCAAAGTTATAGGTTCCGGTCTGGCTATCATATTGCGCGATTATCTGAGACTTATGAACCATAACATCACCAACAGCTGCTATCTTGAGAGAAACCGCTTCCTCCGGCGCTTCCGTTCCCGGGGGGGCGGACGGCGGGCCTTCCTCTTGCATTCCTCCATGTAAAAGAGGTGGGAGTATAAAATATAATCCCACCGCAATGATCAAGGTTGCTGCTGTAACCGCTACAATAATAATTTTTTTCATATGATTTTGGATATCCATCTCCATATTAAACGGACTCAACACCGGCAATCTCCGGATACTGTTCTTTGAGTATTCTTTCGATTACGCCTTTCAATGTCAACTGAGCGCCCGGGCAGCCGTGGCAAGCACCTTGCAGTCTTACCTTTACAATTTTATCGGCTGTGTACTCTACAAATTCTACATCGCCGCCATCTCTTTGTAAAAACGGTCTGATGTTGTCAATTGCTTCCTTAATATTCTGTTCCATGTTATCCTCCTTAACATTTTGCCCGACACTTTGGTGCCAGATTTTTTCGTCACTGCCACTTAGGCTCAACTGTATATAAATGAACAAATGTACCATTTGTAATGGTCTTTATCACAACGGATTTAATGGGATCGCCGTTTTCATCAAAGGTTATGTTTCCGGAAGATCCCGGAAAATTCCTCGTTGCTGCCAGCTGATCTTTTATCGCTTCTCCGTTCACTGAGGTTCCCGCGCTTCCAATAGCGTTTATTGCCAGCAGATACGCATCAAATCCAAGAGCAGCTTCGCTGGGCGGCTCTTTATCCTGTCCGTATTTTTGTCTGTAAGCATTCAGGAAGACTGTCGTATTTTCAGTGATACTTGCTTCCGCATCGAAATAGGTTGAAAAGATTGCACCTTCAACTGCAGGGCCTCCACTCTTCAGGAAGTCCTCATTTTCCCAGCTGTCGGTTCCAAGGAAGACCAGATCGATTCCCGCTTCCTTTGCCTGTTTCATTATTTCAATCGCATCGTCCGTCCGGCTCGCCAACAAAACGACACCTGCACCTGAATCCTTTACCTCTTGAAGCTGTTTCTTGAAATCACCCTTCTTCGAATGGTACTCTACTACTTTTGAAACTGCATTCTCGTCAGCTGTAAGCTGCACAAATTTATCACTGAACGTCTGGGATACTGCGGCAGCATAATCATCATCTGCATCCCGAAAGATCGCTGCTTTACCGGTCCCCATCTGTTCGACAGCATACTTGGCCAGCGCCACCCCCTGAAAGGATTCAACAAAACAAGTTCTGAAATAATACTCATTACTGCTAGTAATAAGCGGGTTTGATGAAGTGATGGTAATCGCGGGAATTTTCGCTTCTGCAAAAGATTCTCCTCCTACCAGGGACAACGTATTTCCATGGCTCCCAAGCACGACAGCAACTTTCTTTTTTGCAAGTTCCCTTGCTGCAGATTCAGCTACATCCACATCAGACTTGTTATCCGCATAGACGAGTTGAATTTCTTTTCCCAGAATTTCCGGAAATAGTTCATGCGCCAATTCAATCCCTTGAACTTCCATCTCTCCGTGTTCTTTTTCCTTTCCCGACAACGGTTCAAAAACACCGATTCTAACGGTTGCTTTATCATCAGGATCAGATTCCAGAAATGCGCTTTTAAAGCTGCCGTAAGTCGCACAGCCAGAAAGCAGTACCGCGCTTATTACAGAGATTAAAGTGATCAATATGATATTAGAGGTTTTCTTTTGCATTGTTATTTCTCCGGATTCGTTCCTGGACTGACAGGCTGAAACGGATCAACAAATGATTGATACACCGATTTGCCTGATTCAATCTTTTTTATCACTGCAGGCTTGATTGCATCCCCATTCTCGTCCAAGGTGATGTAGCCTGTCACACCTTCAAATTCTTTTGTCTCGGCCAAAGCATCTCTTAAAACCGAACCATCCAGGCTTCCGGTTTTTTCAATCGTTTCTATCGCAAGCAAATATGCGTCAAAGCCCAAAGCAGTTACGCCCTCTGGAATTTCTTCTTTCCCGTATTTTTCAGCATAGGCGTCAAGAAATTCTGCTGTTCTGGCAGTCAGAGGAGCAGCAGGATCATAAAATCCGGAATAAATTGCTCCTTCTGCCGCATCGCCGGCAAGCCGAATTAACTCGGGGCTCTCCCATGTATCCCCTCCAAGAAACGGCAGGTCAATCTCCATCTCCCGTGCCTGTTTCATGATAAGTGCCGATTCCGTATCGTCCCCGGGGAAGAAAATCGCCTGTGCATCCGAATTTTTTACAGCAGTTAACTGAGCGCTGAAATCACGGTCGCCGGAGTTATAGTTTACCGTAAGAGCAATACTGTTTTCGTCTCCTGCAAGCTCTTTCATTTCGTTTGCAAATATTTGCGAAAGCGTAACGGAATATATATCGGACGCTTCCTGTATCACTGCGATTTTATTATAATTGCAGTTTTGATATGCATAGCTTGCCATAACGGCTCCTTGGAAGGCATCTGTATAGCATACGCGAAAATAATACTCATTATCAAGCGTTACCAGAGGACTTGTACAGGAAGCTCCTATGGCAGGCACCTTTGATTCTTTAAAAACAGGTCCTGCTGCAATGGAGTTGGCACTTCCCCAGCTCCCAATGATCAAAGTCACTCCAGAATCATTAACCAAACTTTTCGCAACACTTACCGCTTCCGATTTATCGGATTTATTATCTGCAAAGACCAGCTCCACTGGAATTTCTTTTCCTCCAAGATTGACCGTTGGGTAAAGTTCTCTTGCCAGTTCTATTCCTTTTTGTTCCTGTTTCCCCCCCGAAGCATTTGCTCCGGTAAGCGGTTCAAAAACACCGATTCTAATCTTCTCGGGCGAAGTTCCTTCTAAGTTGTCTTCTGCTCCGCTACTGCAGGCCGTCAAAATAAGAGACAGCAAAAAAACAAACAGCAGCAGAATTGACCTTTTTTCCATTATTAAACGAACCCCCTGATCATTGCCACATCATTGCCACATTGTGCAACGGAAATACCCCTGCGCTGTCCCTCTCTTGTTTTAAAAAATAGGACAACTCTTTATATTATAACAATTTTACGAAAAAAGTAAATAGCGGTGCAGAAAGTGCTCACCGCCTCCGAAGCCTTTTTTATTAACGTAATCTCCCCTGTTATCATATTATTTATGTATATACAGAATAAGGTAAGTATATATATAATCAGGAAAGAGTGGTCATATGAGATACGGGCTTTTGGAATACGTACAGCAGTGCATTACTTTTGAGCAGTTTAATGTTCTGAACAACTTAATATCCCTATGGCAGCGCTATGTCATGTGGAGGCGCGCACTTTTTTCCTCTATTTACAGAAATACTGCAATCCAGCCTGCTGTCCAAAGCCGCGTTGACCAAATACCGATCGATTTTTATAATACACTAAGGGTATTTTACGGAGAGAGATTAGCCGAACAATTTGCAACTGCTTTTCAGGTTTATAGTATCAATCATATCAACTTGATGGAAGCCATGATTAACAATAATCAGGAATTAATTAATACTTATACGAAAACTCTGTACACTTCTGCAGATGAAATGGCGTCCATTCTCTCCAAGGTGCCCTATTGGCAGGTCGATCAATGGAAGGCGATGTTGTATCGCGATATCAGCTGGAGCCTTGCAAACTACAGATCAACTTTGGCCAGTGAATATGAAATGGAAATCAGTATTTTTGAAAGAATGTTGCTGAATGCTGCCGAAATGGGAAGCTACATGGCACGCGGCATCTTTGCATCCAAAGAATCTCCAATTCCATCGCAAACATGATATGTCGGGCAGCCTCATCTTTTTTTATTTTTTAAATGTTTCAAAATGTTCTCAAAGTGGTAAAATGTTTTTGTAACAAGAAATTTTTTAAAGATGAAAGGAGAACAGAAAAATGTTGTGGAAATGTTCCGTATGCGGCTATATTCATGAAGGAGATAATGCCCCTGCAGTCTGTCCAAAATGTGGCGCTCCTGCCGAAAAATTCAATGCCCTGTCCGATGAAGATACACAAAAGGTTTATGCTTCTGACAGAACCAATGATATCCATATGGAGATCGTTAATCTTGCCATGGCGATTACCGAACTTGCTCAGGAGGGAATCGACATCAATCTTGATCCGCCATGTGTATCCGTTTTTGAAAAGGCCAAGCAGGATGCTTGGGTGATTAAGCAGAGATCCAAAGCAGAAATAGCAGGTCACATGGGAAAAGGAAAGTGGTAAAATTTACATTCTAATGTTATAACAATATGTTTCATATTGTATTACAAAATTTTGAGCCATGATTACAAATGAATTTTTGATGACTTAGCAAAGCTTAAAATATGATTGGGCGGATATGAAATGATTTCTATCCGCTCTTTTTTATGCCGCCTGCATAATTTTTATTTGCACCTCCACACTATATCAATGGAGGTGATTATTTTGCAAGGACAATTAAGTCAAAAAGAAAGAATGTTATTAGAAGATTTGAAAAAAGAGGAAGATCTTTGCGTAAAGAAGTATTCAAGTTATGCACAACAGGCACAATGTCCTCAGCTGAGTCAGTTATTCAACGAGATTGCAAACGTTGAACAGGAGCATTACAACACAGTAAATCAGATTATTCAAAGCGGAGGACAGTCTGCCGGACAGCAAAAACAAAGTTCTCAAGGATCTCAAAGCGGACAGAATCAGGCAGCTCAGGGCATGCTGTCCAGTCAATCTTTTGCTTCACCAAGCAGCGGGGCGAATCAGGCAATCGCAGGAGCCGCTTCCAGCAACTCAGACAAGTATATGCTTGAGGATATGCTCTCAACAGAAAAATATGTTGCTTCTGCTTATAATACCGGGATTTTTGAATCTGCTCAGCCTGCAATCAGACAGGCACTTCAGCACATTCAGCAAGAAGAACAGCATCACGGAGAACAACTATTCCAGTATATGAACAGCCATGGCATGTATCAGGTACAATAACAATTTCACATGTGCTGTTAAAAACGAAAAAGCAGGGTGCTTCAGATTAAACTGAGCCACCCTGTTTTTTGATTAGGGTAAAACGGTAACCTCTACACGATTTCCATCGGGATCTTGAATGCACAGTTCATAGTATCCATCTCCGGTTTCATGAGGCTCAAGAATTACCGGATATCCTGCTTCGTGCGCTCGCTGCGCCAGGGCATCTACCTCCTCTCTTTTTTCCACAGAGAAGGCAATATGGGTAATTCCGATGGCCTCATGCCCATTCGCGTTGATTCCGTCCGGAATAGTAGACATATTCATGAGTTCAAGACGGCTTCCACTCCCAAAGGTCAAAAAATACGACTCAAAAGGCGCTTTGAATTCTGAATTACTCTGATATTTTTCGCCTGCCTGGCCATTGAAAAAAGTACAGTAAAACGCCCGCATTTCCTCCAGGTTTCTTGTCCAAATTGCTACATGTTCTAACATAATAATCCTCCTTAATTATTTTCTCTATTAATGCTTGTTGTGATTATATCGCATCTTTTTTCTTGATTCTTTCAGAAATCCGTCATATATTATAAAAAAAGCGACATCTTTACGACATTTATATTAGTGGCAGATTTGAACAACCCATTCTTGGAAAAATTTTAAGGAGATGAGTATATGGTTATCACAATGTGTCCGCTAGAAATTGCAAGTAATGGCATGGAGCGGCAGCCTCTGAGCACTTCTCTGCTGCCCTGCTGCGCTTATACTGGGGATGTGCACGATTACATAGGAGCTCAGTTGCCCCCTCACTGGCATCATGAATTTGAGTTCTTAATGATAGATACCGGCGAAGTATTGGTTTCACTGGCTGGCAATAAATTTCATTTAAAAAGCGGGGACGGTTTTTTTCTAACCTCCGACAAACTACACAGCCTGTCCTGTCTGGTAGATACGCCATGCCGCTACCGCTCTTTGGTTTTTGATTCTTCCATAATTTCCGGGGCTACGGGCAGCGCCTTCGACACAAAATATGTACGGCTCTTGATGGAGAATGGCCCGTACGCATTGATGCTACAGCGGTCGGAAGGCTGGCAACAATCTATTTTCGATGCCTTCGAGGAAGCCTTCACAGCCTGTGCCGATGAGTCTTCTGGATATGAATTTTACGTACGCCATGCACTTTCAAAAGTTATCCTTTCGTTAACTGAACACAACAACCTGAATCTTTCTTCACTCCGAGTATTTTCCCGTAGAGAGGATAGGTTGAAACAAATGATAAAATGGATTGATTTAAGTTACGGACAACCGATATCACTTCACTCCATAGCAAATGCCGTCAGTATTTCTCCCCGTGAATGTGAGCGTATTTTTAAGCAACTGCTGCATATCTCTCCTATGAAATACCTTCTGCAAAAACGTATTACGGAAGCTTCAGAACTGCTGGCCTGCTCTGACCTGCCGATAACAGAAGTGGGGCTAAGCTGCGGATTCTCCAGTCACAGCTATTTCTCAAAACAATTCCGTGCTATGACCGGCTACACCCCCCGCGATTACCGCACCCGCCTTTCTCGCTGACGCGAGCATTGTTCACTCTTTAAATGGGTCGGCAACGGCGCATTCAAAAAGGGCGCTTCAGTTCATGTCCTGAGGCACCCTGTTTTTTTAGAAAAGGCAAACTACTTATGGAATCTCTTAGTCCGAATGTTTAGCAAGTACTTAACCAGGGGGTCAAACGAATGTTATCACTGGTTCCGATACTCTGACCCAATGTAAAGCCCGTTAAATTTTGCGACCTGAAGTTAATCGGCTCGGCATCAGCAGTATTGACACCAGCTGAAATTCCTCCTATCCTGGACCCATTCACCTGATTATAAACTGCCAGATAATATGCGTTATTAGCTTCAAGGACTGTCGGAGCTGTTAAGGGAAGCGTAACGATTCCAGCATTGATTGTATTCCCCCGTTGCGTTACAGCAATAACAGTAGCCTGAAAATGTGAGGTGGATTTCAAGATAGCCATTTGAAACGCACCAGTTCCCGCACCCCTTTGCACTACATAAGCGGAGATTTCCCGAACAGTTCGATTCGAACCGCATGCAAAGATCAATGCTCCGACTGCTTGATTATTTCCACCTCCCTGATTGACTGAAATCAATTTATTAATACTTCCTAAGGTGCAAGTCTCAATAGCCGCTGCTCCGCTTGATTCACCCGGAGGTCCAGTTGGACCTGTTGGGCCGATCTCACCATTTGGACCCTGTGTTCCCTGAGGTCCGTGTGGACCTTGTGGACCGGTTGAGCCTTCTGGTCCCGCTTCTCCCGTTGGTCCAGTTGGACCTGTCGGACCATTTTCTCCAGTTGGACCAATCGGTCCTATCGATCCAGTGGGTCCTTGTTGACCCTGCGGACCAGTTGACCCTGTCGGTCCGACTTCTCCGCTGGGTCCAATCGCTCCTTGCGGTCCTGTCGGACCTGTTGCTCCCATTTCTCCCGTTGGACCAGCCGGCCCGATCTCACCGGCTGGACCTCTCAATCCTGTTGGGCCAATAGGACCTGTATCCCCAGGTGTACCTCGCAGCCCCTGTGGTCCTGTTTCTCCCGTCGGTCCCGTTGCTCCGCTTTCTCCCACCGGTCCTTGTAAACCCTGGGCTCCGAATGGACCCTGCACGCCTGCAGGCCCGGCCTCACCAGCCTCACCGCGTGGTCCTATCGGGCCTGTGGGCCCTGTATCACCGACTGCTCCGGTTTCCCCTGTCGGGCCAACTGAACCCGTTGGCCCGGTAGGTCCTGTTTCTCCGCTTTCTCCCGTTGGACCAATCGGTCCGGTCGGCCCTGTGTCTCCCGTTGATCCGACTTCTCCTGTCGGGCCGGTGGGTCCTGTTTCCCCAGTTGGGCCGGCTTCTCCCGTTGGGCCGGAGGGTCCTGTCGGGCCGATTGGGCCGGTTGAACCAGTTTCTCCCATTGCGCCAGTGGGCCCTGTCGATCCAGTTGCTCCAGCCGGCCCGGTTTCTCCTGTTGGCCCGCTTTCTCCTGTCGGCCCCGTCGGGCCTGTTGACCCGGTTTCTCCCGTTGGACCAATCGGTCCTGTCGGCCCTGTGCCTCCCGTCGATCCAACTTCTCCTGTCGGGCCGGAGGGTCCTGTTGGGCCTGTCGCTCCGGCTATTCCACTTTCTCCTGTCGGACCTGTTGGGCCCGTTACTCCAGTTGGACCGGCAGGTCCTATCTCACCAGCTGGCCCTTGCAGACCTTGAGCACCAAAAGGTCCCTGAGGGCCAGTTGCTCCCGTATCTCCTGTTGGGCCGGTGGGCCCTGTCGATCCAGTTGCTCCAGCCAGCCCGGTTTCTCCTGTTGGCCCGCTTTCTCCTGTCGGCCCCGTCGGGCCTGTTGACCCGATTTCTCCCGTTGCGCCAGTGGGCCCTGTCGATCCAGTTGCTCCAGCCGACCCGGTTTCTCCCGTTGGCCCGCTTTCTCCTGTCGGCCCCGTCGGGCCTGTTGACCCGATTTCTCCCGTTGCGCCAGTGGGCCCTGTCGATCCAGTTGCTCCAGCCGACCCGGTTTCTCCTGTTGGCCCGCTTTCTCCTGTCGGCCCAGTCTCTCCGGTTGAGCCGGTTTCTCCCACAGGCCCAGTTGATCCTGTCGGTCCCGTTGGACCTGTTGCTCCGGCCTCCGCAGACTCTCCCGTTGGGCCTGTTGGTCCGGTCGGACCGATCTCTCCTGCGGACCCGGTTTCTCCAGTTGGGCCAGTCTCTCCGGTTGAGCCGGTTTCTCCCACAGGCCCAGTTGATCCTGTCGGTCCCGTTGGACCTGTTGCTCCGGCCTCCGCAGACTCTCCCGTTGGGCCTGTTGGTCCGGTCGGACCGATCTCTCCTGCGGACCCGGTTTCTCCAGTTGGGCCAGTCTCTCCGGTTGAGCCAGTTTCTCCCACAGGCCCAGTTGATCCTGTCGGTCCCGTTGGACCTGTTGCTCCGGCCTCCGCAGACTCTCCCGTTGGGCCGGTTGGGCCCGTTGGACCAATCTCTCCTGCGGACCCGGTTTCTCCCGTTGGGCCAGTCTCTCCGGTTGAGCCAGTTTCTCCCACAGGCCCAGTTGATCCTGTCGGTCCCGTTGGGCCTGTTGCTCCGGCCTCCGCAGACTCTCCCGTCGGACCGGTTGGGCCCGTTGGCCCGATCTCTCCTGCAGACCCGGTTTCTCCAGTTGGGCCGATCTCTCCGGTTGGTCCGGTTTCTCCCACAGACCCAGTTAATCCTGTCGGCCCCGTTGGACCTGTTGCTCCGGCCTCCGCAGACTCTCCCGTTGGGCCGGTTGGGCCAGTTGGACCGATCTCTCCTGCGGACCCGGTTTCTCCAGTTGGGCCAGTCTCCCCGGTTGAGCCAGTTTCTCCCACAGGCCCAGTTGATCCTGTCGGTCCCGTTGGGCCTGTTGCTCCGGCCTCCGCAGACTCTCCCGTTGGGCCGGTTGGTCCGGTCGGACCGATCTCTCCTGCGGACCCGGTTTCTCCAGTTGGGCCAGTCTCCCCGGTTGAGCCAGTTTCTCCCACAGGCCCAGTTGATCCTGTCGGTCCCGTTGGGCCTGTTGGACCTGTTGCTCCGGCCTCCGCAGACTCTCCCGTTGGGCCGGTTGGTCCGGTCGGACCAATCTCTCCTGCGGACCCGGTTTCTCCCGTTGGGCCAGTCTCCCCGGTTGGTCCGGTTTCTCCCACAGGCCCAGTTGATCCTGTCGGCCCCGTTGGGCCTGTTGGACCTGTTGCTCCGGCCTCCGCAGACTCTCCCGTTGGGCCGGTTGGTCCGGTCGGACCAGTCTCCCCTTGAACAATATCTTCTTCAACAATTAAAAGAGAGGCCTTTACCGGTACATCTCCTGCATAAAAAACCGCATCTGTACTTTCGTTCACTAACGATAAAAGCACAGGTGCGGTCAATACTTCAATTATGCCAAAACCCAACAGTACTCCGGTTTTTAAAGGTGTATCTCCAATAAGGTTGTCTCCCTGTGACGAAGATAAGGCAAACACTACTCCGTTAATGGATTGTGTTGATTGGACTGCAACCCACCAATAAGCTGCATATCTTCCAGGGCTGTTGAATCGGACTTCACCTGTCAAATTATCATAACTGATATCACCAGCTGAAAATAATGTACTGTCGAAGATCACATTGGAAGAAACTTCAACCGAACCGGCGCTAAGACGTTCAATTTGCAACGCAATATTACTCATTCTTACACCTATGTCATATTTCTGATTTTTTAACGTACATACGCTTATATTATGTAACGCTTCAGGAATTTGACATTGTTCGGTCCGGCTCAATTTCACTCATTCTAATGTTTATCAATGCAATTGTCTTGCAACCTATTGCAGTCAAAATGCGATTACAGCTCTTTTTTAACGCAAACAGTCTTAATAAAGTCTTCAAACTCAGTAAGAATCTTTTCCATATCAGCGGATTCATCATCCAGGGCCAATCCATAAAAGGGCGGCATCTTAATTCCCCGCTCTTCAATTTCTTTTTTTAATTCCTCAATGTATACCCCTGCGCCTTCCGTGAGTGCATCATTATAGCTTAGATCGACAGGACATCCACCCCAGTTGTCATCCCAGCTTGTAAGCGTTACGCCGCATGTTGGAGAGCCGTCGCAGCTCAGCACCGCTACAGTCTCGTAACCAGCCTGAACATATGCTTCCATATAATCTACCACCTGTGACGCTAGATCCCTGCAGTGCTTTCGGAAGCCTAAATTATCGTACAAATTTTTTGTAGCCCACCAACGCTGAATGCCCAGATAAAGCGTCTCCGGACACTGCATCTGCATAATGCCCAGATCGAATTTGTACAAAGTATCAAAAACCTCTTTGCACAGGCCCGGATACCTTGCAAGCCCTTTCACTTTATTGTTGGTATTCATCAAACAGCTTGAAACAAAGATTATTTTTTTACTTCGGGCATCCTCAAAACGATCGATTGTAAGTTTACTCATGTTTTTCCTCCATTTCGTTATACTGTTTCAACAGCAGATTAACAACGGGGCGGTCCGCCTTCATAAAATTATATTCTTGTAAAGCTTTAAAAGACGCCCACACTGCAGCTTCATGAACATTCAGTATCATTTCACCTATAACAAAAGGGAGCTTTGCCCCCTTTGCTAATGAATATTTATTTGCAGACGATACGGAGATTGGGGGAATTCGTTACAAAAACGATCGTTGCATAGCAAAGATCAAATTCAATAATATCTCCCACTTTATACGCCCTTTCCGCATCCTCTACGTCAAGAATTAAATGGTCGCTGCTGGCGCCAAGTATTTCTACGCCCTTATCCCTGGGACAGATCATATCAGAGAACGCTATATCGACCTTTCCCAGTCCAAGCAACGCCCTCTTACGAATACCTCTGTCCAGGTAGGTGGCGCCAACATTTCCAAAAGCATCGTAAGCAATCTGACCAACAGGATGACTGGGCTTATCTTTCAGTTCAATGATCTGTGCCTTCAATGAAAATGCATCCTGATACATAAAACTCATATCCAATTTTAAAATATCCTTCAGATCCTTTGCAAGAATAATTCCCTCTCCTACGCGCAAATTATTGATTCTTTTCGGCATTGTTCCATTCAGAACCATGGGAAGCGCGTTAGTGGCCCCGCCGGATATAACATCCAGTTTCCGTCCGATCGCCGCTTCGATCATCTCTGCATCTGCAATCAGTTCATTCATCTTCTCCGGTGTAGCCAGAATAGAGCCATAGCATCCAAGATTCGTTCCTACTCCCGAAAGGAAAAGGCCCTCGCAATCATTCTCAACCATTAACGCTGCATCAAGAAGTTCTTTTTTATCCCAGAAGCCTTCTCTCAAATCACCTAAATCCACCATAAGAATTACTCTATGGATTTTACCCTGCTTTACAGCCTCCTGATTTAAGGCTTTCAGAACTTCAACTTCACTGTTCAAACTGATATCCGTAAGTCTAACCGTATCTTCGATTTCACTGAGCATGGGTACCCGAATCAGCATGTAAGATGCTTGAATGCCATAGTTAATACAGCCCCGAACCTGTTCCAGACGGGAAGTTGCGATGTAATCAACTCCAGCTTCCGCAAACTGCTTTGCTCCTTCCGGGATTCCCGTAAAGCCTTTGATGACGCCGGCCAAACCGATCCCCAGTTTACCGCAGCGGCGAACCACCTGATCGATATTGTTCCGGAACTTTTTCAAATCCAGCTCAACCAGTGGATACCCGATATCCAAATCACTCATAAGTTCGTCCCCCCTAGTAGATTTTAACGTCTAGATTAAATAAATAAAATCTAATTGATTTTCTTATTGGTATCAACAAAGCGTTTTATTTTTTTCCCGGTTGTCTTTTCAAACTCTTCTTTTCTGATGTCAATTTTTTTGATCCTCTTAAAGAAAGGAAGCTGTGTATTGAGTACGTCAATATCCTTCCAGATCAGCGCCGCAACATCCTCATCATTAAAGTTTTCTCCCAGCGCCTCTTTCACCTCGTCATAATCCGCACGGATGCTGGCGACGATCAGCGTTTCTCCCGTTTCCTCACTATCCTTGCCCCAAACCATGCATTCTCCAACATAGGGGATTTTTCCTAAATAATTTTCGATTTCCTCCGGATAAACATTCTTACCGTTTTTTGTTATGATAACGTTTTTGATCCTTCCGGTAATATGAACGAACCGATCCTCGTCAAGATAACCCAGGTCTCCTGTATGGAACCACCCGTCCACAAGTACTTCCGCAGTAGCCTCAGGGTTTTTATAATATCCCAGCATAATATTTCCGCCGTATGCACAGATTTCACCGATTCCTGTTTCAGGGTCCGGATCATGAATTTTAAGATCAAATCCAGGAGGCGGATAGCCAGCCGCATCGTTCTTGGGAGATTTGTCGGGGTTTAACGCACAGATCGGAGCACATTCCGTTAATCCGTATCCCTGCAACGCATTGACTCCAAAGTCGCGGATTCCCTGCAAAATCTCCGGATCAATGGCTGCACCGCCGCAAATAAGAACTTTCATTCTGCCGCCGAAAAGAGCTTGAATCTGCTTAAAAAAGATTGGCGACAGGTCAATCCCGATTTTTTTTGTTATTTTATTGACTGCAATAACCTTCTTCAGCGTATCTGCTTTTCCCGATTTCTTCGCGTTCTGCCAGATTTTTTTATACAGACTTTCAAAAATCAGAGGTACACCCAGGAAGATTGTCGGCTTGGCTTCCGATAGATTTTTTACAATATATTTCAACCCCTCGCAATACGCTATGGAGGCTCCGCGATAGAGCGGCATGAGAAAGCCGCAGGTACACTCATAGGTGTGATGAATCGGAAGCACAGAAAAAAATACGTCCTCCGGTATGACGTTAAGCAGCGTGGGCGAAGCCATCAAATCTTCCACGATGTTGCCATGGGACAGCATAACGCCTTTCGCAATCCCAGTTGTCCCGGATGTGAAAAGTATAATACTCATAGCGTCACGTTCAATTTGGGCGTCCAGAAATTCTCTGTTTCCATTTCCAATCAAAGCTTTTCCCGCTTCAGTGATTTCTCTTAAGGACAGCCTATTTTCATCGCTAACCTCTGCATCCATGCTAATCAGGTATTTCAGCTTCGTTTCACCACGATCCCGCATTTCCCGAAAGATTTTCTCATATTTTTGCGAAAAGATGACGCATTCCACGTCGGCTTCCTGAATCAGCTGTTCAAGTTCCGGTGCGCCAAGTTCCTTATCAAGCGGTACAACCACACCGGTGCCGCATACAGCAGCCAAATAGGAAACCGCCCATTCATAGCGGTTGTCGCCAATGATGGCTATGCTTTTTCCTTTCAGCCCCATGGAGTTCAATGCCGTCCCCAGGCCATCCACATCCCTTTTGGCCTCTTTATAGGTAATCCCTCGGTAAGGGCCTCCTACTTTATCTTTTACATGAAACGCGATGTTTTCACCATATAATTCAACACTGGATTCTAGCATCTGCTTCAAGTCGATGATGGGTCTGATATCCCGATACATAATGTATTTATCATTGCTGTTTTTGACATCTTCCACCCGCTTGACAGCATATTCCATTTCCCTTTCCTTTATTGCCTTATACTGGCTGTCATCCATTTCCCTTCCTCCTTCTACGCTCGATTGGCGGTATAACGTTTAATCTTTTTCGTGGTGGTCTTTTCAAACTCTACTTCCCGTATTTCTAATCGCTTAACGCGTTTATACAGCGGCATGAGCTCGTTGATCCCGTCTATTTCTTTCTTCAGCAGCCTTTTTAATTCAGTCTCACCGACTTGCCCGAATTTTGCTTCCACGGCAGGGTAATTGGGGTAAATTTCAGCGCAAACGATAGTATCTCCAGACTTCTCATCATCGAGACCCCAAACGACGACCTCGCTGATAAAGTCGCATTTATTCAAATAAAATTCCACTTCTTCCGGGAAAATGTTCTTGCCGTTTTTGGTTACGATTACATTCTTTTTTCTTCCAGCGATGTAAAGAAAGCCATCTTTGTCGAAATAACCATAGTCTCCCGTATGAAGCCATCCGTCCACAAGTACTTTGGCCGTTTCTTCCGGGTTGTCGTAATATCCGATCATTACAGAGTCACCCTTGCAGATGATTTCACCAACGCCGTTCTCATCCTGATCGATGATCTTAACTTCCGTGCCCGGCATGGGCAATCCGGCCGAAGCAGGCTTAAAATAGCGGTCTTTATTAACGGCAATGATCGGTGAGTTTTCAGTCATTCCATATCCTTGAATCATGGTGAATCCCATGGCATTGAAATCTTCGATCACCGAGGGATCAATGGCAGCAGCGCCGGATATCAGCAGCTGCATATTGCCCCCCATAGCTTGATGCACCGCCTTAAACATTTTTTTGGTGGACTTGATATTAAATTTTCCGAGTTTTTTGGAAAGCTGAACGGCAGCCCTCATCTTTCCTGCTTTCCCGCTTTCCTCTGCCTTCTTCCACACTTTTTTATGCATAGATTCAAAGATGAGAGGAACGCCAAGCATAACCGTAGCTTGGGCCTCCGCCATATTTTTTACGATATATTTCAAACCTTCACAAATAGCAACGCAACACCCCTGATACATCGATGTAAACACGTGGCATGTGAGTTCATAGGTATGATGCATGGGTAATACGGATAAACCTGTGAAGTTGTTGGATACGCTAACATACTTAGACATATTATAAACATTGGCCGTTATATTTTTATGAGAGAGTATGACTCCCTTTGCAAGCCCGGTAGTTCCCGATGTGAACAGCAGGGAACACATTGCCTCACGATCAATTTCTGCATCTACAAAATAGCGTTGCTCCTCTAAAAGCAGACGTTTTCCGGCTCTCTGCAGTTTTTTCATAGAAAGCTTGTTATCAACGTGTTCGAGCGCATCCATGCTGATGATATACTCAATACTCTCAATGCCCTGAATCGCTTCTTCTACAACAGTTCCGACCTTGCTTGAATAAATGATGGCGCTGGCTTCCGCACGAACCAACAGGTTGTGCACTTCCTGTGCAGGTAGCTCACGGTCCAGAGGGACAACAACGCCCACTCCGTTAACCACTGCAAGGTACGATACAACCCACTCATAACGATTTTCTCCGATCACTGCGATCTTTTTTCCGGCAAGTCCCAAGTCCATCAACGCGGTTCCGAACTCATCAATATCGGTTTTGAATCGATTAAATTTTATTGGTACATAAGATCCCCCAGGTGCATTTTTAACCAAAAAAGCGTTTTTATCGGCATATAGTTCCGCACTGGTATTGATCATATCTTTTAAATTCCTAATTGGTCTATAGGCATATTCTTCGTCTTTATATCTGGAGCTGTTCATATGTTATCCTCCATATTCTGAAATCGGCATGTACTCACTGTTTCCTTACGCAGCAAGACCATAAAATATTCTACCATTATATAGAAGCAGAATCAATAAGATTAGCCCCTCAGATACAGCTGCGCACAGTTGTATCATTAGAAAGCACAGATTCAATTACAAGCCCGAATAACCCGGATCAGGTCGCTTAAAACGCCATACCCTGTCTGCAAAATCTCCGGATCATGCTCAACAATCGAAACCGGGCCCATCAGGTCGGTAGTAATCGTCACAACAGAGGAAGTTCCTGTTATGGAGGCCAAAAGATCATTGTTGTCGACCTCCTCCGGCGCAACTGTTCCTACTACTTTGCCATCACGGAAAAAACCTCTGCACAAAAGCTTGATAGTTTTCCCACTTGTTTTTGCATCCTGAAGCTGTTCCGATGTTATGTTTTCGATTCCCTTTCTATCGATGTCGTTGGGTGTTATGTCGGCATCCATCAACACATTCAGCAACGCTGCTGTTTTAGCGGCTGCATCCCAGCCTTCTACATCCATTGACGGGTCGGCTTCCACAAAGCCCCTGGCCTTTCCTGCCTCAATGATTGCTTCGTAGTCTCCTCCCCCAGCCAACTCCTCAAGAATAAAATTCGTTGTAGAATTCAAGATTCCGTTGACCTCAGTCACCCTGCAAAGTTTCAGGGTCTCCTCCACAAGATTAAATACAGGTGTACCATCCATGACGGTTGTTTCATAACAAAACTGTACGCCTTGACCTTTTGCCATATCCCTCAGCCTTCGGAAATTCCATGCAACAGGACCCTTGTTTGCAGTAATTACATGTTTATTTCGTCTTATTGCAGTCGAAATATGATCAATCGCGGGCTGCCCCGAGAATATTGCAAGCGGAGTCAGCTCAATCAACACATCATATTCAGCCTTTTCTGCAATCTCCATGGCGTTTGCAGCGGAATAATCGGGATGTTTCGTATCAAACCGACCTCTTAGGTTTATGTCTTCACAAGCTCCCGCTATATCGAGGCCGTTTTCATTTATCAAACAGCCCCTGCTGCCAGTGACAATCGCCGTTACCTTGATTTCACAATCGTACCCTTTCCTGATATCTTCATATTTATCCAACAGCAAACCGGCAAAAGACCGACCTGCATTGCCGAACCCCAGCATAGCAATCTTCAATTCCTTCATTATTCTCTTCTTCCCCAATCATAATTATTGTTTCTTAGCACAGAAATCCTTGACAGCCCGAACCGTCTTTTCGCTCTCCTCAATGGTATTATACGGTGCAAGGCCAATTCTGACAAGCCCGCCCTGAGCCTCCTGCCCTGAGCCTCCTGTTTCAAAGGCTATTGAGTACTAGTCATAAGATGAATTGATATCTCGTAAAATATAGGATAGTGAAAGCTTTATTTCAAAAATCCTACAGCAATTGGTATTCAAATATGACTCTTTATGGAGAACTGCTATGATAATTAAAAATGGTTTTGACCCTCAATGCATTACATACAGTCAAATGAATCTGATCTTTAATTCAAGAATCTATTACAGGAGACTGACGACCTGGACCAGAGCTTTTCTGCTGAGCCAATACTTCGGAATCGGAACTTCTGAGGAGTTGTTCAACCGTTTATATCTAGAGTCCATCGATATCGAAAATATGCTGCAAATCATTTTTGGACGCGTATATTCAGAAGAATACAGCGCACTGTTAAGTCAATATGCAATCACACTGCGTGAGCTTATTTCTGCTCAGCTTTCAGGCGATACCGAAGAGATACAAAAAAACGTTGACAGGTTATACGAGGATATCGACAAGCGAGCCGCGTATCTTGAAGCCTTGAACCCTTACTGGAGTGAGGAAGAATACAAAAGACTGTTGGGAACCTATACCCAGTATGTGATCGAAGAGGCCAATGCGCTAGCCGCAGGTGATTACAGCAGAGACATCGAGCTGTACGATCAACTGAATGCCCATACGAATAAAATGGGCGACGTCTTTGCAGAAGGCATATACAACTACATGACTTCCGGCGCTCTTGAGAACGGCAACCTGCCGCCCCCCGGCGAACAGTGCATCACTTACGAAGAGATGAATGAGATCTACGGCATCAGGATGTTTTGGTTTGAGCTTGTAACTTGGGTTAGAAATTATATGCTCAGCAGATATAAAAACCTGGGGGACAAAAACGAGATATACGATCGTTTAATGCAGGTCCCTGTAGAATATGTACGTATCCTCCGGCAAATCTTTGGCGAAAAGATCGCAGAAGATTATATTCAGCTATTTTATACCTACATCGACCTGATTGATGACTTTATAACGGCGCAAATGGATGGTAATATTGATGAGATCAACCGAGTTACTAAGTTATTATATCAAAATGCGGATGAGCGGGCAGCGTTTATTGCTTCGATCAACCCTTACTGGACGAAAGAGGAATGGCAAAACAGGCTGTATAACAATCTGCGGGCAACGCTTGACGAATCAACCTCGTTTTTAATGGGGGACTATGCCAGAAACATTGACATCTTCAGCAGCCTTCTGGATCAGGCGGAAAGCACCAGTAATTACTTTGCACAGGGCCTGTTTGATTATATCAATGAGCAACGAGCGCTGAGGCAAATTGAAAATCCCTGAGTATAACAGTATTTAATAGAATAAAGCGCTTTCGCATTTTTCCCATACAGGAAACCCCGATTCCGACGATCATTAAAATAGTATTGCAAAAGAAATTCCGGCAGACGAAACGTCTTCGCTGCCGGAATTGACTTTTTAACCAAAATATAGATCCTCTCTATGAAAAAAGCTCAGAGGACAAATAACGTTCTCCGGAATCAGGCAGTAATACGACGATATTTTTACCTGCATTCTCGGGTCGCTTTGCCAAAAGGGCTCCTGCATACAGTGCAGCTCCCGATGAAATACCGACAAGCAAGCCTTCCGTCTGAGCCAGCAGTCTAACCGTGCGAAAAGCGTCTTCGGCTGTAACCCTCATGATTTCATCCAGTATGCTGACATTTAGAACCGACGGCACAAAACCAGCACCAATTCCCTGAAGTTTATGCGGTCCGGCTTCTCCTCCTGAAAGCACCGGAGAATCAAAAGGTTCTACCGCTACGATTTTAATAAACCTGCTCTTTTCCTTTAACCCTTCTCCCACACCAGTAACAGTTCCACCCGTACCTACACCAGCAACAAAAATATCAACTTGTCCGTCTGTATCCTTCCATATTTCTTCCGCAGTTGTCTCAGTATGGACCCGAGGATTTGCAGGATTGGTAAATTGACCGGGTATGTAGGAATCCGGAATTTCTGCAGCAAGTCGCTCTGCCTCTTCAATCGCACCCCTCATTCCCTTTGTTCCCGGCGTGAGAACAAGCTCCGCACCCAGCGCGGACAAGAGCCTTCTTCGTTCCATGCTCATACTATCAGGCATGGTCAATATAATCCGATATCCTCTGGCTGTTGCCACAAACGCAAGTCCGATTCCGGTATTTCCACTTGTAGGTTCAATGATTACGCTTCCTGATCTTAGCTCTCCCTTTTCTTCCGCATCTTGAATCATAGCAAGCGCCGGCCTGTCCTTTACACTTCCCATAGGATTAAAATACTCTAATTTTGCGATCAGTGACGCTCCGTCCGCTCCCGCCGCTTTGCTGTATTGCCTCAGATACTGCAATGGAGTATTACCGATCAATTCTGTTAAATTATCCGCGATTTTCATAATAAATCCCCCCATATTGTTATTCTGAATTTAAGATATGCATTCCGCTTTCTTTTTATCCGGTAATTGGGAAATAATAATGGCGCAGAACATCAGAATGCAGCCGAAGATTTCTCTTTGAGACATGATTTCGTTTAGTATAAGGAACCCGCATATCGCACCGAATACCGCTTCCATGCTGAGCAGCAGGGATGCAACGGTGGGATTGGTATGTTTCTGCCCAAAAATTTGCAGAGTAAAGCCTACTCCGCCGGATAATACACCGGCATAAAGAACGGGAACTGCACATTGCAGCAGCGCGTTAATGGATGGTTCTTCAAAGATCAAAGCTGCGATCATGCTCAAACCTGCGCAAACGCCAAATTGAAGAAACGAAAGCTTAACCGCATCCGTAACCTTCGTAAGGAAATGATCGATAACCAGCAGATGCAGCGCCCAGAATCCTGCTCCTACAAGAACCACTAGATCTCCCGGATCGATCGTGAAGGCTTCCGTAATACAAAGCAGATAGAGTCCGACTGCCCCGAAGGCTACTCCTATCCAGCTTTTTAAGCCAGGTCGGTGCTTAATCACCAGGCTAAATATCGGAACCAACAAAATGTATAGTGCGGTTATAAAGCCCGCCTTTCCTGCCGTAGTAAACACCAGGCCAAATTGCTGCAGCGTCGATCCACCAAAAAGAATAATCCCGCATACAATCCCGGCTTTCAGCAGAGTTTTCCTTGCCTCCGATTCATCCTGCCTCTGTGCTTCGTCCTCTTCTGCAGCCGTTCTTCTTCTGCCCCGATTCATGAAAAATATAACCGGTATCAAAACCAATGCAGACAAAACAAACCTTGCCCCATTGAAAGTAAAAGGACCGACAAAGTCCATCCCTATACGCTGTGCTACAAAAGCTGATCCCCAAATAATGGACGTCAAAAGCAGCAACAGATTCCCTATTATTTTTTCCTTGTTCAAAAAATCACACTCCTGTCAAAACCTTCCCAGACAAGTATATTGGATAAACCGTCCGAAATCAAGAAAGTCCTTAAAAATCCAGATTCAGCATCCGCTACCTTTTTGGTTCATTTTAAACATAGAGTTGAGAGAATATCAATTTTGAAACAACAATTAATTCTTGAATTGACACGCACCTATATTAAGCAAATTTTTTCACTTGAACCCTATTTTATTTCATTTTTTTATGTTCTTGTAGAAAACTAAGCCTTTTCTGTCGAAATTAAAGATGCCGATTTGCCGCTAAACAATGTATAATTATCTTAGAGATAAAACATATATTACATTCCTCTTAGGCCGACCATATCTATTCTATTTGGATATGGGTCAGGGTCACAAGCAACTTGCGGATAGCTTAATTGCAGAAGATGCATCCTGTTTTGCCGTCAGGATTTCTTCCCTTTAAGTCTTCTCCTATAAAACGAAAAAACCACGATCACGAAGCACCTCTTCGTGATTTTGGTTTTTTGCCTTTGTATTCTATCTCACCTGCAAATTCTTCAGTGATATATCCAGAATCGGTGCAGAATGAGTTAGGGCCCCTACCGAGATGTAGTCTACTCCCTTTTCAGCAATTTTCCTGGCTCTATCTTTTGAAATATTGCCCGAGGCCTCTGTTTCCGCTCTTCCGTTCACTCTTTTCACAGCGGCTTCTATCATCTCATCATCCATATTATCCAGCATGATGATATCTGCACCGGCTTCCAGCGCCTGATCAAGCATATCCAGATCTTCCACTTCGATTTCAATTTTTCTAACAAAGGGCACGTATTCCTTCGCAAGGGCAATCGCTTCTCTGACTCCGCCAGCAGCGTTGATGTGGTTATCTTTAAGCAGAACACCGTCCGACAGGTTATATCGGTGATTGCTTCCACCTCCCACCCTGACGGCATACTTTTCAAAGGGTCGCATATTTGGAGTTGTTTTCCTGGTATCCAACAGCTTGGTGCGATATCCGGCAAGTTCATCTGCAAGTGCTCTGGTATAAGTGGCAATTCCGCTCATCCGCTGTAAAAAATTGAGTGCTGTTCGCTCGCCTGATAAAATTGTGCGCACATCCCCTGAGAGAATCCCGATCAAATCTCCTTTTTGCACCCTGTCGCCGTCCTGGGAAAAGCTTTGAAACGCCGTCGCTGCATCCAAGATTTCAAATACCCTAGCAAATACATCCAAGCCGGCAATGACGCCTTGCTCTTTGCAGATCAGTTCTGCTTTTCCCTGTACGGCCATGCGTACAACAGCATTGGTGGTAACGTCTTCACTTGTAATGTCCTCTTTTAATGCGCGAACAATATAATCATCCACATTAATTTTCATCGCTGCACCATAAATCATAAAATGCTTTATCCCTTCTCTTGATTTCATTAAAAATAAGCTGCTTGTATTTCGATTGCATCTCATCATACTGATCGGAAGTAAAACCCAAACCGGCGCCATCTGAGGCAGCTGCATCAAAATTGATCAGCGGTATATTATTTTGGATCACGTCCGCCGCACGCTTGGAAAACACAAGACTTTCCAGCAACGAATTGCTACCCAGCCTATTTTCTCCATGCACCCCGTTGCAACTCGTTTCGCCTACTGCAAATAAATTTTCCATCGAGGTTCTGCCATAAAGATCAGTCTTTATTCCTCCCATAAAATAATGCTGTGCGGGAGTAACGGGAATAAGGTCGGCTGCAGGATCGTAACCTGCTTCCAAGCAATGCAGATAGATATTGGGGAACCTGTCCTTAATTTTTTGATCGCCCAAATGCTTCATTGACAGGTAAACGTAAGGCGTCTTGTATTTTCGCATTTCCTCTTTTATTGCCGCAGTAACTAGGTCTCTGGGCAATAACTCATCAACAAAACGCTTTAAATCAGGATTCAGCAGAACTGCTCCCTCTCCTCTCACTGATTCTGAAATAAGAAACCTTCTGCCAGTCTCCGCAGAATAAAGTGCGGTTGGATGAATCTGAATATAATTGACATCCTGAAGCTCGATGCCATGATTAATCGCAATGGCCATGGCATCACCTGTAATATATTTATAATTTGTGGAATGCTGAAATAATCCTCCAATCCCTCCCGTCGCAAAAACTACAATTTTTGCATAAACAGCATGGTTCTTCCGGTTTTGGTCTTTTACAAGGATACCCTTGCAAACATGGTCGTCGGCAATGATATCGACCATGGTTACAAACTCATCGATTCTTATATTTTTTCTCTGCCTCACCTGGATTAACAGTTTACTTGTAATTTCCTGCCCGGTGATATCCTTGTGGTGAAGAATACGGGGTTTGGAATGACCGCCTTCCTTTGTATAGGACAGTCCCTCTTTCGTACGCTCAAACTCTACTCCATAATCAATCAGATCCCGGATGATCTGCGGAGATGACTGTATCATTACTTCTACCGAATCTCTCTGGTTTTTGTAGTGCCCTGCTTTTACGGTATCTTCAAAATATTCATCATAATCTTCTGTAGTTCTTAAAGTCGCAATCCCCCCTTGTGCCAGATAGGAATCACTCGTTTCCTCTTTATCCTTGGTGATTATCCGTATGCTGATATTTTCAGGCAAATTCAGTGCGCAGAACAATCCTGCCGCTCCTGTCCCCACAATCATCACATCTGTCTTATCCATTCTTGTTTTCTTTCCTTACCGGGCAATTTCGTGCATTCTTTCCAATGCCCCTTTCGCCTTGTTCCTTAACGATTCATCCAGTTCGATTTTATTTTCCATCGCAAGAAGCGCATGTTCAATCTTGTCCAAAGTTATCATTTTCATATCCTGACATACCGGAATATCTTCTGTAAAGTGAAATCGTTTGTGAGGATTATTTCGTTCCAGCTGATACACGATCCCTTGTTCCGTACAGACGACAAAATCTTTATCCGTACTTTTTTCTGCAAAGTCAATGATACCAGACGTGCTTCCAACATAATCTGCCATTTCGATGACTTCTGCCGTACATTCGGGATGCACCAGAATCCTGGCCTCGGGGTAGTCCCGCATCACCTTTTGTATCCCCATTTTCGATATTCTGTTATGCACAGGACAGTGCCCCTCGTGGAATATGAAGTTTTTGTCCGGCACCAAAGAAGCAATATAACTCCCCAGATTTTTATCGGGAACAAATAAAATATTCTTTTGTGGTAATGCTTCTATGATTTTCTGCGCATTCGAGGAGGTCACGCATACATCAGAAAGCGCTTTTATTTCAGCAGTTGAGTTAATGTAGCAAACGACCGCTAGGTCATCAAATTCTTCCCTCGCCCGCCTTATTGTTTTCTCATCGACCATGTGAGCCATCGGGCAATCCGCCGAAAGGTCCGGCATAATTACAGTCTTCATTGGACTTAAAATTTTAACGCTTTCCCCCATAAATCTGACGCCGCAGAGCAAAATGGTCTGATGCTGTATTAGTGCGGCCATCTTGCTCAAGTAGTACGAATCCCCAACAAAATCAGCAATTTCCTGCACTGCTCCATCCACGTAGTAATGTGCCAGGATCACCGCATCCCGTTCTTTTTTTAACCATTCTATTTTTTTAACCCTGTCATTCATTCGATTATCTCCCTGTTCTTTTGTTCAATATATCATAATGTCTTGTCATGTGTCAACTCATTAGACAAGACATATAATGGATTATCATAGATACCACCGATTCAGGCAAGTTTGAGGAATACTTTTATATTTTTATGAATATAATTTGAATTGATTAATAAATAGCCGAAAAAAGGGGGGGTTTCTATGAGCACATCCTTATATAGAATTGTTATTCCCTCTGCCAGCTCGACAATTCCGACTTCTGTTAACCAGATCTATGTGACAAATCCAGGTGATGATACGGTGTCTGTCATAGACGGATACACCCAGACCGTTACCGCTACAATAACGGTAGGTAACTATCCTTCTTTTGCCGGTGTAAACTCAGAGACAAACCGCATTTATGTTTCAAATTCTCTCGCTAACACAATTTCGGTCATTGACGGGAGTACAAATACTGTTACTTCAACTATTTCGGTAGGATCACAGCCATTCTCAATAGCTGTGAATCTATTGACGGACCGGATATATGTTACAAATTATTCAGATGTAACAGTCTCGGTCATTGATGGGAGTACAAATGCTATTATTTCAACCATTACGGTAGGAAATAATCCTAGCGGAGCAAGTGTAAATTCTACAACCAATCGTATTTACATCACAAATGAAACCGATGGAACAGTTTCGGTCATTGATGGGAGCAATAACACGGTTGTTGCTACGGTTACGGTTGGCACGACCCCGGATGCAGTAGATATAAATACAGAAACGAATCGAGTCTATGTGGGTAATGCAGACACAAACAATGTTTCTATTATCAGCGGCATTTCAAACACTGTCTTTGCTACAATCAATACCGGTGGCAATAATCCTCGGGGATTAAGTGTAAATTCGATACTGAACCGTATCTATATAGGATATTTCAATGATGATACGGTTTCCGTCATTAATGGAAGTGATAATACTGCTATCGCTACAATTACAGTAGGTAGTGGGCCAATCGGCGTTGGCGTGAATCAGCTAACAAACGGGATCTATGTTGCAAATCAAACTTCAGGCACGGTCTCAGTTATTGATGGGAATACCAATACTGTAATTGCGACAGCGATTGTAGGCACATTGCCAGATGAAATCGGTATCAATCCCTGACTTAGCCCCACAATCTTATCCAGCGAGGTAATTTATGAAAATTAGCCTTTGCATGATTGTAAAAAATGAGGAAAAGACTCTTGAACGATGCCTGTCATCCGTCAATGATCTTGTTGAAGAGATTATTGTTGTTGATACAGGTTCAACTGATAAGACCACGGTAATTGCCGCCAAATTCACAGACCATGTCTTTGATTTCGAATGGATAGATGATTTCTCCGCTGCTCGTAACTTTTCTTTTTCAAATGCATCTATGGACTACATTATGTGGTTGGATGCGGATGATTTTTTTACCTCCATCGATAGACAGAAGCTTCTGAAACTGAAACAATCTCTTGACTCTTCTGTGGATGCTGTATCCATGGAGTATCATTGTGACTTTGATGAATATGGCAACACAACACTGGATGTCCGGCGGATTCGCATCGTTAAAAGAATTAAAAATTTTAAGTGGAATGGAGCTGTTCATGAAGACTTGTCGGTTGAGGGGAATCTATTTGATAGTGATATCGCGGTAACGCATAGACGAAACCATAAGAATGCCGATCGCAACCTTAAAATTTATAAAAACCGGCTTCTCCAGGGAAAAAAGTTCACGGCACAAGATATTTTTCATTACGCTCTTGAATTGCATCAGCATAAAATGTATGAAGAAGCCATAAAATTCTACCTGAATTTCTTAGAAGATGAGAGCAGTACAGAGGAAAACAGGATATTCATATATATTAGACTTGCTGATTGCTATGATCAACTCGGTGATAAAGAAAAAGAACTGGCATGTACATTCAAGACCTTCCTGTACGATATTCCCCGTCCTGAGTCATGCTGCCGGTTGGGTTATTACTTTCTGCAGAAAAATGAATTAAGCAGAGCTATCTATTGGTATAAACAGGCCATAGAAGCACCGACTCCACAGAATCGATGGGCTGTTGTAAATGGTGTAAGCCGTACCTGGCTGCCTAATATGCAGCTTGGTCTTTGTTATTATCGGTTAGGCAAATATGACCTGTCCTATCAACATAATAGAATTGCACTATCCTACAGGCCCGATGATAAAGATATTTTGAATAACATCAGACTTATTGAAGAGTTACTTGATCAAGAACGAATACAGAATTGAATCTGTCAATTCCTGGGTGGGAAAGTTGAGTTATTAATCAGCTTCGATTCTACCAGCAAATTCTGAATCGAGTGTGTGAAATTAACTCTGTAAATTAGCTTTCTATGGTAAACCTGATTTAGAAAGGGTGCATTTTTTAAGCACCCGATTACGAAACCAATATATTAAATTAATATGGGTATGTCAAGGGCACCTTTGAAAAAAGGCGCCCTTCTTGTCCTATTGGATGAAGTCTATAGGGGTATCCTTCCCTCGTACATGATTGCAAATTCGCCATAAACCTTGCCCCAGTCCCTTAGAGGAAGGCCCCATTTTTTTGTGGCCTGGAGCGTGGAAAGATACAGGGCTTTCAGCAGGGCCTTATCGCTTGGAAACACGCTTCTTTGCCGATTAAGCTTCTTGTAGGTGCTGTTAAGGCTTTCAATTGCATTTGTGGTATAGATCATCTTTCTGGTATCGCTGGAGAACTTGAAGATTGGAGAAAGAATATCCCAATTTTGCTCCCAGCTCTTCATCGCATGGGGATACTGCTCGTTCCATTTCTCCGCAATTCTCTGCATATTGTCATATCCCTGCTGCTCATTCGGAGCTAAATAGATGGTTTTTAGATCTGCGGCAAACTTCTTCATGTCCTTGTATGAGACGTATCTGAGCGTATTCCTTACTTGATGTACAATACAGCGTTGGTATTCTGTGTTAGGGAAGGCCGCTGTAATGGCTTCTTTCATTCCGGTAAGTCCATCTGCACAGATCAGCATGATATCCTTAACTCCACGGTTCTTCAGATCGTTCAGAATTCCAAGCCAGTATTTGCTGCTTTCATTTTCTCCGATTTGAAGGTTTATGACCTCCTTCTTGCCAGACAGTGTGATTGCAAGCATTACATAGGCGGCACGTTTCTTAATCACATTATCCTCGCGTACAGAGAAGTGAACAGCATCAATAAAGATCACCGGATAAATTTCATCAAGTGGGCGACGCTGCCAATCGTCGATTTCCTGTAGGATTTTATCCGTCACATCTGATATGAATCCTTCGCTGCATTCAAAACCATAAATATCCTCAATCTGTTCGGAGATCTGCCTTGTGGTAAGCCCTTTGGCATACATGGCAATAATCTTATCGTCTATTCCTGAAATATCCTTTTGCCGTTTCTTGACAACGGCTGGTTCGAAGGTACTTTCTCGATCCTGTGGCACGTCAAGAGGGAATTCGCCGTACTTGCTCCTGATCGTTTTGGCCTTTGAGCCGTTTCGGGAATTAGTATTATCGCTTCGCTCGTAGTTCTTGTAACCAAGATGGTCGTCCATCTCGGCTTCCATCATGCTTTTGATGGTTCCGCCCAGAAGATCTTTCAGTGCATTTTGAATATCATCGGCAGTTTCAATGTCATATTCGTCGATTAAAGCTGCGATAATATTCTTTTTTCCTTCACTCATTGATTCTTTTCTCTTTGCCATAAAAATAGCCTCCTATGATAATTTGATTTTACCATAGAAGGCGATTGACTTTAATTATTTACAGACTTTTTTTCACAGTCTCTCTGAATCGCCTGTGCAGCTTCTGCATAAGTCATATTTGATTTTGGTGAAATGGTTGCATCTGACGTTCCATTGAATACATGAGCTGAAAGTACTTCTTTCACATAAGCTGTTGCCCAGCTTCCAACCTGATCATAGTCTATATAGTTTTGATATCTGCTTTCATCCATCCCTATAAGCTTTGTAATCTTCATCGCTCTCTGATACATTGTCATCGCTTCTTCTCTTGTGATCTGATTTTCTCCTCTAAATGTACCATCCGAGTATCCAGAAACAATTCCATATTCATTGGCGATGAGTATTGCCAAGGTTCTTTCACCAGTACTGCTTACATCCTTGAACTTGTTCTCGTAGGTCGATTCTTCTCTGTAAAGCCCCAAAGCTCTAACAATGTACTCTGCGAAGTCCGCTCGCGTTATAGCCTTATTCGGTTTAAAACTCTCCGGATTCATGATAACCAGTCTCGAGGCCATGTCATTGACCGCATCCTTCGCCCAGTGATTCGCGACGGATTTCACTGTGATAGGATTCCATACAACAGAGTAGTTTGAGTTTGTCAAAGAGTTCAGACTTGCATACCACTTGCCATCCTTTTGATATAATGTTGTCGGTACATGGCTGTAAGTACCGTCTGGGTTAAATACAATCCCTGTTGTGACCTTATTTGGATCTACGCCTGCAGGTATCTCCATAACTCTCTCTACATAGTTGCTGAATTTGCTGACTTCTTGTTCTACGGTTTTTCCATCGACCTTTGTAGTTTTGGCCACCACTTCAAAGGATACCGGTGGGAATACCAGCTCAGCACCATTTGCCTTGGCAACTTCGTTATACTTATCAATCACCTTTTCATCCAGCTTAGTGATTTTCACGTCAACCTTGATGTCTGCCAAATCAGTTTCTGCAACACCAAGGTGATCAGCCACCGTGCTGATGGTAAATTCTTCTGCCGGGATGACATATTCCACATTGTCCCGTTTCACAGAAACATCAAACTGATTTTCTTCCAATTTCTTGACGATATCTCCAGTCAGCTCCACTTTCACCGCCTCCGACTTTGTGTCAGCGACCGGAACTTGAATGACATTGTCTGTTTCTGCTTTATTTGTTTTAATGGCTTCATCGATTTTGCTTTCAATCGCTTTATTATCTACTGCTACGGTAACTGTGGTTTTACCATTTTCCGTTGTCGTTGTTTCTTTCCCGGCATTCTGCGCTTTCCCATTCACAATGACGGCTACTGATGCCTGATCAATTTGTGGTTTCGGCTTGGATCTACTTCCACCACTACTGCTTCCACCAGAAGAACTATCATCTCCGGATTCGCTTCCCGATGAGACTTCCCTCGTCACGGTGAGGGTGTATACCCTTGTTGAACCATTTTCTGCGGTTACGGTAATGGAAAAGGTATTTGAGCCGGTAGTCATAGTAAGCGTACCTACATCTCCAGTAACCGTTGCATTTTCGTCATTTTCGACAGCCGATATAGTAATACTTGATTTGGTCGTACTGCCTAACTCATAGGTAGTCATCTCCGGGGTAAAGTTAACTATCGTCATTCCGTCTACCTTTAAATCAGACAAGGAATCATCGGAGCTTTGCATGCTATAGGTTTCAGCTGGCCAGCCATACCAGGAAAAAGAAGCCTCATCCCAGCCGTCAGTTGCCTTATATGCTTCAAGAGCCTCTTCAGGGATTAAAACTTTTGATGAGCCTTCATACATGTATTGGCCAAAAGTTCCTGAATATGGTTGTGCCGCATCATAAATAACAGCCGGTGGAACATTTCCCAATTTCATTTCTATTGGTTTTTTGCAACCCCAAAAAATGTAATCTCCAAACTCTTTCGCATTTAACAGATTAACGCTTATTAGTTCTTCACAGGAGGTAAACATCTGTTTTCCAACTACTTCAAGCTTTGGCAAGTCTACATTTTTTAGACGAATGCAATGAACAAATGAAGCAACGCCCACAGCTTCAGTATTCGGTAAACTAATATCCGTTAAAGCCTTGCATTCATTAAATGAATTACCCCCAAAGCTTTTGGCCTTTGGCAATAAAACTTGAGTCAGTTTATAATTATTTTGAAAAGCTGCAACACCAAAAGCTACAGCTTGTGGTATGTCAACAGCTTCAAGTGAATAACAATAATGAAAAGCATAATTTCCAAAGCTTAAAGATTCCGTTGTATCTAAATCTATCGCTACACTTTTCAATTTTACCAAATCCTTAAAAGCACCATTTGGAAGTGTGTCATCTGTAAAGCTGGCATTATCTGTTATGCTTAATGTTTCAAGCTCTGTCAGGTTATTCGTAATCCATAAAACATCATCATCGGTCAGTTCTCCAGCAGTTATGTTTAATCCTGCTACGCTTGCAGTTGACTTGCCATCTAATATTGTTTCTACTTTTTCTTGCAGTGAATCTCCTACAGAGCTTTCGTCGATATTAACTGTCAGCATGGTTTCAAATTCTGCTGTTACAGACAAGTCCGCCGAAACATTTGTGTCCGTTCTTGAGGCGGTCGTAACACCATCGCTCCACTGGGAAAAAGTAAATCCATCATCAGCCACTGCGGTTACCGTTGTGCCACTGGCACCAGATGTAACCGTTTGTGAGGTTTCCCCTGTTATATTTCCTCCAGCGCTTGCAGCGTACGTAAGTTTGGGATTGCGAACGATGATTTCATAATCACTGGTTATTTCCGGGATTTCTTCGCTATCACTCCTCAATTTCATCTTACTTTCAATATGCAAGCCATAAATCAAACGATAAGTTCCTAACGGTATTTCCTTGCTTAATTGAAATCCTGCTCCTTCGCCCGCTCCTTCATCATCTTCTTCTATAACATAAGGGCCTAAGGCTTCAAAATCACCGTCTATAATCCCGCATTCTACATCAGGAATTTGGTTGCCTTCATTGTCATAAACAGCAGCTGCAGGAAAATTCACAGTAAAAGAATTTTCTGTTCCGTCTTTCACTAATTCTATATTTTGAGGCGATAATACAATCGATGCCGGCCTAATGATCTTGACAATGATATCAAATGTGATCGGTTCAGCGGAATCATCTGCCAAAGAAACCGTTACTGTATAAGTTCCATTTGGCGTACTGCTGCCTAATTCAATATATCGATCCGAGCCGCTTATGTAGGCACCATAATCACTTAATTCCTCACAGGTATATTTTTTTGTTTTCCCAGTTACTTCATCCCCGTTATCATCTCGAACGGTTACGCTGGGCAGCCCCCCGTTTAAGCTATTCATGGTAATATCATCAATTGGGTCAATGGTGAGTACAGATGGTTCACTTGCACCTTCTGAGGATTGCAGCGGCTTATCAAATTCCACATCATAAGAGGTAGTTTGTTTTGTAGATATACTAATATAGATATAATATAGAACACCAGCCTGCACTGTAATTTGCACATCGCGGGTCGTATCATAATCTATAAGGACGTAACTAATGGAATTCCCCTCTTCATTCAATACCGCAAATTCGAATTGGTTCGTGTCGCCGCTTCCTGAAATCGTAAGTGTGTATGTGCCTGATTCTGTTGGAGTGAATTTAAAATAGGTATTATTGTTATACCACACCTCGGATAAGCCTCCAAATCCGTCATCCACCCAATCCTGCTCTGGAATCAGCTGTAGATATGAGTTTTGGTTTGTTAACAAGGTTGCAGTATTCATATTGGTACCACCGGTGACATAGGTAGGTCCACTTGTTGCATAGACATAATTCAATGGCCCCCCTGTGAAGCCAAAGATCAGCATAATTGTTAATATTAATGAAACTGTTTTTTTCAAAATTCGTCACTCCTTCTTTGTATTTCTTGAACGATTTGCTACACCATGCATGCATAGCTCACCTTTATCCTATTTGTCTTTTTGGGACGAAAAGGCATATTTTTTATACTATCAGGTTGAGAGCGACGAATAACTTTTCTTACCAAATTGTTAGAAACTTATGTACTCATGATCAAACGATACCCTTGGCCTCGAACAGACTCAATATCCAGCTTTGGCAGTTTACTCCTTATACTGCTCACCCGAACCATGATCGTCCCTTTATCTTCAAGGTATTCTTCTTTCCATATTGCTTCATACAGCATTTTATATGTTAATATTTCATTGGGATGATCTGCAAAAAAACATAGAATATCATTTTCCAACGGGGATAGCCGAGTGATTTGATTCTCTTTATCACGACCACTTTGGCATTCTACCGTCCGATCTTTAGCCTTGTAAATATACGGACCTAGTTTGCACATAGATGAATCGCTTTGTTTTTCCGAATTTATTTTATATCTGCGTAAGTGAGCGCCTACACGAGCCAGAACTTCATTAAGACTAAAAGGTTTTCGAATATAGTCATCTCCACCCAATTCAAGCGCTTTTGCCAAACTCTCGTCATCATCTAAGCAAGTGATAAACAGAATGGGTACATCATTTATTTTACGAATGTGTTCGCAAAGATCATAACCTGTTAAACTTGGCATCATAATGTCAAGGATCACCATATCATACGTATTTTGCAATAAATACCCAACGGCTTCTTCGCTGTTGCTAAAGGCCGCGACCTCATACCCTTCGTTCAGCAGAGCAATTTCCAGAATTTCTCCGATATCCTTATCATCATCTACAATGACTATTTTCATAATCCACCTCTTTCACCGGAAATTGTATTGTAAAAGTTGTTCCCTTTCCTAGCACACTTTCACATTGAATCGTTCCGCCATGACTTGTGATAATCGATTTTACAATAGCCAATCCCAAGCCAAAGTGCTTTGAATCATTATTTCGCGTTGCATCAACACGCACAAAGCGGTTAAAAATCTGCTCGATGTATTTATTTTCAATACCAATTCCTTCATCTTGTATTTCTATAAGATACATACGATCCACTGCCTTCCCCCGGATATAAATCGTTGATCCTTCAGGACTGTAGTCTATCGCATTATCAATTAAGTTGACAAAAAGTCTTTTTATTTGTCCGTAATCGCATTCAAATTGCATATTATCAGGAATCTCACATTGGATTTTATGGGAACGATATCGATACGTATCAACCACTTCATTAATAATCAAATCCAGCGACTCAATATCCTTTCCTATTGCCTTTCCCTGCTCTACTCTGGCTAAATACAGGATGTCTTCCACTAAATCACCAATGTAATTTACCTTCTTTAAAATAATATCCATATAATGTTCTTGCCGGTCTTTCTCTATTTTTCCCGCATTGATTAGCTCTATATAACCTTTTACAACCGTAATCGGCGATCGTAAATCATGGGATATATCAGATAACAATTGACGTCGTGCCGCATCTTCTTTCTCAAGGGATTTCAAAGAGTCTGTCAACTGGCTGGTTTTTTCTTGAACCACAGTTTCCAGATAGTTTTCATTGATCTCCGTTAGGTAAAAACGCCTTGAAAAGTCTGTAATAATAAAGTAGGACATCATTAAATAAAAAGCGAGCTGGCCAGTCATCAACAAGATCTGATATTGGGATAATATGTGAAAGCTATGATTCGATAATGAAATACTGATAAGGAGGCCATACGATAAAATATATGTTAAAAAGACGATATAAAGAAACATGCCCCTTCTCTGTCCTGTTAAAAATACATTTCCTAACAGAACCAATGCATACAACATAAAAATCATTATGGTAAACAAGAGGGCAATATACAAATAATTAGCCGACTGCTGCGCCAGCGCGACATAGATAATTCCCACAACAAGAGTGATCAAAGTAATCGGCACGAAGGTTTTACGATGTCTGTACACCTTGCCTTTTTTAATGAAGAATATAATTGACAGCGCGCTTAAATATTGAGTAATTAAGGTCGGAAATGCCTGTAGATAAGAGTTGATTATGTATAAATGTCCTTGAGGTGTAAAGATAATAAATGGTTCAAAGTACGTTAAAATAATATAACCATTCAAGATCCCAGCTGCGGCAAGGGTTAATAAATACAGATGTCTTCGATTGCGAATAAACAACCCGAAAAGTACGAGTCCCATAGTACCATAAAAAATACTGTGAAAACATTTCAGCAGCAATCGGATATTCCATAGTCTGAATAAAGAGTTATAATCACCAATAAATAGATGCTTTTGTAATTGCCCGCCAATATGTTCCGGATTGCTTATTTGCATGATGATTTCAAATTCTTCTGCTTCTTTTAATTGAATCAGCCTGCTTTCTTTCGCCATCAAAATGCTATGGTGATCCTCAGAAATATTTCCAAGTGAAGCTACTAACGTCCCGTTAACAAAGACGTTCGCAGCACTATATATTTCTTCAACGATAAGACCATTCACATCTGACAGATCTCCGCAAATTTTCATATAGGTCGTTATCGAATCCTGAGGATAATTATATTGCCGTATTTCATTATAGGTCATTCGCTTTACTTCAGTTTCCAAAGAATATGAGTTATTTATGTATACATCCATCTGTTCCGGTGACAAAATACCATCAACAGCTAAAAACTCCCCATTTACATTAATGACATCTCGCTTTTCAACATGCTGAAGATTTAGTATGCCATTTTCTCCTTGAAAATTTTTTTCAACAAACATATGAAATACAAGATACATTGAAATGCTTGTACATATAAAAATAGCTGCCAAAACGCTAATCTTCAGTATTTTCATTAATTCCAAACCTCGGTTATTCAAGTCTTATATCTCTACATTTTATATCCCAAGGCTTTATATTACAACAACTTCATCAAACCTCTTCCCAGAACCCCTCTGTCATCGGTTCGCCTAACCAAGAAACTCTATAAAAAATCATCCCCAATTTGGAGATGATTTTTTTATGATACGCCTGTGCCCAGTCCGGGCAACTGTATTTAAAAGAAAGCCTCGACCTACTGCATTGATTCTAAAATAGCATTTGCCAGTGATTCCAGTTCTGATTCCTTATCCGCGTGAAGAGAAGAAGCAATGCTGAGACGGTCGTTAAGGACATTCATATTCTTCATTTCTTCGCTTAGGAACTTCTGGATCAGGTCACCTGACTTTATCGCCCAGGAACCGTTCTCCACAAGTGCGACTGTCCGGTTTTGAACGTTCAGCGCTTTCATATCAATCAGGAAGTTATGCATAGCCGGATAAATGCCCAGATTATATGTCACCGAAGCCAACACCACATGGCTGTATTTAAACACTTCAGAAATGAGCTGAGAAACATCCGTTGTGGAAACATCGTACATGGCAATGTTCGTCATACCCTTTTCACACAATTTGGCGGCCAGCGCCTGCATCGCTGATTCAGTGTTGCCATACATAGAAGCGTACACCATAAGTATGCCTTTTTGTTCCGGTTCATAGCGGCCCCACAGATCATATTTCTGAACGAAGTATAATAAATCTTCGCGCCACACTGGTCCGTGCAAAGGGCAGATATACTTGATCTGATCCAGAATACCGCCGGCCTTTTTCAAAATCAACCTGATATGCGGGCCATATTTCCCTACGATGTTGGTCAAATATCGGCGGGCATCATCCAGCCAGTCACGGTCAAAATTCACCTCGTCGGCAAAGAGCTTACCGTCCAGTGCGCCAAAGGTGCCAAAGGCGTCAGCAGAAAACAGCACGCCATTTGTGGTGTCAAAGGTCACCATCACTTCCGGCCAGTGCACCATAGGGGCGAACACGAAGGTAACCAAATGTTTGCCAAAACTAAACGTGTCCCCCTCTTTCACCTCAACGATCTGATGACTGTCAACATCGAAACCGAACTGACGCATCAGCATAAATGCTTTCTCATTGCTGATGATGGTCACTTTAGGCCAGCGAAGCAAAATTTCTTCCATTGAGCCTGCATGATCAGGTTCCAAATGATTGATAACAAGATAGTCAAGCGGTTTTCCGTCAAGTACGTGAGTCATATTTTCCAGCAGCTGCCGGCAGCCTGACCAGTCTACCGTATCAAACAGCACGGTTTTTTCGTCCATCAAAAGATAAGAGTTATAGGAAATACCTCTTGGAATCGGATATGCATTTTCAAACAATGCCAGACGATGGTCATTAGCGCCTACCCAGTATAGATCTTCGGTTACATTTCTTACACAATACATAATGTATTCCCCTTTCCGGCTTTACGCCTCAATAAATTGGTCTTTAGCCTCGGCACATTCCGGGCAGACCCAGTCTTCGGGCAAATCCTTGAACAGGGTGCCTGAAACCACTTCATTTTCCTCGTCTCCAAGTTCAGGAACATATTCATATCCGCAGCCGCTGCATACATAGCTGGAGCCAATGGGTTCTGGCTTTGGCATTTGCGGACGCTTCATCTTCACCATAGGCGGTGCGGCCTGCTTTTCGCCGGTATCCAGAGCCGCCGTCAGCAAAGGCAGAATTTCGTAAACATCACCTACAATACCATAGTCACAGTTTTTGAAAATCGGTGCGCTGCCGTTTTTATTGATCGCCACAATAATGGAGGCATCCTTGATTCCCTTTAAGTGCTGGGTTGCACCAGAGATGCCGCAGGCAATGTAAAGGTTGCCGGTAAACTTCTGTCCGGACATTCCCACATAGCGGTTTAGCGGCAGATATTTCAGCGTCTCCGCCACCGGACGCGAAGCACCGATAGCGGCACCCGCAGCCCTGGCTAAATTTTCTATCAGCTTCATGTCTTTTTTCGCTTCAATTCCCTTGCCTGCTGAAACGACTCGCTCCGCCTGTACAATAGGAGTATCCATCGGTATGCCGACCGTAAAGTCAAATCCGTCTTTTTTGAGAACTTCTACCAGCGCAGCTACTTGTGTCTTTGCATCACCGTCCCTGAAAACAGTTCTCTTCCGTATGCCAGTGATCGGTGCGGGCTTTTTGGCGCGGCTGGCGGAAGAACCTGACTCCTTTGGGGGTTTGCCCAAAATATGCGAAGCAATAACCATACGCTGAATTTCGTTGGTGCCTTCGTAGATCGTGGTAATCTTGGCGTCCCGGTACATCCGTTCCACTTCCATACCCTTCAGATAGCCTGTGCCGCCAAAAATCTGCAAAGCATCGTTTGTCACTTCCAGCGCGATGTCCGAGGCATACTGTTTGGCCATCGCCGACTCCATACCAAACGGCATGTGATTTTCCTTCAGCTCCGCAGCCGAGTAAACCAGAAAACGTGCAGTGCGCAGCTTGGTAGCCATATCGGCAATTTTAAAAGAAATAGCCTGTTGAAACCCTATGGGTTTACCGAACTGGTTACGCTCCTTGCTATAAGTCACCGCTTGTTCGAATGCCCCCTGAGCAATACCCAGTGCCTGAGCCGCAATTCCAATACGGCCGCCGTCAAGAGTAGCCATTGCAATTTTAAAGCCCTGACCCTCTTTCCCCAGCAGGTTTTCTTTCGGGACCTTTACATTATTAAAAATCAACTCTGCGGTGGAGGAAGAGCGGATGCCCATTTTGTCATAGTGATCACCAAATTCGAAGCCTTTCCAGCCCTTCTCCACAATAAACGCGGAGATGCCTCGTACGCCGATATCAGGCGTAGTGACCGCCAAGACCACATATGTATCTGCCTTTGGTGCATTGGTAATAAAAATCTTACCGCCGTTGAGAAGATAGTGATCACCCTTATCCACGGCTGTTGTCTCCGTACCCCCGGCATCCGAACCGGCATTGGGCTCCGTCAATCCAAAAGCACCGATTTTTTCACCCTTGCACAGTGGACTCAGATATTTTTTCTTCTGGGCCTCATTGCCGAACGCAAAGATTGGCCAAGCGCCCAGCGATGTATGTGCAGACAGAATGACACCTGTGCCACCGTCTACCCTCGCCAGTTCTTCAACGGCGATAGCATAGCTGATCATATCCAGTCCCATGCCGCCGCTGTCAGCAGGGAAAGGAATTCCCATCAGACCCATTTTCCCAAGCTGAGCAACTGCCTCATCAGGAAACTGGTTTTCCTTGTCCATCAGGAAGGTCAAAGGTTTGATCTCCTCTTCCGCGAACGTCCGGACCCTTGTGCGGAGTTCCTCCTGTTGCTGTGTGGTCGAAAATAACATGTCTCTTCCTCCTTTTATTGAATTTATAATCTTGACAATTTTTGTCCAGATTGAAAGTAAAAAAATTAATTGATTTACTTGCTGAATAAAATTTTTGAAAGGCTATATGTCTTAAGTTCTTCGTCCAGCTTTTTCTGAATAGCCGTCAGATGGACATTAGCCTGACAAATGGTGTCGCCGTGCGCCTTACACCACGCGCACTGATATCCGGGCTTCATACAGGAGCTGACCGAGGAATCCTCCTCCATGATCTGCATCAGTTGAAAAAGCGAAACCTGTTCCAATTGAGCTGCTAAAGTACAGCCACCATCCATCCCGCGTGAAATGTGGATGAGGCTGCCTCTTTGAAGTTTTTTCAGAATTTTATATGCAAACTGAAGTGGAATCTGTTCACCCTGTGCCAGTTGCGGCGCAGTAACACGCTCTTCGCCGGCCAAAGCCCTGAGAATCCTTAACGCATAATCTGTTTCTTTTGTAATAAGCAAATCAAGCACCCTCCTTTCACCATTTCTGATTCTATAATTCTTGATAAAATATGTCAAGTATTTTTGGAAAAATTTATAAGGTTTGATTAATACAGTCAGATTATTACATCATGCAAAGAATCTTTGACAATATAATAGGACGGGTATAGTATGTTCTATAATCAAAAATGATGGTAAAATAAATGAAACGTATATTTTTAATTGAAGACGACAAGGCGATCGCTAAAAACCTGATACTCCTGCTGCGCTCAGAGGGATTTACTGTTACCCACGCCTCTTCGCGGAGAGAAGCCCTTGCCGCACTTGAAGGAAATAATTTTGACATAGCACTCGTTGATATTTCTTTGCCTGACGGAAACGGCTTTACGATTTGCACAATAATTAAAGAAGCAGGAGATATATACGCTGATGGTGATTGCCCCTTACGAGGTGAAGCCGCAATTCGACGCGCTAGGCGCGACGGTAAAACCTACAAAGCTTGGTATGACCTTCCAGTCAGATAATCCCGGTCAGTCTACCGCTGCAATGCAGACAATGCTTGATGGGGCCAGCGTCACCGCCGACTATCATCTGTACAATGTTCATGAGATATTGGAGGAAAACCGTAATATCGCATTTATTGTCAATCTGTTCTCGGCTGTTTTTATCCTGATGATCTCGCTGATCGCGGTTGCAAATGTGTTTAACACAATTTCCACCAATATCAAGCTGCGCAGACGAGAATTTGCCATGCTTCGTTCGGTTGGGATGTCCGACAGTGATTTTAATAAGATGATGCGCTTTGAATGCATTCTTTATGGCGCACGGACGATGCTTTGGGGTTTGCCCCTCTCGGGAATCCTCTCCTGGCTGATTTATAAGGGCATGGCATTGGGCGGCGGAAGCGTTGATTTTGTATTCCCATGGAGCAATATGGGAATCAGCGTGCTTGGTGTGCTCGTTATCGTATCCATCACAATGCTGTATGCTGTCAGCAAGATCAGAAAAGAAAATATCATTGACGTGCTTCGGGATGAAATGGCTTGATTTAATTTCTTCAATTGTCGAAAATGTTTATAGAAGAGAATTGACAATGTTGTAAGCCAGATGTAGAATACCATTGTAGGCAATTGTCTTAAAAGGAGTTAATATTATGAGCGCAATGATAAAACTACCAGACGCGGAGTTTGACATTATGAAAGTGGTATGGGCAAATGAACCGCCTATAACGACCAATATCATTATGCAGCAGCTTGGAAATGAAAGGGAATGGAAAGCTCAGACGGTTATTTCTCTTATGCTGAGGCTGGTGAAGCGCGGCTTCATCCGAACTGAAAAAAACGGGAAAGAGCGCACCTATTTCCCGCTTATTAGCAAGGAGGACTACCTAAAATTTGAAACGGGCAATTTTATGGACCGTTTTCATGGAAACTCTTTTGTCAGCTTGGTTGCCACGCTGTATGACGGAAATAAGATAAAGCACAGCGACCTTGACCAACTGGCTAAGTGGCTGAAAGAAAAGGGTGAGTGATATGCAGGATTATCTTCTGGTTGGCGGTCCAAGTCCCTGAAGAAACCACATAAAAAAATCATCCCCGATTGGAGATGATTTTTTTATGGAGCTCCCGGGCGGACTTGAACCGCCGACCTGCGCGTTACGAATGCGCTGCTCTACCACCTGAGCCACGGAAGCATAATGCCATTTAAATGGCACTTAATGATATTACCACTATTGCAAGCAGTTGTCAATGGAATGCTGGTGGAAATTGCTGATAAATCAAACAAAGAAGCAGATGTAAATTTGCCGTTAATCTGCCTCTTCATTCGATCTAATTAAGTCTTATCCTACGAAAAAAACCACTTAAACTATATTATTGCAGTGAGGTGCCTTTATTATTCCGTCAATATCGTCTTGCTTAGACCCTCACTGTCATTGCCTGCCTCATCGATAGCTTTCACCTTAAAGGTATACTCGGTATCCTCTTCCAGCCCTGTAATGTTCACACTGTTTTCGTCTCCATCTACAGTTTTGATGAGTTCGCCATCCTGATAAATCTTATAGACGTCCATTCCGATATTATCGTCGGCATCAGGCCAAATCAGGGTTACCATTCCGGATACGGAGAAGCTGACCGTCAGCTTCGCATTTTCTAGCCAGGTCGGCGCTTCAGAGTCTTCCTCTTCCTCCAGCGTCGTCACTTCCACCGACGGGCCGTCGTCACTCCAGTTGCCTGCCGCATCCTTCGCCTCAACGGTAAATGTGTATTCCTCATCTGGCTCAAGGCCGGTTATAGTTGTCGTTTTACCGGTAACATACTTCACCTTGTTATTACCGTCCAGTTTGTAAAGGACTTTGTAACCCCCTACCTTCACATCATCATCCGCACCGGACCATTTCAGGTCTACACTGATAGTACGAATTGCCGTTGCCGTCACGACACTGTCCTGATCCCAGTCGGGAGCAATTTCATCAACCACAACTTCTTCATCGGCATCCTCATCAACATCTTCATCCGCATCGACATCAAGTTCATCCATCAGCCTGTCAATGATAGCCGCCATCTGCGCTCTGCTCAGAAGGAGGTTCGGGTTAAAATATCCATTTGAATATCCTGTGATATATCCTTCTTCATATAAAGCAAGGAGATAACCATAGTCCTCATCGCTGATGAGTCCTCTGTCCGTAAACGGATTGTCAGAAAAATCAGTGACTGCCTCTAATTCCAGCGCCTTCGCAAGCGCGACACATGCGGTAAGTCTGTCTACCTGAACCTGTGAATGGAACCGATTGAAATTAAAATAATGCTTATGAAAACCCTTCAATATGGATTTTCTGGCCCAATCCGGAATATCCGAATCGCCTTCGTTTTCCAATCCCTCAATATCATCAAAGTCAATATCTTCATCGCCGTTCTTTAATTGAAGCAGTCGATCTATAATAACTGCCAATTCTGCCTGAGTAAGGGCTTTATCGGGTTGAAATGATCCGTCTGCATAGCCGCCGAAAATGCCAAGGTTCTGCACCTTCTCGACAGACTGTTTCCCCCAATGACCGTTCATGTCTTTAAACTCACTTTGTACTTTCCATTTGTTTTGATTCTTCAGGTTATTACCGCCACCATTTCCATTTCCATTCCCATTTCCATTTCCATTTCCCGGATTTGCAAATGCAGTTCCTGTGAATGTTGATAAGATCATTGCTGATGCAACAATAACCGATAATGTTTTTCTCATACTGAATACCTCCCTTTCGATTCCTTTCATAGTATTTTGCCTCGGTTGACAAGGGGTTACATACCTGAACAGCGAGACTTTCTTTGCATTATATATATTCGTCTTGCAGGAATCTTTTTTTGGGTACATATTCAAATTTTTTACCGAACTACATCATAAGTGCAGCCGTCAAAGCTCAAATCAAAACAGCAGATGCTCTTGTACAGACAAAATTTACAGGCCGTCTCATCTTTTACCTTTTTGGGTTTGATCTCAATTGATCCATCCGACAATTCATGACAGAGATCCTCTACTTTTTTATTCACCGCAGCAATAAGCTCTATAAATTCTTCTTCTTTTAAGAGTTTTCTTTCACTGGTTCCCGCATAGGTACCATCCTTTGTTTTTTTGACCGGCAGGATATCCGAAAATCCAGAGAACTCACCCGCAATGCTTTCAATAATACGCTGGTCATCCAAAACAACACCGTCCAGCTTAAAGCTTTTCTTCCGTTCTGCTTTTACTTTTTCCGTATAATTCTCATCCGAAATATCCGTAACGTCAACTAGCGGCTCCGCGATTTCAAAGTAAAATACACCCGCAGGTTTGTAGCCTTCTGATAATGCTCCAGCTTCCGATACAGCTCTTGCCGACAGCTCGGAAACGGCTCCTGTTGCCGCTCTCAGATAAAGCATGAGCTGGAGCCTCCATCCGGCCTTCGCTTCTTCCGTATCAAACCGCTCTTTTCCTGACTTATAGTCAATGATCTTAACATAGTCGCCACCCTCTTTGCCGCCAAGAATATCGACACGGTCAATTTTGCCCTCGATATAGACGGTTTCCTCTCCCAAGGCAACCTCAATCGGAGGAAATTGCTTTCCTACCGCCCTGCCAAACTCGCTTTCAAAGAATACATTGCGGATTCGCCCTGTTTGAACGTGTTCGATTAAGGCCCAGGCAGCATCTCCACATACTCTCTTCATTCTTGAACTTCGATATCGTTCCTCTTCACCTTGTACCAATATGCCTTCCCTGTACTCCTGTGCTGCGTCCTCTATAAAGCTGTCGATCATTTCCTGACAGCGTTTTCTTGTGACGTTCATCCATGGAGATGCAGAATCGGTTACTTCCAGCCCGGGAATCGACAGCGCCGCCGATAATTTCATAAAGCACTGATGGTAAACATCTCCGATTTCTCTTCCCGCTATTTCAAAAATCCTTCTCTCATCGGGACGAAGTCCGTAATTTATAAAATGAGAAAAAGGGCATCTCGAAAACCGCTCCAGGCGGGACGGGCTCAGAGAAAGCTCAAGGGACCTGTCCCTGTTATACAATCTCTGAATCAGATTCTTTTTTATCTTCTCCATTCGGTTACTGAAGAGCAGGCCTTCTTTGACAGGGCGCAGCCGCTCTTCGGAACAGTTTTCATACCATCGGTATGCTTCCTCCCATTCTGCGGAAAGCGGATTTCCCTCCATCGCATCACGAAAGGATGCTGTCATATGTTTCAGCGTACTGCCGGGCGTTTCAATTAGAAGCAGGGGCTCCTCCTGATTTAAGATATCCTTTTCCACCTCAAGACCCTTATAAATTTTCTTTATCTTATCAAAAAGAATAGATGGCTTGCTCTCCTTACCTTCAAGATCGGAAGCCGAATAACCGATCCATAAATATCGGGTTGGCTTAGAAAAAGTTTTATAAATGCCCAGTTTTTCTTCCTTCAACCGCAGGTCGTCAATTTTGCATATTTCAATTCCTTTTCCGTACAGCAAAGCCTTTTCGTCCTCGTTCAGCAAACTTTCAGATGATGCTGCAGCCGGAAGCAGTCCGTCATTTGCGCCCAGTACGATCAGTGCTTTTATATTTCCAGTCCTTGTTCGCTGCATCGTTCCGACCATAATCTGATCAATTGTCGGTGGCAGCAGTCCGATTTCAATTGCTTCAAACCCGGATTTCAAAATAACGCCGTACTCCTCCGCTGACAATTCCTCTTCTCCGATCAATTCTACAATCTGATCAAATATGGCAATGATCATGCTCCAAATCTGGGAGGCTTCTTCCGCATATTCCAGCTGGTTTTCCTCTATTAAATAGTCCATTAGCGCCTCGATTCCCTCGGGCAGCTTGGCTTCATCCTTCAGAAAATCGTATATCGCTGCTGTTCGCTCTCGAACAGTTTGTGTCTGTTTAAATCTGCTTTCAAAAGAAGTTATGTATTCATAGACCAGCGCTCTTGACTGGTTGATCTTCTCCAGCGTTTCTTCGCCGAAAGCATGCATGCCGTAAGTGAAGTCCGTTTTCCATCGGTTTCCCTTTATGCGGTACTTTACCGCATAGTTTTCCAGTTCTTCGCAGGCACTCATGGAAAGAGGCGTCAAGTTGGTCTTCAGCATACGGAACACGTCTTCATGCTGCCAGCCCTTTGCAGCAATATCGATCAATGCAGTAATAAACTCCACCGACGGATGGTGAAGAATATCCCGTTTTTTATCGAGAAACGCTTCAATGCCATAATCGGCGAAAACCCTTTTTATCACGGACGCCCTGGTCTCCATATCGTTGCAGATAACCAAAATATCCCTATAACGAAATCCTTCCTCCCTGATCAGCCTTACAATTCTGGCCGCGGCAGTCTCTGCCTCTGCATAAAAATTGGCGGCCTGACACAATGTAACTGCGTTTCCTGCCGGAACTCTTATATTCGGATAAGCGTAAAGCTCCTGCTCCAGATGAACCAGCTCCGGCGTTTTTTCTCCGGGACCATTCCCTTCTGAAAGCTTAAAGCGTTCATCAATTGGTTTTTCCTCGTATTCCAGACCGTTCTTTGCCGCGAGGGCTTTCAACCTGCTCATCAGGTCCCTTGTCAAATCGAATAAATCACGATCTCTACTTTCAGGGGCTGATGCACAGTCCCCCCTCCCGGAAGAGCAATCTGCCGTAAGCACGACATTGACCTCACTGGCAGTAAGCATGAGCTGTCCGACAATATCTAAAGATTTCGGAGTAAGATAGTCAAAGCCGTTAATCCAGATGATCGAATTTCTTACAAATGCCGAACGGCTAATACCAGACACAAAGAGATTTAGGTAATCCTCCGTATCCAGATATTTTCCGCGGATCAGTTCTTCATACCGTTCATAAATCCTATGAATGTCTTTCAATTTCCTATGCAGGATCGAGGTTGCTTCTGTTTCCTCAAGAATATTGCGAACATCGTCCGTCGAAGCGTTAAACTGTTTCATTTCCGAAATCAGATTATTTGCCATCTCAATAAATGACACCCTCTGATTCATGCCGCGGAACGCTTCCAGCTGATGGTTTTCTTCCGTCAGGATTTTTGCAAGCAGCATATGCCTTCCATATTTATCGATCGGTGTTTTACCGCTTCCTCCAATTTCCGAAATTACCTTAAATCCAAGCCTGGACTGGCTCATGACTTCCAAATCCATCAACCCATCCAGCCCCAGATAGAAGAAGGCATTTCTTTCAGCCTGAAGCGTAAACTGGTCCGGTACAAGAAGTAAGATCTTCTGCCGTTCTCCAGCATCATTTTCGGCAGACTGCCTGAGAACCTGATCGATTCGCTCAAACAGGAATCGTTCCTTGTCCAGATTTTCCCGACCGTAATAAATATGCAGCATTGCGTTTCCTTTCGATTTGGTTTGGTATTTCCTCGATTGTTAGCTGGCACTATTATAGCATTTTTCCTTTGCAGCAGCAAACGGCCATGTGTTAATATAGTCCTGTCAGGAAGATAGAATTCATGCCCTTACCTCTCAGGAAAATATCGATCTGGATATCATAAACCTAAAAAGGGAAGAAACAGAAATAAAAAAGTACAGGTAGCTATTGAATTTGATCTCATTTGAAATATATCAGAACAGCCCGGCAAGAAATTCTCTGTGAATTCTGCCGGGCTGTATATTACTTAAACACGTGAATAGCAGGTATTTCTCTTTCTATTTATTCCATTTATTTCACTGTGCCAAGGAGTGCTTTTTTATCCATAAGCTTTTTATATTCGGACTCCATTTCCATCATTCCCAGATAGAAATCATATTCATCCGCCAATTGAATATATGGATCGGGATCAAAGCATTCAGGGCCCAATACGCCCGTTCCCTTCCAGTCACCCTTTGCAAGCAGTTCGAACGCCATAACCGGGTTGAATGCTGTCTGTCCAACGACACAGCCGCATCCGATGCGATCCATCATTTCCTCATGATCGGTAGTCTGATAGATGAACACTTTCCTTTCAAGTCCGTCCTTGCGTCCTGTCACAAGAGTTCCAACGCAGCATTTCCCTTTCACTTTGCCGGCGACCTCTACCGGACTCGGCGCAACCAATCCGACAACATCTCTTGGTGAAAGCTTGGTCCCCCTCACCTTAGAAAGCTTATCGTCAAGCCGAAGCGCTTTCAAGTTTTTCAGCATGGTTATGAAGTCGGCTCCCAAACCATATTTAAAACTCATCCGCTTGGCTGCGTCGCCCATGTAACGAGGCAGCATCACCATTTCTTCATGCTCAACGTTTACAAGCTCCTGCTCGCCAATCCCGTCTGGGAAAGTGAATTTTTCCGGTTCTGAAAATGGTTCGACAGTGTAAATGCCCTTATCCTTTTCCCACTTAAAGGGCGGGTTGAGACACTCATCAATGGTTGTCCAGATGGAAAACCCAAAAGTGATATCGTACCCCTCCGCAGACAGATTTCCTCCGTCCTTGATGCTGATCTCTTCAATCTCGTCAAAATAGTGCTTTTGTGCAAATCTTGCAAATACATTTACCGCTCCCGGGTCCATCCCTATCCCCACGAGGGCCAGTAATCCACGTTTTTCCCAGTCTTCATGCTTTGCAAACTGGTAATCTCCCATCTTGATATTGGTCTTATGATACGGGTCCGTCGGATGAGGAACCGATAAAGAAAGGGCCATATCCGAATAATGGACGCCGCATTCATAAGCAACATCAAAAAGGTCTTCATTGAAGCTTGGGTCACAAGCGTTGAATAAAAGATCAATCTGGTATTTCCGAATCAAGGCTTTGACCTCGTCCTTATTTCTCCCGTTGACCTTTTCAGCCGGAAATCTCTGATCACCAATTTTCTGTGAAACGGACTCTGCTCTTTCCAGATTATAATCGGAAAGTACCATCAAATCCAGCCATTCACCCTTGGGATCTCTTCTGCTTGCAATAATTGCAGCCGCTTCTCCGACTCCGCCGGTTCCCACCATTAAAATTTTCAAAATTTCGCCTCCAAACGATTTAGATTTTCGGGTTACCCCTGACAAAATGCCCGGAAGCTTTGCACTGCCGTTTGGGATGAAGTCCTGCAGCACACCTCCGGCACTATGCTGATTCTAATTTATCCCAATACTGGAAGCTTTGCAATCTGAAATTTTTAATCTGAAATTTTCTTAAACGAGTACCGAATAAGCCGCAAGAAAGTGCCAAAAGCCTACTATTTACTTCACTGTGCTAAGGAGTGCTTTTTTGTCCATAAGCTTTTTGTACTCGGACTCCATTTCCATCATTCCCACATAATAATCATATTCATCCGCCAATTGAATATATGGATCGGGATCAAAGCATTCAGGGCCCAATACGCCGGCTCCCTTCCAGACACCCTTCGCAAGCAGTTCGAACGCCATAACCGGGTTGAATGCCGTCTGACCCACGACACATCCGGACCCGATGCGATCCATCACTTCTTCATGATCGGTAGTCTGATAGATGAAGACTCTACGTTCAAGACCGTCTTTGTGTCCCGTCACAAGGGTTCCAACACAGCATTTTCCCTTGATTTTATCCGCGATATCCACCGGATTCGGCGCCACCATACTGACCACATCTCTGGGGGACAAGTCGGTTCCCCTGACTCTGCCGTGCTTATCGTCAAGGCCCAATGTCCGGAGATTCTTGAGCATGGTAATGAAGTCGGAACCCAGCCCATATTTGAAATTGATTTTCTTCGCTGCATCGCCCATGGTCCTCGGCAGCATGACGACCTCCTCGTGCTCCACATTCACCAATTCCTGTTCTCCAATCCCATCCGGGAAGGTGAACAGCTCCGGCTCGGAGAACGGCTCTACGGTAAATACACCCTTGGCTTTCTCCCATTTATATGGAGGATTCAAACATTCGTCTATGGACGTCCAGATAGAAAACCCGAAAGCAACGTCGTATCCTTCAGCCGTCAGATTGCTTCCGTCTTTTACGCTGATTTCATCGATCTCGTCAAAGTAATGCTTCTGCGCAAAACGCGCGAAAACGTTGACCGCTCCCGGGTCAATACCGATGCCCACAAGTGCCAGCAGGCCCTGTTTCTCCCAGTCTTCATGCCTTGCAAACTGATAGTCACCCATCTTGATATTCGTTTTGTTATACGGATCTGTCGGATGCGGAACAGCCAGGCTCAAAGCCATATCCATGTAGTGAATTCCGCTTTCGTATGCCGTATCAAACAAGCTTTCGTTCAGACTTGGGTCACATGCATTAAATAGTAAATCCGGCTTGTACTTTTCAATTAACGCTTTCACTTGCTCCTTGTCGCTGCCGTCTACCTTTTCTGCCGGGAATCTTTTTGGGTCACCAATCTTTGCCATCACCTTTTCGGCTCTTTCAAGGGTCCTGTTGGCCAGCACCATCAACTCCAGCCACTCTCCCCTGGGGTCTCTTTTGCTTGCAATCACCGCCGCAGCTTCCCCAACCCCGCCGGTTCCGATCATTAAAATTTTCATTTTCATTCCTCCAAATATAAATATATTGCGCAGCTTTAACTGTTCCAATAATTGAGAACAATATAACATATTAATAAGTATAATACCCAGAAGGAAGGATTTTCAAATAAATAAATCCTAAATCGCTGTTCCTTGTTCATATTGAATGAATCATTAGCAGCTTTTCAATCCGGCCGATCTATGGTAATATGGATTATGCGCCTGCTCTGAGAAAATTTTTACATTCGCTATATATCCAGACGAGAACAGGGCACAAGGGGAACAAATGAATTCAGAAAAAGACTGCGTCTATGAATTGCTTGCGACAGCATCATATTTAAATCAGCATAATCAATTCAAGCCTTATGCCTATCAGGCTCTTTTTGAACAGATGGCGGAACGGCATTTATTCTATCTGGATCTAAACGTGGATCATACAATGAGATACGGCCTGGCATGGGCACTGATTTCCATGTCTGTCGAAGTGGTGACACCGATTGAGAAAAGCATGGTCCTATACGGAAATACTTGGTATTCTCGTCACAAAGGGCCTTATTTCCGCCGAGAGCTGCTGTTCAAGGACGGCGAAGGGAGGATCATGTTCAAAGGTTCCACCCATTCTGTGCTTCTGGATATCGAAAAACGTTCCGTGTTCCGGAAAAAGGAGCCTCCTTTCCAGATGTATGAGCCTACAGAAATCTTCCTGCTGGATGCATCTCCAAGTTTTAAAATAGATGCCGGCCTGGAGTCTGTCGAAGAGAGGACCGTTCAGGCCAGCCAGATCGATTGCCTGGGGCATGTCAACAACTGTCGTTACTGTGAATTTGCTTATGATATATTCACCGAAGCAGAACAGAAAAAGCTGAAACACTTGAAAAGGATGGACATCAATTTTCTTTCCGAACTACGCTTCGAAGATCAGTTTATTATGAAAAAGGCTTACGGTGATGATCAATTATTCTTTCAGGGCTACAATAAAACAAAAGACGATGTATCTTTCAACATCGCCATGAGTTTTAATTCGTAGACTTTATTACTTGATTTTTCCGCAATATCGGTTTTGCTGCTCCGTTTATCCGCAGTAGCCGATTGGCACTTTATGTCCGATTGCATCAGCCACCGCCTGTGCCTTATCCCTGTCAAAATAGCCGCAAAGCTCGATGAAGTCGATTCCTTCCTGTACCATGTACGAAGCTGCCTGCGCTGCTTCTTTTTCTGAACCTGCGATTGCGATATACGTATTGTATTCATCACTTTTCAGTTCGAGCCTTACCATGTCTTCAGCAGGGTCAAAACCCAGAATAATCACGCCGTACCTGTCTGCCGAAGGCAGCGCGTTAAGACTCTCTAAGTCTTCCTCAGAATATTTTGCATAATTTACTTCTAATTTCCCATTTGCCGCTTCACTTATGTCTTTTGCCTTTTCTTCGCTGTAATCACCGCAAAGGTCGAGATATTGATAACCTTCTTCCGCCAGTTTACCGGCGAGCGCTCTAGTCATTTTCATACCATGTACGGCTGCTAAAAAGTAATGATTTCCCTCATGGTCATAGCTCACTGAATAGGTTTCCGGCGTGAGACTGCTTGAGTTGGCAATAAAAGCGTACTTCATGACGTTCCTCCTTTAAAGGTCATCTAAAATATCCAGGAGATCTTCTGCTTTTTCAATCGTATAGTCAGGCGCATTTACTCCTGTTCTTTCTTCTTCGGAAATGGCAAGTGCCCAGCCGACCAGTACCGTCTTGACTCCCGCACCTTTTCCACAGAGAATGTCAAACATACTGTCACCGACCATAATCGATTCCTCAGACCTTGATCCTAGCTTTTCCAGTGCAACCAGCGCCGGTTCAGGGTCCGGTTTAAACTTTTCGGTATCATCACAGGTCACAATCGTATCAAAATATTTTTCCAAATCATACTTTCTAAGGCCGATTTCAGTCGTATGACGAAGCCTGGACGTGACCAGTCCAATCTTACAGCCTCTTTTTTTCAACTCTTCCATTAACTCTATGATTCCCGGAAAGATGCTGATCAGATCGATAAAATGCTCATAATGAAAGGAACGGTAAATCTCCGCCCCTACCTCTGCTGTAATTTGAGGAAGCATCTTTTCAATTGTAACATACAGAGGTTCTCCGAAGGTACCCAGAATATCCTCAACCGGACGTTCCTTACCCTCAACGGTTTTGAAGGTATGCTGCCATGATTGTAAAATCACTTCGTTTGTATCCATAATCGTACCGTCAAAATCAAACAGCACAGTATTGATTTTTGCCATAATATTTTTGTCTCCTTTTTTATCTATTTTTATTTTACCATTTTAATATATTGGAAGCAAGTTGAAGGGCAAATCGGATGTTGTCGGCAGCATGAAAAAAGAAGCGGCTGAGAGAGGAGGGTTTCCTTTCAATTCGCTTCTTTTTCATGTAAGTTGATTAACTTGCTATTACAGCATCCTGTTTATTTCAATATAGAATACGGATCGACGTATTCCAGTCCGAGACTGTCCGACACTCCTTTATAAGTCACATGCCCTTCATAAACATTCAGGCCTTTCATGAGAGATTCATTCTCCATCACGGCCTTTTCCAGACCTTTTTCAGCCAGCATCAAACCATAAGGGAGTGTTGCTCCTTCCAGTGCAATGGTAGAGGTTCTTGGAACTGCACCGGGCATATTGGCTACGGAATAATGTACAACTCCATACTTTTCATAGGAAGGGTTGTCATGGGTGGTCACTCTGTCAATAGTAGCGATGGACCCGCCCTGATCGATGGCTACATCTACGATAACAGACCCCTTTTTCATCTGTTGAACCATCTCCTCACTGACAACCTTTGGAGCAGACTGTCCCGGGATCAGAACACTTCCCACAAGAAGGTCCGCCTTTTTTATGGAATCTTCAAGATTATACTCGTTAGATACAAGTGTAATAATTCTGCCATTGAATACATCATCCAAATAGGCCAGCCTTGAAAGACTCATATCAAGAACAGTTACTCTCGCTCCCATTCCAACAGCCATTTTCGCAGCATTGGTTCCGACCTTTCCGCCTCCGACAATGACGACTTCCGCAGGTGCGACTCCCGGAACTCCTCCCAGTAATACGCCGAGACCGCCATTATACTTTTGTAGCAAAGTAGCGCCAACCTGAATTGACATTCTTCCCGCAACCTCACTCATAGGAGTCAGAAGAGGAAGCTCGCGATTAGGCAGTTGAACCGTTTCAAACGCCACACCCTTGACCTTTGCTTTCAACAGTGCGTCCGTCAGCTTAGGAGCAGGAGCAAGATGAAGATAGGTATAAAGGATTTGTCCTTTTTTGAATAGACCATACTCTGATTCAAGAGGTTCTTTTACCTTAACAATCATATCAGCATCAGTAAATAATTTTTTTACATCGGTATAAATTTCGCACCCTGCCGCTATGTACTCTGCGTCTGTAAATCCGCTGCCTTCTCCCGCATGGTTTTCCACGATCACCTTATGCCCTTTGTTCACGTAAGTCTTTGCTCCCCCGGGAGTCATCCCCACTCTGTTTTCGTTGTTTTTAATTTCTTTTGGTACTCCGATAATCATTTTTGAATCCTCCTTAATAAATCAATCTTCATGCATTACGGGTTATGTTTGGCTCCAGCCTTAATCGCACCGTAATTTTTTCGGTACAATCAATTATCGTTTTATCGACTCACTACTAATTCGGTCTTTATGCGTTATTTCCATATATTTTCCGTTACATTTTAATATTTTCCGTATATTTTATTGGTTTTTTGTAATTACATACTATATTGTAAGACTCATAATTTTCGTTGTCAATCATTTTTTATTCAACGCAAAAAAAATTGCAGCAACCGCGCAAAAAAAATTGCAGCAACCGCTGCAATGGGACATCTATCGCTGTCTTTTCAATTATTGTCCATCGTACTAGTTGGCTAATTCTTAACAATAAGCGCAACACAAAAATTTAGTTTTATCTGAAATTTTCAAATATTCTTTCCGTATTATTCACGGGGTTAATGCAATTTGCCGGTATAATATGTGGTATGCTTATGAATATCCCATAAATTAGCTTGCTTGCCTTTTATCCCGCAAACCAGATATCATTTGTATAACAGAAGCTTTTTAAAATTAAATGTATTACTGGAGATGGAAGATACGACACAAAGAACAACAAGCGGCACAAAGAAAGAGATGGCAGTTCCCATAAAATAACTCATTTCTGGATTCGGAATAAAGACCCATGCAAAAAAGCCCGATGCAATGCCGAGGGCTATGGATAGCCATGTTGATTTACCGAAAACTTTATTGGAAAAAATGCCGATTATAATCACTCCACAGGGAGCCGCGAAAAAGATGCCGCTGAAAATGTCGATTGTGAGAAGCGATACTTTTTCAAGTGAGATAGAAATAAGCGCACAGAGAAGCGCAATCAACAGCGTTACAATCTTCCCGAATTTAATTTTTTCTTCATCTGTCGCCGAACCGTTGATCTTGCTCTTATAGAAATCAAGCGTATAAAGGCTCTGCACCCCGACAAGGCAGTGGATAATAGAGGTGCATCCAATACAGAAAATCAATACGGCAAACAGTACTTCTGTACCCGTCCCAAAGTAATTCGCAAGCACGTTGGTGGACAATTCAATGCTCAGGTTCACAGCCTGTGACAGATCGATATTCCTGGCAAGCGTGACGTATCCGATAACAAAAGAACTTATGATAGCCACAGGCATCCAATAGAGAACGCCCCCCGCAAGGAATGCTCGAATAACCGTTTTCTCATCCTTTGCGATATATGCCTTCATATAATAAGCGGGATCCACCAGAATCTGCCCCAAGGCGATTAAAATTGCCGAAAAAGCATACATCATTCCGGATTTGGACAGGAGGTTCATCGCCTGAGGATTGTAATTCCTGTTTTCCGGATTGTTCGCAACGGAGGAAAGTCCTTCATACAGCGTCCCGACATCATAGCGTCTGAGAATGATATAAGCGAAGATCAACATTCCGATGGAAATTAGAAAAAAGTTAATCAACTCGTTGAACAATACGCCCCTCATTCCTCTCCAAACCACATAACAGCCGCAAAGAATCACTGTAATAAAAGCAACTTTTTTAAAAGAAAGTTGAAACAAACCGTTCAAGACAAGGGCAATTCCTGCAGACTGTTCAATAATCACATAGATAATCACTAAAATCGCAAAGACGTAATAAATATCCTTTAGAAAAGAGGTGAACCTGACCCCGATAAAGTCTGTCACCATAATGCCTTCCGGCATCAACCTCCGTATTTTTACAACGATCAATAAAAAGATCGTGAAAGCGATGCCGGCCCCCAGAGAATAAGATAGACCGCCTGAAATTCCAAAGCGGAAACCCGCTTCGCCAGAGCCTACTATGCTGGTTACCCAAATCCATGATGTAAAAACACTTGGAGCAAGCAAACCAAAAGGCACCCTTTTACCGGCAAATAAGTATTCTTTTACCGTAGCACCGTTTTCAGGGAATCTGCGACCGATCAGCCTGCCGATTAAAACAAGCAGGATCAGATAAGCTCCTATAACTCCATAGCCGATCAATGTCTCCAAAACATCACCTCAACAATTGATTTAGGGGTGTTCTCACAAGAAACCGGCGGTTACCGTGAGAACACCCTCTGAAGATTAATATTCGCGGACGATTTCCCCGAAGGTATCGGGTCGTCTATCCTTAAAGAAGGTGTAGTATTCATACCGAAGCTGCATCGGCAGGCTCAGATCGAGCTTTGCTTCGATGATTCCCTCTTTTTCCTCCAAGAGTTCTGCAATTGCTTCTCCCGTGGGGCCGATGATATTGCTTCTGCCGAAGAAACCCAGTGTTTCATCAAAACCAATACGGTTTGCTGAAACAAGATACATGCAGTTGTCAAATGCTCTGGCTCTTGTCACCAGATCCCAATCCTGCTGATTCCTGGTTTCGATGCTGGTCAGGTATGGTTTTTCCCAATTTGTTGAAACGATTAGAAGCTCGGCGCCCTTTAACGCGAGACTTCTCGCCACCTCCGGGAATGCCGTATCCCAGCAGATCATCATGCCAAGTCTTCCGATGGAAGTGTCAAATACCGGATAAGAGCAGCCTGCCCTGAAAAATTCTTTTTCACCGGCAAAGAGGTGTACTTTTCGGTATACGCCCTTCACGCTTCCGCCATCGTCGATCAAAACCGATGAGTTGTATAGCACATCTCGCTTCTCAGCGTCCCTTTCAGGAAAGCCGTAAACAATATGCACCTTATATTTTTCGGCAAGGGCGCCGACAGCCTTCATGCTTTCCCCGTCCGGTACCGTTTCAGCAAGTGCCTGAAAATCTTTGCCACATTCATAGCCCGAGGTAATTAATTCAGGAAAAACGATCAGATTGGTGCCAGGATTCTTCTCCATGGTCTCTTTAATAAAAGAACACATTTTTTCAATATTCTTCCGGGGTTCTCTCAACACAGGTTCCATCTGCACACAAGCAACATTTATTTTCAAGCCGATCAACTCCTTTTATTTCTTTGTAAAGATAATTTTTGTGATTTCCATGATTGCGGGAACCGCGATCAATAAGAACCCGACGGTGAACCAAATATAGGTCCCCCAGAAATATGCACCCATAAATGTCTGACTTATCATATCCATCACTCCTCACTTACGTCTACTTTATGATTCGGCGAATAATTCCTCAGCTTATCAAAATCAAATTCGTAACGGTGAATAAATGATCCCAGAATTACGACAACAGCAGGCACAAATAGCGAAAGCATATTGCCTACAAACCAATTGATGTCGTCGTTTGGAATCACGAACCACGCAGCCAGACCGGAGATCAATCCAAGAAAAATTGATACCGCAGCAACCTGAGGCGAGGTTCTTTTCCAATACATCCCTGCAAGGAATGCGCTTGTTGGTGCTGCGAAAATAATCCCGCTGAAAATATCCAGTTTCAGCAGGGAGACTCCCTCCAGCAACACTGCCGCAATTCCGACTACAAGGCCAAGTGCGATCGTTATTTTTACGCCGAACTTCATCTGCTGCTTTTCCGATGCAGCCCGGTTGACGTATTTTTTATAGAAGTCTACCGTGAACAGAGCCTGCGCTCCGGCCAGGCAGTTGCCGCCGGTAGTCATTCCTGCCATGAAAATCATCAGCACAAACACGATACTTCCGATGCCGCCGCCATAGATTAATTTCATGATATATGGAGCAGCCTCCGATGTCAATTCGATTCCCTTGCCAGGTCCAACACCGAGTGCCAGCGTGGATACTCCAAATACGTTTCCGCTTAAAATAGGAATGGGTGCCCAAGCAAACAATGTTCCTACCATATACGCCTTCAGCAGAGATTTTCTACTCACGGTAGCAATCGCTTTAGAGTAATAGCCTTGATCCAATAGAACCTGCCCCATGGCGATAACCACTGCGGTAACGCCGTACCGCAACCCTGCCGCTGACGTCATCGCCATAGCTTCAGGATTATAATTGATATTGTCCGAATTCTCTACTACGTCAACCATCCCTTTATAAAGACTTTCCATCCCGATGGTTTTCAAAACAAGAGGAACCGTGATTAAGAAAACAAGGGAAATAATAAAGAACTGAATTACATCATTGAAAATAGACCCTCTCAGGCCTGCCTTTGCAATATAACCAGTAACAATCAGCACCGGCAGGAAAGCAGCCAAGGCATAGGGGATTCCAAAAATATGGCTGAAAACAATGCCAATTCCGACGCCCTGCTCAGTAAAGACATACAGGATAACGCCGATACCGAACACAAAGAATATCTTAGAGACAATACTTCCGTACCTCTGCTCCACAAATTCAGTAAAGGTTGTTGCCTTCGGCATTGTCTTCCTCAGATGCATTACAAGAGGAATAAAAACAAAAAACGGGATACAGGCTCCCCAGGAATAGTTGAATCCCCCGGAGATACCAAACCACATTCCCGCTTCTGCCGCTCCCATGATCGTTGTGGTCCAAACCCAGGAAACCATAACGCTCGCTGCAATCAAAGCATAAGGTATGCTTCTGCCTGCTACGACAAAATCATCGACTCCTTCAATGGGAAATTTCTTTGAAACAAAAATGGATATGCCTATAAAGATGAGGGCAAAACCAAATAAAATCAAATAACCTAAATAACTACTGACCATTATGTATCCTCCTATTAGAATTAAAAGTTGACCCGCCGCCCTCCTTTCTTTTGCATTAGTGTGCACATATGTGCACCTATGTTCATCTATGTATTTATATATAGCACAATCAGGGCCAGCGCGCAAGTTATATTTCAAATTTTCTGATTATTTTTGTGGCACAAAAAAAAGCGCCTGCTGCTGTACAGGCACTGAAAAAGGTTAACGAAATTTCCTAGAAAGGAATTTTCTTAACGCCATTAAATTTTGACGACCAGTAGAAAGTATGCTCAACACTCTCTGCCAAGGGTTTCTCAGTCGCAAGAGATACCGCCATCATGACAACAAAATTGATGAAAAAGCCATACAGAATTTTATCAATCGTAAAAGACATAAGGTTCAACAGCCAAAGACTGTTATAAAGCAATCCGGCAATGATGCCTGCCAATGCGCCCTTGGTATTGACTCTTCTTGAAAACCATGCTGCCAGATAAGATGGTAATATCATCACGGCCCCTGTACCGATACCGATGATCCAGAGGTACAGAATATCTTCGACATTTAATGCAAAGGCGAATCCTACCGCTCCCGCAATAATTACAAAAAACCTGGTCCAGAATATCATCTCTTTATCATTTGCTTCCCTGTTCAAAAATTCTTTAACGATATCATTTGAGAAAATAACTCCGGTAGCCAGAAGATAAGAATCCGCAGAGGACATAATGGCGGCACAAATACTAATCAAAATCAGGATCGCAAGGTTAGACGGCAGCCTCTCCATAATGAAAGTATAAACTGCAAATTTCGGATCGATTTCAGCGGGAAACAAAACTCTCTGAAAGACTCCTAAATATGCCGGAATTAAAAGCAGTATCAGCGTAATCGTCAAGGGAATCAAATATCCCCAAAAAGCTGTTTTGCTGTTTTTAGAAGAATAAATCCGTTCCCAGTCAGTTTGATCACTCATGAGGAAAAATACCCCAATGGTCAAAAAATAAAGCACAATATTCCGCATCATATTTTCCGATCCTAGAAGCGTAAGAAACCCAACCTGATCGTTGGATTCATAAAATTCAATAATGCGGTCCACACCTCCGTTTAATTTAACTGAAAAAAAGAGAAGCAGAAAAAGTCCCGTCGTTTGAAGGGCTCCCTGAAAAATATCTGTTACAACAACGCCCCAGAGACCACTGAGCATCGTATAGGAAGTAATGACAAGAAACGTAATGAGAACAGATAGGTTCCTATCGATCTGAAACACATAGGTAATCAGAATCGACAAGGCGCTGAACTGCATACCTACCATGGTAACGTTTCTTATGATAAGACCGAGAGAGACCGGTATCCTGATCACCCTGCCGTAATCAGGATATCGAAGCGCCAGCATATCCCCAATGCTATGCTGATGAATCACTCTGATTCTGGTGATGAACAGGATCGCAAAAGCAAAACAAGTCACGTAAGGTACTGCGAGAATCCAATACTGACTCACTCCGCTCAGGTAAGACGAACTGGAAAGACCGATGATCGTTCCCCCCCCAATCCATGTTCCAAGATACGTTAATATAATATACAGCGGTGATAGCCTTCGCCCGCACAAACTATAATCCTCATAAGAATTAAGCGCCTTTTTTATTAAAAAAGCGCTTAGAAGAAACAAAATAACAATATAAACCAATACACCGTAAACAGCAAAAATATTCATGTTCAAACCTGCTTATTAGGCTCCGTTTCCTTGCTCTGGTTGTTTTTCAGCCAGTCGATTACCTCGCTCTGCTCAAACCGTACATTTGACCCGATTTTTATAAACGGTAAACCCTTCTTCTTTAGGTTGTAGATCGTACTGCGCGTCACCTGCAGCATCTCAATTAGATCTTCTATCGTCAGATATTTATAATCCGCCGGCATTTCTCATCACCCCATTGTAATGTATATAAACAAAATTGCACTTATATATACATCAGTGTACACGTACAATATCATTTTTTCAAGTATCAAATTTTATTTGTAAAATTTTTCACGTATTAATTTGTTAATCAGGACGGGTCAATAAAAGCTATTACGGGAAATGATTTGCCAGCCGGAACTCTGTAGTGGAAATAATAGAGAAACACGAAGCTTGTTTACAAGCAGCATAAAAACTGCCAGCAGATGAGATCTACTGGCAGAAAAGATTTTTATTTTTTCATTGTCTACTTGACTGGGAGTTGTTCAATTCAACAGCTCTTATTTTAGTCAAATTGATGATTACTCTATCCAGCTCTTGATAACGTCTTCATTTTCTGAAGCCCACTGTTTTGCAGCATCCTCGGGGTCCATTCCATCAACAATCAGCGCTTCCAAGCCTCCGATCTGCGCATCGGACATGGAGAACTTTTTCAGCATTTCTGCCACTTCAGGCTGTTCCGTAGTAAAGTTCTTGTTAGCCAGCATGTGGATCTGTTCTGCTTCACCGAAGGACTTCTCCGGATCTTCCAAATATTTCAGATCATACTGTGCGAACATCCAATGCGGGCTCCATCCAGTGATGGCAATCCATTCCTCATTCTTATACGCCTTTTCCATTGCCGCCATCATAGCAGCTTCACTTCCTTGAACGACTTCAAATCCAAGACCGTATGTCTCATTGGCAGCGTTGCTGGCCTTCATGATTCCTGCTCCCGGATCAATTCCTATGATTTTTCCATCAAATTGATCCTTGTTTGCAGCGAGTTCGCCGATGGAATCAATTGTAGCATACTGCGGAACCACGATTCCGATCTTTGCATCCTCTTTATACCAGATTCCATAGTCGTCAAGATTGTCCTTGTATTCATTCCAATAAGTTTCATGTGTTATCGGAAGCCATGCATCCAGGAAGAAGTCCAGATCTCCCTTGTTTAGACCAACGTACAGCGGAGCGACGTCCAGCTGCGTCAATTCTACTTCATATCCCTGGTCCTCCAATATGACTTTCCACAAATTACTTGCGGCCACGCACTCTGCCCAGTTTACCATTCCGATTTTTACAGTTCCTTTTTCTGCGGCATTGTCGCCACCCTGCTCATCATCTTGAGGCGTTGTACCTCCACCGCAGCCTACGGCAAGCGACATTACCATAACCATTATCAACATCAAAATAAATTTTTTCTTCATTTTTTTAGCACTTTGATCTGAAAACATGCTAAACCTCCTTTTTTCCATTAAAATAACTGTTTATCGCTCAACGCGATATTCTATCTATTGCGTTCTTTTCGAACGTCCAATAGCTTGTGATAAGCGATCCAATATGATCGCCAGGATAACAACCGCGATCCCGTTTTCAAAGCCCATACCGATTTGCATCTGTCCGATCGCGTAAAGTACGCCTGCGCCAAGACCTCCCGCTCCGATCATGGCGGTAATAACCACCATGGAAAGGGAGAGCATCATGGTTTGATTCAGCCCGGCCAATATGGTAGGCATTGCAACAGGAATCTGAATTTTAAACAACAGCTGTGTCGGAGTTGAGCCAAACGCTTCGCCCACTTCGATCAGATCAATCGGCACCTGCCTGATCCCAAGGTCTGTAAGACGAATGACAGGCGGCATTGCAAAGATTACTGTCGCAAAGATTGCTGCAAATTTACCTAATCCAAAGAACATCAACGCAGGAATCAAATAAACAAAAGACGGCATCGTCTGCATAAAATCAAGAACAGGTGTAATGATTCTATGGAAACTATTGCTGCGCCCTGCAATAATACCAAGGGGTATTCCAATCAAAACAGAAATGATTGCCGCAAAGATCACCATGGTAATCGTATTTAAAAGATCGCCCCACAATCCAAGGTTATAGATTAAACCCAAACCAAGCGCTGATCCGATTGCCAATTTCCACCCTGAAACTTTCCAGGAAATAGCCGCGACGATTAAAATCAGAAGCCACCAAGGCAAAAACTCCAAACCGGTGTATAAACCATTTACAAGGACATCAACCTTATCCGAAAAAGAATCAAGAGAATCTCCTGCTACTGCTAAAAACTGATCAACTCCGCTGTTGATCCAATCCCCCAAAGGAATCTTATTCATTACTACCACCTCCCGAAACATTTGATAAAGCTGCAAGTACCGCACCACGAACCAGAATACCGACCAGCTTATTGTCTTCATTAACAACTGCTGTAGGCAGCTTACTTTCAGCAACGGTAGCGATAATATCGTAAATAAGCGTATCTTCCGACAAGACGGGGCTCTGGCTCAACTCCACCTCCGACAAACTCGTAAAGTTCTTCTGCTTTGCGTCCACTGCCTGATCAACAGTAAGGATTCCTTTCAGATATCGATCTCTGTCCGTCACAAAGATGCTTGATATTCCATGTTCTTTCATAATTCTCAGCGCACTGGCTGGACCATCACGCAGGGTAATTAACGGCTGCGGCTTTTTCATTACGTCTTTCGCAGTCAGTATCTTACTCATATCAACACCGCGGACAAATTTCTCCACGTAATCATTTACCGGATTTGTAGTTATTTCTTCAGGAGTTCCTACCTGTATCAGTTCCCCGTCCCGCAGGAAAGCGATCTGATCTCCCAGCTTCAAAGCCTCATTTAAATCATGTGTAATAAAGATAATTGTCTTATTCATTTTGCTTTGCAGTGCAAGCAGTTCATCCTGCATTTCTTCCCTGATTAATGGGTCCAGCGCACTAAAGGCTTCATCCATCAAGAGAATATCGGCATCATTTGCAAGCGCTCTTGCAAGTCCTACTCTCTGCTTCATCCCTCCGCTCAGTTCATCGGGATATTTGCTTTCCCATCCCTCAAGGCCTACCAGCTTCAAACTTTCCAGCGCTTTCTTCTCTCTTTCATTCTTTGGTACATCTTTTAATTCAAGACCAAATACGGTATTATCTAAAACTGTACGGTGAGGAAGAAGTGCAAATTGCTGAAAGACCATAGCGGTTTTATCCTGACGGAATTTTCGCAAGTCCTTTTCATTTAATTTCGTGATATCAGTACCATCAATAACAATGCTTCCCGAGCTGGGCTCGATCAACCTGTTTAAGCACCGGAGAATCGTTGATTTTCCACTGCCGGACAGTCCCATGACAACAAAAACTTCACCTTCTTTTACCGTAAAGCTGACATCATTCACTCCGATGGTGCTACCCGTCGTCTTTAAGATACTTTCTTTACTCTTTCCTTCTTTCATCATTTGAAGAACTCGTTTTGGATTTGATCCGTATATTTTTATCAAGTTATTCACAATTAATTTATCAGTCATTGATACCTCCTTCAAGCGAACTGTCTCAGTCTGTGTAGAGCATAACATCGATTGACAAAGTAAAATGCCTTGTCAATCGATGCTATCTATAGTTATTATTACGATCTTTGCAGTTCTCTATACCATCATACCACAAAATCGGTCAAGTAACAACCCGCAATTTAACAATAAGTTGTTGGTTTGTTCGCATGGTAGGCTTCGAAGCCTTACACTACCAATGATTAGCAAATATCCGCCACGCAAAAAAAGCTCCGAGCCGCATCTTCACAATGTGACTCGGAGGTTAAGAATTGAATAACAATAAGTCATGGGTACATAAAATGAAAAACTCTCTCGTACGCGCTTTCATCCCCTACAAAGTACACCACATCCTTTTCACAGAACGTGGCATAGGGGCCGGGTGACATCGTCAGTTCATGCCCCCTTTTGATCGCAATGATCGTTGCCGAAGTATTATGCCAGAAGTTCACGTCCGAAGACATTTTATTCAAATAAGGCGTCTCTGGAGTTATTTCAATTTCAAATGGAACAAAGGGGTTCACACTTTTGAACCGCTCAATACGTTCCACCAGTTTCGTCACTTGATCTTTCACCGTATAGGTGTCGTCGATCTGCTGTTCAACTTTTCTAAGTATCTCATTTTTCAGATCATGCAAAGTCTGGATATCCTGATACTGTTTGATAAATTTAACAGCATTCTCATAAGACTTAATTACAACTCCACTGCCCTTTGCCACCTGAACGATATCCATATCAGAAAGAACGTTAATCGCCCTCCTGGCCGTTTCTGAGGAAACGCCATATTGTATGGCAAGAGCGGAACGTGCGTAAACCTTGCCTCCGATTTCATAATGCTTATCTACAATTTTTCCTGCAATATCAACCGCGATCTGCTGATACCGCGGTGCTACGATTTTCAAGTTGCTGTCCATTTTACTCAACCTTTTGTTTAACCTCTTATCTACTATCTTAACTTCTATACTTTCATCGTCAATGCAACCTTTTGCTTATCGTAGTCGATATTGAGAATTTTTACTTTGACCGTATCTCCCACGCTTACAGCGTCCATCGGATGCTTTATAAATTTATCACTGATTTGCGATACGTGTACCAATCCGTCATTTTTCACGCCGATGTCCACAAAGGCACCAAAATCAACAACATTTCTTACCGTACCAGTCAACTCCATGTCCACCTTTAAATCTTCAAAGGTCAGCACGTCATTTCGAAACACGACAGCCGGCGCATCTTCTCTGGGGTCTCTGGCTGGTTTTTTTATTTCGCTGATGATGTCAGCAAGGGTCATTACGCCGATTCCGATATCTTCCGCCAGCTTTGCAATACTTTTTTTCAGATTACCCTTATCTTCCTTTTCATCCGGAAGGAGGGCAGCCAGCGCCGCCAGACCTGTCCCTGCGGTCTTTGGTTTCTTTTTTTCCGTTGGATACATTTTTACAATTTTATCTTCAATCTGTTTTGCTCCGCCTTTTCCAATTTCGGACTTTTCGAGGCCGAGCTTTTTGAGCATCAGCTCCGCCGCTCCGTAAGATTCTGGGTGCACCGATGTGCTATCCAGAGGGTTCTTTCCTTCGGAAATACGCATGAAGCCGGCACACTGATTGAAGGTTTTTTCACCAAGCTTTGCAACCTTCATCAGTTCTTTCCGATCCCCAAAGCTTCCGTTTTCTTCACGGTATGCAACGATGTTCTTGGCAATCCCGGCGTTGACACCGGCAATATAGGAAAGCAGGGAAGGTGATGCAGTATTCAGGTCAACACCCACTCTGTTCACGCAATCCTCCACAACATTTGTCAACGCGCTGTCAAGCAAGCCCTGATTAATGTCATGCTGATACTGTCCGACTCCGATATGCTTCGGTGAAATTTTTACAAGCTCTGCCAGGGGGTCCTGAAGTCTCCTGCCGATGGACATTGCGCCTCTTGTTGTAACATCCAGATCGGGATATTCTTCCGTCGCTACCTTTGATGCCGAATATACGGAGGCACCTGCTTCATTAACAATCGTATAGCTTACGTTCAGTTGATATTTTTTTATAAAGTTCGCAATGACGGATTCCGTTTCCCTGGAAGCGGTTCCGTTTCCGATTACAATTACATTGGAGTTATATTTCTCAATCAGCTTAAGTAAGACCTTCTCCGTTCCGGCAATATCATTTTTAGGTTCTGTCGGATAGATCGTCGTATATGCGAGAAGTTTGCCCGTTTCGTTTAAAACGGCAACCTTGCAGCCCGTCCTGTACCCGGGATCGATGCTGATCACCCTTGCATTATTAACTGGAGGAACCATCAAGAGCTTTTCCGTATTCTTCGCGAATACCTTGACGGCTTCCCGCTCCGCACGTTCTGTCAGCATATTCCGCATTTCCCGTTCGACGGACGGTGCCATTAATCGCTTATAGGAGTCTTCGACCACATCGTTCAGCAGCTCCATAAAGATAGATTTTTCATTATTAATTACAAAATCCTGCATTTCTTTACGAATTTCTTCTACCGGAGCGATTACCTTTACCTTCAGCTTCTTTTCTTTTTCTCCGCGGTTAATGGCCAGAACTCGATGATCCGGAATTTTAGCAATTCCTTCAGAAAACTCGTAATAGAGATCATAGACTGTGCTTTCTGCAGGATCGGTTGCTTCCGATGAGATCAAGCCTGCCTTTTGCGTTCTTTCCCGAACAGCGGCGGTGAGTTCAGGATCATCCGCGATCATTTCCGCTATGATATCCATTGCGCCTTGAATCGCTTCCGCTTCGTTCGCAACTCCCTTTTCCTCGCTTACATAAGGAGCTGCCAATTCTTCCAGAGAACCGCTTTCTTTTTCTTGCGTCCAAATCAGCATAGCCAGAGGTTCCAAGCCTTTTTCTTTGGCCTTAGATGCTCTTGTTGATTTCTTCTGCTTAAACGGTTTGTAAAGATCCTCCACTCTCTGAAGCACTGCTGCTTTAAGAATCTCTTCTCTTAACTCTTCTGTCAGTTTTCCCTGCTCTTCTATGATCCGGATGACCTCTTCTTTACGCTGTTCAAGATTTCTTAGATAGGTCAGTCGTTCATCCAGCTCACGGAGCGTGACATCTGACAAAGCGCCTGTCACTTCTTTTCTGTAACGGGCGATAAAGGGAATTGTATTTCCTTCATCAATCAGCTTTACAGTATTTTCAACTTGTGAAAGTTTCAGTTTAAATTCTTGTGCTAATTTTTCAACAATATTCAAGGGTAACTCTCCTCGTGATTTTATTATTTTTGGACCGTTCGCATTGTTGGCGATGCCATCAATTTACTGGTCTTTCATTTTCAGTTTCTCATTGATGAAGTAATCCAGCTCTCCATCCATTACGGCGTAGACGTTACCTACCTCTGCGTTTGTCCTATGATCCTTGACCAACGAATAAGGATGGAAAACGTAAGACCGAATCTGGCTGCCCCAGGTAATCTGGCTATAGTCGCCCTTCAGTTCATCGAGATTAGCTTTATGCTCCTGCTGAGCAAGTTCTGTCAGCTTTGCCATAAGAACCTTCATGGCAGTCTCCTTGTTTTGGTGCTGGGAACGCTCATTCTGACAGGAAACAACAATATTCGTAGGAATATGGGTGATTCTGATGGCAGAATCTGTTTTATTTACATGCTGTCCCCCTGCGCCGCTGGAACGGAAGGTATCGATACGGAGATCATCCGGATTAATATCTACGGTAATATTGTCATCCATTTCCGGGATAACATCCAGCGATGAAAAAGACGTATGCCGTCTGCCGGAGGAATCAAAGGGTGAAATCCTCACCACACGGTGAACCCCCTTCTCATTTTTCAGATAACCGTAAGCATTCTCTCCCTCAATCAGCAAGGTTGCGCTCTTAATTCCGCCTTCTGTCGCATCCTGGTAATCCAGAATCTTCACCTTGTATCCTTTAGAATCGGACCATCTAGTGTACATGCGCAGCAGCATTTCCGCCCAGTCCTGTGCATCTGTACCTCCAGAGCCTGCGTGTATTGAAATGATCGCATTATTTACGTCATACTCTCCGTTTAGAAGCGTTTTTATTCTCAGCACTTCTGCTTTTTTGTTATAATCTTCGTAGGCCTGCTGAATTTCCAGCACCATGGATTCATCATCCTCTTCCTGTGCCAGTTCGATTAAAACACCGATATCGTCAAATTCTTTTCTCAGTTCCTCATATTCATTGATTTTTGATTCGACGCTCTTCTTTTCTTTCAACAGCTTCTGTGCATTTTCATGGTCGTTCCAAAATCCGTCTTCTTCAGTGGTTTTATTGATTTCATTTAATCTGTCCGTCAAACCTGCGACGTCAAAGGGACTCACCCAATTCTTTTAGATTTTGTGCTTTGTCTGTCAGCTCATACTTGATCTGATCCAGTTCAATCATTTCATCAACTCCTTATTTATTATTTATTATTTAAATATGTTTATGAGAATAATAAATCTGCGCATGCAAATGCCTCGGGACCTACTATCTAAAGCGAAAGGCCGTGGTGTTCTCATAGGAAACCGTCCGAGCGGAGTGAGCGTGTTTCCGGGAGAATACCCGGCTGACGCTCTATTAGTTACTCTGAAGCATTTGCTCCGCAGCATTTCTTATATTTCTTTCCACTTCCGCAGGGGCAGGGCTCATTCCTTCCGACAGTAACGCCCTTTCTAACAGTCTCCTGCTTTCTCTCCCGCTCCGGCACGTTTGCCGCCGCGGGTGCACCGCCGGAAGAGTCCCCTTCATCCTCATTTGTGGTATCGGTGAAGTCTTCTTTTCTGCCTTCTCCCTTACCTATGATCTGTTTTCTTGCGGTGTCGGTCTGTATGGTTACGTTAAAGCAGAATCTCACCGTATCCTCTTTTATATTTTTGATCATCAAATCGAACATATCAAAGCCTTCGTTGGCATAAGCGCGAGCTGGGTCTTGCTGTCCAAGGGCACGCAGTCCGATTCCATGCCTCAGCTGATCCATGGCGTCGATATGATCCATCCATTTATTGTCTACGACTCGAATCAGGATCATTCTTTCCAGTTCCCTCATCCTGTCAATGCCGATTTCCTCTTCTTTTGCTTTGTATGCCTCCTCAAAGAGCGCGATTGTATCTTCACGCAGCGTATCTTTATCCAGGTTTTGGATGTCAGCCTCTGAGTATTGATACTTCTGGCAGTTGCTGCAGATCTTCTGAAGAGAAGTCTCCAAGCTTTCCAGATCCCACTCCTCGGCATATTTTGAACCCGCTGTCGTAAAATCGATATTCTCGTCAATCAGTTCCTCCACCATGGACATGATATGATTTCTCAAATCCTCCCCGTAAAGAACCCTGCGCCGTTCACCGTAAATGATTTCTCTTTGCTTGTTCATAACGTCATCATATTGAAGGACGTATTTTCTGATACCGAAGTTTCTTCCCTCAACACGTTTTTGAGCGTTTTCTATGGACTTTGTCAGCATCCCCGCTTCGATGGGCTCATCTTCCGTCATACCCAGTTTTCCAACAAGGCTCTGAATACGCTCCCCTCCGAAGAGGCGCATCAGTTCGTCTTCCAGAGAAATATAAAACTGTGTCGTACCGGGGTCACCTTGACGTCCGGACCGGCCTCTCAGCTGGTTATCAATACGTCTGGATTCATGACGTTCTGTACCGATGATATATAATCCGCCCAATTCCCGGACCTTCTGCTGCTCTTCCGACCGCTCCGCCTTGAATTGATTCAGAAGCTCATTATATTTCTTTCTCGCTTCAATAAGCTCAGGGTCTTCCAGAGGAACAAAGCTGGAGGCATAAGAAATTGCCGTTTCCTCATAGCCCTGCCTGCGCATTTCCCTTTTCGCTTCAAAATCCGGATTGCCTCCCAGTATAATGTCGGTACCACGTCCTGCCATGTTTGTAGCGATGGTAACGAAGCCCAGTCTTCCGGCTTCCGCAACAATTTCCGCTTCCTTTTCGTGCTGCTTCGCATTCAACACGTTATGTTTGATCCCGCGTCTCTTCAGAATGGAGCTAAGGATCTCTGAACGCTCGATGGAAATCGTGCCCACCAGCACCGGCTGCCCTGTCGTATGCAGTTCCTCAATCTGATCCGCTATGGCCTTGAACTTTCCATTTTCCGTCGCATAGATGGAATCTTCCTTATCGTTTCTTGCAATGGGCCGATTTGTTGGAATTTCAACCACGTCCATGTTATAGATATCGCGGAATTCCTGTTCTTCCGTTCTTGCGGTACCGGTCATACCCGCCAGCTTCTGATACATTCTGAAGTAGTTCTGTAGAGTAATGGTAGCCAGCGTTTTTGATTCCTGTCTGACCTTCATTCCCTCTTTCGCCTCGATGGCTTGGTGCAAACCGTCGCTGTATCTTCTTCCGAACATCAAGCGTCCGGTAAATTCATCCACGATGACGACTTCTTCATCTTTGACGATATAGTCCACATCCCGCTTCATCAGGTTCCTTGCTTTCAACGCCTGCTGCACGTGATGGTTGATTTCCATATTTTCCGGATCTGAAAAGTTTTCAATTTTGAAGTAAGCTTCACATTTAGCGACGCCTTCTTCTGTCAGCGAAACGGTTCGATCCTTTTCTTCCATGGTAAAGTCTTCTTCTGCCCGGAACGTACTGACGAACTTATCCGCAATATGATATAAATCCGTCGATTTTTCTCCCTGTCCCGATATGATCAGCGGTGTTCTCGCTTCGTCGATCAGGATACTGTCCACTTCGTCTACAATGGCGAAATTCAATTCTCTCTGGGTCATCTCTTCCTTGTATATGACCATATTGTCACGAAGGTAGTCAAATCCGAATTCATTGTTGGTACCGTAAGTGATGTCCGCCTGATAAGCCGCCTTTCTCACTTCATTGGTAATCCCGTGGATCACGCAGCCGACGGTAAGGCCAAGGAAGGTATAAAGCTTCCCCATCCACTCCATATCACGTTTGGCCAGATAGTCATTTACCGTTATTACATGAACCCCTTTCCCCTCGAGCGCATTCAGGTAAACAGGGAGCGTTGCCACAAGCGTTTTTCCTTCACCGGTTTTCATCTCGGAAATTCTGCCCTGATGGAGGACAACGCCGCCGATCAGCTGGACTCTAAAATGCTTCATTCCAAGGCTTCTCCATGCAGCTTCACGGCATACCGCAAAGGCTTCCGGAAGCAGGTCGTCCAAATTCTCACCGGCTGCAATACGCTCCTTAAATTCCGGCGTTTTCGCCTTCAGTTCCTCGTCGGTCAGCGCCTGCATGGCCGAATCAAGGGCTTCAATACGGTCTACGATTTTCTCGACTTTTTTCACTTCTTTGACATTCAAATCTCCGAAGATTTTTTCCATTAATCCCATTTCAACTGGTCCCTTCCTTCTTTTATCGCAGCAGAAAACGCTCTATGATTTTCTGCAATAATTTGCCCGTATATTCTATTGCAAATACTAATTTCTTTCAGAATTTATATTATAACATATTCCAATTCAAAAATCAAAATTGCCTCTTCGACAAAGTTCCATTTTCTCACGGTTAAAACCCTTCGCATCCATAGGATATGAAAACCAATCCAAAAGATACGGCAAGAATCCCATAGTTTCTCACGGAAGCGGCTCTCTTTCTTACCTTTTATTACGAAAACGCGAGTCTTTTACTTGTTCTTTAACGTCTTTCTCTTTTCACCAATTGATTTCTTTCATCATAAGATACACTAGACTTAGATGTTGGAGTTGCAGAGCCCAGACCTCGTATGTATTTTCATTATGAGGTCTGACTTGCCCTACAAGAAAACGAGGTTAATTTATGAATGTACTTGAAGTTAAAAATATAGAGCAGAAATATCAAGCTGAAAACGGAGAGACAACGGCAATCAAGAATGTCGGTTTTTCCGTGGCAAAGGGGGAATTCATCAGCATCGTCGGACCCAGCGGTTGCGGAAAGTCAACGCTGCTTTCCATTATCTCCGGTCTCCTCAAGCCTACAGGGGGCCAGGTCTACGTCAATGGGACTCGTGTGTCGGGAATCTCCCCGCATATTGGGTATATGCTGCAAAACGACAATCTTCTGGATTGGCGTACCATATATAAAAACGTTCTCTTCGGTCTGGAAATCAGAAAAACGAAAACGGATGAAAACGTGGCCAGGGCGGAAGATTTACTTAAAAAGTACGGACTTTACGAATTCCGTGACAACTATCCCTCCCAGCTTTCCGGGGGTATGAGGCAGCGCGCGGCACTGATCCGCACACTTGCCGTCAACCCGGATATCCTTCTTTTGGATGAGGCCTTTTCGGCCCTTGATTATCAGACCAGGTTAAGTGTCACTGATGATGTTTATGGCATTATAAAGCAGGAACAGGTAACCACCATCATGGTTACCCACGACATTCCCGAAAGTATCAGCATGAGCGACCGAATCATCATTCTTACCCAGCGTCCCGCAGAGATCAAAGAGATTCTTCCCATTGATTTTGAAATGGAGAACCGCACCCCTCTGACATGTAGAAACAACCCCAAATTCAGCCGATATTTTGATCATATTTGGAAAGAGTTGAGTATCTATGAATGATCTTCACAATAAACAAAACAAGCAGGACCGGCTACCCTCATTTGAACGGGAAGCATATCTCAAAGGAGTGAAACGAACCCAGCGCCTTGTCCTGACATGCCAAATCGGCATATTGTTTCTGTTCCTTTTTATATGGGAGCTGTTTGCACAGCTCGGATGGATTGACAGTTTTATACTGAGCCAGCCCTCGCGGGTCGGCGCGACCCTTGTGAATATGATGCAATATGACCTGATGCTCCATGTTTGGGTCACGGTGTACGAAACCTTGACCGGGTTTATCCTCGGCGTGATAACCGGCACTGCTTTGGCGGTGCTCCTTTGGTGGAGCAGCTTTATCTCCAAAGTCAGCGAACCGTACCTGGTAGTATTGAACAGTCTTCCGAAAATTGCTTTGGGCCCCGTCATCATCATTATCGTAGGAGCCGGTACACAGGCAATTATTTTCATGGCCCTTGCCATTTCATTGATTGTCACGGTTTTGGAAATGCTGAACGGCTTTCGTCATACGAATAAAGAATATATACGGATGGCTTCAACCTTCGGAGCGACAAAGCGTCAGATTTTTCTCAAGGTGGTATTTCCTTATAACATTACAACCTTGTTCAATTCACTAAAAATCAATATCGGCTTATCTCTGGTTGGTGTTATCGCCGGAGAATTTCTGGTTTCGAAGGCCGGTCTTGGCTATCTTATCGTCTATGGCGGTCAGGTCTTTAAAATGGATTTGGTTATGTCCAGCGTCATCATTCTAGCCGTTGTAGCCGCGTTGATGTATGAAAGCGTCGTTCTGCTTCAGAAGCTTGCAATGCGCTGGTACAGTCATTAGAGAACCTTAGGCCCCAGGTTGCCTTTTAACCTGAATCATAGGAAACACTGGTTGAATGGAGTTTCCGATATCTGGAAGGAGTGACAGAATGAATATCACGAAAAAGATCATATGTGCCGGATTATGCATGCTGCTTTGTTTCCCGTTCTTTACCGGCTGTGAAAAACAAACGGAAAAAACCAAGGTCTCATTATGCGAAGTAACCCATTCTATTTTCTATGCACCTCAATACGCTGCCATAAATCTGGGTTATTTTGAAGAAGAAGGGATCGAGATTGAACTTACAAACGGTCAAGGCGCCGACAAGGTAATGTCGGCTGTGCTGTCCGACAATGCCGACATCGGTTTTTCAGGACCGGAAGCCTCGATTTATGTTTACAACGAAGGGAAAGAAGACCATACCCAGGTTTTCGCACTTTTGACGCAAACAGACGGGTCCTTTTTGGTCGGCCGTGAACCAGACCCCAATTTTAATTGGGATCAACTGCAAGGGAAACATATTCTCCCGGGAAGAAAGGGCGGCGTGCCTTACATGACGCTGGAGTATGTCATACGCAATCATGGACTTGACCCTTATCAGGATCTCAATTTGGATAATAGCATTCAATTTGCGCTGATGGCAGGGGCATTCACAAGCGGAACCGGAGATTACGTAACGCTCTTCGAGCCGACGGCCTCCATGTTGGAAGCGGAAGGCAAAGGCTATATCGTAGCCTCAGTCGGAGCGGAGGCTGGGAAGATCGCATACACCGGGTATTTTGCAAAGAAAAGCTTCATGGAAGAAAACAGTGACTTGATCGAACGCTTCACCCGCGCTATTTACCGAGGGCAGCAATGGGTGGCCAGTCACTCTGCGGCGGAAATTGCCGAGGTGGTAGCTCCCTCGTTCCCCGACACCGATGTTGATCTCTTGACGACGGTTGCAAAGCGCTATCAGGAAATCGGCGCCTGGCGTGAAATTCCCGTTGTGGAAGAGGCGGCTTACATGAAATTACAGGAGGTCATGACCCAGGCGGGAGAACTGGATCAGGAAGCTCCTTACGATCAGGTTGTTAATAACAGTTTTGCAGAAAAAGTGATGGAATAAAAAAAGAAGAAAGTGGCTTAACCGCTTCCCTTTTGTATAAAGATCTAAAAATACTCTAAAACAAAAACTGCTGTGTCTTTTCCCATCAGCCGTCGGCTGCAGTAAAACATAGCAGTTTCTTTTTTAATTTATCCCACAAATGCCTGATAAATGGCTTTAATTGCGGTTTCAAAGTCCTTATTCTCAACACCGGCAATGATGTTCATTTCGCTGGAGCCCTGGTCGATCATACGAACGTTGACTCCCGCATCATAGAGTGCTGCAAAAAGTTTTGCCGATACACCGCGGCGTTTTGCCATCCCGCTTCCTACTGTAGCAATGAGTGACATGTTTTCAAAGATATCGATGGTATCCGGCTGCAGCTTTCGCTGTATTTCATCCAGAATGTCGTCTATTTTACCATTCAGGTTCTTGTCGGAAACAACCACGGAGATCGTATCGATGCCGCTTGGGATATGCTCCATAGGAACTTCGTAATCATCCAGAATCTCAAGAAGTTTCTTGACGAAGCCTTTTTCGGAACTCATCATGTTTTTATAAATCCCGATAACGGTAAAGTCCTTATGCCCGGCAATTCCCGTAATGATTGTGTCATCCTTTGCGCTTGCTTCCGCCGTAATGGTTGTTCCAGGATCTTCAGGTTCATTGGTATTTCTGATATTGATTGGAATATCCGCCACTCTGGCCGGATAAATCGCATCCTCATGCAGTACAGAAGCACCCATGTAGGAAAGCTCTCTCAGCTCTTTGTATGACAATGTGCTGATTGGTTTTGGGTTGGACACGATTCTGGGGTCTGCCATGAGAAAACCGGAAACGTCAGTCCAATTTTCGTAAACAGAAGCGTTCACTGCTCTCGCTACCAGAGCCCCTGTGATATCCGAACCTCCTCTCGAGAAGGTTTTGACCGTACCGTCGGGTTTTGTTCCGTAAAATCCCGGCAGCACTGCTTTTTCATGCTTTTTCAATTCTTCATTCAGGGCGTCGTTTGTTTTTCCGTTCATAAACCGACCCTTAGAGTCAAATTGAATCAAACCTGCGGTGTCCACAAAATCATAGCCGAGATATGCCGCGATAATCAACGCATTCAAGTATTCCCCTCTGCTGGCTATGTAGTCTTCCGACGCGCCAGATTTCAGGTTGCTGTTGATCTCATCAAATTGTTTCTGGAGGTTTACGTTTACGCCAAGGTTCATCTCGATTGCCATGTACCGGTCACAGATCACCTGAAATACCTGATCATAAGGTACGTTGTGATCGATGTGCGCCTTGCAGAGATACAGCAGGTCCGTAATTTTATTGTCTTCGCTGAATCTTTTTCCCGGAGCGGAAGCCACCACATATCTTCTTTCGGGATCTGATTCCACAATGCTCTTGACCTTACCCATCTGAATGGCATCGGAAACAGAAGAGCCTCCGAATTTTGCCACTTTAATTCCCATTCTTATCATTCCTTTCCACACTGCAAAGCTCTTGTCAGTCGTGTTTTTTCATTTTATTCTATCACCGGATACAAAAATAATCTCTGTAATTTATATTCAGTGCGGGTAAATATTTACCCGCACTGAATAACCGATGAAATCTGTAATTTTTATTTTACCATGTTTTGCGCTTCTTGTCTCAATAATTCTGCTTTATCCGTCTTTTCCCAAGGAAGATCGATATCGGTTCTGCCGAAATGGCCGTACGCTGCAACCTGTCTGTAAATCGGCCGTCTCAGATCAAGGTCTTTGATGATAGCCGCCGGCCTCAGATCAAAGTGCTTATTCACAAGTTCTACGATCTTTTCCTCTGGCATTTTCGCCGTTCCGAAGGTTTCAACAAGTACGGAAACAGGCTTTGCAATTCCGATTGCGTATGCGAGTTCAATTTCGCACTTATCTGCAAGTCCGGCCGCAACGATGTTCTTCGCTGCATAGCGGGCCGCATAGGCTGCGGAACGGTCTACCTTTGTCGGATCTTTTCCGGAGAAGGCGCCGCCGCCGTGTCTAGAGTAGCCCCCGTAAGTATCTACAATAATCTTTCTGCCCGTCAGACCGGAGTCGCCGTTTGGTCCGCCGATTACGAACCGTCCTGTCGGATTGACATAATATTTCGTGTTGGAGTCAAGCAGCTGGTCTGGAATGATTGGATTGATGACATACTTGATGATATCTTTCTTTATCTGCTCCTGCGTCACATCCTCATCGTGCTGCGTTGAAACCAATACGGTATCGATTCTCACGACATTATCGTCTTCGTATTCTACGGTTACCTGGGTCTTGCCATCCGGTCTCAGGTACGCAAGTTTGCCTGATTTTCTTACATCGCTAAGCTGTTTTGCAAGCTTGTGAGCCAAAGCGATCGGCATCGGCATCAGTTCAGGGGTTTCATTGCAGGCAAAGCCAAACATAATTCCCTGATCTCCCGCCCCGATGGATTCTTCATTGTCGTTCAATGAGCCGACCTTGTACTCGAGCGCTTTGTCAACACCCATTGCGATGTCTCCTGACTGTTCATGAATGGCGGTCATAACAGCGCAGGTATTGCCGTCATATCCATATTCGCCCTTCGTGTATCCGATGTCACAGATCACCTTTCTGATCAGATTGGGGATATCAACATAGCATTTGGTAGTAATTTCTCCCACAACCAATGCAAGACCTGTCGTTACTGTCGTTTCCGCAGCAACTCTGCCATGGGGGTCATTTTCATAAATTGCGTCTAAAATCGCGTCGGAAATCTGATCGCAGATTTTATCCGGATGCCCTTCCGTTACGGATTCTGATGTAAATAATCTTTTCATTTTTTCCTCCTGTTAAACCCTTTAAAAACTAATTTACTTATTTCGGTGTGAATTATGCTTTCATTTCGTTTCTTTCCGAATTTCATACCCTAAAACGTATATAAAAAACCCTCTTCTTAATGGAAGAGGTTTCGTTATTTTTGTTATCCTCATCTTTCAGAATGCGATTCTGTAGGATTTAGCACCTTCTTTGCCTGTTTTACAGACGCACAGGTTGCCGGGCTTCACAGGGCCTATTCCCTCAGCCGCTCTTGATAAGGCAATATTCAGTTTTCAACAGGGATATTATAATCCTTGATTTTTTAAATGTCAATGGGTATACTTAACCTACGGGGAATTATTAGGGATTCGAGGAGGATGATTCATTGACAACGGAGCGAAAATTTACAGTTATTAAAGGCGGCGCTGCAGCCGCAGTCAGCAGCAACAGCAGAAGGTTTTTATCCGCTTTTATTACAGACACCAGACTCATGGGTGTGATCGGTCTATATATTCACTGGGAATTATCCAATACAGATTTTGTATCAGATTTTCATCAGTTTTTTTATTTTGATGCAGAAGAATTCGGATTCGAAACATATAAGAGTCTGCTGGGAAGCGACGACGAAGCCTTGACGGTGATGGAACAGACTTTAATCGGTGGCCTCGGTGGAAATAAGGTTAATGTCAGCGAGCGTGAAGCGATCTATCTTGTGCAAAAATATGTCGCGATGAATGAAAATCTTTCAATTCCTCTGCCGGAATCGAAAAGTGAATACAGTTTCATACTAGAGCCTCCAATCAAGCTTTCAAGAAAAGAAAAGGAAGTACTCACAGAGAAGCTTTGCACCCCAATCGTTTCAGAATACCAGCTGATTAATTATTATCTTATGCGGGTTTTCGGCAGAGACTTCGAAGCAGCGGCTTACCTTGCAGACAAGGAGCTGCCTCTCGATATGCTTGCGGAAAGCGAGGGCGCTACTTTATGCAAGAATTCCATTGAAGAATTCATCGATGAAAGTGGCCGTTCCTATCTTTGCGAGTCTCTTATCGAGCTTGACGGAAAGTATAAGCTGACCATCTCAGAAATAGATATGAAAGAAGGCAAGGTTTCAGGAACAAAAAAGCGTACTTCATTTTTTATTACTTCGGCGGAAGCAGCGATGATGCTCAATCATCCCGAATTCATTACCGTTTATGAGATCCTTACAGAAATGGATGACTTTCTGAAGCGATTCGCCGGATTTTCCGTCCATGCAATGCAGACAGTTCACGACAACGGGCGGCTTTATCTGGAATTCAACAAAAATAATGACCATGTAAACCGTAAGGTATTCCGCCTCAACGAAGATATTCACGGTCTTTTTTATGCGACGGATTTTGGCCAGCTGATCATCGCCGCTTACAGTCTCAACGAAATTCATGAAATTGAAAAGGCACTGAGCAAGAGCGAAGTTGGTTCCTGTATTCTGCCTACAGCAAAGTATGAATTTAAAGAACCGATCCTTTATGAGTTTATCCAAAGTGATTTTGAAGATTTTACAGATTTTCTTGACTTTCTTAATTCATGATAAGCCAATAAACTTTATATCGTAAAGCATGCCCGACATCCGTCTTCAAGATGGAATTTGCGGGCATTTTTGCATTCTTTCACCCCTTCCTTATCTTTTTTTGTATATTCAAAGGCAGTCATTGCTTATTTCTGTATATTCACAAGCCTTTGTGCGAAGAATTTATTTTATAAAACTTTAATATTTCCCTTGACAGATTAAATGTAATAGGCGATAATTATATTGTAATCGTTACAACTTAGAAACGATTACAATTTATTCCGTTAATGTCCTGGGAGGTGAGTAAAATGAAGTATACGTCTGATGATTTTGCGAAAGAATTAAAATCAAAAAATATACGACTCTCTCATCAAAGGTTAAAGGTTTTGGAATACCTCTCACAGAATCATATTCATCCGACGGCAGACCAGATTTATACCAGTCTGGTGAAGGAGATTCCCACGTTGTCCAGAACAACAGTCTACAGCACCCTTGGAGCTTTGGCAGAGGCAGGAATGGTAAGAATGATCAATATTGAGGATCATGAGATCCGATATGATATCAACGTCGAAAACCATGGACACTTCAAGTGTGAATCCTGTGGGATCATTTATGACTTTCCGGTTGACATGGCTCATTATGAGTCGGAGGATTTAAAGGGTTTTAAAATCAGAGACAAAAATGTTTACTTTAAAGGCATATGTCCAATGTGCCTAACTAATAAAAACTAATTGGCTCCAAAAGGAGACATAAAACGTATGAATATGGAGGAAGATAACATGGAAAACAAAACATTGGAAAATTTAATGGAAGCTTTTGCAGGTGAATCCCAGGCCAACAGAAAATACACTGCTTATGCAAAAAAAGCAGAGGCAGAAGGCAAAACTAATGCTGCTAAGCTTTTCAAAGCCGCTTCCGACGCAGAGACACTGCATGCATTGAAGCACTTTGAAGTTGCCGGAAAGGTCAGCTCGACAACCGAAAATCTAAAAGATGCAGTTGCCGGCGAAACCCACGAATACAAAGAGATGTATCCCGATTTCATCAAGGTAGCCGAGGAGGAAGGAAACAAAGCAGCTCTGATGACCTTTACCTTCGCGATGAAGGCAGAGGAAGTACATGCCAGACTTTATCAGGAAGCCTTAGAAAACATCGACGATTCAGAAGAGGTTTTCTACTATCTATGTCCTGTATGCGGCAACATTGAAAAAGCTGTCCCGGAAAAATGCAGCATCTGCGGTGTCCCCGGTTCTAAGTTCATTAAGTACTAAAAATCACCATGGACACACGATCGATATACGATAAATTCTCTCCCATGAAATAAGAACAATTATTTTCTTTTAGAAGAAAAACGACCAGCTCCTCCGAACAGGCTGGTCGTTTTTCTGATCTATGCTTTTTTACGATTCTTCACTCAACAGGTCGAATATCTGCTTATTGATCTTTTTTACGGGAGCACCGGAAATATTGGAACAGACGGTAATCGATAAATCTCGTTCCGGGCAAAGCCAAAAGCTGGCACGGAAACCATCGTCCGTACCCTCGTGTCCATAAAGCACGAAGCCCTTCTGCTCTCTTTTAAACCAGCTCAGGCAAATATGTTCTCCGTTATTGGGAACCAATGCCTGCTCTTCCCATGCTTTATGATAAGTCTGTTCCTTTAATATGTTTTTTTCAAGATGTGCTCTCGCCCATTTTTCCAAGTCGATCACATTTGAGGTCAGAGTCGAGCTGGGTCCGTGCGCACGATTGTATGGAAAATGCCTTGCCCGTACAATTTTCTTTTCCTTGTTTTTTTCATGGGGGGTACACAGATTTGTATCAGGAAGCCCACTTTCTCTATATATCCCTCTCTCGTAGGTAAGCAATGTGGAATCATTCATCTTTAGAGGCTCTAAAATATTCCGTCTTACATAGTCCTCAAAGGGCATTCCTGACACGGCTGCGATCACGACACCGAGAATTTCATAGCCGATATTGCTGTAGGAAAATCTTCTTTCTTCCGGAGCCCACAGCAAATTCGCATCCCTTACCTCTGAAGATCTAACATAGCGTTCCAGCGCACCTTCGTCAATCTCAGGCTTATTCCATTGATAATCTTTTACATCCGGCATCCCTGCGGTGTGACTCAGAAGCTGCCTGATCGTTACGTTCTTATATCTTTCATCCTTCATTTGAAACCAGGGCAGATAGTCAATCAGAAGCCCGTCCAGTTCGAGCAGGCCTTTCTCCCACAGTTGCATGATTGATGTACCCACGAAAAGCTTTGTCACTGACGCCATATGAAAAATATGCTCAGGACACAGAGTTATTCTATTTTCAAAATCCTTATATCCAGCCGCTCTCCGGTAAGTAAGTCCACTCCCGGCAGAACCAGCATTTTCTCCGATTTTTATCCCAACGGCAAGACCTGGCAAATTATAATTTTCTACCGCTTTTAACAAAAATTCATCCAGTTTCTTTTTCATCATTTGTTGCCTCTCCTGTCATTTTAGAAATGGTGATATCGATTATTGTATTAAAATATTAGACAATATGGTAATAGTATATATTATTTTCAGTGAGTTATGGTAAAATGTTATGGTAAATTTGACGCTAAGTCAAACAATTTTACAAAATCTAAACAAGGCAGGTGTTATATATGAAATATAGAACCTATAACAAAACAGGAGAAAGAATCTCCCTGCTCGGCTTTGGAACGATGAGGCTGCCGATAGTTGACGGCGATTTTTCCAAGATCAAAGAAGATGAAGCTATCCAAATGATTCGTTCTGCCATTGACAAGGGCATAAACTATGTCGACACAGCTTATATGTACCACGACGGCAACAGCGAGGTCGTAACAGGGAAAGCCTTAAAAGACGGCTATCGGGAAAAAGTTTTTTTAGCCGATAAAATGCCAGTATGGTTTGCAAAAACCGAAGAAGATATAGAAAAGATCTTTAACGAGCAGCTGAAGCGGCTCGATGTTGATTGCATCGACATGTATCTGATCCATAATATCACCGTACCGATCTGGAAAAGAGTACAGAAGTTCAATACCCTCGCTTTCCTCGAAAAGAAGAAGGCAGAAGGAAAGATCAAGCACATCGGCTTCTCCTTCCACGACGAATACGAACTGTTTGAAGAAGTAATCAAAGCATATCCCTGGGATTTCTGTCAGATACAGCTGAATTATATGGACGCTGATTTTCAGGCAGGTGTAAAAGGGCTGAAGCTCGCCGGTTCTTTGGACATTCCAGTGATTGTAATGGAACCCTTGAAAGGCGGAAAGCTGACTGACAAGCTGCCCAAAAGCATTGAAACTTATTGGAACCAGGCTCCATTCAAAAGAACGCCGGCCGAATGGGCGCTCCGCTGGGTTGCAGACTTCCCTGAAGTATTGACGGTACTCAGCGGCATGAACACCATGGAACAAGTTGATGAAAACATCAGGATCATGAGTGAAGCGGAGCCAAACACTTTGACGGAAACGGAGCAGAAGATCATTCGCAGCGTATCCGAGGAATACAACAAGTTAATTCAATACTCGTGCACCGCATGTAAGTATTGCATGCCATGTCCGGTAAAGATCGATATTCCCCGTGTCATCGGCTATTATAATGACTGGTTCCTCTTTGACGGCAACTCCAAAGTTTTAAATGACTTCAATCTATGGATATCACCTAAGGCCAGGCCCTCTGTGTGCGAAAGCTGCAAAGCCTGCGAAGATCACTGCCCACAGCAGCTCCCAATATCAGAGATTATGAAAAAAGCTGTGGAAGTCTTCGAAGAAAAATAAGATCCTTTGGCGTAAGCGACCACTGATTGCGCAATGCAAAAAACTAAAAGTGCCTGCCAGTAAAATTGTGTTAAATAAATCGTATCTGCTTATTCAGCATAACAATTCTATTTGGAGGATTCGCCGGCAGGCACAATTATTCAATTATTGATTTTCTCCGTGAGAGGAAGACTATTTTGCTTTTTCAACCAGCGCATCCAGCATATTCTTTTCATTCAACGCATCCGCATATTCGGAATCCATTTCTCTAATTCCAGCTGGGAATTCATATTTCGCAAGTCTCTCAACGAATGGGTCCGGATCAAAGGACTCAGGTCCGTGAACGCCTTTCAGATTCCATATCCCCTTCGCGGCCAGTTCCAGCATAATGACAGGGCCAACTGCGGTCTGCGCTACTACTGAGTTGGTGGTATACTTTTTCAGGCATGTCTGATTGTCCGCTACCTGATAGAGATATACCGATCTTCTCTTTCCATCCTTTGTTCCTGTTACCCAAGTTCCGGCACAGCCTTGGCCGACCATATTTTGGGATGATTCGCCAGGGCTTGGAACAACCTTAACGAGAAAATCTCTCGGAGTAATTTCGCTGTCGCCAACTTTGATCATTCTGGTTGCAGAATCCATACCGCAAGCTTCCAGGTCCTTCAGCAATGCTCTCATCTCTCTTGGAACACCATATTTAAAGGTTACTCTGTTACAGTCGATGACTCTTGGAACAAGCATTACTTCTTCATGCTCTACATTGATAACCTCAACATCACCAATCCCCCCCGGGAAGTTAAAGATTTCGGGTTCTGAGAAGTTCTCTGTGCAGAACCAGCCTTTTCCTTTCTCCCATACGACCGGAGGATTCAGGCATTCTTCAATTGTCGTCCATACTGAGAATCCAAATGCAACTCCGTCATATCCAGGAATGACATAGTTATCTCCGTCTCTTACGTTCACTTCATCTATCGTGTCAAAAAGGTGTTTTGCAGCATATTTGGCAAATACATCCGCCATACCCGGTTCTACGCCCGAACCTACGATCGCCATGTTGCCAGCCTTTTCCCATTCTTCATGTCTTTCAAACTGGTAATCGCCAAGCTTTATGTACGCCTCTTCAAACGGCTTTTCCGGATGCCTCTTAGAAAGCGTCATGGCACAGTCCAGATAACCGACGCCTACTTCCAGACAGGTATCAAAAATATTTTCATTGAAATCCGGTTCTACCGCATTCATAACGTAAGTGATCCCGTGCTTCTTGATCACTTCCTTCATGCTCTCTTTGTCTTTTGCGTTGATCTTCTCCGGGACAAACCTTCCGCCTCCGCACAATTTAGCCACTTCTTCAGCTCTCGCAAAGTTATAGTCCGAGATTACTACCTTTTCTGCCCATTCGCCTTCTTTTCCAGCCCTGCTGATGATCATAGCCGCGGATGTTCCGACACCGCCGGCTCCGATAATTAAAAGTTTCATATTAGACCTCCACTTAATTGATAACGCCATACTCTATTTCGTTCTGTACAGCCATATGTTATCAAACGAAGTCAGAATATTCAATTATGTGTTTGCTCAAAAAATGTATCCTTTTGCTCTTTTATGGCTTAATTTATGACTTTGCCGCAAACAAATCACAATTTATGATCGCAAAAGAGTATTTCATGATAAAAAACCACCTTATTCTATTCACTAATGCGATCAATCAGGATCAGCTCCGCACCAAAACCGCTCAGATGAGATTGGATGCTCAAAGTATCCATCGCTGTAATTGTGGAAAAGCTGACCGTCGGCGTCATCGCCCAGCGGTTTGTAAGCTTTTCCCGTTTTGAAACCGAATGGGAAGTTCCAAGCTTCACTTTGTAGCTCATAAGAATGTTATCCTTCGAGAACTTATACCGGCTCAGTTTATACTCTCCGCTCATGCCGGATAATTTAACAAGAATCTCCGCTTTGTCATTAAAACTTTTCAATTCATCTATCGTCTCTTCCAGTGAAAGTTCTTTTTCAGCAATTGCTTTAATTTTATCCGTATTGTTATAGAATAAAATGCTGAATGCATCTCTATCGGAATTGCTTTTGTGCGGTTTAGAGATAATGAAATTTTCCTCTTCGACAATCACGTGTTCATTCAGCGCTGTCAGCATTTTATAAGCGAACGCAGCCGGAAACATACAATTGTTTTCAAATAAAGCTTCTATTCCGCTCTTGCCCGTTACTTTCAGCTTTCTAGGCTGATCGAGATCAACAGAAACAATCGTTAGAGCAGAACCTTTTTCCTGAGGGTCAATGTCAAAGATGTCCTTGGTCTGGCTCCGGATTGCCTTTTTAATCTCATCAGGCTTTGACAGGATATACTGGGCATGGGTCTCTCTGCTGCTTACATTGCCGGTAAACTTTTTTCGATACTCCAGCGGATGCATGCCAAACCATTTCGTAAAATACTTGATATAATATCGAATTGCCGAAAAGCCTGATTCCTCAGAAATCGCTCCGATCTTTTTATTGGTACCAAGCAGCAGCTTCTCAGACTCTTCCACCCTGATAAAGCTGAGAAGTTCCTGAAAGCTAAGTCCCGTTGCTTCCTTGATTACATGGGATAAGTAATAAATGCTGAGATGCTCCCGATCCGCAATCTCATTCAAAGTAAGTCTTCTGGAATAATTTTCGTACATGTAATCCGTAATGCGGTTCATTCTTCCGGCCAGTACTTTATTTCCGATGTTTTTCGTCTCGTTTACAAAACGGCCGTCCTCCATGGTAAAGTACTGGAAATTTGCCATGAGGTTTGCAATCAGATTATGAGTACCTTCAATGACTTTATATTCGTATCCGTAGCCCTTATCCAGTATATCTAGCATAATGCGTCCGAGAATATTCCGCAGTGCGTCAAGACTCTCATCATCTTCATCCTTCATATCCGTCACGAAAAAACTATTTTTCAGATTGCCGTAATACTTTGAAAAAAAACCGATATCAAGCTGCAGCATCATGACCATGTTAGGCTCGTCAGTGTGATGAAAGCTGTGAATTTCCCTGTCATTAAAAATAAAAATATCACCCTGTTTCATATCGTAGGAATAGTATCCGTTTTTCATGCTAATGGAACCTTCAAGGATATAGATTACTTCCATGTCATCATGAAAATGAATGGGATATTCAATAATATTCGCAGTAGTTACGTTAACCGGCAGCCCTTCCTTGTAATTATTTTTTTCCTTTAACATGGTTTTTTCCTTTCGTAATAAAAAGTGGCTGTGCCATTTCCCTTTTTCGCTAATAAGAAACAATGTTTCTTATTAGCGAAAAAAATCATGAATTTTGATTCATAGATTTTTATCGTATTATGTAAACTAATGTTTGTATTTTACCGAACTTTTTTCAACAACTCAAAAGTAGTAAAATCGTGCTTTCGTACAACTTATCCACAAAGTTTTTTTCTTTTCACGCAATTTTATCCAAGGGTGATTGTGGATAAAATCTTGCGATTCAATCTCCCATTTTTCAACGTTTTTATCCGTTTTCCAAAATGTCAACTCCAAAGTTATCCACAGTTATCCACAGGCCTTCTGAAAAATGTTTGAAAAGGATTATCCTCTGCTATCGATGGCTTCATAACGTTCTGCAGGCTCCCGCCCGCTGTAAACCATAATCCCCTCATAGATACATCTTGCCAGTTTTCGCTGATATTCCTCATCTTCCAGACGAGAAGCTTCTTCCCGATTTGACAAAAACCCGCACTCAACGATCGCCATCGGCACGGTGGGATTTTTAAACATCAAAACATCTCTTTTCCCCAGAGCAACCCTGTCAGTACCATCTGCAATCCCGGAGACCAGCCGCTCCTGAATTGCTTCTGCAAGTTTCTTACTTTCATCTATAACTGACTGCTCCGCAGGACCAGACGGATAAAAGGTCTGAGCTCCCTTTACCGAGCGGTCCTGAGTAAAGCTGTTCAAGTGAATGCTGACTGCAGCGACAGGCTTCACCTGTTTGATCATTTCTCTGCGTGCAATCAAATCCGCGGTTTTTTTGCCGCGTATTGTTTTGCTTTCCGTTTCTCCCAAACTGACATCCGCTTCTCTTGTCATCACGACTTTCCAGCCGTCAGTCTCTGCATATTCTTTAATATGCTGCGCAATCGCCAGATTAATGTCTTTTTCACTGACTCCAGCGGCACTTTGCGCGCCTCCGTCCATTCCTCCGTGTCCAGGATCGATCAGAATGACGTCGGCGTCAGTAATCTGCTGGACTCTGGCAGTTACCCCGTCATATACGGGCTGAAAAACGATATATGACGCTGCCATAACAATCAGAAGAAAAGCAAATTTCCATTTCAGCGCTTTATTGAAAAATCTTTGTTTCATCGCCGTCCCCTCCTGCTAATGTATATGAGGGGTTGGAATGTGGTATTATACGAATTTATTGGTTTTATTATATCTCTTCACGACAAAAAGTGCTATAATTAATTACTTTGCGGTGAGGCCATAATTTATTAGGGGTACGAAAGCAAATACCAAATCGTCCCCAAAGAACAAGAAAGGATTTTGTTATGACAAAGAAGCTTTTTCAGGAAGATGTCTATAGGAAGGAATGTTCCGCTGCTGTAACGGAAGTCTCCGGTGACGGCTCAGAAAAAAATCCAACTGTTTTAGTGCTGGATCAAACGGTGTTTTTCCCGACCGGAGGCGGTCAGCCCTGCGACCTTGGCACCATTAATCAGATCCCTGTCGCGGATGTTTCTGAAAGAAACGGCGTCATCTATCATACGCTCCAGCCTCAGCCGTCTTCTTCCCAGACTGTTTTTAAACCCAATGACCAGGTCACTTGCATGCTGGACTGGGAGCGGAGATTCGAGCACATGCAAAGACATTGCGGAGAACATATCCTATCCGGAATTTTCTTTCGGGAGCTGGGAGGCGTTAACCGAGGCTTTCATATGGGAAAGGATTATATGACCGTCGATATCGATGTTCCGGCCATCACATGGGAGACTGCTCAGAAAATCGAAACCCTGACCAATGAAGTGATTTGGGCGAACGTTCCCGTCACTACCAGATTTTTTGCCTCCAAAGAGGAAGCTGAGCGTTTGCCCCTCAGAAAGGCTCTGGCGATCGATGAGGATATCTCCATCGTCTGTGTTGGAGCTGAAGACAATCCCGCAGACTGCGTTGCCTGCTGCGGAACACACCCGGGAACTTCAGGACAAGTTGGAATCGTAAAGATTGTCGGTCTTGAAAATTACAAAGGAATGACCAGAGTTTATTTCAAAGCAGGCAAAGAAGCGCTGGTTGATTATCAAAACAAACAGGACATTTTAACAAAATTGAATCACAAATATTCCTCTGACGACTCTTCCCTGATCGGGAAAATGAAGGCTCAGGACGATAAGAATAAAGAAATTCGTCAAGAGCTGCATAGAATCAAGAATGCTTTTCTTTCGAAAGAAATCGATGAGCTGCTGAAAGATGCCGCACCAAACGCGGTTCTAATCCGAGAATATCCTGTTTTCTCAGCCACGGATCTCATGAATATGGTGAAAGTAGCAACAGAGAAAACTACCAGTATCTTCGCTTTGATTGCAACGCTGGAAAACACGGTGATCCTTGCATCTTCCGGCTCATGTGACTGCGGCAAAGTCATCAAGGACAACGCCAACATATGGAGAGGAAAGGGTGGCGGCAACAGTACCGGCGGCAGAGCCTTGTTCCCGTCAAGAGACGATCTGGACTGCTTTATTTCCTTCATCGCTCAAGCATACGGCTGTGCGGGCAGATAGGCCGAAAAGCTTTTACTTTCCTTATTCTTCCCACCGTAGCGAAGACGATCAATGTCCCCATTACGCACAATGCCGTACTGAGCATTAAAAGAAGCGATGCCCCGCTCAGATCCAGGATAACTCCGCCCAACAAACTGGCAAATACAGTACTGAGCGTAATCATTCCTGTCACACAGGACTGTCCCTTTACCGCCTCTCCCTTTTCCATTACCTCATCTACCAAATGAACGGAGCCAGCCAGGAAAATTGGAAAAGAGATCAGCTGAAATAAAAAGGCCATAAAAATAAATCCTACTGACGGTGCGATCCAGCATAAAAAAACCTTGAATAAAAAAGCGACCGCTGCAATCTTCAGCATCATCTGACAGCTGAAGATTTTTTTCAGTTGACTGAAGAAGACGAAACCGGGCAGTTCCAGCAACGCCATGAAGGAAAACAGCCATCCCATCTGGCTGCTGTTTCCTCCCACATTTGCGAGAATCTGAAGCAAATAGGTATTGAACACCGAGTTCTGAAAGAAGACAAGCATAATGCCAAAGGAGAACAGGATAAAAAGTCTGTTTCGTTTCACAAAATCATTCAGCCTGATGGGCTCCTCTTTTTGAAAATCTTTCGTGTCCCTATCAAGCGGTCTGCTTGAAACGCATTTTTGATAAAAGCTTCGTGTAACCCAAAGAAAAAGAAGCAGCAGCAATAGCACTCCAACGCCCGCAGCCGGAATGATCCCGGTACCATAGTTCGTTACCATGGACCCCAATATTGCGCAGAATACAGCATAGGCAACGGAGCCGCTGCTTCTTGCGACGCCAAAATTGACTTCATGGCCGCTTTCACATAAATAAAATGCAGTAGAGTTGATCAAAGGCTGCAACGAGGTATGTAACGCCGCGATGATAATAAAAATCACGGAAAGGGACAACGCCTTTTCCGGAAAAAAGTAAAGGGATGCAGTGGCGGCAATCAATCCAATGCTGATGATACACGTGATTCCGATCAAGGAAATCCTTTTGCTCCGGTCCGCAGCATCCGCTAGCAGAGGCTGCAAAGCAACAGCCAAAATACTTGCCGCCGCCATAATAACCCCAATTTCTGAATTCGTGTAGCTCTTATCTAAAAGAAATACGGATGCAAAGCTTATTGCCACTCCGTAATACATCCAATAGGTCCCTTGGATTGCTCCGTAGGAAACGTTCAGTGATCTTTTCATTCTATTCAACTCCAATCATGTATATCGCTTCTTCTAGACCGTCTTATAACGCATACTGATACATGATCAGACAGAATCACGTTCTCTTGCTGCAAGGTTCATTGTTTTACGATCTGTTAAAACAGCAAATAAAATGCCTCCGACAATCAGCACACCGCCAATCAAAAAATTAAGGCTGAGCGCTTCTTTTAAAAATACTACTCCAAGAATCGCAGACGTCAACGGCTGTATCGGATAAAACAGAGAGCAGGTTGCTGCATCTGCAAGCTCCAAAGCCCGACTCCAGAAAAGAAGTCCTCCTGCCGTACATACAATACCGATATATAAAATCCACATAATAACTGCCGGAGTGATATCTGCTATTTCAAGGGAGACCGACCTTATTTCAATCACCGATGCCGGCAGGGAAAAAAGCATTCCGACGGTTATTCCATAAATCGTCACTGTGATCGAATCATATCTTTGACACACAAGCCGAACCAACACAGAGGTTAGAGACCATGCCGTCATGGAGACGAAGGAAAAGATCACTCCAATTACCGTATTGCCCGCCCCAAGATTTCCAATGACGATAACCGTCCCGATCAAAGTGACTCCGACCGCCATCCCTTTCTGAACGATAATTTTTTCATGCAGGAGCAACGCAGCAAAGAGTATTATCATCGCGGGGTTCATAGAAGTAATCAGAGACGCCATCGATGCATTGCAATAATGCGTACCCAGCAGCTGAAATCCGATTGCAAGGAAATATCCAACGAACCCGATTAAAATGATATACTTGTAGTCTTTTCTTTCGATAGAGGCTCTGGGACGTTTCCGATAAACCACCAGTAAAATAGAAACGCCGATCAGGTAGCGCAAAAAAAGCAGCGTAAAGCTGGGTACCGTCTCCAGCACATACTTTCCTGCTACATAAAGACTCCCCCAGGATGTCAGCGCCAGAATCAAATAGATATAGGCCTTATTTCTAGCTTCCATGGCATTTTCCTTACAAAAATAAAACTCAGAGCTGATATTGATTCTTCTCCCTAGAATATCATAAATCAGCTCCGATAAACTTACCAGTATTATTTTTTTATAATTGTGTTAAATTTCCATTTCCATAAGAGCCATGCAGAGCGCCTTGCCATGCTTATCCTGAGCAAGGGACCTGGTTACTCCGCCTCCTAATGTCTTATCAAGCACAAAGTTCATGGCACAAATACTGTCAATTTCATAGCGGACGACTTCACCCTTAAAGATTTCTCCGAAATAGGCCTTCACTTTATCTGCAGTAACTTTTTCTTTCAGCATCTGGTAGTCTTTTTCATCATAAGGTATCAAAGAGATGTTTGAAATATCCCCTTTATCGCCGGTTCTTGAATGTGCAATATCTTTCAATTTCATTTTCTACACCTCCTGATAGGAAACTTTTATGTCTGTAATTTCTCTTGGAACAAAAATGGAACAAATAGAAACCACTTCAGAAACCTTCTTTGTGGCGCCTGCACCTCCGGCCGGTCCATTCGTATAAAGTGCTTCCACTTCATTTGCGATCAATCCAGCATTTTCTCTATCCTTCGTTCTCCCTGAACATCTTACTCTGATTTCGGAAAAATGATCTGGTGCAATTTTATTTGAAATCGCATCCTTGTAGAGAGAATTGTATCCTATAAAATCAGTTCTGTATGAGTAGCTAGCGAAATGCCCAGCTTTTTTGCAATCATTTTTTTTCTTCTACCGTATCCCCGTAAATCTCAACGGCCTTTTTAATCTGTTCTTTTTCAAACAAACGTACCGCTTCCGATAAAGGTCTGAATTTAAAGCTCTCTCTTTCCGTATCAGCAAGTACCGTTGGGGGCAGGTCAGCGCGCCCTATTTCATTGTTACGGCATACAACTGCACTGTATTCAATTACATTATTTAATTCTCTTACATTACCCGGCCAGTCATAGACATACAGAGCCTGTTTTACCTCTTCACTGATGGATAATTCCCGTTTTTGTTGAATCGCAAGAAGACTCAAATGCCTTTCTGCGAGAGGAATAATGTCTTCCCTTCGTTCCCTAAGAGGCGGCAAATGAAGTGGAAAAGTTGAGATTCTATAATACAAATCCTTTCTGAACTTTTTTTCTCCAATGTATTTTAGCAAATCAACGTTGCAGGCACAGATGACTCTGACATCGATGTCTATTTCCGCAGCGCCTCCGATTCTCCTGATTTTCTTTTCCTGAAGTACTCTGAGCAGTTTTGCCTGTAAGTTATAATCTATTTCTGACACCTCGTCTAAAAATATCGTTCCCTTTTCTGCAATCTCAAAAATCCCCGGCTTTCCATTTTTCCTGGCGCCGGTAAACGCACCCTCTTCATACCCGAAAAGCTCGCTCTCTAATATATTGCTGTTTAGCACAGCACAATTAATTGCTACAAAGGGATATTCGCTCCGCGAGCTTTCATTGTGTATGGATTGCGCGTAAAGCTCTTTTCCACATCCGCTTTCTACGCTTATCAGCACAGGGATATCTGACTTCGCAAGCTTTCTGGCGTCCTCAATACATTGAATCGATCCGGGACTTTCAGAAATAATATCATCAAAGATATATCTTGTGCCGTTTGTCTGCCTCATCCGTTCTTTTAGCTCTCGTATCAATTATTTTGCTTCTATATAAAAAAAGTGGCTAGCGCCACTCCGCTATGGAACCCCAACGGCCCTTGGCCTCCGACTCGCTTCGCTCCCTGCTGCGCTTTTTCCAAATTCGCACAGAGAATTTTCTGGAAAAATCGACAGCATCACGCAGTGATGGAATGGTGCTGTGCACCATGTTGTCCGTTTTGCCAGCCAAGCAACGGCTTTGCCTCCAGCACGCAAAGCATGCTGCTGTCCGTTTTGACAATGCAACTTAAGCTGCGTCAAAAAGGCATGCTTGGGGCAAAAAGGCATGGTTCCCTTCGGCGCTCATTTCATTCGCTGAGCACCCTCCTTCATGGGCAAAGAGGCTTCCGCCCCTCTGCACTTCCCTTTTTATCTAATAGGAAAATCTAACGATATTTCCTATTAGATAAAAAAGTGTATTCACTCTCTTCACGACAATGAATACACCTACAGCAAAAATATTTATATCACTTTTTTATCTCATCGGTTTCAGATCCGGACTGATGATCAGCTGTGCTTCCGTCGCCTCCTGAATTTGTTCCACAGTATAGTCGGGGTGAAGCTCTGTCAGCACGATTCCCTCAGGTGTTATTTCCATAACCCCCATCTCCGTGATGATCATGTCGACAACACCAACCGCCGTATAGGGCAGCCTGCACTCCTTCAGGATCTTATGTGCTCCCTTCTGGGTGTGCTGCATGGCGATGATTACCTTTTTCGCTCCTACCACCAGATCCATGGCTCCGCCCATTCCCGGCACCATCTTTCCCGGCACGATCCAGTTTGCAAGGTTTCCGTGTTGGTCTACCTCCAGCGCTCCAAGGATTGTCGCGTCTACATGGCTGCCCCGGATGATTCCGAAGGAAGTCGCGCTGTCAAAGAACATCGCGCCCTGGTTCACCGTCACATACTGGGCTCCCGCATTCACGATGTCCACATCTTCTTTTCCCTTTTCCGCAGCTGCTCCCATTCCCATAATTCCGTTTTCCGACTGCAAGATGATGTGCACCCCTTCGGGCAGGAAATTGGCCACCATGGTGGGAAGTCCGATTCCCAGATTGACCACGTCTCCGTCTTTTAATTCCTTCGCCACTCTCGCAGCAATGATTTCCTTTATATCTGCCATGGCTTTTCCCCTCCTACGATTGCATCTACGAAGATTCCCGACGTTACCACGTTATTGGGATCGATTTCACCGGTCTCTACGATTTCACAGGCTCCAACGATGGCGTATTCCGCCGCAGTCGCCATCATTGGATTGAAGGTCCTTGTGGTTCCGTTATAAGTGGTATTTCCGAACTTGTCTGTCACGGAGCCTCTGATGAGGGCAAAGTCCGCCTTCAGCGGCTTTTCCAAAAGGTAATCCTTCCCGTCGATATTAATGACCTGCTTGCCTTCCGCGACGATGGTTCCCACTCCCGTAGGAGTCAGAAAACCACCCAATCCCGCTCCGCCTGCCCGGATTCTTTCGGCCAGGGTACCCTGAGGAACCAGGATGCATTCCAGCTTGTCTTCTGCAACGTCGGTATTCATTCTCTGCGCCACCTCGGGGTTCAGGCCCACGTGAGAGGCAATAAGAGTTTTGATCTGTCCGTTGGAGAGAAGCTTGCCCACTCCTCTTCCGGGCACACCCGCATCATTGCAGATAATGGTCAGATTTTTAACACCCCGTTCCACCAGAGCGTCAATTAGGATTTCCGGTGTTCCGCAAGCCATGAAGCCACCGACCATGATCGATGCACCTTCCTGTATTCCTGCAACCGCTTCCTGCGCTGTCATAATTTTATTCTTCAAAAAAACCCCTCCCTTAACATTCTGCCCGGCGCTTCAGCGACGCACGGCAGAATTTAGGCTAGAAAATCACGATAACGTAGTTCGTAGATTTTCATCGTCAAACATTCTGCCCGGCGCTTTAGCGACGCATGGCAGAATTTAGATTAATTTTTGCTTTACGATTTCAGTGAGTACAAAAGAAGCGACGTCTTCCGCATAGGAATGTGCACCGAAACCGGCATCATAACCGAGCTCCTGAGCAAGTTCATGGGAAATTCTCGGACCACCGCAGACCAAAACGACCTTGTCTCTGATTCCTTCCGCTTCCATGAGTTCAACCAAATTTGTAAGATTTGCAACATGCACGTCTTTCTGCGTTACAATCTGAGAAACGAGAATCGCATCCGCATTGGTTTCAATCGCCTTTGCGATCAGCGTTTCGTTCGGAACCTGACTGCCCATGTTAATTGCTTCAATTCCCTTATACCGTTCCAGTCCGTAATGACCGTGGAAGCCCTTCATATTCATGATTGCATCGATACCTACCGTATGCGCGTCTGTTCCTGAGCATGCTCCAACAATGACAACATTCCGTTTTATGTTTTCCTCGATATATCTCTCGCATTCCAAGCGGTCCATGACGTCCCCTTCCACCTTTGTTACCTTGATGGCGGTATAATCAACCGTGTAAGCGCATTTCCCATATACCACAAAATAGGTATACCCGATTCCAAGATCTTTTGAGAAAACCACAGCAGGTTCGTCCAGTCCCATTTTTTTCGCCAGAATTTTTGCTGCTTCACTTGCTTCTTCACCGTAAGGAACCGGCAAAGTAAAGCTGAGCTGCATCATTCCATCGTTCATCGTATCGCCGTAAGGCTTGATTTTCGTCAGATCAACCGCAGATGTTGCATTCATATTGCAAGCACTATTCATTATTTTACACCTCCCATCATCAATGGAATGAACGGATTAAAGTAACTCTCATCCTTGATGCAGACACCTGCAAGTCCTTTTCCTCCATCCTTCGGCCTTTTCACACCACCGAATTTTCCTTTTTCGATTGTGGAGAAAAGTCCTTCCTTCTCGATTTCATGGAGTAGCTTTTCCGCTTCCGCAAGAACAAGCTGCGCTCTCTTCTGGATAATACCGTCCTGCTTGTATTCAACCTCTTCACCAATGGCTCTTGCGTTATTGAAGATATACTTTGCATTTTCAATAGAAAGCATTCTGTCCTGCAAATGAGGGGTATGAATCGCTTCTGTGAGCATTCCGAGAAGCTGCAAGGACTGCCCCGACCAGACCGCAATCATATTAAACAATGCATCCTGAATATGGCCCATAAAAATATTTCCGGTCATATACTTTGTAGGCGGCATATATTTCAGCGGAGCCTTGGGAAAGATTTCTCTTGCCATAATTGCTTGTGCCAGCTCATAAAGGAAGCCGTTTTCAATATTGGGGTCCATTTCAAAAGCATGACCAAGGCCCATTTGTTCCTCTTCGATATTTGCAAGAACAGCAAACTGCTCGTTGATAAACTGGGAAGCCAAAACGGTATGCGCTTCCTCATAGGCATCGGCTGTTGTGAGATAATTATCCTCACCGGAATTGAAGATGGTTCCGCAATAGCCAATTATCACCCTCGAAAAGTACTGGTCAACCAACGTTCTCTGCATGTTGATATCCCGGAAGAGGATTCCATAAAGCGCATCGTTCAGCATGACGTCCAATCTTTCAACCGCACCCATCGCCGCTATTTCAGGCATGCACAATCCAGAACTGTAATTGCACAGCCTGATGTATCTTCCGACCTCTTCTCCCACTTCATCCAATGCTTTTCTCATCAGTCTGAAATTCTCCTGCGTTGCATAAGTTCCGCCGAAGCCTTCCGTAGTCGGGCCGTAAGGTACATAATCAAGCAAGCTCTGGGCCGTGGTTCTTATTACCGCGATAATATCCGCACCCTGCCTTGCCGCTGCCTGCGCTTGAATAATGTCTTCATAAATATTGCCTGTCGCAACAATCACGTAAAGATACGGCTTTCTACCTTCTCCGATTGTTGCAAGGTAATTGTCCCTCGCAGCAGTCTGTGCTTTGATTTTTTCCAGGGCTGCTTCTACCAACGGAAGGACTTTTGCCTCCGCTTCGTCCTTTAAAGCCATGGGCAGCTTCATAATATCCAGCTCGCCTGCGGACATTTTCTCTGCGATCGCCTGAGGCTCCATGCCGGTCTGTATCATAGCATTTCCAATCCAGTAGGCTACGCCTTTTGGAAGCCCACCCCCGTCTTTGATCGCATCAACCACAACGTTAGGAAGCGGTGTATCCACATCATCAACACCATCCACGCCAAGAAGTCTCAGGATGGTCCTTTCCGTGCTCACTGTGGTGTGTCTATCGATAAAAGTCTGCATGCTTTCAGCAATTCTGGCAGCGCAGGATCTTGCACTATTGATCACCTTTGGATCGAGATTTAATTTACTCTTCATCCTTTTTCCTTCTTTCATTCATATTTAATAAACTGTTTGCGAAACATGATACATATTGAAACGATGCTGTTTGAGCAGAACGCTTTTAGCGTTCTAGCAGCGCCTGTAAAACTATCTGAGGGAAAAGTGGTTTTTAAGAAAACCGTGAAACCTTGTACCGAGCTGATGCGAAGCATCTTAAGCGAGGCGGTTTTCATAAAATACTTTTCCCCAATTAATGCCCTCCGTTCAAATATGCTTTTGCATTTTCAATAATCTCATCATATATCCCAAGCATCTTTGCTATATTCAGCGCATCCTTTGGAATTTCTTCATCGTTTTCTGCATGATGAAGTCGGTAATCCATATATTTCTGTATGATTTCAATCCGTTCTCTGCGATTTGCATACCGGAGTTCCTTCTCCAATTTTTGAAAATCAGCGTCAGCGAGTCCCCTGACCTGCATATTCTTAATCCCGCCTCCCACAGTCACACTGTCAAAGTGGGTGGTAATCAGACTGATATATGGCCTCGCCTTTAAATACGACACTAGACTCTTGGTAAGCGCCAGCCCCTCCACTGGATTGGTACCGCTTGCAATCTCATCAATCAGAATAAGCGATCGCTCTTTGCTGTGATCCAGAATCTCCTTCAATTCCTCCATTTCGCTTCCGAAGCTTGAAAGACCTCTCTGCAGGGACTGACTGTCTCCGATAAGGATATGGATATAATTTGAGAGACCGATTCGGGCTGAGCTGCAGGGAACGAAGAACCCATATTGGGTCATCATGGCAACCAGGCCCACCAGCTTGAGAGAAACTGTCTTTCCTCCCATATTCGCACCGGTAATGCAGGTTACTCCATCCTGAAGCTCGATGCTCACAGGGCAATAACGCTTATTCTTTTCGGCCAAAATCTCCTCTACCACCAAATGCCGCCCTTCTACGATCTCAATTTGGTGTTCCTGTACCAGAACAGGTTTGATGCAGTGCTGCTGCTTTGCGTAGACTGCCTTGGCAAGGGTAAAATCCAAAATGCCGATCTTCTCGCAATTTTTCAGTAAAACCGGACTGTACTGATGGATCTGCGCCGACAGGTTTTCCCGGACGATCAGCTCTTGCTCGTCAATGCTTTCGTTAAGACGATCCATTTCAAGATTAATTGTATCGGTTTCTTCAGTCCCCTTCAGCGTAAAGGTAACTGATAAATAATCTTCATCATCTACCGTAAGTTCCGGTATCTCTTTTATGATCTTAACCAGTTCCTTATTTGATTTGGAGACAACATAGTCAAACTTCGGCGTCATTGAGATACCATATTGAATTTCAACCCTTTTCTTGATTTCCTTCAGCGCCCTTCTCAGACCAATCTCCAGCTCCCTTTTCCGTTTTCTGAGATTTCCAAGTTCTTCGGAAAAAGCATCGTAGATATAAAAGGTGTCCATTCTGTCTTTTCTAGGATCAAGCGCATCCAATAGTTCCATCGTATCTGACAGGATAAACTCTTCGGACAGCGGCATTTCAGTTTCATCAATCAGCTCGACGGTTCGTTTCATCTTCAAGAGCAAGCTCTTGATTTCGAAGAGCTCAACAACAGAAAGTGCATTGCCCTTGCTCCTTTCAACAGTGAAGCTGACGTCTTTTAAATCCATAAAAGTTTCGACCAGCTGTTCCACTGTGTTAGGATTTTTTTCGGCAAGGTGATAAATCTCCTCCAGTTTTCGAAACTCCTCATCCAGCAGCTCCTCCTCACCGGGAAAAAAGGGCTTCATTTCCTTCATCCTTTTCTTTCCGAAAGGAGTCATGACATTGATGCTCTGCATCACATGGTCCAGGCCGGTTTCGCTTCGGGTCTTTACATTAGACAGCCTCATGGAACGCCCCTCCCATCTTCACGTCGATCACGGGAATCCCCGACACCGCACTTCGCATTTCCCGAAGCAGCGCTTCATGCTCAAACGCATATCCTGCAGGAGCATGGGGGTTCACAGTCAATAAAGCTACCTCGATATTCTCAAGTACTCTTACCGTGAAACCCTTTTTTCGAAGCTGCTGCCAAACCGAAGCATCAATAAAGATCTTTGTGGGATCTTTCAATATAAATTCAGTTTTCTTCATTTTCGCAGGATGAATATCAGATATCACGCTTCTGGTCAAGGCTCCCGGAATGTATATGTAATCCGTCTCCTCATCAATGGCTTCATCCAGATATTTTCCGGCAGAGAGGCCCGTCTTCAGATCCAGAATCTCAATTCTATCTGTTTTGACCAGCATGATCTTCTCCAAATCAAGGTTGGACAGGATCAGTTCCTTCGCCTTTCCTTCCTCAAGCTCAGGCAGTTGATACAGGCCCACGACATGCGCTGTTTCCTCTATAACTTTTTTCATACTTCTGGAAAGTACGGCTCCCGTCGCAAGAATGATCGCATCTGAGGCATCGGGTGCTGCAATAGCTTTTCTGTCTATCGCTCCGTCGATCAGGATCAGCTCCGCTCCAAAGGCCAGCATTTCCTCACACATTTTCTTATGGTCCCGTGTATTGACCGGACCTGCAATCTGTACATAGCCGCTTTCAGCCACCCTGCAGATCATAATCTGCCCCAATGCCGTGGAATAGTTGGTCATACTGAGAATTTCAAGACCTGCATCCGCCATTTCATAAAGCTTCACAGGAACGGAAACCAATGTCCCCGTATCCAGAAAAACTCTGGGCTTGTCTGTCCCTGTTACAAGGTCTGTACTTTCACCGTCTCGTCCCGTCGATGTAACGCCCAAAACGACACCCTCATCCATCGCCTCTTCAACAAGATAATTAAGTGCCGTCGTTTTTCCTGCATTCTTTGCCATCCCCACGATGGACAACGTATTATATTTTTGCTTCAGCCGACTTATCAGACCCATTCCACTCTCCCGTCATTTAAGCAACTTATGCACCTGCCGGCAATTTCTCATGGAAATTATCGGTAAGTGCATAAAATTCAGTTTTATTTGTTTCTCTGATGACGAAGCAATCCCTGTGGCTCCATAGACATTCTTTCTCCCTGGAGCAAGCCCGCAACGCCTTCATAATGATATTCTTTCTTGCCGGTGCAGTAGTCACAAGTGCATTCCAGCTTCGGCAAATTCGTCGGCTCAGTATACGTCGTGATGACGCCTTCGTAATTTCTCAGAATCACCTTTTCCGGAGACTGGGAAATCACATACTGCGGCATAACCGGCGTTTTTCCGCCGCCCCCGGGGGCGTCTACTACGAAGGTTGGCACTGCATATCCCGAGGTATGGCCTCTCAGACCTTCTATAATTTCTATTCCCTTGGCTACGGATGTCCTGAAGTGTTCAATCCCCAGAGAAAGGTCGCACTGATAAATGTAATATGGTCTTACTCTGTTTCTTACAAGTGCGTGAACCAGATCTCTCATGATATGAGGACAGTCATTTACACCTCTGAGCAATACCGACTGGTTTCCTAGAGGGATTCCAGCATCAGCCAGCTTCTTTAATGCTTCCATGGCTTCGGGAGTGATTTCCTTGATATGGTTGAAATGTGTATTCAGCCATATCGGATGATATTTCTTCATCATATTAACCAAATCGTCCGTGATCCTTTGAGGCATAACGACCGGTGTTCTTGAGCCGAGTCTTACGATTTCCACATGGGGAATCTTTCTCAATTCACTGATGATGTATTCGAGCACATCGTCATTAACCAGAAGGCAATCACCGCCGGAAAGCAGTACGTCCCGAACCTGAGGAGTCTTCTTGATGTATGCGATGCATTTGTTGATGTCATCTATGCTTCTTGCTCCGTCTTTCTCCCCTGCAAGTCTTCTTCTTGTGCAGTGACGGCAGTACATGGAGCACTGGTCGGTGATCAGGAGCAAAACTCTGTCTGGATATCTGTGTGTCAATCCAGGAGCTGGAGAGTCTTCATCCTCATGAAGCGGGTCCAGCATATCTGCTTCACTTCTGTGCGTTTCCGCAATGACCGGAACTGCCTGCATTCTTATGGGACATCTTGGATCATCTGCGTCCATCAAAGATGCATAGTAAGGAGTAATTCCGAGCCGGAAGCTCTTAAGCGTTTCATTAATGTCTTTCTCTTCCTCCGGAGTCAAGTTGATGATCTGCTTCAACTGCTCTACGGTGGTTATCCTGTTCGCTACCTGCCATTTCCAGTCATTCCATTCTTCGTCGGTAACGTTCTTCCATGCTTCTATGTCTTTCCAATTTCTTCTTTCTGACATTACAGTATCCCTTCTTTCCTTTTTTTACCGCTCTCAGATGACTGCAGAGCGGACTCACGCAGGGAAACCGCAAAGATTGTTTGCGATTTCCTGCCAAGTCCTTCGGTGCTGCGTTCAGCACTTAGATTAAATAAACAAATTTTGAGATTTCTAAATATCAATAAGCGCTGCTTAAATCCAAAGCGCCCCTTTATTCAAGAGCGCTTCTCAATTCATAAGCGCAGATAAGTCTCTTCCGCAGACAAATTTAACAAGCTTAGGCGTACATTTCTGCAAACAAATTCTTTAAAGCCTCACACTCTCTCAACACCTGCAGGGAAATTGCGGCGTGCCCTTTGCAGTATCCGTTTCCTACGATCATGTTAATGTCCTTGCCCACGCCTTCTGCTCCGAGTGCAGCCTTTGTGAAGCTGGTCGCCATGCTGAAGAAGTATACTGTTCCGTCGTCCTTACAGGAGAGAATGCTGGCCATTTCTGTATTTTCGATGTTTACGCAGTTGATAACAACATCAGCAAGCTTTCCGTCGGTCAATTCCATGATTTTATTGTAAATTCCAATAGCGTCTGTTGCGTCGGCCGCAAAATATTCGTCAGCTAATCCGAGTTTTCTGGCTCTGTCTGTGCTCTTTTCACTTCCGCCGATGCAGATGACCTTTCCAGTTACACCAGCTCTTTTCTTTGCTTCATAAAGGCATAGAAGACCTGATTTTCCGCCGCCTCCGATTACGACTACAGTGTCGCCGGACTGAACGAGTTTCGCCGTCTGAGCAGGAGCTCCAGCAACGTCAAGTACGGAAAGCGCCAGTGTTTCCGGCAAATCTTTGGGAAGAACCGCATAGATACCGCTCTGGAATAAGATAGCCTGACCTTTGATGTCTACCTGGTCGATATCAGGCCTTACTTCAAGAATTTCTTCAATTACAAGTGGGGTCAGGGACAGGGACACCAAAGTTGCAATCTTGTCGCCCACTTTCAGATCGCCCACATAAGCAGGTCCGATTTCCTTAACGGTTCCGATCAGCATTCCACCTGATCCTGTTACAGGATTCTTATGTTTGCCGGCTTTAGCAACGATTCCGAGCATAATTTTCTTGATTTCCTCAACGTCTCCATTGGCCTGTTTTTCTATCTGAGTAAAGCTGGCAGAGTCGACATTCAATGTCTGTACGTCGATCAGCACTTCATTGTCGTAAGTTTCCATTGTATTATCGATAATGTCTGCAGGCTGCGGTAATACTCCTTTTGGCGAGATTACTCTGTGTGTACCGTATGGGCATCCTTTTTTCATTTTTGTTTCCTCCTTAGACTATAGAAACGCGTATTGAGTCCGGGCGCATCTCCCTCTTCCAGGCACATCTCCTTCGAAATCAGCATTTCTTTCAATAAACATTATGTATCATACTCCATTTGACATTTTGCTTATTAAATATAGCAATTTGTATGCCAACCCAATGGCCTTGAAAAATCCAAGGTTTTCTCTGATACTGAACCGTTTTTGATTAATCCCGCCCATCTTTGCGAACCATTTTCGGTTCAACAAAAAAAGATGGGCTGCATCTTCATTAGTTTATCCTTTCCAATGCATTCCATCCTAATTTTATGTTTTTTACAGGCACCACATTAAGTGGCGCATTCATGTCTCAGCTTCGTTTCGCAAACGTCTTGCTATTGATTAAACAATCCCGTATTTGTTTTTCTTTCTGACCAGCTGAGTCTGACTGATCCCAATGGCTTTCGCTGCTTTTCTGGTGGAGCCGTGCTTGTCACACGCATACTGAATAATGTTTTTTTCGAAATTCTCCACCATTTCATCAAGATTGATTTTTTCCGCTTCTTCCAGAGACGGTTCTTCGTAGTTTACATTCATTTTATCAAACAAATCCGCGTGAAGCTCCTTCATTACATCCAGGGCTGTAACAATCTCGCCTTTCGAGGTAATCAAAAGGCGCTGAACTACATTTTCAAGTTCTCTGATGTTACCGGGCCAACTGCACTCTTTCATGTAGGTCAAGGCATCCTCTGCGATGACCTTTTTCATGCCGAATTTTTCCGTGTATTTACCCATAAAGTATAAGACAAGAGAAGGGATTTCCGCTTTCCTCTCATCCAGGTTCGGTACCCTTATGGGAAATACATTCAGTCTGTAATACAAATCTCTTCTGAATGTTTTCTCTTCAATCAGCTTCTCCAAGTCACGATTGGTCGCTGAAATAATTCTGACGTTGGTTTTAATTGGTTCCGTTCCGCCCACACGGTAAAACTCTCCGTCCTGAATTACCCTTAACAGCTTTGCCTGCAAGTCCTGAGGCAGTTCCCCAATCTCATCCAAAAAAATAATGCCGTTATCCGCCAGTTCGAAATATCCCTTTTTACCGGCTGCATTCGCCCCGGTAAAGGAGCCCTTCTCATATCCGAAAAACTCCGATTCAATCAGGTTGTCTGCGATCGCCGCACAGTTAATCTTTATAAAGGACTGCATTCTGCGGTTGCTGTTCTTTTGTATGATTGAGGCAACCTTCTCTTTGCCGACCCCCGTATCTCCTGTGATCAAGACGTTGCAGTCATATTTTGCAACGCTTAGTATTTCGTCCACAACGGTGGTCATCGCTCTGCTTTCACAGATAAAGTCTTCCACCAGGCTCTTTCTGTAGCCCGAAAGCTCAAAGCCCTTTTTGGAACGCCCAAGGGGATATGCAATGTTCTCTTCAACCTTTGCCTCCGTTACGGCAGCTCTTTCCAGAAACGGTGTAAGCCCCTGCACGATCGAGATATCAAATTTATCATACTCGTCCAGGTATCCTACCGCACATCGGATATCGAGGGGTTTTGAGAGCGCCTCCGTCAGATACAGTGCGATGTTGTAGTTGTTGATCAGGTTAGCAAAACAGACTGTTCCGCCTGATTTCGTCGCCAGAATATTGATGGTTTCCGCTCCCGGAATATCGGCGCAGTTGACGCTCAGATCGAAAAGAGAATCCATTTCAAGGCTGCTGATGCACTCCATCGGCCTCAGTATATTTACATAGTATATTTCCGTAAATACATTATTTAGCAATAGCTCGATGCTTTTACCTTTCACCATCACTTCCGTCTTGTTGTCAAGCAGGCAGATAATCCGAACCTCAGGACCTCTGACTTTCCTGATGGCATAACCATACAGCGCATTTGTGAGCAAGTTGTTTCCCACGATCAGAAAATTATCCTTATCTCTGGCGCAGCTGCTCACGGTATACATCGTCCCTGACTCATCAAAGGCAAAGAGCAACAGGTTCAGCGGCACATCTTTCGGCCGCTTGACAATGGGAAACTCGTTAAACAGAATGCCATATCCCTCCACCTCAATCTGGTTATATACCATATCAATTTTATTGATTCTGCTGATGTATAAAGGAATTGCAGCCAGAGACGCATTACATATAATCTCATCTCCTATTTCAAGTCCCATCACATTATTGTATTCTTCACCGATTTTCTCTACAGTTCCGTAAAGAAGTCCTCCGGTGTCGGTAACCGGATTGTGCAGCTTTCCCCTTTTGATCACAATATCCATGATCCGGTCTTTAATTCTTTCAGCGTTATTGTTTGATTCAATGCAGATTTGCTTAAAGCTGGTGCTTTCCAAGTGCAGCGTTTTGATTGCCACCCTTATTTCTTTGGGATAAATCTCTCTGTTGTTGTCCACCTTCCATGCTGAGGTGGACAGCACATGCTTCGGCTCCAATACCCGGTCAATTCCATAAAAGCTTTCCATTTTGATTCACCAGCCTCCTTTCGCAATTATTTTGCATCACCCGCCACAATGGTGATGCAAAATCGGTTCGTTTCTTACTTACTTCAAGGATAACTGATTGGCACGCTATTTGCAATTTATTTTTCATATAGGATAAAATATTGAATATCGTGCCGGTACCTCTGCAATATTAAAAACGAAGGCTAAAGCTGCTCCGGACATTTTTCGGGTACTTTTTAATGGTTGCAGCGGACTGGAATTCAAAAAGGAGAATGATCATGGATAAAATTACATCAACAATCCGTTTGAGAATGTCACATAAAGACGCCCATTACGGCGGAAGTCTGGTGGATGGAGCGCATATGGTTCATTTGTTCGGCGACGTAGCAACAGAGCTTCTGATCAAGATGGACGGCGATGAAGGTCTGTTCCTGAAATATACCGACGTTCAGTTTCTCGCTCCTACCTTCGCAGGTGATTACATCGAAGCATGCGGTGAAATTTACGAGGTTGGCAACACCTCAAGAAAAATGAGATTTGAAGCGAAAAAGGTCGTAGCCGCCAGACCGGACATCAGCCCCTCCGCTGCTGATTTTCTTGACGAGCCCATCGTTGTCTGCAGAGCCGAAGGCATCTGCGTCACACCCAAAGAATCCAAAAGAAAATAACATCACAAATATGAAGTACTTTTTCCCATCAAAAAAAGGCCCGGCGATCTTTAAAGACCCGGGCCTTTGAATAATTCCACGACTTTGATCAGTATCACCAAAAGTCCGCTGGTAATCAGCGGTCCTACGGGAACACCGCCTAAAAAAGCTGTTGCGACAACTGCACCAATAATCATAGAAGGCATCACGTCGCTGTGTCCCTGAACCGTAAGAAACTCAAGCCCCCGGCCGCTTAAGTACGTTGTGACAAAGGATAATACCAATGCCGCAATTCCGATCCATGAGGCAAAGATTCCTTTGATACTGCCGACGGACACCGTTCCGGTGGCAATCGGCAAAAGAATCGCCGCAACCAGAATGACAATCCCCAGCGAAATCCCGTTTTTCTCGATCACGGGATATATGTACCGATCAAGCCTGATCAGCTTCAGTACCAGCAAAATTGCAGCGGCAACAGCAACGGTCTTCGCTTTGCCGATCAACGCTACAGCCAGAACCGAAAACAGAATGATCTCCGAACTCAAAACAAACATCTCCATTCCCAGCCAACCAACAAAGCTCTGCAAAGTTGATTACTTCTTCATTTATTAATATGAATTCTGTGGAGATGTGTGCCGTATCTCTATTTCTTTGTTAAAAGCAAAAGCTCGGGAGGATTGTTCTCCTGATTGATGAGGGAGAGATACACTGCATGGTATTCTTTTTGAGGAAGCGCTTTTGAAAAACGAAGCAAAATCTCTTTTTCTTCCTTTCCAGCCGGATGTCCTCCGTACATTGTAACCGCTACAAGTCCGCCGGGCTTCACCAGCTTCAGTGCCTGCATCACAGCAGGCAAAGTGGTTTCACTATCCGTCGTCCGCGATTTGTCGCCTCCGGGGAGATATCCCAAATTGAAAATCACCACCGAAAGTTTGCCATGTTCGTTTTCCGGAATATGCTCCTCCATGCGGTGATGAGAATCGAGTATCAGAATGCAGTTATGGAAAAACCCCTCTTGTTCCAGAAGGGTTTTTGTGCAGTCAATCGCTGTTTGCTGAATATCAAAGGAATACACCTTTCCGTTGACCCCTGCCTTTTTCGCCAGTGCCAGTGTGTCATATCCGTTGCCCGCGGTAGCATCCACAACCAGATCCCCCGGCGAGATATATTCTCCTATTATTTTCAAAGTCAATTCCGTCGGCTTTGTAATTAAATTCATTTCAACCGTTCTCCTTTATTGTTGCTGTTCAGCGCTGGCATTCCGGCACATTCAGCAGTTTTTCAGATATTCGATTTCTTGCCGGGTTAATTTCCGGTAATGTCCCTGCTTCAAATGGCCAAGGTAAAGATCTCCAATGGCTACTCGTTCCAGATCCAGTACCTTGTTTCCTACAGCGGCGAACATTTTCCGGACTTGCCTGTTTTTACCTTCAAAAATTTTTATTTCTACAACAGCTGACCGTTCTACCTGTTTGATGATATTCACAATAGCTTTTGAAGTAACGAAGCCTCCAATATCCACACCCTTTCTAAGCCGTGCTAACTTTTCCGTTGAAAGTTGTCCCGTTACCCTGGCTCGATAGGTTTTATAAACCTTATGTTTTGGGTGAGAAAGTTTGTAGGCCAAATCACCGTCGTTTGTCATCAGCAGCATTCCTGAAGTATTGTAGTCCAGTCTGCCAATTGCAAAGAGACGCTCTTCGATATCCGAAACAAGTTCCATCACCGTAGGCCTGTCCTTTTCATCATCCGCCGAAGTAATATAGCCCTTCGGTTTATTCAGCATAACATAAACTTTTTTCATTTCATGTCTTATGGCCCGTCCGTCTACTTCTACGACGTCATTTTCCGCCACGTCGTAGCCCATCTCCGTCATAACGGCTCCATTGACCTTTACCTTGCCCTGCGCCGTAAGCTCGTCCGCTTTCCGCCTGCTGGCAATTCCCGCCTGTGATATATATTTATTTAAGCGCATCTTATTCTCCTTTTGCTGCATTTAACAAAGTTGTTGTTCCAGTCCATAGATGAATGACCGTTTTCAATTTCATATTGATTTTAGCATAATGTGGTGAAAATAGAAAGCAAATTAGCACCAGTATCTACCGGGGTAAATTTTACCCAAGCAACAGGTAATTCATACTTTTACAGGAAATTCAAAATGGATGAAAAAGAAAGGCAAACGAATTAAAATGCAAAACGGCTGGAAAAGAAACGAAAGCCGCTTCGATTTTATTTCCATGCCGTTTTGGATGTTGCCAGAGGCCTCAACTTTATACAATTGGTTCTTTATAAATATTCTCCAGATCATATTTTCTGATCCGTTTCCTCACCACCTCAGGGTCTGTGGTGTAAAGGCTCTTATCCTGCATTCTCTGGAAATACTCCGATCCGGCAAAGGTATAGCGCGTCATCAAACCATCCTTCGAACGTATCCTTTTGTTTGCATAAGCAATCAAATCTCCAATGGCGATTTGCTTCGGCAGCTCCAAGGGGCGTATCCCTTTTAGGTACCGAACGCTATTGTACCCTGCAAGCGTCCCGGTGGAAATTGCTTCCGTATGTCCGACGAATAACCCGGATTTTTCTCCACCGCACAGAAGGTTTTCAATTCCGATCACCTTCATCTGATTGTCACGCTCAGCAACAGAAAGATACCGTATGGAATTCCCTTTGCCTCCTGCATAGGGGTCCGCATATCTTGCGTTTTCAAAGCCCGGAACCTGCCTCAGTTTCTCAAGCGGGTAAAAGGGCGTCATGATCTTGGCAAACCCCGTATCTAAAAGTACAATGTTCTCCGCATACTCATTCAATGCATACTGCTGACACACCTTTAAATCCAGCTTCTCTTTCGAAACCTGTTCCGCTCTGAGAGGAATGACAGCAACGCCGGTCTCATTCAGCTGCCGCTGAAGTTCTTCCGACAACGATGACTTTTCAAGCTTTCCGGAACCACTGAAAGCGCCAAAAGCGCCATCTTTCCGCTGTCCCATAATATCGTTTCTTCCTGCTTTTTGTGTTATGCTGACCCTCGGTCCGAATGCTGGACATCTCAGAATACACATGCAGCATCCATTTCCATAAGTAAGACAGTTTCCCATGGGGCCTGTCGATCCGGTACACTCTATGAACACATCACCTTCTATCACCGTATCATCGGCTAATATGATGCCTTTCATCACGCGGTTTCCATTGGCCGCATTACCAGCATCCATTACCACATCTACCGCTCTTGCGACGGTCTTGATTTGAATCCCCTTTTCCTCTAGAAGCCGTCTAACCTGAGGCTCCACCTTGATGACATCATATAGGCTCGCATGTCTGTGCCCCGGAAAATCCACATTGACGTGCCTTGAAAGCTTATCCGTGATACCGAACAGCTCGTCGGCTCCCATCGCTATATTCTCTTCCGCGGCAGTATATCTGCCGTTGTTTCTCATAATTCCGCCTACATTGCCTAATCCAAGAAGCAGATCCGTCTTTTCAACTAATGTCACTTCCGCTCCGGCCTTTCTTGCAGCCAAAGCGGAGGCACATCCTGACCATCCGCCTCCTATGATCACAACCCTATCCATTTAATAGCCTCCATTTACTAGCTCGCCCAATTTGTCACGAAAATTGTTAGCGAACTGATGCAACAAAATCACAAATTTAGATTTGTAGATTTTGACTGCTTTTCAGAATATATATCAGCATATTCTGGCGGAAGGCAAAATGATACCAGGGAGGGGCTTTTATTACCGGTATCAATAAAATATCAGTACACTACTTGATTAAAATTCATCAAATTATCTTATCACCAAAAATATATAATATTACTGTCCAAAGTATTATTAATAAGTTAATCAGAATTCCATAAAAAACAGTCCCCTTTTTTTTATTCTTCTCGAAAATACCTACGATCCCAATTAATAAACCGAGAGGTTTCGTTAACAGTTCTACCCTGCTTCCAATTGCTAGAATTTGAACTTGAACATATACAATATCAGCATACTCGTCATTGACGTATGAATGTAGCGCCCAAAAAATAGCGATAGAAATAAGCAGATTGAATATACCAAATAGAATTGAGATTTTACCCCAAAAAGATTGTTTTACTTTACCATTAACGTCATAATATCTATTTTCTAATTCAGGAACCATTATATCACCCCCTGATTGGTATGAATGGAAGTTGCACAAACATTATAAATAAAAAAAGAAGTATATAATTTTTTTAACTTCAAAACGATATTTCCTCGTATTAGTATGAGTCAGGCTTCCTAAAACCGGATCAGCTTCTATAGATATTCTTATTCAGGCATTGGTATTTCATCAATCGTATTAATCTCAAGTATGTCATACGTTAATATAGATTTTTCGATTTTCGGAACTTTACTATCTGCTCCCTCGAATGATTTATTTGCTATTGCTTGAGTTACATCAATTTCATCAATTTCTACTTTGCTGATTTCATCATTCTCAGTATTGACCCATATAGTTATCGGAGTTGATTTATCTGAAAAAGCCAGGCTTGGAATACCATTCATTAATTCATATACATTTCCACTGGTAATCTCGTCAAGTAACTCGTCCTTGCTTGGAAGTTCTTTACTCTCCTTTATTAGGCCTCCGTTCACAAAAAATTCTCTATAATACTTTTCGTAAGTTTCAACAACTGACGATTGGCTAATGAACCCGCTAAATTTAATTAGTCCTTCCTGATTTTCTATCAGTTCAAAGCTACCTAAATTTGTATTCAGTAGGTAATAACAGGCCTTTAAAAAGTTATTTAATTGCTCAATGTATTGACTTACCATAGTTGGGTCTTTCATAGTAGTTTTTTTCGTCCATTCCATATCGTCTATCCTGTAAAACATCTCCAACCCTTTCTCCGTACTGGCCTGATATAATTCTGTAGTTGTTTCGTTTGTTTGCTCATTTGCATGTGATTCAGTTTTTTGAACCTTACTCCATATCACAAAAGGTTCATCTATTCTTTTATTTTCCGTCGTAGTTATTATTGTTATTGTATCATCATTTGTCTTTAGGTTTTGTTCATTTAAGGATACGTAGGAAAGGCTATTGATTGACAAAATAGATTCGATGGAATTATTTAAGCTTTCAAATTCCTCACGATTGTCTTGAGATGGATTATTTTCGCTGCAACCAAAAAAAAATAGCGTGATACCTATAATAATGGCTAATAATAGCGTCTTATTCATGATTTTCTCCTAATTTTATTTATTGCGATTTGTAATCGCTTTTTAAAGATCCTATTTATGATAGTTCAATTAGAATGGTAATAACAAAATAGGTTAATATGCCAGCAGACAGTATTAAAAGATAACGAAATAAATTTTTCCTACTCAAATTAGACTTCCCCAATCAAAAGAATAATTATCAGTCTAACAGATCAATAATTGAGTGCGCCAAATTGTAGAAATTTACACACAATTATGTTGATAATCAAAGTTTCCAGGTATTATTATTGATAATTTACAAGAATAAAAGAAGCCTCTGTTTACAGCAGGGGCTAAAGATGTATTTACCATTCATATTCTATTTGATCTTACTTGTGCAAATAAAAAGACTGTTGTTCGTTACGATAGGCCTAGGAGTTTTTTGATTTTGCATTATCCGCTTTTTAATGAATAAATCGGTACCCGATCAGCACCGTCAAGGCGATTGCAAATGCGGTTTCCATCATGCTGTCAGTTCGGATCGACAGGAGTCGGAATCTTTTTTGATATGGCCATAACCAGGGGATTCCCTGCTTATTAAATGTATCTAAAATGATATGTGACAACATTCCCGAAAGTAATCCAGTCAGAAACTGGCTTGCAAGCTGCAGCTTCGCTCCGTAAAGCAAGTTCTGGCTCCCCGCCGTCAAGAAGACGCCGGCAAGGATGACAAATAAGGGGGAATGCAAAAAGCCCCGGTGCTTGAATACAGTTGATGCTGCGAATGAAGCAATCGGGACTTTATGAGAAATAAAGCTTTTGCTGTGATCAATGTCCGGAAACAGGGAGCCGATCACTGCTCCTGCCAAGACTGCGATCTGAGCGGCCTCACCGGACCCGTAGCCTGTAGCTGTGACCACCAGCAGTCCGGCGCCAATGCCGCCGATGGTGTGGGTTATATGATTCAAAGATTTACCTCCACTAGATAGGAAAAGCCCCTGGCCTGGGGCTTAGAATAACTCATTCATTTTTATATGATCAGACTTATTTATATGATCAGACTGAAACAAATCAATTAAGTCGGTTTGGAATTGGTTGATTGATTGATTAGTTTGACGCTCTTACCGCACCGGCGTACCTCAAAGTGGTTGAAGAAAAGTTGCTGATCTTTACTTTATCACCGGCTTGAGGTGAATGAATAAAGCTTCCGCCTCCGACATAAATGCCGACATGGCTGATTCGTGAAGAAGACTTAAAGAAGACCAAATCCCCTGGCTGGAGCTGGGACTTATCTACAAAAGTACCGCAACCATATTGACCGGCTGACGTGCGCGGTAAATTTCCACCGAAATGCGCGTATACGTATTGCGTAAACCCGGAGCAATCAAAACCCTTTGGGCTGGAGCCTCCATGAACATATGGAGTCCCAATCAATGTTTTTGCATAGCTAACGATTTCACTTCCGGATGCATCGACAGAAATAGCTCGTCCGCCTCCTCTGCTGGCAACATACGTTACTTTCGTTCCCTTCAGTGCCACTTGATCCTTCGGTTCTGCCGTCACGGTCGACTCAACGACATTTGTTGCCGTTATCACCCCGTTCTCTTTTGTGACCTCAGCGCTGACCTGCTTCGATCCATAAGTGCCGGGGGTTTTTATTTTAATTTCATTTTTATTTAAGGTATTTGTCTCCTCGTAAACTGTATTGAAATCAATTTTTTCTTCCGTTGTAATGAGCTCCTTTGTTTGAACTGTAACATATGGATTAACAGCAAGCAAATTGAGCTGCTGACCGATTTTCAGCGTATCCGGATCGAAACCGGGGTTGGCATTTTCGAGTTCTGCAATGCTCATTCCGTTTGCGGCCGCGATGTCCCACAAAGTGTCTCCATCTTGAACCTCATATAATTTCGGCTCTTGTTCGCCGGTCAAAAGCATTTTTTCCGCTTCATCCTGCTTCCTTAGATCAGCAATTCGCACCGCTGATTGTGTTACCAAAACATTCTCCTTAAAAGACGCACTGATAACCTTGCTGCCGTTTGTCAAATAGCTGCTCTTGACATCCTCAAGGGCTTGATGTGCCGCTTGTTCTGAGGTTACAGCCACTATATTTTTTCCTTCAACATTGATTGTCCATCCTTTTGCCGTGCAAAATTCAGAATCCTCGATCGCTTTTTCCAGGTCTCCCAAAGACAATGCTTGAACATCATTTTTCTTTAACTTAGTAGGTTTACAGGAAATCGCGCTTTCATCGATAATGGCTTCGATTCCGTCATCTTCATAGTTTGAACCAACATTTACCACAGCCTCTTTCACAAGAGATTGATCGGTAATATATCCGGCTTCTTTCCCGCCGATGGTTAAGCTGTACACTTCAGCGCCAGTAATTTGAAACCATACCGAACAGAAAATCATAAGGACAAGAACTGCAGCCGTTATGGCCCTCGTTTTTTTATCGTATTTTAATTGACGGCCTACTCTTTTTGCCGTCAGATGTATGCAGGATTTCAATTGATGAAAAGATTGTGAAATTTGTTTAACGCCCAATGTCTTACCTCTTATTCTTCATTACCTTAAACAAGTTACTATATTGTTTCACAAAAAACAAGCAACTATCAGAATTTTTCACAATGGCAGAATTTTGAAGCCAACACACTTGCCTTAGATTTCAACAGTTTTCATTACAATTTGCTTTAAATTCAGTTAATTGGAATTGCTAATAACATTATTAATTTGCACTGTTCATTGATTAATTTGCTTATTGCAGGTTTCCCCTTACTCAGACCGTCTTTTTCATACGATTTGTCTTTATCACCCCAACGGGACACACTTTGATGCACAAGCCGCAGCTTTTGCACCTGTCCGGGTCGATTACAGCCAAGTGATCTTTAACCTGAATCGCATCGAACTTACATGCCGCCACACATTTTCCGCAGCCAATACAGCCGGATTTACAGACGCTTCGCGTTCGCGCACCATGATCCAGTGAACTGCATGATACAATGACATTGAGTCCGGACGGCACGATGGCAATCAATTCGTTGGGACATACTCCAACACAGGCGCCGCAGCCCACACATCTTAATTTATTAATTTGAGCTACACCATTCACCATTGAAATTGCGTTGTATTCACACGTATTCAAACAATCTCCAAAACCCAGGCAAGCTCTGCTACACGCACCCCTTCCCCGGTAAAACATTTTGTTCGCACTGCAGGACTGAATCCCCTTAAAATCCATAATATAATTGGTTTTGTCAAATGTACCAGAGCATTTCACTACAGCGTACTTGCTTTCCGTCTCCTCAAAATTCTTTCCGAGAATCCTGCTGATTTCAGAAGCCACCGCATTCCCTCCCGGCGTGCAAAGATTTCCTTTGACTTCAGGATCATTTGCCAGCGATGCCGCATAATCATCACAACCCGCAAAACCGCAAGCGCCGCAATTCGCTCCGGGCAATGCTCCTCTGACCTGCTCCTCCGTTTCATTGACCTTGACCGCCATGAATTTGGATGCCGCCGTAAGGATCACGCCCGCAAGAATGCCGATTGCAGTTACAATCAAAATTGGTGTCATATATTGTTCCATTGCCACAGCCTCCTATCTGAAAATACCTTCAACCACTCCGCTGAAACCCATAAATGATACAGATACAATCGAAGCTGCAATCAGAATCGACGGAATTCCCTGAAAGGCGGAAGGAACCTCACTCTGCTCAATTCGCTGCCTTACACCGGAAAAGATGACCATAGCAAGAAGAAAACCCAGCCCCGCACCAAAAGAATTTGCCAAGGCCTGCGCGTAGGTATAGCCCTCATCGATATTCAGCAGCGTAACGCCCAGCACCGCACAGTTAGTGGTAATCAGTGGCAAATAGACCCCCAACGAACGATGCAGGACCGGAATGTATTTTTTCAGTACAATTTCAACAAGCTGTACAAGAGCCGCGATTACCAGGATAAAAACGATAGTCTGGAGGTAGCTGAGGCCCCTCGGTTCCAGAAGACTGACATAGATTGGATAAGTCACAGCGGTTGCAATCAGCATTACAAAGATAACCGCAATGCTCATCCCTACAGCAGAATCCAGCTTTTTTGATACTCCCAGGAAAGGACAGATACCCAGAAATTTTGAAAGCACAAAGTTATCAACCAGAATCACGCTCATTAAAATGATCAATATTTCTTTCATTGCTTGCAACCTCCGTCATTGATCTGTCCGCAGGCTCCGGCGGAAGGACATGCAGCACAGCCCATTTCCTTATTTTTTAGGACTCTCCCCTTCGTCAATTTATTCATTAGTGCAACGAGACAGCCATAGACGAAAAATCCGCCCGGAGCCAGCATAAAAATCGTCATGGGATCGATGAAACCTGCCGTTAGTGTGATACCCATCCATTTTCCTGAGCCAAGCAATTCGCGAATCGATCCGATCAGGACCAAGGCCAGCGTAAATCCGATTCCCATTCCCAATCCATCAAGGGCTGCGTCAAGAACCCGGTTTTTGCTGGCAAACATCTCCGCCCTGCCGAGAATAATACAGTTTACCACGATCAGTGGTATGAAAATTCCTAATGAACGGTCCAGATCAGGAGCATACGCCTTCATTACAAAGCCTACAATCGTAACGAATCCTGCGATAATGACAATATAGCAGGGGATTCTGACTTTATCCGGAATGACCTTCCTCAATAGTGCAATTACTGTGTTGGAGCAAATAAGAACACCCATTGTCGCAATCCCCATACCAAAGCCGTTTACCGCCATAGTCGTCACGGCAAGTGTAGGACAAGTGCCTAAAAGCAGGACCAGCACAGGATTTTCCTTTATCATTCCTTTTGTTACAATCTCTAGTTTACTCATCGTCGGCTTCCCCCAACTCGTCATACTGTTCAAGCGCTTTGTTTACCGCTCTGAACACGGCGTTGGATGATATGGTTGCACCGGTAACCGCGTCGATGTAATCAGCATCGGTTTCATTCGTATTTGTGATTTTTTCCTTCCCGAGAAATTGAGACATGTGGGTGTCTGACATTGCCACAGAACCAAGCCCCGGCGTTTCAGTATGCTCAAGTACCTTGATCCCCTGAATCTTTCTGTCAGAGCCGAACCCTACTATGACAACAATATCCCCGGCAAAACCTTTGTCTTTTGCGGTAATCACATAACCCGAACCGTTATCGGCAGCATACACTTCGAGCACTCCATCTGAAAGTGCGCAGTCCACAGGACTGTAGCCTCCTCCACCAGCCGGCAAAACCCTTGCCCGTGCCGCATCTGCGTTTGCCTTTGCGTTTGCAGCAATAACAGGCTTAGTCACTTGATAAGTAAAGGTCAGTGTCAGTGTAACGATAATACAAACGATCATCAGCACCATTGTCGGCGCAGTTTCTTTTTTTAATGCTTTCATTTTTCCCCACCTCCATAAAGCCGTCTTCTTGAAAGTGCATCGATATGAGGAGTTAACAGATTCATCAGAAGGATTGCGAAAGAAACTCCTTCCGGATAGGAACCAAACAACCGTATGGTCATTGTTAAAGCTCCGCAACCGATACCGAATAGAATTTTACCTGTCATTGTTACAGGAGAAGTCGCATAGTCCGTAGCCATAAAGAACGCCCCCAGCACAGCGCCGCCGGCTAAAATCTGAAAAACCGGGTCAACACCGGCCAGCAGAGAATAAACAGCCATCGTACCTAAAAAGCTGAGTGGGATTGCAGGAGAAATAACTCTTTTCCAGATTAGAAAGGCGCCTCCCATCAAGAGCGCCGCCGCGCTGGTTTCTCCCATAGATCCGCTCACCGTGCCCATAATCAAATCCACATGAGTAGGCAGTGCGTCCAGCTCCTGGCGGGCAAATAACCCCAGCGGGGTAGCCCCCGAAACTGCGTCGGCGGAAGTAAAAATCCTCTCAGCGGCAGGCCATGCAGTCATCGGCGTTGAGAAGGATACCAGCAAAATAATTCTCGCAGTAATCGCAGGGTTTGCAAAATTCTGACCGATTCCCCCGAAGAGCTGCTTCACGATCACAATTGCAGCAAAGCAACCGATAACCGCCTGCCAGTACGGCAGATTAACCGGTAAATTAAAGGCAAGCAGGAGACCGGTAACAGCTGCACTGAAATCCCCTATTGTGTTTTCCTTCTTCACTACTGTTTGAAATAGATATTCAAACAACACACTAGCCCCGACACATACCATAACCAAAAAGAGTGCCCTCGCGCCAAATACAAAAACCGATACAAACAGCGATGGGAGTAATCCGATTATAACCGTCAGCATGATCTTTGCAGTATTGATGTCGCCTGAGATGTGGGGCGACGATGATACGATTAAATTGATATTTTTATATTTTTCCATTTTGTTCCGCCATCCTCACTTTTGCCTTTGCTAGTCGATTGATCAAATTTACCTGCTTTTTAGCCGGACAGACATAGGAGCAGCAGCCGCATTCCATGCAAATCGATACTTTCAATTCCTTTAAAGAAGCAACATCGTTATTCTTGTAAGCTCTTGCAATGGAAATGGGCATCAGGCGCAGAGGACAGACTCTTGCGCAGTTCCCGCAGTTGATACATGCCGTTTCCTTTTGAACCAGTGCCTGTGTCTCGTCGAAGGCCAGGATCGCATTGTTGTTCTTGATGAGAGGCTTTCCGTCATGATAAATCGTTCTTCCCATCATCGGCCCCCCCATAATGATCTTTTTCGGCACTTTCTTATATCCACCGCAGAAATCGATAATTTCATATATTTGTGTTCCGATGGGTGCAATCAAATTGTTGGGATTTGATACTGCGTTTCCGTCTACCGTAATTCGCTTGCTGATCAGTGGCATTCCAGTTTTAAAGTATTGCCCCAAAAACGCTGCAGTGCTTATATTAGATACAATGACTCCGATATCCGCCGGCAGCTTTCCCGGAGCGAGCACTTTTCCTGTTGTCTCATAAATCAGTACCCTTTCTGCACCCTGAGGATACCGAGCTTTCAGCTTCACGACGGAAATGGATTTTGAACTCTCCGTTATATCTTTCAAAATTTCAATCGCTTTCGGTTTATTATCTTCAATACCAATAAAGCAGCGTTCTAAATTCAGGTGTTTCATAATGGTAGTAATTCCATCGACAATATTCTGACTATCTTCCAGCATGGTCCTGTAATCGGAAGTGATAAACGGCTCACATTCAGCCCCGTTGATTACAAGGGTTTTCACCTGGTCCTTATTCTTGGGGTTATACTTCACATGGGTGGGAAATGCTGCCCCTCCAAGACCCACCAGTCCGCTCTCTCTCACCGCTGCCAGAAACTCCTCCCTGGTCTCAGCCTTTGGAATTTGTAACTCCGGATATGGCGTTTGCTTTTTATCCGTCTTAATCACTACGGTTTGATCCATAGTACCGAGCGTAGACATAAATTCATCAATGGAAACCACTGTACCCGAAACGCTAGAGTGTACAGGCGCGCTGACCACGGAAGCCGAATCCCCTATTTTCTGACCGACAGTAACCTTATCTCCCTCTTTTACGGTGGGAGCGCAGGGAGCGCCTATATGCTGGGACATGGAAATGTATACCATGTCAGGTATTGGCATTATTTTTGTTTCAATGTTCATCGTATTTTTACTGTGATTGATTTTTATGCTCTGTAAATGCCTCTTAAACAAGCTCATTCTAAATAACTCCCTTCGCTGTATTTTATTGTTAAAATATAAACAATAATCTTTTACTCGCTCATCAGAAAGAAAAAATTTTAAAAATCATATTATCAGCAGTTTAGAAAGAAATCAAGCGAAAAATGGAAAGTATACAATATTCTGAAGGAATATATTGTATACTTAGTTGCCGTTAAATAATTAACTAACTAGGCAAAATGAAAGGAAGATAGAAAAGAAAAGGACTGGATAGAAATCAACCCAGTCCAGACAATAAAAATGACACTATTTTGTTAGGAAAATAACTTGTATATCAAGAAAGCCGCTATGATTAAACAAGCTTCAGCAACGCTACGAAAAATCATAATTCAAACAGACGCCTGACTAATTTAACTGACGAAGCCGCATCTTCAGAATAGCCGTCAGCTCCGTTTTCCATCGCCCACTTTTCAAAAACAGGGGCACCTCCGAATATGAGCATGTAGATTTCCTCCACGCAAACCAGAATATCGTCCACATACCTGACTTTTTTTATAAAATGCAGCTTATCATCATCCTCCAGCATCAGCTTTTTATGAAGAGATCGGTCGCCGAAAAGCTTTTTAAATTCAAGGATCTTTGTCGTGATAACCTTGTCGGATTTCATGATGTCACTTGTAAAGCTTGTCGCTTCAAAAAGTCCCTGGGTAATCTTGGGCTGTGTTACAAGATTTGACATGAAATTTTTTATAAAAATGCGTCGTACTTAGCCGAATTGGAATTCTTCCGTAAGGCTGCGGCAAAAAGGAATAATGCCGGAAGCTTTCGCTCCCGGCCTTATTCCGTATGAAATGACAGTAATTAGATAATTGCGTTGTAATGTTTTAAACCGATGAGGAAAGGGCGGAGGGTTTCTCCGCCCAGAAAAAGATGAATCGCCTGACCCGAATGAACTGATTTTATTTTTTCAGTGTGCCGGCATTATCTATCTTTGTTTTAAATTCCTCAACAAGACGGCTTCTGTTTTCTCCGCTCCAAACAGCGTCATAAGAGATAACGTTGATGTCACTTATCTTTTCCAGACCGTCAGATACTTTTGCATTTACATTGATCGGCAGTCTGTTGCTCTTTGCTTCAATAAAGCATTCCTGCCCTCTTTGTGAAAGTACCCAGTCAATAAAGAGTTTTGCATTTTCCTGCTCTTCTGCTTTACTGTTTTTAATGAGTGCGATCGCTCCGACTTCATAGCCGGTTCCATCTTGTGGGAATACCACTTCGATCGGATAGCCTTCGTTTGCGGGTTTCAGTCCGTCATGGGAGAAAGTCAGCGCAATTGCAGCTTCACCCAGAGCCACTTCCATAGGAGGTGCAGAGCCGGATTTTGTATACTGACGAACATTTTGATTCAGCTTGCCAAGATAGTCCCAAGCTTTGTCTTCGCCCATCATCTGAACGATCGTAGCAAGAATTGTAAACGAAGTTCCTGAAGTTGACGGATGTGCCATGGAAATCTGTCCCTTGAATTCAGGCTTCAGCAAATCATCCCAGGTTTTTGGATACTCCAGATTATTCTTTTCAAACCAGTCTTTGTTGCAGGCAAAAGAAAGAGCGCCTACATAAAATGGAGACCAGTTTCCGTCCGGGTCCTTATACTCGTCGGGAACATTTGCAAGTTCCGGTGAAGAATAAGGTTCCAGCAAACCTTCTGCAGCAGCCGCGATAAAATTGTCGGTAGACCCTCCATACATTATAGAAGCGTTGGGGTTGCCAGCCTCAGCCTTAACCCTTGTCAGCATTTCTCCAGCCGACAATCTTACATAATTGACCTGAATCCCCGTGTCCTGTGTGAATGCGTTGAAGTAAAAAGGAAGCTCCGTTTCCGGCAAAGCGCTATAAACGGTAAGTTCCTTGTATGCGGGTTCTTTTTTCGCCCCATCGTTCTCCTGATCCCCTTCCGTACCTGAGCCGGAAGATCCGCATCCTGCAAAAGCAGCCATCACCATCATGACAGCCAAAAGCAGGGCACACAATCGCATTGGTTTCGTAAACATTTCCATCCTCCTCTTTTCTTTTCAGTTGATTAGATGTTTTAAGTTTTCTATATTAAGGGCTGCCGGAAATTTTCGGTATTCCGGGTAACGCTCCTAAATATATTCCAATACCAGAGTTTCTCAAGCGTTTTCAATTTCTATGCGCACTCTTTCCTGCACTTCGCAATTGAACGGAACAAAATTTTGATTATAATACTCGCAAAGCCAAATGCCTTGATAACCTGCCGCCTTGATAACCGCGATCGCCTCTTTCAAAGGAACCTTGCCCCAAAACGGAGGAATATGAATATCGCCCCGTCCGAAGGCAAAACGGTAGCCCCGGTCCTGAGTGCGGTATATGTCATAGTTCGTGATCCGCAGCGGCTCAAAATCACCAGTGTTATCATTGATGTGCAAATGTTTCAGTAAAGGCGCACAATCTCTTACCGCCTCCATAAAATCGTAACCGAAATGCGTAGCAGACAAGAATAGATGTCCCAAATCAAGCGTCATACCCAGATTGGGATGATTTACAGCCCTCACGAAGTCCGCCGCTTTCTTTGCATATTCAACTTCAATATTTTCAATACAGAGCTGAACCCCCAGCTTTTGCCCGTACTCTGCCGCCTCGGTATGGGCATTCATAAAAGCCTGCTCCCGATCTGTATACATGGACTGCACTTCATAATGGAGGTTCAACGGAGTGATGCCAAGTTCCGCGCAGACATCGACGGACGAAAAAAGTACAGCCCGGTGCATGTCAATTTCTTCTAAATTGCGGAGGTCCAAACCGTATCCCGCATGAGCAGTATATCGAAGAGGAACACGTCTTAAAATCCCTTTAACATGTTCTACCACCGCAGACTGCACAACCCCTCCGATAATCATAGGAAGAGTTGACAGGTTTATCTCACAAACGTCAAATCCGTCTTTTCTGAATCGGTTTAAGGTCTCTTCCAGATTCGTCAGGTTTGTTGAATCGGAAAGGTTGACGCCAATCATATAATTGTTCATTTCATTCTCCTTGTACGAAACATCAGGCTACCGTTATTTTAATATCCGGACACAGTCATCATCCATTGCGATGCTGATCTGATCTCCCTCGTAAAAGCGCTCTGTCAGCTGGGGATTGTAAACTTCCACAATTACCGTCCCCGAACCGATTAATATCTCGTACTCAACCTTAGCGCCATAATAAACAGCTCTGGTTATTTTCCCTGAAATGCCGCCCTTATCTGTTTTTGTCAAGCGGACAGACTCGGGTCTCACTGAGAGTACGCATTCACCGTTTTCATCAATGTCAGTCATAGCACCTGGATTCGGTACCTTGTATACCGTATCGCCCAGTGCTACGACGGCAGAAGCTTTATCTTTTCCCTTATACACACAGGGGATAAAGTTTGCTTTTCCGATAAAGTTTGCAACAAACCGGTTGGATGGATATTCATATATTTCCTGCGGACTTCCCGCCTGCATGATATTCCCATCCTTCATAATGACAACCTTGTCTGAAATCGCCATCGCCTCTGACTGATCATGGGTAACGTAAAGGCTGGTTATGCCTAATCGCTTCTGCAGAGCCCTGAGCTCATCTCTCATATGTTCTCTCAATTTTGCGTCCAGATTTGACAGCGGTTCGTCGAAAAGAAGCACTTTAGGCTCAATGATAACGGCCCTGGCCAACGCAACACGCTGCTGCTGCCCGCCGGAAAGCTGATTGGGAAAGCGGTTCTCCATCCCCGAAAGTTCCATCAGTTCAATTACTTTTTTTGTTCGTTCCTGAAGTTCCTCCTTTGGGAGCTTATGAACCCTCAGTCCATAGCAGATGTTCTCAAAAATGGTCAGGTGAGGAAACAAGGCGTAGGATTGGAACACCATTGAGATGTCCCTTTTGTTCGGAGGTACATTGGCAACGGAGCGATCTCCGATATAGATTTCTCCTCCCGAAGGAGTTTCAAATCCGGCAATCATACGAAGTGTCGTCGTCTTTCCGCAGCCTGACGGGCCTAAAAGCGTCATCATCTCACCGGTTTTGATTTCGAGATTGATATGATTAACTGCAACCGTGTCTTCCAACCCTTCATGGGAAGGAAAAACCTTTGCCAGATTTACCATCCTGACACCGCTCGAACGCTGTCTCAGATCTTCCACAATATCTTTACTCATGTATACGACCCCCTTTATTATGATGCGTTGGCTCTTTTCAAATATTTCGGTTTAAACAGCAGGTTTACCAGCAGATTAATGAGTGATATCGCAGCCAGTATTGCAACGATCATAATGACAATATAGGCTGCCGCACCGCTGTATTGGCTCGATTCGAACAAAGCGAATATTCGTGCCGTAGACAGATTCCACTTTGGGGATATCAAGAAGATGACCGAACTGACAGCGGTCATAGCCCTTACGAAGGAGTAGACCAAGCCCGAGAAAAAGGCTTGCCGCAACAAGGGCAGCGTAACCCTTCGGAAGGTTGTTCCTGCTCCAGCGCCGGAAATAGAAGACGCCTCTTCAATGGAGCGGTCTATCTGCAGCAAGGTTGTCGTACCGGCTTCTATACCCACAGGCATATTACGGAAGGTAAAGGCTGCAATAAGAATCACAGCTGTTCCGGTCAAAACCAGCGGTTCGTTATTAAAGGTAAAGATGTATCCGATGCCCAGTACCGTTCCGGGGATAGCAAAAGTTAAAATGGAGGAGAATTCCATGAATTTCTTTCCAAAGAACTTCTGTCTAACGATCAGGTACGCAATGGCCATGCCAAGGATTCCGGAAAGCGGCGCTGAAACGGCTGCCAATATAATGGAATTTTTGACCGGTCCAAAGCCCATGGAGAAGACATACTTGAAGTGTTCCAGCGTAAAGGTATTGTTGACGCCCCAGGTCTTTACAAATGCTCCGGCAAGTACGGTTCCATAAAGCAGGATGACGACCGCGCTTACCAGCGAGCAAGCGGCAAAAAGCGGCCATACGATATGGGGCTCATGAAGTTTTCTGCGTTTCTGTGTCGGTTTTCCCGTTACGGTTACGAAAGATTTCTTACTAATCCAGTACCGCTGTACTGAGAAAGCGGTTAATGTCGGCAGCAGCAGAATGATTGCAAGGATCGTACCTCCTTGAATATCATATAAACCCGTGATGACGCGGTAGGCTTCCACCGCGAGGGTCGAATAGTCTCCCGCAAGTACGGCGGGGTTTGAAAAGTCCTCAAGAGACTGAATAAACACCAATAGCAGCGCGCTTCCGATACCAGGCAAAGACAGCGGAAGTGTTACCGTCCTGAATATGTGCCATCTGGAAGCGCCCATATTGTATGCGGCGTCTTCCACAGAGTCGTCGATGGACTCCAGAATCCCTGTCAGCGTCAGAAACGCCACCGGAAAGAAGGAAACCGACTGTACCACGACAAGGCTTCCCAGACCGTACACATCAAAGCTGTCAATGCTCAATAGTTTGTTTGTGATCAGTCCCATTCTGCCAAATAGGAAAATAAGGGAAAGAGATAGAACAAAAGGCGGAGATATGATCGGCAATGTCGCGATCCCCCGAAAAAATCTTTTCCCCGGTATTTCCGTCCGGGTGATGGCAAAAGCAAATATGTACCCGACAAAGGTTGAGATACAGGCTACCAGCCCTCCCAGCTTCATCGTATTGAAAAAGGTCTTCTGGTATCCTCTGTCCGCGATCATCTTAATAAAAGTTTCCGCACTGAAACCTCCGTCGGGTCCTGTAAATCCCAGTCGGAAAACATTGATCAGCGGTAAAATGATAAAAATGATAAGTACAGCGAATATAAAAAGTATGGTGAGCAACAGCACAGGCTGATTTAACAGCATTCTGAAGTTGCTGGTACGTTGCGGCTTAGACACATCAACACGCCCCCTTTTCGACCGCGCGGCATTATCTTCTGTTTATCTCAATTGATCAGCGCATACTGCATGTATCCCCTTATCAACTGAGGATACCCCTACTATAAACAAATCGGGAAAGATTTGGAATGCATTGTTTTATCAAAAAAATGCGGATAAAATCCGACTTTAAGGTATGACTTCCAAAAAGTTTAAAAAATTTATCGTAATATTTCATGAAATAATCGCTCCCTCTGTCTCAATAACGAGAAGAAGAAACGATTATTGAATAGCATTTCTTATCAATCTTCATCCGATTGTTTGCAAATCGCAGCTCACCGCCTGAAGGTGCGGGCGTTTGGGGTAATTTTTATGACAGCGAATTCCGATACTCCTTCGGGCTCATTCCGGTATTTTTCTTAAATACGTAACTGAAATAATGGGGATCATTGTAACCGATAGCCGGCGCAATCTCATGCAACTTATTTTTTCTGTCTGTCATCAGAATTTTTGCAGCTTCGATACGGCGTTTTGTCAAGTATTCAATAAATGTCTCTCCTGTTTCCTGTGAAAATACCGCACTGAAGTGGCTGGGAGAAAATCCAACCTGTTGTGAAACAGTATGAAGCGAAATATCCGGATCAGAATAATGCGCATCAATATACTCTCTGGCATTGCGGATTTCCTGCCCATAGGGAATTGAGGAAGAAGCACTGAGCAGGGAAATCATTTCCGTCAAAAGGTCCACTGCAAAGCTGCAGCATTCTTCAAATGAAGATGCCAGCGCGAAGACTTGCTGGGTGTTTTCGGGAACAAGCCGCTGAACCTCTCCTTTATCCTTCGTCAGCCTGGATGCGGTGACAATCAGGTCCGTCAGCAAATAGAAACGCAGTAAATGACTGTCCAGACTTTCATCGCTCACTTCCTTAAAATAATTATCCAGAATCCGAGGGAGGTCTTTTCTGGATGCATGCCGCAGCTGCTCCGCAAGCGGAACATTCAGAGACATAATGGGTTTTTGGGTAATGCGATCATGCTTCAAGTCGTCATAGCCGATGATTTTATTACCTTGAAAAATAAGCCCGCTGCCAAAAACACTTCGAGCATCCGCATAAGATTTCTGCAGCTCACCGACACGATCCACAATGGACCCGATCCCGACAGATACATCCATTGACAGATACCGCTTCAGTTCATGCCGAAGAATTTGAGCCGTTTCATAGGCCGCCTCTCTTACAGCCGCTTCATGCTCTCCCTTCACTATAAAAACGATCTGGTCCGCACTTTGTAAAAACCAGATGGTGTCGCTTCTGTCACCGAAGACGCGGTTTCCCAGAAGGCGGACCCGGGCAAGCTCATCCCCTGACACGAAACCTGACAGGGCAGCCTGGCAAACCACATATTTTTTGCTCAGAAGATTTACTTTATGGCGTTCAGCAAGTTGAAGCGCCTCGTTCAAACTGAGCGCACCCACCACTAGTTCTCCCAGATAATGTTCCCGCAAAGCTGTTGTTTCCAGCTCGTCTCTTTTTAAACTTTCTTCAATCTCAAGATAAGTCTTTTTTTCCTTTTCGATCCGATCTGCAACCTCATTCAGTACCTCCAGCAGCTTTGAAGAATTCACAGGCTTAAGGATGTATGCATCAACACCGACGTTGACTGCTTTCTGTGCGTACTCAAACTCATCATGTCCGCTGACAATAACGATATGCACCCACGGCATCGCCCTTTTCACAAGTAAGGATAAGTCCAGCCCATCCATAAAAGGCATGCGCACATCGGCAATCAGGATATCCGGCTTCAGCTCCTGAATCAAAGGCAGTGCCATTTCTCCATCTTCGGCTTCCCCGCATATGGTAAAGGTTTCTGCCTGTTTTTCAATACAGTTTCGAATGCCCGCACGGATAATTTCTTCGTCATCTGCTACAAAAATCTTCATCATTGTTCCCACTCTCCGCATGGAAGGGTAAAGCTGATTTCCGTGCCCTTCCCGTATTCACTGACGATTTCCAATTCTCTGTTATAATAAAGGCGTATCCGCCTGCTGACATTATAGAGACCGAAGCCACCTTTGTTTTCGGGGAGCGCTTCACCCTCCCTCAGCCGCAGCTGCAGCCGGGAAAGCCGCTCTTCAGTCATTCCCATCCCCGTATCGCTGACGGTAAAGGTCATGGTATTATCCTCGTTTTTTGTCGCCGAAACTTGCAGGTGTCCTCCGCCTCTCTTGTTTTTAATCCCGTGGTAGATCGCATTTTCCACAAGAGGCTGAAGCAGCAGTTTCAAAATTCGGTAGCTTTCAAGTGCAGGGTCGATATCAATATCATAAGTCATAATCCGGTTATATCTTGCAGATTGTATGCTCAGATAACTCTGTACATGTTTCTGTTCACTGCTCACCGTAACATAATCCTTGCCCTGGTTGAGGGAAATACGAAGAAAATCCGTAAATGCCATAGCGATATCAACCAGTTCCTGGTTGCGTTCCTGCTCCGCAAGCCATATGATTGTTTCGAGGGTATTATATACAAAGTGGGGCGTTATCTGAGCCTGCAGCGCCCTTAGCTCCGCTTTCTGAAGTTCTGTTTCTACTTCGATCCGTTCGTCGATGAGCTGCTGAAGACGTTCTGCCATATGATTCAAGCTTTTCGTAAGGGGGGCCAGCTCTGCAACGGCGCTTCCCGAAACCCTTGCATCCAAATTGCCGTCTGTGATTGCGCGGGTCATTTCCTGCAGCTTCAAAATTGGTTTATGAATGGAATCCTTCATATGTTGATAGGAATTCACCGCAAAATAGACCACCATAAGCAGAATAGCAGCCGTAAACACCAGAACCAAACCCGCAACAATCTGAATGTGATTGTTCAGCTTTGATATATCGGTCAGCTCCTCGTTGATATATTGCTCAAGCACGTTGTAGATCAAGCCAACCACACCGGTAATATCCCGATAAGTTCCTTCTTGAAGGCTTACTGCTTCCTGGTTCAGATTCTGATCTCTGAGAATATCCACATAACTTCGCAGCGTATCGCTGGCGCGCTGAGCGGCAACCACATATCTTGCAGCATTTGCATTGTTTTCCTCCAGATCACGGAGCCCCTTATCCATCTGCTCCATCATCTCACGGTGCCTGCCCTCAGAAAAGTCCTTTTTACCGGAGACGATGTTCCATATTTCTCCTGAGAACTGATTCTTTGCAATATCCCGTATTTCAGCGGCTTTGTCTATATTCTCAATGAGGCCGTCATAACGTGCAGTCATAACCATCATTGCCGCGGTCATAATCACTGTCGGAATCACCATTAACGCGATGATCGTCCGGTAAGACTGTTTCAGCATCTCCCTGATGCTTCCCCTATGACGTAGGAATTTCATGTGCGCAGGCGCTCTCATGGCATAAAATCCTCCTTTGTCAGGAGTGTGGTATCAGCCATACGCTCCACATCTTCTTCGCTTTGATTTTCCTCCATCAACAGCAATGCTGCAGTCATGACGGATTCTCCAAGATTGGGATCGCACTGAACCAAGCACTCGATCTTGCCTTCTTTTACAAGATTTTGAACTTCTTCGGCGCCTCCAAAGGCATATATTTTAACATCCTGTCCCGGTATCTTGCCTTCCTGCTCGATGGCATCAACGGCGCCCAGCGTCATGGCATCATTATGGGAAATTATAAGATCGACTCTATAGTTATTGCGAAGGATTCCCTTTACGATTTCCTTACCCTTTGACCGCATATATTCACCGCAGACACTGTAGCCGATGCGATAACGTCCATCCGCTTCAAGGGTTTCCCGAATTCCGCGGGTAATCTCTCTCACAGGATAAGCTCCCGTTGTACCGCAGAGCTCGACGATAGTTTTTTCTCCCTCTAAGGTCTGGAGCATCCTTTTAGCAACTTGTACTGCGGCGGAATAATAATCGTACCCAACATAGCTGACGGTAACGCCGCCTCTTCCCGACCTCACCGCCTTGTCGACTGCGATGACGGGAATACCCGCTTTTTTTGCTTCGGAAAGAACCTTGTCCCATCCGTTTTCAACCAGAGGAGAAAAAACGATGACATCTGCCTGATAGGCAATTAATGCCCGCAGCGCGTCGATCTGCGCAGTTTGGTTGCGTTCCGCCATCAGCGGCATAATCACCATGTTGTGCCGCCCAGCTGCTTCTTCAATGGATTTTTCCAGTTCGTCCTTCCAGGAATCCTCGGTCACAGTAACAACCAGTCCTATGATTTTCGAAGAAGAAAGATGGCCGTCTGTTCGGTGTAAGCTGAATCCTATTACCAGGATTGCGATAAGAAACACTGCCGCAATCACGCCCATCCAGATCTTCACTTTCTTGTGCATACCAGGACCCCCTTCCCCATATTTAGAGACATACCGTTATTATAACGCATCCGCTGATATTTTTCGACAATAGAAAATGGTAAAGGGCTCCATATAATACGGCGTGCCGAAAGCCTGGCTTCCAGCACGCCGTATTATTATAAAATGACAGTAATAGAAAATTGCTTGAAGTGATTGAAGCCCGACTATAAATCTCTTACCTGCGCTACTGTTACTCCCTGAAGTCGCATGACCTCGGCAGTAAATCCTTCCACATCAATCTTTTTGCTGGATTTATTGAATCCAAACTTGGATGTCAGATGATACACGACTTTATCCTCGCCGATTTCCTCTGTAATGTCAACGTCATTCAGAATTACGTCATAACATGGCGCAATCTTTTTAATATCAATCAGTGCAGATGAGAGATCCGTGCAAACCATATCAATTGCAAGACCTTTCCGCTTCACTTTCCGAAATCTCTTTTCCAGATATTCAAATATGGTAAGGGTAATAATGATTGCAATCGCACCAAGTATCGCTGATTCATAAAAGCCGCCCCCCGCCGCAAGACCAAGGCAGGCAACCGCCCACAAGCTGGCGGCAGTGGTGAGCCCTTTTACCGTAAGCCCTTCTCTCATAATGGTTCCTGCTCCGAGAAAACCAATTCCCGAAATGACCTGGGCTCCCAATCTGGTAGGGTCCATCGTTGTGATATGTGAATATTTTTCCAGCGAAATTTCGCCCATCATCATTACCACCGCGGCGCCGATCGCGACCAGCATATGGGTTCTAAGCCCCGCCGGCCGGTTGCTGTTTTCACGTTCCCAACCGATAATGCCTCCGATTACCATAGCCAATGCAATCCGAAATGCCATCTCAAGCACGCTCATGGTTCTCCCCCTCTCTACTGTTACGCAAACCCTGCAAAATAATCGGTGAAACGATAATATATATTGATCAAGACATAAATTCAGAATAAAAAGATCTCATATATGCTTCGACGTCGGCACGCTCGCCTTTAAACGGCCCGACCGTTTCCATCTTGAGTGATACCAGCGCCGTTGCGAACAGCAATGCGTCAGGAATACTCTTCTCCAAGCGCTCTGTTATATAACCGCTGAAGCAGGTATCTCCTCGGCCGGTTCTTCCCGATAGATTTCTCGCTCTGATAGGACAGGTCAATGCTTGCTCTCCGTTGTAAATAAGAACCTCTGTATTATGGGTAATCATGATTTCACGGGCACCCCACTCATAAAGCTTTTTCGCTGCCTCAATCCGATCGGACTCTCCCGTCAATATTTCAGCTTCAGCTGCATCTGCTTTTAGAAAGTCTATGTACTGCAAGTGGGTCTTCTTGTCAGCCCAATCATGAAACACCATGCTGCCGTCCGGCTCTGCATGACGCAGCAGGCATTGAACATCTACAGCGAGTTCTCCTTCTAAACGGCTGATATCTTTTATCAGTTCACTTGAAAAGTCTCCGTAGATCAAACCTGCAAGATGATAGATCTGTGTGCTTACCTGAGGCAGCTCGTTGAGCTGAAACGAGTCGCAAGTGCTGACAGCAGTGCACTTTCTGGTTTCTTTGTCCGCCGTAAAGTATTGATTTCTGATGGAGGTTGTCTTTGCAGATGTTTTGCAATAGAGATCCGCGCCTGACGCCGAAAAAGTTTTCTGCAAATCCGCATCTGCTGGATTCAATTTGGTAAAAAGAGCAGTCTTATGCCCGATTCTGGATGCCGCATAACCCGATTGGACAATAGCTCCACCAACCTCATGGTACTCCCGTCCTTCAAAATCGATATTTTGATCCAGCGAGACGGGTCCGATAATAAGAGTCTCATATTCTGATCTACTCATAAGTTCACTCCTCAATTGTTGCAAGTTGTATAGACGACTTTATTATAGTATATGAGTTGAGCCCTGTAAATATATTTTTTAAATTTGTATAGACAAATTTTTTTCATAATTTGAAGGACCATTTTATTTAGAACTACCATTTCAGCCTAATTTGTTGTAATATTACATATAGCAGAAATCGGAGGTTCTTTATGAAAAAAACAACGTTGGCCACACAGGCAAGAGAGCAATTTTTAGCGCTGTGCGACAAGGGGGTCTTTGCGCAAGGGCAGCGGATACCGTCAGAAGCGGAAATGTCCCGAAGGTTCGGTATCAGCCGTGAAACCTGGCGGGCGTCTCTTGAGTTGATGCGCAGAGAAGGAATTCTTTATTCCAAGCATGGTGCGGGCACCTATCTTCTCGGCGCCTCCCACAAGATAGAAAATGATCTTTCTGAATTGCGAAGTCTTTCGGAAATGATCAGAAATGCGGGCATTGTTGAAATTGCTCCTGAAATCAGCATATCCAGCGAACTTCCTTCTGAAGAAATTGCCGATCTGCTTCAAATTGCATCAGACGAATCAGTCTATACGATCAAAAGAACACGGTATTCCGAGTCTGGCGCCATTTGCTCCAGTATCAACTATATTCCGGAACATCTTGCAGACGAGCTGGATAAGGATGGCTTATCCTCCTCGATTTTTCGATATTTTGAGGAGAAAAAAGGGGTCATGATTACCCGGTCCGCCACCCGTATTGTCGTACCGGACAAAAATGATCCGACTCTTTCTGAACTGCAAAAAGCCAAGAACGTATCTATTCTGGGATTAAAACAGCTTCATTTCGATTCCAGAGGCAATCCTGCCATGTATTCCATCGACTATCTGCGCTGCGACCTTTTCGATTTCTCCGTTACCAGAGTCCGTCAGCGTTAAAAGCCTTTTATCCACACCTGCATCGCAGGTGGATTTCATTAGCATTTAAAAAGCCGAACCTACGCAATCCGTAAGTTCGGCTTTTTATTATATTAAATTGGAGAAGACGTTAATTGCTGATTACCATCTCGGTTTCCTTATCAAAGATGTGCATTTTCTTTGCATTCATGGCGAAAGCTACAGTTGTATCCGACTTGCATCCGTCTATAACCGGTGTGCGAACCACCAGTTTGCTATCATTCAAGTCACAATGCAGATACATTTCAGAACCCATCAGTTCCACCAGATCGATCTTCATTTCAATGGTTTCGGCTTCGCCGCTGCCAACGGTAATGTCCTCCGGCCGGATACCGAAAACCACTTCTTTGCCTGCATAGGGTTCAAGATTCTGATACTTGCTCTCTGGCAGCGAGATTTTATCTCCCGCAATCTCTGCAGCGTATCCATCCGCCGTTTTAACGACGGTTCCGTTGATAAAGTTCATCTGAGGTGAACCGATGAAGCCTGCCACAAACAAATTGCAAGGATAATTATATAGATTCTGGGGCGTATCGATCTGCTGAATATAGCCATCCTTCATTACAACAATTCTGTCACCCATGGTCATCGCCTCGGTCTGATCGTGCGTTACATAAACAAAGGTGGTTCCTAAGCTTTTATGAAGCTTGGAAATCTCCGAGCGCATCTGGTTACGAAGTTTGGCATCCAGGTTGGAAAGCGGTTCATCCAGCAGGAATACTGCGGGATTACGCACCATCGCTCTGCCGAGAGCCACACGCTGACGCTGCCCGCCGGAAAGTGCCTTTGGTTTTCTCTCCAGCAGATGCTCAATTCCCAGAATCTTTGCTGCTTCTTCCACCTTTTGTTTGATTTCATCCTTTGGAAGTTTTCTCAGGGTCAAACCAAAAGCCATGTTTTTGAAAACCGTCATATGCGGATAAAGAGCATAGTTTTGGAACACCATTGCGATATCCCTGTCCTTGGGCGCTACGTCATTTACAAGCGTATCACCTATGTAGAGTTCCCCTTCTGAAATATCCTCCAGTCCTGCGATCATACGCAGCGTCGTTGATTTTCCGCAGCCTGACGGACCAACCAAAATGATAAATTCCTTATCCTCGATTTCCAGATTAAAATCCTGTACCGCAACAACATTGCCAGGATAGATCTTTTTTATATTTTTTAATGATATATTCGCCATTTAAAAACCACCTCCTGTTTGTTTACAGGTACAGTCTAGCATGGCCGTTTTTTCGTCTCAAGTGCGTTTTGTTGATATTCGAGGGTAAAATGTTGATATGGCAAAAGAAATGGATTATAATAAGATAATAAAAGCAAAATCAGAGGAACACATGGAATGTTCCCGATCAAAGGCGAGTGAAACAGATGCAATTTTTGTCGGAACAAAAATATGAAGCTTATCCTTCCCTTGTAAAAGATGCTATTTCTCTCATCGAGGCAAGTTTTGCATATCTTTACGGTATCGACGACCTTGCCAACCAGCTGGAAGTCTCAAAGCCTCACCTGATAAGGGTTTTTTCCGATACTGCTGGCGTTTCTCCCGGGCAATACCTCATACAAGTCCGCATCTTCCACGCAAAATCCATGCTGCAGTCCGGCCATGATACTCCTTTGGAAATCATAGCAGGGGCCTGCGGCTATTCTAATGCCAATTATTTTTGCAAAGCCTTTAAGAAGCATACAGGGCTGACGCCTTCCGAATACGCTAAGGCCTTCCGCGAAAACCCTAATGGTATACAGACCGACCTGTTTCCTCAGAAGTTATATCTATAGAATCCATATAACCTGCATTCGCACATCAGTTGTTTTTGTTATGCCAAAAGATAGTTTTCAATCTCCCCGTATACCTTGTCTACGATTTTGGAGAAATTTTTTTGAAGTTCATTTGACAGTCCTGGTCGAAATCCAATTGTGCCGGCCTCAATTGCAATTAAAATGCCTTCCTTTTCACAGCAATTGGCTCTCATAGCATATAACAAATTGAAGTTATGATGCTGTACAGGACCGGGCATTTCCGGAAGAAGTCCCCGGTCAAGCAGATAAACGGAAATTGTCCCCGGCTGTGCTCCGGTCAAAGCGGCATCGATCAGGATGATTTTTTCAGCATCCTCAATTTCAGAAAGACAATATTCCGTGTCCGTTTCTCCTGCGGAAAGTCTCAGCTCTGAGAAAGCGCCCCTGTTCTTCAGTTCATCCACCACGTAATTGCCTACGCCATCGTCCTCCATAAGCCGATTGCCGATCCCAAGTATGGTAATCTTCTCTGTCTGCTTCATGGCACAACCGTAATCAACTTGGATTCCTTATTGGGATAAAACACATGTGTTGCGCATGAGGCGCACGGGTCAAAGGAGCGAATGATTCTTCCTATCTCAGAAGGCTTATCCTCATCCGCCAATTCCGTACCAATGAGCGCCTGCTCCGCAGTACCCGGCAGACCGTCGTTTCCATGTGAAGAAAGATTCCAGACAGAAGGAGTAATTACCTGATAAAAAGAAATCAAACTATTGTCGATTTTCAACCAGTGGCCTAATGCACCTCTGGTGGTATCGATAAGTCCTGCTCCTTCAGCTGCCGCCGGTATCGCATAAGCCTCCTGACCAGTAGGACCCGGAACCATATTGTCAAGCAGTGTGTTTAAGATTTCAACGATTTTCCTTGCTTCGAAGATTCTTGCAATATACCGGTCCATGGTGGATATACCCTGACGGTATTCTCCGCTCAGCCATTGCCTGGCCAAGGGTCCACTTTCGAAATTCAAGCCCTCCATCTTTGAAGCTTTAATAAAGGAATAGGCTTCCGGTTTATTCTGATCAGCAATCGGTATGGTCTCCATCGGAGTGTAGGAATCGACCTGATCGATATACCATGAAAAATCAATCTCTTCTGTAATCTTGCCCGGTTCAAGCATGCGAAGTTCCCCATTGACCTCTGCCATCGGGTCCAAATAAAGTGTTCCCAGCTCTGGATAACGGTCAAAACAGCCATAACTCAATAAATTCCCATAACCTTTTCCGTTCAAGTAGTAATCCGGATAGTATCTGGCGAGCATTCCCACATCCGGAATCATTACGTTTTCTATAAACTCTCCGATTTCCCGAAGAATCGAACGGCTTTTTGCCACGTTATTCGCATCAATCCAGGCAGTGGTACCTCCAACGAACACACCATGAGTATGAGGCGCTTTTCCCCCAAACAAGGCAAGAAGCTGATGCGCATTCCGGCTCATCGGCAGTGAGTCGAAATAATGGCGGACCAATATATCATTGACTGTCTCGGGCAGCCGAAAGTCTCTAAAATTCGTCTGATAAAGAGGATATTCCTCGGGCATCTTTACAAAATCAGGGACTGTGAACTGATAAAAATGGCGGATATGATTTTGAAGGAATTCGCAGCCGTGCATAAAGTCCCTGAGATACCTGCCTTGTATCGTCGGCTCCACTCCCAAAGCCTGCTCTAAAGCCAAGGTCGAAGCCAGTCCATGAGCGGTGGAGCAGATACCGCAGATTCTCTCAGTATAATAGATCGCATCCAGCGGACTCCTTCCATTCAGCATCATTTCAAAGCCTCGAAACATCAGCCCCTTCGTTTTAGCGTCGACAATTTTACGGTCTTCTACGACGACTTCTATTTCCATAAACCCGCTGATCCGGGTTACCGGATTGATTACAATTCGTTCACTCATCCTTCTGTACCTCCAAAATCTGCTCAGCTTCCTCAGCCGCCTTCTGAGGATATCGAACAAAAGGCTCCATCGCATCTGGAAATCCAAACTGCGCACAGCCTATGCAATTGGTGTTTGCCTGTACCGGCCAGCTGACCCCCTCGTTCCACCTTGTGATCGGGCAATTAGCAGGCGTCATCGGACCCCGGCAGCCAAGCTGAAACATACACTCTGGCTCACCAAAATGTTCTGCGAATACTCCGCTATCAAAATAGGAACGCCTTGGGCAGCGTCTATGAATTGAAGTGCCATACAAAAATACAGGCCTGCCTTCCTCGTCCAATTCAGGCTCTCCAAAGTAAATCAAGTGCGCAAGGGTACCCAAAAACCACTCCGGGTTACAGGGGCAGCCCGGAAGTTGAATGACTTTTCTGCTTAGAACAGTTTGAATTCCGACGCTCTCACTGGGATTCGGCCTGCCGGCGGATACGCCTCCATGACTCGCACAGGCGCCGACTGCTATGACATAAAGCGCTTTTTCACCAAGCATCCGCACTGCATCAAAAGCCGTGATCTGTGTGCCGTTCCAATTTCCAATAATCTGATATTTTCCCTCGTTCTTGAGCGGTACCGCACCTTCAACCGCCAAGATAAACTGGTCATCAAGCACGCTGAAAAGATGATCCAGCGCTTCCTGCCCCTCCGCAGAGGATAGGCTATGCTCATATACCAGATCTACCATGTCCGATATCATGAAATCGAATCCCGGATCGGCACCGTCCAGTAATGAAATAATGTTTCCGGAGCATCCGTTCAGTTCCATCCAAACCATTTTTATTCCTGTTAATACCGCCATTCAACGCACCAACCTTCCTATCGGCTGTAACCGCTCCAGAATAGTATGGTTATGGCATAATCGAAATGCCTCCGTACCATCCGTACCCGCAACCATGTCATAATGGGTTCCATCCTCCCATGTCGCATATCCAGACACGTCATAGACCATTCCGTTGACCGCTATATACGCCGGTCTGCCGTCCTTGCCATTATACTGTGCCAGTTCCTCTGGAGTGAACTCCTCCAGACTTTCACTTTCAAGCTGCTGCAAAATATTATGTTTCCATGAAGCATCCATACCGTTTCTCCAATTCTCATTTTTACCATCATATTTCCATCATATTATCTGAACCATTTGTTTATTCTCTAATTAAAGCGATAAAAAAATCTACCATAAGCGGGGAATCATTTCCCCAGTTATGGTAGATCTTAAGGTCGTTTATACTGATTTGGAATAGAGCGCTCTGTTTAAGACCTCTTCTCCTTTAAACTGGCATTTGCACATCTTAATCGTTTCTCCGCCAGCCGTATCGACGGAGCAGGAGCCGCAGAGTCCCTCCCCGCAGCAGATGTGAAAATTATTGCTTACTGCCACATTTGACGCAGGAAGAATTTCTTTAACCACTTTTCCAAATTTATCAATGTAATAATCCGAAGTTAGCAGAATCACGTTATCATAATTATTATCAGATAACAATTTTTTAATTGTCTTTTCTGTTTCGTTTTCTGCCAGGGATAAATATTTGATGATCCCGTCTTCCGATTCCATGTAATCACTGATCAGTTCGTCGCTGATTTTATCCGTGTCGATGACCATATCCAAAAGACCTTTTCCCTGCATGGATTCGCTGATCATGATACCTGGTGCGATTCCGATACCCTTTGCAATGATTAAAGACTTCAGGCCTCCCCTTTTTTTAGAAATTGCTGACATTCCTTGTATCCCATTTCGATATGGCCCCCGGATAATCAATTTCTCTTCTTCCGCAAGGAGCGCTTTTGTCTTCGTTGAAATAACTTTAATTGCCAGATGAATCTGGCCCTTTTCAACATCTGCCTTCATCACTGAGATTGGAATATCATAATATCTGGAAGCGCCTCTCGCCTTAACAAATAAATAGGAACCTGGCCTGCCGGCTTTCATTGCGAAACCTTTACCGACATTGAGAACATATACAACCAGGTCCTCTTTATAATACTTTTTCCTTACAATATCCGCTTCAAAATCCGTTCTGGGATTATTCACTTTGCGGTTTCCCTGTATAAACTCATTATAGATACATACGCCCCGCCAGCTGCAGTCACAATAATCTTTTCCCCGAAGTCTGCTGCAAACCAGACAGTCGCCTGTAACAGCCAGATAGCAGGGGCAGTTTTCCGTTCCTGCATCAATGCAGTCAAAGATTGTTGTTTGAGTTGGCGCAGACTGTTTTTCTTCCAAAATACCGTAGTTCATAGTGCTGCCTCCTCTTTTTCAAAACTACTGTATCATGATATTGTCAGCCCGGGCAATTTGCTACTGAGAAACGTTGATTTAATGCAGTCTTTTCTCAATATCCTCCATATAATACAGTGGACTTGAGAAAATGTATTTTCCATTGACGTAAATTTTCAAGGCGCCAGCTTCCTGCCATCTGTCAACTGGAGCTTTCAAATCATTTGCCAATACATATTCAATGGATATCTTGCTGTCGGAGTTTTTCTTAACAGGACAGAAAATGTCCTCTTTCGGTCCGATCAGTACATAATTTTTATCCCCGCACCGTATTCCGGCAGCCTTGAGAGAACGTCCTCCCGGAGCGACTTTAGCGGTCTCATATTGGGAATAGGCATAGTCCATCAACTTATAAGTATCGTTAAACCAATCCGGTGCATTCATCACAACACAAATCAATTCCATGCCATCTCTCTCTGATGATGCAACCAAGGTTCTTCCCGCCACTTTCGTGTATCCGATCTTGATTCCCGTACCGCCGTTATACTGATAAACGACCTTGTTCTTGTTATAGAAGTAATTATACTTTCCTTCGCCCCGATCGGTCACATAGGTTTTGGCAGCTGCAACCTTTTTGAATTCCTCGTTCCTCATAGCCTCTCTGGCGATGAGCGCCATATCTCTGGCTGTCGTATAGTGGTCTGGATCATGAAGTCCGTTGGGATTCGCAAAATGCGTACTGAACGCACCTAGTTCTTTTACCCTCTTATTCATCATTGCGACAAATTGATCCATACTGCCGCCGACCTCCTCAGAAATTGCAATTGCCGCGTCATTTCCCGAACGCAGCATCAAACCATAAACAAGATCCCGTAAAGAAATCTTTTCACCAACCTCCAGATAAATGGACGATCCTTCCACCCCGGAAGCATTTTGTGATATTTTTACCTTCTTGTCCAGATCGCCGTTTTCAATGGCAAGCAATGCGGTAAGTATCTTCGTGATGCTTGCCGGATAAGCTTTGTCATCTGCATTCTTTTCGTAGAGTATTTCTCCTGAATTTGCTTCAATCATAATCGCATTCTGCGCTGATATTCCAGGCGGGTCCTGTGGCTGCCAATCTCCCTCGCTGTAGGAAGGTGCACCGAGCCCGCAAAGCAGAATGATCAAAATAACAATGATAATCTTTCTCATAAAAAAAATCTCCTTTGCCTTATTTTTTGTTACTGCAAGAGAGATATGCTTGGTAATATTATGTCGCTGTAGAATCACCTTGGGCAATTACAATTTCATCCATATTTTTATTCCCAATTACTATTGCGAATAATCATTTTTCTCCATTCCATCTTGAGGGGATTATAATATTAAAGAGAACTTTTAAACCATTATATTATTAAATATTATTTTATAATTTTAAATAAAAAAAGCCAGTAATTCGTCATATTAAATTGCTGGATTTTATCTGATGAGACTATATTATGATTAAAAAGTTAATTTATACACTTTAGTTTCCTACAACTGTGAGCTCCCCTTGGTCATATTTGATATCTAACCAGCACGTTGTACTGTCATATAATGCAACTGCATTATATGGTTGAGACTAATATGAATCGCTCTATATTCTTTTGATGAATGGAAATATATGAATTATAAAAGGCTATTTCATACTTATCTTTCATATCGCCGCACATCTCACTCAAGTTCAGGAAGTTTTATTTGTATATAAATTCATCTTCATCATACAACACCATGTCACTTCATGCCACTTCATGATGAAAAAGCATATGAAGATGTAATTTTTAAGAGTTACACAACATATGCTTTGCTTTTTTCAATGTATAATCTATTTCTCTGTCTATCGACCATCTGCTTTTTCTTTATGCTTTCATAAAGTCGATCGAAATCTGCTGCAGATCAAGGCCGTCCGGAGGATCTTCGTCCTCCGTGTGAACAACACTGCCGATGTCGTCAATGTCCGGCAGTTCCTTTAGGTCCTTAAACCCAAAGTGTTTTAAAAACATAGGAGTCGTTCCATACAAAATGGGTCTTCCGATCCCGCTTGATCTTCCCACTTCTGCGACCAGCTCCTTTTTCATCAGTCCCTCTATAACTCTCTCGCACTTGATGCCGCGTATGGAATCAATTTCGCCTTTTGTGACGGGCTGTTTATAAGCGATGATTGCCAGTACCTCCAAAGCAGACTGCGACAGTCTTTTCTCCTTTACAGGGGTACAAAGCCGTTCAATGTATTCGTTGTTCTCCGCATTGGTGCATAACTGGAAGCTTTTATCGATTTCTCTTATCTGAATGCCGCGGCCTTCCTGCTCATATTCGCCTTGCAGTTCTTTCAAATAATCATAGGCATCCTTCCAATTAATATTGAAGATTTCCGCCGCAACTTTCACATCAAGAGGCTCTCCCCAAACGAAAAGCATGGATTCAAACGCGGACTTTATTGTCTTCTTACTGGTCATGATGCGGTTTCTCCTTCCTCCGGATTCTCTTCTACACAGGTTTTCTCGGCAAGACATAAAACGATCTCGCCAAAGTTCACATTCTGCCTGACAGTAACGGCTTTCTGCCGAATCATTTCCAGCATTGAAACAAAAGTCAGCACCAGATCATACCTGCTGCTCTCCGGAGTCAGCAGCTCGTTGAAGCTGAGATGATTTTTGCCGTTCATATGAAATAAGCCTTTAATATATTCCATTTTTGATTCTATCGTAATTTTTTGACGTTCTATCTTTGAATAGTTTTTCTTGATTTCTTCCATCCTTTTCTTTTTTAACAGAAAAATTTGAAAGGCCTTCATGAACTGATTGATGTCGAGGTTCAGAAATTCGTCAGGTTCCTTTGTGTAAGGAGTCAGATCTTCTTTTGGTTTTTCGAAAATACGAAGCATATTCTCTTCCGACAATTCGAGCAATTCGGCTGCGGCTTTAAAACGCTTGTATTCCAGAATGCGCTGAACCAGTTCCGTTCTCGGGTCTTCCTCAGCAATTCCTTCCCCGTCTTTCTTCATACGGGGGAGCAGCAATTTTGACTTGATTTCGATCAATGCAGCCGCCAGGACCATGAATTCTGTCGCTAGATTGATATCAAGCGCTTTCAGGTCATCCAAATATTTTATATATTGGTCCGTTATTTCTGAGATTTGAATATCGTAAACGCTCATCCTTGCATTTTCGATGAGGTATACAAGCAAATCAAAAGGGCCTTCAAAGATATCCAGCTTTATCTTGTACGACATAAGTCACTCCTTGTCCAAAAGGTGGTCGATCTATTTTAGCATAATGCTGCGCTTCATTCAATACCCGGTCAAATCCACCCTTTTCTGGCCGATCTTGATGCTGCGGACCTCCTCGATGAAAAGCCGTCCAAAAGCTTTCACTATTTTTGATCAACTTCATTTCGGTGGTAATACAGAAGCCCCGCAATCACGATGCCTCCTCCGATCCATTGCCATAAAGTAGGAATTTCAAGAAATATGAGAGCCGCGAAAGCCGAGGCAAAGATGGATTCTCCTGTCTCTATCGTTGAAATATAAAGGGGCGTAACATGTCCAAGGCACCAGTTGAATACTGCGTGTGCGCCGATCTGGCATACCATGGCAAAAGCAAAAAGTATGAAATAGTCTTTCACCGCATATCCGGTAAAAGGTGTACTCGTAGCAAACATGCCGACCGAAAGAGCAAGCCAGCATGCAAAAAATATGATAAAAACATACACTGCGGCATTGATCCCTTTGCGCATTCTCTGCCCCACGATAAAATACAGCGCATAGAACAGTGCTCCGAACAAAGCCATGATATCACCGTAGATCGCATCACCGGCAAAACTGTAATCGCCCCCGGTTATCACTGCGGCGCCAATCAGTGCGATCACCACACCGATGATCGCCTTTATATTCGTCTTTTCACGGAAGACCAGGGATGTGATTACCAGAATGATAATGGGACTAAGATTGCACAGTACAACGGCGCTTGCAACTGTGGTATTAGAGAGCGCAGTAAACCATGTAAAATAATGTCCCGCGAGAAACAATCCGCTCAGCATACATCCCGCCAGTTGTTTTCCCTTGACTTCAAGTAATTCCTTGCGATGCCGCATCAAAACGATGGCTGCAAAAAAAGGAAGAGCAAAGGTCAACCGATAAAAGCCGATGGCAACGGGCGGAACATCCACAAGACGTACAAAGATGGCGGAAAAAGACGCCGCCATCGCTCCCATTACTACGATCTTCCTTGCATTTCTTTCAAAAAAATTCATCATATAAAGCTCTTTCTAATCGTATTGTTATTTTCATTTATTTTCCATCTTGTTCAAAACCTGACCGCAATTTTATTCTTGTTCTTCAAACAGCCGTTTCATGCTCTCCTCATAAGGAGGATATAAGATGCCCTTTTCGGTAACGACGGCAGTAATGTATTTTGCCGGTGTCACGTCGAATGCCGGATTATAGGTCTTAATACCCTCGGGTGCCATATCCTTTTCATACCAGAGCTTATAAATCTCTTCCCCGTTTCTCAGCTCGATGTGAATGTCCTCGCCTGTTTTTGTGTTGCGGTCAATGGTGGAAGTCGGTACAAACATATAAAATGGGATTCCATATTCATGTGCAAGGATGGCAACGCCTGAAGTTCCTATTTTATTCGCTCCGTCACCGTTGGCTGCCATCCGGTCACAGCCAACCACGACCGCATCAACCCAGCCGTTTTTCATGACAATGGAAGCCATATTGTCACAGATCAGCGTCGTATCGATGCCTGATATTGAAAGCTCCCATGCGGTAAGCCGGGCTCCCTGCAGCAGCGGTCTGGTTTCATCGGCAAACACCTTAAATCCGTATCCCTTTTCATGTCCAAGATAGAGCGGAGCCAGGCAGGTTCCGTATTTAGCGGTAGCAATGGTTCCGGCATTACAGTGCGTCAGAATACCCATACCAGGCTTTAGCAGAGACAGACCGAATTCTCCCATGGAACGGCAGGCTTGCTCATCTTCCAAACGGATTTTCTCAGCCTCTTCAAGCAAGGCCTGCTTGAGTTCCCCAACGGAGCGTCCCTTGTTATTGATTACGCACCGCTCCATTCTGTCTAAAGCCCAGAACAGATTGACCGCTGTCGGTCTGGAAGAAGCCAGATAGTTTTTTACGTCCATAAACTTTCTGTAAAAATCGTCATATCCCTCCGTCTCAAGGTCTCGAACCGAAACATATAACCCGTATCCGGCTGCGACTCCGATGGCCGGAGCTCCTCTGACCTTCAGCTTATAAATAGCGTCCCAGACGTCTTCTTTCGTCTGCATTTCAATATATACCATGTCACCGGGCAGCTGAGTCTGATCCAGAATCAGCATTTTTCCATTCTCATACTTCACCGGTGCGATGTTTAAAACTTCCATCAATTACCCTCCCGCTCTTGTTTTTTCATGTTGTGATTTGCTATAATTTAATATCATAATCACGCTTTCAGAATTTGCTGTGATCCGATTCGCAGTTTTAAGCGTTGCTGGGATTATTATACCATAGATTTTAAATTGTTTATGCAATGATGCGGAAGTGGCGATGCCACTTTTTTTATAACATAAGGAATATCACTAAAGAATTGTACTTTATTGAAATGAATCATCATTACAGAGTCCAGGTCAGAAGAAAAAAGATGGAGGAACATATGAGAATTGTAGTACTTGACGGATATACGATCAATCCTGGTGATCTCAGCTGGGATCAGTTAAAGGAATACGGAGAATTGACGGTTTACGACAGAACACCCCCTGAGCTTACCGTCTCAAGGATCAAAGACGCGGAGATTGTTATGACAAGCAAATGCCTGCTGACGAAGGATGTCATCGCCGCCTGTCCGAATTTGAAGTGGATCGGGGTCCTGGCTACGGGATTTAACGTGATAGATTTGGAATACGCCACATCGAGGAATATTCCAGTAACCAATATCCCTGCCTACTCTACGGATTCCGTAGCCCAGCTTACATTCTCCCTCCTGCTGGAAATCTGCAATCAGGTTAAGGCCCACAGCGATACGGTTCATGCTGGTGCGTGGCAGACTTCCAGTGATTTCTGCTATACGGTCACTCCCCAGACAGAACTTGCCAGCAAAATTTTTGGCATCATCGGCTTCGGCAGCATCGGCAGGCGCACAGCGAAAATTGCGGAAGCCTTCGGTATGAAGGTTCTCATTGCAAGCAACTATCCCGATCCAGCATTTGAAACGGACCAGATTTCATTTACAACACAGGAGGAACTGTTTGCTCAGGCGGATGTCATCAGCCTGCATTGTCCGTTGTCGGAGCGAAACAAGGGTTTTATCAACAAATCATCAATATCTCTTATGAAGGACGGGGTGATCCTGTTGAATACGTCCCGAGGTCCGCTGATCAACGAGGTTGATCTTGCAGATGCCCTGAGGACCGGCAAAGTCTTTGCAGCAGGCCTCGATGTGTTAACTACGGAACCACCAAAAGAAGATAATCCTCTCATCGGGATTAAAAGCTGCATCATAACACCTCACATTGCCTGGAATTCCATAGAGGCAAGAGGCCGCTTGATCAGGATTGCTGCGGATAACCTGAGATCTTATCTTGCAGGAGAAAACATCAACTGCGTAAATCTAAAATAAAACAATATGTGATAAATACAGCACTTCAATGATTAAATTATAATTAATCTCTATTTTCCATGTAACGAAACTGCAATTTTTCGGATATATGTTGTGAAGGGAGGGCGATATCGTGTGCTAAACATAGAGAATATTTACGAAGATTATGCCCGAATCGTTTTTAAGTTCTTAATCAGCCTTTGCAACGATTTGGATATTGCAGAAGAGCTCACGCAGGAAACTTTTTATCATGCAATAAAATCAGCAAAACGGTATGATGGTACATGTAAAGTATCAACGTGGCTTTGCCAAATAGCAAAGCATCTGTGGCTCCAGGAGCTCAGCAAAAGAAAACGAAAAGAAACTTGTGCCCTTGACGATGATGTTGCTTCTGATCAATTAAATTTAGAAGAAAAATTATGTCAAACCGCAGAAAAAATGAATCTGATGAAAGCGGTTCATATTCTTGATGAAACTGCAAAAGAGGTGGTTTTATTGCGGATTACAGGTGCATTTTCATTTAAAGAAATTGGAGAAATATTCGACAAAACGGAAGGCTGGGCGAGAGTCACCTTTTATCGGGCCAAGCAAAAAATTGTGAAAGGAAGATTAGAATGAAGTGTGAAATAATAAAAGATCTTTTGCCAAGTTACATAGATGGACTGACAAGTGATGAAAGCAATTCAGAAATTGAAGCGCACCTTAAGACTTGCCAGGAGTGTAAGGATGTGCTGGATCAAATGAAAACAGACATCGATGTGGAAAGCATTCCGCTAAACAAGGAAAAAATTAAGCCATTTAAAAAGCTGAATAAAAGAGTCCTGCAATCAGTCTTAATAACGCTGGCAGGCTGCATAATCATAGCCGGATCATATTTGTTTTTTTTCGAAATCGGATGGAAGGCAGATTCTAAAGATATCGATATCAATTATTCATATCAAGACGATCGTATTCAGATTGACTTTGAACTAACAAACGGGAAAGTACTCAATCCTTGGATGGATCACAAGAAATCGCCGGTCACGATTACCTTCACAGAATGCTTTGATAGTGTTTTAGATGACATAGGCAATGAGTATTCTTACGGAATTCGTGAAGAAGACCAATCTGGCAAGATGAAAACATTTACCGAGGAGGATGTCATCTTGTTAAAGTTCAAAGATAAAACAGAAACGCTTTATTTGAAAGATATCGCAGAAGAACTAGGGCTGCAATAGCTCTTAGAAAGCGGGCATATTGGTGTCCACTTTGAGTGCGTGAAAATATGGGTCTGACAAGAAAAAGGACAAAAACCCTACGGTTTTTGTCCTTTTCCATTTATATACAATTCTTACAACAGTCGTTTTATGCCATTGCAAAACCAAAGGCTAAATATCCGACAAATGATATTGCTGTAACAATTCCTATGTACGGCAGCTGTGCAACTGCATAATCTACGTTATTAATTCTGCAAGCTGACGCTGATAGCAGCGTTACATCTGAATAGAAGCAAGCCTGTGCACCGAAGCATGCAGCTGAGATAATTGCTCCCAGTGTAAGTGGAATACTTGCGCCGCTTGAAACAGCCAGCGGAAGGATGATTGGAGTACATACAGCAGGGATACTCCAGATATTTCCTGTTGCGAAGCATACAATACCTACAAGTATAAAGGTAATTGCAGGAAGCCATGCTGCACTCATGTATGGACCTGCAACGTTGATCAGGTAGTCAGGTAAACCAATCAGATTGATTGACTCTCTAAAGAATAGTGATGTAACGAGCACAACCGCGATGAACAGCATATCTTCCAGGCCCTTATAACAAGCATCACAGAATTTTCCAAGACTCATTATTCTGGTTGGAACAAACAGAACAAAACAAGCAAATATACCGCAGCTTACACCGTAAAAGATATCGCCCAGCCATAAAGTGACGATGATAACAACTGCCATCGGTGCGAAGAATGCCCAAAGATGCGGTGTGATTTCCTTTTCTTCCTTTGCGCTGCTGTCAGTGATCGCACCCATTACTTCACCGAGTTCATCGCCCTGGTTCAACATGTTGCTTGATTCTGGCCAAAGCTGTCCGGTTGTTGCAACTCTCTGATATGCCCTTTTAATACCACCCATTTTAGGAACGATTCCCAGGATGACAAGAAGTACGAAGATGACACAGAGGAATGGATAAAAGAAGTATGGCATGATATGGTAGTAAATGCTCATTGCACTGTCACCAACGACTGCAGCTTCCGGCTGCTGTTCAAAGATTCCCGAGAAGAATACAACCCATGCAGAAATCGGTATAATCAGACAAACCGGAGCGGATGTTGTATTGATGATGTAGCAAATCATTTCTCTCGGTGTTTTGTGCTCATCTGAAAGGGTAAGTACGCAGTTTGCAGTAACCAGGATGCTGAGATAGTCGTCAATAAAAATTATGATTCCGCATAACCAGGTCATGAATAGTACTTGTTTTTCTGACTTGATATATTTTCTGGCCAAGTCACCTACTGCTACTGCCCCCTTAGACTGTCTGAGCAGCTGGACGAAGCATCCGAATAAAAGACATATAATTACGATATAGTTGTTATCACCATCAGTTGTTGCTGAAAGTAATGCATCCAGCATTGGCATGAAGAATGCTGCCTTGTAATAAAATATGTATCCCAGCATACCAGATAACATGATGCTCAGGATACACTTCTTAGTGACCAGCGCGAATATTAAGAAACTCAGCGCCGGAATCAAGGTTATAATTCCTAAATTAGTTCCTTCCATAGTGTTTCCGTGTTTCCTTCCTTATAAATTGTATTAAATAATTCTTTATATCTTCTCTAAGTTATACCTTGCCTAAGATTTCAACTGCTAAATTGATTTGATTTTTAAAATAAATTTCAATTTCTGTCAAACGTTCTTCTGTCGGCGGTTCGAATTCTTCCTGCGTGCCGCCCACGTTTCGTTTCTTGCTGATTCCAAGGCTGTGGTATGGGAGCAGGTTCACTCGCTTCACTCCGATTTCTCTGTAAAGCTCGCCGGTGCGCCTGATGATATCATCGCTGTCATTTACTCCCTTGATGAGAGGCATTCTCATGATCAGCTTTGCTGCAGTTCTTGCATCTGCTGCGAGCATTCTCAGATTGTCAATGATTCGCTGATTGCTTACTCCCATGTACGCTCTATGAACTTCGTCGTCAATTGACTTCATATCGAAAAGAATATCGGTGACGTTTTCCTTAAGCGCCATTTCCATGAGCGCTTGCGAATCTCCAAAACCACATGTATCCAAACACACATTGATGCCTCGCTTGCCCGCTTCATCAATGAGCTTGCAAACAAATTCTGCGTGCAGAAGGATTTCTCCTCCGCTAACAGTAATTCCGCCCGCTGTGTTGTCATAGAAGCCTTTATCCTGCTCCGCTATGCGGAGTATTTCATCTATGGTCATTGACTTGGCCACAGGTCGTAATGCCTGTGCGTAGCACTCGTCTGCACACTTAAGACACACGTCACATTTCACCCTATCAATTATAACGCCCTTTTCCGGGTTCATTGTCACTGCACCCTGAGGGCATATCCTGACGCAGTATCCGCATCCGATGCAATTGTTTGGTGACTGGATAAGCTGCTGCTTCGGATCGATCAGCTCAGGATTGTGGCACCACTTACAGCGCAAAGGACAACCCTTCAGGAATACGGTTGTTCTAATGCCTGGTCCATCTTCTACAGAAAATTTCTGAAGGCTCCCTACAAGAACACGTTCAGACGTATTACTCATTGAAAAAACTCCCCGCTATACTAATTCTTTGATAAGTGCGCAGTTCTGTAGATAATGATATCTTGTGCCTTCTTATCAAGCTCTGTGAAGTATGCCATGTAGCCTGCTACCCGAACCATGAGTCCTTTGTAATTTTCAGGTTTTTCCTGCGCCTTCTTAAGGGTTTCGTTATCAACCACATTAATCTGTATATGTTCGCCGCCATCTTCGAAGAAGGTCTTAATCACGCCCTCAATTATATTTCGGCCACCTTCTCCCTGAACGCCCTTAGGGTCAAAACGCAGGTTGAACAGTGCACCTTCGTGTAAAACTTCCTGTTTCATCGCGGCAACTGATTTCACTGTAGCGGTCGGACCGTTAATATCTCTTCCCATCATTGGAGAAGCGCTGTCGCAAAAAGGTTCACCTGCAAGTCTTCCATCCGGAAGTGCGCCTGTAACAAGACCATGTGAAAGATTTAAAGTCTGTGTGTCAATGCCGAAAGCGTAACCTCCACCCCTGGCATCTTTCCAGCCCTGAACAGTATTCGCAACATGGTGAATCATTTCCTTGTAGATATCGTCCACGTGCTCTAAGTTGTTACCGTATTTCTCAGGCTTGTTCAGCAGAAGCTGACGGAGTCTTTCCTGTCCTTCGAAGTTGGTGTCGCATGCCTTGATCAGTTCATCCATAGTAATGTTCTTATCTTCGAATACACACTTTTCTACTGCCGCAATGGAATCTGCCATGTTCGCTGCTCCTGAAATGTACATACCGGCTGTTGAGTACTGCGCTCCGCCGTGCTGTACGGATTTACCGCTTTCAACACACCCTTTGGTTACCATGGATGCGAAGATGACAGGGTACCGATTCATATGGATACTCTGCATTAAATTGTAGCCAACTCTGATCGCGTCGTAATGATGGATAATCTGCTTCTTTAGCGCATCCTTAAAGTCTTCAATATTCTTGAATTCTCTTGGATCTCCAGTTTCAAGCCCCATGAGCTTTCCTGTCGCGGGGTCAACACCATTGTGCAGAACGAATTCAACCATCTTGCCCATGTTAACGTATCCGGCATCAGGGGAACCATCCGTTCCGCCGCCGCCGGGACCTGGCTGTATACAACCAACGATCGTCCAGTCTCTTGCTTCTTCTATGGTGCAGCTGGACTTGCCAAGACACATTTTAATTGCCGCATTGTCATTAAAGAATCCCGGGTTTGCTTGTCCTTCCTGAATCATCCTGCATCCAAACTGAACCAGTTCTTCCGGGGTTTCTTCAAAAACTCTGACCGCCATTGTTGGCTGCGTCGTCTGAAGCTCATCTGCTGCTTCCAGGCAAAGGAATGACAAGTCGTTTGTTGCATCCTTGCCGTCTCGGGTTTGTCCGCCCACAACCAGAATTTGCCACATCGGATAACCTGCGAAGGATGTAGCATACCAGTCGTTTCTTACTTCATATACTTCATTTGCCTTAAGATAGAAGCATTGCAACATTTCCAACGCCGCTTCCCTCGTAATGCGCTTCTCGTCAATTACGTCCTTTTTATAGAATGGCCACATGTACTGATCGAATCTGCCGAATCCGCACGCAGTTGTACAAACTTCAATGTGGAAATAAACATGTACGAACCATATTGCCTGAAGTGCCTGCCCAAAACTCTTTGGTGGGTGCTCAGGAACGATTCTGCAATTTTCTGCAATCGTAAGAAGTTCCTTTTTTCTTTTCTCATCCGTGCATTCCGAAGCGATTCTTTCGGCTTCATCTGCCATTCTGTGTGCATAAGTGATCAGTCCTTCACACTGAATGATGCATGCCTTCCAGAAATCCACCTTCGCCTGATCCTCCATGGTCTGCGGAAGCTTGCTCTCGATGTTTCTTTGGCACTCTTCCATGTACCCCCTGATTCCAACTGTCAGAATCTTTTCGTGATCACATAAAGTTTCACCTGAAACACCATTCTCAAGACCGACGCAAATAATGTCGTCTTTCTCAAGTTCAAGAGTGTGTGCAGGAAGTACTGTCTGTGCCAGGTCTTCCATTGACTTCCCTTCCCAGTACTTAAGTGTTTCAAGAATCGTTTCCCTGTCTTCTGGTGAAATATAATACGGATCATTGCTTCTTGTAGAAATTACGTCAATATCACTGATGTACCATGAGCTTGACTGGAATTCCGGGTGCAGATTGGCACCCCGATATGCATTTGTTGCTGTTCCTACGATGAGCTCATCATCCATGATGAGGGTTGTCATGTTCTCCATAATGTAGTTGACAACCTTGGCTCTGAAAATAGGAACCGCATCGCCGGCAAACTTCTGATATGCTTCCGTTGCCAGCACCAGTCGCTCTGCGGTGATTGTGGGAATGGTATGAAAAAGCTTTTCCCGCATTCTCTTTACTCTCGGTGTTAACATAGTTTCCTCCTTCCGTTTTATCAATTTCTACTATAATATATTCTGCCCGCTTAGAAGGCAATAACTGTCTTGCCAATTTTTCTAATTGTGTTGCCGCTTACAAAGAAATGTATTGAATTGAAAGAATATTAAGAAATATTGCATTGATGTCGAACATGCCCTGTAAAGTCTTATGTTCGTGGGTTCTTACTGTTACTTTTTATCTTTCTATAACGCCTGATTAACTTGCTTTAAACTCTAACTTATTTGCTGAAATCCTTTACAAAAAGCTTTTCCTCTTATTCTAATCTGATATATAATGTTTATGAAGGAGGTGTTCGGCTTGCTATTTGAAAAAACAACATATCTTGATGACTTTCCAATCAACATAAGAATTGCAAAAGTTACGGAATATCCGATTCATTATCATCAGGATGTTGATTTTATCTATGTTCTCAAGGGTGAAATCCGTCTGAAGAACGTATGTCATCATTATCTTCTGAAAGAAGGAGATATATTTACCAATAGCGGCCATGAAGTTCACGGTTTAACCGCGACAGACAAAGAAAATATTGTGGCCATTGTCCAGGTCAGCAATCGATTTTTCACGCAATATTTCCCGACCTTGGCAAAGGCATGCTTTATGACATATATTAAAAATGATAAATATCCTAAGCTGGATATACTGCAAAAAATGCTTCTTCACATTCTGCTGGATTATTCCAGAAGAAGCTTTAATTATAAAAGCACCTGTATTGATAGAATGATTGAAGTAATTAAATACCTGAACAGGCATTACAACTTGTTTGCTTTTGAAGATCAGGTTGTAGTGAATTTCAAAAATGATAATCCCGTCATAGTCAAACGAATTAGCCGCATCATAAATTATGTATACGAAAATCACGCCAGCAAAATCACACTGAAGGACCTTGCCGCAAGAGAACATTTAAGTACCTTTTATCTCTCCCATCTGATCCGCGATCACATGGGCATAAATTTTAAGGAATTTCTCTGTTTTGCCAGAGTAGAAATGTCAGAAATACTCCTGCTGGAAACGGACCGTAAAATCAGTGAAATAGCAAGGAATGTAGGTTTTTCAACCACCTCATACTACGACAAATTTTTTAGTAAGTGGTTTGGTCATACACCGCTGGAACATCGGCAGCTTTACACGTCACACATTCTGAGTGCCGCAAGACCTGCAATGCTTGAGCTGCTTTCTGACAATCAGACTGTCAGTCTGATCAGGCAATGCCTGTCAGCTGTAAGTGATCAGGAAAAAAGTTCTTCCGTCATCAATCGCCTTCACCTCACCATTGATATCAATCCTCAGTCACCGCCTGTTATGAAGACACATCACTTGCTTGAAGCTGTTATCACTCAGGAGGATTATAACATCATGGGTGAACGGCTTTTCAGTCTGCTCTATGATCTTAACGCGTCCAGGGTTGTTATTGCTTTTCATCAGGGAGACAACGAAACAACAATAGCGTTGCTTGCAAACAGGCTCAGTTTAATCGGATATGAAGTGTCTACGGTATGTGACAACGGTATAAGCTACGGTTTTTCTGCTGGATATGACTCAATCGCCGCTGCGATACACATATTCCGGACATATTTTATTTCACCGGATAACGTTCTCCACTGCAGATTGCGGGATCAGGGTGAATCGTCAAGGATTTTAAAAGGATCGCCTGCCTGTATCACTTCTTGTCTTGTCCCCAAGCCCTCTTTTTACGCGTATCGATTCCTTAAAAATATAAAGGGGAAGCTTCTTTACTGGGGCAAATATTACTATGTAATAAAAAATGATGTGTCCGAGAACGATTCGTATACGCTGGCTGTTATAAATTATAATGACAACATACAAAACCTTCCTGTTCGTAATGCCAGTGTTTACGAAGCAAATGACATCATCAATTCATTTAAGGATGAGCTCCAGGTTGACTTCAATATTCCTGTTGAATCAGGTCAGTATGTCATCGCTGAATATGCGCTGTCAAATTCCAACTCCATTTTTGCTCACATGTCAAATTTGGAGTTTCCTGAAGAATTTCCTCTTTCGGAAGCCTGGGTTCATATGCTGAATACAGAGTCTCAAGCTCAAGTATTCATAAAAAATGCCGATGATGCACTTCATATAACTTCTACAATAAAAGGGGCAGGAATTCATATTATTGTAGTTACAAAAGTCAGCCGTACCAATTAGATGATGAGCTGAAAGATGTAACAACCTTTAGTACATTAGAATAATTTTAAAAAGGGTAGCGGATAAATGAAAATAAAATCGAAATATATTGTCATAGCCATTTTTATAATAGAGGTATTTATCGCAATTGCGTTGTTTTTTAATTCTTGTTCAAGTAACTCCATCCTAGTTAAAAACGTTTATGGTGAGCAGCAAATCAGCCCAGAGGTTTTGCAGTGGAAGCTTGACCAAGAGAATAATCCTGGGGTACATCTTTATATGCAAGATAGGAATCCAAATGATCCAATGCCTGTATTTCTACATTATAATGGACCATGGCTCGGATTTATAAATGAAGGAATCGGGGTGATCACTGATGTGCAAGCTTCTGCAAATAATGATACACTTAAAGTTTGGATTCATGAAGCTCCTTTTCCTAAGGCATCTCTTGACAACAAAGCCACTGCAATTTTGATGTTAGAAAAAGAGCCTGGAAAGATTGAAGTGTTTCTAAATGGAGATAAAGTAGAATATCATCTTGATCGAGGCCAGACACCTGTCCTAAGCGGAACGGGAGCTACAGCTTTTTATTGATTTCTAAAATCATACCAGTTCTTTTAAAAGGCACGAATAATGCCTCCGGGACGAAGGTACCTCAAGAGAAATTATAAAACAGCAGCACCAGGCATATAGCGCCTTTTGCTGCTGTTTTGTTTTCAGCAATATGATATTAATATCTGTTCAGCCGTCCGATATCCTTACGGTATTGGGAGCCTTCAAAGGCGATCTTTTCTACGTTGCAATATGCTTTTTCCCTGGCCTCTTCATGGTTCTTCCCTAATGCTGTTATGCCAAGAACACGTCCGCCATCCGTTAGAACGACGTGAGCATCGGATTCGCCCAAGATGCTGTCGTTCAAAGCCCTTTGATCCGCCGGCTTATACCTCGTTCCACTGTGAAACACGATTACACCTTCATCGATCCTGTCTAGTCCTGTTATCACCTTGCCTTTGGCATAATCGCCCGGATAACCGCCGGAAGCCATGATCACGCAAACCGCTTTTTGATCACTCCATTCAATCGTCTGCTCCGAAAGTCTTCCTTCAACCACTGACAGCATGATGTCCAGCAGGTCTGTCTTCATTCTCGGCAGAACAGACTGTGTCTCCGGATCTCCAAAACGGTTATTAAACTCAATCACCTTAGGTCCTTCCTCCGTAATCATCAGACCGATAAACAGAACTCCTTTGAAATCCAGACCGTCCTTCTGAAAGCCCTCAATCGTCGGGTTTAAGATCTGGTCTCTGATCTGATTCTCCAGGGCTTCATTGAAGATCAAGCTTGGAGAGTAGGTCCCCATGCCTCCTGTATTCGGACCCTGATCGCCGTCAAATATTCTTTTATAATCTTGTGCAGATTCCATTGGAACGATGGTTTTTCCGTCAACAAAGCACAAAACCGATGCCTCAATACCTGTCAGATACTCTTCTACGACAATCTTGTCCCCCGCGGAACCGAATACTTTATCGCCCATGATCTGGTCGATTGCAGTTAAAGCTACTTCTTTATCTTCAGCAATGATTACACCTTTTCCGGCTGCCAGTCCGTCTGCTTTTATGACCATCGGATAGCCGAAAAAGCCGACCGCCTCTTTTAATGCGCTGATATCCGTAAATTCTCTGTATCCAGCAGTCGGGATTGCATGCCGTGCAAGAAATGCCTTTGTGAAGGCTTTGCTGCCCTCAAGCTGCGCACATTTCTGATTTGGGCCGAACGCTTTCAATCCCTTCTCTTCCAACGCGTCAACGATGCCCAGAGAAAGGGGCACTTCCGGACCGATTACCGTCAGATCGATTTCCTTTTCCTGCGCGAAGCTGCAGATCCCTTTTACATCCTCCGCCTTTATCGCGATGCACTCTGCAACCTCAGCAATTCCCGCATTGCCGGGCGCACAGTAAAGTTTTTCTATTTTCCCGCTCTGTGCAAGCTTCCATGCGATGGCATGCTCACGGCCGCCTCCGCCAACGATCAAAACTTTCATTTGGTCCTCCCTGCTCTGCAGCTTTGACGTATGATCCTCCTCAGCGACTTCTGAAAAGCCTCAGAAGGATCATACCAAAACTGCGATTATTTTCTATACCAGCATCGATTGACTCGTTACAACACGATGCGAAGCGGTCTGATTGACTAATGCTTAAAGTGTCTTACCCCGGTGAAGATCATTGCGATTCCCAGCTCATTTGCCATTTTGATACAGTCTTCATCATGAATGGAACCGCCGGGCTGAATCACTGCCGTAACGCCTGCCTTTGCTGCAGCCGTCACATTGTCGTCAAAGGGGAAATATGCATCTGAAGCGAGTACCGATCCCTCTGTGCTCTCGGTGGCCTGTCTGACAGCGTTCTCGATTGCCCATATACGATTTACCTGTCCCGGTCCAACACCGATGGTCTTTCCGTCTTTTGCAAGTACAATTCCGTTGGATTTGATATGCTTGACCACTTTCATGGCAAATTTCATGTCTTCCATCTCTCGTTCTGTAGGGATGCGGTCTGTTACCACCCTGACATTCGCTTCTTCGTAGAGGTCGCTGTCTACTTCCTGCATCAGGATTCCGCCGCTGACCTTTTTCATGTCATAGGTGCCGCTCGGGGCCTGGTTAGAAATATATTCCAGTTTCAAGAGGCGGATATTCTTTTTACCTGTTAATATTTTAAGGGCCTCTTCTGTAAAATCGGGTGCGATAACGATCTCTACAAAAATCTTGTTGATTTCCGCAGCAGTCATCTCATCGATGGTACGGTTGGCAGCGATGATTCCTCCATAGATGGAAACCGGGTCAGCTTTATATGCCTTAACATACGCGTCATAAATATCATAACCGACCCCTACTCCGCATGGGTTCGCATGCTTGACTGCTACAACGGCTGGTTCATCAAATTCCTTCAAGGTTTCCAGCGCTCCGTTGGTATCGTTGATATTGTTGAAGGAGAGCTCTTTTCCGTGAAGCTGCACTGCATTTACAAGCGCGCCATCACATGGCTTGACCTCTTTATAGTAATATGCCTTCTGGTGCGGATTTTCTCCGTATCGGAGCTCCTGGGCCTTTTCGAAGGTCAGCGTCAGGTTATCCGGCAATTCGGCATTAATTTGCTTTCTGAGATAGTCTGATATCATTGCATCATAAGCGGCGGTATGCTGAAATACTTTGAGTGCCAGCTTATATTTCGTGTCGTAGGATACTTCGCCTTTTTCCTCCAGTTCACTTACGATCTGAGCATAGTCTCCCGGATCGCAAACCACGACTACATCCCTGTGGTTTTTCGCAGCGGAACGAAGCATGGTAGGGCCACCGATATCGATATTTTCTATCGCATCTTCCAGCGTAACAGAAGGTTTCAAAATGGTCTCCTTAAACGGATAAAGATTGATCGCAACAATGTCGATGGTTTCTATGCTCAAATCCGAAAGCTGTTTCATATGCTCTGGCTTATCACGCATTGCAAGGATTCCACCATGCACCGCCGGATGCAGTGTCTTCACTCTGCCGTCCAGACACTCTGGAAAACCGGTCACATCGGAGATTCCAGCCACTTCAACTCCATTATCCCTCAGCCTTGTTGCGGTTCCTCCCGTAGATATGACTTTTACGCCAAGTCTATTTAGGGCCTGGGCAAATTCTACAATTCCGGTCTTGTCAGACACACTGATCAATGCTCTCATTTCTTTTCCTCCCTTATTCTTATTTCCAAAGAAATTATGTTCATATTTTTATTTTCGCCTTATACGTTAAAAAGTCCCTAAAGTTTGCCTTCATAGAACAGGCGAATCGCCTGGGGCAATATCTTATGTTCAACTTGAAGCACCCTGGCAGCCAAAAGATCTTCCGTATCCCCCGGCTCCACCGGAACCTTTTCCTGCAAAATAACTTTTCCCGTATCGATTCCTTCATCGACAAAATGAACCGTTGCGCCGCTTTCCTTCTCCATGCCTTCCAATACAGCACGATGGACCCGCTTGCCGTAGTATCCTTTTCCGCAATACTTTGGAATGAGAGAAGGGTGGATATTGATGATGCGATTCCGATAAGCGGCGATCAACGAAGGATCAAGGATACTCATATATCCTGCCAGCACAATCAAATCCGTATCTGACTCCCGCAGCTTTTTCATCATGATCTCGTTTCGCTCCTGATCGTCAGGCCACTGATTTTTTGAAATAGAAATGCCTGGAATACCAGCCTTCTTTGCGCGCTCCAAAGCATACGCATCCTCGTTGCTGGAAATGACCTGCACGATTTCGGCTCCATCAAGAAATCCGTTTTCAATGTGATCGATAACCGCCTGAAGGTTGGTTCCCCCACCGGAAACCAGAACCGTAATTTTTACCTTATCTTTTATCTGCTCCATTTTATACTCCGGCAATCTGAACGCCCTGTCCCTTTACGATCTTTCCGATCACGGCAGCTTTTTCTCCTGCCTGTTCGAGAGCAAAAAGGATTTCCGCCTGCTTGTCTGCATCCACTGCCATCATCATGCCGATACCCATATTGAAGGTGGAAAACATTTCTTTCATGTCGACGTTTCCTTTGTTTTGAATATATTGAAATACAGCGGGAATTTCCCAGCTTCCAAGAGAAATCTCAACACCGAGACCTTCAGGAATGATCCTTGGAATATTCTCGTAAAAGCCTCCTCCAGTGATGTGGACGATCCCGTTCACCGAGCTTTTTTCAAGGACTGCATTGCATGCGGCTGCATAGATTTTCGTCGGCGCAAGGAGTGTTTCCCCAAGCGTAGTTCCAAGCTCCTCCACATAATCATTCACTGACATTTTCAGCTTGTCAAAAAAGAGTTTTCTGACAAGGGAGTAGCCGTTGCTGTGAATTCCGCTGGAGGGAATTCCGATGACAACATTTCCTTCTTTTATCTTAGATCCGTCGATGATCTTCTTCCGGTCTGCGACTCCTACGGCAAACCCTGCCATGTCGTATTCGCCCTCGGTGTAAAAGTCCGGCATTTCTGCCGTTTCTCCGCCTACCAGCGCACAGCCTGCCAGAACGCAGCCGTCTGCGATGCCCTTGACGACATCTGCAACCTTCTCAGCCCTTACCCGTCCTGTCGCGATGTAGTCCAGGAAAAACAGCGGCTTCGCACCCTGACAAAGTACGTCGTTTACGCACATTGCAACGCAATCCTGCCCCACGGTATCGTGCTTATCCATCAGGAAAGCCAGCTTAAGTTTAGTTCCTACTCCGTCTGTTCCCGAAACAAGAACGGGCTCTTCCATATCTGCAACGTCGAGTCGAAACAGGCTTCCGAAGCTCCCGAGCCCTGTCAGCACATTTTCATTGAAGGTTTTTTTTACATGGGTTTTCATCAGAGAAACGGCTCTTTCCCCTTCCTTCGTATCAACCCCGGCGTCCTTATAAGTCAGTTTTTCTACAGACATCCTTACTCCTCCTCTTCCTTAACTGGCAGCTTTCCGTTTGCTTTCAGTTCCATATCCGGCATCGGCATTGGGTAATCTCCGTTAAAGCAAGCTCCGCAGACTAAATCCCCACCGAGATTTATAGATTCCATCAGGCCTTCCACACTCAGATATCCCAGCGTATCAGCGCCGATCATCTTCCGAATATCTTCAACGCTATGATTATGTGCTACCAGTTTATCCGATTCCGGCGTGTCGATACCGAAATGGCAGGAATGTATGACTGGCGGCGAGCTGACTCGTACATGTACTTCCAGCGCACCGGCATCTTTCAGCATATTGACGATTTTCCCGCTGGTGGTTCCTCTTACGATGGAATCGTCTACCATAATGATTCTCTTTCCCTTGACATTGTCTCGCAATACGTTGAGCTTCAATCTGACGCTCAGTTCCCGCATTCTCTGATCCGGCTGAATAAAAGTTCTACCGACATATCTGTTTTTGATGAGGCCTTCGCCATAAGGAATTCCTGATTCCTCTGCATATCCGATTGCAGCAACTGTTCCCGAATCGGGCACTGCGATGACCATATCCGCTTCCACCGGATACTCTTTGGCAAGCATCCTCCCTGCCTGACTTCGGGCCATATATACACTTCTGCCGTCGATATCACTGTCCGGTCTTGCAAGATAAACGTATTCAAAGGAGCAGATAGCTTTCTTTTTTCCTTTGCTGAATTTTATGGATTTTAATTCATGATCCTCGATCACGACGATTTCGCCGGGTTCCACATCCCTGATGAATTTTGCTCCCAGCAAAGGGAAAATACAGCTTTCCGATGAAAGGACATATCCGTCTGCAGTTCTTCCGATGCAAAGGGGCCGGATGCCGTTAGGATCTCTAACGCCGATCAGCTTATTTCCGCTTGTGATGACAAGGGCATAAGCCCCTTGAACGATCTCTAGAGTCTTAATTACTGATTCTTCTATGGTGTTGTCTCTGATGAAACGTGCAATCAGCGCCGCAATGACCTCGGAATCGATGGAGGTCTGGAAAATTACGCCTCTGTCCTGCATATCTTCCCGGAGGAGTTCCGCATTTACCAGATTTCCATTGTGAGCCAAGGCAAGACTCCCGCCTTTATGGTATACCACAAGGGGCATTGCGTTGACCGCATGACTTTCACCTGATGTGGAATATCGAACATGACCGATGGAAATATCACCCTGCAGTCTGCCGATGATTTCATCGTTGAACACTTCCTGCACGAGCCCCATTTCTTTATAATATTGAATTTTTCCGGCTTTATTGGAAGCGATTCCGGCACTTTCCTGACCCCTGTGCTGAAGAGAATGGAGGCCGAAATAGACGGATCTCGCAATATCCTCTTTTCCGGGTGCATAAACGCCTACAACCCCGCATTCATCGAAAACCTTGTCTTCCTCCAGCTCCCGAAGAGCTCTGTTGATGTCAAATTCTCTGAGCATTTTATTCTCCTATTTTATCTCTTACGCAGAATATTCTTTACTATTTCTTGATTCTGGCCAGCACTTCCTGATAGGTCTCTTCCACTTTTCCAAGATCCCTTCTGAATCTGTCCTTGTCCATCTTTTCATTTGTGTTGACATCCCACAGTCTGCAGGTGTCGGGAGAAATTTCATCAGCCAGCAGTATTTCTCCATCGCTGACGCCAAACTCTATTTTAAAGTCGACCAACTTCAGGCCCTTGTCCATGAAAAATTCTTTCAGTGCGTCATTTACGGCGTATGCATATTTCTTTACCACCGCAAGCTGTTCCTCTGTAGCAAGTTCGAGTGCAAGTATATGGTCGTCATTGATCAGCGGATCGCCCAGATCGTCATTTTTATAAGAGAATTCCAGTACGGTCTTTGCAAGAGCCCTGCCTTCTTCCACTCCGTATCTCTTGGAGAAAGAACCGGCGGCAACGTTTCTGATGATGACCTCCAGAGGTAGAATTTCAACAGCTTTCACCAGAGTCTCCCGATCGCTTAAAAGCTTTACCATATGAGTCGGAACGCCTTTCTTCTCCAGCATTTCAAAAATAATGGCGGACATCGTGTTGTTTACAACACCCTTATCAGCAATCGTTCCTTTTTTTTCTCCGTTGAATGCCGTCGCATCATCTTTATAATCAACGATATATAACTTCGGGTCGTCCGTGCGGAATACTTTCTTTGCTTTTCCTTCATACAACATTTCTAATTTTTCCATCTTCATATCCTCCCTTATTCTATTAATTAATATATTTCCTCATTCAAAGTGATGTTTTAAAACACTGCGGTCTCAGTTAACCTTTGAACTCCTCATCCAGCTTTATAATTTCCGCTTCCATCTTCAGCTTATACGCCTTCATCTTTTCTCTCAGCTCCGGATATTTCACAGACAGTATCTGTGCTGCAAGAAGGCCGGCATTTTCCGCTCCATCGATAGCCACGGTGGCAACAGGAATGCCTTTTGGCATCTGAACGATGGACAGCAGAGAATCCAACCCGTCCAGCGTTGACGACTTGATAGGCAGGCCAATCACAGGCATCGCGGTATACGCTGCCAGAACGCCGCCCAGGTGCGCCGCTTTTCCTGCGGCTGCGATGATTATTTCGATGCCGTTTTCTTCCGCAGAAGAAGCGAATTTTTCCGCAACCCTAGGTGTTCGGTGAGCTGAGATAATTCTCGTCTCATAATCTATTCCAAAATCCTTTAAAATGGCTTCCGCTCTCTGTACAACCGGATAATCCGATTTACTTCCCATAACAATAGCTGCTTTCATTTTGTTCCTCCTTCATCCTTTGCCGGATTTTTTTAATAACACTGGCTGCGCCGAGCTGCGGCGATGTTATTAGCAGAAACCGTAAAACCAATTACCGTCTTTATGCGAAGCATATAAAGACGGCGGTTTCTAAAAGAACACCCCGCAGCAGGCGTGCAATATTTCTTGTTAAAGAAAATACGCAACTCCTGCTTCAAAAATCTTTTGGTCATTGTTTCCCGGAACGTTTTTGTAAAGATTTTTTCCAATTCGCTCGGAATGGGCCATTTTGCCCAGAATTCTTCCGTCGGGAGAGGTAATCCCCTCGATAGCAAGAACCGAGTCATTCGGGTTGAACCGTGCGTCCATGCTGGGGTTTCTCGCAAGATCAACATACTGTGTGGCAATTTGCCCATTCTTAATGAGCTGTTCAAGCAGCGCTTCATCTGCGATGAATCTTCCTTCTCCATGGGAAACAGGAACGGTATGAACATCTCCAACTTCAGTATTTGCAAGCCATGGTGACTTTACCGATGCAATTCTGGTTCTTACCAGACAGGATGCGTGCCTGCCGATCCGATTATAAGTCAGTGTCGGATTTGCCTCCTCCGGCTCGGTGATTTTTCCAAAAGGTACGAGTCCAAGTTTGATCAATGCCTGGAAACCATTGCAGATTCCCAGCATTAGCCCATCCCTCTGTTCAAGCAGTTCTTCAACAGCCTCCCGGACTGCTGGATTGCGGAATACAGCGGTTATGAATTTTGCCGAACCATCCGGTTCATCGCCTCCGCTGAAACCACCGGGAATCATGACAATCTGACTATCCTTGATTTTTCTGACCATCTCCTTAATGGACTCGGTCAGCGCCTCCTGATTTAGATTCCTCAATATCTGAATTTCCGCATCAGCACCAGCTTTTTCAAATGCTCTCTTCGTGTCCAGTTCACAGTTTGTGCCCGGGAAAGCCGGAATGAACACCTTCGGCCGCGCGATCTTCACAGCCGTTACATGATTTGATCTTACCGAATAGGATAACGCAGCGGGCTGTTTGCCATTCTCCTCGGCGGTTGTTTTTCTTTTCGTCGGAAATACACTTTCCAGCGGCTCTGTCCAGCTTCGAGTGACCTCATCCAAATCGATTTCTACAGACGCCGGTGCATCATTTTGATTCAATTGCACCTTAAGGGAAATTACCGGGGCAGCGATACTTCTGCCGATCATCTTGTACTGTGTGCCCTTCAAGGTTTCCTCAATGTTTTCATTTTCATCTATTTCAAGCAGCAGAGCGCCGTAATCAGGAGTTTTCAATTCCTGTTCCGTCAACAGCTCCATCGCTGCGCCAATTTTATTTCCCACTGCCATCTTTACCAGAGAAACAAAGATGCCTCCTCTTCCCACGGTATTAGCAGATAAGATTTTCCCTTCCACAGCCAATTCATGAACGCGATTCATATTCTCTTTATACTGAGCAACCTCCAGCATATCGTTTTCATCTCTGCAAGCAGTTACAAGCACCAATTTGCTCCCTGCTTTTTTCAGTTCTGTTGAAAGAATCTGAGCCGCGTCGGTAACGCCGATTGCGAAAGAAACAAGCGTAGGAGGAACGTGAAGATCCATAAAGGTGCCCGACATGCTGTCTTTTCCTCCGATCGCCGGGACTTCAAGCGCTGTTTGCGCCTGAAGAGCACCAAGCAGCGCAGTAAAGGGCTGCGCCCATTTTTGAGGATCATTCCCCAGTCTTTGGAAGTATTCCTGGAAGGTTAGCCGTACTTTCGATGAATCTCCGCCCATAGCCGCGATTTTTGTAACGGAATCAATTACCGCATAATAAGCACCATGGAAAGGACTTTTTGCTGACAATTGCGGATCAAAGCCGTATGCCATCAGCGTTGCTGTTTCCGTTTCCCCTTTCGTAACAGGAAGCTTTGCCGCCATACCTGCAGCAGGAGAAAGCTGATATTTTCCGCCCAAAGGCATGAGGACGGTTGCTGCTCCGATGGTACTGTCAAACATTTCGATCAGACCTTTTTGGCTGCTGCAGTTTAAATCCTGAAGAGATTCTTTAAAGCTTTGCGCAAGGGAAACAGCATCCGAAGAAATAACACCGGAAGAAACGGCAACGTCGTTTTCAGAAACGTCAATATCGATTTCCTGTTTTACGCCGTTTGTATTCAGGAAATCCCTGCTCAGATCCAGAATGCAGCCGCCTCGCCAATACATGCGGAACCTTTCGGTACCCGTCACTTTTGCCACAACAACGGCTTCCAGATTTTCTTCCTCCGCATATTGAATGAACTGTTTCAGATCCGGTTCAGCGATGACTGCCGCCATACGTTCCTGAGATTCAGAAATCGCAAGTTCTGTGCCGTCCAGCCCTTCATATTTCTTAGGAACAAGATCCAGATTCACATCAATCCCGTCGGCCAGTTCACCAATGGCTACGGATACTCCTCCTGCGCCGAAATCATTGCAGCGTTTAATCAATCTTGCGGCTTCTTCTCTGCGGAACAGCCTCTGAATATTTCTCTCCACAGGTGGATTTCCTTTTTGGACCTCGGCTCCGCAGGTTAAAATCGATTCCAGCGTATGCCCTTTGGAAGAGCCCGTTGCCCCTCCACAGCCATCTCTGCCGGTTCTTCCTCCGATCAGAATAATGCAGTCACCGGCCGCAGGCTTTTCGCGGTAAACATGAGATGCGGGTGCAGCGCCGATAACCGCTCCGATTTCCATTCGCTTCGCCATATAACCTTTATCATATATTTCAGAGACCTGCCCCGTTGCAAGACCGATCTGATTGCCGTATGAGCTATATCCTTTCGCCGCTCCTCTTGTTATGATTCTCTGGGGAAGTTTCCCGGGAAGGGTATCTTCCAGGCTTGTTCGCGGGTCACCGCTGCCCGTTACTCTCATCGCCTGATAAACATAGACCCTGCCGGAAAGAGGATCGCGGATCGCTCCGCCCAAACAGGTAGCAGCGCCGCCAAAGGGCTCGATCTCAGTAGGGTGATTATGGGTTTCATTCTTAAACATCACCAGCCAGTCTTCCTCTTTGCCATCAATCACTGCTTTTGCTTTTATGCTGCAGGCATTGATCTCATCGGATTCATCCAGATCAGATGCTTTTCCTTGTTTTTTCAGATACTTCGCCCCGATGACAGCCATATCCATCAGGCTGATATCACGTTCCTGACTGCTGTATACTTCTTCTCGTATGTTTAAATAATCTTGGAATGCTTTTTTTATTAATTCAGAATAAGCGTCCTTCCCAAAGCTAACTTCATTTATTTTCGTTAAAAAAGTGGTATGCCTGCAGTGATCGGACCAATAGGTATCGATTACTTTCAGTTCTGTCATGGTTGGGTCCCGCTTTTCGTCCATATAGAAATAATCTCTTACAAATTTAAGGTCTTCTTTGCTCATCGCAAAGGCCTGTTCCTGACAGTAAGAAGAAATTTCTTCATCGGACAGTGCTGTGAATCCGTTAACAGTTTTTACATTTTCAGGCGCCATGGCAACGATATCCAGCTTGTCTGGCTTTTCCAGAAATGCTTCATGTGAGTCAACCGGATTAATGCAGTATGACTTGATTGCCTCGAATTCCTCCTGCGATATACTGCCGACCAAAATAATTAATCTGGCAAACCGCACAACCGCTTCAGAGCGAACGTTTAATAATTTAATGCACTGCGTTGCAGAATCTGCCCTTTGATCATACTGACCCGGCAGATATTCCACTGCGAAAAAACGAGAACCTGCATCGATCGATAATTCCTCATCATAGGCAGTATCGATTGCAGGCTCCGCAAAAACCGTATATTTGGCCGCTTGGTAAGTGGCGTCGTCGATCCTTTCAATGTCATAACGATTAATCACCCGAACAGAAAGCAGGCCTTGTAAATGCAGGTTCTCTCTCAGATCCTCATACAATCCTTGTGCTTCAATATCAAATCCCGATTTTTTCTCTACGTAAATTCGGCGTACCATGATGCCCTCCTTAAATACTCTGCCCATTTGCAGATTTTTTTCTTTCTCGTAAGGAAGCGCTGATTGCAGGCAGCGTCCCCACAGATACCGTATGATTAATTTATTTTTTGTGTGCAACGTTCGTATTTCGTATGATTGTTTGGATTTTCAGGCTTATTGTTCGTGTTTTTATCTATTATTTATAATTTCAATATTATAATATCAGCAATTATTCTGGATTTCAATAAAAAATACGAATATTTATGAATCGAGTAGGAGGAGAATTTGATTAGTCATATTCAAATTCTCCGACCTCTCACAGCACCGTGCGTACGGTTCCGTACACGGCGCTTCAATTTTGTACTAAATATGAACGGACTGATAGTGGTCTAGTAGAAATACTAGGCCCTTTCTTTTTAGGATTTCGTTGGTCACTGCTCTGTGCATAATGAATGAGCTCGCCACTCTGGCGTAACCTTTTCTTGAGTTCGCCCATTCCCATGCTTTGCCTTTAGATATACCAAGTTTTATTAAAGACTTGTATCTGGTTTTAGGTCGTTTCCACTGTTTCCATATACACATTCGCAATCGGAACCTCATATGCCGGTCTATCTCCATACAAACCTTTTTCATGTTTGCTATGCGGAAATAATTTATCCATCCTCTGATGGTCCAATTAAGGTGCATGATTCTGTGATCCATGCTGACTCCCCATTTTCTTGATGTGAGTTCCTTAATCTTGGCTTTTATCTTCATGACTGAATCTTCATGCGGTCTCGCCTTGTACTGCTTTTGGAATCCGTCAAAGTAGAATCCATACCCCAAGTATTTTAGTCCTTTGGGTGTCTCAATTTTACTTTTGATTGCGTTGACTTTCAGCCACAGGTTTTCTGCAATGTATTTTGTAACACTTGTCATTACTCTGATCGCTGACTTTTCACTTCCCACTAAGATGATGCAGTCATCTGCATATCTTACGAAGTTCAGCCCTCTCCGCTCCAGTTCCCAGTCCAGTTCATTCAGCATAATGTTGGATAGTAGAGGTGATAGGTTTCCACCTTGCGGTGTGCCGATGATGGATTCTTTGTACTCATCGTCAATCATTACCCCACTTACCAAATACTTTCTGATTAGGGAGACGACGTCACCATCCTGTACTCTTTTTGCAACCAGCGTCATCAGCTTGTCGTGGTTTACAGTGTCAAAGAATTTTTCCAGGTCAATATCCACAATCCATGTGTAGTGATGATTCATAAGGTTTATGGCCTTTTCGATTGCGTTTTGAGCACACCTGCCCTCTCGGAACCCGTAACTGCTGTCATGAAATGTCTCTTCAAATATTGGCGTGATGATCTGTGAGATTGCCTGTTGTATTGTTCTATCAATTACAGCCGGTATCCCCAGATTTCTTACACCACCATTCGGCTTCGGTATTTCCACTCTTAGCACTGGGCTGGGTTTGTACTTTCTCTTTCTAATCAGTTCCTTGATTTCTTCGCCGTGCGCTTCAAAGTAGCCATCTAGTTCAGTTGTGAGCATTCCGTCCACCCCTGCTGCTCCTTTGTTGCGTTTGACTTGTTTGATAGCCTCGTCCATGTTTTCCGGACTCAGTATCTTTTCCAGTAACTTTTCAGCGTTCATACTTCGCTACTTCCCTTCTTTTCGCTCATCTCTGCCACCTGTCCACCTGATGAATCAAGGGGCTATTGCCTGGTGTTTCCTTGCCGAGATTACAAGCATAATTTTAGTAACTGCCAAAATTGTTCAGCCCTTCGCTCTTGCTGACTTTCACCAGCCGTCGTCACTACTATGGCTTCTGCTGACTTCTCACGATAAATCTTGTTTCAACCGAGTTCCCTCGTCCGTGAGATCTCCCCAGGTAAGAACGCAGTCTTTCCTTCCACGTGTCTGCCACATTTACGCTATCTGCTTTTCTTGTAGCTTTTGGACTTCAGTTTGTATTGCAACCTTATCCGCAGATTTCGCCTGATGTGATTTCTGTTCGTCAGACCGGAATTTTGCCTCGAGCTTCCTTCAGATTCCGCCTCACGATGGACACCCTTGCCTCTGGCTATACACTTCCCGCTACTGGGCGTGTTCGGGACTTTCACCCGTTAGACTGCGCCCATGCTGGGCGCACAATCAAAAAGCCGAAGGAATCTTCGGCTTTTTGTTAATTTCTATATGCTATTTCTGTCATGTTTTTTATTACAACGTTTATTTTAATATCCAAGTCCATATCCGTTGGAAGTCAGATAGGAATCGATACCGTTGATTGTACCGATAATCCGAGCGGCATATCTTGTGGTATAAGAACCCCTATTAACAGCTACAGAACCCTGGTTATAAGCGGAAAATCCTTTTGTCAGATCACCGCTGTATGCTGCGATTCTTTCACTGAGGTACATCGCTCCGAAATTGATGCTTGTCTCAGCATCCAAAAGCTGCGATTCACCCAAGCCATACCTTGCACCGGTGGAAGGCATTACCTGCATCATTCCAAGAGATCCGCTGCACCCTCTGGCTCCGGAGTTAAACGTGCTTTCTTTGTGTGCTACAGCCATCAGTATTTTTTCATCGATATGATAGGTTTCCGCTGCATGCTTGAACTGAAACATCAGCTCCTGCGCTTTGCTTTCGGAATACCCGCTGTTATACCTCCGGATATAGCTTACCAAACCTTGATTATATTTTGACTCTGCTTCATTCCAGTAGGATTTCGCAGTAGTCCCTTCTTTTGTGCTTACATAGATCCCCATATACGGATCATAATATACATCCCAACCAAATCCGTTTTCTCCGGTCATCAGTTTTAACGGAATATATACCACGTTACCCCTTGTCAGTACAGGCAGACCATTCAGATCCATTTCATTTACAGACAATTGAGGAATCTTGATTAATTCGTCGTCGCCTACGGTCCCTTCTGTCGCTTCGCTGTTGTCCTTTTTAACGCTGGCGGCGCCGCCCTGCAACACTTCAGTCAGGCCCTTGTAATCCAGTTCATACATCAGAACCTTTGACCCGCTAAAGACTTGCGTTACGACATCCTTCCTTTCGTTTTTCTTCCACTGATCACTGATATTTTCCAGTGAAGGCTCAGTTTTCAAAAGTTTTAGTGTGCGGCTTTCAAAATCTAATTCGGCTTTTACTCCGAATATTTCTCCCATCTCAGGTGTCAATGGGAAATAAGTCGTGTCTTTATACAGAAAAAATGGAAACTGCAATTGATTGTTGTCGATCGTTTCCCCATTGACAACAATATTTTTAATAAAAAAATCTCCTTGTACGTTTTCTTCAGCATATATAGAAATTGATGAGAAAAGTAAGACAGTCAACGAAAGCCACACAGATATAAGCTTCTTTGCCATATCTATTTTCCCTCTCTTTCTTTTGTCTTTGTTGAAAGACTATATCATTATACCATAATTAGCCGAAAAGTATACACTTTTTTGCGGTCAAGCTATTTTCGGGCTGCAAAACGCCTTATTTTCAACAGTCGTTCGCCCGCATCCGACAGCAAACCAGTAACACAATTGGCAGAATTATCAAATTATATGTTAGATTGTGATTTTTTTCGTCTAACATTTTTCTATTTTTATGAAAACCGGAGCGCATGAAGCGCTCCGGTTTCTTAATTTTTATATGGCCGACTGTTTTAAAGTCAATTTACAGTTTGAATTCCTTTTTAGCGTCAGCAATGGATTCATCCAGCTTTGCCAGAACTTCATCGATATGCTCATAGGATAATGTTGCAGGTGGTTCAATTCTTACGGTCTTGGCATTTACGAGTGTACCGGCAGTCATGACATGTCTGTCGAACAATCCCTTCGTTACCGCGTAACCCACTTCTGCTTCCGGGAATTCCATGCAGATCAAAAGCCCTGCCCCTCTGATTTCTTTCAGAACGGTAGGATATTTTTCCTTTAACGCGTTCAGCTTAACCATGAAGTAATCGCCTTTTTCTTTACAAAGCTTAGGCACATCGTTTTCAAGCATATACTTGATCGTCGAAAGTGCGGCTGAGCAAGCAAGAGGATTGCCTCCGAAGGTAGGTGATCCGAGAATCCAAGGATTTTCGATCAGTTTCTCGCCCCAGCACCATGGTCTTGCAATAATACCTGTGATCGGCATGATTCCGCCTCCGAACGCTTTTCCGTAAGTCATGATGTCCGGGCAAACGTCTTCAACTTCACATCTCCACATTGTTCCTGTTCTTCCCATACCAGTCTGGATTTCATCAACGATCATTGCAACTCCGTATTTGTCACAGATCGCTCTGACTGCTTTCAGATATCCTGCAGGAGGAATGACAACTCCTGCTTCTCCCTGGATTGGTTCAATAATTACGCCGGCAACCTTTTCACCGACTGTCTGAAGATTCTTGATCGCGGTTTCCATCGCATCCGCGTCACCATATTTTACATGCTGAACCTGCTGAATCATCGGAGTATAATCTTCTCTGTATGCGCCTTTGCCTCCCATGGAGATCGCGCCCATTGATTTACCGTGGAATGCACCAACCGTCGAGATATACCATCTTCCGCCTGTAGCCAAACGAGCAAGTTTTAAAGCCATTTCTACAGCCTCAGCTCCGCCGTTTGTAAAGAAAGCGTACTGTAAATCCCCGGGAGTAATCATAGCAAGAATTTTTGCAAGATATCCGCGAAGCGGATCAACCAATTCCTGGCTATGTAATGCATATCTATCGAGCTGCGCTTTAACTGTTTTCAAGATTTCAGGATTTCTGTGCCCACAGGTATAGATACCGAAACCACCGAGGCAGTCAATAAACTGTGTTCCGTTAAGATCCTCAAAATGATCGACGGAGTCTGTCCATTCGACGAAAGCAGCATTGGTGGATACGGATTTTCTGTATTCCAACCAGCCCGGATTTACATTTTCGTTAAAGTTTGCAATAGAGTCCTGAACAATCTTATCCTTGTCTTCTTTTGTCAGTTCAGCCTTCTCAATATAGCCTACAACTCTTTGAGCTTCTTTTAATGCTAATTCTTTGTTACATGCGGTCATGGTATAAATACCTCCTAATTCTAACTTATAACTCTTTTCTAGAGCAGCTAACGATTATCTATACATTATTCAATTTTCATGCCAAGATAGAAATTTTCTATGAAATAAAATTATAATTTTCTGAATTTATGTCCAATTTCAAGGGTTTGGGCTTTTTTTGCTAAAAATCAAAGCCTCCTCATTGTCAGACAATTTTTCTCATTTATTATACAAAAATCAAAATTTCTTCTCAATAATGAGAAAGGCTGCCCTGAGGCAACCTCATATGAAATTTGTCATCATGCAGTTCATCTTTTCATCCCAAAGCGCTTCATCAGTTACCGACCAAACAATCCGTGAAAGCTGCTCAATTCGGTCCTGCGGAAGAAGTTCCAGATCTTTTGGTTCCGTAACCATTCCAGACCTCCTGGCTATTTGAAATAGCTTCTGCCGAAAATCAGGCATATCAAAGTATTCATCAATTATCGCAAGCATTTTTTTGTGTTCAGAATCCAACCTGCCCTGAACGTTCTGCAGCAGATTGATGATATGGTCACTGACAATCATCCCCGTACAGCCCTTCGTGTTTTCTATCAGCTCCCGAATTTCCCTCAATTTCTCATTTTCACTACAGAGCAGGTAGCTGCCGTTTTGGTAATCCTCCCAAAGTTCCGTATCCTCTTTAATCACCGAAGTTCTGATTCTAACAAAGTCAGGATTGATTTCACGAATAACCCGTGCAGTCTCCAAGGAATTTTCCGCAGTCAGTGCTTTACCCCCTATTCCAGGCATGAAATAAACCGAGAGCTCAATGCCGCCTTCTTTGATATTTCTTCCTGCTCGAATCTCCTGTTCTGAGGAAACGCCTTTGCTGATCACTTCAAGAACCTTGTCTGATCCAGATTCAAATCCGGAATGAATCCGGTCAAGTCCCGCCTCTTTCAGCTCTTTATATTGAGCCGCACTGATCTTTGAAAGGGTCTCCGCCCTTCCATAGGTCGTGATCCTCCTAATACTCGGCAGCTTTTCCCGTAAATATCGAAGCACCTCCAAAACCCGTTCGGTCTTTACGGCAAGAGAATTCCCGTCCTGAAGGAACACATTTTCTCCTCCGTGGGCCAGCCAACGGTAAACGAGATAATAGCAATTCCGCTCCTCATGGGTCAGTGCCTCCAGCCTTTCCAGTGCAGCTCTCTTATTCCACGAGCCGTCATCCATCTGAAAGTCCTTCGCAATTTCAGCGTATTCCGCCATAACGTCAATATCTCTTTTTATACTATCTACCGTAAACGCCTTAAAGCCTTCATGCTTGTATAAACCGCAAAATTTACACCGGTTCCAGGTACAGCCTTCCGTGATCTGCAGCAACAAGCTTTTCGCTTCACTGGGAGGCCGTATCGGACCGATTCGATAGGTCGTCTGCTTTGTTTCCATATTAATATCCCGCCTTTCTTTACTGTACGAAGATCTACCTTTGCGAATATCTTCCCTGCGAATATCTTCCTTATTATATACATACGATTATATACCCAGTGTTTCGCTGGATATTCTTCGATATTTTAACTTCGTCTGCTTCAATTAATACCATTGAGACTTCGCTTTTATGGTATAATAATCACAGCAAATATACGAGCCTGGGATTATTATACGGTTTTCAGTGCCCTGCGATATTTTCAGCAAAGGCAAAAGTCACAAGAAAGAACGGTATCAAATATGATCAACCAAATGCAAAAGAAGGTTCTTATACTCGCTCTGCGCGCCGGCGAGCTGATGATGAAAAGTGGCGCTGAGGCTTACCGCGTAGAAGATACGATCACAAGAATCTGCAAGGCGTGTAAAATTCCGTATGTTGAAGTTTTTGCAACGCCTACGGGGATATTTCTGTCCTTGGATGAGGGGTCTGAAAGCAGTGATATGCATACATTCATCAAAAGGATTAGAGGAACCGGTATCGACCTTGAGAAGATCTCCCGAATCAACCACTTCTCAAGAGAATTCGCCAGCACAGATCTGTCGATTGATGCAGGACTTTCCATATTAAAGGAAATCTCCAGCATTAAGCCATATTCCCTGTTGCTCAGAATTTTAGGGGCAGCACTGGTCGCATCCTTCTTCTCTCTTATTTTCGACGGTAATATCAGTGATTTTTTATGCGCATTTTTTATTGGTGCCTGCAGCTATATCCTATCAATTTTTCTTGATAAGCTGGATACAAATCTATTCATCAGAGGATTCTGCTGCTGCGCAGCGGCCACATTGCTTGCCCTGAGCCTTTTTTCTGTGGGTTTGGGTTCCAACCTGAATTCCGTAATCATTGGCTCCATTATGATCTTTCTGCCAGGTGTAGCGCTGACCAACGCAGTAAGAGATACCCTTGCGGGCGATGTGCTATCCGGTACAACCAAGGGAATAGAGGCCATTGTTATTGCAATATCCCTTGCCGCGGGCGTCGGTGTATCGATCAAGCTTTGGACCCTTTTGGGAGGTACGTTTTTATGATCTGGCAGTTTCTGTTTGCCTTCGGCTCAACCGTAGGTTTTTGTATTCTTTTCCACGTTCCGAAAAAGCATATTATCAGCGCCTCTCTCGTTGGTGCATGCGGCTGGCTTACTTATTCTTATTTTATTTCCACCGGTACCGGAAATATACCCGCATGCTTTGCCGGTTCCTGTGTTGTTGCACTTTTAAGCGACCTGTTTTCCAGGGGCTTCAAGGATGCAGCTACAATCTTTATCATTCCGGGGATTCTGCCCTTGGTTCCCGGCGCGAATATGTATTACACCATGCTTGCGATCCTTGAAGGAGATGTTCAGGAAACCGCTGCTGTGGGGACTGAAACGATGCTTATGGCAGGTTCAATTGCCGTTGCGTTACTTGTCGTCGCTTCTATTATAAAGCTGCTTACGCAGTTGGGAAGAAAATTATTAACATTGTTTCACTGATCGAGCAAAGAAAATGATTGACATAGTTCCACTGATAGATTAGACTAATAATGTTATTAATGGCTAACTCTTAGCCATAATTTTTTTTTGAAAGACGATTAGCTTAGGCTAACCCAATATTTGACAGTATTTATTTTGCTGGAGGCAAATTACTAATATGAAAACAACATTGGACAAATTAAAATTGGGAAGAAAGGGAATCATCCAAGCGGTCGGTGGCGAAGGTGCGCTTCGCAGACGTTTGCTGGATATGGGACTTACACCGAACACGCTGGTAATGGTAAGAAAGGTTGCACCTTTAGGCGATCCCATTGAACTCCATCTTCGGAGCTACGAACTGACAATCCGTCAGGAAGACGCTAAAAAAATCGAAATTACGGAGGTGGTGGAATGAGTTACTCCTTCGCACTGATCGGGAATCCCAATAGCGGCAAAACCACATTATTCAATCGAATGACGGGAAGCAACCAGCGTGTCGGGAACTTTCCCGGTGTTACAGTTGAAAAAAAGGAAGGGCCTGTTCGAGGTCATAAAGGAGTTACAGTAGTAGACCTTCCCGGCATTTATTCGCTTTCGCCGTATACAGCTGAAGAAGTGGTAACCAGAGATTTTCTTATTTCTGAAAAACCCGATATGATCATCAATATTATCGATGCTACAAATATCGAGCGGAATCTCTATCTCACACTGCAGCTGATGGAGTTGAATATTCCCATGATTCTTGCCCTGAATATGATGGATGAGATTCGCGGAAACGGTACTTCGATCGATATACAAAAGCTGGAAGAGCAGCTGGGCGTTGCAGTTGTTCCCATATCTGCCAGCAAAAACGACGGAGTTGGCGAACTGACACACAGAGCGATTAAATGTGCTGAATTAAAAATCAAGCCAAAGAATCTGGATTTTTGCAGTGGTTATGTACACAATGCGCTGCATTCCATTGCTCATTTAATATCCGATGAGGCAAGCGAAGCAGGTCTTCCACTTCGTTTTGCCGCCGCTAAAATCGTGGAGGGCGACCAGCCAGTGATTCAGAGACTGAAGCTGTTGGAGCCTGAACTCGATATCATTCAGCATATCGTTGACGATATGGAAAACCATCTGAATACAGACCGCGAAGCAGCCATGGCGGATATGCGCTACGCATATATCGAAAACATCTGTGCAGGCTGCGTTAAAAAGACGGAGCATAGCGTGGAACATTTGCGTTCCGTTAAAATAGACAGCGTGTTAACCCATAAGTATTTCGCCTTACCAATATTCCTTGGCATTATGTTGATCATCTTCTGGCTGACATTTGGCTTCCTGGGTGCAGGCCTCAGTGATCTGCTCGGTTTGGCAATCGATGGAGTTACAGGAGCAGCAGATCATGCCTTGTCTCAAGTTACGGTCAATCCTGCGCTTCATTCATTGGTCATCAACGGTATCTTTGCCGGGGTAGGAAGCGTGCTGTCATTTCTCCCTATTATTGTTGTCCTGTTTTTCTTCCTGTCTATATTGGAAGACAGCGGTTATATGGCTCGCGTAGCTTTTGTTATGGACAAGCTTTTACGGAAGATTGGTTTATCCGGACGGTCATTTATTCCGATGCTGATCGGCTTCGGATGTTCCGTTCCTGCCATTATGGCAACACGAACCTTGCCGAGCGAACGTGACAGAAAAATGACAATCATCCTGACTCCTTTTATGTCCTGCAGTGCAAAGCTGCCAATCTATGCGATTTTTTCCGCCGCATTTTTTTCAGCTTATGAATCCTTGGTTATGATCTCTCTTTATGTACTTGGAATCGTTGTTGGAATTATAGCCGGACTGATATTGAAAAAGACGATCTTTGAAGGCAGTCCCGTTCCCTTTGTGATGGAATTGCCACCTTACAGATTGCCCTCTGCGAAAAGCGTATTTTTGAAGATGTGGGAGAGAGCAATGGATTTCATCAAGAAGGCCTTTACGGTAATATTCATCGCTACAATTATTATCTGGGCCCTTCAAAACTTTGATTTCGGTTTCAACATGGTAAGCGACACCGAGAGCAGCATCCTCGCTTATGTCGGGAAGCTTGTTGCTCCGATACTGGCACCCCTTGGTTTTGCAGACTGGAGGGCCGCAACAGCTCTGGTGACAGGGCTGACTGCAAAGGAAGCTGTTGTAAGCACATTCGCCATATTGCTCGGCGCCAGTGATACCGCTTCTGTTGAGCCGCTGCTAGCCAGCATCTTCACCCCTTTGTCAGCGTTCTCGTTTCTCACATTTTCACTGCTTTACATGCCATGCGTGGCGGCAATGGCGGCGGTCAAGAGGGAAATGGGCGGCTGGAAGAGCGCCGGCCTGGTGATGGCGTTCCAGACTCTGATTGCCTGGATTGTAGCAATGATCGTTTATCAAACAGGGTCTCTGTTCTTCTAGAGTGAACTGCTGATTTTAGTATAAAATTGGAGACATTGAAAATAATATTTACGAAGTAAATTTTCCGAACGAAGGCTTAGAAGTTCCACCAATTTTAGCAAATTGAGTATATCAATAATTACCAGAATTATTTTATCAGAAAATTCTTGCAATATTTCGTCACCATGCTATACTATTATTAAAGATAGGTACTATCTTTTCGGTATAGTAGACTATGTTAATCGGCATAGGAAGAGGGTGATTCCACCAGAAATGTTAAGCGAAGAGTTTAAATAACGCCAGTCATCGGATGTAGTGATGATTGGCGTTATTTTTTGATGTCTTAATCGATTATATTGACTGATAGCATACCCAGGAGGTAGAATATACCAATAAGCAAATACATTTTATCGGTCAGAAAGGCGGATGCGCTTTGATTTACAATTTAGACGGGACAGTACTTGAATTGAATAATCTAAAACCCGACGAAATTTTAGGAAAGACCCCTTATATCGGTGTATTGGACCGGAGCGAACTTGAGCTCTGGAAACCGCATCTTGATATCAACGACCGGATACTGGAAGAATGTTTAAACGGGATGATGTCAAAGTTCGAAAGCCATGATGGCTTTGATTACATCAGTCTTATGATTCCGGATAAAGAATCGCTTCTGGAAAAGGGAAGCAGGATATCCATATACTTTCGGATCAATCTTTTGGTTTTTATTTGCGATGAAATACAGGAATACAGTTTACTCCACAATATCATAACCAGAATTGAGTTAAAGGAAATAAAGAGCCTGACCTTAGAGCGAATTCTCTATGAATTTTTTGACCTTCTCACGGTAGGCGACTCTTTATATCTAGAAGGGTTGGAGCAGGATATAACCGATCTTGAAGAAGATCTAATCACATCCAAGAAAAAAGATTATATTATGGAGATTATCCTTCTTCGGAAAAAGCTTTTAGTGCTCAAGCGTTATTACGAACAACTATTTGATCTGGCTGAAGCGATGGAGGAAAACCAGAACGAACTTCTTTCGCGGCGTATGATCCGCTATTTCCATCTTCTTACAAGCCGTATCAACCGTCTTTCCGACTCCATCTCAAACCTGAAAGATTATGTCTCGCAGGTACGAGAAGCTTATCAAACAGAAGTGGATATCAGCCAAAATAAGATCATGCGACTGTTTACAGTAATAACTGCAATCTTTCTTCCATTAACATTAATCGTTGGCTGGTACGGGATGAACTTTCAGATGCCTGAATATCATTGGTCCTACGGCTATCCGGCGATCATCATTGTCAGCTTGGCAGTTGCCCTGCTCAGTGTGATCTATTTTAAAAAGCACAGGTGGTTCTAGGATAATAAATAGTTCTAGGGTAATACTTGGACGTGAATTCATTTTTTTAATATAAGTTGCAGCTTGAACATTGTTATCTGAGGTAATGAGAATGAATGATCCAAATCGCTTTAATTTAAAGGAGCACAAAACCGAATCGCATCAATTCGATAAAATGATAAGAGAAAAGATAAAAGACAATAAAAACATACGAAAACACTTGAAAGAAATGCGAACTCTTACAAACTGCATTGCAGACGGACTTATCGTCTTGGACCGGTATAACAGGTTTTACATTCTGAATCAGGCAGGAAAAGACTTTTTTTATGATCCTGATTCAATAAAATATGCAGGAGACGGTTTAAAAACTTCCAAGTATTATAATTTAAGCGGAAGACAGTTGAAATTATCTGAATTGGCAGGCACGAGGGCAATTCAAGGTGAAATAATAAAAAACGAAGTAATAAAAGTAGTCAGGCCTGACAAAACGGCTTATTATAGTATGAACGTCAATCCAATCCTCGATAAAGATAACCGAATTTTGTTTGCAATTTTTTGTGTCCGGGATATCTCGGAAGACATCTGCAATTGCGAAAAAATTGCCGTACAGCAGGAGAATCTATTAAGAACGGAAACAGAAAAAACAAAGGTTCTCGAATCTTCCATCAAACTCAAAGACGATTTTCTATATTTGATTACGCATGAGTTCCGTACTCCGATTTCTGTAATCGACAGCGCTCTGCAGGCGATTGAGATCATATGCAAGGATGAACTGACCGATAGGATTTCAAAATATCTTCGAACAATCCGTCAGAATACATTCCGGCAGCTCAGACTGGTCAATAATTTACTGGATAACATTCGCATCGGTACCGGGAATTCTAAATTTTTCTTCACTGAATTTGATATTGAATGTGTTACGCAGGAAATTGTTCATTCTGTTGAAATATACTCACATGAAAAGGGTACGATTCTTGAGTTGGACTCCAGACTTATAAATAAGCTTGTTATTCTAGACGAAGAAAAGTACGAACGCATCCTGTTAAATCTACTTTCGAACGCTATAAAATTTACTCCAAAGGGCAAAAGGATAACGGTATGCCTTGAGGAAAAGAAAGACCAATGCGAACGAACGGTCTGTATCAGCGTTAAGGATGAGGGAATTGGAATCCCCAAGGACAAGCAATGGTTGATATTCGAGCGCTTTGGTCAGGTAGACGGCATTTTATCAAGAAAAAATGAAGGTACCGGCCTGGGGCTGCATCTGGTCAAGCTGATCGTGAATTCTTTAAATGGGGAATTGGCTTTAGATAGTGAGGAAGGCAAGGGAAGCACCTTCAGCGTATCTCTTCCAGTTGATCGAGACGCAGAAAAAATCCGTAAAGTTTCAGATTTCCCGGAGCAATATGATAACAATCGGATTGAGCAATCTGTTTCCATAGAATTCAGTGAAATCTACTACGATTGAAGGGAGAAATTTATTAAATTCTTTCAGTTGCTGCATTTTTCTGCAAAGCGATTACAGTAAAAAAAATCATGCAGCAGATACTTGCGCATGATTTTTTTTTATATCTTGGTAATAAAATAAGCTTATCTTTTTCTCCTGTAGCCGCCTGCTTTTACATGCATACGGGTTATGGATTTCTGGATAGCGATTCTTGCCCTTGCTATCTCTGAATCGTCATTACTCGGATGTTTCAGCCAATCCTCCGCCTTTTCCATTTCGTTCTGAGCTCTTTCAAGATCGATCTGTTCAGGCCATTCTGCCGCATCCGTAAAAATAACGATATTATCTTTTACATCCACAAAGCCTCCGGCTATCGCCGCAATTTTGAAGTCCTTTGATCCGGCTTCCTGAAACCAAAGCTCTCCTGCGGCCAGCAATTTCACTGCCCAGGTATGACCTGCCATATATCCCTCGTCACCGGTCAAAGTCCTGACGATAACGAGTTCTACCTCTCCCTTATAAAAGAGTTTGGAAGGTGTAATTACCTCAAGCAGCATATTTTTAGCCATTTTTCCGGAACCTTTCTACAACTTCATCTATTCCTCCGGCAAACAGGAACATTGATTCAGGAATTTCATCATGCTTCCCTTCCAATATTTCCTTGAAGCCTCTGATCGTCTCCTTGAGAGGAATATATTTGCCCGGCATTCCCGTGAATGCTTCCGCAACACTGAAAGGCTGCGAGAGGAAACGCTGTATTCTTCTTGCTCTTGCTACGATCAGCTTATCCGAATCGGACAGCTCATCCATACCAAGAATCGCGATGATATCCTGCAAATCCTTATATCGTTGCAGTACTTCCTGAACATTTCTAGCCGTTTCGTAATGTTCTTCACCGATGATCAAAGGGTCCATAATTCTGGAAGTTGATTCCAAAGGATCAACTGCAGGATAGATCCCAAGCTCTGTGATCGCTCTGGAAAGAACCGTAGTTGCATCCAGATGTGCGAAGGTTGTAGCCGGAGCCGGGTCTGTCAGGTCGTCCGCCGGTACGTAGATCGCCTGAACGGAAGTGATGGAACCTTTTTTCGTAGATGTAATTCTTTCCTGCAATGCACCCATTTCAGTAGCCAGTGTAGGCTGGTAGCCAACGGCGCTGGGAACACGTCCAAGAAGTGCGGATACTTCAGAACCCGCCTGGGTAAAACGGAAAATATTATCGATGAATAGAAGTACATTCTGACCCTCTTCATCTCTGAAATGCTCTGCCATGGTAAGTCCTGTCAAAGCTACTCTCATTCTGGCTCCCGGCGGTTCATTCATCTGTCCGAATACCATTGCAGTCTTAGCGATTACTCCGGAATCAATCATTTCATGATAAAGATCGTTTCCTTCTCTTGTTCTTTCACCAACTCCTGCAAATACGGAAATACCTCCGTGCTCTTTTGCAATATTATTGATCAACTCCTGAATCAGAACCGTCTTGCCAACTCCTGCTCCCCCGAATAGGCCAACCTTACCTCCTCGGGTATATGGGGCGATCAGGTCAACAACCTTTATTCCGGTTTCAAAGATCTGGGCACTGGTGTCCTGCTCGTCAAAAGACGGCGCCTCCCTGTGAATCGGCATTCTTTTCGTGGTTTCCACGGGCCCTTTTTCGTCAATGGTTTCTCCGATTACATTGAACAATCTTCCCAGGACTTCCTTCCCCACCGGAACGCTGATTGGGGCACCGCTGTCAACTGCCTCCATTCCTCTCGTAAGTCCATCCGTCGAGGATAAGGCAACGCATCTTACAACATCATCGCCGATGTGTTGTGCCACTTCAGCAACGATATCGCGATCTTCAAAGTGGATGTAAATCGCATTCAGCAGTTCAGGCATTTCCTCCGGCATAAACTTTATATCGATTACAGGACCAATGATCTGATGTATGGTACCTTTATGACTCATTCTTCTCCCTCCTTTGCTTGTTAATTTTATGCAATGCTGTGTTGCCGGCGTACTCAGGCTCGCTTGCGTATGTCTGTATACGCGTCCTTCACCATCTTCCGCCGCGCCTTGCCTTGCATAAAATTTCCTGCGCAAACTTGCTTGTTAATTTTATGCAATGCTGTATTGCCGGCGTACTCAGGCTCGCTTGCGTATGTCTGTATACGCGTCCTTCGCCATCTTCCGCCGCGCCTTGCCTTGCATAAATCCAAAGCATTTTATTTCAGCGCTTCGGCGCCTCCTACGATTTCAGAGATTTCATTGGTGATAGCCGCTTGTCTCGTTCTGTTATAGAAGAGGGTTAGCTCACCGATCATATCTCTTGCATTCTCCGTCGCATTTTCCATAGCCATACGCCTTGCCGCATGCTCGCAGGTTGCTGATTCAACAATCGCACCATAAACCATGATTTCAACATATTTCGGAACCAGATAGTTGAATACTTCTTCTACGGACGGTTCATAATCCACCTGTTTTTCGAGCTTCGGAAAATCAGGATCTCTCTGGATTTCAAAAGGAAGTAAAGTTACCGATCGTACCTTTTGCTCCAATGAGCTGACGAAGGAGGTATAAATCATAATCACTTCGTCAATCTGTCCGGAATTATACATATCGATAATTGGCTTGCTGATGTCGTGAGTTTCAAGGAAGGAAATACTTTCCGGCGGAAGCATGTACTCTTCAAAGATTTCGTAGCTGCGCTTTTCAAAATATTCTTTTCCTTTTCCTCCAACTGCAACGATCACAGGCTTTTCCGGATCTTTTGCGATTTCTCTTGCAGCTTCCTTGATCACATTGGCATTAAAACTGCCGCACAGACCTCGGGAACTGGTAACGATAATATAGCAGGTTGTTTTAATTTCACGATTCCCTTTTAGATATTCCGATGGAACTTCGTTCGTATTGTTGAAAATTTCCTCTATGGATTCCGTTACGTAGTGGAAATACTCTCTGGTCTTTTCAAAGGTGTTTTTGGCTTTTCTCAATTTGGCTGCAGAAACAAGCTTCATGGCGTTGGTAATGTGCTCCATGCTGTTAACGCTTCGTATTCTGCGTTTGATGTCTCTCATGTTGTTTGTTGCCATGCCGTCACCTCCTCCTTACTGGCCGTCAATCTTAGGATCTTACCGATTTGAATTTCTCAATTCCGGCCTTCAGTTTTTCTTCTGTTTCGGCATCCATTTTACCGGTCGTCTTAATTGCTTTTCCGACCTCAGGGTACTGCGCATCCATAAATTCATAGAAATCCTTTTCGAAATCCTTGATTTCTTCAACTGGAATATCAGCGAGATACCGGTTGGTTGCCGCGTAAATAATCATTACCTGATGTTCAACCTTCACAGGAGAATACTGTGGTTGTTTTAAAATTTCCATTAAAACAACACCGTGTTCTAACCGGTCTTTCGTATCCTTGTCAAGATCAGATCCAAACTGTGAGAAGCTGGCCAGCTCTCTGTACTGAGCCAGTTCCAGCTTAACCTTGCTGGCAACCTGCTTCATGGCTTTGATCTGAGCGTTGCCTCCTACACGGGATACGGAGATACCTGCGTTTACCGCCGGCCTCTGGCCTGTGAAGAACAACTCCGATTCAAGGAAGATCTGTCCGTCAGTAATGGAGATTACATTTGTAGGGATATATGCGGATACGTCGCCTGCCTGTGTTTCAATAAGCGGTAAAGCGGTGATAGAACCGCCTCCCAGCTCGTCGGAAAGTCTCGCAGCTCTTTCGAGAAGTCTACTGTGAAGATAGAATACATCACCGGGATAAGCTTCTCGTCCCGGAGGTCTTCTCAGCAGCAGCGACATCGCTCTGTAAGCCACCGCATGTTTGGAGAGATCGTCATAAATGATCAGAACACTTTTACCCTGATACATAAATTCTTCAGCCATAGCGCAGCCTGCATACGGCGCGATATACTGAAGCGGAGCAACCTCGCTTGCAGTAGCGGAAACGACGATGGTATATTTCATCGATCCCTTATTTTCCAAGGTCTGCACCATCTGAGCAACCGTTGATTTTTTCTGTCCTATTGCAACATAAATACAGATTACATCCTCTTCCGCCTGATTGATGATTGTATCAATAGCGATTGCGGTCTTTCCAGTTTGTCTGTCTCCGATGATCAACTCTCTTTGGCCCTTTCCTATAGGGATCATTGAGTCAATTGCCTTAATACCTGTTTGAAGGGGCTCTGTAACCGACTTTCTCTCAAGTACGCCGGGAGCTCTGTTTTCAATCGGTCTTGTTTTGGTTGCCTTAATGGGGCCTTTGCCGTCAATCGGCTGTCCTAAGGCATTAACAACTCGCCCGATCAGCTCGGAGCCTACAGGTACTTCCACGACTTTTCCGGTTGGTTTTACAACATCGCCTTCTTTGATTTCTGTATCTGGTCCTAAAATAACCGTACCAACGTTATCTTCTTCCAGATTCAGTGCCATTCCATAAATATCATTCGGAAACTCCAGGAGTTCTCCGGCCATGCACTGATCCAAACCATAGATTCTGGCAATACCGTCGCCAACCTGTATTACTGAACCAAAATTGGAGATTTCCAGTTCGTTTTTATATTGTTTAATTTGTTCTCTGATGACCGCACTAATCTCTTCTGGTCTTAAATTCATTGGTGCAACGTCCTCCTTCCATTTTCTATTTGAGGCTCTCGCCAAGATCATTGAGCCGCCTTCTTATAGTTGCGTCAATGACTTTGCCCTCTATAAAGATCCTGACTCCACCCATAATAGAGGAGTCTGTTCTGTTCTCCAGCTTTACTTTCTTTCTGATCAGCTTGCCCGTTTTTTTCTCAAAGGTTGTAAGCTGATCTTTGGAAAGAGGATTTACGGAGAATATCGTTCCCAAGGAGAAACCATGACTCTCATCCAGCAGCTTTTTATATTGTCTGATAATATTTTCAAATTCTCTTGCTCTTCTTTTATCAATCAATATCCACAGCAGATGAAGCAGTTCATCACAGATTTTTCCCGATAAAATCTTCGTTAACGCCTGCTTTTTTTCCGCAGCCGAAACAACAGGAGTTTTGATAAACTCAAAGAATTCCGGTTCCCTTTTCAAGATATCCAGAAGTTCCAGGGCCTCCTGCAGAATAATCTCCGTTTTATTTACATCGGATGCAGCCTCAAACAAGGCCTTTCCATATGTCATGTCAACTGTTAATTCTGCCATTCCGAACTACCTGCCTGTTCAATTACTCGTTGTATAATTTCTTCCTGACCGACTGCATCAAGCTGCTTTTCTATGATTTTTTCCGCTGCGAAAATCGCAAGTCCAGCGATTTGCTGTTTCATTTCAACTATCGCCTTGAGTCTTTCTCTTTCGATTTCCTTCTGGGCCTGTAAAATCATCTCGCTTGCTTTTTGGTTCGCCTCATCAACGATATCCTTTGCCCGAGCTTCGGCTTTTATCTTCGCGCTTTTAATAATCTCTCTGCCTTCATTCTCAATACCTGCCAATTGCTTATTGTATTGAGACAGCTTATCGTCCGCCATCAGATTAACGCGGTCCGCCTGGTCATAGGCGTCCTTTACCGCATTTCGCCGTTCCTCCATAAATTGATGCACTTTTTCGAAGAAGAAATGCTTGAGTATGACATATAAGATCAAAACATTCACTGCAACCATCAGTAAAGTCCAATCAAGATGGATTAGATCTGCGTATTTTTCCAAGGCATTTCCCTCCTTCCTTGCTTATACTTAATAACATTGTTTCCTGCACGATAGATTACAGCAAACTAATGAAAGGATTCGCAAACAGGAGCACGATGGAAACGATGAAAGCAAAAATACCTGTTGTTTCTGCAACAGCCTGACCAACCAGCATCGTCTTTAAAATATCTCCCTGCGCCTCCGGCTGTCTGGCCACGCCCTCAACTGCTTTTCCAGCAGCGAAACCCTGACCGATACCAATACCCAGAATACCGATCATAACGATAGCGGCTCCAAGTGCTGACATACCTAATACAAAAGCTTGCGGTGTTACTAGTGACATAATAAAATCCTCCTTAAATTCTTTGTTTAATGTTATTTTCTAGTATCTCGTAACGTCTGTTACAGAGTATTAGTGATGCTCGTGCTGCACAATTCCATTTGATATAAAGACCATGGACAGCATTGTGAAAATGAACGCCTGCAAAATAGGTTCAAAGATATCAAAGAAAAAGTTTGCAGGAAGCGGGATACCGATCAGCAGGAAAGGTACTGTTATTTCCAAACCTTCCGTGACTCCCTCCAGTCCTCCAAAAAGCAGCGCCATGATGATAACGCCTCCCGTGATGTTGCCGAAAAGTCGGAAGGAAAGTGAAAGTGGAAACGCAAGCTCTCCTACCAGGTTAATGGGCAGCATAAAGGGATAGGGAGAGGAAAGGTGCTTGATATATCCTTTTACCGTTTGAGACCGCATCGCGTTGTAATGAATCAGAATAAAAGTAATCCCTGCCAGCGCGAAGGTTGTGTTCAGATCAGCCGTTATCGGTCTTTGCTCCAACAATCCAAGGGAATTCCCGATAATCAGAAAAATAAACAAGGTGCCTATGTAGGGGGCAAACCTTAAATTATGCTTTCCCATGGTATTGCCGACAAGGTCGTAAACAAACTCAACAATCAACTCGGCGACTCCTTGAGACCCTTTAGGTATCCTGCTCATCTTTCTTGTGGAAATCAGTGCGAAAGCAATCATGGCTACACTGATAATCAGTGAGTACAGGACTGTTTCGGTGATGTTGATTCTCCCTATGCTGTAAATAATTCTTGGCCCTAGATGCATGTCAACCTCCTTTATGACTTTATGTCGAATTTTATATTGCACTCATTGCTGAGCAACAATAGTTGTTTTTTTTTAACGGAAATATTCGCAATGGTTAGTTTCTCTCCGTTAAAGCATTTTATCAAATAATCTCAATCGTCATCGTCATCGCCATCCAATTCATGATCCTCTTTAAAATCGTACCAATGTTTCTTTTGCTGAAATTCGGTAGACTCCTCCCTGACAACTCTTCCCTTGGAGAATTTAGCTCTGAAGCCATGAAGATAAATCATCGCCAGCTTTAAAGTTAAAAAACCCAAAGCAGTTCCCAAGGCGCTGATCAAGCTCACTCGAATGGAGATCAGAAAGACGCCGCCGTAGACGGCCAGTCTTAGTAGATAGCCGATAAAAGCAATTGAGCGGTTGCGTTTTTCCAGGACAAGCCGGAAGGTAATCGCCATGAGATTAAAGTTCACAATAGCGATGGCAGTCCCAAGAGAAAGTCCATATAAAAACTGCACCTCCACCCCAAGAAAAGGTATTGATGCCAGTCCAAACACAGCAGCAACCAAAATTCCGTATCTAGTTATCTCATTTTTAAATGACGAAAGTCCATCCATTTCCTGCGTTTCCTCAGTCATTACACGGTATTATACTATTATAGTACTAAATTATTAAAAGTAAAGTATTGTTAAAAAATAAACCTTCAGAATATTTCGTCTATAAAAAAATCAAATCGCCAACCCATCTGTTTTCAACAGGTTGGCGATTTAGTGCAATTTTTTTCATGGATATTTTACAATATTATCGACAAAAAATTACGATTTTACTATATATCCTGCACAAGATTGTTAAGCCATTTACGAGATTGAAAGCGCCTGTGGCAGATCACCACCTTAACAATTTCCTCTGCCTGGGCCATTAGAACCACGTAATATATGGGTAATTCCAGCCATAACGCACCAATAAATACGATGGGGACTCCTATGAGCCATACCGAGCCCACCTCCGTAAACATCGCAAATCTTGTGTCTCCCCCGCACCTCAACGTTCCTACAATGTGCAATCCGCCGTAAACCTTCAGCGGCATCGCGATGCCGTAAATCGCAATAATCAAAATAGCATAATGCTGTCCGAGCGGGGTAAAGTTAAACATGCGGATGATCAGTTGCGACGCTAGAATCAGCAAGCTTCCCGAAAGGATTCCCACATAGATTCCAATTCGCAGGAGACGTTTTGCCAATGCGAAGGCATATTCCATCTCGCCCATTCCGATGCGCTGACCGACTAAAATCAGCACGGCGTCTCCCAGGCTGAATACAGCCAGAATAAACAACGTATTGATCGTACTGCTGGCTTGAATGGCAGCAAATTCCGTTATACCCATCCTGCCGTATGCTGCGTTATAAGTGGCCATTCCAAGACTCCACATGGTCTCATTCACCATAACAGGCAGCGCAGTAACCAGAATCTTAACAGCGAGCGGCCGGTGCCAGCCAAAAAAATCCGAAACTTTCCCGGCAAGAATATTTTTTCTCCCGAAAATGATATACAAGATGAGTAACAACTCCAATGTCCTTGAAATCGCTGTTGCCAGCGCAGCCCCCCTGACTCCGAGTTCCGGGGCTCCAAAACTTCCGAATATGAAAAGATAGTTTAGAACAGTATTTGTTGAGAAAACTACCATACTGATTTTCATCGGAATTTTTGTCTGCTGCGTTGTTCTTAGCGCTGCCGTTAGGGGTACTGTAAGGCTAACGAAAAGAAAACCGACAGCTGCTGTTCTTAAATAGCCCTTCCCGATTGCGATGGCCTCTGGAATATCGGTAAAAACCCGGAGTACATATTCGGGAAAAAATACCGCCGGAATAAAAAACAGCATGCTTACGCCAAAGCATAGAACGATTGCAAATCCGGCCACCTGGCGGATACTCCGTAAATCCTGCCTGCCCCAGAACTGCGCCATGAAAGCCGATGTTCCGCTGGCAAACCCAAACAGAACACCCCAATGGACAAAAAACAGCTGCGTAGAAAGCCCTACCGCCGCCAGTTCTACCTCACCCAGGCTCCCTACCATCAAATTGTCAACAAGATTGAGTGTCGACGCGATAAGACTCTGCAATGCAATAGGAAGAGCGACCCTTACCAGGGTCTTGTACAACGGTTTGCTTTCAATTTTTATCTGTTTGCTGTTGTCCATACTCCACCAGTGCCATAACGATTCTTTCGCAGGCATGCCCATCTCCGTAAGGGTTTACGGCGTGCGCCATCTTACCGTAATTCTCATGATCGGTAAGGAGTTCCTTCGCCATTTGATATATGGTATCTCTGGAAACACCTGCCAGCTTCACAGTGCCGGCTTCGACTGCCTCCGGACGTTCCGTTTCTTTCCTTACCACAAGAACTGGTTTACCGAGAGACGGAGCCTCTTCCTGCATACCGCCGGAATCCGTTATGATGAGATAAGATTTTGCCATCAGGTTTACATGCGGCTGATACTGCAGCGGCTCGATCAGATGAATCCTGCCGACGCCGCCCAGAATCCGATTCGCCGTTTCACGAACTTTAGGATTCATATGAACCGGATAGATGATTTCCGTATCCTCAAACTCCTTTGCGATATCCCGTATGGCGCTAAATATTTGTTCCATATTTTCGCCTAGGTTTTCTCTTCTGTGGCATGTAACAGTAATCACCCGACGGTTTTCAAAATCAATCTTTTGCAGGGTTTCGTCTTCAAATTCATAAGGCTTTCCCGCCACCTGAAGAAGTGCATCAATAACCGTATTTCCCGTTATATAAATCGCATCCTCCTGAAACCCTTCCCGCAGCAAATTCTGACGGTTTCTCTCTGTCGGTGCGAAATGAAGATCAGCCAGACGTCCAGTCAACAGTCTGTTCATCTCTTCGGGATAAGGCGAATATTTATCGAAGGTACGAAGCCCGGCTTCCACATGCCCGACCTTTATTTGCTGATAAAAGGCTGCCAGGGCAGTTGCAAAAGTGGTTGTGGTATCTCCGTGAACCAGCACAATATCAGGTTTTTCTTTCTTAAATACCTCTTCAAGCCCCATGATCACATTAGACGTAATCTGGCTGATGGTCTGATTCGGTTTCATAATATTTAAATCGTAGTCAGGCGTCAATTCGAAAAGCTCCAGTACCTGATCCAGCATTTCTCTATGCTGAGCCGTTACACATAGTACCGATTCGATCCCTGCTTCAGCGTTTAATCTTTTCACTAGAGGCGCCATTTTTATCGCTTCTGGCCTAGTTCCGAATACTGTTATAACCTTCATTCTACAACTCCCTTTTTCTTCTTTTTTTGCTTCTTTTCAATTACTTCCGTGTTAACTGCCTTCAGCTGCAACCCGGTGCTGTTGGGATCGGTCAGGAAGACATATATAAATGTCGCCGCGATTACCACCAATAACCCCGATTCGATCAAAAGATCTCTGCTCATTAAAATCGCAGCCACACCCATAACTCCGCTAATTCCATACAAAGTTAGCACTGTTCTTCTCTGTCCAAGTCCCGCCGCCATAATTCGGTGGTGTAAATGCCCCTTGTCGGCTTCCATGATCGGCCTTCTGTTGATCAGTCTCCTTAAGATGGCAAACGCGGTATCAAAAATAGGCAAACCGAGAACCAAAACAGGCACAACAGTTGCCACCATGGTTGCACTTTTCATTGGACTCATTACCGATAATCCGGCAAGCATGAACCCGAGAAATAAAGATCCTCCGTCTCCCATAAAAATTTTTGCAGGATTAAAATTAAAGGGCAGAAAACCAGCTGCTCCACCCGCTATCGCCAGCATCGCCATGGAAATATCCGTTCTTCCATGGATATATGCGGTATAAGCGATACAAATCGACGCAATAAAAGATACTCCCGCGGCCAGACCGTCCAATCCGTCAATCAGATTAATCGTGTTGGTGATACCCACAATCCAGATCACCGTAACAAGTAGGCTCACAACCCACGGGAAGAAATAATATCCCCCTCCGAAAGGATTGCTGATAAATTCAATCCTGACGCTGAACTCAAACAGAATAACTGCACAGAGGATTTGAAATCCAAGCTTTACCTTTGCCGGCATACCCTTAAGATCATCGATGATGCCGACAAAAAACATTAACGTGCCGCCTGCGATAACGCCCATCAAGCCGGTGCTGTAGGGCAGAAAAATCAGCATGGAAGACACCGTTCCGATATAGATCGCCATTCCGCCGAATCTTGGCATTGCTTTCGTATGCATCCTTCGGCTATCTTTCGGTATGTCTATTGCTCCGATTTTCGGCGCGAGTTTAATTGCCGCAGGCGTAAAGACGATTGCTAATACCATTGCAACCATAAATATAAGTATATATTGAATCATCGTTCTGTCCTTATGTTCTCCCTTTCCCCTAAATATCTATTCTTTTCCATCGCTGCATTTCACCAGGCTATCAATCTTTTCTATTTCAAGACCCGCCTCATTTAAAATTTCAATGGAAAGCTCATCCGGGTATCCCTCTTTCACAACAATTCGCTTCAAGCCTGCATTAATAATCATTTTTGCACAGATCATACAGGGCTGATGTGTACAGTAAATGGTTCCGCCCGCTATACTCTGTCCCAAATGGGCCGCCTGAATAATGGCATTTTGTTCCGCATGAAGCGCCATACAGAGTTCATGCCGCTGCCCTGAGGGTACGTTCAACTTCTGCCGGAGACAGCCGCCCCGTTCCTCGCAGTGCTTGATGCCTACCGGGGCTCCGTTATAACCCGTCGACATGATACGATTATCCTTGACGATAACGGCTCCGACCTGTCTTCTTATACAGGTGGATCTTTTCTGCGTTACCTCAGCGACCTCCATAAAATATTGATCCCAACTTGGTCTTTCCATATCCCTTCTCCTCATTAACATTCTGTCCGACGCTTTGCCTTTTTGCCGTGGCTTTACGGAAGAATTCCAATTCGACTGAAGTCGAGGAATTCCCGTATGGCACCTACCAGACATTTGTTTCACAAATATGGTTAGGTGCGTAAGCCACACTGGCAAAACGGACAGCGTAGCGAGCTTTGCTCGCGTAGGAGTCCGTTTACGGACGTTAGCGGCGCTCGACAGAATTTCATCGTTACGAATTTGGATTTATTTCAGTACCTTTTAATACCAGTAGAAGTAACAACCAGGTGATTAGACTCATTTATTGCGCAGGAAGTTCCAACTCTGGCGTCGTCCGGTTCTATGCGCAGCATTCCTAACCGGCGGTTTCCGAGGAAAATCTTTTTGCAAAACCGAAATCAGCCAAGCATCGTGCCGGGGGTGTTCCCTGAGGAAACCGTGAAACCTCTTACCGGTTCTATGCGCAGCATTTATAACCGGCGGTTTCCGAGGGAACACCCCCGGCCGACGCACTTATTTTTCGGACTTGAAAATAAAGTTTGCCACCCTTACCGTATCCATCGCATCCTTGCAATAATAATCTGCACCGATTTTTTTTGCATAATCCTCTGTAAGCACTGCTCCGCCTACAGCTGTAGTACATTCCAGTCCGGCGTCCTTCAATGCTTTTATGGTTTTTTCCATATTAGCCACAGTAGTCGTCATTAATGCAGACAAACCCACCAGCCGAATTCCAAGTTCTTTTGCGGATTCTACTACCTTCCCGATCGGAACATCTTTACCGAGATCCACTACATCGTATCCGTAATTTTCAAGCAGAACCTTTACGATATTCTTTCCGATATCATGTATATCTCCCTGGACGGTGGCAAGGATCACCTTGCCGTAGGACGTCATCCCTCCGCTTTCCTCCATCGCCTCTTTCAAGACAGCAAATGCAGCTTTCACTGTATCTGCAGACTTGATCAGCTGCGGTAAAAAGCTTGCCCCGCTTTCATAATCCTTTCCCACGATTTCCAGGGCGGGAATGATTTTCTTTTCAACGATTTCCAGAGGATTCATCACCGCCAGAAGCTTTTCCGTCGCCGCTGCAGCCTGATCATCGTAGCCTTCTATAATAATCTCTTCCAGTGTTACTTCTTTGATTGTTTTCGCAGCAGCTGCCTTGTCCAGAGCCTTTGCCGGGTCAGCATGGCCTCCGTAAATCCGGATATAATCTTTCGATTCGATATCTTTGCAGCTCAGAGCTTCAAACGCATGAATCGTATCCGCGTATTCGGGCACAAGGGGATCAGTAATCGGCGCGTCAAGACCAGCTTCCAGTGCCATTGCCAAAAAAGTACGGTTTAGAAGCTTGCGTTCCGGGAGACCAAAGGATACGTTGCTGGCCCCCAATGTTGTTTTTACCCCAAACTGCTTTTTCACTCTGCGAATGGCTTCCAGCGTATCTCTGCCGGCATTCTGCTGTGCTGATACCGTTAGTGTCAGGCAGTCGACAAGAATTCTTTCCCTACCGATTCCATAAGTTTCCGCCGTCGTTATGATCCGCTCAGCAATGGCAAGACGTTCATCGGCATCTTTGGGCAAGCCCTTTTCATCCAGAGTCAATGCAATTACGCAGGCGCCGTATTTCTTTACGATAGGAAATACCGCCTCCATATTTTCTTTTTTTCCGTTAACCGAATTGATGATCGGTTTTCCGTTATAATAACGTACCGCAGCTTCAATGACCTCAGGGCTTGCACTATCGATCTGAAGGGGAGCTGTCACCACAGAAGATACTTTCTTGACCGCATTGAGCATCATCTCAAGTTCGTCTATTTCCGGCAGACCCACATTGATGTCCAGAATCTCGGCACCGGCCTTCACTTGTTCGATCGCTTCTCTTTCGATATAAGCAAGATCCCCCGCTTTCAGAGCTTCCTTCAGCAGCTTCTTCCCCGTGGGATTAATTCTCTCTCCAATAATTCTGACACGGTCATTCAGCACAACGGTTTGTGTTGAGGAGCTGACAGCCGTCATTTTGTTTGCTTGTCTGGCGGATTCCGCATCGGGCAGCAGCGCCGGATACGTTTTGCCTTCAATCTGCGTTATCAATGCTTTGATATAGTCAGGGTTGGTGCCGCAGCATCCTCCCGCAATGGCAATTCCCGCCTGCAGCAGCTCTTCCATTGCCTCTGTATATTCTTCAATGTCTACCTGAAACACCGTCTCTCCGTCAATAATGACGGGAAGCCCCGCATTGGGCTGAACCAGAACCGGAAGCTTTGAATATTCCAGGATTTCCCTTACAATTGGAATGATCTGCTTCGGTCCAAGAGAACAGTTTACACCGAGGGCATCAATGCCCATATCCTGCAAAATATTGACGGCTGTAATGGGGTCGGTTCCCATCAGCATTCTCCCGTCTTCCTGGAAGGTTACCGAACAGAAAACCGGCAGATCACTGTTCTCCTTGGCCGCAAGTACAGCAGCTTTTATTTCATAGATATCCGTATAAGTTTCAAAAAAGATAAAATCAGCGCCGGCACTGCTTCCCGCAACCACCAATTCTTTGTAGATATCGTAGGCTTCGTCAAAAGACAGCTCTCCTACCGGTTCCATCAGCTTTCCGATGGGACCAATGTCAAGAGCGACAAATCGGTCCGAGGAGGCCGATTCTCGCGCCAGGCCAACGGCTTGTTTCACTACCTGTTCCGCTGTGTATCCGGTGCTTTCAAGCTTAAGCCTGTTGCACCCGAAGGTATTTGTTGACGCAAAGTCAGCTCCTGCCAGATAATAGGATCGATGGATTTCCTTTATGATTTCAGGGTGGGTGAAATTCAGGAGTTCCGGCAATTCGCCGACCTGCAGCCCATGGCTCTGCAGCATGGTTCCCATAGCTCCGTCACAAACGATTATTTTATTACCGAATAAATCAGTTATTTTCATAAGCTTCTCTTTCTTCCCTTTTTCAGCTTTGCAGCTTTCTGATATTTTCTATGTTTCCAATGATTCTCTTTGCCGTATCAGGCTTATTCATGGTATATAAATGGATTCCGCTCACTCCCCATGCCATCAAATCGATAATTTGCTCGATGGCATACGCTTCCCCGGCTTCCTTCAGTGCGGCAGGGTTGTTTTCATATCGGTCCAGAATTCTCTTAAACTTAGGCGGAAGCTGGCAGCCTGCCAGTTTGGTTATTCTGACAATCTGATTCTTATTCAGCACGGGCATAATTCCCGCAGATACAGGTATGTTAATCCCTGCCAGGTCGATCTCTTCCATAAAACGATAGAAAAGCTCATTATCAAAAAAGAGCTGCGAAATCAGAAAATCCGCACCCATAGAGACTTTTTCTCTTAAATATTTCACATCCTGGACCTTGCTTTCACAATCCACATGCCCTTCCGGATAGCAAGCCGCTCCGATGCAGAAATCACCTTCGGATTTTACCTCGTGAATCAGGTCGGCTGCATGTTCATACTGGAGCGGGTTCGGAAATTCAAAATCGGGGTCCTCCGGAATATCCCCGCGCATGGCGAGAATGTTCTCAAGGTTGTTTTTCCGCATTTCTCCAAAGACATCGTTGATCTGTTTTTTAGTCGCTGAAATGCAAGTCAAATGAGCCAGGCTTTCAATATGATATTCATTCTTTATCTTGGAAGCAATTTCAACCGTTCTATCCTTTGCTTTTCCTCCTGCGCCGTATGTCACGCTGATAAAGTCCGGTTTGATATCCGATAGCTCCTCCAGCGTCTTAAAGACAGTTTCCACTGGCGAATCCAGCTTTGGAGGGAATACTTCAAGTGAAATCACTGTTTTTTTCTGTTTATATAGATCGCTAATTTTCATTTTTTGTTACCTCCTGTTTTAGGGCAATCAGCCTCTATTAATTAGGTCCGCCGCATTCTCAAGCCTTTCCCTGTCAAAATATACCTCATGGAGATAGAGTCCCTGGGGCGGTGCGGTATGACCGGCCTGCTGCCTCTTTCTTCCTGCGATAATGCCAGGAAGCTCTTCCGGAGACTTTCTCCCCAGACCCACATCTACCAAAGTACCGGCAATGATCCTGACCATGTTGTAAAGAAAGCCGTCTCCGATGATTTCCAGGTCAATTTCGCCTCCGAAACCCGGGGTACTGAAAAACTCATGCGGCTTGTCCCTGACAGAGAGACAAATCCCATAAACAGTTCGCTCTGTAGATTCCAATTCCTTGCCACCGGCAGCCTGGAAGCATTTAAAATCATGCGTTCCTTTAATAAATTCCGCTGCGTTTTTCATCGCACGAATATCCAGCGTCTTCTGAATCTGATAGCGGTAGTCGCGCTGAAACAAATCCGGGGTATGCGAATTACTGATCCGATAGATATATTTTTTCCCAACAGCCTGAAATCTCGCGTGAAATTCAAGCGGCACTTCTTCTGCCTTTACAAGGAACACATCTCCCGCACAGCGCCTGTTTCTTCCCTTTTCTGATGCTGCAAGCAAACCGTTGGCAGCAATTGTTATTTTGTCAATCGGAATTTTAAAATCGGCTGTGAAATTTGCCCTTTGACCGTATGCATGCACGCCCGCATCGGTTCTGCTTGTTCCGTTGATCAGAATCGTCTGACCGCAAAGCTGACTGAGGACCCGTTCCACCTCACCCTGCACACTCCTTTGTCCAGGCTGTCTTTGCCATCCGCAAAAATCAGTGCCGTCATATGCGATTGTAAGAAGAACATTTTTCATATTTTCCTCAGTTTGATCATAATCAGCCAGATTCATACAACCCTTAGCATCTCGCTCCTTGACGCTGCCCCTAATCGTGGCTGGAAAAGCCGCTTCCGCTGATTGGTATTGATACTCCAAGGTAAGTTGGCTCCGGCTTAACGATTAATTTTATAAAATCTTTTGTTCTGGCAAAAATTTCTCGGAAATTACGGTAGCTCTGCCCTGCGTATTCTCTAGTGTCGCAGGACACGCCATAAGCTTCAATGCCAAGTCTTCTTGCCGCATAAAGTGCTCTGTACTGATGATATCTCTGCGTTATGATAATTGTCTTGTGGACCAGAAAGATATCCCGTGACCTGTAAATAGATTCATAGGTTGAAAATCCCGCATGATCCATAAAAATATCTTCGGCAGGAACACCGGCGTCAAGCGCATATTTTTTCATCGCATTGACTTCGTCATATTCCTCCTGTCCGTTATCACCACTCAGTAAAAGTTTTGGCGCTGCGCCTGACCTGTAAAGTTCAATTCCTTTATCAAGCCTGTCCTTTAGCATATAATTGGGTGTCCCGTCGGCTTTTAATCCTGCTCCCAAAACCAGAATGCATTCAGCGTTTACATCTGCTGCATTTCTTTCTTCTATCAGGTATTTTTCTGCAGCCGACTTCATATAAGCACTGATCATGAATGGCGAGGCGGCAATTAATATCATCAGCAGGATAAAAAGGGGCTTGAAGCGCTTCCTGTATTTTGCCATATCTCTATATTCCTTCCACTCTTTTCCCGTATCCTTTATCTTGGAAGTTCGATCTGCTTGTGATCCTTGGATTCTCTATATAATGCGAATTTTCTCCCGATTGCCTGTACGTATTCCGCATTTAAAGTTTGGGCCAGTTCATTGGCAATTTCCTTCGGTGAAAGGTCACAGCTTTCCTGCAGTTTTACTTTGACAAGTTCCCTTGTTTCAAGTCCTGTGTCCATTTCCTTTACAATATTCTCTGTCATTCCAGATTTTCCTATATATACAGTGGGCTCCAGCTCGTGAGCCAGGCTTCTCAAAAAGCTTCTTTGTTTACTCGTTATCATTTTCTCTATCCTTTCGTCAGCATCGGAGTATATTCCCTTTACCGATGCCAGCCTCAGTTGGCAAGAGGCTAACCCCTTTTCAAATTGATCACGCAATGTGTCAAAATATTATACTATCATTCAATGCCCTGCGTCAAATTTATTTCCTCATAGCTGCCGCAGATCTTCATAAATTGTACAAAAAATCGATCATTTAATTCGGTTTAATTTTCACTATTTATAATATTTAGAAAATTTAATAAATTGTTGTTGAAATCTTATATCTTCCTTGTTACAATATAGTTCATAACAAGGTACAATAGTATTAAGAATGTATTCTCCGAATTCCGAAGAGTCAAATAATAAATAGAATACTACTACTCCATTAAACTCATACAACAACATAGAGAGAGGATAGCCGGTTTCGGCTATCCTCTCTCTATATGTTTTCGATCTGTTTCATCGTTCTGATCTTTAGTCGATAAATCCACATGGCGGCAGGCAGCCAAAAAGCTGCAAAAACCAGACCTCCCAAGACATAATCCTGAATTGCATAAAAGGTTGCGCCTTTCAGCATAAGTTCTTTCAGCGGGTTATAATAGTAGTAAAGAGGCCAGATCAATTTCATAACGCTCGCAAACCCTGGCGCCATCATAAATTCCGGCCAGCTGTATCCGCATGATAACATTGTAGGAATTGTTAAGAACATGATGAACTGTGTACAATGTGTCTCATTATCAAAAATCGCCGCCAGGACAAGTGACATTCCCGTAAGGCTCACCAGAAAAATTCCCTGCAGTACCAACGTCCAAAGAAGGTTTCCTTTCAGTGGATATGCAAACATAGCATGGGCAATCAGCAAGCAAGACAAGGAGCTGATAAAGGAGAAGCCTGCAAGCCGGAAGATTGCAGGGAGCATTTCTCTGGCCCCGATCCTTCTCGAAATTCCGCCGAGTGGCAGCAGCTTCAACCGATCTTTTTCTTTCAAGAGCATCGGCGCCAATACATTCAGATAAGTCTGCTGTATAAAAACACCCAGAAGTCCTGCATAGAGGTAATAAAAATAAGCCTGTTGAGGGTTATAAAGGTTTCTGTCCGCATAAGACAACGTTCCGATATACTGCTCGGAAGAATATGGAAGCATTCCACCTGTCTGCATATCAGATACCTGAAGTTCATAATTCTTTTCCATAAAGATCTTGTAAGCATAAAGCTTCAGGTTGTTTCCAATGAGCGTATTGGCGCCGTTTATCAGCACCAGCGCTTTTGCCCCGGTTTTGTCAGAAATATCTTTTCCAAAACCCTCAGGGATAATTATACCGCCATAGATTTTTCCCATCAGAATATCTTCTTTTAATTGATCAGCGGAATCTGCTCTTCCAATCACGTCAAAGGTAGGGCAATCCCCGAAGTCCTCAATGATATCTCTTGATGCTGACGATTCATCCATGTCCAGCATTTCAATCGGGATATTGTTTACAAAAATCGGGCTCATCGCCCCGCCGAAAATTATTGTAAAGGCAATGGGAACCACCACAATAACCAACATCGGTTTTATCTTCATAATCCAAGCGCCTAACTGTTTCATGCCACCGCCTCCTTATGTCTCGTCACATGCTTCATCACATATTTAATCAAGAAAAGGAGCCCGGTCTCAAATGCAATGAATCCAAGCATCGCATAAATGGCAGGGAGCACATGATGGAATTCTAAATTTGTAAGGCAAAGATTTCTGATTGTCGTTCCGTAATAATAAAACGGAATGAGTTTAGCAACATACTGAAAAGCCGTAGGCATCGCCAACACCGGCCAGGTATAGCCCCCAAGAATCGTAGCAGGCAGTACAAGAATTGCCGCAACCTGTGCCGCAAAGGTCCTGTCCGAAATTACCGATCCAACCAAATATCCCGTAAGCAAAATCGCAGTGGCATATAAATAGGTCAGCAGAATTCCCCCGGTCAAGCTCCCTTTATAAGGCAAATCGAAAAAGAGATACTGCTCCAGCAAGGTAATTGAAATCGAAATAGCTCCCAATCCGCCCCAGTGTGCAATTGTCTTTAAATGCTCCGGAAAAGAATGTTCCCTTCCTCTCAAGTCTCCGGCACGTTCCGCACCCATACAGGAAATTCCTACCTGTATTAACGCTGCCAGCATACCGGGCAGAACAAAATATCTGAAATTTCGGCCAGGATTCAAAAGCAGCCGGTATGTTACATCAATGGGTACCGCATGCTGGGTCACGTTGCTGGGTGTCATTCCGAGTTTCCCCTCATAGATATTCATCATATACCCCGTCTTGATCGTTTCAAGAATTTCCCTCATGGTGCCGGAGGAATAGGAAATAACCGCCAGCGTAGACCCATCGTACACCGTTAGAATCTGGGGGGATTTCCCCTCCTTCATATGACGGTAAAAGCCTTCGGGTATAATGATGCCTGCATAGGCCTCCCTCATGTAAATGGCTTCCTCTACCCTTTCGTCGTTGTCTGCCTGCTCAACGATATGAAAGGTATTGTTGTCCGATATGTAGTCCACCAGGTTGCGGCTGAACTCTGAATCATCATGATTTACAACAACCGTTGGAATCGCCGTCGCCACGTTGCTGCTCATCTCATAGCCAAGGATCATGCCGGTGACGAGAGGAACTGCAATGAATACGAGAAACGTCATCACACGTTTTGGATGGCGCTTCTTATACAGATAGAATGCTTTGGAAAAATCAAATAACTTCTGTCTCATACCAGTTAATCCTCATCGGCCCTTCCCAGGTTAACCATAACGGTCATACCCGGATAGACATCCTGATCCAGTTGCAGAAATTCTATTTTCACACCATAAGAAAGCACATCAAAATCTCCGTTGCTGTTTGTGGCACGTTTTGTAGCAAAATCCGGTTTCTGATTAACATTGGTTATTTTTCCCTTAAACACCTGATCGGGATATGCCGGAATTGACAGTTCCACTGCATTGCCTATGTGAACCTTTCCCAAGTCAGTCTCCTTCACATTGATCTCAACATACGGCTGCTCTTTGCTTGTCAAGGTAGCCAAGGGCATACCGGTGCTCACAAGCTCTCCTTCATTGACGTTTAAAGCAGTTACCATTCCGTCTATCGGTGACTTGATTACCGCATCATCCAGGTAACTTTGTACTTCAGCCTCCGCAGCCTGGGCCTGAGCAACCAGTGCCTCTGCAGCCTGTTTATCCTCTTCCCTAGCACCTTGTTCTGCCATATTGTAAACCTCTTTTGCCGCGGTATACTGCGCATATGCCTGATCATAAGTATTAGCAGGTACTACTTCCTGCTCATAAAGGCTCTTGATTCTGAGATATGTTTTTTCCGCAAGTTCATAAGCGGCCTTCGCCTGGGCGACCTCCTGGCTCCTTGCCCCGTTTAACGCTTTATTATACTGGGCCTGAGCAGCAGCTTCCGCGGCCTCAGCCTGTCTTTTCTTCGCCTCAATGCTTTCGCTTGAAATCACGACCAACGTATCTCCTTTTTTCACTTCCTGACCTTCTGTTACGAGGACCTGATCGATGTTTCCTGCAATTTTAGAATTAATATCAGTTTCCTCAGTCTTCAGATTCCCCTGAATCACAAACTCTTCTTTTCCGGAAACCTTTTCGCCTGCAAGGGCGAATACAGCGCACAGCGCAACAATCAATACAACGATAATAACAACACTTTTATATTTCTTCTCTGCAGCCATATTTTCACACTTCTTTCTTTTTTCTATATTCATTAATTTCATTCTTTCCGCCTGGTTATAAAGACAGCCTTTTTATTCCCACATCCTGCATATACTGAAAATCATATACCGCGAGGTCATAATCAGAAGTAGCAGCCGAAACCGCTAATCCAGCCTTATACACATTCAGCTGAGCCTGCTGCAGCTCAGCAAGCGCGGTCATTCCCGCTTTATAAGATATGTTGATCAGGCGATACCCTTCCTGCGCATAGGCCTGAACAGATTTGGCCGCTTCCAATGCCGCCGCTTTGTCTTCCAGCTCTGAAGCTTTGTTTCTGATCTCTATTTCAATCAGTACCGGCGCGTCTTTTTCAGTCTTTTGGGCTGCCATCAACGCAATTTTCTCGTTCATATAGGTCGACGAGCTTCTTGGATATCCCATTAAATTATCCAGTAAAACCTGATGTACCTCTACGGCAAACTTCGCACCTTTTATCTCATTTCTGTTCTTCAGCGCATTTTTCACTGATGCTTCCACGTCAATAGCGGGAGCCGACACCACTTCCAGTTTATCAGTAAACTTTACTTTCTGTGTCGCAGAATATCCCAAAAGATAGTTAAAACTCATCCTGGCATACTCCAGCTTTGTTTCCGCAGCCTTTACACTGCTTTCTGCAACCGTAACCGCCGACTCTGCTGAAAGAACATCCTTCTTGGCAAGCATCCCTGCCTGATACTGTGCTTTCGTATTTTTCAGGATATCTTTCTGAGTCTGCAAATTATCCTGCTCTGTTTTTAGATTGTCTGAAGCAAGCAGTACGCCATAGTAAACTTTTAAAGTGTCATATTCAATCTGGTTCATTTCTGCTTTGTAGTTCTTTTCAATCTGCTCCTTTGCAAAGTCTCTCCTCAGTGCCGAGACTCTCTTATTGATCGCCGTAGCCCCTTTATCTTGCGCCTCTATACTCTTGTCAAAAGCAGTTGAGGAACTGACATAGCCCATCGAGCTGTACTTATCAAGAAGATCCAGGCCATCCAGAACTTTGGATATCGTTTTAACCTTTTCTCCATATCCTCTGGCTAAGGAGGTATCTGATTTTTTATTTAGTTCAGCTGTTTCGGCCCTTGTTCCGGTTGTCTGCATGATTTTTACAGCATCCTTAAGAGATAAATTGATTGCCGGCGCGGTTGTTTCCTTGGTTGACGTATCGATTGCCGGTTCAGTTGTTTCCTTGGTTAACGTACTGATTGCCGGTGCAGTTGTTTCCTTGGTTGACGTACTGATTGCCGGTGCAGTTGTTTCCTGGATTGCAATATCCGACACCGGTGCTTTCTGTACTGGCGAAGGGCCTAAAAGGTTCTCCGCATAAACTGTACAAGTACCAACGATCAGGAACACAATTAGTGTCAAACACATTTCTTTCTTTTTCATAACAATTTAAGCCACCTTTCTAATAGAATTATTTTTTATCGTCTACACGTGACGATTAACTTTACATCCGTGTAGATATACACTATACTATTGATATAAAGAATTCAAGAAACAGAGTTCTTTCCATCGTAAGATAAATATACATTTTTGCTTTTTTGTAGATAAAAATATTATATTTAACTTTAATCTCAAATGTCAAGGGGTATCATTACTCTCATTTATATGAGGTTAAGGAAAGGAGTAAAATGGCTGCTGAAGAAAATAACACCAAGGCGGATTTAAGGGTTAGAAGAACACACAAGCTATTATCTCAAGCACTTCTGTCACTGCTAACGGAAAAATCTTTCGAGGAAATATTTGTGACAGATATCTGTGAGCGTGCAATGGTTCACCGTACCACATTTTATAAGCACTTTGAGGACAAATATCATTTGTTTGATTTCTGTGTGGAAAATTTGCTCCATAATTTGGAGACAGACTACTATCACCTGATCTCTGCCGAGAACATGAAAGACTACTACATGGGGTTGATACGAAAATCCCTGGAATACATGTCGGAAAACAAAGAATTATTTCTAACCGGAATCTTAAGAGCAGGAAACAATTCAATCCTGCCGTTGTTAAACCGATCTGTCAACAACCTTATTGAGAAGAAACTGACAGAAAACGAAATAAAGTTTAGCATACGTCACACCATACCGATCTCTGTCATTGCTCAGTTTTATTCAGGAGCGCTGCTATCCACTTCCTTCTGGTGGCTTCAAAACAATAAACCCGTAACGATTGATGAAATAGTGCATTATATGAATCTGCTGATTAATGAGAGATCTTATACCATTAAGGAGTGAATCATATGAAACCCTCAGTTTGCCACGGTTCAACGAAAAGAATGCTTGCAGATTCGTTAAAAAAACTGATGCAGACAAAATCTTTAAATAAAATCAGTATCCATGAAATAGCCAAAGACTGCGGATTAAACAGACAGACCTTTTATTATCATTTTCATGATATTTATGATTTATTAGAATGGTTTTATATAGAAGAGGCTGCAGAGTTACTAGAGGATAAATATGATTCTTTAACGCTAAGCGACGGATTTCTGCGCATTCTGAACTACATCCAGCAAAATGAAACGCTTTGTCTGTGTACGCTTGACTCCGTCGGCCATTCTCATTTAAGGCAATTTTTTTATGGTACAATCAATCGCATTTACCTGCATATCGTAAATGAATACTCAGAGGATCTGGATGTTTCTGAGCAGCATAAAAGCTTTATCGCCCATTACTATACCGTTTCTTTTTCCGCTTTTGTTGAATTCTGGCTCAGGAGCGGACTGAAAGAAGATCCCAATGAAATGATCAAGTTATGTGAGGCGGCAACGCAAGGCACCATTCGAAAAGCATTAGAGCGGTTCAGTAAAAGTCCACCAGAAAAATAAGTTCAGGATAAAAAAGAATATAAAGGGCCGCCGCAGCAGCAATAAAGGGGCCCAGAGGCTGTTGATCTCCGCTTTTTAGTTTTCCGGATATCAGGCCTGCGCTGAAAACCAGTGCACTTGAAAAAATAGTCAGGATAAAGATGATGACAATTCCCCGCAGGCCGCATACCAACCCAACGGCAGACATCAGTTTTACATCACCGAATCCCATCGCCTCCTTACGAAAAAGAAGACTTCCTATCAAACCGATCACAACTAGGCTGCCTCCTCCTGCCAGCGCTCCTAGTAGCTGAAAGTGAAAGGAATCCTGAAAGGGAATAAAGCCAAAAGCAGTAACTGCCAGCGCAATCACGAACTGATCAGGGATGATCATATATTTACGATCTGCCATAGCTATTTGTACCAGAATCCATATTGCAATAAGTCCGGGAACTGCGTAAAGAAATCCTGTATCAGAAAGCTTCAGCGCTGCGGCGATAAACAGCAGGACAAAAACGATGAGCCAAGGTTTCTTCCGTACCCGCTCACCCCACATTTCCTTGCTCGGCTCCTGATCATAATCACAAAGCCATCTGGCTGGAATCCTGTTAAAAACAAACACGGTCAGCAGACCGGCTACTGTTCCTGCAGCAATAGCAAGTATGATTTTGACAAGAATAAATATTGTACTCATTTTCATTTCCTTCTTTTAAAACAGAGGTGATTTCAAGTGGTTCATTCCTATTTTAACAGAATTTGTCGCGAATATCTCTAGGAATACTTTTTGAATTTTATAGTTTTGAATTTACTTTTCACCTATATCGCTGTAAAATATTACTCACAATGTGACAAAGCAAACCTAATACCGTATTTTTTTCGTCCATCCTGACGAAAATTATATTCAAGGATGGTTCGCTATGATTGGTAAACCGACGCTTCTTTTGTCAGCATTAGGGAGATTGCCGTATGAAAAAAGTGAATTTAAGCTTTATGGCTGTTATGATCATCAGTCTTGTCATTATACTAATTATGAACACTTTGTCTGTATTTGCCTATCGCGACGGAATCTACACGATTGAGACCCAAAAAAGCAATCTGCTTAGCTTGAATCTTAAATACTCCTGTCTGTTAAACAATATGTACTCCAATGCAGATCAGTATCTCAAGACCAACGACGATAAATATAAATCGGAAGTATACAACCTTAGAAACAGTTATTTTAAGAACGACAACATTTCTATGGATTATCACGTTTTCACTGAGAATCAGGGAAGTGATACGCTTAAAAAAATGCTGTCTAATACTGATTTTACACTTTCCGCACAAGCCGATTATATTCAGTTCAACCAGCAGGAACAGCAACAATATATGCAATTCTTAAAAAACTTTCATCTCCTCATTGAGAGGATTACTACAGCGGTTAACAACAGAGATTCCTCACTGCTGTCAGGCTCTTTATATAGCCGCTTATACGACGATCAATCGATGTTTTTAATGAACCTGACAAGAGGCTATATCAATCGCTTGAATGAGAATGCCAACTTGCTTGTCAAGCGGCAAAACATCGCGGAATATACTTTAGTAGGCGTATCCCTGCTTCTGCTTGCTTTTGCAACCGTCACCTTTTATCTGATCCTGAGGGAGAATGCCTTTAATTCATACTTCAGCCAGCTATACAACATGATCGTAGAAAACTTTGACGGCGGAATTGCGATTCTGGACAAGGATTTCCGCTTTGATTATGTTACTTCAAAATACAAAGATATCATGGGAATCACCGCATTGAATCCGATAGGCAAAACGCCCAGGGAAACTTTTGATCAGGTTATCACCGAAATGATCGAAAGCAGAACCATGAAGGACCCAAGCGGTGAAGGGAAAATCGATTTATTTATAGGAAATAAAAAGAAAAATATCTCATATAGTTATTTCACAATAGAAGATGAACGGGGCAACAGCAAATATATTCATCTGATCCGGGACAACACAACGACAGAAGAACTTCAGTTGCAGCTCAGAAAGCAGCTGAAAGAAATCAATTTTTATTCTCAAGCAAAGGATTCTTTTATTGCCAACATCTCACATGAAATTAAAACACCGATCAACGCAATTCTTGGTATGGTACATTTTTTAAAGAGTACGCGATTATCACAGAATCAAAAGGAACTGCTTAGAAAAATCGAAACTTCTTCTGATATTTTATTGACAATTATCAGTGATGTTCTGGATTTATCAAAAATCAAGAACAATACCCTCAGTCTGTATCCCTCAGATTTCTCACTGGAAACCGTCATCAAAAATGTAGAGGATATGTTTTCCAGCCAACTTGCATCCAAAGGCATTCAATGGAAGACAGAATACAATTTCAATCCAAGCCTTTGTCTGCATCTTGATAAGACGCGATTTGTCCAGGTACTGGTAAATTTAATCAACAATGCGTGCAAATTTACGGAATCAGGCTATATCAAGCTCTCTGTTGAGACTATGTCGGAAAACGACGATATGGTATTGCTGCATTTCTGCGTCGAGGACACCGGCATCGGTATTGCTGAAAAAGATATCTCCAAGCTCTTTCGTGAATTCGAACAGCTCGAAAACCATCTTACAAAACAGCATCAAGGCACAGGGCTCGGCCTGTTCATCTGTAAAAACATTATCGAAAGTATGGATGGCAGAATGTGGGTAAAAAGTACAAAAGGCCGGGGAAGTAAGTTTTATTTCTCCCTCCCTGCAAAACGCTCAATAGAGCCAAGGCTGGCTGCAACAGCCGTTGCTGTTGATCCTGCCAAGCTGGACGGTTATGGTGGAAAGGCATTAGTTGTGGAAGACACCGAAATCAACGCGGAGGTCACAGTCAAATTGTTGAATGATATCAGCATCGCATGCGACACCGTGTCTGATGGAATTGAAGCGGTGAAAATATGCAAGAGTAAGGGCCCGAACCATTACAATTTGATTCTTATGGATATACACATGCCGAAGATGGATGGTTATACCGCCGCAAACATAATAAAAAAGGAGCTCGGACTCACAACGCCTATTGTCGCATTGACAGCCTCCGATATCAACGACCAGACCAAAGTCGAGCATGCGGATACCATAGAAAGCTTTATTTTAAAGCCCTTCAAAGTAGAGGCCTTTTACAATGCCATTTCTCCCTATTTTCTGTTTCGTGAGATGGCTCCGGTACACACCGACCTGCAGGCTCAAAGGATTACCAAAGGCAGCGAAAATACCGAGAACGCACCCAAAGAAAGAGACCCTTTTGCCGGCCGAGAAGAAGCAATAAAAAACATGGGCGGACTGGAATCGATTTATAATAAGCACATCAAGAAATTCAAAGTAAATTATTCAGCCAGCACGGAACACATTGTTACCCTTCTGGAAGAAAAAAACTACGATGAAGCAAGACGCCTTGCCCATTCCATCAAAGGGCTCGGAGGCACACTGGGAATGATTGACGTTATGGAATCAAGCGCTGAACTAGAAAAGGCCATTTTAAAAGGCGAAGATTACGATCTTCAGGTCGAGCTTGAAAATTTCGATATGGAGTTGAAAGCTGCAATTGCAGCTATCAATTAATAAAATAATAAAAAACAATATTGCTTATCAATTAAAGAAAGCCGCTGTCACAGCGGCTTTTTTCTTACAGACTCCACAATTCCTCGTCTGTCGGAACGTGATTATCCTTCATGTGGTATGCAATTCTTGATATATTGATCAGGTGCTTATAGTCCAGATTCTCCGATATGCTGTTATTTCCCCAAGAGCCGCAGCCCAGTGTATTAGTAGGCGCAAGCCCGTTATAAAAGCTCCCCCCCGCACTGGTTGCACAGGTCTGATTGATAACAAACCGGCTGACGCAGAGCGCCTTTCCTGCAAATTCAATATGCTCCGTATTGTTAGAATGGATTGAAACACTATGTCCCTTTCCTTCTGCCTCAAGATTTGCTCTGGCGATTTCTACGCCCTCTTCAAAGTTCTTATATTTATATGCCGAGAGAACAGGACACATTTTTTCCTTTGCCAGGAGATCATTTTCTCCATCGCCGTCAGCTTCCACGATGATTACTCTTGTCTCCTCAGGAATTTGAAGCCCAGCAAGCTTTGCGACAGTCTGCACGGATTGTCCTACCGCATGACGATTCATCGCACCTCCGTCGAACATTGCCGCCCTCAGCGCATCTTTATCTTTGGGCTGTCTTATGATGAACGCACCATGCCTTTGAAAAGCCGCCAGCATCTCTTCATAGCGGTCTTCAGGCATAATAATCGACTGCTCTCCGGAGCAAATGATTCCATTGTCAAAGATTCTTCCGGCGATAATCTGAGGTGCGGCGACTTCAATATCAGCATCGCTGTCGATAATGCACTGTACATTGCCGGCTCCCACTCCTAGCGCAGGCTTTCCGCTGCTGTATGCGGCTTTAACCATTCCCATGCCGCCTGTTGCAATAACAACGTCGGCGCTTGAAATAAGGTTCTTTGTATTTTCACGTGACTGCATATCCAAAATCTGAATAAGATTTTCCGGTGCACCCAGTTTGGCGATCGCCGCATTTATAAGCTCCACTGTTACGGTACTGCAGCGGATTGCTTTATGATGCGGTGTGATGACGATCGCATTTCCGCCCTTCAGCGCAAACATGACGTTGCTCATAGGCGTAACGATCGGATTGGTGCAGGGCGTTATGGCTGCCACGACCCCGATCGGCTTCGCGATCTTGGTAATCCCTGTCTCTTCGTTCCGTTCAATGATTCCTGTCGACTTTTTCCCCTTCAGGTTATTCCAGATGGTTCTTGCCTTTCCCTTATTCTTGGCAAACTTATCGGCAACAACCCCCATGCCGGTTTCATCGACTGCTATTTCCGCCAGATATTCTGCATGATCGCAAACCGTTTTCGCAACAGCCATGACAATTTCATCAATGGCTTCCTGAGAAAATTTTTCAAATATCTGCTGCGCCTTTTTAGCTCTTTCAATATACTGATCAATATAAGTCTTACTGTCTAACTCTACCATTTCTATCTCCTCTGCGGTACATATAATTTCGCCACACTGCCTCAGCTAAACCATTTTTGCCGGATCGACAAACCGGTCAAATTCTTCTTCTGTCAAAATCCCCAGTGAGACTGCAGCTTCCTTCAGCGTAAGTCCCTGTCCGTATGCCGTCTTTGCTATCACAGCCGCCTTTTCATATCCAATGTGAGGATTCAAGGCCGTGACCAGCATCAGCGAAGATTCCAGATTACGCTTGATCCTCTCCACATTGGGCAAAATTCCTGCCGCACAGTTTTTCTCAAAAGATACCATGGCATCGGACAAAAGCCGGATCGATTGAAGCATATTGTAAATCAATACAGGCATATATACATTCAATTGAAAGTTTCCCTGGGATGCAGCAAAACTAACGGCTGCGTCGTTGGACATCACTTGGCAGCACACCATTGTCAGGGCTTCGCATTGGGTAGGATTGATCTTGCCTGGCATGATGGAGCTGCCCGGTTCGTTTTCCGGTATGAACAACTCTCCGATCCCGCATCTCGGCCCGCTGGCCAGCCAGCGAACGTCATTGGCGATCTTAAGTAAATTGGCCGCCAGCGCCTTCAATGCGCCATGCGTATGGACGAGCGCATCTTTGCTGGTAAGAGCGTGAAATTTATTTGGGGCTGTAACGAACTCCATTCCTGTAAGAACAGAAATCTTTTCCGCAACTCTTTCTCCAAACTCGGGATGGGTGTTCAGACCCGTTCCCACCGCGGTTCCTCCAAGGGCGATTTCTCGGATGTATTGCAGGCTGTTTTGGATCATACTGTCGGTCTGTTCCAGCATTACCAGCCAGCCACTGATTTCCTGGCCCAGGGTCAGAGGCGTCGCATCCTGCAGATGCGTTCTGCCTATCTTTATAATATTTTTATGCCGCTCACTCAGCCCCCGGAAGGTCTCCTCCAAACGATAAAGGGAAGGGAAAAGCTTTTCTTCGATTTCCATAAGGGCGGCAATATGCATGGCTGTAGGAAACGTGTCGTTGGAACTCTGCGCTTTGTTTACATGATCGTTAGGATGGATCAGCGTTTCACCCAGAATCTCATTTCCGCGGTTTGCAATCACTTCGTTTACGTTCATGTTTGTCTGCGTGCCGCTTCCCGTCTGCCAAACAGCAAGCGGGAATTGATCATTCCACTTATTTTCAAGTATTTCATCACATACGTCAGTGATGGCCCCCGCTATTCTCGCGTCCAATAATCCCAGTTCTACATTGACCATTGCAGCGGCTTTTTTCAGCACTGCAAAGGCTCTGATGATTTCCAAAGGCATTTTTTCAGTCCCTATTTCAAAATTCTCAAGACTTCTCTGGGTTTGTGCACCCCACAACTTATCTGCTTCAACAGAAATTTCACCCATGGAATCATGCTCAATGCGAAATCGCTTCTCTTCCATTTTATTTACTGATCCTTTCTCCACGCTTCTTCTGCCGCTTTTGCCACAGCCTCTGCTACGCCCGGATGAAATGCACTGGGTATGATATAATCTTCTTTCAGTTCATCATCCGGAATAACTCCCGCGATTGCATAAGCTGCCGCTACCTTCATTTCTTCCGTAATCCTTGCCGCTCTTGCAGCCAGCGCTCCCTTGAAAATTCCAGGGAAAGCAAGCACATTGTTGATCTGGTTCGGAAAATCTGAGCGTCCCGTTCCTATGATACGGGCTCCCGCTTCCTTTGCAAGCTCCGGCATGATTTCCGGCTCCGGATTCGCCATAGCAAACAGGATCGGATCTGCGGACATCGTCCTGACCATTTCGACCGTCAGCATCCTGGGTCCGGATACTCCTATGAAAAGGTCTCTGTCGCGAACAGCGTCAGATAGCGACCCGGTTTTTCCCTCTTTATTTGTTAATTCTGCAAGTTCCTGTTTACTTACGTTCAGATTCTTTGATGATTTTGAAATGATTCCTTTGGTATCGCAAATAACAATATCTTCAACGCCCAAGGCTTTCAACATCTTTACAATAGCCACACCGGCAGCTCCTGCACCGTTAATGACCACTTTTATGTCTTTAAATTGTTTTCCAACCAGCTTTAATGCATTGATAGCCGCCGCTGAAACAACGATGGCCGTACCGTGCTGATCGTCGTGAAATACAGGAATATCAACAAGCTCCTGCAGCCTTCTTTCAATTTCAAAGCATCTTGGAGCAGAAATGTCTTCCAGATTGATACCCCCCAGGGTTGGCGCAATATTTTTTGCAATATTGATGATTTCTTCCGTATCCTGGGTTTCAAGGCAGATAGGGAATGCATCGATATCTGAAAACGCCTTGAACAGGAGCGCTTTCCCTTCCATGACCGGAATAGCGGCCTTGCCGCCAATATTCCCAAGTCCAAGAACAGCGGAACCGTCACTGATCACAGCCACTGTATTTCCTTTTGCCGTATATTTATATACCATCTCAGGGTCCCTGTTGATCTCCCTGCAAGGTTCTGCTACGCCAGGCGTATATGCAATACTCAAATCGTCCTTATCTTTGAGAGGAACCTTGCTGACCACAGCCAGTTTTCCCTGATTTTCTTCATGCAGTTTAAGCGATTCTTTATAATAATCCATGTTATCTCCTTTGCCGTCTCTTACAGAATATTTAAGAGGCCTCTGATTTTTGGAAATGATTCCAGATGACTTTTACTTTCTCGGAAATGATTCCAGATGGCTTTTACTTTCAATGTCTTTTTTCATCGATGTCATTTGCTTCTGGTCAAGGCCGGGGGTATTCTTGCAGGAAACCGTGAAACCTCTTACCGGCTTTATGCGAAGCATTCGAAGCCGGCGGTTTCCGAAAAAGCCTAAGGCGATTTTCGGAAATAATTCCAGATGGCTTTTGCTTTCAATGTCTTTTTTCATCGATGTCATTTGCTTCTGGTCATGGCCGGGGGTATTCTTGCAGGAAACCGTGAAACCTTTTACCGGCTTTATGCGAAGCATTCGAAGCCGGCGGTTTCCGAAAAAGTCTAAGGCGATTTTTTCGGAAATAATTCCAGATGGCTTTTACTTTCAATCTCTTTTTTCATCGATCTCATTTGCTTCTGGTCATGGCCGGGGTATTCTTGCAGGAAACCCTAAAACCTTTTACCGACTTTATGCGAAGCATTCGAAGCCGGCGGTTTCCGAAAAAGTCTAAGGCGATTTTTTCGGAAATAATTCCAGATGGCTTTTACTTTCAATCTCTTTTTTCATCGATCTCATTTGCTTCTGGTCAAGGCCGGGGGTATTCTTGCAGAAAACCCTAAAACCTTTTACCGGCTTTATGCGAAGCATTCGAAGCCGGCGGTTTCCGAAAAAGTCTAAGGCGATTTTTTCGGAAATAATTCCAGATGGCTTTTACTTTCAATCTCTTTTTTCATCGATCTCATTTGCTTCTGGTCAAAGCCGGGGGCATTCTTGCAGGAAACCGTGAAACCTTTTACCGGCTTTATGCGAAGCATTCGAAGCCGGCGGTTTCCGAAAGGATACCCCCGGCCGATTTTATTTTTTCCACGAACTCTTCAACCCAACGATCTGGTTAAATACCTTTTCCGTCTCATTGGTTAAATGCTCGTCCGCAATATAATAACCGTGACGGAAAAACTGATATCTTTCCCCTGCATCGGCGTCCTTCAGCGACGGTTCTGCATAGGCTTCAAAAACCTTCATAGAATCCGGGTTTAGAACGGTCTCACCGTTTTCATCCTCAATCATCAGATAGCCGTATGATCTGATTTTAATTTTCACAGCGGTTTTCGCATCGACCCAATGGATGGTTCCCTTAACTTTTCTGCCGTCAAAACCACTTCCGCTTCTTGTTTCCGGATCATAGGTGCATCTAAGTTCAATCACATTGCCGGCTTCATCTTTGACCACATCCTGGCACGTAATAAAATAAGCTCCTTTAAAGCGAACTTCATTTCCGGGGAAGAGTCGAAAATATTTCTTTTCCGGTATTTCCATAAAGTCGTCCCGCTCCACATAAAGTTCTCTGGAGAACTGAACCTTTCTGGTTCCCTTTGCTTCATCCTCTTTACTATTTTCAATGTCCACTTCTTCCGTGCTGTTTTCCGGATAGTTCGTAATCACAACTTTCAAAGGATTCATAACTACCATACGGGTTTCAGCTCTACTTTTCAGGTCCTCGCGAATACAATGTTCCAGCAGGGCAATATCTACCAGACTGTTGGCTTTGGAAACTCCGATCCTCTCACAGAAATCACGGATTGCTTCCGGGGTGTAGCCTCTTCTGCGCAGTCCAGCAATCGTGGGCATTCTCGGATCATCCCAGCCCTCAACACTGCCATCGTCAACCAGCGCCTTCAGGTATCTTTTACTCATGACGGTGTTGGTAAGATTCAGCCGTGCAAATTCAATCTGCTGCGGTGGTTCGTCCCATTCCAGTTCCCTGAGGACCCAGTCGTAGAGCGGTCTATGATCTTCAAACTCCAACGTACAGATAGAATGAGTAATTCCTTCAATTGCGTCTTCAATAGGATGAGCATAGTCGTACATCGGATAGATACTCCACTTGTCCCCTGTATTGTGATGCTCAATGTGAGCAATACGGTAGATAATAGGATCTCTCATGTTGATATTCGGTGATGCCATATCGATTTTAGCCCGAAGCACTTTTTCTCCGTCCTTGTAGAGTCCTTTTCTCATATTTTCAAACAGTTCAAGATTTTCTTCAACTGACCTGTTGCGATACGGGCTTTCTTTTCCGGGCTCAGTAAGGGTACCCCTGTGTCGCTTGATTTCTTCAGCGGAAAGATCGCAGACATAAGCGCTGTTCTTCTTGATCAACATGACCGCACATTCATACATCTTATCAAAATAGCTGGATGCAAACAGCAGCTTTTCCCATTGGAATCCAAGCCATTTCACATCCGCCTCAATGGATTCCACATATTCTGTATCTTCTTTCACCGGATTTGTGTCGTCAAATCTCAGGTTACATTTTCCGTTGTATTTCTGTGCCGTTGTAAAATTGAGGCATATGGATTTTGCATGTCCGATGTGAAGATATCCGTTCGGTTCCGGAGGAAATCTCGTATAAACTCTGTTTCCGTATGTTTGATTTTCAAGATCCTTATCTATAATATTGTGTATAAAATTTGATGACGTCTGTTCATTGACTGCTTCCGTCTTTTCAATATCAGCCATTGCCGTTCCTCCTTAGAAATGTATATCGTTTAATTATATCACTTAATATTAATATGTGCAAAAATATATTTGGTATTGATACTTTTCCAGAAAATTGCTAAAATAGTAGAATAAAAAAGGTGGTGATTACGTTGGACACAATTGATTCTAAAATTTTAGGGGTTTTACAGGAAAATTCACGAGTTTCCATTTCTGATCTCAGCAAGCAGGTTAATCTGTCTTTATCTGCTGTAAGCGAGAGACTGAAGAAGCTGGAGGCTTCCGGCATTATAGAAAAATACACCGTTATTCTTGATTCAAAGGCGCTCGGTCAGGAATTGACCGTACTGATGAACCTCAGTCTGGAAAATCCGAGGGATACGGAAGAGTTCTTTGATATGGTAGGCAAGGAACGCGAGATTCTGGAATGCCATTATGTAACTGGTGAGTATGATTACATTCTGAGGATAACTACAAAGAATACCGCAACGCTGGAAGCACTGATGAACAGGATCAAAGCGATCCCCGGGATCAAGCGAACACAGACCAATGTGGTCCTGTCCAGTCTGAAGCATCTGTACAGTGTTTCGCCCGCTCCGATCGAGCGTTAGTTTTTATAAGAGCAAAGGTTTTCGACGAAAGAAGTATATCGAGAGAACATAACAGGGCTGCCCTATAGTCTGCATGATGCAAGAGTAGATAAGATCAGCATATTACCAGAAAAAATAACGATGCATTTTCCTAATGGGTACTTTAAACCAGCAAAAACCGATGAGCTGGCCGTTGCCGGGTATATTGAGTTTCTCAAAGCAATTTGGACTTTTGCTTTGTCTACATTTTCGACGAAGCAGGCAACGAGGGATCATTTCAGGGCGAAAAGTATCTCTTGCACCATTTCTGTGAAGTCTATCCCAGTTTGGACTTTGAGATTATCGATGAAACATATGGTTACAATCAGTCAAAATTTTCAGGTTATCTTTATATTGGCGAAGAATAATTTTAATGACAACCAGCATTAAATCATTAGAGCAGATGTGAGAGCACATCTGCTTTGTTTATTTAATTATCTGATAAAGAAATCGGTTACTTTATAACGGTTAATTGTTTTCTGTTATTAAAGAAGCTTCTGTATGACAGATAGCAGGCAATAAATGATGAAATTGAAGTAGTTGAAAGTAACATGAATGTAACCATGATCTGATATTTTATAGCTTCCATAGGTGATGATCCCGCAAGGATTAGTCCGGTCATCATGCCAGGGAGCGATACAATTCCCAGTGTTTTTGCAGAGTCGATTGTCGGCAGCATCCCCGTTTTTATAGAGTCCCGAATAATTTCGATTGACGAAGGCATTATATCCGCTCCGAGTGATAACTTTGTTTCTACTTCTTCCCGTTTGTTTTTGAAATCAGCTGCAATCTGTTTATAACACAGCCCTAACGCAACCATTGCATTGCCGACAATCATACCGCTGACAGGGATAACCTGGAAGGGCTCATATTGTATTGTCCTTGACAATACAAGCACCGCCAGAGTAACCATAGTCCCGACTGTTATGGATAAGAAAGATATCATAAGCACCTTTTTAACAGCTTTTCCTCTTTTAGCTGCGTTATATGCAGCATTAAAAATCATGAAGAGCAGCAAAAGTGTTGTGTAAACAGGATTTTTTAAGCCAAAAATATACTCAAGAATATATCCCACAATAACAAGCTGTATGATGGCTCTGACAACGCTGACAATAACTTCCTTTTCAAGTTTAAGCTTTTGCCAATAGGAGAAAAAAAGCGTCACCAATACGAGAGAAGATACCATCAGTAATGATGTAACATCAATTGTATTTGAACCGTTCATTTTAACACCTCCATGGATTTGATCTTGCCGGCTTCTATAGACAGTACCTTATTTGCGTATTTTCTGCTTTGCTCAGGGTTATGCGTGATCCATAGAACAGTGATCCCTTCTTGATTCAGCGAATTGATAACATTTTCAACAATGCTCGCATTGTCCACATCAAGAGCGGAGGTTATCTCATCTAAAAGCAGGATTTCAGGTTTGAAAATCAGGCTCCTGATTAATGCTATCCTTTGTTTTTCGCCGCCCGAAAGGTTCTTTACATCTTTATTCAAATAATCCTCTTTCATTTGAAACATAGAAAATAATTCACACACCCTCTTTGAGTCGTATTTAATGTTTCTTATGGAAAAAGGAAAATTAACATTTTCTGTCACTGTGTCGCCGAAAAGATAAGGCGTCTGAAAACAGTATGCTATACTTTTTCTCAATTCTGTAGGGTTATAGTATATATAATTTTTACCTTTGAAAGTGATCGTACCGTTGGTAGGACTGATCAGATCGCTGCAAAGTTTTAGGAACGTACTTTTACCGCTGCCTGACGAGCCGACTATTGAAATAAAGTCGCTTTGTTCGATACTTACTGTTATATTTTTAAGAATTTCTTTATCGTCACTTACAAAGGATACATCTCGAAATTCAAGTAAAGACAAAATTTGCACCTCCCAATTTTATTTAGCATATCCCGGAAGAAATTAGAAGAATCAAAACCGAACACCACTATAAATATTTTTTTCATAATACTCTGCCTTCCTCCACTGAGGGCATCTTATCATAAATTCCCCTGAACATTTCTTTATCAATACTCATAATCCTAACCTTAGTATAAAACAGAAAGTATAACCTGTCATACTAATTATATCATTCCCTTTATCAAAATACTTGACAATCCAGTTATTATATTTACAATAGTATACGTCGTATACTTTTTTTAATTGGAGGTATTGCCAATGACAAAGAATGAAGAAAAAAGATTAGTGCTAAAAAGAAAAATCGTTGAAGTTACATTAAATCTTATTAAAGAACTTGGCTACGATCAGGTGACGATGGAAGGCATTGCGAAAGCTTGCAATATTACAAAACGAACCCTTTATAAATATTATCCCGTGAAGGAAGCGATTCTCGCAGCCTATGTGGAAATGACATTTAAAACAAGAAAAGAACAGCGATTGGAGCGCTTGACACAAATAACAAACATGAGGGATCAAGTTCGGTTTTACATGAGGGAATTGATGAACGGCGTAATGCGGGAACCAGTCATCTTTGAAAAATATATCATATATATCATGAAAAACCTCGTGAGCTATGATCAAAACGAAACATCACCAAGCGGAATATCAGATTTGATTGATTCCATTATTGATTCGGACGAAGAGAAAGATATTGTGAATGATTTGCTGCCGCACCAATTAGTCGTAGATTTATTTATATTCTCCTTCATCGAAATGACCAAATTTTATTATTTAGATCCGGAGAGATTTGACTTGGAATCAACCGTGGATATTTATGTTGAGTTATTTATGAAAGGTATCGCGCGTAATTCCTAAGGCGAAAACGAAACAGAACATAGCCGCATACAGAGAAAGGATGGATAGCAATGCAAAGTCTCAGAAGCAAAATAATTATCGGTCTTATAAAAAACAAGCATCTATTCAATCGGAAGCGCAAACGCCCAATAATCGATGAGACGTTTTCAGTAGATGACTTCAGGGCTAAGGTTGAAAATGCTTCATTACTTATGAATAAAAGGATCAAGGATGCGAAGGTATCGCCGGTTGATATTGACGGCATCTATGGAGAATATATTTGCGCTGGAAACGTGCAAAACAAAAGGCTAATCATGTATATTCATGGCGGCGGTTTTATATCTGGCTCCTGCAACACCCACAGGGCTCATGTCTACAAGTTTGCAAAACAAACAGGGCTGAAGGCTATTTTATTTGATTACAGACTTGCTCCGGAACATCCGTTTCCGGCTGCTTTAGACGATTGTTTCAAAGTCTATGAGTGGCTGCTAAAAGATCAGGGATATCGTCCGGATGAAATTGTGATTGCGGGTGAATCGGCTGGTGCCACATTGACTTTGTCCTTGCTTATTAAGATAAAATCACAAAATCTGCCACAGCCTTCCGGAGCCGTCTCAATTTCACCAGTGACCGATTTGCGGTGTCTGGCGGATTCGTTTGAACGAAACGCAACGAAAGATATCGCCCCATATAACTCGTGGAATGTTTGGCTGGGATTTTATATTGGCACTTCAGATCCAACAGATCCGTTCATCTCACCACAGTTCGGGAATTTGGAAGGGCTTGCCCCTGTATACTTATGTGTCGGCACCCATGAAATCCACCATGATGATACAGTCAGTTTCCAGAAGCCACCAGAGCATTTGAAGACATATGCAACTTTATCACAAATAAACTCGATTCACAGTGACTGGACAAAAGTTAATATGAATAAGCGCGTTGTTTCATGCGTACTATGATAAACCAAAAACTCCGGCAAGCCGGAGTTTTTGAATGAAAGGTTTGTTCAGTATATCTTTTATTTCTCAATAATCATGGAAGTTCCCATTCCGCCGCCGATGCAAAGTGTTGCAAGGCCGTACTTGGAATCTCTCTTCTGCATTTCATAGATCAACGTGATCAGAATTCTAGCGCCGGATGCTCCAATCGGGTGACCGAGAGCAATGGCTCCGCCGTTTACATTCAGCTTTTCATTATCAAAGCCAAGGTCCTTTCCTACTGCAACGGACTGGGCAGCAAAAGCTTCGTTTGCTTCGATGAGATCCATGTCGGAAATTTTCATTTTCGCTTTTTCCAACGCACTCTTGGAAGCAGGGACAGGGCCGATCCCCATGATAGAAGGATCAACGCCGGCAGATGCATAAGATGTAACCTTGCAGAGATATTTCAGTCCGAGAGCGTCCGCCTTTTCCTTTGACATAACGATAAGAGCCGCACCTCCGTCATTAATACCAGATGCGTTGGCCGCAGTAACTGCTCCGTCCTTTTTGAATGCAGGTCTCAGCTTTGCAATACCTTCTGCTGTTACTCCTGCCTTCGGGAATTCGTCTGTATCAAAAATAATCGGATCGCCTTTTCTCTGCGGTATTTCTACCGGAACGATCTCATCTTTGAACCTTCCTGCTTTAATTGCTGCTTCTGCTTTATTTTGTGATGCTGCAGAAAACTGATCCAGTTCTTCTCTTGTCAGGCCCCACTGGTCAACAATATTTTCTGCGGTCATTCCCATGTGATAATGATTATAAGCGTCTGTCAGTCCGTCGTTGACCATCATATCGATCATCTTTGTGTCGCCCATTCTGGCTCCCCATCTTGTAGCCGGCGTGACATAACCAGCCTGGCTCATACTCTCCGCTCCACCTGCGAGAATACAATCTGCATCACCAGCCTTAATGACCTGTGCTGCAAGTCCTACGGTTCTAAGCCCTGATCCGCAAACTTTATTGACAGTCATTGCAGGCACTTCCTTCGGAACTCCTGAAGCCATGGCAATCTGTCTTGCAACATTCTGTCCAAGGCCACCCTGAAGAACGTTTCCTAAGATTACTTCCTCGATCATAGACGGGTCGATCCCTGCCCTTTTAATCGCTTCTTTTGCCGCAATAGCACCTAAATCAACTGCAGACAGATCTTTCAGCGAACCGCCGAAACTTCCGATAGGTGTTCTGGCTGCGCTTACAATTACTACTTCTCTCATTGTAACCCTCCTAAATTTTTATATTTCAATACAAATTATAGATTTTATGTATTATAGATTTAAATAAATATACAGTATACATGGGTCAAGGGTATAATTCACCCTTGGCCTATTTTATAATAACATGATTACAGAAAAAAACAATACCTTTGTAAAAAGTCATAAAATTCAAATTTAGGCCAATTTATTTGTGTCAAATTGTATTTTTGGATTAATTTTTTCACAAAATCAGGTTTTTTTCGAATAATTTTAGTTATATTTTTCACAAGGTTTAGCATTTGAAAAGGAGCGCCCTTGGATTTTTTAGGGCGCTTTTTTTATAATGCGCTCATTTCTTTGGGCTTATTATAAATCCGACTTAAAAATCGCGATATGGCTCTCAACCAGTTTGACAGGTTTATACGAAAGTTTTGCTTTCCGTAAGCCCGGAATTCCCATATCTTCTTCGCGGTTAATGTATTTAATATTCGGCCCTACATGTTTACAGAATTCATTGTTAATCAGCTGGTAAAGTCCCCTGTATGCCACATTCGCCTTTTCCACATGAACGGTTATCGTGTTTTTGTTCAGGTAACCCCCGATACACAGTGCCTCAATTTTTTCGTCAATCATTATTGCGGCAGTCAGATATCCGATCGCCTCCAAATTGTGGAATACATCTTCCATTGCGCTTTCTTCCATTTTAAGAAGTGCCATCTCATGTTCCGGAAGATTTTTTCTCTTGTTGAACTCCTTGATGAATCTCATGGCGTCATCCGCCATGGCAGAAGTAAAAGAAATGTACTCGTATTGATAGTGATTAAGAAAATAGTTGAGATGATTTTTTTTACTATGGTACTCTCTACCTTTCAGGTCGATCAGATCCTGCTTCCTGTAAAGGTAGTCATAATTTGGACGATCATCAAAAAATCTCAGTTCGCCGGGACAGGCCTCTTCCAGGATATCCATCATATGGAAAGGCATCAACCTGATGCTGAAAGAGTAGCCCTTTGATTCAAATATTTTTTTGACTTCCTTGATTGTCTTGTTCAAGGCTGCCGGCTCATAACTCCCGGTATTCGTGAGCGGTGGAAAGAGAAACGGCTCTTCTCTGTCGGTTTCCAGATGGCTGAGTCCGGCCACACAAAGATAATCTCCGATCATCTGCCAACTGAAGTTATTGATATTTCTCCACATAAACAACGAGGTAAAAGAAAGTCCTGAGGTGCCGTATTCAAAGCCTCTCAGGTATTCTTCAAGGATCTGTCTGTCCTCGATTGTTATTCTGTTTTCAAGCATGAACATATTTAATGCCTTTCCTATTTCACCAATGCAGAAATCTGCTTGAACCCTGCCTCCTTGGCACCTCCGAGCAGTTCAAACAAAATGGATTCGCATGTCGTAACCACGGCACCTGCATGTTCCATTCTGCCCAGTGAAAATTCCTTATCATATTTGCTTCTGGACGAGATACAGTCAGCTGCAACAAAAACATTATACCCGCTTTCCAACAAATCAATCACGGTTTGCTGAACACATACGTGGGCTTCGATACCCGCTATAACAACAGTTTTTCGCTCTAATTTTTTCAAGTTCTCAACAAAAATAAGTTCACCCATGGCACTGAAGCAGGTTTTTTCTATCGGATATAAATCAAAAACCGCAACCTCTTCCCCTGCCGGCTCTGTCAAGGCCTTTACAATAGAGGGGATCGTAGGTCCGAGTCCTTTCGTATACTGCTGCGTCATAATAGCGGGAACACCGAGAATTCTGCATCCTTTTGCGAGCTTCACGGCGACTGTTTCCAATTCCTCTTTGCCGTACATGGCCGGCATAAGCCTCTCCTGAAAATCGATACCCACCAGTACGGTATCTTCTTTTTTGAGCTTTAGTACTTTATTCCCCATGTTTTAACCTCCTCGATTAGTTTATAGCTAGTCAAATCGTAATGAAGCGGCGTTATGGTTGCATAACCGTCCTGCATTGCGATGACGTCAATATCCTCGGGTAGATTTTCATAAATAACCGGTGTACCGGAATACCAGTATTCCATTTCACCGTTTTCATTTTTCTTCGGTTCAAACCATTCCTCATACTCTCGGGCGCCGAGCCTTGTAATTTTCATTCCTTTAATCTCAGAAGGCGGCAGGTTCGGTACATTGATATTCAGAACGGTATTTGCGTCGATTTTACCGGCTGCAGCTTTCACGACGACCAAAGCCAGGTCGCAGGCTACCTCAAAAGTAAGAGGGCGATGTCCATTCACCGAAACAGCAATAGCAGGAAGACCGCAGATACATCCTTCGATGGCAGCCGAAACAGTGCCTGAGTACAAGGTATCCGTTCCGTAATTTCCTCCATGGTTGATTCCGGAACAAACCATGTGAATTTTTATCCCTTCTTCAGACAGCATTTTCAGTCCCAGTTTCACGCAGTCTGCGGGCGTACCGGTAATTTCCCATGCTCTTTTTGCATTGGGGAATTCAACCTCTTTCATGCTGATCGGTTTTCCTACTGTGATGCCATGTCCACAGGCACTCCTCTGTGTATGGGGCGCACATACATATATGTTCGCGATCAGCGACAGAGCTCTTGTAAGCTCTTTGATCCCTTTCGCGCCAATTCCGTCATCATTGGCAATTAAAATATTCATAATGACCTCCATTTAATTAATCTTTTCTATTATACCACCAGTTACCTCAATTTAAAAGCACATCCATTTTTCCGTATTTATTTGCTGACTGCGTTTTTGATTGCGGCACAATACGCAGTTCCATACCCTTGAATAATATTGAATTTTCTGATATGATTTTATTGTGTTTATGTAGACAGTAATTACCCCGCATAAATGCACCCTGTTATCTAAAATGTCGAGCGAAAAAAGGGGGGCTAGTCTTGAACAAAAAACTACTTCTGAAGACAAAGGAATCTCTGTCATCTGTCCTGCCGATTACAATCATTGTATTAATATTGAACTTCACTATTACGCCAATGCCTTTTGTAATACGCGGGCTTTTTCTGATGGGTACGGTTCTGCTCATTGCCGGCATGGGTTTGTTCACTCTGGGCGCTGAAGTTGCAATGATGCCTATGGGAGAGCAGATTGGGTCCGTACTGACAAGATCAAGAAAAATCGTTCTGCTGGTTGGCGTATCTTTTCTGATGGGCTTATTAATTACCGTTGCAGAACCCGACCTGCAGGTTCTTGCAGAACAGGTTCCGACAGTACCAAACCGTATCATTATACTCTGGGTTGCTACGGGTGTGGGCCTCTTTTTAATTCTGGCCTTGCTTCGTATTCTTTTTCAGTGGAGACTTTCCTATATATTAATCGGTCTTTATATGGGGGTGTTTATTTTCACCGCGCTAACACCTACGGATTTTCTGGCAGTAGCCTTCGATTCAGGCGGCGTTACCACCGGACCGATTACAGTACCTTTTATTCTCGCTCTGGGCGTCGGTATCTCTTCGGTAATGGGTGGAAGGAGTTCTCATGACGACAGCTTCGGTCTCGTCGCCTTCGGCTCCGTCGGACCAATCCTGGCAATCATGATATTGGGACTTTTTTATGATACATCTTCCTATCAGCAATCCTCCAAGCAGCTGCCCGATGCAAATAACGTGCTGGATCTGCTGCATCTCTTCAGAGACAGTTTTCCCGTTTATTTCAAAGAAGTTGCCATTGCTATTTTTCCAATTCTTGCATTCTTTGCTATATTTCAATTGTTTGCTCTGAAACTTCCGAAAAGCCAACTGATTAAAATGGGGATTGGAAGCACCTATACATTTTTCGGTCTTGTGCTTTTTTTAACCGGCGTAAACGTCGGTTTTCTCCCCGTAGGAACGTTCATAGGGAAATACATTGGAAATCTGGAATACAGCTGGGTTTTAATTCCTTTGGGCATGATTATGGGCTTCTATATTGTTGCCGCCGAGCCTGCGGTCCATGTTTTAAACGATGAAGTAGAGGATATGACGGGAGGAGCAATTTCCAGGAACGCCATGCTGTGGAGCATGTCCATCGGAGTGTCTATCTCTGTCGGTCTGGCAATGCTGCGGATTCTTTTCGGCATACCAATATTATATATTTTAATTCCAGGATATATTCTAGCGTTGACATTGACGTTCTTTGTTCCTAAAATATTTACAGCGATAGCTTTCGACTCCGGCGGCGTAGCGTCGGGTCCTATGACCGCAACATTCCTGCTTCCCTTTGCGACAGGCGCCTGCGAGGCTGTAGGAGGCAATATCCTGACTGATGCCTTTGGAGTCGTGGCGATGGTTGCAATGACTCCGCTGATAACCATCCAGGTCATGGGCTTGGTTTACAACCTCAAAATTAAATACACCTCGGAAGAGGAAGCAGAGGTCATCGAAGACCTTGCGGAAGATATCGAAGAAGAGGAAGAGTCTATGGACTGGTACGGCCAGACCTGCGACATCTCTGAACATTATAACTGGCCTGACAATATGGAGTTTATGGAAAACGTCGATTGGGCGAACGAACTGAGAGAAGAAAAACTTTACCAGGCGATATCAGAAGACAACGATTACATTGATTTTGAAGAACTTGAAAAACTGGTTCTGCCGGAGGATTTTGAATATCCCGGTCAAAAAACCCAGTAAACTTTATGATTAAAAAGATGGCCTTAGTTGTTAAGTGTATAATTAAGGGGAACACTGAGGTTAACCGGAGGAGAAACACAAAATGGACGAAGGAAAGCATCCCGCGATTAAACGAATCAAACTGCTCGTTGTAGCCATTGACCGCGGCAAGGGAGAAGGAGTAGCTAAAATTTTGAGAGAAAGCGGCGTAACCTATAATATGATTGCACCTGCTTACTGTGCATCGGGTTCCGATATCATGGATTACCTGGGGCTTTCAAATCCCGAGCGGGACTTGATTGTAAGCGTTGTTACCGAAGACAAGGTAGATGTCGTATTGAAAAAAATTCTGTATAAATATGATCTTGATAAGCCGGGCAATGGAATTGCCTTTACAGTTCCAATCACCGGAGTCAGCGGTCCATTGGCACTGCGCTATATTTCCGGCGCCTGCGAATAGACGGAAGAGAGGTAGATTCAATTGGATAAGGAAAGAGTATACGATTTGATTATGACCATAGTAAACCGCGGCTTCGCAGATCAAGTGGTAGACGCCGCCAGGGCTGCGGGAGCGCACGGCGGAACAGTTTTTTATGCCCGCGGCACTGGAATACACGAGCTGGAAAAGTTCTTTGCCATTTCGATCCAGCCGGAAAAAGAAGTCATATTGAGTATTGTCAAACATGAAAAAACCCAAGTCATCATGCACTCCATCGTGGAAGCAGCAGGCTTGAAAACAGCCGGAAAGGGACTGGCCTTTGTCCTGCCTGTCTCAGATGTAGTAGGAATCGTCCATTCGCTGGAAGATCTGGAGGGCACCAAAAAAACAGATTAGCATGACAACAGTCGTCATAATCCAAACCCGCAGAATCGGATACTGATTTTTATCCAAAAACAGATCCGATTGCATCATGAATCACAAGATTGGCTCTGCTGTCATACTGCGTCTCCGACTTGTTGATCAGAACCAGATTGCTCCCATGGAAATAATTAATCAAACCGGCTGCTGGGTAAACCATGAGCGACGTTCCTCCCACAATCAGAAGGTCGGCCTTTGAAATTTCTTCAATGGCCCCTTCCAGAATCTCTTCATCCAGAGGTTCCTCATAAAGAACGACGTCAGGTTTAATCGCCCCCCCGCACTTGATGCATTTCGGCACCTTACTATCCTCATGCCCTTCCGAAATACAGCTTTCCGGTTTCATTACATAGTCAAGACAATAAAAAGTATGGCAGCGCATGCAATAGTTCCTCTGAACCGAACCATGAAGCTCGAATACCTTTCTGCTCCCCGCCATCTGATGCAGCCCGTCGATATTCTGTGTTATAACAGCTTTCAGTTTCCCCGTCTTTTCCATATGTGCAAGGGCCAGATGGGCCTTGTTGGGCTCCACGTCAGGATAAATCAAATTATTCTTATAGTAATCATAAAATGTTTCAGTATGATTCATAAAAAAAGAGTGACTCAGCATTTCCTCCGGAGCATGCCCGTATTTCGACTGCGCCTGATATAAGCCGTTTTCCGATCTAAAATCCGGAATACCGCTTTCCGTTGAAACACCAGCGCCTCCAAAGAATACGACTCTTTTACTGGCACTAATCAGCTTCTTTAAATCTAAATTCATTCGATCACCTCCGTTATACGATCCGGTTATGTTCCTCTCGCTTTAAAAAAAACTCAATATTTTCACAAACCGTTCTCATCAATCTTTCTCTGGCTTCCTTGCTTGCGTATCCGATATGGGGGGTAAGATACAGTTTTTCCGGATTGTCAATTGCCAGCAAAGGATTGTCCTGAGAAACGGGCTCCTGCTCCAGCACATCAAGGCCTGCTCCGGCAATCAGATTCTGAGAAAGTGCTGAGGCAAGCGCATCTTCTCTGATAATACCGCCCCGTCCAAGATTCAAAAGGTAAGCCGCCGGTTTCATCTGTTTCAGTTCATTTAAACCGATCAGATATCTTGTTTTTTCATTCAGCGGAGCGTGGATGGATAGAATATCCGAATCTTTTAGGATTTTTTCCAGCGAAACCCTTTCGAAGGAGCTACTTGCATTCGCTCCGGAAGTAGAGTAGTAGATTACGCGGCACCCAAAACCGCCTGCGTATTGAGCCACCTTTCTGCCGATTTCGCCCAATCCTATGATCCCCCAGATCTTTCCTTCCAGTTCAAAGAAATCTTGATTCTCATACCCGTTCCCACGGGAAACATCTTTTGATCGCTTCGTATATTGATCGTAAAAACCGGAATGCGAGATCAGATAAAAAAGCATGGCAAAAGTATGCTGTGCCACGCTGTTTGCTGCGTAAGCAGGTACGTTTGCAACCGCAATTTCCCGTTTTTTACAATAGTTTATATCAATATTATTGTAGCCTGTTCCCGTCTGACAAATAAGCTTCAGTTTTTTTGCAGTCTTCAAATTCCTTTCGTCGAGCCGGTTCTGATTGGTAATTAAAATATCGGCGTCTTCGATCAACGCCGCCACAGAATCATCCGCTGCACAATCATATAGCTCAACTTCTCCAAACTGGTACAATCCCGATACATCAACCGGAAAACCCAGCGTTTTTAAGTCCAGAAAAATCAATTTCATAATCTGCCGTCCAAATCGTTAAAGTTTCTTAATAGCAATTCTATCACAAATTACGAAACAATCAATGGAACTCGGTCAAATTCTTCCAGTAGCGGACTGGCATCAGTCGCTTCTGACAAGCAGGATTCGTTCTTTCACGAATAGCTATGGTCTCGAAATACTTTTTCCAAAGCTCCCGATAGTCTTTTTCTTCCTGTCCAAGGGCAGGAAGATCATCATCTGTGAAAGTCGAGAAGAACCAATGTCCCTCCTGAGCAAAAACCGCCTTGCTTCTGGTTTTGTCATGGATGATAAAGGGCTCGCTTTTCAGTCGGTCAGCAAAATGACCCGCGATAAATTCCAGAATGTCATGGTCCGGTTCGATACGGCTGTAAAGGATTTCCTTTACCACCTTTCCCGCGGAACTGTTTCTTAGTGCGGAGAAACGGATCAATCCCTTCATTCTGTGGATTTCCACATTTACTTTGTTCTCGATCTTCTGAACAGCAAACACCGCAGGGTCGCTGTGAAGCGAGCTGATTGCGGAGCCTTTTTGAAACCCCATCCGGATATATTGAAGAAGTTTATTTTCCTTTTCTTCATCAGAGGACATGAAAACCCGGTAAATCCGTCTCAGATCCTCTCTTGAAATCTTTTCTTCGATCGCTTCATAAACTTTTGACGCCTTCTCTTCTCCCGTCTCGACAATGCGAAATCCTGCCAGGATACTGGATTGGTAGTTTTCCTTTCTATAGATACCCGAAGCCTTTTCCTCATAATAATGATCATAAATGCAAGTCAGAAATCCTTCAAAGGTTCCGTCATAAAGATAGTCCGTCATGAGGGATCGATCTCCTTTCTGCTTCATTGCTGCCGGAGGTTCCCCCCCATTGCTGAGCAACGGGATTGAACATTGAGAGCTGAACCTGATCATCTTTCGGCAGCAGCCTGCGCCTGATCCCGTCAGGCTCAAGTACTTTATTCTTAATATACTCAGGAACGAGATCCGAATCACCATGGTATTTGCCGCAGCAGGTGATAAAATATCTGGCTCTCTTAACTACAACTCCAATTTTTTTCAAGTCATCAAAATGAACCGCTGCCATTCTTCTCTGGCGCACAATCCGGAACGCGGATTGTGTTCCAACTCCCGGTATCCGCAGCAGTTCTTCCAGTGAAGCTTTATTGATCTCAATGGGAAACTTTTCTATATTTCTTAAAGCCCAGCTGATTTTCGGATCAAGGTCCAGATCCAAAAACGGGGTCTTTTCATCCAAAATCTCATCTGCGGTAAACCCATAAAAACGTAAAAGCCAGTCTGCCTGATAAAGCCTGTGCTCCCTTGCCAGAGGCGGAGCAGTAAATGGGGTAGGCAGCAGCGGTGAACTGGTGACGGGAATATATGCTGAGAAATAAACTCTCTTCATCTTGAATGAACGGTAAAGGCTCTCCGAGGTTTTGACAATTTGACGGTCGCTTTCCGAAGTTGCGCCAATAATCATCTGTGTGGTCTGTCCTGCCGGTGCAAAACGTTCTTTTTTCCTTGTGCCAGGCTTATATGCATCCAGCGGCTTACCGGTCAGATCCAGCAGGCTTCCGTCTCCGGGAGTAAGGTTTACGCCTTGCGGCTCAAGGTAGCTTAGATTGCCTCCACTGTAAATGTCCTGATTTTTATACATTGTTCCGGCACCCTTAAGCTGTCTTCTCTCCGTTAGCGTCTGGGTGATCTGCTTCATAGGTGTAAAGATATTTTTCGGATTCTTCTGGGGCGCAAGCAAGTTCAGACTCTCCTTTGTGGGCAGTTCTATGTTAATACTCAGCCGATCTGCCAAAAGTCCGATTTTGTGGAGAATCTCCGGCGAGACTCCGGGTATAATCTTCGCATGAATGTATCCTGCAAAACCATACTCCTCACGGAGCAGACCGATGCAGTTTAAAATCCGTTCCGCCGTATAATCAGGCGATACTTCTACAGCAGAGCTCAGGAACAAACCTTCGATATAATTTCGACGGTAAAATTCCATGGTAAGACGTGCCAGTTCTCGGGGTTCAAAGCTTGCCCTCCTGACGTCTGCAGACCGCCGGTTCACACAATACTCACAGTCAAATACACAGTTATTCGTAAACAGGATTTTCAGCAGAGAAATACACCTGCCGTCTGCAGACCAGGAATGGCAGATCCCCGCTGCCGACGCGCTGCCGATCTTTCCGTTATTCTTTCGATCTACGCCGCTTGTCGAACAGGAGACGTCATATTTTGCACCATCAGCCAGTATTTTTAATTTTTCAAAGGTATTGTCCATGATGTTTCCTCCTTACAGCCAACGTTTAGAACTTATGTTCTTATTATGCCCTCTCCCAAACAAATGTTCAAGCAAAATCTTTGCTACCGGAATGATTTTATGGTATAATTCACATAATAAAAAAAGTGGAAATGACGGAATCACAGATTCCTATTTCCGTATGTCGCCTCAAGGGCGACAACAATCAAGGTACTTTCTTTGAAACATACGAAAATATCGATTCTGCGGCAATATTTCCTATGTTATAAAAAAAGTGGAAATGACGGAATCACAGATTCCTATTTCCGTATGTCGCCTCAAGGGCGACAACAATCAAGGTACTTTCTTTGAAACATACGAAAATATCGATTCTGCGGCAATATTTCCTATGTTATAAAAAAAGTGGAAATGACGGAATCGCAGATTCCTATTTCCGTATGTCGCCTCAAGGGCGACAACAACCAAGGTACTTTCTTTGAAACATACGAAAATATCGATTCTGCAGCAATATTTCCTATGTTATAAAAAAAGTGGAAATGACGGAATCACAGATTCCTTTAATGATGAAATAAGGCGCTCGCACTTCGCTTCACATCAATACCGAAATAGAGTGCCTGGAGGATTTTATGGCTGAATTTTTTTATTTTGTTTTATTTATCGTTGGTTTGCTGATGGTGATCAAGGGCAGCGACTGGTTTATTGACTCAGCTGTCTGGGCGGCTGAAGTATTTCACGTTCCTCAGATTATTATCGGCGCAACGGTTATCAGTATATGCACGACATTGCCGGAAACCTTTGTTTCCGCTACAGCTGCCCTAAAAGGTGAGCCTGCCATGGCTGTCGGCAATGCACTAGGTTCCATAGGAGCCAACATCGGCCTCGTTCTTGGTATCTTACTGCTTTTTACAAGTCCCGTTGTGCAAAACAGAAAAGAATTTTTAATCAACTCCAGTTTCCTGGGCGTCCTCTTATGTATCCTCTGGCTGATCGGATTTTTATTTCATCAGGTCAGCAGACTGGCAGGTTGTATTCTCATAATTTTTTTCATACTATATATCATTCATAATTTTATATCAGCAAAAAAATTAATGGACCCTGATATTCGTTACGATATTGTTGGCGATGAATTTGAATACAATTCATCAGAAACTCTAGGATCAATGCCGGAAGGACTGACCTACGACGAAGAGGAAAATGACTTTGACATCTCGTCAAAGTCACTAATTAAAAGAATCTCAGCCTTTATTCTCGGAATTGCTTTTGTCTTGTTCGGGTCCAATCTGCTCGTAGTAAACGGAATAAAAATTGCTGAGCTTCTCCATGTTCCAACAATTCTCGTCGCAGTGATCTTTACTTCTGTGGGAACCTCTCTGCCGGAATTGATTACCGCCATCACCTCGATTAAAAAGAAGGTGTCAAATCTCGGTCTCGGCAATCTTCTCGGAGCCAGCATCCTGAATATTATTCAGGTGACGGGGGTATCCGCGCTGATTCTTCCGCTTCCAATGTCGGAAGAGCGCAGTATTCTCACATTTCAGCTGCCATTTCTCATCGTAATGGTTGTTTCCGTCATCTGTTTCGGTCTATACAATAAGAAGAAGTTCAGCAAATGGAACGGCTATTGGATGATTGCACTTTATCTCATCTATCTGACCGTCAATTTGCTCAGAGAACAAACACCCTTCCTGGGACCCATACTTTTCAGCGTTTAGGAGGTTCTATGAAAAACCGAAAGACCGCTCTTGTTCTTGGAGGCGGCGGATCAAGAGGCGCCTATGAAATCGGCGTCTGGCAGGCCTTAAGAGAACTTGGAGTCACCATCGACCTTGTCACGGGCACATCGGTAGGCGCAATCAACGGAGCGCTGGTTGCTCAGGATTCCTTTGATCTGGCTGTTTCAATCTGGAGGGAAATCGATACCTCCATGGTATTCGACATCGATATCAAAGATTTGCTATCTAATAACGGGATCGGCAACAGCAAGCTAAAGGCCCTGCTCACGAAACATATTGACGAAGATGCAGTTCGCAAATCGCAGGTCGAATATGGACTTGTCACAGCAGAGCTGCCTTCTATGGCTCCAAAATCCCTTATGAAGGAGCAAATCCCCGAGGGAAAGCTTGTGGATTATATTTTAGCCAGTTCAACACTCTTCCCCATGATGAAAAGCTATGAAATAGACAGTATGAAGTTTATAGACGGAGGCTTTACAGATAATCTGCCGGTTGGTATGGCTATCGATCAGGGCGCAACTCATATCGTAGCCGTCGATCTTGAAGCTGTGGGCATTGTCCGTAAAGAGCGGCTCCTTGATGCGGATCATCTCAGGATCATACAATGCCCATGGGACCTGGGCAACTTCATTATCTTTGATAAGATCAACGCAAGGAAAATATTACGGTTGGGATATTTAGATACAATGAAAGCTTATCAGGTATACGACGGGAGTTATTACTGCTTTGTCAAGGGTGAATTTGACAAACGAAGCCTGGGAGGAGCCAACACAGCCGGAATGATCTTCGAACTTGATCCGGAAATTATCTATAAAAAACATATTTACAATCTGCACTTAAAAAGAGCGATGGAGGCACACATAGAGGAAACAGAAAAGGATCTGCAATCCCTTTCCCGAAGTCTGAAAGGAAAACTGCTGGAAGGCTTTGTCAAGGCAAAGTCATCTCTAAATCAAAAAACCATAACGCTGATGATCGCACGTAGTTTAAAGGAAACATCAGAAGATAAAAATATATTTCTAACAAGGCCTGCAATGAAAATTCTAAAGGAAGAAATACTCGCGGCAAATTATCTCTTGCGCGAAAATCTCATATGATATTCCACCTAAAACCGATGTTTACCATCGGTTTTGCATTGTAGCAAAATATTTATTCCCCTGTAGAATAGGTATAAGTCGCATGTTGCTTTCTATAACCCTCATTATCCTTAGCACTCAGTTTAGATTCGATTTGAGACAATTGCCTTTTTAGCTCCTTACATTTGTCGTCATTGTCAGTCCTTTTTATCTGCTGTTCAATCTGCTGTTTCTCCTCTTTTAGCTTCTTTATTTCAGCATCAACTTTATCAGTGTTGACAGTGCACCATCCTCCATTATTTTTTCTCCGTGCTATGTCTAACTGTTCACTTTTCTCGCGCGAATCGGGCTTGTTGAACACGATTTTGGGCTGACCATTTTTATCTATTTCCTGCCGGTAAATACCGGCGAGTTCGCTGGTCTTATCCCCGCTCGGAATATACTCATCACAAACGACAAAAATTAAAATATAATATTACAGAAATAACGCAAGAATACAACAAGCTTAATATGATCCAATCCATTTTATATTTCTTTCCTTTTCATATACAACATCATCGCATCCCTAACATCCTGGTGCCGAAGTCTCGAGGTTGGAACATGCTCTCCATTTTCTAAAATAATCTGACCGTTTGTGCATTCCAGTAAATAATCCAAATTAACAAGATAACTACGGTGGCATCGTACAAAACGATAATCAAGCTGTTTTTCAGTATCCTCTAATCTGCAATAATACTCAATAACTCCATTTTGAGTGCGAAGATAAATTTTTCGGTTAATCACTTCGCAATAGTAAATATCATCCAGTTTAACAGATTTACACCAGTTCATAGTTTGAATAAACAAACTTTTATTTTTACCTAATTTCTTAAATGCACGATTAAGAGTTTTATGTAATCTAATCTCTTCAATGGGTTTGCAAATGAAGTCAAAGGCCTCAACTTCAAAAGCATCATATACATATTCCGCCAAAGCAGTTATAAAGACAATTTAAGCGAGTATTTTAACTTTTAATTCTTCACAAGCGAATTTTTCATCATCGCATATCGCGATTTTTATTATAATTTTGACTTTCCTATTCTATGCAGCATAAATCTCAATTTTATTATATTTTCAGATCATCCAGCCATTCAACAGGATTGCTGTGAAATGCCGCATTTATGTTGTGAATTGTTATTACACCTGTTGACTATAGGCGATGGTTTTTGTTCCTTACAACTACCGTTGTTCGGGACCGCAGCTAAAGCAACAATGAAAAAAACCGGCTCCACAAAGGGAGTTCAACTTAGGGATTTACGAAAACAAGTAAATTTTTGACCGACTCTCTTCAAGCGGAGACTCGTAAGCAAAGACTGCACCGAAGGATAAAACCTTTAGTGCAGTCTTTCTCTATGTTCTGTTCTTCTATTTTAACACAAAAAGCAATTCTCTTTTTGTTGAATCTGAAAGGAGATCATTTAGGTTCTGGATCAATAGTTTAATACTTTCTTTCTGTTGCAAGCTAACTTGAACATAAGACCGATTGAAAGTAAATATCCATTTTTCAATGGTTTGATAAGCAAAGCGCCGTACAATTTCCGAATCACAAGATAGTGCCTCCAGCATAAAAATAAGACTATTCCATTTTGAAGCAGAGAAGAGAATTGCGGCACATTTAATTTTTGTATACTCATATGGTGTGTCAACAAATACTTTTTTAATAAAATCATAATCTTGAATTTGATATTTCAAAATAAGCTGTTGTGCTGTCTTAACTACTCCAATTCTTTTATCTTTGAGCATTTCGAGAATAATGGCCTTATATTTATCTGAGTCCAGCCGCATAAGAGATACAAGTGCAGCACGTACAACAGCTATGCGGCTATCGCTTATATAACTTTCAATATGTTGTGCATCTATGGTGTGCCCTGTTTCGCCAAGCCCGGCAATTGCAGCCACAGTATTGTTTTCTAATGCTTTTATATAGAAAGAAGGGAACTCAAAGCTATTATTTTTCTCTTGTAGAATGTTACGTGCCAACATCCTTACAGAAGCATTTCTATCAAGCAACAACGTATTAGAAATATTTAAAATATCCTTTGCTTTTGTTTCGTAAAGATATTGTAAAGCTAATCTACGGTTCGTAGGGAACTTGTCTCGTAACAGGGTTCGAGCCGCGGAATCAATTTGTGTACTTGAGAGGGAGAGCTTAGTAAACAACATAGAGCGTAAAAATGGGTCAGGTTCCTGTTCTAAATGTTTTATTGCCATACTAATATCAGTACATGGCGACTCAAACAATGCATTTATACAAATTCTTCTCGTTCTAACATTACTACTCAATAATCCACTTTTTAATTCTTCTTTATGCTCTTCACTTGTCAATTTTTCAAAGAAAAGCCTTGTATACTCGCCATGAAAACTACGGCTACACCATTTAAGTTTTTCAGCAAATGGTAAGGCTAAGAGTAATTCGCCCTTATTTAACTTTTGCATTTTTTCATTGAAAGCCTTGGAGGCCGCTTGCCGCACCTGAATAACCCAGTCATTTTGCCGCAAAATAATAAAAGGCAATGTATTATCATAATCTTTCATCATCATAACAGCTTTCTCACGAATGAAACCATTTGGATTGAACGAAGCAAAAATAATTATCGCTCGACGTTCAGCAACTGACATCTTTGTATTGAATAAATCTTCTATACTTTTTTTGTGCCAATCAATACTCCATTCCATTGAGGTGGTTTGTCGCATTTGCCCGTCTATACTTACTATATCGTGATAATCAAGGTTCTCAAGTACACGAGCAAGTGAATGTGCTGCAATGAGTTTAGATTCAATATGTTGTTCAGTAAGTACGCAGAAAATCCAGGGGATTCTGCTATAATCACCCTGTTCCAAAGCTTGAATATTCTTTTTTAACTGCTGACCAAACCAACCTTGTTTGTTTTTCCAAAACATATGGTTTCACCTCCTTTTATACTTCCACATAGAGTAGACGGCTCCAATATTTTCAATTTTTTTGACAGTTGCAAAATATCTACGAGTCTATTTAAATAAGAATGTTTTTAAATATTCATCCGCATCGTTTACACAGTTTTTTGCCTGTTCTCTTAGTTCTTTTGAAGCAATTAAAGAATCTTGATACATCTGTATCACTTTTGTTTGTGTTGGAATATCAGGCACAGGTATTTGAATTGAGTTAATTTCATCACTGTTCAAATTATACTGTCCACCACCTTGGCGTCTCATTACAGCAATTTGCTCTCGTACAAGTGGGGTCATGAATAAAGCATTAACATATTCTGGTAAAACTACATCTGTATCGAACCTATATCTGATAAGGTATGAGGCATAAGTATAAGTATCATCAGAGTTAAATACTGCAGCCTTTCCAACAAGGTCTTTGCTACCATTTGTTCTGGTAATTAGGAAGTCTCCTTTTCGTAATAACCATTTATCTGGCTCCTTCTCCGTCACTGCACATTCGTAAGGTAGATACTTTAATTCATCGTAGTTAATCTCTCCTTTTTGTATATTTGACATCCTAAGTACAGGTATCAGGCCGTCTTTTTGTTCCAACGATGCTTTTACAGACAAACCAAATAATGATTCCTTTTGTAGTTTTCCGATAGGTATCGCTGGATACTTAAAACTTTCAACGACAGAATCTATAACGCCTTCTTTATAAATATATTCAACTTCCCATCTACCAGTGGAAGTAAAACGTATTATGTTGAGTAATGATTCAGGTTCCCCTTCTGTAGAAGCATTTTTTGTATAAGTAGATACGTTTTTCTGAATGCTTGTAAGCTGACTTGCAAATTCTTTATCAGCTTTATTATCAAGCATTATGCTTTGATTTAATAGCCTGTGATATCCGTCAAGAAGTTTTTGTTGCTCTTTTATTGGTGGTATTGGAGCCAATATTTCAGCTAAATTATCGAAGCCTAATGTTTGTCTTACTGTTCCCGTTGTTGAACTCCTGATTATTGAATTAAACATATTGCTTTTCATAAGAAGCCAAATGTACTCGGGAATCAAGGTGTCTTTACAACTAAAGACCACATATGCAGGACTAATATACTCGCCTTTTTGAGCAAAAGTTTTTAATCCGATTGAACCGACATTAATACGATAAGGATTATATGCAAGCCAATTATCCTTAACTATATGATACTTTTGATTTATTGACTTTCCTAATACAGTATCTGCATCAAACATTCCAATTTTATTCGATACGCCTAATATTCCAAATAAAGTGTCTGGAAAGTCACATAGCTGAACCTTTTCTGTTTGATGAATAATATGCTTGCCTAATTTTTCAACAGAATAATCGGACAACACTTTTATTAAGAAAAATTGTTTAACATCCCAATTCGAGAAAGTCCCAAAGGATGCGGTTTTTAGTAGCCCTAATTTACTGCTCACTTAATTCCACCTCCTGGTCATTCCATACTCGGAAGTAAGAATCATCCTTTATTATGTATGAATAGGAGATCTTTTGTTCTGTCCATAGCTGATTATCTGTGCGATATTGTGAATACTCCTTTAGAAGCTGTGGTAGCTGATTTCCCTCTGATGCAGTTCCAGTAGTTGTTATTCCTGCATCATCAATCTTGGCAATTGGAATATCGTAATCAAATTTTTTCTTTATGATAGGCTTGGAATCCTCAATAATCTGTTTCTCAAGTTCCTTCTGTGCCTTTTCAATTATTTTCTTTTCTGCGTTATTGTCTTTTTGCTGCTCTTTTATAGTAGTAACCTGTTTCTCGTATTTTGCGACATCTTTTGACTTCTCTTTTTTAGCCTTGCGGAGGAGTGCTGTCATATCCTTTAAATCCTGCTTAAGAGATTCTACCAAACCAACACAGTTGTTATATCGAGTATCTAAATCATCTATTTCTGCCCTGTGCAAGTCGCGAGCCTCATCCAAGGCCTCAGTTTTACATTTAGCGTATTCGGCCTCTTCGTCAGCAGTGAATCTTCTCATAAATACAAGACTTGGCTTGACAGTCGCTCCAGCCGCGATAAACACGTCCTGCGGAATAGAACAAATCAGTATTAGCTTTGCTCTTCCTTCAAAATATTCTCTGACAGCCTGAAGGTTTTTATTATTTAGTACACCCTCTGGTAGAACCATGCCCATTCGACCACCTTTTTTAAGTAGGCGAAGACAGCGTTCCATAAACAAAACTTCTGTAAGTGTAGAAGTACTGCCTAAGTCATATAAAGAGATGAGTGTTTTTCCAATATTATCATCAACCTGTTTTAAGGCTTTAACATAGGCTTTCCCATATTTTTCTTTGTACTTCTTTTTCATACTCTCATCGGTAAATTTATCGGCTTCGGAAATAAGTTGATACTTATCCACACTCTGACCGAAGGGAGGATTAGTAAGAATCACATCAAAACGCTCCTCAAAAATGCCGTTCACATTAAGTAATCCATCATGATGGTGAACGCCGCCATGACCATCACCATGCATAATCATATTCATTTTAGATGTTCTCGCCATACGAGGGTTGGCATCTGTGCCATAGATACAATTTCTCGATAGCCTATACATACGGCTTTCAGATATGCCGGTATCGAGTTCGCTATTTAAAGAGGTCTGCATTTGTTCAATTTTATCATTGATGATTAATTGCTCCTCCTCTGAAAGATTCTCAAAATTGTCACCTTCTAAATCAGTTCTAATACGTTCTTTCTCGGAACGAACATCTTCCTCAATTTTTTCACGAACATATTCGAATGCTTTAATTAGAAATCCTCCTGAGCCACACGTTGGGTCACAGATAACCTCATCTTCCTGTGGATCAAGTATTTCTGTCATAAAATCAACGACAGTACGGGGAGTGAAGAACTGACCAAGTTCCCCTCTGAAAGTAGTACCTAAGAATTGTTCAAAGGCAATACCCTTGACATCATCTTGCGTATCAGAGAGATTGTAATTTTCCAACTTCTCTAATATCTGAACAAAACTGTTCTCACGAATTTTTATTTCATCGCTTTCCTCAAACAGATTATCTTCTTTAAATTCCACCTTAGTTGTACTAAAAAGGCGCTGCATATAGGATTGATTGTAAAGTGCAGTTCCTTTTAAACCCGGACGAATATTTTTTTCATAATTCTCTGCTTCAACAAGGTATTCTGCTTTTGTAAACACTTTTGTACCTGCATTTTGACGTTCATAACGAATCTTCATAAACAGCAGTTTGCTTATTTCATCAAAGGCTGCCTCCGGAGATAGCTTATCATTATTACGGATAATGTTGTGGCAAGCCCTAAGAGTTTTGGTAAACTCTTCACGAGTAAAAGTCTTTGTTTGATTTTTTATTTGTTCAATCTTTTTCGCGTCGTCAACATCATTCGCAGTTGGGATAGCAACGACCTCTTCTAATTTTTGAGGAAGATATGTAGGGTCGACATTGAAATATTTTGTTTCTTTCTCATTTGTTGTAACAAAGAATTCGGCGTGTGCCCAAGAAGCATAATTAAAGCCTTGATAATAGTCCTCAACGTGTACTTTCATATTTTCAGCTTTGCATTCAACAACGATAAAAGCAGATTTTCCATCCTCTTTATCTTTTTTACTTTTCCAAATGACGATGTCAGCACGTGCTTTTCCTTGACCACGTGAAGAATTATTAACTTGAAGTTCCTGCGCCATCTGGTCAAGAGAATATCCGTATTCATTAACGAGGATAGTGATATATTTTTGCCTTACCTTTTCTTCCGGCTTTGCAATAAACCAATCATTCTTTAAGGGGCAGAATATCTTCCCATCTTTTTCTTGAGTCTCTAAATTAGCCATTTGCTTTTCCTCCATCCTGCACCTCATTAGGTACAAATTCTAAAATATCATCAACCTTGCAATCTAAGACTTTGCAAATGGTTTCTATGCTCTCCAAAGACACATAGCTGTTGCGTTTCAACCGAGTTAATATATTGCCGGAAAAACCGGCTCTGCGTTGTAATTCAACATTGGATATATCTTTTTCAATCATCAAGTGAAATAACTTTTTATAGCTGACAGCCATTCCGCACCTCCATGTGTTCGTGGTATAATATGTCTACCTTATCACGCAAAGGTGATAATTACAATATGAAGATGTAAATTTCACAGTTAACTTGTCTACCAAAACGGTACTCGAGCATATGAAACTTATTACTCTAAATGGAGCAATAAAAATGTGGAAATTGAGTTGCTATTATCCTCTTTTAGAGCAATATATGTAATGAAGGAGGTGCCGCCATGAGCAAGAGTTGGACAAAGGAAGAATTACAAGCTGCAAGCAAAGCTATGAAAGCCGCCGGGCATTTAGGTTATGAAGAATTCTGCGAACAATTAGATAAGACCATCTTCACAGCCTACTGCAAGGACGCAGATAATAACCTTATAAAAATCAGTGGCCCATATAACTGCAAAGAAGATTTAGAAAAGCAGTTGAAGGAGCATTTCAGCCATTTAAAAGTAATCACAGTGCTGTCCAAGGAGGATATATCTTTTATCAAGGGAAATCTCGAATAAGTAATCACAATCAAATAGACCTTGTTACTGTACCTATACCGGGAATAGTAGCAAGGTCAATTTTTTATTCTTTGTTTTCAGCTTCAGCGGCCTTCTTCCGAGCATAGCTTGCTCGTCTGTTTTTGCGGTTACGCTCGGCTTGACAGTTTGGATTATCACAATAAAGCTGCCTGCTTGAATGTCGTACAAAGTATTTTCCACAGGCAAGGCAGGAGAGTATCGAGCCTTGTGATTCAAAATATTTTAGATCTTCATCTACTGGTGGAGCAACGTCAGCTACCATTCTGGAAAAGGTGTACCAACAAATATCAAATACCGATTGAATATCGGCTCCATACATCACTTTGCCTGTTTTCTTATCTAATTTCAGTCTCATTCGGAAGTCTGGGAACATATCAACCACTTGTAATATATGGTCATTGTAATTCTCCAAAATATGAGCCTTGTATTCCTCATCATCCGCATATCGCCTGTATCGTTCAAGAAAAGCGAGACTGTCACAAAGCCTACCTTCATAATAGAGATTTCTCGCATAATCAATTTCACCGTAGTATTTAACTCTTCTCAAGGCAAAGTACAGTTCAAAGACCATACCTAAGTCGCACGCCCGTTGTCCAAATAAAAAGCTGTAGAGATTAGACCACCCCCTACCGGTCTATTAACACTATAAATGAAGTAACGATTCATTACACCATCTAAGAAAGGAGGAATTCCGATGTATGAAAAGACCATCAGCGTTACCGAAAAAGTAATCGGTGACACGCTCTACATTATAGAATCAGCAGTCAGCAGTACTGCCAAAGAGACCGCTTATGACAAGCTGAAACGCATGATACTTAACGATACCGCAAGCCTTGAAACAAAAAAGGCTTCTTAGCCTAAATAACTTGACTTCTTCACAGTAGTACTGGAATATAGAGTACCGCTTGAAGACTGTCGGAAAGGAGGTAAACATGAATAACAGACAGTCGTATGCTGCTGTGAAGAACATCGATAAAATAACCGCTCTGTACTGCCGTCTCTCTCGCGATGACGAGCTACAGGGTGACTCTAACAGTATTAAAAACCAGAAAACCATTTTACAGAAGTACGCAGATAACAACGGCTTTGCAAACACAGATTTCTTTGTGGACGATGGCTATAGCGGCACGAACTTTGACAGACCGGATTGGCAGCGCCTTTTATCCCAAGTGGAAGAAGGCAACATCGACACCGTTATTGTAAAGGACATGAGCCGTCTTGGGAGAGACTACCTAAAAGTTGGCTATTACACCGAGGTATTGTTTCCCGGCTCTGATATCCGCTTCATTGCCATAAACAACAATGTAGACAGTGCCAATCAGCGGGACAGCGATTTTACACCGTTCCTTAATATTATCAACGAATGGTATGCCAAGGATACGAGCAAGAAAATCCGTTCCGTCTTTAAGTCAAAAGGCCAGTCCGGCAAGCCACTCTGTACCAATCCACCTTATGGCTATATCAAAGACCCAGAAGATAAGACCCACTGGATTGTTGATGAAGAAGCTGCCAAAGTAGTAAAAGAAGCATTTCACTTGTGTATGCAAGGTTATGGCCCTACACAAATTGCTAAAGAGTTCAGCAAACGCTGCATAATGAATCCTACGGCTCACGCTAAGACAAACGGATTGAATATCCCGGACAACAGAGGTCATGACGATAATTATATTTGGCGAGGTAGCACAATCGTTCATATGCTTTCAAGGCAGGAGTATTTAGGTCATACGGTTAATTTCAAAACTTACCGCAAGTCCTATAAGCAGAAAAAGCAGATGAAAAATGACCCATCAGAGTGGATGATTTTCGAGAATACCCACGAAGCGATTATTGAGAAGCCTGTGTTCGAGGTAGTGCAGAAAATCCGGGATGGAAGACGTAGGCTTACACCGATGGGAGAAATGCCAATCCTTTCCGGTATGCTCTTCTGTGCGGATTGTGGCAACAAGCTATACCAAGTACGTCATCGTGGTTGGGAACATGAAAAAGAACATTTTGTGTGTGCTACTTATCGTAAGATTAAAGGCGGCTGCAGTTCTCACCAGATACGCAATGTGGTCGTTGATGAGTTGCTCCTTGATGGCATCCGCCGGTTAACAGCTTTTGCCAGAGACCATGAAAATGAATTTGTGGAGATTGTTACTAAGAAAACAAGAATAGAACTTGATAAAAGTATGCGTGACGGTAAACGAGAATTAGAGCAGTCACAGGCTCGAATTAGCAAGTTGGATGAAATTATCCAGAGGCTTTATGAGGACAATATTGAGGGCAAGATTTCCGATGAGCGTTTTGCCAAAATGACCAGCAACTACGAAGCTGAGCAGCATAGCCTTGAAAGCCGAGTGGCAGAACTAAAATCTACTATGACTTCAGAAAAGGAAAGTGCACTGGGTGTTGACCATTTCCTCGCCTTGGTACGAAAGTACACAGATATAAAGGAACTCACAGCGGAGATTATCCGGGAGTTCGTTGAAAAAATCTATGTTCATAAGGCAGAGCGCATTGATGGTAGACGGGTACAGCGTATTAAAATCGTTTATAACTGCATTGCCGAATTTAATCCACCAGTTTCTACATCCACCCCAAAACAAGAAAAATCGGCATAGCCGGTAACACATACCAAACTATGCCGATATTTTTCCGGGATTTAAAATCCCTAAGACGCACCCTCTAAAGGGCCGGCTTTACTATTTCAGTCAGATCATTTCTGGTTTTATCATTTTAGTCTTCATTTCGATGGGGCTTTTCTCGCCTCAAAGTCTTTGATCAGGTGCTCACACAACGTTTGTGCGGAGTTCTGCCTGGCATAGATCTCAATTGTTGAACGCAGGTAACTGATTCGCTCCGGATGCTGAAACAGAGAAAACACTGCTTCATCCAGAGGGAAAGACTTTGTCGCGTATAAAGCCAGCCCGTTGTTCAACATGAATTCTGCATTTCTCATTTCATGACCGGGAATCGGGTTAACCATAATCATCGGAAGCCCTTTGGCCATCGCCTCCGAAGTCGTAATACCGCCGGGCTTCGTCACAATGCAATCCGCGGCGTCCATCATCAGGTCCACATTATCTACATATCCATAGATTTCAAAGCGTTTTTGAGTACGCAGTTCTTTTGTCTTTTTATACATTTTCTTATTGTTGCCGCAGACAACAATCACCTGCAAATCAATTTTTAACCGGTCCAGACGCTGGATCGATTCATCAATTTTACCGTATCCCATGCTGCCGCTCATCAACAGAATCGTATGGGTGTGAAGATCAAGACCGAGCAGCTTTCTGGCTTCCGTACGGTCTGTACGTTCAGAAAACTGGGGTTTGATAGGTATTCCGGTCGGAAGCATCTTATCTGCATTCAATCCTTTTTTCTCCAACTGAAACTCCAGCAGATCACTTGGTGTAACATAATAATCGAGCAAACTCGCCTCCTCCCAAAGAGGATGCACGGTAAAATCCGTGACAATTCCGACGGTAATCCCATCGATCCAATGTTTTTCTTTCATGATATTAACAAGAATCGCCGCTAACACGTGGGTACAAATGATGACGTCCGGATTCGACTCATCGATATAACTTTTCAAATCCTTTGCCCATACAACATTCGTCAGTTTAGGAACAGAATATTTCTTTAATGGTTTATTTTTATTTACAACAATATCATACAGCTTAGATGATATTTTTTTCGCATAGGAGGCCGATAACAGATACCCCCTTGAAACGAGATGGGACAGAATAGGCTCGATATATTCATACGCATCTAATATCTCGCAATCGACTCCCCTCTGCCGAAAAGCGTTTTGTATCGCCTGCCCTGTTGCATGATGGCCCTGACCCGTTGAAATACTCAAAATGAGTGTTTTCATTCACAATCTCCCCTTTATTATAATCTATCTATAAAGATAGCATATTATGCCAGTCGTTGATAGTTAAATTCATAATCTTTTATTATACTGCTATCCTCGTTCGGATTTAATACAAATTTAACCTGCATTTTACAGTTGCCGGATAGTGGCTTTCCCTAACGATCATTATAGCAAAACGACCCGGACAGTAAGCTCGCAAAAGCTTCTGTTCGGGTCATTTTTTATCAATACTCCCGATGGCTGTTCTAACGGCTGCAAAATCAGGTTCTTTACGGTTATTCCCTGTTTGGAACCGGCCGATACGTAAATATCTTTCCGGCAGGCGACCGGTACAGGGTTCCGGAAATCAACGATGCAATCAGCAAGCCAACTGTAAATTGCGCAATGTTCCAGGGAATGCCAAGGGCCGCTGTGATAAAATTGCTATACATGATTCCCTGCGCGATAAAATATCCGACTACCATAAACAAACCGCCGAAGATCATTCCAAGAATCTGGTAAACCGGCACCCCAAATATAATCTTTCCCGGCTTCTCCATTGCTTTTGCTATAAAAAGACCCATAATGATTGCCATCCCGGCTTTAACAAACAACGTCCACGGGGCCCAAAAAGCATAACCGATAAAAATATCCGCAAGCGCCGAGCCTGCGCCCGCTGCCACCGCACCATATTTCCAGCCCAGTAGCAGAACTGACAGAAAGATCACTGCATCACCAAGATGGACATACCCGCTGGTAAAGGGCGCCGGGATCGGTATTGCTGCTGTGACGATGGCAACCATTGCGATCATCAGGCCTGTCATTACAATTAGATTTGATTTGTTGTCTGTATTGATTTTTGTTTCCATTGTCAATTCTCCTCCTCAAGCCGGTTCATTTTGATCTGCTATGCTTCACAAGTCTTTTTTAATCTCTACCGATACTCCTGCTTGATTTTCTTTATTCTATCTATTATAATGCACTTAAATTGTAACTTTTTAAATACGCAATTTTATTTATTTTCTTAATTACAGTTTTGTTAAAACTGCTTATTTTCTAAGGAAATATCATTTTGTACTTACGAGTTTAAGCTTATCCCATACATACAGGAGTGTTGTAATGAAAGCAATTATACCAAACCTTCGACCGGAGTCGTCGGTTCCGCTATACCTTCAGCTTTATCAATACCTGAAATCCTCCATTCTTGACGGGAGTATTTTACCTCTTGAGAAACTACCCTCTCTCAGAAGTTTATCAAAGCTTTTGAAAATTAGTATAACCACCGTGGAACTGGCATATAGCCAGCTTTTGGTTGAGGGATATATTTTCAGTAGACCGCAATCGGGCTATTTCGTAAACGAGATCGCCTCCGGAATGGGAACATGTCCCGAAGAAACGGTCGAAGAGGATGAGGCCGTCACCCTACCGCAGCCAGGAACCCGCATAGATTTTGAAAAGGCCGGTTATTATGATCTGTACTGCTTTGATTTTGTGAAATGGAAAAAATGCATCAATCAAGTCCTTACCGAGTATCCTTACCTGCTTCTAAAAGAAGGGGATCCGAAAGGTGAAATTGCGCTAAGAAAAGAAATTTCCCGATATGTTTACCTCTCCCGCGGCGTAACCTGTACGCCTGAACAGATTGTCATCGGTGCCGGGACTCAGCAAATCATGGGACAGCTTTGCATCATATTTGCAAAAATGGGGATCATGCACGCCACAGTAGAAGAGCCAGGGTATCTTCCGGTCAGAAATATATTTCGAGACAGAAATTTTTCCATCACTGCCGCCGCGGTAGGAACCGAAGGGATCTCCATCGCCAGATTGCCTGCTAACATCCCTTCCGCAGTATATGTCAGTCCATCCAATCAATTTCCCACAGGTTACGTGATGCCTATAGGAAAGCGATATGAACTGCTTGACTGGGCAAACAAAAACGACAGCATCATAATCGAAGATGATTACGACAGTGAACTGCGCTACTTTGGAAAACCGATTCCGGCTTTGCAGGGCCTGGATCAAAATCAGAGGGTCGTTTATCTCGGTTCCTTTTCTTCGACTTTATTCCCGTCGATCAAAATCAGCTATATGATCCTTCCTCCGCATATGGCGGCGGTTTTCGATACGTTTCAGGGGGATTACACCCAAACCTGTTCAAAAACAGAGCAGCTGACTTTAGCGCTCTATATGTCCAAAGGTCTCTATCAAACGAATATCAAAAAGCTCCGGAAGCTTTATTCGCAAAAGCTACAGGCCGCACTGTCCATATTTTCCAAATGGGGCTCAGGCTTGGTATTGCCGCTGAACAGTTCTTCCGGAGTGAACATGCTTATCAGCCTGAAAAGTAAAAAATCGCCTGCACTTTTATGCAAAGAAGCGCAGGAGCTGGGGATCAGCGTCCTTCCGATCACCAACTTTACGGAGGCCTCTGCGGACGACACAGCAACGCTTATCCTTTATTACAACCAAATCCCGCTGGATGTGATGGAGCCGGCGTTAAAGAAACTGATCGATAAGTGGAGAAAGGATACAGAAACGCCTCAATAGATCAACAAATGATCTATTGAGGCGCGTTTATAGTCACTTCAGTCCGTCGGCTTGTTAATAGGATTTTCCAAAGCCGCAGTTAGGATAGGTACAGACTTCACAGCTCCTGCACAAACCTCCATGGGCCAGCTTCTTGATATCAGTCCTTGTAGGAATTTCACCTGCAAGAATCCTTGGAACGATCAGATCAAAGATACTGACTCTGCTGTACATAACACAGCCGGGCAGCCCCACCACAGGTACATTTCCGATATATGCCAGCATAAACATGGCTCCGGGCAGCACCGGGGCACCATATGTGATGATATGGCCTCCTGCTTTTCTTATCCCTGTAGGCGTCCGGTCGTCAGGGTCTACAGACATCCCTCCTGTGACTCCGATCATGTCCACACCTTCGTCAATCAGCTGCTTAATGCAATCCGCGATCATCGCTTCGTCGTCGTCTGCAAACAGCTGTTTCACCACTTCGCTTCCAAGCTCGTTGAATTTTCTTTTCAACACCGGTCCGAAAGCATCCTTGATTTTACCGGTATAAACCTCGCTGCCTGTAGTTACAATCCCGATTTTCATTTTTTTCAAAGGCAAAACTTCAACGATAGAGCTGTTCTGACAGACCTTTTCCGCTCCAGCAACGATGCTTTCGTTGACAAACAGGGGAATAACCCTTGTGCCGGCGACTTTCTGGCCTTCTTTCACCAGTTGATTTTCATGGATGGATGCAAACATGATTTCATCCTGGTCGATCAGTTGTGTCAGCATTGCGGTATTCACTTTCAGCAAGCCGTCATAGTCGGCAACCAGTTCGATTTTTCCCTCTCCCGGCGCCACAAGCCGGATGCCCGTTCCGGCGGCTACTGTTGCGATTCTTCTGGCGGCTTCATCCTCATGAACATCAGTCTCCTCTTTATCCACTACAAAAAGGTGCCTTTTTCCCATGCTCAGCAGCACCTCGATGTCTTCTTCTGCGATTACATGCCCTTTTTTAAATTTACTGCCCTTAAATTCTCCCGGTATGATCTGAGTCAGATCGTGCCCCAGCACCATTCCCACTGCATCGTATACAGATACTTCCTTCATAATTGATACCTTCCTTACCGTTATATGTGTCATGTAAAATCCATTAATATAATGCCGCAATTAGGCACAGGTTTTTTCACTTCATCCTTTAGCTCAGCGTGATGCAGGCGGCAGAGAATGACATTGATCACTCCCCAGTGAGAAACAATCACGATATCCCGTGATTCATCTGCTGATTTCTCTTCCTGTTTCAATATGCTCCGAAACCCTTTCAGCGCTCGATATTGCAGGTCGTAGAAATTTTCGCAGTCATTTCCGAATTTATAAGCGAGCAGATCTTCTCCCCGCTTTTTATATTCTTCCGGATAATTTTTCATGATCTCGCTGACATAACGCCCGTCCCATTCTCCCAAAGAGATCTCTCGAAGTCGAGTCTCCTTTACCAAATCAATTTCCTTCTTGCCAAGCCTGTCACGGCTCAGGCGTTTTCTTATCGACTCAGCAGTTTCAACCGCCCTTGATAAATCACTGGTGTAGATGCGCTTTGCATCGATCCCGTAACGCACCATCTCTTCCGCAGCATCGCAAGCCTGCTCCCTTCCAATTTCAGAAAGAGGAATATCCGCTTGTCCCAGGAATATTTTCTCTCTGTGCTGCCTGATTTCTCCGTGACGTATAAAGAAAATCCGCCTCCCTTTCAACTGGCAATCCAAAGAATAATCTTCCTGCTTTTCGAAATAATCAAGGATTTCCTGATAACCTTCCGGCGTATCCATATCCATCACAACAGCTTCTTCGTTAACTTCAAGGCGGATCATTCGATCGTCATGACGGTTTGTGATTGCTTTCAGCCCACCCTCACCACTGTAAGATAGAATTTCATCTGTATAGCAAGCCGGAATAAACAGCGGATGACCTTTCTTTCCATGATAAGTCGGCACGATAAACGCATCCGGCTCATTCCTGTGCTTCTCCGCAATCTTCGTGAGAACTTCGGGCGGGACCAGCGGGCTGTCTGCAAGCATTAGAAAAAAACCTTCCGGCCTTTTTGGAGATTGCGAAAGCGCATATTCAATCCCTCTTTGCACAGAAGTGAACATCCCTTTTGCAAATTGGTGGTTAAACGCTTCACTGATGTCATTGCTTTCCAATATGGGCCGCAAAAGATCCCGGTTATGCCCCGTCACTCCGACGATGCGATGAAACCCTGCACGTTTCATGTTCTCGGCAATTCGTTCCACCGCAGTCATATTTCCTATTTGCAATAAAGGTTTAAACGCTCCCATACGGGAAGAATACCCTGCCGCAAGGATCAATCCGACAATTTCGCTGTTTTGATTATCGTTCTCCATGTCCAGCCCTAACTTTAATCATCTCTCCCGCGATGCTGACAGCGATTTCTTCGGGTGTCTCGGCATAGATACTGGTCCCGATGGGAGAATAAACCCTGTCCAGTTCTTCCTGTAAAAACCCGTCTTCCCGAAGCATTCTATATATCTCCGCCACTTTACTTTTGCTTCCAATCATACCGATATATGCAGTTGGCTTCTTTAATGTCTGTTTCAGAACGTCATAGTCTGCACTGTGACCTCTGGTCACAATAATGATATAGCTGCTTTCATCTGTCTCCATCCCCTGATAAGCATCCAGAAAGCTGTCAATAATGACAACTTCATCTGCATCGGGAAACCGTTCTCGGTTTGCAAAATCCGGCCGGTCGTCAATCACCTTTGTAGTGAAGCCAACATAGCGAAGAAGCGGCTCCAGTGCCTGTCCCACATGTCCTGCGCCAAAGATGTATGCGACCGCTTTTTTATCAAACTCTTCTATAAAGCTGTTGGGCTTTTTCGCGTCAATATATTCGATGCTTACATCCGCATCTCCTCCGCACCGCATATCAATCCCCTGCTGCTCCTCTGCGGTAAGTCTGAAATGGTAAATTTGTGATTCTTTTGTTTGAAAGGTCTTTAGACAAATTTTCTCCACTTCCGCTTCCAGCTTTCCGCCGCCAACGGTTCCGTATCTGGTGCCGTCCTGCTCCATAAGAAGCCACGCGCCTTTTTTTCTCGGCGTTGATCCATGGGTATCCACTACCTTTGCGACTACAAAGTCCTGCCCCTTTTCAATCAGATCCCTGCCGATGTACACGATTTTACTCATCCGGAATTCCCTCTCTTTTCTTTATCTTACTGTTAAAAGCCATGCTTCCTGCTCCTCCCCGCATGACCAATCGATTATATTATATCATGAACGCTACGCGTTCATGATATAATCCGCCATCTGCGTTTTCGGCAAAAGAAAAACATCCGTTGTCTTTTGCCGAAATTCTCGCAGGGCACTTAATCCGTATAATAATCGCGATTTCAAGTGCTGCTGCGATTATTATATCATAAAACCGATGCTTTTATGGTACAACAAAATAAATGCGGAGATCCGCATTTATCGCATATAGAAACCTTATCTATCATTCTATTTTCAATCTGTTTTAATGATTTTTCCTTCTTTCATCTGTATCCTCCTGTCAGCAAACATTTCACTTTCAACAGGGTCATGGGTAATTAAAATCGTCGGAATTTGAAATTCCTTTTTAAAAGAATCAAATTCCTGATAAATCACTTCTTTTGTTTGCCTGTCCAATGCGGAAAACGGCTCGTCCAACAAAAGCAGTTTCGGCTTTATTACGATGGCTCTTGTCAAAGCAACGCGCTGTTTCTCACCGCCTGAAATCTGGTTGGGATGCTTTTTCTTCAAATGGGCGATACCGAAGGTCTCCATGATATACTCCGCATACCGAAGCAGCTCCTCCCTCTCTTGCTTATCTTTATATTCTTCTTTATTCTTAATCCCGTAGATAATGTTCTGATAGACTGTCATGTTGGGAAAAAGCGCATAGTTCTGAAAAAGATAAGAAACGGTTCTGAGTCTTGTTGCTACGTTGATCTTCTGTACACCGTCATATACCACGCGGTCTTCCACAATGATTTTCCCCTCATCAGGTGTTATGATTCCTGCAATACAATTCAGAAGCGTCGTTTTTCCTGCTCCCGACTCCCCTTGTACTGCGAGGATTCCGCGGTCGAAACCGTATTCAATGTCTACTGTAAAATGTTCCAATGACTTTATTATTTTAAAATACATGCATGGACCTCTTATTGATTTTGCTTAAAAGACCTATCCCCAGGATGAAACTCTACCTTCCGATATAATTCTTTTTCTTCAGCCAGGCATTCAGGCCAAAGATCAGAAGAAAGCTAAAAACGGTCATAATTAGTACAAGCTTGTTTGCTAATTCTGGTTTACCCGATTCTACCGCGAAATAAATGGCAGTAGGAACCGTCTGCGTTTTTCCCGGTATATTTCCGGCAATCATCAGTGTGGCTCCGAATTCTCCCAAGGCTCTTGCGAATGACAATGCGATTCCACTGATGATTCCGGGCCAGGCCAAAGGAAAGATGACTGTTCTAAATATTTTCCACTCGCTGCTTCCCAAAGTCCGTGCAGCTCTTTCATAAATGGGATCAAGCCCTACAAAAGCGGATTTTGCATTTTGATACATCAATGGCAAGGAAACGATACAGGCGGCGATCACCGCTCCTACCCATGTAAACACCACCTGTACATGAAAGACCTCCAATAGAAAGCTGCCGATGAAACCTCTTTTTCCAAACGCAATCAGGAGAAGGTATCCCATTACAGACGGCGGCAGCACCATAGGCAATATTAATAGCGTCTCCCACAGATTTTTGCCGGGTATTGTTTTTTTGTTCAGAGTGTAAGCAAAAAAAATGCCCAAAACAAATGAAAAGGCCGTGGCGATCGTTGCAATTCTCAGCGACAGCAATATTGGCGACAGCATTTGAATCTCCTTTTATTTTTGAAAGGGGGGGACTGCCGTCCCCCCTTATTCATCTTTCGTTGCAATGTTTTTATTATATCATGAAAGCTACGCTTTCATGATATAATCCGCCATCTGCGTTTTCGGCAAAAGAAAAACATCCGTCGTCTTTTGCCAAAATTCTCGCAGGGCACTTAATCCATATAATAATCGCAATTGCAAGTGCTGCTGCGATTATTATATCATGAGCTTAGACCATCGAAAATCCATATTTTTCAAAAATTTCAGCAGCGGTATCTGTCTTCAGGAATTCATAGAACTTCGCCGCAGCTGCGCTTTGCGCAGAATCCTTAGTCAGTGCTGCAGGATAGACAATTGGATCATGGCTGTCTTCCGGCATGTCCATGATGACAACACCGGTATCCATTACTACGGTATCAGAGCTGTAAACAAGACCGCAATCCACATTTCCCGTATCTACATATTCCAGAACCTGACGTACATCCTTCGCATATACAATTTTGTCCGCGCTCTCCAACTTGTCCCACAAGCCAAGGTTTTGCAGAGCCTGCTGCGCATACTTGCCGGCAGGAACAGAATCTGGTGTCCCGATAGAAACACTTGCAATTGCGTCTGTTCCCATATCCTCATAGGATTTGATCTGATCCGCCTTTTCTGTCGAAGCGACCAGAGTCAGTGTATTCTTAAGCAAATCTTTCCTTGTATCTGATACGATCAGTCCTTCCTGCTCCAACGTATCCATATGCGATGCGGATGCGGAAATAAACAGGTCACAGGGCGCTCCCTCTTCAATTTGTTTACGAAGTGTTCCCGAAGCAGCGTAATTGAACAGTAGAATCGCATTGCTTTCTTTTGCATATGCTTCTTTGATTTCGTTCAAAGCGTCCGTCATGCTCGCAGCTGCTGAAATGTTGACCTCAACAGCTTCATCTGTGGGCCCTTCAGCAACCGACGGAGATTCTTCCTCCGCTTGAGTGCCACAACCGGTAAAGGCAAATGTAAATACCATTAGCAAGGCTAAAATCAAACTAATTTTTTTCATGATTGTGTCCCTTTCATTTGTCTACAATTTTTCTACAGTTTTTGTTCAATTCGTTCTTAATCAATCAATACCAAACTAAAACCAACTAGTTTAAATTATATTAAATTGGCAGGAATCTGTCAATTGATTTCCTTGACAGTTCCCATTATAATGTTACTAAGAAAATCGTTCTTGTCAGGGGAGGTATAACCAATGCAGGAAGAAATATTATATACGCCGGAGGAATTAGCCGGTAAGCTGAAACTTTCCAAATACACTGTTTACGAAATGATCAAGAGAGGCGATATTCAGGCCCATCATATCGGTCGCAGCATACGGGTATCAGAGTCACAGCTTGAGCTGTATTTCATGAGCATCAGAAAAAGCGCAAACTTGTATGACGCAGAAATCGTTCTGATGGATGGAGAGAAATACGCCTTAACCAACGGAGTGAAAATTAATGTTTCTACCGAGCTGGAAGGCAAGGTGAAAGTGTCCGTGCGTCCGGAAGACATCATTTTGAGTACCGGACCGCTCGTCAGCAGTGCCAGAAACGTAATCAAGGGCACGGTAACCGATATCATCCCAGACGGCAAAAGCGTAAAGGTGATGCTTGACGTCGGCATCTCCATGGCGGTCTTGATCACAGACCGGTCTATGCACGATATGAAGATAAAAAAAGGCAGCGAACTCTATGCGGTCTTTAAAACAATGGCAGTAAAAGTGATTAAATAATTTCTCGCATATCAAAGCGAAGCCAAGTTGCTAGACAATTTTGATATCCCCCCCGCTGAAACAAACCATATCAGAGATTCGGAAGGAATACGAAAAAAGCGTTATTTTAAAGGCCGTTGACGACTGCGAAAAGATCATTGGCTCTGTAAGGGCATACGGGGGACACGAGACAGTTCATATTGGCAAGCTGATTGTTCACCCGGAATATCAGAAAAAGGTATAGGTACTGCATTATTTCTTTCTATTCATATTTTGTTTTATTTAACGTCACCTTCTGTCCGGTGGAATAAATTTTTCCGTTCTCTGCGCCGCGAATCAACCTCATGGCGCGCTCTTTATCCTTTACAACATAACCGCACAAGGCGTCAACACCATATTCGAAAAGAACCGGCGCCATTGTTGTAGAGGGTCCGACCAGTGTAATTTTCTCGGAATTTTTTGAAAGCTGCAAAATTCTGGGCAACGTCTTCTCTACAAAACAGGAACTGCCGATAAAGACATAGTCGCTGCCGGGCAGCAGATATTCTACCGCTGAAGGAGGATAGTCACCTTCCACCGGCATTTCACCCGCGATGATCCGCAAGTCGCAGACCGGCTGAAACAGCGTTTCAATGAACGGGAAATGACCTAGAACGGTCACTACTTTTCCACGTATTTCGTTTTGAGACATAATAAAAGGATCATAAATCCTGTCTTCAACATGCCTGGCTTCAGTAAAAGGAACACCCGACTTTCTCGCTGTTTCCGGGCAGTTGTAATAGGCGTTTATAGCGGCAAGTCCGATGGTCGCTTCATAGAAATTCCAGGATTTCACGTATTCGGCTACTTCTCTCAGAGAAAGACCTTCCAGATTTCCGGTGTTCATCATCATGCGATAATCATACTCCGCCACGCCGGCAATGCCCAGTCCGCCTTCGCTTCTTACGCAAGCGAAAAAACTGCCTCTGACGATTTCCTCCGCCTTCCACGACTCGGGAATTCCTTCAATCATTTTGTCGTAAATTTCCCACATACTTTGGTCTCCTTTCATTCCAAAAGTTCCCGCTTAATTTCCTCGCCCCGTCTTAAGCTGTTTCTCAATTTGCTTAATGTCGTATCCAATTTTTCAACAGCTTCCAGACAAATTTTCTCCTCTTCAGAGGGAATAAGGATTGCGGAAACGCCTCCGTTTTTTATGACGATTCTCTTATCGGCGCTCAGCGCCAGAAGCGGGTCGTGCGTGGAAATCAAAACGATCTTTTCCTTTTTTGCAAGGATTTCGATGGCCTGTCGTCTGTCAATTCCCGCATTTTCAATTTCATCAATCAATACGATGGGAGACGTACTCATGTAAGCGGTATCCGCAATCATCAGGGCCCTTGACTGACCTCCGCTCAGCTGCGTAACTTTTACACCCCAGCCAAACTTTTCCCCTGCCAGTTCGTTGGCACTGTCAAAGCAGCGTTTCACAGTATCATCCATATTGGACGACAAACGGCTTCTTGCGTGCATTTCAAGAAATTCTCGCACGGTCAGATCCATGACAAAATTCATATTCTGAGAAAGCTGTGCTACAAGCTTGCCCTCCATCTGATACCGTTCCTCTTCCGACAATTCTCTTCCATCTACAAGAATTTTCCTTCCGGTAGGCGTATCCCGGTCTGCCAAACATTCAATATCCGCCAGCAGCCTGCTTTTCCCCGAACCTGTCGGACCTACGATTCCAATGGTCTCACCCACCGAAGCGGACCATTCCGAAAGCTCCGGCGTACCGGATTTATCACAGCCTCCGAGAATCGTCAAAGTCTTCACCGCTGTTTTCTCTCCGGCATCACTTACAAATGCAGTAAGAAATTCAACGAAATCACGAAGGACCATATCTGTATCCATACCGAACTCTGTCACAATATCCTGTCCTGCTTTTTCCAAAATCACTGGCAGCGTCAGCTCTGTTTCAATATCATGAATTCTGTAATTCAGGAAAAAATCCCGGCACACCGGATGCCGCTTCACGATTTCTTCAAGTGGAGTATCTAAAACCCAATTCATGTACTTGTCAAATTTCATTCTTCAAACTCCATTTTTTTCATCGTACCCATCTGATATTCTTCTCCGATTCTTGTTTCACCTGTACAATAGGAACAAACTGCTGCAGGCGTGGTAAAACGAAGCCGCCTGTCTCTCAAAGCGGCAATCTCACCGGCATTCTGCAGCTGTTTGGCAAGAACCGACGCCCCCTGCCCTGTAATACCATTGATGAATATGATTTTTGCAGAAGGGTTCACCTGCTTGATATTGAACGCAAACACCTCTCGTTCCGCCTGAGAGACGATATCACCCTTTGTCACCACTGCAATGTCGGCCATCTTCATCATAGGACCGATCTTCCTTGGCGTATTGATGCCCGATAGATTATCAATTACACAAACGGATAAAACACTGCTGATATACGGTGAACAGCGGTTGCAAAGCCCTGCACTTTCCGTAATAAGCAGGCGAAATCCCGACCGCAGCCCCCATTTAACAGCATCTTCGATATTGCTGACAAAAAAGTGATCGGGACATAATTTCCCCGAAAATCCGGTTCTGACCGGAATGCCTTTTTCTTCATATCGAAGATGATCAAAGGAAGTCAGACAATCAAATTTAACAACGCCGAGTTCTTCGCTTCTCATGCCCAGCGCCTCCGCAAGTCTCAAAATAACTGAGGTCTTGCCCGATGACGGAGGACCCGCTACGGTTAACAGTTTCATGAATATTTTCTTATCCTTTCCGGATATGCCGCAAAATCAGCAAATGATTCATTACAGCAAACCACATAAACAGCAATACAACCGTTATATATATTAAAATATAACGGTTGTATTTTATCATACCTTTCGTCGAATCGCATCCGTTTTACATTTATTTTTTCGTTTGCATCTTTTCCATTAATCGGATCATATAAATGGCAGACTGTTTACAGAATGCCGCTCCCGCTGCCTTTATACAGTACAGTTGCTGCTTCTGCTCTCGTAGCGGTTTTCTGTGGAAGAAAACTTCCTTCAGGATATCCGGTGAGCCAGCCTTTTGCTGTACAGAAGCCTACACCCTCTCCGGCCCAGTCAGGAATGTCCGCAAGATCTGTGTAAGTGAGCTGATCTGTGTTTACCTCCAGACCCTTCCATTTGCAGTAGTTCGTCAGGATAACCGCCATCTGAGCCCTCGTAATCTGCTGATCCGGCGCAAATTTTCCTTCGCCCATTCCGCTTATGATCTTGTTTTCAAAGGCCCACTGAACATAACTACCATACCAGCTTCCCGTTTTCACATCACTGAAGTTTGTCTTTTCATAGCTTGCCGCATTTACGCCATTTGCTCTTCCGAGTGCTGTTATAAACATCGCTCTCGTCATGCCGGTATCCGGACTGAAGGTTGTCGAGGTTGTACCGTTGAAAAGACCTTTCTTTACCGCAAAGCTCACCGCATCATAATAATACGCCGTCTTTTTCACATCGGCAAAGCTCGTATTCTCACTTTCAATGACCACCGCATAGTAGGAGAAATGGTCTGTGGTAAAGGTTGCAGTCTTTGTTGCCGGATCAAAGGTACACTTCATTTTGACAAGCTCACCCGCATCATTGATATAATAGACTGCCACCTGAGACGCGCTTTCACCGTCCTTCAGTTCGTAAGGAACGCTTACGGTGGCCTTTCCGCCTTTGAAATCTGCTATAGTTCCTTTGGAACCCAGAATTTTCAGATCATAGACCGGTGCGTCACCAATCTCCTGCCTTGCTGCTTCAGGAAGTGCTGCGCCATCTACCTTTTCCGCGCTGATGGTCACCTGTTCCCCTGCCTTATCTGTGATTGCCTCAAGGGCATCCTGATCCAGTGTGATATCAGCAACTGAGCTGCTGACCGTGAGCAGGGTGTTTTTCTGTTCCGACATCTCCTTCAGCGTATCAGAAGGCAAGGTTGTTTCTACCGCTTTCGCATTCGCAGTGCCTTTTACCTGAACCTTTACCTCTACTGCTGTGGTTCCAGCTTTACTGCCTGCTTTTTTATCGTTGTCCTCTGCAGCTTTGCTGGCTTGTTCCAGCGCACTGTTTAGCGTGCTGCTCGATACGGCTGCTTTTGCCTTACCGGAAGAATCGGTCTTTGCTGTTGAATTTGTAGACACGACAGCCTTCTGTACACCGCTGCTGCCCTTTTGTATGTCGGCGCCGTTTTCTGCGTCACCACCGCCGCCTCCGCCTCCGCCGCCGGAACCGCCGGAGTTATCGGAATCGGAATTACCGCTCGATTTCTTTCCGTATGCTTTTGCATGATTAAACGTATTTGTTGCCGTTTCCAGTAAAGAAACTGCATTGTCTATCTCTGTTTGTGCCGCATTGGTGTCATCTGCGATTGCCTGTGCTGTTGCTATGGCATTGGAGTAAGCTTCCATGACTGATTCCGTCACCCATTGTTTTGAAGTTGATACGTCATTCCCGTCCTTGCTGACGGTTACAGTACCCTTATTTGCAGTTGCCGCACCGATAGCCTTTGTAAGAGAAGTGATATCTGCACTGTCGCCGCCCTCTTTCGACTGCCAGGACAAAACAGGATATCCATTATTGAGATTGTCCTTATCTGCAACAAATGCACTTCCACCTGCATTAAGCGTTGCTGTAAAACCAGAAGTTTTCATTTCTGCTGAGCTCTTGCTGATCGCTCCATCAGTCGTTCCGCTATTCACGTAGGCAACTCCGCCGCCGGCTGCAGAACCGTCAAGATAGTAGCAGTTCGTTATGGTTCCCCCTTTTAACGTTGCCGTCAATGCGCCTGCATAGCTCGCCTTAGCGGCCGTAACTGTTCCGACATTGTAGCAGTTTACCATGGAGATTTCCAGCTCTCCTGCGATACCACCGGCAGGATAGCTTGCAGCAGTTGAAACGGTACCGGCATTGTAGCAGTTTTTAATCATTCCTGCATTCCATGCTGATCCGACGATCCCGCCATATCCCTTGCTGTCTGTCCCTGAGACTGCAGCATAGTTTGCACAGTTTTCAATTACTGTCCCGGCTCCTGTTCCTCCTGAACCGGTTTTACCAACAAAGGCTCCTACTCCCCGCTGTGCGTGAACGTATCCTGTTATCGCAAGATTCCTGATCACCGCATCTTTATCGGTAATACCGAAAAGCCCTCTGTTTCTGCCAACATAACTTGACGATGATTCATCGGAATAAATATATAAATTTTGTATCGTATATCCATTTCCTTCAAACGTGCCATTAAACGCAGCACCATTCGTTTTTCCTGCGACACCTCCCCCAATAGAGGTCCATTCCAGCGCACTGCCATCCTGTGCTGAGCTCAAATGGTCATTCAAACGAATATCTGAAGTTAAACTGATCGTCTTGCCAGTAAAATTATCCTGAGAAATTCCATCCGCTGCGCCATTGACGATGGCGGCAAGACCGGCCAGTTGTTCCGGTGTAGCAATATCAAAGGATGTGTCGGTGGAATTATACCAGCTTGTATTTGCGGCATCGCTCCAACTGCCAGATCCACTCGCTTCATCTTTATATGTACCAACCGCATAATTATCGCCCAGAATCGCTTTTACAGCAGCATCATCTGCGGTAGCCGCGACACCGCCCGTAACGGTCCCTTTATATGTAATTCCGGCGTTATATCCTGCAGCTTGTGCCGCCAAAGCGCCATAACCTGCAGTTCCGGTAATATCTCCTTCAACTTCAACTGCCGTATCAACGGTCGATGCAACCGCTTGTATCCCTGTTTTCGCTCCTGTCACATCACCTTCCACGGTAATTGCTCCGCCAGACGCGATAATACCCGTGCCCAGACTTGCCGTAACATTTCCGCCTACTACGATCTCACCATCTTTATCAATGCTTATGCCCGCGCCTTTTCCGGTAACATTTCCGCCAACTTCGATTTTACCGTTGATTCCGTCAGGCAGCGAGATTCCATAGTTTTCATTCTCCGAGCTGAAAAGCTGATCATCTTGTCCGGAGCTTATATCCCCTGCTATGGTTACATCGTGGTCTGAGTCGCTTGTGATCATTAAACCGGGACCCGCGTAAGAATCCGTACTGCTTCCCCCTGTTACATTTCCTTCCACTTCCACCGTCGCCTGACCAGAATAAATCCAAACCCCGGCGCCGCCTGGATCTACGGTGCTGTTTCCACCGTTTATATTGCCTCCTCCTGTCGCCGTACTCTTTCGAACTACCAGTTCGCTATCACCTGATAGCATGCATCCTGGATTATAAGGCTTCGCTGCATGCGCTATGCTGTGATATCCGCTGCCGCCTGTGATATTCCCAGCCACATCCGCCTTGCTGTCACTTAAGTTAAGGCCCATGCCTCCATATGCTTTGGCGAAAGTAATTGGGGCTTCTCCTCCTGAAACATTCCCCACAACAATAATCTTACTGCCATTCTTAGCTTCGATACCAGTTCCTCCATAATATGACGTTTCACTGCTACCGTAAGACTTAGTATCTCCTCCCCATACATTACCGTTGACCGTCACTTTGCTCCCGTCTGCAACAATACCATTCGCGCCATTGCCGCGAATCAGTTCCGAATCCGAAGCCTGCGTCGCGCCGGAGACAACGCCGTTTATTACTACCGTTGAATCCAAAGCGTAGAGACCCACGCCGGTTTTTTGCCCGGTAGAAGATAGTGATCCTTCTACGTTCCCATTTACAGTAACTGTCGCGTGATTTTTTATTTTTAATCCGGGGTAAGCGCTAATTTCTCCATTTTTCCCTGCAAAATTGATCCCTTCATCAAAAGTGATTACCCCTTCCCCTGTAATGGAAGTTGATTTGGCACTAATTATCGTCAAATCTGCCTCCGTGCCATTCTCGATGCTAACTTCTTTACCTGTAATGTCTAATGTTCCTGTCCATTCAAACCCTTGCCCCAGCGTTATGACGTCTTCACCAACGGAAGCCGCCACTGCTTCCGCAAACTCGTCATAGCTGCTGATCAACGATTCTGTATCGTAAGTCTTATTGGAAAGATATACTTCCGTCGTATCACTGTCGGTCTTTCCAATTTCTGAGGCCATTGCCTTCAAATGTACTTGGTTATTTGTATAGCTTGTCAAATCATCTCTTCGAAATTCCAGCCTGCCCGTATATTCCGTCTGCGGGATGTACCCGGTGAAATCGTCGCTGTTGTCCCCGCTGTTGACGGAATAACAAAGCGTCGCATCCGGTTCATTGTTCTTTATTCTAACGTAAATTACCGCTCCGTCTTCACTTTGTGTAATAGTAAAATCAGGGGCCTGCAACTGATCCGTTTCTTCCCCCGGCGGATCATTTAACATAATCGTCATTTTATAGAGCCATTTTGAAAAACTACTTGTTGTTACTTCTCTATTTAAGATATCGCTTTCCGTCTGACCGAAGCAATAACGGAAGGTCGCGAAGGAATCCATCTTCGCTGTAACCCATGACTTAATTTCATCTAAATCCGTTAACCCTGTCTGTGTTTTCAGATAGGCGATTCTATCCTGATAGGATTCAACTGCAATCATCGGTTCCACTTGTGTTCCGCCCTGATCTAGGATGCCCTGCGTGTCGGTCTCACTCGTAATCTGATCATCGGTAAAAAGACCCGGAAAAAAATAACCTGTTTCTGTATCCTGGGCTATGTCATATATCGTTGCAGAGCTGCCGCCATCGGTCGTACTCATGCTAATCTTGCTGATATCGCTTCCCTCGATTTGTAAATCTCCAGTAATCTGCGCAATCAGGCTGTCGACTGTTACGCCCTTTACCGCAGTCAATACCGGCGCATTCATACTATCAATGGAGGAAAAAAACACCGTATTCTCCTCACAAAGTGCTTCAATCTCATCCAGCGTATAAACTTTGGCTAAAACAGACTCACCATTCGAATGCTTAATATAAACAGGCAATCTTTCTGCAGAATCGGAAACAGATGTTTTTCCATAGACTGTCATTGGAAAAGCACTGAAAACCATTGCTCCCATCAACAGAAGAGCGAGGAACCGTTTCCAGAGCTTTTTCTTCATTATTTCCATCACTTTCTTTCCCTTTCTTTCTATTTCAGACTGCCTCTTTTTCATGATCGAATCAGAGGCAGTCTATAAAGCCCCTGAATATTAGCTAATATTTTTGTTCTCCAATACGCTCCTCAGTCGAATTAGGATTTCAATGATAAATCCTTGAAAAATTTATTAATTAGCTAATTGAAACGTAATCACATCAATTTCTCTTACAAAATTATTATTGGTATAGCCAAGCGGTGGAAGCAACTCGTTTGCCTTTAATCCATAGCACAGCATCGGTGTACTGGAATCGGAGAGGGTTACGTAGTTTGAAGCCGTATCGGTCAGATATCTTGCCTGATAATAGGTAAGTGCCAGCATTGGCGTTACGGTGCTGCCTTCCAACTCGTCGGTATCGCCGTCAATCAGATAACCCGCAGTAACCACATCCCCATTGCCATCCAATACTGTTTCTATCCAGCGATCAGGAAGATTGGTGAAATAGGATCTTGATGAATCATATAAATCGCCGTACGCAGCCGTAAAGGAAGCCGGCCTGCTGCTGTCCGTATCTGCAAAGGTAAAACTGTCATCGGAATCAAAGCTCGTAATAGAGCTGTCGGCATCCTGGATCAGATCCTCAAGGTCGACGCCTGTTGCCACGGTCGTCCTCCATGCAGGAAGCTTGTCCAAAGAGGAATATTTTACCTTGACATCAACTCCATTGCCATCCTTTATTGCCATTGCTTCCAGTTCTGCTCTGGTATATCCTTCTGTTGCGATGGTTGTTCCTGAAGAATCTTTCACGACAACGGTTAATATGTCAGGGTCTGTTGCAAAAGCGGTCACTGACATGGAACCGATTAGCAAAACTGTAATTAGAAAGAACGAAAATACTTTTTTCAAATTTTTCATTTCAATTACCTCCATTTTTTTATGCGGTTCATCGCATCTAAATTGATACAAATAGATTTTTGTTATTAAAAGGTCACATCTTTTAATACAATCAATTTTTATCCCCCCTTGTTGACTCCAAACCAGCTCACAATCCTCACCCCCTCATAATTGTGGTTCTATTTCAAATCAATCATTTCTTATTGATCAGCTCTGAATATCTTGTAATGATAGCAGCAACCTCCGCCCTGGCAGCAGTCTCTTTTGGCGCCAGGGTATCTGCTGTTCTTCCTGTGATCAAACCGTTATGGCAGGCCCATGCCAATGCGTCCTGCGCCCATGCGGAAACATCTGCAAAATCCTTATATTTCAGAAGGTCTTGTTTTGCAACGATCCCCACGGTTCCGTTATCCAGCTTTGCACACTGATACAGCATTACCGCCAGCTGCTCTCTGGTTATCGAACGATCAGGGCCGAATCTGCCGCTGCCAATACCGGCTGCGATCCCTTCTTTCTCGGCCCAGGTTACACTGTCCGCATACCATGCATCATTCTTTACATCAGTAAAAGCCGGTGCGGAATCTGTTGCCTCCGCGCCGTGAAGCCTCCCCAGCACCGTTACCAGCATCGCTCTGGTCATCACGCCGTCCGGGCCGAAGGTGGTATCGCTTGTCCCTTGAAAGCAGCCGTTTTCCGTAACGAAGCTTGCGTAGGGTGCATACCATGAATCTTCCTTTACGTCAGAGAATAAGTTCACCGCCGTATTGTCCGTGTAGGCCACTCCGAAAACAGACAGATGATCGGTTTCAAAGATTACGGCCTTATCCGCCTCGTTATAAGCCGAGCCCGGCATTCTGAGGCTTGCTCCGCTATCCGGGAACCATACGGCATAATAACCTTTTAACTTCTTGGCGGCATCCGGTTTAAAGGGAATGCGAATTGTAACCTTTTCTTCGCCAAATTTTGTCATCTGCCTGCTTCCGGCGGCAACGGACAGCTCCACGTTATTGCCGGTCAATTCTCTTTCATCGTTATTTTTTATCTGATTCTGCTCCACCGAAGCGATCGTGACCTTCAAATTTTTATCCCCGGCTTCTTTGCGAAGGATTTTCAATATCTCTTCATTGAATTCCGCGCCTCCAAACGGCGTGGAGACGGTTACGCGAAGCTCATCCGGCTCGGTTAATGCTTGCAGTACCAATTTTGAGAAATTGACTTCCACAGATTGGAGTCCTTCCTGCATTGGTACGTTGATACTGATTTTAGGAACCGTTTTTTCCGTCTTGGCAGACTTCAACGCTTTGCTCAAGCTATCCTTTACGGCTGAAATTTCGGGAGTCACCTCGGCTTTCCCTTTTGCAACAGCCACTTCTGCTTCTATAGCCACGCCTCCTCCGGCGCCTGGTGCGTCAGGCTCTTCTTCAAGTGATTGATATCCCGTAACTTTTATGTTGTTGGTCCACTTGAGGAAATCACCTATCGTAGCATATTTTTCTGAAGCGGTCCCATCATTAAATTGCTCCGGAGTTTGGCCGTAGACGAACCGGTAAGCAACCTGAGTGTCCGGTGCCATATCGTCAATTGATTTTTCCTTTAAATTGATGAATCTGTCCTGATAACCCTTGACCACCAACATCGGTTCTATCGCTTTTTTTCCTGAAGCAGAACCGGATTTAATATTTGGATAGTAATATCTGGTTTTGCCGTAAAGCTCATCATAGTGAAAGGATTTACTTGCGCCATCAAGAGCGGTCAGTGCGATACTGCTCGATTCCGTAAGCTCAATATCACAGCTTTTCAGCAATTCCTCCAGCGTAATGTACTGATCCGCCTTTCCGATCACCGCTGTCGGATAGCGGTCATACCCCGTATAATACACATTGCTGCCGGAAACCAAGTCATCTTTGTCAAAGGTCTTTTTTAAAGAATAGGAATCTGATTCGCTTTTTCGGGCGTAGACCTTCAGAGTCTCACAGTCGGCCTCAACACTGATTGATACAGACCCGTCAGGCATTGTAAATTGATAGTTTCCACCTTTAATTTTTCCGTAGCTCCCCTTTGTCGTCGAGACCGTAGTCACCGGTACAGCCGTACTGCTGCTTCGCACGTTAATACCCTCCAGCGACGAGGATAAAGCCGCAGCATCTCTGGCTACAGAGACCGTTACCGTTTCACCTGCTTTGATCTTGCTGTTATCCTCCGTGAGCCCCGATGATCTGACATTGATACTCCAGATCGGATCATCCCCTGTGCTGACAGAATAGGAATAATACTCCTTATCTCCAGCTTCGCCTCCCCCTGATTCGCCTTCAAAAAGAACTTCTACACGAACGCTTCTATTCGGCATCACAAAAGAATAAGAGGAATCAGCGGCCAAAGTAGTGACAGGATAGCTTTTTCCGTTTTTGTCTTTCACAGAAACATCGTATACCTCTTTGCCTGCAGTTCGATTGGAAACATTGATTGTCACAGCAGACCCTGATGCGGCTGTGGAAGGTGCAGTCACGATTGCTTCCGAAGAATTATAATTTAGTGAGATTTCATGATCCGCTGCCGTTGGCTCTGTAACAACCGTGGAATCCAGAAGCGCTCCTGATGAGCCGTACGTTTCTACCGTTATACCGTCAGATGCAACACTAACGGTTTGATAGGTGCTCGTGTTCTCAAGCATACAGGCATCGTAGGGCACCTCTGCTTTTGAATAGAATTTACTTCCCGAATCGCCCATAATATATGTAATTCCGTCGTCCGTGCTCACTTCACGATCGAACATGGTGAACGTGCGCATGTAAACATGCTGATGGCCGCAAAGCACGAGGCTCACACCATTGTCCTCGAAAATCGGAACCCATTGGTTCAATATCTCCGCCGATACCCGATCATCCACCACTACATAGGGGGGATGATGCAGGGCAACGATTTTCCAGGTCTTGTCGGTCTCGCCAAGATCACTTGCAATCCATGTCTTAATTCGTTCAAAATCCGCAGTGTCCATGGCTCCTTTATCAAGCTGCTCATTGGAATAGATATTGCTGTTCAGACAGAGGATATGGCTGTCTCCGTAATCAAAGGAGTAGAATTCCTCTTCAAATCCCGAAGGTCCGTTCTTCGGAAGGTCGAAAATCTTTGACCAAAGCTCCGGTTTGCCCGTTGCTTCATCATTGCATTCATGGTTCCCCGGAACCGACAGGAACGGAACACGAGAAAGAGTATCTTCCACCCTTGTTAGAAGCGCCTGCCACTCCTCCGCCACCTGACCCTTGTTTACCATATCCCCGCCCTGCAATAAAAATGCGGCGGACGGATTTGCATCGTATGCATTTTGGACCAGACTGCTCCATGCATCAAATTCCCCGTTCATAGTGCTGTAGTCTTTAAACTGCACATCACCCAGATAAATGAACTTGTAATCACCCTCTCTATCACCGGTCGTAAAGCTTCTGATATCACTCATTCTGCCGGGTGTCCCAACCTGATAGTAATATTGCTCGCCAGGCGACAACCTTGTCATTGTGGCTTCATAATACATCATTCCATTCACCGACACCGTGGTGTCAGCTGATACGGTATACGCTCCGGACAGGTCGGAGTGGGTGCCGTACACTGCGGTACTCCCGGAAGGGCTGCCTAAGTCGCTGCCGGCGTCGCACCAGGTAACCGCCATTTCGCCAGAATCTCCGGTGAAGGACAGAACGATCTGCTCCGGTTCCGCCGGAGATGCAACGTCAGCCCAAACAACTGTCGAGCTCAGACACAATAGCAGGATGAAAACAAAGGCGACCGGCAATCGATATCTTTTTTTAATCATTGTATTAATTCCTTCCTTCTTCTATCGTAGAATTAACCCCAATAAACTCAATCTCTACTACACCGTAAACCCAATAGGACGATTCCGCTCCCGGAATCAGAAGGCGCATGGGAGACTCGCTTTCCCCCAGCGAGTCTTTTCCATTGGAAAGAGAAAATACGATTTCTTTCTCTTGCAGCATATCTCCCGATACTGTTTTTTTATAGCCGTCTTTTGCAACGAATTTTACCTTGCTGAAGTCGGACCTTTCTTTTTCGTATCCCGACAGAAAGCTGTCTAAATCCGGGCCGTATCCCTCCACGGTGCCTGCCTTATCGCTGTCACCGGTGCCGCTTCCCGAAACGCACTCCATATCCGCAAGCTCTGCCGGCGTTATTTCAAAATCCTCTTCCGCAAGGCCCTTCACGATAATGGGTGTATCCTCATACTTGGAGATATCCGGCTTGCTCCCGCAGGCAGTGCTCAAACCGATAAAAAGAAGGAGGATCAGCATCAGCCTTAACATCGGCAGCAGCGGCAGACCCAAAGAGTTGACTCCTTGCCTTGTACAGGGCTTGAACATGCTCACAGCAAGCCTCCGGCTTCAGCAAAGTTTTTCATAATTTGAGTGACCTGTGCCCGAGTGGCTTCTCCCTTTGGCTCCAGCTTCCCGCCGCTTCCCGCCATGATTCCTTGATTAACCACCCAGCAAAACGCCTCTTTTGCAGCATCTGTCACAGATCCGTAATCCGAATAAGAACGGCATTGTGCCTGATCTGTATCAGATATATCGATCCCCGTAAGTTTTGCATATCGGTAAAGAATAAGGGCAATCTGCTCCCGTGTAATCCTGTCGTCCGGTAGAAACATTCCGTTTCCGCTTCCGGAAACAAAACCGTTTCCCGAAGCCCATGCCACATAACCTTCAAAGTATTGTCCGCGTGCAACATCCTGAAAATCGTTGCTGTAATTCGCCGTATCCGCTTCCGCCAGCCTTCCCAGCACCGTCACAAACATCGCCCTCGTCATGGTTTCGTCGGTCAGAATCAGTTCAATCCGGTCGATCCATCTCCCGTATTCCGAGGTAGTCGAATCCCCGGAGGTCAGGTCAGAAGGGTCCATACCAAGGCACAGCCGGAACGTCATCTCACTGCTCAGTTCCCCGACCAGTGCCGATACGTCTCCGGTGCCCTCCATAATCCTGCCCTGCCAGGATGTAACTGCAAGCATTGGTTTCACTATAACCGCATCAGCAGCGGCAGCTGCTTCGGCTCTCCCTGAGGCCGAATCCCAAACATCTTTATTGAATAAGTTTTTATAATAGTACTTTTGCGCATATAAGTCGCTTTTTAAATAAGTTCTTGTCCAGCCATCTGTAGCTGTCAGTTTTATTCTTTGAAAGTTCTCAACATCGACATCCGTATATTTCGCCAGATCCAAAACAAGGGTGTCGATATAGACGCCGCTTCCGACGGTCAACACCCTTGCCGGCATCGCATCGATGGAAGAGTATCTCACTTCCTTACCGTCGATCAGACTGCTAATTTCTTCAATGGTATATTCGTGGAGCAATTCCGTTTTGCCTTCCGACGTAAAGGATACCGTCAGCGAAGAAGCAGGCGCTCCTGAATCAGTTTTGGCATATACCGTTGTAAAACCTGTCACAGTAACAAGGGCGGTGACAACAAATAAAGCAATAACTTGTTTTAAATATTTTTTCATTCTTCCTCTCCCTTTGATATGACATAGAGCTTACCGGTCGCCGAATCGCGGTACACGATTCCCATTTCCTCAAAGCCCTGGCCACCCTTCAGATCCTCGATTTCCGTCTTCTCTGCATCTTCCACTTCCGTCAGTCTCGTCTTTTCGCTCAGGCCAACCAATTTCTCCGTTCGTCCAACATCGACATTCCAGTGCGTAATCAGTGACAGCAGCAATCCGCATGCCAACACCAGCATCACATCGGCCAGATTTGCCGTACCGTCCATCGGGTTGAAAGAATCCTCCTGCTTTTTCGTTCTGAGCCTGCCTGTTCTAAACCTGTCTAATTGTCGTCTCATTATGGTCCATGACCTCCAGAATACTTTCCATGATCGCTTCTATTGCAACCATGTAATTCTCATACATACTTTTGCGAACGGCAGAAATCAGAAACGCTGCCGCTGCCGAAATCAAACCCGCAACTGTCGTGTCGAAGGCCAGCAGCATTGATTTGGACAATGTATAGGTATCCCCCTGACCCAAAGCGATGATTCCCGGTCCCAAGGGAATCAAGGTGCCCATCAGTCCGAACATTGGCGCCAGCCTGGCAATCAAATCCGTAATCCTTGTAATACCGTCATAACGGGACTGTTCTTCAAAGATCAAACGTCTTGCCAGCGCCTCTCTCATTTCGGCGGTCAGAGTTTTATGAGATAGAATTTCTAAGAACAGGTTTTTTTGGCGTTTCAGCAAACCGCTTTTTTGAATGATTTCCTCAGCAACCTCCTGCCTGTCCTTTAATTTCTCCATAAGAAAAGGTACCTTGGCCTTGAACCGTAGCCGCTCTGTCAACACCTCTGCGATGAGCATACCCGCCATGAACACCGTCAGTGCAATTAAAATCAGCAAAATAGCCATTACCGGAATCTGCAGACCGGAAGCTACGGCTCTCAGCGAATTTCCTAAATTAGTCAATGAAAACATGTCATACCTCCCTGTAAAACCTGATGACTCCAACAATAATCCCGAATACAAAAATCAATATGGCCATCACGCCGATTCCCTTAAGAAGCGGGTTTTCTGCTTTTATTTCCTGAAGCTCCTCTGCTTCCTCCGACATCTCGTAAACGCGCCAGTTCTGAACTCCTGCCGAACTTTCTGCTGCGATGTTTTCTCCGGTGGTCTCTCCAAGAGCGTCGTCGTGTCTGTACTCGCTTCCCACCAGCTCCGGCACGGGTGCAGCTTCCCAATTCGTCTCGATTGCTTCTGATTCGGGCGGTTTCCCCCCCAGCATGACTTCGATGGTATGAATCCATCTGGCAGAACGATATGCATTGCGTGTAGTCAGGTCTGTTTGTCCAAAAACAAGCCGGAATCTGCTTTTCTTTACCAGATGCTGAAAGTCGGGTTCTGCTGCAAATCGCAGCCAGCTATCCTCAAGAGTAATAATGGTTTCCACCTCTTCTGCCCCTTCGCCTGCCCCCGGCCCAGCCAGGCCGTTATCATAATCCCAGTTCTCCTGAAGCTTTGGATAGTAATATCGTATGGTATCCAGCAGATATTCCTTATTGATAGACTGATACCAGGAATTCTTTACGTCACTGCAATAAAAATGAAAGCTCTCCACCGAATTGATATCGATCCCCGCTGCATTAAGAAGATCAGCAAGCTTAACTCCCCGAGCCGATTCCAGCACGACCGCAGGCATATTGTCGATATACGTATATGCCTGCTCTGTCAGTTTCATAGCGTAAAGCTCTTCCAGCGTAAAAGTCTTTTTTATCTGATACGGGCCTCCATAGTACCCCACGGTAATGGTCAAGGTATCCGCTGTGAGGCCGCGGTCGATATCTTCTTCTGCAACCGGTGCTTGTGCCGCAAAGTCACGTTCCTCAACTCCCGCCGGAAAAGTCGGCTCATCACTGAGGGGAGTGCCCGATCCAAAGGTTCTTTCAGGCAAATGAAAAGAGGTCGTATCTTTCAGGATCAGCGTAATTTTATCGATATATTTTCCATACTGGACCGAAACCTTGTCCTCGACCGCGTTCTGCCCGAAACAGAAGCTGATTCCTTCGTCACTGTTCAGTTTGGGGGAATCAGGTTTTTCGCCTTGTCTCTCCTCATTCCGTTCCAGCGCAAGCATCGGCGCGACCTCTATTTTTGCAGTTTCCTCACCAAATATTTCCGGGAAATAATACCTCGGTTTTTCAAAGTATTCTTCACAGCTGTATTTCAACAATCCTCCATCTGAAGATGATAAAATCATCACGGATACATCGCCGGAATCGATCCCGAGAATGTGAAAAAACTGGTCCAGTGCAATTCCTTTTGCTGTGGTGACCGACGGCGCATCGGAGGCATTTATCGAAGAGTAACGCTGCTGAATCTGCGGCATCGCTCCCAATTCAGCTGATGTAAAGTTCGCTATATTTGTTGCAGTGCCGTTTAATTGAACGTCTACCGCAATGGCAGTTTTCGATTCCTCCGCGTAACAGCCAAAGATTTGGAAAATAGTAGAAATTGAGATCACGATCATTATGATCAATATTTTTTTTGTCATATTAAAAGCTCAGTTATTTCTTTATTCATTTCATTTTTTACTGTAAAATGTTAAGCCAGTATAGCATGGAAAAAGAAAAACGTATGTTGGCGAGCCAACATACGTTTGGTTTAATTTGATTTTGTTTAATTGTTTTGGGCTTTCTTAAAGCTTTAAAAGTGTAAACAAGTCCTTATCATAGGTGATCAGGCCGTCCTTTTTCATCTGCCCAAGTTCATTGGAAAGCGCGCTCCTGTTGACGCAAAGGTACTGAGCGAACTGCTCCCTGTCCATTCCAATATGAAACGTACTTTTTCCGGACTTTTTCGCCATAATGGATAAAAAGGTTCTGACACGGCAACGCAGAGCCCTTTTTGACAATACTTCAAGCTTGTACAAACTCTTAATATTTTCATCAGCAAGGATCTTGATCATATTATTTTTCATTTTAATCTGTAGGTTCGAAGGGATCTGTTCCTGATCATCCCCCGCTGAATGGTGAAACATCAAAATCATGGTATCCTCTGCAGCTGTGTAGGTAACGGGGCTTTCCTGTTTTGTGGAATAGATGGTATCAAGACCGATCACATCTTTCCAGCCAAAGGTATGAACAAGATGCGCTTTCCCGTCAAGATTGAATTTTTCACCGATCAGCTTTCCCCGAAGAATTTGCCCGATGCATTTGATTTCATCGTCTTCATCATAAACGGTCTCATTCTTTGAAAAAAACCTTAAATGGGGATTCAAGATATTTTTCAACGCAACACATTCCTCGGTCGAAAAGTCCGAAAAAAGTCTCGATTCCATCATATATTCCAAAATCTTTTTATCACTCATAGACTGCACTTTCACCGTTTCAAGACATTTCAGTAATGATGCTATTCTCCCAGAATTTCCACGGCCTTTGGGCTGTCAAGGTCAGCATGGTAGAACATTTTATAGAATTTCTGTGTTTCTGCAGTAATATCAAGATCATACTGATTCGGATAAAGAATATTGCCAAGCCAAAGAATACCAAATACCCTGTTGACCGACGGCGGATTCGCCATTGCACTGTAGGGAACATCAGGAATCAAATAAACATGCCCTGTTTTCACTGCATCTATCCCTGCCCATGTCTTATCATTCAGGATCATGTTATACACGTCAGGTTTCTCTGCCAGAATAACGGATGGATTCCACCCGATCACCTGTTCCATCGATACCTCACTGCCCGCTCCGCTGGCAACAACCTCCAGATCAGCAGCATTAGCACCTCCAGCTTTCTCAATGACTTCAGCGTGGAAGGACCCTCTTGCATTGGTATTCAGGCCCGCATCTCCAAGTGCTTCATAAACGGTAAGCTTATCTCCTTCAGGAATCGAGGCACTGACTTCATCGGCTTTGGCCGCTACTTCTCTGCAATATTCCGCCAGCTTGTCCGTATCTGTGGTGTCTCCGATTAATTCTCCGATTTTTTCATAAGCTTCCCCCATGGTATCAAGGGTTGCTTCAATAAATACTACCGGCATGTTAAGCTGCGTCTGCAAACCGTCCATATCTTGAACCACAGTATCCTTTGCCTCTCCGATATCCACGATCACATCCGGTGCCGCCGCAATCAACGCTTCCATGTTGAGACTCGCGTTTTTCCCGTAAAATTGACCAAACTTGCTCATTCCCCAGTATTTTTCGTCAATCAGTTGTTTTGACTGATCTGAGAAGTCCACGGCAATTCCGGCCAGTTTGTCGGGGCATGCCGTATAAAGTACGATCTGTGCCAGTGGGCCCGACGGAGCAACGGTATTGACTTGTTCCGGGACCTCAACTTCCCTGCCTGCGGAATCCACAAAGATTCTTGTGCTGCTTTCGGGTTCTTTCTCCGCCGGTTGGGTGGAACCACAAGCCGCCGCAGAAAATACAAGTGCAAGCACTACAAGAGCGACCATTAGTTTTTTCAGTTTCATAGTTTCCTCCTCAATTTTATATGTAATATACGGAATACAAAGCCTGTTCTATACCATTCATTCTTGATCGATCACGTCTTCCTTATCATCCGAATGCGATCGCCGCTATGAAAAAACGACTTATGTCCCGCAATGGACACTGCATCTATGAGAGCATCTCTGCTTTTTACCAGAAACCCACTCATTTCATCCACGCCATAATGAAACAGGATCGGCGTCATCGTCGTTGTTGGTCCTACCAGGACCACCTTTGCGTTCTTCGACAGTTCCAGAAGCCTCGGCAGGGTCTTGTTTACCAAAGTTGTTCCAGTGATAAAGACAAAATCTTGTTCCGGCAGGATATATTCGCAGGCGGTGTCGGGATAATCATCTCCTTTTGGCCTTCGCTCCAGAACAGAGACAGCTTTGGCTCCTGTTAGAAAGCTTTCCAGCCTGCGAAAATGACCGATCACTGCAACTTTCTTCCCCAGGACTTCCTGCCCGTAGGCATCAAATGCGTTCTCTGAACCGATAATCTTCCATGGTGTTTTCTCTGGAACAGATTGCTTCCACGTTGTTTCGTTGTTAAAATACGCATTAATTGCCGCCACACCGACTGCCGCTTCAGTGCAATTCCATGATTTCGAAAGAGCTGCAAGATATTTAAGCGGCTGGCCCCTTCTGGATTCAAGAAGTTCCATATCATAATCCTGCTGTTCTCGTACCGTCATGGCGGTTCCGCAGTAATCCCCCGCTGTCACGGCGGTCCAGTTTAGTCCGACTGTGATATTATCGACGGCAATATCATCCGGTATTTGCTCAATTAATTGCTCATAAAGCTTCCACATAGAATACCTCTCTTTCATCCGGTACACATAATTTTAAGCGCCTGTCTTCAACTTCAAGCAAATTTACTTTAATTCCATAAATTTTCCGCAGCAGCTCTTCCGTCAGAATTTCATCGGGCTTTCCCTTTGCGCCGATTTTACCGTCCATGATTACCAAGGCTTCGTCGGCAAATAGGAAGACATGCTCCGGGTTATGGGTCGATTGAATAATCAGATATCCCTTTTTTGCTAGATCTTTGACCGCTTTCATTACTTTGATCTGGTTGCCGTAATCCAGATTTGAGCAAGGCTCATCCATAATGATAACTTTTGTCTCCTGGGCTAATGCCCGGGCAATCAGCACCAGCTGCTGTTCTCCTCCGCTGATACTCTGAAAATTCCGGTTCCTCAAGTGACTGATATTGATCATGTCAAGCGCATTTTCGGCCGCTTCCCTTTCCCTTCTACCCGGGTTTTGAAAGTTTCCCAGTCGAGCAGTGGTTCCCATCATTACCATATCTAAAGCGGTAAAAGAAAAAGCTGTGGAATGATTTTGAGGGATGTAGGAAATCTTTTTTGCAAGCTCCGCTGCGGACATGTTTCCCGCCTTTTCTCCATCAATTGAAATTTGTCCGTCATATCCCCTTAGTAGCCCCAGTATACAGCGAAACAACGTGCTTTTTCCGGCCCCGTTTTTACCGAGTACGCAAAGCAGCGTTCCCTCCGATGCCTGAAAATTAATTCCTTTTAAAACACGCTCCGTTCGATATGAAAAGCTAAGATTTTCTGCTATTAACGTCATATTCACAACTCCCTGCTTTCAGGTCCTGCACAACGCTTTCAGACGTGTATGTCTATTCTCACGCCATTAACGCTGCCGGTTTCCCTCCTTTAAAATCAGATATAAAAAAAAGGGCGCCCCCACAAAGGCGGTCAAAATTCCGATAGGAATTTCCCTTGTTGAAAGCATTCTGGCAAAATTATCAACAACCAGCATAAAACTGCTACCTAATAGAACCGCAGCCGGAAGCATGACTCGGTAATCATCGCCTACGATCATCCGTGCAAAATGCGGTATTACGAGACCGACCCAACCGATCAGACCGCTGACAGAAACCGCGGCTGCAGTGATCAAGGTTGCAGATGCGATAATCACCGTCCTGACAAGCCCTGCATTAACTCCCATTGTTCTTGCCTCGTCGTCTCCCATAGTCAGAACGTTGATACGCCAACGCCACAGCATAATCGGTACAATGCCGATCAAAATAGGCGGACAAGCGAAAAATACATCCTGTGTTCTGATGGAAGCAAGACTGCCCATCAACCAATATGTAATCGCCGGCAGCGTATCCGTGGGGTCAGCCACCAGCTTAAGGTAAGAAACTCCAGCATTAAAAATTGAGCCGACCATAATCCCCGCAAGGATTAAACCCAGTGTAACGTTGAACTTCACTTTTTGACTGATAGAGAAGACAATGATAACTGCCAGTATTCCGAAAAAAAATGCGCTGACAGATATAGCATGATATCCGATGGAATAAAACAGGCCCAACGCAGCCCCAAAGGCTGCGCCATTGGACGCCCCCAAAAGATCCGGTGATACCATCGGATTTTGAAAAATCCCCTGAAACGCCGCTCCCGCACAAGCAAGCCCGCCTCCGATTACAGCTCCCATCACAACTCTCGGCATCCTGACATTGAACATGACTGTTTCGACCTGATCCGGCCAATTCTGTGGAATATCAACGATTCTGGAAAGTAGAACTTTCACTAAAATAAGTGGATCAATCGGATATTTTCCAAGCAGAAAAGATCCAAAAAAACTGACTGCGAGCAGTGCAACAAGAAATCCCATACGAATTTTTATATGTCTCGGATCATTCATGATGAAAAATACTCCTCTTTGGCGTTCTGTTTTCAAAAGTATAACGGCGGTTACATAAAACCCGCTTACACGGGTTATTGATCGATCCAACTATCGGTCCAACAGTCATGGATCATAATGGATCTCTATAAATTTTATTCAAATATTTGATTCAGAAACTTTTTCACTTTGCTTTCGATCATGTCTGAATTGCCGCGTGAGAAAGTTAGAAGTTCTGCATCAAGCCGCTTAAAATCTTCCCGAAGCATTCTATGAAAGTCGATGCATCCGTCTTCTATCAGTGCATTTCTGCACATATTGCGATTGCTGGCCTCCAGCTTTAAAACGCCAAGACAGGGAATCTCTCCTTCCAGAACATCATATAAGGCCTTTCTGAATTCGGGCACTGTCAATTCTACCCCGCCAATCTCATCCAGCAAGATCAATTTTTTTCTGATGCTTCCTCCTCGATTACTGACGTTTCCCTTTTTGTTTCCGGTCAGGTAATCCAGCGGTGCACCTTTAAACAGATCCTTATCTACTTTTTTCCTCTCTCCACCGAAAAAGAGAAATACATCAGATAGTCCGGATTTGTATTTTCTGGTCAGTTCCATGGCCTCCGCTGCGGGTACTATCCGAAAACCCACCGTCGTGCCAGACTCATTTAAGAGCCGCTGGCTGCTGAAACCGCCCACCTCGTCAAGCCGACCGCTGAGCATTCTTCTAATCAGAGTCGACTTTCCTTCCTGAATCGGTCCCTCGATAAAAAGATGTTTGGGCACTGAATACCTCCGATGAACATTAAGCCGAGACGAGGAATATGCTCACCTCGATCTTTTCTAATTTGAATCTGGATCTTTAAAATACGCTTCAAAAAGGCTGTCCGCATATTTTTCAAGTTTTTCCTTCATCTCGATATATTTTTCAACAAATTCTTTCCCGTCTGAAGTTAAAAAGGACATCCCGCCTTCGCTGCCTCCGGCATGACGTTCCAACAAAAGCAATCCCGTTTCCTTTTCAGCAAGACTGATCATCTTCAGTCCCTTGCTGTAGGAAATGTTCATCTGTCTGCAGGCGGTCTGCATGGAGCCTGTTCGGTCAACCAGTTTCAGAAACTGCAGCATACCAGGTCCGAAAACCAGTTCATTTCGTCCGATCTTTAGCTGAAGACTGCAACGCAGCGGTTCTCTGTTCTTTGAAACGGTACGCACCATCCGTTCCATGTCCTCCTGCGTGTCCAATTCAAATAGAATGCCTTCGTCATTTACACAGACGTATTCCAGTTCTTTCCCTCCGGAGCGAACCGCTCCCCGAAGTCCGTCTTTTCCTTTATAATTCAATATGGTTTCATACAGTTCGCTGTCAAGTAAAATGGGATGACCCGGTTTGCCGTCAAAGACCGGACAAACCGCCGCCCCGTTCCCCTCCATAAGCGCAAGCAAACTGGACGAGGTAAATAGCGGCACATCTACGGGCATTACAAAAATCCGGCTGCATTCCGACTTCAAATAGTCAATTCCAATTTGTACGGAATGAAACATCTCGTTGCTCTGATAATCATCGTTCCGAAGAAAGACTACTCCCATTTTTGATAAATGTTTTTCTATGTTCTGCGCATTATGTCCTGTTACAACGGTTATCGGATCAACACCAGCATTCTGCAGGGTTATGATTATCTTTTTGATGATAGAGGTGTCTCCAATTGTTACGGTGGGGTCAAAATCCGGCATAACTGATGGAATCCCTGATGCCGTAATCACTGCTCCTGTTTTCATAGTACCTCCGTAAATCGTTATGTTTTTTTTTACAGTACGCTTTATTCTATCATATCAAACGCCGTGTGTAAATTAATGCTTTGCAACTCAATCGCATTAAAAGAAAGAGCCTGGGCGCTCTTTCTTTTAAGTAGTTATTTTTCTGTTGAACCTGAATTTTAATGATGGGTAGAACATATATTCCACAGGCTCACCATTTCATTAAGTAAGAAGTTCCTTTACACTAAAGAGGCAAATTTTAGTTTTCGGATCCAACTGTGTTTAGTATAGCACCCATGTCGCAACAAGACTGTTGTATATGCAACAATTTTAAAAATTTTTATTTAGCGTAAAACAACGCATCACATCAGCCGCTCTATTTTTGATATAAAGTAAACCGCGTGCCTTTATAGTCGATCAGCCCTGTTCTCCGCATTTGATTCAATTCTTTTGACAAGACGCTTCTATTGACGCAGAGGTACTGGGCAAGCTGCTCCTGATTCATATCAATCTCAAAGGTATGCGTACCGGTTCTCTCGCTGATCAGGCTGAGATAAGTAAGCACCCTCTCCTTAAGCGTCCTTTTGGATAGAACGTCCACCTTATACATCAGCCTGATCAGTTCGTTGCTTAGTATTTCGCTGCTGTTTAACAATATCCTTTTTTTCACTTCGGAGGGAATCGTTTTTAAGGCAAAAAGATCCGCGTACCCAATGAAGATGATGCTGCTGTCGGTCTGGCTGGTCAGCGTAACCGGACTGGTCTGCAAAGCCGTGTTGATCGCATCCAGAGAAAAGATTTCACCTTTGTTATAGATTCTTAGAATCTGAGCATCTCCGTTATAATGGTACTTCGTGCTGATTGCTGCGCCCTTCTTAATGATCCCCAGTCTTCGCACCATATCTCCCTGATTGACAATAATCTGATTTTTGGAATACGCGCGCTCCGTGATCACAGCAAGGCCGTAAACCGTTTTCATATCACTGATGTTAAGTCCTTGAAACAATTTTAATCTTTTTAGTATGTCAAAGGTATTATCGTCCATGGTTTTCGCCGCCTATTTCCCTCTCATTAACACTCAGTCTTTCACAGTAATTATATTGCGGCTATCCTTTTTTAACAAGTATCAGCTCACAGAAAAATGCTTTCGCCCAAATACTGCAAAGGACAGATTGCTCTGTCCTTTGCAGCGATATAATGGTTTGATTCAGCCCTTTGCGAGTCTTACGTAAGACTCGTAACGTTCCTTCAAGTCCCCTTCTGCCTTTTGATAAAGTTCTTCTGCAATTTCCGGGAAAGCAAGCTTTAAAGAGGCATATCGATTTTCACCCTCCAGGAATTCCCGGACTCTCCAGTCAGGCGCTTTTGAATCCAACTGGAATGGATTTTTCTCCTCTTGCTTCAGCTGCGGATTGTATCGGTAAAGATGCCAGTAACCGCTTTCTACTGCCTTCTTCATCTCGAGCTGACTGCAACCCATTCCGGATTTCAACCCATGTTCGATACATGGACAATATGCGATGACGAGAGAAGGTCCCGGATAAGCTTCAGCTTCTTTCATTGCCTTGATCAGTTGATTGTGGTCAGCGCCCATGGCTACCTGTGCAACATAGACATAACCATAGCTCATTGCCATCATTCCAAGGTCCTTTTTCTTCTCCCGCTTTCCGGACGATGCAAACTTTGCGACAGCTCCCACCGCTGTGGATTTGGAGGACTGCCCACCTGTATTGGAGTAAACCTCCGTATCCAGAACAAGCATATTGATGTCTCTTCCCGACGCCAGCACGTGATCAAGCCCGCCATAGCCGATATCATAAGCCCAGCCGTCACCACCAAAAGCCCAATAGGATTTTTTCGATAAATACTCGCTTTTACGGAGAACTTCATCGATCCTGCCACGGTGCTCTTTCTTAACAGGAAGGCAGTTTTTAAGTTCTTCAACAAGCTGCTCCGAAACTTCCTTGGTCTTTTCCGGATGGTCCTTTTCTTCCAGATAGACTTCACAAGCAGCTGCCGCGACACCCTCTTTCGCTAGTGTTTCTATGTTCTCAATCAGCTTCTCCCGGATATGCTCTGAAGCAAGCAGCATGCCGAAGGCATATTCTGCATTGTCTTCAAAGAGGGACATTGCCCATGCCGGGCCGTGGCCTTTATTGTTTGTCGTATATGGAGTGGACGGTGTGCTTCCGCTGTATGCGGTAGAGCAACCCGAAGCATTGGCGATATACATTCTGTCTCCGAAGAGCTGAGTAGCCAGCTTGATGTAGGGCGTTTCTCCGCAGCCTGCGCAGGCGCCGGAGAATTCGAATAAAGGCTGTGCGAACTGACTGGATTTTACCGAGGTTCCGACTGCATCTTTTTTAATCTCCACCTGATTCACAGCAAAATTCCAGTTCTCCTGCTCACCCAGCTGTGATGCCAGAGATTTCATCTCCAATGCCTTATTCTTTGCCGGACAGACATTCACGCAGCTGACGCAGCTCATGCAGTCCATCGGGGAAATTTGCATTCTGTACATGTATGATTCAAGACCTTTTCCTGCCGCCTGTTTTGTTACGAAGCCAGCGGGCTTTATTTCGTTCTCTTTTTTATCCAACAACACCGGACGGATCGCTGCGTGAGGACATACATAAGCGCACTGGTTGCACTGAATACAGTTTTCCGGTTTCCATATCGGAACATCAACGGCAGCGCCACGCTTTTCATAGGCAGTTGTACCCAACGGGAAAGACCCGTCTTCCATGCCTTTAAAAGTACTTACCGGCAGTACATCACCCTCCTGACGGTTCATCACATCCACAACATTGCTGATAAATTCCGGTGTTTTGTCAACTGCTGTTGCTCCGACTTCACCGACGGTCAAATCATACCATTCGCCGGGGATGTCAATCTTTACAAGATTTTCGCCACCCAGGTCCACAGCTCTGCAGTTCATATCCACGACCTTCTGACCTTTTTTTTCATAATATGTCTTCTTAATGGCTTTCTTCATGTATTGAACCGCATCTTCATAAGGGATGATCGGCACCAGTTTGAAAAATGCAGCCTGGAGCACAGTATTGATCCTGCCGCCAAGGCCCAGTTCCCTTGCAATTGAAACGGCGTCAATCGTGTAAAACTTTGCTTTTTTTCTGGCCAGTTCCCGTTTCAGTTTCAATGGAAGATTATTTTCCAGCTCCTCTTTCGTCCAGCCGCAGTTCAAGAGGAAGATTCCTCCTTCTTTCAGGTCTTTTGTCAGATCATACTTGCCGACATAAGATTGATTATGGCAGCCAACAAAATCAGCAATGTTAACAAGATAAGTGGATCGTATTTCCGATTTTCCGAACCGAAGGTGGGATTGGGTCAGACCACCTGATTTTTTCGAGTCATAGACAAAATATGCCTGAACGTAATGATCCGTATTTTCACCGATGATTTTAATGGTATTTTTGTTGGCTCCAACCGTACCATCGGATCCCAGACCCCAGATCTTACAGCTTACAAACTCTGATCCAAGAATATCAACCTCGGGCATTAACGGGAGGGAGAGACAAGTCACATCGTCTTCAATCCCAATGGTAAAATTATTCTTTGAATTTTTCTCCGTCAGATTTTCAAATACAGAAATAATCTGAGCCGGTGTGGTATCCTTGGAAGACAGACCATATCTGCCCCCCACCACTTCAATGGGCAGCTTATCTTGATATAAAATTGTACAAACGTCCTGATAAAGCGGTTCTCCCAGTGAGCCAGGTTCTTTGGTACGGTCCAGCACGGCAATTTTTTTAACCGTTTTCGGAAGTACTTTCAGGAAATGCTCTGCAGAGAACGGACGGTAAAGGTGTACGCTCAACAAACCAACCTTTTCCCCTCTTCCATTGAGATAATCCACCGTTTCCAACGCCGTATCGCAAACTGATCCCATGGCTACAATAACATGCTTCGCATCTGCCGCCCCATGATAGTTGAACAGGTGATAGTCCTTCCCTGTCAATCTGTTGATTTCCTGCATATAATCTTCCACAACCTCCGGAAGTGCGCTAAAGAACGGATTACACGCCTCCCTCTGCTGGAAAAAGATATCGGGATTCTGTGTTGTGCCCCTGATACACGGATGCTCAGGATTCAATGACTTTTTCCGGAACTGCTCCACCGCTTTCCAATCGAGAAGCTTTCCCATATCTTCATAATCCAGAAGTGCAACTTTTTGTATCTCGTGGGATGTGCGGAATCCGTCAAAGAAATGTAAAAATGGCACACGTCCTTTTATCGCGCTTAAATGAGCTACTGCTCCCATGTCAATCACTTCCTGAGGATTTGCAGAAGCGAGCATGGCGAAGCCGGTCTGCCTGCAGGCCATCACATCAGAGTGATCTCCGAATATCGATAGCCCATGGACCGACAGGGTACGGGCTGATACATGAAAGACTCCCGGCAGCAGTTCGCCTGCGATTTTATACATGTTGGGGATCATTAACAGCAGTCCCTGTGAAGCCGTATAGGTAGTCGTGAGCGCCCCTGCTCCAAGGGAGCCGTGCACGGTCCCTGCAGCACCGCCTTCCGACTGCAGTTCTGCCACCTTAACCCGCTGACCGAACAGGTTTTTCTTGTCTCTCGCCGCCCACTCGTCCACCACCTCCGCCATGGGTGAAGATGGAGTAATAGGGAAAATTCCGGCAACTTCTGTAAAAGCGTACGATATATATGCAGCGGCCGTATTTCCGTCCATAACTTCATATCTTTTCATAAACATTATCCTCTCAAACTAATATTTTATATTTATTCTATATTTTTACATTTTCTAATGTAAAAACGCGACATTCCACTATCGATTCTCTGTTGCTGCCTGACGGCAGCTGGATTCAGTCCTTTATTGTTTGATCAGAACTGCACTTCCGTGCACGTCGCTCAGCGGAACGATAAAAAGATCGTTTTCGCTGCAATATTGTTTGACCGCGTTTCCTGCTCCCCTGAACTGTAAGCTATTGTAATCATGAATCAGGATATAGCCGCCGCGGTTCATCCTCGGATAGAAATACCGTAATCCTTCATAAATGGGTTGGTATAAATCTGCATCAAGACTTACAAAGGCAAAATGTTCCTCTACGCCTTCTACAGAATCGGGGAAATAGCCCTTCTGAAAAACAGCACGCTCCGGAAACGGAAGTCTGCCCCTTACCGCTTCCACGCTGGTATCACAAAAATCACCGGTTCTGGCAAATGATAAGTTTTCGCGACTTTCCTTTTCCAGATCTCTTTCGTCGAAGCCTTCAAAAGTATCAAAGAGATATAACCGCCGGTCCGGGTACAATTCACTAATGAGTGCCGCAAATTCCCCTTGGTAAACTCCCAGTTCGGCTACCGCTCCCTGTACGTTCCGGCCGTTTATTTCATTTGCAATCAGTCTTGCCGCCGAAACTCTCAAATCCAGATACTCCTTCATAGACTTGACGGATAAAATGTGATCACGCGATATTCCTTTCTCAACCAGCCATTCAATAATGACCAGATTCTGTTCTGCGTTGAGCACAGCAATGACGATAAGGTCCGGAGCATATTCCATCACCTTATCCGGATGGATCACAGGAATCCCGTTTACAAGCTGCCCCTGCAAATCGTCTCTTCGATCTAAGAATCCAATCAACCGCAGGTCTCTTTTTAAATAGGTTTGCGCCGCGATTCCGCATTGTCCGGCGCCATATATCATCACTGTTTTCTGCTTCATTTTACTTCCTTTTTAATTGTCCCGACGCCACATTTCGGCTCGATAGCCCGGAACAATTCATAATCATCTTACTGCTGCATCGGTTGAAGATGCAATTGTTGCTGTTTCTTTGCTTCCAATGCCTTCAGGATTTTCTCCGGTGTTATCGGAAGAGAATCAATCTCGATTCCAAGCGCTTGATTCACCGCGTTGGCAATGGCGGGAGGCTGGGTATTGGTTACCATTTCTCCGCAGCCTTTGGCTCCGAAGGGTCCGTAGGGATCATAATTCTCAAAAAACTCGATTTCACTGTGTTTTGGCAAATCCATAAAAGTAGGAATAATATAGTCGGTGAAATTTGCCGCATAGGTTTCGATACTGCCTGGGAAATAGGGCGAAAGATCTTCAAAGAGGGCCATTCCCACACCCTGAACGTCTCCCCCGTCTACCTGCCCTTCCGCCATCAGTGGGTTGATCACCGTTCCAATGTCGTAGCAGTTGTAAAGGTTCTCAACCGTCACAACGCCTGTTTCATCGTCCACTTCAACATCTACAATCGTAGCACCCCATGCCATGGAACGGCTGGGGATAGTGGCTCCCGTCTCCGGGTCTCTCGGCGGTGCCGGCGGTGGCAGAAAGCCTCCTGCACCGATAATAAAGCTGCCGCCGTAGGTCGACGCTCCGCCTATATCTTTCAGTGTAACCGCTGCGTTCTTATCATCCGACCGATATACAAGACCTTTTTCATAAGCCAACTCCTCCGGAGTACAGTTCAGCATTCCCGCAGCAAACTCTTTGATCTTTTTAATCAGATCCTGGGCTGCCGAAATGGCGGCCAGTCCGACGATATAAGTCGAGCGGCTTCCAGCTGTATCCATGCTGAAAGCACAGGTATCCGTATTGGAGTTATCGATTGTAAAAATTTCCTCGCTGACACCCAGGGCTTCCGCTGCCATCTGAATTGCGACGATCTTGAACCCCTGACCCATCTCGCAGGTGGCATTAGTCATATCGATGGTGCCATCGACCTTGATGCGAAGGGATACGAGATCCGGATCGCCGCCGCCGTTAAATCCAGTGGGATAATAAACCGTAGCTATGCCTCTTCCTTTTTTAATCATTTATTTCACCATCCTTACTTAGAACTCATGCTCAAATATGTTTCAGGAAGCGCTACGCCGGCCATCTTGGAAACCTTCTGCAGCGTTTCAATACCCGATACCGCAAGCAGCGGATTCCCAGTATGGTTTGCGTCTCCTTCCCGGAATGAATTGATTAAACGGATTTCAAAGGAACTCAGTCCCACGGTGCGTGCCAGTTTATCCATCTGGACCTGTTCTGCGAACTGTCCCACGTTCACACCGAAACCCCTCATGGAGCCGCTTGGCATTTTGTTCGTATACACCATTCTGGAGTCCACCGCCAGATTCTTGATCTTATGGGCTCCGGCTACCAGGTTTGCATTTTTTTCAACGGCGTAAAGCCCTAATTCCGTATATGCTCCGCAATCGTGGAGCACCTCGATATGCCTTGCCGTAATGGTTCCGTCTTTTTTGATCCCGTCTTTGAACTTGAAAACCCAGGGGCTTCGGATGGTACTGTAAAGCATCTCTTCTTCTCTTGTGAGTTCAAAGCGAACCGGTTTTCCTGTTTTCATAGCCAGAAGGCCTGCAATATGATCCGTATGGATGCTGTTCATTCCACCAAAACCGCCTCCGATGGTCCCTCCGACGAATTTCAGCTTATTCAGCGGCAGCTGGAATACATTGGCCAAATCTCCCTGCGCGAAATACAATCCTTGTGCTTTGGAGTTGATCACTAGTTTTCCAGATTCATCCAAAAAGGCAACGGTGCAGCAAGTTTCAATCGGCGCATGCTCCTGGCTCGGCGTCGTATATCTTCCTTCTACAATAAAATCCGCTTCGGCAAAGCCTTCTTCGATATTTCCTTTTCTTATTTTTCGAACGGTGCTTTTTCCATCGAAGAGGAACAAGTTTCCTTCCGGTCTCACCAGAGGTGCGCCGTCTTTACAAGCTTCTTCCGGATCGATTACGCAAGGGAGCTCTTCCATATCCACTTTGATTTTGCTCAGCGCTTCCAAGGCTGCTTCCTTGCTGAAGGCGGCAACCGCCGCAATATTCTGCCCCTTATAGCGAGTGATTTCCTCAGCGAGGACATGATGATCGGGAACCATTGCAAATAGATTATGTGCAAGATCATCACTGGTAATCACAGCGTAAACACCTTCGACCTTCAAGGCTTCACTGGTATCGATACTGTTGATTCTCGCCTTATGGTAAGGGCTTCGCAGCGTTTTGGCAACAAGCATGCCCGGCATTTTGATATCGCTGATGTATTTTGTCATTCCTGTGACGTGTCCGTATGCGTCATATCTAACAACTCTTTTTCCTACACTGTTATGCATTGATCTCACATCCTTTCGGAAGATCACCGAACTCACCGCCGGCTACTGCTTTTACAGCTTCTGCATATTTCTTGTATCCGCCGCAGCGGCAGAGATTTCCGCTTAAAGCATCTTTGATTTCATCTTCTGTTGGATTACTGTTCTCCATAAGAAAAGCCGTTGCTGCCATAACCATTCCAGGCGTGCAATACCCGCACTGAGGAGCTCCGTATTCGATAAACGCCCTCTGTATCGGATGCAGTCTGCCCATTTGGACCAAACCGTCTGCAGTAACCACTTTCTTGCCTTCGATGGTGAGTGCAAGGATCAGACATGATTTAACAGCCTTGCCGTCCAGAATTACGGTGCAGGCTCCGCAGTCACCATGATTGCATCCGCATTTGGGACTTGTGAGCCCTAAACCATCCCGAAGCACCTCCAGTAAAGTCTGCTGTGGCTTTACCAGCGTTTCTACGGGACTTCCGTTCAAATAAAAGTGTAAAATCTTTGACATAACCTTACCTCCCCTATTTCACTGCAAGCGCTTCTTCGATGGCTTTGCGGACCACCACAGGCGCGACTTTTTTTCGATACCATGCAGTCGCCCTGATGTCGTCAATGGGGCTGATATCATCCAGCACGGCTTCACTTGCGGCTTTAATTGCCTCTGCAGTCAATTCGCTGCCCTGCAGCGCCTGTTCTACCGTCTTGCATCTCACCACAGTTGATGCTGCTGAACCAACGGCTATGCGAACTTCTTTGCAGGTATTCCCTTCCGCTTTCACATATGCTGCTGCGTTGACAATAGACAAAGTCTCTGCTTTCCTTCTTCCTATTTTCTGAAAGGCAGCTTTTCCTTCTTGTCTTGGAATTACGATTTCTGCCAGAATCTCAGAACGGTCTGCCACGGTTTTACCTGGTCCGGTAAAAAAATCCTCCGCAGGAACTTCTCTTGTGCCGGCAGGCCCTCTCAACACAAACTGGGCGTTCAGCGCCAGCAGCATCGGCACGCTGTCGGCTGCAGGAGAAGCATTCATAATATTTCCTCCCACTGTCGCACTATTTCTTACTGTAATCCCTGCAATCTCTCTGACAGCGCTCAGCATCTCCGGGATATTCTTGATGACGGTTTCACAATTTTCCATTTCTGTGAAGGTGCACAGCGCGCTAATCCGGACCTCCTTCTCAGCTTCCGTGACGGTATCCAATCCCAGTTTTCCCAAATACACAATGTTCAGGTCCTTTTCACCTGCTTTGGGCAACGCTTCCCGTTCCAGATTAATTCTCGGTACCAGATCTGTTCCTCCTGCCAAATATTTTATTTCACATCTTTCACCATCATTTTCGTTCAGTATCTGAAACAGCTCGTCAAAGGATGCGGGTGAATTGTAATAATAATTTTTCATTATTTTCAACCTCACTCAAAATATATTGAACTGTAATTCCCCTGTCAATATGTACTGTTTACTCACTTCATATATTTAATTTTCTCTTATTTTTTTGCAAAAACAGATTTGGAGAAATCATATTTTTCGCTGCCGTTGGGATAGCGGTATCGCTTCTTGTCCTGATCCTTCGGATAGTCAAAACGCCCTCCGCATCTCATGATCATTGTTTTGATCTCCGGTGTATTTTCTTCAACGATCCTGGTAAACTGATTTACCAGCAGTTCCGGATCTCCGGCAGTATTAGCCCAGTTGTCATAATGATCAGGGATCAGCAGTTTCGCTCCAATTGTCTCTCCCAGTCTCGCACAGTCATAGGGAGGCATTTTGTCGGTTGCGCCCGGTGCGTTGCTGCCCATATCGAAGATGGCAACGTCAATTTCGTATTGATTTTTAAAAGCGATATATCCGTCATGATACCAAGTGTCACCCATAAACAAAAGATTACCGCCGGATGTCTTGAACAGGAAGCAACATGCACATTCTTCAAAAGGAAGATCCACATCTCCTTCTCCCGTTCTGATCACCGTCTGGTCATAACAAATAAGGAAATCCACTTCTGCGCCCTTAATCTTGACGGACTCACCAACTTTTGCTACGACAATCCTGTCTTCCGGTACTTCAAACCTTCTGAGTTTGTCTGCCGCAGCGGGAGGTGCATAGAACGGAGCGTCTGTGGTCTTTAATGCAGCCTTGACCGTGTAAATGTCACAGTGATCCTGATGACCATGCGTACAGAATACTCCATCCAGCTGATTGAACTTCCATGGGTCAATGACCTGAGGATTCAAACGAATCCAATTGATGCTGTCTGCTCCCGACTGCTTGCATACCCCGCAGTAATAATGGGCGGTGTACATGGACGGACCGCTGTAAACATCGATGAAGAAAATTCCGCCCTCATCGGTTTTCAAAACCCAGGAAGGTCCCCCCAGCCACCAAATGCTGACTTCACCCTGAGGAACCTCTCTGCTCTCAATTTCCTGATTGAGCAGTGTCCCCCATTCCGGGAAGCTGTCTCGCAGCCATTGATCCCGGTCGATGTCATGATTCTGGTTCACATAGTCGCCGGCAATGATCCCGCGACCGTCAGATTTGATAATTTCTCTTGTCATGATTCATCCATCCTCTCTGAATATTATAATATAGTTTATAGATCACTGAACAGGCATTTCGACAACTTGATAAACGTTTTATCGCGATTTTCAATGGCCTTTTCCGCCTTATCCCCACTGTAGTCATAGAATCCCTTGCCTGTTTTGGTACCATAATCTCCATTCTGGTACAGCTCTTCCAATAAAGCAGGCACTTCCTTCTTATCACTCAGCTCCCGGAACAGGTAGCTACCGACCTTATAAAACGTATCCATACCTCCCAGGTCTACCGTTTCAAAAGGCCCGATTCCCGCATATCTCATGCCCAGTCCGTACTTCATCACATTGTCTACATCCTCAACACTTGCAATTTCGTTTTCGACAATATAAAGCGCTTCTCTCAGCACAGAATATTGAAGACGGTTCAGAATAAAACCATTCACATCTTTTTTCACAAGAACTGGTTTTTTATGGATCGATTCCGCCACCGCTTTCACGATCATCAGCGCCTCCTCTGCGGTTTGGTCTCCTGCGATGACCTCTACCAGTGGAATCAAATGGGGGGGATTGACCCAATGCATTCCTGCAAACCTTTCCGGTTTTTTTACGGCTTTAGCAATTTCTGTTATGGATAAGCCGGATGTATTGGACGTCAGAACGGCGTCACACGAAATTCTCTCAGAAACTTCGCTCCAGAATTTTTTCTTTACCTCTGTATTTTCCACGATGGCTTCAATCACATAGTCTGCATCCTTAAAGCAGTTCATGTCCATGGAGTATGAAATATTGGAGAGGATCTGTCCTGACTTCTCTTTTGTTATGTCCCCCTCCTCAATAGATGTCGCCTGGTTGATCCTGATCAGCTCCTTACCCTTCGCTATGCCAGTATCAGCGATATCGTACAAGGTTATCTTATAATCATATTTAGCAAATATCTGCGCCATGGAAGCGCCCATCAATCCTGCGCCGGCTATAACAATGTGCTTGATTTCCGGTCTATTAATCATGTTCTTCACCTTTCCTGCATTTGTTCCATTTTCCGAATTGTTTTTATCAATATGCTAAGAGGTTATTAGTTTTATGAAGTTGCAAATTTTCATAAAATAACAGCGCCTTTATCCGCCGACGAGGCCAATCTCGCATAAACCTGCAGATAGCCCCTTGGAATTTCTTTCTCAACGGGAACCCGCCACACTTTTCTTCTTTGAATTTCTTCTTCGCTAACATTTAATTGAAGCTTTCCTTTCGCCAAATCGATTTCGATCTCATCGCCGTCTTCTATGACAGCAATGGGTCCTCCCTCTGCCGCTTCCGGTGAAATATGTCCGACAAAACATCCGTTGTTTGTCCCTGAGAATCTTCCGTCGGTGATCAACGCAGTAGTCTTGTTGAGGCCAAGCCCGTAGAGATATTTCATCGCCTTATACATTTCCCGCATGCCCGGACCTCCTTTTGGTCCTTCATATCGAATGACGATTACATCTCCGTCCTGAACCTTTCCCCCTAGAATTGCTTCATTTGCCTCTTCCTCGCTGTTGTATACCTTTGCTTTGCCAATAAAATGATGGAGTGATTTGTCAAAGGCTCCCGGCTTTGTGATCGCTGTATCCGGCGCTAGATTTCCGCGAAGTACAGCAATTCCGCCCGTTTCACTGAACGGTTCCTTGACGGTCTTTATGATTTCTCCGTTCTCTTCATAGACAAATTTGTATTCCGACAGATTCTCTCCCAGTGTTTTTCCGGTGCAGGTCATCACACTGAGATCCAGTAGGGCACCAAGATTTTTCATCACCCTGGGGATCCCTCCGGCTTTGTAAAAGTCCTCCATATCCCATTTTGCAGAAGGATTGACCTTCGCAATCTGTGGAGTCGTCTTGTTTAGCCGGTCAAACTCATACACGATATTCAGATCGAGCTCCGCTTCATAGGCTACCGCACTCAAATGTAACACTGCATTGGTAGATCCACAGATGGCCATGATGGTTTTAATTCCGTTGCGAACCGCTTCCTTTGTGATAATATCCCTCGGTTTTATCTGCTTTTCAGCCAGTTCACAGATCCTGACTCCCGATTCATAGGCGATACGCAGTCGTTCCGCATAGGTCGCAGGCACCAACGCACTGCCGGTCAGGCTCATTCCCAGTGCCTCAGCCAGGCACCCCACAGTATTGGCTGTTCCAAGAAAAGCACAGGAACCGCAGCTGGGGCAGTTAACATTCTCTAATGCCTGAACATCATCCATTGAGATCTTTCCCAGCTTCGCCATGCCGATCGCCTCATCAACCGAGGTTGCATCCGTCTTTCTTCCATCAAACTCGATCCCACCAATCATTGGACCTCCATTTACGATAATAGAGGGAATGTTCAGCCTTGCCGCCGCCATGAGCATTCCCGGGATGATTTTGTCGCAAGAACCCAATAGGACAAGGGCATCGATTCTATGGGCCTGCGCTTCAATTTCAATTGAGTTGCAGATGATCTCTCTGGACGGTAATATGTACTTCATTCCTTCATGCCCATTGGCGATTCCGTCGCAAGCAGCGATCACTCCAAACTCTACAGCAGTTCCTCCGCCCCGGTAAATCCCTTTCTTTACAAATTCGCTGACCTGATTGAGATTGAAATGTCCCGGAACCAGTGTATTCCACGAATTGACGATCCCGATAATGGGCCTGTCTGTCAGTTCATCGTCGGTGTATCCCATGGATTTCAACAAAGAGCGTGCCAATCCCTTTTCAAGTCCCTGCAGATTTTCCTTGCTCCTATAATTCATACCAGCCTCCTTGTAATTATTTGTCAGTTGTTATGTTGTCAGACATCATACTTAAAATATAATATAACAAATATTAAAAGTCAATTTATTTTTCTTTACATTTCATGCCATAATATTCGTAAAATTTCGGATAAACAAGAGCTATGACATTTTTCGCTCGAAATCCCTCGTTTATCCGTTCACTGTGGAAAACACCTACATTAGATCGGTTAAAAACGTTACGATAGGCGGAAAAAGAACGATAAGGATCAACAAAATAAGCATTCCAGCCAAGAAAGGAATCGCGCCGATAAATATATCGTTTACCATTACTTCCTCTTTTAATTTCATTCCCGACAGAGATGATTTGACTGTAAATGCTGAGATGCCGAAAGGCGGAGAAATAAGTCCCATCTCAACAGCAACAATCATAACAACACCATACCATACAGGACTCAATCCGATCCCGTTAATAACGGGTACTACGATAGGCGCTGTAAGTAATATAATTGAGGTTGAGTCCAAGATACATCCCAGCAATATTTGAATCAAACAGAAAATTACAATTACAGCAATGCTGTTTAAACCCAACGCTAAAATAGCGTCTCCAATCGTTCCAACTACACCGCTGATGGCAAGCATTCTGGAAAACATTTGGGCGGAAATTAGTAAAAACAGGATACTCCCGCTCGTTTTTCCGGTTTCCTTCAGAGCATTCCAAAAAGTTGCCCATGTGAATCTTTTTTTCACGATCAACAGTACCAGCGTACAGAATGCGCCCGCACCTCCCGCCTCGGTAGGAGTAAAAATCCCGCCCCACATGCCGCCAAGAACCAAGCAAATCGTAATGATGAATGCCCATGGTTTAAAAACAATTTTCCAATTAATCTTTATATCGTTATTCACCGAGTTTGCATATCCTGTCATTTCAGGCTTCACCCTGACAACCACTGCAATCATCAGAATAAATATCGCCGCTAAGATAATTCCGGGAATTATTCCGGCAATGAATAATTTGCCGATCGAAACATTTGCAAGTGAACCATAGACAATCATGAGGATGCTCGGTGGAATCAACATTCCCAAAACCGAACTGCCGGCAATGGTGCCGGAGGCAAGGCGCTTATTATACCCCAATCTCATCATTTCAGGAAAGGCAACTTTGGAAAATACCGCTGCTGATGCAATGGAGGCACCGGTGATCGCGGCAAAGACAGCGTTTGACAAAACTGTAGCCATTGCTACACCGCCTCGTACCCTTTTCAACAACTGATTTGAAGAATCATACAATTCTGTTCCGGCACCCGACTCACTTGCGAATAAACCCATTAATACAAAAAGTGGAATCACCGCAAATGAATAATCCTTGATCGCACTATAGGATGTTGTTCCCAACAAGTCTACAGCAATTGCAAGATCACCCATTGAAAGTATCACACCGATTAAGCTGATAGAAATCAAGGATATTCCGATTCCTAACCCCATGAAAAGCATGACTAGAAGCAAAGCAATACAAATGATACCTATGAATGCTGCACTCATAATGTAAGATCGCCTCCTTTTAGTCTTTTGATGTTTCCGTATAACTGGCGAATCTGAATTAATATCATTAGTATGGAACAAAAGAATATGGTGAATCGTACAGGCCACATAGGAAGAATCAATGCTCCCTCACCTTCAAATTCTCCCGATGCTAGTGATTTCATAAGAAATCCATGGGATGATTTCACCATAAATATAAATACAACGATACCAATCAGGCTATTGATCGCATTAATGAACTGTTTTATTTTCGTTGGGAATTTATCATAAAAAATTGTAACCTTAAGATGCTGATCGATCAGCTGAACATAACTTAATTGCAAAAATGCAATAATTACAATGGATGCCACAACAAGTTCCGGAGTTCCTTGTAATGGGCTATTGAACAATGCTCTTCCCACAATATCAATCATAATGATCACCATCAAAAACATTGTTAAAATACATCCGCAAATATTTAATAACGTAACAAACTGCGAAAACGGATCAGTCTTAACTGCTTTGTTCTTCATTTTTTCCTCCATTTCTGACCTTTGTTCAGAATAGAAATGAGCGATAGGATAATCAGGCGTCAGTCCGGTTTTTTCTATCTGCCGCCTGATTTATGATCAGACAAGGATGGTTTTGCTATTCAGACAACCAGTCCCGGATCGGAACTTCGCCGGCTTCCTTCAGGAGCTGGAAATATGATGCGAATAATTCTTCGCCTTTATCGTATCCTTCATTTTTCAGTTGTTCTATGTAAAGCTTAGGCACATTCTCCAATTTTGAAGCCCATTCAACCCGCTCTTCATTCGTAAAGAAATAACATGAATCACAATTTTGTTCCAGGTATTTCAAGGAATCTGTATAAGCTTGAGCTGTCATGTCAGCAAGTTCAAGGGTATATGCTTTCCCTGCTTCCATAATGGCTTTCTGCACCTCCTCCGGCAAACCCTCAAGAACACCTTTATTTATGCTCACTCCGCCAACCCATACAGTTCCAAAATTGCCGATAATCGCATTAGGCGCAACTTCATAAAGAAAGAGATTTTTCAACATGCTCGTCGATTGCATCCCCATTTGATATACGCCTGTCTGAAGTGCATTATACGCCTCCGTACCGTTAGATTGTACCGGCGTCAAACCGCTGCCGGAAAGCCAGCTGAGATTGGCACCGGCTGCTCCCGCTTTTTTGCCAGCCAAGTCAGCTAATCCTTTATACTCAAATTTTGACATGATATTATATGATTCCATAATCGATGGTCCGAGCAAGATTTGATTGTATTGCTCCCATTCCTCAGATAATTCCGGATATTTATCAAACATCTTTAACATTGCTTCTGTTGACGCATTCACATCTACAGCGGCAAGCGGAGCATGATATGTAATGTTTCCCAGCAATAGCTTCGAAGGTTCAAATACATAACCGACCCAGGTTATGTCAAGAAGTCCGCTTTCAACTGCTTCCAGACATTCGTCTGTTTTTGCCACGGTACCTCCCCAAGCCTCGACCCAATCAACTTCATAATCTCCTGTTTCAGCCAAGATTCGGTTCACTTCCGGCATAAACACCTCTGTCATAGCTTTCACCCATACAAACCCCTCCGGTGTCTGGCCGCATCCGATTCTCAACTGGATTTTCTTAGTTTCTGTACTGTCACTTTCATTGCTTTCTGATGAAGATGAACCGCACCCCACCAGGAACAGCATCAGAAGTATTAAAATACTTCCTATCACTTTTTTTTGCCGTTTTGACCTTAAACTCATTTACTTCTTCCTCCTTAATATTATTAACTAAAATGAAAAACTAAGTTAAATGCAGTCCACAGATAATCCGACTCCGGCTTCTTTTACCTCTGTTACTGACGCCAATTGTAAAATACAAGGTAAATCTGTATCATGGCAAATATAAAAATTATCGATTTTTTCTTTTTTTAAATATTCACATGTTTTATTCATCTGGTTCTGGGATATTTCAATGGATCGAAGATGCGATCCTCCAAGATAGGTATGTATATGGCTGCCGCCGGTAATTTTCTTTGCATATTCCATGATATTGCAAATTCCGTAATGTGCACATGCTGCAACGACGCTCACATCTTTTCCATTTGCATGTTTGTAACAAAATTGGGTTTCCTCTATCACAAAATCTTCTACCCACTCACCATTTACAAGCTTTTTGGGAGATTGTGGGAATTCACGCTCAAAGTCGTTTGTTATTTCGGTCAAGCCCATATAAACTAATCCTTTTGTTAACCACATGGGCTCCTCGACAAATGTTACTTTAAAATATTGATCCAATACTTCTGCATCTACATCCATTCCAAGGGAAACACCCCAGTTGAACTCGAATTTTTTCAGCATGATATCTTGGTGTGCCATCAATATCTTTGGTTTTCGGGCAATTCCTTTGTCTCTGTAATACTTAATCAGATGTTTCAATCCGCCGCAATGGTCATAGTGGCCGTGTGAAATCACCACATAATCGGCTGTCAGCAGGTCAATTCCCATCATTTCTGCATTTTTGATGAATTTATCCGAATATCCGGTATCAAACAGCACCTTAATATCCTCATCCTCAATCCACGCAGAAAACCCGTGCTCAGCATTATAGTACTTGTTAAAAAGACTATGATTCTCGAGTAATAGCGTTACCTTCATAATAGTCACCTCTCAATTTTAAATATTTTTTCGTGAAAAAATAAACTAACCTGATTAGTAAAAAAGTATTTAAGTTATGTAATTGTATTGTGTGATGTCTGATGTCTAACTATGAATATAGATGACTTGATTCTAATTGTCAACATTATATTTGCATATTGCTCAATTTTTTTAATCAGTTATACCCAAAGTTAACACAAATGCTGCTATCATTGTGCTACCAAGTCATCTTAGTGAAGTCTGATTCTTAATTAAAATATATTTATTGACACTATTTTAATAATGGGATACATTATTTATAGTCCTACAACAGACAATAGAGGAGAATTTTATGGAAAAAGTATTCGTATCTGGGCCTGAACGCGATGAGTTTTTTAAGGAATTGAATATAACAAATAGAAAAAGAATGTCTGAAGAACTGTTTATCAAACTTAGAAACGGCATCCTGAACGGCACTTTGCCGGAAGGTTTTGTATTCCCTAACGAAAATGAATTATGCAAGCAGCTTGATATAGGCAGAAGTACACTTAGAGAAGCTTACGCGCCGCTGGAAACCATGAATCTGATTAGAAGAACAAAGAACGGCACCTACGTGAATGACGAATCAGTAACAAGAAATTCTATGAATTTTGACGTGATCGCACAAAATGCTGATCCGATTAATATTATTGAGTTTCGGGAAATCCTTGAAGTGGGAATCGTAGCAAATGCAGCAAAAAAAGCGACGGAAGAAGATGTCGCCGAATTAGAACGCCTGGTAGAATCCATGAAAAAATGCAAAGGCGATGTGGATAGACTGACGATGTATGATTATGAGTTTCATTCCTATCTCGCAAAGGTAACGCGGAATGAACTCCTTATGATCACTTTAAGTGCAGTCCGCCTAAGCTATGAAAAATTTGTTTTCAAGGTCTTTCATCGCGGCTTATTTCCTCAGTCAATCGAGGATCATTCAGAAATCATAGAAGCACTGAAGAAAAATGACCCCAACATGGCAAAGAAAGTCATGAGAAAGCATCTGCGTCACATCAAAAAAGTAGCAATACAGGACGAATAAAGCCTAGCTTTATTCGTCCCAGTCCATAGTCTCGCAAATCTTAGAAAATGTAGCTTCCAGCATCATAGGACACTTCTCGACCTTATTTATCGGATTATCCTCAAGCAGTACTGCACAATCCGTGCTTTCGAACGCATCCTCAAACCAATCGTTCAGCTCCGCCGCATACTGTCCCGCTTCCTCCGGGTCGGCAAGATAAAGCAGACACAGGGCAGCAGATAAAATCCCGCAGGTCTTCCCCTGCCACATTCCGTTGCAAAGCCCTGCCATTGCCGCGATCAGATCCGGATTTTCCTTTTCCAGCTTCTTCAAACCGAGTCCCATAATGATCTGGCTGCAGCAGTAGCCCTTCAGCTTCAGTTCCAAGATATCCTGATTCATAACAGCGCCTCCATTTTTAAAGATTGGGGCAGCAGCCCCAAAGTTATTGATACAAGTTCAAAGTGACCTGCCTCATTACAGCGGCTTATCTGCGGTCAACATGAAATATCCCGTCTTGTACTGATCCTTCGGGTGCAGGGCTTCATCACAAAGACAACCCTCCAGGGTTCCGTCTCTCATCAGCTTCTCCGCAGCGTAGGTGTCTAGCTCAGGCGAACAGTCCTCCCATGAAATATTATGATACCCGATTTCTTTCAGCTGCGCAATCAAAGGCTCGATAAGAAATCTTCCGCTGGACCGAAAATCTACCATTCGATTTTTATGATCATCCGCGCAATCATCACCGCATTCATTTTCCTCATGGGGTTTACTGCTCTGTCGTTCTGCTTCGATTTTCAGTGCTTTAACAAAACCTTCCTCCGGATCTTTTATGTACAAATCACTGACAAAGAGCTTTCCGCCCTTCTTAAGAACACAAAAGGCTTCATGAAGGGCCTCATCGGGCATATTAATCACCGAGAGAACGCATTCCATGGTTACGCCATCAAAGGTAAAGGAAGAAAAACCATCCAGAAATTCTCCGTCGCCATAGCTGATATTTAATTCTGAGTTTCTTGCTTTTGCTTCTTTTATCCGCTCCATGGAAAGGTCGATTCCGGTGCAGATATACCCATACTCCTTTTCCAAATACTCCATCGTGTCGCCCAGGCCACAGCCGATATCAAGTACAGCCGCGCCCTTCGGCAGCTTCCATGAGTCGATCGCCTTTTTAGTAATTCTGAATTCTCCCGGTTTAAAACGGTTCATTTCTCTCCTCCTTATCACTATACAACAATGTCATTTGTCAAAGTATCACACCTGTCAATGCCTCACTCTAGTCAACGCATCCCCTTGTCAACCCACTCTATATTCTATATATGGAATTATATGCGCAGAAAGGAATCAGCCTGTCATCCGGTGACAGCACCTGCACCCTGCAGCGTTTCAATCGCTCTGCATCCAGATTGCTGTTGTCCATAAATGCCATGCAGGATACGGAAAACATGTTCCTTCTCATCTCCGCCAGAAACTGATCAAAGTCCAAAAGCCCCTGACCCCCGCAGCCGCAAGAAGTCGAGGTGTCTCCATCGCAGTTGCTGGAAGCTGGAACCTCCTCTGCACAACCGCAGTTCCCTCCCGAATTCTCTTCTGGAATATTCCACTTGTTCACCACGAAGTTTCTATCCTTCTTTATGATTTCAAGGGGATCTTTTGCTTCGCAGCAGCTAAGTCCCTGCCTCTTTGTCCCGTAATTGATCAGGCTCTTCACCCTGCCGTCCGGCATTTTCTGATAAGAGCTTTGAAAGCAGCACAAGGGATGACCAGATGTTATGGGATAGAAATCTTCACCATGCAACGCGCCCTCTGTCTGCTCCTCCAGCTCCCTCATAATATCAAACATGGTAACCCTGTTTTCATAATCTCCGTACCGAATTTCTTCTCCGTCAGCTTCATTCTGGGGTAAGCGGTCTGGATATCTGCCGAAAAAACTTACCGGCTGAAAATGAATTCCCTTGACCACATCGACGTTTTCCAGTAAAAAACGAATCATATCGCCAACATTTCCGAGGTTTACATTCCGTACCACGGTGGGAACGATGGTTACCGGAAGCCCTGCTTCTCTGCAGTTTTTCACGGCCTTTTTCTTCTGTTCAAAAAGAGGTTCGCCCCGCAGTTCCTTATAAATATCATCATTTGTTCCGTCAAACTGCAGAAAGATAACGGAAGCTCCAGCCTCTTTCAGCAGTCGAGCATATCCTTTCTCTGTTGCAAGCCTTCTGCCGTTGGTATTGATCTGTATAAACTCGAATCCTTTTTCTTTCCCCATCCGAATAATATCCGGCAGGTCATCCCGCACCGTCGGCTCACCGCCGGAGAGCTGGATATTGTAGGTCCTTTCCTCCCCCAGTTCCAATAGCAGGTCATATTTTCGTTCAATTTCCGCCAGAGTAAGTTCGCCTTCTTTGTCTCCTTCCGACTTCGCAAAGCAATAAGGACAGTGTTGGTTGCAACGCTCTGTGACGTCGATCAGCACGCAGCAAGCTGTCTGCAAGTGATTTTCGCAAGTTCCGCAGTAAAGGGGGCATTGACTACCCAAATCAGAGCCGTTACTTTGATCCACACCTTTGGTAACCGGCCTTTTGGGAGGGATATTGACGGAAGGATTTGCCGTCCATCTCAGGAAATCTTCCTCCCGCTCTGCGATTTCCGAGTCAAAGGTCCCGTGCTCACTGCAAAATCGCCGGAACAGCACGCTGCCGTCCACGGAAATATACTCACCGGTAAGGGGTTTGCGGCAGATGGGGCATATGCTCTGAACCTTGCTAATTACGTTCATATCAAAACTCCTATTTTTCTTCCAGCATCTTTTCGACTTCACTCATCCGTCCGGAGGCTAGTTTTTCCGGGATATACACCTGTCCGCAATCAGGACAGCGAGGAACTTTATGGCGAAAGGAACGATTCAGATAACTGAATTCAACCTCATGTTCAACCATTTCTACCTTGCACCTGTCACAGATCAGCTTCTGTTTTTCTTCCATTCCAAACTCCCTCCAATTTTATCTTCATTCTATGGGTATAGGCGCTAATCACTTCATACCCATCGTCCGTCTTTTGGTATTCCACCCAATAGGTGATGTGTCCCAGCTCACGGTAGCAGGTATAGGTTCTTGTTTCAGGATCATAAGTACGCCTTTTTGTTCTCTCTCCAAACTCAATCACTTCACAAAGATCCTCGTCCAGTATTTTCATCCTGTTCATTTTTTCCTGAACGTCCGCGTTGATTTTCAGCTTACACATCAATTGATCCGATTGTTTATCCATAACCTCTCCCCAAATTTCCTTTAACAGTATATTTTTCAGATCGACTCTGTTTCTCCTTCGATCCGATAGATTCGGCAATATGCAGTCATTCCTGTTTATATCAAAAACCAAGTCCAGAATATGAATTGCTCGTTTGCCTTCACCTCTGAAAATATCCCGGCAATTGATGCAATAGGTTAGATATGGCCGATCGCTCATTTCACAGCGACTTTTTACCACATAAGCGGCATAATCCGCATTTGCTTCTGAAACGTGTCCCCCATATCCGCAGCATCCGTGAAGATCACCCTTCGGAAATTCTTCAGTTTTAATTCCGGTCATTTTTGCAAGATTTCTGACCGCTTGTTCCATAGGCTTTACATGCCGCGCGGAGCAAGGATCGAACACCGAATAGACTATTGTTGATTCAGGTTCGACTCGGTCCTTTACACCTTGGTTTTCATCTCTTTGTTTTTCCCCTTGGTCTTTCTTATGGTCGTTGTCCCATTGATCCAGCACTTCATAAAGAGATATCGTTTCAATCTGAGGCAAATATTCCTTTAGGTGCTTTTGGCAAGAAGGACAGGCTAGAATCAATACAGGCTGACCGAGTTGCTCCCAGTCCTTTTTGAGATTCGCAATCTCAATATCATGCAATCCCTCATTTCCTGCCCATTCCGCCGGAATACCGCAGCAGCGCAGAAGCATGCCTGTATCAGGTTTTTTTCTGAGAAGCCACCGGTAAGCTTCCATTACATACCGGGGGTCCGACGCACCCAGCTGACAACCCGGGAAAAAGGCAAAATTCTCATCCTGTTGACCTTCCTGCTGATTCGCTTCCTTTAATCCGTTCTCCATCCCAGCACCTTTTTTTACCAGCGCGGAACGATCGCTGTTCGCAAACTCCATATCTCTGATCCAGAATTGGTGATAGGCTCCGGGCATTGTTCCCTGTTTATGCAGACTTCTCCGTGCTTCCAGAAGCATTCCTCCGATTTCGATCCCTTCAGGGCAGACTTCATCGCAGAGGCCGCATTGGGTACAGGTATTCATCATGCGTTTTGCCGGTGTTTTCTTCAGCATGGATTCCGAAGTGGAAAATGCAACGGTGCCCATGATATCATCCCGTATACGCATCGGCCATTTATTATGATAATCGCATACATCGCAATATTTCATGCAGGCATTACATTGACAGCGTATGCATCTGCCTGCTTCAGCAGCTGCTTCGCTATCGGTGTAAATTCCTCCATCCGTTGGAATAACCGCTTCTGACCTTATCAACCGATCCTGATCGGCTACTGCTCTGCAGTTTTCGGCTTCTTTTGGATATTCCAGCCTGCCCGTTTTCAGGAAAACTTCGATGGACCAGGCCATATCCAAACCGTCAGCCAGCGCTCTTACAGGCTCCTTCCCTGTCAGGCCTCCACCAGCGAAAACTGCCATATCGTCTTTTATAAAACAGTGGCCTTGCTCCTGATTCATGACGCCAAAGTCATTCCCACCCTTTCCGGTAGCTGCATAAACGGCTTCAAAACCCTGGTCCTTTATTGCTTCTATCTCTTTTATTTCCGTATTGTATTGCAGATCGTAGGTCTCAAATTGCAGTTGCCTGCGGATATCCTCAAGAAACAGTTCCGAGGGCAATAAATCCCACAGTACGCCGCCCCATCTGCCGCTTTTTTCGTATATAGTCACATCGTATTTCTTCTGAGTAAGGCGCAGTGCACAGGCCAAACCGCTGATTCCTGCTCCGATAATGGCGATTTTTCTGTTTTTGATCGGAACATTATAGTCCGTCGGATCTTTTTTTGTTGCTTTTGCCACGCATGTCTTTTCCAATAGATTGATCCGTACAGACTCATCCAGATCCTTTCTCGGGCACGCCGATGCACAGTATTCAGCGCATAAAGCGGCGACGATATCAGGAAATCCGACTGCGTTACGCAGTGTTTTATATGCAGCATTATAATTATTCTTTATAATCTTTGATTGAAAATCCAGCATGTCCATGTGAAAAGGACATGCATTGGTGCAGAACGGCTTTTCATTCTGACGGCATCGATCATATTGTTTATAATATTTCTCCACAATCAATCTCCTATTCCGGCCTCATCCTTTTCATTTATTCTATCACATTTAAGTACCTTGTAACACTGAATAAAACAACCACTATAAGCGCAGCCTCCCCCTGCGCTTTCCGATGAAAACGCAATGATCCGTGCCGGAGTGCGCCTATAGTGGTCGATGATTGATCTTTTATTCAGTAATTTTGTTACAAAACCTCTGTTTTAAACCGGATTCGCCTTGATCTTTTCCAACTCCTCATAGAAATCAGATCCAAGGAAATATTTCTTAGGCGGTTCTACCTTTCCGCCGGCAGCAATGATATCAAGGCCGGCCTTAACCTTCTCAGGCGAAGCAGGCAGCTCGTAAATTCTTACGCCGCAAGCGTTGTTGATGGCATTGATAACCGCGACATGATCCGAAGACTGGAATGCTTCGGAAGCACCGGAGGAACCGAAGGGTCCTCTTTCATCGACGGCGTCCATATGAACCACATCGATTTTATCAGGAACATCCTTGATATAAGGAACGCCAGCTGAATAGATGTTGTTGTGCTTCTTGACATCCTCATAATTCTCTTTCAGAGCAAATCCGATGGCATGAGAAATACCGCCGTATGCCTGACCGTTGACAGCCTGAATATTTCCGACTCTTCCAACCCAGTCAACACAGGTCATTCCGATCACGGTGGTTTTTCCCGTCGCAGCCTCAACTTCCACCTCTGCCATGAATAGCGCATAGGTATATGCATAGGTCGGGTTTCCTACGCCGGTGTTTGGATCCAGCAGTCTGAAGTGATCCCATTCGGCCTCCGCCACCCAGTTTCCTTCATGCCTGGTTGGAATGCCTTCCTTGACCATCTCATCGTAAGTACGGTAAGTGCCGTCTTCCTTACGCATGGCGTTGGCAAGGTTCTGCGCCGCCAGTATGCTGGCTTTTCCGTTCGCAAAGTGGGATCTGGAACCTGCGGATTCTCCGGTATTCGGACAATATTTTGTGTCGGCTTGAATCAATTTGATATCATCCGGTGTAACGTCCGGGAAATATGGTTTCAGAGCTTCCAAGGTACATACAAGAGAGCCTTGGTCTCCACCCTGCCCCTGATCCTGCCATGTATCATATTTAATAAATTTGCCTTCACTGGTAAGCTCAAGTGCCACGATGGCAAAGTCATCGGAGCCAAGGCCTACATTATATCCGCCCCATGCAAGACCAACGCCTCGACGTACCTGCGGAGTGTCGGCAGCCTTCGCTTCCGAAACCGCCTTGTCGTATAGGGGTTTCAATTTATCCATCATTTCCTCCATAGGATACTGGAGGAATTCTACGCTGTTAATATTGGTCTGGCCGGTCCTTGCGATATTCTTATATCGGAATTCAAAGGCATCCATTCCAATTTCTTCGGCCATCATATCGATCAGTGCCTCACCGCAGGTATACGCCTGTGGCGCACCATATCCTCTGTAAGGAACACCAAATGCATGATTGGTTACCGCAGCTCTCCCCAGACCAAGTACGTTTGGTACATTGTAAGGGAAGAACATAAATCTGGCGATTTTTATCACCTTATCGTCGCCGAGGGCCGGATCATAACCGTGATCCATACCAGCGTCAAATTCGCCGGCAAGGATTTTTCCGTCCTTATCACACGCCAGACGTCCGTTTAAGTAGGCCGGGGAGCGTTTGCCGCTAAGCGCCATGAACTGGGAATAATCCATAGAAAGCGCAATCGGCTGTCCCGTCACCTTGCAGGCAATCGCAGCGAGAGAATATGAGGTAGCGTTCATTGCCCATCCGAAAGAACCTCCGGTTGGATTTTCAACGACACGAATCTGTTCAACAGGAAGTCCTACCGCCTGAGCAATATCGTCTCTGTCAAAATAGGTCGTCATTGCTTTACACTGAACAGTAAGCAATCCATCTTCATCATAGTAAGCCTGAACCGTATCGCCTTCGATGGACATATGAGGCTCTCTCGAAGAGTAGAAGCTTCCTTCTACCGTATAAGGAGCATCTTCGATCATCTCAGGCACCTTATCGGAATCACCCTTCATCACCGGCTGCCATGTATAGGTATTGTCCATGCTTGAATGAATCCTCATGGCGTCAGGCATAACCGCATCAAGATAGTTCATATATTCCGGCAGCTGCTCGATCTCAACCTTGACCTTGTTTGCTGCTGCCCGAGCATGGTCTTTGGTGTCCGCCACTACCATGGCTACAACCGTTCCCCAATTGACAATCTTTTCGTCCGCCAGCAGCTTATGCACCTGCTCCATCGCAGTTGTCCTCGGAGAAAACTGGAACATCATCAGATGATTCGCTCCGTCTACATCCTTCGCCGTGATTACTTTCACTACGCCGGGCATCTTTTCTGCTTCGCTGTAGTCAATATTCAAGATTTTTGCATGGTTCGAAACCCTTGGCATTACCAGAGAGGCATGCAAGGTTTCCGACGGCATTTTCAGTTCAATGTCGTCACCATAGTCACATACGCCGCAGGCTTTCGCCATGGCGTTGGGACGAACGATGGGCTTGCCGTAATAATTACCCACATCCTTTTTATAGTCGTAAGTAATGTCGGCCAAAGTCTTTTCTCCGCGCATAATTGCTGCCGCTTCCATGACAGCATCAACGATCTGTTTATAGCCTGTACATCGGCAGACGTTTCTGTGCTGCTGGAACCAGTCACGAACTTCTTCCCTCGTCGGTTTTGAATTTTCCTGTAATAACCCGTAAGCGGAAACGATAAAACCGGGGGAACAAAAACCGCATTGTACCGCTCCGAGATGAACCATAGCATATTGAAGGGGATGGGGGTTCAACGCATTTCCAATTCCTTCGATGGTAATCACCGAACTGTAATCCTTGACAGTTTTGATTTTTTTCGTACAGGAGCGGATTACCTTTCCGTCGAGCATGACAGAACAAGCCCCACAAACTCCTGTGCCACATCCAACTTTTGTACCTGTCAGCCCCAGACGGCGCAATACGCTGGCCAACGTGTCCTTTTCAGGATCACAGATGAACATACGATCCGCACCGTTGATGTGCAAGGTCATCTTCTTCAGTTGTTTCATAAGAACCTCCTAAAACTCGCCTCTTTTTCGCAGCTTTTGCTGCAATGGAAAAACGGACAGCAAAACAAGCTTCCACTTGTTTAGGAATGCCATCCGTGGCATATTGCCTCTTTGTTTTAAATTTAATCGTTAGCTCAAAACAAAAGGTTCATCTCCATGCATTCAGACCGGCAGCTGCTCAGACTCCAGCCCGAATTGAAGATTCAATTTTAGTTGCTCTAGAATTAATTGTAGTCTATCAGGAAACACCCTGTCCTGTCAACTAAAATGAACCGTCAAAGTAATGGCTAACGCATGGTTTTTCTCATTGCTCAGCCTCGGTCTTCTTTCCGTTCCAAACCGTTTCCAGCTCAATTTTCACTCGATGAGCATAAGCATTGACCAGCTCATATTCCGCTCCGGGCTTTTGCATGTTGCTTTCGGACTTTTGCATGCCGCCTTCATCCTGCCGCACGCCTCTTTCGGTTTTCTGCATGCTGCCTTCAAGCACGATCACTTTGTATTCAACCCAATATGTCGCATATCCGATTTGCCGGTAACCGCTATAGCTTTCCTTCTCAGGATGAAAGACCCTGCGGCCCGTTCGTTCACAAAATTCCACTACCGAAATGATGTCTTTTTCCAGAATCCGCTTTTGGCTCAACTTTTGCGACAGCTCCTCCGAGATAGAGACCCTGCTAGCAGAGTCCTGCATATCTTCCGCCATGTCATCACTCCAGTATCTGCTAAGCAACTCCTTTTTCAGTTTGATCCTGTTGTCCCTACGCTCACTTACCGTTGCAAGTTTTTGTAACGCTTTTCCGTCTTCAAAAATTATATCGAGAATGTGAACTGATTCCTTACCCGCTTCAAGGAATACGTCACGGCAATTGATACAATAAGTGATATACGGGGTTTCGCTCTCGGAGATCCTCTTCTGCACAACAAATTCAGCATACTCGGGATTTGCCATACCCGGCTGCCCGCCAAAACTGCAGCAGCGTGAATTCCTCTCCTGTTCCGGTAGGGCTTGCAAGAAGTATCCGGCCGCTGCCGCAAGCGTTCTGACAGATTCTTTCATTCCATCCTCGTGCCTTGCGGCACAGGCATCAAATACGGAGTATACCGTTTCCTTTCTTGTCTCTCGTTCAGAGTTTCCATTCTTCCGCTCTGCTCCGGCATCCGATACTCTGAAACCGGCTCCCATGGCGTCAATGCCCCAATCGGCCATGATTTCATAGAGAGAAATCACAGGGATCTCACTAAGGTATGCCTTGAACTTCTTCAAGCAGGTTGGGCAAGCCAATATCAGCTTGGGGCTTCCAAGCTCCAACCATAAAGATCGTATTTCGTCGAGTTTATTTTTATGCTTTTCCTCGTCACCCGACCATTCAGCCGGCGCGCCGCAGCATCGCAGCATCAAACCGGTATCCGGCTGCTTTTTCAACAGATAAGAGTAGGCCTTTTCAACCAATCCGGAGTCACTTGCTCCCAACTGGCATCCGGGGAAAAAGGCATAGCTACAAGAGGACTTTGCAGCATCACCTTGCGGCGGGAGTTTTGCAACTGAAGCCAGTTCACTGTCGGCAAAGTCCATGTCACGCAGCCAGAAATCATGGAACACCCAAGGCGCCTTTTTCTGCCTGTGCATGCTTTTTCTTCCCTCCAGAATCAGACCTCCCAAATCGATTTCCTCCGGGCATGTCTCTTTGCAAAGTCCACATTGGTTGCAGGTGCTTAACAGCCGTTTCGCAGGGGTTGCTTTGATATCTGCGGAGCCGGGCAGGGTTGTAGCCATGATCTCATCACGAATCCTAAGGGGCCATTTATTATAAAACTCCGTTAAATCACAGTATGTCCGGCAAAAATCACAACGGCACTCCAAGCAGCGTTCCGCCTCCCGGACCGCCTCTTCTTCTGTGAAGCTTTTACCATCTTTCGGAAGAACCGGTTCTTTATATTTTTGTTTCGACTGATCCAGACACATGGCGGTACTTCGTTTGTCCTCCGGATAAAGAAGGTTTCCCGTCTTAAGAAAATTATCGATCACCGTCCCCATATGGAGGCCACCTGCCAGGGCATAAACCGCTTTCTCTCCAATCAGCCCTCCTCCGGCGAACCATCCCGCCCTTCCATACCTAGCGCAGTATCGGTTTTCTGCATCACCGGTTTTTGCGGCAGGGACTTCAGCATTATCATTCTCCTCATTCCCTGTTATGGATAGAAGCCCAAAGCCCTCCCCTTTCTCTCCTGTCGCAACATATACCGCATCAAAGCCCATCGTCTCCAGATCTTCTATGCTGCGAACAGGAGTATTCAAATGAAGCACATAATTTTCATAGAGAAACTGCTCCTCAATATCAGCAAGGAAAAGCTCCGGCTCCATCAAATCCCAAAGAGTGCCTCCGATCTGGTCTTTTTCCTCAAAAACTTCCACTTCGTACTTTTTCATGCAGAGTCGAAGCGCGCAGGCAAGCCCGCTGACGCCGGCGCCGATCACCGCCACCTTCTTTTTCTTTTGGGGAAGATTGTAATCAACAGGGCTTCTGTCTTTCGTAAATGAAACGCAAGCTTTCTCAAGCAGATTCAGTTTAATCGACGCATCCCAGTCCTTTCTCGGACAGACCTCCTTGCAGGGAGCATGGCAGAGGTTTGCGGCAATTACAGGAAAGCCGACTGCTGCCCGATACGTCTTAAAGGCTCCCTTAAAGCTGCCTCTTTTCATCTTCTCGATAAAATCATGAATGTCGATATGAAACGGACATTCCGCAGCACAATAAGGGATTTCTTTCTGCAGGCAGTTTTTAAAATTTTTCAGGTACTGTTCCATACTTCACCAACTTGTATTTCCAGTGATACAAGCCGGTCTGCGATTCATATCGCAGACCGGCTTTAACTTATATTTTTAATTATATCATCTTTCGGTATATTGCTCCAGTACTCGGGCAATATGCCATATGGCATTAAACGGGATTGTTCTTAATATATTCCATTTCCTCATAGAAATCAGAGCCCAGGTAATATTTCTTTGGCGGCTCAATCTTTTCGCCCCTGGCCAGCTTCTCAATCCCTTCCTTCACCTTAGCCGGTGTTGCAGGAAGCTCGTAGATTCTCACACCGCAAGCGTTGTTGATTGCATTTATGACCGCCATATGACCTGCTGATTGGAATGCTTCCGATGCACCCGAGGAGCCGAATGGATTCTTTTTCCTTGGCGTCACAAGGTGAATCAGGTTAAAGTCATCCGGAATATCCTTGATCGTCGGTATGCCTGCTCCAAGCGGATTATTATGCTTTTTCACATCGTCATAATTTTCGGAAAGAGCAAAGCCAATGCAGTGAGAAAGTCCGCCGTATGCCTGACCGTTCACGGAATCGATATTTCCGATAACGCCAACGTCGTCAACACACGTATAGCTTACCACCGTCGTCTTGCCTGTCTTCATTTCTACTTCCACTTCTGCAAGGAACATCGCATAGGTAAAATCCGGTGTTGGATTTCCCACTCCAGTGTTTGGGTCAAGATCACAAAGATCAGGATCACTTGGATTCAGATACTGCGCTTCGTATTTCGTCGGAATTCCTTCCGCAGTCATTTCTTCATAGGTTCTGAAAGTACCGTCCGATTTTTTCATGGCGTTGATCAGCATATCCGCCGCCATCTTGGAAGTCTTGCTATTCATGTAATGCTGACGGGAGGATGCGGTAGAACCGGAATCGGGACAGTATTTGCTGTCATTCTGAATCAGAACGATATCATCTACAGCAACGCCCAACGGCTTCAACGCTTCTAACGTGCACTGGAGAGAGCCCACGTCGCCGCCCTGTCCCTGGTCCTGCCAGGTATCATATTTTACAAACTTGCCGTCTGCTCTCAGTTCAATGGCTACTGTACACTGGTCAGCTGTGCCTTCTGTTACGTTGTAACCTCCCCAGGCAATTCCCACGCCTCTTTTTTTCTCAGGCGTACTCTCTGCTTTGACTCTTGCCACAGCCTTATCATAAACGGGCTTCATTGCTTCCATAATCTTTTCCATAGGATAATCTACAAAGGGGAAGCTATTGACGTTCAAATCACCGGGCCTTGCGATATTTTTCCATCTCAGTTCAAAGGGATCAATTCCCATCTTTTCCGCCATCATATCCATCAGTGCCTCTGATGCGGTGTATGCCTGCGGAGATCCGTATCCTCTGTATGCGCAGCCGTATGCGTGATTGGTGCAAGCGACTCTGGTCAATCCCATAACGTTAGGTACATGATAGGGGAAGAACATAAATCTTGCAGGTCTCCATGTAAGATCATCTCCCAGTTCGTTATATGCGCCGTGATCCAGCCCGCAGTCCCATTCAGCTGCTACGATCTTTCCGTCATCACCACAGGCAAGACGCGCATTGGTAAAAGATGGCGCTCTCTTTCCTGAAAATGCCATGAATTCAGCGTACGTCATGGAAAAGGCGATTGGCATGTCGTCGCAGGCCATGCAGGCGATCGCTGCAAGGGAGTATGTAGCTCCTGCGGTGCCCCATCCGAAGGTTGCTCCTGTGGGATTTTGAACCACTCTTACTTTCTCGGCAGGGAGTCCTGTCGCCTCTGCAATATCTCCGATATTGGCGTAGATGCACATGGCTTTACAGTGAACTGTCAGCATCCCGTCATCACCCCAATAGGCCTGCACCGTATCGCCTTCAATCGGCATGTGAGGCTCTCTTGAGGAATAGAATCTTCCTTCCACTACATTATGGGCTGTTTCAAACAGCTCTGGAGTGTCGTGCCCCGCACCTTTAATAGTAGGCTGCTGAGCCCATACGTTGGGATGGTCATCGTGAACCCGCATCGCATCCGGCATGGCTGATTCTAAATAGTTGAGATATTCAGGGAGTTGTTCGAAGTCAACAGTAACCTTGGCTGCCGCTTCTCTTGCATGCTCCTTGGTATCAGCCGCAACGAGTGCGACGATATCCCCGTAATTGAATATTTTCTCTTCCGCCAAAAGGATGTGGGTCTGTTCTGTTGCTAAACATCTCGGTGAAAACTGGAAGAAGTTCAATCGGTTGGAGCCTTTGACGTCTTTATGTGTGATTACTTTATATACACCGGGCATCTTTTCCGCTTCCTCGGTGTTGATTTTAAGGATTTTTGCATGATGCGCCACCTTCGGCTGCACCATGACAACATGGAGAACACTCTCCGGCATTTTCAGCTCAATATCATCTCCATAGTCACATACGCCGCAAACTTTCGCAAGAGCTGCAGGTCGAACCAGAGGAAGGCCGTAGTACTCCTTGTTCTCAGGCAGCTTCACCTTGATGTCTTCTATGTCACACTCTCCACGCATCACCTTTGCAGCTGCCATAACCGCATTCACGATCTGCTTGTACCCGGTACAACGACAAATGTTGCGGTGCTTCTGGAACCAGTCTCGAACCTCTTCCCTTGTTGGAGCCGAATTTTCTAAAAGCAGGGCGTAAGCGGAGACGATGAATCCGGGAGAACAGAAACCGCACTGTACTGCGCCGTGATTCATGAATGCCACCTGAAGGGGATGAAGATGATTCGGTGTTCCGATTCCTTCAATTGTTAAAACAGTACTGTATTCCTCCACGGTTTTGATTTTTTTTGTGCAGGATCTGATCACTTTGCCGTTCAGAATCAGCGAGCAAGCGCCGCATACACCTGTGCCGCAGCCAACTTTTGTTCCGGTGAGTCCCAGTCGCCGGATCACAGTGGCAAGGGTATCCTTTTCAGGGTCACAGATGAACATACGGTCTGCTCCGTTGATGTTCAACGTCATCTTTTTCAATTGTTTCATAAAAACCTCCTAAAAAAATGCCTCTTTTTCGCGGCTTCAGCCGCAGTGAAAAACAGATAACGGTATGGGGTTCTTGAGCTGTTGTGATAATGAAAAGCCTATCCTCGTACCATAAGGATAGGCAAAACTCCGCTCTATTTCTTCGCCTTCTCCTTTCCTGCTACGGAAGGCTTGTACAATTGTAGTTTATCAATTGCCCTTGCCTGCTGTCAACTAAAAAGCATACAGAAAAGCGCATCAATATGCTTTGTTTCTGTACAATCCTGCTATTCTTTTAATTAGCAATATAATTTAGAAAAACCGAAGCAAACCAGCCGTGTTAAGTTTTCGTTTTTTCGTTTATTAACAAAATATTTAATCGATCAAATTCATCCTAAACAACGTTTTTTTCAATGAATTTGACACAACGCAAATATTTCTTTCAAATAGGGAAAAAAAATCTTGATTTTTAATAGCTTGCCTGATGAAAATGTGCTAATATATGCTAGAAAAATATCGTAAAGGAAGTGATATGAGGAATGCCGGATAAAAATACCATACGTAAACAAATTCTAGAAAAAAGAGCTTCTCTTAGTCCGGAAGCACTGGAGAAAGCCGGGAAAACAGCTGCGGATAAGCTGATGATGATGGAAGAATATAATAAAGCCAATACCGTAATGCTTTACATGGATTTTCGCAACGAAATACCTACCGGTGAAATTATTAATCGAGTCCGCTCCGCAGGAAAGAAGCTTCTACTTCCGTTAACATGCAATGATTTTCGCATGATCGCATATGAGATCCCTAAAGAGGGAAATCCGGACGATTATCTGTTAACTTCCAAATTGGGTATTAAAGAACCCGATCCAGCGCTTTGTAAAAAAGCCGACCAGGAAACGATAGACCTTATCGTTCTGCCTGGTATCGTATTTGACCAGTACGAAAACCGTATCGGCTGCGGAAAAGGCTCTTATGACCGCTACCTTGCCGAACTACCCGACCATACTTTTAAATTGGCTTTGGCATATGATTTTCAAGTACTTCAATGCATACCTGCAAATGTCACAGACATCAGAATGGACAAAATCCTCACGATCGTAACAAATGTACCCGCCATACAACACGCTTGAAAAGAACGGCCTGTATGTTTAAACTAAACTTTTTTAATAAGACCGTTATCATAAATGCCGGAAGCAGCGCTTCCGGCTGTATTTTTATTCCAAAGAAGAGCATTCCTTGCCAAAGATACATTATCCGTTACGTTATTAAGGAACGTTCGCTTTTAAGCCATCATACTATATAAGAACTACCTAACCCTATTCTTTTTAATAAGGAGCAAACAAATTGACTACTATCACTCAGTGTCCGAGCGGTTGTATTACTTACGGTCAAATGAATCTGATCAATGATTTCAGATCTTTATGGGCAGAAATTGCAGTCTGGTCTCGATCTTTCATGGCTAGTACCATATCCAACTCCAGCGATATCAAGGCTGTCAACAATCGGCTGTATAAAATTACTGAAAGTTTCAAGGATAAGCTACAGCCTTTTTTCGGCGTGAAAGTAGCAGAAGAAATCCATCAGCTTTTTTTAGCATACATAATTAATATCCAGACCATGGTTACTGCCTTATACAACAAAGATCCTCTGACCGTAGATACCGCAGTCACCTCTTTATATCGAATTTCTGATGAAATTGCTGATTATATGGCAAGCATTAATCCATATTGGGAACACAGTAAGTGGCAAAGCTTCTTATATAAAATGAATGAGAGGCTGATTGCTCAGACAATCGCATTGATCGGGGGAGAATACGAAAAAGAGATCGACATCCGAGACAACATCCTAAGGCACGCCCTGCAACTCGGAGATTATACTGCGGAGGGAGTGATAAACTATTTAGTCCCTGAGGACCTGCCAGAGGACCTGCCTGAGAATCTGCCCCTTGAATACCCGCCTCTTGAAATCCCACAAGAACTGCCAACAGGACCGGCAGCTGAGGTTCGAGGATTTCTATAAAAACATAAAAAATAGCGAGGTTAGAAAGGATGAAACCAATTAGATACTGCCAGCGCTCATATCTTACTAATGGACAGATGAACCTGATCAATGATTTCAGGTCATTATGGACGGATATCACCGGCTATACGAGAGGCTATATGCTCAGTTATGCCTTAGGCAATCAGCAGTTGGCCGACGCATACAGCAGGCGTATTTATTTAATTCCGGAGCAATTCAAATCAAAGTTGGAACCCTTTTTCGGATCAGACATAGCAATTAAGTTTCAATCGTTTCTATCAGATTTGTTGCTAAGCTCTCAACTTCTTATCAAAGCGTATATTGACAAAGACGAGACTCTAGTGAACAATATTACGGTTAATTCCTACGCGAAAATAAATGAGCTATCTGAATTCCTTGCGGACATCAATCCCTATTGGAACAAAGAAGAATGGATGGCACTTCTTTCTCAGCTTCAGGAAATGGGCATGAATGAACTCACCGCCATTGTCAACGGTGATTATGATCTCGATTTACAGCTTATGGACAATACCATGAAACAAACACAGACAATCGGAGATTATATGGCCTACGGATTGCTGGATTATTTATCTCCGAAAAGCATGTGCGTTCGTCCATTTTATCATACATAGGCTACCTGTCAAAAACGCCGGATCAGCTATAAGGCTGATTTCCGGCGTTTTGCGTCTCTTTAATTTTGGGGCTACTTTTTCCCAGTCAATTCTTTAAAAATCTCTTCAACCGTTTCGATTTTTTCCGCGCGGTATGCATTGCTTCCGGAAAACACCAGACCGTTTTCAACATCTCCCTTTGCTGCGTTAATCAGGGCCTGTGTAATGCAGTACGGAGCTTCTTCCGCTTTGCAGGGGATCAGGCAGCGATTGCATTTTTCAGGAGGGATTCTTCCGTCTTCTACCCGGTCAATAAAGGGTGTCCTGATGGCACGTCCCGGCATTCCTACCGGACTTTTGATCACCACCATGTCTTCTTCCTTAGCATCCAAATATGCCTGCTTAAAGTTCGGATGAACGTCACATTCCTCCGTGGTTACAAAGCGGGTGCCAAGCTGCACTCCGTCAGCTCCGTAAACCAGAACTCTATGAATATCTTCCTTGGTATAGATACCACCCGCAACGATCAGCGGACAATCCTGAAGGTCCTCGATTTCTTCCTTAATTTCCAGAATCGTTTCGTAGAAGTGCTCCTGGGCTTCCTCCAGCTGCTCTTCCTTGAAGCCGAGATGCCCTCCGGCTTGCGGCCCTTCAAACAGGATTGCATCCGGAACACGGTTAAACTTTTTCGCCCAGCTTTTAATGATCAACGCAGTTGCTCTTGCCGATGATACGATAGGAACGATCTTAACCTTGCTGTTTTTTACAATCCCGGGAAGGGACGTGGGCAGTCCCGCACCGGAGATGATCATATCGACTCCCGCATCAACGGCAGCCTGCACAAATTCCTCATAATTTCTGCTGGCGCACATGATATTTACCGCGATTAGCCCTCTGCCGACAACATCTTTGACGGCGTCCTTTGCCTCTTTAATATTTCTTTTCAATGCCCGTATATTTGCTTCCTTGGGATTGCTGTAAAAATCCGGCTCATTGAATCCGATCTGTGCTGCTGATATTACACCGACTCCTCCACACTTCGCAACTGCCGCCGCAAGCCTCGACAGAGACACTCCAATACCCATACCGCCTTGAAATATAGGAACCGGTATCGTAACGTCTCCGAGGGTCATGGGCTGCAGCTCCAGCGGGATGTCGCCTTTCACCGACTTCAATCGTTGCCTCTTGAAAAAGTCGTGAATATTATCCAGAGATTGTATCAATATTTTTTGTTCCTCCTCATTCAACTCCGCAATGACCTCGCTGATCATCTTTCTGTGAAACTCTTCATGCTCCTCAACGGATTCGACACCGTCCCCGGTAAGCTCGATCTTCACAATCCTCCGATCTTCAGGCACGCGGAAGCGGCTAACATATTTTTTATCAACAAGCTTGTTAATAGCGGTAGTTAAGGTGCTGACACTGATTTTCAGGCTTGCCGCTACCTGAGTCATCGTTTTTGCTTTTCCTGCACCAATCGCCGCAAGGGTATGAACTTCCGTGATGGAAAGGTTATGTTTAGAGGAATTCCGAATAGCGTCCTCCTCCATTTTCAGTACGCTGTTAAACAAATTCACTAGTATATTGTTTAATTTTTTCGTGATATCCATGCGCCTTCTCCTATGATCCGATGGCAAACATTATCTCGCACTGACAAGCGACTTTATCTCCCGAATAAGCCGTGGCCTTTCCGTATCCCGCCTTGCTTCTAAGCCGTTCCATCACGATTTCTAGACGCAAAGTATCTCCTGGGAATACCTTCTGGCGGAATTTTGCTCCCTTGATACCTCCAAAGTATGCGATCTTGCCGCGGTGTTCCGCCATAGAAAGGATCGCTACCGCGCCTGCCTGGGCAAGCGCCTCGACGATCAGAACGCCGGGCATTACTTTTTCCTGAGGAAAATGACCTTGAAAATAGTATTCGTCGGCGTTGACGTACTTCATCGCAACAACACGTTTACCCTCTTCCATTTCAACGACTTCATCGATCAATAGAAAAGGATCTCTATGAGGAATAATTTCTTTTATTTGCTCTTTATCCAATCTCACTTTTCATACCTCTTAATCATCAGAACACCGTTATGGCCGCCGAATCCAAAGGAATTGGACATGGTGTAGGTCAGCTCCTGATTCCTTGCCGTACCGGGTACATAATCTAAATCAAGTTCCTCATCCGGAACCTTTAGATTGATGGTCGGCGGAATAATGCTCTCCTGAATCGCATTGGCGCAAATGATAGCTTCTACCACGCCTGCAGCTCCGAGAAGGTGTCCGATCATACTCTTTGTGGAGCTCACCGGAACTTTATATGCAGATTCTCCAAATACCTTTTTAATTGCTCTGGTTTCAAACAAATCATTATATGGTGTGCTGGTTCCATGGGCGTTGATATAGCTGACCTCTTCCGGCTTAATTCCCGCTTCGGCAATAGCCTGACTCATCGCTTTTGCTGCTCCTGTTCCTTCTGGCGACGGCATTGTGATATGATGTGCATCACATGTACTGCCATAACCTACAACTTCGGCGTAGATTTTAGCTCCTCTCGCCACTGCTCTTTCAAGCTCTTCGAGGATAACAATCCCTGCTCCTTCGCCCATGACAAAGCCGTCTCTTTCCTTATCAAAAGGAATGGAACAGCGTGATGGATCCTCTTTTGTCGACAATGCCGTCATATTGGCAAATCCTGAGAAACAGACCGGCGCAAAAGGCGCTTCTGACGCACCCGCGACCACAGCGTCTGTATAGCCGTGTTTTATAGAGCGGTACGCCTCACCAATCGCCTGTGTGCCCGTTGCACATGCGGTAACAAGGCCAAGACAGCTACCTGTGGCCTTGCAGGTAATTGCGATGTTTCCCGCTAAAATATTTCCAATTACAGATGTCACTAAAAAAGGAGATACTCTCGATACGGTACCCTTTTCAGCAGATTTTTGAACCTCGTTTTCCAGGGTCATAATACCGCCGATTCCTGAGCCTACCAGTACGCTCAGACGATCAGAGTCGATATTCTCACCGCTGACAAGCCCACTATCCTCCATTGCTTCTATTGCAGCTGTAACTCCATACTGAGAATACAAATCGCTTCTTCTCGCCTCTTTTTTATCATGAAATACAAAATCCTTTACTTCTCCACCATTTTTTGCCTTTTGTACATCAGGATCAAAATGAGTGATTCTCCCAATACCGCACTTACCTGCTTTAATTCCTTCCCAGAAATCCTTTACATTGTTGCCGAGGGGGGTAACGGCTCCCATCCCTGTTATTACTACTCTTCTATCCATATCTTTCCTCTTTGATTATTAATATTACGTCAGGCGTATTTTCCGCGCCTGCTGTTGTCAGAAACTTTTTTGTTCTATCGGCTAAATTGACATGCCTCCGTCTACTCCGATCACCTGACCGGTGATATAAGCCGCTTGATCAGAAGCGAGAAAGGCAACTGCATTTGCGACTTCGGAAGCTTTACCCATGCGGCCCAAGCTGATTGTGTCAGACATACCTTTTTTCTGATCTTCCGTCAATACTCCGGTCATATCGGTCTCAATAAACCCGGGCGCTACCGCATTTACCGTGATTCCTCTCCGTCCCAGTTCCTTCGCTGCAGAAAGGGTCATTCCGATAATGCCGGCTTTTGATGCGCTGTAGTTTATCTGACCCGCATTACCGCGGATTCCTACGATGGAGGCCAGGTTGACAATTCTTCCTCCCCTCTGCTTTATCATATAGGCTGCGATTGCTTTCATGAAATAAAAGCTGCCGTTCAGGTTGGCTTGAATTACCTCGTCAAAATCGGAGGGCGTCATTCTCATCATCAGCTTATCCTTTGTAATTCCTGCGTTATTTACAAGAATATCAATTTTTCCGAATGCGTTAATCGCAAACTTCGCAGCTGTATCAGCATGCGCGGGGTCCGAAACGTCGCCTTTGATCAGCTCCACCTTTGTTCCATACTGTTTTAGTTCTTCAGCGGTTTGCCTTGCCGCATCCTCATTGCTTCGATAGCAAAGCAGAACATTTGCACCCTGTCTGCAGAATTCTTCCGCCACAGCCTTTCCAATTCCTCTTACTCCGCCTGTGATTACCGCGCTTTTTCCGTTCAGCATTTTTCCACCTCTTTCTATACCGTTGCCTTTAATTCCGTTGCATCCTCACTTTCCTCCTGAGAAATCAGCTCTTTTAATGTGCTGACCGTCTCAGCTAAGGTGTTGCAATCATCTATATGCATCGTAGTTAATTCCGGATTTATTTTTTTTGCCAGTCCAGAAAGGGTGGTTCCCGGACCGATTTCAATGAAAACTTTTATACCGTCGGCATACATGTTTTCAATAGTCTCCTGCCAATAAACCGGACTGATCGCCTGTTTGGCCATCATTTCGGCAAGCCACTGCCCGGCTTCTCCTTCCTGTCCCTCCATGATATCTCTCCCTGTAATATTGGAATAGATTTTTACCACGGGTTTTTGCAAGTTCGACTTTTCTAGCAGCTGCCGGAGATTCGGTACAGCTGGCTCCATAATCGGGCTGTGAAAAGCGGAGCCTACGCTCAGGGGAACAGCCTTGATATGTCCAAATTCCTTACACTTCACTTTAAAACGATCCAGTGATTCCTTATCACCTGCCACAACGGTCTGTATCGGAGAATTGAAGTTCACTCCTTCCAAGATCCCGTTTTCCCTTGAAACTTCCACGCAGTCCAAAATATGTTCTCTGTCTCCGAAAGCTGCAATCATTCCGCCTATGTTATCACCATCTGCATTTTTTCCCGCTTCGTTCATCCACTCGCCTCTGTTCTTGACGATGTCCAATCCAACTTCAAAGTTTGGAATCGCCCCACTGGCTGCGAGCGCCGCATATTCCCCAAGGCTAAATCCTGCCATTCCCCGCATCTCCAGTCTGTTGATGATTTCGTCATCCAGCTCCGATAACGCTTCCAGGAATGCTTCGTAAGCCGCTATGGAAACGGTATAGACGCAGGGCTGAGTTACGTTGGTCTGCCTCAAGACTTCTTTCGTACCTTCAAAGCACCAGCCGCTGATCTCTATTCCGGCTAGTTCAAAAATTTTTTTCGCTTCCTTTGAATTCTCATAGAGGTCTTTACCCATTCCTGAGTATTGTGCCCCTTGACCCGCAAATAGCAACCCTATTTTCATATACCGCCGCAGCCTCCTCAAACATTTCTTCTATCATTTCTCTTGCCGTCTGTTCCTTTTTCACAAGGCCGGCAATCTGCCCCGACATAACGGAACCGTTGACCATATCGCCGTCTTTCACAGCAGCCCTTAGTGCTCCCGTACCAAGCTTTTCAATCTCGGACGGGTCAGCACATTTTTTTTCAAGTGACAGGATGTCTCTGGCCAATTTATTTTTCAGAACACGAACAGGATGACCCGTACTTTTTCCAGTCGCCACCGTATCCGAGTCCTTCGCTTTCAATATCATACCTTTATAGTTACGAGAAACGGTACATTCCTCCGCGACCAAAAATCTTGTTCCAAGCTGAACACCTTTTGCTCCCAGCATAAAGGCCGCGGCAATACCGCGCCCATCAGCGATGCCCCCTGCCGCAATCACAGGAATCTTTACCGCGTCCACAACCTGCGGAACAAGGGCCATGGTTGTTGCTTCACCGATATGACCTCCGCTTTCCAGACCTTCTGCAATAACAGCATCTGCGCCAACCCGCTCCACGCGGATAGCCAGTGCAACCGATGCGACCACCGGGATTACCTTGATACCATGATCCTTTAGTTTTGGAATATATTTCCCTGGATTTCCCGCTCCGGTCGTCACTACCGCGACTCCCTCCTCACAAATGACATCCATGATTTCATCTGCATAAGGGTTCAACAACATAACGTTTACACCAAAGGGTTTCTCTGTTAATTCTTTCGTCCTGCGAATCTCACTGCGCACCCAGTTTGCATCCGCATTGCCGCAGGCCACAATTCCCAAGCCTCCTGCGTTGCTTACCGCTGATGCAAGAGGAGCGTCTGCAATCCATGCCATTGCTCCTTGAAGAATAGGGTATTCAATTTCAAGCAGTTCGCATATGTTTTCCATTTCGTATTCTCTCCTTTATTTATTGCCTGATTCTTTATTAAAATAATCGCTGCAGCTAAACCGCCTCAAAGAGCACAGCTCCTGCACTTAATCCTCCTCCGAAACCCACCAGCATAACCTTATCTCCCGATTGCACCTTTCCGCTTTCCATCAGGTCAGCCAATGCCATTGGAATACTAGCAGCCGATACGTTTCCTGTATTTTGTATGTTCATCTGAAATTTTTCAAGAGGCTGATTAAACTTCTGTGCTGCTGCAAGGATGATTCTCTTATTCGCCTGATGGGGAACATAAAATTTTACATCATCCGCAGTGATCCCTGCTTTTTGAAGAACAACATCCATCACTTCTCCGATTGCACCTACCGCAAACCGGTAAACCTGCGTTCCATTCATACGAAGAAACATATCCTTTTCTCCATCGTCAGCAAAGGGGGTTTTGATATAATCCATATCACAGGTAAGACAATTTGTAATGTCATCATAATTTTTAATATAGCTGCTGATAATACCGACCCTGCTGTCAGACAGCTCAAGAACCGCGCATCCAGCTCCGTCGCCAAATAAAATGCAGGTTCCTCTGTCCTCCCAGTTTGTGATTCGGCTGAGGCGTTCCACTCCGACAATCAACGCCCTTTTAATGCCATGGGTTTTCATCAGCGCTTCCGCATTCCAAAGGCCATAAATAAATCCGCTGCAAGCGGCATTGATGTCATATGCAATTGCATTATCCAGACCCAAAGTCTTTTTAACCAGCGCTCCCATGGAAGGAACCAGCATATCAGGCGTTACAGTGGCCACCAACAATAAACCAATAGAGCCTTTATCAATCTCTCCCATCGCCTCTCTCGCTGCTGCCACCGCAAGATCCAATGCCGCTTCATCTGTTGCTACATGTCTTGCTTCAATTCCCGTTCTATCTATAATCCATTGATTCTCTGTCTCGACTAGCTCAGTAAGCTTTTGATTTTCTACTTTTAATTTCGGCAATGCCTTGCCGGTTCCTATTATCGTGACTCCCAATGTCAACCTCCTTTTATCATAAAAATTCATGGCATGCTAATGATGCTGTTCACATATTCATGCCACCGCTGTCCTATCTAATAAAATTATTTTGATTGTCAAACTATTTGATTGTATTATAATTTTTTATTGTGTTAGTGTCAAGTTTTTTTGGATTTCCTTTCTTGACAACAACTGATATTGTTTTTCATTTTCCAACAAACATACAAGGTTTCATTGGATATAAATTGTGATCACACATGGTAAATTTTACATTATTATGATAGTATTGTCTTGTCATTTTGTAATCACCGGTGAAATGTTGCATTTAACGATTCGCAATCTTCGCTTGGTTATATTTATTGTAGAAGAGGCTTTTATGTTTTTATTAATTTTGTCCGACGAAAAATCCAAGTCAAAGTACTGCAAGATGTACGTTCTGCATGAAAACGTCATGATTAGGTTAGCCATGAATATTCTAAAAGATCAAAAATATTCGGAAGATGTTGTGCAGGAATGCTTTCTCGCTATGCTGGAAAATGAAAATCTTATGCAAAAACTCGGAGAGCCAGACTCACCGGCAACAAAAAGTTATTTAATGATGATGGTCAAAAGTAAAGCGATCAACTTATATCGAAAAATTAAACGGCAGATGGCTGTAATAATTAACGATGATGATTTGTTATATACAGTAGAAGATAAAAGTTCCGATGTTGAAACCATCCTTGCAAATGCGGAATTACTGACAGATGCCAAGGAATATTTGAGTATTCTTGATCCTCAGGATATCAACATCATGACTTTAAAATACTACAAGGGGTTTCAAAATACAGAAATCGCAGAAATCTTAGGCATAGACAGCAATCTCGTAGGTGTAAGACTTTACAGGGCAAAAAAGAAACTGGCGATGGAAATCGAGAAAAGGAAAAATCAAGAGACGGGGGAAGTTCAAAAAAGAAAGAGCGGGAAGGAGGTCACCGGACGTGGATAGCTTAAAGGAACAATATGACGATGCGATCAGAGAAAGAGCAGACGCTTTTATGAAAGCAGTAACCATCGCAATCATCAAGGAAAATGCGGATGAATACGAAGCGCTCGAAAAAGAAACAGAAAAGTTTCGTGCATCCGATTCCTATCAGGAAAAGAAATGGAGCCTTATCGCAAGACTGGAAAAAGCAGAGAATAAAAGAACCTGGCAGATGCGGATGAAAAAGTTCGGAAAAGTCGCGGCGGTAATCCTTCTATGCTTAGTTACAGTCTGCACCGTTCTGACCGCCACCGTAGACGCCTTTCGATTCAAGGTATTTGACTTCCTCATGCTAAACCATGGAGAATACCTGGAGCTGGTCCCAGTAGAATCGATAGAATCCGAATATATCAACGAGGAGGATCAGGAACTCTTTCCTGACGACTGTGAAGGCTCGTTCTATCCAACCAGTCTTCCGGAGGGATTTGAGCTTTCCGAGGTATTTGAAGGGGGATCAGCCAAATATCTTACCTTTGTGAATGAGGATGATGAGTTCGTAAACCTGTCCATCTCTCCGGCAGGAGAAACAAAAACCGGAATTGACAATGAAAATGTCACAGTCAGTGAAGTCGATATCAACGGTATCATGGGATATACTTGGGAGAAAGATGGCACCTGTCTGATGATCTGGATTAGTTATGAGCATCAGTTTAAGCTTTTCAGCGAAACTCTGTCCTTTACAGAAATGTTGGAAATGGCTGAAAGTGTAAAATATTTGAAAATAAAATGAAATTTTTTTGTTTTCCTGTAATATTTGGCCTCCTTTTTTTGTTCTACAAGTAGAAGGAGGTTTTATTATGAATAAAAAAATAATTATTATGGTGATTTTGATGATCACCGCTACGTTCATACCGTGTACTTCTTATGCAGCAACAAATGCAGTATGGGGACAGGCAGCTGACAAGATTGCTCCTCGGTGGACAGGTATGAATAATTATGAGTTTGATCTGACAATACGTTCAGGGAAGGCCGTATGCTATATTCTTACAGAAGCAGCTTCGTCTAACGTGGATAAGGTCGGCTTCAGTGTAAAGCTGCAACAGTATCAAAATGGAAGTTGGAAAACAATCGAATCCTGGAGCAAAAAAGTTTCGTTGAAAAACGGGAATGCAAAATTTAAGGAGTCAGCTACAATTTCAAAAGGGTTTACATATCGCTTTACAGGAACAATAAAGACCTATAAAAACGGTAAATTGCTCGATACTTGTGCAATTACCAGTACAAAAGAAACTTATTGACGCAAAAACAGCGGAATCCGAGGGGGGTGATTCCAATGGGCTAGACAAAAAGCAACTCCCCGAAATCTTTAATTAAAAAAGATAAAGGAAGATGCTTATGTACAAGTACAGGTACAGTTTGTATGGAGGAAAATACCTTTCTGGTAAGAAAGGAAGATATTACTGCATGGGTAACTGGTTCTAAAGTTGCTGAATAATATAAAATTAGTGCTAAATGCTAAGCCATTTAGCACTAATAATTTATTAATAGGAGAGTTTCATGCAAAATAAAAAAAATGAAAAAGTTTTAACATATTTGTATGATATATTTTTTGCTATCATGTTCGTTTCTTTAATATTACTACATTCAAAACTTCCCGTATTAGAAGATTTCGCTAGTATTTTATCAACAATATTATTGGTGTTGAGTTTTGTACTAGCTGTTATTAGTGGTTGGTTGTTCTATATAAGCAGAGTAAAGAGACAGCTTATTTTAACTATCCTTTTTTTCGTTATGGCAATATATACATCTATATTCTTGATATAGCAAGCGTTCTAACAATGTATTTTGAATTCTAAAATATGGGTTCATTCCTCCCATTCTGTAGCCACAGTTATAGCTGATATGCCAGATTGCTTCTTCTATGTCTGATCACGGTCTGTACGGTCTTAACCGTTACCGTAGACGCCTTCCGATTCAGATTTTTCGATTTCCTCAAAATCGATCATGTGGAATATCTGGAGCTTGTACCGGTGGAATCCGAATCTATCAGTGAGGAGGACCAAGAACTCTTTCCAGACAACTGTAAGGGATCTTTTTATCCGACGATTCTCCCCGAAGGGTATAGGCTGCTTGAAACCTTCGAGGGAGGATCAATGGAGTATCTTACCTTTGCCAATGGTGACGATGAGTTTATAAACCTGACGATCTCTCCGGTCGGTGAGACAAAGACAGGCGTTGACAATGAAAATGTCAAAAGCAGTGAAGTCGATATCAACGGTGTGCAGGGGTATTCCTGGGAAAAAGATGACACCCGCCTGATAATAGGGATCAATTATGAACAACAATTCAGTCTCTACAGTGAGTCTCTGCCACTGGATGAAATGTTGAAGACAGCCGAAAGTATACAATATTTGAAATTAAAATAAGAAACATGTTTGTTTTCCGTAATATTTAGCCTCCTTTTTTTGTTCTACAAGTAGAAGGAGGTTTTATTATGGTGATTTTGATGATCACCGTGACGTTCATACCGTGCACTTCTTATGCAGCAACAAATGCAGTATGGGAACAGGCAGCTGACAAGATTGCTCCTCGGTGGACAGGTATGAATAATTATGAGTTTGATCTGACAATACGTTCAGGGAAGGCCGTATGCTATATTCTTACAGAAGCAGCTTCGTCTAAAGTGGATAAGGTCAGCTTCAGCGTAAAGCTGCAGCAGTATCAAAATGGAAGTTGGAAAACAATCGAATCCTGGAGCCAAAAAGTTTCGTTGAAAAACGGGAATGCAAAATTTAAGGAGTCAGCTACAATTTCAAAAGGGTTTACATATCGCTTTACAGGAACAATAAAGACCTATAAAAACGGTAAATTGCTCGATACTTGTGCAATTACCAGTACAAAAGAAACTTACTGACGCAAAAGCAATGGAATCTGAGGGGGGGTGATTCCAATGGGCTAATTGACAAGGAACTTTTTGAAATCTTCGATTTCGGCAAGTGAAGGAAGAAATCATAAAGTTCCAGTAAATTGACACTATCAGCATGGCACAAATTTAACAAAAAGAAAGAGTTATATCATTTTGTTACATAAAATATTAAGTCATTGAAAGGAGAAAAAATTCGAAAATCAATTTGTTTAGTTCTAGCAATGGTTTTATGTTTGGCTTCATTAGGTGGGGTATATGCAAATTCGGAAAGTGAATCTTCTCATAATAGTGTTACCGTAGAATTAGATAATAACGGACAATATATTGACTGTCATTCTGTAAAAGACAACCTGTCGGAACAGTATGTGGCCAAACCGACAACAGATCAGGATATATATTCCTTAGAAGACGGAACTTTATTATCTAAGACGGGGCTTGGCAGTTACTTACCCGTTGAACGAATAGAGATCAGCCTTTCCGATAGAAACTCTGTAGAAAAATTGTTATCAAATCCGACCATAAGTGATAACATTAAAGGGGTAATATCTTCAGGCTCAGAAAAGGCAATTCTCAATGATAACAAGGCTGCAACGGCTGTAATATTTGTTCCAAAAGGAATCAACCGAGCTGGTTATAAAACATATTATACGTATAAGTCGTATAATATGTATGATGAGGTTGCATATTTTTATAATAAGAGGACCGGTTGGCAAGACATTGCGGAAGGAAAAGGCGCATGGAAAGTGGCAAAAGAATATTCTACCGGAATCGTGTGTGATAATGCCGCTGGTGCATTCGATAAGTTTAATTTATTTAGCAACGCGAAAACAGCTCTTGACATGTATTATGATATAACCGGAACTCGGCCCATAAAAGGTGCCTCTGATGATTATTGGCAAGGGAATCTAGAATACGATGTCTATACAAAATGGACATATGCTGATTTAGGCTATGGGGATGGTTATCGTTTGGGATCCCGCACTCAACAAGTTAAGGTTCAAACCTTTTGGTCCGAGCAGTACTATTCTGGATACTATGGTGGCAAGACAGTTGAAACTACTACAAAAGTCAACAAAACTTTCAGCTCCCCAAATTACAAAAGTCCTGCTAAAATAGCATGCCTCAGTGTTAATAATCCTTGGGTAGAGGACGTTTATTATAAAATAAACAACCATCCAGTGTATTTTTAAAATAATTAATATTGGAGCTTTAGAATTTTCTAAAGCTCCAATAAGAAAGTGTGGTTAAGGCTATTATGTTGTTCATTTGGATATTGATTTCTTCTCTTATCATTTTGGCTTTCTATGGTTTTGTTTTAAAAAAAAGTATTAATTATAAGGCAGTATGTATATGTTTGATAGCAGCAGGTATTCCCATTTCGATTTTTTGGTATTTCATTCCAACTCACTTACACATTACCAGTATTAATGAAGTTAACGCAAAGGTCCAATTACACGAGAAATATATATTATTAAGCGAAGAAGAAGAAAATGACTTAATCACATTCCTTGAGTCAGTCAAACTTTACAGGGGCAGTCAAGCGAACATGATGTTTGGCGACAAAACAAATTGTATCTCTTTATATGGACCGGGCCTTGGTTCTAGTTCACCCATACACATTTACATTTTGGAGGATCGTCCTAAACTAAGTTTCGCTGAAATCAATGGTAAGCTATACCATAGGCGATATCGTATTGAAGATCCAAAGAAAATTGAAGAGTATTTACTGAATCCGGATAGAAAAGACGATTCTATGCAATAAAAACACGAGAAAATTTTCGATTCTAACAGATAAAGGAAGAAATCAGAAAGGAGAATGTATACGTTATGAATAGAAGAGCTATGGGTGTAACTTTCTGCTGCATCGCTGCGTTTTTATTTTCTATGAGATATATAGCAGCTGCTATATATATTGCAGGAGGTCCGAGCTGGGACCGTAATATATTTGAAGGAGGATTAACTTTTGTTGGCAATGAATTGTTGTATTTAAGCATACTTTCGTTACTTATTGGCGTGTTCTATATCCTGCGAGAAGAATGGAAGGAAAGAAGCACAAAAACAAGTTAAAATTTCCATGTGTAAGTATAAAGTTTTGTGGTATGATGGTAGTCATAATATGAAAAGCAAAGTTTTCACAACAAGCTTGATATCCCTTATTATTGAATCGGATCGGTGTCAGCTGCAGTGAAAGCCACTAGAGAGGAGCATGAATGACAACAACCACATCCATCTATCATTTTATCCAAGATTACTTAAAGAAAGATACTGTATCCTTCCATATGCCGGGGCATAAAGGCTCCCATTTGTATCAGAGATTCGGCTATCATGACTTTCTTAACCAAATTACGGATTTTGACATAACGGAACTCGCAGGAGCAGACAATTTGTTTCAAGCGGAGGGGATCATCAAAGGAGTACAGGCGCATTATGCAAGACTCTATGACTGCAAAAAATCCTATATTCTGATCAACGGCTCCAGCGGTGGTAATATTGCAGCAATTCTCGCTTCCGTTAGCACGGGAAAACAGCTTATCATGGCAAGAAACTGTCATAAGTCCGTTTTCAACGCGCTGTCACTGGGGGGAATCAGGCCTGTTTATGCTTATCCCGATATCATTGAAGAATATGGAATTTCCGGCGCAGTTTCACCCGTTATGATCGAACGTCTGATTTCCGAAAACCCGGATGCGGAAGCAGTTTTTATAACCAGCCCCAATTACTACGGTATCTGCAGCGATATTCGCGCAATCGCAGATACCTGTCACCGCAGCGGCAAGGTTCTGATTGTCGATGAGGCCCACGGTGCACATTTGCATTTTTCAGATGCTCTGCCTCCTTCCGCGATTCAGTCAGGAGCAGACCTTGTTATAAACAGCACGCATAAGACCTTGGCTTCATTTACCCAAAGTGCAGCACTTCACTTTAATTCGGATCTGGTTGATTCATATATTTTGGAGGACAAGCTTCAAGTCATCCAAAGCACCAGTCCCTCCTACGTTTTGATGACGTCGATGGATATCAACGCCCAAATACTTGAAGCTCACAAAGAAACATTAATGTCCGAGTGGGTGCAGAATCTGAATCGCTTCTATGGCAGGATTTCTATGATTCCAGGACTCAAGACAATGGGAAGGATGAACAGCCTTGACTGGACAAAAATTAATCTGAGCTTAGGCGACATTGGAATTACAGGAGCACAGCTTGATAAAATTCTTCTTGACGACTATAACATTTATATAGAACTTTTCACCGGGGATTGGATCATGGCACTGACTGGGATCGGCAATACGAAAAGAGACTACGACCGGTTTGCCGAGGCGCTGGAAGATATCAGCCGTAAAGTGCAAACCTCCGGTTTAGAAATAAAAAAAACAGACCACTACACTGCTGATTTGATTCCGCCAAAACAGCCTGCCATGTGCGACATTCCTGCTGTTAAAACAAGGGTAAAACTCTCCGAAAGCGCGGGAAGGATCTGCGGCAGTTCCATCATCCCATACCCGCCCGGCATCCCCCTAATCTGCCCGGGAGAACGCATCGAAGCCGATGCCATCGCATATATTCAAGCGATGAGAAACATGGGAGAGAAAGTGATCGGAATCAACGAGTACAGCGAAGTCATCGTAGGAAAAGAGTAATTTCTGAAATATCATATCCATTAATATAAAGCTCGCCAAGAGGCGGGCTTTTTTTAATTTTCATCAATTTTTCCAGACAATTTGACTAGTTATCAAATATCTGTGCGATTTGCGGTCATGGCCGTACTCTTTTTCTATTGTCGAAAAACTTAACATCTTGTCGCAATTGGTGGTATTTTGGATTGTATCCTGTACATTAATAGTATATAATAATCAGGAGTAAAAACGTTTAAGGAGTACGGGGATCTTATGAAACGCAGTACAATCCGAAGCACTTCTGCTATATTGATTATTGTATTAGTCTGCTGTACTTTTTTCTTCTTTACCGAAGCAGTGTTGGCTTATGATCCGTTATCGTCTAATAAAATTCGCGTTGCTCAAATCGAGCTTTCGAATTTCTATGATAATGATCAAGACGGGCCTTGTGCGGGCTACGGTTTCGAATATCTTCAGGAGATTTCCAACTATACCGGCTGGGAATATGAATTCATCCCCTTAACTTACGAAAAAAGCTTACAGATGCTTGAAGAAGGCAGCATCGATCTGGTTGCACCTGTCTCTGCAAATTCCAATTTAAGAGAAAAATACGATTTTTCCGCCCATGAAGTTGGTTTAAGCTATTCCCTGTTATGTGTGGCAGTAGAAGATAGAGAATCTGCAGTGAATGATTTTGAAGCTTTTAACAGAATGAAGATCGGCCAGTTAAAAAATGCCCCCGTCAATGCTTCTTTAAATAATTTTGCCAAATCGAATCACTTTCAAGCCCACACAGTCAATTTTAACAATCAAGCCTCACTTCTTAAAGCGCTCCATGATGGAGAAATAGATGCAATTCTGACCACCAGTCTTAACAAACGTCCTACCGAGAGGGCTGTCGCAATATTTTCTCCTTCTCCCTATTATTTTATCAGTGCAAAAGGAAACGATGAAATCCTCGCTCCTTTAGATGCTGCGCTGAACGACATAAAGGGAAATAATCCGTATTTCGATTATGAGCTTCAAAAAAAATATTTTGATATTAATAAAAACACAATTCCCATTTTTACTGAGAAAGAGCGGGATTATATACAGAATTCCGATGTATTGAAAGCAGTTTACAGCTCGTGCCGGGCACCATTTGAGTATTATGATGAGAAGGACGGCTTTCAGGGAATCGACGCAGACATTTTCCGTTTGATCAGTGAAAAAACCGGACTACATTTTTCCTATATAAAAGCTGCTTCATATAAAGATGCACTTCAAACCGTTTCCGACTACAATGCCGACATTATGACCAGCGTAAATAAGAACACCTATTGGGCCGGCCAGCATCACCTCATGACGACTGATGCCTATATGACAGCGCCAATCGTTCTCGTTAAAAACATCAAGAAAAACAATCTCTCGTCGGTAACAGCCGCCCTTACCGAAAATAATTGCAACACCGCTGAGTATATTAAAAAAATTAATCCTGATGTGAAGATCATCTATTTCGATACTCTGCTGGAATGTTTCGAAGCGGTTAACATCGGCAAAGCAGACATCACTTATACGAACAACTACGTGGCGGAAGAGTTTTTGAAAAATCCGAAACTAAATAAATTAGAAATGATTAACACAGAGAATCTGTCAGATGCGCTCTCCATTGGTATATCCGATTCGGGTGATCCGATTTTGCTTTCAATACTCAACAAAGCGCTTCTCAGCATTTCCGACGCTCAGTTGAATCGTATCATATTTGAACATACCGCAAACGAGAATCCCGAGATTAGTTTTGAGTATCTGTTTTATAAAAATCCCCGCTATCTGCTTCTTTTTCTCCTCATACTTCTGTTGGCCACCACTATAACTTTTGTACTTGTGATTAAATTCAAGAATATACATACAAAGGAAATCAAAAAAGTAGCGTACACTGACAGTGTTACGGGCGCATGGAATTACAACCGATTCAAGTTAGAAGCCCGGTCTGTTCTGGAAAATGCAAAAAACAAAAAATATGCCATCGTCTATCTGGATATCAATAAGTTCTCCTACATCAACGACACCTTTGGCTATAGTTCAGGGGACCTCATATTGTCTGAAGTTGCAAGAACACTTCAACTTCTTCTCAGAGACACCGAATGCTGCGCAAGATTATCCGCTGATAATTTTGTTTGTCTGCTTGAATATCTCAGAGACTCGGAAATGATCGAACGGGGATATGACTTTCAGTGTTTATGCGATGAAAAGTTGAAAAAGATCAATAGTCGTTATAAAATCTATTTTACCGCCGGTGTCTATATCATTTCACACGGCGAAACAGACATCCCTTCTCTTGTAGGAAAAGCAGAAATTGCGTATAAAACCATTGGAAATGTGAGAAAGGAGACGGTCGCAATCTATAATGACAAAATTCAAAAAGAGTTTATACGAAAAAAAGAGCTGGAAAGCTCCATGGTTTCTGCTCTAAAAAATAAAGAATTTCAAGTTTATCTGCAACCAAAAATGAATATCGACACGAATACCATTGTCGGGGCAGAAGCCCTGGTCAGATGGAAGCATCCTGTTGAGGGGCTTATCCTGCCGCAGCAGTTCATCTCACTGTTTGAAAGCAACGGTTTCATTCTGGATCTTGATTTTTATGTTTATGAAAACGTCTGCTTTTTACTTAGAAAATGGCTGAATGCCAGAAATATGGTGATGCCCATTTCTGTCAATGTTTCAAAAGCACATCTTTCAAATCAACAATTCATTTCCCATCTGAAAGCTTTGACAGATAAATACCACATCCCACCCTGCTTTCTCGAGCTTGAACTCACAGAAAGCATTTTCCTCCATGATTCTCAGCAGGCCTTTGCCATGATCAGGCAGTTAAAGGATCTTGGCTTCTCTATATCGATTGATGATTTCGGTTCAGGGTATTCTTCGTTGAACCTTCTGAAAGACCTAGCCGTGGATATTCTTAAGCTGGACAAAGAATTTTTCAGAAAAGAAGGTATGACGGAAAAGGATAAAATTGTTGTGGACGGAATTATAAAAATCGCCAACGACCTAAACCTTAAAATCATTTCAGAAGGAGTAGAAACTCGTGAGCAGGTAGATTTTTTAATCAATGCAGGCTGTCATATAGCACAAGGCTATTTCTTTTCCAAGCCAATTCAAGTCCAGGATTTTGAGGACCTGGCCGGTTTTCTTAGATAGAATTTACATACCTCTACGCGAACCTTTTTTCAGCATTGAAATAATATAATATTAATTAGTCAATGCGCTGCAATCAACGCAAGAGGTATTATTATGAAAACCACAATTAAAAACAATTTCGCTTATCCTGAGGTAGTTGAGGCTTCCAAGTTAGGCGGAAGGAGAGATGCAATCTCTGTAGATAACGCGATCATTCAATCTATATCAAGAAACCGTCATAATGGCTTTGTCACCATAAGCTATCAAATGATGGGAAGAAATCCCATGAACGGGCAATATCTCGTAACTCTGGTGACAGGAAGAAATACCAGGATAAAAGATCAATTCGGCAAAGTCATCGGGCTGAGAGGGCTTAGAGAAGGTATGGTGGTAAATGCAAGGTTTTCCCCCGCTATGACAAAGAGTATGCCTCCTCAGTCAACCGCATATCAGATCACTATTGTGATGCAAAACGAGGCTTCCATCATGGATGAAGGGAAAATTCTCGAAATAGAATACGGTCGCGGTTACGATTATCTGCTCACAGGTTTGGAGGATAATATCTACAGCCAAATGAGATATACCATCGGCAATTCCACATTGATACGAGATCAAAGAGGCAACCCCATCAGCATTAGAGCTTTGCGACCGGGTCAGCTCGTCAAAATTGAACGCGCATCCTTCCAGACCATGAGCATCCCTCCACAAACACCGGCACTTACCGTTCAGATCATTGCTCAGTGAGTAATGCTTTACATGAGAATCCTATCACTAATTGAAAAAAGGAGTCGAACGACTCCTTTTTCCTTTCATTTATAATTGATCGATTTTAATTCTGCTGTTTCTATTTTATTTCATCGCCAAGATGGCTTCTACGATCTTGTCTCCTGCTTCCTTTGTCCCTATTGCTTCTTTTCCCGGCCCCATGATGTCCGGCGTTCTAAACCCTGCAGCCAGCACTGCTTTTACCGCATTTTCGATGTCATCCGCTTCTTTCATAAGCCCAAAGGTATAGCGCAGCATCATTGCTGCTGATAGAATCGCAGCCATCGGATTCGCCTTGTTTTGTCCCGCAATGTCAGGCGCAGAACCGTGTACCGGTTCATACATTCCGAAGTTGCCTTTTGCAAGACTTGCTGAGGGCAGCATGCCGATGGACCCTGTTACCATGCTTGCTTCATCGGAAAGAATATCCCCAAAAATATTGCTGGTAACAATTACATCAAATTGCTTTGGATTTCTAACCATCTGCATTGCAGCATTATCAATATACATATGAGTAAGTTCCACTTCGGGATAATCTTTGGCTACTTCTTTGACGACACTTCTCCAGAGTCTGGAGCTTTCCAATACGTTTGCCTTATCCACGCTGGTCAGTTTTTTATTTCTCTTCATGGCCATGTCAAACGCCACAACAGCGATCCTGCGGATCTCTTCCTCTGCATACTGCTCAACGTCGTATGCAGCTTTACCCATATCGGTATCTTTATATCCTTTTTCGCCGAAGTAGATACCGCCTGTCAGTTCTCTCACAACAACGATATCCAGTCCGCCTTCTATGATTTCGGGCTTAAGGGGACATGCTTCTGAAAGCTCTTCAAACAACAGCGCAGGACGGAGATTTGCAAATAAACCGAGTTCCTTTCTCAAGCCGAGCAGCGCTCTCTCAGGTCTCTGGTCTCCCGGAAGCGTATCCCACTTCCAGCCGCCTACTGCGCCTAAAAGTACCGCATCGCTGCTTTTGCTGACCTCGACGGTATTCCGGGGCAGGCATTCTCCAAGCGCGTCGATTGCGGCGCCGCCGGCAAGAACCGATTCATATTGAAAGTTATGCCCGTATTTTTCACCGATTTTATCTATCACTTTAACGGTCTCTGCAATGACCTCAGGTCCGATCCCATCACCTGGGATCAAAGCTATTTTATAATCCATTGATCTCTCCTTTATCCTCATTAACGGCTAGTTTTATAAGGCCCCCGCATACCTTCTTAAAGATTATTTTTTACGTAGTTCACCAGTCCGCCGCTCTCAATGATTTTGGAAATAAAATCAGGAAATGGCTCAGCCTGATAGATTTCTCCCTTTGTAATATTCTTGATCATACCAGTTTTAAAATCCACTTCTACTTCATCTCCCGCCTCAATTTTCTGTGCTGCTTCTTCACATTCTAAAATAGGCAGCCCGGTATTGAATGCGTTGCGATAGAATATCCTGGCAAAGGTCGGCGCGATTACGCAAGTGACGCCTGACGCTTTGATCGCGATAGGCGCATGCTCTCTTGAAGATCCGCAGCCGAAATTTTTTCCTGCGACGATGATGTCTCCTGTTTTTACATTCTTTACAAAATCAGCGTCGATGTCCTCCATGCAATGCTTCGCCAGCTCTTCGGCAATCCATGTGTTCAGATGCCTCGCGGGTATAATTACATCGGTATCGACATTTTCACCATATTTAAAAACTTTACCCATGTCCGTTTCCTTTCTTATTTTATACTGGGCCTGTAAATATTAGTTTAATACCTCAATTTGGAAACTGTTGTTAAAGAAAACCGTCCGAAAGCAAATGCAACCAGCTATCACTCAGATGGCTGCATGCAGCTTGAGCGGTTTTTGAGACAACAGTTTACAAATCCTCTGGATTATAAATCTTGCCTTGCACTGCTGATGCCGCAGCAACGGCTGGACTGGCCAGATAAATTTCTGAATCAACATGGCCCATTCTTCCTACAAAATTACGGTTTGTCGTTGCTACCGACCGCTCTCCCGCAGCCATGATTCCCATATGACCTCCGAGACAGGGTCCACAGGTTGGGGTTGAGAATACCGCGCCAGCTTTAATAAAGATCTCTGCATATCCCTTTTTCACACATTCCAGATAAATATCTTGCGTGCCAGGGAAGATAATACATCTCATATTTTTTGCCACTTTCTTCCCCTTGAGGATTTTTGCAGTAACTTCCATGTCCGCCATTCTGCCATTTGTGCAGGAACCGATGATTACCTGATCGATATTGATATCGCCCACCTCGTCGATGGTCTTTGTATTCTCCGGAAGATGAGGGAATGCTACCGTCGGTCTTATCTTTGCAAGATCGATTACATAGGTCTCATCATATACCGCATCTTTATCCGGTTCGTATTCTTTCACCTTTTTCTTGAAGGCTTTGTTTTTGTTTTTATGTTCCTTTAAGTATTCCTTTGTCTTATCGTCAACCATGAAGATACCGTTTTTGGCGCCTGCTTCAATCGCCATATTTGCCATGGTGAGGCGGTCATCCATGGAAAGGTTCTTCAATCCGGAACCCATAAATTCCATTGATTTATAAAGAGCGCCGTCAACGCCGATCATCCCGATGATGTGAAGGATGACATCCTTACCGCTGACCCATTTGGTTGGCTTTCCTACAAGTTCGAATTTAATGGCGGAAGGCACTTTGAACCACGCTTTTCCTCTTGCCATTCCTGCTGCCATATCCGTTGACCCGATGCCCGTGGCAAATGCCCCCAGCGCCCCATAAGTGCAGGTATGGGAGTCTGCTCCGATTACCGTGTCTCCTGCGACCACAAGGCCCTTTTCAGGCAGCAGCGCATGCTCGATACCCATTTCACCTACTTCAAAATAGTTTTCAATTTCTTGACCTACTGCAAATTCCCTCAAGATCTTACATTGTTCAGCGGCTTTGATATCCTTATTGGGTGTAAAATGGTCCGGAACCAAAACAACCTTATTTTTGTCGAATACCTGTTCCGCACCCATCTTTTCAAATTCCTTTATGGCTACTGGACCCGTGATATCATTGGCCAATACCACATCCAAATCTGCCTCGATGAACTGGCCAGCTTTTACTTCTTTTAAGCCCGCATGCGCAGCCAATATCTTCTGCGTCATTGTCATTCCCATGGTCTTTTCCTCCTTAATCAAGTTTCTTGTCATAAATCATTTTATTTACTGCGTTAATATAAGCATGGATACTTGCTTCGATAATATCAGTGGAAAGACCTCTTCCGGCAAATATCATACCGTCGTGATCGCTGATCTTTACCAGCGCATCTCCCAAAGCATCTTCTCCTTCCGTTACGGATTGGATTTGATAATCCTCCAGATTGAAATCAATTCCAACGATCTTCTCGATTGCTTTAAAGGAAGCATTGATGGGTCCTTCACCTCTGGATACCTTTTCAATGACCTTTCCATCACGGACCATCCTGATCACGGCTGTCGACGTTATGGTATTTCCGCTGTTGATTACAAAACTCTGAAGGCAGTAAGCCTTTGGAACCTGTAAGGCCTCCTTGGAAATTAACGCTTCTATATCTCTATCATAAACCGACTTCTTCTTGTCGGCAAGCTCCTTAAACTTAATAAACATTCTGTCTATTTCTGTGTCGGACAACTCGTATCCAAGATTTTTCACCTTATCGCGGAAGGCATGCTTTCCGGAATGCTTTCCGAGCACCAGATTATTCTGTGTCAATCCAACGGATTCAGGCTTCATGATCTCGTAAGTTTCCTTGTTTTTCATAACACCGTGCTGGTGAATACCGGATTCGTGGGCAAATGCGTTTTCTCCTACGATGGCCTTGTTGGGCTGAACTTTAACACCTGTGATTCTGGAAAGTAAATTAGACGAACGCATAATTTCAGTTGTAACAATTCTTGTCTCTGCCTGAATAATATCTTTCCTTGTATGCAGGGCCATAGCAAACTCTTCCATTGCTGCATTTCCTGCCCTTTCACCAATTCCGTTAATGGTACATTCGATCTGTTTTGCTCCGGCTTTAATCGCTGCCAGCGAATTCGCAACCGCCAGACCAAGGTCGTTATGGCAGTGTGTCGAAAGCGTCACCTTCGCCAGGGAAGGAGCCAGTTCCTGTACCTTCATGAGAAACTCGTAATATTCGTCTGGTGTGGTATAGCCAACCGTGTCCGGAAGGTTGATGGTTGTAGCTCCCGCTTTGATTACGCCTTCGATGACTCTTGCCAGAAACTCCGGTTCGCTTCTGGTCGCATCCTCTGCAGACCATTCGACATCACTGCAGTAACGCGATGCATGTTTCACCATCGCTACCGATCTTTCATATACCTCTTCCGGCGTCATCAACAGCTTATATTCCATATGAATCGGAGAGGTTGCAATAAATGTGTGAATTCTGGGAGAGACCGCACCAGAAAGTGCTTCCCAGGCTCTGTCGATATCCTGCTCTGTCGTTCTGGCCAGGCTGGCAACGGTACAATCCTTGATGGTTTCTGCTATGGTTTTTACTGAGGTGAAGTCCCCTGGCGAAGAAATAGCAAAACCGGCTTCGATTACATCCACCTTCATTCTCTCCAGTTGTTTTGCCATCTCAATTTTTTCCTTAAGGTTCATGCTGCAGCCGGGAGACTGCTCCCCGTCTCTTAATGTCGTGTCGAAAATTTTAATCATTTTGGTCATTGTGTTTTCCTCCTTAATACAAATGGTTGGATTTGCTTCAGTAGGATTTGCAAGCAATAAAAAAATCCCTGAAGCTTTTCGTAAAGCTCCAGGGACGATAGTCTTCTACCGCGGTACCACCCTGATTACTGTATAAAACAGTCAACTCACTGGATTCCAACAAATCCTCGGCCTTGGTAACGGAGCCTGCCGGGACACCTTAATAGCTTAGTGCAGCGTTGGGGAGCCTGCTCAGGAGCGAGATTATTCTTTTCTGCGTATCGGTTCACAGCATCCACCGACTCTCTGCAACGCTTTTACGAAAAAATAAATACTCCGTCATCGCATTTAATTATTGTTGTTAGTATACAAAAGAAAAAAATCTTTGTCAATATATTTTTTTCAGCTTTTACTTTAATTTAACTGAAATTCACCGAAATTAACCGCAAGTTCAATCTCCACTAAAATCTTACCTAAAGCTCTACAATATAGCCAAGTTCCAACATGTCCAACGCTTTTTTCAGGTAGGCCTCGACGTCAGCAGCAGTTGTCAAAGTCAATGCATAATCTGCCACTTTTTCCGCATATTCCATGTTCACCGATGTGACAATTTTTCTCACCTTCAGGATGGAGCTGGGGCTCATAGAGAGCTCATGAAAGCCCATTCCAAGAAGCAATAGCGTCGCAAGGGGGTTACCCGCAAGTTCTCCGCACATTCCTGCAAAGGTTCCGCTTCGTTTCGATGCTTCTACCACGTTCTTGTAAAGCCTTAAAAGTGCCGGCTGAAAACTATTGTAAAGGGGCGATACCTTCACATTTCCTCTGTCTACTGCCAGGGTATACTGGGTCAGGTCGTTTGTCCCGATGCTAAAAAAGTCGATCTCTCCTGCAAATAGATCCGCTGTAATTGCTGCTGATGGAATTTCAATCATGATCCCTACTTTGATCTCATCATCGAATTCCTGTCCTCTTTCTTTCAGCTCTTCCTTGGCTTCTTTTAGCACTGCCTTGGCTTTCACCACTTCTTCCACTCCTGAAATCATTGGAAACATAATCAGGGCTTTGCCGTAAACGCTGGCTCTCAGAATGGCTCTTAGCTGGATCTTAAAAAGTTCCTGATCTTCAAGACAAATCCGAATCGCTCGGTATCCTAAAAACGGGTTGTCTTCTTTTCCCAGATTGAAGTATGGAATCTCTTTATCTCCTCCCACATCCAGGGTCCTTATAATCACCGGTCTCCCTTCCATGTCTGACAGCACTTTTTTGTATGCATCAAACTGTTCCTCTTCGTCTGGAGGACAGCTCCTGTCCATATACAAAAATTCTGTCCGGAAAAGCCCCACTCCTTCTGCTCCATATTCCTGCGCTTTTTCTGCGTCCATAGGCAGTCCGATGTTTGCCATAAGTTCAATCGGATGACCGTCCTTTGTTTCGCTCTTGGCATCTTTGATCTTTTGCAGCTCTTTTTTCACTTCCTGGGATTTCTTGATTCTTTCATCTGTCTTCTTAATTTCCTCTTCGTCCGGCCCAATTGTGATCTCCGCCTTGCTTCCGTCTATGATCAGTATCTGGCCGTCCTTCACCTGCTGCAATACGCCTGCCGCTCCCAGGATCGCCGGAATCTCCATGTTTCTTGCTAAAATCGCAGTGTGGGCTGTCGCTCCTCCCACCTCGGCAACGATGCCCTTTACGTGGTTGCGATCCAGGGTCGCCATCAGTGACGGCGTGATGTCTTTTCCCACGACAACGACATTCTCTTTCATGCTTGAGATGTCTTTGATCTCTATTCCCAGGGCATTTTTCAAAAGCCGGTTTCCCACATCCCGGACATCTGCCGCTCTTTCGCGAAGATAGGCGTCTTCAATCTGTTCGAACATCGCAACCTGCTCTTTAACCTTTTTATCAACGGCATATTCTGCTCTCAGCAGCTCATGATTGATTGCGTCTCTGATTTCCTCATAAAAAACCGGATCTTCCAATATCATCTGGTGTGCCTGTATGATCTCTGCTTCCGCTTCACCTACCGACATCAAAGTCTTTTCATATACGGCCTCAAGCTGCTCTCTGGACTGATCAAATATCTTCTCCAGCCTCTTGACTTCCGCCTCCGTTCCGCTTTTTTCTATTGGACTTTGATCGATGGTGATCTCCGGTTCTTCCAATATATATGCTTTTGCTATCGCCAATCCCGGCGAACAGGCCACACCTATCTTCATGGTTCCTCCTTACTCCTTAAAACTTGCAATTACTTCCGCCAGCTTATCGATTGCCTGTGCTTCATCCTCGCCCTCTGCGTAGAGCGTAATCGTACTTCCTGCCGAGATTCCCGCCGACAGTACGTGCAGGATGCTCTTTGCGTTGATCTTCTTTCCTTTCATCTCTATCGTTACATTCGATTTGAATTTCCCTGCTTCTTTTACAAACTCTGATGCGGGTCTTGCATGCAATCCTGTTTTATTTTTGATTTCTATGTCTTTACTCTGCATCTTGTTCTTCTCCCTCTCCGTTGTCCTGCTTTAACTTATCTTCAACCTCTGGACTGCCAGCACCCACGCGATGCAGACGCTTTTCGTCTGCCTAGCTGGTGCGTGGCTTGCCCCACGGTCTTCCAACCTCTGGACTGCCAGCACCCACGCGACGCAGACGCTTTTCGTCTGCCTAGCTGGTGCGTGGCTTGTGGATGCACTTTTTCAGGCAGTCTGCTGCGGCTTCCATGAAGGCCTCCGAATAAGTCGGATGGCCGTGAATGATCTCGGATACCTCATGAACTGTAATTTCCATGCTCATCAACGCGGCAGCCTCATTGATCATTTCCGCCGCCGCAGGTCCTACAATATGGACTCCAAGGATCTGGCCGTATTTCTTATCTGCAACAACCTTTACAAACCCAGTCGCCTCTCCGGAGGCCAGCGCTCTTCCGTTTGCTCCAAACTGAAATTTCCCGATGGAGATATCATACTTCGCTCTGGCTGCTTCTTCCGTCAGGCCCACACTGCCGATCTCCGGCGATGTGTAGACTGCGCTGGGCGTATAGCTTAAGTTCACTTTCTCTTCTCCGCCCATTGCATTGGCTGCTGCCACTTCTCCCATCTTAAATGCTGCATGGGCAAGCATCCATTTTCCATTGATGTCTCCGGCTGCATAGATGCCCTCTGCGCTGGTTTCCATCTTTTCGTTTACTTTGACTTTTCCCCGTTCCATTTCAAGCTCGATTTCGCTTAAGGCCTCAAGATCCGCCACTCTTCCGATGGATAGAAGTGCCTTATCCGCTTCAAAGGATCCTTTGTCGGTTATGATCGTCAGCTTTCCGTCTTTTTCTTCCAGCTTTTCAAGTCTGGTGGAGGTCATTGCTTCAATGCCCTTTTCCTTTACGCTGCGTGCGATTTCTGCGGAAACCTCCTGATCCATCATTGGTACCAGTCTGCTTTCCATTTCGATGACTGTCACCTTGCTTCCATAGGCCCTAAATACGGTCGCAAGCTCGATTCCGATAACTCCTCCGCCAATGATGGCAAGGTGCCCCGGAATCTCTTTCAGATCCAGTATCTCATCACTGGTCATCATCAGGCTGCTTTCCATTCCCGGGATATTTAACCGGGATGGTTTTGAGCCTCCGGCGAGGATGATCTTTTTCGTTTCAAGAAGCTCTTTTCCGTCTACGCTGACTTTCTTGTCTTTTGTAATTCTTCCGGTTCCTTTGTATGTCTTAACTCCGTAGCTTCTAAGCAAGCCTGCCACTCCGTTCGTCAATGTCTTTACTACATCGTTCTTTACCGCTACGATCTGATCCATGTCGAGCTTTAGCTCGGTTGATGAAAGCAGGATTCCTCTTTTTTCTGCATGCCTTATGGTATCAAGAATCTCTGCGTTCTTCAAGTAGGTCTTGGTTGGAATACAGCCCCGGTTCAGGCAGGTTCCTCCAACGACATCCTTTTCCACCAGTGCTACTTTGCCGCCAAGCTGGGCCGCCTTGATTGCGGCCACATAGCCTGCAGGTCCGCCTCCGACCACAACGACGTCGTACTCGTCTTTTCCCTGCTCTGGTTTTACTGCGGTCCCGCTTTGTTCTGCTGTCTTTTCGGAAGCTGCTTCATATCCAGCCTCATTTCCTACTTCATTTGCAGCCTCTTTTGTGTCTTCAATCTTCTCTCCGGCTGCTCCGATATATCCAATGGTCTTGGTTACAAGCACTACTTCGCCTTCCTGCTTCAGGATCTTGATCAGCGTTCCTGACGCCAGTGCTTCCACTTCCATAACCACTTTGTCTGTCAATATTTCAAGCAGGGGTTCGCCCTGTTCTACTGCATCCCCTTCCGCCTTCAGCCATTTCACTACGGTTCCTTCTTCCATGGACATTCCGGCTTTTGGCATAATGATTGCTGTCGCCATTCTTCTCTCCCCTTCGTCTCAAATTATATCAATAACTCTATCGGATTTTCAAGCAGTCTCTTTACTTCTGTGACAAATTGTGCTGCCAGCAAACCGTCTATCACACGGTGGTCTACTGTCAGTGTGATATTCATCATCGGCTTGATTTGAATGCTCTTGCTGCCGCTTTCGTCTTTTACGACTACGGCTTCGTCCTTCGTTGCGCTCACTGCTAAAATGCCTACCTCTGGTTGATTGATGATCGCTGTGAAATTCTCGATTCCAAACATCCCAAGATTTGATATGGTGAAGGTCCCTCCTGTATATTCTTCGGGTTTCAGCTTTCCGCTCCTCGCCTTCTCAAACAATGCTCCTGAAGCTTCAGATAGTTCCACCACCGTTTTATCGTTGGCGTTCTTAATCACCGGTACAATCAGTCCTCCCGGTGCAGCAACGGCTATCCCCAGATTGATCCCCCTGTACCGGATTATTTTGTCGCCTGAAAGTGATTGGTTGAAATCAGGATATTTCTTGATCGCCTTGATCACTGCTTTTGAAATGTAATCGGTAACCGAGGTCTTCTTCTCCTGGCTTCCATTGACGGTTTTTCTTATATCAAGCAGTTTCTCGAGGTCTACTTTCTGTGTAAAGTATAGGTGTGGTGCTGTGAACTTGCTCTCTACCATCCGCTGTCCGATGACTTTTCTTACGCCGCTGTAGGGAATCACTTCTGCGATTTCTTTTCCGTCTGCTGTCAGCTGTCCTACTTCTGGTGTTCCTGCCCCTTTGGCTCCTGCTTGCTGTTCTTGCACTGCAGCTGATGCTTCTTGTCCTCCAGCCGCTTCCTGCAGCTTTCCTTCTACATCTTTCATCAGGATCTTTCCTGCGTGACCACTTCCTCTTAGCTCTGTTACATCGATTCCTTCTGCTTCTGCTGCTCTTCTTGCCAATGGACTGATGCTCATTTCTTTGTATGCTTCTACGTCTCTTGCTTTGATCTCTCCATTTTCGCCGCTTCCTCTTACCTTTAAAAGGTCGATTCCTCTTTCTCCTGCGATTCTCTTTGCCGCTGGCGTCGCTGCAGGTTTCCCGGAAAAATCTGCGGTATTTATTTTTATTTCCGCTTTTGCTGCTGGTTTTACTTCTAAGCTTTTTTTCTCTTCTTCCTTTTTGCTCTCGGCTGCCGCTGTCTTTGCTATGGCCGCTTCCGGCGTTCCTTCTGTCTCTGCCTCCGGCGCCTTTTCACCGGCTTCTCCTAGATAGCCGATGATCTTTGTAACTGGGACCACTTCTCCTTCTTCTTTCAGAATCTTGATCAGCGTTCCAGATACCTGCGCTTCTACTTCCATGACGACTTTATCCGTCAATATTTCAAGCAGCGGATCTCCCTGTTCCACTTGTTGCCCTTCCGCCTTCAGCCATTTCATGACGGTTCCTTCTTCCATAGCCATTCCGGCTTTTGGCATGATGATTGCTGTTGCCATCTTTTCCCTCCTTAACATTCTGCCCGGTGCGATAGCGGCGTACGGCAGAATTTATGCTGAAAAATCATGAATCTTTGCTTTTTTGACGCAGCTTAAGCTGCATTGTCAAAACGGACAGCAGCACGCTTTGCGTGCTGGAGTTCCGTTTATGAAACGTTGATTCATAGATTTTTGTCGTACTATTTCACGAGAGTATAGACTGCTTCTTTTATCTTCTCTTCTGTCGGTACCACATTCTTCTCTAATTCCGGGCAATATGGAATCGGTACATCCAGTCCGCAAAGCCTTTTGATGGGAGCGTCCAGGTAGTAAAATGCTTCGCTGTCTGCTATTGCTGCTGCGATCTCTCCTCCAAAGCCTCCTGTCTTTACGGCTTCATGCACGATCAGCACTCTCCCTGTTTTTTTCGCTGACGCTACAAGGGTTTCGGTATCAAGGGGCAGCAGGGTTCTCGGATCTACTACCTCTACTTCGATTCCTTCCTTCGCAAGCTCTTCTGCAACTGCAAGGCACGTCGGCACCATTCTTCCGTAGGTGATGATGGTCAGATCTTTTCCTTCTCTCTTTACATCTGCTTTGCCCAGTTCTACGATATATTCTTCATCCGGCACTTCTCCCTTTTTTCTGTATAGGAGCTTCTGTTCAAAAAACATTACCGGATTATCATCTCTGATCGCCGCCTTTAACAACCCTTTTGCATCATACGGTGTTGACGGCACGACTACTTTCAGTCCCGGCACATGGCAAAACCATGCTTCCAGGCTCTGGGAGTGCTGCGCTGCTGCTCCTGTTCCGGAACCTCCCGGGGTACGCAGCACCATCGGCACTTTCGCCTTTCCTCCAAACATATATCTCATTTTGGCCGCTTGATTGACTAGCTGGTCCATGGAGATTGTTGTAAAGTCGCTGAACATGATCTCTGCGATCGGTCTCATTCCTGTCACCGCTGCTCCTGCTGCTGCTCCTGCGATCACTGCTTCTGAGATCGGCGTATCTCTTATTCTTTCTTCTCCGAACTCTTCGAACATTCCCACTGAAACGCCGAAGGCTCCTCCATAAAGACCTACGTCTTCTCCCATTAAAAATACGTTCTCGTCTTTTCTCATTTCCTCGGACATGGCTTCTTTGATTGCCTGTGCATAAGTTTTTTCACTCATCTTTTTTCCCCTCCTATGCGTATACGTCTTCCGTTATGCTGTCCAGGGAAGGATAGGGGCTGCTTTGTGCAAATTCCACTGCCTTTTCAATGTCTTCCTTGGCCTGTTTTTCTATTTCATCCAGTTCTTCTGCTGTATAGATCTTGTTCTCTTCAAGGTATTTTCTCAGTCTCTTAATCGGACACTTCTCTTTCCAGCTTGCAATTTCTTCTTTTGTTCTGTATACGTTGGCGTCGCTCTTTGAGTGTCCCAGCCATCTATATGTTTTCGCTTCGATCAGGATCGGACCGTTTTTCTTTACGTATTCCTTCGCTTCCTTTACCGCTTCATAGACTTCGATTACATCGTTTCCATCCACTACCCGTCCTTCGATTCCATATGCTGCAGCTCTGTCTGCCACATCTTTGATATTCATGGAGTGGCTCACCGGTACCGACATTCCGTAAAGGTTGTTTTCGCAGATGAAAATCACCGGCAGCTTCCATACAGATGCCAGGTTCAGCGCCTCATGAAAGCTTCCTTCGTTGGATGCTCCGTCTCCGAAGAAGCATACCACCACGTTGTCTTTTTTCTTCATTCTCAGCGTTAATGCTGCTCCCACTGAGATCGCATGGCCTCCTCCTACAACCCCGTTGGCTCCCAGGTTGCCACGGGTCAGGTCGGCGATATGCATCGAGCCCCCTTTTCCCTTGCAGTAGCCTGTTTCTTTTCCAAGAAGCTCCGCCATCATCCTGTTCAGGTCGATCCCTTTGCCGATACAATGACCGTGTCCTCTATGGGTGCTGGTAATGAGGTCCTCCACTTCCAGCGCGCTGCAGGCTCCGATTGCCGATGCTTCTTCTCCTACATAAAGGTGCGTGGTTCCATGCACCATTCCCATGGAGAAAAAGTACGCGACCTTTTCCTCAAAGCCCCTTGTATGGAGCATTTTAAGATACATTTCTCCTAGCAGTTCTTTGCTGACATTTTTTTCAATCTTTTCTTTTGCCATTTTAATACCTCCTGTCTAAACAGCAGCGATCATTTTATATCATCAGTTGTCTTATACGCTTTATTCCAAAAAAATTCCTAAGACAGCCGTTCTTCACTCTTCTTCATCCGATTTCCAATTTTTTATTATTCATATCAGCAGGTTTGCTCATCCCTATGAAATGATTCGTGCTCAAGCTCATAAATGCGGTTGACCTTTGGTAGAGAGCCCTTTCCTTCAAACTCAGACAGAAACCATGCATCCACAATTTTCTTTGCCAGTTCTGGCCCTACTACTCTTGCCCCAAGCGTTATAACCTGAGCATTGTTGCTCTTGCAGAGCCTTTCCGCAGAGTAGACATCATGACAGACGCCTGCATAAACACCCTCTACCTTGTTTGCAACGATGGCCATTCCAAGTCCTGTCCCACAAAGTAGAATTCCTCGATCAAATTCCCGGTCTTTTATTTTTTGTGCCAGATGATAACCGATGTCCGGATACAGATAATACCCTTCTCCCGTGTAATTCAAATCTATAATATGTACACCCTTTTCCTGCAGGTGGTCGAAAATCACTTTTTTTAAGTCTGTGGCCGCAGGATCACTGTCGATTGCCACTTTATAATTGACATGCTCCATACAACTCAACTCCTTTGCAAATATGTATTGATTATATGAGCCACTCCATTTTCGTTATTGGTAAAAGTAACGATGTCAGCCTCCTTTTTCACCGATTCCGTTGCGTTTCCCATTGCAGCGCCCAGACCAGCATACCGTAGCATGGAAACGTCGTTTTCGTCATTCCCGATTGAGATGATCTCCTCTCTGGAAATGCCATAGAACTCTGCGATAGTCTCTACTGCGACCCCTTTTGAGGCATAACTACTATTTACCTCAAGATGATTGGGCTTAGAAAAGGTAAGACTGATTATGTTACGATATCTCTTACGAAGTACTTTCTGTATTTCTTTCAGCTTTTCTGTTTCATCCATCAGCAAAAGCTTCCCGACACTTACGTTTAACGCATATTCGGACAGTTTTCCTACCGTTTTCAATTCTACACCAGTAAGATCCCGGTAATAGTCCGTATAACGATTGTGTTCTGAACTGACTGCACTATGCTCGTGATATAAATTAACATGAATACCCATGGATTCTATGTCTTTTAAAATTGCAGAGCAAGTCTTCCCCGGAATCGTAAATTGTTTTATAATTTGATCTGTTCGCGGATCAACGATATACGCGCCGTTCACACAACTCATCAGGTCATGAAAGCCAGCCTCCTGAACAAAAGCCTTCGCCCCTGTATAATTGCGCCCTGTTACCATGCAGAGCTTTACTCCTGCGAATTTTGCTCGATTCAGTGCTTCCTTATTCTCCCTGGTGAGCTCAAAATGGTCGTTTATAAGCGTATCATCTAGGTCAATTGCTATCATTTTATACATATTATCTCATCTTTCTTTTTACCTTTCCTTTGTTGTTCAAATCATACTGAGAATCATAGGGAATCAATTTCTCAAGAAGTTCTCCGCTACTGGAAAGAGAATCCGTATCCAGCCAGTATCTTCCTCTCCAGAATCGATCATTGCCTATCCTGATATAGACACGATCTGTCATAATGAATCTCCGTATTCGGAGGAAGGTAATCTCACTCCAGTGATAATCATGCTTCTGAAAAAAGCCGTGAAAGATTATTGTTTCACCATCGTCAGTAATTCGCTTAGGCTGATTCATGGCAACCAGCGAACTCAACAACAGAATTGGAACTGCCACAAGGATTAATTGATTGATCATACCCGCATTTCCTTGCAGACGTTCATAAGCTGCCCAGGCCAAAACACCTGCCATCATGATATTGGGTCCCAAAATGGAAACCAGATAGTAACCTCTCTGATAACTGTATTCTTTCATAACATCTCTCCTTGAACTATCAAGCCACAGATTGGGCACAGATAATACGAATTGATCCGCTTGCTGTTGACTTCCTTTGGAAGTTGCAATCCTATACGTTTTTCATTTGGATTAATGTGATCAAATCCTGAGCAGTCTGAGCTTTTTTAATTTCCTCTTCAAAACCCGGCGAAGTTAAAAGCTGGTAGAACTGAGTAACGATTTCCTGCCCGTCCTCCGGCAGTGCCAGCATGAAGAGATGCTGAACCCAGTTCCCATCCCATAGAATTTCTGTACTCAGCCGCGCAAAAGCTATGGACGGCTTCCTGACAAACCTTGGATCGGCATGAGGTATTGCGGAACCGTACCCGATGAATGTCGGGGCCATCTGTTCCCGTTCCAACGCATTTTCTGCAAACCCTACCTTTACAGCACCCTTTTCCAGCATCAGCGCAGCTATCTTTCGAATCGCTTCCTCCTTGGTATCCGCGCCAAGATCGAAAATTGCAAGATCAGACGAGAACAGTTCCTCAAGGTGGACCTTGAGAACGGTGCTTCCATCCAGAGCAGCTGTTCCGCTCACTGCTTGCTCACTCATCTCTGAAGAAAGGGTGAAGTCCACAAGATGCCTCAACTGATTTGTTCCGGCACCGTTCAGAATACTTTCTATAAAAATAAAGGGTAGGTCATGAATATTTGGATTAATGGTACCCACAACAGCAATGACATCTTTGGTTTTTCTGATTCCTGCGATAATTTCCTTTGTATTTCCATGAACTGCTCCAATAGGTACAATCTCCAGTTTTTCACTGAGATCAGGCAGCAGGTTCTCCAAAAGCTCTTTGACTTTCAAGGCCGAACCCTCCCCTGTGATGCAAACAGTGAGGATTACTTTTGGCTTAACCAAATAACTTGTACCGTTCTTTTGAGACAGCCTCGTAACATACTTTGGATTTTCCTCAAGAACGCTGACAAGCTGATCGATATCCATTCCCGGTATAATAGCCCTTCGGACTGCATCGATCACAAGAACGGTATCCGTTCTGACGATGACCCTTGTTACAATTCCTGTCTTCTGCGTTACAATCTCACCAAAAGTAACCAGTGATCCCATATCTACGAGCAGTACAACTCCTTTTCCCTCATCTGCACTGACCACAGCATCAATTACTCTATCCAGCGCATCTTCCGGGCTTTCATCCAGAGACATTTCCACGCTTTTCGCATGCGTCACACCAAGAAGGCGGTTTGCAACCTCGCTCATCCCGCTGGCCACATGTCCATGGGAAATGAGTACAATTCCCACGCGCCCCTCATCTTCAATCTCCTCTTGATCGGAAAGGGACAGAATACACATGGCTAGAAATCCAACTTCGCTCTCAGAGAATTTAATAGAAAGAGATTCTTCTGCAAGGGCTACCATGAGTTCCGCCGTTTCAAACTCCTCTTTGTGTTCTTCCTTCAATTGAAGCGTCCTGGGGTTTAGAACCGGTTTACCCTGTTTGATCCGATCTACTGTGGTTTTTAAATGGATGGCGATACTGTAAAAAAGCGTATCGCTAGCTACTGCAAGCCGTTTCTCTGCAATTTTCAGCATCTGCTCTACCAAATCAACAATCTCGTTTCCTACAATATTAATCAGGTCGGTCTTCACCATGGTTCTGGAGTTTTTTCTAAGGTTCTGAATCATTTTTTTAAATCTGCTATCCAACTCCCCGCCGATATAAGCATTGATGGTTTCGTCTGTCATCCCCTGCTCCTGCAGCTGGTTGTACCGCCTTTCGATATAGGGGTAAATCTCCGAAGAAAGGGAATAGAGGTCCTCTTTAAAGAGTGGCTTGTCAACGGAAGATTCGGGAAAAATCTCCAGACATCCGTGAGTAAGACTCTCAACTTCTCCCCTGTTTTGTATTTTTAAAAGTCCTTTCCTCGTATGCTGGGGAAGATCATCTACCGAAATCTGAATAAAATCTGTCTGATTTACAATCCGTTCCAGAAAGCCTTTTGCACAGGAAACTTGAATATCGCTCCACAATTGGCCCACATTCCCGGGGCAGTCATAAAGCAGGAGCGCTCTGACAACCTCCGAGTCCACCACTATAGGAGTATTGGTTCTTGTTGATTCTCTTGAAAAAAAGCTTGCAATGAGCTTGAAGCGCTCCTTAAGGGGCCGAGCAGCAAGGGACGGTACCTCAATCATCATGGGAATCCTCCTGCGAAACGTAAGCAGCAGTGTGGAATCAGGGTTTTCCGTAGTTGCCATAAGAATCTGCAAAGATGCCTTTCTGCTGATGCTTGTCTCTCCCAGCCGATGGAAACTTCCTTTATCAATTAAATAAAACAACTGCTCTTGTCCCTCAGGGCCCAGTCTATGGACCTCATCAAGAAACAAAACACCGCCGTTTGCCTTTTCTACCAGCCCTTCCTTATCTTTGTCCGCTCCAGTAAAGGCTCCTTTTACATATCCAAAAAGCTGTGCCATAAGCAGCTGATGGTTATTGGCATAATCTGCACAATTAAATGTTATGAGGGGTGCATGTTCAGAGATCATACCAGAAACCCTTGAAAAATTATACATCGATTCAGCAAGATCGCTTTTCCCTGCACCAGGTTCGCCGTAAATCATGGTATGAAGCCCTCTGGGCGGGTACAAAACAGATGCTTTTGCCTGCGTGATCACAGATTTCAAGCTTTTATCATAGCCTATAATGTGAATGAACGGGTCAGTTTGATCTTGGAAATCCGTTTTCGGTTTTTCTCCTGTATCTGTTATAGCGTTTCTGGACTTTTTGTATCCTATTACCTCTGTTGTACTCGAAGCAGTCCACTTCATTTGCTGGTTTTCTCTCCCCTGCTGTGTGGATTTTCTTCCTGCCATACCATACTTCGCATGGATTTCCTCCATGTATTGCCGAATCAAAAATCTTGACACCTCAAATCCACTGCTGTTGATTTCATCCTTAATCGCACTCTCCTTCATATTGGGATTAAGAGAAAACAGTTCCTCCATAAACCTCATAAGGTGTGGTCTTCTTCGCTCTCTGGAATCTGGAATATTGGATTTCAAACGTAGCGTAGTAACCTGCTCGCGTTTCATTCCAAGAAGCGCAGCAATCTGCTCGTCTGTAAGGGGATTCTTTTTATCTTCTTTTTCAATACATTCTACGATTTTATCAAACATACCCATTACCCCCTTATAAAAAAGTAGCTTTGGCCGTTCGTCAGAACGAAGACCAAGGAATTTCCATCCTTTGATTGTAACAGATCGAACGGATAATGGCCTTAGTAAGAGGAAATTGTGTTTCATCCAGTGTTCCATTGTCAAACAGGAGTTCCAGATGTGGTCCGATGGTCAGTGCCAGTTCTGCACCTTCCACTGTCTCATCCCGCATTTTTTCATTCATTGCCTCACGACAAACCATACCTTGGCCTAAAAGCTTTCCCATTCTGCTGTTTCTCCCCGCCTGGCAGGTCACATATAGATCTCCCAATCCGGCAAGACCATAAACATTCGCCTGGTCACCCTTCATAAAATTTACCAGAAGACCCATCTCCCGGACTGCCTCTGCAAAGAGTCCTGCGGAGGGATTGTGCATTTGGGCTGCATTAGCAGCAGGTTCCGAAACCGCCAGCTGACCCCCTGGAACACCTACACCAAGCGCATAGAAATTTTTCATTGCCGCACAGAGCTCTAGGCCAGTCAAATCCGTCGTAAAATTGATATGATAATAATCCGAACGGAACATTGCGTCAAGCCATTGAAACTGTTTCGCATCGGAATAACCGAACGTAACTCTTGTATCTCGTCTTGCCGCAAGCTCTCCCGCGATACAGGGACCCCCGACAGCTCCCACAGGAAACGCTCCTGCTCCCATTTTCATCAGTCGCTCTGCCGCATAATGGGGAAGGATGAAAAGGCCCTGATCTGTCACCGTAAGCCCTTTTGTGAGCATGAGCAGCGGAACAGGCTGTTTCAACAAACTGCCCAGCAGCTCCAGTGCCCAATCAACGCCTGATGAACTCACACCAATTACAATCAGGTCTGGTATTTCACTAATAATATTACCCAATTCTACAAAATCATAAAACTGTACCTGCTTTGGCAGCGCTATCTTTAATTTTGGATGTATCCTGCTACGTTTCAATTCTTTTATGATTTCAAGGTCCAGCGGCGTACCCACCAAATGTACTTCATGTCCGCCGTCAGCGGGAGGAAAGCAAAAGGCGCTTCCCATGGCACCAGCGCCGAGAACGATTATCTTTGACATCTTATCCCTCTCTGCTGTTTCCCGCTCATTTCAGCTTCGCGATAATTTCGTCCACTGTTTTTTCCATACCCATCTTTGTAATAAAGGCCATCCCGCTGACAATGGGAATCTCAGTCTTAAAGTTTGTCGGTCCAATGGTAACCAAAACATCGGGATTTTCATTCTCCAGTTTGAGATCATAAATGTTTTCCGCTTTTACCTCAACATCAACGCCTTTGCTGCTGCAAATGCTTTTGATGGTTTCTACCGCAAATTTCATTTTGTTAGTGGATGTTCCAGATGCCACCAATACTTTCTTATCCATAAGTTTTCTCCTCCTATGAAGCACTGATTGAATGAACGGAATAAATCAGTGTTTTCCTATGTTCTTGCCCCATCTACCAGCAGGGTTTGACCGCTTACATATCCTGCTTCATCCGATGCCAGATAGACTGCTGCATTTGCAATATCCTCCGGAAGCCCAATCCGTCTCAGCGGAATCTGCTCAATCAGCGCTTCCCTGGCAGATCCCGGGGGATATAAGTGGTCCAAAATCTCTGTAACAATGGTTCTCGGCGCGATGCAGTTGACGTTGACGCCAAGAGGGCCAAGTTCTTTAGCAAGAGTTCTTGTCATTCCGATCTGCCCTGCTTTTGTCGCAGAATAATGGGCACCACCTCCGGTTCCAGTATAAGCGGAGGCTGAGGAAATCAACACGATCTTACCCTTCGCCTCAATCAGCGGTTCCAGCAATCCCTTCACCGTGTTAAACGTTCCGGTCAGGTTGACTTTTATGGTCTTATCAAATTCCTCGGCCGTCAGATCCGCAAAACCTCTGCGAAAGGTAATTCCCGCATTGCATACGATGATGTCAAGTCTTCCAAATGCATTCAAAACGATGTTTTTTGCAATTTCCACATCGTCCGGGTTTCCGATATTCATAGAGATGAAGATTGCTTCCCCTCCCAGATTCCGGATTTCTCTACAAGCATCTTCTCCAGCTTCTTCGGAGATATCCGTAACTGCAATCCTGGCGCCTACCGCTGCCATTCGTAAGGCAATCTCCCTGCCGATCCCTTTACCCGACCCGGTTATCAGCGCTGTCTTTCCTGTTAAATCAAATTGTCCCATCAGACCGCTCCTCCCCTGCACGCTACACCATCGAGCCGAAAGATTTCGCCGCTGATCCCGCCGGACATGGGCGAGGCCAGAAATACAGCAAGATGCACTGCACTACTGTCACCCTGAAAGAGGTTTCCGTTAGGTGCAATGACATTAACGCGGACGCCGCTTGCCCCAAGTTCTCCTGCCATTGCCAGCGTCATTCCATGAACTGCCGCTTCGGAAGCGGAGAAATCGGTTCCTCCTCCGATTCCGGACAGAGGAACCGATGAGGTAATGTTTATGATAGAACCACATCCGCGTTCCGTCATGCGGCTGCTGATAGATTTTGATATATGAAATACGCCGTACAGGTTGTATTCCAGAGCCTCATTCCATTGTTCAAGAGTTAATTCCCGGATGGGAATATTTCTATGTAGCTTTAGATCATTGATTAAAATATCTACTGTTCCATTCTGAACAAAGAGTTCCTGCGCAAGCGCCTCAGCTTCCTCATACGCATCAAGATTTGTACGGTAAGGAGCAGCTTTCCCTCCAGCCTGACGAATTCTCTCAGTCAGGGCGTTTACCTCCGCTTCCGCAAGTTCATATTGCATTGCCACATCCGCACCAGATAGGGCAAGGAGCTCTGCAATCCTTCTTGCTTCCTCCCTGTCACAACCCGTTACCAACGCAGTCAACCCGTTCAATTCAAATTGATTCATCTATTCTGCCTCCTCCATCAAGCCGGTGAAATCATAACCTTAAGGCATCTCTCTTTGGGATCCGTTGCGGTTTTTATCGCCTGATCCAGTTGATCCAGAGAGAATCGATGGGTAATCATACGATCCACATCGATTATTTTTTTATGGATCAGTTCGAGTACTGTGGGGTATTCAAAGGGCGTTGAGGAGTAACTGCCGATGAGACTGACTTCATCCATACAGATGCGGTTTGCCTCAACCGGAATTGTAATTCCTTCATTAAAAATTGCAAAAGAGAGTACGGTCCCGCCTTTTGCTGCACACTCCACCGCTTGGGAGAGCAATGCTGGCACTGCAGCGGCTACAAATGTGACATCTACGCCTCTTCCTTCCGTAATCTCCATGACCCTCTCCTTCATATTTTCACGCGCACCGTTGATGATTCCATCCGCACCAAGCTTTGATGACATTTCCAGACGATATTCCGAAACATCGTTTGCAATCACAGTTCCTGCTCTCCATGCTTTGGCCAGTTGAAGCAGGATTGCCCCTACCTGCCCGGTGCCGATGACCATCACGCTGTCCCCCGGGCGAATTCCAGCTCTTTCAATGGCCCGCAGGGCACAGGCAGTCGGTTCCATCATTGCAGCCTGTTCGTACGTCATATCGTCTGGCAGCCTCACCATGGCGTGCTTTACATGCAGAGGTGAAAGCCTTATGTATTCAGAAAACCCGCCGGGAGCAATATTGGTTTCCTTCCATTGCCTGCAAACGGTATGATGCCCTCTTTGACAGTAATGACAGGTAAAACACGGAACGTGATGGGCCAGAAACACCCGGTCTCCAATTTGAAAATTTTCAACGCCATTTCCAAGTTTTACAATTTCCCCGCCCACTTCATGGCCCAGCACGGTTCCGGGTTTCACGGTTCTATGAACCGCCTTATGAATATCAGTTCCGCATAGTCCACAGGAATGCATTTTAATCAGAGCTTCTCCGTCTGTCAGTTCCGGCAAGTCCCTCTCTTCTGTTCTGATATCATCGATGTTATAATAAGCCGCAACTTTCATAACCCGCTCCTTTCTTGATACCCCTGCTGCGTTATTTTAATTTCTCAACGATGTTCTCAATGTCCTTATCGATTCCTACGCCGGTTAAAAAGGAAAGGGTTCTGATCACAGGGGTATCTCCCGCTCCTGTAATTGGCGTGGTTGCAATAATCAGATCATAGGATGCTGCCTTGCTTGGAACCTCAGAAGCCTTACACTGGTCTACCGAAACATCAAGGCCTCTTGCTGTGAGGCTCTCTTTTACTTTATTCACTACCACAGTGGAGGTGGCAATCCCAGTGCCGCAGGCAACCAAAACTTTTTTCTTGGCCATTTTACGTTCTCCCTTCTTCTCTCATCAGTAATTGATGATTCAGCCGGCCTGCATAAAAACTGCAGGCCGGAAATTAACTTATTATCTTTAGGCTTCTGCTTCTGCAATTTCTTTTGCGTACTGCTTTTTAATATCATTTCTGACGTAGTACCAAATTAGACCGTATACAGCAGCAACACCTGCACCGACCGCGATCATCATGGGATGTTTGAAATCCATCAGGTGAATGATAATCCATGGAATGATATGGGAACCGGAATCAATACCTGAGATCATGGTGGCACCTTCCGGGAAGTCAAACCCTACCGCATGGCCCATAACGGTTGAGAGTTCTGCAAGATTTGTTGCCAGGAAGAAAACAATACACATGGTAGCAATACCGTTGATCAGACCTCTGATAATGTTGCCTCTGGATGCGGCTACCGCCCAAACCATTGTGAACGGCAGCACGGAAAGGTCAGCCAGAGGAAGCATTCTATTATAAGGAAGGATCATTGCAAGACCGATGGCGATGGGAACCATCAGGAGCGCTACAGCCATATTGGCCGGATGGCCGATGACGATAGCTGCATCAAGACCGATGTAGACATCTTTCCCAGGGAATTTTCTCTGAATAAATTCTCTTGCTCCTTCGGAGAACGGAATCAACCCTTCCATGAGAAGTGCAACCATTTTCGGCATGATGGTAAGACCTGCAGAGATCTGAATACCAAGGGTGAGGACACCTTTCAAATCAAATCCTCCAAGAACAGCCATCAGAATACCAAGCAGAAGTCCCATCATCATGGGCTCTCCCATAAGTCCGAATTTCTTTCTGATGGATTCAGGGTCGGCCTGCAATCTGTTCAATCCAGGTATTTTATCCTCTATTTTGTTCATTAAGTACATGATAGGCGCGAAGTTAACTGTCTCACTATGTGGAAGAGAAACGCCGGGCAGACCAAAATGGTGTTCCAGAACGGGCGCAGTCCAGTCTGCAAGCTTGAAGGTGATTGCTGCCGTCAGACAACCGGCAATAATTCCAAGAAGCATGTTATTGGTGGAGTAATAAGCGACAGATCCAGCAAAAATAAAATGCCAATAGTTCCAGATATCCACGTCCATGGTCTTAGTAAAGTTTGCAGCCAGTAAAATCAGGTTCATGATAAGTATGATGGGAATTAATAGCGGGGCTACCGGAGTACCGAATGAAATTGCCGCACCGATTGGCCAGCCTACATCTACGATATCGAGTTTAAAGCCCAGGTTTTCGACCAGTGCCGTTGTGGCGGGACCTACTGAACCAAGCAGGAGTCCTATAACCAGATTGATTGCTACAAATCCAACACCGATGGTAATACCTGCTCGAAAGGATTTTTTTAAGCCTTGCCCCAGGACGAGTCCGAAAATCGTAATGATGACCGGCATCATAACTGATACGCCAAGGTCCAGGATGAAGTCTACAACAGTTTTAATAATTGACATAGTTTTTCCTCCTTATTATTATTTGAAAAGGGTGATTGCAGTTCATTCTGCAATTCCTTCCTTTTACCTTAATCGTTATCAGCCCTGTCCGGCCGATACTGCCTTTCTGATCAGGGTAATTGTTTTTTTTGGATCTTCCGACTGCTGAATATTCTTCAGCAATTCTTCGTCAGCAAATAAACCAACAAGACTCTGCAGCATTTCCAACTGCTCAGACGGATCATTAATGGCCAGCTGGAAAATCAGCTGAACTTCCACTTTTAATTCATCATCTCCCATGAGATGAAACAGAACCGGTTTTTTCAAGGTGCCAATTGCTACTGCAGGTTCATTGACATGCATTGCATCGGTATGCGGGATTGCTACTCCCACACCATTTGTAGATAATCCTGTAGGATATATTTTTTCACGGTCCTTCACCGCCTGGGTGTACGTATCCTTTACAAATCCTTTTTTTAACAGAAGTTCTCCCAGTTGATCAATACATTGAAATTCATCCTCTGCATCAATATGGACCAATACCAGGTCCTCGGAAATATAGTTTGTTAATCCTTCCACTTGCATCCCCCCTATGTTTTGCTTCTCTGTATTATCTGGATTAAACAAATTGTTTACGCCTTTTTATTTTTGCAACAACCATGCCAACAAATGTATATATTGTCGAAGCGTTGCAATACAACGGTTTACAGTATTCGTTTTACAAAATATACATTTTAGACATTGTATTTTTTGTAGGGTTTGTTTTTTTGGTGAGAAGTTAGGGAGATTTTCGGCCACGAACAATTCCGCATCACTTGACACGGAATCGACCACAATCGAGTAGGGGGAAATCTCTCCCTACTCTTAATCACCTGGCATGCCGTTCGACACCAGACGGTTCAATTAAAATACCGATCATTCCACAAAAAAAAATAACAGTGACCATCGCACTGTTATTTTAAATTCTTCGACTCATATTTATTTTTATCTATTTTTCTTCATCTTCACCGATCCCATATTCAATCATCTGCTTCAGTGTTTCAACCGCAATGATCTCATCAGGGCCTTGCGCCCGAATGATAAGACTGGTCCCTCTGTTCAATCCCCCGGCCAGAATATTCAGTATGCTCTTTGCATTGATGATTTGATCGTTATGAAGAAGCTGCACATCAGAGCGAAAGAGCGCAGCCGCCCTGGCAAACTCTGCTGCAGGTCTGGCATGAAGCCCTGAACGATTAATAATTACAACTTCTTGTTGATACATAACATTCCCCCTAAAGAGATAAGCTCCAACCCGATTTCGAGATCAGTCTTCCCTGCATTGACATAACCGATTTGACCGGGGCGCTTTTAATCTCAATTTATTGCAATGAGTATATAATATTATTACTCCATTGTAAAGTTGAACCAGACATACTGCATTGAAATTGTGTTTGCTACTTCACAAGCTCAATAAGAATCGGCAGGAAAACAAAAGAGGCAAGAGTCGTCCAAAGGATGCATTTTGAAACCATTCCGGGTGAGGCGTCAAACTTTTCTGAAAGGATCACCGCATTCACCGCTACCGGCATGGATGATAAAATGAAACATACTGCGAAAAATGTCCCACTGATCCCAAGGAGATATAATACAAGGCATGCGCAAAGAGGCGCTGCAAGCATTCTTATGATCATTCCAGTCCAAAAGGCCTTTTGGACTCCATATTCCAGCTTGGTATTTCCTACACCCGCCATTTGTGCACCAAGTATGGCCAGCACAACTGGAGAATAGGACTTTGCGACCATATCGATCCCTGTTTCGATCCCTGCAGGCAAATGCAGCGAAAAACCACGAAGAAATACAGCCAGCAGAACCGCATATACAGCGGGAAGGGAGAATACCGAGCGAACAGCATCCTTTATAGAAAAGCTGGAACGCGCCGCAAAATAGACGCCAAAGGTATTTACCAAGATCATGGATATCACTACATACACGGACGCTTTGTCCAGTCCGGCTTGTCCAAAGGCGAGCAAGACAAGTGGCAGTCCGTAATTCACAGAGTTTGTCAGTGTAGAAACCAGTGTAAGCCCCGCAATTTCCGGCGGTGGCAGTTTCAGGATTTTACCGGTTATATTGGCGATCGCCCATAAGATAACCATGTTGAGTACACAGAACAAAACTGTTTTATAAAAATCCTCAAGAGAAAGATGTGCGTTAAAAAACGTATTGAAAACCATACAAGGCAGCAAAAAATAAAGAACTAAAGTCAGTAGCTGCCTGGTTTCAAATCCTTTTAATCGTACAAGGGTAGCGCCCACGACGACGGGAATGGAAAGCGGAACGATGACCTGTAACAACGTGGTAACAACCGATTGAATCAAGAGTACTCCTCCTTCAAACGTTCACGGAAAACCAGAACGCATTTAATTCCTATAAAAAACCGATAGCATAATTTAATACTATCGGTTTTAATAATTTCACTTTATATGCCGTCTTCGTTAATTCTTACCTATGTAGTCGTCCTCAATCGTCGCCGGTTCATCAGGTGAGTGGACTTCGAAATTCTCGCCGCTGGGAGCCTGTATATCATGGATGGCTTCTTCGCCTTCTTTGATCTCACAGATCGTTCCGTCCAAATATTCGTCTATCTCTTCATTTTCTCCGCATGGATTCTTTCTTTCCAGTTCTTTTTCGCTCATTAGATTTCCCCCTTTATTTTAAAGAATTAATGAAAGCATCTTGTGCGTTCAATTTAGCCATCTGATGCTTATGGATATTGTATACCCTGCTTCTATGAGAGACAATCATAAAATTATTTCCAACTTCAAAAAAACACGACAAATTTCTCGCTTAATTATCTCTTACCTTTTCAAATTCATCTGCAATTTCCTGCGGTACACTGGTGCAAAGGCTGATAATAACAATTGCAGCCGTCGATGCGATAAAGCCGGGAATAATCTCATACACAGAGAAGATTCCTCCGCTTGCTTTCATAGAATACCAGAATAAGTCCACGGCTCCGCCGACGACCATACCCGCGATTGCGCCCTGCAGTGTGATCCGTTTCCAAAAAAGAGCAAACAGCAAAAGAGGACCGAAGGCCGCACCGAACCCACCCCAAGCGCAGGAAACAAGCCCGAAAACCGAACTGTTTGCATCAAGTGCAATCACAATTGCGATAATTGAGACAACCAAAACGGTCGCTCTGCTTACCCACACAATTTCCGCACCATTGGTATTCTTTTTAAACAGCAATGCATAAAGATCCCTTGAAGCAGAAGAAGCAGACACCAAAAGCTGAGAGCTTGCAGTGCTCATGATAGCAGCCAGAATTGCAGTCAGAAAAATACCGGCCACCACATCGGGGAACATCGCATTGATCATTGCCATATAAATTGTTTCTCCATCTGCAAGCTGCGGCATATAGGCCTTGCCGATTACCCCAATGCCAACAGCCGTCGTTAAGGTTATAATGACCCAAATCATCGCAATGATTCTTGACTTACGAACCATGTCAGGCGACTGAATTGCCATGAACCGGGTTAGAATATGAGGCTGACCGAAATAGCCAAGACCCCAGCCCAATCCTGATGCCAGCAGCATCGAGTCGATCGCTCCGCCCTTCATTGGAAAAAGTCCAAAAGACTCAGGCGTCAACTGTGCCAATCTGGCACTGAGGCCGTCAATTCCGCCCATTTCAGACATTGCCATTAAGGGCACTGCCAGCAACGCAAAAAACATAATCGTTCCCTGAATCGCATCGGTCCAGCATACCGCGGAGAACCCTCCTAAAACCGTATAAAAAACGATAATTGCAGCGCCAAGGAGCAAGCCGGTTATGTAATTCATCCCGAAAACCGTAGAAAACAGCTTTGCGCCTGCAGAGAACTGCGAGGAAGTGTATACTAAGAAAAAAATAACGATAAATATTGCTGATATCAATCTAAGAATATGTTTGGAGTCGCGAAACCGGTTTTCCAGAAAATCCGGAATCGTAATGGAATTTCCAGATACCTCTGTATATTTTCTTAATCGTTTTGCAACGAAAAGCCAGTTCAGATAAGTTCCCAGGACCAGTCCAATTGCGGTCCAGATGGCTTCAGATGTACCGGCATAAATTACATAAGCCGTACCGGGCAAGCCGATCAGGAGCCAGCCGCTCATGTCCGATGCTTGCGCAGAAAGGGCGGTAAGCCAGCTTCCGAGATTTCTTCCTCCTAAAAAATAATCGCTCAGATTGCTTGTTTTGTTATAAAACTTGAATCCAATTCCTACCATAAGAGCTAAATATAAAATAAAGACAATTGCGATCGTAATCAAAAATTTACACTCCTTTTATTTGAATTCACGCCCTGTTAGCTGACATGGCCTTTTTTTCAATTATCATTCTGAGGGCTTCTTCCGCATCGCTGTTATCGATAAAACCGTTCATGTTTTTCATGACGTCGTAATCGGCAACCGGCATAGAGAGTTTTTCATCTTCGCTCTCTCCTCCTTGTATTACCAGCATCTTTAAGTTTTGTATCACGGATTTGTTCTGCTGGTTCACCGTTTCAATGACTTTGTCCTCAAACCCTGCAAAGAGGATTTTATGGTAGGGACATTCATAAGCATGCTGAAATTTACTCGAACCGTTTCTTACATTGTAGATACTGGTAAACAGGTACAGGTTTTCCTCCCCAAAAAACAGCGCCATGACAGATAGATTGGAATATCTCAGTCTGCCTTCTTCTCCTCTTTTCCATAACAGAGGCAAATTCACGTTGTGGACATAATCTCTGGGACCCTTCACCAGAATCATTTCCATCTCATCGACAGGCTCTTCCAATTCAAGTCGGGAGATACTTTCTATTATAAAACTTTTCGCTGTATCCTTTAGTCTTGTTAAATCGTTATCAAGGATTTCATCGAAGGCTGCATCCAAAACCGGCTCTTTCTTATTCTTTGACTCTCTGATCATTCCGGCCAATCCTTTTGCACAGGCCACAATTCCGCCTGCGGCTATAATCCAGCAAATGGCCTTTAGCATCTGGCTGTTGCTGGAATACAAAAAGAGCTTCGGAAAGACCAATGCTCCAAACAGCACAGCAAGGCCGCCTCCGACAAAGGTTCCGAAACCTTCCTGTGTCCAAATGCTTTCCGGCCCCAGAAAATAATGGCGGACAAGACCTCTTTTCAAAAGTTCTTTTACCTGATCCTGTTCCTTGTTAACTGCGTGAAGATGCCGTCTCTGCTGTTCCTGATCCTGCAATTCAAAGAAATTCTCTGTACTCATGACGATTCCTTTTCCATGATCTTCTTGATCCTTTTTTCCAAATCAGAACGACTGATCCAGATTTGAGCCTGGCAGGTGTTGCATTTTATACGAAAATCCATCCCTGACCGCACGATGGTAAATTTGTTGCCTCCGCAGGGATGCGGCTTCTTTAGTTCGACAATGTCTCCAATATTCAGTTTCAGAGGCATATCACCCCTCCTTTTAAGCACTGCACGCTTTATGGCGATTACGGGTATAGATACGTCTTTATACGCAGCATTTTAAGACGGCGGTTTTTGTAGAGAATAGCCCGAGCAATCGCTTTTATTTCGTAATCTTGTCAACACCCATATATCGTTTCAGCGCTTCCGGAATCATAACAGATCCGTCAGCCTGCTGGTAGTTTTCCAGTATCGCAGCACAGGTTCTGCCCACCGCAAGTCCGGAACCGTTCAATGTATGCACAAATTCAGGCTTGCTCTTGCTGTCCGGCCTGAATCGGATATTCGCTCTTCTTGCCTGATAGCTTTCAAAGTTACTGCAGGAGGAAATTTCTACATATTTTCCGTAGCTCGGCATCCAAACTTCGATATCATAAGTCATGGCAGAAGAGAAGCCCAAATCACCGGTGCTGAGCTGAACGACTCTGTACGGTATCTCAAGGCGCTTCAGCACTTCTTCGGCAGCAAGCAGAAGGGATTCCAGTTCCTGATAGGATTCTTCGGGCTTAACAAACTTAACAAGTTCAACCTTATTAAACTGATGCAGACGGATCAGGCCTCTTGTATCTCTGCCTGCAGAACCTGCTTCCTTTCTGAAACATGGCGTATACGCGGTATAATAAACCGGAAGCTCGTCAGCGTCTATGATTTCATTCATTCTGAGATTTGTTACCGGCACTTCAGCGGTAGGTATAAGGAAAAAGTCCTTCGCAGGAAGCCAGAACATGTCCTCTTCAAACTTCGGAAGTTGGCCCGTACCGGTCATTGCATCTCTGTTAACCATAAATGGAGGGAGGATCTCTGTAAACCCGTTTTCTCCTGTATGGAGGTCCAGCATGAAATTGATGATGGCACGTTCCAGTCTTGCTCCCAGACCTTTGTAAACGGTAAATCTGGCTCCTGAAATCTTTGCCGCTCTTTCAAAATCAAGAATATCCAGATCCTGGCCCACATCCCAATGCGCTTTATATTCAAAATCAAAAGCCCTGGGTTCACCCCATTTTCTGATCTCCACGTTGTCTGCATCGCTTTTTCCAACTGCAACATCCGGGGAAGGTGCATTGGGAATATTAAGCAGAGCGTTTTTCAGCTCTTCCTCAACAACGCTTACTTCTCCGTCAAGCTTTTTGATTTCTTCGGAAAGAGACTTCATCGCTGCCATCAGTTCCGTTGTATCTTTTCCTTCCTTTTTCAGCTTGGGAATCTCCTTAGAGTCTAAGTTTTGTTTATTTTTCATCTGCTCAACGGAAGCCAGAAGGCTCCTTCTTTTTTCGTCAAGCGCTAATACGCTGTCAATGCCGAAATCACCCTGGCCGCGTGATTCCACTGCTTTTTTTATCTGTTCAAAATCTTCTCTGATTCGCTTAATATCTAACATCGTTTTCTCCTCTACAACAAATTCTTTTTATATTCAATATAGGTGTCAACCAGTTCTTGTACCTTCTCCTGCATCTCAATCTGAAGTGTGGAAGCCTCATCATAGTTTTTGCCGTCCAGTGCCAGTTTAATCCTTGTGAGCAGAGATTTCTTCGCGATTTCATCCTGCCCCAAATAAACGCGCAGTTCTTGAATGCGTTTCCAGTTGAGCATATCAAAGTCTGTGCATTCCTGTTCGGCATGAAGTTTCTTGCATTCCCGCACCAGTGCCATTGTCTCAGGTATAATCCGGTTGTGCAATTCTGTTGACCAGGACGATATAACAGCTTCCTCGTAAGAGTCCAGAACCAACTGGTCCATTACACCTGCCCTGCTTTGAAGTGCCTTCAACTTATCTGGATAATTTCTGAAGGATAGCAGGTTTTCCCATACCGTCGCGGGAGCTTTTCCGAAAAGTTTTTCACGCTCCTCCTGGGTATATTCATCAAATACATCCCGTTCACTGCGGTAAGCCCTATCTGTTTCCAGATAAAAGTCTTCTTCGCCCGCCTGTTTTGAAAGCGAAGCCTCCAGTTCCTTCGGTGATTTACTGGCTCGAAGTGCTGCGGTAATGCCGTCCAGCATCGCCATGTAGGATGATGCCAGCACCAGATACGTATCACTTTTCGGATTCGGTGATCTGAGTTCAAATCTGGTTGACAGCGGATTTTTGATATCCCTGACCAGTCCTACAAGAACCGTCCTGTTTCGTGAAGGGATTTGGGCCGAATGCCCGATGGATGTTACGACGCATACCGGAGCCTCAAAGCCCGGTTTCAGCCGGTTTAATGCATCATTCGAGGCGGCTACAAAGGGATTCATCACCTCATAGTTTTTCAAGATGCCGAGCAATGCACCAAAGCCCACCGGATTCAAGTAGTCCTCTTCCATATTTTTTGGGGCAAAGAGGTTGATCAGTCTCCCGCTTTTCAGCTTAGCGGATACCCCCATATGGGTATGTTCTCCGCTGCCGGCGACGCCTTCCATGGGCTTCGCCATAAAGGTAACATCAAGCCCATGGGCACGGAAAATATCTCTCACTACATATTTTACTTGATTTTCATTATCTGCTGCCTGCAGTGCAGAGCTGTATTCCCAGTCGATCTCCAGCTGCTCCATCACGTGGTCGTATTCGCCGGAGTTACCCAGTTTTGCTTTGACGCCTCCTACTTCCTTGTGTCCCATCTCTACATGAAACCCGTATTGGTCAAGGACAAGCAGCGATTTTTCCAAAGCAGTACGCACAGGTCCTACAGTTCTTTTCCAGTACTGCTCCTTCAGTGTTTGTGAAGTGGACAGCTGCTCCAGATCCGCCTTGTCATCGGGGGTTTTCACCCAAAACTCTAGCTCCGTCGCTGCAGTGAGGACGATCTCTTCAATCTCGTCCACGGAAGAGATGTCCATATAGTCAAAAATATATGGACTTTCTTTTAAAATCATTAGGAGCTGTTCTTTAAACGCATTCACAGCATTCCGCAGCACGACTCTTGAGCCCACTTCGATGTGGTCATTATGAATCAAAAAGGATGGTATCCTCAGCGTTCCTACGGGAAGATTGGTATCCTCCGTGATAAGGCTGAAGTTATAATCAACATACCAGTTCACATTGAGATCCGGTATGATATCTACCTTTGCATTGCTCAGCTGAGCAATTTTGGGAAGCACAACGCTTGAACCGTCTGTCTGAACGCCCTGCTCGAGGAATTTATTCAGATCCTTTAAGAACAGATCCACAGGAATCTTTTCATCTGTGTCATGACCTCCAATATCCAGGCCCACAAGAGATACAAATTTTATTTCACTATGCTGTTTCAGCAATTCCTCTATCTTTTCCGGAGTATGCTTGTCCGATGGAATATTGAACAGCATTTTATCTATCATCATTTCCGCTTCCGCTCCTCTCACTATTTCGAAATTCTTTACGTTCCGAGTAATATATCGTGATTATTATAACCCGAAATGGTTGATATTTCTAGTATTATTTAACATCTCACCTTTCCGCAGCACTGTAGATTATTTCCAGACATCATGCAATTCATCGCCCACCTTTCATTTTTTGACATTTTGTCAAACCATATGTATAATTATAATATTATTTACTTTTTAAGGCACCGGCTTTTTAATAGTACATGTGGTAATGAAAGGAGCAGTTTCATGAACGCAGAGAATCGTCACGGTTTGATCACAGATGCTGTCGGAATGGAGAAAACGGTTACATTGAGTAATCTGGTGAAAACCTTCAGCGATATGAATGTACCTGTACTTTTACCCGATATCAAAGGGGATCTCGCCGGCCTTGATCTGGCAGACCTCGCTCTTCCCGTAGAATTCTGGGACGCCTTTGGAAAAGACGGCCTTCCTGTAAGGACCTCTGTTTCGGATATAGGTGCGCCTCTCTTGTCCAGAATTCTTGAACTGAACGATACGCAGACAAGCATTCTAAGCTCGGTTTTTCAGATAGCCGACGATAAGGGGCTGCTGCTGCTCGATCTAAAAGATCTGCGAGCGATACTCCAATATGTGGGAGAAAACGGCAGAGAATTTACACTAACCTACGGGAACATTTCCAAGCGAAGCATCGGTGCGATCATCAGAAACATATTGATTCTGGAAGATCAACAGGGAGGAAGTTTCATTTTCGGTGAACCTGTGCTGGATTTCTGTGACCTGTTAAGGGCAGATTCTAACGGACGCGGTTACATCAATATTCTACATAGTGTTAAGCTTTATCGAAATCCTGTTCTTTACTCTTCATTTTTGCTTTGGATGCTTTCGGAGATTTTTGAAATGCTGCCGGAAGCTGATGATTTAAGCAAGCCCAAAATAGTTTTTTTCTTTGACGAACCCCAGCTTCTTTTTAAAGATGTAACAGAAACATTTCTGGACAGAATGGAACAGGTCTTTCGAATGTCCGGTTCAAAAGGAATAGAGATCTGCTTCATAACGCAGAATCCAGATGAATTGCCGCAGAATGTCCGTAACGTGCTTAAAAACAAAGTACAGCCGGTTTCCGTTGAATCGCCGGCCACAGGATCTGCCGTCGCAATCAGCGCATCAGAGCGAAAAGAAATCATCAATCGATCTCCGCTAAAGGATAAATACGAAAGACCCTTGGACCGTAAATCGGCTTATGAAATACTAAAAAAAGATCCGATTAAAATGGATACCCCAAAAACGACAGATAGAAGCGTGTTAGCGCGGGACGAAATAGAAACCGAGAAAACCGGCAGAGGTTCCGGAGAAAAATCTTCCGGACGCAAATATACCCGTCAAACACCGGTGGAAAAAGCGGTAAATGCTGTGTTTAGCACCATTGGCCGGGAGGTCGGAAGGAGTCTGATCCGCGGGATACTTGGATCTTTAAAGAAATAACAACAAACGCCTTAGGGGGAGGATAGGGAGACTTACTTTTATTTCCCTTTTTTCGGTAGTTCTTTTTCATTGAGTATGTCAAGAATTCTCTGACAAGCCAGTTTCTGTGCATGGCTGGATATTGCCAGTCTAAGCGCCGCCGAGGCAAGCTGCTGCTCTGTAAATTCTGAATCAAGCTGACGGGCCGCATCCACATAAGCGCCGTCGATCAGCGACAGGTACTCCTCATAAAATTCTCTGGCATTGGAAATTTCCGGCTGAAGTTTTAGTAATTCATCGGTTTCACCTACACTGAGCACTTGTTTCAGCGAGCAGATTGCAGTCAAATATACCAGATGGTCCTTGGTATATTTCTTACCGTTCGCTCTGGGAAGAAGTCCGCTTTTGATATAGTTGTTGATCATGGCCCCTGTCAGCTGGGCATCCTCAGCCTGCAGTGAATGCTGACGCTTCATATAATTCAACAACTGATCACGGTAGAGTTCGATATCCGGAAGACTGTTCCATTCGGCAGGCCGCTCGGTTGACAGCTTCTCTATCAATTCCATCAATTCCTTCATAAAGTTACTCCTTTTAGCATTGATATAATTTTACCACAACAGGGCAAAGATTCAAATAGGGCTTGCTGAAATTCATTAAAACCCAAATCAAAGATTATTTCTTTCTAAAATTCTAAAAATAAAGAAATATGTGTTGAAATACTTATAATCGCATAATATAATAATGATAATTACATTACGTAGTATTTATTTCCTTTTTAGGAGGCATTGGGATATGATTAATTCAATCTGCATTTTCGGAGATTCCGTTGCAAAAGGCGTAATTTTCGACGGAGTCAAAAAGAAATACCGTCTATTGCGCGAGAGCTTCGCCAATATCATCGAGAGCCAACAGAATATTTCGATTTTAAATTTTGCACGCTTCGGATGCACCATATCGGCAGGAAGCAAAATCTTAGGCAAGCATCAAAAAGAGTTAAGTGGTTTTGACTACACGATATTGGAGTTCGGGGGAAACGACTGCGATTATAATTGGGAGGCGATTTCTGAGAATCCTTCTCAGCACCATTTATGCAACACGCCAATCGCCCAATTTACTGAAAAGTACCTTGACCTCATCAACCGTGTCCGCCAAAATGGAGGAAAACCGGTTCTTCTCAATCTTCCGCCTATAGATCCTAAGCGCTATTTTCACTGGATCAGCAAGGGGTTAAACGGTAAAAACATCCTGTCCTTTCTGGGCGAAATCGAAACGATCTATCAGTGGCAGGAAATGTACAGTTTAGCAGTAGAAGATATGGCAAAGCGGGAACAGGTACCGCTGATCGATATCCGGTCGGACTTCTTGCGAAATCAGTGCTTCAGTGACTATCTATGCGAAGACGGAATTCATCCCAACGAAAGAGGCCATCTTCTTATTTCAAAAGCGATCGGGGAAAAAGCATTCATTTAAATTTCTTTTGCCGCAAGTCTTTCTCCATGTTAAAATGAAGTAACTCTCGGAAGGCACTTTTCCGAGTTATTTCAAAACTATGAACGAATGAATGAAAGAAAGATGAAAAGAAAGATGAAATGAGTCAACAGAAAAACGACATAGAAAAACTTAGAAAGATCGTCATGCCTTTATTGGCTTGGTATGACAGCCATGCACGTGTCCTGCCCTGGAGGGAGAATCCTGAACCTTATGCCGTCTGGATCTCCGAGATCATGCTGCAGCAGACACGAGTAGAGGCAGTAAAGCCATATTTTGATCGCTGGATGAAAGCCTTTCCTACCATTTCCTCACTGGCTGCCGCCACGGAGCAGGAGGTTGTAAAACTTTGGGAAGGTTTGGGATATTACTCCCGGGTAAGAAATATTCATAAAACCGCAAAAATAATTAAGGATTCTTACGGAGGCCAGCTGCCTCCTTCTTTTCATGAGCTCATCAAGCTTCCCGGCATAGGAGAATATTCCGCCGGCTCGATTGGATCAATTGCCTTTCAGCTTCCCGTTCCCTGTGTCGATGGCAACGTACTCCGTGTAATAACAAGAATTACAGCGGAAGACGCCGATATTGCCGCAGCCGCAACGAAAAAACTGCTCACAGGTTGGGTCCGGGAAATCGTTCCGAAAGACCGTCCGGGAGATTTCAACCAAGCCCTTATGGAGCTGGGCGCTACCGTCTGTTATCCCAATGGTCAACCTGATTGCGAGCGCTGTCCCGTATCGTTTCTCTGTGAAGCTTATCAACAAAACAGAACGGCAGAATTCCCTGTAAAGAAAGCAAAGCCTCTTCGAAAAAAGGAGACAAAAACGGTGCTGGTCCTGACTCAAGCTGGAAAAATCGCCGTCAGAAAACGCCCGGACAAGGGTCTGCTTGCGGGTTTATGGGAATATCCCAATTACCCAGGAAAGCTGGATGAACAGGATATCCGCATGTTGCTGGAAAAGAAAGGACTTTCCCCAATTTCCCTGGTCAAGCTGAAGAAATCAAAGCATATCTTTACACATATTGAGTGGCACATGTCAGGCTATCTCGCAGTACTGCCAGATACAGGGCTAGAGCAGAAGCCTCTGCCGAACGATAAGCCCGGCCTTCAAGACATCCATGAATCAGACGCAGATTACAGTACAGAGTCAGAATACATCTGGGTCGAATCGGCGTTTTTGAACGACCGGCTTACAATTCCAACGGCGTTCAAGGTTTACCATCAAGCGCTGCTGGATACAATACAAACCAAATCGGAGGTAAAAACGATTGAAACATAAAGTAATTGTCATTGGACATAAAAACCCGGATACGGATTCCATCTGTTCCGCGATTGCATATGCCAACCTGAAAAACCATTTGTCTGAAGAAGAATATATCCCTAAAAGAGCGGGAGACCTGAGTGATGAAACCAAATATGTTCTTGAGAAATTCAAGATCGATGTGCCAGAATACATTCAAGATGTAGGCACTCAGGTAAGGGATATCGATATCCGTAAAACAGAAGGAGTAATCGACTCCATATCATTAAAAAAGGCCTGGAACCTGATGAGAGATCACGATGTTTCTACTCTGCCGGTGACAAGTCAAAACCGCTTGGAAGGAATTATCTCCGTTAAGGATATTGCCACGGCCAATATGGATATCTATGATAACCGTATTCTTTCCACTGCAAAAACGAGCTACAGAAATATTATCGAAACGCTGGAAGGCGTCATGATCGTCGGAAACGAAGACGACATCGTTGAGCAAGGAAAAATCCTGATTGCCGCATCAAATCCCGACACACTGGAGAGTTTCATCGATCCCGGCGATATGATTATCCTGAGCAACCGCTACGAATCCCAGCTCTGCGCCATTGAGATGAGTGCAGGCTGTATTATCGTCTGTACCGGTGCGCCGGTCTCCATCACCATCAGAAAATTAGCAGCGGAAAAGGGATGCCATATTATCAGTACCCCCTACGATACCTACATCGTAGCTCGTCTGATCAATCAAAGCACCCCCATCCATTATTTTATGCGCCGCGAAAATCTGATTACTTTTGAAACGGATGATTTCACAGAAGATGCGAAAAGGGTCATGGCAAAAGTTCGCCACAGAGACTTCCCTGTTTTAGACGTCTTCGGCTCCTATTGCGGTATGATTTCCCGAAGATCTCTGCTTGATGTGCAGAAAAAGCGAGTCATCCTCGTGGATCATAACGAAAAATCTCAGGCTGTGGACGGTCTGGAAAGCGCGGAAATCCTTGAAATTATCGACCATCACCGTCTGGGAAGTCTTGAAACCATATCACCTGTATTTTTCCGAAATCAGCCGGTAGGTTGTACCGCGACCATCGTTTATCAGATGTATCGGGAAAACCGTGTGGATATCAGCCCGGGAATAGCTGGTCTTTTATGTGCTGCAATTATTGCAGATACGTTGATGTTCCGATCTCCAACCTGTACCAGCGAAGACCGTCAGGCGGCGGAAGCCCTGTCGTCTATTGCAGGAATCGATATCGCACAATTTGCGGAAGAATTGTTCCGCTCCGGAAGCAATCTAAAGAACAAATCGCCGGAGGAAATGCTCTATCAAGATTTTAAAACATATTCCATTCATAAAGTCAGCTTTGCCGTCAGCCAGATCAACTTTATGAATCGTGCCGAGCTGCAGGAATCCAAGGGAAAGCTTCTCTCGTATCTGAACACCTCATTCAGAAGAAACGATATTGATATGTTGTTTATCATGCTGACCAATATCATTGATGAATCCACCGAACTCCTCTTTTACGGCGAAGGAGCCCAGGAAGCTGCCGAAACCGCTATGAAGGCTGCAGCAGCAGCGGATTCTCTCGATCTTGTAGGAGTCGTTTCAAGAAAGAAACAGCTGATCCCTGCGCTGATGGCTGTGCTGCAACAATAAACATCAAAAAAAAGTGTTTTCAAATGGGTCTTTCAGACCCTCAAGGCGCAGCAAAGCCGCATAAGTCCTTTTTAATATTCGATTTTCAATATTTGATCATGAACTTTCTGATGATCTTTACAAGATCGTCGTATCCGCCTGCGAACTGGTCCAAAGTCTTGTTGACCGGTCCAAAGGTATCGAACTCTTCTACGCTCATTTCATCATATGCCTTGATGAAATCAGGATGCTTTCTAAGCTCTTTGATATAGTAAGGATCAACTTCGTTGTCCATTCTGGCTTCAATTGCAAAGTCGGAACCGTTGAAAGGAACCTGATTCTTATATGGTATTGTCATGAGCATGTCTCCACCAATGAACTCAAGCCACTGCAGCGGTGTTCTGTATGCTGCCGAAAGCATCTTTGTCTTGTAGCCTCTTTCGTTGTATACCTTATAGGCTTTCTTTACACAGGCGATTCCTGCATAGTGCAGCGCACAGGGATCGATACAGATTTTCTTCTTATCAGCGGATTCTCTCAGCCAATCATACAATCTTCCTACCATTATGGTGCAGACAGGGTTGATTTCAGAGTTGTCAAGGCCTCCCGCTTCTCTTCTAGCAAGACCTCTTTCGACCGCTTCCCCCACGGCGATTGCCTGTGTTGCGGTGAAGGATACGGTGGCATTGATGCTGACGCCGCGATAGGTCATTTCTTCAAAGGCTTTGATTCCGGCAGATGTAGCTGGAGCCTTTACCTGCATATTCGGTGCAAGCGTATTGAAGTAGCATGCCTGTTCTACCAGTTTTTCCGCATTATTGAAATTCTTTGTATTTGTCTGTATTGAAATTCTTCCAGTCCCTGTTTTGGAATCGAACAGAGGCTCTAAGAGTTTTGCCCCGTCCACTGCCATCTTTTCGATTACAATCCAAGCAATTTCATCCTCGGACTTGGTCGGATTGTCTTTGACAAGCTGAGCAATATAATCGCGGTAGCTGTCCAGTTCCTTCTCTAATACGCCCTTTACGATGACTGGATTAGTCGTCGCGCCCACAGCGCCTCTCTCGATGGCATAGGTCAACTCTTTGATGGAACAAGAATCGTTCCAGTACTTTGTCATCGGGAATTTTTGTGTCATTTCCAATAGTTTATCCATGTGTTACCTCCTTTTTCAGTTGCGCACCTATCCACATTTGCAAAGCAACGTCCTGCGAGCAGTACTCCCGCTCACTTCGCTCGCTGCTGTCCATTTTGCCAACCAAGCAAGCTTGGGGCAAAAATGCAAATGTCTGGAATATAATTTGAAGAGAAAATGGAATTCTTATTTTATGAGCTCGGAAAGCTTCACGATGCGTCCCTCCTTCAGAGAGCGTTCCGCTGCCTTTGCAATGTAGACCGGCATCAGCCCGTCCTTTCCGGTTACAGGAGGTTCCCTGTCGTTCAACACGGCATCAACAAAAGCCCTTGCCTCTGAGATAAAAGCATCGTTATACCGTTCCAGGAAAAACCAAGTGGGCTTTTCACAGAAAACGCCTTCCGCAGTACTGATCATTGACGTATCGATCAGGTCATTGCTGACCTGTACACAACCTTTGTCACAGTGAACCTCTGTGCGCTGGTCGTAGCCATATCGTGCCGCCCGGCTGTTTTCAATTATTCCAACAGCGCCGTTTTCAAATTTCAGCATCACGATGGCGGTGTCGACATCGCCGTATTTTTTAATTTCCGGATCGATGAGAATTCCTCCAAAGGCACATACCTCCGTTACCTCACTTCCGGACAGGTAGCGAACCATATCAAAGTCGTGAATGGTCATATCCATAAAGATCCCTCCCGACGTAGCGACGTATTCAGCAGACTGCGGCTCGGGGTCCCGTGACGTCACCTTAACAATATGCGGTTTTCCAAGCTTTCCCGACGCAACGACATCTCTGACCTTTTTATGATTATGATCAAAACGCCGCACAAAGCCCACCTGAAGTTTTACACCCGCTTTTTCCGTCTCAGCCAACGCTTTGCAGATAACAGAAATGTCGGTATGGATCGGTTTCTCGCAGAAAATATGCTTCCCTGCTTTCGCCGCATCTAAAATCAAACCTGCATGAGAATCGGTTGATGAGCAGATAAAGACAGCCTCGATTTCCGGGTCATTGATAATATCGGACGGATCTGCACTGATTGTGCTTACGCCTAATCCCTGCGCCCAGCTTTTCATGTCTTCATTCAGGTACAGATCCGCCACAGCGACCAGCCGGGCTTCCGGTACCGAGTAGGCAAGATTTTCGCCATGAAGCCTTCCGATGCGTCCGGTTCCAATCATACCGATCTTTAATTTTTTTTTCATTTCTACCGCCTCAACTCTTTCTCTTCTTATTGGTGCGAATATCAAACCATACAGCCGCAACCAGAATAATTCCTTTTACGATATACTGCCAGAATGAGTCAAGATTCATCATGCTCATGCCGTTGTCGATGGTTCCCATAATCAAAGCGCCAAGTATCGCTCCCGCAACTTTGCCGATACCGCCGGTCATGCTGGTTCCGCCGATGACCGCTGCCGCAATGGCGTCAAGTTCAAGGCTCATGTTCGCAATAGTGGTGGTGCTGGCATTCAGTCTTGCAGCCAGAATCAACCCTGCAACACCGATCATGATGCCATGAATGGAATAGACGACAACCAAATTCTTCTTCACATTGATCCCCGAATAGTGCGCTGCATCCAGGTTTCCTCCGATTGCATAAATGCTTCGCCCAAAGGTTGTTCTTTCTGCAACCAAAGTCAATATGAGAGTCAGTACTGCCATTACAAGCACCGGCACCGGCATGCCCCGATAGCTGTTCATGATCAATACAGCGACCATGATGATAAAAGCCAGCAGCACCCAGCGTATCATCATATCCTTTAAGCTTTCCGACAGCGTGCCGTTTTTCCGTTTGCTCGCCCGCTTCTGAAGTCCGCTTAGAAGCAGAAGGGCAGACATCAGGATGCCAAGTCCCAGCGTTGTGGGTTTACTGACATATGCCTGACCAAAATAAAGCAGAGATTCCTGAAGGGGCGCGATTGTCGCTCCTTTAGTAACTACCAGAATCAATCCCTTAAATACCAGCATACCTCCCAAGGTAACGATAAAGGGAGCCAGATCCAAATAAGCAATCAGCGAGCCTTGCAGCACATAAACGAAGACGCTCAGAACAAGACAGATGATAATGGTCTCCGGTGTTCCAAGGCTGTAGTAAACCTGAAGCGCTGCAGCAACGCAGCCGATAAAACCGACCACTGCTCCGGCTGAAAGGTCAATGCCGCCGCTTACGATGACCAGCACCATGCTGATTCCCATGATTCCAACCGTCGTCATCTGGCGCATGAGATTTGATAAATTTCTGGTGGATAAAAACGAGGTGTCCAGACTGCGAAACCCATCGCTTGTAAAATAGGTAAAAAACAGCCAGAGCACAACCAGCACCGCAAACATGGTGAAGGTTCGAACGTCTATTTTCTTGACCCCGGTATACCGTTGTAACCTTTCTTCTTTTTGTATCATAGCTTTACCTCCCTGGTACCGATGCTTGCAGCAAAATTTCCTGCGTCGCTTCGGAAATATCAAATTCACCTGTGATTTTTCCGTTTGCCATCGTGATGATCCGGTCGCTCATGCCCAGGATCTCTTCCATTTCTGAAGAAATCATGATAACCACAACGCCTTGCGCCACCAAATCGTTCATTAGCTTATAGATTTCATATTTCGCACCTACATCAATCCCCCGGGTGGGCTCATCCAATACAATAATTTTTGGATCGCACACAAGCGCCTTGGCAAGAACCACCTTTTGCTGGTTTCCTCCGCTCAGGCAGGAAACCGCGGCGTTGATATCGGGAGTCGCAATTTGCAAGCTTTTTTTATACCGGTCTGTGTAATTCACCTCTTTATCTTCGTTGAGGATTCCGTATTTTGATACCTTGCGCAGTGCGGCCAAGGTTGTATTTTCTTTAATAGACATAATCAGATTCAGTCCCAGTTTCTTGCGATCCTCACTGATTAAGAAAAACCCGTTTTTTAGAGCATCGATCGGATTCTCGATCTTTACTGTCTTGCCGTTGATCAGTACTTCTCCTTTTCCTTTTTCCCTGAAAGCACCAAACAGTGCGGTAAAAAGCTCCGTACGTCCTGCGCCCATCAGTCCGCTGATTCCCAGTATTTCTCCCCGGTATGCCTGAAGACTTACCTTGTTAATCAGATTTTTCCCGGCGATATCGGGATGAGCCACACTGTAATCTTTAATTTCAAAGATCAGTTCCCCTCGTGTATGAGGAACCCTTGGGAACATATTTTTCAGTTCACGACCGACCATCAAGCTGATCATAGTTTCTTTATCCAGGTCGGTTCGGCTACGTGTCGCAATGGTCTGACCATCTCTCAATACAGTTATTTCATCTGCAATGCGCATCACTTCATCTAATCGATGACTGATGTATATGCAGGTAACGCCCTCTTCCCGAAGCTTGCATATAATGTCCAGCAGCACATCCACTTCAGCCTCTGTCAAAGCGGCAGTCGGCTCATCCAGAATCAGCAGCCTTACTTTTTTTGAGAGCGCCTTTGCAATCTCTACCATCTGTTTCTGCCCGATTCCCAGATTCCTTACCTTCTCATCAGGGCTGATTGTAATACTCCCTTCGGTATTCAGGCCAATCTGTTTCAGGAGTGCCATGGAGTCCACATACATTTTGTCAAAATCAATAAAGCCGTATCGGGTAGGTTTCTCATTTAAAAAAATATTCTCTGAAACACTGAGTTCCGGAACAACGTTCAATTCCTGATGAATGCAGGCGATCCCCTCCTTTTCCACATCCCGGATACTCTGAAATTTCATTTCCTTTCCTTCGTAGAACATCTGCCCCTCATAGCTGCCGTAAGAATACACGCCGCTGATGATTTTGATTAGTGTAGATTTCCCTGCTCCGTTTTCTCCTACCAGCGCATGCACGTGACCCCGCATCACTTTAAAATCAACATCCGCCAAAGCTCTCACTCCGGGGAACAGCTTGGTAATTCCCCTCATTTCCAGAATATAATCCGGTTGTTGCACAGTATCACCTCATTTACGATCAATCAGGAGTACCTTCCCGTAAAACGATCCGGGAAAGCACTCCTTTTATCAGACGGTTCTGCTTTTATTCGGCAGGCCACTGATCCTTGGGAACATTTTTATAAACATCTTCCAGCGTCTGGAACTGATCCTGCTTTACGATGATGTCATAAATGTTGTCCTTATCGATGGCGGTAACGTCAACAGAGAAACTGTCAACATCCTTGAAATTGTTATTCAGCGTTGTCCATATACCAAGATTGGAATCGATAGCAACCTTAGGATCTTCTCCTGTTGCAAGGGAGACTGCAAGCTCGATTGCAGCAAGGTTCAACTTCGCCAGAGGCTTATAAACAGTACCGGTCTGTTTTCCTTCCACAATTCTCTGACATGCTGCCAGATCTGCATCCTGTCCTGCAATTGGAACATTTAATCCCTGTGCTGCCAGCGCTTGAATGGCTCCGCCCGCAGTTCCGTCATTGGAAGCGATGACTCCCTGAATGTCGTTATTAGCAAGGGTAAGACCGTTTTCTGTATTTTTGAGAGCTTCATTCGGGTCCCATCCCTTACACCACTGCTCCAGTATAATCTTGATATCGCCGCTCTCAATATAGGGTTTCAATACGCTTTCCTGACCTGCTGCAACTAAGTGTGCATTGTTGTCTTCATCTGCTCCCTTCAGCCATATGTAATTCCCCTCCGGCGCTTTTTCCGTTACAAAAGTAGCCTGTACAACGCCGACTTTATAAGAGTCAAACGTTACATAATAATCCAGGTCACAGTTCATTGCAAAGCGGTCATAGGCAATCACAGGAATCCCATCCTGATGTGCCTCATCTATGATTGGAGCAACTGCAGCGGCATCCAGCGACTGAAGAATCAGTACATCGATTCCCTGGTTGATCAGGTTTTCACACTGGGAAACCTGTTTCTGCGCATTGTTTTCAGCCGACTGCACCATTAATTTAAATCCATTATCGTCTGCATAAGCCTTAAACATATCAATTTCACGCTGCCAGCGTTCTTCCTGCGTCGTACCTACGGAAACGCCAACCTTAATGTCTTTGATGTCCTTCGCGCCTGATTCTTCCTCTGCATCCGGCGGAGGCGTACTTCCACTGCAGCCGGTCACCATTACCAACACCAATACCATCGCCAAAAACAATCCTGTCAATTTTGAGAATTTACTCATTTCTTTCTCCTCCATTATTGAGCACTCACCGGCAAAGCAGCTTGCCGATCGATGCAATTGACCATAGCTACAAGAAGAAGATCTTCTCATAACCTCCAATACGAAATAGTTGTTTGACCGAATAGGTTTCGCTATTCTGATTACAGAAAGGGCCGGGATTTCTGAGCCGCCGTCCGAATAACTTCCTCGGGATTCATATCCCAATATTCAGGACGAAACAGCTCTACGGAGCAAATTTCTTCATACCCCTTAAAGTGCAGCTTCTTGCTGATTTCCGCCAGGGGGATTACCCCTTCGCCTGGAAACAGGCGGTGACAATGATCCAATAGGCCCAGCGGAAGCTCTTCGCAATCATTGATATGATAAACGAAGAGCTTTTCCAGAGGCACAGAATCGATTGTATTGATATTTTCAAGCCGGTTATACAGAAACAGATTAATTGCATCCAATGCCAATCCCACGTCTGTCCGCCGGACAGTCTGAACAATTTCAAGCGCCTGATCCAGACTGCGTACGCACCAGCGTCTGTCTCCTATGGGCTCAAAAGCGAGTTTTACACCATAGGGCTTTGCGATATCAGCAAGCTTGTCGAGAATCTCTGTACTGTCGTCAAACACCTCCCTTTGTGTTTTCAAATGCATATCTTCACCCATAGTCGGTACAACGATGAGATACGGATTAGAAATGGCCTGGGAGACCTCACATCCAAATCGAAACAGGTTAAGCAGCTTCTGCCACTGTACGGAATCCCTGAAATTAATATTTTCTATAGAGTTCAGTGCATAGGGTTTGATTCTGTGGGATGCAAACCAGAACTCCAAATCCTTTATCGTTCTGCGCTCTAGGAAATCCGTCAGCATGTCAAGGCGCAGCTCAATATAATCATAGCCGTATTTTTCACACAGTTCCAAATCCTGCTCGACCGTTGAACGCTTCATACAGGTTGCTTCATTAAAACCCAGTTTCATACCATACCTCCACGGGGTGATTACTCATCAAAAGTAAGCATGACCTTACGCGCATTGATTTTATCATGACAGGCCACATCAAAGGCTTTTTCAATTTCATTGAAATTGAAATGATGTGTGTTTAGTGCGGCAAAATCATATTTATCCTTGATCGTGGACATAAATCGAATGGTTCTCGGGAACCAGCGGTCCGTACCTCCCGATCCGGAGAGTTTCAGTGTTTTCCATATGGTTTTTCCGATTTCCACAGGAACCTTACGTCCGATAGAGTGTCCGACCAAGCCTACTCTTGCACTGTGACCCGCAACGTCAAACAAGGACGCAATGCCGACATCGTTTCCAGAGCACTCAATGACCACGGACGGGCCTCTGCCGTTGGTAAGCCTCAAGATTTCTTCCAGAAAATCCGGCCTTGCAGGGTCCACTGCATAATCTGCACCATACTTCAGAATTGTCTCTCTGCGGGGCTCAAGCGGATCAATAGCAATTACCTTTGCGTTTGAATTTTTACATACCATGCTGGCGCAAAGTCCAATAGGTCCTGCACCGATGATCACACAGTCGTCGGAAGCGTCAGGCGCACAGCCGTTTCCCCAAACGCCCCAATAACCTACATTGAAAGTTTCCACCCACGCGCCCAGTTCATAGTCCCAATCGTCTGGAATCACATGAGTATAGCACTCTTCAAGAATCAGATACTCTCCCATGCCGCCGGGAGAATCGGGTCGAAATCCCACTTCTCTCATATTCAGGCAGGCAGAAGGCATTTTTCCATCTTTGCAGTTGGCACAATTAAAGCATGGAAGCACACAATCTCCAACCACTTTATTTCCGGGCTTAACGCTGGTGACCGTACTTCCCACGGCAACAGCCTGACCCGCCCACTCATGTCCGGGAGTATAAGGTCCGAGGTCATAGCGCCCTTCTGCTGATTTTCCTTCAAAACACTCGACATCCGAGCCGCAGATGCCGCAGGCTTTGAGTTTAATCAAAATTTCATTGGGCTTTAGAGGAGGTAATTCCACGTCTTCAACGCGAAGATCGTATGGACCGTACAGAAACGCAATTTTCCCTTTTACATTTTCCATAATCCTTTTCTTTTCGGACGACCAAAAGACGTCCTTTGCTCCTTTCCTTTTATATAGAATGATTTCTTTAATATGCCAGCGTATAGATATGTCGGCCTCCGTTTGTCGGGCCCTTGATAACCGCTTCAATGTCCTCACGGCTGCGCTGTGTAACCAGCTCAACAGGAGGAAGAACACCGGCGGGATATTTCTCCAGAATGTCATTGACGAGCTTCTCCAGATAGTTCAGGATGTTTTCAACTCCCGCTCTCGCTTTCTCAGCGTCGGCGCCTCTTGGGTCTCCAATGACTCCCTCAGGGGTGCAAATGCATTCCATGCCTACACTGCCGAAGGCGTTATACCATTTGATGGGGCCCGAGCCGTTCTCCGCAGAATTGTTGATGTGTCCAGGTGGAAGCAGCGGACTCGGTTTTGTTGCGACCGCATACTCCTGTTTACATAATTCTGGAAACAATGCCAGAGAGTAAGACTGCTCCACCTCATCCGCATGGATAAATGGCGTCTCAAAAATGCCCCCCTGTTCCTTCGTGGCCAAATCGGTTAAGCCTGTCTCGGGATTCCTTGCCGCATTCCAGAAATGAACGTAAAGCGTGATTGCGGGAACCTGAAATTTTTTCGCAAACTTATGTATGGCAAGAGGAATCACATAGTCCTGCCCATGTCCATTTACCACGATCATTTTACGGAATCCTGTATTCCAGAAACCTGCGAATACGTAACAAAGATAGTCCGCGAGAGTCTCTTCCGGTATCATGATGGTCCCCGGCATCCCTAAATGATGGTAGGGATGGGAGCCGTACCAGATGGGCTGAGCTACCGTGCATCCGGTAGCCTTGGCAACCTGCTCGCACAGACGGGTATCCAGATAGGTATCCTCTCCATATGGAGCATTAGGACCGTGATTTTCTGTTGAACCTACCGGAATCAGAATCACGTCGTTCTTCTTCAGTCTTTCCGCAGCCTCAAGATTGGTCATATTTTGAAAATAGATACCATTGCTGCTTTCCATGTTTCCGCCTTTTGCGGGAATTTGCCATTTTGACATTGTTTGTTCCTCCATTCTTTTTATATAAGGAAACGCTGGTTTTCACCGTTTCCAACGATCAGCATTTGTTATAATCTGGGATAGTCCATGCTGACAAGCACCTTGCCGGAAACCCGGTTGGCTGCCTGCGCCAATCCTTCTTCGATGTTCTCCAAATGAACTCGTCCGGTAACCATCTTTCTCATATCGATACGCCCGCTGGCCATCAATGCAATTACATCCGTGTAAATACCCTGGCCGGATTGCCCGTTGGAACCGCTGATACCACCGGCATTGAACATATAGGGATAAAGATCGATGCTGGTCTTTCCGATAGAATGTCCGATCTGCACTGTTTTTCCTCCGATGGCGAGAGCTCCCGCCATAACAGGATAGGTTGCATTTGTGGCGCCAGAGCATTCTGCAAATAGGGAAATGCCTCGTCCATTTGTAATATCCATAAGCAGTTCCGATGAATTGACCCCTTCTCCGCTGAGCGCAATCGGATCGTATACATAATCAGCCCCGCAGTCCATGGCAAGCTTCCGCCGTTCCTCCGTCGTCTCGAAGCAAATTAATTTTGCTGCGCCGCTGGTTTTCATCAAAGATATCGCAGCCAGACCGATGGGTCCTGCTCCGAATACGGCAACGTGGCCTCCGGGACGAACTCCGCCGCCTCTTACAAACAAACCGTTATAGGCAACGCCAGTAGGTTCAATCATTGCCCCGAGTTCAAAGGCCGTCATTTTATCTCCGTAGAAATTTACGATGTCGTTGAGCAAGTAGCAATATTTGGCTTTGACTACGGCATATTCGGCAAATCCTCCGTCAAAAGTCAATCCTGGTTCTTCAAGGTTCTTGCATTGATTGAACATTCCCATTCTGCAAGCATCACACTCTCCGCACCAGTTCATAGATTCCACGCTTACCAGATCTCCAACTTCCAGCATCTGTTTCACATCCTTGCCAATCTCAACAATTTCACCGGAAAACTCATGTCCGGTGATGATGGGATATTTCGAATGACCGTCGTATTTCGTATAACCGTCTTCATCCATGAACAACAGATGGGCATCTGTTCCGCAGATACCCGCAGCTCCGACCTTCAGAAGCACTTCATCATCAGCCGGGGCGGGGACCGGCCTGTCTGTTACGATTCCATGAATATTTTTCCATATGGAGTTTCCCCTTGCGGATCTGAGGGTCGAAGCTTCGCGTTCAGAAAGCTTGTATCCCGGTTTCGGCGCCCAGTCAGCAGCAACATAAAATCCTCTCATTGTGTTTCCTCCTTATTTCAATCAGTTTGCATCGTACAATCGTTCTAATGTAATATGATTTAAGAGTGAATGATTTAAAATGAATGATTTTCAACAGAAGTGATACAGTCTAATAAATGTTCCTTTGCTTTCAAGGCCGCCGTTTTTCCGTCCGGCTTTGGCAAACACTCCACGGAAAGATATCCGTCATAACCGACGTTTCGTAATGCCTGGATAATCTTACGAAAATCAAACTGGCCGCTTCCCGGGTAACACCGCGAGTTATCCGCAAAATGCATGTATCCCAATCTTTTACCACAGAGACGTATCGCGGCGATCGGGTCTGTTTCATCGATGCCCATATGAAAGGTATCAAGATGAACGCAGCAGTGGTTCAACTTATTTTTTTCGATAAATTCGAGAGTTTCCGCGGCACTATTGAAAAGGTTGGTTTCGTAACGGTTAATGACTTCAAGATGTATTTTTACATCCCGCTCTCCTGCATAATCATCTAAAATTTCCAGATGATACGCCAGCCGGTCAAGATATTTTACAGGATTTGATTTTTCAGGCAGCCTTCCCTTGACCCAACCGATAACAATATCTGTCCTCAGCCTATGTGCCATGTCGATATATTTTTTCATTCCGTCTAAAGCAGCCTGAGTCACGTAAGGAATATCATCGATCAGGTTCACCTTACCTTCGGTACATAGCCTTCCGGTTATGATTGCAGAGATTCCCACACGGTTCTCCTCCATCACCTTTTCAATCGAAGGGAAATCCCAGCGAGCTGTCTCTCTCGTATGTACTTCGATTGCCTGATATCCAAGCTTCGAAGCCAGGATCAGGTTGCTGCTGATTTCCCCTCTCAGGAGAATAGGAGCGGAAGAATCGGCATCATCAGCACTGGATACGGCAAATTTCCAAATGTCCATAAGACAGCTTCCTCCTTTTTGAGCATAATAAATTTAGAAATATTGCTCAACCAAATTAATTCTCAGTTAATTTTTAAATATAATTGAATTATAACGCATTGTTTGTAACTGTCAATTACTTTTTATTTATAATTAAAAAATTTATTTTAAATGTATAATTTGCTCAATATGTAATTTAAAATTACTTTTTTTATTAATTATTAATGATTTTTCATCAAGTGCAAACGTTTCAGTTGTTGACAATCTTCAAAAACCGTGCTTTAATAATAGAAAGATTTTAAATAATAATTAATTTTTTAAATAAACGAGGTAATTATGATGAACCAACCCAACACGGACTCCATCTCTCTGATGCTGGGGCAAAGAATCCGAGATATCCGTAAAAACAAAAAAATGACTATCACCATGCTCGCCGACGTTACGGGATTGACCGCCAGCATGATCAGTCAAGTCGAACGATCGATCATTTCACCGTCTATCGAGACCTTAAAAAAGATTTGCAATGCGCTACAAATTCCATTGAGCGTACTTTTCGAGGATGCTGAAAGATCCACACCGGCTGCTGCGTCTCCTCCCCTCGCTCAATTAAATAATCTGGACACCTTTTTCAACCAGCTGCCACCTCTAAATCTAAATAGCAAGTCGCCGGTGGTTCACCAGGGAGAAAGAAAAATACTATCTCCCGGGAAGGGTATTCGCTTTTATCTGTTAAACCCTAATCTGACCGGACCCATCGAGTTTATCTATAATGAGTATGATCCCGGCAGCACGACGGGGCCCGATCTTTACACGCATCCGGGATGCGAATGCGGCTTGATTCTTTCCGGTGAGCTTGTAGTTCAAATCAAACAGGATATCTATTTATTAAAGGAAGGCGACAGTATCACGTTTAATGCAACGGACCCTCATTCCAAGAGAAATGAGAGCGACAAAATGTGCACCTGCGTTTGGGCAAATGTGCCTCCCTGGTTTTAAACGGCCTACTCCATGCTTCTCTACTTATTTCAATCGTACGTACGCGAACCTCCGCTGAAAAGCGGAGGTCCTTTTGATGCAAGAGGGGGACCCGATTCCCGAAGGCGGCGCTGCCGCTACCGCACTGAAAACAGGAACCGCAATAATCAAGGATGTGCCGAAAGAAGTCTACGGAACTCCGTTCCGAATCACTTTAATATAAAGTCTAAGCTTGGGACAAAAAAACACCTTGGAAAAATCCAAGGTGTTTTCTTGTTACTAAGAATCATTGTCTGACACTATTTGGCCCCGTCGGTTGGAATTTGCTGGTCAAGATTCTCTTCCTGCGGCATCAGCTGGTTGAGATAACTTCTCAGCTGATTCAGATACTGTCCGTAGGATGACCAATCTCCATTTTGCTGTGCAGCTGTGGCATTCTCAAACGCCTCGTTTGCCAGCTTGATCAGTTCATCACTGGTCAGCGTTCCGTCTGTATCAGGTTCATTTGGTTGCGTCGGCGTTCCGGGAGTAGTGGTCCCTGTACCAAACAAGGAGTCGAGGGCTGCGCCCAGCGTAGGCTCATAAGCAATCCTGTTGCCATATGCCACGATTACTCTCTTTACTTCAGGAAGACTGCCCGTATTGGCTGCTTCCAGATAGACCGGTTCAACATAAACCAGAGAGTCTTCAATCGGTATTACAAACATATTTCCTCGGATATAGGTCGATCCCGAGGAGTTCCAAAGTGAAAATTCTTTCGAAATTTCAGGGCTCTGGTCGATCTGAGATTCGATCTGCATCGGGCCGTCAATGAATCTGTCCTTCGGCATCTGATACAGGATTAGTTCTCCGTAATGCTCTCCATCGTTCCTTGCCATTAGAAGTCCTGTCAAAACACGCTTTCCAGTAGGCGTATACGGAATTGAATTAATAAATTCCACATCGTTTTCACCTGGCAGCTTCATTACATAGTACGTCGGCGTCATCGGAACCTCATCGGTGCCAAATATCTCATTTGAAATTTCCCACAAATCCTCACCTTGATAGAAAACCTTAACATCGTTCATATGATATCGCTTATAGACGTTCGCTTGAATGTTAAACATCACGTTGGGATATCGGATATGTGCTCGAAGTGATTCGGGCATCTGGTCAAAGTTCTTGAACAAAGCAGGATAGATCTTTGCAAAGGTATTGGCAATTGGATCGTCCGCATCAACCAGATAGTAATTCACATGGCCATTATAGGCGTCGATCACAACCTTTACAGAGTTTCTGATGTAATTCATATTGCTTCTTGTCGGATCATAGGGCTCTGAATAAGGATAGAAGCTGCTGGTGGTATAAGCATCGATGATCCAATATAGCTTGCCGTCTGCAGTAACGATGTAAGGGTCATTATCATACTGCAGAAAAGGCATGATCTTCTGAACTCTCTGCATGATATTTCGATTGATTACAATTCTGGAATTGCTGTCGAGATTCGTGGAGACCAACAGTTTCAGGCTCTGTTCTTTAATTGCAAACATAGCGCGGTTAAAGAGACCCAGCTTGATTCCCGCCTCGCCCTCATAGGTGGCATAAAAATTATCGTCTCCACTGCTTGAATAGTCAAATTCCTTTTCATCGGTATTGGTCAGAATGTAGTCGTTGGTCAATTCGCCAAAATAAATTTCCGGCCTGGTTATGTCTATTTCCTCTACTTCAGATATCGGCGGAATGCTGTCGATAAGCATATCCGGCTGACCGCTTGCAGTGACTTTGTCTACTCTGGAAAGAGTGATTCCATAGCCGTGTGTATACTTCAGATGCTTGTTGATCCACTCCTGTCTGATTTTTGTTTCATCAATTTCTCTGGCTGACAAATAGGTCTGTGTATATTCTCCATTAATCATATATCGGTCTACGTCAACATCGTTGAAGAGATAGTACAATCTGATACTCTGGGTCTGATTGTAAAATTTCTTTGCAGGATCAAAGTCATTGATTCTAATATTTTGAATCGTTCCCATATTGTTGGCGATATCCTGCTTGGTCAGATCGTTGGTGGCAGGAAAATTCTTAGTCGTGACATCCTGCAGATCGTATGCATACTGAGTAAAAGTAATGTTGTTTTGAAGATATTGGCTTTCCTTATTGATTTCATCCGGTGATACGACCAGATTCTGCACCAGTACGGTAGCTCCTGTTCCTACAGCACCCAGAATGATCATAATAATCGGCACGGTGAAAACCATCTTATACTTCTTTCGTTTGATCCCCATCGCAAAACCGATTGCTGCGATAACCGAAAGAACGATCATCGCGCGGTAAACCCACAGGGTAACGTTGATGTCGCTAAATCCCGCCCCGAAAAGCACTCCCGTGTGGGAGTAAAGCAGTTCATACTGTCTTAAAAAAAAGTTGCTGCCTACCATAAGGAAAAAGATTACGCCCAAAACAGTCAGCTGGTTAGATGCAATGTGAAGCAGTTCTTTTAAATTATCATTGTTAAATTTCTTCTGAGAACCGCCCGTTCCGAAACCTTGGCCTCCATTGAAACCCTGACCGAATTTTCCAGCTGCATCTCCAAACAAACCATTGAAAATATTGCCGAAATTATTATTGCTTCGGTAGCTTTGACCTTCTTCGCCGTAATTTGGTGTCTGCTGATCAAACATTTTCGGTCTTCTCATGGAAAGAAGAATGAAATAATAGATTAAGGTCAGCACGGCGAATGCCAGAATAATTCCAATGACAATCTGGTTGATTTGAGTGATGAACTCTAGTCTAAAAATATAGAAGGATACATCTAAATCAAAGATAGGGTCCTTAATTCCAAAGGAAGAGCTGTTGGCAAATTTTAAAATCTGAAACCACAGTCCCGTGACTGCGGTAAAGGTTAAAAGGGCGCTAAAAGCCGCACTAAGCCCAAGAGTTATCCTATTTATTGATTTTTCACTTACAGCTGGTGCATCCACGATGTCTACTCGTTTATAATAGCCTCTCTTCAGCACGCGCAGATAGAAGTAAGTCAATACCATGATGATTACAAAGGACGGTATTCCAAGCTGCAGCTGTGTAAACAGCTGTTTAAAGAATACGCTGGTATAGCCAAGTTCCTTAAACCAAAGGTAATCGGTTATGAAATTGACCAGGCCTCCAAATCCGGCAGCTACCACTATAAGAATCAAAATGATAACGCCTAATCCTAATCTTGTTTTTTTCAAATGAATGTTCCCCCCTCGTATTTCAACTACGATTCTGTTCAGGGGAGTGACCCCCTGAACAAGATATCGTGTCATCCGGTGCCGTTTGGTCTCCGTCTTCTGCTGAAAATCAGCGGTAGAGTTGAAGCCGTTCGGCCATCGTGTAACATATTTTTAATTATTTACCCACTATCTCTGTTCCTCAATCAGCTTCATGACAGCTGCCTTCGCTTCTTCAGGGAGGCAGTCTCTCCCACCTTTCAAATCATATAAGGAATTCAGAAAATCTATTCTGTTGTTCATACCCCTAAGCAACAGGTCCACATACTCCTTTTCACTGAAATCCGGTATAAACCCTTCGATGTTCATAGTTTTTATATCAGTCATTTCGCCGAAATCTTTGAATTCGGCTGTTTCATCCACGATACTTTCAATGATTCCTATGGTAACTTCCTTTGAAATTTTCTTATCCAGAAAATGCCCCGTATTGATTATGTAGCATTGGACATTTCGTTTCTCAAACAAAGCTTTGAATTTTTCATAGTCCTCTTTTAGTGGATAAGTCCGAAATGGATTAGCGTAGGGTTCGAATACCAGGGCATCTTTGTCTACCCCTTCTGCAAGCTTTTCTGCTGTCGTTCTCTTTGTTGCGAGAACCGCGCCCATTACAGACGCTAGGATAGGATTCTCCAGCTTGACCACCGGCGGCAGCGAATGATCCTTCATCAACCACACAATTGAATTGACCGGTTCATCCATTTTGTCCACGCGGTTGGCTGCCCAAAGCTTCGATTTAATCGCTCTGCCATTGCCGTTTCGGATATCTTCCGTAACAATGACCAGCTTTCCGTCGACGTCAATGGTCGCTCCGCAATTTTGAACAGAAATCAGGAACTTATTGTCCTGAGAGGTCAATGGATAGTCTTGGGTTTTGTCAAAATAAGAAGGCTCCAGCGCCACTGCAGAACCGTTTTCCGTAGAAATCACATAAGCGTCATCGTGAAGAACGGTTACATCATATTTTCCATCATGTTTCGCGTGGGTCAAGGTTGATTTTCCAGAGCCCGAAAGTCCGAATACCGCCATGACATGCTTTTTGCCGTCTTTTCTTACCATTCTTTTGAGGCCTCCATGGCAGGATGCATACTTATTTCTGTTTGCAATCCCCCAGGCAATGGTCAGCGTGCCTTTTTTATGTTCGCCAAAATACCTAAGACCCAGTAAAGCTGCACAGTTATGCTCCGGATCAAAATAGGCGATACCATGTGGATATCTTGGGTCTTTCCAGTCCGGATCGGACAGGATATAGATATCCGGTTCATTTCCAAGGGCTACGGATCTTTCATACATTTCATCATATACCCTGTTGATATACTGGAAGTTCAGCAGCCAATTATAAAGTGTGTTTTCGTACGTCTCCGGTACAAGCAAATTGGCTCTTACCATAAAATCTTCGTCAAGTCCAATGTAGCTTTGCGTATGCAGCATCTTTTTGTACCTTGTGCCATACACGGCTTCTCTGAGAATTGCCGTATAGTCCGCTTCGTTAACACCCCTTTCTCCAAGAATGATTCTTGCTCCTGCGAATCTTCCCACAGTTTCTCCGTCGTTGAACAAAAGAACTTTTGCTCCGTGCGGCAAACCGATTTGTTCAGGCTCGAATACAGGCATATCCGTGATGATGGTCCCCGTGGAGTTCTTCGCTTTTTCATAAGCCTCGGCGAGATCAAAAACTTTTTCTACGTTGTTTCCGTAAAAGGCGGTCTCAATCGTTGTTCGTGACGGTGAAAACGCGACATTCCCCGATGCGATCCTGATTCTTTCGAACCTTGAATTTGTTGCCATTTTAACATCTCCTTTAATGCTCTTGTTTTTGGTTATTTAAATTTAAAATAGTTAACAATATTCAATTTCCCATCGATCGGCTCGAGATAATATATCCAGTTGTACGATTTGTCCGTTGTTACTCCTTTTTCTGTTATCTGTATTTCTTCGTGAACCCAAACGTAAAATCCGTCTGCACCTTGGCGGATTTCACCTATTTGAAGCACTTTGAAGTTTTCCTTTACCTTTCCGATTTTTGAGAAGCCGATTGCATTTTCATATGCCTTGCTTCCCTTTTTCAGTAAGTTCAGAACGTCTTTGCTGCCCCCATTTACATAATCAATCCATTGAGAATCAAAAGCGATAATGGTTCCGACTACGGATCGGTCATAATAGACGACCTCATCGTCCTTCTGCATCCAAATGTTGTTTTCTATCGGTTTTGAATTATTCAGATCAGCCAGACCGTAATTCCTGCCCTCAACAAAACTAAGATCATCGTTATTTCCTACCCATAGGATATTTGCATTCTTATCGAGCTGAGTTGCAATCAGCGCTCCTTTATCCTCCATCGGTGCCGGATCCGGTTCCGGCAGATTCGATCCTATATCCCCGGATGGTTCTGAATTTTCACCCGGTTCTTCGATCTCAGCGCCGGGATTCGTCTCTTCATCGGAAGGATTCCCCGAATCGCTTCCATTTATTCCAAACCAGCCAGTTACAACGTTAATAATTCGTGTCTGGGTATCGTTGATCACTTTTGTCGCTGTACTTTCCGGTGCAAAATAGCGTATCGCCAAAATCGATATTTCAATTGCCAGTATGATAGCAATGATAATTAAAGCAATCTGCGCTCCGCGGTGCTTTTTATTACCTCCTTCATCTTCAGTACCAAATTGCTCTTGTGGAATATCATCCAGGTCGAGTAAGCCGGCATATAAATACGGGGGCGGACCCGCATCGTCGTTATTGCTTTGCTCCTCTGCTGAGGACAATGTTTCCGGCTCATCAATAGCAGATTTCGCCTCCGCAACTGTTAATGCCTCTTCTTTATCAATTGCCTCAGAATCATCATCGGCTTCGGTTTTTAGTTCAGCTTCCGCTTCAACAACCACAGCCTCCTCAGCAGCCGCAGCCTCCTCAATAACCGCAGCCTCCTCATCCTCAGAGTCTTCTTCGGGCTCTAATTTTTTTATGATTGATTCATTATCTTTAATCAAGTCTTCGCCGAAAAATGCTGCCCTTGCTTTTGCCATTTCCTCTAGTGGCTCAAAATATGTCTCTTTATCTGTTTCGGGCGTTATTTTTTCTGCTGTCAAGTTTTCAGGAGTTTGGTTTTCTGTCGACTGGTCTTCGTCCGTTTGGCCTTCTGTTGTCTGATCTTCGTCCGTTTGGCCTTCTGTTGTCTGATCTTCGGCTACTTGATTTTCCAGCACTACGTCTTGATCTGTCTCACTATTCTCTGCTTTCTCTGCGTCGTCTTCAGAGAATAACGGATCAGTAGAATGTCGATTAAACTTTTCATATTCCCGATCTAATAGTCTTTGAAATTCTTCATTTTTTCTGCTGAAAGTAAAAAAGCGGTCGATGTTTGATTCTTTAATGCGATTTGATTCATCATGTATTTCACGGAAGAGTTCTTCTTCAAAAGCTGCAGCCACCGCATCTTTTTGTTCTAAAAAGCTAGCATCCTCAGGATTCCAATTAAATACTGCTTCTTCCGTTTTTTTCGATTTTGGAAAATCATGAACATTCCATTGGAATTCATCTGTATCTGTTCTTTCAGGTCTGCCAGTGTTTTCCGCGGTAAGGTTCTCTTTATTTTGGTTTTCTATCTCATCTCCTGAAAGAAGTCCTTTCTGATCCGCTTCCTTGTTCTCTTCCTGAATTGCCTCAGGTTTATCTTCGACCAGATAAAATCGATTACGATGAATGTTGTCCTCAAAGGGAGGATTGAACACTATTTCTTCTTCTTTCTGCCTTTCAATCGATTCTGGAGATTCCGCAGACGGATGAAAATCGGTTTTTTCCCCGCACGCTTTACAGAAGCGATCGGTATCGTCCAGCAAACTGCCGCACATTTTACAATACATACTACGATCCTCCGCTAATCTTGCAACTCACTTCATTCTTTGATTTGTACTTCCAGTTCTGATTCTTTATAAACCTTCCCGCTTCTGCCTATTACCGATTCTTCTTCTATGAGAAGATGCTCACGGCAGGAATTTTCCTTCTGTGAATCAGTCCCCTGTATTGAAGCTCCTGCGTCAGCTGCCGAAACTTCATTTTCAGGTTCAATACCCTGAGAAAGTCTTTCATCGACTTTTATTAATTGATTTTCTATATTTTTCAAAGCATCTATTTGAATATTCGTCTTCCAATACCAAAGTCTCGCTTTGCGCAATATAAGCCATATTAGCGCAATCAAAATAAGAAACACTGCCAAAATGAACAATGCTTCCAATTGTGACACGTATGGAAGACCCAAACTCTGGAGCCAATTTGCGGTTCTGTCTACACCTTCTTTTCCCATCTGAGCACCTTTGTTAACTTTGTTTTGTTGGATTTTATTATAATACAAAAAGTTTGCAATTTCAATTAGAACAACGATAAAAAGAGCGGGTATACATAATACCCGCCCTATTATTTTAAAGAGAGATTCAATGAATAGCTTGACATCAATTCCGATTTGACGTGTTCGCTATTAAAAACTACCAATTCACAGCACGAACTAATAATCCGAATTAGCCGTATTAATTCTATTGTTATTTCCACTTCTATCTGTGACATCTCTCAAGTCACCCTGATTTTTGATTTCTCTTAAATCGCCTTGATTTCTAGCGGAGCCAACCGTTGAATTGTTTGTGCAGTTTCTGACCATTCCGTCTTTGTTCGTACCGCACGACGAATTGTTCATTTTACTTTTCATTAATTTATCCCTCCTCAATGCTTATTCTGTTCAGAAGAATTTAAATTATCAGCGGAAAATTAAGGAATTTTTTATTGCTTTCCTAAATATAAATTATTGACGGGATTACTAATTTAGACATTTTTTAACATTTGTCTAGTGGTATTTTAATATTGCAGTGGTAAAATTAAGATTAAGATAATGAACATGTGTTTTAGAAAAAAGGAGATGATTGTTTTGGGTAAAATGAAAGAAATGATTGAGGCTTATAGTTTGAAGAAAGTGATCGGGTATCTTGATTCCAGCCCAGACGAGAATATTCCAAAGGTAATCGATTGGATTGAAAAATTGGACAGAAGCCATGAATATGCGTCTGCATACCGACTAGCGAAGGAAGCTCTCAGCAATCCTGACAACAATTGGTACGTTTTGATGAAGAGTCTTTACACCGATATTGACGACGACGTAAGAAAAACAATATTTGAAAACTTTATCATAAATTCTCTCATCCTTCGCGATCAACGCAAAAAGGAGCTGGAAAAAAAATATCAATGCAATATCCCATGGACGCTTCTGCTGGACCCGACCTCTGCCTGCAATCTCCACTGCACAGGCTGCTGGGCTGCGGAATATGGCGATACGCTATCCTTGAGCTTCGATCAGCTGGACGATATTGTCAGACAAGCAAAAGAACTCGGCATGCACATGTTTATCTTTACTGGGGGCGAACCGCTTGTTCGTAAAAAAGATATTATACGTTTGTGTGAAAAGCATAATGACTGTGTTTTCTCGGCCTTTACCAACGGCACCCTCATCGACGAGGAATTTGCGGACGAAATGCTTCGAGTCAGAAACTTCATTCCTGCCATCAGTGTAGAAGGCTTTGAGGAAGAAACCGACCTACGCCGCGGAAAAGGCACTTATCAGGCAGTCATCCGGGCAATGGATCTGCTGAAATCAAAAAAACTGCCTTTTGGATTATCTGCATGCTACCACAAAAAGAACGCTGAAGTAATTGGTAGCGAAGCTTATATTGACGAAATGATTGCTCGCGGCTGCAAATTCGCCTGGATTTTCACTTATATTCCAGTAGGCAAGGATGCTGTTACCGATTTGATCGCTACTGCCGAGCAGCGTGAATACATGTATCATCAGATTAGAAAGTTTCGAAAAGAAAAGCCTCTATTCACGATGGATTTCTGGAATGACGGAGAATATGTCCAGGGATGTATTGCAGGCGGCCGCTGTTATTTGCATATTAATGCAGCAGGCGATATCGAGCCTTGTGCCTTCATCCATTACGCCGATTCCAACATTAAAGAAAAATCTCTGCTGGAAGCACTTCAGTCTCCGCTATTTATGCAGTACCGCATGAACCAACCTTTCGACGAAAACCTGCTGCGGCCGTGTCCGCTGCTCGATAATCCAGAAAGGCTAGCAGCAATGGTCCACGCATCTGGAGCAGCTTCAACCGATATGCAGCATCCAGAAGATGTGGATGAACTTTGCGGGCGCTGCGTCGAAGCCGCAAAGAACTGGAAAGAGCTGGCTGATAAAATCTGGTATAATGAACATTCTACGGAAGAAGAACCGATGGCCAGCAATCAGTAGTCAAGTGGAATAAAAGAAGGCAGGAGCGGTTTGCAATTCTTGCCTTTTATTTTGCTGTGTGGAAATAAGCGACGGATAAGTGACGCTGAAAATCACTTTTTAAAATTTAGTATTGACAAGCTTATCTCGTGCTGTTAGACTATAAAAGTGCCAAAACACAAGGGGCGCTTAAATTGCGCTCTTGGTTTTTTAAATAGGCCCGCCGGCGATGAGCCGGGCGGTTGCCAATGTGCTTCGTTAGCTCAGCTGGTAGAGCACCTGACTCTTAATCAGGGTGTCCGGGGTTCGAACCCCCGACGGAGTACCAAGACAAAAATACCCTTAGCATCAAGCTGAGGGTATTTTTGGTTTTTCGACGGACTTTCGAACAGTGTACGGTCCAAGATGACTTTAAAGACATATAAACAAGTGCATAATACTTCCTTTTTTTGATGTACTATAACGTATAAACCACCTGGCTCCATCTTTTGGCTTTCAAAAGTCCGTGGACTTCAGCTCGCCGCTTCGGGGGTGATAGAAGAAAATCCATGTATTTTTACAATAAAATACTGTATTATAAATAAGAAACATCTGTTAAATCGGAATACCAAAGGAAATTGATTTATTAAATATAGAATCTTATGTATTTTAGGAAGAGGTTACATTATGAGTACATCAGAAAATTTTCAAGCAAATAAGCTTGAAAAGTTTAAGGATTATCCCCTTGACAATGAAATCAAAAAGGCGCTGAGCGAGTTAGGCTTCAAACAGCCTTTAGAAGTACAGGCGAAAACAATCCCGATGATTTTGGACAGCAAGGATTTAATCGTCAAATCACAAACGGGCAGCGGCAAGACAGCAGCCTTTGCTATACCAATCTGTCAAAAAATCAATGCCAAACTTGAGAGTCCCCAGGTTTTGGTTCTCGCACCGACACGAGAGTTGGCAGAACAGGTTAATAAAGATTTTACGGATATTAGCAAATACAAAGAATTAAAATGCTGCGCCCTTTATGGGAAGCAGCCTATGTCAGACCAAAGAAAAGAATTAAAGAAAAATACGCCTCATGTTATCGTGGCTACACCGGGCAGAATGATGGACCATATATTAAATAAAAACGTAAAACTTCAGGATATCAAATATCTGGTGATCGACGAAGCAGATGAAATGCTGATTATGGGCTTTAAGGATCAGATCGAAGCAATCATCGCAAAACTGCCAAAAGACAGAGTGACGCTGATGTTTTCAGCAACTATGCCGGAAGAAGTGAATGCCCTGAGCGTACAATATATGATATATCCTGAAAATATTGAAATCGCACCAGAAGTATCGAACATTGATAAAATTGAGCAGATCTACTATGCAGTGGATGGGCTTAAAAAAGTTGATTTTATGAAGAACGTCATCGAAAGAGAACACCCCAGAAAGGCCATTATTTTCTGTAACACTAAGGAACAGGTGGACAACCTGCTTGCAATCCTTGGGAAATGGAGCAACTCTGTTTGTGCAGTTCATGGAGGAATGGATCAGCAGATGAGAGCAGAGAATCTGATCCTCTTTAAACGGGGAGAATGCAGGATATTGATTTCTACTGATATGGCCGCGAGAGGTTTGCATGTTCAGGGTATCACTCATGTTATCAACTACGGGGTCCCGTTTGAGCATGAACAGTATGTACACCGCATCGGCAGAACAGGTCGTGTTGATCAACACGGAATCGCTATCACGATGGTTATCCCAAGCGAAATGAACCGATTCCGTGATCTGGAGAATTACCTCGGTTATAAAATCCCTTGCAAGGGCGGTCATATAAACAGAAAGCCGAAGATAGAAACAGGACGCCCTGCTGCCAAGGGACGTTTTAAAACAGAAAATCGGAAAGGGCAGAAGGCTTTGGTGCAGTTCAGTGCAGGCAGAAACAACAGTTCGCTGAAGGCAATTGATTTTGTGTCTGCAATTCGAAGCGTGGAAGGAATTTCTAACGAAGACATCGGAAGAGTCGATATTAGAGATACCGTAACCAATGTAGAGATTTTTGACGGAAAAGAAAGAGCGGTTATAAACGCGTTTAAAACAAAGAAAGTAAAAGGCAAACTACTTCGTGTAAAGAAAGGCTAAGACGGATTTTAGCTAACATACAGTAATTCAGAAAATCCTTCAAAAATCAGAAATCATTTTCATAAGCCTGGTATTCTGACGTATTCATTAGAGCAGGAGCAAACAACATCGGATTGCCGGTTGATTTAGATCCAAATACGCAGTGGACGAAAGAAGACTTTACACATTATTTAATTATGGCTATGGAAGCCCATTATAATATGCCTATGATCCATATGATGTATATCGAAGCTGCGGAAATGATTTATAACGCTCGTACATTAGTTACAGAAATGAAACTAGAAGTAAAATAAGAAGTCAAGTTTAGTTTGTACAAAGACAAAAAACCCTTAGCATCAAGCTGAGGGTTTTTTTGTTTTTGATTTCTTGCATTTTCTCTAATCTAAAATCATCCTCTGAAATCATGCCTTCGTATTTCGGCATGATAATTGCAATTATTATGAAATGTGAATTAAAAATATAAAAGTTAATTTTTTGTATTTATAGGAGGAACGTGATGAAATCTATTTCATTAAAACAAGACGGTCGTCTTTATTACGGCTGGCTCGTTGTATTTCTGGGTTTTTTACTTATGACCTTTGCTTATGTAGGCTTCGTTTCATTAACAAGTGTGTTTGTTCTCCCAGTAACGGAAGAAATGGGCTTTGAGCGGGGCGACTTTATGACCTATCTTGTTTTATTATCATTGACATGTATCGTTTCGTCACCATTTATTGGCAAGAAAATGGTAAAAGGAAAAAATATAAAATTATATCTTACCGCCGCATGTCTCGTTGGCGCTATCGGCTACTTCGGTTTTTCAAGATCAAATAACTTATCATCTTTTTATATATTCGCAATCCTATTAGGCCTAGGCTTTGCAGGTACCGCCCCTATGCCTGTATCTTTGATGATAAACTGTTGGTTCGGAGGAAAAGTCAGAGGAACTGCAACAGGCTTCGCCTTTATTGGCAGCGGGCTTGGCGGTATGATTTTAGCACCTGTTCTTAATGCAGTAATCCAAAGCAATGGATGGAGAGCAGGATATATGACTCTTTCCGTGATATTTTTAATATTGATTATTCCCGTTTTATTGATTGCAAATGTCAGTCCGGAAAGTAAAGGCTTCAAAAGAATGGGCGAAACAGATTCTGAAGCAAAGGATACTAATGCTGTCAAGTCAGGCTTAACCCTGGGAGAGGCCAAAAATAGACCTGAGTTCTGGCTTGCATTCATATCAGTTATCTTAGTAGTGTTTGGCTCAAGTGCGTTGCTCGCAAATTCCGTATCATTCTTTGTTGGATGTGGAATTGATACAGCAAAGGCGGCTTCCTTCCATGGACTAATGCTTGGTTCACTGATTCTGGGCAAGCCGCTGATGGGTGCGTTTATTGATAAATTCGGGATCAGAGTTGGAGCTGTTGTAACGTGCTTTATCTTTGCCTGTACCTTCGTGTCACTGTTTTTCATGCCTGCTTCGCCTTGGATTCTAGTCTACGGCGTCATCCTTTGCTATTGTTTTGGAGGTCCTACTATTACAATTGTCCCGCCGCTTATGGTCAACGGTCTTTTCGGCGAGCGCGACTACGGAACCATCGTTGGTATCATGAATACAGCAACGAGCATCGGAGGTGCATTCGGCGGCACGATTGCAGCAAAAGTATATGATGCAACAGGAAGTTATACCTCATTCTGGGCGGTAGCGATTGCAGGCATTTGTTGCGCTGCTGTTTTTCGCATGATCGCTTTCAGTTTAAACAAAAAGCATAAATTCGCGTAGAATAGATGGTGTTTAAAAGCGATGCACAGGAAAACACTTTACGAAAGTCTCCTGGCATCGCTTTTTTGACAATGCTTTAACGTACTATTATAATCTACCTATCAACTTACCTAGGAAATGAGGAATAACAATGGATATATATCAAGATGCATTAGTCAAGCTTGCCGCTATCTTAGGCTTGAATATTAAAAAAAATGATCTTAATGAAAAAAGCATTGAAGAGATATTGCATGAAGCAGAAGTTATCAAGAAAGATGATGAAATGCTTAATATGGCCATTGATAATTGTGTTGACAGTTTCCACATAGCCGATGGAAAGGGTATCATTTTGAGGGTTAACAGGGCATTTGAGAATCATACGAAAAGGGGCAGAACAGCCATAGAGGGCAAAAGTGTTCAAGATATGGTAAAGGCTCATCTGTATCAACCTTCTGCTGTTCTAATCGCCATAAAGGAAAAAAGAAAGGTTACAATGCTTCAGTCTGGTCCTGACGGCGAAGTAATTGCGACAGCATCACCTGTCCTCGACGAAAACTCTGAGGTGAAACTGGTCGTAAGTAATGCGAGATTCACAAGCGAACTAAAGCTACTCGAGAAATATTATGATATTAAAGAAAAAAAGAAAAAAGAAGAACTGAAGATAATAGGCAGTAATAGTCCAGTTATGAAGAAACTCCTTTCGTTGGCTGCTCAGGTAGCGATTTCTGATTCAAGTGTGCTAATTATGGGTGAAACCGGCAGCGGCAAGAGTTTGCTGGCTAAGCATATCCATGAAAAAAGCAAGAGAAAAAATGAGAATTTCGTTGAAATAAATTGTGCTGCGATTCCAGAAAGTCTAATGGAATCAGAGCTTTTCGGATATTCATCAGGAGCTTTCACCGGTGCGAAAAAAGGCGGAAAACCGGGATTGATTGAGTTGGCTGATAAAGGCACTTTATTTCTTGATGAAATCGGAGACATGCCCATCAATTTACAGGCCAAATTGTTGCAGGTACTACAAAACCGCTCGATTACAAGAATCGGCGGCGAAGAATCAGTTCCTGTCGATATCAGGCTGATATCCGCAACGAACATGGATTTAGTGGATATGATTGCAAACGGACAATTCAGAAAAGAACTTTACTACAGGATTAATGTTGTCCCCTTATTTGTGCCTTCACTTAGAGAAAGAAAAGAGGATATCCCGGTTCTAATTCATACATTTCTAGATAAAATCAGCAATGAAAATGATATGACAATTGATATTTCCGAAGCTGCGCTCGAAAGGCTTATTAACTACAAATGGCCAGGCAATGTAAGGGAGCTCAGCAATGTAATTGAGAGGTTGATTGTCACAAATAATTCTCAATTAATTGAACTCAAGGATTTACCAAATAATATTTTACTCCTGACGGATGAATCGACGGAAGACATTATAGTAAACAGGATTATTCCTTTGAAAGAAGCACTTGAGGCGGTTGAACGAGAGTTGATACTCTCGGCATATGACGCCTACGGAAATAGCTACAAGGTGGCGAAGGCATTAGAGATCAGTCAGTCTGGCGCGAGTAGAAAGTATATCAAATATAAAAAGATGCAAAAACCGTCTAACAAATTATAATCGAAAAAAATTTCAGAATATTGCTTAAACAACTGCAAAAAACAACCCATAATTAACTCATTAAGTCAATTATGGGTTGTTTTCTATTATCCCACTTTGCAATATATTAATCGGTTATTCATATTATATTTGCAAAAAATTGACCCAATAATGGGTTGGCCTTGCAGCCTTGCACTTGGCGACATCATTAAATCTCTTGAATTTTATAATAATTTCTTACGCCAATTATCTGGCATTATTATTGCTTTTATTAAGATTGATATATTTTTAATTCACAAAAACAAAATATTGTCATTTGGAAAAAATGCTACTAAAGGAGATGCTAACATGGATGATATCGATCATAAGAAATTTTTAATTAATTGGATCGAAAATAACAAAGCGGATTTTTACGCTGTTTCCGATTCATTGTGGGAAAGACCAGAGTTAAGTATGCAGGAATATTTTGCTGCTGATCAAATCACTGCTCTTCTTGAGAAAAACGAATTTTCTGTTGAAAGGGGTGTGGCAGGATTACCTACAGCCTTTGTTGCAACATATGGCAGCGGCAAGCCGGTTATTGGTTTTAGCTCAGAATATGACGCTCTGCCGGGGTTATCGCAAAAAAAAGATTCCAATGTCAAGGACCCTGCAATTCCATCTGCTCCAGGCCACGGCTGCGGGCACAATCTTATGGCTATGGGTGGAGTCATGGCAGCTTCAGCGCTAAAAGATCTGCTGAAGGAAAACAAACTGGAGTGTACAATTAAAATCTTCGGCACTCCAGGCGAGGAGCTCTGTATCGGAAAAACCTTTATGGCTCGGGAAGGCCTTTTTAAAGGTGTTGACGTTTTTCTGGATTGGCATCCTGCTCATATCAATAAAGCTGGTGCAAGTGATACCAATGCGTATTTTAATGTAAAATATCATTTTTCCGGAAAGTCCTCGCATGGGAATGCCCCTTGGATGGGAAGAAGTTCGCTGGACGGAGCTATGCTAATGGCTCACAGCATTGAAATTTTAAGAGAACACATTAAGCCCGGAACAGAACGCTCTGCTACAACAATAAACTATGCATTTCCGGATGTTGGAAACAGCTTTCCAAATGTTGTTCCCGACAATACAATTATTTGGATTGTCGGAAGAATGAAGGATGCAGAGCTTGCCGCAGAAGTTTTATCAAGAGTAGATGATTGTGCGAAAGGCTGTGCCATGGCAACCGGAACTACGGTGAAATCAGAAGTCATTACAGCAACACACGATATGATTCCTAATATGAAGCTTTCCAAAGTATACGAAGAGAATATGCATTTTGTAGGCTTACCCGAATTCTCCGAAGTGGACCAGGAAAACGCAAAGGAAGTACAAAGGGTTATGGGTGCAAAGGAAACTGGTTTTTCGGGTTCACTTGAGCCAACTGCTCTTGGAAGCCAGCCTGTTACTGATGCTTCGGAATACAGCTGGCATGCGCCTACTGCACTGATGAATTTTGCGCTGGTCCCATGCATTGAATTAGCAGGACATAGCTGGACTATGGCTAAATTTGCTGGTTCTGAGATTGGTAAAAAGGTACTATCCGCTGTCGCAAAAGTAATCAGTTGCTCCGCATACGATTTAATACACCATCCTGAAATTGTTAAAGAAGCAAAGGCGGAATTCAGAAGTCGGCTGAATGGCAGAACCTACCAATCGTTGCTGCCGGAAGGCGCTGTGCCTGATCTGACAACAAACAAAGATATCATGGATAAATTCAGATAATCGAACGGAAAAAATAAAAAATGAGAGTGACCTCATATGCCAAGCTACAAAAACTGGCATAATGGAGGCACTCTCATGAATAATCTATAGCTGAAATTGAGGTGTAATCGCTCTTTACGGCAAATATTGTTCTTCTATTTCCTGCACATAACCGTCTTTCGTCAGAATCTGAAAGAGCGGGAGTTTGGAATTCGAAGTTTTTGTGAGGTAATCATTGAATTCCGCCGGGGTGACTTCCTTATAATTCAAGCCGTCCTTTGGACTTTCTGAATCGGTGAGATAGATGCGAATCTCATCGATTGCCTGGAAAGACAGTGGATATTCTCCCGATTCTTCCCGATAGAAATTGAAAGAATAATTGCCGGGATAGAACTCTTCAAATTCTGAAACAAAACCGATATAGCGGCTTACCGGCGTCTCTTGAAAGTCCTCGGCAGTCGCATTGTATTGAGGCTCCAGCTGTCCGGGCAGAACCCAATTTTGTCCGAGGTCATTGTTAATGTAATCCAACGCTACATTTAACGGTTTCAAGCGCTGCGCAGTTTGCCCCTTATCGCACTGTTCCTGTAATCGCCTGTAATAGTCCAGTGCAGTGCCGTCTGTTTTCGGCGTATTATAGTATATCATCCCGTTCCCGTCCATCCATCTTTCCACACACCAGATACCGGCCACACCTTTGGTCACAGGCTGGGATAAAAGCAGCTGACAGGTTTCTCCCGTTGAAAGCGGAAATTTTACCATAATGTGATCCCCTTCATAGGTTTCAGGACGCAATAACTCCCGCCCCTCAAACCATTCTCGAAGCAGGGTTTCCCGCCCAGCAACCGTATCGGCGTTTCCTCTGACATTGTCTCCGGTCTTTATGACATCCAAAAACCTCCGTACTGAGTTCTCATAAGCAAAGAGCATGAGAGGTTTTCCGGAGCTGCTATCCTCCGTAATCCACCCGTCGACTACTTTCATACCGTCTCCAAGCTGCACTTTACTGATGTCGACATCGGGTTTTAAGCGGTATTCAATGCGCCAGAGTTCGACAGGATAATCTAACAATTTTTCAAACCGGTCCAGCCTCTCAAGCTTCGTGATCTTGCTGTCCACAATCTGATAACCAATCACATCCTTGACGCGATCAAGCCCAGCGATTTTTGTTTGTACATACTGCTCCGCATAGTCCTCCACCGTCAATCCGTCCTCAAAAGCGGAATGGTACCGGTTTTCGCCCTGTGAACCGACATCTTGAAGCGCGATGTTCCTGGGATCACTGATCAAACCGATACAGACTGCCGCCACGATAAGGAAGGCTATGACGATGACCCAGAGTGCAGGCCTTTTATAGTTCAGAATATTTTTTATCCTCCCTTTTATATTACCTTCCCCGAAAGCAAGGGGATGGCCTCCTATGATTCGTCTTCCCGTGGAAAGCGACAGCAACGTTGAGGAATAATCCTTTTTAATGTCGCCCCCCATCTGCTTGAGAACGCTTTCATCACAAGACAACTCCATATCCGTGCTCATTAGGAAAAAGGCTATCCAGACCAGAGGGTTAAACCAGTGGACACACAGGACAAGAGATGCCAGGAGCTTTATAATGTGATCGAACCTTTTGAGGTGAGTTTGCTCGTGCTTGAGGATATAGTTCCGCTCCACTTCGGAAACCCCCTGAGGCAGGTATATTTTGGGGTTCCATATTCCGAACACGAAGGGTGCGCCGCCGCCTGCAAGTTCGTAGATATTGGCCTCGCTATGGCTTGCATATCTCAGTTTGCGGTGAAGTCTGGCAAACATAAAGATGCTATACCCCAGCAACAAGACCATGCCTGACAGCCATAGGATTTCCCCCAAAAAAATCCACACCTGCATAGGGTTTATGCTGGTGCCTACCGTGACGGGAGCAGGCAGAGAACTGTTCACAGCATGATCGATGACAGCAATACCACTCTGAATCTGCGGGTTTGCAGCAACCATAATATCCTCCGGCACTGGCTCGGTGCTGATTCTCACCAAGCTGAACACACTTGTGAATGAAAAGGGAATGCTCAGCCGGAACAGTACCGCCGCCCACAGGATATAGGAAAAGATTCTGGGTGCCTTACGCAACGTCAGACGTATCAGGATCACGGCCAAAATAACATAGCACGACGTGATGCTCATGTTGAGAAGCCGTAAAAAAATAGCATCCATCTCTATTCCCCCCTGTGTTCATCAATGAGCTTTTGCAGCTCTCGAATCTCTTCTTCGCTTAATTTTTTTCTCCTCGTAAATGCGGCGATAAACCTGGGCAGAGACCCTTCAAAGGTTTCCGCTACGAACCGCTTGCTCTGCTCCGCAAAAAAATCCTCTTTACCCATCAGAGTTCTTACCATGCCATTTTCGTTTTGAAAGATTCCCTTGTCTTCAAGACGCTTCAACATAGTATAAGTGGTGGACTTCTTCCAGTTTAACGATCTCTCGCATAGTCGCACCAGCTCGGATGATTTCAGTGGACCATTGGCCCAAATAATTTCTGCAAATTTTGTTTCCGTTTCCGTAAGCCTGCAGTCCTTCATTTATTTTAATCCCCTTTCTCTCTCCTTCTCAGTTAAGTCTAGTCTTGACTGGTGATTTCGCATGAGGCAGTCTACTATCCATGGACTTTACAATTTGGGTCTATATTTTGTAGACCGACACAACGACAGTTTACAAGTTGTAGACCAGTATGTCAAGGCTTTCTCAGCAACATTCAATTTTCTAGCTATATTAAATCGTTTAATAAAATAGATCTCCGAATTCCATGAGCGCTCCTGCCGTTTACTCCTGCAATTATAAAAGTTTACAAATATATAATTATTGAAATTACATCACATTGAAAACGAAATTATATTGTGCTAAAATTATTTATAATCACCATTACACAGGAGGACATTATGTCAATAGAAATTTATAAAAAGTACTTAAAAGAAAAAATAGGGGCTGATGGAAACGTTGCGTCTTGTGAGTTTAATGTCCCTGATAAATTTAATTTCAGCTACGATGTCATTGATAAAATCGCACAGGAGGAACCGCTACGCAGAGCAATGCATTGGAGCAATGAGGCTGGAGAGAAGCAGACCTTTACTTTTGGTGATATGAAAGAACAAAGCGACCGTGCAGCTTCCTATTTCCAGTCACTTGGCATTGGCAAGGGTGATCGTGTAATGCTGACACTGAAGCGGCACTATCAGTTTTGGTTTGCTCTGCTAGGCCTACATAAAATCGGTGCAATCGGTGTTCCGACAAGTTATATGCTGAAAGTAGAAGAATTGATCTACCGTTTGAATACAATCGATATAAAAGCAGTAATCTGCACACCTGAAAACGAAGTACCCTCACACCTCGAAGAAGCAGAACAGGCTGCCGGTAAGAAATTGATTAAAATCTTAGTGAAAGAAAATCTTCCTGGATGGCATCAATTTGAACAGGGTTTGGCGGAATCAGACAAATTTAATCCGCTGCCTGCCGTTGAATGGCCGGACATCAAGGATACAATGCTGATCTATTTTACGTCCGGTACGGAGAGTATGCCCAAAATGGTTATGCATAATTATGCTTATCCAATCGGACATATTCCAACCGCAAAATATTGGCACCATGTCGACCCTGATGGCCTACACCTGACTGTTGCAGATACGGGATGGGCAAAATCTGTTTGGGGAAAACTCTACGGACAATGGTTTATGGGCGCTGGTGTGGCTGTATATGATTATAACAAATTCACCGCTCATGCACTGCTATCAAGAATGGCAGAAGACAAAGTCACTACATTTTGCGCACCGTCGTCAATTTACAGGGTATTGGTTCAGGAAGATCTCAACAAGTACGCGCTTGGGCATGTCAAACACTATCTGGTAGCCGGGGAGGCCCTTAATCCGGAAGTGATTGAGAAATTTTCACAGATGACAGGCCATGGAATTTACGAAGGGTATGGTCAAACCGAAACCACCTTGACCATTGGCGTGATGTACTGGATGGAGGTAAAACCCGGTTCTATGGGAAAACCCGGAATGCAGTATCATATTGAGCTTCTGGATACCGAAGGGCAAGTCGTACCAAGAGGCGAAATCGGTGAAATCTGTGTTCTTACAAAGATGGGAGAGCTGCCCGGGATGTTTCTTGGTTATCAGGAAGAATTTGAATCGCACTTGTCAAAATGGCGCGACGGGATTTATCACACAGGCGATCTCGCCTGGTGTGACGAAGATGGATATTACTGGTTTATCGGCAGGAATGATGATGTGTTCAAGAGCGCAGGCTATCGAATCAGCCCATTCGAAATTGAAAATCTAATCATGGAGTTTCCTGGTGTTCTGGAATGCGCCGTAACCGGGGTTCCTGAAAAGCTTAGAGGAAATGCAATCAAAGCAACGATCGTTCTGGCCCAGGGAACAGACCCGTCATCAAAACTTCAGATAGAAATAAAAAGCTATTTAAAGTCCCGCGTTGCTTCCTACAAAATCCCACGAAAAATAGAGTTTGTCAGTGAATTGCCGAAAACAACGAGCGGTAAAATCAGGCACAGCGAATTACGTAAATAAAAATAATAGAATATTATGATAAGCCCATCACTTAAATCGGCTATGGGCTTATTATTTTTTTGAAAAGAAGGTTAATTTTAACCGCCTCGATATAGACTAATTGAGAACGAAAAGATATACTAGAATCAAAATTGTTATTGGGGACAGGTTAATGAGAACAATAGTAAGCAGCATCACAACTTTCGTGTTTTGCTTAATCGCCGGACTAGTTATTGCATTACAAGTTAGCAATGTGCAATACTCCGACGGGATTGGGCTTATTTCTGTTAACGAAGTGAAAGACTATGAAGAGAAGCTTCAGGAAATTCGGAACGAGAAAGAATCAGCAAGGCAGACACTTTCCAAGATAGAAAGTGAAAAAATGAAGATAGAAGAAGATATCACAAACGAAAGTTTCTATCTTAAAGCACAAATAGCAGATTTAGAAAAGTATAAAATGAGTGCCGGAGTCTATGATGTAAAAGGTCCGGGGATTGTAATAACGATCAATGAACCAGATTATATAAAAGAATATGGCTTGGAAGGTGAAAGCAACATCTTGCCCAATTACCATTTATTGTTAGGCCTTGTAAATTATTTGAGAAAATCAGGCGCCGAGGCAATCAGTATTAACGATCAGAGAATCATTGCCACAACAGAGTTTAATTACGTAGGAGATGCCATCTATATAAACAGACTGCCTACTGTACCTCCATATAATATCAAAGCAATCGGTGATCCTGATACGCTGGAGCCAATGCTCAACATACGATATGGGATATTAGATGTTATGAGAAATCAATATGGTCTAAAAGTTCATCTCGAAAAAGAAGAAGAAGTTGAGATCCCTAGATATTACAACAATTTAAACTATAAATATGCAAAACCCGTAGAGAATAATTGAGTGAACAGGAGATTTAGGATTCTTCTATTTTTACCCTCCTGTCATACATAAAGCCACATATAATAGAAGTAAGCGGTGATACCAAAACCAGCCCCAGACACCCGACAAAGGTATGGAGCAGTTCGGCGGATATTGATTTTGAAGTCAAGATATTCATCATTGGCGTCCCCTGTGCCATGAAAACCATCATGACAGAAATATAGCTTCCCATATATGCCAAAAGCAAGGTGGTAGTCTGTGTGCCTACAACCGCTTTTCCGATGTTCAGCCCCGATTTAATCAAACTGGCTCTGGTAACACTGGGATTATTCTTAACAATTTCATCCAGCGCTGCGGAGATATCGATGGCGAGGTCCAGTATCGCTCCGGAGCAGGCCAGGTAGATTCCCGCCTGAAACACTGCAGTTAGGTCCAACGACATAAATCCGGCATATAGCAGAGATTCCGACCACTGCATCACCGTACCGTCAATTTTTAAATAATTCGTAAAAGCAATTGCAACAATTGCGGTAATGAAAGAACAGGATATCGCGCTGAAGATTGCAGCATATGCCTTTTTCGTAAAGCCCCCAACCAGCAGGAGTGTTGTAATTGTCAGGATGTTTCCAACAAGAAGACCTATGAGCAGTGGATTAAACCCCTTTAACATAAGCGGGATCAATAATTTCCATATACTTAAAATAGCAAACGCAAATGACAATAAAGTTCGAATCCCCGTAAACCCGGAGAAAATAATAAGCGCGAAAGCGAAAAGACCAACGAGTACGATTTCTTTGTTAATTCTGTAATGGTCAATCATATTTGCGTAGATGATATCACGATCCTGATTAAATTCCAGCAAAACCCAGGCCTTGTCGCCTTCCCGAAATACCTTGTCGAATTCATATTTGCCTACAAATAGATTGACTCCTTCAATCTGCTCACCCTTGTGCGAGCCCGATTCAATCTCCAGCAAACAGTTTTGTTCTCCTTGAGTAACCATGCCGGTCTTATACATACTCGAGTTATTTGCTGAAATGACCTTTGCCCTGACGCCTTCTGAATTCACATAGATTTGTTTTTCAAAACCGGTGGGCAGCATCGCAAATAAAATTATAAAAACTAAAAAAACCAGGACAAAAGTGATTTCTTCTCTATTTTTATTAAGTCCGTCTTTCAAATTATTACCTCATTCATTAGACAATCAGGCCGGAAAACTCCAGCCTGATTATTTCAGGTTCCGAACAAATCGCTCCTAACTTCGGAACTAATTTGTTATTTCGTTTTTATATTCGTAATATCAGCAAGCTTGTAGAAAACATCTGTGTTATCATAAGAACCATTGAATGTCCTTGCTCCAACACCAGTGGCATATACGCCAACCGGCACACCCGTATGCGCGTAGGAAGTCCAGCCCACACCGGCTTTATTGTTGATGATATGAGTGATGGAAACTGATAATGGATCGTAGCTTCCGTAAAGAAGCGTCGTTTCTTCGTTCTGTGTCTTCTCTTCCTTCATTGATTCTACAAAGCCATCCTTCAGTTTCTTATACTCACCAGCAGTCATTTCCATCGGATTATCGTTGATCGAATCATTGGGGGCAAGCAGCCCGAAGTTTTCTGTGATGACGGGCATTACCTCTTCAAAGGTTAACCCATCGGTATCTTTTCCCTTCATATCACCGATCAATTCATTAAAAGCAATATAGGACATCTTTTGATTTTCAAGAATATCAAATGCGGTATCGTAACCGGTTGCGGCATATCCAATGCTCATTCCGCCAGTTTCATGGTCAGCCGTTACGATGATTAAGGTTTCGTTCGGATGCTTTTTACCGAATTCGATCGCTACTTGAATTGCATCTTCAAATGCAAGAACATCTGTAATTACAGATTTTGCATCGTTTGCATGAGCTGCCCAGTCGATTTTTCCAGACTCTGCCATTAAGAAAAATCCATTTTGATTATCCATTACATCTATGCCCTTTTGAACATAATCAGCCAGCTGCAAGTCATCTTCCTTCGTATCCATTGCATAAGGCATCGCTCCGCTGTCCTGAAGCTTCGGACTGACCGCATAAACCTTTCCGGAATTCTTGTCCAAGCCCAGGATTTCTTCATTCGTATCTGCGATCTTATAGCCTTTTTCCTCTAGAATTTCATAGGCGCTCTGCTTGTCTTTTTCCTTGTCCGTCGGCTTATTAATTGAGCCGCCGCCAAAATAGTCAAACCCGGAATCCGCCATTTGAAGAGCAATATCATAGTAGCTGTTTCTTGATTCAACGTGTGAATAATAGGCCGCCGGTGTTGCATGATTGATGGTTACTGTGCTGACTATTCCGATTTTCATATTCTTCTGTGCCTTGAGCAGCTCAGCAATTGTCGGAACAACCGTTGTTTTATCAACCTTCATTCCGATTGTTCCGCTATGGGTCTTGACTCCGGTTGCAAGGGATGTTGCGGTAGAAGCCGAGTCAGGACAGAATGAGGTGGAATCCTGTGTTGTCGCTACTCCGGCTGCCGGAAACTGTGTAAAGTTCATTTTCTCAAGGGCAACCTCTCCGGAGAGATTATTCCCTTCATACACCTGCGCCGAATTAATTTGAGCAAAACCCATGCCGTCGCCAATAAACATGAATATGTATTTGGGTGCACTTTTTGAGTTGATGGCTGAATTAAGCTTCGCAGACACCTTCTGCGGGTTGTCCTGTAAAGCACTTACAGATGAGAGACCTGCCAAAGTCGCAACAAGCAGTGCCAAACAGAGTACATAAGATAACTTCCTTTTCATTGAGTTAAAATCCTCCTTTAATATCGCACTTTAACAAACGCAATTATGGACAAGACCTTGCAGACGCCAGTACATTTACAAGGTCCTTCTGAAAGTATAGGTAAATATTAGCATGAGGATGTAAAATTAAAATTAGGAGGAAGTTAACAGATTGTAAAATTCAAGTTAAGCATGAAAAAAACCCCTTTTGATGGACCCTGAATAAATGAGTCCGTCAAATGGGGTTTTGTTTAATAAACTTTTTCCACCGAATAGTCATTCAAATCTTTTATCATGCCTTCCGATTGACCCGCCTGCCAAAGGATGGAGTCGTGAGTTGTATCAACAGTGATCCAGCATCCCTCTTCAGCAAGCCACACCTGATTCCATGCATGATAGATCTGATTGTCATCTCGATAATATCCCATGAGCAGCTTTGTAGGAACACCAACACTCCTGAGCATGCCAGCATAAAGAGAGGCAAAGTCATAACATATACCACCTGACTCTTCATAAATCTGGTCAAGGTCGGGGATATAATGATTGCTTAAGCCACTGGCTTTATTCCAATCATACTGAATGTTTCGGATTACAAAGTTATAAATCGCCTGCGCCTTTTCTCTGTCGGTCTTAAGTCCGATTACGAGTTGCTCTGCTTTCTGCCTTACCATTTCCGCGTTATTCCAACGGATGTTAGGAATTGAGTGCAGATATACATCAGGTTCCTGGCTTAGTTTCAGTGATACCTGTTCTTTTGCCAAAACGCGGTAAGAATTCCCTTTTTCCAATGATGCGAAGGTTACAATATAGTCCCCATTTCCCATTTGCAGAGGATATGTCTCATCCTCTTGATATATGTAGTCATAATGGGATTGCCCCTTGCTGATCCGAATCAGCAACTCCTTGTTTGTTTCCCCATGGCTGCTAACCCGAATTCCTCCGCGTGAAAGCATACTTTCATCAACGGAAAAAAGGGATGATGCCTCCGAAGCAACAGGGGTGAAAACGCTGATTATCATTACCGTCATACACAGTAATGAAATAATTTTTTTCCAGTACATAAAAATGCTCCTATTCGGAAACTGGCTACCATTCCGGCAATGCCGAAGAAGGCCCTCTAGTTTTGCGTCACAGGCTTTCGCCTGTTTTGCCTTTGTCGTGAGGAGTAACTTTAAAATATTACATTTTTAACATACTACAAAAGATAGCTGATGTCTAGATTCTTTTTCAAAAATATATACGCTTACAACAGTTCTGATTGTATTGACACCTTAAAGTCTTATGTTCTGCATAAAATGGAAAAAGATAGCGAATCAAAATTTGCGATTCCAGTGATAGAAATATTCGATTGTGGGTAGATATAGGGGAACACACCTCTGGCGTTTTAACTAAGAAGAAAATAAATATTTGAAGGAGAACGAGTAATGAAGAGAAAAAGCGTATTGAGCTTTAGCTTGGTAATGATCCTGCTGCTGCAGTTATTGACACCATTAACCCCTGTTTTTGCTGCCTCCGTGGTTCCAAGCGATCAGGTGGATGTTGATGCCAATTTTATCATTACCACGAATAGCGGCTCCACGATAAGCCCCAGTAGCTCGGGAAAATATGAAAACATCCCATTGGATGCTAAACTGAAAATCAGCTACGCGGTTGATCTGAAGGATGATAATGGTCTTGACGACACCGACCCCCTTTATGAGGAATATGACTACCATGAAGGAGATATCTACAAGGTCTCTTTAGACGCAAATCTCATTAATGTGGTCGGTTTTACCCCCCTTGTTAATGATCCCGTATATTTAGACGGCCACGAAGGCGATACCGCTTATCTTTTCGGCTTACTCAACGTCACTGCCAACGGTGTGGCTACAGTCACTTTTTCCGATTATGTAGATACACATTCCGCCCTGTCATTTTGGTTTGAGATGGAAGGCAGCTTTAAGGATTCCATGATTGGAGGCGGAAACCCTACGGAGATTGATTTTTCTTTTGAAGGATCAACGATTCGGATTGGGTTTGATGTACCTGATCCGGCGGATATAGATTTGACTTTGCAAAAAGACGGGGAATATGATAATGCCACTGGCGAAATTGAATGGAAGATCACTGTCACTCCTCCGCCGGGCGTAACAGTACCTGGGGTATCCGTCTCCGACGTTTATAGCCAGAATCAAACCTATGTCAACGGATCTTTCAACGTTAACGGTACAAATGTTCCTGATACCGATACCGCACTGGACATCGATTCTGGAACCCGTACGTTACTCTATTCCTTCCCAGATTCTATTATCGGCTCCCAGGAAATCATTTATCGAACGAAGCCCGATGCCGGCGCCTTCGCAGAGGAGGATGGAAGTCCAGCGAAGGTAGTATTCAAAAATACAGCATCTGTCAAAATCGGCAGCGTAGATAAAGGTCAGGCTGTAAAAACAGTCGAACTGGACTGGATCGACAAAGAAGGAACAGTATTTCCGGACAAAACGATCCATTGGACCGTTGTTGTCAATAAAAACGATAACAACGGAGATTCACATACCATCAGTAACGCCATCTTCACCGATTTAATCCCAAATGGTCTGGATTTAGTCTCTGATTCGGTAAAGGTTCAGATTGGTTCTTCCACACCAGCCAACGTACTGCCAGGTGACTATGGTTATGTTGTGGACGGCACCGGACATAAATTGACTTACCAGTTCACCGGCGACCTCACGGGACCTGCAACGATCACATACATAACACAGGTTGTTGGGGACACATATTATAACAGCAATGAAAAAAAGAGCTTTGAAAATACTGCTGAACTCAATTTCGACGGAAATGTTTACGGAAATCCTTCAGATACAGATAAAGTCTATGTGGGAACTCATGTAATCCATAAAACATCCGGTGGAACCACAAATTATGATTATAATAATAACATAATCAACTGGACGATCGTGGTAAATGATAACCGGATTACGATTGACGATGCCGTTGTAGAAGATTTCATTCCTGCGGGCATGGAACTGATTAATGGAAGCGTCAAATTAAAAATAGGCTCCGGGGGTGAAGCACTCGTCAGTCAGGGGTCAACGGCAGGTACCTACAGCTATATTACGAACAGCGCAGGCTCAACTTTTTCTTACCAGTTTAGCGGAACACTGACAGAAAGGGCTGTCATAAAGCTTCAGACAAAAGTTGCAGACCTATCACAATTTCCCTCGCTTTACACCAACGGTACTGTATCGTTTCCCAATAACGTAACCTTGTCCGGAATCGGTCTATTGAGTAATCAGCCTGCTTCCGCTACACAGAAATACAACAGCCAGGTCATCGATAAATCCCTGCTTTCTCCATACGACTACGCTACCCGTAGAATGGAGTGGCAAGTTGCGGTTAACAGGAACCATCTGCCAATGAATACTGCCGTCATTACAGATACGATTCCTGAAGGGCTCATACTGATTGATGACTCCGTCAAAATAAAGGTAGGAAGCGGCAGTGCGCAATCCGTCACCAGCGGATCGGCTGTCGGCCAATATACTTATGAGTCCGGCCCCAGCGGTACTCATGTGTTAACCTATCGATTTACAGGAGAATTGACAGACCAAGCGATACTGACCTTCACGACGGAAGTTATGGAAGATCAGTTATTGTCCCCTGGCGATAAGGTCTTTGTCAACCAAGCAAAATTGACCGCCAACGAAATTACTGCATCCGGTGTAATCGACACTGCTTCTTCAACCGTTCAAAATCCGATCATCGAGAAGAATGCGGAGTATGATACTGGTTCAGATTATGTTAAATGGATTGTGCCAATAAACTCAAACAAGGTATTTTTGCAAAGTGCAACGATCTCTGATAACCTCCAGTCCGGTTTGCAGTTGGATGATTCTTCGGTTACACTCTACAGAGTGGAGCTGCAGCAAGATGGCTCTTTAGCAAATCCGCAACTGGTTGCACAAACCGAATACAGCTTTACCTATGATCAAAGCAGTAACAACTTTGAATTGACGCTGCCTGAGAATACAAATGATGCTTATCAGCTCGAGTTTATTACCGATATTCTTGTATCCAGCTTGAATATCAATAACACGATCACTTTTAGCGGATCTGGTGTTACCAGTACACAGTCACAGAAAAATATGATTGTACAGGTTGACAGCGCGTCGGCTGGAGGCGCTGGCGCTAACGGAAAAATCGTCATCAAAAAAATTGATGATGAAACCGGCGCCTCATTGATGGGCGCTAAGTTTAGGCTGTCCGACAGCAGAAATTCAACGGTCGCGGAACTCACAACAGGTACCGATGGAAAAGTAAGCTTTGAAAATTTGCGATTCAAAAGATATTTTATACAGGAAATTACAGCTCCGTCCGGTTATCTGCTCAGCACTGAAATCAAGTCGTTCCGCTTATCAAACCAGGATGGAAGCAGAGAAGCAGACTACACTTTCACAGACCAGAAAGCATTGGGCGAACTAATTTTCTATAAGCAGGATACAGCGGGAAATCCACTTGCCGGTGCGGAATTTACGCTGTATAACAGCAGCGGAGCCTCTATCGGAACTGCTATGAGCATCGGTCCAGACGGGAAGATAAAGTTCGACAATCTCGAACCCGGTTCTTACACGGTCAAGGAGACAGCTCCTCCAGCAGGCTTTCGAAGTTCCGATGAGATACTTGCCGGTAAGGTCAGTATCAGCGGAGACGGTACTGCAGTGGTAACCTCCGTCACACCAGACATCGTAATCAATGAAAGAATTTCAGGGGGAGGCGGCTCCAATCCGCTGGGAAAGATTTTGGTTAACAAGATTAACGAAGACGGAAAGCCACTTTCTGGAGCAGCATTGTCACTGGTAAACGAGAACGGGAAAACGATTCAGACGGTTATTTCTGATTCACAGGGGCATATTCGTTTTAACCTTGTACCTTTTGGAGATTATACCATAAAAGAAACTTCCGCTCCTGAAGGATACCTGCTGAGCGGTGATATTATCCGTATATCGTTAGACAGCACGTCATTGCTGACATTTACTTATGAAAATAAGCGAATTGGAGAACCTGTCAGTACAAGCGGCGAGATTTTGATACAAAAAATTGATGAAAATTCCGATCCGCTGGCCGGGGCAGTCTTTACGCTCTGCGATGCCTCCGGTTCAGCAATAAGCACTCAGACTTCTAAAGATGATGGAATTATCCGTTTTAGTGAACTTGCTCCCGGAAATTATTCAGTGAAAGAAACAAAAGCACCTGCAGGTTATGAGTTGGTTTCAGACAGCCTAGACATTACAATAGGCTCCGGTGAAACATATCGGTATACTTTCAAGAATATTCCTTCTGAGATGATTACGTCCGACGCAGAGGTGCCGCTGGGTTGGATCACTGTGGATGACCCAATCATTCCCGAAGCACCGATTGCTTCTGAAAAGCTGCCGCAGTCTGGCGCACCAGTTGATTTTCTGGTACTGATTGCTATTGGAACGGCTTTGGTTCTCTTGGGCCTCGCTTTAAAGTTACGATACCGGAGACCTGAAGATAATAAATAAAGGTAGTAAAAAAATGAAAGCAGGAATAGGAAGGCGAAAAGACCTATTGTCTCTGATTCTAATTCTGGCCGGAATTGTCGTCATTGGCATCGCGTTTTGGGCCAAAATCGAAACTTGGTCGGTCCAGCAAGATATGCTGAAGCAGTATCAAAATAATACTGCTCAGGTTCAAACAAAAGATCTTGAACTGCCACCAGAAAGTCCCGCATTTGATGATGTCCTTTATTCTGACGATTCCGGTAATTCGACAGAAATTTCTCCGGTCGGTACTTCGATTGAAACGATAGGAATTTTACGAATTCCCAAGATTGATCTTACAGTGGCGTTAGGTGAGGGAACCGACAAAGAAACACTGAAATATTCTGTCGGTCATTTCTCGAAAACTGTCAATCCCGGTGAAATCGGTAATTTTTCAGTAATTGGACATCGCAGCTATACTTATGCGGAATTTTTCAATAGGCTGGATGAAATAGAAAAGGGCGATCTCATTATGGTAGAAAGCGAAAAACAGACCTATACTTACACGGTCACAGAAAAGTTTGTAGTCGAGCCAGAGGATACGTGGGTGCTGGATTCCGGGGATGACGCAGAAATCACATTGATTACGTGCACACCGATCCGAATAGCGACCCATCGCCTGATAGTAAAAGGTATTTTAACAGCAACGGAATAAAAATGTCTTGTCAAGTACTGCAGCGGCCCTTAGTTAAATAACTATATAACGTTATCATCCCATAAGATTGAAGAATCAGGTCATATGAAAAAAATCAGTTTACGAATCATGTTGGCAATTATTATCTGCTCAATTACTACCTCGACCATTTTATGTGTCGTAAGTATCAAGCGGACGTCGTCCGTAATGAACGAGGAAGTAGAGCAGATGCTTTCCTATGCTTCTGAAAAATATTCCAACCAACTCAGTATTTATTTCGAAAACACCGAAAGTTTGGTTGACTCTTTAGCCGCAAATGTATCCGTTACATTTGCCCCGGCAAAGCATACTGCAGACGATCAGTATTTCGCTGAATACAAAAGCTATCTTGACGGGATTATAAAAGAAACACTGCAGTATTCTGATATTGCCTACGGGCTGTACTTCACCTTCAGCCCTCAGCTGACCTATCCGACACAGGAAGAGGTCTGGTATGCCTTTGACACCAAAGGTGTTCCACAGGCTGTTCAGCCTGACTTAACCCTCAATGCAAGAGATTTTACCGAGCCCATCGCAGAAAATATGCAGTATTACTTTCTGCCTATACAGAAAAACAAGGGAACGTGGACCGGTCCTTATGTCGATTCCGATGTCAATCTTGAAATGCTTTCCTATTCTCGGGCTGTTTATGTAGATGGCGTTTTAATCGGTGTCGCGGGAGCGGATATCCTGACCGATGATACGATTGATATGGTAAAAACAATGAAAATTTACGAAGGGAGCAGTTCCTTCGTATTTGATGATGAAAAAGAATTGATTGTCTCAAGCAAGGGAACGAAAGCGGAACAATATGCCGATAGCGAGCAACAGATACAAACGTATTCTGAAGCCAAGGAATCAGGTGTATTCCACTATTTTGATCACAACGAAGAATATATACTGGCTTTCAGCAAGCTCTCCAACGGATGGATCATGGGCATCACGCAGCCTACAACAGAAGTCTTTTCACCTACCCGTGGTCTGATTCTCGTTCTGGCTTTGTTAACTTTGATTTGCATTGTATTAACCGTCGTCTTTGGGGTTTTCTTCTCAAGAAGGCTTTCCAAACCCATCATTAACGCTTCCGATCAGCTAAAATTATTAGAACTGGGGGATTATACCCAAGATATTCCTACGGAGTTTCTAAATAGAAAGGATGATATTGGAGAATTTCACAATGCGATCTTGTCCATACAATCTGAAATGAAAAAGGAAGCGGACTTGAACCGGGAAAAGGACGTACTGCTGATTTATCAGTCAAAACAAGCAAAGATTGGCGAAATGGTCGGCAATATTTCTCATCAATGGAAGCAGCCGCTTAACACCATTAATTTGATCTTGTTGAACCTGTATGAAGATTATCAGTTAAAAGAACTTACCGATGAGGAATTCAAGACCACCATTGATAAGCTCATGAATATTGTCAGGAATATGTCGGATACCATCAAAGACTTTACCGATTTTCTAAAACCCAACAGGGAAATCTCCGAGTTCGATTTAAACGAATCCATATCTCTTGCCTTAAATCTAATGGAAGCGAGTTTAAAATATCATAATATTTCAGTAGAAGTAAACATCGATTCAAATCTTAATATTCTGGGATATCAAAATGAGTTTTCTCACGTTTTATTTAATATTTTGAATAATGCAAGAGATGCGACGCTCGAGTCAAATACGAAGCAAAAATTGATACAGATAAGAGGCTGGCGTTCTGACGATAAGATTCTGCTTGAAATAACAAACCGCGGTAATCCTATTCCTGAGGAAACCTTCAAAAATCTTTTCGAACCGTACTTTACAACGAAGAATGAAAGAGACGGCACCGGAATTGGATTATATATGTCAAAAATAATTATTGAGCAGAGAATGAACGGCCATATTGAATTGGAAAACGTATACGGCGGTGTCTGCTGCCGAATCTGCGTCAATGCAAAGGAAGAGAGGTATTTGGGTGAAGATCCTTTATGTGGAAGATGAAGCAGAAGCAAGAGAAGCACTGGGCAAATATTTAAAAAGACATCTCGGAAAAATATTCACAGCTGTGGATGGGATCGACGGTCTCAATCTATTCAATGAGCAAAGACCGGATTTAGTGATTGCAGATCTGTATATGCCAAACATGGACGGTTTGGAAATGATTCGCGAAATTAAAAAGATCTCTCCTGACGTCTACTTCATCATCACGACAGCCGTTGATGACGTTGAAATCATTTTAAAAAGTGTTGATATCGGAATCAACAAGTATCTGCTTAAGCCAATCGATCCTGTGGAGCTGGTAGCGGCAATTAGCGAATATACTGCAATTGCCGCTCAAAAATTAAGATCAGAAGAAGTCTTTGAATCAGAAAAAAGAAAGCATTTTGAAGACAAAATAAAAAAAGAATTTACCTCTTTTCTGAAAACTGCAACGGGAAAAGGGCCCAGTGGTGTGTCAGTATTTATTGATTGCGATCGGATAGAAATAACTGCCTTTGACGCCATCACTGTGATGGAGAAAAACATGCTTGACAATTGTCAGAATAGTATTATAATTGAACAATATAGGAAGCTATTTTACTCAATCAATGAAAATGCTATATGTGATTTGGTCCGTGAGATAATAGGCTCAGGGGTTAAATTCCAACATGTAGAGGTTTTCATGGAGAACAAATCCAACAGAATAGAACTTCAAATTATCAAGTGAAGATTGGGAGATTAATAAGAAAACTGTTTTAGTTCGCTTAATAAGGACCAATACGAAAGCCTTGCTTTTGTATTGATCTTTTTTATTATTTATTTATTTTTATTGTCATATGAATATTATGACGGGAATTATTTTTTAGGAGGTATTTATGTTCAAACAACTTCAAGTTGAGGCTGCTGAGTTCAACGCAAGAAGATCCCTTCTGGCAATTATTATCATTGTTGGCGTTTCGCTGCTTCTTACATCTTTTATCCCCGAAGATCCTGCGGACTTCGGAATTCTTGCAACCATACCCGCTCTGTTTCTTATCGTTTATATTTTTATTACAAAAAGAATTCTTGAAGCCCTGACCCTTGCTTCCATCATGGGTTTCTTCATGGTGTCGCAAGGGGACGTTCTTGGCGCATTCAGCGGTTCTTTGTTGGAGGTAATGATGAGCGAAGATATTGCTTGGCTTGTTATCGTATGCGGCTTAATGGGAAGCATCATCTCTCTGATTGAGAAAGCTGGTGGGGCCTTTGCTTTTGGCGAATGGGTCGCCAAAAGAGCAAAAACCAGAAAATCATCTTTAATATGGACCTGGATACTGGGCATCGTTGTTTTCATTGACGACTATCTTAATTCATTAACAGTTGGCTCCTGCATGGCGCCGGTAACTGACAAACACCGTGTTCCGAGAGAATTTCTCGCGTACGTTGTGGATTCAACCGCAGCTCCATTATGCGTTATCATTCCTATCAGTACCTGGGCGGTATTCTGCGGCAGACTTCTTGAGGTCAACGGCTGGGCGCCCGAAGGCGACGGTCTTATCTATTTTATCAAAACGCTACCCTTTAATTTCTATGGCTGGATCGCCGCAATCATCGTTCCGCTGATCATACTGGAAATTATCCCAACCTTCGGTCCCATGAAAAAAGCAGAACAGCGCGTTCTGGAAGGAGGCCCTCTGGCACCAGCTGGCTCTGAAAAGATTGATATACGTTCTGGTGCAACAGAAGTCGAGATTCCCAAAAACCCAAAGGTAATTAATTTTATCCTGCCAATCGTTGTATTGGTTGTCGCTACTATATACTTTGATGTAGATATGCAGATAGGCGTATTGGTCACGATGGCATTTATGTTCGTCTTATATCTATCACAGAATCTGATGTCGGCAGAAGATTTCAGCGACGTATCACTGCAGGGAATCAAAAATATGATCCTGCCTCTAATGCTTATGGTATTGGCATTTCTTTTTGCCGAGGTCAATGATCAAATCGGATTTACATACTATGTGATTTCCTCTGCTTCAACCCACATGACTCCAGAATTGATGCCTGTTACCATCTTCTTTATCTTAGCAGTAACCGAATTCATTACCGGAACAAACTGGGGCATGTATGTAATCGCTCTACCGATTGTAATTCCTCTTGCAGCAAGTCTGGATGTCAATATGGCGCTAGCCGTTTCGGCAGTTCTTTCTGCCGGAGTCTTCGGCAGTCATGTATGCTTCTATTCCGATGCGACCGTACTAACTTCCGCTGCAACAGGCTGCAATAACTTTAATCATGCTTATACGCAGGCACCTTTCGGTATTCTAGCAGCGCTGATCTCTGCAGTACTATTCCTGATTGCAGGCTTTGTTTTCTAATCCATCCGATTAGACCATATTCTCTTTTTCAGGCTGCTTCTTTGAAGCAGCCTTTTATCATAATATGACTTATACGTGTCATATTTTAGTGCTATAATTGATAACGAGGTGGTTGTATGCAAGTGAATCGACTGTTTGAGATCATCTATATTCTGATGAATCGAAAAACGATAACGGCAAGAGAGCTGGCAGAACGTTTTATGGTATCCGTAAGAACAATTTACAGGGATATTGAAACGTTATCCGCAGCGGGGATTCCTGTATATATGAGCAGGGGCAAGGGCGGCGGAATATCCATTTTAGACGGTTTTGTCCTGAATAAATCAGTATTGACAGAAGAAGAAAAAACTGAGATCTTATCGTCACTGGCCGCAGTCAATGCGATCAATTTCGATGAAAAGAATTCTGCTCTGAAAAAGCTGAGCAATTTGTTCGGAGAGAGCAATTCCGAATGGATCGAAATAGATTTTTCATCATGGTACAACGCAAAAGACGAGATTCGTATTTTCAAGGATCTAAAATCATCGATCCTGTCAAAGCAAGTGGTTTCCTTTACTTATGTTAATAGAAAAGGAGAAAGAACACTGCGAGAAGTTGAACCTCTAAAGCTTTGCTTTAAGGGCATATCCCGTTATCTCTACGGGTTTTGCCGCATCAGACAGGACTTCCGCTTTTTCAAACTGAGCCGGTTAAAGGAGTTATCGATTCTTGAAGAGCACTTTGACAGGAAAATGTCCCAGCCAATTTTTAATAGTGATTCCTCATTTTCGGATGACTACATCTCGCTGAAGCTAAAGCTCTCGCCGAAAATGGCTTTTCGGGTATACGATGAATTTGATCAATATATCCAGGAATCTGACGGCAGCTTTATTGCTGATATTGTTTACCCCGCTGGCGAATGGGTATTTCCCTATATCGCTTCCTTCGGGCACTATTGCGAGGTATTGGAGCCTGCTGAAATCAGAGCCGGTGTAATAAGTGAACTAAAAAAGACAATTCATAATTATTTATAATATGACATGCTATTGGCACTTACTTCATTTAGAATATCCATATTAAATAATACGGAGATATGGTGCAGGCGGTGGCGGAAGCATGGCAGACCATTTGGGGAATGGATCTGGACAGAAGCTTCACAGGAGATTTTGAGGAATACTTAAACAGTGACTGGGAAAATGCTGACATCGATATCTATATCGCTTTAAAATAGTTCCCTGAGTACAAAACAAAAGGAGTAGTGTTATGGCAACGTCGCTAGAATATATTGAATATGTGTGTGAGCAAATACGGGGTATCGGTAATATACGATACAAAAAAATGTTTGGAGAATATATGGTTTATGTGAACGACAAACCTATTCTTCTGGTGTGCAATAGCACGGTTTATGTGAAATGTCTCGATTGTATTTCAAAGCAAATGTCTGATGCTGAAACGGGCGTTCCTTATCAAGGTGCAAAAATTCACTATATCTTGGATATTGAAAACCGTGATTTATGCAGGGAAGTGATCCTTGCTTTAGAAGAAGTCACACCTATTCCAAAACCCAGGAAAAAGAAAGTTAAGGTCGATGCAAATATTCCGACATAGTCGGATACGCTGCTGATCGCAATGACCCGCCTGGCTGGCTGGTCATTCTTTATACCTAAGTAGATTGCCTGTTGTGCCGCATTATGATAATGCTCATCGCCATGTTGCTTGCAATTTTGCTGACGGTATCCTCCAGCTTATCGTATATTTTTGTCTCCAAATCATAATTGCCAGCTAGAAAAGCGGTGATTTCTTTTATCTTTAAATCGATGTAATTTCGAAAAAGCGTTCTCCATTTATCTGCACTCAGGTGGCTGTCTAAACTGGAAAGAAAATCAGCAAGTTCATCGGCGGTTTGATGCCATTGATCGATGCTGAAATTAATTGCCGCTTCGTCGTTATTCTTGTAGGCAATGACTGTCTGCCAATTGTTCATTATAAATTTCGAATAGTAATTCAGAAATTCCTGTGCCTCTGCTGCTGAGAAATACTTGCTGAATTCATTGTAAATATCCTGAGGCAGTTTCTGAAACAGCTGCTCTTCTATTGCAGTTTGATCCGGTATATTTCTTAATGAGCTGTGAGAAAAGTTCCGGAACCAATGTATATTATCAAGCCAAATTCTTTGGAAATTCAGAAGGGTATTCGCGTCATCATATGTCAAATTTTCTATTTCCGGCACGGGGACCAGTACATTCATATCTTCTGCCACTTTCATTCATCTCCTTTATGCGTTTTTATTCTAGTATATGAGATGATTCTAAAAAAAAGACAGCGCTAAATATACCGTCTATTAAACTATATTGACATTTGTCTATATGATGTTATAATAATCACATAGACAATTTTCTATGTGATGAAAATTTTAAACATGTCTTCCAAAACGTGTCTGTGTTTGTTTCTCAAGCCGCAAACCCAGCGCTGAATGAAAAGAAGTGAGAGAAAATATGTCAGATAAAATGAAAGGTGATAATAAGAAGCCATCGGTGGCCTTTGTCTGTGTTCACAATTCCTGCCGTTCGCAAATGGCGGAAGCGCTATCCAGGCTGCTTGCATTTGATGTATTTGATGCTTATTCCGCAGGAACCGAAACAAAGCCGAAGATCAATCAGGACGCAGTTCGGATCATCGAGCAGCTTTATCATATCAAGATGGAAAAGGAGCAGTATTCCAAGTTGATTTCAGACATTCCGGATGTAAATATCGTGATTACCATGGGATGCAACGTTGAGTGTCCCTACCTTCCGTGTGACTACAGGGAGGATTGGGGTCTTGAAGATCCAACCGGGAAAAGTGACGAAGCATTTATCAAAACAGCGCGTTTGATTGAACAGAAAGTTTCGGATCTCAAGGACAGAATTTTACGTAATGTATTGCTAAAATAGAAAGGATTATAGAATGTTTACATGGGCTCAAAATTTTGCTGATTGGATTATTTATACAATTTTCAACATACAGGAAAGTAGCAAGCTTGGAGATGCTGCAAACTTTTTTGTATTTGATACGATTAAAATATTCTGCTTATTGCTTGTTATTATCTATCTGATTACATTCGTTCGGAGTTTTTTTACTCCGGAAAAGACCAGAGCATTGCTTGCAAAGAAGAAAGGCAATACTTTGATCGGTCATATACTGGCAGCATTATTGGGAATTGTAACTCCATTTTGCTCCTGCTCCGCGGTACCTCTTTTTATTGGATTTGTCGAGGCAGGAATTCCTCTAGGAGTAACTTTTTCTTATTTAATCGCAGCGCCAATGGTGAATGAAGTAGCGCTGGTCTTGCTTTACGGATTGTTTGGAATTAAAATCGCTCTGCTATACGTCTTTTTAGGTGAAATTATTGCTATCGTAAGCGGATTGATCATAGGCAGGTTAAAGCTGGAAAAACATGTTGAATCTTATGTTTATCAATTGGAAGGCAGCTTAGGTGATATAGAAATTCCTGATCCTACGACAAAAGAGCGGCTAAAGGATTCCTGGGTTTTTACAAGAGATTTGCTGAAGAAAATATGGATTTATGTCGTGATCGGAATCGCAATCGGAGGCTTCATGCACGGGTGGATTCCGGCAGGTGCTTTAGCAAAATACGCAGGAGCAGGCAATCCCTTCGCTGTATTCGTCGCTGTTGCAATTGGCATTCCGCTTTATTCCAACGCTGCAGGAGTTATTCCTCTTGTCAGCGAGCTTACAAGAGCCGGTGTAGCCATGGGAACGGCCCTGGCCTTTATGATGTCTGTTACCGCACTGAGCATACCTGAGATGGTTATTCTCAAACAGGTATTAAAGCCAAAGCTTCTTGCCGTTTTTATCGGAATCGTAGGCTGCGGAATTCTTTTGACAGGATATTTATTTAATCTTGTCTTATAACCTTAGGAAGATTTGAATCAATTAATTCGCAAATAAAATATTTCGTATTTATGCATTTTAATGAGCAAAGGAGGATTTGAATGGAAATTAAAATTTTAGGATCAGGCTGTGCCAATTGCAAAAAACTCGAATCAAATGCAAAGGAGGCGCTCAAGGCACTCAATGTAGATGCATCTTTAGAAAAGGTTCAAGACTTTAAAGAAATCGCTAAGTTCGGAGTGATGAGAACGCCTGCTCTTGTTTTAGACGGCAAAGTGAAAGTAGTTGGAAAAGTTGCTACCGTAGATGAAATAAAAGCATTGCTACAAGTGTAAAAAATAACGGAATCGAAAACCAGGGCCGGCATCTGCCGGCCCGATTTTCCATATTCCTACTCCATATTCTATTCTTAAACTTCCTGCTCTGGTACTTATTCTACCCTATTTTATTCCCTGTTTATCTTATCACGCTCTTCCCTGTCAGGTACTTATCAACAGCCTTCGCTGCCAGTTTCCCCTCCTGAATCGCCCATACGACCAGACTTTGTCCGCGGCGCATATCTCCCGCTGCGAAAACTTTATCCACGTTGGTTTCAAAGACCTCATACTCTGCCTTTACATTGCTTCGGGCATCTCTCTCCAGCTTTAATTCTGTCGGGATCGTATCTTCAGGTCCCAGAAATCCCATGGCAAGAAGAACCATGTCCGCCTTCCAGACTTTCTCACTGCCTGCAATTTCCTTCGGAACAAGCCTTCCCTGAGAATTCTTATCCCAGATCACTTCCACCGTGCGGACCTCCTTTACTTCGCCCTTTGCATTGCCTACGATGGACTTGGTAGAAAGACAGTAATTTCTCGGGTCTTTGCCGTATAGAGAAATCGCTTCCTCCTGACCGTAATCGACCTTGACCTTGACAGGCCATTCCGGCCATGGATTTTTCTCGTCCTCTCTATGATCCGGCGGAATCGGCATGATTTCAAACTGGATCACGCTTTTACATCCGTGGCGTATAGAAGTGCCGACGCAATCTGTACCGGTATCCCCTCCTCCGATTACGATGACATTCTTATTCTTTGCGCTGATATATTGTCCGTCCTGCAAACCGGAATCCAGCAAGCTCTTCGTATTTGCCTTCAGAAAATCCACCGCAAAATAAATATCCTTCAATTCCTTGCCATCCACTTCAATACCCCTGGCTTTGGTCGCTCCGCAGCACAATACTACTGCATCATACTCGTCGATCAGCCGTTGGGTTTTGAAGGTTTTACCCACTTCTGTGTTGAAAACAAATTGAATTCCCGACTCCTGCATCAGGTTCAGTCTTCTTTCCACCACATCCTTCTGAAGCTTCATATTGGGAATACCATACATTAATAGGCCTCCGGCTCTGTCATTTCTTTCGTAAATGGTAACCTGATGTCCCACGGCATTCAGATAATATGCAGTGGAAAGACCGGCAGGCCCAGAACCCACTACCGCTACTTTTTTTCCGGTTGGCTTTCCTTTATTCGTTTTCACCCAGCCTTCATCGAACGCTTTTTCGATGATTGCATATTCTATGCTGTTGATGGCCACCGGGTCCATGATATGTCCTTCCGTGCATGAGCCTTCACAAGGTGCTGGGCAAACCCTTGCCGTAAATTCCGGAAAGGGATTGGTTCGGATCAATCTGTTATAAGCATCTTCCCACTGTCCCTTATAGATCAGTTCGTTCCATTCAGGGATCAGATTATGCACCGGACAGCCTGCTGCCATACCATTCAGAAGGACTCCGCCGTGGCAGAAGGGCACGCCGCAGTTCATGCAGCGGGCACCCTGAATGCAAAGTTCCTCCACCTCCTGCGGGAGTTTCAGCTCATTCCAGTCGTTGATTCGCTCGTCGACAGGCCTTTTTTTCTGATCTGCTCGTTGATATTCTAAAAATCCTGTTGCTTTTCCCATTTCGTACACCCCCTTAGTTCCCGGCCACTTTGGATACTTCACCGTGATTTTTCTCGAATGCCATCATAATCGCTTCTTCGCCGCTCAGCCCGGCTTTATATGCCTTGTCGATGTTGTCCAACATCCTCTTATAATCCTTCGGTATCACTTTCGTAAACCGGCTGGCATAGATTTTCCAGTCAGCCAAAATTCTTTTGCCAAGCGGACTGTCCGTGTACTCCACATGGTTTTTAATCATATTCTTTACCTGGTACATCTCATCGTCGGAGGTGATCCGCTCCAGTCTGACGATGGATTTATTGCAGTAAACTTCGTCAAAGTCCAAGATATATGCAATGCCTCCAGACATGCCTGCACCAAAATTTCTTCCTGTTTTACCCAAAATCACGACCTTGCCCCCGGTCATGTATTCACAGCCGTGCTCTCCCACACCTTCGACGACGGCCTTAATGCCGCTGTTTCTTACACAGAATCGCTCACCGGCGATGCCGTTGATGTAAGCTTCTCCATTGGTCGCACCGTAAAATGCCACATTTCCGATTAAAATATTTTCTTCCGGAACGAAACTGGAGTTCTTCGGCGGGTAAACAATGATTTTCCCACCGGAAAGACCTTTACCGATATAATCGTTAGAATCTCCTTCCAATTCCAGCGTCATTCCCTTGGGGGCAAACGCACCGAAGCTCTGGCCTGCAGAACCAACAAAAGTCATTTTTATCGTATCTTCCGGTAATCCGAATTCACCGTACTTTTTCGTAATTTCACTGCCGACGATAGTCCCGACGACACGGTTGACATTGTTGATCTTGAGCTTTGCCCGCATCGGCTTTTTTCTCTCCAAAGCCGGCTTGCACATTCTGAGCAGCTTTTTCATATCCAGGGATTTCTCCAAAGAATGATTTTGCTTTGTCGTACAGCTTCTGCCTACCTCTGCACTGACATAAGGCTGATATAAAATCTGGGTAAGATCGACGTGCTTTGCCTTCCAGTTTCTAATATTTTCCTTGCTTCGAATCATATCGGCTCTTCCCACCATCTCCCGTATGGTCCGAAAACCGAGCTTCGCCATGATTTCACGCATTTCCTGTGCGATAAACCGCATAAAGTTTTCAACATACTCCGGCTTTCCGGCAAAGTTTTTCCGAAGTTCCTTATCCTGCGTTGCAATTCCTACAGGACAGGTATTTAAATTGCACACTCGCATCATAACACAGCCCAGTGCAATAAGGGGCGTCGTAGCAAATCCGAATTCTTCTGCACCCAGCATTGCGGCGATGACCACGTCTCTGCCAGTAAGCAGTTTTCCGTCTGTTTCCAGAACTACCCTGTCTCTTAATTTGTTCAGCAGCAGTGTCTGATGCGCTTCCGCAAGGCCCAGTTCCCACGGCAGACCCGAATTCTGTATGCTCGTTCTCGGTGATGCTCCCGTTCCGCCGTCATAACCGCTGATCAAAATAACGTCCGCTTTGCCCTTGGCAACTCCCGCAGCGATGGTGCCAACTCCCACCTCGGAAACCAGCTTGACATTAATCCTTGCATCTCGATTGACATTTTTTAAATCATGAATCAGTTCCGCCAGGTCCTCAATGGAATAGATATCATGATGAGGAGGCGGTGAGATCAGCCCCACACCCGGCGTTGAATGTCTAACCTTCGCGATCCATGGGTATACTTTTCTTCCCGGCAGCTGGCCTCCTTCCCCCGGCTTTGCTCCCTGTGCCATCTTGATCTGTATTTCTTTGGCGTTTACCAGATAGTTGGAGGTTACGCCGAATCTCCCGGAAGCGACCTGCTTGATGGCGCTGTTTTTGGTATCTCCGCTTTCCAACAGCTTAAAACGCTCTTTATCTTCACCGCCTTCTCCGGTATTGCTCTTTCCGCCCAGCCGGTTCATTGCAATCGCAAGACATTCATGCGCTTCCTTACTGATAGATCCGTAAGACATCGCTCCCGATTTAAATCTCTTTACAATATCGTCCACCGATTCCACTTCCTCAATCGGAATCGTATCACCTGAATGATAGTTAAAGTCCATAAGGCTTCTTAATGTATAGATTTCTTCTGCATTGATCTTTTTTGAGTATTCCTTGAATAACGCGTAATTGCCCTCTCGGCAGGATTTTTGAAGCAAGTAGATGGTCTCTGGATGATACATATGTATTTCACCGTCATCTTTACATTGAAAATATCCGCCCACTTCATAGGTATTCGTATACGGCGAAGCTTCGTTGAAAGCACTGTCATGCCGCATTCTGTTTTCAGTTTCAATTTCATCCAAACCGATCCCTTCCAGTCTGGACGCTGTCATGGTAAAGTATTTGTCAATTACATCTTTGCTGATTCCGACAGCCTCGAAAATTTGAGAACCGTGATAGCTTCGTACCGTCGAAATGCCCATCTTAGTCAAAACCTTCATGACTCCCTTGACAACACCCTTGATGTAATTCTTAATTCCTTCTTTCGCAGTCAATCCGTTCAGCTGATCCTTCACTGCAAGATCCTTGATGGTCTCATAGGCAATATATGGGTTGATGGCCGTAACACCGTAACCGACCAACGTGCAGAAATGATGAACTTCTCTTGGTTCGCCTGACTCCAGGACGATACCCATGTTGGTTCTGATCTCTTTTCTGATCATATGATGATGCAGACCTGCCGAAGCAAGCAACGCCGGAATTGCCGCGTGCTCACTGGATACGCCCCTGTCGGACAGAATGATGATATTTGCCCCCTCATCAATCGCCCGGTCGGCCTGACGGAAAATTCTCTCCAGAGCCCGCTCCATGGACCTTGATCCGCCATCCACCTTGTAAAGCATGGACAATGTAACAGCCTTGAACCTCCCATCATTGATATTTTTCAACGCAGCGAGCTGTTCACTGGTCAGGATTGGATGCTCCAAATAAATACTTGCAGATTTTTTATCATTCGGTTCCAGCAGATTTCCCGCTACTCCCAGCAGTACACTGCTGGAGGTGATCATTTCCTCCCGAATTCCATCGATCGGCGGATTGGTTACCTGGGCAAACAGCTGTTTAAAATACAGGTACAGCATCTGCGGTTTTTCAGACAGAACAGCCAAAGGCGAATCCACACCCATAGAGCCCAAAGGGTCATTTCCGTCTGCTGCCAGAGGCTGAATCGTTTTTGTAATATCCTCAAAGGTATAACCGAACGCTTTTTGCTGTGTAAACAGATCGTCCTTCAACGGGGTTACTGTTTCCACCGGAACAGGAAGCTCGGACAAATTAATGATATGGCGCTCATTCCACTCTTTGTATGGATTTTCACAAGCCACCATCTTTTTTATTTCTTCGTCGGATATGATCTTCTTTTTTTCCGTATCTACTAAAAGCATTTTTCCAGGCTCCAGCCTGCCTTTATATTTTACCTTTTCCGGTTTGATATCGATAACGCCGACTTCAGAAGCAAGAATCACCTTGTCATCCGTCGTCACATAATAACGGCCCGGTCTCAGACCGTTTCGGTCGAGAACACCGCCAATGACGGCGCCATCCGTAAAACCAATGGCTGATGGTCCATCCCACGGTTCCATAATGAAATTGTTGAATTTATAGAATTCCTTCTTTTCCCATGACATCAGATCGTTCTTTTCCCATGGCTCGGGAATCATCATCATGATGGAATGTGGAAGAGATCTGCCGGTCAGATACAAAAACTCAAGACTGTTGTCAAACATCGCCGAGTCACTGCCTGTATCGTCAATGATCGGATACACTTTATTTATATCATCAAACAGAGGAGAGTTCATAATGCCTTTTTGTCTTGCCTTCATCCAGTTTACATTTCCTCTGATTGTGTTGATTTCACCGTTGTGTACGATATACCTGTTGGGGTGTGCCCTCTCCCAGCTTGGGAAGGTATTCGTGCTGAATCTGGAATGCACCATTGCCATTGCAGAAACAAAATCCAAATCGGAAAGATCCAGATAAAAATTCCGCAGTTGCTCGGCGGTGAGCATACCTTTATAAACGATTGTTTTAGAAGATAAACTGGAAACATAAAATGCCCCTCCCTTATCTTCGCACATGGGAGCAATCGTCTTCTCTGCTCGTTTTCTAATGACATAGAGCTTTCTTTCAAAATCCATATCATTTTTTATTTCAGGACTTTTTTCAATGAAAATTTGGATCAGTCTGGGAAGTGATGCCAACGCTGTCCGGCCAATGGTCGTCTTGTCGATTGGAACTTCTCTCCAACCCAGTACCTTCTGACCTTCTTCTTCAACAATCTTTTCGAATGCGTCGGCCTGTACTTTTCTAAATTCTTCATACTTGTGGGCAAAGATCATGCCCACGGCATAGCTGCCTTTCTCAGGCAAATCAAATCCGATGACCTCGCACTCTCTTTTGTAAAAATCATGCGGTATCTGAACCAGAATTCCGGCTCCGTCACCAGTGTTTTCATCTGCTCCGCTTGCCCCCCTATGAGACAATTTCTCGAGTACCGTCAGCGCTTCATCAATTACATCATGGGATTTCTCACCGTTGACATTTACGACAAAGCCCATTCCGCATGCGTCATGCTCAAATGCAGGATCATACAATCCCTGACGTTGGGGATAATTTTCATTTTCCATATTTAACACCCTCTTCTTGCAGAATATTCAATTTAAAACTGTATTAAACTTTCAGAATATTCTTATAATCATTTTATCAGAAATCATACCACAACCAACAGGATGCGTCAATGGTAACTCTATGGAAATAAATAAGAAAAACGGCATTTCTCGCCGAATACCGTTGCAAATACCCCTATTATCTATTTTTACAAAATCAATAATTTTTTTACTATTCTGATATTTCGCGTGATAAAAAAACAGATTCTCAATGAAAACCTGTCTTTTTCGTTGTTACTCGTTTCGGTCGACGGCCAAGACGGAACGGTAAAATACAATATATCCATTTTCGGGAACTTCAACAGTCATATCCTTCAAAACATCTGTATCGTTGCTGATTTCACCGTCTGAAACAGAATAATACCGTCCTGGCTCATCCTTGTCCAAAGGTGCGATTTTATAGCTTCCAGGCGAAATATCTTTTCCGATCTTATACTTGCCGCTGATCAGAATTCCGTCTTTAGCAGTTACAGGATTGACGTTTTCCTCAGAAGTAAACCGGTAAGCGGCTGTCATCCGGTCACCTTCCTTCAGCTCAACTGTCATACAATACAGCTCGTCACTCAGACACGTATCGTCGTTGATTATGATACTGTCAGGTGCAAGCATCGCTCCGGTCCAAAAGAAGTATTCCCCTGCGGGAACATCTCTTCCCCCCACGTATTCTCCTGAATTATACGATACCGGGCTGTCGACGGCAAAAGTGACAGAAGGCTCATGATCCGCAGGATTCACTTCATCGAGATTTATTTCCGCTGCAGGCTTCTCATCCTGTCCCAGCTTTGATTCATCCTCACCGTAATCCGCTGCAGGCGGGTTTCCGCTTCCACCTTCTTGATTCGGCTTCACTTTTTCAGTTAAATTCATCCAGAAGAACAGTAGGACCGCAATTACTGCAATCAACGCCACAACGGATAGTAATTTTTTTCTTCCCTGCTTTCTTTTATCGTCCTCTTCTATGTTATCCTCAGCAATATTTTCTAGCACAGATTTTTCTACGGAAGCATTCACCTCTTCTTCTTGATCTTGATGGAGCTCCTCTTCATTTTGACTGTGTTCCTCTTCTCCCTCAAGCTCAACAGGGCGGGCATCAGAGTAATCTAAAACAGCAACTGCAACACCGATATCGCTTTTTGTATTTTTCAAAAAGTACTTCTTAATATTTTCAGCCAACGCTTCGCTGACCGTTTCTTCATCATACTCTTTCAGCCACTCCATGAAGGTGTCGCAAGCAGGAGACAAGCTTCCCTCTTCACCGTTAAAAAGACTCGGACAAGCCCCCATATTCATGAGAAGGAAACCCGATACCTGCTGCAGGTCTCCCTTGAGAACGCGCAGCTTTGTCATTCCTTTGTCAGGCTTTGATAATATGGAGCAGCTTTGAAGTTGTCCAGGAATGGGGCCTCTGTTTTGCACTCCAATCAAACCAGTGCCTATATGTCCCGCCAGATAGCGGTCTTCCTTAACGGCCACAAAATTCAACGAAAAATCCGAGTTGCCGGCGATAAGACCTGCCGCCTCATCAAGGTATTCCATCACAGTTTTTTCCGTATACGCCTCATCCAGTGAAAAAATCGTATCAAAGCGTTCTGATATATAATTAGCTGCAATTACTGCGATACGCTCCATGTCCATTTGATCCGTATTTATACCGGTTGAATCAGCAAGCGCAACCGCTAAAACTTCGCCTTGTCCGGGCATAGCCGCGGGTTGGTTGGCTGTTCCGAAACCACTTCGGACTCCTTCTCGTTTTTCGGTATCTAAAACCCAAGGTACAATTCCATATGCAAACTTTAATTTCATACTCTTCCTCTTTTGTCTTTGTTTTGTATCAGTCAAAAGCTTATCCAAGTTCTAAGCACGTTGACGAAACTAAGATTAAGATTATTTCGTTTATTCCTATAATAACCTATTATACCTGAACACTGCAAAATTGTTAATATGATTATTTTGACCTTTGAAGTTCTCTACATGATATTTAAATTCATGGTTTATTGTTCGGAAAGTAAGCTACTTCGTCCCTGTTTAAAAAATATAGGAATAAGCTGGTATAAGATTACAAGAAAATGAAACGATATACTAGTAGAAAAAGATAAGGAGTGCCCTTGGCTCCATTATGAATTTATAATCGCAAAGGTTCCTATCGCGGTATTTGTAAGCAATCCGTCGTCTTTCAGGCGGCATTCACCCGATACCGTTATAAGTCGTTTCCCGGATGAGGTTGCCTTTGCCTCGATCAAAATTGATTCACCCATCGGCACCGGCTTTTGAAAGTTCAAAGAGAGATTCACCGAAACAATCCGCTTTCCTCCGCTGAGATAAACAGCCATAATCCCAAGCGCTTCGTCAAAGGCGGTTGCAATCATACCACCGTGCATCATACTGCTGGGATTGAGCTGCCATTCCTGCACCGGAAATTCTATCGTAATCGTCTGTTCCGCTTCATTGCAGCCCGCCAGACTTGGTTTCATTAAATAATTTGTCCGATTTGGTTCCTTTTGAATATATGCCATAATTTCCAAGAGATCATCTTGCATGTTCTCTTGTTTTAGTTTTCTGTTCCAGTTTGTCATTTTTTATCCTTTTCTTATTCGATCGTCTTATTATTAGAATAGCCTTCTTTCATTATGTGATTTGTTCCAATTCATTCCAATTAACAGCAAACACTTTTTTCCACAAAATCAGATTCAAGACCACCGATATCATGATGATTCCATAAAATCCCTCTCGTTCCTCATCATGTTAGAGGCAAATCGGAAGAAAATCTTCTCTTCCCTGCTGAAGCAAATAACTTTTGATATTTGTTCCGACAGCTTTAATCCTGGTTTACGTCTGCTGCCGCTATAATTGCTGAGCTTTTGCAGGTTTCGATCAAAAGCGGGCATAAGTGCGAGATAACAGACAAATGAAAGCACCGGAACCAAAATAGCAAGAACAGAAAAAATATCGTAGTAATAACTCTTTGTGCCTTTGAGTAAAACTTCAAACGGCGCGCCAAACCATACAGGCACCCTTCAGCACCTGTTTTTCTCCGTAGCTCATTTTCAAATCTTTTATGGACAGTATTTTGCCCTCTGTGTTTCCCCTGACAATCCCTTTTGATTTTCCTTCCTGATTTTTATTTCTTGAAAAAATCCTTAAACTTATCACCAAACAAATCACCCAGTGTCGTCGTTTGCTCTTCAGAATCCAATTCAATCTCTTCCGTGACCTGACCCTCGGCTTCCTTGATGCTGAGGCTCATTCTTTTGTTTGCCTCGTCCACTTTAAGAATCTCTGCATGAACGGCATCGCCGATTTTTAATACATCAGAAGGTTTGCGAATTCTCTCGGAAGATATTTCCGAAATGTGAACCAATCCTTCTACGCCAGTTTCGACCTCAACAAAGGCACCAAAGTCGGTAAGCCTGACAACCTTTCCTTCAACGAAATCTCCTACTTTATAATATTCGGCAACCCCTTTCCATGGATCTTCATCTACCTTTTTCAGGACAAGGCTGATCCTGCCGGTTTTCTTATCGACATTTGCTACATAAACAGTAACCTGGTCACCCTCTGATACCACCTCTGACGGATCATTGACTCTGTGCCATGCCAGATCATCTATGTGAATCAGACCTTCTGCACCGCCCAAATCCACAAACGCACCGAATTTCATCAGTTTGGTTATAACTCCCTGGCGCATTTCACCGGCCTGCAGCTCACTCATCAGCTCTTTCTTTTGTTTTTCCCTTGCTTCAACTTCAACCGCTTTTCTGGAAAGAACCACCCGTTTCTTTTCCCTGTCGAAATCCTCGACAATGACCTCCAGCGTTCTTCCCGCGTAAACAGACAAATCCTGAACATAACGATAAGACAGCAATGATGCCGGAATAAAGCAGTTCACACTGCGGTAGACCGCAGAGACTCCGCCTTTCACCGCTTCTTTAACTTTGACCATAATCTTCTTTTTATCCTGATATCCCTCTTCAAGTTCGACCCAACCATCGATTTCTTCAGCGTCTTTATGAGACAATACAACGTTTCCCTCTGCATCGTGAGTATCAAGAACGATTACGGGAATAACGTCTCCTTCCTTATATTCATAATCTGCAGCAAGGTCCTCTTTTTTAATAATCCCATCAGATATATAATCGATGTTGACAAGGACATGCTCCTCGTGAACCGAGATTACTGTCCCTTTCAGCAAATCGCCCTTATAAATGCGTTCCATGGATTTTTCAATTTCATCCATGTAATCCATCATTGTATTTTTCTCTTCCATTTCTTGCCCTCCGCTTTTCTTCTTGTATTTTATGTCCGCTCTTTTTAGCATTCTTTATTATTATAACAAATTATCACCAGGATAAAAAACAGAAATGAAAAAATTTACAGAAATCAATTATTTCACCAAAGCAACGATCACTGAACATCCTGCTCAATTTCAACGAAGAGTGTCGCAAAACCCTTCCAACAGTTGATTTCAACCACAAACAACAATCCTTCACTGAAAGCCTATGTATCACCTTTTAAATAAAAATTGCTTTCTGTGGAGATGGTTTCCTGATTGAAAGGTGGGCAGCCAAATGCTATAATTAGAGTTTACTGAGCTACCTTCTGAAGGAAGGGAAAAGTTTTAATTTGGGAGTATATAATGAAAGAAGTTACAATAGAAAAAGCAATCCTGCATATTTTGGACACCAATGCCGGTGTTCCGGTCTTGTCCGGCGACACGCTTCCTGCTGACGAATCAGAGGATTTTTTTATCAAGCATATTGAAAAGCTATGGAATGACAGCGAATTGAAAGAGTGTGAGTTTGACGACAGCGTCAACCCTATCAGAGATATTGTAAAAGAGGCCGGAGGTGAATATTTTATTCCTGTTACACAGCAGCTTGCGCAATCCCTTTACGATATCATGTCTTCCAATATAGAGATTCCTGCTGCAGACGTTCTTTTTACCATCTTTCGCGGTGAACAAAGCCGTTATCTTGGAATATTGAAATTCAATTATAAGGAAGCCTTCACTCATGGCCTTTCCAGCGTTGACGGAATCAGCTGTACAAGCGTCATCAAATATAAAACCCTCTTTGCCGGAGAATCACAAAAGATCGATGAATGTGTCTTTATCGACCTGGATAATCTGAAGCTTTGGATCAAGGAAAAAAAATATGAAATAGACGGGCAAAAGGACTATTACCTTTCCAGTATTTTCTTGAAGACGCAGCCCGCCCGTTCTTACAAAGAGCAATTCCGGCTCGTTGAGAAGTCTGCGGAGCAGGTGGTAAAAAAGTTTTATTCCGGGGATTCCCTGAAGCAAACAGAAGTAAAGGAAGCCATCAAAAACAGCGTTGACGAGAATCTGGAAATCAACGTCGACGAACTCAGCAGAAATGTGTTCTCAGACAGTCCTGATATGCAGCGTCAATACCGGCAGGAGCTTTCTGACAAAGGTTTTACGGAGAAAAAAATCAAGATCAATCAGCAGATCTACAATGATCTGGAAAAAAGTCACAGGATTATCACGGATCTCGGCATTAAAATGGAAATCCCGTCAGATCTGCTAAGAGACTCTGAAAAGGTTGAATTTATCGTAAACCAGGATGGAACCATGTCCATCCTGATCAAAAATGTTAATGAAATGAAGAGCAGATAGGAAACGGCGCTCCTTTTATTCCAGCTCAAATGCACCGGTGTAGAGCTGATAGTATTTTCCCTTTTCTTCAAGCAGCTGCTCATGACTTCCCCGTTCAATAATCCTTCCCTGTTCCAGCACCATAATCACATCGGAGTTTTGTACCGTTGAAAGGCGATGGGCGATTACAAATACGGTTCTGCCTTTCATTAAGGCGTCCATACCCTTCTGCACGATCGTCTCCGTCCTTGTGTCGATGGAAGAAGTTGCCTCGTCAAGAATCATAACGGGCGGGTCCGCTACTGCTGCCCGGGCAATGGAAATGAGCTGGCGCTGTCCCTGTGACAGGCCGCTTCCGTCGCCTTCCAGCACCGTCTGGTACCCATGAGGCAGCATACGGATAAATCCGTCGGCATTGGCAAGTCTCGCCGCTTCAATACATTCTTCATCCGTTGCGTCAAGCTTTCCATAACGGATATTGTCTAGAATGGTTCCTGTAAACAGGTTTACATCCTGCAGCACAATACCGAGAGAACGGCGCAGGTCTGCTTTTCTAATCTTATTGATGTTGATATCGTCGTATCGAATTTTTCCATCGGCAATATCGTAAAATCGGTTAATCAGGTTTGTGATTGTTGTCTTCCCTGCACCGGTAGCACCTACAAAAGCTACCTTCTGTCCCGGCTTTGCATAAAGTGTGATGTTGTGGAGAACGGGTTTATTCTCTTCATATCCAAAATCAACATCGTAAAAACGGATTTCACCCTGTAGTGGTGTATAGGTTGTCGTTCCGTCGGAGTGGGGATGCTTCCACGCCCAATGGTCGGTTCTTTCCCGGTACTCCACTAATTTTCCATTTTCCATCTTTGCATTGACAAGAGTTACATAACCTTCATCCTTCTCCTCTTCCTCATCCATTAGTTCAAAGATTCTTGACGCTCCCGCAAGTGCCATAACTACCATGTTAAACTGCATCGATATCTGTCCGATTGGATTGATGAAATTACGGGAAAGGGTAAGAAAGGAAACGATGGTTCCGATGCTCAGTACATTGATTCCGTCAAAGGAGAGATTGGGTAATTCTGCAATACCTGCCGCTCCTCCTATGATTGCAATTAGGACATAAAGCAGATACCCCAGATTGCCCACCACCGGCATGGTAATGTTTCCGTACTTGTTTGCTTCTGTTGCACTGTAGCAAAGCTCTTCATTTTTAACGTCAAATTCCTCCTTTGCCTGCTCTTCATGGCAAAACACCTTCACGACCTTCTGTCCGCTGATGATTTCCTCAATATACCCGTTGACATTTCCAAGGGCAGCCTGCTGCCGGATAAAGAAGGAACCGCTTCTTCCAACCAGAAACCGAATCACCTTCAACAGTACAAAGGTATAGCCGAGGGTAAATATCGTCAGTCCGACGCTGAGAGAAAGCATCGCAACCAAAGCTGCTGTAACCATAACAATAGATGAGAACATCTGAGGTAAGCTTTGAGAGATAGCCTGACGCAGCGTATCAGTATCGTTTGTATAACGGCTCATCACATCGCCATGGGCGTGGGTATCAAAATACTTGATGGGAAGCCGCTGCATATGCTGAAACATTTCATCGCGGATTTTTTTCAGCGTTCCCTGTTCGATGACAACCATTGTACGATTATAGAACAAGGTGGAAAGTACACCGATCATATAGATGGCACCCATCATCATCAGGACCCGAAAAAGTGCCGACATATCAGGATTCACCTGGCCGAGCAGGGGAAGAACATAATCATCAATCAGGGTCTTAAGAAAAAGGGAAGCTGCTGCGGTAGCGGCTCCGCTTAACAAAATACATACGATAACAAAAGCTAGCCGGATTTTATACCGCGCCATATACGAAAAAAGCCGTTTTACCGTTCCCGGTTTCAACTGCATTGCTGGAGTCTTTTTATCCATGGAGTACACCTCCTCTGTTCTGAGATTCATAAACTTCTCGGTATATTTCACAATTTTGCAGCAGCTCTTCGTGGGTACCGACGGCATCAACCCTTCCGTCATCCAGCACGATGATCTTGTCGGCATCCTTAACTGAGGAAACACGTTGAGCGATAATGATTTTCGTTGTATTCGGAAGTTCTCTGCGAAAAGCCTGGCGGATCAGCTCGTCGGTTTTTGTATCTACGGCACTGGTAGAGTCATCCAAAATTAATATTTTGGGGTTCTTCAGAAGTGCTCTTGCAATGCAGAGTCGCTGGCGCTGACCTCCGGACACATTGGTTCCGCCCTGCTCGATATGGGTATCGTATTGATCTGGAAAGTCCCTGATAAAATCATCAGCCTGGGCGAGTTTGCATGCAGTTACAATTTCTTCATCCGTAGCATTTTCCTTTCCCCATCGAAGATTTTCCTTGATGGTACCGGAAAAGAGAACATTCTTCTGAAGAACCATGGCAACCTGATCACGAAGCGCTTTCAGTTCATAATTCCGCACATCAACGCCGCCAACCGTCACGCTTCCGTCGGAAGTTTCATAAAGCCGCGGAATTAACTGTACCAGACTTGATTTGGATGATCCTGTACCTCCGATGATTCCCACTGTCTCTCCTGATGCAATCATTAGATTGACATCACTCAAAACAGACTTGTCAGCGCTCTTATCATAAAAAAAGCTGACATTTTCAAAAACAATCGATCCGTCCTTTACTTCTTCAATTGGGTTTTCACTGTCTTTGAGACTGCTTTCTTCGTTAAGGACTTGCGTAATGCGTTCTGCAGAAGCACGAGAAATAATAATCATTACGAACACCATCGAAAGCATCATTAAACTCATAAGAATCTGCATTGCATAAGTGATCAAACTCGTCAGTTCACCCGTCGAAAGCCCGAGAGCAGCATCATTGCCGCTGGCAATGATTTCTTTTGCGCCAAACCAGGACAGAAGAAGCATACTTGCGTAAAAACACAGCTGCATTAGAGGCATGTTAAAAGCAAGTCTTTTTTCCGCCTTGGTAAAGTCCTGGTAGATCAAACGGGAGATCCCGGAAAATTTATCAACCTCATAGTCCTCCCGAAGATAGGATTTCACAACTCTAACACCGTGCAGGTTTTCCTGTACGACATTATTCAATTTATCATAAGTTGAAAACACTCTTACAAACAGAGGATGTACACGGGACATAATGATCCAAAGACCTGTGCCCAGCACCGGTATCGTCACAAGAAAAATCAGCGATAAGTGTGCATCGATCCGGAATGAAAAGATCAGGGCGAAGACGATCATCATCGGCGCCCTTACTGCAAGACGCACCAGCATCTGAAATGCCAGTTGAACATTTGTAATGTCGGTGGTCAATCTAGTTATAATCCCTGCGGTCGAAAATTTATCGATGTTGGTAAAAGAAAAGTTCTGTACATTATAGAACATGTCCTTTCGTAGATTTTTCGCAAATCCCGCCGATGCAATTGCAGCGCTGCGGCCGGCAAGAATTCCTGTCAGCAGGGAAAACGCGGCACAGACGGTAAGAATTAATCCAAGGATAAAAACCATGGACATGTTTTTATTTTCGATTCCCAGATCAATTAAATAAGCCATTATGGTGGGAATGATAATTTCCAGCACGGACTCGAAGGTCACATAAACCGGTGCAAGAATCGTATGTTTTTTATATTCTCTAACGTGAGATAGAAGTTTTTTTATGATATTCATGACAAGTTACCTCAATCAGTCTCCTTTTGATTTAAATTCATTTTCATACGGGTCAGATAAACATACAGCATATCTTCTTCCTCTTTTGTAAATCCTTTTGTCAGAATGCGTTCCAGCCTTTGCCCGTCTTCCCGCATCAGAATCTGAATTTCCCACGCCTTTTCTGTCAGCGTAATCTTTTTCAGCCGGGCGTCATGACTAACCGCATTTCTATGAATCAGTCCTTTTTTTTCCATCAGGCTGAGTACTTTTGATGCGGTAGAACGTGTGATGGCAAAATGATCTTCTACATCTTTCTGAAAAATATCCCTATCCTTATTTTGAGCAAGAAATCCTATGATCCACCCGTTATTTCCTGTAACGGAATCAATTTCTCTTTTATTGGATGAAAATTCAAGATATCGGCGAATCAGGTTATTCAAAGACAAAAGCTCCAATCCGACTCTTTTATTCTCCATAATTTCTTCCCTTCTCTTTCACAAGCATTGTTAGCTGTTTTGTATGCTGCTGTCGATATAATATTGTTTCGTATGCTACTGTTTTCTGTATAAATGTTTTATATGCAACTGTTTGACATGCAACATTATATCTCGTGACTCTTAATTTTGTCAATCCATAAACTCAGACAAAATATACAACTATCGTTTGCTGCTTTTGTTGCAGGAATGCTATAATAAAATTAGTATGCTCATTCAACCGGAGGAAATATGAACAAATCTACTATATTAAAACAGTATTTCGGCCACACCTCATTTCGTCCCGGGCAGGAACAATTGGTGGACAGCATTCTGTCCGGCCGTGATGTACTTGGTGTTATGCCTACCAGCGGCGGAAAGTCCCTTTGTTATCAAATTCCGGCCATGTTGATGCCGGGAATTACTCTGGTGGTTTCCCCCTTGATCTCCCTGATGAAGGATCAGGTGTCAGCATTGAAAAGCGCCGGTATCAACGCCGCTTTTCTCAACAGCTCCCTGAGCTTCGAACAGCTTCAGGCAACCTACGAGCGTCTGCGGGAAGGCCAGTATAAAATTATTTATGTTGCTCCGGAACGATTAAGCGGTGAAGACTTTGTGTCGTTGATGCGGGAACAGAATCTTTCACTCATTGCTGTTGACGAGGCACATTGCATCTCGCAATGGGGGCAGGATTTTCGTCCCAGCTACCTGAAAATCGTTGATTTTATAGAGAAACTTCCTCGGCGGCCTGTCTTGTCTGCATTCACCGCCACTGCCACAGAGGAAGTACGGCAGGATATTATAAGAATTTTAAAAATGCAAAGTCCGGCGAACATCATCACAGGTTTTGACCGGCCTAATCTTTTTTATGACATATCCCGGCCCAAAACCAAAACAACTGCGCTGCGGGCTTTGATAGACGAGCGGTACGATAAAAGCGGTATCATCTACTGCGCAACCCGCTCAGCTGTAGAACGGGTTTGTGACGAGCTCAATCGGCATGGAATACTGGCAACAAGGTACCATGCAGGGCTTTCTGACGATGAACGCCGCCAAAATCAGGAAGATTTTCAGTTTGACCGCAAGCACATCATGGTTGCTACCAACGCGTTTGGTATGGGTATCGATAAGTCTAATGTCGGTTATGTCATTCATTACAATATGCCAAAAAGTCTGGAAGCTTACTATCAGGAAGCCGGCAGGGCAGGAAGAGACGGAGAAAAGGCGGATTGTATTTTGCTGTTCTCCGCAGGAGATATCACGACGGCAAAATTTCTAATTCAAAACAGCGGTGGAAACGAGGAACTGAGCGCTGAAGATCAGGCACAGCTTAGAGATCAGGATTACCGGCGGCTTGACAGCATGATTGGCTACTGCAAAACCGCAGGCTGCCTGCGAGGTTTTATTCTGGATTATTTCGGGCAGGGGCATGAAAGCCGCTGCGAAAACTGCGGCAATTGCAAGAGCACTTATGAGATGAAAGACATTACCATTCCGGCCCAGATGATTCTCTCCTGTATGAAAAGGATTCAGAAGCATCTAGGTTACTGCGTTGGGGCCACATTGATCGTCCAGATCCTACATGGAAGCACGGAGAAACGCGTCCTTGAGTTGAGGCTTGATCAGCTCACAACTTACGGCTTAATGAGAAATATATCTCGGCTCCAGATCCGGGAATATATTGAGTTTCTAGAATTAGAGGAATATATCTCTACCAATCCACGGCACGGGTCTCTGGAGTTAACGAAAAAATCCGCCGACGTGCTCTTTCATGGTAAGAGTCTTAAAATGCCGGTAATCATACCGGCTTCTGCCAAGAATGCTGCAGGGAAGAAAAAACAAAGTCCGAGGCAAAGCGGCAGAGAAGCCTTCGTTAACGAAGGCAGCGAATTGTTCCGCATTCTTAAAGCTGTGCGAACCCAGCTGGCACAGGAAGAAGGAGTGCCGGCCTATATCATTTTCTCCAACGCCAGTTTAAATGATATGGCATCTAAGCGGCCCCACACCATGGCTGAGTTTATGGAAATTTCCGGCGTAGGCGAAATAAAAGCCTCACGCTATGGCGAAGCTTTTATACAGACTATTTTGAAATATGAGGAATAAAGTAATAAGGTAAACAAATTACAGCAAGCCTTTTATTGCCGGATAAAGGCTGCGAAATACCTGATATTTCTTCTGATACGCTTCTGTCAGTAGCGGTTGCGGCCGTATCGTCTTTTTTACCTTGACGATAGCCCGTGACGCTGCCTCTACCGTTTCATATTCTCCGCAGGCTACTGCGGCAAGAATGGCACCGCCAAGAGCAGGACCCTCTTCTGTTTCCAGAATTTCTACTTCAAGGTTGAGAATGTTGGCAAGCATTTGCTGCCAAACCCGACTTTTTGCTCCGCCCCCGCAAAGCTTAGTCTTATCAATCTCAATTCCGAGCGACCTCGCGATTTCCATGGAGTCCTTCAGCGCAAAGGAAACGCCCTCAAAGACGGCTTCCGCCATCTGCGTTCTCGTCGTGTCAATCCCCAGTCCCAAAAATGCTCCGCGTACATTTGGGTCGTTGTGGGGTGATCGCTCTCCCATCAGATAGGGAAGAAAGTATACCGGATTATCTCCCGCTGCCTTAATATCCTGCTGCTCTCCCTGGTAATCCGCGGTTTTCAAAATATCCTCAAGCCACCACTTGAGGCAGGATGCAGCACTCAACATGCAGCCCATGAGGTGGTATTTTCCGTTTGCATGGCCAAAGGAATGAATTGCATTATTTTCCCCGACCCGAAAACGATCACTTGCAATAAAAACAGTCCCCGAGGTTCCTATTGAAATGTTACAGCTGCCGTCCTCAACCGTACCTGTTCCGATAGCCGCTGCCGCATTGTCCCCTGCACCTGCAGCAACTGCAATTTTCCCGGTCAAACCAAGCGCTGCTGTAATCTCTTCTTTTACATACCCGGAAATTTCATAGCTCTCGCAAACGGTCGGCAGCATGCTCTCTCGAATCCCGCAGATTTCAATCATGTCCTTAGACCATTTTCTGTTTTTTACATCCAAAAGAAGCATCCCCGACGCATCGGAAACATCCGTGGTAAAGGCTCCCGTAAGCATATATACCAGGTAGTCCTTAGGGAGCATGATCTTACAGATTAATTTAAATTTCTCTGGTTCGTTTTTCTGCATCCAAAGAAGCTTTGGTGCTGTAAAACCTGCAAAAGCAATATTAGCAGTGTATTCCGACAGCTTATATTGACCGATTACTGTATTAAGATACTCCGTTTCTTCTTCTGTTCTTCCATCATTCCAGAGAATTGCAGGCCGAATAACCTGATCTCTGTCATCCAGCACAACGAGTCCGTGCATCTGTCCGCCGATTCCAATCCCCTTGATTTCATTGAGATCAACGTGAGCAGATTCCATCAGTTCTCTTAGACCCGTTAGGGTCTGGCGGAGCCAATCCTCAGGATTCTGCTCCGACCAGCCTGTTTTTGGATAACTGACAGGATAATCCTTTGTAACGGAAGAAAGAATCGTCCCGTCAGTTTTCATGAGGAGAATCTTTACGGAGGAGGTTCCAAGATCAATCCCTATGTATTGCATAGATACTCTCCTTTTCATATCGCATAACGCTGACGGGAATTACCGTCCAAACATCACTGCATTTAGAATGGATTCCAGTCTTTCCTGCCTGCCGCTTTCCGGCAGCTCCGGTGCGCCAAGGCTTTCCGCATATGCCGAGAGGCTTTCCAGCGTTGCTTTTCCAGCGCGGATATCAGCACCGATACCACTTTCAAAACTCATATAGCGTTCTTTAATAAAGCTGTCGATTCTTCCATCGTCTATAAGCTTTGCCGCGTACAGAAGGCCGAGAGCAAAGCTATCCATCCCCAGGATGAAGCCATGAAACATATCTTCATCGGTGTAGCTGGGCCTCCTATCCTTTGCGTCGAAGTTCAGTCCGCCGTTAAAGCTGTCTGCTTTCAGTACTTCGTACATGCACAGTGTTGTATCATAGACGTTAGAGGGGAACTGGTCCGTATCCCAGCCAAGGAGCAGATCACCCTGATTCGCATCGATGGAACCGAGCATTCCGTTCATAGCGGCTACCCGAAGATCATGCTGGAAGGTATGACCCGCAAGTGTAGCATGGTTTGCTTCGATGTTCAGTTTAAAATCTTTATCCAGTCCATACTGTCTCAGGAATCCGACTGCAGTCGCGGCATCATAATCGTATTGGTGCTTCATTGGCTCTTTCGGCTTCGGTTCAATATAAAAGTCGCCTGTGAATCCGATTTTTCTTCCATATTCCACAGCCATTTTCATCAAATTAGCGATATTTTCAAGCTCAAATTTCATATCGGTATTCAGCAGCGTTTCATATCCTTCCCGGCCTCCCCAGAAGACATATCCTTTTCCACCTAATTTTACGGTTAAATCCAACGCTTTTTTTATCTGCGCAGCAGCAAAGCAGAATATGTCTGCTGAATTCGAACTACCCGCTCCATTCATAAATCTCGGGTTGCTAAAGAGATTCGCGGTTCCCCAGAGACACTTTATGTCTCTGCCCTTCATTTTTTCAAGCATATAATCCGAAATTTCATCCAGTCTGCGATTTGTTTCCTTAATATCATCGGACTCTGGCACCAGATCCACGTCATGGAAACAGAAATATTGAATTCCAAGCTTCTCCATCATTTCAAATCCGGCATCGACTTTGGCCTTGGCGTGATTCATGGTTTTCTTTTCTGCACCAAAGGATTTATCTGCAGTTTCATCTCCGAAAATATCCTTGCCTGCATTGCCGAGATTGTGCCACCAGGCCATTGCAAAGGGCAAGTGCTCTTTCATTGGTTTCCCCAGTACAAGCTGCTCCGGATTGTAAAATTTGAATGCAAAGTCATTCTTACTGTCCGGTCCTTCGTACTGTACTTTTTTAACATTAAAATATTCCGTCATGGTATTCCCTTTCCGTTTATGCTTTAACTTTTCTCTTGGTTATAACATCAAGGGCTACTGCTGCTACAACTACAAAGCCTTTTACAGCTTTTTGCCAGTTAGCATCTACACCCAGTATGGACATTCCGTTATTCATTACGCCCATAAAAATTGCGCCGATTACAGAACCCCCAACGGTTCCTGTACCGCCGTAAGCAGAAGCACCGCCTATAAAGCAAGCGCCGATGGCGTCCAGCTCATACTGTTCTCCCAGGCTTGGCGCTGATGAATTAAATCTTGCGATACAGACCAGCGCGGCGATCGCACAAAGAAAGCCCATATTGGTATAGGCGAAGAACATCATCTTCTTGGTATTGACGCCGGAAAGTCTGGTTGCTTTTGCATTTCCGCCCATTGCATAAAGATATCTGCCCGGAACGGTATTATTGGTAAAGTAGGCGTATGCCAGTACAACAATCGCGATCAAAATCAGTACTACCGGGAAGCCCTTGTAATTACCCAGCAGATATGCAAAATACAGGATGGCAGCGCTGACAGCGACAAGTTTTGCCAATAAAATAGATAAGCTCCCAACAGCGTATCCCTTTCTCGTCTTTTTTGCTCTGCCTGTGATTTCAATTGCAATATAGACGATACAAATAATTGCTGCCACGATCAGGGTGACCGCCAGCAAAAATGAGTTGTTATCTGTCTTGGGAAGATAACTGGTAAAATATTTTAAATATGTATCGGGGTAAGGTGCCAGTGTCATTCCGTTCAGAATAACCTGTGCGATACCCCGCCAGAGCAACATACCCCCCAGAGTAACAATGAACGGAGGTATTCCCACATAAGCAATACAATATGCTTGAATCGCCCCGATGCCAGTACCTACTAGTAGAGAAATTACAATTGTCAGATACACATTCATGTGCATGTTTATCATTAGCGTTCCTGCCACAGCTCCGGTAAGAGCCACAACAGCGCCGATGGAAAGGTCAATATTGCCGCCGGTCAGAATGCAAAGCAGCATTCCTGTGGCGAGAATCACAACATAGCTGTTTTGGGCAATGATATTTGAAACGTTTTGTGGTTTTAAGAGAGAACCCTTGCCGGCCGTAATAATTAAAACCTGAAATAGAATGATTGCCACGATTAATGCAATCAGCATAGTGTTCTCCTTAAGGAAGCTTTTAACTCTTTGCATTTTCATTCTCCATTTTATTATTTTCCCGCATTATGCATGACATGATCGCTTCCTGGGTAGCGTTTTCCCTATTAAATTCTGCAATCATGCGGCCTTCATGCATTACAAAGATACGGTCACTCATTCCCAGGATTTCCGTGAGCTCAGAGCTGATGAGTACAACGGACTTTCCTTCCGCAACCAGCCGGTTAATAATCGTATATATTTCGTATTTTGCACCCACATCGATGCCTCTGGTGGGCTCGTCAAGAATCATGATTTCCGGATCTGCAAACATCCATTTACCCAGCAATACCTTTTGCTGATTTCCTCCGGAAAGATTTTCCACATTCTGTAGTACATTTGGACACTTTGTATTTAGCTTTTCCTTGTATTCATTCGCTACTAAAAGCTCTTTATCCTTATCGATGACCATATGACTGCTGACTTTATCCATTTTGGCAAGTGAATTATTTACATAAATCGGATTGGACAGAATCAACCCGTCTCCTTTTCGATCTTCTGTTACGTAAGCCAATTTTTCATCTATCGCCTGTTTAACACTGTTCAATTTCATCTCGCGGCCGTTGATCAACAACGTTCCGCTGACTTTTGCACCATAGCTTTTCCCGAATATGCTCATAGCAAGCTCGGTTCTCCCCGAACCCATCAATCCGCTAATGCCCACAACCTCTCCTTTTCTGACGTTAAAGCTGACCTCGTCACAAACTTTACGCTCGGAGTAAAGAGGGTGGTATACCGTCCAATCCTGTACATCCATAGTAACCTCGCCGATGTGAGAAGTTCGCTTTGGATAGCGGTCGGTAATTTCTCTTCCTACCATGCCCTTTACGATACGGCTTTCATCAATTTTATCTTCACCTTTTACCAGGGTTTCAATTGTGGAACCGTCTCTGAGTATCGTGATCTTGTCCGCAACATAGGATATCTCATTGAGCTTATGAGATATAATGATGGATGTAAGACCATTTTTTTTAAACTCCAGCAACAAATTTAAAAGGTTTCTGCTGTCATTTTCGTTAAGAGACGCAGTCGGTTCATCAAGTATAAGCAACTTTACATTTTTGCCGAGCGCTTTGGCTATTTCAACCAATTGCTGTTTTCCGACTCCGATATCCTTGATCTGCGTATGACTGTTTTCTTGCAGACCTACAGTCTTGAGCAGCTCGTCAGCTCTACCATAAGTTTTATCCCAGTCAATGGCGAATTTTTTTCCGTTTTCATTTCCTAGAAACATATTTTCCCCGATGGTTAAGTACGGAACCAGTGCCAGCTCTTGGTGAATGATAACAATACCAAGCCGCTCGCTGTCTTTAATTGTTTTAAATTTACAGATCTCACCACTGTAAATAATGTCTCCATCATAACTTCCATAGGGATAGATTCCGCTCAGTATGTTCATGAGGGTCGATTTTCCTGCCCCGTTTTCTCCAACCAGTGCGTGAATTTCACCCTCTTCCACCACCAGATTTACATTATCGAGTGCTTTAACCCCGGGAAAGGTTTTGGTGATATTCTTCATCTCCAGTATTATGTTCGCCACGAAAAAACCTCCCATATGCTAAAATCGGCAGGCGGTTTGCTGCCGCCCGCCATAAGATATTATTTCTTATCGTTTTACTGAAGATCAGCTTCGGTATAATATCCGCTGTCGATCAGAAGTTCTTTGTAATTATCTGTGGTGCATACAACTGGTGCGCAAAGATAAGACGGAACGACTCCTACTCCATTATCATAGGTTTCGGTATCATTGATCTCAGGTTCGCTGCCTTTTACGATGGAATCAACCATGCCGACAACCTTATCAGCAAGCGTACGTGTGTCTTTGAATACAGACATGCTCTGCAGACCATTAATCATATTCTTTACGTTTGGCTTATCACAGTCCTGGCCGGTAACGATCGGCATATCATCCGCGGTATATCCTGCGGATACCAGTGCGTTTACAGCGCCCAGAGCAGTTGAGTCGTTGGAGCAGCAAACTGCGTCAAGCGTTACTCCCTTTGGGCTGTATCCATTGGAGGTGATCAGGTTTTCCATACGGGACTGCGCATTTTCTGATTTCCAGTCCTGAGTGGATACCTGTGCCTGTGAAGTCTGTCCGGAAGGTACTATCACCACACCGCTGTCGATGTAGGGCTGCAGTACGCTCATAGCTCCGCCGAAGAAGAAAGTTGCATTGTTGTCAGCCGGATCTCCTGTAAAGAGTTCGATGTTGAACGGACCTTCTTGATTCTTAAGATCCAACGCTGTTTCTATGTATTGACCCTGCATTACGCCAACCTGATAGTTATCGAATGTGGCATAATAAGAAACCGCATCGCTGTTCATGATCAGTCGGTCATAAGCAATTACTGGAATGCCCTGCTCTTTGGCCTGCTTCAAAACTTCCGTCAGAGAGGAACCATCGATCGCTGCGATTACAAGTGCTTTACATCCTTCTGTAATCATGTTCTCAATTTGGGATACCTGAGTCGGAATGTCGTTGTCTCCGGCGTATTGGAGGTCAACCTGATAACCGGCGTCTTCCAGCATGGACTTCATGTTTTGTCCGTCCTGATTCCAACGCTGGAGGCTCTTGGTAGGCATGCTTACACCGATCATTGCAGCTACCTCTTCAGAGTCGCCGCCGGAAGTATCAGTGCCACCGCAGGCTGCCATTGATAAAACAAGGGCAAGAACCATTAATAAGGCAATCAGTTTTTTCATTTTCTCTCTCCTTTTCTTTCTACCAGTTTATTAAATAACTTTTGAAAAACAGTTTTCTAAAAGTTGGTTTAATGATAACACTGCCAAAAATTGATGTCAACAGTGTTTTTTTAATCTAATCTTCACTTTTTTAATCTGTTTTTCTCTTCAGTATTGAAATATAAGGAGTACGGAAAATTAGTGAAAAATTGCTTCTTTTTATGTCGATTTATGTTGAAATTTAGCGGTTTATACCGTTTTGATAAATTGATCAGTAAAATGAAGGGCTGTTCCTATACCGCTTGCGTTGGAAGTGTAATTGCTCAAATGAAGATATTCTGGATTTCTTTCAAATACTGGAATCCTTGCAAGCCTCTTTTTGATTTCATCAAAATAATCCGCGGCATACTTTGCAAGAGTACCTCCAAGTATAACGTCACAATCAAAAATAGTACGAAGATTATTGATCCCCATGCATAAAAATGTCAGATATTCTTCCCACAGTTTTATGCAAGTAGCATTTCCTTTTTTCAGCATAACAAAAAAATCATCCATATTCCTTCCTTCTTCACAGGTAAGGTTGGATGTAGAAGTATAGGCCTCCAGGCATCCAAGATTGCCGCAGGCACATTGTTTTCCATTGTTTACCACAGTCATATGGCCGAACTCGGCTCCGCGGTTATTCATTCCAGTATAGGGTACCCCATTGTAAATCAGTGCGCCGCCGACTCCTTCCGATACGCTGAGAAACGCCAGCGTCGTCAGTTCTTTCCTGCTGTGCTGTTCAGCAAAGGCACTAGCATTGGCGTCGTTCTCAATAAACGTCTCATAAGTAATGTATTTGGTTAGTGACTCTATAGGCACATACCTTGCTCTCAATGTGGGTGCACTGATGATATTTTTTTTATCTACACTTAAAACGCCGGGAATCGAGATACCAACCCCCAAAATGATTCCCGGATCAATTGTTCTTTCCTTGATATAGTGGTCGATTTCTTCTGCCAGTACTTTTCCGTATTGATCTCCTTCTTCAAAATCAACCTCCAGCCGCTTGATCGACCCTGGATTCCCTAAAAGGTCGATAGACAGAATATTGATATGTGTCATCTTGATTTCAACTCCGATGACCATTCTGGCATTTGGAATAATGGAGATCATTTTAGGCTTTCTGCCGCCACTTGATTCAAAAGTACCTGAATATTGCAGAAGTCCCATATCAAACAGCTCTGTCAGGTTTTGACTGACTGTTGGCAGACTGAGGCCGAGGGCGGTGACCAGATCCTGTTTAGAAACTTTATCCTGATCATAGATGTACTGGTAAACCTTGTTTCGATTAATTCGTTTCAGGTCAGTTGTAGTTGCCGTAGTTCTTTTCATATCGTTTTGCTCTTTTCAAAAATATTACTTTAATTATATATTTTAGTTTTATAAAAGTCTTTTATAAAACCAATCTCATTATAATGGAACCAAATACGAATTACAAGCGATTTTTTCAACAATTATGACGGTTTTTCTTGTAAGCCGACTGAAAAAAAATGAGAGTGTCTCTTCTGTCAGAAGGCTCTCCCTTTTTTTCGTTTTCTTCTATTGGCCTCGTATTACGTACCGCAGAAGGTACGGTACGGGCTGCTTGAAGGTTTGGGAGGAGTTGCATATTCATCCTGCTCGGCAGTATATGCAAAGGGCTTTGAAAGCACATGCAATAAGCGCTTCATAACCTCATAATCCCCCTGTTTTACCGCTGCATCCAATGCCTCTTCAACCCTATGATTTCTGGGAATAATTGCCGGGTTATATTCCCGCATCAATTTTATGGAATCCTCCTTAGTCTCATCCTGCCTCTCCAATCTCGACTGCCAGGACGTCAGCCAGCGCAAGAATTCTTCTTTCTCGTACAGCTCACTCTCTTCCGGCCGGTCCAGAGTCAAAACACGAAACATATTTGTAAAATCAGCCTGATTCTTCCGCATGATCTCTAAAAGCTCACCGATCAGCTTTTCATCCTGCAATTCTTCATGGAAGATACCCAGCTTTGCTCTCATCCCGGCAAGCCAGCATCGCTCAAACAACCGGTGATATTCTACCAATGCTTCCATCGCCAGAACTTTTGCCTGGTGGTGATCATCGCTGATCAGCGGCAGCAGTGTCTCCGCAAAGCGTGAAAGATTCCATTCGGCAATACCTGACTGGTTACCGTAAGCATAGCGGCCCCGCGCGTCAATAGAACTGAACACGGTAGATGGATCGTATACATCCATAAAGGCACACGGACCGTAATCAATGGTTTCACCGCATATCACCATATTATCCGTATTCATAACTCCGTGAATAAAGCCGACCAGCTGCCATGCTGCAATGAGCTCTGCTTGACGCCTGATTACTTCTTTCAGCATAGCAAGATAACGGTTCTCTCCTTCATCAATGTCAGAGAAATGTCTTTCCCAAGTGTAATCGGCAAGAGCTTTCAGCTCCTCATCGGTTCCCCATTTTGAAACGAACTGGAAGGTTCCCACTCGAATATGACTGGACGCCACTCGGGTAAGCACCGCTCCGGGTAAGGGCATTTCGCGAATGACAGACTCCCCGGTGGTTGCTACCGCCAGGCTTCTGGTTGTTGGAATACCAAGTCCATACATTGCCTCGCTAATCAAATATTCTCTGAGCATAGGCCCAAGTGCCGCCTTGCCATCTCCTCCACGGGAATAAGCAGTCCGTCCCGAGCCCTTCAGCTGAATATCTAACCGTTTTCCTTCCGGAGTGATCTGTTCACCCAGCAATAAGGCACGGCCGTCTCCCAGCATTGTAAAGTGTTCAAATTGGTGCCCTGCATAAGCTTGCGCAATGGGAACAGAGCCTTCGGGGATCTGATTGCCCGCAAAAATCTCAGCGGCTTTTGGATTGTTTAACTGTACAGGGTCCAGTCCAATCGACTCCGCCAGCGCATTGTTGAACATTACCAGCTCCGGCCTTCGTACCGGCGTTGGTTTTTGTTCTGTATAAAAAATATCCGGCAGTTTTGAATAGCTGTTATCTAAATTCCATCCTGTACCGAATGGATTTATGTTCTCTTTCATAGCGCCACCGTTTTCCTTTCTTTCCCTAACATTATTCCACAAAGGAAATGTAATTAATCATAATTTTATGATATGAATCATTAAAAAAAGGGTTCTTAAAACGCAAAAACAAGCAAGGCTTCCCGTCGGGAAGCCTTGCTGTTTATATTTTGTGGTTCAAATGAATATCCCTACGTCGTGGAAATCCAGTTTGGTAAAGTGCAATGGACCCCACAATGAGAATGATTCCGATCCAGAGGGTCAATGTGGAAGGGTCTTTTAATATTAAAATTCCCAAAACGGCGGCAAACAACGCTTCTGAGGAAAAAATCAGGCCCGCAGCGGAGGATGTGACATATTTAATACAGCGATTCATCAGAAGCTGAGCTCCTATCGTGGCAAACACAATCAGGTAAAGAAACTCCACCACCACGGTTCCTGTGACTGATTCCGGCGCTTCTTCCAACAAGAGAGCAAACACACCCGAAATGATCGTGATCACATAGAATTGAATCAGAGACAAAACACTGGAATCCATGTGAACAGAAAGCCTCTCAATCGAAATAATGGCTCCAGTATAAAAAACAGCTCCAGCCAGAGTCAAAATTTCGCCCGTAGAAAAGGTCCAGGCTCGGGCGGCTGTATCATATGAGATACAGACAATTCCACCCAATGCAATCATGGCATATATAAAAATTCTGTATCCCGGATAACTCCGAAACAGAATCCACTCCGCAAGAGGGATCATGAGAATATACGACGAACAAAGCAAAGCGTTTTCTCCTGCATTGATGTAGGAAAGCCCCATCGTTTGAAAAGCGAAGCCCATCCCCATAAAGCATCCTGTGATGCAACCGCTGCGTATATCGCTTTTTTTTATACTTTTCATTCGCGGCATCAATACCAGCGTACAAACCACGCTTGCAGCAAAAAACCGGATAAAATTGGAATAGTTTGCTCCCATCATTGAGAGAATGTCTTTTTCCACAACAAATTCCGCTCCCCAGAAAAAGGAAGCGGTTAATAATCCGATCATACCAAGCATTTTGGAATGTCCTGTCATGTTATCCCTCAAAATAAACCAGCCGCTCTAGCAACCGTCAAGACCATTAGATAAAATTATGAAGGAGAGGCTAACCTGCTCTCCTTCATAATTTTAGCACATCAATCACACTTCTCAAAATTTACTGTTATGGTTTTTAGGAAGGTAGTTTCTTCAATGGTATATTTCCCTCCGATTCTTCCGTAGCCTGTTTCCGTTCCGGGTGCGCCGCCAAAAGGCTGATGCGGTTCCCAAAATCCTGCCGATTCATTAATACACACGTTGCCTGCATTGAGTCTGCTGTGATAATAAAAGGCCTTTTTCAGGCTGCTGGTATAAACCGACATCTGCAGTCCATAGGGAGTACTGTTGGCCATTTTTATCGCCTCGTCGTCCGTTTCAAATTCGATAATCGGGATAACCGGGCCAAAGGTTTCTTCATCGTGAAGCAACATTCCCGGGGTGACAAGATCGACAATGGTCGGCTCAAAGAATAAATCTGTATCAAAACCCTTTGCCCTGCCGCCTCCACAAAGGATTTTCGCGCCTTTTGCAATCCCTTCGTTCACATGGAATTCAACCTTTGCCGCAACAGGTGCGTTGTTCAGCGGACCCATAGTAGTATCAGGATCCAGCGGATCTCCCAAAACAATCTCATCTACTGTCTTCATCAGGTGCTCGATAAATTCCTTCTTTACACTCTTATGTACCAGAACTCTCTGCGTAGAGCAGCAGACCTGACCGGCATTCATCCATGCTCCATATGCCGCGCCCTCCGCTGCGGCTTTGATATCTGCGTCGGCGCATACGATTTCCGGACCGGAGCCTCCCATTTCAAGAAGCATCCTCTTCAAGCCTGCAATCTGAGCAATCCGCTTTCCTGTGACGTTTTCGCCTGTAAATGCAATGGCATTAACGAGGGGATGAGAACACATCATTTCTCCTACAGTCGGTCCGGGACCCATAACAAGATTGAAGATTCCTTTCGGGCAGCCTGCCCGCTCGATAGCTTCCGCAAAGAAAACTGCTGAGATTGGAGTATAGCTCGCAGGCTTCATGATCATGGTATTTCCTGCAACCAGAATCGGGGCAATGTGCTCTGCAGGCATGACCATGGGGAAGTTCCATGGCGAAATGGCGGCATATACGCCATTGGGCTCTCTTACCGTCATAATTTTTCGATTGGGGTCCTTTGAATAGAGAATCTCTCCGTTCATACGCTTGATATCCTCATTGGCGTTTCTCAGGTTTTCTGCAGATTCGATCACTTCTCCGGTCGATTCTGTAGCAATTGGCTTGCCTTGTTCCAGCGTCATGTATTTTGCAATTTTATCGGTTTCCTTCTCCAGCTCATCGGCAATCCTGCACATGAGCTCTCCCCGTTCGACGATACCCCATTGCTTAAATGCCTCTTTTTCCCTATCCGCCGCCCGGATGGCGCGCTCTACATCCTCAGGGGCCGCTTTCGGCACCGTTCCAATCAATTCTCCCGTCGCTGGATTGGTAACCTCGATCACCTCTCCGCTGCTGCTGTCACACCATTCTCCGTCAATATACATTTGAAATTTTTCCGCCATTTTCTTTCTCCTTTCATTTTCAGCCTACATCAGGTGCTCAAATCCCTCCACAGAGTAAGCTTCTCCCTGGGCTTTTCTTTCTTTTGCTTCTACGATCGTACGGTACAGATTTTCTCTGATCGGATACAAGAATTTCAAAATTACTACACACAGAATCAGAAGAACAGCCGGCATAATGGTCAGCAAACTATCGATTCTTCCCAATACCGCGGCATTCATATCCGAAGCTCCGTCATAGCCAATAAATGTAAGTGCCAATCCTAGCGTAGCAGCTGAAATTGCTGCGCCCAGCTTATATCCAAGCGTAGCAAAGCTGATTACAGATCCTTCCACCTGTTCTTCTGTCTTCAGACAGGCAACATCGATGATCTGATAAAGCAATCCGTAAGTAAAAGCCGTCGCAAGTGCAAATGTCCCGCCTGTTACCAGACCATGGAAGATCATTACCCCTGCACTGTTTACCCCGATAAAGCCACAGATCAGGAAAAGAACCGCACCGATTCCCATAGTAAACTGAAGGGACAGATAGGAACCCCATCTTCTGTTCATGGGTGTAACCAGCGGTACAAATAAAGCGCCCGAGAAGGTATAACATGCCACAACGATTGACTGCATCCCCGCATTCAGCCCCAGCTTTCCGTCAGCAACATAAAGGATCGAAGCAAACATCAGACACAGATCAATCGTACATAGAATATATACGATAACTACGGGCATATAGCCTTTCAATCTGATAATTTTTAAATACGTCTTTACGATGTTTTCCGAAGGTCTTACCACCTTTTCAAGCGGTGTTTCCATTCCCTTTGTCACAAGGTAGGTCACCATAAAGCCGCAGCCACCGATAACGCCTAATATTCCCATCACGATGGACCATGCGTTCATTTCGCTGATACCCAGAGCAATAACGGCTGATAACGCGATCGGAACAGTGGAAACCGCAAGATTTCCTGCATTTCCAATGAATCCCATTGCTGCTCGCAGCCGCATTCTGTCATCATCATCCTGCGCGATTTCAGGCAACAGTCCGTAAAACGGCACCTGCTCCAGAGTAAAGCAAAGCCAGAATGCAAGACAGACTATGCAGAAATAAACATACATCGCCATTCCTTCCAAGCCAGGATTAATAAAACACAAGGCAAAGGTAATAAAAAACGGTATGTAGGCCTTCAGCATCATCGGTCTTCTTCTTCCCTTGGGGTTCTTGCTGACATCGTTGATGTACCCGACTACAGGATCTGTGAATGCATCCCAGATCATTGCAATGGACATAATGGTTCCTGCCACTGCTGCAGGTATAAGTACGTAGTCTGTCAAATAATAAAGGAAGTAGGTGTAGAATAAATAATAGACAAAATATTCCCCGAGGGTTCCCACCGAGAACCCCCACACTTTTCCGGTGGAGAGTTTCTCCTTTGACATCTTTCTTACTCCTTTCAAATAATGATCTTCTAAACTCGATCAGATTTTTTTCTGAGCATCGATCTGTTCGAAGCCATCTATTGAAACCGGATATTCCTTATTTACATAAACATACATGTCTCTATTTGCAAGCTCTGCAAAATAAATCTCCGGATCAACACCCCGTTCAGAACCAAAGGCACCTCTCTCTGTAACATCTCCTCTAACGATCATTTGCGCAACGATTGACGGAGGAGCTCCGGTATTCAGCTCAGTGGAGGAGCACTTTAGCTTTTCGTTCTGCCTTGCAATGGAATCCACTGTGTATTTTATTGTTTTTCCGTCCCTGGTTCCGATTACCTCGGCTCTCAGAATGTCACAGTCCTTTACTACGGCGTCCCTGTCTCTTGGCATATTCCGTATCACCGCATCCAGCATATCAGCAGGCTTAAGCTTAATTCCCTTTGTTACCTCGATCTCCGTCTGAGAGGCGAAGCCGATATCTGCAAGAAAAGCCACCTTATCGTGAAAATCCTGAGGAAGCGCCAACTTAAAATACACATTTTTGATACCTTTTTCCTTCCACGCCGCCGGCATGGTGGCCGGTTCGGAATGAATGGTATAGTGCGCATAAGCAGGACCCAAAGGCATAGGGAAATTGATCAGTTCAAGTCCTGACCGGGGATCAACGTCAACATGCCTGCCCTGAATATATTCCACAGGCCGGATTGTGAATTCTTCCATGATTGTTTTAATAGAATACGGAACGCTAAATACTTCCGTTGTTTTGGTCCAGTCGCCGCATCCGTTTAGTACGCTAACGGTCTCCACAGTGTCCAGCCGATCCACCGCATATCTTGCAAGCACATTGATGGTCCCCGGCGTTCCGCCCATACTCAGCACGGCCGTAAGACCTGCCTCACGAAAGGCTTGATCCAGCTTCATCTGTTCCAGCGTTACATAGAAAAGTCCGCCAAGATCGGTATAATGAATTTTTTCCTTAAGGCAGGCATCCATTACGTAAAGATTTACTTTGTAGGTACAGCCATTGATGACGCAGTCGTAACCTCTAATCACTTCTCGTACCTGATCGGTATCATACGCATCACAAAAAACTGCTTTACATTTCAGGCCGTTTTCCACGGCAACCGCCTGGGCCTTTTCATAGTTAAAATCGGCAACCAGAACTTCTTTCACCTCTTTGCTTTGCGCCAGATCTCTTACCGTAAGGCTGCTCATTTGACCCGCCCCGCCTAATACTACAATCTTCATTCAAATCACTCCTCCATTCAGATGTTTGTAATACATCAAACTGAAACAGCAATATCTGTGCCAATATAAAGATTTGTTGAAATCACAGCGTTCTAAGTTTCTGCATTCCATCATGAATCACAGGATTGTTTCTATATGGCAACGAACCGTTTTGTATTTTTCAGAAAAATCAAATTATTAAACCGATTACATTTCGTTGGCTTCGCTATTTAACGTTCTGTTTGTCTTTCCCTTTCTCATAGTTGCCAAGTGTCAACTGATTGTTTCCTAATGGCAACATATGGGAGGAGTTAATCCTTGTCTGCTAATAGAATTCTGTCATTTTTGTATTCGATCCCGAATTTTTTTATTTTTTTTGAGATGGTGGCGCGATTTACTTTTAATGTTTTGGAGGCTTCATAAGCTGATTTGCTTTGGGACAAAACCATTTCCAACAGATTTTTTTCGAAACGGTCTACCTGCTCTTGCAAGGACAACCCTTCATCAGTGGCAGGAATTTGATTTGCCGAAATGTCGTGATAAAGCTGCTTTCGAACCTGCTGCGCTGTAATTTCCTCTCCGTCCGTAGTCAGCATAATTCGTTCGATGATATTTTTCAGTTCCCTGATGTTGCCGGGCCAGTCGTAATCTGTAAGAACCTGAACCGCTTCCCTGCTGATTACCTTCTTCTGTGCATATTTTTTTCTGAACTGGTGGATAAATTCCAATACAAGTGACGGAATATCTTCTTTTCTGCTGCGCAGCGGCGGAATTTCGATAGGAATGATGTTCAAGCGGTAATAAAGGTCCTCTCTGAATTTTCCTTCTGTAATTGCTTTCCTTAGATTTACATTAGTCGCAGCAATGATTCGGACATTTACGGGAATCGTCTGAGTACCTCCAACGCGCAAGATCTCTCTTTCCTGAATAACACGCAGGAGCTTGGACTGCATTGCCGGGGACAGTTCACCAATCTCGTCCAAAAACAGTGTGCCATCGTTTGCTAATTCAAACAGACCTGATTTACCTTCACTGCTGGCTCCCGTAAAGGCTCCCTTCTCATAACCAAAGAATTCCGATTCCACCAGACTCTCTGGAATTGCCGAGCAGTTTACCTTTATAAAAGGCTTCTCATTCCGATTGCTGTTCTGATAGATGAAACTTGCCATCACTTCCTTGCCCGTTCCCGATTCTCCCGTAATGAGCACGGTCGTCTCCCATCTGGAAATTCTCAGTGCCATATCCACGAGGTGACTCATGTTTTTGCTTTTATAAATCAGCCCCTGGTCCCCGTAAAGGTTTTGCTTTCTGAGGTATTCCAGCTCTCTTTCATATTTTTTATTCATTTTATCCTTTTCATCCAGAATTTCTTTCAGCTTCATGGTTTCCGTGATATCCCGCTCCGTACAGACAACGATCTCTAGTTTCCCTTCCTTAATCAAAGGAGCTCCCGTTATGTATACCTGTCCATCTTCACGAAGCTGCTGAAGAATGCTTTCTTCTGTCCGGCTTGCTATGGCTTTTAAGGATGCAGACTCTGTAACGTATCCCTCTTTAACAAGGTCGGCCATGTGCTTTCCCACCAGTTCATCCCGTCCGAGGCCTCCGGTTTTTACAGATTCATCGTTTACCAGGAGCGTTACGCCATTTTTATCAGTAATGTAGATTCCTACGTTGATGCAGTTTATAATTTCTAACAGGATTTCGTAGTTGCCGCAGATGAAATCGGCAGGTGAACTTTGTGTTTTTTTCTGTTCCATAAATTCGCTCCAATCTTTAAAAAAGTGATTTCTTAACTACCGCCATTAGATAAAACAAAAGCCGGCACAAAATAGAAATTTTGTACAGGCCCATTACAAATAAACCATACCATATCATTCTCCGCCTTTCAAGGAAAAAAGCGCAATAATTTTGAATATTTCGATATTTTAAAGTTGCGTCAACGGTTCATAAGATATATGGAGAGATTTAAATAACCTGCAAACAATACCCACAGGAGATATGGTATCTGGAGGTAAGCGGCTGTTTTATTTACCTTGCAAAAACTTATAATCATCAGAACGATCAGTACTGCCAGCAAAATTATCCAGAAAAATGCAAGAAGAACCATATTAAGATTAAAGTATATGATCGGCCAAAGAAAATTAACAGCGAGCTGCAGGGCATAAATTCTTAACGCTTCGCTGCGGTAAGGCGAATCAGAGCTATAAACGAGGTATGCAGAAATGCCCATGAGGATGTACAAAATCGTCCAAACAACTGGAAATACCCAGTTTGGCGGCACCAATGCCGGCTTGGCCAGATCGTTATAATTCTCCATTCCGTTCATGGTTATAACAGATGAAAGCACTCCGACTCCGACACTGATGAGAATACTTATCAGTAATGCTTTATTATTTTTCATTCTATTCACCTCCTTAATTCGATATTAATATCATATGGCGACTTACGCCATTTATTCATGACATTGTTTGTATTTTAAACTGTTAATTCTTCATATTTTATCTGAGAGGTGATTACAATGAATCCATATGAACTGACAGCCATTATAACGGCTTTCGCCATTGCAATTGCAAAAGCTACCCCCGACAACGACGAGCTAGCCCTTATTTCTTTGGCTTACAATCAGCTCAGTGATACACTGGATACCATCATCGCACAGAGAGTTGTAGTTGAAAAGACAGAAGCAAATCTAAATCCTGCGTTGACTCTTCAAAGTTAATCAGCTAATATAAAAACACAACTATTGAAAAAAATGGTAAAGTTAAGTATAATCACTCTATATTATCAAGCATACAAGCCAAGGGTTTCGGGAGGGTAAAATGACCGCACTATTTGAAAAGCTGTTACCTGTATTGATCATCATTTTCATTGGCTGGATCTTGCGGAAAAAGAAGCTGGTATCCGGCTCCACCATGAATGAACTGAAACAGATCATCGTCAATGTGGCTTTGCCCTGTATTCTGTTTTTATCCTTTGGGAAAACAATGCTGGAAGCAAGATACATTATCGTCGTTGTAATGGTCTTTATCATGTGCGGCGCGTTGTACTGCACGGGTTTTTTATTGAAAAACAAAATGCCAAATATATTCGGCTCCATTTTTACACCCTGGTATATGGCTGGTTTTGAATTTGGTATGATCGGAATCGGACTGTTTGGAGCTTTATGGGGCACGGATTCTCTTCCGCTTTTTATGCTCATTGGTTTAGGCCATGAATTTTTTGCATGGTTTATCTGCATTCCATATATTCAATTTAAAAACAGCGGCACCTTCAGCATGAAGGATACCGCTGTGAAATTTATTAAGACTCCTGTAATCATTGGTATTTTAGGAGGTCTGCTTGCCAACATCTCCGGATTGTTCGATATGCTGGACACAATTTTCTGGGGGAGAGCTGCAATCAGCGCAATGAATACGCTTTCGAATGTAACCGTACCTCTGATCTTAATGGTTATCGGCTACTCACTTGTTCTTGAACGCTCCAATTCTGCAAAGACGACCTTTCACATTGCTGCCAGGCTCGTCTCTGTGCTTGTGTTCGGAACCATTGCTCTCATTACAATCAATCGGCTTGCCGGTCACATCGACCCTCTGTTTACCATTGCATTCTATTCTTATCTCATCCTGCCCCCGTCTTACCTTGTGCCCGTCATGGTAAAGGATAATGAAGAAGAACGCCATTTTTTCAGTCAGACTGTAGTCTATTACACGATCGTTTCTTTTGCCGGATATGTAATACTGATGGTCTTTTAGAAGTGATGCCGTCAAAACCGACATTCAGCCCTTTCATTCTTCCCAAACCCTCCAACAGCCAATTGCACATCCAATTTTGCAATTTCCTCCGTATTCAATCACGCTGACTCAGGGCATGTACCTGTTGAGCTTTGTTATTTCGCTGATTTCCGCCACCTTCAGTTCATCGGAATGATTGCTCATTGTTTCAAGAATCAACAGCGCTTTTTCAATGGGTATCATCTTGTCTTTATCCACTTGTATCACTCCTCACCTTTTTCCCTAAATTGATGCTGAATAAGTATGATTATACCGCGTTCACCTTGAAAAAGACATGAATTCCTCTTTGATTTTTGCTTGATTCTCCTCCGATGCCATCACATCCCAAGCTGTCAAAGCAAGCGCGCATGCTCCTCTGAACAAGGTTTCCTTTCCCTGATTCGTTAGGGTATAATCAGCAAATTCTTTTGTATGGATTATAAGATTCGGATTGCCCATTCCTACCCACGGATGGATCACTGGAACAATATGACTGACGTTTCCAATATCGACGGAACCGATACTGCTGCTCGGCGGCTGTACTTCCTTTTCTCCGAGCGCCTTAAGGTTGGCAGTGAAAAGACTGGAAAGAGCCTGGTTTGTTCTGAGGTTGTCGTAGGAATTTTCAAAAGCTGAAATTTTAAGCGCAGCACCAGTCATGGCAGCTGCACCTTCTGCACAGCGTTTGACCTTCGCAAGCACATCCTTCAGATTATCCTTATCATTTGAGCGTATGTAGAATTTTGCAGCCGCGTAATCGGGGACGATGTTGGGAGCAACCCCTCCGTCTGTAATAATCCCGTGAATCTTCACGTCACTTCGAACATGTTGACGCAGCGCGTTCATTCCGTTAAAAAGTAAAATCACCGCATCAAGCGCGTTGATTCCCTTTTCCGGCATCGCTGCTGCATGAGCCGCTTTTCCAAAAAACTCAAACTGTAAAGCGGACAAGGCGAGTGAAGTGCCGCTTTCTTCCGTCACAACGTTTGGATGTACCATCATAGCAGCATCGACCCCCTCGTAGGCGCCCATGTCTGCCAATACACCCTTAACTCCGTTGGTCTCTTCCGCAGGAGTACCGAAAACAGTGATCCTGCCCCCCGTTTCATCTAGCACAGCTTTTAAACCAATTGCGGCCCCTATTGACATGGCCGAAATGAGATTATGCCCGCAGCCGTGCCCAATCAGAGGCAGTGCGTCGTATTCACAGAAAAAAACGATATGAGGTCCATCTTTCTTTCTGCTGCAGGTAGCCCGAAATGCGGTTTCCAATCCATAAATCCCCTTCTCTACGTCGAAGCCGTTCTTTTGAAGGTAGTCGGTAAGCAAAGCCGCAGCTTTAAATTCTTTTTCGCCCAACTCAGGATTGTGGTAAAGCCAGCATGCAATCTCAAAGAATTCCTCCAGCCTGGTTTTTATCTCTTTGATGATAAGATCTTTCATTTTTCACCGCCTCTATTTTGTTCATCGTGCGAACCGTACGATTGTGTTGCGAACTCATTAGTATTATAGATAATTCAAAATTGTTTTACAAGATTTTTTCAAAAGATCAATTTCATTCAGGAGTAGCTTCTTATTAGATAAAAAAAACGCCGAGTTACTTCTCGGCGGCGACTGCCAGATCATTCTTCATCATGATTCGGCGCTTGCCTGACTGTCATGCAGGCCTTCATAAGTGCGAATGATACATCGGTATCCAATTGCTTTTTATATGCTTCCAGCTGGATATACTGCTTCCCTGCATCGGAAGTAACATACTTTGTGGGTAAGGCATTTAATGCAATAGCAAGTACATCACAGGTACACCTTTCACAGGTACACATTTCCATTCTGCTCATAACATCAGCGACTTTTTCGTAGGCGATTGTTTCAACAACGTTAAATATATTATGCTTTCTGCATACCCATGTAGAGTCGATATTCTCTCTCCGTGATGACTGCCTGATTTTTACATTCTTCTCCGGAGTCCGTTTGCCTGGTTCCATTTATTACCACCTCTGTTAAATCTCTTCCGATTTTCCGAAAACTATCGCCTTCATTATATTAAACAATCAAAAGGAACACAAGAAAATTTCACAGAAATCAAAGTAGCACTATTTCATAGGCCATTCAGACTTCGGTATGTTCATATAGATATCTTCCATGCTGTGAAATTTTTCTTTGATAATGGTATCCATCATATTATCTTTCGTCACCAGAATAGGCTCTATTTCATAAGAAGGAACCTCGTATCTTCCATCATTGATTGTTGCATTGGCATGAATCGGCGATCCGTTTGCCAGGGCTACTGCGAACTCCGCGCCCTTTGTAGCCTCGAGATCAACTGCTTTATATACGGTGGCATATTGTGTGCCCTCAACAACCCGCTGACAGCCGTCAAGATCGGCATCTTGACCAACTACCGTAACCTGCCCGGCCAGACGCTTTTCTGTGAGAACATGAACCGCTGCGCCTGCCAGCGTATCATTTCCCGCAATAATGACATCGATTTTTGTGTCCGCGTCCATGAATTCTTCCATGTATGCCAGTGCATTTTCATAAAGCCAGTCCTTTGCCCATGTTTCACCCACCACATGAATATCTCCGCTTTGTATCCCCGGTTCCAGCATACTCAAATAACCTTCACGAAGCATTGACGAGTTATTGTCAGATTCTGATCCGTTCAGCAAAAGGTAATTGCCTGCTGGGCTCTGGCTGACTGCAGCCTGCCCCATCAGTTCACCTACCATAATGTTATCAAAGGAGATATAAAGATCCACATTTGCGTTTTTTATCAGACGATCATAAGAAATCACTTTGACGCCTCTGTCCTTGGCCTTTTTCACCATTCCGGCAGCAGAAACCGCATCATGCGGTACAATGACCAGGACATCAATCCCCTGATCAAGCAGATACTGAACCTGCTTCTCCTGCTCCTGACTGTCGCTGTAAGCAATCTGCAAAATCACTTCTGCTCCCAGTTCTTTTGCCTTGGCAACAAAGATATCCCTATCCCGCAGCCAGCGTTCGTGCACCAGCGTATCCATAGCGAAGCCGATCACAACTCTGTCCTCTTTTGGTTCGCCAGCATCCGTGCTATTCTCAGCAGACCCGCCGCAGCCCGCCAGAAGTGCAACACAGCAAATCAATACCGTAAAAAACAACCCTGCTTTTTTCATTTTGGGCATTCTTGTTCCTCCTCACACAGTTCGGACCGTACACTGTCAAAAGACTTTACGAGTCAAGATCGCATCAGTTGACCAGTTCAGAATCCGTTGATACTTCGGAAGTCTGGTTTAAATAGCTGTCCTTATATTCCGTTGGAGTTGCTCCAACGATCTTCTTAAATATTCTGCTGAAATAGTTCGGATCACCGTAGCCGATACTGTAACAGATTTCCTTGACACTCAGCTCATCGTTCTCCAAAAGGTTTTTAGCAATTCTGATCCGTATTGAAGTAAGATAGTCAATAAAATTCTCTCCCGTTTCTTCTTTAAAAAGCTTGCTGAGATATTGCGGGCTTATGTTAAGCTCCCGCGCAACGTCCTCAAGGGTGATAGACTTTCTGTAATTTACTTTAATATATTCTTTTGCACGCTTTATTAAACCGCCCGCTTTATAATCGCGATAGGAATTAATCTGACTGATGACATTTTCAACCTTTTTTTTGCACCAGATTCTAAGCTCTCCAAGGTCGCTAACCGGAAGCATCTCTTCCAGAAGGTCCACACCTGATGTTCCACTGCCCGGTTCATATTCCCAAGACATATGATTGACAAGAACGATGATTTCCAAAAGCTTATTTTTGATCCTCAAGGGCTGTTCGCCGTATTCTCTGACGAGCCAGTCAAAAATACAGTTGAATACGTTCATGCTTCCCGCCATATTTCCCACGGAGACCTTCTGGAGCAGAATTTTTTCTTTATACTCTGGATATTCGGAGCCCACCTCTACAGTACGTGCTGTAATATCCACAAAGTGCATGACTCCCGTTCCCTGAAGGTAACGAAGCGCTTTCAGGGATTCTTCATAAGAAGCCTCCAGCATGTCAAATCGCCTGTATCTCTTTCCAATGCCGATCTTCAGCCCGCAGTCCAGCTTTTCCGCTAAGCCTTCGACGATGGTTTCCGCCATGGTAATCGCTTCTTGTCTGCAGACATATTCATCTGTCCCAGAATTCGTTGGAACAACCACCGTAATTCTGTTCAGCATAACCGGTCCTATAATGCACTTGCACAAAGATTTTAGCGTATCTTTAAAGAAAGGATAAAGATGCTGGCTCTGAACGCTGTATCCGATTTTGCTGTCGCCATAGCCACCGGTCTGTTCATCTACAAACTCAACCGTCAGGATGTAGCCGCCATCCTCCTGAATATCAAAAATCCGCTTATAATTTTCAAGATCTTTACGATTGTCATCAAATGATAGGATGGAGTATACGAACCCGTTTTCCAGTATGGGTCCTACAATTTCAAGCTTCTCTTTCATTTCAAGCTCAATTTTTCTCTTTTCCCTCTCCACGCTGATCTGCTCCATGGCCTTACTGATCACCTCGGCTACTTTTGTCCGGTTGACCGGCTTTAAAAGGTATTCCATGACGCCCAGATTGATCGCTTCCTTTGCAAATTCAAACTGATCGAAAGCAGTCAACACAATAATCACAATACTTCCGTGTCGCTTTCTGATTTCACGAATTGCATCGATCCCGTTGATTCCCGGCATATGGATGTCCATGAACAGGATATCCGGTACGTTTGTCTCCACTTGTTCGATGGCTTCCCGCCCCGTTCTTGCACTGGATATAATTTCTACGTCGGTAAAGCTTTTCTCAATGATAAATTTCAGAGAATCGATCGCTACTTTCTCATCATCGGCAATCATTATTTTAAACATTGCAGCATCCTCCGTTTCTCATGATTCCTTGGGTATACGCAGGATAATCTCCGTACCCTGCAAAGGCACACTGTGAATATCCAGGATATTCTCTCTGGAGTAAAAAATCTTAAGACGGCTCATGATATTATTCAGACCGATTCCGTTGGTATGCCCCGCATGCCTTCCGTCTGATTCGGCTCTTCCGTTTCCTTCTCCCCTCAGTATTTCTCCAATTCGCTCCTCACTCATCCCTTTTCCGTTGTCTTTGATCGAAATCACCGCGCAGTCCGAATCTTCTCTCACACCTACGCTGATGATTCCAAGGTATTCCACATCACCGATTCCATGAATAAAAGCATTCTCTACAATAGGCTGCAGTATCATGCAAGGAATCTTCAGTGACAAAATATTTTCATCTTTTTCCAGATTAAATTCTATTTTATCGGCAAAACGCTCATTTAAAAGATGCATATAATTTTCGATATTTCTGATTTCATCTCCTATTGTGACCGGCTTATCCAGATTCCGCATGTTATATCGGAACAGCTCCGCAGCGTTTTCGATAAAGGAACAAGCTCTGTCCGCCCCCTCCATCATGGCTAGCTGTGCACCGGCATTCAGCGTGTTGAACAGGAAGTGAGGATTAATCTGTGCCTGCAATGCATGGAGCTCCGCTTCCCGCAAATTGCTCCTGATGATAAGGTTTTCCATTTCCTTTTCCTGCAGCTTTCTTTCCAATCCAACTTTTTCATTGATCTCATTGATGTACTGCCGGATGCTCTCCGTCATTCGGTTGAAGGCTTCCGCCATGATCCCGATCTCATCGCTGGAATCCACCTTGACACTAGGCACATTGAAATTTCCGTGGGTAATTTCATCCGCCGCCCTGGACAGCTCAAAAATCGGCTTCGTAATCCGGTAAGTGAACCATAAGATCAGCGCAATACTTAAGACAAAAATGGAGAACAATACACCGATATTCAGTGTCTCCACCAGCCGGATACTTTTGCGTATCGAGGTATAACGGTCCGTATTTTGAAAAAACAGTGTATTATTCAGCCTTTGAATATATTCTACAATATATTGATGAATTTTCGTGCTTTCATTGTGGTGATAAAGATAATCATCTACCATTCTTGATCTTCTTGCCTTGACGGCTTCGTCCATCTCATCAATATAACTGGATACCATATTACGAATATCCTTCATTACCAGAGTATTGTCCATGCCGGAGTTGTTGATCTGTATTGCATTTACCTCTTCCCACAGATCATGTGAATAACGGTAGTAATCATCAAGGCTTTTGGAGTGCTTGGTCTCCAGATAGCTTTCATAGACATAATTCAGCTGCTCAAGTGTGTTGTTCAGATGATTCAATTCCACATTCATTTCAAAGGTGGAGCTCATACGGTTCATCAGCACAGAGATGCTGTAATATGGAAAAAGATTCAAGGCGCTCATAATGATAATGATTGCCATGAAGTAAATAATCAATCGCTTTTTCAGACTGTTGGTATGCCGCAGATGCAGTTTATTCTTCAGCTGTTTCATCCTCTGTCTCCAAATACTCCGACACATTGGATTTTGTAATCAAATACGTATCCACTGTAAAATAGGCGGAGGTACGTCCTCCCTCTTTTAAATCAACCAGTGCCTTAACGGCGTCATAGCCCATTTGCTCGTGGCTTGCTGAAACCGTACCAAAAACAACGCCGTTATCGATATAACGCAAAATCTCCGGCGTATCTCCATATCCGATAATACTATAATTAATCCTGTTTAGATCGATCAGCCTCTGGGCCACGAGAGTTGTGTCCTTTTCATTGGTGCAGATGATGGCGTCCAATCCGGGCTCATTGATCAGGACATTTTGAATCGTATCTTCCAGGCTTAGAAAGTTAGCATAATTATACTGGATCGTTTCAACGTTCATTTTAGGTGACGATTTCACAGCGTCCATGATGCCTGAGACAAGGAGGTTCTGAACCACTGTGCCTCCCGCTTCGTTATCACTGACCAAAATGATAGCATCCCCTTCGCCTGACGTAGCCGACAACAGCATCTTACCCATATCCGTACCTGCGCTGTAAGTGTTTACTCCGACGAAGGCCGCCCGCTTGCTGTCTTTTGCATCCGTACTGATGGTTACTACTGGGATCTCTCTTTCAACCGCCTTATCGATAAGCTGGCCGGTTTCCCCGGCATCCCAAACATAGGTGACAATCCCATCCACCTTGGAAACGATTGCCATATCAAGACACTTGAACTGTTCGTCAGAATTCAGCTCCGAAGGCCAATTGAATTCTACCGCCACGTTAAATTCCTGCGAAGCCTTTTCCACCCCCTTCTTAACCGAAAGCCAGAGAGGTTCATCCATATTTTCACAGACCATGGCAAAATGATATTCGGGATTGGTTTTTGGCAAAACGATATCCGCGCTGTTATCAAGAGAGTGCAGCGCGCTGTTGATATTGAAATATATGATAAAAGTGATGACAATAACAGGTAAAATAACCATCGTCATAACAAAAAAATAGCTCTTCTTTTTCAATGGCTTTCTCTCCTGAATATCTAAAATGTGATTGATTCACTTTATTATACCGCATTAGCGAAAATTTTTCGACCGTTGAATATTTAATTACACGCATTCAATTGGCAAACTACCAGAAATGTCAGTTATAACAAAAAAAGACGGCCTGATCCAAGACCGTCTTTCAATTGCATTTTATTCTTTTGGAATAGATTAGTTAGAGGGAGCCGGGATTGCACTCATTGGATAATCCACGATCAAAGCATTCTCAGGCAAAGCCAAATCCACCTTTTTAGAGGTTTCCGAAACCTGAGTCTCGATGCTCATATCCATCTTCATCATATCTTTCATATCAATGCTGAACTGACCTTCCCCAGACTTCTGATCTCCGGACAGCTTGAATGTTCCCTTGACATCATCCAAGGATACGGTCCCGTCTAAATCATAGTGTTCCAGCTTTCCGGCCTTATCCTTGATACTGACGTCCAGTTTGAAGCTGCCACCATCCAGGAAGCTGTCGATATCACTCTTTAAAGCGTCTTCCGGCACTCCTTCTTTCAGTACCGTCTTTGCCGCCGCCTCAAGAATATCCACCTTGCCGATCTTTAATGTATATGTATTGGTATTTCCGGATGTCTGTGTGCGGAAAGCGTCATCTCCCACAAGTTCCTTCATGAAAGTATAAGCCGTTTTCATATCCTGGTAAGTGGCTGTGTCCGCATCGGGAAGCATCGTTACATAATTTTCCAGAATCCCAGAAAGCCCACTCTCGGAATACTTCATCTCACTAATCGCCTTTAAATCGATTCCCATCTGGTTGTAAACATCGTAAAAGTTCATCTTATACCAGGTGTTTTTACCCTCTTCAGGGTTCATTAGTGAGAAAATATTTGAATTCATATAAGTTTCGCCTGTTTCGCCGTTCATCTTGATGTTCATTTTTGTATTCTTATAAGCATCAAGTAATGGTTCTGCTAAAGCCCGTTCTTCTTCAGAAAGGGTTGTGAGCATCTCGTCGAAATTAAAAACCATGTTCATCGCCATTTCCGCGTTAAGCTTCTGCTGAATTCCGCTCATGTCTCCTTTGAGGGAAACGTTAAGCGGCGTAGTATCTTGATATGTCGTCATATCCATATTGAAATCGCTGTTTGTTTTATAAGCTTTTTCCAAATCAAGGTCTGATGACATGAGTTTTTTCATGATGGAAAAATCTTCGTCGGCATTTGCGAACAGCGTATCAGGATCGATTACGATAACTGTTTTATTCGCGGCATCCCAACGAACAAGACAATCCATGCTCTCACCGATAAAAAGTACCGGCACATATGTCTTGCTATCAGCTCTGTCAATATAAGGGACAACATCCATCGTTTTTGTCGATGTTGTTCCGTCTTCTGTTATTGTTAGTTCCTTTTTCCCAATGGTAAATGAGAACTCTTTTTCAGGAGTTTTCGCAGATACAGTTTTGGTTGCTGCATCATATGTAATCTCTGCACCCATTGCCTCAAGAATCACACGAAACGGTACCACAATTCTTCCATTTACATTTTTTATGGCTCCGTCAAAATCCAGATTACTTCCGTTGTATTGCACTTTGTAAGCGGTCGAATCCGCGGCAAATGCTGTCAAGGTACCGGATAGAATCATTGTTATGGCCAACGCTACAACGAGCATTGTTTTCAATATTTTTTTCATTGAATCCCCTTTCTCTCTTTCAGTACTCTGGCAAACCAAAAGGTTGGAATCCTTTAAGAATTCCAGAGTACCAGATCATTATCCTTTAAAGTCTACACTATTTATAGAGATCTGTATATGTATTATTTTGCTGAATTGGATTATTAATTTGTCTATTGGCATGCAAACGGCAAGGATGATCATCTTTCCATCAATCTGAATAGAATGAAAATGATATACGGAGGTGTATATTATGATCATTCAAGAAGTTGATTGGATTGAATCCCATCATCATAAACTGAGTCCTGATTTGAAAGAGCTTGCGATGGATTGGTATCGACCAGTCAAATTTGCACCCGGGATTCTTCAAACCTATTTAAAAAGCTCCAGAAAAATTCTGAAAAAAGTTCCGGTCATTATTCAGGTCGGATCTTATGAAGAGTATCTAGTAAAAATTGACTGCCTTTCAAAATATGAAGGCTGTAAAATAAAGAGCAAGCTACCACTTATTAATTCCTTTACAGCAAAAGTCAACGCAAAATATCTTAAAAAAATCGTCAGTCAGAACACTACGAAAAAGGTTTGGCTTGATCGCACGGTCCAAACAGTACTTGACGTTGCAGTTCCTGCATCGAAAGCGCCCGCTGTATGGGACCGGGGGGGGACCGGCAAAGGAGTAGGCGTCGCTGTGATTGATACTGGAATCTATCCTCACCCGGACATTTCAGAAAAAATCAGCGCCTTCAAGGATTTCATCGGTAATAAGAAGAAGGCCTATGATGATAACGGCCATGGAACACATGTAGCTGGCTGCATTGCGTCCAGCGGCAGTCAGTCTCATTCCTTATACAAGGGAGCGGCCCCAGGTGCCAGCCTAATCGGTGTTAAGGTACTGGATAAAAACGGTTTTGGAAATCTTTCCATTGTTATCAGGGCAATCCAATGGTGCATCAGCAATAAAAATAAGCTGGGCATTCGGGTCATCAATCTTTCTGTCGGCAGTACAGCGATTCAATCCTATAAGGAGGACGCTCTTTGCCAGGCTCTGGAAGGCGCATGGCAGAAAGGAATCGTCGTATGTACCGCTGCAGGAAATGACGGCCCTTCTCCGGGATCTGTCACTTCACCAGGCATTGACCCTATGCTCATCACAGTCGGTGCGGCAGAAAATAAAAACAACCTTTATTCCGGCAAATATCAAATTGCTGACTATTCCGGCAGAGGGCCTACGATTGACAATTATGTAAAACCGGATGTCGTATGTTGCGGCTCAGACATCATTTCGCTTCGCGCGCCAAATTCGACACTGGATAAAAAGCTTCGTCAAACAGGATTGCTGAAAGATTATCTCACTCTTTCTGGAACATCCATGGCGGCTCCAGTCTGCGCCGGTGTTGTTGCACTGATGCTGGAAGCAAATAAATCGCTTACTCCCGATCAGGTAAAAAAACGGCTGATGGAGAAGGCAAAGTTTATCCCGGGTATTCCGGAAACTGCTCAAGGCAGAGGCATGGTTGATGCCGACCAGAGTGTCAGGGGCTGATTGAAAAAGCCGTGCGTTTTCTGACGAAATCGCACGGCTTACTTATTTAAAGTCTTTTTCTTTGTAACAGCCATGATCTGTCTGTAGGCTCCGACAATTCCTCCTGCGATACCCATACAAAGCAACAGAATAAAAAAGATCATTCCCGTTCCGAGCTTTCCGTCAATCCAGTGCCCCCCTAGGGCTCCAAGCAGTATGGGAAGCGCCATGGTCAAACCAAGCTGCGAAAACAGCACAATGGCTTCCAATCCAGTTGTCATTTCTGATTTTTTATTATTTTCTTCAGAATGCTCTTCCTCTTTGATTTCCTGTTTTACCTTTCCTTTGCTTTTCAATGGCTTTGCTTCAGTCTGTTTATTCATTTACACTTCCTCGCATTCCTAAGTCTTATCATAAATTATTATACTTAAGCTCACTATTCATTCTGCGTCTATTTTATCAAAACAATTCTCCCTGTGAAAGAACACAACGACATAAATTTTAATAATGAATTAATGATCTGTTCATAAACAGTTCATAATTGCAAGTTATGATAAGTCCTAAGATCAGGAAGGAGTTATCATGATGAAAAAACCAAGCAGAAAGAAAATAATTCTTTACAGCGTTATATTTATCGTCGCGGCAGCAGCGGTTCTTGTCTACCGCATTGTTCCAGCGAAGGCAAGCTACATGGAAGAGACAGCATCTGTACAGAATATCAGTACGTATTACAGTTATGAAGGAAACATTGAAGCTGAGGATGATCAGACTGTTTATGCCACTTCTACCTCAACCATCAAGAAAATATATGTAGGCGAGGGAGACCTCGTATCAAAAGGGGATTTATTATATGAGCTGGAAGGGGACAATGTGCGTTCCAATTTAACCAATGCACAGGCCTCACTCTCTTCGGCAACAGTCAATTATCAGGATGCCAAAACCAAGCTTGACCGGATTGCGACGCTTTATAACGCAGGAGCGGTATCTAAAAGTGATTATGAACAAGCGAAAAGCAACTTCGATATTACCAAAGCACAGCTGACGCAGGCTCAGGCAAATCTGAACACAGCGCAAAACAACGTGAATGATTTGAAAGGTTATGCGGACATCGACGGGGAGGTTACCGATATTCATGTGGAAGAAAACGATACGATAATCTCCGGAACAGAGATCATGGATGTGGTCAATTACGACAATCTACTTGTTAAAATCAAAGTCGACGAATTTGACCTTGACGCTGTTACTGAGGGTGAGACCGCAGTTGTATCAATTGAAGCGCTAAATAAAGAAGTTGGCGGTCACGTATCAAAAATATCCAAAAAAGCAGAGGTCCTAAACGGCGTTTCTTATTTCAATGCCGAAGTAACCCTGGACCCGGATGCTGCGTTAAAGGTTGGTCTGTCAGCTGAAATTAAAATACAAGGTCAAGCCGCGAAGAACGCCGTAGTAGTACCGATAAAAGTACTCCAGTTTGACGAAAACAACGAGCCGTTTGTGATGATCGAAGGCAAGGATGGAAAGGCCGTGAGAACTCCGGTAATGACTGGTATTAATGACGGTACCATGGTAGAGATCAAAGAGGGTTTGAAGGCAGGAGACAAGGTGCTTGTTGCAGCTCAGAGCAGCAGCTCATCCGCCTTACCGTTCCCTGGTGGGGAGCGGTTGAAATGATGAATAAAGAAATTGTTAAGATGAACAATATTATAAAATCCTATCAAATGGGAGGTGAGGAGCAGGTTGTTCTGAAAGGCGTCAACTTCACAGTAAGTGAGGGAGAATTCGTCTCAATCCTGGGACCATCAGGCTCAGGGAAATCCACACTAATGAATATGATTGGTTGTCTGGATACACCTACAAGCGGTGAATACAACCTGTCTGGAAGAATTATCAGCAGTCTGTCGGAAAAAGAGCTTACTAAAATTCGAAGTCAGGAAATCGGTTTTGTCTTCCAATCCTTTCAATTGCTTCCTCGTTTAAATGCAGCGGAAAATGTTGAACTCCCGCTGATCTATGCTGGCATCACACCCTCCGAAAGAACACAGATCGCCAGGGAGATGCTGATCAGAGTCGGTCTTGAAGAACGGCTTGCCTATTATCCAAGACAGCTGTCCGGCGGGCAGCAGCAGAGGGTGGCTATCGCCAGAGCACTTTCCACAAATCCCTCCGTGCTGCTCGCAGATGAACCCACCGGCGCACTTGATCAAAAAACAGGAAAACAGGTTATGGAGCTTTTCCGCGCTCTCCATAAGGAAGGGCGAACCATTATTATGATTACCCATGACGAGAGCATTGCAAAGAATGCCGGCAGAATTGTCCGTATCCTTGACGGATTGATTACAGAACAGGAGTGATATTTTGATAAAGGAAAGCTTAAAAATGTCCTGGCAAAACATTGTCGGGAATAAAATGCGATCTTTTTTAACGATACTGGGCGTTCTCATCGGCGTTGCTTCCGTCATTGCACTGATCACCATCGTGCAGAGCATTACCGATGAGATGACCGGTCAGTTCTCAGATCTTGGAGCAGATACTGTCAGCGTTCAGATTTACGGAACACCATTCAAAGAGGGCCTAACCGCCCACGATGTTGAGAATCTTGAAAGCCTGGATAATATCAAAGGCATATCACCGACGCTCAGCTTGACCGGTTCTCTCTCCTACGATGGAGAAGTGACGGAAGATGCTGTCATAGAAGGGCATAACAATATTTATTTTAACAGCAATGACGAACTGGTCGCCCGAGGCAGGGGGCTTAATATTCTGGATATGGAAAACCGAAGTCGGGTCTGTCTCATAGATGAGGTATTGGAAAGAGAACTTTTTTCAGGTGTAAATCCTTTGAATCAGACCGTCGGTATCAACGGAAGAAGCTTCACAGTCGTGGGCATTCTGGCTGAAGACGGTGACAACTCCATACTGCGGGCGGGCAGTGACTCTGATGAAGGCAAGATCGTCATCCCTTATGATACCGCGATGCATCTATCCGGCACCGGTACGATCAAAGCGCTTGATATCATTTTAGACAACTCCGACGAAGCTGAATCGACTGCAAACGCCATCAGCCGAAATTTAGATGCGCTCTTTCGCGATGAAGAAGACAGTTACAAACTCATCAATATGGATCAGCTCCTTGATACGATGAATTCTATGACAGATATGCTTACCACTGCGCTAGCAGGCATCGCGTCCATTTCTCTTCTTGTTGGAGGTATCGGTATCATGAACATGATGCTGGTCTCCGTAAAGGAGCGAACGTCCGAAATCGGTTTAAGAAAGGCACTTGGTGCAGACCCTGCACGAATACAAGTTCAGTTTCTGATGGAGTCTGTTTTTCTGTCGCTCATCGGCGGACTGATTGGTATCGCTCTTGGCATTCTGCTATCCGCAATCGCTGCACTATTTTTAGGAATCGGATTTCAAATCTCCTTTGCTGCAGTGGCGCTTGGCGTTTGTTTCTCCACAGTGGTTGGAATTTTGTTCGGCTGGGTTCCTGCTAGAAATGCAAGTCTGCTGAATCCCATCGATGCCTTGCGAAGCTATTGATTCTGCTGTTCCTGCCGTCTTTGAAGTGATATAATGATATTACGAATAATACGATCCCCCTGTTAAATATATGCGAGCGCCAATCCGAGGTAAATAATATGTTTCATATCCTGATTGTTGAAGATGATAAAAATTTGAAAAAGCTAATGGAAACTGTTCTTAAACAGAACGGGTATCTGGTCGTCTGTGCTTCGGACGGACAGGGAGCACTGGAGCTTTTGGAATCCGTTTACGTCGACCTGATCATCAGCGATATAATGATGCCAAATCTCGACGGCTATTCCCTGACAAAGGAACTTCGCGATGCTGATTATAATATCCCCATATTGATGATTACTGCAAGGGAAACTTTTGAAGACAAGCGGAAAGGCTTTCTTTCCGGTGCAGACGATTATATGGTAAAGCCGATTAATATGGATGAAATGGTCTTGAGAGTCGGCGCGCTTTTGCGCCGTTCACAGATCGTGAGCGAACAGCGGATCTGCCTTGGGGAAGTCGAACTGGATTACCGGTCTCTGACCATCAATAAAGGCAATGTTTCGATTCCACTTCCGAAAAAGGAGTTTTATTTACTCTACAAGCTGCTTAGTTACCCTAAGCAAATCTTTACTCGGCAACAGTTGATGGAGGAAATCTGGGGACCCGATTCGGATACGGAAGAGCGAACCGTAGACGTGCATATCAAGCGCCTCAGGGAGCGACTCCAATCCTTCTATGAATTCGACATTGTTACAATCCGCGGTATCGGCTACAAAGCGGAAGTTAAAACAAATAAAGCTGCAAAGAATGATTGAGGTAATATGATGAAACTTACGGTGCGGGTAAAAATAATCGCAAGCTTCCTATTGATTCTGACATTTTCCTGCATCATCGTCTTTATCGGGGCGATGATCATAAGCAATCAGTCGATTCTTAATGAGGTTAAAGAAGACCAGTTTTCTTATGCGAATAGTCTGATGGAACTTCAGCGGAAAACCGAACTGTCAACCCAGGATATTTTGAATATCAGCATCAGCAATATGTATACCAGCCGGGTACTTGGCGAGAGCGATGAACAGTCTTTGAATAAAGAAACACTGGCAAAACTGGACCGCGATGAAAAAGTATTTGTTTTCAACAAGCTTTTTGCTGCACCTTCAACCCTTGTACGGTTAGGAGATGAAACCGTTAAAGTTACCTTTAGAAAGCAGGACACCTTCGACGTTTTCCGAATGCGCGTAGCCCTGATATTGATTTCGATCCTTGTTCTGACCTGTATCATGCTCTTCTTCATCTCGGGGAAGATGGTAAGACCGGTCCAAAAGCTTACCGCTGCAACACAAAAAGTCGCAGATGGAGATTTTGATGTTTTCGTGGAAGGTAAAAGAAATGATGAAATCGGAATATTAATTAACAACTTCAACCATATGGTTAAGAAGCTAAACAGCATGGAGTATCTGCAAAAAGACTTCATAAGAAATGTTTCACATGAATTTAAAACGCCCATCGCTTCCATTCACGGGTTTGCTAAGCTACTACAAAGCGAGAACCTTTCAGGGGAAGAGCGTTTGGAGTTTTCAAAAATCATTCTTGAAGAAACAGAGCGGCTCTCAAAGCTGTCTTCCAATATTCTGAAGCTGTCGAAGCTTGAAAATCAAAGTGAAATCTCGGAAAAGAAACCCTTTCGCCTTGATGAACAGATCCGATCTGTTATTGTACTTCTTGAACCGAAGTGGAGCGAAAAAAATCTCCAGTTTGATGTAACGATGGAAAAAACAATCTGCCTTGGTGATGAAGAGTTGCTTCAGCAGGTTTGGATTAATTTGATCGAAAATGCGATTAAGTTTACTGATCCCAACGGAACGATTGCAGTTAACGTCGATAATGAAAGTGATTTTGTGAAAGCTGCCGTATCAGACAGCGGTGCTGGAATGAACGAAGAAACAACGCAAAGAATCTTTGAACGGTTCTTTCAGGGGAATACCAGCCACTCTACAGAAGGAAGCGGTCTTGGACTGTCTATCGTTAAGAGGATACTGGTGTTAAGCGGCGGCCAAATTGAAGTGGAAAGCACACCGGGAAAAGGTTCTACTTTCCTGATCAAACTTCCTGCTATGCCAGCAAAATAAGAGGGGTACACTTGCGAATGTACCCCTTTACATACAAAAATCAGTCGATTAGCTCTGAGTTTTGCAGCAGCCGCTGAACGATTACTGCAACCTCTGCTCGAGTTATGTTTTTCTTTGGTGCGAGTAAGGTATAGGCTGTATCGAGATATCAATGTCATACGATTCCACAAACATGATTTAGAGCGGGAGTTTTTGACCAGCAATCAAGCAGTTTGGGATTTTTACCTGAATAGATTGGATGAGCGGCTGAATAATTCGCAAAAAAAACTTCTTTTACTTCGATTGTGAAAAGAAGTCTGGCAAGCATGCTGCCAACGGGAGAAGTGTCGATGGAATCTGATAGAAAACACAATCATAAGGATTAAATATCTTTCTGTTGTTTCAATACTTTTTCTATAAACGCCGTGGCAAGATCTGAATCAAATTGTGTTCCGGCGTTTTGTAGAATTTCTTCAATCGCCTGCGCTTTTGTTCGTGTGTTTTTATACGCCCTGTGACTTGTCATCGCATCATAAGCGTCGGCGATACTGATAATCTTTGACTGCATTGGAATATCCCTGTCGGTCAGTTCCCTTGGGTACCCTTTGCCGTCAATTCTCTCATGATGGCAAAGCACATATTCTGCAATGGACGCAAATTCGTTGACCGAACTCAAAATGTGATACCCTATTTCGGGATGCCTCTCCATATCTTCCCGTTCGGACTTGGATAAGCTTCCGGATTTATTTAAAAGATTCTCATCAATCCCTATTTTTCCGATGTCATGCAAAAGCCCTGCGGTCTCCAGTTCAGACACTTCGCTTGGACTCATACCCATCACATTGCCTATGATAGCACAAAGTTCGCCTACCCTTTCACAGTGGCGCTGTTCCATCTCGTTTTTCTGATAAAGCGTCTCCTGAATGATCCGAATCGTCTCATACCGCATGCTTCTGCTTTCGTTTAACTTCTCACGGTACATTCGGTCCTCAGCTAGCATATAGATTTTTTTCATATGCTCTGAAGCAGCGATTTTCGTTCCAAATCCGAAGGAAACGGAAAATATAAGACTCCCCCACTTCGCTTTTTGTATGGAATCGTGAATCCGTTTCATAATGGCTTCCGCCTCTAACGCACTCGTCTCTGGTAGAAGGAGAATGAACTCGTCGCCTCCGATCCTGGCTACGATATCATCGGAGCGGCACTCCTTTTTCATAATCTCACCGATTTTTACGAGCAGCTGATCTCCCGCCAGATGTCCGAACGCATCATTGGTTAGTTTTAATCCATTTACATCCGCCATGATCAGAGAAATCGGCAGGTTCCTCTCCGTATCAAGCCGCTTCAGCTCTTCATCATAAAATCTCCTGTTGTACAAGCCAGTCAATTGATCATGATAATTCAAATAAACCGTTTCTTCTTCCGCCTGCTTCTGGGCGGTGATATCGTTGACCATACAAAGGTGGCAGGGATTTAAGCTCTCTTCTGCTTCAAATGGTGTGATGATGATATTTGCCCAGATAATCGTCTTGTCCGGCTTAACAAATCGCTTGTCCATCGTAAAACTATCCACCAGCCCCTGGTTGAGCAGGTTGACTTTATGCTGATTTTCATCTATATCATCGGAAAACGTATATTCTTCCCATTGGAGCAGCAGCAGATCGCTCACCGACCGTCCCATGATTTGCGCCATTCTCTGGTTTACATGAATCGCTTTGCCGGTAACCGAGTCATAAATACCGATGCCGATCTGAGAGTTTTCGTAAATCGCCCGAAATCGTGCTTCGCTTCTTTTCAGTGCCTGCTCAGAGATTTTTCTTTCCGTAATATCCCTGTTAAACCCGACAGTACCAATCATCTTGCCGTTCTCATCATAGCAGGGACTTTTAAATTCTTCCTTGAAATTGCCGTTATGCATGTCCACTTCGTAATAACCGAAAGTTTTCTTCGCAATTGTCAAGAGATCACTCATCATATAAGAATCCGCCTCTGCTCTTGGATAAAGCTCATGGTCTTTCCTTCCAAGAATCTCATTTCCCGGTCTCTTCGTATATTCTTCAAAGCTCTTATTAATCAGGGCATACCTTCCCTCCAGGTCTTTATACCACATATCAAAGGGAAACGCGTCAATTACAGCCTGAAAATGGGCAATCATCTGATTCAGCTCTTTCTCCTTTTTATCCATTCAAGTCACTCCGTGATTTTTATCGATCATACCGCACGCCACCAAAATCCTCTTTTTACTCAACTGTATTCTATCATATGTCTTTCGGTTTGACTATGCGCTATTTACGACAGGAAGTTACTATAGACTTGAAATAATTTTATGGAAATTCTCTTAGGGGTTACAGAGCTCTGCTGACTTTAGCTCAAGACTTCTTAATAACGCATCGCAAATGTTGTTTCCCCAATAAACGCCCTTTTGTGTCAGATGATACTGTGAAATGTCTATTCTGGAACGTTCCTCCAGATATCCCTCTGACTGCAGACGTTGAAGCAAACTATGCGACTCATCTCCGAAAAGAGCTGAATACTGATTCCAGGGGAGTACTCCTCTTTGCAGCGCGCCAGTCAATCGGGTAACTTCTGAATAAGGGTCTTTTGTCAATATGCCAAAACGTCGTTTCGATTTATCTTCTCTGCCATCTGCTTTCCCCACCACCATGCTCCGGTACTGTTCCGGTGAAATCGGATTCATGTAGACGATTTCTCCCAGATTCCCACCCGCTCCCGCTCCAATCGCCAGGGTATCCGTACCACAATGCCTTTCGGAAATATAGCGGTACTGATCGTGCCGCACCAATTTGGTCAGCTCAAGAAGACAAAACCCCTGATCCAGCGCCCCGCTATAAACCCGATCGAAAAGTTCCCTGTCGGTACTTCCATTGTCCGAATCAATCATTCCCGTGCTTATTTGTTTGATCTTTTCAAAAGCGATTCCCATGTCCATATTATGAGGAACCGGATTTTCTATTAAGGAATAAAAGGAGAATCCGCCCAAATCCAAAGAATAAATCTTCCTTAAATCTTCATCAAGTTCATCCGTTGATTGTCCGGAATAATGATAAATAAGATCAATATTTAAATTAAGAAACCCAAGAGATTTTATGAGCAGTAGTTTCTCATAAGCCTCTTTGCCGGTTCCTGTCCTTCCAAGAATCCGGCGTCCCCTGTCACTAAAAGTCTGGACTCCTATGCTGAGCCTGTTTACACCATTTTTCTTCATACTCTCAAGCTTTTCGTCTGTCAGCTCTGTTACGGAGGATTCTACGGTTATCTCAACATCGTCTGCCAATCGAAAATTATTATTCAGCGCTGTTAATATCGCAAGCAGGTCATCTGTTTCCAGTGTTGTAGGCGTGCCACCCCCAAAATACACTGCGTCAAAGGTGAGTGCTTGAATGTATTCCAGCTTCCCATACTCTTCTATCTCCTGAATCAGTAAACCTGCATAATCCTCCGGGGGATCACCCGGCATTCTTAGCATATTGCAAAAACGGCAGATTTTTCTGCAATATGGAATATGTACATAAAGGACTGCCTTCGGCTTTGTATCAAGCCTGTCGAGACCGCTGGTTTTCAGATATTCTGCCACCTCCATCCGGCCAGCCGCCAGCGCCTTTGTTATATTAAAAAGCTCATGATGGCTTTTTAACCGTTGTTCAAACATATCTCTTGCCTCCTTTTTCTCAATTTATTCCGTTATTGGAGCACTTGAGGCGCAAGTTCACTTAAGATTTTTTCAAATGTCTTCCTCGCGCTGCGCAGGTCCTCTTCATCCGGATGACTCGCGGCAATGGCGTATCGTCTGGCGCTCTCTTCTGAGTAGGCGTGGGGGTGATCTTTGGGAAAGGTTTTAAATGCTTCGATTAATTTTTTGTCTATTTTGCCCTGGCAAGCAAACTCACCAATCAAGGTATTTCCTTGAGCCTCAAGCAGTGCTTTTGTTTCTGCCGTGCATTTCCCTGCATGAGGAGATTCAGGTGAAGCTCCAAGTGTGAAGAAAAACGCAGTTTTTTTGTCTTTAATTGTTTTCATGTAATCCATTGCTTCCCTATTCGGCATCCCTTTGTCGATCCAGAATCCCAGGATCACAACGTCATAATCTTGCGGGTCAGGCGCTTCGGAGAGGCGGCAAAAAGTAAATGAAGCTCCTTTTTGAGGCTGTTCTGCAACCTCTGAGCTGCTTTTTGGTCCCCCGCGGAAGCAGTCTTCGGCAGTTTTAAGAATTTCTATTGCGATTTTTTCCGTATTGCCTGTTTTGCTAGAATAGGTTATCAATAGTTTCATTGTTTGTCCTCCATAAACATCTGTTTTAATTTTATATTTCGCAGAATAACAGCAGAGGAATCTTTTCCCCTGCTGTCATTCATTTCAAACGAATATTACGTTTTCAGTTGCGTTCCTCCCTTTTAGGAAACCCCGCCCGCAGCAGGTCTTTCAATTTAGATGCCAAAAACAACGAGGTCTGCATTTACATTCATGTGAGTTAAGCCAACAATGTAGATAGTAGGATTCGCGCTGAACTGCACGTCTCCGGACAGTTCACCGTTAAAAGTAAACTCAAACGCATAGGGATATGTGCCGCCGTTATATAATGGCTCTCCATTTACACCATTAAGATCCATCTCTGTGACGTAACCGGTCATGCCTATAAAATTCATGGAAGTGACATAGACCGTCAAGGTTGTCACATCTTCCCAGTCATCGTAGGAAACATCTGCACCCGAAAATGCACCGTCGCCCATGGACTTGTTGTCATTCGGATGGCCGGAGTCGAACTTACCATCCTTATAAAGCGTCGCAGGATAATCCCCTGGAGCATCTGCGAAAACGGGCGCTACGGAAAACGCCATGGCTGCAATGATAAGCAGCGCGATGAGAACCTTTGAGTTTCTTAGAGTTTTTGTCATAGTGTTTTTCTCCTTTTCTTCCCTTGCGGGACTTGTAATTTTTCTGCCATCATCCGATAGCGAAACGAAGACTGCGGGGAGTGTTCCCTTTATAGAAGCTAACTACTGCGTTATGTCCTCCGGCGTCATCTTCCAGGTTTTACTGCCGAATTACAGCCTCAATATACCAAAGGAATTTTAACTTGTCAACAAGGCGAAAACCGTTGAAATTCCGGCATTTTTTCGGCAAACTAAAGGTTTAGACAAAGTGAAATAAGAAGGCTGATCTCCCTTCTGTGTTTTTCAATAATTATCCTATTAATTCACTCATTTACAAGTTTAGCAGTATTAACAAAATTTTTTATAAAAAATTTTTATTTCCCGCCTTTTCTCCATCCTGATCTCTCTAGTCACGCAAAAGAGAATAGAATGTCAGCTTCACTTACGGGCATACCCGCTCCGCATTTGCCAGCTTCCGCACGAATCCGAAGAGTTCCGCAGAGCGTACCGTCAGGAGCAAGGCTCAGTTTCCGAATATAGTAAAGGGGAATCGTATATTCGCTTTTTTTAGCCCGAATATATGAAAATTCTCCCTTGTAAAGACAGCTTAAACGGTTTAATTTGCCGCGAAACTGTTCTCCTGAGTTTCCATTGTCGCGAAACTCCTTAGCGGTGAGCGTAATTGTACCTTCACCATTTATAACAAGCATCTTTGAAGGCTTGACAAATCCTTTATCCCACATGGAAAACTCATTGCAATCCGCCTTATATACAGAGAACGGTATCAGATAGCTTCCGTCAGAAAAGGGGATCACCATAGACGGAATTTTCTCCTCCAAGTCCCAGCGAATTCGCTGCAAACGGTCTTTTTGATTAAGCTCCCAAATCAGCCCATCTACACTTTGCCGGGGCATTAAGCAGATATACTGCAGCGCACAGTCCAGGGCCATATTTGGTTCCATATCCGGCATCTTTTCAAAAAAGCAATAAATGCCCTTCAGTTTCTTTTTAATTTCCGCTACAGCCTCTTTCGCAGGACCTTCGAGCGCAATTTCTCCATAGGGAGAATGCTTTATCCAGCCCATTTTTCCATAAATATCGAGGATTTGGGATACCGCTCCCTTTGTCACCCTCAATTGCTCAGCCAGGTCAGTAACCGGTCTCCCACTATTTTTAAAATAGTCTATATAAAATAGATATTGAAGTTGTTTCGAAGTAAAGTTCATATGATCACACCCTTTATCTCAGAGACTTTCTCACTGTCACACCGTCATGACCCAAAGTGTATCTTTTTCCCGTCGAACAGTCAGATCGATGCCGTAGAGGGCGCGGATAACACTGTCGTCAACAATCTCCAAGGGCGGACCCTGGCAAAATATTCTTCCGTTTTTAAGACCTACCACCTCGTCGCTGTAACATAGAGCCTGATTGATATCATGCAGGACCATTACGACAGTGATACCAAGCTCACGATTGAGCCGCCGAATAAGCCTGAGCAGTTCTATCTGATAGCGCACATCCAGAAAAGCAGTGGGTTCGTCCAGATACAACAGCTTCGTATCTTGTGCCAGCGCCATGGCAAGGAAGGCTCGCTGCCTCTGTCCCCCAGACAGCGTACCGATCGGCTGCTCTGCCAGTTCATCCAGATTTGTAACATTAATCGCCCACTCTATCTTTTCACGATCTTTGCCAGTCTGAGAATGCAGTAGAGAGGTATAAGGCAGCCGGCCGTAAGAGACCAGCCTGCGCACTGTCAAGTCATCAGGAGCCGAATTTTTTTGATGGACGATTGCAGCTCGGAGTGCAAAATCCCTAAGTCCCATGGTTCGTATGTTGATCCCGTCCATTGTAAGCCTGCCGGTATCCGGTCTTAGATTTTTCGTCATTAATTTCAAAAGCGTTGTCTTGCCGCAGCCGTTAGCCCCCATCAAAGTTGTGACAGCACCCTGCCGGATCGTCAAAGATACCCCGTTTAATACTTGTTTTTGTTTACCACCATAAGTGAAGCTCAGATTTTCAACACAAACCAAGGTGTTTTTCCCCCTTTCTCAGCAGGATAATAAAGAAAGGCCCGCCTATAACGCTCATAACGACTGAAGCCGGAATTTCATAGGGGGCCGCGATAAGCCGTCCCACAGTGTCGGCAAGCAGCAGAACAAAGCCGCCCAGCAGAATGCAGAATGGCACCAAAATACGATGTTCTGAACCTACCAACCTTCTGGCTATGTGGGGAACGATAAGTGCAAGAAATCCAATCACTCCCACTACGGCAGTAACACCAGCCACCAGCAAGACTGCTACCAATGATATCATCAGCCGCAAAAAATCAATATTTATACCTAGCCCGCGAACAGTTTCATCCTCCAAGGACATGAGATTGCACGCCGGAGCCAGTATCATTGCAAGTACAAGACCGAGCACGCTGTAGATGGTCAATAATCGCACATCACTCCATATCAGCTGAGTTAAACCGCTGACCGTGAGAGACACTCCAGAGCGGTTGCCCATCCCGCCCAGTATCTCTCCCAGACCAGCAAATACAGCACTCACAGCGATGCCCACTAAAATGATGCGCACCGGGTCCAGACTGCCTTTCCATGACAGCGAATAAATTATCGAAAAGGCAGCCATACCTCCTAAAAATGCAACCAGGGGTATGGAAAAATATAACATGGGAAATAATGCAGCTATTATTGAGGAAGTCAAAGCCGCGCCTCCGGAAATACCGATAATACCCGGATCAGCCAATGGGTTTTTCAGTACTGCCTGTAGCAGCAGTCCACTGCAGCTCAAGGCAGCTCCTCCCAGCAATGCAACGATGATTCGGGGAAATCGCAGATCATAGATGGTGGCTACTCTGATATCATAATCTATAAACAGACCTCGAAACAGCTCCTTATAAGTGACTGATATGCTGCCAAGCTTCATGGCTGCAAAGGTAAGCACGCTGATCAGAACAGCGAGAACGCAGCAGCCTATGATGCCACGGATCAGCTCTTTATGAGTTGTTTTCATGATAAGCCTCCTCCGCATCATAGGGTTCATAAGTATTCTCATAAAGAATTTTTTGTAGAACATTTAAAGCCTCAGGCCAGTCAAAAGTACAACTCATTCCAAAAATCGTATAGTCGAGCTGACATATCTTATGCTCCTGTACCGCCCGAAAGTGCTTCCAGATGTCATTGGTGGCAAATTCCTCTGCAAACATCTCCATGGCCAGATCAGGCAGGCCGTGAGCGGTAAGCAAAATTACATCCGGGTCCAAAGCCAGCAGTTCTTCGGTGTTCCATGAAACGAAATTTTCAATGGTATCCACCTGCACCACGTTGGAAGCCCCTGCCAATTCCACCAGAGAACCTACATAGGAATTGGGAGTACATTCAATGTATGAGCCAGGCAGACCCATAAGAACCAATACTCGGCGCGGTTCCTTTCCTTGCACAGAAGCACGAAAGTCCATCATAGTGGTCTCATATTCATCGGTCAGCGCGGCAGCGGCATCCCGTACGCCGTATTTTTCTCCCAACATGGCAATGCTTTCATACATGCCCTCTACACTTTGCAGATCAATAAAAGTGTAAGGTACACCTGCAGCCTGATAGGTAGGCTCTATGGTCTCTCTTAGCGTATCCGGTCCGATAATATCGGTTGGTTTCAGCAGTGCGATGGCCTCCGCATCAGGTGCCATAGGAGTTCCGACCTCCGGCAGCCCTTTGTATCTTTTAGGTACTTCACCGCTGGTGACGGGTATAGCGATCAAATCCAATCCAAGCTTGTCACAGATAAGCAGTGTGGCATGAGAGGTCGCAATAATCCGCGTTTCGGTTTGTCCCATGGCAGCAGAATCTGCCTGATTAGACATGCTCTCCTGCGGATGCTGATCAACACAAGCACATAGGAGAAGTGAAAGGATAAGGAATAATAAACCTATACAGGAATGTTTTTTTAGATTCATCATTCCTTGTGCCTCCTCCGTATCATGGCAACGATTATGCCGCCCGCCAGAATTACAGCCGCAAGGATACCTACAATTACGCCACCGCCGCTGGAGTCTGCAGAATGAATATCATCTGCAAAATCAGCACTCTCTTGCTCTTCCGCCTCCGGTCCAATGCTCTCCGATTCCGCTGATATCGATTCCGGCGTTACAGCACCATTCGCAGCCTCCGGTATATCTTCGGGAGAATCACCTTCATCAATAACTGGATCGGTGTTCTGTAGAACGCCAACCTCCTGTTTTTCATTCTCTGTCATTGCAGGAGTACTTGCTCCATAGTCAGAAGACTTCTTTACTGGCTCGGCAGAATTGGCAGAAGGCTCCTCCGGTCTGACAACGGGCTCCTCCGGCTTGGTATCAATATTCACTACAAAATCACCGTTTCCCGGCGTTAAGGTGTTTTTATCCAGATAAAGATACCACAGAACATCTCTGCCCATTGGCGTCACATACATGGTGCATTTGAGCTTCACTTCGGCATCGGACACTTTCACCCGGTAATCGATTGAATCATTAGCGGAATCTTCTGCTGTGACGGTATAGTTAACCTTCGAATAGCTGTCATAGTCTGTACGGGTGTAAAAGGTGATATTTTTACAATTGCTCTGCAATAAAAGGCGGACGGTAATCCAGGTATCTTCCCCATCCACTTCTGCCAAAGCAGTCATACCCGTGGCGGAACGGCACATACCTTCTCCCAGTGCAGCATTGGCTGTTCCTCCGTCATCGACATTCCCTGTATCGGGGTTATAGTAACTCGTAATCATGTCAGCTGTATATACGCCGCTATCCAAGGCCAGTGCCGGTGTGGTCAGCAATCCTGCAAGCAAAATCAGGCAGATTCCCATAGTAATCCATTTTTTGACGTTCATATTTATTCCTCCCGAAAAATCACGCCTAATATACGGCGGCCGTCTTGTTGCTTCTATTTATTTATATTGTCATGGCGCCAGCAGGAGCCGGAGTGAATTTCTCCCCGGCTCCTGTCTGCGCACAATCATTTTCTTTAGTGCACATCCTTATTTTGCTGTCTCCCCTGCTTTTTTATCCAGATAGCGTACCAGCATCGCCGCCACCTGTGCACGTGTTGCAGGACCGGCGGGGTCCAGCAGATCACTGCTTTTCCCTGTAAGAATACCCTGATCTACAGCCCACTTCATGGCAGCTACCGCCCAGGGACTCAGCAGATCAGCATCGTTGAAAGCTGCCAGTTCTCCTGTGACCGCCGGACTTCCTGCGTAGCGATAGAGCATGGCTGCCAGTTCTTCACGGGTGATATTTTCATTCGGGTTCGTACCGTCGGAAATTCCCTCGGATTTTGCCCACTCCATTGCCGCGGAATACCAGAGTTCTCCGGTGGTTTCACCAGCCTTGCCGCTCATACGGTGCAATACGGTAAACAGCATTGCACGGGTCATCTGCCCTTCCGGATTGAAGGTGGTGTCGGTTACTCCTGTAAACAATTCCTTGTCTACTGCTGCAGCAATATATGCGCTCGCCCAATAGCTTTCTGTAACATCGGTGAATTTACCCACCGTTTCTGCTGGTGCTTCCGCCAGTTCGCCTACAATGGCGAATAGGCCCAGGGAGCTGCTGCTTACAACATAATAACCCTTTTTCACCTCACCTTTCAGAATTGTTTTGGTTCCGCCGTCACTGATGCGGTAAACGGTAAGTCCATCATTCCCGCAGGGGAAAGATAGGGTCACTGAGCCCTGCGGCGCAGTTTCTTTGCCGTCCTCCGTAACGATGATTTTGTAGAGGCTCCAGCTATCAGTGATTCCTTTCATCGCCTTTTCGGTGTTCCTGAATTCACTGCCGGAGGTGATTTGAGCCACTGATAGCTTCGCCTCGTCGCTCACCCTCTCGGTATCGGTAGTAAGTTTGATGCCTGTCACCGTATCGGTCAGTTTTACATCCTCAATATCGTCTCCCGTCAGGGAAGACTTCCCTTTTGCGGTACTGTCATCCGATTCCAGACTTGTATCCGTGGTGTCCTTGGTCGATTTCCACGTGAATTTCAGACGGGCCTCCAGCGTATCTCCCACAGCCGCGTCCATGGGTGTATCGGGCACCTTGAACTCGACATCAACGTAGGTTACGGCGTCTTTGATGTCGGGCTGGCCGCTGTCGGGCATGTTGAAGCTGGCTCGTTTAATATATTCATATTTTTTACCGGCAGGTTCGGTGGTTACAGTTCCTGTCTCCAGGGTGCTGACAGACTTACCCCCCACTTTAAAGCTTGTAATAGCCGAATGGTACTGATCCACATCTACGGGATTTGTTGCCACCTGAACGGTGGTGATTTTTTCGTCTTGCACGGTCACCAGCGCACGGTCATTGTTCTTGAAAGCCACATTTCCCATTGATACTTCGTCTCCCGCTGCCTTCCACAGATCGATATCCACATAGTAATTGCCGTCAGTAAGGAAAAACTCGTTATCACCGCTGCCGGCTCCACCTTCGCCAGGATTCTGATTATTAGGATCGTCACCGCCGCTAAGTTCATATTGATTCTCGCTCAGTGCCCAGGTAGAGAAGTGCGTCGTATTAAAGCTTGCTGTACCGTTTGAAATGGTGACAGGCTGCCGCTCTGTTCGATTTCCGTTCTCAATATGGTAAGCATACTTAACCCTTGCATCGTCACAGGGTACGCTGATGGTAGCAGTACCGTTTGAAAATGGAATTGCTGTTCCATTGGCATCATTCAGAGTCAACGAATAAGCTGCCGTGAAGGTCCCAACGCTGCTCGCTGGTGTGTCAGCTGCTGAGACGGTCAAGGTCACCGCTCTACCGACTTGCTTGATCTGTGAAAGAGCCGCCGCATTCAACGTCACATCACCCATATCCGTCTTAATTGTGACATTTCTTCCCGAGCTTAGAACACTCGCCACTCCGGCAGGAATTTGAACTGTGGCCGCTGTGATGTTGGTTTCACCGCTGCTTGCATTAATGATAATGTCGCTGCTGCTCACGTCTACATGGTTCTCATCCTGTCCGGCGGTAACCAACGCATTGCCGGACAAAGTGACCATTGAGGTCCCATCGTTTGTGGTCACGCCTTCCACTTTGACGGGCTCTGCTGTCCCAGCCGCCACGGTAACGTCGATCGTTTTCACCAGGTCATACTCACCTGCTTTGCTCGCAGTGACGGTTACAGTACAAGTACCTGCACCCACACCCGAGATGACGGCAGTACTGTCCACACCCGGTGTCACGTTCGCTACGCCAGAGTCACTGGTTTCCCATCTGAGCGAATACCCATCCGCTTTTTTAAGTTTCGCTTTGACGGTTTGGCTGGCTGCAATTGCGTTGCCCTCAATGAGGGAAACGTTATTCGTATTGAGAGAAAGGGTCGCTTCGGTTTCAATCGGCTTCAGCGTGCTGTACTTTAAAAATACGATTACATTCTGTTCTCCGGCATCAATACTGACAGCGTTCATGGCATCTACTGACACACGGGTATAGATACGATTGCCGTCTCCAGCCGTAATCAGATATGGCATAGAGAACTTCACCTTACCGGGCAAATACGGTTTATACGCCGTATTTCCCGCCGCGTAGGCTGCAGCGTAATCTTCCGGCGTCATGTTGTCAGAGGCATCCATCGTATCATAGTAATAATTACTGTAAACCCCTTCCACACGTTGGACGCCGCTATCCGAATTGACTTTCGCCTGCTCCGGCGTGTCGCCCTGATAAATCCATATTTTTTCCAGGTGACCCGTCAGTCCTACGTAGATCATCGGACAAAACTTCATCTCCAAAGTACCCATGCCATCCCGGAGCGTCAGCACGGCGGTATGTTCGATTGCGTCATTTGCCATGGACAGGACACTGGTCCCAGCTTTATACATATCCACTTCAATACTGTAAGTGCCGTCGGGGAGATTGTCGAACTCCTCCTGCGTCATGCCCTGCTCCAGCGCGGTCAATGCGGCGCCAAGCTCCGCCTCTCGATAGTCGATTTCGTTCTGATTTGCGCTCTTGATGGAATTAGTATTGGATACTGTTTCGTCAGATAAGACATAACCTGAAACTTTGACAGCCATTTCATATGCATTTTTAAACACGCTCCACAGATCCTGATTAAAACCTGAACCGGTTCCATCTCCATAGGTTTCCGAAGCTGTGGTAATCATCGCGTTTAAATCTTCAAATTCCTGATAGGTTCTCGGATAGTCGTTTGCGTCCGTCCATTTCAGAGATTCCGTCGTAACCGGTCTGTACCAGCCGGTATAATCCCCTTCGCTGTCTGCTGTAATACTCAGCACCCGGGCCTTCCCTTCAGCATCATCTGTAAAGCTTACATATTCGCTGTCCGACCAGGGGATTTCCCCATATTTGAACGCACCGCCGGATATCTGCGCCTTTGGAAAGTCAGTTGAGTCATCCAACGTTTTATCCGTTTCATAGATATAATCCGCGGCATCGAGCTTCGCTCCATCCGAAATATTGATCTGATAAGTTGAGCCCGACGTCGGTATCGCTTCAATCGCCGGACTGTTTTCAGCGGTCAAGATGCCGCCCGTAATATCGGCAGACCCGGAGCCGGACATAAGAATATACAGGGCCGGACTATTTTTTCCGGTCACTGTCCCGCCGGAAATGGAAATCTTACCGTAGGTACCCAAGCCGAAGCATTTTTGCCTAGCTGATTGGATGCAGCCCTCTTTTGTGGAGTTGGAAGAGACCGAGCCGCCGGACATGTCAAGAGAAGACAGTTCTTGAAGCAATATTACAGCGTATGCCTCATCGCCGGTGTTCTCTATAGTGCCGCCGTTGATTATCACCTGCGCCGTACTGCTGGCACCTATGGCGTAGCCATCGGCAGCGGTCAGTCTTCCGCCGTTGACGGTTATCTTCTGACCGGCTCCGGCTTGAACGCATACACCTCGCAGTTTTGCGCAAATTGCGCCGCTGTTCAGGGTCAGCTCTGCGTTTACTCCCTCAAGCTTAATTCCAGAATATGCACAGTCGATTTTCCCGTTTGCTTGTGCCGAAGTGTCCTCCAATGTCAACACCGCACCGTTCACTTCAACAGCTTGTGTGTCTGCGCAATTCATAGTCAGTGTGTGACCGTTCAGGTCAATGACCGCATTCTCAGTAAATAGCAAAGGGGTTTGGCGGAAACTATCGGACAATAGCTTGAGTGTATCATCCGGCTGCAAATCGTTTAGCGCTGCGGACAGGGATCGATACTCTGTGATTCCAATGGAAGCCACAATGTCTTCTCCAAAATCCTCCTCGACAGTGAAGGTAATGGTGTAGTCACTTGCCGGATTGTTTGCTACTGTATAGCTGCCGGTCAGACCATCCCACACAATGGAGCTTGTGATGTCCACCGGTTCTCCCCCAGCTTCCTGATAGACGGCGCCTGTCAGCTTGTAATCATCTATCAGTTTTACTTGGTAGACGCTGGATTTGGTTTCATAGACGGTTACTACATCAGAGGGAGAGACGGAAGCGCCCACAGAGTCACCCGTCAGCAAGATTGTAGCGGTGTGCTCCGGAAGCGATTTATAGTAGGTATACTCTATGCCATCCTTTGTTACGCTTTCCTGAACAGTTCTTTCCGTAGCATACAAGCCAGTAAGACTGCCGCTTATATAAACATTGGACAGGATGACAGGAGCGCTCCCCTGGAGACTTTGTACGACATCTCCCTTAAAAACGCTTTCCCCCTGAAAGGTGAGGGTACCGTAATTATAAGTATCCACAGCGCAAATTCCGGCACCTGTCGCTGTGAAAGCTGCGCCGCTTACCACTCCGGTTTTTCCGCTGCTGTTAAGATTCAAATACCCCGCACGGTAACCACCTGTAAAACTCCCGCCGTTAATTGTAAAATGTTGTGATTCCATCCACAGTCCAGTGACCCTCGAAGACATGTCGTCGTCTGTCGTGTATTTGTTTGTGACTGTCACGTTATCCAGCACGGCCTCAGTTGAGTTGATACGGAGAACTGCGCTCACATAATTTTCCTCATGCGCCGCGGTCCCCTTCGTATTGTCATCGGCGATAATTGCACAGTCTTCAAAGGCACAGAAATCGCCGGATTTTACATAAATCCCATAGTTCATTTTATCTTGCGTTGTATTGCTGACAATCACAGTTCCGTTTTTAACAGATGAACTACTACGCATCTGTAAATAACCGTTTGTCAACGTTAAGGTTTTACCGTTCAAATCCAGCGTCAAATCCGACGAAAAAGTGATATAACTGCGTGTATACTCGCCTTTTGAGCCTATTCCAGTGTACGCCGGAGTAAAGGAATAATTCTCTAGAAGCGTAATTACTGGATCAGTCAGTTCGCTGATTTCATCGGCAATATCTCCATTAATGACCGGATAATACCGGTCCGCAGCATCTGACGCGGTCACTTTGATCACGCTGTCGTCCTGCTGTGCGTCAGTAGATAATGCCAGCCTGACGGTAAAAGCATACCTCGCCTCACTGGCAGTACCGGAGGAAAACACTTTCGCATATACGGTGGTTCCCGCTCCGGGTTTTAGGATTACAGCCTCCGTCGTTGTATCGCTTAAGGTTTTATCCTTTCCATAAAAGCTTACGGATGCACTGCTGTCCGCTGCGATCAGATCGTCTGCAGATACGGTCGCTTCCAAGGGGTATACGGTGACGTCCGCAGCCACAGTATACACGTTCACGTCATCCTGAACTTCATATACCGAGCTTGTTATTACAGGCTCCTGTCCAAGAACAGACTCCATCATTACCGCCTCCGGTACCTCTGTGGCGGTCTGTGTTCCACCCCCGTCATCTGCAAAAGCCGCAACGGGCGTCATTGTAAAAAGCATGATGATTGAAAGACATATGCTCAACAGCTTTTTTTTCATTTCTATTTTCTCCTTTCGTTATGTTAGCTTATGCTAACTTATGTATAAAAAAATTTAACTTACTCTACCGCTTTCCATATGATAAATTTCGTCTGCAATCTTCAGCGCTGACATCCGGTGAGAAACAATTACAATAGTTTTTTCCTTGCTGTGCTGCCTCAGCGCATTCAGGATCATGGCTTCATTGAGCCCATCCAGATTGCTGGTGGGTTCATCCAGCAAAATAAATGGCGCACGGTGCAAAAAAGCCCTTGCGATCCCGATTCGCTGCCGCTCACCACTTGAAAGACTGTTGCCGAATTCCCCCGCATTGGATTGGTAACCTTCCGGCAAAGACATAATAAAATCATGTATCTCCGCTTTTTGGGCTGCCTCAGTGACCTCCTGAAAACTGGCAGAAGGCCTTGCAATCCTGATGTTTGACTCAATCGTTCCATAAAACAGAAAGGTATCCTGTGTCACGTAGCTCTCTATCTCCCTGAGGTTTTTCGTATTAATACTGCGGATGTCTTTGCCTGAAACAGTAATCTTTCCGTCTTCTGTATCCCAGAACCTCATAAGCAGCTTCAGAAGGGTAGATTTACCCGATCCGCTTTTTCCCGATATTCCAATGATCTTGTTCTGTGTAAATTCGAGGTTCAAATCCCTTAAGATGGTTTCTTTATCATATCCAAAACACACTGTTTCGCAGTTAGCTCCAGAAAAAATAACGTCCTCTCCGCATTTTATCTCAGGAGTATCGGACTCCTCTTCTAAAAGACCCAATACTCTCTCTCCTGCTGCCATGGTATGAAGCAGGTTGTTGGAAAGACTGCTGATGGCAGAAACCGGTCCAAACGAACTTATCAATGCAACAAATGCAATAAAAATCTGATCAAATTCGGCCAATCTGCTTTGCATCAGTCCAATTCCAGCAAAAAGCACCGCGGCAGAAAAAAAGTAGACGGCACTATCCGTTGCTGCCTTTGTATAGCTCTCCCGACCTTTTAAACGCTCCTGCCTGCTATCCATCTCCTCCGTCAACGCCTTCACACGATTTTTGCGATTTTCGTCGTTTTCATATCGGATGATTTCTTTCATCCCCCTCAGACTTTCTAAAAAATAAGTATTGGCACATGCAAAGGATTCTCTGTAGGCGCTCCCCTGCTGCTGCCCTCCTCTGGAATTTGCAAACGGTATTAATACCCCTACCGTAAAATAGGCCAGTGCAGCAATCACTCCCAGGATCACATGCTGCCCTCCGATAAAAAATACCATGACAACAGAGGTTACCGCAGCGATTATTACGGGAGCGATGGTGTGGGCATAAAATACCTCAAGCTGCTCAATATCGCTGGTAATCAGCGTGATTAAATTTCCCTTTTCTCTGGTTTCAAGCTTTGAAGGAGTAAGCCGTCTCAGGGCCTGAAAGACTTTATCACGAATGATAGCCAAAAGCCTGAATGCGATATAATGTCCGCTCAGCTGTTCTCCATAGCGCATAACTCCACGAAGCACTGCTGATAGAATCATGCAGATCACAACAGCCGCCGCTGACGAAAAGGCAGGAATCTGGTATTCCATGATAGAAAGCATCCCAAATGCACCAATTATAATAAGAAAAATCGCACACAAATATCCGAATACGCCAAGGACCATTGTCGCAAGCAGGACATTCAGCAACGGTCTTGTATAGGCAAAAAGGCCTTTCACAACAGTGTTCCAATTTTTACGCATGGTTCTTTTTCCTTTCAATCCTCATAAATCTTCTGCCTGCAGGTCTCTTTCGCTGAAACATTTCTCAATTCTCTCCTGACTGTCATAAAGTGTTGCATAATCCTTACACTTCTCGTAAACGTAATGATGTGCGCCAAGGCCTCTCATTCTACCGTTTTTCAGAAAACAGACCGTATCTGCTTTTGCTGCACTAGTCAATCGATGTGAAATCAGGATGACTGTTTTGTGATTTTTTAAAGAATGAATCACATCCATAATACTGTTCTCGCTTTCCATATCAATGTTGGATGTCGCTTCATCAAAGATATAAATATTACTGTTATGAAGCAATGCTCTTGCAAGAACAAGCCGCTGCCGCTGCCCTCCTGATAGATTAGACCCTTGTTCTTTGATTTCCATCGCAAGGCCGCCTTGTGCCATGACAAAATCATACAGCTTTACTTTGACAAGCGCATCTATCATCTGCTGTAACGTAGCAGTCGGACATCCCATACGAAGATTCTCTTCGACAGTTCCTTGAAAGATATATCCGTTATGATCCACTACGGTAATATTTCTCATCAGCGCCTCTCTGGATAATTGGTTCAATTCTTTTCCTCCGATCCTGACAGAACCGCCGTAGTGTTTTTTTTCTCCGGACAAGATTCCTGCCAGCGTACTTTTTCCCGATCCCGACACTCCTACGACAGAAATAAAGCTACCGGCCGGTATGTCCAGAGAAATTGCTTCCAGAACATTTTTTCCCCTCCGATAGGAAAAGAAAAGCGCTTCTGTTTCGATACCAAACCCTTCCATGCCCTCTGTCCCCTCTTCCTCCTCAGGCAACGCCAGTAATTGAAATATCTTTTCTCCTGCCGCAACACCATTCATAGAAACATGAAAAAGGGAACCTAATATTCGTAAAGGGATAAAAAATTCTGAGGACAGAAGCAGGATACAAATCATTCCCCATAAGGGAATTCTCCCTTCAGACATTTCATACAAACCGGTAAGAATTCCTGCCGCAGCTCCGCCATAGGCGATCAGATCCATAACGGTAATGGAATTCAGCTGCATTCGAAGCACTTTCATTGTTGTTTTTCGGAACCCTTCTGCAATAGAGTTCAATTCGCTGTTTTTCTCTTCATCCGCATCATATATTTTCAACGTCGTCAAGCCGTGGAGACTTTCTAGAAATACCTGTCCGAGATTCGTATAGTCAGACCAATGCTTGCCGTTCATTTTTCTTACATATCTCTGTATGGTAAAAAGCATCAGGGGGATCAGCGGCGCACAAAGCAGCAACACCAAGGCTGTTTTCAGGTTGATCAACGAAAAGAATACAAACAGGGCAACCGGAGCGAGCATACTATAATAAAGCTGTGGAAGATAGTTTCCAAAGTAAAGCTGAAGCTGCTCCACACCCTCTACTCCCAGCTGAACTGCCGATGCTGTCGGAACCTTTTCTTCAAAGCCCGGTCCAATTCGTAAAAGCTTCTCATAAATTTCAGAGCGCAGATGTTTTTTCGCTGCAATTGCCGCTTTATGAGAACAGCTAAATGAACACCGGATACTAAAAAATCGTATCACAACGGCAATCGCAATCACTCCCAGATACAAACACAGTCTTTCAGGTTCTATTGTCGTATGAACTGCATTTTGCAAAATGAGCGCCATGGCAGTTACAGCTGCAACACTGCAAGCCAAATTGACTACATTAAAAAATACCGTGAAAGCAATATACTTTCTTGCTTTTCCCGCAAGGGAAATTAATTTTTGTTTATACATACCGACTTTCTCTTCCTTTGCAACCTTCGTTTTTATCTCTCTTTGTTTTTATTTTAAAGATAAAATAATAATATTTTATGATGACGAGAACTGCGAGAAGAATCCGCACATGAACATGGCCTGAAAAATAAAATGCCAAAGCCATCATCGAAGAAGAAAAGACCAAGATATATACCTTTGTTTTTAACGTCATTTCACGGCTTTCAGCAAAACTCTCCAAATGCTTTTTGTAAAGTCTTGTCGATAAAAACCATCTGTGAAATCGTTTCGACCCTTTGGCAAAGAAAAAAGATGCCAAAAGCAAAAACGGTACGGTGGGCAATATGGGAAGAAATACGCCCACTGCTCCTAGTCCAAAAAAAAGGAATCCAAGTATGATACAGATGATTTTCACAAAATTGCCTCTCTTTCAAATTGGTTAGCATTAGCTAACTTTATTTCAAAAAAAAATTCTTTTCTCTGATACATATTATGCGTTCATCATATAAATAATTCATATTACACATACCATACTATGGCTTTTTTATTTTGTCAACATGCCGTTTTTCAACCCTTTTGAGCCTTTATGTTAAGTCAGGTTAACACAATTGCTTCTTTGCCCGTGAAATGGTGCTCGATGATTCAAGCGCAAGTTAGCGCTCGCTAACTCTTTATTGTTAAAAAAATTTACTTGTCGAAGTAAATTGCCAGATTGGCTATACTTTCAGGCATATTTAAAAGACCCACATTTGCCTGTACTTTGATTTCCACCAATCCAAAATCCAAATGTCTATCTTGATCATAATTCCATTTCATATCCACTATCGGAAATACGTATTCACCGTCCTGCTCATCAACTTCGGTATAACTTTCACCGTTCCAGTAAAATAACCGGGCAAGTTTACCTTTTAGTACATTTCCCAGCCGGCTTCTATGAGAAATCGGCACGGCCCTAAGGCTGATCATCCCTTTTCCATCCAAAACGATCAGCTTCGCCGGATGAAGAAGACCTTTATTCCCCATGGAAATTCCTCCGTCAGCTTTACGAAAAAGCGTAAAATCTGCCTCATATATGCCTTCTTCAAGAATTCCTTTGAAATCGCTTATGTAAGGATGCTCCTTCATCTTGTTGAGATATTCGCGAGCTAAATCCATTTCAATTTTTCTTATAAAACACTCAACCGCCTTTTCAGAAAGCTCGAACATAAAAATCAGTGCGTCTTCCTTTGCCAGTTCTTCAGGAATGCCCAGTTCTCTATTGAAATAATTTTTGATCACCGAATGCCTTATCAGGATTTTTTCTGTAATACTCCTTCCTTGCGTTGTGAGATAAGGAACCAGATTGTTTCTCCTTTTCACCATTCCCTTTTCTATAAATATATTAATCATTTTGGTTACGCTTGGTTTACTGACCCTGAGTACTTTCGCAATCTTTGTCATACTGCGTTCTCTGTCTCTCATATGATACATTGCGATTAAATACCGGGCCTGGCTTAAGGTAACGGACATTTTCATCACTTCCTTTTCTTCCACTCAGCCGTAATCGATGGAGGCTCCTATATTCGTTTAACGAAGATAAAATAACATAGTTTTTTTCGCTTGGCAAGCAAATCCTTACGGAATATTTTAATAACCCGGGTTTTACTTCACTTTTGCTATGTGTTATACTTAATCTAATATTACTGAATAAACAAAACCATTTTTAATAGGAGGTGTTTATATGAAAGGTATCGCAAAAGCCAGCTTTATCCTTAGTATTGTTACAGTCTGCGTCGGTGCGGGCGCCGTCGTCTTAAGCGCAATTCAGCTTAACTCCGAGTGCTAGTCAAGATTTTTGTACAGCGTATAACAACTGGAACTACAAATATTTTTGAAGAATAATTGAAATTCTATCTTTTCGGGTGACACCTCCGATCGCTTTCAGCAAAACTTTTCCTTTGCCGCGAAGCACGAGTTTGTCACCTTCTTTTATTTGTCGGTCTGCCTTCGCCGTCTGTAATCCGTTCACAAACACCGATCCGCCTTGTATTGCTTCCATGGCCCGTCCTCTTGAAAGAGAAAACGCTGATGAAATCACATTATCAAGGCGCAGAGAAGCGACGGTATCCCGAACCTCTTCAAACCTTCCCTCTGGTACAATAATTTCATCGATGCCTCGAGGTTCTGCTTTTAGAGATGCATGTCCCGCTTTGTCAAAATGATAAAGCAAAAAATCGATCATTTCTTTTATAATAACGATATCTGCACCTTTTTCCCGGACAAGAATATCTCCGATCATCTCCCGTTTGATGCCCAACCCCATCAGCGACCCCAGATAGTCGCGATGACTCAGCTCTTTTCGACTGTTTTGCCCAATCCGAAGCAGCGCCAAAGGGTTATCATCCTCAAGCTTAGCATAATCCGGCAGAAACACGGCAATCTTACGCTCTGCTTCTTCATATCCACCATAAAAAATGTATTGAAACCCTTTTGTCTGTCTGCATAGAGTCTCGGCCAAAGTTCTCTGGCGCATATCCAAAAAGGAGGAATGAGTTACAATGTATTGATCCATGCACTGCTGTATTTTATCCTCAATACCCGCTAATAAAATCGTATCTTCTTTCATTCGTTTTATATCCTCGCTGCCAATATGTGCAAAGCCTCTCCTTCCAGCCGAAAAAATGATTCGAAGCCCTTTCATGCAAAATTTATGTTATAATAATTTCTAGATAAAATGCGGCATACCGCAAAATAAACCATTGAAAGGCTAGATACAATGACTTATACTTTTAAAACCCGAGGAACATGTTCTTCTCAAATATTGCTCGAATTAGAAGGAGACATTATAAAAAATGTTCGCTTTATCAACGGCTGTGACGGAAATACTCAGGGAATCGCCAAGCTGGTGGAAGGCTTAACGGTTAAAGAAATCAAGCAAAAACTTGCGGGTATCCGCTGCGGCGGAAAACTCACATCCTGTCCGGACCAATTGTCCAAAGCAGTGGAAGAGGCATATGCCTATTTTTCCCGTACATAGATTAGTTTATTGTTGGAGCCGTTAATTCTTTCCGATTTGATCTCGAACAAATCAAGGGATTTGATAAACGGCGTAAATTTATTGAAGCCAAAATTTCGTACATCGAAATCGGGATACCGTTTTTGCAGCTTATTACCGATATCCCCGATGAAGATCCATTCATCCTCATCAGAATTTTCCTGGACGATGGTAATAATTGCCTTTTTGATCGTCTCAAAGTTCGTCATATTATCGTCGTCCGGCTCTTCTTTTTGTACAATGGTTGGGGGTGATACCTGCTGGTCTGCCAAGGCAAGCAGATCAAGGTACTTAAATTTATTGCAGGCTGATATGAAAGCCTTTGGTGTCTTGCTTTCTCCCATTCCAACCACATCCATGCCGGATTCCCTCAGCCTTGAAGCCAGTCTTGTAAAGTCGCTGTCGCTTGATACAATGCAAAAACCCTCAACATTTCCAGAATAGAGAATATCCATCGCATCGATGATCATGGCTGAATCCGTTGCGTTCTTTCCCGTCGTATAGCCATATTGCTGAATGGGTGTTATGGAATGCTCCAGAAGCACGCTTTTCCATGAAGCAAAAGTAGGCTTTGTCCAATCCCCGTATATTCTTTTGTACGTAGCAGTGCCGTCATTTGATATTTCATCCAGTATGAATTTTATATACTTGTCCGAGATATTGTCCGCGTCAATCAGCACGGCATAACGTTTATCATTAATATTCATCTTTATCCTTCTCCTCACTTATCAACGTAATGATTTGACCAGGTTCATCGATGATGTAGTCGGCTCCCTCCAAGAGAAGAACTTCCCTGGACCGATAGCCCCAGGTCACTCCTACAGAGATTAATCCTGCGTTTTTTGCAGTAATCATATCAGTGTTAGAATCTCCGACATACAGCGTTTTATCCCTTTTTGAATTCAACTGTGCCAGCGCCTCAAATACATTATCCGGGTCCGGTTTCTTTTTACGCATCGCATTGTCTCCGATTGCCACATTCACGAAATTGCCGAAATAGAGTCTGCATACTTCCTTTGTAGCCTCATCGGGTTTATTGGAAACCACCCCGATTTTAATCCCTTTGCCTTTCAGCTCTTTCAGCAATTTCATGATTCCGTCATAAGGCTTGGTCTGATTCTGCATATGTTTCATATAATGTTCGCGAAACAGCTTCAGGCATCGAAGGATTTCATCTTCATTCGCTGCCTCCGGAAGTGATTTTTCAATCAGCGATTTCGCACCGTCCCCTATGAATTCCCGAATTTCACCTTTTGTTCTCAGGCAATAGCCTTCCTGAGTCATGATTGCGTTAACGCTGTCGGCAAGATCGTCAAGCGTATTCAGCAGTGTTCCGTCCAAATCAAAAATAATGGTATCATATCGCTTGTATTGCATTTTACATCTCCCTTAATTCATTCCTTTTTATTCTACCATAATTTCCTTTCATCGAAAAATTTTTTATGGAAAAACTAACAATACTGTATTGACAAATTGAACGGCTCAAATATATACTGCTTATGACAGCATGCTGTTAAACGCACTATTTTAGAAAGAAGGTTTTGATCATGACGCAGCGCAACGGCCGACATACCTCGGCCTTTTTATTGCTTCAACTGGCAGAATCACCAGCCTACGGTGGTATGCTGATTAAAAAATTAGAAGAAGAACTCCCCTGCTGTTTTTCCGATAGTGCAATTATATATCGCAGTCTCAAGGATATGGAAAGCAAGGATCTGGTGCGTACCGAATGGGAAACAAGGAACAGCGGCAGTCCGGTCAAATGGTACTATATTACACAAAAAGGATTGGAAATGCTCGATCTGATGGCAGATGACATACGAAAACGTCATGCAAATTTGGAACATTTTCTTTCAAAATTCAATTCACTCAATAAGAATTCGAACAACAATGATTCAAATCAATAAACGGAGGCAAACATGAACGCAAATCCCAAAATACAATACTCCAAAATCGGCGTCATTTCTCTCGCACATATGCTAAACGATCTATATAGCAATTATTTGCCTCAAATGCTGCCATTTCTAATCGTACTTTACCCAGGTTTTTCTGCTACTCATGCAGCTATCGTCGTGTCTGTATTTTCCATTACATCTTCGTTCACTCAACCCTTTTTCGGTTATCTCATGGACCGTCAGGGTAAGCGGTGGCTCGCTTATATCGGCACCCTATGGATGTCTGCGATGTTAAGTCTGACCGGACTCGTACACAGCTATGCTCTATTAGTGCTTCTGGCGGCGGCGGCAGGTCTTGGAACCGCTGTTTTTCATCCTCAGGCTTCCGCCATGGTCAATGTACTCAGCCATGACCGAAAAGCCATCATCCTTTCCTTTTTCGTTGCCTTCGGAAATTTCGGCTTTGCTCTTGGACCTCTTTTGCTGGTTCCGCTCTTTCAGACTTATGGCTTAAAAGCAACCATCGTCACGATTATTCCAGGCATCATCGTAGCCGTCCTTTTATTTCTGTTTTCTCCGAACGATGAGGCTTCAAAGGCAGTACCGCCAACCCTCAGCACCGTATTTCAAACTCTAAAAGCCTCCTCCAAAGAGCTGACTGCACTTGTGGGTGTCATCGCGGTACGGGCCTTATGCTACACGGGATTGCTGACCATGCTTCCGCTTTACTTCAAATATAAGAATTTTGATAATATACATGCCAGTCATCTGGTAACAATTATGTTGGCTGCCGGTGCGTTGGGAGGCATCATCGGAGGCATGATCTCGGACCGCTTTGGGCGAAAACTGCTGATTATCGGTTCCCTGATCATTTCAACCCCTCTGTTTTTCGCATTCTTTAAGACCTCTGGCATTTTAAGCACCGTCTTTCTTGCTCTTGCTGGAGCGGCGCTTCTGTCCAGTTTTTCCGTCACAGTTGTCGCGGCGCAGGAAGCAATACCGGACAACAAGGCATTGGCTGCAGGCATCAGTATGGGATTTGCAAACGGACTGGGGGGCTTACTTGTTATCTTCATCGGCAGGATTGGAGATGTGTTTGGCTTGACCTCTGCCGTTGCAGTTCTTTTCCTTCTCCCGATCATAGCCGGTTTTCTGGGATTCTTTATGAAAAACCGGGAGCCGGATCGACTGCAGCGCATAGCAAAAAAGGCAGAAAAGCAGTTTAAATCCTAACCAATCCGAACTGGATCGATATTTACAACTTGATCTAAACGGCATATAATAGTAGAATTGTAATATATATCTACAAAAGATAAGAGGTCAAAATGAGGAAATTCTTAATCAAAACCTTTATTAAGGATTATCAAAACGTGAAGGACCCCAAGGTAAGGGAAAACTACGGTAAATTTGCCGGCCTTGTGGGCATTGTTACGAATCTTTTATTGTGCATATCAAAAATTGCAATCGGAACTATTGTGAACAGTATCGCGATTATAGCAGACGGCGTAAACAATCTGGCGGATACCTCTTCCTCTGTAATCACACTGGTTGGCTTTAAGCTGGCCGCGAAACCCAGCGATGAGGAGCATCCTTATGGACACGCCCGGTTTGAATATTTGAGCGGCATGGTGATTTCCCTTATTATTATCTTTCTGGGAGTCAAGCTTCTAACGACCTCCTTCAACAAAGTGCTTCATCCCGAACCACTGGAGTTCAACTATGTGATCGTACTGATCCTCGTGCTGGCAATCGGGGTAAAAATATGGCAGTCTGCTTTCAATATTAAGACAGGCGAAGAAATCAGCTCAGCTGCTTTGAAGGCGACCGGAGTGGACAGCCGCAACGACGTTATCGCAACGAGTGCGGTTTTGATCAGTGTACTGGCCACCAAACTGACGGGACTGATGCTGGATGGGTATATGGGCTGCTTCGTTGCATTGTTTATTATGTACTCCGGAATTCAGCTCATCAAAGAGACTTCCAGCCCGCTCCTGGGCAAAGCTCCTGACCCGGAACTGGTAAATGCAATTGAAGATCGGATTTGTTCTACGAACGGAGTGCTGGGGATTCATGATTTGGTCGTTCATGATTACGGTCCGGGGAGAATTTTCGCATCGGTTCATGTAGAAGTCGACGCTTACGGAGATTTAATTCAAAGTCACGATATGATCGATAATATCGAACGCACAATCAGCGACGAGTTAAAAATGCATCTCGTGGTTCATATGGACCCTCTCGAAACGCAGGACCCGCTTACAATTCAATTAAATGAAAGAATCGAAAAGATCATCAACGGTTTGGACGGCGTCATCGGTTTTCACGACCTACGTGTCGTAGCAGGTTATACCCACAGCAATATTATCTTTGATATTGTCATTTCTCCAGAATGCAAGCTGACGGAAGGCTACATCAAAGATTATGTGCAGGAGCAATTACAACGTATCGATCAAACCTATTACGTTGTCATTACTTTTGATAAAAGTTACGTTCAAAACAATATTTAGCCCCTGTTAACGAAGAAAGAGAATGTGGTGAGAATGTCATGAGAAATGTATTTTATTATGAAACAGAACTAGGCCGTATCGGGATCGCTGAGGCCGACGGACGCATTACATACCTGTTCTTTGAAGGTGAAAATTTTCCGGAAAAAGATTACGAAGTGAATGAATCCGCCGTTCTTGCAAAGGCAGGAAATCAGCTTTCGGAATATTTCAGCGGCATGCGGAAACAATTTGACCTGCCTCTTGCACCATCCGGTACAGAATTCATGCTTCGGGTATGGGACGCCCTTCAGAAAATTCCTTATGGTGAAACCCGCAGCTATAAGCAAATCGCGGAGATGGCCGGTAACGCCAAAGCCTGCAGAGCAGTTGGATTGGCAAATAATCGTAATCCCATCGCAATCATCATCCCCTGCCATCGTGTGATCGGCGCCGGAGGCAGTCTGGTTGGCTACGGCGGCGGTCTGGACAAAAAAGAATTCCTGTTGAATTTGGAACAGCATCAGAAGTAGGCACGATGAGGAAGCGCTTTAGTCAATATTCATCTTCAGATAACCTATCGGTCCGTGCAGCGTTATTGCCTTGATCATGTTTCCAAGCTCGTTAATCGGAAGCGTCATGTCATTCTTCAACCAGAAGGATATAATTCCGATCTGTGCCGATGAAATATATTCCATGACGTATTCCATATTTTCCACATTCGGAATATTTTCTTTCTTTAACAGATCTCGTAAAGTTCTTTTTAGAATCGCTTTCATTTTATAAATAAATTTCGGATCTCCGTTCTCCCCCAGCAAAACACGAAGAAATTTGCTGTAATTTTGATAAAACTCCAGGGGTGGGAGAAACGGGTCGATACTTTCATCCCGAATAATCCTGGTGATGATTTCTTTTATCTTTACAACTAGTTCACCGGCCAGCTCATCTTCGGCTTTTTCCAGCAGATCGTAAATATCTTTATAATATACATAGAAAGTTCCTCTGTTCAGCTGAGCTTTATCCGTGATTTCTTTTATACTGATCTTCTCAATCTTCTTTGTGTTATACAACTCAAAGAACGCATCCCTGATTCGTTCTTTTGTTTCCATAACTCTTATAGAATCCTGACTCATCCTGTGTTCCCCCCTTATGCTGCTTTTAAAGATTTTCCTGGGCATTTATCCGACACTTTAACCAACATTGTTGATTTATTTTCTGAAACTGCGCAGTATAATATAAGTATAGAACAACACGTTGTTGTATTCAATAATATTTTTTTTATAGTTATTCCAAAATTAATTAATCATTGATTCAATGGTTGAGAAAAATAAAACCATCCAATTAAATTATCAACACTGAGATATTATGAAATGGTAAGAAGGTATCTTTATGGAAAACAGGACCGATTGTATCGTTATGAATCATGTGAACAAGTTTTTCGGAGAAAAGCAGGTCCTGAAGGACGTTAATTTGCAGGTGCCATATGGTGCGATCTATGGACTTCTAGGACCTTCAGGCTGTGGAAAAACCACAACGGTCAAGATCATGGCGGGAATATCAGAATCGACTTCCGGGGAAACTCACGTACTGGGTAAGAAAATGCCGCAGCTCTCTTTAATGAATGAGATCGGCTATATGGCCCAGTCCGATGCGCTTTATATGATGCTGTCCGCAGCTGATAATCTGGAATTCTTTGCATCGATATACGGCATGAAAAAAGAACAGTATAGAAAACGAATACCCGAAGTAATGGAACTGGTCAATCTTTCCGAAGATCTTCACAAGCCGGTCTCTGCTTATTCTGGAGGAATGAAAAGGAGACTGTCTCTTGCGATGTCAATCCTGCACAATCCAAAGGTTCTGATTCTGGACGAACCGACAGTTGGAATCGACCCGCTGCTTCGAAAAGAAATATGGAATGAGCTTTATAAAATGTCTGCAGACGGGGTTACCATCCTGGTAACAACGCACGTTATGGATGAGGCAGAGAAATGCCATCAGCTTGCCATGATGCGCAGCGGTGCGCTAATCGCTCAGGGAACTCCGGCGGAATTGCAGCAAAGTATAGGAGCATCCAGTATTGAGGAAGCTTTCATTTATTACGGAGGTGGCGGTCGTGCGGATTAAAGCAATGATACTGCGCATACTGAGTCAGCTGCGCAACGATAAAAGAACATTGGCGCTTATTTTGTGCGCGCCGCTTTTATTGCTGACATTGATATATTTTATTTTGGACTCATCTACAACAGATCTGTCAGTCGGCGTGGTCAACGCACCACAGCACTATGTTGAAAATCTATATAAAAACAATATCTCTCCTGTTCGCTGCAGTGAATCAGAGGCAGCCTGGATGCTGAAAAACGAGGAAATCATCGCTTCTGTTCAAATGATCAGCGGAAAAATCTACATCGATCTCGACGGAGGGAATTCTACAAAGGCAGCTGCTGTGCTTGCGGCAATGGAAGCGGCAAAAAAAGGAATGAATCCTTCCATGGAAAGAACAGATTTGAAAATGGAAATCAACTATGTCTACGGTGCGGAAGATTTATCGATGTTTGACAACTTCGGCTCGCTGTTGATTGGATTTCTGGTGTTCTTCTTCACCTTTCTGATTTCAGGAATTTCCTTTCTTCAGGAACGAACCACTGGAACCCTTGAAAAACTCCTTTCAACGCCGATTAAGCGCTGGGAAGTCGTCACCGGATATGTGCTTGGATTCGGCATCATCACGGTAATACAGTCTCTGATCATCACAATATTTGTAGTTTATGTTTTAGATATCATGATGATCGGCTCATTATGGCTGGTGCTGCTGATCACGCTGCTGTCTGCCATGACTGCTTTAACACTGGGGATTCTGCTGTCGACAATGGCTTCCAGTGAGTTTCAAATGATCCAGTTCATTCCCATTGTTGTCGTACCTCAGGTTTTTTTCACCGGTTTATTTGACCTCTCACCTGAGTGGAGTGTTGTCGGAAAGATCATGCCGCTGTATTATGTCGCGGATGCTCTTGATAAAGTCATGATACGGGGCGGCGGTATTGTAGATATCTCGCTGGATGTCTGTATCCTACTTGGATTGACCCTTTTGTTCATGACCGCAAATACCCTGCTTTTAAAGCGTTATCGAAGAATATGATGTACAGCAGTGTTAGACGTAATTAAACAAGTTAAGGAGGAAGGAATTATGAGTCATATTTCAAGCCATAAAAAGATAATTATTCCGTTGGTGATTCTGGTGGCAGCGGTTCTGATTTTCTATTTCTATGGGACTAGCAAAAACCATTTTACCGGAGTTGTGGAGGCCACGATTCTTTCTCATACATCTGAGGTATCCGGAAAAGTTCTGGAGATGCCCATAGAACTCGGGACACATGTTTCAAAGGGGGATATGATCGCAAGAATCGACAGTACCGCGCAGGAATATGCCTATGAGCAGCTCCAGCTGACACTGAAAAAGAATCAGATCGCGCTTGCTGACCTGGACGTGAGCGGAGGAAAGAACCAAGCTGAGAACACCATATCCATTGCTCAGTCAAGTTATAACAGTGCTGTTTCTGCCAATCAGAAAGCGGCTCTTGACTATCAAAACGCTCAATCCCTCTACAGTCAGGGGGCAATTACAAAGGATGCTCTCGACAAGGCAAAGGTAGCAGCCGATGCGGCCGCGAGTGGGGTCACTTCTGCAAAGGCTCAGCTTGACAATGCAAGAAGCAGTTCTTCTTCCGAGTCCATGAGCTTAGAAATTGCTAAGATTGAAAGCCAGCTTGACGAAATGAAAAAGGATCTGGAAAAATACACTATAAAGGCTGCGGCGGATGGCGTTATCATGAGCAAAAGCTATGTCCTTGGGGATATGATTGCCCCGGGTTACAATCTGTCCGATATTGCGGCAGACGGGAAAAATTACTTCGTCTTTTATCTTCCGATCAAGAAGCTCTATTCGATGGAATACGGCCAAACCTATAATGTAACCAGCGGCGGCAATACCTACTCAGCCGTTATCAAATATATTGATGTAGAGAGTGAATATACGCCAAAAGATATGCAAACTGCTGCGAACAAAAATAAGGAGAGTATAAAAATCAAGCTGCTGCTTCAAAAGGATTGCCCACTGAAGCCGGGTCAGGAGGCAGATATTGATCTGGATCTAACATGATACAAAAATTCTTAATAAATAAGAGCTGGCCTAGAAACGCTAAAGTTTATAGGCTAAGCTCTTTTCCATCAGTTTGATGGCCGACTCCTTATACCGTCTGGAAAGAACGCCAAGGGATGCCATGATATAATCATTGTCGACCAGCATTCTTGCGTGGCTTCCTGGATAAAGGTTCATTCCCGTGGTATTGCTTTCCGTAATTGCTCTCATGATTTCAATCCTGTGAGGAAGCCGTGTCAGCGCCCCTCCGGTGCCTATGATGTATTTTACCTGGGTCAGATCCTTTCCTTCAGCTAAAGTAGTTCTTCCCGAAGGTCCATAGACATACCGAAGTTGTCCAGCATGCCGTTCCACCGCTCTCAGCACCGCCTCTTTTGCAAGCCGCTCAACAAAACGGATTTCATCCGGTGTTTTGGGAATAGCTTGATAGCTTTCCTTGATTTTCGTAAGATCCAAATCAGCCAGTTCTTCTGCCAGCTTGCTCTCCCCGATGACCTCGATAATATTATTCATGTTTACATAGACGCCCAGATCTCCCTCAACGGTCCGCTTAGCCTTAGGCTCCGGACTGACGAGAATCCGTGCAATCTCGTCAGATGCCTCTGTTACGGAATGAATATCCGTCGTTGCGCCTCCCACATCCAGTACAATAAGGTCGCCCAGGCATTCATAAAGAACCTTTGTGGCTTCCATCACCGCTCCCGGTGTAGGAATAATGGGTCCACCCACCATGTCCCGCACATGCTCCATTCCCGGTGCATGAATGATATGCTCTTCAAAGGCATTCTGAATGACCTTTCGTGCCGGCTCTACGTTTAAGTCGTCTATTTTAGGATAAACATTATCGACGATGTACAATTTCATTCCGCTTTCTTCATGGAAGATCAGCTTCATTTCCTCCTGATTTTCAATGTTACCGCCATAGATTACCGGAGTTTTCAGCCCCAGACTGCGAATCACTTCCGCATTGTATATTGACGTTTCACGTTCTCCGTAATCCACTCCGCCTGCAATCATCATTAAATTCGGTTTGATTTCTTTGATCTTTGCCAAATCTGTCCTTCTCAACCTGCCGGCAGTAACATTGTGAATGATTGCGCCTGCTCCCAGCGCCGCTTCCTTAGCTGCCCTTGCAGTCATATCGTAAACAAGGCCGTGAACAGTCATCTTCAGACCGCCCGCTGCACTTGAGGTAGCAAGCATTTCTTGATACTCCAGAGTTTTCGTTCCCAATTTGTTTTTCAAATCATCCACGGCGCCCTGTAAACCAATCCTTACGTCACCAGCCAATACGGAAGTGGCAGCCTGTCCCTGTCCGACAAAGACCGGTTCACTGGAGTTAATGCCCGCAAAGGCATTTACCACAGTGGTCGTTGAGCCGATTTCGGCAACCAGTACATCCATATTCATAATTCTTCTCCTCTTCCAAATTTATAGTAAAACCTTGGGGTATTCTCATAGGAAACCGTCCGATGACGCGAATGTGTAGATTGAGAATTAACGCTATCTTTGTAAGGGGTGCTTCTGGAAGGTACCGTCCGAGCGCAGCGAGCGTGTACCGAAAGAAGTATCCCTTACAAATAAAGGCTATTTGTCTCTATCTGCGCATTTCGCGGCGCTTCTCCACAAGGAACGTAGCAACATCAATCCCGTGGCTGTTTCTTCCAAATCCAGCGTCAACGCCTGTTTTAACGGCTTCCTCCGGAACAACCTGCGTTCCGCCCGCGGCAATCATCACTTTGTCTCTGATTCCCTTTTCTATAGCAAGTTCATGGATTCGCTTCATGTTCTTATAGTGTATATTGTCGTGACTGATTATGGTTGAAGCAAGAATCGCATCCGCATTCAGTTCCACCGCTGCATCGACCAGTTTTTCAACCGGAACCGATGTTCCCAGATAATGGACGTCTATTCCATATTTTTCAATTCCACCGTGTTTGATATCAATAATTTCACGCAGACCTACAGAATGCTCATCCTCGCCGACAGTTCCGCAAACAATCTTCATGGGTGTTTCTTGGATATCCGCTCTTATTTCATCATCACTGAGAAGATGAGGCTCCGGGGGAATTTCCAAGGCAGAAAGTTCAATATCAAAGGGGACTTTTCCTTTTATTTCAATTCTTGTTCCCTCTGCTTCCTGCATGATCTCACGGTTAATAATCTCTGGTTCCTGCAGATTCATCTTCTTTGCGATTTCCAGGGCGGCAGCTTCCGCTACTCTTTTATTAGCTGGAAGGAAAAGGTTCATCATTACGGTTCCGTCCGCCATCCATTCCATCTCCGGCTTGATCAGATTGCTGTTTCTGTATTTCGCTGTCTCTTCCATACGAACCGTTACGTTATCCACTTCATCAAGCTCGTCAATGTATACGATCTTATCGGGATCTTCAAAGGTGCAGCCATCGATGAGCGCTGAAGGATTGCTGGGATCACCACCGTACTGCTCCACATTATTGTAGCCGAAATGTGCCGTAACAGGGGCAAAGTAATCTTCATCCCTCTCATAAATATAGCCATAGCCGACGCCCCCTTCCGCTTTTCTGGCAATGCCGTCACCATTCCTTTCCGGATACATTCCAGAATCAACGAAAAAACCCTCTTCAACTGCGTTAAAATACCCGCCGGCCTCAACGATTTCTTCCATAAAAAGGCAAGCTCTTTCCTTGATTTCTCTCACTTTGTCACGCAGCGGCCCGTCATTTTTCAGCTCCACCATTTCCATCAATCCGTCCAGACCGATCAATGCCTGTTTTGCCGTATCGCAAGCTTCAATATTATAGATATGCCAGGGAACGTTTCTTCCTTCATCCGGTGTGATGGTAGACTGAATATCCGCTCTGGTAAGTTTGGATACCAGCATATTCAACACATGGGTAACCGTCGCTTCTCTTGCAGAGGCTTCCATGTATTTGGTGTTCATCTGTGCTCTCATTCGGTACCTGTCGCAGATTTGCCTAAGCGCTACCGCATAGGGAAGATCCATGTACACACATGGCGCCGGGGGCGCTGTCGGAGGAACAGTTGACAAGCAGATATTGGACGGCTTGATTCCAACTTTTTCGGAAAACAAAGAATTGATTGCATGCTGTACAATCAGTTCCGGCATAACCTTCCAAGCCTGTCTTGCAGTTGCATTGGCATTATGTGCTCCGTCTATCTGGGCAATATCTGCCCAAGACAAAATTCTTTTCGATTCACACGCATCCACAAAAGAACGAACCATATTGATGTTGCGATAAAGAACATTATACTGAGGGTCTTGATGCGCACCGTTAATCCCCTCTTCCGCAAACATGACAGCCACATCCGGCCCTGCTACTCCAGAGACGTAGGAATGATAATTTATGGGTCTGCCTACTTCCTCTTCTATAAGATCAAGCGCCTTTCTCTGCGCCCTTACCTGTTTTCTGGTAATGGGAACTCCACCTATGCCCTGAGGGGTTCCTTCGATCAAGCCATCCATATGAGATTGACCTGCTGTGCGGATTACCATAATGTGGTCTGCCCCATGCCAGGCAGCCATTCTCATGCGGCGAATATCATCCTCAAACCGACCGGAAGCGATCTCTGTAGTGATTACCGGGGAAGGCTGGGGGTCGATCCCATCAAAATATTTTGAAGACGGTAGTCCGATACTGTTTTCCATGGGTTTCGTAGCATCATGATATTCAAAGGGGGCCATCTTGAGGTCTTGGTCCGATGTTCTCCAAGTCCAGCCTCTTCTTTTGGGTCTGTATTGATCGAGGTCTTTTAGGATATTTTCGATATCCAGTTTTTCATTATGTATCAATTTCATATCCTCGCTCATCTTATTTACCTCCCTTGAACAATTCTGCCGCCTCTTCCCAGCACTTTCCCTGCGCAAGGAGCCTTCCTGCCTCCCCTATGCTTATGTTCTTTTTCTTTGCCAGCTTATATACCACATGTCCGGCGCCTTTGCCCATCAAGCCTCTGTCCATGCATCCCTCTACAATAGGCTTTGTTACCAGAGACGAAATTCCCATACGAAGCAAAACAGACCGTTCAATGGAAGGAGTCGTATTCTTTTTGCCTAATACAAGAAACGGATCGACCACCTTCTCCGTCAGTTTCCAGAACCTTTGATACAGTTCTTCATCTGTCAGACCAGCGATGTGTTTCCTTCTCTCCTGAAAATCATCTGTTCTTTTCATCCTTGCTATCCTTTCCTTATAGTGATTTTATAACCTCTCTGACAAACTCAGCATCTGCTCTTGTTTCCTCTGCCAAAAACGCGATGTCTTCTTCTGTAGGCGCCGTGCTGCAAGTATTCACTGCCGTTTTAATAAGAGATTTTCTCATGTGATCAAGATCTACATCCCTTGCTCTGATCAACGAGGGGTGTGACGGGAAAATAATGTTCTGTCCCGGTACTTCGTCAACGGGATTGCCAAACAAAACCTCCACTCCATTATCTCTGGCGAAGGATATCTGCGGCTGAATGTGCTTGCCTGCCCCCGTATACTCAGTCTCCTGGACAAGGATCGTCTGATCCATATCCATCTCCTGGGCGATGGAAAAAGCTGCCGCAAGAGCGATATTTCCTGCAGGTCCTTTTTCCAAGCCTTCCAGACTGGCAAGGACTTCCGTGATATAGAATACCTCTCCCTGGGCAATGGTAACGTAACGATCCATATATCTCAAAGGTCTTGCTGCCGATCTCGGCACGTCGGAACGATCCGGCCATGAAGAAAACGGCATTCCAAATCCGGTATGTCCTGTTGTGAATGATTTCTTGTTAAACTGGTCATCTGAAGCCATATGCAATCCTGTTAAATTCACGCTTGCTGCAATTACTTTTGAAGCAGCTCCCGCTTTCATCAGTCCTCTTGCGGTACCGGTGAGATTTCCTCCGCCGGCATTAGTGCAAACCACAGCATCAGGGTCTTTCCCGTATTTTTCTCTAAACTGCATGGCAATTTCATAGCCAAGGGTCTCAACACCTGCAATACCAAACGGGGTATAGAGAGATGCATTGAAATATCCCGTTTCTTCAAGAAGCAAAAGGAATTTGTAAAACAGCTCGGGCCCTACGGTCAGCTGGACGACCTCTGCACCCAATGCTTCGCACTTTCTGGCCTTTTCTACGATCTCCGGCTGACCAACTCCTCTGGAGTCATAGCATTCCTGTACGATAATACAGTTCAGGCCTGCGATGGCAGCCTGAGACGCAACCGCCGCACCGTAATTTCCGCTGGTTGCCGCAATCACACCCTTATAGCCAAGCTTTTTCGCATGATAAACAGCATTAGCCGCTCTTCTTGCTTTAAAGCTTCCCGAAGGATTTGCCGCTTCGTCTTTAATAAAGATTTTTGCACCCTTTCCCAGAGGCGCGCACTTTCTTGCAAATGCAGTAAGGTTTTTCAATTCAAATATCGGTGTATTTCCTACATTCACACTGTATTGAATATTTTGCATTTCTTCCAGGGTATACCCTGTTTCCCACATCATTTTTTCATAGTCAAATGCGATGGAACCGCTTTCGAATTTCGAATAATCAATCCCGACGGATTTCAGCATGATTTCCCCTTTTCGGGACATTACCGATTGATAGTCGTTTGCTCTTTCCATTATCTTTCACCCCCGAACAAGATACCCCTCACCTGTTTGTCGATCGCTAATAATTCAGGCACAAATTTTCCAAAATCATGCTCGTAATACGGGTTCACTTCTATCAGGGTTCCCGCCTCTTTTCTTCCGGAGACTGTTTCGACAGTCACATTGTCGCCAATCTCTGCATCTTCCTGCAGGAATCCTTTATCCCACATTTGAAGTGATACCTTTTTTGTATCTTCAGGCACCTGAGGCGCCCTTTCAGACGGCTCCAATATTATTTTGTGGATTCTCACCCATTCACCTTTTTTTACCATTAAACTTAATCCTCCTATATTCCCCCAGCCATGGTTAATCGGCCGGGGAAGAAAGTATTTTCTAAGAAAACCGTGAAACCTCTTACCGACTTTGATGCGAAGCATCTTAAAGGAGGCGGTTTTTGTGAAAATACTTTTTTCTATTTTATAATTTTCGCTTCCGGGCTGATCATATCTCTCATGTCTGCCATAATCGCTCTTGGTACCGGCAGGTCAATCATCGTATGAAGGCCGGGTCTCGCGTTGATTACGTGTGGAATCATGTTGACACACATTGCAATCGTACCGATTCCTCCCGGTACTTCAGGTGAATTTACCATATTGATATTTGGTGTTCCTTTAATAATGACATAGTCACCGGTCTGAACGCCGACCTGCTCCGGCTCAATCTGCTGAGGATGATCCATTTCAATTTTCAGCTCACCGTCAATATATCCAAAGCCTTTCATGGCACAGCCTGCAACATCGCCCGCTTTTGAAAAACCGTAAGGTGACTTTCTATCGACATCCGTTACGATTGGGTCCATGGACTGGGTTACTTTATCAACGTTCCAGCCAATTGCATCTGCTATCATATGAATGGATTCGTGGAAGCCCACATGTCCGGACAATTTCCCGGTTTCAACACCCTTTCTGAATTCTTCTTCCGTAATGCCGATACCCTGCTCTTCCATTACTGCAGGTCCGAAAGGAGATAAGCTGTTCACTCTTCTTGATACGATATGTTCAACCTCTTCACAGCAGCCGGTCATGATGACAACAAGCAAATCCATGATCAGTCCCGGGTTAATTCCAGTTCCTAAAATAGATACGCCGTTTTCCTTTGCAATTTTGTCAAGCTCTGCTGCCAGTTCAGGCGACTGTGCCTGTGGATAGGACATTTCCTCAGCGCTGGAAACGACATTGATTTTCTGTTCAAGGACAAACTTCAATCTGTCAAATGCAGTTTTCGTAAAAGAATCTGTGCAGCATAACACTACATCAGCTGCTTTTTCAGTAATCACATCTTCCGGTGCACCGATAATAACATCAGGCCTGCTGCCTCTTTCTACCGATAGGAACTCATACATGCTTTTGCCCACTTTACTTCCGCGTCCCGCAACTCCTACGATCTCAACACCTTTTTTCTTTAGAAGCATTTCAGCCATTCCAGAACCCATTGCACCTAAACCCCAAATGATTACTTTTACATTTTCCATCTTCTTTTCTCCTTATCTGTTTCTCATAAATTAAATTACTTATTAATTTTTATCATCCTTGCTACCGTTAGTATTGGGCGGCATAGCAATGATATACACCAATACGCAACGTGCATGCCAAAGCTGTTTGGTTTGAATTATTTTTTGTAATTAAAGAAAAGTTCGAAATGGATTTCGGTTTTTGGGGTTTGTGCAAAAAAAAAGACGGTCTACTAACGCAACCGGCTCTTTATCTCACAAAAAAGTAAGCAAAATGCAAAATTATTTGCGTATATTCGCCAAATATTTTGCACTGTACATTGTTGATGGTTTTATTCTACAGTTGATATTTCTTCATTTTATGCTGCAATGTCTGTCTCTTTATTTTCAAATATTCTGCTGATTTTGAAATGTTTCCTCCGTGTTTTGCCAAAGCAAGCGTAATCATCTCCGTCTCCATCTTTTCAAGATACCAGTCCATGCCAACCTGGCTAAAATCATAGGCGCTCTTTGTCATATCCTTATCTTCATTGTTGATCAGAATATGCTTTTCTGTCAGCTGGTCTTCTTCATCCGCCATTGATATTGCCGCCATAATAATATTCTCAAGCTCTCTGACGTTTCCTGGATAATCATAATGCAGAAGCTTTTCCTTTGCGCCGTCAGAAAGAAATTTTACTCCTTTTTCATAACGCCTGTTATACTTTTCAACAAATTTATCGGTGAGCAGCAGGATATCGTCCTTTTTCTCTCTCAAAGGAGGTAAGTCAATCCCTATAATATTCAGTCGGTAGTACAGGTCCTTACGTAGTTTACCACTCTTGATGAGATGCTCCGGCCGTTCATTGATCGTCGCAATAATTCTGACATCAATTGGTATATCTTCAATACCCCCAACCCTTCTGATGTAATCCTCCTGCAAAACTCTAAGCAGCTTTCCCTGCAATTCATAGGGCATAGCGCTGACTTCATCAAGAAGAAGCGTTCCGCCATCAGCCTGTTCAAATAAGCCCTCCCTGTCGATGGCTCCGGTAAAACCTCCTTTTGCCGTTCCGAAAAGGATGCCTTCCAGAAGGCTCTCAGGAAGGGCGGCACAGTTCTGCGCAAGAAACGGACTCTCTTTTCTCTCGCTGTCAAAGTGAATACTTTGTGCAATCAGCTCCTTGCCTGTTCCCGTCTCCCCGAATAAAAACACAGACGCCGAGCTTTTTGCAGCTTTTTTCGCCGTGTTGATCACTTCAAGAAATTTTTTGTTTTGTCCGATTAAATTATCAAAGCTGTACTTTCTGATACGGTTTGCCTTTATTTTTTCCGGTTCCAGCTTTTCCTTATGCAAATCAAGAATCGTGTTGGACATTTTTCTGATTTCCGTCACATCTTTGGAGACTTCTATCGCCGCAATAACACGCTCATCATAAATCACCGGTATGGTACTATTGATGGCATTGATTACCTTGCCATCCTTGTTCAGGTAAGTCTGTTGCTTGTTCAACGTTACTTTTTTATGATGAAGTGCCTGCAGCAGCGTACTCTCCTCTTCGCTTATATTCTTAAATACTTCCGTGAAGGGACGTTTTAGAACCCCTTTTCTCTGCATCTTCTCCAGGCGAGCCATTGCCTCATTGTAGATGATTGTATTTCCTTCTCTGTCAAGTACGTGTACGCCTTCATCCACCACCTGCAAAACCTTTTGCATGATATATTCGTACTCTCTTACTTTCATTCCGTTTCCTTTCCAGCCGAATTATTTACCTATATTTTACTTTATAACATATCACAGCGAAGAGAAAGGTGCAAATATATTTGCACCTTTGTCCTTGAAACGCTTTATAAATAGAGATTTTACACCTTGACTGTATTGCGTTGTACTGCTATAATTAAAAAGCGCAATGGTAATAGACGATTAGAACGATAATCTATCTAAAGCAAACACAAGGAGATAAACTATGAGACTCAGAAAAGAATCAGACGACATGCAGGAAGAAGAAATTCTGCTTATCGCCAAAGTATCCGACGCACTCGCCCATCCTGCCAGAATTAAAATCTACAGATTTATTATGCAGTGTAACAGAAACAGGACTCCTGTCTGCAACAAAGATGTTGTGGCTGCCTTTGACTACTCCCAAGCTACCATTTCACAGCATATCAAAAAGCTGGTGGAGGCGGAATTGGTTCAGGTTAAAAAAGACGATAAATTCTCCATGTACTATGCCAATATCGGTATCCTTGGTAAATATCTCAATGCTACCAAGAAGTTTGAATAAAGCAGTACAATTTTAATAGCCCAAATAAAACGGAATCAGCAAAATTCGCAATTTCTATTGACGAATTCCGTTGATTCCGTTTTTTGTTTTGTAATAATACTACTCTATTAAACTCACATTACTCCGGTTTATGCTGCATATAAATCGTTCAATCAGATAAAGAATACGACCGTATCAATCAGGAACAGCGGAACAAGGAAGCATAGTGACCACACCATATATCCGAAGAAGCTTGGCATAGGAATCTTGTTTTCTTCAGCAATGGAACGCACCATGAAATTTGGAGCGTTTCCGATATATGTATTTGCTCCCATAAAAACCGCGCCTGCAGAAATGGCCATGAGCATTTGTACTCCAATTGTCCCCACTGTGGTAAGCACGCCTTCCGAAAATCCAAGCGTTCCTGCCGTAGTCAGAAAAACAAGGTAGGTAGGTGCATTGTCAAGGAAAGATGATAACAGGCCTGTCGCCCAGAAGAACTCAAAAGACTCTTCCATTCCAAGTGAAGATCCGTGGGCCTTCAACAGAGCCAGCGCCGGAATCATGGTAATAAAGATACCGATAAACAGCGTTGCGACCTCCTGAATGCTGAACCAGGTAAAGCAATTATCCTCTCGAATAACATTTTTTGTGGTTTTCATTGATAAGAATGCTGCAAGAAGAATAATAACCATCTGTATGATGCTGTTATATCCCACAACAACTCCTTCGTAAACATGCAGTCCGTAGATCTCTCCTGTCGCCTGATTGGCAAAGGCCTCAAAATTCGGCAGCATTCCGTTCAGGATAACAGCGCCAACAATCATTACCATAAAGATTAGATTATGTAGGCCCTCTATCCGAAGCGGCTTCTTTATTCCATCTTCCAAAGCGTCTTGAGGACTTCTTCCTTCCGCCAGTTCTTTCTTATAATAATGATGATCCAGCAGGAACAATACAACAAGCAGAATCGCCACATTCAGCACCATCATCGGAAACAGCTTCATTGTCCAAAAGAAGGGTACTCCACGTAAAAACCCTAAGAATAAAGGGGGATCTCCGACCGGTGTCAGACAGCCTCCAATATTAGATACGAGAAAGATAAAAAATACAATGATATGCGCTTTCTTCTGCCTCCAACGATTTGCACGAATTACGGGACGAATCAGCAACATACTGGCTCCTGTGGTACCAACCCAGCTCGCAAGAATGGTTCCTATCAATAACAATATCACGTTAACCTTTGGTGTGCCAACCAGTGAACCTCTCAAAATGATACCGCCTGCAACAACAAACAGGCCAAATAGTAACACAATGAAAGGCAAATAGTCCAACAAAATTATTTCAAGAAGATTAAATATTAGCGCATCTCCTCCGAAAACAAAGCCGAAGGGAATCAAGAATATTAAAGACCATAATATCACGACCTTCATCATATTATGTTCCCACCATTCCGGCAGCACCAGAGGAAACACAGCAATGGAAAGAAGCATGCCGACAAAGGGAAGAACACTCCATATAGGAAGAATTTCACCCAAATTGTGGTGGCTTCCGGCTTCATTTGCAAATACGATGACATTGCTGCACAATACCAGGACGGCCGTAATCAGTACCGTGCGCAATCTTTTTTGCTTTTTCACAACAGGTTCTCCTTTCAGAATAGCAGCTAACCTAGAGCATGTGTATGTTGGCGCAAAGGTTAAACGAAAAGCGCCCAAGCCAAAACATGAAGCGCTTTATCCTATTTTATATAAAATGTATACAGTATTCAAGTTTTTCTTCGAAATTTATGAAAAAATTTCAATTATTCCGTGAATTACAATCGTACTTTCAATTAAAATCCTATTTTAAAAGAGCGGAGAAGATTCATTCGATCTTGTTGTTCTTTTCTGGAAAAATCCAGTCCATACTGATAGCAATCAATCACATCGGCATCTTTTACGATTTCCTCAATTGGTGTTCCAACCTCGGATTTTTTACTGTGATTTTTAATTGCCAGGGCAATCTGCTTTACTTCATTTTCCGTGAAAAGCTCTGTTTTACGAAGAAACTCTTTTCCCGGTAAATAACCTGCTTCCGCATGACCCGCTTGTTTTCCGGTTATGATTCTTCCGTAATCATGTACTGCGCAAGCACAGGAAGCGAGGTCCGGGTCAACGCCCCTTTCTTTTGCCAAAAGGTATCCAAGGCGTGCGCAGCTTGCCATATGTACCCGCTCCCAGTCAACCGGCTGGTCCCGTTCTGGTATCAGTTTTTCATATTCTTCGATCTCTCGAAGCAATTGACTTTGCAGCTTCATCAATTTGTTCATTTTGGTTCCCTGTCTTTCTGAATACAATTAAATATGCAATACAACGGGGGACAAAACGTTCCCCCGTTGTAAATTATTTTATTTTTTATATTATTTTATCGTAGAAGAGACAATATGTCACGGATTATTTATGATAAGTTTCGTTTCTTATTCTGCCCCCTCAGCCTGAACATGTTCCTTGCAGACAAATGCAGGTGTAAATCTATTTTTTTACACCTGCATTCACGTTGTTTACTCTTTGCCTATCTATTTAATCAATAAACTTTAGTAATTTGAGCATTCGTGTCAGCATAGCCGCAGCCTCGGAACGAGTTGCATTGCTTTGGGGCATGAATTGCCCGGAAGGTGTTCCGTCCACGATACCGTATTTTACGGCTAAACCAATGCTTTCTCTGGCCCATGTTCCGATAACAGCCTGATCCTCAAACTTAGAAAGATATTGTTCAGGATCTTTCATATTGCTGCTTGCGCCGGAAAATTTTATCGCATTACAGAGGATCGACGTAATCTCCTGCCTGCTTATATTATTCTCCGGTTTAAAAGTACCATCCTTATAGCCACTGGCCAGATCCGATTTCGAAGCCGCATTGACAGCTCCTGCAAACCATTGGTTGTTCACATCGCTAAAGTTGGAATTTCCCTTTTCTTCCGGTATTCCTAAGGAACGCACAACCATACTGATGAACTCGGCTCTTGTAATGCTGGCGTCCGGATTAAAATTACCGGAATTGTCTCCATTTACAATAAATTTGGAAGCCAGTTCTTCAATGTATTGATTGGCCCAGTGATTTTGAGCATCCGGAAATGTTTTTGAGTATTCCATAACCGTATAAATACTGTTTCCGTATCGTTTTAACGTAGCGGTTGTGTCTCCGCCCGATGTTTGAAAGGTAGACGGCACAAAGATATATTTACTGCTGTCCGGATCATACATCACCCCCGTCAAATGGCTGGAATCAGTAATATCTTTTAAAAGCAGCGTCCTTGAAACATATTGTTTCATATCATTCAGTGCCTTAGTCTGCCCATTGCCGGAAGATACTTCAATCTTAAAATCAATTGGCGACGTAACGATTTGTGCACCATCCATGCTCGTACTCAACTCAGCATCTGAAGCATCCGCCTTTTGAACGGTGATAGAAATACTCAGATCATCTTCTTCGACACCCATTTCCTTTGCTATTTTTGTTATATCTACTGCCTCTAGCGGAAGACTGTATGAGGTATCTACTGCGTTCAATTTCAATACTGCCCCTGCACTTTTTTCTCTCAAAGCATTCAAGCTGCTTCCTTTTAGCCCTAGCTTCATGGTATTTCCGGAAGCATTTGTCTGAACTTCATACACATTATTTTTCGGGTTCAGTTCCTCAATATTCATTTGCTTTGTTTGCCCATCTACTATTATCTTTAGTGGTTGAACCGCACCAGTGGCAGTGGTGGTTTTCTTAGAGCTCGAACCACCGCCTGAATCGGCAGCATCATGGATATCGCCATATTTATCGTTCATATCAACGATAAAGGATGCGGAAGGAATCCATAAGCCATTTTCAAAATCTCTGCCTCTTACCAACACTTTATCCTGATATGTTTCCACATAAAAGCCCTGGCTTCCCACAACTTCCATCTGATAAGGGATATCCGTCCACAGATATCCCACGGATGCGGTATTGAAAATAGTAGGCTTAACCTTTCCGCCGTCGTACATCTCATGGGGCGATTCCATTTCCCAATGAGTATGCCCGTTAAACATGATCACCTGTGGATATTTAAAAAGTATGCTTCTCAGCCGTGCATCCTGCTGAACGCTCAGGCCGTTCCAGCCCTGACCACTTTTCCCGCCGATCGAACCCGCTACGGTATCAGCCATAGGCTGATGGTGGAATACAAAAATCGGGGTTTTCTGGTCTTTGGTTTCCGCCAGTTTATTTTCCAGCCAGTCAAACTGCGCATCAGAAATATAGGTATCGTCAGAAATATAGTAAGTGCCTTCAGGACCATCTACAACCTCAGCCATCTCCGACCCTAGAGCAATAAAATGCATCTTGTTGATATATTTATCGTAGTAAATTCCCGGGGCACCTAACTCTTCCATGAATTGATCCGCTTTTTCCTTGCATGTCATATTATTATTATGGTGCCTGTCTGAATAACTATCATGATATTCGTGATTTCCTATGATAAAATTGATCTCCGGCAGTTCTTCTTTATATTGATTCAATATGGATAGATACATCTTATAATTATCCGGATGCCCCATGTCAACATTATCACCGTTTGCAAAAATAGCTTCACTGTCCGGAGCGATCGTATAGATATCCTTTAATGCATTGCCAAAACGAGTATTATAGATACTGTCGTATGGGGTTACATGGGTATCTGAAAATACCTCAAATTGACTGGTCCTGCCTGATTGGTCGATGCACCATCCGGCAGGAATATCAAAGGAAGCAAAGCTCTGCGATTCCCTTATTCCGCTGCTGCTGTATACCAGAAGCCTGGTTGCAGTTGCGGGTATAAAGGTGTTTTTAACCATGGTATAAGTCCTAACACCTTGGCCCAAAGTTGCAATTGCATCATAGTCCGCCAGCTTTCCGTTGGCATCTCCCCAGTATAAAACATAGCTGCTAATGCCGGATGTGTCGTCAGGTTCAGCGATGGTCACCGTACCGTCCGCATAACCTGCTTTGTCGGAATTTCTTGTATAAGTTACAGCTGCCGGAGCATTCAGGGTGCTGGAATCCATATCCTTTAGCATAAAATTCACGGAGCTCAAAATATCATAGCCGTCATTATGCATAAAGATAAATTCATACTCTCCGGCAGAAAGCTTTTTTTCAGGAGCATACTGGTAATTTGCCACATCCTCAGGAGTGAAAGAAACCGAACCCTCACTCAGGCTGCTAACATATTTATAAGCATAGCACGGATTTGTGGCTCCTGGGGTTGCTCCCTTTTTATAGATGCCAATCCAGTCCTTGCTGGTCTTCGCATTTTTGTAATATACCGTAATATTATAATCAATATCATAAGTCTCCGAGGATAAGTAAATTTCAGGAGCTTCCGTGTCCTTCACCGCGAAAGGATATTCGGCCTTTACAGTATATCCATCATTTTCAAGGAGCACAGCTTTATAATCACCCACAGTCAGAGCGCTTATCGCATCGGTAAAGATCATGGTTTTATAGTCATCAGTGACTTCAGCATACTTCCATAAAATCGATGGGCTACTGCTGCCCGGTGTGATGCCCTTTTTATAGATGCCAATCCAGTCAGTCGCTGAGGTAGTATGGCAGTATTCGACCGTTATATCCGAATCCTCACCAATTTTATACTCCTGCTTGTCTGTCATAATATCAACCGTTCCGTTATCTGCATGAACATTTGGAAATACATTAGTCACAAAAATCAGGATCACTAGAGTCCAAACATTAAATAGTTTTCTTAATTTCATCTTACCTTTTACCTACATTTCTTTATAAAAATTACTTATAAGCCCATCTCTTTAATAAGGGATTTCAGCGAATCTACAAGAATAAAATCTTTATTCGGACTGTCATCAAGCTTTCCGTAGGAAGATCTTATACCGACAAAGGCAGCTCCTGATCTTTTTGCAAAACAATAGTCGCTCACACTATCTCCTACCACCAGCAGTTCCTCTTTGGCTAGATTCATCTGTCGACCAAACCGTAATGCCATATCTGGATCCGGCTTTGCCTTCATGATGCCATCATCCGCTCCTATAAAATCAAAGTAATCATAAATCCCTGCTCTTTTTAGGCTGTTTATTGTAGGTTCCGGCATATCTGCCGTTGCCACCCCAAGCAAATAGCCTTTATCCTTAAGGTAGTAAAGACCTTCCAATACACCGCCAAGTGCACGGATAGGTATGTCGTCATTCATGGAAGCGTCGTTAAAAATATGAAGTAAGCGATTTTTAACATCCTTATCATCGGCTTTTAAATAATCAGTCCAAAATTTAATCATTTCTCTTGTGGACATATACTGTATGGCGCTTTCTTTAGAAAAACCAGATTCTTGATAGCCTGACAACTCCATCAGTTCCTGTATCGTCCTTTCATCATAACCCCATACTGCTTTTATTTGAGAAAAAACCAACGCCATGATCCTATGCCACATATTCTCAAATTCTATCAAAGTACCGTCTTTATCAAAGAGAATTCCTCTAATCATTCTTTTCTCTTAACTCCTCAATCAAATATATTTTTTTTAGCTTGATTCTTTTGGGGAGCACTTGCTCCCCAAAAGATAAGCCAATGCTATTTACTAAGTTTGTCCAACTCTTTCTGAGCCTTTGCAGCTGCTTCATCCAAAGCTTGTTTTGCCGGTACGTTCTCAATTTCAACCTTATCCACGGCTTCTTTCAGCGCATCCGTTACTGCTCCTCCGGTAGGATCAATAAACTCAGGTACTGCATATTGATCGATCTGTTTCAGTGCAATATCTGCATCTGGATTTGATTTGAGGTATTTCTGATATTCTGCGGAATCAATGACAGAATTTCTTACGGCTACATATCCCGTTGCCATTGAAAATGCTGCGGTATTCTTTGTGTTTGTCGCAAAGGATATGAACGCGGCAGCTCCTGTTTTCTGTCCTTCGTTAATATTTGAGCATTTCGGAATAAAGTACATCCGGCTTGAGAAATAAGGTGCAGGCTGATTGCTGCCGTAACCTGGCTGGCATGCTACTGCAAATTCATTCTTATAGCCTTCGTCTGCAGCCTTCTTAACAGCATCCAATGCAATTGCGTAATCTCCGGGAGAACCGGTATAGCCCAACGCTTTGCCATATACCCAGTCATCCATCGTTTTATACCAGTATTCCCAGCCCTGCCCGCCTGAATGGATGCTCATAATTTTATCCTCATGAATCCATTTTCTTACTTGCTCCAATACTTCTACCCATTCTTCTGAATTAAAGGTTACCGTCTTACCATCGGCTGACAGGTAGCTGCCTCCGTTGCTGCTGACTACATCAGCTATATTTTCGTACCCCCACATGGGTTCCCATACATATTTAATAGAATCCACCCCTGTATTCTTTCCTATTATTTTTTTGCTCATGGCTGCTATAGATTGCCATGATTTCAGGTCGTCTTCGCTGTAGCCCGCTTCTTTTAGAACCGCTTTGTTATAATAGAGCACCTGCGAAGTGCCATAAGCCGGTGCGTATACCATTTTTCCGTCAATGATTGCGGCCTTTAAAAAGCCGCCGACGATATCGGATTTGTCATAATCCGCAGGCATATAATTTTCAAATGGTTCAATCAAGCCTTTTTTGTAGAAGACATCCTGACAGTCTCCAACTACCAGGGCTGGAACGGTCTTAGCGGCAAATGCAGCCTGCAGTTTCTGGGTCAGTTCATCATAGCTTCCCATAACAACAGGTTTTATCACATATTTATTTTGAGAAGCATTGAAATCACTTACGACTTTATCCAGGCTTTTACTCAAATCCCCGCCTAAGGCATGCCAAAATTCAATTTCTACTATTTCTTGTTTCCCTGCAGTTTGGGGTCCTGTCTGTGCACCTGCTTGCTTTTCACCTGACTGGCAAGCTGTAAGCAGCATTGAAATTAATAAAACAACTACTAAAATTTTTTTCATAAATAACTTTCCTCCTTTGTTATCTACTTTAATCCGCTGTCCTGCATGATTCCTGTAACAAACCATTTCTGACCGATCAGGAACACAATTATGACCGGAATGATTGCAACTGTACTTGCCAGCATAACCTCCGACCAATTCATTCCATACGCACCTTCCTGAATGAAAAATTGTCTCAAGCCTTGCGATATTAAGAAATTTTCCTCACTTTTCAGCATGATGCTCGGCCACATATAGTTGTTATACTGCTGAACAAAAATCAGCACGAAAAGCGTATAGAATGCGGACTTATTTAATGGGAATACCACATCCTTAAGTATTTTCCAGTGACTTGCACCATCAATGCGGGCAGCTTCGATATAGTTATAGCTCATCTTCATAAAGGATTGCCTCAGATAAAAGACCGCCAGCACGCTGGCCAGGTTTGAAAAGATTAACCCCCACAATTGATCCAGCATGTTTATTCGGGCCAGAATCACATAGCTCGGAACATATGTGACTGCTCCTGGGAGCATGTAGGTTGCAAGCACCACGAAAAACAAGGCATCCGAATAGCGGTCTTTCATGAACACAATGGCATATGTGAACAGTGCGGCTGCTAGCAGCATGAGCAAGGTTCCGATGATCCCGACAAAAAAACTATTAAAAATATACCTGCCGAAATGCATATGTCCAAGGCTCTCCAGTACACCGGATAAGTTCCAGCCGTCAGGCATCAGCTTGTAGGGCGTCTGCCATATCTCATTGTTTGTTTTAAATACTCCCAATACCATCCAGATAAAGGGGAATGCAAACAATATAGAAACAATACACAGGAAAACCTGTTTTAATAGAGAAGATAAGCGCATTTTCCACCTCTTCATTACATCCTCCTTACTCATAATGAATAAATCTGTTACTGATCAATGAGCTTACTAGGGAAAGGCCCAAAATAATAACCAGTATAATCATAGCGACAGCATTGGCCGGCCCCATTTGAAAGTTTTGAAAGGCCTTGTCATAGTAAAGATAAAGCAAGGTAGTCGTACTGCCGCCCGGTCCGCCCTGTGTCATTATCTGTATCTGATCATATGCCTGTATGAATGTTATTAAATTGATGATCAAAAGAAAATATGTAGTAGGTGATATCAGAGGCAGGGTTATATGGAAAAATCTGCTCCAATAATTGCAGCCATCCAGCTCTGCCGCTTCATAGGCACTTTTGGGAACCTTCTCCAAGGCTCCGAGGTAAAAAATCATGGTCCAACCGATAAATTTCCAAACCGTAAAAATGATAATCGCAAGCATGGCTGTCTCTGAGCTTTGAAGCCATTGAAGCGGTTTTATTCCAATACTCCCCAGCAGGGAGTTAGCTAATCCCCGGTCAGGCTGGTAAATCCATGACCAAACCAGTGCAACTGCAACTGTAGGTGTGATCCATGGGCTGAAAATGATCATCTGGTATATTTTTGACCCTGCAAACTGCTTTTGTAGCATCAACGCAAAAAACAGGCCGAAAACTATGGTAAACACAATTGTTCCGCCTCCGAAAACCAAGGTATTCCACAAAGCTTTAAAAAAATCTGGATCGGTAAAAATACTGAAATAGTTATCAAGGCCAACAAAATTCATTTTTGGAGATATATAATCCCAATCGGTTAAGCTTATGATAAATCCTGATATCAACGGAATAATCCAAAACATAATAAGAGGGATCAAAAATGGAACTGTCATGATGATTTTTTCTTTTTTTTGTTTTATCATATCTCCATACTCCTTTCTGAAATTAAAATATCATAAAAAACACAAAAAAAAATTAAAACCAAGTTAAGTCATTGTTAAATTTGGTTTAAATTTGGTTTTAATTTATATTTATTTGGTGTTTATTTTGTTGTTATGCTTTCACATACTTTATTTTATGGTTTTCCAAATGGTGTATCCAGTCGTTATCCAAATCCTTTTCTGTTACAATAACGTCCAGTTCACTCCACGCAAACACGCGGTAATTGCCTATCAGCCCAAATTTTGAACTGTCAATAAGTAAATATTTTTCTTTCGATGACAGGGCGGCTTTTTTCGCTATCGCATAGGCTACCTCATCCGAATTGGTAATCCCACCTTTCTTATCGATCCCATCTGTAGAAAAGATCATCTTATCAAAATTAAGCTCATTGACCATCTGGTCAAAAAAGGGTCCACACGTAGTCAAAATGCTATCATTAAGCAATCCTCCCACAAATATGAGTTTGTGGCCTTGCTCGCTGAAGCTCTTATTATACCCGTCAATGATATATCTCATTAAAAGCGCTGCAGAAGGAGTAACCAGTGTAATTTCCCGCTTACGATTCAAATAATTGAGCAAAAACGATACCGTAGAGCCTCCGTCCACATAAATACAGTCTCCGTTTTCAAGCAGGCTTACCGTCTGATAACAGATTCTTTTTTTTTCTTCAACATGTGCATACTTTTTCTCATCATATAGATAATGCTGTGCCGATATCTCGTGCTGCTCTTTTTTTAAGCCTCCGTGTATCCTTTTTAGATCATGGACGTCGGCTAAATAATCGAAATCATTCCTTATGGTTTCATTGGTAACATGAAAAAGCCTTGCCATCTCAGGAATATAAGTACAACCTTCCGCATCAATAATATCCAATATTTCCCGTCGCCTTTTTTCAACTTTTGAAGTCATATTTTCACCTCTTCTGCCGCTAATTAAGGTAATGCTTTTCTCTTTCCTTTTATGGACATTATATCTGTCAATTTATGGGCTGGCAACTACTTATGATACGGCTCATTTTTCGTAATTTTATAGCTCCTGTAAATCTGCTCTAGCAGAATAACTCTCATCATCTGATGCGGAAATGTCATCTTTGAAAATGAAAGCCGAAAATCAGACCGGGAGATCACTTCTTCTGACAAACCCAGAGATCCGCCGATCACAAAGGTCAAATCACTCTTGCCTTCAATGCCCAGTGTTCTGATCTTGTCCGATAGAGCTTCGGAATCCAATTCCTTGCCCTTTATTTCCAAGGCAATCACGTAAGAATCCTTTTTAATTTGTTTTAGAATATTTTTACCTTCTGCTTCCTTAACGGCTGATTCTTCAGCTTCAGAGGGATGATCCGGTGCTCTTTCTTCTTTCAGTTCGTTCATCGTTAATGTACAATATTTACTGAGACGCTTACTATATTCCGTCACAGCTTCGGTCCAATATCGTTCTTTCAATTTTCCTATGCACAGGATTGTAATATTCATAGGTGATTTCCTTTCACAACATAACATCGCCGGGAGTGAATTTCCCTTTCGGCGAAAACCCCTTCCCGGCGTTTTAAATTATTTTTTACTGTGGCGTTTGAGGTAATTCCGGTCTTCCCGTATCCTCATCCATTGAAGTAAGCTTCACGTTAAAGCTCATCTCTCTGCTGTCTCGCATTACCGACAGCTTCACTGAGTCTCCCGGTCTGTATTGGAACAACGTACTGATCAGCTGCGTCATCGTTTCGATCTTCTTGTCATCCACTCCTACGATGATATCGCCTTCCTTTATGCCTGCTTCCGCAGCGGGAGAATCGGTATAGATCTGTACAATATAAACACCTGTTTTGGTTCCCAGTTTTGCTTCAGGATAAGCATCCAGATATTCTGATACATTGCCGCCCTTTATCCCGATATACGACCGTTTGAATTCGCCCTTTGCCTTAATCTCATCTACGATCGGCTTTGCCGTATTAATGGGTATTGCAAAACCCAAACCTTCACCGCTCTGGGCTTTGGCGGAATTAATGCCGATAACCTGTCCTGCGCTGTTAAGCAGCGGTCCTCCGCTGTTTCCTGAATTAATGGATGCGTCTGTTTGGATCAGTCCATCCATTGTGACCTGTGACTGACCGTCGGAAACCGTTATTGTCCTGTTTAAACCACTGATGACACCCTGGGTCACACTTCGATCAAAAGCAAGCCCTAAAGGATTTCCGATGGCAGCCGCATACGAGCCGATTCTCACATCGTCTGAATTCCCCAGCTCAGCAGCAGTCAAATTCGTTGCTTCTACTTTTACAATCGCAAGGTCGATGCTCTTGTCATTCCAAAGTACCTTGCCGTCCACTTCTCTGCCGTCGGTCAGTTGAACAACAATCTTTTCAGCATTACCGTCGCTTACTACATGGGAGTTTGTAAGGATATAGCCTTTTTCATCGACAATAATTCCCGTACCTACACCGTTTTGCACACCCTTCTGCTGTCCGAAAAAGCTCTGATATGTGACTTCGGTACTGGTACTGATCCCCACAACGGATGGAATTACCTTAGCGGCGATAGCTTCTGCCGTATTGATTTTATCATCCGGTTTGATGGTAATCTCATTGGCTGGCGAGGTACCCAAGATGCTTTGTCCGTAATATAAGGCGGCAAGACCGCCTCCAAACCCGGCTCCAGCGGAAAGCAAGACCACCAGAATTACAGCAATGACTTTTTTTCCTCTGTTTCTCTTCTTTTCTGTCGGCTTTCCCTGTCCATTCACGTTATCGGAAACCGGCTGGCTATAAACACCTTGCGGGATTCCACTATCGTTACTTTCTGTATGTCCTTCCGCTCTATTAACTTCTTCAGTTCTAACGATTTCTTCAGATCGTTCCTCTCTATATTCATCGTTCTCCATTTTATATTCGCCCCCATTTTGTTAAATCTCATAGATCAAGCTGATCTCATCCCTTATAATTGTATTGAGTTTCAATTGCTTTCCTATGTAATAATCCGCTTCCTCCAGTATGTTCTTTACCGTCTGGTAAGCCATCTCCGGGAAATTATTTTCTCTGCTTAAATGTGCAAGCAGAACATGTCGATCTTTATTGCTCTCGGACAACAATCTCAATATGGTCTCCCCTGCAGCCGCATTGGACAGGTGTCCCTCCTCTCCCAATACCCTTTGCTTTAAAAACCATGGATATCTGCCGAGCTTCAGCATATCTACGTCGTAGTTTGCCTCCAGAATCAGGATATCAGCTTCTTTTACCGACATGATGATTTCATCACTCATGCAGCCTGTATCTGTTACGATACCAATCTGTTTTTCTCCAGATGAGAAAGTGAAGCCAACAGGATCTGCCGCATCGTGAGACACTGGAAAAGCTTTTACCTGTATGTCCCCGATCAAGAAGCTCTCACCGGTTTGAAAATATGCCCTTTGTTCGTCTCTGACAGGACAGGTGATCTGGCTCCATGTCCTTTCATTCGCGTACGCCTTCATGGCTTTTTCCTTGTTCATTAATGTCCTGATGCTTTTTGTGTGATCGACATGCTCATGTGTGATCAGCAGTGCAGCCAACTGTTCTCTCGGTGTACCAGTGGCGGTAAGACCTTCTAAGATCTTTTTTCCGCTGATACCCGCATCAACCAGGATTGCCGTGGTTTCAGATTTTATTAAATAGCAGTTTCCGCTGCTTCCACTGGAAAAGGAACAGAAGCTTAAAGTCATTGTTGTTACTCCTTATTGTTGATCAAAATTGTGATGAATACGTGATTTATATTTGAAGATGTGAAGAAAACTCGATATTATTGATCCCATGCCGGGATATAGCTATTCTTTTCTTTGCTATAAGAAATCTTCCAGGCGGGGAAGGCTGTATCCGTCAAAGGTGATTCCGCATCGAAAGCACTTGTATCAAGCCAATACACCAATGAGATGTCTTCAATATATATTTTCTCGTCCTCTGTACATTCACTCATGAACTTGATCAGCGCTGCAGTTGCAGGAATTACCTCTTTTTCTGTACTGCTGACCTCCACCGGATCAAGCCAAAACCTTTTAAATTCTGTAATTCTCCCATCCTTTATAGTACAGATGATATAACTTTCTTCAACAAGAATATCATCTATGTAATTTTTATACGTTACGTTAATTTCATCTTCGAACCGGTCAATTCTTTCAAAGGTCACATTTTCAGTCATCAAGCCGCAGCTAGTGATAAAGTCTGAAGTTGCGTCAATGAGCGCCTCGTCAGAGGACTCTGCACCACCAGTCGGTGACTGCAATTTAAGCTGCTCATTGATTACGTCCTCATTGATCGTATCGTATTGAACGGTGAGCTTCGGCATCTTCGGCTGTTCCTTTGGAATTACTGTTTTCAGGAAAATATTTTTTTCAGCAAGCAGTTTAATTGTAGCGTCCTGCATTTCACTGGTATCTTCCACCCGTTCATTTTTTATCAGGTAAGCAGCAATCAGAACAAGATTCGTGATGATCAGAGCCACAATCAATATGGATTTTGCTTTTGTCCAGTCCATGTTTTCCGCTCCTTACCTCTTAGAATAACTGACAGGTTCTGCGCTATATAAATCAAAGTAAATATCGGTATCATTAATTGAAACAATCCACACCGGAATAATTTCTCTGGCTTCCTCGTTGGCCAGTCTCAAATACCCCGTCTGCATATCTGTTACCATTGCAGCAATGCTTTCAAACATAATATCAGGGTTTAAATCAGTATTTATATCACCGTATTGCAGAAGAACATTGTATATGTACAGATAATTCTGAGCAATAAGATTTACAGAAGAAAAAGCATCCTCTGAGGAATAGGCTGCCATTGCATCCAGCTCCTCCTGATCGAAATCAATCAGATTTCGTTTATAGTAAGTTACCTGACCATCTGTCACATTGACGACAATGGGATCTCCTTCTTCATAGAACAGCCTGGTCCCATTTATTTCCATACCGAAGATAAACTGATACCCCTTCTTTTTATTCGGATCTGAAATAACAGTTTTCAAATACGGAGTCAACCTGGCGCCGTTTAGCGACTCCCAGGAACCATGTTCCGAGACGTATTGAACAGCGGTTTTCAGTGACTCCAAAAATCCCTGCTGGTTGCTGCTTATCTGTTCCTCTTTATATTCAACACTGCCGTCCGTATCTACAATCAAAACATTCTGCCCGTATCCGTACATGTATATGAGCGTTCCGTTTTCTTCTTTAATTTTTCTGACAAAATCAAAATTCTCCCCAAAAAAACTTTCTGCAAGATCAATGATCTTATCCGTCTGATAAGTGTAGGTATCCTGCCGAAACTCAAATTTTGAGAGATTTGACTCAACAGACTGCGGTACCAGGGTGCTATTTTCAACATCTTCACCAGTATAAGAACTGACCGGATAATAGTTCACATATCCTTGCGATTCTACCGCTGAGATGATAGATGGAAAGTCCATTGTGACAGTTTGGCTCCCGTCAGCCACAAGCCGGTAATATTTCCGATTTTTGCCGTCATAAATGAATATGCTGTTATCTACAGCAATGGAATATCCCACCGATGTAATTGTCTCTATTGCATCGTAACTTGAAGGTTTTTCAATATGAAAGTACTTACAAAAATCAGATGTCGGAATATTATAGGTAAACGCTGCATTAATCGAACGATATCTCATAACCTCCTGATATTTTGCATAAGCAATTTCCTCGACAAGAATATCTCCAGCCTGTCCGAAGCGGCTCAATTCTTTTGTCATACTGTCTGATTCTAGTTCATTACTCCACAAATTACTTTTTGAGGCAGGCAAAACTGTATAATTTCCATCTCCGAAATTTACAATCACCTTGTCCGGCTTTATCATGGCTGCCGTTATTTTCTGAATATTTTCTGTGGCTGGTTGATTGGAGAGCCCTATCCTCTCAAAGGATATATTTCCCCAAAAAAAATATAATAGTAGCACTGTCGATAAAAACAATGCTACCAAGCTGAAATTTTTAATTTTTTCAATCATAGACTTTGACATAATCCATGCCGTCCTTAATCTCCAAATATGGTTTTCAGCAGATTCTGAAGAAACTGCATTGTTCCTGATTGTGGAGTTTCAAATATCTCTGCATCCGTCTCCTCTGTTTTTTCCTGTATTACCACAAAGCTCTTTGTCGTATAAGCCGGATTTCCGGAAGTATCGATTGTATCAATTTGTATCTGATAAAGTCCCGGCTTAAGACCATTGATCTGCTTTGTAAAAAAGCTTAAATTTCCGGTACTGGTATACTCATCTGGCTGTCCAACGAGAACAGGCGTGAAATTAGCACTGTTGATTTTACCGTTTGTGACGGTTATTGCATTGATATTAACTGCGCTCCTGGTCCCATTTACGATTTGCGTTTCTTCGAACACTCTCACTTTAATTTTCTTGGGCTGAGTCAACTTTATGGAAATCAGGAGATTATTCGAATAAACGGTGCTGTTTGCAGCAGGATTAACCAATATTACCGCCGGATCAGACGCCGCATTGGATATAAAGGTGCCGCAAAATAAAGATAAAACAACCACCAGTACAGTAAGTAGTTTTTTCACCGCGAATCTCCTCCTTTCCGCCTCATATTTCAAGGCATAAGCTGCCGAATATATAATATACGATTATATACACAGTATATATTATCTATGTTACAAACGTATTACGCAAGCTTTAAAATAGTTTTACAATATCCCTGCCCCTTTATTCCCTCAAATTGGCCATCTCATCGATTCCCCAGAATTAAGATTACTCTTGCCTGGCGCTGCGATTTAAGGCATAATTTATTTAGCTTTATTTTATCATTAAAAAAACGATCCTGCAAAATCAGGTAAGTCAATTAAAACTTGAAAGGAATATCCGGGATGAAACTTGTTAATATCTATACAGACGGTGCCTGTTCAGGCAATCAAAACGATACCAATACCGGCGGCTGGGGGGCTGTGCTTGAATACGGAGAACATAAAAAAGAACTTTATGGGGGCGAGAAAAACACCACCAATAATCGTATGGAAATGCTTGCTCTGCTAAGTGCATTCAACGCACTTACGAAAGAACGTCTTTCTATTCGTGTTTTTTCCGACAGTTCTTACCTTATGAACTGTTTCCGGGAAAAGTGGTACGAGAACTGGTACAAAAACAATTGGAAAACCTCAAAAAAGACCGATGTGGAAAACCGGGATCTGTGGGAAGCTCTTTTTTCATATATCAATAAGCATGATATCCGTTTTTACAGGGTCAAAGGCCACGTAAATCTGAACAGCAAGAATACCAATATCGCACCGATATACAGCAAGTTTGTCCAATGGAACGGTCCCGAGTTCACCATGGAAGATTTTCTTTATATCACCACAATGAACAATCGGGCCGATGAACTTGCAAACCTTGGAATATCAAGCGTTTCAGATTAGTTTTGTAACAAGCACCGCCATATCGTCAGCTGCCGGCTCCTGCGTATAGGCGTTTACTTCTTCAATTATTTTTTCTGCAAGCTTTTTACCATCTAATCCAAGGTTATCTGAAACGGTTTTTAGTACCCGCTCCGAATTGTAAGGTACCCTGTTATTGTCAAAGGCTTCCGTAATGCCGTCCGTATATAAAATAATCCGATCGCCGATCTCAACCGGTATGGTAACAGTTTTATGATCAACTCTCTCCAGCAAAACGCAAATCGGCAATCCGCTTATTTCAATTTCTCTGATTTCACCACTGGCCGAAACCACCAATGGCAGACAGTTGTGTCCAGCATTCAGAAACGTCATTTCTTTTTTCAAATTATTATAAAGGCAGAACATGATCGTCAGATATTGTTCTTTCCCGATTCCCAGCTCCAGATAACTCTTTAACAGTAACTCTGTAAGCTCTCTCAAATCGACTTCGTCTCCATCAATATAGCCCCTTACGACCTGTCTTAAGAAAATCGTAACCAGTGAGGATGTAATTCCATGTCCTGAAACATCTGCTATGTATAAAAGAGTTTCCTCTTCATTCATTTTTATCACATCAAAGAGATCTCCGCCAAGGTCCTCACTGGGACTATATATGGAGTTAATTTCCAGTTGTCCCCAGTACGTTCCGTCTACAGGCAATACACGGTTCTGTATTTGCTTTGCAAACTCGATATCAGCTTTTAACTTTTCGAAATGCTTTAGCAGTGAATCCTCTATTTTTTTTTCATTTGTCAAATCCTGGAACAGCTCAATCGAATATTTCTCATCATTATCGATTGTTACAGGAGAAGAAATCATGTTATAAAATCGATCTTTAATTGGAACATGCTTCATATCAGGTTTTCCCGTCAGTTCAGTTTCTTTTGTCACGCAGTGCTCGCACTTTTCTTCTCTGCCTAGAAGAGAGAAACATATGTTCCCCTGGGTATGTCCAAAATCTTCCCGCATCTTCTTATTCATGTATATGACATTATGGTCTTCATCCATCACCCTGACCATATAATCCATGTTATCAATCAATTCGTGCATCAAAGTGGGGTTTTTAATGATTGCCATATTCCTACTCCTCCTGTTTCAATTCTTGCTCTAATCTTGTGGTACAGTTCAGCAATACTTATTTAAGCATTCTTATATTTTAAAACGAGAAACTCCAAAGCTTCTGTGTAGGAATGAACCCCTTTCCCCCAAATCTGTTTAACGCAGACGTTTTTCATGACAGATATTTTTCTAAAATCCTCTCGACTGTTGATATCACTCAGGTGTACCTCTACAGTAGGCAATCCAACAGCTGCAATCGCATCCCGAATTGCGATGCTGTAATGGGTATATGCACCTGGATTAATTACAATGCCGTCATTTCTTTCATAGCACGCCTGTATTTTGTCGATCAAATCACCTTCATGATTGGACTGAAAGAAATCTACTTCAATGCCAAGTTCCACAGCCTTTTCTGAAAGCTGACGGTTGATTTCACTCAAAGTCAGCGATCCATAGATCTCCGGTTCCCGTACCCCAAGCATATTCATGTTAGGACCATTTATCACCTGTATTTTCATATTTGACTCCTTGCAGTTATACTTCCTTAAGCATGATGATTTATTTATAATTCATTATATCATAGTTTTTTCATATGGTATACTGCTTCTATTGCCTTACGAATTTCTTTTTTTGTGTTTGACGGTCCGACGCTGAGACGTACCGCACCCATATCGTAGGTTCCGATTGTCTTATGGGCCAGACCTGCACAGTGAAATCCGCCTCTGCAAGCGATACCATAGTCTGCGCTTAGTCTATCACAAACCTCTTCACAGCTTATTCTATCAATATTAAAGGTTACTATTCCAGTTTTTTTCCTGGAATCAAACGGACCGTATACTGCAATCCCATCCATATTTCTAAGCGCTTCATCCAAAACACCAATCAACTCTTCTTCATACTCTTTTATATTCTTGATTCCTATATTTGAAATAAATTTTACCGAGTACCCCAAACCAGCTATGCCGGGTGCGTTAACGGTTCCAGCTTCATATCCTTCAGGAAATTCATCCGGCTGCAATAATTCTTTAGACCTTGAGCCCGTTCCCCCTTCCTTTAGGGGTTTTAGACTAAGATCCTCTCTGACATACAGCAATCCGGTGCCCATAGGACCTAGAAGACCTTTATGGCCTGGTATTGCAAGCATTGCGATGTTCATATCTTCAACGTCAATTGGAAGGCAGCCTGCACTCTGTGCACCGTCAACCATAAAAAGAATGTGATGTTTTCTGGCGATATAGCCGATTTCCCTTATTGGCATGACCGTACCTGTTACATTGGATGCATGTGTACATACAATTAGTCTGGTATTTTCTTTAATTTCATTTTTTAACATTGCTATATCTAACACCCCGTCTTTACCGCACTTTACGATTGATGTCTCTACACCGGCGCTTTCCAAGGCTTTTAGCGGTCTTAGCACGGAATTGTGCTCCATTGATGTTGTGATCACATGGTCACCGCAATGCAAAGTACCTTTGATGCCTAAATTAAGAGCCTCTGTTGTATTGGATGTAAATAAAATACGACTGCAGTCCTGAATGTTAAACATCTTTCCGATTTCACTCCGCGCCTGATAGATTTTCTCGCCAGTTTTCATGGACATCCAGTGACCGGAACGTCCTGGATTTCCACAATATTCGCGCATACATTCACCTACAGCATGAATCATTCCTTTTGGTTTTGGGAAACTGGTTGCTGCATTATCCAAGTAGATCATACTTGTACCTCCACTGATCATTTAAAGGCTCTAACCCTCATTTATCATTTATACTATGCAGCGGAGCTTGTTTCTGCTCTTTGGAACAGACAGTTCTTTTCTTAGTCCGATATGATTTTAAGAAGCATGGTGCAGGACTCTTAAAATGCCTTTACTTACGGGTACTCCCTCTGCACTCTCTTTTTTATCTAATGAGAACGATATCTCTTATTAGATAAAAAAAGTGGCTAACGCCACTCCGCTATGGAACCCCATGGTTCCCTTCGGCGCTCATTTCATTCGCTGAGCACCCTCCTTCATGGGCAAAGAGGCTTCCGCCCCTCTGCACTTCCCTTTTTATCTAATAGGAAAATCTAACGATATTTCCTATTAGATAAAAAAAGATAGTGTTTCACGTGAAACACTATCTTATAACGTTGATATTTCAACATTTATTTCAAACTTAGCAACAGTTCGAGGAGTCTCTCCAGCTCATCTCTGCTGTAATACTCTATTTCTATCTTTCCTTTTCTTGTGCCGTAACTGATTGCAACCTTTGTACCCAGCGTGTTTTTAAGTTCTTCTTCAAAGTCTGCAATTTCCCTTGTTTTATTTCTGATTCTGCTCTTTGCCTGTTTTTTGACCGGTCCTTCGTTCTCTCTGCCGGCGAGACTTTCAATTTCTCTTACGGAGAGTCCCTCTTTTACAACGCGATTTGCCAAATTCAGCTGCTTTTGATCATCTCTAACCGCAATAATCGCCCTGGCATGCCCGCTTGATAGATCACCTTGTACAACGAGATCCTGTATCGCCTCAGGCAATTTTAACAGACGCAACGCATTTGTAATATAGGGCCTGCTCTTTCCAACGCTCCTTGAAACCTCTTCCTGCGTCAATCCAAAGGTTGTTATCATTTGATTTAACGCCTCGGCTTCCTCCATTGGGTTCAAGTCTTCTCGCTGCATATTTTCAATGATTGCTACAAGCATATTCTGCTCTTCGCTGAGTTCTCTAATGATACAAGGAACTTTCTTCAGTGAAGCTCTCCTTGCCGCACGCCATCTTCTCTCCCCTGCTATGATCTCATAACCCTCGCCGGATTGACGGACCATAATTGGCTGAATAATACCGTGTGCCTCTATTGATCTTGCCAGCTCTTCGATTTTTTCATCCGAAAAATTCTTACGCGGTTGTTTTGAATTCGGCTTGATGTCGTTGATATCGAGAAAAAGAATTCCGTCTCCATCCGAAATATCTAGGCGTTCCGAATCATCTGCATTGATTTCTACGTCATTGAATAATGCCTCCAGGCCCTTCCCGAGTCCTCTGATTTTTGTGCCAGCCATTAGTTTTCACCTTCCAGTTCAAGAAATTCTTCTGCAAATTCGAAGTAGGCTTCAGCACCTTTAGATTTCGGATCATATTCCGTAATTGGCATGCCATAGCTCGGCGCTTCGGCAAGTCTAACATTTCTCGGAATTACTGTAGAATATACCTTTTCTTTAAAGTATTTTTTAACTTCTTCAACAACCTGAATCGATAGATTGGTTCTTCCATCAAACATGCTAAGGATTACGCCTTGAATCATCAAATTTTTATTCATATTCTTTTTAACCAGATCAATTGTACTCATAAGCTGGCTGACTCCTTCTAATGCATAAAATTCGCATTGGATCGGTATCAGTACGCTATCCACTGCCGTAAGCGAATTGATTGTCAAAAGTCCCAGCGACGGCGGACAGTCAATAAATATGTAATCATACATTTCTTTAATTTTATCAAGCGCTTTCTTCAGTCTCTTTTCTCTGCCTTCAAGCTGTACCAGTTCAATTTCAGCTCCTGCCAGCTGTACACTTGCCGGTATAATATCCAGTCCCTTGATTCTGGTAGTGATGATTGCATCAGCCGGGTCAAGTTTGTCGTTGATCAAGACTTCATACATCGTCCTGTCCAACCCCTTTTTCGAGATCCCCATTCCGCTGGTTGTATTTCCCTGGGGATCGATATCAAGAATTAATATTTTCTTACCTCTTAAGGCAAGGCAAGCTGCTAAGTTTATATTTGTTGTTGTTTTTCCAACTCCGCCTTTTTGATTGAATATTGCTATGGCTTTTCCCAAATTAATTGCCCTCCTAAACGTATTTGGATTTTTAGATACCCTCTTTTATCCATTACTTTTTTATTATATACTATCCTTATATTTTACACCATATCTTTTATGTAAAATCTCAATTAAAAAGTGGTTTGACCATTCTATCTGGATAATTTTTCAGATAAAAAAGCAAGGGTTTCACGTGAAACATTGCGTGAATCCCTTGATTTCTCAGCGTTTATATTCTTTTTTTAAGTAATTTTATTCCACAGCCAGTTCTTTGTTTATATTTTCATTTTTTGGAATAATTATCCTAACTTCCAGATAATCTCCCTTATCTTCCTGATAGTATTTTGCATTTTTTTCTACCTCCGAGATACTGGTAAATGCCTTTTTAAGCGTATTCAAATAAATCCTATAATTGATATAGCGAAGTTTTTCTCCCTTTCTTTTTTCTTCCTCATGCTTTGCCAGAACATCTTCTATCAGCTTTTCCGTTTGCTTGACATTCAGGCCATGCTCCACGATTCTGTTTAGTATCAGCTTTCGGATTCTTTCATTGTCAACCTTCAGCAAAGCCCTGGCATGGCGCTCTGTCAATTGATTCTCTGCCAGCAGTTTCCTTACGTCAGGGGGCAAAGCTAAAATCCTTATTTTGTTGGATATGGTTGACTGCTGCTTCCCGACTCTTTTTGAAATTTCAGTCTGAGTTAATCCGTATTCATCCATTAAACGCTTATATGCCGACGCTTCCTCTATGTAGTTTAGGTTTTCTCTTTGGACATTCTCAACTAATGCTAACAGCGCTGCATCTCTTTCATCCGCATCACGAATAATTGCAGGAATCTTTTTTAATCCTGCCAAAGACGCCGCTCTTAATCTCCTCTCTCCCGCTATCACTACATACATTCCCTTGCTGTCACGTTTCACTATAATAGGCTGTATTACGCCAAATTCACGAATGGAATCGCACAGCTCTAAAAGCTCTTTATCCTCAAATACTTTTCTCGGTTGATCAGGATTGGTGCAAATGAACTCTAATGGTATTTCCATCTGGTCAATTTTTCTTAAAAACATAGTACCCTCCTTTGACAAAATATAACACGCCTGAGCAGCTAAATTGGAGCGCTAACTTCGTTCTCGTACTAGCGTTACTCCACGTCCTATAGTCATGCTATCCCTAAATTTAATCTGTTCAGATTATAAAATTTACAGTAGAGTTTGCATGGGGCAAATTTGTCTTTGCAAACCGTATTGTTACCTTGTCGAAAGAGGGTAGTCCCCCTTTTCCGAAGATAACTCTTCTATATTAATAGTAACAGTGAGCTTGTCCGCAAGGAAAGCTATTTCCTTCAACAAAAAACCTCTGAAATCAGCATTTCAGAGGTTCTTTCGCAGGTGTTCCTGCTTTTCTTGGATATTTCGATATTGTATTTCTAATTTTCTTGATCATTAGTATCCTATGATCAAGGTCAAAGTCCATTATATCAAGCCTGCAATTTTCTTTCAGCTCACCGCCAAGCAATTTGAGAGCCTTGCTTCCCTCCGTGATTTCTTCTTCCGCCGCCGCACTTTTATATGCTGCAAACCACCCACCTACTCTGACAAAGGGCAGACAATATTCCGAAAGTACCGCGAGATTTGCAACCGCTCGCGATACGCAAAGATCAAAACATTCTCGGTATTCCTTTTTATGAGCAAATTCTTCTGCTCTCCCGTGGAGAAAACGCACATTTTCAAGCCCGATCTTCCCTGCCAAATCACTGATTATTTTAATTCTCTTGTTTAAGGAATCCAGTAATACAAATTCTTTGTCCGGATTTAATATGGCCAGGGGAATACCTGGAAAGCCTGCTCCCGTTCCCACATCAAGGACGGAATCTGCGTTCTTAAACTGCGGAAATCTACAGATTGCAATAGAATCAATATAATGTTTCATTATAAATTCATCCTTGTCTGTAATCGTGGTCAGGTTTACTTTTTCATTCCATTCCAGAATCAAATCCATGTATCTTTGAAATTGTCCGGCCATATCCTCTTGATAAGCAATCCCCATATCCTCCAGAGTGTTCAATAACTTATGCATTTTCTACCTTCTTCTCTTTTGTTTTTCCAAGTGAATTAATAAAACGTTGATATCTGCAGGCGATACTCCTGAAATTCTTGTTGCCTGGCCCACCGACACAGGCTTCAACCTGGATAGCTTTTGCCTCGCCTCGATACGAAGTCCCTCAATCTGGTCATAGTTAAAATCGTCTGGCAGCTTTCTTTTTTCCAGCTTTTTAAACCGTTCGATCTGCTGCAGCTGCTTGACGATATAACCTTGATATTTCATCTGTACTTCAAGCTGCGTAACCGCATGCCTTGAGAGCTTCGGTCTGTTGGGATCAATCTCCGCCATAAGTTCATAATTCATCTCAGGTCTTTTCATCAGTTCTGCAAGTGATATTCTGTTCTGAAGCGGTGTGCTACCATGCTTTTCAAGAAAATCGTTGATCTCCCCAGGAAGAACGAAACGATTTTCGAGACGTTTCAGCTCTTTATCCACCACTTGTTTGGTCTCGGTATACCTTCGATACCGCTTTTCACTGGCAATTCCGATTTGATAAGCTTTATCCGTGAGTCTTAAATCTGCGTTGTCCTGCCGCAGCACAAGCCGGTATTCCGCTCTTGAAGTCATAATGCGGTACGGTTCATTGGTTCCTTTCGTAATGAGATCGTCTATTAGTACTCCGATATATGCTTCCGACCGATCCAATATAAACGGGCTCTCTCCTTTTATTTTCAGCACTGCATTGATACCCGCCATGAGTCCCTGGGCAGCTGCTTCTTCATATCCTGAGCTTCCATTGAATTGGCCAGCACAATATAATTGATTGATTTTCCGATGCTCCAGTGTCATTTTTAGATCCATTGGATCAATGCAGTCATACTCGATTGCATACGCAGGCCGAACAACTTTCAGATTCTCAAGTCCCGGAATAGTCCTGTAAAATGCAATCTGTACATCCTCAGGAAGGCTCGAGGACATTCCCTGAATATAAACTTCATCAGTTGAAAGGCCTTCCGGTTCAACAAAAAGCTGATGTCTCTCCTTGTCCGCAAAACGATTGACCTTATCTTCAATGGAGGGACAGTACCTGGGTCCAACTCCTTCTATCTGGCCGCCAAATAATGCAGACCTCGAAAAATTATCTCTGATTACCTTATGAGTGTTTTCATTGGTATAAGTAAGCCAGCATGAAATTTGATCCTTTTCCAAATTGTCATTCATAAAAGAAAAAGGAACAATCTCTTCATCTCCCGGCTGCTCTATCATCTTTTCGTAATTCAGCGTTTTTCCCAATGCTCTTGCAGGAGTTCCTGTTTTAAACCTTCTCATGGAAAGCCCGTGCTTCTTTAGGTTTTGTGCAAGTTCGATTGATGGTGTCAAACCGTTGGGGCCGCTTTCAAAGGACCATTCTCCAATAAAAATTTTACCTCTTAGAAAAGTTCCCGTTGCCAGAATCACAGCTTTTGCGCGATAGGCTGCGCCGGTCTTTAAGATTACGCCCTTTACCTCGTTTTCTTCCATCATGAGGTCGACCGCTTCCCCTTGTTTCAGATCAAGATTCTCCTGATTTTCCAGCGTCTTTTTCATTTCTTCATGATATCTTACTTTGTCCGCCTGTGCTCTCAATGAATGAACCGCAGGTCCCTTTGCGGTATTCAGCATTTTGCTTTGGATAAAGGACTTATCTATATTTATTCCCATCTCACCGCCCAGAGCGTCAATCTCCCTTACGAGATGCCCCTTTCCGGTTCCTCCCACAGAGGGATTGCATGCCATCATCGCAACGGCTTCCAGATTGATGGAAAGCATCAGGGTTTTCTGACCCATTCTTGCGCAGGCCAGCCCTGCTTCACAGCCTGCATGCCCTGCTCCGATGACAATTACATCATATTCATCTAAAATAAAGTAATTCATAATTCCTTCCCAACTAAAACAAGCATTTCTTCTTGTTACAACTACTGTCAACACCCAAATTTATTAATTTTCTTTACGAAGACGAGCTTTCACACAGAATAGGAAAGATAATCTATAAGAAAATATCGGAGCACTTCAATAGCATTCAAGTTAACTACTATACTAAAGTAAAATGTGATTTCCTGAAAACCCTTTGAGTAATTTTGGCTATTCTCCTTCGAAGACAAATAATATTTTTAGAATTGCTGTTTATAAGAAAAAAGCTGATAATGACATAGTTCTTTTTTCTTCCTAAAAATTGTGAGTCAAGAAGAGAGAATAAAAAATTTCGAACAGTTTAAAGGTAATTACATTTTATTTCCCTAAGCAAAACCGTTCAAACACTTGGTCTATAATATCATCCGTTACAGATTCGCCTATAATCTCACCGAGGAGTTCCCAGCATCTTCTCACATCTACTTCGATGAAATCAAGCGCTTCAGCGTTTTCTGCCATTCGAAGCGCATCCGAGATAGCGGATGCTGCTTTTTCAAGCAATTCTGCATGCCTCACATTGGTAATCAAAAGACTTTCTTCCTGATTTACTTTTCCACCGTATACCAATTCTTCTACGGTTTTTTCCAGTTTTTCTATTCCAAGACCTGTTTTTAATGACGCTTTTATTATATACGAATCCGGCAGTTTTTCTTTGACTTCTTCTTCTCTTGTCTTCAAGCCTAGGTCAGTTTTATTGATCAAAACAATAACCTTCCGGTCCTGCAGCTTCGAAATAATCTCATTATCTTCATCCGATAGCAAATCGCTGCCGTCAATCATGTATATGATCAAGTCCGCCCTATTAAAGGACTCCTTGCTTTTTTCTATTCCAATCTTTTCAATTTGATCTTCCGTTTCCCTTATGCCTGCAGTATCCGTTAGCCTTACGGGTATGTCTTTCAAACTGACAACTTCCTCAATGGTATCTCTTGTCGTTCCCGGTATTTCGGTTACGATCGCGCGCGCTTCCTTCAGCAGAGCATTCATTAAAGATGATTTACCTACATTAGGCTTTCCGATAATCGCTACGTTCAGACCTTCTCTGATAATTCTTCCCGTACCAGCTGTCGATCTTATATTTTCAATCATATCGCCTATTTGTGATATGCTTTCAATTAGTTTTTGGTACGTTACTAATTCAATATCTTCATCCGGATAATCTAAATTTACAGTGATATCCACCAAAAGGTCCATCAACACCTGCCTTATTAATCTAATTTTTCCGGATAGAGCACCTTCCATCTGTTGTAACGCCACATCAAAGCTTTTATCCGTCTTTGACTTTACAATATCAATGACAGCTTCTGCCTGGGAGAGATCAAGCCTACCATTCAAAAATGCACGTTTTGTAAATTCTCCCTTTTCAGCGAGCCTTGCGCCATTCTTTAAAACGAGAGACAGTGTTTTTCTCAATGCTATAATACTTCCATGGCAAAAAATTTCAACGATATCCTCCGTTGTATAAGTCGCAGGAGCCTTCATAAATACAGCAAAAACCTCGTCAATTACCTGTTTATTCTCAGGTTCTACAATATGTCCGTAATACAATCGTTTATTAACGATAGACTCACTGTATTCCTTCTGTCTTGCAACAAATATTTTATCGAGTATCTCCTTTGATTTATCTCCGCTTATTCGTATAATTCCAATTCCGCCCTCGCCATAGGCTGTTGCAATGGCGGCAATGGTATCTTCCATAAAAAATTCCTTCTCTCTTATAGATAAAAGGGCCCTCTTAATAAATTAAGACAGCCCCTGTTTTCGTTCTTATTTCAATTCGATGATAACCCTTCTATAGGGCTCGTCTCCTTCGCTTCTAGTCGTTACTCTGGGGTTTGACTGCAGCGTTGCATGAATTACCTTTCTCTCATAAGGATTCATCGGCTCAAGTCTCACGCTCTTTCTTGACTTCACTACTTTGTCTGAAAGTCTGTTTGCAAGCTGCTCCAATGTTCTTTCACGCTTTTCTCTGTAATTTTCTGCATCCACAACGACTCTCAAGTATTTATCCTTGTCCTTGTTTACAACCAAGCTTGTCAAATACTGAATCGCATCAAGGGTCTGTCCTCTTTTTCCGATAATCGTTCCGGAATCCCTTCCATCCATTTCGATATAGATGCAGCTGTCATTTCCCTGAACTTTAATTTTCAGATTCAGCCCCATCTTTTCTGTAATCTCTCTTAAGAAAGATTCCGAGATGTGATCCTTCAGTTCTACCATATCTGTGGGTCTTTCTCTGACGGAGAAACCTCCCTCTACAGAAGTTTCACTGGATGTTCTTTGGCGCTCTGGCTTCTTTTCACGCCTCTCCGGCTTTCTATCACTATCGCGTTTTTGAGATTTTTCCGGTTTATAGGAAGGTTCATACTTTTGAATCTTTTCTTCTTTTTTCTCTTCAGCTTTCAATATTTCAGGCTTTTTCTCAACTCTTACCTTGGCCAGCTTTGCTCCAAGTCCCAGAAACCCCTTCGTAGGTTCCTCCAAAACGATGACATTTACCTGGTCTTCTGTAAGCTTTAAATCAATCAGGGCTAATCTGGTTGCTTCTTCAACATCCTTTCCCCATTTTTCTGAAAAATCCATAATGTATATCCTCCAAAATCATTTATTCTCTTTTGCTGTTAACTTCTTTTTCCATTTATTAAGGCCGATGGTCTGGAAAATTTGTATAAAGGTTCCGAAAAACCAGTAGATCGTCAGACCTGCAGGGAAAGATCTCCCCATCCATACAATCATAATAGGGAAAAAATAACGCATCATTTTCATGGTTGATGCCATTGAATTTTCGCCCATTGCAGTTTGCTGCTGTGTCTGGGAAAAAGAAATAAACGTTGTAATTCCAGCGAGAATCGGTAAAACCCATGGGTCCGGCTGACTCAAATCAGGAATCCAGATGAATGCTTCATGAACCGCCATCAACATCGCATTGGTATCGATATAAGCGGTCGGGTTTCTAAGAAGCGCAAAAAGACCAAATATAATTGGCATCTGAATCAGCATTGGCAGACAGCCTCTCATCGGATTGAATTTTTCTTCCTTATAGAGCTCCATCATTTTGATGTTGAGCATTTCCTTATCATTGGCATACTTTTTCTGCAATGCCTGCATCTTTGGCTGAACATCCGCCATTCTTGCCGAATGTTTGATCTGATCCGCATACAGCGGGAATAAGCAAACCTTTACAATAAAAGTAAATACGATCAAGGTTATCGCATAGTTATCAATAAATCCATATAGATAACTTAGCAGCATACCAAGCGGCTGTGCAATCCATCCTATGACTGTGTTCATTCAATATCCTCCTGTTACTCATTTCAACGGGTCATATCCTCCCGGATGAAATGGGTGACATTTCAAAATTCGTTTTATACCAAGAAAACTACCCTTAATCGCGCCGTATTTTTCAACTGCCTGCAAAAAATACTGCGAACATGTAGGGTAAAACCGGCAGGTTGCCGGAAACATCGGTGATATCAACTTCTGATACCCTCTAATGAGTAATATGATGATCCTTTTCAAAACGCATCACCTTGCTGTTCCTTCCTCGATTGAGGGTGCCGGATTTTCTCATTGCGGCTTCCATTGATTTTTTCACATCCGCACATTTCAAATTAATGATCGTGTTACGGGCTATCCAAATAAAATCAAAGCCCTTCTCCAAATCTGCTTCAAATTCTCTGTAGCTCTCTTTCATCAACCGCCTTGCTCTGTTGCGTCTGATGCTGTTCCCAACTTTTTTGCTGGCAAGAAAGGCTGTCCTATTATAAGCAAGACCGTTTTTTTTGTAAAACAAAACAACATACCTTTCGCCAATCGATTTCCCCTTGTTGTAAATTGCTGAAAAGTCTTTTTTTCTTCGCAAAACGTTTGGTTTTAACATTGCTTCCCCATACAAAAGGTTGCGATTAGAAAACTGTATCAAGCATCTAAACAAAAAGACCACGTTAGCGGTCTCTATGCTGTCAACTTCTTTCTACCTCTTGTTCTTCTTCTCTTTAAAACATTTCTACCGTTTTTTGTACTCATTCTTTTTCTGAAGCCATGTTCTTTCGCTCTCTGTCTAACCTTAGGTTGTAAAGTCTGTTTCATAATTCATTTCACCTCCTCTAATAGCGAATCCTTGCGCTATCTTAATTTCAATATGCGCATAACTGCGTTGTAATTATACATTTATTGAACTTTACTGTCAATGACTTTATCGGTTCTTTCTTCCAGGAATAATCCTCCTGTTAAACAGTAAAAAAGACCATAAAACTATATCTTGTTGTCCCTGTGAAAACTTTGCACAAAGTTACCCACAGATAGTGGATAACTTCTGGAAAAATATATTTTCTGCGTTTTCTATTTTAGGTCTTGTCTGTGGATAACTTTTTTTGTTATGATAGATTCATGAATTTTATCATAATATCATTCATTAAAATACTAGTATTCTGTAGCACCTTAATGTTATGGAGCACTATTCAAAAAAGGAACTTGCATAATGAACAATCTGATTGAAAACTGGGAAAAAACGTTAGAACTTCTTAGACCCGAGCTAACCGCAGTCAGCTTTGATACTTGGGTATACCCTCTTACTCCTGTCCGAGTCGATAACAAGGAAAACAAATTGTATTTATCACTCTACAACGATATGGCAAAATCCATCCTCGAAGGAAGATACATTTCAGTAATCGAAAATGCTGTAAAAGAAGCGTTCGGCAAAAAGCTGAAGGTTATTTTTATCTATTCTGAGGACAACCAGATCAATCAGGAAGAAATGAATTTTACGGATGAACTATATCTGAATCCCAAATATATTTTCAATACCTTCGTAATCGGAAACAACAACCGATTTGCCCACGCTGCTTCTTTGGCCGTTGCGGAATCACCGTCCAAGGCCTATAATCCACTCTTCATCTATGGAGGCGCCGGTCTGGGAAAAACGCATCTGATGCACGCCATCGGTCATTACATTCTACAGCAGAATCCGAAGACAAAAGTTCTTTATGTCTCATCAGAAATGTTCACAAATGAGTTGATTAAAGCGATCAGGGAAGATAAAAATGTTGAGTTCAGAAACAAATATCGAAGCATCGACGTACTTCTGATCGACGATATTCAATTTATTGAGAAAAAAGAAAGAACTCAGGAAGAAATTTTCCACACCTTCAATACCTTATATGAAGCTAACAAACAAATTATTATTTCCAGCGACCGTCCTCCAAAGGAAATCACAACGCTGGAAGAACGTCTGCGTTCCAGATTTGAATGGGGACTGATTGCCGATATTCAAGCGCCTGATTACGAAACAAGAGTTGCAATTCTAAGAAATAAATCAGAACTGGAAGGATTGGATTCCACGGATAGCCTTCTCGAAGTCATTGGTGTCATTGCTGAAAAAATTCAATCCAATATCAGGGAACTGGAAGGAGCTTTCATCAGGGTTATCGCCTATGCAAATCTTACGGGTCAAAAAATAAACCGTGATCTTGCAAAGGAGGTCCTGAAGGATGTATTTTCTTCAAGAGACCGGCCTGTTACCCCAGCTCTTGTAAAAAAATACATTTGTAAGCATTTCAATATCAAGCAGGTAGACCTGGAATCGTCCAAGCGTTCCAGAAACCTTGCATTTCCAAGACAAATCGCAATGTATATATGCAGAAATATGACGGATCTTTCCCTTCCGAAAATAGGGGAAGCTTTCGGAAACAGAGATCATACAACAGTTTTACACGCCTGTGATAAGATTTCAGGAGAATTGAAAATCAATGAATCTCTGAGAGAGGTTGTTAAAGAAATCGAACAAGCAATCAAGGAAGATTAAATTTCTTAAAGCCTCCTGTTACCTTGTTGACATAAACTTTCTGTCAACAAAAGGGTAAAAAACTTTTCCAGTTTATCAACAGGAGTAATATTTGAAAAATAATTGAAATTTACTTATCCACAGAAGTTATCCACAAATCCACAGGCCCTATTACTGTTATTACTAAAAAAGATATAAAAAAAAGGAGGAATCCCCATGAAGTTTTCCTGTAGCCAACAAAATTTATCAAAAGCATTGAATACTGTATCAAAAGCGGTCACCTCAAGAACAACGATTCCGATTCTCAAAGGGATACTTTTGAAAGTGAATCAAGATAACACATTGACTTTATCCGCTTCCGATCTTGATTTAAGCATAGAAAAAAAGATAGACATTTCTGCACAGCAGCCTGGCTCGGTCGTAGTTTCCGCCAAACTTTTCAGCGACATTATTAGAAAGCTTCCAAATGAGGAAGTACAAATCGAGGAACTGGAAAATAGCACGATCGTCATTCAATGTCTTTCTTCAGAATTTACCATTGTGGGTCAACCAGCCGACGAATTTCCTAATATAGGAGAAATAAAAGAAGAGCAAAAGCTATCGCTTGATAAAGATATATTGAAAGAAATGATCAAAAAAACTTCTTTTGCAGCCAGTATCGACGAATCAAAGGGAATTATCATTGGCGTCTTAATTGAAATGGAAGAAGACTCTTTAAATATGATCGCACTAGACGGTTTTAGAATGGCTATCGCAAGAGAAGCAATGAAGAACGAAGAAAAGAAAAAAATTATAATATCAGCGAGAATTTTAAATGAAATCAGTAAAATTATATCTGAAAACGAAGAAAATAATGAAATATTCTTTATATTAGATGAGAAAAAAGCTGTATTTTTATTGGATGGTACTAAAATTGTACTCCGTTTGCTCGAAGGGGACTTTATCAAATATGGAGATATTCTTCCCAAGGAAAATCAGTGCAGAGTAACCGCGGATAGAGCAGAACTATTAAGCAGCATTGAAAGAGCATCACTTCTTGCAAAGGAAGGGAAAAATAATCTGATCAAATTATCGATATTCAGAGATAAAGTGATCATTACCTCACGTTCAGAAGAAGGAAATGTGAAAGAAGAAGTTTTTGTGGAAAAAGATGGTGTGGACCTGGATATCGGTTTCAATTCAAAATATCTGCTTGATGTACTGAAGGTGATTGGTGATGAAAGCATCGTCATGGAATTCAATACGAGTGTAAGCCCTTGTCTCATCAAGCCTGTAGAAGGAAACGCGTACGAATATCTTGTGCTGCCTGTTCGAATTTCCACAAACTAAGGAAAAAGGCAGATGTATTTAAAGTGTATCGAACTTAAAAACTTTCGTAACTACGAAGAAGAAACGGTTGAATTTCACAGCAAAGTCAACATCATTACGGGAAAAAACGCCCAGGGAAAAACAAATCTCCTGGAAAGTTTGTATATCATGTCTATGGGAAAGTCATTTCGGACAAACAAAGATCATGATTTGATAGGCTTTCAAAAAGATTTTTGCAAAATAAAAAGTACTTCCGTGAAAGACGGCAGAGAGCTTGAAATAGAGATTGTTATCAGTGATGATGGTAAAACAACCAAGATTAATGGTTTAAAAACGGCAAAAAATATCGAACTGCTGGAAAATGTGTATATGGTCGTTTTTTCACCTGAGGATCTGAAGATTGTAAAAGATGAGCCGGAAAAGAGAAGAAAATTTATCGATCGGGAGCTTTGTCAGCTAAAGCCAATCTATTACAGGAATCTTGGACGATATAAAAAAATATTGCAGCAGAGAAATAGTTTGCTGAAACAGCCCGAGATAAGAGAGGACGTTATATCCGTCTGGGATGAAGGTCTTGCAGAGTATGGTTCAAAAATCATTCAGGAACGAAAAAGATTTATTGATAAAATGAATCGGATCAGCGGGAAAATCAGTGAAAGCATCACCAACGGCAAAGAAGTCCTTGAGATTTCCTATGAGGCAAATGGAGAAGTTAAGGATGACTACGAGGAGCAGCGTAATTTTCAGCTTCAACTTCTGAAGAAAAATTTAAAAAACGATTTTATCCGAAGGAGCACGTCAGTTGGGCCTCATAAAGATGATTTAAAACTTTGTGTTGAAGGAATCGATATCAGGCATTTCGGATCTCAAGGTCAGCAGAGAACTGCGGCGTTGTCATTAAAATTGGCGGAAATCAAGCTAATCAAAGAAGAAGCAGGAGTCTCACCGATTCTTCTTCTTGACGATGTACTCTCAGAATTGGATGCAGACAGACAGAATTATTTAATTCATTCTCTTGATGATGTTCAGCTTTTTCTTACAACTGCGGAGCTTTCTGAAGAAGTAAAAAATAAGCTGCCGCAAGGAGAAAAATTTATCGTTGAAAGCGGCAAAGTGACGAGATTAAGCAGCTGGTAAAATATATAAAATTTATTGATATATATCATAAGTTGTATAGCTGTTAATAAATCGAAAACACTGTTTTATATCCCTTGAAACGGTGTTTTTTATATAAAAAGCCGAATGATATAAAAAAACTTGTAAAATCAAAGATTTTGTTATACACTATATAGTGGTTTTCTATGAAATTTGATTAAGAAATAATCGAGTAAAAACTGTTGAATAAGGTGAAAAAGAGTTGAAAATTTACTTTATTTGTCTTATTTGGCAGTTTTATAACTGTATATAAAACGAAAAGTTAGAGGTGATGAAAAAGAATGAGTGCAGATGTAAAGCAGCAGCAGTATAATGCGGAGCAAATCCAGGTTTTGGAAGGATTAGAACCTGTCAGAAAAAGACCGGGTATGTATATCGGAAGCACGGGCCCGAGAGGTTTACACCATTTAGTATACGAAGTTGTTGATAACAGTGTTGATGAAGCTCTCGCAGGATATTGCAAAAATATTAACATTACCATACAAAATGATAATTCCATTGTAGTAGAAGACGACGGCCGTGGAATGCCGGTGGATATGCATCCGAAACTGAAGCTTCCTGCGGTAGAGGTTATTCATACGGTACTTCATGCAGGCGGTAAATTCGGCGGTGGCGGATATAAGGTTTCCGGAGGACTTCATGGTGTGGGAGCATCGGTAGTGAATGCGCTTTCGGAAGTCATGGAAGTGGAAATTAAGAGAAACGGGAAAATCTATAAGCAGACTTACTCCAGAGGCAAAACGATGACGCCGCTGCAGGAGGATGGAGAATCCAGAAAAACCGGTTCAAAGACTATGTTCAAACCGGATGGAGAAATCTTTGAGGAGCTGGAATATAATTACGGCACACTGGAGCATCGTCTGAGAGAAATGGCTTTTTTGAACAAGGGAATTAAAATCACTCTCAAAGATGAACGGGAAGGGCAGAAAAAAACGGAAGTTTTCCACTACGAGGGCGGTATTAAGGAATTTGTAAAGCATCAAAATAAGAATAAAGAAGTGATCCACCCTGACGTCATATATTTTGAACTAAAAAAAGATGACGAGCATGAGGTGGAAATCGCCATGCAGTATACGGACAGATACAATGAACTCATTCTTTCCTACGCGAATAACATCAATACCAGCGAAGGCGGAACCCACATGATCGGTTTTAAATCCGCCCTGACCAGAGTATTTAACGAATATGCCAGAAAGAATAAATTTATTAAGGATAATGAGGAAGCGTTGTCGGGTGAAGATGTTAGAGAAGGACTGACAGCGATTATATCTGTTAAATTAACAAATCCTCAATTTGAAGGTCAGACAAAAACAAAGCTTGGAAACAGTGAAATCAGAGGTTTTGTAGAAACGACCACCAATGAAAACCTGACGGGTTTCCTGGAGGAAAATCCAAGCCAGGCCAGAATTATTCTGGATAAATGCCTCAGAGCGGCCAGAGCGAGAGAAGCTGCAAGAAAAGCGAGAGAACTCACGAGAAGAAAGGGCGTTCTGGATGGTTTGACTTTGCCCGGAAAACTGGCTGATTGCTCGGAAAAAGATCCGGCTCTTTCTGAAATCTTTCTTGTAGAGGGAGATTCCGCCGGCGGTTCCGCAAAGCAGGGTCGTGACAGAAAAAGACAGGCAATTTTACCTCTCCGCGGTAAGATTCTCAACGTCGAAAAAGCGAGATTGGATAAAATTTTAAACTCTGAGGAAATAAAAAATATGATCACAGCCTTCGGCTGTAATATCGGGGCGGATTTTAACGAAGAAAAACTCCGGTATCATAAAATTATTATCATGACCGATGCGGACGTAGACGGTGCCCATATCAGAACACTGCTGCTGACTTTCTTCTATCGGTACATGACGCCACTCATTCAAGGCGGCTATGTGTATGCGGCTCAGCCTCCTCTCTTCCAGACAAAAAAAGGAAAAGAGGTTCATTATACCTATTCTGAAAGAGAACAGGAAAAGCTTATGGCGGAACTCTCTGATAAGCCGGGAAAAGCGTCCATTCAGAGATACAAAGGTCTTGGAGAAATGGACTTTCATCAGTTATGGGAAACCACAATGGATTATAACAACAGAACTTTGGTTCAGATCACAATTGATGATGTAACAGCAGCCGATGAAATATTTACAACATTGATGGGAGATAAGGTACCACCAAGAAAAAAATTCATTGAAGAAAACGCAAAATATGCGAATTTAGATATATAGGAGGTGGATGAATATGACGACAAGTTTTTTAGATGATGTCAAGCTGATACAGCACGAAATCCACGATGAAATGCAAGATTCCTATATCGATTATGCCATGAGTGTAATTGTTGGAAGAGCCCTTCCCGATGTGAGAGACGGACTCAAACCTGTACACAGAAGAATTCTTTACGGAATGAGTGAGCTGGGAGTCACCCCGGACAAGCCTCATAAAAAATCCGCGCGTATTGTCGGTGAAGTAATGGGTAAATATCACCCGCACGGTGACTCATCCATTTATGACGCAATGGTAAGAATGGCACAGGATTTCTCTATCAGATATCCTATGGTGGACGGTCATGGAAACTTTGGATCAGTAGATGGAGATGGTGCAGCGGCGATGCGTTATACCGAAGCAAGGATGACGCCTTTTGCGCTCCAAATGCTTCGTGATATAGAAAAAGAAACCGTTGACTTTATGCCGAATTTCGATGAGGAAGAAAAGGAACCGGTTGTTCTTCCATCTCGTTTTCCGAACCTTCTGGTAAATGGTTCCAACGGGATTGCCGTCGGTATGGCCACGTCGATACCGCCGCATAATTTAAGCGATGTCATTGATGCTACCGTACAACTGATCGATGTTCCAGATGCGGATATCGAAGATTTGATTAAGATTGTGAAGGCACCGGATTTTCCAACAGGTGCAATTATCATGGGCCGAAATGCTGCGAAGGCTGCTTATCGCACCGGACAAGGAAAAGTAACGGTAAGATCAAAAGCGGAAATTGAAGAAACCAATAAAGGGAAGCAGCAGATTGTATTTACAGAGATTCCTTACCAGGTAAACAAATCCAGGGTAATAGAAAAAATAGCCGAGCTGGTTCGTGAAAAAAGACTGGAGCATATCGCAGACATACGTGATGAATCTGACAGAAACGGAATGCGTATCGTGATCGAGCTGAAAAAGGATGCGAATCCTCAGATTACGCTGAACCGTTTATATAAGCATACGCAGCTACAGGATACCTATAGTATTATCATGATCGCATTGACGGACGGTCAGCCGAAACTGTTGACGCTCAAGGAGATGCTTGAAGAATATTTGAAGCATCAGAAGGATGTCGTAACAAGAAGAACGATCTATGATTTAAGAAAAGCCGAAGAAAGAGCTCATATCCTGGAAGGTTTGCGGATTGCCCTTGATCATATTGACGAAGTAATCAAAACGATCAGAGAAAGCTATAACGATGCAAAGCCGCGCTTAATGGAACGTTTTGGTCTCAGTGAAATTCAGGCTCAAGCAATTTTGGACATGAGACTTGCAAGATTGCAGGGATTAGAGCGCGAAAAAATCGAAAATGAATATAATGAATTAATGGAACAGATCGCTTGGTTCAAAAAGGTTTTGTCGGATGAAAGTATTCTGATGGGAATCATTAAAGAAGAGCTTTTGGAAATCAAAAAGAAGTTTGGAGACAAAAGAAGAACCGATATTCAATCTGATGCGCAAGACATCGAAGAAGAAGACCTAATTCAGGAAGGAAAAGTCGCGGTTACTCTGACATATCTTGGTTATATTAAGAGGATTCCGACAGACACATACAAGACGCAAAAAAGAGGCGGCAAAGGAATTACCGGCTTAACAACTCGCGAAAACGATTTTGTAAGGAATCTGATTATGACATCAACGCATGATTATTTAATGTTCTTTACAAATACGGGGAAAGCGCATAAAATAAAGGCATATGAAATTCCGGAGGCACAAAGGACAGCAAAGGGAACACCTGCTGTAAACTTCCTGAATTTGATGCAGAGAGAAAGAATTACAGCAGTGATTCCGATCCAGGATTTTGGAGAAGAAAAATATCTGATTGCTGTAACAAAACACGGAACCATCAAAAAGACTCCGCTATCCCAGTTCGACACAAACCGCAAGGCCGGTTTAATTGCTATTAATTTGAAAGATACGGATGAACTCATCGGAATCAAGCAAACGACAGGAACAAGCAATGTAATTATCGTTACAAAGTTTGGCAAATGTATCTGCTTCTCTGAGGACGATGTAAGGCCGATGGGCAGAATCGCCGGTGGCGTAAGAGCCATCAAGCTGGAAAAAGACGATGAAGTCGTAGCAATGGAACTTGCGGAAGAAAATGAAGAACTTCTGGTTGTAACACAGAATGGATACGGAAAGAGAACTTCTGTGCAGGATTACAAGGTACAGTCCAGAGGAGGAAAGGGACTTCTAACTTATGATAAGGCAAAGTTTAAGAAGACAGGAGAACTGATCGGCGCCATGGTAGTAAATGATAATGATGAAATTCTGCTGATTAATTCCAACGGAATCATTATCAGAATCAAAGCCAACGAGGTATCAAGACTTGGAAGGGCGACTCAGGGCGTTAAAATAATGAGAGTAGATGAAGACTCGAATATCATCACCATGGCAAAAGTTATCAGAGATGAAGATATAGAAGATATAGAGGATGAAGAAAATATAACAGACGAAGTAGATTCAAAAGAGAATGAGAAAGAGGAATCAGCTCAGATTTCATTGAAAACAGAATAAAGTTTAAAGCCTCTAACTTAGGGTATACATTGAGGAGGAAGTAGGAATGTCACTACAGATGCAGAGCAGTTATAATAGGGATTTGGAAAAATGGGAATTGACAGCGAAAGGAGAGGTAGATATCTCTACCGCTCCTCAGCTAAGAGAAGTTCTTGACGGTGCTTATCATGAAATTAAAGCGGATATCCTTTTGCGCTTAGATGAGTTGACGTACATAGACAGCACTGGTCTAGGCGTGATTATTGGTGCCTTCGGCAGAATGCAGGAGAATAAGAACCGGATCACGTTGATTAATCCAAAGGACAATATTAAAAAGCTGCTCAACATTACAAGTCTTGACAGAATACTTTGTTCGGATTAACAACCACTAGAAAGAGGAGAGGAAAATGACGGATATATTGAAATTTTCAGTGCCTGGGAAGCCTGAATATGTCGGAACTGTCCGATTGGCAATATCTTCTTTGGCCAATTGTGCCGGTTTCGATATTGAGGCGGTAGAGGATATTAAAGTTGCAGTTTCCGAGGCCTGTACGAACGTAGTGTGCCACTGTCAGCCAGACTGCGAGAGATTTTACGAGGTGGCCTGTGAGCTGGGTGACGGCAGATTGATTATCTCTGTTGTCGACCGTGCCGGTGGCTATGATATAACGAAATATCAAGTCCCTGCGTTGGAAAATCCAAAGGAGGGCGGTCTTGGTGTCTTTATTATCAAAGCACTTATGGATGAAGTCGATATATTATCCGAGTTAGGTTTGGGTACCAGCATAAAAATGGTGAAGTATTTAAACCGTTTATAGTGGAGAGAGGATATGACCTCAGAAGAAATCAGCAACAAGGAGCTTTTTGACCGGTATCGTGAGACAAGGAGTATAGAGCTTCGTAACGAGATCGTAGAAAGATACCTTTATATCGTCGATATTTTAATTAAAAAATATTTAAATAAGGGCGTGGAATATGAGGACTTATACCAAGTTGGCTCCATGGCCCTAGTTTTTGCTGTAGAAAGATTCGATGCTGAAAAAGGATTCGAATTTACAAGTTTTGCCACTCCAACTATTATTGGTGAAATCAAAAGGCATTTTAGGGATAAGGGATGGGCGATCAAGGTTCCAAGAAGGTTGAAAGAAATCTCGTCTCAGATATCGCCAGCTAAGGAAGTTCTTTACGGAAAGCTAAATCGTGTTCCTACAGTAAAGGAACTTGCAGAATATCTTGGATATTCCGAGGATGATATACTGGAAGCGATGGAAGGGGGACAGGCCTACAGTACATATTCCCTCAACCAGACCTTTGATGAAGGCGGCGAAGAAGGCGAAGGCGCTGTTCTTGAGAAATATACAGGCAGAGAAGAAAATGGTTATAATAGCTTTGAAAATGCGGAGCTGATTAAAACGGTTATGAATGATTTATCTGAAAAAGAACAAGATATCTTTAAGCGGAGATTTTTCAAGAACGAGACGCAGCAGGACATTGCAGAGCAAATGAGTGTTTCTCAGATGACAATCTCCAGATTGGAGAAAAAAATCAGGGATAAATTCAAGGCGGCAATCAGGGCTTAATGAGTTGATTCATATGAAGGTATCATATTGTGAGACTTCCCCGGAAACCGCCATCTTTCAATGCTGTGCTTAAAGATGGTGCAAGGTTTCATGTTTTCTTATGGGAATATTTCTGATATGATACCTAAATTAAAATCAAGCATAAAATAGATAAACTTACAGTGAGGAGAACAAAAATGAAACGTGTTTTTTCAGGAGTACAGCCTACCGGCAATATTCACATCGGGAATTATCTGGGAGCTTTGAAGCAATTTGTTGAACTGCAGGATGAAAATAACTGTATTTACTGTATTGTGGATCTTCATTCCATCACATTGCCGCAGGACCCTAAGGTACTTAGAAAAAACATTCTTGATGTTGCCGCTTTATATCTGGCGGTGGGTCTTGACCCAAAGAAATCCATCATTTTTGTACAGTCCATGGTGCCGGGTCACACGGAATTGTCCTGGATTCTTATGTGTAACTCCTATACCGGGGAGTTATCCAGAATGACTCAGTTCAAACAAAAAAGCAGGGACAGCGAGTCAGCTCCTACGGGACTTTTTACCTACCCGATCCTTATGGCGGCGGATATTTTGCTCTATGATACGGACGTGGTGCCTGTAGGGAACGATCAGAAGCAGCACATTGAAATTACAAGAGATCTTGCGGAACGGATTAATAATAAGTATGGAAAAACCTTTGTCGTACCAGAAGGACGGTTCCTGAAGGAGGGTGCAAGAATCATGTCATTGGACGATCCTTCTTCTAAGATGAGCAAAAGTGCGGAAAACATTCACAGCAGGATTTCTCTTCTGGACGATGCAAATAAGATTAAAAAATCAATTATGAGAGCGACAACAGATTCCGATGGAACGATTCGTTTTGATACGGAAAATAAACCGGGAATCAGCAATTTACTGAATATCTACAGCGCATTTTCAGGCATGAAGGTTCCGGATATTGAAAAGAAATATGAAGGCTGCGGATACGGTGATTTTAAAAAGGATCTTGTAGAAGTTTCTGTTGATGCGATTATGCCCATACAGCAACGGTTTAAAGAAATACGTGAATCAGAAGAGCTGATTAATATATTAAAGGATGGCGCAGAAAAAGCAAACGCCATCTCTGAAAGAACCGTTAACCGAGTAAAAAATAAATTCGGGCTCGGGCTCTAACAGACATGGCATCTGCTCTTGTAAAAAATAAAAATAAGAGTAGGAATATGTGAAACTTAAGGTTGCCTTACAAGGCAACTTTTTTTGCTTAATAAGAAATATGGTTTCTTATTAGGCAAAAAAGGGGAGTGCAGAGGGGGCACCCATCGCCGATGAAGGAGGGTGCTCAGGCTGCTTGCAGCCGCCGAAGGGAACCATCGGGTTCCCTAGCGGGAGTGGCGTAGCCACTTTTTTGCTCTCACGGTTTAAGGCTTTACACAACAGTCAGAGCAATAAAAAAACAAAGGCTTTGAAAAATCAAGACACCTTTGTCTATTTGAATTAAGTATAATGGATATAGATTTAAAAAGCAAGCTATTTTCAAAATATTCAACCATCTAGTTTTTAAGGGCAAGTATAGCACAAGATAACAAATATTGTCTATCAGAATTTTCTGTTAATATCTCACAAGGTTTTTGTTTGTCCGTAAAACCTGTAGTCGTTGATTTAACATGATTCTGAGCTTTTTCAACCAGTTCGGGAATTTGACATATTTATTTTTGTTAAAAAATTTTCACAAAAATATGCTTGACAAGGACAGGAAGATGGGATTATAATTCACAACAATAGCAAGGGTGCTGTGGCGTAAAGCCAGCAGTGCCCTTTTTTTATTTTTATTAATTGTTTTTATTTTTATTAATTAATTTCATTTTTGAAGGGAGGCTTTCTTATGTATTCATCGGTAGATACCATGTGGGTACTCATTGCCGCGGCTTTGGTATTTTTTATGCAAGCAGGGTTTGCCATGGTGGAAACAGGATTTACAAGAGCAAAAAACGCTGCAAACATTATTATGAAAAATCTGATGGACCTTTGTATTGGTTCTGTGGCATTCTGGGTAATCGGCTTTGGACTGATGTTCGGTGCTAGTTTGGGAGGCTGGCTTGGGACGCCGGATTTCCTTGTAAAGAATAATTATGATTCTTCTTATCCGACCATGGCTTTTTTCATATTCCAAACCGTATTCTGCGCGACTGCCGCGACAATTGTATCCGGGGCAATGGCAGAAAGAACCAAGTTTTCTGCATATTGCATTTACAGCCTTGTTATCAGTGCAATCATCTATCCTATTTCAGGTCATTGGGTATGGGGCGGCGGCTGGCTGTCTGTGCTTGGCTTCCACGATTTTGCCGGCTCTACTGTCGTACATATGGTGGGAGGCGTAGCTGCCCTGATCGGTGCGTATCTTCTTGGACCCCGCCTTGGTAAATACAACAGTAAGGGAGAAGCTCAGGCGATTCCCGGCCATAATCTTACAATCGGTGCACTCGGAGTTTTAATTTTATGGTTCGGCTGGTTCGGATTTAACGGTGGTTCCACCGTATCCGCAACGGGTGATGATACCCTGAGCCTTATCAGCAACATCTTCGTAAATACCAATCTTGCCGCTGCTACATCAGCATGCGGAACCATGATCATCACATGGCTGAAATATAGAAAGCCTGATGTATCCATGACGATGAACGGAGCCTTGGGAGGCTTGGTCGCAATTACTGCAGGCTGTGACGCAGTCAGTCCTACAGGAGCATTCTTTATCGGATTGATTGCTTCCTTCGTAACAGTATATTCCATTGAATGGCTCGATAAAAAAGTAAAAATCGACGATCCCGTTGGCGCAATTGGCGTACACGGTTTCTGTGGAGCTACAGGAACAATCCTCACCGGAGTATTTGCCCTCGATGGCGGATTAGTCTACGGTGGAGGAACGCATATGGTACTGATTCAGATTGTAGGTGTAGTTTGCGTTGCGATATGGATCACTGTTACAATGACGATTGTTTTCCAGATTATCAAACATACCATCGGACTTCGCGTATCGGAAGAAGAGGAATTGATGGGTCTGGATGTACACGAACATGCGATTGAAAGCAGTTATGCGGATTTCATGCCGTCTCTGGCTGCGAATGGCAATGGCACAGGTACTGTTATCAGCATGGAAAAAGCAGCAGTATATGAAGTGACTGATGATTCCGTAAGCTATACGAAAGATAATACGAAGTTAACCAAGATTGAAATCTATGCAAATCAAAATAAATTTGAAGAGCTGAAAGAAGCCATGAATAAGATCGGTATCACCGGTATGACTGTCACTCAGGTTCACGGATGTGGCGCTCAAAAGGGCAGAAAAGATTACTACAGAGGCGTTAAGCTTGAAATGAACCTGCTTCCGAAGGTTTGTATTGAAATCGTCGTTAGCAAGGTTCCTGTAAGAAAGGTAATCGAAACTGCAAAAGCTGTTTTGGGAACCGGTTCTGTGGGCGACGGAAAGATCTTCGTATATAATGTAGAAAATGCAGTTAGAATTAGCAGTGGAGAAGAAGGTTATGATGCTCTGCAGTATAACGGAGATAAGAGAGAATAATTTTCCAATTTAATTTTTCTTATATTTTAAACCCTTACAACAACAATTGGCAAGGTATAGTTCCTTGTCAATTGTTGTTGTAGATTTATTATAGCAGCAACAAGTCCTATTTTTTTTTTATAAAATAAAAAAATATTTGAAAATTCTTAATTCGGTGGTATAATGAGAAATTAGATTTGAAAGGTGGTGAGTGGATGCAGAAAATACTATTGGTATCAAGAAAGGGCAAAAGCAAAGATATGCTGGTGCAATTACTGGAAATGGATGCCAGCGCGCAGATTGTAGCCGCATATACGGAAGAAGATGCCATGTCGCATTTGGAAAAAACAGAGTTTGATCTGGTTATTATAAATTCACCGCTGGAAGGAAAAACAGGAGTTGAACTGGCTACCTTTGCCGCAGAAAAATATGCTGCCGGCATTCTTCTGGCAATACAGAACAAATATGCCAACCTGGTAGCGCAGAAGGTAGAACCCTATGGTGTATTGGTTGTAGGAAAGCCAATCGTAAAAGCCTTTTTCAATCAGGCAGTGAAGTTTGCAGAGGTGACGAGACAACGTGTTCTGTCCTTGAAAGAAGAGAACATGAACCTGCAGATCAAGCTGGAAGAAATGAAACTTATTAACAGGGCAAAATGTGTTTTAATCCAGTATTTGTCGATGTCGGAGATGCAGGCTCATAAATATATTGAAAAGCAGTCGATGGATATGCGGCTATCAAAATATAATGTTGCTAAACGTATTTTAAAGGCTTATGAACAGGAAGCGCCGAATCAGCAGTAGGTTGAAAACAAAGGCAGGCTGGTTGGAGCACAAGTAAGCAGAAATAAGCAAAAGCATAAGTAATCTGAAACTGTTGTTGCGAAAAGAGAAATTAGGTATTATAATGATTATGAAAAGCGGGGGGACTGCAGTGCAGTTGAGAAGGCTAAAACCTGACCCTTTGAACCTGACGGTTAACACCGTGGTAGGGAAGCGAATGAAAACGAATCTGTTTCAAGCGTTCACCTTATCGGTGGCGCTTTTTTTGTTAAAAATTGAATAATGCGGGGGGACTGCAGTGCAGTTGAGAAGGTAAAACCTGACCCTTTGAACCTGACGGTTAACACCGTGGTAGGGAAGCGAAACAGTAAGAAAAATAAATGCTTGGCTTCTGCGCCAGGCATTTTTTTTCTAAACATCTCACTTTTTTATTTAGAAAGGAGGAGCTATGAAAAATCTTCTTACGATTGCCGGTTCTGATTGCAGCGGCGGAGCTGGAATTCAGGCAGATCTGAAAACATTTTCCGCTCACGGAACCTTTGGCATGAGTGTTATCGTATCTGTTGTAGCAGAGAACACAAGCCGGGTACAATCCGTGCACGATGTACCGACCAATATTGTAGTGGATCAAATCGATGCGGTTTTTGAGGATATTCGGGTAGACGGTGTTAAAATTGGCATGCTCTCCAATTCGGAAATCATGAGAGCAGTTGCCATAAGATTGAAAGAATACCGGCCGCCCAAGCCGGTGATCGATCCGGTTATGGTTGCCAAGGGGGGCTGTGCACTGATGCAGGACAGCGCGCTAGATACGATGATCCGGGAGATGATACCCCTGGCATTTCTTTTGACGCCAAATTTACCGGAAGCGGAGGCAATAACGCGCAGAGAAATTCATAACACGCAAGACATGAAGGAAGCGGCCCGAATCATTAGGAATATGGGGGCGGAAAATGTTTTGATCAAAGGAGGGCATCTACAAGGCGATGCAGAAGATATTCTCTTTGACGGGAAACAATTCTATCATTACTGCAGCATGCGGATTGATACAAAAAACACCCATGGAACAGGGTGCACCTACTCTTCGGCTATTGCTGCAAATTTGGCCAAAGGAATGGCGGTGGAAAAAGCGGTGGAAGAGGCGAAAAAATATATCACCGAAGCTATCAATCACGCTCTGCCCATAGGAAAAGGCCATGGGCCACTTAATCATTTTTTTAGGAGGATGGATCATGAATTATAAAACTCAGATGGAAGCGGCCAGAAAAGGTCATGTAACAAAAGAAATGAAAACAGTATCGGAAAAAGAAAGAATGAACGTAGATACTTTGCGTGAATTAGTTGCGCTGGGGCAGGTGGCGATACCCGCAAACATCAATCACACGTCCCTGTCGGCGGAGGGAATCGGAAAAGGTCTGAGAACAAAGATCAATGTGAATCTTGGAATTTCAGGGGACTGCAAAAATTATGAGCTGGAAATGGAAAAGGTTAAGCTTGCGCTTTCCTTTGGGTGTGAATCGATCATGGATTTAAGTAATTATGGAAAGACCAATCAGTTCAGAACGGAGTTGATCTCCTGCTCGGCCGCTATGATCGGTACCGTACCGATGTATGATGCTGTCGGATATCTGGAAAAGGATCTGCTGGATATTTCGGCAGAAGATTTTTTAAGAGTTGTGGAGGCACATGCAAAAGAAGGTGTCGATTTTATGACGATCCATGCAGGAATCAACAAAAGAGCAGTGGAGTGTTTCAAACGCGAAAATCGGCTGACTAATATCGTATCCAGAGGCGGATCGCTGCTGTTTGCCTGGATGGAAATGACAGGAAATGAAAATCCCTTTTATGAGTACTATGACGAGATGCTGGAGATTCTCAGAGAGTACGACGTAACCATCAGCCTGGGTGACGCACTGCGGCCGGGATCGCTGGAAGACAGTACAGATGCGGCGCAGATCGGAGAACTTGTTGAACTTGGAGCGTTGACGAGGCGAGCCTGGGAGAGGGATGTTCAAGTTCTTGTAGAAGGACCTGGACATATGGCAATGAATGAAATTGCGGCAAATATGACACTGCAAAAAAGACTCTGCCATGATGCGCCGTTTTATGTATTAGGCCCGCTTGTTACGGATATCGCTCCCGGTTATGATCATATTACCTCAGCAATCGGCGGGGCAATCGCAGCCGCAAACGGCGCTGATTTTCTTTGCTATGTCACTCCTGCGGAGCATCTTCGGCTGCCGGATCTATCCGATGTAAAAGATGGAATTGTTGCGAGTAAAATTGCAGCGCATGCAGCCGATATTGCAAAGGGCGTTCCTCATGCCAGAGATGCGGACCGACGTATGAGCGATGCGAGGCGAAGAATCGACTGGGAGGAAATGTTCCACTGTGCGATTGACGGGGAAAAGGCAAGGACATATTTTGAGAGCGCTCCGCCGGAAAATAAGCACAGCTGCACCATGTGCGGAAAAATGTGTGCTATGAAAACCACAAATGAGATTCTGGAAGGAAAAAAAGTGTTGTTTACAGAGGGTGAAAAAAATGAATGATTCGATCGAAAAGAAAACTGCTTACATAGATGAACTAATAAAGGCTGCATCGGAATTAACCGTCAGTGTGAGAAACCAGGTGCCGTTGGTGCATCAAATCACTAACTATGTTACAGTAAATGACTGCGCCAACGCAACTTTGGCGGTAGGAGGTTCTCCGGTAATGGCGGATGATATGGATGAAGCGGAGGACATTACAGCCATCTCATCGGCATTGGTAATCAATATCGGAACGCTGAATAAACGGACGATTGCTTCCATGATTGCATCAGGAAAACAGGCAAACAAGCTTGGGATTCCTGTCATACTTGATCCTGTGGGTGCAGGCGCTTCCAGGTTTAGAAACGATACAGCGATGATGATTTTGGATCAAATCAAAATTACGGTGCTTCGAGGAAACTTATCAGAGATTTCGTTTATTGCAGGCCTTTCCGCCTCAACAAGAGGTGTTGATGCCTCCGAGGCCGATGCAGGTCTGGACGGAGCAGCTATCGCGCGTGAAACCGCCGCAAGATACGGCTGTGTCACAGCCATAACCGGCGCCGTAGATATCATAGCAGATGGAACAAGATGTGTCACAATCCACAATGGTCATCCAATGATGTCAAAAGTCACAGGTACAGGCTGTATGACTACAGCGGTAACCGCCGCATTTACCGCAATAGCAAATGACGCGTTTACAGCTGCTGCTGCCGGAATTCTTGCCATGGGAATCGCGGGGGAAATTGCCTTCGAAAAGCACGGAGTGTCAGGGACCGCAAGCTTTCGAACCGGGCTGATAGACGCGCTTAGCTTGATAGACCAGGAGACAGTGGAGAAGAGAGGGCTCATCAATGAAGGATAAATTTGATTACTCACTGTATCTTGTGACAGATCGTGAGCTGATGTACACAAATACACTGGAGGAAGCAGTGGAGCAGGCCATATTAGGAGGTTGCAGTATGGTGCAGCTTCGGGAAAAGACTGCCTCTTCCCGGGAATTTTATCAAACTGCACTTTTAATCAAAGAAATTACAAGGAGGCACCGGGTTCCTTTGATTATCAATGACCGCGCAGATATTGCGATGGCTATTGATGCGGAAGGCATACATCTTGGGCAGAGTGATCTGCCTACTTGTGCCGTGCGTAGTATGATCGGGAGTGATAAGTTGCTTGGTGTATCAGTATCTACAACAGCGGAAGCGTTATTGGCGGAGGCCGACGGAGCGGACTATCTTGGGGTAGGCGCCATGTTTTCCACCGACACAAAAAAAGATGCGGAGGTTGTTTCCTTTGAAGAGCTGAGCCGGATTCGCAAAGCTGTGAAGCTTCCGATCGTAGTAATCGGCGGAATCAGCAGGCAAACCGCAGCCCATTTTAAGAACACTGGTATCGACGGTTTTGCCGTGGTGTCGGACATTATTGCGCAGCGGAATATTCAGTCAGCTGCAAGAGAACTTCGAGTGCTGTTTGACAAACTAAAAATTGTATGCTAGCGTTGAACTAGTAAACCAGCGCATCAATCCTTTGACCTAAAGAATTGATGCGCTTTTTAATAATTAAAAGATATTGTTTTCTATACCCATTGAATGTCTGGCAATTTATGCCTGCTGGGAATATGGATATATGTTTCATTAACGGAGGGGTAGCCTGCCATCAGAGCTCCGTAGAGCTGACAGTCTTCCGGCAATTTGAGAAGTTCTCTGAGAGCAGGAATTTGATTGCACATTCTCATCAGATATCCTGCCCAGCAGGTGCCGATCCCCTGTGCCTGCAGCATCAGCTCGACGTTGTAAAGCGCCAGGGCCGTATCCACAGGCGGATTGATGGCAGTCGTTTTTGAGTAAGCGAAAATGAGTGTACGCGCCGTTCCTGTTACAATGTTGAGACCTTGATTATACAGCTTTACAATCTCCGGCGAGGCGCCGGTTTCCCGAACATAGCCCAGAATATGATCCATGATCGTCTGAACGGTTTGTTCGTCGTTTACGACAGCCCATTTTGCAGGATGTTGATTCTTTGCACTGGGAGCCCAGGCGGAAACCTTGAGAGCATGTTCCAGAACTTCTTTTGGAACGGTCTTCGGTTGAAACTGTCGGTAAGAGCGTCTGTTCATGAGGTGATTTTCGATCAGTTCAGAATAATTTGCAGGGAGTTCTGTGAGCGGATCTCTCAGGATTCCTTCCACTTCCTCCAGCGATACTGCGTTCTCTGGACAGACAGCAGCACAGTGCAGGCACTTGATACACCGATCTTTAGCAGTGACCTCCGGCCTACCGTTTACTTTGCTCAAGATCTGGAACGGACAGACCGAGATGCATTGAAAGCAGTTGATGCAGCGATCATAATTAATTTCTATCATAGGTGACAATCCTCCTTGAGATGATTAAAATCCTAATTCTTCACCGATTAATATCACATGGAAATCGGAATCGACAGGTCGTTTATGTATGATACTGGTGATATTGCAGTTTCTCTGCTCAGAACGGCAGTCCTTGCAGACCCCGCTGATATTGCAGGCGAGGTCATTCCCATATTTTATATTATTCATTTGCGCTGCAACAAAACGGATTCTGTCCAAACCGGCGTTCAAATCTTTAACGATTTTATTTGCACCGGCGATGACGATGATCCTGTCCGAACCGTAGAGACTTCCGGCGATCCGGTTTCCTGTTCCGTCAATATTGATGAGCTGACCATCAAGCGTGACGGCATTTGCACCCAACATAAAGACATTAGACACAAGGTATTGCATGAGAATATCCCTCATCTCTGCCTTGCTTCCGAGAATTTGAAAGCCTGGGCTGTTATGCTCCAGGGCATAATTATTGACAGCACAGGTATGAGGAATTGCGACGCAGTTTTTCTTGCTCAAATCCTCCTCCAGCTCAAGAGCAAAGATGGTGTGAGAATCACCGCAGCCAATGATTGCATTATCTGGAATCAAACGCAAAGCAACATCCTTGGCTTCAGCCAAATTGTCACAGTAATAGGCTTCAAAGTGATTCTTCTTCAGACTTTCTACAGCAATGGAGCATTGCCTGCGGGCATATTCTTTTTTTATCGATGCCCGGTCGTAGGCCTCGTCTTTTAAGGGAGGCATGGAAAAATGGTGCAGATCCAGCATAGTTTGTTCTCCTACCTTTCTATCAGTATTTCATTCATAATGGTTCAAAGATATTATTTCAATTGAAGCTGTCGTCAAACTATTTAAGCAGTGCCTCACTAAGAGGACAAAGATAAACGAGCGTGACGCCGTCGTAACGATAGATCTCAATCCGATCAGGTGCACCGGCCTCATCTTTAAATCCAACCTGAATACAGTTGGTATACTCTGATTTGATGTTCCCGATATTTCCGGTATAATCTGACCAGGCTGAACCAAGTACTTTGCTGATATCAATATACTTAAGCTCATTTGAAATTAAATCATAGACCCCGATATTTATTTTCTCTCCTTGTTGGTACATGACGATTTCCATATTGCCGTCGTTGTCAAGATCATGCTCCTCAGACATATTATTTAGCTCCAGCAGAGTCTTCTCCGAACCATCTGCAGCTGCTGTATAATAACGAATTTTGGTACTTCCTGGAAGGTCGCTGACCACCTCTTTTTTCCAGAAGGCAATTTCGGGAATAGATTTTTGGGTAACATAAGCTGTTTTACTTACCGAATGCCACTCGAGATCGTATCCAAAGGCGGTAAACACCGCACGCAGCGGAATATATACCCTGCCTTCCATATTCACGGCGGCGGTATCCATATCCTCCATTTGCCCGTTGACAGCGATTCGGTTATCTCCCACTGTGACCTGGACGGTGATGGCATCGTAGATGGCTGTAACCGTTTTGCTGACTTCCTCGTAACTGACCTTTGCGCCTATGGCTTCCATCGGTTTTCTAAGGGGGAGCATGATCCGGTTGTTGGCATCGATAAAGGGCATTCCAAGGCCTTCATCTTTTAGAAAGGCCAACTCCCTGTGATTTAGAACAACTGTGATATATCGCTTCAAATCTTCTCTGGAATAGCCTTTTGTCCTGCTTTTCAGAAGATCAATCATGGACAGAACACTCGCTTCTCCAGCGGCATCTTCGTTTACGTCAAAAAGCATGACTCCGCCTGCTTTTCGCATGGCAATGAGGGTTTTTTCGCGAAGCGTATTTAATCCGTTGTAATAGGACTCAAGCGGTGTGGTAGGCACATAATCCAGATAAGCATATTCCAGATTTTCATCAGCAAGATGCCGGTACTGCATCCAGCTTGGACGAGCGTAAAGCGGCATTCCAAGAATAATTTTTTCGGCAGGAACACCCCGCTCCAGCCAGTAATTGATGGAAGTGTCTGCAAACCACAAGGGACTGTGTTCCGCATTGTTCATATCGTAAGCCATGACATTGATAAAGCTGAAGCTTGTGAGGCAGGCATCCGTAATGAGCTTTGAAACTTCCGGACCTGCTGTTGTGGACCAGGCACCGTTCAAAGCGGCAGTCAGTTCTTTTTTGTCCTGATCCAGAGCTTTTTTGAACTCAACCACGAGCTTTTCGTAGTTTTGGATGGAGTTCTGATTTGGATGTTCCCAGTCAAGTTCCAGCCCGTCAAGATCATATTCTTTAAGCAGCGCGCAGACGTTATTGATGAGGAGCGCTCTTGTCTCGTCCGATGCAGCTAAAGTCTCAAACTCTGTGACAAGAGGCTTCCCTTGATAAGACCAGCCGCCCAAAGCGATCAGCACCTTTGCTCCATCCTGGTGAGCCTGCGCCACCAATTCCCTTAACTGATCCGGTTTCGCAAGCGGCACCAGACTACCATCCGCGCAGGGGATCAAAAATGCATAAATGACATGAGTCAATTTGTCGGTTTGCAGGTTTTCAACCGGTTCATTAAAAAGGTCTCCCGAATAATACCCGACCACTTTGAATTGACTGCCTTCTGATTCAGCGGAATCCTGTTCCGCCAAGGCAGGTGTAAATCCAATTCCTGATGCCAAAAGAAAGGATAAAAGAATCAATATCAGATTCCGTCGTTTAAATATGTAGTTTTTCTTTTTCATGGTTTGTTTCCCCCTGATAGATATTAATTTATTATACCATATTAATTGTAATAAACCACAAAACAAAACCCGGTACTGATATACCGGGTCGCAGGTTCGCCGCTGCCTGGACGAATAAAAAAGGGTCGGCGTTTATAGTACGCCGGCCCTAGTATAAGATTTATTTTGTAATAGATTTAAATGCCGCAGCTTGTTTCTTCATGCCAACTTCTGCTGCAAAACGTTCAATGCTGGAGGCGCCGAAAAATCTATTTTTATGATATTAGGTGCAACCAGATGAAATCAAAATCTGATGGTTCGAGGCTCCTCTGTAAAAGAGTAAAAGGTCGCGGTAGCATTCTTAAGATAAAGAACCTCTGTATTGCCGTCGTCAACAGCATACCTCGCTTTCAGGGATGGATAAGCATCAAGCATATGCTGCTTTGCTTCCCGTCTTTCATCTTCTACTGCAATGGCTTCAATACGGAGCCACTGATTACCCATAAAACCGCAAATTTCAATTTTAGGATTTGTCTTCATTTGACTGGATACTTTTTTGATTTTTCCTGTTTGAATATAGAGTCTGTCTTCAAATAGGTCGATTGTGCCGAAGGGCCTTACCCTGGGCTGGTCGCCATCCATTGTTGCAAGATAATAGGTATTGCACTGTTTTAAAAAATCATATATTTCTTTCATTTTTATCCTTCCTTTTCTTTTTCCATATTTTCCATATGATAATGGCTGCCACTACGATGATAAGTGTCGCCGTTGCCATTGGAAACGGCTTCGTTGATGAAGCTATAAAAATTGATGTTGGTCCGTCTGCGCCGCCGATGATTGCCATGCTCATAGATCCCTCCCCAGTAATGAATGTGATAGTAAAAATTAGTATTTTTTTATTATTATACTATAAATAAGCATTCCGAAGAAGGAAAGAAAAATAAAAAACCATAAACACGGCTCATGTTTATGGTTTTTTATCTATTTAATAATAATGAGAGGAAAACAAATTTATAAGAGATTTTGTTAGGTTTATATTATCGTCCTTCTATACACTGAAGAGGAGCTCTCCGTATGTTGGGAACGGCCAGCTGGAAGAGGAAGACATCGTTTCCAGCGTATCGGCAGCGATACGGATTTCCTTCATAATTGCAAGGACTTTCTTATTGTAGTATTCAGCAGCGCCAAAGCAATCTTCGATTGCATTGACCTCGATTAATGAGTTATCCAATTCCTGAACGGATTTGTAAAGACTTTTTGAAATGGAGGAGAGGCTGATAATCATCTCTTCTTCCAGCTCGCAATCAATATCAGGAATCAGTGCTTTTTTGCTGAGGGCGGTATCGGTCAGACTCTTAATGTAGCCGGAGATTGCAGGAAGAATATCCTTGTTGACCATTTCCGTCATCGTCAGCGCTTCTATATTTAATAAATTACAGTATTCTTTCAATGCGATTTCATGTCTAGCATGCAGTTCAACTTCTGTAAAGACACAGTGTTTTTTGAACAGGGCAATATTTTTCTCTTTTGTGAAATGAGCCATGGCGTCCACGGTTGATTTCAGGTTCAGCAAACCTCTGCTTTCAGCCAGAGCAACCCACTCTTCGGCATAGTTGTTGCCGTTGAAAATAATTCTCTTGTGCTTGACAATGGTTTCTTTGACCAGTGCCTTGACGCTGGCTTCCATATCCTTGGAAGATTCCAGAGCATCAGCAAATTGGCTTAAAGCTTCGGCTACGACTGTATTCAGCATATAGCTCGGGCAGGAGATGGAGGCACCTGAGCCAGCCATACGAAACTCAAACTTATTGCCCGTAAAGGCAAAGGGGGAGGTTCGGTTTCTATCGGTTGTATCTCTTTTAAACTGTGGAAGTACCGATACGCCGATGTTCATGGTACGGTCTCCGGAACCTGCATAGTCTTCGTCTTTTTCGATTGCGTTAAGCAGAGCTTCCAGGTCTTCGCCGATGAACATCGAGATGATCGCCGGAGGAGCTTCATTTCCGCCTAATCTATGGTCGTTGCCTGCGCTTGCAACAGAGATTCTGAGCAGATCCTGATATTCGTCAACGGCCTTAATTACCGCGCAGAGGAATAAGAGGAACCTCAGGTTGCCCGCCGGATTTTTACCCGGGTTTAGCAGGTTTTCTCCGGTATCGGTAGAAATAGACCAGTTGACGTGCTTTCCGCTTCCGTTGACGCCGGCAAATGGCTTCTCATGGAGCAGGCATACCAATCCGTGATTGGAAGCGATTTTCTTCATGATTTCCATCGTTAGCTGGTTATGATCCGTAGCGATATTGGAAGTCGTAAAGATCGGTGCCATTTCATGCTGGGAAGGAGCAACTTCGTTATGCTCTGTCTTTGCCAGAACGCCGACTTTCCAAAGCTCTTCGGAAAGTTCTTCCATATAAGCGTTGACTCTTGGCTTGATTGCGCCGAAGTAATGATCTTCCAGCTCCTGGTTTTTGGGAGGCTTTGCTCCAAAGAGTGTTCTTCCGCAATAGATCAAATCTTTTCTCTTGTCGTAAAGATCTTTGTTTATGAGGAAGTATTCCTGTTCAGCTCCGATGGTGGAATAGACGCGTTTGACTTCATACTGTCCGAATAGTTTCAGAATACGCAGTGCTTGTGCGTTAATTGCATCCATGGAACGGAGCAGCGGTGTTTTTTTATCTAAGGCCTCTCCTTTATATGAGCAGAAGGCGGTAGGAATGCATAAGGTATGATCCTTAATAAAAGCGTAGGAACTGGGGTCCCAGTTTGTATATCCTCTTGCTTCAAAGGTAGCTCTGATTCCACCGGAAGGAAAACTGGATGCGTCCGGTTCACCTTGGATCAGTTCTTTTCCCGAGAATTCCATAAGGACGCTGCTGTCTCCGTTTGGAGAAATGAAGCTGTCATGCTTTTCCGCCGTGATCCCGGTCATTGGCTGGAACCAATGAGTGTAATGAGTCGCACCTTTTTCCAGAGCCCAGTTTTTCATAGCATTTGCTACTACATTTGCAACTTCATGCGACAGGTTGGTACCTTCTTCAATGTTTTTCTTTAATGCTTTGTAGGTGTCTTTTGGCAAGCGTTCCTTCATAACGGCATCGTTGAATACCATGCTTCCAAATAGCGAAGAAATCTTGTTCATTGGAATTCCCCCTTAAATTTATTTTTATTTTTTTACAAACTATGGAAAAATAAAAAAAGACGCAATGGTTATAAACCATAGCGCCTTTGCTTATTGTATACAGTATAGCCATTCAGGCTGGATCTGTCAATACCTATATTTAATTTTTTTAAAATTTATTGACTCAATTCTTTTAGCGTGTTGCTTTTGTTTTAAGACCGTTTTTCCCAAGCCGGAGACCCTATAGCTTACCCCCTGCTTCTTTGTAAGAAAACACTTGCAAACTTGCGCTTTTTATGATACTGTTTACACCAAGAATTTTATTTTTGCTACAAACAGTATTTTTATGTATTAATATGTAAGAACTGCAGCAAAATATAGAAACACGAGAAATACGGATAATGGCGTAGATGAAGAAAAGTAACCGGGAGAAACGCAAAGCAGGGATTGACAACGAGACTGAAATTGTCATTTGTGACACTCCAGATGAAAGAACACTTCGGAGCCGGCAGGTTGAACGGAGCGGATCAGGTAAAGCGTGAAATTTTGCAGATTAAGCGAAAGCTTTTGGCATCCATCTTAGTAAATTTGTCCGTCTTGCACACGTTACAGTGCATCGAGAGGATTAAAGGCATTTTGCCTGCGTCAATTTGGGTGGTACCACGGATTTTTTCGTCCCTGAGGTTTTTCCTTGGGGACTTTTTTATTTTTAAATATGGATTTTAATTGGGATTTAATCTCGGAGGTGAAGTAATGAAGATAACGGATGAATTGATCGATTATATCGGAGAGCTTTCAAGACTGGAGCTGTCCGGCGAAGAGAAAGAAGGCGCGAAGAAGGATTTGACGGATATTCTGAACTATATGGACAAGCTGAACGAGCTTGATACGACAGGAGCGGCCGAAATGACCCATCCATTCGATGCAGCGAACCGGTTTCGGCCTGAAGAAATCGTCAACGGAGATCAGCGGGAAGCGATGCTGAAAAATGCACCGGATGCAAAGGGAGACTATTTTAAGGTATTTAAAACCGTAGAATAAGAAGGAGAGAGTTAGATGACAGAACAAGCTGTTCGCGATATCAGAGAAATGTCTGCTCTGGAAATCGGAGATTTGATTAAAAGTCGAAAACTGAGCTGCAGGGAAGCAGCGGAAAGTTTTTTGGAAGCTATAAAAATGGAAGGTACGGCAGTCAATGCTTATGTATCCGTAATGGAAGAGGAAGCGCTGGCACAGGCGGATTCGATTCAGCAGCGGATCGACAAAGGGGAAGTTCTTTCTCCACTTGCTGGCGTTCCGGTTGCGGTGAAGGATAATATTTGCACCAAAGGAACAAAAACTACTGCAGCATCAAAAATGCTGAGCAACTTTATTCCGCCGTATAATGCGACGGTTATTGAAAAGCTGAATCAGGCGGGAGCGGTGGTCATCGGAAAAACTAATCTTGACGAATATGCCATGGGCGGCTCCACGGAAACTTCTTACTACGGTATTACAAGAAATCCGTGGGATACGGATACGGTTCCGGGCGGTTCCTCCGGCGGCTCTGCGGCTGCGGTTGCAGCCAGACTTACGCCTTATGCTCTGGGCTCTGATACAGGCGGATCGATTCGTCAGCCCTGCTCTTTCTGCAATCTGACTGGAATCAAGCCAACCTACGGAAGCGTATCACGATACGGGCTGATGGCCTATGCTTCCTCACTGGATCAGATCGGTACCATGGGGAGAAACATCAAAGACTGTGCTGAAGCGCTTATGGTGATTTCAGGATATGACGCCAAAGACAGCACTTCCATCCTGAAGGAAGCCTTTGACTTTAAGGAATGCTTTGGAAAAGATTTGTCTTCGTTACGGATCGGCGTGCCAAAAAACTACTTTGATATCGGGATTTCCGAGGATGTGAAAGCATCTGTTCTGGAAGCCGCAAAGACCTTTGAGAGATTGGGCGCTGTCGTAGAAGAATTTGAAATTCCCATGATTGAATATGCGGTTCCTGCTTATTATATTGTAGCCTGCGCGGAAGCAAGCTCCAATCTGTCCCGTTATGACGGGATCAAGTACGGCTACCGTTCCGAAAATGCCAGAGATATGCTGGAGGTCTTCTATCGTTCCAGAAGCGAAGGCTTCGGAGCGGAGGTCAAAAGAAGGATCATGCTGGGTTCCTTCGTACTGAGCTCTGGATATTTTGACGCCTACTATAAAAAAGCGCTTCAAGTTAGAGGACTGATCAAGAAATCCTTTGACGAGGCCTTCAATAAATACGATATCATCCTGAGCCCGGTCAGCCCGACGACGGCGTACCGGATCGGCGAGCAGATCGACGACCCGCTCGCAATGTATCTTGCAGACATCTATACCGTATCCATCAATCTGTCGGGACTTCCGGCAGTCGCATTGCCCTGCGGATTCGGTAACAGCGGAATGCCGGTTGGCATGCAGCTCATCGGTAAGGCATTTTCAGAGAAAACCTTGGTAGCAGCGGCGGATGCATATCAGAATCATACGGATTATCACAAACAAACGCCGGAAAGCAGAGCTGTGGCAAAAACCTCAACTTTTGCAGAGGGTAAAGATACGATGAAAGGGGGTCAGAGCAAATGAATTATGAAATCGTAATGGGCCTTGAGGTTCATGTGGAGTTGTCGACCAAAACGAAAATTTTCTGCGACTGCACCACAGCGTTCGGCGGACTGCCGAATTCCCACACCTGCCCTGTCTGTCTTGGTATGCCGGGAAGTCTTCCGGTATTTAACAAGTCGGTAGCGGATAAGGCCATCAAAGCCGGTCTGGCACTGCACTGCGAAATCGACAGGAATAATCGCTTTGACCGAAAAAATTATTTCTATCCCGATCTTCCAAAGGACTATCAGATCTCTCAGCTATATGCACCGATCTGCACAGACGGTTACCTGGACGTAACGCTGGAAGACGGGTCTGTAAAACGGATTACCATACGGGAAATCCATATGGAAGAGGATGCGGGAAAGCTGATCCATGATAACTCGGGAACGCTCATTGACTATAATCGATGCGGCGTACCTCTGATAGAAATTGTAACGAACCCAGATTTTTCAAGCCCGGAAGCGGTAGGCGCATTCCTGGAACGTCTTCAGGAAATACTGGTTTATCTGGATGTTTCCGACTGCAAGATGCAGGAAGGCTCCATGCGTGCTGACGTCAATCTATCCGTTCGTCCTGAGGGTCAGACGGAATACGGCACAAGAACTGAAATGAAGAATCTCAATTCTTTGAAAGCGATCCAAAGAGCGATTGCATTTGAAAGTGAAAGGCAGATCAAGGTGCTGCAGGACGGCGGCAAGATTAGACAGGAAACAAGAAGGTGGAATGACGACGAAGGAGAAAGCTATGCGATGCGTTCTAAGGAAAATGCTCAGGATTACCGCTATTTCCCGGACCCTGATCTTCTGCCGATAAAGATTAGCGATCAGTGGATGGCTGAAGTAGAAAGCAGCATGGCAGAGCTTCCCGAAGCGAAGAGAGCACGTTATATCAACGAATTTGGCCTTAACGAAAAATCGGCACAGACCTTAACGTCCGCCAAAGAAGTAGCGTACCTTTTCGAGGATACGGCAGCACTTTCCGGCCTTGCCAGAGAAAGCGCTAATATCATCATTGGAGATATTCTGCGATTGATGAAGGAGACGTCCACCCTGCCGGAAAATATGAAAATAGACGCAAAGAAGCTGGCACTGATCGTTCAGATGATTTCTCAGGGAAAAATCAACAGGAACGTTGGAAAAACAGTGGTAGAAGAACTATATAAAAACAACATTGATCCGGAACAATACGTCCGGGAAAAAGGTCTTCTGATCATCGAAGACAACAGCAAGATCGAGCCGATTGTGCAGCAGGTTTTGGAGAGTCATCCCCAGTCGATTGAGGACTACAAGAACGGCAAGGAAAAGGCCTTTGACTTCCTGGTTGGACAGTGCATGAGACTGCTGAAGGGAAGCGCAAGCCCTCAGGCGATCCACGCGATGATCAGAGAGAAACTGGAGAAAATCGATCCGGCATTTATCAGAGAAAAGGCCGGAAAGGATGAGGCTCTTGAAACAGCGAAGTGTCAGATGAAAGAAACATCTGACCAGGCTGGCGACACTGACAGTGCGGAGCATGAAAAAATCGAGCAGGAAAAAGCAGCGCTGAACCATGCCTTCTCGGGATATGGCAGATTTGCCGGCAAAAACCAGACCGAAAACGGCATGGAACCAATCCGGGTTTTCGATTCTCAGGCTTATCGTACCAAAAATTGCAGCGAGCTGACCCTGGCAGATGTGGGTAGCGAGGTGAAACTTGCAGGTTGGATTCATACTATCAGAAATCACGGAGGCGTCGCCTTTATCGATTTAAGGGATCACTACGGTGTAACCCAGGCAGTCGTTACTGAGCAGCAGCAGGAGGGGCTTTCCAGAGAGACAGTGGTGAGTATCTCCGGTACTGTGATAAAAAGAGACGAGGAAACATACAATCCCAATATCTCCACAGGAGAGGTTGAATTAAAGGCGGAGGAAATCAGAGTACTTGGCAGCGCGCAGAACAATCTTCCGTTTGAGGTTGAGAACTCTACCGATACAAGGGAGGATGTCCGTCTGAAATACAGGTTCCTTGACATGAGAAATCCCAAGGTTCACAGCAATATGGTTCTGCGTTCCGAGATCATCCGCTGCCTGAGAAATCAGATGGAGCGAATGGACTTTCTAGAGATTCAGACACCGATTCTTGCAAATTCGTCTCCGGAAGGGGCCAGAGACTATCTGGTTCCAAGCAGAAAGCATAAGGGAAAGTTTTACGCATTGCCCCAGGCACCGCAGCAGTTCAAGCAGCTGTTGATGGTTTCCGGATTTGATAAATATTTTCAGATCGCGCCATGCTTCCGGGATGAGGATGCCAGAATCGACCGGTCGCCAGGAGAGTTTTACCAGCTTGATTTTGAGATGGCCTTTGCAACCCAGGAAGATGTCTTTGCAGTGGCAGAGCAGGTTCTTTCCGAGACGTTCCGACGGTTTACCGACCAGTATGTATCACCTGCGCCTTTTGTCAGGATTCCCTTTGCGGAAGCCATGCTGAAATACGGTACCGACAAACCGGATCTGCGGAACCCTTTGTTGATCATGGATTTGAGCGACTTCTTCCAAAAGGTTGATTTTAAACCATTCCACGGTAAGATTGTTCGGGGTATCACGGTAAATGACTGCGCGAAGATGCCGAAATCCTTTTTCGCAGCGATGGAAAAGTTCGCGCTTGGTATCGGTATGAAAGGATTGGGATATATCTCTGTAAAAGAGGATATGACCTATAAGGGTCCAATCGATAAATTCTTCAACGACGAGCAGCGGAAGGAAATCGCGCAGCTTGCATCGCTGAAGGAGGGAGATGTGCTTTACTTTATCAGTGATGAGAAAGATTTGGCTGAAAAATTTGCAGGTCAAATCAGAACAGAACTGGGAAGAAAGCTGGATTTGATTGCGAAAGACCGCTATGAATTCTGCTTTATCACCGATTTCCCGATGTATGAAATCAACGAGGAAACAGGAAAGATTGACTTCACACACAATCCGTTTTCCATGCCTCAGGGAGAAATGGAAGCCCTGCTTACGAAAGATCCGCTGGAAATAAAGGCTTATCAGTATGATATCGTTTGCAATGGAATCGAACTCTCTTCGGGGGCAGTTCGAAACCACCGTCCTGATATTATGGTAAAAGCTTTTGAAATAGCAGGTTATACGGAGGAAGATGTAATCAACAAGTTCGGCGCGCTGTACCAGGCCTTCCAGTATGGAGCGCCGCCTCACGCGGGCATGGCTCCCGGTGTTGACCGTATCGTTATGCTGCTGGCAGGAGAAGAGAGCATTCGTGAAGTAATTCCGTTCCCGCTGAACAGCAATGCGCAGAATCCGCTATTTGATTCTCCCAGCGAGGTAGCGGAAAAACAGCTGAGAGAGGTACACATTAAAATAAGGTAGGCATCAGGCGAGTCTTCCGAAATAAACTGAAAATTCTAACGTGACGACTTAAAATAATAAAGAAAAACAGGAAAATGAATTAAATATTTCGGCCGAAAAATAGAACACGAAAAAAATACAGAATATATTATTGCAATAACGCGATTGAGCAGGCGATTCTTCGGATGAGAGGAGAATCTCTGCTCAATTTCACTAAAATGCCTAAATTCCAATATTTCTATTGTTTTCAGGTGTTTTCTATAATAGAATAAAACGAGTTACACCGATTAAATAAGGGAGGGAGTTTACATGATTTATAATAGCATGGAAGCAGAAAAGAAGGCGGCATATCAGGTGGCCGAACTGATGATGACTGCAGCAAGAACTGCCCCTAAGGGCTGTGGAGTAGATAATCTTGTTGCGATAATGATAGATGGAGAAGAAAAAGATCAGCTTGCAAATCAGATGAGAAAGATTGCAAAGGAGACAGGCGAAGATTTCTTCGCAAGAGATGGAGGAAATGTTGACGCCAGTGCCGTAGTAGTTGTTCTGGGCATCAGGAGCAATCCTCTGGGACTAAGCAATTGCAGTTTTTGCGGTTTTGAAAATTGTGCCGCAACCGTGAAAGCGGGAGCAAATTGCGCATTTAATGTGACAGACCTGGGAATAGCAGTTGGTTCTGCGGTATCTGTCGCAGCGGATCACCGTTTCGACAACCGGGTGATGTTCTCGGCAGGAAAAGCAGCGATGGCGCTGAAGTATCTTCCGGAAAACGTGAGAGTTGCATATGGAATACTGCTTTCCGCAAGTGGCAAAAGCATCTTCTTTGACAGAAATACAGCGAGCTGCAACGCATAGGAGTCAAATCGCTTTAGAAACGCGGATAAGATCAGTAAAAAATAAGAAAATAAGTAACAGTAAAAGAAGTGCAACAGCGAATTAATAGTAGTTAGATTTAAGAGTAGGCAGCATCGGCTGTTTTTGTCAACCGATGCAAAATAAAAGGATGGAACCATATGAAACCATTATCAAAGAAAATGCTCGACATGAAAGCATCATCCGTTCGAAAACTTACCCGTTATGCGGATGAAGCGGAAGCTCGCGGCAAAAAAATATATAAGCTGAATATCGGTCAGCCAGACCTCCATGTTCCCGATGAATATTACGACAGAGTAAAGGCGTTCCAGGAGCCGACGGTGGAATACATGCCGTCACAGGGCATTCCGGAGCTTTTGGAAGCGGTGGAGTCCTATTATAACAGCATCGGTATCGATGTCGACAGAAACCATATTTATATTACAACCGGAGGAACGGAAGCAGTTATGTTTACCTTACTTGCGCTTACCAATCCGGGTGATGAATTTTTAATTTTTGAACCATATTACTCCAATTACAATACCTTTTTTACTATGACGGGTGCAAAACCGGTGGCGGTGACGACTTATGCGGAGAACGGATTCCACGTGGAAAGAGCAGCATTAGAGGAAAAAATCACCGATAAAACAAAGGCGATCTTTGTGACAAATCCAGGAAATCCCACAGGAACAGTTCTAAGAGAAGATGAAATTCGGATGATTGCCGATGTGGCAAAGGAGCATGATCTGTATCTCATCTGTGATGAGGTTTACCGGGAAATGGTCTTTGACGGGGGTGAGATTACAAGTTTTGGTTTTCTTGAGGACATTCACGACAGACTCATCCTGGTGGACAGTGTGTCCAAAAGATATAATGCATGTGGCGCCAGAATCGGCGTAGTAATCTCCAAAAACGATGAAGTTCTGGAGCTGATTTCTAAACTTTGTCAGGGACGCCTTGCGGTTTCTACGCTAGAACAGCAGGGTGCGGTAGGCCTTTACTCTACAGGTTTTCGGGTAATCCATGAGATTCGGGACGAATTTGAGAAGAGAAGAAATGTGGTTTATGAGAGCTTGAAAAAAATTCCTGGTGTGTTTTGTGAGAAGCCGGAAGGCGCATTTTATATGATCTGCAAGCTTCCGGTGGAGGATACCAATGATTTTCTCATCTGGATGCTGAGGGAATTTGAGGATAACGGAGAAACCGTTATGGCAGCGCCTGCAGACGGTTTCTATGCGACGGAGGGACTGGGGAATGACGAGATCAGAATTGCATACGTTCTGGAGTCGGATAAATTAATCCGGGCAATAGAGATTCTGGGAAAAGGGCTCGAAGCATATAACAAGCAGTAAGCTTGATCACCAAAAGGCTAAAAATAATTTTTGATTAAACATCGCAAAAATACCTAATAATTTGTAAAAATATGTCGATAATAACTAGGTGGTATATCATCATCACTTAGTTATTTTTTGTTCGGGAGATCCAAAATGGATATTTATGTAGCACGTCAGCCGATTTTTGATCGAAAAATGGGAGTATACGGTTATGAGCTTTTATACAGGCGAAGTAACAACAATTACTATGAGGGTGATGATCATAGTGTGGCTACGAAGGAACTTGTCTACAACACCTTCCTCATACTGGGTTTTAACACGCTGACAGACGGGACAAAAGGTTTTATTAACTTTACGCAGGACCTTCTGGAATCTGAGGTGCCGAGAATTTTGCCCAAGGACCAGGCAGTGATAGAGATCCTTGAAAACGTCGAGGCAAATGAAACGGTGATCGCGGCATGCCGAAAATTAAAAGCCGAAGGCTATAGAATTGCGCTGGATGATTTTGTGTTTGATAGAAAGGATCTGGATTATACGCCCCTCATTGAATTGGCAGATATTATCAAGGTAGAATTTCCTTCTTGTGATAAGCAGGAGCAAATAAAGCTGTTGAACAAGTATAATAATAAAATCACATTTCTTGCAGAAAAAGTAGAGACAAGAAAAGAATATAAGGAAGCTGTGGAAATGGGGTACGAACTTTTTCAGGGATATTTTTTCAGCACGCCGATGATGGTCAAATCGAGAGAAATCGGAACGCAGAATCTGCATCTGATCAAGATCCTGGAAGAGCTGCATAAGGAGGAGCCGGATTTTTCTATCATTACCGAAACCATAAAAAAGGATCTGGGGCTTACTTATAAACTGCTGAAAATGGCTAATACCATTCAGTTTGGTGGCAGCTACAGAGTAAAAAGTCTCCTTCAGGCAGTGCTGCGGCTGGGAATCCAGGAAATGAAACACTGGATTTCCATTATGCTGCTAAGAGAATATGAAAATGAAGAGAATGCGGAGCTGATCAAGATGTGTCTGCTGAGAGGGAAAGTAATGTCTCTATTATCATCAGAATTTGGCGATGATCAATCGGAAACAGATTATTTTCTGACAGGCGCGTTATCCTCAATCGATATCATAACGGGGGAACCAATGGAGGATATTGTAAACTCACTCGCCTTGTCGGATGAAGTGAAAGAGGCATTGCGCGGTAACAAAGGAGTGTTAAAGCAATGCCTGGATTGTATTCTTGCTTATGAAATGTTTGACTTTGACGATGCTCAGGGCAAGCTGTGCAAGCTCAACATCACCCTGGACCGGTATATGGATCTTTACGTGGAAGGGCTGTCGTGGTTGAGAACCACCAACGGATAAAAATAGAATTAATATGTTTCAAGTGCTCCTTGCTTTAAAGGGGCGCTTTTTTTCCTCATTTTGCGGTCAGCTGTGATTCTGCGGGTGGCCGTGGTCCTGTGTGAAGCTGCGGCTTTGCGGGCAGCTGTGCCAGCAGGATTGCTGCAAACATAATGATACAACCAATGGCTTCTTTCAATGCTATTTGTTCACTTAAAATCAGCATACTGGCGAGCAGCGCGAATACGGATTCCAAAGATAAAAGCAGAGATGCTACGGTTGGTTCCGTATTTTTTTGTGCAATGACCTGAAGGGTATAGGCCACTCCGCAGGATATGACACCTGCGTAGAGAATCGGAAGCCAGCAGGCGAAAACACTTGGCCACTCAACGGTTTCAAAAATCAGCATGAAAGGAATGGAAAGAAGGCCGCAGACAAAAAACTGCAGGCAGGACATTTTCACTCCGTCGGTTTTGGGAGAGAAATAATCGATGGTCAGAATGTGAGCGGCGAATCCGAAGGCAGAAGCCAGCATCAGCAAATCACCGCGGCTTACAGAAAAATCCTCCTTGATGCAAAGCAAGTATAGGCCTATTGTTGAAAGCAACACACAAAACCACAATATCGGCCGGACCTTCCTTCCGAGCAGCGCCCCCAGTATTGGTACCAGGACAATATAAAGAGTGGTAATGAATCCACTTTTTCCAGCTGTGGTATATACCATGCCGACCTGCTGCAATGAGCTTGCAATAAACAATACCGTTCCGCAGGCAGCCCCGCCGTTAAAAAGCATTCTTCTTCTGGATTTTTTCTCGTCCTGAGTAATATCATCGCCGGTACTTCTGCTTTTTTTATTTTCACTTTGAATGTTCAAAAACATAACCACCGGAATTAAAACAAGAGCGCCGATAAGACAGCGAATGCCGTTGAATGTAAAGGGCCCGATGTACTCCATACCTGCTTTTTGTGCAACAAACGACACACCCCATATCATCGCTGCCGTTAATAATAAAAGATCATTTTTTAATTTGTTGTTCATTATATAAACCCCCTTTTAAAGAAACCATTTTACTGTGGCTCTATGATTTCATGTTGATTGGCTATTCAGGTATCCGTTTAAGGCGAATAATTGTGTAAACAAATGCCAATTCATATTAATGAGCAATAAGCGTGCCAAACATTGCAGATTTTTATATATGGGGTAAATCCGTTGAAAAAAGCCAATGAAGCGAGGCGTGAACTCATTTGATTAAGAAAAATTCGAATTGATAACGACTCAATAACGCGAGATAAGATGCGAAAACGATTCAAAATGACGAAAAAATATATGTAGTCGTAAATTATTCCCCGATGCGTTATAATAAGAAACAACCAAGCAGGAACGGAGGAGCAGGAATGGCTAAGATCAACGATACTTTTGGACTCATCAGGGTAATCGAACCGAAGCATGCGGTTCCGGTTACAGCCTGGAAAATAGATAACAAAAGAGAGATCAAAGAAAACGAGTGCAGATTGGCTTTAAAATTAATTCACTTGGAGCGGGACTGTTTTCAACAGTTTTGCAATGATGCCGACTTTGATGAAACAAAAATCACCGCCAAGATCCTTGACTTAATCAACCGCAGGGGCAAACTTCATAATCCCTTCACCAACACTGCAGGGCAGTTTTTCGGGATGATTGAGGAAATGGGTGCGGTTTATGCCGAGAGATCAAAATTTCATGTGGGTGATGCTGTGTCCTGCCTTACAACGATGACAGCTCTGCCGATTCATATTGATAAAATTCACAAGATTGATTACAATTTCGGAGAATTGGCTGTATCTGGATACGGCATCGTTTTTATCGACTCACCGCTAACTGTGATTCCTTCGGACATACAGCCTGATTATACAATGGTAGCCTTTGACGAGGCTGCGAACCTCTATAATATTTACGCAGAAAGCAAAAAAGGGATGCGTTATCTTCTCATCGGCAAAGATTTGCTTTCCAGCATTATTTACATATCATCCATCAAAAAAGCGGTTGGAGACAGTTGCTATATCACAGTAGTTCTTGATGAGGACGGGATAGGAACCCTCAGCCGTGAACAGGTCACAGAGGAGCTGGCTTACTGGGCGGATTCCTCTTATATCATTGATGTGACACAGCCTATCCGCTCCGTGGAAAGGATTCTTGATTCAGAAGAACTTTATGACATGACCATAAACGGGGAAGACCTGCCGGGGGCAGAGGTTTTAAGCGTCATTTTAACCCGGCATAAAGGAAAACTCTATTTTACCAGTTTGAAAAACAACATCAGTCAGTCCAATCTCATTGCAGAGAGCATGGGAAAAGAGCTGGATAGTTATGTGCTGAATCAATATGTAGCTGGAGTGGAAGAGCAATTTATCTTTGAACTGCTTAGTTCCTCGTCAGAGGAACTAGAACGGCTGGCCAGTTTGTATCGCAAGCAGGCAGTCTCTTTTCGTCGGACACGAAAAAGAGCCTCTGCTTCCCTTGAAAAAACGGGAAAGGCAGACGACTTCATATTTGGTAGTTCAGCTACGGAGACTTTGATCGAAGAAGTGATCAACATAGCAGGCTATGACTGCAACCTTATTATTCAGGGCGAAACCGGAGTCGGCAAGGAGAAGATTCTTGACCTGATTCATAAAAACAGCATGAGAAAGAACAAGCCCTGCATCAAAATTAACTGTGCTACGATTCAGGAGAATCTGGCGGAAAGTGAGTTTTTCGGTTATGAGCCTGGTTCCTTTACAGGTGCACATGCCTCGGGGAAAAAAGGTTATTTTGAGTTGGCAAATGGAGGTATTCTATTTTTGGACGAAGTTGGAACACTGCCTCTAAATCTGCAATCAAAACTTTTGCGTGTGTTGCAGGAGAACCAATTTTATAAGGTGGGGGGGACGGCTCCCGTCAATATCAATGTCAGAGTGATTTGTTCCGGCAATATACCGCTTCGGCAGCTGGTGGAACAAGGCAGCTTCAGAGAAGATCTGTATTACAGGCTGAATATCTGTACCATTACCGTGCCACCGTTAAGAGAAAGAAGAGACGATATTTCTGCATTGGCAAAGTCCTTTCTGGAGCATTTCAGCAGCCGCTACGGAACGGATAAAGCCTTTGATTCAACTGCGCTGACACGGCTGGATGCTTATGACTGGCCAGGCAACGTGAGGGAATTGGAAAACCTGATTCATCGGACGGTAATCAGCGTAAGGGAACATATTATCACCGGGGATGATATTGAATCGGTTTTGAACGAGAATCTATACGAAGATCTGGTGATTGATCTGAAGCGGCGTATGAGGGCGTCTCAACCCCTGAATTTTAATAAAATTATCGAACAGCAGGAAATTCAACTGATTGAATATGCTCTTAAAAAATGCGGAAGCACGCGAAAGGCTGCTGAGTTTCTCAATATGACGCAGCCCCAGTTAATGCGTAAAAAACAAAAATATGAAATCGGAGGGGAAAAGTAATGATGGAACTGATAACAAGTATAACAAGCAGCGGATATTTTTCGTGGCTCATTCTGCCAGTCTTAATTTTTTGTTCACGTATCTTGGATGTTTCGCTAGGCACCTTAAGAATAATTTTCGTTTCCCGCGGGAAAAAAGCAGTGGCTCCTTTTCTGGGATTTTTTGAAGTGTTTATTTGGCTGGTGGTCATTACAAACATCATGGCCAACGCAAATAATCTGATTTGTTACATTGCTTACGCCGCAGGTTTTGCAACGGGAAATTTCGTCGGAATTCTATTAGAGGAAAAGCTGGCCATCGGAATGCTCTCGGTAAAAATTTTTGTTTCCGATGAGTTGGTTCACATGCTTACACAGCAGTTATGTGAAGAGGGGTTTGGGGTTACGTCGGTCAGAGGAGCCGGAAAACTTTCGGACACGAATATCATGCATTGTATTATCAGAAGAAAGGAATATGATAAGCTTGCTGGCATCATCAAAGGCATTGACGGCAATCTGTTCTACTATGCTGAAGATTTGAAGCAGGTCCGCAACGGCATTTTCCTTAGTGCCTGCAAAAAAAAGTAAAGAGATGATAAATCTTCTCAGGAGAATTCGGTATGAAAATAAAAAGTAAAGATTCAGGAAAAAACAAAGCTTCAGGCAAAAGGAATGCTTTCGGCAGAAAAAAAATTATTATCAGAAGCACCGTAATTGGCGCTCTGGTGATTCCCCTGGCTTTCGGATGGACGACTCCTGCTCCAGCGGGTACTTCGTACAGCAGTCCAGTTTCCTCTGTTTCTGATATCAGGCTGATTTATGACCTTACATACCGCAAGGGCTCTGAAGTGGTTCATGACCAGAAGATTCTTGAAGAGGAATTGAACTTGATACGGGAGGCAAAGAAGTTTGTCGTAGCCGATATCTTTCTTTATAACGATTACCATAATATCGGTAAATATGAGTTCCCTGCTTCCACACAAAGGCTGACCAATACGTTAATCGAGCAGAAAAAGAAATATCCTGACCTGAAGGCGTATGTCATTACTGATGAGATCAACAACAGCTACGGCACTGTTATGAATGAACAATTTCGTCAGCTTGAGGAGAATGGAATCAGCGTGGTGATTACGGATCTTTCCAAGATACGGGATTCCAATCCGGTTTATGCAGGGTATTACCGCACGTATATCAAGCATTTTGGAGTTGGCGGAAAAGGATGGCTGAAGAATCCTTTCGGTGAGAACGGGCCGGACGTAAACATAAGAAATTATCTTCGGATGTTGAACTTTAAGGCAAACCACCGTAAAGTGCTGATCACCGACGATGCTGCTATGGTAACATCTGCAAATCCCCATGATGGAAGCGTCTACCATTCCAATATTGCGTTCAAATTCCGCGGTGAGGCGGTGTCACGCCTCCTGGACTCTGAAAAGGCGGTAGCGGCGTTTTCCGGGACAAAGATCGACGGTATAGAATACCACTATGATCCGACAAAGCTTCGGAAGGATACGAAGGTTCTCATACTGACGGAGGATAAAATAAGGGATAAGGTCCTTGAAAGCATAGAGGAGACAGAGGCAGGGGATGAAATTGATATGGGAATGTTTTATCTGTCACACCGTGGGATCATCAGCCAGTTGATCGAGGCTGCAGATCGGGGAGTAAAGGTCAGGGTCATTCTCGATCCGAACAAAGACGCCTTCGGTTTTGAAAAGAGCGGAATTCCCAATCGGCAGACTGCAGCGGAATTGATTGATCAATCCAATGGAAAGATCGAAGTGCGATGGTATCTGACTCAAGGGGAACAGTATCATACGAAAATCCTCGGTGTATTCAGAAGCGGCGAGACGACTCTGATCGGCGGATCGGCCAATTACACAAGAAGAAATCTGGATAACTACAACATGGAAACCGACTTGATGGTAACCGTTCATAAGGATGATACGCTGTCGAAGGACTTCAAGGGCTACTTTGATTGCATTTGGGTAAACCGGGATGGGATATATACCGATGATTTCTCAGAGTACGAGAATAACAGCGTACTGAAAAAATTGATTTACCGGTTCCAGGAAAAAACAGGGCTGGGAACGTTTTAACTAAGATGGCAGAGACCTAAAAAACATCGCAGGAACTTTTGTGGAAATGTCTTTGAATCTTCAAGTTTGAAGACTTTAAAGACTTGATCAGAGTATGAGCCTGCGCACAGGAATAAATGGATAGTCGTTAGCTTTCAATACATATGCTCTAGAATCAAAAAATAATGATCCCCCAGGCTTAGCCAGGGGGATCATTATTTTGAATATTGTAATAAGGCTTTTGCCGTATGTGTGTCAATTGCAAGGGTATTGACAGTGCCAGCCCGGATTGCCCCGACCAGTGGCGGAATTTTTTGATCTGAACTTATGGCAACACAAGAGATACGCGCTTTTTTCAAAACAGGAAAGGTAACGCAGATGGTTCTTTCATCATAACTGTTATCGACAATGTTTCCATCTATGTCAATGAATCTTGAACAAACGGCACCTACAGCGTTTTTTGATCTCAATTTCTCCAGATCCTCTGATGAAATGTAGCCTGTATGATGCAGGCAATTGTCATCACTCAGAAGTCCGATGTTAATAAACGCAATATCAATTTGATTGATTTGTGAGAGCACAGAACTAATTTTTGAATCGTGAGACAGCAAATCCACAATAATCTTGCTTTCGACAATAACAGGGCATGGCAGAGTAACCTGAGAGGATACACCCAATTTCTGTCCGAACTGATGCAGAATTTCATAGGCATAGTTTGTATTGTCGGCGTTATCCAGATTTCCCGCAATCTGCACGATGCTGGTGCTTGCGAAGCTTGAAGGCGGTATGCTTTTCGCAATTTCAAGCAGTGTATAGCCCCATGAAATTCCGATTTTGTCTCCATCTTTAATAAAGGAAGTGAAAAAAGGTGCAGCGGCTTTTGCTACAGACTTCAAGTTTTCGTTTGCATCATAAGATGAAGATGGTACAACCAAAACATTTTTTAGATCAAATGCTTCTTTGATCTTATCAGTTAAAAGGTCAACATCATCATCGTTTCGTCGGTTTAAGCTTATGGTTACAATATCCCGCTCTCTTGCCTTTGCAAGCAATCTTGATACTTTTGCCCGAGAAAGACCAAATTGTTTGGATATCTCTGATTGGTTCAGATTATCCAGATAATAGAGTTTCGCGATATCATATAAAAGATCGTCAGTTATGCCCATATTTAAAATGATTTCCTTTCATTCAAATGCATCATGTAAATATTTTACACAATGACTATATACAAAAACTGATCATTTGTCAATTGATTCTGCAAACAAAGAATAAGTTTTGTTATTAAACTGAACAAAATCTCAATCATTGTTGTAAAAATTGTGAAGCGTCATGTAAAAATTATAAATATTACGAAAAAATGAAATATATTTCACAAAAGACTTGACGAAGTGAAATTAATCTTATAAAATACGCTCAAAAGATCAAATGATGAAAAAATAATGAGTAGCGAAAGGACAATGACAAATGAAAGGAAAATATTTACTGCATGGGGCGGCTTCGGAAATCATTACGCCATTTACACAAACCGGTGAAGTCGACTATGAACTTTTGGAATCAGAATTTGAATTTCTTATTAATAACGGAATTACCGGCTTATTTGTCAATGGGCTGGCCAGCGAGTCCCTAATGGTAGACATTGAACAGCGTGTGGAGATTGTCAAAAGAGCAGTATCAGTTTCCAATAAGCGCATCCCTGTACTTGGAAATTTAATCAATAACAGTGTTGATTTAGCAATTCAGTGCATGAAGCGTTATGAAGAATGCGGCGTAGACGGAATCTTTATAACTCCGCCATTGGTGTATCAATATACCGGTGAGGGGCTGTATGATTATTTTTCAGGAATCGCTTCCGCAACATGCCTTCCTGTTTACATATACAATGCGCCGGAGACAGGAAATAAAGTGCCTCCTGAGATTTTGGCGAGGCTGTTTAAAAATATTTTAAACCTTCGTGGATATAAGGACAGTACGCAGGATATTATCCATCAGCAGACGCTGATTGATCTGATTGGAAAGGAAAGGCATTTCGAATTGATGGCGGGAAGCGATGCGCAGATTCTGCCCACCAGCTTACTGGGCGGAAAAGGTGTTGTTTCTCTGATAACCTGCGTCTTTCCTAAGCTGATCCTGGATTTGCTTGATGCAATTGAGAAAAAAGATTTTGAGCAGGCACAGGAGCTTCAGGGAAAGGTCCTGCGTGTTCGTCAGGCATTAAAGGTCGGTCCGTTTATGGGGGCATATAAATATGTATCAGAAATAGTCGGAAGTCCTTTGGGAAAGATGAAGGCACCGTTAAGGGAAGTCAGTGAGTCAGATAAGAAAAAAATTAAAGATATGCTTATCTGTGAAAATATGATTTAATAAAAATAATTTCAAGCCCGAAATATGTCGAAAACAATGAAGTGGAGGATAAAAAAGGTGAAAAAGCAAGAACTGGCGAAAATGATGGATCATACCATATTAAAGGCTGTGGCGACTGCACAGGATGTGAGAAAGATCTGCGCGGAAGCATTGGAAATCAATGCTGCTTCTGTCTGTGTAAACCCTTTCAACGTACCTTTGGCAAAAGAGCTGCTTTCAGGAAGTGACGTAAAAGTTTGCACTGTCATAGGATTTCCACTTGGAGCAAATACCGTTGAAGTGAAAGCATTTGAGACGAAGGACGCTATCGCAAAGGGTGCGGAAGAAGTCGATATGGTTATCAATGTCGGAGCACTGCTCGCAGGGGATACCGAAACGGTATATAAGGACATCAAAGCTGTGGTTGATGCGGCAGAGGGAACCTTGGTCAAAGTAATCATTGAAACCTGCTATCTCAACGATGGGCAGAAACGAATTGCGTGTGAACTGTCCATGAAAGCAGGTGCGGATTTTGTAAAAACTTCAACTGGATTTGGTACCGGCGGTGCAACACCACAGGATGTAGAATTAATGCGCGGCGTAGTAGGCGGCCAGATGAAGATAAAAGCTTCCGGAGGCATTCGGACCTATGGTGATGCGATGGCTGTTATTTCTAAAGGTGCTGATCGCCTCGGCGTTTCGGCGAGCATGGCAATTCTGGAACATGCGGAGGATTGATTAGAAAAAAGGCGGCAATATGTTTGACATTGTAGTTTCGGGCGGGATCATCCTGTCTTCTCATAACGGATATAAACCTTTTGCGGGGAGCATCGGCATTACCGCTGGAGTCATTGAATATGTTTCGGATTTAATGCTGAATCAAAATGATGCAAAAGAATTTATCAATGCGTCAGGAAAAGTAGTCATGCCGGGTCTGATTAATGGCCATTGCCATGGAGACATGGCCTTTGCTAAAGGCTTTGGCGGCGGTATGACGCTGAAAGAACAGATGGAAGTATTTGGTGAGGTCGGCTGGTTCAACTCCTATCTTACAGATGAAGAGCGGTATTTTGCCAGACAGCATACCTATTGCGAGGCTCTGATGAGCGGCACAACGACCCTTATTGAAAACATGTTCTGGAGTCTGGGAGAATCTTCTCAAAGGGCGTTTAGAGCGGTTGGACTTAGGGGTGCGCCGACAGAAGACGTACGGTATGATTTCATGAAGTCGGATGAATTTCTGACAGATAAAATGCTTGCTGATTTTAAGGAGACCTGCAGAAAAAATGGATGTATTCCTGTTCTGGGAACATTGCCCGAAGAGGAGTTTACAGATTTTCGTCTGAGGGAATCAGCGCGGATCGTGAATGAAAGCCGTTCCTTGCATACCAGCCATCTTGCAGAAACTCTCTGGCGGTATGAAAGTGTTGCAGAGCAGTTCGGCATGAGCCCGGTAAAGGTACTTGAGCGGTATCAACTTCTAAATGAACGCTACATTGGATCTCACGGAATTTATTTTGACGAGGAAGATATAAAGCTCCTCGCAAAACGGAAAGTGAAAATCATAAATACACCCATCTGTGAGCAGAAAATTGCAGACGGTATTGCTCCGATTCGAAGTCTACTTGACCATGGAATTACTGTGGGACTTGGGACAGACGGCGCTATGTGGAATAACTCAAACGACCTCTTCCGCGAAATGAAATGTATGGCGATCGTTCATAATATCCGAGATGGTGCAGACGTTTTTACTCCATGGGAAATTTTGGATATGGCGACAATTGGCGGTGCAAAGGCTCTTGGCATCGAAGATAAACTGGGTACGCTTGAGGAAGGAAAACTTGCTGATATCATCTTGATTGATGTCAGTATGCCACATATGACCCCGATCCACTTCGGCGAATGGGAAAATGTTACCTCAAATCTAGTATTCTGTGCAACGGGTGCGGATGTGACCGATGTAATAATACAGGGTGAGCTTAAAATAAAAAACCGTCAAATTCTGACGTGTAACGTAAAAGAAATCCAAAAATCAGTACAAGAAACATCAAATCATATGATTCATATTTTAAGGAGGATAAATGAATGAAAAAATTTCTGATTGTTCTAATGGTCTTGTGCATGGTGAGCGCCGGCTTTTCCGGATGCGGCAATTCCGAACAAGACGGCAATAAAGCTTCTGGTGACGATTCGTTACGTGTAGTTCTGATCGGCAATCAAAAATTCGGGGACAACGGCCCGATGGATGATATGGCGGCAGGCGGAGAAAGAGCAGCGCAGGATTTCGGAGTAGAATTCAAGAAAATGGAATCAGAGCCAGTTAGTTTTGAAGAGGATATCCGCACGATGGTACAGGAAGGATATGATCTGATTATTACGACTTTCCCCTATATGTCGGAGGCGACAAAAGCAATTGCCAAGGAATCACCTGATACGAAATTCGCAGCAATCTTCCAGAGCATCAATACAAAAGAAGATGCAATACCAAATCTTTGGGATACAGAATTTCTTGGACAAACAACCCTGTATGTAGACGGTTACATGGCGGGGCTGGCAACAAAGACAAATAAACTTGGTCTGATTGTAGGAGGCGAGGAACCTTCTCCAAATTCGGAAGGAAATGGATTTATGCGTGGTGTCCATGATGCGAATCCAAATGCAACAGTAGAATTTGCCTATGCTAGCTATGAGGATACCGCAAAGGTTAAGGAAATTGCTCTGGCAATGATTGAAAAAGGCGTTGATTTTATTCAGGGTGATTGCGGGTCGGCAGACTCCGGTATTGTTGAAGCAGTGAATGAAACAAAAGAAGATGTTATGGTATTCAGTGTTATTTGTGACTTTACTGATTCTTGCGATAATTTTGCCGGATCCATAGGAATGAGTTTTGGCAAAGCTGTGTATGACGCAATAGAGTATCTGTCTGAAGATGATTTTCCGGGCGGTACCCAGGGAGTAAGAGATATCACAAATGACGGCTATTTCCTGGACTGGCCTACATATGAAGCCTTCGCAAAGAGAAATGCGAATTATGGAGATGCATTTGCAAAAGCAATTGACGAAGGAAAAGCAATCGAAGAAAAGATCAAATCAGGTGACATGGACGTTCCTTATGATCCGGAAGTGCCAAATTGGAAAAGAATCAGCTCATTATAAAATAAATATGTATCCGGGATGCCTGAAGGATTGATATCTTTTTCAGGCATCTCTGAATCGTTCAACAAAACAGGAGGTTAATTTGTATGGCAGACCAAATGTCAAAAGCGACAGCTCCTACTGTAGGGGAAAAGGTATATCATCTGAGACTTGCCAAGGGAGAAATTTCTCAATATGTTTTATTGCCTGGCGATCAGAATGCTTCAGACATCGTAGGAACTTTCTGGGAAGATGCGAAAGAGATTGCATATAACCGGGAATATAAAACGGTTACCGGTAAATATGAAGGTATGGATATTGCGATGACTTCAACCGGAATCGGGTGTCAGCCGGCAGAAATATGTGTAAATGAGCTTGCCAAAGTGGATGTTCATACTGCAATAAAAGTTGGCAGTGCAGAGAGCATTCGCGAAGATGTTAAGGTGGGAGATATCATTATTCCAATCGCCTGCATGAGGAAGGGCGGTGCGGTTACACACTATGTACAGCCTGAATTCCCTGCGTTTGCAGCATCTCAGGTAACGAAAGCATTGATGCAGGCATGCAATGAGTTGGGATATACCTATACACTTGGCGTGATATGTTCCATTAGCTCCTATTATATAGGGCAAGGAAGGCCGATCGACAGTGATGAAGATAGTTTCTGGCCTCCGGAGGCAGAAACAGTAATCAGCCGTCTTAAGAACAGCAAGGTGACGGCCATCGATATGGAGACAGCCGGAACACTGGTCATGGGGTATTTACACGGCTTGCGCATGGGTGCCATTCTCGGAGTAACTGCAAATCGTATCACAAATGACTGGCTGGATGACGGCGGTCAGGAAAAGGCGTGTCGAGCAGCCAGCAGAGCGCTGAGAATTCTTAAAGAACAAGATGAAAACAGGTAAATACTGATGCTGAGAGAGGTATAGATCATGAGAGAACTAAATCAAGTGCTTGATCCCAAAACCAAAGACGGAAAATCATACTATCTTCACCTGGCAAAAGGAGATATGCCGGGTTATGTTATTGTACCAGGATCTCCTGAGCGAATTGCAAAGATTGCAGCAAACTGGGAGAATGTCATCGACGTTGCACGCAACAGACATTATCTTTCTAAAAGAGGAACTTACAACGGAATGGAGCAGGGGGCCACGTCGACAGGAATCGGTGCGCTCAGCGCCGAAATTTGTTTTAATGAACTGAAAAAGGCTGGTGTACATACCTGCATTCGTGTTGGAACAACAGGTTGTCTGGATCCAGAATATGATAATGGCGATTTGTTGATACCCTATGCAGTAATCCGAAAAGACGGCACTTCGGAGTGTTATATTGATCCCGAATTTCCTTCTTTCGGCGATCCTGTCGTCACCATGGCGCTGGCAGAAGCGTGCGAGCGTTTAGGGTATAAGTACGGGCTAGCTTTGGAATATACGGCGGGTTCTTTCTATATGGGGCAGGGAAGACCTCTGAATGATGATCCTGATTCCTATTGGCCTTCCTGGGCAAATCATATTTTATCCGATGCAGAGCAACAAGGTGTCAAAGTTCTGGAAATGGACACGGGAGGACAATTCGTAGTGGCTTTTCTTCACGGCATTAGAATCGGAGCCGTATTGGCTGTAGTGGCAAACCGTAAAAAGAACAGCTTTGCTTATAATGACGGAGAAGAGAAGGCGTGCCGCGCAGCTTCTGAGGCTCTAAAAATCATGAAAGAGTGGGATGAAGAAGGCCGGTTCAGGAGGTAAGAGCCAATGGCTTACGCGATTGAATTAGAAAATATCACAAAGAAATTTCCGGGTGTGACTGCAAATGATCATGTGAGCATTGCAATCAATGAAGGTGAAATACACGGATTGATCGGAGAAAATGGAGCCGGGAAATCTACGATAATGAACATTCTTTACGGCCTCACTCAAGCAGATGAAGGCATCGTTCGCATTTTTGGAGACGAACAGGTGATTGATTCTCCTCACGATGCAATTTGTTTGGGGATCGGGATGATCCATCAGCATTTCATGTTGATGCCGAATCAGACGGTGCTTCGAAACATCATTTTGGGGAGTGCCCCGAAAAAAGGGCCGGTTATTGATGAGCGTAAAGCCAGAGTTAAAATAGAAAAGATTATGAAACAGTACGGCATGCAGGTAAATCTGGATACCGTCATTTCTCATATTTCGGTAGGAGAAAAGCAAAAGGTAGAGATTATCAAAGCGCTGTACCGGGACGTGAGAATTCTGATTCTCGATGAACCCACTGCTGTTTTAACTCCGGCGGAGACCGATGCATTGATCGAGACCATGCGAAAACTGAAAGAACAAGGCTGTACGATCATCTTTATTACGCACAAGCTGAAGGAAGTGCTGGCTGCTACGGATAGGATTACGGTGATGAGGAAAGGCATTGTTACAGGATTCGGAGAAACAAAGGATATGACTGTCAGAAAGCTGTCCGAACTGATTGTGGGGCGTGAAGTAAATTTCAACATTCCGTTTAATGACTATTCCCCCGGAGAACTGCTATTGGAATTAAAGTCTGTAAGCACAGCACCGAAAGGCGGACGCATGCCGGTAAAAGCGATCACCATGAATGTTCGCAGAGGTGAAATTGTGGGAATTGCCGGAGTGGAAGGGAATGGACAGAGTGATTTGATCGAGGTAATTGCCGGACTAATTCCCGTATATGAAGGTAGTATTACTTTGTGTGGGAAAGAAATTAGCAAAATGTCCATCCGTCAGCGCAGGCTGAGCGGGTTAAGTCATATTCCAGAAGACCGTTTGAAAACCGGTACCTCCAAGATTTGCACTATCAGTGAGAATCTAATTCTCAATAAATACTTTCTTGCTCCATTTTCTAAGCGCGGGATCTTTAACCATAAGCAGATCAAACAATATTCCAGGATGCTGTGCGAAAAATTTTTGGTAAAAACACCCGACCCCTCATACGAACTGAAGACATTGTCCGGTGGTAACATGCAGAAGGTTGTTTTCGCCAGAGAGTTTGATACAAATCCCAACCTGATGATTGCGGCACAGCCGACACGGGGAGTAGACATCGGTGCAATTGAGTATATTCATGGACAGATTGCAAAACTGCGCGATGCGGGCAAGGGTATTCTTTTGATATCGGCAGAACTCGATGAGGTTATGGCGCTCTCCGACCGTATTCTTGTAATGTATGAAGGTGAAATAGTTGCAGAATTTAATCGAGGTGAAGCGGATGAATATGAGATCGGAGAGTTTATGTTAGGAGCGAAGAGGCAGGTGGCCCAAAGTGGATAAAGAATTATTAAAAGAAAAATTCGCGATATCGATCAGTAGGAGAGCCTCTGACTCATTGAAATTAATCGGAAAGCAGGTTGCAATGACGCTGATCGCGGTTCTGATGGTCATGCTCTTCCTTGCCATATCAGGATACAGTCCGGATGCGGTTTTGATAGGGTTGAATCGTGCTCTCACAAAGGACCTCGCCGGCAGCATTCGATGGGCCGCGCCATTGATGCTCGCGGGAATCGCTGTTTGCATCCCATTTAAAGCAGCGGTATTTAATCTTGGTGTCGATGGCCAGATTTACATGGGAGCAGTTGCGGCGGCAGCGGTTATGTTGGCTCTTCCTGAAGGTATGGGGAAATGGGCTCTGCTGGCTGCCTTTCTTGCCGCCATGGTTGCCGGTGCATTATTTGCTCTGATTGCAGCAGCGATGAAGGTGTATTTTAATACAGATATGATTGTTTCTACATTGCTTTTGAATTTTATTGCAAAACTCTTTGTCGATTATATCGCTGCGGATGTATTGAGAGATGCTGATGCCGCGATTCAGATGAACGCAAGTAAAGTGTTTCCGGAAAGTATGTGGATTCCGAGATTAGCATGTTTTGCACCATCAAGCGCCAATGCAGGCATTTACATTGCAGTCGCCACAGCTTTGGTTGCAGCGTTTATCTTTTATAAGACAACGCTTGGATACGAAATTAAACTGGTAGGAACGAATCCGCATTTTGCAAGATACGGAGGGATGAATTCCAACCGGGTGATTCTGAAAACCATGGCGCTAAGCGGAGCGGTAGCCGGCCTTATCGGAGTAATTGAAGTGGCCGCTGTTCAACATAGGTTGCTGGCCGGGTTTAATCCTTCATTTGGTTTCGATGGGATTGTTGTCTCCCTGCTGGCAAACAACAATCCGTTAGGTGTTATTCTGACTTCTTTCTTCTTTGGCGTACTGAAGAACGGCGGCAATAATATGGAAAGGCTGACAGAAGTGCCACAGGTCATTACACAGATTACCATGGCCATCATCATTATTACGGTAAGCTCTAATATTGTAATAAAGAAAATAAAGATGAGAGGGAGGGTGAAAAAAAATGGATCTGCTGTTTAACGCGAGTGTAATATCCTCTGCGGTTCGAATCGCAACCCCTCTCCTGCTGGCTGCCATGGGTTGTATCTTATGTGAGAAGGCCGGTATCACGAATCTTGCTATTGAAGGCTTTATGCTGATGGGGAGCTTTATTAGCATTGCTTACATAACCAAATCAGATGGAAATGTTTTCATCGCTCTTGTTGTGGCGATGATAGGCACAATGCTATACAGTGGGATTTTTGCCCTTGTGGTGATAAAGTTTGAAGCAAACCATGTCGTTGCCAGCATCGCCATGAACCTGCTGAGTGTAGGACTTACGACCTTTCTTTTGCAGGCGATGCTTGGGGCGCAGGGAATGATTCGCCCCGCAAATATTCAGAAAATCCCTAACTTACAACTTGACATTTTAGAAAAAATCCCCTTTATTGGGTCTGTGTTTCATAATCAGAGTTTTATCGTTCCTCTGTCAATTTTAATGGCAGTGGCGCTTTACTTTGTAATTAAGAAAACCGAATACGGCCTGAACGTTGTCAGTTTGGGCGAGTCTGAGGGCGCGGCCCGTTCTGCAGGCATTCCTGTGAAGAAGGTTCAGTGGAGTGTTATTTTACTATCCGGATTATTTTGCGGGTTGGCGGGAGCATATTTGTCTTCTATCATATTGTCTGAGTTTTCAATGAATATGGTACAGGGCAGAGGGTTCACTGCCTATACCGCTGTAATCTTTGGCAACACGAATGCCATTTTAGTATGGCTTGTTACATTGCTGTTTGGCTGGGCTGAGGCAATCGGCGTACAAATTGAACTAACGGGAATTGGTATCCCCTCACCGATTATAAAAATGTTCCCGTATGTATTGGCAATTGTCGTACTGATCATCAGTTCAATCAATAGAAAGAATAAAAAAGAAAAAAGATTTGAGAAAAAAGCAAAGGGTACCGTTAAATAACGGATACTCTTGTCATTGACGTGGAGGAAGTCAAATGTCTAGAGTTACAGTGATTGTTTTGGATAGTTTTGGCGTAGGGGCATTACCGGACGCTCATCTGTATGGAGATGAAGGAGTCAATACACTGAAGCATATTAAAGAATTTGCAGGGGAATTAAAAATACCTAATATGAGAAAGCTGGGGTTGTATCATCTTGATGGATTGGATATGGAGGCGGAAAGCAGTGAAGAAATAATCGGCTCCTACGGGAAATCTCTAGAGCAATCTCCGGCAAAGGATACAACGACAGGTCATTTTGAATTAATGGGCTTAATTATGAAAGAACCCTATAAAATCTTTCTGGATGGATTTCCAAAAAGAATTACGGATGAACTGGAAAAAAGAATTGGAACAAAGGTAATTGGAAATTATCTTGTGTCCGGTACGAAGGTAATTCAGGACCTGGGCAAGGAGCATATGGAAACCGGATATCCTATTATCTATACTTCTGCCGATAGTTTGATGCAGATTGCGATGCATGAAGAGGTCATACCTTTGGAAAAACAGTATGAAATATGCGGGATCGCCAGAGAGCTTCTGATGGGAGACGACACGGTTTCCCGCATCATTTGCCGTCCCTTTATTGGAAACCCGCAGATTGGATTTACAAGAACAGAGAACCGCAAGGATTTTTCTATCGACCCGCCGGGAAAAACGGTGATGGAATACCTAAAAAATGATGGCAGAGATGTGATTGCTGTAGGGAAGCTTGAAGATATTTTCAACAACGTTGGGATTACTTTGGCTGATCATACAAAAAATAATCATCAAGGGATTGAAGCAACGATCAAATATTTGAACAGGGATTTTGATGGATTACTTTTTGTCAATTTGGTTGATTTTGATATGCTCTACGGTCATCGCAACGATCCCCGGGGATATGCAAATGCGCTGGAATATTTTGATTCCAGGCTGCCGGAGATAATCGGACTTTTAAAAAATGATGATATTCTGATCCTTACGGCGGATCATGGATGCGACCCCACAACGAAAGGTACAGACCATACAAGAGAATATATTCCAATCTTGGTCTATGGACCGCAGCTTAGAAAAAATGTGAACTTGCATATCAGAAAGACTTTTGCAGATGTTGCCGCGACTATTGCAGAAAAATTTCAAGTGAAAGACTATTCTGTGGGTACTTCGTTCCTCAGAGACATTTCTATATGAGGTTACAGCTCGGAAAGAATGCTTCCGCGCAACAATGAAAGGGCGCGGAAAACCGATGTTCTGAATGAAAAAGCCGGCAGACCGGCAGAGAGGAAGATAAAATGCCATTTGTACATCTAAGCACTACGAAGGCAATTGCGCCCAAAGAAAAAGCACAGCTTGCAGATGAGATTGCAAAGCTTGTTGCAACAATGCCAGGCAAACCTTACGAAAGAACAATGGTAAGGCTTGATGCAGAATGTGACATTTACCGCGCTGGAAAGCCAGCAGAATGTGCTTACTTTCAAACGCACTTCAGAAAGCCTGTTCCCATGGAGCTGCAGAAAGCATACATTGAAAAAATGTATGCCCTGTTCCGTGAAAAACTTGGATTGGAGACGCAGCAGATTTATATGTCTATGATCGAACTAGATACATGGGGGTCTAGAGGAACCTTAAGCGAATAAAGAATTAGCTATTCAATTACAACCTTAATTGATACAAGTAATTGTGTGTACTTGTTGAAATAATAAACAGAAGCAGCGGCAGAGAATCTTCTCCGGCCGACTGCTTCTGTTATTTTTATCGGTTCATTAGGTCTGAAGGTGGTTTAAAAAAGCTTCGACGCCCAGAGTCAGCATTTTTTTTCTGAAAATACCGCAGAAATGTTGTCAATACAGTTAGAATACAAAGTGCGAGAGCCCAGCCTCCGAGTACGTCGGTCGGATAGTGGACGCCGAGATAAATCCGGCTTAATCCAATGAAAAAGATCAGGCAGCAAAGCAGCAGGGTCACTGCGTTTGCGGCTTCTTTATTTTTGAACTTGCTTTGAAATAAATAAATCAGCATCCCGTAAAAAATAAAGTTTGTGAAGGAATGTGCGCTGGGGAAACTGTAGCCGCCCTGTTGGATCAGATGCAGGGCAATATCGGGCCTTGCACGGTGAAAGGCCAGTTTCAGAGAATATTGTATAATGGTTGCTACGATGGCTGTGAGAGATGCAGGAACCCCGACAGAAACCCTCAGTTTTGGAAGAAACAGCAAAAGGCAGCAGATCAGAGTGACGGTCTGCCAGTTTCCTGAGTAAGTAAAAACTTTCATGATAACGGTTAAAACGTCGCTTCTAACGCTGTACAGAAATTCTCGCACAGCCGTATCGAAGGCAAGCGTTTCTCCCGTTGAAACGAAATAAGCAATGGTAATGAAAAGAGATAGACCGGCGATTGCCGTTAAAACTGACGGCAATACTATAAATTTGTTCAGATGGCTTTGCTGGGCCGACTTTTTTTTTTGCATCATGTATTCCCTTCGAATTGAAAACGATATTAGGTTTATGATATCATAACTCTAGCATATAAAATATGACGAAATGTTATTCAAAAGGAGAAAAGAATGAGAACGATTTATAAACTATATAAAAATATATGCTTTGCATTTTGGATGTATTTCAATCTAAGACACTTGCGTCCTTTTCATTTTAAGATTAAGAACTTCAGGGATGCCGGAGATGATGTGAAAGAACGGGAGCAAATTCTCAACTCAACTTCTACCTGGGGTCGCGGCATTATGAATAAATACAAGGTCGACCTGAACGTTACCGGACTTGAGAACATTCCGGATGGCCCTGCGGTATTTGTTTCGAATCACCAGGGTTATGCAGATATTCCTGTTTTTTGTGCAGTTGTTGTAATGAAGCAGATTGGATTTGTAGCAAAGACTTCCCTTGGAAAAATTCCTGTATTTGGTGAATGGATCAGAGATATCAGGAGCGTTTTTATCGAAAGAGACGATCCCAGGTCTTCCCTGAAAACCATCGAAGAGGGAATTGGACTGTTAAACCGGGGCTTTTCATTAGTCATTTTCCCTGAAGGAACCAGAAGCAAGGGCTCAGGGATTGGTGAATTTAAAAAAGGCAGCCTGAGACTGGCTACGAAGCCCGGCATTCCAGTCGTACCAGTGACATTGAACGGAACGTATCAGGTATTTGAGGAAAAGGGACATGTGCGAAACGGAGCAAAAGTTGACTTTTTTATTCATCCGGTAATCGAAACCAAGGAACTGTCCAAGCAGGAAGCATCCAATCTGGCAGAGAAGGTGAAAGAAATTATCAATGAAAAATTGACGGAGTTACAATCAAAAGAATAATAAAATCCTGGAAAATTTTCACATTGAAATAATCTATAAAAGGAATTAAAAATAGAAGCCGTTTGCAGCTTCTATTTTTTAATGTTTTCCAGGATTTCTGCGGCGATTTCATCGGGCGTTTTCCCGTCTGTCTGAACGGTGATTGCTGCAGTTTCCTGATAGAGCGCTTCGCGCTTCTTATAAAGATCCAAAAACTTCTGGAGTCGTTCCTTTTCATCGGTGACATCCATGAACGCAAAAGGTCTGTTGATATCACCGTTGACTCGCTGAAAGAGCGTTTCCGGTTCTGCTTCCAAAAAGACCGCGCATTGCTGTTTCAAGACGGTCCGGTTCAGATCGTCCAGGATGACCCCTCCGCCGCAGGAGACGATCAGTCCGCCCTTAATTTCAGAGAAGGCTTCATATTTGCTTTTCTTATCCAACACTTTGGCTGTCCCTGTGTTTTCACCGGCTAAAAGGTCTACCGCTCCGGTAACGTGACAAAGCTTGTCCAGCAGCTCCGCCTCCTTGTTGCGGAATTCATGCTCCCCGTATTTAATAAAAATTTTTCGGATCGGCATTCCCTCTGCTTTTTCAATTTCCTGATCCATATCGATGCAGGGATATCCCGTTTTCTCACTTAAAATTGCTGAAACGGTCGTTTTCCCGGATCCCATATAACCGATTAAAAATATACGAGTTGGTATCTCTTTCATCTTATATCTCCTATTTAAATCTTCAGGTTGTTTTTCTTTGCCGACTGCGTGCAGCTCGCGCAGCAAGCACCCGAAGGGAACCATAGCCGTTGGGCTCCCTGACGAAAGTGGCAAAGCCATCTTTTATTATAACGCATCCGCTAAAAATATTCGATAGCAGAATGTTTTCATGCACTATTTAAATTTGATGGTTTTTACGCCATAAGGTGTGGTTAATGATATAATTAAAATTCAAGGATAAAACAATAGGGGATTAAGGAGGAGCTGAATATGAAATTCAAAAATGCGGTGATATACAGAGATGATTTTACCTTCAAGACTGGTGGATTTACAGTCAATAACGGAATGTTCGAATCTTTTGAGAACGATGCGGAGGGAACAGACCTGCAGGAAGCATATGTGATTCCCGGGCTGATCGACATACATTTACACGGAAATTCCGGAGAAGATTTCTCCGTGACGAATTTTGAGGGTTTAACAAAAATAGCAGGTTATCTTGCGGAGCACGGCATCACATCCTTCGTGCCGGCATCCATGACAATGCCGGAATCAGTATTAAAAACAGCATATGAAAACGCGGTTCAATTTCGGGATCGGCAGCGGTCAGGGACATCTCGCATCCTTGGGATCAACATGGAAGGACCGTACTTTTCCTATGAGAAAAAAGGTGCGCAAGCCGGGGAGCATTTGCGGCTTCCTGATATCAATATGGTGGAAAGACTTTTCGAAGCTTCCGATGGTTTGCTTAAAATTGTATGTATTGCACCGGAGCTTCCCGGGGCCATTGAATTTATAGAACAATTAAAAGACCGATGCGTCTTGTCCATTGCCCACACTACAGCGGATTATGAGACTGCGAAAAAAGCAATCGAAGCAGGTGCGCTTCAGGTGACGCATCTGTTCAATGCGATGAACCCGTTTCTCCATCGTGCACCGGGCGTCGTAGGTGCGGCCGCCGAAGCAAAGCAGGTGATGGCGGAGCTGATTTGTGATGGGGCACATGTCCATGAAAGCGTTGTAAGAGCTGCTTTTGCGCTGTTTTCCTCTGACCGGATCATCCTGATCAGTGATGCGCTTTCCTGCATGGGTATGCCGGAGGGAGTTTATGAATCAGGTGGACAGAAGATCTTTATGAAGAACGGCGCCGCCGTTTTAGAAGATGGAATTACCTTTGCCGGGTCCACGACGAATCTTTTCCAATGTATGAGAAAAGCAGTCTCGTTCGGCATCAGAGCCGAAGATGCGATCAAAGCGGCTTCAGTAAATCCGGCAAAAGTAATCGGTGCTTACGACAGAGTAGGCAGCATAACCGCCGGAAAGCTTGCGGATTTTATCGTCTGCGACAAGGACTTTCGTATTAAGGAATGTTATATCGGCGGAAAGCTTGCATTCCAAAGCAAATGCGGTATATCAATGTAGTTCATTAATAGAGAAAGAAAGGCAATTTGGGGTAGCAGGATGTTGAGGGAAATAAGAAGGATTTTGAGAGAAACAGGAAGGTTTTTGCTTTGTACGGCTGTTGTGTTTAGTATGGCAGCTGCCATATTTTCACCCGTTGTCAGTTTCGCTTTTGATGAGAATGCGAACACTTCGGACAGCCGCAGGGACGGGTTTAAAGTGATAGGATATTATTGCGGTGAATGGTTTGATGTACCGGTAGAAAAATTGCAGGCCGAAAAGCTGACTCATGTGATGTACGGATTTTTGATACCGACGGAAGATGGCATTTGTAAACCATTTCAAGAACCGGAGGAATTGACACGGCTGATTGAAAAGTGCCATAATTCAGGAACCGAGGTTTATGTTTCGGTGGGAGGGTATTCTGAAAAGAACGGACCGCCGCTGTTTTACACATTTGAGAAGATTGGGGCAGATGAAAACCTGAGAAACATATTCGTGAATAATATCGTGGAGATTGCTCAGCAGTATGGATTTGACGGAGTTGAAATGGACTGGGAATATCCGAGGACTTCAAGCAGCGCCGATTATAAAAAGACCATTGTGCTGTTGTCAGAAAAGCTGAAATCATTAGGAAAGGGATTGTCTACGGCATTACCCGGGACGGGAAGCATTGACGGCAAAAATGTATGGGATGCCCTGGCGGGAGTGACGGACAAAACAATTGCGTGCTTCGATTTTATCAGCCTGATGTGCTACGATGTAAAGACAGATCCAAACCATAGCCCTGTGTGGTACTCACAAACAACCATAAATTACTGGAAGAAATTCAGGAACGTGCCTGCGGAAAAGCTCGTGCTGGGCATGCCCCTTTATGCACGGCCAAGCTGGCAGCAATACAGAAATCTGGTGGATATGGACAGAGCAAACGCATACAAGGATTATCTTGCAACGGAGCCCCTTGAGTCGACTTACAATGGCCTGAACACGCTTCGTGAAAAGACGATGATCGCTTTCAGAGAAGCCGGAGGGGTGATGCTGTTTGACGTGAATGAAGACACGTATGACGATACCAGTGTCGTATCTATGATTGACGATACATTGGATGTCATGGACGGACTGAACCAGGAAGAAATCAACAATTATATCTGGATCGTGGCCGATAATAAGCCTATCGAATTTTCTTCGAAGGATGGCAAGGGCGTACCGTTTATAGACGGCAATGGCAGGACGCTCGTCCCGTTTCGAAAACTGCTTGAGAGCATAGGAGCAGAAGTTCATCCCGTTTCCGGGACAGGAGGGGGGACTGTTGCAGTGGAGGCATCTCTAAACGGAACAAAAGTTATCCTTACGATTGGAAGCAATTCGTATTCGGTAAACGGGGAAGGCTTAACGATGGATACAGCCGCTGTGATAAAGAACGAAAGAACCTATATCCCTGCCCGCCCTGTTCTTGAAGCCTTTGGCTATACCGTGACCTACAGCGGAGCGGGCAAGTGTGTATATGCGGTATCAAATCAAGCTTTGCAGTAACCATTGGGATTTTTCTGCTGCCAGTTCCATGAATCCCGGCACATCTCGGCAAGGCCTCGTTTTGCCTTCCAGGACAGTTCTCTCTCAGCTTTCTGCGGGTCTGCGTAGCATTCTGCAATATCTCCGGGACGTCTTTCCGTTATTTCGTAAGGGATTGGCCTGCCAGAGGCTTTGGAAAATGCATTCACCACGTCCAGAACACTGTAGCCGACTCCTGTCCCCAGATTGTATATCGCCAGACCGCCGTTTGCCTGTAGTCTATTTAATGCTGCCAGGTGGCCATCTGCCAGATCGACCACATGAATGTAATCTCTGACGCCGGTTCCGTCTTTGGTGGGGTAATCGTTTCCGAATACCCGCAGCTTTTCCAGCTTGCCTATTGCGACTTGAGTAATATAAGGAACAAGGTTATTCGGAATGCCGTTTGGGTCTTCTCCGATAAGGCCGCTTTCATGGGCGCCTACGGGGTTGAAGTACCGGAGAAGAGCTACGTTCCAATTCTTGTCTGCTCTGCACAGGTCCTTCAGTATATTTTCTATCATCAGCTTTGTCATCCCGTAGGGATTCGTTGCAGACAGCGGGAAATCCTCTGTGATCGGGACTGATGAAGGATCGCCGTAGACCGTTGCTGATGAGCTGAACACCAGCGTTTTTGCATTATGGCGTTCCATAGCTCTCAGCAAGGAAAGGGTTGATTTTAGATTGTTTTCGTAATATCGCAGAGGCTGCGCTACGGATTCGCCAACCGCCTTCAAACCCGCAAAGTGAATGACGGAATCAATCTTATTCTCCTGAAATATCCTTTCCAGTGCCTCCTCGCTTCGAAGGTCCTCCTGATAAAAGGAAAAATCTTTTCCGGTTAGCTGTTTGATCCTGTGGACTGCTTCTATATTGCTGTTGCATAAATTATCAATGACAGCAATTTGATGGCCAGCCTCAAGGAGCCTGACACAGGTATGGCTGCCGATATAACCGGCTCCGCCGGTAACGAGCATCGTCATAAGAAACCTCCTATTTTGCTTCTGTTAAATTTGTATTTTCTTCTATCATACCTTTTTCTATATCATCTGAAAACTCATTATTAAGCAAAATTTACTTTTAAAGTTTGCTATGAAGTGATTTCGCTCAGTTTGGCTATGATTCCAGGCATCAAAATCGCCTCGATTACAGCGTCCAATGAGGCTTGAATTTCCAATTTCCTGTTGTAATGAATCAGGTCATGGTATAAAATTGGAAAGAGACGGAAACCTAGAAATTGGATAATTTTAAGGGAGTTTCGCATCGAAAGACAAGATGTAATACGTCTTAATGGGAAGTTGCATTGAGAATAATTAATGAGGTGAAAAGAAAATGAAAGAACCAGTATTGATTGTAATGGCAGCCGGTATGGGCAGCAGGTACGGCGGACTGAAACAGATGGACCCTGTGGGTTCCGCGGGAGAGTTGATCATTGATTTTTCTTTATATGATGCTATGATGGCAGGCTTTAAAAAGGTGATATTTATTATTAAAAAAGAAATGGAAGAAGATTTTCGTCCGTTGATTGACGGCAAATCAGGCAGATTTCTTGAGGTCGAATATGCTTTCCAGGATTTGCATGATCTTCCTGATGGATATACCGTTCCGGAAGGGAGGGTGAAGCCCTGGGGTACCTGTCATGCGGTAATGAGCTGCAGAGACAAGGTAAAGGGGCCTTTTGCAGTAATCAATGCCGATGATTACTACGGTGCCGGAGCGTTTCATTCCATGTACGACTTTCTGGAAAAAGCAAAAGACGGCGATAAATATTGCTACGGGATGATCGGTTATCTTCTGGAAAATACTTTGACGGAAAACGGTCATGTGGCAAGAGGCGTCTGCGAGACAACGGAAGACGGCTATCTCGCTGGAATTGCAGAACGGACGAAGATCATGTGGCACGACGGAAAGATCCAGTACACTGAAAATGAAACTGACTGGGTCACTGTTGCGGAAGGAACTGCGGTGTCTATGAACTTTTGGGGATTTACACCGAGCATGATGCAGGAGATCGTTGATGGCTTTCCGGCATTTTTGAATAAAGCGTTGGCAGAAAATCCATTGAAGGCGGAATATTTACTGCCTGTTGCAGTGGATCAGTTGCTGAATGCGGGAAAGGCTACGATTAAAGTGATGAAATCTGAAGACAGATGGTATGGAGTCACCTATAAAGAGGACCGGGAATCCGTGGTAAACGCCCTGCAGTCTATGAAGGATAAGGGTTTGTATCCCGAAAAGCTTTGGGATTGATAACAATTTAGATTGATTGTTACCTGCTCATTTCAAAGATTATTGAAAATCTAGGGAAACATAGATAGGAGAAATCATCATGTATCAAATCGGTTTTGATGTAGGAGGAACAAATCTTAAGGTTGGCGCAGTAAATGATGAAAAGGAAATTGTGGCACGCAGGAATGTAGCTTTTCCAAAGGGTGAAACGTATCAGAATATTGCATCTTTGATGGCGGATGAGGTCAAAAAACTTGCGGTAGAATTGAATATATCAGCTTCAGAGTTTAAATCCATCGGTGTTGCTACAGCAGGTTCCATTGATCCTGAAGGGGCAATCATTCTTCATGCGCATAATCTTGGCTTTCATAATGTGCCGATGGTTGATGAAATGCACCGGTACTTCCCAGGGATGCCGGTTTTCCTGGCAAACGATGCAGATGCGGCGGCATTGGCCGAACTTCATGCGGGTGCGTTCCGTGGAAAAAAGACAGCGGTTTTGTTTACTCTTGGCACAGGGGTTGGCGGAGGCCTGATTCTTGGCGGAAAGATGTTCAAGGGTGGAATGGGCCGTGGCAACGAGCTCGGTCATATGATTATCCAGGATGAAGGACCGATTTGCACCTGTGGAAATAAGGGGTGCATTGAATCTCTCTGCACGGCAACCTGGCTGATCCGACAGGGAAGAAAGGCTATTGTAGAATATCCCGTCAGTCAGATTTACGAAATGGCAGAGGGCGATATGAATCGTGTTACGGCAAAGATAGTGATAGACAGCGCACGGGAAGGAGACGCCATTGCGATGGATATTTTCAACGCTTACATCGATCATTTGAGTTCTGCCATTGCATCGATCGCAGTGCTGCTTGACCCGGAGGTGGTTGGTCTTGGCGGAGGTGTTAGCCTCGCAGGAGATTTTCTTTTCAATCCTTTGAGAGAAAGGGTGAAGAAGAAATCATTCTTTAAAGTCTATCATGAAATCGTACCTGCTCAACTTGGAAACGATGCGGGAATTATCGGTGCTGCGATGCTTGCAAGAAACGCGGAATAGTTGAGTTTCACAGGTACAGAATCGTTTTTATAAGGAAGACGAAGATAAAATAATAATTCCAATGAACATAAAAATAACGATATTATTGAACATTGTCGAACTGAAAAATGGCAATGTTTTTTTATTTAAAAATTTATTGGTCACGAAATCATTAATTTCCAGCTAAGTGAAAGTGTATTGCTGGATGAATGACATGACGTTGTAGCATACTAAGAATACGATAAAAAGGAGATTGATATTATGATATGGATGAAAAATGTTTTACCGGCGACAACTCGGCGTGTAGCTGCATATACGAATTCCGAAGTTAATGATATGATCCGCAGTCATACCCTTGAAGTGCTCGAGGATTACGAGGACGCCGAAGAGGAAGAGCTGTCAAAAAGGATTTCTCAACTGAATTCAGAATGGGATATGGAGCGCTTTACCGAAGCAAAAGCAGCTGCGTGTATCATGGGCTGTTCTTTGCTTGGCATGTCAAAGAAAAATTTCTGGTCATTTTTTACTCTGCTTGCAGGAACCTTTCTTTTGCAGCATGCACTGCTCGGGTGGTGTCCTTCAACTCCTCTCATGAGAAAAATGGGAATCCGGACAGCAGAGGAAATCAGCCAGGAGAAAATGGTTTTAAAAGCGCTAAGAAAAGACTTCGGTCATGTTAAAACAAACGATGTAAAAGACCTGTTGAAGGCAGTAGAAAAGCAGTAGGTTTGAACAGCCTAAAACTGTAAAAACTGAATATGCAGAGGCAAAGAAAAAGTCGTTATCAGCGGCTTTTTTTGTATGACCTAGTAACAACTCTTTTGGCTAAATAACTTTTTCTGCTAACAGGAAATGAATAATAACAGTATATTTATTTCTTTGCAGGAAAAAATAACCGTATTCTTTTAAGAGGAAAATCACGCTGAAGATGGGACCGTGTCCTGCACATACCTATGTAGAGCCGATCTTAAAACTGATTGAAGACGGGATGTTTGATGCAACGGACATCATTACCCAGTAAAGAAACGTAACCGCAAAGGAGAAATTAAATGAAAAAGCAAGAAACAATGGATGGAAACCAGGCCGCCGCATATGCTGCTTACGCAATGACGGAAGTGGCTTCCATCTTTCCTATTACCCCGTCGACAGCCATGGCGGAAGGAGTAGACGAATGGGCAGCAAACGGTAAGAAAAATATTTTTGGACAACCAGTGAAGGTTGTAGAAATGCAGTCGGAAGCAGGAGCCGTCGCCGCGATGAGAGGGGCGCTACAGTCGGGAGCGCTGGCGTCAACCTACACCGCTTCTCAGGGGCTGTTAATGATGATTCCGGGCTTGTATAAAATGGCAGGAGAATTGCTGCCGGGTGTGATTCAGGTTACGGCACGGGCAATTGCTACCCATGCACTTTCCATTTATGGAGATCACCAGGACGTAATGGCGTGCAGACAGACGGGCGTCAGCCTGCTGGCGTCGTCTAATGTGCAGGAAGTGATGGATATGGGGGTAATCGCTCATTTGGCTGCAATAAAATCCAGGGTTCCCTTTCTCCATTTTTTTGACGGTTTCAGAACATCACACGAATATCAGAAGATCGAAACGATTCCTTATGAAGATATCACTCAGTTGATTGATTTTAAGGCGGTGGAGGATTTTCGCAGCAGGTCATTGAATCCACAAAGACCTGTGGCAAGGGGAACGACGCAGAACCCGGATATTTTTTTTCAGCAGCGGGAAAGCGCAAATCCGTTTTATGACGCTGTGCCGGATATCGTGCAGACTTATATGGATGAATTGGGAAAGCTTACGGGCCGCAGCTATAATTTGTTTGACTATTATGGAGCGCCGGACGCAGAGCTGGTTATTATTGCCATGGGATCGGTATGCGACACCATACATGAGACGGTGGACTATTTACTGAGCAAAGGAGAGAAAGCGGGCGTCGTAAAGGTTCGGTTATACCGGCCTTTTTCCGAAAAGCATTTTATTGACGCGCTGCCCAAAACAGTGAAAAAAATCGCGGTCCTTGATAGAACAAAAGAGCCGGGCGCCGCAGGCGAACCCTTATATCTCGATGTGGTAAAAGCGCTGAAGAGCAATCACGACTATATCAGAACCTTCAGTACGAAAGATAATGAACATGATGATTTTGTAGACGTAATCACGGTTGGCGGTCGGTATGGTCTATCATCAAAGGATACCAGGCCTTCTCAGATTCTAGCGGTATACAACAATCTGAAGATGAAAAAATCAAAAGACGGATTTACGATCGGTATTGTAGACGATGTTACAAATACCTCTCTTTCGGAAGAGGAATTTGCTGATACGGTTCCTGCAGGAACAAAAAGCTGCAAAATTTACGGGTTGGGCTCAGACGGAACGGTAGGCGCGAATAAAGCTGCTGCAAAGATCATTGGAGATAATACAGAATTGAAGATACAGGCGTATTTCTCCTATGACAGCAAAAAGTCCGGAGGTACAACCGTATCCCACCTGCGCTTCGGACATCAGCCCATCCGGTCGTCCTATCTTGTATATAACGCCGATTATATCGCTTGCCACAACCAATCCTTCGTTCATCAATACGACCTTTTGAGAGGTCTGAAAAATAACGGGACGTTCGTATTGAACTGCAATTGGGAGCCAGAGGAACTTAAGGAGCACCTGCCTGCTGATATCAGGCGGTACCTTGCAAAGAACAATATTCAATTTTATATTATTGACGCGCTGAAAATTGCGACAGAATTGGGCCTGGGAAACCGGATCAACATGGTTATGCAGTCTGTATTTTTTTATCTCGCTCAAATCCTGCCGGTGGGAGATGCACTAAAATATTTAAAAAAATCTATAGAAAAAATGTATGGAAAAAAAGGGCAGGATATTGTTAAGAAAAATATCGACGCAGTTGATCATGCAGTCGCCGCGTTAAAAAAGATTGAAATTCCTGACTCGTGGAAAGAAGCAGAAGATCAGGTCACGGAGGATAAAGATCTTCCGGACTTTGTGATGCGCATCCAAAGGCCGATGGCACGGCACGAAGGAGATGAATTGCCGGTCAGTGCATTTATCGGAATGGAGGACGGCACGTATCCCCTTGGAACGACTGCATATGAGAAGCGCGGTATCGCACCGATGATTCCGCAATGGCAGATCGAAAAATGCATTCAGTGCGGCCGTTGTGTGTACGTTTGTCCTCATGCCACAATCAGAGCGTTTCTTTTGAATGATGACGAAACACAAAGCAAGCCTGTTTCCTTCCTGACAAAGAATGCGATAAGCAAGGGGCTGGGGCACCTTCAGTATCGAATTCAGGTTGATCCGCTTGATTGTACCGGATGCGGAAACTGTGCAGATATCTGTCCTGCAAAGGGCAAAGCGCTGATTATGCAGATGGCGGAGCAGGAAATAGAAAGAGAAACAGACAATTGGGAATTTGCGATTACAATAACAGACAAAAGCAGTCTGGTTGATCCGAAAACCGTCATTGGAAGTCAATTTGTCAAACCGCTGCTTGAATTTAACGGGGCTTGCCCCGGTTGCGGAGAAACGCCGTATATCAGACTTCTGACGCAACTTTTTGGAAGAAGGATGCTAGTCTCCAACGCGACGGGCTGTTCCTCCATTTGGGCAGCTTATGCGCCTTCCGTTGCATATACCACCGATGCGGAGGGACGGGGCCCGGCTTGGATCAATCCGCTTTTTGAGGATGCGGCGGAGTTTGGTTACGGGCTTGCCCTTGGCGCGAACCAGATCAGACAAAAGCTAGCGGAATTGATGGAACAGGCTCTGGATATGGACATTTCCGTCTATCTAAAAGAGAGTTTCCAGGCATGGCTTAACCATAGAAACGAAGGAGAGGCATGTGAGAAGGCAACAAAAACGATTCTTGAATGTGAGCATGAAATGGAAGGCAACTCCATGTTGGAAGAGATCATACGATTGAGAGATTATCTGATCAAACCGTCTGTCTGGTCCATCGGCGGAGACGGATGGTCTTACGATATCGGTTATGGCGGACTGGATCACGTTATTGCGTCGGGAGATGATATCAATCTCTTTGTTATGGATACAGAGGTCTATTCCAATACCGGAGGCCAGGCATCCAAATCCACTCATGCTGGAGCTGTCGCCAAACTTGCGGCAGCTGGAAAGAGCACAAGGAAGAAAGACCTGGGGCTCATGGCGATGACTTATGGAAATGTTTATGTTGCACAGATTGCGATGGGTGCTGATATGAATCAAACAATCAAAGCCATGATAGAAGCTGAACGATACCAGGGCCCTTCTCTTATCATTGCTTATGCTCCCTGTGTCAGCCACGGGATTAAATCTGGGATGGGCACCAGCATTATGGAAGAAAAAAGAGCGGTTGAGAGTGGGTATTGGCAGCTATACCGCTTTAATCCAGAGCTTCGGAAAGAAGGGAGAAATCCGTTTGTGCTCGATTCCAAAGAGCCGACGATGGGCTACCAGGATTTCATTGAGGGTGAGATACGCTATGCTCAGCTGAAAAACGTCTTCCCGGAAAGAGCGGAAGAACTGTTTGAACTAAGCGAGCAATATGCATATAATAGAAATAGAATTCGAAAACTACTTTCTGAGCAGGAGATTTTCTAGCATAGCGTATATTTGGACAAAAATAAAACAGTCTTCTTTTCAAAGAAGACTGTTTCAATTTTGGTAGAATTTTAGGTATGTTTTTAACTTATGTAACAAATTACTTAAAATGTTGTTTAAAATCTGACAAAATAATTCTAATTATGACATATAGTTTCTATTTATGCAATTATTTTGTATTAAAATTATGTTAAATATTTCTAGAATTGAACAAGGGAATAAAGTTCATCTTTCTGGTCCTGGTTTACGCCAATATACCTGAGCGTGATACTTTGTGAACTGTGATTAAAAGTATCCATGATTAAGCCGATATTATACTTTGACATTTTATAAGTCCAATATCCCCAGGTTTTTCTTAAACTATGTGTTCCGAAATTTTCAATTCCAATGATATCCGAGGCTTGTTTCAAAACCCGGTAAGCTTGAATTCTTCCTATGCAGGCACCTTTTCTGCTTGGAAAAAGATAATCGTTTTCAGTGAGGCTGTTTTCCCGTACATAAAACAGGAGGTTCTCCCTCAGTGTGGTGTTCAGCTTAATTTTCTTTTCTTTTTTTGTTTTTTTCTCCTTAATCACAAGGTATTCGAAAAATATCTCTTCGTGAGCGAAGATATCCTTTACTTTCAGCGGCAGAATATCACTGATTCTTAGACCAGTATTCAGTCCGAATTTGAAAATCAGACCGTATTTTGCGTCCTTGCTGTTTAAATATCGGTACATTTGCTCAATTTTTGATCTGTCACGGATTGGTTCAACAGTCATAACGAGTTCTCCTTCTTTTTTTAACAATAATTTGTACAAAGCTTTTATCCGTTTTTTGATGATGAGCATTAAATGGCATAGACAAAGATACATTAGATTCTGTAACAAATCAATTAGAATTTTGGTACTTACTCCCAGTATTTAGGCGTTTTGCTATGTTATCGCCCAACCCGAATGAAACATTTTAAGTAATTTGTTACATTGGGAAATCGAAAAATTTTTAAGTAGGAAGGAGCGCGTAAATGTGTGATATGATAGAAAATTTGGAACAGGAAGAAGACACACAAAAAAATCGATTTTTGACTTTTGCCATAGGAAAAGAAATCTATGGAATCGAAATCATGCATGTTACAGAAATAATTGGAATACAGAACATCACTGCAGTGCCGGAGCTTCCGGATTATCTGAAAGGGATTATCAATTTAAGAGGAAAAATTATCCCGGTTATGGATGTTCGATTGCGGTTTAAGAAAGAGTCAAAAAAGTATGATGACAGGACGTGCGTTATTGTGATCGATGTTGAAGGAAACCCCATAGGGTTGGTCGTTGATAATGTTTCGGAAGTCCTAAGCATTCCAGAATCGGAGATTGTGGAACCGCCGAAGATGAATACGGACCTCAGCAGCAGTAATTTCGTAAGCAGAATCGGAAAAATCGGAACCGATGTGAAGCTACTGCTTGATTGCAGGAAGCTTCTCTCTGAGAAGGAAGCTGCAGACCTGTCAGATATATCTCAAATGATGTAGAAAAATATCATATATAAAGTAAAGGTCATAATAGGAGGAATTCAAATGAAATTCACAATTAAAGCAAGACTCTTTTTAGGATTCGGCATAATCATCATTATTTTAGCGGGAATGGGATTCTTCTCCCTTATGTCTCTCAGCAAGTTTAACAGCGAAACGGTAAATATAGGGCAGAATAGTTTGCCAAGTGTAGATTGTGCCCATTCGCTGAACACAGCTGCCGGTAATTTCCGCAGAGTGGAAATTCAGCATTCGATTGCATCAACAGCAGAGGAAATGAATGAGCTTGAAGCTCGAATGAGTGACTATGACAAGACAGTTACAGAAAATATTGCCACATACAACGAACTAATAACCAACGATACTGACAGGCAACTGATTGAGAGGATCAGTTCCGATTGGGAAAGTTATACGAAAATAAACAAAGAGATATTGGTAATCAGCAGGGCCGGTGATACAGTCGGAGCAATGACAATGATAAAAGGGGATGCCAAGGTGGTGTTCGACGAGATTTCAGAGATGACGCATGAACTTGTGAAGTTTAATACTGCCGTGGCAAAAGAATCTGTAGAAAATTCGGCTTCGGTTTACTCCAGTACAAGGGTTGTCCTTTTAGCCGTAATCGGATTTGCGGTTATCATCTGTATTGGTGCGGCTTTCCTTATCACGCGAAGCATTGTCAAGCCCATTAACAGATTGATCAATGTGGCTGATGCTCTGGCTTTAGGCGATGTGAGCGTAAGCGTCGATGCGAATTCCAACGATGAAATCGGGCAGCTCATGGCATCCTTTGACCGGATGATCGAAAGCATCAGAGAGCAGGCGCTGGCTACGGAACGAATAGCCGCGGGAGATCTTACAATTGATATCAGCGCAAGATCAGATAATGATCTGCTTGGAAAGAGACTGGCGGAAATGGTGCAAAAAAATAATGAGGTGCTTACAAACATTGCCGCTGCTTCTGAGCAGGTAGCAGCCGGATCAAAGCAGGTATCAGATTCCAGTATTGCTCTTTCTCAGGGGGCAACGGAGCAGGCCAGCTCGGTAGAACAATTGACAGCGTCCTTGGAAGAGATTTCTTCTCAGACAAAGATGAACGCACAGAACGCAAATCAAGCCAATGATTTGGCAGAGACCGCCAAATCAAATGCAGTCCAGGGAAACCAGCAAATGGGAGGCATGCTTAGCGCCATGGAAGACATAAATGAAGCTTCCGCCAATATATCAAATATTATAAAGGTAATAGACGATATAGCTTTCCAGACAAATATTCTGGCGCTGAATGCGGCAGTGGAAGCCGCTAGGGCAGGGCAGCACGGAAAAGGATTTGCTGTTGTCGCTGAAGAAGTGCGAAATCTTGCGGCACGTTCCGCAGACGCGGCAAAGGAAACAACCGCCATGATCTCGAGCTCGATCAAAAAGGCGGAAGATGGAACAAGAATTGCCAAAGATACTGCCGGAGCCTTAAATAAAATAGTAGATGATATTGATAAGGTTGCCAGCTTAATCAAGGAAATAGCCGTGGCGTCAAATGAACAGGCTACTGGAATCGGCCAGGTTAATCAAGGTATCATGCTTGTTTCCCAGGTGGTTCAGACAAACTCGGCAACTTCCGAGGAAAGTGCCGCTGCAAGTGAAGAATTGTCAAGTCAGGCCACCTTCCTTAAGGAAATGGTTGCAAAGTTTAACTTGAAAAAGAGAGATTCAGGCTATGGAAGACTGGAAGCAACAGACCCTCATATGATGAAAATGCTTGAAAACATGGCGGAAAAGAAAAGCTTCTTAAAAAAGACGACTGAAGAGACTCCCGATTCAAGTGATCTTCCTAAGGATAAAACGATTTCATTAAGCGACATGGAATTCGGCAAGTATTAAAAAGATGTGTATGAGATAGGCACTGCGGCGGGGAACCAGTCTCCCCTGCAGTGCAATTGAAGGCAAATGATAAAATGGTTTCTATTACGAAAAAAGAATACCAAAGGTTGGCAGGTTTTATTAAAGCCAATTACGGCATTTACTTGAAAGAAGAGAAGGAAGCGCTGGTATGCGGAAGGCTCCAGAATGTGCTGATGCAGAACCACTTCAGCAGCTTTTCTGAGTATTATGACTACATCGTATCAGATAGGACGGGAGATGCGGTGGTTACTTTAATTGACAGGATCACAACGAATCATACGTTTTTTATGAGAGAAGCTGACCATTTTTACTATTTTAAAAATCAGGTTCTGCCATACCTTAAATACACGATTCACGATAAGGATTTAAGAATATGGAGTGCTGGCTGCGCCAGCGGCGAAGAACCCTATACACTCGCAATGATCATCGATGAGTTCTTCGGCAAGGAAAGAATGTGGTGGGATTCAAAAATTCTTGCAACGGATATTTCTAGTGAGGTTTTGGCTATGGCAATTAAGGGTGTCTACAGCAACGAAAGAATCACAGGTCTGCCTCCGGAGTGGAAGAGCAATTATTTTAAAAAAATTGACGCAGAGAATAACGCTGTTGTCGATCAAATAAAAAACAATATCATCTTCCGAAAGTTTAATCTAATGGAACACAGCTTTCCATTTAAGAGAAGATTTCATATAATTTTTTGCAGAAATGTAATGATCTATTTTGATACGCCTACAAAAACGGAACTGGTGAATCGATTTTACGATATGACGGAACCCGGAGGCTATCTTTTTATAGGACATTCGGAATCTCTGAACCGGGAAGAAACAAAATACAGGTACATCATGCCGGCAGTTTACCGGAAAGAGCTGGTTTGAAAAACTTAATGGGTTTAAATTGGAATCAAGCTTCAAAAACTCTGTTGTTGAAAAAAATGTCTAAACGGTTCAAAACCGCCCAAATGGAGCAGAAAAAGATTTTCATTTGTATTATAATAATGCCGTCGAAGCATCGCGGCATTTTTTTTACCGTTGAGTTAGCAGGCGCTAACCACGACGATTCGGCACATTTTCTATATTGTTTTCAGCAATAGTTAATATAAAAAGAAAGGTGGTTTATCTTATGATACAAAAAAATCATAATGCTTCTGGGTTCGAACAGGGTAAAGGACATAAAACCGGAATCCCGAGACTGTTGGAGCTTGCAGCTACGAAAAAGTTTCTTGTAATTTCTTCTGCAGTTCTATCGGCGCTTGCTGCCGTCACTTCGTTTATTCCCCATATCGTTATCTTTTTCGTTGTCAGGGAGATTATGGGGGTTTATCCTGAATTCTCAGGCTTAGATATGCAAAAAATCAGCGGCTTCGGCTGGATGGCGTTTGGTGGTATTGCCCTGAACATTTTGCTGTATTTTTTTGCACTAATGTGTTCTCACCTTGCTGCATTTGGTACGCTGTATGAGCTCAAGGTAGATTTCGCGTCACACCTGGCAAGGGTGCCGCTGGGTTTTCATATTCTGGCAGGGAGCGGTAAGCTACGAAAGATTATGGATGAGAACATTGAAAAGATCGAGGGCTTTATCGCCCACCAGCTTCCCGATATTGTGGCTTCTCTCGTAGCGCCTGTTGTGATGTTTATCATTTTGTTTGCCATTGACTGGCGCTTTGGCCTTGCGGCTGCTGTGGGCATTGTCGTCGCATTTGTTGTTCAGATGAAGGCGTATGGCAGCAAAGGCGCAAAGTATTGGATGGATCAATACCAAAATTCGATGGAAGACATGAATAATGCTTCAGTGGAATATATTCGCGGAATTACTGTGGTAAAGGCATTCCAGCAGACGGTCTATTCCTTTCGCAGAATGCATACGGCCATCAGGACGTATACAAAAATGGTCATTTCATTTACCCTGAGCTGGGAAAATTATATGTCGGCCTTTACTACAATAACCAACAACATTTACTTGTTTATGATACCTGTTGGAATTTTTGTCGGCCTGAATACCACCGACTATACCAGCTTTGCTGTTGTATTTATTTTTTATCTGATCTTTGTTCCCTCTATATCCACGATTATGATGAAGATTATGTATGTAACCAGCGGGGTAATGCAGATTACCGGAGGCGTGGAGCGGATGGACGATGTTTTGCACGAACCGCACCTGCCGCAGCCGGAAAATCCTAAAAGGACCAATGCGCACGACATCGCCTTAGATAACGTCTCCTTCTCGTATCGGGGCCAGGAGGCCGACGCACTGTCCAGTGTATCCTTTCGAGCGGAAGAGAATGAGATTACTGCGATTGTTGGTCCATCAGGGGGTGGGAAAAGTACAGTTGCACATCTCATACCGCGCTTTTTTGATGTGACAGAGGGAAGTATTGAGATCGGAGGAGTCAACGTACGAGATATGAAAAGCGAATACCTCATGGAAAAGGTTAGCTTTGTATTTCAGGATGTGTTCTTGTTTAAGCAGAGTATTCTAGACAATATACGTGTCGGAAACCAGAATGCTACAGACGAACAGGTAATTGCCGCGGCAAGAGCGGCTCAATGCCATGAATTTATTGAAAAATTTCCGAAGGGATATGATACGGTTATTGGGACCCGCGGCGTCCATCTTTCCGGCGGAGAGCAGCAGCGAATCGCCATTGCCAGAGCCATTGTCAAAAACGCACCGATTATTGTACTGGACGAAGCGACCGCCTTTTCAGATCCTGAGAATGAATATCTGATTCAGCGTGCGTTTGAAAAGCTGATGCACGGCAAAACGGTTATCATGATTGCTCACAGGCTTTCCACCATACGCAGCGCCAATAAAATTGTGGTATTGGATAAAGGACGCCTGATCGAGCAAGGGAGCCACAATGAGTTGATGGAAGAGCGAGGGAAGTATTTTGACATGTGGAATACATATACGCAGACCCTCAATTGGAAAATAAACCGAAAGGAGGCTCACGTCCATGCTTAATTTAAAAGAAGCACTTATGCTCACCGATAAAGGTTACTCGGATCTGAAAAAGGCGATTGCCGCCTGCACCCTGACAAACTTCTCATTGATGCTGCCTTTCCTTGTAACCATTCAGATTTTTGCGGAATTGCTGAAACCTCTCATGGGTCAGGAAATCTCTTGGAATAGGATGTGGATCTTGCTGGGCTGCGGCGGAGTTGCGGCGCTGCTGGTGTTTCTAGCCAGCAAGAATGATTACAAAAAAACTTATGTCACATCCTATATGGAGTCTGAAAACACTAGGATCAGCGTTGCCGAGCGTATCAGAAAACTGCCCATGAGTTTCTTTAATTCTAAAGATCTGACGGAGCTGACATCCAATATCATGGCCGACTGTACCACATCCGAGCACGTTTTGAGCCATGTCGTTCCACAATTGTTTGCCAACGCGATCTCCATCACGCTGATCTGCGCCATGATGGCTGTCTATGACTGGAGAATGGCACTGGCTATATTTTGCAGTGTCCCTGTAGCCTTGCTTGTCGTTTTGGGCAGTAAAAAAATACAAAGAAGGCTGAGTGAAAAGCACGTAGATGCAAAACTCAAGGCCTCCGGTCAGGTGCAGGAGTATTTGGAGGGCATCAAGGTCATTAAAGCCTGCGGACTTGATGGCTCTAAATTTTCGGCACTGGACAACGCGTTGCACCAGATGAAAAAGATGGCCATCAAAATGGAATTTGGCGCGGGGGTTTTCGTCACTGGAGCACAAGTAATTTTGCAGGCCGGTATAGGACTCACCGTCTTTGTCGGTGCGTATCTATTGACAGCGGGAGAGATTGAACTCATTCCATTGCTTATGTTTTTTGTCATTGTCGTACGGCTTTACGGTCCAATCATGGTGGAGTTCGCCTTACTTCCTGAATTGTTTTATCACCGGATTTCGACACAGAGGATGCGGATGCTTATGACTGCTCCTGTTATGGAAGGTGATACGAAAAAGGAGCTGAAACATTGGAATATCGACTTTGAAGACGTATCCTTCGGCTACAACGCGAAACGTTCTGATGAAGAGGTGGTGCTCAAAGACCTGACGATATCCATTCCTTCAGATGCCATCACGGCACTGGTAGGACCTTCCGGCTGCGGAAAAAGCACAATTTCAAGGCTGATCGCCCGATTCTGGGATGCGAATAAGGGCAGCGTTAAAATCGGGGGAGTAGACGTTAAAGAACTTGACCCCGAACATTTAATGAGCTATATGTCCTTTGTGTTTCAGGATGTAGTACTTTTCAACGATACCGTATATAACAATATCCGAATCGGAAACATGGCGGCCGGAGAAGAAGAAGTTATCGCCGCTGCCAAGGCAGCCTGCTGTGACGAGTTCGTAAGTGCGTTGCCGGAAGGATATCAGACCATGTTGGGAGAAAACGGCTCTACGCTTTCGGGAGGAGAGCGTCAGCGGATATCTATCGCACGGGCGCTGCTGAAAAACGCTCCAATCGTCCTTCTTGACGAGGCTACCGCATCTCTGGACCCAGAGAACGAGGCATTGATCCAAGAGGCGATCTCAAGGCTGATCAAAGGAAAAACGGTCATTGTCATCGCCCACCGGCTGAGAACGATCGCAGGCGCGGATAAAATCATTGTATTGGAAGACGGCAGACTGGCTGAGGAAGGAACTCATGAAACATTGATTAAAAATAAAGGTCTGTATGAAAGGTTGTACCGCATTCAGCAGGAGAGTCTTGGCTGGAGTGTTTAAGACTTTTTCATCCGTTGACAAACGCTGCGGGGAGTGATATGATGAATTCGAAGTTAGCGTAAGCTAACTAGTTCTCGCCGGAAAGAGATGTTCTGATGAAGGATCAGGCAAACCGCAGCTTTTGGAACCGCTTTGCGGTATTATACGACTTGATCATCAGAAAGGATCATTTTGCCTATGATGAAATGTATTCGCTCATTTGCGCAAGAGTAAATCAAGACGGATGGAACTGTCATAAATAAATTTCAAATACTTCCGGCAGCTTTCCCTCTTGCATATGCAGAGGCGTTAAAAAAAGATTCGAGGTGAAGCAATTGGAACGTCAAGAAATTATCTCCGACGGTTACAGAAAAGGAGCAGGGCTGTATGACCAGCTGCTTTCAACAAAAAGTATCTGGTCAAAATTGGCATGCAAACTGGTCTGGGGGTTTCCCGATACGGCATATGTGGAAGGACTACTGAATCAAATTCCGGATGACTTCAGTGGTACGCTTCTGGATGTACCCGTGGGAACCGCACTTTTTACTGTGGAGAAGTATAAGAGAATAAAAGATGCTGAGATCATCTGTTTGGATTATTCTTCTGATATGATGCGGTACGCGGAACAAAAAATGATGGATGCAGAAATTGGGAACGTTCTTTGCATGCAGGGAGATGTAGGAGCTCTTCCTTTCGAGGAGGAATATTTCAACATTGTGCTGTCCATGAACGGATTTCATGCCTTTCCAGATAAGGAAGCAGCCTTTCGGGAAACGGCAAGAGTCTTAAAACCGGGCGGCAGCTTCATTGGTTGCTTTTACATCGAGGGAGAAAAGAAAAGAACCGACTGGTTTATCAGGAATGTTTATGTACCTAAGGGTTATTTCACACCACCTTTCTTTACAAAGGAAGGGCTAAAGCAGCGTTTAGATGGGATTTATCAAAAGACAGAGCTGTGGAGTATTGGGTCTATCGCTTGCTTTCGTTGTGAAAAATAGCAGACAAAGAAGAATGGAGGAGGCTAAAATGAGCATTCTGTCAAAGGATAGGGAGCTTTACGGCTTAGCAATCGAGATCGTTTCCCTGGCAGAAGACTGTGCAGTTTACCGGATGGCAGGCGGTACGGGTGCAGATGAATGCGAAGGTGAAGGTATTATGACTAGCTATCAGATTTTTCCCGGCATTGAATTGATCTATAATGATTTCCAAACCGGAAGCTGCTTTCAGGGGTCGAGGCCTTATCATGATATTATGGAAATCAATCACTGCAGGCAGGGGCGGTTTGAATGCGACTTTTACGATGGCTCCTGCGTTTATCTGGAAGCAGGGGACCTATCCGTCAATATGATCGGAACCAGAACGCAAAATTCATGTTTCCCGCTGGAGCATTATCATGGTATTTCAGTCGTAATAGAACTTTCGGAAGCGTCCCGTTCCATCTCCAAGGTGCTCGGCGATATCTCCATTGACCTTTACCAGCTGCGAGACAGACTTTGTGGGAGCAATAAGTGCTTCATCATGCGGGCGACGGAATCGGTAGAACACATCTTTTCGGAGCTCTATTGTGTTCCGGACCAGATTAAAAGGGGTTATTTTAAATTGAAAGTTCTTGAACTCCTGCTATTTCTTACAGCGGCTGATATATCACAAATCACGGAGACAAAACAGTATTTCCATAAAAGCCAGGTCACTATTATAAAAGCTATCAAGGATCATATCACGAATGATTTAGAAAAGCACCATACTTTAAATGAACTGTCTGACCATTTCGATATCCCGCTGACTGCCATGAAGCTTTGCTTTAAGGGAGTCTACGGAACATCGATCTATTCGTATATAAGAACTTACCGGATGCAGGCAGCCGCCGTACAGCTGAGCCGGAGCAGAGAAAACGTAGCAGCTATCGCGAGTCAGGTGGGATATCTCAATTCCAGCAAATTTGCATCGGCCTTTAAAGAGGTCATGGGAATGTCGCCGCTGGAATACCGGAGAATGCATTCAAAAGAGTGCAATAAACTTAACCTTTCGTCTAATTGGAGCCAAATGGCCTGTGCAGAGTAGAGGAAAATCACAAAGTTTTCTATAATAGAAGTCAGTCAGCAATCGCTAACTGACTTCTATTTATGAAAGGAGCAATTAAATGGAGCAAAAGAAAAAAAGTGGTTTTTCAAGACTGTTTGAAATAGCAGGCGAAAAAAAAGGACTTCTGATCGTATCCGGCATTCTGTCCGCTGCCAGTTCAGCATGCATGCTGGTTCCGTTTTTATCGGTATATCAGATTCTCGGTGAGCTGCTGCGGCACGCTTCCGATATTTCTTCAGCTGACAGAGGGTTTATGATTCACTGGGGATGGGTTGCATTGTGGGGACTTTTGGGAGGCCTGCTGCTGCTCTACGCATCTATTATCTTTTCTCATGTGGCTGCCTTCCGCATTTTATATGGCATCAAAATGGGGCTGGCAAGACATATTGGCAAGCTGCCGCTGGGATATCTGAACAGTGTTGCGACGGGAAAGATCAAGAAAAACCTTGAGCAGGATGTTGACAGAGTAGAGCTTTTTATTGCGCATACAATTCCTGATTTGGTTGGAGCGGGAGCTACAGTGCTCCTCATGTTCGGTGTATTCTTCCGGCTCAACGGCTGGATGGCAGCAGTGGTACTGCTTGCATTCCTTCTTAGCATGGGGATGCAGGCCTCTATGATGTTCGGAAAAGGGGCCGAGACAACCATGAAGGCATACTTTGACGCTTTGGAGCGAATTCATGCTTCAGCAATTCAGTATGTGCGGGGAATTCCTGTGGTTAAAATCTTTGGTCAGACGGTACATTCTTTTAAACGGTTTCATAACGATTTGTACGAATATCGCGATTGGGCGGTACGCTATTGTGACAGATTTGAAAATGGCATGGCGATTTTTACTGTTGTGCTAAATTCTTTTCTGACCTTCATTCTGCCTGTAGGCCTTTTGATTTTGAGTCGGAATCCGGACAATATGGCCTTTGCTCTTGTCTATCTCTTCTTTATTATCATGGCGCCAGGTGCGTCGACTCCGTTATTTAAATTTACTATGCTGGCGTCCGGTACCCGGGAGATCTTTGAAGGAGTGAATCGTCTCGATCAAATCTACAGCGAAGAGCCGGTGCGGGAAGCGATTCATCCGAAAAAGCCTCAAAGCTTTGACATAACTTTTGAAAATGTAAGCTTTGCGTATGAGAACAAAGAGGAAGCAACACGGGTGGATGCTTTGTCAGAAATTAGTTTTACTGCAAGCTCCGGCGAAATCACAGCGCTGGTTGGTCCCTCCGGCAGCGGGAAATCCACCGTTGCAAATCTGATTCCGAGATTTTTTGATGTCAATCAGGGCAGTATCAGGATTGGAGGAATTGACATTCGGGAGATTGGGATAGCGGATCTTATGAATACGGTTGCTTTTGTATTCCAGGATACATTTATGTTTTATGATACGCTGTTTGAAAATATCAAAGTAGGTAATCCTGGCGCAACGGAGGAGCAGGTTTACGAAGCTGCCAGGGCTGCACAATGCCACGAGTTTATCAAAGATTTACCTGACGGATATAACACCCTTATCGGAGAAGGTGGCGTTTTTCTTTCCGGTGGGGAGGAACAGCGGGTATCCGTCGCCAGGGCGATTCTTAAAAATTCGCCAATCCTGGTGCTGGATGAAGCTACAGCCTTTGCAGACCCTGAAAATGAACATAAGATGCAGCTTGCGCTGAAGGAGCTGATTAAAAATAAAACTGTCATTATGATTGCGCACAGGCTTTCTTCCATAAAAAATGCGAATCAGATCATCGTATTGGACAACGGTAGGATCAGCCAGAAGGGGAACCATGAAGAATTGACCGCTAAAGATGGCTTGTATCAAAGAATGTGGAAGGCATATACCAGTGCGAATGACTGGACCCTGAGATTAGGAGGTGAAAAAGTATGAATTTGATTCGAAATATTACAGTGGGAAAACCGGGAAAGCTAATAAAACCCATTGGGTTTACGCTGCTTTCAAATTTGGTAAATATCGTCCCTTTTATGATTTCTATTGAGTCTGTAAGAATTATATTTCTATCTTTTTCTGAGCCTGAAACAGGTCTGGACGAAAGAAGGCTCTGGATTCTCATTGCAATCCTGTTCGCATATATGGTTGTCATGTTTTTTGCAGAAAAACCGGCCTACCGAAGCAGCTACCGAGATTCCTACGAGATTTCTGCTTCTGGACGTGCCGATCTGGCGGAGCATATGAGAAAGCTTCCCCTGGGATACATAACAGCACGTGATCCGGGGGATCTTGCCAATATGATGATGGGGGATTTTACACTGGTTGAGACTGCCATATCCCATATTGTTCCCCAGCTGTTCGGCGCGCTTGTAATGCCCGTTCTTGCTTTTGCGGGACTTTTATTCATCGATTGGAGAATGGCTGTTTCCATGTTTATTGCCATGCCGGTGGCGATCTTGATCCTATGGCTCAATAATAAGGTCAATAAACGCATGGCTGACCGGCAAATGAAGTCGAAGAGGGATGCGGGCAATCGGCTTCAGGAATACCTCCTCGGTATACGCGTGATGAAGGCATACAATCTGGTGGGAGAAAAATTTGAACGCCTGGAAGCCTCATTTCGAAGACAGATGAAAGAGAGCATCCGGTACGAAGCGTTGACTGGTCCGGTGTTACTCTTGACCATTACGTTGATTCGGGCAGGGTTGACTCTCATGGTGCTGACTGGTGCATATCTGCTTGTAGGAGGAAGCCTTGATCTTTTGACTTTTGTCATGTTTCTTGTAATTGGTTCCCGGGTCTATGATCCACTTACCGCCGCATTGATGAAATTTGCGGAGCTGCGTTATGACGAACGTGCAGGAGAGAGAATATTGCAACTGATGAAGGAGCCGGAAATGAAGGGTTCCGACGCGCCTGGCTCTGGTACGGACGTTGCGTTTAGAAATGTGTCTTTCGGATATGGGGAGAAAGAGATTCTTCATAACGTTTCTCTGAAAATGAAACAGGGCTCCATGACGGCACTGGTTGGACCCTCCGGGAGCGGCAAGAGTACGATTCTGAAACTCTGTGCGCGCTTTTACGATCCGAAAGCAGGTCAGATTCTGTTCGGAGGACGGGATGAAGCTGAAATGGATCCGGAAAAGCTGATGAAAAAAATCTCCATGGTGTTTCAGGACGTTTACTTGTTCCAGGATACAATTGGTAATAATATCCGATTCGGCAAGGAAAACGCCACTGAGGAAGAGGTGATTGAAGCAGCAAAGAAAGCTTGCTGCTATGAGTTTATCATGGCATTGCCAAAGGGGTTTGATACGATGATAGGAGAAGGAGGCTGTACCCTCTCGGGAGGTGAAAAGCAGCGGATTTCCATAGCGAGAGCCATGCTGAAAAACGCCCCCGTTGTACTGCTGGACGAAGCAACCGCATCTCTTGATCCCGAGAATGAAGTTGAGGTTCAGAAGGCCATCAGCGAGCTGATTTCAGGAAGAACCGTTATCGTGATTGCCCATAGGCTGAAGACCATTAAAAATGCCGGCCATATCGTTGTTATGGAGGAAGGACGTGTTGCAGAAGAAGGAACGCATGATGAGCTTCTTAAGAATGGAGGCTTGTATCACAAACTGTGGAGGATTCAAACGCAGTCCTTTGGATGGGAGATCTGACCCGGATTCTTTGATTTTTCGATAAGGCCGCCTAATGCTCCAAAGAGACATCTTTATGTCGGAACGGAGTCGTTTTGTCCAAGCGGAGTAGAAATATTTTCCTGAATTGATTATGATCATTTAAGAAGAGCGCCACTAGGCGTTTTTCTTAAACGGAAGAGTTAGCAATGGCTAACTAAAAATGAAAGAAGCCACTTTACTATTGCACGCAGGCTGGCTACGATAGAAAACGCTGATCAGATTTTAGCTCTTAATGAGGGGACATATTGTTCAAAAGGGGAGTCCATGACCAGCTGTTCGCTGAGGAAGGCTTATACGGCGCTTTATTGCAATCCGGGAGCAGGCGGAAAGCTGGAGCATGTGGAGTAAATTTTAAAGGAGGAATTTATGTACAGTAAGTTAACTACAGACACCGAGGTACAAAGGCTACTTGATATGATCTATGCACCGATGTATACCAAAATATTATTTGCGGCAATCGAACTGGATCTGTTTTCCGAACTGGATGAAGCCAAAACGGATACAGAAGTTGCAGCCAATCTGAAACTGCACCCGGAAAATACAAGACATCTTCTGGATGTGCTTACCGGTATGGATTTAATGGTGAAAGAAAAAGAGTATTATAAAAATACTTCTGCGGGAAGTAAATACCTTGTTCTGGGCAAAGAACTTTATCTGGGAGATTTTTTGCGGACTTACAATCTCAACTCGGGCTTTGAGGGGGTCAATATCGCACGGCTTGTGGAAAGCGGTCCGGATCATGAAAATGGGAACGAACAAGGAATGCAGGCATATATGGAATTTGGTGGTATGATTGAATTGATGAAGTCGCTTCAAAGAGGAGCCCGGGCTAGAGAAATAGTAAATATGGTTTCGGAAATACCCGAGTTCCCGCATTTTAAAAAAATGCTTGATCTGGGCGGAGGAACTGGACTGCTAGGAATGGCGGTCGTAAAAAAGCATCCGTACATGAAGGGGGTTGTTTTTGATTTGCCTGAGGTCGGCAAGGCGGCGCTTGATTTGATCAGAGAGAATGAAATGGAAGAGCGAATGGCGGTAATTACCGGAGATTATATGCAGGATTCTATCGGCAGCGGATATGATTTCGTTCTCGCGGTAGGAACTCTGAATTTTGCAAAGCATGATCTGGATGAAATTATAAAAAAGATTTATTATGCACTCAATCCGGGTGGAGTACTCTTATCGATTTCGGATGGGATGACCCATCAGGACACCCGGCCGAAAGAGATGAGCGCTTCATGGTTTCCGAGCTTGTTAAGGGGACTTGACTTCAGGATGAGGCAGGGTCAAGTCAGTGATGCTGCCCTTCGAAACGGATTTCGCAGCGTATATAAACAAACGATCAATATGCTTACAGGACCTATGGATGTTGACTTCATAAGAAAGTAAACCGTGCGAGCAGCAGCAAACATGAAACTGTTTTGATTTCTTGAAGAGTGGAATTATTATGACTTTCACCGCAAAAGGTGGAGATGGCTGGGCTGGCTGTCCTTGATTCCCGCGTTTCAAAATAATGTGAACAATCGCATTGTTCATCTGGTTTTTTATGATACGCGCGATTTTTAAGAGCAGGATATTTCAGAGATTACCGGAAACAACTATTGACAGTGTGCTGCATAATTCTGTAGAATAAACTTGAATATGTGTGTATATGAAATACACACGGGCGGAAAACTGCTGTTAAGGATAATTCATCGGATCATTCATATTTATTAATATTTAGCACGAAGCTAATTTTGAGGCTGGAAAGCCCTCTTTGAGGGCTTTCTTTTTTGCTGTTATAAGGCTTTTGTCTAATTCAAATATCATTAGACTCATATTTTGAAAGGAACAACAATGGATTTTGAAGAAATCAAAGAGAAATGGGCGTTAAAGGAGAAAAACAAACAAGCAAGCGTCGAGATGTGGGATTCTATGGCGCAGAGCTTTGGAGATCATGCCGCGGTGGACTTTAAAGAAAACGGGTTTCTGAAGCTTCTTGAATCACAGGGAATGTTTAAAAGTGATTCCCGGGTCCTTGACGTAGGCTGCGGCACCGGAACGTATGCCAGGGCGATTGCGGGAAGATGCTCAGAAGTAGTCGGTGTGGACCTGTCTCCAAAGATGGTTAACCTGGCAGAAGAAAAGAAAAGACAAGAACAGATCGGTAATGCGCTGTTTTCCTGCATAGACTGGCATCATGCCGATTTGGCGGAAGCAGGATTTGAAAATAGCTTTGATTTGGTCATTGCCCACATGACACCGGCAGTCCAGAGCGCTGAAACATTTTTGAAGCTGTCTCAGGCAAGTAGGGGTTGGTGTGTCATGTCAAAGCCAACCCGTCGTGTCGACCCGGTTTCTGATGAAATCAAAAAGCTTGCAGGTATTACGGAAAAACGGGAAAGCAGTGATAAGGATATGTTGTATGCCTTTGAACTTCTGTGGCTGCAGGGACTCCAGCCACGGTTTGAGTATGAAAAGCAGCGCTGGAACATGAAAAAAACGTTGGAAGAAGCCTACGGCCTCTATATCAACAGAGTAAGAACATATAAGGACATTACCGATCAAGAAGAAAAGCAAATGAGGGAGTATCTGCAGTCGATTGCCAAGGCAGGATTGGTCTATGAGGATGTGGATACGACGATAACTACAATCTATTGGCATGTATGAGAACGTGAAAGTGTAAGAACGGTTCAACAAATTTAGCTGTTCAAATAACGCACCATGATAAGGAGGTAAATACATATGAACAAACAAAATTGGGAAAAGGCAGTTGCCTTTCACGGTCATGACTGCCCGGGACTGGCCATCGGATTCAAAGCCTGTGAAGCGGTATTTGAAAGGATGAACATTGACGGCTTGGATGACGAGGAATTTGTATGCGTCACAGAAAATGATGCCTGCGGAGTTGATGCTGTTCAAGCGCTGCTTTCCTGTACCATCGGCAAAGGAAATTTGATCTACAAGGGGACCGGGAAACAGGCGTTTTCCTTTTATAACAGAAAAAACGGCGACAAACTGCGGGTTTGCCTGAAGTCTGGATTAAACAGCGGTATGGAACGGTCAGAATGGGAGGAATATCTCCTGAATGCACCTGTTGAAGATATTTTTACTTTTTCAGTACCGAAAGCTGATGTTCCGGAAAACGCCCGGTTATTCACAACCGTTATTTGCGAGCAATGCGGAGAAGGCGCCCCCGAGCATCTGATGCATTTGCAAGATGGGAAAACAGTTTGCACGGACTGTTTTGAAAGCTATAGCAGGGGATGGTAGAGAAAACCGGATGCAATTGATAAAAGGCCGGGTTCGATTTAAAAAGGAAGGTTAAAAAATGGTATTCAATTTTATGGATAATAAGCTGATAAAGAGCAAATTGATGAAGAGCAAACTGATGCTGATGATCGTGATTTTTGTACTGGCGTTTGGCGGGTGCGGAGCAAAGGGGACAGAAGCTAATTCTGATGAGGTTTCCTCCGACGGAGCAGAGACTCGCACCGTGACTGATGTATACGGACGCTCGGTAGAACTTCCGGCGAAGGTAGAAACCGTTGCCGCGATCGGTGGGGCAGCCCGGATTCTTACCTACGCAGGGTGTGCAGATCAACTGGTCGGCGTAACGGACATGGACAAAAAAAACGAATTAGCCATGCCTTATTCAGTGGTCAATGGAGATCATTTCGCTTCTTTGACTTCTGTAGGGAGTGGAGGAAGCAATGATACACCTTATGTTGAAGAGCTGGTTACTCTTGCGCCCGATGTGATCATTGGTCTGACAGATGAAAATACCATCAACGATGTTGCAGCGAAAACAGGAATCCCCACCGTAGGAATTTATCCGGAAAGCATGTTTGATGATAGTTTTTATTCCGCACTGAAATCGGTCGGAACGGTTATGGGCAAGGAAGATCATTGCACATTGGTAATTGACTATATTAAAGAGTGTCAGGCTGATTTAGATGCCCGCACAAAGGACATTCCAGAAGACCAAAAGCCCACGGTTTACACCGGGGGGGTAAGCTATCGGGGAGCACACGGCTTTGAAGGAAGCTATGCAGAATATCCGCCATTTACCGCAATTCATGGTAAGAATGTCGTAGATGAAACAGGTGAGTCCGGCGCGCTGATGATAGACCTTGAAAAGGTAACCGTATGGAATCCCGATATTATTTTTCTTAATCCGACTAATATGAGCCTTGTCAATGAAGATTATGAAAAGAACAAAGCGTTTTATGACAATCTTAGCGCAGTGAAAAACGGGAATGTGTATGCGCAGATTTCCTACAACTATAATTGGACGAACATGGAAATCGCGATTGCAGATGCCTATTATGCAGGAAAAATCATCTATCCGCAGCAATTCTCAGATGTCGATCCTGTTGAAAAGGCTGATGAAATATTTGAGACAATGCTGGGAGAGCCTTTCTATGATAAGCTCGCTGCTGACGGTCTTCAGTTCAGTAAAATTGCAATTGGAAAGTAAGCGGGGCTGGAATTTTGGAAACATACAAAGCATACATAAAATATAAAAATGCATTGATTATTTTGTTGATTGTTGCAACTGCCCTCTGTGCGTTGATCGCGCTGAGCGTCGGTTCGTCAGGACTTCCTTTGAGGGAAGTTCTTCTCACGCTGGCTGGAAAGGGAAGTGTGCAGTCAAATATCGTTATTTTCAATATAAGAATGCCTAGAATTATTACTGCAATTGTGGCAGGCATCGGTCTGGCTGCATCAGGATGCGTGATGCAAAGTCTGATGAAAAATCCGCTGGCATCCTCCTCAACTCTGGGGATTTCTCAGGGAGCGGCCTTTGGCGCATCCTTTGCGATTATCGTGCTCGGCGCAGGCATGCAAAATCAGACTTTAAACGGGATCACGATATCCAATCCCTATCTGATTTCGATTTGTGCATTTATCGGAGCGATTCTTTCCACGCTGATTGTTCTGGGCCTATCTTCCATAAAAAAAGTTACACCGGAAGCAATGATTCTTTCGGGCGTAGCACTAAGCACCATGTTTTTAGGGGGAAACACGCTGCTGCAATATTTTGCGGCAGACGTCAAGGTCGCTGCGGTGGTGTTCTGGACCTTTGGTGACTTGGGACGAACCGGCTGGACTGAGGTGGCAATCATGGGCGGAATTGTTCTGCTATCTTTGGTCTATTACTATTTCAACCACTGGAACTTCAATGCGCTGCTCAACGGGGAAGAAACGGCAAAGGGTCTTGGCGTAAACGTAAGCAAAATGCGAATTATAGGGATGCTGGTATGCTCCGCCGCAGCAGCTGCCATCGTATCTTTTGTCGGAATCATCAATTTCATCGGATTGATTTCGCCTCACCTGGTCCGCCGTTTTATCGGCAGTGATTACCGATATTTGATGCCGGCGGCCTCCATAATGGGAGCCTTGATGTTGTTGCTCAGCGATACGGCAGCCCGCCTTGTGGTGGCGCCCATCATTCTTCCCATTGGAGCAGTTACTTCCATTCTGGGAGCACCGTTGTTTCTTTACTTGCTGTTTCGGGGGGTGGGAAGAAAATGATACAGGTTGAAGGATTGAGCTTTTCTTATAACAGCAGCCACGCCATACTGGATCAGATCGCTTTTGATGCAGGGGAGGCCCAATGCATTGCCATATTGGGTAATAACGGAGCGGGAAAAAGCACGCTGGTCAAATGCTTGAATCGCATCTTGGAGCCCAGGCAAGGAGTTGTACATGTGAACGGAAAAGAACTGCACAGCTTAAAGCGTAAGGATATTGCCAGGCATATGGCCTATGTAGCCCAGAAGAGCACAGGAGATCAATTTACTGTTTTTGATTCGGTATTGCTGGGCAGAAAACCGTATATAAAGTTTGAACCATCCAGAAAAGATATTGAAATCACAAAGACAATCATTGAACGAATGGACCTTTCTGACTATGCAATGCGTTATGTTGACGAGCTTTCCGGAGGAGAACTTCAGAAAGTGATGCTGGCCCGGGCGCTCGCTCAGCAGCCGCAGGTTCTGCTACTGGATGAACCCACGAGCAATCTGGACCTTCGGAATCAGTACGAGATGCTTGCGTTGGTTCGGAATATCGCGAAAGAGGAAAAGATCAGTGTAATTATTGTGATTCATGATCTGAATCTTGCGCTGCGTTATTGCGATAAATTCCTTTTTGTGAAAGATAGCAGAGTTTACGCATATGGCGGAAATGAAGTAATGACGTCTTCTAACATCGAATATGTTTATGATATTTCTGTCTCAGTTGTGATGTTTCAGGGAATTCCGGTTGTTATTCCCATACCGGAAAACTAAAATAGGGTGCTCGAAGCACCCTATTTTGCGTTTTCATCTACAAATTCTTTTGCGCTGATCACTTCTTGTTCGCTTGGTATATATACCCCGGAAAACTCCTTGAAAGTTCCATTCTTGCTGAACAGAGCTGCCGTTGCCTGGTTCTCTACAGTCTCTCTATCATTTTTTTTATACGTGTTTACATCCATTTTCCATTCCTCCCTGTCTTTCGCTTTGTTATTTTCACCGTCATTTTGAGTTTTATGATTTTATACTAGTTTACCCTGAATTTGCTGTAATAAATAGGTAAATAATTCTGAATAATAATTGTTACAATGCAAATAATATTATCGGAGGTGATAACAAATGGACAACAGATTTGACAACATGGACAACAATATGCGTAATACCCAGAACAGCAAGGATCTGCGCAATACCCAGAACTACCAGAATAACCAGAACTGCCAGAACAACCAGAACAACCAGAACAAACAGAACAAAGATCTGCGTAATGCACAGAACAATCAGAACAAAGATTTGCGTAACGCTCAGGACAGCCAAAACGTACGCAACAATCAGAATAATAACAATCGTTAATCTGGATTATTATTCAAAAAAACTTGAGGTAGTGAAATACTACTTCTTGTTTTTTTGTACGAGAACTTTCTGATTTTGCTTTTTCGTCTAATTTCGTTGTAGAGAAATATTATTTTGAACTATTTTACTTTATACATAAATATTTAGGCTAACCAAGAAATTTATAAAATCAATAATTATATTAAATAAAGGAAGAAACCTAATGATATTGATTAAGAATGGGAGACTATTCACAATGGCAGGGTTTACCTGCGACAGAGGACAAGTGCTAATAAAAGGCAAAAAAATATACAAGGTGGGAAATAACATTGAAGTAAACTTTGATGAAGTAACGGAAATAATCGATGCAGATGGCTGCTGGGTCATGCCCGGGCTCATCGATGCACATTGTCATATCGGTATTTCAGAAGAAAGAAAAGGATTGGAAGGGGATGATTGCAATGAAATGCTGAATCCTTTGACGCCTTATAATCGCGGATTTGATGCAATAAATCCGATGGATTCAGCCTTTCATAATGCAATCAGTGCAGGCGTGACATCCTTGATGGTCGGCCCGGGAAGCGCTAATATCGTCGGCGGCCAATTCGCCTTTATTAAGGCTGACGGACGTTGCATTGACGATATGGTGATACTTGCTCCGGCTGCAATGAAAGTTGGATTTGGTGAAAATCCGAAAAGCAATTACCGTGAGCAGAACATGGTTCCCACGACAAGAATGACAATTGCGGCGCTGCTTCGCGAAGAATTATATCTGGCGAGAGAGTATGAACGGAAAAGAGAAAAAGCAAAAAACAACGGTGAAGATTATGATTTCGATTTTAAAAAAGAATGCTGGATTCCTGTCCTGCATAAAGAAATTCCGTTAAAAGCACATGTTCACAGAGCTGACGATATTCTGACTGCGATCCGGATTGCCAAAGAATTTGATTTAAACATGACACTTGATCACTGTACCGAAGGACATCTAATCGCAAAAGAAGTTCAAGCTTCAGGCTTTCCAGCTATCATCGGCCCAACTTTAGCTTCAAGAAGTAAAATTGAAATTCAGAACATGGATTTCAAAACACCGGGGGTCATGCATCAGCATGGAGTAAAAGTTGCAATCTGCACGGATCATCCTGTCTCAAGAATTCAGTATCTGCCAATTTGTGCCGGGTTTGCTGCAAAAGAAGGGCTCGGAATTGAAGAAGGCTTGAAGGCCATCACGATTAACCCTGCGCAAATCTGCGGCGTAGCGCATCGTGTCGGAAGTATCGAAGAAGGAAAAGACGCCGATATTGCAATCTTTGACGGGAACCCCATGGAAGTTTTTACAAGGGCGCTTTTTACCATTATCAATGGTGAAATTATCTATCGTGCGAATGAAAATACCATTACCAATGGGAAAAGAATGGAATCAATGTACTAAAGAATAATATTAAAATTAAATGAAGAGGCTGCTCCGGGGTGCATGAATTTGTTTCATGTCGAAATATAATAAGAGCCTCCTTCGTTTTTTTTGGTATGCTACGAGAGGAGGCTTTCTATAATTTTATTAATCTATATGGAATAGAATTCCAACTATTCGTTAAAATCCTCATCAAAATTTGGAGTCGGCAGCATCGCGTGCCATTCCGCGGGATCGTCTTCCTCCGCATCATAAACAATATTTCCATCGATCACTGTCATAACGGATTGTAAACCCTTGAAGGAGCTAAGATCGGGTAGCTCAAAGGGATTTTCGTTAAAGATAACAAAATCCGCATGTTTACCTTTTTCGATTGAGCCGTAGTGATTATTAGCCCCCAGCTGAATTGCAGCATCGATGGTCAGCAGATCGATGGCTTCTTCGATGTTTGAAGCTCGCTTTATGCAGAGCCAAGGATCATCATATCGCTCGTAAGTAACCGGGGATTCCCTGATATCATTTCCGAGGCTTGTATTTTCAAGCTCCTCCGAATTGGGTTCATCGTGCGCCACAGTAAAAGCATTCTTTTTGTATCCTGCAGATCTTGCCGCTTCCAGCGCCGCAACAGCCTCCATAACTGCTTCTTTACCCAGGGCGTCGATATGGATGTCAAAGCCGTTGTCCGCTGTTTGAAGACAAAGGTCTTGAAGGGCATCAGCTGAAACAGATATTGCTTCTTGCGTACGATCAACAACCAGCTTCAAGGTATCAAAATTGACGAGTTCATTTAATTCCACACAGTGGGTTCGATATTGGGCCAGCTTTCGTATCATTGGTGCAGGGCTGACATTCCGGGAAATAAGCAGTGATCCAAAAAATCTTTGCTTAACCATATTTTCCTGATAAAGATGAACCAGAATACCTTGATATAGAGAAGCAAAAAATTCAGGTGAACCGCAGTCGAAGACAGACGTAAAGCCTCTTTTGCAGTATTCTCCCATATTGACGGTTACCGATTTAGGAATTACTTCAGAGTCCATTGGTTCAAGGACGTTCAGCAGATAAGCGAGAGAAATTGTATTGATCTCATCTTCCTCTGCAGCAGCTTTAACCAGGTCCAGCGCAAAAGTATTCACCCAGCAGTGCAGCCCGCTTTTTCCCAGAAAAACCACAGGCTTTTCAGAGCAAATCTGATCAAGAGACTCTCTGGTCTGCTCCTGATCTACCTGATCAAAAATATTTTCTTCATAGCCATATCCAAAATAGATTTCTGACTCAGGATTTGCCGTTATATATGTTGAAATCTGAGACAGTGTGTTCTCTAAATTGCCTTTGTTGAAAAAAAGGCAGGAATCCTTAAATGCGCTAAGTACGGGATGTCCGCAGGTATCGATATAACCGGGAAGCATAAAACCACCTTCCAGATCCACGATCATGGTATTTTTTCCTTCCAGTTCCGTTAAGTCTTCATAGTCGCCCACCGCAGTCACGAGGCCGTCTTTGCATGCGACTGCCTCCGCCCAGGGAAGATCTGAATTTTGAGTGAAGATTTGTCCACCCATAAAAATAATATCGGCTGTTTCATTTTTCTTGAAAAAACCAAATGGCATAAAGATTCCTCCTTGCTTCAAGAGCTGTTAAACTCGTAATCGTTTGATGATTCATTCTCATTTTAACATAGTTAAAAAAAAGAAAAAAGCGTAGCTTTACGGAAGCCGACGTAATAACACTAGCATCAAGTCATTAGAATAAGGGCTGCCCTTTTGATTTACTCAATCATCAAGACAGCCCTTAAGCGGTATTTCCTTATATTAGATGCTCGCGGCATCGCGTACCTTCTTCATATGTACGCGACTGGCAAACCTTTCATTTGCATTTTGGCCTATCAAACTCAGGATTAAATGCGTAGAAATTCTTGGAGTTCAAGTTATCTGTTACAACGCGGAGCGCTTCGCCGAATCTTTGGAAGTGAACAACTTCGCGTTCTCTTAAGAACTTGATCGGATCTCTGACATCGGGATCATCTACGAGCCTTAAGATGTTGTCGTAGGTGGTTCTGGCTTTTTGTTCTGCTGCCATATCTTCCACCAAGTCTGTAATCGCATCACCCTTTGACGCGAAGGCAACGGAACTAAATGGCATGCCGGATGCTGCCTGGGGCCAGATCCCCGCGGTATGGTCTACAAAATAGGTATCAAAGCCAGATTCTTTAATCTGCTCCATTGTCATGTTTCTGGTCAGCTGATGTACGATGGCACTGACCATCTCAAGGTGAGCGAGTTCCTCGGTACCGACGTCGTTCAATACGCCAATGGCCTGCTTATAAGGCATCGTGTATCTTTGAGACAGGTAACGCATGGCTGCTCCCAATTCGCCGTCCGGTCCTCCGTATTGCGTTATAACAATTTTGGCAATGGCTGGATTCGGACATTTTATTTTAACAGGGTACTGCAATTTCTTTTCATAAGTCCACATATCTAAGCCTCCATATTCCATGGCCATGGCTTATCGATCCAGGTCCATTTATTTTTTGACATGACAGCGTCGGCCGTGAGCGGGCCGTAACAGGCTGTGTATTCTGCAACCGCCGCATCCAGCATCTCTCTGTGATGGTGATAATAATTTAATGCTACTTGATCCATGGGATGGGTATCCAGGTAAAGAACCGTATCGTGAACTACGAATTCAAGTATTTGTATCTTTTGAAATAATTCATGCTTTGCATCCATTCTAACACCCACCTCCTCCTAAAAACGGCAGATCGAGGTCTGGGAAGATCGTTCCCCGATGCCAGCCTTCAGCAGGCTCATAGGTTTTGCACCAGCGCTGCATTGGCACGTAAGCCATTGCCAGCGGGCAGGAATCTACTGCGCTGCAGACCGATTCATTATTGCAATTGAGGTTTGGAAGCGGCATTCCTACGTAAGGGTCCTTCTTATCCATGCAATCGCAGCGTTTGCCTTTGGATTCTATATTATTCAAGGTGAATAAACTCCTTTCACTGTATTATTTTGTTATTATTTTATGATAATTGTTAAATTGGGTGCAAAGGTTCTCCTGAAAACATAAAAGAAATTGTCGTGTTAAAAGTGTTTGGACAGCCCAGAAACAACTTTTCCGTTATTGTATAATCTTTCGGATGTTATTGCTGTAAAACACGCTAAAAAGGCTGTCTCGCATTCAACACTTGAGACAGCCTCGAAAAAACTTTGAGGTGTTTTATAAAGTTATTTAATTTTGAAAAGATTTAATGAGGCTAAAGGATTAGCAATCACAATGTATATTATGTGATTTGCTTCAAATGTGTGATAATAATAAAAAAATTTTTATTTAGTCTATGCTAGTTTATCTGTTTTGGATTTTTAATCACCTTAATAACGAAGCTTCATCTCTGACGGAGAAATAGTTTCTCGCCGCTTCGTACCCGCGTGCATATAAAAACCGATATGTTTCGTCGCCAGGGCTGATGCTAAAATCAATGAATGAGACATCACCGGTATCAATTTGAATGGATCGCGCAATATCCTGCGGATTATAATCAAAAAGGTTTTGTTGGATACGAAGCTGGGACAGATATAAATTTTTTATGTAATCAAGCAAATTATTTATTTCATTATATTCCGTTTTGCTGACGAAGCGTATCCCAAGGGTTTCCCTGTTCGGCCCCGGCGTTGTGACTGTTCTGAAGTTTGCAGCATCAAAGATGCCGATGGGATAGTTCCACATCACGCCGCCGTCACAGAAGAGATTTTCCGATTCCGGATTCTGATAAGCCCAGTCGCAGGATTTCACCGCTTCAAAGACCAGAGGAATTGACATTGAAATTCGGACGGCTTCAGCCACCTCCATATTCGGCGTTGTTTCATAGGAAAAAATAACGGAAGAACGATAGGATACATCGGTTCCGATAATATATAAATCGAAAAAAGGCCTACTGCCAATATGACAATCCGTGTTTTTAAAGTCTGCAAAGGTATAGGGCGGGGGTTTCTTTTTCGCATCGAACTGAGTGCTGATTTGCTGTTGAATCCATTGATAGAAATATTGGCTTGAAAACCAGCCGAAGTGATTGATCAACCGATAGGCACTTTCGTAATCACCGAATATCTTTTCCAGCTCACTGTGCAGCGGGTCAGGAAGATTGATTAAGTCGGGCAAAGTGCTTTTCTCCGGAACCTGGCTGAAATCCAAGGTGTCGGTCAACATTTTCGATTCCTCGAAGGGCAGGTTGAAGCTGGTAAGACACGCCGTTATTGCTCCCGCCGATGTCCCGGCTGTGCGCTTGAGATTCTGAAGCCGATTACTCTGATAAAGATATTGAAGCGCACCCAGATAAGCGACTCCCAAAACTCCTCCGCCTTCAAATACCAAATTGGATGGTTGATAATACATGGCATCACCTCCGTATAGCCACTGCAAACCGTGACATCTTTAGCCGGTTGAGGGCTATCCATATAATATATCCTGCATGTCTACAATATATTATGGAAGAGGGGTAGATATGCGAAAGGGCATAACGAAAAAACTACCTGGAAAGTAATTCGCCCTTTATTTTTAGATCCGCCTGTCTGCCTTGAAGCAGGAACCGGCAGCATCGGGACTGACGCCACTGTGCACAGCCGATCCTGAGAAGATTCGGACTGGAGAGTACCGTTCGCCCGTCTCTTGCGTTTTATAACACAAAGGAAGAAATTGACAAGATGATACAAATTCTGATGAGGCTTGGGAAGCCTCCCGTCAAATTTTACTTGCATAATCAAATTTTTATGGTATAATTGAAAAGCATTATATTTTGCTAAAGACAAAATTATTGCTCTCTGCTCTTTTATAAGAGCCATTTAGTCCACAGGGAGGTGAAAAGAATGAATAATTATGAGGTTATGTTCATCATTGAAGCAGCATTAGAAGATGATAAAAAGGAAGCTGCAATTGAAATGGTGAAGGAAATCATTTCTTCCGACGGTGAAGTTGGAAAGGTCAACATCTGGGGAAACAGAAAGCTTGCATATCCGATCAACAAGAAGAACGATGGATACTATGTAGTAATCGAGTTTGCCGCAAACGCTGATCTGCCGAAAGAGCTTGACAGAAGACTGAAGATTTCAGATTCAATCATAAGACATATCATAATCAACAAAGACGAAAAATAGATCGCATAAGCAATAGATGAAAGAGGGGTGGTAAAGCATTATGAATAACGTAGTATTGATTGGTAGATTGACCAAGGACCCTGAAATTCGATATATCCCTGAAAGCCAGAATGCGGTGGCGTCCTTTACCTTAGCGGTGGATCGTCCCTTTTCAAAGGATAAGCAGGCGGACTTTATACGGATTACCGTATTTGGGAAACAGGCTGAAAACTGCGAACGCTTTCTGACAAAGGGTAGATTGGCCGGAGTCCAGGGAAGACTGCAAACCGGAAGCTATAAAAACAAAGAAGGTGCTACGGTATATACCACCGACGTCGTTGCAGATAGAGTTGAATTCTTAGAGTGGGGCGACAAGGCGGCAGGCGACCGGTCCGGATTTGAAAGACAAGAAGCCAAAGGCGGCTCAGGGATTCCGGAAGGATTCCAGGCCCTCGATGACGATGATGACATTCCGTTCTAGATACAAAACAGCTTAACGGATACTTTATTGGGGAATTAAGTATCACATAGCAAGTATCAGAGTGGAGCAGGACATTACAGTGAAATAGTTGTTAAAGCAAAGCAAAATTTCAAAAGCAATATAATTATGATAAAGCGGAATACCTCTTGATTTAGCAAGAGGTATTTTTTTGATATATCATGACAAATATTGTACCTGAAACCTTTTATTTGCAAGGCTTTTATGTTGACGATTCCCTGCCGGGATTGTACAATAAGAAATAAGTCGCATTTGGCCGTATACAGGAGGTAACTTAAAAAATTGATTGAGATTTCACAGGCTATATTTATGTATTTGGAGATGTAAAAAAAAAATGAAAACATCATTTTTGAATTTCTTTGAACGAAACATCAGGGCAAAAATTTTGGTTGCATATACGATAGCTGTAATCTTCGTGACCTCCATCTTCTACCGTGTTGTTCCAGTTCTGCTGAACTACGCCCCCGGCTATGATTACATAGATGAATTGCACGGCTTAAGTTATACCGCGCAATTTGTGATCATGTTATTGTTTGGACTATTGATCGGTTTCATCATTATCTTTTTTTCACTGAGGGGAGTGAAAGAAGTTGAACGATACGTCAACAATCCAGTCGATGTGGTGCCGGAACATCTGTTGAAATTAAAAAGGAAGCTGGTCAACCTCCCCTATCAGATTTATATGATACAGATCGGAGTCGCCGCTGTTTTGGTTACTTTGTTGATTCTGCCTTTGTTTATACTTGAGAGTGCATCTATTTCTGTTTTTTTTCGTGTGTTTCTTCTGGTTATTACCTTTTTTACGCTAGTTTCGATCATTACTTTGGTAATTTCTCAAAATTCCTTAAAAAAATTACTGCTGAAATTGAAATCTGATACAAATATTGATGGATTTCGACTTCCGATTGTTGTTAAATTATTCTTACAGGTACTTCCAATTTTTATTGTTGCGATAGCGATCACATCGTTGATTGGCTACTCCAACAATATTGAAGATAAGGGCAATCTGATTTGTGACGGTTATATGGAATCTTTGCACGAATCCTTTGCAGAGCATCAAAATGAAAGACTTAGTCTGGATCAGATCAAAGGAATTCTTTACAGCATCGAGCAGGCCAACGATAATGAGGATTCTCGTTTTATCATCACTCCGGATAGGGAGATCATAACGAATGACAATCAGCCTCTGGGAGAGTACTTTGTTGATTATTTATGGACGCTGTCTCTTGATAACGGCGGATATGTTTACGACGTGACAGAGGAGATAAGAGGCGCAATCGTAACCGTTCCGGGAGAGGACGGCGAATACATCGCAGGCATAAAGTTCAATATCATTTCCAATAATCTTGTTATTTTTTATATTATCGGTTTTATTTTTATCCTTTTAATGTGTTCTATCGTGTTATATTTTTTATCAAAGGCAATGTCTGAGGACATCCTTTCTGTTGCGAAAAGAATGGATGAAATTGCTTCGAACGAATACATCAGCCTTGATAAAAGGTTGCCGATCACATCCAATGATGAGACGTCGGATCTGGTCATCGCATTTAATAAAATTCAAAGGCTGGTACAGAAAAATATCAATCAGATACGGGATAACCAGGAGATATTAATTCAGCAGGAACGGATGGCGTCACTCGGTCAGTTGATCGGAGGAATTGCACACAGCTTGAAAACGCCTATATCCACGGCGTCGGATGCGGCATTTTGTATCGAGAAACTTGCAGATGAATATGATCATTCCATCGACAATGAGGTGGTAACGAACAAGGATCATCATGAAATTGCCGGGGAAATAAAACTCCATGTCAAAGATTTAAAAGAAACATTAAATTATATCAACAGTATCATCAATATGGTTAAAAACCATTCTGCAAATCTGGATAAGTCTGAGGAGGAGCACTTTGCAATCAAGGATTTGATTAAAGGAATCAACATTCTGATGACCAACGAGCTTCGAAAAAACAACTGCAGGCTGGAAATCTATACGAATATGCCAGACGATGAAAAAATCATGGGCAGCATGGGCAATCTGATTCAAGTCATCGAAGTTATGATCTCAAATGCAATTGAGGCATATCCAGATGGAGACGGGCAGATTGATCTGAATATTTTGAGCTTTGTAGATAAAATCGAGATTTCAGTGCAGGATTACGGCATGGGAATTCCCCGAAATATTCAGGACAAGCTGCTGAATAAAATGGTTACCACAAAAGGAACCAAGGGGACCGGCATCGGACTTTACATATCCAATTCTATTATCAAGGCAAAATTTAACGGGAGCTTAAATTTCATAACGGAAGAAGGCGTCGGAACGAAATTCTTTATCACTTTACCAACTGGAAAGAGGGGTTGAAATTATGCGAATTAGGAATACGGCCAATAACCTCAATAATTATCGAATCATACTTTTAGACGACGACCAGAAATATGTGTCAAAAAAAGTTGAGGTCTTGAAAAGCTATGGTTATGATGTGGAAGGTGAAACGGTTGTGGAGAACGCTTTGATGAAATTACAATCAAAGACCTACGATTTGCTGATCCTTGATTATCTCATGGATGATATGAGAGGTGATAAAGTGGTTGAAGCGATTCGGGCATTCGATAAAGACCTCTATATTCTGCTTTTGACCGGCTACGCGGAAGCTCCCGCTCTTGAGATTATGAATACACTGGATATAACCGGATATTGTGAAAAATCAAATGACAACAATCAACTGCTGGTACTGATCAAGTCGGCGCTGAAATCAGTGGATATGATGAAGAAGGTGAAAAAAACCAGAGACGGTCTTAACAGAATTCTTCAGGCGGTACCTCAGATTTATAAAATTCAAGAGATCAATTTGGTGCTGAAAGACATCATTTCAGAGTTGATGAAGATCATCGGCCCATCAGATGCATGCATCTTCATTGATAATTTTATCGATTATCAGAACAACCATAAAGAGGGCAGCTTCTTCAGTGGAAGCGGGGTTTTTGAGTCAGGCATTGATTCGATTAATGAAAAATTATTTGAGAAAGTTGAGCTTGTCAGAACGGAAAAGAAAATCAGACTTACAGAAGAAGGTCTGTTGATGCCCCTTAACGATAAAGGATTTGATACGCTGGGCGTGTTGTTTGTCAGCATGGACAACAGAGCAATCGACGAGGATCTTATTCAGCAAATCACTGTCTTTACAACGATTGCCGCAAATGCCATCACTAATTATTTTCTACAGAATACGATTCGTATGATCAACGCAGAACTAAAGCAGACGAAAGAGGAGAAGGACACCTGGTATTTGAGCACAGTGGAAACCATCCGGCTGGCTATCGACGCAAAGGATCATTATACAGGCGGACATTCTGACAAGGTTTCCGAGTACGCCGTGGAGATCGGCAAGGCTATGGGGTTGTCCGAATCACTGGTGGAAATTCTGCGGCACAGCGGTACGTTCCACGATGTGGGGAAGATCGGAATTGATGACGCGATATTGAAAAAAGCCGGTCCTTTGACAGATGAAGAATATGAGGAAATAAAAAAACACCCGCAGAGGGGCGCGTTGATTTTATCCGCTGTCTCGATGTTCAAAGATATGGTACCGGTTGTTTTGTATCACCATGAGCGGTATGACGGACGTGGGTATCCGAAAGGGCTGGTAGGGCATGAAATTCCCTTGTTGGCAAGAATTTTGAGCATAGCGGATGCATTGGATGCTATGACGACTGATCGGGTTTACAGCAGACGAAAAAATTTATCAGATACAATCAATGAACTGAGCTCGGGTTCCGGGACGCAATTCGACCCGGAGATCGCAGAAATTGTAATTTCTTTAATTAATAATAAGATCATCGAGATCGAAGATTAATCCGCCTTTTCTATAGGAAGGGTTTCAACAGAGGGAGAGTTTCTTATGCAAAAGTATTTTGACTTAACACAGTCTCAGCTGAGAATTTGGGAAACGGAACGATTTTTTCAAGGTACGTCGATCAATAATATCGGAGGCACCCTGCTGTTGAAGGAAGAACTGGATTTTACGCTTTGGGAAGAAGCGATTCACCTGTTTATTGAAAGCAACGATTCGATTCGCCTGCATATAAAGACAATCGAGGGTAATCCCGTTCAATACCTCTCACCTTATCAGAGAAAACCCTTTCCAGTCATGGATTTTACGGATAAGACCAAGCAGGAGCAGGGTGAACAGTTTGACCAATTAATGAAAATTCCGTTTCAGCTGTCTGAAGATCAGGACTTGTTCCGGTTTTATTTAGTAAAGACCTGGAACGGAGAACAGGGCTATTACATCGTGTTTCACCACACGGTAGCGGATGCATGGACCATATCTCTCCTTGGCACACAGACAATGGAAAACTACAAGCGATTGAAAGAAGGAGATGGAAATCTTCACCAAGAGCGGCCCTCCTATCTCGAACATATCAAAACGGAGCAGGACTATCTGAATTCATCTAAATTTTTATCTGACCAGGAATATTGGCTGGGCAAATTTAAGGACAAGCCAAAGCCTGTCTCGATCAAAACGAAAATAGATTATTGCAGTTCAAAAGCAAATCGCAAAACCTATCTGATTGACGGTAAAGAGGCGGAGAAGATCAGAAGCTTCTGTGCTGAAAAATCCACATCGCCGGCCGTTTTGTTTGAGGCGGCACTATGCATTTATATGGCAAAATTTCTAAATCACTGGGATATTCCGTTCGGTTCTCTGGTTTTAAACCGTTCTGGCACAAAAGAAAAAGCAATGACGGGAATGTTTATCAGCACGATACCGCTAAGGGTTTTCGTAGATAGAAATAATACGTTTTCCGATTTATGCAGGCAGCTTACGAAGGAACATATGGAAGTGTTCCGTCATCAAAAATATCCCTACAATATTTTGCTGTCTGAAATTAGAAAAATACATAAAATTGCAGCAAATCTATATGATTTTAGCATCTCTTACCAAAATTCCAAAATAAAGAAGACGAATCATGGTTTTGCTTTTAGAACAACCTGGTATTCCAACGGAAACCTGGATGACTCCCTTTGCCTGCATATCGATGACAGGGATGATGCGGGCAGCTTTGTGCTGCATTTCGACTACCTGGTTGATCTGTTTTCAGAAGGGGAGATCGAGGAGCTGCATAAAAGAATCCTGCTGTTTCTTGAGCAGGGAATCGAAAACGAACACATGATGATCCGGGATATGGAGTTGACTGATAAAAGAGAGCAGCAGCAATTGCTGGAAGAATTCAACCGTACCGCTGCGGATTTCCCGAAGGACATCACCATCCATGAACTGTTCGAGGAACAAGCAGAAAGAAATCCTGACAAAATTGCCCTCCGGTTTGAAGGCAAGACGCTGACTTATCGGGAGCTGAACGAGAAAGCCAACCGCCTTGCGAGACTGCTGCGGTCGAAAGGTATTCACGTTGATCAAATCGTAGGCCTGATGCTGCAACGCTCCATTGATATGATAGTGGGTATACTAGGAGTGATGAAGGCGGGTGCGGCTTACCTTCCCATCGATACAGAATATCCGGCGGAAAGGGTTGAATACCTGTTGAATGATAGCGGGGCGGACCTTGTTCTGATTCAACCGGGAATGGAAAATAAGATTAACTTTACAGGAGAACTGCTTGCAATCGATCATCAGAGTTTGGATCATGATAGCAACCTCGGTGACGGCAGTGGTGAAAATTTACAAAATATCGTAAAGCCGAAAAATCTGGTATACGTAATTTATACTTCCGGATCAACAGGAGAACCAAAGGGCGTGTTGGTAAAACATGAAAACCTTGTGAATGCAGCGTTTGCCTGGAGAAAGGATTATCAGCTTGATCAGCTTGACGTCAGACTGCTTCAAACGGCAAGCTTCTCTTTTGATGTTTTTGCCGGAGATTTTTGCAGAGCGCTGCTTAACGGCGGGGAGATGATCATCTGTCCCAACAAGGATCAATACAACCCGCGCAGTCTGTATGCTTTGATCAAAGAGTACCGGATCAATTTGTTCGAATCGACTCCGGCTCTGATCATTCCGTTGATGAATTATGTAAATGATAATCATTTGGATATGGAGAGATTGAAGATTCTTATAATTGGTTCAGACCTGTGCCCGATCAAGAATTTCAGAGAAATCGTTGAACGATACGGAAGTCAAATGAGGGTACTGAACAGCTATGGGGTTACAGAAGCCACGATTGACACCAGCTATTATGAAGAGTCCCTTGAAAACATACCGGAGACCGGAAATACACCCATCGGAAAGCCGATGCCCAACATGAAGCTTTTGATCGTAAATGAACAGATGAAGCTCCTTCCGGTTGGAGTCTACGGAGAGCTTTGCATCGGCGGTGCGGGGGTAACAAAAGGCTACAATAATAAGCAGGAACTTACCGCAGAAAAATTTGTCGCTAATCCCTATGGTGTTCATGAAACCTTATACCGTACCGGAGACCTGGCGCGGTTTCGAGCAGACGGCAATGTGGAATTCATGGGAAGAATCGACAACCAGGTAAAGATTAGAGGACTCAGAATCGAGCTCGGAGAAATTGAATCCCTTCTGTTAAAACATCGGGACGTTGAAGATGCCGTTGTCATTGCAAAATCTTCAGCGGAAGGGAATAAATATCTCTGCGGTTATTTTGTTTCGCAGTCTGCTGTAAAATCCTTGGAACTGAGGGAGTATTTGCTTAAAACCCTGCCGGACTATATGGTGCCGGCGTTCTTTGTACAGATGGAGACAATTCCGCTGACGCCCAACGGAAAGGTGGATAGAAATCGGCTGCCGGAACCCGACCGCAGTTTGACAAAAACCGCTTATGCCGCCCCGAGAAATAAGCGGGAACGGGATCTCGTCAAAATCTGCCGTGAAGTGCTGGAACTGAAGAGGCTTGGAATCGATGACAACTTGTTTCAGATGGGGGCTGATTCGCTCTCTGTCATACAGATACAGATAAAAACCTACGTCTTCGACTGGAATCTGACCATGCAGGATTTTTATAAATATCCTACGATCCGTCAGCTCAGTGACCAGATTGGTAGTTTGCAGCCAGAAGAGGGTCTTGCGGCGGCAGAAGAGATCATTGCGATGCCTCAAATTAAAAAGAATAGAGGTAAGGTGTTCGACTATTGTTCAAGGGCTGTGGACGCCCTGAAAATAAAATCGGTTCTGCTGACGGGCGCAACGGGCTATCTGGGAGTACATATTCTAAAAGAACTGCTGATTGGCTGTGATTGTGATATTTACTGTCTGATCAGAGGCGTGAATGAAAATGAAGCAAGAAATCGATTGATGGATTTGCTTCGATACTATTTTCCAAAGCAGGATCAAATTCTGAACTCCGTTGGGAAAAGGATTTTTGTTATAAATGGAGATGTTACGAAGCTGCACCTTGGACTTGGCGAAAAGGATTATAGAAGGCTGGGTCAAAAGGCGGATACGATTATTCATTCTGCGGCAAGCGTAAAGCACTACGGAAATTATGCAGACTTTCAGAAAGCGAATGTTTTCGGAACACAGCAGATGATTGGTTTTGCTCGCGATTTCAGCTTGACGCTGAACCATATCTCGACGGTAAGTGTTTCCGGCGAGTACCTGACAGAGCATCCGGATATGAAAAAGCGATTTACGGAAAAGGATTTCTATATCGGACAAAACTATATGGATAATCTTTATGTCAGAAGTAAATTCGAAGCGGAAAAGTTGATCCTGAAAGAAATGGAAAAGGGACTGAATGCCACGATTTTTAGAATGGGAAATCTCACGGGAAGATATGCTGACGGAATGTTTCAGAAGAACATCACTGAGAATGCATTTTATAACCGTCTGAAGTCGATCATCGATATGCAGGCCGTGCCCAAATATTTGCTTTCCCAAGAAATTGAATTCACTCCGGTAGACTATGCTGCAAAGCTTGTTGCGGTGTTGTCGACGAAGCGTGAACCAAGGGGAAGAACCTTTCATATCTTCAACCATCACAAAATGAGCATCGGAGATTTAATTGGACTGTTTCATGCAATGTCGATGAACGTTATTGCTTTAGAGAAAAACAAATTTAACGATTATGTAAAAATGATCTCCGGCAACGCTTCGAAGCGGGAGCTGCTGACAGGTATCATAAATGATTTGAGTGTAAATGAAGACCGATTAAATTATCAGTTTCCTATAGAACCGGATTCAAAAATTACAAGAGAATATATCAAAAAGTATGGACTTGAATGGCCTGAAATTGATTCGGATTACATTCGAAAGATCATCAGCCATATGAGGCGGGTGAACTTTATTTCCGATCGCTCGCTCGTCGTATCGTAATCACAGTTACTATTCACAGCCCAGGGTGAAGGCAGTGTTTGCGGTCTCAGCGGCAGGGCAGAATTTTGACACGCTTAACGCTTCCTTTCGCAATGTTCAGACTGTCAAACAAACCTCGCCGTCACCGTGTTTGACAGAAACTGAACATTCTGCTCAATTTCAGCGAGCGTATGGCAAAATCCTGCCAACAGCCGCTTCAACCGCAGACAACTGCTCTTCACCCTAAGCGGCTGTGAATAGTAACTGATCAAAACAAAAAAGACTTGCTAAATAGAGAATAAACGGATATAATATACAATGCTTTAACAATTATTACACTAACAGTTGAAGTTAGAATTAATTCCCCAATTAAATTCTAATGAGGCTTAGTGTCATTTTGTGTTTGTACGTCAATAACTAATAAAACGATAGTAAAATCAATATGAATCAGGTAATTCGCGAACTTGACACAGCGGATCAGGGTGCTCTTTATGAACGCTTGCAAGGAGTGTCACTGACCGATTATACCGCCAGTTTGCGAGGTGCCAATTTAACAGGAGGTAAAATATCATGATGGACAGAAAGCGCGGCGGCATGAGAAGAAAAAAAGTATGCCAGTTCTGTGCCGATAAGACAGAAACCATAGATTACAAAGAAGTTGACAAGTTAAGAAAATATGTGACCGACAGAGGGAAGATTCTTCCTAAGAGAATAACAGGGACTTGTGCGATTCATCAGAGAGAAGTAACAAAGGCAATTAAGAGAGCAAGAATTGTTGCATTACTGCCTTATACAGCTGACTAAGTGCTAAAGCACGAATGAAAAGGAAGAAGCGAGCAATCGCTTCTTTTTGTTCAATAGGTTTTCGTAAATTTTCGAAAGGGGATCTGAATGTACACACTGATACTATTTATGGTTATGATTATCATGCCTATCCCCGCGATTATGAGATATATGCTGTCCGGTCGGAATGCGTACCGGGGAATTTTGGAGGGGTCACTCAGTGCGATGACTGGAGTGGCGATTCTATTTTTAATTTTTTGGTCCATGACGGGATTCACGTTATTTGACGCACTGAACAGCATATTGAATCAAATCAGCGTTGATAATATAAATCTTTCCAGCTACACCGCAATGGGCCTGAAAAAGCTAGAACCTGACGCGGTGGCGCTTGCACTTGAAAACATGAAAGAAGTAATGAGGCTTGCTTTACCGGGAACCATCATTGTTTTCTGTATGATAATTGCATATCTGAACTACGCGGTAATATCCTGGTTTATTGGAAAAACAGGGAGAAGGATCTCAAGTCTTCCGCCCTTCAGAAATTTTACGCTTCCCAAAAGCATGGTTCTGGGCTCACTTCTGATTTACATTTTGTCTTATATCACCGTTAACATGGGAGTCATAGACAAAGCGCTGCTGATGTTTAACCTGGAGCTTTTATTTACTTTTATTTTTTCGATACAAGGGCTTGCAACGATTTTTTATTTTGGTTATGCTAAAAAAATTCCCAAGCTCGTCATTCTTCTGGTGTCTGGCATCTTTGTTCTTACATGGCTGGGACAGACATTTCTGTTTCTTCTTGGCCTGACCGATCTTGTATTCAACATCAGAAAAAGATTTACTCAGACGAATTTAAAAATTTAACGGAAGATGCCGTTATCTATGATATAATAGTTCCGTTGATCAGTATGGTGCCGACATTGGGTGCCTCTCTATTTAAAGTTGCAATTAAGCCTGATATGACCTCAGGCTTTCGGTGAATAAAATAAAATCAGAGGGTCAAAAATGACCATTGACCGAATCGTAAAGAAGTCATTTCTTGGGTCAATCGAAAGAAGTAGGAGTTAGAATGAGTGAGAAATCTTTAAAAGACCGTATTTCGACTTATTTTAATATAGGCGCCGGCAGAAAAAGCGAATCGATGAAGGCATACAAAGATCATCTTTTCCAGACTGTCGATAAAACCATGAGTTATTCCGTTTCGAATCATCCTCTGCCTTTGTGCATGATTGATTCTGAAGGAAAGTTTTTATGGTATAACCGGAAATTTGCCGATATCTATCAGGACGCCGATCTGGCCAATTCAGGAATTTATAAGGTAACCGGACTGAAGACGTCCGAATTTTTCACTGAAGATCCGGTGGAAAAACCGGTTATGGTAACGCATAATGGAAAGACCTATAAGGTGGTTTCCTCTTATCTGGATGAAGATAAAAACAACAGCGCGGTTCTTTATTGGGTCGATATGACCAATTACGAACTGGTAAAAAATTTATATAAAGATGAAAAAAGCTGTTTCGCCTACGTGATTGTGGATAATTATGACGAGCTGATTTCAAGCTCCCCTGACGACAGAAAGTCCATTGTAGCTGCGGAGATCGACAAGACGATCCGGCAGTGGGCAGGGCGGTCTTTTGCTTCCATCACGCGGTTTAGAAACAGTCAGTATTTTGTAGTATTTGAACAAAAGCATTTTGAACGGCTTGAAGCCGGTAAATTTGCCATATTAGACGAAGTAAGAGAAATTGAGACCGACGCTGATTTTCCGGTATCTCTAAGTATCGGCATTGGAGTGGGTGGAAAGACGCCCCAGCAGGGAGACGAATATGCAGCGGCAGCGTTGGATCTGGCTCTGGGCCGCGGCGGAGATCAAGCCGTCGTTAAGAAAGTAAGTAAAATTGAATATTACGGTGGAAGACTGCAGACCGTTGAAAAGAGAAACAAGGGTAAATCCAGAATTATGGCGCATGCTCTGAGGCAGCTGATCGACCAATCCAATCAAGTGATTATCATGGGACATAAAAAGCCAGATATGGATTCTTTTGGAGCGGCCATTGGAATCAGCAGGATCGCACTCAACAGAAACAAGCCGGTTTCTGTGATCATAAACTCTTATAATGAGTCCCTTGCGGAAATGTATCGTATCGCAGTCGAGTCCGGCAACTATAAATTTATCAACAATGAAGAAGCGCTTGCGATAGCCGATAAGGATACCCTTGCGATTGTGGTGGATACCCACCGGCCCAGTATGGTGGAATGTGCAGAACTGCTTACACAGACCGACAAGCTTGTGGTTATTGACCATCATAGAAAAACAGAAGAATTCATCGACAACGCGACCCTTACCTATATGGAAGCATATGCGTCTTCTACTGCTGAACTGGTCACGGAGATCCTACAGTACAGCAGCGGTGACAAGAAAGATATCGAAAAGTTTGAAGCAGAGGCCTTGCTGTCCGGCATTTCGGTGGACACCAACCGTTTTTCGATAAAGACGGGGGTCAGGACCTTTGAGGCTGCTTCCTGGCTGAGAAGAATGGGTGCTGATACTGCCATTGTAAGGCAGTTTTTTCAGACGGATATCGACGTCATAAAACAGAGATCCGTCATTGTATCCAGCGCGACAATGCCTTTGCCGGGCATCGCAATCGCAAAATGCGGAGGAAAGCATTTGGATGTGCAGGTCATTAATTCGATGGCTGCAGATGAGATGCTCAACATCAAGGGCGTGAAAGCAAGTTTTGTCGTTGGAGAAAACGAAGAAGGGCTTACCGTTATCAGCGCGCGTTCCCTTGGAGATATCAACGTTCAGACTATTATGGAAAAACTGGGCGGAGGCGGCAATCTGACGAAAGCGGGGGCACAAATTGAAATTCCCGTGGATGAAACCATGGAACTGATCATAGCGCTTGTCAAAGAGATTGATGCAAAATAACAGGAGGATTCTAAGATGGTTGTAATATTATTAAAAGATGTGAAAGGTGTTGGCAAATCGGGAGACGTTGTAAAGGTTAGCGACGGCTATGCGCGAAATATGCTGATCCCGAAAGGAATTGCTTCGGAAGCGACAGAAGGAAACGTCAGAAATCTGGAAAAGCAGAAAGCAATCAAAGAAGAGCAGCGGCAGAAGGAACTTGCGGAGGCAAGAAAGCTGGCGGATAAAATCGGCGAGATCAAGGTTACGCTTACGACAAAATCGGGAGAGGGCGGCCGCTTGTTCGGTTCTATTACGTCAAAGGATATTTCTGAAGCACTGGCAGACCAGCACAAAATCAGTATCGATAAAAAGAAATTTGTATTGGAAAATCCGATCAAACATACAGGAGACTTTGAGGTCGACATTAAAATTTACCCCGAAGTAGCCGCAAAGCTGCACGTAATTGTTACGGCCTGAATACCGGAAAGGTTAAACCATGAGCCAATATGAAAGAATCCCGCCTCATAATGAAGATGCGGAAAAATCGGTGCTGGGCTCCATTCTTCTGGATAAGGATGCATTGTTTGAGGTACTGGAAATACTGAAGCCTGATGATTTTTACAGTGAAATGCACAAAGAAATCTATGAGGCTGTGATTGAGTTATACCGAAAAAGTCTACCGGTGGATATTCTGACCGTCTCAGAGGAGTTGAAAAAACGAAAGTCCCTTGAAATGGTCGGAGGCAGGGCATACATAGCGCTGCTCTCAACGGTGGTTCCCTCTACTTCCAACGCGGGAGAATACGCAAAGATCATCGCAGAGAAAGCGATCCTCAGAAAGCTGATCGGAGCGGCGTCGGACATCGTTGAAAAGGCATACCAGGAAAAGATGGAATCCGCAGAGGTGCTGGATTTTGCGGAGCGGGGCATCTTTGAAATTGCACAGTCAAGACAGACAAGAGACTTTGCTCTGATCAAGGATGTTCTTTGGGAAAATATTGCCAAAATTGACGAAGCATCGAAACTGGACGGCAATATCACCGGTTTGACCACAGGTTTTATTGATCTTGATGCTAAGACCTCAGGATTGCAGAAATCGGATTTGATCATGCTGGCGGCAAGACCTGCCATGGGGAAAACCGCTTTTGCACTGAACATCGCTCAGCAGGCAGCAATAAAGAGCAAGGCGAACGTATTGCTCTTCAGCCTGGAGATGTCCCGGGACCAATTAGGGCAGAGAATGCTCAGTATGGAATCCCGCATTGAGATGCAGAAACTGAAGACGGGAAGCCTTGAGAGAAAGGATTGGGACCAGATCCATATTGCACTGGATACCCTTTCCAAGGCAGGTATTTACATCGATGACACCCCGGGCGTTACCGCCATGGAAATAAAAAATAAATGCAGAAGGCTGAAAGCGGAAAAGGGACTTGACCTCATCGTGATCGACTATCTGCAGCTTATGAATTTTGAAGGCAGAGCGGAAAGCAGACAGCAGGAAATCTCCGCGTTGTCCCGTTTCTTGAAGCTTCTTGCCAGAGAAATGGACTGCCCCGTCATCGTACTGTCTCAGTTGTCCCGCGCTCCCGAGCAGAGAACGGACCACAGGCCGATCTTGTCGGACCTGCGTGAATCTGGCTCCATCGAGCAGGATGCGGATATCGTAATGTTTTTGTATCGGGATGAATATTATAACTCTGAGACGGATAAACCAAACATATGTGAAGTAATCATTGCAAAGCAGAGAAGCGGGCCTACAGGAACCATTGATCTAACTTGGCTTGGGAAGTACACAAGATTTGAAAACCGAAGCCGTATAGGTGAAAAATAGCGAAGAAATTTTCTGGGAGGTAGATTGAAATGAAAGTAAATGAAAACATGCTCCTGTACGAAATTCTTGATTTGGATCCCGACTTGACGGATATTTTTATTCATCATGGTCTGAACTGTCTGGGCTGTCCCGGCGCCCGCAGCGAGAACCTGAAAGAGGCTGCGGAAGGGCATGGCATCGATCTTGCTGTGCTGTTGAATGATTTAAATGGTTTTTTAGAAAATAAATAGGATAGAATAATAGAAGGATTAACAGTAGGAAAAAAGCAAAGGATGTACAGTAAAGGAGTGGTAGCATGCCAGGATTAGCAATCGTCGGATCTCAGTGGGGCGATGAGGGAAAAGGAAAAGTAATCGATTATTTGGCTGAAAAAGCGGACATGGTCGTAAGGGGCCAGGGCGGCAACAACGCCGGACATACAGTGGTGATCGGAGATAAAAAATATGCGCTGCATTTGATTCCGTCTGGGATTTTAAATGAAGGCGCTGTGAATATCATCGGCAATGGCGTCGTTTTTGATCCGGAAGGGTTTTTTAATGAACTTGAGGACCTGAAAAAGGATGGAATCGATACTTCGAATATTTATGTGAGCGACCGCGCTCATATTGTATTTCCTTATCATAAAGTATTGGACGGGCTTTATGAGGCTGCCAGAGGAAAAGATGACATCGGAACGACAAAAAAAGGAATCGGACCGTGCTACATGGATAAAATCGAAAGGAGCGGAATCAGAACCTGTGACATGCTGGATGAAACGGTGTTCCGTGAAAAGCTTTCCGCTCAAATCGACAGAAAAAATGAAATTATTGTTAAACTTTTCAATAGTACACCGGTAGACAAGGAAGCGATGGTGGAAACCTATACCGAATATGCAAGAAGGCTTAAGCCGTATATCAGAGATACGGGTGTTATGGTTTATGACAGCCTGCAGAGCGGAAAAAAAGTATTGTTTGAGGGCGCTCAGGGCTCCTTGCTCGATGTGGATCTCGGAACCTATCCTTATGTCACCAGCTCCCACCCGACTTCGGGCGGTTTTACAACGGGCTCCGGTATCGGTGCAGGGATGATTCGGGAAATTCTGGGAATCACCAAAGCCTATACAACAAGAGTTGGGAAGGGTCCTTTTGTAACAGAAGAGGATAACGAAACTGGTAATAAAATCAGAGAACTGGGGCATGAATTCGGCGTTACAACGGGCAGGCCGAGACGCTGCGGCTGGTTTGATGCAGTTGTCGTTAAGTATTCGGCACGAATCAACGGCATGACGGCTCTTTCTCTAATGCTTCTTGATGTTTTGGGCGGATTCGAAACGATCAAGATCTGCAGCAGCTATGACTTCGGCGGAGAGCGGATTGATCATTTCCCTGCCAGCCTGGATCTTCTGGAAGACTGCAAGCCGGTTTACCGTGAGTTAAAGGGATGGAAGTGCGATATCTCCGAATGCAGGACCTTTGATGAACTGCCGGAAGAAGCGAAAGCTTATATTAAGGCCATTGAAGAAGAAACGGGAGTACCTGTTAAGATCGTTTCCGTAGGTCCAAGAAGAGATCAGACCATCATTAGAGAACAAATATTTTAAATTAGCTAGTGAAGATGCTTCAAAATAATGAATCGTTCTGGCAGCCGGGATTAATCTATTTAGTCCCGGCTGTTCAAACGATATCGGCTTGAAGTGTCGATTTATTCGGATGGTACATATGAACTTTAGAAGAGAAATAATCAAGGATTTTTATTTAAGGGATACCGGCGTAGAGAATATCTTTATCAACGAATACATGGCACAGGCCCCCGGAGACTATGTTAAGGTTTATCTATTTGCGCTCATGTATGCGGATTTTGATATGCTGATGACAAATGAGACCATAGCAAAACATCTGAATATGGAAGATGAAGATGTGCTTAAGGCCTGGACATACTGGGAAAAGATGGGCGTCGTTAAGAAGCATTATGAAAAGCCCGGTGACAAATTCCGCTATCAGGTTGAATTCCTGAATCTGAAGGAAAGAGTTTATGGGAAAAAACAGAAGACAGCCAAATCAGATGAAAAGGTCCCGGATCGGCTGAAGCAAATGATGGATAATGACACCATTAAGGATATGTATGCGGAAATTGAACGGATTACAGGAAGGCTTTTTGAAGGCAGAGAACCGGCGGAAATTTTGTCGTGGATCGAGAACTACAACGCGACACCGGAGATCGTCGTCTATGCCTATGCATATTGTGTGAAAAAGCGAAATCGGAGCAACCACAAATATGTCGGCGCCGTTGTTAAGGAATGGACCGGACAAGGTTTAAAAACGGTTGAACAGATAGAGGATTACCTTGAAGAAACCGATAACCGCCATTATCTTTACAAAAGAGTTCTGCGCGCGCTGGGCTTTCTGCGCAATGCAACAGAAGAAGAAAAGCGGATTATGGATACTTGGTTTGACCAGATGGGATTTGGAATTGATAAAGTACTTGAGGCCTGTAAGAAAACAACGGGAATCTCAAATCCCAATATAAATTATATCAATAGCGTTTTGAAAGCATGGCACAGTGGCTCCGATAAAACCGGATCGGGGGCACATGAAGACGGAAAGACGGCAACAGGTTCCATTGCGGGCGTACTGAAACATTACGAAGAATTAAGAGCGAAAAATGAAGCCAGTGCCGAAGCTAGACGAAGCGAAGTTTACAGGCAGATTCCACGAGTAAAAGAAATCGAAGAAGAGTCAAGAGAGATCGGTCTTCAGATTTCAAAGGTTATGCTGTCCGGCGGAAGCGATGTAAAAAACAGAATAAAATCCATGAAAAAGAGGGTGGATTATCTGAATGAGGAGAAGGCTTTTCTTATGACAGAAAATAACTATAAAATCGACTATATGGATATCGTGTATGAATGCCCCCTCTGCAAAGATACAGGAACACAAGATACAGGAGATCGATGTATTTGCTTTGCCGAGAAGCTGGCCAGCATTCAAAAAATGGATTGAAAAACGCCCGTAAAAATTATATAATAATAACGTTGGCAGAACGGAATACGGTTGCATATGAAAAGTACCCCACCGAAAGGTTGCCGGGAGGAAGCATATGAAAAAAAGCACAAATCAGAGTACAAAAGACAATAATAGTACAAATAGTTTGTGGAAGAAGATTTCTTCTGGATTGGAAGATAAAATAAATAAAAAAGGCAAGGACATATCGGAGATTCAAAATGATACCGGGGATATGGGGGATACCCATACCCCTGTTTCGCGTCTGGATTTAACAGGTCTAAACCGTACACAGGCTAAGGAATTGATTGATAAGATTATAGATGAAAAGCTGGAAATGATTTCTCAGATGGAGATCGCAGAACTAAAAACAGATGATAAGGGAAAAGAGCGGCAGAGGGCAAAAGCTGCAGAACGAGTCAATGAAAGAAGAAATCGCAGAAAGCAGCGAACTTCCGCATCAGCGGAAACAATCGTGACGGAAGACGCGATCTACTCGGATTTTACAGCGGCTAAAGAGTTGACACCAGCAGAAGTGATTGTTGATACAGAAGTGATTGATGATGTAGAAATGATTGCAGCAGCTGACACGCATGAAGAGGCAGTGGAAATAACAGAGGCAGCGCCTGAAACTGATGATAATGTAAGTGAAAGCGCCATCGAGTCGATTGCGGCGATACGGGCGAACTTGAATGATGAAAAACCTGATAAGAAGAAGATGATGATCAATACGTCCCTTGATGCAGCAGTGGACAAGATTTTTGCATGTTATGAAAAAGCCAGAGCAGATATTCTCCTCAGGACAGAAGTTGTGCGCAAAGGAACGGATCGGTTCTTCCGAACCAGATTGATGCCTGCCGTATCAAAGAGCAAGGCCATTGCCGCGAATAAAATCGGTCCGCAATTGCATAAAGCCGATGAAGTGACAGGACTCCGAAAAAATATCGTACAGGCAGCAACTGTTTTGACCGAAAAGGAACATCAGCTGTCGGAAAAAATGTATTGCTCAGTCAATGCCATGGACAGGGGAATTGAAATACTGATTCAAACGGCACAGTATGCAGGCTTTAAAGCAGGTCATTTTTATAGTCGCGTTAAAGACTATGCCGAAAGTCATAAGAAACTGTTGCTGATGGAGTTTGGAATCGGAGCCGCGGCCATAGCGGTTGTTACAATCACCATTGGAAGCATGACGGCTTATGAGTATATTTATAATGGCAAAGTTCTCGGTACTGTAAAAAATCAGGAAGATGTATATAAAACCATTGATATCATTGGTGACAAGCTAAGCTATCAATATGATGCAGAGATCACCATCAATAAAGATAAAGATATCCGGTTTAATAAGGTCATCGGCTATCATCAGGATATTGACGACAAAGAAGATATCCTGAACCGATTGACTTATATGAGAGATATGAAAGCGAACGGTCACGGGATTTTTGTTAACAATAAACTGGTTGCCGTTTTGGAAAGCGATAAATCGGCGGAGGATATCCTGAATACAATCCAGAATTCGTATGTTCAGCAGTCCGACAATCTCCAATATAAAAAAGTTGGATTTGCAGAAAGCGTCACTGTTAAGGACGTGGAAACCAAACTGGGAAATATCAATTCCAAGGATAAAACACTGGAGTACATGATGACCGGTGCAGTTGAAAAGAGAATTCACGTAGTGCAGTCCGGGGAAACTTTCTCGGAGATTGCTAAAATGTATGGGTTGAAGCAAAGTGAATTGCAGATTTCCAATCCGGATGTGATTCCTGCAAAGCTGCAGATCGGACAGGAGATCTGTCTGAACCAGGTCGTGCCGCTTGTAACGGTTCAGACCGTAGAAGTCGCGCAGTATGTAGAGGACATTCCCTTTGAAATTACATACGAGAATACGAGCAGTCTTTATAAAAAGGAACAGACGGTAAAGTCAAAAGGGTCCAATGGACAAAAGGACGTGGTTGCGGAGATTACCAGAAATAATGGTATCGAAGTCAGCAGAACAGAAATCAGCTCGTCAGTTCTGGCTCAGCCAGTGTCACAGGTGGTTTTGGTGGGTACAAAAGATCCGCCTCCATTGATCGGAACCGGAACGTTAATTTATCCGATTAGAGGAAGGCTGACTTCCCGGTATGGACCAAGATGGGGACGCATGCATTCCGGTATTGATTTGGCTGCACCGATCGGTACCGATATTAAAGCCGCAGACGGCGGCAAGGTAATTTTTGCTGGATATAACGGTTCCCTTGGATATGTGGTTGAAATCGACCATGGCGGCGGAAGAGTAACCTTGTATGGTCACTGTAGTAAACTCTTTGTTAAAAAAGGGGATAAGGTATATCAGGGCCAGCATATCGCCGATGTTGGAAACACTGGTAGAAGTACCGGCCCTCATGTTCATTTTGAAGTGCATATCAACGGGAGAACAAAAAATCCGTTGAATTACTTATAATTAAAGATTAGCATCAGAGATTCAAAAACATCCTATAATTCAACAGACCGCGGCCTTGTGCAAAGCGGTCTTCTTTTTTTATAGGCAATGCGTCCTGAACTAAAATCTGCTTCACCTGAGCCGGCGTCAAATCCGGTCTCACCGAATAAAGGCAGGCCGCTACACCGCTCACCACAGGGGCAGCCATGGAGGTGCCGGATTGAACGGCATAACCTTTTAAATTTCTGCCATCCAGAGAACAGATCTCAACTCCCGGAGCCACCAGGTCCGGCTTGGTATCACCGGATAACGTTGGCCCTCTGCTTGAAAAGTTAGCCACCTTGATGAAACCTTCATTACTGTGAGTCAAATCCACTGCACCCACCGTGACCACGAGGGGACTCGTGCCAGGAGAATTGATCGTACATTTACCCGGGCCGTTGTTGCCGGCCGCTGTGACGACTGAGTATCCGTAGCGTACTGCAGCGTTCGCCCCTTTGATGAGGGGATCGTCTTCGTAGGGAGGTTCAATCTTGATTCCCAGAGACAGATTGATGACTCGGATATTATAGTATTGACCATTGTTCACAATCCATTGAAGAGCGGCAAGAATATCTGATTCCGTGCCGTTTCCCGAGTCGTCCAGAGCCTTAATTGCGATAATATTGCAGCAGGGTGCTGTGCCCATGTACTTTCCTGAGGTATAGCCGTTGCCTGCGATAATTCCTGCTACATGCGTGCCATGCCCGTCATCGTCATATGGGAGCTCTCGGTTGGAAAGGAGATCCTTAAAAGCTACGATGCGGTTATATGGCTTGATTAAATCGTAGTGCGGGGATACTCCTGTATCGATTATGGCGACACCGACTCCTTTACCGCGCTCGGTGTTCTTGTAAATTCTTTCTGCGTCTTCACTAAAATTTCCACAGGTCGTTCGGACAGCTGTTGCTCTGCGCTGGATCGGAGCCTTGGATACGATGGCGTCCTCGCTGATAGAACCTATCATGTTATGGCTTGCCAGGTTCACCAATTTTTCTTTTGGTATTTCTACTGAGACTGCATTGATGAAGGGGAGTTCATATTTAATTTGCCCGTAATTTTCAATAATACAATCCCTTATCTCGTTAATCGTAGATTTTGAATATATGATCACTGGGGTAAACTCCCCATTACTTAAAGACATAGTATCACTTCCCTTGCCCCCATAATATGAGAAATGGCTTGGGCAAGGTGAGGGGAATCAAGAAGAAACAGTTCAGGGTTTTGGTACTCTCTCGCTTCATTTTACGATGTTCAGGCAGGGTAATCGTGGTATACTAAAAGTAAATAATGATTGTATTGGGCAATCGTCAAGGATGGTGAGGACATGATGGATGTAGCTGAAAGAAAAAAGATTCAAAGAGAGAAAGGAATATCTGCGCGAAAGTCGCTGGACGCGGAGACCTTTCAGCGGTACAGCAAAGTGATTGCAGAAAAGCTTATTGTAGACCCGGCTTTTGAAAGAGCAAAGACAATCTTGTCTTATCGGGCGTTCGCAGGAGAAGCTGATACAACGGGTATTAATGAATATGCATTGCGGAAAGGGAAGACGCTGGCATTTCCAATCTGCTACGGAGGGGGGATCATGGTCGCTGCAGTTCCGAATACTCCGGATGACTGGGAGACTGGAAAATACGGAATTAAAGCACCGGTGGAAACCCGCTCGCTGATCCTGAACCCGGAGGATATCGATTTGGTGATTGTTCCCTGTACCGCGTTTGAAGGCAAGATGCGGATGCGGATCGGATGGGGCGCCGGCTACTATGACCGGTTTCTTCCCAAGTGCAAAAAAGCGGTAAGCATTGCCATCGCCTTTGAGGGACAACAGATTGAAGGCCTATGCAGTGATCAATGGGATGTCCCTCTGGATGCGGTAATTACAGAGGCAAATCGATACTAGCGTACACTAGTAATCGTCGTACCGTCCGCGTTTTGTACAGAATAAAAAATTTGATTGACATCGGTAAAATCCAATGATACGATCATGATGGGCAATCTTTTTAATGCCCGAACTTAATCAAAATGAAATTGTTTCACAAAGAAAATTGAATAAGAGGCTTGATGTTCCTTCGGATTCTTTGAACCCGGGGGCTAAGAGGGAAGCAGGTGAAAAACCTGCGCGGTCCCGCCGCTGTAAGCGTGTAGTCTGTTCACATCCACTGGGTAATCTTATCCGGGAAGGAGAGCGGATGCCATTGCGTGAAGCCAGAAGACCTGCATGAAGCTGATGGGCACTCCACGGGTAATTGGATTTCGTGTCTGGAAGAAAGAAGATTTTTTGATCATCACAGGAAGACGGCTGTGGCTTTATGCCACGGCTATTTTTGATCATCAATTTTCTAGTCGTGCAGAGATGAAAGAGAATAAGCTGCGGCAGTTGCCGTAGCTATTTTTTATAAAGCAGCAGACTGCAGGAACTAGTATTATAAGGAGGATGCCAAGACATGTATCAGTCGGTAGAATTCAATAATAGAGTGCCGATGGCAGATTATATAAGGGATTATCAAAAAGGCGAAGGCTTTCTTGGATACTGTGAGAAATTTGTAGGGCTTGATCAGATCTGGTCCTGCCCTCTCTATGATTTCAATCCTTCAATCTGCGAAAAGAAGTACAGGTACTTTTATTTCATCGGTAAAAAGATTACCTTTGAAGAGGAGCTGGGGACAATAGAGAAAAAGAAAAAGGTTAATCGGGTAAACAGAGAGGACAAGGAGCAAGAGCGGTATAAAAGCTGGATTTGCATGGAAGAGAGAGAGGACCTGGCGAAGAAAATTCAGGAATTGGAAAAAAGATATCCGGGGAGTATCGGTGTATCTGCGGGAAGCTGTCATGTTTGCAGCAGGTGTACAAGAGCTTCAGGAGGCTGCCGGTACTCAGATGAAATCCGTTATTTTATTGAGTCTCTTGGGGTCAGCACAGGACGTACGGCTGGAGATTTGCTGGGAATTGAGCTTCTATGGAGGAGGCAGAAGCTGCCGGATTATTGTACGATAATCAGCGGATTATTGACGGATGAGCCGTCGGTTGAAATATGATGAGATAGCAGTGTAAATATGAAAGATGCAAATCAAAAATACCGGATAAAGTATCAAAATTAAGATAGAAAAAAGAAGGGTTAAGAAACAAAAATCCAAAATTTAGCAAATACTATCTTGACATTCTGGGACTGATATGTATACAATATGGATGAAAACAGAATAAATTTCTTGCAGTTACATCTTATTATCGGAAGGCTTTGCCATTAAAAACAGATTGGTGCCAGTCAGTCGAAATAACGGTGTATGAAATGACAAGCCGGTTGGAATCCGGCGCAGTCTTACCTCTACTGTATTTCGTCCTCGGGCGATAAGCCAGGTTGTCAGCTGCTTGAAGGTAATGTATCAAGGTGGAATATATTGCTGATTTTTGCAGGCGGCGTCTGACAGGAAGAATATGTCGGATGGCATGTTTCTATTACTCACATACGGGTTTGCAGGAATTAGCAATGTTTTTCATCTTTTTGTTTTTGATTTATAAATGAATAAAGGGTTTCATGTTCCGCTTATTTTGGACCGTGTTTGGAAAAAAGTCTTTTCTTTGAGTCTTCGTCTTGAAATTGACTTTGGCTCCAGCACCCCGCCGGATAAGCGGCTAAGAGGGAAGCAGGTGAAAAACCTGCGCGGTCCCGCCGCTGTGAGCGAGTAGTTCTGTTCGTATCCACTGAGAAGATTCACTCGGGAAGGAGAGCAGAATGTAGATGCGCAAGCCAGAAGACCTGCATGAAACCGGGCAGCCGCGACGACGGGTAATCGACATAGGCGGCAGGGCCAATTTATATTTTTGTGCAGGAAAAACGGACTGCGGCATATTTGCCGCAGTCCGTTTTTTTCGATGTCAGGGACAAGTCATAATTTATAACGGCAAGCTGCATTTCATGGCTGCTATCGAGGCTTTGATGCAGTAAAAATATAAGACTTCGATCAGAAAGGGGGAACGGAATATACAGGCCCCGGCAATTTCGCCGGAGGCTGGAAAAATTTCATTCAATAAGGAGGAATAAGAGAATGAAAAAAATGAAAACAAGAAAGCCTGTTATCTCTTTTGTATTAATACTGACGTTGATTCTAAGTATGATACCGTTGACAGCTTATGCAGATATGGATAACGATCATGACCGCATCAGCGTTGCGACAGGAGAGCCTGTTGTGCTTCAATGGGACAGCAGTACATCTACAGGTGGGGCTATCGTAACCAATACAGCGATCAATTACTATCCGAGTTCGTTTATCTTATATGCTTATAATACAGCGACAACGCCAAGCTCGACAAGTGCGACCTTAACGTATCTTTACAACACGCCGGGCGGTGACGCTTATCGGGTCGACTTGCCGGGTTCTGCGTCCACGATTTCTGTAACGCTTGCTGATTCAGAGTATGGCGGGAGCAGAGAGTATATTTTAAGATGCCAGGCGCCGCAGGGAGCAGCGCCGGGTGGAGCGACACCCGAGGCGGTAAACGGTTATCTTCCGGTGGGGCAGTATGCAATTGGAAGCGGCTGGGGAAGCATTTTTACCAATGGAACGAATCTTACCGGAACAACGCCTAAGTTCCTGAGCGGGTATCAATCTACAGGAGTGTCTCTGGGAGCGGGAGGCGGTTATGTACAGTTTGAATTTGACGATGTGATTGAAAACAAGAGCACGAATCCCTATGGCGTTGATTTCATCGTTTATGGTAATGCCTTCAACGGAAATCCGGAGGCCGGTGCGGTAAAAGTGTCAACAGACGGTGCTGTTTGGTATGACCTTGCAGGTTCTCTGTATTATGACCCGAAAAGTAAAAACAATGTCGATGTAAGATTCAGAAAAGTTATAACAACTTCTGAGGGCTTTGAAACGGCAGGTATCTACTATAAGCTGGGCAGCGGAAGCTGGACGAAATTCAATACAAATACAAGCGTCGCATGGTGGCCTGAATATACGGTGAAAGGTTACGGCTCGGTATCCGGAACTTCAACACTTCTTACAGGGAGCTCTGTTACAGTAGATGATGTAGACTGGGGCTCACCTTATGAGGAGATCACTTATGAGGATATTTGCCTTGTAAAGGATACGGATACTACGAATGATTATCAGTTTGGATATTTCGATGTCCGTGCAAACGGAAGCAACTACGCATCAGCAGTCAATCCGTATGCAACGGCACCCACCGCAAACAGCGGCGGAGATGGCTATGACATCTCCTGGGCTGTAAAGGAAAACGGAGAACCGATCTACCTCAGCGGAATTAAATATGTGCGCGCTTATACTGCAGCCTGCCTGAATTCCACTGGAGACGCATTCACGGTACCCTCGATATTCGGCGAGACTTCTGCAGAGGTTTGCGGAATCTATGTTGCCAATGGAACGGGAAGCGGAACAGGAACAACGGATCTGGTGGTATTAGACGCTAATGTTGATCCGCCTGCGACAATCGATACAGCTAATATGATAACAGAAACCATTAATATCACCTCCAGTCTCACACAAGTATATGGCGTTGCATCCGACGAACCTTGTGTTTATCTCAATGGTGTAAATATCAGTTCAAGCTGTTCCCTTGACGAACCTTATCCTATTGAGGTAACGCTGACCACACCTGGACAGACTGTATATTATCAAATCATTACTCAGAATGGTACGGAATCTCCATATATTACGCTTCTTAAATTTGTTCGTTCATAACGAATGTCAAATGGCGGGCTCCTCTATCGGAGCCTGCCGCTCTTGATGAAGCGCTTAAACTGAGCTGCTTTTGACCACAGTGCATCGGTATTATTAGAAACTATACTTTGAAAATCGCGCTTCGGCGTTAATATATAAATAAACTTTTCTGCATTTATAAAAATGGAGGATAAAATGAAAAAGATTATCGCTATATTATTAGCTTTGATTATGGTTACCGGTTTATTACCGATAACTGTGCAGGCAGAGACTCCGGAGGCGTATACCGGTCAAACAGCGCCTGGCAGCTATATCATTTCCACGGCGGATCAGCTTGCACTGCTGGCTGAAAAAGTCAACGAAGGCGAGGCCTATGATGAAAGTATCTTTACATTAACGTCCGATATCGATCTATCAAGTGTTTGCAACGAGAGTGGAGAGAGCTGGGTACCGATTGGCAATTCAACAAACGGCTCGAGCCAGTTCCAGGGTGTTTTTGACGGAAATGGGCATATCATTCGTAAACTGTATATAAACTCTACGGTAAACGGGCAGGGTCTGTTTGGATATATTGGTACAGGCGGCATTGTAAAACAACTGGGATTAACAGATTCAACCATCATTGGTTCTGCCAGGTACATCGGAGGAATCGCTGTTTACAATTATGGGACGATAACTAGCTGCTTCAGCGGGGTTGATATCACAACTGATAAAGATGGCGGTTATTTTTCGGCTACAATGGCTGGAGGAATAGCAGCCTCAAATAAAGGTACAATATCATATTGTTATTATTACGGAACGATTAACATAAACGCCGATGCATATCGGGTTGGCGGCATATGCGGCTATACAGATAATATGTTATCAAACTGTTACAGCAGGGGAACGATCAATGTCACTGGAACAATAAAAAAGGTATGTGCGCTTGCCGGCAATTCAGCTGACAAAAAGGGAACATTCATTAAATGCTATTACCTGAAGTCTTCATTATTTGGAGATGATACAACAATTGATGGAATAAATTCCGCGGAGGGTGCATCAGACCTGTTGGATGAAAAAAAACTCGGGACTGTAGATTTTATGCCTGACACTGAAAACATTAATGAAGGATATCCGATTTTGGCCTGGCAGAAAATAGATCACGGGAGTAATGTCGCTCCAGTGATAACTGCGGCAAATCCATCGACTATAACGACACGGAAGGATATGGAATATTTGCTTCCCCTCAACACGGCTTTTAGTGACACAGACGGCGATAATTTGACGTATACGGTTCAAATCGATGGCTCTGTCGCTGTTCCGGCAAATAAAGACTATCATTTTACCCCAACGAGAGCGGGCATCTATACGTTCTGTTTCCGCGCGAGTGATGAGTATGACGAATCACCTGAATTTATCGTGGTCCTCAACGCCGTGGATGACAGTGCTCTGCAAGCGATCATTTCCGATGCACCTACAAAGGGATATTACACATCTCAGGATCGATACAACGGCCATCCGACCGATACAATATCTACGGATGATGTACCAGACAGCTTTTGGGAAAATATGCAGTCAATTTCGTCGGAAGCAATCGGAGTTTATAATAATTTATCCGCGACCCAATCACAGGTTGATGATGCGGCCTCGGAGCTTACCGCAGCCATTAACAAGCTCATTCCGATTATAAACATCAATGCGACAGCTCTGTATGAAGAACTCCAACTGTCAAATTTAAAGGCAGAGGAGGATTATACTGCGGCGACGTGGTCTGATTTTGAAACGGCGAGAACAGCGGCACAGAATATTTTAGCACAGTTATATGATGCAGACGGGAATCCGACGGAATATAACAGCTCAACTGACGGAACTGCGGCGGCGGACGTGGTGTCTGCAACGGAGGGACTGACGGCGGCAAGAGAGAACCTATGTCTGAAAAGTGTCAGCTTCAGGTATTCGTCAACAGTAAATAAAATAAATGAAAAAGTAAACAAATTAATCGAAATTATAAATCAAAAGCCTCTGATTAAGGAGGATTATACGGCAGCGTCATGGTCTGCATATCAGGCAGCCCTTGCGGCGGCACAGGAGGCGCCGACGCTGAACGGTACGGCTGCGGATGAAGCTGCGGTGAACCATTACAAAGCGGCATACGCGGCTCTGTACGATGCTTATTACAGTGGACTTCAGCCTTCGGCGGAACAAATTACCGTAGCGCTCAATTGGATCGACAGGATTGAGAGTAAAGCATACAAGGGCACGGTGGAGCTTCAGGCAGGAGACAGTATTGAGGACATGCTTGAGCAAAAGGGGCTCGCAATCAGCCATGCGGGCTACCGACAGCACATTTATCTGAACGGCGTTTATCTGGATGAAAGCAATCGTGCGGGTACTGAGCCAACCAAAAGACTTCCGGATTTATCAACTATAATTCTTCATCCCGGCGACAGGATTTCCGTATCGTGGAATATAATGCCCGAATCAACCCAGTTGCCCTCAATAGGAAATCCAGAAGCAAATATCAGCCAGTATGAAGACGATCTGAAGATTGATGCGTTCACACAGACCGACGGCATTACAGTTGAGGCCGGGCAGAAGCTCACACTGGAGGTAACGGAAACCAGAGCGGCCTTTGGTTTGGCACGGCAAACAGTGCAGGCAGAAGGACTGTCTCTTTACAGCAGCATTCAGCAGGAAAGCAGAGGAGCGCTCTGCCAGACAGAACAGCCGGTAGTCATAGATGGACAGGCTGTGGTTACAGACACGGAGGGAACTGCAGAGGCAGCATTTTATGAAGAGGGCTGGTATCTGGTAGGAGCCTACGATACGAGAACTGATATCAAGGGAAATATTCCGAATACGGCTGCAGGCGATCCGACAAAAGGAACCTATTACTCCGTAAAGAGCGGTGCTTTGATCTGGGTCCATGTGACGGCGTCCTCCAATCCCTCGGCGGTGAAGGCGAGCTTAAAAGCGCAGCTGGATTCGGTTTACAAGGAGTATCCTGAGAGCTACTTCAGAGTAGAACCCCTTTATGGATTGAAACCCGAAGAAATTGGAGCGTTGAACTCTTGGACAAATTTAAAAGCGTATTATGATACGGCAGTGTCGGCGATTTCGGCAGCGGCAACCATCGGTGAAGCGTATCAAGCTCAGAAAACAGGGATTCAGGAAATCAAGAATATCCAGGAAGATGCAACGAATGAAAATGTAAAGCTTGTTGCCGACCTTCGCGAATGCCTGAGCAGACTGCCGGAAGACAGTGCGCTCATCACCACCAGTATTAAGAGTCTTGTGGATGACGTCGTGGAGCTTTACGGCACAAAATTATCAGATTATCAAAAAACAAGACTGACCACAGCCGAACAGGAATTATGCAGTTTCGTGATGAACTTGGCAGCGCAGGAAGGCGGATTGCCTGCAGGACAAGGCTTTGATCTGACCTATGAAATCAAAGCGGATACCGCGGATGCGGTGGCTGCCATCGAGGATATGATTGGCTATCTTCAGTCCAATAACACGATGAAGTGGTGGGGTCAGCATGAAAGCACCAAGGCAAGGGATGCATGGGAGAATCAGGGAAATAGAGATGCGAAAAAACTCCTGTATTTTTATCCAAACGGTTCCGACACCACAATTTATCAGGCGAATCCGGACACAAACGTCGTGGTTGCCTTTGATGTGGGGCAGTATGCGTATCTGCTTGTGCGGGAAGATGAGGATCACTCGATAACGGGTACGGTAGGTTCGTCATGGACAATCTCTGATAAAAATTTCAAGCTGGGCGAGTCTGTTGATGATTTTGTCGGGTATGACGTCTTGCGCAATATGACCGTCATGGTCGGCGGAACGGAATATGAACTGAAAAGCATTGAATTCGTAGGGATTGACTCCAGATATGTCAGTTATAAAGAGGCCCCTTCCTTTATTGACCGGTCAACGTATCAGGAAAGGTCGCTGACTGATACCAGGGTCAACATCCATTTCCCACAATCCATGCTTGCTTTTACAATGCCCTATGAGGATGTGAATGTCATCTTCAACTGGGGAACGGTGGGGTCTGAAAATGACCTTAAGGCGGCTAAAGACGCAGCCATTGCAGCACTTGAAGCAAAATATAACAGCTTTGATCTGGATAAATACGATGAGGCAGGACAAAATGCTCTCTCAACGGCGAAAAACAATGGCGTGGCGGAAATTGAGAGCGCAGGATCGCTGAGTGATATCACCAAAGCAAAGAATGCGGCAATTGCGGCGATGATGGCTGTAAGTGTGAAAGCTGATCAAAAAGAGCCGCTTCCTGAGGGAGTGAGCCTCCCGAATTACGGCGACGTAGTAGGACAGGTTAAAATCAGTGTACGAAATGATACCTATAAAGGCGGCGACTTGAAAGGAAAAATCCTTGACGGGTGGTATGATCTCTGCGTAGATGATACCATGATGACCGCTGCTCTAAAAGCGCTTGCCACGGAGGGATATACATGGAAAGGAACAGGAGGAAAAGGCGGAGTATACGACTATGACATCACGTATCTTGCTTCTGTCGAGCAAGGGAATAAAAAGCTTGCAGAATTTTCGGGAGCAGCCGGGTCCGGCTGGATGGGAACTTTAAACGACTGGTTTGTAAATGAAGGGTTCCAGAACTTTACGGTAAAAAAAGGAACGCTGGAAAACGGTGATATTATTGCAATCCGGTACACCCAGAACCTTGGAGAGGACTTGGGGGGCACCTGGAAGAACGGAAATACAACCCTGAAATCTCTGGAAATAAGCGGCGGCACGCTTGCACCGCACTTTAAAGGGAGTATCTCAGAGTATACTTTGTTGATCGATAAAGAACGGACCAGTGTGATGCTCACACCCACAGCCAGCAATAAAAATTTCCTTGTAAAAGCCTTTTTGAATTATTACAATAGGGATTCCGCCTTCTATAAGAGAACGGAAAGCATCTCTGTAAAAGACGGTGATACCATCTACATAGGGGTAGGGGACAAAGCATGGCCCTCAATGAACAAGCAGGGAACCGAAGCGACAGCATATGAGGGTACCAAGTACGTTCTCAAGGTAATAAAACAGGATGCGGGCATTGTCGTGACTTTGATTGACGCCTTGCCAAGCGCAGGCAGAATTACCTATTCAACGTACGGGGATTATCTGGCAAAAATAGAGGCGGCACGGGTAGCATATGATGCACTGGCAGACAAGTCAGGGGTTACCAATTACGTCAAACTTACCGCCGCGGAAGAGAAGATTGAATATTATTCGGAAATTGAAGGGGTCAAAGCTCTGCTGGAAGCAATCCCTTATGTTGATAAGGTGACGATTTCTCATAAGTCTGCTGTGCTGGCTGCAGATTCAGCGTATAAAAAGCTGGATGAGGAGCAGAGAAAGTATATTACCGTCGGTGATGTAACCAATTATAACGCGGCAATTGAAAAGCTTACTGCTCTTGGCGCATTTGCATCGGGCAACAAGCCTTCACCGATATCGGGCAATGCACAGGAGCCGGGTGAGGATGTTGTTCTTAATCCAGTAGTGAAAGCCTTGAACGGTATTGCTGCCGTAGCGGTTTCGTCGTCTGATATGGCCTCGGCGATTGCAGAGGCAAAAGAATCAGAAAGCACGGCTATCATCATCGCTCCTGAAGTTACAGGTGCAGTCAAGAAGATGAGCATAAATCTCTCAAAGGAATCCCTCTCCTCTATAGCAGCATCGACAACGGTAGATCTGAAGGTGGAAACACCCATGGGCAATATGATGATACCAAACAGCATACTGGATTCTGTGGCGTCACAGGCTTCAGGAAGTAATGTGACGATAAGTCTCGAATCAGTTGATTACGCTGCCCTTACCAATGCTCAGAGAAAAGAGGCAGGAGATAATCCGGTTTACGATATCTCCATACTGAGTGAGGATAAACACATTAGCAGCTTTAATGGAGAAAAGATCAAGATAACACTTCCCTATTTGCTGAAAGACGGAGAGGATGCGGATGGTATCACAGTATGGTATCTGAATGAAAGTGGCGAACTTGAAAAAATAACTTGCACCTATAGTAAGGCTTCAGGCATGGCTTCCTTCACTACAGACCATTTGTCCTATTATGTGGTAGGCTGGTCGGAGGTTTGGCAGAATCCCTTTGCTGATGTAAAGGATACGGACTGGTTCTACAGTGCGGTTGAATTTGCCATAAAAAAGAAACTTTTCAACGGTACTTCAGAGACTGCTTTCAGCCCTGATAGTTCGATGACAAGAGCAATGCTCGTTACGGTACTGCATCGTCTGGATGAGTCTCCTTTAGTGGAAGGGGAAAACGGGTTTGCAGATGTAATGAATGACCAGTGGTATACAGATGCGGTTCTTTGGGCTGATGTCAATGGAATTACCGCAGGGATTGGAAACGGCAGCTTTGGAACGAACAACAATGTCACTCGCGAACAATTGGCGACAATCCTGTGCAATTACGCAAATTATAAAGGATATGATGTAGCAGTCACTGCCGGAGTCGAAAACTATGCTGATGCAGTTGCGATCAGCGGTTGGGCGCAGACAGCCATGAAATGGGCAAACTCCGAAGGGCTGATAACTGGCCGTACAACATATACCCTTGTTCCAAAGGATGGTGCCTCACGTGCTGAGGTGGCAACTATTCTAAAACGTTTTGTCGACGGCTTTGAAAAATAGTCGGAGCTTAGGTTAAAATAGCCGCATAGCTTAACGGTGAAATGGCTCCAAGTCTACCTTGTGGCCTTTGCTGATTATATAAAATGTGCGGTTAAAGGAGAAAAGAATGAAAAGGATCAAGTCTTTTTTATTGTTGATACTGATTGGCTGCATGATTTTCGGCAGTACACCTGTATTTGCCGCAGAAAATCAATCGCTGGCACAAAATGAAGTAAAAGCCTTACAAAATACGGCAACCTATATTTATGAGACTGTTCCAGTCCCTCAGATTGGATCTGTAGGCGGTGAATGGGCGGTTCTAGGCCTTGCAAGGAGCGGGTATGAGATTCCGAGAAAGTATTATCAGGATTATTATGATGATGTCGTTCAGTACGTTAAAAATTGCGGCGGAGTACTCCATGAAAAAAAATATACCGAATACTCCAGACTGACAGTAGCGCTGACCTCAATCGGTGCAGACCCTTCCGATGTGGGAGGCTACAATCTGCTTACTCCGTTGGGAGATTTTGATAAGACGATCTGGCAGGGGATCAATGGCCCTATATGGGCCTTGATTGCGCTGGACAGCGGAAATTATCCTATGCCGCAGAATCCATCGGCAATAACACAGGCGACGCGGCAGATGTATGTTGAAGAAATCTTATCACGGCAGCTTCCAGACGGTGGCTTTTCCCTTCTTGGCGGTACCGATGCTGCTGCTGCCGGAGGTGATGTTTCTGATCCTGATATCACTGGAATGGCCTTGCAGGCATTGGCTAAGTATCAGGATCAGGAAAAGGTGAGAAAAGTAACGGAGGAGGCCCTTTTATGCCTGTCCAAAATGCAGAAAAATGACGGAGGCTTTGCAAGCTGGGGAACCTCAAACTCAGAAAGCTGTGTACAGGTGATTGTGGCGCTTACGGAATTGGGAATTCCCCTGGATGACGGACGCTTTATCAGTAACGGAGAGACGCTCGTTGGTAATCTTCTTACATTTTACACAAAGGGAAAAGGTTTCCTCCATACGCTGGATGGAAGCGGCAGCAATCAGATGGCAACAGAGCAGGCTTTTTACGGACTCGTTGCTGCGGATCGGGCTGCAAAGGGAAAAAATACTCTCTATCGGATGGGAGACGCTGCAGCCATGATTTCGCAGGATCGTGATTCCCAGAATGATTCAAACGGAGAGGCAGGGGAGCCTGCCGAAGGTCTTCGGGGAAAAAATTCTGATGTAATAAAGCAGAAGCTTATCTTTCCCGGGAAAACCTTCCCCGATATCTCTGATCATAAAAATAAGCTTGCGATTGAAGCACTTGCCGCAAGAAATATAATTGACGGAAAAACTGCAACCGCATTTATGCCGGATGCTACGATGACCAGAGCGGAGTTCTCCACAATTGTTACAAAAGCCCTGGGACTTGAAGCGGCGGCGACAAACCGCTTTTCGGATGTCTCAGGGACAGCCTGGTACGCGCCTTATGTGGGAACGGCAAGCAGCTACGGGATCATCAACGGAAATCCTGATGGCAGCTTCAATCCGCAGGCTCAAATAACTAAGCAGGAAGCGGCGGTCATGGTTACAAGAGCGGCAGAGCTGTGTGGAATGGATACCGCAATTGACGCGGTGACAGTCAGAGATGTACTGGCGCAGTTCCCTGATTATGTCACAGTGGCTGAATGGGCGAAATCAAGCATGGCTTCTTGTTATGAAAAGGATATTCTTTCACAGGATGAGATAGAAATCCGTCCGGCAGCTCCTATCAAACGCGGTGATATCGCGGAGATGCTGTTTCGTATGCTGACAGCGGCAGAACTGGTATAGGGAAGGATATTCGGCTATGAAACTCACGAAGAGAAAGGGAGTCGCAGCAGCAGTTATCTTGATACTTCTTGTCGCCACCTACCATCTGGGCGGGGGATTTGCGCAAAAAGAGAGCAGCCCGGAAGTGTCATCTTTGTCAAACGTATCATTAGACCCTGAATTAAATAGTTCCGAATCTGCAATATCCCAGAGCGGGACTGCCGGTGGAATAAGCGTAGATTTGCAGAAAGAAGATTCTGCGCTGCAAGGTGAACGACTCATAGAAAAGGAGTCTGACACGGCGGAGGCGCCAGCAATGACGATCGACCCGGATACGGGCAAGGATAGGTATCTGACCGATCCCGTTCCGGAAGGAAAGCCGATCCCGGTGGAACCTCAGAATTCGGTCATTTCTGACCGTAAGCTCACCTGCACGCTTTCTGTACGTTGTGATACGATTCTGAATAACATAGAGTATCTGGATCCGGAAAAGGTCGAGCTGGTGCCGAAAGATGGTGTTATCTTTCCTGCCACCGGTGTGGATTTCTATGAAGGAGAATCGGTGTTTCATGTACTGATCAGAGAGATGAAAATGAATAAGATTCATATGGAGTTTGTCAATACACCGATCTACAACAGTGCATACATTGAGGGGATCAACAATCTGTACGAATTTGACTGCGGGGAGCTTTCCGGTTGGATGTATAAAGTGAATGGCTGGTTTCCCAACTACGGATGCAGCAGATATCAATTAAAAGACGGAGATGTGATCGAATGGGTCTATACCTGTGATCTCGGCAGGGATGTGGGCGGATATTACGCTGCGGGAGGAGAATGATGGAAGACAGCTTTTCAAAATTTCATCCTGTTGTCAATTTAATCTACTTTGTTTTTGTGATCGTGTTTTCCATGGTGTTTATGCACCCGTTTTGCCTTGGGATATCGCTTTGCTGTGGATTTAGCTATTCCATTTATCTGAACGGCAGGAAAGCCGTCAAGTTCAATTTTGTTTTTTTGCTGCCGATGCTGCTCGTTATGGCACTTGTCAATCCTGCATTCAATCATGAGGGGGCAACGATCCTTACATACCTGAAAAACGGTAATCCGTTGACGCTTGAATCCATTCTTTACGGAATTGCCGCGGCTGTTATGATCGTTTCTGTTATCGCATGGTTTTCGTGCTATAACGTGGTTATGACGTCGGATAAATTCATCTATATTTTTGGAAGAGTCGTTCCAGCTTCCTCGCTGATAATATCTATGATCCTCCGTTTCGTTCCAAGATATAAGGATGAGCTTCGGAATATCTCTGCGGCGCAAAGATGCATTGGAAGAGACGTGTCTGCAGGCAGTCTGGCACAGAGGATCCGCCATGGAACCTCCATTTTATCCATTATGGTAATCTGGGCTATGGAAAATGCCGTTGAAACCGCAGACTCCATGAAAAGCAGGGGCTACGGGCTCCCCGGCAGAACGGCCTTTTCAATTTACAGAGTGGATGCACGGGATAAAAAAGCGTTATTTTTTTTACTTGCGGCAGGAGGGTACATCCTTACAGGAGCATCGGCCGGAGGCCTTTCCTTTCGCTATTTCCCCTCTGTAAAGGGTGCGCTCACATGGTATACCGGGAGCGTGCTGCTTGTTTATGTGATGCTTTCCCTTATGCCCATAGCAATCAATTTATGGTATAAAAGTCAGGTGTTTCGCAGGAGCGAATTACAGAGCACAGGGAAAAAAGGTGAATGGTAATAGGAGAATTTATGTACATATTTCAATTAAAAAACGTAACATTTTATTATCCCGGACGAGAACGACCAGTGCTAAGGGAACTTGATCTGCAAATCAGACAGGGTGAATTTATAACGCTTTGCGGGCCCTCCGGCTGCGGTAAAACTACCTTGCTTCGGCAACTCAAGCCCAGTTTGGCGCCCCATGGCGAATTTCAGGGTGAAATCTTGTTTAAAAATCATCCTATATCACAAACGGATCAGAGGACGCAGTCAGCTGAGATCGGATTTGTCTCCCAGAATCCGGAAAATCAGATTGTGACAGACAAGGTTTGGCATGAGCTTGCCTTTGGCATGGAAAGCCTGGGTTTCGAAACACCTGAAATCAGACTGCGCGTTGCGGAAATGGCATCCTTTTTCGGGATTCAGAATTGGTTTTATAAAAAAGTTACTGAGCTCTCCGGCGGACAGAAGCAGCTGTTGAATCTGGCGGCAGTGATGACGCTGCAGCCGACAGTGCTGATTCTTGACGAACCAACCGCACAGCTTGATCCAATCGCGGCATCGGAATTTCTTGCGACTTTGGGTAAAATCAACCGAGAGCTTGGAACAACGATCATCCTGACAGAGCATAGGCTGGAGGAGGCATTCCCGCTGTGCGACCGGGTTGTGGTTCTGGATGAAGGAAGACTCTTCTGTCAGGGATCGCCGAAAGAAGTAGGGTTGATCCTGTCAAAACAAGGGCATTCGATGTCTGCTGCAATGCCGGCGCCCATGCGAGTTTTCGCGGCCGTATATGGCAGAATGGAATGTACTAACGAAATGGAATATTGCGGCAAAATGGAGTGCCCCGTTACCGTGCGGGAGGGACGGAACTGGTTGGATCAACTGGAGCTGCCGGAAGGCCGGAATCAGTCAAATACCCCTGAATCCAAAAAGCGCGCAAAGAAGAGGCAGAAAGAAGAACAAACGAAAGGAACTGCGGTTGTTGAGCTGAAAGAGGTCTGGTTTCAATACGAAAAGAACGGGCCGGATATCATAAAGGGTATGAGTCTTAAGGTCTATAAAGGGGAAATTACTGCGATCCTGGGAGGAAACGGCACAGGCAAGACAACTGCGCTATCTCTGATTTCCGGGATTCAAACTCCATATCGGGGAAGTGTCTCGGTGATCGGATCTTGGGCAGCATTACCACAAAATCCGCAGAGTCTCTTCGTAAAAAAGACCGTAAAAGAGGACCTTCTTGAAATACTGAAGGAGAGAAAGCTTTCTGCAGAAGAAAAAGAACAACGGCTTGCATGGGTCACGGCTCTTTGCCGTCTTCAAAATTTCATTTTTGCGCATCCCTATGATCTGTCAGGGGGAGAGCAGCAAAGGGCAGCCTTGGCAAAGGTATTGCTTCTGGAACCGGAGATATTGATTCTGGATGAGCCAACAAAAGGGTTTGACGCTGCGTTCAAACAGATTTTCGCATCGATTTTAAAAGCGCTGTGCATCAGAGGCGTTGCCGTTCTCATGGTGAGTCACGACCTGGAATTTTGTGCGGAATATGCCCAACGATGCGCCATGTTTTTTGACGGTAATATCGTGACGGAAGGCGATCCGGATGTTTTCTTTTCCGGGAATAGCTTTTATACGACAGCTGCAAACAGGATGGCAAGGCATAAACTGCCTCGAGCCGTTACTGTAAAGGACGTAATACTGGCTTACGGCGGATCTTTGCCGCCCGAACCGGACGTAGAGGGGTATGATCAATGCGATGCGCAAAATAATATAGATAAAAAGAATCAAGTAAAGGACGACGAGCCAGTGACGGCGCAGGCAAGATCGCAGGCTTTTCGGGTGGAGCAGACCGTAGCGGGAGACAGAAAACTCTCGGTTAGAACAAAAGTTGCAGCACTTATGATCCTTGCCGCGATTCCTCTGACAATATTTATCGGGATTTACTATTTTGACGACCGCAAATATTACTTTATCTCTACAATAGTCCTGCTGGAGGCACTGCTTCCCTTTATACTAATCTTTGAAAAGAGTAAGCCGCAGGCGCGGGAACTAATCGTGATTTCCGTACTTTGCGGGATTGCGGTTGCGGGAAGGGCAGCATTTTTCTGGGCGCCTCAGTTTAAGCCGGTCATTGCGGTTGTTATGATCGCAGCAGTTGCCTTTGGCGGTGAGGCAGGCTTCCTTGTCGGAGCCATGACCGCTCTTGTCTCCAATATGTTTTTTGGTCAGGGGCCCTGGACCCCCTGGCAGATGTTTGCGTTCGGCACCATAGGCTTTCTGACAGGAATTTTATTCAGAAAGGGATTGCTTCGCGCCAATCAGTATTCCCTTTCTATTTTTGGCGGGGTAGCTACATTTTTTATTTACGGAGGAATTATGAATCCCGCTGCTGTACTTATGTTTCAGAACGAGCCAACAAAAGAGATGTTTTTGCTGGCATATCTCCAGGGGATTCCCTTTGATCTGATTCATGCTGCTGCAACGGTGTTTTTTTTGCTGACGGCGGCCGAACCCTTGCTGGAAAAGCTGGAACGAATCAAATTAAAATATGGATTGTTGGAGAAATCATAAAATAATACTGCGGACAGGAAAGGGAAATATGAATATCAAAGAAAGACTTTACGTGGCTACCATGGCAGAGGATGCTGTACAAATTGCAGACCGGTACGGAATCGGGCTGGAGATTGATGAATTCTGCACTGCTTCCAATATGGACGGCGACAATTTTGCTGTCACAGATTCAATCGTAAGAGAGAAAATGACGAAGGCACACAGGTTTATCCTGCATGCGCCTTTTAATGAACTGTTTCCATCCGCAATTGATCCGCTGGCATTGGAACTCGCATACCGAAGATATAACCAAGCATATGAACTTGCTAAGCAGTACGGTATCAATAGAATGGTTGTTCACTCCGGGTATGTGCCCTACGTATATTTTAAAAGCTGGTTTCTGGAGCGTTCGGCGGAATTCTGGAAGAGGTATATCGACGATAAACCTGATGATTTTCATATCATGATAGAAAATGTGCTGGAAGATGAGCCATTTACCTTGTGCAAGCTGATCGAAGATGTTGATGACAGGCGAGTTCGAGCCTGCCTGGATATCGGACATGCCAATTGCTCTACATCGGTGGAACTGTCTCAATGGGTGGAGACATTGGGTTCCTGTTTGAGCCACGTACACCTCCATAATAATCGAAAGACTTACGATGACCATGATCCTCTGGGAACGGGAGACATGGATATGAATTTCATTATGAACAGCCTGAAGGACTGCGCACAGGAAAGCGTAACCTATACAATTGAAAATTTGAAATGTGTCGAATCCCTCGAATGGCTTGCGGAACACGGATGGATACTGTGATTCCGTGACAGAATACACAGCATATTAAGAAGCAAATCGTTAATCGGCCTGCTTCTATTTTTTTAACAAATTCAAAAAATACTTCTTTACAGATAAGCAAAAGTGCGCTATATTAAAATAGACCGGTCTGTTTATTTAGTTTTGTGTGAGCTCTCTCGCTAAATTTTGTCGACAGTCTCAAAACGAAGGACATGCGGCATATCGGACCAATGTCGTCTTGTTAAATAAATAGGCCGGATAAGCTGAGAAAAATGGAGGAATGTTATGCAGTTTTTTGAATTTACGGAAGAACAAGGAATGCTGCGAAAAGCAGTTAGAGAATTTGTTGAAAGAGAAGTCGCTCCAAAGGCAGCTTCATGGGACGAAGAGGATATCTGCCCTACAGAACTGTTTTTGCTTATGGGCGAAATGGGTATTAACGGCATCTTTGCTCCAGAAGAATTTGGAGGAACGGGTCTTGGACATACAGAAAGAGCCATCTGTCTGGAGGAGATATCGCGTCACTCCGCAGGACTTGGAATCGCACTGATGACCCATCACCTGGCAATAGCAGCAATTCAATACTATGGAAACGAAGAACAAAAATCAAAATATCTGCCGGATCTTTGCTCCGGTAAAAAAATCGGCGGCCTCTCCGTTACGGAACCAGGAGGGGGTTCGGACTTTATTGGACAGAAATCCACCGGTGAACGAAAAGATGGAAAATGGATCATTAACGGTCGTAAATGTTTTATCACCAACTCCAGCGTGGCAGACATCGACGTTTGCACTGTTCGTACAGGTACCGATGAGAAGGGACGTCCGCAGCTGACCGCTTTTATTCTGGAGAAAAACATGCCAGGGCATTCCGCAGGCAGGAAGGAACACAAGCTTGGGCTGAGAGGTTCCGTTACAGGCGACGTAATCTATAACAATATTGAAGTGGGTGATGAACAGATCCTGAAAGGCGAGGGGGCCGGCGCACAGATTGCAATGACGACCATCGCAGAAGTCGGCAGAGCCGGGATGTCCGCGATCTGCACAGGAATTCTGAAGGGCTGTCTGGAAGAGAGCATCAAGTTTTCAAAGGAACGAGTGCTGTACGGAAAGCCGATTTCAAAACTTCAGGCAATTCAGTTGATCATTGCAGAAAACAAACTGGACTATGATACGGCATGCCTGCTGACCTATCGCGCTGCAGGAATGAAGGACGCCGGAATCCCATGCACGGCAGAATATGCTATGGCGAAGCTGCAGTCAACGGAAGCTGCTGTTAACGCGGCAAAGAGAACCATGGATCTGATGGGAGGCTATGGAATCGTAAACGAATATCCTGTGGGTCGTTTCCTGAGGGATGCGCTTGCTTCCATTCCGTCCGGAGGAACGTCTGCAATCCAGAAAATCGTTATAGCAGCTAACGTGCTGAAATAAGCACTCTACGGGGATATCCCGAAAAATTTCGTAAGGAGGAAAAGCAGATGATTGAAACAATTGTGGTCTGCATCAAGCCCATACCGGACCCGGCCTGCTATAATCAGATCAGTATTGATCCGGTGAAGAAGACGATAAAGAGGGAAGGCATCCCCACCATTATCAACCCGGAAGACCGGCATGCCATTGAAGAGGCGCTTAGAATAAAAGGAAAGCACGGAGGGAAGGTCGTTCTGCTCAGCATGGCGCCTCCCTCGGCGGAAGCGAATCTAATGGAGGGACTCGCCATGGGCGCAGATGAAGCCTATTTGCTGAGCGATAGAAAGTTTGCGGGAGCAGATACCCTCGCTACCTCTTATGTTTTGGCGAAGGGAATTGAAAAAATAGGCGGAGCAGATTTGGTGGTAACCGGTTGCCAGACCGGAGACGGTGCCACTTCTCAAGTATCTTCCCAATTGGGAGAATGGCTGAAGATGCCTCATCTTTGGAGCGTTATTGAATGCAGTGTACAGGATACAACGGAAGCGCTTGTAAAAACCAAGTCGGAAAATGGCTATATGGAGTGGAAGGCAGAACTGCCGATGGTATTAGGCGTAACAAGAGAAATCAATCAACCCAGACTGACGACAGTAATGGGGGTGATGAAAGCAAGAAAAAAACCCTATGCAGTTTATGGGAGCGACGATCTCTCTTTGGATGAAGAGAAAGTCGGTCTTACCGGATCTCCCACACAGCCGGGAGACGTCTTTACTCCGGATCTGAACCGGACTTGTGAGATGATCAAAGGAAGCAGCGAAGAGTTGGTTTCCGCACTGCTTTCAAAATTAAGGGAGCACGGAATCAATCCGGAACAGTATACGGCAGGCTGCGAATTGGGGGTGACGGAATGAACAAGGATATTTGGGTATACATCGAACAGAATCAGGGCAGCATCGCTCCCGTCTCATTGGAGCTGCTGAATGAGGCGCAGCGTCTAAAGGAAAAAATGAAAAACCCAGGAGCTGTTACTGCAGTTGTGATGGGCGAAAAGATCGGACCGCTGACCGAGGTTTGCCTGGAATATGGAGCGGAAAAAGTCTATGCGGCGGACGATCCGAGGCTGAAGCTTTATCATCCGGAATACTACGCTGCCATTCTGGTAAATCTTATTACCAGTTACGATCCCCATATTGTTCTTTTCGGGGCGACATATTCCGGGGCTCAGCTGGCGCCCATGACGGCGGCGAGAGTAAAAACCGGTGTGGCGGCGCACAGCATTGAATTGAAGGTAGACGAAGGAGACAACCTCGTAGCCGTAGTGCCCGCCTTTGGAGGAAAAGTACTGGGAGATATCCTGATTCCAAATCATCGGCCACAGATGGCAAGCGTCAAGGCGGGCATTCTTGATAAGCCGGTGCAGCGGAAAACAAACGGGGAGGTTCAATATGTCCCTCTGGATTTTCTTGACAGCGTCAAGGTCCGGTTGCAGCCTCTCAGCCAGTGCAGAGAAGACACAAAGGGGGTTTCACTGGAAGAGGCTGACGTTGTGATCTGCGGAGGCTTTGGCGTGGGCGACAAAGAACGCTGGGATCAGCTTCAAGCACTGACGGAAGCGCTTGGTGGAGCGCTGGGTTGTACGCGTCCCGCATTGGATGAAGGCTGGGCTGAGGGTGAGCATCAGATGATCGGTACCAGCGGAAAAAGCATACGGCCAAAGGTCTATCTCGGTTTTGGAATTTCAGGTGCGACGCATCATGTCTGTGGAATGAAGGACGCGGACTTTGTCGTCAGTGTCAATCAGGATGAAGGTGCTGAAATTTTTAAGGTTTCCGACCTGGGTCTTGTGGGAGATGTGAATCAGATCCTCCCGCAGCTTATTGAAGTTTTGGGGCAGAAGAGTTAGAAGCACTTGAAATTATAAATTGAAATAAATAAAACAATTAATAAACAGAACAATTAACAAACACAGCAGCGGGTGTTACTTTTTTATCGGGCAGTCTCTTTATGATCTTTCGTCATAGGAGACTGCCGCTTTTTTATGAAAGCGCTAAAAGCTAATAATTCCCAGTTTATGAACAATCGATTGATCAATAATAAGGGGTACAAAATGAAAGAGAGCCGGACCGTTTTTGAAACTGAAAAAATGGGCTTTTGACGTGCGAATTTTTTTTTGTTATAATTGCTTAGTACTTCTTTTATATTAAGGAGGATCACGATGGATTCAAAAAAAGTACTGATCATTGAAGATGAAAAATCGATATCAGATATCATAAAATTTAATTTAACAAAAGAAGGCTTTGAAGTAGAAACGGCGTATGATGGTCAGGACGGTCTTGAGAAAGCGACGACGGTTAAACCCGATCTGATTCTGCTTGATGTTATGCTTCCGCTTATGGACGGCTTTCAGGTGTGTAAGAAGGTTCGGGAAACAAACACCGTACCCATCCTTATGCTTACCGCTAAAGAGGAGGAAGTCGATAAGGTGCTTGGTTTGGAGCTCGGTGCCGATGACTACATTACAAAGCCCTTTGGAATGCGCGAACTGATTGCTCGAATCAAGGCCAATATCAGAAGAACTGACTTGATGACGAATTTGCAGGATGTTCCGGCCAATATCCAGGATTTTGGAAACCTTACGGTGGATTTAAACCGTTACGAGGTAAGGAAAAACGAAAAGTCACTGGAACTAACGCTTCGCGAATTTGAACTTCTGAAATATTTAGCGGAAAGAGAAAATAAGGTATTTTCCAGAGAACAGCTGCTGGAAGAGGTTTGGGGATATGAATACTATGGAGATATCCGAACGGTAGACGTTACGGTGCGGAGGCTGCGAGAAAAACTTGAGGACGATTCCAGCGATCCCCAATATATCATGACCAAAAGAGGGATAGGATATTATTTCAGGAGGCCATAACCTCCGCGGCAATAGAGGTTAACGGTTATGATCGAAAAAAAAAGATGGTCCAGCATAAGGTGGAAGATCGTTTTTATTTACTTTCTTCTGGTTTTTATTGCAACAACAATTATCGGCGTTTTTATTATGAGCCAGTTAGAGGCTTATTACAAAGGCTCCGTACGGGACAATATCAAACGTACGGTGCAGGAAACAACGCTGCTTTCTTCTCTGCAGGAATATAAGGATTTGGAAAGCCATCAGGCTGAGATACAAAGTAATATCGACAGCTGGTCCAGTGTAGCGATGGACATCTTCGTGATTGACGATGATTTTACGATTATCGCATCAAATACCGAAACTTATGAAAACGCCCTCGATTTGTTGAATAGAAATATTATTGTCAGCGGACTAAGCGGTAAAACTGACGAGAAAGACGATATTATTAAAACGCAAAGCAAGGATATTCCTGTAAAAAATATGGTTTTCCCCATCGGGGAGGGCGATGATATCAAGGGTGTTCTTTACCTTCGCGAAGACATGACCAGCGTCTTTGCAACCATCAATAAATCTAAGATCATTTTCGTTGAAGCGATGGTTATCGCACTCTTTATTACGGTGGTTCTCGGATTTTTCATTGCAAGAAGCATCACCGTTCCCATCAATGACGTTACAGAAAAAGCGGAAAAGATGGCAAAGGGTGATTTCAGCCAGGAAGTCAGTGTCAAGTCCGACGATGAAATCGGCCGTCTCGCCGAGATGTTCAATCTGCTGCGTCAGCAGCTTAATCTGACCCTTTCTGAGATTTCCAATGAAAAGAGCAAACTTGAAACGATTTTGAAATATATGGCCGACGGCCTGATTGCCGTTGACCTCTCCGGACATATCATCCATGCCAATCCCGCGGCCATGGCGATGCTGAACATTACTACCGATGATATGGAAAACCGCTATTATGATGATATCATCAAAGACTACAACGATGAGCTCATGTTTGACAAGCTGAGAGAAAACAGTAAGGACGGCGGAACCGTGGATATTTTCTTTTACGGCGGGTCCACCTTTGCAGTGAGATACGACAGATTCAAAGATGAGAAAGCGCAGGATATCGGTATCATTATGATTCTGCAGGATATTACGGAGAGGCAGAAGCTGGAGAGTATGCAGATGGATTTTGTGGCAAACGTATCTCACGAGCTTAAGACTCCTTTGACGAGCATTAAAAGCTATACCGAGACGCTTCTGGACGGCCAGGTGGATGACAAGGAAACCGAAACACAATTTCTGGGGATCATCGACGCGGAAGCAGACAGGATGAATCGTCTGGTAAAAGACCTGCTGCAGCTGTCCCGTCTTGACTATAAGCAGGAAAAATGGAATAAAAAAGAAAGCAATCTTATCAGCCTTTTAAAGTCTGTTGTTACAAAGGTAGAACTGACGGCGAAAAACAAGAACCAGCATTTGAACTGCATTTTTGACGATAGTCAGAAAATCATGGCGGTGATCGATAAAGACGGTATCGAACAGGTACTGCTCAACATTCTAAGCAATGCCATCAAGTACACGCCGGAAGGCGGAAGAATCGATATCGATGCGCTCCGGTCAGGTAAAAATGCACAGATCATCGTAACAGACAACGGAATCGGTATTCCGGAAAAAGAATTGTCTCGCGTGTTTGAGCGGTTTTTCCGAGTTGATAAAGCCCGGTCAAGGGCCATGGGAGGTACTGGACTGGGGCTGTCAATTTCAAAGCAGATTATTGAAGAGCACAAGGGCAGCATTGAACTGGAAAGCAAAGAGTATAGAGGCACGAAGGTAACGATAACTCTTCCAGTCGCACATATCAGAGGCATCAAGAATATAGAATAAATTTCAATTATTGATTTCAGCAGGATTTCTCCGGATAAAATATTCCTCGCATCTGTTCTGTGCAAGGGTGAGCGCTTCCTGTGCGGAACGCTGTCCGGTAACAGCGTCTTTGATGCTGATGCTGATCATCTGCTCCAGCATTTTTTCACTGAAGTTGAGATAGTATTTATTATCCACGCGGCGCTGCCCGATGGAAAAGCTTCGTTTTGCCGCTGACAACCATGGATAAAGCTCGAGAACATTCCTGTTGTTGTATACGGTTTTACACGGTGAGAGCCCTCCCAGCATGGTGAAAACAGACGCCACTTCATCGCTGTACAGCCAACTTATAAATTCACAGGCAGCTTCTTTCTCCCTTGACTTAGGGTGAATCCCGATGACCCCTCCCCCCACCAGCGGCTTTCCTCCGGGAACAGCTGAAAACCCAATCTTTCCAGCGATATTTGATATTTTCGTGTTGATGATATCAGCCGCATGATTCATGAATACCATGGTCATTGCCGCATTTCCTTCTGCAAAGCCCTCCAGCGCATTCTTCCACCACTGGTAGATCCTTTTATCGGAATATTCGTAGACCTCCATATAGCTTTTCAGAGCTCTCAATGCTTCTGTGGTATTCAGTGCAATCCTTCCGCTATGGTCAAAGAGGCTGCCGCCTTCCGCAAATAGTCTGGGAAGGTATTCGCTGGGGCTCACTCCAGAGTTGCCGATTGCCACGGTGCTGCCGTACTTCAGCGGTGAGCCGGGATGACAGCTCCTGGTAAAAAATCTTGAGATTTTGTTATACTGATCAAAGGTCTCCGGTACAGAGAGCTCTTCTTTACAATACTCATAGTACATGCGCTTAATGGTTGGATCATTGAACAGATCAGCCCGGTAAAACAGGATTTGGGTACTGGGGTCATAGGGCAGGCAGATGCGTCTGTGATCCAGAGAGGTGTAATCCTCAAGAAAAACAGGAAGTACCTGATCAAATAGAAGATCCCAGCTGTATTGTATCGTATCAAGGGGAGCGTATACCTTCGGACCAAGTTCGGAAATCCAAGCCATATCCATGCGAATCAGATCATAATCCGAAGCATTATCCCCTTCTTTAATCTTGTCATAAAGCTCGTTCAGGCCCAAAACCGTGAGCTTCATATCTATTCCGGTTTTCCTGCGAAAATGGGGAAGCAGGTGTTCCAGCGCAACAGAGGACGGAGAGTCTACAGTGAGGAAATTTAATGTTTTGGGATGCACTCTGTTGCGGGGCGCGAGATATTTCAATCCTGAGTTCTCCAGAAAAACGGGAGAAAAGTCCTTTACACCTTCTTCGAGAATCTCAATCAGACGCAGTACAATTTTATATGCCAGTCGTTTATAATCCAACTCATATAAGTAAGCATTGCTGTCTGACAGTGCCGCCCTGCTGTTGATGGCAACAAAAGAAGGAAGCGGATGAACGCTTGAAAAAGAATGAGCGGCAACAGCAGCCTGCTGCCGCAGCATATCGGTGCAGACAATATAATCATAGGCGCAGTCCGGCTCAAAAAGTTCAAAAGCCTGAACTGAGGCGAGATAATCATAGGAGGTGACAAGCTTGCAGTCAATTCCTTTTGCTTTTAAAGGAGGAAGAAAATTATGGAGGAACTGCTCGATATGGCAGGAATGCTCGCTTCCTGTAAATGCTGCGATCTTCTGTGCGCTCCGGTTCAGTAGAAATGCTGCAAGTTCTTGTCCTGCAGAAGCATAATCAAACCCGGAGTGGATTGCCGTATCCAGCTGAGCACTTCGATCTCGGTTCTGGCCGGTACCCTCTCGCCTGCTGTCCACGAAGACCACAGGAACGTCGCAGGCATGCTCGCTGTAAACTGTCTTCGCATCACGAAAACAACTCGCGGAAATAATCGCCGAAACTCTGGCAGACAGAGCATCTTCGATAGCGGCTGATTCGGAAGCTTCCATAGAGTTTGTCGTATATAGCTGTACTGAATAATGCCGTGCAGTCAGTTCCTTTTGAAGAACTTCATACAGGTCGGCATAATGGGGAAATACGATGCTTGGAACGATCACTGCAACTCCTCGCGTTTTCCCCTGGCGCAGGGTTTGTGCTTTGGCATTTATTTTGTAGCCCAGCTGCAGTGCTGCTTTTTCAACCAGTCTGATTTTTTCCACGCTTACATTTCCGCGTCCGTTGAGAACATTGGAAGCTGTTCCATGAGATACGCCTGCGGCTTTTGCAATGTCCTTTATTGTTGGCATTTAGTGTTTCACCCCTCTGAATCAGTTTTTGAGCCGGTATTTAGGTTTTATCATATAACCGGTACTTCCTTAGTATAGCATCTGTAAAAGAGAATTCCCAGAACTTTTTGACACGTTCCAAAAATAAATAAATTAATGGATTGACACGTTCCAATATAGCAAATATAATAAACCTGTAATCAATAAAAGTAATTTCTGCATTTTGAGAGGAGAAGTTTTTTATGTGTAAAAAGACTAGCCTGGTAGTGTTACTGGTCCTTGCTCTTGTTGTATCCATGATGACAGGATGCGGCAGCACTAAGCCGGATGAAGGCGGCAATGCGGTACAGGGAGGGCATCTCGTTGTCTATACGGCTTTAAATGAGGAGGACATTCTCGCAGTACAAAAGCAGTTTCAAGAGGACACGGGAATCGAAATTGAGTACATAAGGCTTGGTGGCGGAGATGCTGTCGCAAGAGTTCAGGCCGAGATGTCTTCACCCAAAGCGGATGTTTTGGTGGGAGGGTCTGTTGATCTTTACGAACCGCTGGCAAAGGATGGTGCATTTGAAAAGTATTCATCGCCGAACAACGCAGAGCTGGATTCCATGTTCAATGACCCCGACGGGTACTGGCAGGGATGGTATATGGGCGTTCAGGGAATCGTGATTAATACAGAGCGGTTTGATGCGGAGCTTGCGACCCAGGGACTGGAACGTCCTAAAACCTGGGATGATCTTCTTGATCCGAGGTATAAGGATGTTCTGGTAAACTCAAACCCGGCTACATCAGGGGGAGCATACATCTTTGTCGCCGACCAGATTTTCCGCCTGGGCGAAAAGAAGGGGTGGGAGTATTTGAAAGCATTAGATCAAAATATCCATCATTACTATAAAGGTGCAGGGGATTGTATCAGCCCAATCGCCGCAGGTGAGTTCATTGCCGGAGTCTCCTGGGTGCACGACATTTTCAAAGTGCAGAAGCAGGGTTATCCCATTGAAATCATCATTCCCGAAAAAACTGCTTTCGAAATCGGCGGTGCTGCTGTAGTTAAGGGCGGACCGAATACCGAGAATGCCAAAATCTTTGTTGACTGGCTACTGACCAAGGAAGTTGGTGAGTTGAATACGCAAATCTCCAACCGTTATTCCGTCCGGGATGATGTGGCCGCTCCCGAAGGCCTTCCCACCATGGAGGATATTAACCTGGTGGATTATGACAGAACAAAAGCAGGTGAGATGAAGCCTGCGGTTGTGGAAAAATTCGAAACAGAAATCATGTCTAATCGCGGATAAGCCGATGGGCGCCAGCCTGAATTTGGCAGGCGCCCTATTTATGGAACGCTGATTCATTCCTAGGCGCTCTGCGCACCTTGCGTAATATCAGTACTTCTATATCACTTGAATAGGGGGCAGTGGATATTTTGAATACAGGAATCTCGGTACATGAATCGTTAAAAGAAATAAAAAGGCTGAAAAATGAGCCTTTGCTGTTCATTGTTATCATAGCAATTATTTTATTCGTTTGTTATTTCGCGGTATGGCCGGTAATCAAGGTGGTAACCGTTCCGAGCCTTGCAGATTATGGTCAGCTGTTTACCAGATCAAGATGGCTCAGCGCATTAAAAAACAGTCTGTTCATGACCTTGATCTCAACCATTTCCTGCACGATGGTGGCCTTTTTGTTTGCGTACACCATCGCCAGAGTAGATGTTCCGTGTAAGCGGCTTTTCCGATTTATTACGCTTCTGCCTATCGTATCTCCGCCCTTTATCGTAGCGCTCAGCTACATCCTGCTCTTTGGAATTCAGGGCATCATCACGAAGGGTGTTTTTGGCCTCAGAGTTGATATTTATGGCCGTTTCGGGCTTTGGATCGTTCAGACGGTCACGTTCTTTCCCTATGCATATTCCGTCATCTATGGTGTAATCAATTCTATTTCTACCAATCTGGAATATGCAGCCTATAATGTGGGTGCGTCCCGCTGGCAGGTATTCCGTGACGTATTCTTCCCCCTTTGCAGACCCGGCATTGCAGGCGGCGCGCTCATCGCGGCAATCAATGTGCTTACCGATTTCGGAAATCCCATGATGATCGGCGGGGATCTGGCGCTCCTTCCTACAGAAGCCTACATGCAGATCTCCGGCTGGTATGATATGAAGACCGCGGCGGTACTGGCAACGGCTTTGCTTGTTCCAGCACTGGGAATCTTTGTAATCAACCGATTTTGGGTTGGACAGCGGTCCTATGTGACCGTTACCGGAAAGGAGATTTCCCTTCACCCCTTTGAATTGCCAAAGGCTGTTAAATGGGGACTGTTTTCAGCATGTATGGCCTTTTCTCTCTTTGTGCTTCTGGTTTACGGAACGCTGCTCTACGGTGCGTTTACCAAGACCTGGGGATATGATTGGAGCCTGACGCTGGATAACATGAAGTATGTATTCTTCAAAGGAGAACAAATTCTCAACAGCATTAAATTTGCGTTCCTGTCTTCTGTTCTGGCATCGCTTTTGGCAATGATTCTGGCATATATCGTCCAGAAGAAGCAGGTAGGCGTTAACAAATTTCTTGATTTCATCGCCATTCTTCCTGGAGCCATTCCCGGTCTGTTTCTGGGAATCGGATTTGTAATGGCCTTTAACACAAAACCGGTAGAGCTTACAGGGACCGCTGCAATTATGGTTCTTGCTTTGCTGTTTTGGAATATTCCAACCTGTTACAGTGCAAGTACGGCAGGATTGCAGCAGATTGGAAATTCTGTGGAGGATGCGGCACTCAATCTGGGAGCAAACAGCTTCCGTAGCTTTAAGGATATCATCCTGCCGCTGCTCAAGGCCCCGTTTTTATACGGATTTGTACTTTCGTTCCTGCGATCCGTTACCTGTCTAAGCGTAGTAATTTTTATTTATTCTCCACATACCATCGTCGGTACGGTGTCAATTATGGGTCTTGTGGAAACAGGACAGTGGGGAAGCGCTGCCGCCTTTACTGTCGTATTGATCACAGTGGCTTTTGCAGTACTGAAGGTCGCACGGTATCTGCTGGGTAAACAGGGAATCAAGCTGGAATTGTAACATCGCAGAAAAAAGGAGGATTGACAGATGGAACATCAAGAACAGAAGTTCAATGAGGAGCAGAACTTTATTGAGTTTAAAAATATCGTGAAACGCTTCGATCACTTTACAGCACTGGATCACGTTTCTCTCACCATACCAAAGGGTAAATTTGTAACGCTGCTGGGACCCAGCGGCTGCGGAAAAACTACTTTGATGCGCCAGCTTGCGGGATTTTCAGAGCCGGAGGAGGGGGATATTTTGATCAAAGGCAAGCGGGTCAACGGCCTTCCCCCGTATAAAAGGAACACACCCCTTGTATTCCAGGAATATGCACTGTTTCCCCATATGACTGTATATGAAAACATTTCCTACGGGTTGAAACTGCAGAAGGTATCTAAAGAGGTCATTGATGCCAAGGTGGCGGAGATGCTGGAAATGTTCAATCTGGTAAATCTGGATAAGCGGTTTCCGAAGCAGCTTTCGGGGGGACAACAGCAAAGGGTTGCCTTTGCCAGAGCCCTTATTATGGGACAGGAGATCCTGCTTCTTGATGAGCCTCTTTCCAATCTGGATGCGAAGCTTCGGGTCGAGGTCAGAACAGAACTCCGGATGATCCAGCAAAAATTCAATATTACGACGATTTACGTAACCCACGACCAGGATGAAGCATTGTCCATGTCCGACATGATCGCAGTCATGAGAAACGGCAAAATTGAACAGATCGGTTCTCCCTGGGAGATTTATTTCAGGCCGTCAAATCCTTTTGTTGCTAATTTTGTGGGGGTTGTGAACTTCCTCAAGGTACGGGTTCTCCATCGTGAGGAGAATGCCTTGACTGTAGATTACTCGGGCAAGAAAATCCGGCTGAACGCTGGCATTGCTGTCTCAGAAGGAGACACTGTACTGCTTGTGATCCGGCCGGAATGCATGAGGATTGCTGATCCTTCAGAGGACGGCAGTCACTCCATTTTTCTCGAAGGGAGTATAGAAAACTACAGCTTTTTAGGAAGGGTAATCCGGTACTGGGTACGAGTGGGTGAAGAGACACTCATTCTCGATGACTCCAATCCCGATCTTTCGGGAAACCGGACTGGAAAGGTCTTGCTGGTTTTGGATCTAAAAAAAATTCATGTTCTCAATTGCGAGGACGCAACATGCTGAAATTGGATTTTATCAACGTTGGATATGGTGATTCCATTCTTGTTCGGTTCATGAAGGAGGATCGGGCGGCATATACAATTCTGGTAGACTGCGGCGACCTGACGCTGGGGAAAGCAGAGAAACAATCCAAAAGGATTAGAGCGGTTGAGCTTTTGAAAAAGGAAGGCGTTCAAACCATCGATTTGCTGATTCTTTCCCATCTGCATCTGGATCATACCGGCGGACTTCCGGATTTGGCGGAGGTGATAGAGATAAAGGAACTATGGGTCAACTATCTTCCTCCACCGCAATCCTGGGGAAAGACCATTGCATCAGGAGAAGAATTATCACCAGGGGCACACTGTCTGTTGACGTCACTGAATCTGTATCTTGGGGCATTAAAAACCCTGAGCGAAAAAGGAACTCGGATTGTACTTCAGCGGAAAAATAATCAGAGGTTTTATCTGGAGGGAGATCTTCATATAGAACTCTTTATGGAAGAAGAACTGCTGGAAGAGCAGAATTCGATTTGGGCAGAAACGTTGAAGGGGCAGGCCTCCGACATCCAGCTTGTGAAGCTGGATCGGTTTATCAACAACACAAGCCTTCGGGTTCGCCTTGGATATGGTGGGAGAACCGTTGCTCTTCCCGGAGATATTTATGCGGCGAAATGGGAGCAGAAGTGGCTCCCGCCAATGGATATTGTGAAAATTCCCCATCATGGGCATAAGGATTCCATGACCCAGAAGCTTTCGGATATGCTCCAGCCCGAATACGCAGTTATATCAGTTTCAAACAGCAGGAGAGACTGTCCGGACCCTGAGGTTCTCCGGCTACTACGTCGTCATGTGAAGGAAATTTTTTTTACCGATGCGGTAAAAGCAGAGGGTGCTCCACCGGAATTTCATGAAACCGTCGGTTTCTGCATTGATCAAGATGGCCTGATCTGGGTGAACCAGCAGGGGAAATCGCAAAAGCAACAGTGACTGAGAAAGCAGCAGTGACGGGAGAGACCGCAGCGAATGGAGAAACAGAGATGAAACATTATGATACATTTTTGATCGGACACATCACTGTAGACGAAGTGCAGGAGGTAGACGGGACACGTTACAGCTTCTTCGGAGGCGCAGAACTGTTCAGCTCCTATGCTGCATACTTTGCAGGTGCTAATGTCGGAATTCTAACAAAAATGACAGCAGAGAAGAAAATGTTAATGGATTTACTCCCCTTTGACAGGGATAATATCTATTTTATTGAAAGTAAATCCAATACGTCTATGCTGAACCGTTATCTTTCAGAGGATCGGGAAAGGCGGGATCTTGTGGTGGCCGCTGTTGCAGATACATTTTGCATTCAGGACCTGCCTCAAGAGGTTTCCAGTAGTATATACCACCTTGCAGGATTGATCCGGGGCGATTTCGAGGATGGTATGATCGAACATTTAGCCCAAAAAGGCAAAGTTGCCGTGGATATGCAGGGGTATCTCAGGTGCCTTGATAAAGAGACAAAGCTGCTCTTCTTCCGGGATTATGAGTACAAACAAAGGGACTTTCCATTGATTCATTTTCTGAAGACTGATGCGGCAGAGGCGGAGATTCTCACCGGTACCCGTGACAGGCAAAAGGCGGCGGAAATCATGTATGGCTGGGGCGCCAGAGAAGTGATGATTACCCATAACAGTGAGGTGCTGGTCTACGACGGCCGGAATACATACACGGCACCGCTGTCTCCCAGAAACCTGAGCGGCAGAACGGGCAGAGGAGATACCGTCTTCAGCGTATATATTACAGAGCGGCTTAACAGAACCGTCAAAGAATCCCTTGACTTTGCGGCAGCAGCAGTGTCTCTTAAGATGGAACAGCTGGGACCGCTGAAAAAGAGCAGAGAAGAAATTGAGCAGTATCAATCCTGTTTCATGGCTTCCAGATAAAAACCAGCGGAAGCAGGATTATTTCATTTTTGAAAGGCGGAGGAATCCGCCTTTCCTCCTTAAGAGATTAACAGGCGGAAGAAATGGTGAAAACAGGATTTTTGACCGTTAGAGGAATCCGCGTTACTCTCAGCACCGGAACCTGGAAAGAGTGGAGGTGAGATGATGTCTCCAGTGGAAATGAGCCTTAGGATTCTTCTTGCAATGAGTATCGGCGGGATCATTGGATGGGAGAGAGAAACCAGCAACCGGCCTGCTGGATTGAGAACCCACATGCTGGTTGCTATCGGTTCAGCGGTCATTATGCTTATGGGAGAACTTTCCCTCTACCGGTATGAAGATGTTACAACGATGGACCCCACCAGGCTGGGAGCCCAGGTCATTTCTGGAATCGGGTTTTTGGGAGCCGGAACCATTTTGCGCGACGGGGTTACCATCAGAGGTCTTACGACCGCAGCCAGTGTCTGGTCCGTGGCGTGTCTTGGACTGGCGGCCGGAGGAGGGTTCTATGAAGCCGCAGCAGCAGGAACTGTTGCAATCCTGCTAACGCTCACCATATTTGAATATCTGGAAAAGCGCTTCCGGAAACGCAGGGGAAAAGGGTTGATTTTGAAAGCAGAATGCAGCAATTTGAATGAATTTTTGGTCAGACTGAAGCAAACGATACCCAAGTATGATATGACTCTGGAAGACTGGGAGATTGACTGCGAGCCTGGAGACGACAAAATAAAATACCTTTTCACAGGCAGGCTGTCCTGTAATAAGCAGAGGGGAAAAATAGAACGTGAAGGACTTTTTGCAGAGATGAGAACATGGGAGGAGGTGTTGGCTTTTACGGTTGATGAATTCAAAACATGATTTAGAAAGGAAGGATGGAATTCCTATGAAGAAAAAAACCCTATGTATTCTGATCTATCTTCTATTTTTACTTTTGCTACAACCTTTTTCCTGGGCACAGGAGGGAGAAGCAACACAAACAGATATCTTCTATGAGGAGCTGGCGGTGTACTGGGCGCCTACCATTTATCAGGATGTCAACGAGACGTATCATGTTCGCGCCGATTTTATGACACGATTTGACTATGACGGAGATTGGCGTGGGGATAATAACTGGGAAAATTTGCTGCAATATCCCCAGAATCCATCGGTATACTATTCGGTGAGAGAAACACAAACGCATTATTTCATAGAGTATGACTTCTATTATCCTCGGGACGACGGACCCATTAGCCTGGAGCGGCATGAGCATGATCTTGAAGGATGCATCTTTGTCATTAGGAAGGACAGCAGTGAATTCGGAGGCTTTCAGCTGATGGAGACCCAGGCTCATAATCACTGGTATCAATATTCCAATGATGTTTCCATCACTGATGGAAGTGATGATATTGACGGCATCGTTCGGTTGGATGGTCACAGGCCTGAACTATATATCTCTGCCAACGGAATCGGAACGGATGCTGGCCATGGAGTCAAGGCCTATGACGGCAGAGCTGCAAACGGAGGAGACGGGATTGTATTCCGGTATGTCTCCGGAAATTCGGTGATGCCGGATAATACAGCGGGCAGTTATGTTCAAAACTACGATTATGCCCTTGTTTCCATGGATGAATTATGGGGCAGACGGTATGACACAGGCGGCAGCGGTCATGTCTACAACACCTTCGGGTATTTTCACGGAGATACCTATTCCGACAGCTCCTGCACGCTTCCATGGACGAAGGATGATCCTGACGACGGTCCGCTTTATGAGGGTATATACTGGTCTGATCCGGCTTTCTTTGTTGACACTCATTTGAACGGACTGGGAAGTTTCTCTCACGAATACTTGCGGAATCCTTATTACTCTCACAAAATTACGGTGCTGAACATAACCAGCTGTGCTAATAAAGATACGTTCAATGATGAAAGCGATGTGTTCATGAAAATTTCGGTGGATGGATTTACACATATTAATCAAAATCATTGGAAGGACAATCAGGCACCGAAAAATGTAACGAAAAATGTTTTCTGGGGAAAAGAACAGGCAGAATTCGGAGATCAGTATTCGGAAGAATTCTCAACAATCTACATTGCACGGCCGTCGGGAACCCAGGTGAAAATTGAAGTATTGGATAAAGACGGAACTTCTGGTGACGATACCATGGGCACATTGATCTGCAGTCCTGCTCCCGGGCAGACGGTGACATGGAACAATACACTGACCTCCACAGGCGAGGCAGAAGTTTCTGCTTTGATCTATGCTAATGAGGAATAACCAGGACAAGGTATAAAATGCAACCCCTTTTCATATATTGAATAGGGGTGTTTTTTTATGGATACGCATGTTGTAAACATTGATAACCGAGAAAGGATCTCCGTAACTGAGGTTACGGATGTAGAGAGCTTCGATGAGGCGACGATCCTTCTGAGTCTGGAAACAGGAGGCTTGATTATCAGAGGTGAAAATCTTCATATTCAGAAACTCGATTTGGAAGAGGGCAGAGTTTTAATCTCAGGCTCCATCGGGTCAGCCGTTTATACTGAGAAAAAAGACCGTCAGGAAAAAGGCTTCCTGAAGAAGATTCTGAAATGAATGCATCCATCAATCCTTTGATTCTCAATCAATCCTTTGAGTTTGTCATCATGCTTTTTGCAGGAATGACGATCATGCTGTTTCATGACTTATATCTGCTTGTAAGAAAAAAACTAAAGCCCGGAAAACGAGTTTCGTTTATTCATGATATTTTATTTTGGATTTTTGCTTCGCTCCTGACCAGTTCATTTTTATATTACTGCAGTTTCGGAAGGCTGAGTATTCATGCACTGCTGGCCTTCGGAATTGGCGCTGTCTTGTGGAAAAAATATTTTTGTGGTACAATAAGCAGCAGGTGATTTTATGTTGAAGAAGAAAAAGCGCCGCAGCAGAGAATTCAAGACCAACAGCCAGATAATCGATATAGAAGAAGCAAGGCAGGAGAGGAAGCGGAGACGGGAAGAAGCTGCGGAAAAGAAGCGCAGAGCGAGGAAGACCAAATACGTCGTAACGGAACGCCAGGCTGGGCAAAAAACCCGTCGCAGATTGGTGTACTTTTTTATATTCCTTTTTATTCTTTGTGTGATCGGCGTTTCTGTCCTTAATATCTTCAGCCTATGGCTAACCGAAACGAAAACAATGAAGGAACATCAGGCCCTGCTGAAGGAAAAAGAAAGACTGGTAAATATATACTCCCAGGTCAATAGCCCCGAATATATTGAACAACAGGCAAGGCAGCAGCTTAAAATGATAAAACCAGGGGAGATCTTATATGTGCTTCCCGACAAAGAAAAGAAGAATAACGGAGGCGGAATCGTACCGGACTAAGGAGTATTTATGATAAAAGAAATCATTGTCGTGGAAGGCAGAGATGATGAAGCGGCAGTCAAACGAGCTGTTGAGGCCGAGACCATCGCAACCCATGGATTCGGAATTCGGAAGGAAACCTTTACGCGCATTGAAAAGGCCTATCATGAGAGAGGAATCATAATCTTTACTGATCCTGATTTTGCTGGTGATAAGATAAGAAACAGGCTTGCGGAGCGTTTCCCCCAGGGTAAGCATGCATTTTTGCCAAGAGAAGAGGCTTTAAAGGACGGAGACGTCGGGATTGAAAATGCCTGTCCGAATGATATTATCGCCGCACTTGAAAAAGCCAGACCATCTATTACAAATAAACGATGTGAATTTGCCTATGAGGACCTGTTTATAGCTGGACTGGTTGGAACAGAAGGTTCCGCAGAAAAAAGGGACAGGCTTGGAAAACGACTGGGAATCGGTTACGGGAATAGTAAGGTTTTCCTTAACAGGTTGAATCAATACGGTATTGAACGACAGGAACTGGTGAATGCACTTATTGAACTGGAATGTGAATTAAAAGCAATCAGAAGGGAATGCGGCATTAGGACAGATATTGATGCTGCGAGGAATATTAAATGAAACTTTATTCGCCGTCAACGATCAACCAAGTGAAGAAAAAACACGGATTTCACTTTTCTAAAAGTTTGGGTCAGAACTTTCTGACCGATAAAAATATCATTGATAAAATTGTTGAAAAATCCATGATCGGCAAAAGGGATCTTGTAATTGAAATTGGACCGGGAATCGGTGTCCTGACCGCTGCGGCGGCAGAGGAGGCCGGGAAGGTGATTGCCATTGAGATCGATAGAAACCTGATTCCCATATTAAGAGAAACCCTTGCTGATTTTGATAATATAGAGATTATAAACAGTGACGTTCTGAAGACAGATTTATCAGCCGTTTTGGAACAAAATGAGGAGATAAACGGTCAAAAAAGAGAAGGCGTGAAGATACTGGGAAATCTTCCTTACTATATCACCACTCCGATCATCATGAATATCCTGGAGGATCGGGTCCCGGTGGACAGCATTACCATTATGCTTCAAAGGGAAGTCGCAGACCGAATCAAGGCAGTGCCCGGCACAAAGGCATATGGAGCGCTCTCTGTGGCGGTGCAGTATTATTGTACCGTTACGCATGTAGTAAGCGCACCAAAGGAAATCTTTGTACCGCAGCCGAAGGTGGATTCTGCAGTGATCAGACTGGATTTAAGAAAGGAAAAGCCGGTTTCGGTTTTCAGCGAAGACGCTTTTTTTGCTGTCGTCAAAGCAGGGTTTGGGCAGCGGAGAAAGACACTGCTCAATTCACTGACAGGAATATACGGAATGTCAAAGGAGGAAATCGCCGGAGTCATGACCGCCGCTGGCATTGATTCCGTCAGGAGGGCTGAAACGTTAAATCTTGAAGAGTTCGCAGCGCTGGCCAACATCATTAAACCGGAAATATAACTGATGAGCAACATTGTACGAACACTATGAACAAACTGGAGGATATCACAAATAAATGAAATCATTTTTTCAAAAGTATCTGCATAATTCCATTGCGCTTTGTGTAGTTCTTGCAATCATTATAAATTTCACCATCGAAGCTGTAAGCAGAGGCTCTGTTTATCAGTGTCTGGATTACTTAGCCAGTTCACCTATGACCTTTCTTTATAATACTTTCCTGATCTTTTTCACCTTCTCCATTGCATATTTGGTGAAGAGAAGGATATTTGTATATGTCATGGTCTCAATTTTTTGGCTTACTACCGGTATAACAAATGGAGTGATCCTGAGCTATAGAACGACGCCGTTTACGGTTACAGATCTGGCGCTGCTGGAATCCGTAATGTCCATCATCCCCAATTATCTGAATACCGTACAGATCGTTTTAGTGGCTGCGGTAGGTCTGCTTATTATTATTGCTCTGATTTTGGTATTTATTTTTATGCCGAAGCATAAACCAAAAATTAACTATAAGAAAAGTGCCGCCGGAGTTTTGATTTTGGCTTTGGTGATGTACGGAACCACAAGCGTGGCCATCAGTCAGAACTGGGTCTCCACTTATTTTGGTAACCTTGGATATGCTTACCGGGATTACGGGTTTCCTTACTGTTTCGTCAATACATGGCTGAATACGGGTATCTCAGCTCCAAGCGGCTATTCGAAAGATAAAATCATGAATATTTTTACGCAAGATGAATTGCGTGACTTCAACAGTATTCCGGTATCCGTAGGCGCAGAAAAAAGACCGAATGTCGTCATGCTTCAACTGGAATCTTTTTTTGATCCAACCTTGATGGAAGTATTGTCTTTCTCAGACGACCCGGTGCCGAATTTCAGGAAACTTAAAGAGCAATACTCCTCTGGCTTCCTGACAGTACCTTCCATCGGTGCGGGAACTGCAAATACAGAATTTGAAGTATTGTCCGGCATGAGAGTCCGGTTCTTCGGACCGGGAGAGTACCCCTATAAATCTGTATTGAAGGATAAAACCTGTGAGACCATCGCGTTTGACCTGAAACGTCTTGGTTACGGGACTCACGCCATCCACAACCACAGAGGCGCATTCTATGGAAGAAACAAGGTTTTCCCCAACCTGGGTTTTGATACGTTTACATCACTGGAATATATGAACAATGTGACAAAGACGCCGAAAAATTGGGCCAAGGATGGAGTTTTGACCGATGAGATCCTGGCTGCACTGCAGTCCACAGAAGGAGAGGATATGATTTATACCATATCTGTTCAGGGTCATGGGCAGTATCCCAATAAACGGATCATTGAAGACCCCGAAGTTACCATGTCAGGGATTCAGGTGGAAAGCGAAGCTTATGCTTTTGAATACTATCTTCAGCAGATTCATGAGATGGACAAATTTATCGGTGATCTTGTAAAAGCGCTGAAAGATTTTGACGAAGATACGGTACTTGTTATGTATGGCGATCATCTTCCCAGCCTGAATATTCAGGATAACGACCTGGTGAACAAAACAGTTTACCAGACGCAGTATGTCATCTGGGACAATTTTGGCATGAAGAAGGAAGATAAGGATTTGTATGCGTATCAGCTGAGTGCCGAGGTTTTAAACCGGATCGGTATCCATGAGGGTATTCTGACAAAGTACCACCAGAATCACGAAGAAGACCCTTCGTATCTTCCCAACCTGAAAGCATTGCAGTATGACATGCTGTATGGCAAAGAATATATTTATGGACAGATCAATCCCTTTGATCGGACTGAAATGAGAATGGGCGTCAAGGAAATCAAAGTGGAAGATGTTGTTGAAATCGGCAAGAAATATTATATCAAAGGAGAAAACTTTACACCTTTCAGCAAAATTTCAATTGGTGATAAGGTGCTGGATACGATTTTCCTTGGACCTACTGTACTTGGCCTTTTGGACGAGGTAAAACCGGAAGATGTATCGAAGATGAAGGTCAGCCAGGTAGAAAAGAACAACGAAATTCTTAGCACCACGGAGTAAAATCAGCGGGATTAAATGAGCAGAACGGTCAATCTTAAAAATTAGGGGGTAGATTGCATGGTATCTATGCAAGGGAAATTGCAGATCAGAATGGCAGAAGAAAATGATATTCCAGTAATTATGAGATTTATTTTGGAACTGGCGCGTTTTGAAGGAATCGAGAATGAGATCAATAGTACAGAGGAAATGCTTAAGGATATCCTCTTCGCCAGACACGGCGCAGAAGCGCTGATTGCAGAATGGGACAGCGAACCGGTGGGCTTTGCCATATGGGCATATGGCTTTTCAACTTTTACAGGGAAGCCGACGCTGTATATCGATGATCTTTATGTTCGGGAAGCATACAGGGGAAAGGGAATTGGAAGCAAAATTTTCAGTAGTCTTGCAGAAATTGCGAGCAGGAAGGATTGCGGAAGGATGGATTGGTTTTGTATGGAAACCAACTTGACGGGAAAGGAATATTACCATAAAATGGGTGCAGAGGAAATTGAATGGTTTAAGGTTTTCCGTTTGAACAGGGGGCAAATCGAGTCGCTGAGGGAAAAGTCATGAAAACGATAGAGACGGAGCGGTTATTGCTCAGAGACTGGCGTATCGACGACGTGGACGATCTTTATGAATATGCGAAAAATCCTAATGTCGGGCCTCACGGAGGATGGAAACCCCATGAAAGCAAAGTGGAATCTCTGGAAATTATGCAGAGCTTATTTCTCGAAAAGTATGATTGCTGGGCGATTGTATATAAAGAGAGCGGAAAAGTGATTGGGTCCATCGGGTATGAAAATGATGTAAGGCGACCCGGTATCAACTGCAAAGAGCTTGGATATGCGCTGGATGAAGGACACTGGGGCAGAGGGATTATGACGGAAGCAGCTGGGGCAGTAATTCGATTTGCCTTTGATACGATGGAACTGGATATGGTTTCTGTGTATCGCAGCCCACTTAACAGAAGATCCGGCAGAGTCATTGAAAAAAATGACTTTCATTACGAAGGAACCCTGCGAAATGCCTATCGGACTTATGACGGCAGCGTTCGCGATGTAGCCTGCTATTCCATTACAAAGAAAGAATATGAAGCGCTGCAAGAGAAATTGTTATGAGCAACATTGTTTACATAGTGGAATGCGCTGACGGAACACTCTATACCGGTTGGACAAAAGACGTCGAGGCAAGGATCGCTTCTCATAACAGCGGTGCAGGAGCAAAATACACAAGGGGGAGACTTCCCGTACGGCTGCTATACAGCGAGACTTACAGCACCAAAGGTGAAGCGCTAAAGCGGGAACACGAAATCAAGAAGCTCAGCAGGTTGAGAAAACTTGAATTGGTGAAAGGGAAGGGAAAACTTGATGAAAGAAATTGAAACAGGCCGCCGTGCCAGATATGACGTTTATGATATGAGCGGATTAAAACTAATTTTCTGGGGACTTATTCTAACGGCGGTCAATATCAGAGCCCAAGGGTTTGATCTGGTTCCGGACCCGATTGGCTTTATCATGATCCTTGTTGGCTTAGGCAAGGTAGAGTATTATGATCCCAACTTCGGGTACGCAAAAAAAATTGCTTATGTGCTGACCGCATTGTCTTTGATCAATGTGTATCAGGTTCCGGTATCAAATACCATGAATCAGTCGGCAATTATGGGCGCTTCCTCTCCTTCCATGAACTTCAGTGCCGGTATTTTCGGAGGGGTGCCCTGGCTTTCGATCGTACTGATGATTCTGGGGTTTGCTGCAAATATTGGTTTTGCTTATTTCCTTTGCATGGGAATTAAAAAACTGTTAATTGGAGTCGGAGATTTTGCCCTTGCTAAGATTTGTGACGACAGATGGAAATTTATTTTGGCAGCTGAGACCGGCCTCGTCATATCCCTTCTGTTAACTGCGCTGCAGGTGCCTTTCGGTACGGTACTGGCCCTTGTATTTGCTGTACTTGCATTCATCGCGATGGTTCTTTTTGTTCTATTAGTTCATCACGGTTATAAGAACATTCATAACCGGGAAATTAACCAAGCGGGGATGTGAGGCGGAAAGGAGCGAATATGGACAACTTGCTTAACATAAAATTATGTACAACTGCAAAAGACTTTAGAGCAATGGTCTTTTTTAATTTATTTTTAAGGAGAAGAAGTTTTTTAATCTTTTTAATTGTCGGTGCTGTATGCTCCATTGCTGCAATCATCGGAAGGATCAGTGGAGCAGTGGTGATGGCAAATTGGTATTTTGCTGTATGCATTGCCTTCCTGGGTTTGATCCTGCTTCAATATATTTTATTTGAACTGAGTGTGAAGCGGTTTCTTTCCTCAGATAGATTGGTGGTCGATAATGAGAGGACCATCACGATTTCAAAAGAAGGAATTTTTGAAGAAGGCGGTCGTGAAAAGAGTGCCGGATCTTATGCGTGGGATTTATTTTATATCGCTTATGAAACAAAACGGTATTTTTTTCTTTACATTAATACGATGCAGGCAATTGTCCTGCCAAAGAGATACTTCAGCCCGCAGGAGATCACTTTTCTTGAAGCGCTGGCAAAAGAAAAGATGGGTCAAAAATTTCGAAAAAGGTAGCTGTGGTATATTAATTTAAAGTCAGGAGGATCAAGAGATGAGAAAAATCGTTATGACTAAGGCGGCTCCGGCTGCTATCGGACCTTACTCCCAGGGAAATATCTTTGGAAATCTGATTTTCACTTCGGGACAGGTGCCCCTGGACCCTGAAACTGGGGCGATTGTCGGCTCAAATATTGAAGAACAGACGGAGCAGGTACTGAAAAATGTAAAAGCAATACTGGAAGAAGCGGGAAGCTCAATGCACAACGTATTGAAGACAACTGTTTTTCTGAAGGATATGAATGATTTTGCTGCAATGAATGCAGTCTATGCAAAATTCTTTACAGAGGGGGCGTTACCTTCCCGTTCTGCGGTTCAAGTGGCTCGGCTTCCGAAGGATGTTATGGTTGAGATCGAGACGATTGCATATTTTTAGATTTGAAGAAACAAAACACAATAACAAATAAAACGTATCAATCATATAATAAAGGGGCTGTATCAACAGCCTCTTTATTGCTGTCTGTTTTCCGAAATCACTCTTAAAACAAGGGGAGGCCCAAATATGAAATGTATTTCTTATCAACATCAGCCGGTGATTACATACGGACAAATGAATCTAAAAAACGATATGCGTCTTTTGATGACACAGCTGGCACTTTTATCCCGTGCCTATATGACTGCGGTTTTTTCAGGATATGGAAACAGTGAAGCCGTAGCAAAACGACTCTATGAGCTTCCGCTAAAGTTCAAAGCAAAAGCTGAACTGGTATTTGGGCTGCCCTTGGGGGAAGCGCTAGTGTCCATTCTTTCCTTTAATGTTGTTTATTTAAACTCCATTGTAAATGCCTTGCTGGCTGGTGATCAAGCTGCCGTGGAATATGGTGTACAACAGCTTTATCAAAATGGAGATGAAATAGCAGAATACTTCGCAAAAATTAATCCGTTCTGGGATGCAGATCAATGGAAAACGCTGCTGGAAAACTATAATCGAACTTTGGTTGAAGAGGCATATGCATTAAAGGAAGGGGATTTTGAAAAAGAATTGGATATTTTTGATCGTCTGCTGTTTATCGCGCTTCAGATGGGGGATTATCTGGCTGACGGTCTGATACAGTACCTTACCGTATCTCATGGGGGTCTTTAAACAAAAAGAGATGGTTTACCAGAGATCATTTATGCTATAATGAAAGCAATACGTTGTAAGAGATAAGGTGGTACGGACATGCCAAATTCAATGAGATTAATCGCAAGAACTCTGATCATACTGGTGCTGATGGCAGCAGGCTCATGGCTAAATGGGCAATTGGCACAATTCAATTCAAGTACCGGACAATTCGGCTTTGTTTCCTTCGCAGTGATGTACGTTGTTTATCTTTTAATCGGCGTCGTCGTGGGCACAACTGCAAATCCGCGATTCACAAAAACAAAGAATAAGTGGGTTTATGTAATTCCAATCGCGGTATTTGCATTGATTGGAGCACAGTGGTTTTTCAGCCCGCTGTTCAATGTGGCAACACTGCCCTTCGGTGTAGGGACATACCTTCTTCAGTTTTCCTATCTTTCATGGGCCATCGTGGGCTTCTTTTTAAGTCTTGCTTTCCGATAGTACGCCGGAGTCACAAAAAGTCGAAAGCTGCCTGGCCCGCCCTAACGCTGCGTCGATGTTACATACTGAGCGATAGCGCTGATCCATCAAGAGATGCAAAGGAAGAGAACAATATATAGCGCAAAAAATCGGTGATTACCGAACAAAAAGCGCTATATATAGCATGATGCAGAGTCTTTTTTATTGGTTTTGTGTCGAAAATTGATGTAAAATAAAGCGCAATTTGCGCTCATTATGCGTTATGCTGTAATTGACGGAAGAAACATGATTATATCATGAAAGCGAAAGCGAAAGCGAAAGCGAAAGGGGAAGTCCTGTAACCTTACTAAGGTTTATTTGGACAGGTAAAACATGAGGGGTTTAAAATGAAGAGAAGAGGTAAGTTGAAGATTTACTTTGGATATTCCTCAGGCGTGGGGAAAACCTACACAATGCTAAAGGATGCGCATCAGGAATTGCGCAGGGGCGTCGACGTTGTGGTCGGCTACATAAATCAAAATTCCGGACCTGAGACAATGGAGCTTACGGAGGGTTTGGAAATCCTTCCTTTTAAGCTGGTCGCGAGCAGCAAGGGCATGCTGACTGAATTTAATCTGGAAGGAGCGCTCTTTCGAAAACCGCAGATTATTCTGATTGATGAATTGGCATATTCCAACGCGCCGGGTTCCAGACATGAAAAGAGGTTCCAGGACATTGAAGAATTGCTGGCAGCAGGAATCAGCGTTTACACAACAGTGAACGCGCAGCAGATAGAGAGCCTTAATCAGACTGTAACGGAAGCATTGCAGATTCCTAACGGAGAGCGAATACCGGATTTTATATTTGACTATGCCGAAAGGGTGGAACTGATCGATGTAGAGCCGGAAGAGCTGATCCGCAGATATCAGGAAGGAAAAATTTTCAACAAAGAAAAAAAGGGGAAACTGGTAAAAGGGATACTTAAGAAGAAGAATCTGGATATGCTGAGGGATCTTTCGTTAAAGAGAACGACAGAACGAATCAATCAAGTATGTAATTGGGGCTAAATATTATGGAATTAAAAGTGATCGATACAGAATTTACCGTTTGCAAAATCAAAGATATAAAGGATGTGGATTTTTCAGAGGAATATGTTTTTCTAAGTAAAACAGATGAGGAACTTTCACTGGTCTGCAGCACCAAGACGGTACCAAAGGACTGCATTGCCGTCGAACATGGATGGAGGGGCCTTCGGGTACAGGGTGTGCTGGATTTTTCCCTGATCGGAATTTTATCCAGGATATCATCAATTCTTGCAGACAGCAAAATAAGCATCTTTGCAATTTCGACCTATAATACAGACTATCTCCTTGTTAAAGGGGAAAGCCTTCAGGATGCGGTCAATGTGTTGCAAAAAAATGGATTCGTAATAAAATAAGTAAAAATGAAATGTGGGCGTTCAAAGTAGATTCATTGACGAATCGATCTGCTTTGGACGCCCTTTTTATCTAAAAAGAAATATCGGTTTTGCATTCTAATAAGCGGTCCAGCCTGCATCTGCCGTGATGACCGTTCCGTTTACAAAGCTTGAGTCGTCAGATGCGAGGAATAGCGCCACCTTTGCGATTTCATTCGGCTCGCCTGTTCGCGGACTCAGGTTCATACCGGCCATAGCTCGCTCCATCCCAAAGCTGTGAGGGGTAAAGATCGTATTACCGATATTGGTGTTGACTGACCCAGGTGCAATGGCGTTGCAGCGGATACCAGACTGAGCGTACTGGAAGCCGACGTTTTTTGTCAGCCCTACCACTGCGTGTTTTGACGCCGTATAGGCAGCACCAGCTCTGGAACCTAGCAGACCTCCGGCTGATGCGATGTTGACGATGACCCCTGATCCTTTTTCTGTAAAAATCGGCAGTACTTTTCTGATGGTGCGCATCGCTCCCGTAACATTGATCTGAAAGACCTTATCCCAAAGTTCATCTGTTACTGCTCCTGCAGGAACAAAGTTATCCATGATACCAGCGTTGTTGACCAAAATGTCAAGCGTGCCGAACTTATGCACCGCGGTGTCAATGAGATTTTGAACCTCTTCTTCTCTAGTGATGTCTGCGAGGACCGAGATTGCCGTACCGCCTGCAAAGGTGATTTCTTCAACCACTTCTGCCGCCTCGTCTGAATTAACGTCAGAAACAACTATCTTTGCGCCTTCTCTGGCATACATTGCCGCAATGGCCTTTCCTATGCCCGAGCCTGCGCCTGTTACTACAGCAACTTTATTTTCAAGTTTCATTTCACAAACCTCCTTCTGAATAAATCATACGTGAAAGAGAAAAATTTTTACAATCGTATCACATGTTATTTCGGCCTGCAATCATAGTTTTTTATTTATCAGGAAAAATCCGAGTAAATTAATAGGAAAACCTGCTTGTTCTAATAAGAACCTTTAAATTTCAAGCAAAGCAAAGTATAAAATTAAAAGTAAATCAAAAATTTTTTTTATCAGCACTGTTCTAATTCCATCTTGGATTATCTTTTAATTAACGAGTTACTTGGTATTGACAATGAACTGAGAATGAACTATATTGTAGTAGACCGGGTGGTATAGACCATGCGGTTTATGAAATGGAGTATGGTTACAATGAAAGTAAAAACATTTGATCGAAAAAGGGAACTACTTGAGGCGGCACTGAATGAGTTTATTGAAAAAAGCTATGAAGAAGCCTCCTTGAACAATATTATTAAAAATGCAGGGATCAGTAAGGGAACCTTCTATTACCATTTTCGGGATAAAGAAGCGCTCTATCTGTCTCTGCTTCAGGATGCAGTGGATGCGAAGCTGGAATTTCTGGAACGAAAACTGAAAAACTATATTCATGATGAGAATCTGAATGTTTTTGAAAACCTGAAGCTTCAGGCAAGATTCGGTGTTGCCTTTGCGACGGAACATCCGAATTATTATTTGCTGGGGCTGATGCTTCACAGGGAAAAAGGGAATAAAATATACGATGCGGCAATGAAGATGTTTGATATGACGGCGGATTCCTATTATGAAAATCTGCTGGAAAAAGCCATGGAACAAGGAGATTTCAGGAGCGGAGTATCAATCGAATTTGTAAAAAAGATCATAATGCATTTGTTATTTCGTTCCGATGAAATATTTGGTCTTAAAAGGGAAGATATCGACTTTGATCAGTTGGTTCCTGGTTTTGACGAGCTGATTGACTTTATGCAGCACGGACTGGGAAGAGCTGACGGAAGGGGAAGTGATTCAGTATGAAGGTGCTTCAAGCTGAAAACATATCGAAGAGCTATCAGATGGGTGAAATCGAGGTAAAAGCATTACAGGAGGCCTCTTTTGAAATCGAAGAGGGAGAATTTGTGGTCATTTTAGGACCCAGCGGTTCTGGAAAAAGCACGCTGCTCAATATCATTGGCGGGATGGACCAGCCGACGTCGGGCAGCGTATTTCTTCATGATGAGGAAATCACGGGTTATAACGAAAGAGAACTGACGGAGTATCGCAGAAACAAGGTGGGCTTCGTTTTTCAGTTTTACAATATCATGGCGAACCTGACAGCGGAAGAGAACGTAGAACTGGCGACGGAAATTTCACTTGATCCGCTTCCTGTGGCGGAGGTTCTTGAATCCGTGGGACTTGCGGAACGACGGGACCACTTTCCCGCTCAGATGAGCGGCGGGGAACAGCAGCGGGTATCCATCGCAAGAGCGGTAGCAAAAAATCCCGAAATCCTACTCTGTGACGAACCTACGGGAGCACTGGATTTTAACACCGGAATTACAATATTGAGTTTGCTCCGAAAAGTAAACAAAGAAATGGGGAAGACAGTAATTGTCATCACTCATAACTCAGATATTGCCTATATGGCCGACCGTGTGATTAAAATGAGAAGCGGGAAGATCATAGAGGACTATAACAATAAAAACCCGATGGCGGTTGAGGAAATCAAATGGTAAGAAAGCCCAAAAAGGCGGGTCTGCATAAGATCGACGTCATGCTGCTGCGGATGATCGGCAACTCCAAAGGTCAATTTGCAGCGGTTCTTACAATTATTATCATGGGCATCGCGATCTTTTCGGCCTTGAATATGACTTCAGTCAACATGGATCGTACGGTGGAGACCTATTATGAACAAAATCGTTTTGCCGACCTGTTCCTTCAGACTGCCCCGGTTCCGGGGCAGGAAGTGGAGCGGCTTGAGCGAATTGACGGGGTCTCACATGCAATGGGCCGGGTTACGCTGGATGTACCGATGGTTACGGAGAACGACGATGAAAGAGTGAGCCTTCGGCTTATTACCACTACCGGGACTGCCGACGAGTTAAGCAAATCGACGCTGCTGAAGGGAAAAATGCTTTCGGGCAATAGTAAGGAAGTATTGATTATCGAGCAGTTTGCCAATGCTAGAAAAATAGATGTCGGAGATCAAATCAAAATTCAGGTCGCCGGAGTGCAGCGCACCCTTGAGGTCGCGGGTATCGTGGCAAATCCTGAATATATCTATCTGATGGAAAACACACAGTCGATTATGTCGGATGAGGAGCATTTTGGCGTATGCTATGTAACGGAGCAGTTTGGGCAGGAGGCTGCAGGCATACCGGGGAGCTTCAACGAGATTCTTGTCAGCTACGCGGATCGCGCTGATGAAGACGCACTGATCGATGATGTGGAAAATGCACTGGACCTCTATGGAGTAAAGCAGACTGTAAAGCAGAAAGATCAGCTGAGCAATGCGGTCATCCAGCAGGAATTAACGCAGCTGAATTCCATGGCGAACTCCATTCCGATCCTATTTTTGCTGGTTGCAGGCTTGATCCTGATGATGATGCTGGCTCGGCTAGTGAAGAGAGACCGCATAAAAATCGGTGTGCTGAAAGCGATGGGCTATAGAAACGGGCAAGTGCTTCTCCACTATGTAAAATATGCGCTGATTGCAGGAGTTACCGGAGGATTAGCCGGATCTCTGCTGGGTATGCTGATGGCCGGCGGGATGACCAGGCTTTACCTGGGCTATTTTCATATCCCGTTACTGCACATCGAATTTTACTATTTGTATCTCGTATATGCAATGGCTCTTGCGGCAGCCTTCTGCACCCTGTCTGGGCTTGCTGGAGCAAGGGGCGTACTGAAGATCGCTCCGGCTGACGCAATGAGAGCGGAAGCACCGAAAACGGGAAAGAGAATTCTTCTTGAAAAACTGCCTTTCCTTTGGAAACGCATGGCTTTCAGTAATAAATTGATCAGCAAAAACATCTTTCGGAATAAAAAAAGGACCGTCTTTGTTCTGGTTGGCGTAACGGTTACCTATGCAATGATGCTTTTTACCACCAGTATGCCGGGGGTTATCGACCAGATGATGAATGAGCATTTCAGTGAATTTCAAAAAATGGATTATAATATCAGCTTTTTTCGTCCGGTTCAGAAAAGTGCAGTAATGGATCTCACACATCTGATCGATACGGAATATGTGGAAGGCAAGTTGGAATATCCGTTTGAGCTTGCAAACGGAAATAAAAAGCAAGCCGTCAGCATTATCGGGCTGCATGCGGACACCAAATTCTACACATTTCACGATGCAAACGGCTTTAAGACGGACCTTCCGAAGCGGGGAATGCTGATCTCTCAAAACCTTTCCAGTGCACTGGACGCAGGTAAAGGAGATCTGGTCAAGGTAAACAGTTACATCCCGAACCGGGATGATGTGTATATTCAGGTGAAAGGAGTGATTCAGCAGACCTTGGGGATGAATGCCTATATGGACATCGGCGCCATGGGAGAAGGGCTGCTGGAAAAAAACGTGATCAACGGAGTCTATGTGGATTCCAAAGATCCAGAAGTAAATAAAAAACTGCTGCGTGCATCAAATATCGCTACCGTTATGTCAATTGCAGACGTACGCGCCGTCTATGATAAATATATGACCATGATGGTGCTCTCCATCGGGTCCATGGTACTCTTTTCCGGAATTCTTGGCTTTTGTATCGTGTACAATGCCACGGTTGTCAGCTTGGGAGAAAGAGAGATGGAGCTGTCATCTTTAAGAGTGTTGGGTTTTGGTAAAAGAGAAATCTTTTTTATGATCCTGAGAGAAAATAACATTATTATGATCTTAGGTGTTCTGCTTGGGGTTCCCGTTGGAAATTTGATGTCGGAATACAGCTCTGCTGCATTCAGCAATGATCTTTACAGCATTGATATGACTTCTGACTTTAACTCCATGGCTATGGCGGGATTGTATACAGTGGCATTTGTATTACTGGCGCAGCTTGCGACCTACAGGAAGATACAAAAGCTTGATTTTCTTCAGGCGTTAAAGAATCGGGAATCGTGATGGAAAGGAAAAGGAAAAGGTCATGAAGCATTTGAAGAAGAAAAAAATATGGATATGGATCTTGCTTGCAGTTCTGCTTACGGCAGCGGCAGCTGCCGCTTACCTGAACGGCGGAATCGCTGCAGATACCGCAGCAGCGGATCAGGGCGAAGTAAAAAAAGTGCTGAAGGAAGCGGGTACGGTGGAATCGAAAAGCGCAGTTACCGTTGCAGCGAAAAACACCGGAGAAGTACAGGGGTTGATGGTGGAAGAAGGCACTGCGGTCAATGAAGGGGATACGCTCATGGTTGGCGATGGAACAAGTGCAACCCTTGAAATCAAAAGCCAACAGGCAGAGCTGTCCGGGCTCCAAGCTCAATACAAGCAAGCGCGGGAAACCGCAAGTGCGAACAAGGCGCTCTATGAGCAGGGTGCGCTGAGTTATGACGACTACAATACTTCCAATACGGCAGCAAAACAGCTTGCGTCTCAGATTGCAGCGCTGAAGTATTCTATAGAAAGCTATGCGGAATCCACCGGAGCAGCTGGCGTAAAGGCTCCCATCGGGGGAGTGGTTACGGGTGTGTACGTAAAGGAAGGCGAATCCGTTACGGCGGGAACGCCGCTGTTTGAAATATCCGATCTGAATGATATTTATGTTAAGGTTGATTTTATCGCCGAAGACGCGGACCTGATCAATACTGGAGATCAGGTGCGGATTTATAACAACGATGCGGCTTTTGAAGATGAGAATGGCAGCGTGAAAAAAATTCATCTCAAAGCCGAGGAGAAACTCTCCGATCTTGGTGTGAATCAGAAAAGAGTAACGGTTGAAATTAATTTTGGCAGTGAAGTACAGGCAAGGCTCGGCAGCAATATGGAAGTTGAAATCATTGTAGAAAAAAGAGAAAATGTTCTTCGAGTACCGGAGTTGGCTGTTTTCGAAAAATCCGGCGAGGATTGCGTTTATGTTTCTGAAGGCGGCAAGGCTGTTCTGCGTCAAATCAAAACAGGCCTGGAAGGAGAGGACTATTATGAGGTGCTTTTCGGGCTTGAAGAAGGAGACATGGTGATCATTTCTCCCGGAGACGATATCAGCGAAGGTGTAAGAATCAAAACACAGTAAAGGAAGAATGATATGGCAAGTAAGACAAACCATAAAACAAATGCAGTTCGATTATTAGATTTAAAGAAAGTTGATTATACACTGTACGAATATGATGCGCCGGAAGGATTTCTGGATGGCGTATCTGTAGCAAAAGCAACGGGGTTTGATCCTGATAGAGTTTTCAAAACGCTGGTAACACAGGGCGCTAGCAGTGAATATTACGTCTATGTGATTCCGGTAGCATGCGAATTGGACTTGAAGAAGGCGGCAAAGCACTTTGGGGAAAAGAAGGTGGAAATGATTCCGGCCAGAGACATCACGAAGGTGACCGGTTATATCAAGGGTGGCTGTTCCCCGGTTGGAATGAAGAAACTGTTTCGTACGGTCATTGATGATAACGCCCTTTCTTTTGAAAAAATCGTTGTCAGCGCAGGGAAGGTAGGCCTGCAAATGGAACTGCCGGTGCAAGACTTGATCGACGCTATTTCGGCGCAGTCAGCTGATCTGATAACCTTGACAAGTACAAATGAATCAATGAAATAATATTCAACGTTTGTTGACAGTAGAACTCTGCAAACTAAAATTTGCGATTTCATTACATAAGCTCGCCCAATTTGTTCTACAAATTGGGCGAGCTAGTATATGAGCGGAGTAGACTTTTATTTTTTATCCTGAAGCTTTTCTTTTGCCTTGGCCTCAAATTCCTGATAAGCGTTGCAGCTTCCTTCGGAGGAACACCCGGAGCAGCCACCGCAGCAGCCACCGCTTTTTCGATTCTTCCTGATCTTCATAATGGACAGTACGACTGCCAGTAAGACCAATCCTCCTATTATATAATCTATCATATTGATTCCCCTTTCTGACAAGCCATTGCGCAGGTTTGTATTTCCCCTGATCAGCTTCGATGGTGAATCAGCTAGTTTTTCTGTTCTGCCAGCTGCTGATAATCCTTTGAAGATCTCGTCCTGCTGATAATTGCGATAACCAAACCGATTACCAGTAATGCGCCGAATAGGATCATTACGATATCACCATTTACGACAGCACCCTCAGAAGCTTCTTCCATAATTCCGATGTCAAGAGCCGTTTTTTCAACAGCACCGGTTCCCTTTAAGACCAGGTTGCCGATGACGTTGACAAGCAATGCGACGATATATGCGAAACCAGTCTGATAACCAACGGCGATCATGGTCCATTTCCAACTTCCGAATTCTCTTCTCATGGCACCAATCGCAGCGAAGCACGGTGCCGAAAAGAGGATGAACATCATAAATGCGAAAGCGGTAACTTGACTGAAGATAATGGGTACGGTGCTGCCTACGGATGCGAAGGTGGCGACCACGACTTCTTTCGCGACAAGTCCTGTAATGGCGGCAACCGGTTCAGCCCAGCTGTCTCCGAATCCTAGCGGTACAAATACCACCTTTACTAAATTTCCAAATTGGGCAAGAATGCTGCTTTCAATAGCGTCCGCCCCTACATAGCCAGAGAAGCTGAAATTTTGGAGTATCCACAGAATGGTGCAAGCTGCGAAAATAATGGTACCGGCTTTCTTTACAAAAGACTTTGCCTTTTCCCACATGTGGAGGGTAACGCCCTTTAAACGGGGCAGCTTATATGTGGGCAGCTCCATGACAAAGGGTGCGGGCTGACCAGCAAACAATTTCGTTCTCTTAAGCACAATGCCAGATAAAATAACGGCGATAATTGCTATAAGATAAATGGATGGACCTATCCATGTTTGTTCCCTGAACATCATTGCAATAAACATGGCAAATACCGGAAGCTTCGCACCGCATGGAATAAACGGCGTCAGTATGATGGTCATTTTTCTGTCACGCTCGTTTTCAATGGTTCTGCTGGCCATGACTCCCGGAATGGAGCATCCGGTTCCGATGAGCATCGGAATGAAGGATTTTCCGGAAAGACCAAACTTGCGGAATATGCGGTCCATGATAAAGGCGACGCGAGCCATGTATCCGCTGTCCTCCAGCAATGACAAGAAGAAAAATAAAATCATAAGCTGAGGTACGTAAATAAAGATTGCGCCGATGCTGCCGATAATACCGTTCAGGATGAGATCCATGGACCAGTCGGAAGCACCCGCCTGTATCAGAAGATTTTCCGCACCGCCCTGAATCCAGCCGAACAGGCCTTCAACCCAGCCGATGGTCATATCTCCTATGGTGACAATGGAAACATAATAAATAAACCAAAGGATTGCGAAGAAGATGGGTAGAGCAAGCCATCTGTTTGTTACGACACGGTCGATTTTATCAGAACCAGTATCCGCTGCTTCTGAATTTTTCCTTTTTACACAGCGTGTTATGATGCCCTGTATCTTGTCATACCTGTTGCTGATGGCCAGTTCCTCCTGCTCTTCGTCAAGCTGACCATAAGCTTCCTGCAAAAACAGTGGGTCCGGCGACTTGGAAAGGTTTTTGCTGCCGGAATCAATTGCCGCAGCGACCAATTCCTTCATCCCTGCGCCCTTCACAGCGGAAGTCGGTATGATTTTACAACCGAGTTCTGCGGACAGTTTTGCAAGCTCAAGCTTATCTCCTCTCTTCTCTATGATATCGCTCATGTTAAAGGCGATTACCATGGGGATTCCTACCTGGGAGAGCTGAAAGGTAAGGTAAAGGTTTCTCTCCAAATTGGAACAGTCAACGATATTTATAATCACGTCGGGCTTTTCCTTGATGAGAAAATCCCTTGTGACGACCTCTTCCAGCGTATATGGTGAAAGGGAGTAAATCCCGGGAAGGTCAACAACCGTAATATCCTTGTGACCTCGGAGTTTTCCTTCCTTTTTTTCAACGGTAACACCTGGCCAGTTACCGACATATTGTGAGCTGCCGGTAAGCTCGTTGAACATCGTCGTTTTACCGCTGTTTGGATTACCGGCAAGTGCAATTTTCATTCCCATAATCGTTCCTCTCTCTCTTTATTCTACGATGATCTTTTCCGCATCATCCTTGCGAAGAGACAATTCATAGCCTCTTACTGTGATCTCTATGGGGTCTCCCAACGGAGCCACCTTCTTGACAAAAATCCGAACACCTCTGGTAATTCCCATGTCCATGATTCTTCGTTTTACGGCCCCCTCCCCGTCAAGCTTCAAAACGGTAACCGTTTCTCCAAGGGGAGTGCTTTTCAATGTTTTCATTCTATCTCCTCCATATCATAGATTCATATTGATTCAGGCAGGCGCAGCATTAGTGTGATTATACAATGATACGCGTCGCCATCGATTTATCCAAAGCTACCCGCGTTTCCCTGATATTGAGAATCATATTTCCTCCCATTTCGGATACGACGGCAACCGTACTGCCTACAACAAAGCCGAGGCCTTCCAAAAACCGCTTCGTATCATCCTTGCCGTTAATTCGCTTAATCGTATTTTTTTCTCCGGATTTCATCATTGATAATGGCATTTTTCCAACCTCCTTAGTAAGCTAAAGCTAACTTATAGATAAATTATTTAGTTAGCCAACGCTAACACCCAATTACAGTTTACTATTGCTAACTTGTTTTTGTCAATAGGAATTTGAAATAATTTCAAAACTATGTTAGAATAATTTTAATACTATGACAGATCTGGGAGGATGCCATGAGAATTCAAGAATCCGGCGAGAATTATTTAGAAACAATCTTAATACTGCAGAATAAAAATGGTTCTGTCAGGTCAATCGACATTGCGACGGAACTGGATTATACCAAGGCAAGCATCAGCAGGGCCATGGGGATATTAAAAAAAGCAGGATTTATTATTATGGAGGAAAATGGAAGCATTCACCTGACTGAATCCGGGTATCAAAAAGCGAATCAGATCTATGAACGGCACAGATTGCTGACGGAATACTTGGTTGAAGCACTGAAGGTGAGCGAGGAAACGGCTGTTGCGGACGCATGCCGCATTGAACACGTCCTCAGTGAAGAAGCCTTTCATAAAATTAAAGCCTGGGTGGAAGAAAACCGGAGGGGTTAACGATGGCGCATCTGAGCTCCAACACACTGATTCGTGTAAATTATGGCATCGTGAATGCATACCTGTTAAAGAGCAGTGACAAAAATTATGCGATCATAGACTGTGGTATGCCGGGAGCGGAAACAAGAACGCTGAAGGCTATGTCGGATCTTGGGATCGGCAAAGAGCGGCTGAGATATATCCTTGTTACTCACGGGCATGACGATCACTTAGGGGCCTGCGCTGCACTGAGAAAAGAGACAGGTGCGAAGACAATCATTCATAAAAAGGATGCAGACGTGATACGAACCGGGAAAACCTTGGGATTGAATCCCACGAACATGACCGGCAGACTGTTTGGCTGCTTTGTCGGCGGCAACAGCAAGATCAAGGGCTTTCAGCCCTACGAACCGGAAATTGTGATAAGCGGTGATACACCCCTCTATGATTATGGCATTGAGGGAAGAATCATAGAGACGCCGGGTCATACTCACGGGTCGATTTCCGTTTTGCTGGATGACGGCAGCCTTATTGTGGGAGACCTTATCATGGGTGGGTTTTTCGGCAAAGGAAAACCAGGTTATCCGATGTTTGCAGATGATTTGAATTTTGTAAAGGCGAATGTCAAGAAAATAATTGATCTCTCGCCGAAAATCATTTATACAGGACATGGCGGGCCGTTTACCGTCGACGAGGTTAAAAGAAGCTTTCTATAAAACCCTTTCATTTATTTCATTAATAATTCTTGCAAGTTCAAGCTTGGGATCTTCCGTCTCGGAACATTTTTTAATCAGATAGGTATCTCCATTGATTAATTCAGTGAAGATTTCAGCATGAGAGTATAAGAAAATCATAACAATACAGACCATAACAGCATAAAAAATAACTCCCGTTAAAGCTGGACTTAACATATTATTTGTTCCCCCTGTCATTTATTATTTAGAAATACGACGTAACCCCGATTTATACAGATACTAACATTGTATATCAAGCGGTGTAAAAGTCAAATAAAAGCCCTCCGGTGACTGGCCAGAGGGCTTTTATTAAAGTGTGTATCTATTAAAAGAAGGAAAGTGCTCGAGAGAGTACCTCTGTCCTTGATTATATTCTAAGACAGGATTGTGTAGATTTTGTGTAGAAGTTGTGGATAATGGATAAAAATAAGGCAGGTATGAAACGCGGAAAGCAATTTTTATTCCTTAACGATTCAGCAACTGGTGAAGACTCTGACTGCGGTTTTATCGCCAGGGAAGGATTTTGGCGCCCTCTACGCCTCATTTCGCGATGCTCAGGCAGTCAAACAAACTGGGCCGTAACCGTGTTTGGCCGCTGCTGAGCATCCCGCTCAATTTCATCGGAGAGCGTTACAAAATCCTTCCAACAGTCGATCTCAACCGCAGTCATGAGTCTTTCACCGAAACTGCTGAATCTTTCAAAATAAATCCTCGTTGCGCTTTGCTGGGCGTCAGTCTGGTGCTGAAGCGCTACTCGATGACCGGAGACGGGTTGTCCCATGTCGGGTTCGGAGCATTATCAGTGGCGATGGCCATGAATCTGGCTCCGTTGGAAATCTCTATACCCGTAGTTGTCCTTTCGGCATTTTTCCTGCTCCGTATTTAGTTGTTTCACTTTCTATAGTTCGGCCATTCTCGTTACAGCAACGTAGATTGCGGAAATCTTATACCAAGTTGCAAAATTGACGATTCCTGTCGCAGGCATATTGAAGATGCGCTGGAATGTCTCGACAGCAACGCGAGTTTGCTCCCCATACACGCCGTCTACCCGTACTTTATTAATGGCGGGATAATTGTTTGAGATCGCATTCAGCTGCTCCTGAATTGTCCTTACTGCCGGGCCGGTTGAACCTACCTGCAATTCTACACCGGGATAGGAGATTGGTACGCCGGAAACCTTTTCTGCCTCCATCAGGTAGATTTCCTGCCCGTAATAATATCTGAGAATTGATATGGCGTCATAGCCTTGCTCCGCAAGGTTTTTTGATCCCCACTGAGTCATCCAGTTGGGACACTGAACCCTGGTTCCGTCACAGTACTGCGTTAACAGCGGCTGGCGAATGCCAGGCCTGGTGATATAAGTAGTAAAAAGATCATCCACAATCGTCGAGATATCCTCGTAGAAATTTCTGCCGTGGACGAATGCCTGGTCGAAGGCCGTGGAATTGGTGATCGTAAAATCGAACCCTTTGCTTCGGTACCATTCCGTGTAGACGCGGTTCATTGTAAAGGACAGGATGGCAAGGATATTTGCCTTCAGTGATTCCCGGGGCCAGGTGGAGTAAATTTCACAGCTTGCAACATTCTTGATGTAATCCTGAAAGGTAACCCATACATTTCGGGCGGATGCATCGTTGGGAACGCCCTCGTGGACGATGATAAATTCTGGAACAACGGGCTGGGGCAGTACGACAAAGCCAGAAGAATCCGGCAGCGGTTTTACCTCGCTTTCAGGAATTTTTGGAGGAAAGACACCGTAAAGCGTATGGGGCTCAATGGGGATGTTTTCAGGCCCCGCAGGTGGCGCTTCAACCGGTTCGAGACGGATGTCCTGCAGCGCTGTTGAATTGGGAAGAATTTGAGTTCCTTCAACCCTTACTGTTTTGTAACCGTTCATCGAAACGTATACATCGTATTCTGAGTATGGCATAGGAGATCCAGGGATTTGCGAGAATTCAAGAGGGGGCGCAGGCAGGTCTGTCACCGGCGTCTTTCCTGATGGATCTGTCTTCATTTCCTCGACAACGCTCTCTCCGTCTCGCGGCGTAATGCGAACCACCGCGGAATCGGCAGGTCTTGCAACATCCAAGACCGATACGTTGACCTGCAGGCGGCCTGTATCCACCTGGTTTTTGAAAAAATATCGATTCGGCATGGAAACACTCCTTTTCGTTCAATGATCTTACTTATTTATATTTTCTTTTATATTCTCATATGACAAATTCCGGTCTTGATTCTCTTACTTGATAGTTATTTTAATAGTATAGCTTCATATAATGAATAAAAGACTTACCTTTAAGGAGTTATTCAGATGAGATCATTAGGATCAGATAGCCGGTTTTCCCATAGTCCGTCTCATCCTCCGCCGGGCAGTGTTCCGCAATACTGCGGTTGCCTGAAAAATACCGGTCCGGAATATATTTCACAATGTATGAAACACTTTATTTACGCCTGGACAAAATTTGGAAATTCATTTTGGATTTATCCGGTAGACATCAGGGACGGTATTTTGTTCTGCCATGCGTGGGATGGAAATGACTGGAGATATATTCAACTTCCTGTTGACTTGATCGACAGCTTTTGTTAGAGAGGTGGAGAAATATGCCGAATGGAAGTCCGATCATTTTTGATGAATCCGGTTTGGGTATCGCGCAAACCGGATTAATTGAAGTGATCGTAAAATATCACGGGGACATTGAAGCGGTTGGGAAACAGGTTGGAGCCGATATTGAAATATTGACCTCTAATTATGCAATTGCAACGATGGACGTCAGTAAACTGCCCGAATTTTTCAGCTTTGATGAAGTAGAATATGTGGAATTACCCAAAAACCTAACATTTCTTTTGCACGAAAGTCTACGCAATTCCTGCATTACTACGGTACAGAGTGAGAACGGACTGGGTCTGAGGGGCGAAGGCGTCATCGTCGGCATCATCGATTCCGGAATCGACTATACCCATCCTGACTTTATAACCGATGAGGAGCAGAGCAGAATCCTCTTTCTCTGGGATCAGACCATACAGGGGGGAACGCCTCCCGAAGGATTCAGAAATGGAGCAGAATACGATAATGATGCAATCAATGAAGCGTTAAACAGCAATCAACCTTTTGCAATTGTACCCAGTATCGATGTGGCGGGTCATGGAACCGCGGTGGCAGGCGTTGCTGCGGGCAACGGGAGGGCCAGCCGAGGTGAACAGAGGGGTGTTGCGCCGGAGTCAGCCATTATCGTTGTAAAGCTGGGTCATGCTGAAAATGAAAATTTTACTAGAAGTACCGAGGTGATGCGTGCCATTAAATATATCATTGACAAGGCGGAAGAGCTGAATATGCCGGTATCTATTAATCTTAGCTACGGAACAAACAACGGATCTCACGATGGGACCTCACTTTTTGAAACGTTTATCAACACCATGACCCAGCAGTGGAAAACAGTCATGTCGGTTGCCACAGGAAATGAAGGTGCCGCTGGCCACCATTTTTCCGCTCAGATCAAGCAAAGAGAATCCCTCAATGTAGAAATCGCCATCGGAGGAGATACAGAGAGCCTTTATATGACCTTATGGAATAATTTTGTTGATACCTTTACCTTCACGCTGATTGCTCCAAGCGGCAGAGCTTCTCCGGTAATTTTGCCGACGCAAAGCCTTACCAGTTTTACTCTGGATAACGTTGAGATAACCGTATTTATCAGGCAGCCCACCAATTACAATCCGTCCCATGAAGTTTACTTTCGATTTCAAGCCCTCGAGGAGAACATCCCCCAGGGGATATGGAGACTTGTTGTGACGGGAAATCAGGTGGTTGACGGCCGGTTTGATATCTGGCTGCCGACGATTGAAGATATCTCGGAAGACACTGCTTTTATGAATCCGAGTCTCGATACCACCCTGACCCTCCCTTCCACTGCGTTGGACGTTATTTCGGTCGGAGGCTACAATGCTACGATCAACACCAGTGCTGACTTTTCGGGGCGGGGGTATACGAGAAACAATGTCTATGTAAAACCGGACATCGTGGCGCCGGCCGTTGGAATAACAACGGCAAGAGCCGGCGGTGGATACGATTCTTTTACGGGAACCAGTATTGCCGCACCCTTTGTGACGGGCTCAGCTGCATTGATGATGGAATGGGGAATCGTAGATGGAAATGATCCGTATTTATACGGACAGCGTGTGAAGGCATTCCTGCAGAAAGGTGCAAGAAGAAAATTTTCCATGGTATATCCGAATCCAATATGGGGATACGGTGAGCTTTGCCTGAACGCCACCATGGACTTCCTTGAAGAGTATAAGCGGGGAGGGATTACAATATGAGCATGACCTTGGACCCTGAGATGGTTGAATTTATCGACAATCCCGAAACCATCGATTTTATTTCAATCCAAAGTGAAGTTTTGATAGGACTGCTGAAGGATAATCCGGATATTCTATTTACACAGACGCTTTTAGGCAGATACGTGATCGGGTATACCAACCGGCAGAACATCAACTTAATTATTGAAAACCTTGGTGGAAGCTATATTAGTACGATTCCTTATGTGACCGGACTTATGGATTTCAGAAGTCTGGAAGAATCGGGAATTATTCAAGTGCAGCAGAATCCTTACCTTGATCTGAACGGCAGAGGTGTTCTTGTAGGTTTTGTCGATACCGGTATTGATTACACGCAAGACGTTTTTATTTATGAAGATGGAACCAGCAAGATCCAGTATCTCTACGACCAGACGTCAAGAGGGAATACACCGGAAGGGTTTTTTATCGGTACGGAATATACAAACGCACAGATCAACGAGGCGTTGAAATCTGAGAATCCTTACGAAATCGTTCCGCAAAAGGATACAGTAGGACATGGAACTTTCCTTGCATCCATCGCCGCAGGCAGGGAAACCAGCGACGGGTTTATGGGAGCGGCTCCCAATGCGGATTTAATCGTTGTGAAATTAAAAAATGCGAGACCTTACTTCCGTGAGCTATATCTTGTCCCGCCGGAACAGGAGAATGTTTATGAATCCAGCGCCATCATGGCAGGAATTGAATATATCCTTACAAAAGCGCGGGAACTGAACCGTCCGGTGGTGATCTGCATCGGCGTGGGAACCAATCTGGGAGGTCATGACGGGTTCAGCCTGTTTGAACAGTATATCAGCGAAGTGGCCGGTCTTCGGGGAGTGTGTGTTACCATTGCCGCAGGAAATGAGAATCAGGCAGGCCATCATATGGAGAATACTCTTAAGACGACTGGTGAAGAACAAAATATTGATATTCGGGCAGGAGAGAACGCAGGTAACATATATATTTCTATCTGGAGTTCAGTTTCGGATCGAATTTCTTTATCCGTGCGCTCACCCACCGGTGAACTGATCGGGCCCCTGCCTGCTGAATCGGGAGCAAATTTATCTACCAGGCTTGTATTAGAACAGGCGGGAGTGTCAATCTCATATTACTTTCCAGTGGAGGGCAGCGGGAGCCAGCTTTCAATTGTCAAGCTGTATAACGCTACTCCTGGAATTTGGACGATTATCGTTCGCGGAGATATCGTATTGAACGGGACTTATCATGCGTGGCTTCCCATTACAGGATTTGTATCACCTACAGTGGAATTTTTAACTCCCTCCCCCTATACCACGGTGGTCGTACCGGCAACCGCTTTCGGGATCATTACCTGTGGAGCGTATAACAGCGTCACCAACAGTCTTTATATCAGGTCCTCCTGGGGTCCGTCAAGATTGCCTCTGCTTGCAATGGATCTTGTTGCTCCGGGCGTTGATGTGGGTGGTATATTTCCAACCGGACCCGGAAATATGAGCGGAACAAGTGTTGCAAACGCCATTACCGCAGGAGCCTGCGCTTTGCTGCTGCAGTGGGGAATTGTTGATAAAAACGATGTGGCCATGAGCACCTTTCAGGCCAGAGCGTATCTCATAAGGGGCTGCGGTAGAAATGAGAATATCACTTACCCGAATCCGCAATGGGGCTATGGTACTTTAAATTTGCTGCAGACGTTTTATCTCATGCGGCAGCTATAGAAGATGATAGAGGAATTGATTTATGAATGGAAATGATTCAGTTCGATTTGTGGACCTTCCGGATACTCTGGATTTTCTTGTAAGAAGAAATGAGTATACAGAGGCATTTGTTAAAAATAATCCAATGATTGAAGCAACGCAGACGATTATGGACAGGTATATCATCGCATATACAAACCGTGAAAACAATGAAATACTGAAGGAATTTTTAGGATCAAGCTATGTCAATGCCTCCGCACTGGTTTGTGGCCTTCTGGATTTAGAGAGCCTTGAAGCAGCGGGAATCTATCAAGTTCAGCGGCAGCCGTATCTGGATCTGAAAGGACAGGGTGTACTGCTCGGCTTTGTCGATACAGGAATAGACTATACGCTAGATACGTTTATTTCTGAAGACGGAACCAGCAAAATTCGCTATCTTTACGATCAAACTGCAGTCAGCGCTATCCCTCCCGATGGATTTTTGATGGGTACAGAGTATACCAACGAGCAGATCAATGAGGCACTTAAATCTGAGAATCCCTATGACATCGTTCCGCAGCGGGATACCGTCGGACACGGGACGTTTCTTGCGTCGATTGCCGCAGGAAGGGAAACAGAGAATGGATTTATCGGAGCTGCCCCAGATGCGGACCTGATCGTTGTGAAACTGAGAACGGCAAGACCATATTACCGGGAGCGATTTTTGGTTCCTCCGGATCAGGAAAATGCCTATGAGTACAGCGACGTGATGATTGGCATCGAGTATATACGTAAAAAGGCACAGGAGCTGAAACGCCCGGTATCGATCTGCATTGCTGTGGGAAGTAACTTCGGCAGCCATGACGGCTTCAGTATCTTCGAGGAGTATCTGGGCGATATCTCGAACCTTAGGGGGGTCTGTGTCAGTGCTGCCGCGGGGAACGAGAGTCAAACCAGGCACCACACGCAGGGCATGCTTACTCTGAAAAACGAAGAACAAAATATAGATCTCAGAGTAGGAGATAATGCAGGGGACATCTTGATTTCTCTTTGGAATAACGCTTCTGATCGGTTTTCTGTATCGGTCAGATCACCTACTGGTGAAGTGGTGGGAAGGGTGCCTGCGAAAACCGGCACGACTTTCTCTGCAAGACTGGTGCTGGAAAAGGCCAGCGTAACAATCGAGTATTATTTTCCATTAGAGGGAAGTGGAAGTCAACTGACATTGGTGAAGCTGTTCAATGCTACTCCCGGAATCTGGACCATTGTGGTACACGGAGATATTGTGCTGGATGGAAGCTATAATGCATGGCTCCCTTTGACGGGATTCGTATCACCTACGGTAGGCTTTCTGTCACCTTCGCCCTATGTTACCGTTGTTGTGCCAGCCACCGCTGTTGGCATTATATGCTGCGGTGCTTACAATACCAGAACCGACAGTCTATATCTGAATACTTCCTGGGGGCCGAGCAGAACGGGGGTTCTGAAGCCTGATTTCGTCGCTCCCGGAGTTGATGTTGGAGGGTACTTCCCTACTGGGTACGGTACGATGACCGGCACCAGCGTTTCCTGTGCGCTGACGGCCGGAGCGGGCGCATTGATGCTGCAGTGGGGAATCGTCAGAGGTAATGAGGTCTCCATGAGCACTTATCAGATCAGGGCTTACCTGATCCGGGGCTGTGACAGAAATGAAACAACGGACTATCCTAACCAGCAGTGGGGGTATGGCACCTTGAATCTGATGGAAGCATTCAATTTGATGCGTGAGATATAAACCTTTTGTACTGTTATTGTGATATGGTCACAGAAAACCAAATTTCTTTTCTATATAATTAAGAAAAATTCATAATTGAATCAGATATGGAAGTAGAAAAGAGGTTGAAATATTATGAGCTTGTTTGGCCAGTTTAAAAGAGAGAATACTGGGACGATAAAGAAAGAAAAAAAGGATATGACTCTGGCAGTCAAAAAAAGCAGATGTCCCCAAAATCACCCTTGTCCGTCTGTAAGGGTCTGTCCGGTCGGAGCTTTGGTACAAAAGGGATATGATGCACCGACGATTGACGAAGAAAAATGTATCAAATGTGGAAAATGCATCCGGTTCTGCCCTATGAGAGCCTTGGTGCTGGAATAAAGGGGTGAGGGGTTATGTTTGTAAGAATTGTTCTTGGAGTTGTGATCGGCGGCTTGCTGGGATTTGGATATTATAAGCTGGTTGGCTGCTCGACAGGAAGCTGTCCCATTACATCAAGCCCATACACCTCAACGCTTTACGGCGCGGTGATGGGACTTTTGATTGGCTCATCTGTCTGAGAACCCAACGTCATCTGCTGACTTATAACGAATGAAGAGGCTGTATGCAGAAGATCAATTATAAAAAGGTCTTTTGAATGCAGCCTCTATTGTTCTGTATAAAATTCAATTTTTGGTTGCGAGCCTTAATGTTCTGAATAAAGAAAGGCACCTCCAGCGTAGGACCAAGTCCTGAGTGGAGGTGCGATTTAATGGGGAAAACTTGATTTTTTATTTAATAGGAAACTAGCGTAATTGGCGAAACCACTTTTTTATACATTCAGCATGGACAGGATCGCATCTTTTTGCTTTGCACCCACTGTAGTGTTGACTAGTTCTCCATCTTTCATCACAGCGAGTGTCGGGATGCTCATAACTTTGAACTTTGCCGCAAGTTCAGGCTGCTCATCTACGTTTACTTTGCACACCTTGGCATGCGTTACTTCTCCTGCGATCTCATCGATGACAGGGGAAACCATTTTGCACGGACCACACCATGACGCCCAGAAATCCAGCAATACCGGCTTATCAGATTTTAATACTTCCATTTCGAAGTTTTCCTTGGTGATTGTTAATGCACTCATTTGTTCCATCTCCTTATTCTAAGTTTAATTTACAATATATATAGAATTTAATTTATATTTTAATTATATGCATTTTAAAAAAATAATCCGTAACTTTATCACAAATTATGTAAATTAAATAATTGTTTTGATTTTCTATTATTATATAATAAAATCGAACTATCAAAAGCCAGATCTACTGAAACAAGGGGGTACCTTTGAAGAATTGAGGGTCTTTCACAAATAAATCAGAAAAAACGGCCGGAGGGAATCACCCGCCGGCCATAATTTTATCTTACATAAATCTTTGGGAGCCTTTGGCCAAAAGCGCAGACGACTTCATAGTTGATTGTGCCGGTTTTTTCGCCGATCTCATCCGCCAGGATTGTCAGGCTGCCTTGACTGCCCATGATCACAACTTCGTCGCCGAGGTTTACACCGGGTACGTCGGTAACGTCGACCATGCATTGATCCATACAGATATTTCCTACGACAGGAGCGTAGACGCCGCCCACAATAACCCGGCCCTTGCCGGATAAAAATCTGGGATAACCGTCTGCATAACCCAGTGCAAGCGTAGCGATCAAGCTTTCTCTATCGGTAGTGAATTTTCTTCCATAGCTGACGGAGAAGCCTGCAGGAACCTTTTTCAGGTAAACGATATTCGCCTTGACAGACATCACCGGCTTCAGAGGAAGCAGTGTTCTGTCCACTTCCTGAGAAGGGTAGCAGCCGTACAGGATAATTCCCGGACGTACTGAGTCATAGTGCGCGGATGGAATTTCCATAACTGCTGCACTGTTGGCAAAGGTCCTGTGGGGGATATCGATTCGTGCTTCCCTTAACTTCTCATAGAAGCTTTCGTATCGGGTAAGCTGTGATTGTGCATATGTTTTATCCTTTTCATCAGCAGTTGCAAAATGGGAAAACTGACCTTTGATTTTCAGATTGGTGAGTCTGCTGATTTTTGCGATTTCAGCTACAGCGTTATCGTCGGGAAGAAACCCGACCCGCCCCATTCCCGTATCCACGGCGATGTATGCGTCAACAGTCGTATTCTTGGCAGCTGCTGCTTTTGAAATGGCTGCAGCGTTTTCATAGGAGGCGGTGACAGGAATGATATCGTATCGGATCAACTCCTCTGCATAAAGCTCCGGAGTAAGTCCCAGCATGATGATGGGACAGGTGATTCCGTTTTGTCTTAACGTGGTTGCCTCTTGCAGTGTTGCGACAGCCAATGTCCCGACACCGTTTTCCAGAAGTGTTTTTGATATGGGCACTGCTCCGTGACCGTAACCGTCAGCTTTTACTACACCGATGATCTCCTTGCCGCTTGCCTTTTTCTTAATTTCCTTTATGTTATATTCGAGATTGCTCAAATTGATTTCTGCCCAAACCGGTCGTAAGGCTTCCTTGATCATATAATTCCCTTTCCTAAAAATGATTCTGTAAAACAAAATTCATCCAAGCATATTATATTCCTGCTGCCTATTGCAGTCAACCAAAGGCATCTGACGCTTAAAAAACCGACAGAAAATTTGCAGTTATCTTATACCGACGGAATTGGATCGTTATTTTACTCCACGGCATGATTGGAGTAACGGTAGGTGATCAGAGAAGCAAGTATGACAAGGGCCCCTCCCAATAGCGAATTCAACGAAACCTTCTCTCCGAGAACTGCAAAACCCAGCAGCATGGAGAACAGAATGCCGGAATAGTTATAGATGCTGACTTCAGCAGCCGGCGCCATGCGATATGCGTAGGTAAGCGCAATCTGCCCGAAACCTCCAAAGACTCCGAGAAGAAGAAGCAAAAAGAAATCTCTGGGAGAAGGCATGGCAAAGTTCATAATAAAAAACGGAAGCGCAACAAGAGAACTGAAAGTCGAAAAGTGCATGATTACCGTGACGGCATCCACTTTATTTTTAAAGTATGCCAGCAGCGTATAGGTGATACTGGAAAAAATAGCGGTTAAAAAGGCGAAGAAAAGTGGGAAAACATTGGAATTGAATGCAGGATTCGCTACCAAAAATGCTCCGCAAAAAGCAATGATCAGCGCGGGTATCTGAATCTTTGCGATCTTTTCCTTCAGGAATAAATAAGCAAAAAGAGTCACAAGGAAAGGAGACAATTTGCTCAAGATGGTAATATCAGCCTGGGATGCCCTGGATGCCGCATAGAAGAGAGACATCAGACCAAGAAATCCAAAGCCGGAGCGCATGAAAAGAAGCGGCTGATATTTTCTTTCACCGAACAGGGAAAGACCATGTCGTTTAATGATTACAAAGCTGATGATCAAGCTGACGATGTTACGGAAAAAAACCTGTTCCATCAGTGGAACCTGATCGCCTGTGACCCGTATGATGACCTGCATTGCGGAAAATAGCAATGCGGATAAAAGCATTAGCAGGATGCCTTTCTGTTTTGTAGTTGCCGCTGGTTTTTCTTTTCTAAAATTAAAGATTTGTTTCAAGTTTTAGCCTCTTTTCAATTTTTTTTCTTAAGAACTGTACGGTTGGTCCGGTGATCAGGCCGGTTATAATCGTTCCGACTCCAAAAGCACCGCCAAGCAGGATGCCGATAAGGATGAGGGTGATATCAAAGGCGATCTTGCACCAGCGGAATTGAATGTGCGCCTTGTCGGAGGCGATGATGGTGATCAGATCAGCTCCGGATATTCCGAAATTTGCGGAAAGGTAAAGCGCGATTGCAAAGGCAAGACTCAAGTACGCGATGACAAAGAACACAATACGGATGGCGATGCCGGATTCAGGCGTAACGACGCAGCTGAACAGCTTTGCAAAAAGATCGATGGAAGGTCCCACGATGATCAGAGATAGCAGTGTCGCCACACTGATGTAATGCCGGTCGACGAAAAAAGCTGCGAGTATGACCACAAAGTAAAAGCCCAGACTTGCCATACCCACCGTAGTGTGAAAAATATTGGAAAGTCCGGCTGAAAATACACTGATAGAATCCAGACCAAAGCCTGACTGGATCAATAGCCCGATCGCCATTCCATTGCACAAAAATGCGAATATGACGATCAATGTTTTTTTAAAAATAAGCATAATACCTCCGGTGGAACGTTTTATGGAACGATCCTACCATACCATATCATATCACATGACATTACAGGATTCATCTGATTTCTTATCATTTGCTTTCATTCGCAGCCTCTATTTCAATCTCCAAAAGGCGTCTAAGCGCATCTTCTTTACCGAAAAGAGCGCAGGCACCTGCATATTCTTCTCCATTCTATTTATTTTACAGATGATTTTTCGTTACTTTATCTCAAATATTACCATTTGCTGAGATGATAGAAAAGCATTAAAAACTTGTTGAATCGAGTCAAAACATGGGGTAAACTGTAGAAAAGAATTATGGGAGAAACATGCGATGGCGAGAGTAAAGAGCTTTGTTTTGAATATGATCGGACATTCAACAAGGGCAAAAGTGATCTTTTTAACCTCGTTTCTTTTTTTGTTTATTTTTTGCATTTATAGTGTGTATAGTGTTTGGTCTTTATCTATGGAAAATAAAAAGGAAGGAGCGATGCGTTTTGCTGCGGCTGCAGTAGCTGGATTCAGAGGTGAGGAACTGGGTAACCTGGCAGGAGACGAAAGTGATTTGGGAAAAAGGGAATATACGGAGGTAAGGGAAGGATTGCGTCAGATCGTTGCGGCTAACGGAGACATCCGATTTGCATATATTTTTACAATGCATGACGACAAAATCTTTTTTGTCGCAGATTCAGAACCGGAAGCTTCCGGTGACTACTCGCCTCCGGGGCAGGAATATTTCGAAGCGACTTTCTTTGACAAACGGCCCTTCTACAGCGGAGAACCGGAAATTGTTCACGGTACCGATCGTTGGGGAACCTGGGTCAGCATCCTGATGCCGGTCAAGGACCCTGCAAGCGGAAAGGTTGTGGCGGTTTTCGGTTTTGACTTTACACAAAACGCCTGGTGCAGAAAAGCGGTCATAAACACAAGCCAAGCTATTGTTGTATCTTTATGCCTACTTCTTGCCTACCTGTCGATGGCATATGTGATTCGTTCCAATGTCGCAATCCGGCGTGAAAAGGTCAAGTTATCCGAAATCAATGAAAAGCTGCGAGAGAACGAACGAAGCTATTCCGTATTACTTTCCAATCTTCCCGGATTGGCATTCAGGTGCAAATATGACGAGTTTTGGACCATGCTAATTGTTTCGGAGGGTTGTCTTGAGCTGACCGGCTATTCTGCTTCAAGCCTGATTGATAACAAGCAAATTGCCTATAATGATTTGATTAGTCCAAAATATCATGAGTATTTAAGGCAAAAATGGGACAATGTAATAAAAGACAGATCAAAGCTTGCTGAGGAATATGAGATTATAACCGCATCAGGAAGTTTGAAATGGGTTCTTGAACAGGGACAGGCGGTGTACGACGAGGCAGGCAATGTTGTCGCGCTGGAAGGGCTTGTTATCGATATCACTGACCGTAAGCGGAGAGAAGATGAGATACAATTCCTGAATAATCATGATTATTTGACGGGAATCTATAACAGGCGCTTTTTTGAGATGATCAAGGAAAGATTGGATCGGAAGGATTTTCTTCCTCTTTCTGTGATCATTGGCGATATTAACGGAGTGAAGCTGGTCAACGATGCACTGGGCCATGCAGAAGGAGACAAGCTGATTAAAGCAACTGCGGAAATTATGCAAAAATGTTCGCGGGAAGATGATATTGCAGCAAGAACCGGGGGCGATGAGTTTTTGCTTTTGATGCCCTTTACGGACAAGGACGCTGCAAACGAGAGAATAAATCAGATCAGAGAAGAGTGCGAGCGCTATAACTGTAATTTGTCTAATGAAGCGTATGCCATAAATGTTTCTCTTGGATTTGCAACCAAGGAATCGATGCGTGTCAGCCTGAATGATACGATAAAGCTTGCAGAGGATTTCATGTATAAGCGCAAGCTTCTGGAGCATAAGAGCTCGCACAGTGTGATTCTTTCATCAATCAAAGCCACGATGCACGAAAAGAGCCACGAAACACAGGAACATGCGGAACGTTTGACTTATCTTGCGAAGAAAATCGGAACGCGTATGGGACTTACACAGCTTGAACTTGACGAATTGGAGCTGGTGGCCACGCTCCACGATATCGGAAAAGTCGGTGTGGACGACCGGATATTAAATAAACCGGGAAAGCTGACGGATGAGGAATGGATTGAGATGAAAAAGCACTCGGAGATCGGTTATCGCATCGCCATGTCGACTCCCGATCTTGTTGCTGTTGCCGAATTTATTCTATATTTGCACGAACGCTGGGACGGTAACGGATATCCGCAAGGGATTAGCAGCGATGACATTCCACTGCTTTCCAGAATTGTATCCGTTGTTGATGCTTATGACGCCATGACGGAAAACAGGCCTTACCGTAAAGCAATGTCGGATTGGGAGGCGGCTTCTGAAATACGAAAAAGCTCCGGTACCCAATTTGATCCGGAGGTAGTTGAAGTCTTTTTGGAAAAGGTACTGACAGACATCAGTGGGGGGAACGAATAAATAACGATCCAATAAAGGGGAAAAATGAAAAGGGTTAAGGGATTTTCTACGGTTTTATTCATATTGCTTTTTATTTCTACGGTCCTTTTTTTTCAGGGCCGGCATACCTTCGCCAACGGCGGTACTTTTCGGGTTGCCTATCTCGAAGGTGATCCATATATCAACTATGCCGGAAGTCTCAGCGGCCTCGCAGAGGGCTTGTCTGCAAGAGGGGTTGTAAAGCAGACAGGGGGCTGGGGCTTTGGAGAAGGAAGCGATGACGCTTCGGTTATTTGGAATTGGCTGGGAGACTATTCTATAGACAAAGTTGAATTTGTCAGGGATGAGTTTTATCAGCTTATTTTTATGTCTGAACAAGAAAAGACAGAGTTCATCCGGCATATGAATCATGACGGTGAAGTTGACCTGATTCTTGTAATGGGTACTGCTGCCGCAAGTTTCATAAAAGAAAGCAACATAGATACCGATGCGATGATTCTGTCGGTTACTAATGCGTATCAGGCGGGAATCGTTAACGGTATCGAATATTCTGGAATTGACAACCTTTGGGCGCATATCTCACCCAACAGATATTACAACCAACTGAATGTATTTTATGACCTGTTTCAATTTCATAAGCTGGGAATCGTCTATGAGGACAGTGAAAACGGAAGGAATCAAATTGCCTACGACGATCTTAGACGGTTTGTGAAAAATAAAGGGATTGAGCTGATTGAAGAAATGGTAGATGCTGATCAGAAGAACGATGGCCCTGCTCTTTATGAAAAGAAGATGATGGAGGGGTATCGCGCGCTGGCAGGAAAAGCAGACGCCGTTTATATGACGAATTGCGGATATCGAACAACTGAGAAAATATCCGAATATCTGGAACCGCTCTATAATTTAGGCACACCGGTTTTCTCCCAGACAGGAAAAAACGATGTCAGGAATGGTGCGACCATGACCATCGTCAGATATAGCTTCAGTGAGATTGGAAGCTTTTGTGCAGAACAGTTTATGAAGCTTATGGAGGGAAAAAGGCCGGGTGAACTGGTCCAGAGCTATGACGAATCTCAGTCAATCTGCTTCAATATCGCAGCGGCAGAGCAGGCCGGATTGCAGCTGCCTTTCAAAGCATTGCTCTCCGCTGACATCTTGTATACCGAAATAGGGGAAGGCAATGAATGAAGAAGAAAGAAACAAGCATATAGAACGTAAAACAAAGAAAATAATGGGAACTTACCTGGCCGTATTTCTGGCGTTTATGATTCTGATATCCTTATACATCAACATGGCTTCCTTTCAAAAGCAATTTATCAGCAGCGAGTTGTCTTTTTATTCCGTAAGCGGAAGCAGGGTGGTCGATCGGATCGAGAATGGTTTGCTTTTTGGTAAATCCCTTGAGAAATTTTACGGCATAGACCGGATTTTCCAAGAATGGACCGAAAAAAACAGCCAAGTGATCAATCTAAAGCTTTTCGCAACCGACAAGAAAACTGTCCTCACGCAGATGAATGAGAGGGAAGCCAACCGAGGTGCCGATGCGGATGACAGCATCATGCTGGAGATTCGTGACAGCGACGGTATTTTGAAAGGATATCTCAATATTGTCGTTGATCTCAATGAGTGCATGGATGGTTTGTTTCAGAAACAACTGATTTTTATCGGGGGTGCGGTTTTCTTAATGTTAATGGGAACCGGCGCTATTTTTGTATTCTGCATAAAAAGCAGTTTTGTAACGGCGGGTCATCGAATTGAAAGGAAAAAAATTTTGCTTTTCATGCTGCCGCTGCTGTTGGTTCTTCAGACGGCGTTTACAGTATACTCTTTCGGTGCGCTCAGGAATGCTTATCTGGAACTGTTCAATCACACCGGAAAAGAGATCCGTCTTCTGGTACAGGACGATATCAATAAAGTAATTCAAAAAGGAGTGACCTTCGACCAGATTCATGATTTTGACAGCTATGCGAAAGACGTGACGGATAACGCTCCTATGATAGATAGTATTACGTTGGAGGACGGAGAACTCCATGTGACGACTTCAAAAAAATATCTGAAAAAGCTCCTTTATAAATTGCTGGCGGACTTGCTGACTGTACTGGTTACTTCACTGTTTATCACTGTTGAAATGATCAATTATATGATGATGTCGGCCAATAGGAAAGTTGGAAAAATCCACAGATTGGATTCCTATGACAAGATGCTCAGCATACGAGTCGTTTCATTTCTGATCCATGTAGCCTGTTATCTGCCGGTGAGTTTTATTCCGATTATGATGTATCAGTTTACAGGAGGCAGGGCGAGCGACTTCATATTAGGCCTTCCGGTTATGGTTCTGTTTGCAGCGGGCTTTGCTTTTACACTGGTTGCAGGAGGGTGGAGTCAGCGGTTTGGATGGAAGAGGCTGCTGCTTGCCGGAGTATTCCTTCTTGTCGCAAGCTCTCTTTTTGCCGGTCTGTTTGCTAATGCGATGGTGCTGATTCTGGCAAGAGGAATCTATGGCGCATCCTATGCCTTGATTTATGTTGCAATTAGAGAGTTTGCTGCAGCGGGCGCAGGCAGAGAGGATCAGTCGAAAGGATTTTCTCAGGTGAATGCCGGACTGTATGCTGGAGTCAATATCGGAGCCGTTTTGGGTTCTATCATCTATGAATCCGTTGGTTATCAAGGAGTATTCCTTATTTCTGCCTTGATCGGAATTCTGTCTGCACTGGTTGTGAAACAGTACTGCAACATTTTGCCGGGAGGATGCAACGATAGAAAAGAGGGCGACAGCAGTGCTTTGCAACAAATATCGGCGGCCCAATCCAAAGCGGGTTTCATGACTGTAATCAGGAACCGTGAAATGATACGGCTGGCGCTGCTGATTATCGTCCCTCTTTCGATTACATCATTGTTTTTCGAGTATTTTTTGCCGGTTTATGCAGTTAAGGCTGACATCTCTTCCGCAGATATTGGCAGGGCGTTTTTAATTAACGGGATCGCAGTTGCTTATGGTGCACCATGGATGATCAAGCACATTCCAAAAAGATTTGGCGAACGGGTCCGTCTCTTCCTTTTTGCCCTGCTAATGGGAGGAGGGTTTATTCTGTTCGGGCTTGTAGGCGGGGTAGCAGGTATTCTTCTCTCCTCTGCGGTTATGGGCATCGCAGAGGGTGCAGCCCTTGTCTCACAAAACATGGTCATGCTGGACCTTTCGGTGGCAAAGAAAGCCGGTACAAGCAGGATGCTGAGTATTTACGCGATCATCAGGAGGCTAGCACAGACTGCAGGCCCTCAGGTTTTTGCTGCATTTATGATTCTAGGAACACAATTGGGAATGATTGCAATGGGATCGTTGCTAAGCGTGTTCAGCCTGAGATATCTGATGGGCGGGCGGCTGCGAAGAGGGGGTTCATATGGATCGAAGCGGTAGAATTTGGAACAATCGTTTAGCAAGAGAAAAAACATATTCCCTCAGAGAAATGAAGGAAAGCGATATGAAAAGTATCTTGCTGCTGCAAGATGAAATTCTTACGGGTTTCGGCTTTGATCAAAAATGGTTTTATCCTTTTCAGGAAGCGGCGCTTCGCGAAATCATATTCGGCAGCAGCATCACGGTTGGAATTCACGTAGAAGACGATCTGATCGCATTTCGGACAGGGTGCTTTTCCGGAAAAGAGTACGAAGAAATCACAACTGCACTGGAGGGTAAATATCGTGAGGCTCCCTGCTTTCTGATGAACGGTGTGCTTGTACACGAGAACTATAGAGGGAATCGTTTGCAACAGAAGCTCAGCGAACACTGTATGGAACTATGTGGGTTACAAGGGGTTTCTACATTTATCTCGGTGGTTCATCCCAAAAATTTTGCCAGTATTCAGTCCTTAAAAAGATGCGGCTTCCAAGAAAAACGAACAAAAATACTTTTTGGGGGTGAATATGAGAGATTAATTATGGTAAAAGAGCGAAATGCAAATGCTAAGGGATAAAAATTTCTTCATCGTAAATTTTTAGATGACGCGTTATAATAAAGAACGAAGATTTTGGGTGAAAATAATCCCTTATAGGAGGAGATAGAACATGCAAATAGTTATAGCGGGATGCGGAAAAGTCGGTGCGCAGTTTGCCCGAATCATGTCGGAGGAAGGCCATGAAATCGCAGTGGTTGACAGTTCCGGAGAGAACTTTAAGCTTTTAGGGCAGGGATTTCATGGTGTTACGGTACTTGGAGTGCCCATCGATGAGGATGTATTGAAGCAGGCAGGAATTGAAGGTGCCGATGGTTTTGCCGCTGTTACTCCAGATGATAATATCAATATGATGGCTTGCCAGATCGCCAAGGAGATCTTTCATGTGCCTCGTATTTTTGCCAGAATTCAGGACCCGGTAAAGGAGCAGGTTTTTTATCAGTTTGGCGTGCACACGGTTTGTCCAACTAATATGGCGGTAGAAGAATTCCGGGCGTTGATGCTTGGAGAGTCCAGTACGCGGACCTGTTATCTTGACAATACGGGGATCGAATTTACCTATGAAAGAATCAGGGACAAGGATATCGGCAAAACAATGAAGGCTGTCGTTGTACCTAAGAACACCGTACTTCTCGGCGTTATGAAGGACGGAGAACTAAACTTTTACAACCCGTCGCTGAAACTGGAATTTGATGATGAACTGGTCATCGTTTCAAAAATTTAACTTATCAAGGCAATAGAATCAAGATAAGCAGGACATATGCCTTAAGGCGGTTGGATTTAAAATAAAGGAGAGAATGAAATCATGAATATTGTTGTAATTGGCGGAGGCAAGGTCGGATTTTATCTTGCCAAGACGCTGGTTTCGTTTCAGCATAAGGTCAGCGTAATAGAAAAACAAAGAATGAACTGCGAGAAGGTTGCAAATGAGCTGAACATTTCGGTATTCCAGGGGGATGCCACGAAAATTGACGTTCTGAAGAATGCAGAAACCTCAAAGGCTGATATCCTCATTGCAGTAACCGGTCAGGATGAGGAAAATCTTATTGTCTGCCAGCTGGCAAAGAATAACTTCCGTGTGGAAAAAACCATCGCCAGAGTAAATAATCCTAAAAATATCAATGTGTTTTTAAAGTTGGGCGTGGATATTCCTGTCAGCAGTACTACGATTATTAGTGACATGATCGAACAGGAAGTTGATTACGCCGGAATGAAAACTCTGACAAGCGTTAAGAATAACAAAATCGTCGTCAGTGAAATCCTGATAACAAAAAACTCCCCTGTATTCAACAGGAGAGTGAAGGATATTCGAATTCCAAAGGACTGCCAGCTTGTTTCCGTTATTAAAAACGATGAGGTTCTTCGCCCTGGAGAACATCTGGTTTTGCTGGAAGGAGATTCGGTCATCGTCGTATCGGACTCAGAGAGCAAGAAGGATCTTCGGGATCTATTTGTGGGAGAACCAGAAGACTAGTATCTAGTTGCAAGGCTTCGGACCAAAGATTATCCGACCATGATTTTTCCTTCCGGGTAAACTGCGTTCTGAAGCTTTTTCTTTTCTCTAAGAGCGATCGCAAGAGCAAAACTCAGAGGACCGACTCTGCCGAGAAACATGGTAAAAATAAGCATCACCTTGCTGATGGTGTGAAGCTCAGGTGTAATGCCTGTTGAAAGACCGACTGTGCCGAAGGCCGAGGTGACTTCATAGAGCACGTTGATAAATGGATATTCTTCCACACTGACGATGACGGAAGTCATGATAAATATCAGAACCATACTGAGGCCCACGATCGCCAGCGCTTTGTTTACGACAACCTGAGCTACTCTTCTCCTTAGAACAAGGGTTTCTTCGTTTCCCAGTATATTGGATAGAATTGCCATGAAGAGGATTCCAAAAGTGGTCACTTTAATTCCGCCGCCGGTGGACCCGGGGGCTGCGCCGATAAACATTAATAAAATGGTCATAATCTTTGAAAGTTCGCTCATTTCGTTCAGTGAAAGGGTATTGAATCCAGCGGTTCTACAGGTGACGGAATGGAAAACTGCTGAATTAATCCTTTCAAAAAAGCTGAGGGAGCCCATTGTTTCCGGATTGGAATATTCAGAGGCAAAGAAGAATAGCGTTCCAAGTACGATCAGACCTCCTGAAATGATGAGTACGAGCTTTGTGTGAAGATAGAGTGTTCTTGTACGTCGGTATTCGGCAAGATCCTTCCAGACGATAAAGCCTAATCCTCCGGTAACGACAAGAAGCATTATGGTATAGAGGGTGACAGGATCTCCGTTGAACTCCGTAAGGCTGTGATCATTCCCCATTAGATCGAAACCTGCATTGCAGAAGGCGGAGATGGAATGAAAAACGGCAAGGTAAACTCCTTTTGCGCCGAATTTGGGGATAAAGCTGATGCATAGCAGGATCGCTCCGGCCAACTCAACAGTGAAGGTTATTTTAATCAAACTTTTAATCATCTTTATAACATCTGCAAAGCTGTAGTCACTGATGGATTCCTGGGCGAGTATTTTTCCTTTCATGCTGATTTTTCTGCCGAGAAGAACAGAAAAAAAGGTAGCCAGAGTAACAATCCCCAGAGCACCGATCTGGATGAGCAGCAAAATCACGATCTGCCCAAAAATGGCCCATTGCGTCTGGGTATCGGCTACGATAAGCCCCGTTACACAGGTCGCGGAGGTGGCAGTAAAAAGAGCATCCAGAAACCCGATGCTTTTTCCGCCATTGGACGCAATCGGTAAACTCAGGAGGCAGGCTCCGGTCAATATAATTAAGATAAAGCTGGATACAATAATTCTGGCTGGTGACACGGTGGTCAGTAGCTTTTTTTTCTTGGATTGCATGTAGTACATTTTTATTCCTTCTTTAATTTCAGTATTGCGTTTTTTCTGAAAACATTCCTATTGTAACACTTCTATTTTTGAATGTAAACGCAGTCTTTAAACATTGAAATTACAGGTAATGTTTGACGAAAAGAATTGTTTTCATCACCCAGATGCAATAGAATGAAATTAAGAACAGTGGGAGAAAAAAGTACGCCGCGTTAAATCAATGGATCATCATAGATTTCCTCAAGATGCTTTGTTAGCTTGACATTTTCACTGTAGTCAACGGCGCAGTCAATGATTGAAGGAACTCCTTGACGGAAGGCGTCCTCCAATACCGGAATGAGTTCATCTGCACTGGAAATCCTGTACCCTTTACAATTCATGGATTCTGCTAATTTGACAAAATCCGGATTAGAAAAATCTACATGCAGACTTTCTCCGTACTGATCCATTTGCCTCCACTTAATTAAGCCGTAGCCCGAATCATGAAAAATCAGAACGACAAAACTCAGTCCCAAACGCATCGCTGTTTCAAATTCCTGACAATTCATCATAAAACCTCCGTCTCCAGAGATGGTCAAAACACGCTTCTCCGGATTCAAAAGCTTTGCGGCTACCGCGCCCGGGACTCCGATGCCCATGGAAGCAAAGCCGTTGGATATGATGCAGGTATTTGGTCTGTAACAGCCGTATAACCTCCCGATCCACATTTTATGAGCGCCAACGTCCGAGATGAGAATATCAACATCGTCCAGAACCTTTCTGACATCACTCAGAACACGCTGAGGCTTCATGGGAAAAGAACCATCGTTCTCAAACGGTTTTTGTTCCTCCAGGAACATCGACTTGATCTTTAAAGCATATTCCGGCTCGGAAGTCCTGGTGGTACGCCTTGCAATGCTGTTGAGGGATTCTGTCATATCACCTACGACCTCGACGGTGCACGGATAGCATTTGTTGGTATGAGCAGGCAGTCTTCCAATGTGGACAATCCTTTTTTTACATAGACAGTTCCAGGACGTCGGAGCAAACTCAACAAGGTCGTAACCGACAGCGATGACAAGATCCGCGTTTTCAAGTATTTTATTGGAATAATCTTTATGGGGGATTCCGATGGTCATCATGGCATAAGGGCTATTCGTGCTGATCACGCCTTTTGCCATCATCGTATTGATTACGGGTAATTTCAAACTTTCGGCAAAAGCGGTCAATGCACTGGATGCATCGGCACGCACAACGCCGCTTCCTGCCAGAACCACTGGCCTTTGGGCACGAAAAATTTCAGCGGCAGCCAGCTCAACACTCACCATGTTTGCATATTCTTTAAAGTTTGCTGCTGCAGTTGCCAAAGGGACTTCCTCAGAGGAAAGCTTCATTTTCGCCACATTGACAGGCAAGTCGATATGCGCTGCGCCGGGACGTTCACTTTCTGCGTACTTAAAAACAATACGGACAATTTCAGCAATGTTTTCGGGACGCATGACAAGCTTTGTTCGCTTGGTGATTGGCTCAAACATTTTGTTTAAGTCAAGAAACTGGTGAGAGGTGATATGCATTTTGTCCGTACCCACCTGGCCGGTAATTGCGACAAGCGGAGCACCATCGCCTTGTGCGTCCGCAACACCGGTTACCAGATTTGTTGCTCCAGGTCCCAGCGTCGCAAGACAGACACCGGCTCTCCCGGTAAGCCGCCCGTACATGTTGGCCATAAATGCGGCCCCCTGTTCATGCCGGGTGGTTATAAATTGAATCGTCGAATTTTTCAGCGCCTGAATCAAGGCTAGATTTTCTTCACCCGGAATGCCAAAAATATATTCGACACCTTCTGCCTCCAGACATTTCACCATCATTTCGGCAGCGTTCGGCTGAGCAGGATCTAAAAGAACAGTATTCTGAAGTTTTTCGGTATTCATATAGCAACCTCCATACATTTTAGACCTGCGTGTCGGCATTCTTTTTTGTCTTGGCGGTATTGTGTATGTTCATAAGCTCTGCGTCAATCACGTCTTGGCATCGGTCAATCAGCTCATATAGCATTTTGAATTGATTTTGCGCAGTATCATATAAATATTGCTCACGAGTTGACAGGCCGGATTCGGGTATCGTTGAATAGAAATCATCCAGTTGACGGTTGATTTCTTCCTTATACTTCTTAAACCAGGCTTTTTTCCGAAATAAATCATCTTTCCACATAACAAGCTCCTTTTTATTCGTTCCTATTTCTTGAACTATCGACGCTATTCATCTGACTTTGACAGTCGATGATATTTCATAGTATGGACAAGTATTAAGAGATAATACCCAATCGAAGTTTCCATTCCAGGATTTTCAATACGGACTTGGTAATGCGTTCCTCTGTGATAGTTCCATTACGAACAGCATAAAGAACCGCCGGAATCTGAACATCAAAATCTGTAGCGAGGATCAGATCGTTTCCTGCTTTTACCGCCATCACTGCGGCGGCTTCGTCGCCGGTATATTCTCTGATCGCATCCATTTTCAAATCGTCTGTCATAATAACTCCACGAAAGTTGAGTTCTTCTCTCAAGATTTTGTGAACGGCAGGAGAAAGCGATGCTGGCAGTTCTTCGTCCATGCACTTGACAATATTGTGGGAAACGAGAATGCTCCCCGCACCGGATTCGATACCAGCGTGAAACGGTACAAAATCAGAATTTAAGAATAGATCGTAACTTCGGTTATCAAACGCAATTCCTTTATGTGTATCTGCGTTGTTTCCATAGCCGGGAAAATGCTTTAGCGTGCATCCAATTCCATTTGCGTTCATTGCCTTGACCACTGTTCTGATGTATTCGGCTGTATCTTCCGCATTTTTCCCAAAGGTTCTTTTATAAATATAATCGGATGGATTTGTGGAGACATCACAGATCGGCGCGAGATTTACATTGAAACCAAGACTTTTTAGCAGCTTAGCCTTTTCCTTTGTATCGTCGGCAATCAGCTGAAAACCGCCCTCTGCATACAATGATTGAGGCGAATGAAAAGGCACCGCTCTGAATTCCGGATATTTACTGACACGAACCACAGATCCACCTTCTTCGTCAACCCCGATGAGCATTTTAATATGAGACGCATCCTGATATCCCTGAATGGTTGATTTCAGTGTTTTCTTTGTTTGGCTTTCTATATCATCTGCAAACAGGATATATCCGCCAAGGTGGAATTTCTTAAGATCTTCAACGGCAGTGTCCTTTCTGCATCGGACAAAGAACATCTGGCCGACTTTTTCTTCCAGCGTCATGGTAGCAGCAATATTCTCAGCGAGCTGTTCGTAAGACAAAGGCTTATTCAAGGATAAATAAGCGGAGTTGACATAACCTCTCTGATTGCCGTACTTTACCCTGTTCCAGCCGTTTTTAGACGTATAGGACTTAACCTCATCGCCTCGTATAACAACTGTGACAATGGAGTTTTCGACGCCCGCGCCGGTACGGAGGTTGACGTCCTGAGTTGCGTACATCAGCGTAAACGGATCTTCAGAGGGAACCGGTGCGGCCTGTTTATTGCTGCCTCCTGACGGCTGATCATTAATCGTGCAGGCTGTAAGGTCGATCGCGATGCAAAGCAGTAAGGCTATGAACAGCAATGGTGTATAAAGCGGATTAAAATATCGATTCATAATGACCCCTTTTTCGTTTTTGTCTGCATTGTAAAAATAGTTTCTCTTCTATACGAAAATCGATACAAGACTTCTAAAATGATATTAATTAGTTGAATAAACCTAATATCCTAAGTCTATCACGATCTGACAGGCATGTCACGGTCTGCTGGATAAAGTCCGATTTGTTTGGTAAAGTGAGGATCTTTCCGTCGTCACGAGAGATGAGAATTAATCACAGAAATGAAGCAAACTTCATAGCATATACGGTACCGAACTATGAAGGGAGGTATAAAAATGGGTTACTGCAGAAGATGGCGTAGAATTGAAGAGCAAGTTGAAGCTGCTGAAGACATATGCGAAGAAGAAGCAGTTGAATCTGAGACGGATTCGTTTTGTAACAGCAGATGTTTTCTGATTATATGGAGAGACCGCTATGGCAGACGCAGATACAAATGCTGCCGAGGCGGCTGTAACTTCTAACAGCGTTATAATACGCCCGTCCTCTGACGGGCGTTTTTTTTTGTAGAGTTGAGCAAGTTGAGTGAAAGCCAGCGCCTTGAGACGCTGGCCAGATATCAAGGGCTTATAGCCTTGAGCAAACCAACCGTTTTACGGGTGGTCATGATTAATTTACGAGGATAGCAGAAGCGGCTGCTCCGCTCCCGATTCCGCGATGATCGCGTCAATTTCCGTTTCGTCCAGCGTTTCTTTGTCTAGCAGGGAGAGGGCCAAATGATCCAGGCATTTGCGGTTGTTATGCAATAATTCCTTGGTTTCTCGGTAAAGTATCATCGCCATGTCGGACGCCTCTTCGATCATATTGAACTGGTTGGTAAGCTGGGTAAGATCGATCATTCCCTGATTTCCCATGCCATATACTGCGATATACTGCTTGATAATTTCCGTTGCCTGCTTGATGTCCGCCGAGGCGCCGGTGGTGATTTCTTCATCACTTTCCAGAAGGATTTCCTCTGCTGCACGTCCTGCATACATCACTTTGACAAGACTTCTTAGATATTTTTTGCTTTTTAGTGGTGTGTCATCCGGAGCACGGAACGTAACGCCTCCGGCTCCCGAGGTGCTTTGTATGATTGTTACCGTAGGAACACCATCGTTTGTAAGCAGCTTGGTAGCTAAAGTGTGCCCTGCCTCGTGATAAGCCACAAGCTTGGCATATTCGTCATCTGTATTTCTTTCTTTCTTATGGCCGTTCATAATGATTTTAAAGAAAGAGTTTTCAATGTCTTCATTGGTGATAAAATCTTTGTCGTTTGTTGCAGCGATCAGAGCCGCTTCATTTAACAGATTTTCCAGTTCCGCGCCGGAAAAACCGTTGGTCTTTTTTGCAAGAGCGTCTATCTTTACTTCACCGGCAAGCTTCTTTCCTCCGCTGTGAAGCTTTAAAATCTGGTATCTTGCCTGCTTATCCGGAAGGTTAACAGCAATTTTCAAGTCGAATCTTCCGGGACGGGTCAGGGCGGAATCTAAAATATCTAATCTGTTGGTTGCGCATATTGTAAGGAGGCCCTCTGATGCGGCAAAGCCGTCAAGCTCAGTAAGCAAGGCATTGATCGTCTGGTCTCTTTCGCTGTTGTTGCTCTCTCCACGGATTCCTCCAATCGCATCCAGCTCATCAATAAAAACGATGCAGGGCGAGGCTTTTCTGGCCTTAGCAAAGAGCTCTCGAATTCTCGATGCGCCCACACCAACATATTTTTCTACAAAATCGCTTCCCGAAGCGGAAAAGAAAGGAACCTCCGCTTCTCCTGATATTGCTTTGGCAATCAATGTTTTACCTGTACCCGGAGGCCCGTAAAGAATCAGACCTTTAGTTGGCCTGGCACCAAGTTTTTTGTACTTTTCAGGATGTTTCAGCGCATCCACCAGGCGGAACAAATCCGGTTTCAGCTCGTCGATGCCCTGAACCTCGTTGAAGGTTATTTTTTTCTCTGGATTAACAGCACTATTTTTCGGTTTTTCTTTCGTACCTACAGTAATCTTATCTGGTTCGTAAGTTTTTCTGCTGACGCTGAAAAACCAAATTAGAAATACTACAAATGCCAAAATTGCAGAAACAAGGACAAATGTGCTGAACGCATTTCTGTTTGAAGTCTCCTGAGGCTGCGCGGAGGTGTATCGCATACTAATTCCACTGTCTACCAATCCCATTAGTTCCAGAGCTTTGATATATTCCTCTGACATCGGGATGGTGCAGTACTCATTGTCTACGGTCCTCAGCAGCAAACGGTCATCGGTTGAAAATGCAACCTTGGCAATTTTCATATTAAAATTTAAGTCATAAAATTGTTCCTTACTGATATTTGTAACCTTTACATATTGGGACAGGTCTGAGATGTCGATCTTATTGAAATTTTTTGCGTTTTTTATGTCTTCTGATGAATTCTTGGCGGTACCGCTCCAAATCAATGCTGAACTCTCAGCATAGCTTGAACTAATCGGTGCGGCTGCAAAAAATATCAACGCAAGGAAGATGCTCACCAGTATCTTGCAGCGGACGGCTTTTCTGAACATTTTTTGTTGAACCTCCTTTCATTGGTAATGAATCTTCTATTATTCTCTGCACTTTCAGCCGTTGTATTATAAAAATTCATAAAAATAGCAATTTATTTCTTTTATTTTTGTGTCATCTAAAATAAAAACAGTGCAGGCTCTGGAATTTGCCAAATGATATATGGCAACTTGCCGCTTTATTTCGACAAAATAACTACATTTTTGCGCTTTTCGGGGAAGTACCTGATTAATGAAAGGGCATCTGGGTATTGTAAATTTCAAGCAGAAGTAGAACTTCGATGCAGGAGAAAGGTTCACAAAGATATTTAAGTTTAAGAAACGGTGGGTCGGAGGAATGGAAGATATCTATAAGCAATTGTTTCATGAAACGCCTTCAGGTATTGCTTTTTATAAAAAAGTTGAGAGGAACGGACTTTGGGACTATGAGTTTATCGATGCAAATAAGGCTTTTGAAGAAATATTTGAAACAAATAAATTGAAGTTTCAAGGTAGCAAATTAACTGAATTGACGGCGCTTGATCGAAGCGATTTCAACTGGAGTGGTATATTTGAAACCTTGGCCGGAGCCGGACAATGTGTCCCTGCTGAAGTATATTTTGACCTTTTGAAAAAATGGCTTAGCATCAGCGTACTCTCTTTAGATCAAGATGTTTTTGCATTGCAAATCATGGATGTGACCGAAAACAGAGGGCAGGTCATTGAACTTCAAAAAGATATCCAGCTTTTTCAAAATGCGATCAACGGTGCAGACGTAGGAATTTGGGAGTGGAATGTTAAAACAGGGGAACAGATCATAAACGAGAGATGGGCTGAAATTTTTGGCTATACAAGAGAAGAGCTGGAACCGATTGATCTGGACACCTGGAGAAAGCATACGCATCCGGAAGATTTGGCAGCAGCCGAGAAAAAGATCGAAAAAGTATTCTGGAAGAGCAGAAAGCATTATACTTTGATCTTTCGAATGAAGCATAAAAAGGGTCACTGGGTTTGGATTGAGAGCACCGGTGTCGTCAACTCCTGGGACGAGAATGGCATACCCCGTATCATCAGCGGAAGTCATGTTGATATTACGAAGCGAAAGCTTGCGGAGGATGCACTAAAGGAGAATGAACAGCGCCTGATTACCTCACAGGAAATTGCTCATGTTGGAAATTGGGATCTGGATTTGGAAACATATAAAATATGGGGTTCCAAGGAAGCGTTTAAAATTTACGGAATAGAACGGAAAAGTGAGTATATGCCTTTGTCACAAGTGCAATCATGCGTTCTGCCCGAATATCGAAACATGATGGATCAATCACTTGAAGGGTTGATTTCCGGCAAAAGCGTTTATGATGTAAAATATGTGATTACGAACAGGCTCTCAAACAGTGAGACGAATATTCATTCAAAGGCGATCTTGCTGAAAGATAAAAACGGAAAGCCGATCAGAGTCATCGGAACGCTTCAGGATATAACAGAAGAAATGAAACGCCAGAGGGAATTGTACTATCTCGTCTACCATGATCAGCTGACAGGACTGTATAACAGGAGATTTTTTAAAGAAGAGCTTGCCAGATGCGATGTGGCTGAAAGTCTGCCGTTAACAATTGTATTGTGTGATGTAAACGGTCTGAAATTGATCAATGATTCTTTCGGCCATGATTTGGGTGATCAATTATTAAGCAAGGTAGCAGAAATTATCCAATCCGGATGCAGACAAGGTGATATCATCTGTCGTTATGGAGGCGATGAGTTTGCTATAATTTTGCCAAAAACGAATGGGGCTGAAGCGGAGGAGATTGTTAAAGGAATTAAAGACGTGGTTGCCGGCGAAAAAGTCGGAGCGTTCGAGGTTTCTGTCTCACTTGGATATGAGACGAAATATACCGTAAAAGAAGATATCCATGCAATAGCGAAAAATGCAGAGGACCATATGTACCGGCATAAGCTGTATGAAAGCAAAAGCGCCAGGAGCAGAACTGTTGATTTGATTATTAGTACCCTTTATGAAAAAAACAACCGGGAGATGATGCATTCCAAACGGGTTAGTGCTTTATGCGGGAACTTTGCAACTTATCTCAAAGCCGGCAAGGATGAGATCAATAAAATGAGAATCGCTGGCTTAATGCATGACATTGGGAAAATCGGGATTGATGATAAAATTTTAAATAAGCAGGAGTCGCTGCTAGACCTGGAATGGGAAGAAATCCAGCGGCATTCGGAAATCGGATACCGGATATTGAGCTCAGTGAATGAACTTTCAGAAATTGCAGAATATGTACTGGAACATCAGGAGAAGTGGGACGGATCAGGATACCCGAAGGGATTAAAAGAAGAGGAGATTTCTTTTGAAGCAAGAATGATTTCCATCTGCGACTCCTATGATGCCATGACGGGGTTAAGAACCTATGGCAAAGAATTATCGAAAGAAGAAGCATTGCTTGAAATTGAACGCTGTGCAGGAACGCAATTTGATCCGAAGCTGGCAAGTCAGTTTATTGCAATGCAAAATGGCTTGCTTGATAAGCTGACGTGAGAAGAACCGGAACCAAAACATACAAGATCGCATAAGATTGAAAGGGTAAGACCAATTGAAAGGTCGAATCTAAATAACGGAGGCGATCGTATGGGGAAAAAAATTGTCGCCGCTATCAGCCTTGTTCTGTTGTCGGGGACGATTCTGGTTTCCTGTACCGATGATAAAAACTGGTCTTTCGTTGAAAACGAAAGTTATTCGATACTGCCGATTCAATGTGAAAATCCAATTCTGGTAAAACATTTTCAGGATAGCGACTACCTGAACAACAATTTTGGCAGCCAAGGAGGTTTGAAGATTGCAAGTCTTACCGAAGACGAAGCAAAAGTCAAATCTCTGAGTACGGATTCTTATGTTGTAGAGGAGGAGGCTTTCAACGTCACCATCGAGACTCTTCAAGGCAACGATAAGATAAAGATGAAAAAAATAATGGCAGACGGAAGCGAATTAGCTCTGCCTGATAACCCGGACGAACTTAAGGTACAATTTGTTATAACACCGGACGGTCAACAGTCTTTTCTGGCCTCCGATATAGGGATCTGGTCAGTAAAAGATTCCGACCACACGGAAAAAATATCGCCGGATCGATACAATTTCAAGAGCTATCATGACTTGGCTGAATGGTCCACGGAGCTGTACGAGGAGAATATTGTAAGATGGAATGAAAATGTGATTCCTGACCCCAGCAGTACAAAACTGGCTTATGTCTCCAACAAACATGATATCTATAATGAGCAGAACGCGCTGTTTATTTATGATCTGACTTCGGGAATGGAGAGCATATCCGCTCGTTCCGGCAATGCGAACTATATGATCGAAGGCTGGTTGAATTCCGGCACAGTCCTTTGCATGAAAATAGAGAGGAATCAGACGGGATACGTAGCTGTTCCCCTGGACGGAGAGGAAGTGCCCCTTGAAATGATCGGGGCAGACCCTTTTGTCTATGCGGTTCAGAATGCTCTCATTGCTTACACAGAATTTCTGGGCAGCCCTGATCTTCATTTTGCAAAATATCTGGGGACAGATGGGATTGAGGAAATCAAGTCGGTAAAAGTAGGATGGCAGACAAGGGTCAGAGGAGGCAATTATGGATTTAGCCCGGACGATTCCAAATTTGCTTGTCTGTATATCCCGGTACAAAACCAACAAACCAGATATATACAAGTAATCAATCTGACTGAAAGGAAAGTGATTGATATCGATTCCCTACCGGGTGACAGTGATTTCATGATTGAATTCTCCTGGATTGACAATGAAACTTTAATGGTTGTCGCCGGGAAAAACAATAATGATATCATCGAAGAATCCACTTGGATTTATGATTTGAGCGGGGGTGAGAAGAAATGATTGGTTTCAGGAGGTTGCTGATCTGCCTTTTTGTTTTACTCTTCTTTCTGGCATCAACCATTCCCGTTCAGGCATTCAGTGATTACAGCATTGCCTTTACAGGTGCCTACGACGGTACTACCCGTTGGATTTCACCCCTGCAAAGCAGTTCGGGAGATCCTCTTTGGGCAACCGTCACCAGCAAGTGGGCGGAGCCAAGGACAATTGGTACTTCTCCCCATGTCGGCGTTGATATTGGTGCATCGGCGGGCACTAAGATCGTCGCAGTTCAGACAGGAACCGCGACAGCCCTTGGAGGAGCCTATAATACACTGTCCCTCAGCAGCAGCAGGAATGGAGCGCCGTATTGCCATTACGAACACTTGGCTCGCATTCTGAAAACAGGCGCGTGTCTGCAGGGAGATATCATAGGGATAGTTGGAGATTACGGAAGTGAAGGGGCGGTTCATCTGCACTTTGGGGCTTATACAAAAAACAGCATGTCCAGCAGAGTGTCTTATCGTAATGAGACTTTCTACAGAAATGCTTCGGCATGGAACTATGGCAGAGACTTGGATGTATACAGTCAAGTCCACTTCAACGCAGGAAAGATTGCAAAGCTGACCATCATTTTCAGCGGACCCAAAAATACCAACGACGAATTGGCGGAAGAAGTAAGAATCTACCATCGGCTGAAGGGCAGAGTGGCTTGGATTGACGGCGGATTGATGACAAGAAACGGATACGATTACACCTATACCTTCCCGGAGTGGCTGTATCCCAAGGGAAGTAAAATCCAGTGGACGGTCAGGATCAAAAGAAACAGCAGAGTTTCCAATCCTTATACTTGGGCACCGTCTAAATTTTATAATCCAAATCCTAATCCCAACGCAAATTCTTTGAAATACGGCTATTACTCCAACACCATTTCATAATAGACGGAGGTGTCAGGAGAAATACTGTTACATCCCGCTGCCCGGTATTCATCGGCAGCGGGAATTTTTTTATCAGCTTATTTATTTTTGTTCTTTTTATTGCTTTTCTCGCTTTTTAAATTCTTTGAATTGGTATTGCTGCTTACTTCACCCTTAATACCGTGTCCAAGATTTTCTTTGCTGTCAAAATTATTTTTGGCCACCTTCTAAATCACCTCCTGGAGTAAAGTATTTGTAATATCATTTGTAGTATACATGGAATAAATGAGGATTTTAATAGAACCTCTTTTTGCCGCAAAGTTTGTATTGACAAAAGAAAAATCATGTAATATATTAGTATACAAATATATAATAAAAAAGGAATAGAAAAATAATGAATACTTTAGAAGGAAAAATTGTGTTTGTAACAGGATCTGCAATGGGAAACGGTGAAGGTATTGCTCGTGCAATGGCAGAGAAAGGGGCAAAAGTCATCTTGACCGATAAAGAGGAAAAAGTCTTTGAAACAGCGGCGGATATCGGTCATGGTGCGGCGGCATATCAGATGGATGTGAGCGTATGGGACGACGTCAGCAAAGTGGCGAATGAAGTGATTCAGCAATATGGATATATTGATATCCTGGTTAATAATGCCGGCCTGACTCGCCGTATTGAAGCGGTTGAAATGAAAGATGAGCTTTGGGATTTGATGTATCGTATCAATGTAATGGGAGGATATCATACGGTTAAGGCCTTTGCGCCTTGTATGGCAAAGCGTGGATATGGACGCATCATCAATATGTCGTCTGTGACCGGACCTCTGGTTGCAGACCCGGGAATGTGCGGTTATGGTATGACGAAAGGTGCGGTAGTTGGCTTCACAAAAGCTCTTGCTGTTGACTTAGCCAAATATGGTATTACTGTTAATGCGATTCTGCCGGGATATATACATACGCCTGCTGTTGATCGAGCAGCATGCCTGACGAATCCTGCCAATCCACAAGCCGCACTGGACGCTACTGCAGATAGAGTACCTTTAAAACGTCTTGGAAAACCTGAAGAAATCGGATATCTTGCAGCATTTTTAGCGTCAGATGAGGCCGCGTATCTGACCGGCACGGAGATGATTATCGACGGAGGGAATACACTTGTTGAGACCGGAGTTCTTGTAGCGAAAGAAAGGAACATCTAATCCAACCATTGTGATCAGATGTGACCGGCATATTCTATATGAAGGAAGAGGAAAAAAGATGCTTCTGGAAAATAAAATTGCCCTGATAACCGGGGCGGGACAAGGAATTGGGAAAGCAATTGCTTTTGCCTTAGCGGGTGAAGGCGCTTTCACTGTACTTCTTGACAGGAATAAAGATGCCTTAGAGCGCGTTCGATCGGAGATAGAAGGTATGGGGGGCAAAGCGGCTCTTTCGCTATGCGATTTAAGGGAAGAAACGCAAATTTACTCAGCTGTGGAAAAAGTGCTGAAGGAATATGGGAGGATTGATATTTTAATTAACAACGCAGCAATCTCTGTTGAAATGCCGTTCCTTAAGATGCCCCAGGAGGTTTTTGACGAGCAGTTTTCTGTGGATTTTCGCGCTCCGATGCTGCTGCTTCGCCTTGTGTTGCCCAGTATGATGGAAAACAAAAGTGGAACTGTTGTGAATATCTCTGCGGCAGCAGGAGAACGCGGAGGTGCAGGGGCCTGCGCATATGCGTCTGCAAAGGCTGCGCTGACCAATCTTACGAAATCAGTAGGAGAGGAAGTAAAAGGCGGGGGGGTGCGGATAAATTGTGTTTGCCCCGGGCCGGTGGACACAGAAATGTTTCAGAAATCTTCAATTCGTGAGTATGAAATGAAGCATGGCGGAGATATAACAAGTCCGGAGGCTGTGGCTAATACGGTCTTATATCTTGCTTCTGATATGTCCCGCGGTATGAGTTGTCAGGCAGTTACCGTTCGCGGCGCAAACCGCTGGTAAGACAAAGAAAGGGCGGATATACATGCTGAATCTAAAAAAGAAACTGGTACAGGATAAGATCGTCGTCGTCACGGGCGCAAACAGAGGGCTGGGAAAAGCAATCGCGGAAGTCTTTGCATGGGAAGGCGCAGTGGTAATACTTCTGGGACGAAAGAAAGATTTGCTGATTCAAGTAAAAGATGAGTTTGAAGCAAAGGGTGGCAGAGCAGATATTTGCGTTTGCGATTTGAATGATGACGAGCAGATCTATTCAGCCGCCGGTGAGATCCTAAAAAAATATGGCCAGATTGATATATTGATCAATAATGCAGGAATTGAGACGGATTTGCCCTTCGTTGAGATGCCGATGGAGATGTTTGATGAGATGATGAGATTTAATTTTCGTCAACTGGTTTTAGTGACCAAGGCTGTATTGCCATCGATGATGGAAAAGAAATCCGGAAGCATTGTAAATATTGCTTCTGCGGCAGGAGAACGCGGCCTGCCTGAAAGTACGGCTTACTCCGCATCAAAAGCAGCAGTCATCAATTTTACGCAAACGCTGGGAGAGGAAATGAGGCATTTCAACATTCGTGTTAACTGCCTGAATCCCGGCTTGCTGGATACGGAACTTTTCTGGCTGTCATCCACAAAAGATTATCTTTTGGAAAAATGCGGAGATATCATTGGACTCGACACTATTGGATATTCCGCAGCCTTTCTTGCCTCTGAGCTGTCTGAGGGAATAACCTGCCAGTCCATCACGGTCAGAGGTATCAGCCGCTGGTAAGCCGGCGGTTTATAAAAAAGCCATAGTGTAATTCTATTAAATAATCCCATTCTTTCAATTCATATGAGGTGGGATTATTTATATGATCCAGAAAATCGAACAGGAGGGTTTCTTATGGATTGTGAATTGCTTGAATATCTTAGAAGTCTCAAACCAGAAAAGCACCCGAATGGGATGGAACTCGTAAAAAAAGGAATACAGACCGGCAATCAGTTTGAAGCGGGACGGAGCGTATTTGTCAGGGAAAGCAGGAGAAAATACTCCTGCTATCTCGACTACAAAAAAGAATGTATGAGAGAAGGAAAAATTATCTGGCTTCTTCTTGTTGGACTTGCGACGCTGGAAGAGCAGGTGGATGCGATCATAAAGATTAATCAGTTTTCAAAGAGGACCGGACTTGAAATCAATCTGGTTCAATGCATACCGAGCTGTCTGATTGCGCTGCCAAAAGAATACCGAGTTAATGTACCGGCGACCACAAGCTATATGATGGACTCTCTCGAAGATTATCTGGCACAGACCGAAGCGGCGCCTATGAACCTTATCTTTGGCGACCATCATCTTGTTACGCCAAATGCCATCGAGACGACGATAAATGCATTAAAATGCGGTTCACCCCGAATCGGAGTATTCTCGCAGTTTCTATGGGGACATCCCGGTTTTGACGATGATTTAAAACGATATGGAGATATGGTTACTGCCCTTGGAATCATGGCGTCAAAGCGGGATGAAATGTTTACCGTGGAGACCTATCTGGATGACGGTTTTCCAGGATACTTTATTGATTGTACCTCTTTTGTCGGATATGCGCTTCTTGAACATTATATCTGTACGACTCTATGCGGTGCGAGATATTCGATCAGCTTTGGCGGTCTGTTGAGCGAAATCGACACGCGGATGGCGATTGCTATGGCACTTCATGCGCTTCTTTCAACAGAAGAACAACCGGTTATGTCCTACATCAACAGTTCCACAAATATGCAGTGGGACCATGACATCCATGCAAATTACGGTACAAGCTGCCAGGAGTTCTTGTTTGAAATCTTAGTTGAAAAAAGATATAAGATGGGCCTTGGGATCAATCCGGTTGCCATTACGGAGAAGATCGCAGTACCGACCCTGCAGGAACTTTTGAATATCTTTGTTGCAGGAAAGCGAACGGAAGAAAAGGCTGACGACTGGCTCCCGTTTATGGACTTTTCAAAGCTGGAAAAAATGCGGGACGTTATGATGCGAGAAGGCAGGATTTTTTTCGAGAATGTTCTGAAAGGGTTTCGGAAAGCTGGCATTGATGTTGAGGATCCACTGGAAATGGTCCTTACACTAAAAAAATTCAATCCCGTAGAGTTTGAGAAAATGTTCCACTCAACGAGCGCAGGAAAATCTAACGCTGAGCTAAAGCCCTTCTATCCAACCGTATTGGGAAGACAGACGGTGCAGATGAAGGAAGCGATCATTGAGGAATTAAAAGCAGCAGGTTTAGAGGGAGGTCTGAGGAATAAACGGATTATCGTTGCTTCCGGTGATGCGCATACATACGGACTGATTCTTGTAGACGGAGTGTTGACAGCCATGGGTGCGTCTGTCGTAAGCGGGGGCGTGGACATGGACGCGGTCGATGTTTTGGATCTGGCGGATGAAGAGGGCAGCCCATATGTCGGAGTCAGCTGCCATAACGGGCAGGCGCTGGATTATGGAAGTCAGCTGTTGCAACTGGCAAAGGAGAGAGATAAGAAATACTTTTTCTTTATGGGTGGAAAATTAAATGCAATACTGCCCGGCTGTTCAGAGCCGGTAGAAATCGACCATATGCTCAAAGAGATCGGAATTCTGGCGACGAATGATTTGAGGGAGACCGTTGAGAAAATAATGAACTGGAATTAGTAACTGTTTTAAATAAATTCGTCATAATCGCAGCAAAGATATATTGACTTTCTTCTTTTATACTAATATACTAGTATAAAAGAAGCGAATGGATTTGTAAGGATGGAGCAAATAAGAGTCTGGATATGCAAAAAAGAGAATCCGGATATCAGAAAAAGGAGAGTAAGAAATGGGTCTTAACAAAATGTACTTAAACATTAATGGTGCGAACCGAATGATTGTTTGTGATCTGAAAAAGGACACTCTTGCGGCAGTACTGAGAAGAATGGGACTCACGGGAACAAAAATAGGGTGCAATGCAGGCCAATGCGGTGCTTGTTCTGTTATTTTGAATGGTGAAGTTATCAGGTCATGTGTCAGAAAAATGAAGAGCGTACCGGAGCATTCAACGGTTGTTACCATAGAAGGGATCGGAACGCCTGATAATCTGCATCCGCTGCAGCAGGCTTTTATTACATATGGGGGGGTTCAATGCGGTTTTTGCAGCCCTGGATTTATTGTATCCGCCAAGGGGCTTTTGGATGTAAATCCCTCTCCGACAAGAGAAGCGGTTCGGGATTGGTTTCAGAAGCATAGAAATCTTTGCCGGTGCACAGGATACAAGCCTCTGGTAGACGCGGTGATGGCTGCTGCGAAGGTTGTGCGCGGGGAGTGGACAATGGACGATATTTGTTATCATATTCCTGCGGACGGAAAGGCATACGGGACGAGGTTTCCCCGGCGGGAAAGTGGGATTTCAAGGGTTACGGGTCTTGCCAATTTTGGTGACGATCTTGGCCTTATTATGCCTGAGGAAACACTTCATCTGGCGCCGGTTATCACAAAGGTTGCACATGCTAAAATCATCGGAATAGAAATTGATGAGGCCATGAAGGTTCCGGGAGTTGTTAAAGTCATAACTGCAAAGGATGTGAAAGGTACAAATCGCCATGCGCTTCCTATCAGCCACCCGCGAAGCGAGGCTTCGGGCTTGGAATGGCCCGTTATCTGCGATGAAAAAATTAACCGATATGGAGATATCGTGGCTGTTGTCGCAGCAGATACACGAGACCATGCCCGGGAGGCGGCAGCCCTTGTTCAAGTTGATCTTGAACTTCTTCCGGAGTATAGTAATGCAATTGAAGCGGTTCTTCCCGACTCGGTCTCTATTCATGAGGGAGAACCAAATCTTTTTATGCGCTGGCCGGTACGAAAAGGTGAAGATACCAGAGAAGTATTTTCAAAAACGGCCCACGTTGTAGAGGGGAGTTTTTATACCACCAGAGAACCACATCTTCCCATTGAGCCTGACGTTGCACAGGCCTATTGGGATGACGAGGGAATCCTGACCGTACATAGTAAAAGTCAATGGCTTTACGGAACGAGAGATATGATTGCAGCAGCAATCGGTCTTCCTGAAGAAAAGATCAGGTTGATTGAAAACGAAACCGGGGGAAGTTTTGGATATGCAGTTTCGCCTCCGTCCGCCAGCTTGGTGGCTGTCTGCGCGATGTCCCTCGGTAAACCGGTGACGCTGACCTTCTCCTACCCGGAACATCAATGGTTCACGGGAAAGCGAACGCCATCCTATTCTAATATCAGGCTTGCAGCTGACAAGGAAGGAATCCTTCAGGGGCTTGAATTTGATATCCTTTATGAAGTAGGAGGATATACGCAGTTTACAGATTCACTCTTGATGAAGGCAATTTACTATATCGGGTTTCCCTATCGGATTTCCAACATCCTTGGCTTAGCGAAAGCAGCTTTTTCCAATACAAGCTATGGGACAACATACAGGTCCTTTGCGTGTGTTCAGGCTTTTACCGCTTCAGAGTCTATTATTGATATTATGGCGAATCAACTCGGTATGGATCCGTTTGAATTCAGATATAAAAACATTGTCCGGCCAGGAGATATGTCCTGCACCAATCGTCCGTTCAAGGAATATCCGGTGGAAGAAATGATGGATATGCTGAGGCCCAAATATGAGGAGGCAAAAGCAAGGGTAAAATCAAAAAGTACCGCCTCTAAAAAACGCGGCGTCGGAATTGCGATGGGAGGCTTCAATACCGGAGATCCCATTGACAGCGGCAGCATCGCATTGGAATTATGCCCAGACGGAACATTTATAAATTATAATACCTGGGAAGATCAGGGGCAATGCGCAGAAGCCGGTGTGCTGCTGCATACGTATGAAGCGCTTCGTCCGATGAATATTCCTCTTGATAAGATCAAGACTGTCATGAATGACACAAAATATGCGCCGGATACAGGAATTGCCGCTGCAAGCCGTCTCCATTACTTTACCGGGCTTGCTACATTGGATGCAGCGAAGAAGCTTATGGACGCGATGCGAAAGGAAGACGGAACGTATCGCACTTATAAGGAAATGAAGGCAGAAGGGATACCAACAAAATATGAAGGAGTCGGTTCGTCCAGGCCGGGATTAAACAATAATGATGTGAACAGAGGTGAGGGGGATGCATGGCCGGAAGTAATGTACACCATTTTTATGTCTGAAGTGGAAGTTGACGTGGAGACAGGCGCCACCAAGGTTCTCAAGATGACCTGTGTCGGAGATATTGGAGTCATAGGAAATTACCTTGGAGTAGAAGGGCAGGCCTATGGAGGAATGTGTCATTCTCTCGGTTTTGCATTGAAGACCGACTTCAGCGATATGAGAAAGCATTCAACAATGGTCGGAGCAGGAATTACGGAAATTCAGGATATGCCTGATGATATTGAATTACTTTGGCATGAAACGTATCGGGAACATGGACCTCATGGCTCGGCAGGATGTGCCGAAGCGTTCCAGTGCTCGGGACACGTATCCATTTTAAATGCCATTCATGATGCGGTGGGCGTTCGTATTTTTGATGTGCCTGCAACACCTGCGAAGGTAAAGGCGTTGATGGAAGCAAAAGCGCAGAGAAGGGAATACAAGCCTGAAAAATACTATTTGGGACCGGACTTTTATGAGGATATGGAAGAGATAGAAAAGAATCCGAGATATTGGGAGTTTGAAATGATTGATGAGTAGCAGCATGATTGCAAGAAATGAAGCAGAGAACTTTGCAAACAACTGCATATACGGGGCAAAACCCGCATGCACTTGTGTCTGCCCGCTGAACCTCGATGTGCCAAAACTTGCCGGATATCTTCAGGAGGGCAACTTTACACTGGCATACAGGCATTATCAGGATCAAGCGGTTTTTCCGGACATTGTAAGCCGTTTATGCGGCGAGCCCTGTCGAGATGCCTGTGTGAGAAAGGAAGCGGACAGCGGTGTTTCTCTGCGCCTGCTTGAAAGGTCTTGTGTCGCCTACACTGAAAAAACAGTACCGAGGAAGTTTAACCTGCCGCCGAAAAATAAAAAAATTGCGGTGATTGGTTCGGGGCTTTGCGGCTTGGCCTGTGCACAGAAGCTTGGAGCAAAAAATTATAATGTAACTGTCTATGAACAGTCGGATCAAATTGGCGGAAGGCTTTGGAACCTGATGGAATCCGGGATTTTTCTTCCTGAGATAAAGCTTCAGCTCCAAAATACCTGCGTGACGTTCCGGATGAATACGAGGATTACTTCGCTGGATGAAATCGAATTTGACGCAGCTTTTATAGCAACCGGCGAAGGAGGAGAATCGTTTTCTCTGCTTGAGGGGACTGATCAGGAATCATTTTCAACCATTAGACCAGGCGTTTTTCTGGGAGGGAATCTTTTGAATACTACACCGGTAGAGGATATCGGGCAGGGCATCATCGCATATCACTCCATTGAAAAATATCTGAAGGTCGGGTTAATGGGGGGGATTCCGGAAACCTTTCTGAAAAGAGAGAGTCCGCTCAAGATGGATCTTTCCAGAGTGAGCCTGGCTGCCGGAATACTTCCGCGAGGCAGTGGAGGCTATACGAAGGAAGACGCCCAGTCGGAGGCGCGAAGATGCCTGCAGTGCAATTGTAATGAATGCAGAGACGGCTGCGAATTATTTGACCATTTGCACAGTCAGCCGCGTTCCATGGTTCACGATGCCGTGGCCTCATTGCATACGAAAACCAGTATCAAGGGGCAGCGTGCTACAAGAACAATGAATAGCTGCAATCTCTGCGGACTCTGCGGCAGGGTGTGCCCGCAGGAAATCGATATGGGAAAGTTCTTTCATGATTTCAGATACTTTAAGGCAGAGGATAAAATGCTCCCTCCGGCTTTTCACGACTATTTTATCAGAGATATGCACTTTTCCAACAGCAAATCATACTTTGCACGTACCGCCCCTGGCTATTTGACCGCAGATCATGTGTTTTTTCCGGGATGCCAACTGGGCGCGAGTAATCCGGAGTATGTAAAAAAGGCCTACGTATATCTGCTTGACTGTCTTCCCGGTACCGGAATCATTCATGGCTGCTGCGGAGCTCCGGCAGACTGGGGAGCAGACCGGGCGTTGAATGAAGCAACTGTCGCAATGCTCCGCTCTGAATGGGAGAAAATGGGAAGGCCTGTGTTTATTTTTGCATGTCCCACCTGCAAGCGGCAGTTTGAAAAGTTTTTGCCTGAAGTTTCCGGAATATCTCTTTATCAGATTTATGAAGAAAAGGGGTTGCCGGAAGAAAAAAGGAGCATGTATTCCCAGGCCTGCATTTTTGATCCTTGTTCCAGCAGCCTTGACAGAGGCATGCAGGAAAGCGTTAGAAAATTGGCGGAGCTGGCAGGAACAGAATTGACGGAACTGTTTTATAGCCGCGACAAGGCACAATGCTGCGGCTGGGGAGGTCATATTCAGGCGGCAAATCCGTCTCTGTTCAGGAAAATGGCGGACAACAGAACGAGTGCAAGTCATTTGCCCTATATCACCTATTGCACAAACTGCAATGATACCTTTTCCGACAGTGGAAAAGAATGCGTACACATTTTGGATATCATTCACGGAATCCATGAAAAAGGAGATGCGCCGCCAACCCTGTCTCAAAGGAGAGCGAACAGGTTAACTGTCAAAAGGGATCTGCTAAAAAAAGTTTGGAACACTGAAACAGGTAAGATCATGGATTTCAAGGCTGAGGTCTCTGTTGCTATCCCGGCAGAGCTTCAGAAAAAGATGAATCACCGGCTGATATTGGATGAAGACGTTTATCAGACAATCATGCACAGTGAGCAATCAGGCTACCGCCTCTTCGATCAGGAGAAGAATACTTTCACCGGGCATCTGCAAATAGGTATCATTACATATTGGGTGGAGTATCAAAAAACAGAAACCGGCTTTCTGCTTAAAAACGTCTACTCCCATCGGATAGAAATCGTTGAGAATTTAAAATGATTATGATAGAGCGAAGGAAATAGAGTAAGTGAATGAAATAGAGTGAATGGAACAGAGAGAATGAATGGAATAAAGCGAATGAATGGGATTAAGCAAATGGAAGAGACCGTGTGCGAGGAATTAACTGTTCGCTCTGAAAGGGGAACAGAAATCCCCGTTGGGGTGATTATCCCGGAACACAGAAAAGGCAAGGGTGTGCCCCTGGTAATTGTATGCCACGGCTATCTGGGCAACAAGGACGAAAACGGACTTTTTTACGGAGGTGTTCATGACGGCTCCTGCCCGGGCATAACCGAGCAGCTGGCGCAAGCAGGCATCGCAACGGTCAGAATGACTTATCCGGGCTGCGGCGAAAGTAAGGAAAGTTTGGAATCTTATAATATCAAAAATATGATCAGCGATACGAAACGCGCTTATGAATATGTTTTAGAAAACTATGAAATTAATACCGGGCAGATCGGTCTTCTTGGCTGGAGCAACGGCGGGAGGGTCGCGGCATTGTTTTCGGAAATACATACAGAAATAAAGGCGATGGTTTTATGGGCCCCTGTTGCGGCAAATGGAGGAGCGATGTGGCCCGGCATCATGAAGGCTTCAGGGCAGGACTATCACAAATTATTAAATGAGTCGGAAATGACCGGAAGGGCGAAAGTAATATGGCAGGACGGAGAAAAAGAGGATTACCTTGGGATTGATTTTTTCAAACAAAATAACAAAGCCAAACCCCTTGATGCACTGAAAAAATATACCGGCAGGATGCTTATCATCATACCGGATCAGGATGAGGTGGTTGCCCCTTGGGTTTATGAGGAAATTACCAGAAATACATCGGCCGAAATAATGAGAATTACAGGTGCCGACCATTCCTTTGGAGTGGATACCAATATGCCGGGATTGACGAAAGCCAGTCTCTGCGCGACAATCTCATATTTTTACAGGAAGCTTGAAGTATCTGCACAACTATGATCTGGTGTTGCCCGCTTCTCTAAATAAAGCAATAGATTAAATTTAAAAGAAACAAGGAGGACTAAAAAATGATTATCGGAGTACCAAAAGAAATCAAAAACAATGAAAACAGAGTAGGCTTGACACCGGGCGGGGCAAAGTCCTATATCAAAAATGGCCATAAGGTTATCATAGAAGAGCATGCCGGAGAAGGCAGCGGATTTTCTGATGACGAATACAAGGCGGCCGGGTGTGATCTATACGCGGAAGCCGGGAAGGTTTATGCGGATGCAGACATGATTATCAAGGTCAAAGAACCGCTGGAATCTGAATATGGCTTTTTCAAGGAGGGGCAAATCCTCTATACCTATCTCCACCTTGCACCCGCTCCGGAATTGACGGAAGCAATGCTCAGAGCAAAGGTAAAAGGAATTGCTTTTGAAACGGTTCAGCTCGATAGCGGAGAGCTCCCGCTGCTGACGCCTATGAGTGAAGTTGCGGGCAGAATGTCGATTCAGATTGGTGCGAATCTGCTTCAGAAATACAACGGCGGGTTTGGAGTGCTGCTGGGAGGCGTTCCCGGCGTGGCCCCGGCGGAGGTTGTCGTTGTAGGCGGAGGAAAGGTTGGAACCAATGCCGCAAAAATGGCCGTCGGAATGGGTGCAAAAGTTACAATACTTGATATGAGTCTGGCAAGGCTGGCTTATCTTGACGATATTTTCGCAGGAAGAGTTACAACGCTTGTTTCCAATGAACACAACCTTGAAGAATCCATGGGCAAGGCCGACCTGCTGGTAGGGGCAGTATTGGTTCCCGGGACGGCTGCACCGAAGGTAGTGAGTGAAGAGATGGTTCAGATGATGAAAAAAGGCTCTGTTATCGTTGACGTTGCCATTGACCAGGGCGGGTCCATCGCCACCATCGACAGAGCGACGACACATGACAATCCCTGCTATGTGAAACACGGGGTTGTTCATTACTCTGTAGCCAATATGCCGGGAGCGGTTCCGAGAACTTCTACAATTGCTTTGGAAGGAGCGACGCTCCCTTACGGCTTGATGATTGCGGACAAGGGCCTTGAAACGGCGGTTTTGAATAGCCGGCCTTTGAGGAAAGGTCTCAACGTATACGGTGGAAAACTTACATACAAGGGTGTTGCGGACAGCCTCTGTATGACGTATACCGATCCCTGCACACTGATTCAATAAAGAGAGAGGTTTTTAGAGGAATATGATAAAACAGTTAAACGCCAGGCAGAGAAGCAGCAATAAACATAAGGTATATTTTACTTTGAAAAATGCAATACAGTTCATGGAGGTCAAGCCCGGAACCCAAATCGTCGAAGCGGAACTGGAAGCATCTTTTGGCGTTGGCAGGACACCGATACGGGAAGCGTTAATGAGTTTGGCTGATGAAAAATTAATAGATATTTATCCCCAAAGGGGTACTTACGTCTCAAAAATCAATTTGGTTTTGGCGAAAGAAATGGCGTATTTGAGGCATATACTCGAGACGGACATCCTGATGGGATTGTGTGAAAGAAAAGCAGATCTGAATGACGCTGTAGAGGAGAAACTGTATCGAATGAATCTTGCACTGAACCGAGAGGACACCCTTGAATACATCCGGCAGGACGCAGAGTTCCATCGAACACTTTTTGCCTTTGCTGACCACGAAAAGATCTGGGATGTTATTGCCACTACACGGGCTCATTACGTACGCTGTCTTGTTCTGGATATGAAACTTCCCCTCAGTCTGAAGAAATCATACGAAAGCCACCGGCAAATCGTCGATTGCATCAGGTTGGGCGAAAAGGAGCAGCTTGCTGAGATTTTAGAGGAACACCACGATTACAAGCTGTCTGCTGCCGATGAAGAACTAATCCGGCAATATCCGGACTATTTTTACAGGTAGTTCGCCTATACGGCTTGACGAAAAAATGGAAATGAATCGGAAATAATTAAAAAGCTGTATTGACATTTTTAAACTGATATATTAGTATACTTATATATCATGAGTGAATTTTCTCGACCTCAAAGAAAGGAGAACGCTCGATGCTGATCAGATTAGATGAAATAAAAACTGGATACAACGAGATAACGAATATGAACTCCAAAGCACAAGATATGATGATGAATATCGGAATTCAAAAGTTAGAAGGGGAACAGGAAATTTCCCTTAGAGATGATGAAGAGGAGACAGCATTCTTATTGCTGGACGGCAAAGTGGTCTTCCGTTGGGAAGAAAGGACGGAAGCGGCTCACAGAAATTCTTTGTTTGATGAGAACCCTTATGCCCTCCACGTGTCCAAAGGAGTAACGGTGAAGATCGAAGCCATGGAAGATTCGGAGCTCCTGATTCAAAAGACAACGAATCAAAACCAATTCCCCTCACGGTTTTACCGGCCGGAGGACTGCCTTTGCGAAATGCTCGGAGAGAATGTTTGGAATCATATGGCAAAGCGGATTATCCGCACCGTATTCGATTACAAAAATGCGTCCTATTCCAATTTAGTTCTGGGTGAAGTAATTAATTATCCGGGAAGGTGGTCCAGCTACATTCCACATGGCCATGATCAGCCCGAAGTTTACTATTACCGGTTTCATAAGGACAGCGGTTTTGGTGCAGGTTTTATCGGGGATGATGTTTATAAAATCGTAGATAACAGCGCGCTGTGTATTCCGGGCGGGCCGACCCATCCTCAGGTAACGGCTCCGGGCTATCCGATGTATTATTGCTGGATGATTAGGCATCTCGAAAACAATCCGTGGATTGGGAGAACCAATGACGAACGATACGAATGGCTTCTGGGAAAAGACATAAAAATCTGGCCGGACAGATAATTGCAAATTGTGTAACGTTGTTAATTTTCAAATAAAGAGGTATTATTATGGAAAAGAAACCCTATGAGAAATTATTGGATCAGGTTAACGGTCTTGCGACCGTAACCATAAAAAATAAAGCGGCGCTGGATGAGTTCTTAAATTATGAACATCCTGGGGATGTGTTATTCACAAAATGGACCAATCCTCCAATCATTGAGCGGGGAAAAGGCAATAAAATCTGGGATGTAGACGGAAGGCAGTATATTGATTGCATCAGCGGAATGTCTTCTATGAATATCGGTCACGGAGATCCAAGAATCGCAAAGGTCTTGGAAGAGCAGTACTTAAAACTCGGCCACTGGTTTGATTTCCCGACTCCTGAGAGAGCGAAGCTTGTGAAAAGACTTATTGAAATCACCCCTGGGTCATATAAGAAAAGAGTCAGATTGGCGTTGAGTGGTTCGGATGCCGTAGAAAATGCGATTCGGGCGGCCAGAAGCTACACGAAGAAAACACAGGTGATATCCTTCTATGGTGGATATCATGGACAGAATACAGCAACGATGCCCTATACGGGAGCAGGGTCCATGCATCGCTTCTATAATCCGGTTTCGTCTGCAGACAGCGGAGTTGAGAGATTTCCATATGCATATTGCTATCGCTGTCCATACGGCAAAGAATACGGAACCTGTGACATGCAGTGTATCAAGAGCATTGACCAGCTCATGAGTACGGGACAAACGAGCATGGGCAATCCGATGCTCGATGTGAATAACGTTGCTGCTATGATTGTTGAGCCAGCACAGAGCTCGGCGGGCTATATTATTCCTCCGAAAGAATTCCTGCCAGGACTGAGAAAATTAGCAGATAAGTATGGGTTCCTCCTCATCTTTGACGAAATACAGACAGGAATGGGCCGTACCGGTAAGCTGTTTGCAAGCGAGCATACCGGAGCGGTACCTGATATGACCCTGGTGGGAAAGGCTTTAGGTGCAGGAGTACCAATGAGTGCTGTGGTGGCTCGCGCAGAAATCTTTGACAGCCTTGATCCAGGTTATATTGTCAGTACATATGCAGGATATGCGGTGGGCTGCGCCGTTTCCAACAAGGTACTCGATATTATGGAAGAAGATAAGCTGGTGGAGATCTGCGCACAAACAGGCGACTATTTGGCGAAGGTTCTGGAGGAGTTCGTGAAGAATCATCCCATTATCGGAACTTATTCTCAGCAGGGCGTGTACATGGGAATCGAGCTGGTACGGAATAGAAAGACCAAAGAGCCTGCAATCAAGGAAACTGCTGAACTTGTGGATGCCATGAGGGAGTCCGGGCTTCTTGTCCAGCTCAATGGTTACTTCAACAACAGGATTTCCTTCATTCCGCCGATCAATATTACTAGCAGTGACGTCGATGAAATCTTTGGGATTCTCGATCCGCTTGTAAGTGAAATAGAGAAAAAGTACAGTATAGAGTAAGCTTTGGGACGGCGCAGATTCAATGGTGAAATAGTGCCGTACCGACGCCGGATCTGAAGGAGTGAAGAAATGAATTTGCAGGAAAAATCAGCAATTGTAACAGGCGGCGGTCAAGGGATCGGCAGGGAAATCGCATTGTCACTGGCAAGACACGGAGCGAATGTGATGATCTGCGATCTGAATGAGGATTCCGCGTTTCAAGTGGCAGAGGAAGTCAAACTGCTTGGGCGGAAGGCTCTGCCTTTTCAAATGGATGTAACCGATGAACAGGGCGCTTTGCAAATGGCAGAAAAAGCGGATCATTTTTTCGGAAAGATCGATTTGCTGTATAACAATGCAGGAACGATCAGCATGAGCGCGATCGAAAACTTGACGGCGGAGGCGTGGGACCGTATTTTTGCGGTCAACTGCAAAGGAGTGTTTTTATGCTCGAAAGCAGTGATCCCTTATATGAAGAAAAATGGCGGCGGAAGAATCATCAATACCGCGTCGCAAGCGGGAAAAACAGGCTTGCCATTGCTGACTCATTACGGTGCGACAAAGGCTGCGGTCATTCTTTTCACAAAGGGACTTGCTCTTGAACTGGCGTCTTATAACATATTGGTTAACAGTTTATGTCCTGGCTCCGTCATGACGGATATGACGATGCGCGAGGCGGAATGGGCCTCGCAAATCACCGGCAAATCTCCTCAGGACTTGCTTCAGGAGTGGGAACGTGCAATACCTGCAGGCAGATATGCCACTCCCACTGATATTGCTAATGTTGCAGTTTTTTTAGCATCGGAGTATAGCAGCTATATGACTGGGCAGGCGATCAATGTTACGGGCGGACAGGAGATGCACTGAACAAAGAAAAATGAAAAAGGAGGAATGCACGAAATACTGGTGAAATAATTCAATCAACCCTGACCTAAGTAGACAGCATTAATTTAAAAACATATTTTAATCAGCTTGTGTAGAATATCTGAAATATTAGATAAAAATGAGGAGGGTTTTAAATTGAAGAAAGTAACTGCGATAATGATGACTATTTTGCTGTTGGTGATGTTGGCCGGATGCGGCGAAGACAAAACGGAAGACGTCAGCAGCAAAACTACAGATGAACAGAGCATCGACATTCAGATCGGTATTGTAAGCCAGTCTATGAAGGAGCAGGTTTACCGCGATATGAAAAGCGGGGCTGTGGAAAAAGCCAATGAACTGGGGGTTACAATGGAATGGCAGTCATGTGACCTGAATGCTGAAAAGGAAATGGATATCGTAAACAACTATATTACACAGGAATTCGATGTTTTGGTCATTGAACCGGTGAATCCGGAAACTTCTACGCCAATGATGGAAGCAGCAGCTGCTGCAGGAATCCCGGTGGTTGATTTGGAAGCGGAATTAAAAGGCGGAGACGGACCGGCAGTCAGAGTGACTTGTGATTTCAATGCGATCGGACAATCACTTGCCCAGAGATTCATTGACGACTGGGGCGCAGACAAACCTGCCAACGTGGTTATTTTAAACGGAACCAAAACGGACGATGTTGCACAGCAGCTTCAAAAGGGCTATCATGATGTGCTTGATAAGAATCCTCAGATTAAGGTTGTTCAGGAAGAATGGCATAATAACTGGGATCGTCAACTTGCAATGACTACGATGCAAAACGTGCTTGCAAGAGGGGATCAGGTTGACGCGGTTATTTCAAATAACGACGGTATGTGTATGGGAGCAGTTCGTGCTGCAGAGGAAGCAGGATTAAAAGATCAGATTCTTTTCTATGCCATGGACCATGATAAAGATGCCGTTCAGGAAATGATCTCCGGAACAAAGTACACGGATATTGATAAGTCATCAAACCTCCAGGGGCAAAGGGTTGTGGAAGCAGCGGTGGCGCTTGCTCAGGGTGAGGAAATTCAATTTGATAAAGAAGTCGACGGCATTAAAACCTGGTACACACCTTTCAGATTTACCTCGTGGAAGGATATGAGTGTTTCAAAATTAGTATACCCGGATCTCTTCAAATAATGGGGTTAAAGTAAGCTGCCTTATTAGTATGATAGGGCAGCTTATGCTTTAACTCTTCGTACCATGAATCTTATCGATCAATCTGGAAAGGAAAAAAGCAAAACCATGAACATAGTTGAATTTGATGATATTTCAATTCAATTTCCCGGTGTTATGGCCTTGAAAAAGGTATCGTTTCATATTGAAAAGGGAGAAGTAATGGCACTGTGCGGAGAGAATGGAGCGGGTAAGTCTACTCTGGCGAAAATCCTTGCAGGCATTTATTCTCATAATGAATATACCGGAGAAATTCGATACTTAGGAAAAACATTGAAAAATTCCATTCCTGTCGATGCGGAACAGAAGGGAATTTATATGGTGCATCAGGAACTTACTCTGTTCAAAGAAATGACTGTTGCAGAGAACATTTTCCTGAGTCATTTTCCTAATAAATACGGTGTTGTTGACTTCAAAAAAATGAAAGATATGACACAGCATTATCTCACAGATCTTGGATTACATATTGATCCTGATACAAGGATCAAGGATTTAACTGTGGCGATGCAGCAAATGGTTGAAATCGCAAAAGCGTTATCTGGAGATACGAAAGTTGTTATCTTTGACGAATCTACCAGCGCCTTGACAAGCAACGAGATACACGAGCTCTTCAATATTATAAGAGAGCTGAAAAAAAGAGAGGTTACGGTCATTTTCGTTACTCATAAGCTGGATGAAATCTTTGAAATCTGCGATACAGTCACAATACTGAAGGATGGTTCGCTTGTCGAGTCCAGCGTAAAAATCAGCAATATATCAAAGGATGATGTAATCAGGATGATGATTGGCAGAGAGCTAAAGGAAATGTTTCCTGAAAGATCGAGTCATCCGGCAGATCGAAAAACAATCTTTGAGGTTAATAATTGGAATTTACTGGACCCTAACCGGCCGGGACATAAAATCGTAGACGACTTTCATTTTTCTATTAAGGAAAATGAGATCGTCGGGATGTACGGGCTGGTTGGAGCTGGCAGAACAGAGCTGGTGAATTCGATTTTTGAAGGAACGGATCGAAATTGCAGCGGCGAAATATACCTTAACGGTGAGCCGCTCGTCATAAAATCGCCATACGATGCGGTTCAAAAGGGGATATCTCTCATAACGGAGGACAGAAAAAACTCCGGGTTATTTTTAAAATTGAGCGTTAACGATAATATGTCGATTGCTTCACTAAGCAGTATAGCACTCGCTTTCGGAATCATAAAAGAAGAACATGAAACAGAGCGGAACGACAGCATGATTAAAAATATGGCTGTGAAGTTAAGCTCAAAACTGCAGCGCGTTGAAAGCCTTTCAGGCGGAAATCAGCAAAAAGTCATTATCGGAAAATGGCTCCTGACCTCTCCGAAGGTATTGATTCTGGATGAACCGACAAAAGGGATCGATGTTGGTTCTAAATCCGAAATATATAAAATGCTGCGAAAATTGTCGGATGAAGGAATTGCGATTTTGATCATCAGCTCCGAGCTTCCGGAAATTATCGGCCTCAGCGATAGGGTTATTGTGGTGCGGGAAGGAAAAAATGCAGGGGAATATCAAGATTGTCAATATGAAGAAATACTACTTAACACTGCGATGGGGAGGATATAATAATGGAAAGGTTGAATGACAACAATCGAATTGATATTACAAAATACACATCTCTGATCGGTCTGATTTTACTGATTATTGCTTCGGCAGTTTTAAGTCCTGCATTTTTAAAACCGATCAATGTACTGAATATTCTTCGCCAGATCGTACCGAACGGTATTGTTGCCTGCGGCATGACGTTTGTCATACTGACAGGGGGAATCGATCTGTCTGTGGGAAGCTTCTTTGCACTCGCCGGTGTTTCTCTGGCATTGCTGCTGCCCTTTATGCCGTGGCCCGTTGCCACCGTTATGCTGATTGCGCTGTCAATCGTTATCGGAGCACTTGTAGGGCTTGCGATCACGAAGCTGAATGTACCGCCTTTCATTATCACGCTTGCCGGTTATGCGGCTTACCGTGGGGTTGCGATGGCAATGACAGATGCTGCAAACATTTATATTGATAATAAAAGCTTTAGCGCAGCAATGGGTTCCGGTCAGGTTGATGCAAAGTATATCTTCATCGGACTTGCCTTGTTTCTTGCTTACAGCGTATATCGATTTATTAAGGCAATCAAAAGGCCGCAGGCGAAAACATCGAAGGAAATTGCAAAGCTGGTGTTGATAACCGTCGGAGTCATCTATTTTACATATTTGGTCAATGCAACTGGATTTTTAAACATACAGATCATATATTACGTTGTCGTATTGCTGATATCTTTGCTTCTGCTGAACAAAACCGTGTGGGGAAGACAAGTCTATGCAGTCGGAGGGAACTTTAAAGCGGCAAAGATGTCCGGGATCAAAGCGGATTTAGTATTGATCAAAGTTTATGTGTTTATGATTTTGTTAGGAGCCTTTGCAGGAATTCTAATAGCTGGTAAATTGCAGTCGGGTGTGCCTTCCGTCGGAGTAGGAGCAGAATTTGATGCAATCACTGCGGTCGTAATAGGGGGTACCAGCCTGTCAGGGGGAGTCGGCAAACTGCAGGGAACCATTATTGGCGTGTTGCTGATTGGTGTTTTGAACAACTTATTATCGCTTCTTAATGTTTCCCCGGACTACCAGAATATTTTAAAAGGAGTAATTATCCTTCTTGCGGTGGTAATTGACACGAAGTTTAAAAAGAATTGACTTTTGGCGTATGGAGGTGAAATGCTTGAATCCCGCGACCATAGAATATTTAAAAGAATTAAAACCGGACCAGCATCAGGATGGCAAAGAGCTGCTGCAGGAAGGAGTTAAAATCGGCAGTTCTATCAAAGCCGGCAGGAGCAGGTTTATCCTAGAGAGCAATTTTGACAGCTTTCTGGATTACAAAAAGGATTGTACGTCAAAAGGCAGGGTGTTTTTTAATATGCTTCTTGGCCTGGCTACTCTGGAAGAACAAATTGAGGCAATCAAATCTGTTTATGAATTTTCTAAAGAAACAGGACTGGTCGTCGATGCTGTTCAGATGATTCCCAGCGGGCTGGTGGCATTGCCAAAGGAGTATAGAGAAAAAGCGCCGGCTACAACCAGCTATGTTATTGACGGATTGGATGATTACATAAAACAGGTGGAAGCAGCTCCGATCGAAGTGACTTTCAATGATTATCACCTTTCCTCGCCGGACTGTCTGGAGACCACGATTTTTGCAATCAAGGCCGGTTCTTCTGTTATCGGGGAATTCAGCCAGTTTTTATGGGATTTTCCCGGATTTGAAGATGATGAAAAGCGGTTTGCTGATATGGTAAAGGCATTGGGTATCATGGCTTCGAAAAGAGATGAAAAATTTATGGTCAAGACTTATCTTGATGACGGATTCGCCGGATACTTTCTCGACTGCACTTCTTATGTGGGCTATGCGCTGCTGGAGCATTATATTTGTACAAAACTTTGCGGAGCAAGGTATGTTGTTGCCTATGGAGGCCTGCTCAGTGAAAACGAGACAAGAATGGGAATCGCATTGGCACTGGATCAGCTTCTTTCCACCGAAGATCAGCCTGCTTTGCATTATATTAACAGCTCTACAAACATGCAGTGGGATCATATTATACACGGCAATTACGGCGTTAGCGTGCAGGAATTACTTTTCGCAATGCTGGTTGAAAAGAAATATCAAATCGGGCTGGGCGTGAATCCTGTCTCGATCACAGAGAAGCTTAGAGTGCCGACACTGGCGGAGCTCCTTGACATTTTAGCCGCAGGAAAAAGGGCGGAAGAAATGGCGGGCCAATGGCTGCCGTACATGGACTTTACGCGGCTGGAGCAAATGCGTGACGTTATGGCTGAACAGGGGAAGAAGTTTTTTGAGAACGTAATAGACGGATTTAAGGCGGCCGGAATCAATACGGATGATCCGCTTGAAATGATTCTGACGTTAAAGCGTTTCAATCCCATTAAGTTTGAACAGACATTTCATCCCTCATCATTTGATCAGGATAAGAATGAAGTGAAACCGTTCTACCCAACAGAAATGGGAAGGCTGACGGTCAAAATGAAGAATGATATCATTGAACGGCTTAGAGCTGCAGGTGAGCAGGGCTGTCTGACCGGGAAAAAAATTGTTGTGGCTTCAGGTGACGCACATGCCTACGGGCTTATTCTTGTCGAGAATGTTCTCGCTGAAATGGGAGCGGCAGTGGTAAACGGCGGTGTTGACATGGATGCGGTGGATATGCTGGACTTGGCAGATGAAGAAGGGACCCCATATATCGGGATCAGCTGCCATAATGGCCAGGCACTGGACTATGGCAGGCAGCTTGTTGCGCTGTCAAAAGAAAGAGGAAAGAACTATTTTTTGTTCATGGGGGGGAAGCTGAACGCGATTCTTCCGGGAAATTCCGAACCGGTTGAGATATGGGAGCTGCTTGAAGAAATGGGTATCCATGCGGATAATGATATTGAAAAAACAATCTTACTGATCAATGGGTTCACTGACTGAAAGCAGTCAGAATCACATAAAAAGTAAGAGATATATGAATAAACAGAAAGGACCCGGCGATGGCGCGTATTATGGGAATCGATACCGGCGGTACATTTACTGACGGTGTAATCATTGATCCCTCTAAGGAACAAATCCTGTGCAAATCAAAAGTTTTTACTGAAAAGCATGACTTGATCTCAAGCGTTGATGCCTGCATCTCAAATCTGATGCATTCAGAAGACCCCGGTCAAATCGCTTTAGTTTGCATTTCTACGACTCTTGCGACCAATGCAATCGTCGAGGGGAAAAAAGGAAGAGTCGCCTTGCTGCTGACCGGCGGAAAACCGGAAGGAAAACTGCCGGCGGATATTTGTATCGAGCTCAAGGGAAAGCTGAATATTAAAGGAAAGGAAAAGGAGCCTCTTGACCTGGAGGAGGTTGCCCGCTCTATAGAGGGATTGAAAGACCGCGTTGACGCAGTTGCCATTTCCGGATATGCCAGTGTAAGGAACCCGAAGCATGAATTGCTGGTGAAGCAGATCCTTGGAGGCATAACACAATTGCCGGTGGTATGCGCCCATGAACTCTCTTCAGAGCTTGGATATTATGATCGAACTGTAACTGCCTCGCTGAACGCAGGGCTGATTCCGGTCATCAGAGATTTAATTTATGCGGTGCGGGCCGCGCTGAAAAAGAAAGGGATCAATGTGCCTGTTATGATTGTGAAAGGTGATGGAAGTCTCATGCGGGATACATTGGCCCTGGACAAACCAATCGAAACAATCTTATCCGGACCTGCTGCAAGCATGATCGGAGGAGTATATCTGACGAAACAAAAAAACGGACTCATCCTGGATATGGGAGGTACAACAACGGATACGGCCATAGTCAATGAAGGAAGAGTCAAAATTAAAAATTCCGGCGCGGTAATCGGCGGCTGGTCGCCGCAGGTGAAAGCTGCGGATATACAGACTTTTGGGCTTGGCGGAGACAGCAGGATTGGTATTTCACCGGAAGGAAAATTGGTCATGGGTCCAAGGAAAGTCATGCCGCTGTGTGTGGCAGGAAGCAAATACCCGAACCTTTTCGGGGAGCTGCGGGAGATTGCTTCCGGTGAAAGATTTGAGCATGCAGATGCAGATTGCTTTTCATTAATAAAAATACCGCAAAACATGGAGTTTACTGAAATGGAGAAAAAAATTCTCCATATTTTAGCCGAGGATGCACACAGCCTTTATCAAATCACAAATCGCCTTGGTAAAGCGCCTGATACCCTAACTTTAGAGAGACTTGAAAGCAATGAAGTGATTCAGCGGATTTCGTTAACACCAACAGATATTCTGCATATCAACGGAAGCTTCCTTCTGTGGAATGCTGAGATTTCGAAAGAAGGAGCGAAGATTGCGGCAAAACAAATGCAGAAAACCCTTTCTGAGTTTCTGGAAGAGGTTACTGCAGCGTTTAATAATAAGATGGTTTTTATTTGCAAAAATGCAATACCGGATGTTTCTGATAGTAAAAAAGCAAATGCAGGCGTTCCTGATTGTAAAAAAGCAAATTCGGGCGTTCCCGAATTTTTCAAAGATAAGCCGATGATTGCCATTGGCGCACCTGTTAAAGCATGGATGCCGGCTGTAAGCAAAATGCTTCAGGCGTCATTAATTATTCCGGAACATGCGGAGGTGGCAAATGCGATTGGAGCGGCAGCAGGACAAATCACCGAATCGGTAGTAGCGCTTATCCGCCCGGACAGAAGTACCGACGAGTTCATACTGCATGCCCCCTGGGAGTGGAAAAGCTTTCGGACCTTAGAGGAAGCGGTTGAATACGCCGCTGCGTACGCCAGAAAATATGCCTTTAAAAAGGCAGAAGACGCCGGAGGAAGCAATATTGAAGTATTGGATTTACGCGAAGATATCTATGTAGATGATTTTAATCATGATGCCAAAAACTTTATTGAAGTCAGGATCAAAGCAACGGCGGTCGGCAGGTTGATATAATTTCTGAAGCAGGTTGATATCGTTCTTGAAGCAGGTTGATATCATTCCTGAAAAGGAGCTTGCTGATTGATTCATGTATTTTATAGCGTGAGAGGAGAATAAGATGGATAGACTGGCTGAAATGACAAAGAAGTATAAAACACAGTATTGGAATGACTCTTGTTCTATCGACGAGTTAACTTATGCGATAGAGCGCGGAGCAACGGGAGCGACCACCAATCCTGTGATCGTAAAGGGTGTGCTTGAGAAGGAGCTGGACCGCTATCGCGGTGATATCATCAATCTGATCAATCAAAACCGGACTGCTTCTGAGGATGAGATCGCATGGAAGATGATTGAAAAAATGGCCGTTGACGGGGCGAAGCTTCTGGAGCCATTATTTGATCCGAAAACGGGTACTGGCAGAATTTCGATACAAACGAATACGAAGTATTTCAATAATACGGAAAAGCTCGTGGAGCAAGCGGTTTATTTTAATTCGCTTGCACCTAATATGCAGGTAAAAGCTCCTGCAACATCCGCCGGAATAAGGGCGTTTGAAGAAATGACATATCGGGGAGTAAGCATCAATGCGACTGTTTCCTTTACCGCAACCCAGGCGTTGGCGGTAGCCGAAGCGGTAGAAAGAGGCATCGCGCGGAGAACAAAGGAAGGGCTTGACAATTCCAGGCTGAATCCTGTTTGCACCATTATGGTAGGCCGGCTTGACGACTGGCTGCGGTCCTCGGCGGATAAGAAGAATCTTTCTGTTGATCCCTGCGCCTTCCACTATGCCGGTATTGCGTGCATGAAAAAGGCATATGGAATTTATCAGGAAAAAAATTACCGGACAAAGCTTTTAGCTGCGGCGTACCGAAGTCACCTTCACTGGTCTGAATTCGTCGGCGGAGATGTCATTTTAACCATACCCTATAAATACCAGCGCAGATTCAACGAATCTGATATTGAAGTAAAACCGCGCATGGATCAGGAGGTTGATCCGTACTATATGAGGGAATTAAGGAAACTGCCGGATTTCATCAAAGCATATGATGAAATGGCAGTTGAAGAGTTTGACTCATACGGGGCAGTCAATGTAACCCTGGATCAGTTTGCTGCGGGTTATGACGACTTAGTAAAAATAATAAGGAAATTCATGATAGAATATTAAGCTATGTAAAGCATCAAGCTATTAAAACGACAAGCAATTAAAACACTAATCCATAAAAAACATTAAGCCGGCAGAGGAAACCTGTATCTGCCGGCTTAATGTTTTTATGAAGCGGCATGCTGGAAAACAACCCTTGCTCCATGGAAAGACAAATGGTAATATATTAATATTAGTGTTTGCTGCGGCAAACGAAATCTTTAAAAAATAAGAATAAGAATGTGAGCAGGAATATGAAGGAACTGAAGGACAAACAAGGGAATGGAAATAAGCTGAATGTGTATAGTACGCTGAAAAACGCAATTCAATTTTTGGAGATGAAGCCTGGAAGTCAGATTTCCGACATTGATCTAAGCGTGAAGCTTGGCGTAAGCAGAACTCCGATACGGGAAGCGCTGGTTCGTCTGGCAGATGAGCTGCTTGTAGAAATATACCCTCAGAGAGGTACTTATGTTTCGAAAATTGATATTTCTCTGTCGAAGGAGATGGCGTATATGCGTCATGTAATTGAGACGGATATCTTGATGCAGCTTTGTGAAAATAAAGAAGACCTTCAGGAATCTGTTGAAGATAAGCTCTACATGATGAGTCTTGCGTTAAAAAGACAGGATTCGATCGAATATATCCGGCAGGATGCCGCGTTTCACCGTGCGATCTTCGAGTATGCAAACCATGAAATGATATGGGATATCATCGCAAACACACGCGTCCACTATGTGCGTATGCTTGTGCTGGATATGAGCCTTCCTTCCAGTCTGAGAAAATCATATGATAGTCATAAAATGATTATAAAATGTATCAAAGAGGGAGAGAAGGAAAAATTACTGGAGCTGCTTGAGGAACACCACGATTATAAAATTACCAGCATGGATGAAGAACTGATGCAAAAATATCAGGACTACTTTAAGTAGTACAAATCCAGCATTATGATATCGTAAAGTGAGAGACTATAAATATAAATGAAAAAGCGATAGAAATGAAATCTATCGCTTTTTTTAATATTTCGGACGATATATGGTATCTAAAGAGATATACTCCCACTTTGTAATGCCTGGTGGAATGAAATAATAAAAATATTGTAATAAAAAAGAATATTCTGTCATTATTTGTTGTATTTTAGGATGAGATATGATAAGTATTAAGTAACTCGTCCTCTCTTTTTAAAGATGCTATGTGTCTTGAAATATCAAAAAAGCGTATCATGAACTTCTTAGTGAGAGAGTTGGGTATATCAGTGTATTGAATTAAAGAAGGAAAGGATGATCAAACAAATGAAATCGATTTTGAAACGCTTCCCTTTATTTTTTCTGGCTTTCTCTCTTCTCTTTGCAGGAGGAATAGGAACCGCTTGGGCAGATACTCCCGCTGAACCTTCCTCCCTCAGAGTAGCGGAGTCAACTTTTGTTAACACTGCCGAAAGAACGGGAACCTTAACCATAACATTCAACGAAAAGCTGGATACGAGCTACGCGCTTGATTCTTCGAATTTTACGGTCTACTATGTGGATTTCGGATCGATAGAGCTTATTTTCAACAACAGCACAATGAGATACCAGGGTGATCAAAGCGTACAGATAGACTGCAGTCTTCTCGGCAGAGATTTTTCGGCAAATTCTACGATCAAAGTATACATAAAGACCGACGGAGTACGGGATACGGCAGGAAATCCCTACTGGGGAAATTCAATCTCAGTGGATCACAAGATACCTTCTTATACGTTCCGGTATACCATTACAATTGACGGAACAGAACGGTCTGCCGACGATCTCATTTTTACACAGAGTGAACTCGGTTCGGACTCTGTCACCGCAGATATTAAAGTAGCCGTAACTGATGACATAGGCAATAAAATTCAGGGAGAAACTGTTCGCCTGTTGCGCTCCAATTATTCACAAATTGCATCTGAGGATACGAATGATCAGGGGATTTTGGAATTTTACAATGTCACTCTCGATTCCAGTTTTAAAGTATTGAGGGCGGACAATATCATCGATCAGCCTATCGTTGTCATACCGGAAAATTACTCTCTTGCCGTAATTTCCATCCACGGGAAGTACACGTCGACATCGGTCACAGAGTACTATGACAATGGAGCAACGACCACTACTGCCCAGCTTAACTCCATTTCACTTCGCGGCGGAAGCTATTATTTATTGAAGGATACCACCAGTTCTATGGTATATAAAATTCTCGATTCAAATGACATCACCCATGAGGACTCTCGGCTGATCCATCACAAAGTTCCTCTCAATATGGGTTCCGAAGGAATCTATCACATTTCCATGGACATCATGGACCCTTCCAATTACACTATCCTTACAAAAGATAAGGAACCAGCGGGTTCAAAACTGCAATATATCAGTAAAATCTCTATTGCAAATGCTGACCAGCCCCTTGAAAACTATTCCATCTCGTCACCCTCGCGATCAGGGCCGCTGGACATATTAATATACAACTTCCAACTGTGGATTTCTGAAGAAAGCGCTTATTCGGGAATGAACTTTGCTTTTGCAGGAGAACTGAATCTGGACGGGAATACGTCTACTAATGATCATGCCCTCTATTTTCACGCATTATCCGAAAGCATCGGCCGTAATGAAAGAAGACAGATTGCATTTCCTTCCGATGAAAATCTCAGCAGTATCTATCAAATTGAGCAAACCTCGTTTCCATACAGCACTTATGTTTACGATTACATCACAACACGGTTCTATTCTCAGGGAGAAATGACGAATCAGATTCTCTCGGGTTTTTATTGGTATTACCCTGGATATGAAACTTATAATGAGTTGGATTATCTTTCCGATCCTGCACTGACTACAGATGCCGCAATCACTGCTGTACCTTACGAATCTCATCTCATAACCAAGGATTCAGGATATAATTATTACTTCACAAAATACTGGACAGCTCAAGAAACGCTGCCGGTCAAGCCTCAGGCTGATTCCCTGACGCTCACCGCCGAGAAAGGCAGTCTTGACCAGGGAGCGACTCAGAATTTCAAAATACTCACAAATGACGGATATGAATTGAATAAGATTGTAGATACAGGAACGAGCAACATCGTGCCCGTGGAAATCACCATTAAACGAGGTGATGAACTGATCGATACGATTCAATCTTTGGAATGGGAAGTACCTGCTGATTTGCAGGCAGGCGACTATACGGCGGAAATCACCGATGCGGCCACTGCCGCCTTGGATGCCGAGGGTAAAAAAGTCAGCTTCACCGTAACCAAGACTTCCAGCAACGGAGGCAACAATCGCAGACATTCAAATCAGCCGGAGCCTTCTAAATCGGTTCTTTTCAACGGAAAATCCGAGGATTTGGGATCGAGTAAGATAACTACCGTGGGTGGCAAGACAATCAATACCGTTGTTTTAGATTCAGACAAGCTTATAAAAAAGCTGGAATCGGTGAAAAGCCAATCGGTTATCACTATCCCAGCAGATAAAGGCTCCGACACAGTGATTGGTGAATTAAACGGTCAAACCGTAAAAGTTATGGAGTCCAAAGATTCAGCACTTGTTATTGAAACGGAAAAAGCCTCTTATACGCTTCCGGCAAAAGAAATCAATATTAAAGGGATCTCTGACCTTTTCGGTGCAGACGTTCCTTTTGAAAAGATTAAGGTTCGTGTTCAGGTGGCAGAACCTTCTGACAGTATGATCAAAATCGTTGAAGATTCATCAAAAAGTGGAAATTTCAATATCGTTGTTCCACCGGTAGAATTTCAGGTGGACTGCGTATACCAAGGAAAAACTGAAACCGTATCTGCTTTCCGGTCTTACGTATCGAGAACCATCTTGATACCAGACGGAGTAGATTCGTCTAAAATAACCACTGCAATAATTACAGAGCCGGATGGAAGTGTAAGACACGTGCCAACCAGAGTCATTGTGAAAGACGGTAAACATTACGCAGAGATCAACAGCCTAACCAACAGCGTGTATTCTCTGATTTGGCATCCGGTGGAATTCTCCGACACAGCGAAACATTGGGCGAATTCAGACATCAACGACATGGGTTCCCGAATGATCGTGAGCGGAACAGGCGATGATGAATATCGTCCGAATCAGGATATTACCAGGGCGGAATTTGCTGCAATCGCAGTAAGAGCACTGGGATTAAAACCTGCATCCGGCGACTCATCTTTTTCTGATGTTCTTCAAAAGGACTGGTATGCGCCTTATGTTGAAACGGCATATGAGAACCATATTATTACAGGATATCCCGACGGTACCTTCCGTCCTATGGAAAAGATAACTCGGGAGCAAGCCCTGGCGATTCTCTCAAAAGCGATGGAGATCACCGCTCTGGGTGAGAATCCTGACTCAAGTGAAATCAATGCGACATTATCCGAATTCAGCGACATGTCACAAATTGCAGATTGGGCCAGGAGCAATGCGGCAAAATGCATCGAAGCTGGAATTATATCGGGCAAAAACGGAAATCGCATTGCGCCGAAGGATAAAATTACTCGGGCGGAAGTTGCGGTAACGATGAAGCGATTACTGGAAAAATCTGATCTGATCTAGCATTTCCCGAGACAACTACTTATAATAGAATCGAAAGAAAGAGGCGATCTCATTTGAAAAGTGAGATCGCCTCTTCTGAAATAAAGCGGGTCTTCTTCCCATAATAGGTGAGATTCAGCTTATGCATTGCTCTGGTACAGGCAATATATAGAAGACTTCTGTCCATTTCCGTAGAATAATGATCATCTGAAACATCGGGCACAATGACTTGGTCATATTCCAGACCTTTTGACATATGTGCAGATGAAATGACAATACCTTCCCGAAACTCACTGCTGGTGAAATTTAACAGCAGAACGTCTTCGCGGACCGTTTTCATGCTTTCGTATAACTCATTTGCCTGTTTCTGTGATTTGCATATTATTCCGAGGGATCGATATCCGGACTGCTCGAAAAGACGGATTAAGTCCAATATTTTATTCAATTGATCCATTTGTGAATTACAAACGCTTACACTTGGAATATCACCATGCCGCTCAATAGGAATTAAGTTCTTGTTTTCCTGTATCCCTTGAGCAAAACGAGTGATTTCAATTGTCGAACGGTAACTTTTACTTAATTCCGCACAATCGCAATCTTTAAAATAGGGCTTTATTTTATCTGCTGTGGATGAACTGTACGGGTTAACACTTTGATGACTGTCACCCAAAATCGTCATTTTGCAGGAGAACAGTTTGGCCAACACTGCATATTGAATCGGAGTGTAATCCTGCATTTCATCAACCAGCAAATGCTGTATCGATTTATAGTCCTGCGCTGCACCGTCAAAATACAATTTCACATAGATGTAAGGGTAGACGTCACAGAATTCAAATGTATTCTTCTGGTGAAACTGAAACAGATTCGCCTGATTGATAAAATGGTAGAAATTTTGATATAACGAAACTGCCTGGGGATATCGAAACATCTTTAATATACTGGCTCTTAACTGACTTACGCTATGAGAATCCGGCCTTTCTCCATAATCCATTCTATATTTTTCGATCAAGTCGTCTGCAATTTTCTTTAATCGCTGTTTTATGGGAAGCCTCCTGAGCGAGCGGTAGCTTAACAGCAGATTGGATTTGGATATGGAAAATGGTCCAATCTTCAGGTCTGCCGGATCGAAATAGTGATCATCGGCATATTCAAGATAGGACTTTAGCTGTTCAACAAAATGATTCGTTGCTTTCAACTTGATCCGCGCAACTGCTTCTGCACTTTCCGTTTCCAAAAGGTCTTCAACCTGTTCAGAAAAGGTTTGATATCGGAATTTCTTATCCAGGATGCTCAAGGCGATATCATCAAAGCCGCTTTCTAAAATATTTTCTTCTCCCAATTCCGGCAAGACGTTTGAAATGTAGCTGCCGAATACCTTGTTCGGTGAAATGATCAAAATGTTATTTGACGTTAAAGTCTGTTTATACCGATATAGCAAAAAAGCTACGCGGTGCAGTGCAATGGAAGTTTTGCCCGAGCCGGCGACACCTTGTATGATCAGTATTTTTGCCGCTTCATTTCTGATAATCTTATTTTGCTCTCTTTGAATTGTGGTCACGATGTTCTTCATTTTTTCATCGGAATTTTGACTCAATTCCTTTTGAAGGATATCATCTCCGATATTAAGGGAGCTTTCAATCATATAGTCCATTTGACTCTGCCTGATCCGATATTGCCGCTTTAAATTCAATGCTCCCTCAATGATTCCGTTAGGGGCGGTATAATAAGCCGGGCCAATTTCAAAATCATAAAAAATACTTGATATCGGTGCACGCCAATCAAAGATAATATGATCAGAGCTCTCTGGATCTAAAAAACCGTATATTCCGATGTAGAATACCTCCTCATTTAAACTTTCACCGGAGGTAAAATCAATTCTCCCAAAATAAGGAGACAGCATCAGTTTTTGCAGTTTCCCCCGCTGTAAAACAGCTTTTTCACCAATGGCGATATTTTGATTTACGACCATCCTGTTGGATGCTTTTTCTGCACGATCAAATTGCGCCTGATTTTCATACATGTATCTTTTTGATTCTATGATTTCTTCCGAATAGCGCGTTATCTTCTGTTCTATATGGTCAAACGCTTTCTGTAGCTTTTCCAATACCTCATTCAGATAACCTCGCTCGTCCGTTTCCTTTGCGTTAAACATAAACTGATCTCCTCTGTTTTTGTAGCCTTGTATCAACTGTGTTACGTTACAAGTATAAATCAAATCCTGCAGATTACTAGACTTTTTATTTTGACTGAATTATTATATGGATAAAGCAAGGGGGGATCTTCATGAAAAAGCAAGCGATTTATCTTATTCTATGGGACATTATTTTTATATTATTCGTATATAGTGAATCGATTACTGGCCAATGGATTAAAGAATATGTTGTTAGAACAATGTCGATCAACGCACGTATGTGGTTGATGCCGATCATGCCTATTTTAATGGGATGTTTAATTGCATGCCTAGCCTTTGTAAGCAGCAAATATCAAACAACTAGAAAATCAGCATTGCTGGAATTAATTATAATTGGGCTTCCCGCATTTTACTTAGCGTCAGCTCCAATAATGTATTTTATCGTTCCTGGAATCCTAAACGGTGTTTATATTTCTGTTCCATTTTGGATGATGCGAGGCAACTCTTATATCATTGGACAGCTGGTCCTCGGTTATGAATTGTTTGTTTTCACTGCAAGGATGATCCGCGTCAAATCTAGCTCCCGGATGTAGTGTGCTGAGCAGATCTCCGTCATCGTGCAGGAATTTCACGTTGGTGAACCCGTTTTCCAAAGCATATTGATTTCAAGCACTGTGCGTCTCTTTTTCAAGCTCGGTGTAAATTAAGGCAAGCAGTTGACGATGATATGCGAATGGAGGTTGTCGGTATCGTTGTACTCCGCTGCATAGACCATCTCCCTTCAGCAAGACACCATACCACAAGCCTTTGGAGATAGCTACTGAATATTTCGCGAACTGGCGTAGTTTAAAATTGCTTATTGACATCTCCAGTCGAACAGTTTAGACTGAAGATGCAGTCTAAACTGTTCGACTGGAGGTTTATTATGAATCAAGGACTGAAGCTAAGCAATGCTGACTACCGACTGCTCTCCATTGTGTGGGATGCAGAGCCGATAGCGTCACCAGAGCTATGTAAGCTGGCCGAGGCGCAGCTGGGCTGGAAGCGCACGACAACATATACTGTGCTGAAAAGGCTATGCGACAAACAGCTTTTACAAAATGAAAATACCATAGTCACATCACTCGTCGGACGCCAGGAGGTACAAAAGGCTGAAAGCCGCAATGTCGTGAACCGTAGCTTTGACGGCTCGCTGCCGCAGTTTATCGCGTCCTTTTTAGGCAATGAACAGATAAGCGATGATGAAGCGGAGCAAATCAAGCAGATGATTGATGTATATAGGAGGCGGAAGTGATGGAAGAACTGTTCCTGAAAATTCTCAATATGAGCATCACCGCAACCTATGTCCTGCTTGCGGTGCTTGTCCTGCGCCTAATATTAAAGCGCGCGCCGAAGTGGATATCCTATGCGCTCTGGAGCCTGGTGTTGTTCAGGCTTGTCTGCCCTATATCAATCTCATCGACGTTATCGGTTTTCGGAAGAATAGGCAAAACAACATCAACGGGTGGAGGCATGGAGCATATTCCGGTTGATATAAGCATGGCGGCTATTCCGCAAGTGGATATCGGAACAACGGGCATGAATGCAGTCATCAACAACGCCTTGCCTGCGGCGACACCGGCGGCCAGCGCAAATCCGATGCAAACACTTATCTTCATCGGCACCTGCATTTGGCTTGCGGCTATTGGCGTGATGCTCATCTACAGCGTCGTTTCCTACCTGCGCCTAAAGCACAGCATGATGGACGCAACACTGGTCTCGGGGAATATATACGAAACCGATAATATTTCATCTCCCTTTGTCTGCGGTTTAATAAAGCCAAAGATATACCTACCGATAGGTCTGTCAGGCAATGAGAGGGAATATGTTCTGCGTCATGAGCAGACGCATATCTCGCGAAGGGACTACATTATTAAGCCACTTGCCTTTCTTGTCCTGTCCGTACATTGGTTCAATCCGTTCATGTGGCTGGCATTTATCCTCATGAGCCGCGACCTTGAAATGAGCTGTGATGAAAAGGTGGTGTCAGGGCTTGACTCAGAGGGCAAGGTCGGATACTCATCGGTGCTTATACAACTCGCAATGAAGCGTCCCATTCTCGCGGGAAGCCCGGTTGCCTTCGGCGAAAGCGGAGCAAAAGGACGCATAAAGAATGTGTTGAATTATAAAAAGCCTGCATTTTGGGTGCTTATTGCAGCGGCAGTAGTGGTTATCGTTTCGACTGCTTGTCTACTGACTAATCCAGCCAAAACTTTAACAGCAAATTCTTTTACAACAGTCAGTCAACATCCCAAAGCAACCGAGTGGGCATCGTTTATGGATTCATCATTTGACAGCATGACGGTTTTGGATTTGCGTACTGGAACCGAAACTACGTACAATGATTACGAAAAAATCTTATCTATCATAGACGCAATAAAAAATATGGAAATAAGCGAGCAGCCGGAAAAGGAGCAAGTGAAGCCGGGAGGATTTACTTATAATATCACTTTAGCAAATGCTTCTGATACAGTATTGATAACTGTACCATATTTTTCTGTTAGTAATGAAGAGTATGAGTCTGCCATTTATATAGCAAAAGATACAGGCAAAGTAATATCTGATATAGAAAATATTCTAGAGCGTAAAGAAGCAACAGTTCCGAATGGTATTGAAATATTCATATGGAAAGACAATAATCAAATCAAGTTCTCTGTTTTCCAAGGTATAGGCACACCCAGAACAGAGGATGACATTTATAACGGCAGTATGGTCTTTTCAGATATTGCCGATGTAAACAATGCGTTGGAAGCGTACAGGACGGACTATATGCAAATTTCAATACGGCAGATGAAAATTGTCGACTTCACTAAAAGTGAAATGGAATCATTGGCAGACAGGCTGAAAGTGCCTACAGGTAATTATAGCGTCGGTATCGGCGGTTATGTTCCCGAAGACACAGATGCTATTGAGACATCTGATACTGAAATTCGCACAATTGAAGGCGTAACATATACCAATGACTTGGATGAAGCGGTTAAACTCGCTCTTTTGCAAAAGAACCAAGGTCGTTATTTTAGAGGCGAGTGTATCGGGGAAGGACATATTATTCTTGGGCAGAAGGAAGAGTCCGACATTACAACTGTTTATGCCTTGACCATGTACGGCGAATATGGTTTCGAGAACGGAAATTTCACGAAAGTATCAGGCAGCGGCATCATTCCCGCAGTGTTTACTTTTACGAATTCAGAAAACGGGTTTGCTTGCACAAAGATGGAAGAGCCGGAGGATGGAGCAAGATACGGGGATTCAATCAGAAGGCTGTTCCCGCCTGAATATCTGGACAGAGTATTCTCCCCTACGAATAATGATTCGCAAGATTTAAAGTCACTGGAGCGCTCATACGCATCAGGGTATTTAAAGAAAATAGGCAGGAATGCTGAAATCGGCAACTATGGCGACTTCGAGCATATCTTGCTTAACGATGTTGGGGTTTCCGTTGAGATGTCGAATAGTATCAATGACAAGCAATTTGCTAATTATCCTTATTGGATTGGAAATCGCGAGGCCTTAGAGAACGGAATACGCTATGTGTATGAGATGAGCTATAATGAGAAAGAACATGAAATTGTTTTTATGAAATACGAGTACGATACGAAAAAAACAGTTGAACTCACACGGTTGGACTCGATTACAGGGGCTCAGTTGCCCGATTGAAATACAGTGATTGAGACCGCAATAAACCTTACCTTTGTGAAGCAATATCCTAAAAGAAAGCAGACCCCCTCTCAGAAAGGAGATCTGCTTTTCCTGTTGCCCCGTTCAGAATTCTTTTTATTGAGCTTCAATGGAAATAAACTCGAATTTCGTTACGTCAAACAGTCCCATATCAGTCAGTTTCAGTTCCGGAATAACCGCTAAAGACATAAAGCAAAGGGTCATAACAGGCTCAACGTCGTCATTGACTTTCAAAACTTCATGGGCCGACTGATGGATTTTCGTCAGCTTTTCTTTAATCCATTCCCCGCTCTGGTCGCTCATGAGACCTGCGATGGGCATGGGCATGCTTTCCAGAATCTTTTGATCCTTCACTAGGATGATTCCTCCGTCCTGCTGAATCAGCTGCTCTACCGCAAGGGTCATGTCCTCGTCATTTACGCCTACCACGATGATATTGTGAGAATCATGGGCGATGGAAAGGGCAACTGCACCTTCCTTGATGCCGTAGCCTTTTAGAAGGGCAACGGCCACATTACCGGTATTCTGGTGACGCTCCACCACTGCAACTTTCACGATGTCGGAGTCAGAGTCATAGCAGAATTCACTGTTTTCATTTCTTTTGATTGTTGCAGTTTCCTTACCCGTGACAACGCCGCCGGGAAGTATATTGATCACATGAGCCTTGTCGGAATTAATTTTCAGTTTCAATTTCTCCTTTGAAAAATCTTTAACATGAAAACTCCCTTTCGTCGGGGAAATATCGTGACGGGTGATAGGGAAACGGTATTTTCCTTCGGATGCTGCTTCCTTTCCTGCGATGAATACCCTTTGCACGTTGAACTCCTTCAGATTATCAAAGAGTACGATATCTGCCCGTAAACCCGGTGCAATTGCGCCTCTGTCCTCAAGACCGAAGCATTCCGCAGCGTTGAGGCTGGCCATTTGCAAGGCAAGTATCGGATCGATTCCTTCTTCTGCGCAGATACGCAGGTGGTTGTCCAAATGTCCTGCGTTTAGGATGGTCTTGGGCTGACAGTCATCCGCACAGAAAAGACAGCGTCTGCTGTTCATCGGAGTCACGCCCTTTAATAAGTCCCTGAGATTGTGACAGGCAGATCCCTGACGAAGCAAGACATACATGCCTCTTGCGATTCGGTCTTGCATTTCTTCTACGGAAGAGCACTCATGATCGGTGCGGATTCTGGCTGCCGCATAAGCATTCAGTGCGTTGCCGGAAGTACCAGGGCTGTGACCGTCGATTGGCTTTCCTTGATTCTTCGCAACAAGCAGCTTATCCAAGCTGTCGTCGGAGGCGTTGATGACTCCCGGAAAGTTCATGAATTCCCCAAGACCCAGAATGTTTTCATTTTGAATTGGTTCTTTCATGGCCTCTGCATCGATAACCGCTCCTGCATGCTCAAAAGGTGTTGCGGGAACGCAGGAGGGAAGCATCCATTTGATATCAAGGGCAGTATTTTCTGAGGCTTCTATCATATAATTCAGGCCGTTCAGTCCACAGACATTGGTGATTTCATGAGGATCAGCAATAATGGTGGTCGTGCCGTGAGGAACGATGAGCCTGCCCAGTTCCTCCGGGCAGACATAGGAAGATTCCACATGAATGTGGCTGTCGATAAAGCCTGGCGCTGCATAATAACCTTGACCGTCAATTACACTGAGTCCTTCATATTTTCCAACGCCAGCAATCAAATCTTCACAGATGGCAATGTCACCGTCTGTCACTGTTCCGCTATAGACATCCACAACCTTGCAGTTTTTAATGACAAGGTCAGCGGGCATTCTTCCTGCTGCAATGTCGATGAGCTTTTTTAGCAGTCTTTTTTCCATTTCCATGCCCCCTTTCCTCATTTATTCTTCACAAGTTCAAGAATCGGATTAAATGTTGATAATGCGATACAATCAACAGGGCCTACATCGGTAATGGCATAGTCCGGAATGGCCGTAATTGGCAGGAAAAACATATACATCAGTGGTTCCGGCAAATCACAGCCCAGTTGGTTTGCCGCTTTTGTAAGCAGAGTCTCCCGATAAGCGATTTCTTCCGGTTCCAGGTCGCTGGCAATTCCACCCACCGGTAATGGCAGGAACTCGATGATCTTACCGCCTGCTGCGACAACCTGCCCGCCGCCGTGTTCAATCAGGTGATTGACAGCAAGGGACATGTCGGATGCATCTGCGCCCATAACGATAATGTTGTTGTCGTCTGGAGCCGCGGAAGAAGCCATCGCTCCTTTTTTCAGCTTCCATCCGGAACAAAAGGCCAGCGATTGATTTCCATTTCTGCCGAAGCGCTCAAGTACAGAGACCATCAGGACATCCTGATCGGTATCCGGCTGGACGATAGAATCCTTTACTGTAAGTATAACATCTCTTCTCTTTCGAACGAAAGGTCCAATCACGTTCATGGCAAGAACTTTTGCCTGTCCATTCTCAATTTCTACTTTGTATTGAAAATCTTCTTTTGTCGTTTTTTTACATTTTAATGCACTGCTTAGAACGTTGCTTCTTTCTGGTGCTTTCAAGTCATAAGTCAGTTTGCGGCTTTTTGCAACAAGACGACCGTTTGTAAGAACCGCTTCTACTTGGAACGTTTCCGGGCTGTCAACCAAAAGGATGTCTGCAATTTTTCCCGGAGTAATGGAACCGACCAAATGATCGATGCGATATGCCTCAGCACTGTTGATGGTGGCCATTTGGATTGCAGCCATAGGATCTACGCCTTCTGCAATGGCTAAACGAACAAGATTATCTACATGGCCTTTTTCTATTACATCCGTTGCAGTGACATCATCGGTGCAAAAACTTGCACGTCGGGCAAAAGCAGGGTTAACCTCTGTGACCGCTCGGATGTTTTCCTTTAGAAAATGGGTGACGGATGACTCTCTGATCACCATATGCATTCCATTTCGCATTTTTTCTACAACTTCTTCGTGATCGTAGCTTTCGTGATCTAACCGTACACCTGCGCAAAGGTACCCGTTTAGATCTTTTCCTCTGGCCATGGGAGCACATCCAAAGACAGGCAGCCTGTTCTTGAAGGCCTGTTCAATGGCTCCAAGGGTCTCTTCGTCTTCTTCCTGCACGTATTCTCGCACTGTTTCCCAAACGCCGAAACATTCCGGCCATTTTTGTACTTCAGCATGAACCTCTTTGTTAAAGTTAAAGGCAACCGTCGATTGCGGGAAGGTGTAGGGCGTTCTGTAGGGAGCACCCCAGAATACCTTTAAAGGGCTTGCGTTGATCTCCTCAAATACTTCTTTTAAGCCTTCAAGGCCGGATACGGATATATATTCATCCAGCCCGGACACGATGCTGGTGGTTCCGCAGGGAACAACAGCCTTTGCAAAGCTTGTAATACTGAGCTTGCTGCATTCACTATGAATATGCCCGTCAATGAGTCCCGGAACCAGATATTTGCCTGTCGCATCAATTGTTTTTGTATCAGGTCCTATGTAATCGCTGACATCCCCGATCGCAACGATGGTATCTTCATAGATGGCAACATCAGCTTTGTAGATTTCGCTGGACATTACATTGATCAGCGTTCCATGAAGGATTACGGTGTGGGCTGGCAGCAATCCTCTTCCAGCGCGAATCAGTTGTTTTAAGTTAGTAATATTTTTTTGCATGATAGCCTCCAATAAAATATTTTGTGGAACCCCCGGCCATTGATGGCGAACCAGGTTTCCCGTCCTGCTGCAGGGCTTCTGACGAATTTTCATTGGATGAATATAGATTTTATTCAGATTTATTTCCAAGTACCGCTAACATTCTCAACCAGGAACTCCTGAACTTTAATATCAGCATCGCTCATAACTTCTCCGGCAGGTACCAGTACATTTCCTTCGTTATCCTTCAATTCTCCGCCGTAAACCTTGATTTCTCCGCTGTCGATGGCTGCCTTTATAGCAAGAACTTTGTCCTGCACTTCAACAGGAACAAGCGCATCGTTGAAAGAAGAAATCTCAGCACAGTCACCGCCTTCGTAGTAGTACTTACTGCTGTCAGTTGTGCCTTCCACAGTTGAGGTAAGAATATCTTTGAAAATCGGTGCGAAATTCCACATATAGGAGAACAGTACTGCATTCGGTGCTAAATCATGCATGTCTACATTATAACCAATGCAATATGCATTATTTGCTTCACATGTCTGTGGAATTGCGGGAGAGGATGCCTCCATACCCATAAATTTGATTCCTTGATTGATGAGGGTTTTTGCACTCTGGGTTTCAAGGTCAACATCATACCAGCTGTTGGCCCAAACCAGCTGTACCTGTGCATTTGGATTCGCGTATTTGGCTCCTAGTGCATAACCGTTGATTGCAGCTCTGACGGAAGCTTCCGACATGCTGCCGGCAAAGCCCAGCTTATCGCTGTCAGACATGAGAGCGCAGGTATATCCAGCAAGGAACATTCCTTCATAGTTACGGATTTGATAACCGATCAGATTAGGAACCTGGTCGCCTTGCTGGGCCACAACAATATCAGGGTTTGAAGCGGCAAGATCGGAAAGGAAGGTGGCATAACCTGAGCTTGCACCGACGACGAGATTGACACCTTCACTGGCTAACGCGTTATACGCATTGGTTACTGAGGTCTGATCTTCCGCTACATTTTCAATCACAACAAGGTTCGTCTCCGGAATCCCCAACTCTTTCATGGCAGCCAGCAGGCTTTGATGCGTTGCCTGGCACCATCCGCCGTCGTTGACGACAAGAGATGTAATTTCACCGACTTTAATTGTGGAATAATCAAGGGTCTTCGCTGAATCATCTTCCTTAGGACTTTCGTTGCCTGCACATCCGGAGAAGATAGCAAGCGACATAACGATAACGAGTAGAATACTAATCCATTTTTTCATCATTTTTTCACTCCTGTTACTTTTAATTTATTGTGATGGATGCGGCAACACGCTCGCATCAGTTTCCATCTATTTTAACGATCTTCTCGATCGTATTTTTGGCATAAGGCTGCCGGTTCCTCGCTGTGCTTCTTTCGGAAGCTGCCTGTAGTGATGATGAGAGCAGCTACTGTAGCAATATAAGGAAGCATTCCGTAAAATTGGGAAGGAATTCCTGGCAAATAAACCTGCATATTGATTCCAAGAATACTGATGCCGCCAAAGAGCAATGCGCCGAGTACGGCATAAGCAGGGTTCCACCTGGAAAAAGCCACAAGAGAAAAGGCGATCCATCCCTTGCCTCCTGTCATTCCTTCATTCCAGAAATTCGTGTAGGATAAGGAGATACATGCGCCGCTGATGGTTGTCATAGCACAGGCAAACATCACATAGGCGTATCTCAGTGCAAATACGTTAATGCCCGCTTGATCCAAAGAGGCAGGATTTTCACCCAATGCCCGAAGCATGAGTCCTGCTTTTGTTTTATAAATGTAGAAAATGCTCAGCGGGATCAAAAGATACATCAGATAGACGAAAAAATCCTGCTGAAAGAAGATCTCGCCAATGACGGGAATCGAAGAGAGCCCTGGAATGTGGATTGGTTCAAATTTAACGGCAGAAGCAATGCCTGTAACACTTTTCCCCAGAAAACCGCTGAGGCCGCTGCAAAAAATCAGAAATGCCATTCCGCATACGGTTTGATCGGCCTGTAGAGTGACGGTGAGAAAGGCAAAGGCAAGTCCCAGCAGCAAACCCACCAGAATTGTAACGAGTAGCGCCAGCAGCAGGTTTTCAGTGTGATATACCGTCATAAAGCCGGTCATCGCACCCATCAGCATGATTCCCTCAATACCGAGATTCATGATTCCAGCACGCTGAGAAAAGATTTCTCCGATGGCCGCGTACAAAATGGATACCGCATAGACAATCGCTGCAGCACAAATAGATGTTAGAAATGCAGTCATTGTACTGCTCCTCCTTTTTGTTTTGATTTATAATCTTCCTGCTCCGTTTTGTCGTCAGCCTGAATTGCTTTGTAATAGGTAATCTTATACCGGTTAAAGAATTCTCCGGCAATAACAGAAATCATCAGTGTTCCCTGAATCATCGTGACGATCTGCGATGGTACTCCCATGATCTGCACCACTGCACTGCTGTTTTGCAGAGCGCCGAACAAAATGGATACGGGAATAATTGCCAAGGGATTGCATTGGCTGAGATAAGCGATGACGATTCCCGTATACCCGCTGCCGCCCGGCAGCTGCGCCTGGACACGATGGACGATCCCTGTCACCTGAACAAAGCCTGCAATTCCTGCCAACGCTCCGCTGAGTGCCAATACGATGAGAATGTACCTCTTTACTGGAATTCCCGCATATTCAGCGGTGCTAAGGCTGTTCTTAATTACAGAAATCTGGTAGCCTCCGGTGGTATGCTTTAAAAACAGATATAATAAAACAGCGATTAGGACTGCCAGGAGAATACCGGAGCTGGTGCCGTTCATCATAGGAAGATACATGGTATCTGGGATCTTGACGGTCATTGCCGTAGTCTGTTTTGGTGCCATCCATGGACCATAGCATAGGTAATCCAGAAACAACAGGGCAATATAATTGAGCATCAAAGTGACGATGGTTTCATTGACTTTCCAAAAGGCTTTCAAGGCTGCTGCAATAAGCGCCCATAAACCGCCTCCCAGGGCGCAGAGAAAAAACATCACGATGCCCGAAAGTGGAGCCGGTAGAGTAGGGCCGTAAAGAGCAAACGCTCCGCCTACGATGGCACCCATGGCAAATTGTCCTTCCGCACCGATATTGTTAAGATTCATTTTAAAGGCTATGGCAACACTTAAGCCGCAGAACAACAAGGGAAGAGCGGCATTGATGCTGCCAATCAATCCTCGCATGTTTAAAAGAGAATAGGATATCATTTTTGCAAATACGGGGATAGGCTGAAAGCCATTCACCATAATGAAGAGGGAGCTAACTGCAAATCCAAGGATAATGAAAAACACAGGATTCAGGATTCTCCTGCTCAAGGAAACAGTTTGCTTTTTTTCAAATCGTAAGGTTCCTCTATTCATCGTTTCCTCCTTGTTCTATTATGCTGGGCTCCGTTTCGCCAGACATCATTCGTCCGATTTCCTCGTAATCTGTGTCAGCCGTCTTACGAATTCCCATGAGCTTTCCACCGCACAAGACAGCAACCCTGTCAGACATCTCAAATATTTCGTCCAGCTCTTCTGAAATCAACAGGACGCAGGCACCTTTGTCACGCTGCTCCAATAACGTTCGATGAATGGAGGCGGTCGCGCCAATATCCAAGCCTCGTACGGGATAGGCGGCTACGATCAAGGCCGGGTTTCCGTTGATTTCTCTTGCAATCAGAAGCTTTTGCTGATTGCCTCCTGACATGAGGCTTACAGGTAAATTCAGTCCGCCATGTTTGATTTCGTGAGCAGATATATGGCGCTCTGCTAAGGCTTGGATTGCCTTGTTGAAAAGTATCCCTCCCTTGCTGTAGGATCTACCTCGGAATTCCTTCAACACGGCATTTTCCTTCATGTTCATGCTTGGAATTAAGCCCATTTTCAGACGATCTTCAGGGATAAAAGAAATCCCTTGTGAAACTCTTTCACTGATCTTTGTTCTGGTAATTTCTTTTCCTTTCATAAAGATACTGCCTGAATGGATCTTCCTCAGTCCGGCGAGCGCCTCTGCCAACTCACGTTGACCACTCCCGGCTACTCCTGCAATGGCAAAGATTTCACCCGCATGGAGCTGAAATGTGATATCGTGCAGCGCTACCAATCCTTTATCGTTTAGAACTCGAAGTTTATTTGCTTTTATAAGCAAGCTGCCGGTTTTTGTTTTCGTTTTGGAGGTGTTTTTTTCAATATCCCGCTCGCCCACTACTGCTTTTGTCATGCGGTCAATGGTCGCATCATCTGCCAGCATCCGGTCTGTGACTTTTCCGTTTTTCAGCACGGTAATCCGATCGGCATGTTCCATAACTTCATTCATCTTGTGGGAGATAAAAATAACAGACTTTCCGTGATCTGCCATCCTTCTCAGCGTTTTAAACATCTCCCTGGCCTCCTGCGGCGTTAATACGGCAGAGGGCTCATCCAAGACCAAAATCTCGCAGTTTCTGCAAAGGAGCTTCATGATTTCAACTCTCTGTTGTTCTCCAACCGAAAGCTGCCACACCTTTGCTCCTGGATCGACTTTTAGGGAAAATTGCTGAGAATATTCCCGGATTTGTCTTTCCATTTTTTGTTTGTTTAAGATGAAACTGCAATGATCCAGGCTCAAGAAAATATTTTCTGCAACAGTCAGTGTCGGAATCAGCGCAAAGTGCTGATGTACCATGCCAATTCCCAGCTCGGCGGCGTTCTTTGGGGTCTTAATCTGCCCTTTTTTACCCTTATACAGAATCTCGCCGAAGTTTGGTTTATAAATTCCCAGCAAAATATTCATCAGTGTACTTTTTCCCGAGCCGTTTTCCCCAAGCAAGGCATGAATCTCTCCGGGATAAAGTGCAAGATCAATATGGTCGTTTGCCAGGACAGTTCCAAATTTCTTTGTGATTCCTTTCATTTCCAGTAGAGCTTTCTTCTCCATAAGGCAAATCTCCGTTTCCATATCTCGTTCCGTACGTCAGCTGACGCGTGGACTGAATAATAAAAAAGCCAAACCGCAGCAGAGAAAGTTCAGGTTTCCCGTCCTGCAATTTGACGAATTTCTTTGACAATATTAACTTAAGCAAAAATATAAAAATGGATTAAGAAACAGTGTTCTTAATCCACAAAAAATGCAGTACAAAGACAAGCAAATCAATACTTTTTTGTAAGAAGAAACGAACACCATAGCGTAGGTAATTTATGGTTACCACGTAGAGACTTCCGCACCTTATTTGCGGACTAATATGGTTTTTGCTTTTCACGTATAATTCATTATAAATCTAGCATAACGTTCGACAAATGTCAACAAAATTTCTTGAGTGAAAAGGCTGTCTTTCTATCTATGTGTTTCGTGAAATCCTTAAAATGAAAAAATATGAATTTTTTTATCGAAATATGTAAAAAAATATTGAACTGTTCCAATGATGTGGTATATTATAATAAAATTTACCATATTATTTCATTTGCTCAGATAAAGGGAATGAAAACAATATTTGAAGAGTGCGCTGTTCCTAAAGAAATAAGGGATTTATATGCACGCCACCAAAGAGGAGTGGAGATAATTCAGCAGAGGCTGAGTCACCGGCAGTCGCCTCTGACTCCGAGGGAAAGAGAAATAGCTTTATTGGCAAAAGAAAGATTAAGTGCGAGGGAAATAGCTAATAAATTGTTCATTGAAGAAAGCACTGTGCGGACGATATTAAGAAATGTATATTGCAAGCTTGATATTCACTCAAAAATGGAATTGGGGTTGATGGAGTTTTAAATTGAAACCTCTTTCGGTAAAAATAAAATCCCTTGCCGGATCGTTTTGATTTCACGTTCGCTCATTTTCGTGTAAAAGAAAAAGTGCTGAAAAACTACCCTGTGGGTAGGTAGACAGGTAAAAATATCCACCGTATAATTATATTAGAGATAAATAGAAGCTTATAAATAATTGGTATCATCTAAACCCCCCAAAAAAAAAATTAGTAATTGTTCGTATGAAAGGAGTTAAATTATGTCAAAGATGAAAGAACTATATGAAAAGGTTGCAACGGATTATAAGCTGCAGGAAAAATTCGCAGAGATTATGAAGGATGTGGAGGTTGACGGAGAGGCAGCAACAAAAGAAAAGCTGGTAGCCTTTGCCAAAGAAAACGGATATGACGTAGCGATAGATGAAATGCAGGAGTTTTTCAAAGGACTGGTGGAGGCAAAGGATGGGGAATTATCGGATGCCGAGCTGGATCGGGTAGCAGGCGGAAAGTCTGAAAACGGCGTATACTATATCCTTGATTCGATTGTTTCATTTGGCCTTGTCTGCGCTGTGGATTCCATAACGGAATCGTTCAAAAATCAAAGTTGCTCCGAGCTATATCAATAAGCAAATCCTTTCGTGTGACTAAGGTTCCCTCGCCGTAGGGGAAGCTGTTTATAGGGGGGAGGTATGGTCCATATTATCAATATATAAAATGAAAATCAACTCCCCCAAATAATACGATTGTTAAAACCCGGAATCATTTAACTAGGATTCCGGGTTTTCCTATGACTCAATACAACTGCGGTGTACCATTATTTGCTGAAGAATAAAGAATGAAGGAGCTAGAAAATTAATCTGAAGATGCGAAAAATAATTAAAACATAGTGACTTATGAGAGCGACCAGGAGCGGGATCAAGTCCTCCGGGTGCTCCGGCCAGTGTTGGCCAGAGCGAAGGTAAAGGACAAGAAGGATAAGAAGCCGCATAAGACGGTATATATTGAACTGGCTGAGAATACTTTCTAGACTATTATGTAAATAAGTAAGGCTATTGTAGAGTGTATCCCGAAAGCCATCTATATACTAAACTATTAAGTTATAAAATCCTTTATATCATAAGATATTTATAGTATGCAGGAAACTCTCTCATTAAAGAATATATATCCCTGGCTTCATAATATGTCGAATGGGCCGTGTGCACGTCATCAAATCCAGCCTTACCAAAGGCCAATCTTGTTCTTGAGATATGATAAAACTGCGAAATCACTGTAACGGTATGAAAACCGTTCTTCTCCATAATCTTTTTTGTGTTTTTGGCGGTCATATAGGAGTTATATCCATCTTCGTCTACCAGAATGCGATCGTTTGAAATACCTTTTCCTATTAAATATTCTTTCATTATGATTGCTTCACTATATCCTTCTTTCCCCAAGCCTCCGCTAACGATAATGTAATCGAAATACCCTTTCTCATATAGTTTAACTGCTTTATTAAGCCTTCCTTCTAATCTGGCTGAAGGAGTTCCGTTTAATTCGATTTTATTACCCAAAACAACAGCAACATCAGACTTGCCAAGATCATCATTCAATCCGTCAATCGTTATTATCAACGTATGAATCACAAACCAGACAAAAAATATTGAAATTGTAATATACATAACCCTTTTATATTTTTTCAAAACCTTTATTCCTTTGTATTCTTTATGAGAGTTATTAATAGTTATACTTGAGTTACTAGTTTTAATTATGTTGCTAGTTTAGGGCAAGACGGACTTGCCGCCATGTCAGTGTGCCGCTTATTGGCTATCTTTTTTTCGAACTGATCTATACTTTCGAACTTTTATTAAACTGGCACATTTGTTATCGCACCATTTTCTTGTATGACTTTTACTGTCATCATAGAATACCCAGTCACAATCGGGATTTTCACATTTTCGCAAATACATCAGCGGATATTCTGTAATTAACTTCGCAAACGATAAAGTAATCTGACAGATAATCCAAGTTATATTATCTGTCTGCTGTACAGTTTCTAAAAGGTAATGACCGTCATTCTGCGTGATGAGTATTTGTGATTTCCCGCTTTTCAATATCTTGTTCAATTCTTTAAGATCGGTGGAACTTATAGTTTGTTCAATGCACAGCTTCCTTAAAACTTGAAACATGAATTCCCGAAACTCCATAAGCTTATCAATTCCATTCATGGAAACAGTCATTTCAGGCAAGTTCCAAGTGGTGCTGAACTCTGACAGCCAGTTCTGATCTTTTAAAGGATCCTTGAAAGGTTTGTTCTTTATATACCATCTGCTGTTTATAAAATCCAGACATAGAAATTTCATTTGTTTGTCTCCTCTGGTTATAAAAATTATGTAACGGAAATAATTCATATTGACAGTTACGTTTCGACTTGATAATATAATAGCACAAGTAACGCACATGAGGCAATATGGCGGTTACGTTTAGGAGGAATATATTTTGAAAAATAAAACCATTGGCGGAGTAATGCTAATTATTGCAACATTAATTTGGGGAACAGCCCTAGTCGCGCAAAGATTAGGCACAAACCACGTAGGGCCATTCACATTCAATGCAGCGCGATTCCTAGTCGGTGCATTAGCATTATTACCTTTTATTTTTATGACAGACTATCATAAAAACAGGCTTCAAACAAGTGATAATAGATTCAAGATGAAGGATAGCTTGCTAATCAAAGGAGGGATTATTTGCGGATGTATCGTATTTGTCACAGCTTCACTACAGCAAACGGGAATAAGCTATACGACTGTTGGAAAGGCCGGATTCATTACTTCACTGTATATCGTTATTGTCCCGCTTCTGGAACTTTTTATCGGAAGGCGTATTCATCTACAAGTTTTGGGATGCATTTTTCTTGCGGCTATTGGAATATACCTGCTTTGCATCAATGAACAATTTACGCTTGGCTTTGGAGACACACTTGTTTTAATCTGTGCATTTTCAACTGCTATTCATATTTTGACGATAGATTTCTATTCATCTAAAGTCGATTGTGTAAAATTGTCCTGTCTGCAGTTTTTGGTGTGCGGTATATTCAGTTCTGCTGCTGCGTTTATATTTGAAAAGCCTGAATTACAATCGATTGTTAATGCCAGTGCTCCTATTATATATACGGGTATCTTGTCATGTGGGATTGCATATACTCTGCAAACGCTAGGGCAAAAGTACGTTCCGCCGGTGGCAACTTCTCTTATTCTGAGTTTTGAATCGGTTTTTTCCGTTTTATCTGGATGGATTATGCTTGGAGAAACTTTAAGCTTTAAAGAAATATTAGGCTGCATACTTATGTTTATCGCAATTATTGCTTCACAGGCGACAGAATTACTGATGTTTAAAGTTAAGACAATTAAAAGCGCTCCAACTTCGAATAAATTATAACAAAAATCACACCTCAAACATCAATAATGAACCATGGTTCGTATTGAGGAACCATAAATTTTCCTGCCCCAAAAGCCAGCAATACCCCAGCATAAAGCCGAGGCATTTCATTGTGGCACTCCCGAGATGATTTCACAAGTGTGTTGAAAACTTTAAACGTACACTTGCCGTCCTTCGCCAGTTCATTCAACTGGCTCGAACCATTCGCAGCAAAACAGTTCACAGGACTGTTTTGCATAGCGAATGCATTTTCATGTTCGAATCATCTCTACTTGAATATAAAAAACAAATACTCCAGATAAACCAGAGTATTTGTTTTTGGCACTCCCGAGATGATTCGAACAACCTCCAGCGCACTGTGTGCGCTCCATATGGGGCGCTGCCCCCTCTTGGCGACATACGAAGTATGTCTGTCACCCCTGAAAAGGTAATCCGTTGCATTGCAATGATAAATATAAATTGCAACGCAACTCTGATGGGGGAAGATACTCTTCCCCAAACCCTATCTCGTCGGATGTTCGAATCATCTCTGCTTTGAACAAAAAAAGAAATGCCCCAGCATAAAGCTGAGGCATTTCTTTTTGGCACTCCCGAGATGATTCGAACATCCGACGCACGGTTTAGGAACTTGGATTTTTTACTTTTACGATTTTCGGTATGTTTAGATATCGTTGAAATTTCAATGATTTTCATTTGATGTAATTTATTGATGGGGATATATTTTGATGACTTTCTGCATGAATAAAGACCAAATAACGACCAAGATGGACGATATGTAATATCAATTCATTTGTAAAAAAACATACAATATTACGATTTTTTATTACACTATGTACAATAATGTCAGATTGAGATATAATTTTATTAAATTGAGGCATAATAAAAATTATTAACCTATGAGGTTAATAATGTGTTGACGTGGGAGGCATTGCGGTATATAATGAATGTAAGATTTAAATCCAATGCATTGAAAAAACAATGTGAAGATCCCAGAGTTGCTATGCGTGATTTCGGAAAAAATATTGGCAATAGATTGACTCAAAGAATAAATGAGCTATGTCAGGCGAAGGATTTATCCGAGATTGCAAAAATTCCTGCAGCAAGATTACATCCGCTAGTCGGTTCAAGGTTAAATGAATATAGCGTCGATTTGGTTCATCCCTTCAGGTTAGTATTTATACCCATTGATGATGAAACCCCAGACTTTGATATGGAGGATTTATCAACTATACATATAATCAGGATTGAGGAGGTGATTGATTATCATGGCAAACAAAAGAGAAATTGAAAAATTTATGCCAACAGTAGCGATTCCTCCAGGTGAAACCATTCGAGAAAATATGATTTATCTAGGAATGGATCAGGAAGAGTTGGCTGTGCGTTTAGGCATTACTCCTAAACATCTTAGTAATGTTATAAATGGAAATGCTTCCTTAACTTATGAAATGGCTATAAAGCTAGAAGATGTCATTGGTCCAAGTGCCGAGTTTTGGATAAATCTAGAAAGGGATTATCAGATTACTAAGGCAAGAATAGAGAATGAATTAAACCTTGATAAAGATCTGGATATCTTAAAAGAGATACCATACTCAGTAATGAGCAAATACGGTTGGGTGCCCGAAAAGAAGGATCGTAAGTTAAGGGTACAAGAATGTCGAGAGTTTTTTGGGGTTGCCTCTTTAGACCGTATCGAAGCCTCTTATGATGTAATGTTTAGAAAACAGAAATTAGTTGGCCAAGTTTCGGATTATGGCATACTTGCATGGCTTAGAAAAGCTGAACTTGAGGGAATGGAAATTGAGGTTAAGAAGTTCAATAAGGCCAAACTCAAAGAGCTTATTCCTCAATTTAGAAAATTGACTTTAGAAGAACCGGAAGTATTCTATCCAGAGATTCAGAGGTTATGTGCGGAGTGCGGCGTTGCCTTAGTGTTGGTGGAATATCTGCCGAAAACGGCTATTTGTGGTGCAACTATATGGAGAGGGGACAAAGCAATTGTCTCACTTAGCCTAAAAGGAAAAAAGGCAGACGGATTTTGGTTTACCTTTTTCCATGAGATTGCACATCTTGTAACTCATGCCAAGAAACTTTATATTAGTTATGAAAAAAACGGAGAATGCGGGTTTGATGAAGAGGAAGTCGAAGCGAATAAAATTGCAGGCGAGTGGCTTATCTCAAATGATGACTTTGATTATTTTTTAGAATTATATGATTATGGTAAGAAGGATGATATAATCCAGTATTCAAATTCAATAGGTATTGCTCCGTGCATATTAGTTGGGAGACTAATGCATGAAAACGTAATTGGATATAATTATTACCATGACTTACGACCCTCATTTGTAATTACAAGGACCCATTAGATAAAAAAATAAATAGGCACCTTTCGGTTCCTATTTATCATAAATATCCTTGCATCAGATGAATCTGAGTGCCAAGAATACTCGTCGCAACAGTATCTTACCACATTCGATTCCACTTATGCAAGAGAAATCTTGAAAGGAGGATTTCGTATGTGGATTTATACACCATATATCACCAAGAATGGTAAGCGCATCTATCGTAAAAACGGCGGGATGTTCAGATTCTGGGTAGATGAACCAAAGAAAAAGATCTCTTAGACTAAACGGAGGATACACTTTAATGTGTATCCTCTTATTGTGCGCCCAGCATGGGCGCAGTCTAACGGGTGAAAGTCCCGAACACGCCCAGTAGCGGGAAGTGTATAGCCAGAGGCAAGGGTGTCCATCGTGAGGCGGAATCTGAAGGAAGCTCGAGGCAAAATTCCGGTCTGACGAACAGAAATCACATCAGGCGAAATCTGCGGATAAGGTTGCAATACAAACTGAAGTCCAAAAGCTACAAGAAAAGCAGATAGCGTAAATGTGGCAGACACGTGGAAGGAAAGACTGCGTTCTTACCTGGGGAGATCTCACGGACGAGGGAACTCGGTTGAAACAAGATTTATCGTGAGAAGTCAGCAGAAGCCATAGTAGTGACGACGGCTGGTGAAAGTCAGCAAGAGCGAAGGGCTGAACAATTTTGGCAGTTACTAAAATTATGCTTGTAATCTCGGCAAGGAAACACCAGGCAATAGCCCCTTGATTCATCAGGTGGACAGGTGGCAGAGATGAGCGAAAAGAAGGGAAGTAGCGAAGTATGAACGCTGAAAAGTTACTGGAAAAGATACTGAGTCCGGAAAACATGGACGAGGCTATCAAACAAGTCAAACGCAACAAAGGAGCAGCAGGGGTGGACGGAATGCTCACAACTGAACTAGATGGCTACTTTGAAGCGCACGGCGAAGAAATCAAGGAACTGATTAGAAAGAGAAAGTACAAACCCAGCCCAGTGCTAAGAGTGGAAATACCGAAGCCGAATGGTGGTGTAAGAAATCTGGGGATACCGGCTGTAATTGATAGAACAATACAACAGGCAATCTCACAGATCATCACGCCAATATTTGAAGAGACATTTCATGACAGCAGTTACGGGTTCCGAGAGGGCAGGTGTGCTCAAAACGCAATCGAAAAGGCCATAAACCTTATGAATCATCACTACACATGGATTGTGGATATTGACCTGGAAAAATTCTTTGACACTGTAAACCACGACAAGCTGATGACGCTGGTTGCAAAAAGAGTACAGGATGGTGACGTCGTCTCCCTAATCAGAAAGTATTTGGTAAGTGGGGTAATGATTGACGATGAGTACAAAGAATCCATCATCGGCACACCGCAAGGTGGAAACCTATCACCTCTACTATCCAACATTATGCTGAATGAACTGGACTGGGAACTGGAGCGGAGAGGGCTGAACTTCGTAAGATATGCAGATGACTGCATCATCTTAGTGGGAAGTGAAAAGTCAGCGATCAGAGTAATGACAAGTGTTACAAAATACATTGCAGAAAACCTGTGGCTGAAAGTCAACGCAATCAAAAGTAAAATTGAGACACCCAAAGGACTAAAATACTTGGGGTATGGATTCTACTTTGACGGATTCCAAAAGCAGTACAAGGCGAGACCGCATGAAGATTCAGTCATGAAGATAAAAGCCAAGATTAAGGAACTCACATCAAGAAAATGGGGAGTCAGCATGGATCACAGAATCATGCACCTTAATTGGACCATCAGAGGATGGATAAATTATTTCCGCATAGCAAACATGAAAAAGGTTTGTATGGAGATAGACCGGCATATGAGGTTCCGATTGCGAATGTGTATATGGAAACAGTGGAAACGACCTAAAACCAGATACAAGTCTTTAATAAAACTTGGTATATCTAAAGGCAAAGCATGGGAATGGGCGAACTCAAGAAAAGGTTACGCCAGAGTGGCGAGCTCATTCATTATGCACAGAGCAGTGACCAACGAAATCCTAAAAAGAAAGGGCCTAGTATTTCTACTAGACCACTATCAGTCCGTTCATATTTAGTACAAAATTGAAGCGCCGTGTACGGAACCGTACGCACGGTGCTGTGAGAGGTCGGAGAATTTGAATATGACTAATCAAATTCTCCTCCTACTCGATTATTTGCATTATTCGCTATAACCTGATCTTTTTTGCTGGTACCAATATATCATCCAGTACCTCCGCTGCCTTCGCATCAAGAGACTGAATTGCATGGCTGTATATATTTGACGTTGTGGAGGTCTTGGCGTGGCCAAGCCTGGCTGCAACCGTCCTGACCGGGATCCCGTTCATGATCTGTAGCGTTGCACTGGTATGCCGGAGGCTATGCAGCGATACAGGCGGCAGATCGGTCTTCTTAACGAACTTTCTGAACCAATCGGATATCGTGTCGGGCCTCATGGGTTCCCCGTTCCAGCGAGTAAATAAATAGCCGCCATCCTGCCATTTATCGCCTAGGCCGAGCTTTTTCTCTTCCTGCCATATCTTATAGCTTTTAAGGCCCTTCATCATGTCCTCAGAGATCTTCATGACTCTGTTTGATGCGTCAGTTTTGGGATCATCTTCAAAGAGCCCTCTTTCCGGAAGATAGTGAAGAGTCCTTCGAACGTGCAGCAGTGAGTTATCAAAATCGATGTCTGGCCATTTCAGCCCCAGAAGCTCACCGCGGCGCAGACCGGTATATAAAAGCAGATGAACCAGCACTTGGCAATCATAAGGAGCCTCTTCTAAATATTCAAAGAGCTTGGCCACCTGAACATCATCGAGATACTTTGCTTCCTTCTGTCTTACGGAAGGGGCCTTGACCCGAGCGCATACATTATGAGGGATTGCTTGCCACTGAACCGCGGACGATAAGATAGAGGAGATAAGCCGGAAGTAATGCAGCTGCGTTCGATCAGAAAGCGCGCTCCTGGTCTCGTCAGCAGGTTTAAAACCATCCCTGACACCTAGAGCCCTTGATAAGCTCTGAGCCACTTTGCCGGAGATATTCCTGCCGGTACAGGCTGAGTATATAATCGTCCGGGATACGCCGGATTCCTCCGCAAATTGGGCCATGGTCAGCCCCTTTTCTTTTATGAGCATCCTTAGATCACAGACTGCTTTGTATTTAAGATCTTTTCGAATTCCGTCTTCGGCCAGGTTGTTGCAAAACTCCAGGATATGATGAGGCTGCAGCTTATCCAGACGTATATGGCCGATGCCCTGGTTGATTCTTACCAGCAGAGTCTTATATCTGGCCACGGTCTTCGCTTTCAGCTGCTTTTCTGCGTGGTCATGAATCCATTGCTCCGCAAACTCAGCAAACTTGATAGATCCGTCCAGGAACTGACCAGATCGACACTTCTCTTCAAAGAGTACGGTCTGCCGTTGCAGCTCCCTCTCGATCTGCTTCTTTGTCATGCCCGGCTCCGGATCCCAGGTGGTGGATCTCATGAGTTGTTTTCCGTTAATGTCATAGCCGCAGGAGACCCGAATTCGATAGGTATCTCCTCGTTTTGTAATTGTAGCCATATAAAAGCCTCCTTGTCATTCATGAGGGCGTAAAAATGCCCTGAACTATTGAAGTTTTGGGGCTGAAATGGTACAATTCTTTTGATGAAGAGGTTCGTACCATTACGACCCGATTTATAACATTCGCCTGGTTGCCGCCGGGCGTTTGTTTTTTATTGATTTAAGATTCTTTTTACTGACCAGAAATTTTGGCCTTTCCAGCAATTTATTTGGTATTTTCCTATAAGTCCATTCGCAAGATATGATATTGAACCGAAGATGTTTATACCATTTCTTTGCTGTGACCTCCATTGTTCATCCTGTGATAATGTTTTAAATTCAATGGTAAGTGGATATTTTGTTGGCTTGCCGGTTGAAGTGACCGGATTAAACGCAAAACATGAATAATCATCGTTCTCTAAGTCCTCTTGTGAATTTGACTTTGGGTTAAACCTTATTTTGCTGGCCTCAATTTTAAATGAGGGAAAAGACTTATTTTCGGATTGTTTCTCGACCAATATAGCATTCAGTGACAAAATATCTCGTCTGGCTACATCTTGATTGTTTTCGCTGATAAGATAACGCATAGCACCTTTTCCGTAATCAACAACAGGCAAATCATGAAAATCATAAGGAAGGTTGCTGTATGTAAACATATCTTCCCTTGTTAGTAGTTTGAGGATAGGCTTTGGTCTATTGACCCATTCATCAATTACTTTCTGCTGTTTCGCCGGCAACGAAGATTCCAGATGCGCATAAAGCTGAGTTTTCTCAATATTCTTCGTCGCTTTCTTTTTTTTAAACCACATATTGCACCTCCGTTAAACAACACCGTATTCTGCCTGATCTTCAAGTTTTCTTATATCCTCTGCTTTATAAAAATGCCCCTGCTTAATGTGCTCCACTTCATGCCGGAAGGCGTCGGCCTGGGCATCGTAAGAGAGCTGAGCATTCAGGTATACGTTGTAATCGCCGTTTTCATCTAAGACGGTGATCCCATTTACACCTGTCGGAAGATCGAGCTTCCGTATTATCATTGCGTCCAAATTGTATCAAATCCTTTATATATAATCGTGCTTAGTCTAAATATCGTCTTCGTTAGAGGAGTCTTTTTTAAACATTTCTATGATCTTGACGGCCTTTTCTACGTCTTCTTTTGTTGCCTTCTTAGCAACCTTAAAGAGCATCTTCATTTCAGGTCGATTGTGAAGCTCGTCCAGATATTCGGTGAGCTCGTCATCTTCCTCAATATAATCTGATTTTGAAATGCTATCTTTAACGATTTTACCAAGGAAGTTATACATTGAAGCATACTCTTTTTCAATATCAATTGAAATATCGTTTTCAAGCTCCATCTGGCGTAGGAAACTTTTAATATCCATATTAAGGGCAGCAGCGATTGCAATAATAGTGGCTTTATTTGGAATCGTATCTCGACTGATGATGGAATATAAAGTGCTTGCTGGTATTTTTGTTTCATGAGAGAGCCAAGTAACGGTTTTATTTTTATCTTTTAAGACTTGCTTTAGTAGTTTACCAAAGGCCATATCAACACATCCTTTCCACCTTATTAAATCACGCAAATGGATAAAAATCAACAAGAAATTATGAAATGCGTAATTTAAAGATTGACAATTACGAAATGCGCAGTATAAAATAAGCGTGATTACGAAATGCGTAAAAAGAAAGGTGGTGACAATATGAAAATCAACAAAGATGCTTTTTTCATTGCTATGGCAAACGCTGAACTGGATCAGTCAGCACTTGCGAGAAAGGCAGGGGTTAGCGTAAACAGGGTAAACGACCTTTACCGGGGGAGAGTTAGCCCCAGACCACAGACTGTTGGCAAATTGGCAAAAGCGCTTAATGTGCCGGTTGAAAAACTTATTTTTAGAGAGGAGGCGTAGCTATGCTACCAAGAATGCGCTTAATGCGTGAGGCATACGAGGAAATTAAAAAGGCTGATCCAGGTACGGCTATTACAATGAATTACATACGAAAGCTGGTAATCAGTGAAGCTGTACCATCCATGAGGGCTGGTAACCGATATCTGATCAATATGGATGATCTGGAGGATTACCTGGCGAACCCGCAGCGGCAGGAGCTGGATAGGATCAGACAGTTACAGCAAGACAAAGGGAAGATACGGCGGATAGCCGAATGATGGAGGGGGTGCGAAGTGGCGTTAAGCTTAAGAGAAATAGCAATAAGATTGGAGAAGGTGCAGTGGCGTGGTGGACACTCGTTTCAATGCATATGCCCTTGCCACGATGACAGAAAGCCCTCACTGACAGTTTCAGACGGAGATATACCGGGGAAGATCGTATTTCGTTGTCATACAGGAGTATGTACGACACGCGATATCATTCAGGAATTGGGGCTTACATGGGCTGATATTGGAGAGGAACAGGAACCTACAACGTGGCAGACCAGGCTTTCCGAATTCATCAAGCTGCCGTTTGTGGATGCGTATCACTACAAGAACGAGAGGGGTGAATACCTCTACTCTAAAATTCGTTTTCGTGAGCCTGATGGAACAAAAACGATCCGGTATGGAGTGCTGGATCAGCAAAAGTCTATAATGCGAATCAAAAGCGGCCTTGTCAGTAAAGAGGATCATGTTCTTTACAATCTCCCTAAAACCATCGAAACAATTAAGGCCGGATACCCGATCTATTTTGTCGAAGGTGAAAAAGATGTTGAAACATTACGCAGGTTGGGAATTACGGCAACAACGTGTGGAGGATCAGGGGATTGGAGGGCAGAATTTGCACCTTACTTCACCGGTGCAAAGGTTATTATTCTTCAGGACAATGACGAGGCTGGAGAGAAGCTGACCAAAAAGATCATCCAGGGAATACGGCATTACGCCCATTCTCATAAGGTGATCATTCCTTCCAAGAAGGAGCATGGAGATATTACGGATTACATAGAGGCAGGAAACAGCGTTGACAATTTAAATGAGCTTATAAAAAGTGAACCCTATATTCTTGCACCTTGGTTATATACCGGTGGCACAGAGAACAATCCTAAAATCCTTATTAACGAGGATTTGCTGGCTGAAAGTCTACTAAAAACAATGGATTACATCATTTTGAGAGAGCGGGATTCGCAGCGGGAAGAGGTGTATATTTACAATTACGGTGTCTACCAACAGCACAGCAAAAACGAGCTGAAGTCGGTGGCCAGGCAGCGGATACCTTTCGGAATCGGCAAGGACGATGTTTTCAATAAGGCTGCTAATCTGCTGATGTATTCCGGCCGCAACATCCATGGACTGAGGGAGATCGACGCAAACGAGTGGATCATCAATGTAAAAAATGGACTGTATGATGTGAAAGAAAAAAGGCTGCTGCCACATGATCCGAAAGTATTATCCACGATTCAGCTGAACTGTTCTTACCCTGATATGATTCATGAACCAAAAGTTTTCATGAAGTTCATGCGTGAATTCTGTGATGATGGTGAGGGAAATGTCGATCAAGAAATGATGGACTTGCTCCAGGAGTGGATGGGCGCGGCTATATCGAATCTGAAAATGTGGAGGCTTAAGGTTGCTTTGATATTGTGTTCGCTTCTTGGCAATACAGGAAAATCGGTACTACTTAAGGTCATAACTTCGCTATTGGGCGAGCAAAACGTGATCAACGTTCCACTCCAAAGGATGTCGGACAGGTTTGCCCTTGGAGATATTTATGGGAAACGGATAATTAGCTCCGGTGATCAGACGGCAGCTGATATTGAAGACAGTTCGGTTTTCAAGCAATTAACAGGCGGGGATGAAGTTAGAGTAGAGATGAAAGGGAAAATGTCATTCTCTTTTGTATTTAACGGTGCTATTCAGATTGCCTGTAATGATCTTCCATCTTTTAAGGACGACAAAGGAGATCATGTATTTGACCGTTTGCTCCTGGTACCATGCCGGAATCATATTCCAAAAGAGCAGCAGGACAAGGCATTAATTGATAAAATCCTTGAAGAACGCGATCAGATTTTCCGCTGGGCCTTGGTGGGGCTGCATAGACTGATTGATAACGGATTTAAATTTACAAGAATGTCAGCCGCAGAAGAGCCGATGGAGGAATTTCGAAATCGCAATGATTCTCTCCGCGCATTCTTGCATGACAAATGCGTTAAAACAGGGGACTTCCGTAGTGACAGGATCAAGAAGACAGAATTTGAGAACAGGTATGTAGGTTACTGTCTCATCGAAGGTCGTACCCCGTTAAACAAAGATAATATTCGTGCAAGAGCAGAAAAGAATGGGCTCAGATATGGAAAAGTCGGAGAATATTGTTACAAAGGCGTTCGATGGAAAGTATTGTTGTGATTTTACCCTATTTACCCTATTTACCCTAAATTCCCTTAGACTTGCCCTTAAATAAATCGTGGAATCTCAACGCATTTAGTTGGCAAGGGCAATAAGGGTAACATTTTTTAAGGTTAGAGAAAAAAATAAAAAAATATATATAAAAAGAATACAAAAAGTTGTCCCTTCTTACCCTTAATGCATGTAACGTTGAAATTTGAACGCTTTTCCAAGGGCAAGACAATGGTGGGATAAGGGTAAAAGGGAAAAATAGAATCCGAATTCCGTAAAGAACGTAGTAAATCAGATTTAAGTATAATATTCCATTGTGGAAGAAAGAGAGGAACTAATGAGAGTTACAGCTTACGTAGGAGCCGGCAGTATAGAAGAAGCAATTAAGAATAATGACCATAATTTATTGATTTCCTGCCCAATTTGTGGGGAGACCTATTTTCATATAATCGGAACAGATGATTTGACTAAAGAGGAAGCAAAAACCAACAAAGGCGGTATTGCAATTCTCTTGTATGGCGAATGTGGTCATGAACTAGCGATTACTGTAAAAGAACATAAAGGGCAAGCCTTTTTCAGTATTTCGGCCACCAAAGATGGTTCTATTGTAACGCAAACATGGGAGGAGGAATAGGAATGAACGATTTTAACGACATAGCCGATGCGCTTAATAAAATAAAATATTCACCATTGCTGAGAGTTCGAAATTTCATCATAGACTATCATGATCGCAACGGGGCATCGTTGCACGGAGCAATTCAAATTATGGACCCCTGTGGCTGCAGTGATGCTGTAGTGGTGGAGGCTATAATTCAACAAGGTGAGGACCGTAACGAGAATGTTTACTCAATCATTGAAGTCATGGGGCAGCACACGCTCGAAGAAGTTGACCGGATGCTTGAAGGATCGGAAAAGGCCGCTGGAGTGGTCATGAGATCGATATATCTTGATAAAGCCCAGGCGTTAATCTGAAAGGGAAATAATCCCCAATCTATGAAAAAAAACGAAGGAGGAAACCCAATGAACGCTACATACACCAACTGCCCGGATCACTGCATCCAGGCGAACATAATCATAGAGCAACCGGCAGCGGATCAGGACAGCATAAAGGAAGAGCTGGCCAGCATGACGAAGGATAACCTTAGAATGGAATTAATAACCATGGTTCCGGAGCTGGCTAAAAAGAAATCGACGGAGCAGCTGCAGCAAATGCGCGAAAGGGTATTGCACGAAGTTGGCCAGGAATCTCCAATGGTTGTGGCCATGGTTGCACTTTTCTTTTCCGCCGCGATTAGCTGCTCCATGGAGCAGGCTGAGAAAGAAAATACGGCCCCAGGCGGCAACCCGGAAGCCGTAAAGAGTGATAGAATCACCCTCAAACAAGATGATTCTATCAGCTGCAGCGCATAAAATCAAGCGACAAGTAATGGTACAACCTTAAATGAACGGATAACCCAGGGCGGCGGCAACCGTCCTGGCCGTCTCTGTAGTTGGTGATACGGAGACAATTGTGGAGATCGACAGAAGAACTTAGAAAGACTTAGCCTCCGCGCATGTATATGGGTTACGAATAACATGATAAAACTTGATATTCACACGCGCGCATAGCTGATAGAAAGGATACATACAATGACAGTTAAAATAAAAATGACCTATGAGAATGACCAGGAGCGTGATCAGATCCTCCGGGTGCTCCGGCCGGTGCTGGTCAGAGCGAAGGTGAAGGACAAGAGGGACAAGAAACCGCATAAGACGGTATATATTGAGATGCCTGACGGAGCCGGGGAAGGGACATAGGAGATTGTGGAAGCACAGTCTTCTCTATATTTTGTATGGTGATATTTGATTAAAGATATGGTATGATTTGGAAGAGTGGGGGTGATCGTGATGTTCGAAAATGGCTTTCCAAGCAGTCTGAGAGAAGATGTCTTAAGTGTAGAGAAACAGATTCCTTTTAAAATTAATACTGGTGGAATCTTAACCGCAGGAACAGTTCTGTACACTCAAAATGATAATATTATTACTTTCCCTTACCGCGTTTACTATACTGATATTCCAGATGATATATTAAACCATTTTGATTTGGAGCAGAAAAAGATTCTACATTGCATTTTTTCAAGGAGTGATAATGGGTTTGTAAGGCAAAAACATCTACAAGCCTTATTAGAAATGGACTTTCCAGAGTGGGTGATACCTTATATAGTAAAGCCTTGCGATGAGTATGTAGTAGAAATCTTAGAAATGACTTTTAATATGTTAACTGGTCGAGACACCAAGAAAATAAAAGAGTTCTGTTTGGAAAATGCAGATTCATTTTGTTACAGCTATGAAAGAATGACTAGTTATTGGAATGAGTTTTATAGAGATAAAAATGATAAATTCCGGAATTATATTGGTAGAAAACTATTCTGGGAGTGTTTTGGTTATTCACGGTCGGTCCGTAGCCTAGTGGATAAGGGAAAAAGGACGGAGCGTTAGATATGAACGAAGAATTAAAAAGGTTCTTAACAGATTTAATTACTATCTATCAAGAGAAATACCAAGACTCATTAGTAGCCAATGACAATGAGGATGAAGAGGATAAATCTTTTAGATTGGGCTATAACGTGGCTTATTATGATGCTTTAGATATTCTTGAATCGCAAATCAAAGTCTTTGGATTAAACGTTAACGACTTGAATCAAATCACACCTGATTTGGTACAGCATGATAATTCAAATACATTCATTCAGAACCGAACTAAATAGGACTTAGCACATTGCCAATCAACATAAAACCCTGTATAATATACTCAGGTAAATAAAAAGATAGTACCCCATCGGGAAACCGCTGGAAGCCGTAATCATGGCGTGGGAATGACTGAATAAAATCAGTTGTTCCTGCGCCTTTTTTATTTACTCAAAACTCTTCCTTTCTTAAATCACATATACTCCTGGGCATGAGTCTAAAAGGCCCACAACTACGAAAAAGGAAGAGAAGAGAAAGTTACCATATTGAGAAAGAAGGAGAGAAAACATGTCTAAAAATTTAAACGAGCTGAGACTTTCAGTTAAAAAAATCGGAGCAGAAAAAAGCCCACAGAAGCGAGAACAGCTAATTGACGCACTTCTAAACGACATCGATCCAGACCTATTTGTAGGTGCGATAAAAGCAAGGGCTGGATTTGGTTCGGCATCTCCAGAAGAAAAAGAAATCTATGCAGGGATCTGCGCCGGGCTGGGTGATGACTTTGGATTTTTACTGCCCCCTGATATCAAGACCAAGGTCAACAGCTTAAGAGGGGAAGGATTAAACCTCCAGGACTTAATCACAGTAGAGCCGGTGACCAGGGATGAGGGGTCTAGGGTTTTCGATTTGACAGCAGACATTGATCCGCTTGACTCAGTAGAACCCGGCGGGACTATTCCTGTTGTGGATCCATCAAAGCTAATTGAAGCCAAGTACAAATTGAAGAGGAAGGCCGGTATTGTAAGAGTCAGTACAGAACTCTTCCAGGATTCAAGCAAGGTACTTATCGATTGGATCACCGCTTGGAGTGCCAGGAAATCAAGAGCCACACGAAATAAAATGATCGTGGATCAGCTGATGGATATGGCCGTTAGTATCGGTGCGGCTGACGTTCCTGGACTGAGGAATTCCATCTTAACCGGCTTATCAGATCAATACAAAGGAACCGCCACCGTCCTGGTCAACTATGCCGGGTATGATCATTTAGATTCATTGGTCGATGAGAACGGGGAAAAGATCCTGAAGGATAAGCTGCTGTTCGCCTTGTACCCGGTAACGGTGCTTCCTGATAACCTACTGGCCAACGAGAGCGGAAAGATCACCGTCATGATCGGATCACTCAAAGAAGCAGCAGCCCTCTTTGATCGGGGAAAAATGCTGATCGATGTTAATAAGACCAATGGTTTCTTCGAGGAATATGTATCCGTGAAGCTGATTGAAAAGATTGATGTGAAATCAATCGACAAGGATGCAGTAATCAAGGTTTCATTGAGCAAATAACAAAGAATGCTGGTTTCGGTCATGGGGTTGGTTTTTTAGGGGTAGGGGGGGTCTGAAAAGTTTTCAACGCCTTTCGTAATGCCGCGTGCCCTCCCTCGCTCTAAAAAAATTCCCAGATCAGCTTTTTTATATTGCTGCAAACATATTTCAGGATAACCGGGTCCAATAACACAAGAAAGGGGGCATGAAAGTGCCAGAGAAAAATAAAAAATATTGGGAGTTCAAAGCGAAGTCCAAGTATGAAGCAGATCTGTTCCTATACGTTGAAATCGCGTCTTCGGGGGATGGAGCCTCCGCACATTCAGCTCAAAGTTTTAAGAGAGAACTGGATGCCCTGGGCGAGATCAAGCTGCTTAATATCTATATCAATTCCCCCGGTGGTGATGTCTTTGAAGGGAACGTAATCTATAACATTTTAAAGCGAAAAGCGGATAAATGTGCCATAAATGTCTATGTAGATGGTCTTGCTGCTAGTATCGCTTCAGTCATCGCTATGGCCGGTGCAAGGATCATTATGCCCAACAATGCCATGATGATGATCCATAACGCATGGATGTATACCTGGGGAAATGCTAAAGACCTCCGGGAAGCAGCGGACACACTGGACAAAATCAACCAGACAATCAGGCAGGCATATCTGAATAAGGCCGGTGACGTTCTTGACAAGGAAACCGTGACAATGCTCATGGATCAGGAGTCATGGCTTACGGCCCAGGAGTGCCTTGATTATGGCCTGTGCGATGAGGTCATTGACGAAAAGCAGATAGCAGCCCAGTTCGATTTGACTGTACTGAATAACTTCAAGAACGTGCCTGAAAGATTCTTCCGGGAGGCAATCAAAAGGAGTGCCAGTTTTACAAAACACACGGGAGCAGGGAGCAGGGCCAAACAGCTACCACAATATCTAATAGAAGCCGAAAAGGAACGGCTACTATTGGAAATCGATCTGATTTAGAAAGGAAACGAGAGACAATGAACGCAAAATTAGAAGAGATGCAGAACGCTATCAAAGAGAAAGAGGCTGAACTGGAGAAATATCTGGAAGACGGAAAGATTGATGAAGCCGAGACGGCCAAGGCAGAACTTGAAAAGCTTGAAGAGATCTATGACATTGCAATAGTAGTTTACGATTAAGAGTATCTGAGAACAAAACAGACTGATAGGGCGGCGGAGTCTTCCGCTGCCTTTTAAAATACCGAACGTTCAAAACAAACAAACGAAACCGAGCGTTCGCTTTAGGAGGGGGATACCATGACAAACGAGGAGCTTGTTCAGCTGATCCAGGACGGCCAAGCTGAATACATACCGCAGCTGTGGGACCAGGTGTATCTTTTTATCTGCAGCATGGCCAAGAAGCGACTGATCGGAGAGGACGGTTATGCGTGGCAGCTGGAGGATGATCTTGTTAACGAGTCTTACTTTTCATTCCTGGAGGCCATAGACGGTTTCAAACCGGATGGAGGGGCAAGTTTCCTGACCTATCTGGAGTATCACCTCAGAAACAGCTTTAACCGGGCGTTGGGAGTCCGTACACAGAAAGACCGGAGGAATCCCATGCGCTACGCTGCCAGCCTGGACGCTCCAATTGAGGGGGCTGAGGATCTGACGCTGAAGGACATGATCATTGACCACATGTCAGAGGAAGATTACCGGTTTATTGAGGATGAGGCTTTCTGGCAAGACGTTCATGAGCTCTTGGAGGAAACGATTCTTGCTGCCACGTCCGGAAGAATCCAGGAGGCGTTCCTGACCATGCTGCATGAGAATTGCGCCTTCCCGGAGGCCTGCCGACAGATCGGGATTCCGGAGGAAAAGCAGCGTTCTATGTACACCATGCACACAACCGGCCTGAGACATATCCGGCTGCAGCTAAAGGGTAGAGCCTGGCAACGGTGCCGGAAGATCGGAATCGATGAATATCTCTCTATCGGCCTTCGTGGATCCGGTCTGAATGCATGGAAACGTCACGGATTCACGAGTTCCACGGAATTGGCGGCGATTAGGTTAACGGATGCAGAGCTACATCGTAGTATGATCAAAAGGATGCTTTCATAGTCGGAGATAATCTACTTAAACTTACAGTCTACATTATAAAAACAGTATTTTACAGAATGGAATTGATTTCCTTAATGTGGCATAATTTATTAAAACAAACAAATGTTATTAATTTAGTAGTAAGAAAGGTAGGTTAAACATGAAACGATTTATAGCAATATTAATGACACTGATCATGGTGCTCGGACTATCCAGTGTGGGGGTCTGGGCGGATGATGAAGCGACGTGGCAGGAAGAGACGCCACTATTAACAGCGAGATATGGGCATACGGCCTCATCCTGGAATAATAAAATATATGTATTCGGAGGGAGAGAGAAAGGGACGGAAGCCCTTAAATCAACTGAAATATATGATTCCGAAAAAGGTACGTGGTCATATGGAAAGCCAATGCTTACAGCCAGGGAACAATTAACTTCAACTACAGTTAATGATAAAATTTACGTTATTGGGGGCAACGCGGGCTCTACTAGGTATAATACTTTAGAAATATACGATCCCCAAAACGATAGTTGGACCACCGGCACGCCTATGCCCACTGCAAGGAATCTTATGCAAGCAGTGACCGTTAATAACCTGATTTACGTACTGGGTGGGACGACTAAAACAGAGACAGCTGATGTAGTAGATATCTACGATCCGTCGACAGATAGTTGGACTACAGGGAAATCAATGCCATCCAGTAGAACGTTCCACAGTGCTTCGGTAGTGGGTGATAAAATTTTTGTTTTTGGTGGCACGCCTTATACAGATGCGAATTTAAATGTAACGATTTATAATACCAAGGAGAATAGTTGGACTACGGGTTCACCAATACCGAAGCCTAGAAATGGACTGACCTCAGTTGCATATGGAAAAAAAGTCTATGTTATGGCTGGTTCCGGTCCCCTTGATCTTGTAGAGATATACGATACGAATACGGATAGCTGGTCAACTGGTCCATCTCTGCCGATTCCTTTGGTGCAAACAAAATCAGCTGTGCTTGGAGATAAGATCTATGTTTTGGGAGGTGGAAATACGGCTGGCAGCTCTAACAAAGTATTTTCATTAACCCTACAAAAAACACCGGAAGTTCCTTCCAACCCTCTCAACTTAACCGCCACCGGCGGCAACTCTGTAGTCGATCTTTCCTGGGGAGCCGTTTCCGGAGCAGACAGTTACACCGTGAAGAGATCACTCACTGAAGGTGGTCCGTATACTGCGATCGTAGAGGGTGTAACAGATACCACCTATTCCGACACCGATGTGGACAACGGAACGACCTATTATTACGTGGTAACTGCTATTTCTGCAGGCGGCGAAAGCGAAAATTCGAATGAGGCCAGTGCAACCCCACAGGCAGGTTCCGGTGGTGAAGACCCAACAGCCGGAAAAGCATTGCTGGTGATCACCATGACGAACGGGATTGAAAAGGAATACGACCTGCAGATGTCAGAGGTGAATAGCTTTATTGACTGGTATGACGGCAAAGCAGCCGGCAACGGTCAGGGCTATTATACAATAAGTAAGACCTTCAACCTAGGGCCGTTTATGACCAGGATTGATTATCTGACCTTCGATAAGATTCAGAACTTTGAAGTAATGCAGTATCAATAGAATGATGCCCCTGGGGAGAGATCCTCGGGGGCTTTCTTATTCGCCAGGTTGGATACTGTCGACACAGCTTAACCGCTCCACCGAACTGGCGGCCCTCCGGCTGGTGGATGGGGAGGCGTGGTATAAGAGGATTGTAGGGATATTTGGTTGAAATGCGACGGTATTTGGGATATGATGAAAATAAGAAATAATTAGTAATATTATTAATTTATAGGAAATAAAAGGAGGTTTTATTTATGTCTCTTATTCATAGCTATGCTCTTTGGAACAATAAGGGGGGAGTAGGGAAAAGCACAATTACATTTCATCTTTCTATGCGCTATGCAGAGCTTAACCCAGATAAGAATGTATTGGTTATAGACTTATGCCCTCAGTCAAACTCAAGCATGATGCTACTTGGTGGTGGTTTGAAAGGTGAGGAAAAAGCAATTGAATTTTGCAGCGCAGCAACTCCTAAATCTGTCGTTGGATATCTCAGTACAGTTATCGCTAATGGACGCGGCGCAGAATTGCCGGATCCATTTGATTTTACCGTTAAGGTTGCGGAATGTAATGAAAATGCTCCTGACAATATTTATTTATTGTGTGGTGACGGTAATCTTGAACCAATGGCACCTGCGATTAATGAATCTGCGGCAGCGAAAGCTCTTACTCCTACTTCACAGCCTTGGAAGTGGATACAGGAGATAATAAAGAATTTTATTAATAAAGTAACTTTAGAAGACAAAAAAGAATGGATGGTTTTCGTCGATACAAATCCTAGCTTTAGCATTTATACTCAAATTGCTATATCGGGGGTAGAAAGAATATTAACACCCATTAATGCGGATGATTCATCCAAGACCGCAGCTTCTGCTTTAGTTGCTTTACTTCATGGAACTATTCCACCTCACCCAATTTATGGCACATGGACGTATGCACAGATGGCCAAGACTCAAGGCGTATCGGTGCCTAAAATACACCTTCTGATTGGTAATCGATTAACTCAATTTGAAGGGCCTGCAACGGCTTTTGGCGCTCTTTCCGATGCAACTGCATCATCTTTGTATGAAATTTATTTGAAACATTCAGAATACTTTATTCCTCGTACGGCAGTGATTAATAATAAAAATGACTTCGTGGATAATTACTCAACTCCTTTAAGAGACTTTAATACTGCCGGGGTTGTTTGTGCCCATTTGGGACGAAAACTCTCGTCGATGAAACAAGGATATTATCCTGTATATGGAACTGATGTAAAAGTTAATGCTGATAAGATCAGAGAATGCATTTCAGCAATTGACACCATTGTTTCCGAATTATAAGGTAGCTATGAAATTGAGATAAAATTGTCCTAAAATTTATCAAAAAAAGAATATCAGTGGATCGTACATAACGACCAAACAACGACCAAACCGGAAAATCGGCAATTACATAAAGAAAATCAAAAACCCCGCAACCGTTGAAGTTGTGGGGTTTTCTATGGCACTCCCGAGATGATTCGAACATCCGACGCACGGTTTAGGAAACCGACGCTCTATCCCCTGAGCTACGGGAGCATATCATAATTGAAGTATAAGGTGAATAATCAATACTTTCGTGCTGAAAAGTTCAACAGTAGTAATTCTAGCATACTCAGACCTGCCTTTCAAGACGTTGTTTGATTTTATTTTGTTCGGATAAAGAGGGAAATTGGCTGTTTCGCAACTTTCCTTTACTTCGGTACTTAGAACTAGGGATTTGGCTTTATCTCTTTTTATTCTTAAAGATTCCATTCTCACCGAATAAGTTGTCTTTATCGCTGCTTTCTCCTATCTTGTGTCCCTTTGCATCAAAATGCTCTGTATAGACACGGCCAAATAAGGTCGTGATTCGCTTGCTATATCCGATATATTCCCCCTTATTATCGTAATGCTTTCTTTTAAACATAAGGCCCCCGCTTTCATTTGCTTACTCTTGCACCGGTAATGGAGACTGGTTCCAGAAGCTGCAAGAGGTGTTTGCCCAGTGGATATCGGTCGCCTTGGGCGGTGTAATGAACTGCATTCTGCGTTTTTTGCAATCATATCACAGCGGCAAGGCAGCGTCAACACAAAGGCTTAACTCAGAAAATGGCTGCCAAGATGCAATACTTGTATTGTGACCCTATAAGTGCAACCCCTGCTGGAGGCTGTATCTTTTTTTTATTATATTTTCATTTCGGTATTTACAGATACGCAATAGGAACGTATAATACGTATATACTTATATACGTATATACAAATAAGCAATTGATCATTTAACTAGCAAAGCAACAGACTTAGTATTTTCGTCGGACAATGTGAAAGAACGAATTTAGAGTCATTAAAAAATGGGAGAAGTTATGATTAGATTAAGATTGCTGAGAAACCCCTATTTTGGAAAGGGAGAATGGGAAGCCTTTTTTGGACTGTTTGGCGATGTCTTTTCGAAGATAGCAGCAATTGTCGGCGTCCTATATTTTGCGGAAGGCTTTCCCGTTGAAGTGGTGATGGGAAAAATTCTGCCGGGAATCGGAGTGGGATCTATGATTGGATGTTTCATTTATTTTGGTGAGGCATACTTTCTGGGCAAACGTGAAAACCGGCTTGATGTTACGGCATTGCCCTTCGGAATCAGCTCTACTCAAGTTTTTGCATGGCTTTTTCTGATTTTGGTACCCATCTACAGGCAGACCGGTGATGCGAATGCTGCATGGCAGATTGCCCTGGCCGCATGTTTTGTTGGCGGGATTATTGAAATCGTAGGAGCATTTGTCAGCAGGATTTTGGTTCAATACATACCTGACTCGGCTTTGCTGGGGAATATGGCTGCAGGAGCCTTGGTCTGGCTTTCCTTTAACGGATTTGTTACAGTGTTCCAGGCGCCTGCAATCGGAGTCTTGCCCCTGTTTCTCATTATTTTGGCATTTAAGATGAAAAAGCCCTTTCTCAGGGGCGTTCCCAATACTCTGGTCATTCTTCTGGCAGGTTCTGCCCTTGCTTGGATGACAGGCTATTGCAGCATCGGCAGCATGAAGGAATCCTTTCAATTTTTTCATTTGTACCTGCCTTCAGTGTATTTTTCAGATATTATTACCGGCTTGGGCAAGATAGGGCCTTACCTTTCCATTATAATTCCGCTTCAGATTGCAAACTTTATTTCAACCATGCAGGCAGTTCAAGGTGCAGCAATCATAGGAGATGCTTACTCGTTGAAACGCAGTATGATTTTAGATGGAGTCACCACGGTTTTGTCTTCCTTTACCGGCAGCCCGTTTCCCACGACGGTATACTACGGACATATGGGTTGGAAAAAAATTGAGGCCCGAAGTGGATATATTCTACTGATGGGAGGTACCTATATCACATGTTTTCTTGGCCTGCCGCTCATCATATTGCAGATCGTTCCATACGAAGTCATTGTTGTGCTTCTTGTCTTCATCGGCTTGACTGTGGCGTCGGAGGTGGCAGATAATCTGGAACGGGAATACAGTGGTGTAATTTTTATCTCCCTGTTTCCCATCCTTGCTCAGTATATCTATAACATCGTAAACGATGTGCTTGCGGTGGCGGGAACCAGTATTCAGGAAATTGGTATCAGTGCTTTTTCAGATGCAAGCGTGATGCTGTCTTCCATACAAGTGCTTTCCTATGGTGCCTTTGCCTCAAGTCTCCTGTATGCGGTTTGGATTGCCTACGTATATGAGAGAAACTTTGCACTAGCAGGGCTTACAGCAGTTTTCCTGTCTGTATTGTCTGCCATAGGCTTTATTCATAGTGAGCAGCTGCAATTTCTGCCTTCAATAGGAGGAAGGATTGCAGCAGTATATCTGGCAATTGCAATGATCTGTTTCTTTGTTGGAAGAAGAGAAAAGATCAATATTTAGAGATAAAAAAGGAGGAATAAGATATGACAATACCAAGAGTGGAATTCAACGAGGAAACCATACGCCTGAAAAGGCTATTTGACAATGTGGATGATGGTAACTACTCCCATGCAGGGCTGAAATGCGAAAAGGTTGACAGGGTATATGGTAAGCTTCTGTTTGGAGCGGTTCCACAGGACCGCCCCATAACCTTTGCGTCTTATGTCATGTCGGTAGACGGTAAGATTGCGTTCGAAGACAATGAGGTGGGACCGCTCATCGCCAAAACAAACTGCTTTGATCCGGATGGTGCTTTTGCTGATTTCTGGGTTTTGAACCTGCTCCGTGCAGCCTGTGACGGCATTATCATAGGAAGTGGTACGCTGATCAAGGAACCGGACTATTCAGGCAGCGCCTATGACCCGGACCTGCTGGTGGCTAGACTGGAAAATGGAAAGCCTGCGGCCCCCTGGACCGTCATCGTCACCACCACAGGAAAAAATATCCCCTTTGGGAATCCTGTATTTCAATGTGATGAAATCCCAATTTTAATTAATACTTCTCCGGAGGGATTGAAAAATCTTGAATCAGAGCTCCCTGGTGAATACTATCTGCTTCCCCTGGTAAACAGTGAATCGGAGAAAGAAGCTATCACTAGTCTGATTGCCGAGAATCATGGGAAAACAGCAGTGGCAGTGACGGGAGAAGGAGGGGATACGGATTCTCAGAAACTGCTTAAGATTTTGCGCGCAATGGGCATGGAGAAAGTGTTGGTTGAGTCGCCCACCTATTGCCACCATCTAATGAGGAATGCGCTGCTGGATGAGGTCTTTATTAATACTTCCTGTGTTTTTGTGGGAGGGCAGGCTACGGGCATCGGTACATTTGGAAGTTCCTTCCCGTCTACGGATCATCCGCACAGCGAAATTCTTTCCATCCACATGCACAGCCCGCATTTTATTTATACGCGGCACAAAATGCTTTACAGAACTAAATAAATGCCACTTGATAAGCCACCGCAAAACAGATTGAAATTTACAAACGAAGCGAAATTAGACAAATGGAATGAACTCGACAAACAAATTAATTTAGATTGAACTGCAAAACTATTGAAAGACAGAAAGGAGAGAGAAGATGAATTTGAAAGTCAGGAGAATGAATCACATTTTTAAAGAGGATGGGAAAACCCTGATTGTTGCCATTGACCACGGAACCTACAACGGGGCAGCAGAAGGGTTGGAGCATCCCGGAGAGACGATTGAAAAAATTGCTGAGGGGGGAGCGGATGCAGTATTGTGCAATTTCGGTGTTGCTCGAACCTTTGCAAAAGAACTGGCACATTTGGGGTATATTGCAAGACTGGACCTGCCGCCCACCTATATGGGCAAAGGGCACGACAGCAGACTGGTTTTTGACGCTGATTATGCCATGCATCTGGGCGCCGACGCCGTAATGGTCAATGTTGGCCAGGGAGTCGGTGTAGAGGAAATTACATATCCCCAGCTGGCGCGGGCAATCGCATACTGTGACAGCATTGGCATGCCAGTGTGTTCTGAACCGGTTCCCGGAGGCTTTGATGCGGGGCCAGATTTTAAAACCCTTGATAATATCGCAAAGGGGGCCAGAATCGCTTGCGAAATCGGCTGTGATTTCATGAAAGTCGGATATGCGCCGGGGTTTGAACGGGTTGTTGACGAAACCTTTGTTCCGCTGGTAGTACTGGGCGGAGCCAAGACAAAGGATGAAAAGGAATTTCTGGGCTCGATCAGGTCGGCCGTGGATGCTGGCGCAAGCGGTGTTGCTATCGGCAGAAACATATGGGGCGGAGGCAATACGGTTTCTATGACAAAAGCACTGGCTGCAATCATTCACAATAATGCCTCTGCAGACGAGGCATACGAGATTCTGAAGGCAGGCAGGTAGGGTGATAGACGAAAGAAAGGAGAAGTATCAATGAAAGAGGAAACAACAATGAAGGTAGGACTAGTGGAGGAAAAACCAACAGCTATGAAAGCGAGAGAAACAATAAAAGCGGCAATCATGCCGGAGGCCGGCAAGATTGAGTTTGCTGAGGTTACACTTCCGCAAATGCAGGAGGATGAAGTGCTGGTTGATATAAAGGCGGTTGGAATCTGCACCTTTGAACAGGGCTTCTATTATGGAAAGTCCAAGGGGTTCCCGTTTGCAGGAGGTCATGAGATCTGCGGAGTTGTAGAAAAAATTGGAAACAAGGTGGCACAGGACTTAAAGGTGGGGGACAAAGTTGTCGTACTCAGCCTGACCCGGTGCGGTGAATGCTATTACTGTAGAAGAGGCTACGACAATCAGTGCGAAAATGCGGCAGATGTACAAAAAATACCTGGAGTCTCCGGCCCGGGCGGATTTGCGGAGAAATTCATCGCCAAAGGATATGAGGTTTACAAAATTGATCAGAAGGTTCCATTTACTAGAGGAACTTTGGCAGAACCGCTTGCCTGCGTAACGCTGAGTCTGAATGCAGCCTGTGTGCAGACAGGAGATTATGCACTGGTCTGCGGTGGGGGGGCCATGGGCATTATCCATCTTCTTCTGGCAAAACAGAGGGGACTCAAGGTTATCGTCAGTGAACCGGAAAACACCAGAAGGGCGAAAGCGTTGGAATTTGGTGCGGATTATGTAATTGATCCCATCAATCAAAATCTGGAGGCCGAAATAAAAGCATTTACTGGGGGACGAGGCGTGGAAAAAGCATTTTTTACAGCTGGTGGGAAAGCAGCAATCGAGGGAGCGATCAGCGCGCTCGCTATTCGCGGCACACTGGTCATTTATGGAGGAACAGGTGCGGAGGACAGCTTTACCGTAGATCCCAAATGGTTCCATTATAAGGAGATTACAATTACAGGTGTCACAAAGCATACAAAGGAAACGATCCGGATAGCAGTTGAATTGCTTGGAGCCAGAGAACTGCCTCTTGACCGCCTGATCACTTCGCGTTTTCCATTCGATAAAATAGAGGATGCGCTGGTGGAGGCTCGGAGTACGTCTTCCTACAGGCCCGTTGTTCTTATGGATTAGTCAAAAGGAAAGGGATGTGGATATGAAACGCTATTTAATGGGTTTTGATATTGGGACCTTGAGCTCAAAAGCAGTGCTGACAGACCTGAACGGAACCATTATCGTAAAGCGCCAGATGGAGCATGCCATAGAAGTAAAGCACCCGGGATGGCAGGAAGAAAGCATGGCAATGTGGTGGGAAGAATTTAAGGAGTCGGCGGCATACTTTCTTGGTCTTGCGGGCATAGAAAAAGATCAGATTAAAGCAATTGGCGTTACCGGCCTGATTCCTGCCATGTGCGCGGTGGATTTCGGCGGAAACCCGGTGAGGAATGCAATTTTGCATACCGATGTTCGCGCAGAAAAAGAGCTGCAGGAAATCAATGAGAAACTGGACTGCAAGATTTCTCATGGTCACATGCTCCCCAAAATATTATGGGTGAAGCGGCATGAACCGGAAAGCTTTAGGCGAATTCATAAGATTATGGTGCCCCACGGATATATTGGATTCAAATTGACGGAAAATGCAACTATGGATTATGATTCGGCAACCATGGCAGGAGGTTTGTTCCGGGAGTGCTCGCTGGACTGGGATGAAGGGGCAATGAGAGCCTTCGGTCTGGAATCATATTTATTTCCAGATGTATATCCTGCCAGCCATGTCAATGGGCAGATTTGTGAGTCTGCTGCCGAAGAAACTGGACTTTCTCAGGACACAAAGGTAATTGTGGGCGTGGGTGATACTTTTGCGTCGATGCTGGGAGGAGGCGCATATAACGCAGGACATTTCATGCTGTATCTGGGCACCTCCGGTACGTCCATCTATGCTGAAAATTCTCCTGAGAACTACATCACAGTCCCTCATTATGGGGAGGGGAAGGGCCACTTTACAGGCAGAATTTTCTCCTTTGGAGAAAGCATTCTACATCTTCGAAATAATCTCGGATATGACAGCTGGGAAGCACTCAACAGCCACCTTGTGGATATTCTGCCAGGCTCCGAGGGACTCTGGTATTTTCCCCACTACAAGCTGCAGACCGAGGCATCTTTCTTTGGGCCTGACGCAGAATTTATGCTTGGTTACAGAGGATGTCATAGCCAATTTCATATCTATCATGCCATGCTGGAGGGAATTGCGTACAATGCCCGGTACAATATTTCCAGCCTTGATTTGCCCATCGGCAGGATCAACATGTTTGGCGGAGGAACCAACTCCAGTGAAATCTGTCAGCTCTTTTCCGATGTCCTTGGGCGGGAGCTTTACTATAATCCCAAAAGCTCCACCGCGCTGGGAATCGCATTTCTGGCAGGATATGGAAGCGGGCTGATTGAAAGCTACGATACGCTTGAAAAAAGCTGGCTCAGCGACAGTATTGCTGTGAAGCCCGATGAAGCGAAGTCTGGACAATATCACCTGCTGTATGAGAAGTACCAAGAGCTAAGAGCGAAGCTGATGGAACTTGATTCCACAGTTGCGATAATTCAGGAATGAAAGAGGAATGCGATGAATTTACCTATGATGCCGTTTGATGCGGAGAAAATAAAAATCAGACCGATTTATCAGAGTCAGGAGCTAGAGAACTACATAGACCTTCCGGTTCCATCACAGAAGATAAAACACATATACGGTGATGAGCTCAGGTTTCCTGAGAACCGGGAAGACAGACCATATCTCTTTTCTTCATTTGTATCTTCTATAGATGGGAAACTAGCTTACGCAGATAAACCAAGTGCGTTTTATGTTGCGGGGAAGAATCAGATGGCCGGCGCAGGAAAGGATACGGATTTCTGGATTTTGAACGCGCTGCGGGGTGCTTGCGATGCGGCGCTCATTGGAGGCAACTCTATGGGGACAGATCCCGATTATTCCATGCACTGCATGGATGCGGACATTGAAGAGGACCGTATCAGGGCAGGCCTGCCCAAAGTTCCGCTGAATATTATCATGACCCTTGATGCTACTGATGTACCTTTGGATCACACGCTGCTGAGAAATGAAAAGGTTCCTGCCATTATGATCACTTCTCCCGCAGGCATGAAGCATGTTCGCTCTGCTTATAAAGGAGATATTGCAGCCATTTCGGGACAGGAGCCTGTTATCCGAATCAGGGAAAAAATACAAGGTACAGCGCCGGGTATATTACCAATTCTGGTGACTGGCAGCGGGGCATTTCCGGATACGGCGGAGACCATGAGAATTTTAAAGGGAATCGGGATTAACCGCCTTTTAATCGAATCACCTGGCTACGGCAATTATCTGGTGAAGCAGAAAATGATGGATGAATTCTTTCTGAATATTTCGGGAGTATACATCGGAGGTGGAGATACCATGACACTGGGAAAGGCAGACAAAGGCTTTTCTGCAGAAGCGCACCCTCATACGAAGCTTTTATCAATTCATATCTTCAATGAGTACTTTACTTATTTCAGATATAAATTCAATTATGAGTTTATCTAAATCATGATTACCCTCCTTGCCAAAGGAGGGTAGAAAGGGAGAAAAGATATGTTAGGAGAAAACAAGGAAATGCAGATCGCCTGGTTCAAAGGCGGTGATGTGGACGCGACCATCGGTGTATTTTTTGACGGATTCACCAAGATTCTCGTTGGGGTTAGTATCCTCAGCGGCGTAATGGCTATGCCCAATGATATTATTTTTGGAAAAATTGTATCGTCTATTGGTTTTACAGCATTCCTACTTCTGGCGTTCAATACGTTTTATGCCAGATACCTGGGCCGGAAGCTTGGAAACCCTGAAATCACAGCAATGCCTGCAGGTGTGAGCGGAGGAACTTTCTTTGTTTGGCTGTTTGCCATTATGATGCCTACTTATTTCGCTTCTGGAGATGCGCTTTACGCCTGGAAGGTAGCGGTAAATGTAAATATTCTGTATTCGGTTATCATTATCGCCTTTGCATTTATCATTAAATTTATCATGAAGCATGTACCGAATCAGGCGATGTTGGGAGGCGTTGTGGGAGGCTCCATGGCATATCTGCTCATCGGAGCAATGGGCGATGGTTTCACTCATCCTTTGATTATCTTGGTCACACTGTTTGTTCTCTTGTTCTTTAATTTCGGAAAAATTAAACCTAAATTTTTCTCGCCAGCGTTTATCGCAGTGGGACTAGGTACCATTGTGGCCTGGGCGACAGGCGTTATGAAGCCCGAGACCTTTATGGCTTCCTTTGCAACCACCGGACTTTATATTCCTCTGCCTCAGATCGGACTTTTAGGCGGCGAAGCATTCCAGGGTGCGCTTACATTTTTACCGCTGATTCTGGCCTTTGCCTTCTCAGATGTAACTGCATTGCTGCAGGGTCTGGAGCAGGCGGTGCAGAGCGGAGAAAAATTTGATCAGAAAACTTCTCTCCTGGCAACAGGCCTTAGCAATTTGATCGGTACACTCTTTGGAAACCCGTTCCCGGTTAATATGTATTGGGGACATCCGGCGTGGAAAAAGGCAAGGGCAGGTGCATCCTACCCTTTGTTTACGGGCGCCATCTACCTGATCTTGTGTGTAACTGGCCTGGTGGCTATTGCAACATCAGCAATTCCTTCCAGCGCTACCCTTGTGCTGCTGGTGTTCGTGGCAATTATGACTGGTGCACAGGCATTTGAAGTTGTGGAAAAGAAGTACTATCCTGCTATGATTGTGGCAACTGCCATCCCCATCTTTGAACTCATCTACGGAAAAGTATCCAACGGGATTTCTGCTGCTTCTAATGCCATTGGAGATGCATTGATATCGGGAGGCATTGATTTTGATGCGAGCAGTGTTGCGGTCAATTCAACGTATTTGGCAAAAGCAGGCGTTGCAAACGGATATTTCGATATGTCCAAAGGTTCCATGCTCATTGCGATCATCTTCGCCTGTGTCATTATTTTTATGATCGACAGAAAATGGATCAATGTATCGGTATCATTCCTTGTGGCCAGTGCCTGCTCCTTTGTGGGACTGATTCATGGTGCAAATGTGGAATTTAATGCCGCACCAGTGTATACCGGAACCTATCTGGCGTTTGCTGCTGCATTTATCATCATTAAGCTCCTGAGCAAAAATATGCCAGGTCTCCAACCGGAAGAAGAGATCAGGAGCATGCAGGAACAGGTATCATAAATGAAAACAATTGTATTTTACGGCTCTCCTGCAGGACAGGGACAGACGAAGGAGCTGCTGGATGTTCTACTTGCAGAACTTGAGGGAGAAATCAAATTCGTGGACTGTTATCATGCGGATATTGCTCCTTGTAGGGATTGCAGATATTGCTTCACCAAAAGAGGCTGTGCCATACAGGACGGAATGCAGGAGCTGTATGATTATATCGATGGCTGCGACGCCGTGGTAATTGCAACGCCGATGCATTTCGGCATTATGTCTGCTCCGATGTTTTCCGTGTTTACAAGGCTTCAGTCCTATTGGTCCAATCGTAACATCCGGCATAACGATGCTGATCGGCCAAAAGCTAAATATGGGGCCTTGCTGGTGACTACCGGAGGCAAATGGGTTAACATGGAGCTGCTGATCCAGGGTGTTTCGGAGTTTGCGTTTGACCACATGGAAGCGGAGTGTATCGGATCGGTATTTGCGTATCAAACTGACGCGCATCCGGCCGCGGATAATGAAAATGCGAAAGAAAAGGCCAGGTATCTCGGTTGCAGGTTAAAAGAACTATGCAAAGAAAAATAATTAGGAAAAAGCAGCAGGGGTCTGTGCCGGTGTGCATAGACCTCTGTGCGATTGTTCATTTAGGCAGGGGAGATGCTGACCAGCAGGGTATCGTATAGACATATATACAAATATGCTGGCGTGTGCTATAATAACTGATAATATTTGCAGTCAAAGCGGAACGATCGATTTTTGGAGGGATTAGATACCGAATGATGAACGAAAGTGATTTCAAGAAAGCGCCTTTATATTTGCAGATTCGAGAGGCGATTTACAATAAGATTATCAGCGGAGAGTATAAGGCAGGAGATAAACTCCCGGCAGAGGATAAGCTGGCGGAACAATTCGGAACAAGCCGGATGACCGTAAACAAAGCGTTGCTGGAGCTCGTGAATCGAGAGTATCTGACAAGAGTTCAGGGGAACGGGACCTTTGTCAGCAAGATGAGGAAGGAAGGGAGCCTGTCAAAGGGCCTGAGCTTTAATGACTCAATGCAGCAAAAAGGCTTTAAGGTTTCAGCGATCGTGATGGAGCAGAAAATGATTTTGCCTGCGCGAAATATTGCCGAGCTTCTGAACATTCCTGTGACCGAAGAGGTGCTGTATTTGAAGCGACTCCGAAAGGTAAACAATGAACCCATCGTCGTTCAGGAAGCCTATCTCACAAGCAGAGTAAGCCAGTCTTTGATGGAGATTGATTTCGGTGAGAATGCGCTGTACTCCAGCTTAAGAAACTATTGTCAGGTTGAGATCGTAAGAGCAAAAGATACTGTTGAAGCGAAGGCAGCTGACGAGGAAACCAGCGCCCTGCTGAAGATCCCGGAAGGTTTTCCCGTTTTGGTAACCCAACGACTGGCTTATAATGAATCGGATACACCCATTGAACTTTCCTACAGCATTTACCGGAGCGATCAATATATGCTGGAAGTAGAATATAAATAGCTTTGAAATATCGAATCTTGTCCAAGGAGGCCCCCTTTCAGAAAAGGGGGTCTATTTTTTAAGAAAAAAACTATATTAATACTGAGGTGATTTGATGCAGATAACCATATACCGCGGCACCCACGAAGTTGGCGGGACCATGATCGAAATAAAAACGGAGACGACGAGGATTTTACTGGATGCGGGTTACCCGCTATTTTACCAGGGTGAAGTGATTGATGATTCGATGAAAAAATTTTCGTATCAGGAGCTTTTAAAACTGGGGGTCATTCCGAAGATCAAAGGCCTCTACAGCTGGGATCGGCCGGAATTCGACGCCGTGCTGATTTCCCATGCTCACAGCGACCATTATGGCTTGCTGCAATATCTCCATCCGGACATTCCGATCTACCTTAGTCCCGTTACGGATAAACTCATCAAGATGAACCTCACCTTTCCAATTCCGGATTACGGCAGCAGAGATGTCAGATGGCTCACAATGTATGAGGATGTTACGATTGGGGACTGCTGCGTAAAACCCTTTTTAATGGATCATTCGGCTTTTGGTGCCGGAGCTTTTGAAATCAAATGCAAAGAAAAAACAGTGATCTATACTGGCGATTTTAGGGGTCATGGATGGAGGCGGCAGTATCTGGAACGCTTTCTTTCAGAAGCGCAAAAAAATCCGGATCTGTTGCTGATAGAAGGCACCACCTTGGGAAGAACGGATGAGAAGGAGCTGACAGAGCAGCAGCTTCATGAAAAGTTTTGCCAAATCATGGAGAAGAGCACGGGAATTGTGTTATGCCAGCCAACCAGCCAGAACATAGACCGAATTATCAGCTTCTATAGGGCAGCGAAAAAGGCTGGTAAAATTTTTATAATGGATATTTATACGGCAAATTTGCTATATGAACTGAGGAAGACAGTTAAAAAAATAGATGGGTGCAGGGCAGAGAAAGAACTTCCGGTACCTTCGCTGCTGAGACCTGATATTCACGTATTCTCTCCGATGCTGCTGTCGAAAAAAATGGACCGGATTCTTGGAAAGCGGTATGCGAAACGATTTAAAGCGTTTCGTATTTCAAAAAAAATGATCAAAAAAAATCAGAAAAATATTGTTATGTTGATCAGGCCTGCAGCACTGCATGACTTAAAAAGTATGGGATTGAAAAATGGCTTGCTGATTTACTCCATGTGGCAGGCATACAGAGAGAAGTCCTATCAGGTGAAACTAGAAGAATATTTGAAATCCCGCGGATTTAAAGATGTCTATCTGCATACAAGCGGGCATGCATTTGAAGCGGATATCAAAAAAGTAATAACGGAACTTTCTCCAAAAGAGATCGTTCCGATTCATACCTTCAGCCCTGAAGCATTTTTTGATCTTTCGAGGAATGTGACTCTTCAAAAAGACGGTGTTTCTTTTCGGCTTTGACCGTTTTTATTTCGATTTTATAGAAGACCTTTGATCACCATTAGAATTAGATTATTGTCGTACAGATAGCTTCCCATTACAGAACCGTCCAGCTCACCAATCAGGAAAGAACTGCCTGAAAGACTTGTGATCGGCACCATTAACGCCAACAGTATGTAAACGATGATAAGGCCTTTTAAAGCTCCGGCGAAAACTCCGGTAAGACCGTCAATACCGCCGATAATTCCGCCGTTCCTCTGCTTGGAGAACAGCAGTGTAAGTATGAGAAGAAACAGCTTGATGACAATGGCGATTAGCAGAAAGCCGATAATGTTGAAGATTAGGCCGGAAAGACTTATGGACATGGACTGGGCAAAAGCATTCGTTGCCGTACCAATTGCGTGATCGAGCAAATCCCGAATTACTTCCGGTATATCGGTCATTGCAGAATTTGCGGCGGAACCGGTATTCTCCGCGATCCTTGCTGCAATTTTTTGATGAACTGGTTCGTAAAACCCGGTCTCTTCTTTTAAAAACTTTATTACATGTGGATACCATACAAATCCTAAAACCACTGAAAGCAGCCAGCCTACCGTATGAATAAACGTGTAGACAAAACCTCTCCGGTACCCCTGAACTACTGTTACAATCAATATGATTGCGATTGCTCCATCAACCCACATTTTATACCCCTTTCTTAACATCCCTTGACATGGTGTGAAATTTTGTCAATGGATGCTATCTCATTGCATATTATAAATCCCAATCGCATATATCTATATTACCAATTTATATTGATGATTTCAACTGATGAGAGAAACATACCGACAGGGGAGGAGTAAAAAACAGAATGAATTACGTCAAATATAACCGCTCATTTGTCATGATGGAGGAACAGAGCAACCAGTTCGCTGCAAGAGAATCCGCTCCGATTAAAGGATATCTTAAGGTAGAGACAGGCAATAATAAAGGCGCACTTCGGTGCACCGTGCAGAATCTCAGATATTATGAAAAGGGCGACTACATATACAAGCTGATTTTGTTTGGTAAAAAAAGTGAAAGAACGATTCATACAATTATCGGAAATCTTGTGGTCAACCGTCAAGGCAACGGGGAAACCTATTTTCGTTTTCTGCCCATGGATATTGACGGAAAGGGTAATGCTTATCATAATTATTCTACGGCAATTGTTGCTGCAGCCTCTACAAAAGATGAGAAAGAACCGCTTCATCCGGTGCTAAAGGGGGTCACCTTCAGCGAGGGGGAGTCCTTTCAGTCCGAACTCTTCCAGGTAGAAAATGAGGAAGAGGCGGATGATTATGAATTCGATCAGATAATGAACCAAATCGATAAAATTGTTGAAGATGCAGAAGAATCAATACAAGAAGAGGCAACCTCCGATGATCTGCTTCGCCATGGAGCTGCCGGTGCTCCCAAAGAGGAGACAGTAACAAAAAAGATTTACAACAAATATTACAACGAATACCTCTTGAATGCCTGTGCTCATACCTGCCGAGTTGCTGAATATTACGAGGATGTTACCCCCTTTGATAAGGATAAAACCGGAGCCAGGTGGAAAAAAATCGTTAATATAACCAATCTGCCGATCGTATCTCCCGGCGCCCATTATTTTGCGACTCAATATCGGCACTACTTGTTTGGAGCAAAAGCGGATGAAAATGGATTTGCCACTAAATTTTATTTCGGGATTCCGGGACGGTTTCTTACAGAAGAACAACCGGACGGCGGAAAATCGGGTTTTACATACTGGCAGCCCATCCGCGGAGCAGACCCTGTTTTTGAACAAAGCAATAAAGATGGAAATGCAAACAGAAATGCTTACGGTTACTGGATCGTTTCAGTTGACGGTAAGACCGGAAACATAGAAGAAATATAGATCCCTTTCGTTTCTTTTCAAACAAAATAAAAACAATGCCGATCTCAATAACGGAGCGGCATTGTTTTTGTTTCGTTTCAATTTTCATTGAAAAAGCAAATGAAGTGTGGTAATATTGTAAGGCATATGAAATCGCGGGAAAGGAGCATAATAACGAGGCGGAAGAAATGCTTCGTTAAAACGCAAAAATGAATCCGGAAGAATTCATGCTGGAAGCATTAAAAGAAGCAGAGAAAGCTCTTTCCTTCGGCGAAGTCCCTATTGGAGCCATTATCGAAAAAGATGGCGTTATTATTGGCCGGGGGCATAATATGACGGAAACGGACAAAGACCCTACCGCTCATGCGGAAATGATGGCGATAAGAGAAGCCGCCAAAATCTTAGGCGGTTGGAGACTGCTTGGCTGCCGGATGTATGTAACGACCGAGCCCTGCTCCATGTGTGCAGGAGCGATCGTTTTGGCCAGAATACAAAAAGTATTCATTGGGACCATGGACCCTAAAACCGGAGCCTGCGGGTCCCTGACAAACATATTGCAGGATGAAAGATTAAATCATTATGTACAGATAGAAACTGGAATCATGCAGCAAAAATGTGAAACAATAATGAAATCATTTTTTAAGAAGCTCAGGAAACGCTGATTGATTCTAGGCGCATATCTTGTCGGTACGCTTGCGCAACTTCTGTTAAACAGTGCTTTCATAGAAAAAAGAAATCGGAGGAAGATACAACATGAAAAAAGCGGGCGCAATATTAAGCCTTTCCATTTTAATAACTTTACTGTCATTTTCCACCTGCTTTGCCTCGGGGCTGACGCTGCTGGACAGCTACCCTGAAAATGGCAGCCACAATTCTATGTTGGATAATGTGGTGGTTAAGCTATATTTTAACGAGGATGTATCCGCGAAAGAAGTTCAGGATGCGAATAAGGGCGCTTTCAAGTTCACTGACGCTAAAGGAAAGGAAATGCCTCTAAAGATCCTGTATCCGAAGGAATCAACAGAACTTTGGGTACTGGTTGAGAAGCCGCTGGTATCTAATTCCGATTATAAGCTTCTTATTTCAGGAGACCTAAAAATCCCTAACGGAGATACGCTTGGACAGGATCAGAGCGTTGAGTTTAAAACCAGAAATACCAGTGTGGATTCCACCGTCAACATGGGCCTGATGGCTGTTATGATGGTGGGTATGATTGCCTTCTCTTCCATTTCGGCAAAGAGACAGCTGAAAAAGCAGGAAGAAGAAGCGAGGGCGGAAGATAAAGTAAAGGTCAATCCTTATAAAGTTGCCAAGGAAACCGGCAAATCTGTTGAAGCTGTTGTAGCCAAGACAGAAAAGGAAAAAGAGAAGGCCAAAGCCCAGGCCGAAAAACGAAACAAAGGAAAAACGAACGTAAAAGCGGAAGAAAATATCGATGAATCTGCATCGGATAATAAACGGGTAACAGGAGCAAGGCCAATTTCCGCTGCTGGCAGCACATACGTCACCGGGCGAAAGGCGAAGGCAGAGAAGGAACAGGAAATGGCAGCGGCCAAAGCTGTGGCGGGAACAACCAGGCCGAAGAATTCAACTGGCAAGAGCAGAAACAAGAAACCGAATAAACACTAACGGCACAAGCGGGCGAGAACACGGGTTTCGCCCGCTGTTTTATCCGAATCGTTTTTTTCCGTGCAATGAGTTACAGATTCAGGGGAATCTCGGCATGTACAGAATGTCAGAGGAGCGAGGAAATGAAGGAAATAACAATAAAAGCATATGCGAAAATCAATCTGTCGATTGATGTTCTCGGAAAGCGTCCTGACGGGTATCACGAGGTACTGATGGTCATGCAGCAGGTTGATCTTTATGATATGGTCAAGATAGGGTGGCAAGATACTTCGGACAACGAAACGCAGGACAATGCTCAGGACATTGAATTGACCTCGAATCTGTCATACCTTCCAAATGACGGAAGAAATATTGCTTACAAGGCGGCAGAGCGGATGGCTGCCGAGTTTGGCGGTGGGCGAAAAGGGAAAATCTACATAAACATAGAGAAAAAAGTTCCATTAGCTGCAGGACTTGCAGGAGGAAGCGCCGACTGCGCCGCAGTTCTTCATGGCTTGAACCGCCTTTGGGAGCTGAATCTTGACCTGAGTGAGCTGATGAAAATTGGTTACTCTCTCGGGGCCGACGTTGCATTTTGTCTCGCAGGTCAGTCGGCATTGAATGAAGAACTGGAATTAAAAAACAATCCACTGGCAGGAACCTGTGCCCTTGCGTCCGGCATCGGAGAAAAATTGGAGTTGATCACTCCGTTAAAATCATGGATTTTACTTTGTAAACCAGCCATCAGCGTATCTACGGCGCAGGTCTACGGAGGCCTGGATTTGCAAGGGATTAAGGAACGTCCGAATGCAGACGAATTGAAGGCGGGCCTAAAGGAACGAAATCATTATAAAATTTCAAAAAATATGATGAATGTACTTGAAACTTATAGTCTAAAAGAGTATCCTGTTATTGTGTATACAAAGAACAAGATTGTTCAGGAAGGAAAAGCATATAAGGTTTTGATGAGCGGCAGCGGTCCGACGGTTTTTGGCTTGTATACCAATAAAAGAAAAGGCAAATCAGCTTATTCTAAGCTAAAGCTAATGAACGGAGACACTTTTTTCGTAAAAACATTGTGAGAATAACTTTTCATGAGAAAGACCACTATAAAGATGTGGGATTTCTTATATTTTAGAGGAAATGGAAAAATATGTTAAATTTTGATATTCAAAGTCATCGACCGTTGCGTGAAATTGTGTATGAAGAATTGAGAACCCTGATTCTCACTGGAAAGATTAAGCCAGGTACCAGAATGATGGAGATTGAACTCGCTGAGGATATGGGCGTAAGCCGTACACCCATCCGGGAGGCCATCAGAAAGCTGGAAAAAGAAGGCCTTGTTGTAATTGAACCGCGAAAGGGCGCCTATGCTTCGGAGGTTTCCATTAAAGATATGGAAGACATTCTGGAGGTAAGAGCCAATCTGGAAGGTCTTGCTGCATATTATGCGGCACAAAGAATGACAGAAGCTGAGAAAATTTCACTGGGAGAGATGAGTGAACAATTCAAAAAAGCGGTAAACGACGGCAATATGTCCGATATGATTACCTATGATTCCAAATTTCATCATTTGATCGTCGAGGCCAGCAAGAACAATCACTTGATCCACATGGTAGAACAGCTCCAGGAGCTGGTATTAAGGTTCAGGTACATCTATTATAAAGATTTTAAACGAGCCGAGGAAATGATACCGGAACATCAACGGATCTATGATGAAATTACCAATGGAAACGGCGCCAATGCAAGATTTGAGGCGTTCAATCATATCGATAAACTGAAGGATATGATTATGCAGGATGACTTTCTAAAACAATCAGGAATAAAGGATAATAACTGATTTGCGAGGCTGCATAGAGCCTTTGGAATTATAAGCTTACAAGATATTGCGTTAAAAGCTTGTGGGGATGCTTATGCGGCAGTCCTCGCAGGCTTTTTTATTTTTACTTTTAAGGAACGCTTATCAATGATCACTTCCAATGGATATCCGTCTCACTTTTTTGTCATAACAGGCCGCCCCTTAGAATACATTATAGCAACGAACAGTAGAACGAACTGTAGATAGAGGGGGATAATGCGATGACATACGAAAAAGACCCGTTAAAAATTGAAGAAATTCCAGACTTTGCTTTGCAGCCTGCCAAAGACGCAGACGAATATAGTTTCCATTATATGCCGAGAGGCATTAACAGCCGATTTGACCCGGCAGCCTACGAGAGAGTTTTGCATGAAACTGCAAGGCAGGCGGCAGAGAAAGAAGGAGCAGAACTACTTGATATTCAAGAGGAGCAATCTACTGAGTCTTCTGAAGCTGCTGCAGAAACGCCGCCGGAATCCTGCGCTGAGATGAACGCTCCTGAACCAGAAGAGGCAGTTGATTTTCAGGTTTCCGAGCAGGAGTCAGAGGAGGCCGTCCAGGTTTCAGAACCAGAACTTGTGGAAGAAGCAGAGCCAATGGCAGTGGCGGTACCAGAGAAAGAGGCAGTGGCTGTGGAAGAAACCGAAACCGTGGCAGTGGAAGAAATCGAAGCCGTGGCAGAGCCAGAAGCTGAAATCGTGGCAGAGCCGGAAACGGAGCCTGCGGCAGTGGCGGAACCCGAGTCGGAGGCATATATGGAATTCGAAACTGTGGCCGATGCGTCAAAGGAGAAGGCCGTGGAAGAAAAAGCGAAGGAGTTTATACCGCCCTTTAAGACTGCTGCTGCAAAGCGTCCCGTTCTTCAGCCGGCTTTTGTTCCGAAGACCGCGCCGGCAAAGATTGTTCCGGTGGTAGGAAACCTGATGAGCAGCAAGCTGAAGATGAGGGATATGAAGCAGAAAGACCCGATAAGAATGACACTGGAAGAAGATATTCTCGTGCCGGATGTTAAGCCGGATCTGGCAGATATCCTTGCTATGGATGGGAAGATTAAACTGTCGGATAAGGAAATTCATACGGGAGCTGAAACGAGCGCGGTGAGAATTTCAGGGGATTTGATTCTACAGACCATATATATCCCCGAGCATATGACCGACAAAGAGCCAATCGTTTCAATTGAATCAAAGATACCTTTTAAGAATGACGCTGAAATGAAGGCAGGGCCTAATTCCGACTTGACCATGTCGCCAACGATTGAATCCATGGATTTTACCGTTATAAACGAGAGAAAATTCCGGGTCAGAGCGACTGTGATTTTTGGGGTTAAAGAATACAGCAATGTTGATATCGAGGTCTTCGAGGGACTGAGAGACGAAGAAGTACAGATGCTAAAAGAAAAAATCCAGCTCACGGATGTGGCGCTCAGGAAAACAGATACCATAGAAGTAAAGGATGATATGACTCTTAAGGAAAATATGCCGGAAGTATTGAATGTGCTGAAATACGACGTTAATATCGTAGAAAATCACAAGCAGGTTACAAAAGAAAAAGCAGTAATCAATGCTTCTGTTAACTGTAATATTTTGTACCTAGGGGCAGATGGAAATACTGACGCCGTTAAATCGATGGAAACCGGACCGGACGAAGAAATTGAATCGACGGTACCGGTGCTGTATCAGGGGAAAACTGAATTCACCCAGTTTATCCGTCTGGATGGTGACTACAATTCAGGTGAGGAAAATCCCGCAGGCAGTAAAGTCAACTTCAACATCTCTTCGTTAAATCTAACTGCAAAGGAGGACGGAAACGGAAGAAAAGGGCTTTTTGAATTGGATATGAGCGTTGATACAGGATTGGAGCTCTATAAAAATATTGAAAAGGAAATCGTCACCGACGTATACCATCATCAAAAAGACGTGAAGTTTGATACCGATGAAATCGGGGTAATGGCATTAGGCGGCAGCGGAGTAGCTGAGGTATCCGCCCGTGAGATTGTCAATGTTCCGGAGAAATACGGCAATGTCGATAAAGTTGCCTATGTCTCGGGAAATATCATCGAGAAGAGGTCCTTTATCGATCAGTCCAAGAGTGTTGTTGAGGGGGTTGTAAACGTCAATGTGATCTGCACCTCTGCGGACGAGAAAAATTCAGTCTTCAGCCTTACGCAGGAGATCCCTTTCCGAAGCGCTATGGAAATCCCGGGAATCACTTCGGATATGGTTGCAAACAATGATATTGCGCTGAAGGAACTATGGTTCGATAAAATCAATAATAAGCAGATTGAAGTGAACGCGGGAATTTTGGTCAATGCCGCAGTTTCCAGCCAGATAAAACACCAATTGGTGAAAAACGTCAGTTTCCTGGAAAGCCCACAGGATAGTAACCCAGTTCCGGGTATTATTCTCTACGTCGCCAGGACGGGAGATACGATCTGGAATATTGCCAAAAAGTATAGAACAACCATCGACGATATTAAAAAAATTAATGATTTAGAGTTGGGAAAGGAGATTAGTCCGGGGACAAAACTTTTAATTGTAGCAAAAAATCATTAAAAATCGTGGTAAGTGAAAATATAATGACCGCAGCGGTGAACTGAAAAAGTTACATACTGTATAAAATTCCCTCCCTATGGGAAAGATTGAATTAGAAAATCTTTTTCAAGGGAGGGATTTTTTATTGGGATTACGAAAAAAACAAATCAGGATGCTGCTTCTATTATTGATTTTCATACTCCTTTACAGTGCATGGACGATAAATAACAGCCAGAGTCAATTAAGCAATGAGGATTTCATTCGTTTTCATGTGATCGCTAACAGTGATTCAAAGGAGGACCAACAGCTGAAGCTGAAGGTCAGGGACGGTATTCTCGCCAAGATCAACAATGAATTGGTGCAGGAAGCCATGTCTCAGGAGCTGGTCGCATATCAGAATCCGGCTTCCCAGAGTCCTGCTTATGAAGATCTGACGGAAAACAATTCCCGGGTGCAATTAAATTTGGATGAATCCAGAAAGTATATCATGAAGAATCTGGCGCAAATTGAAACCACCGCAGAGAAGATCGTCAGTGAAAACGGCTACGCCTATTCGGTGAAAGCGGAGCTCGGCGTAAAATGGATTCCTCAAAAAACATACGGTGAAATTGTATTTCCGTCAGGAAATTATGAAACGTTAAATTTAACCATTGGTGAAGGACAAGGGCACAACTGGTGGTGTGTTTTGTTTCCGCCCTTATGCCTGATCGGACTGGAGCCGGATGAAGATGAGAACCCCGAGGTCATACAGGAGATACAGGAAATTTATAATGATATTCTGCTTGATGATAAATATGACCCGCTGATGCGGGAATATGACGAGCCAACCACTCTTAAGCTCAAGTTCAAAACTCTTGAGCTGATAGATAAAATTAAATGAAGTCCTGCGACGGCGATGCCGCCAGGCAGACCAAACAAAAAAACATGTAAAAGCAAGAACCCCTGCTGATTGCCCGGCAGGGGTTCTTGTTTTTTGTCTATGCGGAAACGGGCAATTGACTATTGAAGATTCTATTTATTGCAGGTACAATTTTATTAGCACCTGCCGATTGACTAGTAAACGAGCGCACATGTGACACGTGGGGATGTGTCATGTCACATTTTATGTGTCACACGCATGAGTCGAATAAAATCTCCCAAACGAATTTAGATAGGAAGTGAGATCCTCCATTCCAAAGCAATTGGAAGAAGCGGGTGCATCTAACAAGGTCCTGTATCGCAGTTGGCATATTAATTGCAATATTTATCAATGAAAACCACATATCTTTACCCGCATCAAACATTGTTTCTGATGCATATCAAATCATAGATTAAGGAGAGGATTTTATGAAAAAGACAAAGAAACTACTTGTACTATTCATGGCTCTTGTAATGTTGACGGCTGCTGGACTGACAGGCTGCGGAGGCGGCCAGGGAAGTGAGGACAGCGAAGGGACGGCGGATCAGAAAACTTATGAATTCAGTATTGCACATATACAGAGTGCAGGCAGTGCGGGAGCTGATGCTTTTACGTATCTGGAACAAATCCTGGAGGAAAAATCGGGCGGCAGAATTGATGTGACGATCTATGGAGACAAATCTATGGCGGGAAGCGATACGGAACTGGGGGAAATCGTAAGACAAAATACAGTCCAGTGCGTTGCTGTTCCAACCCATACATTGGCTGCTATGGCGGACATTCCTCAGTACAAAGTATTTGAATTTCCATTCCTGTTCAGCAGCTGGGAAGAGATCTACAAGGTGCTGGACAGCGATATGGCGGCAGAATGGGCGCAGAAGCTTCAGGATGATGCGGGCATCGTGGTATACGACGGACTTGTAAAAGGATGGCTTAGTATTGGCACGAAGAAAGGCCCCATCAACACACCCGCCGACTTGAAAGGGCAGAAGATCAGAACCATGTCTACTGATATGCAAATGGGCTTTATTGAAAGTCTTGGAGCAAGCCCGACAGTTGTCGCCTACGGTGAATTATATACAGCGGCTCAGCAGGGTACTGTAGATGGTATGATGACTGCAACGTCACTGTATGAAACAGACCGTTTTTGCGAAGTAATCGACCATCTTGCAATCGTAAGAGCGACGGCTCATTTCCATATTCCGGTTGTTAATAAAGCATGGATCGACTCGCTTCCAGATGATTTAAGAGTTATTTTTGACGAATCCATGGCAGAATACGTTGCTTATGCCCGTGACCTTGAAAAGTCTGCAGATGAGGAAGTTCTTGATACCCTTCAGAACGTGGAAGGCGTAGAGGTAAAAGAATACAGCGATGAGGAACTGACTGCATTCAGACAGGCGACGAAATCAATGTGGGAAAAGTATTATGATGCTCCGGGAGAAGGAGTTCTTGACGAAGTACTGGCATTCCTGGGGAAAGATTTTGATAGTATCTTTCAATAATAAATAGCAGAGAGATGTTCACCGCTTTGACAGGCAGCGCTCTTATCTGAGGTCAAAGCGGTGATTCTTCGTTGGGGGAATACGGTATTCGGAAAGGTGGAACGGTTTTGGAAAAAAAGGAAAAATGGTATAACTCTATAGAAAGTACGGCAGGCATTCTTATCCTGATCTTTATGCTGATCGTCCTGACATACCAGGTAATTGCCAGATATCTCTTCGGCATGTCCTATGCGTGGATCGATGAATTGTCAAGGTATTCTTTAATTTGGCTTGCATATCTTTCGGCGGTTTACGCCGTAGTTCACAATGCCCATATTAAAATTGACCTTTTTTTAAAGCTTTGGCCTAAGAAAATTAGAAATTACATCAAACATTTCAGCAATCTTATATTTTTTACTTACAGTGTTGCCGTTGTCTATTTCAGTACGGTATGGATCATCGGACTGAACAAGACGGGTACGATTTCAATGGGAACAGGTATTTCTATGGCTTTATTCAGTCTGATCATTCCTATCAGTCACGCACTGATGGCATTGAGACTCGTTCAATTGGAAGTTAGATGGATCATGCATCCTGAACTGCTACAGGATGTTGATGAAGCCGAAGCGGCAATAGAGCAGGCAAATCTGGGAGGTGTAAGTAAATAATGACTGGCTTATGGTTAATTGTAATATTTATGGTGATGCTGTTTTTCCATGTTCCGATCATGATTTCGCTCGGTGTTGCCAGTGTAACTTACTGTCTTTTTTTGACGAATACGCCGATGTCCATGATTATGAATACCTATTTCACATCTTTGGATTCCTTTCCGTTGATCGCGATTCCGTTTTTTATACTGGCAGGCGATTTGATGATGCGGGGCGGAATTTCAACAAGATTGATTAATTTTTTCCGAGTCCTTCTAGCTTCCTTCGCAGGTTCCCTGGGTGCGGTAACGGTTGTGGCAAGCATGGTTTTTGCTGCAGTTGCAGGATCGGGAACGGCAACGGTTGCATGTATCGGCGGAGTTACAATCCCCGAAATGATGAAGGAAAAATATGATAAAGGTTTTGCCTGCGCTTTGGCTGCAGTGTCCGGAGGATTGGGACCGATCATTCCTCCGAGTGTTGCGATGATTTTATACGGCGTCATATGCCAGGTGTCTATTACAAAGCTGTTTATCGGAGGAATCATTCCCGGAATACTGATTACAGTAGGGCTTATATTGCTTACTCATTTTGTTGCAAAAAAGAATGGCTATGGAATGGGGAAAAATCAGATCAAAATAGAAGGGACTTCACCGCTGAAGGCATTGAAGGAATCTATCTGGGCGTTTCTGGTACCTGTGGTGATTCTCGGAGGAATCTACAGCGGATTTTTTACTCCGACAGAAGCAGCCGTGGTGGCGTGCGTATTCGCGATGATTATTGGATTGTTTATCTACAGGGAATATAAGATCAAGGATATTCCTTCTATTTTAAGGCGTACCGTATTGACTGCCGGTACCATTATGCTGCTTGTAAGCTGCGCTTCCGCTCTTGGAAGACTGTTGACTTTGGAGAAAGTTCCGGTTCAGCTTGCGGAAATGCTCGTAGGAATCTCAGACAACAAATATGTGATTCTTCTGATTATCAATGTATTTTTACTGGTTGTAGGCATGTTTATGGAAACGTACGCTGCGATTATCATTTTAGCGCCTGTCCTGATGCCCACAATGAACGCTTTGGGCGTAGAACCGCTGCATTTCGGCTTGATTATGGTACTAAACCTTACCATTGGCCTTTGTACTCCTCCAGTTGGAGTCAACCTGTTTATCGCTTCAAGAATCGCCAATTGTCCCATTGAGCGTATGATGAAATGGCTTGCGCCGACGCTTGCTATCATGCTGGCCGTTCTTGCGTTGATTACATATGTCCCACAAAGCGTAACCTTCCTCCCCAATCTTTTGGTGAAATAAATAAAGGCAGTTGTTGTATCATATAAAGAGACAGAGGTCTGACTTTTCGTCAGACCTCTGTCTTTATATTTTCTGCAATTGTCTGCCAACCTGTTTTTTATAGAATCAGGTTTATTTGTTAAGGTTGTTGCCGCGGTAATTGGTATAATCAATGTTGTATTTATCCATTTTTCTGTATAATGTACGGCGGCTGATTCCAAGAAATTCCGCAGCTTCTTTAATGTTGCCGTTGCTTCTTTCCAGACTTGAAAGGATCAGGTGATATCCGCTTGATTTCAGGTTCAGTTCAGTTTCTGCGGCATATCCGTCCGCATTAGGGCCGTCAGTCTCATACCAGTCCGCTGCATGTTGCATCGTTTTTTGAGTTGTAGCAGCATAAGGGGTGTGGCGATAATTTTGAAAGACATTGCGAGGCAGATGCTCGAGTCTAATCTCGTCGTTATCCGTAACATTGATGGCTCTTTCAATGGTATTTTCCAGCTGGCGGATATTTCCCGGCCATGGATACTGCTTCAAAGCCTGATAAACCTCAGGAGTGATCCGCATTTTTCTGTTTTTCTGCTGAGTCAATATCTGAACAAAAAAATCGGCTAACTCTGTAATATCTTCAGTACGCTCCCTCAGCGGAGGCACGTGGATTGTTAAAACATTCAGGCGGTAGAACAAGTCTTCGCGGAAGGTCTTTGCTTCGATTGCTTCGGTAAGATCTCTGTTTGTTGCAGCAATAACTCGAACGTTGATTTTCTTGGAGTACTTTGCGCCGATACGCATGATTTCCTTTGTTTGAAGGACTCTGAGCAGTGAGACCTGCACATCCAGTGGCATGTCTCCGATTTCATCCAGAAAAATCGTACCGCCGTCGGCAAGTTCAAATTTGCCGGGGTTTCCTTCCTTGCTGGCTCCGGTAAAGGCTCCGCGTTCATATCCAAAAAGCTCACTTTCAATCAGCCCTTTGGGAAGCGCACCGCAATTGATTGCGACAAACGGTCCCTGCGCATAGCTGCTGCCGTTGTGAGCCGCCTGCGCCACCAGTTCCTTTCCGGTTCCGCTTTCACCGAGAATTAAAACGTTGGAAGAGCTTAGAGCAGCCCTTTCGCAGATTTTGATCATTTTCTGCGTGGCCTGAGATGTTCCGATAATATTGTCAAAGGTATAGGACGCTTTGAATCCTCCGATTTTATTAACCAGCTTATTAATATGCTTTGGCTCGTCTAACCGGATGACAATTCCTTTATTGCAGCCTCCTTGTCCGATAAAATTAATGCTCATATTGAATTTGGCGGGCGGTAGAGTTGAACCCGTAAAATAAATACTGATCTCCTTGTTATAGATATCGCCGTCGAAGTTGGCGAAGCTGAAATGATTGTGTACCGGCTCATCGATACTGATCAGTTCGAAAATGTTTATGCCCAGAGCGACTTTGTTCTCCAGCTGGAGCATTCGCAGGGCATTGCCGTTGAGCTGAATGATCTCATTGCAATCGTTCAGGAGAATCAGCCCTGAAGAAACAGACTCAAGGATAATATTTCGCTGTGCACTGAGCGCTTCAATCTCTTCATAGGCATTTCTAATTTTGAGCTCTTTTGAAATCCCGTCTACAGCACTTAATACCATGCCCAGCGTGTGGGTATGTATTTTTGTAAATTCTCCGGTGAGATTCAGGCAGCCGATCAGCTTCCCAAGATGGTTGAAAATAGGTGCGCCGCTGCAGGCGTAGTTTTTATGGCCAAGAACATAGTGCTCTCCGTTCCATATCTGAATTGGCCTTCTCAGCGTAATGGCAGTGCCGATGGCGTTGGTTCCCGCAACGGATTCGCTCCGGTTGGCTCCAACGACCAGAAGGCTACCCTGCCTGCTCTTTTCTATAATGTCTCTGTCGCCGATGAGATCAAGAATGTATCCATCCTGATCGCTTAGCATCAGATAAAATCCTGAACCCTCCACGATGGAATACAGCTTCTCCATATAGGGATGTACTGTCGAAATCAACATTTTATTAGTCTCCAGCTTTTCGTGAATCGCGTCAGGCTGAAGAATTTCCGTTAGTCTTTTATAAGGATCGACCTTATAATTCCGAGAACGCTCCCATGATTCCAGTATTTCAGGCCTCATAAAAGAGTAATCGTATTCCCTGCCAGAAATAAAACAATCCCAAGCAGCATTTAACTGTTCCATATAATCATGATCAAACTGAATCATTGCTACCTCTCCTTCGCCAAAGCAAGATACTGAATACTTTATTATATCATGTTTTACGCAAATGAACAGGCAAACTGTTTTGTCCGGCTGGTGTCATATGAAGGACACAAGGTGTCACATTGTGCCAGCTGTGACATAATGACACATGCGGTGTGACGGAATAAGAGAAATATTAAGAAGATATGCAGAAAACAAGCTGTACTAGTCTTGGCATAATAATTGCTTTATTAATTTTAAAATGAATTAGAAAAGCAGGAGGTCACAATGGAACTTAAAAATTACAGCAAAAAACAGCTGATTGGTTTTTACGAAACCATGTTTAAAATGCGTCGTTTTGAAGAAGAAGTATTTGAATTTTATAAACAGGGGATGATGCCGGGATTAGCTCACCTTTATCTTGGAGAAGAGGCCATCGCCACTGGCGTGTGTGCCGCACTGAAGGATAGCGATTATATCGGAAGCACTCACAGAGGACATGGGCACCTTGTGGCAAGAGGTGCGCAGATCGATAAAATGATGGCTGAGATTCTGGGAAAAGAGGGCGGATACTCAAAAGGCAAAGGGGGTTCCATGCATATTATGGCATTGGATAAAGGAATTCTCGGAGCTAACGGTATCGTGGGAGGAGAAATTCCTATCGCCACGGGTGCTGCTTATACGTCTAGATATCTGGGTACGGATCAGATTTCTGTATCCTTTTTTGGAGAATCAGCCACAAATGAAGGGACCTTCCATGAAAGCATCAATATGGCAGCGGCATGGAAGCTACCAATCGTATATGTGATAGAGAACAATCTGTACGGGATTTCTGTGGATATCAGGGATGTAACCAATACGGAAAACCTTGCCGACCGGGCGATTGCCTATGGAATTCCCGGCGTAGTAGTGGACGGAATGAACGTTATTGAAGTACACCAGGCTGCGGAAAAGGCTGTAAAAAGAGCCAGAATTGGAGAGGGTCCGACGCTGATCGAATGTAAGACCTATCGCTGGCAGGGTCATCACGTGGGAGATCCGGCGGTATACAGGGCAAGAAAAAATGAAAACGAAAAAGCGGAGTGGATGGACCGCTGCCCGATCAAGCTTCTAAGGAATGCACTGCTTCGCGGAAAGGCATCCGAAGAAGATTTGCTGAAAATTGAAGAGGCGATTGAAAAAGATGTTCAGGCTGCAGTGGAATTTGCCAAGGAAAGTCCTTATCCAGACCCTGCGGAAGCGTATACTGATATATTTGCATAGGGCGAAAGGAGATTTCAAAGATGAGAGAAATATTATATAGAGATGCGATTTGTGAGGCAATGGATGAAGAAATGGAGAGAGATGGGAATGTTCTTCTGCTTGGTGAGGACGTCGGTTTTATCGGCGGAAACTTCAAAACCTCGGTCGGGCTTCTTGAAAAATACGGTCCGATGAGAGTGAAGGACACACCTATCTCTGAAGCAGGATTTGTAGGAATGGGTGTCGGCATGGCGCTGACGGGTCTGAGGCCCGTTGTTGAATTGATGTTTTCCGATTTTTTGCTCGTTGCGGCTGACCAGGTGATCAATCAGGCGGCAAAGATTCGCTATATGTCAGGCGGGCAGGCCTCGGTGCCAATGGTAATAAGAACGCCAATCGGAGCCGGAAGATCCTCCGCGGCGCAGCACTCCCAGAGCATGCAGGCAATGGTGGCACATTTTCCCGGGCTGAAAGTAGTGGTGCCGTCAACGGCGCAGGAAGCAAAGGGCCTGCTGAAAACAGCAATCAGGGATAATGATCCAGTCATTTTCTTTGAACACAAAATGGAATACTCCAATAAGTTTATGATCGACGACAAGGTGGAGCCGATTCCTTTCGGCAAGGCAAACATCGTAAAAAACGGCACAGATATCACTATTGTAGCAACTTCCTGCCAGGTTATGAAGTCGCTCTCGGCTTCGGAAAAGCTGGAAAAAGACGGAATCTTTGCTGAGGTCATCGATCTGCGGACCATCGTGCCCATGGACAGAGAGACGATCATCTCCTCTGTCAAGAAAACCGGCAGATTACTTGTGGTAGATGAATCTTATGAAAAATGCGGTGTTGGAGGTGAGATCGCGGCGGATCTGATGGATGACGTCTTCTACTATTTGGAGGCACCGATTTCCAGAATCGCAACACCTAACGTACCTCTGCCTTTCAGTCCTGCGCTGGAATTTCCGGTGATTCCATCCGTTGATAAAATCTACAATGAAGTGTTGAGAATGTTGAAGTAGGGGTGAGGATATGGCTGAAATTATTATAATGCCGAAACTGGGTTTCAATATGTCAGAGGGCAAGCTTGTCTGCTGGTACAAAAAAGAGGGGGATTCGGTAACGAAGGGCGAGCCGGTTTTCTCTATAGAAACAGATAAGACTTCCATTGATATTGAGGCGACAGCGGACGGCGTTTTTCGAAAGAAGTTTATCGAAGCAGGAGACTCGGTGGAAGTGACATTGCCGATTGCAATCATCGCAGGAGCCGAAGAAAATATTGAAGAACAGATTCGGGAAGTGGAGCGGGCGCTGGGAAGAGGGCAAAATCAGGCTGCAGCCGCAGAACAGTCAGTAGATGCAGAAGTACCGGATCATATAGAAGCATCGGAATCAGCCACGTTTACACGGCAGCCGGAACAAGCTGATTTTATGAAGATCACCCCTAGGGCAAGAAGGAAGGCAAAGGAGTTGGGGCTGAATTTAGAAAGCGTTGCGCTCACAGGCACCGGATATCAGGGCGGAATCTGTGAAAAGGACATTTTAGCCTATGCGCACGCCCATAGGGTAAAAATCACTCCTGTTGCACAGAAGCTGGCGGAAGCCGAAGGAATTTCTGCGGAAGAAGTGACGGGCAGCGGAATAAGAGGCAAGATCACTAAGCGCGATGTGATTGATACAATTGCGGCAAGGACAGAGACCGGCGAAAGAAAAACCGGAACGGCGGCTGATTTACAAGAAGCTTATGGGACACCGGAAAACGAACAAAGCGGAAGGTATACACCGGACGGAAAAGAAATTTCGGAGATTCTGCCCTACAGCGGAGTTCGGAAAATTATCGGAGACCGGTTGTCTGAGAGCAAATTTACCGCACCGCATCTTTATTTTACCCAGAAGATTAATCTGGAACGCTTGCTCGACCTTCGTAAGGAAGTCAACGGAGCGTTGCCGCAGAAAACATCCGTTACAGACTATATCGCAAAGGCCGTTATTATTGCTTTACAAAAATATCCCGAGATGAATTCCTCCTTGATCGGAGACCGAATCGAGAAGTATAAGAGTGTTAATTTAGGAATTGCAGTAGCTGCACCCGGCGGTCTTATCGTTCCTGTTATAAAAAATGCGGAAAAAAAGACCTTGGCCGAGCTCTCTGGTGAAGCTGGAATTTATATAGAAAAAGCAAGAACCGGAAAACTGAGACCGGAGGAATACAGCGGAGGAACCTTCAGTATTTCCAATCTTGGAATGTTCGGAATCGAAAATTTCACAGCGATTATCAATCCACCCGAGGTAGGGATTCTGGCCATCAGCGCCACCAAGGACGAACCATTTGTGGTGACGGGAAGTGATGGAGAGAAACAACTTTCCATTAAGCCGATGATGAACGTTACGTTGTCCGTGGATCACCGAGTTGTTGACGGATTACTGGCAGCCCGATTCGTTACCGAGGTCAAAAGACTTCTGGAACAGCCGATCGAGCTGATGCTGTAAGGAGGAAAAAATGGCAGAAATTATTATCATGCCCAAGCTGGGCTTCAATATGAGCGAAGGCAGTCTTGTGAAATGGCATATAAAGGAGGGTGAAACCGTCAGAAAAGGAGAACCCCTCTTTTCGATAGAGACAGATAAAACCACCATGGATATTGAAGCGACGGGAGACGGCGTACTGCGGAAAATTCTGCTGGAAGAAGGCGGAAAGGTACCCGTTACCCTCCCCATTGCAATTGTAGGGGGAGCCGATGAAGATATTGAAGCGGTATTGTCCGAAGCGATGAAAAAACTTGGAATGGAGGCCCCCTCGGGTGAAGCGCCTGCTGCAGCTGTCGCACAGCCCGGAACAAAGGATGCGCAGCCCGCGGAAAAAGCGGCGACTGCAGTGCCTCTTGCTGCAAGGGATTATGACATTGTCGTCATCGGCGGCGGTCCGGGAGGTTATGTCGCTGCAATCAAAGCGGCACAACTGGGGAAAAGAACCGCCATTATTGAAGAGGATAGCTTTGGCGGCGTCTGCCTGAACAGGGGCTGCATTCCGACGAAAGTGCTGCTCAGAAGTGTCGAAGCCCTGAAAGAGGCGAAAGAAAGCGAACGGTATGGCGTGAAGGGTGTAGCGGCAGATCAGCTGCGGCTTGATATGGAAGTCGTTCAACAGCGGAAAAGCAGTGTGGTGTCACAGCTTGTTGGTGGAGTAGGCGGACTTCTGAAAGCAAATGGAGTTACGATTTATAATGGCAGCGCAGAGATTAGAGATGAACACAATGTGATGGTTGGAGGAAAAGTCATTTCCTCAGAATATATTATTATCGCTGCAGGTTCTTCTGTGAAGAGCCTGCCTGTTCCGTCAGATTCCCGAATGAACGTCATGACCAGTGATGAAGCGCTGAACCTCACAGAAATTCCAAAGAGCATGGCCATTATCGGTGGTGGTGTGATCGGTATCGAATTTGCTTATTTTCTTGCCAACGCAGGATGCAAAGTAACGGTTATCGAATTCCTTGACCGAATCCTGCCCATGGTGGATGAAGAGATTACGGAACAAGTAACTGCGTTATTAAAGACTATGGACGTGACCATTCACACCGGAGCTAAGGTAACGGAAATTACAGCGGATTCTGTTGTCTTTGAGAAACAGGGTGCTTTGGAATCCGTCGACGCTGCTTCGGTGCTGATGGCGGTAGGCAGAATTCCTAACTTGAAGGGAATAGACTGTCAGAGCCTGAACATAAAAACAGAAAAAGGAGCCATCGTTACAGATGAGACACTGAAAACCTCTGTTGACAGTATTTATGCTATCGGGGATGTTAACGGAAAGGCGATGCTGGCTCATACGGCTTCCATGGAGGCTGTGGTCGCGGTGGAAAACATTTGCGGACATCCGTCGGTGATGCGTTATGATGTGATTCCAAGCGCAATTTATCTTCAGCCCGAAATCGCCTGTGTCGGCTTGACAGAAGCTCAGGCAAAAGCCAAATACGGAAAGGTAAAGACTGGGACATTCCCTCTATTGGCAAACGGTAAAGCAAAAGTAGCCGGTGAGGAAAAAGGGTTGATCAAGGTGGTCTTGGAACCGGAGTTCAATGAAATCGTAGGAGTCCACTTATATTGCATCCATGCGACAGATATGATCGCAGAAGCGGCGCTGGCGATGAACCTGGAAGCGACAGCGGAAGAAGTGATAAAAACGGTTCACCCGCATCCTACCGTGTCAGAAAGTATCCATGAGGCGTTTCACGCGGCTTTGGACAAGGCTATTCACTTTATTTCATAAAAATAAATATGTATTTCTCCTCAATCATACAAAAACCCCGGGGCTTTGAGGCCTCGGGGTTTTATTCGGCTTCTTTTCATTTTTGTAATGTTTAAAAAAGTGTTTAAAATATGATAATCTTTTTAAAAAAGAATTCAATTTAAAAGAAAAATACACAGTCTGTAAAAACATTGAGGATAAAATGAAAGAAAAAAAGGAGGTATTCCATATATGGAAAACGGAAAAAAAGAGTATAAGCCATCCTTTGGAGTTGCACTCATCATCGTAATTTTTCTTTTTGCCGTACTTGTACTTCAAATTGTTCAGGTAGGCAGTCCCGACATTCATCTGACACTTGTATTCGCTTGCACGTTTGCAGCAATCGTATTGATGGTGAATGGTATGACATGGAAAAGGATTGAAGAAGGCGTGATGCACGGATGCAAGATCGCCACGATTCCCATGATGATCTTAATGTTCATCGGAATGCTGATTCCCACCTGGATCGCATCGGGAACAATTCCTGTCCTCATGTATTATGGGCTTCAGTTGATTTCACCTTCCATGTTCCTGTTCACAGCTGCACTGATTTGCGCAGTGGCATCCATATCAACAGGAAGCAGCTATACCACAGGGGCAACCTTCGGTGTGGCTTTTATGGGCATCAGCATGGGGCTTGGTATTCCCGCTCCGATGGCTGCCGGAGCAATTCTTTCTGGAGCGATTATTGGAGACAAATTATCTCCTTTGTCCGATTCCACCAATCTGGCTGCCGGTGTATGCGAAGCCAATCTGTTCAAGCACATCAAGAGCATGCTTTTTACAACAGTACCTGCATTTATTATTTCACTCATCATTTATTTGGTCATCGGATTCCGGTATACTGCAGACAGCATTGACGAATCAACCGTTCGTGTCATATTGCAGGGGATAAACGACAACTTTAACGTTACTCCAGGTGCGGCAATCATAAGCCTGATCCCCCTTGCCGCTGTTCTGATCATGGCATACAAACAGATCAGTGCTCTTGCGGCAATGGTAGTCGCTTCAATAATCGGTATGGTTTTAGCAATCATCCTGAATGGATACAGCGTTTATGAAATGATTTCATTCATGAATTACGGCTTTACAATTGACACAGGTATTTTTGAAGTAGATAAGCTGTTCAACCGTGGAGGAATTCAGGCGATGATGTGGACGGTATCCCTCGGATATCTCGGCCTCAGCTTCGGCGGTATTCTTGAAAAGACAGGTACACTGGAAGCGTTGTTAAGTAAGATGATGGGACTTACAAAGAGCGCCCGGGGTCTTATTCCAACACATGCTGTTACCTCAATTATTGTAAATCTTCTCTCTGCAAGCCAGTATGTCGCAATTCTGATCCCAGGAAGAATGTATCTTGGAACATATGACAAGCTGCATATCAGAAGAAATGTTGCTTCCAGAACTTGCGAGGATGCTGGAACGGTTACTTCGCCTTTGGTTCCATGGGGCCTCTGTGGTGTATATTTCACAGCTACATTAGGCGTTGCTACCCTCGACTATCTTCCATATACGTTCCTTTCGATATTTACACCGCTGATTGCCATTATTTATGCAATTACCGGAAAGTTTATCTGGTATAATACCGACGAGGAGCAGGCAGCAATCGATAAAGAGAGATTAGAAGAAATTAACGCGTAAATGGAGATTAAAATGACGGATAAAAATGAAGTGGTTGAATTGATGAAACAGCTCATTGCAATTCCAAGTCCTTATTTTGAGGAAAATAAGATTATGGAATTTGTCAGTAACTGGTTCGGAAGTCAGGATATAAAGGCTTCCATTCATGAATACCATGAAGATAAGGTAACCGGACATCACGGAAAGAATATCGTTCTTGAGCTGGAAGGAGGAGAACCGGGTCCCACGATTTGCATCAACGGACATCTGGACACGGTAAAACTTTGCAGCGGATGGACTGTTGACCCTTTTGCCGGCGTTCAGGACGGAGATCGGATTTACGGCCTTGGCGCTTTGGACATGAAATCGGGCTGCGCAGCGACTATGCTGGCACTTAGAGATTTCACGAAACAGCACCCGGCATTTAAGGGAAGGATTCTCGCATCCTATGTTTCGGTGGAGGAAGGTCCCTATGGCATGGGCACCAATGCGCTGATTGAGGAAGGGTACATAAAAGATGTTGACTTTTCTATTGTGACAGAACCTTCCGCAGGCTTCTCGAAAAAAAGTTTTCCCACGGTATGTCTGGGTGCCAGAGGCGGCTACGGACTGGAGATCGAGCTGTTCGGCAAAGCGTCTCATGCGGCGATGCCAAAAAGTGGAACCAGTGCGGCGCTGGATGCATCGAAACTCGTTTGTGAGCTGGAAAATGTCGAGTACGTACAGGATCAACATCTCGGTACGGGAGCTGTTTGCGTAGTCGGACTGGAAAGTGACGGCGGAGCATGCAGTGTACCGGATTATGCCAAGATCAAATTGTTCTGGCATATTGTTGTCGGAGAGGATGAAAGCACCATTGAACAGCAGATACAGAAAGCGATTGAGCGGGCAGGTATTCAGTGCCGCTGCAAGATCAATTTCCGTGAAGCGCCAAGCGCTGGTTCAAGAGGATTTATGCCTTATACGGTAGAGGAAGAAGAACCTTTGGTAAAAAGCTTCATGGAATCCGTTGTAAATGTGTGCGGCAGTTCGCCAGAAATCGCTTATTTTCAAAGCATAGGAGACTTTAATTATCTGGGATCAAGACTGAATGCACCAGCTGTCATATTCGGGGCCGAGGGAGATAATTTCCACAGCCATGACGAATATGCCACAATCAGCTCAATTCATAAAACCGCTGATGTGGTTTGTGATTTTCTGGAGAAAGTTCTCTCATAATTAAAAGGTTAAATTCTTTGCAGGGCAGCGAGACTCAATGGAAATTCCATTGGATCGGCTGCCCTGATGGATTCTAAGTAAGAATAGGTGGGTTAAAAAGATGTCTGAGTTAAATCGTCATGGCTGCAAGCTGGACGCATTGCTGGTAAACGGCAAATTTTATACGCTGAAAACGGAAGGTGAGACCGTGGAGGCGGTGGGAATAAGAGGCGGACGCATCGCCTTTGCAGGAAGCGCGGATGAAGCCTTCGGTTATACTGCTGAAGAGACAATCGATCTTAGAGGAAAAACAATCATCCCGGGCTTGGGCGATTCTCATCTCCATCTTTATGCTTATTGCCAGAATCGGCAAACAGCAGCGCTTGACGATGTCAGGAGCATTGAAGAGCTCATCGGCGTTATGAAGGAAGCCGCAGAAAATTCCGCGAAGGGGATATGGCTCAAAGGAACAGGATTTGATCAAACGAAGTTTTCTGAGGGCAGAATGCCTACAAGACAAGACTTAGACCGGATCAGTACAGAACATCCTATCGTAATTAGACGCTGTTGCCTTCATGCGATGGTCGCCAACAGCCTTGCAATAGAAAAAGCGGGTATTGACCAATGTGAGCTTCAGGAATATATGGGATTGATCGAGCGTGATCATGACAACAATTTGAACGGAGTTTTTCGCGAGAAAGCAACTGCATTGTTCGACCATATCATACCTGACCCGCTCTCGGACCCTGAACGAAAAAAGAAGGTGATTCTGGATACCTTGAAGGATATGGCGTCCAAAGGTATCACCGCCGCACATACCTATGCCGCGAAAATATGGAACTATGAAGAGGAGATTGAAACTTATCGTGAACTGGACAGGGAAGGAAGGCTTCCTCTTCGGATCGTTGTTAGCCTGGATGAGATATTTGAACCTGAAAAAATGGAAGGAGAAAAAAGCCCTTCAACGAAAGTGAAATTTGGTTCTTATAAAATTTTTACGGATGGTTCTCTTGGAGCACGGTCCGCATCGTTAACCGAAGATTATGACGATGATCCGGGAAATAAAGGCATCTCGGTGGATAAAGACAAGCTGGTTGAAGCTCTGCAAATGGCCCGTAGAAGAGACTTGCAGCCTGCAATTCACGCCATAGGAGACAGAGCGCTGGATATCACGTTGGATGCGATCGAGTCCGTCTTTATGAATGGCATAGAAACAGAACCAGCCTCTGGCCCCAACAGCTGCCTTCCCGTAAGGATCATCCATGCGCAGGTGGTACGTCCCGATCAGATCAAACGGCTGAAGAGACTTCCGGCGGTTCTTGATATACAGCCGTCCTTTCTTTGTACGGATCTCTATTGGATCGAGCAAAGGCTGGGGAAACGTCGCATGAAAAATGCATATCTTTGGAAGACCATGACCGAGAACGGGCTGATTATGACTGGGGGATCGGATTGCCCGGTGGAATCCTATGATCCGATCAGGGGAATTCATGCTGCAGTAATGCGGCAGGACTTAAACGGATTTCCTCCCGAGGGCTGGAGATCCTGCGAACGCTTAAGCGTGTATGAAGCAGTCTGCCTCTTCTCGAAAAATATTGCCTATGCAACAGGAGACCAGGATGTTTTGGGTACAATAGAAGCCGGAAAATTTGCAGACCTGACGATTTTGGATGAAGACCCGTTTCAAATTAATCCCGAGCATCTGAAGAATATTCGGGTTGCCATGACCTTTGTGGCAGGAAATAAGGTTTATGACGCATCCACTCCGGACCTTTAAATCTTATAAAAATTCAGACAGGGTTGAAGCTGCCAGCTGCGGCTTCATCAATCGGAAGGGGTTTTGGCACTCTTTCGCTTCCTTTCGCCATGTTCAGGCTGTCTAACAAACGGTAAAGTAAAACGGTGTTTGACAGCAGCTGAACATGCTGCTCGAAATTTAATCCTGAGAAGTATTTGTAATATCCCTTATATGGAGATATGATATAGAGTAAGTGCAGGTGCAAAGGTTAAGGGCTGGTAATAATCGTTCGCCCGACCTGGATTTGCACTATGCAGGGATTAACATATGGAGATGGTAACACCATGAACAAAGAAATCATTATTATGAACGGGAAATGTCTGTCTATGGCGAACCAAACGGAATACGACTGGCTTCTGGTGCGAGATGAATGCATCTATGACATTGGATTCGGTGCAGACTATAAAAAATACCTTAACAATTCGAGCACCGTTATTGATGCGAAGGGAGCTTCTGTTCTGCCGGGATTTATCGACAGTCATTTTCATGTTGTTCAGGCGGCGATCAACTCTACGAGCGTTGATTTGAGCAGCGCTGAATCCTTTGACGATATCGGGGAGTTGATTCTTGAGGCATCGAAGAACAGCCGTGATACTGTGATCCGCGGAATCCGGCTTGATGAGCAAAATCTGAAAGAAAACAAACTTCCGGACAGAACGGTGCTGGACAGGTTCTGTAAGGAGCTTCCTGTTTTTCTAAATACGGTCGAATATCAAACGAGCATATTGAATACTTATGCCCTCTTATATTATAAAATACCCTTTACCCTTGAAGGCGTTGAATTTGACGATAACCAGGTTCCTACAGGGATCATTACCCATTATGCAAACGCATTTTTACGAGAGAATATCCTTCGAAATATTCCCAACTCCAGAAGGTTTGATGCGGTTAAAAGCTTTTCAAAAACGATGATTGAGAAGGGGATCACGACGGTGAATGCAATGGAGGGAGGCAGGCTATACTCCGACAAGGATGCGGAATTCATTCATGAATACGCAGACCAGTTTGTATTTGACACAGCGTTGTTTTATCAGACTACAGATATTTCCAGAGTCAAAGAGATGAACATGAAGAGGATCGGGGGCAGCCTGTATCTGGACGGCACTTTCAGCGCAAGAACCGCGGCGCTTTCTTTTGAATATCACGACAGCCCCGGAAACCGGGGAGGCCTTTGCTTTACACAGGAAGAACTGAACGATTTTGTTTTGGATTGCTATATCAACAAGCTTCAGCTTGCGTTATACACGATTGGAGACAGGGCCATTGAACAGGCTTTAACTGCCCATGAATATGCTCTGGACCGCACCGGAAATTTCGGGCTCAGGCACCGCTTGGAGCATGTGGAGCTTCCGACGGTCAAACATATCAAAAGGGCAAAGGACCTGGGGCTCATTTTCTCAATGTCACCTTCCTATGAATATATCTGGGGCGGGCCGGATAAGATGAATTACGACCGACTGGGAGAGAAGTATCAGCTTACCAACCCGTTCTATGAAATTGTCAAAGAAGGCGTCGTTGTCTGCGGCGGCTCGGACTGCGATGTAACGCCCGCCGATCCCCTTCTGGGAATTCATGCGGCTGTCAACCATCCTGTGGAAGCGCACCGGATCGACCTGTATCAGGCAATCAAACTGTTTACCTGCAATGGAGCTTACGGAATCTTTGAAGAAACGCGGAAGGGAACACTTGAAAAAGGCAAGACGGCGGATATTGTCGTCCTTGACCAGGATATTTTCAAGGTGAAAGCAGATGAGATCAAGGACATCAAAGTAAAATGCACCATGAAAGGCGGCAGCATTCTCTTCAACAGATCGAAATAATAGAGAGGTCCCCTGATGTTAAGGATCAACATGCTTGGTAAAGCGGCAATCTATTATGATCAAGAATGTATCAGTGACAAACTGAGCAGCAAGCTCGTGGCGCTGGTCTGTTTGCTTGCGCTCAATAAAAACAGGGATATGAGTAAAGAGAAAATCATTTCCTATCTCTGGCCGGATAGCGATGACGAAGCTGCAAAATCTAATCTTCGGTTTAATCTCTGGAGTATTAAAAAAGCAATTCCTTCTGATGACGGAGAGGACTTTATCATCGTCGGCAAGGATTTTTGCAGAATCAATGACAGATATCACTATGAATGTGATAAAACGTTGCTTGACGGATTCAAAGTCTCACAGATGAGCCGGGTGGAAGATTTGTTGAAGTTGAAGGAGCTGTTTCAAGGCGACTTTTTAGAAGGGCTTTATCTAAAGAACTGCAATGAGTTGAACGAAATGATCCTCTTTGAGAGAGTGGTTTGCCAAAACCGGCAGGTGGAGATTCTGGAAAAGCTGGTGGGTTTGTATGAGGAGCAGGAACGTTTCGAAGAAGAACTGCAAATACTGAATGAGGTAGCTACCATTGAACCATACAATGAGCAGTTTGCCCTTAAGACTATTAAAATTTACGGCAAGCTGGGAAATCGGACTGCGGCCATCAATTATTATAAGAATTTTGAAATTGTTCTGAGGCGCAATCTAAATACATCGCCTAACAGCGAATTGAAACGGTTTTACCTGGATTTGATGGAATCCTCCGGCAGCTGTAAGTACGAACAAAAAAGTAAGTTCTCTTATACAAGACGAAAACTGGAGATCAGCATTCAGAGTCTCCCGGGTGTTGAATACTACGGTCTTGCTCGGATTGTGGAAGCGATCCTTCGGTCTGCGGATAAGCAGTATATTATGGAACTGGATGCATATTGTCTCGATGATCTGAATTATATATATGGCGGTTTGCAGGGGATGTCAGCATCTCTTGGCAACAATGATTTACGAAGCGGAATTGCAGGTGCAGTTCCTGCAGTGAGAATCGTAGCGGCATTTCAAAAGCTGATCTGCCATGTGTCTAAACGCCATGATATAAAGATCTCCATATCCGGGTTCGATCACATGGATGCGATTTCCCGAAATGTGATCCTGCATTTAGAATCCAATGAAATAAAAGAAACGGGACTTGTTATAGAAAAAAACTGAAAGACCGGCAGCAGGCATAGAAAAACAGAGAGACTAGTATGCGGGCTCTCCGCTTTGGCTTGGTTGTCCAGGTCCTCCGTTCTTTTGTCCATCATCAATTAACGCTGGATTTGAAGCCTGCGGCTGACAGTTATAGGGTGATGAACTTCATTTTTTTCATCTCTACGATACTCCTTTCAAATTTTGTTTACATCCTGTCAAATGTTTTGATTTACCATTCAAACAGTTTTCAATTATATACATGGATATGTCGCCTCTGTGAAGAAGCTGTGCCGCATTGGTAACTTCATGGTGACTGGTACTGCGGCTTCACTCATTTTTTGATTTGTACAGAAGGGAGTTTGTGGTAAAATAAAATTAAATCGTTATACCCCCTGATCAATTGCGGCTAATTGGGTATCATTAAATAAGTAATGTATGGGAGGTTCTTTAAATGCAAGCGGAAGAAATTAAAAAGCACTGGCTGGACCAGGAGGATCTGGATGAAAGTCTGAGAAAAGAACTTATGGAAATCACGGATCAGGAGGAGCTGAACGACCGCTTCTACCGTGATCTTGAATTTGGTACCGGCGGTCTGAGGGGAATTTTGGGTGCGGGAACAAACCGGATGAATATCTATACAGTTAGAAGAGCGACACAAGGCTTTGCCGATTATATCAATCTTCACTACGGCCGCAGCGGAGACTGTTATTCCGGAGCGGTGCCAAAGGTTGCCATTGCATATGACAGCAGAATCAACTCGGACCTCTTTGCGATGGAGGCGGCCTGCGTACTGGCTGGTAATGGAATCAAGACTTATGTCTATCCTGAGCTTATGCCGACGCCTGCGCTGTCTTTTGCCGTTCGGTATTATCACTGCTGTGCGGGAATCATGGTTACAGCAAGCCATAACCCAGCCAAATATAATGGATATAAAGCATATAACGCGGAGGGCTGCCAGCTGACGCTGGAAGCCGCTGCGGAAGTTCTGAACCTGATTGAAAAGGTCGATTTATTCAAGGATGTAAAAACTGCGGCATGCGGGCAAAACCTGAAAGTCGGACCGGCTGCTGTCAGTGTCGCGGACTCAGAGGGAAACCCTCTGATCGAAACGATTCCCGAAACGGTTACGGCGGCGTTTCTTGAGGCGGTTTTACAGGAGAGTACCGGAACGGACTGTTTTGACCTCTCGGTTGTTTATACACCGCTTAACGGTACGGGCAACCGTCCGGTCCGAAAAATCATGGAGATGATCGGAGTAGAAAACGTATCGGTTGTGAAAGAACAGGAACTTCCTGACGGAAACTTTCCGACGTGTCCCTATCCTAATCCGGAGAAAGAAGCGGCTTTGGCTTTGGGGCTGGAGCTTTGTCGCAGGCTGTCGGGAGAGGGCGAGGCGCCTGACTTGCTGCTGGCAACAGATCCGGATTGTGATCGAGTAGGAATTGCGGTAAGACACAGGGATGCGTTCTCAGGAGCAGAGGATTACCGTTTGATCAGCGGAAATGAAACAGGTGTGCTGCTTCTTGATTACATTTGCCACAGGCGGGGCAAGCTTACGATGGATAAGATGGCGGGCAAACAGACCTTCGTCAGAGAAGCGCCCAAGCCAATGCCAAAGGACCCCATTGCCATCAAGACTATCGTCACGACAAAAATGGCTGAAAAAGTGGCCAAGTTCTACGGTGTTGAAATGATTGATGTCTTGACAGGATTTAAATTTATCGGCGAACAAATCGGGCAGCTGGAAGAAAAGGGTGAAGAAGAACGATATATTTTTGGTTTTGAGGAAAGCTATGGATATCTTTCCGGATCTTATGTAAGAGATAAGGACGCAGTGAACGCATCCATGCTGATCTGCGAGATGACTTCATTTTATAAAAAGCTGGGCAAAACCCTGGTTGATCGACTGAACGAGCTGTACGAAAAATACGGATACTACAGGAATGATCTGATCGAATTTGCTTTTGAGGGTGCAGCTGGCATGTCAAAGATGAACGGCATCATGGGAACCCTCAGAGTAGACGCACCGGTAAAGCTCATAGGCAAGAAAGTCATTCAGATTGCAGACTACAAGCTGTCCATAAGAAGATACTTAGGCGGAGGCGGCGCTTGCGACCTGGCGGTCGGATCAAGGCCCATCAGGCTTCCCAAATCAGATGTATTGGAATATATCCTGGAAGACGGCAGCAGCGTGGTCGTCAGACCGTCCGGCACCGAGCCCAAGCTGAAAATTTATCTTTCTGCCAAGGGAAAGAGCGGAAAAGAATCGGAAGAGATCATCGAACGCCTGAAGGCAGAGTTGGCGGAAATGATTCAATAAGAAACAAGGAGATCATAAATGAACAAAGCATTAATTGCAATAGATAGAAGCGGTTCCTTTCGAGTGTACCTGGCCATTTCAACGACAATGGTCGAGGATGCGCGAAAGGTCCATCAGACGACGCCTCTTGCTACGGCGGCCTTGGGAAGGGCGCTAACAGGAGCCGGCTTGATGGGGCTGCAACTGAAGAATAAAAATGACAAGCTTACCGTCCAATTCAAGGGGGATGGTCCGGCCGAAGAAATTCTTGTTACCGCCGCTGGAGACGGAAGAGTCAAGGGATACATTTCCAACCCCGACGTAGACCTTCCTTTAAAGGATAACGGTAAGCTGGACGTAGGCGGCGCCGTGGGAGAAGGGAATCTGACGGTTATTAAAGACCTGGGACTGAGAGAACCCTATGTTGGGAAAATCGGTTTGGTAAGCGGTGAAATCGGCGACGATCTGACCGCATATTATTTCCTGTCGGAGCAGCAGTCAGCCTCTGTTGCCCTAGGGGTCAGGATCAATACGGACTATACGACCTTGTCGTCCGGAGGGATGATCATCCAAATGCTGCCGGAAGCGAGACCGGAAGCTGTGGACCTGCTGGAGAAATTACTGGAAGAAATGACGCCAGTCAGCAGCCTCGTTGAAGAGGTGACGGCACAATCCGCAGGAAAGACAGAGGAAGCTGTGATCGGCAATCTTCTTGACCGGATTTTCCACTCCATGCCGGAGGAATTTTCAGTGGAACGCTTGGAATACAGGGATATCCAATGGGATTGCGACTGTTCTGTTGAACGGCTGGAACAAGTTGTGATCAGCATCGGATCAAAGGACTTAAAAGAGATCATCGAAGAAGACGGTCAGGCAGAACTGGTATGTCAGTTCTGCGGCACAAAATATCAATTTGATAAAGAAAGGCTGGAATCCCTTCTTGAGGAAAGCATACAGCGAGAGGGGTAGCGCCTATGCTATAGAGTTTAAAGAATTTGCAGCAATAAGCGGCAAAAAGAAAATTTTTCTAAGTCGAAAATGTTCCGAAGATGCGGTATAATGATTCATATGGCGTTCATATAATGCATACGAGGCCATATTGTATTGGAGTGAAGAAAGCCTAAGGCTGCTTGCACTTTGATATTATGAATTGATGGATGGCCCACAACTGCGTGTTCAGTTAATATAAGGGCTGGAGGTAATAAATGATCAGACTTGGAGTGATATTCGGCGGCCGGTCGGGGGAGCATGAAATCTCATTGATGTCGGCAACTTCAGTAATAAAGGCAATCGATAAAAAGAAATTTCTTCCCGTACTGATCGGGATCACCAAAGATGGGAAGTGGCTGCTTTATGACGGCCCCATTGATGATATAGAAAACGGAAAATGGCAGAAAACAGCAGAAGATGCCCTTGCGGCGGACCCCTTGAAGTACGGAATAACGGTGCTGGGGTCCGGAGGGAAATCGCTGAAGCATCTGATCGATTTCGCATTGCCGATTTTGCATGGTCCCTTCGGAGAAGACGGAACCATTCAGGGATTGTTTGAGATGGCTGATATTCCCTACGGGGGCTGCGGCGTGCTTGGTTCTGCGGCAGCGATGGATAAGGTTTTGGCCAAGGATGTTTTTGCTAAGCAAAATCTGCCGATTTGCAGACACCTGACGCTGCTTAAGGAAGAATATGAAGAAAACTCCGAACGAATCCTAGACAGGGTGGAAAAATATCTGCCTTATCCGATCTTTGTCAAGCCGGCCAATATGGGCTCCAGCGTAGGCATTAGCAAGGTTAAAAGCGCAGAGGATTTGAAAACTGCCGTCAAGGAAGCGATGAAGTATGATCGCAGGATCGTACTGGAGGAAGGTCTCGACTGCAGAGAAATAGAAACCGGCGTTGTGGGAAATTATGCACCAAAGGCGGCGGCTGTAGGGGAAATTTTACCGTCAGCAGAATTTTACAATTATACGGCCAAGTATTTCGATGGAGGTCAGTCAAAGCTCTGCATTCCTGCAGATATTCCTGAGGAAACTGCGCAGGAAATCAGGGAAATCGCGCTGGAAGCATATCGGTTGCTGGACTGCAGCGGCTTCGCCAGAGTGGACTTCTTCTTAGAAAAGAATACAAACAAAGTTTACATAAATGAAATCAATACGATCCCAGGATTTACAAAATACAGCATGTTCCCGATGCTTTGGGCTGAAGCGGGAGTACCTTATCCGGAGCTGATCGAACGCATCATCGAGCTTGGATTTGAGCGGTATGAAGAGAGAAGAAACAAGCAGGAATAGCGTATAAAATCACGTTCCACGGTTACATTAATTCCGGGAGGTGATCATATGGATTACAAAAATGTACAGAGCGCTGTACGTGAAGGAATAAGGGATGTTCCGGCGGAAACGGATATCGACTACGAAAAAAACGATGATGAATCATTGAAAAAGCTGGGAAGACAAACTGTGGACTGACTTTCTCCGGATACAAGCAAGATATTACACAAGCGCACTTCATTTGTGCGCTTTTTTAATAGAAGAATTATTTCGTATGTGTTATACTTACCAGAAAGGAGGTGTGGCATGAAGGATATCATGTTGAAAATCGTAGGCAGACAAGTTACCTCAGAGACAGAAGAGGAGCAGCTTGAGTTTGTGACCGAGGGCAAATATTATGTGAAAGGCGACTCGGTTTATCTGCTTTACGATGAGAGTGAGTTTTCCGGGATGGAGGGCTGTACAACCAGTCTGAAGATTACCGGTGACAATATAAAAATGAAGCGGTTTGGTGAGCGTATCGGTCTTGATACAGAGATTGAGTTTCAAAAAGGAAAGCGGTACAAGGGCTATTATGATACCCCGTACGGCTCTGTTGAAATGGAGGTACTGACCAACGATGTGATCAATAAAATTGAGAAAATTGAAGGAAAAGGAACGCTCAATATCGATTATCATATCAGTCTGAGAGGTCTTTCGGAAGGAAGAAGCATTCTTGATATTGAGATTATATAGCAAAAAACATATTTCATAAGGGGGGATACGGATTGAATCCATACAAAACCAAAAAAATAGCCAAGGTGATCGCGTTGGTCATAGCCATTGCGATGATCGTAACGTCCTTTTCATTTGTTATGTTTATTCCAGGCTTATTTGGAATGGAAGGCTCTGTCGTTTATGCGGCGGAATCCTCGGATGATGACCTGGACCTGCAGCTAAAGAATTTAAAAAAATACATAGAATTTATTCAAGAAAATTACAAGGACGACATCGATTACGGACAGCTTATGGACGGAGCCTTTGAAGGCGTAGCCAATTCGCTTGGAGATCCCTACAGCGTTTATTACGGCGCTTCAGGTGAAGGGGAAGAATTTATTGAAACCGTCAGCGGAGAGTATTCGGGAATTGGGGTAAGCCTTGATGTATACGACGGTAAATGCAGAGTAGTGGCGCCTATGGCAGGAACACCCGCAGAAAAATCCGGCATTCAATCAGGCGACATCGTTACAAAGATCGACGGAAAGGATATCACGTCCAAATCCGTGTCGGAAGCAGCTCAAATGATGCGGGGAGAGGAAGGAACCAAGGTTACTCTGACCGTGGACCGGGACGGAAAGGTTCTGAACTTTACGTTGACGAGAGCCAAAATTAAAAGCATATCGGTGAATTATAAAATGCTTGAAAATAATATTGGCTATATACAGATCACAGGCTTTGACAACGATTCGGATAAGGAATTCGCCACGGCTCTGGACGCTCTGGAAAAGCAGGGAGCAAAATCACTGATTCTCGACGAAAGGAATAATCCGGGTGGGTTGGTCAACATTGCCATGGAAATTGCAAATCAACTGATGCCGGAAGGCCCGATTACGCATTTCGAGAAAAAAGGTGAGATCATCGAAACTTATTCCGTAGATGGATCTTCAGATTTTGATCTGACTACAGTTATGCTGGTGAATGAAGGAAGCGCCAGTTCCTCCGAAATTCTGGCAGGTGCGCTCCAGGACAGTAAAACGGCAACCTTAGTTGGGACCACTACTTACGGCAAAGGCATTGCGCAGCAGATTGTGGATTTCAAAAATGGTGCAAGCATGAAGCTTTCCATGTTCTATTTCCTGACGCCGAACGAGAAAAGGATCGACCATATAGGAATCACGCCGGATTATACCGTTCAGAATACTACCAATGTTAACACGGAAGAACTGGTATCCAAATATCTTGCCTTTGCACCGATGAGTGAAAAAGCAAAGCCAAAAGCTGGTGATACAGGGCTGAACGTATTCGCAGCACAGCAGCGTTTGACCATGCTCGGCTATCCGGTGAATGCAACGGGAACAATGGATGAGACCACCGTAGCCGAATTGAAGAAGTTCCAGCAGGAAACCGGCCTCTATCCATACGGCATGCTGGATTATACCACAATGGATGAATTGGAGAAGGCGACGATTGATTACATTACCGGCGCCAAAGCTTCGGATGACCTGCAGCTGAAAAAGGCAATTGAGCTGCTTAAGTAAGACTATTGCGCAAGAGCGAAATACATAATCCGAAATAAAACTGGATAACGAAACTGCACCCCCAAAGGTTAGATAACCTAATCTTGGAGGTGCAGTTTTTTCATGCACTCTTCAATGCACTCATTTCAATTGACACTTTGTCTTGACTCTTTGTTTAGAATATTTTTTAGCGCAACTATAAATTCTTAGTTAAAATATAGATTGGTGGTGAGATATTCAGGATCACTTGTGACATCGAGGCCAAGATCCCGCAAGGTCTGCTCATCCCGGTCGCTGAGAATCGCTGTGCAGTGTGCTTTACAGCCCTTCAGCAGGAGCAGCTTTTCTACAGCATATTGTGCGGAAGGATTTGTTGCGGCGGAGATCGTTAAGGCACTTAGAATCTCTTCCACATTGAGGCTGGATTTTTCATTGTGCAGGATGTCCGTTTTCAAATGCTGGATCGTCTCAAGAACAACAGGTGACAACAGATAGATATCGTCAGCCAGACCGCAAAGATTTTTAATTGCATTCAGAATGGCCGCAGCCGCTGCTACCATTCTTCTGGAACTCCGGCCAGTTATAATCGAGCCGTCGGGTAATTCAACAGACATGACAACGACGTTCTCATACCGTTTATCAAGACTCCTTTTGTATTCCGCATAATCTCTCGCTGGCTTAACAACAGTGCGGTCTTCTGCCTTCAGCTTCAGGTCGTCCATAAGAAGCTTGGAACGGAGCAGCGAATCCTCGCTGACCTTCCCCTTTTTATAGTCACACTGGGCAATCAAAAATCTTCTGATTACTTCCTGTTCGGAGGCCTTTCTGACAGCTTCATCGTCAGTAATGGAAAAGCCGACTCGATTGACGCCCATATCGGTGGGGGACTTATAGTCCGCTTCCTCCCCTGTGATTTTTTCTATAATACGCTTGACCACCGGAAATACTTCGAGATCACGGTTGTAGTTGACTGCCTTCTGACCATAGGTTTCCAAATGGAAGGAATCAATCATGTTGACATCCTTCAGATCCGCAGTTGCAGCTTCGTATGCCACGTTGACAGGATGCTTCAGCGGCAGATTCCAGATCGGGAAGGTCTCAAATTTTGCGTAGCGAACTTTTAATCCTCTTCGATAATCATGGTAGAGTTGACTCAGGCAGGTCGCCAGCTTTCCGCTGCCGCCTCCAGGCCCTGTAACGACCACAAGCGGTTTGGTTACTTCGATATATGGATTAGCCCCATAACCTTCGTCACTGACGATGGTATCCACGTCGGTGGGGTAACCCTTTGTAAAATGATGCCGGTAGGTTTTGATTCCTCGCCGGTTCAGTTTATTAATAAACATATTGACTGCCGGTTGATCTTCATAACGGGTAATTACTACGCTGTTGATCGATAAATTGTATGTTCTGAAGGTATCGATGAGACGCAACACTTCAAGGTCATAGGTAATCCCAAAATCCTGCCGGGTTTTTCTGGTGGTAATGTCGCCTGCAAAGATGCAGATGATGATTTCAGCCTGATCCTTCATTTTCTCCAACAGTTTTATTTTTGCATTTTCATCAAATCCGGGGAGCACGCGCATGGCATGCTTATCATGCACCAGCTTGCCGCCGAATTCAAGATAAAGCCGTTCACTGTTCCCGTCGTTAATCCGCTCCAGGATGTATTTGGATTGTTCTTCAATATACTTGTTTGCATCAAACCCTGTTTTCATTTTGTACCATCCTTCTCCGTATTCATTTAATCCACTTTGTTGCTAAGGCCCATTTTTAACAACAACATTGTGAATTATATCAAAAATAATATACAGGTACAACTGGATAAATTGGGAGATGCGGGATGATTTCGGGCGATCATCAAGTGGGAATGTGCCGATCTGTGCGCCATTATGAAAATTTTTTTTGATATACTCAAATTGCCATACTCAAGAAAGCAACAAATATAAGCATAAAGGCGGGAGGTACCACGATGCAAGGTAAAAGAGGTATTGAGGATGCAGAGGTAATACGGCTCATAGGATGGATAAATAATCATCACAACTGGTGGGAGGATATCAATGGATTTGCAGAAACAAGTCATGAAAGATTATTAGAAATGCTTAGGTCATTGCAGGAAAATGAATTGCATACCATGTTCCTGACAGTTCTTCAGAAAAATGGCCACATGATGCCGCTGAATCAGATTTTGGAAAATGTCATCTGGGAGTTGATCACAGATAATATCAGCTGCAAAATGGTAGCTGAGCTGGAGAACAAAATCATTCAGGAACTAGAAAAAGCCATTAAATGCACAAAGATAATATTTCCGAATGAGAAATTTTGAAGTATTGCCAGATTCTTTGGCCGATAAATTTATAATTTTACTTGACAACCACAAGAAAATTACATAAAATGGAAAATAATAACAAATATAGGAGCGCGTACTTTGAAAACCGTATAACAAGAAAGACACAGCCTTCATAGCAGATTGACCTGTTAAAAAGTTCGAAAGCTCCTAAATGTTAAAAATCTCTAAGCCAAAACAGGGTCAATTAATATTGCAATAGATCGTGATGACTAAAACAGAATGAAGAAAACCTTTCTACAGCCATACCTCGAATTCGATCATTGAATTCAAGCCTACGCCATGAAAACGGGAGGAATTATGAAAAAAATAGTACAGATATTGATTGTTATACTGAGCATTTCAGGGACATTTTCTATAGCATACGGCGCAGAATACGCAGATGTAAAACCAACAAACTGGGCCCATGAAGCTGTGAGCGTCATGGCTGACAAGGCAATCATCACGGGCTTTCCCGACGGCAGCTTTAAACCTGACCGGACGGTTACCTACGGAGAATTTATCAAGATGTCGTTGATCGCTTCGACCGGAGAGGACCCCGGAAACGCACAATCAGGAAATTGGGCGACGGAGTATTATAACAAATCCCTGGAGCTTGGTTACTATACGAAAGCAGACATCGCAAAGGACCGCCTGAACGACAAGATCACCAGAGGCCACATGGCGCTGATCATCAGCTCCATCCTGGGAGATGTTAAGATTGAAGATTATGCTGAAATTCAGAAGGGGATTACAGATATAACCTACAAGACAGCTTATGAATACGATATTACGAAAGCCTATGCATCGGGTATCCTGACCGGCTACACCGACAAGACCTTTAAACCGGACAAGACGCTATCCAGAGCCGAAGCAACTACGGTAATTTATCGGCTGGTGGATGAAAGCAAAAGGGTTTACCCGGATGCGGCAACAAAAACAGATAAGTCTAGAGAGGAAAACGATGCCGTTAAAGAAAAGACCATTGATGAGATGATTACGAATTTGAGATCGTTTGCAACTAGCAGTGGACGTATAGATGATGATCTTGCTGAAGCGGTAACTTATGAGATCGATACGGATTATGAAAAATATGGTATGGAAGTGCATGAAAATAGAGGAACAAAATGGGTGAGCGTACCGGATGATGTAAAAAATGATCTTGGACGTATGTACCTCATAAAAGATAACAAAGCGATAGAATTGATGAAAACATGGGATGATACCGCAGGGTTTTATTCAGATATCACCGTCATGGACTATATCGGATCACTTACATCTGACAATCATATCGTGCTGATTGTGAATCCTTTTAAGAAGTAACCACGTGATAGGAGGAATTAAAATTGAATAAGATCTTATCAATTCTTTTGGCAGTGAGCTTAACCTTTTGCTCATTGTCTTTTTTTTACCAATCAAATGCCCTGGAAACCTATCGGACGGTCACGAAATACCATTTGGATATGGGTGTGATCCATATCTGGAGCAGCAATAATGGTACAACTTGGCAGAATGGTTTGGATTATGAAGAAAAGTATGATTTTGAAGCAAGATTAACCTTTCCAGATAAAATACAGAAGGTGGTTGGTGCTTATGTGTTGGATGAAGATAAGTTTGACTGGAGTGACCCAACGGGTGTGTATACCTTTAATTCAGTGGAAGATTATTTGATAAGCGAAAGCACATACTCAAAAAATTATAAACCATACATGGCGAATCCAATATCTAGCGTCAAGGCAGCAAAGAGCGGTAACCACATTGTTGATTTATCATACAAAGCGAAATTAAAAGAATATGATGAAGTCTATAATTTATCTGACATGCTAAACAGACACAAATTCGACGACATCATAGACCTCCTCGGTGGCAAAACCTCAGTAAAGAAGGACCTGTACGATAAACTTGAAGATGGGCAAGACGGAGTTGGAGCAGGCGTAGTAGGCTACATGTTTTTCGTGCCAATTGTCATCGAATATCAGACGATTGAAAAGGTGGTCTTTGAACCGGGGGAATTCGAAGCCCATTTGGATGCACCGAAATCGGCGCTTATTGGCGAAACCTTCCATGTCACAGATCAATCTCTTTTCGGAGACGAATCAGAATTTGCAGAGACACAGCTTCGGTACTGTATTGATGATGGCTCCACAAAAACTGTCAGCGGCTGGGTTGGTGATTCGTTGGGAGAAACAATTGAACAATCTTTCGATGAAGCTTGCACCGTTGAATATACGATCACTACCTGGAATGTTTATGGGGATTCTGATACAGAGTCAAAGACCGTAGTCATATCAGACCAGGAAGAACATGAAATCGAAGTGGAGGCCGATTTGACGCTTCCAGAATACACCTATGAAGGTCATACGGAAATCGCAAAGGATGAATCCACTTTTGTTGTTGATGGGGAAAATTACTCTGCTACCAGAGCATATGCTGAAGGCATTGCAAGAAATAACTATAAGGCCGACAGCAGAACCGTCAGTATCCATGAACTGACCGATACGAAAGCAGAATGCACTTTCCCGGAGAAAGGAACTTATGATATCACTCTTGATATCAGGGCGGACGGAGGAGGCAGGGCCTCTGACACAGAATCCATTGAAGTTAGGAAAACCCCATATATTGAAGATTATTTAAGTGGAGTTCAAAAACAGAATCGTAAGCAAATTCTAACTGCCAAAGTCGCTACTTATCCGGGTAAGCCTCTTACTGATTATTCAATTACATTGAAAGACAAAAAGACAGGCAAATTGATTACTTTAACCCCGGATAACCCACAGCAAAATACTTATACAATAAAGACAAGAGTTGTAATCATGACTCAGGATTTAGAAGAAGGGTTTGCATATATTACCTTGGAGTTTTTAACAAAAACACCGAACTATTATGACCATAGCGGACCGAGTCCGACCTTTAGTTTTAATCAACCAAAATCACAGGATTTCTATTATCAGATTGATGTTACAGACAGCAAAGGGGACTCGGATACAGCTTCAAAGACTTTCGCCGTAAAACCCGACCTTCCCCCTAAGCCCGCAATCAGCATGGATAACGCATTCCTGCGGAACGAAGGAACAAATATTGCTTCCATCAAGGCAGAGGACGTTACAGTGGCTGTTGATGGTGATGAAGTGGAACGAACATGGTATTTTGGACACGGAAAGTTTCCATCAACCTTTACAAATGTTGCGACAATGGGAGGCTATCAAAAGCTATCCTTCGGTACCGATAAGATCGTCGGATTCCATAAGCCGGGTGTCGGAAAATTTGCGGTGCAGCTGTTTGTAAAAGAAAAATGGACAGAACCAACCTTAGAAGAATATGTCACCGACGCAGACCATCTTACAGGGAAAATCCGTTCATATTGCGACGTATTAAATGTCGCGCCGATTGTAGATTTAGAGATTACCAATGCCATATACAAGGATGTGCTATTACTTACCAATAACGATTCTGAATACAGTAAAGCCCTGACCAATAAGACAAAGCTGAAACAAGAGCTGCTTGCGAGTAAAATAGATGCTGATATTGTAATAAAGAAACTGATTGGGTCAACCGATTATACGTCCATAACTACAAAGATGAATTTGAATTTAAAGACTCCAGAATGGAAGAGTGGAATGTCAGATGATGCTGATAACTATTCTTTAGCGGCGGATTCTGAACGGGTTTATATGGAACAATGGACTTGGGTGGGGTCTAAATGCAATACACCCATCAGAGTAAAGGCATATAAGCCGGAAACAGGCGCTACAGTATGGACATATACTACAAATAAGAATGAAGGTATTCATTTCGGTCAGGACGATTATGGAAAATATTTGTATCTGATATATAGCAAGTCAAATGAAACGGTACTCCTTGACAAAAGGACTGGCACCGTTGCAGGAACAATTCCAATTGCATTATCATCAAACATTTGGTTAACAGATGATTCGTTTTACTATCTTGACTCTGGAACGATATATAGAATAGATCAAAACACATTGAAAAAAATTACAATCGATACAAACGCATCTGCCTTTTCAAGAGTTGGGAATCAATTTAAATATATAACAAGATCAGAAACAGGAATCATATTAAATACATATGATCCCAAAAGTGGAGATTTAACAAAAACACTATTAATAGATATAACCAACGGAAAGGGAGGATTTCAAGATTACATACCTGTTGGAATTGGTTCCGATGGGAAGATTATTATATACAAATCAGCAGGAATAGGTTCGGACCGCTTTAACGGGGTTAGAATATACGATTCAAAGGGGTCGCTTAAAAAACAAATCACTTGCGGTGCAGAAAAAGTTTTTGCACCAAAAGCTGAAGATGGTAGGATAAATCATCTTTTACTTTATACTTTTGATGATGATAGAGATAGAACATGGTTTAGGGGTGTTAACTTAAATGATGGGAAAGTGTCTAAGGATGTTAGGGTCAGTTCAAGCCTTTCTCATAGTGGCGGAAAAAGCTCCGACACATACTTTGAATCAAATGGAACGAGCTATCTTTATATTACGGGTTGGTTTCTAACCGGCGGCACGGATATGAATGGCCCAGGAGTTGTAGTTTCTTTTGATGGAAAAGAAGTTTCAACAACAGATATTGGAAGAATCGGAAACTATGATGAGTTGTACACTTCATCAGATCGATATGTTGCCGCATTTTTTGGTGATAATCGTACATCAACTGGAGGTCGATTAAAAATTTCAGGTATTCCAAAAACAATTGACCAAGAAAATTTAGAAATAAGAAGAAAATATTCAGATCATGATACCTATATTGGCAATGCCTACACAACAGCAGACCAGATAAAAGCAACTGTAGATAAACCGAAATCAATGGTAAAAATATCAGCATCCAGAGATGGAAATCTGTCAATGAATAATTTATCTCTGACGCCCGGTAAAAAATACTATTACGAATACGAAATAAAGCCGCTGACAGACAAAACAAAAACCAAACTGAATGGAATAAAGGTGGTAACAGGGACAACCACATCTTCGCAAAGCTTTCTCAGAGATACCCTCTATGTAACAGATTCCTATGAGGAGGATTTTAACGATGATACGATCAACAGCTTTTTCACGGTAACAGATACTGGAAAATACTACAAAGGCATGTATGGTGCATATTACAATGGCAGTAAGGATAAAGACGGCCATATGATCATGACCTTTGAGGTTCCAGCAGGTAGGCAAGCAATCTTATCCCTTGACTACTACTACGATTTTGGCCGCTCATGTTACGATAAGACGAACATTTTTATCGACGGGAAACGAGTGGATGAAAATGAGGAATCAAACGACACAGAAAGAAGCCATAGAAGTAAGATTTTCTATCAAATCCTATCGTCCGGAACCCACACAATTGAATGTGATAAAGGAGAAGCAAGAAACGGCTCTTGGACTGCGGTACTCTTAGACAATATTAAGGTGGATATCCTTTCAACAACTGCACAGGTATCTACGAACAGCTTCCAAATGGAAGATGAGGGAGAATGGGCAACACTGAGTGGTGAATTTAATATCCCTACAAAATTGATATCCTATGGTGCACAAGCATCAACATTTTACTCAGGGCCTCTTCCATCAGAAGTTACAAAAACTGAGACTTGGTATTCACACGGATATCACTCAGCACCAGAAGAAATTGAATATTATCAAACCGTTCAAGCTGGATACTTTCAAAAAGTAAAAGTACATCTTACAAGTACTTATTTATTTAAACACAATCGTATAACTTATCATATTCCAGGGCACGACAAAGTGGTATATAACAGAAACAGCAGACACAACGGTTACAACGTAGATCGATGGTTTTTTGCTGGAGTTAAATCACCAGGAAATTATACTTATACAGTTGAAATGAATCATGGAGAAGATTCACAAGGTAGAATGGATGTTTTTAACATTGTAACATATCCGAATAACGCTGTAACGAGAGCTGGAAACATGGCCTTCAACAGCACAAATACAAGATACTTCTTCCCAAAAGTTTCATCCAATGGAAAAACAAATTTAAGCATGTTTCTTCCGAAAGGCCAGTACCTCATTAAGAATTTAAGAATCTATTACATGGAGGAAGGCCAAAAGGTTTACATTCAGAATAAAGAACTTAAAAATATTTCTGAACTTCCGAACTGGAAGTTATCATCCGGGTTAACAGCGTCAAATGTCAGCATCGAGCAGGAAGAGCCGGACGATGAGTATATAAAAATCTATCAGAAAGGGGAGAAGGTGCTTTACAACATCTTCTACGATGATTATGAGAATGATCCGTCAAAAGCTGGGTATTGGGTCTACACCCATCTCAATTGGCCGCCGGATACAGTGCATCCCGATGTGGGCAAAACACTGACAGCACCGATTGATCGTTTTTACCTCAGTGGGAAGTATACCGTTACACATTGGGAAGTTGACAATACACAGCGAACCGGAACCGTGGGAAACGCAGCGCCCTATGACAAAGAAAGCAATCATGTTACCATGACCTTCTACGTTGACGGTGAAGGAAAAGCCCCCTGGATCACCTACATAAAGACCAATCCTCAGTCGGTCAAGGAAAATAACTCCTACACCATAAAGGTAGGCGTAGACGATTCGGAGAAAGATACACTGACTCTGGAAACGGAGATCTATCTCAACGGAAAAAGTATCAAGAAAGATACCAAAACAGGAATCACAGTCAATGCAACAGGTGTTTACCCGGAACAAACGATCAGCGGCCTGCCGAAAGCGGCAGTCGGAGTTTATCAGGTTATTTGCACGGTTAGCGATTACAGCGGTACAGGGATTAAATCCTATAAGTTCACCGTTGTATCAGAAGGAAAGATAACTGGATATGTAAATCATACTGATCAGTGGGATAACAACAGAAAGAAATATAACCTGAAACGGTTTTCAGATGAAGTAAATCGCTTAATCGCAATGAGCGAGTACGTTGCGGCAGGGCCACCAAGAAGAAGGGGAATCAATGTTTTCTGGTCGGGAGAGCGGTTTATGCTTCGTTCAGAAACAAAAGGGAAGCCGACGAAGGTCGAAGTGAAACTATCGGAATATGGAGTGGCAGGAGATCTGATCGAGACAGGATATTCGGCAACTCTTAAAAATACTGGGAAGAAAACGGCTACTGGTGAGGAAGTCTGGGAAGGTGCCATGTGGGATTCGGATATGATCAACCGATGGGGACGGGAAGCTCCGGAGGAGCTGAACTTTCTCTTCACGGCGCACTATTCTTCGGGGATGACCAAAACGCATGCTGTGAAAGTCATCGTGGACAGTGATCGTGATTACTGGCAGCTTCATCGATTGTGGTGAGAAAGTTTATCCGGTTGGCTATTACAATTTTGAAAAGTGGGGTATAATGATACAAAAAGCAGGACAGGCCGAAGGAGGAAATTTAATGCAGGAGCAGAAAGAACACAAGCAATATAAAGAGTATAAGGAATATAGGACGGATGATTTGATCGTATACTGGAATCTCTCCTACTGTTCTCATTCGGGAAAATGTACGAGTTTGATGCCCCAAGTATTTGACATGGATAGAAGACCGTGGATTTGCCTGGATGGAGTAGACCCGCTGGACGTGATTCGAGTGATCGACAAATGTCCTACAGGTGCGCTGAAATACCAGCTGACGGAGAATTCAAGAGTTGACCCTGAGCTGGCGAGGGGGCCGGGCTGGCTTGGCTATCACGTTTCAGAGCCTGCAATGGTGCAGATCAGAATGGTAAATAGCGGACCACTCCTTGTAAAAGGTCCGGCCAGGATTCTTGATGCAGAAGGCAAAACCATTAAAGAGTGTGAAAGCATGGTGCTCTGCCGCTGCGGATTAACCAAAAATCCACCCTTCTGCGACGGGTCTCATATGAAACAAAAATAACGGGCGTCAGTGGCGCCCGTTTTCTTGATCATAATATTATTCAGCTGCGACAGTTATATTAATGACATAATCAACAGTGGTTTTATTATCCGCCGCAATTTTGAGGGTAATCTTTGTTGTGGCTCCAGCCGTCACCGCAATCCCGGTTCTCGAAGCGCCTGCCGTTCCGTTAATCGTAATAACTGAATTGGCATTAGCAGTAGTATCGGTGCTTGCTGCGACGTCAACAGTGGTCGTTCCAGAGGGAACCTGGACGGTATAAGTTTTTGTTGATGCATTGAAACCAGTCAATACATTGCTTCCGCCGGATGGCTTCAGCGTCAGACCCGATAGCGCTGCATCGGAAATGGTCGTCGTCGTATTTGATGACACGATGGACGAATCGGTACCCGACGAATTTCTTAAAAAAGCAAATACATAATATTTTTGATTGGCACTGAGCCCCGTAATTGATAGCGTTCCCGAAGCATTTGCAGCAGCGGAGACACTCTTGTTTGCCGATACAATCTGTGCAGTGGTTGGTGTTGTGCTGCTTGTAGTTGCCATGGCATAAACCGTTCCGGCGGAATTCGGTTTGAAGGATGCTGTTATGGAGGTGTCGGCCGGAGTTAGTGTAAGTCCGCTGAGGGAGGGCGTCACGGACGGTGTGTCCGGATTGGTAGGCTCCGTTTCATCTTTAAATTCCCCTTCTGTAGTGAAGTAGATCGAATGTCCGTCATTTTCATTGCCTCCAGAATTTTCCAAAGCTTCATCCTCCAATATCACATAATATTTTGTGCCTTCATCCAAATCCTCGTCCGGTGTGATCGTAATGATTTTCTTTGAACTGTTTATCGTCGCTTTGAACGGTACCTCATCGCCGCTTTTTTTCCACTTTCGAAAGCTGACAAAATCGTTAATGTTTGAATCAGTAACAGCCTTGCCCCTGACAGCATGACGGAGGTATTAAAGGTTAGTGTGATTTCTGTATCGACGTCCACGTCGTCCGACTTGCTTCTCGGACGGAAGGAGACGGAAATTTCTTCTTTCCCCTCTTCCTCTGGTCGGTCTGCACGCAGACCGACGGTCATCTTGATCGGTTTCGTTTCGTATGTAACGTCGTCGGCATTTACAGTCATGTAGGCGACCGCTCCTTCTCCGTGGAAGTAGCATTCCGCATTGATAGTCGCATCGGTAATCTCTGCTTTCTTCGACAAGGTGATATCGGAGTAGTCTCCGGCATAAGAGACGGTGAAATCTTTGATTTCGCCAGATTCCAGCGATAGAGTCGCCCTTTTACCTTCAATGAAGACCTTCGGATACGTTCCCTTCAAAATCACGTCGGCGGATCGCTTGATCTTAATATAAGGGGTGGACAGGCCGTCTTTGCCGGAGGTCTGAATGTAACTCGAGTCGGTTGCCTCTATTTTTGAAATCACGGTATCTCCCTTTGTAACAAGTCGTACCCGGCCTTCATCACTTCCAACGACGGCGCTTGATACCCTGGTATCATCCAGCGTCACCGTTTCGCCGCCTTCTATGACGAAATCTCCAAGAATAATACAATTATCAAAGGATGCCTTGCCATCTTGCAGGTCTTCATCAACACGTACTGCGCCGACATAAATTTTATCGGCCAATTCTGTTCCGTCGTCATCGATAATTGTTCTTCTGGTGACAATATCTTCGTTATCTATAATTTCACTTAAAATTTTCGCGGTTTGAGCTCTTGTTAGCGGATCGGAAGGGTGCAGCTTCTTATCACTGTACGCTCCGAAATATTCTTTTGCAACCATTTTTGTCATCGGGTCCTTTGCCCAGTCCTTGATGGATTTTGCGTCCGGGAAGGATTTTAAACTTCCTTTCTTTTTCCCTTCGGGAATCAGATAAGACAGCATGACTGCAGCCTCCTGCCTGGTGATGGGGTCGTTGGGCCGAAATGTGTTGTCACTGTATCCTCCTGCATAGCCTGCGGCAACAGCGATGGATACTTGATTATAAAACCAGGAGGTATAGGGGACATCAGCCAAAGGAACGGCTTCCACGACATCAAGACGGTCGAGGTCGAAGGTTTCGTTTACCATAGAGATAAATTCTGCCCTGGTAACTGTTTTATTTGGCAAGATTCGTCCGTCCGGATATCCGCTCATTATTTTTTCGTTTATCGCTTTTTTTAGATAAAATTCCGCCCAGTGGCCTGTGATATCTGAAAAAGCGGCTGCGTATGAAGGAACGGGCATGATCAGTGTAAGCGATAGTGCAATCGCAAGAATCCCGCAGATGAATTTCTTTGATTTCATTTTTGTACCCCCTGCTGATTATTGTGTAAACAATTTTATCACGATTTTATCACGATGCATTGACAATTCCAAGAGAAAGGTCGTTTTTTGCATATTCATTATATCGGCATGATCCGGGAATTTCTTTAACTTTAACGCGAAAAATGCTGATGCCTTAAAATACGCCATACCCGATACGGCAAACCATTATTTGGAATGGGAAGTGGGGAAACTGTTTTGCTGGACACATATAGCAGGAAAGAATATAATCGATGTAAGGATTACTTACGGCTCATCAGCATTTATATGCTTCAGAGGGGTATCCCGGAGCATCGGGATCGGGGCGCTTTCAAACGATGAGCCGACGGATCAAAACAGACCGGGGAGAAGGAGGATATAAAGACAGGAGATGGAGCAAAACAACGTACTGAGAGAAAACAGAAAAACAAGCAGGCAGGGCCGAAAGGTAAAAAGAGGGCTGCTTGTGATGTTGGCGTTTATTATGGCCTTGAGCTTTGGATGGAATGGAGTTTATGCCGCTGCAGAAAACGGGATTTATGCAACAGCAGGCAACGAGGCTGCAGCCTCGGAATTTACAGATATCGGCGGCCACTGGGCCGAAGACATTATCAATGAAGCTTCCGATTTGAAAATCGTTGGAGGCTATCCCGACGGAACTTACCGGCCGGATAATTTGATCAAGCGGGAAGAGTTTTTTAAATTGCTCACGAATATTCTGACGGTGGTTCCGGACACAACCGGCACGGTCGTTAAATTCAAGGACGTACAGCGGGATGAATGGTATGCTCCGACGATCAAGATTGCAGTCGCAGCAGGCATTACGTCCGGATATGACGACGGCACCTTCGGCATTGGTTTGATGATCAGCAGACAGGAGGCAGCTAAAGTGGCAGGCTCTGTCATTACGAATGATGTGTCGGATGATGCAACGGGCGCAGAAAGCGTTCACGACAAATTAGCCATTGCAAATTGGGCATATGAATACGTAGATTTAATGTTCAAAAAAGGCTATATGAAAGGTGACGATGAAGGGAACTTCAGGCCAACCATGGCGTTGACCAGAGCCGAAGCTGCAACCATCTTATTGAATATCAAGAAAAATGAAAAGATTATTGCAGCCAATGCAGATGTCATAGCGGATTCCGATTGCATCAAGCAGCACGCTGGTATGGAGGGGATGTTTACCGCAGGAAAAGGAACGGAATCCGAGCCGTACGAGATCAGCACCGAGTCGCAGCTGAACCATATGAGGATGCATACCACAGAGGGCGCTTTTTACATATTGAAAAAGAATATTGCCATCACCGAGGATTACGCGACTGCTTCGCCTTCAGATTGGAAGAAAGCTGACTGGAGCAAAGGAAATTTCCAGCCGATCGGAAGCAAGGACGTTCCGTTTGAAGGGAGCCTTGACGGCAACGGGTTTACAGTCAGCGGGTTGAATATCATGGGAACTGAAGGCAGAGGTGACGATCAGAGAGATGCGAATTACGCGGGCTTATTCGGTTGTCTGGCAAAAGGTTCTGTGGTAAAAGACCTGACTGTGGACGCATCCAACATCACAGGATATCAATATACGGGAGCGGTTACAGGCTATAACGACGGCGAGATCGAAAATTGTCAGCTGGGAAGTAAGGGAATCATCAAAGGATATTCCTACACGGGCGGACTTGTAGGCTATAGCAGCCAGCCCCTTTCCAAACTAAAAAACAAGGGGACTATTACGGGGACCGAATCGGAAACCGGTGGAATCGCAGGGAGAATTGACGCTGCCGGGACCGCGATGGTTGACTGCCGAAATGAAGGGTTTGTGAACGGGAAAGACAAAACCGGCGGAATTGCAGGTGCCTTTTATTCTTCCGCAGATGAAGACTCCGTCATCAAAGGATGCATCAACAAGGGCACCGTGGAAGGGGAATCCTACCAGGCGGGTGGAATCGCAGGCTATGTCGAACCGGGATATTACAGCGCGACAATTGAAAGCTGCAGCAATTCCGGCGAAGTAACCGGGTCAGGTGTGAACGGCGGAATCGTAGGCTGGCTGGGCAAAGGAAAAAGCAGTATTTTAAAATCCAGCAGCAGCGGCACTGTGGAAGGTAGCGGAGCAGGGGGGATTGTTGGTAAAAGTGAGGGAACCGTCAGTTCCTGTTACAATTCCGGCACTGTTATCGCAGATGTCTGCGGAGGCGGGATTGCCGCTTATTTGTTGGAAGACGCAGATAAAATCACACAATGCTACAATGAAGGAAATATTATTGCAAACAGCTACGCCGGAGGAATTACTGGAGAGAATGGATCGCGGATTGAATATAGTTATAACTCCGGAAAAATACGTGGAACTGGTATTGGCGGCGGAATCGCAGGAAAGAACACGGCCACGGTTAGATATGTCTACGGAGCAGGGACGGTCACAAGTGAAAACAATTCCGGAAGCCTAATCGGAAGAAATAGCGGAAGTTTGATGAATTCGTTCTGGCTGAATACGTCGTGCGCGCATGGAATTGCATTGGAAGATGGAATCTCAGGGCAGCAGTCGGTGGCCAAGGTTACCCATGAGGAGCTCTCCGGACAGAAAAAGATCAAAACGCTGGCCGGGTATGTTATGGTAATTGATCTGCTCAATGAGAAAGAGGAGGTATGGGAGTACCTTTATAAGATAAAGGTACCGGCTCCCGGTGATACTTCTATCATATCCGACGGAGGAAATGTTGTGGCGCCCATTGAAATGCCCAGCAGCGACAGCACGGGCAACACCGTTGATCCTGCGGATCTCAACTCAAAATACCTGTATCCGGCGATTCAAGATTAAGATTGTGCCTTCATAGCAGGATAAACCGTATGGATCAGGCTAAACTGGCAAGCGTGACAGACAGATTTGCGGCCGGAATGATATGAAAATGTAACATGGCTGTAATAGACTTCGTGGAAACCTCTGGTATAATAGAAGTGCAAAAAACTGTTTTAAAATTCATCCATCAAGGAGGGAAAAAAATGAAAAAAACAAAGCGAATCTTCGCGATAATCTTTACTGTAATGCTGACAATTGCATCTGCTTCCGGCGCTGTATTTGCCGATATCGACTACAGTGAATGGGATTCCATGGCTGCATACCCGGACGATGTTGTCAATACACCCCTGCTTCCCTCAGTCAAATTCCTGATCGACAAAAAGATCATGACAGGATATGAAGACGGCACGTTCCGCCCCGCGGAGCCGATCACAAGGGCAGAGATTGCAGTTGCTGTAACAAAAGCAACAAATCGGACTTCAAACCTGGAAGCCTTGGCTGAAAAAAATAAGTTCACAGATCTTACCGGATATGGCTGGGCAAAAGGTTACATAAACGCAATGGTAGATGCCGGTATCACAAAGGGTATCACCGATACAACTTTTGCACCCGGAAAAAACATAAGCTATGCGGAATTGGTTACGTTTCTGGTCAGGATGAATGCCAGCGCGGCTTCTGAATTGGAAAGGACCGGAACCTGGCCGAATAATTATATCCAGTATGTCCAGATGTACAATCTTTTAGGCGATGTCTCTGTTACGGACTGGAATGCGCCGGCAACAAGAGGCGACACAGCCAAATTGATGTATCGGTTTTTACCGAAAAATTAAACCTCTGATAAATTCGTATTATAATAATCAAATATTGATATGAATAAAAATTGGAGATTAAAGGGGGAGAAACTCAATGAAAAATAAGAAAAAATTACATTCTAAGTTATTCATTATGATTATGGTTTTACTGCTTTCAACGACGGGAGTTTTTGCGGCGGTTCCTGATGATGTTCAGGGAAAAAGCTATGAACAGGCAGTAGAGACCTTGATGGAAAAAGGGATCATTACAGGAGATACCGATGGAAATTTTTATCCGGAATCCAATCTGACAAGAGCGCAGGCCTGCGTCATCATTGTAAAATCAATGAATCCTTCAGCAGTTGACGTCACGGGAACGGCGACTCAGCCTGCACCGGACAGTGGCTTTGGGGACATGACAGGATACGGCTGGGCGGAAGGATACATTGCCTATGCCGTTGAACATGGTGTGACAAACGGTTATCCTGATGGAACCTTTAAACCAGGCAATCCGGTTAAGATCAACGAACTGATTACCATGGCGCTCAGAGCAGCGACTTACTCCGACGAAGTCCTCGGCGGAACCTGGCCGTCCAATTATTTGGGTAAAGCAGTAGAATTGAACTTGCTTGAGGGACTGGAAGGAAATCCTGATATGGCGCAATCTTACGCAACAAAGTGGATGGCGGCTCAGGTAGATTACAATCTGTTGGATGAAATCGAAAAGGCAAATCCACAGAAAGAGCCTTCCGGATCTGACCAGGAAACACCGTCCAACGTTCCGGATACTGATTCCATGACCTATGTCAATGGCAGCTTTGATTCCGATATGACCACTTTCAACGGTAAAACACTGGCTGACGATGCAGTTGTTTATTCCTACGAACTTGAAAAAAACTATGGCAGCAAAATGACCTTCTCGAAGAAGTCTGCCGATTACCGCACGGAAACAGTATATAAATATAAAAATGTAGAAACACCTGCATTTTATAAAACAGAAAACAATAAAATCGTCTCGATGGTTGTTCCGAAAGATATTGGCTATTCCGGATGGGCATACGTGGTAATCAACGGTACGATTACTACGAAAAATGCAAAGGGGGATACGGTTCCCGGTTTGGAAGTCCTCGCTGCTGCAAGAGAGATCAAATGGGTTGGCGAGAAAGGCCTGTCGGTTCCTTCAAAGACAGGTTCCAGTTCTTACTTAAACGGTACGGTATATGAACTCCGTATAAAGAAAGGAGAAATTCAAAGCGTACTGACAGCAGCCAATCATAAAGGCAAGTACTTTGAAGAATTGACCGGAGGCAGCTTTGAAGAAATTAAGAGCTTTAAAAACAATGTTGTAGAGTTTGATAACGGAGATCTTTACGAGATCAAGGACAATGCGACGGTTTACACAATGGATGACGGCAATCAAAAAGAATATAATGTAGGAAAACAATCCAATATCAAAAAAGGAAATGAAATCAGAATTTATGATATATCTGATGATGATGAAGCCGCAGGAAATCTCGTTGTTGTTCTGACAAAATAAAGCTTTAAATTAAAAAGAATAGGATAGCAGAGTCACTTAGACACTGCATAATGAAAGAATTTTGGTGCGGCTGCAATCGGCAGCCGCACTGTTTTATTCTGCAGCGGATTTGTTTCTATAATGATCTTTTTCTCTTTTGAATGGTCTGAGTCTGTGTTAAATCGCAGACTATAGATATCACTGTAAAGCAGGGGTAAGGATTTTCAGTGCCGTTTTGAACTGTCTCTAGGCTTGAAATCATCGCAAAGTAATCCGTTTTTTGTCGATGCACTGAATTGCTGATGGCATTTTTTATGCAATGTTTCAATCGAACGTTAACAATCCTGTAACATGTCTGTAATGGACATTAGGGCTTAACCTGCTATAATGAAAATGTACCCGACAGAGACGCAAAAAGCCCTAAGGGGCTGGCAGTCAAGTGTATTACAATTTAGTTACATTTGTAACTACAGGTTGACTGGTATTGCGGCAAAAGGTATAATTCATTGTGATAGAACATGCGGTGGATAAGCTACGCTGCATTTCTACAGAAAATGTCAAATTAACTTCACAGAGGGGAGAAGCAATTTGATCAATTTAAGTTTAAAAAATCCCCTCTGTAAGAAAATACTCTAAAGGAGGAATTTTAATGAGAAAAGTACTTTCATTTGTACTGGTATTAACACTGGTACTGAGTAGCTTCTCCATGGCATTTGCTGCTGATTCAGCTGCCGGTCTGACAGACGTTGCCGGTAATGCCAATGCTGATGCTATCCAAGTAGCTTACGATCTCGATATCGTAACAGGAAATCCAGACGGAACATTTTTACCCGAGAAGGCTGTAACCAGAGCAGAATTTGCTGCGATGCTTACAAGAGCTCTTGCGATTCCTGACAGTGCTCTTGCTGGATATGCTACTACCAGCTTTCAAGACACTGCAGGATATACTTGGGCTGTTCCTTATCTTGGATTCTGCCAGTCTAAGGGCATTATGCTCGGAGACGGTGCAGGCAACGTAATGCCTGGCAGAACAATCACTGTAAACGAAGCTATGACAATGGCTTTGAGAGCAATCGGCTATACAGCTAATTCTTCACTGCTTGTTGGTGCATGGCCTGCAAACTATGTATCCATCGCTCAGAACGAAGAGCTATATGATGACGTAGCCTCAGCTACAACTGTAGACAAGGCAAGTGCTGCACAGATCATCTATAATCTGCTGACGGTTCAGAAGGTAGCTGTAAATACAGATGGAGAAACAACTTATCAGGAAACTAAAGTTGATAAGGAAGATGTTGCTGCAAATCTGCTCAATACGAATCTGGGCTGTACAGAGTCTGACGATGTCACAATCGGAGATGAAGTCACTTATGACACTTCCCTCATCAATATCACAGGTATCCTTGGTGCTTTCGGTACTGCTTACCTGAATGATGATGATGATATGGTAGCCTTTATTCCGGATTCTGTTGCTCTGACAGGAAAAATTGACGATAAAAAGTTCAAAGTAGGCGATGTCAAGTATGAGTTTGACGACGATGGCGAAGACTTTACAACTAGTGCTGTAACCTTCGAAAACACATACAAAGACACTACCAACGGTCTGACAAAGGCTTCAATCGAAACTTTTGCTAAAAAAGCAGATGATGAAGAAACCGTAACACTCAACGTTGACCTGTCCGGAAAGAAGATCAAGGATGTCTATTCAGCAGTTGCTTGGTCTGTAAAGTATGACGAATCCAGTGCAGATCTTGCTCCTTCCGATGTTCAGGAGGATATCGAAGATCACGAACTTCTTAACGCTGACTTTGTTGAGGATGACGACGATAATATCGATTTTAATTCCTTCCAATTAGTAGGAGTATCCTCTCTGAGTGATATTGCGGAAGACGATGTTGTTTATGTCTACACGGATGATGACGGTGATATCAGAAAGGTAGCAGTTGGAACTGAAACTGTTGAGGGAATTGTTGAAGAACTCGATGAAGATGATCTTACTGTAACGATTGATGGAAAAGAATATGATATTGCTGCAACAGGTACAAGTGATGCTCAGAAACTTGATGTAGATGATGACGGCATTTTCTATCTTGACTATAACGGAGAAATCTATGATTTCGACGGTTCTGGCAAGGCAGACACCTATGCGGTGATTGATGCTGTTAATTCAGGTGACTCTTTTGATAATGTAAAATTGAAGCTCTATACTTCTGACGATTCAAATAAGACATTCTATCTCAATGACGATGCGGATGATATTGATTGGACGACAAGAACTGCGATGACTACATTAAGTGCTACACAGGCTTCTGTTTTAGCTGACGGTCTCTTGATGGGATATTCCCTCGATAGTGACGGAGATATCAAAGCAATAGATGCTACTGCCTATACTGTAGATGCCAACAATGCTACATTCTCAAGCATAAAGGTTCTGAAGGTTGGAACTACAAACGATACTCCTGCAGCTGATGCAACAGGTGGTTCCTTTAGCATTGATTCCGAAGCGGTCGTATTCACTTACGATGCAAACGGAATGTACAAGGGCGATTATGATGTGTGCGATCTGGACGAAGTTGAAAAGGGTACTTTAGCTGAAATGCAGTTCCTGCTCAACGATGACGGTGATGTTGTTGCCTTATTGATCAGTGAAGATGATGCAGATGTTGAAGACGATGCAATCTACGGTGTATTCAATGAGAGAACAAAGAAAGTCGTTGACGGCGATGACGTTTATAAGTTCTCTGGTTTAATCGATGAAAAGCCATTCACTTATCTGACTGAGGATGATACAAATGACTCGGATAACTACAAGACCTATAACAAATTGGCAGGAACGTTCGGAGTATATGGTATCATTCTGGATGCAAACGATACGATCACAAAGATCAACACACTTGATGAAACGTATAAAAAAGATAAGGAAAGCGGCAAACTTGGATATGGTATCGTTGCGAAGGACGGATTGGAATCAGACAATACCGTAATCACAATCGGTACTGATAAATTCACCGCAGAAGATGACGCGGTAGTTTACGAGTTTGATGACAGCGATAATGAATATTCCGTATCTAAGCTCTCTGCAATCGATGAAGGTGACTATGTTGCTCTCTACGACACGAAGGGCGAAGATGCTGATGGTGTTGCCACAGTGGTAATCTATATCGCTAACTAATCAGATCTCATCTGATTACTATTCAGCTCAATAAAATATGATATATTTTTCGGCGGAAGGAATACCTTCCGCCGTTTTTTTCGTATGACAGAAGCTTCATACATAGAAACGAGGGACAGATTTATCTGTCCCTCGAAAAGCTATGCTTTATTTAATTTTTGCAGGATCAATCTCAGCAATTGACATTGAATCCTTAGTTTTTATAATTTTGATTAGTCTTCGAAGTAGATTACTACGGATGCGATACCATCAGCATCGTCGCCCTTTGTATCATACAGACTTACAGTGTAGTCTTTTCTCAAGCTGGAAAGCTTGGATACTGAGAACTCATTATCATCTACATTATACTTGTAAACTACTGCATCATCAGCGATGGTGTACTTGTTATCAGTGTCATTCTTATCAGTAATGACTGTTCTGTCACTATTGATTGTTCCGATCACTACGTTGTCAGCAACGATACCGCTAGCTTCATTTCCAAGAGGATCAGTTTCAGTATCAATTCTCTGAACGTTTGTGATAACATCGTTTGCATCTACGGTGATCTTGTATACGCCGAATACTCCAGCTCTTCCATCAAATGCGTTGTCTCTGTCATCAGTTTTCTTGGTGAAGGAAGCTCCATCAATGAATCCTGTGAACTTATAAACATCGTCGTCGCCAGTCTTAGTTCTAGTTCTGTCGTTGAATACACCGTATACATCATTATCTTCAACGTCTACATATGATTCATCTACAAACATTGCTATAACTTTTCCGTCGCTATTGTACATAATGGCTGCCTGGCTAACACCAGTTGCAACTGCGCCTTTTTCCACGTCGGACAGAGCAGCAACATCATAGTCGCCTGTAGCACTTACAGTATTTTTATAAGTGAATACGACCGCATCGGAGTCGATGCTCTTGGAAGCACCATCTACAATCAGAACCTTGGAGCTCTGGAAAGTAACGTTGCTCTTCCAAGCAGAGGTTACATCAAGTGCATCGATATCGCCATCACTGTTCAGTGAATATCCGACGAGTTGACCGGTTGTCATAGCCGCAGCTGTAGCAGCATCAACATCCATTCCTGTCGTTGTAGTCCAATCGATGTCGGATGCAGAATCCTCAAGGTACATAGTCTTTGTGCTGTCATCGGACAGGTACAGCTTGAACTTTGCATTATCAAATGAAGTTTCATCTTCACCTGCTTTAACTACTGCATAGGTGTCAGCTTTTCCTGTTGTTCCATCGAAGTCAAATACTTTTCCATCTGCATCAAGATAGAAGATACCTTCATCGTCTACATGGAAGTTTCCGATTACTTCAGTATTTACTAAATCAGATGCTGGGAATTCATAATCTGTTCCGTCGATTGTGATAAAGTCGTCGCCAACTTCTTCAATCACGCCTTCAACAGTATCAGTTCCAACAGCTACTTTTCTGATGTCGTCGTCATTGTCAGTATAAACATAAACAACGTCGTCTTCTTCAATATCACTGAGAGCGGTTACGCCTTTTAACTGGAATGACTTCATATCAATGTTATCATTGTCATCTGTTGCGAAATCAAAACCAAGCAGATTGCCGTCGGCGATATCTTCTTGAACGTCAGAGTCAGCCAGCTGAGCGTCATTAGCACTCCAAGCAACTACAGAGTATACATCCTTGATCTTCTTACCGGACAGGTCAACGTTGATTGTTACGGTTTCTTGTCCGTCAGCATAAGCCGCAGCAGTGGAGATTCCAGCATTAGTCAGGATGCCTTGGTAGCCAGAGAGCTTATCTCCATTATTAAAGATCGCGCTTTTTGTTACAGTAGATTCAAGATCATACTTCGTGTCGTCAACCTTGAATTTTTCTCCGTCAACTTTTCCTGTTAAGGCAGTTGATTTAACTGTGAAGGCAACCAGCTCATCATCATCATTTACATAAGCTGTACCATAAGCACCAAGATTACTTGTAATATTGATCAGTGAATTATCATAAGCGTAATCATCGCCTAAGATTACATCTTTTACTTCATCACAACCTAAGTTGCTGCCGATAAGGTTGGTATCCTGGAAAACGGTTTCGCCGTCAGTATTTACAGCTACTTTCTCAACTGTTAACAGATTGTAGATGATCTGAGCAGCACTTGCTTTGTCAACAGTTGTGCTTGCAGCTACGTCATCATACAGTTCTTCGTTCTGAGCGATGGATACATAGTTTGCAGGCCATGCACCAACAAGCAGTGAAGAATTAGCTGTATAACCGATTGCTCTCAAAGCCATTGTCATAGCTTCGTTTACAGTGATTGTTCTGCCAGGCATTACATTGCCCTGGCCGTCTCCGAGCATGATGCCCTTGGACTGGCAGAATGCGAGATAAGGAACAGCCCAGCCGTATCCAACAGTATCTTTAAAGCTTGTGGAAGTGTATCCAGCAAGAGCACTGTCAGGAATCGCAAGAGCCCTTGTAATCATCGCAGCAAATTCTGCTCTGGTTACAGCCTTCTCAGGTAAGAAAGTTCCGTCGGGGTTACCTGTTACGATACCGAGATCGTAAGCTACTTGGATAGCATCAGAATTGGCATTTCCATCAACGTCGGTCAGACTTGCAGCTGTTGTATCAGCAGCGAATGCCATTGAGAAGCTACCGAGTACCAGTGTCAATACCAGTACAAATGAAAGTACTTTTCTCATTAAAATTCCTCCTTAAGGTATTTGTCTTAGAAGGGGAGTATTATCGTGTGTTGTTGCTCAAATTATCCTCCCCTTCTGAAGATAATTTGACATTATCCGCAGAAGAATTTCCAGAAAAATACAGCTTTTGACGGGGGTGATGTGAGGCAATAATTTTACGTTTCTGCCCGTTTGTGGTATGAAGATAGATCTGTGTTGTTGTAATGGAACTGTGACCTAAAAAGTCTTGTATATATTTAATATCAACGCCTTCCTCAAGTAATAATGTAGCGAAGGTATGTCGAAAAACGTGAGGTGTTATATTTTTTAAAAGTCCTGATAAACGAGTATATTTCGCAACAAGGTTTCGGACCGCTTGTGTAGATAACATCTGTCCGAACTTGGTAATAAACAAGTAAGACATGTCTCTGTTTACTTTTCTTCTGAAGTATAAATAATGATTTAATGCATGAATTACTTCGTCATTTTCAAGATATATCAGCCTTTCTTTATTGCCTTTGCCATGAATCATTATGGTATGGTAGTTCAGATTAACATCCTCAAAGCATAAGCCGCATAATTCGCTGACTCTCAGCCCTCCGACAAATAATAGTTCAAGAATAGCGATATCACGAATCCAAATGAATTCCTCCGATGTTATTTTTAATATGAGAGGGTCGGAAGGTCCATTTAGTTTTGGCGGTTTTTCATTGTAAGCTGCGGATAGAAGCCGTCTGATTTCTTCAATGCTCATCGACGTACGTACCTTGTAAGGCTCACGGATATTGATGTGAAACCGGAGAAAAGGGTTCTGTTCGATTTTATCCTGATACTCCAAATAATGAAAAAGTGATCGGATACAAGCAAATTTTCTTTTTATTGTTTTAACAGAATATTTCTCAAGCGTGCTCAAATAATCTTCAAGTATGCTTTTGTTAACATCTTTATAATCTTGTATGAATTGTTTTTTACTCAGTAGAAATTTATTAAAGTGCTGTAGGTCCATTTCATAAACTCTGATCGTGTTTTGCGCCAGTCTTCTGTTGTGGATACAGTACTTTATAAAACTGCTGCATGTTTCGGTTAGATTGTTCATTTTACCCTCCAAGACTGCGTCGTTAAGGCGCTGCTATACTGAAATATAATTGATGTTTCTAGTCTCTCACGTTTTCTTAAGAACATACTGCAGGAAATCATGCTTCTGACAGTCTAATCTCACCATAGAACGTGGAAATGACCTCAAAAAATAAAAATAGCACAAGGTCCTAAAAAACAGTTTAGAATCCTTGTGCTTATATACGAAATGATAGATACTTCCTACTCGTTGATCACCCGATAGACGATGGCGGCAATCTGAGCGCGGGTGAGATTGCCTTGCGGATAAATTTTATTATCATCACTCCCGGTGATGATTCCTGCTTTCACTAATGCGGCTACAGCACTTTTTGAATAATCTGATATGGAGCTGTAGTCTCTAAAGGATGTAAGACCAGAAACATCTCCTGCCGGCAGGGTAGAACCGGTAATATTGACTGCCCTCTGAACGAAAACCATGGCATCTTCTCTGGTTATCTTCTCATTGGGATGGAACTGATTGTATGAACCCTGTGCAATCCCAAGTGCCTGTGCCGTCATAACAGCATCATAATAGTAACTTCCTGCCGGCACGTCGATAAAGCCGCCTGTTGACGAACTTGTTTTCAAATTTAAAGCACGATAGAGGATCAGCATAAATTCTCCTCTTGTCACATAAGAAGCAGGATTGTATCGCTTGCTTGTTCCGACTGTGGCGCCGGACATAATGTTAGATTCGTAAAGGCTGTCAATGTAGGGTACTGCCCATGAATAAGAGATATCTACATCACTAAAATACTTTGATGAAATGAGCTTGGATGTATCAATGGGCGTTGATCCGCCTGTCGATCCACCTGATGTTCCGGTAGAGTTAATTTGAACTGTGCCGGTAAAGGATAGGCCTTCGACGTCATATCCTGTATAGGCTATCGAAACGGTTCCGGAGCGTTCAGGAACAAAGGAGATATTTAGAATGTACGGCGAACCGCCATAATAATACTTGGTATTGGCCCGAACCTTTGATGAGTAATTGCCGCTCTGGGTGTATCCGTAGTATAAAGTACCCGATGATGAGGAAGGCAAGGTAAAATAGATATAGTTGAGCTGATTGCCCATGAGATCGCGGCAGACCTGATTAAAGTCAGCATCTTTCATAATCGTTCCGGCACCCGGTTTCCCTGTGTATGTAATTGTTTTCGCATTAATACTGCCGCTGCCGACTGTAATTTTGACTTCTCCGGAGAACTTCTTTCCATCAACATCCCAACCTTTGAAGTCAATGATACAGGTACCGGAAAATCGATCGTCAGGGACAAAAGTAACATCTCCCAAATACGGCGATGATTCAATATAATATTTTCTGGATGAAGTAACGACAGAAGAATATTGTCCCTCATTGTAATTATAATATAAAATGCCGTTTTTGGCAGACGGAATAGAGAATTTGACATAATCAAGATCTTCATCGTTTAAATCGTCACAAAGATCAGAAAAGTCGTCTTCATCGAAGTTCACAACGTCACGACGGCCCTTCGCTTTATAGGCAATCTCACGATCGTCTTTTTTCTCATCGCGGTCGCCAACCGTTATTCTAATTTTACCAGTATAACGGTCTCCTTCCTCATCATAGCCGGTGTATTTAAATGTAAGGGTGCCGGAAAAATCATCATCAGGTATAAAGGAGACTTTACGAAGATAGGATGAACGGTCGTAGTAATACTTTCGGGAAGACCTCACTTCCGTGTTATCATCGTAATCATCATCGTAATCATAGTATAGAATTCCGTCATCATCGTCCGGCAAATCTGTAAATTTTACATAATCCAGGTCTTCGTGCTGAATCTTTTTACAGGCTTTAAAAAAATCATCCTCATCAAATTCAATATAATCCTCGTCATAATCAAGCGAATATTTGATTGTGTCTGATGATGATTTACGACCACCATCCACATCAATTTTGATTTCCCCTGAGTAGGAATCATCATCATCGTTATAACCTTTATATTTTATAGTAACAGTTCCGGAGTAATCTTCATCTGGCACAAAGGTTACTCTTTTTATATAAGGCGATTTATCGTTATAATATTTTCTTGAAGATCTCACTTCCGTGTTGTCATCATCATCGTCATCATCGTAATCGTAGTACAGGATACCCTCATCTTCGTCCGGCAGCCTGAATTTCACATAATCAAGATCTTCATCGGTCAAGTCGTCGCAGACGTCTAAAAAATCATCTTCGATATCGTCAAAATCCAGTGTTTCATCTGAGTCGATCGAACAGGTGATGTCGTCGGCATCATCGTCGTAAACTTTGGCAAAAGCTGTTATCGGTTGATAGGTAAGAGCCAAGGCCGCAATCAAAATAGCAGTAAGCGTTCGTTTTAACCGTTTCATCATCATGTTAAATTACCCCTTTCATTAGCATATGATCAGTAGCGGATTTGTCGGATTATTTTTAATTCTGAGCTAAATGCTTTCAATAGGCTTTTGCGTATAATTAGAAGTTGAGTTCTGTAATATAGGTGATTTCGTCAATGACAGTAGCTTGCGGGAAAGTCATCGTAAAATTACTTAAATTTCTTTCGCTGTTATCGGTAAGATCGATGACAGCATATGCTTCGTCTTCATTATAAGCAGTCTCAAGATCCTCTCCGTTCAAGGTTATTTTAATGCCCTGAGGTGGCGTATCTGTTTTCACCTTGAAGGTATAACTTCCGTGTAATTTGTGATATAAGCTTAAGTCCAGCACCGTTCCTTTGGAAACAGATAACAGCCCGCCCTGATTACGGCTGATGTTGCCGGATTTGACGGAGATACTGTCCGGTATGCCGTTTAGGTCTGTATCGACAGCACACTCACTGTCAAAGGCATATGACATAATCGCTGTGAATACCCAATCAATGCTGTATTGATTCGTAGCTTTAATTTCCAGAAGCTTGCCAACAAAAATGTTATTATAAGGGTTAAGTGTTATCTTGTCAAGTGAATTAGAATTTCTTTCGATCAAAGCATCATACAATTCCAACACGCTTTCGACATAGTATTTCGGGGTCTTTAGACGATCTGCGGCATTGTCTGTATAAGGGCCGACAGGATCAATATATTTTTCACAAATAGAGAAGATCTTTGACCACATATATGGAGAGGATTTCGCATATTCAATCCCCTTCATAGCAGCATAAAATGCATCCACATCTTTATAGGTCTCAAAATCATAGGCCATAATATAAGGTGCAATACTGTTTGAGGGAACATTAATAAGCTGTGCGGCGTAACGGTCTGCCTGGGAAAGAACTTCACTGTCTTCAGACTTTGGCGCATTGATAATGTAAGAAATTTTATAGTCATTGTATTCAAATCGATCGAGCAGAATTAACCTTTCGATATCATCAAAGCTTTCAACACCTGATCTCGCATGAGCTTGGGCATATAGATTCCCGGAAAGGAGAACTACAAAGGCGCCGGTAAATATCAGCAGGATACCTTTTTCAAGAAGAGGCAGCCAGTTTCCAAGGGGCTCCGATTGAATCGTGATTGACCTGGAACAGTAAATCGTAATCAGAGCAAGGATTGCTGCCGCGAACCCCAGAAATACACCTGTGGACCATGTAGCGTCTGTTATAGCCTGACCAAAGCTTTGGAATACACAGGCAGCTAGAACAGGAACCGCGAAAAGTGAACGTTTATGTTTTCTTGCGCTTACAACTGATACTACAGAAAAGATTAAAATACACAGGAACAGGACCAGACCTACGATACCAAGATCACTTAGTGCCTGGATGTAGTGGTTGTGTGCATATTTTGTTTCATAATAAAAATCTTGAACTCCGTATATGCCGTTCTCATAGCCTCCGAGGCCTCTTCCTATAATTGGTGATTTCGAAAACAGCTTCAAACCATCTTCAAAAAAGATACCGCGCTGAACCGCGTTCTCATTGGCAAATATATTTTGAAGTCGATTTGCTATGATATTCGGCAGCAAAGGATAATTCATATGAATGTCGCCTTGAGACGCGCCGGAGTACTGGGCAGAAGTAAGTTTCGCGTCTCCTTCTGCTCCTGTAAAGCTAATCATGACGATTTTCGAATCATCAGGAACAGTAAAGGTAATATCCTGTTGGCTTGTACCTGTAAAGAGCCTTGAGGAGGTGTGTCTGATCAGATCATTTTCATTCTGACTTTCAATATTAAGCTTTATTGGACTTGAGCTTTCAATCGTAAGATTATAGTCTCCTCCAGAAACATAAATTGCTCTCATTACGCTTTCATTTTCGTCGAGGGATAATGCTCCGGACACATTAAAAGCAGCGATCATATAAACTGCAATGATCACAATGCTCCCTGCCACAATTCTCAACGGCAGCTTTATATTTTGCTCGAGCTTTGCTAAAAGGCGGGGACGAAGAGTTTTGTCTACAACGTACAGCAAAAACGCGTTTAAAATCACCCCTACTAACGGAACAAAAGCAACTGCACCGGACTTTCCCAGCCCCGCCATAGAAATAAAGGCGAAGAGCAAAGCAAGAAAAGCAGTTTCCACCATGAGGAGGAAAAGTCCAATTCGCATGCCCTTATTGGAAATGCCAATCATGATGAGGCAGGCGATCAGGAACATAAAAAGCGATCCTAAGCTAAAAGCAAGCAGATAGGATAACGCATTGACTGCCAGTAAAACAGTTGAGAAAAAGGCATGCTTCTTATTTGAAGCGTTTATGGTCAAATATAAAGAAAAGAACACGGCAAGCGCCATAAAACCGGCATAGATATTTGGGTTGCCAAAGATACCGGTGATACGAATACCCTCTTCGAACCCCCCTCTGTTCGCATATATATCCGTAAAGAGACCTATGAAGGATTTAAATATATTTGTAAGAAAGCCAGACGACGCGGCATCAATGGATATGAGACCGAAAAAACCGCCTGCTGACGCTAGCATATAGGATATTTTCTTAAAACCGGATTCTTCAGAGCCGGTGAAAAACAACACCATAAGATAAACGCAAAAAGCGAAAAGCAGCTTGGAAAATTCAAAGATTGCGAATTTACCGGATGCCGCATAAAAAGTAGAGATGCCACCCCAAATGATATATGCGATAAAGGCGATAAACAAAGGCGTGCGGTATGCTTTGCCGGATGAGTTTTTCCTTACGGTGATAAGCAAGGTTAGCGCGATCACCGTTGAAAAAAGGCCGGTCCACTTTTCGATCGAATTGTCCATACTGCCTGCTAATGTTAATGTAAAAATAAAGGCAATTGAGATAATGACCCGTAACCAGCCTTGTAAGGGGGAGGGAGATGAATCAAATTGTTTGGATTCAATATTTTGATAGACTTTATTTTCACGATTTTGCTTGCTTGACTGACCAGCTTTACTTGATGTATATTTTTTCGCCATAGTGAATTCCCTTTCGAACTGTTTAAATTACCAATTATTATAGCATAAAAGTGAGAAAAAATCCTAATAACTTGGTAAACTATTCGTAAACCGCAGAAAGCCCTATGCATTGTTGTTTTATGCTGATATAATTACATATTGATGAAAGAGAAATCTTCAACGGGAGTGTATTTAATTGAAAAACGGGATTAGAACTGCAGCTCAGACCGCAGCACTTATGGCTGCACTTACACTGGTTTCGAAATTTTTTGGTTTTGTCAGAGAAATGGTAATGGCCAACTTTTTCGGCGCCAGCTATATTACAGACGCTTATGCCATGACATTTACAATTCTTACGGTGCTATTCGGAGGCGTAATTACTGCCATTTCCGTAGCGTATATGCCGGTGTATTCCAAGATCAATGAAAATACCGGGAAGCAGGCAGGAGATAGATTCACAAGCAGCGTCATTAATTTGCTGCTTGCCGTTTCCGCTGTAATCTCTGTTTTAGGCATCATCTTTTCCGATCAGATTATTGCGGTTCTGGCTAGCGGATTTTCCGGAGAAACCGCAGAACTTGCCAGCTTTTATGTCAAAGTTTTATTTTCGTACATTATATTTTCCTCTACCGCAGGAATACTGGAGTCCTATTTACAATATAAGGCGGTCTTTCTGCCACAGATTATCGGCGGATATTTTGTCAGTATCTGTACGATCATAGCAATTATTATAAGTGCGTATACCAGCTACTATTACCTTGCATTTGGTATGCTAGCCGGTTATGCGTTTCGTTTTTTCGCAATTGCAGTGATTGCAAGGAGGAAAAAGATTGAATATACTCCAGTTCTAAAGTTCGATACATCTGTTAAAGAAATAATAGTCATGGCACTGCCGGTTTTTATCGGAAGCTATGCATCTGCAATCAATCAGTTTGTTGACAAAACACTGGCATCCAGATTGGTTGAGGGTAGTATTTCAGCATTGAATTATGCTGTTTTGCTAAACGGACTGATTATTGGAATGACCTTTACCATTCTTTCAACTGTGATTTATCCAAAGCTGACGCAAACCATATCCTTGAAGCAGTATGACAGATTTAACAACATACTCAGCTCAGGACTTATTATCATAATCATGATTGCATTACCCTGCTCACTAGGAGCAATGGCGTACAGCGGACAAATTGTACAGATTGTATATGAGAGGGGAGCTTTTGATGCTACAGCCACTTCTATGACAAGCTCTGCATTTTTTTTCTATGCAGCTGGTCTGCTCTTCATGTCAATCATCGACTTGCTGACGAAGGCTTATTATTCAATGAGTGAAATGAAAACACCCATGATTTTTTCCGGTATTAGTGTAGTGATTAATATTACTTTATCGCTGCTTCTTGTTAAACCGATGGCGCATAGCGGTCTTGCGCTGGCCACCAGCATAGCGGCGGCCTGCAATATGTTTCTGTTATGGAGGGGCATTCAAAAGAAGTATGCTCAAGTGAGACTACTTGACTCCAGAGTCAAATTAATCAAGATTGTTTTTGCTTCCGTAACGGCGGTAGGAGGATCTTATGTCATTTATACTTGTGCAATTATGCCGATTTCCCATATAATAGTAATGAGAACTGCTCAGCTTGGCCTCTCCGTAATTGCGGCAGGGGTTCTTTATCTGATTTTATTAAAGATATTAAAGATACCGGAGTTGGAATTATTGCGATCATTATTTCAACGAAATAGATAGATTATTGGTGTATCATCAGGAGAATTTAATTATGCATTTAATACTGTTGTCAGGCGGATCGGGAAAACGGCTCTGGCCTTTATCCAACGACGTCAGGTCGAAACAATTTTTGAAATTATTAAAAGATGAAAACGGACAAGCTGAATCAATGGTGCAGAGAGTATACCGTCAGATTAAAGAGGTAGGAGGCTGGGACTCCATAACCATTGCAGCCGGAGCTTCTCAGCTGGATATGATCTCCTTGCAACTTGGTGAAGACGTAAACGTTGTAATAGAACCGGAAAGAAGAGATACCTTCCCGGCGATCGCTCTGGCCTGCACTTATTTGTTCAGTGAAAAGAGTATAAACAGAGAAGATGTTATTGCGGTACTACCGGTGGACCCATATGTTGACCTTGCATATTTCAAGAAAATACAGGAAGCAGAAACAGTTCTTAAGGAAGCAGAAACGGACTTGGTCCTGCTTGGAGCCGTTCCGACCTTTCCAACGGAAAAGTACGGATATCTGATTCCGGGGCAAAAAACAGATAATGCATATGATGTGAAATACTTTAAAGAAAAACCTTCAGAAGAGGAGGCTCAAACGCTGATCAATCAGGGTGCACTCTGGAACTGCGGTGTCTTTGGACTGAAGCTTGGGTATGTGCTCGATATCCTCCGGGAAAAATATTATATCGATCAGTTCCAATATGAATCAATGAAGGAGTCGTTCAAAACATTAGAAAAGACAAGCTTTGACTATGAAGTGGTAGAAAAAGCAAAGAATATCAAAGCCATCAAATATGAGGACAAATGGATGGATCTGGGGACATGGCAGACCATCACCTCTGAAATGAAAAATACAGCGGAAGGAAACGTAATCTTGGAGGGTATCTGCTGCAACACCCATGTAATTAATGATATTGATATGCCTGTTGTGGTCATGGGCATTGAGGATTCGGTGGTTGTCACCAGCAGCGATGGGATTCTAGTGGCCAAAAAGGATCAGACATTCAGGCTGAAGGATGCCATTATGACGATAGAAAACCGGCCAATGTATGAACGCAAACGCTGGGGAAAATACAGGATCATTGAAGGAAACCAGAACTCTTTGACGAAGAAACTGATCTTGGAACCGGGGAAGCAGATCAGCTACCAATATCATGAATGCAGGAAAGAAATCTGGACGATCATATCCGGCGAGGGTATTTTATATCTAGACGGGATCAAAAGCAGGGTGGGCGTCGGAGATGTTGTCAAGATATCGGAGAACATGAAACACGGCATCAAAGCTGAAACAGAGATGGAAATCATAGAGGTGCAGATCGGAACCAAGATGACCGAAGACGATATTGTCAGAATAGAAATGGAATGGTAGGCGGAAAATTATGAAAAAAGTTGCACTGATAACAGGTATAACCGGACAAGACGGTTCATACCTTGCAGAATTTCTTCTGAATAAAGACTATGAGGTTCATGGAGTTATTCGGAGAAGCTCTTCATTTAATACGGGGAGGATTGAGCACCTTTATATTGATGAATTGATCGAAGATATGCACCGGGAAAGAAAACTAAAGCTGCATTACGGAGATATGACGGACTCGACAAATTTAATCGCACTGATACAAAAGATACAGCCGGATGAAATCTATAATCTAGCAGCTCAGTCCCATGTAAAGGTTTCCTTTGAAACACCTGAATATACCGCAAATGCAGACGGAATCGGTACTCTCAGAATTTTGGAAGCTGTCAGACTTCTTGGATTAAACAATAAAACAAGGATTTATCAGGCGTCAACATCAGAATTGTTTGGTAAGGTGCAAGAAGTCCCACAGAACGAGTGCACACCGCTTTATCCAATGAGTCCGTACGGAGTTGCGAAGCTATATGGTTACTGGATAACGAAAAACTACAGGGAAGCTTATGGAATGTTTGCGTCAAACGGTATCCTGTTTAACCACGAATCTCCAAGAAGAGGGGAAACCTTTGTTACGAGGAAAATCACACTTGCTGCTGCGAGAATTGCTCAGAATAAGCAGAAGAAATTATATCTGGGCAACTTAAATGCTCTGCGTGACTGGGGCCATGCAAAAGATTATGTTGAGTGCATGTGGCTGATTCTTCAGCATGAAATACCGGATGATTTTGTTATTGCGACCGGTGAAATGCATTCCGTTAGAGAATTTTGTACACTGGCCTTTCGAGAGGCCGGTATCGAGCTTAATTGGCAGAGAGAGGGCATCGATGAAAAAGGGTACGACTTGAAAACAGGCCGGCTTTTAGTCGAGGTGGACCCCAGATACTTCAGACCCGCAGAAGTGGAACAACTGCTCGGTGATCCGACAAAAGCAAGAGAAAAACTAGGCTGGAATCCAACAAAAACATCTTTCCCGGACTTGGTAAAGGAAATGGTGGAAACGGATATGAAGTATGTCGGAAAGGAAGAATCGATCAGGAAGGCCTTTGATTGATATTGGTGAGTTATAATGGATAAGAATTCGAGAATCTTTGTTGCGGGACATCGTGGCTTAGTAGGTTCGGCGATTGTCCGAAATCTTGAACAAAGAGGATATATCAACATTATAGAGCGTAGTCACAGGGAGCTTGATCTAACTCGTCAGGATCAGGTAGAACAATTTTTTAAGGTTGAAAAACCGGAGTATGTTTTTCTGGCAGCGGCAAAGGTTGGAGGAATACAGGCGAATCATAGTGCTCCTGCGGAGTTCTTTTACATGAACTCCATGATTCAGAATAATGTGATTCACAACGCTTATCTCAGCGGCACAAAAAAGCTTCTTTTTTTAGGGAGCTCCTGTATTTATCCTAAAATGTCGCCCCAGCCAATTAAGGAAGAAGAACTTCTCTCCGGGCACTTGGAGCCCACGAATGAGGCGTATGCTATTGCAAAGATCTCGGGACTGAAGATGTGCCAGTATTATAAAACGCAGTATGGTGCAAATTTTATAAGCTGCATGCCGACCAACCTGTATGGACCTAACGACAACTTTAATCTTGACAGCTCCCATGTACTACCGGCTTTGATCAGAAAGATTCACGAGGCGAAAGTATCCGGAGCACATCATGTGGAAATATGGGGAACAGGTACGCCGTTGCGAGAATTTCTTTATGTAGACGATATGGCGGATGCCTGCGTTTTTTTAATGGAGCATTATGACGGATTGGAACATGTAAATATTGGGTCTGGTGAAGAAATTTCTATTAAAGATCTGGCACTATTGATTAAGGAGATCATTGGATTTACTGGTGAATTAAAATTTGATCACACTAAACCTGACGGCACACCTAGAAAGCTGATAGATTTGCAAAAGTTGAGCCGGCTAGGGTGGAGCAGCAAGATCAGCATAAAGGACGGGATAAGAACAACATATAAATGGTTTACTGAGGAAACGGAGCGGGAGCAATATGAAATATGATTTAATTATGCCGATTGCAAAGGACGATATCTATACTGCAATTGATAATATCCCTTATATTCGGAAATATTTACAGCCAGATTGCATTATCATCCTGTCTAATAAAGAAATAAAAAGTAAAGTTGAAAGTTTAAAGGGTATTATATTTTTTGATGAAAATGAGATCGTACCGGGACTAACTCTGGACGCAGTTAGAAATGTATTAAAAAGCAGAGGCTCTAGCCCTAATCGTTCTGGGTGGTATTTGCAACAGTTTTTAAAAATGGGATACTCATTCATATCTGAAACGGAATACTATTTAGCCTGGGATGCTGATACAGTGCCGCTACAGGAGATCAAACTATTTGATATTAGAGAAAAACCATTTTTTACAATTAAGACGGAATATCACAAGCCCTATTTTATAACCATTAAAAGAGTATTAGATATAGAAAAGAAGATAAAAGGTTCCTATATTGCGGAGCATATGATTTTTCATCGAGGATATATGAGAGAATTGATTGAAAAAATCGAAGAAAACGAAAATAATTCTGGCCTTTGGTTCGAAAAAATTTTAAGGGCAATTGATCTCAGTGACTTGCCAAATTCAGGGTTTAGTGAATTTGAAGCATACGGTAATTACATAGAGACTTACCATAAAGAAACATATATTAATCGCAAACTTAATACCTTACGTTTTGCAAAACTTATATTTGACAGTTTGCCCGATCAGGAAGTTTGTGATTGGCTGGGGAAAAACTATCACATGATAACGCTGGAAAACAATATTCAAACGATCGATCGAAACAGACTTTATTTGAATAAGTTCTTTAGAAAGATAGTGCATTCTAATGTTTACTGTGAGTTTTTAACACATTCGATATATCATATAAATAGATTAAGAAATACATCTGAATATAATTAGGCTTGCATTAGTAAAGTGGATAACCATTTTTGAAATAGTAAGAAGGAGATTAAAGATGATAATTTGGTTTGGCGGAGGCTTGGGGAACCAAATGTTTCAATATGCCTTATATAAAACCGCAGAAGAAGAAGGGTATACTGTAAAAGCAGACTTGTCCTGGTACAGAATAAAAAATAATCCTGTAACCTATGATTTGGAAACGCTTTTTCACATCAGAGTAAATGAATGTACACAAGATGAATTGAACCGCACTGGCAGTCCTGGTGACTTATGCGATAGGATATTGGACAAATTCAATATAGGGCATCCAAGTTTCAATCATCATAAGCGAAAAGAATCGAAAAGTAAATTTATCGAAAATTTGCTGAGACCTGAACACAAAGACAAGTATTTGTTCGGATATTGGCAAAGTGAAAAGTATTTTAAATATTATGAGGATAAAATAAGAGAATGCTTCACTTTCCCCGTTATGGAAGATCGAAATAAGCAGCTCTGCGATGATATGAGGTGTTGCGATTCTGTATCTTTGCATGTACGCAGAACTTCCTATTTGACCCCCACTGCTGCTAAACTGTATGAAAACCTCGGGGAGACAGCGTATTACCAAGCCGCCATAAAAAAGGTCAAGGAGCTTTCGGGAAACAATATAAAAATATATTTGTTCACCGATGATATTGAGTGGTGCAAGAAAAATCTTGATTTGGATGCAGAACCGGTCGTTGTTGACAACAATAGAGGTGCTGACAGCTATAGGGACATGCAGCTCATGTCATGCTGTAAACATAATATTATTGCCAATAGTTCTTTCAGCTGGTGGGGCGCTTGGCTTAACCGATATCCTGAAAAAATTGTGATCGGCCCTCGAAATTGGTTTGTTAGAAAATCAGGTTACCATAGTGAAATGATCCTGCCTGATAGCTGGTTGAAACTGTAATAGGGGATGTTTGATTTTTATGAATTCATTACCATTTGTGTCGGTTGTTATGCCGGTTTACAATGCTGAGCAATATCTCAACGAAGCAATTGACAGCATTTTGCTTCAATCCTATAGCAATTTTGAATTAATTATTATTAATGACGGCTCAACTGACAAGAGCAGGGATATTATTAGCGTGTATCAAGATAAACGGATCAAACTACTAAATAACGACCAGAATCAGGGCATTGTTTACTCCTTGAACAGGGGAATTGAAAACAGCAGAGGCAAATATATCGTAAGAATGGATTCAGATGATATCAGCTACCCCGAGAGAATTGAAAAACAAGTATGTTTTATGGAGGCACATGCCGATATCGGCATTTGTGCAGGATTAACTGAAACTTTCGGCGCTTATATTGAAAGAAGCTCATTACCACTCAGAAATCCGGAGGAAGTAAAATGTTCGCTTCTGTTTGATACGGCCATTGCACATCCTACTGTAATTATGAGAGCAGAGCTTTTAAATAAACATCATTTAAGATATCAGAATTACATTGCGGAAGATTATATCATGTGGGTTTCTGCTCTAGGCCATTGCAAATTGTCTGTCTTGCCTGAAGTCATATTAAAGTATAGAGTAACTGGTAATAACCTTACGGCGATGTTGAATAAAAAGGAGACATTAAAGAGGGAAACCTATCTGAAGGCATATGATATTATGCTTCGAAGGTGTGGTATGGAAGCGAGCGTTGACGATAGAACATTGCAGTACTACTTTGACTCTGGCAGGCTGGAAGGAAAGGATGTCGGTGCGCTGATTAAACATCTGAAACGGGTACTTGAAGCAAATGTTAAAAGTCGCTATTTCGATGACAGGGTTCTGAAGGATATCATTGGAAAACGTTGGATTGCATATATCAGGAGAAACAGACAATACAAATTTCTTCTTTCGGTTTTTACTATGTACGGAATCAGATATATCCTTTCCAGAAAAACCAGCATTTATTGATCGGGTAACAGTTGTAATCATAGAATAAGAAATGGGGAAGCGGTGTGATAAAGATACTGTTTGTAAGAAGTGAGAAAGCATTTCTGCCTGAAATAGCAGCATATATTCGATACTTTAATCAAACGGATGAGTTTCGAGCATATGATTCTGCCACCTTGTCTTCAGGATACGATATCGAAGAGTTCGATGTCATTTGGGAATTTAAAGGAATAGGAGGGACCAAGAGGAATGATAAAATCATTGTTCATGAATATGCGTCTTTATCTACGGGCAAGCTTCCCCGATACAAAAATATTTACAAAGCGTACATGAACCCGAAGCCTAATTTAAGAATCTTCCTTAACGATGCGGTGAAAGAAGGGTATCCCTTCAGAGATAAAGTTGATTTTTGCATGCGGGACATGGGAATTGATGAGCAGTTTCTAGAACACGAGAACGTGAAAAAAGAGTACGAATTCGTGTATGTCGGACCTGTCAGCAGGAGCAGAGAAATTGATACCTTATTAGAGAAGTTTTTTAGCCAGGGTCGCAGACAAATCTGTCTGATCGGTAATGTCGACGATGAGATATACACCAAATACAAAGCAAATAAGGATGTCATCTTTACTGGAAAGGTTCCTTACTATGAAGTTCCTGAAATTGCATCAAAGGGCTTATACGGTATAAACTATATCCCAAACCGATATCCTTATTATTTGCAAACTTCCACCAAACTGCTTGAATATTTGGCTTTAGGTTTGAAAATAATTACGATTGATTATAAATGGGTAAATGAATTTGAAAAAGAAACCCTATGTTCATTTTATAAAATAGATTATAATAATATTTGTTTTGACTTCAAAAAAATAGATAATTATGATTATTTCTCTCATTTTAAGCCGGAGAACTATATCTGGAATAACATAATAGATAAATCGAAAGTTAAGGCAAAATTGCTCCAAATCTATGCAACCAAGTAAGGACGATTTATTATGGAAAAAAGGATTCTTCTGATCAGCAATAATGGGCTTGGTTTTTATAATTTCAAAAAGGAGCTTGTATTTGAACTGTTGAAGTGCGGATATGAGGTCCATTTTGCTGTTCCTCAATATGATAAACTGCAAAAGTTGACAGAAAAGGGTGCGGTATATCATGAGATTTCTATTGATCGCAGAGGAATCAATCCGGTAAAGGACCTTGTTTTGTTATTCCAATTTATGCGGTTGATGAAGACAGTCAAACCGGATATAATTCTTTCCCATACCATTAAACCAAATATTTATGCCAGCATTGCAGCAAGAATGCAACATATACCGTATTTAAACAATATAACGGGTCTGGGCAGTGCATTGCAGCGTAATAATATGCTATCCCGGATATTAAGATGTCTTTATCGATTCTCAGTGTCTGACTCATCTGGTATTTTCTTCGAAAATAAGGGCAATAAAGAATATTTTCAAGAATATCATATTGGAAATCCGGATCGCTATATTGTGGTTCCCGGTGCGGGAGTTAATACAAAGGAGTATGCACCAGTAAGTAAAGTGCCTGCAGAAAAAGAAATTACGTTTCTTTTTATCGGCAGGATTATGAAAGAAAAAGGCGTTGAGGAATTCTTCGAAGCGGCGAAATACCTGAAGCAACTTGAACCGTCAAGCAGGTTTCAGGTGGTTGGGTTTTATGATGAAGAGTTATATTCGCATCGCATTGAGGAACTAACCAGCCAAAATATCATTGAGTTTTTGGGTTTGTCGCATGACACCCGAATTGAAATGAATAATGCAGATTGTATTGTACTTCCCTCGTATCATGAAGGAATGTCCAATGTACTTCTGGAGGGTGCAGCGATGGGCTTGCCTCTCATCACCTCCGATATCCCAGGATGCAAAGAAGCGGTAGATAATGGCGTGACAGGATTCCTGTGCAGCCCGGCCAGTACAGAAGGCCTGATTGCCGCAATGAAGAAATTTATTGCATTATCAGAGAATGAACGATATCAAATGGGTCAGGCTGGACGTGAAAAAATGATCAAGGAGTTTGATAGAAAGAACGTTATAAATCAATACATAGGCAGTATACGTTCTTCGCTGGAGGAGATAAAAAAATGAAATGGTTGATGAAGCGTTTCTTTGATCTGGTCTTGTCTTTCATAATGATCGTACTCTTGTCACCGATTCTTATTTTGGTATGGGTTTTGGTTACCCTGAAGCTCGGTTCTCCTGCATTGTTCAGGCAGGAACGTCCAGGATTCAACGGCAAGATCTTTGTAATGTACAAATTTCGCACGATGACGGACCAAAGGGATGAACACGGAAATTATATGCCCGATTCGGTGAGACTTACCAGTTTTGGCAAATTACTCAGAAGCACCAGCTTGGATGAACTACCTGAATTATTTAACATACTAAAAGGCGATATGAGCTTTGTTGGCCCGAGGCCTCTCCTGGTTCAATATCTTCAAAGATATAATCAAACGCAGGCAAGAAGACATGAGGTACGTCCGGGGCTTACCGGCTGGGCACAAATCAACGGCAGAAATGCTATTAGCTGGAAGGAAAAATTTGAACTGGATGTTTGGTATGTTGATCACTGGAATCTATTCTTAGACATGAAAATATTGTGGCTTACCCTGATAAAGGTTTTCCGAAGAGAGGGCATCAACGCAAAGGGTGAAGCTACGGTGGAAGAGTTTATGGGAAATGATAAGGATACAATGCGATGAAAAAAATTATTATTATCGGCGCTGGTGGAAACAGCAAAGTGATCATAGATATTCTGCACAGCAGGATCAAATTGGGAGAGGAGCTGCAAATAACTGGTATCCTTGATGATGACAAAGCTAAAAAATCATTAAAGGACTTCCCTGTTCTTGGGACAATTGATATGATTCCCGAGCTCCAGCAAGACAAGGAAGTATACTTTATCAACGGTGTAGGCAATAACCATATTAGAAGAAGGATCTACGAAGAAAATCCGTGCTTGCAGTATTATACGCCAATCCATCCCAGTGCGATCATCGGAAGCGGTGTAACCGTTGGATCTGGCTCAGTTGTTATGCCTGGCGCGATTATTAACGCGGACTCTTTCATCGGCAAGCAAACATTGATAAACACAGGAGCTGTCGTTGAACATGATAACCAAATCGGTGATTTTGTTCATATCGCATCCGGCGTGGTTACTGCGGGAAACGTAGTCGTGGGCGAATGCACAATGCTCGGCACAGGCACTCGAATTATTCAGGGAATCACTATAGGGAGTCATGTGATGGTCGGTGCAGGAGCTGTTGTGATACGCAATATAGAGGATCACGTTACAGCCGTCGGAGTGCCCGCAAAAACTATAAAAAATCGTTAGCAATCGGAGAAAAAATATGAAGAGAGAAATACAACTCAGTATTCCAAATCTGAGCATTGATATTGTTGAAAATTTACGGGAATGTATTGAAACCGGATGGGTTTCCACTGGAGGACGGTTCATTGGTGAATTTGAACAGAAGCTCGCAGCCTATGTGGGAGTTGAAGCTGCCGTATCGACGCAGAGTGGTACCGCAGGGTTACATTTGGCGTTGAAAGAGCTTGGCGTGGAACCAGGAGATGAAGTGTTGGTTCCCACGCTTACTTTTATTGCAGCGGTGAATCCCGTGGCCTATCTTGGCGCTGTGCCTGTTTTTATGGATTGTGATGACACGATGTGCCTGGATACAGACAAGCTGGAACAATTCTTGGCAGAAGAATGCACAAGGAAAGAGCCTGAAGGTCAGTTAATTAATCGTACAACAGGAAGAAAAGTAAAAGCGATTGTTGCAGTCCATGTCTTCGGAAATACTTGTGATATGGCCTGTATTATGAAATTGGCGCAGATTTATGGATTGAAAGTTTTGGAGGATGCCACAGAGTCCTTGGGGTCCTTTTTTAAAGAAGGGGAATATAAAGGTCAATTTACCGGTACGATAGGCGATATTGGAGTTTATTCGTTCAATGCCAATAAGATCATTACGACAGGCGGCGGCGGTATGGTAGTGGCAAGAGATAGGAACTCGCTTGAGCATATAAGATATCTGAGCATTACCGGGAAAAACGATTCCTTATATTTTGAGCATAACGAGATCGGCTATAATTATCGGATGCTCAATACGCAAGCTGCGCTTGGTGTGAGCCAGATCGGCCAGCTAGAAGAATTTATTGAGAAAAAGGTTAGAAACTATAATCACTACAGCGAATGTCTTGCAACAGTACCTGGGGTTTCTCTTTGGCCTTTCAGACCCGGTATTAGAGCCAACCACTGGTTTTATTCCCTGTATGTTGAGAAGGAAACGTACGGGCTTGACCGGGACCGGCTGATGGCCCTCATGCTTGCGGAAGGAATTCAATGCAGACCTGTCTGGAAGCTTTGTCATACGCAGAAACCATATAAATCGATGCAGGCCTATCGGATAGAGAAAGCAGATTTATATGAAAAACATATCTTGAATGTGCCCTGCTCCACAAATCTCACTGAAGAAGAAATAGAATATGTTTGTAACATAATAAAAAAGGTGAAGCCATAAAAAGCTTCACCTTTTTTTGTTTTCTTAAATCTAATGGTTAATATGACCTTTCAATATGATATTGATCGCAATACCAGTGCCAAGCAAACCATAAAACATCGGCATAACCGAAACCGAGCTATCGTTAACCAGTGCCGACACTAAAAATCCGAAGATTCCCAGAAAGATTCCCGCACCAGCATAGGACAGAAAATCTGAATAGTTTCTTCTTCGATATATCATGAAACTTTGAACGAGGTAAATACCCCAAAGTATCAGTAAGGCAACTACAGAAATTATGCCTGTTCCGATCATATAGCCCAAGTACATATTGTGGGGCTTATCAACCACGATGTTCATAATTGATGTGAACGATCCCGAATTATATTTCCCTACATAGTCGTTGTGAGGATATGCGATGCAATAGGTATCTGCGCCGTGACCCAATATTACTGTATCCTTCAACATCGGAATGGTCCTCGACCATATATAGCCCCGACCTGTACCGAAGGATTGATTGTTCTCCCATCCGACGGCTGGTACCTTGACCAAATCGACAAGCTTTTTTACTCCATTCAAGTACTTAATTCCAGCTTCAGAAATTAAAAATGGCCAGTCGCGCTCATCTGTTCTGATATAAATGTAATGATTTTTATTTTCATCGACGGCAGGGCTTATGGTGATCCAGTCATAGCGTTCGTCATCTATACGAAAGGTGTTTTCACTATCTTCTACTGCTGTCAATCCGATTAAGTTTCCTTCGGAGTCTTTAATTGTAATAGAGGCAGGATCATCCGGATAGGTTGTAAATATAAGCGCTTCTCCGTTATATCCGATTTTGACATCATTCTTAATCGTCTCCATATAGTCAAGCTTATGATAGACTTTGTGTTCCTTTATTTGATTTTCTGTCTGAACACCCGTAACTCCATCAACAGCATTTGATAGCTCTGAGGCCCATCTCTGATAACTAACACCCCCGATCGCTACCGTTATCAGCAGGAGCATAATCACCGGCTTTTTCCAGACGAGAATGTTTTTGTTCAACACAATCAGCGCAAGGATAACGACACAGGCCATTCCCATGAGTCCGCTGGATGAAGCGGACCCGATCAGATTGAACAAGGTCAAAGCGAATAATGCTCCCCAGAGGAGTTTTTTGTAAAGAGACTCATTCTTGCCACGCATTACTGAATGGATGAATAGCAAGCCAAACAAGGGCAGCAATAGAGTCAGGTAAAATGATACATAATTGATATTATAAACCGTCTGGTAGATTTCTTTATTCTGGAATGTGAAGTTCAGGCTGTCTAACTGATCCCAAAACCAGCTTGGAGTAATCAGCTTTTTTCCTATGGTAGTTCTGAAAAAATCATGATTGAGTGCCTGCGTTAAGCCCAGCAGCCCCAAGAGTGTACTGACTGCTGCTAAAACGTAGACAAGCCATTTTACGTTTTTTTCGGAGTTGACCGTATTGATCACGAAAAACAAAAGGATCATATAACCGAGTAAAGGCAAAGTTCCTTCAAAACGATCATTCCATCCCCAGAGAGCAAAGAGCTTGTAGTCTGAATAAAAATAGGACAGAAGAACGAGAACCATATAGAGGATCATTGGGATATAGGCATAGCTTTTTTTGATATAGAAGGCCTGTATAAAAAGCCTGTATAGCAGAAATATCAGGGCGACAGCAGCACAGACCAGAATTGCAAGCATTTTATAATAGCTGAAAAAATCTGTTAGATTGTTTTCTCCGTTATTCCAGAAAAATTGATTCATAGGACGGACATAAGAATGCAGCCGAGTGATCATGACAATAACTGCTGTGAAGAAAAAAACGGGCAACATTTGAAAAACGCTAGACGCCTCCTCGATTTTTGGGGCATAGCTCATTCGAAAAAGATATCCATCCGAAAAGCCGTTCACGGTGTTTCCCTTGGCTTTAACAACTGGCTTTACATTTGTATCCGGATTTATTTTCTTTTTATCGTTTTTATTTTTGATCCCTTTTGACATTGGTATTCCTCCTGATTTTTCGTAAGTATATATAAAGGTTGAAAATTTAAAGATTTTTAACTATATTATTATAATATAGGGTGTAATATCATACAAGAAAAAATTGAATTTTATGGTAAGGTCATGGAAGTTTAAAGTAGCTTATTTACTTGTGCCGTAATGTGACATGCGTAACTGGGATTTAAGCATTGTAAAATAAAGTCTGTTAGTGTAAAATAGAACAGGAAATAATACTGACAATTTCAAATGAGAGGGAATTCACATGAGCAAAATGAAAGGTATTGTACTAGCAGGGGGCAGTGGGACAAGGCTTTATCCCTTGACTATGGTCACGTCGAAGCAATTATTACCGATCTACGATAAACCGATGGTTTATTATCCTTTGTCAGTTCTAATGCTTGCAGGAATACAGGATATTCTTATCATTTCCACTCCGCAAGATCTTCCGAACTTCAAGAAACTGTTGGGGGATGGCTCTGATTTTGGAATCAATTTGCAATATAAAGAACAGCCTTCGCCTGATGGACTAGCACAGGCATTTTTGCTTGGAGAAGATTTTATCGGTGGAGATCGATGCGCAATGGTACTAGGTGATAATATTTTTTATGGAAACGGATTGACTCCCCATTTGCGTGAGGCCGCTTCGAAAGAAACAGGGGCAACAGTTTTCGGATATTATGTTGACGATCCCAATCGATTTGGTATTGTAGAGTTTGATCAGAACGGGAAGGCTGTGTCGCTCGAAGAAAAACCTGCAAATCCAAAATCAAATTATGCAGTGACGGGACTTTATTTTTATGATCAGAGAGTGTGCGAATATGCAAAGACCCTCAAACCCTCTAAACGAGGAGAACTTGAAATTACCGATTTAAATAGAATTTATCTGGAATCAGGCGATCTCAATGTCGTTACATTAGGAAGAGGTTATGCTTGGCTTGATACCGGCACAGTCGATTCTTTGACGGAAGCGGCGGAGTTTGTAAAGGTGATGGAAACTAGACAGGGTATTAAGATTGCGGCATTGGAAGAAATCGCCTATCGAAACGGTTGGATTTCAGCAAATCAGTTGACAACATGTGCTATGAAATATGGGAAATCAGCATATGGAAAGCATTTACAACGTGTTGCCGAAGGAAAAATACAATATTAGAAACTAATAACTAATAGTGGAAAATAAAAAGAAGAAAGAATTGAGAATATAAATTTATGAATATAATTAATACAGCACTCGAGGGGGTTTTTATTCTGGAACCAAAGGTGTTTGGTGACGCCAGAGGCTGGTTTACAGAAAGCTGGTCTAAGAGGACGATGGAAGCTGCCGGTTTGAATTTTGATTTTCTGCAAGATAATCATTCCTATTCGACTGAAAAGGGAGTCCTTCGGGGTATCCATTTTCAAAATAATCCATGGTCGCAGGCAAAGCTGGTTCGCTGTACGAAAGGAACCGTGCTTGATATCGCGGTGGACCTAAGAAAAGATTCTCCTAATTTTAAAAAATGGGTATCTGTAGAGCTGAGCGGAGAGAACCATAGACAGTTTCTGATCGCCAGAGGTTTCGGACATGCTTTTCTAACGTTGACAGATGAGGTTGAATTTTTATATAAAGCTGATCAATATTACAGCCCGGAACATGATCGCAGTATTGCGTGGAATGACCCAGAAATTGGAATCGACTGGCCGATTGATAGACCAATATTGTCAGCGAAGGACCTTGATGCGCCGCTTTTGAAAGACAGCGATATTAATTATTAACTAGTAAAGAACTTAGCAAAAGAAATTGATTTGCTAACAGCTGACATAAGGCCCAAAAGATAATGATCATAAAGTAAGAGAGGAATAGAATCATGAAAATTATTGTTACAGGAGGCGCCGGCTTTATTGGCGGTAATTTTATTCACTATATGTTAAAAACACATCCTGATTACAAGCTTGTGTGTCTGGACTCTTTAACCTATGCGGGAAATATGGAGACACTTGCTCCTGTAGCAGATCATGAAAATTTTTCTTTTTATAAGGTTGATATTTCTGAACGGGATGAAGTATCTAAAATATTTGAAGCAGAAAAGCCGGATATAGTTGTAAATTTTGCGGCAGAAAGCCATGTGGATCGATCAATTGAAGACCCAGGGGTTTTTCTTAAGACGAATATCTTGGGAACACAGGTCATGCTGGATGCATGCAGAAAATATGGAATTCAAAGGTATCATCAGGTATCGACTGATGAAGTATATGGCGATCTGCCTCTTGATAGAACGGATTTATTTTTTACGGAAGAAACCCCAATTCATACTTCAAGCCCATATTCCGCATCAAAGGCAGCTGCGGATTTGCTGGTGCAAGCATATTACAGGACGTATGGACTGCCGGCAACCATATCCCGATGCTCCAATAATTACGGACCGTATCACTTCCCGGAAAAACTAATTCCGTTGATTATTGCAAATGCCCTCAACGATAAGCCACTGCCGGTTTATGGCAAGGGAGAAAATGTGAGAGACTGGTTGTACGTGGAAGATCACTGCGCTGCAATTGATACGATCATACATAAAGGTACGGTAGGTGAGGTTTATAATATAGGTGGGCATAATGAAAGAACCAATCTTGAGGTAGTAAAGACAATTCTCAAGGAGCTTGGAAAAAGTGAAGAATTAATCACTTATATAACGGACCGCAAGGGTCATGACATGCGCTATGCCATCGATCCGACAAAAATCACGAGAGAGCTAGGATGGGAGCCCACTACCATGTTTGATGATGGGATTAAGAAGACGATCCGGTGGTATTTGGCAAATAAGCCGTGGTGGGAGAATATTATAAGCGGGGAGTACGCAAATTACTATGAAAAAATGTACGGAAACCGATAATACAGGCACGGGAAGCTCCTTAAAAGACAGACCCTTGATTTCTATCGTATTGGCGACGTATAATCCAAGAATGGACTGGCTTAAGGAGCAGCTTGCTTCGTTGGAAAAACAGACGTACAGGCCGCTGGAACTTATTGTGATTGATGATTGCTCTTCAAAGGTTGATATGACAGAGATCAGTAGCTGTGTTGAAGACTGTATAAAGAGCATACCCTATCGTATAATGCAAAATGAGGAAAATTTAGGCTCAACAAAAACCTTTGAAAAACTGACAATGCTTGCAGAAGGAAAGTATATTGCATACTGTGACCAAGACGATGTTTGGCATGAGAATAAATTAGAGAAATCATTAGAGGCTTTGGAAAACACTGATGGAGTACTGGCTTTTTCCGACATGAATATTATTGACGGTGTGGGTAATCTGGTTGCGGATAGTATTACTAAAGTCAGGCGGCATCACAAGTTTTATAGTGGTGAAGGGCTAAGCAGGGTTTTATTATTTAGTAATTTCGTTACGGGTTGCACGATTCTGATGAAAACTAAGGAGGCTAAGAATGCCATTCCTTTCTGTCCTTATATGGTGCATGACCACTGGCTGGCATTATACTGCTCAGTAGATAAAAAATTAATTTTCATAGATAATCGCTTGCTCAATTACCGCATTCACGCAAGTAATCAAACCTTAATGATGGCAGGCGTTAAAGACAAAGAAAGCTATCTGAAAATAAGGATCGAAGAGGCATTGTACAAATTCATCTGGCTTTCGGAGCGTTTTGTGGAATCAGATGATTTGAGTCTAACGATTTCACAGGCAATCGAATGGATGAAAGCCAGACAAGCACATTTCCAGGGCTCGTTTAAAAGCATCAAGTTGATCTGGATATATCGAGAATTTAGTTTCCTGACCTCAATTTTTGAGATCTTTACTCCATATATACCGGAAAGATTTTTTATGTTTTTCATAAGACTAAAAAAGAGAAACATTTTGTAATTACGAAAGGGCATTTGAGATGAAGATATTGGTTACTGGTATAAACGGTCAACTTGGTTATGATGTAGTCAAAGAATTAAAAAACCGAGGAATTGATTGTCTGGGCGTCGATATAGAAGAGTTTGATATTACCAATTTAAAGGCCACAGAAAATTTTATTGTTAATTATAAACCTGATGCTGTGATTCATTGCTCAGCGTACACGGCGGTTGACAAAGCAGAAGATGATTCAGAATTATGCCATGCTGTTAACGCTGAGGGATCTAAGAACATCGCAAATGCCTGTAAAAAAATCAGTGCAAAAATGATTTATATCAGCACTGATTATGTATTTCCAGGAACAGGTGAAGAGTATTACGAGGTTGACGATCCAACGGGGCCCCTTGGAGTTTATGGGCAGACAAAGTTAGAGGGAGAGCTGGCAGTCAAATCAATATTGGTTAAATATTTTATTGTAAGAATTTCATGGGTTTTTGGTATAAATGGTAATAATTTTATAAAGACGATGCTTAGATTATCTGAAACAAATGATCAGATAAATGCAGTGTCAGATCAACTTGGATCACCTACCTATACGGCAGACTTAGCCCCACTTTTATGCGATATGGTGTTTACAGAGAAATATGGAACTTATCATGCTACAAATGAGGGCGTATGTAGTTGGGCTGAGTTCGCAGCGGAAGTGTTTGAGGTGGCTGGTCGAGAGACAAAGGTGAATTTTATCACTAGCGATCAATATCTTTCAAGAGCCGTTAGGCCGAAAAATTCAAGATTGAGTAAAAAGAGTTTGGACGATGCAGGGTTTAAACGGTTGCCGGAGTGGCAAGATGCGGTAGGAAGATATTTAGACATAAGAGCACCGAAAAGCGTTAAAGAATAAGGAGTATATCATTAATGAACATGATAAGAGGATTTTTAACTTTTCTTTTAGACATCATAAGAGGTAGGTACGTTTTATGGGAATTGTCAAAAAATGATTTTAAATCCAGATATCTCACATCCTTTCTGGGGATTCTTTGGGCATTTGCACAGCCGCTGATCATTATTCTAGTATTTTGGTTTGTTTTTCAAGTTGGATTTAGGTCTACACCGGTTAATGATGTTCCCTTTATTGTTTGGTTTACTCCTGCATACTTAATTTGGTCATATTTTACAGAGGGATTAAATGCTTCTACCAATAGCCTGAACGAGTACCGCTACCTTGTAAAAAAAGTCAATTTTAGGGTCAGCATGATACCTCTTGTGAAAGTCCTATCTTCTTCCTTCGTACATATCCCTTTTATTGGGTTGATATTTTTTATGATAGGGTACTACGATATAGGATTTTCAATTTATAATATACAGGTAATCTATTATTTTGCCTGCACTGTAGTATTACTTGTGGGGCTAGGGTGGCTATTCTCCTCTATAGCGGTGTTTACTGGAGATGTTCCGAATATTGTTAATTTATTTATCCAGATTGGCTTTTGGATGACTCCGATTGTCTGGTCACCGGACGGAATGTCATCAACGGTTCAGAACGTATTAAAACTAAATCCTATGTTCTATATATGTAGAGGATATAGGGATTCTTTTATTGATTATATATGGTTTTGGCAGAGAGGATACACTAATGTATTTTTCTGGGGAGTGACAATTAGCGTATTTTTCTTTGGCGCATTGGTTTTTAAGAGATTAAGACCACATTTTGCGGATGTGTTATAGGAGCATAGGAGACAATATGAACGAGAATATTGCAATCAGGGTTGCGGGTTTATCAAAGATTTATCCTATATATAACAATAAAAACGATAGAATGAAGGAGGCTCTAAGCTTAACAAGGAAAAAATATCATACAGATTTTCATGCCTTGAATAATGTAAGCTTTGAAGTTAGGATTGGTCAGACGGTGGGCATTATAGGGCAAAATGGCTCGGGGAAGTCAACTCTTCTAAAAATACTTACTGGCGTTTTATCGCCTACATCTGGCGAGGTCTTTGTTAATGGAAAGGTTTCTGCGCTTCTTGAATTAGGAGCCGGATTTAATCCTGAGATGACAGGTATGGAGAATATTTACCTAAACGGCACTATTATGGGATATACCAAGGAAGAAATGGATAAAAGGGTTCCACAGATTATCGATTTTGCCGACATAGGAGATTTCATTAATCAACCGGTTAAAGTTTACTCTAGCGGAATGTTTGTACGTCTTGCTTTTGCTGTCGCTATCAATGTAGAACCAGATATTTTAATTGTGGATGAGGCATTGTCAGTTGGAGATATGGCATTTCAAGCAAAGTGTATGTCTAAGATGAAGCAGATTATACGCAGAGGGGCAACTGTATTTTTTGTATCACATGATATGAATACAATAAAGAATTTGTGTGAAAGATGTTATTGGTTAGAAGCAGGAAATATCATTTATGAAGGCCCTGCTGCAGAAATAGCCGATATGTATTTAAAGCGAATTAGAAGTATGATGAATGCTATTAATTCGAATTCTATAAGTAATAGTACTACACCGGAGCTTTTATCGAAATCTGAAGATGAGTATAATATGCCGTTTTGTTATAAAAAAAGTAATTACTTCAGAGTTGATGAGGAATTTCATAAAAGGGTTCAGAATTTTAGGCAAGGAAGCGGCGAGGTTAAGATTCAAGGAGTAGAAGTTTTAGGCAGCGGTGGGGAAACAAAGTCTGAATTTGCTTTCAATGAACAGACAATAATAAGAATCTATCTGGAGTTTTTTGAGAAAAAAGATGTCACAGTTGGATACCATATACGCAATAATAAAAATATTGAGACTATTGGATCAAGTTCTCGACTTGAAGGTGTAGGTTTACTATCTTGTCATCCAGGAGAGAAACTTATTGTTGAGTTTATGACAGACCTTCCTCTGTTGGAAGGCGAGTATAATTTAAGTGTCGTCGTATCTCAACCGACAAGTCGATATTCTGCATATTTTATTGATTATGTGGAGAATTCAGTTCTCTTCAAGGTCGCAGAAAGGCAACCATATAAATTATGGAATAGCGTTTATGTAAAAAATCGTATTAACATTTATCAAATACAAGAAAAACAGTGTAGCATATGTGGTAATAAATTAGAATCTTATTTGCCATTGGATAGCTATTTTGAAATGAATCAAAGAAAAAACGGTTATGATGTTGATAGCGTAAGAGCAGAACTGCTTAATCGAAAAGAATACAGTTGTCCGCACTGTGGATCATCAGACAGAGATCGTATCTATGCTTTATACCTAGAAAAAAGACTGTCAAATATGAATGCTGGCCGTGAATTTACACTAGTGGATATCGCACCCAGTGAGCCTCTAGCCAGTCATATTAAAAAAAATTATAATATTAGATATATCTCAGTTGATAAATATATGGAAGATGTTACATACAATATTGACATGACGGAGATGAAAGTCTTTTACGATGAAGAAGTTGATGGGTTTATCTGCTCACATGTACTGGAACATGTAGATAATGATCTTAAGGCCATGAAGGAGTTACACCGGATTTTAAAGAGGAAAACCGGTTGGGGAATTTTGGTAGTCCCGATTGATTTAAACTGCCAAAAAACAATTGAAGATATTACTGCAACACCAGAGGAAAGATGGAAGTGTTTTGGACAAGACGATCATGTACGTAAGTATAATAAAGGAGATTATCTTGATAGATTAACAAGTGTTGGATTCTCTGTTGAAGAAATAGGAATCGAGTATTTCGGTCAAACTGACTATTATAAAAATTCTATTGAAGAGCAAGCGGTAATATATATTGTAAGCAAAAAAGAATAAGGAATAAGGATCTTATGAAACAAGATAGTCTTTATACAGGATACCCGAATATAGGGGAGCAAGAAGAGTTTACTAATTATATAGAAGATATTTTTAAACGAAGATGGCTGACTAATAATGGAAAGTACGTAAAACAGCTTGAAAAAGAGCTTTGCGAGTACCTCGGAGTTAAGCATGCAATTCCCGTGTGCAATGGAACGGTAGGATTGGAAATTGCAGCTAAAGCGTTAGGGTTCAACTGTGAAGTGATCTTGCCTTCGTTTACGTTTGTAGCAACCGCTCACATGCTAAAGTGGCAAGGAATTGAACCAGTCTTTGCCGATATTAATCCCGAAACATATACGATTGATTGTGGTTATGCAGAATCACTTATAAATTCTAAAACAAGTGGTATTATTGGAGTACATCTTTGGGGAATCCCATGTGACATAGAACAGCTTCAATATATTACTCAAAAGCATCGAATCAAGCTTCTTTTCGATGCGGCTCACGCTTTTGGCTGCTCTTATGGTGGAATGAAAATAGGAAACTTTGGCGATTGTGAAGTCTTTAGCTTCCATGCTACAAAAGTTTTTAATACTTTTGAGGGTGGAGCTATAGTTACTAATAATGATCAATTGGCAGAGAGGATTAGACTCATGATAAATTTTGGATTTAATGGTGAGGACAATGTTATAAATTTAGGAATAAACGGAAAAATGAGTGAAATTTGCGCTGCTATGGGGATTACAAATTTAAAAACAATAGCGAGGAATATATCTGATAACAAAGAGAGATATGAACTTTATAAACATTTATTATCAGGAGTAAGAGGTATAACCATAGTAGATTTTGAAAGCGAACAAACCAAAAGTAATTATCACTATATGCCAGTTATAGTTGGTGATGATTATGGAAATTCAAGAGATAGACTTAAGTCTAGACTTCTAGAAAACAATGTATTGGCTAGAAGGTATTTTTATCCTGGCTGTCATAAATCAGAGCCGTATAAAGAGATTTACAGTGATTTACCTTTGCATGTGACCAACCGTTTATCTGAGAGTGTTTTAATATTACCAAATGGACAGAACGTTAGTAGTAAAGACATTGAAAAGATTTGTAATATCATTAAAGGCGGAAATGTATAACTGGAGGTGTAATGAGTTTGATTAAAAGTTGCTTTGGGAATTATTTTGAAGATTTTAGCCCAAATGATGTCATTAAGCATTCACTTTCCAAAACAATTTTTGAAAGTGATAATAATTTATTTTCTTTGCTTACAATGAATCATCATCCAATACATACGAATGCAGACTATGCAGCGAAATCTCAACAAGGTCAAATATTAGTAGTTGGTACGTTGGTGTTCAGTGTTGTTGTTGGAATAACAGTTCCTGATATTAGCGGAAAAGCAATAGCGAATTTAGGTTATGAGAAGATAGAACATATCAGGCCAGTTTTTGTTGGAGATACCCTTTATGCAGAAACCAAAATTTTAAAATGCAGAGAGTCAGAATCTAAAAATGATAGAGGGATCATTTACGTTGAAACCAAGGCTTTTAATCAGCGCGAGGAACTAGTATTAAGATTTAGAAGATATGTTCTGGTATTAAAGAGGGGAAGCTGATTATGAAAAAAAAAGTGGTGATCCTAGGAGGAAGCGGAATTGGAATGATTGCAGCTTCTATTATTGATAAAAAACAAGACGCAGAGGTTATTGGTTTTTTGAATGACTCACTGCCAGCTAGCGCCCTTGTTGGCAAATACAAAAAAATTGAGGTAGTGGGCAATACTGATGACTTAGAACAATTTCTAAAAAGAGAAGAGGTATATGTCTTTGTTGCTTATGTGGGATTACTGAATGAAAAAAAAACATATGAGAAAATTATGTCGTTAAACATACCTAAGAATAGGCTATATAATGTTATTGATTCGACCGCCGTGATTCCATATGAGTATTGTAATGTGGGTAGCGGAATTTTGATGGCACCATATGTTCAGCTTAGCCCTGATGTATCAATATCTGACAATTGTATTATGCTAGCGAATTCTTTTGTAGGGCATGACAGTTTCCTAGATCGCTTTGCTCATTTAGCAACAAACTCAGTAGTAGGTGCTAATGTGCATGTGGGCAAGGGTGTACATGTAGGGAGTAATGCAACAATAAAAGAAAAGATTAATATTGGTGATTATGCTGTTATAGGAGCTGGTGCAGTTGTTGTTAATGATGTACCTGAAAACAGTATTGTGGCAGGAAATCCTGCAAAAGTTCTGAGAATGAAATAGAAAATAACTGAAAAGGGTGTAATTTATGAATCAAGAGTATTTATTGCGCAGTATGTTGTATGTACCAGCATACAATAAACGACTCCTTGATAGTGCTTTAAAATGTAATGCAGATGCATTGATTATTGACTTAGAGGATTCTGTACCTGATAAATTTAAGCATCAGGCCAGAGTATATACCAAGGAATATATTGAAAGAAGAGCCTTTGCAAATAGAAATGTATTTATTCGTATTAATCCCATTGAAAGCAAGATGGTTTTTGCTGATTTAAAATATTCACTTCACCAAGATGTTACGGGATATATGTTGACCAAGATTTATACTGCTGAAGATATGTTATATTATGATAAACTGTTTTCGCAATATGAAAGCGAATATGGATTCCAAGATGGACAGTTTAAATTTGCGCCACTTCTTGAAACGACTTCTGCTGTTATGGAGGCATATAGTATTGCAAAAGCTACGAAGCGTACGATTGCAGTTTGCTTTGGAGGAGAAGATTTTCTCAATGACTTGATAGGGCTGCACGGAGAGCCACCAACGGCTTTTGACTATCCAAGGGCTACAATCGCATTAGCCGCTAGAGCTGCGGGCGTTTTACCGATTGATACACCTTTTCTGAAACTGGATAACCCGGACGGGTTTATCAAAGAGTCAACATTATCTTTTGAAATGGGCTTTTCAGGAATTCAACTTATTCATCCAAAACAAATATCACTTGCTAATGGATGTTTTTCTCCTTCACAGCTAGAGGTAGAACATTCGCAGGATATTATAAAGGCTTGTAGAGAAGCAGAAGCGTGTGGGACAGGTGTAGCTATGATTGATGGACAAATGGTAGGTCCTCCTATGCGTAAACGGGCAGAAAAGGTGCTTGAAATAATGGAGATGATTGAACAATCGTGACCACTATATAAATAATGGAGGAGAGTCAAATGGAGCCATTAGTTTCGGTAATTTTAACTTCATATAATCATGAGCAATTTATTGGACAAGCAATTGAAAGTGTATTAGTTCAAACTTACACTAATTTTGAATTATTTATTGTTGATGATTGCTCAACAGATAGCTCCTGGGAAATTATAAAAGCATATACCGATCCAAGAATCATAGCAATACGAAATGAACGTAATATTCGCATTGAAGGTTGGGGATTGATTGCCTTGAGACAGGCAAAGGGAAAGTATATTGCGATTCACCATTCGGATGATGCTTGGAAACCTGAAAAACTAGAATTCCAAGTTGAGTTTTTGGAAAGGAACCCGGAATACGGTGCGGCTTTTACTTTAGTAGATATTATTGACGAAGAAGGCAACTTGATTTTAGATGACAGGAACGCTTATTCGGAAGGGATTTTTAGACAAAAGAACCGTAGTAGGCATGAGTGGCTGAATCAATTTTTCTACGAAGGGAATGTTCTCTGTCATCCCAGTGTTATGATACGAAGACAACTTTATAACGAGTTAGATCTGCTAGAATACGGATACGCACAGATACCCGATTTCATGAGGTGGATAAAACTTTGTTTGTGTCAAGAAATTTGGATTATACAAAAAAACCTAACAAAATTTAGAGTGCTTAAGAATGAGATGAATGCGAGTGGTAACCGCCCCGATGTACATGTAAGAAGCACGATCGAGATGTATAGAATCTTGAGCCTGTATCTTAAAATGAATAATTCCGAAGATATGTTGAAGGCATTTCCAGAGACCGAAAAGTTTTTGATTGGGACGGAGATGGTAACTGAGTATGTTTTTGCTAGGCTTTGCATGGATCATCCCTCTAATGTTAATAAGCTTTTTGGTCTACAGTTGATGTTTCAATTAATCAATGATAAGGATAAATCTAAGAAAATTAAGGAATTATACCATTATAGTCACATGCACTTGATTGATGATACAGCAAAATATGATATCTTTAACGTATGCGATGGAAGTTATATTTCAAACTCACTAATTCGAGGAAGAATTTATTATCATTATGGGAATGGATATGAAGCAAAAGATTATTTTCAATGCGAAGGTCACTATCAGAGTGGTACATTTAAATATGATGTAGATATCCCTTTAAAGGTGATTAAAGGAGGAAGATTGGCAGGATTAAGATTTGACCCGTTAGAGGGAATCCCCTGCAGAATAAAGATTGTTAGCTTTGAGACTAATATATTAGCCACTCAGTTACTTCCCATAACCCTCAGCAGCAAAAAAGCGGGCTGGGATGAATTTTATAATATCGATCCAATCTATGAAATATCGGGAAATATTGAAGAAATAAAGTCTTTTAATATTGTTTTGGAAATAGAGGGAGTTCATTTAAAAGAAGCTGTTCAAGAGCAGCAGGCAAATTGTTGGAGATTGCAGAAAAAGAATGATGAAATTTTGCAAAAGTCAAACGAGGCACTAGGCCGACTGAATGAGTCAGAAATCCATAGGATAGAAATGATTGCTCAACTAAATGAAAAAAATATTCAATTGGATGATGTGTCGACTCAATTAAATTTGAAAAATGCTCTATTAAGAGATATTACTGCTCAATTAGACGAGCAAAATGTTCAGTTGAATGATATGCAAATCCGGTTGGAACAGAGTTCTTGTTTGTTGGAAGAAAAAGAAAAAGATATTGTAGTACTGGAAAACGTAATTGAGAAGGCAAAAACTGAATCTGAACTACTGAGAAGCCATATTGAAGAGACCTACAAGTCATTTTCATGGCGAATCACAAAGCCGTTGCGGTTTGTCAAAAGATTAATTCATAAGTGACAGGAGAAGGATACGTGGGAAAGGTAAGTGTTGTCATGCCCTGCTATAATGATGGAGCATACATAAAAGAAGCAGTATCTTCAGTCCTGGCTCAAACCTATTCTGACGTGGAACTGATTATTGTTGATGATGGATCCGATGATGTCGATACGCGTAGCATCCTTAGCGATCTAGCTGCTTCAGGAATAAGGATACTCCAGTCGCCGAGGATCCGTCCTGCTGGAGCTAGAAATTTGGGAATCAAAGCAGCAGCTGGAAAGTATATACTTCCTGTCGATGCCGATGATCTTATTGAGCCAGATTACATCGAGAAGGCTGTCAGAGTGCTAGAAGAAAATCCAGAGGTGGGCATTGTATATTGTCATGCTAATCTGTTCGGTGAAAAAAATGGCAGGTGGGAGCTTCCCAATTTTACCGTTGACAGGATGCTGCTTGACAATATTGTCTTTGTAACTGCCTTGTTTTATAAAACAGATTGGGAAAGAGTAGGGGGTTTTCGCTCAAATATGCTGCATGGGATGGAAGACTATGACTTTTGGCTTTCTATTATAGAATTGGGCAGAGCAGTATATCAGATTCCGGAAATCCTGTTTCATTATCGTATTAAGCCAGATTCTCGTACGACAACATTTCAGGCAGATATATACAATGTTAAGGAAGCATATCGTTCTATCTATCTTAACCATCCTGCCCTCTATGAAAAATATAAAGACCAGTATGCGATGGTGCTTCGGGAGGCTTTGATTCAGCAGATACATGAGAATAAGAAGTTAAAAAAGGGTATCGTGATTCTTGAAAAATTAATAAGATTTCCTATTCTGAAAACAATTATTAAAAAACTCATTATGCGATAAGCAGAAGTGAAATAGAAATTTCTACAATCTGTGCAAACGATGGTGGAGGTAAAGATGGATATAATATATGTTTCATATAATTCGGAAAAATGGATTGAAAACTGCTTTACATCAGTTATGAAGTCAAAATACGATTTAAAGACAATATCAATTTATGTAGTAGACAATAATTCAACAGATAATTCTGTTGAAAAACTAGAAGAATTGAGGAATAAGTATAAAAACGATTTAAGAGATTTTCTCGTTATTAAGGCAAATAAAAATTTGGGGTTTGGTAGGGCAAATAACTTAGGATTTTCCTATGGCAAAGATGAAATAGTAAGTTTCTTTAATATTGATACTGAATTGTATCCAGAGACCTTAAGCAATTTGGAGAAAGATATAAAAAAATCTGACAAGACAGTTGTCCTATGGGAACTCAGGCAATTTCCATATGAACATCCAAAAATGTATGATCCATTGACACATGAGACTTCGTGGTCTAGCGGTGCCGCATTTGCTATGAAGAGAAATATATTTAGCCAAATAGGTGGATTTGATGATGCTATCTTTATGTACGCAGAAGACGTGGATTTAAGCTGGAGAATCCGTAGCTTTGGCTATAAGTTACAATATGTACCAAATGCTGTGATCAAACACTATGCGTATGCGGAAGCGGGAGAAATAAAACCGAACCAGTACATAAATAGTATTGTCAATAATATTTTACTTAGATATCGATTTGGGGGGATTCGGACGATACTAAAAGGATATGGTCTGGTTTTAGGATGCTTGTTGCTACCTGATGTATTTCCAGATTCGAGGAAGATGCTTTTAAAGGCATTTTTCTGTCATCTGGCAAAGATCCCACATTTTTTAAAAAGACAGTACTGCGGCGCGGAAAAAAAAATGATTCCTTGTTTTTTAGGCTTTGACTATGCTACAATACGAGATGGTAGCTTTTATATCAATGAGTTTTCAACAGAGCAGCCACTTGTGTCTATTATAGTCAGAACCTGTGGCAGACCAGAGGTATTAAGAGAAACGTTGATTTCTTTGAGAAATCAAACTTACGCCAATATTGAGGTGGTCGTGGTTGAAGATGGTCCGGAATATGCAAAGAGTATGATAGAAAAAGACTTTAAAAATATGAATATAATTTACTTTGCAACCGAAGAAAAAGTAGGAAGATCGGCAGCCGGCAATCGAGCCATGGAAATGGCACATGGGAAATATCTGAACTTTTTAGATGATGATGACCTATTTTATGCAGAGCATGTAGAAGTACTTGTTAAAACATTAGAACAGTCAGAAAATAAAGCAGCATATGCCTTTGCATTTGAAACACCAATTGAAGTTCATAGCAAAGAGCCATATGAATATACGGTTTATAATTATCTTGGGATTTATAAGAAAAAATTTGACAAAATAGAGCTTTGCTATCATAACTATATACCTATCCAATGTATTATGTTTGAAAAGAGTTTATTTCAAACATATGGAGGACTAGACGAGAATTTGGATGCATTGGAGGATTGGGACTTATGGGTAAGATATTCGATACATACAGATTTTGATTGCGTAGAGAAAACAACATCAATTTACCGTGTTCCAAAGGATTACAACATAAATATGAAGAGACAAAAAGTACTGGATGATGCACTGGCTGTTGTGAGGAATAAGCATAAGTCGTATATGCAAACAGTCAGCGTTTATGATATGGCGATGATGTATAAGAACCAAAAACTAACATAATAAATGGAGAACACTTTGATGGAAGTAAGAATAAAGGCTTATTTAAGAGATCGGGAATTCTATATTCTGACGTTTTTAATTGGATTAATAATTTTTGCATTTAGCACAGTAAAATTAGATATGCTTGCTGATGAGGGACATGTTCTGAACCTTATTAAAGAACACGAGAATTTTTGGTCATACATTACATGGACCTATCAAAATCTGAATGGCAGAATTTTTGCTAATACTTTGATGTATTTTTTTCTAAAATATAATCTATTGCTGTTTTGGCGACTTCTTAGTATCACTGCATTGCTCTCGATAGCGTATTGCATATGCAGATTTTTTGGTCAAGCTGTGTCATTAAAAAGGCTAAATATAACACTGCTTCTCGTGTTCTGTCTGGGGTATAGGGTTTTGTCGTCATCTATGTTATGGTTTACTGGAGCAATTTTTTATTTGTGGCCAATCGCAATGACGCTTTATTTATTAGTAGCAGTGTCGGATTCCGTATATTTAAATCAGTCTATAAAGCTTGAAGAGAAATATGGAATGCATGTTTTGCTTGGAATATTGGTAATGCTGTGGTCAGAGCAGGCAGCCTTAGTTTTGCTGGGGTTCATTATGTTAAGGTTTATACATTCATTCCTAGTTAAAAGGAAGTTAGATATTGCGGTATTGCTTAATATAGTCATATGGATAACCTTTTTTTTGTTATTAGTATTAGCACCATCTCAAAGCGTAAGAGCTTCTAATTCGAGTATTTATGGGTACGCAGTCTTAACTAATGGCATAGTATATTTTTTGGAAAATGGAGTATTCTGGACATTTAAATCAATTTTTTACGAACAAAGAATTCTGGTACTATTGTTAGGTATTATAACCATCGTGTGTGTGGATAAACAGAAAAGGTCATTATTATTGAGTACATTCGTAATTTTGCTTCCGGGGGGGATTGTACCATTAATTATCTCAGGGTTAGGCTCATCGGCATATGCGGATTTTAATATATATATATATGGGTTTGAATGTTTTGCTGGAACAACATTGACATTCACAAAAATAGTGCCGTATTTATATTGGACAGTATACACTTTCATAATGATTGCACTGATTTTGCTTAATATACGTAATCGTTTTACAACAGGAATTATAATATTAGCATCAATCGCAACATTAGTTGTAATGTGGTTCTCACCTACTATGTATGCATCTGGCAACAGAACGTGTCTCTTGTTTTGCATTGGATTGATTATTCTGGCCTTGAAACTGATGGATGATACTAAATTGTACTGTACAAAAGTTATGGTTGTTCCTGGACTAGTTAACTTTATGGCGTTTGCTATATGGATGGCAAGAGAATTCATAATCTATTATTGAATTTAAAATGCATAGAGGTAAAGACCGCAATTAAGTGCAACAAATAAAGGAGGTAAAAGTGGCATCCATTTAATGGGTATTACTTGAGAAAACATGAATTATGAACAACTACTAAAAAGGTATCCCAAAATTCGCGAAGAATTACCTGAAGAATACAAAAAAATATTTGAAGAACATTATAAAAACAATAGAACTGGCGCTACAACAGCCAGCTCGATCTCTCAGAGAGTGGAACGTTGGTTACATAAAAAAGTTGCGAATGATGCACGCCAAGAAAATAATTATTCTACATTAGAAATTGGTGCAGGTACATTAAATCAATTGGAGTATGAAAAAAAGGGAATAAAGTATGATATTGTAGAGCCTTTTGAAGCGTTATATTTAAATTCAATGTATTTAAGTAAAATCGATAAAATATATAGAGACATCTCAGAAGTAAGTAAAAAAACTCAATATGATAGAATAATTTCAATTGCGACATTTGAACATATTTGTAATTTACCGGAAGTTGTGAATATATGTTACGCTTTGCTTAAGGCGGATGGTACTCTTCGAATATCTATACCAAATGAAGGGAGGTTCCTTTGGCGGCTAGCTTACAAGATATCAACAGGAAGAGAGTTTAAACGAAATTATGGTCTTGACTATGAAGTGTTGATGAAATATGAACATGTTAATACTGCTGATGAAATTGAACAAATTTTAAAGTATCACTTTAAAACGGTAAAATGTTCATTTCTTGGAATTGGAAAGACTTTTTCATTTTATCGGTACTATGAATGTAAAAAATAGGTTTAATGGGTGAAATAGCTATGAAAAAAACAATGAGTATTATTGTTCCATGCTATAATGAGCAAGAGAGTATAGTACTATTTTATAATGAAATATTAAATGTTGAGAAGTCAATTAAAAATGTAATCTTTGAAATTGTATTTATTGACGACGGTTCAACAGATAAAACGCTTCAAATACTGAGAACACTTGCACAAAGTGATCCAAAAGTAAAATGTGTATCGTTTTCGAGGAATTTTGGCAAAGAAGCAGCAATTTTTGCAGGGTTAAATTATTGCGTGGGGGTTTGCGCAGTTGTTATTGATTGTGATTTGCAACATCCTCCTACGAAGATTATTGAGATGTATGATCTTTGGCAAGGCGGATATGAAATAATTGAAGGCATAAAAAGCACACGTGGAAAGGAATCTAAGCTTTATAAATTTCTTGCTGAACAGTTTAACTGGATATATACTAAGCTTGCGCGCATTGACATGAATAACATGTCAGACTTCAAGTTATTAGATAGAAGAGTTATTGATACTCTAAATATCATGCCTGAAAAGTATGTTTTTTTTAGGGCGTTGTCCAGTTGGGTTGGTTTTAAGCGGGCAAAGATTTATTACGATGTGCAGGAGAGAATGGCAGGAAATACAAAGTGGTCACATTTAAGCTTAATAAAGTATGCGTTTAATAATATAACCTCTTTTTCATCAGCTCCACTACATGTTGTGACAGTACTTGGGTTACTATTTTTTATAATTACAATTTTACTGGGCGGAGTTACTCTAGTTAAATATTGGATGCATCAATCTGTAGAAGGTTTTACAACTGTTATTTTATTGATTTTAATAACAGGAAGTGTGTTGATGTTCAGTTTGGGAATTATCGGTTATTATCTATCAAAGATTTACGATGAAGTGAAACGTAGGCCTAGATATATTGTTCAGGAGATATTGAATAAGGAAGAGAGAGAATGATTAAGTTTCTAAATAAACAAGACAATATGACCTTTTTGAAATTTTTACTTATTGGTATTATGAACACTGTAGTAGGCATTATCGCTATTTTTACTTTTTATAATTATATACATTTAAATTACTATTATTCATCCGCATTAGGATATATAACTGCAAGTATATTTAGCTTTTTAATGAATAAGTATTTTACTTTTAATAATAAAGGGATAAATTTTCGACAAGTATTATTATTCGCGATTAACATTTTCATTTGTTATGTTATTTCATATAGTACTTCTAAAATGATTTGTAATCTGATTTTATATAGACTTACATTAAACATTAAGGAAAATGCCGCTTTGTTGTTAGGAATGTGTTTCTTTACTGTTCTTAATTTTCTAGGGCAAAAAAATTTTGTTTTTAAGCAATAACTGAAAATTAATATTTGTAACAATACATTCTGGTAGCCGGATTTTAACTGGCCAGATTTTTCGATTCGGTACCGTCAAGTATTTTGCGCAAAATTGATTTTGTCGCATGGTAGCCGACTACTAGCCAGCCAGGTTTTCTGAGTCGGATTCTTCTGTGATATAATTTTCAAGGTGTTTCATATTCATATACCGCTTTACGCCCCACTGGGTTTCAGTAACATGACGTAAGTGGGCATAGACGAGCATCAAAGCGGAGTTTCCGTCGGGAAATGTGCCGACCACTCTGGTTCGGCGTTTGATCTCCCGGTTGATCCGCTCTACGAGATTCGTGGTGCGAAGCAGTATACTACAGAGCCCAGGAATCATCTGAGATAGAGCTGGCCGTTAAGAATGCCATTGACAAGCTGCACAAAGACAATCCGGCTTGGGGTTCAAGACAGCTTTCAAAGAAGCTTAAGACTTGACTTTGATATAGGCAGGTTGAAAACTCGCAGACATGTGCAGGAAATGGATATACATGTGATTTATTCGAAACCTATTCTGTCAAAGCCTGCAAGGGGCACAAGGTATATCCTTATCTCCTGAAAATGCGAATATCACATGACCGAATCAAGCATGGTCTATTGATATCACCTACATACGTCTTAAGCAAGGATTTGTCTATTTGATGGTCATTATCGGCTGGTACAGCCGCCTTATCGTTGGATGGGAACTGGATGACACCTTGTCCACCACGATGATCAAGTACGCCATTGAAAAAGCCTTCTCTGTTGCAAAACCGGAAATTCTGAACTCAGATCAGGGAAGTCAATTTACTGGACACGAATATATTAATCTAGTCGAAAGCAACAGGGTTAAGATTAGCATGGACGGTAAAGTCGGTGGGCTGACAACATCCTGATTGAGCGTGGGTTCCGCACCCTCAAATACGACGAGGTCTATCTGAAGGACTACGAGAATATCAAGGATGCGAAAAGGCAGATCGGAGAATTCATTCACACCTACAACTTCGAAAAACTCCATTCAGCCCTTGACTATCAAACTCCTGCAGAAAACTACTATCCAGTATTGCTTGGTATGGAGGCATAGGTATACTTACCAACTGGTAAAATATAGTTCATTAAAATGGCCCACGAAATTTGTCTAGACAATTGAGCTGCTATACCCCACAGAGCCTCTGTAATATCTTCAATTTTACGGACGGATAAACCAGCCAGATACATTTCGATCAAGGCTTCTTCAACCGAGTTTTCCCGACGACGATACCTTTCGAAAATTGCAGTTTCAAATGCAACACCCTTGAGCTTCGGCATTTTTAAAGTTACCTCACTGGAGGTAGTGGTCAGGTTTCTATCATAATGACCAGCACGATAGCCTTTTCGCTCGGCAGTACGCTCGTATTTGCTAGCGTTGACCAAGTTTTTAGGCTTTTTTCTCTAAAAAGCCATTTAGATTTTTTCTACGCTGGATATAACAAGTTCCTTTAATTCGTCTTTGATTATTCCTTCGTTTAGCTGTACAATTTTTTAGATGAATATTCCGGAACAGATTACACCGAGTGTCCGGTCATAGGGAACCGCTTTTTATACAATCTTAATTCTGCAACTTGAAGATTACTTGATTAACTTCGAACAGTCAAGGACGCAAGCACTGCAGACGCAGCAAGCCCTTGACAATTCCAAGCTAATCAAGTTTATGGCAACTAAGCAGAAGTATGACGGTTTCCGCATACCGGAATGCCGGTTTCCATTTTCCCGGAATTGCGGTTTCCGTTCTCAAGAATATTCATTCAGACATGTTCCTAAACCTCCTTTGGCAATTGGTTTTTGGTGAATTAATTTTACCCAAACGGCTTTGGGCATCACAATTTATTGTACGTTTATCAATAGCTAATAATCTATGGAAAATAGGCTATACTACCCTTTAACAACAGGCCTAGAGTTTGTATGGTTTGGATTATTCTATGATCAGGCAACATGAATACTTGAATAAGGCATATGAAATTTAACACATTGTAGAGTTTTTTCGATCATATGCCAATCAGCGGAAATGGATTTGGTAAGCACTTAACACCCCGATGTTTGTGAATTTAATCTAACTAATCTTTTAGAATTTCAAGTAAGAGCCTTTATCTCTAAAAGTATGATGCAAAAATATAAACCTCTAATGTCCTGTTGCCTTAAATAATTTAATTGAATAATCTACGATATTGTTCAACCATGCCTGTGACATTAAATTTAGAAGAAGCTACCACCCTAGCCTGCTCACCAAAGAATTCCCTTTTTCTCTTATCACAAATTAACTCTTTAAGATGCTCTGTCGCCAGATTTTCATCAAAGCCAGGGATAAGGTAACCCACCTTGCCGTGCTCGACCAGCTCTGGAATTCCTCCTACATCACTCGCCACAACTGGTAGGCCGCACATCATTGCCTCGATGATTGAGATCGGTAAACCTTCCCACTTTGAGAAAAGGCAGAAAATATCCACACTTGATAAAAGCTTTGTCACATTGCTGCATCTACCCAACAGTACAACCTGCTGTTCAATACCAAATAAACGAATAAGGTCTCTGCAGCTTTCCAGTTTTGGCCCGTCTCCGACAATTATTAGTTTGTGATTATACCCTGCTTGGAAAAGCTTTTTAGAGACCCGGATCACAAACTCAGGCATTTTCGGCTCATTCAGGCGCGCAACAAAAGCGATGACGGGCATCCTTGAAGAATGATCAGTTTTATCAGAGATATCTGGTTTCGGTATCCCGTTATAAATCAAGCAGGCATTAGTTTTAGAAGCCCACCCGTTTCGGATTCCTATTTCCATATCATGTTTTGAAACAAAGATTACTCTGGTTGAAAAACCTGAAACCACTCTTTCGATTAAGCTCAATATCGGATAAATGCGGCCAGTTGTATTCTTATTTAGATTTAATCCGTGCATTGTATAGTATATCTTTGATGTCCCACAGAGTTTTGCAGCGAGCCTGCCTAGAATACCCATTTTCGAATTGTGAAAATGAGCAATGTCATATTTTCCCTGATTGATCAGTGCAGTAAGCATTAAAAAAGTAATCAGATCGTAAACTGGAGAAAGGTTTCGTCTTATGCAGTCTAACGTTACAATTCGAATCTTATTTTTCCTACTTTTATTTAGCTCAGCGATCCAATCTAGCAGTTCGCCTCCTGGTGAGGTTACCAGAGTGATATCATAGACTTGCTCCGGTAAATTAGATATGATGCTATATACTACTTTTTGGCTGCCACCAACTTCTGAGAGAGTAATTCCCATCAATAATCGGATCATCTTATATGCCTCCAATTTAAGCAGTTTTCCCTATTCACTGCGGTTCACCCCCTTGAATACCGTCATGATCAGAATCTTAATATCGAATAAGAAGCTCCAGTTTTCAATGTAGTAAATATCATGTTCGATTCTTCCCTTGATGGAAGTATCACCTCGGAATCCGTTGACCTGCGCCCAGCCGGTGATACCAGGACGTACCTGATGCTTCACCATGTATAGGGGGACTTCTTCCTTAAAGTTATAGACGTGAAAGGGGATTTCCGGCCGGGGGCCTACAAGACTCATGCTTCCGTTCAGCACGTTGAAAAACTGGGGCAGCTCGTCGATATTATACTTACGCATGAATGAGCCAAACTTTGTTTTTCTTGGATCATCCTTCTTCGTCCAGGCGGTTTTATCCGAACCGTCAACAGCTACCTTCATCGACCGAAACTTGTACATCATAAAGTTCTTCTTATTCAGTCCAACCCGTTCCTGCTTATAAAAAATCGGGCCGGGTGACGTGATTTTTACGATCATCGCTGTGATAAGCAGAACTGGTGAGAGCAGGACAAGCAGAAATAGTGATACAAAAAAATCGAAGAGCCGTTTGATCCAATTGTTCAACAGGTTGTCCAGCGGGATTTTACGAATATTGATTACCGGCAATCCTTCCACTTCGTCGATATAGGGCTTTGCCGGAAGATATTTCGTATAAAAAGGAATTACGTTAACTTTCGTTCCTGACTTTTCACAAGCCTCAATGATATCGGGAAGAATGGTATATTGATCGTATTCCAGAGCGACCACCACTTCATCGATGGGTTTCATATCAAGAATCTTTTCAAGTTCGTGAAATTTACCTAAGAACGGGATCGAGCCTGTTCTTTTCATCGTATCTGATGGACCGTATACGTTGCTTAAAAAGCCGGTTACTTCATATCCAAGGTTTTTGTTGGCTGATATTTTCTTTACAAAATCCATCGCAAGATCATTATAGCCAACAATCAGCATCCTTTTAATATTATAGCCTTTTGCACGCAGTGCACGAAGCGTTTTCCGAAGGAGGATACGGCTCAGAATCATGAGCACTGTATTAATGACGCCAAAGATCAGGATGACCATCCTGGAGATATTGACTTCTTTAAACAGGAAGGACAGAACAACGATAAGAATGACTCCGAGGAAGTTGGCCCTTATCACCCGGCTGATTTCTAAGATCAGCCGCTTGGTCCGATAGGACTCATAAAGCTGAAAATAATTAAAAATCAAAAGGTAAATCGGGATTGCGATAATTGAGATTTTGAAATAAAAATCGATTTGGATACGGGGGCCGGTGTAAAACAAAAACCGGATGAAATAAGCATCCGACATGGAAAACAGAAAGATCACGATATCAGTAAGAATCTGAGCTGTGTTTAATACCTTTTGGTTCTCGCGAATCATAACGAATAACACCTACACCTTTTCGACTTAAATTTCCAAATTATATCATTCTTCGCCGCAAAATAATACTGGAAATAAAAACTCGCGGTATGATTAGATATAATTCCATTTGTTTATTATATAACGAAAACCGTGGAAAATCAACACGCATTGACCTTAATCCTTTTATCTTTGGCGCATGCTCCCAACCCCTTGGCAGAAAGGCCTGGACCGCAGAAAACAGCAAGAACTGTTTATTTGTAGAGACTTTCATTATTGACCTTGCGGAAAATGTGGTTTATAGTAGAAATGTATTGGGAATACATCCGTAAGATGTAATGACGCGAGACCCGTTAGCGGGTGTCTTGGAATCGCTTAAGGAGATAAAAAGAGGGGAAATGGACATGAAGAGATTTGCACTATTCTTAATAATAACAACACTTCTGATCAGCACATACACGACAGGCGTTTTCGCAGCTTCTTCCGGAACAGGCACTCCTGCTCAGAAGAAGGTGATGTTTTATCTGAAACCGGATATCTCCATTGAGCTGAACGGGTCCAGACAGGTATTCAAGGACGCAAATGGAAAATTTGTGAGCCCGATTGTATATAACGGTACAGTTTACCTTCCAATAAGAGCCATCTCCTCTATCATGAAGGAACCAATTGAATGGGATGCAGGAAGCAAGACAATCTATATTGGAAGAACTTTAACATATCCAGTAAAATCCGAAGCACAGATATCGGCACAATATGCTGGGGCCGCAGATCAGAATGATATCGCATCGATCAATGAATTACCTATGGGCATGGTTACCGGGTATTCCAAACCGGATATTTTCGTCATGTATGATTTTGTGATACAAATCTTTAAAGATACCAACGGCATTACTATATATCCTCTTAGTTATAACGGTTCTACGTATTTGCCAATCAGAGCGGTCTCAAGGCTGATGAATGAACCGATCACTTGGGACGGTACGGCTAAATTGGTTTCCATCGGGGATGATGCTGAGGAGGAAACACCGGAAGACCCGGAGGAAAATGAAGATGAATTAGACCAACAGGATGAAGAGGAACCGGACGACCAGAACGAGGATTTGGTTGACGGACAGAACGGCGACTTGGATGACGACCAGAACGGCGATTTGGATGACGATCAGAACGGCGATTTGGATGAAGCGTCCGACAGCGACATAACGACGGAGCCTGGCGTACAGAATGAAGACGAGATGGATGATACAGTTCGTCTTCAGTTAAAGGATATTTACGAGCGTGAAGAGGCGCTGTATTATGAGGCCTCCGCCAAAATTACCAATATAAGAAAAGCAAGTGCGGAAGAGAAAGAAGCGATTGCTGCTTCCGCGAGCGATAATTACTTAAAAGCGCAGGCTATGACCGAAGAAGCAAAGAAGATTGATCAGAAGGACTTTACAGAGCAGGAGAAAGCTGCATCCAATAAGCTGATTACATTTGCAGAAAGCAACGAATATTATATTCTGGTGCTTGAAAATATCGCATATCTGGCAGCGGAAGATTCGGATTATTCCATGCTGGCCGACACTTTTCTGTATTTTGCGATTGAAGCGCAAAACGCAATGAGGGCAGCCAAGGAGCTGATCATAGTTCAATAAAACACTACCGCAGCACCATCTGTAAATTGATGCTTTCGTATAACTCAAGTATCATGATAAAAATATTAAGCCTGTAAAATCAAAGAGATCGCTCTTGCTGACTTTACAGGCTTATTTATATATAGGAAGTGGTAAAGCCACTTTTTCATTCTGATTTTATCGCTTTGTACCCTAATCCTCTGACTGTAACGATTTCAAAGTCCTTGCAGTTCTTAAATCGTTCTCTCAAGTGGTTGACGTGAACGTCCACTGTTCGTTCATCGGACTCGGTATCCATGCCCCAAATTTCATCCATTAATTGATGACGGGTAAAAATCTTGCCGGGATAGGAAATCATTTTATATAGAAGCTGAAATTCTTTTGGTGGTAGAATACTTAGACCATCATTCTGAATTACTGTTAGTGAGTCAAGGTCCAAGATGGTAGAACCGCATGTGATTTTACGTTCATTCGCAATGTGAGCACGCCGTAAAAGTGCACCGATTCTCAAAACCATCTCATCCAAGTTAACGGGCTTGACCATATAATCATCAACACCGAGGATAAATCCTCTCTGTTTATCATAGAAGCTTTCTCTGGCTGTAATCATGATCAGCGGAGTTTCTAAGCCGTTTTTCCTGATCGTATCCGTTAATTCATATCCGTCCATAACCGGCATCATAATGTCGGTTATAATCAAATCAATATGTTTTTTGTCTAACACCTCAAGCGCGTCATGCCCATTGGTTGCGATAACCGGGTCATACTTGTTTATCTTTAGAACGGAACTATAAATATTTGCCAATTTCTCGTCATCTTCTACGACAAGAATATTAATCATGCGGTATCCCCCCTCAGATCTGCATCATGTAATAATAAGTCGATTCCCAATACGCTAGATTATATAATATAATATTAACTGGATATTAACAAATTAGTTAATATATTTAATAATTAGTTTATATTTTTATTATATCATATAATGTGGCAAGGCAAAACCAATATTGAGATTTTTATCCTATTTTTGATAAGGATCGACAGAAGTTTAAACTGGTAAGCATAAAAAAATTTATATAGTAAGGAAGCGATAATTTTGACTGAACTGGAACTGCATTCGCAGAAATTTATTAAGTATTGTATGAACCACAGAAGGCTTTCGCCGGATACGGTAAAAGCGTATAGCCTGGACCTAAAAGGTTTCTCGGAATACTTGACCACCATGGAGGCTCCTGTCACGAGCAGTGGAGACGTGACAAGGCAAATTCTGCAGGACTATGTAATGTACCTGAATGAGAATTTTGCAGTGAAAACGGTAAGAAGGAGGATCGCGTCGATTCGTTCCTTTTATAATTACCTGGAAGGGGAAGAAATCGTCCCGAATAATCCCTTCGACAAATTTCATCTGAATATCAAGGAACCCTTTCGCGTTCCGACGACGATGGGATTGCGTGAAATCAGTAAAATCCTGGAAGCGGCATATGGGGAATCGCCTACTTTGTTTCCTGTTTTGGAAAGGCTTGAGTCAAAAAGAAGAAATTCGGAAGAAGTTATCCTAAATCCGAATTCGCGAGAATTTATATGGGTGAGAGATGTCACGATTCTAGAACTGCTTTTTGCAGGGGGACTCAGGGTAAGCGAACTGTGCAAATTGGAATTTGGCGATATCAGTACTGACCATATGGCGATCAGGATCAATGGTAAGGGAAATAAAGAACGAACGATTTATCTTGAAAACATCGAAGTTGTGAAAGCTTTGAACCGATATTTGGTCTTCAGAGAAGCAACGGGGGTTGAAAATCAATTTGTTTTTATCACTAAGTTTCATAAACCACTGTCAACGCAATCCGTTCGAAATTTAGTGGAAAAGTATACAAGGCTGGCTGGACTAGACAAGAAAATAACACCTCATGTTTTCCGGCATTCCTTTGCATCACTTCTTCTGGAGGAAGGGGTTGACATCAAATACATACAGGATTTTCTTGGTCATAGCTCCATCTCTACAACACAAATATATCTGCATACGACAAGCAGCCAAAAACGGAAGATTATGTCGACCAAACATCCAAGACAAAAACTGATTATGACGGATATAGCACCTATGGCGGATACGATGCTGGTGAACCAACTACAAAAACGATAACATAACGGCTTTATAAATAAGTATGTTGTGGTGTTTTAGAAAATTAAAATGCCACAGCATTTTGATTTTTTGAAAAAAAGATAGAGCATGAAGATTCCTAGCTTTCAAACAATGTGGCGTACTTTCTGATGCCGTTTTTTCGCGGCTTTGATCGAACAAACCGGCAAAGGAATTCCTTCACCGGCTTGTTAATGTTTTTCATTTTATGAGTGTGTGAAATTAACTCTGTAAATTAGCTTTCTATGGTAAACCTGATTTAGAAAGGGTGCATTTTTTAAGCACCCGATTACGAAACCAATATATTAAATTAATATGGGTATGTCAAGGGCACCTTTGAAAAAAGGCGCCCTTCTTGTCCTATTGGATGAAGTCTATAGGGGTATCCTTCCCTCGTACATGATTGCAAATTCGCCATAAACCTTGCCCCAGTCCCTTAGAGGAAGGCCCCATTTTTTTGTGGCCTGGAGCGTGGAAAGATACAGGGCTTTCAGCAGGGCCTTATCGCTTGGAAACACGCTTCTTTGCCGATTAAGCTTCTTGTAGGTGCTGTTAAGGCTTTCAATTGCATTTGTGGTATAGATCATCTTTCTGGTATCGCTGGAGAACTTGAAGATTGGAGAAAGAATATCCCAATTTTGCTCCCAGCTCTTCATCGCATGGGGATACTGCTCGTTCCATTTCTCCGCAATTCTCTGCATATTGTCATATCCCTGCTGCTCATTCGGAGCTAAATAGATGGTTTTTAGATCTGCGGCAAACTTCTTCATGTCCTTGTATGAGACGTATCTGAGCGTATTCCTTACTTGATGTACAATACAGCGTTGGTATTCTGTGTTAGGGAAGGCCGCTGTAATGGCTTCTTTCATTCCGGTAAGTCCATCTGCACAGATCAGCATGATATCCTTAACTCCACGGTTCTTCAGATCGTTCAGAATTCCAAGCCAGTATTTGCTGCTTTCATTTTCTCCGATTTGAAGGTTTATGACCTCCTTCTTGCCAGACAGTGTGATTGCAAGCATTACATAGGCGGCACGTTTCTTAATCACATTATCCTCGCGTACAGAGAAGTGAACAGCATCAATAAAGATCACCGGATAAATTTCATCAAGTGGGCGACGCTGCCAATCGTCGATTTCCTGTAGGATTTTATCCGTCACATCTGATATGAATCCTTCGCTGCATTCAAAACCATAAATATCCTCAATCTGTTCGGAGATCTGCCTTGTGGTAAGCCCTTTGGCATACATGGCAATAATCTTATCGTCTATTCCTGAAATATCCTTTTGCCGTTTCTTGACAACGGCTGGTTCGAAGGTACTTTCTCGATCCTGTGGCACGTCAAGAGGGAATTCGCCGTACTTGCTCCTGATCGTTTTGGCCTTTGAGCCGTTTCGGGAATTAGTATTATCGCTTCGCTCGTAGTTCTTGTAACCAAGATGGTCGTCCATCTCGGCTTCCATCATGCTTTTGATGGTTCCGCCCAGAAGATCTTTCAGTGCATTTTGAATATCATCGGCAGTTTCAATGTCATATTCGTCGATTAAAGCTGCGATAATATTCTTTTTTCCTTCACTCATTGATTCTTTTCTCTTTGCCATAAAAATAGCCTCCTATGATAATTTGATTTTACCATAGAAGGCGATTGACTTTAATTATTTACAGACTTTTTTTCACAGTCTCCATTTTATTTTACTTGAGCGCTACCACAACATTTGACATAGAGCCAATATTAAAATTTTATCTTTAATTCAAGTCATGTTTCGTATAGTTTTCTTCAGCTATTCGCTCTTAAAGATTAACAGTCTTAGTTCCTACAGTACTCGAAAGTTCATAATCATAAACGGCAAGGTTATATTCTAAAAGCGCCTTGGAATAGCTGAGCTGCGCCTGATAATACTTCAGCTGAGCACCTTCTACATCAGATAAAGTCGCCATTCCGGCATCATACTGAAGTTGTGAGAGCCGTTCGGTTTCTTTTGCATTTTCAACAGACTTTTTACCTGTCTGAACAGCGGAATACTTTTCGTTCATTGCCATATATTTTGTCCTGACGTCGTTTTCAACATCAAGAGGAGCATTTTTTTGATTTGTTTCTGCTAATAGCATAGACATTTTTGCATTAATATATGTGGATGAACTGTGAGGATATGCCTTATAATTATCCAAATTTAAAGTTGATGTTTTAAGTTGATACTCGGCTTGGTGAATCTCGTTTCTGTTTTTAAGAGCGTCTTTAATAGATGCTTCCAATGTTTTTGACGACAGAGGGATTTCCTTAATGGTATCGGTCAGGGTCACATTCTGCATCAGGTCATAGCCCATAAATTGATTGAAACCCATTTTCATAGAATTTAAACCATTCTGTGCGGTGAGTAAGCTGTCCTTAGCCTCGTACACGGAAGCTTCTGCTTGCAGTACATCACTTTTTGATACAGTACCAAGCTTATATTTCAGCTGTGTGTTACTTAACAGCTTTTCCTTCAATGATAAATTATCTTTGGCAAACTGTACCTGATTTTCAAGCTCCTTTAAAGTAAAATAATTATTTATCGTATCGTTTTTCAACTTGTTTATTTCTGCCTCATAATTTTTTGGACCCTGAACAGCGGCATATTCCTTTTGAATCTTCAAAATGTTCTTATTTGTGGTACTGTAATCACCGCCCATTTCTTTCGACTTGTTAATTAAGCTGACTTTTTCTCCGTAACCGCTTGCAATTCCAACTGCACTCTGCTTGTTCAGCTCCGCAACCTCTGCCCCCGGGCTGTCAGACAGCATTCTTTTTGTTGCATTGTCCAACGACAATTTGATTGGGTCTCCGGTAAAGGTCATATCGGGAACAACAACATTAGCTGTATCGGTTGCTTCTTTATCCGGATTGGCAGTCTTTGTGTCAGCGTCTGCAGTTTCCTTGTCAGTGGTTTTGATCGCTGAATCAGTAGCTGCTGCATCTGGCTTAGCACCGGTATCCCCTTTATCCGCTGCGGTTGCTTTCGGAGCATCGGCAGCGCCAACAACATTGCTGTCGTTTTGTGCCGCAAACGCTACGGTTATTCCGCTTAGAATCAGCAATAATACTAAGCTTGTACATAAAACTTTTCTCATTGAATCTCAAATCCTTTCTCTTCTTTTGCATTGGCTGGCACTTAGCCAACCATTGATCACATTTTTCTGACTCGCCGGTCAGTATTTTTATTCTACTCCATTCAAAACAAATCGTCAATACACAGTTCGCCGATAAATGTTGAATTTGTGCGATTTATGTATTACAAATCGATTACATTTCAAAATATTAAATCATAAGTTGCCGAAGTCGTTCATAAAACGGAACTTATTCTTTATGATCATACTATGTCATGGAATTATTAACTCAATATGAACGGATACGAATTTTACGTTGGAATTCAGGAGTTCGGAATTTAATCTTCGAAACGAGTGAATTTCGATTGCAGTCCAAAATAAGATATGCTATAATCCTATTCATGGGACAAGAAGAGAATCCGAGTCGGTTTGAAACATCCCTGTCTTACTATCAGAATATGGATTGTTTTGGGCGGTTAGCTCAGTTGGCTAGAGCGCCTGCTCGACAAGCAGGAGGTCGTTGGTTCGAGCCCAATACTGCCCACCAAATTGATCAGCATCAGGGAAGTTGGAATATATCCGGCTTCCCTTTGTGGTATGATTCGTAATTTGAAATTATGGTTTGAAAGGATGAGCATATGAGAAAGAACAGAAAAATTGCCGCGATCGCAATTGCGATTGTTCTCCTGCTGGGTTCCTGTATCCCCTCCTTTGCATTCGGCGAAAATGAAACACGAAGTATTGAAAACTTCTTTATTGAAGCAAAGCTGCTGAAAGGTGACAACGGAGATTATGGCTTTGACAGGGCAACAACCCGGATGGAAGGAATCATTCTGCTGATTCGCCTCTTGGGCAAAGAAGCGGAGGCAGTGGAACTGCAGTCTGTTCCGTGTTCTTTTTCAGATGTTCCGACCTGGGCCGCCGGCTACGCCAATTATGCATATCAAGCAAATATCACCAAGGGAGTAGGGACGAAGCTATTTGGAGTAAATGAGCCTATGACGGTGCAGCAGTTTTGCACACTGCTATTAAGGGCGATCGGTTATGATGATAATGCAGGAGATTTTAAGTGGTCACGGTCTGTAACAAAAGCAAATGACCTCGATATTTTACCGGATGATTTAATAAACCGATATTTCTCTACGGATAAATTTACAAAAAAAGATTTGATTGAAACCTCCTTCTGCTTTCTGGAAGCTCCGTATAAGGACGGTTCCGGCACGATTCTCAAGGATCTGATTGAAGAAGGCGTTCTTGCCGATGAACTTGTACAGCGTTATGGACTTCTTGTCGATCAATGGGACAGCATTACGACCAACTTCAGCGACGACGACCACTTCCGGTTTGAATTAAAGGATGATTCACTCACGGTTACAGGAAAAAGCAATGATGCAGATAAGGAATGGCTGCTCTTACAAATAAAAAATAAGGAAACGGGTGAAGAAGAATCCAGCAAGACTTTCAAACGATCACAGGACGGCAGCTACGAAATCGTCAAGTCTGTCGCGAATCTTCCAAAGGGCACTTACTACGTCAACGTATTTGGCAATGATGAGAAATATAATTATTATACGAGTTTTATCCTTTCAAGCCTGATTATGAAGGTGACTTCAAAAGAGCAGCACTTTGTACCTTCCCCTGCATATGCGCAAAATCTGAGGGTTCACGAAGGGAATCAGGTGGAGCGTGAGGATGAATTAATGAACCTCGAAACAAGGCTGACGAAGGAAAGCATCGAAACTGTCAGAGCGCTTGCCGCCGAAATAACAGAAGACTGTATAACAGATTATGATAAAGTACAGGCGGTCCACGACTGGGTAGCAGAACATATTTATTATGACAAAGATTTTTTTACCGGAAAAACGAAAACGACCGATGTATATACCATACCCGTGCTGGAAAGCAGGCATACAGTCTGCAGCGGATATGCCAATCTCACAAAAGACCTGCTCGCCGCTTCCGGTATCCCCTGTAAAGAGGTGATGGGTTATGCCCTGGGGATTTCTAAAACGGATGACTGGGATAACGTGGACCTTGTCAGAGCTGAGCCCAATCATGTATGGAATGAAGCTTACGTGGACGGCAGGTGGATCATTCTCGACACCACCTGGGATTCTCAGAATACTTATGCGGGCGGGGAGCATCTGAAGGGAGACCGTATATCACAGCTGTATTTCGACATTACGGTGCCATTCCTGTCCAGCATGCACTATACAATTAAAATGGAGGGATCGATATGACCGGAGAGGAACGAAGAAAGCAGATTATCGAAATCCTGAACGGCAGTGAAGAGCCGGTATCCGGCGCGGAACTGGCAAAGCGGCTCAACGTGAGCAGACAGGTTATCGTTCAGGATATCGCATTACTGAGAGCGGTCAACCGCAACATCATTTCCACCACTAAGGGATACATCCTTTACTATCAGGAGGTTCAAAAGGTGAACCGGGGCTTTTGGGTCAGGCACACCGATGAAGAAATCGAGGATGAACTCTGCACCATTGTTGATAATGGGGGCAAGGTATTGGATGTCGTCGTTATGCATGACATCTACGGTGAAATATCAACGGGACTGATCATAAAAAATCGGCAGGACGTCTATGACTTTGTGGCAAAGTTGAAGGAATACGGAACGGTTCCATTAAAGGGTTTGACTGGGGGCGTTCATCTTCACACGGTGGAAGCTGATTCGGAGGAAATCCTGGATTCCATTGAAAAGAAGCTGAGGGAGAAGCATTATCTGGTCGAGGAAAAGGTTCGGTAAAATGAGACATCTGGATCAGTTCTGCCTGCTTTGGAATGGATTCGGCAGCGATATGCTTGAGGGAAGGGTTTGAGGATGAGGATCAAAAAGGACGTTATTGTGCCAAAGGACCGGAATATGTAAAGAACGAGATTCAGATATTTTGAGGTTGGCGCAGCTTGCTGTGACTGAAATCAAGCGTCGGAAGGGTTTTGAAATACTCTTCGATGAAATCGAGCGACATGTTCCGCTGCTGTCAAACACCGTTTCACTTTTCCGTTTGTTTGACAGCCGGAATATGGCGAGAGGAATCGATAAGAGTATCAAAACCCTGACCGATTGATGAAGTCACAGCAAGCTGCGCTTTTACCCTATCTGATTCGTTTCCGGTTTCAGGTCGCCGATGTCGGGTCCACCTCGGAAACTTCCCTTGATAATCCAGCGAAAAAAGTGTAAACTATGCTGAGGAAACTGGTATTATTTCGCATTTTTTTGTTTCCTATATTTCGTTTAATCTTCGAAAGGAATACTGTTTATATGGTAAAATTCTCACGAATTGCACTGCTATTGTTTGCGGATATTATCTGTATCAATTTTGCATATATATTGTCGTTTTTAATTCGCTTCAACTTCGACGTCAATTCAACGATCTTTTCGGTTTATTTTGTGGTATATGCCAATAATCTGCTTACGATAACCGCTGTTAAGCTGGCCATTTTATGGATTTTTGGACTTTACCGCAGTCTTTGGAAATACGCAGGAACAGAAGAACTTATTAAAATTGTATTCACCTCAGCGGCTGCATCGGCAGCTGCCATCGTATATTTGGAGTTTACCCAGCAGATGTTCCCCAGAGCTATTTATGTATATAGCTTTATTCTGGACATCATACTCATTGGAGCAGTGAGGTTTGGTTATCGGATTTTCCGTGAACTCAAATCACCGGGCTCGATAAGAAACATGTTTTTTGGCGCGCTGAGAAAAAGCACCGGGGAAGCTTCCAAAGTGATGATCGTCGGCGCGGGTGATGCAGGTGCGGCAATTATCAAAGATATTAAGCAGCATCCCGATTTCGGGAAGCGAGTCGTGGTAGCGGTTGACGATAACCCGGACAAGCTGAATCAGCTCATCGTGGGCGTGAAAATCGCAGGAACTCATACATCAATCAAACAGCTGGCCAGAAGATATGGAATCGATGAAATCATCATTGCCATTCCGTCCGCCAATAAGAAGGCAATTCAGGCCATCATAAACGAATGCAACAGAACGCGGTGCAAGATGAAAATTTTACCTGGCATCAGCGATTTAATCAACGAGAAGGTCAGCATCAGCAAGTTGAGAGATGTTGACATCGAAGACTTGCTGGGCAGAGAACCTGTACAGGTAAACCTGAAAGAAATCAGCGGATATCTCGAAGGAAAAATTGTCCTGGTTACAGGAGGAGGAGGTTCCATCGGTTCGGAACTCTGCCGTCAGATTGCAAGATTCAAACCCAGGAAACTGATCGCGCTGGATATTTATGAAAATACTGTGTTTGAACTATCGAATGAAATCAAGAGCAATTTTCCCGCAATGGAATTTGAAGTGGTGATTGCCTCCGTAAGGAGCAGGCAGCGCATTCGGGAGGTCTTTGCCAAATATAAGCCCCATGTTGTTTTTCACGCGGCTGCCCACAAGCATGTGCCGCTGATGGAAAATAACCCAAAGGACGCGGTAATCAATAATATTGTTGGAACAAAAAATATGATTGATCTCTCTGATGAATATGCGGTAGAGAAATTTGTTATGATATCTACTGATAAGGCTGTCAATCCGACCAATGTGATGGGGGCGACAAAGCGTGTTGCAGAAATGGTACTGCAGGAGAAAAGCACACACTCCCGTACCAGCTATGCAGCGGTGCGGTTTGGAAATGTACTTGGAAGCAACGGGAGCGTCATTCCGATCTTCCGAAAACAAATTGAGCGTGGCGGTCCGGTCACGGTAACACATGAGGAGATTACCCGGTATTTCATGACCATACCGGAGGCCGTTCAACTGGTGATTCAGGCGGGAGCCATGGCAGCCGGAGGAGAAATCTTCATTCTGGATATGGGAGATCCGGTTCGCATTATGGACCTTGCAGAAAACGTCATTCGCCTTTCAGGATATGTTCCCAACGTCGATATTGATATCAAGATCGTTGGACTTCGCCCGGGAGAAAAGCTTTATGAAGAACTTTTACTGGATGAAGAAGGAATTGAAAAAACAGCGCATAATAAAATCTATGTAGCTCATCCTCTGCCGCCCTCTGCCGAACTCAGTGAAATGCTGGAAGAGGGAATCTGCACGGAGGAAAGTATCAGCGGAATCATTTCCATGAAAGATCCTGAAGTGAAGGATTGGCTGCACAAGATTGTTCCAAACTACAGCAAAAACGGCGACGGGAAACAGAGTGAACAAAAATAGATAATTAATCGTTACGATCTATATTACAGGGGGGATTTCTATGAAAGAAAATTTAAGACTGGACCTTTCGAAATCTTTGGTTGAACCAAAGGAACTTGAGGCTTTCAAGGAGCGATTGACCGCGGCAAAAGACAAGCTTTGGTCAGGGAAGGAAGCCTTCACAGGGTGGGTGGGGCTGCCCTATTCTTATGACCGGAGGGAACTTGATGAAATACTGGCCGCGGCGGATAACATAAGGAAGCAATGCGAAATTTTCGTCGTGATAGGGATCGGCGGGTCATATCTGGGAGCGCAAGCGGCGATCAGCGCTTTGACCACCGGAAAAGAGGATGCTCCGGTGGTCTGCTTCGCAGGGCAGAATCTGAGCGGAACCTATCATAGGGAACTGCTGGAAAAGATCCGGGACAAGGAAGTTTGCCTCTGTGTGATTTCAAAATCTGGAACGACAACGGAGTCCAGTGTGGCGTTTTCCATTTTGAAGGATGAACTGTATCAAAAGTATGGGAAAGAGGAAGCATCCAAGCGGATTTATGCCATTACAGACGCGAAAAAGGGCATCCTGCGTGAGGAAACCAACAGAGAGGGCTATGTGTCCTTTGTAGTCCCCGATGATATTGGCGGCAGGTATTCCGTACTGACTGCCGTAGGTCTGCTCCCCATTGCGGTAGCAGGGATCGATGTCAAGGAGATGCTGCTGGGAGCGGAGAATTCTGCGGAATCGGCAAAAGCGGAAGAGGCGGACGCTTCGATGCTGGCTGCTGCAAGAATGACCTTGCTGAATAGAGGAAAAGAGATCGAGATATTTGAATTCTATGAGCCTCGTCTGCAATATTTCGGTGAATGGCTGAAGCAGCTTTTCGGTGAAAGCGAAGGGAAGGACGGAAAGGGTATTTTCCCTGCGGCGCTGCAGTTCAGCACGGATCTTCATTCTATGGGGCAATTCCTGCAGGAAGGAAATCAAATCTTTTTTGAGACGGTGATCAATCTCATCGATCCGCCCGAGGATATCGTCGTACCGGAAAGCGCGGGAGAACTTCTGGCAGGAAAGAGCATGAACTACATCAATCAGGCAGCGGTGGAAGGAGTGATTGCGGCGCATGAATCCGTTGGCGTACCGATTGTTAAATTGGATGTTCCGGAGTTGACGCCCTATTATTTTGGTCAGTTGGTTTACTTTTTCGAAACGACCTGCGCAATCAGCGGCTATTTGAACGGAGTCAATCCTTTTGACCAGCCTGGAGTAGAAAGCTACAAGTCGGAAATGAGAAAAGTGCTTCAAAAAAAGTGATCAGGATAATGAACGGTTGGATTGTTCGGGAACTTTTTGAATTGGATGAACGTCTAATTAATAGTCCCATGAGACTCCAACCGTCAAAATAATAGTTGAAAATCGTTTGAAAAAGAGGTACTCTATATTCGTGTAATACGCATTCAAATGCAGTATTTCCGTTGTGGTTGTTAGAGTATGCAATTGGATGCCGCGAGATTGGAGTTCGCGGTTTCATTGCAAACGGTTCGCCTTGCAGGCGAATCAGTATTTGGAGGAACTGGAATGAAAAAGATTGGAGTTTTAGGAACTGGAACCATGGGTGCTGGAATCATACAGGTACTCGCACAAAACGGCTTTGAAGTAGTGCTTCGCGCGAGAAGAGAAAGCTCTGTGGAAAAAGGGATCGCCACCGTAAGCAAGAACCTTGACAGATTGGTCGCCAAAGAAAAAATTACTGCTGCTGATAAGGATGCAGTCATGGCAAGGATCAACGGATCAACGGATATCAATATCGTTGCCGACGCCGATCTTATCATAGAAGCTGCTACGGAAGACATGGAATCGAAGAAGGCATTGTTTGCCGAGCTGGATCAGCTTTGCAAGCCCGATACAATTATAGCAACGAATACATCTTCCCTGTCCATTACTGAAATTGCAGCGGCGACAGGAAGAGCCAACAAGATTATCGGCATGCATTTCTTTAACCCCGTTCCAATGATGAAGCTGGTTGAGATCATCAAAGGTCTTGCTACATCAGACGAAACGAGAGATGCGATTCTCGAACTGACAAAGAATTTAGGAAAAACCCCGGTAGAGGTTGAAGAAGCCCCCGGATTCGTAGTAAACAGAATTTTAATTCCGATGATCAACGAAGCAATCGGCATCCTGGCTGACGGCGTAGCCAAGGCGGAAGATATCGATCAGGCGATGATGCTGGGCGCAAATCATCCAATGGGACCTCTCGCGCTGGGAGATCTGGTTGGACTCGATGTATGCCTTGCGATTATGGAAGTTATGCACGCTGAATACGGCGACGACAAATATAGACCGCATACGCTTCTGAAGAAAATGGTAAGAGGCGGCAAGCTGGGAAGAAAAACTGGAGAAGGATTTTATAAATATAATTAATGAAAACATTTATCAAAACATTTATATCTGGATTTTTAATATTTACAGTATTCTTAGTCCCCATTCAATGGGGACTAAGTTTTGTAGGAAATGTACGTGTCTTTAGCGGCACGGAAAACTTAAAGGAAGACATGCCGTATCTGGTGAATCAGGACAGTCCCTTCTTTGAGGCATTTAAAGATAAGAATAGAGTAAATATCCTGATGATCGGCGTCAATGACGGAATGACAGACACATTAATGCTGGGGAGTTACGACCTTGATGACCAGCATGTTGACGTCATTTCTGTACCGAGAGATACATATTATCCCAGAGAGGATGCACACGGAGCAGCCGAAAGAAAGATCAATTCTATTTACCACATCAAAAAAGCCGTTGGAACGGCTACTGCAGTCAGTGATGTTTTAATGGGCATGCCCATCAATTATTATGTCGTAGTGGATTACGATGTGGTACGAAAGGTTGTTGATTCCATGGGAGGCGTTCCTATGAACATCACCTTCCATATGCATTATAACGACCCTTACGACAAACCGCCGCTGAAGATCGATATTCCTAAAGGATATCAGGTTCTTGACGGTGACACTGCTGTGGAATTTCTAAGGTTTCGAAAGGGTTCCGGTGGATATGCCGGCTATCCTGAGGGCGATATCGGAAGAATCAAGGCACAGCAGGAGTTTGTAAAATCCGCTTTTAGGCAGGCCATTGGTTTCAGCCTTCCGAAGGTGGTAAAAACGACATTGGATAATGTGGATTCCGACCTGCCGCTTGGCATGGCAACGAAGCTTGCAACGAAAGCCATCAGTCTTGACGGCGAGGATTTGGAAACCTTTATGATACCTGGAAAGTCAGGCACAAAGGACGGACTTTCCTATTGGCTCCCTGATGAGGACGGGATTGAAGAGTTGCTGAGTCAGATATACAATATGGACCACAGTGAGCAATCCGAGGGGACAGACGAATAGTGTAATAAAAAAGTAATATAGGGAATTTGCGTTCCCTATTTATTTTTTTTGCAAAAAGGTATAAAATATAACGACTACTGGGTAATATAAAATGAAAATTTGACACTCGATTATTTATTTTAAACATTGTGGCAATTATCATTGAAACAGGGGAAGAGAGATTTAGTTAAAATGGGAACAGAGATTAAAAATAATAACAGCAATGGAACGAGTCAGGTGAAATCAAATAAAGCAAATCTATCGAATCAGCAAAAAATAAAACAGAAAAAAAAGCAAGCCAATCCGACTTTAAGCTTTTTTCGAACTTTCTTCATAGCCTTTGTCTTATTTGTATTGCTATGTACGCCAGGAATGGCAATTTTTGGCGAAGTAGCGGACACCAATCCCTGGCAGGAAGGAAACGACAGTGTGAGCCTGAAGGAGAAGCTTCCTGCTATCGTCGATGAAAGCAGCCCGTTTTTTCAGGCATTCTCGGATAAAAACAGGGTCAACATCTTGCTGCTTGGGGTCAACGGCGGTTTAACAGACACCATCATGGTTGCCAGCTTCGATACGGATGCAAAGCACGTGGATTTGATTTCAGTGCCGAGAGACACCTATTATCACAGAGAGGGCTACAACAGTGATGGGGAAAACAAGATTAATGCGGCTTACCGGCATGATCCTGTGAATACGGCAAAAGCTGTTAGTGAAGTGCTTCTGGGTATGCCGATCAATTATTACGCGGTAATCGAATACGACGGTGTAAAAAATATTGTCGATGCCATGGGCGGAGTTCCGATGGACATTAAGTTCCATATGAAGTACAACGATCCCTATGATAAGCCGCCTCTGGTAATCAACATTCCCAAGGGACATCAGGTTCTGGATGGAAAGCACGCTGTTCAGTTTCTGCGTTATCGCCATGGATATAAGGAAGGCGATATTGGAAGAGTTAAGGCACAGCAGGAATTTATGAAATCAGCATTCAAGCAGTGCATTGGTTTTGAGTTGCCTAAAATTGCTAAAACTGTTTTTGAAAACGTAAATTCAGATATAACGATTGGTACGGCAACAAAGCTGGCGACGAAGGCCATAGGAATTTCAGCAACGGATATAGAGACATATATGCTTCCAGCAAACCCGCTTGCGGAGCCGCCTTGGTATGTGATTCCCGATGCGGAAGGAACAGCTGAAATGATCAATAAAATTTATTCTATTGAACCTCAGAAAACCACAGGAGAAGCGATTAAGCAATAGAATTGTGTGTCGTTTTGCTGAAGGGGGAACAAAATGAACAAACGAAAAAAACGGGCTGGAGTCTTTGCCTTGGCCATCATGACAAGCGTCAGCCTCTATCCGCTGCAGCCCGGTTACAGCGCCTATGCAATGGGGGCTTCAGACTTCACAGATGTAAAAGATACCTATTGGGGTTGCCCATACATAGATTTTTCTGCCGGCAACGGAATCATAAACGGATACCCGTCCAATAACGGCACCTATCAGTTTCTTCCCGAAAAACAGGTTACCAGAGAAGAAGCAGCTTCAATGCTTTATCGGGTTTTATCTGCAGCCGGAAAATTGAAAAGTGATGAAGATCTTACAACTGATTACGAAGAATTATTCACTGAAAATCATATCGCAGAATGGGCGCGGAAATCTGTGTCTTACGGTTTACAATACGGGCTGATCACTGACAAGGAACTCGCTGATTTTACCGATGAAAAGGGTCTTGGACAACCGGCCTCGAGAGAGCAGGTGGCTGTATGGACTGCGAAAGCGATGGATCGAAACCTGGCTCCTGCTTATTCTTTGACTTATTCAGATAAAGATGATATTTCAAAAGAAGTCCTGCCGTATGTCGACCTGCTTTACCGTCAGGGAATTATGCAGGGAGATGATAAAAAAATGTTTCATCCGGCTGACGGAGTGAAAAGAGTTGAATTTGCGGCGATCTGCAACCGTGTCTTTACTTCCGCAGGCGCGGAAATCTATGCCGTGGAAAATGAAATCCAATCTTATCGCGGAGTCATCGTATCAACAGATGCTTTCCAAAACAGAATTTTAATGACGCAGTCGGACGGTACCGTCCGAGCGATTCAGATAAATCCGAAAACACAGATTGTAATTGACGGTAAGGTGAATTATAATGGTTTTGCTGGTATAACCACTGGTGTCAACGGAGTGATTGCCTGGGGCGCTTTCAAAAGTCAGGACGAAAGTGATCAGGACAATCAGATATTACAACTTCACATCATTACACAAACCCAAGCAAATACAGGAACTTTAACCGATATAAGAAAACTGGATGATGAATCGTCTCTGCTGAAAATCAAAAATGAAAACGGAGATCTCATCTATTATATTCTTGATCGCGATAGCAAAACGGATGGTAAGCCGAAAACCGGAAAAAAAGTTACGTTTATCGCAGACGGTATAAAAGTCCTGGAATTGAAACAATAATCTTATGAAACCTATCTAACGATTCTACAGGCGGTGTAACAGCCGCCTCCTGATATTTTTTTACAATCACAAATTATGCTTTTCATTTGGTACGAAATACCTTTTAATTCTATGAAAGAGTCATTTGTCGATTGAGGCAATACATATCTAGTTAATATGAAGCTGCAATAATGCTGTCTGAGAAATCCAAATAGGAGGATATATGGACATAGAAATCTTACAGAGTAAAAAGATTGCGGAACTGCGTGAAATCGCCAAAACAGTTAAAGTTGAACATTATGAAAAAATGAAAAAGGCCGAATTGATCGAGGCGATTGCCGGGCAGGAACAGAGTGATGCCGCTCGTCCGGAAGCAGGGGAAAAGCCCTCTAAACCAAGAGGCAGAACACCAAAACCCAAAAAACAAGCAGAAACACAAGTAAGAAAAGAAACGGAAGCGCAAACAAACAATAAGGAAACAGGGGCAAAAACAAACAATAAAGAAGCAGAAGCAAAAACTAATAATCAAGAAAATAAAAGAAATGAAGCGAAGGAACAAAAATCCAGCTCGCCGAAATCGAAAGAAGAACCGGCTAAAAGGAATCACGATGATTCAAGGGGAAGAGGCAGAAATGCTGCTTCTGGGCCGTCAGAGTCTTCTAAAAATACGGAAGCTCCTGCGAGAAACACAGTACAGCCAGTTGCAGAATCTGGCGCAGCTTCGACTGAAACGACAGCACCTGCAGCCGCTGCACCTGAGGAACCGGTAAAAAAAGCACCGGAACCGACGAGAGAGGATCGGCCTGAAGTGGAAGGTATTCTGGAGATCGCGGAGGGCGGTTTTGGTTTTCTTCGATTTCATAATTTTCTCACCAGTGATAAAGATGTTTATGTCTCTCCTTCTCAAATCAGAAGATTTAACCTCAAAACCGGAGATAAAATAAAAGGAATCACTCGACGTCCGAATGAAGGCGAAAAATTCGGCGCTTTACTTTATGTCAATACCGTGAACGGAGACGAACCCGGAGTTGCCATTAGAAGGCCTGATTTTGACGATTTGACGCCGATATTCCCAAACCAGAGGATTACACTGGAAAGCGGAGCAACAGAGCTGTCTATGAGATTGATCGATCTTGTCGCACCGATTGGAAAGGGACAGAGAGGTTTGATTGTGGCCCCTCCGAAAGCCGGTAAAACGGTACTCTTAAAAAAAGTAGCCAACAGCATAGAGAAAATATATCCGGATATTGAGATGATCGTTTTGCTTGTAGACGAACGTCCGGAGGAAGTAACCGATATGCAGAGGTCCATCGGAGGAGAAGTCATTTATTCCACCTTTGATGAACTGCCGCAAAACCACGTTAAGGTTGCGGAAATGGTTCTTGCCAGAGCACAGCGCCTGGTAGAGCACGGTAAGGACGTCGTAATCCTGCTTGACAGCATCACAAGACTGGCAAGAGCATATAACCTTGTAATTCCGCCTACCGGTAGGACCCTGTCCGGAGGATTAGATCCCGGGGCATTGCACAAACCCAAGAAATTCTTCGGTGCCGCGAGAAAGATGGAAGAGGGCGGAAGCATTACCATTCTTGCCACTGCTTTGATTGAAACGGGAAGTCGTATGGATGATATGATCTTTGAGGAATTTAAGGGTACGGGTAATATGGAACTGCATCTCGACCGCAAGCTCTCTGAAAAGAGAATTTTCCCAGCTATCAACCTCAACAAATCGGGAACAAGACGGGAAGATCTGCTGATGAATCAGGAAGAACTGGAAGCGGTCTGGACCATGAGAAGAGCTATGGCGAATATCGGAACCCAGGAAGTTACGGAAAATATTATCGATCAACTGGCGCATACGAAGAACAACGCAGACTTTATCCGGATTATTAAGAAGACAAAACTGGAAGCATAAAATAGAGCAGGAAACCCATGATCGGATCAAAATGGGTTCAAATAGGGACCAAAGTCGGATTAAAAATGGATAAGAAATTGCACTTGCGAGGATTATTAATGGATTTCAAGAAAATATTTATAAAAAACGCCTGTCCTACAAAGGTTGGCGGACAAGCGGTTCTGGAAGGAATCATGATGAAAGGGGAAGACCGTACGGCGGTTGTGGTGCGCAAGCCGGGTGGGAAACTCCATATCAAAACGGAACTGCTGAAAAAAGCTGGAGTATGGAAAAAAATTCCCATTGTGAGAGGTGTTCTTATCTTTGTGGATTCTCTTGTTACAGGAACCAGAACGCTGCTTTACTCCGCGGAAGTCCTGGAAGGCAGTGAGGAAGGGCAGGAGGAACAAAAGGACAAACTGACGCTGTGGCTTGAAAAGCATTTCGGGGAAAAAGGCGCATTGAATGCAATCTTGTATTTTTCCGTGTTTCTGGCAATTCTTTTTACTGTGGGTATTTTTATTATTGCCCCAACGGCAGTCGTCAGTGTGTTTAACTACCTGACCACCAACGAAGTCGCACTGAACCTGATCGAAGGAGTTTTTCGAATCGCGATGTTTGTTATTTATATCGCGCTGATCTCCAAAATGAAAGATATACAGACTGTATTTCAATTTCACGGTGCAGAACATAAATGCATCCACTGCTATGAAAATGGCCTGGAACTGACACCGGAAAACTGCAAGCCGTTTGAAACGCTGCATCCGCGCTGCGGTACAAGCTTCCTTATGTTTGTCATGGTCATCAGCCTTTTGCTGTTTTCCCTCCTGGGGTGGCCGAATCTTCTCTGGAGAGTTACATCCCGGCTGTTGTTGGTTCCTGTGATTGCAGGGCTTTCCTATGAGCTTTTGAGATGGGCAGGTAGAAGCGATTCACTTCTGGTCAAGATTTTAAGCGTTCCCGGACTTCTGCTTCAAAAATTGACAACGAAAGAACCAGATGAAAAGCAGCTTGAGGTAGCCATTGCAGCGATGAAAGCAGTGCTTGTGCCGAAAGACACTCCTGTTTACGAAGGGGAATGTGACAAGGAAGGAAAACTGGTTCCGCAAACGGAACCTTTGGAAGATGCTGAAACAGGGGAAACTGCCGAAAACACTGGAATATAGATGCTGAGGCCGGCCCGAAGCACATTTCCAATTAATGGAATGTGCAAAAAAGGGATAAAAAGATAAACTATTTGCTAAAAAATCCGATATAGTATAGGGGGATAATGACAGCAACAGCATCGATTGATGAAACCGATGCGAAATAGACTTGGCCACAGGAGTAAGCATATATGAGCCTAATCATTAAAGAACTTTTACAAATCGGGGAATCGGCGCTCGATAAAGCAGGCTGTATGGATCCTCGTATCGATGCGGAATTGATTATGATGTTTCTGCTGTCGTTGGACAAGCAGCAGCTGTTTATCAAATCACCTTCACTGTTGGATGAGAAATCCTGTGAAGCATATTTCAAACTAATCGACATCAGAACTGGCGGTGTGCCTGTCCAGTATATTACCGGAGAACAAGAATTTATGGGCATCTCTTTTCGCGTGAACGAGGATGTTTTAATTCCGAGGCAGGATACTGAGACTTTGGTTGAAGAAATCATCAGGCTGACAAAGGATCAGATCACCGGAAAGAAAGCCCCGAGAGGAGGATACCGGATATTGGACCTCTGCTGCGGCAGCGGTGCCATCGGGATAAGCTTATGCAAATATATCCGGGACGCAAAAGTGACTGCTTCAGATATCAGTAGCCGGGCGGTTTCCGTAGCAAGGGAAAATGCACAGATTGCTGGTGTGACAAGGTCCATGAAGTTTGTGGAAAGTGATTTGTTTGCCGCTTTCCGAAAGGGACTGGGCGGCACGAAATTCCACATTATAGCAACAAATCCTCCTTACATCAGAAGGGATGTCATTCCGACATTGCAGCGTGAGGTCTTTGAGCATGAACCGATGCTTGCTCTTGACGGCGGAGAGGATGGCTTAAAATTCTATAGAAGGATATTGGCCGAAGCGCCGGATTATCTCAAAACCGGAGGCATGTTATTCATGGAGATCGGCCATGATCAGGGCGGCGCTGTCCGCAGTCTTGCTGATGATATGGAACGCTTTGAAGGGATTGAGATTCTGAAAGACCTGGCCGGTCATGACAGAGTTGTGAAGTGCAGATTGAAAGAACCGGTAAAGGCGCCAAGGCGAAACAAGAAAGAAAAATAAAAGTATCACAGAAGAAAAAAGCCGACCCGTATGGCTTTATAAATATAAAAAATAACAAATATTGCATTTTCATTATAAGCAAAAAAGTACTTGCCTATTTTTATAGCTTATGCTATCATGTAATAGCTAAGTTTGAATGAGAATATTTCAGATAAATGATAGATCAATATTCGAAAAGAGGTGAAAAGCATGAAGGAAGGAATCCACCCAAATTACAAAGAATGTACGGTTACATGTGCATGTGGAAACACATTTGTTACAAAATCGACTAAGGATGAAATCAGACTGGACGTATGCTCTGCCTGTCATCCATTCTTTACCGGACAGCAGAAATTCATCAACCGGGGCGGTCGTGTAGAGAAGTTCAAGAAAAAGTTCAATATCGATTAACAGTAAGCTGCAAAATTAACTGGAAATTCTCATTTCCAGTTTTTTTTAGGTTTCTTTCATGCTATAATAGTTCCGACCTATAACAACTTGTATAAAAATGAAGGAATTATTACATTCAAAATAACCTTGCGGCAACGCCGCCATAGATCGAAATTTTGAATATAATAGTTCCGACTAAATTTGATTCACGAGATTAGGAGTTAAAATATATGTACGATAAATTGGATTTTATACTGGAAAAGTATGAAGAATTGTCTTTGAAGGTTTCCGATCCGGAGGTTATCAACGACCAGACCGTATGGCAGAAACACATTCGGGACATGGCCGAAATGGAGCCCATCGTCAACAAATATAAGGAATATAAAAAGACGACGGACGAACTGAAAAGTACCAAGGAAATGCTGAGCGAAGGTGGAATGGACGAAGAACTCCGGGAGATGGCAAAGATGGAGCTTTCGGAGCTTGAAGAAAAGCAGGAAGACTTGAGCAATGAACTGAGAGTTCTGCTATTGCCGAAAGATCCGAACGATGATAAAAACGTTATTTTAGAGGTTCGCGCCGGGACGGGAGGCGAAGAAGCCGGACTCTTTGGCAGCGATCTTCTGAGAATGTATATGAGATATGCGGAGCGCCGCGGATGGAAGACTGAAATGATGGATATCAACGATACCGGAATCGGAGGCATCAAGGAAGCGGTCATCCTGATTAAGGGGAAAGGGGCATACTCCAGATTAAAATATGAAAGCGGAGTTCACAGAGTACAGAGAGTGCCTGAAACCGAGTCCAGCGGCAGAATTCATACTTCGGCTGCAACGGTTGCAGTACTGCCGGAAATAGACGACGTGGAAGTTGACCTCAACCCAAATGATGTGCGAGTGGATGTTTACCGTGCATCTGGAAACGGCGGCCAGTGCGTAAACACGACTGACTCGGCTGTTCGTCTTACCCATGTACCGACAGGACTTGTTGTGACCTGCCAGGATGAAAAATCTCAAATAAAAAATAAAGAGAAGGCTTTCAAGGTTTTGAGAGCTAGATTATATGATGCAAAACTTCAGGAACAGAATAAAGAAATTTCTGATGCAAGAAAGAGCCAGGTGGGTTCGGGAGACAGAAGTGAACGAATCAGAACCTATAATTTTCCACAGGGCCGCGTATCGGATCACCGCATCGGGTTAACACTATATAAGCTCGATTATTTTCTTGACGGAGATCTGGATGAGATCATTGACGGGCTGATTACGTCGGATCAGGCGGAGAAAATGAAGAATTTTTAATTAATGAGATGCCTGCCTGGGTATTCTCTTAGGAACCGCTCGCTTCGCTCGGACGGTTCCTGCAAGAACACCATGGCGCGGCATCTATAATAAAAATTCAAGTGGCTCCGACGGTTTTCTCCAAAATATGCAATCACGGCGCCAGGGCTTAAAAACTTCCGGTGGCGTGGACGGTTTTCTACGACAATACACACGCCATGGCTTCTGATAATCCATGTGGAAGGGTATGACCTGATTAATTTACTTGTTACATAATGAAAAAAGAAGGTAACACAAGCAAATGGAAACGAAAATTTATGATGTAAGAGAACTAAACAAGCATAATCTGGAGCAAAGCATCGTCTATGATGAGGCGGATGCAAATGCAAAGGTTGACGAAGCGCTGAAGAAAATCGATGATGCTGCAGAAACCCTTGCAAACGGGGGCCTTGTGGCATTTCCGACTGAGACAGTTTACGGTCTTGGAGCAAATGCGCTTGACGCTGCCGCAGTGGCAAAGATCTATGAAGCCAAGGGAAGACCCAGCGATAATCCACTCATTGTTCATATCGCAAGAGCAAGCAATATCGGTGAACTTACGCCGCAACTTACGCCGAAAGTGATTCGATTGATCGATAACTTTTGGCCCGGCCCATTGACTATCGTTCTGCCGAAAAAGCCGAACGTACCGGGCATTACAACCGGAGGTCTTGACACTGTCGCAATTCGAATGCCTGATGACCCCGTTGCTTTGGAATTGATTAAAAAATCCGGTGTACCGATTGCTGCTCCCAGTGCAAACATCTCCGGAAGACCAAGCCCTACGAAAGGGGAACATGTCATCACGGATTTGAACGGTAAAATTGATGCGATTCTCATCGGCAATGACTGCCGAGTAGGGATTGAATCAACGGTATTGGATCTGACAGGGGAGGTTCCAACTATATTGAGACCCGGAATCATAACCGCTGAAAATATTGAAGCTGCCCTCGGCGGTAAAGTGGAAATGGACCCGGCCCTTTATGTAAACAGGCCCAGGGATGTTTCCGATGAGGAGAAAAGCGATTTTGTGCCGAAGGCGCCCGGAATGAAATATACACATTACGCGCCGAAGGCGGAGATGACCATTATTGAGGGGCAAAGTGACAAAGTCAGAAGCGAAATAGAGCGTCTGAAGGGACTCAATGAAAAAATCGGCCTAAAGGTTGGCATAATCCTATTTGAAGAAAAAGCTTTTATTGAAGCGGCTCATGAGTTTTTTGCAAAATTGAGAGATATGGATGATGAAGGGGTTGACCTGATTTTAGCAGGCGCTTTAAGTGAACAGGACGGAGTTGGCTTTGCGGTAATGAACCGCATGCTGAAATCTGCCGGATTTAATATTGCAAAAGTATAAAACAGGAGGTGCGGTATGAAAATTGCTGTAGCTGCGGATCATGGCGGCTTTGAGTTGAAAGAAAAAGTAAAAGAGTACTTGGTGCAGAAAGGTTATGATATCCTTGATCTGGGATGTGATAATCCGAAGGAATCCGTGGACTATCCAAATTTTGGACGTGCCTGCGGGGAAGCCGTCATGCGGGGAGATGCCGAAAAGGGTATCGTTGTCTGTGGGACGGGCATTGGAATTTCTATTGCAGCAAATAAAGTGAAAGGGATTCGATGCGCCCTGTGTACTAATGTATTTATGGCGCAAATGGCCAGCCAGCATAACAACGCCAATATCCTTTCTTTGGGAGGACGAGTCCTGGAGACTGAACTGGCGCTGGAAATTGTAGAGACCTGGCTTGTCACAGAATTCGAAGGCGGGCGTCATAAGAAAAGAACCGATCTGCTTGACAGCATGTAAGGCTGCAGCCAGATGATCGCTGAAAATAAGAATAGCTGACTGGAATATGGACTGCGGTTTTGTTCCACATTTGATAAGATATAATTATTTAGGAAGGGCTTGATTTTTGTTCAAGCAGTATGGAGGTATTAATATGGGAAACGTTTTAGTTTTTGATCATCCGCTTATTCAGCACAAGACAGCGATGATTCGTGACAAGAACACCAGCGTGAAGGACTTCAGGGAACTTGTAAGAGAGATTTCTATGCTTATGGCGTATGAGGTTACACGTAATCTGCCTCTCCAAGATGTGGAAATTGAAACCCCCCTTTGCAAGACGACCATGAAAATACTTAAGGGAGAGGATCTTGCTATCGTGCCGATTCTGAGGGCCGGCCTTGGAATGGTTGACGGAATGCTGGAACTGATTCCCAATGCAAAGGTAGGACACATCGGACTGTACCGTGACCCGGAAACACACCTTCCAGTGGAATATTACTGCAAGCTACCTTCTGATATTGAAAACAGAAAAGTGATCATTGTAGACCCGATGCTGGCTACAGGCGGATCAGCTGCTGCAGCAATCGACTTTATCAAAGACAGAGGAGCGAAAGATGTATCCTTTATGTGTTTGATTGCAGCACCGGAGGGAATCACCGTTTTACAGGAAAAGCATCCTGATGTGGAAATCTTTATCGCGGCAAAGGACAGCCATCTCAACGACCATGCCTACATCGTACCGGGCCTGGGAGATGCGGGAGACAGATTATACGGAACAAAATAAGAAAAAAGGATTTTAATATGATGGAATTAGCACAAGACAGAAACGTTTATGACGTACTAAAAGAAAGAGGATTAATTAAGCAAACGACCCACGAAGACGAAATTCGTGAATTACTGGGCAAGGAAAAAGTCACGTTCTATATCGGTTTTGATCCCACTGCCGACAGCCTGCACGTCGGGCATTTTATGCAGATCATCATCATGATGTACATGCAGAAATACGGACATAGGCCTATTGCTTTGGTGGGCGGAGGCACTGCTATGGTCGGAGACCCTTCGGGAAGATCGGACATGCGCCAGATGATGACGAAAGATATGATCATCGCGAACGGTGAAAAATTTAAAAAGACCTTTGGAAAGTTCATCGATTTCGATGATGGCAAGGCCATCATCGATAATAACGCAGATTGGCTTCTCGATCTGAACTACGTGCAGTTTATCAGAGATATCGGAAGACACTTCTCCGTCAACAGAATGCTGACAGCCGAATGCTTTAAACAGAGACTCGAGATAGGTCTATCCTTCCTTGAATTCAATTATATGCTGATGCAGTCTTACGATTTCCTTGAACTTCACAGGAGATATAACTGCAAAATGCAGTTTGGCGGAGACGACCAGTGGTCAAACATCATTCAGGGAGTGGATCTTGTCAGACGTGAGATGGGAGATCAGGTTTATGGGATGACATTTTCCCTGCTGCTGACCAGTGAAGGCAAGAAGATGGGAAAGACTCAGAAGGGTGCTTTATGGCTTGACCCTGAGAAAACCTCTCCCTATGAATTCTATCAGTACTGGAGAAATGTTGAAGACGCAGACGTGAGAACCTGTCTTTCCATGTTGACCTTCCTGCCTATGGATGAGGTGAATGAACTTTCAGCCCTGAAGGATGCGGAGATTAACAAGGCAAAGGAAATTCTCGCTTATGAAGTGACCAAGCTGGTTCATGGTGAAAAGGAAGCGAAGAAGGCACAGGATGCTGCAAGAGCGCTGTTCTCCGGCGGCAGAAATCTTGAAGATGTTCCCAAAACACAGATTGAAGCTTCCCGTTTTGAAGGGGAAGGCGTAGGCATTGTAAGCCTCATCGCGGAACTGAAACTCGTATCCAGCAAGGGCGACGGTTTCCGGACCATTGAACAGGGCGGACTAAGCATCGATGATGTCAAGGTGACAGACGCGAAGCTTATGGTTACAAAAGGTCTGTTCAAAGACGGAAAGATACTCATCAAGAAGGGCAAAAAGACCTTCCACCTGGTGGAATTGATCTAGTTTAACAGTCTTACTGGAAAATCTGGAAACTAAACTCAATAATAAAACCAAAGACATGGTTGGAGTAACCTCCGCCATGTCTTTTTTTAGTCACTATATTGAATCTTTATCAAGTAGTTTTTTATGTTCTTAATGGTTTCAATGCTGTGCCCCAGGCAATAAGCTGGTCTATCAGATTACTGAGAGACTTTTCGTGGCGGGGGTCCGGCTGAAAAACTCCATCCTTGAAATCAGTAAAAAGATTAAGCATAACCTGTTCGCCGATGTCGGCAATTTTCAGCTGAGCCATAATCGGGCGCATGGATTCTACTGCGCGGGCACCTCCAATGGCGCCATAGCTGACAAAACCGGCTGCCTTATTTGTCCATTCCTTGTATAGAAAGTCGAGAGCATTTTTCAATGCTCCCGAAGTAGCATGATTGTATTCAGGTGTAACAAAGATATATCCATCGAATTTATCAATTTTAGCGGCCCATTTCTTTGTATGTTCTTTGGTGTACTGCTGCATCGCTGCAGGGTACGGTTCGTCATAAAGCGGCAGGTTGTAATCTAAAAGGTCAATCAATTCAAACTCTGCATCGCTGCGTGATTTTGAAAGCTCCAAAACCCATTTCGCTACGGATTCACCAACGCGTCCGGGACGAGTGCTCCCGATGATAATTGCAATTCTTAACATATTATTCCTCCTGTTATTGGACTGCCGTTCTTAGTGTTAACGAAACGGTCAGTCCTATTATAATCATTCTTCTCAAATTTATGATCATTTATTACCCGGTTATGGTTCGGCTAAACAAGTAAGTAGCACAAGTAAGCAGACAATGTCTTGACAGGTCAGCCATTCCCGGTCAATATTGATGGAATAGAAAAACGATTCAAAAGCTAAAAATCATTAAAAAAATTTTTAATGATTTTGAAAACAGATGTAACAAAAGGGCTTCCCGAAACCGTTTTATCTATAGAGCAACAAATATAGATAAAAATTTACATGGTACCCTTAAAAATTGTTTTTTATGAAACATTTGGATATTATTCTCGTCTAATATATAATGTATAAGAAGCCGCTCGACAGATGGGAAAAAGTGAGAGCGGCCAGTTACGGTGTAACTATTCGGAAAAAGATTACAAAACATTCAAAAGGGGGGGTTTTTATGGAGCCTTTAATCTCAGTAAAAAATATTCGCAAGATTTATAGGATGGGAGTAGAAAAGGTCGTCGCACTGGATAATGTGAGTCTCGATATCCATAAGGGTGAAATTATTTGCTTTCTGGGGGCATCCGGTTCAGGAAAATCGACATTTCTGAATATGGTTGCCGGGCTGGAAAAGCCGACAAAGGGGGAAATCTACATCGGAGGGATTCCGCTTCATCGTCTGAACGAGGAAAATGTAACCCTTTTTCGCCAGAAAAATATCGGTTTTATTTTTCAGGCATACCACCTTATGCCAATGTTCACCGCAGCGGAAAATGTTAGTTTGCCGCTGATTTTTCGTGGAGTGGAAAAGAAAAAGCGTGAAAAGATGGCAAAGGAAACGCTGGCTGACGTTGGGCTGTCAGGTTATGAGAACCGAAAACCGTCACAGATGAGCGGAGGTCAGCAGCAGCGGGTCGGTATCGCCCGTGCCCTTGTGGGCAATCCCAAAATCATCTTTGCTGATGAGCCTACCGGTAACCTGGATACCCACACTTCAAAGGAAGTAATGGAAATCATGGTCAGCAAAGTAAGAGAAAACAACAATACTTTGATCATTGTAACCCACGATAGAAAAATCGCGGATTATGCAGATCGAATCGTCACGATACAGGACGGCAACATTCTGTCGATTGAGAATAACAATGAAAAAACTGAAAGCGTGCAAAGCAAAATGACGAAAGTGTGTGAGGGATAAGATGAGCAGTAGAAAGAGGAAATTATTAACAGTCGTATTGACAGCAGTTATGACACTTGGTATTCAGTCAGTAATACCGGCGGACAATCTTGATATCGGTCATTTCAGCAGCGGAAATGTCGTTTATGCGGACAACCCTGTCAACGTCAGCCTCAGTGTGGAAAGAACAAGCGGCAACTCGGCGAAGCAGGGTGAAGAGCGAGTACCCGTTATTATTGAAATTAAAAATACTGGATCAAGAGAAGTTGAGTTTGACAGCGCGGAGCTTAAATTGGATGAACCGGACAGCATTGCCGTTACAGGAGGGGAAACCGGTAATGTGACACTGGGGTCAGAGGATGAAGACACGATTACCTTTTATCTGAATGTCGGAGGAAACGCTGAGACTGGTTCAAGAGATATGGAACTGGTCCTTAAGAGCGGTACGGGAGAAGCTGAGGAAACAGTTTATACCAAGCAATTGGGGATTTTCCGCATCGGAGAAAAGCTGGCTACGACCAGCGGAGACAGGGGAACTGTCGTGTCCTCGGATATCGTGCATTCTATCAGTCCGTCGGGAGGATTTTCCCCAGGTCAGGATAATGTACTGACCTTGAATCTGAAAAATATCGGCAATACCGTTATAAAAAATGCAGTTTTGAGTCTGACTCTGCCGGAAGAATTGTCTGTGTATAACTCCAGCAACTCCGCTAATTTAGGCTACATTTCCGTGGGGAGCACGAGAGAAGTGAGCTTTCCGATCACCGTCGATGAGGATGCCGTGTCAAAAAACTATGCTGTTACGGTGGAACTCTCAGGATTGAGCTACTACAATGATGAAGTCAGTTCGGATAAGACCTTTTACATACCGGTAAACGGATCAGGTGGCTCCTTAAAAAATGCTGAAATTACCAATATCAGCATTCCTTCCGAGGTGTCCGGTGATGATGAGTTTACCCTCTCTTTTGATGTGGTAAATCAGAGCGGTGCTAATCTTAAGAACGTAAAAATTAATGTAGATGTTCCAGAGGGACTGCTGAACAAGACGAGAAGTGCTTTTGTGGAATCTTCAATTCCTGCAGGCAGCAGCCGGAACTATTCCGTAAAACTCTTTGCTGATGACAGTGCCAAGGAGAAGGCGTATCCTATTAAAATTTCACTCTCTTCAAGCGCCTCAATTTCAGAGTCAGATGCGGTGATTCAATACGCAAGCGTCTATGTGGCAGGCATCTCGGGAGAGAAAACGCCTCAGCTCATGGTAGCCGACTACGGTTTCGGAGGCACCTATGTGGAGGCGGGCGAGGTATTTTCGCTGGATCTAGGCCTGTATAATACCAGCAGCGCTCATGATATTTCCAATATAAAGGTAACGATCAATTCGGAGGATGGCTCCATTATTCCTGTTAACAGCAGCAATTCCTTCTATATTGAGCGCCTCGATAAAAAGGAACGGACTGATTATTCTTTGATGCTTTCTGTGAAACCGACGGCAGAGCAGAAGACGACAGCGTTAAACGTAGACATGTCCTATGAGGATGGTTCTGGAAACACCTTTGAATCCAAGGATATCATTTCAATACCGGTGATGCAGGATACCAGGCTTGAGGTTGACGACGTCATCGCACCGCCGGAGCTTTATGTGGGAATGCAGAGCGGTGTGTCGGTGCAGTTTTACAATATGGGAAAGACAGTCTTGAGCAATCTGCGTGTTACCGCGGAAGGGGATTTTGATACACCTGAATCCAACAGTTATTTTGTAGGAAACATGGAAAGCGGAAAAAGCGATTCCTATGATTTCAGCTTCATTCCGAGGGCCGGCGGCACCATGGAAGGTAAAATTATTTTTACTTATGAAGATGCGTCAGGAAGTGAGCAGGTTCTGGAAAGACCGTTCTCCTTTGAGGTAATGGGCGAGATGCCGGTGTTTAACGAGATGCCGCCGGAGGAAATGGGCGACGAAGGAAACGGAAAACTGAAATGGATCATCGGCGCCGTGATTCTAGCTCTGGCAGTTATCGGAGTTATTATCTGGCGAAAACGTAGAAAAAAGAAAATAAACCAGGAGATGGAAATCGATGAATAACCGAGATTTAATCAGCCTGGCATTCCGCAATCTGCTGCGAAGAAAAACAAGGACCATCCTTGCTGTTGTCGGGGTTATTGTAGGTACCTGTGCCATCATCGTCATGCTGTCCATCGGCTTTGGACTGTCCGCCAGCTTTCAGGAACAGATCGAAAGCTACGGCAACCTGCATCTGGTGGATGTTTACGGCGGCGGAGGCGGCATGATGTATAGGGGAGGATACGCCTCACAGGATAAGGACGGGGTTTTGAATGATAAAGCCATTGTCTCAATGGAGAAAATCAAAGGCGTCGATGCCGTATCGCCGAAGGTCCAGGAGTATTTATCCTTCGGAATTGGAAAATATATTGCGCAGGCATCGGTAGTCGGAATGCGGCCCGAGGTGATGCAGAAGTTCGGCTACGAGCTGCAGGATGGCCGTCTCCTGGAAGCGGGAGACAAATTTGCGGTAGTATTTGGTAATCAAGTCCCAACCTGGTTTTATAATCCGAAAAAGACCAGGGGAAGCTCTTGGGGCGGCGAAGCGCAGGTGGATGTCATCACCAATAAGCTCATCATCACTGCGGATGATAGCTACGGGCAAAAACGGCAGCAGCGTCAGAGCGGAGACGAGGAAAAAATAAATTATAAAGAATATAAGGCAAAGGGAGTCGGGATACTGGCAAATCCCAATGACGATTCGGCGTATGACGTCTATATGAGCCTGGATAGCCTGGAAACCATCAAGGAAGAAGCAGCAAAGGCAAGGAAGGAAACCTTGCACAGAGATAACAGCTATGAGGCGGCTATGGTCTATGTCGGCGACATCAACGATGTAGAGGACGTCAGCAATAAGATCAGAGACATGGGTTTTCAGACGAGCAGCCTCAACGACTGGCTGAAATCCATGCAGGAAACGGCAAGAATGATACAGGGGATCTTGGGCGGGATCGGCGCCATTTCTCTGCTGGTAGCAGCGCTCGGCATTACGAATACGATGATCATGTCCATCTATGAAAGGACAAAAGAAATTGGCATCATGAAGGTCATCGGAGCCAATCTGGGAGATATTAGAAGAATGTTCCTCCTGGAGGCCGGTATGATCGGGTTCTTGGGAGGTATGGTCGGGCTGATTATCAGCTTTATTCTTTCCTTATTGATGAATACTGTTTTGAGTGGTATTATGTCTGTAATGCTTGGCACCGTGGGAGGAGGAGGTTCCACCGTATCCATTATTCCGTGGTGGGTCGCCGTAGGTTCTCTTATATTTTCCACCGCGATCGGAATCATTGCAGGATATTCTCCCGCAAGAAGAGCCATGCATCTGAGCGCACTGGAAAGTTTGAGGAACGAATAGTGAAAAAATCCTTTGTCAGAAAAACGATGTTTCTTTTTATCGCCATAGGTCTGGTCCCCTTTCTCATCTTCACACTGTTTTTTGTAAATAAAACGGGTGAAATCGAAAAAGAGCGAGTGGAGGACAGTCTTTCGACTATCGTGGAGGAAAAAGCGTCGGCTCTGCAAAAGGATTTAAAGAATATTGAGAATGAAACGGTCAATTTTGCTCAGTGGGCAGCCTATTTTATGAGCAGGCCGGATGACGGAAATCCCCTTCCGCCAGAGTATCGCAGGGACAACCGCAATGTTCTGGGAAGGGATTCCGCACAGGCGGAAGGAAAGTCCAATGTTTTTTTGCCCGACACGATGGAACTTACGCCTCGATTGATCAAAGAAATCAAAAACTCGGAACAGATGGAAGCGCCTATGGAAGGTATCCGCAGGCAGACGCCGGACGTGACTTATACGTATCTTGTGACTGCAACAGGTCTGCTGCGAGTATTTCCTTATTTGAATAATAGCGCCTTTGCCCCGGATCACGATCAGCGGAGCGACTATTTCTATACCAGAGCCGTCGGCGATAATAATCCGGCGAAAAAGGCGGTCTGGACAAATCCTTATTATGATTACGGGGGGAACGGGTGGATCATAACCTGCTCCTGCCCGTTTTATGTTGGCGATGAACTGGGCGGCGTTGTTTGCGTTGATGTATCTTTGAAAACTTTGGCAGCTTCCATTGCGGATTTCAGGATTGGAAACAGCGGCTTCGCTTTTGTGATTACTGATACAGGTGACATAATCTATCACCCTGATATGATGGATATCACCAGTGAAAGGGGCAACCGGCTGCAGACAAACCTTTTGAGCAACAGCAACGCACCCCTGGGCTATCAAGAAATCATCAATGAAATGATCGCCGGCAAAACCGGTGTAAATACCTATCGGAACAAAGACTACGGCAATGAGATCGTTGCATATACTCCCATCAGCACACTTGGCTGGAGCGTTGGCGTGGAGGTCAGTAAGTCGGAATACTCTGTGGGATCGGAATACCTCACCTTAAGCTTTTGGAGCCTGGTGGCAGCACTGTTGCTGGCCTGCTTGTTTTTGGCCTACAGCCTCTCAAAACGGGTGACGCTCCCTATCAAAAGGCTGACTGCGGATGTCCAGAAGATTGCAAGTGGCGAATTCCGCCAGGTGAAGGTTTCCTCAGAAGATGAAATCGGCCTCCTTGGAGATGCATTTAACAGGATGAGCAGTGAAATTAGCAATTATACAGCCTCTCTTTTCTATGGAAAAAGTCAGATGGAAACGGTATTGAACAGTATCGGAGGGGTTATGATGATATTAAAGCCAGATTACTCCATTTCCATGATCAATGAAGAGGGATTGAAGTTCCTGCATCTGAAGGAGGGAGAATCGGCGATACATCACAAGTGCTATTCTCTGTTTTTCGGAAGCGATATTCCGTGTAAAGAATGCCCTGTGAAGGATACGACAGAGCATGCAAGGGTCAGTACCAGCGAGGTAATCCGATATCAAAATATTTATAATATCTCCAGTTATCCGGTTTGTGACGAGACGGGAGAGCTTAAAGAAATCGTAGTTCACAGCCGGAGAATCACCGAACAGGTCATGCTGGAGAGAGAACTGTTTCAGTCCGAAAAAATGGCCGGAGTAGGCCAGATGGTGGCGGGAGTTACCCATGAATTGAAAAATCCGCTTGCTGTGATCAAGGGGGCGCTTTATTTGTGGAAGGCAAATAAAGGCAGTGAAGGAAAGATGGAAGAAGCAGCAGCTGAGATCGGCGAAAGCGTTGCCAGAGCGGAAAAGATTATTTACAATATGCTGGATTTCTCGAAAACGTCCTGGGAGGAAAAAGAGCTTGTCAGCGTTAGCGGGCTGCTGGAACAGATCCTGCTCCTTGTACGGCAGGAGATGGTTCGCAGGAAAATCAATGTTTGTTGTATGGCCGATGAGGAGCCGGTGTATATTTACGGAAACGGAGATTCTTTCAAGCACATCTTTTTAAATATCATTACCAATGCCATCGACGCCATGCCGAAGGGTGGAGATTTTAGGATAACGGCAAAGAAGCTGGAGGGTGACAGAACAGAGATTGTTTTCGCTAATAATGGGGAGGCCCTGCCAGATGAAAATCTAAGCAGGATTTTTCAACCCTTTTTCACAACGAAGGAAAAAGGCACCGGGTTGGGATTATGGATCGTCTCCAAGGAGGTATCCAGAAACGGCGGAACAATACAGGCCTTCAATGGCGAAATGACCCGGATGCGAGTGATCCTGCCGGGAAAGGAGCAGTCAGATGAAAAAAATATTAATGATTGATGACGACAGGAGTTTTCTGAAAGTTTATTCCGAGATTCTTCGCGGCAACGGATATGAGACGGACACGGCGGCCGGCGGTCCTGAAGCCTTTACAAAGCTGGAAATAGACCCCTGCGACATTGTAATCACTGATGTGGTCATGCCTGAAATGAATGGAATTGAGGTGCTGAAAAGAATCAGAGCAGAGTATCCTGAAATTCTTGTAATCATGCTCACCGGAGAGGGTTCTATCTCAGGAGCAGTAGAGGCGATGGAGGAAGGGGCATATACTTATCTGATTAAACCGCTGGAAATCGATCAACTCTTATTGAACGTGAAAAAAGCCCAGGAATTTCTGGAGATCAACATAGAAAACAGACAGCTGAAAACACAGATTTCCTCGATGCGAAGGAGTGAACAGCTGGTGGGTGGCAGTTCTGTTATTCTAAAATTAAAGGAGCAGATAGCAAAGATTGCACCAGCTGGTTCCAATGTTCTGATCACAGGAGAGAGCGGTACCGGAAAGGAGATCATTGTGGATATGATTCACTCCAACAGCACGAATCAGGCAGGTCCACTCATCAAAGTCAATTGTGCCGCATTGGCAGAATCCGTATTAGAAAGTGAGATCTTCGGCCATGAAAAGGGTGCCTTTACCGGAGCTGTCGCTGTAAAACCCGGCCGGTTCGAGTTGGCAAAGGGAGGTACTTTGTTTCTCGATGAAATCGGTGAACTCTCCCTAAGGCTTCAGAGCAAGCTGCTGCGTGTGCTTCAGGAGAAAGAATTTGAACGGGTCGGAGGAACAAGAACCATTAAGGTGAACTTTCGTCTCATTTCCGCAACGAACAGAAATTTAATGGCGGAGGTGGAAAAGGGTAATTTTCGTGAGGATCTGTATTACCGGATTAATGTGGTTCCTCTTCCAGTTGCTCCTCTGCGGGAGCGTCCTGAAGATATCCCTGTTCTCCTGGATTATTATCTGGACTATTACTGCAAAGAGATGAAAAAGAACAGGCTTTCTTTCACAGAAGATGCCATGGAAATCCTGAAAAAATATCAATGGAAGGGAAACGTGCGGGAACTGAAAAACCTGACAGAGAGACTTGTGGTTTTTTCTGACGCCGCTTTGGTAACGGCAGAAATGCTGCCGGAAGAACTTCAGGGTAGAAGAAGCTGGCGCAGGGATTTTACGCAAATGAACTATCAGGAGGCAAAGCAGGCATTTGAAAAAGAATACCTGGTACAGATGCTTGAAAAAAACAGCTGGAATGTCTCCGCAACAGCGGAAGAGATTCGGCTGGCACGAAAGAATCTGCAGCTGAAAATGAAACAGTATCATATCAGAGACATGAAAGGAAAAATTCAGAGGCAGGTTTGATTGCCATCTTGACATGTTTCGGTCGGCGGGTGGTACGATTTCGTAGCAGCCCTGCTACGAAAAAGACACGTATTGCGAAAAAAAGACTCTTTGCAAACCAAAGAGTCTTTTTTTTAACTTTATTCTATTTGCCTGGTGCTACATAAAAGTAGCATGGAAGGCAAAGGTGGATGTTGCCCGAAGGGATTTTAATTGTAGAATTACGGTTGAAATTCCAACGATCGGCTATCCATTTTAAACATCATTTATAGTTCTGGCATAATTATTGCGCTAAACTCATCCTGTAATTATTTTTCTTTAAACCGGAGCCGTAACTGAATCAGTACGGCATGCGGCGAAAATCTAAGGAAGCACTGTTTAACGGGTTTGTACCTGGAAGTTAGCAGTGCTTTCCGAATGAAAGGTGAGTGAATTATGACAGATAAGACTGAAAACATGGGTTATGAACAGCAGCTCAAGCGAGTGCTGACCCTGAAGGATCTCGTAATTTACGGAATTGCGTTTATGACGCCGATTGCTCCGGCGTACATTTATGGAAGCGCATCCGATATTACAGGAGGTACCTTGGCTTTAGCCTACATTGTAGCAATGGTTGCTATGCTTTTTACCGCTTACAGCTACGGCCATATGGCGGCGGCTTTTCCGATTGCCGGCTCGACCTACTCCTACACTCAGCGGGCAATCAACCACAATCTCGGATTCTTTGCGGGCTGGGCGATGTTTCTCGATTACGTGCTTGTTCCGCTGATCGTTTTTATGGTGGGTGCGTCCTATGCCAATGCTGCGGTTCCATCGGTTCCGTATGTCGCATGGGTTTTCCTCATTGCTGTGGTGGTCACAGTGGTCAATTATTTCGGCGTACAGATTGCCGCAAGAACAAATCTGGTCCTTGTGGGAATTATGGGTGCAATCGTAGTGATTTTTATCATTGTTTGTGCTTATGCACTGACACAGGGAACCGGAGAGGGTACTTTAATCTCCTCAAGGCCATTTGTCAATCCCGAAGGGCTCTCCTCCAGCATGTTGATTGCGGGCGGTGCGATCGCATGCTTCTCATTCCTTGGCTTTGATTCCATTACAACCATGGCCGAAGAAGCGGTGAATCCGAAAAAGGATATTGGACGGGCAGCAATTTTTGCCTGCCTTATAGGCGGTGGTATTTTTATTCTTCAGGCTTATGTCGCTCAACTGGTATGGCCGGATTATACGACCTTTGCATCGGCGGACACAGCACTCTTTGAAGTGGCGCAGCTTGCCGGAGGAGCGCTCTTAGCGGGTCTTTATACCTTTGCAGTAATTCTTTCCACACTGACTGCCGGATTGACTGGACAGTCCAGCGCAGCAAGACTTCTTTTCGGTATGGGTAGGGATGAAGTGCTTCCGAAAAAATTCTTTACCTTTCTGCATCCGAAGTACAAGACGCCGTCCTATAACATTCTTATCATGTGCATCATCGGTGTTATCGGAGCATTGACGATGAATATTGCGCTGGTGACGGAGCTGTTGAATTTCGGTGGTCTGTTTGGCTTTATGTGCGTCAATCTTTCCGTAATTGTTTACTACTTTATCAAGCAAAAGAAGCATAATGTCCTAGCTTATTTAATCCTGCCGGCGCTCGGTTTTTTGATATGCTTTTATCTCTGGATTCATCTTTCTACCACGGCGCTGAAGGTAGGAGGGTCCTGGCTTTTAATTGGTATCATTTACGCAGCAGTAACAACGAAAGGCTTTAAAATCAAGCCACCGACTTTATCAGAATAACTGAAAAATTACAACCAGCTAAAGCTGGATAATTTCTGTATGGCACCTTCCAAACATTTGCCTTTTTACCCCGAGCTTGCTTTTTTGACGCAGCCTAAGCTGCATTGTCAAAACGGACAGCAGCACGCTTTGCGTGCTGGAGGCAAAGCCGTTGCTTGGCTGGTAAAAAGGACAGCATGAGGCCTTGCCTCATTCCAGCACTATGTGCTGCTGTCCGTTTTTCTAATAAATTCACTTCGTGAATTTGGAAAAAAGGCAGCAGTGAGCGAAGCGAGTCGGAGTGCTGCTTGCAGCACGTTGCTTTGCAAATGTGGATAGGTGCGCAACTGAAAAATTACAGCCAGCTAAAGCTGGGTAATTTCTGTATGGCACCTTCCAGACATTTGCCTTTTTACCCCAAGCTTGCTTTTTTGACGCAGCCTAAGCTGCATTGTCAAAACGGACAGCAGCACGCTTTGCGTGCTGGAGGCAAAGCCGTTGCTTGGCTGGTAAAAAGGACAACATGAGGCCTTGCCTCATTCCAGCACTATGTGCTGCTGTCCGTTTTTCTAATAAATTCACTTCGTGAATTTGGAAAAAAGGCAGCAGCGAGCGAAGCGAGTCGGAGTGCTGCTTGCAGCACGTTGCTTTGCAAATGTGGATAGGTGCGCAACTGAAAAATTACAGCCAGCTAAAGCTGGATAATTTCTGTATGGCACCTTCCAAACATTTGCTCTGCAAATGTGGATAGGTGCGCAAGGAGGGGAAAATGAAACCGAATCCAAAATACTTATCTTTTTATTATGAAACCATGAAGGATTTTCCTGATTTTGTGGTGGAACCCAGCAAGACGGCGCTGCTCATCGTTGATATGCAGAAGGAATTTGTTTTGCGGGATTTCGGCGATGCTTTGAAGTTCCAGGAAGCAGGCGAATGGGAACGCTGGGTCCCGTTTCACGACAGGCTCGATGAGATCGTCATTCCCAACAATGTGAAGCTTTTAAACTATTTCAGAAAGGAAAACATGTTGGTCACTTTCGGCAGAATCGCGTGCCTAAGACCTGACGGGGAGGATCGTGCTCCGGTTCAAAAGTCGGAGGGCTGGAATGGCATTTTTATATACGTTAACTCCAAAGAAGCGGAGATGATCGATGAACTGACGCCCCTGCCGGAAGAAATTGTAGTCAACAAGACAACGGACAGTGTAACGCTCGGCACAAATTATACGAAGCTGATTCGTAATATTGGCATTGATACGGTAGTGGTTACGGGAATCGTAACAGACCAATGTGTGGCCGGAACAGTCAGAAGCCTTGCAGATGAAGGTTTCCGAGTCATTTGTGTGGAAGATGCCTGTGCAGCGCCCGATATAGCACTTCATGATGCAGAACTAAAAATCATGAATCAAATCTACTGTCAGGTTCTCAGCACAGAGGAGACGCTGGCTGTCTTAAAAGGAGAGCTAAAGTAAAGCAAAACAAAACTTCGTAATGACCCTGTTTGTCATTTAAAGCCGGTTCTGTTTTTATGGCACTATGTCAAACCTGTTTCATTGGACCAGTCGGACCCAAAATCCGGCTGGTTTTTTGCGTTCTTTGGAAAATAAGCCCTAATGAGGGAGTGGGATGAAAGAATAAAGTTTACAACGTAAACATAATAAGATAAAATGTATATTAATACAAAAAAAATAGGAAACAAATCGACATGAAAAAACAACTTTACCATCACGGTGACCTGCGTGCAGAAATGATAAAGAAAGGCATTCAATTGCTGAACAAGGAGGGGTATGAAGGCTTTTCACTCCGCAAGATTGCTTCCATGTGTAATGTCAGTCACACGGCACCGTACAGACATTTTAAAAATAAAAACGAACTATACAAAACAATTGGACAAGAAATTCATTCCAAATTTAAAGAAGCGATGCTGGACGGCAGGGAGGGGTGTGAGAGCGATCCGCGAAAACACCTTTTGAATATGTGCAAACAGTATGTTTCCTTTATGGTGAACAATCCTGAGTATTTTCGGTATATCTTTATCACGGTACACGGGCATGAAATTTCGGTTTCGCCGGAAGATATCAGGTTTGAGGAAGAAGGCCATCTTTTTAATGTCAGTAAAAAATGTGCAAAAGAATACTTTGAGCAATTCTACGGGAACGACTCGGCTGACTGGGTGCTTGGTTTTCTGGCGCTGTGGAGCATGATTCACGGATTAACTTTGCTACTGGTTACTCGAACGATTCATTTTCAAGGTGATTACTTAGCCTATGCGGAAAAAATGATTGAGGCTCATCTCGATCATTTCGAAAATTCATTTTTAATAAAGCTGTAATATCCATTTAACAAGATCGTATTATAATAAAGCAGAGCTCTTTTAGAAAAAATTGTAGGAGATAAGCGAAGCAGATTAGATGTAGAAAGGTTAGAGTAATGAATGAACTATTGAATCTTGCGCGAAGTAAATCACACATTATGGATATTACAATTGAACAATACGGAAATCAATCTCTTAAGGAATATGTAAAACAGTTCAAACCTTATCTAGGCAGGCCCCTACAGTCTGCGGATGACTTTTTGATTTTTTCTAAAGAGTATAATAAAGCCTTACTGGGCGAGGAAGTTGCCTGTGAACTGAATAAGGTTTTGCGTTTTCCGCTCTTAAACACGGCAAATCATCATGGCGTAGACTATTTTCCTCCGTCGGTACAGGGTAATTTGTTATTTTGGCAGACGCTAAAGGAAAACGGAATTAAGACAAAATATCTGCCAATCTGTTCCTTTGGAATTGTATCACTTAGTAATTCCTCTTATGCAAGAGGAATTACTTCTTACGCAAATTGCCGAAGGCTGTTCCGTATTCCAATTTTCCCGAAATCAATCGAAAATAAAATGGTACGCTACGTTCCCGCATTTACGGAGGAGCAGATTAAACGTACGATTTTCAGACTGGAAAAGGAATTTTACAATGTAGCTGCAAGTAAAGATATCAAGCGGGCACTCGAACAGTATTATCTTGATCCGCATGTTCTGGAGCAGGAGTATTATGGTGATCAGGCTGTTTTGATCAACCAAATGCTGAGCAGAGATATGTATCCGGAAGGGGATATCCCTCAGATTGTTTATATGGAGATGGAGCAGATTATTAATCGCTTGCTGCTGAAGGATCTGAAAAATGAAAACTCCGTAATCTATAGAATTCTTTACGACAAGCGAATTTTGAACGAAATCAGAAGACAATCGAAGGAAGACAGCTGCTTCATGAGCACCATGTTTTTTTGGGGTAAGGATTCTGCCGGACGCAGATACGGGTTGGATTTTTGTGAGGACGGCTTTATGAGAGGGACTCCGCTTTCGGGTGAAGCGGTGGAACTTTCGGCTTCCGCTGACGACCTGTCAGAACTGATTGAACAGGAAAGAATCGTTCCGTCCGGATACACCATGGCGGTGCTGCTGAGCTTTGCCAGAGGCTACACCTGGCTGGGAGGATATTTTCAGGGAGACTATCTTTCTGAATGGCAGAGAGGAACAGCGGCGGCTTTTGCAAAGACAGGAGAATATGGCCGGTGGGCGGAGCACATTTTGCAGTACGATTGTACCGGATATATCAGTGGACCCGTTTTCGCTATGAGCAGAACCGACGACGGGCTGGTTGCCCCAGCCGGACCGTTGGAAATTATCCGGAACGGAGGAATAAATTTAGCTGCATTTAATCGGATGTTGAACGCAACTGTTAAGGATTCCCACATGATGGGACTTTATAGTTCTTATCCGGATCTGGTTCCAAATGCAGAACGGGTGAACGGCTGGAGCTGCCGGATCGGTCAGAATCTTTTGTGCTCCTATACGGATTATTGCATATCAAAGTATTTTACACAAGGAGAAGAAGAAGGAATAGATGAAAAAAACTATCGTAATTATTTTATCGGTAATTCTTATCGTCAGCGGACTAACCGGCTGCAGAACGGATTCTAAGTCGGCTGCCGCCATGGCAGGGGCTAATGGGCAATCTCAGCTTCTGCTGGATCCGCCAAAGGTGCCGCCGAGTGTCCCATATCGAGTTGCCGTTGTCGACATTGATCCATATGAACCTGCCAGTCAGCTTTTTTATAATTTCGTAGATCGGCTTTTAGAGCTTGGATGGATCAAGTTGGATAAAATGCCCTTTGATGAGACAGCTGACATCAAAACTATGGTTAAGGCGCTTGCTTCAATGGATTTGGGTGGTCTTATCAAGTTTGATGATAATCTTTGCTTTTATATGTTGTATGACGATATGGATTCCATTCAAACTGCGCTGAAGAATGCGGCAGACTCGAAGGAAGGGATCGGGTTAATCCTCGGTATGGGAACGGATCCCGGAATTTTTGTGAAGGGGATGAACCTGAATGTCCCACTTTTAGTTCCAATGGCGACGGACCCTGTGACTTCCGGTATCATTGATTCTGTTGAAAACTCAGGCAATGAAAATATCTGGGCGTTAGTAGAACCCAATCCTATGGGCAGGCAGCTGAAATACTACTATAATATCGTCAAAATTAAGAAACTTGGAATGGTAGTGAAAAAAGACAGCCAAGATGTTGCGGCGATCGACATCTATGAAAAGGCCGCAAAAGATCTGGGGATTCAGGTTGTGAAAAAAGAGGTGTCCGCACAGCTTCGGACGGAGAATCCGGACGCTTTTTATGCTCAATTGAAACAGGATTATACCGATATGGCCCAAAAGGAAGGCATAGATGCGTTCCTTCTGACAATTGATGTGATCGATGATCCGACTTATTGCAGGGAATTGTTTCAGCCGTTTTACAATGCGGAAATACCGGTGCTTGTCAGTGATGGAGACATTTTTGTAGAGGATGGCGGACTGCTTTGCGTTTCTTCCTATGACTATCGTGGATACGGACAGTTTACCGCAGATATTGCTGCTACCGCTTTTAACGGCAGAGAGGCAGGAAGCTTGCCATGTTCCTACGTGAGCTCACCGCATATCGTACTTAATTTAGATGTTGCGGAGAAAATCGGGTTCCCGCTGGACTTCAGCCTCCTTCAGTCCTGTGACACAATTTATTCTGGAAAAGGAGGTGAGACCGATGAAAAATAATAATAAAAGAACGAATATCACGCCGTTCTTTGTCATCGCGTTGGTATCCATGTGCTTCCTATCCGTAATAAGTTACTATATCCTTCTGGGAAGCTATTATGACATCAGAAGTCAGTACATATCCGTGGTGAACGAACAGGTAATCGAAGAGATTGAAACCTCTGTCAATTTCGGTAAGTCTTTGAATAATTACTATGGCATGGATAAAATTCTTGAGAAAGTGACTTCTCAGCTTGGCAATGGTTATGACGTTGCAATTTTAAATCGCGACGGAGTGGTCAGATATTCTACCTTCGGCAAAATCGGAACTCCTTTCGATATCATAGAACGGGATAAAAAAGCGATCCTTCAGGATATTACGGATGAAAGCGGCAATACCATCGGGACGTTTGCAACCGTATATGACAAAGCTTCGGAGCGGTCGCTGGTGAGCGGCGAACTTTCCCGCCTTCGAAATATTACGGGCTTTGCAGCTCTCCTCGCTTCTATTATAACCATTGCGGTTATACTTCTCATCAGCAGAACTGCAAAGAAACCGGTGAGACCCATTGTTGCCGTGATCATTCTTGCTATGACGGTACAGAGCGCATTTCTGATTAACATATACCAGGGTACTTATAAGGATACCGTTATTCAGAATGCAGAGGGAATCGGAAATTACATTGCTGTTTCACTAAAAGAAATTGAAGATAAAGGCGTCTCCATTGACAAGATTGACGGGCTGCAGGAGTATTTGAACGAAAAAACGGATTATGATATGATCGCGGGAATCCAGCTTCAAAACTCCTCCCAGGCACTACAAAGCTCTGACGGATTCGACAATGAGACGTTGACTTTCAAACTCGATGGCGCCTCATCGGAAAACCTTCAGCTTAAGATTCAAGTTTCCAGTGATTTTATTCGCCGGATGGTGATCGGAATGGTGCTGAATTTCATCGCGGTGATTGCAATTATTTTTGTTATTACTGCGGAGTCCATGCGGCTGCCTCAAATGATTGATTTTAGAAAGAGCAGGGAATTTAACAAGGCAAACTCGCCTCAATATAAGCAAATGCCTTACATTCTACGATACGGAAATTTTGTCACCAGTGTGGGGAGTTATTCCTGTCTGGCTTTTTCTGCGCTGTTGATCCGTCAATGGAATCAAGGGGCGTTTGGTCTTTCTGTCGGGTTAACTGCAGCACTCTCCATTTCCCTTTGCTCCTTGGCTGAGGTGATTGGCCTGCTGGCCGCGCCTCTTTTTTCAAAAAAGATGAACACAAAGATGCTGCTGACGGTCAGCACGGTGCTTTCGATTTTTTCTAATCTAGCATGTTTTATGGCAGGTTCCGCCGCAATAATTTTACTTTTGAGAATGCTTTCCGGGCTTGGATTTGCAGGAAACAGACAAGCCATGAACAATATGATCGCACTGGGATACGGAACCAGCAAAGAGCGGGAAGAGAACCTCGCGGAAAGCAATGCCGGAATCATAGGCGGCATTATGTGCGGCTCCAGCATGGGTGCTATCATTGCAGCAACACTGGGGTATGAAGCCACCTTTGCATTGGCTTCCGGCATCTTTGCATTGTTTATCCTATTCCTGGTCTATTTTATACCCTGGAGGTTTTTGGCGGATAACGCGGAAAAGAGGGAGATCAAGGGAGCGGACTTCAGCCGTGTTTTTGCATTGATGCGTGATCCCAGGGTCATTAAATTTAGTCTAACAGTAAACTTTCCGATTTATATTTATCTCATGGTGATCGTCGTTCTGATTCCCGGTCTCATACAGAACAAGGGCATTTATCCTGTAGTATTGACCTATTGCAATCTGTTTAACGGCTTGGCGGGTCTCTATATCGGTGCTCGGATGGGCGTGGTCCTGAAGAGAAAACTTGGGATGAAAGGCACGATTTTGTTGGTCTCGATGTTAGGGTCGGCGGCAATTTTTCTGCAGGTGCTGCCGTTTGAAGTGATCGCTTTGCTCGTGGGAGCTGCGCTGCTAGGATTGGTTGACGGAGCTGGCGTTCCGGTATCTTCGGATTATTTTCTTGAACTCGACAGCATTCGCGGGAGGATTGACGAGGCAACGGCCTTGACCCTTCTTTCCATAATTGGTTCTATTGTTATGACCATTGCACCGGTTTTACTGGATGTTTGCATCGGCAGCAGAACGGCCCTGATTCTCATGGCGGTTGTATTGCTTGCTTTGAGCTTATTGATATTTAGTGATAAAAAGGAGAAGACGAATGAAACAGGTAATTAAAAAGGGAATTGCAATAATCGCCATTGCAAGCCTTTTCTTGCTTGGTGGCTGCGGCGGAGGCAACACAGTTGGGAAAGGGGATGTGATTCACTTCGCGCTGGCAGGTCCTCTGGACACGCTGGACTCTCTCGGATTTCAAAAGGGTATGGACCTTGCGGCAAATGAAATCAATCAAAAAGGCCTTCTTGGAGGTAAGAAGATTGCTATCGATCCGTTTGACGATAAGGAAGATCTGACAGAGGGCGTGAGGATTGCACAGAAAGTGACTTCTGCCGGAAAGTATTCCGTGCTGATCGGACATTTTTCTTCCAATATCGCTTTGGCTACCAAAAATACTTATAATGACAACAAACTGCTGGTGCTTTCGCCGATGATCTCGAATATTGAGCTTACATCGCCGCCGTTGCAGTACATTTTCAGAAATGTTGCATCAGATGAGGCGGAGGTTGAAAAGATCCTTCAATATGCGTCAGATAAGGGATATAAGAATATTGCTGTTTGCTACCAGAACAATGATTACGGCTCTGAGCTTTCCAGTGTCGTAAATAAAAGGGCAAAGGATTTCGGAATTACCATTGTAGACTCTCACGGTGATTTTGTTAATACGCATGAATTTAAAAATCAATATGATAAATGGACTGCTATGGACGTGGAAGCAGTCTTTGTCGGAGATTCCATGCCCGGTGCGGAAGATGTCGTTAAGCTGATCCGTGCAGCCAATCCTACCATACCGATTCTTGGCGTCGGAGGGTTTTCCTTCTCCGATATCTTGTCAAGTCTCGGTGATATCGCGAATGGAATCACCTATATCGACGCTTACTATTATGATAAGAATAATGCAAATATAAAGAAATTCACAGAGGCGTACAACGCCGCTTACGGAGAGGATCCCGGGTATCTTTCTCTTTCCGGCTATGATACGGTTTATTTACTTGCTAACGTCATCGAAAAGGGAGGAAGTGCGGATCCGACGACAATCGCAGATACTCTGCGAGACAAAGGGCCATGGACCAGCACAACCAATACATTTACGTTTGACGATGCGGGAAATGCAATCGGGTTCAATCTACCAATCGTCGAAATCAAAAGCGAATCTTATAGTTATTTAAAATAGGGGGAGTGAGAAAAATGGCAAATATATTCAGAAAAACATCCCTTGACAGACTCTCGTCTCCGGAACAGCTGGATAGGCTGATTACGGTAACTTCTCCCAAGGTTTGGCTCATTCTGATTACAATTGGAATTGTCCTTGCCTGCGGAATTATATGGGGAATCTTCGGGAAAATACCGGTAAGAGTTGATACGTCAGGAATTATGCTTTCAAGTGGAGGTATGAGCAACGTGTCATCCACGGTTAATGGTGAGATCTCGAATATTAATGTTAAGAACGGGGATGCCCTTTCCAAGGGTGATGTTATCGCTATCATCGGAGAAGGGGATATCATAAAGCAGATGAATGACAAAAAGGAAGCAATTTCAGTCTTGGAGACTCTGAATCCGGATACGGATTGGGATGATGTCAAACTGCCGTCCGAGCTTCTGGATATCCAGAAGCTGGGTCAACAGATTAAAAGCGCCGGCACCGCAGCGGGCTATGCGGGCGTTGATCCAAAGCTCGCTTTGGAAGAGTATAACGCGTATAAAAAGCTGTATGATTCCGGTGCGGTTTCAAAGGCGGAGCTAGATGCAAAATACAGTGCCTATATGAGTGTACAATCAAATTACAGTGCGCAGTCGCTTTCTGCAAGTCAGGCAAGAGCGCAGTTTGAGACGACAAAAGAAGCGAAACTGAAGCAGATGAATGAGGAACTGTCGGATCTTCAGTCATCCATTCAGACGCAGTATACCATTGTAGCGCCGGAGGACTCTAAAGTAGTCTCTGTTAAGGTTGGCGTGGGAGATGTTGTCACAGCAGGTACTCCCATCGCGAGCGTTGCTAAAACAGGAAGCGATGTGAAAGCTTTGGAAGCGGTCATTTATGTTCCTGTATCGGACGGGAAAAAAATCAAGGAAGGCATGAGTGTCAAAATCTATCCAACAACTGTTTCCAAAGAGGAATACGGATATATGAAAGGTACCGTTACCAAGGTGCCGGAGTATCCAGTCAGCGCGGAAAGTGTTTTGGATACCTTGGGGAATGAATCTCTGGCGCAGCAGTTGACTGGAGATGGAGCTCCTCTTGAGGTCCGGGTCGATCTGGTTGTCGATGACAATACAGTCAGCGGCTATGCCTGGTCCAGCAAGAAGGGCACAACCGTGAATGTGCAGAATGGAACATTATGCTCCGCGGCTGTTGTAGTAGAGGAACAGCGACCAATCAGCATGGTAATTCCATTGCTGAAAAAGAAGATACTGCCTTTTGAATAGTGGGTGATTGTTATGGAAAAGGAAATGACGAAAAAGGCGGCAAAGAAAAAGATAACCGTCAGGAATTATATGGATACACCTACCGTTCTTCAGATGGAAGCCACGGAATGCGGTGCGGCAAGTCTCGCTATGGTTCTGGGCACCTATAAATCTTATATCCCGCTGGAGCAGCTTAGAGTAGAATGCGGCATCAACAGGGACGGCAGCAAAGCAAGCAACATCATGAAGGCGGCAAGGCGGGTGGGTCTTGAAGCAATAGGGTTCCGAATGGAAACGGAAGGACTCTTCAAATTAAAAATGCCCTGCATTTTACATTGGAACTTCAACCATTTTGTCGTTCTGGAAGGATTTAAGGGCGGGAAGGTTTACATAAACGATCCGGCATCGGGAAAACGGGTGGTCAGCTATGAAGAACTGGATATGGCTTTTACGGGTGTTGTGCTCACATTTGAGCCTGGTCCAGATTATAAACCGATTGGAGTGGAGCCGAAGCTTTACACAGCCCTGTTTCAGCGGCTGAAAGGATCGGAAATGACTCTTTGCATGGTTTTTCTTGCAGGGTTGTTTCTGGTAATTCCAGGTCTTGTGATCCCTTCCTTCTCAAAGATATTTATCGATGATATTTTGCTTGGAGACAAGACCTACTGGATACGGGCCCTTGTCTGGGGTATCGTGATTACCGGAATCATACAGGCGAGTTTGACCTATATACAGGGACAATACCTGCTTAAGATGCAGACTAAAATTGCCATTGTGAGTTCAGGTAAATTCCTGTGGCATGTTCTCCGGCTTCCGGTGACCTTCTTTTCTCAGCGATATGCAGGAGATATCAGTGAAAGAATGCAGAGCAACGATACCGTGGCACAGTTTCTTTCCGGTCAGCTTGCTTCGACCGTAATCAATGTGGTCATGCTGTTGTTCTATCTGATCCTGATGGTATGTTACGATTGGAAACTGGCTCTTGTAGGCGTCGCTGCGGCGGCAATCAACATGGGTTATCTGAAATATATTGCAAAACACAGAGCAAGTCAGAATGCCAAACTGCAGCAGGACAGTGGACGAATGATGGGTACTGCGATGGGCGGATTGCAGATAATAGAAACGTTGAAGGCTTCCGGATCGGAAGGAGACTTCTTTTCAAAAGTCATCGGCTATCACGCCAAAAATATAGCACAGCAGCAATTGTTCGGTGTTTCCACTCAGTATCTGAACACCCTGCCGATTCTGCTTACATCTCTTACAGACGCGGCTGTGCTAATTATTGGCGGATATGAAGTAATGGCAGGCGTGCTGACAGTCGGAACCCTCATTGCATTCCGAACCCTGATGAGCAGTTTTATGGGTCCAATTACCACTTTAATGCAGATTGGTACGCAGTATCAGGAAATGCATGCTGATATTAACAGGCTGGATGATGTGCTGAACTATGAGCAAGACAAGGTGTTCCAGAAGGAGATTCCAGGTGAACAAATATACAGCGACGAATACCACCGCAAGCTGGAAGGATATGTTGATATCGAGGAATTGAACTTCGGTTATAGTCCTCTTGAGCCGCCGCTGATTGAGAATTTTGAACTTCACCTGAAGCCGGGGCAAAGGGTAGCTTTAGTAGGAGGTTCCGGTAGTGGAAAGTCGACAATCAGTAAACTGATCTCTGGAATTTTCGAACCATGGAGTGGTGAAATCAAATTAGATGGTGTCAACAAGGGTGACGTCCCAAGAACGGTACTGACCAATTCGCTCTCGGTGGTTGATCAGGATATATGTATGTTTGCCGATACCATTATGAATAACTTGACGCTTTGGGACGAAACCGTCCCGGAAGATATGATTTTGGAAGCGGTCAACGATGCGGAAATTTATGATTCAATCATTGAGAAAACAGGCGGCTTTGAATATATGTTCAATGAAGGCGGACGCAATATGAGCGGAGGTCAGCGTCAGCGGATTGAAATTGCAAGGGCGCTGCTGAATAAACCTTCTATTCTGATTATGGACGAAGCGACCAGCGCACTGGATCCGGTAACGGAGAAAAAGATCGCAGACAATATCAAGAAAAAGGGAATTACCTGTATTATTGTCGCACATAGACTCAGTACGATCCGCGACTGTGATGAAATCATCGTTTTAAACAGAGGAAAGATTGTGCAGCGGGGCACACATGATGAACTGAAGAATCAGGAAGGCTATTACGCCGAGCTGATTAAGAATAACTAGGGGAAGGGGGTTTTGAAGATGAGTGATACAAAGAAAACCATGGACGAACAGAAACGCTTGATGGAACTTTCAAAACAGCGCCTTCGCGGCGACAGTTGGCAGCTGCATGATACCTTAAGTGAATTCGTAAGAGTCGTCCATCCGAAAACTCAGAAAGTACTTTTTGAAGATTTGACTATGGATCCGATTTATTACGCGTTTAAGATGGTATGCGAAGCCTCAAAAATAAAAGTTATCTCCGTGAATCAGTTGAGCGAAAAAAGGATAGAGAATCTGGATGTGGACTTCCTTGCAAGGGTATCCCAGACCAACTGCAGACAGGTAATCCTGACGGATGGATGGTGGAAACAGGATAATGGACCAATTCTGGCCTATTTCGAGGAAGACGGACGTCCTGCCGCTTTGATTCCAAAGGGGCCTGCATCCTATGTGATTCACGATATTGAAAATAAAACGCAAATGAATGCGACGGAAGAAATCTCATCGCTTTTGAAGCCGCAGGCCGTCATGTTTTACAGGCCGTTCCCGGCAAAAAAGATGGGGATTATGGATTTGATGAAATTTGCAGTGGAGGGAACCTGGCAGAGGGATGCCGTCACCGCATTTGCAATTGCATTGGTTGGAGCACTACTCGGACTGATCGTACCAAAAGTAACCCAGCAGATCTTTGACGTTTACATTCCGGGTGGAGAGGTTCCCCAGCTGGTTCAGGTTGGGTTTCTGCTTGTCGGTTTTTTGGTTGGAAAATCGCTGTTTGAACTTTGCAGAGGATTGGCCATGCTCCGGATCGAAGGAAAGATGGAGGCCGGCGTTCAGTCGGCAGTCTGGGACCGCCTGCTTGCGCTTCCGGTGGGATTTTTCAAGGACTATACGGCCGGTGAGCTTGCCATGCGAACATTTGGTATTTCTCAGATCAGGCAAATGATTTCCGGTGCGATGACCAGTACCATTATAACGGGGGTCTTTTCTATCCTTTACGTATTTCAGGTTTTTAAATACGGAAAGAAGCTTGGCATTTACGCCATCGTCATGATTTTGATCTTAATGGTGATTTCTTATTTGTTCGGCAAGGTACAGATGAAATACGAGCGTGAATTCCTGGAGATTACGAATAAAACCAGCGGTCTTGTGCTGCAGCTTTTCACCGCAGTAGCGAAATTTCGTGTGGCAGGAGCAGAAAACAGAGCGTTTAAGCAATGGGCGGAACTGTTTACGAAGTCCAGAAAGATTAATTATCGAAAAGAGACCATCACGACGATTATCAAAACAATCACAACGATGTCGACTTTGGTGTTCAGTCTGGTGTTTTATGTCGTCATGGTGAAAAAAGAGATTGAACTTCAGGCGGGGGAGTTTATCGCGTTTAATACCGCATTCGGTGCCTTGGCCAGTGGAATGATTTCCGTGATTAATACGGTAATCCAAATCAATTCCATTAAACCGACTTATGAAATGAGCAAGCCGATTCTTGAGACACTTCCGGAATATGATGATATGCAGGAAGATCCGGGAATGCTGCAGGGAAATATCAAGGTCTCAGGAGTCAGCTTCCGGTATGACGAGGATGGTCCGCTTATTTTGAAGAATGTCAATTTGGAGGTTCGGCCCGGTGAATATGTTGCGCTGGTCGGACCGTCGGGCAGTGGAAAATCAACATTATTCCGGATGCTGCTTGGGTTCGAAACGCCGGAAGCGGGACAGGTTTACTATGATAATAAGGATCTGGCTACTGTCAATGTCAAAGAGGTAAGGCGGCAGCTCGGCGTTGTCATGCAAAACGCTCAGCTGATGTCGGGTGATATCTTCAGCAACATTATTGGGGCTAATACCAAGCTGACCATGGACGATGCCATGAGGGCCGTCAAAATGGCGGGGATGAAAGATGATATCGAGCAAATGCCGATGGGACTGCATACCGTTGTTTCGGAAGGGGCAAGCACGTTATCCGGCGGACAGCGGCAGCGTCTTCTTATTGCAAGAGCAATCGTAAACGATCCGAAAATCCTGTATTTTGACGAAGCGACAAGCGCTTTGGACAATAAAACGCAAAAGGTAGTGCAGGAGAGTCTTGACGGTATGAACTCTACCCGGGTGGTCATTGCCCACAGGCTGTCCACCATTATCAACTGTGACCGGATCATTGTGCTCGACAAAGGTGCCATCGTGGAAGAGGGTACTTATGAAGAATTGATGGCCCAGGGAGGCGTTTTTGCTGAAATGGCCAAGCGTCAGCTTGCATAATGTAATAGAATTCAAACTGATTCGTATACAAAAGCAGCGAACAAAGGCAAAACATTAATTCATATACAAAAGCAGCGAACAAAGAGGAAGCATTAAAGAGAGCATTGCGGAGATGGAGGCAGTTCATGGATACGGAAAAGATTATTATTAACTCAGCATATATGAAGGAACGGCGCAGAGGCGCAGCTTTTCAGGCCGCCGTTTCTGACCGGTCGTCTGATCGTCTCTGCCAGTGGGAGAAGCTCCTGAATGTGGCCGAGGATAGCAGTATTTTTTCTAAACGGCTTCGATACGATGGGATATCGCAAGAAGAAGCGCTGGATATCTGCGGAGACTGCCTGGCCGGGGATCGGGTTCCACAGCCTAGATGGGCTGAAATTCTAACGGAGGTCATGACATCGATGCCCGTTTCGCCGGAGGAGGCGGATCAAATATCGTCCCTTCGCAGGGAGAATATTAAGCTGACAGGTCCTATACGCTCCCTGTTTCCGTTTGTTGCCTATTGCGAATCCCGCTGGAAACGTTTCGCAATAAGGAATAACTGGGGGGGCACCGCTGGAGAGCTTCCGCTGGAAAGTCTGTCAACCATGGTTCTGAATCGGCTTTACCAAGAGGCGTATCAGGTGTTCAACACAAAAGCCAGGTTTATGATGATGATGAGCTATAAAATGAAGGGTATCTGGGAGAAGGTTGAAGAAGAACTGCTAGCAGGAGGCTGGCAGGAGCTGCTTGAAGAGTATCCTGTTCTAGCCAGGAGGTTAGGGACGGTTATCGATCAGTACTTAATTTTTATGCAGGAGGTTTACCAGCGCTTTTGCGAGAATAAGGAGACCATCGAAAGAGAATTCTTCCAAGGCGAAAAAATACAGCGAATCGTCAGTGTTGAGGGAGGAATCTCCGACCTTCATCAGGACGGAAGATGTGTTCTGGTGCTTGCTTTAGACGGAAACAGGAAGCTGGTGTACAAACCAAGGGCGCTTGAGATTGATGTTTGCTGGGAGAAGTTTGTTAAGGAATTTTTCGAAGTCAAGGCTCTTGTCAGAGTGCCCCATGCCATTGATTTAGGCGATTTCGGATTTGTGGAGTACATTTCCCATGAGCCATGCGGCAGTCTAGAAGAAGTCAAAACTTATTTTTATAACGCGGGTGCTTTGATGGCATTGCTGTATGCCTTCGGCGGAAATGATTTTCATATGGAAAATATGATTGCATCCGGAAGCCGCCCTGTAATTATTGATACGGAAACTTTAATGATCCCTGTTGCAAGGCCCTTTGAACAAGGAGGAAGGGATGCAGAAATACCAAAGGCTCGGACTCTGGGGCAAATCATAGAATCCTCTGTGACAAGTTTGGGCATGCTTCCTTTCATTCAGCTTGACGGTGACAAGAAATTAAAAGATTTCAGCGCATTAACGGGGAGCTCGGAAGATTGGGATAACCTGCCGGTATGGAACGGCAGAAAGTACCTGGCTGATTCCTTTCCAGAACAGGTTGCTGGTGGATTTCAGCATATGTATCAACTGATTCTTAAAAACAAGCAGGCACTGCTTGAGGGAACATTCGGAATAAGCATGTTTTCCGGCTGCAAGTTTCGTATGCTGATCAGAACGAGTCAGGTGTACGGGAATGTAATCAAATATATTCATCGGTCTGTAACCCTGAAGGACGGATTTGATTACTCCCTTCAGACGGAAAGAATGGTGAATGCGTTCCTTTATACCGCAGAAGAGAATATCATTCCGGGATTGCTGCAGGTTTTCAAATCGGAACAGGCTGCTTTGGAGAAGGGATGTATCCCGATCTTTTACGGGGAACCCTGCGGAGAGGGGATTCTGGATGATAAAGGGCTGTTGTTTCAAAAATATTTCAGCAAAAGTGCATTAAAGAAAGCGGAAGAACAAATTCTTCATATGAATGCAGACGATTTAGCACTGCAACTTAAAATCATTGAGAAAAGTTTGAACTTTGAGTCGGGCGACGTCCATGTGGCAAAGGTCGAGCTTCACAAACCAGCGGATAACGCCGATAAAAAAGATGCGAAAGCTTTCGTCGACAGGCAAGAACTGATACAAGAAGCGGAAATAATCTATGAGGAACTTATGGCCGACAGGATACAGGCGCCAGACGGAGATTATTCCTGGATGACCAGCCAGTACAACGCAAAAACAGGCGGCAGTAGAGTGGGATTAATGTCGAGCGCCCTCTATGATGGCCTGCTTGGAATCGCGGTATTTACAGGAGCGTTGTATCAAATTACAGGAAAATCTGAATACAAAAAAACATCGGATCACTGTATAAATAAGACGATTGAAGACCTGGAATTCTTGCTTCCCGTCATGGAGCGCTATCAGTTTCCTTTGGGCTACAGCAGCGGTGTTGGCGGTTATATTGCAGGTTTGAGCGCCGTGGTGCAATATACAGACAATCAAAAGGCCGAAGAGATCGTAGAAAGGATCCTTTTAAGGATTAACAACACGATGATCTCCAGTGATCCCTTGCTGGATGTTTTGGGAGGCACTGCAGGCCTTGTCGTTGCCCTGACAAAAAATTGGGATGGCTCAGGTGAGTTCAGCAAAGGAGGACTGATCGGCAATCCAAAGTATGAGTATCCGGTTAGACAGATTCTGGAGTGGTGCGGAAGATATCTTCTGGAAAGGCGAACCCAGCAGACGGAGGAAGGGTATTTGATCTGGAACAGCAAAGACTCATCGCAGCCATTGACCGGGTTGGGGCATGGTATGTCAGGAATTGCACTGGCTCTGATGAAAATTTACAGGGTGATCGGCGGCAGCGAGTATTTGGAGGCGGCGCAGGAAGCCGTTGCATATGAAACTTCTGTTTTTTCGGAGCATGCATGTAACTGGCCAGACTTCAGAAAACCGCAGCAGACATCTGATCCTTCGGCAGTAGAGCGATCCGCACTCCCGAAGCAGAACGAGCCTGTATACAGGTTTATGAGCGGCTATTGCTCCGGAGCACCCGGAGTTGGATTATCAAGACTGAGTATGTTGTCGGCGGAAGCAGGGGACCACGAATTCCTAGAGAGCCTGCGAAAAGATATCAGCCGGACCGGCCGGTTTATCAAGGAATACTCGAAAGAACCAAGAGATCACTTGTGTTGCGGCCGAACTGCCGGAATTGATTTCCTGATTGAAGAGTCGCTGGCGTCGGAAGATAAAAGTTCTTTGAATCGTGCGAAAGGTATGATGAAAATGCTTCTGGATGGCAAGAAGGAGCGCGGACGATTCTGCATTCTGAATTCGGATGGTAAATATCTGTACAATCCCACTTTGTTCCAGGGAACCGCCGGGATTGCTTATGAAATGCTGCGTCTCACAGCGCCGGAAAAAATCCGATCCATTTTGATATAGGGCTAAGGGGTTCGGACCGGCGTAAGAGTTTGAAGTCTGTTGGAAAAGAGAGCGTTATGGAGAAAGAGATTATGACTGTGATTAAATTGCTTACACTGGAGGAAGGATTTGAATATAGCAAATTAACTTTTAATCGGTATTTAAGGTTTCTGTTCACCTGCGGGAAACAGAACATTATTGCCGTAGGTGCAGAATCAGAAGAGGGTATGCCCCTCGGTCTTGCACTGGCCTGCGGGCCGGAAGACAAAGATTTGACGGCTTACGATCCTGGCCACTGGTATCTTTGCAGCATGTATGTTAAGAAAGAGGTCAGAGGGCAGAGGAATGGAAGGCGGATATGGGAAAGATTTGCAGCGGAACTGAAAAATCGAGACGTCCGTAAACTGACATTTCAGTCGGTGCTGAGAGAAGAGACAGAGAAGGAAATGACCCGGTTTTTCGAAGCGGTGGGGTTTACAGGGATGGAGAGGATTGCAAGAATATTCCGTTATTCAAGTGAAAACGCTTTGAAAAGTTCTTTTGTCAAAGCAAGCGCGGAAAATACGCTTGCGGGAGACGACATGTTTTTATTTGTTTCTCCGGGTGAACTCTCCACAGAGTCTTTGGAAGAGATGGGAAAAAACGATGGGAACTGGTATCCGGAGTTTGTCAGCCCATTCATTGGCTGGAGCTGCATCAGTAAAGAATGTTCGGTATTTGCCGTAGACCGCACTTCGGGAAAAGTGGCTGCGTGGATTACTGCGATGGATGTAAATAACAAAATGGATATTCTTTATCGAACTTTTTTCACGCGGGAGGAATACCGCAGCACGCCAATCGGGTTACTGATTTTTTCAGAAGCAGTCAAAAGGCATTATGAACGGTGTCCGAAAAAGAAAGCACTGGCCTCGATACCGATGAATAACGAAAGGTCTATGCGATTTAATGAACTGTTTTTTCAGGGCTCCTATGATCATATCAGTTATGAAATATGCGCAGAATATTTCATAAAATAAAACAAATTATAGGCACCTATTTGGAGGTTTCACTATGTCTTTATTTTTAGCGGATGAGGATTTCGTCTCAGCCTGGGAACAGGCGGAGGAGAAGGTGTATCCGATATTTCACAATGTTATTCTCGGAGAGTACCAAAGCCTCGAGACGGTCCTGTTTCAAAGCTATGGAGGACGAATTCCGGTGATGCATATGAAAGACCGAGGTGAATTCGAGAAACTGATCTGCGCAATCTTTTATAAAGGAGAAAAACGCACGATTCCGCAATCTATGGGTGCAATGGCCATCAAGGGCTGGAAAGATCTGTTTGGTAGACCCCACAGGGCAATCTTGCTAAGCGATGGATATTACAGCGCAGTTCCGCCCGAAGAGGTGGGGTTGGAAGCATCCGAATGGATTGAAAAATCCTTTGTGCTGCGGCGTGCTCATGAATGTACTCATTATTATACACTTCGGGCCCATGGCTTTATGAATAATGCCCTAAAGGATGAATTGATTGCCGATGCAATGGGGATTATTGAAGCCTTTGGTGAATACAGGGCGAATCTCTTCCTTCGATTTATCGGATTAGAGCAGTATCCCGAATATCGGGAAGGCGGCAGGCTGCAAAACTATCTGCCGAAGGACCGCCAGGCGACGAAGGAAGAATTTAAAGCGATGCAGGATACTGCTTTTCATGCAGCGCACGACCTGGAGTTATATTTGAAGAAGAATCCCGATCTAATCAACGACGATGCCGGTAAACTGGCTTTGCTGGATCGGCTTGCCAAACGAGATAACCTGCACGAACCAATATAAGCAACAGTAATATTTGAAATAATGAAAGAAGCAACAGGGGAAGAGCCATGGGTGAGTATGTTTTAAAAGAACTGGACTTTAAAAGCAGCGCTTTTGAGGAACAGTCCTTTAACGAATTCTATGATGAATATTATAAAAAAGTTTATAACTTTGTCTATTTTAAAACAGGGGATGCCTTTATCGCCGAAGACTTGACCAGTGTCGTGGTGGAAAAGGCCCTCAACAACCTGAAAAAATTTGATGAATCGAAGAGCAGCTTAAACAGCTGGATCTTTACAATCGCAAGGAACAGTATCATTGATTATTACAGGTTAAAAAGCAGCGGTGAGGCGCATTTTGAAGAGGGAGAAGAAATCAGGATCCCAGACAAAGTAACGCCGGGGGCAGAAGATCGTCTGCTTGAGACAGAGCAGGCGGAAACCATAGCGGTGCTGCTGCAGCAGCTCTCGGAACAAGAGCGGGAGATTCTCATTCTGAAGTTCTGGGGTGGGCTTAAAAATGTTGAAATTGCAGATCAAATGGGAATTAAGGGAACAAACCTCAATGTGATTGTATTTCGCGCATTGAAAAAGCTGAAATCAACAATTGATGATAATAATATTGAATTGTAACCTAAGAAAACCAATTCGCATTTGCTTACACCATATAGATTCTATATTCCATAAAAACATGGGATAGGGGGAAATTTAAATGACAAACAATCATGTGCTTGACTTTAAAGAGATAAGTAATAGGAAACTGCGGGAGCAATTTGAACTGGAAGGCTGTGACGAGGAACTGATGGATCTGGTTTCCAAGCTGGCAAACTGCAGCCCCGGCAGCATGAATGTTAAAAAAAAAGACTTTTTCAAATCGGAGCTTTTGAAAAAGATTAAAGAAGAAAGAAGTAAGGCTTCGGCTGGCGTGGAACTGTCCGACGATGATCTGGATTCGGCTGCAGGAGGAATCAAACTTCCTGAGGATTCGTACCTTTCAAAAGGCAAGCCGCCGAATGGAGAAAATCGATGAAAGATCTTTTTTTAAACAAAGACGCGCTTCAGGAATTGATTCCGCACCGCAGTCCCATGCTCCTCATAGACAGCATGACCGTTACCGGTGCGGAAGAGGCGCGCGGCACGTACCATGTTACGGGAGATGAATTTTTCCTGCAGGGCCACTATCCCGGCAATCCGATTGTACCCGGCAACATAATTTCGGAGATGCTTGCACAGTTGGGAGCGGCTCTCGTAAGCTATAAAAACACCTTGCAGGAATCCTCTTTCGCAAGTCTTCGCAGAGGGAAAACACCCATGCTTGCCGGAGTCAATCATTTCCGTTTTAAAAGCCCGGTAAAACCGGGTGCCACAGTTGACCTGCATTTTCAATTCATTAAAGATGCGGGACTGGTAGTCAATGGGGAAGCAGAAGCATCTGTGGAAGGACAGATCGTTGCTTTCGGTGAAATCACCGTTGTATTTGTTTAGAAAACAAGGAAAATACAGAAGCGGCATTTGTAATATTATATGGAACTGATCAAGGCGCATAATCCACAGAAGCAAAGGACAAAGGAATCGCCAATGGGAAAGGCTCTGTTACAGAAGATTTAGAAGTGGAGAAAGAAGTCCGATGAAAAATACAGGTGAATATAAGAAGTATAAAGATAATAAGCCGGAAGATACGGTCAATATGCTGCAGAATATCCTGCATCACGCCTGCATCGACACAACTTATTTCTGGACAAATAACGAGGAATTGGAATGCTATTCCAACCGAGTGGGAATTACCGGTACCAGCATTGGAAGTAACGGGAAAGGAACCAGTCGCGTCTATGCCTTGGCCAGCGGATATGCAGAATTGATGGAGCGGCTGCAAAACGGCGCAGCCTACACCGGTGCACTGGCCCCGTCGTTTTTAGAGGAAACCGGAATGGTCACGGCTCCGGACGAGAGATTTGTTGAGGCAGAGGCGCTTATACAAGAAAAAGGCGCTTTATTGGATGCTTTTTTTCGAGTGAATTCGTGCAATGGTGAACTGGATAAAAGGCTCTGTCTAAAAAAATGGGCAGGAAACCATCCGATCGAAGGAAAAGGAGAAGACACACTTCTTGCTGTACCGTTTGCTTCTTTGAAACATCACAAGATCATCTATTTGCCTTCTGCAATTTATACAAAAATGTACGGAACAAACGGGATGTGCGCAGGCAATACCCGGGAGGAAGCCTTAGTGCAGGGATTGTCTGAGATCTTTGAACGAGCCGTGAACGGATCTCTTCTGAATGATCCGGTCACACCTCCGGATGTTCCGGAGCATTATTTGAAGAAATATCCGGCCCTGTGGGATCGAATCCGGAAAATTGAAGCAGACGGCCGCTACAAGGTAATCGTCAAGGACTGTTCGCTTAAAAAAGGGTATCCGGTTCTTGGTACGATCATAGGCGATCAAAAAAAAGGTTCCTTTGGATTTAGGATGGCCTCCCATTATTCTTTTCCCGTCGCGCTGGAGCGTACGCTGACGGAGGCTTTGCAGGGGAGAGATCTCGACAATTTTACCGGATCATGCGGCATTGCGCAGGAATCTGTCTGCACGAATAAGGAGAACATTGCAAATGTTTTTAAATGCGGTGTGGGAAGTTACCGGAAGGAACTGTTCTACAACGAACCCTCCTATGAATTTACACCATGGGAAGAGAAGCAGTTTTCTAACGGCAGCATGCTGAAGAACATGCTGAGACTGTTGTTGGATCAAGGGTACGATGTTTTAATCAGGGATGTATCTTTCCTGGGATTCCCTTCCTACCATATATTAGTGCCTGCATTTAGTGAGATCTACCCCGCAGATAATTTCAAAATAAAAGAAATCAATACGGTAAAGAAGATATCGGAAAGGTTGAGCGTACTGCATGAGGGGAGACGCGAGGATATTGAAAGAATCAGGAGACTCTTGATCTTTAAGCAGAATGCGATTTTCGAAACCAATCTTGCAGGGATGTTCAAGCGGCCTTTTAACAGGAAATCGCCAGGAAGTGATTATCAGGATTTATTTCTTCTCACCGCTTGCAATTATCGTCTTGGCATGTTCAAGGAGGCGGCAGATTCTATCGAGTTGCTGGTATCAAGGGCAATTGCAAAAAGAGATGAAGATAGCATTTATTACAGAACGGTTGGGCTTTTAATCCAATTAAAACTGGAGGAAACGCCGGATGAAAGAATCATTGAGGTTCTCAAGAATACAGGAAAACCGGAGTTGGCAGAAAGAGTTGTGCATGAATGGATGGATTCGGACCGGATATTCTCAAAACTTTATCCACGGTTCCATTGCTGGGATTGTGTCAATTGCACTGCCGCATACTTATGTGAATATGAAAAGACCAAAGAGGTTCTGAAAAATTTAAGGAAGATTTACAGAAAGAATATACCGGATCAAGATAAATTATTTGAGATTTTATAACAGTTTACTATGCTCTATTTCAATGACATCTTGGTTTAGATCCGCGTAGGAATCTTTAGCATTGTAATATTACAATGGACGTCTCCAAAGAGACGGTTTCTATTAGTAATTTTAAATAAAAAGGAGGTTTTAAAATGGGTAAGTTTGTTGACTTCTATGTTAAGGTGATGGAATCACCGGAAGCAAAGCAGAAGGTTTCGGCAATCGTAGCCGGCGGCGCAAAAGACGATGCGATTGAAAAGATGATCGCACTTGCAAAGGAATACGGATTTGAGTTTACGAAACAGGAAATTGCTGAGTATTTCAAAACAAACTTCAGCAGCGACAGTACTGAACTTTCCGATGCAGACCTGGAAGCGGTTGCCGGAGGGAAAGGTGGTAAGATTCCGCACTATTCCGACGAAGAATTTGGAAAGTCACTGGTTAGCTTTGGCGGGGCGTTACTTTAGTTTCGTAGTGAATAAAATTAAGAAAGGAGAAATAAGATGGGAAACAAGTTTATTGACTTCTACAATCATGTAGTAGAAAATGCAGCTGTAAAAGCAAAGATGGAAGCGTTGATGGCTCAGGGCGCAAGCATGAGCAAAGATGCATATTTCGATGCAATGATTGCTTTCGCAAAGGAAGAGGGCTATGCCTTCACCAAGGATGAAGTAATCAAGTATTTCGAGGACAATTTCTCCAGTGGAGAGCTTTCCGATGAAGACTTGGAAGCAGTAGCAGGCGGAAAAAACTCCGGAGGGATATCAGATCTTTGGGATGGATTTAAGTCTGGATTCGTATCCATGGCTACCGCTCTCGGATTCTGCTTCAGCGCTGGTTGATTGGAACAGAATGTCTACATAAAGATACGGTTGAAATTCAACCGTATTTTCTTATCCTTAATTTTTTTTATCCATAATAAAAATTGTCTTTATAGTTTTCCGATCAATGCAACAGCAACACTTTCTTTTTCGATGGCAGCAGCAAAGGCGTAATCACTGTCTGCGTTGACTTCTTCCAGTGCTTTTAATAGAGCATTAAGGCCGGAAAGCAGAGGACCGTCCGACAACGCGATGACTTTGTCTCGGAAACCCAGCCAGATGGAAGCCCTGCTGGCGGCTGCATTTGCCACGGTGTTCGGAAAAGCCATGGGGCTGACAGATAAAGCGCCGGTTACTCTCGCGGTATGAAGAAAGTTCATGGTTGGCGCCAGCGCAGCCGTATTGCTTCCGCTGACAATCGCGGTAGATTCTTTGGGCAGCATTTTGAGTGTAAGGCCGATCGACGGCCCGTTTGTTTTCATGGTATCAAAGATTGCCGCTGTAAGTAGTTTTGACTGGGTGTCTGCGGTACGGATGTCAACATCCGGCAGGTTTTCCGTATAGTATTGGTCCAGATCGTCGCAGGAAAATCTATGAACGGTCAGTATTCTCGCTTGGGATGATTTATTTGACTGACTGTCCAGTTCTCTGGATTCGAATTGATTGGAACCGATATCTCTTGACTGATTCTGACTGGATATGTCTTTTGCCTTCGAACCGGAAAAATCTGGCGATGAAAGGACAATGCTGGAATTGTTCCCTCCGAAAGCCAATGCGTTGGAGATGACATGTTTCAACACTGCTTTTCTTCTTTGATTTGGAACACAGTCGACCGGACAGTTTTCGTCCGGCGTGGTGAAATTGGCGGTTGGAACAATTTCCTGATGCTCAATCATCAGACAGCATGCAACCGCTTCTATGGCGCTGGCAGCACCCAGTGTATGCCCGATCATGGATTTGATGGAACTGGTCGGAGGCGGGCTGCCGCCGAACACTTCGTTCAGCGCTTTGGATTCCGCTGCGTCATTCGCCATTGTGCCTGTGCCATGAGCGGAAACATAATTGATGTCAGAGGGTTGCAGCGAAGCACTGTGAAGCGCCCGCTTCATTGTTGTAACGGCACCCTGACCATCAGGACGCGGCGTTGTGATATGATAGGCGTCCGCTCCGAGACCGTACCCGGAAAGCTCCGCGTAAATATGTGCCCCTCGGGATATGGCGTGCTCCAGGGATTCCAGTATTAGGAATGCTGAGCCTTCGCCGACGATCATTCCGCGGCGGCGCTTATCGAATGGCCGGCAAATATCGGGTGCTACGGACAAGAGCCGGTTGAACCCCATAACCGCAGTATAGCAAAGTGCATCTACTCCTCCTGCAAGGGCAACGGAGCAGCGCTCGTTTTTGATCTCGTTGAAGCTGCTTGCGATGGCATAATTACCTGCCGCGCAGGCGTTCATAAACATATGAGAGACAGATTTCTCGAGCTTGAAATAGGATTTGATAGACTGGGGAATTCGGTTTGCAGTGTACTTCTCCAACGTTTCCCGATTTGGATCTGAGAGAACTTCCAGCGGCTCGGGCAGATAGCAGGAATCATCAATACCCATCGTGGAACCGACTGCGATATATACCGTCTCCTTTTCAAGCTCTTTTTCAGTTAGTCCCCCGTCTTCCACAGCCTGAAGTGCACTCATAACAGCAAAAAGCTGCGCTTTTGACGCGACAGCTTCCGGGCAGTGGGTATAAATTTTTTCTTCTAGTTTCTTGTATGTTTCGTCCGGCATAACTTCGCCTGATACGGCGCAGCGAATGCCGTCTTTGCTGAAAGCAGTCAACTCTCCCGTAAAAACACGTCCGCCAGACACGTTATTCCAGAAGCTTTCTTTTCCGATGCTTCCGGGAGCGACGACGCCCAGGCCGGTTACTACGACTCGAGTTTGATTTTTATTCCTATCCATAAGTAACTCCGTTTCCATTTGATCTACAGACTCCCCATGCCCCCATCAAGTACGATGGTTGTTCCCGTCAGATAAAGTGGACTTTCCAGTGCGAGATACGACGCTACATTTGCAACCTCCTCAGGAGTACAGAGACGTTTCATGGGAACATCCTTCAGCATGTCCTCCATGGCTTCCTTGGAAAGAGCACCTGTCATATCCGTTTCTACACCGCCGGGTGCGATCGCGTTTATCGTGATGCCGAGAGGCGAAGCCTCCTTTGCGAGGGCCTTTGTAAACCCTATTACTGCGCCTTTCGCGGCGGAATAGTTGCATTGCCCTTTGATTCCGTTCAGCCCGCTGATGGAAGCAATGTTGATAATTCGCCCCTTGCGGGCTTTCATCATATGAAAAATAACGGTTTGCGTCATATTGAAAATTCCATTGAGATCCGTATCGATTACCCTGTCCCATTGCTCTCGTTTCATTGCAAAAAGGAGACTATCGTCTGTCACTCCTGCATTATTTACCAGAATATCAGGAGCGCCCGCTTTTTTGTAAAATTCATTAATAAAGCTGCGGCAGGCTTCTGTATCCGTCACGTCCAGACAGACCGCCTCTGCGGAGCAACCTTTCTCTTCCAGCTGCTTCTGAAGGGCTTCTGCCCCTTCGGCACTTTTTTGATATGTAAAAGTTACTGAAACGCCTCTTTCCGCCAGTGCCAAGACAATGGCTCTGCCGATTCCCCGGCTTCCACCGGTTATAATTGCTGTTGTCATTTTTTTCACCTATCTATTATTGCAAATTTTTATTCTTGTTTCGGTATTTGCATTAATTTTTTTCCTTTTCCTGAAATTCGACGATGGTGTCGACGATTTTATTGACGGTATTCATGAACTGAAGCCGATCTGTCGATATCATCACGCCGAAGGTTGTTTCGATCATCGCATACATTTCCAGCATGTACAGGGAATCCATACCGAGTCCCTCGCTGAGGTGCATGTCCGGATCGATTGCGTTGCCATCTTTTTTTGTAAGCCTGCTGATTTCATTTCTCACCAGTTGTTCAATTTCGTTTCTTTCTGTAACTGCCATAAATAGAATCCTCCTTAATAACAAAACGATATATTTAGAATGGTTGATAGAATTTTGTACAATGCCGCCATGGGATAAGGGACCGCGGCGGAATAGAAGTCGAATCAAGCCGGGATTTTAGTCATAATTTGTCTATATTGTACTATATTTCAGTACGTTTCACAAAGAGAAATATTACAAGGAAATGGAAAGAAAAATATGATTCCTTGAATATTTTGAAGGACGCGAAGCATTCGAGACAAGTGAAACAACCTGACGGCATCGGAAAAGCAGCCTTTTCGATTTACGAAAAAGGCTGCTTTTCCTATTAAGGAGGAAAATAATCATTTTAGGGGCGGTTTGAAGAAGTGAATTCCTTCCATCTCACAAACAAACTGCATCTTGTTTTCTATGGTTTTATCTGTCGTAAAATCCGGATTGACAAAATAGTAGGTGTCGTCGGTAAGTTCTGAAATTCCGGTGCCCTCCAGAACCGCATATGCGGCCTTTATTGAATCCTCTTCTATTTGCTTCTTATAGGCTGAACCGTCGTAAATGGGTGTAAACTGGTGAGGGGCTGTCATAATCCCCAGCAGGTCGTCGCCATAATAAGGGCCTGTCCAACGGTTCATGACCACTTGACCAACAGCTACTTTCGCTTTATAGGAAAGTCCGTAAGCTTCGGCGTTGATCAAACGGATTAGCACATCCATTTCCTTTCTTGTTGCGGCGCCACCACGGTTTGCCTTGAGGAGAATGGAATCCGGCAGGGCCTCCGGAGCGGATTCCAAAGAAGATGTTTCAGTGACGTCACACTCTGTAGAGGGCGTTTCTTCGTTATCCTCGCCAGGCTCTTTTGCCGTTTCATTGAAAGACGCTGCTCCGACCTCGGTATTATCTTCTGGCTTATTTGAATCGGCCGCTTCGTCTACGGCTCTTTTATGTATCACTTGTATTCCCGCATTCAGCACTGCCGTATCGGGACTTGTGAATGATGCTTCGGATATCATCTCTGAAACCTGCCCGGCCCACGTTTTGGGAATCGGAGAAGCTAAAAAGGCTCCAAACATCAGCGCCGCTAGAATGCATATCGTCCATTTCGCAATTTCTGTAAATTTATGATCTCTTATCATATTAACCTCCAATCCTTCACCTTTAGAAAGGTCTTGGTGCGGAATAAAGGCATTTATTGCTGTGACTTGGTGAATTCTTCTGATGCCGTGATTGTGGACAGGCTTTCAAGCTTTTATACACAATATGGAAAATAATTGGTAAATCTACAGACTGTTTTGTTTCTATACCGCATGGAATGTAATTAATTTTACAAATCGGAAAAGGATAAGAATACAGAATTAGGACCTGACCGGGCCAGACGATTAAAAAAATTAGCATTGACAAATAATGAACTAAAATATTATAATATTTGTGCACTATGTGTAAAAATCCATTAGCCCCGGATTTTAATACAACATCGTCCGTCGAAGCGGGGTGAAACGTTTCGGCAATAGAATCAATCATACTATGAGGAGTAATTTAAGATGAAATCATTTATCGCAAAGCCTCATGAAGTTGAAAGAAAATGGTATATAATCGATGCTGAGGGCAAAACTCTCGGTAGATTGGCTACCGAAGCAGCTTCTGTTTTAAGAGGTAAGAGAAAACCAATTTTTACACCGCACGTAGATACAGGCGACTATGTAATTATCATAAATGCTGAAAAAGTCGAAGTAACCGGAAACAAAAGAAAAGAAAAGGTTTACAAGAGACATACAGGCTATCCAGGCGGACTGCGCGAAATCACATTCGATAAGCTGCAGGCTAAGAAACCCGAAGAAATTATTAGACATGCGGTAAAAGGCATGATGCCTAACGGAAAATTAGGCAGGCAGATGTATAAAAAACTCAAGGTTTATGCTGGTCCGGAACATAAGCACGCAGCTCAGAAACCTGAAGTTTTGAATTTTTAGGAGAGGGGAGAATCATAAATGGCAAAGATGCAATATACAGGAACAGGTAGAAGAAAATCTTCCGTTGCTAGAGTCAGATTGATCCCTGGTAAAGGCAATATCACAGTTAACAAGAAGTCTCTGGAAGACTATTTTGGAATGGAAATTCTGAAGAGAGAAGTCAGAAGACCTTTCGAGGTTGCAGGAGCTGAAGGTAAATTTGACGTAGTTGCCACCGTAAGAGGCGGCGGCTGCACAGGTCAGGCCGGAGCATTGAGACACGGTATTTCCAGAGCTTTAGCGGGTGGAGACAGAGAAGCATTCAGAGCGCCTTTGAAGGCAGCCGGCTTCCTCACAAGAGACCCTAGAATGAAGGAAAGAAAAAAATACGGACTCAAAAAAGCGAGAAGAGCATCCCAGTTCTCAAAACGTTAAGAAATTACGGTTTGTTGCAACAGGTGTACAGCAGAATATTAAAGATTCTTATTGGGCATTTTTCAGTAAAGGCAATTTACTGAAAAATGTCCTTTTTCGTTTCCTGCACCATCATTGAAAACATGATATCCTATAAAAAATCAAGGTAAAGAAATAAGGAACTGATTGATCCGGTTTATTGTTATAAATGAATAAACTGGAAAAGGGTATTTAAGACAACGAATTTCATCTAAAAAAATATCTTGCTACCGTTAAAAAGGTGGGTGTTTTGTTTTGATGTATTGTTTTAAGTATTTTGAGCATTGTGATTTGTTGCGTCTCAGGATTCTGAGGCGGAATTTATTATTGGTACTGCCCAAATGGTCTCAGGATGGTGAGATCAAGGTTTACCGATTTTACAAGCCGGCTCTTCTCTTCTCAAGAGATTATTGATTTGCTGAACTCGAGCGGCTTTAAGGTTATGAAGCAAAATCAAAAAGGTGTGTATAAAGGAAGAAGGGGAAATACAGAATGAACTTTAAACTTGTGCATAATAATATCAACGTATTTGATTTGGACAAATCCATCAAATTCTATGAAGAAGCGCTGGGCCTCAAAGAGGTGAAGAGAAAGGAAGCTGCAGACGGCTCCTTTATCCTCGTATACGTTGCCAATGATCAGTCTGAGCATCAGATCGAATTAACCTGGCTTAGAGATAAAACAGAACCCTATAATCTTGGCGATAATGAGATTCATATCGCATTCAAAGTGGACGATTATGATGCCGCCTATGCCAAGCATAAGGAAATGGGCTGCATCTGCTATGAAAATCCAGCCATGGGAATCTACTTTATTTCCGATCCGGATGGATATTGGCTTGAGATCATACCAACCAGATAAAACGCTCCTAAAAGGAATGACAGGCGCATATAAAAGTATATGAAAACTCCCGGTAGATGTGTTTTACATCGACCGGGAGTTTTTTATCGACCTTGCAGGCAGAGGTTAAAGTGGGAGATCAGTTTTTTGAAATCCCCACTCATCCCATTTCCAAACGGTTTCCAGTTTGGGGGCGGCAGGATCAACAGTGTATTTTTCGTCGGATATTTTTTTGTATCGGCCTTCCATAACGGTCAATTCGTTTTGACCATCCCCGTTTGCGTCCACAATTCCAAAAGAAAGGATCGGGTGGTCCAAATTAGAGGAGAACCAGACAGGGCGGAAGGTATCTGCCTGCAGTCGATATACAAACAGGTGGTTTTTATAGCTTTTATCTTCGCCCGTGTGCCAGAAAGGCTTCATGCTCCCGAAACTACCTTCTTTCCATAGGCTGACGACTAGATTTAAATTGCCGTCGTTATTGATATCCCCCAGAGCGAAGCTGTCGATCCGGTAGTCTCCGGGAGATTCGTAAAGTGTTTTGCCAGCTTCTGTTACCGTTAGAACGTGGTCTTTCAGGATATACTCTTCATAGCTTCCGTCATTGTCGAGATTTTCTTTTATACAAAAAGGTGCACTGACAATTTCAGGATCATGTTTGTGTGCATTCCGGGCAATACCGGTGATTTGTACACTCGAAAGCAAGAAAGAAGCCAGAGACAAAACCATGATCAAGAGAAGGAAAACGCGCCGGAACGTTACTCGTTTTCCTACCACTGGGAGGAGCCTTCTGGCGCGGTATAGAGCTTCGTCCATGCGGGAGGTTCAGGAACCTGACTGTTTTCTAACATTTCTTTCCACTTGTCGTCGGTTAGACGGTCAGTGGATGGCCATGGAAATTCATAATAGGAGTATACCGTTCCCTTCGCTAGACGAAGACTTCCATCCACAGGAACAACCGCATAGATTTCACTCACATACCCGGTTCCTTCTTCAAGAACCTGGCCATTTGGGTCAGTAGCCACGTCGGCAATCAATGCAGCAGGGTTTTCAGACACCGCGGAGATATGATCAATCCCTTCATCCTTCATTGCTTCAAGCCAGAAATGCTCGAGCTGGCCGCCGAAGCTTCGAATCAGGTCATATTCCTCATCGGTCAGGGGCTTCTGCGACAATTCTTTTTCGGATATTGTTTTCAATTTCAGTGCAAGTTCTTCCAGCGCTGCCAAGGAAGCGCCGGTTTCTTTTTCCAGCAGCCCTCTGGACTGCAGGCCGTCAATTGTCATTCTTGTCAGTGCTGCGAGCCGTGCATAGACCTCGGCATTGGGCTCCACATAACCTCTGTCGTCCTCTTCTTCGCCGCCTCCGCCCATTTCTGCATAGATTTGTTTGGCGTAAAGAATGGTATCGTGCTTAAGTTCGGTCCAGCTGCTCAGGTAGGTTTCCAGCTGCTTGCGGGTCCATGCCTGATTTTGCATAAAAGAAGGATAACCATCCCCCTTTGGCTCTGTGAGAGGATGCAATGTATACAACCAGGACCAGTAAAGATTCTGAGTATTTGTTTTCATAGGCAGACCGGCAATCTGTTCCTGCATTTTCTTCATATTCTCTGGATAATTTTTGTAGGATGTTTCGCCCATGTCCTTGAGAATGCTCATTGCTTCTCCGGAACCCATGGCAGCTGGAATGTCCAGTCCCTTCGGCAGCATGCGGCGCTCTTTATTTTCGTTCTCGCCAACCTCCCGATAGACAAGTCGCTGGAAGATGGATGCATCGAGAGTGAAACGCTGTCCCATAAGGCGGAAACCTTTGGCTGCTTTGTCACGGTCGGGTTGTATCGTTTCATCGAAGATCGGCAGGGAGTTGAGTGACGGCGGGTCTAATTTTTCAACGCCCGCAAGAAAAGCATCCCATTCAGCATCATCTCCCGATAAAACATTTAGAGAGGGAATCCCTCCGTAAACTTCAGAGAGGAGTTTGTAGTAAGACTCAAAGCCTAAGTCATCGCTTTTTCCCACGAAAAAGTTGGTTGGCTCGTATATATTGTTCCAATGATCGTAATTCGTCTGATTATTGAGCAACAGGGTGATCAAGGCTGCTGATTTTGTTTCGTCCTCATTGGCTGCACGGAATGTCATTCGTCCGTACCACATCATGGTCTTGAAATAAGACTTCAGTTCATCAGATTTCGTATAATGCCCCCTTGGAATATATTGCGTATAATCTTCGTTCAGCACTTCGGTGGGGCTTGAATCGGCGCTCCCAAGATTCATAACGGGAGATGGAAGAAACGTCTCCTGATGATCGGAGATCAGCTTCAACTCGTTATTCACTTCTTTGCTGACATAGGAAGGAATTTCAGGCTGCTGGCCGAGAAGATCCGAAGCTACTGTAAAAAAAGCAACATTGCGTTTTGCTGCGTTTTCCCATGTAGTTCCTTTCAACTCTTCATACTGCTTTTGACTGCTTTCCAGCAAGGAGGCGTTAAGAGCGTCCAATTCGCCTTTGAGGCTTTCCTTTTCAAGTGTTCGAAGCAGATGGCTGAAGTACAGGTGATAATTGTGTAGCATTGCATCCGTCGTGATAAAGTTTGGGGTCATATCATAGCGGTTTAACTCGTAAGTCATGAAAAATTCCCGCATGTTGGTGGGAATCACAATAAAACCGTTTTTAATAAGATAGCTTTTCGCGTCTTCCGAGAAAGCAAATCGATCTTTATTAATTACGTTGGCCAATCCAGATGACACTTGATAGGGCTCAACGCTTGGATTGATGTGGACAGGCACTTCCTGATAGACAGCGAAAACAGAGCCATCCGATAAAGAGAGTGTGTCATGGTCTGACTGATCACCTTTTGACTGAGAATTGCAGCCGGTGAAGCTGGTGATCAATGTGACCGATAAGAGCAGACAAAGGAGCGAGCTCCGTAGCTTTTTCATAAACGTATCCTCTTTTCTTCGTTTTATTCTTTTTTTATATTTATCCTTACATTATCAGTGTACATTATTTATTTTGACGTCGAAAGACCTTGCATTGTTCCCGTATAAAAAATTTTCTCCGCCGTATTACTCTGCTTTGTTTATACGTTCCGAGAATGTTCAAAAACTGCGATTGATGACAGAACTTGTCTAGGAAAATGGCTAAAAACATGGGACAACCCAACGTATAATGTATAAAGGGGGTGTAGCCATGAAAAAAGAACAATTCAAAAAGGTTTTCGGCTGGGTTATCGTATTTACTTTTATCCTGAGCACGTTTCCGTTCACTTCATCGGCATCCGGCAGTGTTGCGGATAGCGTGTACATAAACGGCAATATTTATACGATGGATGAGAAACAGCCTACGGCTTCTGCTCTGGCGGTCAAGGGCCAGGAGTTGATTTATGTGGGCAATAGTGATGAGGTTAAGAAATACATCGGTAATAACACCAGTATTACGGATTTGAAGGGGAAAACCGTAATACCTGGACTGATCGAGGGTCACATGCATTTACCGATGCTTGGAGAAAATCTGCTGAAGATTGATGCATTCTGGAAACCGAAAGCGGAAATCCTTGCTGCGGTAAAGCGTGAGGCGCAAACCGTACAGCTGGGCGAGTGGATTACCGGATTCGGCTGGAATAATACCATATGGGATGATAAGACTTATCCCACAAAAGAGGAGCTGGATGCTGTCGCACCGAATAATCCCGTCGTCATGGAACGGACGGATGGCCATATGATCTGGGTCAACTCTAAAGCCCTTGAGCTTGCGGGAATCACAAAGGACACCAAAGATCCTCAGGGCGGCGAAATCCTGAGAGACGCAGATGGCAATCCTACGGGCTGTCTGACCGATACCGCAGGAGAGCCGGTACAGAAGATCATATCGCCACTGAGTAAAGAACGGGAAAAGGAAGCAATTCTAAAAGCGCAGGCACAGCTGATTTCCTACGGGCTGACCAGTGTTCTGGATGCGGGTTCTGATGTTGATATGATTAATCTATTCCATGAACTGTACCGCGAGAGGAAACTGAAAATCAGACTGTACTCTTTGATCGGAGGTGATTGGGGAGGAACCATAGGAGAGGCGGAAAGAGCCTATATTGACAGAAATGATCCTGTGCGAGAATTATATGATCACAGGCTCAGCATCAATGGGGTAAAGTTTTTTGCCGACGGATCCCTAGGCTCAAGAAGTGCAGCGATGCTGGAGGATTACAGTGACAGACCCGGACATCAGGGCAATTATAAATTTAGCGACGAGCAGTTATATCAGGAGATGAAAGACGCTTATGGAAGGGGATATCAGATTGCAACTCACGCCATTGGAGACGGCGCCGTTAATCAAGTCATCAATACCTACGTAAAACTGATGAATGAGAATCCAAGAATGGACCCCAGACTGCGTATTGAGCATTTTCAGATCGCACAGGTACCGGATATCCGTCGCATTGGAGAATATGGAATTTTACCTGCGATGCAGCCGACCCATGCGACTTCGGATAAATCCATGGCGGAAGACAGGATTGGCGGAGAAAGAATGAAGGGAGCCTATGCCTGGAGAAAGGTGATTGATTCAGGAAACATCATCATCGGAGGTTCGGATGCTCCGGTAGAATTGGTAAACCCATATCATGGTCTCTACGCAGCGGTTACCAGACAAGACCGTTCCGGTCAGCCGCAAGGAGGCTGGTACATCGCGGAAGCCATGACGAGAGAGGAAGCTTTGAAGGCTTTTACAATCTGGGCTGCGTACGGCCAGTTTGAAGAGAATATCAAAGGCTCTCTGGAGGTAGGAAAGCTGGCCGATTTTGCTGTTATCGACAGGGATTATTTAAAGTGCCCGGCAAATGAGATTAAGGATATTCAAGTGCTTACAACTGTTCTTGGCGGTGAAGAGGTTTATCGAAAAGACATCTCTGAAGCATCGGTTATATGGGAGGGTGTTCCGATCAATTTTACAGAGGTACCTTTGACAAAGGATGGTGTGCTTTACGTTGATGTTGATGCCATAGCTGATAAGATCGGAGCAGAAATCTCCTACAAGGAGGGAGATATTGAGCTAAAGCTGACCAAGAATGGGAAAACCCTGACTCTGCCGGTGATCAAGCAGGCGGGGACGGAGCTGGTGTCCGTGCGCACTGTTCTGGAAGGCTTTGAATACAGCATGAACTGGAATGGACTGAGCAATACCATTTCTGTCGAATAATGAAGTTTTTTGAAAAAAAAGGTAGACCATATAGAGCTCCAATGATATCATAATATTATAGAGCATCCCAAGTGCCGGATGGAACCATCTGACTTTCTGGGATGTTTTTTTATCTCATTAAAGAAACCAGATATTGTCACAAGATAATTATCATAATCTAAAGTATAATAAAGCCATCAATTTCTATATCTTTTTTGATCGGAGGCCAGTCATGAAGAAAATCATACCAATTATTACCGTTTGCTTCTTATTGCTTGCAGGCTGTGGAAATCAGGCGATTACCGGAACTGAAAACACAGGCGGCAGCCAGACTGCGGAACAGGGGATAAATGGTTCTGATGATGAGAGTCAGGAACCGGCGCCGAAAGATCCGAAGATTGATATCAATCTGGATTTGAAGCCCAACGAAGCCGGAAAAATTATGGTATTAATGTACCATAACATCGGTGATGAAGAGGAAGAGTGGGTAAGAACGCCGGATAACTTCAAAAAAGATATGGAAACACTGTATGAAAAAGGCTACAGACCAATTAGTCTTACGGATTATGTAAGCGGAAACATTACTACTGAGCAGGGGTTTACTCCTGTGGTAATAACCTTTGACGACGGAAATCTGAATAATTTCGAATATATGGAAGATGGCAGCATCAGAGGCGACTCTGCAGTAGGACTGCTTATGAGTTTTCATGAAGCGCATAAAGACTTCCCTCTGGAAGCAACATTTTTCTTATACGGAGAACGGCCTTTCCGACAAAATGACATGGTTTCAGAGAAACTTAACTTTATTGTTGAAAACGGAATGGACATCGGAAATCATACCAAAGAGCACAACAGCTTTAAAAAGGCCAGCAGGGAGGAAATTCAGGAGCAGATAGGGGCGGAAGCACAATTCCTTGAGGCTGAACTGAACCGCAGCGGGTATCAAATAAACACTATGGCGCTACCTTTCGGAGAAAGACCAAAAGATGAAGCGTTGATGAACTATCTTGCAAATGGCAGCTATAATGGAGTTCCCTATGAAAACGTTGCGATTTTGAATGTTGGATGGAATCCCGCATACTCGCCATACGATTCAAAATTTGATCATACAAGTATTCCACGGATTCGCGCAAGCGAAATGAAAGTTGACAATGTGGGTTTATATAATTATCTCAGCTATTTTGATAAACATCCGGAGGAAAAATTTATCAGTGACGGGGTTGCTGAGGTCATTACCATACCGGAGGCGAAAAAAGAAGCCGCCAGATCGGACATCGACAGGGAGATTTATCTTTATTAACAGGGGAAGTATTGATATCTGCAGCGCCTAAAAAACGGGCAGATCACCGGTACCATGAGGTGAAAGAAAAAGGGAGAGGGATACCATGAAACACATTTACCATTTGGCATTTTACCTATTGAGTTTGAGCTTAATCCTTTCCGGGTGCGCAGGGCGTTCGGTTCAATCGCAGGGCAATCTGCAGGATGATGCAGTGGAAATTGAAGTCGTCGATTCTGCTCCAAAAAATTTCAATGAAATGTCGGAAGAGAACCAGAAGTTGAAGCTTAAGGAGAGAGAAGAGCAGGAGGCGACGAGGAAGTCGGATCTGGGAGAATTTTATGTTCCGCTTCCGACCTTGGGCCAGGAGACTGCCCTGATAACCGTAAAGGCAAAGGCTTTGTACGTAACGGCGAACGTAGCAGGCTTTAATTTTAATGAAGAGGATGTAGCATATTATGCGGAATATATCCGGGCCCTGAGCGGGGAGTCCGGCAAACCAGCCGACGGCCGCCGGCTTGATGAGGTCAATAAACTGGAAAAAGCGCTGGGAATTTGTGAGGCGACAGAGATTAACGCACTGGTTATCGATGTAAAAAATGACGACGGTGTTGTAGCCTGGAACAGTAATATTGATATTGTCAACCGGATCAAATCAAATTCTTCGGCGCCGTTCAGAAATTATGAAAAACTGATGAATTATCTAGAGAAAAAGAATATATATCGTATCGCAAGAATCGTAGCATTCAAAGACCCGTATTTTGCAGAAGTAGAGAGCAGCCATGCGATTCAGCTGAAGGTCGGAGGCGTTTATAAGGATTATTCAGGTAAGATGTGGGTAAATCCTTTTGATGAATATATCTGGCAATACCTTTCTGCATTATCCAAGGAAGCGGCGCTCAGAGGATTTCAGGAAATACAGTATGATTATGTTCGTTTCCCCGACGATGCCAAAACCTACAATCCGATCACGGAGTTCCCCGGACGGAAAGGGAGAGACAAGGATGAAGGTATTGAGGACTTTTTAAAATACATCAATAAGGAATTGGAGCCGTATCAGGTGCATATTTCAGCCGACGTTTTCGGCATAAGCACGCATTCCTGGGACGATAAACCGGAAGATATCGGCCAGACCTGGCGGAAGATCGCCAACCAGGCTGACTATATTTGCCCCATGATCTATCCGAGTCATTACGGACCTGGGCTGTACGGGTTTAAGGTGCCGGATCAGTATCCATATGAAATCGTGAACCTTTCTCTGTCAGAGGCAATCGAGCGAAATGCCGCACAGAAGAATCCGGCGATTATCAGACCTTGGATTCAGGGGTTTACAGCTTCCTGGGTCAAAGGCCATATCGAATATGACGCTGAAGCCATTGGCATTCAGCTGGCTGCAAGTGCGGATCTGGGAATCGATGAATATATTATTTGGAATGCATCCAATAACTATGATCCGATGTCGTTCTATTATCAGGATCTGATCAATCAGAAGGCTAAAAACAGTGGAGAAGACCGCATTGCGAGAACGCCAGAAGCATCGCTGAAACGATATCTTGATGCAGAAAAGAACAAGAAATACAGCATCCTTTATCTTTTGACGCCTGCCGCCGAAAGACCGGATGAATATGATGAATTTGTCAAAGCAACTGAACGTAATCCTTCTTCGTTGAAAAAATACGAAATAAAAGAATTAAATAAAAACGAAGACGGTTCCTGGTCAGCTGTCGTAAAAACAGAAAACAGTCAGTCTACAGGACCTGCAATAGAAAGTGATACAGCCTATCAGGTTGTTTTGGAAAAGGAGATTTTCAAAATACAGAAAATGGAATCCGGCGGATCGGGACAGTGAAGAAGAGCGGTTGAGGGGTAATGCCCGAAGCCGCTTCTTCTATTTTTATTCCATTATTTCAGCTCTTTTTTATATACTTCATAGGAACATAGATGATCCCGTTATGCTGCTGCTGTGTATCCGTGTCGATGAAACCCAGCTTTCTGTAAATTTTCACTGCATAAGGAGAAGAATTGACTGTGATGAAGGCGTTGTCTGTGAGGGGCACAATATGCTGAAAAAGACTGCCGCCGACACCCCGGTTGTGGTATTCCTTTTTTACGAAGAAAAAAGTGATATGACTCCCTTCGTTTCTCGTTGCAATGATACCGAGAAGATCACCGTCTTTGAAGGCTCCATACACATCTAAGGTCATCTTTTCAAGCTGTCCGTCAACTGCCCTTCTGAACTCATCAATCCCTTCCTGAGGATAATCCGGTGCTTCAAAATCCAAAAACACCTTCCATACCAAATCCATTGCCTCCGGCAATTCTGATTCAGTTATTTTTCTGATTTGCATTGTCAGATACCCCCCTCTTCTATTTTATTTCTTATTAATTTGACCACATTGTATCACAAACCCGATAAAAAGCAATCAGGACGGCAATGAATTATGTCTGTAATTTCATCGGTTGATATTGCAGGATTTGATGAAAAACAGACGAAAAACCCATTGACAAAACAGCCAAAATCACCGATAATATTACTTATCGAAATGAACATGGGCTTATGGCGCAGCTGGGAGCGCGCCTGACTGGCAGTCAGGAGGTCAGGAGTTCGATCCTCCTTAGGTCCACCACATAATAAAAACTCTCCATTTATGGGGAGTTTTTATTATGTTCAGAGTTAAGAAGGAGGATCAAACTCCTGACCCAAGAGGGTATCGGGAGATGTAATCTCCTGATTAGAGTATATCGTAAATTGATGGTTAATGCTGGCTTCCTTTTTAATCAGCATAAAATAATCCTGCCACAAAGGGCAGGATTAGTGCGCGTTCAAACATGGCGGCAAGGCTGTCATCGTGCATTTGCATCTTAGACCCTTTTGCTTTGCGTCCTTGTCTTTTGGCAAGTTTGCCCTTAACATAATTATTCATTGCTCTATAAGTTTACCGGATAAAGTCCTCAATCCTATCCTGCATTTCATGGTTTTCATTATATAGTTGAGGTAGTATAGCGGCGAGGTTGGTATACTCGCCGAGGCAGTGATAGGCAAGCCCTTTTGCCTGTGCAAGCTGTATCCTGTTATTCACCAAAACCTTTTGCCCATTTATAGAATTCCAGCCCAACCAAAAGCGTGCGCGGAGTTCGAGCCCCTTATCCGTCTCGCGATAGACATGTGAAACCGTGGCAAGGCCAACACGTGGCGAATTGATTTCTATGTTGATATTATTTAAAGTAACATTGGGCTTCACAAATTTTCGCATGTCGTGCCCGAAATCTTCCGGAGATAGGAAGCTTATACGAATCGGTATGGCACCGGTACCCATATCTTCGGTCGCGACAAACGCGGTTTTCCAGCGGCGCTTTAAATTACCGAGGCTATAGTCAAGCCGGCGGGGATAGGAGTCTCTTTCAAGTCTTGCCGAGATGTGGTTGGCGGGATCCCAGATCATATATCGAAGGTCCTCCAGTGCGAACCATGCAAAGAACCACTCAATCATATCGGCTGTTACACCTGGCATGTCTATTAAAGCCGAAGCATACCCAGTACCATCTGGCATTAGACAGTATCCGGTTTCGACTTCATTATATCCGGGAATAAATAGTTCGTCTGCACGGTCCACCGGGATCGCCTTGCTGGAGTCAATAGGGCTTTTGTCCATTTCTTGTTTCAGCTCGGCAGGAACGGGAGCCGATTCCAAGTAATAATACTTCGAATAGGATTTGGCTTTTTCACTGTCTGTAAGTTCTTTTCTCATGATTGTGTCCTCCTGTATTTTTATTTTGAGCTTAATCTTAGGGTAAAGCTTACTTTACGTAAAATAATTCTTATACATTTTCTCCCGTTCAGTGCCGCGTTTACGCTAAAACCAATTGTTTTTTTCCTCAGCGTAAAGTGCCGGAAGAATTGCCGCCAGATTTGCAAATTCTTTAACATTGTGATCTAACAAAGCAATCACCGGTTCGGAAGGGATTTTCACATTATCCGGAATACACCTTACCGCTTGCCCGTTAATGATCTGCCAGCCGAACCAGAAACGGCTGCGCAACTCGCTCCCACCATCAACAGGGCGTAGAAAATGCGTCATCACGACTGGTACATCCGGGGTTTGATCATCACCAACAACGATAACATTTGAGCATACCAGCGCATTGCACGCTTCAGTATCAATTTCTGTTTCGTCGTAGCCCATCTCTGCGGGGCGTTTGAAGCTGATGCGAAGGAGGTTCGTACATCCCAAGCCGATATCTTCCCAGATATTATGTACGCTGCCCCAAAGGCGCTCACGCATACTGAGCTTCATATTTCTCGCCTTTTGGGGGTCATCTAGATATACATCATAGTGGTCCTCGCTGTCCCAGCACGCATAACGCAGCCGATCAATTGGATGCCATGCGAACCACCAGTCAAACATCTCTCCGGTTACATTCGGAAAAAAAGTTTTATTTGCAATCAGGGCGGTTCCATCCTCCATCATGAAATACCCAAATTCGCCAGAGAGATAGCCCGGTTTAAACAGATCATTTCTGTCCTTAATTTTGAGTCCGTCTTCCGCTTTCGTGGGACCCAATCTGATTGCTGCATACTTTTCTTTATCTCCTGGGCAAAGCTCAGCTGCATAATATTTATAGTAACTTTTTTTCCTGTCTTCCAGTGTCGCGGGGACCTTTGGCATAATCTCATCCTCCTTAAGTTGCTGTATTATTGCTAATAATTTTCGTTTCCTCTGCATATAATTGTGAATTCTGTATACATTGTAAGCCATAAATTTGAATTATGGAAATAGAAATAAAGAAAGATACTATTCCGCAATGGGAATAGTATCTTTTCCTTATTCTGAATAATATTTGTGTACTGCCTCCACAAAAAAGCGAATGTTGGGATTACTGTTATTTTTCCTCCAAACTGCTATCATAGCGCTTCGGGTGTTCGGCATCGGAAAGCACTTAATATTTGGATTATCAATACCACTCAGAAATCTGTCGCATAAGACAACGTCGTTGTCACTCCTGAGCCCAAGAACAAGCTGGTGTGCATTGTTGACATACCGGGCAACCCTTGGTGAAAATCCATTTGCATTACATACTTTGGTGACGTGGTTAAAGTAATTCTGTGTTTCAATAGGAGAGATAATGACAAAGTTTTGGTCCGCAATATCTGCAAAAGTCAAGCTGTCTTTTGAGGAAAGCGGATTGGACGTCAGCATACATATGATCTCAGGCGTTGCAATAACCTCTTCGTACTCGAATTGTGGTGCCAAGCTGGAAGCTTCAAAAAAAACAGTAAATGCAACATCAACCTCATCATCAACCAACTTGTTTTTTAATTCATCAAATTGCCAGAAGTTAAGTTGCAGGGAAACATCGGGGTTATTGTTGAGAAAAACCTTACAGATTGCTGAAAATGAAAACCTGGCATCAAACGAATCAACCCCTCCGACCGAAAGTGCTTGACACGCTTTGCTGTTAATTTCGTAAGCCTTTTCGATTGAGCTTTCGATTAAGTGCGCGAGCTTATTCCACTGTCCATAAAGATATTCCCCCGAAGGTGAAAGCTTCAAAGGGCGAGATGTTCTATCGAAAAGTTCAAACCCCAACACTTGCTCCAATGAGTTAATTCTCTTGCTGAGTGACGGCTGTGTTATATGCATCCGTTCGGCAGCCTTTGAGAAATTCTTTTCCTTGGCAACTGCAAGAAATAATTGAATCTGATATATACTGATATCAAGAAAGTTGATATTTAGCAAATAGCTTCACACCCTTTCATATGCTTTTGTATGTATAAAATTATTATTTAGAAGATTAGAGCAATACATTATGGTTATTATATAGAGAATGAATCGGTTATGCAATGTATTGCGAATTGAGCATATATAGATAATTTTTCAAAAATTTCTTCATGTTTCTCAGCCCTCGTTCAATGCTTCACCTGCACAGCTTTTTAATTTTCTGTTTGTACTCTTTCATATTTTCCGTGCATAAAGTAAAATATGAATATGTAAAACATTAAGGAGTGCTACGTTTGTTTAATTTGCTACAAAATGAATGGGAAACGATTAACGAAATAGTAAGCAGAATAAATGAAATTGACGATGTCAAAGCGATGAGAGAAAGATTCTTAAAGGAATTAAAGCTGTTGATTTATTTCGATCTGGCTGACTTTTGTTTAAGCGAATTTCGCGCAGGGAAAGGAGTCAGCTTAATTGATCCGGTAGTTATTAGCAGGTATTCTAAGAATTTTGAGGAGTTATTTACATTTCAATATGAAAAACAATTTGAACAGTTTGATTATACGAAATGGGTTTTTTCAAACCCGGATTCAATTGTGTTTAAAGAGTCTGATATTGTCAATAACGATGTGAGGATGAAAAGCCCATATTACATTAACTATCTAAAACCGCTCGATTTAGTAAATGTTGCAGGTATGAGCCTGGCTCAAAATGGGATTCAATTAGGGGCTGTTAATTTATACCGGACCGAGAAGCGGGGAGATTTCACAGATAAAGATTTATATATCCTTAATCAATTCTTGCCTCATCTTACTAGAAAACTTCTAGTTCAGTATCGAGAATCTGTAAAAAACCTGGAGAAGTATAAAAAAGCAACATCCATTCTAACCTTAGAGTACAAGCTTACAAAAAGGGAGATAGAAATCCTTAAATTAGTGTGTGATGGAAAAAATAATAAAGAAATCAGCGAAGCACTCTTAATTACAGTGAATACGGTTAAGAAGCATATGGGCAATATATTGTATAAGTTTCAAGTTGAGAATCGATTTCAATTAGTGAATTATTTAATAAAAAATGACAAAGAATTGTTTGAAGACAATTTATGATTATGAATTTACAAGAATAGAATCGCTGAATAATGCTAAGTTTTCAAATTGTTCGGTAACCTACTAATTTTTATAAATATTCTGAAAAATACTACCTGGGTAGTATTTTTTTTTAAACACTTCTACCCGGGTGTATTTTAAACAACAGATATTTCAAATAGAATTATCTTAACATAAACTTCTGAAGGATTATAGTTTGTTTAAGGAGAGTTAAAGAAAAATGAAAGCACAAATTGAATTTGAGAATAAGGTTTGTTTAATTACTGGCGCAGGAAGTCAATCTGGAATCGGATTTGCAACTGCGCAGATTATCGGAAAGTTAGGCGCAAAAGTATTATTGGTAGCAACGTCCGAACGAATTTATGACAGAGCGAAAGAACTTGAAGATATGGGACTTGAAGCAAAAGGCTATATTGCGGATCTTATGGATCGCAAACAAGTTAATCATTTGATCAATAGCATTATCGATGAATTTCAAAGGATTGATATTTTAGTCAATAATGCAGGCATGACACAAGTTGGCTCAGAAGAGATTTTTTCGGACTTTGTCAATATGAAGGATGATGAGTGGGATTTAACGATAAGCAGGAATATGACAACTTGTTATAATGTGACTCATTCGGTGCTGCCTCACATGATTAACAGTAATTATGGCAGAATTGTGAATGTTTCATCCGTTACAGGTCCGGTTGTAAGTAATCCCGGAGAGTCAGCATATAGTGCGGCGAAGGCAGCAATAATAGGAATGAGCAGAAGCATTGCAATCGAAGTTGCAAAGAACAATATTATGATCAATAATGTTTTGCCTGGTTGGATTGCGACAGGCTCCCAAATCGAATCAGAAGCGGCGGCAGCACTAAATACGCCGATCGGCAGGGGAGCAAGACCTGAAGAAGTTGGCCATATGATTGTATTTCTTGCATCAGAGCAAGCTTCATATATTACCGGTCAAAGTTTTATTGTCGATGGAGGAAATACCATACAGGAATATAAGGGACCAAGTGAATTGTATTATTAATTGAGGGGGGATTTTTATGATGGAGTTTTTTTCTTTAAAAGATAAGGTAGCAGTTGTCACAGGCGGAGGATCGGGACTAGGCTTAGCGACAGTGAAACGATTTGTGCAGGCTGGTGCAAAGGTTGTTTTAGCTGATATTTCAGACAAGACGGAATTAGCCAAAGAATTAGGCTGCTTATATATTAAAGCAGATGTGTCAAAAGAAGATGATGTGGCTGATCTTATGGAGCAAACCTATAAGAACTTCGGTCTCATTGATATTGTAATTAACAATGCCGGAATTATTATGCCGGAACAGCTTCTAACAGATGCAGACATAAAAGAATATCAGAAACTGTACAGTGTAAATGTTTTCGGAGTCGTTCACGGTTTAAAATATGCACCTCGGTACATGAAGGATGGAGGAGTGATTCTCAGCACCGCCTCCAATTCTGCAAACGGAGATTATGCCGGGTATGGCGCATATATCTCATCTAAATGTGCAGTTGTTGGACTCACGAAAGCCGCGGCGATTGAACTGGCACCAAGAAATATACGAGTGAACTGTATTTGCCCAAATACGATCGACACTCCAATGGCTTATGCTGAAGGCTGCGAGACCGAGCTTCAGGTGATGGGGATAACCACTCCCCTTGGCAGAATGTGTAAAGCGGAAGAAGCGGCAGCGCTTTACCACTTTTTAGCGTCTGATGATTGCGGTTACATCACAGGAGAAGATCTATATATTGATGGGGGGCTTAAAGCAGGTCCAAGCATTCAAATGATTGATCATATATTAAAAGGATTGGAAAATAGATAGCGAATTCAAATAAAAAAATGTTTTGTAAAGGAGATTTTGAAATGATTACAGACAAACAAACACCGTATCGAATGATTAACGACGAACAGCTCCATCAATTGAGAGCACGTGAGGATAAGCTTTTCTTTGAAAGAACAAAAAAAAGCAAAGAGGCTTTTGATCATGCTCAGGAAATGCTGCTAAACGGTACGCCTACGCCATGGATGGGTGATTGGGGAACCCAGCATCCTATCTTTGTCAGCACAGCTTCAGGAAACAAGCTGACAGACATTGACGGCAACGAGTATATCGATTTCTGCCTTGGAGATACCGGCGCTATGTTTGGACACTCTCCGGAAGCAACTGCTGAAATCGTTGCAAAACAGGTAAAACAAGGGATTACCTTTATGATGCCTACCCTTGATTCCCTGGAGATAGGGAAAGAACTTGGGAAGCGTTTCGGATTACCGCTTTGGCAGGTTGGGATGACGGCTACAGAAGCAAATCGATATGTTTTCCGATATTGCCGTACTTTAACAGGCCGCCCGAAGGTTCTCTCAATTAATGAATCTTACCATGGAAGCCTTGATGAGACGCTTCCGCATATTGGATCAAGCGGCAAGCTTGAGTTGCGGTCTGAATATGACATGAATCCAGGGATTCCGAAAGACGTATTAAGCAGAGTTGTTGAGTTTAATGACATTGAGGCACTTGAAAGAGAGCTGTCCTATAGAGACTGCGCTTGTGTGATTGCGGAACCTGTTATGACAAATTGCGGTATGGTGCTCCCTGAACCGGGCTACCATGAAAAACTGCGTGAACTGTGCACAAAATACGGTACCTATCTTGTTATCGACGAAACTCATACTTTCTCTAACGGTTATGGAGGCTACACGAGAGAATACGGACTAAAACCAGATTTTATTACTTTAGGTAAATCGATTGCCGGCGGTATTCCGGTGTCCGTTTACGGCTTTACGAAGGAAATCGGTGAGAAAATCAATAAAACGTTCGGCCATAAAGGTGTTTCTGACCCCATGGGTATCAGCGGTACCCTTTCAGGCAATGCTTTTGCAATTGCAGCAATGCGTGAAACCTTGACAAAGGTAGCTACACCGGAAGCCTTTGAAAAAATGTTTGCAAGCCAAAACCGTTTTTCAGACGGTTTGGAAGCTATTTTAGCAAAACACGATATTCCATGGAGCCTTACACGAAGCGGCGCACGCTGCGAACTTCAGTTTATGCCGACTCTTCCAAAAAGCGGAAGTGAGGCGAAAGATCATTTTGACTGGCAGCTCATGTATTATACTCATGTTTATCTTGCAAATCGAGGCATACTGATCACTCCATTCCATAACATGATGCTGTTCCCGCCAGTGTCGACTGATGAGGACATTGATGCGCTCATAAAAGGATGGGATGACTGTCTTGGAGAACTAGCTGAATTAGGCAGGCAAAACAAATAACGAATAAATTCAATAACAAGGGGGCTGTCACACTAAAATGAAAAAATAGTGCACAGCTCCTTTCTGATTTTCCGGTAATTTCACAAAAATGAGCAGAAAACAAATAAATCCCAAGCTTTGGAAAGGCAGGGATTTATGGTAAAATGAATGTATGACCAAACACATTAATTCAAAAAATTACACATTTCCGGGAAAATCAAGCAACGCCCCGCCAGATGCTGAAAATGGACAGATATCTTTTATCAAACCGGCAAATTATGAGATTTCAAAGACAAGGAAATATCAGGGCGAAATCGGCAGAATCAAGAATATAAAATTTGAGTAATACTACATAAAAAATGAGCTGCGCACCAGCATCTTTTAAATGCCAGTGCGACAGCCCCCTGTTGCAAAATTGGATACAAGTTATAAAGAAGTGTTCAGCATCAGGCACAGATACCGATATAGTATCGTACTGAATTCTGCTCTGGTGATGTACTCCCTGGGTTGGAAGCTTCCATCTGATTTTCCCTGAAGAATTCCTGCTTCCTGCAAAGACTGTACTGCCTCAGCATAGAGGCTGCCGACCTCTGACGTATCAGTAAAGTTCATTTTATCCGCAGCACCCGAAAACTGCATTCCTGAAAACCTTGCATACCGATACAGAATCAGGGCGAGTTCTTCTCGTGTAGCAGCTCTTTCGGAGGCAAATTTCCCGTTCCCGATCCCTTGCATGATACCGTTTTCTGACACCCAGCCGATGCCTGCGGCAATCCCACTTTCCTCATTCACGTCCGTGTATTGTGTCGCAGCAAGTGAATTCGTGTTGATTCCTTCCAATTTATACAGTGCTGCAGCAATCTCACCTCTCCCCAAAGTGGTATTCGGTGCGAAGGTCTTTTGGGACAGACCAGATATCAGTTCCCGGCTTACAACATACCCAATGGCCTTCTCTGCCCAATGATTCTTGACATCAGAGTATTGACGCTCAATCGGATAAAAACCGATACCAAACGTTGCCTTGCGGTTTACTTCAAAGTAAAGCTTACCGCTATTGTCGTCAAAGATAGAAGGTTCAATGCCCTTTGGCATGCCGTTTTCATCTAAATAGACGGCAACAAGAGCTTCTGTCTTTTCCCCGATTTGTGGCGTATAAGGAATGGCTCCTATTATATTTGTACTCGCCAAAACGGTTAGATCCTCTGAATTGGCCCCTGACAAGCTGCCTATGGAAATGTTATACACCGGTCTGCTACCGATGACTTTTGCTGCTTCGACAGAAAGAGCAGGCGGTGATTGAACTGTGACAATTATCTTTTCCGTATTCTGTAAATGAATTGCTTGGATTGTATCGGCGCTAAAGTGGAGCGACGCAGGTAGTCCCACCAGATCAAATCCGGATACTTTTGATTCTGCCAGGCTGTTCAAAAACTCTCTTGTCAGCAGAGCACTGTTCTCACCAATTATCGGACCGTCCGAACCTTCATTAGCACTCTGTCCGCCATTCTTTTTCCTCGAAGAGCTTCCAGAGGCTTTTTTCACTACAAAAGATATTTTACCAATTGTAATTCCTCCGTTGTAGGCGATCTGAACCTGTGCGGTATAGGTTCCTGATCCAAGCCCCGGCTTTGGTTGAACCGTCCATGTCTCAATACTTTGACCCGCAGCGATTTCTTGTGCCTCACCTCCGATAAGAAAGGCCTCATCAGAAGACAGCGTTACGCTGCTGATGGCAATTGATGTGCTTGCCATGTTTTTCAGAATGATAGGTTTTGCCTCAGGTTGGGTATACCCTGTTGCCACCACACTAAATTCGGGAAGTGTGATCAGGAGTTCTCCATCTAATATCTCCACCGCAGCAATTTCACTAGCAAAGGAAGAGGACGTTGCTTTGTACCTTACCTCATAGACTCCCAGTCCAAGCTGCTCAATGCTGCCGTCAGGGCAATCGATCCAGCCTGAATTTCCTTGAACCCTGTATTCATAGCAGAAGTCAATCCGGTGATCCCCCCGTCACTGCTTTCCCTTGCTGATACAGGTTTCATTCCGACCTTTGGAGCGGCAGGTCGGGAAAAAGTCAGGCTTCGCGGCATACTCTCAGGAGAGAGTACGGAAATTTTTATCGTCTGGCCAAACCATTCCTGCCGGATGGGAGCCGCTCCATTTTCATCGGTAATGATCCAGTCGCTATAATCTGCCGCCACATAGTAAAACTCGGATGGCGACATTCCTGTAAGCTGTTCATTAATATAATCTATATCAATCTCGGGTACAGGCGCTAAAACTTTCAAGTGCAATTGTACGGAGCCTTTGAATCCATTTGTACTCGTAATGATCAGCGAGTCAGAGTAGCTTCCGCAGTCCAGTCCCTCCTTTGGGCAGACCTTCAGCGTTGCCATACCTCTGGCAGGAATTGTGCCGGAATTCAGACCTTCAACTACTTCAAAATGCACGCCGGAAGAAAGAGAAACGTTCACCCCTTTCAATGCGATTGCTGCTTGATTATTAATCGTGAGTGTAAGGGGTTCTATAACATATGGCGAGGAAGCTTCGTTAAAGGCTAATGAAGAAGGGGAGAGAGTAACTGAATCATAAAAGTTTCCGAACTTATACGTTCCGTTGACGTTGACGATACAGGTTTCATCCAGCAAAACAACTGCATCCGTCCCTGATTGCTCCAGAACTAACGTTGCACCGTTTATCACCGTCAGCGAGCCACCATCGCCGTTTGAAATACCCGAACCAATATCATTCGCTCCTATGTCACCCTTGGCTGTAACTGTGGTTCCTTCGCCTGAAATTACGACAGTTCCTCCTGAATTGTTTTGACCGCCTCCAATGCCCGCTGCCTGAACTCCTCCAATTGCAGTTACAATCCCGCCAGTAATATTAACCTCTCCGCCGTTAAACCGTCCGCCGATTCCGGGAGCATACGCTCCACCTGTTGCAGTTACAATCCCGCCATGAATATTAATAGCGCCCCCCTGATCTACTGCTCCTGCGCTGCCGATTCCTGCGCCGTTGGGGCCACTATTGGCTTTGATATTTCCGCCAATAATGGTTATTTCACCGTTCTTTTCCCCTTCGATTCCTCCAATTGCTGCACCCCGTTGTCCGGAGGAGGACGCAATCAGTTTTCCCATATCGCTTCCTATAGACTGGGCATAAATGTACAAGCTGTTGCCCTGCGGCACACGAAGTGCTGTCTCCATGGCGGAGATTGTCATAATGCAGGTGTCCTCCAGAATCAAGTAAACACTGCCTGTAACGCTGACCGTCTGGCTAATATTTGTCGTACCTTCTGCATAGTACCAGCCCGTTGTCAGCGATGAGACAGAGGATGTCATCTTTTGGGCCGCGACACTTTGCACTAGCCCGTTTTCATCGATGTATCCGATAGAAGGATCGTCTGCGGCTGCTGACAAGGAGGGAGTCATGACGAAAATCAATATTACTGAAAGAATTACCGAAATAATTTTTTGTTTCAACCTATGCTTCATTTAATTTCTCCTTATTAATACTGCAATTGAACATTTAAGGTGACGAGAAAGATTTGCCGTGCAGCGATGGTTTTGTCCGAGCCTCAAATCGTCATATTCTGTTGATTAGTTCATTATATTATATCAAAAAAATAATCGTAAAAATACCCTGACGATAGAAATTATTGGTAATCAAGGCAAATTTAAATATTGACCAAAGGAACTTGCCTGCCGCCGGGATATTAACTTTATGTTATATAAAATTTGAGTAATACTACATAAAAAATGAGCTGCGCACCAGCATCTTTTAAATGCTAATGCGACAGACACTTTTGTTCGTGGATCTAATTGAAAAAGAATTATACAATTGAAAAACATCAGTAACTGGATTATAGTATCCGTATACATAAATTCTGGAGGAAGGTGAAGAACGAATTTGATGCGTCTGGAGGTGTTTTATTGTATATAACAGGAGTCTTTTTGGGATATATGCTTGCTATTATTCTGGGCTTGGCAAATCTTGCTTTAATATATCTATTGTCAAAAAAGGAACCGATTTTGGTAAAGACAAATCTCTACAAAAATATTATGGGATTTGTTATCAGCCTGTTTCTTTTAGGAAGCGTATATTTTATATTTTATTATGAGGAAAAAGTCTTTCGACAAACGGACGTCGCGCTTGTATTGCGAGTAATCGATTGCTTAAGTTTGCTGCTGGTAATCTTTTTCTGGATACGAACCATCGCATATTTATTTCATGAAAACGGTAAAAAAGGCATCCTAATTTCTAGTCTTATTGTTGCAGCTGCAAGATTTGCTATTGTATTCCCAATCATGGTGTTTTTTACGGATGACGTGCATTTTTATTTACCGATGTGATTTTAGTCCGGGCTTTGTATCGGACAAAGTCAAAGAAGATTTTGAAAGCGCATCATCCAATGAATGTAGCCAGCAAGAAATACTGGATATAATCGCACGCAAGCATCAGTTTACGATTCGAGAGCGTGAAGTCGTGGAGTTGGTTTACAAAGGTCTGACTAACCCTGACATTGCAGAGCAGATGTGCATTTCAAGAAATACGGTGAAAGTACACATCCATAATATTTATGAAAAACTTGACGTTTCAAACAGAATGGAACTGGTCCACTTGGTTTATTCGCAAAATAAACCACATGGGTAATATACAGCTCAAGCCTTTTTTTATATAATTCGCGTAGCAAATGGTCTTTCACTCGGAAGATATTAAAAGGAGGTAACTATGAAAAAACGATTGGTTGTTATGCTGATCTGCGCAAGTCTGATCATGATCATGACGTCATGCGCACAGAAGACAGATGAGCAAGAAGGGGCAAGTATTGATCCCCTGACTGCGGATTGCCAGAATGGAAACTATGTCGGACAGGAACTGGACAGCGGAGTGATTGCATTCAAAGGTATTCCGTATGCGAAACCTCCTGTGGGCGAATTGAGATGGAAAGCACCGGAAATGCCCGATGCCAGCGACGAGACTTACGAGGCATATGATTTTGGAAAAACTTCTTTGCAATATGAGTGGTTTTCCGAGCCAGCATCTTTTAATAATGAAGTTGGCGAAGACTGTCTGACACTGAATGTGTGGACAGCAGGGCTTAACAAAGAAGAGAAAAAACCGGTAATGGTCTTTATTCATGGTGGTGGGTTTGCTTGGGGCGGCACATCAGATCCTCTTTACGACGGTCAGTTCTTTGTTGAAGAAAATAAAGACATCGTTATGGTGACCATTAACTATAGAGTCGGAATGATGGGGATGATAGACTTATCAAAAGTTCCTGGCGGAGAAGCATTCCCTGACAGCGCGAATCTCTCTACTCTGGACCAGATTGCGGCATTGAAATGGGTTAATCGAAATATTGAAGCATTTGGAGGAGATCCAAAGAATGTAACCATCTTTGGAGAATCTGCAGGAGGCGCATATGTTTCTCTTCTGATGGCGTCGCAAAAAGCTGATGGTTTATTCCAAAAGTGCATCGCTCAGAGTGGTGGATATGCGCTTACTTATTCGCAAGAAGCGTTTGATAACGTTGGCCTTACCGAAGCTTTGATTGCGGTCACTGGTGCAACTTCGATGGATGACCTGATGGCCCTATCAGAAGATCAATTGAGGGAAGCTTATTTTAAAGAATTGGATGAGGATGGTTATTGCTTAAATGACCTGTATAACATGCCTATGAGAGATGGTAAAATCATCCCGGAGGATCCATATCAGGCACTTGCTGACGGTCAGGGCTCTGATGTGATTCTTATGGCTGGTTCCAATGGGGATGAATATAAATATTGGATTGATGAAATGAATATGGGCAGCGAAGAAAGTAACGTTGAAACGTATGCTCAATGGATCATAGGCAGATTTGATTCCAAATATGAAAACTTTTCTGACGGAGAAAAGAAAATGATGGACCAGTTTATCGCTCTTCAAAATGGGTCGAATGAAGTCGATGCAAAAACAGAATGGTTCAACGATTTCGATTTTAGAGTTCCTGCAACGGAAGCAGCGGCTCGTCATGCTGATGCAGGCGGAACCAGTTATGTTTATTATTGGGATCATCCATCAACAATCCCAGACAGGGGCGCTTGCCACGCATCCGAATTGTCCTACATATTCCACAACCTGGACAATACGATGTTCAGCGGTACGGTTGATGAAGACTTGGCAGATAAGATGTGCACCTCGTGGGCAAATTTTGCAAGATACGGTGATCCTTCACTTGACGAGATCAAATGGAAACCATACACATCGGAAGAACGAGCAACAATGGTGATGAAAGACGATTTTGCAATGGAGAACGATGTTTTGTCAGAACAGAGAAAAATTTTAGAGCCTTTTTTAAAGCACTATATAAGAGACTAATTAATTCGTAGACGTTCACAATTTATCACGAGGCTTGAGAGACCGTGAGCAAATAAGAAACCGAAGCAATGAGGGGCTGTGTACTAGTGTTTAGAAAAGCACTAGTGCACAGCTCATTTTTACTGCTCTTAATTTAGAATTTGGGCTTAGATTTCAGATTTAGTGCCCAAATGCTTTCCTCTAATATTGTAAAATAGACTTATGACTACTTATTACTAATCTCTTCTAATATTTTCTTGAATCTAAAAACGAATGGAAGTACACTGTAAACAAATACCATTATTCAAGAGGTATACATGGGTAGTGCTATACTTCGACGAAAGGACATAAGTGATGAAGCGAGTAATCATTGTTGAAGATGATCGTAACCTGAACCAGGGCTTGTGCCTTGCGTTAAAAGATCAGGACCTTCAATTGTTTCGTGTTTTGATTTAAAATCAGCCAGAGAACAGCTTGCCGATGGTGCGGTGGAGCTCATTTTGCTCGATATCAACCTTCCAGATGGCAGCGGGCTGGAGCTGCTTCGCGAGATTAAAACCGGAGAAGAGCCTGTTCCGGTGATTCTTTTAACTGCCAACGACACCGAGATGGATGTGGTTATGGGCCTTGAGCACGGTGCGGACGATTATATCACAAAGCCTTTTAGTCTGGCGATTCTTCGTGCGAGAGTAAAAGCTCAATTGCGGCGTGAGTTGAACCGTGTATCGAGACCGTCTGTCATTGACATTGACAACTATCGGTTTGATTTTGAGCAGATGACTTTCTATAACGGGGATATTCCTGTAAAATTGAGCAAAACGGAGCAAAAGCTCCTTCGGCTGCTGGTAGAAAATCGTGGCGTAACGCTAAGCCGAACAGTACTTTTGGATCGCATCTGGACAGATGGAGCCGAGTATGTGGATGAAAACGCGCTTTCCGTCACTGTGAAACGGCTGAGGGACAAGCTGGATGCAGCCGGTTATATTAAAACCGCTTACGGCTTGGGCTACGTATGGGTGGTGAAACAAGATGAATAATGGGAATCTGATCCCGTTTATCATTGCGTTGGCAGCCATTCTTCTGTCCCTGGCAATTGTACTGCTGGAGCGCCGGAAAACGAAACGTGTGATGAAAACACTCAATCAAATGCTGGATCGGGCGATAGACGGAAGCTTTACAGAACACATTTTTGACGAAAGTCTGCTTTCGGCGGTGGAAAACAGATTAAACCAGCACTTGACCGCCTCAGCAATATCTGCGCGCAACCTAACCTCAGAGAAAGAAAAAATCAAGGAACTGTTGGCTGATATCTCTCACCAGACCAAAACCCCGATTGCTAATATTCTGCTTTATGCAGAGCTGCTGGAGGAGCAGACCCTGCCGGATGAAAGCATGACTTGTGTAACTGCGTTGAGGGGACAGGCGGAAAAGCTGAATTTTTTAATTGCTTCCCTGGTGAAGTTGTCGCAATTGGAAATAGGCGTTTTTACCCTTCATCCGGTATTGAATGCCATTGAGCCAATGCTGGAGGAGGCGGTGAAGCAGTTCGCGCCCAAAGCCGCGCAAAAGGAGATTCAGATAACTATAAATAGCACGGATGCCCGTGCGGTATTTGACGATAAATGGACCACAGAAGCGCTCTGCAATCTGCTGGACAATGCCGTCAAATACACGCCCCCAGGCGGCAGCATACAACTTTCCGTCAAGGAATATGAACTGTTTTGCCGCATCGATGTAGCGGATACTGGAATCGGGATATCAGAAGAAGAGCAGGCAAAGGTGTTTTCCCGTTTTTATCGCTCCCAATCCGTCAGAGGACAGGAGGGAGTGGGAATCGGGTTATATCTGACTCGTCAGATTTTATCCGGACAGGAAGGATACGTTAAAGTGGCTTCGACCTACGGCAGGGGCTCGGTTTTTTCTTTGTTTTTGCCCCGGCAGGCCTGAATTCTTTCAAAACTGTTAGAATTGCCTGTCCGCCGGAAAGATTTTGGAAAGAAACATATGATAAGGTTATGTTTGTAACAAACTATGGAGAATTTATCATTGGGGGTATCTTTCATGACAATTTTACAAACATATGATTTGAGAAAATTTTACGGCGCAGGTGAAAATGCTGTTCACGCGCTGGACGGAGTCAATTTACAGGTTGAAACTGGTGAATTTGTGGCGATCGTCGGTACGTCAGGCAGCGGTAAAAGCACGCTTTTGCATATGCTGGGAGGGCTGGACCGTCCTACTGGCGGTACAGTAACGGTAGACGGCAAGGAAATCTTTTCTCTGAAGGATGAGGAGTTGACCATCTTCCGCCGCCGCAAGATCGGCTTCGTATTCCAGAATTATAATCTGGTGCCGGTACTCAATGTTTATGAGAATATTGTGTTGCCCGTTCAATTGGACGGAAACATGCCGGATTCCGACTATGTGGACAGCATCATCGAAACGCTGGGCCTAAAGTCCAAGCTTCAAAACCTGCCCAATAACCTTTCCGGCGGCCAGCAGCAGCGGGTTGCGATTGCACGCGCCTTAGCCGCCAAACCCGCGATTATCCTGGCGGATGAGCCGACCGGCAATCTGGATTCCAAAACAAGTCAGGATGTAATGGGTCTTTTAAAGATTACGAGCCAAAAATTTTCCCAAACGATTGTGATGATTACCCATAACGAAGAAATTGCTCAGTTGGCTGACCGCATCGTTCGTATTGAAGACGGACTGATCGTTGTTCGATAGGAGGTGCGCAGCATGAAGGTAGCTAACCAAAAGTGTATACGGGGGCTGAGTGTGAAAAGCATGAAAGCGGCTAGATCAAGAAATTTGATTGCCGTTCTTGCCATTGCACTGACTGCCGTACTGTTTACGTCCCTTTTCACAGTGGCGTTGTCCATCAACGATTCCTTTCAGCAGGCGAATTTCCGGCAGGCCGGAGGCTGGAGCCACGGAACTTTTAAATATATGACCCAGAATCAATTTGAGGAAATAAAAGAAGATCCGCTCATTAAGCAGTATGGGCTGCGCCGTTTTGTAGGTATGCCGGAAAAAGCGCCCTTCCTCAAATCCCATGTGGAAATAGGATACAGCGATGCAAACCAGGCTCATTGGATGTACTGTGATCCCACAGAAGGCCGGCTGCCCGCTGAGGGCAGCAACGAAGCCGCCACTGACACACGGGTGCTGGAGCTGCTGGGAGTTGAGCCGGTGCTGGGCAACAAGTTTACCATGACCTTTGACGTGGATGGAACGGAGGTAACGGAAACCTTTGTCCTGAGCGGTTGGTGGGAATATGACGATGCGGTTGTCGCAAACCATGTCCTTATTCCTCAAAGCCGTGCACAAGCGATCTATGATCAGGTGGGCATAGAAAATGGCATCGGCAATGATGGTATCATAGGCTCATGGAATCTGGACGTTATGTTTGACAATTCTTTTCATATCGAGCAGGACTTAGTCAAAATACTTGCAGATCACGGTTATCAGACGGAAAGCCGCTCGGCAGGGGATAATTATATTGCAATTGGCGTGAATTGGGGCTACACCGGCTCTCAGCTTGCCGCAAATATTGATCTACCTACCGCTGCCGCAATTGCAGGGATTTTGCTGATTATTATCTTCACGGGCTATCTGATCATCTATAACGTGTTTCAAATTTCGGTCACAAACGATATCCGTTTCTATGGTCTGCTGAAAACCATCGGCACCACAGGCCGGCAGATCAGGCGTATCATCCGCCATCAGGCACTTTTGCTGTCCTTGATTGGGATCCCCCTTGGATTACTGCTTGGCTATGTTTTGGGAGTTCGGCTTACGCCGGTGATTTTGACACGACTCAACGGTGTCGTAGAGGATGCGGTATCAGCAAGTTCGCTGATTTTCATAGGCTCCGCTATTTTTGCACTGGTCACAGTACTGATTTCCTGCCGCAGACCGGGGAGAATCGCTGCAAAAGTATCTCCCGTAGAGGCGGTTCGCTACACCGAGGGAGCAGGCAATAAAAAAGTGATACGAAGGTCGCGGTCAGGTGCATCGCTGCCTAAAATGGCATGGGCGAACCTGGGGCGTAGCAGGGGCAAGACAGCCGTTACCATCGCGTCTCTTTCTCTGGCCGTCCTGCTGCTCAATATGACAGTCACCTATACAAACGGCTTTGACATGGACAAATATCTGTCTAAAATGGCTTCGGATTTCATCGTAGCAGATGCAGGCTATTTTCAAACGGGGTCATTTTGGGGCGCTGACCGTGCGCTGCCCGAAGCGGTTGCTTCCAGCCTGGAATCCCGACCCGGTGTGGAAGCCGGAGGGCGGGTATACGGCAAGAGTAGCCCGGTAGAGGAATTTGTGACCGAGGACTATTACCGCGCCATGTACGGTGCATGGAACGATGAGGAAACCTTGGACCATCAGGTTGCCGCTAAGGAAAAAAATGAAGAGGGATTGTTGGCCGACAGGGTACAGCTTTACGGCATGGAGCAATATGCACTTGATAAACTGACCGTGCTGGAGGGTGATCTATCCAAGCTCCATGAGACCGGAGGACGTTATGTTGCAGCGGTTTACTCCAATGATGACTACGGCAAGCCCAAGATGGATTCTAACTGGGCAAGGCTTGGCGATACGGTAACCCTGCGCTATGTAGAAGAGTATGAATATTACGATCCCGATACAGGCACAATTCTTGATCCTACGAATATTTCCGATGAACAGCCCTACCGATATCGGGTAAAAACCTATCGGGACATCGAGTACGAGGTAGCAGCACTGGTCACTGTTCCATATTCCCTGAGCTATCGCTATTATGGCGCCGACGAATTCATTATGAACGACCGGACGTTTATTCAAGACAGCGGCACCAGTGACGTTATGTATTACGCCTGCGATGTCAATGATGAGAGCACAGCCGACATGGAAACCTTTTTAACTGATTTAACAAATGGGCAGATGCCGCAGCTGGATTATGAGAGCAAGGCAACTTATGCCGCGGAGTTCGAATCTTTTCGCAATATGTTCTTGATACTGGGAGGTGTGCTGAGCTTTATCGTCGGACTTGTAGGGGTGCTTAATTTTTTCAATGCAATTTTGACCGGAATTTTTGCACGCCGCAGGGAGCTTGCGATGCTTCAGTCCATCGGAATGACAGGCAGGCAGCTGAAAACCATGTTGATTTGGGAGGGTCTGTATTACGCTTTGGGCGCAGCGGGTGTATCGCTGGTACTTAGCTTCGCCGTCGGGCCCGTCTTATCAATAGTGCTTGAGAACACATTTTGGTTCTTTACCTATCGGTTTACTGTTTTACCTATCCTGTCGCTGACGCCAATCTTTGCAGTGATGGGCATTACAGTGCCGGTGGTGGTGTATCGCGCAGCTGCCAAACGCTCAGTAGTTGAGCGGCTGAGAGAAATGGAATAGGTCGATCGATAACAGTTTGTAAAAGGAATTGCATCGTGTGTATTATGAAAAAAAAAGAATTAGTATTTCAAATTATTGAATATATCATCAGGCATTATGACGAGGACATTACGGTTAGCGAATTGGCAGACCACTTTCACTTTTCACAATATTATTTTTGCAGAACATTTAAAGAGGTTACAGGTGAGAGTATTTATGCATTTATAAAACGTCTGAAAATGGATCAGAGCGCTGTTGATATCAAGCTGGATAAAAACAAAACGATTACGGATATCGGATTGGATTATGGATATAGTTCGTCAAATTATAGTTCTGCATTTAAAAAGCACTATCATGTTTCGCCAGCTGAATTTCGTAAATCTGCAAATGTAACAAGCATGTTAAATCCTTTCAATCCTGAAGAACTTAGCAGTTTTAATACCTTTGATTATTATGCCAGTCGGATTAAAATACAAAATCAGGACAGTGTTTTGGTTATTTACGAAAGAATGATCGGGAACTATAGTGATCTGGAAGAAAAATGGTTCCAGTTCATTGATCAATACAAAGAGCATATTAAATCAGATACACTTATGATAGAAAGGTTCTACCAAGATCCTTCGATTACCTGCCTGAATCAATGTATCTGTGATTTATGCATGACGGTTGATGAAAGCTGTGAATTAGATAATACTGCAACGCTCAAGGGGGGCAAATTCGCAACGTATCGTTTTGAGGGGGAGATCAAAGATATTTTTTGCACGCTTCAAGGAGTATTTAATGTTTGGTTGCCATCAAGCGGTTATAAAATGAGAGAAAGATATGGATTTAATATTTACCGGAAAATGGAGAGAAATAGCCCGCATGTAATTATGGATTTATGTATTCCTATTAAATAGGGCAAGAATTCAGAAGTATGAACAAAGACTTTTTGCTATAATGAGAATCATCTAGGCGCGATGGTTCTCTCATTAGTAAGAAGTCTATTTTTTATGTGTAAGACAAAAAAGAATAATGGAGGTATTGAAATGTATGATATAAGAAAGGCTCAGGAACATGTCATCTATGAAGTGGTTAAAAACAACAGCAACGCTGATGTAGCAAACGAAATTGTATATGGAAAAGATGCGCTGGCGAAAAACGAAGATAATGCCGCATGGGTGAAATCAACAATGGATCGTTTGGAAAACAAATTTGATCAGGAAACGTTGAAACAAATCCGAATGGCTTGCCAGTGTGGCTATGGAATGGATGAAAAGCTGGCGCTTGTAAAGGAATTGCTCGCAGCTTCATCAAGCCTGGAAGAATTCGCAAATTTAGATAAGGCGAAAGCGGCCGGTCTGTTTTGTAAAGACGGAGTACTGTATCTGCAATTCTTATTTTGTCCTTGTCCTATGCTTGCAAGCGTAGATAAATTGGATAAAGATACATGGTGTCAATGTACTACGGGATATAGTAAAGTTCTTTTTGAGAAGGCCTTTAACTGTGATGTTGACGTAGAGTTATTACAAAGCATAAAAATGGGTGATGATGTTTGTCTCATGAGTATTATCCCTCATGGTTCAGTCTGGGAAATTAACCAGCCATGCGATTTCTAAAAAGAGGCTGTCGCACCAGTGATAAAAAATCGTGGTGCGACAGCTCGTTTTCATGCCGTTCAATTCATATTCAAGTTCGTGACTTATTTGTTTCTAAAATGATATTTAAGCAGAGTATGTCATAATACCACCCTTGATTGTATGCAATACTTGGATATGAAAGATTTCTTTGTTCTTCTGGAGGTCATAGGGGTCCTTATTAATTATTGTAAGATCTGCTCTCTTCCCAATCTCAATACTTCCCTTTAAGTTCTCCTCTTTTATAGCATATGCGGGGGTTATTGTGTACATTTTCAGTGCTTCCTTCATAGAAATATTTCTGATTGGATTATATCCGTTTACACAGTGAGCAATATCTCTCAGAGGATCAACAGGGGAAACCGGACAATCAGATCCACCGATCAGTTTAATACCAGCATCAACAACTTTTTTGAACGGATCAATTCTGTCAGATCTTTCTTTTCCAAGTACTTCTGCGAACTGACTTGGTTCATTATCCCACAAATAACTGAATCCTGGCTGCATGGACAAAATAATGTCTAAATCCTTTGCCATTTTGATTTGGGCTTCGGTAGGTAAGCAAAAGTGTTCAATCCTATGACGTAAATCTTTCCTGCCTTGTTCTATGAATACTCGGTGATAAGTATATAGCAGCTGGTCAATTGCCCTTTCTCCTACAGCGTGCATGGTGCACTGTAAGTTTTTTTCATGGCATTTTGAAACAAATTGATACACCTTAACATCATTGTGATACAATACGCCGCGCAGTGCCGGTGCGGTGATATAAGGTTCATAATTTGCCATCGTATATTCAAAGGCTGCGCCATCCAACGTCAGGCAACCCCCAATTCTCGGCAGACCAGCGGCTTCTGCCTTCTCAACATTCCATGTTTGATAAAATATCGTCATATCAACAGGGAGTTCATCTTTCCTTTTTAATACGACTTCGACATCCCTGTCACCCTTTACAAATTGACCAAAAAGACCATGTATTGAGGTAACTCCCTTTTTTACCGCATCCTGTGCACAATCTTGAATATACCTCCATAATTCATCGTCTGATAATGATCCAAACACATTTTCGTTTGCAATAAAAGCAGATTCGTCTGAATTATAAACGCCAGTGGGTACATTACCTTTTTTTTCAACTCCGGGCATGTCATCAGGAACAGCTGCAATTTCACATCCTGAACTGTTCAGAGCACATGCATGAAGTGTGGCGGCAAAAATCATAACTTTATGGCGGTTTGATATTTCATCTAATTCATGTTTTGTAGGGTATCGGCCCTCTTGAATAAGTTGGGGGATATAGCCAGTTCCGAAAACCCAACCATCCCCCGGATCTTCCTCACATCTCTTTTTCAATAAGAAAAGAACTTCTGAAATTGATGTACAGTTGTCTAAATTAACCCCGCTTAGGTCAATTCCTGCATTCAGGACGTGGACATGGCAGTCTGAAAGGCCGGGAATGACTGTTGCCCCTTTTATATCCATGATTTCTTTTGCTTCACCATCAAAAGGACCGTTCCCTAAAGCCGATATGCTGCCGTTATTGATTCCGATCCATTCATATCGATTTTCTTTTTGGTCCATTGAAATGATATTTGCATTAATGATTGCTTTATCATAAATCATACCGTATATTATGTATAATACTTATTATACATATCTCCTTTCCCTATAAAGTGATAAAGTGATTTGGCGATTCAAATGAAAGGATTTCTTCTGCATTACATTATTATAAAATAGAAACTGAAAAAAATGATATTGTACAAGAAGAGGAATTTGGGTGTACAAAAGTAGTAAATAATATGATATTATTTTTTTATTAAAATTTTCTTGTGAGTAGGTGAAACAATGAAAATGTATGAAAATGATTGGCTATTCATTAATAATCTGCTTTTAAAAATGTATTCATCTCACAACGACAGTATCATCAATAGTAATATAATGGAAAACTTAGCATATCTTATTCCTTATAGCTCAGCAAGTTTTTTCTTACGTGATCATACTGGAAACAGGCTGCTCAAAGACCCTGAAGGAACAGGATTTCGGGATAGAGTTTTGGAGAATTTTAGCGCTCATTCTATCGAATCGGTTCCTCATAGGTGGGTTAATTTCTATGCAAAGAGTCTTGTCATTCGTGATACAGATATTTTCCCTGAGGATGTCAGATATGAAATTCCATACTATCAATCATTGCTTGAAAACGAAAACATTAAGTATGGATTAACATTGTCTTTATGTCACGAGGGTATTAACGTAGGCGTCTTAACTCTGTTCAGAGATGTTGATTCAGAGGACTTTACAGAAAGGCAGATGTATATTGCAGAACAATTGGTCGGGCATATTGCATGTTTTGCATATAACATATACAGCTCAAAGTTTGATCTGCTGCCTGCCTGTAAAGACAGCAAAATTGAAGACGTTTCAAGGAAGTATTGCCTTTCTTCAAGAGAAAGTGAAGTCCTTGAAATCGTTTGCAGAGGGAAAAGCGCCAGAGAAATAAGCGGCGAATTATTTATTGCAGAAACCACAGTCAAGAAACACCTTGCTAATATATACGGAAAAATGGAGATAAAAAATAAATCTGAACTTATAAAAATTATCAATTCCATCATGTAACACTATTGGGTACAATCAAGACTTAAATTTCAAAAGTAGTATAAGTAGTAAAAAAGTAGTCTGACAATTCTACTTTAGGATAATTGTTTCCTTTCTCTTTTAACATATTCTTAATATAGGCGATTTAATATTTGGTTTACAGGATTCTGCGGATCTGTTATAGCTTAACGATTATGTTATGAAGGAGAAGAAAAATGAATAAGTTTACTTTTAAAGATTCATCTGGCAAGATCTACTTCGGTTGGTATATTGCACTAATGGGCATTATTTTAATGACATTCGCTTATTCTTGTGTCGTGTCTGTAGTAGGCGTCTTCATGTTGCCGGTCACGCAAAGCTTAGGTTTGCAGATTGGAGATTTCTCTATATGGCTCACAATCATGTCTTTGACAGCAATTATATTTTTAGCTATTTTCAGTAAAATGTATTCGAAAAAAACGATCAAACCAATCATGATCGTAGCCTGTATTTTGGGAGTGGTTGGCTTCATTGGCTTTGCCACATCCAATAGCTTAACACAATTTTATGTTTTTGCTGTTCCACTTGGTATTTGTTTCGGCGGCCTTACAACAACCCCGTGTATTCTTCTTACTTCCAACTGGTTTGGCCCAAGCTTAAGGGGAAAAGCTCTTGGTGTAGTGTTTGGCGGTAATTCCATCGTTGTTATGTTTATCATTCCTATTTTAAATTATGCGGTTCAAACACTTGGCTGGAGAAATGTTTATTTTGCTTTGGCTGGATGTCTTATTGTAATATGTCTCCCTTTAATTTTAAAGCTCACAGTTTGGAGCCCGGAAGAAAAGGGTCTTCAGCGGATGGGAGATGCTGAAGGTCAGCAGCAATCTTCTGTAATTATAACAGGGATATCTTTTAAAGACGGTCTTAAGAAGCCTGCCACCTGGTTGATGTTTCTTTCAGGAACACTCCTTGTAATCGCATCAAGTTCGATTTTACTGCACTCACAGCCATTTATGATTATGAACGGCTATAGCGCAACTTTTGCTTCTAGTGTTGTTTCGATTATGATTGGAATCTGCGTTATAACTTGCATGTTGGTCGGTGCGGTTAACGACAGGGCCGGTCTTAGGGCGGCATCGCTATTCAGCGGGGTATTCTTTGTGATTGCATATGTTGCACAGATCTATATTCCGGTTGCTGGAATTGCCATGGTAATTTTGTTTATCGTTGGATATGGTCTGGGCTGTCCATCAGTAAATATTATTTCTCCATTGTTTGCCAATCATATGTTTGGAGAAAAAGAAGTGGGAGCTTTTATCGGATACATTAATTTATTTATATCGGTGGGCGGAGCCTTTGGCGGAACAATCACAGGGAAGCTTTATGATATTACAGGGAATTACAACACTCCGTTTTGGGTGTGCACCGCTTTGCTTGCTATAATGACTGTTATTAGATTCGTCTTATCTTCAGATAAATACAAATATACAGAGAAAAGTGAACAGCATTTACAGAAAAATTGACATTCGTAAGCCGTTAATATAAAATCAATGACTAGAAGCCAAATTGTTTGTATCGTGAGGGAAACATGGAACTTGGTAATTATAAGCTGATATTAGAACATCTGCCCGGTGCTATGGTAATTGATATGCAGGGTAAGATCTCGTATATAAGTAAGCAGTGTGCCGATTATATCGGGACGAACGAGGCTTATGCCCTTGGGCGCGACGTACGAGAGATATTTCCCGACACGAAAATGGTTGATTCGTTGAAATTGGATAAACCGGAAATCGTTTTTTATAACAGTTTCGGAATCGGGATCAGCGTTGAAGTACCGCTTTTTTCAGATGGTGTAAAAGTTGGACTTTTGGAATATGATATTGTCCAGGCATCCGAAACCCTCTATGAACTGGCAGATAATTATACGCATTATCTGGATCAGGAATTAAAATACCTGAAGCATGAGATCCATGAGCTCAGAAGCACGAAATATTCAATAAACAACATCATTGGTGAGTCTGATGCTATCATGCGCATGAAGGATATTATTTTAATGGCATCAAAGACGAATTCAACGGTTTTGATTTATGGAGAGACCGGAACCGGAAAGGAACTGGTTGCTCATTCGATCCATAGCTTAAGCAAAAGAGGAAGAAATAATTTCGTTAAGGTGAATGCAGCAAGCATTCCTGAAAATCTGGTGGAGTCAGAACTTTTTGGTTATGAGGGAGGTACGTTTACCGGTGCGGTTAACAAAGGGAAAAAGGGGAAATTTGAACTTGCTGACAAGGGAACGCTATTTATAGATGAAGTCAATCAAATGCCTTTTTCCATACAGCCTAAACTCTTGAGAGTGCTTCAGGAAAATGAAATAGAAAGGATCGGAGGAACAAGCAGCATCCCTGTAGATGTGCGCGTCATCGTTACGACAAATCAGGATCTGAGGACTCTGGTCAAGGAAAATAAGTTCAGAGAAGATTTATTTTACAGGTTTCATGTAATTGTAATTAAGGTTCCGCCGCTCAGGGAGAGAATGGATGACATTCCGCTTCTCGTTGAATATTTTGTCAATAACTTAAACCGGTCAATGGGCAGGAATATACATCATATAGACGAACGCATTTACCATGTACTCAAGAAGTGCGACTGGCCTGGAAATGTTCGGCAGCTCCAGAATGTGCTTGAATGCGGTGTGAGCTTTGCAAAAGGTGACCATCTCAGGCTTGAAGATTTGGATATCAATATGAGTCTTCAAGATGAACCGCCGAGTGAAAACACTTGTGCTCAGGATTTGATCAAAACTGCCAGAGATGATGCGGAACGAAAGGTAATTTTGGAGTCCTTGTCGAAATTTAATTATAATAAAAAGAAAACAGCCGAATATCTCGGGATTCCTAGGCCGCTTTTATATCAAAAAATAACCAGGTTGGGTATCAAATAGCATTTTGGTGTCACTATATACTTACATGCTGTAAGTATATAGTGACACTGGCAATAAGCTTATATTTCAAGGATAATAAGATGAAAGTGTCAGATTTTACTGACACTTTTTTTAAATATCATTTTATATATGACACAAAATGATTGAAAATTCTGTGGTTTGATAATGGCATAATATTTGCGTGTATCTTTTAATGTAATCCTATCGTATTAAAAACATAGGAAAGCTTTATTTTTTAAAGGAGGTAAATTTTATGGAATCGACTTATGGCATTATTAGCTTAATACCGGTAATCATTGTAATCGTAGCTGCAATTATTACCAGACGAACCGTGGAACCGCTTATCATTGGCGCAGTTGCAGGATATGTGATTCTACATAAGGCATCATTTTTTATCGAGTTCCTTAACGGGTTATCAGCAACCGTAGCCGAAAATTCATGGTACATTTTGGTGTTCGGATTTTTCGGAATGGTAATTGTCCTGCTTGAAAAATCCGGTGGCGCTTTAGGTTTTGGAGATTGGGGTGCGAAGGTCTGCAAATCAAGAGGCGTTACAATTTTGATCACCTGGATTCTTGGAATTGTCGTATTCATCGATGACTATCTCAATAACCTCGGCGTAGGTACTGCAATGAGAACGATTGGCGACAAAAATAAAGTGGCAAGAGAATTTCTGGCATATGTAATTAATACCACAGGAGCCTGCGTTTGTGTTCTGGTACCGATGTCAACATGGGCAATTTATATGATGGGTATTTATGAAAACATAGGTGTTGTGGGAAGTGACGGTACCTCTTATTCCGCTTATATTGAAACGATTCCTTTCATGATTTACGCATGGATTGCTGTTCTCGTGGTGCCGCTTTTCGCTTTCAAGATTATCCCGACATGGGGGCCGATGAAACAGGCATGGATCAGAGCAGAAAATGGAGATGTATATTCTGAATTTTACCACCAAACGAAGCAAACAGATATGGAAGGATATTCTGACATTAAAAAATCAAGTCCCTGGAATTTCTTTATTCCGATGATTATCATCATTGGTACTACGATTTTTACGAATGATATCCTGATCGGTATGGCTGCAGGCTTTATTTCATGTCTTGTGATTTATATCCCGCAGAAACTTATGACCGTCGGACAATTTTGCGACCATTCGCTCGAAGGATTTAAGAGCATGGTATTGGTCACGGCTATCGTCATATCGGCTTTCGTTCTTCAGAAAGCCAATGCAGATCTTGGGTTGACAGAGTATATTATATCTGTTGCTGAGCCGATCATGACTCCGGCGCTTCTTCCTGTATTAGCATTCATTATTTGCGCATTCGTAGCGATGTGCACCGGAAGTTTCTGGGGAACTATGGCGATCGCTTCGCCGATCCTGCTCCCTCTGGCAATGAAAGTTGGAGTCAATCCGCTTGTGATAGGCGGAGCCATTGCATCAGCCGGAGCATTCGGAAGCCACGCATGCTTCTACGGTGATGCTGTTACGCTTGCATCGGCAGTCACAGGAATATCCAACAATGAGTATATGAGAAAGGTGCTTCCGATCGTTGTTCTTCCTACAGGGGTTGCTATTATCGGATATTTGATTCTTGGTTTTGTAATATAATTGTTGTTTCGCCATTATAAAAACAATTTGATCGGAACGAAATCATAATTATTAAAATTCTCAAAAGGCATCGTACCCGCCTTGGCCTCTTGATGTTGCCAAGGCGGATACCATATTGAAGGATTTGAAGATTGGTCTTTCGAGCATTCTGTCTAACTGGTGCTCAACAAATAATTGGAGGAATGTGGTATGAAATTAACTGTGAAAGAAATAGAGCGCCTTATGATTTTTGATGTGGCGGAAATATCAAGAAGAAGATGGAAAAGAGGCTTAAAGCTTAATTATATAGAGTCAACAGCTATCATCTGTGATGAAATACTGGAAAGAGCCAGAGACGGAAGGTGGCTTGTAACTGAGCTGGTTGACATCGGTACAAGAATCATTACGGAAGAAGACGTCATGGAAGGTACGGCGGCGCTGGTCCCCAGCATTGATTTGGAAGCCCTGTTCCCTGACGGCAATAAACTGGTATCCATACAGGACCCGATTCGATTGGAAAAAAGAGAGGAAGCTCTGAAATTTGAAGAGCTTCTGTCCATGCAATATTAATAAGGAGGCCGGACAAATGAAATATGAAATAGGACAGGTAATTTATCGCGAAGAGCCGGTTATCATCAATGAAGGTGCGCCGGAGCTTCATATCATTGTCAGAAATACCGGCGACAGAACGATTCAAGTGTGCTCTCATTATCATTTCTTTGAAGTGAATAGAGCTTTGAATTTTGACAGGGCTGCGACTTACGGCATGCATCTCGATATCCCATCGGGAACAGCTGTCAGATTTGAGCCCGGAACAGACAGAACGGTCGGATTGGTGCCTTTTAAAGGAACGCGTAAACTTTTCGGCTTTGCCGGATGGGTAAACGGACCAGCCGATGATCAGCAGATTAAGGAAAAAGCATTCCAAAAATGCAAGGAGGCGCTTGGACATGACATTTAAAATTCCAAGAAACGAGTATGGTGATATATGCGGACCTACAGTTGGAGATAAGATTCATCTGGCTGATACAGGACTTATTATTGAGATAGAAAAAGATTATAATCAGGGAAACTATGGGGACGAAATGATTTCAGGGGGTGGAAAATCGTTCCGTGACGGCATGGGTATGATGTCAGGAACTCCCAATCGTGACGGAGTACTTGATATTGCATTTACTGACGCTATCATCATTGATCCTGTGTTGGGAATCGTGAAAGGTGACTTAGGAGTTAAGGACGGAAAAATCATAGGCATAGGAAAGGCAGGAAATCCTGATACGATGGATATAACGCCGGGATTGGTCGTAGGCGTCGGAACAGAAGTCGTTTCCCTGGAAGGCGGTATCATTACAGCCGGTGGACTCGACGTGCATATTCATTTTGAATCGCCCGATCAGGTATGGGAAGCAATGGCAAACGGCCTCACTACCATGATCGGCGGGGGCGCAGGATCAAAAACATTGGTAATCGAGACGCCGGGACCATGGCATATCAAACAGATGATAGAAGCTCACGAGGACATTCCTGTCAATGCAGGATTTCTGGGCAGAGGTAATTCATCACTTCCGGAAGCGATTCGGGAACAGGCTCTTTTCGGAGCCATCGGTATGAAGATTCATGAAGACTACGGCGCTACTCCACAGGCTATTAAAACCTGCCTGGATGTGGCTGATGAACTGGACTTCCAGGTTCAACTGCATTCGGATACACTCAATGAAGGCGGATTTGTAGAAGATACGATCAGAGCTATCGGCGGAAGGACAATACACACGTATCATTCGGAAGGGGCCGGCGGCGGACACGCGCCAGATATCATGCGTGTTGTTGGTGAACCGAATATGATCCCATCATCGACAAATCCTACAAATCCATATACGATCAATACGGTTGCAGAGCACCTTCAGATGATCATGGCTGCCCATAATCTGAATCCAAGAGTTCCTGAAGACGTAGCATTTGCAGATTCAAGGATCAGAGGGGAAACGATAGCTGCAGAAGATGTGCTTCATGATATGGGTGCGATCAGTATTATTGCTTCTGACTCACAGGGGATGGGAAGAGTCGGCGAATCCATTCTCAGAGCATGGCAGTTGGCCTCAAAGATGAAACAGCAGAGAGGGCCTCTACCTGAAGATAAGCCTGGAAATGACAATGAAAGGGTGCTGAGATATCTGGCGAAGTATACGATTAATCCTGCAATTGCTATGGGGATAGGCGATTATGTCGGCTCTCTTGAATCCGGGAAATTGGCCGATATTGTCGTTTGGGACCCCAAATTTTTTGGAGCCAAAGCAAGAATGGTGTTCAAGTGCGGCGCTGTAATGTATTCCCATACAGGTGATGTCAATGCCTCCATTGAGTGGAGCCAGCCCATTATCTACAGGAAGCAGTATGCTGCAATGGGCAATAACTGTAACCGCTATTGCAAGATATTCGTTACACAGGCGGCGATCGACAACGGACTGGCCGATATTCTGCCAAATTCAGGGCAAAAGCTTCTGCCCGTTAAGAACACAAGACATCTTTCGAAAGCTGATATGATCAGAAACAATTACTGCCCGGAAATCAAAATTGATCCGGAAACATATAAGGTTACTGTAGACGGAGAATTCATCAAGTGTGAACCGGCAAAGGAACTGCCGCTCGCTCAGAAATATTTCTTCAGATAAATACGACAAGGGTTGGGTGAAAAAGATGATAATAGTTGAGAAAGTAATTGGTAATCTTAGCGTTACCGAAAATAAGTGCCGAACCGTAGATAAGGTACGCCTTACACATGATGAACTTTTAAAACCACACCAGAAATTGACTTCGGAAGAAGGTACGGTCGTAGGCTTATCACTGCCGGTTGGAGCGCATCTGCATAATGGAGACATCCTCTATATGGATGATGTGAAAATGATCGCTGTAGATCTGAAAGAAGAAGAAATCTTTGAGATCAGACCTAAAAACAATATCGAATGGGCGAAAGCAGCATTTAATATTGGGAATATGCACCAGAAGGCATATCTTTATGATGACTGTATCAGAGTCCCGTATGATTATGTGCTTGAAAGAATGTTTGATTCTCTGGGTGTGGAGTACTCAAGAGAAATCCGAAAATTAGACGGCATTCTTGCTAATATCGCAGCTTCCTATGGCCATCACAACCATGACCATCAGCACGACCACAACCACCAGCACGATCACAATCACCAGCACGATCACAATCACGATCATGCCCATGATTCAGGACATCCACATGATCACGACCATGATGGCGCGCATCCACATTAGGATCATGATTAGGGCAGAGGTGCGAATAGAAAAGAACCGTAAAGAGGACTACGATGAAAAAAGAGCAACTTTTTATGATCCTTCAATTGGCAGGCGGAACCTTTCCAACAGGCTCCTTCAGCCAGTCATGGGGACTTGAGACATATGTATACAATGGCGAAGTTTCGGATGAAGAATGCTTCAGGCGTTTTCTCGGTGCATTCATCAATACGACGCTGGCAGGCTTGGAAGGCCCTGTCGTGTGCAGCGCATATGATTTTGCTAAGGCCGGTAACATGGACAGTCTCAGAGATCTAGACAAACAGATTGCGGCCATGAAGCTTACCAAAGAATCCCGGGAAGGCTGCCTGCGAATGGGCAAAGCACTGCTGAGGATTGCCTCAGAAATGACAGATCACGACATCCTGACTTCCTATTATAAAGCTTGCCATAGCGGATCTGCCTTTCCTGTCACGTTTGGATTGGTATCTTCAATTCTGGGTTTGGAGAAGGAAGATATGCTGAGTGCTTTTATGTTCAGCTCCGTCAGCGGTCTGGTTCAGAGCGGGCTCAAGCTTATCCCGCTTGGCAACATTCAGGCTCAGCGTATCCTGCTGGATTTGTATGATAATATTGGAAGTGCTGTAGAAAAAGCGTTTCATACAGAATTGGAGGATGCATTTGCATTTTGCCCAGGATTGGATATTGCTTCCATGCTGCATGAAACATTGCCTACCAGGCTGTATATGTCTTAACTAAAATCAAAATCACGGAGGTGACTTATGAGAAAGCCAATCAAGATTGGAGTCGGCGGACCGGTTGGTTCGGGTAAAACCGCGTTGATCGAATGCCTATGCAGAAGGCTTGCCAAGGAATATGAGATCGGTGTTATAACAAATGATATTTATACGAAGGAAGACGCTATGATTCTGACGCGTGCCGGAGTCCTTGATCCTGAACGAATCATCGGCGTAGAAACAGGCGGTTGTCCGCATACTGCTGTCCGCGAGGATATTTCCATGAATCTTGATGCGATTGAAATACTGAAGGCTAGATTCGCAAATTTGGATATTGTCTTTGTTGAAAGCGGAGGAGACAACCTGGCGGCAACATTCAGTCCTGAACTGGTGGACGGTCTCATTTTTGTTATAGATGTGGGTGAAGGAGAGAAGATTCCAAGAAAAGGTGGTCCGGGAATCACAAAGTCGGATCTGCTTGTAATCAATAAAATTGATATCGCCGAGTATGTACATTCCAGCCTGGAAGTGATGGAACGTGATACCATGAAAGCCCGGGGTGAAAAACCCTTTGTATTTACAAATCTTTATGACGGTACGGGACTTGATGCCATAGTGAAATGGATCAAACAGGATATGTTGTTCGAAGAATAGAGGGGTAATATATTGAGCGGAGCAGAGGGAATCTTAAGACTCAGATATCGACAAAAACAAAGCGGTAAAACCTATATCGCCAATCAGTTTTACCAGCTGCCGCTGCAGGTATTGCCGCCATATTATCACGATAACGACGGCACTGCTTACACTTATATCCTGAACCCAGCAGGCGGTGTTTTACAAAATGACCGGCTTACTGTTGAGGTTGCTGTTGAAGAACATGCCAAAGCATTGATAACAACTCCGTCGGCAGGAAAGTTTTATAAAATGGAAGAAGGACACGCGGAACTGAAGAATTTTTTTGACGTTTCTTCCAGTGCTGTTTTGGAATATTTGCCGGAATACAATATTCCATTTGCAAACACAAAAGTATATCAGGAAAATGTGTTCAGATTGGACAAAGATTCGACCCTGATTGCAGCGGATATGATAATTCCGGGAAGGACTGAACGGGGAGAGCGTTTTGAGTATGACATGTACTCTTCAAAAACAAAGATTTTTGTTTGCAATGAACTTAAGGTATATGAATATGTAAAATTAGAGCCTAAAAAGAATGATATCACAGGATTTGGTATTCTGCAAAACGGAATAATATATGCGACAGTATTTCTGTATGCCAGAGAACTGCCTGTGGTAATCATTGAAGAGGTGCAAGAACTGTTTCATACAATCAAAGGTGTTGACGGCGGTATCAGTTTTCTGGATGAATCCATGGGAATCGTTAAGATAACAGGGTCTATGGTCAACGACATGCAGGATGTTATGGAGAAAATCTGGGGCATCGCGCGCAGGCATATGCTGAGTAAGGAGAGCGTTCGAATTCGGAAATTTTAAAAAAGGTCGAAGATAAAATGGGGAGTGCAGAGGGGGCACCCCTTGCGTGCTGGAGGCAAGCCGTTGTTTGGGCGGCAAAAAGGACAGCAGTTCGCAAAGCGAACTGGAGGCGTAGCTGTTGGGTTCCCTAGCGGAAGTGGTGTAGCCACTTTTTTAAAAGGCGTGAGTAGGCTTAAGCTGAAAAGGCACTTGGAAAGGAGACGGCATTGCAGCATATCGAGGAAAAAACAGGAGACATGCAGGTTGAACTACAGGAAATAGAAAAAGCGATTGCAGAGCTCTACGATATCAATAGCCGGAGCAACCATACCAATCAGTTCCTTAAGGATCATTTCCATGATATCGGGGGCACCTTTGACGAGATCTCGGCAGGGATCGTCGCCTTATCAAACAAATCAGGAAGTATTGGTAAAATAACAGATTCCATAAAGAGTGTTTCCAGCCAGACGAATCTTCTGGCAATTAATGCCGCGATCGAAGCCGCGCATGCAGGGGTCCACGGAAAAACTTTTACAGTCGTTGCGAACGAGATCAAGAAGCTGGCAGCGGAAACCGCTTTGTTGGCAGTTGATATCAACAAAATCATTGAAGATATACAAAAACAGATAAACGAAACAAAGAGCCTGATTGGAAGTAAAGAAAATTCATTTAGCCAGCTGAATTTTAATGACAAGGATACAAATAACAATTTGAGCCTTATCGGAAAAGACTTGGAAGATGCGGTCTGCGCCTTTTCAGAAGAAGTGAAAAAATCGATCAACTTATCAAACGCCAAAACGAATGGCAGGAACTATTTCGATCAATACCAGAGACAAATCGAGAAGATCTCAGAGACAATCATACGCAGAAGCGATATTATATTTGGGGTTTATTTCCAGATCGATCCAGTCTGGCTGGACTTTTTAACCCCGGACGATAACGGCATCGGCGTTTATACGTTTCGAAAAGAGGATGGTACACTTGAATTGCAAAGATCCCTTTATCTTCGTGACTTTACAAGATCAAATGCTTATATGTCATGGTATTATGATCCCCTTCGGACGAAAAAAGGTGTCTGGAGCAGCGTCTATTATGATCGCTATTCCAATAAAGAACTGGTATCCTTTTCTTTCCCTGTTTTCAAGGATGATCAACTGGTGGGCGTTGCCGGCGGAGACATCGACTATGAGCAAATTAAGAAAAATCATCAGGAAGAACTAATCTCCAGTATCAATAAAACACTCAGGCGGCTTCGATTGATCTGAACGGAAAAATGGTGACACCGGGCTTTGTGGACGCACATATACATGCTGAGTTTATGTCTCCGCCAGAGGGGGTTGACTTTGGGGATATTGGGATGGGCACGAAGCCGACCCTTGCATTATACCAAGAGAAATTGAGGGACTATGCCGCCGCTCATCCCGAGCTGAAGGCGATAAGAGGCAGCGGATGGCAAATGGATGTTTTCTTCCCAACAAAAAAACCTTGTTGCACCGAATGACAAGGAAAGAATGTCCCAGTTGAAAATTTATGCCGCATTTCAGCCAATCAGGGGTTATAATGACAATTATTGTCCTATTGAAAAGATGGTTATAGGAGACCGTGTATATGAAGCGACTTATCTGCGCAATCAGGATGAGACCGCCACCGACGTCATGGAGCTGTTGGAAATGTACACCATCAACGGGGCAAAGCAAATGCGTATGGAAGACAAAATCGGCTCCCTTGAAGTGGGCCAAAAGGCAGATATCGTGATTCTTGAGAAGGATATTACAAAGATTGAACCGAAACATATTACGGAAACTAAGATCGTCAATACAATATTTGACGGCAGGATCGTTTACGAAGCAGTAAATTAACCGTTTCTGATAGTTAAAGGGAATCCGAGTTGGATTCCCTTTAACTATCTATTTAATACGGCAGTGGATTTACGGAAAAATTACTGTAGGAAACATCCGTCTTCCACGTTCTGATTCCAAAGCCTCCGGCTTCGCTGAACGTAGTGTCGGTTGTATCAATATAACGTGTTCCGTTGACGTAAACCCAAATATCAGAACCATTTTTTGTAACTTCGAGCGTTAGGGTATCATTTTTTTTCACATCATAGCCTAAGTCCACTTTTTTTAAGCTAGTCCATTTATTTTCAGATTTCCCCAATAAGACTGTATCATTTTCCGGATCGATTCCGACATAATAACCGTAATATATATTGTTTCCGTCTGCTGCTCTTATCGTATTAAATACAATGCCGGCATTTCCTACCTCGTTGTTGAATGTGATGTCTGTCTTATAAAGTCCGCCATATCCATTGTATGCAACTATCGTAGAACTGTTTGGTCCAACGATACCCATAGGACCTACATATGCAGAATCCGTACCGGCAGGATACATTCTCAAATAACCAGTCCCATTGCTTACAAAGCTTAGGTGCTTTGCATTGCTGTAAAAATAGATGTCGTCTTCACTGGGGTGAATGGTTCCGTCAAAATTTACAGCTTTTGTAACATCCATGGTGAACTTATTTTTTTCTTCTTCTTGTGCTGTGTAAATTTCTTCAATCTGGTAGTTATAATCTGACATATATTCCAGATCACCTACATATGCTCCGTCGCGATCAAATACCATACGGGTAACTGCTCCGCTAACTGGGGCAACAGATTCCACGGCCAGGTATCCATAATACTTTCCTGTGTCAATTACTTCATAATCATTGACATTCAGAGCACCTCCATAAGAGGTATTGTACTGAAAGATTTTACCGTCTTTAAAGTCGAAATACCACATGCGGTTAATGCTGTCTACGAAATATATTTTAGACAGGTCTGAGCTGCAGGTCTGTGTACTCTTCATTCCCGTAAGCGTCATGGTTCCGCCACTCTTTTCTTTGGAACCATTTAGAAAACTTACGACAATTTCTGTTTTTCCATTGTTCTTATATGTAACTGCCAGGCCTTCGGGAGTAATTTCCGTTGTATATCCCTTTGTATAATCACTTTCCTCTAAAGAGGTACTTCCATGATATTTTGTATAAATTCGATTGACAATAATGACAGCCTGTTCGATCGTGGTATTGCTTAATGGATTGAAGGAAACTCCGTCGCCTTTCATAAATCCATTCTCAAAAACAAAGTCAGAACCTGTCACTGCCCAGGAGCTGACTTTTTCTTTATCATTGAAAGTTAATACTCCGTCACCTTTGTCATAACTGACGCCTGCAGAATCTAACGTACGCATCATCATCACAGCCATTTCCTGTCTCGTCACCTTGTCATCAGGTGCAAATAATCCATTCCCTTTTCCGTTAATAATTCCAACCTTGTTGGCTCGTAACACATCATCATTGCTGGTATCGGTAAAGGTAGCGGGAGATGCTGCTACGGGAGTTTTGCCAGTCAAAGCCTTATAAAGACGTACGGCAAGCATTGCAAACTGCTGCCTTGAGATATTGCTTGAGTATCCCTTCCACACATCAGAAAAATCATCATATGTGATGAGATTATTTTCATATGCAAGATTTAATTCGTTTTCCGCCCAGGAACTGGCACCAGCGAACCAACCACCGGCATAAACGAAGTTTGAGCAGAGCAACATAGTCACAACAATCATGCAAGTCAATTTTTTCATAGAGTATTACACACCTTTCTTCCTTCTTTTGTTACAATATATAAAATTAAGAATAAAGGAAAACAGCCAAAGAAGTCAATAGTAATAGGACAACTTTTCATAATCAATGTACCAAAATGATCAGAAAATGCTGCCCTGATGCAAGCTATTGAAACGAAGAAATGAACGAAGTTCACCGAGTGAAGTTGTTGGTTGCGTTTTTGTCTCTGATATGGTATAATAAATCGATTGCAAAAGAAAGTAACTATTGGTACGAGCCACTCTACGAATAATTTAGAAAGATTGTTGACTCTTGTGATTTTTAATTGCAAGAGTTTTTTTATTACTCATACGAATGCAAACCAGGAGGAGGGAAAATGAGAACTTCGCTGAATCTATTAAATCAAATTGTCCAATTAGGATATGACCAACAAAAAGTTCTGACGCACATAGATAAGATACTTGATAAAAAATTAGGCATAGAAGGCCGCAAACCATTATCCGACGAAGAATTGTCTGATTTGGTATACAATGATATCCTGAGGGCATTTGAAATTGAAGGGTAAATGCAATGATTTACGAAAATGAGAAGTATCAACCAATCGAGAAAGCAGCTCGAAAACTTTGGATTATCCATGCGTGTATCAGCGCATTAATTGTTTTGGGAATTACAATAGGGATCTATTTTTTATTATATACGCATCTTTGGATTTTTGGATTTGCTGCACTTGACGCAGTCGTTACAATTTTCATTTTGCCTGCCGTTGAATACCGCCAATGGCGCTATTTTATTGGACCAGACCGCATTGAAATTATACATGGGATATTTTTTACCAATCGTACCTTAATCCCAATTAACCGTATCCAGCATCTGAAAATTGAACAGGGGATCTTACAAAAAAGGTTTGACCTTTCCACAGTGGATATTTATACGGCAGGAGGAACTCTCCAAATCAAGGGCCTTAAGTATGATACAGCAGACGAAATCGTTCGGAAGCTCAATTATATTGTGCTAGAGGAAAATGGCTGGAAAGAAGCATCGGGGACAGAAAGAGAGCGGGGCAATGAAACGGAAGCATAACCATCCTTTATTCATCATAAGACAAATGATTATGATGATGAAGCAAATGATACTGCCTATTCTTGCCATTATCTTTACAAACTTAAACAGGCGGGATGGCGAGGTTATGGTCTTTAGTATCGGCGCACTTTTATTGATTTTTTTGATCTTAGCGTTTTTCTCCTGGAAAAATACTTTCTACTTCATTGAGGATAATATTTTGTTTTATCAAAAGGGAGTTTTAAGAAAAAGCAAACAGGGGATCAGCATTGATAAAATAACGACAATTAATGAAAATCAAGAACTGATTGAACGGGTGCTCCAACTGTACACATTTAAGGTAGATGCGGGAAGTGTGACAAAGGGAAATGAAATTCAACTGGTCATCAGTAAAAAAGAAGTAGAACGATTGAAGGAAGAACTCGAAAATAGGCTGAATTCCGGTTCGAAAATGGCGGCATCAGAGAAGCTGGATGAATCTTTCGTTGATCATCAGCCAATAGAAGTGTATCGGATCAGTATAAAAGAGCTTATTTTGTACGCGATTACTTCCAATGGCATTTTTGGCGGTCTTGTTTTTGCTTTGGCGGTTTGGAAATTGATCGATGATATCCCCTTTGTGAAAAATTTTATTGAGGGTCCCGCGGGAAGCTGGTTGAGCCGACATTTGGATTTCACAGTGAGCGAATTAAGTATACCGGATATCCTTTCATCGGTTTTATTGATTCTGTTGTTATATGTGATTTTCTCATTTCTTGTCTCCAGTGTTCTCGCAATTGTGAAATATTATGATTTTAGGGTTAGCCGTCAAGGCGGCAACATTGAAATTACCCATGGTCTTTTGGAAAAGAAGCGATATCATTTGTCGGCGGAAAAAATTACAGCCCTCTATTTTAAGCACGGGTTTATTGGACAGTTCTGCAAAATGGGGCAATTAAAAATAGAGAGCATTGGTTATGGCGACGAAGAGGGCGAAGCGGCTATCTTGTATCCGGTCATCAAGGATGATAAACGCGTAGAAATGATAAAAACGCTGCTGCCGGAGTACACGTTTGAAGACGCTGTTTGTAAACCTCCGAAACGGGCTTTAAAGTCTTTTCTGATTAAATATACAAGCATTCCTTTCATCCTGGCGGTGATAGCAAGCGTTACAATTCCTTACGGTGCATTCTCATGGATTGCGGTTGCATTATTTTGCATGGCCGGATTTGCGAGTTATAAAAAGACCAGAATTTCCCGAACAGGGGATCAATTTGTAATAATGGGCGGTATTCTTGGCAAGTGGACGACCGTAATTAAGAGCACTCACATTCAAGCAATAAACGCAAGACAGTCCTTCTTTCAAAAGAGGCGCGGACTGATTCATCTGGAGTATTCTTATCAATCCAACGATTTTGGGAAAGAAATAGGTGTTCAGTTTATGGATCAGAAAGAAGTGGCATCAATGATGAATTTTTAAACAATTTAATGAAACAACTGTAATATTTTCTCTTTTATCTATCAGGGGGTTTTAGTCAACGACATATAGTATAAATACATTTCAATTGTACAATTACCATGATAAAATAAATATAAAAATAGTAAAGGTGATAATATGGTGCAAGAAAGAAGACTTTCGGAGAGTGTAGCAGACGAAATCCTTAATATGATTACAATAGAGAATCGATTTTCACCAGGTGACAAAATACCGAATGAAAATGATCTCTCTGAGGAGCTTCGCGTTAGTCGAACTACTCTGAGAGAGGCGATCCGTATTCTTGTTACAAATGGCATTCTGGAAATTGAAAGAGGGCGCGGAACCTTTATTCGGAAAGATATTCAACTTGACGAAATTGAAACTATGCAATCACTTATCAGTACAAATATAAGGACGAAGGATCTTTATGAGATCCGGCTGATTTTTGAGCCGCAAATGGCTTATTTGGCAACGTTAAGGGGGAGCGATGCTGAAATAAAGAGAATCGTCGGCAACGGAAAAGAGATTGAGGAAAAAATATCAAAAGGTGAAAATCGAAAAGAATCGGAACAAGCTTTCCATAAATCTATTGCCAAAGCCTCACATAATGAATTTATTAATAAATTAATGCCAATAATTTATCAAGCCATAGACAAGGGTATTGCCTTATCGAAGGAGAAAGATTTGATTGTGAGGGATACTCTCCATGACCATAAAATGATCATGGAATTTATGGAAGCCAGGAATGCCGAAGGAGCTAAGAATGCGATGAAGATACATATTCTTCATGCAATGTTAGAACTGGGGATTGAATAATATATCCTGAAAAATGTGAAATCAAAATGCATCGTTTGATATCGTTGAGATATCGGCGGTGCTTTTTTTATTTTGGCATTTCCACTTTTAAATACAACGATATTGTATTATCACAGTATTGACATTAGACAACATACAAATTATAATACATAATATGAATATAAATAAAATATAGAGTTAAGACAGGATGGGAGTACTTATTGTGGACGGACCCCATATGGAAGCTTGTATTTGAAAATGGGGAGAATATAATTATGAAAACAAAAAAGGTAATAGAATTCATAGAGATGTGTGCCGGTGTAGTGGTGATAGCGCTTGGCATTAGTCTGATGATGAAATCGAATTTAGGACAGACGGCGTATACTGCGTTTGCAACGAATTTGTCAAAAGTTGCAGGTAGTAAAACCGGAACGGCGATTATTTTCTTCAATCTATCTTGCTTGTTGGGTCAAATAATTTTGTTGGGTAAAAACTTTAAACCGATTCAAATGACGCAGGCTTTAATTGCTTATCTCAATGGGCAGATGGTAAATGTTTTTTGCTATAATTTTTCACCAATAGCAAAGCTTGTGCCCAATAATTATTATGAGCAATGGCTGCTGCTTCTTTTAGGATTATTCGTAATTTCATTTGGGGTAGCCATCCTGCGCAGTGCAAATTTCCTCAACATGCCCTTGGAAGAATTGTCCTATGTTATTGCTGCGAAAATCAATCGTCCATTTCCGATTGTAAGGCAGGCGTTTGATATACTCGCCATTGCAGGATGCTTCGTCACCATATTACTGTTTAAGCTTGATTACTCGAGTATTCGTGAAGGAACCTGGTGTAGCATGTTGCTATTGGGTTCCTCCATGGCATTTACTATTCCCGCAACGAATCGGGTCTTACAAAAAATTAATAAGAAATTATTAAAACTTTCAACAGCTCAGCAATTCAAGCTGTAATCAAAGACCATTATTTTGACAAAGGACATAGGCGGTCGATGTTATTTACCTGTGCCAGAGCAGCGCAGGTTGTGCCGAAAAAATAAAACGGCTTGTCATTCATTTCTTCCAAAATGCTTTGGGCGGTTCCGTTAGCCAAAATTGAGCCGGTGACCAGCAACACGTCCCCGAATTCGACAAGCCTGGACGTATCTGTCATACCATCTAAAACCTTGACCCCGTACCGCACAGAACCAACATTATCCTGATTCAAATCGGTAATTTTAACTCTATTTTCGCCAAATATTTTAACGCAATTTTCTAATATTGCGGGTTGGTAGCCAATAATACCGATATTGCAGATTCCGTATCTTTCCAGAATATCACGAGATATTTTTTCTGCACATTCTTCCGGTTCATTATTCATACAGTGGATCGTGTGATCTGCGAGCCCCTTTTTTTTGCTGAGGGCGTTAAGGGTGGCAACCAGGAGCGCATAGTTGCCGGGCCTATCGGCAGGCAAATCCAATAAACTTTCTATGCTACCTTGATAAGCAATGGGATCACTGGTAAAAGCCTGACCCAAATTGCCGTCTATTTCTGCCTGCAATAGCACCTCTTTGCCTCTTAGCAGGGGAAAATCTTTTCTGTCGGGATTTCCTATTGCTTCTTCATTTTTCAGGGCTTTGCTGGTTACAGTAACTTTTGATTGGCTTAATTCCTTGTTTTTGTGCAGAATCGATTCTAAAGCTTCATGAGCGTCAATAAATTGCATCGTAAAATTTCTCCTTTATTATTTTCTTTATTATTCCATTGATAGATCTTGGGGTAAAAATTTTTGAATTCGGGAAATTCTACCATTATTGTATCTGAAGATTTCATAAATATCCAGGTTTTCAATGGGAATATCGTTGTAGCATTTTGGAAATAGGAATTAGTGAGTTTCATAGTATACTGGAATATGGTATCATGAAACAAGAGAAAGTCCGAATAATAAGTTATAGGAGTGATATCGATCAAGTTTTGTTCGGTATAGATAACGATGGGGGAATTTTAGACTCATAGCATGAATAATATCAGAGAAATTTGTTCCTTTGGTTTTGCATACAGTTGTGTAATTAGTTTTAGCTTATTTGGCCCATTGCTTGGAATTGTTGCCGGTGCGGAATCATTTCTATATATATTGCTGGCGTTGGGCGCTTTTGTTTTAAGTTACCTGAACCCTTTTTTTCAGTATTTCACGAAAAAAAGGATATTTGGTATGCATATTGTTATATCGATCTCTTTTCTGTTAACCTATTCTCTTAAGACGTTTCAAGAATTGATTTTATTTTTATTTGCTTTTGAAATCGCAACGTTATCCAGGGGCTTTACCCTTCACGTTTTTTCGAAAATTAAAGAACGTGAAAGCGAAGCTGTGATGGCGGCTTCTTTCATGATTGCGTTTTCTACACTTTATATTATCAATGTTTTGGAACCCTTGCTAAGCAAAGGTAATGCGCTTTTACTTGTTGTGTTTTTAAGCACAATTGCTGTCGTTTTTTATCAATTAGCTATGGATGAGGCAATCGTGGGAAAAAAATACGAAGCGAAATTCCAATATAAGGAGTTTCTCCCGCTGGGGTCGCTCTATCTTGTTTATATCGGCGGAGGAATCAGCTATGCGGGAATTTATCCGTATCTGGAAAAATTTTATTATATTGACCGATATTATAATGTACTGCCTTTGATTTTTTTTCTCCCGGCAGCAGGTTATATCGGAAAGAGGTATGGGAATTTAATTAACCTTTTTATTGGAACTCTGTTTTTGTCAGTCTCATTTACTTGCTTTATGCTTCCATTGACCGATGTGAGTTATTGCTTTGTGCAGACATTTTTACAGATTGGTTGGGCTTTCACGAATGTCTATGGATTTTCTTACTCTTGGCGATTAGCTGTGAAAAAAGAGAATCCCTATCTGTTCGGCTATGGGATTATTTCTATTTTGCTGGGAGTGACTAGTGGCAGCGCTGTTGCAAATATGATTGTTATAAGTGGCTTGTCAAAAGTGTTTTTTGGACCTTTTACCTTTATTCCTCTTGTGGTAAGCTTGATTTTTCATTTTTTTCACAGCGATTTTACATGGGAGAAAGAAGGAAGCGGAACGCATGAAATTTCTACGGTATACCGGGGAAAAAGTTTGGATCTTCTATCGTTTTGCGAACTCGCAATTTTAACTGAATTAACAGAACGAGAAAAAGAAGTTTTGTTTTACTACTACAATTCAGATACGGCCGTAAAAATTGCCGAAACGTTACATCTCAGTCCAAATACGATTCGTACACATATTAAAAATGCTTATAGCAAACTGGGGATATCAAAACGAGACCAGCTGCGTGACTTGATTGACGGAAGCTGTATTTAACTGAATTTTAAAGAAAAATGAAGCATCACCTAAAATTGGTTAGAAAAAAAATACGAAATAGAAGAAAATCACCCTTTGTTGGTGATTTTTTTTAACCCATTTTTTCTTAATCTGATTTATAGGAGGTGAATCAATGAAAACAACGGCCGGCATAGTGTTGCTCTTGTCTCTCGTTTTGCTGACGGCAGCAGCTATGCTTGCGATAGGGATTGCCGTATTTATAGTGATAACAAAACATATTAAAAAATAGAGGTACGGCAACCATATCATTTTTGTTAAATGGGATGTATGTATTATAAGTGTGTAAAGAAAAGAGGTAAAGATGAAAAGAATTGTTGGTCTTATCGTAATTATGATAATGCTGTTCACGACAGTATGTTTTGCACAGGGACCGAAAACCATTAATGACCTAGGCTATATGAAGTCTAATTGGCTTAAAACTTCGGAAAACAAAACGTATTATAGTCTTACTGTTGGTACAGGCAGGGATGACTCCAACAGCGGCAGTGTGGGAAGTCTCGCTGCTTACGCGCAGCCCAATATGGATGTTTACGAGCTGAACGTCTTAAACGACGGAATTGTCACGATTGAAGTTGTCCCCCTCAACAAAATGTATGGAACAACAACAAATATTGAAGAGATATCCTTTTTGTCAGATGTCAGCGGCAGTAAAAAAAGATATAGCGCGGCGGATAACAATACTGGGCAAAATGGAATTCGCATTGCTGATTTTAAAGGAAAAGGAAGCTGTCTGAAAAGCCAGTATCTAAGCAAGGGAACTTACTATTTTGCTGTAAATGGAAGCCAGTATTCCACGCAGAACGCGGCAGCAAATGACCTGGTTAAAGTGAACTATCAGATTACGGCAACAATGGATACCTTTGCGGCCAACTTGAATTCTGGTGCGAATAATCCGTATGTGATATCAGGAACACAGGAAGTTATTAAAGGTATCTTAGGAATGGAACTTCATTATAATAAGAGCAGTGACAAGTTTATCTATGATACCAGCGATAAGATTGTTTTACCGGCAGGTCAGGAGCGCAGTATTCGTATGACCATTACAAGTTCAGGAAATTCCGTGCTGCAAAACATCGACCCAAGTGGTAAACTGAATGGATTTTTAAAAAATTCCGGTAACTCTATGGTTCCCGAGACAAAATTTGAATTGGGATATGGAGAAACCGCAGTAATAACGACGACCTTGAAGGCAAATGAAAAATACTCCATGGAATTGGTCGAAAGCTATCCGAAAGAATATACAATCCTATATGAGGAATTGTCGGCAACCAGTGAAGCTCCTGCCTCTCAAACTGTTCCGATTACAATCGTGATGACAGATAAAGATACAGGTGAAATGCTAAAGGCAACAACAGTGGAAGTCAATGGAAAAACAATGGATCTTATTGACGGAGGAGTGCTGAACCAACAGGCCCCTGATTCATCAGGTGTATTTCACATTACGGTCACTGCCGACGGTTATGGAACTCAAACCGTTGATAAGACAATCCCTTATGACGGAATGAATTATGTGTACGTTACGATGACTAAGACTGTGAATGATTCCTCAACAGTAAAACCAATCATTATGCTACATACAGCCTGTGATATTTCGCCAAAAGTATTTGATAGTCACGATTACAAAATTTATGTCAATGGGGTTGACTATACGAACGAGCAGGGATATATGGGCCATATCACCAATTTACCGAAAAGCAAGGTGGGCGATGTATATCAGGTTAAAGTGGTGGTAGAAGGCTATGAACCGTATGAAGAGACGGTTACCATACCGGACAGCGAATACGAAGACGGAAATTCTATCGTTTTTGTCAATGTAAATACGACCAAATCACAGAACTCTGCTGCCTTGGCATCCTCTTCTTCCTTAGACAGTGCCAGCAGCTGGGCGAAGGATGAAATAGAAAAATCAATTCAGGCAGGATTAGAGACCGATAAGATGACCAATTCTAATTTTAAAGACAATGCAACAAGAGAAGAATTCTGTGAACTTGTCGTTAGGATGTATGAAAAACTGGGCGGCAGCTCGACTTCAAAAGATAATCCATTTACTGACACGAAGAATCAAGAAGTCTTAAAAGCTTACAATGCAGGAATCATCAGTGGTACTTCGTCAACAACCTTTAGCCCGAACAGTTCGCTGACACGGGAACAGCTGTGCGTCATGATTATCCGTGCGCTCAATGCATCAGAAATCAACTATAATAAGAAGATTTCATTCCAGAAACAATATGCGGATATGGATGATATATCAAGCTGGGCAAAGAGCAGTGTTGAAATTCTGAATGGATATAAGATCATCAATGGAAACGGTGAGACTTTAAATCCCAAGGGAACAGTTACTAAGGAAATGGCGGTACTGATGATGTATCGGGCATATGATATGTTCCAGTAAAGAGGTGCGGCCCTTCACACAATTACAGAAAATTGGTGAAGAGCCGCTTTTCGTGCATGTGTGTCCAGCGTAGCTGCGCGCTGCTTGCATCATTTCAAAATAATGAAGAGAAAGGGCCTGGGGAAGTAATCCTTCCCCAGGCCCTTTCTCTTGTGCGCAGTTATGAAACTTCAAGGTTAAATCAAAACAATTACAGTATAAATTACAATCAATTATCGATTGAAACCAAATGTGAAAAATGATGAAACTTGTCGAAAAATGTATAAAATAGTTTGCCAATCAAGCATTGATATGATAAGTTTAACAAATAAGGAAATTATAATCATTATAGAAAATGGAGATGATCAGAAAATCAACAAACGGCAATATTCTAAATTAAAACCAGAACAATCATTCTTGAAGGGGATTGGGATAAGGGGTAACGAAGAAGAAAATTTGATTTTTATCGACAGCGAAATCGCTGACGAAGGAGGAGAAGCCAAATGAGAATGAATCTATCCAAAAAAATCGCCTTGTTTATCGGTGTTCTCGTGCTGATAACTACATCTACTTTGGGATTGATTTCTGTAAATATGAGCTCCGCAGCACTGCTGAAGAATCAGGAAGACGCGATACTTCAGTATGCCAAGGAAAGTGGCGAATTGATCCATTTAGACATCTCCAGAAATCTGGAAATTCTTGAAGAAGTTGCCATGCGAGCGCGAACGGCTACCATGGACTGGTCTGTGCAGAGGCAATCACTTGCTGACGATGTGGAACGGCTGGGCTATCTGGACCTGGGCGTCGTTCTTCCTAATGGGCAGATTACATATGTAAAAACCGGTGATACCACGATGTTTGGAGAACAAGACATGCATTATATTGAGAGGGCAATGAAGGGTGAGACGTTTATGTCAGATGTCCTCATCAGTCCTGTAACGGGAAAGGCGGTTGTTCTGGAGTTTACGCCTATTCGTTCCGACGGAGTTGTTGTTGGCGTATTGCTTGGCCGGCGAGACGGAACCTTCATCAGCAGTATTACAGAGGGGCTGGGATTGGGAAAGCGCGGCTATGCTTTTATTCTAGGTGCAGACAGCACCTTCTTTGCTCACCCGAATCAAGATTATGTCATGAATCAAGAAAATGTCATTAGCAATATTGAGAGCAACGGACTATTCAAAGATTTTGGGATTGCGTTGAAAGATAAGGGCCTTGGAAACGAATATATCATTCATTACGAACTGGAAGGAGACACCCGTATTACGGGGCTTACTCCGATACCCGGTACGGATTGGACGTTGGGCGTTGGTAATTATGAAACTGATATTTTGAGCAGTGTTAATACGCTGAGAAATACGATTGTTGGAGTATCCTGTGCAGTCGCTCTTGTTGCATTAATTCTTGCATTTGTGCTGGGCGGCATATTTGGAAGACCGATCAGGAAACTCAGTGAGGCCGCCGAACGTCTTGCCCTGGGCGATGTAGAAGTTAATATTGATGGAATACGAAAATCGGGAGATGAAGTCGGAGACTTGCTGACCAACTTCGGAAAAATGATTGAAAACATCAAAGGACAGGCTAAGGCGGCCGGGAAAATCGCAGAAGGCGATCTGAGCCTGGAAATCATTCCCCGCTCTGATCAGGATGTTCTGGCCCATAGTATGATGTCGGTGGTCAGCACGTTGAATGAACTGGCCAGGGAGGCTGAGGATTTGACTGATGCAGCGGTTGAAGGCAGGCTGGAGAAGCGGGGAAACGCAGATCGATTTGAAGGCGGATTCAGGCAGATTATCAACGGATTCAACCAGACCCTTGATGGCATTGTTAACCCGTTGAATGTAGCACTGGAATATATCGAAAAAATCGCCAACGGAGACGATTTAAAATTAATCGAAAACAATTATCCTGGAGAATATGGAATCCTGATTGATAATCTTATGAAGGTAAGAGAATCCCTTCAATCTTTGCTGGCTGAATCGGGAGAACTTACCAGAACGGCGGGAAGGGGCGACCTATTCTATCGTGCGGATGTCAGCAGGCTTAAAGGCGGATATGCCAAGATCGTAAGCGGCATCAATAAAACCATAGATATTCTTGTTGGACATATAAACGAGCTGCCGTCGCCAGTGATGATCATGGACAAAGAATTGTCGATACGCTATATCAATCGTATCGGTGCTGAGCTGGCGGGGATGAAAGAGGAACAGATTGTAGGTATGAAATGCTTTGATCTTTGCAGGACAAGTGATTGCAATACTGAAAATTGTGCCTGCATACAAGCGATGGCGCAGAATCAAAAGGTCGTCAGAGAGACGGAGGCTCATCCTAATGGAAGGAATATGGAGATTACCTATACGGGAATTCCCATCAAAGATGAAAATCAACAGATGATAGGCGCTCTTGAATTAATTACGGACCAGACGGAAATAAAAACCACCGTTAGAAAGATTGAAAAGCAGTCGAAATATCAGGAACGGGAAGTGGATAAGCTGATCGTTAGTCTTGGTAAGCTTGCACAGGGTGATTTGAACATTGAAACATCGGTTCAGGAAGCGGATGATGATACCCGGATAATCGGAGAAAATTTTGAAAACATCAACGCAAACCTTAAGAAGAGTGTTGACGCAATACAGATGCTGATTGATGATGCTTCTATGTTGACTGCCGCGGCAGTTGAGGGAGATCTGAAGCGTAGAGCGGAGACCTCAAGACATGGCGGAGGTTATGCTCAAATCATGGAAGGCTTCAATCATACGTTGAACGCGGTTATCGAGCCCATTGATGAAGCATCTGCTGTGCTGGAAGAAATGGCAAAGGGTAACCTGCACATCAGTATGGAAGGAAACTATAGAGGCGATCATGCGGTTATTAAGAATGCGCTTAATGAAACGATCACAAATTTGTTAAGCTATGTCAGTGAAATTACTGATGTTTTAACCAAGATCGGAAACCGGAACCTGAATCAATCTATAACGGCAGACTACAAGGGCGATTTTGTTGAGATTAAAGACGCTCTGAATAATATCATCGTGTCGCTGAATCAGGTTTTGGGAGATATCAACGAAGCGGGCGAGCAGGTCTCGGCAGGCTCAAGACAGGTATCGGACGGAAGTCAAGCATTGTCCCAGGGATCTACGGAGCAGGCAAGTGCTATCGAGGAGCTGACTGCTTCCATTGCTGAAATAGCATCCCAGACGAGGCAGAATGCCATCAATGCGAATACGGCAAGTGAACTGACGACAGACGCAAGAGACAATGCGGTCAAGGGGAATGATCAGATGAAGGAGATGGTGAATTCGATGATTGAGATCAATGAATCGTCGGAAAACATCTCTAAAATCATCAAAGTAATCGATGACATTGCATTCCAGACAAATATTCTTGCACTGAACGCTGCGGTAGAAGCCGCGAGGGCAGGGCAGCACGGCAAAGGTTTCGCTGTGGTGGCAGAAGAAGTACGAAACCTTGCTGCGCGGAGCGCAAGCGCGGCAAAGGAGACAACTGATTTGATTGAAGGCTCCATCAGCAAGGTGCGAGAAGGAACGCGTATCGCCGATGAGACTGCGTCTGCACTGAATGAAATCGTAGGCGGTATCGAAAAAGCTACTGGCATCGTAAGTGAGATCGCATCTGCTTCGAATGAACAGGCTTCGGGAATTTCTCAGATCAATAAGGGAATAGAGCAAGTCTCCCAAGTTGTACAAAACAACTCGGCAACTGCGGAAGAAAGTGCGGCAGCCAGCCAGGAACTCTCCGGTCAGGCAGAATTGCTAAAAGAGATGATCGGAAAATTCGAACTGAGCAATGGTTCTGCTAAATTAGGCGCCGGTCAATTAAGGCTCATGGATTCTCCTGTCGCCTCAAAGTTAACCATTGGAAGAGAACACGACAAATATTAAAAGCTTCGTTGTAAAGCATTAACAAAGTAGTCCTTCTGGTCATATCATATATGGAAGGAGTTTGATGTCATAAAGATCCTATATATTAAGAGATCTCTGTGATTGAATATCCTTGATTTGAATTGAAGGATGAGTAAAATGTATTATAATAATACACCATATGAATGCGGAGGATACCCGTATCCTGGAGCCGCAGTTAGGTTAAATGCAGCAACAGGAGGAGCCGGTCCGCTTCCGATTATTACCACTTTGCTGGCAGATCCGATTAATGTTGTGGCAGTATCAATTGATACGGGCGGTATGAGAAATCCTGCTGTTTTATTGAATTTCAGCAGTATCATTAGCTTACCCGTTGGCATTTCCGTAACACTGAATTTTGAAATAACACGAAGCTTCAATGGTGGAGCGCCTGTTAACGTCGGTTCGACCTATACGTTTGCAACGCTGGTTACTGCTCTTGAAGCGGAGTCCTTTGGATTCCAGTTCTTTGACAATAACCTGGATTCAGGCTTATACACCTATACCGTCCAGCTGTCGACCAACTCAATTATTGATATAACACCTGGATTGACCGTTAACAATGCAACGTTAAGTGCTTTAGCGGTAGATAATAACCCCGCATAGAAATAAATATGCAGACTTTTAGAACCTTTTGTCTGCAACCTGAGGAGCTGTCTCAAAGTGAATGGAGACAGCTCCTCGTTCATTAGGAAATAATTCGTGCTAATGAAAGGGATCATTTGGTCGAAATAATTATTACTCTATATTAATTTTATTTTTCAAGGGGGCAAGGGGGAAAGCAACGTTCGTAAATATGGAAGGAAGTACTGATGATGAAAAACCCAACCTTGTTAAAGAAAATCCTTATTATGATTGGCGTTCCGGTAGTGATTGCCTTTATCATTACCATGACAATCACTCAATACCTGGTTAAAAATGCAATTGTGGAACTGCGGACGAGTGACTTGTCCAATTCATCTGCATACACTTCGGAGATGATTGGACAGGTCTTTGCGAAGTATATGGAAATTGCAAATCAAATGGCTGCAAACGATCAGATAGAAGAGCTGCTGCTGGATACGCAGCCGGGACAAAGGGTTGACTCTAAGGCAATTTTCCCACAGATCAACAAAACAATGGTCAATGTGGCAGAAACAGATGGTTCTATCCTGTATTCCTGGATTGCAGATACTGATTCAAGTCAATACTATCAATCCAATGATGAATTTTCACCCGATGATTTTCAGATTGCACAAAGACCTTGGTACATAGAGCTGATGGAAAAAAAGAGAGCCTTCGTTTCAGAGCCTTATCAGGATTTTACTTCAAAAGATACCATCGTAAGTGCTGTGGCACCGGTTTTTCGAGAAGGAACAGACGAACTGATCGGAGCAGCCTGTGTTGATGTTTCGGTAAAGGATATTACTGAGATGCTCGCACAGCAGAAGCTGGGAAACACTGGATTTTATATGTTAACCACAGCAGCTGGACAGGTGTTTTATCATCCGAATGCCGATTACATCAACAAGAATGTATCTGAGATCAATTCATCGGATGATGTTAAAGAGGCGATTAAGAATAAAAAAACAGGCGACATAGAGTATACATTTGAAAGGGAGAAAGTTCACGGTTATGTTTCGACTCTAGGGGAAACTGGCTGGATTTTGACTTCAGCGCTGCCGGATAAAGAGTTTAACAAGACCTTTGTCACAGTCAGCACTATTCTTCTGATTGTCCTTGGAATTGCCTTGACGATTGTTATTATTTTGATCGTTGTAATTTCCAGGAGAATTGCAAATCCGTTGAAACGGGTTGCTTATGTTGTCGGGGAAATGAGTAAAGGTCATTTTAGTGAACGGTTGGAGGTGAATGGAAAAGACGAAGTCGGTATGATGTCAGAAGCCATCAACTCCTTTGTAGACGAACTTCAGACGAATGTTGTCGGAGTGATGAAAAAAATTTCTATGGGAGATGTTTCTGTGGAGGTCTCCTCCAGAGATGAGCACGATGAAATTAACCCGGCAATGCGGGATATGGTTGAAACGATTAGAAAGATGGACCAGGAAGTCCAGACGCTGATTCAGGCAGTTACAGCTGGCAAGTTGGATCAAAGAGGAGACGAGACTGCTTACTCCGGTTCCTGGAAAGATCTTATTTCGGGGATCAACGGACTCATTGAAGCCTTTATTAAACCATTTAACGTATCTTCAGAATATATTGATCGAATCAGCAAGGGAGACATTCCTCCCAAAATTACGGAATCATATTTTGGCGACTTCAATCAAATGAAAGATAACCTCAATATTTGTATTGATGCTGTCAATGGACTGATTGATGATGCAAACATGCTTTCACAGTCTGCCGTGGAAGGACGGCTGAATGTGAGAGCCGATGTATCAAAACATGGCGGCGACTTTGCCAAAATAATTGATGGCGTCAACAATTCTATTGACGCGCTGACACAACCGATTAATACAATGGCGGGTTATCTTGATCGAATTGGAAAAGGTGAAATCCCTGAAAAAATACGGGAGGAATACAGGGGTGATTTTGGAAAAATTAAAGATAGCATCAATGATTGCGTAGATGGATTGGCAGGTCTGTCGGAAGGAATTGAAATCTTGGGCCTCATGGCAAAAAATAACGATTACTCCAGAGGGGTGGAAGGTTCCTATTCGGGCGTTTATGCAAATATGGCAGAATCTATCAATCAGGTTAACGATACCTTCAAGCGACTCATTCGTGTTTTGCTCAACATTGCGGCTGGGGATCTGCAAGATCTGGAATGGCTGAAACCAATCGGAAAACGGAGCGAAAATGATGAATTGATGCCGGCGATCATTATGATGAGCGAAAACATTCAATCATTGATTGATGAGGCGTCCGTTCTGACAGAAGCTGCGCTGTTAGGGAAACTGGAAACCAGGGTCAACTCTGATAAGTTCCAGGGCACGTGGAAAGACTTAATTGATCAGATGAACAATATTTTGGAAGGTGCAGCAAATCCATTGAATGAAGTAACTGCTGTTCTAAATGAACTTTCAAAAGGAAATCTGCAAGTTTCGGTGGAGGGAAGTTATCATGGCCAGTTTGATGTATTGAAGCAGGCGATTAATTTCACAACCAAGCACTTAAGAGATATTATACAGGAAATCACCCGTGTTTTGGCGCAGATTGCCGACAAGCATCTTGCAGTGGAGAGTATTGAATCGTTTGACGGAGACTATGCCGAAATATCAGATTCTTTGAATATTATCCTTCAATCTCTCAATCAGGTTATGGGAGATATTTATGAGGCGGCGGAGCAGGTTTCTATGGGAGCAAGGCAGGTTTCACAAGGAAGTCAAACTCTTTCGCAAGGCTCTACAGAACAAGCGAGTGCCATTGAGGAGCTTACCTCATCTATTGCGGATATTGCAAGTCAGACCAAGCAGAATGCAGTCAATGCAAACTCCGCCAATGATCTGGCTGAAACTGCGAAAATCCATGCACAGAATGGAGATTCTCAAATGCGTGAAATGCTCAAAGCAATGAAAGAGATTAACGATTCCTCTGCTAACATCTCCAATATTATTAAAGTAATTGATGATATCGCTTTCCAGACCAATATTCTGGCGCTGAATGCTGCTGTGGAAGCAGCCAGAGCCGGACAGCACGGAAAAGGATTTGCCGTAGTAGCGGAGGAGGTTCGGACCTTGGCTGCAAGAAGTGCGGCTGCTGCGAAAGAAACGACTTCTTTGATCGAGGGTTCTATTAATAAGGTTCAGGCAGGAACAAAGATTGCGAATGAAACCGCAGAGGCATTAAGGGATATTGTTGAGGGTGTTGATCAAGCTGCCGGACTGGTTCATGGCATTGCTGAAGCTTCCAATGAGCAGGCGTCAGGGATCACGCAGGTCAACCAGGGAATTGAACAGGTCTCTTTGGTTGTGCAGAACAACTCAGCTACTGCGGAGGAAAGTGCGGCATCGAGTGAAGAACTATCTAGTCAGGCTGAACTTTTGAAGAACATGGTTGGAGAATTCACTCTCCTTTCTTCCGAAAAAGTAAAAATGCTGGATGCCGCACCGCTGCTGGATGCGGGAACTCAGGAGAAAAAACAATCACATCCTAAAATTCTGCTTAGCAAGGAAGAGTTTGACAAATATTAATATGGCATCCATTGGACGCAGATAACAATTCTATTGATAACGGAGCTGTTTCGAAGTAAACGGAGACAGCTCCTCTCTCGTTAGGCTTCCCTATGATATGATGAAACAGAAAAGTCGTCGATTGATTTGGGAGGCAAATTTTTTTGTTAAGAGTATTGCAAAATTTCATGTGGGAACGGTTGGAGCGTAGTCACAGAACGGGAAGACTGTTTTTGAGGTGCGCTTACCGCTTGGCTGAAAGACGCTGCATCAACAAGGCAGATGAATAATACGGATGGCTCATCACGATTTTAACACTTTCACTAACTTTTTCATATAATTATACTATGCCTGACATAGGTGAATATTAAATAAAAAGGTGATGAGAAATGTATAGAAATAAACTTTGCGACTGCAGTGAATGCAAGCAAGTGGATGCTGCCGATATGATCCAAAAGGGCATCTGCGAAATAAAAGAAGGTATCAAAGACATTCAAGACGGCCTTGATTGTATCTGCTGTTGCAGAATTCGTGAAGGCACAAACTGCATCGAAAAAGGGCTTTGCAAAGTTGAGAAAGGCCTTGCTGATGTGATTGACGGGTTAAGAGATTTCGAATTCGAATGCGACTACAGAAATAACGAGAGTTTAAAAGAAGGCGTTTGCGGCGTAAAAGACGGTGTCAAAGGCGTGGCGCAAGGGCTTTGCGAACTGCAGAACTGCTGTCTCTGTGAGGGGATAGAAAGTGTTCGGGAAGGTCTTAAGGACCTGGAAGACGGCTTATGCCATTTGATTAAGGGACTAAATGACCTTTATGATGAAAGGGATGCACGAAGAAAGAATCGCTGCTGTGAAATGAAACCAGAAACATATGATAGCAGATATGATGAAATTTACGGCTGTGTTCGCCCCAAATACTAAGTTTTATTAAATTGGCTCCAGGAGCATAGTGGATGAGGTTCTTTGCTCATTTTACTTACACAGGGAGTTGGTTTAATCATCTCTCAACGTACAAAGATAAATGATTATGTCGAGTAACAAAGTGCATATCAGCCGTTCCAGTAATAAAATACGGTGCGGCTGTTTTTTTATATAAATAGGAAGCTGCAGAATTGCTGAATGCTGATATAAAATTATTTAACGGCGAAATCCTTCCATTGATGGAGTTGATTCAAAAGTATATTAAAGTATATTAATGAATTCAATATGTGAATAACTACTTATAATATATAGAAATAAATATAAGCGATTATTAGAGCACAGATAAGATGAACAGACGATAAGTTTGCCACTGAGCAGACTTATTTTTTGTCTAAGACAATCCTTAATACTTATGAAACAAACATTTCGTTGAAGAATGTCGAAAAGAACAATCTTTAGAAGAATATAGCGACAACTGGCGAGTACCGTTGAAAAACAGATGATTGCAGGGCATAAGCTCTAAGCCGCTTTCTGTAAATTGACCATTATTTGTGAAAAAAGATAAAAAAGTTTTAAATATGTATTGACATAGTGGAATAATAATGGTAAATTATAAAAGTTCCCTAACGACGGGGCAAACAAAACGGGCAAGCTAATTGCCCACGAACCTTGAAAATTCAATAGTGCAGAAATTTAGTCAAAGAGAACATTAAGTTGTTCTCGGAAACTAAAGTACAAATTCAATCAGCAATGATTGGTAAGACAAATCAAACTTGTTTGAGGAGTCAACGTACAATTCTAAAACAAAACAATAATTCTGAGATTCGTATGCAAATATGAAAATTAGAAACAAAGCGAAACGCAAACGCGTTTTTCTGAGCAAGATTTAACTACTTGAGCAATCAAGTATTAGATACCATTTTATTAAGAGTTTGATCCTGGCTCAGGATGAACGCTGGCGGCGTGCCTAACACATGCAAGTCGAGCGGTATACATTGGAATGATATTTCGATTGAGTGAAGATGTAGAGAGCGGCGGACGGGTGAGTAACGCGTAGGCAACCTGCCCCATACAGAGGGATAGCCTCGGGAAACCGGGATTAAAACCTCTAAATAACGCAAAAGGTTCACATGAACTTTTCGCCAAAGATTTATCGGTATGGGATGGGCCTGCGTCTGATTAGCTAGTTGGTGGGGTAACGGCCTACCAAGGCAACGATCAGTAGCCGACCAGAGAGGGTAATCGGCCACATTGGAACTGAGACACGGTCCAAACTCCTACGGGAGGCAGCAGTGGGGAATATTGCACAATGGGCGAAAGCCTGATGCAGCAACGCCGCGTGAGCGATGAAGGCCTTTGGGTCGTAAAGCTCTGTCCTTGGGGAAGAAAAAAATGACGGTACCCTTGGAGGAAGCCCCGGCTAACTACGTGCCAGCAGCCGCGGTAATACGTAGGGGGCAAGCGTTATCCGGAATTATTGGGCGTAAAGAGTGCGTAGGTGGTTTTGTAAGCGCGGGGTGAAAGGCTATGGCTCAACCATAGTAAGCCTTGCGAACTGCAAGACTTGAGTGCAGGAGAGGAAAGTGGAATTCCTAGTGTAGCGGTGAAATGCGTAGATATTAGGAGGAACACCAGTGGCGAAGGCGACTTTCTGGACTGTAACTGACACTGAGGCACGAAAGCGTGGGGAGCAAACAGGATTAGATACCCTGGTAGTCCACGCCGTAAACGATGAGCACTAGGTGTCGGGGCCGCAAGGTTTCGGTGCCGTAGTTAACGCATTAAGTGCTCCGCCTGGGGAGTACGCACGCAAGTGTGAAACTCAAAGGAATTGACGGGGACCCGCACAAGCAGCGGAGCATGTGGTTTAATTCGAAGCAACGCGAAGAACCTTACCAGGACTTGACATCCCTCTGACCGATCCGTAACGGGATCTTCCCTTCGGGGCAGGGGAGACAGGTGGTGCATGGTTGTCGTCAGCTCGTGTCGTGAGATGTTGGGTTAAGTCCCGCAACGAGCGCAACCCTTGTCATTAGTTGCCAGCAGTTCGGCTGGGCACTCTAGTGAGACTGCCGGGGATAACTCGGAGGAAGGTGGGGATGACGTCAAATCATCATGCCCCTTATGTTCTGGGCTACACACGTGCTACAATGGCTGGTACAAAGAGAAGCAAGACCGCGAGGTGGAGCAAATCTCAAAAACCAGTCCCAGTTCGGATTGTAGGCTGCAACTCGCCTACATGAAGTTGGAGTTGCTAGTAATCGCGAATCAGAATGTCGCGGTGAATGCGTTCCCGGGTCTTGTACACACCGCCCGTCACACCATGGAAGTTGGGGGCGCCCGAAGTTGGCCAGTTAATAGGTTACCTAAGGCGAAATCAATGACTGGGGTGAAGTCGTAACAAGGTAGCCGTATCGGAAGGTGCGGCTGGATCACCTCCTTTCTAAGGAGACTTAATTTCTGCACTATTAATTTTATGGTTTACATGAAAAGCGACATAAATCGCATCTTGTACCTTGAAAACTGAACAATGCAAAATATATCGAATTAACAACGAAATCGAAGTGCACTTGTCTGCGTTTGTGAAGCAAATGCTAGAATGTGCTTCGTCAGGAATTCACAAATCTGATTTGTAGAATTTTACGACGGTGCGCACACAAATATAGATGAGGCAAAAAAGTTAAAAACTAAGTAGAGTCTTTTCGAGATCGAAAGATCTTTGAATGACTGTAAAGGGTTTTAACTACAATTTCAATTAATTTGAACCGAGAAACCAGAAAATTACAGAGTTAATTAACAATGTAAACAAAATGCTGTCTAACGCAAGACAGCGATCACTTTTGGTCAAGTGAAGAAGAGCATAAGGTGAATGCCTTGGCACTAGGAGCCGAAGAAGGACGTGGCAAGCTGCGATAAGCTGCGGGAAGGCGCAAACAGCCGTTAATCCGCAGATTTCCGAATGAGGAAACTCACTTACGGTAATGCGTAAGTACCCTGTACTGAATCCATAGGTACAGAGGAGGTAACCCGGGGAACTGAAACATCTAAGTACCCGGAGGAAGAGAAAGAAACATCGATTCCCTAAGTAGCGGCGAGCGAACGGGGAAGAGCCCAAACCGGATTTATCCGGGGTTGTGGACCACTCATAACATGAAGCGTTTATAGTCGAAGCGATCTGGAAAGGTCGGCCGTAGAGGGTAAAAGCCCCGTAGACGAAATGGACTAATCATAGAGTGGCACCAGAGTACCACCAGGCACGTGAAACCTGATGGGAAGCTGGGGGGCCCACCCCCCAAGGCTAAATACTACCTAGTGACCGATAGAGAATAGTACCGTGAGGGAAAGGTGAAAAGAACCCCGGGAGGGGAGTGAAATAGAACCTGAAACCTTATGCTTACAAGCAAAGGGAGCGCAAGTGACCTTGTACTTTTTGTAGAACGGGCCAACGAGTTATGGTATGTAGCAAGGTTAAGGTGTTAAGCACCGGAGCCGAAGCGAAAGCGAGTCTTAATAGGGCGTCAAGTTGCATGCTGTAGACCCGAAACCGGGTGACCTATCCATGTGCAGGTTGAAGTATCCGTAAAAGGATATGGAGGACCGAACCCATGTCTGTTGAAAAAGGCTGGGATGACGTGTGGATAGCGGTGAAATTCCAATCGAACCCGGATATAGCTGGTTCTCCTCGAAATAGCTTTAGGGCTAGCCTCAGTATAAGATACTCGGAGGTAGAGCACTGAATGTCCTAGGGGCCTTCACCGGTTACCGAAGACTATCAAACTCCGAATGCCGAGATATTGTTTACTGGGAGTCAGACTGCGTGAGATAAGTTTCGTAGTCGAAAGGGAAACAGCCCAGACCAACAGCTAAGGTCCCAAAATGTAAGTTAAGTGGAAAAGGATGTGGAGCTGCATAGACAACTAGGATGTTGGCTTAGAAGCAGCCACTCATTTAAAGAGTGCGTAATAGCTCACTAGTCGAGTGGCTCTGCGCCGAAGATAAACGGGGCTAAAACTTACTACCGAAGCTTTGGAATTGTCCTAACGGACAATTGGTAGAGGAGCATCGTATGCGGGTCGAAGCTAAATCGTAAGGTTTGGTGGACTGCATACGAGAGAGAATGTTGGCATGAGTAGCGTAAGGCAGGTGAGAATCCTGCCCACCGAAAATCTAAGGTTTCCTGAGGAAGGTTCGTCCACTCAGGGTAAGTCGGGACCTAAGCCGAGGACGAAGGTCGTAGGCGATGGACAACTGGTTGAGATTCCAGTACCACCGAAAATCGTTTGAGCGATGTGGGGACACAGAAGGATAAGCTGAGCGCGCCGTTGGTTGAGCGCGTCTAAGCGTCGAGGGAGATCTGGTAGGCAAATCCGCCGGATCAATTCTGAGGCGTGATGGGGAGGGAAATTAAAGTACCGAAGCAGCTGATTTCACACTGTCGAGAAAAGCCGCTAGCGAGATTGTAGGTGCCCGTACCGTAAACCGACACAGGTAGATGAGGAGAGAATCCTAAGGTGAGCGAGAGAACTATTGTTAAGGAACTCGGCAAAATAACCCCGTAACTTCGGGAGAAGGGGTGCCTGCGAAAGCAGGCCGCAGTGAAAAGGCCCAGGCGACTGTTTACCAAAAACACAGGTCTCTGCAAAAGCGAAAGCTGAAGTATAGGGGCTGACGCCTGCCCGGTGCTGGAAGGTTAAGGGGACTGCTTAGGGTAACCGAAGGCATGAACTTAAGCCCCAGTAAACGGCGGCCGTAACTATAACGGTCCTAAGGTAGCGAAATTCCTTGTCGGGTAAGTTCCGACCCGCACGAAAGGCGTAACGATCTGGGCACTGTCTCAACAATAGACTCGGTGAAATTGTAGTACCGGTAAAGATGCCGGTTACCCGCAGCAGGACGGAAAGACCCCGTGGAGCTTTACTGTAGCTTGATATTGGATTTCGGCGTTGCATGTACAGGATAGGTGGGAGACTGTGAAACCAGGACGCCAGTTTTGGTGGAGTCACCGTTGGGATACCACTCTTGTAACGTTGAAATTCTAACTGTGCGCTGTTATCCAGCGTCAGGACAGTGTCAGGTGGGCAGTTTGACTGGGGCGGTCGCCTCCTAAAGAGTAACGGAGGCGCCCAAAGGTTCCCTCAGCGCGGTCGGAAATCGCGCGAAGAGTGTAAAGGCAGAAGGGAGCTTGACTGCGAGACATACAGGTCGAGCAGGGACGAAAGTCGGGCTTAGTGATCCGGTGGTTCCGAGTGGAAGGGCCATCGCTCAACGGATAAAAGCTACCCCGGGGATAACAGGCTTATACCCCCCAAGAGTCCACATCGACGGGGGTGTTTGGCACCTCGATGTCGGCTCGTCTCATCCTGGGGCTGAAGTAGGTCCCAAGGGTTGGGCTGTTCGCCCATTAAAGAGGTACGCGAGCTGGGTTCAGAACGTCGTGAGACAGTTCGGTCCCTATCCGCTGTGGGCGTTGGAAATTTGAGTGGAGCTGTCCTTAGTACGAGAGGACCGGGATGGACATACCTCTGGTGTACCAGTTGTTCTGCCAAGGGCACGGCTGGGTAGCTATGTATGGACGGGATAAGCGCTGAAAGCATCTAAGTGCGAAGCCCCCCACAAGAATAGATTTCCTCCAGAAATGGTAAGACCCGTGAGAGACTATCACGTTGATAGGTCGGAGGTGTAAGCACAGCAATGTGTTCAGCTGACCGATACTAATAGGTCGAACGCTTGACCAATGGTTTCAAGTAAAGATATTTTGTCATTGTTCGGTTTTGAGGGTACAACAACTATCTTGAAAATGTACCTTTAAAATTAGACGATGAAAATCAATAAATCAAAGATTTGAGATTTTCTAGCCTAAATTCTGTCGAGCGATTCTAAGGAATCGGACAGAATGTTAATCCGGTGACTATAGCGAAGAGGTCACACCTGTTCCCATCTCGAACACAGAAGTTAAGCTCTTCAGCGCTGATGATACTTGGCGGGCAGCTGCCTGGGAAAGTAAGACGTTGCTGGTTAAAAAAATACACTCCAGATTGGGGTGTATTTTTTTTATGATTAACGTTAACTTTCGCAAACAAAGCTGGCCGCCAATGGCGGGAAGGTGCCTGTTTTACGCGGCTTGAGCCGCAGAGTAAAACAGGACAGCGAAGCGAATGAAATGAGCGTCGGAGAGAGGCACAAAGTGCCGAACGTTGCCTGGGAAAGTAAGACGTTGCTGGTTTTAGAAAAAGACATTCCATTAGGGATGTCTTTTTTCTATGTTCTGAGCATAACAATCTGCTTTATTGAAGGAAATATCCGAAAATTTGTGATTGGCAGGAAAAACTTTGTTGCAGTAGATACCGTGGCCGGAGCTAAAGCAAGTGCAGTTTGCTACAGCATTGTGCTAACGCCCAAGATAATGGTCGCAATGTATATGAGTATTAAAATACCTCTTTCATGAGTTTCCCAAACGCAGAAAGAATAGAGATAGTTCCATTTTAGAAAACTGTCTGCCCTGGTCCAAGAACATGCCTTCAGCATGCTATCTAAACTCAAATGCTGAAAACGATAATTTGAGCAATTGCAAATATCCCCTATAGAGTAACATCCCAGAGAGTCAGTCTTCCTGGGTTTTTTTATTTGTTTATGCTCTCACGCGTTAAGAACTTACAAATCAATAGTATTCACGCCAGTTTACTGTAACCGCTATTGTGGTATTGCCTGTGGAAAACGCAGTTATTGTCATTGTGTCTCCAGGCTCTAGTGTATATACATAATCAACAAGATTATATAGCTGGGCATCAATTTTCTGGAGCTGGTATCCGGCTATGAATTTACCGGTACCTGCAGTATATGTGGCTGCTGTATTATATGCCATGACGCTGTCTGTGCTGTTTATATCCGTAAATGTAGTCGTGCCAGTCAGAGTTGCATTTCTGAATATTTTTATGGATACAATTTGATTCCCGTCTGAAGCGACAGAAAGTGCCTGAAGTTCTACCTGAACATGGTTCGTTTTGCCTGAAACTGTCGTCTTGTTTTGTATTGATAAAATATTCGTCTCCGTGTTTGCCACAACACTTGCGGAATTGTTATAAATGCCATTTGGGGTAGAAATGGCTTGTGAAGGCGTTCCTTCCAGATACACCGTTGAGGAGGGTGTCTGCAGCGTTATATTAGATGTTGTTCCGGGGTTGGAAACCTGCGCCTTCAAAGGAAGGTTTGGAGTGAACATGCTGACTTCGGTTGAGGTATTAGCATATTGTATTTGGTGCACAACAATAACATATCCCGTAGCAGGGTCAACAACACCAAAGGTAATTAGGCCGAAACCAAGCCATTGAAAATCAATGATATAAATATTCCCTTTGGTTGTATCCAATGTAACACCGCTTAAACCGGTACCGTCTAATTTGTCGCCGTTCCAGTCGCTTTGATAGATCCAGCTGTCTACTCCATCGCTCCGCTTCATAACGCCGAAGGAAGTATCGTTATATCCAAAGAACAAGCCGTTGGTACTGTCGCCAAGGCCGATTATCTGACTGCTTCCTGCTATGCCTGTAGAAAAAATAGCCGCCATTTCTATTAACAGCCCCATACCCTGAATTTGCCTGGAGTATACTCGGCTTTGAATCTGCGCGGTCGAATTGGCGGTAGTTCCCGTTTGCAGCACCGCTTTAGAATTCGATTGGGTCACCGTTCCCGTGAGGCTCGTAGTGGTACTTACCAGATCGCTATTTATATTGTAAATAAAAGTCCATCCTGTTTCTGCATACAGATTAGCCACGCGTAAATCCTTGAAAGCAGTTTGCATAAGGCTTTGTGGATTGCCGTTGTTATCAGTAAGCTGTACGTTAACAGGATTCATAGAACTACAACACACGATTTGGTAGAGATGTGGATCACTCATATCATCACCTTTTCTAAATATTTTATAATAATATATGCGAAGGCAATGAAACCTATGAAAAAAATTGCACGGCTTTTAATCAATTTCTTGAACCATTGCAAAAGAGGAAAAGTCTTTTGCTGAAGGGATCAAGACCAAACGACTGTTTTACTAGAATCGAAAGACCGTCTACATTCTTTTTCAGCCTTTGCGCCCCGCGTTAAGCACTTACTTTTACGCGGCTTGAGCTGCAATGTAAAATACGACAACATTCGGATGTGCCTCATTCCATCACTTTGTGATGCTGTCCGTTTTTCCATTAAATTTACTATGTAAATTTGGAAAAAAGGCAGCGAACGAGCGAACGGAAAAATTTCGGTCGGCTAAAGCCGGGAAATTTCCGTATGGCACCTACCATACATTTGCTTGAAAATGTGGTTAGGTACGTAAGCGAGTCGGAGAGAGCAGAAGTGCGAACGTTGCGTATTTTACGCAGCTTGAGCTGCAATGTAAAATACGACAGCAGGGAGCGAACGGAAGAATTCCAATAATGAATGCGGTTGAGGAATTTCCGTTTGCGAGTCGGAGTCCGAAGGACGTTGCCTGGGAAAGTAAGATGCTACTTAATTCCACTAATAATTTTATTCTTCAAGTAGCAAAAGTTTATATTTGGAATAAATTGAAGAAGTAGGGAGGGAGGGGAATGTCAAACTACTGTAAATTTATAGATCCAAATTTAACTCAAGGAGAAGACAATATAATCTTTAGGGCAAGAATTATATGGAGAGATATTGCTACATGGATAAGAGCTTATTTAGTATACGTTCACTTCGAATCAGATCCCAAATTACAAGAGATGACTATAAATAAGCTGATGAGTCTCCCAGTACAATTTGGAAATATGATAAGATTATTTTTTGGTGATGCAGTTGCTGATGAATACACCGATATATTAACTAATTATATTGGACTGTTGATTCATGTGATTCATGCTCTAAAAATCGGTGACGTTAATGCTGTAAATGAACTCACCGATCAATTAATGCAAAATGCTAATCAAAGAGCCGATTTTCTTTCAAAAATCAATCCATTCTGGCAGAAAAATGAATTAGAAGGCTTAATTAATACTTTCACTAATATGACAATTCATGAGGCAGAAACATTTTTCTCAGGTGACTATGAAAACAACCTAAGAATATTTGATAGGCTTTTAGCTCATACATCAATAATGGGAGATTATGCGGCACAAGGCGTTATGAATTACTTAAAATATAGCGCATAGTTACCTAAAAATAGATTTTATTAGCTCATATGAAAATAACTCCTATCAATGCTGCTTTTAATAAGCAAGTCAGAGAGAGGGATAAAGTGCTGAGCGATGCTAAAAAAATACACTCCAGGTAGAAGTGTATTTTTATACCAGTTGGGATCGTATACATGTATATTTTTAATTAATATCCCTGAAAATTGGAAAAAAACAAATAAAATTAAAAAGTACAAATCATGTTGCATTTGCAACGTAACTTTATTCGCTCATCTGTTATTCTTTATTTATCAAATCAATGTTAAACATTCTGAAACGGAGATTATTCCGAATGAAGGATCAAATGATAGGAGGAAATAAAGAATGAGTATGTTTTGTTATCAATGTCAGGAAGCAGCAGGGGGAAAAGGCTGTCAGGTGAAAGGTGTCTGCGGTAAAAATGAGGACGTGGCAAAGCTGCAGGATCTTTTAATTTACACACTGAAAGGAATATCAGACATCGTTGTAAAGGCAAGCCTTAACGCTAAGGATCTGGACAACGTGAATCATGCAGTTTTGAAAAGCCTTTTCATGACGATTACAAACGCAAATTTTGACGAGGATGCATTTGAAAAGGAAATCAACCGTATGATCGCGCTGAGAGATGAACTTAGGGAACAAGCCTTCGTAACAGGGGATCTGCATGATGCAGCAGTATATGAGACGGCCGGCAGAGCGGATATGTTGTCAAAAGCAGCGGCGGTAGGCGTGCTTGCTACGGAAAATGAGGATGTAAGATCACTCCGTGAATTGATTATATATGGAGTAAAAGGTCTTGCAGCTTATACGCATCATGCGCTGAATCTAGGAAAAGAAAATGTAGAAATCTATGATTTCATCTATGAAGCATTGGCTGCGACGTTGGATAATTCCCTTTCCGCAGAGGATCTTGTTGCATTAACAATGAAAACCGGGGAATTCGGAGTAGCCGGAATGGCATTGCTTGACAGTGCCAATACAACAAAATACGGAAATCCTGAGATCACGCAGGTTAATATTGGCGTGAAAAACAACCCGGCGATTTTGATCTCCGGACACGACTTGACTGACCTTGAGCAGCTGCTGGAACAGACAAAAGATACCGGAGTGGACGTATATACTCACAGCGAAATGCTGCCTGCCCATTACTATCCTGCATTCAAGAAGTATGATAACTTTGTAGGAAACTACGGAAATGCATGGTGGAAGCAGACAGAGGAATTCCAGTCATTCAATGGGCCGATTCTGTTTACAACCAACTGTATCGTACCTCCTAGAAGTGAAGAAGTGAGATCCAGAATCTTTACAACGGGTGCTTCCGGTTTCCCGGGTTGTGTTCATATTGATGTCGATAAAAACGGCAAGAAAGATTTTTCCCAAATTATTGCGCTTGCTAAAACATTAAGCGCGCCGACTGAAATTGAAAATGGAACCATTGTTGGCGGCTTTGCCCATGAGCAGGTATTTGCACTGGCGGATAAGGTTGTAGATGCTGTAAAGTCAGGCGCCATTAAAAAGTTCTTTGTTATGGCAGGCTGTGACGGAAGAATGAAATCCAGAGAATACTATGAACAATTTGCGGAAAAGCTTCCAAAGGATACGGTAATTCTGACTGCTGGTTGTGCTAAGTATCGCTATAATAAGCTTGATCTGGGAGACATCGGTGGAATTCCGAGAGTGCTTGATGCAGGTCAGTGCAACGATTCATACTCTCTGGCACTGATTGCACTGAAGTTGAAAGAAGTATTTGAACTGAATGATGTTAACGAACTTCCCATCGCGTATAACATCGCGTGGTATGAGCAGAAAGCGGTTATCGTTCTTCTTGCACTCCTTTACCTCGGTGTGAAGAACATTCATCTTGGCCCGACGCTTCCTGCGTTCCTTTCCCCGAATGTTGCCAAGGTTCTGGTAGAAACCTTTGGAATCGGTGGTATAGGGACTGTGGATGAAGATATAAAAATGTTTATGGGAGCATAAATAATAGGCTTTTGGGAGAAATAGGCTTGTGGGAACACAGGCCTATTTCAGACTTAATCTGTGTTTTTCAAGAATTGTCATGGCGATTTCCGCTGCCGTACTGCCGCTGCAGTGAATTCCGTTTTTAATGTTGACAGCGAAGAAGTAAGTATTATATTTTTCCTCCACAAATCCGATAAACCAGCCATTGGCATCCTTTCCGTCGATAGCACCAGTTCCGGTTTTTCCAAAAAACGCCGTATCCTTGGTTCTGGACAGCAGCAGTGCGTCTTTTACTGCCTGCACGTTTTCAGCCGAAGATCCCAAGTCATTTAGATAAAAGCGCTTCAACAGCTGTACCTGCTCAATGGGGGAGATCTTTAGGGAGGACTCAGCCCAAAAGGAGTCAATGCCGCCGGAAAGGTCTTCATTGCCATAGTTGATTCGTTCAAAGTTTTCTTTCAGGGACTTGATACCCTGACGGCGGTCCAGTTCCTGGAAGTACCAGCTGACAGAGTACCTCATCGCTGAGTTCATATCCTGATCTTTATTCCACTCTTTGAAAGGATATTCGATACCCTTCCAGGGGAGGCTTGATCGTGTCGGCTGAATGACATCGTACTCGAGTGCGAATAACGCACTGTATATTTTATAGGTTGAATCGGGTGATACCCGCAAGGCGCTTTGCTCGTAATTATAAATATGGTATTGATCGTTATTCAGGTCATAAAGCACAAAGCTTCCATCGCAATCCTTAAAATAAGAACTCAGGTCCTCGAAAACAACGTTCTCGCCTGAAAGGCTGCTGCTTTCTGAGGACTTCGCGTTAACGAAAGTAAAGGGCGAGGCTGCCAGCATCGTACCGATGATAAGAGTCAGGGCAAGCATACTGCGGCGTTCTTTTCTCTTGTCCCCCTTCTGATAGCGGGCGATCTCTGCGATTCTAATCCACAGCAGACTCTTTTTCCCTCCAAATTCAAGTACAAGGTGAAGACCGGAACTTCGCAGATATTGATTTGCGCAATTGATGATTGTGCTGCCGTAATCGGTATATGAATTTTCGTCCAGTTTCTCAAGAACGGAAGCATCACAGGAAATTTCCCTGTCCCTTTCCGCCTGCTTAAAAGCATACCAAATGAAGGGATTAAACCAGTATATGGCCTTTGAGATGCACATTGCATAGTTGATAAGAATATCCATGGATTTGTAATGCAGCAATTCATGCATCAGAATAAAGTGAATCTCTGATTTACTTAATTTACGTTCAATACTTTCCGGAAGAATCACACAGGGATGTAAAATACCAAAGCTGATGGGAGTATTTATCTTGCCGGTTTGATAAAGTCTGATGTTTCGCCGGATCTTCAGACTTGCTTTGCATTGAGCAAAATCAGCCCGGATGTCTTCATTTCGGCAGAGGTCTGAATTATACCTCAGCCTGTGAAGTCGAATTCCGGACAGGGCGAAAAGCGCGATCATAACTAATATTCCTGCTATCCAGGCCACCGTAAGGAACAGACTCATACCCTGAAATATGCTGTGTTGAGCCGATACGGAGAAATCGGCGAGCCAGTCAGCAGGCAGGTGAATGGATTGCGGGAAACCGGACGCCGAATCAGGGCTGCTGCTTGCCGTACTATTCTTTACAACAGTTGGGAACCAACGTCCTAATCCGTTCAGTGGGGACCATTCCAAAGGAAGCAACGGCAGCAAAAGCAATGGGAACAAGCTGGTCCAGATGTAATACTGGAATTTGGCCGTCGTATAACGCTTTAACCCAGCCTTTGCAGCTGACAGAAGAACGATAGTCACACAAAGGATGGTGTTGTTCCATAAAAATCCGGTCCAAAAGGGAAAGGACATTCTGTTTACCTCCTTTGCTCCCTTTGTGCCAACAGCTCTTTCAGTTCTTCGATATCCTCATCGGACAATTTATCATTCTCCAAAAAGCTGGTAACCATTGAATTCAGGGTGCCATTATAAAATCGGCGCAGAAAGCTCCGGCTTTCCATGTCGACATAATCCTCCTTGCAGACTACAGGAGAATAGATGTAAAGGCGGCTCTTTTTTTCATGCCTGACAGCACCTTTCTTTTCCAGGCGTATCATCATCGTCTGTATCGTTTTTGGGCTCCAGGTTTTTGTTTTGCTTAATTCCTCAACAATTTCGTTCGTACTGATGGGAGAATGCTCCCAGATGATTTTCATCACTTCATATTCTGCTTCTGATATCTGCGGAAGTTTATTCATGACAAGCTCCTTTAACTGTTTATACAGCAGTAAATCTTACAAATGTAATCAATTGAATTATAGTATTTCGCTCTATTAAAGTCAATAAGCAATGTCGCTGAACAGCAGGTTGATTTTGAAATTTTAAGCCTCTACCGAGTCAGTAAAAAATAGATTGACAACTAAATATTACATATGTAAGATATTAAGTATTACAGATGTAAGAATAAAATAATTAAAGAGGTTTGCAATATGAAGAAAGTAATAGCTTATATTTTGCTGATGGGCCTGAAGTATGGGGTTTTATCCTCAGAGGATTCGAAAATGAACTATAACGGTACCATCTACCCAGTTGAAGCTTGGAAAGAAGACCTTTGCTTAAGGGATGCTTTTCAAAAGTCCTGTATCTGGTATTTCAGGAAAGTCATCGACATGGTTGGAGAAGAAGTTGTTCAGAATGAACTCAGCAGTCTGAATTACGGAAACGGTGATATCAGTAAATGGTACGGCAGCAATACGAACCCTTCAGTTTATCTGGAGGGTAAAAATGTTGAGGTGTCGGGGTCTGTCGCAAAGGGGATTGTAATTAATGTTGCAGGAGACCTCCTTTATGAATAAACCGGTATACAGGAGGCGGCTTCTTTCCATGTTTGTTATTCTGGATATGGTTGTTATCATACTTGCTTTTCGTGTTGGATGGATTCAAATTGTAACCAGCGAGAGATATGTTGCCCTTGCGGTAGAGCAGCAGATGCGGGATAGGGTGATACCGGCCAGAAGGGGATCAATATACGATACAAACGGGAAGGAGCTGGCAGTTTGCGCCGTTACTCACAGCATATGGGTACGACCGGCAGATCTTTTTAATTCGAGGTCTAAAAAAAGTAAAGAGGAGCAGATGCAGGTAACGTCCGATGCGCTGGCCCGCATCCTGGAGATGGATCAGAGTGAAATTCTTTCCTTGATGAATCAGGACAAAAGTCTTGTGAAGATAGCAAAGTATATAGACAAAGAGAAAACAGACCAAATCAGGGAGCAAGAGCTGCGGGGCATAGAGATAACAGATGAAGTGAAGAGGTATTACCCAATGGGGGCATTTGCAGCTAACGTACTCGGCTGCACAACTGATGACAACAGGGGATTGGTAGGCATTGAACTGGAGTACGACCGGTACCTGAGAGGGATAGACGGGCGCTTCATTTATCATGCCGACAGGGACGGAGGTGATTTGATGTACGGTAAAAATTCGTTTTATCAGGCCAAGGACGGATTGAACCTTATTTTGACCATTGATGAAGTGATTCAAATGTATGTTGAAACGGCATTGGATCATGTTCGGGAAAAAACCCTTGCCGACAAGGTGATGTGTATTGTGATGGACCCGAAAACAGGAGATGTACTGGCAATGGCTATGACTCCCGATTACGATCCGAACAATCCTAGGGTGCCTCTTGATCCAGCAGAAGCAGAGGCGCTGACGGGCTTATCCGAACAGGAGAGGACTGCGCGCTGGAATGGGATGTGGCGTAACACCATGGTGAGTGATACTTATGAACCGGGATCTACCTTCAAGCTTCTAACGACCGCAATTGCACTGCAGGAGGGGGTTACCACTCCTGAGGATATCTTTTATGGTACTGGAACGATTAATGTGGCAGGTACGGTACTGAAATGCCTCCGCTGGCGAAATCCTCACGGCAGGGAGACCCTGGTGGAAGCGGTTGAGAATTCCTGCAATCCGGTGTTTGTTGAGCTTGCGCAGAGAATCGGTATGCAGAAATATTATGAATATCTGGAGCTTTTTGGACTGCGGGAGAAAACCGGAATTGATTTTCCCGGAGAAGGCCTTGCCATTCTTCAAAAGCCTGAGTCCGCCGGCCCTGTAGGTTTGGCAACGATGTCCTACGGGCAGGGGATTGCAGTAACCCCGATTCAGCTAATCACTGCAATTTCATCCATCGGCAATGAAGGTAAAATAATGAGGCCAAGACTTGTCAGGGTGATGACCGACAACAGAGGCACTGTTGTATGGAAGAATGAGGTTAAAGTGGAACGGCAGGTTTTATCGAAGTCGACGACGGAGGAAATGTCAGCAATCATGGAATCTGTAGTTGATGAAGGCGGGGGAATGAAAGCAAGTATCAATGGATATCGGATTGGCGGAAAGACAGGAACTGCCAATAAGGCTTTCAAAGGTGGATATAGCGAAGATACATGCTCCTCCTTTATCGGTATGGCTCCAATTGAGGACCCGAAAGTTTCCATCCTGTTAATTGTGGACAACCCCAAGGGGCAGAAAGCAGGCAGTCTTACAGCCGCGCCAGGGGTGAAAGAAATCTTGGTAAATACACTGCGTTACATGCATATAAAGCCATCGGTGGAAACCGACTGATCCTCAGAGCTCTCTGGTGGAATCGCCTCCTCAGTAATGAGGGGGCTTTCTGCTGCAAGAAGAATAAAAAAAATTCTGAACGAAATCCTCAAGTTATCTTCCACAATAAGACTGGAATATGTTACGATATTAATGAGTACATTTGAATAAACCAAAGCGAGCTGCGATCAATATCTGATCGCAGTGTTTATGATGGATCGCATTAGTCAGCAGAGGCAGGTTCGTCCCTGCAGTCCGCATATGCGTTTTAAACTAAGTCTAATAGGTGAATTTTGAGTAAGCAAATATACATAACAGAAAAACCTTCGGTGGCAGCCAGCTTTGCAAATGTGCTGGGCGTCAGGATAAATCCGGCAGACAGAGCCAGAGGCTATGCAGAAACGGAAAACACGATTATAACATGGTGCTTCGGTCACCTTGTAACTTTAGCATACCCGGATGCCTATGATTCTGAATATAAGTTATGGCGCGTAGAGCATCTTCCCATAATTCCAAAAGAGTACAAATATGTCGTCATAGATAGCAAGGGTACCGCAAAGCAGTTTGAAACAGTAAAAACACTGATGTGCCGGGATGACGTGGATATGATTTACGCCTGCACTGATAGCGGACGGGAGGGAGAATATATCTTTCGGCTGGTATATCAGATGAGTGGAACGGATAAAGCAGCAAAACGAGTATGGATCTCCGCGCAGACGGAAGAGGCAATCAAAAAAGGAATCAGCGAAGCCAAAGACATACGGGAGTATGATTCTCTTTCAAATGCAGCTTACTGCAGGGCAAAGGAGGACTGGCTCTTCGGTATGAACTTCAGCAGAATTTATACCTGTCAATACGGCAGAAAATTGGCCAACTCGTTGAAAGAGACTAAGCCTGCGGTCATTCCCATCGGCAGAGTCATGACCTGTGTTTTAGGACTGATCGTGGATCGGGAGCTGGAAATCAGAAATTTTGTGCCGAAACCGTATTACGTGATCAATGCAAACTTTCTTTCCAAAGACAGCGGAATCGCCTATCGGGGAAAATGGCAGCAAAAAAAAGAAAAAAAGAAGGCAGCCCCGGCAGATGCCGGAAAGGACAGCGGCCTGGAGGATGAAGAAAAGTACATCAGCAAAGAGGAAGCGGAAGGGATCATTAAGAAATTAGAAGGTCAGGAAGCATCGGTAAAAAAGGTTGAAGTCAAGCTGAAGAAAGAACCGGCTCCCCTTTTATTCAACCTCGCAGAACTTCAGTCCGAAGCAAATAAGAAATATAAAATATCTGTAAACAGGACGTTGGAAATTGCGCAAAACCTCTATGAGAAAAAATTGATCTCTTATCCGAGAACCGACAGCAGAGTGCTTTCCACAGAAGTGGTTCCCGAGCTGCCGAAGATATTGAACGGACTTTACAAAAATGAGGACTACAAGCAATCTGTGCTGAAAATCAAGGAGTTCGGCAAGCTTGCAATCGATAAAAAAACCAAACGCTATGTGGATGACAGCAAGGTTACGGACCATTACGCCATCATCCCTACCTATGTAACTACAGCGCTGTCAAGCATGGATGAAGATACAAGAAATGTCTACAGTCTGATCATTAAACGTTTTCTTGCGATTTTTTACCCGCCGGCGGAATATAACACCGTGAAGATCGAAACCGCTGTAGGTTCAGAACTGTTCGTAACAAACTCGAGAACTTTGAATGAACTTGGATGGAAGGAAGTTTATGACGTATCTGCATCAAAGAAGGATGAGGAATTGTCCGAGTCCCCCATCCAGCAGCTGGTCAAAAAAGAAAAATGCGACGTCACAAGCTATGATCTGGAAGAAAAAGAGACCAAGCCACCGTCCCGCTTTACCGACGGATCACTGATCATTACGATGGAAAAGGCCGGAAAATTTATTGAAAACGAAGAACTGCGGGAACAGATCAAAACCTGCGGCATCGGGACTTCCGCAACCAGAGCTGGAATCATAAAGAAGCTGGTGGATATCGGTCATATCAAGATTCATAAAAAGACTCAGATCGTTACTCCGGAACCGAAGGGGGAAGCGGTGGTCGAACTGGTGCGGCACACTGCCAGAGAACTGCTAAATCCAATCCTTACCGCTAGCTGGGAAAAAGGACTCTTTATGATCGAAAATAAAGAGATAACGGAGGATGTCTTTGAGGAGAAATTGACGAGATACCTGACGAAGACGATTGAAAAGGTCAAACGTACGAGTTACGGTGCCAGAAATCGGCAGTAACAAGATCATTATTAGGAACCGGGTCTCACCAGCCGCCCAGCTTCTGAAACTTGATGAAGCCCTCGGTGCTATTGTTAAAACTGCATCCTGAACGCAGTTCCGTCGGATGGACTGCTGCTCACCGACAGCGCTATATGGTGCCGCTGCGCAATTTGCTTTGCAATAGCAAGCCCCAGACCGGTGCCGTTTTTATTCAACTCTGATTTGGATTTATAAAATCGTTCGAAAATATATGGCAGATCTTCCTGCGGAATTCCTGCACCGTGATCCCGTATTACAACCTCGCGGTTTACAAGTGACATGGATACGATATCGCCTTCAGGTGAAAACTTGACTGCATTATCTAGGATAATCATCAGCATTTGCCTGATGCGGCCGTAATCCCCTGTTACAATACATGAAGCGATATCCTTATCAAGCTGAATTTGAATTTGCTTTCTTGATGCAATATTCCGTGCGCTGCGGAGAACGTCACTTAGAACATCGCAGAGGTCTATATCCTGCATCTCGATTTTAAAGTCTATATTTTGAAGCCGGGACAGGTCGAGAAGATCGTCAACCAGCCGTTGTAAGAATATGCTCTCATTCAGCATCTGACGGTGATAAATTTTGATCTGCTCCGGGTCAGTGACGACTTCATCGTACAATGCCTCAAGAGAACCGCGAATGACAGTTACCGGTGTACGGAGCTCATGAGAAATATTCGCTACAAAATCCTGGCGAAGCTTTGCTAAATTTTCACTTTCCCTGTCGGCCTGCTCCAGCCGCTCGCTTAAAATATCGATGGAAGATGCAAGCTCTCCAATTTCATCATCCCTTTGAACACCGGTTTTAGCCGAATAATCTCCTCCTGCAAGCTGTGCGGTTGAATTTTTCATCATCTTTAAAGGTTTGGTAAAAGAAACCGCCAATAAGACGGATAATACGATGGAGATGCCAAGAGCAGCGGCTACGCTGATTGCCAGTATTTCAAAACCCTGACCGACAGCATCATTGATACCTTTCACGGGTGAATGAAGCAGGAGAGCTCCGACGATATTGCCGCTTTGCCGGATCGGTGTTCCGACAGTGACGGAAGGTGCACCCAGCAATTCACTGAACCCCTCGCTGAAGGTGGTCTCACCTTGAAATACCTCCTTGACAACTGACTCGGCGTCTTCAGGCAAATCTGTATAATTGAAGGACTGTGTCCCCATGTGCCCGATTGTGATCAACTCGAGATTTTCATCTACGATCCAGACATCAGTCATGGCAATATCGTCGATAAACTGAAGATATGCCATGTAACCGCCCTGACCGCCTCCCATCATACCCATCCTTGGGCCTGAGCCGTAACGGTTTCCGCTTAGAAGATCGGAAACCGTGTCTGCAATACTCACCGCACGTCTCTCCAATTCAGACTTTTGAAAGTCAATGGTATGCGACTTAAATAGTGTCATGAATATGCCGCCGATACATACTGAAAAAAGGAGCAGAGTAGCAGAAAAATAGAGAAGCAACCGCTTTGCAATTTTATTTTTCATTGGATTTTCCCTCAAACTTATAGCCCACGCCCCAGATCGTTTTTATGTCCCATTCATCATGATCAACCGCTTCAAGCTTTGCCCGAAGGCGTTTGATATGGGAGTCGACGGTACGGCTGTCACCGAAATAATCGTATCCCCACAAGCTGTTTAAAAGATTATCTCGGGAGAACACTTTATTTCTATTTGTTGCAAGCGTCCATAATAGTTCAATTTCTTTTTTTGTCAGCGGCACCTCAACATGAGCTACTGTTACGATATAATCGTCAAGATTAATGGTCAAATTTGCATAGGAATAGATTTGCTGACTTCGATCTTCCGTGTGGGCAATTCTTCGCAAAACAGCTCTGACTCTTGCCATCACTTCCCCGGGAGAAAAAGGTTTGACGATATAATCATCCGCGCCAATATCCAGCCCCATAATTTTCTCAAAATCTTCTCCTCGCGCGGTGATCATAATAACAGGCACACTGGAATCTTTTCGAATCTCACGGCAAACTTCAAAGCCGTCCATTTGAGGCATCATGACGTCAAGCAGCACAATGTCGGGGTTGATACTATGAAACAGGTCCAGCGCCTCTGCTCCATTTAGAGCGGTTCTAGTTGAGAAACCTTCTTTTTTCGCGTATTCCTCCAGAATGGATGTGATCTGTTTATTATCATCTGCGATTAAAATTGTAGGCATTATATCACCTCCCCAGCCAGTTTTGATCATTATACCATGAAAGCTATGCGTTTATGGTACAATCCGCCATCTGCGTTTTCGGCAAAAGAAAGTATCTGCCGGATTTTGCTGAAATTCTCGCAGGGCACTCAATCCGTATAATAATCGAAATTTCAGGTATTGCTGCGATTATTATACCATATTAAAAAAACACAGTTGTGGCAAAAATATGTCTTTTCACTGAAAATTGACATGAATTTATTCATTTTAAAACATAGTTTTGCCACATTTTACGGCTAATATAGCATTATAAAGGACGGCAAACAGCTGTCTACTCACATTCAAGGAGGTAATTAAAATGAAAAAAATTAGAAAATTTGTTATGGCCGGAGCTATGATACTAACAATCGGTGCAGCATCGGCAACCGCTTTTGCTGCGTCTTCCTATGACACTCCTGCGGAAGTTTTGGCTGGCTTGACTAGCAAATCGGTTGAAGACGTCACCGCAGAACGGTATGAGACGGGTAAAACATACGGAACAATGGCAAATGACGCCGGAAAATTAGAAGATTTTCAGACAGAGATGCTGCAAATCAAGAAAGATATTCTGGTTCAGCGTGTTAAAGACGGCACAATGACCCAGGAAAGAGCAGATGAAATACTTGCGGCGATTGAAGAGAACCAAGCAAACTGCGACGGAACCGGGCAGGCACGCCTCGGCAGAGGCAGCGGAGCGGGCTTTGGTCAGGGCGCAGGAGCGGGCTATGGTATGATGCGCGGAAACGGTGAAGGCGGACGCGGTTTCGGACAGTGCGGCGGCTGGAATCAGGCACAATAGTGATGGCGGGATAAGAGTTCGGGAGCAGGAAAAATAACCGGGGAATGACACTTCCCCGGTTATTTAATGAAATCAGGAGGGAAGCTATTATGAAAAGAACGGTTCTTAGAGGAGTCAGGAAATGGACCCAGATATTTTTCTTTGTCTTGATTGCTTTGATATCTGTAAATAAAACATTGTCCGAAGCCGGATATGAAATGAAGTTCGTGTCAGACGCTTCTCTGCACGCACTCTGTCCGTTTGGTGGTGTCGTTACGTTATATCACCTTGCGGTTATGGAAAGCCTGATACAAAAGATACATATGTCAGCTGTTATTTTAATGGGACTGATTTTTTTACTGACAGTTTTATTTGGTCCTGTGTTCTGTGGCTGGGTATGTCCGTTGGGTACGGCTCAGGAGTGGGTCGGCATATTAGGTCGGAAGCTTATTGGAAAAAAGTATAACAGTCTCATTCCCAAAAGGGTTGACCGTTTACTGCGCTATTTGCGATACGGGGTGCTGATTTGGGTGGTTTTTGTTACAGCGAGGTCCGGCCAGCTTTTATTTGAGAAGGTGGACCCATATAATGCGCTGTTTACTTTCTGGTCAGAGGAAGCAGCGTTACCTGCACTTGTCATTTTATCCGCTGTCCTTGGTACCGCTTTACTTGTGGAACGCCCCTGGTGTAAATACCTATGCCCGTATGGCGCGCTGCTTGGTATTTTTAATCGTGTTCGGATCTTTAAAATTGTAAGAAGAAAAGAAACCTGTATCTCCTGCAGTAAATGTGACCGATCCTGTCCGATGAACATTATGGTTTCAAACAAATCTGTCGTCGTAGATTCTCAATGTATCAGTTGCCTTCAATGTACCTCAGAAAACAGCTGCCCTGTCGAGAAGACCGTCGAGATGAGAAGGGGAGAAAGCGCGCACAGAGGAGTAAACACAGCAGTTACCGCGGCAATTACTTTTGTACTGATATTCGGAGGTATTGCAGTGACTGCGGCGACAGAGCTCTGGACTACATCAAGAGATAGAAATACAAATGCCGGAGTATCTGCTGAAAGCAATCCGGTGATAAGTACGGATGACCTTCGAGGCTCTTTTACATTTCAAGAGGCGGCGGATTCCTTTGGAATCGATTTGGATGTACTCCTGAATGCTTTTTCCATATCTGAGTCAGATGGAGGCGGCCAAATGAAAGTCAAAGATCTGAAATTAAAATACGCTGAGTCAGAAGAGGAAATCGGTAGGGAGTCCGTTCAGTTTTTTGTGGCATTGTACCAGGGAGATCCAAGTGTTCCAGAAGGCATTTATCTACCGGAAAGCGCAGTTGATATATTGCTTAATGGAGAGAGAAATCTGACAGACGATCAAAAAAAATATTTGAAAGGTCATATGCTTAAAAATGAATAAGATTTCTTCACAATTTCTTAGAATATGGTATGATGATTAAAAAAGGAGGTTGCAGCTATGGTGCAAACAATGTTTTCTAATGAGGTCATCCTATCATGGCTTGCTTATTTTTCGAAGCATGTCGATATCAACCTGACAGAAATTAAAATGCTGGATATTACAGGGAAAAATAAAAATTTGATACCTGCTGTCATGTCTAATCGGGCAGTATTGGTCTTTACCGATGCCGGACATCCGGATATTTTTTATAACATGTGGGATTCCGAGCTGGGAGACTGCGACATCTGGTACAATGAGGGCTCGGAACCTTCCGGCGAGATCAAGCATAACAAACTTTCCTATATGATTGACCGTGGGATCAATGCGGCGGCAGCCATGTTGATTCTGAATCCCAATGCTGCAACGAATTATCAGATTGGTATTGAAAACAGCCGTTTTTCTTATGGATCGGTGAGATACGTATGCAGGGAAGTTCGGGCGGTTATCATGAATAAATTGAATCTTGAAGATCGGGATACGATTTGCATCATTTCTGGTGAGAGCATTGCTGTTGAGGCGGCTATGACTGCTTCCGAGGGAAATGTTATTGCGGTAGAGTATGATCGCAGTGACCGAAAGACTATGGAAGAGAATGTGGCGAAGTTTGGCCTGGCCAATGTAGCGGTTGTGGAATCTTTGAACGATCCTGTCATAAAGGAACTATCGGTGCCGGGCATTGCCTTCATTGTTGCTTCACCTAGGATCAGCGATGAAATAAAGAGTCTTCTGGCGGTGAATCCCGACATGGATATTGTAATCTATACCCTTGACTTTGAGGTTCTTTCTTCACTTTCTCCGTTGCTCCGGGAGAACGGGCTTGTCCGGATAGAAGCGCTTCATATAGAAGTGTCCAGGGTCAACAGTAAAAACATGATTGAACCGTTTCCTGATCCGTGGCTGATTTCCTGCAAAAGCAAGAACGCAGTGTAAAATTATCCTCTCATTCTAAGTGGTCACACCCTCCTGGGTATGGCCGCTTTTTTTTCTCATTTCATCTTTCTTTAAACTCATAACACTCTTTTGAATGAAACAATTATAATAGGCACATACATACAGAGTAGGCTTAATCTTTGCCATAAGCCCTCATTAGAAATAATTATACCTGCATATTTCTCCTTATCTGCCATAACAAAGAGAACAAAAAACGAAATAGATAAAATAAACATTATAAACGATAGGATTCCTATTGTTAATTCATTGGAACGCATTGACAGCAGGGTGACAATGAGTGGTGCAGAAGTTAAAATAGAAAAGCCTAAAACAGAACCATATCCATGAATTGTTTCGGATATTGTCAGTAGTTCCTTTGTTTCTCCTACAGGAAATATACCAGACAAAATGCAGCCGCCAACAGCATAAATTAAAAGAACTATAAATAGCCATGTCGCAACTGAGGTAGATATTTTTGCGTAATATGTATATAAAGTAAAACTACCGCAAATAAACATTATCCCGGCTATCACAAGCCAAGCGTTATAAACAATATGAACAGGGGTATTTCGATTTCCTAACAAACTCATTACCATCGTAAGGTGATGATATTTATAACAAAATGGTGCCAAAATAAAAGGAATCAGCATATCACCAAGCGTAGCTATTATTAGCAAATAAAACCCTACATTTGACATCTCATAGTTTTTAAACAAATTATTCATCATCGGGTTTGAACTCCCCCAATCCTTTTAAAATTTTAACGGCAGCTTCTTTTATAATATCTGATTTAATAATAGCAATTCCTTGTGATTCATCGCCCAAAACCAGAAGCGTATCGCCAGATTTTATATCAAATAAATCCCTTGCTTCTTTCGGGATTACTATTTGCCCACGTTCTCCAACCTTTACAGTTCCAAATATATGTTTTCCTTTTGGCATTGACATTTCGGCACCATCCTTTCATACTTTTCATATTTATATGAAAAGTGTATATCGCTATTACCTTCAAGTCAATATTTGCTTTCTGTCTGTTTGCAAAAAACATAACAGCTACAGGGCGAGTAGACGCCATTAATTCATCAAGGACTTTATACTTCTAATTTTGAAACAACAGCGTAAATATAAATATGTCTGAACCATTGAGAAACCTAACTTCAGAGAAAAAATTATAACTGCCCAATCAACAAACAGGAGGTTAGCGATATGAAGAAGCTGAAAGTTATGACCGTTGTTGGAACCAGACCGGAGATTATCAGATTGTCCTGCGTTATAAAAAAACTCGATGAATCTGAGATGGTCGAACACATTCTTGTCCACACCGGTCAGAATTACGATTACGAACTGAATGAAGTCTTTTTTATGGATTTCAAGATCAGAAAGCCTGATTATTTTCTGGAAGCCGCCGGAGGAAGCGCGCTGGAGACCATCGGCAGTATCCTTATCAAAATAGATGGGGTTTTGGATGAAGTAAGGCCGCATTCTTTCCTGGTGCTGGGAGATACCAACAGTTGTTTGTGTGCAATTGCTGCGAAACGAAAGCACATCCCTGTGTTTCACATGGAAGCAGGAAACCGGTGCTTCGACCAGAGGGTACCGGAAGAAACAAACCGCAAGATTGTGGACCATATTGCTGATATTAACCTTACATACAGCGATATTTCAAGGGAGTATCTGCTGAGAGAAGGGTTTCCTGCCGACCGGATCATCAAAACCGGAAGCCCGATGTTTGAGGTAATCCAATCCAGAATGGACGATATTCAAAACTCAACCATATTGGAACAACTCGGGCTGTCTGAAAAGCAGTATTTTTTGGTATCAGCCCATCGGGAAGAGAATATCAATTCCGAAGATAATTTCAGTGACCTTGTGGGAAGCTTGAATGCGATTGCAGACCTGTATCAGTTACCGGTAATCGTAAGCACCCATCCGAGAACAAGGAAACGAATCAATGAAAAAACTATCACGTTCAACCCTCTGATTTCACTGTCAAAACCCTTATCTTTCAGTGACTATATCAAGCTTCAGATGAAAGCAAAGGCAGTTCTCAGTGACAGTGGAACGATCAGCGAAGAAGCCTCGATTCTCGGACTGGCAGCAATGAACATCCGGCAGGCCCACGAAAGGCCTGAGGCCATGGAAGAGGCGGCTGTGATGATGACGGGACTAGGAAGTGAACGTATCCTGCAGGGCTTGAACGTCTTGGAAACACAGCATGAGGAGACCTTGAGAAGAGTGGCGGATTACAGCGCTCCGAACGTATCCGAAAAAGTTTTGAGAATTCTTCTCTCTTATACGGATTATGTGAACAGAGTGGTTTGGCAGGTGTTGCGTCATGCTGAAGCATAAAACTTTAAAATTGCCAATGATTTTGCTGCTGACAGCAGCTTTTGTTATCTCGTTGACGATGCTGCTATTCTTTCGAACATACCAAACCGTATGTATTTCATCTTACGATTACGTCGCATTGGGCGACTCATACTCCTCCGGACAAACACCATACGGAGAACTGACCGGGTATGGATATACCGACTACATTCAAGGGAAACTTGCTGAATCGGGAATTATGGGAAGCTACCATAAGAAAGGAATGTCAGGTTATACGACGGCAGATGTCCTGAAGCAGCTTACGGATATTCACAACATTCTATCTGAGGCCGAGATCATTACTATGGATATCGGGATCAATGATCTAACCGAAATGAGTGAATTTTCAGCTTACCAGTCAGATCCATCTTCTGATAACCTTAAGGCATTGAGGCATGCAGTGTATCAAAAAATACCGGAAATCAACCTCAATTTGAAGTCGATTGTGAACAAGATTATTGAAACCAAACCGGATTCAGAAATGAGGATCTACCTGATGGGGTACTTCAACGCTTTTCCAAACTTGCCGGAGTTAAAACCAATTATAGCGGAATTAAATGATACGATCGTTAGCGTCGCATTAGAAACTGGTGCGACATATGTCGATACGATGAAGGCAATGGACAAGAATTTGAATAGTTATCTCATCGGTGGCATGCACCCAACCGAAGAAGGATATGAGACAATTGCCGGGGAATTTTGGAAGTCCATCAGTGCAGATTTTATCTTAACTTCAAATGGGAAAAAAGAATTGATCGATATCAAGGGACACTGGGCAGAAAATATGATAAGAAATTACTCCCAGAAAGAAATTATCACTGGATTCGGCGATGGTTCTTTTCAGCCTGACCGAGCGGTCACACGAGCGGAGTTCATAACAATTATCAATCGATATTTTAAGCTGACCGACTTAGCAGAAATCCATTTTGCGGATGTTCCGGAGGACGCATGGTATCAGAAAGAGATTCAAATTGCTGTAAAAGCAGGATATATCGCAGGCCGGGACGGCAGCTGTTTCAGAGCGAGCAAAAAAGTGACGCGGCAGGAAGCCGCGGTAATTATCGCAAAGAAGATGGATTTCAAGGTATCGAAAACGGAACATCTTACAGCAGATTTTTTAGATGGGGACAGGATTCCTTCCTGGAGCCTTGGCCCAATGGATGCCTTGCTTGAACGCGATATCATGAGGGGGTATCCCGACAAACGAATTCGATATGAGGGATATTTAACGAGAGCAGAAGTGATGGCGCTACTTGATAATTTAACGATATATATCGACAAGCAGAATCCGACGGTATGATTTTAAGTCTGAGTTTTTCTTTTTCTGAAGCATATCTGCGTAGATCAAAGTATTTCATGGTATAATGATCAATAAATACGTTGATATATTAGAAGGAGAAACATGTTATTTGAAGAATTAAAACTGATATCCGCCATACAAAAATCATTGGAAGAACAGGGGTATAAAAAACCGACAGAGATACAAAAACAGGCGATTCCGCCTTTATTGGAAGGAAGAGATATGATCGGGTGCGCACAGACAGGAACCGGCAAGACAGCTGCCTTTGCAATCCCCATATTGCAAAAACTTGCACTGGGAAAAAAAGCACCGCGGTCGCAGAGAAAGATAAAAGCGCTCGTATTGACTCCGACGCGGGAATTAGCCATTCAAATTGGAGAGAATTTTTCAAACTACGGAAAGTATTTGGAACTTAAAAATTTTGTAATCTATGGAGGAGTAGGGCAAAAGCCGCAGACAGACGCAATAAAAGCGGGGATTGATATTCTGGTTGCAACTCCTGGCAGATTAATTGATCTGATGAACCAAAATGAGGTCAACCTTAACCATGTGGAGTTTTTTGTACTGGATGAAGCAGACCGAATGCTCGACATGGGTATGGTTCACGACGTGAAGAAAATTATTGCCCAGTTGCCAAGCAAAAGGCAGAATATGCTATTTTCGGCAACGGTGCCTATGGAAATTACCAAACTAGTCAATTCGCTTTTAACAGATCCGGTCAGTGTAGCTGTAACACCTGTATCGTCTACCGTGGACAAGATAGATCAGAGTGTCTATCTTGTTGATAAGAAGGATAAAAAGCAGCTCTTACGCCATCTTTTAAAAGATAAATCTATCGCATCTGCGCTGGTGTTTTCCCGAACGAAGCACGGGGCGGATAAGATTATAAGAGATCTGGCAAAAGCAGGGATTCAAGGCCAGGCAATTCACGGAAATAAATCTCAGACCGCACGGCAGCTAGCTTTAAACAATTTTAAGAAAAGAAAGACCAGGGTACTGGTTGCGACTGATATCGCAGCAAGAGGAATCGATATTCTCGAACTGTCTCATGTGATTAATTATGACTTACCCAATGTATCCGAAACCTATGTTCACAGGATTGGCCGAACGGGAAGAGCCGGAATGGGGGGTGCAGCGCTCTCCTTTTGTGATGAGGAAGAACGGCCGCTGCTGATGGATATAGAACGGCTTATTGGAAAAATAATCCCTGTCGTTGAAGATCATCCATTTCCCCCATCCCGGCAGGTTTCCGCGGTTACAGAGCAGAAGAAGGGGAGCAGAAGAAGACAACACAGACCAAAGAGGCCGGAGTAATTACTGAACTGATACAAAACAAGCAGGTCTTGTTTCAATTTACAAGGAGGATTCAAATTATGAATGCAATCAATGTTGCCCTTATAGGATACGGATTGGCAGGCAGTGCTTTTCACGCACCGATGATCAATAGCATGAAAGAATTTGACCTGAAGACGATTTATACTACAAAGAAGGAGAATGAATCGTCGATCAACGAAAGATATCCAAAGACAGCTGTTACGGCTGAGTTGTCGAGTATCTTCAATGATAAAACGATTGATCTGGTCGTGGTAGCGACACCGAATGAATTTCATTATTCCCTTGCGTCGGAAGCGATTGCTGCAAATAAGAATGTAGTGGTAGACAAGCCGTTTACAATTACATCACAGGATGCCGACAGACTGATTGAAGCGGCACAGCAAAAGGATGTTCTGCTGACAGTTTATCAAAATAGAAGATGGGACAGCGATTTTCTGACGGTGAAAAAAGTGGTCGAGAGCGGTCTGCTTGGCAACCTTGTAGAATTTGAGAGCCGTATCGACCGGTTCCGCAATTCGCCCAACGAGAACTGGAGGGAAGAGGATGCTCCCGGCGGCGGAATGCTGTATGATTTGGGGCCCCATCTGATCGATCAGGCTGTAAATTTGTTCGGTTTACCCGAGGCGGTTACTGCCGATTTGAGGAGACAAAGAGAAAGTACGAAGATCGTAGATAACTTTGAACTCATCCTGCATTATTCACAGATGAAGGTTACCTTGAAATCCGGCATGCTGGTGAAACTCCCTTCGCCCCGGTTTATACTCCTGGGGGACTGTGGCTCCTTCGTAAAATATGGAATTGATGTACAGGAGGAGGATCTGGTGAACGGCCTCACCCCTCTGAACAAGAAGAATTGGGGACAGGAACCGGAAGCGCAGTATGGAAGCTACTCCATCGAATTCGGCGGAATGAATATGCGGGGAGTCATCGAAAGTGAAAGAGGAGATTACCGGGAATACTACAAAAATGTTTACCAGTCATTAATTGGTGAAGCAAAACCTGCCGTCACTCCACAGCAGGCAAGAAATACGATCAAAATCATTGAACAGGCGCTGGTCAGCAATGAAACAAAGAGCACAATCAACATGGATGGCGTTTTTATATAAAAAAGGCAGCTTTGACATGAAGAATCACCCGATTGGGTGATTTCATTGCCAAACAGGTATTGTAAAATAAGAGACATATTCATCTATAATGGGGGGTTCAAATGGAAAATCAAAAACTTCTAAAGCTGAATCAAATGATAAACAGCGCTTATGACTGTTTCTCATTTACAGAGTTTTTAAAGCTCGCTATTCTGCAATTGAATGAACTGGTTTCTTATGACAGTGGTATGTTTTTCTGCGGGATCAGCAGGGACTGCAGCTTTTTTAAGCCCTATACGGGTGGAAATGTGGACCAGCACTTTACAAAACAGCATTTTCTGGAAAGAGACGAATACCTGAAAAAAGAAGAAGCAGGTAAAGAAGCGATGGTATATAAGGCGCTTGACTATAAAAGGGGCATTGTCGCCATCGATGATGAACCGAGAAGCAGCTTTCTTGATTCACAGGAGGATTTTCATGTGGCCTGCATCCGGATTATCTATAAAGGGCAGTTCATGGGAGAAATCTATCTGCATAGGGGCAAGGAGAAACCGGACTTCGACGAAGAGGATATGTTTACACTGCGCCTGCTGCAGCCTCATATTTCTACTGTATTTCATGTTATTCACACCGTGACGGCGATCAAATACCTTGAGACAGACAACGGTATGATGTCAAAAAAGGGCCTTTGTGTGCTCGATAAGGAGCTGAGTCTCACGGGAGGTAATGTAACAGGTCTGGAGATGCTGAAGGCTGCGACAATTTTTGGGTCCAGCGTCCTTTACCATATAAAAGAACTCTGTGAAGATATGATGCCTGAAATAAAAGGCAGCGTTCGAACCTTGCAGAGATCGGATGTATTCAAAACGGACAGCGGGAATCTAATTGCAGACATTGTATTTTATCGAAGCGGCAAAGGAAAAAAGGTTGGCCAGTTTTTTATTGCACTGGAATTTGAAGAGGGAGATCAGGTACTGACGGATTACAAATTTAAATTTACAAAGAGGGAAGCGGACATTATTGACGGAATTATACAGGGCAAAAATAATGTTCAGCTGGCGGCCTCTTTGAGCCTGTCCGAAAATACCATAAAGACACATGTCCAGAATATTTACCGCAAGGCGGGGGCGAACAACCGAACCGAGCTTGCGTACATTCTTATGATGAATCGCTAAAAAATAAGTAGCCGAAATGAAAAATGCAGTCGTTTTTTTGGATATTTCCCCGGTCGTTGCTTCGTTGACGGAAGGGTCCTCTATGCTATACTGTATTCAAAGCATTGGTTGGAAGGGTAAGAAACCTTTTCGGCTGATTCTTCAGGGGATTGGGGGGATAATATTTATGAGAGCGACAAACTCTTCGCCCGGCGGTACGGAAGACCTTCTCAGAGTTTGCAGCAGAAGTATTGTCGCACCGGACAAGATCATCCTGGAAGCCAACAGGCTGATGAACCTGTTGAATGATCCGGATCTTGAACAGAAGTATCTTGTACAGGGGTGTGAAACGCTGTCACTACTGGCATCGGGATTTGTACGAAGCGGTAATGATTCAATCATAAGTCATTATGCGCAAAAATCAGGCATCGACCATAGCGCATCAGGTTTTGAAAGTAAGGATCAATTGATCAAGTTTTGTGAATTTTGCGTTGAATACGGGGAAGAAAGCCTTAACCGAATCAGAAAGAATATCATGAGTCAGCTGGAAATTGAAAACGGGATGACCAAAGACGAAATCTACAGCTTGAATGTAAGGAAGGAATCTGAATGCAGGCTGGTTACCGTTCAGGAACAGATTACAAATTACATAAAGCTGTCACTGCTGGTCAATTCCTTAAAGGATTTTTTCAAGGAATATTACAAAGGCTTAAATTAAAGGAGGGTCTCTCCATGTTTCGCAAGAAATCGTGAAGAGACCCTCCTTCTATCTTCGTTCTATAATGAGGAGAAGAGAACTTTTCGTTCTGAAAAGACCTCAATTATTCAAATACAAGTCTTAACGTTTCCCAAATAATAAAAGAAACCAGTGTGTAATTTACTGATTGAAATATTATCAGAAAAGTTTGAAAAGAGTCTTGTAAGGAACTCTTTTCCATGTTATTATAACTTTAATGTAATCGATTACATTAATTAAAACATTATACTTTAAGGAATTATTTATTTTCAATGACAAAGGGTTGTAATTGGTTACGAATTTTATAGGTTGAAAGGAGAATCATAATGTCTAAGGAAAAGACGAAAAAAGCGGTTGTCGAAGAAAAAGACTATCCGCTCAGTCATGTGCCAAAGGAAGCAAGAACCGGATTGTTTGCCGTAACAGGCGTTTTGATCGGGTTCACGTTTTTTACTCCTACAATGGCCGCAGGAGCTAGGCTGGGTGCAGCCTTCCCCTTTTCGGAGCTGATCTGGATCTTGCTTGCAGGCAGTGCGATCCTCGGATTCTATGTCGCAATTATTTGTGCCATTGGCGCTAAAACAGGACTTACATCTGTTTTGCTTGCCCGTTATACACTGGGAAGCGCGGGTGCGAAGTGGGCGGATATCATTTTAGGAGGAACTCAAGTCCTTTGGTATGCAATCACTGCCGAATACATGGGCATTCTTTTCTCAAAAGGATTGGGACTGCCCGGCTGGGAGGTCTTCTTTATTATTTTCTGGTCGGTTATTATGGGAGCGACAGCATTGTACGGGTTCCGAAGTATGGCGATTGTTTCTTATGTGGCGATGCCGCTGATGGTTGCTCTTGTAGTGATCGTTACCTGGATGGCGTTCAGGGAAGTAGGAAGCATGGAAAATCTGTTCGGGATGAAGCCCACCACCACCATGTCATTAACGGTAGCAATTACAGTAATCGTTGGAACTTTTGCTTCCGGAGGTACGCAGGCTGCTAATTGGGCGAGGTTTGCTAAGGATGGGAAAACTGCATTCTTTGCTGCGATTTTCTCCTTCCTCATCGGAAATGGAATTATGGTATTTTCTGGGATGATCGGAGGCTTTGCTTTTCAGACCGGTGATCTGATTGAATTAATGATTACAATGGGTCTGACCTTCTGGGCATTAATTATTCTGACCCTGAATATTTGGACGACAAACAATGCCACCGCATATGCTTTTGGTGTTGCAGGTTCAGAAATGTTTAATAAATCAAACAAAGCACCTTTCGTTATTGGGGGTGTTGTCATCGCAACTGTGATTGCGGTTGCAGGAGTGGGAGCATATTTCATTCCGCTGCTCAACCTGTTCGGCACGTTTATTCCTCCTTTGGGCGGAGTCATCATTGGAGACTATTTCTTTACATATAAAAAGAATCTTCCGATGCTGGATTATGTCAAATTCAGAAAGCTTCGCATTGCACCGCTGATCGCATATCTCGTGGGTTGCGGCGCCGCATATTTCGGAGGAGTTTTCGAAGTTGGCGTTCCTTCACTGCAGGGCATCATTATCGCAGCGCTTGCGGTACCTGTTGCTAATATGCTGCTGAAATCAATGAAAGTAGATGATATGCACGAAGTGCTTGAGGATGCAAAATACGTTTAAATTCTAACCGGAGGATGTAACATGAATTCATTATTAATAAAAAATGCCAGGCTGCGGGGCCAGGACGGTTTGAGATGGATCTTGATGGAAAACGGCAAGATCAGCAGGATAGCGGATGAGATACAGGCGGAAAATATTGAGATGGTTGACGCCTGCGGAAACCTTGTCCTTCCTCCTTTTGTCGATCCCCATGTACATCTTGATGCCGTACTGTCTGCGGGAGACTTGAGCAGACCCAACAAATCAGGAACCCTTCTTGAGGCCATCGATATTTGGGGGGAAAGAAAGCCTTTTCTTACAAAGGAAATATTGAAGGACAATGCGAGGGAAGTCGTTAAATGGTACATAGCCAACGGAGTGCTGAGAGTAAGGACCCATACGGATTGTTCGGACCCTACACTGATAACGGTGGAAAGTTTGGTTGAGCTGAGAGAAGAAGTTAAGGAGCTGATTGACATCCAAGTGGTGGCGTTTCCCCAGGATGGAATCTATACCAAGCCGGACGGAGAAGCATTGCTTCGAAAAGCGCTGGAAATAGGGGCTGACGTTGTCGGCGGGGCGCCTCATATTGAGTATACCAGAGAAGACGGAGTTCGGGATGTTGAAACGGTATACCGTCTGGCGGAAGAGTTTGACAGGCTCATCGATATTCATATCGATGAAACGGGAGATCCTCATTCTCGATTCATTGAGGTTATGGCCAAAGAAAATATCAATCGATGCTGGCAGGGAAGAGCTGCGGCAAGTCATACAACAGCCATGCACAATTATAACAACGACTATGCCTTTAAGCTTTTGGGAATCCTGAAGAAGGCTGATATGAACATGATCACCAATCCCTTTGACAATTCCGTGCTGCAAAACCGCACCGACGGCTATCCGAGAAAGCGGGGTCACACGAGGGTTGACGAGCTGCTGGAAAGAGGCGTCAATGTCTGCATCGGACACGACTCCATCATTGACCCATGGTATTCCATGGGGAAGGGAAATATGATTGCTGCAGCGAATTTACTGGCGCATACAGCACATATGAACGGCCACGACCAAATCACAACGTTGATGGATATGATCACCGGAAGGTCCGCAAGAACGATGCAGATTGAGGACCAATACGGACTGGAAGTAGGAAAACCGGCCGATATCGTTATTCTTGATGCAAGAAATGACGCTGAGGCGGTCCGCCTGAACAGTGAATGCTTATATGTCATTCGCAGGGGAAAGATCATCAGTAAAACTGCGCCGGCCGTCAGAACACTTTACCTCAAAGAAGGAAAAGAAACGGTCGACTTCAAGCTAAAGTAAAACACCTCTTTGAAGGCGGGTAAGGAGCTAATCCTTCCCGCCTATTTTATTCCCAGGCCTTTTATGTTATACTAGCCTCAGTTGCAAGGGGCTGCATGTACAGCAAAAATGCACCGCAAACTGCTTAAAACAAAGTTCGTTCAACACAGGAGGAATCTCGTTTGAATATTAAATCCGTAGCAAAAAAAGCCGGGGTTTCCGTTGCCACCATATCACGTGTTCTGAATCATCCGGACACGGTTGCTCCTGATACGAGGGAGCATATTTTGAGCGTAATGGAAAGTTTAGACTATAAGCCTAATTGGATGGCGAGAGGATTAAAGCTGAACCGGACGGGAGCGATTGCCCTGCTGATCCCTGAAATTACAGATATGGGATATATGGAGATCGCCAAGGGCGTAGAAGATGTGGCCCGCCAGAAAAACTACAATCTTATGCTTTGCACCACGGAGGATGATCGGAACAAAGAAAAAGGATATATAGAAAATTTTATCGCCCGTAAGGTTGACGGCTTGATTCTGGTCTCGACCCATCTGAAAAAAAGCGATCTCGCTCAGATGAAAAAGCAGGATATTTCAGTCGTCCTTATTGGAAAAAATGAAGAGCTTACAGGTGAGAACCTTGTATATACTGACTATAGAGCCGCTGCTGCTGAAGCGACACGGCACATGCTGGAGATCGGATATAAGAAACTGGGAATGATAAGCGGAATCAGGCCAAAGATTGAAAATGCGGATAAACTGGAAGGCTTTCGCAAAACCCTGAAAGAAGAGGGTCTTGATTGCCCTGAGGATCATTATTTCGAAGAGGAAAACGGCATCGAAGGAGGATACCTTGCTGCCAGCAAGTTGCTGAATCTGAAAGACCGCCCTGAAGCAGTCTTCGTATCATCTGATATTATGGCAATCGGAGCTATGGAGAAACTGAAGCAGTCAGGGCTTAAGATCCCTCAGGATATTGCAGTTGTAGGTTTTGATAATTTGAAAATATCAGGATATCTGGAGCCGAAGCTTACAACCGTATCCAAGCCGATGTACCGTATGGGATTGGTAGCCGCCAGGCTGCTGTTCGACGTTATGGAGGAAGAACAGGACGACTCTGAGCCTCAGGAAATCTTGATACAATCAAAACTGAAGGTTAGGAAGTCCTGCGGCCATAAGGATAGAGTAAAAGAAATCTTCTGATTATCGAGGAGGAAGGAACGATGACACTTGCCTTAGACTTTATGGGCTTAAAATTGAAAAATCCGATCATTGTTGCTGCCGGACCCTGGTCAAGAAATGGAGACATGATTAAAAAGGCACTGCAGGCTGGCGCCGGCGCCGTCGTAACGGAGACGATTGTAAATGAAGTAAATATTGACGTCAGGCCCAGAGTAGCGTATCGGAACAGCGGAGTGCAAAACATCAGACTGTACAGTGATATTCTGCTGGAGGAATGGGAGAGGGAGATCGATATTGCAAAAAGCAATGACGGTATTGTCATTGCCAGTATTTGCGCGCAGACCTCTTCTGAGATAAGCTATATTGCGGGCAAAATGGAGAAAATCGGTGCGGATGCCATCGAACTTGGATTGGCGTCTCCAATGGGGGAAGGGCTGGAGGTCATGGCAGCAAGCGCGGAAAAGATTTACGAGATGACAAGAAAGGTTGTATCCAGTGTCGATATTCCCGTTATGGTAAAGCTGTCGCAAAATGTAACCAACATGTCAAAGGTTGCCTCTGCTGTTGAGAAAGCCGGAGGCAGCGCAATCAGCGCCATCGATACCGTTCGGTGCATACTGGGTGTGGATATCCAAAGAAGAAAACCATATCTGCCTACCTATGGAGGATATTCAGGAGCGCCCATCAGACCACTGGGGCTGGCTTCTGTGGCAACGATTTCACAGAGCACCAGACTGCCGGTTTGCGGAATCGGAGGCATCGACAGCTATGAGCATGTTTTGGAATATCTCATGCTCGGCGCTTCGGTGGTACAGCTAGGAACGGCTTTGATGATTAATGGCTTTGGTCATATCGATAAAGTGAGACGTGACTTGGAAACATGGATGGAGCAGAATGGAATTCAGAACCTGGAGGAAATAAGAGGGTCTGCGCTTGGCGAAATAAAATCATTCGATGAAATCCAGGTGGAACCCAAGATATCCCATGTGAAAGGGGTTTGCAGCGATCCGGAATGCCGAAAATGCGTCGAAGCATGTATTTATGAAGCGCTGGAAAAATCGTTCGGTGCGGTTTCTGTTAGAGCAGACCAATGCAGAGGCTGCGGTTTGTGTTGCGATATTTGTCCCGATGAACGGATGGAACTGGTCTGGCTGTAGCATGTAAACAGACAAATCGGAATACTTAATATGCATATTTAAAATAATGATTTAAAGCGCCTTGAAGAGTTAAGTTTCAAGGCGTTTCGTTTGCCGCTGATTTAGGAATTCAAAAATGAATTGTTTTTCTTCTAGATATGGGAAAATTTATTTGTTATAATCAAAAAATTGGGTTAATATGAAAATAAGTGTATTTTACTATTTAATGGAGGAAGATGAATGAAGACGCAAAAGAGAATTGCTATCCTATTGACAATCAGCATGATTTTAACCCTGTTTCCAATTATATCATATGCGGATACGACAGAACCGGATCAGGGAAATCAGACAGAGCTGTTGGATGTAGAGGGACATTGGGCCGCGGAGGCTATTTTGAAATGGGTAAATCTGGGAGTTGTATCCGGAGACAGCCGGGGATTTCGACCGGATGATCCGATTACAAGAGCGGAAATGGCGGTAATCCTAGATAATCTTATGGGATACCATGTAAAAGCGCAAAACGAGTTTGCCGATATTAATAATGGTGACTGGTATGCCGATGCCGTTCTAAAGGCAAAAGCTGCGGGCATTCTCGATGGCGACGGCCGCGGCCATGCAGCGCCGAAAGCCAACATAACAAGAGAGCAGGCGGCAGTTATGATGGGAAGAGCCTTTGGAGCAGACGACGGTGCGATTGAGAAGAGCGCATTCCATGATGCAAACAGTGTCTCATCCTGGGCGAAGGCTCATGTATTTGGTATGGAAGCCAGCCACTATATCGGAGGCATGGGAAATGGAAATTTCGAGCCTGCGGCAAATATAACCAGAGCGCAGGCTATTACAATGATTGATAATGCAGTAAAAGGATATTATAACGTACCGGGTACATATACGGATAACGTTGCTCCAGCTATTTCCGGAGCAAATTGCGTTGCAATTATAAAAGCCGAAGACGTCGTTTTGAAAGGTATCCAAATCGGCGGAGACTTGATTGTCGCCGAGGGCGTCAGAGACGGAAATGTAACGCTGGACGATACAAAAGTAACGGGTGAAGTTTACGTAAGAGGCGGCGGTAAAAATTCAGTTCATTTAATTAATGGCGCGCAGGTCAACGGAAGAGTGACGATAGAGCGCATCGGTGGCGCCGTACGCGTTGTTTCAGACGGAGTTACGGTTGCCGAACTGGATGCAAATACGCAAGTAATACTGGAAGGCGACTATGAAGATATTGTCGTTTTGGATGGCGCTGAGGTTGAAGTGCGGGGAAAGGTAAAAAACGTAACCGTATCTGAGAAGGCGTCGCTGGCTGTTTCAAAGGATGCAGACGTCAATAATATTGATGTTGAAGAAGGTGCGGAAGGTGCTGAAATTAAAATATCCGGTATGGTTGAAACGATCACCGCAAGCGCTCCTAAAACAGAAATCGAAGTGAAAAACACTGCGAAGGTAAAGAAAATCAACGTAGCCGATACAGCTGGCAAAACCAGCGTCTCCATGGATAATAAAGCAGAGATCGGAGCGCTCAACAGTGAATCTGATATCTCATTCTCCGGTGCCGGAAAGCCGGACAGTATTACAGGAAAAGGGAAAGTAACGACTAAAGAAAGCACCGGCGGAGGCGGTGGCGGTGGAGGCGGCGGTGGCGGTGGCTCCACTAGTGAAGATACGACCGCACCGACGATTACAAAGGGAGCAGTAACTCGAATCAGCGATACACAGGCAACTGTTAAATTCACATCAAATGAGGCAGGTCATTATTATTCTGCAGTGGTTGCTTACGGAGAACCGACACCTTATGTTGATACGACCGGAACAGGGACTCTTAGCAATGCAGGAGAGATGACGGCAAGCTTAACCTTGAGCGCCGGTGTAAAAGACGTATACTTTAAAATAAAAGATGCGGCAGGAAATATAAGCAACCAAATTAAGGTCACGTTACCCGGATATTCTCAGGGGACACAATTTGCTCTTGTGAGGGCATATACCGCGGCAAATGTTTACGATGATGCAAAAGTGAAGCTACTTCAGGCGGATAATACAACAAGAACCCGATACTTGACACACGGTCTGAATATAGAAGCAGCAGAAGGTCAAATTCTTTCATACACAGTTAATGGAAGCGGAGAAATTGGAATCATGGATTCCACCAATGCCGCGATCTCAGTTGAACCCGATGATTATATCATTTCCAGCACAGAGAAATTAACTTTCGAAGGTACAGTATACAGTATCGCAGAAAACGCTGTCGTTTTCGCATATAACGGTTCTGCACCGGATGATCCCGACTGCACGTATTTTGCGGACCTGATCAGCAACATCAAATACAATGAAACGCCGACTTCTCCGGCGAGTATCTATCTAAAGGATGGAGAGGTTGAGGCGATTCTTATTCCGAATACGCTCATTGTTTTACCAAGACCGACTGGTTTGCATGGTATCGCACCAACATCGGCAGATAATAATGACGGCAGAATTACCGGCGTCGATGATACGATGGAGTATAAGCTTTCGTCTGCGACGGACTACACCTCAATTACGGAAGACAGTACTGAGGTCACAAACTTGTCCCCCGGTACTTATTACGTACGATATGCAGCACATGGACAACCTTTGACAGGACCATATACGAAGGTGGAAGTTCCATCCTATGTAGCAGCGGATCGCTTTGGTGTTGTTATAGCATTTGAAGCGGCATCGGGTTTTGAAATGGATAAGGCGAAACTCCTGGACAAGGATGGGAATAGGAGTACTTTATTTTTCGCTGACGACATTGAAGCAGAAATTGAAATCGGGCAGCTGGTGGCATATGGCCTTAACGACAGCGAAGAAATTGCCAATATCGATAGTGATGACCAAACCACTACATTTGCTTCAAAGGATATTGAAATCAAAAGTATCAAGATGCTAAACGCGGGAGACAAATTGTACTCGATTAGCTCTGATGTGGCAGTCTTTACTTACACGGGAGATGATCCTGAAGAATCAGGGAGCGATTTTGCTGCCAGAGAAATTGGAGATATCATAGAGAATGATTCATCGCCAGAAACATCTGATCTGCCGTTTAAAATTTATTTTGACAGCGAAAATAATGTTGCGGCAATTCTGGTTCCTAAGAACAGAGTAAAAGATTGACAGCTAGTACTACTATTAAAATAATTATGTAAATTAAAAGACGAGGCTGTCTCAAAATGATTGATTAAAATCATTTTGAGACAGCCTCGTTTTCAGTAACAAAAGTTTATAGGGCCTCAAACCTATTTGCTCAGCGCCTGAACCGGTTTGCGCGTAAACAGTGAACGAATGCCCTGAATGCTGACGCAAATACCCAGACCAAGGACCAGAACCGTAAAGACAAGCTGCAATCCGTCGGCAAATGGAACGGCACTTGCTCTGGCGGAGAGATTCGTAACAAGCTGATAAATCTCCAGAGCCAAAGCGGTAAAAGTAACGGCGAACATAAAAAAGAATCGAAAATATTATAAGTCCATACACTGTATACGTCAAGCTGAAGTATAGGGTAATGTTGCATACGATGGATGATTTTTGTATAGCTGACGTTGGATTGGCAATCATTACTGTTTTGTATTATAATAAAAAAAAACCGCGGGGGCGAACTATGGTTGAACAAAAGGACATCATAAAAAAACTGCAGGATGAAAATCTGGCTTTTAAACTTGAACTTGAAGAGTTGAATGAGGAGCTGGACTATTTAAGAACGGAAAGATTGACAGCGCTGATACTAGGAGATGCAATTTCAGATGGAATCTGTGTCGTTGATACCAATGGCATTGTAACAAACATCAATCATTGTTATACCGATATCACTGAAATTACCGAAGAAGAGATTGTTGGCAAGTCAATCCGGGAACTGCTGGAAAAAAAGTATTTTTCAGAAGCAGTGTCCCTGGAAGTTCTGAAAACAAAGCAAAAAATCTCCGCACTATCGACGATTTATCGCAATGATAAAAAGGTGTTAATTGTAGGAATCCCTTTTTTTGACTCGAATAACGAGGTGGTAAAAGTCATAACGGTAATGCGAAACATGACGGAATTGATTAGGCTGAAAGAAGAGCTGGAAAATGCTCAACTGAAAAAGCGGCAGTATAAGGAAGAACTGAAGTCGCTAAAGAGAGAGAGAACGGAAAACGGCTTTATTGGCAGCGATCCAAGCATTCTTCGCGTGAAGGAGTTAATCCAATACGTTGCACAGACAGACGCCACCGTTCTTATTACAGGGGAAACCGGTTCTGGAAAAGAAGTTGTGGCGAGAGAGATTTTTAAACAGAGCAGACGGAAAACCGGTCCTTATGTAAAAGTGAATTGTTCTGCAATACCGGAAAATCTTCTGGAATCAGAGCTTTTCGGATATGTCAAAGGAGCTTTTACCGGTGCTGATAAGAAAGATAAAAAAGGTCTTTTTGAAACGGCCAATAACGGAACTATTCTTCTGGATGAAATCAGTGAAATGCCGCTGAAATTGCAGACGAAACTCCTGAGGGTTCTGCAGGAACGGGAACTGACTCGGGTTGGAGGCACGGAAAGCATCAAAATTGATACCAGAATCATTGCCTCCACTAACAAGAGTTTGGAGGAGATGGTAAAGAATAACTTTTTTCGGGCGGATCTTTATTACAGGTTGAATGTTTTCCCGATTGCACTTCCTTCCCTTATGGAACGGAGAAATGACATCCCGGAGATTGCAGCAGGATTTATTGCAAAATTTAATCGCTTCTATGAAAAAAACAAAGAATTTTCAGGTCAGGCAATAGAAGCACTGACTGAATACGAATGGCCAGGCAACGTGCGTGAACTTGAGAATATAGTCGAGAGAATGGTAATTATATCCTCTAATCGCGTTCTCAACAGAGAAGATGTGGAGCGTATTATCTATATGGGGGAGAAAAAGCCGTCGGCAATGCAGACGCTCGATATCAGCCGGATCGGGTTGAAACAAGCTGTGCAGGATTACGAAAAGGAAATTCTTGAACGGGTTCTGAAGGAATGCGGAAATTCCTATGCGGCTGCAGAAGTGTTGAAAACAACACAGCCGACCATTGTGAGAAAAGCACAGGCGCTGGGAATCCCATTGAAGAGGAAATGATAAAGAATTAATCGTAATACGATATCGTATTGTGTCAATACAAAATCGTATTAATGTTGAAAAATGAACTTAAAATCACAGTTTTTTCTGCAAAAATCGAAACAAATAATACAAAAACGTATTGAACAAAATATATTTTTAACAATTTGGATGTTCGAAGTGCTCTTGAAAAGCCATTGTCTGATTACCTTGATTTTTTTTTAAAAACCCCAGAATCGCATAATCATGCGCAGTCTGGGGTATATTTATTTTAATTGCAATTAGATATCTACAGATTGGCACGATAGTTGCGAATATATAGCTACAAATCGCTTGGAGGTGAAAAAATGAAAAAAGTTGAATTGAAGGATGTTGCTCCATATAATGCTCCATTGCATTTCGACATGAAAGCGATGAAGCTTCATGGAACAGATGTGACAGGAACAAAACAGTTCTGGATGGGAATGTCTTATTTCCTGCCCGGAGGGGGTGCAGAATGGGCTTACGAGGATAATTCCCCAGCAGAAAAGGTCTATTTTGTATTAGAAGGAGAAATCACCGTTAAGTCCAAAACAGAGGAATTTGTATTGAGAAAAGGCGATTCCATTTTTATTGAACCAAACGAAGGCAGATCAATGATCAATCATACAAATCAGATTGCTACCGTTCTGGTTGTGATTAGCTATAACTAAGATCAATTTATTTCATTGACCAATAAGAATTGAAAGGAGAAATAGAATCATGGCTGACAAACAATTTGTAAACGATTTGTTTGATGTCAAAGGGAAGGTTGCAATTCTGACCGGCGCTACAGGAGCGTTGGGAAAAGCAGTGGCCATCGGCTACGGGCTTGCAGGAATGAAGGTTTTCGTAACAGGTCGAAGTGATGACAAGTGCAAAAAGCTTTGTGAAGAACTTTCCGCGAAAGGCATCGAATGTGGATATTCTATAGGAGATCCTGCAGTAGAGGAAGATGTCATCCATATCGTTAACGATGCAGTAAAAAAATTCGGAGAGATCAACGTACTGCTTACTGCAGCCGGTTACAATCACCCACAGCCCATCGTAGAGCAGGAGCTTTCCGAGTGGAAGAAAATCATGGACTCCGATGTACAGGGAACATGGCTATTCTGTAAATATGTCGGTGAGCAGATGATCAAGCAGGGCAAAGGAGGAAAGGTAATCCTTGTCTCCTCAGCACGTTCCAAGATGGGAATGGCCGGCTACACCGGGTACTGCACAGCAAAAGCGGGGATCGACCTGATGGCCCAGTCTCTCGCATGTGAATGGACTGCAAAATATAAGATCAACGTTAACACCATCAATCCTACGGTATTCCGTTCTGACCTGACAGAATGGATGTTTGATCCGGAAAGTGCTGTTTATCAGAACTTCCTAAAGCGTCTGCCTGTCGGGCGGCTTGGGGAACCGGATGACTTTATAGGACCTTGCATTTTCCTTGCTTCAGCGGCAAGCGACTTTATGACAGGTGCCAACGTAGCGGTCGAAGGCGGATATTGGGCAAATTAAGCGGAGGATATCATGAGCATTAAAAACGTTACCGTACTTGGCTCTGGATTAATGGGCAATGGTCTGGCTTTGGTATTTGCAAAAGATCAGAATACCCATGTGACTTTGAGATCAAGAAGCATGAAAAGCGAACCTTTGGCAGGAATCAGGTCAAATCTGGATATGCTGATTGAAAAAGGAGCGATGACAGAAAAGGAAGCCGGCGGAATCTTAAGCCGTATTCTGTTTACTACAGACATGGAAAAAGCCCTGAAAGACGCTGATCTTGTGATCGAATGTGTGCTTGAGGATATGGAACTGAAACAAAATCTGTTCTGTGAGATAGAACCTTTATGTAAGAAGACTTGCATTCTGGCTACGAATACTTCTGTTATGAGTGTGACACAGATCGCATCCAAGGTAAAAGATAAGAGCAGATTTGTAGGAGCACATTTCTGGAACCCGCCTTATCTGATTCCACTTGTTGAAGTTGTAAAAGGTGATGAAACCAGCGATGAAACCATGGATATCATTTATGACTATTTGAAAAAGATCGGGAAAAAGCCGGTAAAATGCGTAAAAGATGTTCCGGGCTTTATAGCAAACAGATTGCAGCATGCGATCTGGAGAGAAGCCTTGTCGATTGTTGAAAATGGCATAGCGGACCCTGCAACTGTTGATGAAGCACTGCGTTATGGCCCCGGATTGAGATGGCCGATCCTTGGGATACTGGAAAATGCCGACATGATCGGACTTGACCTGTCCCTTAACATTCAGAGCTATATTGTAAAATATCTCGAGGATTCTCATGAGCCTTCCAAACTTCTTCAGGAGTTGGTGGAAAAGGGAGACCTCGGATTCAAGACTGGAAAAGGATATCAGACATGGACGCCGGAACAGGCTGCCGCCTCTAATAAACGCCTGAGAGAGTATCTGATCGAGGTTACAAAAGACCTGAAATAAATCATTCCAGATAAAAAATTATATGCTGAAATAATGTTTTTTGAGAAAAGGAGAAAAGAAAAATGGGAAAGAAAATTATGATCGATTTAACGCATCCGTTCAGTGCTGATATTCCACGCTGGCCTTATTTCGCAAAACCGGTAATCGATTCGATGCATACCCTTGCCAAGGGCGGTGTACTTACTCAGAGAATCGACTGCGTGCAACACACGGGAACACACTGTGACGCACCTCGCCACGTTATGGAAAAGGAATTCGACGGAAAAAGAGCCCGTTACACCCATGAAATGCCTGTTGACGCTTACACTGGTGAAGCAATTTGTCTGGAAATCGACATTGAGCCTTGGGGCTTGATCACCGACGTACATCTTGATGCAGCCTGCAAGAAAGCAAATATCAAGCCGGAAGAGCTGGAAGGTATGATTGTTTGCCTGAACACCGGAATGCACCGTAAATTTGACGATTCCAAGGAATATTACCACTACTCCTGCGGAACGGGAATGGACGCGGGCAAATGGTTTGTTAAGAATAAGGTAAAGTGCGTGGCTATGGATATGCAGGCCCTTGATCATCCGCTTCACACCGCTATGGGAAATAACGGCGGAACACGTATGAACCTGATGGGAGGCTCCGGCAGACCGATCACCACAGAATATAAAGAGCAATTCGGTGAGGAAGCTTACGCAGAGTTCGATAAAGAAGAATACATCAGAATCCACGGTCAGGAGGCCTATGACAAAAAGTTCGGCGAATTGGAAGCAATCGGAGAATGGGGTACCTGGGAGCCTTGCCACAAAATGATGCTGGGACACGGTATCGTAGGTGTAGAAAACCTTGGCGGAGACCTGGATAAAGTTTCAGGAAAGCGCTTCAGATTCTTCTGCTTCCCAATCAGATGGTTCATGGGAGACGGTGCAATGGTTCGCTGCGTTGCGGAAATTGATGAAGAGGATATTAACGACGTACCAGACAGAACCTATACCTACGGATCAATCTAAACCTGAAACATTAAAAAAGATCAGTAAGGGGCGGCCGCATATTGCATTCGCCCCCTTGAAGAAGTATTAAGGAGTGTATTAAATGGATAAAGCACTTAAAAATAAAAGAATTATAACGATTGCAACCACCGGTGCATGGCCGACGAAAGAGAATACGCCAAACGTTCCCATTGAACCGGAAGAAATTGCAGAAGAAGTTTATAACTGCTGGAAAGCCGGCGCAGCCGTCGCTCATATTCACTGTCGTAATGATGAAGGCCGTGCTGCAATGGAATTTCCAAAATTTAAGAAGACGGTTGAACTGATTCGAGCACACGAGGACTGTGACATCATTATTAATCTGACTACGTCTGGCGGAGTTGGATTGAAGGAAGAGGATCGAATCAAGCCATTTTATGAGCTAAAGCCTGATATGGCATCTTATGATTGCGGTACCATGAATTGGCTTCACACGACGATCTTTGAGAATAATCCTGCTTTTCTCGAGAAGGTTGGCACCTTGATGCAGGAAGTCAATGTAAAGCCTGAAATCGAAGTATTTGATCCGGGAATGATTTACAATGCAGCATATTATATCAAAAAAGGCGTATTGAAGACTCCTGCTCATTTTCAGTTTTGCATGGGTTGTGCAGGAGGAATCGCAGCAACAACCAAGAATCTGGTATTTATGAAGGATACGATGGATGAAGTGGCGCCTGGTTCTACATGGAGTGCGTTCGGTGTGGGCCAGGGAGCAATGGAAATTATGTATGCAGCGATCGCTATGGGCGGAAACATCCGTGTTGGTATGGAAGACAACGTGCTGTATAGGAAAGGTGTTCTTGCGGAAAGCAATATGCAGTTTGTAGACCGCGCGAAGAGAGTAATTGAAGAATTTACCTGTGAAGTTGCAACTCCTGCGGAAGCACGTGAGATTCTGGGACTTCCGGCGAAAAAATAGCAATGTCAGCAAAGGGGATCGGTGCTTATGACTTGGGGCACATTATACCTGTATTATCGTTGCCCGGAATGCAGCAAACTGTTCAAGTATGGAGCTGACCTTATCGCTCAGTATGGGAATGAATTTGGATTTTGTCCTGACTGTGGCGTAATGGGAGAATACATTACTGAGGGGGCACGTATCCCGGACGATTTAAAATATGAAGAAGTAGATTGAGCAAATAAGTGCCGCGGCATTTGTTTTAAAGATGCCGCGGACTTTTTCAATCAAAACCTTGCAGGAAAGGTTCAATAATATGAAATCAAAAATAATGACAGCGTTTGAAGCTGTTTCTGAGATAGAAGACGGAGCCACCGTGATGGTAGGAGGGTTTATGGCCTGCGGAACGCCGGAAATCCTTATTGATGCCCTGGTAGAAAAAGGAGTAAAGAACCTGACTATCATTTGCAATGATGCGGGCGTGCCGGGAAGAGGTGTTGGAAAACTTCTTTCCAATGGTCAGATCAAGACCCTCATCGCATCTCATGTCGGACTCAATCCGGAGGTGGCCCAGAGAATGAATACAGAAGTTGAGGACGACAAACTGGAGTGCATCTTAGTGCCTCAGGGGACCTTGGCAGAGCGGATTCGCGCGGGCGGAGCTGGCCTTGGAGGGTTCCTTACTCCGACAGGAGTGGGAACCATCGTAGCCGAAGGCAAACAGGTCATCAATGTGGATGGAAGGGATTATTTGCTTGAAACACCGCTGAAGGCTGATTTTGCGCTGATCAGAGGTTCGGTCACAGACCAGTTCGGCAATACAACATATAATGGAACAACAAGAACCTTCAACCCTATGATGGCGACAGCGGCAAGCTATGTAATAGTAGGCGCATGTGAAATCGTAGAAACCGGTCAGATCGATGCAAACAATATAGTGACATCAGGCATCTTCGTGGATGCGGTCGTAGGAGGTGAGCAACCTTGGCAGATATAAAGGAAATCATAGCCGCCAGAGTGGCGAAAGAGCTGAAGGACGGCGACGTTGTAAATTTGGGAATCGGACTTCCTACTATGGTGGCAAACTTTCTGCCTGAGGGCGTGAGCATCATTCTCCAGTCAGAAAACGGAATTATGGGAATGGGAGCCGCGGCAGAGAAGGGACGGGAAGACGTAGATATCGTCAACGCAGGAGCCCAATATGTGACCGTCAATCCAGGAGCCATGTTCTTTGACAGCGCCACCTCTTTTGGAATTATCAGAGGAGGGCATGTAGATGCAACGATTCTGGGCGCGCTGGAAGTGGACCAGCATGGAAATCTGGCCAACTGGATCGTACCCGGAAAAATGGTTCCGGGAATGGGTGGAGCTATGGACCTGGTGGTAGGTGCAAAGAAGGTAATTATAGCCATGCAGCATACTCAGAAGGGTGCGCACAAGATCCTGAAGGAGTGCAGACTGCCCTATACGGCGGTTGGCGTGGTCGACATGATCATCACGGAGATGGGGGTTATGGAGATTACACGTGAAGGAATCCTTTTGACAGAAATCAATGAGGGATATACCGTTGAAGATGTTCAGGCAGCGACGGAAGCAGAGCTGATCATCAGTCAAACTCTGAAGCAGAGCTGATTAGCAGCTAAGCTCTTAAACCAAGAAGATCATCTGCCGCAGCTTGAAGGAGAACATAAGTGCTTTATAAACTTGAAGATAAATTACCAATACAAAAAAATATTATATACGCGGTGCAGCATGTAATTTATATAGCAATTTCTGCAGTAGCGATTCCAATTGTGGTTGCGCCTCTTTTGGGGTTAAATCAGAGCGAAGTTGCAGATGTACTTCAAAGAACATTTTTCGTCAGTGGAGTTTTGTCGATTCTTCAGGTCAAATTTGGTCACGGCTTTCCTATTATTGAAGCCCCCGCCGGATTATGGACCGGGATTTTGACATTGATGGCAGGCCTGGCTCCCGCACTGGGAAAAGATCTGCCTTCTCTCCGTACCGATCTCGAGGGCGGTGTTTTAATCGCGGGAGTTGTTGTAATGATGATCGCAGCAGCAGGTCTTATCCCTTACCTCACCAAACTGTTTACTCCGTCAGTGAACAGTGTACTGATTTTCCTTATGGTTCTTCAGTTCAGTCCAAGCATCATCAAGGGGATGCTCGGCGTAATGACGAAAGACCAGGCAGTAGATTTCAAAGCGATGGCAGTCTTTTTCTTTATTGTAATTGTTATACTGACAATCAATCTATTTGCAAAGGGATTCCTGCAGAGTATTTCGATATTAATTGGGATTATCAGCGGATGGATTCTGGCAAGCATCCTTGGCATTGCCGGTATGATGGACTTTTCGGAAAGCAGCTTTTTTTCACTGCCACAGGTTTTTGCATGGGGCAAGCCAACCCTGAATCCCGGCATCACAGCAACCTGTATTCTGGCGGCGCTGCTGCTTTTATCTATGACCTATACAAGCATCAACAGTATGGCGGATATGCTGAAAGTTGAAATGACGAAAAAGAGATGGAACCGGGCATTTTTTATCGATGGGTTTTCGACTGTACTTGCTGGAATATTTCCAACGATTGCTTTCATGCCCTACATCTCTTCGACAGGTTTTCTTGCAATGACTAGGGTCGCCGCAAGAACCCCGTTCCTGATTGCAGGTACGGCCATGATAGTCATGGGGCTGATCAAGCCTTTGGGACTGTTTTTCGCTTCGATTCCAGTCTCCGTTGGCTGTGGCGCACTCATCGTATTTTTTTCCATGATACTGGGACAGGGAATGAGAGAACTACAGAAGATACCAATAACAAACCGGGAAAGCTTTGTCATCGGCATTCCGCTGATCGCCGGTATCGGAATCATGTTTTATCCGGCAGCATTCCAGAATCTACCTAGTATATTGGCCTATATTTTGCCCAACGGTTTGGTTGACGGAATCATTCTTGCAATGATTCTCGACAATATTCTCCCGGAGAAAAAACCGTTAGAAATTTGAAATGATAATCAGAGATCATCGTATTTGATAAGAAAACTGGTATTTAATATTTTGGATAATGGCCAAACCAAATGCCAATGATCGATTTTTCATAGTATAAAAGGAAGGAGAGAATAATCTGTTGCCTCTGCAGTACTTGCAGACAGAGCAACACTTCGTGATGAATCATATCAAAGGTTAGCGTTTTGGTTTAAGGTTTTATAACGTTTATTCTAAGAATACTAATGGAGGAATTATTTATGGCGAACAGTCAAAAGAAAAGCATTATTGGCGGATTCAGCAGAAGCGGTTGGGGAGTCATTATTTATTGTGCAGCGATGTTCTGGTTTTATGTGGGAATGGTAAACGACGGCTCCAACATTACAGCACCTGCTTTTGCAGAGAAAACCGGAATCGATTATTCTCTCGTCCTCAGCATGGGGACAGTTGCCGGCTTAGTTGGATTTATATTCTTTCTTATCTTTGGTCAGATAAATATCAGGATCGGAGCAAAAAAAACTTCTGCGATCTGTCTGTTTCTGGCCGGAGCATTCTACATTGGTCTTGGCTTGTCAAACTCTCTGATGACTTACGCAATTTGTCTCTGCGTCATCACCGGTTCAGTAATGTCTGGCGGCTATATTGCAGGCGGTACCCTCGTTGCAAAGTGGTTTCCTAAAAAGAAGGGAATTGTAATGGGCTATACAACCATGGGACATAACCTGGCCTCTGCTTTCTATGTACCGCTCATCGCATTTCTGGTTGGGACTCTGGGGCTTCAGAAAGGGGTCATGGTTCCGTCCATCCTGGTTATTATCCTTGGAGTACTGGGACTTTTGCTGATCAAAAACACCCCACAGGAAAAGAAGGAGCTTCCTGATAATGTTTCGGAGGAAGTTTACAAGAATGAGTATTATGTCGGACACGAAGAAGACGCTACTGGCGGATGGACCACAGGAAAGCTTCTCTCTAAAAGGGAGTTCTGGCTTGCGGCTGTATCCACGGGAATCTATCAGCTTGTAACTGTTGGCGTAATGACACAGCTTGTGGTTAGAAATATGCAGCTTGGGTTTACTCAGGTTCAAGCCATTTCTATTATGACGGTGCTGGCTGCGATCGGAGTATTCGGCTCATGGCTGTTCGGCGTGATTGACCAGAAATGGGGAACGAAAAAGGCAATGTTCTCCTTCGGTATCTGGTATATGTTTGCATTGGCAAGCAATATCACGGAAACAAGAGCCGGAATCTATATTTCCGTATTTATGATAGGTATGGCTATCGGAGGCTCTGCAAACTTCACCACATCGCTTCCGACCGCAATTTTTGGGCGTCATGGCTTTGAAAAGGTGAACAGTGTAATTTTCCCGGTACAGGGAATTATCACCTCCATGAACTTTGCGCTCAGCGGCATATCCATAGCTGTGACGGGAAGTCTCAGAGGTGCCTATGTGGTATTCATCTGCGTCATTGCTGTAAATATGATCTTGATTGGCCTGGTTAACGAACATAAGTACAATAAAGACTTCATGGTTGAAAACCAAGAGTAAAATAAATAACAGTAAAAGACCATTTTGGGGACTGAGTTCTGTATCGTTTAGGACTCAGTCTTTTTGTGCTATTGCTTTTTCATGTTGCTGGAAGAAGGGTGATTTATTAAGAAACTGGAACGAAGGATAAAAAAATTTCATACAATAGTAATGAGATTATTGATTGACATCGTGCGATCAAATGTTGGCTGAGGTGAAGATCAAGGAGGATGGTAGTATGGCGATCAACATGGTTGACTGGTTTGTCGGTGGGATGTTTATAGCTTTTATTATTGGTGTTATCCTTTTTGCGTATTATGAAATACGGTCAAGGCGATAGCCTTCTGTAAATGTCACGGCATCAGGGGCTGTAAAAAATACGCGCCCATGGCTGGGCGCAGTTACTTAAAGTGCAACGTGATTATGATAAGTTATGATATGACGTTCATGCTCCTCTCTCATGTAAGGTGACGTAAGCAGGTAGTCGGCCGTGGAACGGTTCATTGCTACTGGAATGTCATAAAGCACAGCGATTCGAAGGAGTGCTTTGACGTCGGGGTCGTGAGGCTGAGAAGTCAGTGGGTCCCAAAAGAAAATCATAAAATCTACCTTGCCCTCCGCGATCAGTGCTCCGATCTGCTGGTCGCCGCCTAAAGGGCCGCTTTTATAGGGCTGAACCGGAAGCCCTGTTTCTTCTGATATTAAAGTCGCCGTCGTTCCCGTACCGCAAAGAAAGTGACGCCCTAAAAGCTCTTTATTCTTCAATGCCCATTCAACCATGTCTTTCTTTCTGTGATCATGGGCGATCAGTGCGATTTTTTTCTGTTTACCGAGATTGTTACTGCTCATAGTTCCCCCTATTTCAAACATTTCTTAATGGATTTGATTTCATCAAGTTAATCATACCTTGGAAGGACAAGCTTTTCAATATAAAAATGAAGGATTTACCGCGGAACAAGCGTACTTCTACTGCGCACTTTTTTAAATATTGTGAAAATACTATCAGACAAGTGTCGGATTGCTATGATATAATGATCGCGGTGATTTAAATGTAGCGTTGCTGCAAGGAAGCGATCATTGAATCATCTTGATTGCTTTTGTTATGATATAATAAATGCGGTTACTGAAACAAAATCAATAGATTTTGTCCCGAATGCATTTATTGTATCGGTGTGAGGCAAGCCGGAGCAGCGGCTTGCACGTATGATATAATAATCGCAGCAGCACTTGAAATCGCGATTATTATACGGATTAAGTGCCCTGCGAGAATTTTGGCAAAAGACAACGGATGTTTTTTTTTGCCGAAAACGCAGATGGCGGATTATATCATGAACGCGTAGCGTTCATGATATAATAAATAAAAATGCAGCATAAATCAAAGTAAGGAAATAAGTGAATGAGCAAATGTAATCTGGCAGAACTTTTTAATTTAGAAGTAATGCACACGATGTTTGAAAGCATAAATAAGGTGATAGGACTCCCCATCAGTTTACTGGATACGGAAGAAAATGTTTTTGTATCAGTAGGATGTCCAGAGATCTGTGCCAAGTTTCACAGAGTTCATCCGGAAACATCAAAACGATGCAGAATCAGTGATCAATGCATTAAAATGCATATAGGATATGATGATTATATCGCATATAAATGTCTGAACCATATGTGGGATGCGGCAGTGCCGATTATCATAGAGAAGGAGCATATTGCGACCTTGTTCGCCGGGCCGTTTTTTTACGAAGAAGACAATCTAAAGATTGATTTATATAGAAAGCAGGCAGAAGAATTCGGATTTGATAAAAATGAATACCTTGAAGCCTTAAAAAAGGTTCCACGCTTTTCAAAGAAGACAATTGAAGCGATTCTTGAATACTATAGAGCCTTTGCAATGCATCTGGTGGAAAGCAGTGTATCAAAGCTGAGGTATATCAACGCAAACAACAAATTAAACCGACTATTCAACTCGATGGAAGATCAAGTCATCCTGATGGATCATTCGGGTGTGTTTTTGGAATGGAACAGGCCGATCTCTCACGAATGTGGCCTTTTCCCTGAAGAATTTATCGGAAATTATTATTATGACGTTTTGCCCTATGAACAATGCCGACTTTTGGAGAAAGCAATCCAGAGCCTTAAACGCGATGATACGGTACATGTTGCTGTTTTTCCGTACTATATGAATGACAAGGAGTTTTGGTTCTCTGCTCAAATGATAAAGGTGGCTCACATTATTTCAGGGAAAACCGACTGCTATATGATTTCGCTTAGAGACATTACGGAAAGAAAAAAGATCGAAAGTGAAGTATTCTTCCTGAACTTTTACGACAGACTGACGGGCATCTATAACAGAAGCTTTTATGAACAGGAAATGAAACAGCTGGATTGTGAAAGCAATCTTCCTATTTCTATTATTCTTGGTGATGTCAATGGATTAAAGATTGTGAACGATGCTTTTGGACATGATAAAGGCGATGAGCTGCTGCGGAAGGCCGCCGCTGCGATTAAAAAATCCTGCAGAGATGTGGATCTGGTAGCAAGATGGGGAGGAGATGAATTTGTGATCCTTCTTCCGAAAACCGATTCTGAAGGAGCGGAGCGAATCATAAAAAGTATTAAAGAAGCGTACTCCAATGAATATGTGAACTCAGTCAATATCAGTATCTCCTTCGGATGGGAAACGAAGACCTCTGAAGAGGAAGATATCATGAAGGTATTAAAAAGGGCTGAAGATTACATGTATAAGCACAAAATTGTAGAGAATAAAAGCCTGAGGGGAAACATTATCGATACGATTATCAACACTCTTCATGAAAAAAATACGAGAGAAGAGCAGCATTCGAAGCGAGTAAGCAGTTTATGCCAAAAAATCGGCATTGCCATGGGGCTTTCGGAAATCGATGTTCATAAGCTTAAGGTGGTGGGTTTACTGCATGATATCGGAAAAATTGCCATCAGAGAGGGCATTCTGAATAAACCTGGAAAATTGTCCGATCTGGAATTGAATGAAATTAGGCGGCATCCGGATATCGGATATCGAATCCTGAGTTCTTCACAGGAGATGCTGGATCTGGCCGAATGTGTTCTGGCACATCATGAAAGATGGGACGGCAAGGGCTATCCGAAAGGACTCAGCGGAAATGATATTCCCAAGCTTTCTCGAATTGTAACGGTGGCGGACAGCTATGATGCAATGACCAGCGAACGACCGTACCGGCGGGCGATGAATGAGGAAGAAGCCTACCAGGAAATACGGAAAAACGCAGGGACTCAGTTCGACCCGGAAATCGCACACCTTTTTATTGAACATGTACTGGGGGGACATTCATGAAGGTTAGATTTTGGTTAAATAACGACAATTATACGACTGGAATGACGCTCAGGGACAACTCCGATCCGGAATGCAGCAATATGGCCCTTCACGTGTGCAGGAATAAACATGACATTCTGAATAACCGCGTTGAGCTTGCAAATCAGCTGCGTTGTGAAGTCGGCGATTTTGTATGTGCGCAGCAAACGCATAGTAATAATTTTTATAAGGTTACAACGGGAGACCGGGGACGGGGCTCCATTGAAATAAAGAATGCTATTGCCGACACGGACGCTCTTTATACGCGCGAAGATAATCTGCTGCTTTGCTGCTTCACGGCTGACTGTGTGCCGGTGGCATTGATTGATGAAAAGACCGGACTCATCGGGATTGCTCATTCCGGCTGGCAGGGCACGGTAAAAGAAATTACACCGAGGCTACTGAAGCATCTGTTTCAATATGAGTATTGCAGCCCGACGGACTTTAAAGTATACATCGGATCGGCGCTAAGCAAAGAAAAATTCGAAGTGGATGAGGACGTTTACAAGAAGTACCAGGTCCTCGGGTATGGCAGTGAATATATCGATTGGGATGAGAAGAAAGGAAAATACCTCATCGATAATCAAATGATCGTTAGAAAGCAGTGTGAACTGCACGGTATCGAACCAGAGCGGATATGGGTTGACAGAACCTGTACCTATTTGAGCGATGAGGGCTTTTCCTACCGTCAGGATAAAAAAAGCGGCAGGCATCTGACATTTATAATGAAGCGCAATTCGTAACTAATCCGCCTGCAGTGAGAGAATATCTTTTAGCGAAATACTCTTTACATGATCGATCTGGCGCCAGTGGACCGTTTTCCGTACAAGGCACAGACAGTTAATCGGAATCCAGCTGGCAAGAAAGAGCCAGGTGAATAAGATACCACGCATATGCTTCAGAGGATTCTTTCTTTCAAGCAGAAGAGCTGCAACAGCGATGATTACAGTTGAAAAGTAGGAAGTATCAAAGGAGACAAGAAGACGGAATGCAAGATCTGTCTGGGGAAAAAGGTTGTAGCTGATGTGCATTGCGGTTAAAGAAAGCGTCAGAAGAAAGGAAAAGAAGCCAATTACCTGGATGTGTGTCGCAAGAAACATCAGTAGAATGTCTGAACTATTCGGGTTTTTATTTTTTAAGGCGTCACTCAAAAGTGCTTTCCAATATTTTGAAAGGCATTCCTGCATACCAGAGGACCATCTCTTTCTTTGATGCCAGGATTGCAGGAAGGTCAGGGGTTGTTCATCAAAGAAAACTGCTCGCGGAGCCCAGTGTATTTTGATTCCGTTTAAACAACAAAGGGCTGTAAACTCAAGGTCTTCAGTTAATGTCACAGTATTCCAGCCCCCTAGTTTTCGTATTACGTTATGATGGAACATAAATCCTGTTCCGTTTACGACAGAAGAGAGACCAACCGCATTGCGGGCGTGATTGTAAAAGCGATTGAGATTATTATAATAAATTGTATAGCAGGAGGTTATGACAGAGTCAGATGGGTTTTTACTTTCTCTTCGCCCCTGCGCGGCTTGCACGCCCGAACAGAGCAGATCATTCATTTCTTTCAGAAAATCAGGACTGACGAGATTATCAGCATCAAAGACGCAGTAGGCGTCAAATTGATCTTGAGATGACATAAAATATTGGAACGCCTGGGAGAGTACTTCTCCCTTGGATTTAACGTCAGCACTGCAATGCAGGATAGAAGCTCCCTCTCTACGGGCGATTGCTTCCGTGTCGTCTGTACAGTGGTTGGGGATGACAAAAATTTCATAAAGGGAAGCTGGATAATTCTGCTGCTTCAGGCTGAGAATTAAATCCGCGATAACAAGGGCTTCGTTTCTTGCTGCGATAACAAGGGCGAATCGATGCGTTGGTGCAGAGCTGACGGCAGGTCGATAGGGCTTGAATGCAAAAAGGGATAAGACGAAGTAATAACCGGCATATAGGATCAATATAAAACTGATGATCCATAACAACCAGGCTGCTGACGGATGAAGAAATAATGATAGTAAATTCATAAAAACACCTCCTATCCTTTAATATAGATGAAATTGATGTCATACAGCTATCTTGATATGGTTAAATTACGGTTAATGTATTGTAAAAACATTGTAAAGCAGAACCGGTGCAGCAGCTCAGTCTTTATAAGATTGGTTTTTAATGAATTTCTAATTTTATTTTAAGTCTGCTGTCATTGTCTGCACGGTAAAAATAAAATATAATAAAAATGTGAGAGAATGAAACATGGTCGTTTCGCTCACGACTCGGAAATAAACTTGAAGCTACTATGAAATATATAAATGTGAGGTCAGAAAAGATGGAAAGAAAGTTGTACAAATCATCAAGAGATAAAGTGCTCGCTGGCGTATGCGGCGGAATTGGAGAATATTTTGCAGTTGACTCCGTTATCATCAGACTGCTGTGGGTCGTATTTGTGTTAATGGGAGGCGCTGGTTTGATTGCTTACATTATAGCTGCAATCATTATTCCGGAAAAACCAATCGGAAATATGGCAGGTGATGAATACACAAGGTACGAAGAAAACGATTATGAACAGACAAACAGGGGCCGTAATTCCGGTGTGATCATCGGAATCATACTAATCATCTTTGGGGCATCCGTCCTTATAAAAGAATTCGTACCTTGGATACCAAAGGATTTTTTTCTGGCGGCTATTCTGATTGGACTTGGCGTATTTTTTCTTGTAAGAAGAAGATAAAAAGACGCGCGCGTCTTTTGGACTCGCGCGCTGTTTGTTATCAATTTTGTCATCTCTTAAATCCTAACGTAAATAAATCATCCAACCGACGATCATAATAATGGAAATCGATGTCGTCACAGCGAACAGGATTTCCGACGAATATCTGTGTCCCATAAGTACACCTCCCTTCTAACCGAACTCTATACTGCTTTAGTCGGTTCATCCAGTATATGGCGGTTAAAAGAAAGTAAAATCTACGTAAAGTATACGGACAGTTTCCTCCGGGCATAATAATATCTTGATGGAATAAATAAGAATCAATGCGAAAGGGAGGAGAGAAATGAAACAATTTGAATGTGAATGTATCAACGAGCAGTTTACCCGTCCGGATCAGGTTTTTGTAGGTTTTGATGAGGAAAAATCGGTGAGTTCAATTCTATGTGCCTATCGGCCAAAAGAAAAGGTAACGCTGAGGAGCATCAAACTCGAAGTTAATTTCTGCCCGAAGTGCGGAGCACCACTTAAAAAATTCTAAGTTAATTCTTTTATCGCAGTAGCAAGCTTTTTCATTCCGGTTTCAAGATCCTCCGGTTCAGCGTAAGCATAGGAAAGGCGAATCGCCTGATTTCTTCCGAAATCATATACGTTTCCGGGGTTAATTAAAATTTGCTCTTTGAGCATTAGCTGAAACAATCGATCAACCGGTATTTTTTCATTGAGACGGAGCCAGATATAGAAGCTCCCTTTTGGAGTTTCCCACTGAGCAAGATCTTTCATATATTGATCCAGAAGGTGCAGGCACAAGTCCCTGCGCTTACATAATTCCAGTCTAAGGCCTGATAAATACTCATCGTACATTTCATCCGATAACAATTCGGTCAATGCCCATTGTGAAATGGAACTTGCTCCGTAATCCACCTGCATTTTCACGTCCCCAAGGCGCTCTACCACCGATTCGGGGCCGACGAGCCAGCCGATACGAAGTCCCGGAGCCAGTGTTTTTGAAATAGTGCCAAGATACAAAATCATACCGTTTTGATCCATTGTTTTCAGCGGCCTTGGCGGTTCCTCCTCAAGCCAGAGATCACCGTAGGCATCATCCTCGATAATCGGAAGACGGTTGCTTGCACAGAAACGGAAAAGCTCCAGCCTTCTTGTCTTCGACATCAACGTTCCGGTCGGATTGTGAAAGGTGGGTATGGTATAGAGGAGTGAATCTCCCGTTCTTCTGCTTTCTCCCTTGATATTCCAGTAAAGAATACCTTCGCGGTCCATTGGGACGCCTGAGAGCTTCATTCCGGCAGACGGAAATACCTGAAGTGATTTCAGGTAAGAAGGCGCCTCCGTATAGACTACAGAGCCCGGTTTCAAAATACATACGGAAATCAGCTGTAAGGCCTGCAGGGAGCCCGACGTGATCAAAATACAGGACGGATCGGCGTTGATTCCGCGCTTTTTCAATCTTTTCGATACGGCCTGACGCAATTCAGGCAAACCTAGAGGTTCCAGATAGTTCAGTGATGGAATCCGTTCGGAAAGACGCAGAAAAACCTCTTTCATCATCTCTTTCGGAAACAGTCTGGGCGATAATTCTCCTGTGCCGAGCCGAATAATCCCTTTATTAAATTCCAGCTTATTGATCGTCTGTATAGTGGGCATATTTTCCTGAAAGGTACCTGCCTTCAAGTAATTTCCCCAGTCAGGAGGAGCGGTAGAAATTAGAAGCGACCACGTATTGCTTGTTACGATTGTTCCTTTTCCCGATGTTCCGGTCAATATTCCGTACGAGCACAGCTCTTCAATCGCTCTGATCACAGTACTTCTGTTCACGCCAAAGCGCTCAGCCAAAACCCGCTGGGAAGGCAGCTTACTGCCGATGGTCCAGTTGCCGGAAGAAACATTTTTGCTAATATAATTAATAATCTGCTGATATATGGGAATGGCCCCATCTTTATCAGGTGTCCAGTCGATAAAAACTTCGTGTCTCGTTTTTATTACTTTTTGTCCTTCTTTGAGCACTTCTAAAACCTCACTGTAAATTGATTTCACCACTGGCTAAAATAACAGCGCTTCCGCCAACCTGTACCTTTGTTTCCCCGTTTTTTACGTTCAGGATTCCGGTAATGACCGATGGTCGATTCATGGCTTCTCCCTGTATAAATCGGACCTGATTTCCCTGCGGAAGCAAGCCGTTCTTATAGAGATAGTAGGTCAATGCTCCGTTGGAGGTTCCAGTAGCAGCTTCTTCATCAATATCGTAAAGCGGTGCAAAGTTTCTGCAGTGAACTGCTCCATCCTGTGCATTGACGGTAAACGCATGCACTCCAACAACCTGATATTTATCTGAAAGCTGAGAAAGTGCAGCAAAATCTGGTGACAAAGCGTGAAGTGTTTCTACATTGTTTACCGGCATTAAAATATCCGGGAGCCCTGTTGAGATCAATTCAGGGTAAAGCAAGTGTCCCGCATGCTCACCAGAGAGAATTTTGCCCTGATGCACTTCTGTTGTTCCCATAATACTGTAAAGCTCTTTGATAGCAGCTTCTTCTGTGATTTTGCCAATGGCTTTTGGCGAACTCATATCCATAAAAACAGCTTCTTCGGATAGCACGATATTCAGTTTTCCAGCATGTGTATCACAGATACAGCGGGATTCAAAAACTGCCAGACCAGCGTCAGCCAGAGCATAGAAGGAACCGATAGTTGCATGACCGCAGAGGTCCACCTCTGCAGCTGGAGTAAAATACCGGATTTGAAACGCGTTCTCTTCCAGCTGTCTGATAAAAGCCGTTTCAGAATAGCGAAGCTCTGCAGCGGTTTTCCTCATCAACTCATCATCAGGAAAATCGGTCCCGTTTTCCAGGATCACTACCCCGGCAGGATTGCCGCCGAACAAAGTTTCCGTGAAGGCGTCCACGATATAAAATTTCATTTCAAAACTCCTCCCTTTATAATGAACTTACAGTTGTTACAGCATTACTCCATGAAATCATGATACGTACCGATCTGGAAGGCAAGGGCTCGCTCGTAAATTTCCGTCGCCGTGATGTTGTCCTGGACCGCCATGCCTGTCATATCAAAGATTGTAATCTCCTGATCGTTTGTCCGCCCCTTCTTGGAATCAAGCAGGATTTGTCCGATTTCACAATCGATATCCGTTTCTTCAATCAGTCCGAAACGAAGTGGATTTTGCGTTTCACCCCGGGTGATGCATTGATCGGTATGATCGACGACGATTCTGGCATTTTGGAATAGGGTAGCTTCCAGCTCCTGCTTTCCCTCCATATCTGCACCTACAGCAATGATATGGGTTCCAGGCCGAACCCACTCCTGTTTGACGATCGGTGATTTAGACGGCGTTGTTGTGATAATAATATCCGCGTATTTCACTGCCTCCTCAGGGGTAGCGCACAGTTCTATGTGGCAATCCGTCTGTGCCGACATTTCCTTTTGATAAGCCTCCATTTTCTCATGGGATCTCCCAAAGATGCGGACCCTTTTAATGTCCATGACAGCTTTCAGAGCGAGAATCTGCATTCTGGCCTGTTCCCCGGTTCCGATTACCGCTGCGGTTTTGGAATCCTTTCTGGCAAGAAGCCTGGCGGAAACTGCTCCAGCGGCGCCCGTGCGGATTCCTGTAATTAAACTTCCGTCCATAATGCATACGGGGAATCCGGTATCCCCGTTAAATAGCAATACGGTACTCATGCTGTTTGGAAAGGTTCCCTTCTCTTGATTGTCATAAAACCCGGACGCGCATTTCACCGAGATCATGCGGGTATTGCAGGAATAACCCGCTTTGATATCCATTTCTCCGTTTTGCTCCGGAAGTTCAATGGAGACGATTTGAGGCTGGATTGTTTTTCCGGCAGAATAGGCTTTATAACCTTCTTCCACAGAAGCAATGACGGCTTCTATCTTCAAGAGTGATCGGACTTCCTCTTTTTTCAGCAACAATGTTTTCAAATAATAACCCGCCTTTTTAGTATATATTTTTTGCCTTCTGGCAGCTCATGACTCAATCCTTGATCATGATTGTCTGAATTTGATTATGTTTTTCTGATTATACCAACTTTTGCTCAATCAAATATTGCTCAAACCGGTTCAGACATTCCTGGAATGATTTTCGTCCGTAACCCATGCGGAAAAAAGGACCGGAATAGGAGTAAATTTCTGCAGGAAGCAGGAGTACTCCTGACTTTTGAACCAGGTCTTCACAAAATTCATCTACGGGCTGTTCTATCATGAGTTTATGAAACGCGATGGGACCGGATACCGGGCGGTTATTCTGGAAAAGATTGTCGTATTTTGCAAAAAAACCGTCAGCGATAGCTAAATTCGATTTTATTATATCACGATTTCTTCTGAGAATCTCCTCTCCGTGACGCAGAGCAATAATTGACATCATTTCAGATGGGGCACTGTTGCAGATGCTCAGATAATGCTTAAACTTTTTCATCTTTTGAATTAACTCTTGGTCCTGTGTGGCAACCCAGCCTACCCTAAGGCCTGATAAACCGTAGGCTTTTGACATGACCCCGAGAGAGGCTGCTTTCGGATAAAGATCAGCGGCACAAGGACTGCAGACGCCATCCTGTTCCAGACCCCGGTAAACCTCGTCGGAGAAAAGGTAAACGCCGTGCTTTTCCGCTATGGAACAGAGGCGTTTCATTTGTTCTTCGCTGAAGGTAAAACCAGTAGGGTTATTTGGCGTATTGACGGCGATCAGCTTTGTATTTGGACGGATCAGCGCTTCAAGCTCATCAAAATCAACACTCCAGTTCTCACCGTCATTCTTCAGTTCCCATGGAGAAACCTCGCAGCCCTCGGCATGGGCAACCTCATAGAGAGATTGATAGGCTGGAAACATAGTTACTACATGATCCCCTTTTTCAAGGAGAACGTTCATATAGTCAAAAATGGCTTCCTGTGCGCCAGTATGCATAATAATATCATCGTCTTTGATTTTTGTATATAGACCGGCGACAAGGCTCCTCAGTTCGGGATTTCCCTGTACCTCGGTATAACCTAGCCAGCTGTGCATCAACAATTCTTCTGAGCCTGGTTCCAGTTTCAAAAGCTCAGAGATTTCCATTGACTCGCAATCCGACTGAGTAAGGAGATAAGGTGCGGTAAATTCATATTTGTCAAAATAGACTTCCAGTTTAAAATCATTGATCTTCATAATACGATTTCCTTTCTAGTGGCTCAGAATAGAGCACGTTCAACTGATGGAAAGATAATTACAATATAACAGCTGTGAGGCAGTTTGTACCCAACCATTTTCAAAATTTTACCCAACCATTGCAAACATCCGAACGAATAAAGACAAGAAAGTTAATTCATTAGAGGAATTCTATTAGAAGTTGCGTTCTTAATCAATTAATGATAATATAAATTTATAATAAAAAGATTGGAGTTGAAAAGATGCGTAAATAACCTTGCTGAAACTGAATAGGCCAAAAGAAGAGAGATTTTGCTCTTTTTTGATGTGCCCAAGCAAGAAAATTACGTATTCTTATAACTCGTTTTCATAAATAATGGTCAGCCGTTATCAGGCAGATTTCACCGTATTATGCGGTTTCTTTTGAGTTGCAGGAAATGGATTTTCTTGCAGCTTATTTTTTATTCTCTTTGCTCTGCATGAAATTCACAGAGGAACAGAGTGAATTGAACAAGGAGGTGCATGATATGTCAATAATTAGTATAAACAATTTATCTTTCATTTATGACGGCAGCCACGACCCTGTTTTTGAGGATGTGTCATTTCAAATCGATTCGAATTGGAAGCTGGGCCTTACAGGAAGAAATGGAAGAGGGAAAACAACCTTGTTGAAGTTAATGTTGGGAAAATATGAATACAGGGGAACGATTCAGTATTCTGAGACCTTTGACTATTTTCCATATGAAACAGGGGATGAAAATCAGCATACCGTTGATATCGTTGAACAGATGGTACCGCAATATGAGTTGTGGAGATTGCAAAAGGAGTTGTCTTTGCTGGATGTGGAGGAAGAGGTCCTCTATCGACCCTTTTCCACGCTGAGCAACGGGGAGAGGACAAAAGTACTTCTGGCAGCGCTGTTTTTGAAAGAAAGCGGATTCTTACTGATTGACGAACCTACAAACCATCTGGATATGGCTGCCAGAGAGACGGTCGGGCGATATCTGAGGTCGAAAAAGGGCTTCATTCTCGTATCTCATGACAGGACCTTTCTGGACCAGTGTGTCGATCACATACTTTCTATCAATAGAAGCAGCATCGAAGTACAAAAGGGGGACTTTTCCAGCTGGCAGTATAACAAAGAACTTCAGGATCAGTTTGAGCTTGGCGAGAATGAGAAATTGAAAAAGGAGATTAAAAGTCTGGCTGTTGCAGCCAGAAGAACTGCTGATTGGTCTGATAAGATAGAAAACACAAAAAATGGAACACTATTGTCCGGTCTGAAACCAGATAAAGGATATATTGGACATCAGGCGGCTAAAATGATGAAACGGTCTAAATCCCTTCGAGGGAGGCAGGAAGCTGCTATCGAAGAAAAATCAAAGCTGCTGAAGAATCTGGAAACGGCTGACAATCTGTCAATAAAACTGCTGAATCATCACCGCAGCAGGATCATAGAGGCGGAAGATGTAGCCATATATTATAATGGCAGACCGGCGGTGGAAAAGGTGAGCTTTTCTATCGAAGCAGGAGACCGGGTTGCCCTTGTCGGAAAGAACGGATCAGGAAAATCAAGTATTATCAAATTGATATTGGGAGAAGGACTCACGTTTACAGGAACTCTGAGAATCGGCAGCGGACTGGTCACCTCCTACGTATCTCAGGACACTTCCCGTTTGGAGGGAAACCTGAAAGACTATGCTTCTTTGACAGGAATTGATGAGAGCCTTTTTAAAGCGATTCTGCGAAAGCTGGATTTTTCCAGAGTACAGTTTGAAAAGGATATCTGCGATTTCAGCGAAGGGCAGAAGAAAAAGGTTTTGATCGCAGCAAGCCTGTGCAAGCCGGCGCATCTATATATCTGGGATGAGCCGCTGAACTTCGTCGACGTCATCTCCAGAATGCAGATTGAGGCAATGTTGCTGAAATACAAACCAACACTGCTGTTTGTTGAGCATGATGCAGCCTTTCACAAAAACGTCGCGACAAAGAGCATTCTTTTAGATAGAGAGTAGGAAACAGAGAGCCTTTCCATTTTGATGTGGAGAGGCTCTCTTCTTTTGAGCTGGCGAAAGGGAATTCTTAGTAAGCAAACACAGCGGTAACCGATGCTTCAATGATCATGTCGCCCGGAATGATAGGAGTTGAGGCAAGCTCCCTTTGAAAGGGATTCGGAGGCAATGCACCTCCGCTGTTTTCCTCTATTCTAACAGGAACAAGATCTGTTTGAAGCCCAAGACTCTCTGAAATTGCTCGAGCTTTTTCAATTGCGTTCATCAATGCCTTATTTAAGGCCAGCTGATAATAAAATGAAAGATCAGATGCCTCAAAAGCAATCAGGTCCACAACATTTGCACCGGCAGCTATTGCTGTGTCAATGACTGTCCCTACAGCATCCAGCTGATCTGTTTGTATCTCCATAATGCTTGTTATGGTAAATCCGCGATCAATTTGTTTCCCATTTTCGTATTCATAGTTTTTATCCACGGAGTACTGAACGGTTCGGATATTGTTGATTCCCATTTCCCATAGCGCGTCAATAATCGCCTGGCTGGCGGATGCGTTTGCTTCTTGGATTTTTTTGGGATCAACTCCTGAAGTTTGAACGCCCAGACGGACGACAGCAGTATCGGGCAGTGCCGTGACCTGCCCCTGCCCGGACAAGGTCATAATATTGTAAGTAAAAGGGGTAGGCTCAGACATATGGATATCCGGCATTTTGAATCACCTCCAAGTTTTTACAGTATCAATATATGAAGCATCAGTTCTGTTGCGTGCATAAAGCAGAGAACAAAGGATGAATAATCAGCATGATCTTTGGACACACAAATAACAATGTCAGCTGACAGATGCTGACTTTCACGGGAGGGATTAAGTTGGAAAATAATTTTGCAGGGTTTCATGAGAAGAGAATGCACATTTTCAGCGAGCTGGTAAAACGGTATTGGAACGGGGGATTGAATTATATTTCAGACCTTGATGATCTGGCAAGAGAAATTAAGGAGCAATATGGTTTTTTGGATCGTGAGATTCCTTTTATCAAAGATCACATCCGACTTGCAATGGGGCTCGATCCCAACGGGAGTGAGCTCTTTGAAGAGGAGCTGAATATGATGAGAAAAAACGGAGGAGTACAGCGGCCGATTGTTTCCAGGGTAGAGGGAATCTGTGAAACATGCAACGATCAAAGATGTCGGTGTGATACCATGGGGAAATATGAAAGTCCTCTATATCATAAAGAAAGTTCTTCAAAAAAAGAAGAGTGCATCGACTGCGGTTTCTGCGCCTCACAATGTGATTTTGGAGCAGTTGCGGAAAAGATTGAATTCCTTCCGGTCGTTCAGCTGCTAAAGGAAAAAAAAGTTCCTGTTTATGCAGTAGTTGCGCCTGCTATTACCGGTCAGTTTGGTGAAAACGTGAGTATGGGTAAGCTGAGGACAGCATTTCAGAAAATGGGTTTTGCGGACATGGTTGAGGTTGCTTTATTTGCGGACATTCTAACGATCAAGGAGGCTTTTGAGTTTAACCGTCTTGTTACAAAAGAAGAAGACTTCTTTCTGACAAGCTGCTGCTGTCCAGTGTGGTTTAACTTAATTAAAAAAAGTTATCCTGATATTTATGAGCACTTGTCACCTTCGGTGTCGCCGATGATCGCGTCAGGCAGAATTTTGAAACGACTGTATCCGGACGCAAAAATTGTTTTTTTTGCTCCCTGTATTGCCAAGAAGGCAGAAGCATTGGAAGAGGAACTAAAGGGAGCAGTGGATTTCGTCATCAATTTCAGGGAACTTCAGGAAATTTTTTACGCGCTTGATATCAATTTAGAGGGCTTAACACCCAGCGACAAAGATTTGGCGTCACTCGGCGGAAGAGTATACGCAAGGACCGGAGGGGTGAGCTTTTCTGTCAAAATGGTGGTGAACCGGCTTGATCCTGCCAGGCTGATTAAGTTAAAATCAAGAAAAGTAGACGGAATCAAGAAGTGCAGAGAACTTTTGGAGGATTTGCGCAGTAAGGGAAAAGATACCGCCAACTTCATTGAAGGGATGGCTTGCAAAGGCGGATGTGTCGGCGGGCCGAGAACAAATATCGATCCGGCAAAAGCGACAGAGCTGGTCAATGAATTTGGAGAGGATTCCTTAATTCTAACTCCCCTTGATAATCTCAACGTAGTAAAGATATTAAAAGAATTTCAAATTCTTTCTGTTGATGATATAACGAGAAATGAGGAGCTAAAGCAGGTTCTTTCGCGAAAATAAACGGCGAGTAAACAGTAATGAGGAAGAGAAGATAAGAGAAGGTGGAGCAAGGTGAGGGGAACCATAGCCCTCTTGTATCGTTATGTTGTACCGTTCTGGTATTTAAAGACGATGGTTCCCCTATGGGAGCGGCTAAGCCGCATATCTATTAGTAAGATTTACACATCTTACTTGCAGGAGTGAAACTGGTCAATAATCAATTTAATACTTGTCGGATTCATCATGACCCAGTATAATCTGCGGAACTGCGTCAGCATTACTTGGTGAATAACCATCTGCAAGATAAAGAGGGGTCTGGCCGCCTGTAGCCGGCCCGCTGATCTTCAGTCTGAAACGGGTCACCATTTCTTTCAATAGCTCCGATTGTCCGGAAAGCTCTTCACTGGCGGCTGCGCTTTCTTCTGCTGTTGCTGAATTGTTCTGAACAACTAGAGAAACCTGTTCGATTCCCTTATTGATTTGAGCGATCCCTGAAGCCTGCTCATTTGAAGCCGAAGCGATCTCTTTGACAAGCTGAGCTGATTTTTCAATTCCGGATACGATCTCCGCAAGGGCCGAAGCGGTATTGTCTGCGATTTTAGTACCTGCTTGCACCTTGTTGATCGATCCTTCGATTAATTCGGTGGTTTCCCTCGCAGCATCGGCACTTCTGGCGGCAAGATTTCTTACCTCCTCTGCGACTACGGCAAAGCCTTTTCCGTGCTGTCCAGCACGTGCCGCTTCCACAGCAGCATTCAGCGCCAATATATTTGTCTGGAAGGCGATGTCGTCGATTACCTTTATGATTTTTGAAATATTTGAAGATGATTCATCGATATCCGCCATGGAATTTACCATTTCTTTCATTTGGTCATTTCCTTTTACTGCATTATCTCTTGCTTCCGCAGCAAGTTCGCTTGCTTGATTTGCGTTGACGGCATTCTGCTTTGTTTGAGAAGCTATTTCTGCAATGGAAGCCGTCAATTCCTCAATGGAGCTTGCCTGTTCTGTTGATCCCTGCGAAAGAGACTGACTTCCGTCGGACACTTGCCTGGAACCTGCGGAAACTTGTTCAGACGCTTCATTAATATTGCCCATGACCTGATTCAGGTTACGTATGATCTCGTTGAGGGAATTTTTAATTTCTACAAAATCACCTTTATATTCTTCAGTAACAGCAAGATTCAAATTACCTTCTCCGATTTCTGAAAGAACACGTGATATGTCGCTGACGTAGGTCAGCAGGTTGTGTATGGTTTCATTGATGGAGTTTTTCAGCTCTGCATGATCGCCGCGGTAATCGCCATTCATTGAAATATGGAGGTTTCCCTCGGACATTTTTTTCAATACTGACGATGCTTCCGTGACCGGTGCGATTACAGCATCCAGGGTTTTGTTGATCCCTTGAACAACGCTGGAGTATTCACCGCGGAACTTGCCGATATCTCCTCTAACTTCAAGTCTTCCTTCAACAGCAGCATCGGATAAGATGACGGTTTCATCAACCAGTGCCTTGATATTTTCAATCAACTGAGTAATCGAAGGCATCAGCTTATCATTTTCGCTTCTTCGGCCGATTGCTTTTAATCCTTCCAAATCTACGAAATCCCCTTCAGTGATATTTTGGATGATTTCAATGGTGTGTCTGATTCGATCGGCGACAAGATTGATAGAACCGGATATTTCAGCGTAGATACCAAGATAAGTGCCTTCTGCATTTTTTGAATAATCATTGACGCTCATCCGCTGAAGAACCGACTTGCCTTCTTCCAGTCCGCTGAGACCAGAGAGACAGGAATTGATACTGTTTTTAATTTCATTGAAATCGCCATAGTAAGTATCCGTAATAACAGGCGGGATTTCGCCCCGGCCGATTCTTTCCATATATTCCGCCATGGTGTTGATCGGTGCGACAAAAGCATCTACCAGAGCATTTACTCCTCCGATAAGCTCTCCCCAGCTTCCGCTGAACTCCTCTGAGTTGCCCCTTAGATCAAGTTTACCCTCGCAGACAGCAGTTGTCAGCTTCGACGTTTCATTGATCAAGCCGTCCATGACGTCGATGCAGTTATTGATATTATTTTTTATTTCGTTGAAATCACCGAGATAAGTATCTGTGATTTTAGGAGGAATATTACCTTTGCTGATTCGTTCAACATATTCTGCCGTCAGATTGATCGGACCGACAAAGGCGTCGATCAGACCGTTCATTCCCTGGATCAAATCCTTCCAGCTGCCAGAATAATGACTTGCATCAGCTCTTGTATCCAGCTTGCCTTCCGTAATGGAATTGATATGGCGGTTAATCTCCAGATCTAGATTTTTAATTGTTTCAAGTGTACGCTTTAATGAAGGAGATATTTCGTCCAGATCATCCTTTATTTCAATGGAAGCACTGACATCACCCTGAGAGATCTGGTTTATAATGCCGACTACGTTGATTTGCAGCTCGTCGGCAAAGGAATCCAGCGTGTGTGCCATTCTCCCGATTTCATCCTTGGACCGGATGTTCAGCCGCTCCTTTAGATGCCCTTTGCTCATTTCTTCAAGCATGTTGACTACTTTGATCAAAGGTTTGGTGATTGATCCTGAAATATACAATCCGATTAGGATAGAGAGCAAAAAGACTACAGCGGCTAAACCAAATGTCACGATGATTGTCCGATTGGCCTGAACTGTGTTTTCATCGGCTTTCTCTTTAGCATCTGTAATTTTCATCTCTACGATCTTATTGATCACAGCTTCTTCCGCTGCGGAAGCTTTACCAAGCTCACCGTTAATTCCGCACATTTCCAAGGCTTCTGCGTCTCTGTTCTGCTTGATGAGAACTAGCGTTTCTTCAAGAGCTGTTTTATAATTCTGTCGGGTTACAAGGAATTCTTCATAGGACTTTTTCATATCATCAGAAAGAATCGTTTCTGAGAATTCCTCTGACAGGGTATCGATGCTGGCCCTAATTCCATCAATTTTATCAATATCCTTTTGTATTTCATCAGGTGTCTCTGCAATAACGGAATTTCTCAGGGAAGTTTCCACTCTTTCAAACTCTGTTGATAATTTACCAATAACGACGAGCGGAACCGTCATGTTTTCATATAATTCGGTATCCGATTTTTCTACACTTTTCAGGTTGTAACTTGACAGGATGCCCATAACGGCACATAAAACTGATATGAGTATGAAACTTAGCATTAACTTTTTTCTGATTCTTAGATCTGAAAACCACTTCACTTTTTTTCCCTCCTGTTTCGACAAAAAATACTAACAATATTACTATATCAACAGGACCTGACAAAAAACTGACAAGTTTTACTAAAATTAAATCGAAATGAAAAAACCGGAAAGCACAATCACTTCCGGTTTTGATTATTAATTATGAACTCATATCAGAGGTTAGAACACGACATTCGGCTGGTACGGGGATACCTGAGCTGCAAGAAAATGCAGGTCTTCTGTGGAATGGGGCTTTAATTGGATTCGAAATTCGTCTTCCGGCATATATTTCTCAGGAACTTTGTATCGGTTCAGTACATAGCGAGGCACTGGAGGAATTTCTTTGACCATTGTAATAAGCTCATCCCTCCATAGCTCAGGAATTACGGTTGTTCTAACTTCAAAAGGAATATTCGACTCTAAAAGAAGTTCAATTGATTCGATCACTTTGCCTGCATCTGTATCACAGCCGCATACGCTTTGATAATGGGAAGCGGGCGCCTTATAATCAACGGCAAAATAGTCGCATAATCCGGATTGAAGTATTTCCTTGATCCTATGAGGATGGGAGCCGTTGGTGTCAAGCTTCACCTGGTATCCCAATTCTTTCAACATAGCCAGAAAGGAGAGCATGTCATTCTGCAGGGTAGGTTCACCCCCAGAAATCACCACACCGTCCAACAAGCCCGTGCGTTTTTTCAGAAAGTCCATAATATATTGCGGCGTAAGGAGGATATGACTGCCGTCTATCAGCTCTCGGTTGTGGCAATAAAAACAAGAATAATTGCATCCCGGCACGAATAGCACGCAGGAAATAATACCGGGAAAATCAATTAAAGAACTCTTGGCGATGCCGGATATATTCATGGATACTACTCCTTTATCACATATTTAAGACGCTGGTTATATTCTTCTCTTTTGCCTTTGTTATAATTTTGAACTGGCCGCAGATAGCCGACTACACGGCTCCAAACCTCAGTTGGTTCTCCGCATTGGGGGCAGGAGTAATGTTCTCCCGAAAGGTAACCGTGGTTGTTGCAGATGGAGAAAGTTGGGGTCAGAGAAATATAGGGAAGTTTATAATTTGTAAAAGCTTTCTGGATCAATCTCTTTGCTCCATTGACGTCCTTAATCTCTTCTCCCAGATAAAGATGAAGAACCGTTCCTCCCGTATAAAGTGACTGAAGGTCATCCTGCAAATCCAGGGTTTCGAAAATATCATCAGTAAAGCCTACTGGAAGTTGAGAAGAATTTGTATAATAGGGGTATTTATCTCCGGATGTTATGATGTCTGGATACCTTTTTTTATCCTTTTGGGCAAGTCGATAGCTCGTGCCTTCCGCAGGGGTAGCTTCCAGGTTATAATAGTTCCCGGTTTCTTCCTGAATATCCTTGATCACATCCCGCATATAGGTAAGGGTTCTTAATGAAAAACCTTGTCCTTCCGGGGAAGTAAGATCATAATCTTCACCGAGCAGATTTTGGCACGCTTCATTCATGCCGATCAACCCGATGGTATTGAAGTGGTTATACCAGTAACAATCCATACGTTCCTTGATTCCCTTCAGATAATTTGCGGAATAAGGATAAAGACCTTTTGATGTCTGCTCCTCTATGACCTTTCTCTTAATTTCCAGACTGTTTCTGGCGATGTTCATCTGCTGCCACAGTCTGGTGCGGAACTCGGATTCACTTGACGAAATATATGCAAGCCGCGGCAGATTCACTGTGACGACACCAATAGAACCTGTCAGCGGATTGGAACCGAAAAGACCGCCGCCTCGCTTTCTGAGCTCACTGGTATCCAGTCTTAAACGGCAGCACATGGAAAGTGCATCCTCCGGCGACAGATCCGAGTTGATATAATTTGAGAAATAGGGGATGCCATATTTGCAGGTGATCTCCATAACCTTTTGTATGACCGGGCTATCCCAATCAAAATTTTTCGTTACATTAATTGTTGGAATCGGGAAGGTGAATACTCTTCCTTTTGCATCGCCCTCCATCATAACATCACAGAAAGCGGTATTGAGCAGGTCCATTTCCTTTTTGAATTCACCGTATTTTTTATCCATGATCTTACCACCCAAAATTGCGTACTCGTTTTGAAGGGTACTCGGCGGAACCAAATCTAAGGTAAGGTTGGAAAAAGGGCACTGAAAGCCTACTCTGGTAGGTACGTTCAGGTTGAAGATAAATTCCTGAAGCGCCTGCTTTACGGTTTTATAGTCAAGATTGTCATAATAAATGAAGGGTGCGCAATAAGTATCAAAGGAGGACCAGGCTTGAGCGCCTGCGGTTTCTCCCTGTGTGGTAAAGGTTGAGTTAACAATTTGGCCTAAGAAGGCCCTGAGGTGTTTAGGCGGCTTGGATTCAACCTTACCTGGAACTCCGCCAAAGCCGTTCATCAGGATTTGGCGTAAATCCCAGCCGGCACAATAAGGCCCGAAAAACCCGAGATCATGGATATGAATATCTCCGGAAAGGTGTGATTCTCTTATTTCGTCGGAATAAATCTCATGAAGCCAGTAATTCTGGGTAAAAGCTTCCCGTACATAATTATTTAAGCCATTGATGGATTTTTGGGTATTCGCATTTTCATTGATCTGCCAATCTGTATCGTTCAGATAGTCCGTAAACATATTGATAGTAGCCCCGATCAGGGCATTCGATTCACGGGCGGAACGTCTTTTTTCACGGTAGAGTATGTAGGCTTTCGCGGTTTTTGCATGTCCGTTTTCAATCAGAACTTTTTCCACGATATCCTGAATGCCTTCTACCTCGGCAATTTCATCAGGATATCTCAGCTCCGCCATACGAATCGCTTCATCCGCAAGTTTCTCAGATGTAGAGAAATCATTTCCTCCTACCGCTTTTGCGGCCTTGAAAATAGCCAATACAATTTTTTCTTTTTTGAATAGAACAATGGATCTGTCACGCTTGATAATTTGCTTCAGCACGGTCATTACCTCCAAGATTATATGATTAGAAGGGGCAAAGTACAATATATTGCGCCCGATAATTAAAAAGACACTATATATATATTAGCCCTTCTCCATAGCCATGTCAATATGGCATCCCGGAAAGAAATAAAAAATTCCAAATTTTATCTGCCGACCTGAGAATCGGTTCCTGCCGCAAAGTCAAGAATCTCTGACTGTGAAAGCTCAAAACCATTGTCCATTTGATCGATTTCATCATCAGGGAAACCCTGCTGCGGAAGATTGTAAAAATCTTCGCGGATCGCTTCTTCTGAATCTTTCTCTGGATTGGATGATTCTGCTGATTGGAGCCCCTCGCTTCCGGTGATTTTTTGACCAGTAAAAGGTGAGCGTGTTCCGGCCTCCAGGTGGTACTTTTCTGTGGTCTCTTCGTTAATTTTTACTTTGCCGTTTTTTGTTTCTAAATATAAATCCTTCATAAATTCCTCCGCTTTTTCAATGGTACATTCAGCTGATAAAAACATATGTCTCTTTCATATTGTCTTTAGTATCGATCGCCAAATTAAAAATATACCAGAAAGGAAATTGATTACATGGAGTAACTTAAAATGAAAAGCTGACTAAGAAACAAGAACATTTCCTATTTCTTAGTCAGCCACAAAGTTTTTTATCCTTTATAAAATAATATCCGAAAACTCCAGCGAGGCAGCTTGCAAAATTTTACTTTCACTTACATGATAAGATATTTTAGAGTTTCCATCTTTTACGGGAAGTGTGATGGAGAAGGTAGATCCGTAGCCTTCTTCGCTGCATACGTTGATTTTCCCGCCTAGGCTGTCAACGAGAAGTTTCACCAGATAAAGACCGATTCCCATACCCTCGGCCTGACGTGTCAGAGAAGTGTCTGCTTGTCCAAAACGCTCAAATATGATGGATCTCTTGTCCTCAGGGATGCCGATTCCTCTATCCTTGATATCAATTTTAACGTTAGCTCCTTGCTTGTACATAATCACATTGACACTTTTCTGCGGCGGAGTAAATTTGATGGCGTTGGATAACAAATTCAGTATGATCCGTTCATATTTTTCGATGTCTGTTGAAACCGAAAGATTTTTGCAAGAAGACTGGAATGTAAGCCTTAGCCGTTTCTGGTCTGCATATATCTTGACAGAGTCCACGATCTCTCTGGTGAATGCAACGAGTTCAACCGTAGTGAAGCTGGTTTTCATTCGACCGGCCTTCAGGCGGGTTACATCGAGTAGATTGTCCACCAACCGCTGCTGGCGAAGGGAATTTTGTTTGATTTTATTCACATAATTATTGATCTTTTCCGTGATATCATCCTTGCATACAATCTCCATGGTTTGGATGGCGGCATTAATTATGGCAATAGGAGTTCTGAATTCATGGGTAATCATTGTAATGAAATTATCCTTTAATTCGATGGTCTCCTGTAACAGTCTCATTTCCCGGCGACCTGCATCATGAAGCGCTTTTTCCTGTATTTTCTTTTCCGTTATATCTCTTGTTATGCCCGTAGTTCCAATGATATTTCCGTATTCATTAAAAACGGGGCTCTTGTATACCTCGTTCCACCTGCCGTTTTCATTCTTCTCCTCAAAATGTACCTTTTTTTTCTTGGTTATAATGTCGATATCCCCGAACAGAAACGTATCGGCCTGCGCCTTGGTAAAGATTTCGAAGTCATATTTGCCAATGACATTTTCTTTCAAACAATCATAATGATCCTCGAAGGATTTGTTGACTGCCATATATCTGCCTTGCAGGTCCTTAAACCAGGCAACAAAAGGAAGATTGTCCAGTATTGCCTGCATTTGTGAAATCGGCTTTGACGATGCGTCTTTTTCAGTAATATCAAACACGATCGTATGTATGTATTTTCTATCGTTTATTTTAACGATACCCGAATTAACCATAACGGTTTTTATCTCTCCTGTTGAGAGCTTATGCTTGAATGCAAAACTGTTCTTGACATGAGAAGCGGCCAAATTGATTTGAGTATATAACTGGTCCGATTTAATTGTGTTTAAGTCTGTGAATTTTAACTCCAGCATTTCCTGATAACTATATTTATAAAACGTGCACGCAGCATAATTTGCATCTACGATTTTTAAAGTTTCGTAATCAATGACTAACATTGCCGAGACACTGTTTTTAAAAAAAGCATCATAAAACTGGTCTTCATCATTGTGAATATAGACCCCCATATTTCCCTTCCTCGCTACAAAATATTCTTTGATTTTCAAAATCTACCCTATTATATCAGAATAAAATACGAAGAGAAATCGTTTTACTCAACAAAGTTAAGCTAAAAACGACACAAGGTGACACGAATAAAACTAACAAAAACAGCCGATTCGATATTCGATCGATTCAGCTGTTTTAATTGGTTGAAAACTGTATAATATTAAGCGATTAGTTACTTTTATAGTCTGAAATCTCTTGCACCATTACTGATTCTTTCCAGGTTCTCGATAACGAGATTTCTTACTTTTTCCCTTGGAATATTTCCTATTTCATTTTCGATCAGATTTTTGCCGATTGACTTGGTTCCGGGTGAAGCATAATCCTCAAGGTACTCCTTCAAAGTCATGAGTGCGTTAGGATGGCAGCAGTTTTGTATTTCTCCGTTTTTACTTAGGGACATGAAGCGGTCACCTGTTCGCCCCTCTCTATAGCAGGCAGTACAGAAGCTTGGAATATAGCCTAGCTTCATGAGCCATTGCACCACCTCATCGAGCGTTCGCTTGTCGGATACGTCAAACTGCTCTGACTTGAGGTCTTCCGGTTCCGGTGCATCATAGCCGCCTACGCTGGTTCGGGAGCCGCCGCTGATTTGAGAAACTCCAAGATGCAGAACCCGTTCTCTGCAGCTTTTGCTTTCTCTGGTGGATACGATCATGCCGGTATAGGGAACGGCCAAGCGGATACAGGCTACAATTTTGGCAAAAACATCATCACTGATTCCGTTATCGAAGGTGTCTGCATCGATGTCGTCCGCATGGCGGATACGGGGGACACTGATGGTGTGGGGCCCAACGCCGAAAGCGGCTTCCAGATGTTCTGCGTGCATCAGCAGACCTGTGAAATCGTAGCGGTACAGTTCCAGGCCAAAGAGCACGCCGAGCCCAACATCATCGATTCCGCCTTCCATCGCCCGGTCCATGGCCTCCGTGTGATAGGCATAGTCGTGTTTCGGACCTGTGGGATGCAAGGTTTCATAACTCTTCTGGTGGTAAGTCTCCTGAAATAGGATATACGTTCCGATCCCTGCGTCTTTGAGCTTTCTGTAATTTTCCGTCGAAGTAGCCGCAATGTTTACGTTAGCCCTTCGAATGGAGCCGTTTTTATGCTTGATGCTGTAAATTGTCTCTATGCTTTCTAATATATATTCGAGCGGATTGTTGACCGGGTCTTCTCCTGCTTCAATTGCGAGCCGCTTATGTCCCATATCCTGCAACGCGGTGACCTCCCGGCGAATTTCTTCCTGTGTCAGCTTTTTTCGCGCAATGTGCTTATTTTTCATATGATAGGGGCAGTAAACGCAGCCGTTGACACAGTAATTGGAAAGATAAAGGGGGGCAAATAATACGATACGGCCACCATAGATGTCTTTTTTCATCTGCTCTGCCAGCGTGAATATCTCCTGATTCTTTTCCTCCAGGTCGCAATCCAGCAGGACTACTGCTTCTCGATGAGTCAGACCTTTTCTCATCCGCGCTTTTTCCAGAATGCTGTTGATCAGGGAGGTGTCGCTTTTATGCGCCTGGGCATAGGCCAGCGTGTCGACAATTTCCTCATGGCTGATAAATTCATCCGCTTTTTTTGATTTTACATCATACATTTTCGTTACCTCCTTAGGGTACTGAATCGGTCAACATGTTAAATAACTTACTCACGCGTAGCGGTCTTAGTGGTATTAACCAGCTTGGAATCCCCCCGATGGACAGCAATTTGATATCCGATCCGATTGATTCGGTTTTCGATACAGTGGCGGCATTCTGCTGCTTCGTCTCCCGTGCAAATTTTATTATCGTAGAGCAGGTACTTATCTCTGACTCCCTGGGGTGAGAGATTTGGCATAACCACATTGGCGCCGGCTAAGATTCCTTTCTCCCGGCCCATGGGATCGATGGTGCCAAGAGCAGTCGTGGCCGGAAGCAGTGATGCGGGCAGCATGAGACGGATCAAACCGATCAGGAACAGGGTGAGCTCTGCAGTCCCGTTTTGTTCTGCTGCAAAAGGGGTGTCGTGATGGGGAATAAATGGTCCGATTCCAACCATCTGCGGCTGCAGTTCTTGTAAAAACAACAGATCCTGAGCCAGATGTGCTGAAGTCTGCCCTGGAGAGCCTACCATAAACCCGCTGCCCACCTGAAAACCGATTTTCTTCAGGTCCCAAAGGCACTGCTTGCGGCTTTCCAACGTCATACCAGAGGGATGAAGCTTCGCATAATGTGCCTGATCCGCAGTTTCGTGACGCAAAAGATAGCGGTCTGCCCCAGCGTCGTAGAATTCCTTGTAGCTTCCATACGGCCGCTCGCCAATGGACAGCGTCAGTGCACAGTCCGGATATGTCTTTTTGATTTCCCGAATGATGGAAAGAAGAACCTCATCACTGTAATGGCCGTCTTCGCCTCCCTGCAAAACAAAGGTACGAAAGCCCAGCTCATACCCTTCGCGGCAGCAGGATAGGATTTGTTCTTTTGTCAGGCGGTACCGCGAAGCGTTGCGGTTGCTTCTCCTTATGCCGCAGTAATAACAGTCGTTTTTGCAGTAATTGGTAAATTCGATCAGTCCTCTCAGGTAGATGTCGTTCCCATAAAATTTTTTGCTTGCTTCCCGTGACTTCTGAAACAAATATTCACTTAGCTTAGAAGTACGATTTTCAACCAAGGAGGTATATTCATCCAGAGAAAGCGCTTGTTCACGTTCTAACTTATCGATTAGTTCCTTCATTACTTTTCACCTTCAGCGGGAGGATAAGGCATTTTGGAGTAAATCGTCTTCGTATTGACTCCGGGCAGCATTCCCAATTTGCCCGAGAGTGCACTGATCTCATCAGCAGGAGCATCCAGTGCAATACTGATAATGGAGATTCCTCGCTTTGTGTGGGGAACTCCCATTCTCCCTATGATATATTTGGAGTATTGATGAAGAATCTTGTTCAACTCTTCGACGGAGTTAAAATTTTCGACGATAACGCCGATTAAGGCAACTCTGGATTCCATTTTCATTTCCTTTCTGCAGTATAAAGCCTCATTAAACCATCTTGCCGTACACCTCTGAAATGAAGTGAGATTCGGCAGAAGACTTTTGCTTTTTACAAAACAAAAAATGCGCCTCAAAAAGGCGCAAAATAGCAATGCGATGTGATCTATTTCTTGCCTTTCCCCTTAGAAAAACCTTCGGGCGTCAGAACAATACTGTATCATTCAATTGTATGTTTCTGTTGAGTATTTCTAATTTTAATTATATCTCATAATAAAGAGATTAATCAAGAGAAATGATGCGTTCTGCTTCTTCTTTCCCTATATTTTCTTCAATCCACGTTATATATTTATTATTGAAGTGATAAATATCAAGAGAATACCATTTTCTTATGTAGTGCAAAACCTCTTGCTTATTGCAGCAGTTCATATGGATATTGATAATTGTCTCAAGGATCATTTGATATTTTTTTTGAAGATCCTGCCGACGACCAAAAGACCAGATCCAACCCTCTTCTTCCAGATAATTTCCGGTATAGAGTCGCTCCGCTTCCATTAACCTCTCAAGACATACAGGATTTGAACAGAATGCGTGTTCAAAAGCATTCGTAAATCGCACCACATCATACTGAACATCGTTCATGATCAGGCAGTAGCACTGATCGGCATATTCTATGGATATTTGTCCATAAGCAATTTCCGCCACGCCTTTTCTAAGCTGATACATGATCGTTTGAAGATAAGTGAGTGATTTCTGCGGAGCACATTCAGGCCACATTATTTCACAAAGCTTCTCTTTATGTACCGGGGTTCCTAGATTATGGAGTAGATAGGCGAAAAGTTCGGAAGATTTTTGACGCTTCCATTTCATAATTATTCCCCTGGAGGCAATGACAACTTTCCTAAAAGCTTGAACGGTAACTGCATTTGGTGATTCCCTGTATGTTGCCCGCCGTTCCGTGAACCTGCCGAAAACCCGGTCCAATGCTTTATACAGGCGTTCTTGACGCACGGGCTTTAAAATATAATCTAGCGCATTGATTTCAAAAGCTTCTGTAGCATAACAATTATAAGTTGTAATGAACACGATCATAATATTAGGAAGCAAGACTGCCAGGCAATTTGCCAGCTCAAGTCCACTCATTTCCGGCATTCGGATATCAAGAAACGCAGCATCAAAGCTGTTCTGCCTGCATAGGCTGATCGCGATCAACGGATTGAGACAGCCTTCGATTTCTATGCTTTTATTATAGGAATGAATGTGATCTCTGATTTCAATTAGAGTATCCTGTTCATCTTCAACAATCAGTACTTTCATGTTTTGTTCCCCCTCAGGACCGGCAAAGACAGATAAATGATTGTGCCCTGACCCGGCGAACTTCCGTCATGGAGACCCTCGCCAAAAGGGATATTTAACGAAGTTAAACTGTATTATACCAGAAAAAAGACAAACGATAAATTCTATGTTATAATCGGCCCGTATAGAAATCCGTAAAAGGCGAGGCGAAAGGGAGGAGGAGCAATAGATGAAATGTGATTGCGGTGAACATAATACGAATAAAGACGTGGTAACGGCGGCACAGATGAAAGAAATAGAGAGAAATGCAGCGGAGGCAGGGCTGTCTTATTATCAGATGATGGAAAACGCGGGAACAGGAGCAGCGAAATACATTTCGGAGCATCATACTGTTTTCGGCCAGAAGATTTTGATTTACTGCGGGAGAGGGAACAACGGAGGAGACGGATATGTTGTGGCGAGAAGACTAACCGAAATGGGAGCATCCGTAAAGATTGTCGCAGCGGAAGGCGAACCCAAAACAGAAGATGCAGGGGAGAACTATCGAACCTGCTTAACGATGAAACTTCCTATATATTTTGCAAAGGACCAAAAGCAGATTGAAGCTGAGATAAAAGATGCAGATATTGTGATTGACGCCATTTTTGGAACAGGATTTCACGGAGCACTGAAAGAACCGGTCAGAACCTTCGCGCAAGAAATCAATGCGTCGAAAGCGGCAGTATACGCACTGGATATCCCAAGCGGAGTGAACGGCGACAGCGGCGAGGCGGACCAAGATGGCGTAAGAGCGGACACCACGATTGCTTTTCACCGGATGAAGCCGGCCCATGTCAATCCGGAAGCGGTGAGGTACTGCGGGCAGATTATTTGCATCTCTATCGGCATTGAAGACTAAGGAAACAAACAAGTGACTTAGGGCAGAGGTAAAAAAACCATTTTGATCGGGCTGTTGCGTATTGACAGCTGGGAATAAAAGGTGGATAATAACAACTAGGTTATCCTAATTAGGGGGCATAGCTCAGTTGGTTAGAGCGCATGCGTCACAAGCATGAGGTCGCAGGTTCGAGCCCCGCTGTCCCCACCAAGTGGATACCCAACTGAATTATTCGGGGAATTAGCGCAGCTGGGAGCGCGCCGCGTTCGCAATGCGGAGGTCAGGAGTTCGATCCTCCTATTCTCCACCAAGAAAGTCAGTAAACGCAAGAGTTTGCTGGCTTTCTTCATTTCTGGGAGGAAACAGAGGGTATGATTGATACATGTAAAAAAGCAAAGGTAAAAAATTGCTTGACAGGAATATAATAACTATCTCAATGATATAGAAGCGTGAAAAACCAATGTCCTAACGGAGCATTTATATCCAAATAGAGTTGCCTGTCGTAACGGAACATGCTATATTGATATCAGGAAATGTGTACGAGCCGAAAGGCTTTTCTTTTTGCATGCAGGTTAGCGAAAGCTAACTAGGAGGCGTTATGACGATGCGCGATATTCTTTCCGGTATCGTTTCCCCGTCTCTATCGCAGGCCTTTGGCAAAGATTCTGTTCAAAGTCGGACCGTTTCTTTCTTCGAAATGAACCGGATATCGAGCATATCTTTTCGGAGCTTTATCACATACCCGAGGGTATCAAAACACATTACCTGCAATGCTTCAACAATTATGCGAAAATTTTAGTAATACATATTTTATGGAGGTAGAATGAATGAAACGTGAAAAACTGAAAGGAAAAGACCTGATTAATGTTGGTATTTATACCGCAATTTATTTTGTAATCATTTTTGCTTTAGCAATGCTTGGCTATATCCCGATCTTTATGCCATTACTCTGCGTGATCGGACCGATCATCGGCGGCATCCCCTTCATGCTCTTTCTGACGAAGGTCAAAAAATTCGGTATGATTCTGATTATGAGCATTATCATGGGGATCATGATGCTCCTCACAGGCATGGGCTATTATGCTTTGCTTGTCGGCATCGTATCCGGCCTGATTGCCGAGCTGATTTATAAAAGCGGCAGTTACGAAAGTGTATCTAAGGCTGTTTTAACCTCCGGCGTTTTCAGTATCTGGATGTGGGGCAACTTTATTCCACTGTTTACGAATATGGAAGGTTATTTTTCGACCAGACAGGATTTCGGACAGGAATACATAGACGCGCTGACGGCGCTGATGCCGACGTGGATGTGCCCGACACTGCTCGTCGCGGCGTTTATTTCCGGCATAATCGGTGGTCTGGTGGGTAAGGCTCTCCTGAAAAAGCACTTCATAAAGGCGGGAATTGCATGATGCGTCAGGGCATTTTGCAGTCCGGCGTGGAAGAGCGTGGCCTTGTGCTTGACCCCAGAACGAAGCTGATTTTATTGATTACAATGGCGGTTTTCGTTCTCGGCGGTGCGGGGGGCAGCGCATCGTGGATTTTAACTCCATGTTTGTGCGTTTTACCGCTGGTGGTGCTGCTGTCGGCAAAAAAATTCAAGTCCTCAGCGATTTATATTGTCGTATATCTTATCACGTACATCTTGTTTCATTATTTTGGCCCGAAGACAACCGGAATTCTGAACTTTCTGTTTCTTGGTACAGCAGCAATTATAACAAGATTTATGCCCAGCATTATGATGGGTGTTTATGTCGTTTCCACTACTACAGTCAGTGAATTTTCTGCCGCGATGCTCCGGATGCGCGTCAGTGAAAAGATCAGCATTCCCATGTCGGTGATGTTCCGGTTCTTTCCGACCGTAGTGGATGAGTTTTCGTCTATCAACGCGGCAATGCGGATGCGCGGAATAGTCTTTGGAGGTAAAAACGCCGGAAAAATGCTGGAGTATCGTCTGATACCACTGCTGACCTGCTCCTCTAAGATAGGGGAAGAGCTGTCCGCAGCGGCTCTTACACGCGGACTTGGAGGAGTTGTGCGGAGGACTAACGTCTGTGAGATCGGTTTTCACATTCAGGATGTTGTTATGATGCTTCTGTGCGCGATTCCATACGCCTTATTGGTGCTTTCTTGGTTTGGGGTGAGTGCATTTTGATAGAATTAAATAATATTAATTTCAGATATGAGAACTCAGAATCCGGTACACTGGATATTCGTTCTCTTGCGATAGGTGAAGGTGAGGTTGTGCTGCTCTGCGGAGCATCAGGCTGTGGGAAAACCACTGTCACACGCCTCGTTAACGGCTTGATCCCACATTATTATGAGGGTGAGCTGAAGGGCAGTGTAACCGTAGGTGGACTGGACGTTGTTAAAGCGGAGTTGTATGAGACTGCGCGTGTCGTGGGCAGCGTTTTTCAAAATCCGCGAAGCCAGTTTTTCTGCGTGGACACCACGAGCGAAATTGCCTTCGCTTGCGAGAACATGGGGCTGCCGGAAGACACCGTAAAAGCAAGAATCCGTGAAGCGGCATGTGATATGGAGATAGAAGCCCTGCTTGGACGCAGCATCTTTAATTTATCCGGCGGTGAAAAGCAAAAAGTGGCATGCGCTTCGGTGTCGGCCGCACACCCGGCAGTTTTTGTGCTGGATGAACCGACCTCAAATTTAGATATGGACGCCATTGAAGGTCTCAGGCGTACCATTCTTATGTGGAAATCATGCGGTAAAACCGTCGTAATTGCGGAGCACAGGCTTCATTGGCTTGTAGATATCTGCGACAGGGTCATTTACATGAATGACGGCAGAATTGTAAGTGATCTTCCAATGACCGAATTTGCGGCGCTGCCACCTGAGAAGCTGTGCGAGCTCGGGCTTCGCCCACTGTCGCTGAGAAACCTGAAAAATCAATCCCCTCCCGCAATTTCGGGGGACACATTGGAGCTTCGTGATTTCCGCTGCTCCTATGACGGGAGAAATCTGGCTCTTGATATCAAATCGCTATCCCTTCCGCGAAGTGGCATCATCGCTGTGATTGGGCATAATGGAGCGGGAAAATCCACTCTGTCCAAATGCCTCTGTGGTCTTGAGAAAAAATCCGTTGGAAAGATAGATTTAGACGGCATGCCCTGCGGCAGACGAGCTATGCTGAAAAAATGCTACTTAGTCATGCAGGATGTAAACCACCAGCTTTTCTGTGAATCGGTTGACGACGAGGTGCGGCTCGGCATGGGCAAAGAAAACGAAGAAGATGTTTTAAACATATTAACCCAGCTTGATTTATCGCAGTACGCGGACCGTCATCCGGTATCACTGTCCGGCGGACAGAAACAGCGAGTCGCCATTGCGTCCGCATTGCTTGCCGACAAGGAAATTCTTGTGTTGGACGAACCAACGAGCGGCCTGGATTACCGCCATATGAAGGAGACGGCAGCGCTGATTAACATGCTGTTGGGAAAGCGCACCGTCTTAATCATTACGCATGACCCGGAGCTTATCCTGTGCTGCTGCACACACGTTTTACATATGGAAAACGGCGAAGTCAGCGAATTCTATCCGCTTGACGGCAGCGGTGGCCAACGGCTGATTAATTTTTTTATTAAGTAAGAATAAAATCCGGCAGGACAAGATAGCTCTTGTTCTGCCGGATTTTGATTTCCCTTAAATCTTGATTTTCTATATGATTTCAACGTTGTCTCACATACGTAAAACGTAATGAGTAAGAAAGCGCCATAATTAGTATTAAACATTGGGTAGCCTCCGGAAGAATCCGGGGCTACCCCTCCCGTTCCAAGAATTATCATACGCCTTTAATGCTTTTATTGTTCCTGCATTTTTGCTAGAATAAGTAGTAGCAAAATAAGGAAAATACCTGTTCCAATTTTAGTTCTGGACACAACTGAAGGTTATGTGCTGATTGACACTGGCATGAATCCATTGGTAATCAAAGATCCTGTTGCTGCTTGGGGCGAGTGGCTCGCAAATGATGTTCCGGTTCATATGGAGGATAAAAACGACCTGAGTGTTGCGTTGAAGAAAATGGGTATCAAAGCTTCTGACGTGAAGTATGTCATCAATACTCATATGCATCATGACCATCTGGGCGGAAACAAGTTCTTTACGGATGCGGTTCATATTGTGCAAAAAGATGAATATAGATTTGCAAATTGTCCAGATAATGCATTCAGTTCCCGCTACAAACTCGAAACTGACCTTGGAGGTAAGAACCTTAAATGGAACCTGGTGGAAGGAGAGGCCGAGGTACTTCCCGGAATTTCTTTGATCCCGACCCCAGGCCACAGTCCAGGGCATCAGTCGATTCTGCTGCATGATCTGCCAGGCGTAGGTGCTCTCATTTATTGCGGCGATGCGGTCTACCTGAAAGAAAACTGGGCAAAGGATATCGGTCCCGGTATCTGCTGGAATCCTCCTATGGCGCTGGCTTCCATGCGGAAACTCAAGCAAATTGCATCATTAGTAGACGCTTATGTATTTTACAGTCATGACTGGGATTATTTCTACACGCTTCCGCTTGCTCCCGAGAAATTTATCGTAAAATAAGGAATTGAATACAAGAATCGGAATTCAAGACAAAGAGTCGAGTACTGGCTAGGAGAAATAGCAAAGCGTGATAGAAACCTGTTTGCGCACTGGAAGTTTGGAATACTGCCATCGGCTGGATAATGGGAGCCGTATGAGCTGAGAGGTTCACGTGCGGTTCAGAGAGAGACTTATGGGGCAGTTCCCTAGGTCTACTTACTGTGTCATTATGGTCGGAAGTGAAATGGCGGCACGCCGTGTCATGAGGAACATTTCAGCATTCATCGAGGAGAAACTAGGACTTAAAGTCAACATGAGCAAAAGTAAACTTTTTTTCATACATGGTCCAGTAAAACGACGAAACTAGAGCGAAGAGCACAGTAACCCTGTGCTCTTCACTCGTTGTATATATTTGAATTATGAAAGAGAAGCTTATTTTGGAGTATTCATCGGCAAATCTTGTACGGTCAAATGATCCATCACTTTTTTCAGCCTTGACAAATCATTGTCCAGGTGTTGATACATTTCTATATAAAAAGGATAAAGCTTATCATAGGTATTTGACCATTCGTCAACAGGCTCAATGACTTCTTTTACCTGGATTAACTTCTGAATGCTCTCTGTAAGATCAGGGTAAATACCCAAAGCATGACCGGCAATCAGCGCGTCGCCAAAGGGGACGCTGCCGCTTTTTTCATCCATAATCATTACAGGCATACGCAGGATGGAAGCTTTTATTTGCGACCATGTTCGGCTTCTGGCGCCGCCTCCGGTGATACGCAGGCAGCTTGCGTCAGCGCCGGCAGCTTTAATTGTGTCCATCACATGACGGAGAGCAAAGCCGGTGCCCTCAAAAACCGAGCGAAGAATATGTTTGCTTTCTGTGTCCAGAGATAGACCGATAAACATACCGCGGGCATAAGAGTTCCAAAGGGGCGCTCTTTCTCCCAGCAGATACGGAAAATAGATCAATCCGTTGCAACCGGCAGGAGCTTGCAGTGCGAGGTTGTTGATATGATCAAAAACGTCAATATTATGAGCTTTGGCATACTCGCTTTCGGATTGCCCCATATTGGAAAGATACCAGTTGATAGAGGCGCCGTAAGTATTGATCGGTGCATTGAAAAAATAGGGCATGCCAGTTATAGCGCATGGTTTTGCCACAATGGGAATGTCTGTCCGGCTGGGCCTGTCGTGTCCGACAAATACCAGCGCCGTCGTTCCCGATGATTCGGCTGCTTCGCCGAGCTTACAAAGCCCCGTAGCGTACATGGAGGCAGTTGCGTCACTTGCTCCGGCAACGACAGGGATACCTTCTTTCAATCCAGTTGCAGATGCTGCTTCGGCAGTGACATGGCCGATAATTGTGTCGCTGCTTATCGGTTCAGGTAATATGGAATTGAGGTCAGCCCCAATTGCGCGTGAAATCGATTCCGACCAACGAAGCGTTCGTAAGTCAAGGCACTGGCAAAGGGAAGCCTGGTCAATATCCATGGTCATTTGGCCGGTTAGTTTATAATTGATATAGGAGCTTGCCTGTAAAATGCGATGGGTTTTATGAAATAGTTCTGGTTCATTATTTTTGTACCATAGTATTTTGCAGGGCAGAAACGCCACATCCGGCTGAGCTCCTGCGGAGTTAACATATTCGGATAACCCAATTGTATCCAAAATGCAGTCAAGCTCTGCATGGGATCTCTTATCCATCCATATGAGCGCGTTGCGCAGGATGTTTCCCTCCGGGTCCAGCGGGAGAAGGGAAGGAATATGAGAACTAACACAGATTCCCTGTATGTTTGAAGCGATGTTCTCTCCGGCAGTATCGGTGATACTTTTTAAAATGTCCGCCGCAGCTGACCACCAATCTTGGCCGCGCTGTTCCACCATATTTGGGCCAGGTTGAATGAGCGGATATGTGGCTGAAGCTGAGGATATTGCAACTCCGTCTTCGTCAAATATAATACCTTTTGCATTTGTAGTTCCAAGATCGATGCCTATCAGATATCTTTTCATGAACTAGTTCTCCGTTTCTATGGGTATGGTATTGCACAGAGGAGACCTTTGAAGGCTTATTTCCCCTCATGATTATTATTACAGAAAATATACTTAAATTCCATTAGGAAATAAAACGACCTTGATTGCTTCGCCCGTACGGGTCAATTGAATTCCCTCGTTTATTTGCTCCAGCGGCAGCTTGTGCGTGATAAACTTCTCCGTTGGAAAGGATTTTGAAATTGCTAATTCATAGGCACGTTTCGACTGTATGAAAGAAGCTCCGAAATGCCCTTTGATCGTAATATTGCAGTAGTGTATGTAGTTCGTATCAATTTCAGTAGTAGAACCCTTTGGCACACCGCCGAAATAGACGACAAGCCCGCCTCTTTTTACCATAAAAATGCTCTGGGCTTGTGCAATATTAGATGGATTTGCCGAGATAACCTTGTCGGCCCCTAGCCCGCCGGTCAGTTTCTTTACTGCCTCAATGGGATCTTCCTTTGTGCTGTTGATCACATGATCAACCCCAAACTGCTTCGCCATTTCAAGACGGGCATCATTGATCTCAATCATAATTACTTCTTTTGCGCCTCTTAGCTTCGCAAGCTGAGCCATGAAGCATCCGATTGGACCTGCGCCAATGATTACAAGAACATCATTATAACCGATATTGCTGTTTTCTTCGCAGGCATATACTGAGGTCAGCGGTTCTCCCAGACTGGCAGACTCAAAGCTGATGTCTTCAGGCACCGGATAAATCCCGCCTAATTCAACCTTCCTTGCCGATACTGCAACGTACTGTGCAAAGCCGCCTGTTCCGGCAACTCCTTCTTCCACAGCGGTGCAGTTTTCACTATGTCCGCTGATGCAATCATCACATTCCATGCAATAGGAACCCGGGAACAAAAAAAGTCTGTCTCCTTTTTTATACTTTGTTACGGAGTCATCTATTTCATCAACAATTCCTACAATTTCATGTCCATAAATAAAAGGATAATTTCCTTTTCTGGAGTCGCTGGTCAGGTTTCGGATGTCAGACCCGCAAAGCCCGACTGCCATGACTTTTAAAATAAAACCGCCTTTCGGGCAAGCTGGTTTATCAATCTCTTCTACTCTAACATCATTGGGTCCATACATTAATGCAGCTTTCATTTTCTTCATGTTCAACACCTCTCAATCCTTTTGTAAAAGTACCTTAGGTACTATATAATATTCTAATTGCATAATTAAGCGTACTCAGGCGCCATGTTGTTTATTAAGCACTGCCAAAATCTTGTAAATAGAAATGACTAAAGCACTATGCTATTATTAATAAAATACTACAAAGAATTATGCTGGGGCGGCAATCATTATTCTTCCGTTGTGAAAAGGAAACTTGCGGATTGTGCCTGAGCAAGGAGGAGTTGTAACATGGTTCTATACTGGAACAAATGCTTGCTGATCCAATGGGTGAGCAGCGCAAAAAATCGGTTATGTATATAACATTAAAGAGGAGGAAAGAAAAAGAAAATGAAAAAACATCTTAAAATCGTTTCACTGATTATGGTAGCCGCTATGATGCTGAGCATTACGGCCTGCGGCAAAAATTCTGATCCGGCTCAGGAATCAGGTGCAGATTCTGCTGAAACAGGCGACAAAACTTATACTTTTGGGTACAACAATTTTGGCCAGGGTGCTTATCCTCTGGATCTGAATGAAAAGGAAACTACCTATGCGCTGGAAAGTGTTGGAGTAGAAATCAAGGTTGCTAATAATGAGTTTACCGTTGATAAGATTATCTCAGATGCGCAAAATCTCATTTCCAGTAAGGTTGACGGTTTGATCGTATGGAGTGCTTCAGACACCTTATATTCTTCTTTCAACGATCTCTGCTCAGACAGCAAGACTCCTTTTGTTCTGGGAGACAAGTATCCCCTTGGTGAAGACACAAAGGCGATGCTTAGAGAAAATCCTTATTTTGCAGGAGCTATCTCCACACAAGACTCCGACGCGGGTGCACAGCTTGCTAAAAAAGCACTGGAAAACGGAAATAAGACGGCTATTATCGTTGCAGCAGCAGCAGGTGACACGAACCATGACCTGCGTGTAGCAGGCTTTACAGAAGCTTTTGAGCAAGGCGGCGGAAAAATCCTTGGAGTTGTACACTGCGCAGATCCTTCAGAAGCAGTTCAGAAGTCAAATGACCTGCTCACAGCAAATTCCGAAGCTGATTGTTTATACGGCAGCGGCGGTGACTATTCAATAGGTGCACTGAGCGCTATGCAGAGTACCGGAATAAAGATGCCGATCTATGGAACCGATATTGACCCCAACGTACTGCAGGCCATCAAAGATGGAGATGTGGTAGAGGCTAATGGAGCCGCTGGTCCATATTGCGCAGGCATAGCAGCTACACTCCTGTTAAACTATCTTGATGGACATCCTGTTTTGGATGAAAATGGACAGGCACCGATGAGCAATGGCGTGAAATTTGTTACAGTAACAAAAGCTAATACGGATGATTTTGAAGCCTACTGGCTCAACAGCCACCCGTTCACACCGGATGATTATAAAAACCTGTGCTACCGTTACAACCCAAATGTAACCTGGCAGGATTACGTAGATTTATTGGATAATTACAACTTTGACAACAGAGTTGAGGCTTTAAAAAGTAACTAACCGAAAATATACTTAGCTGGCGATGCGCAGGAACTATCCTGCGCATCGCTGAAATGAAAATTAAAAATGAGGATTGGAAAATATGGAGATGATTCGAACACAGAAAAGGGTTATCCTGCAGGTTCTGTTCGCCATCGTTGTCATTGCCGTATTGGCAGTGCTAAACATCACCACTGGAGGTAAGTTTCTTTCCCCCACAAATATTTCAACAATAATTGTAAATGCATCGGTTCCTACGCTTGTAGCCTGGGGGTTCATGTTTATTTTTGCCAGCGGTATTATTGACCTGTCCGTTGGCGCAGTAATCATCCTTGCAGCGAATATTGCAGGAACAGTTGGCAATGCCACAGGTTATTTTGGGCTCGTAGTAAGCGGCATTGTAGCGGGCGTCGTTCTTGTGACGATTAACTTTACAGTTTTTCAAGTGACGAAGATTCCTTCGTGGATCGCCGGTCTTGGTATGACCATGTGCTATGAAGCACTTTCATCAATTTATTCACAGCACCGCTTAAGCATGGGTCTGCGTGTTGTAAGTCTTGATAATGAATACCGTGCGCTGGGACGTGCACCGTTGGTTTTTATCGTATTGGCAATTGCATTTCTTTTGGCATATTTCATATATAATAAAACTTCGATTGGACTCAATATTCGCGCGATGGGAAGCAATCAGTCCATCGCTAAAGTCATGGGAATTCCCTTGTCAAAAACGGTTGTTTACAGCGGACTGGTAGCCGGTATTTTTATCGGAGTGGCTGCTGTAACAAAAGAGAGTTTTGCAGGAACGGTTAACGCTGTATCAGGACTTTCAAGCCTGCCCACCACATTTCAGCCCTTGGCTGCGGTGCTGCTCTCACAGGCTCTTCAAAAATATATGAACATCTCTGTGGCGGTTTTTGTGAGTACCGTGTTTATTATGGCTGTTTTCAATGCACTCACATTGATTGGTATAGCCTCCGGTACCTGGCAGGAAACAATTCTGGGCATAGCTGTCATCGTCTTCGGCATAGCTGCTCAAAAGAAGTTTACGGGGGTGTTGAAATGAAGGAGAATAAATCTGAATTTGCTTTTCAAGTCACAGGACTAAACAAGCATTTCGGCTCTACATATGCAAATAAAAACATTGACTTCAACCTGAAACGAGGAGAAGTAAGGGGTTTGGCAGGCGAAAACGGGTCCGGGAAATCTACCTTGCTCTCTCAATTGGCCGGAATACACTTAAGTGACTCAGGTACGATTTTAAAAGATGGAGAAACCTATACTCCCGACGGACCAATGTATGCAGTGGATCGTGGAGTGTCGATTGTTGTACAGGAACTGGGATTGATCGGAACCCTATCGGCAGGGCTTAACATCTTTCTTGGAAAAACCAAGCGCTTTTCAAATATGGGAGTTGTGAATCTGAGCAAAATTTATCAGGAAGCAGAAGCGCTTTTAAAAAAGTGGGATTTACCAAGCATTCCGGTTAAGCGTCTTACGGATAATATGAGCGTGGAAGCGAAAAAGATCATCGAATTGGCGCGTGCGCTTTCCACAGAACCGGATGTTCTGATTTTGGACGAGGTCACTCAGGCGTTATCTCAGGATAACAGGAAGAAGCTTCATCGGCTGATTGAAAAGTACCGGGAATTAGGGAAATCCGTAATCCTGATAACCCATGATTTAGAAGAGATGATAAATATTACAGACAGTATTTCGATTCTTCGGGATGGAGAACTGATTGCAACGGTCGATAGCAGCGAACTCACTGCGGATGAGCTTAAAAATAGAATGGTAGGCAGGGACCTGAAGGGAGATTACTACAGGCAGGATTGGGAAGCGACCCATGAGGAAGAAGTAATTCTTTCTGTCGAAGGACTTCATACCGAAAGTGGTCTTAATGATGTATCGTTCCAGGTGCATAAGGGTGAAATTCTTGCATTATGCGGGCTGAGTGATTCGGGGATCCATGATGTGGGCAAAGCCGTTTATGGTTTGACAAAAGCTACCCAGGGAGTTGTCCGGCTTGAACAGGATGGAGTGAAAATCCGTAAACATTCTCAGGCATGGCGTCAACGTGTAGGATATGTACCAAAGGACAGGGATAATGAAGCGCTTATGCTTAGCGCACCGATACGAGATAATTTCTCAATGAGTTCTGTTCCCGAATTGACTCGAAAATTTGGATTTATCAAAAGGCAGGACCTCACTGCTCTTGCAAACAATGCGAAAGAACAGTTTCAGGTAAAGTGTACCGGCGTTGAACAGGAAATCAATGCACTGAGCGGCGGCAACAAGCAGAAAATAAATCTCGGTCGCTGGCTGATCAAGGATTTACAGCTTCTGGTGGTGGATTGTCCTACAAGAGGAGTCGATGTTGGTGTCAAAGCATATCTGTATCACTGTCTTAAGGATGCTAAGAAAAACGGAATGGCAATTCTGATGATAACGGATGAAATGCCGGAGGCTATCGGTATGGCGGACAATATTCTGGTAATGAATACCGGCAGAGTGGTAGCCAAGATTAGTCGAAACTCGGGATTTAGTGAGGAATCTATTGTGCAGGTGATGATATGAAACAATTGAAAGCAAGAATTTATGACTTTTTACCTTGTATTACGATAGCTATTCTGGTGATCGTTTTCAGCATCACCTCAGAAGGAAAACTCCTGACACTGTTCAACTTAAGAGCCATCTGTACGCAGTCGGTTCCGGTTATAATCGGCGGATTAGGAGTAATGTTTATCGTGGCAATGGGTAGTACAGATCTCTCCGTCGGGGCGGTGGCTGCCGTGTCTGCAACGGTGAGTGCATACGTTGGATGTCAATACGGACTTTGGGCAATGCTGCCGGTATCCATCGTAATCGGCCTTTTGTGCGGGGCAATTTTAGGTATGGTTGTTTCACGGTTTCACGTGTCGTCCTTTATGGCTTCTCTGGCAATGCTGATTGGTCTTCGTGGCTTTCAAAATGTGCTGTTGGTTAAATGGCAGCAGGTTTATATCCCAAAAGGGCTTACCGCAATCAATTCTTTTACCGCAAATATTATCATACTGATCCTTCTGATCATTGTTTTCGGATATATTTTCGAGTGTACAAATTTTGGATATTACTGTAAAGGAATGGGTGAAAATGAAAACACCATGAAGAGCATCGGATTGGATACGGTCCGAATAAGGCTTATCGCGTTTATCTTGTCAGGGCTTACTGCGTCTATCATGGGAATCATTCTGATCTCCAACGTGGGAGGCTCAAGCAGTACCCTCGGACAGTTCATGGAAATGAAAATACAGATGGCGATTTTTCTAGGAGGATTTTTGGTTACAGGAGGAATGAAATCTAGAATCTACAAGCTGATTCTTGGCTCACTGAGCATCACGGTAATTGTGAACGGCTTGATGATAAGTGGCGCAAACGGCGCAACCACCGAAGCAGTGGAAGGTATTCTCATGATGTTGATTCTCTTCCTGACGATAAAAATGTCTAGGCTGAATCAAGTACGCGGCAGCAGCAAAAAAGCACTGCCGAATGATGCAACCCAGCAGAAAGCGTAATAAATAATATTACATCAACGCGAGTAAATCGCTGAACGTTTCAACTTGGATAAGCTTTTTGCATTGTTCCTTGCGGCACAGCACATTTGCCAAATAGTTCAGCAGTGTTCCGAAAATATGGAGATCCGCTTCTGCGACAGAAAGAAAAAATACCATACTGATCTTTTGGTCTCCCCACTGCATGGGGCTCTTCAAATTAGCCACGCTGATTACGGTCTTGCCAGATCCGGGTGTGCGTACGCGCGGTATCGCAATGCCGTACTCCATAGCAGTCGAGGACATATCTTCTCTGTCGGTCGCATAGCCGATACATTCAGACGGAGCATAATTTAGTTCTACAATGTGCTTTGCGAGGAACGTGATAACATCCTCCTCTGACGGTAAGCTCAGATTTTGAAAAAAGAGTCTCGAATCAAAGTAGGCTTGCGGCGGCTGGGGAAGAGGCGGAAAGAGCCTATGCTCGTTGATTTGCCTGAGGAGTCTGTTCAGTTTGATGAACATCTCGTCTTTCAGCATGGAGGATATAGTCATATTGGGGATACTGCTAAACTCAGGTCGGATTTTTTCCAGCTGAATGGTTGACAAAATCAATTGCGGGTCGGCCGCGGTTATTTTCTCTTTTTCATACATGGAAAACGGACCCTTCAGCTCAATTGCATTCCCGTATACTGCCTTGATCTGGCTAGCCAGCATTTCCTGATTACTTCGGTTCAAATGGCTGACAAACGCAACGGGGATGCCGCTGGGAAATCGGATTTTGTCGCTGCGGTCTGCGGAAGTAATAAGGTAGTCGGCTACATAGCCCCATTCATCCTCGCTGATATTCATGCCGTAGACTTCCTGGAAGCAGTCGCGAATTACCATTGCCAGTTCAAAGAAAAAAACAAATCGAGTCTTGATTAGCGGCAACAGCGGATTCTTGCGTTCATAACTGTAGCGAAGACGCTTTTCCAGCCGGAAGAAATGGTAGGTTAAGTCTGCATATAGCTGCTCATCCTGAGAAAAGTCGATGCTGTATTCTTTGATCAAGGAGTTTAGGAACAGGTCGGTAGTACGAAGAGCATTTTGATCAACTAACTGCATCATTTCCTGACGGTTGACAGGTTCCTGAGCGGGAATCTGCCGGAACGAGAGGGAAATCATGATATTTTTCCTTTCGTTGTCGTCAAAGCGGACAGAAACCAGATGTTCAATTTCATCAAGCAAGCCGTTGACAAATTCCGCTGATTTCAATGAATCGGCAGTTAGTTGAGGGAGCTCAATAAGAGGGTGCCCCGTACGGATACGGAACTCAGCGACAGCAATTGTAAACGCAAAAGTAATTAAATCGTGGTCGTCCAGCTTGATATTATTTTGTTTTAAACTGCGCTTTGTATTGTTGAAAATAATCTCAATGGTATCAATTTTCAGGGGACTATTCTGAAGAAGGACCCCTTCCCGGGAATGATAATCCCAGCTTTCTGCAATTATTTTAGTAAAGAGCAGCCGTTTTTTCCATTCGTGATTTTCAATGGAAATTCGGTTTTCACTTCGCATTAATTGGATATGCGGATGACGGGAACTTAAAAATTTCCGAACATAATTGATATCATTTTCGAGAGTTGTTTTGCTGACGAACATTTCGTCCTCCAACTCTCCAAGATCCAGGCCTTTATCGGACAACAGCAATTTGACAACTAAAAAATTGACCCGATCCTCTCTGGTCTGCAATGTGCGTCCAGGAGACATCGGATAATCAAGCAAAGTTGAAGAAACACCTTCCATTTCAAAAAGGATGCCCTTACCGCGAATCGTTTCGATTTTGACACCGTATTCTGCGAGTACTTTATTCAGAACACGTACATCGTTTCTGACGGTTCGATCGGATACCTTCATTTTTGCAGCCAAATCCCGGCTTGTTATGGTTTGCTGAGCTTCCTTCAATAAAGAAAAGAGTTGCCTCTGCCGGCTGTGCAGGTTTTCAAATTTCATATGCTGGCACCTTCCAAATATATTATGTCCGAATATCTAATTATATCAGGATTTTCCGTTTCAGTGTGGAAAATTTTGAAATGAAGTTGTAAAACAGATGGTTTAAGATAAGTTTAAGGCAAAAAGGAGGAAAGACTTATGGGTACAAGTGGAAATATAAAGTATCCGGGAAAAGAAATGTATAAAAATCTTTTTTCTCCCATAAGGATCGGAAATATAAGGTTAAAAAATAGAATTATTGCAGCGCCTACCAGCCCGATGATGATCAGCACCGAGGGGCATATGACTCCTGAGATGATCGCTTATCTAGAAGAGAAGGCACTGGGAGGAGCTGCGGCTGTCACCTATGGCGAATCGATTGTTCACTCCGCAACTGGTAAGTCACATGCGAAACAGCTTCAGCTGGACTCCTTCGGCGTAAAAATGCGATTGACCAATGCTGCGAAAGCGATACACAACGCCGGAGCATATGCGAACATCCAGCTTTCCCATGGAGGAAAATACGGGGGGATTTCCAGCATCGGAGGAGAATTGGCCAGTGCTAAAATTGCATATGGACCATCCGATGAGATTTCGCCAAACGGAGAAGAAATCAAAGAAATGCCACGAGAGATTATTTTCGAAATTATTGAGGCATACAGAAATGGCGCAAAATTATGCAAAGACTGTGGATTTGATATGGTTCAGGTCCACGCGGCGCATGGGTGGCTCTTTTCTCAGTTTCTATCTCCGGTACAAAACAGGAGAACGGATGAATTTGGGGGCAGCCTGGAAAATCGATCCAGATTTCTTCTGTTGGCGCTTGATGCGGTAAGAGAGGGTGTCGGACCTGGATTTCCGATTGAAATACGCCTTGCGGGAGATGATCTTAGCGAGCTGGGTCTTCCACTTGAGGAATGCATCAAAGTTGCATTGCTGATCGATGCAAAAGTGGATTTGATCAATGTTTCCTGTGGGAATCATGAAGACCCTGATCTTTTTTGCAGAACACATCCTTCTGCCTTTTACGCCAGAGGATGCAACGTCTATTTGGCTGCGGAAATAAAAAAGCATGTGAAGACACCTGTTGCGTGTGTGGGATCTTTGAATGATCCGGCTCAGATGGAGGAAATTATTGCATCGGGCCAATCCGATGTTGTTGAAATAGGGAGAGCCTTATTGGCAGATCCATATCTTCCTCAGAAAGCGCTGGAAGGGAAGGCTGATGACATAACCCCGTGCCTGAGATGCTATGAATGCTTCGGTGAGACGGTAAAAAATGAAACAGTCAAGTGCACCGTTAATCCCAAAATGGGGAATCAGATCAGCGAGAATATTCCTGTTAAGGCGCCTGACATTCTGAAACGGATTCTTATCGTTGGCGGCGGACCAGCAGGCATGGAAGCGGCGATCATTGCATCCGGAAGAGGTCATGACGTCACACTTGTCGAGAAGAGTGACCGGCTCGGAGGTAATCTGCATGCTGCGGGAGCAGCATACTTTAAAGAAGATATCATCGATCTTTGTAATGTATTAATTAAGAGAGTTGAAGCTGCAGGCGTTAAAGTGCTTCTTGGAATCGAAGCGACCAAGGATTTTATCAGAGAATTCAATCCTGATGCACTGTTCATCGCCGTCGGTTCAAAGGAAATCATTCCTCCAATCAAGGGAATCAACCAGCCAAGCGTGGTAATGGCGGCGGAAGCGGAGCTGCATCCGGAGAAATTGGGTCAAAATCTTGCGATCATCGGAGGGGGCCTGGTCGGTTGTGAAGCGGCGGTCTCATTCGGACATGAGGGAAAAGGGATTTCTTTGATTGAAATGAAAGGTGAGCTGATCGGAGATTACAACTCCTTCTATAGAGGAGGGCTAATGCCTGAATTAAAAAAGTATGCCAAAGTTTATTTAAATACAAAAGTCAAAGAAGTGCTTCCGGATGGAGTCCTATGCGAGAATGAGGACGGAGATTTTACGGTTCTGGCAGATACGGTTATTTGTGCGGCTGGATATAAGGCTCAGTATGACATCGTAGATGAGTTCTGCAAATTGGCGGATGAGTATTATCTCATCGGAGACTGCAATAAAGTCGGACAAATCTACCAGGCAATGAGCACCGCATACTACGCGGCAAAATCGGTCTAGAGAGATAAAGTCAGAACAGAGTTAATAAAAGTAGAAATAAAGGAGCAGAGAACAATGAGTTATCATTTTTATGTGCAAAGTGATATCGCTTTTGGCAGTAATTCGATTGAACAGCTGCCGGTAATACTGGAACAGCATGGCGCTGCTAATGTCATGGTAATCCATGGCCAAAGCGTGAAAAAGGCTGGAATTTCCGAAAAGGTATTGGAACAGATCAAAATATCAAATTCAAATGTCATTATTTTCGATCGGGTATTGCCCAATCCATCCAACGAGCTTGTAGAAGAAGCAGCAGAACTTGCACGGGAAGCGAAGATCAACGCTTTCGTTGCAGTTGGAGGCGGAAGCAGCATTGACCTTGCAAAAGCAGTAAATGTCCTGATGACAAATCCATCTCCCATCGGACAATACGGCGGGATCGGAAATGTGAAAAACCCCGTCCTGCCTTTGATCGCAATCCCTACGACTGCCGGTACCTCCAGCGAGATCACCAATGTTACTGCGCTGACAGACACAAAAGCAGTCTGCAAATATGTCATCATCGATAATAAAATTACACCAACCAATGTCATCATCGATCCTGAGTTTACCAGGACGATGCCGAAGTCTGTTACTGCGGCGACCGGTATGGACGCCATTACCCATGCGGTCGAAAGCTATATTTCAAATATGGCGACGCCTTTGACGGAATATAACTCTTTAAAAGGCCTGCAGCTTTTATATAAGAATCTTCCGAAAGTCGTAGAAGATGGCGCCGACATGGAAGCAAGGGAGCAGATGCTGCTTGGCTGCGTGATCACCGGGTTTGGATTTTCAAACGCAAACCTTGGGCTGGTGCACGGGATCGCCCACACCCTAAGCGCGCATTTTCATTTGGCCCACGGCATGGCAAATGCTGCGGTATTACCATATGTTATGGAATTCAATGCAGAAAGCTGCCCGGAAAAAATGGTTGAATTGGCAAAAGCGATGGGTCTGACGGTCACTGGAGAGTTGGAAAAGGATTCTTATCTGTTAGCTGCAGAACTAAAAAAATTAATTCAAAAACTAGGGATTAAAAGACTTTCCGAGCAGGGAATTGAAGAGAAGGATTTTGATATGCTTGCGGACGATGTCTTGAAGGAACCAGTTTTACAATTTAATCCGCGCCAGAATATTACAAAAGAGCAGGTACTGGAAATTATAAAGAAAGCATTTTAATGGAAAACAGACTTTGAGACAAATCAAAGGATAATAAGAAAGGAATAGAAATGAAATACGAAAAGATCAGAAAACAGGTATTGGAAGCAATTCAGGAAGCAGTAGAATTAGGATTGATTAAAGGAACTTCCGGAAATATTGCCGTAAAAGATGAAGAAGAAGATGTCGTTGCCATTTCTCCAAGCGGGATTGCTTATAAGACAATGAAGGTGGAGGATATAGCAATTGTTGATATGAACGGAAAATGGATCGAAGGCCCGTATAAACCGTCATCTGAAACACCGATGCACACTGCCGTTCTAAGAGCAAGACCAGACGTCAAGGCAACGGTGCATACCCACGGCATGTTTGCGACAATTATGGCCATGCAGGATGAAGAACTGCAGCCGACAACTCCGCCGCAATCCGAATTTGTTCCGATTCACGTAGTTCCGTTTGTTATGCCGGGCAGTGATACACTTGCGGATACTGTTGTGGAGACATTGGGAGATGGAAGCGTTGTTTTGCTGAAGAATCACGGAATGTTCTGCTGCGGCAAAAACATTAAAGCTGCCATGGCAGCAGCAGTTTATACGGAAGAAATGGCCACAACTGCTTACTATTCCAAGCTGATTAATAAATTTGAGCCGCTCCCTGAAGCAGCAATTCAGAAGATGAAAGCTTTGATTGCAGCAGACCAAGCTGTATAGACGAAATGAATTAGGAGAACGTGTATGAAGAAGAAAATGGCATTATGTACGCCGATTCCTGAAAAGAAGTTGGCGGTAATCAAGGACTTTTGTGATATTTCGATTTGCGGTGAGCTGAAGCACGGCAAGGGAAATGTTACGGAAGAGCAGTTAAAAGAAGAGTGCAAAGGAAATGAATTAATTGTCCTGGGTGATGAGTATGCAGGTTCTGCGACGATCCATGAATGGGCTGAAGCCGGCATGAAATTTATTGGCGTTGCGAAAGGAACTCCTGTCACGGTAGACAATGAAGCGATCAAGGCAGAAGGTTTAGCGCTTTCCTACACACCGGGCAGAAATGCAGTGGCGGTTGCGGAATTTACCATAGGGCTTATGATTGCCGCAACGCGTAATATGGCAGTGAGCAGCACCGGTTTACATATTGGCGAACATTTAGGCGAACCAATGACAGATGTTTATGATGTGCCTGATGTAAAAAATGTTGTATGGGGACCATTGGATGAGAATCATCCGTTTACGGATTATGGAATCGGATTTGAATTATACGGACGTACACTGGGAATCGCAGGATACGGCGCAATCGGGTCGGAAGTAGCGAAAAGAGCAAAGGCATTCGGAATGGAAGTCGTGTCATATGATCCTTATTGTCCGGTTGAAAGAATGGAAGCTGACGGAGTGAAGTCTGTTGATCTGGATACGATGCTTGGTGAAAGCGATATCGTCAGCGTGCATCTTCCCGTACTTCCTTCCACAAAGGATATCGTGGATAAGAGCTGGTTTTCGAAGATGAAGCCGACAGCATATCTTGTCAATACGGCCAGAGCTGCTGTAATTTGTCAGAAGGATCTCGTCGAGGCCCTGGAGAATAAGACGATTGCCGGAGCTGCGATTGATGTTTTCTGGAAGGAGCCAATTCCAGCCAATCATCCTCTCCTGAAAATGCGGAATGTCACTCTGACACCTCATATGGCTGGATTGACAGTGGATGTTGACCGCTGGTCTGGAGAAATTATGGGAAATGAAGTGATGGCATACCTAAAGGGTGAACCGAGAAAGCACATCTGGAAATAGATGTTTTCACATTCAAACTTCTTAATTTACTAATAAAGCCTGCCTCTGATTATTTGATATTGGCGCGAAAGTTGCTAGTAAAATATATTAGAGGCATTCGTTTTAAGTACCGAAATAGTAAGGAGTCAGCATGATTAATTTCGAATTTTCAATTCCAACGATCATAAAATTTGGACTGGATTCTCATCTTGAAACAGGAAGTATGATGAAAAATTTTGGGCGTAAGGTCCTAGTTCATTACGGCAGTGAGAGAGTGAAGCGTATCGGGCTGATAGAACAGGTGGAAAGACAGTTTGCTAAAGAGGGGGTATCTTTTATTGAATATGGAGGGGTGCGGCCAAATCCTTCTGTTGAACTGGCCCAAGATGCTGCGGAACTTTGTAAAAGAGAACAGATTGACTGCATTCTTGCCATTGGTGGAGGCAGTGTCATTGACTCTGCAAAAGCAATCGCCCTTGGGGCATGCAGCAGTGCAACACTTTGGGATATTTATTCAGGGAAAAGCAGCATACCGGACCAGGCTTTGCCCCTTGGTGTTATCATTACGATTCCTGCGACAGGCAGTGAAGCAAACGGCGTATCTGTTCTGTCAAATTACAGCACGAAGGATAAAAGAGCAATCTCCAATTCACTATGTGTTCCGCGATTTGCAATCCTGAATCCCGAACTGACCAAAGGACTTCCCAGATATGAAACGGCAGTGGCGGCTGCAGATATTTTTTCCCATTGCTTCGAGCGGTATTTTGATTTAAGAAGAGGAAGCCGCATTTGGGATTCACTCTGTGAAGCATCAATGAAAACCATTATTGACGTAACGCCTCAGTTGCTCGATGATCTTCAAAACTATGAATTCCGCAGCGAACTGATGTGGACGGCGACGGTTGCCCACAGCAATATGCTGGGACCAGGCGGCGATTTTGGATGTCATAGTTTAGCCCATGCATTGACTGTCAAGTATGAAATTCCCCATGGGGCCGCACTGGCTTTAATTATGCCTGCGTGGTGTCGTTTTATGAGCGTTCGATTTCCGGACAGATTTATGGAATTCTCTCGGAATGTTTGGAATGCAGATACTGTTTCGGAAGGAATTCAACAGTTGTCTAAGTTCTTGAATCGTCTTGGATTGGCCATGAAATTGAGCGAAGCAGGAATTGCCGAATTCCAGCCGGAAGATCTGGTGGCGCAGGCATTTTCACATGGCGAAGAGTACCTCGGAGGAGGCTTCCAAAGGATTTATAAACCGGAAGCCAAAGCAATCTATCAATTATTATAATGAGCGAGATCCTCAATTTAGACTGGCTAAAGCGACGACGTGTCTAAGGAGACGGCAATGATAAACTGGAAGTTTATAACAATGGTATTTTCAGCGGCACTTTGCCAGGGGCTTCATCTGAGCCTTTCACCGGTACTGGAAATGATACAAAAGGAATTTCCAGAAATCAGCTTGGTACAGATTCAAATGCTTATTACAGTGCCGACGCTGCTAGCTATGGTGAGTGCATTAGCTGCAGGAAGCGGAAAACTCCCGCAAAATAAAAAGAAAATGCTTCTAGCTGGATGTCTGATTTCAGGAGCAGGAGGTCTGTTTCCTTTTTGGATTTCCTCCTTTACAATTCTATTTTTCAGCCGTATTATCCTGGGAGCAGGGCTGGGCTTGGTAATGGTTTACCTACCCGCAGTGATCTCAGAGCACTATCGGGGAAAAGAAAGGGCCTTTCTAATGGGAGTTCAGGGTGCTGGTGCAGGCACCGGAATGATGCTGGCTACGCTTCTGGGAGGTTTCTTTGGAAATAGCCATTATCAAAATGCTTTGCTGGTACATACGATTGGAATCGGAGCAGCATGGCTGGTTTGGCGGCTGCTTCCGGAGACAGGGAAATCAATAACGAGTTCTTCAAGCGGGATGTGCAAGAACCGGAGGGTTTTTCTGATTTGTTTGTTTGGATGGCTGGAAATGGTCTTTGTAATCACTTTTTCAACAAACCTTGCGATGCATTTGGATGGAGAGTGGAAAAACAATGCATTTGCGGCGGGAACATTGATTGCAATATTTTCCGGAATCCAAATCTTAATGGGCTTATTTTTGAGATTTGCAGAAAAAATATTAGGGCGATATACACTGCCTGCTGCGATGGCATGCTTTGGTGCAGGAGCCTTATTGCTGGTAGTCTTTCCCAGTCAGTACAAGGTCCTTATTCTGGGGGCAATTTTGTGTGGCGTATCTCAGGGCATTTTTATACCTCAGGCGGTATATGAGATTACTTCTGTCGTACCGACAAACCTTGCTGCTTCGGCATCAGCCTGTTTTACTGCGGCAATATGCATGGGCCAATTGGTTTCTCCTTATTTCGTAAATCAAATGACCCGGCTTATTTTAAAGAGCACTTCTACTGGAGCAGTATTTGTGACCGGAGCGATCATGATGACTGCTGGGGCCGCAATTTTGACGGTGATAAAAAAGAAACAATTACTATGAGACCGTTGTGAAAAAATATAATCCTCGTCCTCCCAATTATAATCAAATAGACAAGAAAAACTCATGCCGATGCTTCATAACGGAGCGGCATGAGTTTTTCCTTTTACTAATTGTTTTCGTTAAATAAACTGCTCGGAAGAGAGTTGCTTTATTGCCTCGAGATTGATAATACGGTATCCGTTCGAGCATTTTTCAATCAGTTCTTCTTCCTTCAGATATTTCAAGGTACGGTGAAGATGCCGATAGCTAGTGCCTAGTATTTCGGCAGTTTCGGAGAGCTTCTCCTGAAAGACCAGCGTCTCTGCGCCTGTCTCGTCTCTTTTCTTCTCTGCAGAGGAAATCAGGTAAGCACAGAGCCGGTTTTCCAAAGAGCAGTAGATGTTCAGGGAAAAGTTACTGGATGAATGATAGAGCTTCTCGGCGAGCAGTTCAGCCATATTGCGTAGGAAAACAGGATCATTGTAAAGAAGGTGCTTGGTATAAGCCAGCGACAGAGCGATACAGTAGGAATCTTTTTCTGCCTGAATGATCGTATATGGATTCGAACGGTTAAACAATTCCAGATCTCCTAAGATCCCGAACTTCTTATAATAGTAGAGGGCTTGCCGCTTTCCGTTGCTAAGTACCGAGCTTACTTTAATTTTCCCTTCAATAAAGAAATAAAGGTATTGAATATTTTCTTTCTGCCGATAGAGATATTCTCCCTTGGAGAAGCGTGCGATCGTCATGTATTTTTGGTATTGAGAAAAGAAGTCTTCACGAAAATAATTTCGCAGGTTAAATTTATCGACATAATAACCCATCTTTTTTTCATCTTCGATGAATTCCATTATTCTAATCTCCTTATACAATCTAAAAATGAGGACATATGTCCTAAAAATATCTAAGATTATTATGACACAGGTCCTCGTGAAAGACAAGAAAATTATGATAGGTTATAGGTATATTGAGATGCCGGAATGAAGGAAGCCTGGAATTAGAAAATGATGACGGCATGGGTGCATACAAAGAATGAGGAGGAAGAAAGAATGAACAAGCAGGTAGCAAAAAAATTCAGTGTTTTATTGTCTGGGTTACTGATTCTTTCCGCGCTGGCCGGGTGCGGAGCAGAAAAGGATAACAACAAAGCGGTCAATGGAGAATCCGCATCTGAAGGGGTGTACTCAATCAGCGGCAATATCTGGGGTCAGGGTGTGAATGCACTGGATATTATTGCTGGCGAAGCACAATTTGTCAATGAACAGGTAGGAAATCAGTATCAGGTCTATAATGATAATTTTACAGCGGATACACAGGCCAGTAATATTCAGAATATGGCTTCTTCTGGCAGCGACGGTATGATGATTTTCGGTTCTGTGCCAACACTGTATAATACTCTTTCCACAACTTGTGAGAAAGCAAAGATTCCGTTTGTGATTTTTGACCAGATTCCTTCCGATCAGGTTATGCTGGATCGTCTTTCAGAGAATCAGTATTATGTCGGGAGTGTAGGAACGGACAACTTAGCCGCAGGAGCAAATGCTGCAAAGAAAATGCTGGAAAGCGGAATTCAGTCGGCATTCATTTTAGGCGGTTCCGTGGGAGATCCGGTTCACGACGCGAGAGTCACGGGATTTACCGAAGCTTTTGAGCAGGGAGGAGGAAAGGTGCTTGCGGCTGGACGGTGTGACTCCCCTTCCGATGCGGCGACGAAGGGAGATGACTTAGTTTCTGCGAATCCGGAGGCACAGGGAATCTATGCATTGACGGGAGATTATGCGATCGGCGCTGTTACTGCTTTGTCAAATCATAATGCAACAATGGCAATCTATTGCTCGGATACTACGGAAGAGTGTATCCCTTACCTGAAGGACGGCACGATTTCGTATGGTGACGGCGGTTCAAAAATTGCCACCACTCTTGCGGCACTGCTGCTGCAAAATTATCTGAAGGGAAATATCATTCTGGACGAACAGGGTAACGCTCCTTATTTCAATACCATTGTGCCTTTTGAAGTAAATGGCGAAAATGCAGAGAATTATGCTGCGTATTATCTTCAGGGGCATCCACTTGCCAAGGAAAAATTACAGGCTCTCAGCGGGGAGGGGGTCACGTATCAGAGCTTTGTAGATTTCATTAATAATTACAGCATGGAAGAAATTGAAAAACAATAATCGGAAAAATCATCTGGAATTGCCGCCCTTTCTGCGGCGATTCCAGTTCTGAACGAAATGAGTGGAGATATATGAAAATGAAAAGGGAGCATTTAGAAGAAAATCAGGGCCGGGAGTGGCTTCTGTTATTTCTTTTATTGATTGGAATCGCCGTGTTATGCGGCATTTTTAATCTCTGTTTTGATGGGAAATTCCTGACCAGAAGCAATCTGGCGGTATTGATTTCTCATGCGATTATTCCGTCCTTTGTGGCATGGGGACTCGCTTTTGTCTTTGCCTGTGATTTTACTGATATGTCGGTCGGTGCCGTTATCGTAATTGCAGCAAATGCAGCGGGAATCTGCGGAACTGCTTTTGGATACCCAGGGGTCGTTCTTGGCGGAATTGGAGCTGGTCTTTTATTGGTTACTTTCAATTTTATCATCTTTGTAAAAACCAACATCCCTTCTTGGATTGCAGGGATTGGCTTGGCAATGCTGTATGAAGCGGTCACGGTTTTTTATTCTAATCAGAGGATACGGAGCGGCGGTACTGTTGCACAGCTTGCAGAAAATTTGCGGATGCTTGGAAAACCACCGATGATCTACGTGGTGTTTTTACTGGGAGTTGTGGCAGCATATCTGCTTTATAACCGGACACAGGTCGGCATGAACATCAGAGCGCTGGGAAGTGGAATAAAAGTGGCGGCAGATCTGGGAATCGATATTCGAAAGACGCTGCTGTCAGTAGGATTGATCTGTGGGTTCTTTATCGGATGTGCTGCCTTTCTATATGAGAGCTACAATGCACGAATGACGGCTAAGAGCGGTCTGACTAGCCTGGCGATGATTTTTCAGCCGATGGCAGCTTTAATGCTGGCTCAGGTACTGCAAAGCAGGATTAATTTGATCATTGGAATTCCTATTTGCTCGCTTCTTGTCTATGGTATTTTTAATATGCTGACCATCGCAGGGGTCCCGTCCGGAACCTGGCAGGAAGCAGTTTTAGGATTTATCGTGATTCTGTTTGGTGTCATTGCGCAAAGAAAAGAGACAGGGGTGGTAAAATGACAACGCCGATTCTGGAAATAAAAGAACTTAGCAAATCCTTCGGAACCACAAAAGCCAATCAAAACATCAGTTTATCCCTGGAAAGGGGTGAAGTGAGAGGTTTGGCAGGGGAAAACGGTTCGGGAAAATCTACACTTCTCTCTCAGATTGCAGGAATATGCCAAAAAGATACGGGAGAAATGCTGCTGAATGGAGACAGCTATAACCCCAGAACGCCAATGGAAGCGGCAGAGCGAAAAATTGGCATTGTGGTGCAGGAGCTGGGAGTTCTTTCAACATTACCGGCAGGAATCAATGTTTTCGCTGGGCGGCTCAACCAGTTTTCCAAATTTGGAATGATTCAAATGGGAAAAGTGTATGAAGCGGCGCAGCAGCAGTTTCAGCAGTGGGGATTGCCCCCGGTTCCTCTAAAAAAACAGTGTGGAACGATGCCGATCGAAACTCGAAAAATGATTGAACTGGCCAGAGCCCTGTCCCTGGAACCGGAAATCCTGATTTTAGATGAGGTCACCCAGTCTCTTTCCCAAAACAACAGAGAAATGCTTTACCGGTTGATCAAGATTTTGAAAGAAAAAGGAAAAACCATCATTATGATTACTCATGATCTGGATGAAATGATTGAGCTTTGTGATAAAATTACGGTTCTCCGGGATGGGGAAGTGGTGGGTACGAAAGCTTGCGCCGGGCTGAATTCTGACGAATTAAAAAAAATGATGGTGGGAAGAGAGATTAACTGTGCCTATTACAGAGAAGATACCTGTCCTGATTATGGCGATGAAGTCATTCTGAAAGCGGATAAACTTTCGGTTCCTCATGGAATTCAAAATGTTTCTTTTGAGCTTCATCATGGAGAAATTCTGGGATTTTGCGGATTGAGCGACTCGGGAATTCATATGGTCGGTAAGACCGTTTATGGGCTAGTGCGTGAGAATACGGGGACCGTAACTCTATGTAGAAAAAACATTAGAATAAAAAATGAACAGACCGCCCTGAATCATAAAATGGCTTATGTTCCAAAAGACAGAGACGGAGAAGCGCTTATGATGAGGGATAGTATCGTTAACAACTTTGTATTTCCTTCCATTTCAGAGATGAAAGGCTTTGCAGGGTTTATAAACCCCAAAAAACTGAATCAAGTGACCGAAGAAGGAATCCAGAAATTTCAGGTAAAATGCAATGGAGTTCATCAGCGAATGACGGGATTATCCGGAGGAAACAAGCAAAAAGTCAACCTGGGAAGATGGCTTAGAAAAGAATTGGATGTATTGATATTAGACTGCCCGACACGAGGCGTGGATGTTGGCGTGAAAGCATATATTTATGAACTGATGAGGGAAGCGAAAAAAAGAGGAATGGCAATTCTGCTGATTTCAGATGAACTATCGGAAGTCATTGGCATGTCAGACCGGGTCGTTGTGATGCGTGATGGAAGCGTACAGGGCGAATTTTTAAGGGGCGAGGCATTGACGCAGGAGAAATTGATTGAGGTGATGGTATGAAAAAAGAACTAATTTCCTTTCACAAACTGGTACCGTTTCTTTCTTTGATCCTCATGTTTGTAGTGTTTACGCTATTGACAAACGGCAGCATGGCATCGTTTTATAATCTGTCATTTCTGATTGACCAGACGGTGGTTCTGATCATCGCTTGCTGCGGCACGCTCTTTGTGGCGGCTCAGGGAAGAGTGGACCTTTCTGTGGGAGTCAATTGCGCTTTTTCCGCAGTGATCGGGGATCTGATTTATCGGGCAACAGGGTCTTCCCTTCTCATGATTCTTACGGCATTGTGTGTCGGAGTCGCGATTGGGGCGTTAAACGGTTTTCTGATCAGCCATTGTAAGGTTCCCTCTTTTATGGCAACTCTTGCCTTACTAATTGGACTTCGAGGAATTGTAAACTACATCCAGAGTATCGTCAGTGTCAATTATGCCAGCGACTTGATTTTGCGACTTTCTGAAAATGGAATCAAAATCCCGTTGTTGATTGGGACAGTATTGATCTTCTGGTATTTATTTGAATATACCGAACTTGGAAAAAACTGCAAGGCCATTGGTGAAAATGAAGTAGTTGCGAAATTTGTAGGTATCCCGGTTCTGCGTACCAAAATGACAGCTTATATGATTTCCGGTTTAACTGCGGCAATGGCATCAATTTTTCTGATGGCGCGGTTGGGTGGAACCAGTACTACAATGGGAACTTTTTTTGAGATGAAGGTAATGACCGCTATATATGTGGGCGGAGTCCTGGTACGCGGAGGCGATACCGCCAAGACTTATAAGGCGATATTGGGTGCCTTCGTTGTAATGATTATCGAAAATGGATTGAAAATCATGGGATATGCATCCAGCGAAGTCTCAGAGGCAGTGCAGGGCATTCTGTTGATGGTCATTCTCTTTTTAACCATATACTTTGAAAATCGTGTAGATCAAAAGGTCAAAATAAAATAATTTAAGGAATAGCACCCTTAGAAAGGAACTTTTATGAATCAAATTAATTCTTATAAAAATTTATTTCAGCCAATTAAAATTGGCTCACTTACGATGAAAAACCGAATATTTTCTGCACCCACTTCTTTGAACTGGGGTGCAGTGGATGGAAACCTGACGACAGAGACCATCGCATACTATGAGAGAAAAGCGAAAGGCGGAGCGGCAGTGATCACGATGGGAGAAAGCATCGTACATAGCGAAACGGGAAAATCTCATGACCGTCAAATCGAACTGGACAATCCTACTTGTCTGGTGGGGCTTGCACAGCTTGCGAGAGCGATCAAACGTCATGGCGCAATACCCAGTGCAGAGCTTTCCCATGGAGGCAAGTGGGGAGGCCTTGTCAGTATGGCTGGTAGCCTGAAATCCGGTAAAGTCGCCTATGGCCCGAGTCCTGAGATGACAGACGCTGGAGAAGTGAAGGAGATGCCGGAATCTCTTTTGCTGGAAATTATTGAATCTTTCGGAAAAGGGGCCGCAGTATTAAAAAGAGCCGGGTTTGAGATGTGTATGGTACACGCGGGACATGGCTGGCTTTTTGGTCAATTTCTTTCCTCTCGCACCAACCACCGTACTGACCGGTTTGGAGGCAGTCTTGAAAACCGTTCAAGACCGTTGCTGATGGCACTTGATTCCATTCGCCGCCATGTAGGACCCGGATTCCCCATTGAGGTTCGAATCAGCGGAACCGAGTATCTTGCGGGTGGAATTGAACTGCCGGAGGCAATCGAATTGTCTAAAATGATTGAAAACCGCTGCGACCTGATCAATGTTTCTGCCGGGCTTCATGAAGACTTGTCATTATACTTGAAAACACATCCAACACAGTTTGCAGAAAAGGGACCCAATGTATTTTTGGCGGAGGCCATTCGAAAAGAAGTGAGCGTACCGATTTCTACTGTGGGGGCGATTACGGACCCTGAAATGATGGAAGAAATTCTCGCGTCGGGAAAAGCAGATGTAATTGAACTGGGGAGGCCGCTGCTGGCAGACCCGGATCTTCCCAATAAACTGAGGCAGGGAAAAGAGCAGGAAATCACCAAATGCCTTCGCTGTATGGGATGCTTTGGAGAATCTCTTAAAACAGAGACGACAAGCTGCGTGATTAATCCGGTAGTCGGAAATGAATGGAACGAGGCCGTTGTCAAATGTCAGCCTGTAAAACGTCAGAAGGTTATGATTGCAGGCGGCGGACCGGCCGGGATGAAAGCGGCAATTACTGCGGCGGAGCGGGGACATGAAGTGGTACTGTATGAAAAAACCGACCGGCTGGGCGGGGCGCTGAACTTCGCACAGTTTGTAGATTTCAAGCAGGGACTGTTTGATTTTAGAAATGTTCTGGAGTATCTGGTTCAGAAAAATGCAGTGGAAGTTCATTATCAAACACCAGTCACTGGAGAAATCGTAGCAAAGGAAAATCCGGATGTTCTGCTCCTTGCAGTAGGTGCAGTGCCAATCGTTCCTAATCTTCCCGGAATAGAAGATCGCGCTGTATTGCTGGCCGAAAAGATTTACGGCAATGAGGAAGCTGTGGGCGACCGTGCTATCGTTTTGGGAGGCGGGCTCGTAGGGTGTGAAACTGCGGCTCATCTTGCCAGAATGGGAAAAGAGGTGGCACTGATAGAGTTAAGAGAGGACATCGCATTGGATGCGGACCTTTTCTATCAGACGGCAGTTAAACAGGATCTGGATGAGCATCATGCAGTAATCAGAACAGGATGTGCCGGACAACAGCTCACAACAGAGGGACTTGTAATTCTCAATGAAAAGGGGGAGACGGAACTGTTGAAAGCGGACAGCATCATCAATGCAGTGGGATATCGGTCAGAGCCAAGTCTTTATCAGGAACTTAGCCAGTCTGCACCGTTGGTTCAGCTGCTGGGAGACTGCAGAAGACCTGGAAAAGTTACACAAGCAGTATCTGACGGCTACTATATGGTTCTGGATTTATAGAACAAAAAAATACGCAGCAATCGGGCTGCAGCTTCAGAGATATGAAATCTTTGAAGCTGCGGACGGAATGCTGCGTTTTATTTCAGACCGAGGATTTCCCGGGCTTCGTCGGGGGTTGCAATTGATTTATTCGCTTCGCAAGCAAGCCGTTTAATTCTTTCAACAAACTGTACATTTGAAGAAGCAAGCTCGCCATAATTGTAAAATACATTATCTTCGAATCCGGTTCTAATTCCGCCTCCAAGGGCTAATGCGGCGAGAGTGATTTCCATTGCTCCTTTGCCAATTCCGAAGGTTCCCCAGGTACAATTTTCCGGTAAATGATTAACCACATACAACAAGTTCTCTACGTCTGCTTTCATCCCGCCTGGTGCTCCGAGGCAGATCTGAAAATGCAGAGGACCTTTCAATATTCCTCTCTTTTCATAATATAGGGCAGTATTGAGCATGCCCATGTCGAATATTTCAATTTCCGGCTTGACATGATATTCTTGCATCCGTAATCCTAATTTCTCAAGAAATTGAGGCTCGTTCATGAAAACGCTGGAGTGCAGCCAGTTCATGGTGCCGGCATCAAAAGAAGCCAATTCGGGCTTTAGCGTCATAAATGGGAGCATACGGTCTTCATCAGTAGCTCCAATTGCCCCGGATGTGGTTAAGTTCAGCACGATCGGACATTTGGCGTCTCGAATTAGATTTACAGTTTCTTCAAATTTTTTTAAGCTCATGCTGGACTGGTCATTATCATCTCTTACATGAATATGAGCGACAGAAGCACCTGCCTCATAACATTCAATAATTGAACTTGCAATTTCTTCGGGTTGGGTTGGCAGATTAGGATTATCTTTTTTTGTCGGAATTGCTCCGCATACAGCGACAGTAAGTATAACCTTATCTTTTGAATTCATTCTTTTTGTCTCAAACATTTTTGATCCTCCTTTAGCTTTTATATAAAATAGCAAATAGTATGCCAATATTGTTGAATAAGAAGGTATGATATAATCTGCCCGATTATAGGGTAATCACGGTTTGTTGGGAAAGGTTGTAAGCAGATCTTGTTGCAGTGTTGCAACAACGATCACATTCAGCAACAAAAAATGATTTCGAACAGGATGGATTATATGACAAATTGTTAATTTTAAAACGCTGCGCAAGGAATTATTTCTTGGCATGGATATTGCGATAGTAAAAAGAGTATATAAAGCTTTATTACACACTGTTCATCCAGAGAAGGCGAGAGGAGAAATAAAATGACAAAATCTATTGTAGCAATCGCAAAAGATCCAAGCATTGATGTTATGGTAGAACAAGTTCTAAATGACTTAGGCGGAGCTGATAAATTAATTAAAAAAAATTCAACGGTTATATTAAAACCGAATGCTGGACATTTAGGGCCTCCGGGAACAAGCATCAATACGAATCATGAGTTCCTGAGAGCTGTGATCAAGGCGATTAAAGCAGCTGGTGCAAAAAGGGTAATTGTTGGTGAAGCCGCAGCAATCGGATGTGATACGATGGCTTGTTTTGAATCGGCAGGACACGCACAGGTTGCAAGAGAAGAAGGCGTTGAACTTTATGATATCAAGTCAGATAAGGATTTGATCAAGGTTCAGATTCGTGATGCGAAATCAGAAATTTCTCATGTCATGCTTCCGAGACTTATTTTAGAAGCAGAACATATTATCAATCTGCCTGTGTTCAAGTCACATGCAAGCATGGTATTCAGCTGCGGATTGAAAAATATCAAGGGAGTCGTGCAGGATAAGGTTCATTACGAGATGCACAAGACAAATCTGGCTATGGCTATGATGGACATTTGGTCTGTCGTTAAAGCTGATTTGACAATCGCAGACTTAATTTATCCGGCGGAAGGATTCGGGCCGCATTCGGCAGTTCCTCTGGATTTTGGTTGTGTTGTGGCAAGTAAGGACCCGGTGGCGCTGGATGCTACGGCATGCAGAATGGTAGGACTTGACATCAGTATGGTAGATTACTTCGAAGCTGCTAGACAAAGGGGCCTGGGGACAAGCGATGAAGACAAAATTATTGTCAAGGGGAAGCAAATCAAAGATGTTTACAAAAAAATGTGGCTTCCTTATTTAGAGAAGTTTGATACATGGCCGGAGTACAACATCATGCATGAAAATTCATGCTCCAGTTGCCAATCCTTGGTTGCCTTTACCATGGAGAAGCTGAAAGCATTAGGAGAATATGATAAGAATACAGATGCAGTGATCGTTGTAGGAGCCAAAAAAGAAATTCCTGAGGATATACCACCGGAGAAATTAATTCTTGTTGGCAACTGTACTGCAAGATATCGCAAACGTGGTGTAGCAGTTCACGGGTGTCCTCCATCAGAGCCTCATATCGGCTGGGCGATCGTTGACCGTGAAGATCAGACGGAAATCGGACCAGGGTTCCGTGAACGCATGGCAAAAGAAGAACCGATTTGGAATGAGTACATTGATAAAATTGTTGCTGAGAAGAGAAAAGAAGAAAAGAAAGATAAATAGTAAGAAAAATAAATGAATAGTATTTGAAACTATGGGAGGAAATCTTTTATGGAAACGCAACATAGCAAAAAACAGCTTGCCAGTGAGAACACAAATATTAAATTTGGAGTAGGTTGGGGCATTATTTTCTATTGCATGGCAATGTTCTTCTTCTTAATAGGGTTTTCTATCGACGGGTTGAATATCGTTGCGCCTGCTTTTGCGGCCAAAACCGGAATCGAATACGCAGATGTCCTGAGCGTTGCCACAATTGCCGGCTTTATAGGAATCTTATCCTATATGGTGATTGGAAGAATCAATGTCAAAATCGGAGCGAGGGTGACATCCGGAATCTGTATGATCGGCGCTGGGCTTTCATACATTTACTGGGGACATACAGAGACCCTGTTTACTTATGGAATCGGCCTTACCTTGGTTACAAGCTTTATTAATGGTGCGGCCTATATTGCCGGCGGTGCTTTGATAGCACAGTGGTTCCCAAAGAAGAAGGGGCTGGCCAACGGGTTCACAACGATGGGCCACAATTTGGGATCTGCCTTCTATGTGCCGCTAATTGCATTTCTGATTGGATCATTCCAGATGGCAAAAGGTATGACCTTCACCGGAATCGCAGGTATGGTCCTTGGCCTGATCGGGTTGCTTTTTATCAGAAACTTCCCGCAGGAAAGAGGCGTTTTACCGGATAATGTTACGAAAGAGGTTTACGAAAGCGAATATTTTACCGCGGATGTACAAGAAGAGAAAAAAATCTGGACAATTGGCAAATTGCTGAAAACAAAGGAAATTTGGCTGGTATCGTTGGTTATTGGAATTAATCAGCTTGTAACAACAGGAGTTATGAGTCAGCTTGTTGTAAGAAACATGGGGATTGGATTTGAACAATCCAAAGCCATTGCTTTGATGACAATGTGTGCCTGTGTTGGCGTTGTCGGTAGTTATCTTTTTGGCTTTATCGATCAAAAATTCGGTGTCAAAAAAGCAATCATTATATTTTTAGTTTGGTATTCGGTTGCTTTGGCAATAAATGTTACGGATACAATAATAGGCGTATACATTTCAGTAGGTATGGTTGGAATCGCCATCGGTGCAGCCGCGAACTTTATTGTATCATTACCTGCATCTGTATTTGGAAGACATGGTTTTGCTGAGGTATACTCTGCATATTTCCCAATGATGCAAGTTGTTCTGATGACGAATTATATTATCAACGCGCAGGCAATTCGCATGACAGGCAGTCTGAGAGGGGCTTATATCTTCTATATCGGTTTGCTGATTGTTAATATATTTATTATTAGTGTGATCAATGTAAGAAAATATAATAAGGACTATATGGTAGAAGATAAAGTCCTGAAAAACATTAAGTAGGAATAAAGTAATCTAAAAAACAGAAATAAAATCTGAATCGGGATGGTCCTTTCGAATTCTTTACTTGAAAGGACCATTCTAATATAGGGAGATAAGAACATGAGAAATGTGGTTATTGTTGCGGGATGCAGAACTCCAATTGGAACAATTGGTGGACAATTCAAGGACATTACATCACTGGATTTATCGATTCCGGTTATTCAAGCACTGGTACTGAGGTCAAAAATTAAGCCTGAATTGATTGAGGATGTCATCTGGGGCTGTAATTATCAAAGAACATTCAAAGAAAATAATCTGGCAAGAGTCGCTGCAGTAAAAGCGGGTTTACCGGTCACAGTCCCTGGGATCACGATTCATAGGAATTGCACGTCTTCCATGTCATCTATTCAAATGGGCTATTATCAAATCAAAGCCGGTGAAGCGGATTGTATTATGGCCGGTGGGGCAGACAGTATGAGCACAGCGCCTCATATGATGTTTGACGGAAGATATGGTAAAAAATTTGGGCATAGCGAACTTCGGGATTCAATGTGGGATTCCCTGACAAATCTGGGAATCGGACCAGCAATGGGAATCACAGCGGAGAATGTTGCGGAACAGTATGGAGTGACGAGACAAGACCAGGATGAATATGCACTGCTCAGCCAGCAAAGGGCTGTGGCGGCATTAGACAATGGAAGGTTTAAAGACGAAATTATACCGATAACTGTCTCCGGAAAAAAGAAAGATATGGTTTATGATGCAGACGAGTATCCAAAAAGAAACGCGACGTTGGAAGGCCTGCAGAAATTGAAAGCAACGTTTAAGCAAGATGGCACCGTGACGCCGGGCAATGCTTCAGGAATGAATGACGCCGCATCAGGAGTTTTGCTTATGGAAGAAGAAAAGGCCAAGAGTCTGGGTTTGCCTGTTTTGGCGAGAATCGTATCCGTAGCAACGACCGGAGTAGATCCGGATATTATGGGAATCGGACCGATCAGTGCAACAAACAAAGCGTTAGAAAAAGCAAATCTGAAAATCAAGGATATTGACCTTTTTGAAATAAATGAAGCATTCGCAGCTCAATGCATTGCCTGCGAGAAGACTCTCGGCATTGACAGGGAGAAACTGAATGTAAATGGCGGCGGGATTTCTCTTGGTCATCCCGTAGGAGCTACCGGAAGCAGAATCGTAATATCCTTGCTGCACGAAATGAAGAGAAGAAATAATACATACGGCTTGGCTACGCTTTGCGCAGGCGGCGGCATGGGAACTGCGGTTATTATTGAAAACCTTAAATAGATCAATCAAATAAGAATCAAACGCAGTAAAAAAAGGTTGCTCGAGGGCGACCTTTTTTAATACGTTTTTTATTTGTTTTATTTGATACTTGTTATTTATTGCTTATGGTTTACAGGTTGTTGTTTGTTATTTGGATAGACAATACCATATTGCTTAATTTTTCTGCTGATGGTAGAAGCATTGACATTTAGCATATCACCAGCTTCTCTTAAATTTCCGGCAATACTCAGAACTTTTTCGATCAGCTGTTTTTCAAATTGCTCGACAGCTTTGGTCAAATCGAATGATTCAGGGTTTCCGCCATGCTTTGAAATTCCTAATATGCCTTTCAGCATATCATTATCAACCTCTGCGGTTCCTGAACAGCAGATTACCAGATATTCAATGACATTTTCCAATTCTCTGATGTTTCCGGGCCAGGAATACATTTTCATCAGAGCAATATTCTTTTTCGTCAGATTGATTGTCCGCCTGTGCTTTTGTGAATAAATTTCAATGAAGTAGTTGCTTAAGTCTTCGATATCCTCAACATGATCTCTTAAAGGTTCCAGCTGAATCGGTATTACACTGAGGCGGTAATATAAATCACTCCTGAAACTTCCTTCCCTGATCTTAGCCTTCAGGTCTGCATTCGTCAGGGCAATGATACGAATATCAAGGGGAATCAGTTTGGTTCCCCCAACTCTGGTGATTTCTCTGCTTTGTATTGCTCGCAGGAGCTTGGCCTGAAGATCCATCGGCATGTCGCCAATTTCGTCTAATAATAGGACGCCGTGATTTGCAAGCTCGAAAAGACCGGCCTTGCCCGACGTACTCGCTCCTGAGAACGCGCCTTTTTCATATCCGAAAAGCTCTGATTCCAATAAGCTGGATGGAATAGAAGCACAATTGACTTTAATAAAAGGCTTTTGATTGCGGTCACTTCTCCGATATATCTCATCCGCAACAACTTCTTTACCAACACCCGATTCTCCGGTGATTAAGACCGTGGCATCTGTATCGGCGATAAGATTGATCAGATTCCAGACCTTTTGTATGGTGTCGCTTGATCCGATCATCCGCTTTGTGAGGGTGTTGTTTTCCGAATTTGGGATAATTCTAATGTTGGATGAGTCCTGAATGGACTTAACCTCCTCCAAAAATCTTTCATAATCTTCTTTTAAAGCCTTCAGCGTGAGGATCGGCCTGCTGCTTACGACAACCTGCTTTAAATCGTTATTTTCGTTAAAGATCGGGACACCGACGGCATAGCCGACTCTTGGGGGGTCATTCTTAATCGTTGTAGATAAACGAAATGCTTTCTTTTTCGTCTCGATTACATCCTTGGTAGCTCCGCCTGTAAATAACTTTCCTTCGGCAAGGATGTCACTGACGTATCTGTAAAGCACTTCGTCTGATTGTATTCCAGTATTTTGTTCATATGCGGGATTAATATATAATACTTTTCCATCCCCATCGGTGATGAAGATACTATCGTCTAAACTATCGACAACTTCCTTAAAATCAATTCCTTTATCTAAAAAAACTTGTAGGTCTGAAAGGATCTCTTCAAGCAGGTTTTTACAGCGGGGCTCTTGTAGTTCCGGCAATGTTTTCTTTATTTTGTCGCATACCCTGATAATGGCAAGTACTTGGTCCATTTCGATCCCCTCCTTCACAAAAGTATTGTAATTATTATAAGAATTATACCAAATCAGCGATGATATTTCAAACGATATAGATTGCAAAGCTGCAACAAATATCTTCCTATGCAACAAACTGCCCTGAAATAAAGGACGCACATAACAGATACTGAGAAAGCGCTGAATGATGCAAAGGCTTATATTATAATCTTTTGAGGCAATTTTCGTATTATTTATCCGGCAATCATGCGATTGGCATATTCTTTGCGTTATTTATAATTGATTTTGACGTCACATCCGTGTGGCTAATTTAATAGAAAGCAAAGGAGAATAATAATGGGAAAAACAAAACTGATAGACTTATCACATCCATTTGGAAGAGGTAATCCGCTTTGGCCGTCTAACGGAGATTTCCACATCGACAGAGTAAATCATATGCCGATGCATTACAGATTACTTCAGACCTTCAACGATTTTCATATGCATAACTCAACTCATGCAGACTCACCTGCGCACGTAATTCCGGAAAGCCCATATACCCATGAGCTGCCGCTGGAAAATTACTATGGTGAAGCGGTATGTGTAAGCATTCCAAAGAAAAAATGGGAGCTGATCACGGTTGAAGACCTGGAAAATGCTACACCGACCATTAAAGAAGGCGACTGGGTTCTCCTGAATACAGGTACTCATAGAAGATGGGGAGAAAACGACGATTACTTTATGTACAGCCCGGGGCTTTCCATTGAAGGCGCTAAGTGGTTTGTAGAAAAGAAGGTAAAGGGTGTTGGATTTGACATGCAGGCCATTGATCACCCATGCTATACCTATATGATCGATCACGGTCCGGGTCCTTTCGTACCAAGACTAATTGAAGAATATACTGAAATGTTCGGCCATCCCCCAATTGAAGATTTCCCTGAATGGGAGCCTTGCCATGACATCCTTATGAGAAATAATGTAATGGGCATCGAAAATCTGGGCGGAGATCTTGATAAGGTTACTGGAAAAAGATTTATGTTCTCTGCATTCCCCTTAAGATGGTATATGGGTGACGGTACGATTGTCCGCGCAGTGGCGTTCATTGATGAAGACGATGTCAATCAGGATGTGCCTGACAGAATTTACAAGTACGGCGTTTTTTAAACAAGCCGATTAAGGACTAATTGCATGAAAAATGAAATAAAAAGAATAGCAGTACTTGGAGCAGGTACGATGGGAGCAGGAATCGGACAGCTCTTTGCAATGAAGGGGTTTGACGTCATGCTCATCTATACCTGTGAGGCTGACAGGGATTCCAACCCCCCAGGGCGGATAAAATCTTCATTGGAAGTTTTGGAAGACAAACCAGGTTGTCACCTCCGATGAAATTCCGGAAATCATGAACCGGATCCGCATTACAGAATCCCTTGAGGAAGCTGCTGGCTTCGCTGAAATCATTTTCGAATGCATTATTGAGGATTTGGAGATTAAGCAGAATTATTTTGCTGAGCTGGACAAACTCTGTCCGCTGGAAACAATTCTGGCCTCTAATACTTCAGCGATCAGCATTACGGAAATAGCAGAAAAGGCTGTTCACAAAGAGCGGATTATCGGAACACATTACTGGAATCCTGCATATCTGATTCCGCTCGTTGAAGTTGTAAAAACAGTGCATGTTTCGGAAGATACGGTAGAACGCACCTGCAATGTACTATCAGAGGCAGGCAAGAAGCCGGTTGTCGTAAATAAGGATGTTCCCGGATTCCTGGCAAACCGAATGCAGCATGCCCTATTCCGGGAAGCGCTCCATATTATTGAACAAGGTATCGCCGATCCGAAAGCTGTCGATGACGCAATTAAATATGGCTTTGGGATGAGAATGGGCATTATGGCTCCTGTAGCGATCATGGATATGGGCGGACTTGACTTAACCTTCTCAATTCATAATTATTTGTTCAAGGATCTAAACAATTCAACCGAACCTTCGCCTATATTGACAGAAAAAATGAAAGAAGGCAAGCTTGGGTTTAAAAGCGGCGAAGGTTTGTTGCCTTGGACACAGGAAGAAATTGAATTTGAAAAAAATAATTTGACAGAAAAACTGGTCAAAGTGGCGAGAGTATTAGACCGGTTATAGTTGATGGTGAACTGAGCCGCTCATCAGTGAGCGGCTCAGCTTATCACTATCTTGGAGGTAGAAAATGAACGGATGCTCTTGTTGTAAAGAAAATGAACTTTCCAGAATGGTAGCCCTTTATGAGAGCAACGAAGAACTGGAAGAAATGTTTAATGATAGATTTATGAAGAAATATACAAATTACAATAGCTTTGAGGAATTTCGATCGCCGGAGCAGTATTTATTAATTGAGTTCCGATTTTATTGTCGGTGATCGTATGGCTTTTGACAGCTGTGTGAAGGGCAAAACGAAATTTAACAGCTGGGAGCATATGTATCAGACCGCGCTTAAGGAATCTGGAAAGGAAAACAATAACGATGAATAAAATAAAGACAGCACAAGAAGCTGTTGCTGATATAAAAGACGGGGCAACCATTATGATCGGAGGTTTCATGGCATGCGGAACACCGGAAATTTTGGTGGATGCACTTGTTGAAAAGGGAGTAAAAAATCTTACTATCATCTGCAACGATGCAGGCGTACCGGAAGAGGCGTGGGAAAACTCTTATCCAACGGACAAATAAAAACTCTGATCGCCTCTCATGTAGGTCTAAACCCCGAGGTTGCACAGAGGATGAACACAGACGTAGCGGAAGACAAACTGAATGCATCCTGGTTCCCAGGGAACGCTGGCGGAAAGAGTAAGAGCAGGCGGGGACAGGCCTCGGCGGGTTCCTGACGCCTACGGAGTAGGCACCATCGTAGCCGAGGGCAAGCAGGTTATCAATATCGACGGCAGAGACTATCTTCTGGAAAAACCACTGAGAGCAGACGTTGCTCTGATCAGAGGTTCCGTGACGATCAATTCGGCAATACAACCTACAACGGGACGACAAGAACCTTCAATCCATGATGGCCGCCGCCGCTGATTATGTTATCGTCGGCGCCTGTGAAATCTGGAAGTCGGCGAAATAGACCCGAACAATATCGTAACGTCAGGAATTTCGTGGATGCAATCGTAGGAGGTGAAAACCATGGCAGATATAAAGGAAATCATCGCAGCGAGAGTTGCAAAGGAACTGAAGACGGCGATGTCGTCAATCTTGGAATCGGACTTCCTACCATGGTAGCAAACTTCCTCCAGAAGGAGTTCACATCGTATTGCAGTCGGAAAACGGTATTATGGGAATGGGACCTGCTGCGGAAAAGGAAAGGAAGACGTGGATATCGTCAATGCCGGAGCGCAGTATGTAACCGTAAACCCGGGTGCAATGTTCTTTGACAGCGCTACTTCCTTCGGGATCATACGGGGCGGCCATGTAGACGCCACAATCCTTGGAGCCCTGGAGGTGGACCAGCACGGCAATTTGGCAAACTGGATCGTACCTGGAAAAATGGTGCCGGGAATGGGCGGTGCCATGGACCTTGTGGTAGGAGCAAAGAAAGTAATTATCGCGATGCAGCATACACAAAAAGGCGCGCACAAGATCCTGAAGGAATGCAGGCTTCCATACACCGCAGTTAGCGTCGTTGATATGATTATTACGGAAATGGTGTAATGGAAATTACGAAGAAGGAATTCTTCTGACAGAGCTTCATCCTGACTATACCGTGGAGCAGATTCAAGAGGCGACAGAGGCGGAATTGATGATCAGTCCTAACCTGAAAAAATGTTATAGTTGTTATGGCTTTTGCCATAGAAATGATCAAAATCTGTGAGCAGAAAGAAAATAGAATATCAAGGAGCACGATGAAAGTATTATATTTAGATTGCACATCAGGAATCAGCGGGGACATGACATTGGCCGCACTGCTTGATTTAGGAGTAGATAAAGATTTCTTGGTAAATGAACTGAAAAAATTAAATGTTGACGGTACGAAATAATTATTCAAAAGAAAGAACGCCATAGCATTCAAATGATGGATGTTGATGTTGTATTAATGAATCAGCATAATCACTCTCATGACCATCAAGAAGATCATCAGCATTGTCATCATGGCAATGAAAGAAATTTGAACATGATCAAAAAAATCATAGAAGACAGCAGCATTTCCCAAAACGCGAAGGAGATGAGCAAACGTATTTTTACGGTGATTGCTGAAGCAGAGGCCAAAGTTCACGGGAAATCAATCGAAGATGTTCATTTTCATGAAGTAGGTGCAATTGACTCGATCGTTGATATCGTAGGAGTTGCAATCTGTATTGATTTTCTGAATGCTGATATGATTTACGCCTCGCCCCTGCATGATGGACACGGATTTATTCCGTGCCGCCATGGATTATTGCCTGTGCCTGTTCCTGCTGTAATGGCTATGTTGGAGGATTCCAATATTCCTGTCGTTCAGGAGGATGTAAATACTGAAATGATAACACCAACCGGTATGGGCATCATCAAAAGTCTGGCGGAGGATTTCATGAGAATACCAGCGATGAAAATTGAAAAGGTTGGATATGGTATGGGGAAAAGGGATACGGGAAGATTTGGCGCAGTCAGGGCCATCCTGGGAAAGATGCAGGATGTCTAGGATGAGCAAGCAAGATATACTCAGAATTTTAGAGGATGTGGAAAATAGAAAATTGTCTTCAAAAGAAGCATTTCAGAAGTTAAAGCTTGAACCGTTCCAGGACTTGAGTTTTGCTAAGCTTGACAATCACCGGGTAATTCGACAGGGTATTGCAGAAGTCATCTATGGAGCCGGAAAGACTCCTCAGCAAATTATTGATATTTCTGATGCCATGCTGAAAAATGGACAAAAAACAATTCTGATTACACGTATTTCACCTGAAGCCGTTCAGATTGTCGAAAAGCATCATGTTCTCATCTATAATGAGCTTGCGCGAATTGCTGTTATAGGGGAGATGCCTGAACCGGAAGGCAATGGCAAGATCATTGTTGCAACTGGAGGCACCAGTGATATGCCGGTTGCCGAGGAAGCGGCAATCACTGCGGAGGCGCTGGGAAATCACGTTACAAGACTTTACGATGTCGGCGTTGCCGGCATTCACCGGCTCTTCGCAAACATGAATGAAATTATGAGTGCTAATGTAATCATTGCAATTGCAGGTATGGAAGGAGCATTGGCAAGTGTGATAGGCGGTATTGCTGATTGCCCTGTTATTGCTGTTCCCACCAGTGTCGGTTACGGCGCGTCTTTTAATGGCTTGGCAGCATTGCTTTCCATGCTTAATTCCTGTGCAAGCGGCGTCAGCGTGGTGAACATTGATAATGGATTCGGAGCCGGCTATTTAGCCAGTATGATCAATAACAGATAATTGCCGGGATAATTTCGCCGCGGCAGATGTGTAGAGTCTTTTGCTTTTTTAATATTTACTATATAATACTGACCAAAGCGATCAGGTAAATAAAACCCTTGGATGTTTCAGAGATAATTTGATCTCTTTGAGCATCCTATTTTTATGAGGGGGGTATTTAAAATTAAACAAGAAAAAATATCATACTTCCGATCAGAAAATAACAACATTGAATTTATCTATTCCAATAATAGTAATAATTCTTTTCAAGAGCATAGCCATGTATCATCATATACGATTGGTTTGATTTTAGAGGGCAGCATTCAATTAAAACGAAAAGGCAAACTTGTAACATGCAACAAGGATCACTTTTTTATCCTTCCTACTTATGAGCCGCATGAGAATTTTCGTTGATGATTTCAATAAGCATTAAGGCGGACTTTGTATTGGAATACAACTTAGAAGAAACTTCAATCAAAAAAGCTATTTATAAGGGGTAAGAAATGATTAAGGGTGTTGTTTTTGATATGGACGGACTGATGTTTGATACGGAACGTCTGGCAATTGAAGCATGGACGTTTGCAGGGAAACAGATTGGATTGAATATTACAGAAGACTTGGTAGTCAAGACATTGGGATTGAACACGGAAGACACCAACCGCGTTTTAATTGATGAACTGCGCACAGATTTTGATTTATCCGCTACAAGAAAAATCAGAATTGAGTATGTAACTTCATACATAGAAAACAACGGGATGCCCGTAAAAACCGGTTTGGTTGAATTACTGGATTATTTAAACAGGAATGACTACAAAATGGCCGTTGCTACGTCCAGTGAAAAAGAAACAGCATTATTTAACTTTAATAATGCCGGGATATCTAAATTCTTCGATAAGATTGTTTGCGGTGATATGATCAAGCGAGGAAAACCCGAACCGGAGATCTACTTGCGGGCATGTGAAATCATCGGTATCGGCCCCAGTGAATGCCTTGCTTTGGAGGATTCGCCGATGGGGATACTGTCCGCATATCGGGCAGGTATGAAAACTGTCATGATTCCTGATCTGCTGCAGCCCGACGAAGGGACGAACAGGCTGCTTTATGCAAAGCTTCCGACGCTGCATGACGTGATAGAATTATTGTCCGCGCAAAACAGGAAGGCAAAGTGAATATACATTGAGAGAGAAGGATGATTTTACAGCAAGAGAGGCCGTCTCTCTATGATTTATCAAATCATTTTGAGACAGCCCCTTATAACGCGTAAAAGTTTCGTATGCAGATTAACAATGGTATATATAGTTACAAATTGGCAATGCAAAAACGATATCAGTCTAAGCGCTTATTTTTTGGATCAATATTGAAGCGTTAGCATTTATCTGTGTTCCTCCAGCCAAAGTTTGTAGTGTAACGGCAGCAGCACTTGTGTGATTCCGCACCGTTAAGACATCAGCTGCAGCGGCAGTGATAATAACCATCCCCGGATTCGGTTGGGTACCGGCCCCTGAGCCATATACTGCTCCAGCAACAGGAGATCCATTTTGGAAGAGTGTAAATTGATTTGACTCAACGGCCGCGACATTGAACCAAACAGCGTAGTCGCCCGCACTGACAAGCTGGATGGTGGATGTTCCGGGCACATGTGCAATAGTGCCGACGATAACTCCATTGGTACTAAATAGTATATCTGCTTCTAAAGCAACCACTTGAGCATCCAGATTGTAAATATAAGCATATTCGGATAACCCGGCTGTACCTGATGGTCCTGTAGGGCCAGTGTCACCGGTAGGCCCAGTATCGCCAGTGGGCCCGATGAGACCTTGCGGGCCGGTAGGCCCGGTATCGCCAGTGGGCCCGATGAGACCTTGCGGACCGGTAGGCCCGGTATCGCCTGTCGGGCCAATGATACCTTGCGCACCGGCAGGACCGGTATCGCCTGTGGGTCCGATGAGACCTTGTGGACCGGTAGGCCCGGTATCGCCAGTGGGCCCGATGAGACCTTGCGGGCCGGTAGGCCCGGTATCGCCTGTCGGTCCGATGAGACCTTGTGGACCGGTGGGCCCGGTATCGCCTGTCGGGCCAATGAGACCTTGCGGGCCGGTAGGCCCGGTATCGCCAGTGGGCCCAATGAGACCTTGCGGACCGGTAGGCCCGGTATCGCCTGTCGGGCCAATGAGACCTTGCGCACCGGCAGGACCGGTATCGCCTGTGGGTCCGATGAGACCTTGCGGACCAATGAGACCTTGCGGACCAATGGGACCCTGCGGGCCAGTATCACCAGTCGAGCCAGTCGGACCAATGAGACCCTGTGGGCCAGTATCACCAGTCGAGCCAGTCGGACCGATGGGGCCCTGAGAGCCAGTATCACCAGTCGAGCCAGTCGGACCGATGGAGCCCTGCGGACCAATGGGACCGGTATCTCCGGCAGGACCAGTGTCGCCAGTCGGACCAATGGGACCCTGAGAGCCAGTAGCGCCAGTTGAGCCAGTCGGACCGATGGAGCCCTGCGGACCAATGGGACCGGTATCTCCGGCAGGACCAGTGCCGCCAGTCGAGCCAGTCGGACCAATGGGACCCTGCGGCCCCCGCGGTCCGACATAACAACAATATTGACAAAAAATAGGTGAATAATATTGGCAAGGCCAACAATTGTTATTGTCTTGATTAGGGCATCTATCCCAACAACCATTTGTATGTGTGTTATAACAATGGTTTATATTCTCCCCTTGGAACCTCTTATCATACATAAGGCATCCTCCTTAGAAATTTTTAAGACGTAATGTGCCTAGTTTATTATATTCAGGCAGAATCAAACTGCGCATGTATGAAATTAGCTGTATGGAGAAACAAGAGGCTCATTTCAGATGCCTATAGCAGACCAGAAAATGGCGGGAAATGCAAACGTACGTACGGTTCTGGAGAGCATTGGGGTGAAAATCCCCTTTGCTACTGAGAGCAAAGAAAGTTGGACTAATTTTCCAACTTTCCAGCTTCTCGATTGTTCAACCTATATTCTTATTCCATAGCCTTTAAATCAGGGCTGATGACAAGTTCGCAGCCGGTTGCTGCCTTGATGTCATCAAGGCTAAAATTTGGATGTAATTCCGTCAGCACGATGCCTTCAGGCTTTACTTCCATGACGCCCATTTCCGTGATGATCATGTCAACGACGCCAACTGCGGTGTATGGAAGCCTGCATTCCTTCAGGATCTTGTGCGCGCCTTTTTGTGTATGCTGCATCGCGATAATTACTTTCTTTGCTCCTACCACAAGGTCCATGGCGCCGCCCATTCCCGGCACCATTTTTCCAGGTACGATCCAGTTTGCCAGATTTCCATGTTGATCCACCTCCAGGGCTCCAAGGATTGTGGCGTCTACATGGCCGCCCCGTATGATCCCGAAGGAAGTAGCGCTGTCAAAGAACATTGCACCCGGGTTTACGGTTACATACTGCGCTCCGGCATTGACGATATCCACGTCTTCCTTTCCCTTTTCCGCAGCAGGTCCCATTCCCATAATACCGTTTTCCGACTGCAATACGATGTGAACTCCTTCTGGAAGGAAGTTTGCTACCATGGTAGGAAGTCCGATTCCAAGATTGACGACATCGCCGTCCTTCAGTTCCTTTGCAACTCTCGCTGCGATGATTTTCTTTATATCTGCCATGGTTTTTCACCTCCTACGATTGCATCCACGAAAATTCCTGACGTTACGATATTGTTCGGGTCTATTTCGCCGACTTCCACGATTTCACAGGCGCCGACGATAACATAATCAGCGGCGGCGGCCATCATGGGATTGAAGGTTCTTGTCGTCCCGTTGTAGGTTGTATTGCCGAATTGATCGGTCACGGAACCTCTGATCAGAGCAACGTCTGCTCTCAGTGGTTTTTCCAGAAGATAGTCTCTGCCGTCGATGTTGATAACCTGCTTGCCCTCGGCTACGATGGTGCCTACTCCGGTAGGCGTCAGGAACCCGCCGAGGCCTGTCCCGCCTGCTCTTACTCTTTCCGCCAGCGTTCCCTGGGGAACCAGGATGCATTCCAGTTTGTCTTCCGCTACGTCTGTGTTCATCCTCTGTGCAACCTCGGGGTTTAGACCTACATGAGAGGCGATCAGAGTTTTTATTTGTCCGTTGGATAAGAGTTTTCCCACGCCTCTTCCCGGTACGCCTGCATCGTTGCAGATGATGGTAAGATTTTTTACTCCCTTTTCAACAAGTGCATCCACCAAAATTTCCGGTGTTCCGCATGCCATGAAGCCTCCAACCATAATGGTTGCGCCGTCTTTAATATCGGCGACTGCTTCCCGGGCTGTTCTAATTTTGTTTTTCATTCAAACCACTGCCTTTCTTTCTTTGCCATAACTTTCCCCCTGCCTGACAATCAGAAGGGGGATGTATCTGTTTTTTATTTATCGGAGGAGTCCTTATGCCAGGCCTAAAGCTCCCACGATTAAAGCGGGACTTACGCCAAGTGCCTGACCTGCAGGCATCATAATTGGTCCCTGAACTGCCCACTGTCCGCCGCCTGACGGTACGAAGAAATTCCCCTGGGCATGACGGTTAAATAACATCACTATATTAATGCAACTTTAATACCAACACTGCAGCCTCGCTGCAGATTCGGCTGAAAGCGAGGAAAATCAACAGTATTACGGTTCGATAACTTTTTTCCTTTTTATTTGAACGCGCAAATATGGTGCAAAAAAACACCACCTCGGCCTCGAGGGGGCGCTGTTTTTTGCGAATGGATTGTTAATTATTTAGCAATTGCAACGAATCGCGGATGGATCATTTGTTGAACAGGTGAATGGAGCAATAATGCACCAGTCGGTGCAATTTAGCACCGACTGGTGCGGCGCAGGGTGATACAATTTCAGCACTTCAACTAAAGCCATGTTCACGGCATTTTCTGATCAGCGTAGCATGATCAATTCCCAAGGCTTTGGCAGTCTTTCTTTTGCTGTCCCACTGCTTCAGTGCAGTTGCAATCAGCGTCTTCTCGTATGCTTTCAGATACTCTTTCAGATTAATGGGCCGGTCCGTTTTATGAGAGTTGAATTTTAGAAAATTGGAGTTCAAGCTTTGCAGGATATTTGATTTGCCGATACTGCCGTCAGTGCTGATTACCACAAGCCGCTCGATGAGGTTTTTTAGCTCTCTGATATTTCCAGGCCAGTCATAAGATACGAAAAGATCAATTGCTTCCTTATCAACGCTTACCTTTTTGCCGTATTTTTTGCAGTATTTTCTTAAAAACCCCATTACCAAATAGGGAATATCTTCCTTTCGCTCTCTCAGGGGGATTACACTGATTGGAACAACATTCAGTCTGTAATACAAATCCTCTCTGAAATTTCCACGCTTGATTTCTTCTTCAAGATTCCTGTTGGTAGCAGCGATTACTCTGATGTCTAATTTCATATATTTGCTGCCGCCGATGCGCATTACCTCTCTTTCCTGAAGAACACGAAGCAGCTTTGTCTGCAAATTGATGGGCATATCTCCGATTTCATCAAGAAGAATCACGCCGTCGTTTGCCAGCTCGAACATACCGGCTTTCCCTTTTTTATTCGCATCTGTAAAGGCACCGGCCTCGTAACCGAACAGCTCTGATTCCAGTAATTCTGCAGGAATCGCTGCGCAGTTAACCTTAATAAAAGGCTTGTCGCTTCTGGCGCTGTGGCGGTAGATCGCTTCCGCAATTCTTTCCTTACCTGATCCTGACTCCCCTGTGACGAGCACTGTCACATCCGTTTCGGCGACAATTCTCACCATATCCAGAATTATTTTCATTTTTTCGCTATGAGAAATAATATCTCCCGAGTCCACATGATACTTTCTTAAATATTCCAGTTCTTGTTTGTCCTTATTGGCTTCCTCTGTTAAAAGCGCCAGCTTCTCCTTCATCTCTTCCAATCCGTTTAAGTCGCGTAGATTTGTAACAACAAATCTGAGCTTGCCGTTTTGGTCAAAAACCGGACTGCCTGTAGAAAGAATTTCCTTATCCAAAGGATAAAAGTGGGTAAGCCCGCTTACCTGCTGCTTTTGTTGAATTACGCGGGGAGTTACCGCACCCTTATATAAGATATTGGAATCCTCAATCTCCTTTACATATTTGCCTAAAATCTGTTCGGGAAATATCCCGGTCGTTCGGATATACGCTTCATTGACAAACAGAATTTTCCCTTGTCCATCTGTAATATGGATCGCATCATAGAGGTTGTTGCTCAGCTCTTTGAAATCCAAATAGTTTTCATCAAACTCTCCGTATTCCTGCTCTATTTTATCAAATAAACCAAGAATCTCATTTTTTTCGGACTGATCCAGAGCAGCCGCTTCTATTTTTTTGGCCACCTGATTTCTGTAAGTTTTTATAACTTCCAAGTGGTTATTATTCATGATTTTTCCTCCCACCAGAACATGCGATTTTTTTCATTGTATCTCTTTCTCGAAAGCTTTACAACTTTTTCACTCCCAGGCCAGCAATCAAAACGAGTTAAAAAAAGAGCGGCCCCGAATTGCGACCGCGCTTTTTCGTAAACTATGTATGGCTATTCTATCCTGCTTATCTGCTTGGGGTTAATTTAATCGTAACGCTTGTCACTGTCAAAGTAGTCCCTTTCGGCAGCGAGATGTTCCTGTAAATCTGTTCATAAAAATTACCGCCGATCGCCTCGTCTGCTTCGGCAGTTCCCATGATCGCATGGATGCCGCCGGTGTACATGTTGTCTGAAGAGACGTTTCCGGCGCCAGCGACCGCTTCTACGTTATAAGTACCTGCAGGAAAATCTGTGCCAGCGATATAATTACCGCTTGTCAGTGTGTACTCATCTATCGGCGGTGCTTCTTCTGCTTGTTTGCCGATATAAACAGCTTTATTTTCTGAATCCCAGGATACTTCCTGACCTAATGCGTTTGATACTGCTCTGACGGGAAGATATACCGTTCCATTGTAGATGAAGGGATCAACAATACTTCCGTTTGCGTCTTTCGGTGTTATTAATTTCTGGTCAATATAAATTTTAATATTGTTGTAGCTGGCAGTTATGTTTTTTGTTCCTGAAACAGCATAGACAGTAATCGACAGCGAAAAAACGCAAGCCATGATTACGATTCCTGATAAAAACCCCTTGATTTTGTCTTTTGACATGATACGTACTCCTTTTGAATTATTTCCCCTGGTTGATAATAACGCTGGCAGGGACGTTTCTTCTTGTATCTATAACTATACCATATGATAGGGGAATTTAAACTTGAAATTCGACAGAAAAAACTACCATCATTTTGCTTCCGTATGTATGATACAATTGTAATTAATTTACTTTGGTTCTGATTACCGAAGGCGGGCAAGGAGATATCATGGAAGATAAGATTGAAAAAGTAATAGCAAATTTGCAGCGAAATAATATGGCGGGATACTTTGTTAATAATAAAAAAGAGCTGATCAAGCTTCTGGAATCGCTGATTCAAGAAGGAGATACGGTTGGATGCGGAGATTCCGTCACCTTGGAGGAAACGGGAGTCTTTGATTTTGTTCGAAGAGGCAATTATGTTTTCTACGATAAACATCAGCCGAGGCTCACATCCGAAGAAAAGCGCAAGATATACCTTAAAAACTTTGATGCGGACATATTTTTAACAGGAGTGAACGCAGTCACCCTCGACGGCAAACTGTTCAACATTGACGGAAACGGAAGCCGTGTTGCGCCGATGCTTTATGGACCGAAGCAGGTAATTGTTGTGGCGGGGATCAATAAGCTTACGGATACCGAAGATGCTGCAGTCACTCGGGCCAGACAAGTTGCCGCTCCTTTGGATGCGAAAAGACTGAATAAAAATACGCCCTGCACCAAGCTTGGAAAATGTATTGACTGCAGGCATGAACAAAGGATTTGCAACGATTTTGTCTTGATTGCAAGGCAACTTGTCAAAGATAGGATCAAGGTGATTCTGGTAAATCAATCTTATGGTTATTAATAGAATGAAATAATATATGACACGGTGTTGTCAGGTTTCCGATGTTATACTAAAATCAAATTGAGCGGAGGGATCTGTATGGAAAACAATTATATTAATTTGACGCCGGACAATCTGGACGGGGAACATGTATGCTGTGCAATAGCTGATAAAAAGCATCAATGTGGTGTTGACATGAAAAAAGCCTGGCTGAAGGGAAGACTCGGTGAAGGGCATGTGTTCAGAAAACTGGATGCAAAGGGCAAGGTCTTTATCGAATATGCTCCCCTCGATAAGGCATGGGTTCCGGTAATCGGAGCGAATTACAGTTATATATACTGTCTTTGGGTTTCGGGAAGTTTTAAGGGAAAGGGATATGGCAAAGAACTTCTGGATTATTGCATCGATGACGCAAGAAAACAGGGAAAGTCAGGCGTATGCATCATCAGCTCTAAGAAGAAGAAACCATTTCTATCTGACAGGCGCTTTATGGAGTCGATGGGCTTTGAAATTACTGACACACTCGGTGATGATTACTTGCTGCTGGCAGTGTCCTTTGATGGTACAAAGCCTAGATTTACAGAACACGCAAAAACGAAGTTCAGCTGTGAAAAACATGGATTGACGATATATTATAGCCCACAATGTCCCTATATTCCGAATTGTATTGAACAAGTAGAATCATATTGCAACAATCATCATGTGCCACTCACCTTAGTCAAAATTGATACCTTAGAAAAGGCGAAATCGGTTCCTGGTGTTTTTAATAATTGGGCTGTATTTTACTGCGGGCAATTTGAAACGGTACATTTGCTGAACGAAGGATATTTAAAGAAACTGTTGAAACGGTAGTCTTATTATAACAAAATAAGGACTTAAACGAAACAGGACGGGAAACGTTTTAAAGCGTTCTCGTCCTGCTTCTTATTTCAGCGTTATACGAAATAATGTGGCTTTATTCATCCTTAACCGAGTTTAACACCTTGTAAAGCAGATCATACAGGGTCTTGGCTTCCTCGGGAGAAAGGGGGATACAGCTTCCCAGTTTTGATGGTATTTCTGACGCTTTCTCACGCAGGAGCATTCCTTTTTCCGTTAGGGATACGATGACGCTTCTCTCATCGGAAGCATTTCTGATCCGAGAAACAAAGCCTTGCGTTTCCATTTTTTTCAGGAGCGGGGTAAGCGTTCCGCTGTCGAGGTACAGGGAGTAGCCCAGTTCTTTAACGGTAAGTTCCTTTTTTTCCCAGAGAACCATCATGGCGATATACTGTGTGTAAGTCAGCCCGACTTCATCCAAAAGGGGCTTATACATGCGGACAACTTCCTTTGCGCAGGCATACAATGGAAAGCAAAGCTGGTTCTCAAGTTTTAAAGCGTCGTAATTCATCGTGTAATCTTCCCATATTCCTTCGTTATTTTAACAGATCTGATACTTCCTTATCGATGACTTTCAAGTCGGAAGTAGGTTCAAACCGCTTAACAATATTTCCGTTACTGTCAACTAAAAATTTTGTAAAGTTCCATTTTATATCCGACTTACTCTTGTAATCAGGATCAGCCTCAGACAGCATGTTGTCAAGCACAGAACTGAGCTTATGAGCCGGGTCAAATCCCTCAAACTTCGTGTGATCTGTTAAATAACGGAATAGCGGGCTTGCATTTTCGCCGTTTACGTCGATTTTTTCAAAACGAGGGAAAGTCGTTCCAAAGTTTATCGTGCAGAAACTTTCAATTTCTTCCGCAGTTCCGGGTGCCTGACCGCCGAACTGATTGCAGGGAAAATCAAGAATCTCAAAACCTTTGTCGTTATATTTTTCATACAGTGCCTGCAAATCATCATATTGCGGAGTGAAACCGCAGCCGGTTGCAGTATTGACAATCAACAATACTTTTCCTTTGAAGCCCGCCATCGATACGGCGTTACCCTCTGTGTTGTTTACTTTAATATCATAGAAATTCATACAATCATCTCCTTATTTAAATTGATTACAATTAAATTGTACTAAACTAAAACTGATTCGTCAATTGTTTTTTTTATTTTAATAAAATAAAGTATTTCCAAATTTCATGAAAACAGTCTAGAAAGCACCTGAAAAACCCAATCGGCTTGCATTGAATCATCAGGACTGCCTGTGTTATGATAGATGAAACAATCTGATTAAAAGCAGGTGATATGGTGCAGGAGATACTGGAGCGAAAGAAAATTGAGGTAGAACTGAATAACCTTTTCAACTATCCGCTGACTATCGTGGTTGCGGCAATGGGATATGGCAAAACGACAGCGGTAAAATCTTTTTTGCACAGCAGGACTGCGGACTGCATATGGGTTTCGGTTGAGAGCGATGAAACCCCACCGCAGTATCTATGGGACTCTTTCACAAGACAGATATCGAAAACCAGAACGGAGCTGGGTGATCAGCTGAGAGCGCATGGTTTTCCTGCCGATGCTGTTCAGCGTTCGAAAATAGAGCAGATTTTAGAAGAGCATTTATACAGAACCGATACGGTTCTGGTCATTGATGATTATTACTTTGCTCATTCGCCTGTACTGGACCGTTTTGTTACAAGTCTTATCAAGGCAAGCATTGAAGGACTTCATGTATTGATTCTATCAAGGACACTTCCGAATATTGGTGTTGACGAATTAATGCTGAAGGGATATTGCTATCTTATAAAAAATACTGTCTTCGAGCTAAGCAGCAGCGACATCATGGAGTACTTCCGCCTCAACGGGTATGCCCTGGATGAGGATACGGCCAGATCTGTATACGAGCTATCAGAGGGTTGGATTACAGCTGTCTATCTGATGATGCAAAGATATGCGGAAACAGGACGGTTGGAAACAGGGCGAAGCCTCGAACGATTGATTGACACTGCTGTAATGCCCAGGTACTCGGACCGGGAAATTCGGATTCTGAAATCCCTTTGCATTTTTGATTCTTTTACGCCCCGTCAGGCGGTCTATGTAACCCGCGATGAAGGCGCAGCCAGCATGATTGACAATTTGAGCCTGAGCAATTCTTTTATACGGTTTGACGATAATAGCGGCAGCTATAAAATTCATAATATTTTTAATAATTATTTACGAAACCTGTTGGAATCGCAACCTGGTGATATTGAAACCGAAACGCTCTATGAGCGGTACGGAACATGGTGTCTGCAGAATGGCGATATTCTTTCCGGTATGAAATTCCTGCTGAAAGGAAAGAAATTTGACCTGTTTCTCTCAGCGTTTGAAAACAGCAGGACGACGAAGACGATAGACAGCAACCCGGGACTAATTCTTGATTACTTTGCGCAGATTCCTGCTGAAGAGCTGTTTCGCCATCCCATTGGATTTATTTCCTATATTGGTTTTTTTGTTACCAATGTGGACAGGGAAGCCGGAGAATTGCTACTTTCGGAGGTTGAAAAATATTACAGAAACAAAACGGATATGAGCCCTTCCTTGTGGGCGCGTATTTCCGGCGAGATAGAACTTATCCGGGGCTATATTGCGATTAATGACGTGTCTCAAATGTTGGACCGGTTTAAGGCGGCTCACCAGCTTCTGGACGGCCGTTCCCATATCGCCAATAAGGATAAAATCATTACGTTTGGATCACCCCATATTCTTTATCTTTATTACAGAGAAAAGGGTAGACTGCTTTGGACGTTAGAACGACTTGAAGAAGTATACCCCTACTACGGTGAACTGTCAGGCGGCTGCGGGGCAGGCTTAGAATATCAGATCAGAGCCGAATACTATCTGGCGATTGGAGATCTGGACAGAGCGGAGCGCTTTGCCTATAAATCTGTTTACAAGGCAAGAACACTGGACCAGCTGTCGGTGATCAGCTGCGCAAATTTCACTCTTGCCCGGGTTTGTACCGCCAGGGGACAATTTGATGAAGCGCTTGATATGATGGATACGCTGAACGTTGAGCTACAAGCTTGCGGCAGTACGATTCTAAGCAGCACGCAGGATCTATGCATCGGCTATATACAGGGAATCAGGGGAGAAGAAAACGGCTTTGCTAATTGGCTGAAAAATGGAGATATGATGCAAAGCGAAGTACTTTACCAGGGGATGGGATTTAATTATATTGTTTACGGGAAATACCTTTTGATCAAGGAGAATTACATAAAAACAGAAGTATTATGTGAAGAAATGAGAAAGATCTTTTCTCCTTTCAACAATATGCTGGGCATGCTTCACTCTTATGTGCTGGAAGCCGTTGCAAAGTATAAACTGTATGGAATGAAAGAGGCTGAATCAATGATTTTGCAAGCGCTTGACATCGGCAGATCAGATGGGATTGTGACGCCTTTTGCGGAATATGGCTCCGATATTGCAGAAATCCTGAATGGTATGCTAAAGAGCTACGGAGAGGATACTTATCTGAGAAAACTCGTTTGCAGTGCTCAAAAATATGCCGAGAATCAGAAAAGTCGCAAGATGAAAAGTACAGCCCGTATCCTGTCCAATCGGGAAGATGAAATCCTCCAGTTGCTTGCTGACGGAAAGACAAACCGTGAAATTGCATCGACGCTTTTTATCGCGGAAGTGACCGTTCGGAAAACAATCACTTCAATGTATCGAAAGCTGGATGTGTCCGGACGTGCTGCCGCCGTAAAAAAAGGCATAGAGTTGGAGTTAGTAAATTTGCAACAGGAGAAATAATTATGGAGCATTTGGTCTTTTTTTTTCATATCGTAGCCTTTATGTTTGGCTGCGTTACTATCGTTTTGTCGTACTTGCTGTACATGAAATATAAAAGGAATGTTGTAAAGTACTATACTCTGTTTCTTGTTTCGTTGACGGCGATATTGCTGGAAAGAACATTTACCTATTATGAAGCCGCAGGCATGCTTTCAGAAGGGTATCTCAACGTTATCTTTTGGGTAATTTCCTGCCTTGGAAGCGGCTTGATGATGTATGCTTTACCGTTTTTCATTTATGAGCTGCTTCAGCTTCATTTATCAGAAGGCAGAAAGCAGCTATTTTATCTTTTATCCTTTCTGCCGATTATATCGCTGGTATTGTATTACGCGCTGCCTTATAAGCTCATGATTCTGAACATCATTAATCTTGTCATCTTTCTCACACTGGTGTACTGTATCTGCCTCGCAGGTTTTTTTCTGAAGTCTGTTAAGTCGAAGGAGACTGCGAAGATCATCAAGACTTTCTTGATGCTTTTCGGATTGTGGCTGCCTCTTGTTTTCATGGATTTCAGACTTCAGCAGATGCCGGCTTTTCAAAAGGTATTTCCTTATGGTTTGCTGACAATTCCTCTGTTTTACCTGGCATTGAATTCTTTCACCCTCTATTATGGACACAAATATTTCGGAGTTTTTGTATCATCTCCGATGATGGAAGAACAGAGCAAAGCCTTAATGGATAAGCCGGACGAGGAAGAGGGAACTGGAAATCTGTACGAACAGTATAAATTTACAGCTCGTGAAATTGAAGTGATTCACCTCTTGATTCAAGGCTGCAGCTATCAAAAAATCAGTGAAGAATTGATGATTTCGTTTGCTACAGCCAGAACGCACGGTTACAATATCTATAAGAAAGCAGGGGTCAGCAATAAGGTTGAACTGGCCAATCTTATAAAACAGAATCACAGGTGAACCCTGTGATTCCCGTTAAACCCTCTGATTCTCGTTCTTTCGCAAGCTAATACAAATGCAGTAGACTGATAATTAGCCAAATTCATACATTAGGCTGATCTTTTTTCATTCATATGTACGATTTACGTTTTCTCTTGAAGAGGTTACGATAAGCTTATAAATACGAACTTTCAGGAGGAACACGATGAATCTAAAGAAAATTGTGCAAAGAGCTGTAGCTGTTACAGCCGCTGTACTTGTATTGGGAATTATTGCTTCTTTACCATTCTACTTTCATGACATGTCGCAAATGAATAAAAACTTAAAAGCGGCGAGTAAAACAATAAGTTCACCCTACGGAACGATTGAATATATCGATGTGGAAGAGGGGACTCCGGTCTTGATTTCACATGGCACAATGGGAGGCTATGATTTTGGTCTCCTGCAGGCACAGGGCTACCTGAACGGCAAGTATCGGCTGATTGTTCCGTCACGTTTTGGATATCTGCAGTCATCTCTGCCGGATGATTCTACTTTTGAAGCACAGGCAGATTGCTATGCATATCTGTTGAATGCGCTGGGAATTGAACGGGCTGTGGTTGAAGGAATGTCGGCAGGCGGTATCCCGGCAATTCAATTTGCAATCCGCCATCCGGACAAGTGCTCGGGGCTGATTTTATTATCTACTGTGGCTTATGCTCCGCCGTCGGAATACATACCGCAAAACTTACCGGTACCGGGGTTTGTATATGACGCCCTATTAAATTCCGACTATCTCTTCTGGGATATATTAAAACTTTCGCCATCTACTGTTTTGGGTATTGTAGGAGCTTTTGATGACCTGAAAAAGAAATGCAGCAGGGAGGAACTTCAAATACTGGATCGAATGGCATGGTCCTTTATGCCTGTTTCACGCCGGTATGACGGTTGGAAACAGGATGCAGAGAATATCAATCGTTTAAAAGAAATGCCCCTTGGCAAAATAGACGCGCCTGTTATCATCATCAATGCGGAGGATGATACCATTGCTCCCCAGGCATGGAGCAGTCACACCGCAGAGAACATCCCAGAAAGCCGCCTGATAACATTTAAAACAGGCGGGCACATGCTGCTGGGCCACATGGCCGAGATCAAGAAATTGTCGGACGATTTTATTATGACTTTGACAGAAAAAAACCGGATATAATGCAGGGAATTACGAAAGAGATTTGTGCGTCAATAGCGCTTGATTACTTCAATAATATATTCAGCTCTTTGCTTATAGGTATGCTTCTGAATACTAATCAAAGCATTTTCTCTTATCTTTTTCCAGTCATCCTTATTTTTCTCATAATGACGTACCAGTTCCAGCGTTTGTTCCGGTGATGAGGATACTTCGAGATCGTGACCGGGAACGAACAAATTCCTGATCTCCGAATTGTCCGAGGAGAGGAGAAAGCCGCCGGAGCCCATAATTTCAAAAGTACGCTTCGTGATCGTTTGGGGGTGGTTTTGCGTAACGAGGTTAATAAAGTTGCTGTTATACGCTGCACAGGTCTTTTCATAGGGCATATAACCATGATAATTCTCCTTTGGCATTTCAATGCCAAGCACTTGCTTGATCAGGGGCCGGTACCCCAAATCACCGTATAGATGGACCTTATAACCGTTTTCCAATAGCGGCTTCAGCAAGATTCCCAATGACTTATACCGGTAATGCCCCGGCCGGAATGGGTAAAGGGCGCAATAAGAATTACCGATTAGGTTGATTAAGCAGCTGTTACTGTTTATGGTCCCCAATGGATGGTGGGATACAGGGCTGTAGGCGTAATACATCATTTCACAGGGGAAGCCCTTTTCTTTAATAAAATCACGCATTTCAGGGCACATGGTCAGTACCAGGTCGGGCTTTGAGAGATAAATAACATCCATCTCAATGCCGTCTCCGGTTTTAGAGAGGAAGTAGGTGCTTGAGATTCCGTCAGTATCCCAGTGAACATACTTTAAGTGTTTCGGCCTGCTGTTTCCAATGTATTTCATAACCTCCGGCTTTAATTCAAGAGGTGCACCTAAGGTAATGAGCAGATCTGCCTCATTTTCGTTCAGGATCTTTTGAATTTGCTCCGCATCTTCCGCAGATATGATTTCGGCATCCCAGCCAACTTGCAGGAAACCCCATTGCATGTCAATAGAAAATAATTCATTTCCCAGGATAAGAACTTTCATTTTAACCAGCCTTTCAAGCTCCTTACATCAAAGCGTGTTTATTATTTTGTATTTTCATTAAAACGTTCCATAAAAAATTTTTTATGCCACACGCTGCTGTGAAGCGTGCTCAAAGCTTTAAGCCCCATGACCCCATACTGCTTGACAAGACCGGCATAATTGGTCATGATATTACCCCGAACGTCCAGCCTCTGCCCGGCAACGGCATGATAGACAACGGAATTATAGTTGATTTTCGGATACCACCCGCGTTTTGTACCGTAGTAATAGTAGTAGCCAAGCAACATGCTGTCATCTTCAAAGCATTGACGACCCTTCAGGAAATTTTCGTTGTAGCCTCCTGTTTCCTTTAAAATTTCAGAGTCGTGAATGCATGGATTTGTAAAACCGTGAACAATGCTGTTTGTTTGGAGATCAGTTAGAAAATCCTGATACAATTCAGGAGTTTTTGGCAGCGTTACGGTCTGATTTAAGAAAGGCATTTTTCCGTTTTGATCTACAATGCCGCAGCTAATTAAAGGCTCATCATTATTTTCAAGATACTGGATCAACGTATCCTCCCAGTGAGGAGCAAAGAGCATATCCAGGTGAATTTCGCTGATGTATGCTGCATCAGGGATATTTTCCCATATATATTCAAAGCATTTCTGACGTCCGACAGTTGTACCGGCGTTGACGCCGTCTCCGATGATATGACAGTCTAGATCAAATGAGGATAAAAAGGTTTTTAATGCTTCATTACTCATGTCACCCTGATTGTAGATAATGACAGATTTATACGTACTGGAAGACAAAGATTTTAAGCAAATGGTAGCTAATGATATATCCTCAAGGGAATGATCCTTCCTGAACATAAACAGCAGAGTATGAACAAGTTTCATATCAAATACCTCCCTCGACTGCTGCCGGATAGGTGTCGGGATTGAGCGGATCAAAGATCTGATTCGCCCATACCAGCATGACCATGTCGCAATTCCCCGTGTTGATAATGTCATGAGTATACCCGGGAGGAATATCCACTACTTCCAGATTATCTGACGCTACGGGATATAACATGACCTTGTCTTCTCCAAGCTTTCGGAAACGGATCATCCCGGAACCGCTGACAACGATCAGCTTTTCTGTTTTTGTGTGGTGCCAGTGTCCTCCTTTTGCCATGCCGGGTTTTGTAATATTAACTGAGACCTGGCCGCCAGCGTTAGATTTTAGGCATTCAGCAAAAACGCCTCTGTTATCAGAGTGGGACAGCAGTCCATAGCTGAAAGCATCTTCAGGAAGATAGCTGAGATAAGTACTGTAAAGCTTACGTATCAGCGGATCACTCACATTGGCCAGCAGAAGCGTTTGCCTTCCTGCACGGAAGCTCCGTATTGCTTCAGCCAATTCCCCAACAGTTGTATGGTGAACAGGATCGACTTCACAATAATCTCCGCATCTTGCAGCTTTGCCTTCTAACGCGGCGGTGAAAGCCTGCAGAATATCGTCGATATAGACAAGGGAAAGTGCTGAAGAGGGGTCATCGATGCGAATGGGCAGCCCCCGGGCAATATTGTAGCAGAAGGTAGCTGTTACGCTATTGTAATTCGGTGCGCACCATTTGCCGAAAACACCGGGAAGCCGGAAAACATAAATATCCGCCCCAGTATCGCGGCCGTATTCAAAGACCAGTTCCTCTGCCTTCCGTTTACTTTTTCCGTAAGGGTTATCCAGCTGTGCCTGAACGGAAGACGTTATCAGCACAGGCGGTTTTTTACCTTGGATTTTTAACATTTCAAGCAATTCGCCGGTGAAACGGTGATTGTCTTCGAAACCGGAGTCATCCTTAGGCCTGTTGACTCCGGCTAGATGAAACACAAAATCACATTCCGATGCAAATTGCTTCAACGCACCTGGATCAAAGGGTTTATCGTACTGCAACAAATCGTAGATACCCTTTGCCTCTAAATGTGCACAGAGATTTTTACCGATGAATCCATTTGATCCGGTAATCAATATTTTCATGATTTGCACCACATCCTTAATTCTTCTGCGACATAATCGCAGTCAAGCAGCGTTTTTTTCAGCTCCTGTTCCGTCAACCGGTGTGTGTTGCTCGAATTATACTCCTGAATCGTTCCGATGCTTCGATTTCCATCGCTGAAATACTTCGCATAGTTTAGATCGCTCTTCTCGGCAGGAATCCTGAAATATCCCTCCATGTCTACCGCAACTGCTTTCTCTTCCCGGGTCAGCAGCGTTTCATGCAGCTTCTCACCCATTCTCACACCGATTAATTGAATTTCATTGTCACAGTGGAACAACTCCTTGATCGATTCCGCAAGCTCGCCTATGGTGGCCGCAGGAGATTTTTTCACCATGAGATCACCCGGTTGTGCATGCTTAAATGCAAAGAGAACAAGATCAACGGCCTCCTCAAGATTCATTAAAAAGCGGGTCATATCGGGGTCCGTTATCGTCAACGGGTTTCCGGTTTTTATTTGTTCAATAAAAAGTGGAATTACAGAGCCTCGTGAAGCCATCACGTTGCCGTATCGGGTACCGCAGATCAGTGTATTTCTTGCTGTCCGAGATTTTGCAATGAAGATCTTTTCCATGATTGCTTTTGACATACCCATGGCATTGACGGGATAGACCGCTTTATCTGTCGACAGACAGACTACTTTTTCTGCACCCGCTTCCACAGCGGCAGTCAGAACATTTTCTGCGCCAAGCGCGTTGGTTTTGAGCGCCTCCAGCGGAAAGAATTCGCAGCTGGGCACCTGCTTGAGTGCTGCCGCATGAAAGATATAGTCCACGCCTTGTACGGCATTTTTTACACTGGTGACGTCACGGACATCACCTATTAAAAATTTAAGCTTTGGATCTCCATAAGCTTTTCTCATATCGTCTTGTTTTTTTTCATCACGGGAGAAAATTCTGATTTCTGCGATGTCTGTATCCAGAAAGCGTCTAAGTACGGCATTTCCGAAGGAACCAGTGCCGCCGGTGATGAGCAGTGTCTTGTCTTTGAACATAAGTCTCTCCATTCTATTCATATTACTTATGTACCATGTCGGCCTGAAGATAACAATATTCGAAGACAGATAGGGCTTTCGGCTCAACGATATAGTATATTCCTGATTTTTCGTTCTTGAAAATTGTCCCAAAAATCAGTTTGCATTTTACAGGAAATTCATAAAGAGTTTTTCTGGCAGTCGAAAATTTTACCCGGATGCGTTATAATAATGAAATAGAAATACAAATATAAAAATAATAAAGTAAAAGTAAAAAATAGAAAGTAAGTACAACTGGCATATAGGAGTTTATTATGGGACTGAATGATACACCATCGGCAGACAGAGTGCATATCGGCTTTTTCGGACAGCGAAACGCAGGCAAATCCAGCCTTCTCAATGCTGTTACCGGGCAGGAGCTGGCTGTCGTTTCCGAGATAAAAGGAACAACGACAGACCCGGTTTACAAATCAATGGAGCTGCTTCCCCTCGGACCCGTTATGATCATTGATACACCGGGTTTTGACGATGAAGGGGCACTTGGAGACCTTAGGGTGAAAAAAACCAAACAGGTATTGAATAAAACAGACGTTGCTGTCTTGGTGGTTGACGCAGGCAAAGGATTTGGCGACTGTGACCGGGAGTTGATTTCGCTTTTTCGTGAAAAGGAGATTCCCTATATTATCGCGCTGAATAAGAGCGACCTGCTTGATCCCTCGAAAACTTCCGAAGCGGGTGGAGCTCCCGGCACGAGCCCGGCCGGTAATTTTATCTATGTCAGTGCGGCACATCATATAGGTATTGAGGAATTAAAAGAAAGAATTTCCAAGTTGACGGTTACAGGAAATGCGAAGCTGCAGATCATAGGCGATCTGATCAATCCTTCCGATTTTATTGTACTTGTCGTACCCATCGATAAAGCTGCGCCGAAGGGCAGATTGATTCTGCCCCAGCAGCAGACCATCAGGGATATTCTGGAGGCTGACGCCGCCGTGATTGTCGTGAAGGAGTACGAACTGCGCGAGACCCTTGAAAATCTCGGGAAGCGTCCTTCTCTGGTCATAACCGACAGCCAGGTCTTTGCCAAGGTATCCGCCGATACCCCGAGCAATATCCATTTGACGTCCTTTTCGATTCTGATGGCAAGGTACAAAGGACTTTTGGAAACAGCGGTGAAGGGTATCGCGGCTGTGGAACGTCTGAAGGACGGGGATTCTGTTTTAATCGTGGAGGGTTGTACCCATCACAGACAGTGCGATGATATCGGAAGCGTGAAGATACCGCGGTGGTTGACCCAATATACCGGGAAACAGCTGAAGTTCAAGAATGCAATGGGTGCGGTATTCCCGGAGGATTTATCGGCATATGCGCTGGTGATTCATTGTGGAGGCTGCATGCTGAACGAGCGCGAGGTGAAATACCGTATGAAATGTGCGGTTGATCAAAATGTACCCATTACAAACTATGGAATTGTTATCGCCTATATGCAGGGAATTCTGAGGCGGAGCCTGGAGATATTTCCGCATCTTTTACTGGAGATCGAGGAATAATTATGCGAACGGAAAAGGATGTGCTCGGAAAAAAGAAGCTCGGAGATGATATAGCATACGGGATTAATTCAGTTCGGGCTGCGGAGAACTTTGCTTTAAATCATAAGCCGGTGAACCGCAATTTAATCTATGCTGTCGTCAAAGTTAAGAAGGCGGCGGCACTGACCTACAAGAAGTTGAATATCGGAAAAGAAGGGGTCTATGATGCAGTAGTGATTGCGTGTGACAGGATTCTTTCCGGCGGTTTCGACCACTGTTTTGTTACAGAGGCGCTTCAGGGCGGTGCGGGGACCTCTACCAATATGAACGTCAACGAGGTAATTGCGAATTTAGCTCTGTCTGAAATCGGAAAAAAGTACGGCGAATATGAACTGATTCATCCTCTGGACGATGTGAACAGGGGACAGTCCACCAACGATGTGTATCCTACGGCGCTGCGCATTGCAGCTATCGAACAGCTGCGGGAACTCAGCGAAGGCTGCGCCTCTTTGCAGAAATCACTGCAGGAAAAGGAAAATGAATATTATGATATTAAAAAGCTCGGAAGAACGGAACTGATGGATGCCGTTCCCATTACCATGGGAGAAGAATTCGGAGCCTATGCTCAGTGTATCGCAAGGGACCGGTGGAGGCTGTACAAGGTGGAAGAGCGGCTCAGGCAGGTCAACATCGGCGGTACGGCGGTGGGCCTTTCCAATAATGCAGTGAAAAAATATCGCTTCGGCATCATTGAAGAACTCAGGAATATTACGGGCATCGGCCTTGCCGCGGCGGAATATCCCATGGATATCACACAGAACAACGATGTTTTTGTGGAAGTATCGGGACTTCTGAAAGCGTTGGCGGTCAACCTGATGAAAATATCGAATGACCTTCGCTTGATGAACTCCGGGCCTTACGGGGGCATTTCTGAAATAAGGCTGGCGGAGCTTCAGCAGGGAAGCACTATTATGCCGGGAAAAATCAATCCCGTTATCCCGGAAATGGTAATGCAGTGCGCGATGCGTGTCATCGCAAACGATGCGGCGGTGACACTGGCGGCGGAACGGGGAGAATTTGAACTGAATGCCTTCGGACCTCTTATTGCGGACTCTTTACTGGAGAGCCTCCAGCTTTTGAAGGAGGCAGTATTCCTGTTCCGAACCAAATGTATCGAGACCCTTAGCGTAAATAAAGAAAAGTGTCAGAGAAACCTGGACAACAGCTTTGCATTTGCGGCTGATTATATTTTAGAACTTGGATACGACGTCGTCAGTAAAATCATCAAAGACAATTCGCCTCGGGAAGCCAGAAAGCTGCTCGATGAAATCAAGTCAGTCATGGTCAAGTCTTTAAAATAACATCATCATATTATAGAAACAGAAAATCGATTTGTATAATTGAAATTACAAATGGAAGATATCGAAAATCTGAAATAGAAGCAACAACAGTACAATAATAGGAATGATTTGGAAAATCGGCAGTAAATATATTAGGGAAATACCAAACAATGCGGGTATTTGAAAATACCTTTGAAGGGAATTACCTTTATGGAAATCTTAGGATTGCCGTTGACACAGTTTCTAACCGGAATTTTATCCGTTGTGATGATTGACCTTGTACTGGCTGGTGACAATGCTATTGTGATTGGGCTTGCCTGCCGAAATCTGCCCCATAGAATGCAGATGAAGGCAATTCTTCTGGGAACTGCAGGTGCTGTTGTTATAAGAATCGTAGCGACTCTTACCATTGTCAGTCTTTTGAAAATCAATGGCCTCATGCTTGGAGGCGGTATTTTATTAATATGGATTGCCTATAAATTGCTGGCAAAACCGATGGATCATGATTCAGTAAAAAGCCATGATTCATTAGCATCAGCCATTATCACCATTATCGCGGCAGATGCGGTGATGGGCCTCGACAATATGCTTGCAGTGGCGGGGGCCTCTCATGGCAGTTATGCCATGGTAATGATCGGCCTTGCCGTCAGTATTCCGATTATGGTATTCGGAAGCACGGTGGTTATAAGATTGATCAACCACTTTCCGCTTGTAATCGATATTGGAGCTGCGGTGATTGCTTATACCGCTGGCAAAATGATTACCGATGAACCTTTCCTGCAAAGCTTTTTTGATTGGACCGAATTGCGTTATTGCACCATCGTACTGGTGATTATCGGCGTTTTGCTTGCAGGAAACTGTAAGCGGCAGCAATGAAGCGGCCTCTTATTTCTGTGAATTGACGAACCATTTGATCAGGCGGCCGGCTACACTTTGTTTGCCCGGCGTATCCGGAAGCTCATCGATGCCGAAAAAGCCTGCATCGTCGATTTCGATTCCATCCGGTTTGATTTCTCCACTCTCATATTCCGCTGTAAGACCGATCATAAGTGAATCGGGAAAAGGCCATGGCTGGCTCCCGAAATAGCGAATATTTTTAATCTTTATACCAACTTCTTCAAAAACTTCTCTATGGGCGCAGGCCTCTACCGTTTCCCCCGGCTCTACAAAACCAGCAAGGGTGCTGTACCATCCTTCTTTAAAATTTCTGTTATGTGCAAGCAGAAGTTTATTGTCTTTTACCACTGCAATGATCATAGCCGGCGATATCTTTGGATAGATCACGTTACCACAGGACGGACACCTTCTCGCCAGTTCCTTTTCATCCCTGAGCGTTTTCTTTCCGCAGACGCCGCAGTATTGATTCTTTGCGGACCAGCCCGTCAGATGTACCGCTCTTGAAGCAACCAGCCCGATATTTTCATCGAGTTCGGCATACATGATCCGGAGACTTCTGAACTCCATCCCATCGGGAACACTTATGGATTCGTCATAGGGCAGAGAAAAGCATTGCAGCTTGTCAAACATACCGAGGAATTCGGTTCTTTCCATAGAGGACAACTCCTGCTTGAAATCACCTAAATCAGGGAATTTAACTTTCCCGTTTTCTATTTTTACAAGAAGCTGATCGGAATCGCAGATGAATACCATAGAGGCATTTTTATCAATCACCGGCCGGTCTCCTTCTGGTGTGAATCTTTCATAAATATTACTGAACATCATTTTCAACAATTTACCCTTTCTACTACAATAATTTTATTGTAGTTGTTTTGATCGGCGAAGTAAATCCCTGAGGCAGTTTTATTTTATAAGACTACTTGACAGGAGCTTTGCACAAGAATATAATGAGCATAAACTCAATGAGTTGAAACTTAATAAGATATTTGGGCAATGAGCCGAAGTTCAGTCGATGGAGGAGCAAGAGCAATGACCGAATCACAGAGGCAGAGACAAAAAAACGAAACCAGGAAGCGATTGATAGAAACCGCGATGGACCAATTCGCGAAAAACGGATTGTCGGCAACCCGCACGGCAGATATTTCGGCTGCGGCAGAGGTATCACACGGAACTGTTTTTACACATTTTCCTACCAGGGAAGCATTGTTGGAAGAGGTCATTGAAGCTTTTGGGATGAAAATTACAGAGCGGATGCACGAATTGATCGGAGACAAATGCGGAATGAGAGAGGTTCTTGCCGCACACCTGGAGGGATTAGAGGAAAATGAGGATTTTTATGCAGGATTAATTTCAGAGGCGTCAGTTCTTCCTCGGGATGCGCGAAACACTCTGATTATGATCCAGTCGGCAATTTCTTTTCATATCATCCAGGTCGCAGAACGTGAAATCGCGGAGTCGCGGATCAAAGAGATGCCTTTTGATCTGTTGTATAATACTTGGCTTGGATTGATCCATTATTATCTTGCCAACAGAGAATTGTTTGCACCGGGAGCGTCCGTTATTGCCAAGCATGGCCGGAGGCTGACTGAACACTTTATGAATTTGATTACCAAGGGAGAGGAGGTGTTATAGAATGAAGACATGTATTGCATGCGGAATGCCCATGAAAGCGAAGGAAGATTATGCCATGGGAGACGAGAGCAAGGACTATTGCAAATTCTGCGCAAGACCGGACGGAACCATGCAGAATTATGAGGAGAAGCTTGAAGGAATGACGGAATTTATCGTCAAAACGCAGGGACTGGATCGGGATGCAGCGGTCGAAGCCGCAAGAGATATGATGGCAAAGCTGCCTGCCTGGAAGGCATAATAAAGGAAGTTGCATTAGAGATGAACCAGAAAAGTCATGGGGTTTTAAGAATACTCCATGGCTTTTGTTGTTTGTGCTCAGACGGCTAAAAATAAAGGAATACAGGCCATTCCAAAAGTTAACGACAGCGAATGCCGCAAAAATATACAGAAGATACTTGCATATTGAAGAAAGTCGTTTTATAATTAGGTTAACATGTTAACATATTAATATACATTTCGACATAAATTAAAGTGAAGAAACATTCGATAAAAGGAGGTGAAACAATGAAAATCGTAACCTATCATCAACGGTACGAACAGGAAGTAGTTGATTTGTGGAATCAAACTCTGACTGCTGATCCTATTACCGTGCAAAAATTCCGCAAGCAGGCGCTGTTTGACGATAACTTCGATACGCAGCTTTGTTATGCAGCAGTGGATCAGAAACAGGTAATCGGATTTTTACTGGCAACGAAAAGAAAGTTTCCGTATCTGGAAAGAGGTCTTGAACCGACACGGGGGTGGATCAACGTCATGTTTGTCGATGAAGGTCACAGGAAATCAGGTGTGGGCGAAGCTCTTGTGAAAAAAGCAGAGGAAGAATTGAAGTCGATGGGGACCCAGACCGTTACCCTGGGAGCTTACAGTCCGAATTATTTTTTTCCGGGAATTGATACGGAAAATTATCAGGACGCGGCTCGCTTCTTTGAAAAGATGGGCTACCTGCCCGGCAAAGCAAGCTATTCCATGTGCAAGGATCTTCATGGCTACATAATCAGCGAAGATACAAAGGAGAAACTTGCAAAAGCAAGGGAAGAGGGCTTCCGCTTTGTGGACTTTGAATACAGGTATGCCCTGGATCTTCTTGAATTCCTGAAAGAAGAATTCGGAGGAGGGTGGAAACGGAATGCATTGATTTCAATGCAGAACAATACGGCAGAAGATTGTATTCTTCTCGTACTGGACCGCAAAGAAAAGATTGTCGGCTTCTGCATGCGTATGATTGATGGAAACCCTATGCGTTTCGGACCTTTTGGTGTGAAAGCCGAGGTTAGAAATTTTGGAATCGGAGGAATTTTATTCGATCTCATGCAGCTGGAGATGGAGAAAAGAGGTATTTATCATCTGTATTTCGTCTCAACGGATGATCCGGGAAGAAGATTTTATGAAAGACATGGCTTGAAAGTCTTCAGAACCTTTTCGGATTATCAAAAAACAATTTAGGAGAAACTATGAGCAATATAAAACGAGTGGTAAGCATAGGCGCCCATTCTCTGGACGCTGAGATATTGGGCGGACCGATTATGCTGAAATATACAAAGCTGGGGGCTCATTGCACCTACATTCATGTTACTCAGGGCCGACTTGAAGATCCCGATGCAACAGAGGATGAAAAAGCAGCATATCTGAAAGAGCTTTTGAATCAGAACCGGAGAGCAGCGGAAAAGCTGGGAGGAGATACCATCTGGATGGGCTACGTGTCCAGCAACATGCCTTCTTTGGAGGATTTCTCAGCGCGGCTTGAGCAGTATTTCACGGAAGAAAAAGTTGATCTTGTTATCACCCACTGGCGCGGCTCCATGCATCCACGCCATATCAACACTCATGACGCCGTGGTTACGGCAGTCAAGAGGCTGAGGGAGAAGGGAAACCCGATCCGGCTTGTTTACGGGGAAAATTTTGAGGATCTGGTTGGCTTCATTCCTCAGGCGTATTTCAGACTCGAGCAGCAGGAGGTGGATCAGTGGTATGCAGGTCTTCGTGAATATTCCGTATTTCAGGGCGAAATTAATGATTTTCCATACTACCCCTATTATTCAACCATCGGAAAAGTACGCCAGATCGAATCCAACAATGACGGTTACACTGTGGCGTATATGTATGCCAGCCTGATTGAGAATGAATTGTGGTGACGGATATGAGCCAGGTAAAAATCGATCATCTGAAAACAGAAAGCAGGAATCCCAAAACCCTTCACCTTGATACGATGGCACCTATGGAGATCCTTCGCGTTATGAATGAAGAGGACCAGAATGTGATCGATGCAGTGAGAGAGGCTCTGCCGCAGATAGAAAAGGCGGTAAAGCTGATTACTGCGGCATTGACACAGAAGGGCAGACTGATCTACATTGGAGCGGGAACAAGCGGCAGGCTGGGTATTCTTGATGCAGTGGAATGTGTGCCGACTTTCTCCACCACCGATGAAGTCATTGGGATTATTGCCGGAGGGGAGAAGGCCTTTGTGAAAGCAGTGGAGGGTGCGGAGGATTCCGAAGAACTGGCGGCAAAGGATCTGGAGGCGCTTAATGTTGGAGAGAAAGACGTCGTAGCGGCCATTGCAGCGTCAGGAAGAACTCCTTACGCCATCGGTGCGCTGAAGCATGCGAGATTGGTTAATGCGAAATGTATCGGCATCTCATGCAACAGTGGTACGGTTCTTTCACAATACGCGGACGTTGCTATTGAGGCGGATGCCGGTCCGGAAATTCTTACGGGTTCTACCCGGCTGAAGGCCGGAACCTGTCAGAAAATTATTCTCAATATGATATCCACTGCATCCATGGTAGGTATCGGCAAGGTCTACGGCAATCTGATGGTCGACATGAAAGCTACAAATCAGAAGCTCGTGGAACGTGCGAATAAAATCGTAATGGAAAGCACGGACTGCGATTCGGAAACAGCGGCAAGGACGCTTGAGGAGACAGACTACAACAGCAAAGCGTCCATCGTCATGATTCTGACGGGTATCTCAAAAGAGGAGGCACTCATAAGGATTGCGGCAAATAACGGTTTTATAAGAAAGTGTATTGAGTAATCAGACAGAATGTTAAGGGGGAGGGATATAAGCAATGGCAAAAACTTATGTAAGGGTTGACGACAGGTTGATCCATGGTCAGACTATTGTCGCTTGGTGTCCGACGCTCTCCATAAAGGAGATCATCGCCATCGACGACGACAGCGCAAAGAATCCGACGTTGAGATCGATTATGAAAATGGGCGTGCCTTCCACGTATACCACACATATCGTCACAACGGAGGAAGCCAGGCAGCTTCTGGCATCCGAAAGCACCGTTAATCGTCTGGTCATTGTAAAATTGCCGGAAAAACTGACGGAGATCGAAGAAGAAATCAGCGGAGCAGTATCGATCACCTTGGGCAATATTGCAAAGCGCGGCGATACGATTCATAAGGTCAGCGGCGCGACAGGAATATTTTATTTAAGCGATCATGATGTGGCAGTAATCGATCAGTTAGCTTCCCGGGGAATCAACGTATTCTTCCAGCAATTGCCGAGTACTTCAAAGACCGGCTGGGAAGCGTTCAAAAAATCCATCTAGGAAACAGGTACTGAAACACTGAAAGGTACCGGAAAATTAAAGGAGGATAACCATGGAGATTTATCAAATTATTTTGATCGCCTTGTTTGTGTACCTCGGCTCGATCGGTTCCATCGTAGGGAATACCATCGGCTGGTACACACTGGGACGACCGCTGGTCGCAGCGCTTGTGGTTGGAGTAATCCTGGGAGATGTACAGACTGCAATGATCGTCGGCATTCCGCTGCAGATTATGTATATGGGTAACGTTACACCCGGAGGTGCTGTTGCCTGGGATTTATCTTATGCTACGTACATCGGAGTTACCGGTGCGATCGTATTCGGCAGCGGCCTTGATACGGCGGAAGTCATTGGGCTTGCCGTGGTATTTGCCGGAATCGGCGGCTTGGTTGGTCAGATCATGTGGAACGTTTCTTATGCATTAAACCTTCCGCTGAACCGTGTTGCCCAAAGGTATGCTGCTGAAGGTGCAACGAATAAAATGTATATTCCAAATGTGGTCCTTGGACAGTCCATTGGTTTTGCCTGCCGCTTTATTCCTGCTATCATTGTTCTTACTTCCATGACAGCGGCTTCCGCACAGGCTGATTTTGCAGCAATCATCCCGGGCTGGGTGACAACCGCTTTGGGTGTTTTCGGAGGTATGATGGCTTCCCTTGGAATGGGGATTATCCTGTCCTTCCTGTTAAAGAAAAAGTACCACATTGTAATTTTCCTCGCAGGATTTGTTCTGGTAACCTATTTTAATCTTTCCACCATGGCTGTAGCAGTTGTTGCGATCATCACGGCAATCTTATACTACGTTGCAAATTCAAGTTTGGAATCCAGGAAAGGGGTGGCGTAATAATGGCTAAGAAACTCAGTCTTAAGACGCTGAAAAAAGCGTGGGTGAATTGGTTCTTCTGGCATGGATGCTCGCAGCAGGCGGAAAGCATGCTGGGTATGGCTTTCGCCCAGTCCATGGCTCCTGCAATCGATGAATTATATGATACCAAAGAAGAGAAAGCGGAAGCATTGCAGCGGCATGTGACGCTTTTCAATACCGAACAGCAGGTGGGATCCATCTGTAACGGAATCGTATGCGGCCTTGAAGAGGCAAACTCCAATAAAGAATGTACGCCGGAGCTGATCAGCAGCGTGAAGGTCGCTTTGATCGGGCCGACTTCAGCAATCGGTGATTCTCTGTGGGTTGCCACATTTATTCCAATCCTGCTGACGATCTGCCTTTCCATTTCCCAGGCGTCACCGTCAACTTCATGGCTTGGGCCGGTTATCTACCTGCTTGTTTATCCGATCGGTACTGCTATTTTAAGCTGGAATCTGTTCAAGTTGGGCTATAAATCCGGGCTGGAGGGGATGCACGGGTTCATGTCAACCGGAAAGATGGATACCCTGACGGAAACCATGACGGTTCTTGGACTGACTGTGGTAGGCGCACTCACTGCTTCCTTTGTAACCGCCTCCGTGCCATTTAAAATCGTAAAAGACGTCTTTGATGCAACGCAGGGAGTCGTACTGGAAGATCAGGTGATTTTCGAAGCGGATAAAATGCTCAACTCCATTTTCCCGCATCTTGTTCCATTGCTTTTGACACTTGGAGTATACTATCTTTATTCCAAGAAAAAATGGTCGCCGCTTAAACTGATGGGGCTGATTCTGGGTATCGCCTGCGTCTTTACCTTCATCGGATATGCAACGGGATTCTATGCTTAATCGCTTTTAATTTTCGAACCGTTTCATATGACAAAAGAAATTTTTATAAGGGGTTGTACATCGTCTCATTGACAGAGAATGAAAAATATGAGAAATTACAGTGGAGAGTAAAATGTAAAATGCCTGGCGCCGGTTGAAAATATCAGCCGGTGCAGGGACCTCCGCTGCAACATAGAAGCGTATAAATGGAGGATGAAATGAAAAGAATTGTGGTGATCGGACACGGTGGATATGCAGAAGGCGTCAGAAAGAACATGGAGATGATCGCCGGCGTACCGGAGCGTATGTATTTTGAAGATCTGAAACCGGGAGAAGATCTGGCGGATCTGGAGAGCAGAGTAAAATCTCTGCTGGAGTCATTTTTTGAGGACGAGGTATTGTTTGCCTGTGATCTTCTGGGAGCTTCCCCTTTTCGTACCGCCGCAATGCAGTGCGCAGAACATCCCGGCAGATATTACGCAGTGGCAGGACTGAATACGATGGCCTTTCTGGAGATCAGTATGAATCTGGATAATGATTTGTCCGTTGAAGAACTGGCAAACATGGCTGTGGAAACTGCTAAATCTGGGGTTGCAAGATTTCCGGAATGACGCCAAAAGAATTCGTTTATAAAATCGGAAGAACAGATCAACCGAATTATGGAAAAGGCGGCAGGTGAGTTTAGCCGGGAAGAGGCAGAAATTTTCAACGCATATCTTATGATTCTGCAGGACCCGGATCTGGAAGCCTCAATCAGTGAGAAGATCGTCCAGTCATTATCAAATCTGAGAATTGGGAGGACTGACATGTATTCAGAGACTATTATTATACAAAATAAAACGGGACTTCATGCAAGACCTGCGGCAACATTTGTTCAGACCGCATCAAAATTCAAGTCCAATATTACCATTGAAACGGAAACAAAGAAGGGCAATGCAAAATCCATGCTTTCCCTGCTTTCCATAGGAGCCGCCAAAGGCACTTCTGTAAAAATAAGCGCAGAAGGCGAAGACGAAGAGCAGGCGGTCAAAGCGCTTATAGCTTTAATTCAGACAAAATTTGGAGAAGACTAGAAGCTTTTTTACCGAGTATGTTATACTGCTGCCAGATTGAATTTGGGGAGCGGTTCAATAAATGAGTTAGGAGCAGAACCATGGAACATAAAGTTGCAAAGTACATTCAAATCAAGGAAGACATTATAAGCGACATCAAATCCGGTGTTTTGCAGCCCGGAGATAAAGTGAACAGCGAGTCTGCCCTGAAAAAAAAGTACGGTGTATCCACTATAACCGTGAGAAAGGCATTCAACGACTTGATTGGCGAAGGTTATCTGATGGGTGTTCAGGGAGTGGGTACCTTTGTCACCAAGAAACAGATGACGCGGGGACTGACTTCCATCAGCTTCAGCGATGAACTGCTGCAGCAGGGGTATCAGATTGGAATGTTCGTAGATCGAATTGAAGAGGTAGTAAATCCGGTGATTGCCGATAAACTGGAGATTCCCCACGACCAATCTATGATTTGCGTTCGTAGAGTACGTCTTGCAAATGACGACCCCATTGCATATCAGAACTCCTTTGTTGACAGTCGCATTCTCAGCATGGAGCAGGCAGAACGGATTCGGGAAAACGCGTCCTTCTACCAAACACTTCGGGAGGCAAAAATAGTTCCTGTATGGGCAAGCGAAAACTACTCCGTGAAGCAGGTAACTGATGCAAGAATAGCAAAGCTCATGAATATTAGAAAGAATACCGATACTTTTTTCGTAAAGCGGCTAGCCTTTGATGAATTTGACAAGGTCATAGAGTATGCAGAAACACACTTTAATAAGGATTGGTATTCCGTTACGATTAATATCAAGATATAATTTCTAAAATAAACAAAGCGCCTGACGCAATTACAGTAAGTCAGGGCGCTTTTTTTAGTTGCATTACCGGCACAGCTTCTATGTGCTTAATGTGCGCAGTTGGACTTAGAATCTGAAGGCAGAAGCGGAGCACTGCAATGGGACTTGCGGTATTCTGCTACGGTCATGCCTTCAAGCTCTCTAAAGAGTTGATAGAGCGTTTTTGGAGAAGAAAATCCCACTAGAAGCGCTACTTTTTCTACTGAATAGTCCGTATCCATCAGGTAGTTCTTCGCGTAGTTTACTCGATAGATGTTTAACGTCCTCTTAAAACTCGTACCAAAATACTCCTCAAATAACCGGTTGATATGTCGGGGAGAAACATAAAAAACCTTCGCGATATCCTGAATCGTAAAATGTTTATAATAATTTGAATGCATGTATTTTGTAATTTGAATGGCAAGGTTGATATTTAAATAGATGTTTTTTTCCGATTCAACAGGATTGAAGTTCCGAAAAATGGAAATCAGATACTCTTGGTATAGAGCTCCAATCATTTGCTCATGACCGGGATAATTCTCCTGAATCTCAGATTCCATTTTAGAGATGATAGAACTGCAGGCGAACCTATCTCTACCAACGTAGTATGGATTTTTTTCAAAGCACTTTAAAATTTTGAGTAGAAAATCTCCTTCCGCCTGGGTACTTTTCGATTTTGATACGCTGGAAGTGGGAGGGGTAAAAACAAAAACCAAATATCGTTTGATGGAGTTTGGTTCATACTTGGTATAGTGACGGGTCTCAGGGCGGATCACTGCAAAATCACCACTTTGTAACGTATGTAAGGTGTTGCCGATATAGAGATGCTGTTCTCCGCTGAGACAATAATAAACCTCATAGCATTCATGAATGTGTGGAAATTCGACGCAGCTCTGATCCAGAGATTCCACGTAGTTCACAGTAAGGTCACTATTTCCAATTGAAATTCGTACTAGAAACGGATTGTAAAAGGGATATTGTTTCTGCTGATACAGCATATTTTTTTCCTTTCTACAGCACATTCAAACCATGGACTGATATTTTTCAAAACAGAATGAATCACATTGAGAATCTTTTCTTCTATTACTATATCACTATACCATGAAGCAAATGGAAAAAAAGATCGAGTTTTGGGACCTGTTTCTGAAATTTACGTCTGTTTGGACAATTGAAAGGCCGATTGCTTTCCGCTAGGATAACTTTATCAAGGCAGGTCACTATCAAAAATAAGGGGGACGGTAATGGAGTGATACCTTGAAATAATGAGAATTAAGAGAGGAGAAAAGGAAATGGGCTATGCTTCTAGCGAATTAAAAGGCTGGGAAAAAACATCAGAACAATATGGTTATTATAAGCTTAGTACTCGAGAGGTAGTCGGTTATTCATCTGTGGATTTTGCAATGAATCTCGTATTTCAATGCATTGCACTGTATATCAGTTACTTCTACACTGACATTTATGGACTGAAACCGGCGCATGTAGCAATTTTGTTTGCGGTATCCCGAATATGGGACGCTATCAATGATCCGATCATGGGTACAATCTGTGAACGCCTCCAACTAAAAAAAGGAAAATATTGGGTTTACATTATGTGGGGAGCTATTCCTTTTGGACTTGCCGCGGTTATGACCTATTCTACTCCGAATTTTGGCTATGCAGGTAAGGTGATTTGGGCTGCTATCAGCTATAACCTGTTAAACATGCTGTACACCCTCATTATTCAACCATATATCTCGGTAGCAACCTTGATGACGAACGACCAGAATGAGCGCACACGTCTGCAATCTGTCCGTATGACAATGGCGCAAACCGGCGGTGTCGTCTGTGCGATTATGCTGCCCGAGCTATCCGGGTATTTAAGCAGGTTTATGACATTGGCGCAGGGCTATATGGTTACTACAATTATCATGGCTATCATTATGGTTTGTATTCTCTTATGGGCCTCTCATCAAATTGTGGAACGGATTCCGCCTCAGCCTGTAGATCCTGGCAATAAGGCGGGAATAAAAGATGTATTCTACCTTCTGTTCCGTGTTGGTCCTGTATTTGTTACTTTTGTCCTTTTCCTTGGCGTATACACGATGAGCCAGGTACAGTCTACGATGGGTGCTTACTACATAAAGTACTATGCCGGACGTGTAGATATGCTGTCGTGGTTTTCCATGATCATGATGCTGTTTTCCGTGGTCGGAGTGCCGTGTGTGCCGTACCTTACAAAAAAGTTGCATAAAAAAGGCACTGTGATGTTTGGTCTGGTGATTTCCGGGCTGGGTAGCCTTCTCCTTTATCTGATGCCTCCTGCCGCCATCGTAGGTATGATGATTGCACGCGCCCTAACCGGTTACGGTTACGGTGTGCTGATGGGCGCTCTTTGGTCCGTAATTACCGATCCGGTGGAATATGCCGACTGGAAAACCGGAAAGAGATACACTGCAATTGTTATGACACTGGTTGGACTTGGCATTAAATTCTCTATGATTATAGGCGGTACTGTTCCCAATCTGGTGTTAAGCGCTGTTGGTTATGTGGCAAATCAAGAACAATCAGCCCAGGCCATCAACGCAATTCGTAGCATGACCTCACTGCTGCCGCTTGCTGCCGTGGCTGTGTCGGCGCTGGTTTACGGTTTGTGCTACCATTTGAATGAGGAAAAGATTGTTAAGCTTCAGGAGGAAATTGCCGAACGTAACGCGGCGCGTGCCGAAATGCCAAAAGATGAATAAGACAAAACATTCTGATTACAGTCCTCTTTCATACAAACTTTATACCGCCGTACGGGCGGAGGAATGGAGAGAATTATGAAACAGATCAACGTTGTAAAAACCGGCAGTTTAAAAGCGAAAGATCCACAACAAAAAGGTGCCGTCGCCACCCTGGAAGTCCTCGAGTATGAAATGGGACCGGAAGACGTGAGGATAAAGGTTGCCTACTGTGCCATTTGCGGCTCTGATCCTCACTTGGTAGAAGGAATCTTTGGATGGGCTCCGCCGTTTGGTATGGGCCACGAGGTATCTGGCGTTGTGGTTGAATTAGGAGAAAAGGCCACACAGAAGGGTCTGAAGATCGGCGACCGCGTTGCTGGAAACTTTTTGAAATTTTGCGGAACCTGTTATTACTGCCAGAATGGACAGCAACAGTTTTGCGAGCATGCCGATGAATATAACCGTGCAGGTATGAGCGAATACATCGTGTGGCATGAATCACAGGTGTATAAGCTGCCCGACGATATTTCACTGAAAGAGGGCTGTCTGCTGGAGCCGGTTTCTATCGCAGTACGGATGATGGATAAGGTACAGCCAAAGATTGGGATGAGAATCGCCGTCAATGGAGGCGGCCCCATAGGATTGTTGGGTATTCAGGCTTTTAAGATGATGGGTGCGACCGATTTGACGCTATTTGAACCCATTGCGGATCGAAGGGAACTGGCGAAAAAATATGGCGCTGATCACGTGATCGATCCTACGATGGAAGATATTGAGGAAGCCGCAAAAAAAATTACCAATGGGCGGGGTTTTGATGCCGTGGTGGATTGTTCCGGCTTTGCGGCAGCTCTTTATAAGCTTCCAGCTCTGGTAGCGCGAGGTGGCATGCTGCTTTACGGCGCCATGTATCCAAATGATTTTGAAATGCCATTGAACCTGTATAAATATTGCTACTATAATGAGCTGACCATTTCCGGCTATTATGTTGCTCCGTATTGCTTCCCGCGTGCAGCACAGATCATGCCCCGCTTTAATTTGGAAGACTTTACTGCCAAGGTGTTTGACATTGTTGATTCTGCCGCAGCCTTTGAAGCACAGGTTTCGGGCAAATATTTCAAAATTCTGATCCGCTGTAATGAAATCGAGGGTGAGTAAAATCGCTGAATAGAAAGGATGAGCAAGTATGATTGAACAGAAACTTAAGACAGTTGCAGAGTTGGAAGACAAATGCGCAGACATTCGATCCAATCTGTTGAATTTCATCTATCGCATCGGAATGGGGCATTTGGGCGGCGAATTGTCCATGGTAGAAATGGCGGTAGCTCTATATTACAAATATTTAAATTTTGATGTACTGAATCCGTGCAAAGAAGGACGGGACCGATTTATCCTTTCCAAGGGGCATTGCTCTGAGACATTGTACACCATTTTTTCCGATTTGGGTGCTTATACGCAGGATTACATGGTAGAGCACTTTGAATGTCTGGACAATTACAAGTTCGGGATGCATTCCAACCGTAAAAAGTGTCCGCAGATCGAAGTATCTGCAGGTTCCCTGGGGCATGGCCTGCCCGTCTCTGTCGGCTATGCGATGGGAGCGCGTTTTCGAAATGAAAACTATCGTGTGATTTGTATGATCGGCGACGGAGAATTCAATGAAGGAACCAACTGGGAGGCGCTCATGTCCGGGGGCCATTATCAACTGAATAATCTGGTATGCATTTTGGATAAGAATCAGCTTCAGATGACCGGAAAAACCTGCGACATCATGAACATTGATCCTGTTAAAGATAAAGTAAAGGCCTTTGGATGGAACGTGATCAATGTTAAGGATGGTAATGATATGTCGCAGGTATGTGCCGCGCTGGACCAACTGCCGGAACGCGACTGCCGTAAGCATGCTAAGCCCACGTTTATCATCAGTAATACGGTGAAGGGTAAGGGCGTCAGTTTCATGGAAGGTAAACATAAGTGGCATGGCGGCGGTATCAGCAAAGAAGATCTGGATGTTGCGCTGGCTGATGTGGCAAAGATGAGAAAGGTGTGATTGATTATGGCGGTAAAGACTACATATGACTTTGATATGATGCTTTCCAATGCGCGGGAAGCGTTTGGAGAGGAACTGTATAACATGGCGAAGGAGGGTAAAAACTTTGTGTTTACTTATAGTGACAATGTGGCTCCTTCTTCTTCAGCAGGGAAACTGTTGAAGGAGTTTCCCGAGCGGTGCTTTAATTTTGGTATTGCCGAACCAAATCAGGTCGGAGCTTCGGCGGGGTTGGCGCTTTCCGGCTGTGTTGTATTTTCTCAGGTATTCGGGCCGTTTCTGCCGCTTCGTGCTGCGGATCAGCTCCATACGGATATCGCCTATAATGATGTTAACGTCCGCCTGATCGGAACACATTCCGGCGTTACCGCCGGCGGCGGTCCGACTCATAATGACATTGCGGATCTGGCGCTCTATCGTGCAATTCCAAACTTGACCGTTGTGGTACCTGCCGATGCGAACCAGTGTCGCAAATTCATCCGGCAGTCGATGGATTTCGTCGGTCCAATGATTGTTCGTATTGACCGTGCCGGTTCCTCGGATGTTTATGCAGATGATTATGAACTTGAGATCGGTAAGGCCATTGAAACCCTGGAGGGAACAGATGGCTATATCATCTCCTGCGGCTCCAATCTATATGAGTGCCTGATGGCAGCGAAAATGCTGAAGAATGAAAGTGGACTGAGCATAGGTGTACTGGATATGCATACAATTAAGCCTCTGGATAAGGAATCAATCATTCGTGTGGCTGAAAAAACCGGCAATATTGTCACTGTGGAAGATCATTCCATCAATGGAGGTTTGGGCGGAGCAGTTGCAGAAACTCTTTGCGAAGCGAGCTATAAGGGAAACTTTAAACGAATCGGCATGCCCGATGAATTTTCTGTATTGGGCGCACCGGATGAAATCTATCATTATTATGGCATGGATCGAACCGGTATTTCATCGGATCTGAGGAAAATGCTGGGCAAGGAATAAGAAAGGAAGTATCTTTATCATGTCTATAGAATGCTTTAACATGGATTGGTTCAGTCTGAAGGGAAAAGTCGCCATGGTAACCGGCGCAAATCAAGGCTTGGGAATGGCATATGCCGCGGCTTTTGCTAAGGCGGGGGCAGACCTGTTCATTCCGCACTTTACCGAGGATATTGCAGAAGTAAAGCAACTGATCGAGAAGGAAGGCCGCAAGGTATTTTTCCTGAGAGGTGATCTGACAGACAAGGAATATCGCCAGGCTTGCATCGATGAGTGTATGAACAAATACGGCTGCCTGGATATCTTAGTAAACAATGCCGGTATCAGTGCATTTGCCGATTTTGACGACTATCCGGATAAATATTGGGAGATGTGCATCAATCTTGATTTTAACGTGGTGTATTACCTCTCGAAAGAGGTGGCTAAAATTATGAAGGTCCAGGGAGGCGGTAAGATTATAAATATTGGCTCGGCTTTGTCCTATACCTCTGACAAAAACTGCCCCCCTTACACGGCTGCAAAGACCGGAGTACTTGGAATTACGCGCAACTTTGCCAACGAGCTGGGTGCTTATAATATCCAGACCAACGCGATTTGCCCGGGTTTCCTTGCGACAGAGGTCAATGCAGAACTGCGCAAGGATCAGGCGTTTTATAATAAAATTACAAACCGTATTGCAGCCGGACACTGGGGAAAGCTGGAGGATCTCATGGGAGCTGCTGTTTTCCTGGCATCCAAGGCATCCGACTACGTTAATGGTGTAGATATCAACATCGATGGCGGATTTTTTACCGTTCTGTAAGATCTTTGCAGTTTACGCTAAAGCTGAACATAAAAAAAGGGCGACACTCGTTTTAAGAGCTGTCGTCCTTTCCATTTTTGACTTTGTTAAAGAGATTTGATCATCAGTTAATCATCTTTATATCATCATCTTTCGGGCATTTTCAGTACTGCCTTAATGCATTCACCGGAGTCGGACGCTGCAAAGGCTTCGTTAATCTGCTCAAAGGGGTAGAACTGAATGAGCTTATCAAAAGGAAACATTCCTTTTCGGTAGTATTCCAGAAGCTTTGGAATGAATAGTTTCGGAATGGAGTCTCCTTCCACAATACCAATAAGGCTCTTTGCGTCTCCCATGAGCTCAGTCTGAATATTGAGCGTCACGTCGCCGGTGGCACCCAGCACCACAGCAGTACCCATGACGCGGCAGCTGGCCAGCGCTTTTTTCACAAAGTCAGGGACACCGGAAGTATCGATGGCATAGTTGACGCCGCCGCTGGTGATCTCGTTGCGGATCGTGCCGACAGTATCCTTTACCTCCCTGCGGTTGATCGTATGGGTGGCGCCCAGCTCTTTGGCCAGCATCAAGCTCCTGGGATTTCCGCCCACCGCGATAATTTTCTCGCAGCCGGCAATTTTGGCAGCCATGATAGCGCTCATGCCTACAGTGCCGCAGCCGAATACGGCGATGGAGGAACCAAATTCCGGGCGCAGACGGTTCAGCACTGCGCCGGCGCCGGTCTGGATACCGCAGCCCATCGGGCCGATCAGGGCAAGGTCAACGTCGTCATATTGGATTTTGACTGCACTGTTTTCATTGACCACCACATGAGTTGCAAAAGAGGATTGGCCGAAAAAAGTGGACAAAGGTTTCTCGTCTATTGTTGACAGGCGTGTCGTACCGTCGGGCTGGACGCCACCGAAGTTAATTGCATTGATATTTTCACAGGCGTGCTGGTGAGCGGTCATACAGTTAGAGCATTTGCCGCAGAAGCCGAACGAAATCCCCACCTTATCACCCACCTTGAATTGGGTAACATTTTTACCCGTTTGTTCTACGATACCGCTTCCTTCATGTCCCAGAACAGCAGGCAGAGGAACCGGAATGACCTGTAGCTGAACGGCTTGGTCAGTATGACAAACTCCGCATGCAACAATCCTTACTAAAATCTCGTCATCCTTCGGAGCTGCCAGCTCTACTTCTTCGATTTTGAAAGGCGCGCCTTTCTCGTACGTTACCGCAGCTTTAATTCTCATATTAAATCTTCCTCCATTCAATTTCATAATTCGTTTTCATAGGTATCTCCTTTGCTTTTTGAACTCGATAGATCAATTTAAGCGGCTTCAATATTAATTATAGTGAGAGACCTGCTTCTGATTCAATGGCTGAAAGAGACTGAAGGAAAACATATCTGTCCGTTTTCTATAACAAAATCATTTACCTCGTCCAGATAGATGAATCCGGCTCCGCATCGGTAGCAGAAATTCCTTTCCGTACGCTGGTCTGTCCAGCAATATGGGCAAGTCAGTATTTTCACTTCGCGTGACGGTACAATAACCTGCCTTCCCTGATTTTCACTTTTATTCATGATGAAAACCCCTTTCGATGACTTCTTTTATCTGCGGTTTCATCATAAAACCTTTTCTCTCTAATTTATAATGACAAATGTCATATCCGAAATAAAAATTATATGGCATAATTTTATATCAGGATTATTGTCTATAATGGTGAAGAGCAGATGTGAAAGGAGGAAGTCTTGTTGTCAGTTGAAAAGATTACAGAGATGCAAAGAAAATATCTATCGGAATATGGACTGGAAGATATTGATACGAGCGGTTTGTTGATCAGAAAATATAAGAAAGGTCAGTTTTTATGCGAACAGGGATTTCCGCTGGATGAGCTGTTAATCGTAATAAGCGGCAGGATCAAGGTGTTTTCCACGGCTTCCAACGGAAAAACGCTTCTGCACTGCTTTAATGAGCGGGGAATGATTATTGGCGCGGTGGAATTGATGACCAACGCTTTGGCATCTTCCAGTGTATGCGCCGCAGAGGATGCCCAGTGTATCTCGATACCCCATGAAAGATACCGGACCTACCTTACTTCAAATATGAAATTTATGAACAGGATCTGCATTGTAATGGCTGAAATCGTTGTACAGAATTCAATCAATAATTCGTCAAATATTTTATATCCCTTTGAATCACGCCTTTGTGCATATATTTTGATGACAAGTCAGGATGGCAAGTTCTGTGAAAAGCTCACGGAGCTTTCAGAATATCTTGGCACCAGCTACCGTCACCTTTTGCGTACTCTTGAAAACCTATGTACAAAAGGGATATTGGAAAAAGCGTCAGACGGATACCTAATCAAGGATGATCTGGAATTGCGTACGATTGGAGTACAGTACTACTCTTCCGGAAAAAATAAAACGCTTTCAGCCTCAGGTGATAATGACCTGCACTCTTAAACAGCGAACTTGCTTATTTCTTTGAAAATCTGCGGTAAAAAAGAAAGATCCAGAGAAAGGCCGTTAAAAGCGCCGGTACGCTGTAAAGAAAATTCTCTTTTAAAAATAGCTTTGCAATCCAGAAAGAGGGCAGGACGGAAAAGATATACTGGATACCGGATGTTAGGAAAAAAGGAACCACAAGTCCCATCATCATGATTCCGGACATTTTGGCGATAGCCATCCCTTCTACTCTGTTATGAGAGAAGGATACCACAAGGAGAGAGACGGCAATGCTTAAAATACTGGTGAGTAAACATGCGGTAATCCGACTGAAAAAAGACCAGACCGTCAACGAAAACAAGGATAACAGGATCAAGGACGCAATGAAAGAGATAATTGAGGGAAACAGGAAGCGTGAAATCAGATAGCCCTTTCTGCCCACAGGAGTAACCGCAAGATAGCCCATCATGTTTTCGTCATATTCCGTTAAGATCACCATTGAAGAAGCGAAACAAAAAAGAAAGGGCGTTACCGTGCATAAAGACAGGTCAAAAAGCAGGTAATACCCGGAAAGGATGGCTGCCTTTCCGAAATACGCGCAAAGCAGCACTTCAATATAGGGGATGCCGAAACGAAAGAACAATGCCGCAAGAAGAGGCGCGGCACAAACGACGTACAGCATACTGTCTCCCGCGATCTGCAGGATGAACATATGAAAAGAGCGCGACAATGGTCTCATAATTTGATTCCTCCTACTGATTTCAGCATTTTGCTTACCGACCTTTCGGCATATTTTGCAATTAATGCAGTCCAGAGCAACAGGATAATTAGAGCTGGAAAGGTATGGGGGCTGCCGCTGCAAAGTTCGATCAGACATACGCCCGGATGGATCAGCAGCCAGTCTTTTTTTAAACCAAACAGCCATGCCAGCGCCGGCAGGTTGATCAGGATTTCCGCCGGTATCGTTGCGACAATAAACTGGTTCAGGGTATTGATCTTACAGGCAATCACCAAACCAACTGCGGAAAACAGGCAGGAACAGAAAAAAACACCGACGACGAAATAGAAGGGACTTTCTATGATTCCGCTGCCCAAACCGATCGCAGACGCTGAAACTACGGAGATAATACCGATGGAGCTTAGCTTTGATATTACGTATTCAAAAGGCTTCACTGGAGAAATCGCGATGCTATTTAACACTCTTTCACTCTTTTCAAAGAGAACGATCGCACCCATAAAATAAAGCCCCATCGCGGCAGGGTCTGAAAAGATCATCAAAATTGCAGCTCGCTCTCTCCATGCGACAGGAAATACATAAACAAGGATGATGTACAATATGGAGAAAAAGAAATATAGCAGATAAAATCCGTATTTCAACTGGAAACGTACATCACCGATAATCAGAGAACGAATCCTCATTGTAAATTCCTCCCTGTCAATTCCACAAAAATATCATTCAAAGTAGGTTCCCCTGAATGAATGGACAGAATTTGATCACTTTTAATCAGCTGCATAAGAAGATGATCTTCTGAGGTTCGGCTGACCGGAGTTTCCCTGCGGTATTCCCTTCCGCCTTTGGTGTAGGTGTAACTGATTCTTGAAGAACCTTTGGACATGATGAGATTGTGAGGCGTATCCAAAGCCTTGATTCTGCCGTCGACGATAAAAGCTACGCGGTCACAGAGCTCTGTAGCATCGTACATATTGTGGGTTGTAAGGATGATCGTCTTTCCCTTTTTCTTTTCTTCCAGGATCATATCCTTCATAATTCTTGAGTTGGAAGGGTCAAGCCCGGATGTGGGCTCATCCAGAAAAAGAATAGCCGGATCATGAAGCAATGCTTTGATGAAATTTAGCCTGGATTTCATCCCCTTGGAATAATCGGAAACCTTTTTATCCGCATCTTGATATAATCCTACGCTTTTCAGCAGCCCACCGATATCCCGCTGCTTTTTGTAGAGCGAAGCGAAAAACTTTAGGTTCTCTGTCGCTGTCAGCTTCTCATAGAGACTTGGAAATTCAAAATCAACGCCGATATTTTCATAATAATCGTCTGTGTGATGTTTTGGGTCCTCGCCATGAACGGTAACCTTGCCGGTATAACTTGTCAGAAGCCCTGTTAAAATCTTCTGCAGCGTACTTTTTCCCGCACCTGAGGGACCAAGAAATCCGAAAATTTCACCCGATGGGACCTGAAAATTAATTTCTTCGATAAAGGGCTTTTTTGTATAGCTGAATTGCAGATTTTGAACGCAGATCATGGTCATCCCCTCCAAACATTTGCATCACTACTCCGTTTATCATAACTCTCATTGCTTCGTCAAATACATCTTCGCCTACTTCCTGGCGGTGGAGCATCGATAAAAACACACATCTTAATGCAGCACTGAACACCTTACTGTCTTCGGGTTTTAGCTCAGGAATCATGGCAAACAGCCGCTCTATGCTGAAATCATCCTTTTCAGTGTGCTGTTTCATGATTTCTGGCGGCAATTTGCGCAAGATCAGGTCCATTTCTCCTTCATTCATCAAATCGAGCAGGAAGGAGCCATCCAGCATTTTGTACAGATCATAGATAAGATCGGTGAGCTTTTGGGGGGTAACTTGCTCCTCGGTATTTGTAAGACTGGTAATCAGTTTATCCTGAATTGCATCATGGAACTGAATAAATACCTCATAAAATAGCTGTTCCTTTGATTCAAAGAACAAATAAAAAGTACCCTTCGGTATATGGACTCTTTTTACTAGTTCATCCACGGTAGTTTTTCGAACGCCATACTGTGAAAGGCAGTATTCTGCTTCCTTCATCAGCTTTTTCCTAATTAATATACGTTCATGTTCAGAGAAAATTTTCGGCATAACAATTCACCTTTATGAATATTTGACTAAATTAATTAATATAGTCAATATAACTCTGGACACATATTCTGTCAATACAATTTTGCCTGCTTTTAAAATTATAATTGAATTTTTATAAAAAATTTTGTCGAAGCATTGAATCGGTACACTGGACAGAGATTGTACAGGATGATAATATATTAAAAACGTATACTGTATTGAAAAGGATGGGGTAAAATTGAAGTATAAGTGTACATTGATCGTTGTAGAGGATATGGTGCGCTCCAGAAAGTTTTACGAAGAAATACTGGGGCAGAAAGTGATTCTTGATTTTGGTGAAAACATTACCTTTTCGGGCGATTTCAGCCTCCAAACCAGAGAAAGCTGGATGAAATTTATCGGGGAATATGAGGATACGATCATGTTTCGGCCAAATAATTTTGAGCTGTATTTCGAAGAGAAGAAGTTTGACGACTTTATAAAGAGAATCAAATCATGCAATGTAGAGATGCTGCATGGGGTGATAGAATATCCGTGGGGCCAGCGTGTAGTACGTTTTTATGATCCGGATAAGCATATAATTGAAGTTGGCGAGAGCATGGTCGCTGTTGCAAAGTGTCTTGCTGAACAGGGCTTAACGCTTCAGGAAATTTCTGAGAAGACACAGCATCCGGTTGGATTTATAGTGAGCGCATTACAAGAAAAGACACAGAAAAGACTGGTTGGAGTGAAAAAAGACTGAGTGGAACACAGGGTACTTAATGCAGGTCAACCAAAAGAACCAATGCTTAATAAAATAACGTGTATTTTTAAGGAGGCTCTGACCGAATGCATGGCATACGGTCGGAGTTTTTAGCGGATGTGGCGAAGCCACTTTTTTTATGCCATCTGTGTTTGACGGAATATCATCGGGCTATAAAACAAATGATAGAGAAAATGTATGTTGGAAAAATAAAAACGAAAAATCATGGAGGTGCGTTATGTTGAATATAGGCTGCCATTTGTCGACATCAAAAGGATATGGAAGGATGGGAAAAGATGCACTGAGCATCGATGCCAATACATTTCAGTTTTTCACTCGGAATCCCAGAGGAAGCCGTGCGAAAAAAATTGATGAAAAGGATATACAGGATCTGCTGAAAATAGCCGAGGCAAATCATTTTGCCCCCTTGGTGGGACATGCTCCCTATACGTTGAATCCATGTTCTGCCGATGCACGGACAAAAGAGTTTGCAATTGAAGTCTTAACGGATGACTTGATTCGCATGGAACATCTTCCTGGAAATCTGTATAATTTTCATCCGGGAAGCCATGGAGGGCAGGGTTCGGAGAAAGGGATTCAATTAATTGCCGATGCATTAAATCTGATTTTGACAGCTGAGCAGACTACCACCGTTCTACTGGAAACCATGTCTGGCAAGGGAAGCGAGATCGGGGGTACTTTTGAAGAGATAAGGGAGATCATAAAAAACGTTAAATATAACGAAAAACTAGGCGTATGCCTGGACACCTGTCATGTCTATGACGCCGGTTATGATATTGTCAATGATTTGGACCGTGTTCTTGGAGAATTTGATGAGGTGATCGGACTGCAAAATCTGAAGGCGATTCATTTGAATGACAGCAAGAACCCGTTCAAGAGCCATAAGGACCGTCATGAAAAAATAGGCGAAGGAACCCTTGGTCTTCAGACCTTTATTCATATAATCAATCATCCCAAACTCAGGCAGTTACCTTTTATACTGGAAACGCCCAATGAAATTCCGGGTTATGCACAAGAAATAACAATGCTGAGAAATGCTTTTACTACCGATATAGACTGACGTGATTGGATTAATTAATTCCCAGGCTATGAAATGAATGTCAATTTTTATGTTTCCGCATACACTGTTATTGGAGATACTCCATATCCAATACCGTTATAGGAGGCTAAATAATGAATTCAAATGACGATGGATGTAAGTTTTGCTATGCTACACCCATAGGTCAGAACTATAAATCCAGAAAATGTTCAACACTCTGGACCGAGCCTTGGCAGGGGTCTAGAGAAGGGTATAGACAGAGAGATCAATACCAGATGCCCGAGGAAAACCCTTGGAATCAACAGGATGAAAATCTCTGGAGCGGAGAGAGTGAAGGCTGGAACAGACAGGATGACGGCTACTGGCAGCAACAGCAACAGCCACAGGACTATTCGTACCAGGCAGATGCACAGGCACAGGCACAGGCACAAGCACAGGGGCAATGGTACTACGGATCACCGTATGACCAGAAACCTTGTCACCAGTATCCACCGCATCCGTGTCCGCCGCCGCGTCCATGTCCGCCAGCTCCTCCTTGCTATCCGTGCCCGCCGACTCCCCCGAGTCCGCCGTGCTATCCGTGTCCTCCCGGCCCTCCCGGCCCTCCGGGTCCTCCCGGATGCCCTGGCCGTCCCGGTCCTCCCGGATGCCCTGGCCGTCCCGGTTATCCCGGCCCTCCGGGTAGAGTAGGCCCAACCGGCCCGACAGGACCGCAAGGCCCGCAAGGAATTCAAGGTCCGACAGGTCCAACAGGCGCTCAAGGCTCTGCTGGTCCGGCAGGCCCAACCGGTCCGACCGGAGCAACAGGAGCAACAGGCCCAGCAGGCCCGGCAGGCCCGCAAGGTCCAACAGGCCCACAGGGTCCCTTCGGACCTCAGGGACAGCAAGGACCGCAAGGTCCAACCGGCCCGACAGGAGCAACCGGCGCAACCGGAGCAACCGGAGCAACAGGCCCGACAGGTCCAACGGGAGCAACGGGAGCAACCGGCGCAACCGGTCCGACAGGTCCAACCGGCCCGACAGGAGCAACCGGCGCAACGGGAGCAATAGGCCCAACCGGCCCAACGGGAGCAACAGGTGCAACAGGAGCAACAGGTCCGACGGGAGATACCGGCCCGACCGGTCCAACCGGCCCAACGGGAGCAACAGGTGCAACAGGTCCGACCGGAGATACCGGCCCGACAGGTCCAACAGGCCCGACAGGTCCAACTGGCCCTGCTTTAGTCCTGAGAGGGATTCAGGCCCAGCTGCAGGATGCTCCGCTTGGAACCATTGATGATGGTGCAAATGTTATATTTGACACCGTACTCAACGACCAGAGTCTGGATGTTGACTATAACCCTGTGACAGGTGTATTTACGATTAATGCAGTTGGAAACTATTATGTTTCCTGGTGGGTCGCAACGGACGGTGCCCAGGCTGCAACCCTAATCGACTTCAATTTGGTTGTGAACGGCAGTACGTTAATTACCGGATCATCACCAGCTGTAACCGGTCAGGTCATTGGAACCGCCCTCGTTACAGTAGGAGCTGCACCGGCGACACTGGAACTAGTCAATGCAACTGGTCAAACGGTATTTCTCCCGGCAACCACAGTTCAGGCAAATATTGTAATCGTCGAAACTTCTTTGTAGTAGCGCTTCTTTTCAAACTTGAACCGGCTGGCGTGGAGTTGAAGAGCAGAGTGCTTTTCATGCCAAAAGTGAAAGCCGAAGACATTGTCTTCGGCTTTTTCCAGATAAGGGAACAAGAAATCTAAAGTAATTTAAAGGTGATAAAATGAACCGATATAAAATCTGCGTATATGCGATATGCAAAAACGAAGAGTCTTTTGTTAACCGATGGATGGATGCTGTCAGTGAAGCAGACGTGGTTGTGGTAACAGATACCGGCTCCAGTGACGGCACGATAGAGGCCTTAAAAGCAAGAGGCGCCGTCGTTTATTCCGAATCAATCGTTCCTTGGAGGTTCGATACTGCGCGCAACCTGGCGCTGAGCCACGTCCCTGAAGATGCAGATATTTGCGTATCCAATGATCTTGATGAAATTTTTGAGCCGGGATGGAGAAAAAAACTTGAAGAAGCATGGCAGCAGGAACATACGAGAGCACGTTACCTGTTCACCTGGACTTTTCATAGTGACGGAACGCCAAAAAAGCAATTTCCAATGGAAAAAATCCACCGAAGACACGGTTACCGGTGGGTTCATCCTGTTCACGAGGTTCTGGAATATACGGAAGGAGAACCGGAGAAGGTCGTTTGGGTAGGAGGAATGGTGCTTAATCACTACCCGGATACCAGTAAGCCAAGAACACAGTATCTGCCGCTGCTGGAACTCTCCGCACAGGAAAATCCAAACGACGACCGGACAATGTTCTGGCTTGGCAGAGAATATATGTATTATGGGATGCATGAAAAATGTATTTCCACACTGAAAAAGCATTTGGCGCTTCCCAGTGCTGTATGGGATGAGGAACGAAGCGCTTCCATGCGGTGCATTGCAAAAAGTTATCTTGGGTTGGGGGATCGGGCTAGTGCAAAACAGTGGCTATTTAAAGCAATTGCAGAATGTCCCCGCACAAGGGAGCCGTATTATCATATGGCACGTTTCGGATATGAGGAAAAAAACTGGCCGCTTGTTCATCTTATGACAGAGCAGATGCTCAAAATAACGAATAAAACGGGAAGTTATCTGATGGAACCTGAAGCGTGGGACTTTTGGCCTTACGATTTGGGGGCGATTAGCTGTTATTGGCTTGGGCTTTATCAAAAATCTCATGAATATGCGAAGAAAGCATGTGAAATGGCGCCCGGTCAACCGCGCCTCAAAAGCAATCTTGAATTGATAGAAAAGAAGCTCTGACGGGGAGGGATTATTTTGGGAAAATATAAAATTTGTGTTTATGCCATATGCAAAAACGAAGAAAGCTTTGTGGATGGCTGGATGGACTCGATGGAAGAAGCAGATGAGATTGTCGTACTGGATACGGGTTCTACCGATGGTACGGCAGAAAAGCTCCGCGAACGTGGAGCGCAGGTGTTTGTGGAAATTGTATCTCCTTGGCGTTTTGATGTCGCCCGCAACCTTTCTTTGGATCATGTGCCGGAACAGACAGACATCTGTGTTTGTACTGATTTAGATGAAATTTTGCTGCCGGGCTGGCGTAACTGTCTGGAACAGGTCTGGACGCCGGAGACGACTCAGGGCAGATATTTGTACAATTGGAGTCTAAAGAGTGACGGGAGTCCTGACATCCAGTTCAATTATTTTAAAGTCCATGCACGGAAGGGGTTTCAATGGAAGCATCCAATCCATGAGTGCCTGGAATATATCGGTACCGGTCCGCAGAAAAAAGTATATATCGACGGAATGGTTCTGAATCATTATCCTGACGCCAGTAAGCCAAGGAGTTCCTATTTACCTTTGCTGGAGCTTGCAGTGAAGGAAGATCCAACCTCTGACCGAATGGCCTATTATCTCGGAAGAGAGTATATGTACAAAGGGGAATGGGACCAATGCATCAGTACCCTGAAAAGGCACTTGTCACTTAAGACAGCAACCTGGAGTGACGAACGGTGTGCATCCATGCGGTGGATTGCAAAGTCATATTACCGTAGAGGCGATACACAACAAGCTTATGCATGGTATTACAGAGCGATTGCCGAATCTCCGGGAATGCGGGACCCGTACATTGAATGCGCACAGATGGGGTATGAACTGAAGGATTGGCCCATGGTGTTTTTCATGACGCAGGAAGCATTGAAAATAAAGAAAAAATCGGATACCTATGTTAATATGGGGTACAGCTGGAATCATACTGCCGACGATTTGGCAGCGATCAGCAGCTATCGCCTCGGAATGTACGAACGGTCATTGGCGCATGCAAAGGAAGCCTTACGGATTACGCCGGGAAATGATAGGCTGATGAACAATCTCAAACTGATTGAAGAGAAGCTGAAAGCATGAAAGCCCGCTCCACGCCGGAGCGGCTCTTTTTTATCGACGTTTCATATTTTTAATAACAGCTTTTGTTTCTGCTGGAACCCTGCTCGATTCAATGATCTTTTGAAGTGATTTGTTAAAGGTGAAATTGTCGAGTTTGCTGTTTTTCAGCAGAACCATGGTCTTTTCAGGGAATTTTACAAAGCATACAGAGATTGCCCAGGCAACTCGCATTTTTACATAATAGCCATCGTGACGGATACAATCCAGGCGAAGCAGAACCTCATCGACATATTCTTCAGTAATGAAATGTGCCAGCATCATGATTACGGCAAAGCTTTTATTGTCGATACGGCAGCTTACATTACCCCAGGTTCTTGCGATCAGGCCGGAACGGACAAGCTCGTGCCCCGCTTTGATCTAATTTTTTCGCCTCGTTACAATCCATTTGGGCCCCTTTCAAGCGTTGTTTAGGATACATTTGCTAATAATTTATAATTGGAATATACTTGCAGAATAGAATCTGAAAAAGTTATAATCATATTACTATCATATCAAAATAAAAAAATCCCGCAAGCGGAAAGGGATGAGCTTGTAACTCTTGAGAGGGAATGATGTTTGGGAGGATAGGAACAATGCGGAAGAAGGTTTGCCTGATCAACACAGGAGGAACCATTGGAATGGCAAAAACAAGTCATGGTTATGCGCCAAAGAAGGGATATATACAATCAACTTTATCTGAAATGGTTGAACTGAAGGCGGATGTGCTCCCTTTTTTTGATCTGATCGAATATGATCCGCTACTTGATTCCTCCAATATTTCCGTTAAGGAATGGGTTAAAATCGCGAAAGATATCAAAAAAAGATATCAAGATTATGACGGCTTCGTGATCCTGCACGGTACGGATACGATGGCTTATACCGCCTCAGCGCTTTCCTTCATGCTGGAGGGGCTTTCAAAGCCTGTTATATTAACCGGTTCACAAATACCTCTTTGTGAAATCCGGAATGATGCTAAGGATAATTTAATCACAGCACTGATGATTGCAGGATATTACCATGTTCCTGAAGTCTGTCTTTTTTTCGGCAATGAACTATACCGGGGAAACAGGGCTGTGAAAATCAGTGCCGATGATCTCATTGCATTTGATTCACCAAATTATCCGCCTCTCGGTGAAGTTGGTGTTCGGATTGCTATTAACGAGCACGCTGTCAGAAAAGCGGGAACAGATTTTAAGTTATCCGAATTTAAGGAAAATCAGATTGCAGTACTGAAGATTTTTCCCGGGATTCAGTTTGAAGTTATAGAAAAAGTGCTGACCGGAAAGCTGAAAGGAATTGTACTTGAAGCATATGGAGCGGGAAATATCCCCGAAAATCACGGTATTTTTGAAAAAATATTAAAGAAAGCTGAAAAAAACGGGACCATTATTGTCGTTTGCACCCAATGTCTGAAAGGCTCCGCCATACTTGGAGAATATGAAGCCAGTATGAGTCTTGCAAGCGCCGGAGCTGTAAACGGTTTTGACATGACGGTAGAAGCGGCGGTTACAAAGCTTTATTATCTGTTGAGCATGGACTATGATCTGGATACGGTTAAGAAGCTGATGGCGACCAACATGAGAGGAGAATTGTCACTTTTTCAATCGATATGACGGAGCTGCTATGGCTCTCCATAAATAAATCTATACGCTGTGCGGGTGCACGGAGAAGGGAAGTAAGAGATGAAAACAATCGGATTAATCGGCGGAATGAGCTGGGAAAGCACGGTTACATATTATCAGGTAATCAATGAGACCATCAAGGAAAGGCTTGGCGGATTTCATTCCGCGAAGCTTCTGCTTTACAGTGTCGACTTTCACGAAATTGAAGACTGCATGTCGGCAGGCGACTGGGAAAAAGGCGCTGAAATCTTGTATGATGCGGCGGAACGGTTGGAGCGCGGAGGAGCTGACTTTATTATCATCTGTACCAATACATGGCATAAATATGCCGATCAGATTCAGCAGCGGGTAACCGTGCCCATTCTGCATGTTGCAGAAGTAACGGCGGCGGAGTTGCTGGAGAGAAAAATAAGAACCGTTGCTTTGCTTGGCACCAAATATACGATGGAACAGGATTTTTATAAAAACAAGCTGATTGAAAATGGTATCAAGGTAATAATCCCGGATGAGCCGGAACGGGAAAAGATCAACGATATTATCTTTCGTGAATTGTGTCTGGGCGTCATTTCGGAGGAGTCGAAAAAGGAATATCTGAAGATCATAGATGGATTATCAGAAAAAGGAGCCGAAGCGATTATTTTAGGATGCACTGAAATCGGTCTGTTAGTCCGTCAGGAGGATACAGAGATGCCGTTATTCGATACTGCATACATTCATGCAAAAAGAGCGGCTTTAAATTCAATTTTTTAAAGTACATATTAGGAGGGTAACATAATGGATTGGAAATTCGTACTGGCACTGGTCTTTGCTTTAATTGTGGCAATTTTTGCGCTGCAGAACGCAGGTGCGGTAGACATCAGCTTCTTAAATTTTGAGATGTCTATCTCGCAGGCTCTGGTGATTCTGATTTCTGCATTTTTCGGTGCACTGGTCGTACTGCTGCTCAGTCTGGTCCGATGGATCAGGCACCAGTCAAAACTGAAAAATCTGGCGAAAACGGTGAATTCTTTAGAAACTGAAAACAAACAGCTAAAGATGAAACTGGACGATTTCACAAAAAAACTGGATGAATTAGAGCAGCAAAACACGCCGCCTTCAGAACCGGAACTGCAAGAAGTCAATCCTGACGATCGTTAGCGAAAAGATAAAAAAATGTAGGTTGACAGAAATATTGGTGCGTGTTAATATTATGACAATTGAATAAGTTCTTCAGGGCGGGGTGAGATTCCCCACCGGTGGTAAAGCCCACGAGCCGCAAGGCATGATTCGGTGTAATTCCGAAGCCGACAGTATAGTCTGGATGAAAGAAGAAGTTGATCATACGAAAAAGCGTTATGAGATGAGAGCTCTGGAATATTTTCATATTTCAGAGCTTTTTTGTTAAAAATAACCTTGAACTGTATGAAAGTCCCGCCCTGAACTTAAGTTCAGGGTTTTTTTCTATAGATAAATGCCGATCGATTTTATGAAGCATATTCGATCAGCACGATGGGAGACAGGGAAATGGAAATTCAGCAAGACCGAAACTATATGGCAAGGGCGCTAAAGCTGGCTGAAAACGGTGTCGGCAAAACCGCACCCAATCCACTGGTGGGAGCAGTCGTCGTGAAGGACGGACGCATAATTGGTGAGGGCTGGCACGAGCGCTTCGGACAGGCGCATGCCGAGGTGAATGCTGTAAATCATGCTGAGAAAGCGGCAGGAAGTGTGGCAGATGCGACAATTTACGTAAATCTTGAACCGTGCTGTCATTATGGGAAAACGCCGCCCTGCACAGAGCTTCTGATTGCAAAGAAGCTCAAGCGGGTTGTAATCGGTACACTGGACCCGAATAAAGAAGTGGCAGGAAAGGGCGCGGAGCGTTTGAGAAACGCAGGAATTCAGGTGACTGCAGGAGTTTTGGAGGATGAAAGCAAAGAACTGAACGAGGTTTTTCTTCACTACATCCAAACCCGTATGCCCTTTGTCGTATTGAAAGCTGCCGTTAGTCTTGACGGCAAGATTGCAGCTTATTCCGGCAAATCAAAATGGATTACAGGAGAGTTCGCAAGATCGGAAGTCCACGGTCTGAGAAACAGGTATACTGCTGTTATGGCCGGAGTAGGAACCGTTATTACTGATGATCCCGAATTGACCTGCCGCATGGAAGGTGGGAGGAACCCTGTCAGGATTCTGCTGGACAGCAAGCTGCGAATTCCTATCAACAGCAAGGTACTTGCAGACCCGGAGAGAAATCCCGCGATCATTGCCTGTGCAGAAGGGGCATCAAGGGAAAGAGCATTAGAACTGGAGTCTCTGGGAGCGAAAGTTCTCTTCTGCAGCAGCAGAGACGGGCAGGTAGATCTGACGGACCTGGCCATAAAACTGGGGGACTTGAACATCGACAGTGTTTTGCTGGAAGGAGGAGGGACGGTTAACGAGTCGGCGCTTGCGCAAGGCGTCGTCAGCAAGCTGCTCCTTTATATAGCGCCAATCATTATTGGCGGAGAACAATCAAAAACATTTGTGGAAGGTATGGGCGTGGAGAATCCGGGCGAGGCTTATCCAATGCAGTTTGCATCGGTTGAAACGCTTGGAGAAGACATAAAAATAACGGCCTATCCAAAAAGAAAGGAGAAGATCAATTGTTTACAGGAATTGTAGAGGAAATCGGTACGATTGAAAGCATAACCAAGGGAGCCAAGTCATCAAGACTGAGAGTAAAGGCAGAAGCTGCCCTGGATGGTACCCGGGTGGGAGACAGTATTTGTACCAACGGAGTATGTTTGACCGTGACGCGGCTGGACAGCGCCAGCTTTTTCGCTGACGTGATGGCGGAAACCATGCGGCGCAGCAATTTAGGGAGTCTGAATCCCGGAAGCCGGGTCAATCTGGAAAGAGCGGTACGGCTTGACGGAAGATTGGGAGGACACCTCGTAAGCGGTCACATTGACGGAACAGGGACGATTCGATCCATGACAAAAGAGGATCATGCCGTCTGGCTGGCGATTTCAGCAGACCAGAAGCTGCTTCGATATATTGTGGAGAAGGGCTCCATTGCCATCGATGGCGTCAGCCTCACCGTAGCAGGGATAGGAAATTCTGAATTTCATGTGTCACTGATTCCCCATACGGGGAAAGAAACGGTGTTGCTCAGCCGAAGCGTGGGGGATACCGTCAACCTGGAATGCGACATGATTGGAAAATATGTCGAAAAGATGCTGGGGATATCCGGAGAGCAAGTCAATGCAGCTTATGGAGAAGGTAAACTTTCAGAGGATTTTCTAATACAAAATGGATTTATGAATTAAGGAGGATACAATGAATAACCGGTTCAATAAAATTGAAGAAGCAATTGAGGCGATAAAAAAAGGCGGAATGATTATTGCAATAGATGATCCGGGCAGGGAGAACGAAGGAGACTTGATCGTTGCAGCGGAGAAAGCAACTCCGGAGGTTGTTAATTTTATGATCAAGTATGCCGGCGGGCTAGTATGCATGCCGATGGAAGGCAAAGACCTTGACCGCCTTGCTCTTCCTGCGATGGTAGAGCAGAATACAGACCATCATGGGACCGCTTTTACTGTTTCTGTAGATCATATGGATACCTCTACCGGAATATCGGCTTTTGAAAGGGCACGAACGATAGAAACTCTGGTTGATGACTCAGTGGTTGCGGAGGATTTCAGACGTCCGGGACACATCTTCCCGCTGCGAGCAAGAGAGGGGGGCGTTTTGAAACGGACGGGACATACTGAAGCGGCGGTGGATCTTGCGAAACTTGCAGGTTTAAAGGCTGCCGGCGTAATTTGTGAGATTCTCAATGAGGACGGGACGATGGCGAGAACGCCCGAACTGATGGAGTTTGCTGACAAGCACAGTATCCCAATCATTACGGTTTCTGATCTTGTAGCGTACCGAATGGCGCGGGAAAGCCTGGTTGAGTGCGTGACGGAAGCGCGGATGCCCACCAGATTTGGAGTGTTTCGGATCAGAGGCTATCAGAATAAACTCAACGGAGAGCATCACGTTGCTCTGATCATGGGAGAAGTAGACGAGGATACCCCGATCCTGACCAGAGTTCATTCGGAATGTCTGACCGGTGATGCGCTGGGCTCCATCCGCTGCGACTGCGGAGAGCAATACGAAGCCGCGATGAAGCAAATAGCCCGGGAGGGGAGAGGCATTCTACTCTATATGCGCCAGGAGGGAAGGGGCATCGGTTTGATCAACAAGCTGAGAGCATATGCACTTCAGGATGAAGGAATGGATACGGTGGAAGCAAATTTGGCTCTTGGATTTGAAGAGGACCTGAGGGACTATGGAATCGGTGCTCAGATTTTAAAAGATATCGGCGCCAGGAAGCTTCGACTGATAACAAATAACCCGAAAAAAATCAAGGGATTAGAGGGGTACGGTCTGGAAATTACGGAAAGGGTGCCGATCCAGATGGAGGCTAATGAAGAAAATGTGCGGTATCTGCAAACCAAGCAGGAGAAACTGAATCACATGACGGCATATTAGTCCGGAAGTAAAACAGTACAAAGCAACATGGGGCGTGAAAGCGCAGAAAATGAGAAAGGAACAGAACGCGGCGGCGTTCGAGTATAAAACTATGAATTTAATACAGGGTAATTTAATCGCAGAGGGGCTGAAGATTGGAATCGTAGCGGCCCGTTTCAATGAATTTATTGTTTCAAAGCTGGTGAGTGGTGCGGAAGACGGTTTGCTGAGGCATGGGGCACTGGAAATGGATATTGACCTGCTGTGGGTACCTGGCGCTTTTGAACTGCCTGTCGCTGCGAAAAAGATGTCACACAGTGGAAAATATGATGCAGTAATTTGCCTTGGTACGGTAATCCGGGGGTCCACATCCCATTATGATCTCGTCTGCTCTGAAGTTGCCAAGGGAATTTCCAGCGTAGGACTGACTGGTCCGGTTCCTGTGATTTTTGGAGTACTTACTACGGATACGATCGAACAGGCGATTGAACGGGCGGGAACCAAAGCGGGGAACAAGGGCTTTGATGCAGCGGTTTCAGCAATTGAAATGGCAAATCTTATGAGAGCGCTTTCGTAGTCGGATGTGGGGAAAGATGTAAAGCCTAATTGTTATCATCCTTAAAATCACCCGTTCGGGTGATTTTTACTTCCTTCTTTAATTGATATGCTTCTTATAATCGGAACTGATTTCACCGTTCTGCCTTCAATTTGGAGAAAAAAAGACGGCAGCGGATATCTGGATATCTTTTATAAGGAGGAAAATGGATAATGAGGAAAGGACTCGTCTTATTGTTAAGCGTTGCTTTGACGTTTACAATGTTTCCTATGCCGGTTTTTGCGGCTGATACGGCGGAGCGCTTCAGCCCTGATGCTGTAAGCGGAATAAGCAGCAACAATGAAGTGCCGGAGTTTACTGATTTGCCGGAAAACTGGTCGAAGGAGGCGCTGCGGAATGCAGCGGCAAACGGCCTTTTGCAGGGCTATAACGGGGAGATACGCCCAGGAGACAATCTGACGCGGGCACAGATGGCCGCGGTGATAAACAGGGCATTCGGAGCTTTAAAATTGGCGCCTTTGGATGAATTTAAAGACGTTCCAAGGTCTGCATGGTATTATGACGATATGGCAAAGGCAGTGCAGATGGGTACTTTTACAGGCGCTGGAAACGGTTTGCTTCAGCCTGATAAAAACATAACGCGGGAAGATGCTTTTCTCGCGCTTTCGCGTGCGTTCAGAGTGGAAACTTTACCATCTGGTAATGATGCACTGAATGTTTTTTCGGATCAAAACCGTGTTGGCTCCTGGGCGAAAGACGGGGTCTCAGCTATGGTCGCCTCAGGATATATTTCGGGTTCAGCCGGGAAATTGAATCCGAAGTCAAATATTAAAAGAGCTGAATTTGCGCAGTTAATGGATAATTTATTAAAACAGTATATTACAAAAAGCGGGAATTACAGTGAAGTACCTTCGGGAAACATTATGATAAATGTTCCCGGAGTGACATTGAAGAATGTTGAAATCAAAGGAGATTTGATCATCGGAGACGGCGTGGGTGACGGGGAAGTTACCCTTGACAATGTTGCAGTAACCGGACGCATGGTTGTCAGAGGCGGCGGAGAGCATTCCATCGTTATCAAAGGAGATTCAAGCATCCGCTCTATTACCATTGTCAGAACGGATGGCAAGGTTCGTGTTTACGCACAGGATGGCGCTGAAATCGGTGAGGTGATCGTAGACGGAAGAGACGATGTAATCGTTGAAGGAAGTATTGATTCGGTATTGGTTCTGGCGGACCATGTGACGGTTACCGCATTGAAAGCTGCCGTAGAAAAGGCGCAGATTGAAGGAGACCATTCGGTTTTTCTTGTTAAAGAAACTTCTTCAATTAATACCGCTACGGTAAGGGGTGATCATTCCGCAATAAAGGGTGAAGGAACGGTAAAAAAAGTTTTTGCAGATGGGTCCAATGTTACGGTGGAAACGCTCAATACAGCCGTTACGGCATCCAAGGATGCAGACAACGTTAAAGCGGGTGAGCAGAAAGTTAAGCCGGGCGAAACAATCGTTACAGGCACTTCAAAACCCAGCGCTTCCTCATCTGGAGGCGGGGGAAGTAATAACAACAACGAGCCGGACGAACCAGATGAACCAAGTGAAGATGTGGCTGCGCCCGCGGTATTGCCAGCTGCAGGAGAGGTAACAAGTGGAACAGCCGTAACGCTGACCACAGCCACTTCCGGCGCAAAGATTTATTTCACAGTGGACGGCAGCGCGCCGACTACGTCTGGTATGGAATATACCAAACCTATCGTGATTACTCAAAACATAACAATTCAGGCAATTGCCGTTAAAACCGGTATGAATAACAGCAGTATCCTGACTGCGGCATTTACCGTTGCAGCTGCATATGAGGGACCTTTTGCAGGCGGCACAGGTACGGAAGAAGATCCATACGAAGTTGCTACTGCAGAACAGCTTGATCTGGTAAGAGATCATTTGGACGCTCATTATGTACAGATTGAAGATATTGATCTTACCGATTATCTTGCGGAAGGCGGTGCCGGGTATAATGGCGGAGAAGGCTGGATTCCTATTGGGATATTTAATCAATATAATTCGAGTGTGAGCTTTACGGGAAGCTATGATGGAGACGGCTACACAATTACAGGGCTGACGATCAACCGCCCGTCAAGAGATGATCAGGGACTATTTGGATGTGCAGTAGGAGCCGATCTGACAGATATTCATTTCATAGCACCTCTTGTCGAAGGAGATGAAGTTGCAGGTTCTCTGGTGGCAAAAAGTTATTCTGTCATTACCGATTGTTCCGCATCTTCTGTAGCCATTTACTGTGAAGATGATAGCGCAGGAGGCCTTGTTGGCGAGAATTACGGAACGATAACCAATTGCTCTGCAACCGGGACGGTAAAATGCGATTACGCAAATGTCGGCGGCCTGGTTGGTTATAACAGTAAAACAGGGACCGATCCAGATTCATACCATGCCGGACTCATTCAAAATTGTTACAGTGACGCTGAAGTTACCTATCTCAATGCCGGAGAACAGGAGCTGGAGAAAGCCGGCGGACTGGTTGGCAATAACAGTGGAGGGAGTATTCAAAATTGTCACGCCACAGGTAATGTGACCGGAAATGAATATGCAGGAGGATTGATCGGGCACTCATGGAAAGGAACTGTAACAGATTGTTATGCAACGGGGGATGTAAACGGTATATCTGACTATGACGGCGGCAGCAGTCATTATGTAGGCGGGCTGATCGGCGAAAGCTCAAATAATAATGTTGTGAAAGACTGTTGGGCGTCCGGGAAGGTAATCGGGCAAAGCGAAATGGGAGGTCTGGTAGGGCACAACGCCAGCACCTGTACCATTGAAAGCTGCTATGTTGCCGAAACCGACAGCTTAGTGTCAGGGTCAAATCAGGTTGGGGGACTTGTGGGCGATAATGGCGGCACAATTACAAAGTCCTATACCAAAAACACCGTTTCAGGAGGTTCCTATCTCGGCGGACTCTGCGGATATTCTTCTTCTGGCATCATAGAATTCTGTTATTCTGACAGTACCGTTACCGGAACGGGTGGAGCGGACTCTGCGGGCGGACTCTGCGGCGGAATTCAAAATACTTTCGTACACGATTGCTACGCAGAAGGAACTGTTTCCAGCTATCGGGAGGCCGGAGGGCTCTGCGGTTATCTCAGCGTTGGAGCCTCTGTTCAAAACTGCTATTCAACCGGCATCGTAACAGGTTCATTAGATGTTGGAGGCTTAGTTGGTAAAAAAACAACAAGCGAAACTTTGCCCACAGTCACAGCGAGCTTCTATAATCAGGATACTTCAGGGCAAAGCGATGACTCCGGCAAAGGCTCGCCGCTGACAACAGCACAAATGACAGCTCAAAGCAGTTTCTCCGGCTGGGATTTCACAGCGGGAACCGGTGTGTGGACGACGGATTCTTCACCGGCATCCTATCCCTATCTGCAGTGGCAAAGTGATGACATCCCCTATCCGCCATCGGATTTTGACGGTGGCACTGGAACGGCATCGGACCCATACGAGGTGGCGACTGCGGAACAACTGGATAAAGTGAGGGATCACCTTGATGCACATTTTATCCAGACAGCGGATATCGACTTATCTGATTATTTGGTTTCCGGAGGTGCCGGATATAACGAGGGAAAAGGCTGGCAGCCCATTGGATCGGCTCTATCCCCCTTTTCAGGAAGCTTTGACGGAGAGGGCTTTCGGATTAGCGGATTAAAAATTGACCGTCCGGAAGAAACCCATATCGGAATGTTTGGAGACGCCGCAGGCAGTGCGAACCTGTCAGAAATTTATATGGTGGCGGCAGATGTTAGCGGCAAGCAGGTAATCGGCGGTCTGGTCGGCTTGAATTCAGGAGCCATTCGCAATTGCAGTATTACCGGCAGTGTGGAAAGTGTAGTAACCGGAAGTAGTGCAGAAGCATTTGCTGGCGGTTTGGTCGGGTCAAGTTTCGACGGATTGATTGAAAGCTGTTATGTTGATTGTACAGTAAGCAGCGGGGCATATTATACCGGTGGTTTGGTAGGACAGAATGGGATAGACAGTGAGGTTAGACAATGCTTTGCAAGGGGTTCGGTAAACAGCGCGAAGTCTATTGCCGGGGGCTTAGCTGGAAGAAATGCCGGTGAAATAAACGATTCCTACTCTACTGCTTCTGTAAACGGAGAAACATTTGTCGGCGGATTGGCTGGGTACGCCGATTCAACATCCAGCATTGCTAACTGCTATGCGGCAGGCCGTGTGAACGGGTCTTCCAATGAAGGCGGTATTGTGGGAGGTAACAATAGCGGAACGGTTACCGAATGTTATTACGATTCCGTCACCACCGGACAATCGGACAGCGGCAAAGGAGCCGGTTTAGACAGCGCGGAAATGCGCGACCAGGACAGCTTTTCGGCTTGGGATTTTGCCGATGTATGGACCATGGATTCCGTTTCCTATCCCTATCTGCAATGGCAGGGGAATGAAAATATTCCTTATCCTATTCCTGTTTGATGAGCTTCGTTGACATGTTTTCCCTATGGGCGGATCGGACTTGAAAATCCCATGGACCGAAGATATTTTACGCAGTTGATCTGGAAAATCGGGTAGATACGTAAAAGAAAAAGGATCGGTTTTTGAAACACGATCCTTTTCTTCTTAAAAATTATTAAACAAACAGATTCACGTTGGATTCTTCTGCGTCGCCGAGATAAGCGGCAACGCCTGCATATTCAATTCCGTCGATCAGCTCTTCCTTTGTAATTCCCATAACGTCCATTGACATGGTGCAGGCTACGAGCTTCACTCCGTTGAACATCGCCTGTTTCATCAGGCTCTCAAGAGAATCGATGTTTTTATCATTCATAACCTTTTTCATCATGGCGGTTCCCATGCCGCTCATGTTCATCTTCGAAAGCTTGAGCTTCGAAGTGCCTCTTGGCATCATGGCGCCGAACATGGCGTCAATGAAAGGCTTTTTAACGCGTTGTTTTTCACTTTTTCTGAGAGCGTTCAAGCCCCAGAAGGTAAAGAACATGGTAACCGGTCTGCCCATGGCGGCTGCGCCATTTGCAATAATGAAGGACGCAAGTACCTTGTCAAGGTCGCCGCTGAATACAATCAGTGTTTTGCCCTGAGGTACGGCGCCGCCCAGAGCAGTTCCACGGCTTCCTGGAATAATCGGTGCCGCGGTATCTGCTTCCGCAACATGTTTTTCACCGACGCCCTTCTGTATATAGACGATATTTTCTTTTCCTGAACGTTCCGCCTTTAAAAGCGTATTTCCCATTCTTCTGCACCAGGCCTCAATATCCCTTGCAAAGCCCATATCCGTGGCGGATACCTGAAGAATTTCACCGTCTTTCATATCCTTTATCGTTTGAAATACTCTCATGATCGGGCCGGGGCACTGGAGCCCGCTGCAGTCGATCCTCTGCTTTGCTACGATTTTATCGAGGTCGATGTCTGTGTGGCCCGGCGTATCGGCGCCGGTTCCTTCTGATTTGCTTTTATCTCCCGAATTGGATGATGGAGAGCTGCCGCCTGTGGCTGTCTGTCCTGCCGCCGGCAGGTTTCGATCGTGAAAAGCGGACTTGTAGAAGTTTGTGCCGGCAGGGTAAACTTTTACATTCTTAAAGCCGTTATTCATCAGCATTCGGGCGGCGTTGTAGGATCTAACGCCGATTGCACAGTACGGAATCACCAGTTTTTCTTTATCCAGCTCTTCTATACGGTGTCTCAACTGGCCAAGAGGAATATGGCAGGAGCCTGGAATCTGGAAAACCATTCTTTCCATATCTTCCGAAACATCGAGGACTTCATAATCCTCTCTTCCGGAGGCTTCAAGACGATCCAACTCATCCCAGTCGGTAAAAGAGGCAATGCCTCTCAGCATATTTTCAGCCACAAAGCCAAGCATGTTCACCGGATCTTTTGCAGAGGAATAAGGAGGCGCATAAGCCAGCTCCAGCTCCGTAAGATCAAAGATCGTACCTCCAAGCCTAATGGTTGTTGCCAGTACGTCGATTCGCTTATCAACGCCTTCCTGTCCAACGACCTGCGCACCAAAGATCTTGCCGTCTTTGTCAAAAAGCATTTTCAGAGTAAGGGGCGTGGCGCCAGGGTAATAACCCGCATGGGACTTCTGGTTGATGAGTGTAACAAAGTAGTCTTTGTTTGCTTCCATATCGCGCGCCTTCAGCGTTTTTTCGTTGACACCGGTTGCTGCAACGGACAGATCAAAGACCTGTGCGACCGATGTTCCCTGGGTTCCGTTATATTTTTCGTATTCTCCCTTCAGAACTCCGGCATCCTTTGCAATATTTCCCGCACAGATACGAGCCTGTTTGTTGGCAGGACCGGCGAGAGGAATCATCGTTCTTCCCTTGAAGATGAATTCTTCCACTTCGATTACGTCGCCTACCGCGTAAATATTCGGGTCTGATGTTTTTAGGTATTCGTCGACAATGATACCTCCTTTGGCGTTCAATTCCAGTCCGCATTCCTTGGCAAGGATGCTGTTGGGCCTGATTCCGATGGACAGGATCACGATGTCCGCTTCCACGGTATTTCCGTTCTGAAGGGAAACGGTTGTAACGCCATCCTTGTGTTCGAACTGTTTTACTCCATTGCTGAGCTCAAGTCTTACATGATTCATTCTCATGTTTTCATGAACCATCTGTGCCATTTCATAATCGATTGGAGCCATAACCTGGTTCATCATTTCCACAACGGTTACCTCACAGCCTGCAGCATGAAGATTCTCCGCCATTTCCAGTCCGATAAAGCCGCCGCCGATGACAGCTGCGCGCTTTGGGTTCTTTTCCGCCATATATTTCTTAATTCGATCCGTATCAGGAACCGTCCAAAGGGTAAAAATTCCCTGCCCGTCAATGCCGGGAATCGGCGGCTTTAACGGAGAAGAACCGGTAGCGATTAAAAGGATATCGTAAGTTTCTTCATATTGCTCGCCGGTCCTTACCTTTTTAACCTGAACAGCTTTCTTCTCGCGGTCAATTGCCGTCACTTCATTCCCAACCCGTACATCGATATTGTACTTTGCTTTCATTCCTTCCGGAGTCTGCAAAAGCAGCGCATCTCTATCACTGATCACGTCCCCTACGTGGTAAGGCAGACCGCAGTTGGCATAGGAAATGTATTCACCCCGTTCAAAAATGACGATTTCCAGAGTTTCGTCCAATCTTCTGAGTCTTGCAGCAGCAGTAGCCCCTCCGGCTACACCACCGATAACCAATACCTTTTTACTCATATTTCTCCTCCTGATTATTTTTATCTTTATTTGATTGATCGCGTCGGAGCTATTTTCTTTACTCCGATCAATGTTTTATAAAAAAACGGATCATGATACTTTTTTTCGTTATTTATATAACAATATAACCATCCTATCACTTCTATATCATGACCTCAGTGATAAAGTCACAAAAATCCATAAGCTACTATTTATTATGAACTGAAATCAGGGGGATAACAGTAAAGAATTCAGAAAATACAGGAATAAAAAATTTTAATCAGCTTAAGCGATATTACTTTTCTTCATTTGGCAATTAACAAACAATCCAAAGTGATAACCTTTCACGGGTCTGGCTTATCACGCTTTAACAGAGAGGACCTGATAGATGATACGATGAATTTTTTTCTTCAAAGAAGAAAATTATATGGAAAAAATGGAAAGTTTGCTCGCTTTGTTTAATAAATATAAAAAAGAACTGGAGAAGTATATTGTTTAAGGGTAAAATAATATACAACAGTATTTATTTAAAGGGGTGTAACAGCATGGAACAGACGGACCATATTCTACTGTCGGAAATTCTTCCTTTCTGGAATCAATTGAACGACAGGCAGAAAAAAGAGATTTTTGAACATACAGTGCTTAATTCCTATCATCGTGGGCAGAACATTCACGGAGGGCATGAAGACTGCACCGGCGTTATTGCAGTCAAGAGCGGAAGACTAAGGGTGTACCTGCTGTCGGATGAAGGCAAGGAGGTCACGTTATTCCGGCTTTTGGATGGAGATGTTTGTCTACTGTCCGCATCCTGCATTATGCGCAATATTTCATTTGATATTTATGTGGACTCTGAAGTGGATACAGAGCTTTTTGTGCTCAATTCCGCAACTTATGATAAAATCGCCAAAGATAACTCTTCTGTGGGCAGCTTTATGACTGAGATGCTTTCAATGCGCTTTTCAGAAGCGATGTGGGTCATGGAACAAATCCTTTTTATGAAGCTTGATAAACGACTTGCACTGTTCCTTTTAGAACAGGCAAGCCTTGAAAGCGGGGATACCATTACGCTGACTCACGAGCAGATTGCCGGACACATGGGCAGCGCCCGGGAAGTGATTTCCAGAATGCTGAAGTATTTTTCAGGCGAAGGAATTCTCAGTGTTTCAAGAAAGGGAATTAAGATCATCGACCGGAAACGGCTGTCGGAATACGTCTGAAAAATCAGATTCTAACGGTTTCGGACCTCCGAAATACTAATCCTGAAACAAATGGAAAACGGAGCTGTTCCAATATGGAACGGTTCTTTTTTATATATTAGGAATTATAGATGCAAAAAAATATCTTATTCGTAAAAATCCGTCTTATTTCTTATTTCTAAATTCTGGTGGTTGTGAATAATGTTGTTTCACATACTTTTTTGTGGTATACTTATTCAACTTACATAGTGTTGATGATGAATATCGATTGCAAGGGGTAAGACAGAAATACTAATAAAAATGATAGAAAAATTGAAAGGGGGATACAAATGCCAAGCGACAATTTCAATGCGATGGACAGCAAGTATTCGGAGATTACTCCGGAGATTCTTGAATTAACGAAACTTTGTCTGGATAACAGCTCGATCGATTTGCAGCTTTATACAAAATACAAAGTAAACAGGGGACTTAGAGATCTGAATGGAAACGGCGTATTGACCGGTTTGACGGAGATTTCTGAAATTCAATCTTTCGAATTCATTGGTGAAGATAAAGTTCCCTGCGAAGGGAAATTGTTTTATCGGGGTGTTGATATTGAGGCTTTTGTCGACGGCTTCATAAGGGAAAAGCGCTTTGGATTTGAAGAAGCGACTTATCTGCTTATTTTCGGCAAGCTGCCAACGGTGGAACAACTTAAGGACTTTTCAGATCTGCTGGCTAAATATCGGACTTTGCCGACGAGCTTTGTTCGGGATATTATCATGAAAGCGCCGAACTCAGATATGATGAATACACTGGCACGGAGCGTTCTGACACTCCATTCTTATGATGTTAAAGCAAATGACGTAAGCATGGCCAATGTGCTCAGACAGTCACTGCTGCTGACGGCAGTATTCCCGCTTCTTGCGGTATATGGCTACCAGACCTACCGCCACTATTTTGTAGGAGACAGTCTTGTCATACATACGCCGAGGCCGGAACTCTCAACAGCAGAAAATATTTTATATATGCTAAGACCCGATTCGAAATATACAGAACTGGAAGCGAAAATTCTCGATGTAGCCCTTGTCCTTCATGCGGAACACGGCGGAGGGAATAACTCAACTTTCACCACCCATGTGGTTTCTTCTTCCGGCACAGATACTTATTCAACTGTGGCAGCTTCTCTCGGTTCTTTGAAGGGACCGAAGCACGGCGGCGCCAACATTAAGGTCGTGCAGATGTTTGAGGACCTGAAGAAAAACGTAGCTGACTGGAAGGATGAAGAACAAGTCGCAGTTTATTTAAAAGCACTTTTGCACAAGGAGGCTTTTGATAAGGCCGGATTGATTTACGGCATGGGACATGCGGTTTATTCTCTTTCTGATCCAAGAGCGAATATTTTCAAAAAATTTGTTGAAAGACTGTCAGTGGAAAAGGGAAGAACGGAAGAGTTCGAATTGTATGCGCTTGTTGAGCGTCTCGCGGCAAAGATCATAGCTGAGGAAAGAAAAATATATAAAGGCGTCAGCGCAAATATCGATTTTTACAGCGGGTTTGTTTACAGCATGCTGGACCTTCCTCTTGAACTTTACACACCGATTTTCGCAATTGCACGGATTTCGGGCTGGAGTGCACACCGGATTGAGGAACTGATCAATGTCGGTAAAATAATCAGGCCGTCCTATCGAAGTGTTGCTGCTAAAAAGGAGTATGTAGAGATCAAAGACAGGTGATCCGTTACAAATAAAAAAAAGACAGAAAGACAAAAAGCTTATCTATATCTTATCATTACAACTACAGCATGGGGAAGCTCCTATGTTGTTTTATACAAACGAGGAAGCCACCGGAAAATATAGAAAGGAGATATGAACTATCTCCTTTCTATTGGTTTTTTTTGGATAATTCGGAGCGATAGGGCTTCAACTTACTGGAGTTCATTTATGCGACGCGTCTCTGGCAGCTTTGATCAATTCCATCAATCCGATTGCCATTAGCGTAATGGCAATGCTGATTCTGAAGGAAAAGGCAACGTTGCATATGGCAGAATTCTATATGCGGTTATGATGGGTTCGAAAGCGCCGGATGTGAAGATAACGGGTCAGGTACGAGAGCGGGATGCACAGGAAAAACCATAATACGGTAAATGTGAGACATACCTGCCCTAAAACATTATAGGAGTAAGAGGAATAATCCCACACGCTCCATCCCAGCCATAGGTTGACAACGCAGCCAACGGCAAATTCTACTGAGGTAATAATCACTGCTCCGACGATGCACTTTTTCCATAGCGGAGCATTTTCATTTCTGGAATTGATATAATATAGTATTAAGAAGACGAAGCCTCCGGTTACAAGCATGGTCCAATGAGTAAAACCGCGGAAGGCAGTCTCAAGAAAACCGTAGCCGGCTCCGCCAATGACGAATATCGTAGCATTCTTTTTAACTAATTGGATGTTTTCTTTTGCTTTTCTTCTGCTTTCCATATCATCTCCTGCATTCTCTGAATATTTTATAAAGATATCATTCAATCCATTTTTCTGGTAAATTTGATTCACATGATTCATCAATCTGTCCAAAATTATTATTTGTCACAGCCATTCGATTATAGCTGGAAAAAAATCGATTGTAGTGATAGAATAAATTGTAGAGGTTAAAATTCGCTGTAATTTCAACCGTTTGGAAAGAAAGATTGGTAAATATTTATCATTCGCCACCTTCGGATCGGGGGAAAAAACTGCTGTGAACTTAACCAAATTTATGAGATTGCGGCTTATCAACTGATTAACCGGTTCCACTATAGACAACAAAGAATGGTAATCTTTTGTCAAGCAATCATGAGGAGGGGAAAGGCAGATGAAACCATCCATATACAATTTTGTGTATCCATACCAGTTCAACAGGGACTATTCGGTGGTTTATAACACGTTGAAAGATTCCGTGGGGATTGTTACAGCCCGGGAAGCCGAATTTATAAGGACTTGTGATCGCAGTTTGGGTATACATTATACAAAGATAGATGTTTTTACAGAAAAGGGTTTTGTTATTGACGAGAACACTAGCGAATTATCCGCTTTAAAAGTGGAGTATTTAAAATCGAAATTTGATGAAAAATTGTTATCGGTGGTTATCGTTCCAACCTACCAGTGTAATTTAAACTGTGAGTGCTGCTATGAGAAGCTAAGCTACGGTACGACTGACAATACGGTTATGAGCGAACAGGTTCAGGACAGCATTTACGGCTGGATCAGCAGAAACCTCAGCGGTGTGGAAAAACTGGAAGTTTCCTGGCACGGAGGTGAACCGTTGATTGCACTCGACGCGGTCAGAAGACTGGGCGGAATGCTGAAAAAACTGGCTGATGAGCAAGGAATCGAATATTCTGCTATGATGTCCACAAACGGATATCTCCTGACCGGCACGGTTGCAAAAGAGCTGGAACAGCTGGGAATCAGAAACTACAAGATGTCAATGGCTGGCTGCAGAGAAAATCACGACAGCAAAAAGCGTCACAAGGACGGAAGTGACACCTATGATACAATATTAGGCAACATTGAAGATAGCCTCAGCGCCATTGATGAAATTGACCTGCGTATCAACGTAAATAAAGAAAACTTAAATGATGCTTATGAAATTGTTAGAATACTGGAACAAAAAAACCTGAGAGGCAAGGTAAATCTACGGCTTGGAAAGCCCTCAAGGTTTGCCGATGAGATAAACGAGAAGGAGTTTACGAAGGAAGAATTTTTTTGCGAAGCGGTTAAATTTTCTCTCCTGCAGGGAATCGGGCCTAAAGAATTTTCGAAAAAAGACTGTTTCTGCCAGATCAACCGGTTGAACGGGATTATTGTGGACGGTCATGGCACGCTGTTTAAATGTGTTTCCGATACGGGAGACGGACAAAGCTGCGGCAAACTGGAGGATGACGGATCTTTACATTTTAATAAAAACTTTTATGCCTACGGGCTGAATAACCCGATGGAATCAGAGCTGTGTGAAAATTGTCCGTTCTTGCCGATTTGCATTGGGGAATGTGCTTATGACAGAAGGGAAGGTAATCCATGCGCGTTCGCATCTCTGGAAGAGGAATGCTGGTCGCAGTTCCTGAACGCATACGTCGTGAAGCGGCTGCTCAACCGGCTTAAAACGGAAGGATTTTTCAACGGAGACAACGGAATCAATATCGAGAAACTCCTCATGGGGCGATATGACGAACATATCGTAAAATTCATCAAGAATGCAGCGTCTACATATATGCTTGGTGACTTGATCGCTCTGGCCGATAAATATAGTATCACTCTTGATCATGAAGACGGAGAGCTTCTTCTTCAGCTGATCCAGCCTACAGAACTTGCGATTTAATCAAATTGATGGTAAACTAAGGGAACACCGTTTTCGGTGTTCTCTTAAGTAATTGCAATCGTTTTGGAGGAAGCGTGAATATATTTATCAGCGGAGGCTGCAAAAACGGAAAATCATACTATGCTCAGAGCCTTGCGAAACAGCAGGCGGCTTCAGGCCGACCTTTGTACTATGTCGCCACAATGAAGCCTGTTGACAGCGAAGACCATGCCAGAATCCAGAGGCACAGGCAGGAACGTTTAGGGTGGGGATTTACGACCATCGAGTGCAGCTCCGGTATCGGATCTATGATGGCGGACTTTTCCGGCAGCTTTCTGCTGGACAGCGTTACTGCATTATTATCTAATGAAATGTTTAGAGCGGATGGAAGCATCGACAAGACCGCATGTGAAAGGATCGCAGCCGAGCTGGTGGAGCTGGCAGAGAAAAGTGGAAATGTTGTTTTTGTATCTGACTTTATTTATTCCGATGCAGAAGAATACGATGAACTGACGGAGTTGTACCGTAAGGGTCTTGCCTGGATCGACCGGGCGCTGGCGAAAAAGTGCGAAGTGGTAATTGAAGTGGCCTTTGGCCATGTGCAGATGATAAAAGGAGAGAACTTGATTTGAAATATCTACAAGCCTTTTTTATGTCTCTTGGAATGTTTTCTTCCATACCATGTCCTTACCGCCCCTGGAATGAAAGGGCGAGGCATATGATGCTGGCCTTTCTGCCTTTGGTAGGCCTGGTAATCGGCGCTTTGTGGTACGGTCTCTATTTCATTTTGAACCTGCTGAATCTGCCGTTTCCGCTTCAAGCAGCAGCTCTGATGATCTATCCTTATTTAATCACTGGCTTTATTCATCTTGACGGGTTTATGGATACATCGGATGCGCTGCTATCAAGAAGGCCCCTTCAAGAAAAACTAAGAATCCTGAAAGATCCCCATACCGGTGCCTTTGCTGTTATTTCGGTAGTGGTCTTAATGGTTCTGTGTTATGCCTCCATGTCGTCTGTTGTGGAACGGATACATTTAAGGCAGGCGCTGGACATGGAGACCGGCGGTTTGATGCTGAGTTTAATTTTTATTCCGGTTATTACTAGATGCGGTTCCGCACTTGCTGTAATGGCTGGAAAGCCGCTGGCGCACAGTCAATATCATGCAGAGGAAGGGCAGAAAAAGCCTGCGGCGGAAATCGCTGCGGTCGCTATTATAGCCATTCTTGTTTTCTCTATAGTCTTTACTCTAGGTGCTGGACTATGGCAGATCAAGACGGACTACTCATTGTTCATCGTACTTGTCTGTACTGCTGCGGCTTATGTCATCGCCGTCGTAAGCTCGGCGAGACAGCTTGCGGGTGTTTCAGGAGACCTTGCAGGTTATGCACTGACATGGGCGGAGGCTGTTGCGCTGGTCGTGCTGGCTTGTGTTGTCTAGGATAACGCTGATTCCTCGGCCAACTGCGCACCCTTCATTGAATCAGCCCTTCCTTGGACGGTTTGGAGAATACTTTGCACAGAAGAAGGAGAAAAATAGTACATGCATTTGATTTTTGGAGGCGCATATCAGGGGAAGCTTGATTATGCAAAAGAACGGTATGGATATGGAGAAGGGGATGTTTATCGATGTGCTTCTTTCCAGCGGCAAGCGGACGCGCAATGTCAGGCGGAAGTGAAGCTGGACTATTCCTTTAGAGTAATCGATAAACTCGAAGCTTTTATATTGAATTGTGTTCGCTGCAGGAAGGAAGCAATAGAAATTTTGGAGACGGACCGGGAAAGCTGGCGGGATTCCGTTTTTATATGCACCGATATTTCTTTAGGAATCGTTCCCTGTGACGAGGAGATGAGAGCCTGGCGGGAAATGGTTGGAAGAACGCTGATGTATCTTGGAAAAGAAGCGGATGAAGTGACCAGAATGTTCTGCGGAATTCCTCAAAAGATAAAACCGCTTGAAAAATAGAGCATCTTAAGGAGAATACATTATGGGAAAGATTCATTTGATCAGACACGGTATCACAGAAGCAAACAGAGATAGGAAATATTACGGCAGCACCGACTTGCCCCTTGCCAATGAAGGCGTTGATGAAATCGTTGCCCAGACGTTGGCAGGCATTTACCCGAAGACGGATGGTGCTCTTCTATATACGACAGGGCTGCTCCGTACGGAACAGACCTTTTTTTTGATTTACGGATGCAGGGAACATAAGGTTATCCCGGAGCTCAAAGAATATCGCTTCGGTGATTTTGAAATGAAAACGCACGACCAATTGGTAGAAAATCATGAATATCAAGCATGGATCGGTGATCAGGGAGGGCTGACGCCATGTCCCAACGGAGAAAGCCCTCAAGACTTTCGAGCTAGAATTAAAGCCGGATTTTCTAAAATACTCGGAGAGTTAAGGCATACTGCAGACGGAAGTGCGATTATCGTCTGCCACGGAGGAGTGATCTCGTTGATCATGGGACTTTGCTTTCCTGACGAGCAAAAGAATATCTTTCAATGGCAGCCGGAGCCGGGCAGGGGATATTCCCTGCATATGGACGGTGAAGAGCCTATTTCATACAAAGAGATTTAGGCTATTTGCAGAAATCATCGGAAGGAGGCGGCTGAGGCGGCAACTGAGAAGGTAGTGACGGTACCTGAGGCGGCAGCTTGGAACCGGCGTTTTGAAGGGATTTCATAATTCCATCCGAAAAATAGTCGGCGATCAGCATCGAATGGTAGAGAATTCTGTCAAATATCTCTACTCCTTTTGTATAATCTTTCGTAAGCACCATAATGATTTGCTGATACATCATTCTGAGATAACTGTCCAACAGTCCATTCCACTGGCTTTCGCTCCAGTACGGGTTGATTCCCGAAAGAAACGCAGCAATGTCATGGGCGTTTTGGTGCCATTTCTGATAAATTTCATCTGCACAATGCTGGTCGTTTGCCTGGATCGCTTCGGTCAGATCTTTTAAAAGAACCGCATGCCGTGTGATCAGCTTGACAAAATTTTCTGCAGTTTTCGGGCCATAGAACATCGACAGCGTTTCGTACATATCCCCAACCGTTTTATACAGCCTTTGATATACCGACTCTGTGCAGCCGTCATTTCGAGAAATGCAATTGATCAATAGCCCGCTCCAGAGCGCCATGTCGTGTGTGATTCCACGGAACGTGTTGATCAGGTTCATTTGCTGATAGGTAAGATTTTGTAATGGATCAACCGTATTGCCGCCGCTGCACATAAGCTCTTCCTCCAATTTCATTCCTGCTGTCAAGAGACTCCTTGCATTGACAAGACGCTCCGTTAATCAGTATATGTAATTGCTGTATGAATTGTTTCATTTTTCCTTGACGGGGTGATTTCTCAAGCGAATTACCTGGCTTGAAGCGTATCGGTTCAGGGATTTCTAATCAGAGAAATTTATGAAGTCTGTTTACCAGGAAGGAACCGATAATAATCTTGATTCCGTCACCGATTAGAAATGGTACGACACAGAGCATCAGCGCTGCAACAAAACCGGTGGAAGTAAGATGCATAAACCATATGGTCCCAAGAGTATAACATGCGGTAAGTCCTAACGTCATGCCTAAAATGTTTTTGTAGAAACCACGTCCCAGACGATTCGCAATGAGCCCGGTAATGAATGCCCCTCCGATATAGCCGATGATATAACCGCCGGTAGGACCTATGATAATACCGAAACCTCCTGTAAATCCACTAAAAACAGGAAGTCCAACAGCACCGAGCAATACATAGATGAACTGGCTTATGGCTCCGCCTTTTGCTCCCAACAGTCCCCCGGCAAGAAAGAAGGCTAAGGTGGCAAGGCTAATGGGGACAGGCGTAAAGGGCAGAGGAATGAAAATCATAGAACATACTACAGTTAATGCGGCAAACAGGGCATAGAGGATCATACTTTTCGTCTTCATTTAAGGCGCTCCTTTTAAGCAATTTAGATTTTAAGCAGATTATAGCCGTAATAAAACTTATTGTCAACTACATAAAGCTAAAAGGTTTACAATGGGAATAAAAAACAGCAACTCTGTCAGAGAGTTGCTGCAGCTCTTATAAACCGATGGTATACGATCTTTGTAAAAGCGTTTCCCAGTCAGCACAAAAATCAGCAATTAATTCGCTCACAGGTTTGATTTTGTTGATCAGCCCTGCAGCCTGACCGCTCATGACTGCACCTTTTTCCTCGACATCGCCTTCCATGGCTCCAATCCTTAAGGAGCCTTCTGATGCCTCTATAAAAAGGGGTGCTGCATCGGCCTTTGGATTGTTTTCTTCTATTTCGATGAGCTTTTCTGCAAGTCCGTTTCTGATTTGCCAGCTTGGTTCACCAGTGCATGTGCCGCAAGCGATAATATCTAAATCAGCGGCATTCACAATGGCATTTTTCACATTGGGATGCACCGGACATTCTTCCGTTGCGACAAATGCGGTACCCATTTCGATTCCCTCAGCGCCAACAACAGTACAGCCTGCAGCTTGTTTGGGCAGCACGATCCCGCCGGAAGCCAAGACCGGAACAGAGGATATGGCTTCTGTCACTTCTGCAAGCAGGATTCTGCCGCTGATCTTGGTACAGTGACCGCCGCCTTCTACTCCCTTTGCAATGATCACATCGGCACCGGCTCTTTCTGCGACAAGGGCGTCCTGAAGGCAATTGATTTTCGCGACGATTTTACAGCCTGCATTTTTCAGCCGTTCATAATACTTTTTTGTCATTTCATCTTCAAGCAGGTTAAGCGTATCGATGTAAGCTACCGGTACTTGATTATCGATGATCGCCTGACAGCCGATTTCCAGCTGTTCGCCTGGGTCCAGGAAAAGATTGGCTCCGAAAGGTTTTTCGGTCAGCTGTCTTACTGCCGCTACCTGCTGTGCGATGAGGGGAGCAGGCATAAATCCGCTTCCCAGTACGCCGAGGCCCCCGGCCTCTGACACGGCAGCCACAAGGGGCGCCATTGAGGTCCAGGCCATAGGGCCCTGGATGATTGGATATTGAATATTTAACGCTTGACATACACGGTTTTCCATTATAATTGCTCCTTTTTACATTTTGCTACTTTTCAAGTTTAAAACAAGCTTTGAATAAGGTTCTGAATTAGGACCTGGCTTCAGATCTGAAGATGAAAGGGTTTTACTTCCCACTGGTCAATGGGGACATTTTCTGTATCAAAAACCATTTGATCGTTAACGTTTCTGACGGTAATCCATTTTAACCAGTTTTTGTTGTCCATTTCGGGATAATCCTCTCTCAGGAACCAGCCTCTGGATTCCTTGCGCATTTCCGATGCTTTGAATTGCATCTCTGCGGACAGAAGCATTGCTTCCGCTTCGTGGCAGGCAAGAAGATCGTGGAAATCCACAGCTTTTAAATTTTCAGCCATGGACTTCAGTTCCTCGAGGCGTCTTAAAACCATTTCGAGACGATGCTGGCTCATATAGACGATGTTTTCCATCGGGCAGACAAGCTCCTGAATTTTATCAATGAGCATTTTTGCCTTTACTCCTTCGGGTCTTATCAGAGGCGCATATGCTCTTTCCTTTAAGAGTGAGACTTGATCCTCAGCTATTGCTGGCAAGATCATACTCTTTACGCGGCAGGCCGCATCTTCTCCGCTGAGGATACCTGCAAATACAGCGTTCAGGATACCGGAACCGCGATTTCTTCCGGGAGGAGCAGGAACCGCACCGGGTGCTGTCGACCCGCAGTAACATACATCTCCCGCGGCGTAGAGACCCAAAATGGTAGTTTGCATGTTCTCATCAACTTTGACCGGAGATTGTTCTCCCACCAGTCCGGGAACGACTTCCCAGTCTTTGTCGACTTCCCGGGCATGTTCAAATCCCGCTTTCCAGAAGGGAAGGCCGTAAGGACGGTCCCAGATATAAAACATCATGCTCTCATTTTCTGTTTCCGGACATTCTTCAGGATGGAGCACCACAGGCCCTTTCCCTGAGGACATCTGCTTATACCATTCGGATACTGCAGTGGAACTGATATCTGCTTCCCGCAGGAATCTGAAATTTTTCGTGATGTTTTCACCCAGTGCATTGTACATGACATTTTCCCCGAACACCACCTCATGAAAGCTGTTCACGCGGTAGAGCTGAGCGAAGTTTCCAAACTCCGGATTGCGCATTTCTGCTCCCGCCCGGTAAGCTGCCGCGATGCCGTCGCCTCTCCCGCTGCTCCACATGGGGGCGAATCTGTAATTCTGGCTGCCTGTGGCAAGGATAACCGTCTTCGCATGAAAGACATAAAAAGTTCCGTCCAGAATGCTGTAGCCCACAGCGCCGGAAATGGAACCGCTATCCGTCAGAAGATCTGATACGGTTACCTTGTCAATGAATCGTACGCCAAGCTTTTCTGCTGTTCTTCGGACCTGAATCGTAAGGTCAAGATCGACGCCGACCATATAGGTCATAGGGCCTGTTGGTATGCGCTTTTTCGGCACTTTTACGCCCCACGCTTCCAGCTTGTCAAGCATCAGGTTATTCATGCTCACATATTTCTTCATAAGATCTTGATTTCCCAGATAGGCCCCCACGCTATGGGCGTGATAGGTTACGAAATCTTCCGGCTTCATGTTCTCCAGATCGAAGTATTGAAGTACACCGCCGCCTTTGTTGGCTTTTCCTGAATAACCGCTTGTCTGTTTCTCGACGACAAGCACGTCCAGGTCAGGATGCGTTTCCTTGCAGGTTACCGCAGCAGTCAGACCAGCAATCCCCCCGCCGATGATCAGCACTTCAGACGATATTCTTTTTTCATTCAGCTCTGTAATCTTCATACACCTGCTCCTTCCTAGCGATAGCGGTCAAAGCTCTGGCGAAAACCTTGACTCGAAAAATCAGGGATGACCTTGATGCATTCTTTTTTACAGACAATTTCGCAGTAATGACAATGCTCGCAGTCCTCGATATATTTGAACACTGGTTTTTTTTCCGTTTCATCCCAACGAATTACGTCGACAAAGCAGGCTTTGTAGCAAAGCTTGCAGCCGATGCACTTGGAACCGTCAAATTCAATTTTATGGTTGGTGTTAATCATGGATATTGACCCCCTATTAAAAATGATCCTTTTCTTCCTCGAAAACGCGAGGAAGTAAGGCAGCTAAATTAGTGAATTCTTTAATATTATGCAGTAACAGCATACGCAGGGGCATTTCAGGCAGGCGCACCTTGTCGGGAATCGATTTGGTATCTTTTCCATCAACAACACTCCAGCCCACCCAGAAACGAGTTCTCAATTCGACTCCGTCCTCTGTGTCGCGGATAAAATGACACATAACGGTAGCGCTTGAAGCAAAGGGTGGATGGCCGTGGCCGTTGCCGATTCCGCAGACCAGTGTGGAACATGCGGGGGAATCAATTTTAGAAAAATCAAAGCCGACATTTGAAGGGTGCTTGAAATGAATGTAAATCCGTTCGGGACCCATTCCAACATCTTCTACAATAGCATGAGTGGTGTCCCAGTATTTTTCCCGCAAACTGAGTTTTGGATCGCGGGCGCGTTCCTTTTGCATGGACTCAGCTTTATAGTGATCCTCCGGGTCCCAAATCGTGTAACGGAGGTTGTCAAGACCATGCCAGGCGAACCACCAGTCAAACATTTCTGCGGTAACTCCCGGCATTTTTGTAAGATTTGCTATGTAGCCTGTTCCGTCAGGCATGGTGCAGTAACCTGCCTCTTCTTCAAAATACCCGGGATCGAATAGACGATTACGGTCTTTGAAGGGGAGCGCTTTTGAAGGGCTGATTTGCTTTACAGACTGTTGATAAACTTCCGGAGCAGGCTCTACCATATCGGCAGTATAGTACTTATAGTAGCTTTTTGCCTTGTCCTGTTCAGTAACGGTAACCTTTGATTTTTGAGAATGGTTCATGAGCAGACCTTCCTTTCATCTGTTTGAGATAAATTTAACATACTTAAGGAAGGTTGAACAATGCCGTTAGCTTATGAGCTCATAATCAAAATAGTAACTTAAAAAAAGCGTCAGAGCAGGGTTACGGTTGTCCTTGCTCCAGGCAGCGGCATAATTCAGATCATGGAATTCTTTCAAATACACATGTTTCAGAGATGGACTGCTTAGAATCAGGTGCTTGTCTCCGTGCCCGGCAATTCCTCTCCCGGCCTCGATCCAGAGCAATTGCGTATTTTGATCCGGTGCTTCAATAAAATTCGGTGTAATCTGCCATTCGGAAAGAACTTCCTGCAGCAATGCTGAAATTGCCGGGGAATCCTTTGAGAGGATAAAGGTTTTATCCATAAAATCGCGGATGGAATATTGATGACCTTCAATTTCTTTGTAATTACTTGGGATTACGAGACAGGACCTGGTCTCGTAAAGGGTTTCGTAACGAATACCCGGCAAGTTTTTAACTTCAATTTCAAGTGTAATGGAAAGGTCCATCTGGTCGGTAGTCAGTCCGCTGATCAGTTCTTCATAGCCGCAGCTTCGAAGTTCGATCTCCAGATTTGGATGAACGTCTGAGAAATAGCTAAGCACCTTGGAAACGCGTTCGTTCATCATATAGCCGCTCAAGAAACCGATGGAAATTTTGCCCTCCTCTCCGCGATGGATGCTCTTCGCTCTGTTGTGCAGCAGCGAAAACTCATTGCTCAGTCGAATGAGCCCCTGATACATGACTACCCCTTCGGGAGAAAGACGGCACGCTTTTTGTTTGTTGTCCCTTATGAAGAGAGGAAAGCCCAGCTCTTTTTCAAGAGCTGCAATATTTCTGCTGAACGCAGGCTGGGTAATATACATGCGGTTTGCAGCTTCTGTAAAACTCATATACTTGGCGGCATATAGAAAACACTTTACTTTCATTTCATCCATTTCGATATTCTCCTTAAAATCTGAAGCACGCAGAATGGTTTTTCCTAAATTTTGGGTTTTTTAGAAGGAGACACTATGTTATATGTATAGGTTAGCATTTTTTTAGTTTTCTGTGAAGAATAAAACAAACCTGACCGGAAAAATTATGAACATTGAAAAAATATAAAAAAGTTGACTTTACTGCTTTAAAGTGATAACATAATAACGTAATGAATTAAAAATGACACGGAAAGAGGAAACAAAATGAGAAAATATGATCGAATTACGCCGGAAGGAACAAAGGATTTGCTGTTCCAGGAATGTGAAGCACAAAGAAGAATTATTGAAACGCTGAGAAGCGTTTTTGAAAGAAAAGATTACCGTGAGGTGATTACTCCCGGAATTGAATTCTATGATGTGTTTTCATCCAATTCCATGTATTTTCCCCAGGAAAGCATGTATAAGCTGATCGATCATAAAGGCAGACTCCTTGCAATGAGACCGGATTCTACGATTCCAATCGCAAGGCTGACAGCCACAAAACTCAAGGGGCATGCCCTCCCCATCAGGCTTTATTACGCACAGAAGGTTTATCGGCAGCAGCCGGAGCTTCGGGGCCGAAGCAGCGAGATCATGCAGATGGGAGTTGAATTGGTAGGCCTGTCTTCCTACGAATCGGATATGGAGATTCTGACCACCGGTATGGAGGCTTTGGCTACTTGCTGTGTAGATGACTTTCGGATCGAATTAGGACATATCGGTATTTACAAGCTGCTGATGGATAATCTTAATGCAACTCCGGAACAGAAGGAAACCATTCATTCTTTGATCGCCTCTAAAAATTACGCAGACTTATCAGACTTCCTGGAAGCATTTCCTGAAAGTCAGACGGTGGAAATTCTGAAGGAGCTTCCAAAGCTTTTCGGCGGAAGAGAAGCGCTTGAAAAGGCACGGAAACTGTTCAACGGTTATGACGAGAAATTGCTGGAGATGCTTTCCTACCTGGAAAGAATTCTTGGGGGGCTGATGGAGCGGAATCTTGACAAGGTTATGATTGATTTCGGTCTGGTTCATCAGGCTGATTATTACAGCTCGCTGATCTTCAGAGGATATATTTCTACTGCGGGTGAATCCGTTCTTTCCGGCGGGCGATACGACGAGCTGTTCAAGGATTTTGGTGAAAGTCTCCCTGCAACTGGTTTTGGAATCAATGTGGATCAATTGGCTTCGGGGCTTATGAAAAGCTGTGATTCGGAATCGACTGATGTGAGAAGCGGATCTGAATCGCCGCGCACAGAAAACGAAAACGGCAGTGGAAAACCGAATAATATCAGAATCGCTCTCACGAAGGGAAGACTTGAGAACAGCATTGTAAATCTGTTTGAGAAGATCGGATACGATTGTACGAATCTGAAAGAAAAAGGAAGAAAACTGTTGCTTCCAATACCTGATAAGAATATCGATGTGGTCCTTGCCAAAGCAGCAGACGTCATAACCTATGTGGAACACGGCGTATGCGATGTAGGTGTTGTAGGAAAGGATACTATTGTTGAAAGCGGAGGAACCTTCTATGAGGTTCTGGACCTTGGCTTCGGCAAATGCAAATTTGCACTGGCCGTGCCAAAAGGTTCCGATTTTTACAGCGGTTACAATACGAAAAGAATTGCGACGAAATATCCGAAAGTAGCAAGTTCTTATTTCGAGTCAAAAGGAATGGACGTGGAGGTAATAAAAATCGAAGGGTCCGTAGAGCTTGCACCCCTGTTGTCGCTGGCGGACGGCATTGTCGATATTGTTGAAACAGGAACCACCCTGAAGGAAAACGGACTTGAAGTCATCGAGGAAATTCGTAATGTATCTGCCAGACTGATCGTAAATGTAGCCAGCATGAAGCTGAAAAAACAGGAAATTGAGAAATTGATCAGCGAGATTCAGGAGAAGGTAAGGAGTTAATATGGAAATCATTTATGCAGATAAGCAGAAGGAATATGAATTTCTTGCAGGAATGAAAAAGAGAGCCGGAGAGATCAGCATTACTGTTAATGAAGCGGTTCTTGGCATCATCAATGAGGTAAAAGAAAAGGGAGACGATGCTGTCAGAGCGTTTGGAATGCGGTTTGACGGAGCAATTCCTGAAAAGTTTGAAATCACACGTAGTGAAATGAATGAGGCCTATGACAATGCAGACGAAGCGCTGAAAAGAGCCCTGTGCCATGCGAAAGAAAACATCACAGTATATCACGAGAAGCAGGTCCGGCAGGGTTATGAAATAAAAAAGGAAAAGGGTATCATCCTTGGTCAGACCGTTCGGGCACTTTCAAAAGTCGGAATCTATGTTCCGGGAGGTACCGCTGCTTACCCGTCAACCGTATTAATGAACGCGATCCCTGCAAGAATCGCGGGAGTGGAAGAAATTGTGATGGTAACACCTCCTGCAATTGAAGTAAATGAGAACGGCGAAAAGATATGCAGGGCGAATCCTGATATCCTTGCCGCAGCCTTTCTGGCAGGGGTCGATCGGGTGCTGCTTGCAGGCGGAGCTCAGGCGGTGGCTGCGTTGACTTACGGCACGGAAAGCTTTCCTGTAGTGGATAAAATCGTGGGTCCGGGAAACATCTACGTAGCGGCGGCCAAGAAGCTCCTTTTTGGTCAGGTTGACATCGATATGATTGCAGGACCCAGCGAGATTTTGATTCTCGCGGACGGAGAGGCAAATCCGAAATTTATTGCGGCAGATCTGATGAGTCAGGCGGAGCACGATCCAATGGCGTCTGCTGTTCTGATTACAACGAGCGAAGATATTGCAAAGAAAACCCTGGCGGAGATCGAAAGACAAAAAGAGCGGCTAAACAGGAAACAGACCGTAGAGAAATCGCTGAAGGATTTCGGGGCGGCAATTATCTGCGGAAGCATGGACGAAATGATCATGCTTGCCAACCTGATTGCACCGGAGCATCTCGAGCTTATGGTAGCAGAACCGATGAAATATCTTCCGGAAATTAAAAATGCCGGCTCTATATTTTGCGGTGAATATGCACCCGAACCCCTTGGTGATTATCTATCAGGTACAAATCATGTGCTGCCCACTTCGGGGACGGCCAGATTTTCTTCTCCTTTGGGAGTAGACAGTTTTCTTAAAAAAATGAGTTATACTTACTATACGAAAGAGGCACTTGCCGATGACAAGGAAGACATTGTCACAATTGCCGACAAGGAAGGGCTGGACGCCCATGCGAATTCCATAAAAGTGAGGTTTGAATAAAATGACGTATGAACTGAATCAAAAAGTTAAAAATCTGATCCCATACGACGCAGTAGCCGGAAATTATGAAGTCAGACTGGATGCAAACGAGAGCTTCATCGATCCGGGAGAGGAATTCCGAAATCAGGTTTTTAATGAAATCTCAAAAGTTAACTTCAACCGGTATCCCGATCCGAATGCGGTCGAACTGAGAAAAAAGTTTGCACAATTCTATGGTGTCAATCCTGATAATGTAGTTGCAGGAAACGGCTCTGACGAGTTGATTACGGTGATTCTTGGAGCATTTTTAAGACCGGGGGACAAATTGCTGACCTTCTCTCCGGATTTCTCCATGTATCAGTTTTACGGAGAAATTTACGAGAAAACAAACATCGTATCGGTAAAAGAGGAAGATCTGATTTTAACCGGTGGAGACGTGATTGACGCGATAGAAAAAAACCGTCCGGATGCGATTCTGCTTTCCAATCCCTGCAGTCCGACATCCCTTGTAATGAGCCGTGAAGATGTGCTGCATATCGTTGAGAACACCGATTCTTTAGTGATTCTGGATGAAGCCTATATGGATTTCTCCAATCAATCCATTATGAAGGTCGCGGAAAAATATGACAATCTCATCCTTTTAAAAACATGCTCAAAAGCTCTGGGTATGGCGGCAATCCGGTTAGGTTTCGCTGTCTCCAGCAGTAAAATTATCAGAGCATTGAACAGCGTTCGTTCTCCATATAATGTCAATGCGCTGACACAAGCCATCGGCACGGTGATTTTCTCCAACCCGGATTATATCAAACGATCCATCGGGGAAATCAAAAAATCAAGAACATATCTTTATGAGGGGCTTTTGCCGCTTGAGGGAGAGACCGGAATAAAAAGAGTCGTTGAACCCGAAACAAATTTTGTGTTTGTGGAACTTGAGAATGCGGAATTCGTGTATAATGAGTTAAAAAAGAAGTCTATCATCGTTCGCAAGCAGGGCGATTATCTTAGAATAACCGCAGGCACACAGAAGGAAAATGACAGAGTCATACAGGCTCTGGGTGAAATTACCGAGGGGGAACCATCGTGAGAGAAGGATTTATCAAGAGGGAAACAAAGGAAACGCAAATCGAGCTCTCTCTGAACATCGATGGACAGGGAAAGTGTCGGATCGATACTGGAATCGGCTTTTTTGATCACATGCTGACTGCATTTTCCGTTCACAGCGGCTTTGATCTTGAGGTGAAATGCAAAGGGGATTTAAAGGTTGACAGCCATCACTCAATCGAGGATATTGGCATAGTTCTTGGTCAGGCTTTTGGGTCAGCCCTTTCCGACAAAACCGGCATTGCACGCTACGGAAACTTTACCATTCCTATGGATGAGGCTCTGGCGTCATGCTGTGTTGATATCAGCGGCAGGCCGTTTCTGGTCTTTCACGCGGAGTTCGGAGATTATAGACTGGGTGAGATGGACTCAGCAATGGTGGAGGAATTTTTCAGAGCCTTTGCGATGAACGCAGGTGTCACACTGCATATCAATCTGGCTTACGGAAAGAATGACCATCACAAGGCGGAAGCGATTTTCAAGGCCTTCGCTCATGCAATGAAAGCGGCTGTACGCATGGAAGGAAACGAAATCCTGTCTTCCAAAGGCAGCTTATAAAGAAAATGCAGCATTGGCATATTGCTGGACAGGTGACGGCACCTTGGACAGCGAGATTATGCCTGGCTATGAAGGGATAGAATGATATGATAGGAATTATCGATTATGGAGCAGGAAACCTGTTCAGCCTGAAGAATGCGCTGGACTTTCTGGGGCTTTCCAGCATAATTACTTCTTCGATTGAGGAGATTCGAAATGCGGATAAATTGATCCTGCCCGGCGTGGGGGCGTTTCCCGACGCCATGAGGATGCTGGAGGGCACGGGACTGACCCAAACCATCGTGGAAGAAGCGAAAAAAAAGCCCTTGCTGGGCATTTGCCTCGGCATGCAGATTCTCTTTGAATGGGGCTATGAATTTGAAAAGGTCAGAGGACTGGGGCTGATCCCCGGAGAAGTGAACCACATCGTTGCTCCGGGATTGAAGATACCCCATATGGGATGGAGCGACGTTAAAATAGAAAACCAATGTGCCATATCAGACGGTATCAAAGTCGGAGACCGGTTTTATTTTGTACACTCCTATAAGGCGGTTACGGAAAAACAGTATGTATCGGTTTACACTGAATACGGCGAATATATACCGGGTTTGGTGTTTAAAGACAAGGTATACGGCACACAGTTCCATCCGGAAAAAAGCGGGGAAATCGGGCTGAAGCTATTGAAAAATTTTGGAGGACTTAAATGATCATATTACCTGCAATCGACATCAAAGACGGTCAGTGTGTGCGCCTTACAAAAGGAGATTTTGCCACGGTGGAAAAGGTGGCGGAGGACCCGCTGGAAACCGCTTTGAATTTTAAAAAAGACGGAGCGGAGTGGCTTCATATGGTGGACCTGGACGGCGCTAAGGCGGGCAGTCTGAAAAACAGTGAAGTATTTCTTCAGGTTGCGGAGAAGTCAGGACTGAAGGTGGAACTGGGCGGCGGAATCAGAACGATGAAAAGCATCGACTACTATCTGGAACACGGCATTTCAAGGGTGATCATCGGCTCTGCGGCGATTTCTAATCAAGAGCTTGTGAAAGAGGCAGCCGAAAAATATGAAGGCAGGATCGCCGTAGGCATCGACGCCAGAAATGGAATGGTTTCAGGAGACGGCTGGCTGAAGGACAGCAATGTTACTTATCTGGACTTGGCAAAGCGTATGGAAGCTGTCGGTGTGAAATATATCATCTTTACCGATATCTCCAAGGACGGAACGCTGTCCGGACCGAACCTGGAACAGCTGTCCCGCATCAACGAGGCGGTAAGCTGTGAGATTGTTGCCAGCGGAGGCATCCATACGATGGAGGATATCGTAGCGTTAAAAGATATGGGTCTTTATGGGGCAATCTGCGGAAAGTCCATCTACAAGGGCACCCTTTCCCTACGGGAAGCGGTGCAGTACTGTGAATAGTAAAATTTTATTGGAGCGGAAGAATTCCATTCCGGCTGACCGACACAAGCCTGTGGCCAAAAGACAGCCGGGGAATTCCCGTATGGCACCTACCAGACATTTGATTCACAAATGAGGTTAGGTGCGCAAGGAGAAATCGTTATGCTGGCGAAAAGAATCATACCCTGCCTTGACGTTCGGGACGGCAAGGTTGTTAAGGGAATTAATTTTGTAGGAATCAAAGAGGTCGGAGACCCTGTGGAATGCGCCATTGAGTATGATAAACAGGGCGCGGATGAGATCGTCTTTCTTGATATTACTGCAACCCATGAAGGAAGAGGAACCATGTTGGATGTGGTGCGCAGGACGGCGAAAAACGTATTCGTTCCGCTGACCGTCGGTGGGGGCATCCGTAGTGCCGATGACTTCAGGGAGCTGCTTCTTGCGGGCGCAGACAAGGTATCGGTCAATTCGGCCGCTATTAAAAATCCATCCATTATATCGGAAGCAGCCGCAAGATTTGGAAACCAGTGTGTTGTGGTAGCCATCGACGGAAAAAAGACGGGTGAAAATAAATATAATGTTTTTGTCAACGGCGGCAGAATCGATACCGGAGTCGACGCCATAGAATGGGCAAAAGAAGCGGAGCGCCTGGGCGCTGGTGAAATTCTTCTGACATCCATGGACGCCGATGGAACCAAACAGGGCTTCGACGTTGATATGCTCAATGCCGTGTGCAGTGTTGTGAATATACCGGTAATCGCATCAGGAGGCTGCGGGCAGCTGTCCCATTTTACGGAGGTATTTCGTCAAACTTCAGCAGATGCGGCGCTGGCTGCGTCGATCTTCCACTATGGCGAACTTACGGTACGGCAAGTAAAAGAGGATATGGAACAAAACGGTCTGCCCGTCCGGCTGTTGTAAGTTATTGCAGGGTTGCCAAACAGGATGCAGTTTGCTGCTGCATCAGCAAATGAACAAAGATACTTGGAGAGGGAAAAATGGATTTATCGAAATATTTTATGAAAGCTCCGCTGATACCAGCGATCATACAGGATGCCGGCTCGAAGAAGGTTTTGATGCTGGCCTATATGAATGAAGAGAGTCTGGCGAAAACGATTGAAACAGGATATACCTGGTTTTTCAGCCGTTCCAGAAACGAGTTGTGGAACAAAGGAGCGACTTCGGGACATGTTCAGAAGGTGGTCAGCATTACAGGTGACTGTGATGATGATACCCTGCTGATTGAAGTGGAACAGACAGGACCTGCCTGTCACACGGGAAATGAAAGCTGTTTTTATCAGGAAGGAATTTTTTCAGAAGTTCCGGCTAAAAACTCAAAAGTAAAACAAGGGAAGTCTGATTGTCCCGTAAACGTGGAAACCGACAGCGCCTTGAAGGAACTCTATGACGTTTGTCTGGACCGTCAGAAAAATCAAACGGAAAATTCCTATACCTGCTATCTTTTTGAAAAAGGTCTGGATAAGATTCTGAAAAAGTGCGGAGAGGAATGCAGCGAAGTGATCATCGCTGCGAAAAATGCTGCTTTACTATGCGGTGAAGAAAAACAAGCTGCACTGGAAGACACGAAAAATGAAATCTGCGATCTTCTGTATCATCTAACGGTCCTTATGGTAAACGAAGGAATCCGGCTGGAGGACGTTGAGGGAATTCTGAAACAGCGTAGCAGCAAGATCGGAAATCTGAAGACCTTTCACCAAACGGATCATAACAGCTAGAAGATACTACTATGACGTAGTGAAACATTTAACACTTTGAAATAAAACCTTAAATGAAAATGTAAGATTTGAATAAGAGTGTCACAAAATCCCCTCCTGAAACCGTTCTATTCATAGAATAATTACAGGAGGATTTTGTTTTCAACCATGGTGGTTGTGCCTTTCTCCAGATTCATGCCCTTTAGAATGGTGTTTTACTCCGGCTGTATTCTCCACTTACCAAAGGATTAACCGGATTTGAAGATACTCTGATTTTCTTATACGGCAACCTGCACCTCATAAGCCTCCATCTCATATTAAATCAAAAGTTCCTATTAAGGTGATATTTTCAGTGATATTTTCATGGTTAATGATTGAATGTATTAATATTACATAAAATGTATTTATATGATAAAATTATTAAAAATCTACAATTTTATATTAAAATTCAACAATATCAGTTAATTATATAGATATTATGATACTATATAGCCACTACTGGGCCTAGTAGTTAAATAACAAGATGTACATTGGAGATGTAAATGGAAAACCTATTTTTGCCGATGAATTAGAATTTCGATATAAGTTGGCTTTAGCAATGGGTGATGATGCCCCATACGAATCCGCTATTAATAGTATTCAGCTGATGGAGGCAGAGAAACAATTTGCAGAGGCGAATAATATATTAGTAACATCAAACGAAGTCGTCGAATATACAAATGAACAGAGAGATATTGTAGATAATCAAGCAGAAGACGATTTGAGAAATGGTATAAAAGAATTTATTTCTGAGCTAGGCATGTCTGAAGATGAATATTGGACAGATTATAAATTTGAAGAAAATTCAAGGTATCTGTTACATCTCAAGGTTCTCCAGTATCAGAGAAATAACGATATTGATGACCTTGAGCTAGATAATAAACCAATCAGGATTACTGAAAAGGCGTACTTGGAAAAGAATATTGATTCCATACTAGAATAAATATCTCTTTTCTTTTACGATATAGTTACTTTGAAACATCCCAAATCGTTTTAAGCTAATAACCTATCTTATTGGCACAAATTTATTTGTAAAACCTCATTTAATTGGGGTTTTACAAATAAAAATTTTTTATAGGAGTTATTGTGATATGAAAAAATTAATATTTGTACTTTTAGCATTACAAATGACCTTCTTACTAGGATGCTCTGGACACTATGTTGATAATGATTTTAATAAAAGTATAGAAGATATTAAATCCATCCAACCTTATTCAACTACGGATACTAAAAAAAATAATGAGATAGAATTAAAATATGCAAACATATACAGAAAAATTAGTACTGATACTTCAACTGATGCAATGAGGACTATTGGTAAAATCCAAGATACAAATATTTCAGCTAAGGAATTGGAATTAGGAGCACTTAAGCTTCAGCTAAGCGGTAGTCAAAAAATTTATTCAGAAGCTTGGGATGAATTAAGGATTAGTTTTTTAGAAAATACATTGGCAGAAAAGTATAATATCAATTGCAAAAGTGATGCAACAAAATTAGTTGAGCAAAATAAAAGATATTTTGCAGAAATTGATGATGACACAATAGCAAAATACTTGAAGGAACTTTATAAAGCTTATGGCATGAGTGAAAACGAGTATTGGGATGAGTATGCTTATAAATTGTATCTAAAACAAATTTGCCATGAAAGAGTTGTTAAATATCTGCAAGACAATCATTTGCCCGAAATGAAACCTGATCAAGTTCAAGGAGAAATTACAGATGAAATCTATTTAGAGAAGATTAATTCCGAGCAGACGAAGATTTAATCGATACTGAATTCTTATAAAGGCATTCTAGCTTATAATTTGATTTGGGGATCGGCTGGTATAAAATTACGAAAAACATGGATAAGGGTAAAAATCCAAAATTACAGACCTTACCCTTACTATCTTACATAAATTTATATGCAACTTGGAATAGCAGCTTAGGTGGTACTTGGAATCGATAAGCTCCTCCTAACTATAAAAATATTTTGTTATCATTCGGCATTCAGCACAAACTTCTCAATCGCCTTAGCCACGCCGTCTTCATTGTTGCCGATGGTAACGTAATCGGCAGCCTTCTTTAGTTCTTCTACGCCGTTGCTCATGGCGATGCCAAGACCTGCGTATTGAATCATTTCCAGATCGTTGAAGTTATCTCCGAAACAGATGATTTCCGATGGTTTGATTCCTTTTGTTTCCGCATATTGTTCGATCGCCAGCCCTTTGCTGACCTGGTCAGCGCAGATATCGAAGGTATCAGACCAGGAGCTCGTTACAGAAATTCCTGGGATTCCCTGCAACTCTTCATAGAGAGCCCGGCGGCTGCTCTTTTCTTCTCCGCACTGCACCAGAACTTTGTAGATGGTTTCTTTTCCCGGCATTTCAAGCGGGTCCACTTCGGCCATTGGAAAGCGCTCCTTCTCGGAAAGCTTCTCATTAAATGCGTAAAAGCCTTTGAGGTGTTCGGAAAATTTTTGCGTGTAAAAGCTGTTCTCGCTGTAAAAATGAAAGTAGAGCTTGCGATTCAGTAAAAGCTTGAATACCTCGGTTAGAGGCAACGCCTCGATGGGTCTTCCGTAAAGCAGCTTTCCGTCTGCCTCTTTGATCAAAGCACCGTTGCAGGATAGAATTGGCGTATTGAGTGCCAACTCTCTTGCAAAGACTCTGGCACCTCCGAAGATTCTTCCGGTTGCCAGCATAAAATCGATTCCCTGTTCTGAAACTCTATGTATGATCGCCTTCGTATAATCAGAAAGCGTATTATCATCCCGTAGCAATGTTCCATCCAAATCGCTGACTATTAGTCGATACATAAAAACTCCTTTTAAGTGGCGGAGATGTGCCCCGCCTATAGAAGCAGAGACGTCCCTGGCTTCATTAAAATGTAATTAATTAATTAACCTGATGCTGATTTCCCCTGTTGTCAGAGTTTTGAGGGAGCCATCCTCATAGCGAACGACAAGGCCTCCGTCATGATCGATATCCGCTGCGAAAGCGGCAGTTCCTTCATCGAAATCACGTTCCACACCCGGTTTGCCTGCGGGAAGAACTCGTATTTCCTTCCCTAAAATGATAGACCGGTCCTTGTATTCCCTGAGAAATTCTCTCGATTCAAGCTGTTGGTTGATGAGCATCACCTGATTAATCACTTCGGCGATCAGTCTGTTTCTTGAAACCGACCCGCCTTCAACGCTGCCATAAAGTGAACCCGCCGTTTTTGTGAGTTCAGGGGGGAAAAGCTCCGAGGCCATACTGAAATTAATGCCGATTCCCAGCACGATATGCTCGATCTGTCCGCTCTCGAAATCCGTGACCGCTTCTGTCAAAATTCCGCAAACCTTCTTATCTCCCATATAGACGTCATTGACCCATTTGATCCCGCAGGATATGCCGGTAATCGTTTCAATTGCTCTGCATACGGCAACGGAAGCGGCAGTTGTGATAAGCACTGCCTTTGAAGCGTCAAAACTTGGCTTCAGAATGAAGCTCATATAAATTCCTCCGGAGGGGGGCGAGTAAAAGCTTCTTCCCATTCGTCCCCGGCCTTTTGTCTGTTCTTCGGCAATCACGACCGTACCGGAGGCAGCGCCCTCCAATGCCATGCGTTTCGCTGTCAAATTGGTGGATTCAAGTGATTTAAACACATGAATACGGCCGCTCACGGAAGAGTCTGCAACATGAGGAATAATTCCTTCCGGGGAAAGCATATCACTGTCCTGAGAAAGACAATATCCTTTATTTGTAATGGCGTCGATCTGATATCCTTCGCTGCGAAGATCGCGGATCGCTTTCCATATGGCTGCTCTGGAGAGCTTCAAACGGCCTGCCAGCTCTTCGCCCGATATCGTCGCACCCTTATTCTCTTCTAATGCTTTTAATACATTAACTTTCGTAGACATAAATTCACTTCCTTCTCATTCTATAATGATTATAAGGTGCGTTTTTCAATCATGTCAACTTTTATCCGGGGGAAATACGCGAAAGTAAATTTTTTACAGTCGTAAATTATTTACGGATGCGGTATAATAAACCAAGGAAAAAGGGGGAATGAAAATGAATAGAGTAATAAGGGGGATTTCTGCTGCAATACTGCCGGTTTTGATTCTGAGTGGGTTTTTGGGCTGCGCAGCAAACGGACAGCCTGTATCAAGCAGTTTCGGTATTGAGGACAAGCGCATTGAGGAAAGGACCGATCATTTGGATATTGATCTTCAGATTCCGGTTCTTTCGGGCTTTGACGTAGCCGAGACTATTAACACGATGATTGATGAAAGTATTTCGAAAGCCAGAAAAGAAATTGAGGATGCAGCATCCCTTATGGAGGATGATGGATCACAGCTTGCGGGACTTCATTCAGGATATCTGTATTCGAAGAGCGGAGAACTGGTTTCCCTCTGGCTTATGATGGATAATTATTCAGGCGGGGCTCACGGCCTTTACTGGATTGAGCCTTACACTTTTAACACCAATACTAATGAAATTTATCGCTTTGGCGATCTCCTCCGGGATGGAAATGCGTCTGCGGCATTGGTGACAGATCAAATCATCAGCAAGATACAGGAAAATCCTGATCTATATTTTCCGAGTGTAGTAGAGACCGTAGAACAATATCATAATGATTATTCTTTTTTAATTAATGGGAACTATCTGGTCGTATTTTTTCAGTTATACGAAATTGCACCTTATGCAGGCGGGATTCAGTTTTTTCCCTTTAAGGCGGAGGAATTGAAGGACATTTTAAAACCGGAAATCTATGAGGCCATGAAAGATTCAGAACCTATTGATATGGACGGCACGATTCTGGAATACTGGAACCAAAATTAATTTGGCTTACAGAAAAGTAAGATCGAATTGAAAGAAAAGTATTGAATTCATAGTTTTCCTATTGTAGCATATGGGTATGTTATTATTATACGAAATAAAATTACGGTGGTGGTAAAATGAAAATCTCAACAAAGGGGAGATATGCGCTTCGTCTCATGCTGGATTTAGCAGTTAATTATACCGGTGAATATATTTCAATTAAGAATATAGCCGCGCGGCAGGATATCTCTGAGAAGTATTTAGAGCAGATCATAACCCAGCTGAATAGAGCCGGATACGTAAAGAGTGTCCGGGGTGCTCAGGGCGGATATATGCTGGCGAAATCGCCTTCCGAGTATACTGTCGGTATGATTCTGCGTCAGATGGAGGGAAGCTTGGCTCCGGTTAGCTGCGCCGAAGATGAAGAGGTTTGTGACAAAACTTCACGTTGCGTTACACAGGAGGTATGGTCTCGGATTCAGAAGGCTGTGGAGGATGTCGTTGATAACATCACTCTGGCAGATCTTGTTGCGCGATACCAGGAGAAGGCTGAGCCGGTTTATATCATATGACCGGATGCCGTACCTTCCAATTGAAACTACATTTGAAAAGTAGGATATCAATGAATCAGCATTCCTGAAAATGGAATGCTTTTCTTTTAGAAAAAATATATTGACAAGAAACAAGATCCAGGATATTATAGTTTTAAATTTAAATCATATTAATTTGATGGGAATACTAATAATATAATGAGGAGATGAAAGCCATGTCAGAAAGAAAAAATAGAAAACTACGATTTGAAACGCTGCAAATTCATGCGGGGCAGGAAAATCCTGATCCGGTGACAGGGGCGAGAGCCGTTCCCATCTATCAGAGCGCATCCTACGTTTTTGAAAATTCAGCTCAGGCAGAAGGGAGATTCGGACTGACAGAGGCTGGAAATATCTATACTAGAATCATGAATCCAACCACAGACGTTTTTGAACAGCGCATTACTGCACTGGAAGGCGGAATCGGCGCATTGGCCACCGCATCCGGTGCTGCTGCAATTACGTATTCGGTACAGAACATCGCTCACTCCGGCGATCATATTGTGGCTGCAAAAACAATCTATGGCGGTACTTATAATTTATTTGCACATACATTAGCCGATTTCGGAATTTCAACCACTTTTGTAGACCCGTTGGAGAAGAACGGATTTGAAAATGCAATTCAGGAAAATACGAAGTTGATTTTTGTTGAAAGTCTTGGAAATCCCAATTCCAATGTCATTGATATAGAAGCGGTGGCTGAGGTTGCGCATCAAGCGGGAATTCCCCTCATTGTAGACAATACGTTTGCCACACCATATCTTCTAAGGCCCATTGATTACGGCGCCGATATCGTCGTCCACTCAGCCACCAAGTTTATAGGGGGTCACGGAACTTCTATTGGAGGAGTTATCGTGGACTCCGGTAAATTTGACTGGGCGGCATCCGGTAAATTTCCTTATTTGACGGAACCCGACCCAAGCTATCATGGTGTTAGATTCACCGAGGCTGTCGGTGCCGCTTCCTATATTGTTAAAGCAAGGGTAACGTTGCTGAGAGATACGGGAGCCTCACTCAGCCCCTTTCATTCATTTCTATTCCTGCAGGGCTTGGAAACGCTGTCTCTTAGATTGGAACGTCATGTTTTCAATACATTGAAAGTAGTCGACTTTCTGAAAAATCATGAGAAGGTGGAGCGTGTAAACCACCCATCTGTGACAACTGGAACGGAGAAAGAACTTTATGACCGCTATTTCCCGGGTGGCGGCGGTACAATCTTTACATTTGAAATCAAGGGCGGCGCTGAAGAAGCAAAAGCCTTTATTAACAAGCTGGAGATATTTTCTCTTCTTGCCAATGTTGCCGATGTAAAATCTTTGGTCATTCATCCGGCAAGTACGACGCATTCTCAAATGAATGAGAAGGAGCTCCTGGATGCCGGAATTAAGCCGAACACCATTCGTCTGTCCATCGGCACGGAGCACATCGACGATCTGATTGAGGATCTTGCCAACGCACTCTGTTAACGCCTCTCCCCCGGGCATGCTTCCGCTTGCTGCAAGCCGAGATTCGGATGCCAGAACCCGAATCATGGGAGCGTGTCCGGATTTTCTATATAACCGCATCCTTAGCTCAATTGAAATATGCTAAGAATGCGGATTTTTTTTTTGCTAGCATAAAGATTTTTGTTGTTGACAAAGGAATTTAAATCGAATATACTGCGTATGTAGTTAATTAGTAATTTAGTAATTTAGTAAATAAAATTTTAAACAAAGGAGGCAACACTCATGTGTACGATCATTGCGAAAAATAAGCTGATTGGGAAAAATTATGACAGCATCGTGGATTTGGGAATGCTGTTTACCAATAAAAGAGGACAGATCAAATCATCAGCGGTTTTTCCGCCGGAGCAGTCGCTGGAATGGGTATCCTGTTATGGCAGCATCACTTTTTCTCAATCTGGGAGAGAATTGCCTGTTTGCGGCATGAATGAAAAAGGGCTGGTAGTGGAGCAAGCGACGCTTCGATCTTCTGCATACCCGGAGACAGAAGGGAAGTCAGCGCTGAGCAGTCTGGAAATGGCACAGTATCTTTTGGATACCTGCAGCTCCGTCAACGAGGCTTTGGGTGCCATGGAACGGGCTGCAGTTGAATCATCCTCCTGGCCAGTCCATTACGTTTTGTTCGATGCCGAAGGAAATAAAGCAGTCGTAGAATTCCGATCAAAGAAAAAACTGGTCAGCATACGGAGTCTCACTGATGCTTTGGTTGTAGATAATACAGAATATTATCCTAAAGAGTGTCTTTTAAAGCTGGAAACAGTTGAAGACGCCTGGGACCACCTTGAGCAATTAAAGGCGGAGAATACGGTCTGGAGTCACGTTTACGATATGGCAGACCACAAACTTTACCTGAGGTACGGAAATTCACAGGAGCCCATTGCAATTGAGCCGGAACAGTTTGATTATTCACCGGAAAGTACTGCAATGGTGCTGGATATAAAAGAACTGCATTCAGGCTGGAAGGAATACTCCGAGGCAGACAACCGCAGACTGGCCACTGACTTTTATAGGAATTCAGCGGTTTGCGAGCTGATGAAGCTTGATCAAACTGAAGCTATGATTGATTTTATCGTAAACCGGTCAAAAAATTATGACATAGTAAACGGTATTGTGCTAAGATTCTTAGAAGGAGAACAAATTAAGCAGGTGCCGATAAAGGAGAGCCATAAACGCTACGTATTAGTATATCTCGCCTCTAAGTTTGAAGCGGGCAGAAATTACAGTGAGGCGCAGGTGAATACCCTGATTGATCAATGGCATACCTTCGGTGATTATTTTGTTTTGAGAAGAGAATTGATTGATAGCGGGCTATTGAAACGCTTGCCTAACGGATCAAAATATTGGAGGGAATAATAAATGAAGATACCTACAACATTAAAGCACAAGCCTGTCATCGTTGGAGAAGACTATGGAAATGTTGACGGAAGATATGCTTACAAAACGGATGTCCAGGGACTATCCCTTGGCCTTGCTCAGTGGAATGACAGAGGAAAGCTGGATATCTCAGCGAAGGTATGGAGATATACCGGTGAAAAGTGGTCGAGACAGTCGGAAGAAATGCCGGTTCACCGTGTTCTGGATATGGCAATCTTCATCTGTGAGTCCGAAAAGTACTTCAGAGAGGCATACCGTTATGAGAAGTTATACGATCCGGAAGATCCGGTAATAAAACGTGTCGGGCTTCAGGGCGATGCAATGACGGTAAAAGTATGCACAGAAAACGATATGATCGATGAAGATATTAAAACTGTTCGTCAGGCGCTGGCGGATGACAGTGAGCTTTTGGGAGAGCGATTTGCAGTACTGTCGCAGCTACTGAAGGATCTGGGATACTGAGGAGGAAAAGAAAGTGGGAATGGATAAAGAAAGAAAAAGAGAAATTGTAAATGAATATAAACAAAGAAAAACAACAGGAGGGGTTTACAAGGTAACAAATACCGTAAACGGCAGATATATGATTAAAGCGGAAATCGATCTTCAATCTTTTCAAAACCGCTTCAACTTTGCAATGCGGATGAATACCTGTTTGCATCAGAAGATGCAGAAGGACCATAAGGAAGTAGGGTCCGGCGCATTTGCTTTGGAAATTTTGGAAGAGACGGAAAAGAAGGAAGAAGAGAGCAACATGGGTTTCAAGGATCGTTTGAAGAGAATGGAAGAAGCCTGGGCGGAGAAATTTGATCCTGAAAAAGCATATTAATAAGTTTTAAATTGAAAGAGCTTCCTTCAGGGGAGCTTTTTTGATAAAGAAACATACGTTGTAATTAAAGTAAATCGTGTTATAATAATTCCAAATGCTGACTTATCGTACTGCTGAGTATTTTAATACTGCGGATGACTTGAGGAATTTTGAATGAGAGGCAATAATCATAACGACCTTAATCAATATAATAAGGATATTGCAGATGCCTTGAAGCTGGAAAACAGTATACAGTTTCAGCGGATTATTGAGAGCCTTCCTGTTTCTCTGTATATTATCAATCCGGAAGGGGTTGTGTTGTATGCAAACTCAAAGTTCCTTGACCTTTATGAAGCGGATGAGGAGCATATTGGAAGGAAAGTGATATCGGACTACTGGGTTGATGCTGAGAAAATGGACAACTGGATCAAGTTGATCAATCAATGTGGAGCCGTGAATGATGTCGAGATGCACTTAAAGACATCGACGGGCAAAGAATTCTGGGCAATCGGAAACGGCATTAAGATACAGTATCTGAATGAAACCTGTATTCTATCAGCGCAGATTGATATCTCCGAAAGAAAAAGTATTGAATCAGCTTTGAAAATTAGTGAAGAAAAATACAGGCTTCTTACAGAATTTACCTCTGATGTTATATGGGTTTATAATTGGAATTTGGACAAGTATACCTATGTCAGCCCTTCCATCTACTATTTGACAGGGTTCACTTCGGAGGAGGTGCTTGTTTTGAAACCATCTGAGCAGATGACAGAGGCATCTTTACTACTGGTAAGAGAATTGATTGAGCGAAATCTTCAGGAATTTTTACTGGATACGGATAGTCAGAAATCTTATATCATAGAAATGCGTCAAAAATGCAAGGATGGAGAAGTGATTTGGGTTGAGGCTTCTACCAAATACCGCTACAATTCAGACGGTGAAATTGAAGTCGTTGGAGCTAGCCGAAATATTGAAGAACGAAAGAGGGTCGAGAGAGAAGTTCTGTACCTTAGTTACCATGATCAGCTTACGGGTATCTATAACAGGCGGTTTTACGAAGAAGAACTTCGCAGGATGAACTTTCAGAGAAACCTGCCCTTAACGCTGGTACTGGCGGATATTAACGGTTTAAAGCTTACGAACGATGCTTTCGGACATATTGCCGGAGACGAGTTGCTCAAGCGGTTTACAGATATTTTGGAACAGGGGCTGAGATCGGAAGATATTGCCGCGAGGATAGGCGGTGATGAATTTGTACTGCTTCTGCCAAAGACGAATGAAGCGGGAGCAGAAACGATCATCACAAGGATCAAAACGGCCATAAGGGCGCAGAATACTGGTCATTCGCTGCTGTCTGTATCTTTTGGCTGGGCCGTTAAGCAAGAATTGTCGGATCATATTGATGCTCTGTTTATGCAGGCGGAAGATCGGATGTATCATCAAAAGCTTTTTGAAAGCGCGCTGATGAAGAACGAGACGATTCAGCTTGCAAAGAACAAATTGTATGGGAGCAATGCGCATGAGCTCCGCCATTCTGAAAACGTTGGAAAATGGTGTGAAGATATAGGAAAAGCAATGGGGTTGAATCAGGATATTCTGGAAGATTTGAGACTGCTTGGCAGAATGCACGATATAGGAAAGATCGGAATTCAGACGGAAATACTGAACAAAACCGAAAGATTGGATTATTCGGATTGGCTTGAGATCAAGAGGCATCCGGAAATCGGTTATCAAATCCTGAGATCGGCAGATGAATATGTTCATGTTGCTGAAGCGGTGCTATCCCACCATGAGTGGTTTGATGGGACAGGATATCCGAGAAATTTGAAGGGCGACGAGATTCCTATAACCGCGAGGATTACCGCTGTTGTAGAGGCATATGAAACCATGGTTAACGGGAGTATTTTCAGAAAGCCTATGACCAGGCAACAGGCAAAAGAGGAACTTGTCAGGAATTCAGGCGTTCAATTTGATCATCAGATCGTCGATGTTTTCATTACGAAAGTACTGGAGGCGTAGCGATTCAGAGGCAGCTTAGACATTGGTTGCTGCTTTATCTAACGTAAGAGGAGGCTTAAATGAATAATATTATTTTGATAGGAATGCCGGCGAGTGGCAAAAGTACAGTGGGAGTCATTCTTGCAAAAGTAATGGGCTACCAGTTTATTGACTCCGATCTATTGATTCAGGAAAAAGACGGCAGACTGCTGAGCAGGATTCTTGAGGAAGATGGGCCTGATCGGTTTAATCGGATTGAAAATGAAATCAACAGCGGTATTGATGCTGAAAAAACAGTTATTGCAACCGGAGGCAGCGTAGTCTACGGAAAAGAGGCGATGGAGCACTTCAGGAAACTAGGCGTTGTTGTTTATCTGAGGCTTCCTCTTCCGGCAATCGAAAACCGTTTGGGTGATCTTGCCGAGAGAGGAATTTCAATGAGAAAAGGACAAACACTAAGTGACATTTATGACGAAAGAACACCGCTTTATGAGAAATATGCACATCTAGAGGTTGATATGGACGGGCTCACCATCAGAGAAGCAGCATTAACCGTAAGGGATAAGGCAGAACAATACCTGAAAAAAAATAAGTAGAATAAAAGAGATCAAGATCGGATTTGTCCGATCTTTTTTTTTGGAATAATTGTGGATCAATCTGAAAGAGTTAGAGGCCTAAAAATACATACAAGCCGAAAATAAAATATTTGTTGACAAATAATATTATACGACGTATAGTATTGGTAAAGAAACAATATTGGTGACAGTTTAATATAAGCAAATTTATAAGGAGGTAACGAATGGGGTTTCAGGTGGGATCAACATTGCTGGATGCTTGTGTACTGGCGGTGCTTTCAAGAGGAGACACTTATGGTTATGTTCTGACCCAGACCATGAGAGATGTCACTGACATTTCGGAGTCTACCCTGTATCCGGTTTTGAGACGGCTGCAAAAGGACGGATATTTGGCAACGTACGACCAGCCGTTTCAGGGAAGAAACAGGCGATATTACGCCATAACGGAGTCTGGCAGAAAAAAATACGAAGGGTTTAAAAAGGATTGGATTTTATACAAGACGCAAGTCGATAAACTGTTATGTGGAGGGGATGACAATGAATAGATCAGACTTTTTTAAAAGGCTCGAACAGGGGCTTTCCCGAGTTACCGCTGAAGAGCGGCAGGCAGCTTTGGATTATTATAATGAGTACTTTGACGATGCCGGTGAAGAAAATGAACAAAAAGTAATAGCAGAGCTTGGCTCACCCTATCAGCTTGCGGCGCGGATAAAAGCTGATTCTGCTATCAAACATCTTGGCGAGGAAAAGAAACCATCGGTAAAAAAAGGAATTTCCGCAGTATGGATGGTCATTTTGGCAATCTTCGCAGCACCGATTGCATTGCCGCTTGCAATTGGAGCCGCTGCCCTGGCAATTGCGCTGATCCTGACAATCATCTGCATTCTTGCTGCATTGATCATAGGAATTGTAGCGCTTTTCTTTGGAGGGATTCTGCTTCTGGTAGCGGGAATCGCAGTGATTGCTACAAGTTTTCCGACGGCGCTGTTTAATGTTGGCATAGGGCTGGTTGCACTGGGGATTGCGATATTGGCAGGAGTTCTCATCGCAACGGCCGCAAGAGGAATATTTGGTGCAATCGCAAAGAGCATAAATAGAAAGTTAAATAAATCAAGAGGGGATGATATAAATGGATAAAAAATGGAAGAATATTTTAATCGCTGGTGCCGTAATTCTGGGAGTCGGACTGGTTTTGACAGCAGTTGGCTGGTTGTTTGGGGGGAATCATCCGATCTATATCGGCAAAGATGGCATCAGCGTTGGGGGCGGTGAAAACAGGAACGGGCAGCCGGAAGTGTTATCAGAGGAGTTTGAAGGGTTCAGCAGCATCAGTACAGACCTGAGCAGCTATCCGGTGGAGCTGATCCCTTCTGACAAGTACGCTATTGAAGCTGTATACGATACAGAAATTGGGAAACCGGAATATAAAATAGAAAATGATACGTTGATTGTCAAAGATAAGAGTGCAATCAGTATCGGGTTCAACTTTTCCGGGGTAATCAATAACAGCGATAAACTTGTCGTTAAAATTTACTATCCAAAATCCGCTCAATTGAAAAAAGTGGTAATAAAAGGAGACGCCTCAGATTTGTCTTTTCATGAGCTGAATGCTGATTCAGCAGAATTCTATTTGAATTTAGGAAAACTGGAACTGGATGCAATATCAGCAGACAATATCAAGGTGGAATTAGACTGTGGCACTTGTCTCATGACAAATATTCAAGCAAGTGATATGACGGTGAGAAATAATCTCGGTGAGACTTCACTGGAAATAGGAAAATTGAAAACTTTAGAAATCGATGCTGATTCCGGTGATGTGACGGTAGCCGATGTAACGGTGGAAAGCGGAGTGTTCAGCCTGGAACTGGGGAAGTTTAAGGCAGAAAAGCTCAGCACAGGCAGTTTGATTGTGGATAATCAAAGCGGCGATATCGAACTGAGCGGCAAACTGCTGGGTAAAACGGAGGTTGACTGCAGTATGGGAGAGGTGAACGTTTCCCTGGAAAATGCAAAAGATCAATACGATTATGAACTTAAAGCGAGTTTGGGTATGGTAACCGTTGATGGAAATGAAGTGTCCAACAGCACATCCGTCGCGAATGGCGCTAATAATAATTTGAAGGTCAACGCAGAGGTGGGAGATATCAAAGTCGATTTCAAGTAACTTTTAAGAAGATGATGAAACCGTATTGGCTTAGAGCGCCGGATTTTTTCGGCGCTCTGGTCTTTTTTTCCCCGGCGCTCTGGTCTTTTGGCCCCTTTGGGGGTCTGTTCAGAATCCGGATCAAGACAAATGAAGGTCGCTGACACACAAGGCGGGAATACGGACCAGAAAATGGGAGAAGATATTTTACATAGATAGAAATTATGCTATACTAATACGACGGCATCGGCTTTGACCGATGCTGATTCGCCGCCGGATCTCATTAGCAGTACAAATCTACGAATTCACTAGACATGCAGTGATTCGTAATTTGCTTGCATAAGTTCGCCGACAATTTGTTGCACAAATTGGGAGAGCTAGTAGACCCGGGGCACGAAAGGATGAGATAAAAATGACAAAACAAACCTATTACATTTCGACACCAATCTATTATCCAAGCTCGAATCTGCATATCGGGCATACTTACTGTACCGTAATGGCAGATGCAATGGCGCGTTTTAAGAGACTGGCCGGTTATGACGTTATGTTTCTGACAGGAACCGACGAGCATGGACAGAAAATTCAGAAGGTGGCTGATGCAAAGGGTATTTCTCCGCAGCAGCATGTTGACGAAATCGTTGAAGGGATCAAAGAACTCTGGAAGACCATGGAAATCTCCTATGACGATTTTATCCGTACGACGGAGCCTCGCCATGTAAAAAGGGTGCAGGATATATTTATGAAAATGTATGAGAAGGGCGATATTTACAAAGGGGAATATGAAGGCTGGTACTGTACTCCCTGTGAAGCCTTTTGGACGGAAACGCAAACCGTTGACGGAAAGTGTCCGGACTGCGGAAGACCCGTTGAAAAGGCTAAGGAATCGGCATATTTTTTTAAATTATCAAAATATCAGGACAGGCTGATTGATTTATTTGAGAATCATCCAGAGTTTTTACAGCCGGATACCAGAAGAAACGAAATGCTGAGTTTTGCAAAGCAAGGCTTGGAGGACCTGTGCATTTCAAGATCCTCTTTCAGCTGGGGAATTCCCGTTCCTATTGATGAGAAGCACGTGATTTACGTCTGGCTGGACGCCCTGTCAAACTATATTACCGCCCTGGGCTATCCCGATGAGCCGGAAAAGTTTGAAAAGTACTGGCCCTGCGATGTACATCTTGTAGGCAAGGAAATCGTTCGGTTCCATTCAATCATCTGGCCTGCTATGCTGATGTCACTGGAAGTTCCGCTTCCCAAAAAGGTACTGGGACATGGCTGGATTCTTTTGGAAGGCGGCAAGATGTCGAAGTCGAGAGGAAACATCGTCGATCCAGTTAAGCTGATTGAGCGGTACGGTGTCGATGCGCTGAAGTATTTTCTTTTGAGAGAATACACCTTTGGCCAGGACGGGCTGTACACTAACGAAGTGATGCTCAACCGAATGAACTTTGATCTTGCAAATGACCTTGGAAACCTTGTCAGCAGAACCGTTGCCATGATCGAAAAATATAACGGCGGCACATTACCTCTTACAAAGGTTGAGGGAGAGTTTGATGCTGATCTGAAAGCTGTTGCATTAGGTGCGGCGAAAAAGGTAGAAGATTACATGGACCGCTTCAGCTTTAGTCAGGCGCTTGAGGAAATCTGGATCGTAATCAGAAGAACCAATAAATATATCGACGAAACGATGCCTTGGGTTCTTGCGAAGGACGAGGCCTCAAAGGACCGCCTGGATACTGTGCTGCACAATCTGGCCGAGGCAATCCGTATTGTATCGGTGCTCATCTATCCGTTCATGCACACCACCTCCAAGGAGATTCGAAAGCAGCTGGGCATCTGGTATGCCGATGTGCTATGGGAAGATGCTTTCACGTTCGATATGATGGGTGGAGAAAAAGTGAAGAAAGGCGATGCGATTTTCCCGCGTCTCGATATAGAAAAGGAACTGGAAGCTCTTGAGGCGATGAAGGAAGCACCAGAAGAGCCGGAAGTGCTGCCGACGGAATTTAAACCGGAAATCACCATCGATGATTTTGAGAAGATCGATCTGAAGGTGGGAGAGATCCTGGACTGTAAAAAGCATCCGAAGGCAGATAAATTGCTGGTGTCCCAGGTTAAAATCGGAACCGATACAAGGCAGATCGTTTCCGGCGTAGCTAAATTTTTTACTCCCGAAGAGATGAAGGGCAAAAAGGTTATCGTTGTGGCCAATCTGAAACCCATCAAACTGCGAGGCGAGGAGTCTAAGGGAATGATTCTCTTTGCAGATAACGGAGAAAAGCTGGAATTTGTGACCACCGGAGCCAATGATGGAAATTCCGTAAACTAACCGGCAAAAAGTAAAACGGAAAGCCTTCGTGCTTTTGCTATTATCAAATCCTTACCTCACGATTTTTAGGGTATTAAAATGTGAAGCAATCACATTATTAATACCAGCTAAAAATCTTGCTCGATTCGGAAGATAATAATTCAAAAGCGCTCAAAGCTTTCCTGTTTCACTTTCATGCCGTTCACACTATTAATTGACTGGTTATAGCGCCGCGACGGATGTATCCCCGAAGAAAACCGTGAAACCTATTACCGTTTTTGTGCGAAGCATATAAAAACGGCGGTTTCTAAGGGGACACACCCGGCAGGCGCCTTGAGGGGATAAGAATCGGTTTCACGGTTTTCTCTGAGAATACACACTCCATAGCGCCCGTGCCATATATTGTTTCCGAAATTTTCATTCATTGATGGCGCGGGTTAAATACCGGCAAGAGGGGATAGAAAAATGTTATTTGATTCGCATGCGCATATAAATAGTGAAAACTACGAAGATAACAGGGAAGATGTCATAAAAGCAATCGAAGCTTCCGACCTGAGCTACGTGATGGATGTCGGATATGATCTGGCAAGTTCAGTTCAGGCGGTAGAACATGCTGCAAAATATCCCTGGTGCTATGCCGTGGTGGGCTGTCATCCCCATGATACGAAAACCATGGATGAAATGACGTTGACCATGTTTCGCGGCCTGGCCCAAAAACCAAAGGTTGTGGCGATTGGAGAAATCGGACTTGATTATTACTACAATCATTCTGATAAAGAGGTGCAGCAGTATTGGTTCCGCCGCCAGATTCAACTGGCACTGGAGTTATACATGCCCATTGTAATCCATGATAGAGACGCCAATGATGATGTGATGAGGATTTTAAAGGAAGAGGGCGCTTTCAGCAAAAGCAGAACGGAAAAGCTGGGTGATGCCAAAGTTCTGCTTCATTGCTTTTCCGGAAGCAAGGAACTGGCAACACAATATGTCAAGCTGGGTGCAACCATTTCTATCGCAGGACCCGTCACATTTAAAAATGCGAGAAAGAGTATCGAGGTGGTCGAGGAGATTCCGATCGAGCACCTGCTTGTTGAAACAGATTCGCCGTATCTGACGCCGGAACCCTTTCGGGGAAAGCAGAACAGACCGGATCTGGTTGAGTATACAGCAAGAAAGGTTGCTCAAATCAAGGGGCTGACCTATGAGGAAACTGCACAGATTACATGCAATAATGCAAAGAAGTTTTATTCCATTGATTAAAACATAAAGAAAATCTTTACTAAGCAGAATCTTTAACAGAACGGGGTTTCAGAGAGCGCGCAAGGGCGTATTCTTTGAACATTCCGCTCTGTTTTTTATTGATTTCGTTTTCTTATAAAGATATTGACGTAAGCCTTCTGACGAATTATAATGATACATAGGAAATCTACTTATAAAGTTTTTCTATGTATAGAGAGGTATGCTGTGAAAATAAACAAAAATCTTATGAAAGGCAGTACATCGATTCTGATCCTTTCTCTTTTGGACCGCGAAGATATGTACGGTTATCAAATTGCCAACGAACTGAAAATTCTATCGAGCAATGTTTTTGAACTGAAAGAGGGAACCCTTTACCCGATGCTTCACGGGCTTGAAAATGAAAAGGCAATTGAATCTTACTGGTTTGACGCCGATAATGGAAAGCGCAGAAAATATTATAAAATTACTGAAGCCGGAAAAACACTTTTGGAAAACAAAAAATCGGAGTGGAGAGCCTATACAAAAGCGGTCAATTCTGTCCTTGGAGGTAGCTGCCATGCATAAAAGGATAATGGAATTTTTAGATGAGGTTTGCTCTTATATAAAGCGTAAGGAAGTACATGGTGACATCCGGGAGGAACTGGGAGAACATATAAACGATTTAAAGGAAGAGAATATACAAAACGGATATGATGAGGAAAAGGCACTGGAACGAGCAATTTCAAGAATGGGAAACTCAGAAGAAATAGGAGTGAAGCTAAATCGCCAGCATAAAACGCAGACAGAGTGGTCCCTTTTGATTTTGACGGCGCTCATCACCGTAATCGGCGGGATTGTTCTTTTTGCAGGCAGCAGCTCTGCCAATGGTCCGACAATTCATTTTTCAAGATATATCGTATTCCAATTGGTCAGCATCGGTACCATGGCGGTTTTCTATTTTTTCAACTATACATGGTTTAAAAAGATGTGGGGGTTCATTTACCTTTCGGGAGTTTTGCTGATCCTGATTACGATGGCAGCAGGAATACAGATGAACGGTGTAAAAAGATGGCTGTACATTGGCGGTGGTTATACCGTTTCAGTGCCGGAGCTTGCAGGCATATTGTTTATCGTTGCCTTCGCAGGGCTTTTAGATCAATACCGGGGCAAAGGCATTGGCGGTATGATAAAGCTCATTATTCCAGGCGCTTTTTCTGTAATTATGCTTTTACAGATTCCCAGCATGGCCGAAGCTTTTATCGTCACGGTCACATATGCCGCTTTGATGATCACTTCTGTAGCGAGGACCCATTTTGGCGAAAACAGAAAAATCCAGTTCCTCCTGTTATCTGTATGCGGGATTGTTCCGGTGGTATGGCTGGCATATCATATTATATCAAACCCCTATATCCTGGAACGTTTTATGATTTATCTTCCGGGAGGGGAAATAAAGCCTTCAGGAGGTCATTATTATCAGCACATGGCTAATGCATGGCTTTCTCTTTCAAACTGGCTCGGCAAAACCAATGCCACATACCAGGGCCAGGGCTTTGATATGATGCCTAATATCACAGAGGAATATATTCTCATCAATGTGATCGCGACACTCGGCTGGGCCGTTGGGATTATACTGATGGTACTCATTGGCGTTTTTATTGTCAGAATGTTTATGACCGTAAACAGGGTAAAAGATGGCTATGGGTTCTACCTCTCTCTGTCTGCCTGCACCATGTTATCCGCCCAATTCCTAAGTAATATTTTAATGAACTTCAATTTGTTCCCCGTTACAGGACTCAATATGCCCTTTGTGTCCTATGGCGGTACAGGGTATGTTGTCTGCATGGCACTCGTAGGCGTGATCCTTTCTGTGTGGCGCAGAAATAATCTGATTTCGTATCAGAAGGGTGGACTGGAGAGGTCTTCACATAAAACAATTTTTCTTTGGGAGGGCGGCAGGCTTACCATCGACTTGAAAGCATGGAGAGATCATTGAAGCCTTGAAACAAGTAAGAATCGGAGCGATTATCCACTATTTGACAGAAGATGCCCCTGTTTTGGATGAACAGGGGTTTTTTTTGTGGAAAAAAGCGGCTAATTAGCTGAAATTTCAATCACTTCGCTACAAGTTATTACAAAGTTACCCTTCAAAACGAATTATACTGAAAAAAAGGGGTGATTGTGATGGAATTGTTATTAGAGAATGTGAGAAATTCGATATTGGGCAAATTTTCCAAAAAGCCAACAGAGGCCTTATGGGCGGGAGCAGGTCAATACGCCGGTATTGCGGTTATTATCATCAGCTCTTTTTTATTGGGAAGAGCCGCCCTTTTTTATGCCGTATTTCCCTGTGGAATCGCGCTGATCACGGTTTTGATGCATAAAAGCAAAGCGAACATTTATACCCTGCCCCTGATTCTTGGAGGACTGCTTACAAACTATGGGACAGGCTATGATATATGGGGGGACGCTCTGGCAATTGTCTTCTGCGGTTTGATCTTTTTTATAACTGGTAAACTCAAAACGGGCATTGTGGTAAAAGCATTTTCTGCTGCCGGAGTCATGGTGCTGACAAAATCTATTTATTATTTTACTTCTCAGATGATCTTCATCTTTGATATTTTTATGATGATGGCTGAAGCAATTCTGATTCTGGTATTCGTATACATCTTCCATAGATTTTATGGCTTGCTCGATAAAGGAAAAAAGAAGACCTGCACTGCAGCGGAAGGGATTATCTCTTCAACAGCTGTTTTCGTGCTGATGCTGGGAGGTATCGGATTAGAAACAATCGTTGTTTTCTCACCGGTCTATTTTGGAGCATTGTTCATTACTCTTATCATCGGGTATAAGCTGGGACTTATGGAAGGTGCCATGTCAGGAACTGTTTCCGGTATTATTTCAATGCTGATTACCTCGGGTTCTCCAGCAATTATTGGTATTTTTGCTTGCGCTGGTATGACGGCAGGCTTTTTCAAGGGGCTAAACCGCATTGCGGCAGGTGTCTGCTTTGCAGCGGTCTGCATTGCGTTTGGTTTGGTAAAGGGCTATCCTGAGCTGTATATTTCCGTTTATGATCCCTTGGTTGCCGCATTCGCATTCATTTTAATATCACGCAGGATGATGGGCAGAATCGAGCTGGTTTTCGCAAGAATTCGTCAGGATCACACCTACGAGGAGCTGACCGCCAGAGAAAGAATGCAGCTTACTTTGGCGAGGTATCAAGAAACATTTGAAAAATTAGCCTCTCTGTACAGTACGAACAGGAGCAGGAGCAATATCATCTCGCTGCAGTTTCGGGGAATGGCAAAGGTCACCAGATCGATGATGGAATCACTGAATAACGACGGAGACAGCATTTTGGCTGCGAAGGAAAAATACGGTGTTCGGGTTGGCGTTTCCGGCTATGCAAAGGAAAGGAATATTTCAGGAGACAGCTATATCTGCGCGGACCTTAAGGACGGAGATTACATGATAGCGCTGAGCGATGGAATGGGAAAAGGAGAAAGCGCATCAAGAGAAAGCGCACTGACCATAACTTCGCTATATAACCTGATGAAAGCGGGTTTCGATGTGGAATTGGCATTAAAGACGATAAACTCTCTCTTGCTTTTTAAATCAACGGAAGAGATTTTTTCAACAGTTGATCTCGGATTGTTTAATAAATATACGGGAAAATTAAAGCTTTTTAAGATTGGTGCTGCGGCAACCTTTGTAAAAAGAGGAGATCAGGTTGAAACCATTAAGGTTTCTGCGCTGCCTATGGGTATTGTTGACGGCATCAGGATCAGCCATGTGGAAATACAAGTGCGTAAAGGAGACGAGATCATTATCGTTTCAGACGGCATCACAGAAGCGGACAGAGATGATTGCCAAATGGACTGGATTCGTGAGACGATTGCCAATATCCGTTCAAAAGATCCGCAAACCATGTCCGATCTGATTATTAACAGGGCCGTTGAACGTTACGGAATCAAAGAAAAAGATGATATGACGGTGATTTCCGCAATTGTCGGCTGATCCCTGGGAAATCATGGATACACTTGCGGGAATGATATATTAATGATAATATTAAGTCCGCTGTATAACCGAAAATCTGGAAGCTTTTCAGAAAATGTCAAGACCGTTATGCTCTTGTAACACAGGACTGAAATGCAAAGTATAAGATAGATGGGAACGCAGACAATAACGGAAACGGATTTACGGAGGACGAAAGATGGAATTATGGATTACGGAACAACAAAATGAAGATATAAATTTTACTTGCAGAGTAAAGAGGACGATTTATTCGGAAAAGACTGATTTTCAGCAAATTGATATTATGGAAACGGAGTACTTCGGCAAAATGATGGTTTTGGACGGAGTTATTCAAACAACTACTTTTGATGAATTTATCTACCATGAAATGATCGTCCATGTACCGATGCTGGCGCATCCGGCGCCGAAAAAGGTTCTTGTGATCGGAGGGGGCGACGGCGGTAGCGTCAGAGAAATCCTTAAACACAAGAGCGTGGAAAAAGTAGATTGGGTAGACATTGATGGCAGAGTGATTGAAGCTTGTAAAACCTACCTGCCCGAATGGAATTACATGATTTGGGACAGCCCCGTCGTTGAACAGAAAATCTGCGACGGACTGGAGCATATGAAAGAATCAAAGGAAGCGTATGACGTAATCGTCGTTGATTGTTCAGATCCGGTAGGACCTGGAGAACTGCTTTTTACTCATGAGTTTTATAAGGATATTTACGGCGCGCTGAAAGAGGACGGGATTTTTGTACAGCAGACGGAATCGCCTTTTTATCACAGGGAGCTGATTCGAAGAATACAGAAGGATGTCAGCGACATCTATCCTGTTACGGGACTATATACCACAAATATTCCCACTTACCCCAGCGGACTGCATTGTTTCACTATCGGATCGAAGAAATATGATCCGGCAGAAACCTTCGAGGGGCGTATGCCTGACTTCGATACCCGCTGGTATTCCCCTGAAACTCATAGAACAAGCTTTTCACTGCCGAAATTTATCAGTGAATTGAAGGAGTAAAGGTAACGATTCAGAGAAGGATAAGCTGCCGTTTATACCCTTATCAATCGGTAGAGGTTTTTACACTCTTATTCGCTTGATTTCTCCATGTTTAGGTTGTCAAACAAACGGCAGCTTATCCCAGGATTACTGAATCGGTACTTCCTCACGTTTGTAAACTGAAACGCGGTTTGGCAATAAAGTTTGTCCGTATAGAGATAATATGCTATAATAGTTCCAATTCGCTACGATACTGCTGAGAGGAAGGAACTATTGCATAGGTTATGATCAAGGATAAAGTTAAGGAAACGATTCTGAATAACCACTTAATAGAAACAGCTGAGCACATCGTTGTGGGTCTCTCTGGAGGCCCGGATTCGGTGTGCCTTTTTCATATTCTTAACCGGTTGAAGACAGAGCTTGATTTCAGTCTTACCGCTGTCCATATCAATCACGGTCTGAGACCGGGGGCGGCGGATGAGGATCAGCGCTATTCGGAACAGCTGTGCTTCGACTTTGGGATACCATGCCATACCTTTTTCTTTGACGTTAAAAAAATAGCGAAAGATAAGGGAATGACAGGGGAAGAGGCGGGACGGCAGGTTCGATATCAGTCTTTTTTTGAAGTAGCACACAAAATCATATCAGAAACAGGGAAGAATGTTAAAATCGCAGTTGCACAGAATATGAACGATCAGGCGGAGACTGTTCTTATGAGGATTCTTCGCGGAACGGGAACAGACGGACTCTGCGGAATTGAGTACATCCGCAGGGAAACGGGAAAAGGGATCGTGATTCGTCCGCTTCTGGACGTGTCACGAGAAGAAATTGAATCTTATTGCAGGGAACATAAGCTGGAACCGCGGATCGATCTTACCAACCTGGAACCGCTTTATACGAGAAACAAGATTCGGCTCGAACTTCTACCCCTCTTGCAGGAAACCTTCAATTCGAATATGATCTCTGTGTTGAACCGTCTTTCAAAAATTGCAAAAGAAGACAGGGAGTACTTTTCGATTATTGTGGAAGAAGCGATCAAAGCGCATTCAGAAACGACGGAGAAGAATAACCTGGAGCGATTCCCAATTTCCGTCTTGATGGAGATGCATCCCGCGCTGAGGCACCGGGTGATCAGAAGATTATTTGAGGAGATCGGCCTTTCAAAAGATATTGCATCCATTCATCTGGAACAGGCTGACAAATTGCTGGAAGAGGCAAGAACTTCTTCTGTCTCGGACTTTCCATCAGGGTATGCAATGAAAATCAACTACGGGTTTGCAGAGTTCTATAAAAAAGAAAAAATAGAAAAGGAAAGCTTTGAATACGAAATTGATATAAATAAAGACAGTAATATAGAAATCTGTGAATTAAATGCGCGGATAGGGGTAAAAATTCTTAGAAGGCAGGATTGGGAAAATGTCCGAGAAACAGAAAACTATTTGAAAAAAAACAGTTTTGGTTGCAGTCTTAGTTTGGACAAAATCGAGGCATGCGGCTGTGTTCCAATACTCAGAACGAGAAAACAGGGGGATTATATTGTACCCTTTGGAATGACCGGGAGAAAAAAGCTGCAGGATTTTTTCGTTGACGGAAAAATCGACAGAGTGGAGCGCGACAAAATTCCTCTTCTCTGTCTTGGTCCCGAGGTGGTCTGGGTCGTTGGAAATAGGATTAACGAAAATTACAAAGTGGAGAAGAGCACAGAGAGAATCATTATACTTGAAATTTCATCAATATAATGATAAAATTTTATGACTGACGAAAATTTTCCGTTCAGCAAAAAACAATCGGAAGAATTTCTGAAGATGCGTTATAATGCCATTTGAAAGAAATTACATATGGCGATAGCAGAGAGTCCAAGAAAGGGGAACAATAGACATTGAATAGAGTCGTTAAAAACTTAGGGATATATATCGTAATCTTTGGATTGGTTCTGGCAATGGCTTGGGTTTATCAGGGAACTCCGGAACAGGAAGTGAAAGAAGTAGACTTCTCTAACTTTGCGACCCAGCTGAAGAACGAAAGGGTAGAACAGCTTAGCATTAATGACAGAACTATGACGGGCACATTAAAAAATGGAGATAAGATCGTAACTTATGCTCCGTCGGTTTTGGAAATTAATATGCTGAATGAGCAGTACATCTTTCCGCAGATGGAAGAGGGAAAAATAACCGTCAACAGTGACGAACCAAAAACGACGCCTTGGATCGTATCACTGCTGCCTACCATCCTTATGGTTGTGATACTGATTATCTTCTGGTTTGTGTTTATGAATCAGGGACAAGGCGGAGGCGGCAAGGTAATGTCCTTCGGAAAAAGCAGGGCAAAGCTGCACAAAGAGGATGAACTGAGGAAGGTCACCTTTGCGGATGTGGCAGGGCTTGATGAAGAGAAGGAAGACCTACAGGAAGTCGTTGACTTCCTAAAGAATCCGAAAAAGTATAATAACCTAGGAGCAAGAATACCAAAGGGAATTCTTTTGGTAGGGCCTCCCGGAACTGGAAAAACATATATATCAAAAGCGGCGGCAGGTGAAGCCGGGGTGCCGTTCTTCAGCATCAGCGGTTCCGATTTTGTTGAGATGTTCGTTGGTGTAGGAGCATCCCGTGTGAGAGATTTGTTTGAACAGGCAAAGAAAAGTTCGCCTTGCATCATTTTCATAGATGAGATAGACGCTGTTGGCAGAAAGAGAGGCGCTGGCCTCGGCGGAGGTCACGATGAAAGAGAACAGACGCTGAATCAGCTCCTTGTAGAAATGGATGGTTTCGGAGAGAATACCGGAATTATTATTCTTGCCGCAACCAACAGACCTGATATTCTTGATCCGGCGCTTTTAAGACCAGGCAGATTTGATAGGCAGGTCGTGATTGGGATTCCGGACATACTGGGAAGAGAAGCGATCTTCAGAGTCCACTCAAAGAACAAGCCGCTTGATGAATCCGTTGACCCAAAGGTACTGGCGAGAAGAACACCGGGCTTTACTCCGGCGGATATCGAGAATATGCTGAATGAGGCTTCCTTGATTACCGCAAGAAGAAACGGAAGAAAGATCCGTATGGATGAAATCGAAGAAGCAATTACCAAGGTCATTGCAGGACCGGAGAAGAAGAGCAGAGTGATCAGTGAAAGTGAAAGAAAGCTCACGGCATATCATGAAGCAGGGCACGCTCTTGTTGCCAGAATGATGCCGAATACTGACCCGGTTCACCAGGTCACCATCATTCCGAGAGGACGAGCTGGCGGATTTACCATGATCCTGCCGAAAGAAGATAAATATTACGCCACGAAAACCTCAATGCTTGAGCAGATCGTACATCTGCTGGGAGGAAGAGTCGCAGAGAAGCTTACACTGAACGACATCAGTACCGGAGCCAGCAACGATATTGAACGGGCGACGGAAATAGCCCGAGGTATGGTTACAAAATACGGATTCAGTGAACGGCTTGGCCCCGTGAACTACAGTTCTTCAGATGAAGTTTTCCTAGGCAAAGATTTTTCAACCCGGAAGAATTATTCGGAAGAAATGGCTTCGGAAATCGATGAAGAAATCAGGACCATAATTGAAGACGCTTATACATCTGCGGAAAAATTGTTGACAGAAAATATTGATAAACTTCATACGATAGCCAAAACATTGCTGGAGGTCGAGACTCTGGATGGAGATCAGTTTGAAGCGCTGTTCACGGGAACGAAAACTTCCCAGCAGCTGATCGAAGAAGTTCATCACATGGAACGCGCGCTTGAAGAGGCCAATGCGCTGGAAGCTGCCATGGAGCCGGAAGAAGAGGACCTTGAAGATGAGGAAGAATCGGAAACGGTCGCAGACGATGATGATGAGACAACGAATGATGATATATCCCCAGAGGGGAAACGATAATCTGAAATTTGGGGCAGGTAATATACCTGCCTCTTTCATAAAGTCGTGTAATTTCTGAGGCGGCGGACGAAGGATAAGTGAGGTGGGATATGAAGGTAACAATAAAGGATTGTCTGGAGCTTCCTGTATTCCATAAAGCTAAGGTGCTTGCAGGAAATCTGGGCTTGGAAAACAGTGTAAGAGCAGTTTCTTTTTTTGAAGCGGGAGACCTAAATGGAATTATGCAGAATATGCATAAGAAGAACGAAATGATATTAACCTCCTCATTTTTTGATGTTTTAGGCGAAGAAGAACAGCTTCAGGCGATCAAGAAGCTGTCCGAGTGCGGCGAGGCCGGTCTTGTTCTGCTCTCAGCAGACGTTAATCCGGATGCATGGTCCAGAAAAGCGGCGGAACGATCCAATGAGCTTCAGTTCCCTGTAATTCTAATTCCTAATGAGGAAGTTACTTATGGCGACATCATTAATGAAGTAATGGAAAAGGTGCTTTACGGTGATAATTTTGCAAACAGGCTGATCAGCAATACCATATTCCATTTGTTGAATTTCGAAAAACATAGTAATTTTCAGTCTGCTGCCAGAGAAGCGGCTATCAACAATAATTTTCAGATGGTAATCCTGAGCGAAGATTTTAATCCGATTTTCTCTGTTGAGACACGGCACCGCACTACGATTGCAGAAGCGATTCGTGCAGGGATTGAAAGGGATGTGGATAAGTCTGCTGTTTACACAAGAATTGATATCAACGGAGCACTTACATACTGGGGACCGGTGACCATTAATGGTGAGAAGAATTACATGTTCATCGTAGACAACGAGGATTCCTATTCTCCGGGTGAAATTACAAAATTGGCCGAAATTCTTGAAATAGCCATGGGCATGTGGAAATATAGCCCTGTAAAGGACGCAAAAGCGGAATTTATTAAAGCGCTGAGACGTGGTAATAAAAGCTTGGCTTACTGCCTGAAGGATGAATCGGTAGCAGAAGGCGCAGAAATCCTCAGCATCTTCTGCCTCTCCGGAATTGACAGGGACGATTGCTTGAAGCGGATTACTGCCTTTGAGAAAAGAACTGGCTTTGAAGTCCTTAAAATTCACGAAGGCGATGAAATATACGGCATGATACTGAAAGGTGATACGGTAAAATCGCGAGCATCCTGTACCGAATTATATCAAGAACTGCATCTGGGTGAAACCGCTGTTGTCTTCCATGTAACCGGAGTTGACGGTTTAGAGGGCTCCTCAGATGCTTATCAGCTGATTAACGAGGCATGGCCGTTTATTCAATATATCTTTCCTCATAAAAATATTTTTACAAAATACGAGCTTGCACTTGCAAGCAACTGTATTAATATCTCGATTAAAAGCGATACGGTCAAGAAAAATTATATGGATTTAATTACTCCATTTAAAGCGGCGAAAGAAGGAAAGGGAAAGCAGCTGCTGGAAACGCTGGAAATCTTTGTGCTTGATGCGGGAATGAATACGACGAAGACTGCTAAAATTATGAGTATTCATACCAACACGGTACAATACCGTCTGAAACGGATCAGAGAAATCCTTCAGGCAGATATTACGGGTACATCAATTATTCCCGGACTAACTGTTGCCCTCGCTGTGGAGCGAATCGAGAAAATTACTAGAATGCTTTAACCGCAATACATCTGGAGATAAGAATGACTTTTAGACGAAATCAATCAACATTCATTATTGGGGTTACCCTTCTCATATTATTGTTCTTACAATCAGTACCGGTCTTTGCCGACGAGACGGAAAAACACTGCCAGCCTGAGAAAATCGTCGCTCATGGCGGTGGCGCTTATTTAGGCTATGAAACCACGAATTCTGTTGAGGCGCTTAAACATTCCATTCAAAGCGGATACAAAATGATAGAACTGGACATGGACCTTTCTAAAGATCGCCGAATTATCATGATCCATGATTGGGATCGGACGGCGGTTCATTATTTTGGCAGGAACTTTAATAAAAAAATTACCCTGAATAAATTTTTAAAACTTTCGATACATGGCCAATTTGAAGTTCTTACCTTTGACAAGCTTGCCGATATACTTGACAAGCATCCGGAAGTACGAATCATTACGGATACGAAGGGAGATAACCTGGAACTTTTGTCTGAGATAGCGGAAAGCTATCCCGGATTGGTTGACAGAATTGTGCCGCAGATTTATGATTACGAACAGTGGAGCAAAGTAAAGGAACTTGGCTTTCAGGATATAATCCTTACACTGTATGCTATGGCAAATCCTAATTCAGAAGAATTGCTCTCATTTGCAAGGGACAAGAATCTGTACGCGTTGACGATGCCTGATTATATGGCGGAGAAAGGGTTATGCAGCGAACTATCTCAAAAGGGAATCAGAGTTTACGTCCATCCCATATCAGACTATGAGGAGGCACTGCAATTCATGGAAGAAGGAGCATGGGGCATTTACTCCGGAACACTTCTTCTTGCCGAATTTGAGGGATTCGAGAAGAACTATTACCTGATTTCCGGCGATGCAGGATCGGAAAAAAAGCTTGATGATAAAAGGCTTGATGATTTCAAAGAACTTAAGCTGCATGGACTAAAAAAAGGAGAAACTTTCCGCCTCAGCATGGATGATTCCGGTGAAGACGCGGCTGTACCTGACGCTTCAATGATTGATAAGGGTAAGCATAAACTTTTTGTCGCTGTTATGAGTCAGGGAGAGAAGCTTGGCAGTTTGGAATACCTTCTCTGGAAAGATAATGCTGGAATCCGAATTCTGCAAAAAAAATATGAGTATCGTCTCGACTCAGTGAAACCCGAAAATGACTTCAACAGGGTTATGACAGCAAGTGGCGTAAGCGCTGAAATTCGTAAGATACTGGAGCGCTCTCTCGTTGCGAAAAAGGGAGAATACATATTTTACAATAATGGCAATCCGGGCCATTACATGAATGGGGATGAATTCCTGCCAGTTCAGGAAGGGAAGAATGGGAAGCTGCTGCTGCCGCTGAATACTACTGCAAAACGTTTGGGTGCAGCTTCTGTTACGATGGATCGGTCAAAGGATATTTCTGTCGTTCTTGGGCCAAACAGGAGTCTGATTATGGCAGACACGTCTTTGGCCAGACGAGGTTTTCAAATAACCAGACTAAAGTCGCCAGTGGTTTTGTATATGAATAAGGCAATGGCTGAAGGGGAATTCTACCAATATATTGCGAAGCGTCCGTGCCTTGAGGAAAATGATTATATCATCCTTCTTCCAAAGGATTGCATGCCTGACGCAGAAAGCAAAAATCAAATTTTTAATGCCGTAGAGCATTTATTTGAAAATGAAATACTGAATGACCAATGAAAATGAAAAGGAGATCATAAAATGGAATACTATAAATTATCACATCTGGTTAAATCAGAAGACTTAAACCATCATGGAACCTTGTTCGCCGGGCGTTCAGCGGAATGGCTGGTAGAGGCCGCTTTCGTAGCAGCTGCTTCACAGCACGGAAGACCGCAGGATGTGTTGTGTGTAAATATTCATGGATTTACCTTCACAAAGCCGATACTAAAAGGTGATATTATCACGTTTCATTCTAAAGTGGCTAAAGTCGGTAATACAAGCATCACGGTTTATGTAAAGGCTATGTCTGAAATCCACGGGTCAACGCATGTAGACGGCTATCTCACCTTCGTTTGCGTTGAACCTGATACAAAAAGAAAGCGTCCCCACGGCATCGTTATGGATGAGCCTCAGGACGATGAAGAGATAGAGATTCGCCAAAGAGCGGATAAGCTCTCTCATTAAAACAGGCAACGAATGGAAATACAATCGCAAGCTGATTGCAGAAAGAGGAAAAACGAGGTAATGAAAGTTTAAATATAATGTATACAACAGATATGTTATTGAAAATCTGCTGAAATTCATTTATATTATGATTGGCATGTTTTCATATGACATGAATCGTTGATAACGGTTGCCAATCGGGAACATACGTATGCAACGGTATTGATGAAACAACTTAATATAGATGCCAATACTAATTATAGGAGGAATAATGTATGAACAAGCTTGAAGATCTTCGCGAAAAAAAAGCGGCAATTGCCTTAGGCGGAGGACAGAAAAGAATTGATGCTCAGCATGCTCAGGGAAAGCTTACAGCAAGAGAAAGACTGGATCTTCTGTTTGATGAAGGAAGCTTCGTGGAAATCGATGTTTTTGTATCACACAGATGTAACAATTTCGATATGGCTGACAAGCATGCTCCGGGAGACGGAGTAGTTACAGGCTATGGAACTGTTGACGACAGACTGGTATTTGCTTATGCACAGGATTTTACTGTTCTGGGTGGTTCCCTTGGTGAGTATCATGCTGAGAAAATTGTCAAAGCGCAGGGTATGGCTCTAAAAATGGGAGCACCGATCGTCGGACTGAACGATTCCGGCGGAGCAAGAATTCAGGAGGGTGTTAACGCGCTGTCCGGATTTGGTAAAATATTCTATAATAACACGATTTCATCAGGAGTTATTCCGCAGATTTCAGTTATTATGGGACCGTGTGCAGGCGGAGCAGTGTACTCTCCGGCTATTACGGACTTCGTTTTCATGGTTGATAAAACAAGCCAGATGTTCATCACTGGACCTCAAGTAATCAAGACCGTAACCGGTGAAGATATTTCAGCTGAAAAACTCGGCGGGGCCATGACGCACAATACCATCAGTGGTGTTGCACACTTTATTGGCAAAAATGATGAGGATACCCTTTCAGAGGTCAGGGATCTGCTCAGCTACCTCCCCTCAAACAATCTGGAGACCGCGCCCGTTTATGCAACAGGTGACGATTCCAATAGATTGATCTCCGAGTTTAATGATATTATTCCGGAAAATCCGAACAAGGCTTATGATATCTATGAAGTCATTAAGAAGCTTGCGGACAACGGAACTTTATACGATGTTATGCCTCATTATGCGAAGAATATCGTTACCTGCTTTATCAGAATGGATGGCCAGACGGTCGGCGTAATTGCAAACCAGCCGAAATTCGCAGCAGGATGCCTTGATATCAATGCTTCAGATAAAGCTGCAAGATTTATCAGAAGATGCGATGCGTTCAATATTCCGCTTCTTACAATCGAAGACGTCCCAGGCTTCCTGCCGGGTACGGATCAGGAATACGGCGGAATCATCAGACACGGTGCAAAAATGCTCTATGCATACTGTGAAGCGACTGTTCCAAAGGTGACCTTGATTCTGAGAAAAGCTTATGGCGGTGCATACATCGGAATGTGCAACAAGGAACTGGGCGCGGATATGGTAATGGCTTGGCCGAGTGCACAGATTGCAGTAATGGGAGCTGAAGGCGCAGCGAATATCGTTTTCAAGAACGATATCAGCAAGGCGGCAGACCCGGTTGCAAAGAGGCAGGAAAAAGTTGCCGAGTACGAAGAGAAATTCAATAATCCTTACAGAGCGGCAGAAATGGGTTATGTCGATGACATTATCGAACCTGCTACGTCCAGACAGAGAATTATTAGCGCTTTTGATATGCTGGCTTCAAAGAGACAGTCTTTGCCAGCAAAGAAGCACGGAAACATTCCTCTGTAGTGACAAAAGAAAGGATAGAAGGTGACATAGATGACGGAATTAAGCTTAATGCAACGATTTGCTGATCCGGCGCTATTTGCAGAAATGTCAAAATCAGAGCTCATACAGGGAGCGTTGATTACGACATTGATGGGAATGGGTACTACATTTGTTGTACTGGTACTTTTGTGGTGTATTATCGGGTTGGTCTCCAAGATCATTAACAAGTCCGGAGGGAACCAGGCTACCCCAGCGCCCGCTCAGACAGCCGCACCGAAAGCAGCGGAATCTGCAGCTCCGGTTGCGAAAGCGGAAGCATCCGTACCAGATGGTCCGGGAACAGAATTGATCGCCGTAATTGCGGCAGCAATTGCAGCGATGGAAGGCACCTCACCCGACAATTTGATTATAAGAAAGATCAACAGAATCAGCGGAAACAGCATTCCCTGGAGCAGGGCTGGTGTATCCGAGGTAATTGATAGTCGAAAATTTTAATTTTGATGAAGGAGAATAACAACTATGAAAAAATATAACATTGTCGTAAATGGTATTTCTTACGCAGTTGAAGTAGAAGAAGCAGGCTCAGGTTCCGCAGCACCTGCAGCAGCTCCCGCACCTGCAGCAGCTCCCGCACCAGCGGCAGCACCAGCACCAGCGGCAGCACCAGCACCAGCGGCAGCTCCCGCACCTGCAGCAGCACCTGCGCCAGCACCGTCAGCCGGAGCTCAGGTTATCGATTGTCCGATGCCAGGAACGGTCCTTGATATCAAGGTGAAAGCCGGTGACTCAGTAGCAGCAGGACAGGTTCTTGCTATTCTGGAAGCGATGAAGATGGAAAATGAGATCATGGCTCCTGCAGCCGGCGTTGTTGACACGGTTCAGGTTACAAAAGGCGCTTCGGTAAACGCAGGTGATGTATTACTCACACTTAAGTAGCCCTCCACTCTATTACAACATTTTTAGGAGGTAGAAATAAAAATGATTTTAGCGACAATCCAAGATTTTATTAAAACTACCGGAATCATGAATATGGACATGAAGAGCGGCATTATGATATGCGTAGCGATGGTCTTCTTGTATCTTGCGATCCGTAGAGGTTTTGAACCTCTTTTATTGGTTCCGATTGCATTTGGTATGCTTCTTTCCAATTTGCCGATGACAGGTATCTTTGAACATACCATTTCTTCGTTTGATGCTTATATAGACCCTTCCAAGACGGAGACAACAGGAGGTCTGTTCTACTTATTCTATTCATTTAATAAGCTCGGAATTTTCCCTCCACTGATCTTCCTTGGAATCGGCGCCATGACAGACTTTGGTCCGCTGATTGCAAATCCCAAATCACTGCTTTTGGGAGCAGCGGCACAGGTGGGAATCTTCACCACTTTTCTTGGTGCAATTTTTCTTGGCTTTAATGGCCAGGAAGCTGCATCCATCGGTATCATCGGCGGAGCAGACGGTCCTACTGCAATTTTCCTGACTACGAAACTGGCTCCTCACCTTTTGGGTGCAATCGCAGTTGCGGCGTATTCTTATATGGCGCTTGTACCGGTTATTCAGCCGCCGATTATGAGGGCGCTGACAACGAAAAAGGAACGTGTGATCAAGATGGAACAGCTCAGAGTTGTAACTCAGAGAGAGAAAATTCTGTTCCCGATCTTTGTAACCGTTGTCGTTGTTCTGATTTTGCCTCCGGCTGCTTCATTGATCGGTATGCTGATGCTGGGCAACCTGTTCAAGGAGAGCGGAGTAACAGCCAGACTATCTGAAACCGCATCCAATGCATTTATCAATATCGTAACGATTTTATTGGGAATCTCTGTTGGCGCATCGGCACAAGGCCCTACTTTCCTGGTAATGGATACAATTGAGATCATTGTACTTGGAATCATTGCGTTTGGTATGGGTACGGCAGGCGGAGTTCTACTTGGAAAGCTCATGAATTTTTTAACAGGAGGGAAAATCAATCCTCTTATCGGATCAGCCGGCGTTTCTGCTGTACCGATGGCGGCTCGTGTTTCACAGAAGGTCGGTCAGCAGGAAAACCCTACTAACTTCCTTCTTATGCATGCTATGGGCCCCAATGTGGCAGGAGTTATCGGATCAGCGGTATCTGCCGGAGTATTGCTCTCCATGTTCAGCGGATATTGATTCTTGATTGAAAAATTCACGATAGCCGGTGGCGCATTAATTGAACCGGTGAAAAAGGAACTTACAAAGGGAGATATGTTTATGAACATTTCTCCTTTTTTTTGTCTAATAGGAAATATCGTTAGATTTTCCTATTAGACAAAAAGGGAAGTGTAGAGGGGCGGAAGCCTCTTTGCCCATGCAGGAGGGTGCTCAGCGAATGAAATGAGCGCCGAAGGGAACCATGCCTTTTTGCCCCAAGCTTGCCTTTTTGACGCAGCTTAAGTTGCATTGTCAAAACGGACAGCAGGGAGCGAAGCGAGTCGGAGGCCAAGGGCCGTTGGGGTTCCATAGCGGAGTGGCGCTAGCCACTTTTTTTTCATGTGATCATGCTGAACGATAAACAGAGATTTTTCTTCAGATCGTGATAATAGGAGACCGAGGATTATGCCATAAAATCCTTAACTTTATGGTATAATGATAAGAATTGAGAAAAAGAAGGAGTAAAACAATTTATGAATGGACTATGGAATGAACTTTTTGCCGGAGTGATGAATTTGGAACTCGGCCAGGTGGCAATGTTTGTAATCGGCGGTTTGCTGATTTATCTCGCCATATCAAAGGAGTATGAGCCGATGCTGCTGCTGCCCATCGGGTTTGGAGCGATCCTTTGCAATATTCCTCTTTCCTCCGCCATAGGAGATGAGGGCTTTTTAACGATTCTATATAATGCGGGAATTAGAACGGAGCTGTTCCCGGTGCTGATCTTTATCGCAGTAGGTGCGATGATTGACTTTAAACCGCTGATTCAGAATCCCTTTATGCTGTTCTTCGGAGCTGCGGCACAATTTGGAATTTTCTTTACCATGATGTTTGCCCTCTCAACAGGGTATTTTGATTTGAAAGAGGCCGCATCCATCGGAATCATAGGAGCGGCGGACGGACCGACGTCAATTTACGTTGCAAAGGAGTTTGCACAGAACTACCTCGGACCGATTTCCGTTGCAGCCTATTCCTATATGTCGCTGGTGCCCATCATACAGCCGCCGGTGATTAAGCTGCTGACAAGCAGCAATGAGAGAAAAATCAGAATGAAATACACACAGGTTGAGGTGCCAAGAATTGTAGAGATTCTATTCCCCATCATGATCACCTTGATTGCCGGGATCATCGCACCAATCAGTGTAGCATTGATCGGCTCACTGATGTTCGGCAATCTGATCCGGTCCTGCGGCGTACTGACAAGACTTTCCAACGCAGCACAGAACGAACTGGCAAACCTGATCACGCTGCTGCTGGGCATCACCATCGGGTCCACTATGACGGCAGAGGCCTTTCTGAACATCCACACCATCATGATCATGGGTATGGGACTTATAGCGTTTATCTTTGATACTGCAGGCGGAGTACTCTTTGCAAAGTTCTTGAATCTATTCCTGCCTGAAAAAGTGAATCCGATGATCGGAGCAGCGGGGATCTCTGCATTTCCGATGTCCGGACGTGTTGTTCAAAGAATGGCGACGAAAGAAGATCCCAGCAACTTTATTTTGATGCAGGCCATGAGCGCTAATGTTGCGGGACAGCTTGGCTCGGTCGTTGCAGGCAGCCTGATCCTGGCATTGGTTCCGGCTGTACTGGCTGCGATGTAGTTGATTGAAGGAGGTAATGAAATGGATATGCAGTTAATTGGCGCGGGACTTGAGGTATCCGCTTTTGGACTGGGCGGAGTTTTCGCCGTTTTGATCCTTTTTTACTGTGCGACGAAGATCATGCTTGCTTATGCGAAAAAAACGATGAAAAAGGGAGAATAGTACGTTGTAATCCCTATAAGATGAAAGGCAGCTGAAAAGAATTCCGCCGGAATTTTTCGAGCTGCCTTTTCTTTGTTATTGCTCACAGCTATGAATGCGAAGTACTGTTGGCTGCCGATGATGCCGCAGCCAATGACTTCGCCCGTAGCTGTGAGCAGTAACTTTTATTTCCAACTCGCCATTAATTTACAAGACATTTTTGTTGTAAAAGCAAATCGTTTGAATTATACTATATTAATCGATTTGACAAACCGCAGGAATTGCGGTAAAAAACTTTCAGTTTGTTTGTGATCAAACAAGTTGAACGAGCTAAATAATCGAAGGGAGAACAGATATGTTATTAGCATTTGACGTAGGAAACACCAACATCGTATTAGGAGTCTTTAAAGACGGCAATCTGATTCAGAACTGGAGAATGGAAACAGATAACAGCAAGAGCGCTGATGAATACGGTATGATTATCAACCAGCTTTTCTGCTATGAGGGCTTGAACACCAAAGAGATAAAGGACGTCATTATTTCAACGGTAGTTCCTTCTGTACTGTATACGCTGCAGCATTTATCTATGAAGTATTTTAACCGAAGGGCGATCGTAATCGGTCCGGGTATCAAAACTGGGCTGATTATAAAGTATGATAACCCGAAACAGGTTGGAGCAGACCGTATTGTCAATGCTGTTGCAGCACTCGCAAAATACGGAGGACCTTTGATTATCGTGGATTTCGGAACGGCCACTACTTTCTGTGCAGTTACGGAAAACTTCGAGTATCTGGGCGGTACTATCGCACCGGGCATCAAGATATCTTCAGATGCTTTGTTTGAAAAAACATCAAAACTACCCAAGGTTGAACTGGAAACGCCTGGACATGTAATTTGCAGAAATACGATTGAAAGTATGCAGTCGGGACTTGTTTATGGTCACATGGGAATGGTGGATTACATTATCAAAAAAATGAGAGAAGAGATGATACAATATTCTAAGACTGGTAAAGTACCGAAGGTAGTTGCCACTGGCGGACTGGCTTCACTGATCGGCAGCGGAATTAACTGTATCGATTGCATCGATAAACTGCTGACACTGGAAGGCTTGGAAGTAATCTATGAAAAAAATAAAGGCCACAGATCATGAAAATAGGAAACGTTATGCTTGACAACCCCTTTTTTCTGGCTCCATTGGCTGGAATTACGGATGCTCCTTTTCGCAGGATTTGCAGGGAGCAGGGTGCCGGGCTCGTTTATTCCGAAATGATAAGCGGTAAAGGACTTTACTATAACGACAAATCAACGGAAAGACTTCTTAAAATATATGAGGATGAAAAGCCGGTGGCATATCAGATCTTTGGTTCGGAGCCGGACGTGATGAGTGCAGCGGCAAAAAAACTGGCGGAAAGAGAAAATTGCATTCTGGATATTAACATGGGCTGCCCGGTGCCAAAAGTAGTCAAAAACGGGGAGGGATCGGCGCTGTTAAAAGATCCCGATTTGGTTAAAACCATTGTGGAAGCGGCGGTACAGGCAGCGGGCAAACCTGTTACGGTCAAAATAAGAATTGGTTGGGATGCTTTCAACATCAATGCTGTTGAAATCGCTAAAGTTGCTGAAGCAGCAGGAGCCGATGCCATCGGAGTGCATGGCAGAACGAGAGAACAGTACTATTCAGGAAAAGCAGACTGGGATGTGATTCGTCAGGTGAAAAAAGCGGTTTCTATTCCCGTCATTGGTAACGGCGATGTGTTTTCGGGGTCGGATGCCATTCGGTTGATGGAGGAAACCGGATGTGACTTTGTAATGATTGCCAGAGGAGCTCTGGGGAATCCGTGGGTTTTTCGAGAGGCACTTGCCTTATGGCAGGGAAAGCAGCTGCCGCCTCAGCCTGAACTGGAAGAAAAACTGGAATTAATGATCAAACATTTTGACCTGCTTCTTTTGGAAAAAGGAGAATATGCTGCGGTCAGAGAAATGAGAAAACATGCGGGATGGTATCTAAAAGGCATTCCGGGCTCTGCGGCTGTCAGACGGGAATTGAACACAATCGTTGAAGCGGATTTGCTCAAGGAGACGGTGCATCGCCTGAAAAGTAAAGGCAATTCTTGACTTTAACCTTAAGATCCTTTATAATATTGCGCATACGAGCGCATCTTTCGGGCAAAATGAGACCTATTTTAACAATAAAAGGAGATAATAAAATGGCAGAAGAAATGCTGTTAACAAAGGAAGGCTACGAGAAAATTGTAGCTGAACACGAAGAATTGGTTACGATAAGAAGAAAGGAAGTTGCCGAAAGAATCAAGGAGGCAATCTCTTATGGTGATATTTCCGAAAACTCCGAGTATGATTCTGCAAAGAACGAGCAAGCGGATCTGGAAGAAAGAATCAACAAATTAGAAAACATGATGCGCAAGGCCAAAATAATTGATGAATCATCTATGCCAAACGATCGTGTGGGCATTGGTCTTAAAGTAAAGGTGAAAGAACTTGAAACAGACGAGACCATAGAGTTTACCATCGTTGGCTCAACGGAAGCTGATCCGTTTGAAGGGAAGATTTCAAATGAGTCGCTGGTAGGCGCCGCACTTCTTGGAAAAAAGGTAAATGAAGTTGCAGAAGTTCAGGTGCCGGACGGGGTCGTCAACTATCAGGTTCTGGATATATACAAATAGACGTTTGACAAAACGTTTAAATACAGCAAAATAGTCTAGGAAAGAGGAATTGATATGAGTACAGAAGACAACAGCCAGGTGCAGGCAGTGAATGAAGCGGAAGCTGAATTTGAAGTTTCAGAAGAAGGATTAAATGAACAAAGAATGATCCGTCGTGAAAAACTGAAGAAACTTCAGGAGATGGGAAGAAACCCGTTTTTGGTTGAAACATGGGACGTGAAAAACCACAGTATGGATATCAAAGACAACTTTGAAGAAATGGATGGCAAAGGGGTTTCCTGTGCTGGAAGAATTATGGCCAAACGTCAGATGGGCAAAGCTTCCTTTATCGATATTCAGGATAAGCAAGGCAGAATTCAGTGCTACATCCGTCAGGATGCGATTACTCCGGAAGAATATGAAATTTTTCTGACCTATGATATGGGTGATATCGTAGGGATCGTAGGCGAAGTCTTCAGAACCAGACATGGAGAAATATCAATTAAAGTCAGTGAAATCAAGCTGTTGTCAAAATCTCTTCAGGTGCTGCCGAACAAATTCCACGGTCTTAAGGACCCGGACATCAGATACAGACAGAGATATGTTGACCTTATCATGAATCCGGAGGTAAGGCAGACATTTATTCTGCGCTCTAAAATCATTCATGCTATTAAAGAAGTGCTGGAGAACGATTATGGTTATCTGGAAGTAGATACACCGATTTTGACTACCATCGCAGGCGGTGCCAATGCCAGACCTTTTTCAACTCACCATAACACCCTTGATATTGATATGAAAATGCGTATTTCCAACGAACTATTCTTAAAGAGATTAATTGTAGGCGGTTTGGATCGAGTCTATGAAATGGGAAAAATGTTTAGAAATGAGGGGATGGATCGGAACCATAACCCCGAATTTACATCGATGGAATGCTATATGGCCTATGGTGACATGGACGATATGATGGAGGTTACCGAGCAGGTAGTATCAAAGGCTGCCTTAGCCGCCAACGGAAGCATGGTGATCGAATATCAGGGTAAGACCTTTGATTTAACTCCACCATGGAGAAGATTGAACATGGCAGATGCAGTCAAAGAGATTACTGGTGTGGATTTTGCAGTGATTGTGACAGACGAAGAAGCGAGAGAAGCGGCAATCAAGCAGGGAATGGATAAAGACGATGTAAAGGACTTGACTAGAGGAAAGATTCTTGCAGATATGTTTGAAACATACTGTGAGGAAGTACCAGGTTATTTGGACGGTCCTGTCTTCGTCATCGGTCATCCGGTAGAGATTTCTCCTCTGGCCAAGAGGGATCCTGTTGATCCGAGAATTACCAGAAGATTTGAAGCGTACGTAAATTGCTGGGAAATCGCCAACGCATTTTCCGAATTGAACGATCCAATCGATCAATATGAAAGGTTCAAAGAGCAGCAGGCACAACTGGATGATGGAACGGACGAAGAGGCCCACCCAATGGATGAGGATTTTGTCAATGCTCTTGAAGTTGGACTTCCTCCTACAGGCGGACTGGGCATCGGTATCGACAGAGTAATTATGCTGATTACGAATGCGCCGTCGATTAGGGATATAATCCTATTTCCGACAATGAAACCCCTCTAAGGCTTGCTAAAATTCCGCAATACTTTGTCGCTAGCTTTTCGGGCTTGATAGCGTACCAGAAGTACGCATCCTTCGCCCTCATACGCTGCTTCGCGTCCTGCGAAATTTTAATCTGCGCCTGTAGCTGACTTTGCTCGTGGCGTTGCCTTTTTTCCGCAGCTTGAGCTGCAAAGGAAAAACGGACAGCGTAGCGAAGCGAGTTGGAGGCGTAGCCGTTGCCACGAACAAAATATTCTGCGCCTTGGGTTTGCGGGCATGATATCACAAAAAGGCATGGTGGCTGCTCGCTTGGGAATACTCATAACTGAAGACGCAAATTGCCCATTGAGGTAATTATAATAAATGAATTTGGGAAAGTTTGCCTCGGCAGGCTTTTTCTTTTCATTCGGAAATATTTTATATGTCTAAGAAACCATTAAGGATACGTTGCGAAGGAGATTTTATGATGAAGGATGTACAGTTGAGGAAGCTCTTTGCCGATACGCAGGAGTATGCGGGGAAAGAGGTCGTAGTGAGAGGCTGGGTCAGAACAAACCGAAGCTCAAATAAATTCGGTTTTGTTGAGATCAATGACGGAAGCTATTTTAAATCGGTGCAGGTAGTCTACGAGGAAGTAAACATACAGAATTATGAACAGATTGCGAAAGCTCCCATTGCTGCGGCGCTGTGTATTACCGGTGAGCTTGTCCTTACACCGGACGCCAAACAGCCTTTCGAGATAAAAGCGACCGCAGTAGTCGTTGAGGCGGATTCTGATGCAGATTACCCCCTTCAGAAAAAAAGGCATAGCTTGGAATTCTTACGGGAAATAGCACATTTGAGACCTAGAAGCAATACGTTTTCTGCTGTATTCCGGGTGAGATCCTTGGTTGCTTATGCAATTCACCAATTTTTCCAGGATCAGAATTTCGTTTATGTGCATACACCCATCATAACAGGAAGTGATGCGGAAGGTGCTGGGGATATGTTCCATGTAACGACGCTGGATCTTTCCAAGCCTCCAAGAACTGACGACGGCGCCATCGATTACAGCCAGGACTTCTTTGGCAAGGAGACGAACCTTACTGTAAGCGGACAGCTGGAAGCAGAGACCTTTGCACTGGCATTTCGAAATGTATATACCTTCGGACCCACTTTCAGGGCAGAGAATTCAAATACTGCAAGGCATGCCTCCGAGTTTTGGATGATCGAGCCGGAAGTGGCTTTTGCTGATATCAATGATAACATGGTGCTTGCTGAAAGCATGATCAAGTATATCATCAACTATATTCTCGAGCATGCCCCGGAAGAAATGAAGTTTTTTAATGAATTCATCGACAAAGGACTTCTCGATCGGCTGAATAATATCGTAAGCAACGAGTTTGTACGGATTACTTATACAGAAGCTGTTGACATTCTGAAAAAATCAGAGAAAGAGTTTCAATTCCCAGTGGAATGGGGAATTGATCTGCAGACAGAGCATGAGCGGTATCTCACAGAAGAGGTATTTAAAAAACCAGTATTCGTAACGGATTACCCAAAGGAAATCAAGGCATTCTATATGCGGCTCAATGAAGATGGAAAAACGGTAGCGGCGATGGATCTGCTGGTGCCCGGCGTGGGTGAGATCATTGGCGGCAGCCAGAGAGAGGAACGCTATGATAATCTGGTGGCGAGAATCAAGGAGTTGGGCCTCCACGAAGAAGACTACTGGTGGTATCTGGATCTGAGAAAATACGGCGGTGTAAAGCATGCAGGCTATGGTCTTGGCTTTGAGCGGATTATCATGTACATCACAGGAATGAGCAACATCAGAGATGTATTGCCCTTCCCGAGAACGCCTAAGACAGCAGAATTTTAATATAATAAAACAGATTCGGGCTTCTGCAATCTCATGTATCGCAGAAGCCCCTTTTAATGGCATAGGATTTGCAATATTATTCTTAAAGCCTTAATTTGAGGCTCATTACATATTGAAGTCCATTACATAATTTGCAGGAGGTTTAAGCCATGAAGAAAAAAATGCCTATTTTGTTAACGTTTGATGTTGATGGAGAAGCCCTTTGGCTTTGTAGAGATTCGGAAAATATAAATCGACCGGTTACGCTGTCTTTGGGGCAGTATGGACCAAATGAGGGAATGCCAAGAATCCTGAGGGTACTCAGTAAATACCATCTTCCAGCGACCTTTTTTATTCCCGGTATGATCGCGGAAAAGTATCCTGATATGGTAAAAAGAATCGATGCCGAAGGGCATGAAATCGGAAACCACAGTTGGTCGCATACTTATCCCGATAAGATGGCGGGCAGGGCTCAGGAGCAGGATGAGTATCTCAGAACCAGCGATCTGCTGGAGAAGCTTACTGGAAAACGACCTGTCGGATATCGGTCACCTGCGTGGGAATTCAGCCCTCATACTCTGGACCTTCTTGAAGAACAGGGTTTCCTTTACTCAAGCAATATGATGGATAAGGATTCGGTAAGCCACTTGCAGCTCGGAGAAAGAAAGAGCAAGCTGGTAGAAATCCCGATTCATTGGGTACTGGACGATGCTGCTTATTGGCTTTACAGTGTCAGAATTCCCGGAAAAGCCATGCAGCCGCTGCAGGCAGTGGAGGATTACTGGAAAGCGGAGTTTGACGGTCTTTATGAAGAGTATATGGAAACAGAGGACTCAGATATCTGTTATGTTCTTACCTGTCATCCTCAGGTGATCGGCAGGCCGGCGCGCATGAAAGTCCTTGAAAATGTGATCCGCCATATGCTCGGACATACCGATGTGGAGTTTATAACCTGCAGCAGCTTGGCAGAGCGTTTTCTGTCAAAGGCAGCAGCGAAGTAAAAATCACGATTGTCACCGAATAAAAGAGCTGCGTACCCGCAATATTATATTGCTGGTACGCAGCTCTTTTCGTATTTTAAATAGGAGGGAAGCTAAAAAAGCAGGTGCCGAATGGAACCGGAACTAAGCGTGCTTTGCGATTGACTTCTCCAGAATTTCAAGACCGGCTTCGAGCTGAGAATCCGTTACACACAGAGGCATCAGCATTCGAATTGTCTGGTTGTAGGTTCCCGCAGCTTTAAGAATCAAACCATTTTGTCTGCACTCCGCCAGAATACTTGAGACAAGCTCCGGAGCAGGCTCTTTTGACTCTCTATCTTTTACAAATTCAAGCGCTAGCATTGCACCCAGTCCTCTGTATTCTCCGATGATCGGAAATCTTTCGTACCATTCTTTGAATTTCAGCATACAGTGTTCCCCAATTTTCAGGGCTTTTTCTGCGTAGCTGTCCCGTTCCATAATCTCTAGTACGGTCAGTGCGGAAGCACAGGCCAGAGGGTTTCCCCCATAGGTGCCGCCAAGCTCGCCGCTTGTTGCAGCTTGCATGATTTCATCTCGTCCTGTCACAGCACTGATGGGTATTCCTGCTGCAATGGATTTTGCACTGGTGATTAGGTCAGGATAAACACCATAATCAGCCCAATAATCGGTTGCAAACATTTTTCCGGTACGGCAATAGCCTGTCTGGATTTCATCGGCAATGAGCAGGATCCCATGCTTGTCACAGATTTCTCGCAAGCCTTTGATGTATTCCGGCTCCGGATATACAAAACCGCCTTCTCCCTGAACAGGCTCTAGTATGATGGCTGCTACTGTCTCAGGGTCCAGACTGTCAGTCAGTATTTCCTGAAGGGCGTTTAAATAATAGTCAGTGAGTTCAGCTGCGGGTATTTCTTTCGGTGCTCGGTAAGCATAGGGGTAGGGAGCTCGATATACTCCTTGGTTTAAAGGTTCGAAGCCTTTTTTGTAGGGTGTAGCCGCACTGGTCAGAGTCATTGCCATATAAGTCCGGCCGTGAAACGCTCCACTGAACGCGATTATGTTGGGTCGTCCGGTATACCGCCTGGCAATTTTGATTACATTGTCTACGGCTTCTGACCCGCTATTGAAAAGCGCTGTCCGTTTCTTAAAATTACCTGAGGTGAGGGTATTGAGCTTGGCGGCAAGATCTACGTATCCGCTGTAATGGAAGGTATTGATCTGAGGATGAAAGTAGCGTTCTGCCTGATTCTTTACGGCGGCGATGACTTCGGGGTTGCTATGGCCGATATTCATTACGCCGATGCCTCCCACAAAATCCAGAAAGATATTTCCATCCAGATCAAGAACCATGGCGCCTTCTGCCCGATCTACAGCGCAGGGTGTGACACAGCTGATGGCAGAGGGAATCTCTGAAGCTCTTTTTTCTATGACAGCCCTGGATTTGGGACCTGGCAGTTCCGTTATTATTTTTGGTAAAGCATCTTTTAACATATTGGTACCTCCTGTATTCTTTTTACAAAATATTGATGCAATTTGTATGCCAGAAGCAGACTGAGTGAAATGCTGTGAGAATAACAAGGATAGGATAAAAGAAAAGCACAAAAGGAAAGTGCTTGAGCCAGAAAACTATTAATGATATAATACATTTATTAATATAATAATAAAACGGTGTTGATTATAATGAAATTGATACTATGGAGATAGAATCAATTTGTGAGGTACGATATGAATAAAATGCTATATGAATGGCTTCCAAATGCCAGATATTTCGATGAAGGACAATTGTTTGACGGAAATGAAGCCTTTTCAGAACTCTGTGGTTCCAGGATTGAACAGGAACGGCTTCGGCTTGTCATTGAGAAGGCTGCCTTGGAGCAGGGAGATAAGGAATTTTATACAGAGCTTTTTTGGACACAGGACAAAGAATATCTGATACTGCTTCTTCCATTGGAAAATCCGAAGAACTTTGATATCACCATGATCGAAACCCGTAACCTGGACAGCGTTTTCGAAAGGCTGACGAAAACAAGGCAGATTGAGCAGGAATTTTATGATATTCTCGAAAGCATGCACGATGATTTCGTCATCATCGATAAAGAGGGGATCATTGAAAAGGTGCTTCCAAACTTTGAGGAGATGTATGGGATTTCAGCGGAGGAGGCGGTGGGAATATCGGTCTATGAGATGGAGGAGAGAAAGATCTTCAATCCGTCTATTGCTATACGAGTTATGAAGTCACTGAAGAGGGAAACCCTGCTCCAGCTTACGGGTGCAGGGAAATATCTGATGTGCACAGCGATCCCCGTATTTGACAGAGCGGGAAAGCTGTATCGGGTGATCAGTTATACCAAAGATGTGACGAAATATGAAATGCTTAAGGAAGAGTATAACAAGCTTCAGGACACCCTTACCCTCTATACAGAGCAGCTGGGGCAACTGCGTCAGCAAAAGGATGCGAGAATAGTTGGAAACAGCCAGGAAATTAAAACAGTGATGGCCATGGTTGGAAAAATAGCGAAGTTTGATGCCAATGTACTTCTGACAGGTGAGTCGGGAGTCGGGAAGAGCCTCATCGCCTCTGCAATACACGGGATCAGCGAGAGACGGGATGAAGCATTTATTTCTATCAACTGCGGTGCCATTCCTGAAAATCTTCTGGAATCGGAGCTTTTTGGATATGAAAAAGGCGCCTTTACCGGCGCTAGTCACGATGGAAAGCCGGGGCTGATAGAACTGGCTCACAAGGGCGTGCTGTTTTTGGACGAAATTGGTGACTTGCCCCTTCATATGCAGGTAAAACTCCTGAAGGTAATACAGGAAAAAAAGGTTATCCGGGTGGGTGGCGTTAAAGAAAATCAGGTGGATTTCAGGCTGATTGCAGCCACCAATAAGGATATGGGAAAGCTGATTGAAGAGGGGAAGTTCAGAGAAGATCTTTATTATCGGTTGAATGTGATTTTGATTCATATCCCATCCCTCAGAGAAAGAAAAGAAGATATCTTTTATCTTGTTACCCATTTTCTGAAAAAATACAATGAGGAGTATAAGGTGAACAGGGTATTTTCCAATAAGGCAATGAATTACTTGGAGAACTATAACTGGCCCGGCAATACACGGGAACTTGAAAACTTGGTTGAGAGAATGGTCATTACCGCGGATGATTATATCATAACGGAAGAGCAGCTTCCTTCACATATCTATGGAAAAGAGACCATGGACCGGTACGACATCAAGGGAAAGACCCTGAAAGAGATTTTGGAGCAGGTAGAAAAACAAGTACTGCTGAGATGTTATGATGAGCATAAGACAACAACGCAGGTTGCGAAGGTCCTTGGAATCAGTCAACCATCTGCATCATTAAAATTAAGCAAATATCTGGACAAATAACGGCCTGGGGTTTAAAAAGCCTTGCATATACGCTAAAAAAACAGTCAAAAACCATCAAAAAGAGTTGGTTTGGACTGTTTTTTTTGTTGGACAGTGGGGATATTAAGATATTAATAGTAAAGATGGATGAAGATTAAAAATGTAATGAAATAAATAAAAAAATTCAGAATATTTCATTAAGTTGGTATGAGACTTGCTTATTAATATTTCGTATTTAAAATTACGGTACTACGTAAAAGGAGGAGAGAACATGAAAAAAATTATTACATTAACACTTGTCTTCTGTCTGATGATCAGCATGTCCCTGACGGGGTGTGTATCCAGTACGGTTGACGAAAAAGCAACTGATGAAAACAATGAGGTAACTTTTCTTGGCGAAAATGCCACTGATGATGAAATTAATTCGTTCATTACCGCAAAGTCTGATAACCCTGACAGGGTGGTGCTCAAATACGCTTCCACAAGTGCAGATCTGAACGGGCAATCTTATTTGCGAGGTTGTAGAGAGTTTCTTAAAGTTTTAAAAGAAGAACTGGGGGATAAGATTGAAATTCAATACTACCTCAACGGAACCTTTGGCGGAAGCGCAGATGCAATCCTTGGAGGCCTCCAGAATGGAAACTTTGAAATGTCGGACTGGCCGATGGCCTCTTTTGCTGAATTCACAAACGCGTTTCAGCCGCTGGACGTACCGTATCTGCTCAAGGATATGGAGGGTGCAAGAGAATTTTATCTTGGACAAGCGGGTGAAATTATGAGACAGAAGTGCATCACTGATACCAACATCAGACCAATGTTTTACGGCATCATTGGGATGCGTCAGATGACCAACAGCAAAAATCCTATCACGTCACCGTCAGATCTGAAGGGACTAAAGATCAGGGTTCAGAACAATCCCTTACATATTGCAGGGATGAAAGCGCTGGGATGTGCGCCAACTGCGGTGTCGTTTTCCGAACTGTTTACCGCATTGCAGCAGAAGACTGTGGACGGACAGGAAAATCCGATCGAAACCATCTACAATTTCCAGTTCTATGATGTTCAAAAATATCTGACTCTTACGAACCATCTCTGTGCTTTGGGAACGATAGCGGTCAGCGATAAATTTTATGATGGCCTTGATCCCGAAATGAAAGCAGCCTTTGATCAGGCGAGTGTTGCAGCTGAGGAATATATTGTGAAGGATATTACTGCATCCGAAAGCACCATTCTGGAAGAACTGAAGCAGAAGATCGAAGTAACCGAGCTCGCGGATGACCAGATTGCTGCATTCCAGGACGCGTCAAAGAAGGCCTGGCCTGAAATCAAATCCATTATTGGAGAAGATTATTTCAATCAGGTGGTATCTGCAGCTGGTCTGGAGTAGAAGCAGCTTTTCGAGCACCATGCTAACGCAATAATCTTTTATCTCTGATCCGGCAGAACGGTTGGATTCTGCCGGATCGGCTCATCAGTGCAGTGGTAAGGTGCTGATCTTTTGACTTGAAAGGAGCCTTCTCGTGTCCAAAATTAAATATTTCTTCAACAATTTTGAGTTTTTACTGGGCGGAGTTTTTACCGTTGTGATGGTTGCGGTGCTGTTTCTTCAGGTGATTACACGCTATGTCTTTCACTATTCTCTGGCTTTTGCGGAGGAACTGGGCGTTATCATGTTCATTATGACAGTTTACTTCGGGGCAATCGGTGCCACGAGAAGAAACCAGCATTTAAGAATCGAACTTCTCACTAATAAATTGAAGCCAAAGGCAAAACTTTTCGTGGGAATCATTGCAAATATTGTGTTTATAGTAGCTAACGCCTTTATTATCTACAGTATCATAACAGTGACGACAAATCTATTCAATTACGGGATGACAACTGCAATCCTCGGCATTCCGAAATGGATATGCTATACCGCACTCCCTTTTTCCTTCCTGATGATTACGCTGCGGCTGATTCAGGACTGTTTTTTAAAGGCAGTGCAGATTAAGAATTTGGGCGAAGGGAGTGAAGAGTAATGGAACTGATCTTATTATTTATCGTTGCAATTATTATGCTTCTCTTAGGAGTTCCTATTGGAATATCCCTTTTTCTGGCCATGCTGGCGGTTGTTCTCACCTATGATACGTCCACACTGGCATTTCTTGCGCAGTCGATGTATACGGGACTGGAATCTCTGCCCCTTGTGGCCGTACCCTGCTTTATGCTGGCTGGCGCAATTATGGAAACCGGGGGTCTGTCCAAAAGGCTGATTAATGTGGCTACAAAACTCACCGCGCATACCACCGGAGGTCTTGGAACCGTCACAATTATAGCATGCCTTTTCTTTGGAGCGATTTCGGGTTCTGCACCGGCAACCGCAGCCGCTATCGGCGGAATCATGATCCCCTTTATGATGAGAGAGGGTTACGACAGGAGCTATGCGGCAGGACTTACAAGCGTCTCAGGTGCGCTGGGAATTGTTGTGCCACCCAGCATTCCCCTTGTCATCTATGGTATTTCGACTACAACCTCCATTGGCGATTTGTTTCTGGCAGGGTTTGGTCCTGCCATTGTCATTGCGGCGCTTCTGATTCTCACACAGAACTTTATGAGCACTCGCAAGGGGTACGCGAAAAAGATGCCAAAGCCTGCTACTAGGGAAATCTTTTTAGCGGTATGGGACGCCAAGTGGGCGCTGCTCATGCCGGTGATTATACTTGGCGGAATCTATGGGGGGATTTTTACACCTACAGAAGCTGCAGTGGTTTCCATTGTATACGGCATTATTATCGGCTTGTTTGTCTACCGGGAATTAAAGTGGAAGGAACTATTCGGTATGTTTGAGAGAAACGCTTCCTTTGTGGGGGGCTTCATGCTCACCTATGCACCGGCTGCGGCACTGGGTGGCTTTCTTGTCATGCTTGGATTACCTGAGATTATACGTCATGCACTTCTTTCCACGACGACGAATATGTATGTAATACTGATCTTGCTCAACATATTCCTGCTTATGCTTGGAATGATTTTGGACGCCGTGTCCTCTTTGGTGGTATTTGCTCCGATTATTTATGCGGTTATGGTTCCTCTGGGAATTGACCCTATTCATCTTGGACTCATCATCGTCGTAAATCTTGCGGTAGGATTTGTAACTCCCCCCGTCTGCATGAATCTCTTTGTCATCTCTACTCAGACCGGTATTCCTATCGACAAGATCGTTGCAAAAGCGACTCCCTTTATTCTTGCCATGATGGCTGCGGTACTGCTGATTACCTTTGTTCCAGAGATTAGTTTGGGATTGCTGCGGCTGTTTTAAACTGTTCGGGAAAATGAAAGAGAACGCTGCCGGCTGAGGTGCATTTTATGGCACCAGCCAGGCAGCTTTTTTATCTAATAAGAAATATCGTTTCTTATTAGATAAAAAGGGGAGTGCAGAGGGGGTACCCCTCGCCGATAAAGGAGGGTGCTCAGCTCGCGTAGCGAGCGCCGAAGGGAACCATAGGGTTCCCTAGCGGAAGTGGCGAAGCCACTTTTTTTATTGAAAGCAGATCTGGAGACGATTGATCATGGAGACCGCTGATTGATGAAAGTGGTATATTCGTGGTATAATATTACTCTATCGTACGATCGCCATGATATGTGAAAAATGATGGCTTTCAGACATGAATCTGTGCGGAAATTGGAAGTGGAATATATGAAAGATGAAACCGAACAATTGAAAGAAGCTCTAAAACGCCAGCAGGAGTACATCGAGATGCTTGAGGCGGCCATAGAACTATCCATGATGGGATATGTTATCTGTGATGCAGAAGGAAATGTTCTGAAAATAAATGAGGCCCAAGGACAGATCACGGGATGGAATGCTGAGGAAATGCTGGGCCGTAACATGAAGGACATCGGAAAAGTTGATGATCATATCACCGGTATCATGCAAATTATTGAAACCAAACAACCGGTTATACTGGAACGACAACTGGCCACGGGCAAAAACTTTCTCGTTTACGGAAAGCCTTATTTTGATGAACAGCAGCGGTTAAAATATGCAATCTGCAACTTGGTGGACACCACCGAGATTACGAATACAAAAAACGAGCTGGAGAAGGCAAAGCGTCATAACAAGCAGCTTACCCGGAAGGTTCGCCAGCTGCAAAGCGAAGCAGAAAGCGGCAGCAGGCTGATCTTTCACAGTCAGGCTATGAGAAATACCGTGGAAATGTGCCGGAAGATTGCCCATTTTGATTCTACCGTGCTGATTCTTGGCGAATCCGGTGTGGGAAAGGAATTGATTGCCGATCTGATTCATAAAAAGAGCAATCGCAATGAAAAGCCTTATATTAAGCTGAACTGTGCATCGATACCAGAAGCGCTTCTGGAATCAGAGCTGTTTGGATATGAGCAGGGGTCTTTTACCGGTGCAAGCAGTAAGGGGAAAAAGGGACTTTTGGAATGTGCGAATCAGGGGACTGTGCTTCTGGATGAAATCGGGGAAATGCCTTTGCCTCTTCAGGCAAAGCTGCTGAGATTTCTGCAGGAGGGTGAATTCTACCGCGTCGGCGGGCATACTGAGGTCAAGCTGGATGTTAGGGTTCTTGGTGCGACGAACCGTGACCTGTGGCAGATGGTTCAGCAGGGAACTTTCCGTGAGGACTTGTTTTACAGGCTGAATGTGATTTCTGTCAAGGTACCTGCTCTGAACGAAAGAAGTGAGGACATTCCTTTGCTGATCACCTTCTTTAATAAGCAATTCAATCAGAAATATGGCCTTGATAAGCGGCTTTCGGCTGAAATTGGTGATTACTTCAGAAATCATCCGCCGAAAGGCAACGTCCGGGAGCTTCAAAACATCATTGAACGCCTTTTGGTCTTGTCCAATGAGCATGTGGTGAAACTCGATGAGATGGAACGAATTATTGGCGTAGCTCCTGGAGATGAAAGTTCAGAGTCAGCCGCTTTGCAAATCGGAAAGAGCTATAAAGAAATCGTAGGAGAATTTGAGAAAGAGCTTTTGAAGCAATACGTCAGAGAATTCCAAACAACTCAAAAAATAAGTGAAATCCTTAAAGTGAGTCAGCCCACCATATCACGTAAGCTGGCTAAATATGGGCTCCGGTCCCGAGATATGCAAAATTGAATACAATTGAATCGAAATATTCAATTTTGCATAATCCAAATGCCGGGCAAAGCATCAAAAACGAGCATTGTATAGCTTGTCAGAATATCTCTATTCATTTTTGCATGAATCGAGAATAGTGTAATAAAATTCTATAGGTATTGCCCTCGCTCAGATGTGGTAAATACAGAGTAGAAAGGGGAAACGCTTCCGCTTAAAGTGTTTCCTCTCTTTTTTTGCACTAGCTTCGATAAAATCGATACCAGGCAGGAAGTATGGCATAAAAATTGCTACTATATATCAACAGCAGTCTATTTAGCAGATGAATCAAAGAGCATTACTCTCTTGCAAGACGCATTGTATCTTGCCAAAGGAGCGTAGTGAAACATGCAAATCAGGAAAAGGATAGGGAACAAGCAATGAGTAAAAAATTGATACTAGGAATATCAGGAAGCCCAAGGAAAGGTGCAAATCTTGATTATTTGCTCGATGTGGCATTGAAAGAGGCGGAGCAAGCGGAGGATATCAGGACCGAAATAATCCATCTCAGAGATTATAAAATTGAGAGCTGCAACTCGTGTTTTGCCTGTTGCAGAGACGGCGCTGTTGGCAGCGACAGAGCATGTCTTTCCTTCAAGGATGATATGGATTTGATCTACCCCAAACTTGCAGAATGTTCCGGGCTCATTCTGGGAAGCCCTGTGTTTTTCGGAAATGTCACAGCGCAGATGAAGACGTTTATGGACAGGACAGAAGCACTTTTGAGATATTCGAAAAGCAAGTGGCAATATGCATTGAGCAACAAAGTTGCAGGTGGATTGGTGGTAGGCGGAAATCGGAATGCAGGACAGGAATTTACCCTTCAGGCATTACACTATTTTTATTTCATCCACAATATGATTGTGGTTGGGTCGGGGCCGGATCTCACACCAGGATGCTATCTGGGCGGTGCAGCAACAACTTTTCCTGAAAAGGGGGATGTACGCAATGCCGTTGCCAAAGACGAACTGGGACTCAAGAGTACGCGGATGCTGGGAAGACGGGTTGCGGAAGTTGTTAATCTTCTAAAGGATGGCAAGGACATAAGCAATCACGAGTAAATATTGTATCAGCACCTCAGATAAATGTGAGATTTTATAATGGAAAAGGAGGAGATTATAAATGGATTTTACGATAGATCAAAATGAAGCAAAAAACCTGATTGTGGAACTGATTCGGATTCCAAGCGTCAATCCGGGCGGAAAGGTTGCAGAATGCGCAGCATTTATCAATCAATGGCTCAATGAAAACGGGATTCCTTCTCAGATTCACGAGTTCAACGGAGTTTCAAACGTCGTGGCAAAGCTGGGGAGCAGTTCCGGGAAACGGCTTCTTTGGAACGGCCATTTTGACGTGGTGCCTCCCGGGGAGAATTGGGACACTGACCCTTTTGAAGGGGTTTACAAAGATGGTTTTGTTTATGGACGGGGAACCAGCGATATGAAGGGCGGGCTGGCGGCCATGATGCTGGCCCTGAAGAGCCTGAAGGATACTCCGCTCAATGGAGAAATCGTATTTATGGGAATCGGAGACGAAGAGACTGGCAGTAAGAACGGAACCATTGCCCTGCTGCGAGAACTTGGCAATTCCTACGATAGTGCGGTGGTATCGGAGCCCACGGATTTTTATCTGGAAAGTGCGCAGAGAGGTCTTCGATGGGTGGAGATTACTGTACGCGGGAAAGCTTGTCATGCGGGGAGGCCTTACGTCGGAAGAAATGCGGTGGAATATGCGGCAAAAGCAATCGCGGCATTAAAGGGCATCCACTATGATGTGCACCATGACATCTTTGAAGAGGGACTAAAAGAGCCAAGTCTTTCTATAACAAAAATATCAGGAGGAATACAGGCCAATGTAATTCCTGAATCCTGTACCCTCTTGATTGACAGAAGATTGCTGCCCGGAGAGACCGAAGAAAAGATTCTGACGGAAATAAGAGGGGCGCTGGCAACAATCCAGGAGGAAGGTTTTTCAACAGAAATCAAGGTGGTTAACAAAGGATGGGACCCCTATATCATCGATCAGAATGAAGCTATACTCAATTGTCTGAAGAAATCCTACAAGGATACCATGAAGGAGGAACCCTGTGTAAGAGGAAAGGGCGGCTGTACAGATGCATCCCACATTTTCCATGCAGGAATTCCCGTGGTGATCTTTGGCCCCGGAGCGGCCGGAGAATCACATACCGCAAATGAGAAGGTTTCCGTAGCCAGAATTGCAGCGGCGGCAGAAATCTATGTCAGCTCAGCTCTTGATTATTTCAAGTTGTAATTGAAGGAGGAATCAGAGTTTGCGGATTTTAAATTTCGGATCAATGAATCTGGACCATGTATATCAAGTAAAGGATTTTGTCAGGCCCGGTGAAACAGATGCGGCACTGAGTTATGAAATCTTTCCCGGTGGGAAAGGCCTGAATCAGTCGATTGCAATAGCAAAGGCGGGCGGGGCGGTTTTTCATGCCGGAGCAGCGGGAGAAGGAGGCTCTGTTTTAGAGCGTTGTATGCAAGATGCTGGTGTTGACTGCACTCTTATGAAGCATGCAGCGGTGAGTCAGGGCCACGCCATTATACAGGTGAACCGGCAGGGCGAGAATTGTATCATTTTGCACCCCGGATCGAATCATGCGGTGGATACCGGCTACATCGATGAAACGCTGGATGGTTTTTCTGGCGATACCTATCTGGTGCTGCAAAATGAAATTAATAATCTCACTTATCTCATTGAAAGGGCCTGGGAAAAGGGCCTTCAGATTGTACTGAATCCATCTCCTATGGACGAGGCCATGAGAGCGCTGGATTATGGAAAGGTTTCATGGCTGCTGGTAAATGAAATTGAAGGGGCACTGATTACCGGGAAACAAGAATCGGAAGAAATTCTTGAGGCGCTGTATCAAAGGTATCCCACAACTAATATCGTACTGACATTGGGGAGCAAAGGTTCTGTCTGCCGCTGCGGAGATACGCTGCATCGTCAGAGCAGTTTTTCTGTGGAGGCGATGGATACCACAGGTGCCGGAGATACATTTACCGGATATCTGATTGCTGGTATTGCAGAGGGAAAAGCGGTGACAGAGGCGTTACAATTTGCCTCTGCTGCATCTGCCATCAGTGTCACACGCACAGGGGCAGCGACCTCTATACCCATGAGAGCAGAGGTTGAGGAATTTTTATTGAGCAACTAGTAAAAACTACCGCTTCAATGCCGAAAAAACGCTGGCAGCAATATCCCTGAGATAAAACTGCCAGCGTTTTTCAGTAACCCTTTGTAAAGTCTGCTATATTTTCCAGCGGTTCGCCGGATAAGTAACGCCGGAGATTTTCATAGATCATGTCGAAGACTCTACGGACGTAAAGATCGGAATACAGAGCGTTATGGGGCGTGATAATCACATTTTCCATACTCCAGAGAGGACTGTCTGGAGGCAGGGGTTCCTTTTCGAACACGTCCAGAGCAACACCTCGAAAATGATTCTCATTCAGCTTTTCGATCAGGGCTTCTTCATCGATGATGCTTCCTCTTGAGACATTGATGATAGAAGAACCTTTTTTCATCATGGAAAGGGCACGGCTATCAAGGAGATGATAGGTTTCTTCCGTATGGGGCAGCGTGGAGACCACGGTATCACAGCGGCTAAGAAACTCCTCCAGCGATTCCAGAGGAAAGACCTCGTCGAAGTGAGGACAGTTTGATCTGCCGGTGTGATTGAATCCAAGAATGACCGCGTCAAAAGCTTTGAGTCTCCTAGCTGCTTCGGCAGCAATTTTACCTGTTCCGAGAAAACCCACCGTCTTTCCGTAAACCTCAAGAATATCCTTGCAGACGGTCCAGTTTTTTTCCTGTTGTCTTTTATGGAACAAGGGTGCCTGCTTGTAGATTTGAAGAAGATAGCTTACAACCAGCTCGGCTATCGGCACTGAGGTGGCGGCTGCATTGTTGGTGATTGTGACTCTGCCAGAGCGGACCAGGTCCTCGGGAACGTGATTGATCCCTTTGCTCACCAATTGCACCCATTTCAAAGAAGGCATTGAGGCAAGATTCATCTCACGAAAAGGATCATAGCAGACAATGACTTCATAGGGAGTTTTTTCTGCTTCCTTCGTTAATTCTTCCTCTCGGATAAAACTGACCTCATAGCCAAGATCCTCGACTTTTTTTAGATTATCCTTTCCGTAGTGGAATGTAAACAGTACTTTTGGTTTATTCAAGCGTCTGCCCTCCTAAAAAGCTTTTGATTCTGTGAATCCCCTCAATAATCTGATCGTCGGAATTGGCAAAGCACATGCGGAGATATCCCTCACTGCCGGCGCCAAAGGCCGTCCCTGGAACTGTGAGCACCCCGGCATTATCCAGTATGGATACGGCTAATTCCTCAGAGGACAAGGGGTAATCTTTAACATTGATATAAACGCAGAAGGTTCCTTCCGTTTTAAACGCCTTGAATCCTTTTATCTCACTGAGACCACTGAGCATGAGATTACGCCTTCTCGTGTAGTGGGTAAGCATTTGATCCACTGCATCCTGGGGACCGTTCAGAGCGTCTGCACCGGCCTGCATGATAAAGACCGGAAGACAGGCGATCAGCGGCTGCTGCATTTTTGAGATTACGCCCATGATCTGTTTGTTGGAACTGACCATATAGCCCAAACGCCAGCCCGTCATAGCATAGGTTTTAGAGAAACTGTTTACCACAATAACCCGATCCTCCATGCCAGGAACCTGTGCAATGCTGAAATGGATCCTTCCGTCAAAGATAATTTTTTCATATACTTCATCTGAGATTACAATAATATTGTGTTTCAGAACAACCTTTGCAAGTCTTTCTGCATCCTGCGGGTCCAGTACAGCTCCCGCAGGGTTGCTGGGATAGTTCAGAATGACTGCTTTTGTCTTATCGGTGATTGCCGCGGCCAAATCCTCCGGCTGGAGGCGGAAGGCAAACTCTTCTCTTAAAGGAACTCTAACTACTTTACCGCCAAGAAGCTTGATTTGCCCTTCGTAGCAAACATACGCCGGATCCGGGACGATTACCTCATCACCGGGATTGATAACTGCCATCAGAGACATCATGACACCTTCTACGCCGCCTGCCGATACCATGACGTCGGATGGGGAGAAGGAACGTCCGAACTGACGGGTATATTTCAGCGCTACAGCTTCCTTCAGCGCCGTAAGGCCGCCTTCGCTTCCATAGCGCGTTCGATTCTCTCTCAATGCCTGCACACAGCTTTCAATGATAAAGCTGGGGGTATCGAAATTTGGCTCACCGTTGCAGAGGTTAATCACATCTTTACGGCCCGCAGCCAGCGCAAACATTTTTCGTATTCCCGATTCGGGATAATTTCTTGCCAGATCTGAAATTAAGTCAAACATAACAACACTCCTGAGTATAAAATGGGAACTGCTTCGAGGTCCGAAACAATAGATAAACTTGTATGACAGCATACAAATATTTCTTACTATATCACAGGGATGCCAAAGAAATCAAGAATATACTAAATATTCTAAAAATTATTTACTGTTTGTCGAAATCCATGTTGACGCATCTTGCTTCCTATGTTATGATGGGACAAATAAAAAGGGACAGGGGATTGGCAAATACATATGCAGACAAAAGCAGTCTTTAGAAAACTCGATAAAAGAAAAGTTCAGGATCAGGTATTTGAACAGCTGCTGAAGCAGATTACTTCAGGGGTATGGAAACCCGGTGAGAAGCTTCCGTCCGAAAATGAACTTACCGTGATCATGGGAATCAGTCGTATTTCCATCCGCGAAGCGCTGCAAAGGCTGGCGGCAATGGACATCGTCGAGACCTACAGGGGAAAGGGTACCTTCGTTAAAGAATTTACGACGAGCAATTACTTGAAATCTCTAACACCGATGTTGCTGCTTTCCAGACAGGATGTTAAATACGTAATCCAGTATCGAAGGATTCTTGAGCTTGGCATCATCGATTTATACATGAGCAATGTGACACCGCAGGATATAGACAGACTTCAGAAGGATTTGGATAAGATGATCCAGTACAGGGATCAATTGGCTAAGTATCGAATTTACGATTTGGATTTTCACGTCGTACTGTATGAAATGACGAGAAATCCAATCATCTTAAAGATAACGAATATGATTCGCGATATATTGGAATCAGCCATGGGCGCCGCGTTAACGGAGCAGGGGGCCGAGGAAGGTATCGAGTTTCACAGTAAAATTTTAAAAGCAATTAAGGAAACAGATGTTGACAGATTGAAATCGGTAGTTGCCGATTTGTTTGACAAAATTGAAGAAGAATTGGATCAGGAAGAGGCAATGGCGGCTCTGGAATAATATCAGCAGTTTTATCATGATAGCAACAGAGCAAGGGCAGAAAATCGTCAATCGCCGAAGGAATTAATATTATTATCAGCAATACTGCAAAGACTGCTCAGGAATGGTTGGTAATAATATTTTTTTATACAGAAACTTGTAATACATCATACATGTATTGCTGAAAAATTACACTTTATTAAGGAGGTTATTATGGAAAAGACAAAAAAGAAGAAAATGACATTTGTTGAAGGGTTAAAGGCTCAATTTTCAACAAAATCCCTGGTACTGATTCCCATTGCAGTAGGTATCAACCTGATCGGCGGAACGCTTTGCGCGACGCTGAAACTTCCGCTCTTTATGGACATGATCGGAACGATCCTTGCCGCATGTCTTGCTGGCCCATGGGTAGCGGCGCTTGTCGGCTTACTAACGAACATCTTCCTTGCTCTCGTTGCAAATCCTGTTTATCTGCCTTATTCTCTTGTCAGCATCGGCTGTGCCCTTGTTACGGGCTATATGGTAAAAGCAGGGCTGTTCAAAAAAGCATGGGGCGTTATTCTCACATGGCTGGCCTGTACCCTTGTATCTGTCATCATAGCATCTACAATTACTATTATCGTATTCGGCGGAGCTACAGGCGTAACCGGTTCTTCTGTTCTGACGGCTACTCTGATCGCCGCAAGCCAGAAAATCGTACAGTCAGTATTTGCCTCCTCCTTTATTGAAAATCTTGTGGACAGAGGAATCGCTTTTCTCATTGCCTATATTCTTCTTAAGAAGATTCCAAAGCGTTTCCTGAGTCAGTATACCATCGAAGCAAACTTTGATGATGAGGACGAAGAATTTTAGAACCTTTTGACGAGTGCCAATTTCAACCGTGTGAAGAACCAGAGCAAGTGAAGTGAAGAAAGTCGCTGCACACCGGCTTCTGCCGGTGTCTGCAGCAGCGCTTCTCTTCGCCGCCTCTGTTTTCGCTATCTGTGGCAAAAAGCTGCAAACAGGGACAAAAGTTGTGAAATGGCGTCAAATACTTTTTTTAAAGGAAGGAGAATTGCTGTGGCAAACACCAATACGTTTATTCCTAAGAATACACCGATAGAAAAAATCAATCCCGTTGTAAAAGTATGGGCTGTATTCTGCCTGGGGCTGAGCGCCCTGATCTTTCCAAACTGCTGGCTGGGCTTCGCCATCACCGCATGCTTGTTCTGCATTGCTTATGTGGCAAAGATGCTGAAAAACTTCACAAAAATTACCATCGGCTTTGGAATTCCCATAACGGTGATGCTTCTTTTTATTCAGGGCCTTTACAGTCCCAAAAACGTGACGATCATTGCTGATTTCGGTTTCGCACAGCTTGGTCTTGAGGGTGTGATGTACGCGCTGAAAATCGTAAGCACGCTGCTTGTCTTTCTTGGAACGTTTTTTATCATGAACAAGACTACCTACACAGGTAAACTTGTGGCAGGACTTACCGGTACGGGACTTAATCCTAAGATCGGTTACCTGGTATTGGCAAGCCTTAACGTAGTCCCCCAGATGCAAAGGAGAATGAGTGTGATTCAGGAGGCGCAAAGCGCCAGAGGGGTAGAAATCGGAGGAGGATTCATTTCCAGAGTAAAAGCGTTTGTACCCCTTCTGGGACCGGTTGTACTTTCGTCCCTCACAGATGCTCAGGAAAGAGGCATGACGCTGGAAACCAGGGGCTTTGGAATTACCGGAGTGAAACAATCCAGCTATATAGAGGTGGTTTATAACCAAAAGGACCGGATGATCAAGTTTGCTTTAATCGCGTTTCTGCTCATCGTAGCCGCGGTCACTGTTTTGATGAAACTGGGTGTAATATAGAAAGGTGCAGAATATGGGAAAGGTTGTTTTAGAAGTTAAGAACTTAAGCTTCCGATATCGGGACACGAAAGGAAAGGCACTGGATGACATCAGCTTTTCCGTGGAAGAGGGCGAATTCTTCTGTGTGATCGGTTCCAACGGATCAGGAAAGTCCACACTCTGCAATGCACTTGTAGGTTTAATCCCTTACTACTTCGTGGGGAAGACCAGGGGCCAGGTCACCGTTCAGGGAATCGATACGAAAAACAGCAGTATTGCGGAATTATCTGCGCAAATAGGACTCGTATTTCAGAATCCGTTCAACCAGCTTTCCTATACAGCAGGTACTGTTGCAGAGGAACTGGCTTATGGACTGAGTAACAGAGGGATGCCCCGTGAGGAGATGATTCCCAAGGTAGAACATGTGGCGAAACTGATGCGGATTGATCATATCATCCATAAAAATCCGCTGGAGCTTTCTGGTGGACAAGTACAAAGAGTTGCCTTTGGATCTACCTTCATCATGGAGCCCGGTATTCTAGTGCTGGATGAGTGCACTACACAGCTTGATCCTCTTGGAAGCGAGGAAATCTTTGACATCGTCAAGGAGCTGAATAAAAAAGGAATTACAGTTATTATGGTAGACCATGACATGGAACGTGTTGCTCGCTGTGCAGATCGGATTATGGTGCTGGATGGAGGCAAAGTGGTTGCCATTGATGAACCGAAAAAGATCTTCGGCAATCCGGAAATTATGTCCCACCGTATCGGTGCTCCTGATTATGCTGTACTCTGTCAGGAATTGAAGGACAGAGGCTATTACTCAGGTGAACTCCAGGTGGAGGAAGAACCTGCCATTGCTGCGGTAAAGGAGGCGCTGTCGAAGTGAGAATCGAACTAAAAGGCCTGAAGCATGTGTACCCTACAGGGGACGAGGCATTAAAAGGAGTCGATCTTGTGATCGAAGGAACAGAACCGGTAGCGATCATCGGTCAGAATGGAGCCGGGAAAACCACGTTGGTAAAACATTTTAACGGAATTCTGCGCCCAACCGCTGGTCAGGTATTGCTGGATGGAGAGGATATCAACAACAGGACAACGGCTCAATGGTCCAGAGAAGTGGGTTATGTATTTCAGAACCCTGACGATCAGATTTTTCTGGAAACTGTAAGAAAAGAGTTGGAGTTCGGCGCCAGACAAATAGGAATGTCACAAAAGGAGATTGCCGAACAGCTGGAGTTTGTGGCTGATATCTGCGATCTGAAGGACAAATTGGAAATGCATCCCTTTGATCTTACCGGTACAGAAAAAAAGTTCTGCACAATCGCAGCCATTGTCATGATGAATCCCAAAGCTCTGGTCTTCGACGAACCTACCTGCGGGCAGGATGTGGCAGGAAACCAGAGGCTCCGAAAGATCGTCGAAGCACTGAGAGAAAGAGGAAAGCTCTGCATCACCATATCTCATGATATGAAGTTTGTGGTGGATAATTTTAAAAGAGCCGTGGTCATGTGCAAGGGCAATGTTCTTCTGGATGGAAACGTGGAGGATGTTTTCTCTCAGGTGGAGGTCATTAAACAGAGCTTCGTATCTCCGCCGCCTATTGCCAGAGTCGCTCAGGGAGCGGGGCTTGGAACTGTGTTTACAAAAAAAGCGTTCATGGAAGTTTTCGAAGCGAAGAGAGGGAGGATATAATGGCAGATGTAAAAATACAGATCTATGGAATCAGAACCTTGGAGGATGCCAGAATGGTCATCGATATGGGCGGGCATCATATTGGAGTTTCATACGGCAAAATCAAGAGGACGCCGGGGCAGGTCACCTGTGAAAAGGCAAGAGAAATCTTTGAGGGCGTACAACCGGAAGCGGTTCGTATTGGTCTGACAGTGGCAGAGGATATCGAGGAAATTACTGAAAACTTAAATGAAGTACTACCCGATGTTCTTCATTTGTCCGGCGAGATCGAAGCAATTACGCCGGATGATATCGTGGAATTGAAGAGACGGTTTCCCAAGCTGAAAATCATGCAGGCGCTTCCAGTGCTTCAGGGCGTTCCCCTGGAAGATCAGAAGGTTCTTGAATATGTTAAGCAGTACGAAGCAGTATCGGAGTTCTTTCTGATCGACACGAAAGCTCCCGCGGCAACGGATATTGGTGCAACGGGTTTGACGCATGATCGATCCATTGATAAAGCAATCGTCAACAGTACCAAAGTACCCTGCATTATCGCGGGAGGCCTTGATTCTGGCAATGTAGCAGAAGCCATTCAGGAGACCAGGCCTTACGGAGTCGATTCCTACAGCTGGACTAATTTTGACGAACCTCGTCCGCCGGAAGTGGGCTGCAAGGATCCTGTAAAGCTGAAAGCGTTCATTGAGGCGTCGTTTAATGCCTAAGGTTCTTGTTGTCGGGGACGCGGTGGTGGATATCATCGTACCCTATCCAAAGTTTCTGAATCATGAACGAACGATGCTGGAATATCCTACTCCATGCCTTCAGGGCGGCGGAACCTCCGCCAACACTGCTGTGGCGCTAAGCAGACTCGGTATTCCAACAAGCTTTCTCGGAACCATTGGGGAAGATCAGTACGGTAAGTATATTTGCGGGGACTTTGCAGCGGAGGGAATCGATACATCCCAGTTGATCGTCGATCCCGCGCTGAATACCGTGGGCGTATTTGCTTTCATTGATGAAACCGGCGAACGATATCTTTGGGGTTGGCCCAGAGTAGATCAGGCATTTAAAGTCATCGACAGGAGCCGCGTGGACTTTGATGTGGTGAGAACGGCAGACTGGGTTCATTCCTCTGGAATGTCTCTTGTCTATGATACCTCAGCGAGGCATACGATCATGGAAATCTTCCGTACTGCCTGGGATGCAGGCATTCCAACCTCTTTTGACTTGAATCTCAGAGTGGATAACGGTGAAATTGAACCGGCTTATCGGTCCGCCATCATGGAAATTATAGAGTCTTGCGCTTATGTTCTGGGGTCCGGAAAAGAGGAGTTTTACTATCTGGGAGAGGGAGCGGACTGGATGAAAACCGCCCAGTCTTTTGCATCAGCAAAAAGAACCGTAATCCTTCGCAACGGAAAAGAAGGCTCAGTGGGAATTTCACCTGGCCAGGAAGTAGCAGCTCCGGCTTATCCGGTGGAGGTCGTGGACACTGTGGGCGCAGGAGACGTTTATAACGCAGGCTTTATCACAGCAAAACTTCAGGGGTGTTCTCTTCGGGAATGCCTAAGCTTTGGAAACGCGGCAGCCGGTTATACCGTAAGTGGAAAAGGGGCAAGAAATTGCCCGCATTATGATGAGCTAGTAAATTTTATGCGGAACTATGAAGCTTTGCCGTCCGCGAATCAATAGAGGGAGGGAATTGAAAATGAAGAAGGTTATATTGGACTGTGATCCGGGGCATGATGATGCGTTTGCCATCATGCTTGCTGCGTCACATCTTGATGTGCTGGGAATAACAACCATAGGTGGAAACTGTACCCTGGAAAAGGTGACGGACAATGCACTAAAAGTACTTGAGGTGCTGGGAAGGACAGATATCCCAGTATTTCCGGGACACTCCTGTCCCATGGCTACTCCTCTTGTGACAGCGCCGCAGTTTCATGGAGAATCGGGCATGGACGGCCCTGTTCTGCCAAGTCCAAAGACAGATGCACAGAAGAAGCATGGTGTTGATTTCATTGTGGAGACTGTGATGAGCACAGACGATGTGACATTAATTGCAACAGGACCGCTGACCAATATTGCCGCAGCCATCAATCGAGAGCCGAAAATTGTGGACAGGGTAAAAGAGCTGAGCATTATGGGAGGCTCTGTCACCTTCGGAAACTGGACTCCTGCAGCAGAGTTTAATATTTTTGTAGACCCAGAAGCCGCATGGCGCGTCTTCAATTCCGGAATGCATGTGAAAATGAGTGGTGTCAATTTGACAAGGCAATGCTGTCTCACCGCAGAGCATATTGAGAGATTCCGTGAGATCGGCACGAAAGCTGCCCATCTGGCGGCTGATCTGACCGAATTTTTTATCGATGCAACGGTTAAGAGTGCTGCGCTCTCCGGTGCTAATATCCATGATGCCTGTGCTGTGGCCTGGTTGATCAATCCTGAGCTGATCAAGGCCGTGCCCATGCATATCGATATCGAGCTGAAGGGAGAGCTTACAAGAGGCATGACTGTTTGTGACTACAGGCATCTTCGGGGAACCGAGCCGACGGTGGACTTATACCGCAGCCCACTCCTGGAGCCAAGAGGAAAGACCCCCAACGCTGAAGCGGGTCTGGAGCTTGATTTTGATGGCTTCCTTCGGCTGCTGTACGATACCCTTGCAAACTACAATTGAGTAATAGAACGTAAAAATTGTCTATAAGACTAAAACTGACGACATATTGCAAATGACAATAATATGGAGATATCAATGAATTCAAATACCAGAAAATATACGGCTCTTGGTCTGATCACAATTCTGATCTGGGGCACAAGTTCGGTATTTACAAGAAGCCTGAGTACAAACCTGGGTGCATTTACTGCCGCCTCTGTTGTAAATTTTATCGGTGGGGTGGCGGTCATTGCAAGGCAGATCATCATGAAAAGTGACATACGCGACTGGAAAAAGGTATCGCCTTTTTACTGGCCCGTATGCGGCGTTTTGTTCCTGATTTATACGACCTGTACATATGTTGCTTTGGGACTTGCTAAAAGCTCTGAGGCAGTGGTCATGCTTGTACTAATCGCCTTTTTATGGCCGCTGTTCACCCTTGTGCTTACCGTACCGATCCTGAAGCAAAAAGCGTCACCGTGGCTCGTTGTTGGAGTTTTACTGAGTTTTTTGGGGATTGGTGTGGCAAAGCTGGGAGACCGGATCTTTGATCTTCCGGATATCGTCAGGCATCTGACTGAAGACGGAGAAGGGTTGACTTTTATGCTGGGCTTTGTCATGGCGCTTACCTGGGGGCTTTACACAAACCTGACTAAGAGATTTATCGGAGACAAGGAAGCGGACGGCGTAGGTGTTTATCTAATTGCAGCCGGTATCATTCTCGGGGTTCTTGCGGCATTCAAAACGGAGCCTCGGCAGATTTCGCCACTGATTCTGGGCCAGATTGCATATTCCTCCCTCGTGGTGTCCTGTGCAGCCAACGTCCTTTGGAATTTGGGAATCAAGCGGGGGAATACCTTAGTGGTGGTACTGGTATCCAATTTTTTGCCCGTTATTTCCACTGCCATGACTTCGCTGATTTTTGGTGTTCCCATTACGATACCTTTGGTAATGGGGTCCTTGCTGGTGGCTGCAGGAACAATTTGGAGCAAAAAATGCTTCCGCAACTCCGCTAATTACGAAGATGGAAGCAGCGCAGCGGGGACAGCCGAAACAGCCGAAATTGAAATCAGGGCAGGCGAAATTCAGGAAACTGAAACAAGAAAAGACCGCCGTCATAAGGAGGCATCGAGTTGAACTATACCGCAGCAATTTTCGATTTTGACGGTACCCTTGCCAATACCGCGGAGGATGTTTGGCGTTCGGTGGCACATGCCGCGGAGATGCTGGGGGGTACGATGGATCCTCATTTCATGGAAAATCCAAGCCATTTAGGTTTGGCGCCGCAGGAACTTTTCCGGGCAGTACGGCCATCTCTTCCTGCCGAATTGAAGGAGGTGTTTCAGACCGAGATCAGTCGGCACTACCGTGAGCAAAACACTTTCCCGTCAACAGTTCTTTATCCGGGAATCACTCCGCTGCTGGAACGGATGAAACAAGAAGGAATACCGAGATTTATAGTGTCTGCAAAGCCATTGGCGGCACTGGAACGGATTTTGTTTCAAAAAGGATGGGAGGGTTTCTTTTCTGGCTGGTACTCCCAGGAACCAGAGCAGGGGGTAAGAATGACCAAATCGCAATTGATCGTTTCCCTTTTAAATGGGCCGCTGTCAGGCCATTGCTCGCTTTATATCGGTGATACATGGACGGATGTAACTGCGGCAAGGGAAAGCAGTATCCACTGCGCTGGGGTACTCTACGGAGATGGAGATACGAAACTGCTGCTTGCGGCGGAGCCAGAACACCTTGTACGGGAGGCATCAGAGCTGGAGCGTTTTTTCTTCGGGTAACCGGAAGCGCTCGTGTCTCAAAATAGGAATTGCCCGATGCTTCGGGGGAAAGGATGGAAATACATGCTTCAGGATTTTAATTTATGGATCAACACCCGTTTTATATTTGGCCGGGAAGTTTATCAGAATGTTGGCGGGGAGCTACGGAAGCAAGGCGTTGGTGCAGTCCTTCTTCATCATGATAACGGACCCTATCTCTATGACAATGGTCTGCTCGATGATATCAAAGCTCAGCTGGAACAAAACAGAATCCGCTGGGTGGAATTGGGCGGCGTGCTTCCCAATCCGAGACTGACTTTAGTCAGGGAGGGAATTGCACTGGCGCGGAAAGAGGAGCTCTCTTACGTTCTTGCCATTGGCGGGGGAAGTGTAATCGATTCAGCAAAGGCCATCGCCCTTGGTGCTGTCAACGAAGGGAATGTATGGGATTTTTTCCGAGAAGGACGCACAGTGGAGAAGGCTCTGCCTGTAGGTGTTGTACTGACCTGTCCAGCCACAGGAAGTGAATCCAGCGCCGTCTGTGTCATCAACCATGTAGAGCAGGGAGAAAAGCTACTTGTAAGCAGCCCTGTCATCCGCCCTAGTATTGTCTTCATGAGCCCGGACCTAACCTTCTCACTACCGAGATTTCTCACTGCCTGCGGCATTGTGGATATGTTTTCCCACACCTGCGAACGGTACTTTTCACCGGATGATGAGATTGGAGTTATCGATCGTATGGCAGAGGGAATTTTGAAGACGCTTGTGGAGATCGGCCCAAGGCTTCTAAGAGAGCCGGACAACTATTCTTACCGTGCAGAGATCATGTGGATCGGTTCCATTGCCCATAACAATACCGTCGGAATCGGGCGAGTACAGGATTGGGCGACCCATGAAATTGGAAACGAGCTCAGCGCGCTTTATGATACGCCTCACGGTGCGACCCTTTCCATCATGATGGGTTCGTGGATGCGGTATGTTTATCAGAAGAAACCGTACCGATTTGCAAGGTATGCCCATGAGGTTTTTGGAGTGGATTTGGAAGGAAAGTCGCAGATAGAGACAGCAAAGGAAGGAATTGAGCGGACGGAAGCGTTCTTTCACAGCCTTGGAATGCCCACATCGTTTGGGGAGTTTGAACTTCCGGCGGATAGAGTGGAAAGTATGCTGGATAAGATCGCGTTTCGGGGACCGGACTGCGCGATTGGCGGAATTGTGCGGTTGAACCGCGCTGATGTGAAGAAGATATTCGAGATGGCATTTTGACAGGATACTTCGCTGAAATTACATTTAATCAGCGACGCATCTCACATTTGTGATGCAGGGATACTGGCGGTGCGTATTTCGCTGGGTAAGTACAAGATGAATAACAATTAAAAGGCAAAGGCGCCCTGTTCCGTATTACGGTAAAGGGCGCCTTTGTCATATGTCCTAAATAAAAAATAAAATACAGGAGGATAATATGGTAGGAATTTTCTGAAATATCGAACTAAAACAACCGGAATTTATATCGAAAAAAGGGAAAAAATAGGGATAAAGGCTGAAAAAATCAAAAATATCTACTATTGTCCGAATTTTCTGTATTGCAAAGACGATTAAATTGTGCAATAATAAGAGCATGAATTAAAACTAGTCAACCAATATTTAACGCTTGTTTGAAGATGAAGTAAAGAAGGTGATGCATTTTTCTTTGGCAAAAAGGTAGTGCCGAAGCTGGGAGCGGGAGGTGTTTCGGTGATGGTCAAGATTGCCGTCACCTAAGTTCAACCATTGATACCGATAAAACAGGGAACAGGTTTCCTGTTCGGCTAAAAAGTTTAAAAGAACAAGGAAAAAGGAGGAAGAAAGTATGAAAAAGTTGTCTCTATTATTAGTCTTTATTTTGCTAATGACATCAGTCCTGGTGGGTTGTGGTGGAAATGCGGAATCTGATACTCCGCCTGATACCTCGAAAGCAATTGAAAAATTACCTGATGATGCTTCATGGGCAGACATTTATGCGTACATACAGGCGCCTTCCAGTAACCCGGAAGCAATAACTATAAGATATGCGTCGATGGCCTCTGAAGAGACTCTTGTTGCACAACCTTATACCAGAGGTTATGTAATGTTTTTAAAACGCATTAAGGAAGAATTGGGAGACAAAATTGAAATTCAATTTTTGCTCAATTCAACAATCGGTGGTACTGCTGATGCTGTTTTAGGAAATCTTCAAATGGGCAATATCGAGCTTACAGATTGGCCGCTTACTTCCTGCGCTGAATACACCAACGCTTTTATGCCACTGGATGTACCTTATATGGTAACTTCTTTTGATAATATGGTAGATTTGCTGAATGGTTCTGCAGGCGATTTAATGAAAGAAAAATTTCTGAATGACACAGATCTTAAAGTGATAAGTTATGGAGTTATCGGTCCCCGTCTTATGACCAATAATAAAAGACCGATCGAGAGTGTTGCTGACATGAATGGCTTAAAAATGCGTGTTCAGTCCAATAAGCTGCACATGCTGGGTCTGGAATCTTTAGGAGCTTCCGCTACTAATATCTCTTTCTCAGAATTGTTTACGGCGTTACAGCAAGGAACGGTTGATGGTCAGGAAAATCCGGCGGATACAATACTTAACCATAATTTCTATGAGGTGCAACATTATCTGACAGTAACAAACCATCTGGTTACAGTTGCCGGTTTATTAGTTAACAACGACTGGTATAACGGTTTGGATCCGGAATTACAGGCTGCAATTGAAAACGCGGCAGAAGAATCTTTTGTATATGCTCAAACAAAATGGCATGAGGAAAATGATTCTGTACTGGAAGAACTAAGTGGATTAATGGAAGTTACTTATCTGACAGACGAAGCAGCACAAGAATTTCAAGAAGCTGCCAAAACTGCTTGGCCTAAGATGTTTGATATCATCGGAGAAGATTATTTCAAGGAATTCCTTGATGCTGCTGAAATGAAACTGGATTAATACAATATAGTAGATGAATTATCTGGGAGCGATCTCCTTGGCTCCCGGATAATTTTACTCTGGAGGAATAGATTTATGGCAAAACTAAAATACCTTTGGAACAATTTTGAGTATATTTTAGCAGCCTTATGCGCTGCCGGAATGGCAGCTTCCCTTTTTTTTCAAGTAATAATGAGGTTTGTTTTCAGAAATCCGATTGCGTGGACAGAGGAACTGGCAACTCTTTTGTTTGTTATGATGGTTTATATTGGATCTGTAGGTGCTACCAGACGTGACGAGCATCTTCGCATGACTTTCATTGTTAATATGTTTAAGGAAAAAGGACAGTTAGTTTTAAGAATTATTGCTGATCTTTGCTTCATAGTTGTAAGTATATTTCTTATTCATGGTCTTATGGGAGTAACTTTAAACCTGAAAAAGTATGGGATGGAAACGGCGATGCTGGATATTCCGAAGTGGATTCTTTATTTTGTATTACCAGTATGCTTTGTTGCAATGATATATAGATTGATTCTGGAAATTATTGAAAAATCAAAACGAATAAAAGAATTGAATTCTCTAGAAAATCAAAATCCTGATGGTAACAAAGAATAGAAAGGGGTGTCCCACTTTGGAAATACTTGTGTTGGTTTGCGTAGCATTTTTATTATTACTGCTAGGCGTTCCTATTGGTATGGCTCTATGTTCGGGATTGATATCAATCGCGTTTTTATACGGGTCTATTAACTTGAAATTTATAGCACAGGCGATGTTTACAGGACAAGAGTCGCTTCCCATTTTGGCTGTTCCCTGTTTTATTTTAGCTGGAAGCATCATGGAAACAGGTGGCCTGTCTGTTCGTCTCATAAATGTGGCGAGAAAATTAACCGAACATACATCGGGGGGGCTGGGGACGGTCACTATTTTGTCTTGCTTGTTTTTCGGCGCTATTTCGGGGTCTTCGCCGGCTACTACTGCGGCTATAGGCTCCATAATGATTCCCTATATGGTTAAAGCAGGATACGATAGAACTTATAGTACAGGATTGACTTCCGTAGCCGGTTCTCTTGGAATTATTATCCCACCTAGTATACCATTTGTTATATACGCGTCCGTTACATCTGCATCAGTCGGGAAACTCTTTATTGCGGGTATTATCCCGGGTTTTCTTGTTGCTTTGGTATTAATGGCAGTTCATATCTATATCGCAAAGCTGAAGGGTTATGTAGATAAAAAGCCAAAGTGTTCGACAAAAGAATTGTTTCAGGCAATCTGGGAGGGGAAATGGGCGCTGCTGATGCCGATTATCATCCTAGGAGGCATCTACAGCGGTGTGTTTACACCGACAGAGGCTTCTGTTATAGCGATAGCTTACGGAATGATTATAGGTTTATTTGTCTATAAAGAGCTGAAGTTGAGAGATATTTGTAATATTTTCCAGAAAACAGCTTCTTTTGTAGGCGGATTTATGTTAGCTTACGCTCCAGCCTGTGCTTTAGGAAGTACTTTGATTCTTCTGGGACTGACAAATAAAATTTCTGCTGCTCTTCTCGGTGTTACGGATAATGTTTATGTTATTTTAACTCTTGTAGTAGTATTCTTGATCATTATGGGTATGTTTTTGGATACCGTTTCCTGTTTGGTCGTTTTCGGACCGATTTTGTATGCGGTATTGCTGCCTATGGGCATTGACGTCATCCATTTAGGTGTTATCATGATTATCTGCCTGGCAGTAGGCTTTGTAACCCCACCTGTTTGCATGAATATATTCATCGCTTCAAATATGACAAAAATACCAGTGGAGGCAATCGCAAAAAAGGCACTGCCGTTTATTATCGCTTTAGGTTTTGTTTGTCTTCTAATCGCTTATTTCCCACAAATCAGCTTACTGTTTGTTCGCTGATTCGTATCAGAGATTTCAAAGATTGTGAGAAAGGAAAGGTAAGAGGCGGGAGACCCGTGCCTTACGAAACGTATTAAAATGATAGAGAAAGCAAGATGCAATGCTCATCAGTTAGTGATGCAATCAGGACTAGGGCAGATTAGACACGCTTATTTGAGAAAAATACCATGGCAGTTGAGAGATGACGGGAAAGCTATGATTTTACCGCGCATGGGTTCGATTACGTATAATGTGAAAATCGGAGATTCTGTATACGGAATGGAAGGAGATCATATTGAGCCCGGAGTAACGATTAAAAATTCTAAAGAAGAAGAAAACAACGCTTTGAGTATTTTATCCTGTATTGGCAATAAGGCAACTGTTATAACTGGTGAAGCAAAAGGAGAAAAAGGATTCGTAACAGGCTCTCATGGCGGTGTGGATCATCTGCTGATATATTTTCCGCGTGAAACGTTGGATAAAATGACAATGGAGGATAAGGTTCAGATTCGTATGCAGGGCTGCGGTCTGAAGATTGACGGTTTTGAAGATACCGTCCATTGTATGGGAATAGATCCCGGTCTGTTTGACAAATTGAATATTACTGTTGAAAATGGTAAATTGATCGTTCCTGTAGTGGCAAAGATTCCTGCATATTTAATGGGGAGCGGCATAGGTGAGAGTCATGCTATGAGCGGGGATTACGATATAATGACTGCTGATTGGGATGAAATTCTCCGTCTGGGATTGGATAAGTTAAGATATGGCGATTTTGTCATGCTTGAAAACTGTGACAACACGTACGGGCGCGGATATTTTACCGGAGCGGTCTCCATTGGTGTTGTCGTTCATAGTGATTGCGTACTGATGGGACACGGTCCGGGAGTCAGTACAATATTTACTGCTAAATCCCCTGTGATAGAAGGAAGAATTACAGAAGAAGCGAATTTGGCAGATATAATGGGAGTTTAAATTCTAAGGAGGGATTCGTGTATGGCGAACATTGCATTGATAATTCCAGTTATATCTATGTCTGATAAAATGATTTTGGAACGTATAAATGTGATAAAAGAAAAGGCTTCCCCTGACACTGGATTTACCGTTTATAAATCGGAGAAGGGGCCTTCCGCAATTGAATCCAGGTGTGACAGGCAATTAGCGGGAGATGAAGTGATGCGTTTATGCTGCCAAGCGGAAACTGACGGATGTGATGCGGCGATGGTATGGTGTGCTGGCGACCCTGCGGTGGACGCAGCAAGAGAATTGGTCGATATCCCCGTAATCGGAACAGGGGAGGCAGGTATGCTTTATGGCGCTCACTTGGCGAGAAACTTTTGTCTGTTAACAGGAGATGAAGAATATGCAGCTACTTCATATGATGTTGCTGTACGTTCCGGCTTTATTTCAAGGATGGTTTCTATAAGAGGTATTAATATGTCGGTCGCGGAGCTTCGGGCGGACAGGCAAAAAGCCTTGGACGGTTTGGCCAAAGTTGCCCAGGAGGCTGTTGAGCGTGACGGCGCGCATGCTTTTGTGTTCGGATGCCTTGCAATGACTGGACTTGGCGAGGATTTGAGCAAAAAAATAAATTTACCGGTAATCGATTCTGGTATTTGCGCTGTGGTTTTAGCTGAGTCATTAATTAAAATGAAAATATCTTATAGTAAAAAAACCTATGTAACTCCGCCTGTTTGGCCTTATGGTGATGCTAAATAATTATATATTATTAAAGGAGGTCTGTAAAATGCTGAGAAACATCAAAACAGTTGAAGAAATCCTGGAGCAGATTGATTACGACAGGATCTTGAACACAACAGAGTATATTTGTGATAATTTCCCTGGCCGTTTGCCAGGAACTGCGGATGCGAAGGCTGCCGCTGAGTATTATGAGAAACAAATGAAATCATGGGGATTAGAAACGACAATCCACAAGACTAAGGGGTACCTCAATATTCCTGGCAAACCCGTAGTAAATCTGCTGACCCCGGAAGAGCAGCCTGTGCGCTGCAAAGCAAACGCACAGTGTGGTTCAACACCTGAGGAAGGCTTAACTGCAGAACTTATTTACGTTGGCCCCGGCGGAGAAGAACATTATGAAGGTGTTGATGCAAAAGGGAAAATCATATTGACAGAACTTTCTTATGAGCCGCCGCGTTCAGAAAAAATGCGTATCGGTATGCTTCATGGCGCTGTAGCTATGATTATAATGAATTGGGGTCCGGATGATTGTGATTACCTTGGGAATGGAACGGCAAAATCAGTATGGGGCAACCCGACGCCGGAAACATTTTCTCTTATGGAAAATTCACTGCCGGTCTTTTCCGTTACAAGAAAAGAAGGCGTTCGTTTGCGTAACCTTCTTCAATCTGGAGAAACAATTAAAATATACATGAATTATCAGACGGAACGTTCGTGGATGCCTATGTATCTCCCTCAGGGAATTGTTCGTGCGGAAAATAATACAAGCGGCGAATTTGTCCTTGTCGCAGGACATATGGACTCCTGGGAAGTCGGGGCGTCGGATAATGGTGCTGGTAATGCTACCAAAATGGAGCTGGCAAGAGTATTGCAAAATAACCGTCATCTGTTGACCAGAGATGTACGTTTTGTATTTTGGCAAGGACATGAAGGCGGTCAGATGGAAGGGTCTACATGGTATTGTGACCATTTCTGGGACGACTTGAACAAAAATTGTACATTGTATGTTAATATCGACGCCATCGGTCTTGAAGGGGCTACTGTTTTTCATAGCGAACCTGCCATGGAAATGTCGGTATGGGTAAAAGCAATGAATGAACAGATACTGCCCGGAATCGAGAAAGACTACTGTTTCCCGGCAAAGACTGCGGATATGTCAATGTTTGGTATTGGTATTCCTTCAAGCTATTCATGGATGTTTCATGATGCGGCTACAAGAAAAGCTTGGAATAATGCAATTTTAGGACTACCGTATCATAGTGAGAATGATACGGTAGATCACCTGGATCGTGACGTTATGGTAAAGGGTGTGCGTGCGGATGCGGCAATTATTGCTGATATGGCGCTTAGACGTGTATTGCCAAACAACTTTGCTCCTATGGCATTTGAGATCAAGAAAAGAATAAATGAAATGAAAGAATTGGTAAAGGATATACCAGAAGCTCAGTTTGAACTGAGGTTGGATGAAGCATTGGAAATCGCGGATGCATTTGAAAAGAAAGTAGAGGCGCTGGAGTGTGTTCGTAAATCTCTTGATGAAGATTTGTTCTGCAATCCAGATCCGTTGAATAAGACGTTTATGAGTTTGTCCCGTGAGCTTATGCCAATGATGACTACGGTGTATGGGAAATTTGAACAAGATAATTATGGTCTTTCGGGGCTCAAATACGTTATTCCAAACAGCATAAGTGTAGTAGAGCTTGCACGGCAGGAAGTCTCGTCACATGAGTATTATCTGTGGCTTAATCGTGCAAAAAAGGAACGAAACAAGATTACGGATGCGCTCGCGAAAGGTATAAAACTTTGCAATCAGATGGTTGGAAACGCATGAGCATAGCGAGTAAAATTGGCTGATATTATTTTGCATTAAAATAAAAACAGGACTGTATTCACCTGCGGCTAAAAACTGCGGGTATTCCAGTCCTGATTTATAAAATGTGAAATTTGAAAACAAAGAGAGAGTATAAAAATAGGTTGATATATACGCTTATTATTTTAGTTATAACCATAGTAAGTAAATGAAAAACAAGCGAGAGGGTCTTCAAAAATTACTTGAAAAAGCGGTTGCACTATGAGATAATACATGCATAAAATGTGGTAAACCACAATTTTAATTATAATGAACGATTTAAAAACTCTATTGTGCGTGAAAGAAGTTCTTTCGTGGAAACTGTATCGGTAAAGCGATCGAAATCGTGAGTTTCATCAGAAACGATATATCTCTCACTGTTCTTAAGCAGAGTGCTTAAAGCCAGAAATTCCTGATAGGGAACATCGGGATCATTGATGCTGTGTGCTAAAAATATTGGCTGCGTTAAGGAAAAGTCCTGAGCAAAACGGAGGGAAAAGTCCCGGTAAAAGTATTTTTCACGTTCATTAAATAACTGATCGATCCATTTACCCTGCTGTCTTGCACAGATGTAAAGGCTGTAGCAGGTTTCCAGCAAGCCAATTGGAGTTGCCTTTTCTGATTTAGAGATGATGCATTCCTCAGATATTCTGGGAAGGCGGCAATAAAAGGGACTTGGCTGATTGAACCAGTGATCGGCCAGGAAGCCATATCCATAATAGGAGATAACACCCAGCGGCGGCTTTGCATATGAATGGGAAGCGGCAAGCAGGCAAAGGTAGGCTCCTGCAGATCGGCCCCACAGGAAGTAGGGAAGGACTGCATGTGAAAATATTAACGGCTGCTCTGCGTAAAGCTGAATGGAATCTTTCACATCGTCAATAATTTGAGCAATTTTTGAAGTCGGAGCCAGAGGATAATCGAAAGTGACGATCATATATCCTGCATTACAAAGCTCCTGAAGGTGGAAATCGGGCAAATCGTCGCGCTGGCCAAAAATTAATCCTCCGCCATGAAAATATAAAATAACAGCTTTTGCAGTTTGTGACGGATTGCTGAAAATACTGGCGTGTTTTAGATATAAGTCTGATTTAATTTTTATTACAGTTTTGTTTAGCATGGGTAGTATCTCCAAAAATTTAATTATATTTGTATTTCTTTTTCTCGTATTATAACAGAATTTTATATAATTACAATAATAATACAGAAGGCGTTAAAGGTAATTTAGTCCGGACAATACGGATTATTACATAAATTATATTTTCCAGAAAGGAGCATAGTCATGGGGTATATGAACAACAGCATTGGTTATAGGGAGGAAGTTCTTTGCACAAGGTCTGTAGTAAAGAAGAATAATTATGTATTACTTGAACCTGACGGAATGGTAAAGAATGTAATTCCAGGTTTTGAAAATTGTGACATCACTATTTTAGGCTCTCCGGAAATGGGAGCGTCATTTGTAGATTATCTGGTTACGGCAAAAAAAGGAGGAAAAAATATTGTCGGTTTTGCCGGCGGTAAATTGGAGGTTTTCTTATATGTTTTAGAAGGCAGGGTAACTGTCTGGAACGGGGACCAAAAGGCTGAACTTGCAGAAGGCGGATATTTCTTTTCTCCGGCTGGAAAGAAACTCTACTTTGAGAATCAGGATGAGGAAAGTGCAAAAATCTACCTGTATAAGAGGATTTATGCGCCACTGGAAGGGAAAGAAGCCTATACGGTAGTCGGAAACATCAACGAGGTTCCATGGGTAGAGTATGAAGGAATGAAAGACGTTTTCGTAAAGGATTTCCTGCCTTCGGCAACCGACCTGGCGTTTGATATGAACATGCATGTGTTGCTGTTTAAAATGGGTACCTCGCACGGATATGTGGAAACACATGTGCAGGAGCACGGCGCGTACATCTATTCCGGGAAAGGAATGTATATATTGGATGATGACTGGATTCCTGTTAAAAAAGGTGATTATATCTTTATGGATTCCTATTGCCCGCAGGCTGGATATGGAGTAGGCCGTGATGAAGATTTCGCTTATATTTATTCAAAAGACTGTAACAGAGATATTGAATTATAGTGAAAATAAACTAGTAAAAAGGATAATAATGAGATGAGAATATTACACGATGAATTAAAGCACTTAATGAAAAAGAAGTTAATGAATGCCGGCTTAAGTGAAAAACATGCGGATATGACAGCAGCTGTGCTGGTGTGGTCCGATGAAAGAGGATACCATTCTCATGGTTCCGTACGTATGGAGTATTATTGTGAACGAATTGCAAAAGGCGGCATTACCACAAACCCTAAATTTGATTATCAGGTGACAGGTCCTTGCTCGGCAGTTCTCGAGGCGGATAACGGAATTGGTTATGTAGGCGCCCTCCTGGGGATGGAGCATGCTATCAACATGGCTAAAGAGAATGGCGTCGCAATCGTAGGCATGAAGAATATTTCCCATAGTGGAGCCATCGGCTATTATGTTGAAATGGCAGCGAAGGCCGGATTAGTCGCTGTTTCCATGTGCCAATCAGATCCTATGGCTGTGCCTTATGGTGGAACGGAGCCTTTTTACGGAACCAATCCGATTGCTTTCGGAGCGCCAACCTCAGATGACAGGAATGTAGTTTTTGATATGGCTACCACCGTTCAGGCGTGGGGAAAGATTTTAGATAAACGTTCTAAAAGTGAAAAAATTCCAGATGAATGGGCTGTAGATGAAAAAGGCAATCCAGTTACAGATCCTACTAAAGTAAATGCACTTGTTCCGATTGCAGGTGCAAAAGGCTATGGTCTCATGATGATGGTAGATGTCCTTTCGGGTGTCCTGCTGGGTGTTCCTTTCGGGCAGCATGTCAGTTCCATGTACCGTGATCTGTCAGAAGGAAGAGAGCTTGGACAAATTCATATTGTCATAGATCCATCCAGGTTTACAGACATGCAATCATTTAAGAAAAATATGTCAACTGTTTTAGACGAGCTGGGAGCGATGACACCTGCAGCGGGGCACGAAAAAGTGTATTATCCGGGAGAAAGAGCATTACTTAGAAAAGAAAAGCAGTACGAAGAAGGCGGAATTGAAATTGTTGATGATATATACAATTACTTAATCAGTGAAGACGTGCATTATAACAAATATGATCATAAAAACATATTTGCTGATTAATGCGGCAAAGGAGAAAGTATGTTAAAAACAATCGTAAAAAAGGAGAGCTATCAAGATTCGGTAGTGCTAATGCTTTTAACAAATAAATTGTCATCGATAAATGGAGTGAGAAAAATATCCGTAATGATGGCTACTCCGGCAAATAAAGATATTTTTAAACAAGGTGGCATGGATACTGAAGAACTAATGGAAGCAACGGCCAACGATATGGTAATTGTTGCAGATGCAGAGGACGATAGCCTAATGCAGGTAATTCTGGATGAAACGGAACTGTTTTTAAAAAATCAGAATACGGTATCTGACGGAACCATAAAAGAAGACGGCGTTAAATCCTGGGCAGCGGCGTTGGAAGCTGTTCCAGATGCCAACTTGGCGGTTATTTCAATTCCCGGCATTTATGCTTCATTTGAGGCGGATCGTGCCCTGGATGAAAATCTGCACGTGTTTATGTTCAGCGATAATGTGTCTATTGAAGATGAACTTTACTTAAAGCGGAAAGCGCACAAGAAGGGACTGCTTGTAATGGGTCCGGATTGTGGAACGGGAATTATACAAGGCGTTCCGATTGCGTTTACTAATAATATAACTCCGGGTGCCATTGGGATTATTGGAGCATCCGGAACAGGAATTCAGGAACTTACTACGATTATTGACCGCATGGGCGAAGGCGTGGCCAATGCCATAGGAACAGGCGGGCGAGATCTTTCTTCAACTGTTGGAGGAATCACGATGGTGGATGCCATTGACGCAATGGAAAAGGATGCCGGTACGAAAGTGCTCATTATCATTTCTAAACCACCGGCAAAAGAGGTGCGCGATCGTATTGCCGCAAGATTAAGCAACTGCTCAAAACCAGTTGTCACGGTGTTTTTAGGAGAAAAACCGACATATCATGAAGAAGGTTTTTATCATGCTTATACATTAGACGAGGCTGCGCGTATCGCGGTCCGGCTTCTCAGGAAAGAAGAAATCAACTATGACAAGCCAGGAATTCCGGAGGGGGATTTCTTTAAGGCGGAAGAAAAGAAAACGATAAAAGCTTACTATTCAGGCGGAACTCTTGCAGGAGAGGCGGCAATGCTGATTAAGGATTCCCTGCATCTTAGGATTCCTTCCGAAAAGACGAAAGGATTTATGCTGAATACGGATGGCCATGTTGTTGTAGATTTGGGTGATGATGAATATACGCAAGGCAAACCCCATCCTATGATTGATCCGACGAAGCGTGTAGAATGCATGCAGGAGGCAATGGAAGATCCAGATACGGGTGTCATTTTGCTGGATGTGGTACTTGGCTATGGTTCCCATGAGGATATGGCGGGAGCTTTAATACCTTCGATTTTAAATTTAAGGAAAGAGGCAAGTGCGGCTGGAAGAAAATTATTCTTTGTTGCTACGGTTTGCGGTACAAAAAAAGATGATCAAGGCTATGATGAACAGATAAGAAAATTGCATGATGCTGGAGTGATTGTATGCGAAAGCAATAAGATCGCAGTTGAAATGGCAATTCATATGATCGGAAACACAATTGATGAGCCGGTGAAAGAAATCCGTATGAAAGAACGCTTGCCGTATGAAATTACTGCTTCCAGCGAACATGCTATCCGGTTGATTTCTCAAAAGCCAAAGCTAATCAATATTGGATTAAAGAGTTTTTCAAAAGTAGCCAGTGATTTTGGTTGTGAGGTGGCGCAATATGACTGGGTGCCGCCGGCAGGTGGAAATATAGAACTGATTAAGGTGCTGCGGTTCCTCAGAAATTACGGGAACGATCAATATGCCAGCGATAAAGGAGATGCGCTTAATGAAATATAAAAATATAGATGAAGCAAATCGCGCGGTTATTACAAAGGTGGTTGCTGCGCAGCCTGTTTTGATGGATGTACAACCTGCTATGAGCCTTATTGAGGAATTAAAGGATGAAAAGGTGTTGCTGCATGCCGGTCCCCCGATTAAATATGAGAATATGCCTGATCCTGTCAAAGGCTCCTGTGTCGGTGCAGTTTTATTTGAAGAATGGGCAGATAGTGAAGCAGGAGCAAGAAAGCTTCTTGAGGATGGGAAGGTTACACTAATTCCTTGCCATCATGTGAATGCAGTGGGTCCGATGGGCGGCATTACTTCTGCGCATATGCCGCTGTTCGTTGTGGAAAACAGAACAGATGGAAATCGGGCGTACTGTACCATGAATGAAGGAATCGGAAAGGTTCTTCGTTTTGGGGCTTATTCAGAAGAAGTTGTCACAAGACTGAAATGGATGAGAGATGTGTTGGGACCGGTATTGGGGCAGGCGATACGTACAATGCCAGGCGGAATGAATATGAATCCGCTGATTGCAAAGGCTGTGGCCATGGGGGATGAATTTCATCAGAGAAATATTGCCGCCTCATTAGGCTTTTTAAAAGAAATCAGCCCGATTATTGTCAAACTTGACATAACGGACAAAGATCGATATGACGTAATAAAATTCCTGGCTGATACGGATCAGTTTTTCCTTAATATAATGATGGCAGTGGGAAAAGCTGTCATGGACGGTGCAAGAATGATACGGGAAGGTACAGTTGTTACGGCAATGTGCCGGAATGGAGAAAATTTTGGTATCCGTATCAGCGGTATGGGAGATGAATGGTTTACAGCTCCTGTAAGTATTCCGCAGGGACTCTATTTCACAGGGTATGACGGTGATGATGCAAGCCCTGACATCGGGGACAGTGCGATTACGGAAACCTTTGGAGTAGGCGGGATGGCAATGATTGCGGCACCGGCAGTTACGCGCTTTGTGGGCGCAGGAGGGTATGAAGACGCATTGCGGACAAGTAATGAGATGGCGGAAATTACGATTGACCACAATCCGAACTTTATTGTGCCTACCTGGAATTTTCAAGGCATATGTCTTGGAATTGATGCAAGATTAGTTGTGGAGAAAGGAATAACTCCGGTAATCAATACTGGTATCGCTCATAAAATCGCCGGATATGGACAGATTGGAGCAGGTACAGTTCGCCCGCCGATTGAGTGTTTTGAGAAAGCGATAAAGGCATATGCAGAAAAGCTGGGATATAAAGGTTAATTGAGTAGGAAACGTGGCAGCCGCTATTTCGATTAGGGTCGAACAGAGGTGAAAAGATGGAAAATAAAATAGTTGTCATTGCACTTGGTGGAAATGCTCTGGGAAACAATTATAAAGAGCAGCAGGCCGCAGTCGGAAGCACTGCGAAAGCAATCGTTGATTTAATAGAAAAGGGTTTTAAATTAGTGATTACCCATGGAAACGGTCCGCAGGTGGGCATGATTCGGAAAGCAATGAGTAAATGTGAGAACAATCCGGAAGAACAAAGTACCGCTCCACTGCCAAGTTGTGTTGCAATGAGCCAGGGCTACATTGGAATTGATTTACAAAACGCTATAAAATATGAACTTTATAATAGGAAGATGGACAAAAAAGTTTCCACAATTATATCACAGGTTGAAGTGGACCTGGACGATGAAGCGTTTCAGCATCCCAGCAAGCCGATCGGCAGCTTCATGACGGAAGAGGAAGCAAAGAGAAAAGAGGAGCAGGGGATTCCCTGCATGGAAGATGCAGGAAGAGGCTATCGTGAAGTAGTGGCATCCCCCATGCCGAAAGTTATTCGTGAATTAGAAACGATTAAAACATTAATGAATGCAGGGCACGTTGTGATTACCTGCGGCGGCGGCGGGATACCGGTTGTAAACCAAAAGGGAAAACTGACCGGCGTGGATGCAGTCATAGATAAAGATAATGTCAGTTCTTTATTAGCACAGCGAATTGGAGCAGAATACCTGGTTATTTTAACAGCAGTAGAAAGAGTTGCGATTAATTATGGAAAAGTGAATCAGGTTGATTTATCCGAAATTTCCGTAGAGGAAATAAAAAAATATATGAAGCAGAATCAATTTGCTCCGGGATCAATGTTGCCGAAGATTGAGGCTGCTGTCAGCTTTGTTGAATCAGGAGATAACTGTAAGGCGCTGATTACGCTGCTGGAGAAAGCACAGCTTGGATTAGAAGGAAAAACGGGTACCGTCATCTGTAAATAAGGAGAAACTATAAGTGGGAGGGCAAAGATGAATATACCAATCAACCTGTTTATGTGGACCATTGCTTTTGCGCCGATTATCGTATTATTGGTTTTAATGATTAAATTTCAATGGGGAGCGACAGAAGCGGCACCCATTGGGTTGATAATAGCTGTTATAAGCGGGCTGGTTTTCTATAAAGCGGATTTTCAGCTTCTTGCAATAGAAAGCGCGAAAGGGATTTGGAGCGCGATCGTAGTATTAACAATTGTATGGCCTGCAATTTTACTATTTGAAGTGGTTGATGAGGCAAAAGGGTTTGCGGTAATTAGAAGAGGAATGCGAAAATTACTGCCGAATCAATTACTTCAGCTTCTCGCAATGAGTTGGATTTTTATAAGTTTTTTGCAGGGTATTACCGGATTTGGTGTTCCTGTGGCAGTGGGAGCGCCATTGTTAATTGGCATAGGGGTTTCTCCGTTGTGGGCAGTCATTATTCCTCTGATTGGGCATGCATGGGGAAATACCTTTGGAACTCTTTCGGTAGCGTGGCAGGCACTCGCAATGTCAGCTGATATAAAAGCCGGATCTGAAATGTACGTGGCAACCGCGCTTTGGGCAGCTTCCTTCATCTGGGTTTGGAATATTATGATAGGAATTGCAATCTGCTGGTTTTATGGACGAAAGAAAGCTGTAAAAAAAGGTCTGCCGGTAGTCATCATCATATCGCTGATTCAAGGTGGAGGGCAGCTGTTGCTGACACAGGTGAATACGATGCTTGCATGTTTCATCCCGGCATGTATTGCGTTGGTCGCGATATTTTTTATTGGCAGAACGAAATACTATAATGCTTATTGGAAAATTGAAGACAGTAAAATTATGAACAAAGATTTTTCAAACGATACTGAGGATGATGTTCCGAAAGACATGAAAATGAAAGACGCTTTTGTCCCTTATGTGGTGTTGACCGCGATGACACTTTTTGTATTATTGATTCCTCCTGTAAAAAATTTTTTAGGAAAAATATCATATGGCATTACATTTGAAAAAACAATAACCGGATATGGATTTACAAATGAAGCGGTATCCGGTTATTCGCCCATATCTCCCTTTATTCATGCGGGCACTTTTTTATTTTTAGCTGCGGTGATAGGCCTTTTGTTTTATGAGCGTCATGGATGGATTGAAAAGAAAGATATTAAGGCAGTATTTGCACGTTCATTGAAAAAGACGGCTCCGGCAGGTATGGCGGTTATCGGGTTTATTATTATGTCAAAAGTGATGGGTGGCACCGGTCAGACAATGGTTCTTGCCTATGGAATTTCCGCCGTTTTAGGGAAAGGATACGTTTTTTTGGTTCCGGTAGTTGGTATGCTTGGCTCGTTTATGACAAGCAGTAATATGGCATCTAACATTTTGTTTGGAGAATTTCAGCTGACTACAGCAAAACTTTTAGGATTGAATGCATCGGCGATTTTGGGAGCTCAGACGGCAGGAGGATCTATTGGTTGTACGATTTGTCCTGGGAACATCATACTGGGAACGACAACTGCAAATATTTTAGGAAAAGAAGGATTGGTGCTAAAGAAGATTATGCCAATAACTTTATTTGCAACTGCAATTGTAGGGGCAATATTATTCATCACCCAAGTGGTATTATAAGGAGCAGAGGCGTATATGAAAAAAACATCATTTTTTAGAACGAAGGAAGGTTCTTTTAGCATTGCTTTCATTGTTATCATGATCTCATTTATCGTTGAGGTGATTGGATTGACAATCAATGCAAAAGGCTTATACTGCTCAGGATTTCTGGCAATTCTGGCTGCGATTATCTACTCTCCCGTTAAAGTATACCTATTGAAGAAAAGTTGTCCCTAATTTGCAGTTGACATTCGACTGGAAAATAACCATAATCAATTATGGAATCGTTTTTTAGGAATTTTCTGGCTGTGAACTGATGGAAATATCATACTAAAATCAATAAAAATAGTAGGGAAGTAACAATGGCGAATAGAATAGAGTATAACAAAAGAAATAATTTGTTAATATTGAGAAGATACCTGCAGCTCACGCAGCGTGAGTTTATTCAGAAGTATTTTGCCGACAGTAATGGAAAAAGTAAAATCAGTATTTCAACACTCTCCAATTTAGAGACAAAAGGCGGCACCAGGTTAGATGATGTATTGGGTGCGATTTCAAAACAATTGAACTTTGATCCTGTTGCGTTTCAGATGAATGCTGATAAATTTTTTGATAATTTGGAAATTATTGTGGGGGAAGAAAAAAGCCTGGGGAGCGACAGCAAGGAAACGGTTACCAGTAAAAATACGAATGTTAACGTATTGCTGAATCGTCTAACGAATTATTTCGCAGATGAAGTTTTTTCGGGAAGATTAAAACTGGGTGATAAAATTGAGTCGGATCGAAACCTGGCAGAAATCTTCAAAGTTGGAAGGTCGGCTATTCGTGAGGCTTTGAAGGTACTCGACGTCTTAGGATTGATTGAAATCCGGCCGGGTCAAGGCTCTTTTCTGAGTAACGATAGTTCGAATTTCTTTATTATCCCATTGTCATGGTCGCTATTTTTAAATACAGGGCAGATAGATAGTATTTTGGATGTCCGTTATGCATTGGAAACAATGGCAGCACGAATGTCGGCATCCTGCTGGCAGAGTAAGAATCTGAATGAATTGAATGATATATTCTTCAAGATGCACAATGCTTTTCATGAACAGGATTTTACTATGTTTTTGGAGCTTGACATAGAATTTCATTTAATCATATCAAAGTGTTCGCAGAATGATGTGATTTATCATTTGCTTCGTACCATAAGCAATTTTATGCATCATGTCAGTTCAAGCGGAATGATAAATATGGAACAACTGCAGAGTATCTATGATGAGCATCAAAAAATTTATGGCTTTATTATCGCACATGATGAACAGAGTGCGGAGAATGCAATGAGCGAACATTTACAGGCCGCAAGAAAACGATATAATTTTCAGTAGGGGAAAACTTTGCATGGAGGTTAATGTGGAAAAAAGGATAATACGTATGTCCGCATTTGCCCGGGAAGTTCTAGACCGTGGTAAAATGGGATATGTTCATTCGGTTTACAGAAAAACCATCAATATATGCATCGACAGACAATTAATTTCGTTGCAGATGAAAGGTACGCCTCTATCTCCGTTAAGTATCATCCTTGATGCCGGAGAACTGGATTCTGCGTTTGATAAAATTCAAGCAGGAGATAAGGTACGCATACTGCGGCATGGAATCCTGATTTCAGGAATTGAAATTTATAAGGAGAATACAGAAATTGCTTCATTGAAAATAACTGATGGAATGATGGAGGCTTCAAAAGATGTTCTCCTAGATAGAAAGGCATTGTTGTATGAAGGGATTCTTGAACTTTTAAAAGAAAAAGAAGTTTTAGACTTGTTCATTCTGAAAGGCAGAGCCGTGTGCAGAACAGAGATAGCTCTTTATGCCGAAAAAATCATCCATGAATTTAAAAATGCTCTAAAAAATGAAGAAAATGAGAAAGCTGCAGAGAGAATCATCTGCCTTGTGGGCCTGGGTAAAGGATTAACGCCATCGGGAGATGATTTTTTATGTGGAATGCTGGCGGGACTTACTTATTGCTCGAAGGAACGGAAGGCTGTAGAACTGCTGTGCGTATTAAAGAAGCATATCGGTGAAGCGGCGAAAAGAACAAACGATATTAGCGGAGCGTTTCTAAAATGTGCCGTCGATGGATATTATAGCGAGGCAATTATAAAATTGCCGACGTTGGATAATGGTGGAAAGATAGCTTGTTTGTTTTCTGAAATAGGACATAGTTCCGGCGCCGACACGTTGTGTGGTGTTTTTTTTGCAGTGGAAACAATGCAGTCAATAATAGGGAATGGTTCTTGAAAAGGAATCGGTAGTGATAATCCGCATTGATTATTAAATAATTAATATAGTATAAATATTTTAATAACGAATGTTTTAAAAACCTCCAGTCTATTTATCTTCTTGATAAAATATTTGCAATAAAAAGACCCCATTTACAAAAAAATTACGATATTTATGAGCTTCTCAATAAGATTTTGAATGATCGAAGGCTGACTTGACATTGTTGGTATGCTATTTGCATTGGTTACTTTTATAATAAGACTTGGCAAAGTGCGGACCAATAGCACTTTGCCAAGTCTGAAAGAGCATGGATCGTTATCTGAATTAATAATTGAATCGGAGGAAATTTGAATGCGGAATTTAACAGTAACGGAATTAATTGAAAACGCCAAAGGTGCCCAGAAGCAATTTGAGAAAGCAACTCAAGAGCAGGTTGATGCAGCAGTTAAAATAGTCGCCAAAACAGTATTTGATAATGCTGAGGCACTTGCCAGGATGGCGATTGAAGAAACGGGAATGGGTGTTTACGAACACAAGGTAACAAAGAACCAGGGTAAGGCAAGAATCATATGGAACAGCTTAAAGGGTAAAAAATCAGTAGGCATTATTGAAGAAGACAAGGAAAATGGCATTATTAAGGTGGCAAAACCAATGGGTGTAATCGGTGCCGTTACTCCTTGCACAAACCCAATTGTTACACCTATGTGTAATATCATGTTTGCTCTGAAAGGAAGGAACTCAATCATTATTGCTCCCCATCCGAGAGCGAAGAAATGCGCAGCATATACCATTGAGTTGATCAATGAAAATTTAAAAGAGCTTGGAGTTCCTCGCAATCTGATTCAGACCATCGAAGATCCTTCCGTTGAAATGACCGGAGATTTGATGAAATCTGTAGACGCCATAGTAGCGACAGGAGGAATGGGAATGGTGAAAGCCGCCTATTCGAGCGGAAAGCCAGCCTATGGAGTGGGCGCCGGAAATGTTCAGTGCATCATCGATAAAAACGTAGACTTGTCGGAAACAATACCAAAGATCATTACGGGGAGAACCTTTGATAATGGAATCATCTGCTCCGGTGAACAAATGGTCATCGTCCACGAAGAAGATTATCAGGCTGTTGTGGATGAGTTTGTAAAAAACAAGGCTTTTGTTGTGAAGACCGAGGAAGACAAGCAGAGTCTGCGGAGTAATCTCTTTAATGAGCAGGGAGTCATGAACCGCCATGCGGTGGGTCAGGATGTGGCGAGCATTGGAAAGCTTGTGGGTATGGATGTTCCCGCAGCAACTTCTGTCATCGTAGTGCCGGTGGACGCAAAGGGTCGGGAAGATGTTCTTTGTAAGGAAAAAATGTGCCCTGTGATCGGAATCGTAAAATATAAAAACTTTGAAGAAGCGTTGGAAATCGCAGAGGCAAATCTGGAATATGAAGGTAAGGGCCATTCCGTGGCAATTCACTCAAACAACATGGATAATTTAAAGCTTGCGGGAGAAAAGCTGCCGGTCAGCCGCGTCCTTGTCAATCAAATCTGCGCAACGATGAATGGCGGAAGCTTTGTTAACGGTCTCGCGGCAACTACGACGCTGGGATGCGGCTCGTGGGGAAACAACAGTATCTCGGAAAATCTTGATTATAAGCATTTTATTAATATTAGCAGAATCGCTACCGTGATCGAAGGCGCTGTGCAGCCATCTGACGATGAAATTTGGGGGTAAGCGTCTATGAAATTAATGGAATATCAGGCAAGAGAGTCTTTTGAACGCTATGGCATCCCTGTCATGAAAGGCGTTGTGATTGATTCTCCCGACTTGAGTGAGGAATTGGTATCGGGATTGAAATATCCTTTGGTTGTGAAGGCTCAGGTCCAGGTCGGAGGGCGAGGGAAAGCCGGCGGCATTCAGTTTGCCGATACCTATGAAGATGTACAAAAAATTACATCTAAATTACTTTTTTCCGATTTAAAAGGTTATAAAGTTAATAAGCTTTTAATTGTTGAAAAGGCAGAAGGAATGAAAGAGTGCTACTTGTCCATAACCCTTGACAGACTGACGAAATGCCCTTTGATTATTTTCAGTGCCGAAGGCGGCGTGGATATTGAAGAGACAGCGGCGACCAAACCGGAAGCCATCATAAAACTGCCGATTGATCCTCAGATGGGGATTGGACGTTATATGGTCCAATACATTGTAGATCAGTCAAGTCTCGATCAAGGGATCGTATCCAACCTTTATGACCTGATTGAGAAATTGTATCAGATGTTTTTGGACAGTGATGCTCTGCTCGTAGAGATTAATCCGTTGCTGATTTGTTCTGATCACTCTCTTGTGGCGCTGGATGGAAAAGTTGATGTTGATGACAGCGCGCTTTATCGTCAGCCTAAAGTTGTTGAATACAGAGATGAGATACAGGAGGATGCGCTTGTCCTTGAAGCGCGAAAATTCCGATTCCTCTATATTCCTGTGGAAGATCACGGAGATATTGGTGTTGTCAGCAACGGTTCCGGTATGCTGATGTCCAGTATCGACCTGATTTCAAAAGCCGGGATGACTGTGGGCGCTGCTTTGGATCTTGGTGGCGGAGCAACGGCAGACAGGATCAAGGAAGCCGTTCGTATCATGCTTTCCAATGAAAAAATTCAGTACTTATATATCAATATATTCGGCGGAATTACCAGATGCAACGAGGTTGCAGAAGGTGTAAAAGTGGCTATGGAGTTACAGCCGAAAGGAAAATGTGTGGTTGTCAGACTGGAAGGTACCAATAAAGATCAAGGCGTCGAGATTCTCAACTCAGCGAAGGCCGATATTCTGTCAGTGGACAGTTTGGTGGAAGGTGTCGACGTACTGGCAAAAAGGAGGGCGGCACAATGAGCATACTGATCGATGAGAAGACAAAGCTGATCATACAGGGAATCACAGGACGTGAAGGCACGTTTCATGCGGAGCAGATGCTACAGTACGGCACGCAGGTCGTAGCTGGAGTTACACCGGGCAAGGGAGGTCAGACCATACAGGGCATTCCTATTTTCAATACGGTGATGGATGCGAAGGAGGCCACCGGTGCCAATGCGACCATCCTCTTTGTTCCTGCAAAATATACTGCTGATGGTGTATATGAAGCTATGGATGCAGATATTGATTTGATTTTGACCATTGCAGAGCATGTACCTGTTAAGGATATGATGAAGATTTACCATATTTCTAAGAGAAAGGGACTTCGTGTGATCGGGCCGAATTCCTTTGGCGTCATCTCGCCGGGGAAAGCAAAGGCCGGTTTTATGGCGCATAGAATTTTTTCTGAAGGCTCGGTTGGCATCATGTCAAGAAGTGCAACAAATTGTTATGAAACAGTGATGATGATGACAAACAATGGAATCGGACAATCAACCTGTATCGGGGTGGGCGGAGATATGATCCCAGGATCAACTTTCGTCGAACTTCTTCCGATGTTTGAAGAGGATCCCCAGACGAAAGCTGTTGTGCTGATTGGTGAAATCGGTGGAAATGAAGAAGAGCTGGCAGCTGAATATATCAAGGCTAATATGAAAAAGCCGGTGGTTGCTTTAATCGCAGGCAAGAATGCGCCAAAAGGCAAGAGCATGGGACATGCGGGAGCCATAGTATCCGCTGACGGAACCGGGAGTGCGGAAAATAAAGAAAAACTTTTACAAGCTGCAGGAGTTTATATTGCAGAGAGTACGGCACACATTGTTGATATTCTGAAGGAAGTTATATAGGAGGAAAATGCTTGTGGGAATACAGGAAGAAGCACTCAAGCTTCATGAGGAATGGAAAGGTAAAATAGAGGTATCAAGTAAGGTCTCTGTGAGTAGTAAGTATGATCTTTCTACCGCGTACACACCGGGAGTGGCGGAGCCTTGCAAGGTGATCCATAAGAATAAAGCGGATGTATATAAATATACCGCAAAGGGCAACTTGGTAGCGATCGTGACAGACGGAAGCGCTGTTTTAGGGCTTGGTGATATCGGAGCGGAAGCGAGCTTGCCTGTCATGGAAGGAAAAGCGGTTCTTTTTAAGGAATTCGGGGGAGTCGATGCATTTCCGATTTGCGTTCCGTCCAAGGATGTTGACGACATCGTACAGGCTGTAAAAATGATTGAGCCGGTATTCGGCGGAATTAATCTTGAAGATATTGCTTCGCCAAGATGCGCGGAAATAGAAAGAAAGCTGAAGCAAGAATTGAATATTCCTGTTTTTCATGACGACCAGCATGGAACCGCCGTTGTAGTTACTGCGGCTCTTATTAATGCACTGAAGATCGTTAAAAAGGACTGGAAAGACATCAAGGTGACCATCAGCGGCGCAGGTGCCGCAGGATCGGCAATTATTCGTATGCTGATCTCAATGGGAGTGAAAAATATTATTGCGTGCAGCAGCAAAGGAATTTTAAGCGCTGATGAAAAATATGGGAATTGGGTACATCAGGAGATCGCGGAAATGACAAACCCTGGGAAAAAGAAGGGGAGCCTTGCGGATGCAATGGTAGGTGCCGATGTATTTATCGGGGTTTCGGCTAAGGGCATTGTATCCAGTGCAATGGTTTGTTCTATGGCGGCAGATGCAATCGTAATGCCTATGGCAAATCCTGATCCTGAAATTATGCCGGAGGAGGCAAAAGCTGCAGGTGCAAGGATTATCGGTACCGGAAGATCGGATTTTCCTAATCAGATTAATAATGTACTCGCCTTCCCGGGAATCTTCAGAGGTGCGTTAGATGCAAGAGCTTCCGACATCAATGAAGAGATGAAAGCTGCCGCGGCTTTTGCAATTGCGGGACTTATCGGTGAAAAGGAATTAAAAGAGGATTATATCATCGTTCCGGCTTTTGATGACAGGATCGGTAAAGCTGTGTCCAAAGCTGTATACCAGGCAGCGGTCGATTCAGGCGTTTCCAATTTATAGCGTGAAATTAATTACGTTGATTGCTTTTTAGATCGGGTCGCTAATAAATTGGTTTAACGGAGGAATAAAACAGTGATGGATTTTGAATTAAAATATGGAAAAAAGAAAGTTCAATTTCAGCTGGATCAAAAAAACTATATGGATACGCTTCTGCCCAATAAACTATCTGTGGAATTGACCAACGAAGATGAAGTGCGCCGGGCACTGGAACATCCTATCGGCAGCGCGAGGCTAAAAGATATCGTGAAACCGGGGGAAAAGATTGTTATCGCCACGAGCGATATCACGAGGCCGATGCCTAGTTACAGGGTGCTGCCCGAGGTGATCGCAGAACTTGGCAGGGGTGGTGTTTCTGAAGAGGATATTACTGTTGTGCTTGCTCTTGGCAGCCACAGAGGTCATACCGAGGATGAAAAAAAAGCACTGGTTGGAGAAGCCGTTTACAACAGCGGAGCTCGGATCATAGACAGCAATATGGATCAATGCGTTCGTCTCGGGATGTGTAAAAACGGAACTCCTGTCGATATCTTCGAACCGGTCGCGAAGGCGGACAAAAGGATTTGCCTTGGCAATATTGAGTTTCATTACTTTGCCGGTTATTCGGGAGGAAGCAAAGCGTTAATGCCCGGTGTTTCAAGTCATGACGCTATTCAGGCAAACCATTCTAACATGGTAAAACTCGGAGCGCATGCAGGAAACCTTGACACAAATCCAGTGAGACAGGACATTGATGAAATTGTGGATTATATTACGATCGATTTTATCGTAAACGTGGTATTGGACGAGAAAAAGCAGATTGTCAAGGCCTTTGCGGGGCATCATTATAAGGCTCATAGAGCCGGCTGCGAATTACTTGATCAAATGTATAAAATTCCGATAAAGGAAAAAGCGGATATCGTGATCGTATCACCGGGTGGATTTCCTAAAGACATTAATATCTACCAGTCGCAAAAGGGCCTTGATAATGCGAAACATGCCGTAAAGCCGGGGGGGATTATCATTTGGAGCGCATCTGCCGCGGAAGGTTTTGGAGAAAAGACCTTTGAAGAGTGGATGAAAACAAAATTGCCGAAAGAAATGATTAAGGAAATAAAAACTAATTTTAAGCTTGGCGGACATAAGGCGGCGGCAATCGCTATGGTCCTCGAAGAGGCAAAGATCTTTATGGTCTCTGACCTTGACGATGAGCTGGTGAAAAAAATCAATTTAATCCCTTATCCTACTTTGCAGGATGCCCTTGATCAGGCTCTTTTAGAGCTTGGCGATCAAGCAAAAGTTTTGGTATTGCCCCTGGCGGGTTCTACATTGCCTGTATCATTATAATGAAAAGAATGATGTGGGAAAAGCTTTCATTTACAGAATAAACGTTTGATTGAAATAAATAACCCGGCCTGGAATTCTATTTGTAAGATTCCAGGCCGGGTTATTTATTTTCGGGAAGCTTTCGTATGAAATAGACACAATTATCAGACAACAGCTTATACTTCACCAATATTGATTAGGGGTATTCATCTGTGATATTATTAATTTTAGTTTTGTACTTTATATAATTGCGAATAGGAGATGAAAATGTTAATCAGTGCGATCAGAGTAGGCTTTCGGAAGGGATTGCTCTGCTGCTGGACTTTAATCAAAATAATGCTGCCAGTGTATATTTGTATTACATTTATCAAATACTCTCCTGTAATGGGCTGGATTGTAGGGATTTTCAGCCCTTTTATGGGACTTTTTCATTTGCCGGGAGAAGCGGCGGTTCCTTGGATAACCGGTTTGTTTTCCGACGAATACGGCGCGATTGCAGCGATTAAGGCAGTTGGCCTTAAGGGTTATGAAATTACCGTTGTTTCTATCATGGTAATGTTTGCACATTCATTGTTTGTTGAAGCGGCAATCATAAAAAAGCTGGATCTCAGTTTACTTTTTTTCACCTGTTACAGGCTCGTTGCAGCTATTATCGCCGGAATTTTGTTTGGCTGGGCAGGAGGTGTTTTTTTCTCATGACAAAATCATTGATGGACATCGTGATGGAAAGTCTATACGGAAGTTTCGGCATTATAAAAAGTTTGGTTATTATTATTATTCCCATCATGATAGGCGTTCAAGTCATGACTGAGTATAAGCTGCTGGAAAAGCTGAGCAGCAAAACAAAATTCATCACTGATTTTCTTGGTGTGTCAAAAGATACTCTTATCGCAATGCTGATTGGAATTTTTGTTGGAATTTCCTATGGAGCCGGTGCGATTTTTGACGCCAAAGAACGATATGATCTTGATAAAAGGGATGTTTTTCTCGTTATGTGCTTTTTGGTTCCCTTTCATGGCATCGTCGAGATTAGCCTTATTTTCTGGGTGATTGGTGTGAATCCGGTTATTACTTTGCTGTCAAGACTGACGGTGGCAGTATTGTTTACTTTACTGATGAAAACGCTGCTGAAAAGGAGAGACAGCGCTCTTTAATCTCTTTCAATATCAACGTTGCAAGGAATTGTTAGTATTTTCTATTCACGTTTGCTATTTCAATTTGGAAATGATATACTGAAATCATTAACTGAATATTTTATGGGAGGTCTGAATATGAAAGGCTATACGAGCGACACGATTAGAAATGTTGCACTTGTGGGACACGGCGGAACCGGAAAAACCACGTTACTGGAAGCCGCATTGCTTGCTACAAGCGTAATTAACAGACTAGGTAAGGTAGAGGACGGAAATACGGTATCCGATTACGACAAGATGGAAATCGAAAAGGGTTACTCAATCAGTACATCCATAGTGCCGGTTGAATACAATAAAGTTAAGATTAATTTTATTGATACTCCGGGATATTTCGATTTCATTGGGGAAGTAAATTCCGCCATGAGAGCTGTAGAGGCAGCAGTAATTGTAGTAGATGCTTCCTCAGGCGTACAAGTTGGAACCGAAAAAGCTTGGAAATCATGCAAAGAATACAACATGCCCACCTTCATTCTCATTAATAAGATTGACAAAGAAAACGTAAATGTCGACCAGGTTATCGAAGACTTAAAAAGCAAGTTTGGGACCTCGGTTGTTCAGCTTTCGGAAAAAGATGCGCTGATGGAAGCCGTTGCGGAAAGCGACGAAGAGCTTCTGGAAAAATTCTTCAGCGGAGAAGAGTTCACCGATGAAGAATTTAGCCGCGGTTTGGTTTCCGGTATCGCTGCAGGAAGCATTGTTCCTGTTCTGACCGGCTGTGCGCTGGACGGAAAAGGCATTAAGGAATTTATGGACACTCTGATCAAATATGTTCCAAGGTCAAATGACCATGCGGAATATATAGGTGAAGATGCCAACGGCGATGCAGCCTCAAGAAAATGTGATCCTTCCGCTCCGGTTTCAGCCTTCGTATTTAAGACGATCGCCGACCCGTTCGTAGGGAAAATCAACCTAATGAAAGTAATCTCCGGAAAAATGCATTCCGGTATGGAAATATTTAATACAAGAGCAGAAAAACCAGAAAAGCTTGGCGCTCTCTTCTTCATGAGAGGAAAGACCCAGGCAGAAGCAGACACTGTCGTAGCAGGGGATATCGTGGCCGCAGCGAAACTGCAGTTCACACAAACGGGAGATACCCTTTGTGAAAAGGCACACTTTATCAAATATCCGCCTGTTGCCTTCCCGGAACCTTCTCTTTATATGGCTGTTGAGCCAAAGGCTAAGGGCGATGAAGAGAAAATCAGCACAGGATTGCATAAGCTCATGGAAGAAGATCCGTCATTCGTTATGACCAGAAATACAGAAACCCACCAGACACTGATCGGCGGTCAGGGCGAGATGCAGATCGCAATTGTTACGGCCAAACTGAAGGACAAGTTCGGCGTGGGCGTTGATCTGGTAGAGCAGAAAATCCCTTATAGAGAAACCATTAAGGGAAGTTCGGATGTTCAGGGAAAACACAAAAAGCAATCTGGAGGAGCCGGACAATATGGAGATGTTCATATCAGGTTTTCTCCATCTCAGGAAGTATTTGAATTTTCGGAACAACTCTTTGGCGGTTCCGTACCGAAAAACTACGTTCCTGCAGTTGAAAAGGGTCTGAGAGAGTCCATGGAAAAGGGACCGCTTGCAGGCTTCCAGGTTGTAAATATCAAGGCTGTATTTTACGATGGCTCCTATCATGATGTAGACTCCAACGAAATGGCATTCAAAATTGCGGCTTCTCTGGCATTTAAAAAGGGTATTGTCGAGGCAAAACCGATTCTGCTTGAACCGGTGATGCACGTTGAAGTTATGGTGCCGGATGAATATATGGGCGACATCATGGGCGATATGAACAAGAGAAGAGGTAAGATCCTGGGCATGGAACCGCAGCCGGGTGGTGGACAGAAGGTTCTTGCGGAAGCGCCTCAGGCAGAAATGTTCAAATATGCGATTACGCTTCGTTCCATGACACAGGCTAGAGGAAGCTTCACAATGAGATTTGAGCGTTATGAAGAAGTTCCTGTTCACTTGGTGGAGAAGATCATCGCAGAGCATAAGAAAGAAGAATCGTAGAAGAATAACTGAATAAAAAGAGTATCACGTTACGGCAGCTGCTTCTAAGAAGCAGCTGCATTTTTTATCTAATAGGGAATATCATTTCCTATTAGATACGGTAATTCTTACTGCGGGCTGCGCAAAATATCGATATAATAAACTTCCTTTGGGAGACATCGGAGAAATTCCCAGCGTGCTGGACGCAGGTCAGTGCACATTTCGGACTCTGCGGAATTAATCCCGTTGAGGAGGATCTCTCGAACATCCGTTGAACATCAGTTCTTGATATGCTACAATAATGGGAAGTGTAATAGAAAACGGTAGGAGGCTCCGGAATGAGCAGAAAAACAAAGACGGTTTTCGTCTGCCAGGAATGTGGATATGAGAGTCCAAAATGGCAGGGACAATGTATCTGCGGTCAATGGAATACCATGATTGAAGAAAAGGTAATTGAAAACAAGGAAGATGATAAGAGGCGAAGAGGGCCGTCGGGAGAGAAACTCAGAGCATTGAAGCTTTCGGAGATTCAATCCGGAAATGAAACGAGAATCGATACCGGAATCGGTGAACTGAATCGGGTTCTCGGCGGCGGACTGGTGAAGGGTTCATTGACACTGATATCGGGCGAACCGGGAATCGGCAAGTCTACGATCATCATTCAAGCAGCATCACGAATTTCGGAAAGCTACGGCAGAGTTCTTTATGTTACTGGTGAAGAATCAGCGGAGCAGGTCAGGATGAGAGCCGACAGAGTATGCGTGGGCGGCTTTGATAATCTGTTTTTGCTGTCTGAAACCAATATGGAAAATATTGTTGCTGTAGCGGAAGAGCTTGAGCCGGCATTTTTAATTATTGACTCCATACAGACGATGTATTCCGGAGAACTGGAATCGGCGCCGGGAAGCGTATCTCAGGTGAGAGCCTGCGGAAATGAACTGATGAAAATCGGAAAAGGGAAGAATATACCCGTTTTTATTGTTGCACATGTCACCAAGAGTGGAGATTTAGCAGGGCCGAAAATTATAGAGCACTTGGTTGACTGTGTATTAAATTTTGCTGGAGAAAGAGATCAGGATTTAAGGATTCTCAGATCCTATAAAAACCGTTTTGGAACAACGAGCGAAATTGGAGCGTTTGAAATGACGGAAGAAGGCCTTGCGGAAATCGGCAACCTTTCCGAGTGCTTTCTGGAAGGGCTGGATGAAGGTTCCGAAGGAGCGGTAGCTACTGCAGTATATGAAGGAACACGGCCGTTGCTGCTGGAAGTTCAGGCACTCACTTCTCCTACAAATATCGGATTTGCAAGGCGAACGGCAATCGGGGTAGATTTGTCAAGATTAAATATGATTCTGGCAGTTTTGGAGCGTAAAGCAGGATTGTCTTTAATTAATCAGGATGTTTACGTCAATATTGTTGGCGGTATGAAACCTGACGGAACCTCTGTGGATCTTGCAGTGGCCCTGGCGATCTTTTCTTCATGCAAGGGGCTGAAGGGATCGAATAAGATTTTAGCCATCGGAGAAATTGGGTTGACCGGTGATTTGCGTTCCATCCGCAATGCGGAAAAAATAGTTCGGGAAGCTGCAAGACTGGGATTCAATCAGATCATTATGCCTAAGAAAAATGCCGCCAGACTGACTGAACTGCCCGGCGGCGTAAAGGTGATCGGAGTGAACAGTCTGAGAGAAGCGATTCAGATCGTTCAACAGCCGATTAGTTAACATCGGGCAATAGAAAACCCAATGCTATGTTGATGTAAAACTGACGATGATATGTGATGAAAAAGGAACGGTATATTGTATCCTAAAGCTGGAATGCTATTACCAGTACCTTCTTCTCCATCTTCTTCTGCCATACAATTCATTCAGGAACATGATCGTGATCAGATCGTTGAACAAACCGCCGCGCCCATGCTGCTGATATTCTACATTGCTCAGCATATTGTATGCTGACGCCGCTTCGTAGGACATCTCCTGGTATTGAGTATACTCCCTGCATTCGGGGTACATTTTGCAGACATCTTCATAAATTCGTCCTGTCATTTGGTCGACCATATCCTGCGTTGGCATGACATAGTCATCATAAGCATCAACTTCATCACAAGCCATCATAATATAGGGCTGGACTTTGTAGTAAATCTCCGGGTAATTTCGATAGCTTGCTCTGTTCTGTTCTGTTGCCATATAATATATAACCTCCTTTTAGGGTTGATTCCAGATCCCGGCAAGGCACCGACAGCCGGTTATCTCGGAGCATCTTCTGTCAGTATATGACAGGGGAGTACAATCCGTTAACAGTGGCTTCAAAATTTATTATCGAATAAGGATACTTGTCATTAGAGAAAGGTTGATTGCATGAATAACCAGTTTATTAAAGTAGAGCAGGGTATTAGCATCCGGTTGGCTGATAAAGGTGATCTGATACGCCTGAAAGAGATTTGGAAGCTTTGCTTTGGAGATGAGGACAGCTTTATTGACCTTTATTTCAGCAGCAGGAATTGGATAGAGGAAACTGCTGTAGTACTGATAAACGGAACTATTGCATCCATGCTTGCGATGATACCTGCAGATTTTTTTGATAAGACAGGCAAGAAACATTCTGCTGCCATGATCTATGGAGTGGCCACCCATCCGGATTTTCAAAAAATGGGTTTGGCAGATACACTACTCAATGCCAGCAGCGAATATCTTCTGAAAAGGCAAGTTGGATTGACTTTTTTGGTTCCGGCGGGAGAGGATTTGTTTCGTTATTACGGAAAACGGGGCTATAAGGAGGGGTTTTCAATACGCCAGGCGACCCTCAGCAGGAATGAGATAAAACATTTAGCTGCACCGGCTCCGTGTCGATTATGTCTACAGCCTGTTGAACCCCAAACCTATGATTCAATCCGAAGTTCAATATTAAAAGGACACTCCTACATTGATTATCGTACGGAGGATATTGCTTTTCAGAAACAACTGTCCCGTTTCAATGAACTGGATATCTATGTGATTCGTTGTCAGAAAACAGAAATGCGAGAGTCAGTGCAAAATTCAATTTTTCACCATGCGTCGGGTCAGACAGAAGGCTGTACAGTTATGGAAAGGTCTTCTGATACAGTCTTCGTGAAAGAACTGCTGATTTCCGATCAGTATCTTGTGCCTGTATTAATGCATATCGCAGAGTTGATGCCTGCCGAGAAATATATTGTCAGAATGCCTGCTTATTCGGGTCAAATGCTGGGAGGGACTGTGCAGCATTTTGGAATGATACGGGAAAGCGATTCCGGGGCGGCGGCCATAGAGGACTTCGGCGCCTATCTTGGCATTGCTTTTGACTAAGCTGACAGAGCACAGAAGAGAACGGTCATTGAAATAAATAGCCCTTATCTTTTTTTATCCAAACTCCTTCTTTTGATCCCAGAAGGGCTCCAAGCTGAAAGTGTGCCATCGAAATTCCGAGATCAATTTCTTCAGCATGGTGGGGTTTTTTAGAAGCATATACGTATAAGAGCTCATTCTGATATCGGTATGAGATTGGTTTTTTATTGGCGGCTGAAGGAGCGATTCTTGCAGCCTCAATACCGGAGGCAACCCAGAGTGGAGGAGTACAGTCTTTTTCCGCGAGAAGCTCGTCAAAGCTTTGCTTTGACTTACCAAACTGTGATATGGCGAGCTCTTTTAGGTTTCTATTTTGATGTACGTTGCCCACTGCAATAACGCAGATAAGTTCTTCATCTTCATTTAGCTGGATGGATTTGATACATTTGCTGCGGTTGTAGGTTCCTGATATCCAGCAGGTGCCAAGCCCCAGGGAGACGCATTCAAGAACGAGAAATTCGCCGTAATATCCGGCTTTCTGTCTGCGTTCAGGATCTCGAGTTCTCCCCGCGAGAGCAATCAGAGAAGGTCTACCGCTGATCATTCCGTAAGACGCTTTGAATCCGTTGAGAAGATGGGCACCATCTTCAACAAACTGGATATGTAGACCTGATTCCGTATTGATGCTATGGATCAAATCATTTATTTGATCCAATTTATGTGATTCTATTTTCTGATTCTTATAGGCTCTTCTTGAAGTTCTTCCAGCAATGGCATTATACCAATTGTTTTTTAATTTCATATGAGCACCTCTTTTCTCAAATTTCATCTGCTCGGGTCATAGCGCTTGCAGATGGCAAATTTACCTTTCGCAGAGCGCAAGTTACCTTGCTAATCGATGCTGATTATATTTTATACAAAAATTGTAAAATTATCAACCGACAAGTGTCTGCAATTTGTTCAAAGGTTCCAGCTATATTGACAGAGTCATTTGAACAAAATATAAACAGTAAGAAAAAACTTAGTCTAGTTCCCTTTGGCAGGGTTAACCACAAATTTGATGGAATGGAGGAAACTATGTTGTTTGTTAAGAGCCAAAAGAGCAATAAAAAGGAAGACGGCAAATTTCATTCGAAGCATGTAAAACACGATCCCCAGGCTGAAAGTGCAAGAGCCGTATTCGGATTGAAAAAAGGAAGTAACAGTGAAAAATGGTAAGCACACAGAATTTATTTGATGAAATCCAGGCGCATCTTCTTCAGGATGATGCGCCGTCGGAGTACCTAAACCGTATTTGTATGGAAGAAGCCTTTGAAAAAGATCCTTTTTCACTGCTGGCACGTATGAAAAAAGTTCCGCAGTCGCCTGTTCATCATCCGGAAGGCAATGTATGGAACCATACGATGATGGTGGTTGACGAGGCTGCGAAAATGAAGACGAAAAGCAGAAATCCAAAGGTGTTTATGTGGGCGGCACTCCTGCACGATATAGGAAAAGCGGAGACAACAAGAAACCGAAAAGGAAAGATTACTGCATACAACCATGAAAGGGCGGGTGCCGAACGTTCAAAAGCCTTTCTGCAGAATTTTACGGATGATCGGGAAATGATCCGGCAGGTCGTTGCTTTAGTTCGATGGCATATGCAGATTTTATTTGTTGTGAAATCAATGCCTTTTGCAGATATATCAGGTATGCAGGAAGAAACTGATCCGGGGGAAATCGCATTGCTTGGTTTTTGTGATAGAATGGGAAGACTAAATGCAGATCAAAGAGAGGAGGAAGAACATTTGAGACAGTTTTTGAAGAAATGTAGTTTACATTGACAAAGTTTGTAAAATCGTGTTATTTTATAATATAAAATCATGAAGTTTTGAGAATTTTAGCCGATAATAAATATTGAATGATATCGTCTGTCCTGATCTGTTAATGAGAAGAAAGGCTATTGGTATGGCAATTAACCGAATCAATCCAAATCTTTTAAACACTGTAAGCAGCTTGGAAACGTCAAAGGCAAATGGTGATACAAAATCAGAATCGCTCGCCGATACGAAACAGAAATTTTCAGATCTACTTGAGGAAGCACTTGATCGAGAAAAACACAGCGATCTCGAATCCATTTTTCGGAGAGCTTCCGATACATATTCAGTGCCAGTTTCACTTCTTAAGGCGGTGGCGAAAGCAGAATCAAACTTTAATCCCAATGCTGAATCTCATGCAGGCGCGCAGGGAATCATGCAGTTGATGCCGGAAACTGCCAAAAGTCTTGGCGTCGCAAATTCTTTCAACCCGGAACAGAACATTATGGGGGGCGCAAAATATCTTAGACAAATGCTTGACCGATATGACGGCAATACGGTGCTGGCGCTTGCGGCTTATAATGCAGGTCCCGGCAATGTGAAAAAATACAATGGAATACCGCCTTTCAAAGAAACGCAAAATTATATCGCTAAAGTTATGAGCTATACAGCCGATACTCAAGATATCATGTATTCTTCGAAAAGTGCCGATTTGTCTTCTGATTTGTCTTCTGATTTGTCTTCTGATTTGTCCGGCGAAGTGTCTGCCGGAGGATCGAGCATTGACGGGATAAACAGTAAAGATCTTGAACTTTTGTTAGCTTTAAACAGATATCAAATGCAACTCACATTATTATCCGAATCTGACTCCGAATCTGATTCAAATAGCCTATTCGGCAGTAATGGTTTAAGCGCATTTATGATTTGATAAGGATGAAACTTATGCCGCAGTATCTTAGAAAATCAGCCAGATTATTTAAACGATATAATTATAAGAATGAGTGTTTTAAAATTAGCTTTTCTTATTTGCTTCTCGGGGTCCTATGGATCTGCTTCTTTGATAAAATCATTTATTTTTTTTCACCCGATGAGACATATGTACTTGTTGCAAGCACTTACAAAGGGTGGATCTTTGTCATTGTTACTTCTTTGATTCTATATTTTTTGATACACGGACTTCTCAAAAGATACGAAAAGTTAGAAGAAAAAAATCTTTACTTAAGCTATACTGATGCTTTGACAGGCTTTTATAACAGGCGCTATTACGAGATGGAGATTAAAAGGATTAACTCGGAAATGGAACTCCCTATCTCGATCATTCTAGCAGATGTAAACGGTATTAAGATGATCAACGATGCGTTTGGACATAAGGCGGGAGATGATCTTTTAAAGAAATCGGCAGAAGTGATACGCCGGAGCAGCAGACCGAACGATATCGTAGCGCGCTGTGGTGGTGATGAATTCGTGATTCTTTTACCGCATACCACCTTTGAAGAGGCAGGGGCATTTGCCGATCAAATCAGGGACGGCTGCTATCAGGAAAATGTAAATCATGTCCCAGTGAGTATGTCTTTGGGTTGGGCTACGAAGATATCTTCTTCCGAAGAACTGTCAGAAATATTGAAATCAGCAGAAGATGAGATGTACAAGCATAAAATTATACAGAACGAAGGACTGCGCAGAAATATCATCAATACGATTATCAATGCGCTCTATGAAAAAAATGAGGGGGAAGAAGAGCATTCCCGAAGAGTGGGGGAAATAGCTGAAAAAATTGGAAAAGCGATTGGTTTTTCCGATATGCAGGTCAGCCGTCTGAAAGAGATCGGACAGCTGCATGATATCGGTAATATCGGAATTGAAGAGGGTATCCTGAATAAAACTTCCTGCTTAACAGAAAGAGAGCAGAAGGAAATCAGAAGACACCCCGACATAGGATACAGAATTCTAAGTGCATCCGGTCAGATGCTTGATATGGCGGACTGTGTTCTTGCTCATCACGAGCGATGGGATGGACAAGGCTATCCGAGAGGTCTCTCAGGGTCAGCTATTCCTATTGATGCCAGAATCATTGCGCTGGCAGAAAGTTATGATGCGATGTCAAGCGAAAGACCATATCGCAAGGCATTGAATGAAGAAGTCATTCTCTATGAAATCAGGAAAAATGCCGGCCGGCAATTTGATCCCGATATCGCAAGAGCGTTTGTAGAACGAGTGCTGGGTAAGCCTTGGAACGAATCATTTTAAGAGTTCGAACCAGAAGGTACTTCCTTCGCCGACTTTGCTGTCCACGCCAAATTTAGCTTGATGCAGGAGCAGGATTTCCTTTACAATAGAAAGACCGAGCCCGGTTCCGGAAGTGTTTCTGCTGACATTGGAGCTTGATTTATAATAACGATCCCAGATGTATTCCAACTCACTCTCAGGGATTCCCTGCCCTGAATCGACAATCTCGCACCTTATTCTTTTTTCCATTTCTATCACCCGGATCTTGATGTTTTTGTTATCGTTGCTGTATCGGACAGCATTATTAACAAGATTGGAAATTACCTGCCTGATCCGAAACTCATCAGCGGTTACGATCAGTCCGGGATCACAATCAAGATTGATCCGGTATCCCTCTTTTTCACAAAGGATATCATAAGCGTTCAGTATGCTTAATATTGTATCTCTCAGACAAAATTTACTGATATGAAGAGATTCAACTCCGGACTGCATTTTAGATAGTACCAAAAGGTCGCTTACGAGAAGGTTCAGCCGGTCTGCTTCATCGATAATAACCTGTAGATGTGCGTTTCTCTTTTCCGGATTATTGCCGGAAAGGTCCCGCACCATTTCTGCGTAGGATTTTACCATGGTGAGCGGTGTTCTAAGATCGTGTGAGACATTGGCAATCAGATCCTTATGCAGCTTGCTGGATTTTGCAAGTTCTCTGGAAGTATAATTCAAAGTATCGGCTAAGCGTGCGATTTCCGAATAACGGCCTCCCTCAAAGGTCACGTTGTAGTTGCCCTCTGCAAGCTTCGAAGCGGAATTTGTTATATTAACTATTGGCCTTGAGACCCTGTTTGAAATCAGGAAAGATAGAGCGAAGGCAAGGACCAGTGAAATTAACGTGACATATTTCAATTGATTTGACAATATATCCACTGTTGACTCTACTGGAAAAAGCGGAGAAAAGATATAAAGAATCACTTCCTGACCTTCCATATCATCCAGATAAGCGCCATAAGCAAGCGTATTATTCTTTCTTCCCGGGTCAGTCAGCATAATGGAGGTTGTTTTGGTACCGTTGCTGATCAGATTGTTTTTGATCACGGACATCTCCATCAGATAGGAACTGCTCGGTATTCTACGTGACAGACTTTCGCCAGGCGAAAATATGATTGTTCCGTCGCTTGACTCGATATGGATAAACATATCGTTCTGATTAGACAAAGCGGATATATAATCCACTAAGCCGTCTTCACCGTATTTGGAGATTATGGATTTAGCGACCTTTCTCGTCTCGGAAATCTTCATTTCCTCATAATAGGTATCCAGAAAGAAGATCTGTAGAAACCAAAGCATTGTAACCAGTAAGGCCGCGAATAAAATAAAATATATCCAGATTTTAAATTTCAAACCGTTTCGGTCAATGTTAAGCCTCAAATTTGTAACCTACCCCTCGCAAAGTAACAATATAATCCCGATAGTTGCCCAAATTATTTCTCAGATTTTTAATATGTGTATCTATCGTTCTGTCATCGCCGAAAAAATCATAGCCCCAGACATCCGACAGCAGCTTGTCCCTGGAAAGCGCGATATTTCTATTATGAACCAGATAAAAAAGCAGATCATATTCTTTGGGAGTTAAGTCCGCCTTAACTCCGTCAACGGTAACAGACCTGGCTGAGATATTGATCTCAAGGCCTCCGAACTTCATAATTTCCATACTATTTGCCGGAGTGCTGTTGCGTCTGGAGAGAACCACATTGACCCTTGCCATCAATTCCTTAGGACTGAAGGGCTTCACGATATAATCATCTATTCCAAGCTCGAAACCGAATAATTTATCATATTCTTCTCCTCGCGCCGAGAGCATAATAACCGGAATATCTTTGAGCTTTTTGATCTCTTTACATGCGGAAAATCCATCCAGTTTCGGCATCATAATATCCATTATGATTAAATCGTAATCGTTGAGCTTGCAAAGCCCGATGGCCTCCATTCCATTTTCAGCCTCCGCAACCTCATAGCCGTTAAACTCCGCATATTCTTTAATTACCTCACGAATTTTTTGTTCATCATCAACGATTAATATTTTATACATTCTTTGTAGCCTCCAAAGGTTCCTTGTTATTGAATTGTAACGCTATTTTATGTAGGTTTTGTGATGTCTATATGAGTATATAACAAAAAAGACTGTTTTCACAGTCTTTTTCTACCGGTCAAAGAGTCCTGCCGGGCACTCTATATCGCTTGTTTATTTTGCAGGTTGTACCTTCTTCAGCGTTGCAAATCTTGGAACTCCATCTTCCATTGGAACCTTGCTTTCGCCCTGAATGAGAGGGAGTGCATAATCGATGAAAGGCTGAAGCATTCCGTTTCCCGCTTCGTTAATCCATTCTCTTGGGATCTTCTTTTCAAAATTTGCAACCTCAGTGAGGTTTACAAGAACCGTTTTGCAGGAATATTCAGATCCAGTATCTCTTTCAAAAGCGACCATCTTGTCGGTTTCGCCGGCTTCTGCTGCAGTAAAAGCGGTAGCGCCGGCCATATAAGCTTCGTTCACATCGGTTTCAGATGCAACATGCGCTGCACAGCGCTGAATAATTCCGAATTCGATGCCTCTGACCTTGGCTTTGATCTTTGCATTGGCATAATTTGCAAGGTTTGCTGCGAGACCGCCCATTTGCACGTGGCCGAAAGCGTCTTTTGCTTTTTCGCCGCTGGCGAGAACTTCGGAAACATATTTTCCGTCTTTATCTATAATTCCTTCGGAAACGGCAACGAGTACGTCACCCTTTTCGTTATATACTTTTTCAATATCGGCTATGAACTGATCCAGATCGAAGGCAACTTCAGGAAGATAGATCAGATCAGGGCCCATTCCCTTATATGTTGCAATTGCGGAAGCTGCTGTCAGCCACCCTGCATTTCTGCCCATGACTTCTACTACGGTTACGGAACCTGTTCCATATACCTTGGCGTCACGGTAAACTTCCATACAAGTCGTTGCGACATACTTGGCGGCACTGCCGTATCCGGGACAATGATCTGTAAGTGCAAGGTCGTTATCAATGGTTTTCGGAATACCCATTACTCTGCATTCGTAGTCATTCTGAGCCATGAACTGACTGATCTTATTGCAGGTATCCATGGAGTCGTTTCCGCCGTTGTAAAAGAAATAACGGATATCGTACTTTTTAAAGATTTCAAGAACCCTTTTATAATCGGTATCATCCACCTTGTAATCTTTAAGCTTATATCTGCATGTCCCCAGAACAGAAGACGGTGTAAACCGCATCAGGCCCAACTCCTTTGGGTCTTCCTCGCGCATATCATAGATGATTTCATCCAGGACACCTTTGATTCCATGTGCTGCACCGTATACATGGGTTACATTTTCGGATTTTAATGCGGTTTCAATACAACCAAGTGCGCTTGCATTGATTACAGAAGTCGGACCACCCGACTGACCGATTAGAACCGCTCCTTTTAATTGTGACATAGTTTTTCCTCCTATAACAATATTTCATGGCCCTACCAATATTGTGATTGATTTATTTGACCTTATACATATTGTTGTGGTATCGATTAGTAAAGCCTATCGAATCCACATCGATATCATTTTATCATATGTTGAAAATATGGCAAGATAATTTGATGAATTTATTGTCATATAAAGATAAAATTTTGATTAGATCTGAGCATAAAAAGAGTCATCTTCATCAATAATCGTTACGTTTATATTTGTAATTATTACGCTTATTTTTATAGGAAGATGCACACAAAGAAACAAGGGATGACTTTAATAATTGTAAAACTTAAATAACATATAATAAAAATAATGTAAATTTAAGACTTATAATGAAAAATATACTTTCAAGAATAATTTAGGCGATTTATATATTGTGGATATTATTTTAACAAGCTAAAATTAGACTTTCACAGTGCCTTTCTTATGGTTTTACTGAAGACAGCGCATTAGTCCAAATCCTTTATATCAGATGAACGGCAATGAGAACAACATATAATTATAATTGTTGTTGAGAGCAATTCCACTTATGACAGGTGACTGAAACTCTCCTATAGAAGTTAATTATATAACGAAATTTTTTATAAAGACTATATTGACAAAGCAACTTCGGCAGGTATAATAAAAGTAAATTTCGTGAACAAAATTCGAGACACTGAACAAATGTAAAAGTTGATTGAATAAAATTTTCGAAATTGAACAAAAGTAAAAATAAATAAAGAAATTGATTTCGAGAGGTTTACAAATGTTAAAACATGCAGGAAACGAAAAACTCATGGTAAAAGTGTGTAATCTCTATTATATGGACGATATGAAGCAGGAAGAGATTGCGAAAAAAGTAGGTATTTCGCGGCCAACGGTGTCAAGATTACTGAAAGATGCAAAGGAAGCAGGAATCGTAAAAATTCAAATCATAAGTCCTTATGCGAATGATTACAGCGATTTGGAAAAATCCCTAGAGATAAAATATGGCTTGAAGAACGTAATCATTGTAAATGATCAGAGTGATGAATCAGAGCAAAAGCGTGAATTGGGCAGAGAAACGGCGGTTTATCTCGAAAGAATACTGAAACCCAAGGATGTAGTTGGTTTGTCCATGGGGACGACCTTGAAAGAAATACCAAAGCATGTAAGCAGCCGGAAAGAAAATATTACGTTTGTACCGCTTTTGGGAGGCGTTGGGCAGGCAAATATGGAAATTCATCCGAATCAGATTGTCATGGAAACTGCAAGAGCTTTTGGAGGAAACTATATGCTGCTTCATGCACCAGCCGTGGTGTCTGACCCAAGTATGATTAAGACGTTCCAGGAAGAGCTGGGAATCAAAAGTGTGATGGAACTAATTAAAAAAGTAAATGTCGCTGTTGTTGGACTCGGAACACCTGTTGACACAAATTCAACGATGATGGCTACAGGATACTATAATAGCAAGGATGTTGAATTGATGCATAAGCTTAATGCGGTTGGTGATGTCTGTATGCAGTCTTATAACGAAGATGGAGATACAACTGGTTTTGAATCAAATCGCAAAGTTTTGGGTTATCCTTTGGAGAAACTAAAAACGATTGATACAGTCATTGCTGTAGTCGGGGGAATTAGCAAACTTGCAGCAATTAAGGGAGCGATTAAGGGTGGCTATATTAATGTGTTAATCACAAATTATACCAACGGTCTGGAACTTGATAAGAAATAATAAATGTTGTTGAAAAAATTGGACACACTTACAATGTGGAATGAGTGATAAATTTAGTGCTGATTTGAAAGGAGTGAAATCATGGGAATGGAACAATTGGTTTTGATTGTGTTTGGATTAATTTTTATTCAAGGGATTTTCACGTATGTTCAAATTAAGAATTATAACAAAATGATTCGCACAATGAAATCTTATGGCATGGTGGGGATCGGTATGAAAAAGGGCAAACTCACACCAGGAAATATTATTCTTTTAGCTGTGGACCAACAGGGTACAGTCGTAAAAGGTTTCCGCATGAAAGGGTTTTCTGTGTTTGCAAGGTTCAGAGAAATTACCGATGTGGCAGGAGAAGACATTAGAGAATTGAAAGAAAAAGTAAAGAAAAATTTAAAATACAATAAAAAGGGAATCGCTAAGCCTGACCCAATGCTTCAGGCGATTGAAGGTCTTGAAACGCGATTATCACAATGATGTATCGTTACCAATCATCAGTGGCTTAAATTTATGGCTTCAAAGGAAACTGTTTTTAGACTCGTTCATATGTATATAATTCCATAAAAAGGAATCTATATAAAATTTAATTTTCAAAGCTAATATTTGAAAGGAGAGGAAAAAATGGACATTTTGGCAAAAATAGCACAGGGATTTATAGGCCTTTTCCAAGCGGGCGGCGAGACCTTTATGGGTTATGTAACCGGTATTCTGCCAACACTTATCGTACTTATCACCTTTGTTAATGCTATTATTAAAATGGTTGGAGAGGAGAAGGTGGAAAACTTCGCCCAAAAGATGTCGAGATTTGCGATCACAAGATACACCATTTTCCCGTTGCTGGCAGTATTCTTCTTGACGAATCCGATGTGCTATTCTTTCGGAAAATTCTTGGATGAAAAATATAAGCCAGCGTTTTATGATTCTGCGGTATCATTTGTTCATCCTATTACAGGACTATTCCCACATGCTAATTCTGGAGAGCTTTTCGTTTACATGGGTATTGCGGCAGGACTGCAGACCTTGGGATTGCCTCTGGGCGACATTGCCATCCGATATTTCATCGTAGGCTTAATCGTTATTTTCATCAGAGGAATGCTTACTGAAAGAATTTACGCATATTTAGCTTCGAAGAATCAGGCTAAGGAAGCATAGGGAGGAGGAATAGCAAATGTATAATGCAGTAAAAATTTCTAAAGGCTCCAGTGGATGGGGCGGACCGCTCATTATCAAACCAACGGAAAAAAGGAATAAGATCGTATCTGTTACCGGAGGCGGAATTGACCCTATTACAAAAAAGATTGCAGAACTTACTGGTGCGACTGCAGTTGATGGCTTCAGTACAGGCGTTCCGGAGGATGAGATGGCAGTCGTAGTTGTTGACTGTGGCGGTACTGCCAGATGTGGCGTATATCCGAAAAAAAAGGTGTTTACAGTTAATCTGACTCCCGTTGGACAGGCAGGGCCATTAGCAAAATTTATTAAAGAAGATATCTATGTTTCCGGTGTAAAGGAAAAAAATATCGAACTTTATGAAGGAGAAGTTGCAGAAGTTGCAGAGCCTGTAAAATCAGAAACAAAATCTGAGACAAAGCAGACAAAATCAGCTAATGCAAAACCTGAGAAAAAACCAGGATTCCTAACACGGCTTGGAAAAGGAACTGGTAAGGTTGTAGGAGACTTTTATCAGGCTGGCCGTGATACGATTGATACAGTAATCAGAAACATATTGCCCTTCATTGCGTTCGTTACTATGTTAATTGGTATTATCACAAAATCTGGTATTGGTGACCTTATCGCAAATACGATTTCTCCGTATGCGGGAACACTGCCGGGCCTTTTGGGAATATCTATCGTGTGCGCATTGCCGTTCCTGTCTCCACTGCTGGGACCTGGAGCAGTTATCGCTCAGGTTGTCGGTGTATTGATTGGTGTTGAGATTGGAAAGGGAACGATTCCTCCGCAGTATGCGCTTCCGGCACTCTTTGCAATCGATCCTCAAGTTGGTTGTGACTTTATCCCTGTTGGATTGAGTTTGGGAGAAGCGGAACCAGAAACGATTGAATTTGGTGTGCCAGCAGTATTATTTTCCAGATTAATAACAGGACCTCTTTCTGTTGTAATCGCATACCTGTTCAGCATCGGACTATATGATTCTTAATTGATTAAGCAAGTGCAGATGCTCTTGCGGGGGCATCTGCACTTATAAGCACAAGGAGGCTATTCCAATGGATTACAAAGCAACTATAACCGGCATCGGTCCGATGGCATTGGACTTTCTTTCAGAAAGCATGCTTATTGTTTTTAATGAAAATGCACCGGCTGAGTTAGCCGAGATTGCGGTACTGCACAAAGAATGTCTGGTAGAGAAGGACATTAAGGTGGGTGATGTGGTAGCTTTTGGTGACAGTAGTTATGTTGTTACTGCTGTTGGTGAAGAAGCGAATCATACATTTAAAAAAATGGGTCATTGTACTTTTAAGTTTACGGGAAAAGATGCGGTTGAGCTGCCAGGACATATTGAATTATCTGGCGAATCATTGCCGGATATCAAAATTGGAGACATGCTTGAAGTTATGTTCACCTGATAACATTGAGATTGCAAAATGAATGAGATAATCATTTAATTTATAATATAAATTTAGTAAACCGGTTTTTCACCCTGATCATGATACGGATACTATGGCTGGATCAATTTCAAGGAGTGGAAAATTGACAAAATAATTTCATAGTTTTAGAACAGAAAGGTAAGAGACATGTGGGGATTAAATGCAAAATTAGCTGCTCTTGAGAGCAGAGGAGAAAACATTCAAGCCAGCATCGTAGGTGCAGGACAGATGGGAAGAGGTATGGTAAGCCAGATGATGTCAATGAGAGGCATGAAGCCTGCCATCGTTGTGGATATCAATCCGGAACTTGCTAAAACGGCATATTTGCACGCGGGATTAAAAGAAGATGACATCAAATTTGTAAAGACTGTGGAAGAAGCAAACACCTGGATGGAGCAAGGAAAGTACATCTATACTGATAATGCGGACATTGCTGCAAAAGCAAACCTGATTCAGGTTGCAATTGATGCTACAGGTGTTCCTGAAGTAGGAGCGAAATTTGCAGTAGACAGCATTAACAATAAAAAGCATATTGTAATGCTTAACGTTGAGACAGATGTGGTAATCGGACCTTATTTAAAACAGCTTGCGGACAATGCAGGTGTTGTTTATACAGGGTCAGCCGGAGATGAACCTGGTGCAGTTATGGAACTTTTCGATTTTGCTGATGCATTAGGATTTGAAGTCAAAGCACTGGGTAAAGGGAAGAATAATCCGGTAGATTTGGATTGTAATCCTGATAGTTTGTATGAATACGCGACTAAAAGAGGTGTTAGCCCTAAAATGCAAACAGCTTTTAGTGATGGAACCAAAACAATGGTTGAAATGACAGCTATGGCGAATGCGACAGGGTTCGTTCCCGATGTACGCGGCGGACACGGTGCTGTTGCAACAGCTAAAGAGTTGGCCAACGTTTTCCGATTAAAAGAAGAAGGCGGAATTTTAAACAACTATGGAATCGTTGATTACATCAATGGCGTTGCACCGGGAGTCTTCGTTATCGTTTCGACGAAGCTGCCTGATGTAAAACATGAGATGGCATACCTCAGTATGGGTGACGGACCAAACTATTCGCTCTACAGACCATATCATTTAACAAGTCTGGAAACGCCATTATCTGCAGCGCTTGCAGTGCTGGATCATCAGGCTACGATTGTGCCGACATATGGATCGGTTGCTGAAACGATTACAGTGGCTAAAAAAGACCTTAAGGCAGGTGAAATGCTGGATGGAATCGGCGGATTCACCGCATATGGAACTTTTGAAAAGGCTGATGTCGCACGGAAGCTTGGTGCGGTTCCGCTAGGATTAATTAATAAGAAAACTAAATTGCTTAAGAATGTCAAAAAGGGCGAATTGATTACCTACGATATGATCGACCTTGATCAGGACTCCCTGATTGTACAATTAAGAAAACTCCAGGATCGATTCTTCTTATAGTGTATCAAATCACAGAGCACAGATTTCATCGATTATGGAATTTGTGCTCTGTTTATTAGAGAGGTTATTATGTATAAACTTGTTGCAATCGATTTAGACGACACACTTTTGAATGATGAAGGAATTATCGATGGTAGGAACAAAGCTGTTATACGTCAGGCGGCAGAGGCCGGTGTAAAAATTGTAATCACTTCCGGTAGAAGCTATGCTTCTACAAAGCAGTATATCAAGGAATTGGGGATGTCCGGTCTCACAATCAGCTTGAACGGTGCTTACATTCAGGATTCTGCAGATGACAGGTTGATTGCAGATTTTTCAATTGATAAGCAAATTACACAGGAACTACTGAAAGCGATAGAACCTTTTTATATACATGTTAATTTTTATCATGGAGAGAAAGTTTATTGTCAAGGCCCTTCTGAGCATTCTTTATACTACAGCAGATTGAACCGCATTGAGATGGATTATGTGGACTCGCTGACGGAGTTGAGTAAAACAAAGCAGGCGGGAAAGCTCTTGCTTATTAATAATGAAGGAAAGTTGGAGCCGATAAGGGATTTGCTCAGTAAAAAATTTGGTGACAAGCTGAACCTTCTCTTTTCCAAATCTACATTTCTTGAGGTTTTTGATAAATCAACCTCGAAAGGAGCAGCCCTGTTAAAGGTTGCGGAGATGTACGGGATTGAGCCTGCTGAAATGATCGCCATAGGAGATGGGGAAAATGATTTATCAATGATTAAAAATGCCGGCCTCGGGGTGGCAGTTGCAAATGCAAGGGAATCAGTAAAAAATGAAGCGAATTATATTACTCTTTCCAATAATGAAAACGGTGTGGCTCATGTAATCGAAAAGTTTATTTTAAGTCACACAGAAGATAAAAGGAGGTAAATATAGATGGCAAGAGAGAAGGCAAACGGAAAGGACAAGGTGTCCGTTGTGAAACAAGAGCCGCGGCTTGATAAAGAACTGCTTGGAGAAATGTATCTTAAAATGCTCCATACAAGGGGCTTTGAGGAAAAGGTTGCGTACTTTTTCTCCATGGGAATGGTGCATGGAACCACGCACCTTTATGTAGGAGAAGAAGCATCGGCAATCGGAGCCTGCAGCGCGCTGGAAGTGGAGGACCTCATTACCAGCACCCATAGAGGACACGGTCATTGTATCGGCAAAGGGATCGACCTGAACAGGATGATGGCGGAGCTTCTTGGAAAAGAAACAGGCTACTGCAAGGGAAAAGGGGGCTCGATGCATATCGCTGACCTGACCCGTGGCAACCTGGGAGCCAACGGGGTTGTAGGAGGAGGCCATGCGATCTCAGTGGGAGCAGCATTAACGCTGAGAATGAAGAAAAAAGACAACGTGGTGGTATGCTTCTTCGGAGACGGAGCATCCAACGAAGGAAGCTTTCATGAGGCGCTGAACCTGGCATCTGTATGGAAGCTGCCGGTGATTTTCATCTGCGAAAACAACCTTTACGGAATGTCGGTACCGGTGAGCCACTCCATGAATATCAAAGATGTGGCAGACAGAGCTGCAGCATATGGAATCGAAGGACGGGTAGTGGATGGAAACGATGTAATCGAAGTCTATGGAGCGGTAAAGGAAGCGAAGGAATACGTAAAGAAAAACGGTCCGATCCTGATCGAAGCGAAAACATATAGATGGCTGGGACACTCAAAGAGCGACGCCAACGTATACAGAACAAAAGAAGAAATTGCAAGCTGGAAAGAGAAGTGTCCGATTAAGAGACTGAGAAAATACCTTGAAGAGAACAAGATCTATACAGCAGAAGAACTGGATGAAATAGAAAAACAGGCCAAGGAAGACATTGAAAAGGCAGTGGAATTTGCACAAAGCAGCCCCTATCCTTCCCTGGACAGCATAACGGAAGACGTATACGCATAGGAGGGGAAAAAAGATGAGTGAAAAAACTTATGCACAGGCAATCAAAGAAGCCATGTCCGAGGAAATGAGAAAAGACGAGAACGTATTTTTAATGGGAGAAGACGTAGGTCTTTATGGAGGAGCCTTCGGCGTTTCAGTGGGAATGTTCGAAGAGTTCGGAGAAGAAAGAATAAGAGATACGCCGATCTCAGAAGCAGTGATCGCAGGAGCAGCAGCAGGAGCAGCGGTGACAGGAATGAGACCGATTGCAGAGATCATGTTCAGCGACTTTACAACAATCTCCATGGACCAGCTAGTCAATCAAGCGGCTAAAATGAGATATATGTTCGGAGGAAAGGCGAAAGTGCCGATGGTGCTGCGTACCCCGGGAGGTTCCGGAACAGGAGCAGCAGCGCAGCACTCCCAGAGCCTGGAAGCATGGTTTTGCCATGTGCCGGGACTGAAAGTAGTCGTGCCGTCAACACCGTATGATGCAAAAGGGTTGTTAAAGGCGGCGATCAGAGATGATAATCCGGTAATGTTTTTTGAACAGAAGCTCCTATACAGAAAAAAGGGAGAAGTGCCGGATGAAGAATATATCGTAGAACTGGGCAAAGCAGATGTAAAGAGAGAAGGAAAAGATCTGACCATCATCACCTACGGAAGAATGGTGCCGACGTGCCTTGCAGTTGCAGAAGAGCTTGCGAAGGAAGGAATCGAAGTAGAGGTAGTAGATCCGAGAACCCTGCTGCCCCTTGATACCGAAACCCTTGTAGCGTCAGCGAAAAAAACAGGGAGAGTGCTGATCGTGCATGAAGCCGTAAAGACAGGAGGCTTTGGAGGAGAGATCGCAGCAGCAATAGCAGACAGCGAAGCATTTTACTACCTGGACGCTCCCATCAAAAGGCTTTGCGGACTGGATGTACCGATTCCATATTGCCCGGAATTAGAGAAGAATGTGGTACCGACAGAAGAGAAGATAAAAGAAGCAGTAAAGACTCTTCTAAGATAAGGAGGGAAAAGATGGCAACAGCAATCATCATGCCAAAAGCCGGAATGGCTATGGAAGAAGGAACCGTCATGAAATGGCTGAAGGCGGAAGGGCAACAAGTGGAACAGGGAGATCCGCTGCTTGAAATATTGACGGATAAAGTCGTCATGGAAGTAGAAGCGCAGGTATCTGGAACGCTGATCAAGATTCTGAAAGAAGAAGGAGAAGTGGTCCCAGTTACAAAGATCATCGGCTATCTAGGAGAAGCCGGTGAAAAGGCGCCGGAGGCAGAGACAGAAGGAACGCCGGAAGCGGCCATAGCAAAGACAGCGGCAGCCGAGAGCGAAAAGGAAGAAGAGAAAAAAAGCTTAGAAGTAAAACCAGCAGCAAAAGCGGAAATAAAAATAAATACCGCAGATTTTTCCGGGAAACCTGCAGCGACGCCAGCGGCAAAGAGAATCGCAGGAGAAAGAGGAATCGACCTTTTAAAGGTAAGAGGAAGCGGCGAAAATGGAGAGATCAAAGCAAGAGACGTAGAAGCATACAAAGAAATGAGCATCAGTCCATTGGCAAGAAGAGCAGCAGAAGCAGAAGGAATCGATGTAACAGAGCTAAGAGGAAGCGGTCACGCAGGAAAGATCCTGATGAAAGATGTAGAAGGAAAGCTGCAGGAAGCGGCTGGAGGACAAGAAGCATCAGCTGCAGTGCAAGAACAGCAAGCAGGAGCCAAAGGGGCAGGAACACCAGAAGTAGGACAGCTGACAGCAGACGGAAAAGAAATCGCAGAAGTGATTCCCTACAGCGGCGTAAGAAAAGTCATCGGACAGCGGATGGTAGAGAGCAAGTTCACAGCACCACACCTATACTTTACACAGAAAGTAGACCTCGAGAAACTGCTTGATATAAGAAAAACCGTCAATGGAAGCCAGGAGAAGAAGACCTCGGTTACCGATTACATTTCAAAAGCAGTGATCAAGGCGATCAAGAAATATCCTGATTTCAACCAATCACTTTCAGGCGACAAAATAATCCGGTACAGGGGGATCAATCTGGGGATAGCCGTTGCTGCACCGGGAGGACTGATTGTACCGGTGATTAAGAAGGCCAACGATAAAACGGTGGTGGAACTATCTGAAGCTTCAGGAGCATTGTTTGAGAAGGCGAGGAGCGGAAAGCTGAAACCCGAAGAATATACAGGAGGGACCTTCACCATATCAAATCTTGGGATGTTTGGAATCGAGAATTTCACAGCGATCATCAATCAACCAGAGGTAGGCATTTTAGCAGTGAGCGCAACGAAGGACGAAGCCGTAGTCGTAAAAGACGAAAGCGGCAGCAAGAGCATTCAAATCAAGCCGATGATGAATATCACACTGACAGTAGACCACCGTGTGATAGACGGTTTGCTGGCAGCACAATTTGTCACAGAAGTAAAGAGACTGCTTGAAAATCCGATAGAGTTATTGATATAATTTGAGACGAAGGGGAGAGAAGAATGGCGACAGCAATCATTATGCCAAAAGCCGGAATGTCCATGGAAGAAGGAACCGTAGTGAAATGGCTGAAGGCGGAAGGGGATGCAGTAGAACAGGGCGAACCCCTGCTTGAAATATTGACAGACAAAGTGGTTATGGAAGTGGAAGCACTGGCGTCAGGAACGCTGATCAAGATCCTGAAGCAGGAAGGCGAAGTAGTGCCTGTAACCAAGACCATTGGATATATCGGAGCAGCCGGAGAGAAGATTGAAGACACAAAAGAGGCTGCAAATGAAGTAGGAAATGAGGCTGGATATGAAGCAGCTTCTGAAAAGACAGCAGAACAAAGCGGGACCGCAGTAAAACCAGAGCAGGGAAAAGACGAGTACGACGTCGTTGTGGTCGGAGGCGGACCTGCAGGCTATGTGGCCGCAATCAAGGCGGCCCAGCTTGGCGGCAAAGTAGCACTGGTGGAAAAGGATGTCGTTGGAGGAACCTGCCTGAACCGGGGCTGTATTCCAACTAAGACCTACTTGAAGAACGCAGAGATTCTTGATACCATAAGGCATGCAGAAAAAAGAGGAATCCTGCTTTCATCAACCGAGCTGAAGCTCGACATGGATCAGATCGTAGCGGTAAAGAACGATGTAGTAAAGACATTGACGAACGGAGTGGCAGGCTTGCTTAGAAGCTACGGAGTTAAGACATACAAAGGAACCGGAAGAATTACAAAAGACAAGAAAGTCAGCGTAGACGGAAAAGAGCTTCTTGAAACGAAAAAGATCATCCTCGCCGGAGGCTCAAAACCATCCCGGTTAAATATCCCGGGAATGGAAAGCAGCCTGATGATGACCAGTGATGAGATACTGGATCTGAAAGAGATTCCGGGGCACCTTGCCATCATTGGCGGAGGAGTTATCGGAATCGAGCTTGCGACCGTATTTAGGGCCTATGGAAGCAAGGTGACAGTCATCGAAATGGAAAGCAGACTGGTACCAATGATGGATCAGGAGGTTTCCGCAGAAATCGCACGCAGCGTAAAGGAAAAGGGCATTGAAGCAATGACCTCCACCAGACTTGAAAAGCTGGAAGAAAAAGACGGAAAGCTGACGATCATAACCGACAAAGGATCCTTTGAAGCGGATAAGGCACTTCTATCCATCGGAAGAGTGGCGGATCTTGAGGCCTTAAGCGAAATCGAGCTTGAAATGGAACGGGGAAAAGTCAAAGTAAACGAAAAGATGGAAACCAGCGCAGAGGGCATCTATGCAGCCGGAGACATCAATGGAAAATGGATGCTTGCCCATGCAGCATTTAAGATGGGAGAAGTGGCAGCAGCCAATGCAATGGGCGGAGAAGAGAAAGTGAACTTAAGCTATACGCCCAGCGCAGTCTACACATCGCCGGAGATCGGCAGTGTGGGCCTGACGGAAGAAGCAGCCAGAGCGAAGTATGATATCTCCATCGGGAAATTTCAGTTTGGAGCAAACGGAAGAGCGCTGGCCTCCGGAGAGGCGACTGGGTTTGTAAAGGTTGTTGCAGATAAGAAATACGGCCAGATCCTTGGAGTCCATATTGTAGGACCTGCGGCGGCGGAAATGATCAATGAGGCTGCCGCGTTGATGAGCATGGAAATTACAGTTCATGAGGTATCCGAGATCATTCACGGCCATCCGACTTATTCGGAGGCCTTCATGGAAGCCGCAGCAGACTGCCTGAAAAAGTGCATCCACAAGCCACGCACCAGCTAGGCAGACGAAAAGCGTCTGCGTCGCGTGGGTGCTGGCAGTCCAGAGGTTGGAAGACCGTGGGGCAAGCCACGCACCAGCTAGGCAGGCGAAAAGCGTCTGCGTCGCGTGGGTGCTGGCAGTCCAGAGGTTGGAAGACCGTGGGGCAAGCCACGCACCAGCTAGGCAGACGAAAAGCGTCTGCATCGCGTGGGTGCTGGCAGTCCAGAGGTTGAAGATAAGTTAAAGCAGGACAACGGAGAGGGAGAAGAACAAGATGCAGAGTAAAGACATAGAAATCAAAAATAAAACAGGATTGCATGCAAGACCCGCATCAGAGTTTGTAAAAGAAGCAGGGAAATTCAAATCGAATGTAACGATAGAGATGAAAGGAAAGAAGATCAACGCAAAGAGCATCCTGCACGTACTGTCGGCGGGAATCTCGGCAGGAAGTACGATTACGCTCTACGCAGAGGGCGAGGATGAAGCACAGGCAATCGATAAGCTGGCGGAAGTAATTGCAAGTTTTAAGGAGTAAGGAGGAACCATGAAGATAGGTGTGGCCTGTTCGCCGGGATTGGCGATAGCAAAAGCATATATATTGGAAGAACCGGAGATCACCATCGATCAAAGTCCAATAGAAAAAAGCGGAACGGAGGCGGAAGTCAAGAGGCTGGAGAAGATATTTGATCAGTCCAGAGAGCAGCTTGAGGCCGTATATGAAAAGACTTTGATGTCGGTAGGTGAAGCGGAAGCAGAGATCATACAGGCACACCAGATGATATTGGAAGATCCGGTTTTTTATGAGGAAATCAGAGACGCAATCAATCATGAGCTGCTGAGAGCAGAATATGCTGTTGATAAAAAGGTTAAAGAGCAGGTTGCGATGTTCGAACAGATTGAAGACGCCTATCTTCGCGAGAGAGCGGCAGATGTCCGGGATGTGGGAAACCGGCTTTTGAAAAATGCCCTGGGAATAGAGATCAAAGACATCTCAAGCATGAAAGAGAATGTCGTTGTCGTGGGAAAAGACATCACGCCGTCACTGATGGCGACCCTGGATCGCAACCACGTAAAGGGCATCGTTGCCGAGGTGGGAGGAGCGACAGCCCACACTGCGATTTTAGCAAGAAACATGGAGATTCCGGCGATCCTGGGAGCGGCAGGCGTATTGCAGCAGGTGAAGGACGGCCAGATACTGATCATAGACGGAAGCAAGGCGGAGATCACAATTGGGCCGGACGAAGAGGAAATTAAGAAGACAGATGAAAGAATCAAGAAATCCCAGGAAGTGAAAAAAGAGCTGCAAAAGATCAAAGATGCCAAGAGCGAAACAAAGGACGGTCATCCGATTGAACTTATGGCAAACATCGGACTGCCTATGGACGCAGAAAAAGCGCAGGAATATGGAGCAGAAGGAGTGGGGCTTTTCCGGACAGAATTTTTGTATATGGACAGGAGCTGTCCTCCAGACGAAGAGGAACAGTTTGATGCATACAAAAAAGTGCTGTCAGACATGGAAGGGAGACCGGTGATCATAAGGACCCTGGATGTGGGAGGAGATAAAGAGATTCCATACTTCAATCTGGGAAAAGAAGACAACCCGTTTTTAGGATACCGAGCGATTCGTATTTGTCTTGAAGATCAGGAACTTTTTAAGATCCAGCTAAGAGCCATTCTGAGAGCCAGCGTTTACGGCAAAGCCCTGATTATGTTTCCAATGATTTCAGGAGTGGAAGAAGTGGTGAAAGCCAAGGCAGTGCTAAAAGAAGCCAAGGAAGAGCTGAAAGAAAGAGGACAGGAATTCGATGATGAGATCAAAGTAGGGATCATGATTGAAATTCCATCAGCAGCAATTACAGCGGATCTATTTGCAGGAGAGATCGACTTTTTTAGCATCGGGACAAACGACCTGACCCAGTATACCCTGGCAGTAGACAGAGGAAATGTGAAGGTATCGCCCCTTTACAATAGTTTTCAGCCGGCACTTTTAAGGCTTTACAAGAACGTGGTAGAAGCATCGAAACGAAGCGGAACCTTTGCAGGAATGTGCGGAGAACTTGCGGGTAACCCCCTTGCGGCGCTATTGCTTCTTGGAATGGGCTTTCATGAGCTCTCTATGAGCCCCAGCTCCATCCTGAAGGTGAGAAAAATTGTCACATCGGTGAACATGGAATATGCGGAAAAAGTGGCAGATTATGCGATGGGTCTTAAGAGCGCTGCTGACATAGAAGTATATCTAAAGGAAGAATTGGAACGTCTGGGCCTTTCCTATATTCTTGAGCTGTAAGGGCAGAAAATTTAATTTCAATGCAGTATTTCTGGTTCAACTTTACAATGGGGTAATAATATTATATACTCATTGCAACAAATTGAATTTTATGAAAGGCGGTTGATAAGGGTGGATATTACTAAGGTTAATACGGACTTATTCTGTGAGACTTGCAATGAGGAAACCGTTCACATCATCACTTATGCCGGACAGAAAATTATTAAGATATACTGTACAAATTGTCATAAGGAATTTCATGCAAATAAAGAAGCAACTTTGGCCGCATATACGGACGAAGTTATGCACAGGATAAGGACGAAACCAGAGAGAGTCAAGGAAGAAATCAAGAGTGCACCGGTAAAATCCGTCATATCTATGCCGGGGCGTTTGATTACAAAAATTTTTCGTATTGAAAAAGAGTATAAGAACATAAAGCAAGAATTAGAGAAAAAGTAACAGTGTTTTTTCGCACTGTTACTTTTCTATTTACTTAGACTCTTAATCGCGTTGCTCAGTTCTCTTGCAGCGTTGTATCCCATCATGTTCTGCCTGTAGTTAAGAGCTGCAATTTCCACGATAGCGGCAATATTTCTTCCTGGTTTTACAGGAATTCTGATATAGGGAAGCTCAACGTTAAGAATTTTTGTCGTCTCATATTCTTCTCCCACTCTGTCGTAATAAGTACTTTCGTCCCACTCCTCAAGATTCATTACAATTTCGATGCTTTTCTGCATTCGTATGGCACTTTTTCCGAAAAGGGAATTGATATTGATAATGCCGATGCCTCTGATTTCCATAAGATTTTTCGTCAGATCACTTCCTGAACCGACGAGTAATTCCTGACCGATTTTTTTGATTGTGATTGCATCGTCCGCAATCATTAAATGTCCGTTGCGGACAAGATCCAGAGCCGTTTCACTCTTGCCGATACCGCTTTTGCCGGTGATCAGAACACCGACGCCGTAAACGTCCACCAAGTTGCCGTGCTGAGAAATGCTTTCTGCCAATTCGCTTTGCAGATACAGAGTAACGTCCACCCAGAACCTGGAGGTCGTGTTTGATGTGGATAAGATCCATGTTTTATACTGTTGCCCTAATTTTTCAATATTTCCTGAAACTTGAAGGTCATTTGTGATGATTATGCAGGGAACGTTTCGAGAGATAAGCGATTCAAGGGCATACTTCCGGTGGTCTGTATCAAGACTTTGAAGATAAGCATTTTCCGCATTACCAATAAGTTGTATTCTTTTCTCCTCAAAATAGTCAAAAAAACCGGAAAGCTGAAGACCGCTTCGATTGCTTTCTATGAGGTTGATTTCAGTATCTTCGTTTCCACGACTTAGGATTTTTAATTTAAAGACTTCGACCAGGTCTGTTACCTTTACACCCATATTCGGTACCTCTCATAATTTCTATCATTTGCTTATACTGCTCTTATATAAGTAAAAAATATAAGTAAAAAATCTTTACCAGTTAAAAAACTGGTTGCTGAAGATAGATTCGTTATCTCGCATGATTATTATACAACAAACAGACATGGATTACTATTTTCATTTCAACTGTTTATCCGCTGCGTAAATCTTCGCAGCCAAGCGGAGCTAGAGACTTAATATTTGTTTAAAATTTTATTGACACACAAAAACCAATATGATAGACTAAAAAATTGTTTTCTTGACAGTACCTTTCGGTTTCGCTTATACTTATAGTAAGACTGGAGGACTCTACCATGTTTGTCATAGGAGATAGAATCGTGTATCCTATGCACGGAGCCGGAATCATCGAAGAAATCGAAGAGAAATTGATTCTGGGCGAAATTAGGAAATACTATATTTTAAAAGTTCCATGCGGTGACATGAAAATCATGATCCCTATCGAAAGTTCCGGCGATATCGGCATTAGGGCTATTATTTCTGTGGATGAAATAGAGGAAGTGATTCAAATTTTAGGCGCGGAATCTTCGGAAATGTCAAACAACTGGAATAGAAGATACCGTGAGAATATGGAAAAGCTGAAAACCGGCGATATTTACAATGTAGCAGAGGTTGTCAGAAACTTAATGCGGACAGATCGGGATAAGAAACTCTCTACCGGTGAGAAAAAAATGCTTTCCAATGCCAAGCAAATATTGATTAGCGAAATCATACTGGTAAAGGATATTGATCCTGACGCGGCTGAAGAAATCATCAATACTTCCATATAGGGGTCGTCGTGGGTCTGAAAAAAGCAATATAAAGGCAATATAGAAGGGGGATTAGCATCGCTTCAGACGTGTTTGCACCTTGTTCGTCGATGCTAAAATAGGGTGAATGATACAAAAACTTTTTAGGATTATTTTCAGTTTGGTTGGCGTGTTGCTCGGATACGGGGTTTTTTTACTTTTAAGGTTTCTGATCAATGGGTCCAGCCTTGCAGGTAAGATACTTGTTACAGAGACACAGGAATTTATTACAGCGGTTTGCTGTGCTTTATTATTTGGATTTATTTTTTATTTATTAACACCGGTATTTGGACGGCACGGCCAAAAATTAGCAAAGAACATCGAAACCGATTTACAGAAGGTACCGACAAATGAAATTGTCACAGGAACCTTCGGACTGATTATTGGTCTTTTGATCGCATTTTTGATCAGTCAGATTTACAGCGGGATAGACATATTCTTTATTGGAACGGTACTCTCTGTATTTACTTATATTTTTCTTGGTTATCTGGGAATTTTCGTCGCCACAAGAAAGGGCAAAGATATTCTGCCGGTATGGCTTTCTGTGAAAAAAGGTTCCTCATCGAAAACCAAGGGAAAATCCAACGATGCGACACCAAAAATACTGGATACCAGCGTCATTATTGACGGCAGAATTGCAGATATTATGAAAACTGGCTTTATCGAGGGAAACATCGTGATTCCGGAATTTGTTCTTGTGGAACTGCGTCACATCGCGGACTCGTCTGACGGTTTAAAAAGAAATCGAGGCCGGCGGGGACTTGATATCCTCAACCGGATTCAGGGCGAGTATGGGATCGAAATTTATAATACCGCATCGGAGAAATCACTGGACGAAATTCCCGAGGTGGATGTGAAATTGCTTAAACTTGCACAGATTATGAACGGCAAGGTCGTAACAAATGACTTTAACCTGAATAAGGTGGCAATGATAAAGGGAGTTGAGGTATTAAACATCAACGAACTTGCTAATACACTTAAGCCGGTTGTTCTTCCCGGCGAGGATATGACACTCTTTCTGGTCAAAGAAGGAAAGGAATCCAATCAGGCGGTTGCATACCTGGACGACGGTACAATGATCGTCGTCGAGGAAGGCAGAAGATATATCGGACAAACAATTCATGTTACAGTAACTAGTGTGCTGCAGACCGCAGCAGGAAGAATGATCTTCGCAAAACCTAAGAAATAATTGATTGAAACGGGAATAAATAAATGGCAAAAGAACGAAAAACATCTGTCATCATCGCCGCCGCCGGCTCCGGAAGGAGAATGGGCGGCGGTATTCCGAAACAATACGGGTACCTTGGAGGCATCTCAATCCTCGCAAGAACTGTGAGAGCATTTGCAGATCAAAAAGAGATTCATCAGATCATAATTGTCACTAACCAAGACTTTATAGATCGCTGCAGCAGGGAATTAAAATCTCTTAAACTTATGGACAAGGTAAGTGATATCCTGCCTGGCGGTCAAGAACGACAGGATTCAATATATGAAGCGGTTCGTCGCCTCTCGGATGATGTGGAGATTGTACTTGTTCATGACGGCGTTCGACCTTTTGTTACAGGTGACTTAATCAAACGCACGATTGAAGCCGCAAAGCAACACGGTGCAGCTGTAGCAGCGGTTCCGACCAAGGATACGATGAAAATGGTGGAGGACAATTATTTAACGAAGACACTGGATCGCAGGTGCCTGTATTCTGTCCAGACACCCCAGGGGTTTCAGAAAGAGCTACTGGTTCGTGCTTATGAAGAAGCATTCCAAAATAATTATTACGGGACGGATGATGCAGTTTTGGTTGAACAAATCGGAGAAAAATCTCATGTGGTTAGAGGGGATTATTATAATATTAAGATCACTACAATGGAAGATATCGTATTTGGAGAAGCGATTCTTGGCGGGCAGATAGAAATGGGAGACAATATTAAGACGGCAGTGCCGTATGATACGAGGATATGTTCTGAGGCGATATTCCGATCAGAGACAGACGAAATACGTGTAGGAACCGGATTCGACGTCCACCAGTTGATTCATGGCAGAAAGCTTGTTCTCGGTGGTGTGGAGCTGCCTTTTGAAAAGGGATTACTTGGACATTCCGATGCGGATGTGCTCCTTCATGCGATCATGGATGCACTTCTGGGCGCTGCAGCCATGGGTGATATCGGACGTCATTTTCCAGATACGGATGAAAGCTACCGGGGAATATCAAGTCTGTTTTTACTGGGTAGAGTAGGAAAGCTTCTCAAAGAACACGGTTATCTAATCGGCAATATCGATTCGACAGTGATCGCTCAACGGCCAAAAATTTTGCCATATATTAAAGAAATGAAACGAAGGATTTCCGAGGTGCTTGACCTGGAAGAGAACAGAATCAATATAAAAGGAACAACTACCGAAAGGCTTGGTTTTTGCGGCCGGGAAGAAGGCATTGCGGCACAGGCTTCGGTTACAATAAAAAGGAGAATGAATCGATGAGACTTTCAAAAATGTATATTAGAACGTTGAGAGAGGTTCCCAACGAAGCGGAAATTCCAAGTCATATCTGGCTGCTGAGAGCCGGAATGATCAGGAAGCTGGTTTCTGGAGTATACGGCTTCATGCCCCTCGGATTCCGTTCTGTACGTAAAATAGAAGAAATTGTTCGTCAGGAAATGGACGCCAAGGGCGGACAGGAAATTCACATGTCGGCGCTGCAGCCTGCAGAGCTATGGCAAGAATCGGGAAGATGGTATGCTTACGGACCTGAGATGTGGCGTCTGAAAGACAGAAACGAAAGAGAATTTTGCCTTGGACCGACGCATGAGGAGATTTTTACCGATATCGTCAGGAGTGAAATCAGCTCTTACCGCCAGCTTCCATTGAGTCTCTACCAAATTCAGACAAAGTACCGGGATGAGAAAAGACCGCGTTTCGGACTGATGAGAAGCAGAGAGTTTGTGATGAAGGATGCCTATTCCTTTGACAGGGATTGGGAAGGTCTGGATCAGAGCTATCGCGAAATGTACGACGCTTATGAGAAGATCTTTACACGTTGCGGTCTTGTATTCCGAGCTGTAGAGGCGGACACCGGGGCGATTGGCGGAAGCGCTTCTCATGAATTCACTGCCCTGTCAGATGTCGGAGAAAGTGAAATTGCGTATTGCGAGCATTGCGATATGTCAGCGACAAGCGAGCGAGCGACATGTGTTGACGATGTCCCGTCCGCAGAAGCGGAACTGCCCATGGAGAAAGTGGTCACACCGGGAACCAAAACAATTGCAGATCTTGCGGATTTCCTGAAGGTTGATCAGAAGAAGACCATCAAGGCGCTACTTTTCAAGGTGTACGGAGAAACAGAGGAATCCTTTGAATTTGTTGCAGCATTCATCAGAGGCGACAGGGAATTGAACATGACGAAGCTGGTCAATGCACTAGGCGTTCCGGAACATGCCGTTGAGTTTGCGGACGAAGTCGAGATGGGCTCGATGACAGGCTGTGTTGGCGGATTTACAGGCCCTGTCGGTATTCATGACTGCAAGATCGTTGTGGATAGCGAATTGGAAGGTTTGAAAAATCTTGTTGCCGGTGCGTGTGAAACGGATCATCATATCATGAACGTAAATTATGGTCGGGATTACAAGGGAGATATCGTAACGGATCTGAAACTGATCAAAGCTGGTGACAAGTGTCCGGTGTGCGGATCTCCAGTCAAGATGGCAAGAGGGATTGAGGTTGGCCAGGTCTTTAAACTCGGCACCAAATACAGCAAGTCGATGGGCGCTTATTATAAAGATGAGAACATGGAAAACCAGCTTATTATCATGGGCTGCTACGGAATAGGGGTCACGAGAACTCTGGCGGCAATCGTAGAGCAGCATCACGATGAAAACGGAATTATGTGGCCTGTGACAGTTGCACCGTATCATGCGATCGTAACGATTGTAAACGCAGAAGATGAAGCACAGCAGAAACTGGCGGAAACCATCTATCAGGAACTTCTGGCAGCAGGAATCGAAGCCTTGATTGACGACAGAAAAGAGCGTCCGGGAGTAAAATTTAAAGACGCGGATATCTTAGGGATACCGGTGAGAATTACTGTAGGCAAGAAGGCCGCTGAGGAATTAGTTGAGTATAAACTTAGAAAAGAAAGTACTTTTGAAGTGATCAGCGGACAGGAAGCTGCGGCAAGGACCATTGCATATATAAGAGCAGAGCTGAAGAAATAAAGACTTGAGATAAGGTCATAGATTGGAAAAAGCCGCACTGGAAACAGGCAGCGTGCAATTTGTCTGTCTATGGCTTTTATTTCGTAATTAATTATTTATTTACAGGGGATAATACCTCATGATTTATCCTTGTTGTTATACCGAAAGAGGCCTTTATGAAACTTTTGTGGGAACTATTCTATACTTTTCTTAAAATAGGCACATTTACCTTTGGCGGAGGCTTGGCAATGCTGCCAGTGATCCGTAAAACTGTGGTGGATGAAAAAGGGTGGCTGACAGAGGCGGAAATCATAGACTGCTTTGCAGTCAGTCAGTCACTTCCGGGTGTATTGGCAATTAACGCTGCAATCTATGTGGGAAATAAAAAAAAGCGTTTCGGGGGAAGTCTTGCTTCTGTAACAGGGGTTGTTCTTCCAGCCTTTGTCAGCATTATTGTTATCCTGTTGTTTCTGGGAAGGATCGAGGAAAACTCCTATGTGCTTGGTGCTTTTGAAGGAATTAAGGCAGCCTCTGCGGCACTGATTCTTGTTACCGCATATAGAATGGGCAAGCAAATTTTAAAAGGAAAGCTGGAGATTTTGATTGCTGTCGTTTCTTTCGTTATGATCGTGGTTGCGGGAATTAACGCAATCTGGGCGATTGTTTTCGGAGGGCTTGCCGGTCTTACATCCTATTTCTACAGAAGACGGAAAGGGAGGCCAGAGTAATGCCATATCTGAATCTTTTTATGATGTTTTTTCGTATTGGTATGTTTAGCTTCGGCGGCGGCTATGCTATGCTTCCTCTCATTTTTCAGGGTGTACAGGAATTTGGTATTATGACAGCCTCGGAATTTTCCAGACTGGTGGCATTGTCCCAGGTTACTCCGGGTCCCATCGCAGTAAATGCTGCAACTTATGTGGGTTTTCAGTACACTGGTTTCGCCGGTGCGCTTACTGCTACCATCGGCGTTTCGCTTCCTTCCTTTGTTCTGATACTGATTACGATGCATTTTATGAAAGTTTTTCAGGAGAGCAAAGCCCTTGATGCTATTTTACGGGGAATCAGGCCCGCTACGGTGGGACTGATTGCTTCCGCCGTGATCTTTCTGGCAGAGACATCGATCTTTAACGGTGCGGTATTTTCTGCAGAACTGCTTGAAAATTTCCAAGAACATCTAAACTGGTTGCCTGCCGTCGTTTTTGTTGTTACAATTATTTTAGCAGGAAAATTCAAGATCGGACCGATCAAGCTCACTTTGCTGGCGGGTTTGGTTGGAGCATTGATAATGGGGTGATGGTATGTGGATAGGTGGAGTCAGGGTAGTCATACCCGATGAAGAAGGAAAGATCCTTATGGTAAAACAAAGCCATGAAGGAAGGGACATCTGGATGGTTCCCGGAGGCGGAATCGAAGAGGGCGAGAATGCAGCTCAGGCTGCTGAGCGGGAGGTGCTTGAGGAGACTGGTCTTGTGGTTCGTGTAAAACGCCTTCTTTGGCATGTAGAAGAGGTGTCGGAGGAAAGAGGACAACGGTTTGTAAATTTTTTTCTGGCGGAAAGAACAGGAGGAACGTTAGGACTAGGAGCAGACCCTGAATTCGATGAGGATGGTCAGGTATTGCGTGAAGTCCGGTTCTTAAGTAAAAAAGAAATTTTCGGACTTGAAAGAGTTTACCCGGAGTATCTTAAAACGGAGCTTTGGGAGGCGTTGGAGCCGAAACACAGCTTAAATTCTGTTTTTAGATTGAGGAAGCAGTAAGTTGCATAAACCGGAATTTCTTGAAAAACAGGACTAGATCATGCTATAATGCTTGTAATGTCTGGATACCACTCTTTGTAATGTATTTTATCGAAGTAGGGTATGATAAGACGAGAATGAATTACAATGGAGGAGAATATGAAGATCGTTCGAATAGAAATGGAAAACGGGGACGTAATGCGTGCTGAACTTTATCCGGAAATTGCACCGGAGACGGTAAAGAACTTTATCGACTTGGTTGAAAAGGGATTTTATGACGGAACAATATTTCATCGTGTAATTCCAGGATTTATGATTCAAGGCGGAGACCCAACGGGTACCGGAACCGGAGGTCCCGGCTACAATATTAGAGGTGAGTTTTCAGAAAATGGTTTTGAAAACAATCTGAAGCACGATAGGGGCATTTTATCTATGGCAAGATCCATGCATCCGGATTCAGCGGGCTCGCAATTTTTCGTCATGGTAGCCAAGTCACCTCATCTTGACGGTCAATATGCCGCCTTCGGAAAGGTGATTGAAGGAATCGAGACTGCTGATAAAATTGTAAACATCAGCAGGGATATTAGCGACAGGCCGAAGGAAAAACAAATGATGAAATGTGTTGTGATGGAAGCAGAAGAGTAAAATCGCAGGGAATGACTGCTTGTAAAAGGTTTTATTTTCCAACCGCAAAGTAATTGGAGGATGTAGCAAGCTAATCTGTTGTCAAAAGAAGGAACTAAGAACTTATAACCGCTAGGGATGCTGTAAAATCAGCATCCCGGCGGTTTCTTATTGTGAAGGTTATGTGAAAACTGTTGCAGTCACATTGACTTTCTTGTAACAATATTGTAATATTTCATTAAGGCATAAAATGTATAGAACATACATATTATAAAAATGGGTATACTATATCGCAGTATACTTTCAGTTCAACAAAATTTGTACAAGGAGGTCTGATTAAAAAATTGTTATCACCTAAGGAGAGAAAATCAAATGAATTTGAAAGACAGTTTTAACGTTAATTCTTGTAAAGATTTTATAAATAAATATAAATTATTAGCAGTAACCGAAACGAAAAAGAATGCTGTAAAAATGAAGGCAAAATTAAATGCGGGTAGATCCGCTGAATTAATAAAAGCCAAAATAACTGATTTCAGAATAGACTTTGTAAGTCGTTTGAGCAGAAACACGAAAATCGGGATCGGTGCCGGTATCCTGGGCGCAGTTGTGATCAGTACCGCATTATTTTTAAACACAGCTCCGGATGTATATAAGCTAACCATAGCCGGTCAGGAGGCGGGATATCTGCCCAATGCGGAAATGGTACAGGAAAGTCTGGACAGCATTAAAGCAGACCTTTCAGAGCGGTCGGCGGGTGTTGAAATCATAGCCGACGAACAATCAGTGGCCTGCGAAAAAACCGATTTAAAAGCGAAAAAAGTAACCTTCCTAACGGAAGAACAGTTAAATGATTTGATTCTTTCAGCCAATATTTTTAAAGCCAATGCCTGGACTGTCAACATTAATGGAACGAATGTGGTCGCAGCTGCTACAGAAGCGGAAGCAAACAGCATTCTGGAAGGTGTGAAAAATCATTATCTGACACAGGGGTCACAGGTTTTGGAAGCAGGTTTTAAAGAAGTAGTGGGCGTAACGCAGGCAGCTTTAAACGCTTCGGATATTATGAAGCCTGATGATGCTGTTAATCTGATTTTAACGGGGACGAAAGAACCCAAAACTTATACGGTACAAGACGGCGACACTTTGTGGGATATTGCGGTAGTGAATCATATGTCACCGGAAGATCTTGCAAACGCAAATCCCGGATTTGAACCGAACAAACTTAAGATCGGGCAGCAGCTGAATCTCTTTCAGGTTAAGCCGTATGTAACAGTAATAACAAAAGAAGTGGTAGCCGATAAGGAAAAAATCGATTTTAAAACTGTATATGAAACGACCGGCTCTCTTTATAAAGGCGAGGTCAAGGTAAAGACGCCGGGCGTATACGGATCGAAAGAAGTCAGAACAGAAGTAACAAAAGAAAACGGAATCATTGTTGCTTCTTCACAGCTTGACACAGTAGTGACTGCTGAGCCGCAGGATCAGGTAGCACTGAAGGGAACAAAATCCATTGCTACTTTTACAGGAACGGGAGCATTGTCAAGTCCGGTCAACCATATCGAAGTTTCTTCGGCTTTTGGAGCTTCCAGAGGAGGATACCGGCATACCGGAGTTGATTTGAGAAACCCGAAAGGAACTCCAATTAAAGCGGCAGACGATGGAGTTGTGGTTTTTGCGGCATATTCGGGAACTTATGGAAACCTTGTGAAACTAAGTCACGGAAACGGTCTGGAAACTTGGTACGCACACTGTAATACCATCGGTGTATCAGTCGGTCAAGTAGTTAAAAAAGGTGAAGTGATCGCTACAGTTGGAATTACAGGGAGAGCTACCGGATATCACCTCCACTTCGAAGTCAGAAAGAATGGAGTACCGCAGAACCCAATGAATTATCTATAAAAGCTTTGATTCCGGTAAAAAAATAATGTATAATTTTAGGGCAGGTTTGAGACCTGCCCTGTTCTTTTATTATAGCTGCCTGACGAGATTTGTATTTAATTTTAGACGTTCAGACGTGTTATACATGGTTAAGGGAACCTAAGACTGGGTAGTATAAGAGAGTGGAAATTGAAACCTGTTTAAAGAAATTAAAGGAGATATGCTGTAATGGCGTTTTTCAAAGATATTAACGAAGATATTAATGCAGTCCTGAGCAGGGACCCGGCAGCAAGAAACGGATTTGAAGTGTTGCTGTGCTATCCCGGTATTTGGGCATTGATTTTACATAGGCCGGCGTACTGGTTTTATCATCATAATCTAAAACTGTTGGCACGGCTGATTTCTCAGTGTGCGCGGTTTTTTACCGGAATTGAAATACATCCCGGCGCCGTGATAGGGCGTAGGTGCTTTATCGACCACGGGATGGCAGTCGTGATCGGGGAAACAGCGGAAGTCGGAGATGATGTCACCATTTATCAGGCGGTGACGCTTGGGGGGACCGGAAAGGATACGGGAAAACGGCATCCTACCATCGGTAATGATGTGGTGATCAGCTCCGGCGCAAAGGTACTGGGTCCGTTCAAAATCGGTGATCATTCCAAAATCGGGGCCGGATCTGTGGTTCTGGAAGAAGTTCCGCCAAATTGCACAGTAGTCGGTATCCCCGGAAAGATTGTACGGAGGGGCGGTATCAAACCGCAGGACCTGAATCAAACAGATTTACCTGACCCCATCGCTGTAGAACTGGAGTGTTTACGAAGACGTATCGTTATGCTTGAAAACAAGCTGAGAGAATTGGGTTCCAAGGAGAGCCTGATTCTGGAAAATACATTGAAAACCAAGAAAGAAGGGAATCGGAATGAAGATCTATAATACATTAACAAGAAAGAAAGAGGAATTTGTACCAATAAACGAAAACGAAATCAAGGTATATGTATGCGGCCCAACGGTCTACAATTTTTTTCATATCGGGAATGCAAGGCCCTTTGTGGTTTTCGATACACTTAGAAAATATCTTGAATATCGAGGCAAAAACGTAAAGTTTGTTCAGAATTTTACGGATGTGGACGATAAGATTATCAACAAGGCAAGAGAAGAAGGCATCAAAGCCGGTGAAGTCAGCGAAAAATATATTGAAGAATACTATAAAGATGCAAAGGCGCTTAATGTCGAGAAAGCAAGCGTACACCCAAAAGTAACAGAAAACATGGATGAAATCATTTCTTTTGTCCAGGGCCTTATCGATAAGGGTTTTGCATATGAAGTGGATGGTGACGTATATTACAGCACTAGAAAGTTCAAAGATTATGGAAAATTATCCAAGCAGAATATAGAAGATCTGGAATCTGGAGCTCGTATTGAAGTAGAAGACAAAAAAAAGGACCCTCTTGATTTCGCATTATGGAAGGCGCAAAAGACCTCAGATGAACTTGCATGGAAATCGCCCTGGGGAATGGGAAGACCGGGATGGCATATTGAATGTTCTGTCATGTCAACAAAGTATTTGGGAGAAACGATTGATATCCATGCAGGAGGGCAGGATTTGACCTTCCCCCACCATGAAAATGAAATTGCCCAGACAGAGGCACAGACCGGAAAGCCTTTTGCGAACTATTGGATGCATAACGGCTATATTACCATCGATAATGAGAAAATGTCAAAGTCAAAAGGTAACTTCTTTACCGTCAGGGACATTCTGAAAGACTATGACGGAGAAGTAATGCGATATTTCCTTCTGTCGGGACATTATCGGAATCCGATCAATTTCAGCAGAGAATTGATGGAACAGGCCAAAAGCTCTCTTGCCAGAATGCAGAATGCCAAGAACAATCTGAAGCATTTTTTAGAAAACGGATCAGGCAATATTACCGAGGGTGAAGCGAAGGCATTTGAAAAGCTGCTTTTGTATCGGGACAAATTTATTGCAGCTATGGACGATGATTTGAATACCGCCGATGCAATCAGTGTTGTCTTTGAACTGATCAAAGATATTAATACTGCAGCTCGTGAAGGAGTATCAAAAGAATTTGCAGAAAAATGCCTATCGTTATTAGACGAATTGACTGGCGTACTGGGGCTTTTAAGAGAGGGCGATGAAGATGAAGGCTTTGATGAGGAAATTCATAGCTTGGTAGATGAACGTCAGGCAGCCAGAAAGTCGAAAGACTTTAAACGTGCTGATGAGATAAGAGATATTCTAAAAGCCCGGGGAATCACGTTGGAGGATACTCCTCAGGGAATTAGAATTATTAAGCAGTAGTGACAAGAAAAAGATATCTATATCGTTGCGATAACCGGCAATGTGATGCCGGATTATTCTTTGGAAATTACTAACTCCTGTATTAGAATATTCTTGAGGAAGTTTACGTTTAACGCAGCATTGGGGTAGTTTTGGAGCAGGCGCTTATCCGGATAGTTCCATTCGTCTTTTATATTATTCGTTGTATTTTGAATTATTAATTTTAATTTCTGCGAATCTTCGGATATGATAATGTTTATTCTTTTTGCATTGGATTCCCGAGCTTTTTCTATCGCCTGTTCCAAGTATTGTTCAACAATTTCGCATAGTGCTTTTAAGCTCAATCCAATGTCCTCGACATAGATTTCATCTGCGATCAAAAGAGAAATGTCGATACCTTGAAGTTCGGCTTGATTGACTTCAGATGCAATGATGCTGCGGAAAGGAATTGGCTTAATCAAATGAAGACGAAAAATATTTGTAATGGTTATCTCGTTTAGCTCCTGCATTGAATTCTTTAGAAATTGTTTGGCACCCTCAAGATTGTCTAAATCTAAATATCCGGAAATGCCCTGCAGGATATTCAAATATTTGTGCCGCATCTTTTGAATTTCCTTAGTCAGTTTTTCCATGTATTTAATATAGTTCTGGATGAGATCGTAATTAAGCTTTAACTCCGTTTCGTGCTCAATTCTTTCTGAGATATTGTTTACAACGAAGATGGCATACTTGACATCTTCCAGAAATACCGTAGTAACTGCTGCCTCAATCATGATCTGATTGCCCTGAAAAGTGCGAACTGATAGTTTGTCAAACTTGACGATGTGGTTATCTCGAATCCTGCTTTCTATGCTTTCCAGTTCTGTTTCTTGATTATCATAAGTGAAATTACGAAATATGTCTGCACCTGAAATATCAAAATGTTGCGGTGCCTCCAATACTCGGAGACCGGCTTTATTTGCATAATGATATTTACTGTTTTGTACAAGAAAAATACCGGAAGGGAAAAAGTCCAAAAGCTGCTGATGCTGGCTGATTTTTAAACTCAAGCTCTTCTCCTCGCGCTTTTGCTTTGTAATATCTTTGATTAAAGTTAGAAAATGAAGCGGCTTACCTTTATCGTCTTTGAACAGAGAACAGTCAATATATACCCATATAATCCTTCCATCTTTCGATAGGTATCTTTTTTCTAGATCAAATGCTGCAATTTCATTGTTTAACAGCCGCTGGCATTCGTTCCAGTCAATTTCATAATCATCGGGATGAGTGATGTCTTTGATCGTCATCGTCAGAAGCTCTTGCTCGGTATAACCCAGAAGTTCACAGAAAGCCGGCGGTACCGTAAGATACGTTCCGGTCAGAGACGCGGCTGAAATCATGATATTTGAAAATTTCTGCAGCCTTTCCAGATTGTTTTTCAGTATCTTATCACTGTAAGGATCGGAAGAATTTTTCATCATTTAAACCCCTTCTGTACAAATCACAAAAAATTAACGGGGAGGCGTGTTTCCCAGAATCATTTGTTCAGATATACAGTTCTCAAGCAACTCTTGCTTATACTTACCTCCAATAGGACAAATCTCACCATTATCTAAAATTACAGATTTTTCTTTCATTCTTAATTCCAGAATACGGCTCTTGTTAATAATATACGCTCTATGACACCGAATTAAATTACTGCCGGCCAACTCCTTCTCAAGGGAATCAAGAGAGCGTCTGCAGCATTTCGTACTTTTATTATTCATATGGATATATGTTTCGTAGCCTATTTTTTCTATATAACTGATATCACTGATAAAAATTGAAATAATTGATGCACCGTTTTTGAACCGAAGTTTTTGATTTTGATTACCGGCATTAGTTTTTTGGAGATTGTGATTTTGAATCGATCTGAGCATGTTCTCTAAAACTTCTAGAGTAACGGGTTTCGGCAAAAAATCAAAGGCTTGAACCTTAAAAGCCAGCATAATATATTCTAAATGTGCCGAAATAAAAACGATATACGCATTGACATCGGCTTTCCTTATTATTCTTGCAAGATGCAGCCCGTCTTCTTCTCCCTGAAAATCAATATCAAGAAGAAAAACATTGGCTTGGTTTTTTCTGATAAAAGCTTGTACTTCTTTTATTTCATTCGACTGAAGTACAATTTCGGCATCAAGATGATTTTTGCTTATTATTTTCTCTGTAATTCGTACGAGATTTTCCAGCCATAAACGATCATCCTCACAAATAACGATTTTAAGCATAGTATTTCACCTCTCATTCATTATAGTATAAATAAATTGATTTATATATATATAATAAACAATTGGGTTCTATAAAATTACATTTTTCATCAATATACTTTATGTTTTGACAATTCGCAGACCAAAAATCGCATTTTGTGAATAAATCATTTCATTCGAAATCAAGATTGCATAAAATAAGATTATTCTTTCGAACGTTAGCTGCCGGAACATTGGAAATTGTTATTTGAAAAAGGGTGGCCGTTATGTCAAAGAAAAATCTATTAATGGACCAGGTAAAATTATTGAATGATGCGGTTGTATCGCCGCATGTCAGTTATGAAACCCTCTTAGAAATCAGCAGAAGTGTTGATATATTAACGAACGAGGTCATGCGGGAACTCCATCAGAAATGTCAGCCGGACAAAGCAGGAATAAATGAGGTTATTGTAAATGATTGAGTCAATAAGATATATGGCCGCGACAAGGAGACAGAGCTCGATAGAGGAATTAAGAATTCTTTGCCTGATCACCGCAACTTTACACATTTTAGCGGGAAAATCAATCTCGTTCAGTCGGTTGTATCAAATGCCGTTCTTATCTGCCTGATCATTGCATCTATACAGGATAATCCTATGCTGCCCGATTCGAAAATACTAATTGTTTCTTTGTATGTGCTCCTCAGCCTGTTAACCTACCTTTGATCAAGGAATTGCACTTGTTGAGGCGGCTTGAAGTCATGCTTGAAATGGATGCCGATTGGGTGCAGGCATAATCGGAAGTCGCCTTATTTAAAATGACAGATCTGGATGACGAGTAGATCGAAGATGTAGAATTGATGAAAGTTATATTTATATAATTTTTTCGACAAAACTTGATAAATTTTTTATGTTTGATATCATAGGGTTAGTTAGTACTAACAGGGAATATCCGAGCCGGCAGAATATAAACAGTTTGAAGGAAAGAAGGACCCTAAGGTGTCGATTGACTTTTATTTCAATTCGTACCTTGAATATTACGAAAATTATCCGCAAATAGCGACAGTACTGTTTCTCCTATGATGTATATCGCTATCACGAGGATACGAATGAGAAGAAAGGGATCTGGCAAGCCGGGAATTAGCCGAAAGGGCACTCGGCATTATTTGGTCATATGTTTTCAATTGGAAATTGAATGGGTGTGTAGATCCTCTGAAAAATAAGACATTGACCGCTGCCAGATCCGCCTTGGGGATTTCTGGTCCACCAGAGTAATCACTTACGACGAATTAGGGTATTCTGGAAACATCCGACTCTATGAATGATACCTCCGGCTGAGTTTATTCCAATTGAGGAAGGATCAGATGAAAATGCTTCCAGAAAAAAATTCTTTAAGATCGAATATCAGCATCTTGTTTATTATTTTAATGGTTATTACGGTAATTGCAGTTTCTGGAATTGTTTTTAGAAGCTGGTACTTATCAATTCACCAGACCATAAAGCAGCTTGAAGATAAGGCGAGTGCTGATATCTACCGAGAGATTGATACGCTTGCTGATATGCCAATGTTTATCGGCAAGGCAAATACTCTAATCCTACAAAACAGAATTGTCGATTTGTCCGACAAACAGAAAAGGGAAGCTTATTTCGCAGGAGTCATCAAATCCTATAATGGCGAAATCTACAGCTTTAGCTATGGGACAGAGCAGGGCGAATATTATGGTTCCCGCAGGAATTCTGAGAATCAAATCGAGATTTATCGGAGTGATCGCAGCACCAGTTACCATTCTTCTTATTATTCCGTAACGGATGATTTAACGGAAAAGGAGTTTGTGCAGGATTTCGGAGAATTTGACCCGAGAAGCAGGGACTGGTATATCGCTGCGAAGAAAATCGGCCGACCTATGTTTTCCAAGATATATAAGCACTTTGTAAAGAACGACCTGGCACTTTCAGCAGCTTTTCCGATTTATGACCGTAAGGAGCGGCTGCAGGGGGTTCTGGGAGTACATATGACTTTATCAAAATTAAATGCTTTTCTGACCAGCGCTGTGGAAGAAAGCAGTGCCAAGGCATTAATAATCGAAAACAAAACCGGCCTGCTCGTAGGAAATTCAATGGAGCTGGAGAATTTTAAAGAACCCGATACAGATAACCAGTATGGAAGACTTGCTATAACTGAAATTGACGATCCGATTTTTAAGCACGCTTATGAAACTTATCAGAAAAAACATGCGGATCATTTTACCTTGAAAACTGCTATTGATAAATACTATATCAGCTTTGTACCTTATGACCAATTCGGGCTGGACTGGTTAATTGTTACAGCAATTCCAGAGAGTAAGTTTACAGCGGAATTTTATAGTACGATCAAGGTGCTGATTGCAGTAATTCTTGCAGCAATCGCTCTGTCCATCATTATTTATATAAAGAGTACGAAAATAATCTTGAAACCAGTCAATGAACTCCTTCAAACTGTTAAAAATTACGAATCAGGTGATTTGTCCTCCCGTGCGGTGGTCTATAGGCAGCATGAAGTTTCTGAACTGGCCGAGGCTTTTAACTCAATGGCAGACCGGCTGAATGAACTCATACATAACCTTGAAAGTAAAGTAAAAGCAAGAACGGTCGAATTAGAAGCGGCGAATCAAGCCAAAAGCCAATTTGTTGCAAATATGAGCCATGAAATCAGAACTCCTATGAATGGTATTGCAGGATTTGTTCATCTTCTGGAAGAGACAGAGATTGATGAGGAGCAGCGCGAGTATCTGAGTACGATAAAGAATTCTATTTCAAATCTCCTTGATGTAATTAATGGTATTCTGGATTTCTCCAAAATTGAATCCGGCAAAATGGAACTTGAAAATATCCCGTTTAATATAAGATCATTGATAGAAGAAACCGCCATATCACATGCCGTGAGGGCAGAAGAAAAAGGCTTGAGTTTTGACGCCTTAACTGACGACAGGCTGCCGGAAAATCTCATTGGAGATCCTACCAGATTAAGGCAGGTAATCAATAACCTCCTGGGGAATGCGATTAAATTTACCGAAAAGGGAAATATCTTTCTGCGTGTTCTGCTCATCAGCGAGACTGAGGATCTTGTTCGGATGGAAATTACCGTTATGGACACGGGCATCGGAATGTCAATCACTGAGAAAGATAGGCTGTTTCAGCCTTTTATCCAGGTGGATGCATCTTCGACACGAAAATATGGCGGTACAGGGCTCGGTCTTGCAATCTGTCGTGATATCGTTTTACTAATGGGCGGGACCATTGATCTGACAACAGAAGAAGGCAAGGGATCGGAATTTAAAGCCGTGATTCCGATGAATAAAAGCAAAACGGTTCCGGGTAGATCGGATGAGGATACACAATTGTTAAGGGAAAAACGTATTTTATATGTTACCGGTAATCAATACAGCTGGCAATCGGCTTGCCAATACCTCCAAAAGACGGGAGCGCTGATGCGGCGGGCGGAATCTGTGGAGGAAGGTTGCCTATTTGATGAAAACGGAAAAAAGATTGATCTGATTATGATCGATTATGAGGCATTACCTGAAAAGAAAGATCTTTTCAGCATAATACCGGCGACGGTTAATATTCCATGTATTCTGGTTGTACCCTATACCCTGAGTGCCGCTGTAAAGAAAGAATTGTTGATGGATTTTAGAGCGTCCATATCGAAACCTTTTAGGCAAAGAGCAGTGATTTGTCTTGTATCAGAGGTTTTAAATGAGGATTCAGCTTTTCGTAAAACGAATCAACAAGTCAGTATGACATGTTGGCAAGAACGGGAAGCAGATTGCAGCGATAAACTGAAATCAGCAGCTTCATGCAGCATTTTGCTGGCCGAAGACAATGAAATCAATCGAAAGCTTCTGATGAAGTATTTGAATAAACACGGCTTAAATTGTGATGTGGCAGAAACGGGAAAGGATGCTGTGAAAGCTTGTCAAACTAAGTTCTACGATGTGATCTTTATGGACTGCCAAATGCCGGTTCTGGATGGATTTGAGGCAACGGATCAAATACGGAAGCTTCAGAGAGGGAAGCAGCGTTCGGTTATTATTGCTATGACGGCCTACTCTTTAAAGGAAGATAAGGAAAAGTGCCTGAACGCCGGAATGGATGATTATATAAGCAAGCCGATTGATTTTAATGTAATACTTGATAAACTAAATAAATACGGCTATATTACCGAACAAATAAAATATAAGGCGCCGGATTTGAAGGAACACAGGAGTGCGAAAAAAGCTATTGAGCAATTGGAGCAAGAAACGGGCTTTGATCTGGATACCTGCAAAGAGATCATTCGGGATTTTTGTAATCAAACAGATATTACATTAACCAAGATTCATGGAGACCTTTTGAGATTTCAAATTGATGAGATTTTGGGCGATCTTCATCAGATGAAGGGTTCAGCGGGTAATGTAAGGGCAAAGACCATTGCGGAGCATGTACAAAAGACCGAAGCGTCATTGCTGGAATTGGACTACGACGCATTTAAGATCAACTTAAAACAGCTGGAAAAATCATTTTCCTTGTTTCTAAATGACTTTAACCGAGAAGAGGTGATATGATATTGGGTAATCTTATGATCATAGACGATTCCTCTGTTGACAGAAAGATCATACGAAAAATTATTGAAAGAAAGCTTAACTCTGTGACGGTATATGAAGCGGAAGATGGCTTTAATCTCAAAGAAAAACTTAAGAGTAATAATATACACCTGTGCATACTTGATATTATGATGCCGAAGAAAAACGGATTTCAAGTTCTTCAGGAATTAAAAGATGATGGTCAATTGTTGGATCTACCGGTCATTGTTTGCACCGGAACGAAAGATAAGAATGCAATCGAAAAAGCCCTGGATCTTGGAGCTTATGATTACTTCTCAAAGCCGCTGGACGAAGAAGCGATCAAAATATCTCTGCCGTTGAAGGTTAGAAATGCAATTGAGCTGATCAAACGAAAACAGGATATTGAATTTCTTAGCTACCATGATAAACTAACTGGACTGTATAACAGGAGATACTGGGAAGAACAGCTTAAAATACTGGATGCAAGAGAAAACCGGCCGCTTTCACTCATCATTGGAGACGTAAATGGCTTAAAGCTTACAAATGATGCCTTTGGACATGATGTTGGAGATAAACTCTTGATGAAAATTTCAGGAATCATTAAAGATACCTGTGACAAAAGTAACTTGGTATTCAGAATCGGAGGAGATGAGTTCCTGATTGCGCTTCCGAACTCAAATTTGTCTGAAGCAGATAAACTGGTTGCCAAAATACAGGCGAACTGCCTAATGCAAAAGGAGGAACCCATCAAGCCGAGCTTGTCATTTGGAACTGCTATTATGGAACATGACTGGCAAAACATCTCAGAAGTTTATAAAAATGCGGAAGACAGGATGTATAACGTAAAACTGAAGGAAAGCAAGCTCGTTAAAAGCTCGATCATAACATCTTTAAGCAAAATGCTGGACGAGAGGTCAAGGAAAATCAAAGATCATTGCAACAGAACGGTGTCCTTGGCACAACTCCTGGGTAAGGAACTCGGCTTATCGGAAGATCAGCTTCAAGATTTGAGTTTAGCGGCATTGTTCCATGATATTGGAATTATTGGAGTTTCCGAAGATATTTTGAATAAAAGCAATGGTCTGTCACAAGGTGAGTGGGAGTCGGTTAAAAGCCACTGTAGGATCGGGTATCGAATTGCCGGCTCCTCTTCTGAACTATCCCGCATCGCGTTTGATATCCTTAGCCACCATGAGCACTGGAATGGAAAAGGGTACCCCCAGGGAATTTACGGGGAGAACATTCCTTTGAATGCACGGATTATTTCGGTGATCGATACCTATGATGCGATGATTAACGGATGCTTTTTCCAAAGCTGCGCTACAAAGGAGAGCACGGTCCGGTACTTGGAACAACAAGCTGGTAAGCAGTTTGATCCGACTATCGTGGAGGCATTTTTAAAACTTGCATCAAAACTGTAAAACTCCATATTTTACCTGTACGTCTACGTCTTAAATTGTTATAATCTAATCGGCTTATTTTGCCGCGTATAAAAAGAAAGCTGTGAGCGATTCCTTTTCTTTGAACGAAAAGCTTTGCAAATCGAAGATAATTGCAAAGATAATAGAAAATGGAATTGATAGGAAAGCGCAGCTTTCTTTGTTATTCTTTTATTTTTACAGAAAAACATTGCATATTTAACAAACGTTTGCTATGATGAAATTAATAAGTGATAGGGAGATGATTCCAATTAGTATTACGATTAAAGATGTGGCTCGGGAACTAGGTGTTTCCTACTCCTCAATTTCCAGAGCATTGAATGGAAAAGAGGGCGTAAGCAAGGAAACCAGAGACAAAATATTGGAAACAGCCGAAAAGATGGGCTATCAGCCGAATGACCTTGCAAGAGGCTTGGTTAATAAGATATCCAAAACGGTTGGGGTAATTGTTCCGGATATCAACAATCCTTTTTTTGGTGAAATTGTTGCTGGAATAACAGATGCTTCGAGTGAAAACGAATACAACATATTCCTCTGTGTTTCTGGTTGGAGCATGAAGCGGGAGAAGGAATATTTTAATACGCTCATACAGAAAAGAGTTGACGGCATTATATTGAAGTCCGTAGGTGATCAAAAGGACTATGATAATATCAGATCGCCGTTGATGCTCATTGAACGGTATAGCAGACACAATAAATTTGACTCGGTGGAAGTCGACAATGAGTTTGGAGGTTATTTGGCCGTTAAGCATCTTCTCGACTGCGGCTATAGAAATATCGCAATTATTTTAGGAAAAGAAGACTACTATGCTTCAAACCGAAGACTGAGAGGCGCCAAAAGGGCGCTCGAGGATTATGAACTTCAAATCGATCAGGATCTGGTCATTGAGGGCAGTTTCAACATCGAGGGAGGCAGACAGGCTGCAAAGCAGCTTTTAGAAGGCAACAAACAAGTTGATGCGGTTTTCGCAGTGAACGATCTGATGGGAATGGGAGTTCTTCAATATTGCAGCGAGAATAATATTAGTGTTCCTGGCGAGGTCGGGGTCATTGGTTATGATAATATTTCCTATGCGGGACTTCCGCAGATCAGACTGACGACAGTCCATCAGCCGAAATACGAGCTGGGCAAAATGCTTTTTGAAACGCTTCTTGAAGAAATTCAGAGCCAAGAGAACAAAAGACCCACGAAGAAGATTATTTTGAATCCTGAATTAAAAATCAGGAAAACAACCAGATCAAAATGAGATAATGAGGTGGAAAAATGATAACAAAAAAAATGACAATGGCGCAGGCGCTACTTAAATTTCTTGATAATCAGTACATGAGCGTAGATGGAGAAGAAATAAAATTTGTACAGGGCGTGCTGGGAATCTTCGGACACGGCATGGTGGTTGGACTTGGAGAAGCTTTGGAATCGGGCGATCATAGTTTGCGGTTTGTTCAGGGAAAAAACGAACAGGGAATGGCGCACATTGCCATGGGCTTTGCAAAACAGAAAAATAGAAAACAAATTATGGCAGTAACAAGTTCTATCGGACCTGGAGCGCTGAATATGGTCACTGCTGCGGGAACTGCCACTGCAAATAGAATTCCGGTTTTATTTTTACCTTCAGAAGCTTATGCCAGCAGACAACCAGACCCGGTGCTGCAGCAGATCGAGCAAACGTATGATTACAATGTGACAGCCAATGATGCGTTTAAGGCAGTCAGCAAATATTGGGACCGTATTGCAAGACCGGAACAGCTCATGACAGCAGCAATCAATGCGATGCGTGTTCTGACTGATCCTGCCGATACGGGAGCCGTAACCCTCTGTCTTCCACAGGATGTACAGGGTGAAATTTATGATTATCCGGAAGAATTCTTTGCAAAAAGAGTTCATTATATACAGCGCAGGGATATCGATCCGATCATCCTTGATCGTGCGGTTTCTCTGATCGCTTCCAAAAAGAAGCCCTTTATCATCTGCGGCGGCGGAGTGAAATACTCCGATGCGGCGAAAGAACTGGCGGAGTTTACAGACTTATTCCAGATCCCGTTCGGTGAAACTCAAGCAGGAAAAGGCGCAGTGCTTTTCGAACATCCCATGAATATGGGAGGGGCCGGATTAACCGGTTCTTCAGCCGCAAACAAACTTGCTCAGGAGGCCGATTTAATTATCGGAATCGGCACAAAACTCAACGATTTCTGCACTTGTTCCAAGTGGCTTTATCAGGACGACGATGTCGCCATGCTGACCATCAACCTAAACCGTTTTGATGCTTATAAGATGAACTCGTTCCCGGTAATTGCCGATGCAAAGCTGACACTCAAAGCATTGACCAAAGCTTTAAAAGAAAAAGGCTATCACAGCGCATATCAGAATGAAATCGCAGACGCTCGGAAGGAATGGGATCAGGAGGTTGATCGTCTTTATGCGCTCGACAGTGAAAATGGACTGGTTCAGTCCCGTATCCTTGGTGAACTGAATGAAAAACTGATTGACAAATCGGGAATCATTGTTGCAGCATCGGGAAGCCTACCCAGTGACGTGCAGAGAGTATGGAGATGCAGAGATCACGGTGTGTATCATGTAGAATACGGATTCTCCTGCATGGGATATGAAGTGGCTGCGGCTCTTGGCGTCAAAATGGCGGAACCGGATAGAGAAGTTTATGCGCTGGTAGGCGACGGAAGTTTCAACATGCTGCACTCAGAATTTTTAACAAGCCTTCAAGAACAACTGAAAATTAATATTATCCTGCTGGATAACCACGGATTCCAGTGCATTCATAACCTTCAAAGAAGCCAGGGAATCCCCAGCTTCGGGAACGAATACAGGAAGAGAGAAGCGGATACATGCCGCTTGACAGGAGAGTATCTGGCTGTCGATTACGCGATGGTTGCCAGAGGCTACGGCGGAAATGGGTATGCTGCACTGACTGTAGATGAAATAGAACAATCTTTCCTCGAAATGAAGGAGAGCAAGGTAAGCTGCATTCTGGATATCAAAACTCTCCCTGGAACGATGACCGACGGATATAATTCCTGGTGGAGAGTGGGAACTGCCCAAATGTCCGCACACTCGTCCGTTGAAGCAGCGGCAAAGGAAATGCAGGAGCAGGTAGCAAAAGCAAGAAAGTATTAGCCAAAGATCCTTGGATTTTTGCAGCAATATAGGAATATCCGGTAAGGAAAAACAAAAGATAAAACTGACGAAACAACAGGCTAATAAGAAAATCAATCATTTAAGGATGGTAATCAGTATGGAAAACAAAAAAATCAGAATCGGAATTGCTCCGATCGGCTGGACAAACGACGACCTGCCGGATTTGGGAAGTGAAAACACCTTTGAACAGTGTGTCAGCGAAATGGCGCTGGCGGGCTTTAGAGGCACAGAAGTGGGAAATAAGTATCCTAGAGATACGAAAGTTCTGAAGAAGGCTCTCGCTCTTCGCGAAATCGAAATATGCAACGCTTGGTTCAGTGCTTGTTTTACAACAAAGACAGAGGAAGAAGTATTAAAAGAGTTTGTTGAGCACAGGGATTTTCTATATGAAATGGGCGCAAAAGTGATCGGCGCTGCAGAGGTGGGAAACAGCATCCAAGGACTCGATGAGCCGATTTTTGATGCTAAGCCGGTTTATACGGAAGAACAGTGGGAAAAGGTTGTAAGGGGCTATAACAAAATGGCTGACCTGGCAGAAAAAAAGGGCATGAAGCTAGCTTGCCATCACCACATGGGAACCGGCGTCCAGACGATGGAAGAGATCGATCGTTTCATGAAAAGTGTTCAGGATAATGTTTATTTGCTTTATGATTCCGGCCATATCTATTACTCCGAAGGTAATTACGAAGCTTGTCTGACTTTGCTGAAAAAATATATCGATCGTACAGCGCATGTTCACTTGAAAGATGTCAGACCTGAAATGATCGAAAAGGTGAGAAAAGAAAAGCAGAGCTTCCTTGACGGTGTAAGAGCGGGAACATTTACCGTGCCTGGAGATGGCGCCATTGACTTTGAACCGATTTTCAAAATAATCAATGAGAGCAGTTTTGAAGGATGGATGGTAGTGGAAGCGGAACAGGACCCAGCTGTTGCGAATCCTCTGGAATATGCACTCAAAGCCAGAAAATACATTGAAGAGAAATCCGGAATATAAGATACGAGGAGAGTAAGAGAATGGATAAAAAGTTGAAGGTCGGTATCATCGGTACCGGCAGAATCGGAAAGGTTCATACCATGAGCATCATGAACCAGCTTCCGGAGGTTGAAATTAAAGGAGTAACGGATATTTTTCTGGACTCTGCGAAAGAATGGGCTGCCCAGACTGGTGTCCAAAACGTATACGGCGATTATAAGGAACTGATTGCAGATCCTGAAATTGATGCAGTTCTTGTTTGTTCATCCACGGATACCCATGCGGATATCGCCATTGCTGCGGCAAATGCAGGAAAGCACGTTTTCTGCGAAAAACCTGTTGATCTTTCCATTGAAAAAGTTGAAGCAGTAATTGATGCGGCGAAAAAAGCAGGAGTAAAGCTTCAGATTGGATTTAACAGAAGATTTGACCACAACTTCCGCAAGGTGAAAGAGCTGATTGACAATAAAACCATCGGCGACCTTCAGATCTTGAAAATTACATCAAGGGACCCAGGGCCGCCGCCAATCGAATATGTGAAGGTTTCAGGCGGAATTTTCATGGATATGACCATCCATGACTTTGATATGGCTCGGTTTTTAACCGGCAGTGAGGCAGATGAGATTTACGTTGCAGCCGCATGTATGGTTGATCCTGCCATTGGAGAAGCCGGTGATGTTGACACAGCACTGATTACAATCCGTTTCAAAAACGGGGCAATCTGCGTGATTGACAACTCCAGAAAAGCCGCTTACGGCTATGATCAGAGAGTAGAAGCGTTCGGCTCCAAGGGTAAGGCTGAAATCGCAAATGATTATCCTTCTACTGCAGTTTGGAGCACAGAGGACGGCGTATTCAGTGAGAAACCGCTGTACTTCTTCCTGGAAAGATACATGAACTCTTTTGCGGAAGAAATGAAGCAGTTCGTCAACGCGCTGATCAACAACACGGAGACTCCTGTTACCGGATTTGACGGGCTGCAGCCGATCAAACTAGGACTTGCGGCGAAAAAGTCCGTTGCAGAGGGCAGACCTGTTAAATTAAGTGAAGTCGAATAAAAAAATAACATAAGAAAATTATTCTACTGTCGAAAATTTTTTGCGGATGCGTTATAATAGGGTTGCTGAACAGGCCTGCTAAGAAGGCTCTGAACAGCAGCCCTAAAAATATTGATAAAAACAATTTGGAGGCTTGTATGGTAGGAATCAAAGAAGTGGCAAAAAAAGCCGGCGTATCAATTTCCACAGTATCCAATGTAATGAACGATAAAAAGCCTGTTAGCCCTGAATTAAAGGCGCGGGTCAATGAAGCAATCGAAGAACTGCAGTATGAGGTCAACCCGGTTGGACGTGGTCTGAAAAGCAATAAAACCAATCAGATCGGCGTCATTGTCCCATCCTTCAATCAGGTTTATTTCCCGGCAGTCTTGCAGGGAATTCATGAAGCAGGTTTGAAATACGGGTATAACATATTGGTTTTCGAGACCAATGGGAACGTTGAGATTGAAAAGCAACACGTCAGATTTTTGCAGCATTCCTGGTCAGATGGAATTATACTTGCATCCTATGCCAACGGTGAAAATATCTCAGACAGAAAATATATTCGTTCGCTTGTTGACAGCAGCAGCAGAAAAAAAAGAATTCCTGTTGTTTCTCTTGAAAATGTACTGGACCCAAGCATTGACGCCGTTGTAATTGACAACAAAAGAGCCGCGGAAGTCGCGGTAAACCATCTCTTGTCTCTGGGACATCGCAGTATCGCACATATTGCCGCACCACTGCGTTTTCAGATCGGAAATCTTCGTCTGGAAGGCTACAGGGAAACAATGATACAAGCAGGATTGATTGTAGAGGATGATTTAATTGAAGAGGGAGACTATTCCCCTTCAAGCGGCTACGAGGTAATGAAAAAATTATTATATAAAAAGAAAAGTTTTACTGCGGTTTTTGCCGGAAATGATCAGATGGGAATCGGTGCGATTCGCGCAATACTGGATGAGGGATTGCGTGTGCCGGAAGATGTGGCGGTGATCGGAATTGATAACAATTTTCCTTCCACTTTGATTACTCCTTCGCTTTCAAGTGTGAATCTCCCCAAATTTGATTTGGGCTACCAGGCGATGTACCTTCTGAATGAACGGATGAAAGATCCTGATAAACAAAGATGTGTCATAACCCTTGATTCGGAGCTGGTGGTTAGAAAATCGACCAGTGATGAGGGGAGCGGAACGTGGAATCTTCAGGGCTGGTAAGTCGGCAATACTGCAAAGTCGAAGAGCCCTTACATCCATCTACTAAAACTGGAATATAAAATAAAAGGCCCGCAGATTTATTGAAATATCTACAACCCTGCAGGCTCATTTTTCGAACGATATAGATTTTAATCAAGTTATTTCATGTTGACGATGGACCTCTTATCAACTGCTTCTTTGGCGGCGAATGCCCATTGTACTGCCTTGTAAGCATCCTCAAGCCCGGCTTTCGGCTGCTTTCCGTTCTGTATGCAGTCAGCAAAATCCTGGAGCTCTGCTTCAAAGGTTGGCAGCCAGAACTCAAAGAAAGATTTCACACATTCTGTGGTTGCTCCGTTGCGGTTCATTGATACCACTCTGTCCTTATTCGGTGTTGTTCCCAATCGCAACGAACCTTCCGTTCCGAATACTTCATATTCTACATGATAGCCGTAGGTAGCATTTCTGGAGGTTTCCATATAACCCATAACACCGTTTTCAAAACCGAGAGAAATGATGCAGTTATCAATATCGTTGAGTTCGGCAAGACCTTCATATCCGTAAGCGCCGCCGATTCCGTATACTGTTTCTGCATCGGAGCCAATAAGCCATCTGGAAACATCATAATCGTGAGTCAGCATGTCAAATACAAGACCGCCACTGGTAGGGCTGAACTTTAAAAGTGCTTCTCTGTTCCATTCAGGGTCCCGGTTCACAAGCTTGATTAGGATTGGCTTCCCAATGAAACCGGCATCAATCTTCTCTTTCATGGACATCAGAGCCTGATCAAATCTTCTGTTGTAACCGATCTGAAAAATACTCACATTATTCTTTTCAACGGTTTCTTTAATCAGGTCGATTTCCTCCAGTGTCATTCCCAGGGGTTTTTCGCAGTAGATGTTTTTAACGCCAGCATTAGCTGCGTCACAGATCATTTTGCAGTGATATGCAGAATTGGAAGCGATAACAATTCCGTCCAGATTTTTATCGTTAAACATTTCCATATAATCGGTGGTTCCGTATCCCGGATTCATTTCCTTGATTACTGACTCAACTTCCTCCGGAATTGCACTGCAAACAGCAGCCAGCTCTGCGTTGATGATATTGTAATTGATATTGGCGGCGTGCTCACGGCCCAGTCTTCCAAGACCGACAATACCTAATTTGACTTTTTCCATTCTTTACCTCCGTATAATTGATTTTCTGCTGCATGCCCTTATTTACCGCCTGAAAGCATCTTTTACTCCTTGAATCCATCCTGTCAATGCAGAGACAGAGTCGGGGAGAGGGAGACATTCTGCGCTGAGAAAACCATGATAGTTTACATTTTTCAGTGAATTGACAATCTCTTTCATATCGATATGCCCGTCGCCTGAAAAGCGGCGGTTACTGTCCGCTATATGGATATAGCCTATTAAATCCCGACAATCAAGAATGGCTTTTGCCATATCTGCATCTTCAATATTCATATGAAACGTATCCAACAGAATCTTTGTATTGGGAAGCTGAAAATCTCTTATAAAAGCAGCCGTTTCCTGCGCGGTGTTTAAATAATTGTTCTCATATCGGTTAATTGCCTCGAAAACGATGGAAACTTCTTTTTGTGCGGCATATTCTGCAACAATTCGCGTTGAATGTGCAAGGAGCTCTAGGGATGCATTGCGGGAGGTCTCTGAGGTCAAATTCCCACGAATGCAGCCGATGATGACAGTTGCCTTAAAAGGGGAAGCTGCGTCCACAAAATTCTTCAGTCTTTGAACCGCTGCTTTGCGGTTATTTTCCTCCTCGTGAGTAAGAGAAAGCCCTTCCTGGACGTAAGCCCGGCCAGTTGCGAAAGCTGAAATTTCCATCTCGTTTTCACTGCAGGCAGCTGAAATCTGATCAAGAGGGATCAGCGCCGGGTCTGCCCAATGAAGTTCCACTGCGTCATAACCGAGCTTGGACGCCAGAGCGATGCGGTCAGCAGAATTCCCGGCCATGATTACGGGAGAAGCCGGATTCAGTTCTGCTGTCAACGTAGCTGCAAGCTTGAACTGTTTTGGCAAATCATTTTTGATACTCATGTTTGTTCCTCGATTTCTTTTCGTCTCGGTTTGCAGTCCGACCAATCTGAGAAGCGGATTGTTGTCGGACTCATGCAAACTTGTCCCGCGTCTGATTCTGTCACGGGACAAGTCGGTTTTTGTTTTATTCTGACAGGCCGGTCAGCGTGAGATGACGTCCGATGTGTGTGATCAGCCTTTTGTAATAGTGTTCTTCATTCTGTTCTAAAGTATGATAAAGTTCCGCCCTTAATTCAGGATCATCCAGCACATAACCATAGGTAATATGGAGCAGCTGTCTGCTGTTGTCGTCGATCAAATAGTCGGCCAATCCCTCATCGCTTCTGCTATCCGGATTTTCGACTTTATTCGGATCTCCTGAAACATAATAGTGCTTCTTTGCTTCCTGGAAATGCTCCAGCGCTTTTTTATGAACGCGGCGATAGAGCATCGGATTTTTTTCTGCAGCTACTCCGACTGCTTCCAGCCAGTTGGTGCCGGATGTTTTAATGTGAAGCCTGCCCTCCGTATATTTGCCGATCAAAGGAAAGACACTGAACTTATCGCTGCCTGAATGAATGCTGAGCTTATAACCGAAATGATCAGCGATTGAGGCATGCTGCCTGAGCTGAATTTCAAATTCACCGAGATTACCCAGATAGTCGATACCCTTTTGAAACTCGCCAATAAAGCGAGGCGCCAGGCTTGTAACCTCAACCCGGTTATACTCCAGCTCCATCGCCACAAACAAGTGGCCTTGAGCGGTTGTTATGGATTCAGTTTCATCAATGGATAATTCAAAGTCTACATTGTGATTCGCTTTTTTCAGGCAATTGAAATAAACTTCAGCTACAAAGTCTACTGCTGAATGGTAAATTAGCGCGCAGTCGATAAGATCATCCGTGGCGAAATGATATGTTTCACCCGCTATTGTAACGCTTTTATTAAGATACGAATCTTCAATTCTTTTACGGTAATCAGCGGAAAGCGCTTTATAGAGCTCAATTTTCTTTTCCGGAGCGAGGGCTTCAATGCCTTTGCCGATTTTTTCGGTGCAATCCAGCGTGATCATTGTGTAGCCGCATTCAAGCGCCTCCTCGATATCCTCGATCCTTTTTAAATGATCTCCATCCGCCCCAAAACCTCCTTTGTAGCCTTCCTGGAATACAGCGAAGCATACATCATCAAGGACCTGTTCATAAGTTCTTCCGGTGAGATCAAGCTCTCTCTTACTTTGCTGAGCCATGATCGGTTTTGCAGATGAATTGAGAAAACATCGAATATGCCCCGGAGATGCAATTCCCAAGCGGTCGCCCAACCCAAAGGTTGCTGTCTGCCTGCCGAAGGCAGAAGGATTCGTGTAGGGAAGAAATTCATTGAGAATCAGCCTGTTTTGGTGAGTGAGAGGGCAAAGCTTCATTTCCTGTGACAGCCCATCACCGGACAGCCGGCAGCAGACTGTTCCGCTGCCGACTGCCAGGATCTTTTTCGTGTCCTCTATTTTGCAGAGAATCAGCTGATCCTGGTCGACCTGCACATGGGAATCGGGATATTCAGTAATCTTTCCTGCTTCAATTGCAAGAGCTGAACTGACCATTTGTTGATATAATGTTGTCATGAGAGTCTGATACCTCCCTGCGGTATATTTGATTTTGATTATTCGACAGGGAACTGGAGCATTACCTTAAATGCGTTGTCCTTTTCGTGAATGGCAGTGTCCATCGCTTCCTGAAGCTTATCAAAGTCAAAGTAATGGGTATTTAGAGCATCAAAATCATATTTATCCTTAATTGCGCTCATGAAACGGATTGTTCTTTGACCAAAGTCTTTTGTACCACCGGAACCATTGATCTTCAATGTCTTCCAGATCGTCCATCCTAGCTCTGCCGGTACTTTTCTGCCGATGGAATGACCGATCAGATGTACTCTGCAGCTGTGGCCGGCAATGTCGAAGATGGATGCGATCGCATTATCGTTACCTGATGCTTCGGCTATTACGGAAGGTCCTCTGCCATCAGTAAGCTTATCAATCTGTTCCTTTAAATTTCCTGCGGTAGGATCTACGGCATAATCAGCGCCATATTTCATAGCAAGCTCTCTTCTGGAAGGAATGGGATCTACTACGATCACAGTGGCTCCGGATGTCTTGGCAGCCATAGTCGCAGAAATTCCAACTGGCCCGCATCCGAAAATAACAGCTGTGTCGGAAGCATCGATATATCCTCCGTTGCCCCAGAGTCCAAAATATCCGATAGAGAATGTTTCGACCCAGGCGCCCATCGCATAGGACCAGTCGTCGGGAATCTGATGTACATATTGCTCTTCAACGATCATGTACTCACCCATACCGCCGGGAGAGTCCGGTCTGAAGCCGATTTCTCTCATATTCAGGCAGGCGGAAGGCATCAATCCATCTTTGCAGTTCTGACAGACGCCGCAAGCCATAACGCAGTCACCGGTAACCTTCATACCAGCCTTCAATGTGGATACGCCGGACCCGACTTCTACGATTTTTCCGCCCCATTCGTGACCGGGAGTGTAAGGCGCGATGTCATATCTTCCTTCCGCGGATTTTCCTTCATAGCATTCTATATCAGAACCGCAGATGCCGCAGGCACCGACTTTGATCAGAACCTGATTGGGTTTAAGAGGAGCAAGTTCGACTTCTTCAATTCGAAGATCATGTGGCTTATATAAAAAAGCAGTCTTGGATTTCATTTCTTATCTCCTTTTTTTATTTGCTTTGTTCTATAACACTGGGAAAAGTGCTATTGTTGAGGAAATCACTTTTCGCCAACTGGTCATCTGCCTGGTGGGTGATGAAATTGTATTTTGATAAAACCGTGAAACCGATTCCCATTTTCACTGCGAAGCAATATAAAATTGCGGTTTTAAAGGAAATACATATTTCTCAATTACAGTCTTTCGAAAATCCCGATTCTAGGAAGTTCATCGACGGATTTCCACCCTTCGCTGAGGGGTTCTCTGAGGAATGGTTCCATATCTTCCGGTTTTCTCAGCGTAATCTGATCTACTGGAGGAACGGTTCCAGCTGGGAACGTTTCAAGAATTTCATCATGAAGCAGAGTCAGGTACTTCAGGATAGCCGCGATCGGTCTTTTCGCCTTGTCAGCTGTTGCCTGAGAAGGTTTGCCCACGATTCCTTCCGGAGTTGCTGCTCTTTCGATGGCCGCATGGCCTTCTCCTTCGGACCATCTACAGGGTCTTCTGTAAGGGTCAACGGATTTATCCATATGTCCATCGGGCAGGAAACCTTTTCCGTCTGCATCCTGAACGGCGCTCATGTTGATCATTTCCTTGAACATCAGCAATGCCACTGCGGTCTCTGCTTCGTCGGCATGGATGAAGTTGGTTTCAAGGCTGTTTTTACGGTTTGTAGGATAGAAAAACTCTCTGACTGCTCTGTGCCATTCGATGACTCTGAAAATTCCTGGGAGCTGATACCTCTTGCAGAATTCATGAATTGCGGATTCCAGCATCCAGAGATGACCATGGTTGTTTACGAAGATGATTTTTCTATAACCATCATTCCACAGACCCAGCATACAGTAGATCAGGGATTCCTTTACAACTTCTTCCGGCATGATAACAGTTCCTGGCATTCCTATATGATGATAAGGATGTCCGCCGTAATTCAGCGGCGTAAATGCGAGGTTGACTTCGTGGCCCTGCTTCTTCGTAAATCTTCTTACACCTTCCAGAATCTGAGTGCACATAAAGGTGTCAAGTCCTGTATTGGCATGAAGTCCGTGATTTTCTGTACATCCAATAGGAACAAACACGATATCGTTCTTTCTTCTTTTTTCAATTTGATCTGCACGTGGCGTGTTCTGGATATAAGTTCCGGCAACGCCGAGCTCGGAAGGAGAAGGGATTCCGTATTCTTCCAGAATTGCATCGATTTCTTCCTCCGATGCGTCCCAAATCTGCTTCTTTAGCTGACCGACCGCATTGTCGCCTTCAAACATGATGTTCGGATCTTCGGTGAACAACCACTTCTTTTCTGGTACCATTTCTTTTTCCTCCATTTTTCAATTACTATTTTCAGCTTAAATAATAGATTTTGTCAGAAAACGTGTTCTCAATTCATGCCTGAAAAACGTTTTTCTGTTTGCCCAAATTATATATCTGACCTAATGAATTGTCAACAAAAAAATTAATAAAATGCATGAAAAAAATAAAATGACGCAAAATAGAAATTGTGAAAGAAATGTCATAAGGTTGATATTAGAATAATTGGACTGGCCCCTTTTTTTAGTCTTGACAAATTGGCTCTATAATGATAGTATCAACCTTAGCAAGCGTTTTCGTAAAAACGCTGAGGTTCTTCTCTGTTATTAGCAGTTTCTAACTGTTAATATAAAGGATTATCAATCAATCGTTTAGAATTGAGGAGGAAGAAAAATGAAAAAGATACTTGCAATTTTGCTGGTACTTGTACTCGCTCTTGGAATGTTCACTGCTTGCGGCGGTGGCGGAGACGAAGAAACTCCTGCCGGTGAAGCCACAAAGACAATCGGTTTTGCACAGTGCAACCTGAATGACACATTCCAGACCTATGTTGTTGACGCAGCTACTGCAAAAGCGGGAGAACTCGGATATAAAATCGACGTTCAGGACGCTATGGAAGACGTAGTAAAGCAGCAGGATCAGGTTAATACAATGATTGAACAGGGATACGACGCAATCATGGTAGTACCGGTTGACACCGCTGCTATGGGTCCGATCACAGACGCTGTTACGGCAGCTGGAATTCCGCTGATCTACATCAACAGAAATCCATTCGGAACCGAAAATCCACCTGAAGGCGTATATTATGTAGGCTCACAGGAAATCGTTGCAGGTCAGCTTCAGGGCCAGTTCCTCGTTGATAAAATGGGAACAAAAGGCGGCGTTGGAATCCTGATGGGAATCCTGAGCAATGAAGGCGCTGTAAAGAGAACAGAAGGAAATGAATCAGTTCTTTCCGAATATCCTGATATTAAAATCCTCGCAAAGGAAGCTGGCGACTGGCAGTATGACAAAGGTATGTCTATCACTGAAAACTGGCTTACTGCTTACGGCGATGAGTTGAATGCAGTTCTTGCTAACAATGACGGTATGGCAATCGGAGCTCTTCAGGCTCTTGAAGCAGCTGGCAGAGACGATGTAATCGTAGTTGGCGTAGACGCGATTCCTGATGCTGTAAATTTAGTAGCGGAAGGCAAATTGGATGCTACCGTTCTTCAGGATGCTGAAGGACAGGGCGCAGGTGGTATTGACGTAGCTGTAAAAGCAGCTTCCGGTGAAACACCTGACGCAGTTACTTGGATTGACTTCGTTCTGGTTACCCCTGATAACGTTGCTGATTTCCAGTAACTACATAAGCTGAGATCATAAGCTGAGAGCAATTAAATGTGGGAGAGGGGTTTTTATGCCTCTCTCCCACAATTCATAATTATGAGGTGATGGCAATGGAAATGGAAAAAGACATCCTGGTCATGAAAGACATTGTGAAGACATTTCCCGGAGTGAAAGCACTTAAGGGAGTTGAACTCAATGTGAAATATGGTGAGATTCATGCTTTGATGGGAGAAAACGGAGCAGGAAAATCCACCCTGATGAAATGTCTGATCGGGATTCATCCACCAACATCCGGACAGATATCTTTTGAAGGGAACCTGATTGAGAATTATTCGACGGCAGACGCGCTCAAAATGGGTATCGCGATGATTCATCAGGAATTAAGCCCGGTGGAGCACCGTTCCATTATGGAAAATATCTGGCTGGGAAGAGAGCCGAAAACAAAACTGGGCCTGATTGACCACAAAAAAATGTATGAAATGACCAAAGAAGTTCTGAAGCAAATTGATTTTAACGAAGACCCGAAAACTCTAATGGTAAATTTAACCGTTGCAAATATGCAGATGATTGAAATAGCAAAGGCGCTGTCTTATAACGCCAAATTGATCATCATGGACGAACCGACATCTGCGTTAACGAATAAGGAAATAGATCAGCTTTTTTCTATCATGAGAAGACTTAGAGAAAGTGGAAAATCGATAATTTATATTTCACATAAATTGGAAGAGATATATGAAATCAGTGACAGAATCACCGTTTATCGAGATGGGCAATTTATAGGAAGTGGTAACACAACAGACATTGAAGTTTCCCAATTGATCAAGATGATGGTAGGTCGTGATGTAGATGAAATGTTCCCTAAGGAAATCTGTGAAATTGGCGACGTCAAAATGGAAGTTAGAAACTTGAGCTATGGAAAAAAGTTTCAGGACGTTTCTTTCAGCGTTCGTAAAGGAGAAATCCTTGGAATCGCCGGATTGGTAGGAGCAGGAAGAACAGAAGTAATCGAGACGATTTTCGGTATCAGAGGAAAGTCCGGAGGGCAGATTCTCATTGACGGAAAAAAAGTGGAAATTAATTCTCCTGCTGATGCAAAGAACAATAAAATGGCGCTTCTTACGGAAGACAGACGTATCACAGGTATTTTTCCAATGCTTTCCGTATTCCAGAATGTAATGATAGCGAACATCAGTAAATATATTAAAAAAACAGGGTTATTAAACCACAAACAGGCGATCGAAGATACGAACGAATACGTAAAAGCGATCAGCATTAAGACTCCGAGCATTTATCAGAAGATAGAGAACCTTAGCGGTGGGAACCAGCAAAAGGTATTGGTTGCAAGATGGCTCTTGACAAATCCTGAAATTCTTTTTCTGGACGAACCCACAAGAGGGATCGATGTTGGGGCGAAGTCGGAAATTCATCGGTTGATAACCAGACTAGCAGGCCAGGGCAAATCAATCATTATGGTTTCTTCCGAATTACCTGAGGTAATGGGAATGAGTGACAGAATTGTGATAATGCATGAAGGCGAAGTAACGGGTATTGTTGAAAACAGCAAAGACCTTACACAGGAAGAAATCATGAGATATGCCACCGGCCAGAGTGCCGGACGTTCGGCGTAATCAATATACAAGGAGGGATTAGCCAATGTCGTCTGATTCAAAAAAACTAATGGAGAAATCCGGAATCGCAACGAGTGATTCAAAAGCAACAGCAATAGCTTTATTGCAGAAATACGGTATTATCCTGGTTCTGGTATTTCTTATTGTTGTAATATCCATCGCACAACCGAAATTTCTTTCACCGACCAATCTTTTTAACGTTATGACACAAAGCTCGATCTTTGGTATAATGGCTTTGGGTATGACGCTGGTCATCACCTCAAAGGGGATTGACCTTTCCGTCGGATCTGTACTTGCATTCTCCGGCGTAGTAGCTGCGAGTCTCGGACAGGCTAGTACGGCCACTACGCATTACTATGAAGGACTGCCCCAGATGCCTGTAATTGTGCCGATTATAGCTGCTTTGGCTCTCGGATCATTACTAGGGGGGGTTAACGGAGGATTAATTGCGTTTACAGGAATCCCTGCTTTTATCGCTACGCTGGGTATGATGACCATTGCAAGAGGCGCGGCGCTTATTTACACCGGAGGAAAACCGGTCAGCCAGTTTACACCGGGCGTTATGTTCATCGGCAGCAAGATTGGAGCAATTCCGGTACCTGTTATTGTTTATTTGATTATGATTATAATTACCTGGGTACTTCTTGGGTATACTAGTTTTGGCAAAAATGTCTATGCGATCGGCGGCAATATCAAAGCTGCCGAAATTTCGGGCGTCAATGTTAAGAAAAATCTGGTTCTGATATACGGTTATGCAGGGTTATGTTCCGCAGTGGCAGCGCTGGTTTTCGCTGGACGTGTCGGAAGCGTGCATCCTGGTGCGGCAACCGGCTATGAACTTACCGCTATCGCAGCAACTACAATCGGCGGTACGAGTCATTACGGCGGTATCGGAACGGTCTGGGGCGCGGTTGTCGGTGCTCTCGTTCTCGGTGTATTGAGAAACGGGCTTACATTATTAGGGATTGATGCCTACTGGCAGCAAATCATAGAAGGTTGTATCATTATTGTTGCAGTAATATTTGATATGAGAAAGAATGCCAAAAAGAAGTAAGAAATCTTCCTGACACACTGACATTCGAACAACGAAAAATTCCAATCTGGCTAAAGCCAGGGAATTTCAAGGAGGTAGGAAATGGATAAACTATTGGAAATGACACAAAAATTCCCGATGACAAAGTACTGGAACGATTCTTGTTCCATCAAAGAGTTGACCTATGCCATCGAGAGAGGCGCTGTGGGCGCGACGACTAATCCAGTCATCGTAAAGGGCGTATTAGAGAAGGAACTGGACAGCTACCGCGATTATATTGCTCAGCTTGTCAAAGACAATCCGACCAAGTCCGAGGATGAAATTGCTTGGATTGTAATCGAAAAGATGGCAGTGGACGGGGCAAAGCTCTTAGAGCCTCTGTTCGATTCCAAAACAGGGACTGGAAGAATTTCAATACAGACAAATACAAAGAATTTCAATAATGCGGAAAAACTGGTAGAACAGGCATGCTACTTCAATACGCTTGCACCGAATATGCAGGTAAAGGCTCCAGCTACATCTGCCGGAATCAAAGCCTTCGAAGAAATGACCTATCGCGGCGTCAGCATCAATGCCACCGTATCCTTCACCGCAACACAGGCAATCGCCGTGGGGGAAGCGGTCGAAAGAGGTCTTGCTAGAAGAGAGGCGGAAGGCCTTGACAACTCTGAAATCAACCCTGTCTGCACCATCATGGTAGGAAGATTGGATGATTGGCTGAGAGAATCCGCTGATAAGAAGAAAATCTGTATCGATCCCTGTGCGCTGCACTATGCAGGAATCGCCTGTGTAAAGAAAGCCTATAAGGTATACAACGAAAGAGGCTACAAGACAAAGATGCTTTCGGCAGCATACAGAACACCGCTGCAGTGGCTTGAGTTCATTGGTGGAGACATGCTCATGACAATACCATATAAGAATCAGGTTCCTTTCAACGGTTCCGACTTTGCAATTGAAGCCAGAATGGACAACGAAGTTGATCCTTACTATATCAAAGAGCTTAGAAAGCATCCTGATTTCATCAAGGCATATGATGAAATGAGCGTAGAAGAGTTCGATACCTTTGGACCGGTCAACAAGACTTTGGACCAGTTCGCAGGCGGATACGACGATCTTGTAAAGATCATCAGAAAGTTTATGATCAAGTACTAAACAACGATTCAGACTGAAAGAGTGTTTCGTGGAAGAGCACTCTTTCAGTATGTTAAGGAGAAGAGTATGGTAACTGTTTATGGAGAAATGAAAAAAGGCTATAACGAAATCTGCAATATGGAGAACAATCATCCTGATATGCTGATGGATATCGGTATTCAGAAGATGGGTACAGGAGAAACGCTGACCATTCTGGAACCGGAGAAGGAAACCGCAGTGTTGTTGTTAGACGGCGAAATTACACTGAACTGGGAAGGGAAAAGTACCGATGCAGTGCGACGTTCTATCTTTGATGAAAACCCTATTGTGCTCCACGTATCAAGAGGAGTCGAAATCGCGGTAACAGCGAAAGATAATGTTGAAATTTTAATTCAACAGACCACAAATGAAAAGAGCTTCCCTTCAAAGCTTTATACACAGGATGATATTTCAACCGGATTCTTTGGAGATGGTGTATGGGAAAACACAGCTCGCAGAGCCGTAAGAGATGTCTTTAATTACAGCAACGCACCCTATTCCAATATGGTGATGGGTGAGTTGATCAACTATCCTGGTAGATGGTCCAGCTATATTCCTCATGGACATGATCAACCTGAGGTATATTTTTATCGTTTTAACAGACCGGAGGGTTTTGGAGCGGCGTTCCTTGGGGACGAAGCGTTTAAGGTTAAGAACAACAGCGCATTTTTTATCCCTGGCGGCCCCACTCATCCACAGGTAGCAGCACCCGGTTTTGCTATGTATTATTGCTGGATGATAAGGCACCTGAAGGACAATCCATGGACTTCAAGAGATAACGATCCACGTTATAACTGGCTACTTGAAGATGATGTGAAAATTTGGCCGAATAAATAAAGTGAACCGAGAACAATTTCATAAATTTAAGCAGCTTAAGCGGTACGGCGTAAAAACGCAAGTATTGATAAGCTGCTTTTTTATCTAATAAATATTATTTCTTATTAGATAAAATGGGGAGTGCAGAGGGGGCACCCCTCGCCGATGAAGGAGGGTGCTCAGCTCGCGTAGCGAGCGCCGAAGGGAACCGTTGGGTTCCCTAGCGGAAGTGGCGTGGCCACTTTTTTTATTGACATATAAACTACTATGCGGTACAATATAGCTAGCTACTATAAGACGCAAGGTAGGTGGAATAATGTTTGATAAATCTCAGCTTATGAGAGGGACACTTGAGGGCTGTATTCTAAAAGTAATCGCAGCCGAAACAACCTATGGATATGAAATCATGGAGACGTTGGTCAGGCATGGTTTTCATGATGTTCGGGAGGGCACGATTTACCCATTGCTTGTCCGTTTGGAGAAAAAGGAGCTGATCACATCAGAGGTAAGGCCTTCACCCCTTGGACCGAGCAGAAAATACTATTCGATTACTGAGGAGGGAAGAGAGACGCTTGATTCATTCAATGTGTGTTGGGATAGTGTTATGAAAGCAGTAACAAATATTTTGGGATTGGAGGAGGTATAAAATGAGTAACTTAGTAGAGAAACTCAGAAGAGAAAATAATGAAAGGGATAAACTGCTTACAAAAGAAAATAATTCGCTGATGACAGATATGGTGGTTTATCTGCGCGGTTCAAATTTGTATGAATATGATATTGAGGTGATCAGAAGAGAATTGTTTGCCATGCTTTATGAAGCACAGGACAGGGGGGAAACTGCTGAATTTGTGATAGGAAAAGATTTTAAGGGATTTTGTAATGAACTGGCCAGAAACGGAAGGCAGAAGAGATTTTATGACCGGTTTCTGGAGTGGGCAAATATTCTGGTTATTGGTATCGGATTTTTGCTTTTTGTCGAGATGTTGTTTTCGGGTTTTATTGTAGAATTGTTTCAACATCATATCTTTGAGATGCCAATTTCGTTGGGCTTTATCCTATCTTCGTTGTTGTGTATTGGCGGAGCGGTGATGATATACTACTATTTTACAAAGTATTCGTTTGAATTGCCCAAAAAAGGAGTTACCCGCAGTAAAATGATTTTGGGGATTTCGACGGGGTTTATATTTAGTGGAAGCGTGGCACTAAAAGTTTTTTTGCGTGACATTAATTTATTTCAAATCAATTTCATGGTTCCGACTATATTGATTGTTGTTGCTTTCCTGCTATTAAAAATAATGGAAATGAAACATACCGAGCAGATTGCTCAAACACACCATTGATGTCAGAGCGTAAACACCATTGATATCTGAAGTAATTGCAGGTTCATTTGATGCATGGGTTCGTTGAATGCGGTTGACAGCTTTGCGGGCTTTTGACATAATTAGGACGGTACGAAGTACCCAGACTATAAAGAACATGAATCATGGTAGCAATAGGAGGCAGTAATTTGAAATATAAGTTGATCGTATCGGATCTTGATGGAACTTTGCTATGCAGCGACGGTAGAATATCCGAAGAAACGGAAAGACTGGTTCGTATGTTTATACAGGAAGGTGGTTATTTTACAATTGCAACAGGAAGAATGGAAGATGCGGTGAAGCCGTTTGTCGAGTACCTGAATATTCAGGTACCGGCTATTTTTTATAATGGTTCGAAAATAGTAGATATTAAGAAAGATACTACAATTTATGAAACATTCCTCGACTATGAGCTGGCAAGAACAGCATTGCTGCTGCTAAAAAATTATGAATGGGACGTACTGCTTTATCAGAACCAAAAGATGTATGTGGAAGAAATAACGCCGGGGATTAAAAAACATCTGAAAAAGGAATGCGTTGCCTGTGAAGCAGTTGGAGATCTCTATGATTTCCTGAAAGAAGCCCCTACAAAGATTCTGATTATAGGAAACAGTGATAAATTCGATGTGTTTGTAGATGAACTTCGTAGAACTGCCGCCTCTGATGTAAACACCACGCTGTCGGAATCGACATATTTGGAGATACTTCCTCAACGTGCATCAAAGGGAGAGGCCTTAAAAATATTGGCCGGGGAGTTAGATGTTGCCATGAATGAGGTGATTGCAATAGGAGATCATTTAAACGATCTGTCTATGATCAAAGCCGCCGGACTGGGAATCGCCATGAAAAATGCGCACCCAGAGCTCAGAAAAAACGCTGCCTACATAACTGCCTCTAATGACGAAGGAGGAGTCAATGAGGTTATCTGCAAGGTAATGAACGATAAGGATTTTAATCATATTGGCTAATACAGGAGACTGGAGAGAGATGAGCAAGAAAAATCCGGGCATATGGCAAAGATAGGGCGAAGCCATGACCAGAGAAGATTTCTATCAAAGTGTATATGAAATTGTTAATAAAATTCCAGTAGGAAGGGTGTCGACTTACGGAGCGATCGCACGAATGCTTGGACAGCCTCAGCGCTCCAGAATGGTGGGACAGGCTATGCATTACGCTTCCTTCTTTACAGAAGCGCCTTGTCACAGAGTTGTAAATAGTCAGGGAAGACTGGTACCCCATTGGAACGAGCAGCGAATGCTACTTGAAAAAGAGGGGATATCTTTTAGAGAAAACGGTTTTGTGGATATAAAAGCGTATTTGTGGGAGGAATAGCGAGGAGGAATGAAACGATTGAAAGTATTTGTAATCAGCGATACTCACGGCAAAATTGACAAAGCCGTTGCGATATATCAATCACTTGAAAATATCGACTTAATCATCCATTTGGGAGATCTTTGGACTGATGCAAAAAGAATGAGAGAGCAGATAAATGTTCCTTTGATTGGGGTGAAGGGGAATATGGACGGCTCTTTTTTGAGAGATGGATACCATATCCTTGAGACGGAGTTCGGTAATGTTTTTCTTGCTCATGGCCATATGGAAAATGTGAAGCAGGGATTGGAGAGCATTATGTATAAGGCAGAATCTCTGCAATGCAGAGCAGCATTTTTCGGTCACACACACATACCGTTGTTTCAACAGGTTGAAGGTTTATACTTACTAAACCCAGGAAGTCTAACTCTGCCAACAGGAGGCAGAAAGGGCTCTTATGCAGTTGTTACTATAACAGAAAAGTCTTTGGATGCCACGATACTTTTTGAAGAGGTTCGGCCTGCACAGAAAACAGAGCCGGGATTGCTGAAAAATCTCTTAAATAACAGTGATCGTTTCTAAGGCATGATTGCTATAATTTTTAGGGAAATAGAACGAAACCTATTGAATATTATCGATAACACGGATATAATTAATTCGTTATAGACTGCTGGTGTATTATGGAAGAGTGTGCGATGTATATTGGAAGTGTTAGATTTTTTAAGCATTTGATCGTTGTCGTTATTCTAATTATTGTAATTGGTTTGACGGTATCGACGATATGTCTTGGTTTTATGAATAATAACTATCAAGCCCAGATTGCTGATATTCAGTCGCAAACTGCTCTGGCGCATTCAAATCCAAAAGAAGAAGTGCAGCAAAATAGCTTATCTATCGAATATCAGAATCTTTATCCAGATCTGTATTCAGAATTGCCGAAAGCGACCAAATCAGTGCCGAATACAGTCTACCTTACCTTTGATGACGGACCTTCCGACAGAACCAATGAAATATTGGACATCCTGAAAGAAGAGAATATAAAGGCAACCTTCTTTATTATCGGTAAAGAGGGTGAAAAAGAAAAGCAAATTATGAATAGAATTGTGGAGGAGGGCCATGCAATCGGTATCCACACTTATTCTCATATCTATACAAGTATTTATGAGTCGGTTGAAAGCTTTCTTGAAGATTATGATCGTACCAACAGGTTGATCTACGATACCACAGGGGTTAAAACAGGGATTTTTCGATTCCCTGGTGGTAGCATTAATCAGTATGATGCGCTTTTTTACGAAGAGATTATAGCGGAAATGACACGGCGAGGCTATACATATTATGACTGGAATGCTTCCAGTGGTGACGCTGACTCTCATGCGACAGTAGATTCAGTTTATAATAATGTGGTTCGGTCTTCGTCAAATAAGACCAGAATTATTTTACTTATGCATGACAGCCTTGGAAAAAGATATACAGTAACTGCGCTTCCGAGGATTATTGAATATTATAGAGGCAAGGGGTATCAATTTGAAGCGCTCACAAATGATGTAAGTCCGATTACGTTTAGTTATAAGAATTACGAATAAGTTAAAATGGAGGATGCTGAAATGGGAGTGAAAAATAATTTTTCCCAAGCCGTGTCGGAGTTGATTGGAATTTCAAAAGCAACTGAGCCGGAACAGGTTAAAAACACACTGAATGAAGGGTTAAGTGAACCGGAAATCATAGAAGATACTACTGAGGATAACATGATTGAGGAGGATGCTGTGAAAAGGGACCAACTTGAAAAAGAAAATGATCAAGGGGACCAAAAAGAAGCAGGTGTTGTTAAGGCAGGAAAAAATCCGAAGGAGCGAATTATGGCAATGCTGGCACAGCAGCAAGCATCTCAACAGACGCAAGAATCGCAAGAGGTTCAAGACATTCAGAACACAGAATCCGATACACAGCGGGTTCAAACTCAGGATTGGAAGCAGTCTCAGCGGAGTTCGTTTTCTGCTGCACAAGTACAATCTCAAACACAACAGCCGAAAGAGCCTCCGGGAATCACTACCATCGCTAAGGGAACCGTTATTATTGGTGAGATAAACGCGGAAGGCGATGTTGAACTTTTAGGAAGTGTGAAAGGAAAAGTGGCATCCCAGGGAGATATTCGAGCAAACGGAAAAGTAATCGGTGATCTGACCGGGAAGAATATTGATTTGATTGCCTGCGCAGTTCAGGGCAATATCATTGCCAGCGGTTCTGTGACTGTTGATGAAAATTCAGTCGTGATTGGAGATGTGAAAGGCGAGAATTTCTGCCTGGATGGAAGAATTAAAGGAAATGTAATTGTTGATAACGAGGCTAAATTCCAGCCAAAGGCGATCTTAGCAGGGAACGTAACAACAACATCCATCGCGATGAGCCAAGGTGCTAAAATACAGGGAGAGGTCAACATTCCGCTATCTGAAAAAGAGACGAACATTTCTTTCGATGTCGATATCGTGGTTTAAAGTAAATAGGTTTTGGTTTTGGAGGGATAAAGCATGGCAAATAAGAATAATTTCTCTAAGGCGGTATTGGATTTAATGGGTCTTCCGGGAAATGAAGCAGCACCCGGCATAGAAACTCAGGATTCTGCCGCAGAAGCAGGTTTCGGACAGAATATAAAAGCAGAATTTACAATTCGTAACGAAGCAGAAAAGGAGTCAGATCTTGATTTGGAACACAGACAGTTTTTACAAAATCAAAAAACGGTCGGGTCCGCTCCAATTCAAGAGGATAATCCTTCCACGGTAATATCGCTGTCTATGGTAATCGTCGGTGAAATTACTTCCAGAGGTGATATTGACATTTATGGCGATGTTAAGGGATCTGTAAAGACAGATGGAAATATTAAAGCAACTGGTACAATTTTAGGTGATCTTTCCGGAAACAGTTTTGCTCTGAACGGTTGTACGGTTCAAGGCAATATTGCGGCAAGCGGAAATGTTGTTATCGGGCAGAATACTGTGGTAGTGGGAGATATCACTGCTGAAAATATTAAAGTAAACGGAAAAGTAAAAGGAAATCTTGTCATCGGCAAAATGTCGGAGTTTATGGAAAATGCCCTTCTTGCAGGAGATGTATGCTCTCAGACCATTTCAATAAGCCAGGGAGCAAAGCTCCACGGAAATGTAAGCGTGTCTCTTGACAGTTCACAGAGTGAAAAAGAATTTGATTCCATTTTCGGAATGTAAAGAGAGAGGTACTTTAATGAGTGAATTAGATGATAAAGTAATACAAAAAAGCAGTGAACTCGGTGAAAGCTTTTCTGATTTAATGAAAAAGGTTGTTGAGAAGCAACTGGAGGAAGAAAGCGCTTTCGGTGATATACAGAATGAAGTTTCACCGGTGCCGGCACCAAATCAGACGGAACCTGAGCCGAAAGAACTTAAGTTAAAAGAATTTGAGCTAAAAGAATTTGAAGCGAAAGAACCTGACGTCGTGATAAAATCTGAGGAGGCCGTTGCCAAACCGCTTGATATTCCAGTATTTGATTGGAAAGAACAGCCAAAGCCAGTTGAAGAAAATTACCAGCCCGTTTCCGAGGTGGGCGTCATCTCATCCATGACAACGATTAATGGAACGGTGAGCAGCAAGGGCCACATTCGTATGGAAGGAAGTGTGATCGGAGATATTTACGCCTATGGAGATATCAAAGTGATCGGTAAAGTGGCAGGTGATATTGAAGGCGCCAACATCGAATTCGGTGGTTGCATCGTAGAGGGTGATGTAAAAGCAAGAGGCGATGTCAGCATTGGAAAAGACAGTACCTTATCTGGAAATATGAGCGGACAATTGATTACAATCGACGGAAAGATTAAAGGCAATGTGGCAGCGGTCAAAGGAGCGCACATGTCAAGCACTTCTTTGATTAAAGGCTCGATTATAGCACCGACTTTATCCATGAGCGCCGGTGCAGAACTGCAGGGCAAGGTCAACGTTGCGAAAGACGATATAGAATGAAAAATTGGACGAGGCTGAATTAATTCGCCTAAAAGACGAAAAAAAGAGCCACTGAAGGGGCATAATCCTTTCAGTGGTTTTCTATTCCAATTGATTTGGTTTTATGCTAAACTTATTGTGGTATGTTCTGCAATGATTTCAACGGAGTGCTTATGGAAAAACAAAAATATGAATATATGAATACGACTGCACTTGCCTTTATGGGTGATTCAGTCTTTGAACTTTATATAAGAGAACATGTTCTGGATAGGGGTAAGGTTAATGTCGATGTCCTTCATCGTGATGCAGTTGGCTTCGTGAGAGCGGATGCACAGGCATATGCAATGAAAAATTTGATGGGAATCCTGTCTGAGGAAGAGCTTGGTCTGGTTAAGAGAGCTCGAAATAAAAAAATAACATCAAAACCGAAAAATGCAGATCCTGTAATCTATAAACAAGCAACTGCTTTTGAAGCGTTGATCGGATTTCTCTATCTGTCTCAAAATACTGAAAGAATGGAAGAAATTATATCCAGATCCATTGACATCATTGAAAGGAAAAAGGAAAAAGCGAATGCAGGAAAAGAAAGTACGAAATAATTTCCGGGATATGATAGGAGATTATTATAAGACAAACAGAAAGATTAGCAGTGAAAATGTGAAAAGCAAAAGAGGAACTCCTCTCTCCAGCAAGGAAAAAGCTATGATTATCATGATCGTTCTCCTTCTGCTTGTGCTTTTATTTAAGTCCTTTTATTTCGACGAAGTGAAAAACCTTTCGGAAGATGAAATGAAATTTAAAAGCTTTGTTGAATATTCTGTTTCTGAGGAATATGATGGCTTTCTGGAACAATCAGGCTTAATGACTTACCGGGTTTATGACATTTATATGGCCGATAAAGACGAAAAAGGTGTATTGAGATTTAAGGATGCAGATACCGGAAAGGTGGTTGAAATCATTCAGAATGGCAGATACAATGCGCGGGTAAGAGGTTATTTCCTGTGGATTCTGCCTGTTAAGCATTTTTCGGTGACAGCGGCGGTTGAAGAGTAGTGGAGGTGTGATGTGAGTAAAGCAGATCAAATTTTCGTAGAAATGTGCAAGGATATTCTTGAAAACGGTTATTCCTCTGAAGGACAAGCCGTTCGAGCCAGATGGGAGGATGATGGTGCGCCTGCCCATACGATCAAACAATTCGGTGTAATCAACCGATATAATTTGGCGGAAGAATTTCCTGCGCAGACTTTGAGACCTACTCCTGTCAAATCGGCGATTGACGAACTTCTTTGGATCTGGCGAAAAAAATCGAATAATACAAACGATTTGAACAGTCATATTTGGGATGCATGGGCCGACGAAGAAGGTTCGATCGGAAAAGCTTATGGCTATCAGTTGGGAGTCAAACACAAGTACAATGAAGGTGAATTTGATCAAGTTGACCGTGTGCTGTTTGACTTGAAAAACAATCCTTACAGCCGCAGGATTATGACAAATTTATATAATTTTAAGGATCTGCACGAAATGGCGCTTTACCCCTGTGCCTACAGCTTAACGTTTAATGTCACGGGTAACAAGCTGAACGCAATATTAAATCAAAGATCGCAGGATACCTTGGTAGCCAACAGCTGGAATGTGGTTCAATATGCCATTCTTGTGCACATGTTTGCTCAGGTCAGCGGTCTGCAGGCAGGAGAACTGGTACATGTAATAGCAGATGCTCATATCTATGATCGTCATATTTCATTGGTGAAGGAACTGATCGGTAGGCCCCAGTATCCTGCTCCAAAGTTGACCATCAACCCTGAAATCACGAATTTTTATGATTTTACCGTAGAGGATTTTATCGTGGAGGATTATCAGGCAGGCCCGCAGATCAAAGGGATACCTGTAGCAGTATAAGAGAAGAACGAGGGGATTAAATTGAAAACAATTGTGGCAGTAGATAACAACTGGGGAATCGGCAGGGACGGAGACCTTCTTGTTCGGCTTTCCGGGGATATGAAGTTTTTTAAGGAAAAGACGGCTGGGAAGATTGTTGTGATGGGCAGGACAACCTTTGAATCGTTACCGGGCAAAAAGCCCTTGAAGGACCGGGTCAATATTGTTCTATCTCGCAGTGAAGATTTTCAACCGGATTGTATAAAATGCCGCTCTATGGGAGAACTGTTCAAGGTTCTTGAGTCCTATAATAAGGAAGATGTTTTTATTATTGGAGGGCAGGACATTTACAGGCAATTCCTGCCTTATTGCAATGTACATCTGGTAACGAGGATTAATGCGTCTTTCGAGGCGGATAAATATTTTGAAAATCTGGATCATCGCGATGATTTGGAGCTTGTTTGGGAAAGTGATCCTAAGAACGAAAACGGTGTGGAATATCGATTCACAGAGTATAGGAGAAAATAAATTGAAAGAAGAACACGGTTCAGGAAATGAAAATATTATCATAGGAAGAAATCCTGTCACAGAGGCACTGAAAAGCGGCAGAGAAATAGAAAAGCTGATGATTGCCAGAGATTCGGAAGGGTCTATAAAAAAAATCATTGGGATCGCGAAGGAAAAAAATAATTTGTCATGCCAGTTTGTGGACAAGGCCGTGCTGGATCGTATTTCCGGAGGAAGAGTACACCAGGGCGTGATTGCTTTTGTGTCAACCTTTGTTTACAGCGAGCTTGAGGATATTCTGGAGATTGCTCGACAAAAGGGCGAAGCACCGTTTCTCGTAATTTTGGACGGGATTGAAGATCCCCATAATCTTGGAGCGATCATTCGAACTGCAGACGGCTCGGGTGCTCACGGTGTGGTGATACCCAAGCGTAGAGCAGCCGGTATTACGGATGTTGTTTCCAAGGCATCTGCCGGTGCAGTAGAATATGTCCCTGTTGCAAAGGTATCCAACATCGCGCAGACAGTCGACAAGCTCAAGGAACTGGGATTGTGGATCGGGGCTTGTGATATGAACGGAACGGAATATTGCAAGGCCGACCTCAAAGGTAGCATCGCGCTGGTCATCGGTGCGGAAGGACAGGGAATCAGCAGGCTTGTTAAAGAAAAATGCGACTTCAGCCTTTCGATACCAATGTGCGGAAAAATCACATCGCTGAATGCTTCGAATGCGGCTGCAATTTTGATGTATGAGGTACGCAAACAAAGGAGGGGCTAGGGGTATTCTTTCGGAAACCGCCGCCTTCGAATGCTGCGCATAAAGGCGGTGATAGGTTTCACTGTTTTCTTAAAAAAGAGGAGATAAAGAAAAGGTACAGACGATATGGAAAAAAACTATGAAACGATTACCGACGAAGAGCTTGTATTAATTGCTCAGAATGGTGATGAAATTGCAGAGGAATTTCTGATTAGAAAATATAAAGATGTGGTCAGAAGCAAAGCGCATCTCTATTTTATGGTTGGTGCGGACAGTGAGGATATTGTTCAGGAAGGAATGATAGGAATTTTTAAAGCCATTCGGAGTTATAATAATGGCAAGCAAGCGTCTTTTCATACCTTTGCCGAGATCTGTGTCAATCGCCAGATTATAACGGCTATAAAACGTGCGACAAGGCTGAAACATTCTCCGCTGAATTCCTCGGTTTCGTTGAGTAAGCCATTATCCGATATGGAGCCGGATACAACTTTGGAAGAAACACTATCCTCAAACAGCAATACGGACCCGGAAGCGTTATTTCTTCTGAAAGAGGATATGGGTTACATCGAGGGGAATGGCACTGAGATTTTCAGTGATCTTGAGCTCAGTGTCTGGAATGAGTATTTGAAGGGAAAATCCTATCATCAAATTGCTGAAATTACCGGAAAATCTCCAAAAGCTATTGATAATGCGATTCAAAGGACAAAAAGAAAACTAGAGCTATATTTAGGGCGTTAAAATGTATTGACATTATGAGTATGGTTATAGTAAAATAACCTAGTGCATCGGACACAGCTAGTTTTGCTGTTGTAGCTCAGTAGGTAGAGCACTTCCTTGGTAAGGAAGAGGTAGGCAGTTCGAACCTGCTCAACAGCTCCAATCAAGTTTATACGATGGGATACGTTCTTCAGCACGGGAATAGACCGAAAAAGAATGTATCGAACCGCAAAACAATAGGTTTAAAATCAAACGGAGGATTTTAAAATGGCAAAAGCTAAATTTGAAAGAAACAAGCCCCATGTTAATATTGGGACAATCGGTCACGTAGACCACGGCAAGACGACGTTGACAGCAGCAATCACTAAAACCTTATACCAAAAGTATGGACTCGGCGAGATGGTAGCATTCGACCAGATCGATAAAGCGCCGGAAGAAAGAGAAAGAGGAATCACGATCGCAACAGCGCACGTAGAGTATGAGACACCAAACAGACACTATGCGCACGTAGACTGTCCGGGACATGCTGACTATGTAAAGAACATGATCACAGGAGCCGCACAGATGGACGGAGCGATCCTGGTAGTGGCAGCGACAGACGGACCAATGCCGCAGACAAGAGAGCACATCGTACTTTCCAGACAGGTAGGCGTACCATATATCATCGTATTCCTGAACAAATGTGACATGGTAGATGACGAAGAACTTCTTGATCTTGTAGAAATGGAAGTAAGAGAACTGCTAGACACCTATGAATTCCCAGGAGATGATACACCGATCATCAGAGGATCCGCATTGGAAGCGCTGAACAATCCAGAAGGCCCATGGGGAGATAAGATTGTAGAACTGTTCGAAGCAGTAGATAGCTATATTCCAGAACCGGAAAGAGCAATCGACAAGCCGTTCCTGATGCCAGTAGAGGATGTATTCTCTATTACAGGAAGAGGAACAGTAGCGACAGGAAGAGTAGAAAGAGGAATCCTGAAGGTATCCGACGAAGTAGAAATTGTAGGAATGACGGATGCGCCAAGAAAAGTAGTAGTAACAGGCGTAGAAATGTTCAGAAAGCTGCTGGATCAGGCGCAGGCAGGAGACAATATCGGAGCATTGCTGAGAGGCGTACAGAGAACTGACATCGAAAGAGGACAGGTACTTGCAAAGCCAGGAAGCATCAATCCGCATACAAAGTTTGAAAGCCAGGTATACGTACTGAAGAAAGAAGAAGGCGGAAGACATACACCGTTCTTTAACGGATACAGACCGCAGTTTTATTTCAGAACAACAGACGTAACAGGGAATCTGACATTACCAGAAGGAACAGAAATGTGCATGCCTGGAGATGATATTCAGATGACAATCGAGTTGATTACACCGATCGCTATCGAAGAAGGACTGAGATTCGCTATCAGAGAAGGCGGAAGAACAGTAGGCGCTGGCGTTGTAGCAAAGATCATCGAATAGTTCTAGATCGAATAACCCAAAAAGACGGCTCTATGTCAAATGTTGTGGTAGAGCTCAAGTAAAACAAAAATCAAATAAAAATATCTTTCAAACCGGTGAAGGAAATCCTTTACCGGTTTTTTAGGTTCTTTTTCGCCTCATAGATATTCTTGCTGTCCATAAATACATAAAAGTTTTCTTTCAGCCAATATTCCATACGGAGTTTTTTCGATATTGAAAGCATGTTTTCAAGCTGCTGACGCTCTTCTTCGCTGAGCTTTTCCTGCCGAGACAGAAGAAGCCAGCGGCTTCTCTTGAAATATTTACGTCGCTCATCATAGCCGCAAGGAACAAGAACTGTCCTCTAGGCTTGCCTATTGCCGTTGCGGTTGGAGTTTTTAGTCTAAGTTAGAATTTCGTTAATCCGTTAAACAAGTCAGAAGTATCATAAACTAAATATATCTAAATAAATTGTAATATAAAAATAATAAATTAATAGTTTAATTTTAAAGAATGTTTGGTATAATTAATCATCTACAAGATAAGGTACTCGATACTTTGCTTGTACTTCAAAAGCAATTGTTTATGAAGGAGAGAGAATATGAAAAAAAAATTGGTTTTTCTGGTACTGCTTGTAATTGTATCTGTTAGTTCAACAGTTTATGCGGCTGATGGAGTAACTGTTATGGTTAACGGTAAACAGGTGGTGTCTGATACGCCTGCAGTCATTACAGACAGCGGTAGTACGATGTTGCCCTTTAGAGCGATCTTTAATTCGCTTGGAGTGAATGATGATGAAATCAAATGGAACTCACAATCGAAGAGCATTGAAGTAAACAGCGGCGGTAATTACATTTTCTTGGTGATTGGAAATAGTGGTGCGCTCGTCAATGATAAGCTTATTACATTGAATGCAGCACCTTATATTGAAAGTGGGAAGACGATGGTTCCTGTACGTTTCATATCTGAATCATTAGGTGCGGGAGTACAGTGGGATAAAGAGACAAAAACGGTTAAAATAAGCAAATAACAAGCAATTTTAAGTTGTGTTGTGTTTAGGATTTCAGCGCAATCTATTGACATCATTTATCATTTTTAATACAATTAAATTCACGAAATAGTAGAAATGTTGAAAGGCATTTACACAAAGCCAGAGGGTCTAAGTCCTAAGATGGATATGATAGCCGGTTACCGTAGATTTGATATTGGTGGTGTCAAGTGTACGGTTTTTTGTTAATAGGGAATGGAATTAGTTTCAGGTATTTGAAAAAATTCGCAAACCTCTAGATATATTTGAAATGCCAAGCTTGAGAGCTTTTATGTGAAAGGAGCGATATCAATGAAAAAAAGAAATTGGCTAGTATGGGCAATAGCAGGTATCTTTGTTTTTTCTTCGATTATTCCGGTAAGTGCGATGGTTGCTGTGGAGCCATACCCTGAGGATATGGCGGTATATTTGAATGAAGGATTTTACGGAGACTCTGCCATAGTTAACGGGAGCATATATTCAGCAAATGGGAACATTCAATTTACTAATTCTGGAAGCAATAGAGTGACAGGAGATATATACCATAAAGTTGGGACTGAATTTATTATTCCGAAATGGTATAATCCGGACTTCGCAAATCGGGTTATCACACTTGACTCAACGGAGTTTGTAGCGGATATGCCGGAATTGATCGATTTTCCAAATACAGACGAAGGCTATCAATATGTGCAGAACTGTATTCTTGACTATAATAATCAGAGTTACACTGTTTCAGAGAATACACATTTTGGAACATTGAAGGTGGATTGGAAAGGTGTGACAGTTGATGTTAGCCAAGGTGACATCTATATGGTTGTTGATAATCTTTCTTTTGCATGGGGCAAGACCATAAAGCTTCAAGGAGATGGAAGACTGTTTTTGTTTATTAATAATTACGATTCTAGCCAACAAATTAAAATTATCAACGGTAACGACCCTGACAAGACGTATATTTTTTCTAAGGTAAATCTTGCTCATGCGAATATGAACCTGTACGCGCATGTATATTATCAAGGAATAGCCGATCTAAATATGTATAAAAACAATAACAACGCCGGAGGCAAGATAACCGGAAGCGTGGTGACTGATGCAACAACTCTGGGCATAAAAGGAGGTAGCACTGTAAATGGGCTTGTATATGCTCCTAACGCAGAAGCTGTGATAAGTCACAGCGGAAAAATAAACGGCAGTCTTGTCGCCAAGTCACTGAATATCTCGGGCAGCGGTAAGATTACGTATGCGTTCGCGTTTTCCAACTGGTTATCTGCCTTTCCTGACGCGGTTTTAAAGCAACCGGAGGTACAGAAGTATAACGTTAATGTCTCCAGCTCAAATTCAACGCAGGGTACTGTTTCTGTTACGTCGGAAGGACAGGATGTTAATGGAACGGAAGTAGAAGACGGAACGCAGATAACGATGACCGCCGTTCCTGCCAATGGCTATATCTTTACTGGATTTAAAGATGGGAATGGTAATGTGGTATCCACGCAACCATCCTATACCACAACAGTAAATGGTTCTGTTGATCTGACAGCGTTTTTCGCTCCTGAAGTGATTAGTAGTGAGTATGTCAACGGATTGCTTGGTGAATATTATGATTCAAGTGAACTCACTAACGATTCTGCGTTGAGGATGAGGCGTATTGACGATATTATTGCGTACAATTTTGGATACGGTTCTTCCCCAGCTTCGGTAATTGAACCGGAATCTTTTGCAATCAGGTGGACTGGGTTCATTCGCCCTACTGTAACGGGTGATTACACCTTCAAAACTTATTCTGACGATGGAGTTAGGGTGAACGTAAATGGACAACAAGTGATTGATAATTGGGGAGCATATAGCTTGGCTTACAGTGTAGCTCCATATACAGTTCATTTGGAGGCAGGTAATTATTACCCGATAACGGTTGAGTACCAGCAGCTTCCGCTTTATGCCGGTGTATTTCTGTTCTGGAAATCGAATGAGGTGCCTATGGGATTAGTTCCAGCATCGGACTTCTTTGTAACTCAAACAGTCCATGACACCTATTTAAATCCTCAGTATTATAATCATGTACAGGGAGAAGGCAACGGTTTTGTTAATAAATTCTACAATTCAAAAAATGATTTTGAAAACGAAAGAGATGATTTAGTGACGGAGCGTAATAGTGTAAATTATTCTTGGGGTTTCGGTGTACCGTGGCTGGCTGAAGAAAGAGCAGATGGCAGTATTTATTATAATCAAGACGATACAGATGCTTTCTATGGTATTATGGAAGGCTATCTAGAAGCCAGGTTTACAGAAAATACAACCTTGGAATTTATAGTCGATGATGGAATAAAGGTCTGGGTTGGCGATGAAAATGGAAACTGGTTTAACCAAGGGAATCCAGTGATTTCAGAATGGGGCTGGAATAATGTTGAAACCTTTGAGTATTCATTTGATACGGTTGTCGGACAGAAGTATAAAATCCGCATTGAGTATATGGATAAAGGTTATGGAGCAAGCTGCGTTATGGGCTGGAAGAGTGGTGCTCTAGGTGATTCACAGACGATTGCTAAGAAGTATTTATACTCTGATTGATAAAGGCGGTAGCAGTTATTTTACTCATTTCTTGGATATTGAGTTTATCGGTGCTGGCAATCCTCCTCCTTTTGTCTGGTGGGAAAGGGGGGAGTGCATTTGCCACTTCTTTAACCGAGGATGGTCAGGTGAAGATTTTTTCTAAAATAATAGGTAGGTCTGATTTTGGTCGATCGCAAGGCCGGATGCTAGGATTGGAGGTGCCGGCTTGGGCTTTCGAGGTTATAAACTGAGACACAAGATAACTGTATTTGAAAAATTTAAAGAGAGTGAGGACTCTAATCCGGTTCACGCGAAAACCTACGAAATAACGCTTTATATTTCATCTTTCAGGCCTGGTTTTGTTCGCTTTGACGAAATAGAATCTATGACATCAAGAATATTGGACAAATATTCTGAGCAGATTCTTGATCAAAGTCCTCCTTTCGACAAGATAGAACCAACACTTGAAAATGTAGGGAAGTTCTTTTCGCAGCTTTTAAGCAATGCGTTTTCTCAAGCAGGACTTTACTTAACAGCTTTTGAAATCAGTGAAAGTCCGATTAGAACCTTTGTTGCAAACCTCAAGGATTCCGATCAGCGAATCTTCGTGGGTGATAATAAAGTAAAAATTTCAGAGTTACTCGTGGATAATATGATATCACGGTCTATTACTCATACCATCGCGAATATTGAAGAGCAATCCTTTTCCCCTCAAGCTGATGACTTAAGCGGAGAACAGATCAAAAATGAATATACTGCTGCGTCAAATGATGGCGTAGTTGAGCAAAGTACTGCGGCTGCAACTGCTGACGAGAGCTCTGAGATCAGTCTTGAAGAGAACTCGATTACTCCAATTACACCTTCAGAATCTTCGGATCGAGCATCGTCCATAATTAGTGAGCAAGAGAGTGAATCAGTGGAAATGGAAGCGGAGCTTAAAGATTCAAAGAGATTCCTTTTTTTTAAGCACAGCGGAACTTCTGCAATTCAATTTATTTCAGCAGTTCTTTTTCTGAGCCTGTGCGGAGCTTTTCTAGCGTTGTACTTAAGAAATACTGGTGCGTATCCCTCTGGCGCTGATATCTTCGGACATCTCTTTAAGTCTGATTTGCTTTATCATAGAATATGTGAAGGGGACTATTATCCGCTGTATACTGAACTATGGTATAACGGTATGCAACCATACAGATATTGGGCACCGCTGCCGTATTACTTACTGGCGGGACTCCAGTTTCTTGCGGGGGGAGATGTTGGAACGTCATATCTTTTCTTTGTAGCATTTTCCATTACTATTGGTGGTATTGGCTGGCTTTTATGGGGACTGGCTTACAAAAAAATGATGTTCTCTACTTTTTTGGCACTGGTTTGGTTTTTCTTGCCAGATAATATAAGGGTTTTTTTTGTTGAAGGAAATCTGCCTCGTATGATGATTGCGATACTGCTTCCGTATTTGTTCTATTTTGTATGGATGTTTGTGGATCGCCGTAGAATCCGTATGGTGTTCCCTGTTATTATTACGATGGCGTTAATAACGCTTAGCCATGTTATGATTGCTGCGATGACCGGAATCAGCACGTTTCTGTTTTTGCTAATTTACAGCATTTATAAGAAACGAATGAAGGAATCATTTCAGATACTTTGCTCCATGCTACTGTCTTTTGCCATATGCGGATTTTGGCTTTATCCGGCTCTCAATGGTGGTCTTGTTGATATGGATGCTTCGGCTACAGGCGAGGTTATGAGAGCATTAAGTACTTCAATACTGGTTTCTCTGAATCCACTGCTGCGGAATCAGGGTATGTATGAGATGTTTTACTTTGGGATTTCAATCCTGGTAATCTCGATAGCGGGCTTGTTCCTGGCAGAGAAAAAAAGCGCTCCAGGATTATTGACAGTTATTCTGATATTTATTGGTACAACGCCTACAATGGTAAACTTTTTGGATAAGTTACCTTTAAATCAGCTTTTTTGGATGACGCGTTTTGCTCCAATCGCCTATGTTTTTTTCTTTCTCTCGCTTTTAGAATGGAAAAATTGCAGGCGTTACGTGCTTCTCGTGATTGCGTTGATCATCATACTGGATTGTATTCCTTCGATGAATCTGGAACGCTACCATTCCAGAACCCCTGTTGTAATTTCTCATGCGTTCGCCGATGCAAAGGAATCTACAGGGCAAAGAATTTCTCTACTTGATGTAAGTGCTTACGGTTCATATCCTTCTTTTTACTTTTCGGCAGAGGAGCCGCAAACTCTTTATACCTTTGGCTGGGCATGGCAGGCGGCTACGACGGCGCCGAATATCGTTATGGTGAATACGGCTTTGGAAAAAGGGTACTATCATTATTTATTTGATCGCAGCCTTGAACTGGGGGATGATACGATACTGGTGAAAAAGGAACTGGTGACAAAAGCAAAAAAGACATTACGAGCCTTGAGTGAAGCTGCCGCTGCCTCAGGATATTCCTTGTCTCAGGAAACAAACTTTACTTATGTATATCACCGTGATACTCCAAAGAATTTCGGGGTAAAAAGCAAATATGAGGCGCTGGCTGTCGGAATTTCTGCTCGATCAATCGCCCTTGAATATCCCTGCTTCGAGGAGGGTGAAAGTCGTAACATAGAAAATTACAGCGTTGATGAATTAAGCAGATATAAAGTTCTCTATCTTTCTGCTTTTACTTACAATGACAGGAAAGCGGCAGAGAAGATTTTAACGCAAGCTGCCAATAATGGAGTTAAAATAATTATTGATATGAACAGAATTCCAGTAGATCCGGTTACAAATAGAATGGCCATTTTTGGAGTGTCGGCGCAGCCCATCACCTTTACGGAACACTATCCTGAATTGATCTATCGCAATAAGGTGTATGAGACCGTGCCGTTTAAAAAAGAATTTTCAACATGGAGTACGGTATATTTAGAAAATCTGGGGCAGACTTACGGTTATTCGTGGTTTCAGAATAAAACACTTCATTTCTTGGGCACGGCAGGCAATGAAAATATTATATTTCTGGGATATAATTTTCTCTATCATGCGATGGAAACAGATGATGAAGCTGTTATGACATTATTGGGTGACTTACTGGGAATGGAAGAAAATCAATTGCCTGAACGAGAACTCGTACCGATCAACGTCGCATACCAGGAGGATGAAATTGTAATTGATTCACCAGGAGGAAAACTCAATACCACGATTGCTTATCAGGATAATTTTCGAAGTAAACAGCCAATAGAGGATAAGAACAACCTTTTAATTGTAACAAAGGAGCATACGGAAATCAAAATCGTTTATCCATATTTGTTTCAAGGTATGATTATCAGTTTGTTCGGACTATTGGGAGCAGCGATTCTTATTTATCTGATTTATAGGGAAAGGAGACATTCAGAATGAAGAAAATTAGGAAAACTTTTATCTGCATATTCCTTATTATTACAATGTCCTGCCCTGTATATGCCGACTACGGCTCAATTTCTACTGATGGCTATTATGACGATTGGGAGGATAAACCTCATACCGAAGTGTATAATGGGGAAAAGCCCTCTGCATCAAAGATAAATCAAATCTCGTTGTTTCGTGATGATGAGAATGTCTATGTACATATTCTGTTTGCGAATAAAGGGAAAAAACCAATTGCGAATCTTAAGGTGAATCTCCATACCAGTTTTGGTGATAAAAGCTATCGTCTATTGCCCGATGAGGGTTCGCCGGTGTTTCTTTACGAGGGGGACGCTGACGAAGAGGATCAAGATCAAGATCAAGATGAAGATATAGATAATGATAGTGATTTTGATAATACTGACAGGGATTCGGACCATGACCAGAAGGAAGATGAGACCGATAGCGGAAGTAAGGATAAAGACGCAGATAAAGACACAGACGCAGATAAAGATACAGACACAGATAAAGACACAGACACAGATAAAGACAATGATGTTTATGGGATAAATCCTGATACAGAGCCAAGCCATATAACATTAGCGCACGCTGATGAAAATCAGAGTATGGAAGCAGAAGCAGATGCAGATGCTAGCGATGAATCTGTTTATTCCAAATCTCAAGATGACTATCCTGAAGCAGAATCCAGTACCGACTCCGAAAACGAGGACTTGGAATCTGAAAATTCTTCTGCGCAAGAAGATGATCCGGAAAATATAAAACCAGATGAATCAAAAGATAAAAATATTGAGCAAGAGCCTGATGATGAGGTGATCGAGGCTAAGCCAGAATTATTGGAGGGCGAAGATCATCACAAGAAGTCTGTTCAGAGTGGTATTTGGTCTTTTGATGTGTATGATGGCGATGTTGTGGTCGGTTATGGTTATATCACCAGAAGTGAGGGGGAAGCTGATGAAGCGGAGTTTTTCATTCCTCTATCAACAATCACAGATCAGCCTGACGGCATGAAGGAAATTACTATGAAAATAACGGTACTAGGAAGGCAAGACATTGCATGTGTAGGTGCGAGCACGGGTCCCTTTGGTGGAATTGTGACAGGAGCAGGCATTGTGCTTTTTTCCCTGGCTGCTTATACGCATGAAAAAAAAGGTTACAAAATAATTAAACGTAAAGGAAAACCGGCCTAATGTTAGCATTGAAAATCGCAGCGTTCATCGCTTGGCTTTACTCGATACACATACTTAACAGAACCGGACTTCATTTTTTTAAGTTCTGCCTTGGTAGTGTGGGGCTCTTCTTTTTCTTGATGTTCTGGGTGCAACCGCTTATTTTAGGGCCTTTAAGTATGGCGGTAACAGCAGTTTCCGGGGCATTGGGCGATGTATCAAACATGTATGATGCCTACTATCAATATTCCATCCTCTTTATTCCGAAGGATACCACCAGCGTTTCCTTATCTATCGACTACGAGTGCTCTGGGGTCATTGAAATTATGGCCTTTAGTTGCATGCTCTGGTTTTTCCCTCTATATAATACAATTGAAAAACTGATCATAAATTGCATAGGCGTCGTTGTAATATTTTTGGCAAATGTTCTTCGACTTTTTATTATCTGCGCGTTGATCTATTTTTATGGAAATGAGATCTTTTATTTCGCGCATACAATCTTTGGAAGGATTATTTTTTACACCTTTTCAGTCATTTTGTATTTTTATGTATTTACGCGTTCTCATATTATTCGTCAGAAAGTAGGTAATTTTAATTATGGAAATTCAGATATTACTCAGTAGAATTGCCAGAGAGATTATCTTTTGGATGGCATGGATATTAATCCCTTTGGTTATGGAAATCATACCGGCCATAGGAGGCTTTTTCATTGTACTAAAAAAGAAATTTACTGAGAAAAAAAGGCCGAGTCCAGTTTATTTTCCTGAGATTACATTAATCATACCGGTTTATAACTCGGCGGAAACTTTAAATGCTTGTATAAAATCTGTTTATGAGTCTAATTACCCGACTCAACTGATGAATGTCTTAATCAGCAATAATGGCAGTACTGATAATAGCTATCAAGTCTTTACTCAGTGTCAGATGGAATTTCGCGACCTTTCTATGACTTGGCTCAATGCTAGTCAAGGAAAAGCCAAAGCACTTAACCTTGCTCTGTTCAATAGTCATGGAAAATATATCATACACGTTGATAGCGATGGGAAAATGCACCAAGATGCATTGAGAAATATTGTTACACGGTTTGAACAGGAAACGGATATCGATTGTCTAACAGGAGCGATACTGACAGATATTGAAATGATTGAGAAGACTGAGAACTTCGCGATGAGAATAGTGAGACGCTGTGAGTTCTATGAATATTGCCAATCCTTTTTAGCCGGTAGGAATTTTGAATCAGAGCTTGACAGTGTGTATACTCTTTCCGGTGCATTTTCAGCGTTCCGCAAATCTGCTATATTAAAATCTCAGCTTTATAACACTTCTACGGTTAGTGAGGATACTCAAGTAACCTTTCAAATGCGTAATTTGTTTAATAAAGGGGTGAAGCTATGTGAAAACGCATTTTTCTTTGTTGATCCAATCGAAAGCTATAATAAGCTATATACCCAAAGACAGCGGTGGCAGCGGGGAGAAATTGAAGTTTCCCATATGTTTTTAACAAAGAAGTTAAGTGTATTTAGAAACTTCTTTTCAAACTTCATGGTGAGGGTATTGATGTTTGACCATACCTTTGCTTTCCCAAGGCTCATATGGTATTTTGCATTGATTTATCTCGTTTTTTTGAATTACCCTCTTTCGCTTGTCATCGGGTCCGTCTGTATTATTTATTTATTGTACGTCCTGTCGATGTATCTTTTCTACATCAATGTAAATATGTATCTGAAGAATATTGCAGACATCAGAAAATATTATCGATCAAAATGGTACCTTATATTTTTATTGCCGTTGTTTAATTTTGCAGTCTTCTGGATTCGATTTGCGGGAATCATAAACAGTACCAAACGAGAAGGTAGCTGGAAAACTTCGACCTTGACAGAAGAATGGCGAAATATCAAACATGCTGTTGATAACGATTTTAAGATCCCCAAAAGAGTGGTTAGAGCATTAAGAAGGAGAATAAATAATGAATAGATTGACAGTGATTCTTCCTGCCTACAATGAAGAAGAGAATATAGATATGATGGTGGAAAGCTGGCAGAAGCAGCGAGAATTCCTTAAAGAAAAGTATGGTTTGGAGTTGCAGATCACTGCAGTTAATGATGGAAGCAGGGATAGGACTGCTGAAATTGCACGCCGCTTGGAAAAAGAGCATTCAAACTTTACACTGATAAATCATCCGGAGAACAAAGGTCTGGGAGAAGCAGTCAAGACGGGAATTTCCTATTTTATTGAACAATGTCCAGAAAGTTCCTTGATGTGCCTGATGGATTGCGATAATACTCAGGACCCGCATTATATCTCGTGTATGCTTGATGATATGGTGAGGAATGATGCTGACGTGGTGATTGCGTCACGATATCAAAGCGGCTCAGGAGTCAAAGGTGTTTCCAGACTTCGTTTGCTGATGAGCGGAGGCGCAAAGCTTGCATTTTCATTAATTCTGCATGTTCCGCAGGTCAAGGATTACACATGTGGTTATCGCCTTTACAATAAAAAGATTTTACTGAGCGCGTCCAAGAGATTTGGAGATCAATTGGTAGCAGAGCGTGGTTTTACTTGCATGGTGGAACTGCTATATAAGCTTTATTCCTGCGGTGCTGTTTTCGCAGAGATTCCTTTTGAACTACGATATGACTATAAAAATGGCGCTAGTAAAATGTCAGTTTTAAAAACGGCTGTCAAGAGCTTTGGATTGGCGTTCCGCTTAAGAAAGATCAAAAAAATACCGGAGTATGACCATGCTTGATCCGACAGGCAATGATATCCAATTTAGAAGAGAGATTTTCCTGGCGATGCTCGTAACAGGGCTTGCTTGTGCTGCAGGTTTTTCGAACCTGTTGTTGACATCCAATGATTTGTATCCTACTTCAACGGATGCTTTAGGGCATATGGCAAAGATCAGGTACATTGCAGAATGCCTGCAGGATGGAATCCTTCCTTCCTGGTTTCCTTTTTGGTACAATGGGGCAGCTGCAACGCAGTATTACCCTCCTCTTTCCTATTATCTAATGGCCCCTGTCTACATTTTAACGGACAATATTATGTTAACTTTTAAGATCGGCTGTTTTACTGCAATCTTTTTGGGAGGATTGGGCGTTTGGTTTTACTGCAGGGCTTTTATTGGAAAATGGTGTGGTTTGTTTGGATCTGTGGCCTTTTGTCTGCAGCCGTATATTCTGCTGACCTTGCTGAGCCAAGGACAGGTGGCGCAGGGTCCGATCATTGCACTAACTCCATGGTATCTAACGCTGCTGCTTTTTTATATAAAAAAGCCAAATACCTGGAAATTTATAGCAATTACGTTCCTGTGCGCGATTATGATCCTGAGCCATCCCAACTCAATTTTCATGAACGCTATCTGTATTATGATCACCCTGACAGCATTTCTTATTCTAAGATGGGTAAGCTTTCAAAGTTATTTCTTAATCGGCATTTCTGTTGTCTTTGCAGGGATTCTAACGGCATTTTGGTCCTTGGTTGGCGTTACAGGCCTTGAAAATCCTGAGATACCGAAGCTTTTAGGAGAGGCTGCAATGACTTCTACTGCAACCGCGGACTGGTTTTTGCTTCCGACAAACTTTTTTTATTTTGCAATTCCTGTGTCGGTCGGAAGTCTTGCAGCTATTTTTCTCTTTGCGTATTCCACCTTATATAAAAAAATCAGAGAAACAAGGGACTTTTTTGTTTTATTTGCAATTTTGATAACCTGTACATCAGCGGTTTTTTCTTTTGGACTTCGTCTGCCGCTGTTTAAATATATACCCTTGGCAGAAAACTTTGTGGCAGGACGTATCTTGTGTCTTACATCTGTTTCTGCTGCAATTTTATGTGCCTATCTGCTTTATAAAATCCAGTCGGTAACAACGGGTAAAAAGATAATTCTTAGACTATTCTCGTTCAGCATTTGCATGTTAATCATGACGGCAATTCTATACTATATGAATCCATACAGTGTTACCTATGGGGCGATTTCTGACGAATCCTTCAAGCTTATGATTTCACATACCGATGAATCAGGGGCTAATTTTGAAAAGGGCCGTTATATGTTTATTGGACCTTTTGATTGCAGACAGACTTTTTTTCCATTGCAGTATAATTTTAATATGAGTGAAGGCTACAATATCGAGGGAACAACACATAATCAGATCATATGGGGTGAAGTAACGGCAATTGCCAGCGGCAAATTTTCCTATATAGCAAAAAATTTAGCTTTTTGGAACGTAAGATATCTATTGCTGGATGAAAGAGCGAAAAATGTTATTAAAGGTTTTGATTACACGTATGATTTTCAAGACGATGATCTGCAGGATGGCAACAATTTTTTTGTCAGCAAAGTTCCATCGTCCTACTATCTGACTGATCACAGAAACGCATTGCTGATTGGGCCAGGCGCGAGCGGATTAGCTATGGAGTTTCCTTACCTTGTTTATGAGCAGCGACAAAATATTTGGGATTATTCGTTGGAAGAATTAAGCCGATTTGATTTGATTTACCTTTGCGAACCAGAAATCAATACGATCAATGAGAAAGAAAGAATCGAACGTATATTAGTATCTCTAGTAAATAAGGGAATAAGAGTTATTATTGAACCGAGCGGCATGAACAATTATCCAATATTTGGCGTTACTGCTTCTGATTTGCCACTAGAGAGCAGACCGACTTTGCAGAAGCAGAATAACGCAGTACTAAAAAACAGCATGGATCATATTGAGCTGGGTAAGAAAATACAATACGGACGAATGCTGTTTGGACTAGATAAAGCATATTACAAATTGGAGCAGAATAGAGGGCAGCTCGAGAATGATATAATTGGCGAAAAGAATGTGAGCAATGGGAATGTTCTTTTTATCGGACTGCATTTGAGTCAATATTTAAAGGCTGTCTATGCAAAAAACTGGGGCGCGCCTAAAACTGAAGCAGGTTATCCTGATTCCTCTGATGATCTTAAATTATTGTTTGAAGATATCTTTGACGCCTACAAAGTTAATAAGGAGTTTTGGCCAAAGCCCTTCCCAGTTGAGAAAGCAGAGTGGAATTACAAAGGTGCGGACTTTGATTATAAGAGCGCTGAAAGAAAGAGCCTTACTGTTAGTCTAACTTATACCCCAAGATGGCATGTTACGGTTGATGGCGATCCTATTATAGTAGGCCAGAGGGAAAATTTAGTTATGCTTGACCTGCCAGCAGGTGAGCATCACGTCAAACTAACCTATGGAGTCACAAAATATGGGATTGCTGGTTACATTATATCGTTGATTGGACTGATGTTCTTTATTTTATTCATAAAATTCTATGGTATAATATTATATTATTTTAAACGAATAAGCAGCATGTTGAAGAAATTTCTTCAATTGAGGTCAGAATAGTTATTATCGTTTAAATTAAAACAGGATGGTTGAAAAGTATGAGGGAAAAACCCGAAACAAAAGAGAATGGCAGTAACAATAAAATACATGGCGGTGTTAGTTATAAAACTCAAATATTTGTGCTTGCTGTATTGACAATTGCCTTGGTTTTCCTTGGCTGGGCTTATGTTTTAAGTGAATCAGATAAGTATAGAGATAATATTATAGAATCTTACGGGGCCAGCCAGCAGGTCCTCGTGGATCAGGTATCTAAAAACGTTAGGGAAGGCCTAGCCACGAGAGGGAAAGGCAACAGTGCCCAAGGCCAGGAACAGGCAGAGGAGTCTGTTGTTGAGAATATTATTAAAAAGGCGGAGGTTTCAGGCAGCAGATACTGGTTTTTTTACTCCTCTGATGGTGTTATTTTTGAAAAAGATGCTGAGGAAACTAGAAATGTTAAAGGCAAAAGCTTCTCTGAATTGATGGAGTATTGGAAGCTGCAGGGGGGATCAGGAATAGAGAACTTTAAAGAAATAATTGGAAATACAAAAAGTGGCATGTCTGTTTTTTCAAAGAATAGTAAAATAGGAGCTGAAATTGTTTCTATCAAGTTTTTTTCCGTGGAGAGTAAAGAATATGTTTTGGGCATGGCGACTACACAATCTTATGTTCTGAACACTTCACGGGTCAATGCCCATATTCTGTATTTATGGACCTTCTCAGCATTGGTTAGCTTAAACATTATAATTTTTGCCTTGATGTTATGCCTTGTGCTTTATAGAAATCATAGAGAATCCGAAACTCTGAACAGGAGTCTGGTGGACAAAAGTCTTCAAATTCAGGAGTTAAATAGAAAGCTTACGTCAAAAAGTGAAGCAGTTGAAAATGCAAGTATTTATGACAGCCTTACCAGGCTATACAATAGAAAATTTTTCGATAGCCTGCTTTCTCGGGTAAATCATGATCTGCTGATGCCAGTTAGCGTTGTCATTATGGATATAAATGGTCTCAGCCAACTGAATGTTTTAAAGGGTTACGGAGCAGGAGACGAGCTTCTGGCGAAGTTGGCGGCAATCCTTAACAAGATATGCCTCGATACAGATGTTTTAGCAAGAACAGGGGGAAGCGAATTTACTATTTTGATGACTGGTACGGATGAGGCTGAGGCTTATGGTATAACTAAGAACATCAAGCGGCAGTTTGCCAGCCTGGACAGCGAGGAGTTGACTTTGTCAATAGGCGTTGCTCAGATGAACTCAAACGATGATAGCATCTTTTCAACGATGGATGCAGCTCTTAAAAATTTGGTCCTTGAAAAGCTTCTGGACGGTAATAGTAACAGCAGCAGCATTGTTTCCATGTTGATGACCACCCTAAAAGCATATTCAAGGGAAACCGTTTCACATAGCGACCGTATTAGAGAGATTGCAGTTAGCTTTGGCAAGGTTATATCATTGTCACCCTCACAAATTTCAAGGCTGGCAATTGCAGCCCAACTTCATGATGTGGGTAAAATTGGAATTCCGGATAATGTTTTGCTAAAAAAGGGGGCGTTGTCTGAACAAGAAAAAGACCTGATTAGAAGACACTCTGAGATAGGGTATAATATAGTAAAAGCGATCCCATTTCTAGAGGAGGTTGCGGTTGATATCCTTCAACATCATGAGTCTTATGATGGTACGGGATACCCAAATGGAATTAGGGGAGACGAAATTTCCATCAATGCAAGAGTCATCAACATCATAGACAGCTTTGATGCAATGATTCACATGCGGGTCTATGCTTCTTTGAAAACTGTGGAAGAAGCAATTGATGAGCTTCGAAAAAAAAGCGGACACCAGTATGACCCATGGCTTGTTAATGAATTTATCAGATTGGTAGCAAATAACTTTGAAGGAAAAGAGGAACAGAAATAATGGACTTGATAAAATCAATACAGAGAGCAAATACTGCACTGACAAAATATTTTTTATATTCTTTGATCGTAACCGTTTTCGATACCGGTATTGTCTGGTTGCTAGTACGTTTCTCAGTATTGCATCTTGTTGCCGCCAATACGATCGGAGTAATCGCAGGGTTTGGTCTGCATTACATATTGGCGTCAAAATCCGTATTTGATGCAGAATATGGTATTGTAGGCTTTGTCCTATATTTGATCACTTTCTTATTTGGTTTGATTCTCGCCAATTGGCTGATATATGCATCCTACAGCTATGTTTTTACAACATATTCTGAGAATTTTAGGATATTAATGAGCAAGGGGGTGTCCATTGCAGTCCCGTTTTTTGCCATGTACTATATGCGTAAGTATTTGTTTCTTATGCTTAACAAAAGGAGCGGGTAATTTATGCAACGCACGCAATATCGTTTTAAATTCTATTTTAATGCTAGCCATGCGATCTACCTTTCGGGTGAGGTCGGACAGAGCCATCCGCATACATGGGAGCTGGTGTTAAGTGTCATGAGTATCAGCGAGGGTTTCGTTCTCTTTGATGAAGTGGAAAAGATGTGCGAGAATTTTCTTCTCGATTATCAGGATGTGCACATCAATTCGACCCAGGCTTTTAAAACAATTAATCCTACCCTTGAGAACATCTGCTTGTATTTTAAAGATAGGCTCGAGGAGATGCTTTATGAAAAAGGATGGTTGCTGCTCTCGATTGAGTTAAGCGAGACCCCTTCAAGAGCCTATATGATTAGCGTGTCGGATGAGATGGAGATTGGAAAAGGACAGCATAACCGGGAGCATGAAGAAGCTTTGAAGGAAATCATGGAAAGGATGACGCAGGAAAAAGCCGACTCCCTCGCAAAGAGTAAACCGTCTGAGACCAATCACGAGAAAGAGCAAGATAAGAATATCAGTGAAGTTGAGAAGAGAATAAGAAAATCAAAAAGCAATGTTTTAAAACGATTAGTGAGAAAATTACGAAGACATAAGTAAAAAATATTGTTTGAATCGATTGAGAACATAGCTTTTAACTATAAAACCCATCGAGATCATTGAATTCTAACAATTTTCATGATAAAATTTATTAGTCAAGCTTTAAGATAGAAGATTTTTTTGGTACAACATCTAAAGAAAAAGAGCAGAGCAAGGAAAACAGGAAACAAAAATGAGTTGCGATAGCGTAAAAAAGTATTTTATTGACCATAATATACCAAACGAGATTATTTTACTGAATGAAAGCAGCGCTACGGTTGATCTTGCGGCGAAAGCGCTTGGAAGAGAACCCGGAGAGATCGCAAAGTCTCTGGCTTTGCGACTGAAAGACGGCAAAGTAATCATTCTTGTGGTATGCGGGACCGCCAGAATTGACAACAGAAAATATAAGGACATTTTTCGATGTAAAGCGCAAATGCTGTCTTATGATGAGACACAGGAATTGACAGGGCACCCTGTAGGAGGCGTATGTCCCTTCGCCTTGCCAGGTGATATTGAAGTTTTTCTGGACGAGTCTCTGAAAAGATATGAACAGGTCTATCCCGCCGCAGGTACAGGTAACTCTGCGGTTAAATTCACTGTTAGCGAGCTAGAAGCCGCGACCAGTGGAACCTGGGTTTCGGTAACACAGGATTAAACTGGTTTTTACGTGAATATTACCGAACCTGCAATGGATTCATCAAAATGGTCTTGACAGGCATTTGAAACTATGATAACTTAATTAAGCGACTTTATGATAAGAACATGATATAATTGTGCAATTTGTGTCATAAGTGCTGTCGAAATCCGCAATAAAATGTTCCGCTGAAGTATATTGATTTCGGTCCATAAATTCGCAGGCTGTTTGCACCATGGCTTGGGCAAGCGAAAAAGAATATTAACATAATGACGGAGCTTGGAAGAAGCTTCGAATTTTGGATTAGACGGAGGACAATCATGAGAGTAAGAGTAACGTTGGCCTGCACAGAGTGCAAGCAAAGAAATTACAATACCACAAAAAACAAGAAGAACGATCCTGATCGCTTAGAGTTCACTAAGTATTGCAGATTTTGCAAAAAACACACTGTTCATAAAGAAACAAAATAACTGTCCGTAATCAGTTGCACAAATTGTGCGGGCTAAGAAGGGATGTAATTGTAATGGAAAAGGAAAAAGCAAAGAAACCCGTTCCAGCAGCGGCAAATAAAAAGCCGAAAGTCAGCCTGAAAGAATATTTTAAAGGGATAAGAACTGAAGTTAAGAAAGTAGTATGGCCTACCAGAAGAGAATTAGTTTCTTACACCGGTGTAGTGCTCTTTACATGTGTTATTATGGGTCTGGGAATTTGGGCTGTAGACTCCGCTTTCCTGGCTTCCCTGAAATATATACTGAATATTAGTTTCTAACGAGCCATAATCAATCCGGACCTCGTTGAAGGCGCAAATAGGAAATGTTCCGAAGTTTGCGTTATAATTTAAAGTAAAAAAGGAAGGCACAGATGGCCAAAAGTAAAAAAAACGATGAATTCGAAGAATTCGAAGTACTTGATGATTATGACGGAGAAGATTACGACGATGACTATGAGGAAACCCCCAAAGAAGAAGAGGACAGCATAGGCGAGGCGATCGAAGAGGGGAATGACACTGCCGAAGGAGAAGAAGGCTCAGTGGAAGATATTGTGCCTGTCGCTGAAGAGGAATTCGGCTATAGCACCAAAGAGGAAGACATCGTTGGCGACAAATCAAAAAAAGCGAAATGGTATGTTGTCCATACGTATTCCGGTCATGAAAACAAGGTGAAGGTGAATATTGAAAAAATCGTTGAAAACAGGGGTATGCAAGATTTAGTGCTCAGTATTGTTGTGCCTACCGAAGATCATGTGGAAATTAAAAATGGCCAGAGGAAGGTCAAAACAAGAAAGATGTTTCCCGGCTATGTCCTTGTTAAAATGATCGTAACCAACGAGTCCTGGTACCTCGTAAGAAACACACAGGGTGTTACAGGTTTCGTGGGACACGGGTCCGAACCGATTCCTCTTACAAATGAAGAAGTAAGAAGAATGGGCATTGAAAAAGTCTACATTCAGCTGGATATTGAACCGGGCGACAGCGTTAAGGTAATCAACGGGCCCTTTGAAAGCTTTATGGGTATTGTTGAAGAAGTCAATATGGATAAGCAGACGCTCAAAGTCAAGATTTCAATGTTCGGAAGAGATACACCTGTTGAACTGGAATTCGGCCAGGTAGACAAAATATAATAAAGCTTTGACCAACGCCTGAAATTGGGCGTGTTGATAGACGATGATAATCGTTGATAATCACTGTTACACGCAGTAGAAAGGAGATTAATCGATATGGCAAAGAAAGTTGAAGGATTAATTAAACTGCAGATTCCTGCAGGAAATGCAACTCCGGCACCACCGGTAGGACCTGCTCTTGGACAAAAGGGCGTTAACATTATGGATTTCTGCAAGCAGTTTAATGCAAAAACCGCCGATCAACCAGGAATGATTATCCCAGTAGTAATTACTGTTTATGCGGACAGATCATTTACCTTTGTTACGAAGACACCGCCGGCAGCGGTATTGCTGAAGAAAGCAGCAAATCTGCAGTCCGCGTCGGGAGAACCGAACAAGAAAAAGGTTGCGACACTGAGTGTTGATCAGGTTAGAGAAATTGCAAAGCTGAAAATGCCGGATCTGAATGCTGCCAATCTTGACAGCGCTACTTCAATGATCGCAGGCACAGCAAGAAGCATGGGAATTGTTGTTAAGGAACAGTAACGTGGGAGGCATAGCCGTTTGTACCACAAGGAGGTAATTGAAATGCCTAAAAGAGGCAAGACTTACAAAGAGTCGGCAAAATTAGTCGACAGAAGTACTTTATACGATGCTAACGAAGCATTAGCATTAGCAGTTCAGACTGCAAAAGCAAAATTCGATGAAACCGTTGAAGTTCATATCAAGCTTGGCGTTGACGGAAGACATGCGGACCAACAGGTCAGAGGTGCGATCGTACTGCCCCACGGAACTGGTAAAACCAAGAAAGTATTGGTATTCGCAAAGGGACCGAAAGCAGCTGAAGCAGAAGCTGCAGGAGCAGATTATGTAGGCGCAGAAGAAATGGCCACAAAGATTCAGACAGAAAACTGGTTTGACTTTGATGTAGTGGTAGCAACACCGGATATGATGGGCGTTGTAGGTAGACTTGGTAAAATTCTGGGACCGAAAGGCCTCATGCCAAATCCCAAGTCAGGAACTGTAACAATGGATGTGGAGAAAGCACTCCAGGAGATCAAAGCTGGTAAGGTTGAGTATCGTCTGGACAAGACAAACATCATCCACACTCCAATCGGTAAGGTTTCTTTCGGAGCAGAAAAGCTCGCAGACAATTTTAACGCTTTACTGGAAGCGGTTGTCAAGGCTAAACCGGCAGCAGCGAAAGGACAGTACATGAAGAGTGTTACGGTTGCTTCGACAATGGGCCCCGGAGTCAAGGTTAACCCGATTAGAATATCATTCTAAAACCAAAACTAAAATTGAATACCGACCGTAGACAGCAGGTGCGAAAGCTTAATTTCCTGCCGAGGTATTTCATATATTCATTGAGTATTATGATAGCCTTTTCTGTCTATGGCGGAAAAGGCTTTTTTATTCGGGATTTTACGCATACCAGAGGTGTTCTCCAGGAAACTGAGATAAAAAGTATTTTCATAAGCCTGATTAAAGTATTTCCACGGAAACCGTCATCTTTAAATGCTATGCATTAAGCTGGTAATAGGTTTCATGGTTTCCTATAAAAATACTTTTATCATTCACAACGAACACATTTCTCAGCCGACCATTTATCAGAACACCATTGTGGGGCGTATACACCAATTAAAATCACCCTGCCTGAAAAGAGCAGTGTGGGAGAGGAGAACAAAATGTCAGTTGAACATCTGAAACAAAAACAGGCGGTAATTGATGAAATCAAAGAAAAGCTGGAAAAAGCTCAGTCTGCAGTTGTTATAGATTACATTGGTATTTCGGTAGCACAGGCTGATGCCATGAGAAGGAAGCTGCGTGAAGCAAATGTAGATTATACCGTTTATAAAAACACACTGGTAAACAGAGCGATAGAAGGAACAAAATATGAAGCTTTGAAGGACGTTCTTTCCGGACCAAGCGCTTTCGCAATCAGCTATGATGATGCAGTCGCACCGGCCAGAGTAATTAGCGGAATCATTAAAGAATACAAGAAGATGGATTTTAAAGCAGGTGTAATCGAAGGAACCTTCTTTGATGCGGATGGCGTTAAAGCGATTGCTGCACTTCCATCCAGAGAAGAGCTGATTGCAAAATTCATGGGAAGCATTCAGTCACCTGTTTCCAAGTTTGCACGCACACTGCAGGCTATTTCTGACGCAAAGGCAGAACAGGCGTAAGCGAGTGCAATAACCAAAAATTAGAAAAATATTTTAAAAATATGAGTATAGAAATTTTGTAAAGGAGATAATCAAAATGAATAAAGATCAAATTATTGAAGCGATCAAAGCGATGACCGTTTTAGAATTGAATGAGCTTGTAAAGGCTTGCGAAGAAGAATTTGGCGTATCCGCCGCAGCTCCGGTTGCAGTAGCAGGTGCAGGTGCAGCTGCAGCTGCAGAAGCTGAAGAACAGACTGAATTCACAGTAGTTCTTACTAGTGCGGGCGCAGAAAAGATCAAGGTTATCAAGGTTGTAAGAGAGATCACCGGACTTGGTCTGAAGGAAGCTAAGGATCTGGTAGACGGAGCTCCTGCAAACATCAAGGAAGGCGTATCCAAGGCAGAAGCAGAAGAAATGAAAACAAAGCTTTCTGAAGTTGGCGCTACAGTAGAATTGAAATAACCTATAACCCGTAAGCCTTACGACTTAAATTTATGAACGTACGGTCCCGCGTCCTACGGAAGCGGGACTGCATTTTGCATCGAACAATTTTATGCAAACATGTATAACATTTCGAAAAAAAGGCGATTCTTATAAATAATCGCCTTTTTTCTATTTCTTAAAATATTGCTTGACTACTTGAAGCACCTATGATATTATAGTACATTGCCACGCGAAGTATTTTGTTTTCTATGCAAGGAGTGATGAATATGCCAGATCCCGTTAAAATAGGTAAAAAGACACGAATGAGCTACTCGAAGATAAATGAAGTAGCGGCAATGCCAAATCTTATCCAAATTCAGACCGAATCATATAACTGGTTCATCGAAGAAGGCCTTAGAGAAGTCTTCGAAGATATTTCCCCGATAAAAGATTATGCAGGGAATTTAGTTTTAGAATTCATTGATTATTCTCTGAATGACTCCCCCAAATATGATCAGGAAGAATGTAAAGAACGTGACGTAACATATGCAGCTCCACTGAAGGTAAAAGTTAGATTAGTGAATAAGGAAACCGGTGAAGTTAAGGAACAGGAAGTTTTCATGGGAGACTTTCCTCTTATGACGGAAAAAGGTACCTTTATCTATAACGGAGCCGAGAGAGTTGTTGTAACTCAATTGGTTCGTTCTCCAGGTCCGTATTACAGCGTTACTGTTGACAAATCCAACAATAAATTATTCTCAACTACGATCATTCCGAACAGGGGTGCATGGCTTGAGTACGAGACCGACTCCAACGAAATCATATCCGTTCGAGTTGACCGTACAAGAAAACAGCCTGTGACTACTTTGCTTAGAGCATTGGGATTTGCAACAGATCAGGAAATAATCGACATCTTCGGTGAAGATGACAGACTGCGAAAAACAATCGAAAAAGACCCTACGAAAAATTATGAAGACGGATTAAAAGAAATCTATAAGAAATTGAGACCGGGCGAACCCCCTACGGTGGAAAGCGCAAAGTCTCTTCTGGATTCTCTGTTTTTTGATCCGAAGCGTTATGATTTGGCTAAGGTCGGAAGATATAAGTATAATAAGAAACTTGGACTTTCCAACCGTATTATCGGATGCGTGGCTGCAGAAGATATTATCGACCCGAATACAGGGGAAGTTTTGGTGGAAAAGGATGCCAAAATCTCAAGAGAAGCCGGCTTCCAAATTGAAAATGCCGGTGTGAAGCATATTTATGCGCACAGCAGGACGGAAGACGGACAGGTTGTGAAAATTATAGGGAACAACTTTGTCAGCCTTGCGGATTATGTTGATTTCAGCCTGGAAGGCTTTAAGATAGCAGACAAGGTGTATTACCCTGTTTTGAAAGAAATTTTGGAAAATAACGAGGGAGAGGCGGCCCTGAGTGAAGCCTTGTTGCAGAACAAAAACAACCTCTCTCCGAAACATATTATAGTGGATGACATCATTGCATCGGTAAGCTATATTCTGAATTTGAGTCACGGTATCGGAAATGTCGACGATATCGACCATCTTGGCAACAGAAGGTTGAGAACCGTAGGAGAACTGCTGCAAAACCAGTTCAGAATCGGGCTGGCCCGTATGGAAAGAGTTGTTAAGGAAAGGATGACAATTCAGGACATTGAAGTGACGACACCACAGGCCCTGATGAACATCCGTCCGGTTACTGCTGCAATCAAGGAGTTCTTTGGAAGCTCCCAATTGTCGCAATTTATGGATCAGACCAATCCGCTTGCGGAATTGACACATAAGAGAAGACTTTCCGCATTGGGACCAGGAGGTCTTTCCAGAGAGAGAGCAGGATTTGAAGTACGAGACGTACATCATTCTCATTATGGAAGAATGTGTCCTATTGAGACTCCTGAAGGTCCAAATATCGGTTTGATCGGTTCCCTGACCACCTACGGAAGAATTAATGAGTATGGATTTATTGAGGCTCCGTATCGTCGCGTGGACAAGGGAAGAGGAATCGTATCAGAGACGATTGATTATCTGACAGCAGATGAAGAAGAAATGCTCATAATTGCCCAGGCAAACGAACCCCTGAATTCCGAAGGAAGATTTGTAAATCACAAGGTCGCTTCCAGAGGAATGGGAGGTGAAATTGATCTGGTCCCGAGAGATTTGATAGACTACATGGACGTATCTCCGAAGCAGGTTGTATCTGTTGCTACCGCTATGATTCCGTTCCTTGAAAACGACGACGCAAACCGGGCCTTGATGGGTTCCAACATGCAGCGTCAGGCTGTACCGCTTCTTATAACGGATGCACCGATCGTAGGGACTGGAATGGAATATACCGCTGCAAGGGATTCCGGCGTTGTAATCCTGGCGAAAAATGCGGGTACTGTTGAATTTGTTGATGCGACAAAGATAAAAATAAGAAGAGACGACGGCAGGGGTGCTGATGAGTATAAAATGCTCAAATTCAAGCGTTCCAACCAGGGGACTTGTATCAATCAGCGGCCTATCGTCAGCAAGAACGAACATGTGGAAGCGGGCGAAGTAATCGCCGACGGCCCGTCCACAGATAAGGGTGAGGTTGCCCTCGGAAAGAACCTGCTCATCGGTTTCATGACATGGGAAGGCTATAACTACGAGGATGCGATCATACTGAATGAAAGATTGATCATGGAGGATGCACTGACATCACTCCATATCGAGGAATATGAGGCGGAAGCCAGAGATACCAAACTTGGACCTGAAGAAATCACCAGAGACATTCCTAACGTTGGTGAAGACGCCCTGAAGGATCTGGATGAGGAAGGTATCATCCGCGTTGGTGCTGAAGTAGGCTCCTCAGACATTTTGGTTGGTAAGGTTACTCCTAAGGGAGAAACAGAACTTACCGCAGAAGAACGCTTGCTTAGAGCGATTTTTGGTGAAAAGGCCAGAGAAGTAAGAGATACCTCGCTTAGAGTACCTCACGGAGAAGCCGGTATTATCGTTGACGTTAAGATTTTCTCAAGGGAAAACGGTGATGAGCTTCCTCCAGGTGTGAATAAACTTGTGCGATGCTATATTGCCACAAAGAGAAAGATCAGCGTTGGAGATAAAATGGCAGGTCGTCACGGAAATAAAGGTGTTATTTCCAGAATTCTTCCTGAAGAAGATATGCCGTTCATGGAAAACGGAGTACCCCTTCAGGTCATGCTGAATCCGCTTGGCGTACCTTCCCGTATGAACGTCGGTCAGGTATTGGAAACCCATCTTGGGCTGGCGGCTAAGTATAAAGACTGGCACATTGCAACGCCGGTATTTGACGGCGCGAGTGAACAGGATATTGTAGACTTGCTGGGTGAATGCGGCTATCCGAAAAGCGGAAAGCTAACCTTAAGAGACGGCAGAACCGGAGAGCCCTTTGACAATTCGGTTACTGTAGGATATATGTATATGCTGAAACTGCATCACCTTGTTGATGACAAGATTCATGCGAGAAGTACAGGACCTTATTCCCTTGTTACACAGCAGCCGCTGGGCGGTAAAGCCCAGTTCGGAGGACAGAGGTTCGGAGAAATGGAAGTATGGGCGTTGGAAGCTTATGGCGCAGCTTATACTTTGCAGGAGATCCTGACAGTGAAGTCCGATGACGTGGTAGGCCGTGTAAAGACTTATGAAGCCATTGTGAAAGGTGAGAATATCCCTGAACCTGGGATTCCGGAGTCTTTCAAGGTATTGATCAAGGAAATGCAGAGCCTTGGCTTGGACGTCAAGGTGCTGACCGATGAAAACGAGGAAATCGAGATCAAGGAATCAGCTGAATTAGACGGTATTTCAGGCTTAGAGAGCATTATCGACATTGAATCCATTACAGATGAGGGCGAATTCTTCGAGGAGGAAGGCGGTTTCTCCGAGGAGATTGTGGATGAAGAGATTGACGATGAAGACATGGACATGGATTTGATTGACGAAGATTTCAATGATGAAGTATAAGAAAGGGGGAGAAGCTCCTTGTACGAATTAAACAATTTCGAAGCACTGCAAATCAGTCTTGCATCCACGGAGAAGATAAGAGGCTGGTCTAAAGGAGAGGTTAAAAAACCCGAAACAATCAATTACAGAACACTGAAACCGGAAAAAGAGGGTTTGTTCTGTGAGAGAATCTTTGGACCCCAGAAGGACTGGGAGTGTCACTGCGGTAAATATAAGAGAATTCGATATAAAGGTATTATCTGTGACCGCTGCGGAGTAGAAGTTACGAAAGCAAAAGTCAGAAGAGAGAGAATGGGGCATATTGAACTTGCGGCTCCCGTATCACATATCTGGTATTTTAAGGGGATTCCCAGCAGAATGGGACTGGTGCTTGATATTTCTCCGAGAAATCTTGAAAAGGTTCTCTACTTTGCCGCTTACATTGTAACCGATCCGGGCAGTTCTGGTCTGGGATATAAAGAAATCCTTACGGAACAGCAATACAGAGAATCAAGAGATAAGTTCGGAAGCGGATTTAAAGCCGCCATGGGTGCGGAAGCGATTCGTGAACTTTTAACTCACATTGATCTGGTCGCCCTGTCTGAGGATATGAGAAAGAAGCTCAGAGACAGTTCCGGACAGAAGAAGATCAGAATTGTAAGAAGACTAGAGGTAATTGAAGCATTAAGATTGTCTGAGAATAAACCGGAATGGATGATCCTAGAGGTCATCCCTGTAATTCCGCCGGATTTGAGACCGATGGTACAATTGGACGGCGGTCGTTTCGCAACCTCGGATTTGAATGACTTATACAGAAGAGTAATCAACAGAAACAATCGTTTGAAGAGACTGCTTGATCTTGGAGCACCGGACATCATTGTCAGAAACGAAAAGAGAATGCTTCAAGAGGCGGTAGATGCTCTGATTGATAATGGCAGAAGAGGAAGACCTGTAACGGGTCCTGGAAGCAGACCGCTGAAATCCCTTTCCGATATGCTGAAGGGAAAACAGGGAAGATTCAGACAGAATCTTCTTGGAAAGCGTGTTGACTATTCAGGACGTTCCGTAATTGTAGTCGGTCCAGAGCTGAAGTTCTATCAGTGCGGTTTGCCTAAAAAAATGGCATTGGAACTGTTTAAGCCTTTCATTATGAAAAAGCTTGTTCAGAAGGGGCACTCCCACAATATCAAGAGCGCAAAGCGGATGGTTGAAAAGGTCAGACCGGAGGTATGGGACGTACTTGACGAGGTCATCAAGGAGCATCCGGTATTACTGAATCGTGCTCCCACGCTGCATAGATTAGGAATTCAGGCATTTGAGCCTGTTCTCGTAGAGGGCAAGGCTATCAAGCTGCATCCGCTGGTATGTACTGCATACAACGCGGACTTCGACGGAGACCAGATGGCGGTACACGTACCCCTTTCCGTGGAAGCCCAGGCTGAGGCAAGATTCCTGATGCTTTCTGTCAATAATATTTTAGCGCCAAAGGACGGGTCTCCGATCACGACGCCGACCCAGGATATGATTTTGGGAAGCTACTATTTGACTCATCCTGGTGTTGAAGAAAGAAATACTCCTGCCGAAAAAGGCGACGGAAAGATCTTCACCGACTTTGATGAAATGTTGATGGCTTACAGAAACGGAGTTGTCGGCTTACATGCCAGAGTTAAGGTGAGAAGATATATCGAGGGAGATACGAGAGGCAAGCTGATCGAGTCCACAGTTGGAAGATTTATCTTCAACGAAAAGATCCCTCAGAATCTTGGCTATGTTGACAGAGAAAACGACTTGTATTCTCTCGAAATTGACTTCCTTTGCGATAAGAAAAAGCTTGGGCAGATCATCGACAAGTGCTACAGAAAGCATGGCAATACAAAGACTGCCATCATGCTTGATTATATTAAGGATACCGGTTTCCATTACTCCACAATCGGTGCAATAACAATCAGTGTATCCGACATGGAAATTCCGGAAGCGAAGCCGAAAATTCTTGCAGAAGCGGAAAAGAAAGTTGAAAAATATGAAACTGCTTACCGCAGAGGTCTCATGTCAAATTCGGAAAGATATGAAAAGGTTATAGACATCTGGAATGAAGCGACAGACGATATTGCGGATGAACTTATGAAGTCGCTGGGAACACTGAATAACCTGTTTATCATGGCCCATTCAGGAGCGAGAGGAAGCAAGAGCCAGATCAAGCAGGTCGGCGGTATGCGTGGACTCATGGCCAATGCGTCAGGACAGACAATCGAAATTCCGATCAAGTCCAACTTCCGTGAAGGACTGTCCGTACTGGAATACTTTATTTCCACCAACGGAGCCAGAAAAGGTCTCGCGGATACGGCGCTCAGAACGGCTGACTCAGGTTATCTGACAAGAAGACTTGTAGATGTCAGTCATAACGTTATCGTCAGGGAAGTTGACTGCGGAACCGACGAAGGAATCGAAGTCAAGGCCTTTACAGATGGCAAGGAAGTCATTGAACCGCTGAAGCTGCGTATCATCGGAAGAATTGCTTTGACCGATATCGTGAATCCGAAGACCGGGAAGGTTATCGTGGAACAGGGAGAAGAAATAATGGAAGGCCACGCCGACGAAATAGAGGCATCCGGCATTGAGTCCGTAGCCATTCGTTCCGTCATGACCTGTCACAGTGCATACGGCATCTGCGCGAAATGCTATGGCAGAAACCTTGCAACAGGAGAGTCGGTTAATATCGGCGAAGCGGTAGGTATTACTGCTGCTCAGTCCATTGGAGAACCGGGTACGCAGCTGACGATGCGTACGTTCCATACAGGAGGCGTAGCGGGAAGTGATATCACACACGGTCTGCCGAGAGTTGAAGAATTATTCGAGGCGAGAAAGCCAAAGGGTCTTGCAGAAATCTGCGAAGCGGATGGTACGGTTGTCTCGATTGAAACCAGAAAAGATAATAAGACTGAAGTCAAGGTCAGAGGAGAAGAAGAAAGAGTCTATGTTGTACCCTATGGCGCAAGGCTGAATGTGAAAGAAGGCGATTATGTCCTTGCCGGAGGCCAGATTACAAAGGGTCCTCTGAATCCTCACGACATTCTGAGATTAAACGGCGTAGAAGGCGTTTACCAGTATCTGCTCAAGGAAGTGCAGCGAGTATATAAGCAGCAGGGTGTAGATATTAATGACAAACACGTCGAAGTAATTGTAAGCCAGATGCTGTCTAAGTTTAAAATTGAAGAGGCAGGGGATACTGCACTTTTGCCGGGCGGTTTATACGGCAAGTTCGAATTAGAAGATGCAAACGGAACAGCAGAATCATCCGGTGAAGAAACTGCAACAGGCAAGAGGATCTTACTCGGAATCACAAAGGCTTCATTGGCTACAAATTCCTTCTTGTCTGCGGCTTCCTTCCAGGAAACAACCCGTGTTCTTACGGATGCTGCAATCAAAGGAAAGATGGACCGGCTTCTGGGCTTAAAGGAAAATGTAATTATCGGAAAGCTGATTCCTGCCGGGACCGGAATGAAACGATACAAGGGCATCACTGTAGATTATGGCGTTAATACGGAATTGATGGATTCATTTAAACCTCCTGTTGAGGATGATGATTTCGACGATTATGACAGTGAACCCCTAAGAGTTTCACCAGTTGAAGATCTTGCCGACATGTCAGAATTGGCTGAGTTAGCCGAAATCGTTGAGGTTGAATAACTTAAAAATAAATTGACATATTGATTTAAACTGTGATATACTATGCGTTGGTTTTGAGCCATTTGGCTTGAAATATATCGAGGCGGGGATGTCCCCGCCTCATTGAAGCGCACAACGGAAAAATTTCGGTTAATTAAAAATTGACGAAACTTTTTACGGATGCGTTATCGTTTATTGTGCCTTGCACAAAAATAACAAGCAAGGAAAGGAGAAAAAAGAATGCCTACCATTAATCAATTGGTTCGTGAAGGAAGAACAAGTGCGGTTAAAAAGTCAACGTCCCCAGCTCTGTTGAAAGGCCTGAACTCTATCAAAAGAGTACCTACTGACACAGAAGCACCTCAGAAGAGAGGCGTTTGTACTTCCGTAAAGACTGTAACTCCTAAGAAACCAAACTCTGCGCTGAGAAAAGTAGCAAGAGTGCGTCTCTCCAATGGTATCGAAGTAACAGCTTATATTCCTGGTATTGGTCACAATCTTCAGGAGCATAGCGTTGTTTTGATCAGAGGCGGAAGAGTAAAAGACCTCCCCGGCGTAAGATACCATATCATCAGGGGAACTCTTGATACTGCTGGTGTAGCAAAGAGAAATCAGGCTCGTTCCAAGTATGGAGCAAAGAAGCCAAAGGCAGCAAAAGCAAAATAATCGGGAAAGAGAACCCATTTTAACTATTAAATTGATGGAAAAAATTGGGTAATTGAAATGTGCCCTTGATATATATAATAGTATCATGTGCACCACGGCGTAGATTCCGTCAACGCTGCTGAAGCGCCGGACAGAATGTTAAGACGATGAAAATCTACGAATCCAAGATTCATGATTTTCCAGCCTAAATTCCGTCAGCGACGCTGAAGCGTCGGACAGAATGTTAAGACGATAAAAATCTACAAATCCAAAGATTTGTGATTTTTCAGCCTAGATTCTGTCAGACGATTTCTGTAGGAAATCGGACAGAATGTTATGTCGAGTACCGAGCAAAAGCGCATAATTTTAATTTCATTATTGAGTTGCGCTGTTAATTTTGCTTTTTAGCGGAGTTAACAAGCAAAGATTGCGCAGGAAATTTCACAGAAGGCAAGGCGTGGCAGAGGAAGGCGAAGGACGCGTATAAGACATACGCAAGCGAGTCTGACGAAGCCTGCAACACTGCATTATGCGAAATTGACAAGCAAGGAGGGAAGAGAAGTGCCAAGAAAAGGTAACGTACCAAAAAGAGAAGTGCTTCCTGATCCAGTTTACGGAAGTGTTGTTGTTGCAAAGTTAATCAACAGCATCATGCTGGACGGAAAAAAGGGAGTAGCACAGTCAATCGTATATGATGCGTTTGAAACAATTAAGAAGAATACCGGAGATGAACCTCTTGAAGTATTCGAAAAGGCAATGAACAATATCATGCCTGTTCTTGAAGTAAAAGCAAGACGTGTAGGTGGTGCAAACTACCAGGTTCCTATTGAAGTAAGGGCAGATAGACGTCAGACTCTGGCGATTAGATGGCTTACAAAATACATCAGATCCAGAGGCGAAAAGACGATGGCAGAAAGACTTGCAAAAGAACTGATGGATGCTGCAAACAACACGGGAGCAACCGTAAAGAAGAAGGAAGATACCCACAAGATGGCAGATGCTAACAGAGCATTCGCACACTACAGGTGGTAATTTAATTAATGTTATATCAAGTTATTAGAAAGAAGCAGAAAGGAGGTTTCTAGTATGCCTAGACAATTCCCGCTTGAGAAAACAAGGAATATTGGTATTATGGCGCATATTGACGCCGGTAAGACAACTACTACGGAGAGAATTCTGTTCTACACTGGTAGAACTCATAAGCTTGGCGAAGTTCACGAAGGCGCAGCCACAATGGACTGGATGGAACAGGAGCAGGAGAGGGGTATCACTATTACCTCTGCTGCTACAACGGCGCAATGGAAAGATACTAGAATCAATATTATTGATACACCCGGCCACGTTGACTTCACCGTAGAGGTTGAAAGATCATTGAGAGTCCTGGATGGAGCTGTTACTGTTCTATGTGCGAAGGGCGGAGTTGAACCTCAGTCTGAAACCGTTTGGAGACAGGCAGAGAAGTATGGTGTTCCGAGAATGGTATTTATCAACAAGATGGATATCATGGGAGCGGACTTTTTTCGTGTAGTTGGTATGGTAAAGGACAGACTGAAAGCAAACGCTGTTCCGATTCAGCTGCCGATTGGCAAGGAAGATACCTTTGCCGGTATTGTGGATCTTGTAGACATGAACGCTGAAATCTACAAGGATGATCTCGGAAAAGAGTTTGAAGTAGCAGATATCCCGGCTGAGCTTAAGGAGCTGGCAGAAGAGTGGAGACACAATCTTATTGAATCTGTAGCTGAGACTGATGAAGAGCTGCTTATGAAGTATCTCGAAGGGGAAGAACTCACAAAAGATGAGATCAAAGACGCCATTCGAAAGATGACCATTGCTGGTAAGATGATACCGGTTGTCTGCGGATCAGCTTATAAGAATAAAGGTGTTCAAATGCTGCTGGATGCAGTTATTGATTATCTGCCTTCACCGCTGGATATTCCCGCTATTATGGGAGTTCTGCCTGACTCGGAAGAGGAGGCTGAAAGGCCGGCGGATGATAAAGGACCTTTTGCCGCTTTAGCATTTAAGATCATGGCAGACCCCTTCGTTGGGAAGCTGGCATTCTTCAGGGTGTATTCCGGTTCACTGAAGTCCGGCTCATATGTGCATAACTCAACGAAAAACAAAAAAGAAAGAATCGGAAGAATTCTTCAAATGCATGCGAACCGCAGAGAAGAAATCGAAGAGGTTTATTCAGGGGATATCGCAGCTGCGGTAGGACTAAAGGATACAACTACCGGAGATACCTTATGTGATGACAAGCATGCCATCATTCTGGAATCGATGGAATTCCCAGATCCGGTTATTGAAATCGCAATCGAACCAAAGACAAAGGCAGGCCAGGAAAAAATGGGTCTTGCGCTGTCAAAGCTTGCTGAAGAAGACCCTACTTTCAAAACCTATACGAATGAAGACACTGGACAGACTATTATTGCAGGTATGGGAGAACTTCATCTGGAAATTATCGTAGATCGTCTTCTGCGTGAATTCAAGGTTGAAGCAAATGTAGGCAAACCGCAGGTATCCTATAAAGAAACTCTCTCCGGTAATGCAGATGTGGATCACAAGTATGCAAAACAATCCGGCGGACGTGGACAGTACGGTCACGTTAAGATCAGAGTATATCCAAGAGAGCCAGGAGAAGGTTACGAGTTCAAGAATGCGGTTATCGGCGGAGCAATTCCGAAGGAGTATATTGGAAAGATTGACGAAGGAATTCGTGAAGCGATGCAGAATGGACCTCTGGCTGGTTATCAGGTAGTTGATGTAGGCGTAGAACTTTATGATGGATCATATCATGAAGTTGACTCATCCGAAATGGCTTTCAAAATTGCAGCATCCATGGCATTCAGAGAAGCGGCAAAGAAGGCAAAGCCTGTTTTGCTTGAGCCGATCTTTAAAATTGAGGTTACCGTTCCCGAAGAATATATGGGAGACGTAATCGGTGATATCAGTTCAAGAAGAGGAAGGATCGAAGGTACTGACATGCATTCCGGCGCTGTTGCTGTAAGAGGATATGTTCCCCTTTCTGAAATGTTCGGATATGCAACGGATTTGAGATCCAAAACGCAGGGTCGTGGAGTTTACGTCATGCAGTTTGATCACTTTGAAAAATTGCCTGACAGCTTACTTGAAAAGATTAATAAGTAACGAGAATATAAAAATTTTAATGGAGGATCACGAAAATGGCAAAAGCTAAATTTGAAAGAAACAAGCCCCATGTTAATATCGGGACAATCGGTCACGTAGACCACGGCAAGACGACGTTGACAGCAGCAATCACTAAAACCTTATACCAAAAGTATGGACTCGGCGAGATGGTAGCATTCGACCAGATCGATAAAGCGCCGGAAGAAAGAGAAAGAGGAATCACGATCGCAACAGCGCACGTAGAGTATGAGACACCAAACAGACACTATGCGCACGTAGACTGTCCGGGACATGCTGACTATGTAAAGAACATGATCACAGGAGCCGCACAGATGGACGGAGCGATCCTGGTAGTGGCAGCGACAGACGGACCAATGCCGCAGACAAGAGAGCACATCGTACTTTCCAGACAGGTAGGCGTACCATATATCATCGTATTCCTGAACAAATGTGACATGGTAGATGACGAAGAACTTCTTGATCTTGTAGAAATGGAAGTAAGAGAACTGCTAGACACCTATGAATTCCCAGGAGATGATACACCGATCATCAGAGGATCCGCATTGGAAGCGCTGAACAATCCAGAAGGCCCATGGGGAGATAAGATTGTAGAACTGTTCGAAGCAGTAGATAGCTATATTCCAGAACCGGAAAGAGCAATCGACAAGCCGTTCCTGATGCCGGTAGAGGATGTATTCTCTATTACAGGAAGAGGAACAGTAGCGACAGGAAGAGTAGAAAGAGGAATCCTGAAGGTATCCGACGAAGTAGAAATTGTAGGAATGACGGATGCGCCAAGAAAAGTAGTAGTAACAGGCGTAGAAATGTTCAGAAAGCTGCTGGATCAGGCGCAGGCAGGAGACAATATCGGAGCATTGCTGAGAGGCGTACAGAGAACTGACATCGAAAGAGGACAGGTACTTGCAAAGCCAGGAAGCATCAATCCGCATACAAAGTTTGAAAGCCAGGTATACGTACTGAAGAAAGAAGAAGGCGGAAGACATACACCGTTCTTTAACGGATACAGACCGCAGTTTTATTTCAGAACAACAGACGTAACAGGGAATCTGACATTACCAGAAGGAACAGAAATGTGCATGCCTGGAGATGATATTCAGATGACAATCGAGTTGATTACACCGATCGCTATCGAAGAAGGACTGAGATTCGCTATCAGAGAAGGCGGAAGAACAGTAGGCGCTGGCGTTGTAGCAAAGATCATCGAATAATTCTAGATCGAAGAGTAAATTATAAAAATTCAAGAGAGGTTTTTTCGGACAATTAAGTTCGGAGAAACCTCTTTTTTTGCCCTATAATACCGCGTGAAAAATGAATTCGTATTATTCAAGAATAATCTGCGAAGACTTCTGACTGATTAAGGGGTAGAAGTTTTTTTCTATAGAACTTCATATAGAATCTTCTGTTCGTCAATCAGAAATTATGTTAGAATAAAAAATATCTCAAAAAGAAGGAGATCAAATTATGCAGAACATTAAAGCTGCCAACAAGCTGAAGATAGACACAGTTATGAAGAACATGGAAAAGCGAGGTTTCCAGGGACATTACTGCGAGACCAGTGAGGAAGCACGTGAGCTGATTCTGTCCATGATTCCGGATCAATGCATTGTTTCCTGGGGCGGATCTGCAACTTTAAATTCGCTGGGAATAAAAGAAAAGCTGGCTGAAAGAAACCTTGAGACCATAGACCCTTATGGTACGCAGGATGCCGCAGAGTCGATCGAACGCAGAAGGCAAGGCTTACTGTCGAACTATTACCTAATGAGCACCAATGCGGTAACCCTTGACGGCGAATTGGTCAATATCGATGGAACCAGCAATCGAGTTGCTGCGCTGTGTTTCGGTCCCCAAAAGGTAATCGTAGTGGTTGGTGCCAACAAGCTTGCCCGGAGACTTGACGATGCTATGGAACGAGCCAAACTTTATGCTGCCGTGCCGAACAGTGTAAGATTAAATCGCAATACCCCATGTACTGTTACTGGAGTTTGCAGTGATTGCTTTTCGAAGGATTGCATTTGCTGTAATATCGTTACAACCAGATACTGCAGCATACCGGGAAGAATACAGGTTATTTTTGTAAACGAAAATTTAGGCTTTTAGCAATCAAATTAAGATAGGACGAAGTGGGTGTTAATATTATGAAAAAAGCGAGAGTAGTTATTGTAGACGACTCCCTGTTTTCCGTAGGGATGATAAGCAATATTCTTCTGGAAAAAGGATTTGAAGTAGCCGGGAGTGCGAATTCTCTGAAGGAAGCGGTAGCGACGGTGGCGAAAGAGGTGCCGGATATCGTTACTATGGATATGACAATGCCGGGTGCCGACGGAATTGAATGTACCAGAGTGATTCATGAAATGTTTCCAGACGTTAAAGTGATCATTATCAGTTCTATGATGGATGATGAAATTGTAAGAAGGGCTAAGAAAGAAAAGATTGCAGGATACCTTCAAAAGCCAATTGATGCAGACGAACTTGCCTTACTTATTAATAGAATTATGTCAAATGAAGAATTGTTTCATGACTTGGAATCGGTTTATTATTCCTTTTTTAAAGAAGCTTTACGGGATACCTGTGGAAGGTTTTTTAATATATCTCCGAATTTCCGTCATGAGCTCAGGAACAATGACGAAAGAGAGTCGCGAGGTGTTTCTGCTGTCTTGGGTATTATTGGAAGATATGGAGGAAGGATGCTGCTTGACTTATCGGAGGAAACAGCCAGGCAGCTTGCTTTTCAAATCCTCAGGCAGGATGATTTGAACCATGATCAGGTTGTTGATGCAATCGCTGAAATTGCAAACATTGTGGCGGGTAACGCATGCTCGCTGATCAACAGGGCAAATCCAGTTTACGGATTTCGGGTCGCACCGCCTACGGTTGTCTATGGTGAATCAATACGAATTTCTAAATCAGAATTGAACACGGTCTCTTCCGCGGTGGCTGAGACAGCTTTCGGTGACTTATATATAAATATTGGTTTTAGCAGGAGCGAAGATAATGAATAAAGATTACTTGAATACATTTAACGAATCAGTTACAAATATTCTATCTCAATTCGGGATGGCGGATATCAATCAGATAGCAGTCAAAGATTGCGGCAAGAACATTGATGCATCAGGAGTGGTATGCATTGTTGGCGTTATCGGTGATCTGACGGGAAATGTTATATATTCGCTGTCTGAGGACGGAGCAAAGGGAATCGCGTCCGCAATGATGGGAGGCATGGAGCTGGAGTCATTTGACGAGATCGCACAAAGTGCTGTTTCTGAGCTTGGCAATATGCTCGCAGCGAATGCGTGCACGGGTTTATCAGCGTTGGGTGTAGAAGCAGATATCTCTACACCGACTTTGATGCAGGGCATTTTTACCCTAAGCGGCAACTATGAGAACGCCGCCTGCATTATGATGGAGATTGACGGGCATAGCTTCGATGTTTATGTTTCGCTGGAGGAACGGGTGTAAGAAGTATTTTTCTCATAATCCGCCGTTTTAAAAATGCTTCGCATAAAAACGGCAATCAGTTTCACGGTATTTCTTGGAAAATACTTTCTTAGCAGAATCAATGAATAAGGTGTGGACTATGGGTTATGAGAAACTTCTTGGAATTATAGCAGTCATATGGATTATTGTTTGCATCAGAATAGCTTTTATGGGTTGGAAAAATAGGAAGAATCCGAATCCACACTATGAAAAAATTCCAATTATTATAGGGCTGTCTGTTGCGGGGGGTATCGGACTGCTTGCGGTTATCGGGTATTTCTTTTTTGAGTAATCGTTTATTAGTAAAGCCGACTTTGTATTTCCATACCAATCGTTTATTATGAAAGAAATGAGGAAAAGAGTATGAATTTTGCAGAGTATAGTCAGTGGATGAGCATTGCAGCAGTTATTTTTTTATTAGGTATCATCGTTGTTTCCCGCATATTAAGGAATACGGTAATTACAAAGCCAAAACTGCAGAAGGGAGCACTTATTATCGCGATTTCAGTTTCTGCGATTCTTTTGGTCTGGGGTGTTCTCTATGAAGTGTTGCGATAGCTCTGAAAATGATCATATCAGATTCATTTATATAAAGAATATATTAAAATATGTTGAAAAATGGCTGATTATATCGAATTAGAAAAGACATACTATCAAAAAACTGAACACCCCGGTGCGTGTATTTATATTGACGCTTAAAAACGTTGAAATAGTCAGAAAACTTCGTATAAAAATCTTTGTTTTCTCTCAAACTTTTTTTAACAAAACTCTTGCATTCTCATGTATTCTATAATATACTACAAAGGCTTGCTAAAAAAGGCGATGAAGCAGGAAGTTGCTGAGCTATCAGGTAATTTCTGCAGAGAATTGTCCGTTCCAGAAACGGGCGAAGGGATTCTCGTGCTTTTTGCTTTGTGTAAAAAAATATGAAACACACGGCACCGTGTACAGAACCGTAAAAAACTCGTACCGCGGCTGAAAGCACAAGCGCGGAACCCCTCGTACAGGCATAGCGAAAACGTACGAAAATCAAGGAGGAATTAAAGAATGAGTGAACAACAAAAAATCAGAATTAAGCTGAAGGCTTATGACCACAAAACGCTGGACCAGTCCGCAGCAAAGATCGTTGACACAGCGAAGAAAACCGGCGCCGAAGTATCCGGACCGATTCCGCTCCCAACGGAAAAGCAAGTTATTACTATCTTGAGAGCCGTTCACAAGTACAAGGACAGCAGAGAGCAGTTCGAACAGAGAACGCATAAGAGACTTATCGATATCTCAAACACAACGCCGAAAACAGTTGACGCGCTGATGAAGCTCGACTTACCGGCAGGAGTGGATATCGAAATCAAACTGTAAGGGAACTCCCCTTAGTATGATTGCCCGAAGGGTAATCCGCTGTAAGAATTTAGGAGGATAAATATGAAGACAATTTTAGGAAAAAAGATCGGAATGACTCAGATTTTTTCCGACGCTGGAGAAGCGATTCCGGTTACTGTGATTGAAGCAGGTCCAGCAGTCGTTACTCAAATCAAGACCGTTGAAACAGATGGTTATAATGCAGTACAGATTGGTTATGGCGATGTGAAAGAGCAGAGAATGAACAAGCCGGATAAAGGCCATTTTGCAAAGTGGCAGGCTCCGCTTAAAAAGCACCTCACCGAAATCAGACTGGATGAAGGCGAAGCGTATGAGGCAAATCAGGTAATCACCGTTGCTGATTTTGAAATCGGCAAGAAGCTTGATGTTACAGGCGTTTCCAAGGGAAAAGGTACGCAGGGTAATATTAAGAGACACGGACATCACAGAGGACCCATGACCCATGGTTCCAAGCACAAAAGACTTGCCGGAGCGCTGGCAGCCGGAACTTATCCATCCAGAGTATTCAAAGGCAACAAAGGACCTGGAAGAATGGGTCGGGACACAGTAACTGTTCAGAACGTTGTGCTCGTTAAAGTGATTGAGGACAGAAACCTGATGCTCGTTAAAGGTGCAGTACCGGGCGCAAAGGGCGGCTTGCTCCGCATCCAATACGCAGTTAAAGGTCAGGACAAATAGATAACGACTTCAGAAAGGAGGAAGTAAAATGGCAAAAGTAACTATGCTGAACATGGCCGGATCAGAAGCCGGCAGCATCGAATTGAAAGATGATATCTTCGGAATTGAAGTAAATCAATACGCTGTACATGAAGTAGTTAAAAATTATCTGGCAAACCAGAGACAAGGTACTCAGTCGGCGAAAACCAGAGCCGAAGTCAGAGGCGGCGGCAGAAAACCTTTCAGACAGAAGGGAACAGGACGTCACAGACAAGGTAGCTCAACAGATCCATCTCAGGTCGGCGGCGGTATCGTATTTGCACCAAAGCCAAGAGATTACAGATATACGGTATCCAAAAAGTTAAAAAGACTTGCAATGAAGTCCGCTTTATCTTCAAAGGTGGAGGAAAAGGAAATCATCGTACTGGATGCGTTATCTTTTGTAGAACCGAAGACCAAAGAAATGATCAAGGTTCTTGAAAACGTGAAGGCTGCAAAAAAGACACTGATCATCATGGCCGAAAAGGATGAAAATGTAATCAAGTCCGCAGCCAATATTCCTGGAGTTAAAACGAGTCTGGTAACCACAATGAATGTATATGAGATCATAAATCATACAAGTTTCATCGTTACAAAGGACGCGATCAACAAAATTGAGGAGGTGTATTCATAATGACAACCCCCTATGATGTAATCATAAAGCCGGTTATTTCCGAAAGAAGTATGGATGATGCGGCGAACAAGAAATATACTTTCAAGGTTGCAACCAGTGCAAACAAGACTCAGGTCAAGCTTGCACTCGAAGAAATCTTCGGAGTAGAAGTAGCAAAAGTAAACATTATGAATGTTCAAGGTAAAGTTAAAAGAATGGGAAGAACAGTTGGAAGAAGACCGGCATCCAAGAAAGCCATCGTAACCCTTACGGAAAAGAGTAAGGAAATCGAATTCTTCCAAGGCCTATAAGGAGGGACGTAAGATATGGGTATTAGAAAGTATAATCCGACCTCTCCTGGATTAAGAGGGATGACGGTTTCTACATTTGAAGAAATTACAACGAGCACCCCCGAAAAGTCACTTACGGTTACACTTAAGAACAACGCGGGAAGAAACGTTCGCGGAAAGATCACCGTAAGACACAGAGGCGGCGGCACAAGAGCCAAATACAGAATTATCGATTTTAAAAGAACTAAAGACGGTGTTCCCGGAAAGGTGACCACCATCGAATATGATCCGAACAGAAGCGCGAACATTGCTTTGATCGTATATGCTGACGGCGAAAAGAGATACATTATCGCACCCCACAAACTGGTGGTAGGCGATGTGATCGTTTCCGGAGCAGATGCGGATATCAAAATCGGAAATGCGCTTCCGGTAAAGAACATTCCAGTAGGTACCATCATTCACAACATCGAGCTGAAACCGGGAAAAGGCGGACAAATGGTACGTTCCGCAGGCAACGGCGCTCAGCTGATGGCGAAAGAAGGAAATTACGCTTCTGTAAGACTTCCCTCCGGAGAAGTAAGAAGAATCAGAATTGAATGTAGAGCTACAGTTGGTGAAGTTGGAAATCTGGATCACGAAAATATCAAGATTGGTAAAGCGGGAAGAACAAGACACATGGGTATCAGACCTACTGTCAGAGGTTCCGTAATGAACCCCAACGACCATCCACACGGAGGAGGCGAAGGCAAGACTGGAATCGGTCGTGTCAGCCCGGTTACTCCTTGGGGTAAACCTGCTCTTGGATATAAGACAAGAAAGAAGAATAAACCGTCAAATCAATATATAGTAAAAAGACGTAACGAAAAATAGTTGAAGGGAGGAAGCAAAAAAAATGGGAAGATCACTTAAAAAAGGCCCTTTTGTAAATGAAAAGCTGCTCAAGACCATTGATGATCTGAATGCAGCCAATGAAAAGAAAGTTTTAAAAACATGGTCAAGGCCATCAACTATATTCCCGCAGATGGTGGGGCACACCATTGCAGTGCATGACGGAAAAAAACACGTTCCGGTGTATATCACTGAGGACATGGTAGGACACAGACTCGGAGAATTCGCTCCTACCAGAAACTATAGAGGTCATGCAGCAGACAAATCATCGAAAGTTAAGAAAAAATAAGAAAAGGAGGATCTTAATCAATGGAAGCAAAAGCAGTTGCAAAATATGTAAGGATGTCTCCTATCAAGCTGAAGCCTGTTACTGACCTGGTAAGAGGAAAGAACTTAAGTGAGGCGCTGACCATATTGAAGTTCACACCCGGCAAGGGCGCTGAAATCGTGGAAAAAGTTGTAAAATCCGCAGCGGCAAACGCTGAGAACAACTTCGACATGAACGTTGACAAGCTGTATGTCGCTGAGGTGTATGCTCACCAGGGACCTACCATGAAGAGATGGAGAGCCGGAGCACAGGGAAGAGCATCCGTTATTTTAAAGAGAAGCAGCCACGTAGGCGTTACTTTAAAGGAAAAATAAAAATTTTCAGAACAGGAGGTTCGTTGAATGGGTCAGAAAGTAAGCCCGCATGGGTTAAGAGTGGGCATTATAAAAGACTGGGATTCCAAATGGTATGCAGATAAAAAAGATTTCGCTGATTACCTTATTGAAGACCATAAAATCAGAGAATATGTAAAAAAGAGACTTTATACAGCAGGAGTTTCAAAGATATTATTAGACAGAGCTGCAAACAATCAGGTTAAAATAACGGTTCTTACAGGCAAGCCGGGTATGGTTATCGGAAGATCCGGAAACGGAATTGACGAGCTCAAGGCTGAAGTTGAAAAACTGACTGGTAAGAGCACTTTGATCAACATTGTTGAGATCAGAAGAATAGAACTTGATGCACAGCTCACCGCTGAAAGCATTGCACAGGCGCTTGAAAAGAGAATTTCTTTTAGAAGAGCAATGAAGCAAGCCATCGGCAGAACCATGAAGTCCGGGGCAAAGGGAATTAAGGTTCTCGTTTCGGGAAGACTTGGCGGTGCCGAAATTGCTAGAAGCGAAAAGTATAGTGAAGGAAATGTTCCGCTCCATACGCTTAGAGCCAATATAGATTATGGATTTGCTGAAGCAGACACAACCTACGGCAAGATTGGAATCAAAGTCTGGATCAACCATGGCGAGATCCTTGAAAAGGGACTCAAGAGCGCAATACCGGATGACAAACCGGAAAGAGGCGACAGAAGAAGAAATGACAGATCGAGAAGAGATAACAATGACAGGACTAGAAGAGACGGCGACAGGAGAAGAGATGACAGAAACGGTTCCAGAGGAGACGGCAGACAGGAAGAAAAGAGAGCCGTGAATCCAAGAACCAGAACGCCGAAACCGGCTACGCCTGCGCCAAAGGTAGAGGAAGTAAAGGCTGAAGCAACGGCTAAAGCAACAGAATAAGCGATAGAGAAAGGAGGAAGACAGCGATGTTAATGCCAAAAAGAGTGAAACGTCGTAGAGTCCACAGAGGAAGAATGAAGGGCACTGCAACTAAGGGTAATACAATTACTTACGGTGCATATGGCCTGATCGCACAGGAATGTGGTTGGATCACTTCAAATCAGATAGAGGCAGCTCGTATTGCTATGACAAGGTCTATCAAAAGAGGTGGTAAAGTATTTATAAAGATATTCCCGCACAAGTCGGTTACCAAGAAACCTGCTGAAGTCCGAATGGGTTCCGGTAAGGGAGCTCCTGAGTTCTGGGTAGCGGTAGTAAAACCGGGAAGAGTTATGTTCGAGATTGAGGGCGTGTCGGAGGCTGCTGCCAGAGAAGCGATGCGGCTTGCATCCCACAAGCTTCCTGTAAAGAGCAAATTTGCCATCAAAGGCCAAGAATTAGCAGAGGGTGGTGAAGCGTAATGAAAATCGAAAAAATGAGAGAAATGACGGAAGTTGAACTGAACAACGAAGTAAAAAAGCTGAAAAATGAACTCTTTAACCTGAGATTCCAGCACGTTACAGGTCAGCTTGAAAACCCCATCAAAATGAGGGACGTTAAGAAAGAAATCGCGCGCGTTAAGACCATAATCAGGGAAAATGAACTGAAGAAGGTTCAAGGATAATCGGAAGGAGGATGTAATATGTTGGATATTCAAGATAGAAACAGAAGAAAAACCAAGGTCGGATTAGTAACAAGCGACAAGATGGACAAAACGATCGTTGTTGCTGTCGAAGACTTCGTAAGACATTCCCTTTACGGAAAATCAGTAAAGAGAACCAAGAAGTTCAAGGCTCACGATGAAAACAATGAGTGCAACATCGGAGATAAAGTAAGAATTATGGAAACAAGACCCCTCAGCAAGGATAAGAGATGGAGACTTGTAAACGTAATCGAAAAAGTTAAATAGTAAAGGAGGCACCAGTCATGATTCAGCCGGAAACCAGATTGAGAGTAGCTGACAATTCAGGCGCGAAAGAATTATTATGTATCCGCATACTGGGTGGAACAAGCCGTCATTATGCGAATATTGGCGATATAATCGTATGTGCCGTGAAAGAAGCGACTCCGGGCGGAGTTGTCAAAAAAGGCGACGTAGTGAAAGCTGTTGTTGTGAGAACAAAACATGGTACCAGAAGAGTTGACGGAAGCTATGTGAAGTTTGATCAGAATGCGGCAGTTATTATAAAAGAAGACAAAAACCCTGTGGGAACACGTATTTTCGGACCTGTTGCCAGAGAGCTCCGAGACAAAAGCTTTATGAAAATCGTGTCATTGGCACCGGAAGTACTTTAGTGGGGAGGTGTACAGATGCATATTAAGAAAGATGATACAGTGATGGTTATCACTGGTAAGGATAAAGGTAAAAAAGGCAAAGTTTTAAAAGCAATGCCGAAAGAAGAAACTATTATCGTAGAGGGAATCAACGTTCAGACAAAGCACCAGAAACAGACCAGGAAATTGCAGAGCGAGATCAAGCATCAGGAAGGTCCGATCCATGTTTCAAATGTAATGTTCTATGATAGCAAGGCAAAGACCCCTACAAGAATCGGATACAAGAACGAGAACGGACAGAAGAAGAGAGTATCCAAGAAAACCGGTCAGATTATAGACTAATTGGATTGAAAGGAGGGAACAATCTTGGCAGCTAGACTGAAAGAAACCTATAAAAATGAAGCATTTAATGCTTTAATGGAAAAATTCAAATATAAGAATGTTATGGAAGTGCCGAAGCTCGAAAAGATCACCATTAATATGGGTCTTGGAGAAGCAAAGGACAATACCAAAATGATGGAGACTGCAGTTGAAGAACTTTCCTTGATCAGCGGTCAGAAGCCGGTCGTAACAAAGGCAAAAAAATCTATTGCGAATTTCAAGCTGAGACAGGGAATGTCTGTTGGAGCGAAGGTTACCTTGAGAGGAGAACATATGTATGAATTTGCTGACAAATTCTTTAACATTTCTCTTCCAAGAGTAAGAGACTTCAAAGGAGTAAGCAAGAACTCTTTTGACGGCAGAGGAAATTACTCCCTTGGTATCAAGGAACAGCTTATTTTCCCTGAAATCAACTTTGACAAGGTAGATAAAATCAAAGGTATGAATATCATATTCACTACAACGGCAAAGACAGACGAGGAAGCGTTAGCGCTTCTTGAAAGCCTTGGAATGCCGTTTGAGAAATAGGAGGGAACAAATGGCAAAGACATCTCTCAAAATAAAACAGGCTAGAAAACCTAAGTTTTCAACTCGTGCATATACAAGATGTAAAATCTGCGGAAGACCGCATTCTGTTTTAAGGAAATTTGGTATATGCCGTATCTGTTTCAGAGAACTGGCTTACAAAGGTGAAATTCCAGGCGTTAGAAAAGCGAGCTGGTAAACAATAGTTAGGAAGGAGGTACTTCAAAATGACCATGACAGATCCTATAGCAGATATGCTAACAAGAATCAGAAATGCCAATATTGTAGGACATTCAACAGTTGATATCCCCGCTTCAAAGCTCAAAAAATCCATCGCGGGAATTTTGGCTGAAGAAGGCTACATTAAAGGATTTGACTTTATAGAAGACAAAATTCAGGGCACCATTAGAATTCAAATGAAATATGGTGCGGACAAAGAAAGAGTAATCAGCGGAATTAAGAAAATTTCAAAGCCCGGACTGAAAGTTTATGCCAAGAGTGACGAGGTGCCAAAGGTACTGGGAGGTCTTGGAATTGCAATCATTTCCACCTCCAACGGAGTGATCAGTGACAAAGAAGCGAGAAAGCTCGGAGTAGGCGGCGAAGTTATTTGTTATGTATGGTAGGGAGGATATAGAAAATGTCAAGAATAGGTAGATTACCTGTTGCTCTTCCTGCCGGCGTTGAGGTCAAGGTAAGCGACAGAAATCTCGTAACCGTAAAAGGGCCAAAAGGTGAGCTGCAGGAGCAGATCAGCAAATTAATCAAAGTTGAAGTGAGCGACGGAGTATTAACAGTAGCAAGAGATTCCGAAACGAAGGAATCTAGATCGGCTCACGGCCTTTCCAGAACACTGATCAACAATATGGTGATGGGTGTTACGAACGGTTTCGAAAAGAAGCTTCAACTTGTAGGTGTAGGATATAAAGCTGAAAAGAAGGGCAAAGTGCTCGTAATGAATCTGGGATACTCACACCCCATCGAAATGGAAGATCCTGAAGGAATTCAGACTGAGGTCAATACCCCGACTGAAATCGTTGTTAAAGGGATCAGCAAGGCAGTTGTCGGAAATTATGCGGCTAACGTAAGAAAATGGAGACAGCCTGAGCCATACAAAGGCAAGGGAATCCGTTATGCTGGCGAAGTAATACGCAGAAAAGAAGGCAAAACCGGCGCTAAGAAGAAATAGGAAGGAGTGAGATAAATGGCAAAAGAGAGTAGAAATGATAAACGTTTAGCCAGACATGCAAGAGTTAGAAAGACCCTGTCCGGAACTCCTGAAAGACCAAGACTTTGTGTATATAGAAGTCTCAAGAACATCTCTGTCCAGATTATAGATGATGTTAGCGGAAAAACACTGGTTGCTGCTTCCACCCTTGATAAGGAAATCAAAGCACAGGCAGCTTACGGCGGAAACAAAGCAGCTGCAAAGCTGGTAGGAGAGGCTGTTGCAAAGAAAGCGCTTGAAAAGGGAATCAATACGGTTGCCTTTGACAGAGGCGGATTCTTATATCACGGAAGAGTAAAAGAACTGGCTGACGGAGCACGTGAAGCCGGTCTGCAATTCTAACAGGAAGGGAGAAAAGGAATGCGACAGAATATGATTGATGCATCCAAGCTTGACTTAAAAGAATCCATCGTTAACATCAGACGTGTTGCAAAGGTAGTTAAGGGCGGAAGAAACTTCAGATTCAGCGTAACCGTTGTAGTTGGAAACGGTGAAGGTTATGTGGGCGTCGGTCTTGGAAAAGCTCAGGAAATTCCTGAAGCTGTAAGAAAAGCAATCGAAGATGCAAAGAAAAAATTAATATATGTTCCTACAGTTGGAACAACGGTTCCTCATAGAACATTAGGCATATTTGGAGCAGGAGAAGTTCTAATTATGCCTGCTGCAACTGGTACCGGAGTAATCGCCGGAAGTTCTGTACGTACCGTACTTGAACTTGCAGGTGTGAAAGATGTAAGAGCTAAATCAATCGGTTCAAAAAATACTGGTAATATGGCTTGCGCTACCATTGAAGGACTTAGAAACCTTAAGACGGTTGAACAGATCGGGAGACTCAGAGGGAAAACTAAGGAAGAAATACTTGGATAAGGAGGAAACGTAAATGGCAGAGAAAATGATTAGAATTACTTTAACGAAAAGTGTCATCGGCGCTTCCCCACTTCAGAGAAAAGTTGTCGAAGCGTTGGGATTAAGAAAACTGCATCAGACGGTGGAACGTCCTGACACCCCACAGACACGCGGCGCGGTAGAGAAAGTAAAGCATCTTTTACAAATAGAAGAACTGTAAAGATTGGAGGTGTTGAGAAATGAAACTGCATGAATTAAGAGCTGCCGAAGGTTCTACAAAAAAGGGAAAGAGAAAAGGACGTGGTACAGCTACCGGACAGGGTAAGACTGCCGGAAGAGGTATGAACGGACAAAATTCCAGAAGCGGCGGCGGAACAAGACTTGGTTTTGAAGGCGGACAGATGCCACTGTACAGAAGAATCCCGAAGAGGGGCTTCACAAACATCTGGAAGAAAGAATATACAATTTTAAATGTAGATGACTTAAACATGTTTGACGCAGGTACTGTAGTAACTCCTGAACTTTTACTGGAGAAAGGACTTGCAAAAAAGGTTGTTGACGGCATTAAGATTCTTGGTGAAGGTAATCTGGAAAAGAATGTAACCGTACAGGCCCATAAATTTAGCAAAACAGCAATAGAAAAGATCGAACAGGCCGGGGGAAAGGCAGAGGTGATCTAATATGAGCATGATAAAAACAATTGCCCAGGCGTGGAAGATCCCGGATATTCGGAACAAGATCGTATTCACTTTGTTAATGCTTTTAGTTTTTAGACTGGGCTCAAACATTCCTGTTCCAGGCATCGACAGATCAATTCTGAATGATGTATTTAGCGGAAACACAGGACTGTTTGGTTTGTTTGACCTATTCTCAGGAGGAGCGTTCAGCAACTTTACAATATTTGCATTGAGCATTACTCCATACGTCACAGCTTCGATCATTTTACAGCTTCTAACCATTGCGGTGCCTAGTTTGGAGGCACTCGCAAAGGAAGGAACCGAAGGGAAAAAGAAAATCGCACAGTATACGCGATATTTGACGGTTATTCTGGCATTCATTCAGGCTATCGGACTTTCCGTTGGCCTGTTCAGAAGAGCTGTCGTAAATACAGACTTTTTCTCAATCACTGTTATCGTTTTGACTCTGTCTGCAGGTACTGCATTCTTAATGTGGCTTGGCGAACAGATCAACGAAAACGGAATCGGTAATGGTATCTCCCTGATCATTATGGCGGGTATCGTTTCCAGAATCCCCAGCGCGTTTCATCAAACATGGGTGAAACTGACAGCTGGAGAAATCGGGGCAGTAACAATCATACTGTTCTGCCTATTTGCTTTGATTGTTGTTGTAGGTATCATCCTGATCCAACAGGGTCAGAGAAGGATTCCGGTTCAGTATGCGAAGCGTGTTGTAGGAAGAAAGATGTACGGCGGACAGAGCACTCACATTCCGATGAGAGTTAATCAGGCCGGTGTTATTCCAGTCATCTTCTCTTTGTCACTGCTTCAGTTCCCATTGACTGTCACATACTTTTTGCCGAATGGAGGATTTTCCGATTTCGTGCAAAAATGGTTTTCTACATCAGGAAATCCTGGAGTATGGATTTATGGAACATTTAATGTTATACTAATCATGTTCTTTACCTATTTCTATACGGCCATTACTTTCAATCCGTTGGAAGTGGCCAACAACATGAAAGCAAACGGAGGATTTATCCCTGGTATTAGACCAGGCAAATCTACCGTTGAATATCTGAATAGAGTAATGACCAGAATCACGTTTGTTGGAGCTGTTTTCCTGGCTTTCATAGCAACACTGCCGACATTGATCAGTCACGCATCTGCATTGGATGTGCGTTTTGGAGGAACATCTCTTTTGATCGTAGTTGGTGTCGCGTTGGATACGATGAAGCAGCTGGAATCTCAAATGGTAATGAGAAATTACCAAGGGTTCCTCAAGTAACAAATAGATTGAAAAAGTTTAATCAGGGTTTTGTTTGTCCAGTGCGCAGTTCATTTGAAGTCAAATGAACTAAGCGGACTGAAGAGAGGTTTTGCATGGAGGATCTTGAAGATGCTTAGACTTATACTACTTGGCCCCCCAGGTGCCGGTAAGGGTACTCAAGCAGCCACAATTTGCCAAAAATATAGTATACCCCACATCTCAACAGGTGATATCTTCAGACGTCACATTAAGATGGGAACTGATTTTGGTAAAAAGGCGCAAGAATACATGAACAAAGGTGAACTTGTTCCTGATGATCTTGTTTTGGAAATTGCAGAAGCACGCCTGATGGAGGAAGACTGCAAGAACGGCTTTCTACTGGATGGGTTTCCAAGAACTGTTTATCAGGCGGAACAGCTTGATAAATATTTAAATGAAAGAAACCTTTCTGTTGATAAAGTACTTGATATTCAAATCGACAAGGAAGTATTGAAGATGAGACTGATAGGAAGAAGGGTATGCAGAAACTGCGGAGCCACCTATCATGTGATCAATATGCCTCCGGAGAAGGAAGGTATTTGCGATGTCTGCGGCGGAGCTCTTTACCAGAGATCTGACGACACGGCAGCAACCGTTGAAAACCGAATTGAAGTCTATAATGAATTGACGATGCCGCTGGTTGCTTATTATGAAGAATTGGGCAATATTGTGCATATTGATGGAAGTGCCGGATTAGATGACGTTTTCAGCGAAATCGTGAATGCGATAGGAGATCGCCAATGATTATCATCAAATCACAACAGGAAATTGATATCATGAGAGAGTCCGGAAAAGTTACCGGTTATATTCTAGCTGAGCTTGCCAATATGGTTCGTCCGGGACTATCCACTCAGGAAATCAACGATTTCGTTGAAGGGACAATTCTGAAGAACAATATGATACCGAGCTTTAAAGGCTATAACGGATATCCGGCCAGCGCTTGCGTATCGGTTAACGAAGAGGTTGTTCATGGAATACCTTCTTCAAAAAAGATCTTGCAGGAAGGAGATATTGTCAGTGTTGATGTTGGGTCCACTTACAAGGGCTATGTCAGCGACGCGGCAAGAACGTATCCTGTAGGCAAAATAAGTGCGGAAACGCAAAAGTTGATTACTGTTACGGAAGAAAGTTTTTTTGAGGGTTTGAAGTTTTGTAAAGTAGGTTGCAGGCTTTCGGACATTTCGGCGGCAATTCAAAGTAAAGCTGAATCGGAAGGTTTTTCCGTTATTCGGGATTTCGTTGGTCATGGAGTCGGCAGGGCGATGCATGAAGAGCCTCAGATTCCAAACTACGGAAAGCCGGGAAGAGGACCAAGGCTTGCTGCGGGCATGGTGTTTGCAATTGAACCCATGATCAATCAGGGAGATTACGAGGTCGAGGTACTTCAGAATAATTGGACGGTGGTCACTGTTGATGGGAAGCTTTCCGCTCACTATGAGAATACTGTTGTAATCACTGATGGCGAACCAGAGCTCTTGACGCTGTTTGGAGTTTAATCTCAGGGAAAAGAAAGTTCCGGTACGGGTCATTGTGATTTTAGTTGCATAAGTTCGCCTGACGATCTACTTGAAAAACTCGGGCGCGCTATTAAAAAGAGAGGTGTAATATATGGCAAAGAAAGATGTCATAGAGGTATTTGGTACCGTGTTGGAAGCTCAGCCAAATGCAATGTTTGTTGTAAAGCTGGAAAACGGATACGAAGTACTGGCACACATTTCGGGAAAAATTAGAATGAACTTCATCAGAATTTTGCCGGGAGATCGAGTGAAGGTAGAGCTATCTCCTTACGATCTTACGAGGGGCAGAATTACATGGAGAGATAAATAGGCTCGCGAGACATTTTCTTGAAAACCGCCGTCTTTATGATGCTGCGCATCAAAGCCGGTAATATGTTTCACGGTTTTCTTCGAAAATATCTCGTTCGCTAAGATAAAGAACCGGATGAGTGTATGGTTTCACGGTTTCCTTAGAAAACATTTCACTCGCTGAGATGAATTAACCAGTTGAGTGTTTGGTTTCAGGGTTTTCTTTGAAAGAACTGCACTCACAAGAAAAGAAACTAACTAAGCGCGATGGGTTTCACAGTTTCCTTTGAAAACATCTCGCAAGCAATATAAGGAGGGAGAAAGGATGAAAGTCAGAGCTTCCGTTAAGCCTATCTGCGAAAAGTGCAAAATTATTAAAAGAAACGGAAAAGTAATGGTGATTTGTGAAAATCCTAAGCATAAGCAGACACAAGGATGATCACCAAGTGTTTTCCCGTAAACCGCCGTCTTTAATATGCTTCGCATAAAGAAGGTAAAGGGTTTCACGGTTTCCTAAGAAAACACTTGGCTCTCATTGAAGGAGTCAACTTGCCAAAGGAAGTTTTCCCGTAAACCGCCGCCTTTAATATGCTTCGCATAAAGAAGGTAAAGGGTTTCACGGTTTCCCAAGAAAACACTTGGCTCTCAAGCGGTTTTCATAGTTTTCTATGAAAACAAAAAAAATGGTAAATTTAGCCTGAAATTATTGTTTGCTTTTCGTCCATTTGGTCGAGAATATAATTAATGGATTGGTTGCAGGGTTTGCAGCATAATATATCGTTCATCTCTAGCAGAAACGGTATCGGAGGGAACCATCTTTCTTTTTGACAGTCGATTCTGTTAAAGATGATCGATATATGGAAGGCTTGAACTACAGTAAACCGGAATCCAAGTAAAATATGCCGGATAAGAACGGCAGAGTCAAAGTAATAAGAATGATCCTTGAGGGAGCGGCTGTGTTTTATTGTCGAGAGACAAGAAAACTACCTCAGGTATAATTCTATATATAATTAAATAATCAGCAAATAAATTTTCAATAGAGAGAATTTAAAACGCAAAAGAAGGAGGATAACTTATGGCTCGTATAGCCGGTGTCGACTTACCAAGAGATAAAAGAGTAGAAGTTGGACTTACGTATATTTACGGTATAGGAAGACCTACATCATTAGAGATACTTGCGAAAGCTGGAATAAACCCAGATACAAGAGTTAAAGATCTGTCTGAAGACGAAGCAGGTGCCATCAGAAAGATTATTGATACGGAACATGTAGTAGAAGGAGATCTCAGAAGAGAAGTTTCCTTAAATATCAAGAGGCTTATGGAAATCGGCTGCTACAGGGGGATCCGCCATAGAAGAGGATTACCTGTCAGAGGTCAGAAAACAAAGACAAACGCAAGAACCAGAAAAGGTCCTAAGAAGACTGTAGGAAGAAAGAAGAAGAAGTAAGGAGGTAAGGAAAAATGGCTAAAACTGTAAAGAAGACAGTTCGAAAAAAGAGAAGAGAACGCAAGAACATTGAACGTGGTCAGGCTCATATCCAATCCACCTTTAACAATACTCTGGTAACTCTTACAGATCTCAGCGGAAACGCGCTTTCCTGGTCAAGCGCAGGATCACTTGGATTCAAGGGATCAAGAAAATCCACTCCTTTTGCTGCTCAGATGGCTGCTGAAGAAGCTGCCAAGGGTGCGATGGAGCATGGACTTAAAATGGTTGAGGTATATGTAAAAGGACCCGGCTCCGGCCGTGAAGCTGCTATAAGAGCGCTGCAGGCTGCGGGACTTGAGATCAATCTTATTAAAGATATCACCCCAATTCCGCACAATGGATGCAGACCGCCGAAGAGAAGAAGAGTTTAATTAGAGGGAGGTGTAATTAACTATGGCAAGATATACGGATGCTTCCTGCAGATTATGCAGAAGAGAAGGCCAAAAACTGTTCCTTAAGGGCGAAAGATGTTACAGCCCGAAATGCGCTGTGGAAAAAAGAAATTACGCGCCCGGACAGCACGGACAGAGCAGAAAAAAGATTTCGGAGTACGGCTTACAGCTGAGAGAAAAACAGAAGGCGAAGAGATTCTACGGAGTTCTTGAAACCCAGTTTAGAAACTACTTCGATAAGGCTGCTAAGAAAAAGGGAATTACAGGTGAAAACCTGCTCGTTATGTTAGAAACAAGATTGGATAATGCAGTGTTTAGAATGGGATTTGCATCTTCAAGAAAAGAAGCAAGACAGCTCGTTCGGCACGGACACTTTACTGTAAACGGACAGAAACAAAATATTCCGTCATTTGCAGTAAAAGCCGGTGATTCTATAAAGGTGAAGGAAAAAAGCGCATCGTCTCCGAAATTTAAGGAGATTAAGGATATGTCAATCAGTGTGCCTTCATGGATTACTGTTGATGTAGAAAAACTTGAAGGTAAGGTTATTGCTCTGCCAAGGAGAGAAGATATTGATACTCCTATCGCAGAACACCTCATCGTAGAGTTGTACTCGAAGTAATCTAGCTTGAAAGCTTGATTGCATTGAGTAAATAAAGGAGGGTTTTTGAGTGATAGAAATCGAAAAACCAACAATTGAATGCTTTTATTCTGACGAAAATGAGAACTACGGCAAATTTGTCGTTGAACCGCTTGAAAGAGGCTACGGAACAACGCTGGGGAACAGCCTGAGAAGAATTCTTCTCTCGTCACTTCCCGGTGCCGCCGTTACTTCCGTGAAGATTGACGGAATACTCCATGAGTTTTCCACAATTCCGGGAGTAAAGGAAGATGTTACGGAGATCATTCTGAATCTGAAAAAGCTAGCAGTTCGCATTAACGGTGAAAATTCCAAGAGAGTAATTATCAATGCAGTTGGACCAAAGGTAGTAACTGCCGGTGACATTATTGCTGACAGTGACCTTGAAATATTCAATCCTGACCTGCATCTTGCTACTCTGGAAGAGAACGCAACTTTGGTAATGGAAATCAATATTGCCAGAGGAAGAGGCTATGTGCCAGCAGACCAGAACAAGACTGAATCCATGCCGATAGCGGTAATACCGGTAGACTCCATTTATACACCGGTTAGAAAAGTTAACTTCACTGTTGAAAACACGAGGGTAGGGCAGGTCACAGACTATGACAAACTGATCCTGGAGATATGGTCGGACGGCAGTATTTCGCCGGAGGAAGGTGTCTCAATTGGTGCCAAAATCATGCAAGAGCATTTAAAGCTTTTCATTGATCTGACTGACAGTATGGAATCCATGGAAATCATGGTTGAAAAGGAAGAAGATCAAAAAGAAAAGGCTCTTGAGATGACCATTGAAGAACTGGAACTATCCGTACGTTCGTTTAACTGCTTGAAGCGTGCAGCAATCAACACAGTAGAAGAACTTACCCATAGAACAGAAGACGACATGATGAAAGTCAGAAACCTTGGTAAGAAGTCTCTGGATGAAGTAAAGCATAAACTAGAAGAATTAGGCCTCGGCCTTAAACCGAGCGACGACTGAGAGACCTATCCGGATTTGTAAAGCAAATCCAAGGAAGGTCCTCCGTCAGAAATTCACAAGCCTGAAGGGGTGTAGAATTTTACGGCGAGAGACCTATCCGGATTTGTAAAGCAAATCCAAGGAAGGTCCTCCGTCAGAAATTCACAAGCCTGAAGGGGTGTAGAATTTTACGGCGAGAGACCTATCCGGATTTGTAAAGCAAATCCAAGGAAGGTCCTCCGTCAGAAATTCACAAGCCTGAAAGGATGTAGAATTTTACGGCGAGAGACCTATCCGGATTTGTAAAGCAAATCCAAGGAAGGTCCTCCGTCAGAAATTCACAGACCAGAAAGGATGTAGAATTTTACGGCGAGAGACCTATCCGGATTTGTAAAGCAAATCCAAGGAAGGTCCTCCGTCAGAAATTCACAGCAGTAGGCTGTAGAATTTTTATGACGCAATCACAACCTTTTGCAAAGGAGGAATAGAAATGCCAGGTTACAGAAAATTAGGCAGACCAACTGCTCATAGAAAAGCAATGCTTAGAAATATTGTGACAGATCTTTTGAGAGAAGGCAGAATCACAACAACAGACTGCAGAGCAAAGGAAGCAAGAAGAGAAGCTGAAAAAATGATCACATTGGCAAAACGCGGCGACTTACATGCCAAAAGACAGGTACTCGCCTATGTTTACGATGAAGATGTAGTGAAAAAGCTTTTTGATGAAATTGCTCCGAAGTATGCGGAAAGAAACGGTGGTTATACCAGAATCCTGAAGTTAGGACCTCGTCAGGGGGACAACGCGGAAGTGGTATTCCTGGAGCTTGTTTAATAAAGTAGAAATTAAAATATCAATTAGGAGACTGTGCAACATGATTGTACAGTCTCCTTTTTAGTATGACGGGCATGCCGTCAATCTGGGCTCTATAATAAATGTTGGGGTGACCATCTAAGATGGTTCCCTGACATTTTTTAATTTAGCGCGAAAAAAAAGACAAAGAGAAAAAATCCTGTAGAATAAAGTTACCACACTCATACCCTAAGGAGGTTTCTCAATGCCCTATTCCAATTATACCGAAAGTCTACTCGATTTAAAAGACGTAATTGTAACAAATATCAGAACAGACGGGCGTGTTCGATTGATCTGGCTGGAGCAAAAGAGGATGACCGGTAGGATGCAACAATATATCATCAGCCGTTTTTCACAGTCAAGGAGTGCTCAAAGCATCGCTTCAGAATGCGGATGTTCTGCCTATTTTAATCAGTTTGACAAGGGGCAAAAGAATACTGTCCAGTATGTTGTCATGGACATGAGCGGCGAGTTTCGAAGCATGGCAAAGACTGTTTTTCCCAAGGCGAATATTGTAGCTGATAAATTCCATGTATGCCGTCAGGTCACATGGGCCTTTGAACGGACAAGAATAAAGGCGCAGAAGGAATTTGGGCCGGAACGGAGGAAATACTTTAAAAGAAGTCGATGGATCATGCTAAAGAGGAAGAGAAATCTGACAGAGGAGGAAAAACAACAGCTGGATACCTATATTAAAAGAAGGAAGATTTTTTAATAAGAAATATTCGAAAGAAGCTGTGGTTGGGAAAAAAGTGCCATTAGAAAAAAGGGGGGATTCCAAATAAAAAAGTAAGGACATTGTTTCAAGGTTTAAGTTTTGATATTAAAGATGCCAAAAGGATCTCTATTTAAGGAAGAAGCGGCTCAGGAAAAACAACTTTGCTTAATATTATATCAGGAATGGATACTTGTTATACCGGAAAGTATTTTTATGAAGACCATATTCTGAAAAGATCTGAAGCTACCGATAATAGACGTCAGAACATAGGGATTATTACACAGAATTATAATCTATTGAATGACAGAAATGTGTATCATAATGTAGCAATTGGGATACAACATTTAAGAACCAAAGCTGGTTTTGGCAGATGAACCAACAGGCTCATTAGAGGAAGAAACGGAAATTGAAATCTTAAAATTGTTTCTTGGATTAAAGGCAAAAGGCTACCGCTTTATTATTGTAACACATAATAAAGCGGTAGCTGAAATCTGCGAAATGAAGTATATGCTTGAGAACAGAAGGCAACGGGCCGACTATGTAATGCTTGCAATTACACTGTCCGGCAAGAAGTAAGTTATAAACCTTCAGATCGGGGAAAACGAAAGCAGCAAATTTTATAGATCTCTTTTCAAATAGATCATATCAACTAATTGCTGTCCATTTTCATACATAGGATGGTCATAATTGTCTATAAAAAAATTTTTAACAATGTGTGACTTTTTAAATCCGCATTTTTTGTAGAATTCAAGTATCATAGGGCTATCGCCTGTTCCAACATATAACTCGTTACCAGATTCTTTGTAGTAATCAGCAATAAACGAGATTAATTTTTGTCCATATCCTTTCCGTTGGTATTTAGGGACGGTAACAATATTTTTAAGTTCATAAACAACGGACTGCTCTTGTGTTACAACGCATATAGCTTTAACACCAACATCACACAAGGCGAACAAATCACCACGATACAAATATTTCTCTATCATATTTACCTGTTCATCTGCTAAAAGCAGCAATTCCATGTACTTTATTTTATCGCTATCATTAACTTTCTTAATTTCCATTCGATATCTTCCTTTCCTTATTCTTGTTATCTTTGCAAATACATTATACCCTTTTCCATTTCAAACAGGTGAACATACACTGTTATAAAAAAAAGATGAGCCACTTTGTGAAAATGACTCATCTGCTCATAAATGTATGATTTGTAAATTCTTACTGCTAAAATTCTATATTTCGTATAATGCGCTGAATACTTTTGGGAGTTAAAAAATATTTCTCTGACAGGTCAAAAACAGTTGCACCGTTTTTGTAACGGTTGTATATTTCTAAATTCCTTTCTTTGAAATATACTTTCGCACCTGTCTTAGCTCCCCATTTGCATCTTTTTGATTCTGTTTTTGGAATGTATATAACTTGCCCGTCAACATATTTTTGGATTTCCTGCATCAATGCTTCAGGCAGAATTTCCAAAGCGTGAATATAGCCCATTGTGCCCTCCTAAAAATTATTCTTTAGGGTAGCAAAGGCCATTGATATTCTGTTTGAGTGATATTCAATAACCCTTGCTATGCACAATTTTTCCTGCTTTTCCTTATGGTTCATCCCACCTTTCTTATATATATTAGCGAAGACATGCTTCATTTATGAACGATGTTACTTCGATAGAATTACAGTATTAAGTCCCCATTCTTTTTCATATTCGTATGAAACTTTACAACCCAATTTCTCGAAGTCTGCTATTTTGATATAGGTCATGCCATCTTTCATGATACCGGACATTGGGACCTGTTTGCCGGACTGGACTACATATGCCTTTTTCTCATTTTTGTTCCAGACTACCTTTTCACCAAGCTTTTCCGAAATGCTGCGCATCGGCATATAAAGATGCGCAGATTCAATGAAATACGGCTGGAAATCATATTCTTGGTCACTGGAAAAAGGGCTTGCTTTTGCTCGCTCATATGTAATAGAGACCTCCTGATAATCGTAATCATCATTCCACCACTCGATGGTTGCTGTGTTAACTGGATTATATGTATCTTCAATGGAATCGACTGCGTTCTGTAAATCATCAAATGACATATTTGATTCAGGTACTTCCGGCAGTGCGGCGGCTTCCTGGTCAATTTTTATTTCACACTGGTTACTAATAGAAAATACTGTTTTAGCACCATCCTTTAATGACGTATCTTCACTGGAAATATATTTATTTCCGGATTTCTTTAAATTTCCTTCATACTTAAAACCATCAAGAAAATCAAGGTATCCGGCCTTATCTGCTTCAACAACCATTTGTTTTGCCATAGCAAAGTATGAAGAAATTATGATTTGATTCTTCTGCCCGAAAAGGTCTTCAAATTCTCCAGCAGCCTCGGCTTTTTCCTCCTCTGACATGCTGGATACATGATCCATTAGCACAGTGGAATAATCCTTGTATGCGTCCATAATTTTTCCGGTATTGTCTGCGAAGTATTGGAGCATATCCACAATGAGCTTTTTCCCTTGCTTTCCGTCTAACGAGATTTGATAACCTGAGCCTGTCTGGCTCACTGTTCCAGTCGTAAAGCCTGAGAATGCTGTTTCGATAAATTGATAGGCCGCCTCGTAACTTTTTTCACTGTAGAATGCCATTGAATCAATTTCCGATGTTATTTCTGCATCCTGCTCTTCTAAATATCCGGCATAGATATATTCGTTGTTCCCGAGGGCGTTCAGCAGCTCATTGCGATATTCCACACTGTAAAAATAGGGGTCCCATTCGTTGGGAGCAATGTCTTTGCATAAGTCATAAATGCCGATAAAAAGATCTTTAGAAACATAAATGCCATTCGTCATATCAAAGAAGAGGTCTCCCATTTCATAAGACTTGCCGTTAAAAAGCAAATCAAAGTCGGCCCAAAAAGCAGTTTGACTTTTCATGTCAACAATCAAGTTGTAATTAACTTTGACTTTTTTTGTGCCGATTAACCCTGCTTCTGAGAAATCATCCTTGACACTGGTTTCCAAAACGAAGGAATCCTCATCCATAAACTGGTTTATTGTCTTATCGGCCAGAGTTGCCAGAGCATCAAAATCTATTTCTCCAGAGAGAGTCCCTGTTGCCTGGTACTCTGAGGATGTTGAGATTTGTTTGCTCATGTTAAGATAACCTCGCTCAACCTGTGAACAGCCAGCCAAGGACATTCCGGCCAAAATGATGCTTAAAAGTATTGCTAATTTTCTTTTCATCTTCTATCCTTTCTTCCTTCTGGCAACGCATGAATTTCCTCCATATGTGATGAGGACCTTGCCGAAGTCATAGAACAATTCCGCTTGATGCATTTCCTATTTGTGGAAACTGCAGATCCATTATAACATGATTCCATAGGATCTTGAATCCATTTCCTGTATAGAGTTGAATTACCGTCTTTAATGCTATATAATAAAAAGAATCAGATGTAGGGATGCGTTTCGTTTGGAGGTCGAATAATAATGAAGAGGTCAACGGCAATCATATGGATTTTACTTATTATTGTAGGAGCCTTAACAGGCTGTGGACCGGATCAAGATAAAATTCAAGGCGATTTTTTAGATATTCTTGAACAGCCGGCGTCAGAAGAGAATATTGAGCAGATATCTGATTATTTGGATCAAAATCTGTCGAAAGTTGACGAAGATTATGCTACCGATATGGTAATTCGTTTTGAACATTATATCTTAGAATTCGACCAAGACGGGATTAACTACAGCGATTGGACAGAGCGCTTCAAAAATGATGTTTATGACGCTTTGACTGAATTATATCACATTAAGGAAAAAGAGCAAAGGTCGCCAATGGTGGAGGATACAAATTTAATCATAAGCTGGGATGATCTGCTTCAAAGAACTTATGAAATGGAGCTTTATATACATAAAAATAAGGACGTGGAGTTGATAAGAGATGATGCAAGCTGGCTCTACACAAACTATATGATTACACTGATCATGGGAACGAACGGGACGCCGATTTTTGATTATAAGACTCATGAATTTAACGAAACAGCAAAGAGTTCGTTTTCAGCCTTTATTAACGAACATCCCGACTCTGCAACGACATGGGCCCTTACAGAGTATTTCGCATATCTTGACAGCAATGGGTTTACAATGGACTATAATGATAAAATTTCGAGCAAACTATTCTTCGATACCTGCGACTGGCTTGTATCGGAATCGGGAAAGAGAGTTTTTCAGTAAATGGGAGAAATTATCAGGATTGACGATCTGGTTTATCAATATAAACGCGAAGAACAGCTTGATCCGGTATATGCAGTGAATCATGCAAGTATCGACATTGAACAAGGCAGCTTTACGGCGATAATCGGAAAAAACGGGTCGGGAAAATCAACATTGGCAAAAAATATTAACGCCTTGCTGCTTCCGAGCGGCGGGGCGGTTTATGTGAAGGGCTATAATACTGCGGACGAAGATAAGCTCTGGGATATTCGTCAGGCTGCCGGGATGGTTTTTCAAAATCCCGACAATCAGCTCGTCTCTTCCATCGTTGAGGATGACGTTGCATTTGGTCCGGAAAATTTGGGTATCGAGCCGGGCCAGATCAGAAGACGGGTTGACGAATCTCTTTATGCTGTAAATATGTATCAGGAAAGAAAAAAGGCACCTCATCTTCTCTCCGGTGGCCAGAAGCAGAGAATTGCAATAGCGGGAGTTATTGCAATGAGGCCGGAGTGTATCATTTTGGATGAGCCGACGGCAATGCTGGACCCCCATGGACGTGAAGAAGTAATGGAAATCATTGAGAAACTTCATGATGAAGGAATAACAATTTTGCTGATTACTCATTTTATGGATGAAGCTGCACGAGCCGACCGTGTAATTATTATGGACCAGGGAAAAGTTGAATTGGATGGAACTCCTGTAGAAGTATTCGGACATGCCGAAGAAATCAAGAGGATGAGCCTGGATGCTCCCTTCGCTGTTGAACTGGCATATCGCCTAAGGCGGCGGGGAATTGATATACCGGAAGGAATCATCAGTACAGAAGAAATGGTGGATTTTATCGCATGCAAATTGAAGTAAAAAATCTGACTCACACCTACAGCGAAGGCATGCCTTATGAATCAAAGGCTTTAAATGAGGTCAGCTTTGTCATAGAGAAGAGTGAGTTTGTTGGAATTATCGGACATACGGGTTCAGGTAAATCAACTCTGATCCAGCATTTGAACGGGCTTTTGAAGCCAAAATCAGGCAGTATTCTTATTAATGGAACAGATATTACCGGTAAGGATGTTACTATGAGGGATATTCGGCGTAAAATTGGACTGGTGTTTCAATATCCCGAATATCAGCTTTTTGAAGAGACTGTTCATAAAGATGTTGCTTTTGGACCGCTGAATCTTGGGCTTTCTCAGGAGGAGACAGACAGGCGTGTCGTTGAAGCAATCGGGTTGGTTGGTTTAGATTATGAGGAAATTGCAGACCGATCTCCCTTTGAGCTCTCGGGAGGCCAAAAAAGAAGGGTAGCGATTGCAGGTGTTATTGCGATGAAGCCCGAACTTCTAATCCTTGACGAGCCCACTGCCGGTTTGGACCCAAAGGCGCATGCCGATATCCTGCAAATGATCGAGAAAATTCATACCGTCGAAGAAAACAGTATCATTCTTGTATCTCATAATATGGGAGATATCGCAAGGCTTGCGGATAAGGTTTTGGTGATGGATCGTGGACAGTTGGCTCTGACTGGAACTCCAAAAGAGGTTTTTAGCAATGCAGAGCTGCTGGAATCGCTTGGCTTAGGTCTTCCTCCGGCTTCAGCGCTGATGAGAGATTTAAAAAGCAGAGGGGTTTCTGTTCCTTCTGACGTTTTAACCGTTGAAGAAGCGGAAGAAATATTGTATGAACTTTTAAAGAACAAATAAATATAAATATGAATGGATGATTGACACATATGATACGTGATATCACTTTAGGGCAGTATTATCCCGGCAGCTCCTGGATTCATAGGCTCGACGCAAGAATTAAAATTATATGGACTTTTGTTTATATCGTGTCTTTGTTTATAATCAAAGATTTCTGGGGATATATCAGCGTTTTGATAACCCTTGCATTAGTTATAGGAGTTTCTAAAGTTCCCTTAAAATTTATATTAAAAGGGCTGAAACCGATTTTTTTAATCATTGTTTTTACCTTTACCATCAATATGTTTATGACAAAGGGAACCCCTCTGGTTTCTCTCGGATTTCTAACCATAACAAAGGAAGGGTTATACAATGCGACGTTTATGGGTGTGAGGCTTGTCTTGTTGATTATTGGCTCCTCATTGCTCACCCTGACAACCAAACCGATCAATCTCACCGATGGTATTGAGAAGCTTTTGAGTCCATGGCAAAAGATTGGACTGCCGGCCCATGAATTGGCAATGATGATGACGATTGCACTTCGTTTTATCCCTACGCTGCTGGAGGAGACAGATAAGATCATGAAAGCTCAGATGGCCCGTGGCGCAGACTTTGAAAGCGGAAACATCATGAACCGGGCAAAGAGCTTGATTCCGTTGCTGGTTCCTCTGTTTATCAGCGCTTTTCGTATCGCTCAGGATCTTGCTATGGCGATGGAAGCAAGATGCTACCGGGGCGGGAGCCAGCGGACCCGAATGAACGGAATGCAATTAAGAAAAAAAGATGGCATCGCTAGTTTTCTTATGATTGTTTATTTGGCTTTAATCATCGGACAGGCTCAGGGAATGTTTGAGAGCATTTTCGCTCTTTTTACCGCTGTATAAACTGATTAGGAAATAGTAGCTTTCCTTGGACATATCCTGTTACTTCGGGACAAGGTAAGCTATGAGAGGATAGGATATGAAAAATACAAAATTCTTACTTCAGGCAGCGGTTATCTCGGCCGTATACGCTGCTCTAACCATTTTATTAATGCCGTTAAGTTATGGAGTTATGCAGGTTCGTGTATCGGAAGCATTGACGATCTTGCCCTTTTTTACACCTGCGGCAATACCTGGACTATTCGTTGGCTGTCTTGTATCTAATATGGTAGGCCCGTATGGCATACTGGATATGGTTATTGGGAGCAGCGCTACACTCATTGCAGCCATTTGCTCTTATTTTTTTCGTAGAAGTCCGATTCTTGTCCCGCTTCCGCCTGTTATTGCAAACGGAGTTTTGATTGGTGGAATGCTCTATTATGCCTATTCGGTGCCAATGCCGCTTATTGCCTGCATTTTATGGGTTGCAGCAGGAGAGTTGATCGCCTGCTATGCGATTGGCTATCCGTTATTAAAATATATGAAAAAATATAAAAATATCTTTGAGCTTCACTGATACTTTTATTGTATTGTTTCCCCCTGTCTCTCATTGGGGAACAGTATAATACGATTCAAATTTTCATATAATGTTATCAGCTAACTCACATAGGGTATTGCGAGTTTTATAAAATTCATAGGGGGAAATCATGCAGAAACATCTTCGGCTGACCATTATGGTTATGTCGCTGCTTTCTGTCCTGTTATTACTGATCATTATCGGACCCGGGATGAACGGGACCACTGAAGCTGCCAATCAGGCGGCAGGTTCTTTAGACCCCGGAGCGGTAAACGGCCATGAAGATACCTCGGCATCGAAGGATGCAAATGGTAATTTGGATTCGTTACAACCTGATATGGTTGACAGTTCAAAAGAACCAACGGATTCGGCAGTCAAAAGCGAAGACCCTTCCGACGTTACCAGCGAGATAACAGAGCCTGAAGTAGCTATTGAATTAAAGTATAATCAATATCCGCTGACCTACCTTTATCTGGTAGTTCTAAATGATGCGGTGAACATACGGTCAGGACCATCATTAACGGAACCGGTTATCAGGTCTGCCTCGGTTGATGAAAAGCTGAATTACATAGAAACAGTGATGAAAGACGGAAAATGGTATCACGTTACCTGGCAGGCCAAAGGTCAGCAGATGTTTGGTTTTGTTAATGCGGACGTAGTGACAGAACGGATATTTCAGTTTGATAAAATGTATCAGGCGATCATGAAAGCAGAAAAGGAATACACCGCAGGGCCGCTTACCTATATCAATAATTATCATAATCTTAAGGGATACGCGCCGCTGTATCAGGGCGGCGAAATGGACAGCAGCGGCAACCGCCGGAGCCAGAGTGCGCCGGGATATCCCAATCCTGCTGATTTGAGCAAATTTAGTTACTTGGGTGACGGAACGCTGGTCAGAGTGCTCTCCACTGGAAGTGAATTTACAAGAGTGATGCAGATCAAGGACGGAGCAGTCTTTTTCGTTCCAAACAAATATGTGGTAATGCCGTCTGCAGTCGTAAATATAGAAAAAGCGATTGTTATCGATCGAAACAATCAGAATGAGGTTGTTTTTGAAAAGACGGGCCGGGAATGGAAGGTCATTTCTTATACACTGGCCACAACAGGGAAGACTGGAAACTACCATCAGCCAACGCCTCTGGGGTACTACTACGGGATCGAGAAGAGGGAACGTTTTTACTATTATAAAGATGGAACAACAAGGATTCAGGGATATGCCCCTTATACCATACGGTTTGCCGGCGGGGCTTATGTCCACGGAGTTCCGGTTAACTATAAGTATGCTCAGGACGGAGCAAGAATCGATCCTGGTAAAGTCGAATATTCACGAACATTGGGTACTGTGCCTCTTTCCCATAAGTGTGTCAGAAATTATACCTCCCATGCGAAATTTCTATATGACTGGTTTACTCCGGGAAATATGATTGTGATTGTGATCGAATAGCATCGAATGACAAAGCAGAGTGAGTTCTCGTAAAATTCAACCCTTGCTTTGTTCCTCAATGATTATCCCTAAAGCTGGAAGAATGGAGGAAGGGAGTATGATCAGAATCTACAAGAGAGAGAGAAAATTGGAATTTTGGAGGAAGGGAGTATTGGAGAGAAGATTCCAAATCGCATTAGGTTTTTCTCCAACAGGAAACAAGCTTCGTGATGGAGACGGAAGAACTCCGGAGGGAAATTACTATATTTGTACTAAAAATCCAAAAAGTAAATTTACTCTTTTTTTGGGAATCAGCTACCCAAATATTCAGGATGCGGAACGTGGTTTGGCAGAAGGACTACTGACACCTGAGGAATGTGACCAGATCACGAAGGCAATTCGTGAAAATAAGAGGCCCTGCTGGGGAACTGCATTGGGAGGAAAAATAGGTATCCATGGAATGGGGGCTTCCCGCGACTGGACCGCAGGCTGCATTGCTTTGAATGACGATGATATAAGGTGGATTTGGGAACAAACGGAACTCGGAGAGACGGTGGAAATTTACAGCTAACCGTCAATGAAAATGAAATTACAATATAAAATAAAGGATAAGATCATACATGAGACAAAGGAAAGTTAAGAATGAAGAGGAACGGCTGGCGGAGTATCGCCAATATACGATAGACCATCCTGAAGAAAAGAAAGGCAAATGGAAAGACGTATTTCAAAACGAGAATGGGATCTATGTAGAGTTTGGATGCGGGAAGGGTAAGTTTATTTTGACCCTGGCGGAACAAAACCCGGATCGTAACTATATCGCCTTTGAAGGCAGCGGAAGCATCATTCTTAGAGCGCTTGAGAAGGCGGCGAAGATGGGTTTGCGAAACATCTATTTTACAAAAGAATATGTAAGAGATGCAAGCGTATATTTTGAAGAGGATGAATTGTCAGGAATCTATCTGAACTTCAGCGATCCCTGGCCCAAAGACCGTCATGCAAAGCGCAGGCTGACCCACGGAAGCTATCTGGAAGGATACCGTAAGATATTAAAAAAAGATCATTACATTGAATTTAAGACAGACAATGACGACCTTTTTCTATTCGCAGAAAACGAGTTTCAGCAGAATGGGCTTGAGCTTTTGGAATCAACGCGAGATCTCCATAGCACCTCCCTTGATGCAAGGCTGGTCACAACAGAGTATGAGGATAAGTTTCGCTCCGTTGGAATGAAAATCAATTATTGCAAAGTACGAATTTAAAAAATTCAGTCATGGATTACGAACAAAGTGCAATGAAAAAAGTACCGATAGAATTCCTCTACCGGTACTTTTTTCTATAACGAACGTTCCTTTAATATTAGATAAGCCCTGACTTTTGTAGAAGCCGCTGCATTTATCCGTTGATTTTTTTTATCGCCTTTAGAATGATTGGAGGAAGCTTTTTGCAGCTCTCTTCAGATATGGAAGCAACAGACACCCGAAGTCCCTTCGCGAGAGGAACCGCAAAAATTCCTTCCTTTTGAAGTTCCTGTCCGACAGCGTCGGGATTATCACATGGTATCGAAACGAAGAATCCGGCATCAAAGGGCACAATCTGAAGGCCGGCTTCATCCGCAGCCCTTTGGAAAGCTTTCCCTCTTTGTACCAGCATTTTGCAGTATCCCTGTCGTTCTGATGTGACTTTTGAAAGGAGCTGATCGTCTGCATAAATATTGGATAGAGTCGCCATAGCAGCTCTGTTGCAGTTTGACCATGTTCCCCTGGAAGAGAACGAGCATACTGCTTTAAATTCGTCTGCGATTTCTTTCTCTGGCGTCATACAGATCATTGCGCCGCTTCTCATTCCGTACATCGTGCAGCTTTTTGACAGGCTGTATGCAACTACAACGAGAATGTTGGCGGGCATATCTTCAAGAAGAGGGAAAAACTTTCTGTATTCTTCCTCATTACCTGCATAATCGAGATAAGCAACATCAACAAGCAACGTGATTTTCTTAGTACCGTCTGCTACAGCCTCTTTAACGATACTGATGATTCTGTTCCAATCATCAAGCGTGAAGCTATAACCGGTTGGATTGTGTGCCGGAGTATTGAGTATAATGACCAGACCGTTCTGCTTGGAAAGGAGTTCCTTTACCTTGCTTTCAAAGGAAGCTGCATTGAATTTGCCTTCTGCATCAAACAAAGTATAAGTCGTGATGCTTCTTTGAATATCCTGCGCGATGGTACTGTATGGGCTCCAGTACCAATCTGAGGTCAGAACCTGATCACCCGGCTTGGAATAATTTTGTATTGTATTTCGGATCGCTCCGGTACCACCGGGAGTTGCGACTGCTTCTGTATATGCTTTCGGCACATAGCTGCCAAAAGCAGCTTTTTTAATCGCCTTGATGAAATCTGGGGTTCCCGCGATAGGAGCATAATCTGCATAGTCAACCGGGGTTAAGTTTTTGAGCACTTCAACCACAGAGGAAAGGATGACCAGTTTTCCGTCATCATCGAGAAGGGAGCCTATGGTTGCGTTGACCACCTTATCAGGGCCGACTTTCGCGATCATTTCTTTTGCTTTTTGACTGATTCCGAATATCTTATCTTCGACGGGAATGACCCTATTATTCGCTTCGGCCATTTTGTAATTCGACATCTTAATTATCACCTACCTTAATTATGTATAATAGGAGTATTATAATATAAAACTTTAACACAGGCAATGTTTTTTATGATAGAATAAAATCAGTTTGTAGTTAATTGGGAGTAGAACATGATGATTAAACAGCTTTTTTTTATTTTAGCTTCTCTTTTCCTGGGATATTTGATAACGTTGGGCTTGCATCTTCCGTTACCGTCCAATGTAGTTGGCTTTGCAATTCTGTTTGGGGCACTCTGCCTGGGTTTGATAAAGGTACAGCAAGTAGAGCAGATTAGTTATTTTATAATTAAGTATTTAGCAGTTTTTTTCGTTGTACCTTCAGTTGGATTCATGCAATGTTTTGGTTTGATCAAGGAGCAGTTTATATACATTATTATTCCTCTTGTCATCAGTATCATTCTCGGTTTTTTTACCGCCGCGAAAGTTACGGAATTGCTGATTAAACGAAGTGAGAAGAAAGCGCAGACTGCAGAAAGAGTTGATCATGGTGATGCAAATGTTTCATGACATATTTCAGGCAAACCCCATTTCTGGAATGCTTTTGACAATCGGCTGTTATATGATCGGACAAGCTATATTCAATAAAACGAACTTGACCGTTCTTCAGCCAATTTTGACGTCTGCAATCATGATTATAGTGTTCCTTACCTTTACAAAAATTCCCTATGATACTTATTATGAGCAGAATGCAGTTCTGAATTATATTTTGCCGCTTACAGCAGTCGTGTTGGCTGTGCCGCTCTATCGAAATCTAACTATTTTAAAGCGGCATGCACTGCCGATTTTAGCAGGAATCATATCGGGGACGTTGGTAACGATGGGCGTACTTGCCATTATTGGTAAACTGCTTGGAACTGAGAACGATATTATTATCTCGATGCTGCCCAAAAGTGCGACAAACCCTATTGCAATTGAAATTTCAAAAATCGTCGGTGGCATTCCTTCTTTGACAGTTTCTCTTGTTGTTGTCACAGGAATCGCTGGAGGCATTTTTGGGCCGGAGCTGCTTAATCTGATGCGAATTAAAAACGAGGTGGCGAGGGGAATTGCACTTGGCACAATGAGTCATGCCATCGGAACGGCTCGAGCTTTTAAAGAAGGTGAAGTTGAAGGTTCTATGAGCAGCCTCGCGATGGCAGTTGCCGGAGTTATGACGGCGGTGCTGACCCCTCTTATTATCTTGTTTTTTTTGTAATATAATGAAGTAAAAAAATAATAAAGTTAAAACAGCAATAAAAATCGTCATCAGACAAACCTATGAAAGTATGAATTCCAAGAAAGAAGGAAATAATACTTTTGGAGGTGTTTTACATGCGATTGAATAATAAAAAACCAAATGATAAAGTTGCCGTTGCACTTGTTCTCTGTTTTTGTGTAGTTGCGATTGCATCGATCTTTACGATGAAATCCAATTTTGATCAGCTTGATCTTGATGATGACGATAATCTTAATATTGCTCAGGAAGATAAAGTGATTGATGAAGGTGATAAGGATGTAGTAAAGCCGGTGCCAACCGTTGACAGTACAGCCCAAAAACCGGTTCCGGAGGAAAGTCCGGCAGTGCCTGAAAAAAAGGCCACATCGTTTACAGTTCCTGTGGAGGGGAGAATTACTAAAGAATTTTCCAAGGATGTACCGATTTATTCCCCAACCTTAGACCAGTATATTATTCATACCGGAGTCGATATTGAAGCCCCTGCGGATACTCAAGTACTTGCTGCGGGCGATGGTACAATAACGAAAGTATATAATGACGATAAGCTTGGAATAACAATAGAAATTTCTCATGGGAACGGCATAGTTACAAAATATTCAAATTTAAGCACGACAAAGATGATCGGCGAAGGCGATGTTGTGAAAAAAGGCCAGCCTATCAGTGGAGTTGGAAGTTCGGCATTATTTGAGAGTTTAGAATCTCCTCATTTACATTTTGAAGTATTAAAAGACGGAGTTTCAATTGATCCTAAAAGTTATATTAAATAAAAAGATGAGCCACAGATGACCGGATTGATATGCTCCCCTTATCGTAGACAGTTAAAACAATAAAAACTGTTTACTACAAGGGGGGCATATTTTATGCGATTTTTTCGTTTACTCTGCTTTGAAAAGTTCTTTTTTTCATCCGTCTGCATAGAAATTGCATAAGACTCTTTGAGCATTATGATTTCCGTTGTCATTGACCTGCTTGGAAAATGGAGAAAGGAGCGATATAGAGGGGGGTTTTTATTGTCAATTTATGAATGGGGAGTTGACTCGGCTGAGGATGTTACGGAAGACTTATTTCAATGTGTTCTTTTTTATTTTGGTTATCCCAGATTTTGGGGCAGATATCTTGTTAGAGTTCCCGGAGTTTCGGAAGGGTTGACAAAACAGGAGATTTCATTGATCCATAGTAAAGGAATAAAAATACTGCCTATCTATAATTCCATATGGGAGGCAATAGGGTATATGCAGGGCAGGACGGCTGCTGATACTGCCGCATACCATGCGCAAGATATCGGTATACCAAAGGATACACCAATATTTGCAAATATTGAACGGTTTTTTCGCATTGATGAAGAATGGATACAGGGCTGGACGGAAGCAATGGTCGCAGGCGGATATAAAAGCGGTATTTACAATGATCCGGTGACGGGCGATTTTAATAAAGCGTTTTGCAATGCAGTAAAAGAAGATAAAAAAGTAAGATTACTTAATATTCTTTGGAGCGCGGAGCCTGAGACGGAACCAAGCGGGCCCCTATATGTTCCGGAGTATGTGCCAAAAGCACCTGACTGTGGAGGTAACGTTTGGGTCTGGCAATACAGCCGGATGGCAACACGGTGCCCGATTGATACGAACCTTGCTTACCGCAGTCTGGTCAATATACTTTGGTAGAAAACATAAATAGATAAAACACACAAGATGCGTATATAAAGAATATGATATCTATATAAATAATTTTTGAAAGGAATGATATCAATGGATCGAAATAGACCAAATAATGTGAACAAATCTGAGCATCAAAGCGAGAATAGAAACGCTTTGACCGATTATGGTCCAAGGCCGATTGTCTTTAACATTGATGAACTGACAATGCTAAATGACAATTATCGTACTGCATTATGGACAGGTGAGTATTTACAGCTTACCTTAATGAGCATTCCGCCAGGAGGCGATATTGGTCAGGAAATTCACCCAAATCTAGATCAATTTATACGAGTCGAAGAGGGAAACGGGATGGTTAAAATGGGCTATCAAAGAGATCAAATGAATTACCAGGAGGAGGTTTCAGATGACTTTGCCATTATTATTCCGGCAGGTACATGGCATAATCTCATCAATACAGGGAACAAACCATTAAAATTATATTCGATTTATGCGCCACCTCAACATCCAAAAGGTACGATTCATAGAACGAAAGAAGAAGCTATGGCTGATGAAGAGGACTAAGATCAAGAGCAGAAACTAAGTACTGGTAGCTTAATATGAGCAGTAAACTTAATCCCTATAAAAAAACGTCCAAAGTTTGGACGCTTTCCTTAAATCAGCTTAAACCATAAAAAGCTTTCATTGTAAATAGAACCGCTATTAAAATAACGGTAAATACCGAGAAGACCCCCCCGGCATCAATCTTAAGTTTCTTAATCACTTAAAACACCCCCTTAGAATTAAATATACCCCTTTTTGTGAAGAAATAATAAAGACATTATAAAAAAATGTAATTTATTCTTTCTTTAAATATGAGTTACCAGTTTACCTTAGACTTTAATACTCTGATACTATTATAATGGACAGAAAATAGAATTTCATATCATTGATTTTTACAAAATAAGGGTTAAATTCAACAAAGCCCCTTTCATTTTCAATAACTTTATATTAATACATAGAAGAGCACTTTTAAAATGGCTCTTCTATGTATTTTAGAATATTAAATTGAATATCATCATAAGTTTTTTGAGAATTAATAATAATATCCTCATTTGACTGTTCAATTTTGGTTATTCTACTTAACGTCCTCATTAGTAATGCATAAAATTTTTGTTTTTTCATCTTACTGTACCCCCTAAGAAAATGTTACCCATGCATTTAAAACTAAAACAGAATAAACTTTTTTAAAGTATCATTGGGTGTTGCATTTTACTGACGTACTTTTTGACGTAGAATAGGGGCAAAATGTTGCATCTATTGCATTAAGTTATGAAAATAACGCTTGGAATTGCCCAATCTATGATTGGAAGCAATTTTTCAGTTCGATTCCCTTTTATTAGATAACATAAAAAGCATCCCATAGGGATGCCTTCTTAATGTTTTTGGAGCGGGTGAAGGGAATTAGCAGCTGCAGCGCTGACGCTCGCATCCGCCGTCCTGCGCCTGCCTCTTCAGCAGGCTTGGACCGCTTTCTGGGCGAAAGTCCACTGGACTTTCTTCCAACGAAAGCGCCCTTTCGGGTTCGATTCCCTTTTATATTATTGGAGCGGGTGAAGGGAATCGAACCCTCGTATCCAGCTTGGGAAGATTAAGATTACAGGCGTAAAAGCCTTTAATTTCAACGGATGCAGGCCATATCATAAACTAGTGACGTACATAATGACGTACTGCGATTTAATTAATATATTTAAAAATACGCATACTATTTGCTTATTAATTGAATAACTGGTTAAATAGGTGTAATATGTAAATTAATAAAAAATTGTCGATTTAGGTTCTTTAATTATTATTAGGAGGATTATATGGAGTTTACTATTGAAACAGATGATAAATTAAATGAGTTAATGAAATATATCGATAGCAGCTTTGAATCATATATGTCTGGCAATAAGGTTGATATTATTGAATACAGCATTGAGTCTAATAACTTTAGAGGTTTCAGTATAACCGACCCCAATTGCATACCTGCAGTTTTATTGACTATACAGCTTGGCTTAGAGTGTAATATAGATATTGTCGAAATCTTATCTCTATTTTTTTCAAATTTTGCAAAGGAGAACAATAAAAGTATCGAGATAGATCAAAAAAACAAAAAAATAAAAATCCAAGGTTATAACGGCGAAGATGCAGTAAATATTATTAAGGAGTTGAAGAAATAATGTCTGTTGATGAGGAAATAACATTTTATGCTTTAGGTTGTGACAATATAACTTTAGATACAGTTTATAATAAAGAAACTGGCAGATATATAATTCCTGTTAATCCATATCAAGATAAGATCTCTAATATAAAATCCTGGCACGAAGCAGGATATGTGGGAAAAGGAATGAAATATGCAATCTTAGATACAGGAATAATGACTAACCATCCGCTTCTTGAAGGAAAAATAATTAAATCAATAGATTTTACGGGTGAGGGCGTTGAAGATTTAAGTGGTCATGGAACAATTGTAACACTTATTGCATCGATGACAGCTCCAGGGGCCGATTTATACATAGCTAAAGTTTTAAATAAACATAGGACAGGTTTTGAAAAACATATTATCAAGGGTATTAAATGGGCAGTTGAAAATAAAGTGAAATTCATTAATTTATCTTTAGGCCAAAAAAAGGAATGCAGCCAAAACTGCAAACTAAAAAAAGAAATAGAAGAAGCAGTAGATAAAGGAGCCATTCTGTTTGCTGCTGCAGATAAGTATTCAAATTGCCCAGCGAAATGTTGTATATCTGTAGGTGCGCTGAATTATGAATGTGATAAAATAGCTGATTATTCTGGTACTGCTGATTTTTACCAAAGTGGTACTATCGGTATGTGGGAAGTTGAAATTAAAAAGAAATAAACCTTATTGGATAAAGGACAAGGCCGTTTCTTATAGATTTTAAATAGTCTGTGCCCGATAGTATTTTATGGCTAAACAATGTTTATTCTCCTGAGCTTCTTATGTGATAATTTCGGCTTTGGATTATGAAAATTATTTATTGAATTTGCTGCATTCTGAAAAGCCGCTTCGGAATGATGCGTATAAATTTTCGAAGTCAATGCAATGTCACTGTGGCCCATGAACTCCTTGGCGACATTGATCGGAACTCCAGCAGCTTGCAGATCTGTGCAGAAAGTATGCCTTAGGCAATAGGGATCGAGGTCATCAGCGACAGCATGAACGATGATCTGATTTCTATACACCTGGGCGCCCATCATGATATCAAGCTCTCGTTTGAAATTATGCCACATCGCATACATTGAGCTTTTCGTAAGTCGTTTGCCGGTTGTAACCTGGGTGAAAATATAGTCGAATGCCTCAATGTTGGCTTCTTTGAATTTATCCAGTAGCACTTTGGGGATAGGAACTATACGGACACCGGCAGGCGATTTGGTATTGCCGATACTATCGTTTGTGCCGGCTTCAAGTGCCTGGTAAATTCTCAGTGCCCCTTTTTTATAATCTATATTGCATCCCTGAAGCGGGATTGTCTCCTGCGGCCTTAGCCCACAATAAAGTATCGTTAAGACCCACAACCCGGCGCGATGTTTCTCAGCAAGTTTTAAGATACATTTCCTTTCATGATCGGTTATAGGCCTATTGGTACCATCGGTAGCTTTGGGGAGAATAAGATCTTCTGTAGGATTCACTGCAATTAATTTATTCTTTTTGGCCATAAGAAACAATTGGCAAATCAACTGATTAACTTTTTGAATATGAGATTTACTAAATCCAACCTGTGAGTTTAGGATCTTCTGAAGGTGGATCGGTTTTACCTCTTTGAGCCTCATTGACCCGATGATCGGTAATATGTGATTATTAAAAATTGCTTCAATATTTTTATATGTAGCATTACTAACAGATTCTTTTTTATAAGTTTTAAGAAACTCTTCTGACCAACGCTTTACTGTTGTTGTGTTGCGCATGACCAATGTTCCATCTTCCAAAGCTTTCATTTTTAGGGCAACCTTCTTGTATAGCTCTTTTTCACTTTTAGCCCTGACCGGATATTGCTTTCCTTCAAAGAAAATATCCTCACGGTAATAACCGTCTGATCCGGGCTGCTTTTTAGATTCCTTTTCTTTTGTCATATGTACCATCCTCCTGATTCTGGGCATAAAAATGCCCGAGACTTGATTTTCTCAGGCTGTAATGGTACAATTCAATTACTGATGAAGGTTGTACGATTACAGCCCGATTTATAACATTCGCTCCGGTTGCCGCCGGGGCGTTTGTTTTTATTTTATTCCTTTTTTCAGTATATCTTTCCAACTGGGCGGGAAACCCATAGAAGATAGTACTTTGTTTATTTCAATGACGTTTAGCCTTCGTGAGAGCCTATTTATTACATCTGATAACTCAGCTATAAGACGGTTAAATTCATTGACAGAAATTAAATATCTCAAAGCAATAACAGAAGCAAATAAATCCCTTTTTCCGTTCAAGTATTCACTTTGATAGGTTTCAATTGAAAGGTTTTTATGTATGGGGGTATTTGTAAGGGGTTTTGTTGTTCTTAAGCAATATAATCGATTACCATGTGCACTGAAATTTCGTACAATGGACAGGTAGTATAAGAAGTTTTCAAGGTAATTATCTAAAATTTTAAACACTCTAGAAATCGACTGTCTGTCTTCGGTCTTCATAATACTATAAAATTTACTGATTGTTCCGAAAGTCAGGATATTATTTAAAACCCACATTGGTATATAGCCGTAATTTTGCAGATAGTGTTTAATGCACGGGTCGGAAGTATTTGATGAAATTTGCCTTTGGATATCTGCAAGTACGGCGGATATTTGTCTGTCGGCATCCTTCATGGCAGTGTTAAAGTTACTATATCTTAAAAAATTCTCGTGACCATAGTTTTCGGAGATTCTATAAGATATCAGGCTTTTGATGTTAGTCTCGACATGAAGGATGTATCGCAGAAATATTTCTCTTAATTCTCGATCAAAACTGTATAGAGCATATATTTCCCCTACTGTAGTGCCTGGGAGGTATTTCTCATTAGGTTTCTTTTCAGAGAGAAAAAGCTCTTTATAACCATTTATTAATTTGTAATACCCTTCTCTTTGTATTATCTGCTTGGCCTTCTTTCGCTCAGAGTAAGGTGAAAGAGTAATTCCCCGATCTCCTAATATATTAAGTTGTTCGTCATAGGTTTTAAATTCTTTTTCTGACATAGTATCTCCTAAAAAAAAGACCCCGGGCCCGAAGGTCACCGGAGTACGTTCCAAATTAGTATATGTATCATATCGATATCTGATACAATTTATACTCCGATTTTACCACGTAATTGAAGATGTGTCAATAATATTTATTCATAGCAAAGTGAAATAAAAGTGTGTTGAGGGGAAATAAGTTACTTAAAAGTGGAATAAACGTTAATAAAATAAATAAATATACATTGAACATGAATATTATACAACGCCATAGTCTACTTGATCTTCAAGTAATGCAATATCTTCCCATCTATAAAAATGTCCCTGTTTGATGTGTTCCACTTCATGCCGGAAGGCCTCTGCCTGAGCATCATAAGAAAGCTTATCGTTCAGGTAAACATTGTAATCTCCGTTTTCATCCAAGACAGTGATCCCATCCACCCCGATCGGAAGGTCTATCTTCCTGATTATCATTGAATCCACCTAATCAATCCCCTTTTTATGTAATGTGTGCTGCATCAATAACGGATCTATATATCATCATCACCCAAGGAGTCTTTCTTAAACATCTCTATGATCTTGACGGCCTTTTCGACATCTTCCTTGCTGGCTTTTTTTGCAACTTTAAAAAGCATTTTCATTTCAGGCCTTTTGTGGAGCTCGTCCAGATATTCAGTGAGCTCGTTTTTGTCATCACTTCTATTGGTTTCCCATTCAAATAAGTCATTCGGGTTTACTCCATAAAGTTTACACAATAAAGCAACACTATCTACATCAGGTCGACTTACACCTTGCTCCCAGTTTGATACGGTATTTGCCTTCACCTGGGCATTGGTTTTTTCTTCAACATCTTTTTGTGTCATTCCTGCACGTTTTCTCGCATCCTTCAACTGTTCAGCAATTCCCATTTTTTCTTACATCTCCCTCTATGTATCTTAATTAATATAATATCTAAAAATCTTGGGATGTCAAGATAATTTTCATGATTTAATCACTGATAAATCCCAAGAATATTGATAATTTCTTATTGACACCCAATAATCTTGGGTTTATAATCAAGCCAAGCACAAGAAAATTGATAAAAAGAGGAGGTAAACACAATGACAGTTTCCGAAAAAATTAAGAAGATCATTAAAAATGAAGGATTGAAGCAATATGTTGTTGCAGACAAAGCTGGAATGGATAGGAAACAATTTAATGCGTTGCTAAATGGAAAGAAGACCTTCATGGTCGATTACTTACCTCAAATTTGCAAGGCATTAAACCGGACTCCTGACGAAATTATTAACTACGCGGACGACAATCAAGACGAGCCAAAAGAGCCAAAGGCGGGATAGGGAGGGTGAAGAATGATTAAAAGATCAGAAACAGTGGATGAGGCTGAATTACGTTTGAAGGAATTATTACAGTTGATAGATCGCTTGAGTAAGGGGAGTGATAGAAATGAGATGCGTAGTTTGCGGCCATGAATTGAAGCCTGAGGCAAGACAATGTAGGAATTGCGGATCACTTAAAAAACAGAGGCGAGTATGGGACCGGTTAAACATCATCAAAAGGTTTAACAAACTAGAACTTCAAAATCAAAAACAAGCGGCAGTAATAATGAAGTTATGGAATGAAGTTCAATTAAAAAACGAACCGCCTAAAACTATTAAGAATGGCGATTCGCTTGGTACATCGGAAGATTTAATTGATTATATTTTAAAGCTCTAGGATTGGAACAAGCTCTTTAATGATGCCGCTATTTCTAAGCGATTATCAGGGACAGGGAGGGTGAGGAATAAATGCATAGTGTATCAATTAAATCAAAAGGTAAAGTCACTTGGATAGAGTTGGATGGGTTTTTACTGCAGGGAGTCATTGGATACGAACTAAAAAGCTCTGTTGAGAATCAAACAGAGCTTAGCTTAAAACTATATGTACGGGATTTAGAATTGGGATTTGATAAGGGAAGCGATGACGTCAGAGGCAATCTTACTGATGGCATCGAGTGAAGTGGAGCCAACCTTCTGAGCGATTTCTTTTGTTTTATTCCAGTTTGTCTCAGAACGAATATCAGCAAGGAGCTGGTGCCCATAGGGAGTAAGATCCCGTATGGAGCAGCTACCAGTTATATTCCAGTGAACACCTCTAATTAATCCAGATAACTCGCATTGCTTGACATGATAGTAAAACTGATTCAACGTGTATTTTTCAGTAAGTAGTTCGGGGATCTCTTCGGGACAATCAAGATAATTGTCATAGTCGCAAGTCTCTTCTACAAGAAACAGGATGTCCCTTATACAATCAGGATTTAATTTCATCAAATCACCATCCTTTCGCCAAAATATTATCATTTTTGCTGAAGGGTGTAAACAGGAAGGAGGGACTATGATGCTTACAATGGACAAGCGTGAAATTGTTCAAGATATCAAGAGCCAGTTTAATGGAGCAGCTATGCTGAATGTCACAGAGGTAGCGAAGTATATGGGACGATCAAGAAATAGGGTGCAGCCGTTTCTGGAAGGACTTGAGTATTTGCAGATGGGTACCGAAAAGAAATACATGGTTGTGGACATTGCAAAGAAGATTGTAAATGAAAGCCGGGCAACCGGATAACTAGTTGGGGCATTTATTGCTGCTGCATTTGTACTTAGATAGTCGAATTGTCTATAACTGTGGCTATAATAAACGGATTGGTGAGCGGAAAGGAGCGTGATGCGATATGGTATGTGCAGAGAAAAAAATAATGGATATGTTTGACATGTGTGAGGAAAACGAGTTGGAAGTCTTGGAGAAGGCGCTTGAGATGATGAAGGATGGTTGTGAGACTTACGGAGAAGTCTTGGATGAGCTTAATCGGGAGAAGAAGAGGTTGCTATTTAACTGCGAGCGCCGTAGGTATGTAAGATATTTTGATAGAATGATTGAACTTCTGAAAAAAGAAAGAAACGATTTGCCCTTAACAAATCGCTCTTAAAACGAAGGAGGACCCCATATGTCTAATTTGAAAATATTTGAGGTCATGGCTGATGGCAAGCCTGTCAGCAAGCAGGATGCGGAGGCTGCGATTAAGTCTCTGGAAAAGATGCTGAAGGAAGCCAGAGAAAAAGGGCCTGAGAGTTATGCTGATCGGATCGAGGATAGCATCTCAAGGATAAGAGAATATCGAAAGAGAAATAAGCCTAAGTCGCGTCCAGTCATAGAAATACAGAAGGACATTGAGGCAGCGCAGGAAATGATTTACTCATATCGTATGAATCGGCTATATGATCTAGCGGCACGATGGGAGTACAACCGGGATGAATATAAAAAGGAGTATGATGCCGCATTGATTGGTAAACGGTACGCTCCGGATCTGAAGGAGGTGGAAGGTATTGTTCGAACGAGAGTGCCGGAAGGGTTTCAGGTTTGCCTTTGAGGAGTTGTCTCCGCGCAGGCGCCGGATGTATTGCCGTAGATTAATGATTGTCGCGGCGCTGATTGCGGCTGTGGTATCCGTCGGTTGTTTAAAGTCTATTGATAAAGAGTGCAACATGGAATTGGAAACACTCCCGGAGAAAGCATATTCCGCCGCGGCGCCGGCGGTACCGATTGAACCGGAGTATCTACTCTATGATATCCCGCTTTCGGAAGAACTGCAACGATTTACATATGAACGATGTTTGGAGTGGGATGTTGACCCGGTGATGGTGTACGCCATTATCCAGACAGAAAGTAATTATCAACCGGATCTGATCAGCGATACTGGAGATTATGGTCTCATGCAGATCAACGGTGGGAACATGGATTATTTAATGGATTCACTTGGAATAACAAACATTTTGAACAATGAGCAGAACATTGAAGCCGGGATCTTCTGGCTGTGGGGAATTCGGCAGAACTGCACCGATCCGAACGCGGTTCTGATGGTTTACAATCTGGGGGGTGTGGCGGCCCGTGAGCGTATGGAGGCCGGTCAGGAAAGTACTTGGTATTCCAGAAAAGTCCTGAGGACAATGGACGAAATTCGTGAAAGGAGAGTGGAGATTTGAAAGGAAATAAAAGAAGACGGCGATTGCGACTCACCGTCTTCGATTAGGTTTTAAGCCCAAAGCCACTTGAAATATGACTTGCCTACATTATAGCAGACCGTGAAAAGAAATCAACCATTGATCTGAAATCGAAGAGATTCAAGGTTGAAGCAATTTTTACAACAAGGGATAGAGATTAATATCACGTAACATCTTTTTTAATATATGCGCACATCTGAATCTCGGAAACGGAGAGGAAAGATGACAAGATATGTAACCCCTGAAAAGTGGGCTAAAGTGAACCCTGATAATAAAAGATTACTGGAGAATTACCTGTTTCAGCTGAAGGTAGACAGAAAGCCGCAGACAACGATTGAAACCTATGTCGGTAATATCAAGCGGTTTTTCGTATATATCCTTGACAACTTGGACAACAGAAGTGCCCTTGAGCTTACGAAACTGGAATTCCAGATGTACTGCCTATATATCGGAGAGCGTGTCAGTACGGCAAGCCATAACCATTATCTGAGTTCGGTCAAGTGCCTCATGGAATTTGCTGAAGATGCGGACCACGTGGAGTATAAACAGAATGTGTGCCGGAAACTGAAAGGAACAAAGATAGAGCGAGTAAGAGAGATCATCTTCCTTGATGATGACCAGATAACCTCGCTATACGAGGAGCTGCTCCGGAGAGAAGAATACCAGATGGCCGCTTACCTCGCCCTCTCGTACGATAGCACCGCTCGTCGGGCTGAAATCATGCAGGTCGAGAAGAAAGGATTTTCAGATCCCAGCCGGAGAAACACCAATTATGTCCATAAGAAAGGAGATCCGGTGAAGAGCCCGCTGTTTTATGACAGACGCACCGTTCAAGCCGTCGGACTGTGGCTGAAACAGAGGGGAGATGATGATAACCCCAGCCTGTGGGCAGCCTTCGGCGGACGGCAGCGGAAAAAAGGATCTCCGAACAGCTGGTGTAACCGAATGAGTAAGATCCTTTCTGAAATTGAGGGGGAGAAAATCCATTTCACGCCTCACAGTCTGCGGCATAGCGCGATCAATAACATGGAAGACGGCACCTTCTATGCCTGTGAGGTTCGGAGAATTCCACGGAAACAGAGAGTGATCCAGACATTTGCAAATCATGCGACGTGGGCCATGACAGAAAGCTACTGCAAAAATAAGAAGTACCAGAGTGTAACCGAAGAACTTGGGATAGAAATCATTGTTTAAATAGAAAGGTCAAAAGCCTTATGAATTATAAAACCGCTAGAGAAACTTTATACAATACCCAGCTTGAGCCATCAGTGGCTCAGGCTGTGGGAGTCGTACTTGATACAGCTGACCGCCTTCAGCGAGCTCTCGCACTGGCAAGCCGTATGGTAGACGATTATTCTAATTGCCCATTCTGCTTTTTTCCTGAAAACTGGGCGGGATGGCCTGAATGCGCAAAGACGATATGCGGATATAAAGGGCCTGAATGCTGGCAGCGGTATTTCCGGGAGCGGGCCAGGTCAGAGCAAATCTGCCGCGTATGTGGATGCACTCAGGATAATGCCTGTGAGGGCGGGTGCAGTTGGGAGGAACCGGATCTGTGCAGCTCATGTGCAGCAAAGTCAGCGGGAAAGAATCGTATGGAAAAATATAATGAGTTGGAGGTTTAATAATGGCACATCTTGAAACATGGTATCGGTGTCCTGTTTGTTATAAACCATTTAGAAGTCTTGGTGAAGCGGTTGCTTGCAGAAATGATCATCTTCCTGAATCGGAGCAATGGGCGATTGGTAAAGGTGGAAAGGCTATCAGGATATATGAGAACTATCATCCTGATAGTCTTCATGGCATAAACGGAGCCCTTATGGAAGCCGACCTGAGTGATATAATCGCAGTTCGTAAAATGCAGTTATCTGAAAGAAATTCAGAAACATAATCCAAGATAGGTATCCAGAAAGGAGAACGCATGAAGACAATTCTTGATGTATGCTGCGGTAGCCGAATGTTTTGGTTTGATAAGCAGAACAAGAGCACGATCTATATGGATATCCGAGAATATGACGATGTTTTATGCGATGGACGAGAGTTACATATTCATCCTGACGTTGTTGGAGATTTCCGAAACATACCGTTTTCAGACGAATCTTTTAAGATGGTGGTATTTGATCCTCCACATTTGAAAACAGCCGGAGAAACCGCTTGGATGGCTAAAAAGTACGGCAAACTTGGAGAGGATTGGCCAGACGATATCAGAAAAGGATTTTCTGAATGCATGAGAGTGCTGGAGCCTCACGGAACGCTGATTTTTAAATGGAATGAGGAACAAATACCACTGAAAGATATTTTAAAATTGAATGAATACAAACCGTTGTTTGGGAATAAGCGCAATAAAACGCACTGGATTGTATTTGAGAAAAGTATCTAAGCTAAGTCAGGAGGAATGATACATGGATTTAGACAAGGAATATTCAGAAAAAGTAATGCATGGCGGTACTCGAAATCCATTTTTAACGATGGATCAAATATTAAACAAAACCGTTACGAACACCGACATAGATCATCTGGCCATATGCAAAAATGAAGCCTTAGCACATCTAGAAATAACGAATATGTTTATTACTCTATATCCATCGTCAAAAGATTTTGAATCAGTCATTTGGACGGAAAGGACTGAGCTGTGCAATAGATACATTGTCTTCTTGTCTGAGTATGAGAATGGCAATGACATCAGAGATTAATTCTAACTAAGTTTGAAAAATAAAAGTAAAATGTACCTTGAAAACTGAATAGTGCGGTTAAAAAATTGACAAAGAAATGATCCTGTTGGATATTCTTCTTTAATTAAGTAATACTTTGAAGTTTGAATCGTATAGAAAAATATGGTATAATTTATACACAAAAAATCGGTAATCGTTAGTATGAAAGGAGTAAAATTCATGTCAAAGATGAAAGAACTATACGAGAAGGTAGCGGCGGATAGCACGCTGCAAGCAAAATTCTCAGAGATCATGAAGGATGCGGAGGTTGATGGAGAGGCAGAAACAAAAGAAAAGCTGGTCGCCTTTGCCAAAGAAAACGGATATGATGTAACGCTGGATGAAATGCAGGATTTTTTCAAAGGGCTGGCAGAATCAAAGGAAGGTGAATTATCTGATGCTGAGCTGGATCTGGTGGCCGGCGGGAAAACTCAAGGTGAGATCGTTGTGTCCACTTTGTCGCTGGGTATTGGCTGCGCAGTAGCATCAATCATAGCTTCAACTCAAAACACTTCATGTAGTGATGAAATAAACCATGCATTAAATAAGGAAGTGTAATTATAATTTTATTCAAGAAAAAAGTCCCGGCGTATATTAATTAAAAATAACAGAAAATATAACCGCACTATTTAGAACGATAGGGCGGTTTTTTATTTGGAAAAATAATGATTACTAAGGAGGGAGAAAAAGTTGATTATAATATCTGATTCAAGAGTATCTGGAAAAACAACTGAAGCTATAAAACTTGCTAGCGCAACCAGAAGTGTTCTAGTTGTTCCTACAGGTGATGTTGCCAGAATGACGCGAAGACATGCTGATGAGATGAAATTTCCAGTTGAGGTATATCCAGCTAGGGAATATTTCGAGAAAGTCTATCGTAGAAATCCTATCTACGGAACAAGACCTGTGATAATCGACGAACTAGATTGGGTACTACGGGAAGTTTTCGGAGCTAAGGTTATAATGGCCACGACGACAGGCGCAATGCTGGGTCCGATAAAAATTAACAGCGGAACATTTGTAAGTGAGGAGCAATGCTACCGAAATGAATATCTTCAGAGACCGATGAAAAGGGGTATGGTTGAACTTAGCGGTGAAGCGTTGCCTCCGAGAAAACCTTGATTGGTAAGGAGGCGGTAGAATGTCAATAGATATATCAAAATCTCCTTGCTATGGTTGTGAACTTAGGCATGCAGGTTGTCATACGGAATGTACAACGGGTCAACGCTATACGGAGCAGCTGAAGGCACGCAATCAGGAGATTAAGGCGGAGCGAGATAAAGAGATAAGGTTTAATGCATATAAGGCTGATCGGGTTTTTGATACGCAGAAGAATGTTCCGAGGCTAAATATGCGGCAGCGTAAGGAGAAGGTATGAAACTTTCTTCTATTATATATAAAGCCTGGACAACCCTGTCCGGGCATAACCGTCGGGATAATTGTCAGAAAATTATACGGTAACACAGGGCGCTCGGGATGGAGCAATGAATCTTGGTAAAGGTTATTAGAGATAGAACAGAGGTGTATCATGGCAGCGGTATTGGAGACTATATTTGCAGGTGGAATCATCTTCCAAAGAAAGATAGGCAGAAAAGCAAGCAGGAAGGGAGAGACTAAGGCTCCCAGAGTCAATCCTACTCCTGAAGAGGTTCAGAAGGTCAATGACCATTATGCAGAGAGGACTCTTCAGATCAAGCTGCATCATAATTTTAATCCTGGAGATCATCATCTGGTACATACTTATGCAGGCAGAAAGCCGACAAGGGCAGAAGCGAGAGAAGACCGTAGAAAGCTTCTGAGAGAGTTGCGGAAAGAATATAAAAAGCTGGGGCTCGCCTTTAAGTGGATCGCTGTTACCGAATATGAAAACAAAAGAATCCATCACCATTTTGTTGTCAACCAAGGTGTATCACTCTCTGTAATAAGAGAAATATGGGACAAGGGTTATGTTCATGAGCGTCCATTGAGCAAGAGCCGTGATTGGAGAAAGCTAGGAAGCTATTTAATCAAAGAAACATCTAAGACCTTCCGAAACCCGGATGCTGTCGGGAAAGCAAGATACTCATGCAGCCGTAATCTGACGATGCCGGATGTATATCGCGATGAAATTGAGCCAGAGGAAATCAAGGAAGATCCGAAGCCGTTGAAGGGTTATTACATAGATCGTAACAGTCTATATGAGGGAGAGAACCCAGTGACCGAGAGGCCATATAAGGAGTATGTCATGGTTCCGTTAAATCCTTACAAGGTTCAAGCAAGATTTAATAAAAAAGCAAAGGTACCATATAAGTCAGAAAACTATAATTCATGGTTGCGTAAAAATATGCCGAAACAGCTTGAAATGAGTTTGGAGGCATGTATCGGAGAGGAGGCCAGTTGATGTCATTGCGGATCAACGGAATTAATGAACTGCCAGCGCACCTTCAGGCTCAGGTTCGGGAAAAGTTGGGTAACTGTAATGTAGCCTCAGAGAGTAAATATCATAATGTTCGAACAGAAATGGATGGACATATATTCGACAGCGCACACGAAGCGGAGCGATATGGTGAGTTGCGCTTGCTTTATTCTATCAGAGAGATTGCAGCGTTGATGATACAGGTCCCATTTCCTTTACCTGGAGGGATATCATACTTTGCAGACTTTGTTTATTTTGATCTGAAGTTGCAGCGGTTTGTTGTAGAGGATGCGAAAGGCAAAAGGACACCCGAGTATATCATGAAAAAGAAACTCATGAATGAAATAGGGATTGAAATACAGGAGGTTTGAGGGGGGTGGTATTGTGAATAAGGAAAAGTTGAATCGATATTTTTGGCTTAGCCATGAAATAGAACGTCAGGAGAAGAGGCGGGAGAGGCTTCAGAAAAAGGTCAGTACTGGAGATTTAGCTTCTGATGTGGTCTCAGGGTCGTCGAGTCATTTTCCGTACATAGAGACAAAGTTTAAAATAACAGGAGTGCCAACAGGAATGCTTGATAAGATTTCCGACTCGATAGAAAAAAATCTTGACGAGGCATTAAAGGCCCGCGATGAGATAGAGAATTATGTGAATGATATTGATGATCCTCAGATGCGGGAGCTGCTCAGGAGCAGGTTTATAGACTGCCAAGGATGGAAGGACGTAGGCCGCGATAACTATATCTCTCCGGATCATGCAAGGAAAAAGATTAGGGAATTTCTTAAATCGATAAGTTGACCGCTTATGACCGGTTTTTTTATGGTAAGGTGTAAGTGTGAAAGAGCAGCCGCAAGGTTGCTCGATTTTTTATGGTGCTGAATATGGACAAAGATATCTTGCTATTCATAGAGAAGTGCATTGAGGAGAACAATCTCCATGCATTCTATACTTGGAGCGGCTGGCTGAACTGTAGAGCGGAAGTACTTGAAGAAGACAAAAACGAATGTCAGAAGTGCAAAGCACGGGGAGGATATTCAAAGGCAACAATGGTTCATCATGTGAAGCACGTCAGGAATTTTCCGGAGCTGGCCTTATCAAAGCATTACATTGACGACACAGGAGAAAAGAAAAAGCAATTGGTGCCGCTTTGTGATTCCTGCCACGATGACGAGCATCCGGAGAGGCTTAAAGGCAGAGTAAAAAAGAAAAAGCCGCTGACGATAGAAAGATGGTGATGGGTACCCCCGGTCAGAAAAAACGCATTTTAATTTTCATCGTCTTGACTCGGTAGGGTTCTAGACAATTCCGGTCCTCGCGCGTACGCACGCGTGAAGGATTTTTTTATGCAGCAGGATAGTAAGGAGAGGAGGAACGTTATGGCATCAATGAAGGATATTCGTGAGTCATTGCTGAGGCAGCTTGAAGAAAAAGATGCAAAGGTGCCATATGCGGTTAGTCTGATTGAAGATTATGTTTTTCTTTGGAATCAAAAAAACAAAATGCAGACAGACATCAGGAAACACGGCATGACAATCCGTGCGGCGTCTTCTGTCGGAAAGGAGTATGACAAGGAAAATCCCGCAGTTAAGATGGTGCTGCTTTACGAAAAACAGATGCTTCAGATACTCGAAAAACTGAATATTACCACGGACAATACTGTCGATCCGAATTCACCGATCGTCCAGCAGCAGGGAGGAGGCGTTGGAGCGGCTGAAGAGGATGAGGACGATGCTTCATTGTAGCATACAAGAATATATTGACTTTGTTCGGAGTGGGAAATATGAGGTTTGTGAAGAGCAACTGCTGCTCTGCGATTTGGTTGAAAGAGTTTTTGAAGAGGAAATACTTTTCGTTGATGAAGCGCAGCTTAAAAAATATTTCGATTTTCAGAAGTATTTTGATTATGATCTTTTCTCTTGGGAAAAGTTTTGCTTTGCATTACATAACTGTGTATACTGCGAAGATCTGACGCTTCGTTGGCCGACTCTTTTTATTTACGTAGGCCGTGGCGCCGGAAAAAACGGATACTTGGCATTTGAGGATTTCTGTCTTTTGACTCCGGTAAATGGCGTAAAGCATTATCATATCGATATCTATGCGATGTCAGAAGATCAAGCAAAGGCAAGCTTTGACGATGTGTATAACATGCTTGAAACTAATAAAGTCAAGATGCAGAAGTATTTCACATGGACAAAGGAAGTTATCACGAATATTAAGACTGGCTCCATGTTACGGTTCCGATCGTCCAACTCCAAGACAAAAGACGGCGGCCGGCCAGGGAAGGTTGACTTTGATGAAGTTCATGCTTTTGAAAATTACAAGCTGATTGAGGTTGCGGAGACTGGTCTTGGAAAAAAGAAGTATCCGCGAAAAACCATTATTTCCACTGATGGTGATGTGCGTGGAGGACCACTTGATGATTATAAAGAAACCGCCTTAGCGATCCTGAAAGGAGAGGAGAAGGACAATGGTTTCCTGCCGTTTATGTGCCGGCTGGACAAGGAAGAGGAAATACACGATGAAAAGAACTGGCATAAGGCCAATCCAAGTCTAAGGTTCTTTAAAACACTTTGGAAGCAGCTACAAGCAGAATATCAGGAGTTTAAGAAAAATAGTGTCAGTCATGCTTCTTTTGCAACAAAGCGAATGAACCTGCCGTTTGGTCAAAAGGAAATTGAGGTTACTGACTGGAAGAATATCAAGGTGACAAACAAGAATTTGCCGGATCTATCGGGATGGAAATGCACCGTAGGAATCGACTATGTGAAAGTTACCGATTTTGCGTCAGTTAATTTTCATTTCAGGAAAGAAGATTTTCGATTTGACATTAATCATTCTTGGCTATGCCTTAAATCGAACGATCTTAGCAGGATAAAAGCACCCTGGAGAGAATGGGCTGCAGCAGGAAAGCTCACGCTCGTTGATGATGTTGAGATCAGTCCTGATTTGATCACAGATTATATCGCAGAGCTGGGGGCAATGTATTCGATTCAGAAATTGGCGCTGGATAATTTCCGGTATGCACTGCTGAAAGAATCGCTGAAAAAAATAGGATTTGATGCCAGCGACAATAAGAATGTCAAATTAGTACAGCCGTCTGACATCATGAAGGTTGTGCCGATCATTGATCGATGCTTTTCAAAGCATTATTTTACATGGGGAGATAACCCGCCGCTGAGGTGGGCAACGAACAATACAAAACTTGTCCGGTCGAGCAAGAAGATAGGCTCAGACACGGGCAATTTTTATTATGCCAAGATCGAAGGAAAGAGCAGGAAGACAGATCCATTTATGGCGCTGGTCGCTTCCATGGTCATTGAGGACGAGCTTGGAACAGGAGAAGCGGCGTTTGATGATATTCCAGTCATCGTCTCTTAACTGGTAAGGAGGTGAATCAATAGTGTGAGCTTACTAACATGGCTTGCCACAAAGCTTGGGTATGCACCTTTAAGCAGTACTAGTATGCAAGTATGGGTAGATGAATATGCGCTCTTGGTTGGCGACATTTACATCCGTGAAATGGCATTTTTAAAGGCAGCAAATCTGATCTCAAAGGCACTATCAAAATGCGAATTCAAAACCTATTTATCCGGAAAGGAGGTTGAAGGGCGCGAGCATTATCTGTGGAATATCGAGCCCAACAAAAACCAAAACAGCACAGAATTTCTCCAGCAGCTCGTTCACCGGATGCTCCGTAATCCGTCGAAGGGTGCTTTGGTCATAGAACATAACGGACAGCTCCTTGTCGCTGATGATTTTGTTAAACGTCCATATGCACTGTACGAGGATGTTTTCGAGCAGGTCATAGTCAAGGATTTTAATTTTTCCAGGACATGGAACCAGAGTGAAGTGCTTTACTTCCGTATTTGCGACACTGATATTCAGCGTGTCGTGAATGGCCTTTACGAAAGCTATTCAAAGCTGATCACATATTCTATGAATGCTTATCAAAAGAGCCGAGGAACCAAGGGGGTCTTCAAGTATGACACAATTCCGACGGGCGGCACAGAAGAGCGAAAGGCTTTTGATGCGCTCATTAACGAAAAGATAAAAGCATGGCTTAATGGAGACAATGCTGCTCTTCCTCTTGGTAGAGGACAAGAATGGAAAGAGCTGGAACATAAGACTTACAGCAATGAATCGACCAGGGATATCAGGGCATTGATTGATGATGTGTCGGACTTTACGGCCAATGCATATGGTATTCATCCTGCACTTCTTCGTGGGGATGTTCAAAGCATTGGAGAGGCGCTGGATTATACGCTGACGTTCTGCATCGATCCGATGGCCGATTTGATCGCAGAAGAAATAAACAGGAAGCGCAATGGATATTCCGCAATGGCATCGGGCACATACACGAAAATCGATACAAAGCAGATTAAACATGTTGATCTTCTGTCGGTGGCAACATCTATTGATAAGTTGATCGGGTCTGGATCTTTCTGTATCAATGATATTCGTGGATTGTGTGGAGAGGAATTTATTGATGAACCGTGGGCATGGGCTCACTTCATGACAAAGAATTACGTATCACTAGATGAGGCGCTTACAGCGCTTTCGGGAGGAGGTGAAAAATGAAAAAGCCTGAAATTATGAAATTCGAATTCAAACAGCAGCTTGCAAACTCGGACACGCTTGATCTTTATATTTATGATGCAGTCGCCCCTGATGGATACAACTGGTGGGGGGATAAGCTTGAGAGTGAGACTTCGGCAGATTTTTTCCGCAAGAAGCTTGCAGAGTATCCGAACATCAAATTTATCAATATTTATATCAACAGCGCTGGCGGATCGGTTCAGGAAGGATATGGGATTTATGCGCAACTGTCAAGGCATCCGGCATATAAAACCGGTTATGATGACGGTTTTGCGAATTCAATTGCATCAGTAATCTTCCAGGCTTGTGATAAGAGGATCATGCGGATCAACTCAGTGCAGGGAATTCACAACATGATGGATATTTGCTTTGGGAACGCAGCTGAACACAGGCAGTGCGCAGCAAATCTTGACAGCATGATGGAGGGGAACCGGCAGCTTTATTTAACAAAAGCAAGCGGAAAAATCACAGAAGAGAAATTGACGGAGCTGATGAACGCAGAAACGATTCTGACGGCTCAGCAGTGTCTTGATTATGGTTTATGTGATGAGATAGCTGAAAACGCTGCAGATCCGGAAGAAATGACACAGAAGATGCAGGCAATAAATGCAAGCATGGAGGCACAGATCAAATACTTCCAGCGATTAAAGCAGAACTTTGGTGAAGCAATCGCAGCAGTTAACGCGACCCCGGCGCCGGCACAGGAAAAAGAAACTGAACCCGGTGAGCCGCCGGCGCCAAAAGAAAATAAGACGTTAAATTTTTTAACCGCCCTGTCGGGCAGAAAGGTTTGATCAATGAAAAATCTTGATCTGATTAAGCAGAAAAAAACAGAAATCTTACAGCGTATGGCTACGGCCGTAAAAGACGATAACGCAGAAGCCTATTCTCAGTCGTTTGATGAACTTTTAGACGTTGTTCAGGAAGCAGTGCTTGCAGAGGCAAGCAATCTCGTCCAGTCGAATGATCAGGCGATTCTGGCTGCCCGGGGCGTTCGTGCGTTAACCAGTCAGGAAATGAGCTTCTATCAGCAGTTTATCGATGTCGCAAAGGGCAGCAACCCAAAACAGGCTCTTTCAGGAACTGACGTTGTTCTTCCGAAGACGGTAATCGACAGTGTATTGGAGGATATTGCCTCAGCGCACCCGCTGCTTGATGCGATTGCTTTCCAGAATACTGGCGCTTTGACGGAAATCATTATTTCCACTACTTCCGGATCTGCGGCATGGGGAGCATTGACGGCTGAAATCACTGCTGAGATCAGCGCAACATTTGCAAAGCTTGATCTGTCAAAGAAAAAATTGACAGCGTTCATGTTGGTTGCAAAAGCAATGTTGGATCTCGGCCCTGAATGGCTTGACCGTTTTGTTCGTGCCGTACTTGTAGAAGCCAATTCCGCTGGACTTGAAGAGGGTGTCGTGGATGGCGATGGAGATGATAAGCCGCTCGGTATGACTCGTGCATTAACCGGTGCGACGGATGGAGTATTCCCGCGAAAAACTCCGATCACCATTACGGATCTCGGGCAGGAAACATTTGGGACAATCCTGAATATCTTATCGCAAGGACCGAATGGTAAGCGGAGGGCGATCACGGAAATTATCATGGTTGTTAATCCGGCTGATTACTTTACCAAGGTATTCCCTGCAACAACTGTCAGATCTACTGACGGAAACTTTGTTAACAATGTATTCCCATTCCCGACAAAGCCATTCCAGTCTGCTGCAATCCCACAGGGATATGCCGTATTTGGATTACCGAAACGGTATTTCGCTGGCCTTGGTACAGGTAAGGGCGGCAAGATCGAATATGATGACAGTTATCACTTCCTGGAAGATGAGCGTGTCTACCTTACAAAACTTTACGGGGACGGTCGCCCGCTGGATGCAAATGCGTTCGTATACGCAGATATTTCCGGCCTGACTCCATATGTTCAGAAGGTGCTCATTGTGAACGATGAAAATGGTGAAGCGATTCCTGTGGATACATCTGATGCACGATTAGCAGGATTGACGATCGGATCACTGACGCTGTCTCCTTCTTTCAATAAGTCGGTATTCAACTATACTGCAGCGACGTCCAATGCAACCAATACAATCACAGCAACGCCGATGGACGGTGAAGCAGAGGTATCAATCGATGTTGATGAAACACCAGTTGTAAATGGTGCTGCGGCAACATGGGCAGAAGGAGCGAATAACGTAACGATTGAGGTCTCTATTGGCGGTGAGACGGAAACGTATACCGTTGTCGTGACAAAATCATAAAGCAGATTGGTTAATGAAGAGGTGCGGCCTTAGGGCTTCACCTCTTTTGGAGTTTTTGCAGACAGGAAAAGAGGTGGTCTGATGACGGATGAATTGCTTGCTAGTGTTAAGAATTATCTCGATATTACTTGGGATGATGAAGGCACAAACACTAAGCTGACAGGGATCGTAGAACGTGGGATGAAATATATCAATTATGTAGCGGGCACGGAGCTTGACTACGCTATAGAGGATAAGCCGAAAGAGTTGCTGCTTGAGTATGCCAGGTATGCGAGATCGAATGCATTAGATGAATTTCAGACAAATTATCTTCATGAACTGTTATCTTTGCAAATACAAGAGGAGGTAAAGGCCTATGCTGCAGAACAAGACTCAGACGTTTAATGATGGAATCGTTAGAATTTATAAGTTGGAAAATTCAGCTACTCCAGGAGATAAGCCTGTGGAAAGTCTTGTGCTAAAGAAAATACTTCGGTATCACGAAAGGACCGTAGGGATTAACCGATATTATGCAGCGTTGAAGGAAAATGTTGGAGTTGATCTTGTGCTAAGGTGTCCGGAAGTTCGCGGAATCTCAGAGAAAAAAGAGGATATCCTTGTGGCTGTCCCTGAAGACGGTTTGCAATATAAGGTTGGTCAGGTGCAGTTTCCTGAGGACGTCACTCCGGCGGTGATGGACCTGTCTTTAGAAAGGCTCGGTACCGATTATGACATTTGAAGATATAAAGGCAGCACTGCTGACGGTAACCCCGAATGTATATCATTTTGATGCAACTGGGGCTGAAGGTAATTATATCGTATGGGCAGAAGACGGGCAGGCTGACGCAAGCTATGGAGACGATCATGTGATTGATCAGGTTCTTGAGGGAACCGTTGATTATTTCACGAAAACAGAATATGATCCCGTATTTGGACAAATACAGTCAGCACTAAATAACCTCGATCTGGTCTGGAGGCTAAATTCTATCCAGTATGAAGAGGATACCGGATATATCCATTATGAATGGGTTTGGGAGATGATGAGTGATGGCTAGGATGACGTTTAAGGCCGGTGATGAATATGCACTGAAACTATCAAGGTTATTGACGAACCAACAGGAGATAGCAGAAAAAGCTATTTATGCTGCAACTAATATTGTTGCAAATCAAATGCGTAAAAATCTTGAAGGTGTTTTATCTTCCGAGGCAACCGGAGAACTTATTGATTCGTTTGGCGTGACTCCTATAGAAAAAGATAGAGATGGAGACTGGAATGTAAAAATAGGGTTTGACGGTTACGATAGTAAGGGGGTACCGAATCAACTGAAAGCAAGAGTCTTGGATTCAGGAAGCAGTAAGCAAAAGAAGACGGGATTCGCAAGAAAGGCCGTAAGCGCAACCAAGAGGGAGGCTAAAGAAAAAATGGCTGAAATTATAAATCAAGAGACCGAAAAGGTCATGAAGTAAGGAGGTGGCAATATGGCAAAGTTAGGAATGAGATATCCTGTGGCAGCAAAACGAACTGAAACAGATGGTGTGGTATCGTACAGTGAAGGAAGAGTGCTTGGAAAAGCAATCTCATCAAATACCACGATTGAAACTTATGAAGCTCCTTTGTATGGCGATGATGCAATTGCAGAGATGGAGAGTGGATTCAAGAGTGGCACAGTTAATCTAAATACAACTCACTTAAGTCTTGAAGATCAATCTTTCCTGCTGGGACACTTAATGAAAGATATAGAGATTGCAGCCACAACTGTAAAAGAGATGACTGCAAATGCAGATGATGAAGCGCCATTTGTTGGATATGGGTTCTATGGAGCGATTAAGGTTGACAATGTCCGTAAATACCGTGCTGTTTGGATGAGAAAAGTTAAATTCTCTGAGCCAAACGACGAGAACGAAACCCAAGGAGAAAACATTGCGTGGAAGACTCCTACGATCAATGGAGTTGTTGCGAAGGAAGATGATGGGGAATGGAAAGATGAAGTGATTGTTGAAACTGAAAGTTTGGCAAAGACTTGGCTGAATGGAAAAGCAAACATCACGGGATGAGGAGAATGTTATGAATAATGTAAAGCAAAAACCCAACGAGTTGACACTCGGCGGCAGATCATTTTTTGTAGAGTTTAACTTAAATGTTCTTTCCGAGGTTCAAGACAGATATGAGAATGTTGGCGCTATCAACCAAAAAATTCAGCAGTATAAAGAACTGAAATGGCTGCTGACTTTGCTGATCAATGAGATGCTCGATGATGAATCCCAAAGAGTGACAGAACAATGGGTTGGAAAGCAAATAAGTTTGAAGAATATGGAAAATCTTATTTCTGTTATTTCAAAAGCTTTCGCGGCTTCACTTCCTGAATCAGACGATGAAATTGAAGAGGACCTGGACCCAAACGTGTTGACCAAGCAGGGATAAATTTTGATTACTGGATTTTTGTTGGAAAAACCTTGCTTGGGTATCATGAGGGCTTTGTTTGGAAAATGACGTTTCGCAAATTGTATGCTATTTTTGGGGAGTATTGCAGATTTAACGGGATTGAAACAAATGAAGCAAAGAATATAGATGAGGTTATTCCTAGATAGGAGGCGTTATGGCAGGTAAATATGATATTGGCCCTCGAATAGGCATCGAAGGAGAAGTTGAATATCGTAAGCAGATAGAGAATATTAACAATAGCATGCGTCTGCTCGGATCTGAGATGGAGAGGAATATTGCTATATTTGACGGAAATGCCGATAGTATGGAAGCGTTAACCGCTACTTCGAAAAATCTTGAAAAGCAAGTGGAGACGCAGCGCAATAAGGTCTCATCAATGCAGGATGTTCTGGAGAAGGCGAAAAAAGAATATGGAGAAAATAGCAGCCAGGTTTCAAAGTATCAGACAAGCCTAAATAAAGCAGAAACATCACTGATAAAAACGGAAAAGGCTTTAAATGGCGTCAATGATAAATTGGAAGAAGCAAAAAAGAAAGGCAACGACTCAACAAGTGTATTTCACAAATTGAGTCAGAACACGGATAAGCTGGAGGGAGCGTTAAAGAAGACGAGTATTGCCATTGGCGCCTTAATTGCAGGTATGGTCGCGGCAGTAAAAGGGACTGAAGAATTCCGGATGGACTTTGCCAAGCTTGAGACAAATGCAGAGCTGGCAGGAATACAGATTGAAAAAGTAACTCAAGAGCTTACAAAGCTACAAGCGATCACAGGTGAAACAGACTCCAATATTGAAGCCCTCTCTAACCTTATGCAGGCAGGATTTAAAGGAAGTGATCTGACTCGGGTAGTGAACGAGCTGAGCGGAGCTGTGATTAAATTTCCTGATACTCTCAAGATTGAAAGCTTAGCTGATAGCTTGCAGGAAACTCTTGCAACAGGTGAAGCAACAGGCCAATTTGGAGAAATGCTGGAGAGAATGAATATAAATCTTGATACGTTTAATTCTCGTCTGCAACGCTGTACATCAAGCGCTCAGGAGCAAAACTATATATTTCAAACCCTATCTAACGCCGGGCTTTCACAAGCGTATGAACTTTATCGAAAGAATAATGAGGAGCTATTCAAGGGCGCTGAGATGCAGATACAATTTCAATTGGCAACAGCTCAAATGGGAGAGTCTTTAACAAAGGCGTTCGTTGAACTCTCACCGGTTCTAGCCCCGCTTATCGATGGATTTTCTAAATTGATCGGATTAATATCTGAGGTTCCTCCGGAGGTTTTAGCTGCCACTGCAACATTTGCGATGATGATACCTGTTGCTCTTGGAGTGTTTAATGCAATGAGTACTGTAACAAGCTTTATGGGTGTTAGTATGAATCCGATGATGATAAAGACAACATTTATTATTCTTGCTGTGGTCGCTGCTTTGGCTGCATTGGCGGCGATCATTGCTGTTATCCAAGGTCGAGGAAAGGAACTTCAGAATACCATGCGAGTAATAGGAAACTCAACAAGTGGGATCACAGGAAGGCTGCCTTCTTACGAATCAGGAACGTCATTCCATACGGGAGGACTTGCGCTAGTAGGTGAGCGCGGCCCTGAGATCGTTGATATGCCTAGAGGTTCAGCAGTTTATACTGCTGGGAAAACTCGACAATTGATGTTTGGAAGCACAAATAATAATTACTATGTGACGATAGATGCAAAGAATGTTCGAGAATTCAACGACATTGTAAGAATCGCCAATAATCAGAAGATCTCTCGGAGAATGGGATACACGGAGGGATGACGGTGTACACTGAAAGAATCAACGCTATAGATAGTTATAGCTGTGACAAGAATAAGACGAATATCATCAGAGGGGCAACCCTTTCAACGAATGCTGAGTATAATTTTGATACGGACTGGACTTCAGATGTCAGCGCGAAAAACGGGAGGCTTGTAGTTATTGCTTATCCCGCTATAAAGAGCACAGTATATGCTAAAAAAAGACTCACAGGAATCACTCCTCATATTTATGTTGTCTCAGAGTATCACTCTGCTTCTGGCTCATTGCCAAATGGACATTATGAGTTTCCGTATATAACCTATTTCGAAACGGATAAACATTCATATTCAACAGGGTATATCATTCCTGGTATGCGAAATTCTGATGATATGGCATATTATTGGGCAGGTGAGTTGACCGATATAAGTCCTCCTGCATTTGTGGGAAGTTGGTTAAGCAATGCAGCTACAAAAGAGGATGCTTTTCAGGCGGATTCTTTTGTCAGATTAGTCGTTGCTACGGGAGTTACATATTCTCGCCAGTTGTATTCTGACACCAGTTATGCGGGTGAATCTCGGATGACGGTGCATAGCAGTACAGGGATAAATATCCCTTACGTGGATTGTTCTTATGAAGATGTTGTCCCGTATATTGAGAATGCATACCCATCATCTGGTTTTGTCAATGAGAAGGTAGACAATACATTTGGATGGGAGTTTTCATATGATGCAAATCTTGTTTCGGGAACAATCAAGCAGCAATCCGCGGTATTCAGGTGGAGAACAGCAGGAAGCAGCACAATTCATGAAGTCAATGTTTCAGGAGAGCAGAATTACGTTATTATTCCTGCAGATACTTTTGCGGCTACAAGTATTGAGTGGCAGGTTAAGGTAACGAGTGATGATGGAATAGACAGTGTTCCTGATACATGGTATTCGTTGACTACGATTGATAGCGTTTCTACGGCGAGGGCAGAATACCCAAATCAGATGATCATAGATGGGATGTCCGAAAACTTCTTTTCTTGGGACCATGTTATTTCAACAGGAACGGCACAATCTGCATATGACCTTCAGTATAGCATGAACGGTGAAGATTGGATTGCGATTAAGTCCGGTGTTACGGACATAACGAACACTATGATACCCGCGGAAAGTTTGCCATCGGGAAATGTAATGTGGAGAGTCCGCACATATAACTCCGATGGAGTGGCTGGCTCGTGGAGTGATCCGGCCCAGATCGTCGTTCGAACGCGTCCACAGGCACCTTCCATTTCGTCCTTCACGGAAGGGCCTCGCCCTCTTGTAACATGGCAATCAGCAGAGCAACAGGCATATGAAGTCAAAGCGGGAGATTTTGAAAGCGGCGTGATATTTGGCACATTGAAATCGTATAAAGTTCCAATTTATCTGCCTGATGGCTTTGTAATCATCCAAGTTAGAGTTATAGATCAGTATGGATCGAAAAGTGAGTGGGCCAGTGTAACGGCTGAAATAAGAAACGTATCCTATGAATCGATTGAGCTCACTACAAAATCGGGAGATCATGCACGTCTAACCTGGAGTGCATCAGCTGCTTTTTCAAAATACTATGTCTATAGAGATGACCTGCTCATTGGGAAAACTGAAGAAAGCAGCTTTGTTGATTACGAAGAAACTGGAAAGCACAAGTATCAAATACGAGGAGTGGCACCGGATGATTATTACACATTGTCGGGAGTTGCATATGAAATAGCGTACCCTCGCTACGCAATGATAGCTGCAGTTGAAAGCTACGAATTCATCTATTTGAAATATACCGGCGAGAACAGCAATCATCAAAACTCCGGAGATGCAGACATGGTCTTTACGCAGTATAGCGGAAGACGATTACCGTTAGCTTCAACCACGGGACATGAAACAGCAGTTCAGAATTTCTCGTTTAGAACAAAAAATAAGACGGAATTTAAAGATCTGAAAAAACTGCAGGGTCAGTTTGTTGTTTGGAAGGATAAAAAGTATTCATATAAAGGTGTTTTGAGTCAAGTTGATGCTGATATAGGAAGAGTTATTGACGTATCGTTTACGATCATAGCCTGTGCTGATGAAAGGATGAATGTAACTTATGATTAGAAAACTTTCGTTTGGTTATGAAGCAATCAGGAATGGGGTCGTAGTGACATCACTGGAAGCAACCGGAGCACCGTCGTTAAGAATGGAAAGCTCTGGTGAAATTAAAAGAGCACTGTCAGGGACATTTCGGAAGAATGCGATAGTAAACTACCTTTCTGACTGGATTAGACCGTACATCATTATCAATGGTGTGCGGTCTAATCTTGCGCTTGTGCTTGCGACCACTGCAAAGGAAGTTTCGGAAGGCGGCGAAGATAAAGTTGAGATTGAGGCTTATGATAGGTCTATTTTGCTAAAACAGAATGGAATTGAGTCCAGGCTACATCTTCCTTCTGGAATGAAATATTTGGATGCCATTAAAGAATTATTGACCCAAAACGGCATTACAGAATTTTATTGTGATCAGAGCGATTTTGTTCTTCAGACTGATCGCGAAGACTGGGAGGTAGGAACCAGCCATTTAGATATAATTAATGAACTGCTATCTGAAATTAACTATAATACGATATGGTTTGATTTCGACGGAATCGCAGTGATGGAGAAAAGAAAGGTTCCTGATACCGATAATATTCCGATAGGGTATGTTGCCGATGAAATGTCATTGGTGAGGCCGGATTGTACTCGGGAATTAGATGCATATGATTCATATAATGTGTTCATTGCAGAGGTCAATAGTTCAGACTATGAGGAACCGCTCATAGCAACAGCGGTAAATCAGGACCCCACAAGTCCACTCTCAATTCAAAGCCGTAGACGTAGAATCTTAGCTCCTGTGATCCGGCTTAATAATATCGCCTCTCAAGAAGTGCTTCAAGAATACGTGGACTCAGTGCGTAATAAAAGTATGCAATCTACGGAGGTAAGTGAGTTCGATACGGCTATAAATCCGGTACATCAGACGAATGATTATCTTTCGATACAGCATCCGAAAATGAATGGCATTTATCAGGAATTGTCATGGGAGATCGTCATGGATGCTAATGATAGGATGAGGCATACGGCAAAGAAGGTGATTGGGATATGATACAAAACTTTCAGCAGTTAAAGCAAATCGAGGAAAAGCAGCCGAGCAATGTTGTATTCGCCCAAGTAGGTACTGTTTATGATGATGGGATTACATTGATCTTTCCCGGATCAACCGAGGAGACTGTTAAACGATACAAAGCCAATACCTCAATATTATTCGAGCCGGGGCAGAGGGTAAAGCTGTTTAAAGACTCAGGCACATATATTGTGGAATATCCTGTTGGTAATCCAAGGAGGACATAATGCAGCTGCATATATATAAGAAGAGGCTTGATACAATCCCAATGAAGCATCTTATTACTCAAGGGGAGACTGGTGTTGATCGAATTGCCATTAGCTTACAAAGATACTATGGCAAGTTAGATCTCGCAGGTCTCTCTTTTGTCATGACCGGAACTGCTGAAAACAGAGAAACCATTAATGAAACGTTGGAGAATATCGTTTCAGAAACTGTAATATCGGTCATATGGGTAATTAAAAATCTTTTACTCAATATTCAGGCTTGATGAATTTAGAATTGAAGGGACTCGATTCCGAGCAAAGCATAATAATTAAGTTTTGTGCTGAGCCGATATTTATTCGTCCTAAACTGGAGGTGCAAAATGAATCTTGATATTAATAGAAAGAAAATAGATACAGGGCCTATTAAGCAGTTAATGATCCAAGGCGAAATTGATGCTGATGTCATAACGTTCAAATTGCCATCTGAATATGATGGGATGGATATTACTGGACTTACATATGTACTCAGGGCGGTTTCCAGAAAGGAGACAATGACAGAGCAGGCCCTATTGAAATCTGTTGAGGGTGATTTCCTGTATCTGACATGGACAGTCACTGCGGACTTCACCGCCGTTAGCGGAGAAATTCAGCTTGAGCTTAGAGGATTTGATGAAGAGGAGTCGATCGTCATAAAGTTCACTGGAGATCCGGTCTTTGTAGCTCCTGAGATTGGAGGAGAACAAATCCCTGAGCCGGCGGCTATTAATGCGGCAATCGATCAGCTGCAGATTCTGGTAAGTAACTTTGTTAATGAAACATTACCGGCGGCAGAGGCAGCAGCAGAGGCCGCCACAACTGCTGCAGTGAATCCCGCTTATATTGGGGAGAATGGGAACTGGTTTACCTTTGATGCTGAGTTGGATGAATACGTGGATAGTGGCGTCGCAGCACAGGGACCGGAAGGACCAGAGGGACCAGCCGGAGGGCCTCCTGGACCGGAAGGTCCTCCGGGTGCTGATGGTGTTGGAGTGCCTCCCGGAGGATCGGCGGGGCAGGTATTGACAAAAGCGAGCGGCGGTGATTTTGATACAGAATGGAGTGATGTTCCAGATACTGTTGAGATTGTAAATAACCTCACGGAAACAATCCCGGGCAAGGTACTGGATGCCACGCAAGGGAAGGCGCTTGGGGACATAATCAGCACTAAGGCAAGCAAAACACAGGAATCGTGGATAGCTCCCACATTATTAAACTCATGGGTAAATAGTGGTGGGGGCGAAGCTACTGCGGCGTATTATAAAGATGAATTCGGGGTTGTGCACATTAAGGGACGTCTGAAAAATGGCACTTACTCTGACGGCACTGTATTGTTTGCATTATCAGCCGGATATCGCCCGTCAGAATTGTTAACATTTAATATAAATAATGGAAGCGGAGCCGGTATAGGATTAATTACGATTAATTCAATAAACGGAAATGTGACGGTTTATCTGCTTGCTGGAAATACATCTTTGGTTTTGGGCAATATTTCGTTTAGGGTTTAGGAGGGTTATGATGAAAAAAGTAATTAAAATAGATAACGCAGGACTATTTGAAGAAGATGTAATTTTACAGGACGATGAAGAGCTTCCCGTAGATTGCATCGAAATACCTTGCGCCGATGGGTTCTACAGGCCAAAATGGGACGGTTTGGCGTGGGTTGAAGGTGATTCCGAGACACCTATTCCAGTAGAACAAAGAATTAAAATACTTAAATTATATCTTGCCGAAACGGATTATACCGTTATAAAAATTGCAGAAGGTGCGGCAACCGTGGAAGAATATGCCGAAGTTATCACACAACGGCAAGCGTGGAGGGCAGAAATCAATCAGCTTGAAAATAGTGTTGATTAAGTCCTTAAATTAATATCGCTTTAGAGCAGCCAATCCCGGCTGTTTTTTTTAATGGAAAGAATGAGGTAAATAAAATGAGTGAAAGTGTTAAGACAAAGAGACAGATCTTCGACGAGAAGTACAGAGACAACGGTACATACCAGTACCTGAAGGATCACAATACCGATCCGGTAACCGGTGAACCTTACGGCAGCGAGGAAATCTTCTATGCCATGCTGGTCGCTACTGAGCTCCAGGGTAGGGGACTCTATAACCTGCCGGAAGACTTTGACTACTTCCAGCTACATACAGATCTTGATTGGTTGAGAGGGTAGCCTGCGGGCTGCTCTCTTCCTTATGGGAGGCGATAACATGAAATTACAACACTTACCATATACGCCCTTGCGGATCACCTCCGGTTTTGGTCCACGAAACACCGGAATCCCGGGGGCATCTACTTATCATCAGGGGGTTGATATCGGTACCGATAAAAGCAAGCCTTACACGGCCACTGATGGTGGACCGGTAACAGCAGTATTACCTGGACAGGTTATAAGTAACTATTATAACCAATATCGAGGTTGGGTTATTTTAATCGATCACGGCACTATTGATGGGCGCAACATTAAGACTCTGTATCAACATTTGAAACAGGCCGGGTCTGCCGCAGGGACAAAGGTCAAGGCCGGTGATCAGATCGGCGTTATGGGAAACACAGGAGTAGGCGCTCAGTTGCATCTGCACTTTGAGGTTCGGATTGATAATACGTGCGTAGATCCTGAGCCATATCTGAAAGGAGTGAAGACATTGGAAAAAGAATTAACAGTGGCCGAGGCCATTGCCATCGTAAAGGGCAAGGCCGGTCTGGATGATAAGACAATCGACTATTTGGCCAACGATTACAAATATGGCAAAGAACTGATTATCAAGTTGGCCAAGGCTATGCTATGGGAGGGATAATGAGTACAGAATTTTGGATTCAAATGATTGTTTACGCCATCAGCCTCGGCAGTTTCGGAGGTGTGGTTCTTACACGCCTGGGCTACCTTGAGAATAAAATGGATAAACATAATAACGTGGTTGAAAGGTTAACCATCTGCGAGCAGTCCACAAAGTCAGCCCATCATCGCATTGATGATTTGAAGGAGGAGTTGAAATGAAAGAGCAACTAAAAAAGCTGGTTGACGTGAAGTCCATTATCACCTTTGCCATCGTCGGCGGAGTTACATATGGATTCGTCGTCGGCACCGTAGGAAGTGAGACTTACTGTGCTTTCGCCGGTAGTATTATTGCCTACTACTTTACACGGAAAAATCAGGATACGAAGGAATAGCCGGGATAATTCCCGGCTTAATCTTTCATTTTATACCATTTAAACATTATTTTACAGAATGGAATTGATTTCCTTGATGTGGGATAATTTATTAAAACAAACAAAATGTTATTAAATTAGTAGTAAGAAGGGTAGGTTAAACATGAAACGATTTATAGCAATATTAATGACGCTGATCATGGTGCTCGGGCTTTCCAGTGTGGGGGTCTGGGCGGATGAGGCAACGTGGCAGGAAGAGACGTCAATGCCGACCGCAAGGATTTATCATACGTCAGAAGTTTGGAATGGCAAGATTTATGTTTTTGGAGGAAGTAATAATAATAGCGGTAGTCAAATTCTACTTTCCCAAACTGAAATCTATGACACTGAAACAGATAGTTGGTCGGAAGGAGCATCGATGCCAACAGCTAGAAGCTTTCCTGTTTCGGCAATGATTGATGACAAAATCTATGTAATAGGGGGATACATTGGCTCTGCGTACACAAATAAAGTAGAAATTTATGATCCTCAGACGGATAGCTGGACAACTGGCGCACCGATGCCAACCGCAAAGACTCAAGCCAGTGCAGCCGTGGTCGGTGGGAAAATCTATGTAACAGGGGGGCGCTCTTTATCTGGAGACACAAAGCCTGTAGAAATTTATGATCCTCAGACGGATAGCTGGACAACTGGTGCTCCAATGTCAACTGAAAAGAGCACACCTGCAATCAGTGTTGTAGATGATAAAATTTATGTGTTTGGTGGAAATAGTTCAAGTGGCACACTTGATATTGTAGAGATATATGATCCTCAAAATGATAGCTGGACAACGGGTGAGCCTTTACCAGTGCCGACACATTCAATGCGGGCTGTTGCGTATAGCAAAAAAATTTATTTAGTAGGAGGCTATAACGTTGAAAACATATTAAGAGTTTATGACACGATGACAAATACATGGGACTCAGGGATTCCGCTACCAAGATCTATTTATAATCATACCGCCCATATTATTGGAAGCAAAATATATGTCTTGGGAGGATCGTATAACGGATACGCCACAAATACAGTATTTTCACTAAATCTGACGGATAATCCCTCAAAAGTCCCATCCTCTCTTAACGCCACCGGCGGCGACTCCGTAGTTGACCTTTCGTGGGATTCCGTATCCGACGCATCTTATTACAATGTAAAAAGATCGATTACTGCCGGGGGAATTTATACAACAATTGCCTCGACATCAGCAATTACTTATACGGATTCAGATGTAACGAACGAAATCACTTATTATTATGTTGTGTCTGCAGTCAACGATGAAGGCGAGAGCATTGATTCGAATCAAGCAAGCGCGACACCGCAAGCTACTGCTACGCCTGAATATGTTCTGGCGGTCCTCCTGAATGTAGATGAGACTGTACAGCTTAGTGTTACTTATGATTTAGCTGATAATACAAATCTTACTTGGACATCTTCAGATGGTGCAATAGCCACAGTGGATGGTAACGGAAAAGTGACCGCAATCAGTGAGGGTCTAACTTATATTTATGCGACGAACGGAGACGGTAGCTTTAAAGAATTTATTCCGGTAAAGGTTGTTTTAGGTGATGCTGACGAAATGAGATTAGCTGTTCACTTAACCGCAGGAGAAAAGGCATTATTATATTTAACAGAAGATCCATCCAATGTGACTTGGAGTTCAATGGACACAAGCATTGCGACGATATCTGCTGAAGGTGAAATTACAGCAGTTAGCAAAGGGCTGGTAATTATTCAAGCAGAATTAGACGGTTCAATTTATCAAGTTTATGTAAGAGTAAATGCATAAATAAGTAAAGCATTTTATTTTACAAAACTCAGAGAAAGACAAGTCCTCAGGTACTCCTGGGGGCTATTTTCATTCACCGACCATTCCAACACCATCTCGGTAATCCATGTATTTATAAAGCCAGTGGTCCTTTGTGATCTGTATTTTGAATCCTGTTGCATTGGCCTCAACTATCGTCACTTGCCCATTACCATTCGTATCATTGGCAGAAATATCTTCTGCAGGCGCAGCGTCTTCGACCTTCTGGCTTTCGATGCAGGAGGCAATAGAATAGGCGGGAGACTCGGCTTAATCTTTCATTTTATACGATTAAAACATTATTTTACAGAATGGAATTGATTTCCTTGTTGTGGGATTATTTATTAAAACAAACAAATGTTAATAATTTAGTAGTAAGAAAGGTAGGTTAAACATGAAACGATTTATAGCAATATTAATAACACTGATCATGGTGCTCGGACTATCCAGTGTGGGGGCCTGGGCTGATGAGGTAACGTGGCAGGAAGAGACACCATTGCAAGAATTAAAATGCAGCCTTACATGCCAGTCTTGGAATAATAAGATCTATGCATTTGGTGGCACCAACCCTTCAAATGTTGCATTAAACTCAACGGAAATATATGATCCTGTAGCACAAACTTGGTCATGGGGCGCCACAATGCCAACCGGTAGATATTACCCAACTTCAGCAGTAGTTGGTGATAAGATTTATATCATAGGTGGTATAGCCCAATCAGTATTTTTAGATACAGTTGAAATATACGACCCTAAAAATGATAGTTGGACTACTGGGTCTCCAATGCCAACAGGAAAACATAGCATGAGTGCGGCAGTAGTTGATGAAAAAATATATATTCTTGGTGGGTCAACAACAGTGGGACATAGTTCAACGGTAGAAATTTACGATACAAAAACCGATAGCTGGAGCTCGGGAACTTCAATGCCGGAAAAAAGCTGCTACGGAAGCGCTACAGTAATTAATAAAAAAATATACTTCATCGGCGGGAGCAATAGAACTGTTGACATTTATAATCCTGAAACAGATACATGGACTAAGGGGACTTCTATGCCTACACCAAGATCCCATGTTACAGCTGTCCCATATAATGAGACGATTTATACTATTGGAGGGTATGCTAAACAAGGTCTTAATTCAATAGTAGTAGATGCAGTAGAAATTTATAATACGGAAACAAATAGTTGGGAGATAGGTCCTGCCATGCCAACGCGAGGAACTAATATGGGTGCGGCAGCTATTCTAAATAAAATTTTTGTAATAGGAGGTTCGGGCGGCAACATTACTGATCAAGTGATTTCATTAACATTAGAAAGCAGTACTGAATCCCCAACAAAGCCCCTTGACTTAACCGCCACCGGCGGCAACTCAGTAGTTGACCTCTCATGGGGAGCCGTTTCCGGAGCAGACAGCTACACCGTGAAGAGATCACTCACAGAAGGTGGTCCGTATACCGTGATTGCTGATGGTGTAACCGACACAACCTATTCCGACACTGATGTGGTCAACGGAACGACTTATTATTACGTGGTGACTGCCGTTTCTGCAGGCGGTGAAAGTGAAAACTCGAATGAAGCCAGCGCAACCCCACAGGCAGGTTCCGGTGGTGAAGACCCAACAACAGGAAAAGCATTACTGGTGATCACCATGACGAACGGTCTTGAAAAGGAATACGACCTGCAGATGTCAGAGGTTAATAACTTCATTGACTGGTACGACAGCAAGGCGGCCGGCAATGGGCAGGGCTATTATACAATAAGTAAGACCTTCAACCTGGGGCCGTTTATGACCAGAACCGATTATCTGACCTTCGATAAGATTCAGAACTTTGAAGTAATGCAGTATAATTAAATAGTGATGCCCCTGGGGAGAGATCCTTGGGGGATTTTTTTATTTGGGGCGTTAGTCTTCTCTATTTTGTTATGGAAAAAATTGTGAGAGAGGTATATAATTCGTGTAGAATCCGAAAATGAGCGTTTGGGGAATAGTTTATCAGGAGATATCATGGACGATGATATAGATATGAAAAACCAAAAGGTGATTGATGGGATTGATTACTAATGGTAGTATAAGAACTTAGTTAAACTATGGCGCCAGACCTGAGCTTCGTGTTATAGCATAGTCTGTGTGAAAACGAAAATTTTCAAGAAAAATACTTTTAAAGTGGTGGCACAGTACAAAAAACTAGTAGTTTTTGAGCATTTTACAGCTGAAAAACAATAATAATCCACTGCAAGTGGTGAATGGAAATTGACAGCCTCAGCAATACACGGATTCAGAAACAGGAGAAGTTTATTTGGGCGTTGCATCGGTGAGCAAGAAAGCGGAACAGACGCTAAAGGACAAGATAAAAGATTTGAAAATACACAGAAGAACAGGCAGTAAGATTGAAATGATATCAGAGGTGCTAAATCCTATTCTGCGAGGATGGATGAATTGTTTTGGAAAATTCAACCGCTCCGCAATGAAACGGGCACTCGACTGTGTCCAGAGACGACTGATAAAATGGGCAATGTGCAATACAAGAATTTTCGCGGGCATAGACGCAGAGCCGAAGAATGGCTGAAGCAAGTAAGAAAAAGAGAACCCAGAATGTTCGCACATTGGGCTCTCAGTGGAATTCTTTAGTATGAGTGAATGATAAGAGCCGTATGAATCGAGAGATTCACGTACGGTTCTAGCATTGGGGTGAAAACCCCCTTTGCTACTCGACTGAGAGGTCGGTAGGCGAATTAATCACCTACCTCCTACTCGATTTGTAGAAATTAGTATAAAATAATAGAAATATATGGCAATATGTTGTTGTTAGGGGGTAGCGTATTACTATGAAATTAAAAAAGTCTTACTTACTAGTCTTGGGGTTGTTTTTATTATTATGTATACCGTTAATTATTGAATATTTAATAAATCCAAGATATATTACAGCTAGTGATGCTTTGGCATTTTGGGGTGCTATTATTGGTGCATCTGTTGCTATCTTTGGTGTATATTTAACATTAAATCATAGCAACAAGCAAACACAACAATTGTATGAAGAAAACCAAAAGAACCTATTGGTTGATAGAAGTATGGGTGTATATCCCTATTTACATATTGTAACAGATGGATGGTTTTCTGGCTCAATTGATTTAATTAAGAAATATATTAATCATGGGAATTATATTATTATTGATGACAATATGGAAGATAACGTTATCATTTTTCAGAAAATGTTATGTGATGTTTCTAGTGAAAAAGATTTTAATGAAGTTTTTATGGAATACAATTTGAGTAAGTCATTGAATTTTGATATTTACAAAATTATTAACTCTGGTGTTGGGACAGCTTCAAATATATTTATTAAAACAAACTTTCCTTATGACATTGCAAACTGTGATTTATCAATAGCTGATGAGGCAAACTATGACGATGTACTAGACGGTTTCTTCCATATACCACTTAAGCCTAATGATGAGATAGTATTAGTTTTTGGAACGCATTATTATAATAAAAGAACATCATATAAATTTGATGTTTCTTATATTGATGTTTACGGAAATAAATATAGTAATACATTTGAATTTGAAAATGATAAAAAACATGGTTTCAGATACATAGATAATAGTAAACAAATGATAAAGGAAACAACATCTTTATATAAAGAATATAAGGCATTGATGTAATAATTCTTTCAAATTCATTGTTAAACACTTGAAGTATATGGTAATACTGTTGTTGTTGGGGGTGGCATAGAACTATGAAGTTGAAGAAGTTTTTGAAAAAATCAAAATAGCATATGAAGAATTATTAAGAACAATAAAGCATATGCCCTTTTTTAGCAGCAATAATTCTATTACTTGTAATGGTATATTATTACATAAAAGGAGAAAATGTTACACACTTAAATTTTAAAAAAATTGTGTATTGACAACGGGGTGCGTTATACAAATCATCGCCATCGCTAGTTAATTAAAACTAATTCTGTTGATATAGTAAAAACTAAGCCATAAAAAAAGATCGAGCTGCTTCGATCTCTATTCATCAATTATTATGTCATCCCCCAGTTTATAGTACACAATTTCGTTCGTAGATTTATTAAATCGTAGATAGAATTGTGTATTTGTTTTTTGTCCCAAGTCGTTTTCGGCTTTCACATAACTTGAAACTGAGTATGAATTATCATTTTCGCCTATTTTCCAGTCACCAGGAAATTTGGCAGTGTCAGGATATTTAAGACTTTGCTGAACTATTACCATCGAATTTAGTTTTAGTTGATCTTGTAGTGTGGAAGGTTCGGTCTGATCTGAGTCAAACAGCATAGATAAGATCCAGGATATAAGGATAATAATGATAGGAATGGAAATTGTTAAGCAACCGATCAAGAAATTTCGGTTATTCCTTTTGATCAGTAGCTCCGTATCAGTTATACTTTTCATATCAAATGCTCCTTTGAGTGGTAAAATGTTCAACGACGGCTTTTGTCTATTGTAGCATTTTTGTAAATTATATCCAACGGGAATATCTAAATATATAGTTGGAATTGAAGGATAAAGACGTGGGTGTTAAAATGTGGAAGTTGGAACAGGAGCGTGAGGAAATATGGAATAGCTTAATTGACGATCAAAAGTTAAGTCGTGTAATATTTATTGAAGATGTCGATACTGGAAGTTAGTGACGTACTTTTTGACGTAAAACAGGGGTGCAAAGTGGTGCATACTGTTGCATAAGTCACAAAAAAACAAGACTAAAATGACAAAACAAAAACCGCTACAATCATTCTAAATGCTTGATTGTAGCGGTTTTTTTATTGGAGCGGGTGAAGGGAATCGAACCCTCGTATCCAGCTTGGGAAGCTGGTGTTCTGCCATTGAACTACACCCGCGTATTCAGTTTAATAATCCGCGAATTACATAATACCCTATGTTGGGTAAAAATGCAAGCACTTCGATGGAATTTTGCAATTTTGTTTCCTGCGCGCGGACTTCTTGCAAAATCATAAAGAAAGAAGCCGATTTGTGGATAACTTCTGGATTGGTTTTGGAAAAAACTTAAATATCATTGAAAACAAAGGGGTTTAGCTGACAAAAGTTATTCACAGCCATAAGTGAATAACTTTGTATACGATTTTATTTTGAGTGTGGATAACCCACTTAACCTTATGAATTTTAGACATTTTATACTGTTGAAAAGTACGATTCCATAAAATGTAAGGTTAGGAACCTGTCGGTAAGACCAGCAGTTAGGAGTTAGAATATGCCGGAAAAATAGGATGATTTTAGGATAACTTCGTAGTAAAATGTTAATAAAGAGAAAGAAGCCAGTTCGTCCAGGCGTATTTCCTAAATTTAGGACAAAGAAAGGACAGCATCGAAGGAACCGCAGCTGGGGTTGCCTGTCGATGCGAAACAGGGGTATTACCAATGACTATATCCAATAATATAAAAGACATCGCGTTGATCTTTGAAGGAGGAGGCATGAGGGCCAGCTATACAGCGGGGTTTTTAAATAACCTGCTGGAAAACGAATTGTATTTCGATTACGTAGCAGGTATCTCGGCAGGTTCCAGTCATAGTGCCAATTACTTGTCAAGAGATATACAACGCGCTAAGCGATCGTTTGTTGATTTGGTGCTTGATCCGAACTTTGGTGGATGGAGATCATTCTTTAGAGGAGAAGGTTTTTTCCGCTCTCAGTATATCTATGAAGAGACTCCGTATCAGGATGCTTCGCTGCCTTTTGATATGGAAACATTTATGAATAACCCTGCTAAGCTGCGGATTGGGGCTTTTGACAGGGATCTCGGAGAAATGAAATATTACTCCAAGGAGGATATTCATAATATCGAGGATCTAATGAAAATCGTACGTGCGTCATCTTCTATGCCGGTATTTATGCCGCCAACCAATTATGACGGACGCTATTATGTGGACGGCGGCCTGGGAGGAGGTATTGCACTTGATGCAGCCAAAGCGGATGGATTTAAAAAGTATTTTGTGGTTCTGAGCCGTGAGAAAGGATATCGAAAAAGACCAATTAAATATGCAGGAGCGGTCAAGCAGATGTATCGAAGATTTCCCCAAGTAGCGGAGGCGATGCTGAGCCGTCACATGGTTTATAATAACACGCTGGAGGAGCTTGTGCAATTGGAACGGGATGGAAAAGCCTATCTCGTTTATCCAGAGGTCATGCCTGTCTCTAACCGTGAGATAAATTATAACAAACTTTCTGAAAGCTATCGTTTGGGATATGAGCAGGGGAAACGGGATGTAGTGAAATGGATGGATTTCTTATTCAAATGATTGAGCGTTTTCTGGAACTCAGAGATTAGAAGAAACAGGCTGTGGATAAAAAAAGCAAATGCATGTCGAAAAAACAGACGGGAGATTGAAAAATAAACGTTTGTGGCGACAATTGTTATCCACAGCAGTATGTGAATAGATGTGTGAATAGAATTGTATACGATTTTTTAAAGCATGTGGAAAAGCGAAAAAACCCTGTAAATATCAGCAAACTCTCCTGTTGAAAAGATACAATGCATTGTGAAAGATTTATCCACAATAAAAAACTGCGATTCGGAACTCGCAGTTTTTTAATAGATTATTTCATGGCCGAAGAATCGGGTTTTAATTAGTCGACACTGATGACTGATACAGGGCAGCTTTCTTGTGCTTCATTTGCGGTGCCCTCGGCTTCGGACGGTACATCTTCCGTTATAACCTCTGCCAATCCATCATCAGCCATTTGAAAAACCTCTGGACAGATGGACGGGCAAAGCTGGCACCCGATGCACCCATCACGATCAATTTTCGCTTTCATAATATAACCCTCCTGAAAGAATCATTCATATTTGAAGATTATGCCGGTAACCCGGTACAATCATTCATTTAAAGATAGTTTCTAGAATATTACCGTTAGCATAAATTTGAGTTTCTCTTGTGCATAAACCGCATGAGGTACTTCTGCAGGCATGATGATCGTTTCTCCGGATTTTACCTGATATTTTTGTTCGCCGATGGTAATTTCTGCATGTCCGTCAATGACTATAATCATTGCATCACCGTGTGATGTATGTGTGCTGATTTCTTCACCTTTATCAAAGGCAAATAACGTCAGACTTACATTTGAATTTTGAACCAGCGTCTTGCTTACAATTTGTCCTTCCTGACAGGTAACCAGATCTGTGAGGGCCAATACCTTTGCAGAATCAATGTTTTTGATTATTTTATTACTCATAGTATCCCTGCTTTCTATATGCGTTTTTGTTTTGGTTTCTGTTATGATCATAACATCGGCCATTTTGTCAATGCGTTGCTTTTGCAACGGAATCTAACAAAATCTTATCCATCACCAGAGAAAAACGATACGATAACAGGAATAGCATGCTCAAAATTCTATAAATTATTATCAAATTCTTTTAAAAGCTCAATAAAACGATGTACCTGAACCTCCTCAGTGGCCCAGGAGGTGACCAACCTGATTGATGAGTGGTCTTCATCGTTTTTTTTCCAACGATAAAACGAAAACTCTTTCTCAAGCTTTTCGATCAGCTTATTCGGCAGAATCGGAAAGAGCTGATTAGAGGAGGGCTGTGTCATAAAAGGATAACCTAGAGATAAAAAGCTTTCTCTGAGAAGATAGGCCATTTTGTTCGCATGGTCGGCCAGTTCAAAATACAGATTGTCCCGGAACAATTCCTCAAACTGTATTCCAAGCAATCTGCCTTTTGCAAGAAGACCGCCTCTCTGTTTTATGTGATATCTAAAATCTTCAGTCAGACTGGAATTGGAAATTACAAGAGCCTCTCCCATTAGAGCGCCGTTTTTGGTCGCACCGATATAAAATGCATCGACGAGATCAGTAATATCAGACATTGAAAGGTCATTGTCTTCAGACATAAGAGCAGAACCAAGACGAGCGCCATCCATATAAAGCAGCAAGCTATTCTTTCTGCAGACATCACTTAGTGCTTCCAATTCTGATTTTGTATATACTGTTCCGATCTCCGTGGTGTTTGAAATATAGACCAATTTTGGTTTAGTCATATGCTCATCTTCGTGTTCGTCGAGAGCAGTTTTAATTTCATTGGGAGTAAGCTTTCCGTCCGCAGTTGCGAAGACCAGAATTTTATGGCCCGTTGCTTCAATTGCCCCTGTCTCATGGACGTTTATATGTGCTGTTTTTGCAGATATAACGGCTTCATAAGGTTTTAGGAAAGCAGCAATCGCTGTCATATTTGTTTGTGTTCCTCCCACAAAGAAGTGGATATCGGCATGACTCCTACCGATTCTGGCCCTGATTAGAGAAGCTGCATTGTTACAGTGACAGTCCATCCCATAACCGTCTGTCTGTTCGAGGTTTGTCCGAATAAAAGCATCTAATATCTGTGGATGCGCACCTTCGCTGTAATCACATAAAAAACTGTACATTATTTGTTCCTCCAAAATATCGCTTTATATTCTTATTCAATTTCAGAACCATTATAACATAAAAGGAGAATAGAAAACCTATTCTCCTTTATAAACTTATAGCTGCTCGAGAGGCCAGGCTGTCTGTTGACAGGGGCCGTAATTGCAGTTTTTTCTATTATAATAAGAAGACTAAGGCAAATGGTGCACGAACAATTCAAGGGACATCCGGAGTATTGCATGCATCTCTTCCCCAATATATCTTAAAGCAATCTAAACGAAATAGATCGCTTCATATAATATATGAAGAAGCAGCAGGTATTGTGAAGATATTTTGATGATATGGGACAAAAAAATTTATTCTTTTCGTTGAAAGTGCTGGATATTTATTTAGGTATATGTTAATATTGTGCAGAGGTATTTTGCAAGAGAATATGTTGCGGTTCCTCTTGCCGGTCAGCGTTATGTGCGTTCGCCAAACAAATTTGGACTGTGCAAAAATTTAATATTGGAAGCTATCTTGAATGAATAGGGACGGTCATTTGGTGGGGCTTTTTATCATACACCCCAAAAAACCGCATCTATTTTTTTATTTTTGTGAGGAGGTGAAAACGGTTATGACAAAATTTATCTTTGTTACGGGAGGAGTCGTGTCTGGTCTGGGTAAAGGAATCACTGCAGCATCCCTTGGCAGGTTGCTTAAAGCCAGAGGATTAAAGGTTGCAGCGCAAAAGCTTGATCCTTATATCAACGTGGATCCGGGAACTATGAGCCCATACCAGCACGGCGAAGTTTTCGTAACGGAAGACGGAGCGGAGACGGATTTGGACTTGGGACATTACGAACGATTTATTGACGAAGATCTGAACCAGTATTCTAATCTGACCACAGGAAAGGTCTACTGGAATGTTTTGGCGAAGGAGAGAGCTGGCGAATATCTTGGAAGCACGGTTCAAGTGATTCCGCACGTAACCAACGAGATTAAAAAATTCATCTATTCCGTTGGAGAAAATATTCATGCCGATGTAGTGATTACTGAAATTGGAGGAACAACAGGAGATATCGAAAGCCAGCCCTTTCTTGAAGCGATCCGTCAGGTATCGCTGGAAGTTGGACACGAAAACTGCCTGTTTATGCACGTTACTCTCGTGCCGTACATTAAAGGTTCCGGTGAACATAAATCCAAGCCGACACAGCATTCCGTCAAAGAATTGAGAGCGCTGGGCATTTCTCCGGATATTATTGTTACAAGAGCGGACGAGCCGATTGAAGAGGAAATCAGACAGAAAATTTCTCTTTTTTGCAATGTGAAACCGGATTGTGTTATTGAAAACATAACGATTCCAGTTTTATATGAAGCTCCGATGATGCTTGAAGAAAGCAGACTTTCGGAGATCGTTTGCAGAGAACTGCATTTGGAATGCGACGGAACCTATGACATGGACGAATGGATTTCCATGCTGGAACGTATCAGAAAGAGGGACAAGGCGGTTACAATCGCTATCGTTGGAAAGTATGTAAAACTTCACGATGCTTATTTATCGGTTGCTGAAGCATTAAATCATGCCGGTTTTGAAAACAGCTGCATCGTAAATATCAAGTGGGTCGATTCGGAAGAGGTAAACGAAGATACAGTTGATGATCTTCTGGGTGACTGCAGAGGGATTCTCGTACCGGGCGGATTTGGCGACCGGGGAATCCAGGGTAAAATAATTGCCGCACGTTACGCGCGGGAAAATAACATTCCTTATCTGGGAATTTGTTTGGGAATGCAAATCGCTGTGATAGAGTTTGCACAAAAGGTACTTGGTCTTGAAGAGGCCGATTCAAGTGAATTTAATGCAAACGGCTGTCACTCTGTTATAGATTTTATGCCGGATCAATATGGGGATATCCCCAAAGGCGGCACCATGCGCTTGGGAGCATATCCATGCAGTATCAAGGCTGGGAGCATGATGGAGAACGCATACGGGAAAGAGTTGATCCACGAACGCCATCGGCATCGATATGAATTTAATAATGATTACCGCGATCAGATTGAAAACCATGGTATGGTTATAACCGGGACGTCTCCTGACGGGCGATTGGTTGAAGCGGTTGAAATCCCTACAAATGATTTCTTCGTGGGAGTGCAGTACCATCCGGAGTTTAAAAGCAGGCCGAATCAGGCTCACCCCTTATTCAGAGAGTTTGTAAAGACTGCCTTGTTTATTAAATAACAGAAAAGGGTAACATATAGGGCAGAATGGTATGGAGGATGGATTTATGAAGACAAAACAAATGAAAGACGATCTGTACTGGGTCGGGAATCTTGATCCGGATTTGAAGATATTCGACATTATTATGACCACGGAGTTCGGCACTTCATATAACTCCTATGTATTGAAGGGCTCCGAAAAAACTGTAATTTTCGAGGCGTCCAAAGAAAAATTCTACGATGAATACATGGAAAAGCTAACGGCGATCACCCCTCTGGCTGACATAGATTATATTGTTCTCAGTCATACAGAGCCAGATCACAGCGGAACGATAGAAAAGATGTTGGAGCTCAATCCAAAGCTTAAACTTGTCGGTACGTCCGCAGCCATGAACTTTATGAAAGAGATCTGCAATAAAGATTTCAACGGCGTTACGGTAAAAGACGGAGATAAGCTTTCTTTGGGCAATAAAACACTGCGCTTTATCAGCGCCCCGAATCTTCACTGGCCGGATACCATGTTCACTTATGTGGAAGAAGACGGTATTCTCGTTACTTGTGATGCATTTGGAACACATTATTCTTTGGAAGGAGTAACCAATGATACAATCGAAGATAAAGAAGCGTATCTTGGTTCTTTGAAATACTATTTTGACTGCATTATTTCACCGTTCAAGCCGAATGTACTTGATGCGGTTAAAAAAGTTGAGCATCTTGATATCCAAATGATTCTCACCGGTCACGGGCCTGTTCTTGCTGAAAATCCGAAAGAAATCATTGATCTTTATAAAGAATGGGCTACAGAAACAAATCCAAACACAAAGAAAACGGTTATTATCCCCTACGTTAGCGCTTACGGGTATACCCAGATGCTGGCTGACAAAATTGCCGAAGGGATCAAAGCTTACGGGGATATTGACGTAAGGCTTTACGATATGGTAGATACCGATAAGGAAAAAGTCATGGATGAGCTCTATTGGGCGGATGGAATTCTGCTGGGTACGCCGACTATGGTGGGTGAGGCTTTACCGCCAATTTGGGATTTGGCGGTATCGATGGCTGCAAAAATCCATGGAAAGAAAATCGCATCTGCTTTTGGCTCCTTCGGTTGGAGCGGAGAAGCGGTTGGCAATATTATGGAGCGATTAAAGCAGCTCAATATGAAGCTTTACGGAGAGGGTCTCAAAGTAAGGTTTAAACCCAGTGAAGCGCAGCTACAGGAAGCTTTTGAATTCGGTTACGGGTTCGGCGCATCGGTGCTTGCAGGGAAGATCGTAGAAAACGTCAAGCCATCTCAAGCGCCGAAAAAAGTGTGGAAATGTCTCGTTTGTGGAGCTGAAGTCGAAGGTGACGAGCCGCCGGAATCCTGTCCGGTTTGCGGTGTGGGCCCTGACCAGTTCGTCGCGTTGGAAATATCTGACACTTCATTTGTTTCCGACAAACAGGAACGTTTTATTATCATCGGCAACGGAGCCGCTGGCACCACAGCCTGTGAAGAAATAAGAAAAAGAAATAAGAAATGCAGTATTGAAATCATATCCAGCGAGAACGAGATCGGCTATAACCGTCCAATGCTGACGAAGGGGATTTTGTCTGATGTTGATCCAATCAACTTTTACATCAAGTCTTCCGAATGGTATCGGGATAACAACATAAAGTTAACACTCGGCATGACGGTTACAGAGATCCGCAAAGATTCGAAGGAATTGGTTTTGGAAAACGGCGAGACAAGAAGCTTTGATAAGTTGATCCTCGCCACCGGGGCAGACTCCTTTATACCGCCGATTAGGGGAGTGGAGCAGGAAGGCGTATTTGCAATCCGTACGCTGGAAGGTGTGAATAAGCTACAGGATTTTCTGAAGAAAGTGACAAAAGCCGCAGTAATCGGAGGCGGGATTCTGGGTTTGGAAGCCGCCTGGGAGCTGAGCAAAGCAGGAAAAGACGTTTCCGTTATCGAACTTTCCACAAATATCATGGGCAAGCAATTGGATGAAAAGGGCTCTGCGCTGCTGAAAGCCGCTGCAGAAAAATCCGGTATCAAGGTGATAACCGGTATCGGTATTGAGGAGATTTCGGGAGACGGTAAAGCATCCGGAGTCAAGCTTGCCGATGGCACCCTCGTTGAAGCTGAGCTGGTGATCCTGTCCACCGGAGTCCGTCAAAACATTGGTCTTGCAAAAGCCATAGGCATTGATACCGAGCGATCGATTAAAGTAAATGATAAAATGGAGACCAGCCTCAAGGATGTATTTGCATGCGGAGACTGTGCGGAATATAACGGAGTCAACTATGCAATCTGGGGACAGGCAGTTGAAATGGGCAAGGCAGCAGGAATCAATGCGGTAGGAGACGAGTATCAATATGAAGCGTTTATTCCGTCCAATGCATTCAACGGTATGGGCACTTCGCTGTTTGCTGTTGGAGATAACGGCAAAGATCCTGCAAAGGTGTATAAAACATTTGAAGTTTACGACGGTGCTAAGAATACCTATGAAAAACTGTATTTCGTCAACAACAGGTTCTGCGGAGGAATTCTGATGGGAGACGTATCGAAATCAGCTAAACTGCTGGAAGGTTATAAAAATCAGGATGCAATTACAAAATTCTTATAAGATCATCAGGGAGGGCCTTTCAAGGGGCCCTCTTGTGCTTTTTTAATGTCGTTTAGCAATATAATTATAAGGATGGGAAAATTACTATATAATATATACACATAGCAAATCGTTAAAAATTTAAGGAGATAACAGTATGATTCACATTCGTCCCCCGTGCTAAACCTCACACCAGATTCGAGGACCACCAAATATGATAATTATCTCATAGGATAACATCTTATTTTTAATGGAGGTCTATAAAATGAAAAAAACAGAACTGGTTCTTCGTCCACTTTATGACACTGATATTAAATTGCTGGCATCATGGTTAAAAAAAGATTATATCTTAAAATGGTATCACGATGCAGACGATTGGCTCGCTGAAATCAATGAACGGAATGGCGCTTATTCGTGGATTCATCACTTTATTGTAATGGATTCGATAATGCCTATCGGCTTTTGCCAATATTACGATTGCTTTCATGCAAGAAATTTGGAAGACTGGTACAGCGTCAACATACCCGGCGATACTTTTTCAATTGACTACTTGATCGGTGATGAAGCTTACCTGGGTAAAGGATACGGTAAATCAATAGTCAGGATTTTGTCCGATACCATTCAAACGATGGAAAACGCTAAGCAGATTATTGTACAGCCTGAAATAGAAAACCACGCGTCCAATCATGTGCTCATGGCAAACGGTTATGTTTATGATGAGCAGAGAAAGTATTATTGTAAAACATTGAATTAAAAAGTGCATAAGTGGCAAACAGGGCAAGTGTTTATATAAGCACTTGCAGCACAGGCGGCTTCACGGGAGTGAAGCCGCCTGTCATTGTTATGGGACGAATTGATCAGGTACTTTTTTCGTGCGAGTTTTAATTCTCTTGATTAATGTTCAGTAATTTTCTCTGTAAATCTATAACATTATGATGTATACTGATACACAAACGCAAAATTCGACATAATTAGTGTCAATGATGTTTCTAAAACCTTAAAAAGGGGAAGGGATGCTTTACATTTCCGGAAAATGAGGATGAATGAAACCCAGAATACGAAAAACAAAAAATGGATTATAATTATAGCAGTTTGCTCATTATTATTGATCGCATGCGAACTGCTCATATCGCAATATGTGAGTTTAGAGTTTTCTAAGACGATGCTGAATCAGAGGAAGAGTTCCATCAGCCAGATGGCTCATCTTGCATATAACTCAATTAAACCCCTTCTAAGTGATGTACACAGCGGACGGGTCGATAGCGCTGCCGCAAGAAGCAAAATTGTTGATCTGGTGCGTAATATGACTTATGAGGATGAATACGGAAAGAATTACATCTTCATGAGCACTTATGATGGGACGATGCTCGTGCAGCCTTTTGAACCGTTGAAGGAAGGTTCTGATCAATGGGAAATGCGGGATTCAAACGGAAAATATACTATTCAGAAATTGATTGAAGCCGCAAAGAAAAATCCGGAAGGTGCTTTCATTTCCTATGATTATTATCTTCCAGACAAAGAGAAAGTGGAGGAGAAGCTCTCCTATGTCATCGGAATCCCTGAAATAGATGCTTATATCGGTACTGGCATGTATCTTGACAGTGCTTACGAGGAACTGGGAAAAGTGCTGGACCTGCAGTTGTACGGATTTTTGCTGGTTATGGTTTTCGTTATCGGCGCCGCTGTTTTGTATATTCGTTTGCTGATTCATGCAAATCATCAACTTTCAACGGAAATTAAAGAGAAGTTGTACGCGGAAGATAACATCAGAACTGTTTTCGATTCCATTCATGATACGGTTATCCTCCACGATGACAATGGCAATATATTGCAGGCAAATAAAAGAGCGGGGATTCTATTTGGCATTCCGGAGAACCTGATGATAAAGTACAGCATTCCGCAGTTGTGTGCAGACGGTTACTGTGCAGATGAAAAGTTGGAACAAGCCAGAAACCTGGAACGCGCATCCTTTCTGTTTGAATGGAAATTCAAGCGGCCACATGACGGGCATACTTTTGATGGTGAAGTTGCTATGAGAAGGAGCATGTGGTCCGGCAGAGATGTGATTGTATCAGTGATCAGAGATATCAGCGAACGAAAAAAACACGAGGATGAAGTACGTCACCTTGCTTACTATGACTATCTGACCTCGCTGCATAACCGCGTATATATCATGAATGAGTTGCTTAGAGAATTTGACTGGGAACGGGAAAAACAAGCCGAAGGAGCAATTTTGTTTATTGACCTTGACAATTTTAAAAAGATCAACGACAGCTACGGCCATTTCTTTGGCGACGAGGTATTAATTGAGCTGGCCGAGAGATTGAAAAGCATTTGCGAGAAGGACTTGCTGCCAGCTAGAATCGGAGGAGATGAATTTGTTATTTTATGTTATGGAGCGGATAAAATAAAGGCGACGGAATCAGCGCAGCTTATTTTGCAGGCGTTTCGAAAGCCGATCATGCTGAGGCAGAATCCAATTTATGTAACTTGCAGTATAGGGATCTCGCTGTATCCAAAGGATGGAGAAACAGTTGAGGAGCTTTTCAAAAAGGCTGATCTTGCAATGTATAACGCAAAGGATAACGGAAAGGATGGTTACTCTTTTTACGAAGAAGTAATGAGCGAAGAATTGAAATCGAAAAGTGAACTTGAGGAACAGCTCCGTTGTGCGTATGAAAACAGAGAATTCGTTTTGTATTTTCAGCCCATGTTCAATATTAAAACCCGAATGGTCAGCGGCTATGAAGCATTGATTCGCTGGAACAGCCCAAAGTATGGCTTTGTTCCTCCCGACAAAATGATTCCTCTGGCGGAGGAAATGGGACTGATTAATAAAATTGGAGACTGGGTTATTGATCAAGCCTTTTCCTTTGCGAAAGAGATTCAAGAGAACGATTTTTATGTATCATGCAATGTATCCTCGATCCAACTATTACAGACAGATTTCGTGAACCGCGTTTTTCAGAAATTCGATGAATATCAGATTCTTGAGGGCAGCGTTGCATTGGAAATCACTGAATCCTGCCTGATCGAGTCCTTCGACGGAGTATCAGAAAAACTTGCTCAGCTGAGAAGGAAGGGGATCAAAGTTTATCTGGATGATTTCGGAACAGGGTATTCATCGCTCAACTATTTAAAAAACCTTCCGATCGACAATATCAAAATTGATAAAAGCTTTATTGATGAGATTGTAAATTCCGGCGCTGACAGTAAAATTTTGAAAACAATTATTTCACTTGCGCACGAATTGGGTATGAAAACGGTTGCCGAAGGTGTGGAAACCCCTGAGCAGCTGCACTTCCTGAGTAATTGCGGGTGTGACTTGATTCAGGGCTACATAATAAGTAAACCGGAACCGGAAGATGAAATCAAGAAGAGGATTTACAAATAAATATAAAATACCATGGACTTTTTATAGGCCTCGTGGTATATTTGGTAATAATGTTCAGATTCTTAAAAGAAAGAGTGAGACTTCATTGAAACTCGTCCAATGCGTTGTTGCCGGAGTACCAACTGAATATAAACGAGAATTTATCAATAAGATATGCAGAGAGAACTTTTTACACATGGTTATCATTTCGATTCTGTTCATTATTGCGGAACTCTCACTGGCGGTTTTTACGGAACCGTTTGATTCGAGTACTTTTTATCTTGCGATGGGAATTGCACTTTTTAATTTAATTCTGTTTCCAGTCTTACAATATAGTAAGATAAAAATAGAAAAACTGTCCGTATTTCAAATCATGGGCACCCAATTGCTCTTTTCTGCCGGCATCTTGTCCGGCGGGCTGCTGTGGAGCCTTTATGAACAGTCTTTGTTTGTGTCCGGAAGTACTTACATGCTTGCTTTATATGTAGTATCTGCATTCACTGTTATGCCCCCGCCCATTTCGGCGGTGCTATTTCTGGTCTTTGCTTTACTGTTTGTTTATCTTCTGCCTTCTTACCAGTTTATAACGGAGGCTATTCTTATTTTGAACATCAACATCATATCAATGTCTGTTATCGCATGGATATTAAATATGACTACATACAACAGAAGAATCAATACCTTCTTAAATGAGAAGGAAATTGTGGAAAAGAATCGGGAACTTGAAACTGTTAATACGGAATTGCGCGATATGACGATGCGAGATTCCATGACCGGACTTCTCAATCATAAATGTTCGATGAAAAGACTAAAAGAAGAGATTGACCGTGCCAGAAGAATTCAATATCCGTTATCTGTTGCGATGATTGACCTGGATAACTTTAAAGATATTAATGATTCCTTTGGTCATCAGATCGGAGATGAAATTATAATTCAAGTTTCTTATACAATCAAGGAAGCATGCAGAACAACAGATATTGTAGGAAGATACGGAGGAGAGGAATTTATTGTTATCATGCCGGATACCAGCAGCGAGGATGCTGAATTGATGTTAAAGCGAATACAGGAGAAAATTGGAGGAAACGATTATAAGGAGGGGATTCATATCACGTTCAGCTGTGGTATCAGCGAACTGAATGGGGATTCCGTACATGGTCTCTTGAAAACTTCTGATTTTAAATTATATGAAGCTAAACGAAAAGGAAAAAACAGAATCGAGGTACAATTGAATAAGAACGAAAAAAGTGCAGTGGTCAATTAATATTGATATCACTGCACTTTTATTTTGTTATTTACCTTTATACTTTTGCTGTGTGGCAAGACCGCCGCGGATATGACGCTCTGCCTTGTTATTATCTAAAACAGTCTTGACTTCATGGGCAAGCCCTGGATTTATCTCAAGCAGCCTTTCGGTAATATCCTTGTGGACTGTGGATTTTGATACTCGAAACTTCTTTGCGGCCGCCCTAACCGTGGAGTTGGTTTCAAGTATGTACCTGGCGAGTTCTAACACCCGCTCTTCTATGTAATCCTTCATATTTTAGACTTCACCACCTTCATATATTTGTGCAATACTTTGCCTCAGCAAACCGTGTGAGCTCTTGTCAACTGAGGATATAACTGGCTTCAAAGCCAAGCAACGATTTGTTTACAACATATATATGTAGGACGAGGCGGCGATATGCCAATTTTGATTGATGGACACAGAAATGAATAAAAATACATATTTCATAATAAATATGCAAAAATCCGTTGACTTTGTTCCAAATAGGCGTATAATGATAAAAATGACATTTTATAAAAAGGATAAAAAAAGGCAAGGAGGGCACGGACAGAATGAACTTTAAAATATTTATAGATGGTCAAGAAGGTACCACAGGATTGAAAATACACAAAAGGCTGTTAAACAGACCCGATTTGGAGATACTTGAAATAGCGGAAGCAGAGCGGAAAAATATAGAGGCACGTCTTCATTTGATCAACAGTGCAGATGTCTCATTTTTGTGTCTTCCGGATGCAGCTTCGAGGGAAATCGCTGCAAAGGCTGGAGATAACAGCAAAATTCTGGATACATCGACAGCGCACAGAACCAATAAAAACTGGATTTACGGAATGCCTGAGTTAGACAGAGGCCAAAGGGAAAAAATTAAAAAATCAAATCGTGTGGCTGTTCCCGGGTGCCATGCAACCGGTTTTGTGTCCCTTGTCAAACCTTTGATCTCACTGGCGGTTACGGATCAGGATTACCCTTTTGCCTGCCATTCTGTTACGGGCTACAGCGGCGGCGGTAAAAGCATGATTGCACAATACGAGAACGAACAGGAGGATAAGCATCTTGAAAGCCCTCGCCAATATAGTCTTGATCAGAATCACAAACATTTACCGGAAATGATTGCGATGACAGGGATTCATTACGCACCGGCATTTAACCCAATCGTTGCGGATTATTATTGCGGTATGCTGGTCACCGTGCCTTTGCATGTTAGACTGTTGAAGAAAAAATTAAGCTTGGCAGAGCTGCAGATGGCATTTGCAGAATACTATCATGATCAACCAATGATAACGGTAAAGCAACCAGGGGAGAAACCGGATGACGGTTTTATGGCGGCAGATGCCTTGGCAGAATCGGATGGAATGGAAATATATATTTGCGGACACGAGGAACAGATTACTTTGATGGCGAGGTTTGACAATCTTGGAAAGGGAGCGTCGGGAGCCGCCATACAGTGTATGAACATCATGCTTGATTTGCCCGAAACGACAGGGCTTGTGTTATAGAATGGAGGAATGAATATGAATGCGGAATTTATTGATGGAGGAATTTGTGCCCCAAAGGGGTTTAAAGCATCCGGAGTACATTGCGGCATAAGAGACAATGTGACAAAGAATGATCTGTCATTGATATTAAGCGACGCCATGTGCAGTGCTGCAGCGGTATATACAGAGAATAAAGTCAAGGGGGCGCCCTTGGGAGTAACAAAGGATCATCTGAAAGATGGGAAAGCAATTGCAGTAATCTGCAATAGTGGCAATGCGAATACCTGTGCTCCTAACGGAGTAGAAATCTCGGTGGATACCTGCAAACTGCTGGGGCAGAAATTAAACATTAATCCTTATGATGTGATTGTAGCCTCTACAGGCGTTATCGGACTTCCTATGAGTATGGAGCCGTTTCAGAAAGGGATTCCGGATTTGATTGATAAGCTCGGCTATGATGGCTCGGAAGCTGCAGCGCTTGGCATAATGACGACGGATACCGTGAAGAAGGAATTTGCAGTTAAGTTTCGGATTGGAGATAAGGAGTGCAGAATCGGAGGCATCGCCAAAGGCAGCGGCATGATCCATCCTAATATGGCAACCATGCTGTGCTTTTTGACTACAGATGCAGCAGTTTCGACGGAAATGCTGCAGAAAGCACTTTCATCAGATATTCTTGATACCTTTAACCAGCTGAGCGTTGACGGAGATACATCTACCAACGATATGGTTACGATCATGGCAAACGGACTCTCGGGCAGCGGATTGATTGACAGGGAAGGCGAAGCCTTTGACATTTTCTGCGCAGCGTTGAATGCGGTTACTTCAGCCATCGTGAAAGCACTGGCCAAGGATGGAGAAGGTGCGAGCAAACTGCTGGAGTGTGTAGTTACAGGAGCGTCGGATAAGAAAACTGCAAGAGCGATTGCGAAATCGGTGATAACCTCAAGTTTGTTCAAGTCAGCGATGTTCGGAGAGGATGCAAACTGGGGCAGAGTCTTGTGTGCTATAGGCTATGCAGACGCCGATTTTGATATCAATAAAGTGGATGTTTCCCTTGCATCGGAAAAAGGCCGAGTTGATGTGTGCAAGCGAGCTGCGTACAATGAATTCAGTGAAGAGGAAGCTTCAGTAATATTGAGCGAAAAAGAAATCACGATCATCGTCTCGTTAAATCAGGGCGATGTAGAAGCAAAAGCATGGGGATGCGATCTAACCTACAGCTATGTGGAGATCAACGGGAGCTACCGTTCATAGTAGGTTGACCCGTGTTCTCACTCGGAAACCGCCGTCTTTAGACTCTTCGGGAAAGATGGTAAGAAGTTTCACGATTTATTTCCAAGAGAGAATTCGTGGAGCCACGCGAAGAAACAGGCGAAGAAAATCGATGCCTTTGAACTCTTCGGAGTAAGGGGATGTAAGTATAAAAAGGATGAACAGTATGAAAGATACAATAACGAGTGCAAAGGTGCTTGTAGAAGCACTTCCATATATACAAAAATATTTTAATAAAACCGTGGTAGTTAAATACGGCGGGAATGCTATGATCAATGAGACTCTGAAGAAAGCGGTTATGAAGGATATTGTTCTTCTCTCCCTTGTTGGAATTAAAGTTGTACTGATTCACGGAGGAGGTCCTGAAATCAGCACCATGTTGAGCATCATGGGTAAAGAATCAATTTTCATCGACGGTCTGCGCTATACCGACGGAGAGACCGCAGAGGTTGCCGCCATGGTTTTGGCGGGAAAGGTCAATAAAAGTCTGGTTTCGCTGATACAGCAGAACAATGGTAAAGCGATCGGTCTTTGCGGGCTGGATGGCGGTATGCTTCAGGTCGAAAAGATGAAATGTGAGGTAGACCTGGGCTTTGTAGGCGACGTTACAAGGGTGGATGTTTCACCGATTACCATGGCGCTTGAAAATGGATTCATTCCAGTGGTTGCAACTGTAGGGGCGGATAAGGAAGGTCAGACTTACAACATCAATGCGGATACCGCTGCCGCTGCAATCGCAGGCGAGCTAAAGGCAGAAAAGTTGATTATGATGACAGATGTAAGAGGCCTACTGATGGAAAAAGATAATGAAGATTCTCTGATGACCAGAATTAAATCAGAAGACGTACACGGTTTAATTGAGCGGGGAGTCATATCGGGAGGAATGATTCCGAAAATACAAAGCTGTGTTGAAGGAATCAAAAGCGGTATCAGGGAAGCAGTTATTATTGATGGCAGAATTGAACATTCCATTTTGTTGGAGCTTTTCTCCGACGAAGGAATCGGATCTTTATTATACTAATAGCTTCAGTTTACAGGGAACTACACGTGGATAGCAAACCGTGCATTCCTTTGTCAAGCGAGGTACATGCGGCGCACGAAATAAATTCTGCGCCCATTTTTCGGAATTAGAGTGACGACATACGAAACGGAGGTATGGAACGTGAATAGTAGAGAAATCAAAGACAGAGATAAAAGTTATATTCTAGGGACCTATGCCAGGAATGATCTTTGTATCGTAAAGGGGAGCGGATCAACCTGTTATTCTCCGGAAGGGAAAAAATATATCGATTTTTCGTCTGGAATCGGAGTGAACTCCCTGGGATTTAGTGATGCAGGCTGGGTAAATGCGGTTTTACAGCAGCTGCAAAACGTGCAGCACACTTCAAACCTGTTCTACACTGAACCATGCGGACAGCTTGCCAAGATGCTGATCGAAAGAACCGGCTTCGATAAAGTTTTCTTCTGCAATTCAGGTGCGGAAGCAAACGAGGGTGCGATTAAAGCAGCGAGAAAGTACAGCTTCTTAAAATACGGGGAAGGAAGACATGAGATCATTACGCTGAAGGACTCCTTCCACGGAAGAACTATGGCTGCCATAACCGCAACCGGTCAGGATGGCTATCATAAATACTTTAATCCATTTGTAGATGGCTTTCTTTATGCCAAAGCAAATGACTTAGACGACCTTACTTCAAAGATTTCTGATAAGACCTGTGCGGTTATCATCGAATTGGTACAGGGAGAAGGCGGCGTCAATAAGTTGGATAAAGATTATGTAAAGGCAATAAGCGATCTGTGCAACGAAAAAGATATCCTGCTTATTACAGACGAAGTTCAGACGGGAATCGGGCGCACAGGAAAATTATTTGCCTATGAGCATTACGGAGTTGCTCCGGATGTGGTCACGATGGCGAAAGGCTTGGGATCAGGTCTTCCGATCGGAGGTATTCTTTTCAACAAAAAATGCTCCGGAGCACTGCAGCCTGGAGATCACGGAACCACGTTCGGAGGGAACCCTGCTGTATGTGCGGGAGGTGTGGAAGTTATGACACGAATGAACGATCAATTTCTTGACGAAGTCGCTGAAAAAGGCAATACTTTGCGAAGCAGGATCGAAAAAATAGATGGAGTTGAAAAAGTTACGGGTCTTGGTATGATGATGGGCATCGTTTTGAAAGAAAAGGACGCGAAAGAAGTAGTGAATCGCGGACTAGATCTGGGGCTGATCATGCTCACTGCCAAAGACAGAATCAGACTGCTTCCCCCTCTGAACATCACGGAGGAAGAACTGGAAGAAGGGCTGAAAATTTTGGAGAGTGCATTGGCATAGGATGGATCGTTCAATCGCGATGGAGTTGATGGGGAAGGAGTATGATATATGGAAAAATGTAATAAAATAACGGAAAACGAAGCGCACGCAGCGTATTTAATACTGGAGGATGGAACTGTCTTCCAGGGAAAGGGTTTTGGAGCTCAGGGTACTGTTATTGGAGAAGTTGTTTTCACCACAGGAATGACAGGCTATCAGGAAACACTTACTGATCCGAGCTACTATGGACAGATTGTAACGCAAACCTTCCCCCTGATTGGAAATTATGGCCTCAATGAGTTTGACGGTGAATCAGAGAAATCCTGGGTGAAAGGGTATCTTGTAAGGGAATGGTGTGAAGAACCATCTAATTTTAGAAATCAGCTAACAATGGACCAATTTCTGAAACAGCAGAATGTTATTGGAATTTACGATATTGATACAAGAGCACTTACGAAGAAGACCAGAGAGTACGGCGTCATGAACGGTGCGATTACAACAGAATTGCCGGGCGACATGGACGCTTTTTTAAAGGAGTTAAAAGAGTATACGATCAAGGATGCAGTAAAAGCGGTGTCCTGCACTGAAAAGCGATTCTATCAAGCAAAAGAAGAGAAATTTCACGTTGCCCTCTTTGACTACGGATATAAATCAAATATCCTGCGCAGCCTTCTTGAAAGAGGCTGCAGTGTAACGGTAGTTCCCAGTGATACGACAAGTCAGGAAATACTGGAAATGAAGCCGGATGGCATCATGCTGTCCAACGGACCCGGAGATCCCGCTGAAAATCTCGGACCTATTTCCGTGTTGAAGGAGTTGATGAATAGTGAAATTCCGATTTTCGGAATCTGTCTCGGACACCAACTGCTGGCTTTGGCAAACGGCGCCTCGACACAAAAATTAAAATATGGGCATCGCGGTGCAAATCAGCCCGTTGTGGATAAAACAAGAGACCGCGTATTTATCACGAGTCAAAATCACGGCTATGCGGTAGTAGGTGAAACCCTTGATGAAAGAATAGGGTTTGTAAGTCATTACAATGCAAATGATGGAAGCTGCGAAGGGGTTACTTACAATAACGGTAGTGCCTTTACCGTCCAGTTTCACCCTGAAGCATGCGCCGGACCGCTTGACACGAAGTATCTTTTCGATACATTCATTCAGTTGATGAAACAGCAGTAAAGAGGGGGAGGACAATATGCCATTACGTAACGATATTAAAAAAGTGCTGGTGATCGGTTCGGGACCGATCATAATCGGTCAGGCGGCCGAATTCGATTATGCGGGGACCCAGGTTTGCCGTACCTTGAAGGATGACGGCCTGGAGGTTGTATTAGTAAATTCAAATCCCGCTACCATTATGACGGATAAAACCATGGCGGATAAAGTTTATATCGAACCTCTTACACTGCCCGTTCTGAAAAAAATCATCAAACTGGAAAAGCCAGATAGTATTTTACCTACCATGGGAGGTCAGACTGCACTGACGCTGTCCATGCAGCTTGCCAAAGAAGGATTTCTGGAGGAGCAGAACGTAAAGCTTCTCGGAGCAACACCTGAGACCATAGACAAAGCGGAGGATAGACAGTTGTTTAAAGACATGCTGGAATCCATCGGAGAGCCGGTGATCCCGTCCAAGGTTGTGACTAATATGGAAGCTGCTCTCACATTTGCGGAAGAGATTGGTTATCCGGTTATCATACGTCCCGCTTACACTTTGGGAGGTACCGGCGGTGGAATTGCAACATCTAAAAAGCAGCTTGAGAAAATCGGAGCAAACGGGCTGCGGCTGAGCCCTATCCACCAGATTCTTGTGGAACGCTGTGTTTCCGGATGGAAGGAAATCGAGTTTGAAATCATTCGCGACAGCAAAAACAATACGATAACTGTCTGCTCAATGGAGAATGTTGATCCCGTAGGAGTACATACGGGTGACTCGATCGTCGTAGCTCCTGCGGTTACCTTATCCGACAAAGAATATCAAATGCTTCGTACAGCATCTATCAATATCATCCAGGCCCTTGGAGTAGAAGGAGGCTGTAACTGTCAGTTTGCCCTGAACCCTGACAGCTTCGAATATGCGGTAATCGAAGTAAATCCGAGGGTGTCGAGATCCTCAGCGCTGGCGTCCAAAGCTACCGGTTATCCCATCGCAAAGGTGGCTTCAAAAATTGCCATCGGATATACGCTGGATGAGATTCTGAATTCAGTAACGGGAAAGACCTACGCCTGCTTTGAACCGGCCCTTGACTATATTGTCGTAAAGTTCCCGAAATGGCCCTTTGATAAATTCGTCTATGCGAAAAGAACTTTGGGAACACAGATGAAAGCCACAGGAGAAGTCATGGCCATCGGAACCACCTTTGAACAGGCTATGATGAAAGCGGTCCGCTGCATCGAATTAAATCTCGATTCTCTGAATTTGAAAAAACTGAAAGAGAAAGATACAGACACCATTGAAGGGCTGCTGCACAACAGTGATGACGAGAGAATTTTCGTTGTTTATGAAGCGCTGAAGAGAGGAATCTCCATCGATACCATCTTTGAGATTACCAGGATTGACCGCTGGTTTATCAGCAAGCTTTCCAATTTGATCAAGATGGAACAGGAACTTGCGGAAGGCGAGCTTTCTCAGGAAAAATACAGAAAAGCCAAAAAGATGGGCTTCCTGGATAAAACAATCATCAGATTAAGCGGCCAGGAACCACCGCAGCGGCTGTTTGCATCCTATAAGATGGTAGATACCTGCGCCGCAGAATTCGCGGCGGAGACACCGTATTTTTACTCAACCTTTGATGATGAAAATGAGGCCAAAGAATTTATCGATCTGCACGATGAAGGAAAGAAAAAGGTGATTGTTTTCGGTTCGGGTCCTATCCGGATTGGTCAGGGCATCGAGTTTGACTACTGCTCGGTACATTGCGTAACGGCTCTGAAGGAAGCCGGGTATGAAGCGATCATCGTGAATAACAATCCGGAGACCGTATCGACGGACTTCGATATTTCTGACCGGCTGTACTTTGAACCCCTCACTCCTGAGGATGTAGACTCCATCCTTGAAACGGAGCAGCCATGGGGCGTGGTTGTTCAGTTTGGAGGACAGACTGCGATTAAGCTGACAAAACATCTGAAAGATAAGGGTGTAAGAATTATCGGCACCTCCGCCGACAGCATCGACGCTGCGGAGGACCGGGAGCGTTTTGACAAACTTTTGGAGCATTGTAATATACCAAGACCAGACGGAAGAATGGCGTTCACCACAGAAGACGCGGTGCGGGAAGCCAATGGATTGGGATATCCGGTTTTGCTCAGACCTTCCTACGTACTAGGCGGGCAAAATATGATCATCGCTTATACAAAACACGATGTGAAGGAATATATGGACATCATAACAGCCACAGAGATCGAAAATCCTGTACTGATTGATAAATACCTTATGGGAACAGAGGTAGAAGTAGATGCGGTCTGTGACGGAGAGGATTTCCTCATTCCCGGGATTATGGAGCATATTGAGCGCGCGGGAGTACATTCCGGTGATTCAATTTCCATTTATCCGCCTCAAACGCTGACACAGGAGATCAGAGATACCATTGTGGAGTACACTGGAAGACTTGCAAAAGAGCTGAACGTTTCAGGACTGGTAAATATCCAGTACGTTATTTATCAGAATGAAGTTTACGTCATTGAGGTCAATCCCCGTTCTTCGAGAACGGTGCCCTATATCAGCAAGGTTACAAATGTGCCCATTGTGGATCTGGCTACCAAAGTCGCTCTCGGTGCAAAGCTGAAAGATCTTGGCTATGAAAGCGGCGTATGCCCGGAAGGAGATTATGTTGCGGTTAAGGTGCCGGTATTCAGCTTTCCGAAGCTCCATGACGCCGACAATCACCTAGGACCCGAAATGAAGTCCACCGGCGAGGTTCTGGGCATTGACCACGATCTTGAAACCGCCCTCTATAAAGGACTGATTGCTGCTGGATATGAAATGCATAAAGTCGGAAACTGTGTTCTGATTACGGTGAAGGACTCCGACAAACCGGAAGTTGTGCCGCTGGCGCAAAAATTCATTGATTTCGGCTATAAGATCTGGGCGACAAAGGGTACTGCCGAATATCTGAGGGAGCATGGCGTACCGGCGGAAATTGTTAACAAGCATGATGAGGCTTCGCCCAACACCAGTGATCTTTTCGATACCGGAGAGGTAGATTTTGTGGTGTCTACATCTACTATCGGGAGGAAACCAGCTGTACATTCCGTACAGATGAGAAGGAAAGCAATTGAAAGAAACATTGCCTGCCTTACTTCAATTGATACGGCAAATGCGCTGGCAAATAGTCTGCTTATGAGGAAAACTCTGGAAGACTTCAACATGGTAGATATTGTAAAAATTTAAAACTTTGTCTGTGAATTTACAAAATAAAAATTGAAAAACTTTCTCTTTGTAGATATAATATTAAAGATAAACGTAAAAGATAAGAATATGGCAGTAGAAATCTAAAAATCTGCGATTTAAGATTTCTTTGCATGAAGTTTGCCTGCCAATTTGCAGAACTGATTGACAGATAAAACCAAGGAAAACTCCGCAAGTTGGGCAAGCTAATCTACTATGCAGATATATTTCCTTATGGATTACAGAAAATATTTTATTCTATACTTGAGGAGGGATAACTTTGGGATTTACAGACGAAGTTGGCATTGATCTTGGAACAGCAAATGTTTTGGTTTATATAAAAGGCAAGGGTGTCGTGTTAAACGAACCTTCCGTTGTTGCGATCAACAGAGATACCAATGAAATTCTTGCAGTTGGAGAAGAAGCAAGGCAGATGCTGGGAAGAACCCCCAGCAATATTATTGCTGTAAGACCGCTGCGGGACGGCGTAATTTCTGATTACGACGTAACAGAAAGGATGCTGAAATACTTTATAAAAAAAACCTGCGGAAACAGCAGATTCTTTAAACCTAGAATCATGGTCTGCGTACCGAGCGGCGTTACGGAAGTAGAAAAAAGAGCAGTTCGTGAGGCGGCTACTCAAGCCGGCGGAAAAGCAGTCTTCTTGATGGAGGAGCCCGTGGCGGCAGCCATCGGAGCGGGACTGGACATATCCAAACCTGATGGAGTCATGATCATTGATGTTGGTGGAGGTACAACGGATGTAGCTGTTATCTCTCTGGGGGGAATCGTGACAAGCACATCTGTCAAGGTCGCAGGTGATAAATTTGACGAATCGATAATTAAATATATGCGTAAAGAGCATAAGCTTTACATCGGTGAACGTACGGCCGAAGAAATGAAGATGACGATCGGCACTGCGTATCCAAGAGAAGAAGTTGTTGTTAAGGAATGCAGGGGCAGGGATCTTGTAACAGGCCTTCCGAAGTCCATTGAAATTACATCAAAAGAAATGATGGAAGCATTGGACGAGCCTTTACAGGTAATCTGCGAGGTGGCACATGGTGTGCTAGAGAGAACACCGCCTGAACTTTCCGCAGACATCAGCAACAGCGGTATTGTGATCACCGGAGGAGGAGCTTTGCTTCACGGAATCGACAAGAGAATCGAGGAACGAACGGGGATCAAGGTGAGAATTGCGGAGGATCCAAAATCCTGCGTTGCGATTGGAACCGGAAAGGCATTGAATTCAATCGATGCGATTGAAAACAATCAAATGAACAAACGAAGGCCTTTCATTTAAACTTAAGCTCCCGTGAGGGAGCTTTTATTTTTATAGCACATGAAAGAACTGATACAGGAGGAATTAGCTTGTCAAAACTGGAACTGATTGCAACCGCGACCTTTGGGTTGGAGGCTGTTGTAAAAAGAGAAATTGAGAAACTCGGGTTCAAGGTACTTCAATCAGAGGACGCCAAAATCACCTATATGGGAGACGAAAGGGCAATCGTTCGGTCCAATCTATGGCTTCGCTCCGCCGACCGCGTTTTGGTCAAGCTGGGAGAATACAAAGCAACTACCTTTGAAGAACTTTTTCAGCAAACGAAGGGACTCCCATGGGAGGAATGGATTCCGGAAGATGGAAAATTTACGGTGACTGGGACGTCTGTCAAATCAAAACTTCACAGTGTACCGGACTGCCAGTCCATCGTGAAAAAAGCCATCGTTGAAAAACTGAGAGAAACTTATCATTGCGAGTGGTTCCAGGAGACCGGACCGGAGTATATGATTAAGGTGACACTTTTGAAAGACCGGGCGACCATTACACTGGATACCAGCGGAGCAGGACTTCATAAAAGGGGATACCGGGTGAAGGACGTAGCAGCGCCTATTAAGGAGACTCTTGCGGCTGCTATGATTCAGCTTTCTTTCTGGAAAGAGGGAAGGCTTCTTATGGACCCGTTTTGCGGATCGGGTACGATTCCCATTGAAGCAGCATTGATTGGAAAGAATATTGCGCCGGGACTGAATAGAAAATTCGCTGCGGAGCAATGGCAGTCCATTCCGGCAAGCCTGTGGAAAGAGGAAAGAAAGGCCGCCTTTGAAGCGATAAAAAAAGACGCTGATATACGCATTCAGGCATCTGATATTTTGCCTGCAGCTGTGAAAGCGGCAAGGGAAAACGCTATGGAGGCCGGCGTTGACGATTGCATTGATTTCCGAATCAAATCCTTAAGAGATGTTCGGTTTGAAGAGGAGCACGGCATTGTGATCTGCAATCCTCCCTATGGAGAGCGGATTGGCGAAAAAAATGAAATTCGAAGGATATACACAGAGCTGAAGAAGCTCTTCGAGAGCAACCCTACGTGGTCTCTTTATCTTGTCACAACAGATAAAGAGTTTGAAAATCTGACCTTCGGAAGACCAGCCGACAGGCGCAGAAAACTGTACAACGGGAGAATGGAAGTTACCTACTACCAGTACTACGGGTTGAAACCTGGAAAAAATCATTAGTAAGAATTCTCAGCTTATCGCAAGTCGTGCACGGGCAACTTTCTTTTAAAATAAATGGAATATACTTACAAGATTACCAACGAAACATTGACATGCGGTAATGAATACCTTATAGTATAGTTATGATAACTGTTTGTATTAAACTGCTTGATATAGCTGTGGAGGTGGGTATTGTGAGATATGAAGAATTTATAAAGTATACGATTGACGAATATGTTTCCAAAGGGAAAATCGGCGAGGATTCGTTTCCAGACATGGAGATTTATATGGATCAGGCCGAAACGTACTTAAACAGGGAACTTGGAATCTATAAAAAAAGTGAAAAAGATAAGGTCATTACAAAAACAATGATTGGAAATTATGTGAAGCATAATATGCTTCCAAGGCCGGTTAATAAAAAATACTCAAGAGATCATCTCATACTGTTAACGCTTATATTCTACCTGAAAGGTACTTTTCAGATGGAAGAGATTGAGAAAATTGTAAAGCCGCTTAATGATAATTATAACTCTGAATTTGACGATAAAATCGACCTTGCAGAGCTGTATAAGGGAATTCTGGAAGTGCAAGAATCGGAGCGGGAAAACCTTGCGCAAAACATTAGCAGCAGTATTGAGAAGATCAAATATCATTTAAAAGAAACGGAACTTTCCGATGACGACATGCTGGAGCTGTTTATGCTGATCGTTGACCTTTCGATGAAAGCGGACGCACAAAAATTTTTAGCGCATAGACTCTTACAGGAGTATATATTGAAACCCAAACAGAAAAAGCAGAAAGAAGGTTGAAACAATGGCAGTAAATTTAAAAGGAAGAAGTTTTTTGACGTTGATGGATTTTACTCCGCAGGAAATCAGATATTTGCTGGATTTGGCCCATGATCTGAAGGCAAAAAAAAGGGCTGGTATCTACGGTGACAGGCTGAAGGGAAAAAATATCGTTCTGCTGTTTGAAAAAACATCTACTAGAACAAGGTGTTCCTTTGAGGTTGCCTGCCATGATGAAGGCGGCCAGGTTACCTATTTAGAATCATCAGGATCTCAGGTAGGAAAAAAAGAATCGATTGAGGATAGTGCTGCTGTTTTAGGGAGATTCTTCGATGGAATAGAATACAGAGGCTTTGACCAGAAGGCTGTTGAAGATCTGGCCAAGTATTCAGGTGTTCCCGTTTGGAACGGCTTAACAGACATCGATCATCCAACTCAGATTCTGGCCGACATGATGACGATGGAAGAACATCTTTCAAAACCATTGAATCAGTCAAAGGTTATTTTCTGTGGTGACATCAGAAACAATATGGCTTATGCATGGATGTACGGTTGTGCGAAGATGGGAACCCATTTTGTTGCTTTCGGACCCGATGACCTGGAGGTTGACGGAACGGTTTTGGTAGCTTCCAGAAAAGTTGCAGCTGAGACAGGGAGCGTTATCGAGGTGACCAGCGATCCGGCCTGCCTGAAAGGTGCAGACGTCATCTATACGGATGTTTGGGCTTCCATGGGAGAGGAGGACCAGATTCCTCAAAAGGTTCAGATGCTGACTCCCTACAAGGTAACGATGGAAATGCTGAAGGCTACGGAAAATCCTGATGTGATCTTTCAGCATTGCTTGCCGGCCTTTCATGATTTTGAAACAAAGATGGCAAAAGAGTGGAAAGAGAAGGGCTATGATATCAGAGAAGTAACGGATGAGGTGTTCCGGAGCAGACATTCCGTAGTATTTGACGAGGCCGAAAACAGGATGCATACAATTAAAGCAGTTTTGGTAGCAACCTTATAAATCCGGTGTTTCACTTGCGTGAAATTAATAAAGCTGGACTCACTCCACTGAGTCCAGCTTTTTCATCAATAAGACTTTTATTATTGCAGCGGTCGGCACTGCCAATATCATTCCAATAATCCCGCCATAATAACCGCCGACGGTAACGGAGATTAAAATGAATAAGGGATGAAGACCCGTACTGGACCCGACTACCCTCGGATAAAGAATGTTGGCGTCGATCTGCTGTATAATGACCAGAACGAGGATGGCAAGCAGAGCCTGGCTGATTCCCCCGGTTAGAAGTCCGATCAGAGCGGCAGGAACTGTGCTGATGATCGGGCCGAAATAAGGAATGATATTGCATAAACCGGCAAAACATCCGATAAATACAGCAAAATCAAGACCGATGATGGAAAGTCCGATCGAAGATAGTATGGCTATGAAAACGGCATCCAAAAGCTGGCCTCTAACAAATTGCGAAACGACCATATTAATATCGGACAAGGTTTCTGTCACAACAGCGTTGGCCTTCATAGGAAGTATCAGATGGAGCAGCTTTCTCCAAAGATGCAGGAAGAATTCTTTATCCTTGAGAAGGTAAATGCTGACTACAATTCCGAGAACCATATTCAGGATACTTCCACTGATATTTGTTATGAAATTTATGATCGCATCCGCGCTGAAATTGTTAGTGATCCAGGATACCGCCTCATTGGCAAATTCATGTATTCGTTCTTCAATTCCAGTGTTGTTGGGAATTGCAGCAATCCAGCTCTGAAATGTAGATTCATACTTCATAAAGTAATTGACGATACTTTCTATCATATTCTGGATGCTGGTAAAGACCAGCTCACCAACAATTAAAAAAGCAAATGCATAAATAATAATGCAAATCACGAGAAAAATAATAAGAAAAGTAATCAGTATGCTGATTGTACGTTGCAATCCACGTCTTTTTTCTAGCCGGACCGGGTTTGAAGGCACATTGAAAAATAGTCTGGAGACAACTTTTCTGTTCATAAACTCTACCAGTGGACTGAGCAAATACGCAATAATCAGGCCGATGATCAATGGCGAAAATGCTGAAGTGATGCTGTTAAATACAGATGAGATTCCATTAAGAACCTCATCGAAATTTTTTATTATAAAAAACAAAACGTAAAGAAGAGCTGCCGTGAGGACAATATACAAACATAACTTTATATATTTCCAATCCGACAACATTTCTTTGAATTTCGACATGCCTGCACCTTCCTTTTCTATTGGAATCAACAATTCTATAATGTGTTGATTCTGTTGTTCATTGATAGTATTATATATCAAGATAAAAGAAATAAGCAATTTAATTTTGTAAAGCATGGGGTGGTCATCATAGGCATAGACAGAGATTTTCTTGATTAATAATGGATAGATGCGGACAAAAAGCTTTTAATGACTGGAGATTTGGCAAAATATCAGGTATATATATGTAAGGTTGTTGGACTTCCATGCTGGAAGCTGTGTTAATATTATGCCACAAAGGGAGGGATATCAGTGGTTATAAAGAAGAATTAAAAGGGATCACGGATTAATCACTTTAGAATCTACGTCTAATAACAAGGAAACAGGTAATCATCAAAAAAAATACCGCAATTTGTTTAAAATTTCACAATATATTATTTATTTTATTTTTTGAATAAAAATTTATTTGACTACAAGCTAAAATAGCATTAGAGTAAAATAGAAAACAATTATTTTTTTGTTAAGTTAATATAAACATATACTGGGAATTTAATAATATTCCGTCAAACTAATCAAAAAAGGTAACAGAAAAATAACCAATTAACAAGATAGCAAATGCTAATTCTTATATTGTTTATAGATTGTTAAGGAGGATTACACACTATGGCAAAAAGAAAAACTAAAACAATGGATGGGAATACAGCGGCAGCGCATGTGTCATATGCATTTACAGATGTTGCGGCAATATACCCGATCACACCATCCTCAACCATGGCTGAGGTAGTAGATGAGTGGGCAGCATATGGAAGAAAGAACATCTTCGGGCAGGAAGTAAAAGTTGCAGAGATGCAATCCGAAGCAGGAGCAGCGGGAGCAGTACACGGTTCTCTGGCAGCCGGTGCTTTGACAACTACGTATACGGCATCCCAGGGTTTACTTCTGATGATCCCTAATATGTACAAAATCGCTGGTGAACTCTTACCAGGCGTTTTTCATGTAAGTGCAAGAACACTTGCGGCACATGCACTTTGTATCTTCGGAGACCATTCCGACGTTATGTCTGCAAGACAGACAGGCTTTGCACTTCTGGCATCCAGCTCCGTACAGGAAGTAATGGATCTCGGCGGTATCGCACATCTTGCATCAATCAAATCCAGAGTACCTTTCCTTCATTTCTTTGACGGGTTTAGAACTTCTCATGAAGTTCAGAAAATTGAAGTAATTGAAAATGATGAATTCAAGAGTCTTGTTGATATGGAAGCTGTTCAGAGCTTTAGAGACAGAGCGCTTAATCCGGAACATCCTGTGACAAGAGGTACCGCGCAGAACCCAGATATCTTCTTCCAGGCAAGAGAATCTGCAAACAAATACTATGAAGCCGTTCCAGAAATTGTAGCGGATTATATGGAAAAAATCAGTGACTTGACGGGAAGGGACTACCATCTGTTTGATTATGTAGGTGACCCTGAAGCGGAAAACATCATTGTAGCAATGGGCTCTGTTTGTGAAACTATCGAAGAAACGATGAATTCGCTGTTGAAGCAGGGAAGAAAGATCGGAATGGTTAAGGTTAGACTGTATCGTCCTTTTGCGCCGGAATATATCAAAGCAGTGATTCCTAAGACGGTTAAGAGACTTGCAGTTCTTGACAGGACAAAGGAGCCGGGAGCTCTCGGTGATCCGCTTTATATGGACATCAGAACCATGTACTACAATGAAGCTGATGCGCCAGAAGTATTCGGCGGAAGATACGGACTTGGCTCCAAGGATACTACACCTGGCCAGATCGTAGCTGTTTATGACAATCTTGATCAGGACAAGCCAAAGAATCAGTTCACTATCGGTATTAACGATGATGTGACATACACCTCACTCCCAACAGTGGAAGAAATCGCCACGGAGCCGGAAGGGACAATCAGATGTAAATTCTGGGGACTTGGTTCCGATGGAACCGTTGGAGCCAACAAGAATGCCATTAAGATCATCGGAGATAAAACAGACCTTTATGCACAAGGATACTTTGCTTATGACTCTAAGAAGTCCGGTGGCGTAACCATCTCCCATCTGAGATTTGGTAAGAGCAAAATACAGTCTACTTACCTCGTCAACGAAGCAGACTTTGTTGCTTGCCATAACCAGGCTTACGTTCATCAGTACAACCTTCTTAAAGGATTGAAAAAGGGTGGAACTTTTGTGCTGAATTGTATCTGGAGTGACAATGAACTTTCCGAGCATCTGCCAGCGTCTATGAAAAGATACATTGCTAAAAATGATATTAAATTCTATACAATCGATGCAACTGATATTGCAAGTCAGATCGGCCTTGGAAACAGGATCAATATGATCATGCAGGCGGCATTCTTCAAACTTGCCGATGTAATTCCTGTGGATGACGCAGTGGCCTATCTGAAGGAAGCGGTAGAGCATTCTTATGGTAAAAAAGGTGAAAAAATCGTAAAGATGAATAATGACGCAATCGATCGCGGCATTACGGATATCAAAAAAGTAGAATTCCCTGCAGACTGGGCTGATGCAAAAGATGATGCAGCTACAAAAGTAGAGGTACCGGAATTTATCGAAGAGGTTCTCGTTCCGATGACGAGACAAGAAGGTGACGACCTTCCCGTAAGCGCTTTCTGCGGAAGAGAAGACGGTACATTCCCGGCAGGAACTTCTGCATACGAAAAACGTGGAGTTGCAGTTCAGGTTCCGCTTTGGAAACCCGAAAATTGTATTCAGTGTAACCAGTGCTCCTTTGTATGTCCGCATGCTTCCATTCGTCCGGTTCTTGTTAACGCGGAAGAAAAGGCAAATGCTCCCGAAGGTTTTGAAACGATCAAGGCAGTCGGCAAAGGTATGGACGGACTGGAATACAGAATGCAGCTTGCCCCATTGGATTGCATGGGCTGTGGTAACTGTGCAGATATTTGTCCAGCCAAAGAAAAAGCGCTGGTCATGATGCCGTTCGCCGAAGTAGCTGATGTAGAGAAAGACAAGTGGGATTACGTTGCGAAGCTTCCTGTAAAGGATGATCTACTTTCTAAGGAAACTGTTAAGGGGAGCCAGTTTGCTAAGCCTTATATCGAATTCTCCGGTGCTTGTGCAGGATGCGGAGAAACACCATATATCAAGCTGATTACCCAGCTCTATGGCGACAGAATGATGATTGCCAACGCTACAGGCTGTTCTTCCATCTGGGGAGCATCCGCACCGTCAACACCTTATTGCGCTGACGACAACGGAAGAGGGCCATCCTGGGCTAACTCCCTGTTTGAAGACAATGCTGAGTATGGATTTGGTATGTTTATCGCTACCAAGCAGATGAGAGAAAAGATTGAAGACTGCTGCAATGCACTGTTGGCGCTTAACATTCCAGCAGAACTGAAAGAAGCTTTGCAAGGCTGGCTTGATGCGAAGGATGACGGCAATGCATCCAGAGTTGCGAGCGATAAGCTCATGGAAGCGATCGGTGCATTAAAGACAGCTGATAAGGAAGTTTTGGAACTGACGAAGGAAATTGAAGACAGAAAAGACTTCCTGGTTAAAAAATCTGTATGGGCTCTCGGCGGCGACGGCTGGGCTTACGATATCGGCTACGGCGGACTGGATCATGTTCTTGCATCAGGTGAGAATGTAAATATTCTTGTATTTGATACCGAGGTATATTCTAATACAGGCGGACAGTCCTCAAAATCAACACCGGCTGCTGCTATTGCGAAGTTTGCCGCATCAGGAAAGAGAATCAAGAAGAAGGATCTTGGAATGATGGCTATGTCCTATGGTTACGTATATGTTGCACAGGTCGGCATGGGAGCAGATAAAAACCAGTTTATGAAAGCTGTAATTGAAGCAGAAAAGTATGATGGACCTTCCATTATCATTGCTTACGCTCCATGTATCAATCATGGAATCAAGAAAGGCATGGGTAAGTCTCAAGAGAATATCAAGGACGCTGTGGATGCTGGTTACTGGCACCTCTACAGATTTAACCCGGAACTGAAGAAGGAAGGAAAGAATCCGTTTACTTTGGATTCCAAGGCTCCAACAGCAAGCTTCAAAGATTTCATTATGGGTCAGGTGAGATATTCCTCGTTGGCTCAGGAATTCCCGGAAGTTGCGGATAAACTCTTTGAAATGGCTGAAGAGAATGCAAAAGAACGGTACGACGGTTATAAAAAATTAGCTGACAGATAAGCTTATTTTCTTGACCCGAATTATACAGATGATCAAACCCCCTGCCCAATACGGGCGGGGGGTTTTCATTTGATGAAATGGGCACGTATGCAATCTTTGCCGTTAAATAAGAACTGGAATCGGATGTATAAGATGAAGAAAAAGAATCATAATAGGAATAGATGCTGTTTATAATAAGAAAAAGCACTGCCTAAGTAGAATATCAAAAAAACTCAAAAAAAGTCGTTAAAAGAGGTTGACAGGCGAAGCTAGATTTGATAAGATAACACTTGCTGTCAGGCGATTCGGAGAATTCCGGGGCCTGAGAGGTTAGGTAAAAGAGAAGGAAAATCAACACCGACTTGTTTCATACGCATGCTGTTCGTTTTGACAGCCAAGCAGGACGCTTGGGGCAAAAAGGACAATATGAAAAAAGATGAAAAAAGTCACAAAAAATAGTTGACAGGAACAAGCATCTTTGATACTATGATTAAGCACCTTTCTTACCGGAGAATGCTTCGGAGAAAGGAGTCGGCCCAAAAGACAAGCTTCGAAAGAAGCAGAAAAAAAGTTGAAAAAAAGGGTTGACAAAGAGACGCGAAAGTGATACGATATAAAAGTTCGCTAAACGCGGCAGCCTCGGTAGACGAAGAAAATCAACAAATTAAGATTTGAGATTTTCAAGCCTAAATCATGTCGGACGGTTTGAAAGAACTGGACGGAATGTTAAGAGGCAATGAACCTTGATAACTCCATAGTGCAGAAATTTAGTCAAAGAGAACATTAAGTTGTTCTCGGAAAACTAAAGTACAAATTCAATCAGCAATGATTGGTAAGACGAATCAAACTTGTTTGAGGAGTCAACGTACAATTCTAAAACAAAACAATAATTCTGAGATTCGTATGCAAATATGAAAATTAGAAACAAAGCGAAACGCAAACGCGTTTTTCTGAGCAAGATTTAACTACTTGAGCAATCAAGTATTAGATACCATTTTATTAAGAGTTTGATCCTGGCTCAGGATGAACGCTGGCGGCGTGCCTAACACATGCAAGTCGAGCGGTATATACTTAAACAAATCTTCGGAAGAGTGAGAGTATAGAGAGCGGCGGACGGGTGAGTAACGCGTAGGCAACCTGCCCCATACAGAGGGATAGCCTCGGGAAACCGGGATTAAAACCTCATAACGCAAAGGGTTCACATGAACTTTTCGCCAAAGATTTATCGGTATGGGATGGGCCTGCGTCTGATTAGCTAGTTGGTGGGGTAACGGCCTACCAAGGCAACGATCAGTAGCCGACCTGAGAGGGTAATCGGCCACATTGGAACTGAGACACGGTCCAAACTCCTACGGGAGGCAGCAGTGGGGAATATTGCACAATGGGCGAAAGCCTGATGCAGCAACGCCGCGTGAGCGATGAAGGCCTTTGGGTCGTAAAGCTCTGTCCTTGGGGAAGAAAAAAATGACGGTACCCTTGGAGGAAGCCCCGGCTAACTACGTGCCAGCAGCCGCGGTAATACGTAGGGGGCAAGCGTTATCCGGAATTATTGGGCGTAAAGAGTGCGTAGGTGGTTTTGTAAGCGCGGGGTGAAAGGCTATGGCTCAACCATAGTAAGCCTTGCGAACTGCAAGACTTGAGTGCAGGAGAGGAAAGTGGAATTCCTAGTGTAGCGGTGAAATGCGTAGATATTAGGAGGAACACCAGTGGCGAAGGCGACTTTCTGGACTGTAACTGACACTGAGGCACGAAAGCGTGGGGAGCAAACAGGATTAGATACCCTGGTAGTCCACGCCGTAAACGATGAGCACTAGGTGTCGGGGCCGCAAGGTTTCGGTGCCGTAGTTAACGCATTAAGTGCTCCGCCTGGGGAGTACGCACGCAAGTGTGAAACTCAAAGGAATTGACGGGGACCCGCACAAGCAGCGGAGCATGTGGTTTAATTCGAAGCAACGCGAAGAACCTTACCAGGACTTGACATCCCTCTGACCGATCCGTAACGGGATCTTCCCTTCGGGGCAGGGGAGACAGGTGGTGCATGGTTGTCGTCAGCTCGTGTCGTGAGATGTTGGGTTAAGTCCCGCAACGAGCGCAACCCTTGTCATTAGTTGCCAGCAGTTCGGCTGGGCACTCTAGTGAGACTGCCGGGGATAACTCGGAGGAAGGTGGGGATGACGTCAAATCATCATGCCCCTTATGTTCTGGGCTACACACGTGCTACAATGGCTGGTACAAAGAGAAGCAAGACCGCGAGGTGGAGCAAATCTCAAAAACCAGTCCCAGTTCGGATTGTAGGCTGCAACTCGCCTACATGAAGTTGGAGTTGCTAGTAATCGCGAATCAGAATGTCGCGGTGAATGCGTTCCCGGGTCTTGTACACACCGCCCGTCACACCATGGAAGTTGGGGGCGCCCGAAGTTGGCCAGTTAATAGGTTACCTAAGGCGAAATCAATGACTGGGGTGAAGTCGTAACAAGGTAGCCGTATCGGAAGGTGCGGCTGGATCACCTCCTTTCTAAGGAGACTTAAGTTTCTGCACTATGAGTTTTATAAATTTCCACATTGAGTTGTGGATTGTATCGAAATCCAATTTAAGATTTCGCTATATGGGGAATTAGCTCAGCTGGGAGAGCACCTGCCTTGCACGCAGGGGGTCAAGAGTTCGAACCTCTTATTCTCCACCAAGAATCTTTTTATAAGATTCTTTTTTAACTCCGGACTTTTCCGGAAGCAGACCGAAATTCAAAAATCATTGGTTTATGAATTTCTGAATGTACCTTGAAAACTGAACAATGCAAAATATATCGAATTAACAACGAAATCGAAGTGCACTTGTCTACGTTTGTGAAGCAAATGCTAGAATGTGCTTCGTCAGGAGTTCACAGATCTCTGATTTGTAGAATTCTACGACGGTGTGCACACAAATATAGATGAGGCAAAAAAGTTAAAAACTAAGTAGAGTCTTTTCGAGATCGAAAGATCTTTGAATGACTGTAAAGGGTTTTAACTACAATTTCAATTAATTTGAACCGAGAAACCAGAAAATTACAGAGTTAATTAACAATGTAAACAAAATGCTGTCTAACGCAAGACAGCGATCACTTTTGGTCAAGTGAAGAAGAGCATAAGGTGAATGCCTTGGCACTAGGAGCCGAAGAAGGACGTGGCAAGCTGCGATAAGCTGCGGGAAGGCGCAAACAGCCGTTAATCCGCAGATTTCCGAATGAGGAAACTCACTTACGGTAATGCGTAAGTATCCTGTACTGAATCCATAGGTACAGAGGAGGTAACCCGGGGAACTGAAACATCTAAGTACCCGGAGGAAGAGAAAGAAACATCGATTCCCTAAGTAGCGGCGAGCGAACGGGGAAGAGCCCAAACCGGATTTATCCGGGGTTGTGGACCACTCATAACATGAAGCGTTTATAGTCGAAGCGATCTGGAAAGGTCGGCCGTAGAGGGTAAAAGCCCCGTAGACGAAATGGACTAATCATAGAGTGGCACCAGAGTACCACCAGGCACGTGAAACCTGATGGGAAGCTGGGGGGCCCACCCCCCAAGGCTAAATACTACCTAGTGACCGATAGAGAATAGTACCGTGAGGGAAAGGTGAAAAGAACCCCGGGAGGGGAGTGAAATAGAACCTGAAACCTTATGCTTACAAGCAAAGGGAGCGCAAGTGACCTTGTACTTTTTGTAGAACGGGCCAACGAGTTATGGTATGTAGCAAGGTTAAGGTGTTAAGCACCGGAGCCGAAGCGAAAGCGAGTCTTAATAGGGCGTCAAGTTGCATGCTGTAGACCCGAAACCGGGTGACCTATCCATGTGCAGGTTGAAGTATCCGTAAAAGGATATGGAGGACCGAACCCATGTCTGTTGAAAAAGGCTGGGATGACGTGTGGATAGCGGTGAAATTCCAATCGAACCCGGATATAGCTGGTTCTCCTCGAAATAGCTTTAGGGCTAGCCTCAGTATAAGATACTCGGAGGTAGAGCACTGAATGTCCTAGGGGCCTTCACCGGTTACCGAAGACTATCAAACTCCGAATGCCGAGATATTGTTTACTGGGAGTCAGACTGCGTGAGATAAGTTTCGTAGTCGAAAGGGAAACAGCCCAGACCAACAGCTAAGGTCCCAAAATGTAAGTTAAGTGGAAAAGGATGTGGAGCTGCATAGACAACTAGGATGTTGGCTTAGAAGCAGCCACTCATTTAAAGAGTGCGTAATAGCTCACTAGTCGAGTGGCTCTGCGCCGAAGATAAACGGGGCTAAAACTTACTACCGAAGCTTTGGAATTGTCCTAACGGGCAATTGGTAGAGGAGCATCGTATGCGGGTCGAAGCTAAATCGTAAGGTTTGGTGGACTGCATACGAGAGAGAATGTTGGCATGAGTAGCGTAAGGCAGGTGAGAATCCTGCCCACCGAAAATCTAAGGTTTCCTGAGGAAGGTTCGTCCACTCAGGGTAAGTCGGGACCTAAGCCGAGGACGAAGGTCGTAGGCGATGGACAACTGGTTGAGATTCCAGTACCACCGAAAATCGTTTGAGCGATGTGGGGACACAGAAGGATAAGCTGAGCGCGCCGTTGGTTGAGCGCGTCTAAGCGTCGAGGGAGATCTGGTAGGCAAATCCGCCGGATCAATTCTGAGGCGTGATGGGGAGGGAAATTAAAGTACCGAAGCAGCTGATTTCACACTGTCGAGAAAAGCCGCTAGCGAGATTGTAGGTGCCCGTACCGTAAACCGACACAGGTAGATGAGGAGAGAATCCTAAGGTGAGCGAGAGAACTATTGTTAAGGAACTCGGCAAAATAACCCCGTAACTTCGGGAGAAGGGGTGCCTGCGAAAGCAGGCCGCAGTGAAAAGGCCCAGGCGACTGTTTACCAAAAACACAGGTCTCTGCAAAAGCGAAAGCTGAAGTATAGGGGCTGACGCCTGCCCGGTGCTGGAAGGTTAAGGGGACTGCTTAGGGTAACCGAAGGCATGAACTTAAGCCCCAGTAAACGGCGGCCGTAACTATAACGGTCCTAAGGTAGCGAAATTCCTTGTCGGGTAAGTTCCGACCCGCACGAAAGGCGTAACGATCTGGGCACTGTCTCAACAATAGACTCGGTGAAATTGTAGTACCGGTAAAGATGCCGGTTACCCGCAGCAGGACGGAAAGACCCCGTGGAGCTTTACTGTAGCTTGATATTGGATTTCGGCGTTGCATGTACAGGATAGGTGGGAGACTGTGAAACCAGGACGCCAGTTTTGGTGGAGTCACCGTTGGGATACCACTCTTGTAACGTTGAAATTCTAACTGTGCGCTGTTATCCAGCGTCAGGACAGTGTCAGGTGGGCAGTTTGACTGGGGCGGTCGCCTCCTAAAGAGTAACGGAGGCGCCCAAAGGTTCCCTCAGCGCGGTCGGAAATCGCGCGAAGAGTGTAAAGGCAGAAGGGAGCTTGACTGCGAGACATACAGGTCGAGCAGGGACGAAAGTCGGGCTTAGTGATCCGGTGGTTCCGAGTGGAAGGGCCATCGCTCAACGGATAAAAGCTACCCCGGGGATAACAGGCTTATACCCCCCAAGAGTCCACATCGACGGGGGTGTTTGGCACCTCGATGTCGGCTCGTCTCATCCTGGGGCTGAAGTAGGTCCCAAGGGTTGGGCTGTTCGCCCATTAAAGAGGTACGCGAGCTGGGTTCAGAACGTCGTGAGACAGTTCGGTCCCTATCCGCTGTGGGCGTTGGAAATTTGAGTGGAGCTGTCCTTAGTACGAGAGGACCGGGATGGACATACCTCTGGTGTACCAGTTGTTCTGCCAAGGGCACGGCTGGGTAGCTATGTATGGACGGGATAAGCGCTGAAAGCATCTAAGTGCGAAGCCCCCCACAAGAATAGATTTCCTCCAGAAATGGTAAGACCCGTGAGAGACTATCACGTTGATAGGTCGGAGGTGTAAGCACAGCAATGTGTTCAGCTGACCGATACTAATAGGTCGAACGCTTGACCAATGGTTTCAAGTAAAGATATTTTGTCATTGTTCGGTTTTGAGGGTACAACAACTATCTTGAAAATGTACCTTTAAAATTAGACGATGAAAATCAACAAATCAAAGATTTGAGATTTTCTAGCCTAAATTCTGTCGAGCGATTCTAAGGAATCGGACAGAATGTTAATCCGGTGACTATAGCGAAGAGGTCACACCTGTTCCCATCTCGAACACAGAAGTTAAGCTCTTCAGCGCTGATGATACTTGGCGGGCAGCTGCCTGGGAAAGTAAGACGTTGCTGGTTAAAAAAATACACTCCAGATTGGGGTGTATTTTTTTTATGATTAACGTTAACTTTCGCAAACAAAGCTGGCCGCCAATGGCGGGAAGGTGCCTGTTTTACGCGGCTTGAGCCGCAGAGTAAAACAGGACAGCGAAGCGAATGAAATGAGCGTCGGAGAGAGGCACAAAGTGCCGAACGTTGCCTGGGAAAGTAAGACGTTGCTGGTTTTAGAAAAAAGACATTCCATTAGGGATGTCTTTTTTCTATGTCTTGAGATCAACGTACTACTTACCGAAGCGATTTGCTGCCCGACAATTGGCGGAGCAGGTGCGTATTTTACGCAGCTTGAGCTGCAATGTAAAATACGACAGCAGGGAGCGAACGGAAGAATTCCAATAATGAATGCGGTTGAGGAATTTCCGTTTGCGAGTCGGAGTCCGAAGGACGTTGCCTGGGAAAGTAAGACGTTGCTGGTTTTTTATGATTAACGAATGGAGCCTTTGTTGTCGATTAATTTTCTTACAATCACACAAAAGTTATGAAACACTAGCAATTTATCAAAAAGGAATGATTACCTCTTGAAAGCTGGGGTATTACTATGAAAAAGGGGTGATACAAATGGACAGAAAGGGCTTACAAACCTCATCGCAGACAGCGGGAAATAAAATTGGAAAAATCAATTGGACAAAAAGAAAAATATTAACTGCGTTTGGGTCCGCTATTCTACTCGTTTTTGTCCTTTTTTTTCTTTTTCGAGGCGAAGGCAGTGAGGCAGAAACGATAAAAATTAAAAAACAGAATTACGAAGAAAAAATAGTGGCAGTGGGGCAGCTCCAGTTGGCCAGGGAAACGACTCTGATTGCTGAGGTCAGCGGTGAGATCGAGACTATCGGCGCAAAGGAAGGAGATATTATTCCGGAAGAATCCGTTATAATATCTATTGATGATTCGGATCAAGCTTTCCAGATGGAACAAAAGAAGGCCACTTACGATAATGCAAGTGCAGAGTACCAGAATCTAGTGGATTTTGACTATGCATCTGCAAGGGGAGAGATGATAAGTCAAGCCGCAAAGAAAGAACAAGCTCAGAAATCCTATTATTCGGCAGAAAAGCTTTATCAGGAAGGAGTAATGTCACAAATCGATTATTTGGAGTACAAGGCTGATTATGAAGCCGCAGATGCAGCTTGGAACACGTCCAGACTCAGGCTAGCGGCGCTCGATGAGGGAGGCTCTCTTAGAGCGGCTGCATATTCAAAGCTGAAAAGCGCACAGTTAGCCTATGAAAGTGCGGTCAATGATCAGAATAAATATAATATTGCTGTACCTTGGAATTCAATTCTCTTGAAAACTTATGTTAACGAGCACGACTATGTCCGGCAGGGAGATCCTTTGGCTGATGTTGGAGAAGCTGGAAGCTATCATGTGGTTACGGAACTGGATGAGAAATATTTTCCCTATTTGTTTGAGGGATTAAAAGCCGTTGTCTTTTTAGGAGATTCCGAAGAAGGCAAACGGGCAGAGGGATTTGTTGACGTCATATCCCATAAAATCAATGATGAAACAGGAACTTTTGCAGTAAAGGTAGCACTTCCGGAAGCATTTCCTTATCAAGCGTCGGATTTAACTGTAAATGTTGAAATTAACATATCGCAAAAAGAGGATGCAATTGTAATTCCAAAAGAATATTTGATTGAGAGAGAATCTGCTGTTTACCTTCTGAATGGAGGCAAGGCGTTCAAAACTAAGGTGCAATTTGAATATGGCCCATCGACGAGAGTGTTGATCATCAAAGGCTTGGCCGAGGGAGATACTATTATCAGGCCGGAACCTGGCATTGAGGATGGCGAGGTGGTCAAAGCAGGTAAAGGAGTTGAGGCCTCTTGATCTATGAATTGAAAATAGCACTCCGTTTTTTGAAGAACGGCAAGATACAGACTCTATTAATCCTCTTTGGAATTGCTGTTGGCGTGGCGATCATGATTTTCCTGGGATCGTTGATTACCAGTCTGCAGGAAAGCTTGGTGGAAGAAACCATCGGAAACAGCCCCCATATCACTATAAAACCGGAGGAGGATATTGTCAGCCGATTCCTTTTGGAAAACGAAGGGGATGGAATCTTACTACGGGGCAATTTTTCATCTTTGGACAAAAGTCTGAACAACTGGAAAATGATTATTGATCAGATTGAGGAGGATGAAAGAGTAAAAGCAATTTCCCCAGTAGTTCAGGGTACTGCTTTGGTTCGCAGCTTCGGGAAAAATCAGTCTGTTCAGGTGAAAGGAATACAGATTGAGAGGGCAGATGAAATTTATGAAATAACCAGCCGTATGGAGGAGGGAGCTCCCTCCGTAGAGGGAAATAGCATCCTCATCGGAACCAAGCTTTCCGAGAACTTAGGGATTGAAGAAGGAGGGTATGTCAGCCTGCTAACTCCAAAAGGAGAGGCGATACGTTTCCTTGTAACTGGTATTTTTGATCTTGAAAATGAAAGTATTAACGAATCACTGATCTTCATGGATCTAAAACGAGCACAAAGACTGTTTCAGCTGGGAAGCGGCATTACGGCAGTCGAAATACAGATTGACTCCCCTTTCTCTTCCGATATAGTTGCAGAGGAATGGAGAGGGATTCTTGGAGATGTCGTTATAGATGAATGGAAGGAGCAAAATCAGCAGCTGTTGACTGCCCTAGCTAGTCAAAGCAGTTCTTCCTATACCATTCAGTTTTTTGTAATCCTTGCTGTTACTTTAGGTATTTCCAGTGTTCTCGCTGTATCCGTTGTTCAGAAATCAAAAGAAATCGGCATTTTAAAGGCAATGGGTGCAACACGAGGGGGAGCTAGCAAGATCTTCCTTTTGCAGGGACTGATTCTTGGTATCATGGGGTCTATAGCAGGAACCGGAATGGGGATTCTGCTTCTTTCCGCTTACCAATATTTCAATCAGGGAAATGGTAGTCTGGTGATTCATTATGAATGGTCAGGTATTTTAATCATCGGATTCATAGCAACTGCTGCAGGTACCGTTGCTTCGCTAATCCCAGCCAGAAGATCAGCCAACCTGAATCCCATGGAGGCGATAAAAAATGGATGAATCCTTAATTCGTGGAGAAAAACTAATGAAGGAGTACGGAACCGTGGTTAAAACTGTGGCGTTGAAGGATGTCGATATTCAGATCAACGAGAGTGAATTTGCCAGTATTATCGGAGCATCTGGCTGCGGAAAAAGCACATTGCTCAATATGTTGGGTGCCTTAGACCGGCCTACGGAGGGGAAGCTTTATTTTAAAGAGAGAGAGTTTTCTGTCATGAGTGAATCGGAGCTTGCGCGGTTTCGAAACAGCAGCATCGGTTTTATTTTTCAATTCCATCATCTGCTGCCTGAATTTTCAGCACTGGAAAATGTACTGATTCCGTCCTGGATTGAGAGCGGACTGGTGAATCAAAACAAAGAAAAAAGAGCGATCGAGCTTCTTGAGACGGTTGGGCTAAAGGATAAAGTCAGAAGCCCTTCCGGAAACCTGTCAGGGGGGCAGCAGCAGCGGGTATCCATAGCCAGGGCTTTGATCAATGAGCCGGATCTGGTTCTGGCGGACGAACCCACGGGGAATCTGGATTCGGAGTCAACGGAGCAGGTTTATGAATTGCTTCGAAGCATCAACAGGGATATGGGCATGGCCTTCTTGATCGTAACCCATGACCGTCATATCGCAGAAAAGACCGACCGCATTATCGAAATGAAGGATGGAGGGATTATCGAAGACTATCTGACAAAGCATAGGACAGTATAACACGGGATGATACATTTAAAATTAAGTGCTGCTTAACAATCTAATATTGGTACCATTGAAAATAATAAAATTGGCACTTTAAACCATGACAGTTACTTAGTACAATATTCATAAAGTTAATTAAATTTGGAGGGATGTTTATGGGTACAAAGTATGCGGTAATTATTCAATGCGATATTTCACGGCAGAGATGCAGTGGGTTTGCTTGTACAAACAGTTTTTATAACCGGGATGATTCTTTTAAGGAATATGATGATGCAGTAAGATATATCTCATTAACCTGCGGCGGATGCTGTGGAGCTAGCCTTGCGTCAAAGCTAGAACATTTCTCAAATAAATTGAGCAAAAATACAGATATTAAAAAAGATGAAGTGACGGTACACTTATCGTCCTGCATGGTGACAGATAATTATCACCATGACCGATGTCCCCATGCAGACTATATTAAAGCATTGATCAAGAAAAAGGGATACGATAATATTGTGGAGGGAACGTACATAAGCCGCACATCAGAAAAGAAAAGAGAGACCGGAGAATATAAGAGTTATTAGAAAATAATAAGCGGCAAGAATGACTTGCCGCTTTATTATGACGAATTTAACACAGTGATGGAGTAAACGATATGCTGGTAATTAATAAGGATTCCGGAATCGCGCTTTATGAACAGATATACAATCAACTGAAAGAACAAATCTTATCCGGACAGATATTGGTAAACACAATGCTGCCGTCCACCCGAAATCTTGCCGCTACACTTCAAGTAAGCAGAAATACGGTTGAGAGTGCTTATCAGCAACTTTATTCAGAGGGATATGTTACAAGCAAGGCTGGAAGTGGATATCGAGTAGAATCAATAGAGTCCAATCTGCTGAAAGAGATTGATTCTGTTGCTTTGGAAGAATACCATGATGATGAGATTTTCCGTTCAGACTTTGAAAATAAATTGAATAATCCTGGCTTTAATTTTCAATACGGTAAACTTAGAATTTCTGATTTTCCGCTCCGAATGTATAGAAAGTTAATTAATCAAATACTGCTGTCTTCTGATATAGAGCATATATCGGCGTATAACGACAGAAAGGGCGAATTGGGGCTGCGTATTGAAATTATGAAATATCTTCATGAGTCAAGAGGAGTCAGGTGCAATCCTGAACAAATTGTGATATGTGCTGGAACTCTGATTGGAATTGGACTGCTCAGTCAACTGCTGCTTCAGCATACAAACAGTATCGCAATGGAAGAGCCTTGCTATGACAGTGTAAGATCTGCTTTTATGAATCATGGGTTTCAAATTGTTCCGGTCAGTGTCGAAAAAGACGGGATCAATTTGGATCTGCTAAGAAATTCGTCTGCCAAGCTTGCTTATGTGACGCCATCCCATCAATTTCCTACAGGTGCAGTATTGCCGATCAATAAACGTCTTGGATTAATCGAATGGGCGAATACGAATGATGCTTATCTTATTGAAGATGATTATGACGGAGAATTGAGATACAATAGCAGGCCCATTCCTTCCATGCAATCCCTTGATACAAAAGGACGCGTCATCTACATCAATACCTTTTCAAAATCCTTTGCGCCTGGATTGCGTCTAAGTTTTTTGGTATTACCAATGGCTTTAATGGAAGAATATCAAAGAGGCTTTAGTAAATATCATAGTTCAGCACCCTGGCTGGAACAAAAAATCATGTATCGTTTTATGAAAGACGGCCATTGGAGCAGGCATTTACGAAGGATTTGTGTTTTGAATAAAAAGAGACATGATACGTTAATTAATACAATCAATGAAGTGATGGGTGATCATGTAACGATATATGGAAAAAATGCGGGGCTTCATATCGTACTTGAGGTAAATAACGGGCTAACAGAAAAAGAATTGATTGATTCTGCGGAAGCAGCAGGAGTAACCGTTTATCCTGTATCCAACTATTACGTTGATCCCGATAATGATACAAACAACAAGGTTCTGATCGGATTCAGCAGTCTTTCAGAGAATGAAATTGTGCGAGGGATCAATTTATTGAAATCTGCGTGGTTTTGACTGAAACAATCTCAGATTATTAGAGTGGAGCATAAAATGAAGGTTGGAGTATTATCGGACACACATATACCTAATAGAGCAAAGCGATTGCCGGATGAAGTGATACAGGCCTTTCGGGAGGTCGATCATATCATACATGCGGGTGACATCTCGTGTCAGGAAGTATTGGATTTACTGGCCCAAATGGCTGATGTCAGTGCAGTTGGCGGAAATATTGATCCCATACCGTTAAGGGAGGCACTTGGTACAAAGAAAATCATCACGCTAAGCAACTTTAAAATTGGAATTACTCACGGGCACGGAAGTACGGGAAAGACACTTGACAGGGCTATAAAAACTTTTGAAAGTGATGCTGTCGATTGTATCGTATTCGGTCACAGCCATATTCCATACTGCGAATATAACAATGGTATTCTCATGTTCAATCCCGGGTCTCCTACAGACAAGAGAAGAAATGCATATTTCTCTTTTGGAATTCTCGAACTGAATGAAGATATGAAAGCGAAACACATCTATTTTCGTTGATTTGTTTATGTGATGCTTGACAAGGGCAGTCATGCTGCAAGATAATAGTATATAGAATAGAATTATATTACTGCAACAGTAAAATGATGTGAGCAGTTTTGCAGCGCGCTGGATTCAGCATTGTTCAATATGGAAGGTTGAAATGATAAGGGAAATATTACTTCTGGGAAACCCAAAATACTTCATTTCCCTGATGATGAGCTTATGGAAGTGCTGGATGATTGCATGTCTTTTCCAGAGCTGCTTGTCAAGGTTAAACGTTATAAGAGATGTTTGATTAAATTTAAAGATCTGAATTTTAAGGATAATACAATGAAGCTGGAAGGAGACCTGGCTGAATTGCTGCAGCATGAGTATGACCATCTTGATGGTATTCTCGCGACAATGCGGGCGGTGGATGAAAGGGCACTATGCCTGAAAAGCTAGAAAATGAGATCGCGAAAAACCTTTTCCTGAGAGATGACAAAAAGATGCGTTATATTCTTCTGGTTCTTCAAAAGGAAAAACAGGTTAATCTTAGGGAACTGGCTAAAAAAATCAATAGCCGGCCGCTAAGTTTTGCGTCTGAGGAATCCTTGCACAGATTTCTCGGACTGTCTAAGGGGTCTGTTACACCCTTGGGTATACTTAATGATGAATCCCGCAAGGTGGAAGTTATGATTGATTCATCCCTTCTTTCCTATCACTGTATCGGAGTCCATCCCAATGACAACACGGCTACGATTTTTCTAAAGCTGAATGATCTGAAGGACATCATTATCAATCACGGCAACAAGTTAGAATATCTGGAAGTTTGAATAAATACGAATGTGAATAGCCAATAGGCTGATTGGATTAATTTTCTAATCAGCCTTTTTCTTGTTGATACTGCGACTGTTTTAAAAATATATGGATAAATCCTTGTAAAGTGATGGTTAATTTTATTTGATTTATGTGGATAAGTTGTATATAATATAACGTATAATAAAAAGCATACAAAAATATAAATCTTATATAATCAGAACACGTTTCTGTGAGATTATGAAAAAGAAATACAGTTGAAATCTTAATTTTGATAAAGGAGTTGTTTATGAGATCTAAGAGAATCAGTGATATAGAAGATTATATCTACGAAAATAAAACAGTTACACTGGATCAGCTTTGTAGAGTTTTCGATGTATCAAAAAATACAATCAGACGGGATCTGAAGGAAATTATTTCTGAGGGAAATTTTAAAAAAATCTATGGAGGCGTTACGGTAAAGGATAATAAAGATCTTCTTCCCTTCAGTGAGCGGAATATCAGCAATCTTGACGCGAAGAAGAAAATAGCGGCTAAGGCGGCGGAATTAGTGGAAGACAGTGATGTGATTTTTATCGATTCAGGAACTACCACCATTCATATGATTGACTTCATCAAAGAAAAGAAAAATCTTACCATCATTACAAACAATCTTGAAGTGATGATTCGGGTAATCCCTTATGAGAATATTAAACTAATATCGCTTTCCGGTGAGCTTGACCGCAACACGCTTTCCTTTACAGGGGATACCGCATCTGCTGTTTTGAAAAGCTATAATATATCCAAAGCTTTTATGGCTTCTGCAGGAGTATCGATCAACGGAGGCGTAACGAATTCTTCAACAAAGGAATATGACATTAAATCAACTGCCGTAAAGAGAAGCAACAGGGTATATCTTTTAACGAGTGAGGATAAATTCAATCTTGTCGCAATTATGACCTATTGTACGATGGATAAATTAACAGGCATTATTACAGATGGAATGCCCCCACAGGATATTACAGATTATATGGCAGAGCATGAAATGGAACTACTGATCTCCCGATAAAAAGAAGGAGAGATAGAAAGAATTTTATAAATGTAAGACAAAAACCAAAGAGAGACTGATGGCAATCAGTCTCTCTTTGGTTAACTATTTTATTTCAAATAACCGGCAAGAACACATTAAGGAGTTAATACAATCTTGCCTTTTTCAGATTAGCTTCTTTATTTTGATAAGCGGTATTTACGCTTTCCTTTTCAGAGGTACTTGCAATTCCTACATGCCACCACGACTTATAGCCTTCTGTCATGGTTTTTGGAAGTACTTTTATATCAATCAGTGTCGACCTTGTCTGTTTCTTTGAATCTTCCAAAGCTGCTTTCAATTCCGACAGTGTTTTTACGGTATAGGTCTTTACTCCATAGCCCTCAGCCGCTTTTGCATAGTCGATCGGTATTAAACCGCCGCTGAGGTCCTGCTCAGGACTTCGATATCGGAACTCTGTCGCCAGGCTGCCGATTCCGTTGGACATCTGGAGATTGTTGATACACCCAAAGCCGCAGTTGTCGAAAAGAAGTACATTGATTTTCTTTCCTTCTTGCAGGGAGGTAACCAATTCCGTATGAAGCATCAAATAGCTTCCGTCGCCGGTCATTGCATAAACCTCCTGATTCGGAGATGCAATTTTTGCCCCAAGCGATGCTGCAACTTCATATCCCATACAGGAATATCCGTATTCCATATGGTAGGAATAGCGGGTATCCGTCGTCCACATACGCTGCAGGCATCCAGGCAGGCTTCCTGATGCACCTACGACGATAGAATCCTCTGGAATCATTTTTCTAATCAGACAGATAGCCGATGTTTGAGTGATTGTTCCGCCGGTCAAATCAACAAATTCCTTGATGGTTCTCGGATCACCAGCTTCGACTATGGGTTTAAAGTTGTCGTCGTAAGCATACTTGGCGAAGAACTCCATCTGATGATTCCATGCAGCACGCATTTCTTTAATTTCATTTTGATAGGAGGATCGATAGGCCTGCTCTTTTAGTATTTCAGTCAGTGCAGTCAATGCGGATCGTGCATCGCCTACAGCCTTTATACTATCAGCCTTATAGGCATGGAATCTTGATATATTAAGAGAAACAAATTTAACGTCAGGATTCTGGAAGAGCGATTTGGAACCTGTAGTAAAATCAGACAGTCTCGTGCCAACAGCAATAACAAGATCAGCATTTTCTGCTAAAGTGTTTGCCGCTAGATTACCGGTTACTCCGATGCCTCCCAGACAATAAGGAGAACTTGACTTACATGCACTCTTGCCGGCTTGTGTCTCCGCAAAGGGCACATGGAAGGCCTCACAAAATTCTTCCAAAACCTTACCGGCTTCTGAATATCGAACACCGCCGCCGCAGATTACGATAGGAAGTTTACTGCTCATAACGGCTTCGACCACTTCCTGCAGTTCTTCTGCAACAGGCGTGGGTCTTGTGATTCTGTGAACACGCTTTTCAAAGAAATAATCAGGGTACTCAAAGCTTTCGCCTTGAACATCCTGAGGTATTGCAATACAGACTGCTCCCGTCTCAGCAGGGTCAGTCAGTACTCTCATGGCATTCACCATTGCACTCATCAGCTGTTCAGCCCGATTGACGCGATCCCAATATTTGCAAACAGGTTTGAATGCGTCATTGGTTGAGATGGACAAGCTGGTTGGCTGTTCAATCTGTTGAAGAACAGGGTCTGGCTGTCTAGTCGCAAACACATCCCCAGGTAGAAGGAGAAGCGGAATATTGTTAACTGTAGCAGTTGCAGCAGCAGTTACCATGTTTGCGGCTCCAGGACCTATCGAGGAAGCACAAGCAATGATCTTTCTGCGGTTATTTTGCTTCGCGAAGCCTGTGGCAACATGAGCCATTCCTTGTTCGTTTCGTCCTTGAAAGACCTTCAGTCCGCCTGGGTTTTCATCTAGAGCCTGGCCAAGGCCACAAACGATGCCGTGCCCGAATATTGTAAAAACCCCTTCTACAAATTTGGTTTCAACGCCGTCCATACTAACATATTGATTGTCTAAAAATTTTACTAGGGCTTGACCCATGGTCATTTTCGTTCTCATCATGAAATTTTACCTCTCAATACTTGTTACTTGACTAGTCCGCTTTAGCAACCATGTTGCCGTATTCCTGTTTGGATTTTACGATAAAATCTTTTATGACATCCAGTGTCGGCATATCTTCGGAACAAGCATGGCTTGCAACAAGCAGAGATGCGGAAGCGCTACCCAGCTCAAGACACTCCGGCATGGTCATGCCTTCCAGGAGACCGAAGAGGAATGCTGCGGCATATCCATCACCGCCACCAAAAGATTTTAAAGCTTTGATAGGGAACGGTTTGATCGAGTACTTTTCACCGTCATGGGTATATGCGGTTGACCCTTCCTTACCGTGCTTTATCACAACAACTTTGGCTCCCTGAGAATGCCAATAGGCGGCTGTTTCAGAGTCGCTTCTGCCAGGTTCTATCAGGCGCTCCGTTAAATCATATTCTTCCCTTGAACCCAGAATAATATCACTTTGTCTTGCAACGATGGAGTAATAGATCGATATTTCATCCTTACTGCGCCAGTTATATTCTCTGTAGTCAATGTCAAATATGACAGGTGTATTTGTTTTTTTCGCGAGGAAAAGGGCACGCAAAGCCGCTTCCCTTGAAGGACTTTCCGCCAGAGCGGTTCCGGAGATTAAAAGTGCTTTGCTGTTCTTAATATAGGCTTCGTCAACATCGGAAACGTCAAGCTGCAAATCAGCAATGTCGTTTCGATACATTAAAATGCTGCTTTCATGATCGTTTAATATCTCAGTAAAAGTAAGACCAAGTTTTTCTCCGTTGGTGCATCTTTTTATTCGGGAAACATCGATTCCTTCATTTTCAAAAAAATTCACAACAAAATCTCCGAAACGATCATCGGATACTCTTGCGAAAAAGCCGATACGTTTTCCGAGTCTTGCCATACCAACTGCTATATTTGCAGGAGAACCTCCAAGATACTTCTTAAAGGTAGTGCTTTCAGTCAGGGTCTTGAAATAATCAACAGGGTTGAAATCAATCGCTATTCTTCCAAGCAGTACGAGGTCCATGGGACGCTTCTCGTCAAAGTTTATATATTTCATAAACTCACTCCTTACCATTAAAAATGTGGATATGCTGCTTAACTTTCTGGTAAAAACCCTCTATCATCGCTTCATTCAAACCAAAATAGTCAGGCTTATCTGTCGTGCTGAAATAAGATTTCGCTGAGATTGTCAGGGCATCAAAACAGGAAGTTGCAATATTAACTTTTCTAATACCCAGTTTTATTGCTTTTAAAAAGTTTTCTTCCGTCAGTCCTGTTCCTCCGTGCAGTACAAGAGGTATATCGACCAGTTTTGCTGTCTCTTCGAGAATATCAAACCGAAGTTCCGGTGCAACGGCATAATGGCCATGCGCATTTCCAATTGCAATTGCTAGTGCGGTAAGATTTATGCTTTTTGAAAAATTCAAGGCATCGGTCGGATTGGTATAGTTGATGGCATGATTTTCTTTGCCGCCTTCGTTACCTCCCACAACGCCAATTTCACCTTCTACGGATGCACCATATTTTGCTGCCAGTGTAACGACTTCCCGCGACTTATCAATGTTTTCCTGATACGAATAAAGAGAACCGTCAAACATTACTGAAGAAAAACCGTAATCAAGTGCCTTTTGTATATTATGCAATGTTACGCCATGATCAAGGTGAACCGTAATATTCGCTTTCGATTGCTTTGCTGCATTAACCATCATCGGTGCCATCAGATCAAGGGGAGAATGGGCAAGACGTTTTTCTGCAATTTGCATGATAATAGGACAATTTGTCTCTTCTGCAGCCTTAACAGCTCCAATTATCATCTCCATATTGCCTACATTAAATGCACCAATAGCTTTTTTCTCTTCTGCCGCTTCTTTCAACAGAATATCCATACTACAAAGTGCCATTTCGTCGCCTCCTTATCTCTGCTGAATTGATTGAGATGTGAATTTGTAGATCATTGTTATGTTATAGTGAAATTTGATTATGTTTTGGGTATATTTTAGCATAAATGACAGGGCAGAACAATATCTAATTTAATAAAAAGTGTAGAATTTCAATTGACTTTTACTTTCCTGAATATACCTGTACTCTTTCGGTTGAAGAAAAATATTTCCTTATCGTATTACAAAAAATTTAAATATAAAAGCCAAGTTTTGAAGATATTTCCTCTGCTGTTGACTGAAGTGATTTCAGCAGAAAGGAAAATCTTTCGCTGTCCTGATAATTTTGAATCGTCCCTGTAATTCCAAGAGAAGCCATACACTTACGATTATGATCAAAGATTGGAACGGCGATACATCCGATTCCAAGAGCAAACTCTTCTCTGTCCATAGCAAATCCTTTTTTTAGGCTATCTAAAGCTTCCTGCTTGAAAGCGGATTTGCTTGTTATGGTATTCGGTGCAACAGCAGTGAATTCCACATTGCTTAGGATATCTTCCTGGGCCTTCTCGGATAAATAGGAAAAGAGAATTTTTCCTGACGCACTGACATTTAAAGCAATTGATTGATATAAAGGAGCAACAATGCTTAAAGGTGCTGATGAAAATGCCTGATCAACGTAGAGAAGGGCGCCGTTATCTTTCAGTACCGCAAGCTGTACTGTTTGCTCGGATTGCTGAGCTAATGCGATCATAAGGGGTTTTGCAACTGCTTGCAAGGGCATATTACGGCTGTAGGTATCCGAAAGACTTAATATTTTTGTACCCAGGGTATAAAATAATTGGCCATTATTAATTTCTTGAACATATCCGCGGACTGTAAGTGTTTTGAGTAGGCGGAATGCCGAAGCAGAAGGAATGTTCAAAGTATTGGCTATTTGTTTTAAAGAGACAGCGCTTCCGCAATTTGCTATATATTCTATAATGCTTAAACCCCTGTCTAGTGCAGGCGCCGTTGAATGTTTTGTCTCCATATAGATCCTCCTAATTTCCCAATATTTGTTTTATCATACTTGACATTGACAACAAAAGTAAATACAAAATATTTTTCATAAAAACAATGTATCTTCAATTTAGATGATTCCAGAATGTTTAAGTAATTTGTTTTCTTGCTTAGAGGACCTGGAATTATAGTTAACTGTAAGATATATGTTGACAAAAAAAAACAAATATGATAAAACTGTCTTGATAATTCATATATAAATTATGAATATCATATATGAAATGATAAACAATAAAGCGACTATAGTCAAGTAATTTATTAGGGAGGGAAAATGAGTAAAAAACCAATCCTTGGAATTATTGGGTTCTCTGACGGAGACCCCGAAGTTCATGAACAATTAAAGGATATTGTTCAAAAGCAGGTTGATACTATCGCCGATGCACTGCGGCAGGATGGCAACGTTGAGGTAATTGTGGCAGATAGGCTGGCAAATAGTGTGGAATCCTCAAAAACACTGGCTGAGGATCTGAAGAGAAAAGGTGTGGATGCAACGCTGTTTTCTTATGGTGTATTTGCTTTTCCAAATTTCAGTGCAATTGCTGCTAAAAATGGACAGGGTCCTTTTCTTCTTGCAGCAAACCTAAATCCAGATTGGCCGGGCATGGTGTCGATGCTTGCGGCAGGTGGAGCTTTAAATCACCTCGGCATTGAACATTTTAGAGTCGCAGGAGATGTCCAGGAGAAAAAAGTATTGGATCAGATCGTTACTTTTGCAAAATGTGCGAAGGTTGCGACCGGCTTAAACGGTATGAAATATGGTTTGATTGGCGGGCGGAGTCTTGGAATGTACAGTTCTACTGTTTCCATGCAGGACTGGCAGCAGCAGTTTGGTATCGATGTGGAGCACATTGATCAAGTTGAAATTATTCGGGAAGCCGAGAACGTTGATGAAAAATTAGTAGAAAAAGCCTTTCAGTGGCTTACGGAAAATATCGGGAAGATAGAATACAATGGCACGACCTTTACTCCGGAAAAGCTTAAGACACAGATAAGGCATTATGAAGCAACAAAAAAAATTATAAGAGACAATGGATTGGACTTCCTTGGGGTCAAATGTCACTATGAGATGAGCCGTCATTATTGTACAGAATGTCTCAGTGCGGCATTTATCAATGACCCTTACGACTGGGAGGGGCCGAAAGAACCTTGCGTATTCGCATGTGAGGCAGATTCTGATGCAGCCCTGACCATGCAGATTTTTAAGCTGCTGACCGACAAGCCTGTAATTTTCATGGACATACGCCATTATGACCAGGAAAATGACGTTATGGTATTTTGTAATTGTGGTTCTCAGTCAACGTACTATGCAACAGCCAGCGACGATTATAGAGAAAATCTCGCACAGGTTACTTTGTACCCGGCTCTTCCTATCTACGCTGGTGGAGGATGTCATGTAAACCTACAGACAAAGCCGGGAAAAGCAACCATCGCAAGACTTTGCCGCAGCGAAGGAAAATACCGAATGGTTATTATCCCATGTGAGTTCGTCAAGCTGCCAAAAGAGAAGGAAGCCGAAACCACAAAAGAGTGGCCGCATGTTTTTGCAAAACTTCCATTTGATCATAAGGTATTTCTGGATCGTTTCGATGCCAATCATTGCCATGCAGTATATGGTGATCAGGTTGAGGAGCTAAAGATGATCTGTAAGATGCTTAAGATCGATGTGGAGATGCTTGGAGAGTAACTGGAGGATTAAATCAATGAAAGTGTTATCAACTCTTCCTTATTATACAGATTATTGCAAAGATGCAATTAAGCTGCTGGAGGACAACGGATGTGAACTTGTCGTTAACGAACTTGGCCGACCAATGTCATATGATGATTTGAAAGATATAGTAAAGGACGTTGACGGAGTTGTCGCAGGTGTGGACGAATGGGATGAAAAACTTTTTCAGTTGGCGCCTAAACTCAAAGCGATTGCCCGGTTTGGTGTAGGTGTGGATAATTTAAATTTACAAGATGCGAAGAATTATAACATAAAAGTAAGTAATTGCCCGGGAATTAATACTTCCTCCGTTGCAGAGCATGCAGTCATGCTGATTCTCGCGCTTGTAAGGAGGCTTCCTGAATTAAATTCTGTTACCAGAGCAGGAAAATGGGAAAGGGCAATGCATCATGAACTCAAAGGCATGACAGTAGGCTTTCTTGGTTTCGGTGCGGTTGCAAGAAGCGCAGCGGAGAAACTAAAGCCTTTTGGAGTAAAACTGATCGCATATGATAAATTTCCGAACGAGAAAGCAGCGGAAGAACTGGGTGTGTCATTGATGGATATGGATGGTGTTATTAAGAACAGCGATATTATTTCTCTTCATACCCCGTCTACACCTGAAACCTATCATATGATCAATGCGCAGACCTTACGTATGGCTCGTGACAGGGTTTTCATTGTAAATACGTCAAGAGGCGCGGTTGTTGATGAAGCAGCTATGTACGAAGCGTTGAAATCAGGAAAGGTATCCGGATTTGGCGTCGATGTGTTTGAAAAAGAGCCAGTAACTTCTGACAATCCGTTATTCGAATTTCCACAATACATATGTACGCCGCATACGTCGGCAGAATCCTTTGAGAATTGGGCCACAACAGGAGTGATTACTGCTCAGGCTTTATTGGATGTTTTTGCAGGGAAAGAACCAGACCATAAATTGGTATAAAAAATCAGGAGGATAATTATGTTAAGCAAAAAACTGTACGGAGTTGTTGTGCCCTTGGTAACGCCTTTTGATAAAAAGGGAGAGCTGGATATTCCTTCTCTTGAGAGCCTGACGGAATATCTTGTGCAAGCCGGGATTCAATGTCTGTATCCCGGTGGAACAACAGGGGAAATGATGCTTCTGGATATTGAAGAACGAAAGATCTTAGCAGAATCAGTAGTAAAGAAAAATGCCGGTCGTTCCCGGGTTTACATTCATGTTGGCGCAATGAATCAAAGGGATACCATCAGACTTGCACAGCATGCGGTGGATATTGGCGCAGACGGAATCGGTGTGGTAACGCCTTCCTTCTGGAAGATTTCTGATGATGCTTTAGTCTCTTATTATGAAGGGATCTCAAAAAGTGTACCAAAAGATTTCCCGGTCTATCTGTATGCGATTCCTCAATGTGCGGTAAATGATATCAGTGTAGAAGCTGCAAAGAAAATTGCAGAGCGCTGTTCCAACATCATCGGAATCAAATACAGCTATCCGAATATGCCAAGAATCATCGATATGATGACGGTTAACAACGGTAATTTTTCTGTCTTGTGCGGACCGGATGAATTATATCATGTTACGGCGTGTGCGGGCGGTGATGGCACTGTTTCAGGTAACGCCAATGTCATCCCCGATTATTATGAAGCAATTTATACAGCAATTGAAGCGGGTGACTTTGAAAAAGCAAAGAAAATCCAGAAAGAAACAACCGTATTGAACAATATACTCAGCTGTAACAACAATATTGCTAGATACAAAGCGGCATTGAAAGAAAAGGGAATCATTGCGAATGCCGACGTAAGATCGCCTCTTGTGAATATCAGTACGGAGGAACTTAAAAAGATGCTCGAACTCCTTGACAAAAACGCCTGGAGGAAGCCATGCAAAGAATTTTAAATGATCCTGATAATATTGTAGATGAAATGCTGAGCGGATTTCTCAAAGCACATGGAGATATTATTGAGAAAACCGATAATCCACGGGTTGTAAAAGCGAAGGGCATCCAGAAAGGTAAGGTTGGAGTAGTAACTGGGGGCGGCTCGGGGCATAAACCCGCATTTGTTGGATATGTGGGTAAAAATCTGTGCGATGCGGTTGCTGTCGGGGAAATCTGTTCTTCTCCTACCGCCGCAGCATTTCTTGACGCATTTAAAGTTGCCGATCAAGGAGCCGGAGTGGCTTGCTTGTACGGGAATTATTCCGGCGACAACATGAATGTCAAGATGGCAGTAAAAATGGCGAAAAAACAAGGGATAGAAGTGCGTACGGTTGTGGCAAATGATGACGTGGCATCTGCTTCGAAGGATCAGAGGGAAAAACGCCGCGGCGTAGCGGGTGAAATACTGATGTGGAAAGTTGCCGGAGCGAAGGCTGCAAAAGGAGCGTCTTTGGATGAAGTCATCGAAACAGCCCAGAAGGCGATTGACAATACAAGAAGTGTGGGAATCGGCTTGACTCCCTGCACGCTTCCTGCAGTTGGACACCCTAATTTTGAAATCCAAAATGGTACGATGGAAGTGGGAATCGGTCACCATGGAGAACCAGGTATTGAGGTGTGCCCTTTGGAGACAGCAGCAGGAATGGCAGAAAGAATGGTCGGAATCGTTGTTGAGGACTTGCCATGCCTGCATGGTGACGAAGTAACCGTTTTAGTTTCTGGTTTAGGCGCAACCCCCGTTATGGAACTCTATGTTCTTTACGATGAAATTGAAAAGTTATTGAATGAAAAAGGCATTATTATGCATCGAGCATATGTCGGAAACTATTTTACCTCTCTTGACATGATGGGAGCCACCCTCACCGTAATGAGGCTGGATGAGGAATTAAAGGAATTGATGGACATGCCTGCCTGCAGTATGGGGTTTAAACAATACTAAAGGAGTATTAGCAATGAAAGGTTTTGAAAATAAGAACGGAAAGGCAGTTCTAATGAGAATGGTGAAAGCCGTTCAAGACAACAAAGCTTATCTTGGCGAAGTTGATGGTCTGATCGGAGACGGGGACCACGGGATGAATATGTCAAAGGGTTTCACTGTTTTTGAAAAAAGATTTCTTGGCGCAGATATTTCATTTTCAGATGGGTTAAACGAACTGGGCAGCATTCTTTTTAATGAAATCGGGGGGTCAATGGGACCAATTTACGGTACTGTTTTTATGGAGATGGCCGATGCTTCCGAGGGAAAGAAAATGATCGAGTTGAATGATTTTGCATTCATGCTTGATGCTGGCTTGACGGGACTGTACGAGATTGTAGAAGCGAAGGTTGGCGATAAAACGCTTGTTGATACACTTGCTCCCTCTGTTGCAGCATTGAATGGAGCAGCTGCCGCCGGTAAGGATTTCAAGACGGCGTTGAAAGAAATGAAGGCCGCCGCTGAGGCAGGTCGGGATTCTACCAAAGATTTAATTGCCAAATTCGGCCGATCCAGCAGACTGGGAGAACGGTCAAGAGGAGTATTAGATGCGGGAGCGACTTCCTGTTGTTTAATTTTAGACTCAATGGCCGATGGAATCGAAGAGATGCTGTGAAGGATAGTTAGTATAAGACAGAAAGGGTGAAGTTTAACATGAAGCTTGCAATCGGTTGCGATGAAGCTGCTTATCAATTAAAAGCAGCTATCATAATGCACATTTCAGAAAAGTATCCTCAGATTGCAATTACCGATTTTGGTGCCAACGCCGGAGAAGTGGTGCTGTATCCTGAAGTTGCTTATGACGTTGCGGACGCAGTGGCTGAAGGCAAATTTGACAGGGCGATTCTTGTATGCGGTACTGGAATTGGTATGTCAATTTGCGCGAATAAAGTACCGGGAATTCGTGCGGCGGTCTGTCATGACCCTTTTTCAGCGGAAAGAGCCAGAAAGAGCAACGACGCACAGGTCATGTGCATGGGAGAACGAGTGATTGGTGTTGAACTGGCCAAATATCTGGTAGATATTTGGATCGGCTGCGATTTTGGAGGAGGAGGATCAGCACCTAAAGTAGAAAAAATCAATGAATTGGAAGAAGAACACATTATAACCGCTCAAATTAAGTTAAATAAAAAAAGTTATAGTAATATTTAAAAATTTGGAGGAAAAAAATGAAGTTAAGAAAAATTCTTGCTATTGCTATTGTTGCAGTAACAGCCTCGGCTATGCTGGCTGGATGCGGAGGAACAGGCGGCGGAGATTCCGATTCTAAGGGTTCCGACGGAGAGACAATTACATTGAAATTTGCAAGTGTATCCGGTACAAATGCGAAAGATGCATCTTATAAATTTGAGGAATTGGTGGAGCAATATTCAAATGGAACAATTCAAGTGGATATTTTCCCTGATAATCAATTGGGCGCAGATGCGGCTGTCGTTGAATCCGTGCAGCTGGGAGATGTTGACCTTGCATGCAGCTCAACATCGGCATTGGTAAGTATTTATCCTGACTATTATCTGTTTGATGCACCTTATTTATTCTTGAACAGAGAGCAGGCAACTCAGGTAGGATTAAAAAGTGCGACAGCGGTAAAAATCATGGAGGGCGTTTCTGAGATCAGGTTGAAAGGTGTTTCACTGTGGGAGAACGGATTCCGTAATCTTACAAACAGCAAGCGTGAAGTAAGCAAGGTGGATGATCTGGATGGCATGAAGATCAGAACCATGGAAAATGATGTTCATCTGGCTGCATGGACAGCTTTCGGCGCGAATCCTACGCCGATGGCTTTCACTGAATTATATACTGCAATGCAGCAAAAGACGGTTGACGGACAGGAAAATCCGCTGGTTACAATCGAAAGCAATGGTTTCTATGAAGTGAATCCCTATATTACTTTGACAGAGCATGTTTATACTCCCTACTGTATCGTTATGAATCCGGATTCTTATGAGAAAATGAGCGATGCACAAAAGGAAGCCTTCGATAAAGCAATGGCAGAAGCAACTGATTATGAGCTGGAACTCAGTGAAAAGTATGAAACGGAAGCTAAGCAGACGTTGATCGAACAGGGAGCAACCGTAACAGAGCTTTCAACTGAAGCAAAGGCTGAATTTCAAAAAAAGGTCATGGAAGCAAACGTATGGGAAATGGTTAAGAAGAAGATGACACATCCCGAATACTTTGACGAGATGGAAGCGGATTTAAAATAATCAACCTAATCCATTCATCTTTTACCTTGTAAAGCGGCTCCCTGATTCTCTTTCATTCAGATCGTGGGATCAGGAGCCAGCTAAACTCAAATCCGCTCGGCTTGCCAACGGTGATCGTGCTTGAAATCCTCACTGTTGGGCCTCGTTTATTAAGGGGGAAATGACTTGAAGAAAGCTTTAAAATTGCTTGATAATCACCTGGAAGTAACCGTGTGCATCATATTGATATGTGCGATGACAATCGTAATCTTCTTGCAGGTAGTAATGCGATACTGTTTTAACAATTCTCTTTCTTGGTCGGAGGAACTGGCTCGTTACATGTTTATCTGGCTGATCTACTTGGGAATAAGCTACGGAGCAAAGCAGATGAAGCATATAAAGATTGACGCAGCACTGAATTTGTTTCCGAGTGCTGTGCGACCTGGAATCGTAATTTTGGGTGAAGTATTATTTGCCGCATTTGCACTCTACATAGCGTATACAGGGTTTCAACTGACAATAATGCAGATTCAGCTCACAAAGTTTTCCGCGGCATTACATATACCGATGGCCTTTGTTTATGCAGCACCGCCAGTGGGCTTTGCACTGACATTTATTCGTCAAGTACAGTCGATCAGATATCAGGTTTCAGCTTTGAAATCAAAGGAAGAGGGGAGATAAGATGCAGGATACAATCATTCTTTTTGCTGCATTAGCAATATTCTTGATACTGAATTTGCCCGTTGGTATTGCCATCGGCTGCGCTTCCTTTGTCACTCTTTTAGCCGCTGGCACCCTTTCTAATACCTATATTGTACAGCAGATGGTAACGGGTAGTGATTCGTTTTCCTTGATGGCAATACCACTATTCATTTTATCCGGTGAATTGATGGGCGCAGGCGGGGTGTCTAAAAGGATTCTGGACGTCAGCAATGCTTTTTTGGGACGGGTTACCGGAGGACTCGCAATTGTAACCGTTGTCGTCTGCATGTTCTTTGCGGCAGTGTCAGGTTCCGGTCCGGCAACTGTTGCGGCGGTGGGCTCCATGGTTATCCCGACGATGCTTGAAAAAGGGTATAGTAAATCCTTTACGCTGGCTTTGATTGCATGTGCGGGGAGCATAGGCGTGATCATCCCTCCAAGTATTCCGATGGTAATTTACGGGGTATCCACAAATACCTCAATCAGCGGGCTGTTTATGGCAGGTTTTATTCCGGGGCTCCTTGTGGGGAGCGTGCTGATTGCCCTCTGCTATTTCTACAGTAAGAAAAAGGGATGGAAAGGCGATGACCGTCACTATTCAATGAAGGAAAAGCTAATCATCGTATGGGAGGCAAAATGGGCATTGATCAATCCGATCATTATCCTGGGCGGTATTTACGGAGGAATTTTCACTCCGACTGAAGCCGCAGCTGTTTCTGCGGTGTATGCTTTCATATGCGGAAAATTCATTCATAAAGAGCTGAATCTAAAAAATATTTTCGGAACCATAGGAAATGCATGCTCTACCACGGGTACAACTATGGTCATCATTGGCTGCGCGACAGCTTTCACTAAAATATTAACTATTTTCCAGATTCCTACTGTTATTGCTAACGGAATCCTGGGAATGACGGAAAGTGTGATTCTAATTCTACTGATGATTAATGTTCTGCTGCTGATTGTTGGCTGCTTTATGGATACGACGCCAGCGATGATGGTGTTGGCACCGATTCTCCTTCCGGTGGCACAGGCATGCGGTTTAAGTGCGATTCACTTTGGATTAATCATGGTAGTCAATCTCTCAATTGGCTTTATCACACCGCCACTTGGTGTAAATCTCTTTGTTGCGTCTCGAATCGGAAACGCTAAACTGGAGGTCGTATGCAAAGGTATAATTATGTTTGTGGGAGCTATGATCGTCTGCCTTCTGCTCATTACGTACATACCTGCACTTACAGAATTTATGCCCAAAACAATTTTGAATATGGCGATATAGGGATTTACAACATAATCGTATTCTTCCTCGCAATACTGCATAAAAATTAACAAATTTTACCAAAGCCTTCGCTTAAGATATTTTAGCGGGGGCTTTTTTAATTAAAATGAAAAAACCTGGAATAATATGTAAGAATATGCCTGATAAACACGATTTTATTGTTAGGTTTAGTTTGTTATGGGTATATTATGTACAGTAATGAAAAAAATGAATTCGGAGGTATGAAACCTTTAAATCAAGCGGCAAACAGGCGGTAAAGGAAAATAGGGTTGATTCGATAAGATCAAAATGCTATTATAGGTCACATAGAAAAAAACGATTTACGAGGGTGGAGGAGAATGGAATATATATTAGAAATGACAGACATCTGCAAATCATTCTCCGGCGTTAAAGTGCTGGATAATGTTTCTCTGCGAGTGAAAGAGGGAGAAGTGCATGCCCTTATGGGTGAAAACGGCGCCGGCAAATCGACACTGATGAAAATTTTGATGGGGATATACAAATCAGATTCAGGTCAAATCGCCATCAATGGAGAGCCGGTTGCGGTCATGGGTCCAAAGGATGCGATTTCAAAGGGTATTTCCATGATTCATCAGGAACTGAATCCAATTCTTGATATGGAGGTCTCCGAGAATATTTTTGTGGGAAGAGAATTGATAAAATCAGGCTTGGGAAAACTAAAAATTGTAGATAAGGCTGCAATGAGAGAAGAGACGGATAAGCTGTTTAAAAGTATGGATATCAATATCAATCCGAAAACCATTACCAGATATCTGAGTGTGGCAGAAATGCAGCTCGTTGAGATCGTAAAAGCGATTTCTTTAAACGCTAAGCTCGTTATAATGGACGAGCCAACTTCTGCAATTACTGAAAAAGAAGTACAGGTGCTTTTTGATCAGATCAAACGGCTGAAAGAACAAGGCGTCGCCATCATTTATATCTCACATAAAATGGATGAAATCTTTAAAATTTCGGATACAATAACGGTGTTAAGAGACGGTACACTGGCCGGTTCAGGGAAGAGTGAGGATTTGAACCGGGACAAGTTGATTTCCATGATGGTCGGAAGAGAAATTAAAGAGGTTTATCCAAAGGAAGACACGGAAATCAGTGATGTGATCCTTGAGGTTCAGAACCTTAACCGCGGAAAAAAGGTTCGGGATGTCAGCTTCCAGCTTAAAAAGGGAGAAGTGCTTGGAATCGCTGGTTTGGTTGGGTCCGGAAGAAGTGAACTGGTAGAGACCATATTCGGGATTTGGCCTGGAACTTCTGGAAAGATATTGATTCATGGCAAGGAAACATCGATAAAACATCCAAAAGAAGCAATTCACCATAAAATTGCAATGATCACTGAGGACCGAAAACAAACCGGCTTGAACCTGAAAACCACAGTGGAACAGAATATCTCTCTGGTATCACTGAAAAAGCTTTCAAAGAGCGGCATTATTGATAAGAAGCGAGAGTCAGAAGCAGCTGATCAATATATAAAGTCACTGAGTATCAAGGCCCATTCGAGAAAATCACCCGTTGCTTCGCTGAGCGGCGGAAATCAACAGAAAGTAGTCCTTGCAAAATGGCTGTTAAGTGAACCGGATATTATTATATTTGATGAGCCTACGAGAGGTATCGATGTTGGTGCAAAAAGAGATATCTATCTTTTGATCGGAGAACTGGCGAAAAACGGGAAGGGCATTATTGTGATCTCGTCAGAAATGCCGGAAGTCATGGGCATCAGTGATCGGATACTGGTCATGTGTGAAGGTACTATCGCAGGAGAACTTAACAGAGAAGCGTTTACTCAGGAAGCGATTATGAATTATGCATCAGCAAGAGGAGGGAAAAATCATGAGTGAAAGACTTGGAGGCGAAAAGACAAGGTGGCAAGCCAACGTCAGAGAATTTGGAATTTTAATTGCATTTGTAGCAGTTGTCGCGGTCTTAATGATTATTTCACCGGACGCTTTTGCACAGCCGAAAAATTTAATCGGCATCGTCAAACAAGCTTCCATTAATGGTATTTTGGCTTGCGGTATGATGTTTGTTATTTTATCAGACGGCATCGATTTGTCAGTAGGCTCAACGGTAGCTCTTGCAGGCGTTATGGCCGCTCATTTTGCTCATCCGGATACCTATCCGGTGATTATCCCGATTTTAGTAGGAATACTGGTAGGAATGGCTGTCGGTATACTCAACGGCGTAGGAGTTGCTTACGGCGGAGTTCCTCCGTTTATTATTACGCTTGCAACAATGACTGCAATTAGAGGTGTTGCTTTAATTGCCAGCGGCGGATCTCCAGTATATGACTTATCCGATACCTTTAACGGCATTGCCAGCGGATTTATTCCAGGAACGATTATACCAATTTTAGCCGTGTATTTTTTGGTTATCATATTAATCAGTGGTTTTATATTGACTAAGACAATCTATGGCCGACGGATTTATGCTCTTGGAGGCAATGAGACCGCAGCCAAGGTTTCGGGGATTAGTGTTAAGAAGCTGCGTCTTTCCGTTTATGCAATATCCGGAGTTCTGGCGGGCTTTGCTGGTGTTTTGCTCGCATCGAGAACGATATCCGGTTCGCCTACAGCTGGACAGGGTTATGAGCTTGATGCCATTGCTGCGGTAATTATTGGAGGAATCAGTATGTCAGGCGGTGCCGGAAAGTGGTTCGGAACGCTGATTGGCGCATTACTGCTGGCGGTATTGGCGAACGGACTTGATATCCTGAACGTATCTTCAAATTACCAGATGGTTATTAAAGGGGCGATCATTGCCATTGCAGTTCTGGTCGATATTAGAGGTAAGGCCAGAAATGAATAATTCCCTTTGGATTACGAATGTCCAAACATTTTCAAGATTTGGACATTGTAATATATAGTTTTATTGAGGAGGAAGAAAAAATGAAGTTGAGGAAGTTTTTAGCAGTCACGATGGCATTGCTGCTGGTAATGTCAGTATTTGCCGGCTGCGCGAAAGAAGGGACTGACGACACCGGAGATAACGGCGGTGCAGAAGCTCCTGCAAAGTTTGCATTGTTTATGACACATATGTCCAATGCATTTACCATTGAGCTGTCTGATGCGGTAAAAGCACAGGCTGCTGAACTGGGTGTTGAGATTACGGTAAATGATGCGGCACAGGATGTGGCAAAGCAGATCAGCCAGATTGAAACTGCTGTTAATCAGGGCGTTGACGGAATCATTATCGAACCGGTTTCTGTTGACGGAATTTTGCCCGGCGTTCAGATGGCAAAAGAAGCAGGTGTTACTGTAGTTATCGTGAATCAGCAGATTAGTGATCCTTCCGCTGCAGATGCTTACGTAGGAGTATCCAATGCCGATGGTGGTGAAATGGAAATGACAAAGGCGGCTGAGGACATTGGCGGTGCTGGAAATGTTGCTTTCCTTTATGGACCGATGGGATCCGATGCTCAACTGGGCAGGCTGGAAGGATACCAGCGCGTTCTTGACAAAAATCCTGATATCAAGGTTGTTTTCGACAGCACAGCAGAATGGGATACTGCAAAAGCCCTTACTCTTGTAGAAAACTGGCTGCAGGCCAATAAAGACATCAAGGCGATTGTTGCACAAAATGATGGAATGGCACTCGGTGCACTGAAAGCAGTAGAAGATGCAAAGCTTCAGGATTCCATCAAAGTTTATGGTCTTGATGCAACACCTGATGCACTGCAGGCGGTGAAAGACGGCAGACTGACAGCAACTGTTTCCCAGAGTACGACTGCACAGGGAGAAGAAGCGATGAAAGCTTGCTATGCAATCGCGAAGGGTGAGTCGGTTGACTCGGAAATTCTTGTTGATTTTACATTAATCACACAGGATAACGTAGATGAATTTCTAAAATAATTTGGTCCCGTTGAAAAGACCCCTTATTTTAGTAAGGAACTGAGAAAAATAACAAAAACCCGTCGAAGTCGACGGGTTTTTATGTTATACTATAACGTGGTAATTTGGCTACAGCAGGGAGGATACAGACATGACAGGATTAAAGATTGTATTTGTAGTAATGCTTTGCGTGCCTTTATTATATATTTCAGCTGTGCTTCTGGGAAGACTTTATGATGAATATGCAAAAAAACGAAAGTAGGAGACTTTGTTTATGGATAGAGGCCTTTTTATAACCTTTGAAGGACCGGATGGCTCCGGCAAAACAACACAGATCGAAAGACTGAGATCCTTTATTGAAGAGAAAGGGTATAATGCGGTCCTGACGAGGGAACCGGGAGGCACGGCAATCAGCGAAAAAATACGCGAGATTATTTTGGACAAGAATAATATCGAAATGGATTATATGACGGAAGCGCTTCTATATGCGGCTTCCAGAGCACAGCATGTGGCTCAGGTAATCAAGCCGGCGCTGGAGTCGGGCAGAGCGGTTATCTGTGACCGGTTTATGGATTCCAGCATTGTCTATCAGGGTTACGGCAGGAAGCTTGGCGATTGTGTCAGAATAATAAACGAATTCGCTGTCAGGGGTTGCTTGCCGGACATCACCTTTTTACTCAAGGTAGATCCGGAAGTAGGAAAGGGCAGGATTAAGGCAGATGAGCAGGATCGTCTGGAGATGGAAAAGCTGGACTATCATAGAGCAGTCTACAAAGCATATGAAGAGCTGGAGCAGCAATATCCAGAAAGGATTATTGCAATAAAGGCAGATAGAAGTATAGATGAAATTAGTGAAGAAATACAAAAGCATATCGACGGTATATTAGGTTAATGTAATTAGGGATTAAAGATGTCTTTGAAAAATATTAAAGGAAATGAAAACATAGCGGCAAGAATGATGCGTTCGATTCAGAACCAATCGGTTTCTCACGCCTATTTACTGGAAGGAGACCGTACAGTAGACAAGCTGGGACTGGCTGAGAGTTTTGTAAAAGCGATTTTATGCAAAGAAGGAACGGGCGACTGCTGTGATTGCTGCCCATCCTGCAGGAAAATCAGTCATGGCAACCATGAAGACGTCATTTACCTCTGCGCTGACGGGAGCAGCATCAAGGATGAAGCCATTGAGGAGCTGCAGAGCAGAATAAAAAAGAAACCTTATGTCGGTGACCGGAATATCGTGATTCTTCAGGATGCGGATACAATGACGCCCAGAGCGCAAAACAGACTTCTAAAAACCTTGGAAGAACCAGCGCCGGGTACGGTAATGCTGCTTCTTTCTGAAAACATGGAAAATCTTGCACAGACCATACTTTCACGGTGTGTGATTTATAAATTGAACGTATTTGAAGCTCCTCAATATAAGAATGTGATGGAAGGGGCAATAATAATAGCAGATATGCTTTTAAACGGACGTCCTTTTTACGAGATTTCTGGCAAGTTGCCGGAGTACACGTCCAATAAGGAAGCCGCTTATGAATTTCTAGATGCGCTTGAAACATGGTACCGTGATCTGATCGTCAACGGATACGACCCTCAGGGAAGAGTTGTTTATCGAAAGGACAGAACAGAGGAGATTAGAAGCAGGAGCAGACTTTACACTGGAAATGCGATCAGCAAGGCAGTGAAGGCTCTGGAGGAGGCGCGTAACGATTTAAACAGAAATCTCAATATAAATTATACATTGAAGAACATGATCTTAAAAATAATCGCGTAATCCACGCTAAAGGAGGATATGGATGGTTAAAGTAGCCGGAGTCCGGTTTAAAAAGGCTGGAAAGATATATTATTTCGATCCCGATCATTTGCAGGTTTATGAAGGAACGAATGTTATCGTTGAAACTGCAAGGGGAATGGAATTCGGTACGGTTACTTCCGGAATCAAGGAGGTACCGGAGAGTGAAATCGTGCCCCCATTAAAAAAGATCGTTAGAATTGCAGATGATAACGATATCAATCAGCATAGGGAAAATGTCAAAAAAAAGCAGAGAGCGCTGGAACTCTGTCAGGAAAAGGTGAATAAGCACAATCTTCAGATGAAGCTGATTGATGTGGAATATACCTTTGACAACAGTAAGATTATTTTTTATTTTACCGCTGACGGAAGGGTTGATTTCAGAGAGCTTGTTAAGGATCTGGCCGGAGTCTTTAAAATGAGGATAGAATTGCGCCAGATTGGTGTGAGAGATGAGGCTAAGATGGTCGGAGGGATCGGAACCTGCGGAAAAGGACTGTGCTGCCATACCTGGCTTCCGGAATTCGAACCGGTATCGATCAAGATGGCCAAGGTACAGAACCTATCCTTGAATCCTACGAAGATATCCGGTATCTGCGGAAGGCTGATGTGCTGCCTGAAGTATGAGAATGATATCTACTACGAGCTGAGAAAAGGTATGCCGGAGAGTGGAGAACGGATCAAGACCGTGGATGGAGCCGGAATCGTTATGGAAACCAACATCCTGGAAAATAAAATCAAAGTGCGTCTTGTTCTGGAAGAAAAGTCTCAGGATAAACCGGAAAAACTGAGCACGGATTTCTATACCTATAAAAAACAGCAGATAACCAGAATTGATGCGAAGGACTCCAAAGATGTTCTTGATGATATTGACGATGCACTGCTTGATGAGATCAAGGATTTGCTCAAGGAATAAAGGAATATTATAAGCATAACATGCGGAAAACAGTCGCAGTTTTGGTGGTTTCAGTTATTTCGGTTCGGATCTTTTGAACGGAAAACAAACGTATTCCGTAACCGGTGTTTTCCTAAATGGTTTCACCATTTGCAAAAGATCTCATTACCTCAATTAGCAACCACTGCAAAACTGCTCCGATGTTACACGCACATTATGCTTGCAATATTCAGAACGGATGCAGAACGATTGAATAACGGAGCAATTGTTTATGATTGATATGCTACAAGACGGAGAAAGAATAGACGAGACTGGTTTCGGAAACCTCAAGCTGATTCAAAAGCCCGAGGATTTTTGTTATGGGGTCGACGCTGTTTTGCTGGCAAGCTTTGCCGAGTTAAAAAAGAACAGCAGAGTAATTGACCTTGGAACAGGAACGGGAATCATACCTCTGATTTTGAGCCATAAAACCGATGCTGCGGAAATTATTGGCGTGGAGATACAGGAAGACTCCTACGAAAGGGGAATTCGCAACGTAGCGCTCAACGGTTTAAGCAATAGAATCAAACTCATCAACAGCGATGTAAAGAACCTGATAAAAGAAAAAAAAGTGCAGCCCAGCAGCTTTGATGCTGTCCTTACGAATCCTCCTTATGTATTGGGAAATGGGGGTTTAAAAAATAAACTGGCCGCAAAGATGATCGCCCGTCATGAAACCACCGCAGGATTGGGCGACTTTATTCGGGAAGCTGCGTTCCTTCTAAAGGAGCGGGGAGATTTTTACATGGTTCACAGGCCAAGCCGGCTGGTCGACATTTGTATCCTGTGCCGTGAACACAAAATGGAGCCAAAAGAGATCAGACTGGTAAGCCCCAACAGATCGTCAGCGCCAAATATCCTGCTGGTACATTGTGTGAAATACGGGAAGCCAGAATTAAAGTTTCTGGACCCGCTGTTTGTGTATGACGATGAAGGGAATTACACGGAAGAAATTATGAAAAGATATGAAAGAATATAACAAAAAACTGCTGAATTTCAGCAGTTTTTTGCTAGTATAGTATAATCAATTGTTATGCTTACTATAATTTTTGAAGTTCCTCGATACAATCTGAACATACATTTTTATCGTGAATTCTTTTGACATTTTTTGCATTTCCGCAGAAAATACATGCAGGCTCATATTTCTTTAACAGGATATAATCGCCATCCACATAGATCTCGATCGGATCTTTTATCTCAATATCAAGTGTTCTTCTAAGTTCGATAGGAAGAACTATTCTGCCGAGTTCGTCAACTTTTCTTACGATACCTGTAGCCTTCATTATCACACTCCCCTTTCATGTTAATTAACTTCTCCTCAAACGAAAAAATTTCAGGTTAAATTGCCGTACCTTATATTAACATTTTGGAAAAAAATAGTCAACGCTATTTTTTATCCCTCTGCAGCAGGTTCTTTAAGGAGCCGACCGCATTAATCAGGGATGTCAATGCGGCAACAACACTTTGATTTCCTTTTATTATATCCGAAATACTGCTTACCGAGGAAGAGACATCTCCGAGGATTTTGTCGACTTCCTTCGCATTTTCGGCGGCAATTCCAGAAATTACCTGAGCGTCTTCAAGTATTTTATTGACGTTTTTGATGGTCGGAATCAGATTTTTTACAAAGACAATACAGTAAATCAGCAGAACCAGGACAGCAAGTCCAATAAAAATCAAACCGGCATCACCTAGTGTAATCGTTGTATCCATTTGGCCATCCCTCCTTGCATATATTATTACCCACCAAATGGAAATATTCAACATCTTTTTTTATATTCTGAATATGAATATTACTATCCTGCAGTGAGGGAGGCGTTGGTTATGATGAATTACATCTGGGCAGGTATGCTGGTTCTAGGCATTGTCTTTGCTGTACTAAACGGCAGATTAAACGAATTCAGTGAAGGCTTAATGAAGAGCTGCACAGAAGGAGTATATTTTATAATAGGGCTGGCCGGCATTATGGCGGTCTGGTCCGGTATTATGAATATCGCAAAGGAAACAGGACTGATTGATTCTGTAGCAAATAAGACGAAGCCGCTCATTCGTTTTCTATTCCCGATGGGCCTTAAGAAGGACACGATTGCAATGATTCTCATGAGCTTTACCGCCAACCTTTTCGGTGCCGGTAACAGTGCTACTGTATTTTCCATCAAGGCTATGGTGATGCTGGATGAAGAAAATCACAAAAGAGAACGTGCGAGCAATGCCATGTGCATGTTCATCGCTGTGAATATGTCCATGATTCAGCTTGTTCCAATAACCGTCATCAAGCTAAGAAGCGAAGCAGGATCAGTCAACTCCGGCAGTATCATTATTCCCGGAATCCTTGCAGGGCTTCTTTCGATGGTTGCTTCCATTCTTGTCTGCAAGTTTTACGAGAGGAAAAAAATATGATCGCTTCTGTTTTAAATCAGATTTCGCTGTTTTTTATACCCGGAATCATTACCTTGGTTATTTTTTTTGGCATTTATAAAAAAGCTCCGATTTACGATTTGTTTATTGACGGTGCAAAAGACGGACTGAAAACAGCAATGGAGCTGCTCCCCTTCATCATCGCCATTTTTATCGGGATTGAATCTCTGGTAAGTTCAGGTGCAATGGAATTTCTCGAAAAGGCGTTGGGTCCTGTTTTCCAGCTCATGGGGATACCAAAGGAATTGATTTCTCTTATATTGTTAAGACCTGTTTCCGGCAGTGGTTCTCTTGTCCTAGTGGAGAGAATTATTAATCAATACGGACCGGACAGCTTTATCGGACGCTCTGCGTCGGTCATGGTGGGAAGCTGTGAAACAATTTTTTATGTTTTGGCTGTATATTTTGGAGTCACTTCGGTAAAACATATCAGGCATTCATTTTCAGCGGGAATGATTGGTTACATCATCGGTATTTTTGCTTCACTTTTAGCCTGCATGTATATTTGATTTCACAGCAGGGGATAATTGAAAGAAGAGAGAAGGAAGTCTTGAACAAATATGTTTTTTGTCCCCCTTTAGCATAAAACAAAGACTTCTTTCTTTTTATTGATATTCCGATTTTAAACTGAAATTCCATTCGAACTTTTTTATATTCTGAAAAAAGGCACCTGATATAGCAATTTTTGATTTATATTTTTTAATTGAAAAACGGGCAGAATATCGTTATACTAAATAGGTAGTTATTTTGGGAAGTAGTTTATTTACATAAGAAAACATTTCATTTGATATAAATTGGAGGAAAGCAGTGGCAAAATTTTTAGTGGACAAAAGCGGCCCGTTATTTGGAGAGGTGGAAATTAGCGGATCAAAAAACGCAGTGCTGCCTATTATGGCGGCGGCGATACTGACAGAGGAGAATTGTCACATTCTGGACGCACCAGTCCTGAGAGACGTAGACGTAATGTGCAAATTGCTTGGAAGCATAGGCGCAGAGGTGAAAGCAGACTATCAGAATAATTTAATAGAAATCATAACAAATAATATCGTTGCTGAGGAAGCCCCATATGAACTGGTAAAAAAGATGAGAGCATCAATCCTGGTCATGGGGCCGCTTCTTGCCCGGACTGGGAGAGCAAAGATTGCTTTGCCGGGCGGATGTGCAATCGGTGCTAGACCGATTAATCTTCATTTAAAAGGTTTTCAGGCGCTTGGCGCCGAAATTGAAGAGGGCTATGGTTATGTGCAGGCAAAAGCAGACAAGCTGGTTGGCGCGAATGTATACCTTGATTTTCCAAGTGTAGGCGCAACAGAGAATATTATGATGGCTGCGGTTTTGGCAGAAGGTACAACTGTTATAGAAAACGTAGCAGAAGAACCCGAAATTGTTGATTTAGCCAATTTCTTGAATAAGATGGGAGCAAAAATCAAAGGCGCAGGTACCGATACAATTAAAATCGAAGGAGTTGAAAGGCTTCACGGAACGAAACATGCAGTTATACCTGATCGTATTGAAACCGGAACATTCATGGTAGCAGCGGCGATTACGAGAGGGAATGTTCTTATTAAAAATGTTGTTCCCGACCATGTCAAACCTATTATTGCAAAACTTAAAGAGTGTGGGGCAACGATTGAAGACGGCGATGAAGGAATGAGAGTCAGAGGCGATCTAAGTCCACTGATTGCAACAGATATTAAAACGTTGCCTTATCCAGGTTTTCCAACGGATATGCAATCTCAGTTTATGGCATTTCTTGCTACTGTCACCGGAGGCAGTGTAGTTATTGAAACCGTATTTGAGAACCGTTATATGCACATTGGTGAATTGAACCGGATGGGTTCCAATATAAAAATAGAAGGTAGAAGCGCAATCATACAAGGAGAAAGGAAACTTCAGGGTGCACAGGTAATCTCAACAGATCTAAGAGCTGGAGCTGCACTTGTTCTTGCAGGCCTTATGGCAGAAGGAACAACTGAAATTTCAGAGGTTTATCATATCGAAAGAGGTTATGAGGATTTTATTGAAAAGTTTAAAAAATTGGGTGCATCTATACGGAGAATCGAAGATTAATCAATCTGGATTGATTAACCGCTAAAAAGATTATGATTCAAATTATTAAAAATAAAAAGTGCGACTAACCGCACTTTATTTATTATTCGCTTTACGCTTTGCCTAATTTCCTATTTCAGTATACCTCAACACCCGTGTAATAATGGGTGAGAACTTGCTTATAATTATATCCTGCTTGAGCCATACCGTTTGCTCCGTATTGGCTCATTCCGACGCCGTGTCCGTATCCGTCTGTGGTGAAGAGTACGGAATCGCCCTGAACTGAGACTGAAAAGTCAGCCGAACGTAAGCCGAACAATTCTCTGATTTCACGCCCTTTTAAAGTTAGGTTGCCTACCTGAAGCGCGGTAACGCGTCCTCCTTGGCTGCGGCCGATAACCTTGATCGTACTGCTGGAGACGGTGCCGAGATCCTGCTTGGGATATACCTTCTTTATCTTTTTCTTAAATTCAGACAACGCCACGACAGCTTGTTCGTGTTGGTGCGGTGCGGTGGTTTCGTAGGGGCTGTCAACACTGCGAAGGTAAGGAACTGCAGATACAAAAACATCCTCGGAATTTTCAGTTTTGCCACCGCTTGATGAATGAAACAGGGGCTGTTCAACTAATGCATTCTGATAATACATCAATTGTCCTTTGGTACTGTCTACCGCTTCTACGATCTTGGGCCAGCCAGTTACCATCCATTCTGCGGATTTGATTTCTTTTAATTCTTCCGGGCTGCGATAGACTTGGCAGTGGGTATCGTCACAAACGGGAGCAGAAGGATGATCGGGATTCCCTCCGTCGCCGGACCGGATTACTTTTGAAAGGGAATAGGTCCTGGCAGCTACTGCCTGTGCTTTCAGCGCTTCCATTTCAAAGCTGGCCGGCATCTCACCGGCAACCACGCCTTTTACATAATCTTCAAAGTTAATTGATTCGGTTTTTCCGCTTACATGACGGTAGACCTTTATGTACTCCGGGATGGCAATCGACCCTTGCTTCGGTATTGATTCCGGCGGCTGCTGCTGTTCCTCCTTTGGAAACACACTTACCAGAGCCAGGGGTAGAATAATCAAACAAAAAATCACCAATGAGCAAATCATGGCCAACGGCTTCAACCAAGCTCCCTTGCGCTTCATCTTTATCCTCCATTGTATCCAGGGTAAACCCGTACGTTTATCCTGTTATTATGCCTGTCTGATAAAGTATATGAAGCGCAGATCAAAATCATGTTATTTTAACTTTGGAGAGCAATGATTCGATTGACAGTTCTTTGGGTCAGATGAAACTATGGACTGAATTCAAACAAAAAAACACCAGCCTGAACGGGATGGTGTTTTTAATGATAAATATAAGATTATTATTCCTTTTCGGGCTCAGCTGCATCATCGATCTTTTCTTCCAGAACCTTTTCATATTCTGCAAAGATAGCATCTTTGATCTTATTGCGTGTTTCAGAAACTAACGGGTGAGCGATATCCCTGAAATCACCTTCCCCCATTTTTCTACTAGGCATTGCGATGAATAACCCATTTTGTCCTTCGATAATTTTAATGTCATGTACCACAAACTCATCATCGAAAGTGACGGAGACCACAGCTTTCATCTTGCCCTCATCGTTTACTTTACGGACTCTAACATCAGTTATTTTCATACTGAAACCACCCTTTCCTGCCCAACAATATTCCGATATACAAAACTGTATATTGCATGCCAACATTATACAGTAGTTAACAAAATCTTACAAGTTTTTTTTACAAAAAATCAGACTATTCGGAAAAACCTCTACTGTTTTTTCATTTTCATCAACAGAGCCCAGGTAAATCAACGGGAAATAATCACTGATTTTTTTCTTTTCCGGTTCTGTCGAGGCAATGACTACTCCGGTGCCTACAATTTCAATGTCAAACTCAGAGAGCATGTCCGATACTCCCTTTACACTTCCTCCAGCCCTCATAAAATCATCAACGATAATTGCTTTTGAACCGGGGGTAACCGCCCTTTTGGATATGGACATTTTCTGTATTCTTTCAGCAGAGCCTGAGAAATAATTAATACTGACGGTAGAACCCTCGGAAATTTTACTTTCTCTACGGATAACGACCAGAGGCAGATTGAGCATATAAGCTGTCATTAATGCAACAGGTATTCCTTTGGTTTCAATTGTGACAACATAATCCGCCCCGAGACTCATAAACCTTCGTGCAAAAATTTCTCCGGCACGTTTTGTTATGCCTGCGTCAAACATCAAATCTGAAGTATATAAAAATCCGCTCGCCAGGATTCGATTCTTGTCCCTTAATTTATCGCAAATTTGGGTCAGTGTTTTTTCAGCTTCCGCGTCTGAAATATGGGGGATGAGTTTTACGCCGCCGCCGGCTCCGGCTGACGTTTCAATCAAGCCAAGATGGATACTTTCCAATATTTGTTTGGCGGACTGTATGTCTTCACTGATGCTGGATTTTGCGGCGTGAAACAAGTCGCAGAAAAAGCTCAGGGAATAAAGCTTATTTGGATTCTCAGATAAAATTTTAATGATGGCGCCTACTCTTTCCGTTCGTTTCATCAGTAACATCCTCCATGTGATACGAATATAAATGTACTTATGAGGTGATTTTATTCGTTTTTTATTATTTTGTCAATTTCACAGCATTTTTTTTTACGATTGTGGTATAATCGTTTGTATGCTGTAATGAATCATCGAATGGCAATGGAATTGCAAAGGAAGTGGGAATAATTACTTTGTAGATTCTGTTATAATTTGTTAGCCGATGTAAATGATAAATTTAAGAACAAAAAACACCTTATGGGGCGTTAAATTGAAATAGATGGAGGATTGTTAATGCTTAATCTCAAGAAATTCAAGCATGTTCACTGTATTGGCATTGGGGGGATCGGCCTTTCTGCCATTGCGGAAATCTTTCTTGCCAGAGGATATACGGTATCGGGTTCGGATATGAAGGAGAGTGAGATCACAGAAAAACTCATGGCACAGGGAGCAACAGTATATTTAGGGCATCAGGAACAGAACATAACAGGTTCGGATCTCGTCGTCTACTCCTCTGCTGTATCACAGGATAATCCCGAAATTGCTGCGGCAATAGAGAGCGGAGTTACTACAGCGTCAAGAGCGGAAGTGCTAGGCGCGCTGATGAAGGAATATGAAAACAGCATCGCCGTAGCGGGGACTCATGGCAAGACTACAACGACTTCCATGATTTCATTGATCCTCGAAAAAGCTGAATTGGACCCTACCATTCTGGTTGGAGGCAATCTTCAGGAAATCAATGGAAATGTTAAGGTGGGCGGCAACAACAGATATTTTGTTACAGAAGCCTGCGAATACATGGACAGCTTTCTGAATTTAAGTCCCAAAATAGAAATTATTCTGAATATCGACTCGGACCATCTTGATTACTTCAAAGATATTGAGCATATCGCAAGCTCCTTTGAAAAGTTTGCAGATTTGGTTCCGCAAAGTGGTACCGTCATCGCTTATGATGCGAATCCTTTTGTTAACAGTATCTTGAAAGAACTTAACAGTAACGTGGTTACCTTTGGATTTAATGAAAACTGCGACTATTACGCATCTGAAATTGAATTCAATTCTTTTGGCATGCCATCTTTTCAGATACATCATGAAGGTAGGACTCTTTGCACCATGCAGCTTTCCATACCGGGAGAACATAATATAGCTAATTCTTTGGCAGCATTTGCATGCTGTCATGGGTTAGGTGTAGCTGTTGACTCGATCGTATCAACACTGGAATCATACACAGGTACACAAAGAAGATTTGATGTGATCGGCATTACAAAGAACAATATTAAGATCGTAGATGACTATGCACATCATCCTACTGAAATCAAGGCTACTTTGAAGGCGGCACAAAATGTTCCCCATAACGATCTATGGTGCCTCTTTCAGCCTCATACCTTTACGAGAACCCTTGCATTGTTTGATGAATTTGCTGAATCCTTTGATGTAGCGGATAAAATTATTATGGCGGAGATTTATGCTGCACGGGAAAAAAACATTTATAAAATTAGCTCAAAGGAACTGGTCAGTGAAATAAAGAGACTGCAGCCTGACAAGGATATTTATTACTTTGGTAATTTCGAGGAGATTGCCAGCTTTGTCATAAACAACGCTCAGAATGGCGATTTGGTCATTACGATGGGAGCAGGGGATATTTACAAGGTTGCGGAGATCATACTCGAAAAAGATAGGCTTTCATAGCCTATCTTTCTTCGTTATAACAAAGGAAATATCGCAGCGGAATTGGATATATCACTTTTTGAATAACGTATAAAATGGTATAATAAAATGCCAGAGGATTGAGCACGGCTCAGCCTCTTATATAAATAATAATCTGGGAGGAAGACATGAAAGAGCTGTTGGAATATGAAGAAGCAGAAAGAAAGAGGTATGAGATTAATCTTAAGCATCTTTCGAACGGCGTTAAATTTATAGATTTAAAAGCAGCATACATCGATGAAAGTGTTACGATTGGGAAAGGCACAATCATTTACCCCGGCGTAATCCTTGAAGGAAATACAGCCATTGGCGAAAACTGTATGATTGGACAAAACTCACGAATTGTAGATTCAAGGATCGGAGAAGGTAATGAGGTACAGAGTTCGGTTATATTGAAAAGCAAGGTGGGCAATCATACTACAATCGGTCCCTTCGCTTATCTAAGGCCAAACAGTACTCTTGGCGACCATGTCAAGGTTGGTGATTTCGTCGAAGTGAAAAATTCTTCCATAGGGAATGGGTCTAAAGCATCTCATCTTACTTATATTGGGGATTCCGATATTGGTGAGGAGGTCAACCTGGGATGCGGGGTTGTATTTGTTAATTACGACGGTAAAAACAAACATCGCTCTGTAGTAGAAGATGGCGCCTTTGTTGGGTGCAACGTCAATATCGTATCACCGGTAACTGTGGACAAAGGGGCCTATATTGCCGCCGGTACCACAGTAACCCGCAATGTTCCTGAAGGAGCACTTTGTGTCGGGCGAGCGAAAGAGAAGCATTTCGAAGGCTGGGTAGAGAGAAGAGGATTAATTCATAAAAAATAATAAGACTTTAACGTGGAAATCAGAAAAATTAGCATTAGAAACATAATCGAGAAAGAGGTGTAGTAATGAAGAACGGGGTCTTCACAGATTTCAAAATTTTTTCAGGTAATTCAAATCATGAGTTGGCGGAGGAAATCGCGTCCATTATGGGTAAGCCGCTTGGAAAATCTACGGTAAGCAAATTCAGCGACGGCGAAATTTCCGTAAGCTTATGGGAAACAGTCAGAGGTATTGACACATACATAGTTCAATCGACCTGTGATCCCGTGAATGATAGTTTGATGGAACTTTGTATTATGATCGATGCGATGAAGAGGGCTTCTGCCGGCAGAATCAATGCCGTTATCCCTTATTACGGTTATGCGAGACAGGATAGAAAAGCCAAGGCGAGAGACCCAATTACGGCTAAGCTGATCGCAGACATTATAACCAGTGCAGGAGCAGACAGGGTTGTTACGATGGACCTTCATGCTCCTCAGATTCAGGGCTATTTTAACATTCCTGTTGACCATCTTCTGGGCATGCCGATTCTGGTGAAATACTTCAGAGAAATGAGACTGGATGACCTTGTCGTGGTATCACCGGATCACGGAAGTGTGACCAGAGCGAGAAATATGGCTCATCCGCTTGATGCACCAATTGCGATTGTTGACAAAAGAAGACCGAAAGCCAATGTCTCAGAGATTATGAACATTATCGGAGACATTGATGGCAAAAATGTTATTCTTGTAGACGATATGATCGATACTGCAGGGACAATTACCAATGCAGCAAACGCAATGAAAGACATGGGAGCAAAAGAGGTATATGCCTGTGCCACTCACCCCGTTCTGTCAGGTCCTGCAATCGAGAGAATTCAGGACTCTGCTATTAAAGAACTTGTCTTGCTGAACACGATACCTCTGCCAACGGAGAAGAAAATCGATAAAATTAAGCTGCTGTCAGTTGCGCCGCTGTTTGCAGAGGCAATGATCAGAATCTTTACGAATGATTCTATCAGCAGGCTTTTCGATTAGGAGAGATTATGTACGTGATAGTGGGTTTGGGGAATCCAGGAAAAAAGTATGAAAACACGAAACACAACATCGGGTTTATTACAGTGGATTTTCTGGCTGATAGAAGCAACATAAAAGTGAACAAGATTAAACATAAAGCCCTTGTGGGGGAGGGCATGATTTCCGGGGTGAAGGTCTTGCTGGTGAAACCGCAGACTTTTATGAATCTAAGCGGCAACAGCGTACGAGAAATCATGGAATATTACAAGGTCGATAATGATAAGCTCATTGTAATCTATGATGACGTGGATATCCCTATGGGCAGATTACGGATTAGAAAGAAAGGCAGTGCCGGAACGCATAATGGCATGCGCTCCATTATATACGACCTGCAGGATGACGGTTTCCCCCGTCTCCGGATCGGTATCGGTTCAGACCGAAAAATGCCTCTTGCTGGTTATGTTCTCGGAGGATTTAAAAAAGAAGAGGCAAAACTGATGGAGGATGCGGTGAAAAGAGCGGCTCTGGCCGTTGAATGCATGCTCGAAAAAGGAATAGATATTGCGATGGGTGAATACAATGTAAAACCATCTGCTGAAGGGGAAGCAAAACAAGATGAGTGACAGAGTCAGAGGCGGAAAGTTTCACGAAATAAAGACTCTGGCGAAAAACGCCAAAGGAATTGTTAATCTATCGGGAATCTCAGAGGGACGGGCTATGCCCGTCGCTTCGTTGATTATGAAAGAAAGAAGAGGGCAGTGTCTAATCATTACCTCCTCTTATATAAAAGCAAAGAGACTGGCTGAGGATCTTTCTTTTTTTATGGATGAAAAAATCTATGTGATACCGGAAGAAGAACAGCTTTTTCTGCAATACGAGGCAAAGAGCCATGGGATCATGGAAGAGCGCCTGACTGCATTGAAGGCGCTTTTATCCGGTGAAAGCTGTGTCATTATCGCTCCAGTGCTGGGTGCGGTCAAAAAATTGGCACCCCACAGGATTTTCAGTGAAAATACACTTCGCTTCGCTCTTGGTGATGATGCGGATCTGGAGCAAATCAAAAGAAGGCTTACGTTCATGGGCTACGAAAGAGCAGCCTATATTGAGTCGAAAGGACAGTATAGCATTCGAGGCGGGATTATCGATATTTTTCCGGCAGATTCAGAGCACCCATATAGAATCGAGCTTTTCGACACGGAGGTCGATTCCGTCAGGGCATTTGATCCGGTTACGCAGCGTTCGGTTGAAAGCATGAAGATGGTCGAGATTTATCCTGCTGAGCAAATGGTTCAGGAAGAGGACCTTTTCCAACATGCTGCAGATAAATTGAACCGTGCATATGAAAACTATTCCAGAAAGCTTGAGGGAGCACAGAAGGAACGACTGCAGGCCCGGAAAGGCCGGCTGCTGGAATACATCGAAAATGCAACAAATATTCAACAGCTGGAGAATTATATCCACTATTTTTATGAGGATACGGAATATCTTTGGAATTATATGCAGGATGACGGAATTGTTATGGTGGAAGACCCGGACAGAGTACGGGAAGTTCTGGCATTCCGTGAAAAGGAAGATAAGGAAGATTTTAAAACAATTCTGGAAAGAGGCGAGGCAGTACCGGGAGACTATAAGGCCTTTCCAAGCAAAGTAGATTTAGATGCGCTGTACAAACACAGTCCAATCTTTTTGTTTACACCGTTTCAAAAACAGCTGAAAGGGTTGGACAGACTGGACTCCAGCCTCCAGATCACATCGAAGCAGGCACCTGTTTTCAATGGAAGAATGGATTTTCTGGAAACAGAACTGAAAGGTTATTTGAAGCAGGGCTATGATATCACCATCGTTTGCGCTACGGAAGAGCGTATTGAGAATCTGAGCAATTTCATTGAACGGTTTGATCTTTCTCATCAGATCAAACTTTCTAAAGGTAATCTCGCATCCGGAATGGAGTATCCCGATGAAAAAATCGTATATCTTTGGGACGGCGATATCTTCACAACACAAAAGCACAGAAAATCCAAAAGCAGCGAGAAGAAAAAGGGCAAGCCGATCAAAACCTTTACGGATATCCGAAAAGGGGATTTTGTAGTTCACGAAAATCACGGGATAGGCAGATTTGTTGGAGTCGAACAGCTCGTTGTTCAAAATGTTAAAAAAGATTATTTAAAAATAAAATATGCCGGCGAGGATATGCTTTATGTTCCAGTAGAACAGATGGATATGATCCAGAAGTATGTTGGTGCAGACGGCTCCTCTCCCAGGGTAAACAAACTTTCGGGAGGCGAATGGAAAAAAGTCAAGGCGAAAGCCAAAGCAGCGATTGCCAATATGGCTAAGGAACTTTTGGAAATATCCGCGGAGCGAAAGACCAGAGGCGGTCATGCATTTGCAGCCGATAGCATCTGGCAGAAAGAATTTGAGGATATGTTCCCTTATGAAGAAACCGCAGATCAGCTTCGCTGCATCAAGGAGATCAAGGGAGACATGGAAAAACCTTATTCCATGGAGCGGCTGCTGTGCGGTGATGTGGGATACGGAAAAACAGAAGTTGCGGCCAGAGCTGTTTTTAAATGCATCTCTGACGGAAAGCAGGCGGCAGTACTGGTCCCTACAACAATCCTCGCAAATCAGCATTATTATACCTTCAAGGAGCGGTTTGAACGGTTTCCTTTTAAGGTGGAGATGCTCAGCAGGTTTCGCAATGAAAAACAGCAAGACACGATACTGGAAGCGGTAAAAAAAGGAAGTATTGACGTTCTCGTAGGAACACACAGACTGATCTCTAAGGATGTTGAATTCAAGGATCTGGGACTTCTGGTCATTGACGAAGAACAACGCTTTGGAGTACAGCATAAAGAAGCGATAAAAAAACTAAAAAAGAATGTTGATGTTTTAACTCTGTCTGCAACGCCGATTCCAAGGACACTGCATATGTCCCTGATTGGGATCAAGGATATGAGCTTGATTGAAGAGCCTCCGGAGGAGCGTTATCCAGTACAGACCTATGTGCTTGAGCAGGATGATGAACTGATGAGAGATGCGATTCAAAGAGAGCTGGACAGGGATGGTCAGGTTTATATCGTATACAACAGAGTGAGAGGAATCTACAAAATTGCGTCTTACATCGCTCAACTGGTGCCGGATGCAACTGTTTCGGTGGGACATGGGCAGATGAACGAAAAGGAACTGGAAGATGTCATGATCGATTTTGTCAATCATGAATCCAATATTTTGATCGCGACAACCATCATTGAGTCAGGCATTGATATTCCAAACGTGAACACGATCATCATTCTGGATGCTGATAGATTCGGACTTTCACAGCTATATCAACTCAGAGGCAGGGTAGGCCGTTCTACGAGGATGGCATACGCTTACCTGATGTATCAAAAAGATAAGGTGTTGTCGGAGCTTGCGGAAAAACGGCTTCGTGCGATCAAAGAGTTTACCGAATTTGGAGCCGGCTTTCATATTGCCATGAGAGACCTGGAAATCAGGGGAGCAGGAAACCTTTTGGGGACGGAGCAGCATGGACATATGATGAGTATCGGATATGAGCTGTATTGCAAGCTGGTTGATGACGCAGTCAGGGCGCTTGAAGGAGAAATTGTTAATCCGGACAGAGAAGAGACATCGATTGAATTGGATGTCTCAGCTTTCATACCTGATACCTATATTATGGATGAGCTGCTGAAACTGCAGATGTATAAAAAAATCGCAGCAATTAAGGACAATGATGATAAGGAAGAGATCGTCGATGAATTAATAGACCGGTTTGGAGAACTTCCACCGGAGGTCATGAACCTCATCAGCATTTCACATATCCATGCTATGGCGGAAAAAATAGGGATCACCCGCATTCATGAAGAACAGAAAAAGGTTATTTTTGATTTCCATGAAAAGAATCTCCTGACACCAGAGCGGGTTGCGGAGTTGTCGGCGGAATATGGTTTGGGGATTCTGATCCATGGAGGTGTAAAACCATTTATTAAATGTGGTTTTAACGGGAAGAATAAACTTCATCAAGTCATCATGTTTTTGAACAAATTTATGGTATAATGATTACAAATTAGTAAAAAGAGGAGATTTGCGAATGAAAAAGGTAATAGCGGTCCTGCTGCTGGTTTTTATGACGTTGAGCTTGGCAGCCTGTAGTGAAAAAAGTAAGAACGGATCAGATTTGGTCAAAGTCGGAGATGCTGTCATCAATGAAGATCAGCTGAATCAGTATCTGGAGCTGACTGCATTCATGCAGAATATTGATTTAACTCAATTTCCGGAAGAAAGCATAAAAGCCATCAAAACACAAATGCTGGAGGACATGATTTCTCTTGAGACAATAAAACAGTATTATATAAAATCCGGCAAAGATGTTTTACCGGAAACGATAGAAACCGATGCGCAAAGTTTTATCGATGAAGCGAAAAGCACCGATGCTGTAAAAAGTTTTCTGGAAGAGAAGAAAATCTCTGATGAAACATTATCCGATTTCTATTACGATCAGAATTACCGAAGCGCTTATTTCCAGGAAGTTCAAGATGGAATGTCTACACTTGAGGGCGATGCAAAGACATATTATGAGGAAAATAAGGACAGCTTTAAGGTGGACGAGGTAACTGCGAACCATATTCTTGTAGCGTCGGAAGAGACGGCAAAGCAGGTACTTGAAAAATTGAATGCTGGGGAAAATTTCGAAGATCTCGCAAAGGAATATGGTACAGACAATACAAAAGATAACGGGGGCAGCCTGGGCACCTTCGGCAGAGGGCAGATGGTTAAAGAATTTGAAGATGCCGCCTTCGCTTTAAAGCCGGGTGAAATCAGCGATGTTGTGAAGACTCAATTCGGGTACCATATCATTAAAGTTACCGATAAAAATCAGGGGACAAAGTCCTATGAAGAGGTGCAGGAATCCATTAAATCCATGCTTGTAAATCAGGAAGCAGAGAAGAAAATCGGCGAACTGCAAAAAGAAGAAAACATAGAGTATCTTACAGACGAATATACAGGTAATACACAAGAAGAAAAATAAACTTGCTGCAACGAAACATAAAGCACATAAAGTAAAAGACCGGGGCATCCCGGTCTTCGCTATATCAATAACGTATTAGAGACTGTGAAAAAAAGTCTGTAAATAATTAAAGTCAATCGCCTTCTATGGTAAAATCAAATTATCATAGGAGGCTATTTTTATGGCAAAGAGAAAAGAATCAATGAGTGAAGGAAAAAAGAATATTATCGCAGCTTTAATCGACGAATATGACATTGAAACTGCCGATGATATTCAAAATGCACTGAAAGATCTTCTGGGCGGAACCATCAAAAGCATGATGGAAGCCGAGATGGACGACCATCTTGGTTACAAGAACTACGAGCGAAGCGATAATACTAATTCCCGAAACGGCTCAAAGGCCAAAACGATCAGGAGCAAGTACGGCGAATTCCCTCTTGACGTGCCACAGGATCGAGAAAGTACCTTCGAACCAGCCGTTGTCAAGAAACGGCAAAAGGATATTTCAGGAATAGACGATAAGATTATTGCCATGTATGCCAAAGGGCTTACCACAAGGCAGATCTCCGAACAGATTGAGGATATTTATGGTTTTGAATGCAGCGAAGGATTCATATCAGATGTGACGGATAAAATCCTACAGGAAATCGACGATTGGCAGCGTCGCCCACTTGATGAAATTTATCCGGTGATCTTTATTGATGCTGTTCACTTCTCTGTACGCGAGGATAATGTGATTAAGAAACGTGCCGCCTATGTAATGCTTGCAATCACACTGTCTGGCAAGAAGGAGGTCATAAACCTTCAAATCGGAGAAAATGAAAGCAGCAAATACTGGCTTGGAATTCTGAACGATCTGAAGAACCGTGGAGTTAAGGATATCATGCTGATCTGTGCAGATGGACTTACCGGAATGAAAGAAGCCATTACAGCGGCCTTCCCTAACACAGAATACCAACGCTGTATTGTACATCAAGTAAGGAATACGCTCAGATACGTCTCATACAAGGACATGAAGAAGTTTGCCGCAGATCTAAAAACCATCTATTTAGCTCCGAATGAGCAGCAGGGATATGACAATATGCAGAGAATTGCGGAGAAATGGAACGAGCAGTATCCCCATGCGATGAAGAGCTGGGAGCAAAATTGGGATATTCTTTCTCCAATCTTCAAGTTCTCCAGCGATACCAGAAAGATGATCTATACCACAAATGCAATTGAAAGCCTTAACAGCACCTACAAGAAGCTTAATCGGCAAAGAAGCGTGTTTCCAAGCGATAAGGCCCTGCTGAAAGCCCTGTATCTTTCCACGCTCCAGGCCACAAAAAAATGGGGCCTTCCTCTAAGGGACTGGGGCAAGGTTTATGGCGAATTTGCAATCATGTACGAGGGAAGGATACCCCTATAGACTTCATCCAATAGGACAAGAAGGGCGCCTTTTTTCAAAGGTGCCCTTGACATACCCATATTAATTTAATATATTGGTTTCGTAATCGGGTGCTTAAAAAATGCACCCTTTCTAAATCAGGTTTACCATAGAAAGCTAATTTACAGAGTTAATTTCACACACTCACGTATTACAAGTATTCCCGTTGGCAAGATGTGCCTTAATTCTCCATCTGTCTTGCCAAAAAGTTAGCACCTATTTCAGCGGCTTTTAATTCGGTATCCCCAAGAGTACTGTCCTTTGAAAGGATGACAATCGAGCCAATTGCATCCCCTTGAGAAACGATAGGGACCAATATCTGAGATTCAAATTCAGTCTGGCTGCCGTCATCTGCGGTTATCGAGCATAGTGCCCCTTTTTCTGAAACCATCTTGCTGGTCTTGTCATGAATTACTTTTTCAAGATCCTTGCCGATTCTTTTTTCGATAAAATCCTTCTTTGGCCCCCCTGAAACGGCGATGATATGATCAGTATCTGATACCAACACCATATCCCCTAAAACATTATTTGCAGAGTCTGCATATTCGCCTGCAAATTGACTTAATTCACTAATTGGCGAATACTTCTTCAGTATGACTTCTCCTTCTCTGTCAGTAAATATTTCAAGAGGATCTCCTTCACGAATTCTCATTGTTCTTCTGATTTCCTTTGGAATAACTACGCGCCCCAGATCGTCTATCCTTCTAACTATTCCTGTTGCTTTCATTTGATTTTCCTCACTTTCTTAATCAAATTTTTCCTTGGAAATAGTATCTGTAATAGGAAAGTATTTATTCAAACATTTTCATTCCTAATGTTGTTTTTTCTTTATTGTGGTATAATTAGAATCTGCCCGACAAGTCTGGATAAGATTGCCTATATTCCGGACATGATAATAAGAGTATCCATATAAAGGAGGTATCGATGTATTATGCTATTTAAGAATATTGCGATATTGGATGAGAACTTTAAAGTAAAAGACAATATGTTTGTTGGTATAAAGGGCGAGACCATTGACTATATTGGTACAGAGGAACCGCAGCAAAACTATGGGGACAGCTATAATGGAAACGGTAGATTGCTGATGCCTGGATTTTACAATGCGCATGCCCATACACCTATGACTTTGATGAGAGGATACGGCGAAAATATGTCGCTGCAGGATTGGCTGACAAAAAGGATATTTCCTTTTGAGGAAAAGCTGACAGGGAAAGACGTATATGCCGGTATGCTTCTGGGAATCGCAGAATCACTGCGGTTTGGAATTGTGTCTACAACTGATATGTATTACTATGGCGATGAAATGGCTCAAGCGATCCTGGAAAGCGGAGTCAAAAACAATCTTGGCAGAGGTGTAGTGAACTTTTCAGAGGATGATATCGAACAGCTTCCGGCATTTCAGGAAACGCGCCATCTTTTCAATACCTATAATAATGAAGGAAACGGCAGGTTGAAGGTAGACGTCAGCTTACACGGAGAATACACTTCAAATCCCAAAACCGCTTTGCACCTTGCAGAATATGCTAAATCTACCGGTGCAAACCTTCATGTTCACGTATCGGAGACGCAGTTTGAGCATGAGGAATGTAAGAAGAGACATGGCGGGTTGACTCCTGTTCAATATCTGAACAAACAGCAGATTTTTGATACCAAAGCGACTGCAGCTCATTGTGTTTGGATCGAAGGTGAGGATTTCAACATCCTGACGGAAAAAGGTGTTACTGTTGCTAGCTGTCCTGTCAGCAATCTCAAGCTCGCCAGCGGCGTATGTAATGTACCGCTTCTGCTGAGCAAAGGGGTGAATGTTGCCATCGGAACCGATAGCGTAGCCAGCAATAACAGCCTGAACATGATTGAAGAGATGAAATTCTTCGCAGTTGCTAATAAAGGAAAACAATTTGATCCAACCCTGATTACACCCGAAGAAACCTTGAACGCTGCCACTGCGGCGGGCGCAAGGAGTCAGGGCAGAGACGACTGCGGAAAGCTTGCGGTTGGATTTAAGGCGGATCTTGTCGTAATCGACATTACGAAACCTAATATGCATCCGATTCATAATATGTCTAATAATATTGTATATTCAGCATCCGGCAGTGATGTGCTACTTACTATGGTTGACGGTAAAATTCTATATATTGATGGGGAATATACTACAATTGATATTGAGAAGACAGTCTATGAAGCGGAGGAAGCTACAAAAGGAATTGTAGGAGAACTAAAATAGATGGCAAAAAAATCGTTTATGCAAGGAGCTGTAATTCTTGGAATTGCAGGTATTATTATTAAAATAATGGGTGCGTTTTTCCGGATTCCATTGGCGAATCTGATCGGCGACAAGGGGATGGGATATTACCAGACCGCATATCCCATTTATGTATTGTTTCTGACTTTGGCAACAGCCGGTATTCCGATTGCTATCTCAAAGATGGTCTCGGAAAGAGTTGCCGTGGATCATCATTATGAAGCGTACAGGGTATTTCGGGTATCCTTTATCCTATTGTTTACCATCGGTATCTGCTCCTCGGCTGTTTTATTCTTCGGAGCGGATTATATTGTGAATGCAATCGGAAATCCCGGGGCAAAATATGCCATGATGGCGATCGCGCCTGCATTGTTATTTGTTCCCATTATGGCTGCATACCGAGGCTATTTCCAGGGAATGCAGAACATGAAGCCCACAGCGGCATCACAGGTTGTTGAACAGTTTTTTCGGGTGGCGGTAGGTTTGTCTCTAGCCTATTTCCTGATTAAAGACGGACGTGAATTCGCTGCAGCCGGAGCTTCCTTCGGAGCAACTGCTGGTTCGGTGACTGGGCTGATCACAGTAATCGGGATCTACTATTATAAAAAAGGCAGTCTAAGAAAGGACATTGACAGAAGCGCCAGGGTAAATACGGAAAGAGGGCGTGAAATCCTTGCACAGATATTGATGATCGCAATACCGGTTACCATAGGTGCGGCGATTATGCCTATCATGAATACCATTGACGTAGGCATCGTAATGAGGAGACTGCAGGAGACAGGGTGGTCGGAAGAGGCTGCCAACGGACTTTACGGCCAGCTGACGGGAATGGCAGGGCCTCTCATCAACTTCCCCCAGGTATTGACACAGGCAATTGCAATGAGTCTTGTTCCGGCTATTGCCGCAGCCTACAAGCAAAAGGACATTGGTTTTTTGAATTATAATGTCCGTCTGGGAGTCAGGACCGCCATTATGATTGGCCTACCCTGTGCATTGGGATTGATGACCTTGTCTGAACCAATCATGCGGCTGCTTTACCCAATGCAGAAAGCCAGCGCAGTCAGTGCGGCACCATGTCTGTTTATTATGGCATTTGGCGTGATTTTCCTTTCCACTGTGCAGACTCTGACTGGAGTTTTGCAGGGGCTTGGGAAACCGATGATACCGGTAGTAAACCTATTTGTTGGTGCAGTCATTAAGGTTATTTTGACTTACAGCCTGACCGGAGTAAACAGTATCAACGTCAGGGGCGCGGCCATTGGAACGGTTGCTGCCTATATTATTGCTTCTTTGCTGAACATCATGGCTGTAAAGAAATATACCGGTGTCAAGTTTGACATCATGCTTACCTATGTGAAGCCGGTTACTTCTGCACTGGTAATGAGTGGCATCGTTTGGGCCAGCTATCGTGTGCTTTACGGATTTTTCGGTAATGCACTGTCTACGGTAATTGCTGTTATGATCGGCGGGGTTGTATATTGCGCAATGCTGTTTTTGACGAAGTCGATTAAAAAAGAAGAACTAAAGGTACTTCCAAAAGGCGCAAAGATATTGAATTTAATAAACAAGATTAAAAGGTAGCAATTATGAAAGAAAAATATGCAAATTTCTATGAAGAGGGCAAGACCGCAGAAGAAGCGGTTAAAAGGCTTGCAGACATCATTGCGCTCCTGCGCAGTGAAGAGGGCTGTCCCTGGGATAAAGTGCAGACACACAACAGTCTACGGTACTGCCTTCTGGAAGAAGCCTACGAAGCGGTAGACGCCATTGATAAAGGGGATATGGACAACCTGGAAGAGGAACTGGGCGATGTGCTGCTTCAGGTGGTTTTTCATGCCGATTTGGAAAAAGAAGAAAAAGTGTTCGATCTCCGCAGTATCGCGAACCGGGAATGTGAGAAAATGCTGCGTAGACACCCCCATGTTTTTTTGGACAAAAATTCAGAAAGTATTGACAAAGTCCTTGAAAAATGGGAAAATGTGAAAAGAAAAGAAAGGGGAACCTCAACACATACGGATTCTTTGATGAATATACCGAATGCGTTGCCGGCGTTGATTCGCAGTTTTAAGATTCAGAAGAAGGCGGCAGAGGTGGGATTCGACTGGGAGGATGTAAGTGAGGCGTTCTCGAAAGTAAAAGAGGAGACACATGAGCTCCTCGAGATTTACCGGGGAAACGACGAAGCCAGCATAATGGAAGAAGTTGGAGATCTATTATTTGCAGTAGTGAATGTAGGAAGATTCCTGGGAGTAAATCCGGAAGAGGCTTTAAACTTTACTTCATCTAAGTTTATTGATAGATTTCGATTTATTGAAGATTCGGCCAAGCTTCAGGGAAGGCAGTTGGAAGATATGAGCCTTGAAGAGATGGACAGGCTTTGGGAACAGGCAAAAGAAAGGAATCGTCATCGATAAGTCAATGATAATGTGTGGTAAAGGAGAAGTGTTTCACTTCAAACCAATCATTTTAAACAAATTAAAGGAGGTTATGTTCGGTGAATAAAGCAGAATTAGTTGCTAGCGTAGCAGACAAAACAGGTTTTACCAAGAAAGATGCCGAAGTTGCAGTGAATGCGTTTGTTGCAAGCGTAGAGGCTGCTCTTGTTAAGGGTGAGAAGGTACAGTTAATTGGATTTGGTACTTTTGAAACTCGTCAGAGAAAAGCAAGACAAGGCAGAAACCCAAGAAAACCTGGTGAAGTAATAAAGATCGAAGCTGCAAAAGCTCCAGTTTTCAAAGCTGGAAAAGCATTGAAAGATGCAGTAAACAAATAATAAACAACTTGGAAGGCAGCGGTTCCGCTGCCTTTTTCATATCAATAGAAAGAAAGAGTATTAAGCGATTCATGAGAATTGATAAGTTTTTAAAGAATTCAAGATTGATCAAACGCAGAACAATCGCGAAGGAAGCATGTGAGCAGGAGCGAATATTCATCAACGGGAAAGCAGCGAAACCCGGCAGTGAAGTTAAGGTCGGGGATGTCATCCTGATTCAGTTCGGCAATGCTCAAATTAAGGCTAGAGTATTAGTACTGTCGGAGCACAGTACGAAGGAGGCTGCTGCCACAATGTATGAAATCGTTGAGTAGAAAAACTCCGGATGATCACGGGCAGTCGCCTTTATAAATTAATTCAATCGTAAGGATTGAACCAAAAACATACTTCCTATGAAGTGCACCATAAATGCAGGGTCATTTGCATTTGAAGGTGTGCTTTTTTTTAGGCCATTTTTAGTTTCATTTAAGCATGGGACAGCATTCAATCAAATAAAAAAGATTTAGTCAGATGCTAATAAAATCCAAATATGCTGGCAATAATATACAATAGCATCGAATAAGCTACATCAGCCGAATTGTAACTTATTTATTGGTGCCACATTTCTTGGAGGACTTTAAATGAAAATAGGAATACCCGGCGGATTGTTATACTATAAATATGAGCCCTTTATCAGGACTTTTTTTAATGAGCTCGATGTCGCAACGGAACATTCGACTGTTGCTAATAGAGATATTCTGGATCTTGGGGCACATAACTGTGTGGATGAAGCCTGCTTGCCCATGAAGCTTTTTCACGGACATGCGGCGAAGTTGCAAAAGACATGCGACTTTGTAGCGGTGCCAAGAATTATGAACTGCGAATTCGGTGAGTCCATCTGTCCCAAATTCAGAGGCCTTCCAGAACTGGTATCGAGTGGTACCGGGAGCGACAATCAAGTATTTACCAATCCCATTTACATGAATAACAAAAGGAAATTGAGTAAGGCGTTGAAGAGAAGTTGCAGAGATCTCGGTATTTCTGATAAAAGAACCGAGAAAGCTTTTTCATCAGCTTGTGAAAATCAACGAAATTCAAGCTTTGGATTTTGGGAAAACGGTTATCGTAAAAGAGTCTTTTTGGCGGGACATCCGTATAATATATACGATTCGTTTGCAAACCTAAATTTGATACAAAAACTTCATCAGCTTGACATTGGTATCGTAACAGAGGAATGGATCAGCCAGTATGAGAAAATGGAGGCACTGAACGGTCTGATCAAGCGTCCGTACTGGTTGTTTTTTATTCATAATTTTGCACCGGCTATGATTCTTTTTCAAAGAAAGGAAATTGACGGCATTATATATGTATCCTCTTTTTGCTGCGGTACGGATTCCATTATCATTGACATGATAAAAAACCGGATCGGAAATTTTCCTTTCCTCGTACTGAAGCTGGATGAGCAAACAGGAGAGGCAGGTTATCATACAAGACTAGAAGCCTTTCGGGAGGTGCTGAAATGATATTGACATTTCCTCATATCGGAGATGCGCATTTAATTGGAAGGCTACTTTTCTCTGAACTAGGGATTGAAGTAATCACTCCTTCTTATAACTCGCTTGCTGGCCTTGAAAAAGGAAGTGCAATTTCACCCGACGAAATCTGCCTTCCCTTTAAGCTGATGGCGGCAAACTTGGCTGAAGCCTATGCGCTTGGAGCTGATACGGTTATTATGCCGGCAACCATGGGACCCTGCAGACTAGGTGAATACGGTGAGCTGCTCAAATCGATTCTCGATAAAAAGGGATGTAAGTTCCATTGGATTTTACTTGACTCTCCAAATGCGATCGGAAAAAGAGAACTGCTCCGCAGGCTTTCCTTTATCGTGAAAGACAGTCCAAAGAGACTTCCGGGGATATTACACGCCTTGTATGGTACCTATCAGATTGTAAAAAAACTGGAGCTGCTGGATAAGAAGGCACATAAGCTTGCAGGATATGAAACTCGGTCGGGAGACTGCAAAAAAATTCTTTCTGCTTGCCGTAGTGAACTGGCGAGAACAAAAGGAATCAATGAAGCACTACAAATCCTTAAAATCTATCATAAGAAAATAAGCAACGTTAACGTGGAGCTGGAAAAGCAGCCGCTCCAGCTATTGCTCACAGGAGAGATTTTTTCCATGATTGAGCCATTTGCAAATCATCATATCGAGGATCTGCTGATGGACATGGGCGTATCATTTGAAAAAAGAGTTACTCTTGGCTGGTGGATTAACCGGACGGTGATAAATCCACTTCAATCAAAACAGTTTTTTGCCGGAAAAAATAAATACTTGCCTTATGAGGTCGGAGGTTATGCCAAGGATACAGTAGAGCAAGGAATCCTGTGCGGAAGGAAAAACTATGACGGCATCATCCAGCTGTTTCCGGTGGGCTGCATGCCGGAAATCGTAGCGAAAGCTGTTTTTGCGAAAATGATGAAAGAGAAGAAACTCAGTATTCTTACAGTGATCTATGACGAGATGGGCGGAGAGGCTGGATATATTACAAGAATTGAAGCCTTTGTCGATATGCTGAGTAGAAGAAAAAGGCTGGAGGCAAAGAAAAGTGCCTCAATAAAAAAATATAGGGGGAAAGCAAATGTACTACCTGGGCATTGATGTTGGTTCCGTAAGTACCGATTTTGTAATTATGAATAAAGAGCGGAGGCTTTCAGAGCAGCTCTACCTTAAAACAAGAGGGAATCCTATCGAAGCAGTTAAGGCAGGTTTACGGCAGCTGGGCTGCAAATATAAAAGCAATGAGATTGAAGGCGTATGTACGACGGGAAGCGGAAGGTCTTTGGCTGCAGCTGTAGCGGGCGCAGATGTGGTAAAAAACGAAATTACGACTCATGGTGTGGCGGCGGCTGTCTATGATCCAGAAATCAGAACGATTATAGAAATCGGGGGACAGGACTCTAAAATTATATTGCTAAATGATGGCGTTATTACAGATTTTGCAATGAATACTGTCTGCGCAGCCGGAACTGGTTCTTTTCTCGACCGGCAGGCAGAAAGACTGGGCCTGGAGGTCAAAGATCTTGGCAGCTATGCCCTTAGATCGGAAAACCCGGTTAGAATTGCAGGAAGATGTGCTGTATTTGCTGAATCCGACATCATACATAAGCAGCAGCTTGGATGTACGATGGAGGATATTATTGCGGGAATGTCAAAGGCGCTTGTAAGAAATTATTTGAGCAACGTAGCAAAGGGAAAAGAACTGAACGCAAAAGTCTGCTTCCAGGGTGGTGTTGCGTCAAATGAAGGTATTCGCCGTGCGTTCGAGGAAGCGCTTCGTTGTGAGATCATGGTTCCGGAATATCATAAGGTAATGGGCGCTTACGGCTGTGCCGTTATTGCACAGGAATTCATGGAAGAGCAAAAAAACAAAACCCGCTTCAAGGGATTTGAAGCGGGAAATGACGAGATCAGAACGGAAGCATTTGAATGCACCGATTGCAGCAACCATTGTGAAGTGGTTATTTTAAAATCCGGTGATCGTCAGATTGGATGTTTCTCTGACCGTTGTGGAAAATATCAATCGATGAAAAATGAATTCCAGGACGATGTATCAAGCGGTTTGAATAAACGGAACTTTGCTTAACAGTCTATGCCAGACAGCGGGTATGAGAATAACCTGTAGCGGGAGCATAACTGCTGTCTTTAAAATTCTGGCTGGGATCAGAGCAAAGATACCTTTGTCCATCAAAATAGAGAGCCAAAAAGTGTCAAGCCCAAGATTGATCAGAATGCATACAATGGATGAGGCGATGAGAACTCTCTTCCATCTTACCGGTTTGTTATGCAGGAATAGACCATATGTAAACCCGGTTAAGAATGCTGAAATGGTAAGGCCCGGAAAGTAAGCTCCCGCCGGGAAAATAACCATCCCTAAAATATCGCCTAGAGCATAGGCAGCGCCTGCCCAAAGGGGGCCATATAAAATCCCGGTCATAGCAATCGGAAGAAAGCCGAAACCAATACGTAAAATAGGGGTATTGATCGATAAAAACCTGGTCAGTATAATTTCGATTGCAATTAAAAACGCAATAACGATTAATCTGGATGTGTTCTGATTTTTGCTCATAAAAAAAATCCCTCCTCTTTAATATGAAATACTACACTAAAGAGAAAAGAATTCCTTAATGCAGCAGCGGACGCAATATTGTACCGCAAACACAATTGTTTTTCGTTCATAAGCGACATCCCATCTTATGACACTTTACGCACAATATTTACTCTACTTAATTTAAAATACTACAACATTTAGAAAATATTATCAAGTGTAATTAGTTCATTTAAATGTAAAAACCCAAGCTGTTCTTTAATACAGCTAAGTTCGACTGAAGCCAGAGTAACGTCTTTAGCAGCGATATATTGTTTTGCTCTGGCAATGGAGTAATCAGTTTCCATTACGGCGGCAGTATCGAAGAAGAAGGTGTAGGTTTTTTTCTGATCATGCCATTTTTTTGACAAATCTGAAACTTGGTTCTCCGCCTTATCCCAATTTTGCGCATACACATTTTCCAGAATATCATCTTCAATTATTCCGGTGAGCTCATGAATATTTTTGTCAGCATAATTTACAAAGAATCCCCAGACGGTAATGATAACCACTAAGCTGATAATGGAGATAATCAGAGACCTCATTTTAAACCAACCTCCTTGATTAAGTCTTTGCGGCTTTTCCCTTTCGGATATACGTGGAGCTGCTTGTTTTCGTCAAAGAAACACAAAAATACCTGAGAGTAGTCGGTAATCTTTGCTTTTGACAGCTCCTTTTTCAGATAACCTTCTTCCTTACCAAGAAATCGCAAATTACGTTCATATAAAGTTCCGTCGGAAATAAGCACCATAGGCATGATTTCCGATGATGCAGGGATTTCCATATCCTTTGGAGTTAGTGGGGCTTTCTCCGCTTTTGGAATTACGCTTAAATCGCCGTTTGTTTCCAGAACTGCATAGTCTACGTCAGAGATAGAAGGATAATTTTTCAGCCTCAGATGCTCCAGAAGAGCTTCGATTGTAATTCTCTGACTTTTCAATTCCTTATCGTTTAGGCTGCCTCGATTGATCAGAATGCTTGGCTTACCATTCAAGAAACGATTGATTTTTTGACTTTTCATTGATAGGAATGAAATCAAAACCTCAAGGAAAAGGAGCGTCATAATTGCCGCTGCTCCATTTAAGAGGGGAATGTCTAAAGACTCTATAGGAATTGCGGCCAGCTCTGCAATCATAAATAGGATAATCATTTGAAATGGGTCCATTTTTGACAATTCCGCTTTTCCCATAACTCGAATTACAAAAAGAACGACAAAATACAGTATGACTGTTCTAATCAGTATGATCAGCATAGATAACACCTCCGGCAAATTACTACTATCTAAAGTATTGTGTACCCAAATCATGGCTGTTATACTAATAATCGGTGCGTTATAAAGACAAAAGGGAGATGGGGTAATACAGATGGGGAAAAAATATTATAGTTTCGTAGGAATTTATATCTTTACGTTCGCGGCAATTGGCATGATGCTTCCTCTGCTTGGACAATACATGGCGAGTATCGGATTCTCCGGGGTGCAGATCGGGGTCGTAACAGCTACCGGTACAGCGGTTGGGATTGGTGCCTCGCCTTTTTGGGGGTATTGTTCTCACCACAGTAAGGACAGTACAAGAGTTTTGATGCTTTTATTGATATCTGCAACATTATTGATGTTGAGCATCGTTTTTTTAAAACAATACTTATTGTTTTTGCTGGTGTACGCTGCTTTTTCCTTTTTCCAGACACCGATCATGCCCCTTACGGATGCGATGTCACTTCAGGCGAAGGTACCTTTCGGTGCTGTGAGAAAATGGGGGGCGATCGGCTTCGCAGCAGGTGTATTTCTGTCAGGGCAGCTTGCGGATGCGACTGGACTCGTTATTATTTTTCCTCTTTGTGCTTTTGGATATATGGTTGCATGGACCATCATGATTCGATTAAAGATGAAGAGGAATCAAGGAATCGATTCTGTAGAGAGCTATGTGTCTAGCCAAGAGATCAACGTTATGGAAGCTGTAGCAGGAAGTTATCCTCCGGAGGGTCTGCAGTCCCAAATAAAACCTCATTATGAAAAAAATCAAGGAAGTTATCTCGTACTCATTAGAAATAAAAAGCTGATGGCGTTGCTGGCAGCAGCGTTCTTTATATGCGGTACCAATGTTGCCAATAATACTTATTTTGGATTTTTATATAAAGATGTAGGGGGAAGTATTGCTGGAATCGGAATTGCCTTCCTTCTTATGTGTGGATCAGAAGCACCGTTTATGGCATGGGCTCATCGGCTCTCATCCAAATTTACGATGGAGAAAATGATTCTATTTTCAATGATTGTATCAGCGCTGCGTTATCTGTGGTATAGCAGCGGACCGGCTCCTAGCCTTTTAATCGGAACATTTTTTCTTCAGGGTATGGTGAACGGGATCGTTTTGGTTGAACTTGTCCGTTATGTTGCCAGTTTAGTGGACCCCGCTTTGATTGGAATGGCAATGTCGCTTTATTATGCTATTTCATCAAGCTGCAGTTCCATTGCATGTCAGCTGATCGGCGGTGCTATTCTTGAGCATTATTCCGGCAAGGAAGTGTATTTGTTCTTTTCATTATATAATTTAATCGGAGTCCTACTATATATTATATTCGGACTTTACAGATCAAATCGAAACCATAGAAAAGAAGATAAATAAAAGAAAGAAAAAAGTATAAAAAAGAGGTTGACAGGCGAAGCTAGATTTGATAAGATAACACTTGCTGTCAGGCGATTCGGAGAATTCCGGGGCCTGAGAGGTTAGGTAAAAGAGAAGGAAAATCAACACCGACTTGTTTCATACGCATGCTGTTCGTTTTGACAGCCAAGCAGGACGCTTGGGGCAAAAAGGACAATGTGAAAAAAGATGAAAAAAGTCACAAAAAATAGTTGACAGGAACAAGCATCTTTGATACTATGATTAAGCACCTTTCTTACCGGAGAATGCTTCGGAGAAAGGAGTCGGCCCAAAAGACAAGCTTCGAAAGAAGCAGAAAAAAAGTTGAAAAAAAGGGTTGACAAAGAGACGCGAAAGTGATACGATATAAAAGTTCGCTAAACGCGGCAGCCTCGGTAGACGAAGAAAATCAACAAATTAAGATTTGAGATTTTCAAGCCTAAATCATGTCGGACGGTTTGAAAGAACTGGACGGAATGTTAAGAGGCAATGAACCTTGATAACTCCATAGTGCAGAAATTTAGTCAAAGAGAACATTAAGTTGTTCTCGGAAAACTAAAGTACAAATTCAATCAGCAATGATTGGTAAGACGAATCAAACTTGTTTGAGGAGTCAACGTACAATTCTAAAACAAAACAATAATTCTGAGATTCGTATGCAAATATGAAAATTAGAAACAAAGCGAAACGCAAACGCGTTTTTCTGAGCAAGATTTAACTACTTGAGCAATCAAGTATTAGATACCATTTTATTAAGAGTTTGATCCTGGCTCAGGATGAACGCTGGCGGCGTGCCTAACACATGCAAGTCGAGCGGTATATACTTAAACAAATCTTCGGAAGAGTGAGAGTATAGAGAGCGGCGGACGGGTGAGTAACGCGTAGGCAACCTGCCCCATACAGAGGGATAGCCTCGGGAAACCGGGATTAAAACCTCATAACGCAAAGGGTTCACATGAACTTTTCGCCAAAGATTTATCGGTATGGGATGGGCCTGCGTCTGATTAGCTAGTTGGTGGGGTAACGGCCTACCAAGGCAACGATCAGTAGCCGACCTGAGAGGGTAATCGGCCACATTGGAACTGAGACACGGTCCAAACTCCTACGGGAGGCAGCAGTGGGGAATATTGCACAATGGGCGAAAGCCTGATGCAGCAACGCCGCGTGAGCGATGAAGGCCTTTGGGTCGTAAAGCTCTGTCCTTGGGGAAGAAAAAAATGACGGTACCCTTGGAGGAAGCCCCGGCTAACTACGTGCCAGCAGCCGCGGTAATACGTAGGGGGCAAGCGTTATCCGGAATTATTGGGCGTAAAGAGTGCGTAGGTGGTTTTGTAAGCGCGGGGTGAAAGGCTATGGCTCAACCATAGTAAGCCTTGCGAACTGCAAGACTTGAGTGCAGGAGAGGAAAGTGGAATTCCTAGTGTAGCGGTGAAATGCGTAGATATTAGGAGGAACACCAGTGGCGAAGGCGACTTTCTGGACTGTAACTGACACTGAGGCACGAAAGCGTGGGGAGCAAACAGGATTAGATACCCTGGTAGTCCACGCCGTAAACGATGAGCACTAGGTGTCGGGGCCGCAAGGTTTCGGTGCCGTAGTTAACGCATTAAGTGCTCCGCCTGGGGAGTACGCACGCAAGTGTGAAACTCAAAGGAATTGACGGGGACCCGCACAAGCAGCGGAGCATGTGGTTTAATTCGAAGCAACGCGAAGAACCTTACCAGGACTTGACATCCCTCTGACCGATCCGTAACGGGATCTTCCCTTCGGGGCAGGGGAGACAGGTGGTGCATGGTTGTCGTCAGCTCGTGTCGTGAGATGTTGGGTTAAGTCCCGCAACGAGCGCAACCCTTGTCATTAGTTGCCAGCAGTTCGGCTGGGCACTCTAGTGAGACTGCCGGGGATAACTCGGAGGAAGGTGGGGATGACGTCAAATCATCATGCCCCTTATGTTCTGGGCTACACACGTGCTACAATGGCTGGTACAAAGAGAAGCAAGACCGCGAGGTGGAGCAAATCTCAAAAACCAGTCCCAGTTCGGATTGTAGGCTGCAACTCGCCTACATGAAGTTGGAGTTGCTAGTAATCGCGAATCAGAATGTCGCGGTGAATGCGTTCCCGGGTCTTGTACACACCGCCCGTCACACCATGGAAGTTGGGGGCGCCCGAAGTTGGCCAGTTAATAGGTTACCTAAGGCGAAATCAATGACTGGGGTGAAGTCGTAACAAGGTAGCCGTATCGGAAGGTGCGGCTGGATCACCTCCTTTCTAAGGAGACTTAAGTTTCTGCACTATGAGTTTTATAAATTTCCACATTGTGGATACATATCGGAACCTTTTGAAGGTTTCGCTATTATGGGCTTGTAGCTCAGGTGGTTAGAGCGCACGCCTGATAAGCGTGAGGTCGGAGGTTCGAGTCCTCCCAAGCCCACCATTTGTGCATTTTACTGTACAAATATACAGAACTCCAATGACTTTCATGTGAAGTCACGAAGAGCAATGTACCTTGAAAACTGAACAATGCAAAATATATCGAATTAACAACGAAATCGAAGTGCACTTGTCTGCGTTTGTGAAGCAAATGCTAGAATGTGCTTCGTCAGGAATTCACAGATCTCTGATTTGTAGAATTCTACGACGGTGTGCACACAAATATAGATGAGGCAAAAAAGTTAAAAACTAAGTAGAGTCTTTTCGAGATCGAAAGATCTTTGAATGACTGTAAAGGGTTTTAACTACAATTTCAATTAATTTGAACCGAGAAACCAGAAAATTACAGAGTTAATTAACAATGTAAACAAAATGCTGTCTAACGCAAGACAGCGATCACTTTTGGTCAAGTGAAGAAGAGCATAAGGTGAATGCCTTGGCACTAGGAGCCGAAGAAGGACGTGGCAAGCTGCGATAAGCTGCGGGAAGGCGCAAACAGCCGTTAATCCGCAGATTTCCGAATGAGGAAACTCACTTACGGTAATGCGTAAGTACCCTGTACTGAATCCATAGGTACAGAGGAGGTAACCCGGGGAACTGAAACATCTAAGTACCCGGAGGAAGAGAAAGAAACATCGATTCCCTAAGTAGCGGCGAGCGAACGGGGAAGAGCCCAAACCGGATTTATCCGGGGTTGTGGACCACTCATAACATGAAGCGTTTATAGTCGAAGCGATCTGGAAAGGTCGGCCGTAGAGGGTAAAAGCCCCGTAGACGAAATGGACTAATCATAGAGTGGCACCAGAGTACCACCAGGCACGTGAAACCTGATGGGAAGCTGGGGGGCCCACCCCCCAAGGCTAAATACTACCTAGTGACCGATAGAGAATAGTACCGTGAGGGAAAGGTGAAAAGAACCCCGGGAGGGGAGTGAAATAGAACCTGAAACCTTATGCTTACAAGCAAAGGGAGCGCAAGTGACCTTGTACTTTTTGTAGAACGGGCCAACGAGTTATGGTATGTAGCAAGGTTAAGGTGTTAAGCACCGGAGCCGAAGCGAAAGCGAGTCTTAATAGGGCGTCAAGTTGCATGCTGTAGACCCGAAACCGGGTGACCTATCCATGTGCAGGTTGAAGTATCCGTAAAAGGATATGGAGGACCGAACCCATGTCTGTTGAAAAAGGCTGGGATGACGTGTGGATAGCGGTGAAATTCCAATCGAACCCGGATATAGCTGGTTCTCCTCGAAATAGCTTTAGGGCTAGCCTCAGTATAAGATACTCGGAGGTAGAGCACTGAATGTCCTAGGGGCCTTCACCGGTTACCGAAGACTATCAAACTCCGAATGCCGAGATATTGTTTACTGGGAGTCAGACTGCGTGAGATAAGTTTCGTAGTCGAAAGGGAAACAGCCCAGACCAACAGCTAAGGTCCCAAAATGTAAGTTAAGTGGAAAAGGATGTGGAGCTGCATAGACAACTAGGATGTTGGCTTAGAAGCAGCCACTCATTTAAAGAGTGCGTAATAGCTCACTAGTCGAGTGGCTCTGCGCCGAAGATAAACGGGGCTAAAACTTACTACCGAAGCTTTGGAATTGTCCTAACGGGCAATTGGTAGAGGAGCATCGTATGCGGGTCGAAGCTAAATCGTAAGGTTTGGTGGACTGCATACGAGAGAGAATGTTGGCATGAGTAGCGTAAGGCAGGTGAGAATCCTGCCCACCGAAAATCTAAGGTTTCCTGAGGAAGGTTCGTCCACTCAGGGTAAGTCGGGACCTAAGCCGAGGACGAAGGTCGTAGGCGATGGACAACTGGTTGAGATTCCAGTACCACCGAAAATCGTTTGAGCGATGTGGGGACACAGAAGGATAAGCTGAGCGCGCCGTTGGTTGAGCGCGTCTAAGCGTCGAGGGAGATCTGGTAGGCAAATCCGCCGGATCAATTCTGAGGCGTGATGGGGAGGGAAATTAAAGTACCGAAGCAGCTGATTTCACACTGTCGAGAAAAGCCGCTAGCGAGATTGTAGGTGCCCGTACCGTAAACCGACACAGGTAGATGAGGAGAGAATCCTAAGGTGAGCGAGAGAACTATTGTTAAGGAACTCGGCAAAATAACCCCGTAACTTCGGGAGAAGGGGTGCCTGCGAAAGCAGGCCGCAGTGAAAAGGCCCAGGCGACTGTTTACCAAAAACACAGGTCTCTGCAAAAGCGAAAGCTGAAGTATAGGGGCTGACGCCTGCCCGGTGCTGGAAGGTTAAGGGGACTGCTTAGGGTAACCGAAGGCATGAACTTAAGCCCCAGTAAACGGCGGCCGTAACTATAACGGTCCTAAGGTAGCGAAATTCCTTGTCGGGTAAGTTCCGACCCGCACGAAAGGCGTAACGATCTGGGCACTGTCTCAACAATAGACTCGGTGAAATTGTAGTACCGGTAAAGATGCCGGTTACCCGCAGCAGGACGGAAAGACCCCGTGGAGCTTTACTGTAGCTTGATATTGGATTTCGGCGTTGCATGTACAGGATAGGTGGGAGACTGTGAAACCAGGACGCCAGTTTTGGTGGAGTCACCGTTGGGATACCACTCTTGTAACGTTGAAATTCTAACTGTGCGCTGTTATCCAGCGTCAGGACAGTGTCAGGTGGGCAGTTTGACTGGGGCGGTCGCCTCCTAAAGAGTAACGGAGGCGCCCAAAGGTTCCCTCAGCGCGGTCGGAAATCGCGCGAAGAGTGTAAAGGCAGAAGGGAGCTTGACTGCGAGACATACAGGTCGAGCAGGGACGAAAGTCGGGCTTAGTGATCCGGTGGTTCCGAGTGGAAGGGCCATCGCTCAACGGATAAAAGCTACCCCGGGGATAACAGGCTTATACCCCCCAAGAGTCCACATCGACGGGGGTGTTTGGCACCTCGATGTCGGCTCGTCTCATCCTGGGGCTGAAGTAGGTCCCAAGGGTTGGGCTGTTCGCCCATTAAAGAGGTACGCGAGCTGGGTTCAGAACGTCGTGAGACAGTTCGGTCCCTATCCGCTGTGGGCGTTGGAAATTTGAGTGGAGCTGTCCTTAGTACGAGAGGACCGGGATGGACATACCTCTGGTGTACCAGTTGTTCTGCCAAGGGCACGGCTGGGTAGCTATGTATGGACGGGATAAGCGCTGAAAGCATCTAAGTGCGAAGCCCCCCACAAGAATAGATTTCCTCCAGAAATGGTAAGACCCGTGAGAGACTATCACGTTGATAGGTCGGAGGTGTAAGCACAGCAATGTGTTCAGCTGACCGATACTAATAGGTCGAACGCTTGACCAATGGTTTCAAGTAAAGATATTTTGTCATTGTTCGGTTTTGAGGGTACATGATACCTTCAAAACAGTTCGAAAATAATCGAACTAACATATCCGGTGACTATAGCGAAGAGGTCACACCTGTTCCCATCTCGAACACAGAAGTTAAGCTCTTCAGCGCTGATGATACTTGGCGGGCAGCTGCCTGGGAAAGTAGGACGTCGCCGGTTTTTTAATATGGCTCCATGGTCAAGCGGTCAAGACACCGCCCTTTCACGGCGGTAACCCGGGTTCGATTCCCGGTGGAGTCACCAAAAAAAACTCTGATTCAAATGATCTAGAGTTTTTTTATTTTTTGTTTTTGATCGTTCTTATTTTTTATAGAGAAAATTCTAGCTTATCGCCTCCATTATGGAAATTGCGTCCATGACCAGGCAGAATGCAATAAAGGCTACAGTTGAAGCTGCCAGGACAGGTCATCATGGAAAAGGTTTTGCTGTTGTTGCAGAAGAAGTTAAATGCATATGATACAAATAAAAAAGGATCTAAATCAGCTAAAGATTTAAATCCTTTTTATTTATGGTACGTCCGGCAGGAGTCGAACCTGTGACCTTCAGAGTCGGAGTCTGACGCTCTATCCAACTGAGCTACGGACGCATATAATAATGAAGAACCGTTCCTGTTGGAACGGCTCATTGGTGCGCGCGGAGGGACTTGAACCCCCACGGTCGCCCGCTAGATCCTAAGTCTAGTGCGTCTGCCAATTCCGCCACGCGCGCAAGATTTTTCCGGTAGTTTAAGTATTAAAACATTAAAACCGGACAAGCTTTATTTTACTTCATTATTACCTATTCTGTCAACAGTTTTTTTGAATATAAAAAGCATTTCAATATTTTAAAACTTATTTATACCGGAAAAAGTTATTTAATCAATCAAATCAAAGTATTGAACACGCTCCAGCACGCCATCTGTGATATATAATCGGCCTGTGGAAAGATTTATATCGCAACCCATCGGTGAAAAGAAGTTCCCGTCGCTGTTTGACATCGTTCCCCAAGTTTCAACCAACGTTCCGCCGGAATCAAACATTCGCATGCATTTGTGTGAAGTATCAGCAACTAAAATATTACCTTCAGCATCAATTGTGACACCATAGGGAAGCAGGAATTCACCGTTGGTTTTTACAGTATTGTAGTTTTCCAGCGGGTCGTCGGTAGGGGTTCCAAGCTCATCCAGATATGTTCCTTGAAGTGAGAATATTTGAACCCGGTTATTTCCGCAGTCAGCTACAAAAATAGCATCTGTATCGTTATACGTACCGATTTTCAGATCGCAGGGATTGTCGAACAAGCCGCTTGATGTTCCAGCTCCGCCCCAGGAACGTACAAATACACCATTGTGGAAGACCTTGATGGTATCGGTATACCAGTCAGAAACATATAGATAGCCGGAACGATCAACCGCAACTCCCCAGGGTTGGGTTACCTGCAAGCTGGATGCTGCTAAAACAAAGGTTGGGAAACCGGGCGCTTTTTTCACCACCCGACTGTTGCCAAAATCCGCTACATAGAGGTTGCCTGAGTTATCGATTGTGACCTGTTTGGGATACAAAAAGTAATTTAAAGCAGTACCATAGCCATAGGGGCCTCCGATTCCACCGTAACTGCTGAGCCAATCTCCATCTTCGTCAAACACCTGTATCCGGTGGTTAAACGAGTCGCTAACATACACATTCCCAGAGTTTTGATCAACGCATAGACTCTGCGCATTGGACAACGTTCCATATGCATTACGATAAGTTCCATACTCGGTAAAAAAGTTGGTGTTGTTGAAGATAGAATTATATTTCATGATTCTGCTATGTGAATCCAAAACGATCAGTCTGTTGTTCTCCATGATTGCATGTGTTGGCAAAGACATTCCAAGATAGCCATTTTGAGACTGGTAGAAAGTAAAGCCGTTGGCATAGCTGTTATAAACCATGACACGGTTGTTGGCGCTGTCGGTTACAGCTACCCGTCCAGTGCTTTGCTCAACGTAAACACCTCTTGGATGATTGAAGATGCCTGGCTGGAAGCTTAAATAATTAAAGGCATTATAGACACCGTAAGTACCGAACGATGTCAGGTACTGCCAGGATGAGGAAGTTTCGAACACCTGAATACGGTTGTTATAGGTATCCGCCACATATAGGCGGTCTTGAGCATCTATGGAAAGCCCCTGTGGTACCTTGAACTCTCCCGAACCACTGCCGTAAGACCCGTAAGCGGTTACAAAGGTGCCGCTTTCAGTAAATTTTTGAATGCGGTTATTGAGTTCATCGGTTACATAATAGTTCCCAGAACTGTCTTGCACAATGGAACGGGGGATGTTGAATTCTCCATCACCAGTACCGGAGCCGCCCCATTCGGTGGTGAACGCCAATGCGTTGGTGTATTTTTTGATCTTGTTTGTTCCCATTTCGCTTACCAGAATGTTATCATCGTTGTCTACATAAACGAAAATCGGCATATCCAGATTTTCGAGGACGTCCACTTTCTGCAGCGAACTGTTAAGCTTGAGAATACGGTTATTGGCCAGATCCGCCACATAATAATATCCGCTACTGTCCTTGGAAATAGCTACCGGATTTCCAAGCATGTAGCCGCTACTGGGGTCTTCCGCTTCGCCGATAATCCCAGCATATTCGTAGTAGTTAGAGGAAGAAGCACTGGCATAGCTGAAAAGGGGACAGATGGAAATTGACACAACAAGCAAACACATAAGAATCTTTTTATTCATAGTTTACCTCCCTTTAAGATGGATGATATAGAATCGTTCTCTTTTTTATGAGGTTCAAATATTAATGATGAGATATGAATCATGATTCACGTTATGTGTATAAAATAACCTTTCTGTGAAATATTGTCAATAGAAATATTCATATAAAATTTTTTTATAAATGTGAAGTTTGAGCTTTTTATTTAAAAATACCATTTTTAAATAACTTCATTAAATCATCAATGATATCATCCGTTACAGGCTGCTCATCAAAAATAATCCATTTTAGTCCGATGAAATTGGAAACACCGATGAAGCAGTAGGCAAGAGTCTTCGCACTGATGTCATCGATAATTTCTCCGTTTTTTTGTGCCTTTTCAATTCTTTTTACATAACCTTTTGCAATATCTTCATAATAAGTTCGGAAGGTTTCTTCGTCTACAAATTGGGCTTCCCAAATGATTTTATATAGACCCATATGATGCTTTAAAAAATTAAAAAAAGCTTTAAAGCCTTCATGCTCCTGATCGTATCTTGTATTGCAGTCTTTTATACTCTCCCTTATTTCATTTCTTAGAATGGAATTCAGATGCGCAACCAAATATTTAAAAACACTGAGCTTGTCTTTAAAATAAATATAGAAAGTACCTGGGGCAATTTCCGCCATTCTCGTAATGTCGTTAATTGATGTATTGTAATAGCCTTGCGTACTAAAAAGTGTTTCGGCCGATTTACATATTTTTTCAAGCGTATCTCTGCCTCTTTGTGTCTTTGGCTCATTTAATAAATTCAAAAGGAATCACCTCGATTTTTGGCTTATTTTAAAAAAAGTGTATCAGAGATTCAAGTATAATACAATGATTTCATTTATTTTGAAACAAAATTGATATTGACCTGAATCACCTTTCATGTTACACTCAACATGAAAGGTGATTCACATTTCATAAATCTATTTAATATGAACAAAAATGTAGCGCATTTTTGGAGGGAGGATGGAATTTTATGGACATTTCTGGTAAGCAGACCGGAATCATTGTGCTAATCGGAATTCTATGGATCGTTATCACTTTATTGGGATGGAAGGAATACTACATGGCAGGTATGTACCTGGGTGTGGTGCTGATGTTTTTACATATGATACTTGGTATATCCAAGAAAGGGAAACTTTCATCTAAGATGTTAATCTATCCGTTGCTGGTATGGGCCGTATTATGGTGTGCCAGTTTCTATTTATCCAGATATTACGCTGATCTTTTTGCAGGAAAAGTTCCTGACTTTTCTATCTTAGGGTTCCACCCGTCTTTTGCATGGACCATTTTGGCATACTGGTTGGGGGGGATCGCAACACTTACATTCGGATTCATTCTTTTTCAGGATGAGTGGCTGTCGGAAGAAGATTGGAAGGAATTCAAAAATAAAATTGCGATGCTCGAGCAAAGTGAGGTGAATTAAATGTCTGGAGACGTAAAAATTATAATTATCGGATTCTCGTTTTTGATGATTTTCGTATCATTTCTCATCGGATGGTGGGCCAAGAAAAAAGTTACATCCAGTCAGGCATTCTTTGGAAGTACTGGAATGTTCGGCCCCTTGACAGTGGGATTGTCCAGTACCGCAGGAGTGGCGAGTGCCTTTGCTCTGGTCGGCATTCCGGCACTAATTTACTCAACCGGTAATGCCATGACATTCTGGATGTTATCATCGGCTGCTTTTGCAATGGCATACTTGATTTTGGGCAAGAAAATGCGTGCAATGGCTGAAATTGGCAATGTAGCTTCTTTGGGAGATATCTCTGATTTAAGATTTCATAATAACCGTTATATTAAGGCTGTTTTTTCTATTATTATGTTTGTCGGCTGTATTGCATATCTTGCCGCTCAGATTAAAGCCGGATCAGAGTTATTCAGTCATCTTCTGGGATGGAATACGATCGTAACCGGATTTATCATTTTTGGCGTACTGACCTTATACATGGTTTTGAGCGGGGAAGTGGGGGGACTTCTGACACAGGCGTTTCAAGGGTTGGTCATGATTATTGCAGGAGTAATCATTATCATTGCTTTCCTTAGCGTTACAGGAGGATTTGGTGAAGTCTTAAATGCCGTGGATGCCGCCGGTACGGTTACGAAAGGGGATGTATCAAAAGCATTCAGCCCTGACTTGCTCAATGCATGGGGATCATTGCCTGGATCCGTTGCAATGGCCTGGATGATCATTCCTATTCTTGGAACGGTTGGCCAGCCTCAGGTATTAACAAGGATGTATGCGTTAAAGAATCCGAAAGATATGCCAAGGCTGGGTTTATATACGGCAATCGCTCATTTAATTGTAGGACTTTTTGCTGTAGTCGTTGCTTATGGTGTTTTGTATTTAGTTGCATCAGGAGCGGTTGCGCCACTGGCAAACGCAGACAGCGCTATTTTCGTGTTTGCCGATTATCTTGGTGTTTCTGTTCAACTATTTATATATGCTGCAGTTTTAGCGGCTGCCATGTCTTCTGCCAGCATGTTTTTATCTCTTTCTGCTAATCTCATATCCAGAGATCTGCCTGACGCGTTTGGGAAAAAAATCGCTCCGGAAAAGCAGCTGACTGTCTCCAGAGTTACAATGTTTCTATTAGGACTGATTGCGATCCTTTTTTCGCTTACAAGCGCAGAGATGGTTGCGATATTGGGAACCTTTGGCTGGGGTACATTAATGTCAGGTACTTTCCCGGTCTTTATCCTTGGATTGCTGTGGAAAGGTGCAAATGAAAAAGGAGTCGCCTGTGGCTTGACAGTAGGATTGGTTTTGAATCTGCTTTCGTTAACAGGACTAAAATGGCCGGGAGCACTGCCCTGGTACTTTAATGTCATTACGATTTCCATTGCTTTAACGATTCTGATTTCGCTATTTACGAAAGGAAAGGATCTTGAACCGAAAGTGGAAGCGGTCATCGATCTGTAGTAATATATCAGGAAAGAGAGGATTTCGTTTCAATAGAAATGGTATTTTGAGAATTCCAAATATAATACTTTTTTCGATTAATAAATAGTAGGCTGATATAATAAAAGAAAAATAATGGGCGGTGAGGTGAACGTAATGAAGATCATTGGTATTTGCGGAAGTCCCAGAAAAGAGAGCAATACACGCTTCTATTTAAAGCAGGTATTGTTGGAATCGGAACAGCTTGGTGCTGAAACGGAATTGATTCTATTAAAGGACTTGAATATTCATGGATGCAAAGGATGCTATGAGTGTGTCAACGCGAAAAAATGTGTAGTAGAGGATGATTTTGAAAGTGTATTCAGGAAAATGACGGAAGCGGATGGTATCCTCTTTGGTTCGCCGGTATATCATTCCTCTATTACACCGGAAATGAAAGCACTTCTTGACAGAGCCGGATTTTCGGGAAGATGGTATTCCAATGAGATGAAGGAAAGGAGCGAATCATATCAATGGAAGGGATCGGCTTTTTCGGGAAAGGTCGTAGCTCCGGTGACTGTGGCAAGAAGAGCAGGACAGAACTTCGCTTTTGCACAAATTTTGTTATGGGCAACCTGTAATGACTGCATTGTAACAGGCTCTACATATTGGAATGTAGGCGTAGCTGGAAAAGGCGGAAGCGTCAATGCGGATGAAGACGAGGAAGGAATCGGTATTATGAAGCATTTGGCTGAAAATATGGCAAATGTGATACGGTGTATAAAAAGCGCTTAATGGTTATCCAACAAGAAACTTAATTTTATACCAAAGGAGGCAGGAAGAAACATGATAAATAATGGATGGATCGGCAACTACTCATATTTCCGAGCGAGAATCAATCCCGAGTCGGAAGCGGTATATGATATTGATTTTAACAAGCATTATACATACAAAGAGCTGGATACGAGAGCAAATATATTGGCCAATCACCTGACAGATCGTTTCCAGGTACAAAAGGGAGACCGGGTTGCTTTCCTTGCAAGAAACTGCATCGAACTGATTGATGCATATTATGCGACAGGAAAGTGCGGTGCGATTTTGGTACCGTATAATGCCCGCCTCTCTAAGGATGAATTGACGAAATTGCTTCTTAAGGAAACACCGAAGGTACTATTTTATGAAGATGTTTTTTCGGAGATGATAGAAGCAATTAAAACGGAAGTTAATGTAAAACAGTATGTAGTTCTGGCAGATAGCGAAATCGATGGAGATCGCTTCCGCTATGAAGAAATCATGAAAGATGGGAATCCTGAGCCAGTTGCCTGCAAAAGCCTGGATTTTGAAGACATCCACTTGATCATACATACTGGCGGTACAACCGGGCTTCCGAAGGGAGGAATGCTCTCTCACAGAGCGGTGCTTTTTAATTCGATGAATGAAATCTGTACATGGGGAATCTCACATACGGACAGCGCACATATTCTGCTCCCGCTGTTTCATACGGGCGGGTGGAATCTTTTGACTCTGCCGATCCTGCATGCAGGAGGGAGAATCATGATTAATAAGCAATTTGACCCTCAATTATCTCTTGACACTATTGATAAGGAAAAACCGACATTTGTATTTGGTGCGGCGACAATTTTCAGAATGATGGTCGATTTGCCTGCCTTTGAAACAACGGATTTTTCCTCAGTGAAATGGATTATGGCCGGAGCCGCGCCAACGCCGGTCAATATCATGGAAAAATTCTGGAGTAAGGGTATCCGTTTTGTATTGGGTTATGGTATGACCGAGGCGGGGCCAAACAATCTGACGGCACCGGCGGAATTTATGGATGATGCTCAAATACGGGAGAAATATGCTTCTGTTGGGAAGCCAATGTATTTTACTCTGGCTAAAATTGTTGATGATGAAGGCAACGAATTGGGGTGTAATGAACCCGGAGAATTAATCTGGAGCGGACCTCAGATTTTTTCAGGATATTGGGAAAATGAGGAGGAGACGAGCAGGACATTGAAAGACGGATGGGTTTATTCCGGAGACATGGCAGTAAGAGATGAGGATGGGTTCTTCTATATTGTCGGAAGGAAGAAAAACATGTTCATCAGTGGCGGTGAAAACGTCTTTCCACCGGAAGTTGAAAACGTGTTGTATGAAATCCCTCAGGTTCATGAAGTCTGTGTCATAGGCGTACCGGATAAAAGGTGGGGCGAAGTCGGCAAAGCTGTTATTTCATTGAAGCAGGATGCAGATATCACCAAAGAGGAGCTCATGACGTATCTGAAAGACAAACTGGCACACTATAAAGTTCCGAAATATATTCAATTTGTAGATGAGATTCCTAAAAATAATGTAGGTAAAATTGTTGCTGCAAAAGTAATGGAACTGTATGGAAAGGAAGAAGAATAATAAAAAATGAAGACAGATCAAGTAGTAGGCATGAAAAGAATTGGAGTCTATGTTCCCGATGGAATCAGAGACAGTCGCTACATAGGGGAAGCTTCCGGTATTTCTGAAGATGTCGTTCGCCATAAATTTGGAATAAAACAGATCCACAAGGCGGGACCAGAAGAATCTGTTTCAGACATGGGAGTTAAGGCGGCAAAAAGAGCGTTGCAGGATTTTGATCCTAAGCTGCTGGATCTAGTTGTATATTGCGGAAGTGAGTATAAAGATTATTACCTGTTTAATTGTGCGGCCAAAATTCAGCATGAGATCGGTGCGAAGAATGCGAATGCCTTTGAGATTCATTCTCTTTGCTCCGCCGGTGTTTATTCCTTAAAGATATTGAAAAGCATGATGCTTATGGATAAAAATTTAAAATATGTTCTCCTAATTTCCTCCTCAAAAGAAGCGGATCTAATCAATTATAAAAATGAAAGAACGAGGTTCATGTATAATTTCGGTGACGGAGCGGCAGCGGTATTGCTGGAAAGAGGACTTAATGAGAACATTATTTTGGATACTCATATGATCACGGATGGTGCGTTTGCGTACGATGTTGGCGTTATGGGAATCGGTTGCAAAAACTTTGATAAGTTTGATAAAATGAAGTACGAAGACCGTTTCTTGGACGTTCACGATATTCAGAGCATGAAGGAAAGACTGGACCCGGTTACTTTAAAGAACTTTATCGCCGTGATTGAGAAATCAGCAGAAAAAAGCGGATATCAGAAGAATCAGATCAATTATATTGCGCCGATTTTCATGAAACGTTCCATCTTAAATAATATCTTGGAGTATTTTCAGCTGAACGAAGACAACTCCTTTGTTCTCGAAGAATATGGTCACTGCCAATCTGCGGATGCATTTATATCTCTTTCTGAAGGAGAAAAGCTGGAGCGTCTGAAGCAGGGTGATATTGCGGTTCTCTTTGGTGCCGGTACGGGATATACCTGGGCTGCAACTGCCGTTCGGTGGGGAAAAGCAGACCAATAATAAATGAAGAAAGATTTGAGGTTAGCCAGATGCGATTAAAAAATAAAACAGCGGTTATCACAGGTTCCGGAAGCGGAATTGGAAAGGTTACAGCCTTACTGTTTGCCAAAGAAGGAGCAAGGGTCGTTATCAGTGACGTAAATGAAAAAGAAGTAGAAAGCACGGTGAGCGAGATCCTGGAAAGCGGCGGGCAGGCATTCGGTGTACCGACGGATGTAACAAAGAAAGAGCATGTATTAAAATTGATGGAGACAGCCGTATCGAAATATGGAACGCTTGACATATTAGTCAACAATGCGGGAATCACTATGGATACAACGCTGCTAAAAATGAGTGAAGAAGCCTTCGACAGGGTAATTGACGTCAATCTGAAAGGTGTTTATTATTGCGCTCAGGCGGCTGCAACGGTAATGACGGAGCAGAACGGCGGAGTGATTTTAAATGCTTCATCCTTCAGTGGCATTTATGGCAATTACGGACAGACAAATTATGTAGCATCCAAATCGGCTGTAATAGGAATGACCAAGACCTGGGCAAAGGAGCTTGGACCGAAAGGAATCAGGGTCAATGCAGTTGCACCTGGCTTTATTGTCACACCAATGACTGACAAGGTACCGGCAAAAGTATTGGAGCTTATGAAAGAAAAATGCCCGCTGAAAGAACTGGGAAGGCCGGAAGACATCGCAAACGCGTATTTATATCTGGCGTCCGATGACGCAAAATTTGTGAACGGCGCTGTATTAGAGGTCACCGGGGGGCTGACTCTTTAATATAGTGACAATAAAAATCTCTTCTATCGATATAGGGGAGATTTTTTTTTAAGGAAATGATGTTAGATAAAAGAGATAGGCAGTTACTTTTTTTCGCTGAATACAACCAGATAGACACATTTTCAAAATTGGAAACATAACCTTTTAATTGTAAAACCTTGATTGGATCGACTTTCATTCATTCATTCTCATGGTTATCTATTTTGAAATTGAAGGAGGGTTGCGGCGCAATGGAGAAAAATATTGATTTTGGTTATGTTGCTGATGTGTACGATTATTATACAAATACCGATTTTGATATTGGTTTTTATAAGAAACTTTGTAAAGGCCGCAACAATATTCTTGAACTGATGTGTGGAACCGGAAGGGTATCGGTTCCTCTGATCAGAGAGGGTTTTCCTCTAACCTGCGTAGACTATTCAGAAGAGATGCTCAACGTTTTCCGCGGGAAAATCCAGGATGCTTCTGACCGAGTTCGGATTGTGTGCCAGGACGTTTGTGACATGGCTCTGAATGATCAGTACGATCTTATTATCATCCCATCCAATTCCATAGCAGAGATCATCAACATCGATAAACGGTGGCAGGCGATCAATCAGATATATCAGCATTTAAAGCCGAACGGTATTTTTTTCTGCTCCCTGTACAATCCTGTATATAGGATAAAAACTGCAGATGGCTCGATAAAGTATCTCGGTAAATACCAGCTAGACGGTGGAAGAACGATGGTCATTACTTATTACGATATCTATTTAAGCGATTTAAAGCTGATCAGCGGTACGCAATTTTACGAAATTTATGATTCCAATAACCTTATGGTAGAAAAAAGGAGCCTTGATATTCGTTTTTCTGTTATTACGAAGGAGGAAATCTGCAGAATGGCGAAGAAGGCAGGCTTTTCTCTTAAAGCAGTTTACGGGGATTATGAACCTTATCATTATGATGAAAAGAGCACCTATATGAACCTTTTATTTGTTAAAGGTAAAAAACCGAAATCAAAATGTACTAAAAGGCGTTAGTATTCGATTTCGCTCTCCAAAGTCAAAAGGAATCTTTTGTAGGACAAGTGGTGAAGACCTTGATTTAAGAGAAATATCATGCATAACGACCGAAGGACAATAAGAATAGAAAAGCTCTGTGCACATTCTGCACAGAGCTTATTCATTTTAAGTAATTCCATTAGTAGGAATTTAAAGGCTGTTTGTGAATTCTCCTATTTTCTTGTCTGCAACGGAATGTCCTCGCAGTCTATATTGCTGCTTTCCATAATCCATGCAGGTTGCAATATTCAAATGCGGCAACTGGAGTCTCACCCTCGCTCAGTATGAATTCCGCTTTCGGCTCAGCCCCCACTTCAAGATACTTGAATTGTCCGCCGAGGTTTGTCTGAAGGTAGATCCAGGCGATATGATGTTCCGGAAGCATTGGGTGCAACACACTACCAACGGCAACGGACAGCTTGTTCCCTTCCTTCTCAACAGCCGGTACGTGCTTTTCCTGAGCGCCATCCGTAGTGTTTGCTGTCAGCTCTTTCATGTTCTCTCCGCAACAGACAACCGGTACGCCGGAATCCTCCAATAACGTAATGATATTACCACAATGCTTGCAAATGAAAAATTTAGGTTCTTTACTCATAACAAATACTCCTTTCAATCTATTTAAATATCTTTTGTGAACTGATAAAATTATACCACATTCTTGTTGAATCAAACATGAAATATGATTCCATAATTTCGCATCAGAAATACATTCTTTTTCGCTCATTGACAACTGAAACGGATTAAAGTACAGTAAAAAACAAAGGAATATACAAGGAAGAGAGTGGGAAAATATATGGCATTGATCGATATACAAAATAATGAAAAAAAAGACATTCCATCGAAAGCCCAGAAGGAGATGGAAGATACATTGAGGGGCCAGGTCGAAGAGATCTATACGAAGCAGGCCGACATTGTAAACGGAATGATGAGGCCGGAATTCAGTAGCTGCAGCTATGAAGAGAAATCACTTACGTTGCGTTTTCCAATATTGGAATGGGAAAAAAACCGTGTCGGCGTTATGCACGGCGGAATGATCGGTGCTGCTTTTGATATCGTTATGGGGTATCTGACTCGTTTTCTAACCGGTCAGAATTTCGTCCCGACCATCAGTCTGGAAACAGTTTATATCAGACCGGTGCCTGTGGGAGATACCTTGGTTATATGTGCAAAAGCCAACCTGGCAGGAAAAAGGCTGACGCATCTTTACGGCGAGGCCTATTTACAAAGCAATGGAAAACTTGCAGCGACAGCAACTGCGTCTTATTTCAACGAGAACACAAGCAAAAAAAGTACGAACGATTAGTTTTTAGATCGTACGAACGACTACGGCTTTCGAAATTTTCAGCAGATCCGATCCAGCTGCAAATCTTGAAGAGGCCTTTGCTGTGTGATATAATCTTCTATGTAGGTAAGTAGTACAGAACAAACAGAAAGAAATCGATACTTCTATTTACCGGAGTATCGTTATTTTTTGAACAATAGCGGGAGGTATGTAGGAACATGTTTGACAATAAAATTTGGAGCAAGGAAGAAACCTTTGGAAGGGAAGAATTCAGAAAAGTTCAACTGGAGCGGCTCAAAAGCACAGTGGAACGGGCATATCAAAACGTGCCTTATTATAGGGAAAAGATGAAAGAAGCAAGAGTTGAGCCCGGCGATATCAAAACGCTTGCGGATCTTTCCCAAATCCCTTTCACGGTAAAGGATGATTTTAGAAAAAGCTATCCCTTTGGACTCTTTGCATCTCCAAAGAAGGACATTGTCAGATTTCATGCATCCTCAGGAACAACGGGCAAGCCGACGGTGGTCGGATATACAAGAAAGGATATGGACACCTGGAGTGAATTGATTGCAAGGCTGGCGACCATGGCTGGAGTAACCGATGAGGATACCGCACAGATCGCTTTCGGCTACGGCCTTTTTACCGGTGCGTTCGGATTGCATCAGGGACTTGAAAGAATCGGTGCATCTGTAATTCCAATGTCTAGCGGAAATACACAAAAGCAGATTATGATTATGCAGGACTTTGGAACTACAACTTTAATTGGGACACCTTCCTATGCGCTACATATGGCTGAAGTGGCCTGTGAAATGGGTGTTGATCCAAAAACTGATCTAAAATTAAAATGGGGTCTTTTTGGCGGAGAAGGTTCCACGGAAAGCATGAGAAAAGAAATCAACGAAAGATGGGGCTTATTTGCTACCGAAAATTACGGAATGAGCGAATTGATCGGTCCGGGGGTTTCCGGTGAATGTATGGCATTGAAAGGAATGCATATCAACGAAGACCATTTCTTCCCTGAAATTATCAACCCGAAAACCGGTGAAGTTTTGGGAGAGGGCGAGGTTGGTGAATTGGTGATTACCTCGTTGACAAAAGAAGCGCTTCCTGTCTTACGCTATAGAACGAAGGATATTACTTCGCTTCATTATGAAAAATGTGACTGCGGAAGAACAACAGTGAGAATGTCGAAGATCCAAGGGCGGTCGGACGATATGCTGATCCTGGGAGGGGTTAACGTATTCCCGTCCCAGATCGAAGATGTTTTGCTGCGAGTAGATGGTATCGGCCCGCACTATCAAATTAAAGTATTCAAAAAAGGATATCTTGACAAGATCGAAGTGGATGTGGAACTTTGTGATGCAAATTTACTGGATTCCTTTCCATTATTGGAAAACCTGAATCAGAAGATCAAGCATCAGTTGAGGACCGTTTTAGGAATTGAAGCAAAGGTGAATCTGGTAGAGCCAAGAAGTCTGGCGAGATTTGAAGGGAAAGCCAAAAGAGTAATCGATATGAGGGAGGTAAAATAATGTTGATCAAACAGATATCAATTTTTATACCAAACAAAAAAGGGAGCCTGTCCGAGCTTACGGATATTTTGATTGCACATAATATCGATATCAGGGCGATTGCCGTATTTGATACGACAGAGTTTGGAATCTTAAGAATCGTCGTAGATGATCCGGACCGTGCAGTCGAAATACTGAGCAAGGAAGGCGTCGTCGCCAAGGTCAGCAAGGTCATCGCAGTAGAGCCGGAAGATAAACCGGGCAGGCTGAATGAGATCTTTTCCATTTTACGGGATGCTGAAATCAATATCGAATATATCTACTCCTTTATTATGCGGAAAAAAGAGATGCCCTATATCGTATTGAAGGTGGATGAACAGGAGAGGGCAGTAGAAGAACTGACTGCTCAAGGAATTAACGTAATCAATAAAGAAGAGGTTTATGGAAAATAAGATTTACAAAAAATAAAAGTTTATAGAAAGTAAAAGTGGCTGAGACGAGCTCAGCCAATATTGAATTTAAGCTTTAGAATCCCGTCTTCACTGCCGACATACTCGATGCTCAGTGAAGGGGGGATTTTTTTTGCAAAATCAAGGAGGTCAAGATGAATCGTAACCATATCCTTTGATACTTCTAAAAATTTCATTTTGGTCATTTCAGCAGCTGTCTGCAGATAATTGCCCTTCAGCCCTGCAGCCTTAACCGCCATGCTTTGAACAAAGTTCCCCTCCGACTTGACGTCTTCTCTATATGTGAATACAATTTTGTGCAGCCCATCCTCAAAATCAAATGATGAAAAGGTAAGCATCAGTTTCGCTTTCAATCTCCCAAGCTGTTTGGCGTCGATATCGAGATCGGCATAAATGGAATTTTGCTGAAACATCACGCCATAGTCGTTCAGATAGGGCGAGGCCTTGTCCATGATCAGCATCTTAAAATCTCTGTTTAACATCGTTTCCGGGATTGCAACGATGCCTCTTTCTATATCTTCCGGTTTGAAACCGTTAAGCAATAGCATTGCGGTATCCTTATTTCTGAGCAATGCTCCCAATAGTTTCTTCAATCCTGCATCAGTCATTTCTATCACCTCTAAAATAATGTTGCGTTTTCTACTTCTTATTATAACACAGAGAAAGAGCATTTATCTCGAGGAAATCGAACAGGGTTAAAATTCCATTCATTGCATGAAAAATCTTCAATTGATTCCATTGCATTTTATAAAGTGCAATGTTACAATGTATAATTGTTCTAGAAATTATACCATTTTAATTTAGAAAGGTTGTGGGAATAGAAAGTTGGAAAAATTACAATTGCACGGATTTAACAATCTGACTAAAACACTGTGCTTTAACATGTATGATATTTGCTACACGAAAACCGTTGAGGATCGGCGGGCATATATCGAATACATCGATGAACAGTATAATGCGGCCAAACTGACCGAAATATTGAAAAATGTTACGGATATGATCGGTGCTACAATATTGAATATAGCGGTTCAGGATTATGATCCCCAGGGTGCGAGCGTAACCATTTTAATCTGCGAGTGCAGTGCTCCGCCTGAAACTGAGGTAAAGATCGATAATCCGTCTGTTGTTGCTCATTTAGATAAAAGTCACATTACCGTACACACTTATCCAGAATATCATCCGGATGGGGGTGTTTGTACTTTTAGGGCAGATATCGATGTATCAACCTGCGGAGAAATTTCACCGCTGACTGCATTGAATTATTTGATCGAGAGCTTTGGAGCCGATATGATGACGATGGATTACCGCGTCAGAGGCTTTACCAGAGATATTACCGGAAGAAAGATGTTTATCGATCACAAACTGAATTCGATTCAGAACTACATCGATCCGGACTTGGCTGATAAGTATTATATGATCGATGTTAACGTATTCCAGGAAAATATTTTTCACACCAAATGTAAACTAAAGAGCTTCGACCTGGATAATTATTTCTTCAATTTTTCTGTGGACGATATTTCCACGGATGAAATTAATCTTATTACATCAAAATTAAGGAAAGAAATGGACGAAGTCTTCTACGGCAGGAATTTGCCGGACAAGGTCTAAAAATTGGAGGTGCAAAGATGTTATTAAAGAACAGTGATTTATGGTTTTCAGAGTACTATATGGATGATGATGTAAAGCTTTCGCTTAATATTGCAGAAGTTTTACACGTGGAGCAGACTCCCTTCCAGAAGCTTGAGATGTTTCGCAATGAAACTTTCGGAGTCTTCATGGTATTGGACGGTTATACCCAGGTAACGGAAAAAGATGAATTCGTATACCACGATATGATCTGTCACCCTGCAATGTGTGTAAATCCCGACATTAAGAACGTATTGATCATTGGAGCTGGAGACGGCGGAACCGCAAGAGAAGTTTCCAGATATAAGACGATTGAAAAAATTGATATGGTCGAGATCGACGAGGCTGTTGTCAGAGCTTGTCAGAAGTTTATGCCTACCACATCATCGGTTTTCACAAGTGAGCCGAGATTAAACCTGATGTTCGATGACGGATTAAAATTTGTTAAGGAAGCGCCTACTGGAGCTTACGATTTGATTCTTGTGGACTCCACAGACCCTGCGGGTCCTGGAGAAGGACTCTTCACGGTTGAGTTTTATAAGGACTGTTATCGCGCGCTTAGCGATAAAGGTATCCTGATCAACCAGCATGAAGGTGCTTTCTTCGACGGAGACATTGAAGAGATGAAAAAGGCTCATGCAAAGATCAAGAAGACTTTCCCGATTGCCAAGGTATTCGGCTTTAATACGCCGACCTATGCTTCCGGTTATTGGTACTTCGGATTTGCTTCCAAACAACTGGACCCTGTCACGGATATGAAGCCTGAAAAATGGTCAGAGTTTGGCTTAAAGACAAGATATTATAACCTTGATCTGCATAAAGGTGCCTTTGCACTGCCGAATTATGTGCAGGAAATACTGGCGTCTGTAGAATAATCCTAAAGGGATGATTCGATCAATGCGGAGTCGATTTTTAAAATAAATAGATTCATTATTAAGAGCTGTTCCCGATTCGGGAGCAGTTTTTTTGTTGTTTTAGGTGTAGTCCCAACAACAGCAGCTCTGATTTTGTCGTTTATCGAAGTGCATGGGATAAAATGGAGAAATATGGTATAATCAGAAGCAAGGGGGGGCGGAATATGATTTTTGTATTATTGGCATTTTCTGATGAAAAGACACGGTCGAAGTACGAGCAAGTCTATTTTATGTATGGGAATTCTCTCTATCGAATTACGAAGAGTATTTTAAACGAAGAACACTTGGCGCAGGATGCTCTGCAAGAATGTCTTATAAAAATATTTTTGAATCTGGACCATGTTGAAGAACTCGAATCCAGCCGGACCAAGGCGTATCTGACGGCACTTGCGAAAAATACGGCCATAGACTTCTATCGGAAAGAAAAGAGAATGCGGGATGTAACAGAGCTTGAAGAAACAGCGTTATATAATGCAGAAAGTGATTTTAATGTGGAAGAAATCCTTGCAAATGCGGAGCTGTCAAAGGGGCTTTCTCATTATATCAATGAATTGAACGCTACAGATAAAAACATCATCCTTTTGAAATATTTTTATTCTTACAGAGACAGACAGATTTCCCAGATGACGGGTATCACCCATGGAAATGTAAGAATCAGACTGATGAGGGCGAAACAAAAGCTTGCAAAACTTATCTCAGAAGGCAAGGAGGGAGACATAAATGACTGCCTTTGATGAAGAATACCAAAAAACCATTATTGCGCGCTCAGACGCCTTTATGAAGTATGTCGCCACGATCATCGCAGAAGAGTATGCAAAAGAATTTGAGAAGTTTGAAGAGGAAACAGGCGAAATAGGATTAAAGGTTCCTCCCGAACTTGATTTCCGAATTCGGAGAATGGCTCGTGAATTTGAGAAGAAGGAGCAGCAGAAAATAAGAAGGCAGCGATTGAAAGTGCTGGCGAAAATTGCGGCTGTAGTAGTCCTGTGCTTTGCGACGATCGGTACCGTATTGGTGGCAACGGTGGATGCAGTCAGGACGAAGGCCATGGATATCTTTCTCGTCGACCATGAGGAGTACAGTGACATCAGGGTGGTGGAATCAGGTTATCTTCCGGATGAGATCAAGAGCCAATTGCCGGAAGCATGGAAGGATGTTTTCTACCCTATGATTTTGCCTGAGGGTTATCATTTTGCAGAAGCGGAGGATCTGGGGAGTATGAAAACGCTTTTGTTTGCAGACGGAGAGGAAAATATCATTTCTTTGTCCTATAAACCCACCGGAGAATGGCAGACTATGGCGGACAGCGAGGATTCAGAAACCGGCGAGACAGAAATTAACGGAGACAGAGCTGTATACTTTGTTAAACAGGAGCGGACGATGTTGTTTTGGGGCAGGGATGGACTTGATTTCGACCTGATCGTTTATCTTCCTTTAAAACAAGCGGTAGAAATGGCAGAAAATATAAAGTATGTAAAGCTGGAATGTTCGTATGAAGTAAAGTATTAACGGGCTTGGAATTGACTGTTTGCATTGGCTATTATAAAATGAAACAAGATGGAAAAAATAAGATGCAATATTTGTAGATGTGGGGGAAGCAATGAAGGACAGCTTTGGCAGAGAAATCAACTACATGAGGATATCAGTAACGGATCGGTGCAATTTACGGTGTAAGTACTGTATGCCCGAGGAAGGCGTTGAAAAACTGGGACATGATAGAATCTTATCCTTTGAGGATATTCAAAGGATCGTAAAAGCGGCGGCGGAACTTGGCATATCAAAATTCCGGCTTACGGGAGGAGAGCCGCTGGCTAGAAAAGGCATTGTAAACCTGGTGGAGCGCCTGGCTGCTATAGAAGGCGTCAAGGAGCTTGCCATGACGACCAACGGCACTATGTTGGCAGAACATGCGAAAGCATTAAAAAAAGCGGGGCTGAATCGTGTGAATGTCAGTGTAGATTCATTGATTTATCATAAATATGAAGAAATCACCAGGGGCGGAGACTTAGATGCAGCTTTTGAAGGCATTAATGCGGCGCTGCAAGCTGGCTTAACTCCCTTAAAACTGAATGTCGTCGTCATGGAAGGCTTTAATGACGATGAGATTCTTAACTTTATACAGCTTTCGATCAATCATCCGATAGATATTCGCTTTATTGAATTAATGCCGGTGGGACAAGCTGCCGAAAAAAGCGGATACCGGTATCTTTCCGGTGAGGAGATCAAAAAGAAGCTGCCCAGTTTGATCAGCCTTGACAAGCAAGACGGGGTCGCCACGCTATATCGTTATCCGGAAGCACTCGGGACGATTGGTTTCATCAGTCCGATCAGCAATCAGTTTTGCTGCGACTGTAATAAAATAAGGCTCACAGCCGACGGCAAACTGAAACCTTGCTTGCATAAGAATCAGGAGATCGATTTGGTTGAGGTATTAAAATCAGGTGATGATGAGCTTCTGAAGGAGTCAATACGAAATGCGATTTTAAGTAAAGGGGAGCATCATGATCTGAACAACGGCGCAAAACCCGTTGACAGAGGAATGAGCCAGATTGGAGGCTGAAATGAGTGAGTTGACCCATATCGATAAAAATGGACGCCCCAAAATGGTCGATGTTGGCGAAAAGGATGATACGAAACGGATCGCGGTAGCGAAGGGCAGCATTTATATGAAGTCCGAAACGCTTGAACGAATCAAATCGGGAGCCATGGCAAAGGGAGATGTGCTGTCTGTTGCGCAAACTGCCGGGATAATGGCTGCCAAGAATACCTCATCGGCGATTCCTATGTGTCATAATATTTTGATAACCGGTGTGGAAATGGATTTCAGCCTGGATGAGGAAAATTCGGCAATTCATATCGAAGCCTGCGCAAGTACCATCGGTAAAACGGGAATTGAGATGGAATCACTGCATGCAGTATCGGTTGCGGCACTTACCATTTATGATATGTGCAAAGCAATCGACCGGGAAATGCGGATCACAGATATTAGATTGGTTAAAAAATCCGGGGGCAAATCCGGTGACTTTAATAATTCGTCCGATTTGTAGAATGGAGGTCTATAATATGGCAAAGGTATTATCTATCAACGTCAGTGAAAAAACAGGGGTGGTCAAACAGCCTGTTGAACAGGCTGAGTTCATAGAGGGAGGCATCAAGGGAGACGCACATTGCGGACTTGATGAGATCAGACAGGTGAGTCTTCTTGCAGATGAAAGCGTTGACCAAATGAGAGATATGGGCTTGAAACTGGGCGCCGGGGTATTTGCTGAAAATATCACCACACAGGGAATCGAACTAAAAACACTGCCAATAGGAACCAGGCTTAAGATTGGAGAGACCCTTCACGAGGTTTCCAAGATCGGCAAGGAATGTCATAGCGGTTGTGCGATAAAACAGCAGACGGGAACCTGCGTTATGCCGACGGAAGGAATTTTTACAAGGGTAATAAAGGGAGGCACCGTCAAGGCAGGCGACAGGATTGTGCTGCTGTAATTAGTTGATGAAACGAGTTGCCGTATCATATACGGGAGCTTCAGATTGTTATATTGTATACATTAATAGGTTTCTATTGATTTTTTCGATTATACTACTATATAATGAATTCATTAATCAGAGCAGAGTAATCATAGTATATTATTTTTATATGGAGGATAAAATGGCAAAGGTAAAAATTACGGAAACAATTTTGAGAGATGGCCATCAGTCTTTGATTGCGACTCGTATGACCACCGATGAAATGCTTCCGGCATTGGAAATTTTAGATGGAGTCGGATATCATGCAATGGAAGTATGGGGAGGTGCAACCTTTGACGCGTGTCTCAGATTCCTGAATGAAGACCCATGGGAACGTCTTAGGACAATCAGAAAAAATGTTAAAAATACAAAGCTTCAAATGCTGCTTAGGGGGCAGAATCTTCTTGGTTATAAACATTATGCCGATGATGTGGTCGATGAATTTGTAAACAGAGCCATCGGAAACGGCATTGATATCATCCGTATTTTTGACGCACTGAACGATACGAGAAACCTCCAAAGATCCATCGAAGCGACAAAGAAATTCGGCGGACATGCGCAGGGCACGATTTCCTATACGATCAGCCCGGCACATACAAATGAAGTATTTATTAAGCTGGCCAAGGAAATCGAGCAAATGGGTGCGGATTCGATCTGCATCAAGGATATGGCTGGTCTGCTGAGCCCGTACAATACCTATGAACTGGTAAAACAGATCAAAAAAGAGATTAAGATTCCACTTGAGCTGCATACCCACGCGACAAGCGGTTTGGGCAGCTTGACTTATATGAAGGCGGCTGAAGCAGGCGTAGACATGATCGACACCGCTCTTTCTCCGTTTGCAGAAGGTACCTCACAGCCTCCGACTGAGCCGCTGGTTTATGCATTCCAAGGGACGAAATACGATACTGAGCTTAATATGGAGCTTCTAAATAAGGCGGCGGAATACTTCAGACCGATCAGAGAGAAGTATATCGCCAGCGGCCTTATGGACCCGAAACTGATGGGTGTTGACATCAACACACTGATCTATCAGGTTCCGGGGGGCATGCTTTCAAACCTGGTTTCACAGCTGAAGCAGTCCAATGCCATGGATAAGTTTGAAGAAGTATTGAAGGAAGTGCCGAGAGTCCGCGAGGATCTTGGATATCCGCCTCTTGTAACGCCTACAAGCCAGATCGTAGGGACACAGGCCGTATTGAATATCGTAACGGGCGAACGGTACAAGATGGTACCGAACGAAGTAAAGCAGCTCGTAAAGGGCATGTACGGAAAGACAACCGTTCCCATCAAAGAAGAAATTGTCAAAAAAATTATCGGGGATGAAGAGGTGGTTACCTGCAGACCTGCGGATCTGATCGAACCCGAGCTTGAAAGAATTAAAAAGGAAGTTGCACAATATGTGGAGCAGGAAGAGGATGTTCTAACGAGAGCATTATTTCCGCAGCCGTCCATCGAATTCTTCAAATACAGGAATGCAAAGCGATATCAGATCGATTCCAGCCTGCTGAATGAAGAAGATATGGTTTATCCGGTTTAATCCCGTTCTGTGCAGTAACGTACTGAGATCTAATTCAATTAAACTAGAATAGAAAAGGAGATCGGCCGTTTAGGGACGATCTCCTTTTCTAGTGCGCTCAGCATGGGCACATTCTAAGCTTTCCAAGATAATCATTATATTTCTTCAATCAGGTGAGTGCCTTCATGATTGTTCAGAAGCTCAATGGCTTCGGCATGTTTCATTCCTTTGGGGATACGGACGGCCATGTGAAAACCGATACCGCCGCAGGCAACTTGTCCGGTTTTATTCAGAAGAGAGCTCTGAATTAGAATTCCCTGTTCTTTAACATAATTTTGAAACTCCTTCAGCTTTTCAAGGGAGTCAAGCTCTACGTAAAGGTCCATGATCCTTGAAAGTTCGTAAAAATAATTTTCAATGCCGCGCAAGAATTTCAGAACTGCAAAGACCAATACCCCTGCAACGATAGCACCTGAATAAAAGCCGATTCCAAGAGCTAGTCCGATACAGGCGGAAGCCCATAAACCGGCAGCCGTAGTCAGTCCTCTGATTTTCTGGCCGCCTGTTACTAAAATGGTTCCCACGCCGAGAAAACCGACGCCGGTTATGACCTGTGCCCCCATACGGGAGGGATCGGCAATGTCCGTCATGGTTTCAAAAATGTATTCGTTTGTCAGCATGGCAAGAGCAGCGCCCACACATACGAGAATATGGGTTCTGAAACCTGCAGGGTGTTTGGTCGCGCCCCGCTCCAGCCCTATGATCCCGCCGAAAACCACTGCAAGAAACAAGCGGATTGTGACGGAAAATATACCCGCGCCATAAAAGTAGTCAGGTAATTGTACTAAGTGCATAGATCGTTCTCCTTCATTGGGGACTTTCATAATCTCAGTTTCAAGCGTTGATTCGAATATTATACCATATTGTAAAAAATTATGTTACAATGAGACAGAATTAAGCGGAAGAAGCAGATAGAATTAGGCGGAAGAAACAGATAGCGTTGAACGAAAGAAACAGCCCCTTGTCAACTGAGACGAATGCCAAAAGAAACGAAAGGTGAGGATGGAACGTGTTTCGTGAGATTAAGAAAAAGAAACTTATACTCGAAAATAGAAAACCCTACACCAGAGAGGCGGCAGAATACATAGAAGAAATCAACCTGAACGACTGGATTTATACTTCCATGAGACTGGATGGCAGCGGAATTTCAAAAACAAGTGTCCAGCGAATCGTGAAGGGAGAATTTCTCATCAATGTGTCGATCAACGATCATTCTGTTATCGGCAATTATCACGATGCCATCAGGCTTTCGTATGACATGGCAGATATGGAGATTGAACTCGATGAAAGATATCTCTTCCGATTTTATCAGATACTTGCAAATCCCTTGAAGCAGGAATATCGGCGCACGAATCCGGTTCTTTTCATGCTGGACTACAATCCCCCTCATCCCAGTGAGATCGAAGAACAGATGGAAATCCTGTTTCAGTGGATGAGAGAGAATGACTTTCAAGGTAATCCCATACTTAAAGCGGCTCATCTTCACAACAAGCTGATTGAGATCTACCCCTTTGAAACCCATTCGGAGGCAGTTGCGAGAATGGCGATGTATTATGAGTTGATTCGAAACGGGTATCCGCCTGTTCTTTTAAACCTCAGTGAGCCGGAGTACTACAGCACGATAAGGTGCTATCTCAAAAACGAAGAAATCCAGCCTATGTATGAGCCTTTGGAAAGGGGCGTATACAATAAGCTGGAAATTATGATGCAGTTGACTGCCGAACAGCTGACTGCGGATTAGTTATGAGCTTGTTATTCCTTGTCAGCCAGCATCAGCGCTACGCTTTCGAAGGAAGTGGAACCTTTTGATTTCTTTGCATTGATACATGCTCTAATATCAATTTTCTCATAAATATCCTCATCAAAACGATCTGAAAAGCTTTGCAGTTCATCTAGTGTCAGCTCCTCAATGGCTTTTCCATGTTCAATACAATACAACACGATCCTGCCGATGATTTCATGGCAATCACGGAAAGGAAGTCCTTTTCCTACCAAATAGTCAGCAGCGTCCGTCGCGTTCATAAACCCAGATTTTGCAGCTTGTTCCATTACATCGCTGCGGATCTTCATCGTTGCGATCATTTGCGTAAAGATGGTCAGGGAGCTTTTCAATGTATCTCCCGCGTCGAATACCGGCTGTTTATCCTCCTGCATATCCTTGTTGTACGCAAGGGGAAGCCCCTTCATAATGGTGAGAAGCGTCATGAGGTCTCCATAAACCCGTCCGGTTTTTCCGCGTATGAGTTCCGCCATATCGGGGTTCTTTTTTTGTGGCATGATGCTACTGCCGGTGCTGAACGCGTCATCGATTTCCACAAAGCGGAATTCAGCGGAGCTCCAGATGATCAACTCTTCACAGAACCGGGAGAGATGCATCATGGTGATGGAACAGCAGCTCAAAAATTCCAGAGCAAAATCCCTGTCGCTTACCGCATCCATTGCGTTGGCGCAAATGTTGGAAAAGCCAAGCTGGTCAGCAAGGTAGTCACGGTCAGTATTGTAGGTGGTACCCGCCAGTGCTCCGGAACCGAGCGGCAAGGAATCAGCACCTTCATAACAGTTGTTGAAACGCCTGACATCTCTATGAAACATCTCCCAGTAAGCCATAAGATGAAAGGCGAGCGTAACGGGCTGCGCTCTTTGAAGATGCGTATAGCCGGGCATCACCGTATCCTGATTTTCTCTTGCAATGGCTGTCAGCGCCTTCTCCAAATCTTTCAGCAGCTCGACGATTTCCAGTATATCTTCCTTTAGATAAAGGCGGATATCCACCGCAACCTGATCGTTTCGACTTCTGGCGGTATGGAGCTTTTTTCCCGCTGCGCCGATCCGTTCGGTAAGGACGCTTTCGATGTTCATATGGATGTCTTCCTGATCGATGGTAAATTCGATTCTTCCTGCTTCGACATCCCGCAGGATCTCAAGCAAAGAAGACTCTATTGAAAGAGCCTCATCTTCACTTATAATTCCTTGCTTTGCCAGCATCTTCGCATGGGCGATGCTGCCTGTAATGTCCTGCTTATATAATCTTTGGTCGACTTCTATGGAGGCGTTGAATTCCTCAGCAAGGGAATTTTCAGCCTTTAAAAATCTTCCTTTCCAAAGTTTCATTCCTTCTCTCCTTTTGAGTGCTCTTTATAGAGTGCACTTTTCCATGTTTTATCGGTCGTAAGATTCCCACCTTATTTATCGTTTTTCTTGTTCTGCTTCAGAATCGCTCTGATTTTCATTGCCAGCGAGAAGAGGTTGATAAAGCCTTCTGCATCCTGTTGATTATACACCTCATCCTTACCAAAGGTCGCAAAGTCTTCACTGTAGAGGGAGTTCTCCGATTTGGAAGCAACCGGGAGACAGTTTCCTTTATACAGCTTCATTTTGACCGTACCGGTTATGGGCTCCTGAGTTACGTTGACAAAGGCATCCAGGGCCTCTCTCAGCGGTGTGAACCACAGGCCGTCATAAACCATCTGCGCATATTTTTGCCCGATCATATTTTTATATGCCATCGTATCTCTGTCAAGGATCAGCTTTTCCAGATCTGCATGTGCCTTGTAAAGAATCGTTCCTCCGGGTGTCTCGTAAACGCCTCTGGATTTCATTCCAACAAGCCGATTTTCTATAATATCAATGGTACCGACGGCATTTTCTCCGCCGATTTTATTAAGCTCTGTGAGCAGTTCGATCGGAGCCATTGCTTTTCCGTTCAATCCAACCGGCACGCCCTTTTCAAAATCAATATCGACATAAGTTGGCTTATCCGGCGCTTTTTCAGGAGGTACGCTCATTACGAGAATGTCATCAAGGTGCTCGTTCCACGGGTCTTCCAGGTTACCGCCTTCATGGCTGATATGCCAGATGTTCTGGTCTCTGCTGTAGATTTTTTCCTTTGACTGGGCGATCGGAATATTGTGGCTTTCCGCATAGGCGATTAGATCTTCTCTTGATGTAAAGTCCCAGGTTCTCCAGGGAGCAATGATCTTGATGGAAGGATTCAGGGCGTGGATTGTGGATTCAAACCGAACCTGATCATTTCCTTTTCCTGTACATCCGTGGCAGATATAAAATGATCCTTCCGCTTCTGCAATTTCAACGAGCTTCTTTGCCATGAGCGGTCTTGCCATAGAAGTTCCCAGCAGGTAATCGCCCTCGTAAACTGCGCCTGCCTTTATGGTCGGCCAGATGTAGTCTGTTATAAATTCTTCCTGAATGTCGATCACATAGGATTTGGAAGCCCCTGTTGCGTAGGCTTTCTTTTCAACTGCGTCGAAGTCTTCCACCTGTCCTGCATTGCAGCATACAGCAATTACTTCATAATCAAAATTCTCTTTCAGCCAGGTCAATATGATGGAAGTATCCAATCCTCCTGAATAAGCTAATACCACTTTCTCTTTTGCCATTTTCTTTTCCTCCTTCTGACATCTATCATCATTCTTTACCGCCGTTTTCATTCGGGTACACCGACAGTAAATCTCGCCGTATTTACGGTTATTGAAATGAGTATACCATTGGAGAGGCAAGATTTCAAGAGGAAAAATAAATATTTATGCATTGGATTTTATATTTATGCAAATAATTCGCCGATTTCAGATTATTTATAAGTTCTGAAATGAAAGTGTGTGATTTTACATATAATAATCATGTCTGCTTTTATATTTTGATTCCGGCATGCATTGCCAAGGCTATGCCCTTGCTCAGGCCCGTGAAACAGGTTTACTTTAAGCGGTTTTTTTAATATAATAAGAAATATCAAAATATATCCAAAACACGATTAATGATTATTGGAATTTAATATAGAAAAATGGCTAACCTCAGTTGACAAGGTTATACTCGGTTGACATTGATCGACAAGGACATACTTGGCTGACCTTGATCTAAGGTTTGCAGACGGCTAATTATAATATAATTTTTAATGGAGGAAACGGTTTGAATATCAGCCAGATTTATGATGAATTATCATTACGGATAGACAAGGATAAGATGGTATTGGATGCACCAATGAAGGAGTATACTTCCTTTAAAGCTGGAGGAAAGGCGGCTCTCCTTGTGATACCCGAAAGCAGAGATGCCCTGGTTTATGCGTTGAAGCTGATGACGGAGCATCAAATCAATCATTTTGTTATGGGCAACGGTTCCGATCTTCTTGTAAAGGATGGCGGCTACCGTGGAGTTATAATACGAATCGGAGAAGCTTTTAGAGAAATTGAAATCACTGGGGAACGTGTCAAAGCAGGTGGGGGAGCACTGCTGTCCGCCGTCGCAAGAGAAGCCAGTGAAGCATCGCTTACGGGTTTTGAGTTTGCGTCCGGAATTCCCGGTTCTGTTGGGGGCGCGGTTTTTATGAATGCAGGGGCTTATGATGGTGAAATGTCGCAGGTTATTGAGGGCGCAGAAATTATGGCGAAGGACGGTTCCAGAATATACGGCCTTAAAAAAGACGAACTGCAACTCTCTTACAGACATAGTATATTGCAGAGGACCGGTGATATCCTTCTGAATGCAACCTTCCTTTTGGAGAAGGGAGATCAGGAAAAAATAAAACAACGGATCAAAGAACTTACCGCAAGGAGAACAGAAAAACAGCCTCTGTCCTATCCAAGCGCGGGCAGTTTTTTCAAAAGGCCCCACAATCATTTTGCAGGGAAACTGATTCAGGATGCAGGTCTAAGAGGGTTGAAGCTGGGAGGGGCTCAGGTCTCAACGCTTCATGCCGGCTTTATTATCAATCACGGTGATGCAACTGCAGCAGACATCATCAATCTTATGGAAGTAGTGCGAAGCACGGTCTTCGAAGAATCCGGCGTACTGCTGGAACCTGAAGTAAGAATTATCGGAGAAGATTAGAAAAATACAGGAGAATGAACAAGTGACTGAATTAGCCAGAAAGAATCAAACGATAAAAAGTCAATACAGGTTATCCTATGACATTCATACCCACACAACCTTTTCCCATGGAAAAGGTTCGATTGAAGACAATGTAAAAGCAGCGATCGCAAAAGGGCTGGGTACCATAGGCATATCAGACCATGGACCCGGGCATGTATCATACGGTGTAAAAAGGAAGAATCTTCCCGTTATGCGCAGAGAAATTGAACGACTGAAGCCGCTATATCCTGAGATTGAGATCCTTCTAGGCGTTGAAGCAAATATCATCAATCCATCCGGAGCACTGGACGTAAATGCTGAAGACAGGAAGCATCTGGACTATTTGCTTGCGGGCTATCATTACGGGGTCTTCGGGGAAGCTCCGATGCAGGCGCTGGGGCTTCTGATGCAAAATTATATTTTATTCGGGTGGTTCCATAAAAGCACGAAAAAACAGTTGCTTCGAAACACGGAACTGACGTTACGAGCAATCTATGAAAACGAAATTAAAATATTAACTCATCCGGGAGATAAGGGCGTGTTTGATATTGGAGAAATTGCCCTTGCCTGCGCGGATCGGGGGACTCTTATGGAAATCAGCACCTGGCATGATTGGCTGACGGTGGAAGGGATCAAACAGGCCGCTAAGACAGATGTACAGTTCGTGATCAGCAGCGATGCCCATACACCGGAACGAATCGGAGACTGTCAGGGAGCAGTGGACCGAATCAAAGCAGCAGGTCTTGACTTTGAGAGAGTAGTAAATTTGATAGCAGAAGAAAAAGTGGGAGAATAAGAGAGGTTAAAATAAGTGGATGTCATCATCGTAACAGGATTATCCGGAGCAGGAAAGAGTCAGGCAGTCAATTGTATGGAGGATATGGGATACTACTGCATCGACAATCTGCCGCCAGCCTTGATCAGGAATTTTCTTGATCTGATCATGAGGGACAAGGTTTCCATCGAGAGGGCCGCCTTCGTGATCGATATCAGAGGCGGGGAGTTTTTTGACGATCTGAAATTAGGACTATTGGAGCTAAATCATGCAGGATTAAAATACAAAATTATGTTTCTGGAAGCGTCGAATGAAATATTAATCCGGAGATTTAATGAAACCAGAAGGACGCATCCTCTTGCATGTGCCGGAAATACAATGGAGGGAATTACTGAAGAGAGAAAGCGGCTGTTGGAAGTCAGAAAAATTGCCGATTATATTATCGATACCTCCAATATGAAATCTGCGCAGCTAAGTGAAGAGATTAAGAAACTGCTGCAGACCGACGAGGGAACCCCAAGCTTTACCCTCAGTGTTCAGTCATTCGGGTACAAGCATGGAATCCCGCTGGATGCGGATATGGTATTTGACATGAGATTCATACCAAATCCATATTATTTAAAGAGTATGAAAAAATTAACTGGTAACAGTGAGAAGGTCAGCAATTATGTATTGAAATTTCCTGAAACCCAGGATCTTCTCACGACTGTTCAAGATTTAATTAATCGTCTGATCCCTTTTTATATCCGGGAAGGAAAATCGCATCTTGTGGTTGCTTTTGGCTGTACTGGTGGACAACATCGTTCTGTTGCTGTGGCCAATGAATTTGCAAAGCGGCTTCTGGAGGAAGGAAAGCGCGTGTTTATCGTGCATAAGGATTTATAGCATCGGCTTAGACGAGAACGAGTCAGCGGTTAAATTTCACTGTCCCAGGCGCGTCTACTTGTCAAAGGAGGTAATCAATGCTGAGCGAAAATTCGGCCGGACCCAAAATCGTGGTTATCGGTGGAGGTACCGGCCTATCGGTTATTTTGCGGGGGATGAAAAAAGTCACAAATAATCTTACGGCTATCGTTACCGTTGCTGACGACGGCGGAGGGTCGGGTGTACTGCGGGAAGATCTTGGGATGCTTCCACCGGGAGACATTCGAAGCTGCATCCTTGCGATGGCGGATGAAGAAGGTTTAATGCTGGAACTTCTTAAGTACCGGTTTACCGAAGGTATGCTGGAAGGCCAGAGTTTCGGCAATCTGCTGATCGCTGCGCTGAATGGGATCTGCGGGAACTTTGAAGATGCAGTGACCAAGACTCATGAGATTTTGAGGGTCGGAGGGAAGGTATTTCCGGTTACAGGCGCGGATATCCGTTTGGGAGCAAAATTGGAAAATGGGTCGCTGATTTTCGGAGAATCACAGATACAACCGGAAGTGATACGGCAGAAGAGCCCGATTCAAAAAGTATTTTTGATACCCGAAAGGCCTGCTGCTACAAAGGGAGCCATTGAGGCGATACATAAGGCGGATTTGATCGTGATGGGGCCGGGTAGCTTATTTACCAGCATTATACCTAATTTTCTTGTGGACGGTATTGCTGAGGCAATCTCCGGCTCTGCAGCTAGAAAGCTATTGATCTGTAATATGATGACCCAGCCGGGAGAAACGGATCACTATTCTGTATGGGATCATGTTTCAAGTGCGATTGGATATTTGGGAGAGAATATCATTGAGTATGTCATCGCCAACAACAAGTCGATTGATGCGGAGACACTGAAACCGTATAATGAAGACGGGGCTGAACAGATTGTGCCCGGGTTTGAGGATAGAGAGTGGCTGAAAGAGAAGGGTATTATACTGATCGAAAATAATTTTGCTGAGATAAAAAAAGGGTATATCCGTCATGATGCGGATCGTATCGCAAGCATTCTATACGGGCTGCTTTGCGATTAGATATACAGTATTTAATCTAAAGGAGAACAAACAAATGGAAAAACTCATTATCACAGCGGCTATCTGCGGAGCGGAAGTAACAAAAGAGAATAATCCTGCTGTCCCCTATACCGTGGAGGAAATTGTCAGAGAAGCGAAATCTGCTTATGATGCGGGAGCCTCCATTATTCACTTGCATGTCAGGGAGGATGACGGTACTCCTACTCAAAGCAAGGAGCGATTTCAGGTTTGTGTTGAAGCAATCCTGAAAGAATGCCCTGATGTAATTATTCAGCCATCCACAGGAGGTGCGGTGGGCATGACCGATTTGGAACGGCTGCAATCCACCGAAATCGTACCGACGCCGGAATTTGCTACGCTGGATTGCGGCACATTGAACTTTGGCGGCGATGAAATCTTTATCAACACAGATAATACGATCTTTAATTTCGCGAAAATCATGAAGGAAAGGGGTATTAAGCCTGAACTTGAGGTTTTCGATAAAGGAATGATCGACATTGCGTTGAAAGCACATAAAAAAGGACTTCTTGTGGCACCTTTACATTTTGACTTCGTGCTGGGTGTTCAAATGTCGGCAACACTGCGCGACCTTGTTTTCATGGTGGGAAGCATTCCTGCGGAAAGTACCTGGACCGTATCAGGCATCGGAAGACATGAGTTTGAAATGGCAGCAGGCGCAATTATTATGGGAGGCCATGTCAGAGTAGGGTTTGAAGATAATCTCTACTTGGAGAAAGGCGTTCCTGCAAAGAATAACGGTGAACTTGTAGAAAAGGTCGTCAAGCTGGCCAAGCTGCTGGGCAGAGAAGTTGCAACTCCTGCAGAAGCGAGAAAAATTTTAAGCATCAGCAAATAAACTACCGTGGCATGCGGTATATTTTTCCGAAAACCGCCGCCTTTTAATGCATTGCATAAAGGCGGTAATTGGTTTCACGGTTTTCTATAAAATATACCGACACGCGCCACTTCGAATTTCTCTGCGCTTTTCTTAAAACTCATGCGCAGATTATACAATGAAATCAGTTATGCAGGAGTTGATTATGTCTTTTTCAGCTACGACAAAAAATGAAATATCCCGGATGGAAGCGGAGAAAAAATGCTGTATGCTGGCAGAAATCGCAGGATTCATCCGTATGTGCGGTACCATTAAGCTTTCCGGAGGCGGGAAGCTTAATGTTATGCTGCTCACAGAAAATCCGGCGGTAGCACGGCACTTTAAAAAATTGATCAAGGAGTACTTTCGGTCAAATGCCGGACTTGTTATCGCGAAAACAAATATACTGAAGAAAAGTCATTATTATGAACTTATGATCAGTGCAGATATGAATGCGGAGCAGATTTTAAGAGAAACAGGGATTTTAATGGTTAAAGAAGGCTGCAATTATATCAGCGATGGGATCTATGCAGATCTGATCAAGACCAAGTGCTGCCGTAAATCCTATTTGCGCGGGGTCTTCCTTGGGGCTGGAACCATCAGTGATCCTGAAAAGGCCTATCACCTCGAGATTGTCTGCAATAGTGAAACCTTGGGCAATGACGTGAAAAAGCTGATCAACAGCTTCGGACTGCATTCCAAATCCGTGATACGCAAAAATAGTCATGTGGTCTATCTTAAAGAAGCCGAACAGATCACTGATTTTTTAAATATACTGGGGGCTCACGGCCAGCTTCTTGATTTTGAAAACGTTAGGATTGTCAAAGAAATGCGGAATAAAACAAACCGCATCAGCAATTGCGACAGTGCGAATCTTGACAAAACCATTAACGCGTCTGTAAAACAGATTGAAAATATAAGGCTCATCGATGAGGCAAGAGGGCTGAATTCTCTTCCTGAAAAGTTTCGGGAGGCAGCTTTACTGCGTCTTGAAAATCCAGAGGCATCATTAATTGAACTGTCGGAAATGATGGATCCGCCAATTGGAAAATCAGGCATCAATCATCGATTTAAAAAGATTGAAGAAATTGCGGAGAAAATCAGACTTACCAGTAAGGAATAAAAAACCTGAGGGGAGAACGATGCAGTATGAAAAGAAATTGGCACAGAGTGCTCATTTCACTGACGGCAATGATCCTTTTCATTAGCAGTGCAACGACAGCCCTTGCAGAAACAGGGAGAACCAATGCACAAAGAGGATTAGCAGAAGCTACAATGTCGCAGAATGCCGTTCTTTATTCCGGAATTGAAAGAGAACTATATCATCTGAAAGCATTAAACCCAAGCAGAATGCGCTATGAAGTGATTGGCCAGTCTCTAGAGGGCAGAGACCTTTATCTGGTAACAATTTCTGATGCACAGGGTATTGATAACCTCAGCCAATATCAACAGTTTATGCAGGCTGCGGTCAACAATCCTGAAACAGCGAAAAAATTGCTTCAAGCAAACAGCGCAAAGATACCGGTCTTTTTTAATGCGAGTATCCACGGTAACGAAACAACGGGAACCGACGGCGTGCTGCAATTGATTAGCAAGCTGCAGACTGACGAAAGTTTCGAGACGAGAAAGATTCTGAAAAACTGTATCGTGCTGATCAATGTCTGCCAAAACCCTGACGGAAGGGTATCGGGATATCGTGAAAACGCATCGGGAACGGATTTAAACAGGGACTTTATCACGCAGAGTCAGCCGGAGGTACAAGCGGTAGTAAGCAATGTTGCAACAAAGTGGTTTCCAACCGCGATGCTGGATCTTCACGGCTACATGGGAAGCGGCAATGTTTTATTGGAACCCTGTACCGGTCCGCATAATCCAAACTACGAATATGATTTGACCCTGAAATATTCTTTGCCCCACGCTGAGGCGATTGCCTCTGATCTGCGGTCTTTGTTTAATCGCAAAGTAGATATTCCTTACAAGGAATGGAAGGAAGGCTGGGACGATTATCCCCCTATCTTTGCTTCGCAATACTTTATGTACCTGGGAGCTGTCGGCCATACGCTGGAAGTGAAATTCCCAAATCAACAGGGGGTTAATACGGTATCTGCCGCCTGCTACGCTTCGTTGAAATACCTGTCTGGAAATAAGATCAAGCTGATGAAGAATCAGTTTTCTATTTATGAAAGAGGTGTGAAAGGTCTTTCTGTCGAAAAGGACATGATCTTTCCCGCCGCTTACCTTATTCCTATGGAGGAAGACCGGCAAAGAAACCCACTGGAAGCGGCTGAGATGATCCGCCATCTTCTGGACAATCGGATTATTGTGAAGCAGGCTCAGCAGCCTTTCTTTGCAGACGGAAGGGAATATCCTGCCGGAACTTATGTTATTCCAATGAATCAAGGCCTTAGAGGGCTTGTTAATACCATGCTTTGGAAGGCTGAAAATGTCAGTAAACGCGCATCGACTATGTACGATATATCGGCATATTCCTTTCCCCTGCTTTGCGGATTTGACGCGACCGCGGCTTGTAAGCCCTTTGACGCTATACTGGGGGAAGTGCGGAATGCGCCGCTGCTCAGAGGATCGCTGGAGGCTGGAGCCTGGAACGGATACCTCCTTCCTGTGGAGAACAATCATGCATATCAAGCCGTTAACGAACTGGTCAGAAGCGGTATTGATGTTTACAGAACCGCAGCGGCGAACGAACCATATGGGGCGGGTTCATTTTATATACCAAAAGGACCGGGAGTCACAGCTGATTTGGAAAAGCTTGCGGCAGAATATGCAATTCATATAAAGGGAATTTCGACTGTATGGGGGAAACTTCAGCCGGTGAGATTATTAAAAACTGCGGTGATCGGAAATGATGGGGGAACGGCCACTGTGATGAAAGAAATGGGCTTTGACGTTACACCCGTTCCCTACTACGAGGTAAACAACGGTTACGACCTGCAAAAACACGGGTTTGAAGCAATTGTAGTCAGCGGGATGAAGGATTTCTGGGAAAACAGCTACGACGTTTATGGAACCACCTGGTCCCTTGATGAAGTTGGCCGTAAAGAAGTCATTCGCTTTGCCAAAAAGCATGATTATATTGGAGTCGGCTATGCCGGTGCAAAGCTGAATGAAGAGGTTGGGAAACTGCGCTTGAAATATATGTTTACAGGAACGGAGGAAGATGGGCAAACTGCGGAAAACGGGATTTGTATCCTGCAGGGTTCTGGAGCAGACCCTGTGACCTACCACTTCGGAGGTGCGGAAACGGTATTTACTTACGGGCCGGTCTGGTTCGGCAACTTGTCACGTCAAGCCGAAGTCAGCGCAAGATACGGTAAGAAGGATTTCTATTTGGCCGGATTCTGGAAAAATCCAAAGGCGTCTGCAGGAGCTCCGGCAATACTCCATGACAACAGCAGTGCTTACGATGCAGTATTATTCGGTATAGAGCCGGCTTTCAGAAGTTATACCCCAGGGACCTATGGCCTTATGGCAAATGCGCTGTATTACCTTGGATATGATGAATGAAGAGAAGTATGATGAATGAAGAAGAGTACGATGAATAAAGAAGAGTACGATGAATAAAAAGAAAAGGATAATGGAAATTTAGGAGATTGCGATGACGGAACAAAACGAAATAGAGAAAAAATGGCCGGGCAGGGTGCATCTGCTGCATAATAATGAAATATGGCTCTCTGAACAGGCGTCGAAAGGTCTGATGCTGAAACGGTTTGATGACTCATTTGCCTACTTTGAAGAAAGCGCCGGAGAGAACATTCACTTCCGCATGATGGTTCTGAATGAAAAGAATGCGGAAAAACAAATAAAAGTAATTTTGAGTCAGGGCTTTTCCCTTGTTGAAAGTTATAAAAAATACTACATATTTCGAATTGACGGGAAATACTCCCATATCACCCCTTCTTTAAACGAAGAAACAATTGGCTTTACGAGAAAGTGGTTCAACCGATTAATCTTAGGAAGATTTTTCGTCACGATTGTTTTTTTCGCTGCAGTCTTCATTCAGCTTTTCCTCCATCGCGGTAAACTGATTCAGGGTATCGTTGAAGTACCGATAATCGGTTGGATATTAGTATTTCTACTGCTGGCCTATGGGATCCTAAATTGCATAATAGAGTACAGATTACTGATAAGAGAGAAAAGGTATTATCTCAAGCAGGAGGCGTTTTCGCCGGTGAGAAGCTCAAAGCGGTCAAGGGCGATGAAAATCTTTTTTATCGCTATCTGTGTATTTGCAGTGGCACTTTTAATAAAAGGGGTCTACTTTGATAAGGAACAGCAATTTTCAATACATGAGGTTCAGGAGGTTATGCCGATAATAGCCCTGCAGGATATTGACGAAGCTGCGGATGCAGAAATAAATGAAGCTGCATTGAATGAAGCGGACGAAGATCATCATGCTGAAATCAAACATTCGCTGCTGGCACCGAGACAATATCGCGCATGGCAGCACAGTTCCGGTAACGTCATGCACATTTTTTATTATGAAGTAGCCTTTGAACCATTAGCTGACCGGCTGGCAAGAGAGCTTCCCATATACGACTTCATGGAAATAAAGCAGGATGATCTTGAAAAGGTGGATGTTGCAGGGCTGGATGCGGTTTACTTATGGCATCGTAATGATTTTTCAAGCCTTTCTGCCCGAAAAGGGAAGCGCGTGATGCATGTCTTCCTTGTGGGGGACATACCGGTTGAGGATGTCCTGAACAAGATTGCTGAAATCATGTGAAAATCGGTTTGATAACACCTTTTTTAGAAGACTGGCTCAAAAGAGTTGGTCTTTTTTCATTTTCATTGCAAAACGAGATGATAAACGGCAATCTCGATTTACAAACAATAACCTTGTTCTATTGATAAACAGAATAAATATATCGATAAACGATAAAATAATATTGACATACAATAATTGGATCTGTATAATGATCCTTGAAATCATGATTTTATTATTGATCTTTTGATCAACGGAAAGGAACAAAATATGTGGAATTCGAATAAATCCCTGATTGCAACATCGATTTGTACGAAGGTAACCATCGGAATTGTAATTATGATCATCTTGACGGCACCTTTAATGGTGAAAGGATATGTCAGCTATGCGTCGAAAGATCCGTATGTTATCCGGCCTTTGGTGGCCACTGTTTATGCCTGCGCCGTTCCGGGTCTGGCTGCAATGATCGCGCTTAACAAGTTACTGAAGAATATTCGAAAAAAGGAGGTATTTACCGAAAAAAATGTAAAGCTGCTAAGACTGCTTTCCTGGTGCAGCTTCGCGGTTTCGGGAATTCTCTTCGTATCGGGATTTTACTATTTGATGTTTCTTCTCATCGCCTTTGCTGCGGCCTTCTTTGGGCTGATTTTGCGAGTAGTTAAAAATGTGATTGAGCAAGCCGTTATGATCAAAAATGAAAATGACTTTACAATTTAGAGAGGGGGGATCGGTATGGCCATTGTTGTAAATCTGGATGTAATCATGGCTAAGAGAAAGATCTCCGCAGGCGAACTGTCGGATAAAATCGGAATTACGCCGGCGAACCTTTCTATTCTAAAAAACAATAAGGCAAAAGCAATCCGGTTCTCCACCCTGGAAGAGCTTTGCAGGGTGCTGGAGTGCCAGCCGGGAGATATTTTGGAATATAGCAGCGACGATTGATATTTTCATTGCTTCAGGCTTGTATTTTATCTTGTCGGTCGATGCTTGGGAGGATTAGATATGAATGGGGAATTATCAGGGGAAAAGAACGGAATAAAATATGAAAGAACGAATCAGGGGAATCAGGAACTGTATGGAAACCGGCAAAGGCCAGAACCGCTTCGCTTTGAAGAGCCTGATATTGTTTTGGCTTTTGGAATGATCGCGGTAGGGTTTCTCTATTGGAATCTTATCAGCATTGATGGTCTGGGTCTGGGCGTAGCTTTGTTTGCCGCAGTTTTGGGGGCCGCAGCTTTGGTGTACTTTCGAGTCAGCGGCATTCGCCAGACCAAAACCAGTCTTGTCGTATCTTGCATCTTTATCTTGTCTGCCGTTCATTTTATTCTATTTGACGGAACACTGGTGAAGGGGCTTAACTTTATATTTTTATCACTTTGTTTTGTATTCTGGGTTCTGATGACTGCGGGTAAGCGCATTGGGGAAGGCATTTCTCTCTACTTGATCAACGACATGCTGAGACAACTCTTTATCATTCCTTTTTCCAACTTTACTGGATGCTTCTCGGGAATCAAGCAGGTATTTGCGAAGACCAGAAGAGGAAAAGGAGTTCTGAGCGGTGTTCTGGGAATTGTGATCTTTCTTCCTGTACTGCTGATCGTGATCGAGCTTCTCAGCAGCGCAGACGCGGCCTTTGAAGGAATGATTGATCGGCTTCAATTTACCATATCAGAGAATACGCTGGAGTACTTTATCCAATTCCTTTTGGGATTGCCGGTTGCATGTTATCTTTACGGAATGCTGTATGGAAACCGATATCAGAGAAACACAGGGGACGTTTCACTGGATTCGGCGAATAACAAACTGGAGATATTCCGATTTGCTCCGGGGGTTACAGTCTATTCTGCAATGACCGCGCTGAATCTGATCTACGTTATCTTCTTTCTAGCACAGACATCTTATTTATTCTCCGCTTTCGGGGGGAGTCTCCCGCAGACGATGACTTATGCGGAGTATGCCCGCAGAGGCTTTTTTGAACTTTGCGCCGTATCAGCGATCAATCTTGCAGTGATCGCTGGGGCTCATTTGATTGCGAAGCGTGAAAAAGAAAAGGTTCTCAAGGGAGAAACCATCACATTGTGCATCTTTACCCTCGCTTTGCTTGCAACGGCAATGAGTAAAATGGGAATGTATATCAGCTATTACGGTTTGACTCAGCTTCGTGTTTATACCAGCTGGTTTATGATTCTTTTGCTTGTGTTTTTTGTGATCATCCTGGCTCGCCAGTTCAAGAGCTTTCGTGGGACAAGAGCAGCACTGGTCAGCTTTCTGGTTTTATTTCTGGCGCTATGCTACAGCAATGCCGACGGTCTTATCGCGCAATATAACATTGACCGCTATAGCGCAGGAACACTGGAATCATTAGATCTTGAAGCCATGTCTTACCTTTCTGACGGGGCAGTGCCGCAGCTTTATGAATTGTACCTTGAAACCGATGATCAAAACTTAAAAGGGGACTTGAAGACTGCAATATTGGGAACGATTGTGGAGGATCATGACGGCGGCGAAGACAAACGTTCTTTCAGAGAGTTTAACCTTCAATCCTATCGGGCCGGAGAAATTCAAAAGCTGATTCTGGAGGAGGACGGTGTGCATTTATAAGGAGAAATTTTATGTCGACTCTATTAAGTTTAGGAAGTCTTATTTTTGGATTCGCCGCTTGGCTTCTACCATTAATATATTTGACGACGCGAGATAAATCAAATTGTGTGAAAGGGATGATTCTTTCAGTTGTAAGCCTTGTTTTCTGTTCGATTGCGCTTTGCATGCAGCTCTTTGAAGTTAGATACCGTGTAGTCATTGAAGACTGGTCGGCACTCATGGACACCTCAAGCACCGTGGCATCGGCTGCCTTGATCCTTCTTGCTGTTGCCATCATCCTGAATGCCATAGTTTGGTTTTCTCTTTTTTTATTCTTCAAAGGGGAGTATAATAAGAGTTAATTATGCCGAAAATCGGCTTTTAGGAGGTGGCTTCATGGTAGAGCATAAGACATTGGTTAGAGTAATCTATGCCGATACCGACGCGATGGGCGTTGTGTACCATACAAATTATATTAAGTGGTTTGAAGTTGGCCGGTGTGAGCTATTGCGCAGCATCGGCTATCCCTATGCCCGGATGGAGGAATCGGGTGTTTTGCTGCCCGTTGCGGAATGCAGCTGTAAATACAGACTTCCTGCGGTTTATGACGACCTTCTTGAGGTTACCGCGCGTATCTCTGAGGTAAAATCGGCAACCGTAACCCTTGAGTATGAAATCAGGAGGCAGGAAACACAGGAATTACTTGTCACAGGCTGGACAAAGCATGCTGTGACAGACCCGTCTTTTAAGCCTGTTAGACTCAGGGACAAGAACAAGGGCTTGCTGGATAAAATTATGAAAGGATAGTGAGCGTAAATGTGCAAAAATGAACAATCTGAAATGAATATTCATTCTCTCTTTGAGAAAAGTGTGTTGTTTCACGGTCACAGATGTCCCGGACTTGCCATCGGCGTGAGAGCTGCAGCTGAAGCCGGTAAAATCCTGGGCTTGGAGCATTCCGAGGATGAGGAAATCGTATGCATAACAGAGAACGATGCCTGCGGTGTGGATGGAATACAAGTTATTTTGGGCTGCAGTGCAGGTAAGGGAAACCTAATCTTCCGTATCAGGGGGAAACAGGCATTCTCGTTTTATAACCGAAAAACAGGGCAAAAAGTACGTTTGGTACTAAAGCCTCTTCCAAAGACGGAAAGCAGAGAGGAAAAACAAAATTATATCCTCGATGCACCGCTGGAGGATGTGTTTGAGATGAAAGAACCCGGATATCCGGTTCCAGAAGCGGCAAGACTATTTGGTTCCATTAACTGTGAAAAATGCGGAGAAAGCACAGCGGAGCCTTATATTCGGGTTGAAAATGGCAAAATGGTCTGTTTAGACTGCTTCCATGATTATCATAGAATATAAGAATGATGGTTATCAGGAATGGTATTTGGAATTATCGGGTTTTGAAGGAAAGAAACTGATGAAAAAGCTCAGGGTCATATTGGGAGTTTGACTGCTCCATAATCTGCAGGGCTTCTTTTTGAGAGTGGGCATTTCTGTATGGTTTTTTGGAAGTCAGTGCGTCAAAAACATCGCTGATTGTTATGATCCTTGCAATTGCCGGGATTTCTTCTCCTCTTAGCCCTATGGGATAACCAGAACCATCGTACTTTTCGTGATGCAGCAGAGCGGCGAACAATATTTCGGGCGGAAAATCGTATTTTTGTAAAATGCGAAAACCCTGTCTTGCATGTTCTTTTAATTGATCGAATTCTTCAATGGAAAGGGGAATTTCTTTTTTTATAACCGTAATTGGCATGATCGACTTACCGATATCATGATACAAACCGGCGTAATACACTAGCTTTTCATCAAGTTTATGCCGGGATTTGTCTAATAATCTTGTGGAAAGATTTGCTACGTTGACAGAATGGCGGTAATTAACGGAATCAAACTTTATCCTTGGTTCTAATATTGCCAACCTTGACCATTCTTTTTCAGAAAGTTGATTCGACTTATTAATTGGATTGCTCATTACGCAAGACCCCTTTATGATAATGGGAGTTTTCTATAACTATATCACATTCAATCTAACGCTGGTACGAAATAGTGTTTTATGTCTGTTATGTTACCATTGCTTATTGGCGCTGTCAATAAGTATCTCCTTATTGGATAAAAATTTGACAGTAACACGAAAAATTGACAACAACACGAAAATATTTATAATTTATTCGATATACTAAAGAATGCAGCCTGAACTTCAGGTTGCGATCATACTTTTTCAGGGTGGCCAGATGAGTGTAAAAAACTACAGAGAAGAAATACTTAAAACCGCAGGAGAGATTATTGATAAACAAGGATTAAAATTTTTAACGGTCGAGAATATTGTCAGAAAGGCGAAAATCAGTAAGCGCAGCTTTTATGAAAGCTTTCCAACAAAAGAAGTGCTGTTGGAAGAATTGAAAACACAGCTGAAGGACAAGGGCATCGTGATTCCTGACGAAAGAATGCTGCTTTTAAAACAAGCTGAAGAGGGTATCGCTCGTTTTGGTTTTAACAATATTTCGCTTGAGGCCATCGCAACATCTGCAGGCTTGAGAAGAGGAGCTATTTACAAATATTTTGCTGATAAATATGAGTTGCTGGAAAGCTGTATTCAATATCAGTTTGAAAATGGAAAGAAGATTGTAGATGTGATACATCAAGACATAGAACAGCCGGACATCTTTATTCGAACATATATTGAGAGTTATTGTAAGTTCTTGAACGATTCCCATGAGTCCTCACTTTACACAGAAGCCTGGAGCCATTTAAACTATAGGAAAAAAATCAGAGAGTATATTTATGAATTTCAGGAGCACATCAGAATGCATCTCATTAAGAGTATCAAATCCGGTGAGGAAAAAGGCATCTTTAGTAAAACTGCAAATATGGAGCCACTTACGGATTTTATGCTGATGACGATCAATGGAATGGCTTTTTTTTTGAATGAAAACCCGGGTGATGCTCGAATCAAGGAGCTGACAGTGGAGACGGTTATAGGCATCTTTATGAAGGAATTGGGAGCAGAACCGAAACCGTCAGACAACCTAAAGGCGGGTGAATAAAAAAGTGGTTCAATAAAAAACGATAGTTCTTATTTGATGAAAAAGCCCGTTCGGCTGTAATCCAAAAGGGCTTTCCGCTTATAGGGCCAGAAACAGGGGGTTGTTTGTTATTCAAGAATCTCTCCTGTGGTTGAAATGGTGACAACCTGCCAGGGGATCATTTTGCCGCTGTTCTTCAGGGCGGTTACTGCTGCATTTTGAATTCCTCCACAGCATGGGACTTCCATCCTTACGACAGTAACACTTTTTATATTGTTGTTTGCCAGTATGGCGGTAAGCTTTTCTGAGTAGTCACCCTCATCCAGTTTCGGACAGCCTATGATGGTAATCTTGTTTTTCATAAACTGATTGTGAAAATTCGCATAGGCATATGCAGAGCAGTCTGCTGCAATCAACAGATTTGCTCCCTCAAAGTAGGGTGCATTAACCGGAACCAGCTTGATTTGTACCGGCCATTGTTGAAGCTGTGATTCCATCAGTTGAACCGGAGCATTGCCTGCTGCGGTTGGAGATGCGGTGGCTGTATCCACACCAGAATATGCTGCTGCAGAAGGTTCTGCTGACTGAGCGTGCTCCCTTTTCAGCATTCTGGATTGACTTCCGGGGCAGCCACAGGGAAGTTCCTGATGCGGCTTTGAAGAGGCAACCTCTTGCTTTTTCTTCATATTCTCCTGAACCGCGGCCTCATCGAAAGCAGTCGCTTCTCTTTCTACGAATGTGATGGCACCTGTGGGACATGCAGGCAGACAATTTCCCAGACCGTCGCAATAATCATCACGGATCAGTTCGGCTTTCCCATCAACCATAGAGATCGCACCTTCATGACATGCATTGACGCAAAGACTACATCCGTTACATTTTTTCTTATCAATATTTATAATCGTTCTCATCATTATTTTGTTCCTCCTATATATCAATTCACTTATTTTGTTTGATTTTATGGTTTTATTATAGTAGAATCAACTTGTATTTATCGTTGCATTTGCAACAGAGGAGTGATTTTTTGAAAAATAATATTAAAATACTGATGAATACGTCATTGTTTAAGGGGGTTGCGGAGCAGGATCTTGAAGCGATGCTCAGCTGCCTTGGAGCGACGGAGCGAAAATATAATAAAAACGATATCATCCTGCTTGCAGGTACCAAAGTGACATCCGTAGGCATACTGATAGATGGAAATGCACAGATTACAAGAGAAGATGCTGATGGGAACCGGGCGATTTTGTCTGAACTTATGAAGGCAGATCTCTTTGCAGAGGCTTACGTAGCGGCGGGTTCCGCAGAAGTGCCCGTAACCGTAATTGCAACGTCCGACTGCAGAATCGTCTGGATACCTTTCAGCAAGATCATCGGAACTTGCAGTTCCGCATGCGGCTTTCATCGAACACTGGTTCAGAATATGATGCAGGTTATTGCGGTCAAGAACATTATGATGAATGAAAAAATGCGGATTTTATCTTGCAAAACGACAAAAGAAAAGCTGATGACCTATCTATCTGATTATTCGGAACGGATAGGAAGGAGCAGATTTAAGATCCCGTTTACCAGAAACGAGCTGGCTGATTACCTCAGCGTGGACCGCAGTGCCATGTCCCGGGAGTTAGGCAGGCTACAGGCTGCAGGATTTTTGAATTATCACAAGAATGAATTTGAACTAAAGAAAGAGAGTCAATAAAAATGATTGAAAAGGGCAACAATTACGTATTGAAAATAGACGATATGAGCGCTGATGGCCAGGGAATCGGCAAAATTGAAGGACTGGCAGTATTTGTGGAGGGAGCCGTTGTTGGCGATGTAATCAAGGCGGAGCTGACCAAGCTTAAGAAGAGCTATGCTTTTGGCAGACTGACAGAAATACTGGAACCATCTGAAGGCCGGATTGCTCCCGCCTGCTCAAGATTTGGCGAGTGCGGTGGCTGCTCACTTCAGACGATGCGTTATGAAGATCAGTTGAAGCTGAAGAAAAAACTGGTAGAGGACAAGCTGATTCGAATCGGTGGGCTGGAGAATCCGACTGTCCACGAAACTATCAGGATGGAAGCACCGGAACGATACAGAAACAAGGCGCAGTTCCCGGTGGCCCAAACAGCGATTGGCTTTTATCAGGCGAAAAGTCATCGCATTGTGAATTGTGAGACTTGCATGCTCCAGTCGGAACCTGCGGAAAAGCTGGCTGCTGTGTTGAGAAACTTTATGAAAACGGACCACATCTCTGCCTACGATGAAAAGACGGGAAAGGGACTGATTCGCCATCTGATCGTGAAGACCGCCTTTGGTACCGGTGAGGTCATGGTGATTCTGGTGATCAACGGCAAGGGGATACCCAATGGTGAAAAGCTGATTGGTATGATGGACGACGCCATATATGATCTGCCACCTGATCCTCGGACAGGTATAGAGTACTCTCTGGAGAGCGTCATTCTAAATATTAATAAGAAGAAGACTTCCGAGATCATGGGAGCGGACTGCATTACCCTTGCGGGAAAACCCACCATCTTAGAGCAGGCCGGAGAAATGAGCTTTGAGATTTCCCCAATGTCTTTCTATCAGATCAATCCGGTGCAGATGGTGAAGCTCTATGATAAGGCGCTTTCATATGCTTCGCTGACCGGTGAGGAGACGGTGCTGGATCTTTACTGTGGTGTGGGTACCATCGGGCTGTACTGCGCATCGAGAGCCAAAAAGGTTATCGGTATTGAGTCGGTGAAAGCAGCGGTGCTGGATGCGAATCGAAATGCAGTAATCAACGGAATTGTCAATGCAGAGTATATCTGCGGCAAGGCTGAAGAGGAGCTGCCTAAACTTTTAGAGCAGGGAATTCAGGCGGATGTGGTGATTCTCGATCCACCCCGGGCAGGCTGCGATCCGACGCTACTGGAGGCGGTAGCACAAGCCGGACCGGACCGGATCGTCTATGTATCCTGCGATCCTGCAACTCTGGCAAGGGACGTGAAGCGGCTAGGTGAGCTGGGGTATGTATTTAGGGAGGCCCAGCCGGTGGATATGTTTCCGCATACGGGGCATTGTGAGGTTGTAACCCTGTTGCAACGAGCTGATAAGTAAAATAAAATAAAAATTAGTGAAAGCCGTGAGTAAAAATGCTCACGGCTTTCTTGTATCTATAATTTAAGAAAAGGGATTGATATGAAAAAACTTAGAAGGATAGAACCAACTAAAGTAAAAACTAAAAATTTAAAGGTTGCTGCATATTGTAGAGTTAGCACAACATTTGAAAGCCAACAAAGCAGCATTGACTTACAAATTTTTAATTATGTAACCATCATACAAAGCAACCCTCAGTGGGAATACGCAGGTGTTTATTTTGATTATGGTAGTGGGCTTCGCCAAAAAGGTCGTTGCAACTTGGAGAACATGATAAATAAGGCTTGTGCTGGCGAGATTGATTACATTCTTACGAAATCTCTCAGTAGATTATCTAGGAATGTTTTAGATACATTAATCATTATAAGAAAATTAAAAGAAAGGGGCATTAATATGTATTTTGAAAATGAAAATCTAAATTCAATTGAAGACGAGGCGGAATTTGCAATCACTCTTAGTGGTATTTTAGCTCAGGAAGAAAGCAGAAATTTAAGTGAGAATATTAAATGGGGATATCAAAGGAAGTTTGAAAACGGAGATATATTTACTAAGTACAAAAACTTTATGGGTTATAAATGTGAAAACGGCAATTTAATTATTGTTCCTGAGCAGGCGGAAATAGTGAAGTTGATATTTACTCTGTATTTAGATGGCATGACATTACAGCAGATAAAAGAGCATTTAGAAAGCCAGAAAATCAAAACTGCTACCGGTAAAGATATTTGGGCAACATATGTTATCCAAAAGATGCTCAAAAATGAGAAGTATAAAGGTTGCACTATGTTTCAGAGAACTTTTACTGAGGATTACCTTACTGAAAAAAGAAAAGTGAATCATGGTGAGAGGGCAAAATATTATATAGAAGATACTCACCCTGCTATTGTATCAAAAGATGTATTTGATAGAGTGCAACAGGAAATGAAACGTCGTGAAAGAATTGTACATAATGATGATGGAAGTGCTGAATCAGCAAAGAGCAAATTTAATAGCAAATACATTCTAGGCAATCTATTAGTATGTGGTGACTGTGGTGCATGCTATCGTAGAAGAACGGAACGCGGCAAAGTTTTATGGAGATGTGCAACTAGAATTGAAAAGGGTAAAAATGAGTGTGCCCTATCCCCTACGTTAAAAGAAGAATGGTTAAAAGAACAGCTCACAGCATTAATTTGTAACGGTACTTTCGATGAAGGTGCAGTGAAGAGTAAGGTGGATAGAATTGAAGTTTATGATGGGTATATTTTAGTTAAAGGATATGAAGGTTCAAGTGTTATTTGCTGTGTAAATATGCTATAATTTGTATGTATAAAGTAAACTACAGTATAGCTCGAATATATATTCGGGGAGAAAGCTGGTAGACATATGGCAAAGAAGAAAAAAGATAAAGCAAAAAAGATAAATCCTTGTACATCCAAGTCGACTGTTCAAGAATTACAAGTTTCAAGGGATGGAGGGCAAATTGCACTCATAGGGTTCACTTATCAATTTCTATATTCTTGTTATCTAATATTGTCTGAAATGGATGAGAATACCGTCTTTTATTTAGAGGGAATTGAAGATATAGATAAAATCAATCATATCGATGAGGATAATTGCAATACCCATATACAACTGAAATATTCAACACAAAAGCAAGATGCTAGTTTTTTAAAAGATGTTCTAAAAAACTATTTAGAAGTTTATCTTATTGATAAAAATCGAAAGTTTAAATTGGTTTATGATTTTAACGTTGCTAAGGGAAATTTAAGTAAACTTATTAATAAGACGTTAGATGCTACTTCCAATGCATATTGGGTAAAGATAATTGGGGGAATAAAAGAAGAAAATCCATTTTGGAATTGGAATGACTTCTCATACGATAGCTTTATCTCTAAGCTTTCTTTTGAAAAAATAGAAAAAAGCACTTTGTCTCGAGAAATTGAAAAGCTGTTGATAGACACTTACGATATTGTAACTGACAATATTTCTATATTTGCAAATGGTCTCAAAATTTGTTGTTTAGAAAAAATGGAGCACAGGAAAAGCATTAATAAAAGTGAACTCAATACACTGATTTTAAGTATTAAAGATGACATTAGCAAGGGTGTACATAACCCTGCACACAGTTGGATAAAAAAAGTTGTTTTTGAGTCTAGCGACAACATCGAAACAGACTATAGCTATTATGAAGGAAAAAAACCTTCTTATCAGGATATCGCACGGCACTTACCAGTTAGAAGAACTTTATTGGAAAAGGAAGTTGCTATATCTGTCGAAGAAAATAGAGTGACTGTAATTAAAGCATCGAGCGGTCAAGGAAAAACAACCTTGGCTCTTAAAGTTGCATATGACTTGCAAGAGCAATATACAATTTATCAGCTCTTATGGTGTAATGACCATAAAGAGTTGAGCAATATAGTTTCTTATTTTGCCACGAGAGTAAAAATGGGAGAAAAACCAATAATTATTATTGATAATCTAGATTCTCAACTTAGTGAGTGGAATAGATTAGCCCAACTTCTACAAGATGAAGTAGCATATCATTACAGATTAGTTATAACAACCAGAGAAGATGATTGGTATAATTATAGTGGAGATTTAAGTAGCGTTAAATCCTTACAAGTAGTTAAATTGTTTCTTGGTGAAGAAGAAGCACAGGATATTTTTAAAGTGCTTAGTCAAACAGGTAAATTGCACCCCTCAATTACAGATTGGCGAAAATCGTTTAGAATTGTTGAAAAAAAGAAATTACTGATTGAATATGTTTATTTACTTACTCATGGAGAAATGCTATCTGAGCGAATCAATAATCAAATCATCCAAATTAGTGGTACAAATTCTGGTAAAATTAAGTGCGAAATTCTTCGCAAGATTTGTTTCGCGGACATATGCGGAATTAAACTTTCTGCAAATAAACTCATTGGTAGTTTAACAGAAACAACCTCTCAAGATTATGGAGAACTGCTAAAGAGCATTGAAAATGAATTTTTAATTCACATTGATAGTACGGACAAATATATAGAAGGATTACATCCAGTTCGCTCACAGCACATCGTTGATAAGCTACATGAATTTATTGAGTTAGAAACTACTGCATTGCAAGTTATAAATATTGCAGATTATACTTATTATGCCAAGCTATTTTCTTGTCTTCCAAAGTTAATAAGTAATAAAGAAAATTTCTACGTACAATTAGTTGAAGTGATATGGGATAAAAACAATTTGAAGCCATATGTTGATGCTTTGCGTGGTATATTTTCTGGTAGCGTTATGCAATATTACCTTGCAAATCAGAGTATTTATGATGATGCAAACGAACATGGTGGTTTATTCATTTTAGATATGGAATTAAATCCATTTACTAAATTTGAGGAGATAGACACCTCCCTAAACACTTTAGACGATATGCAAAAAATAATGCCTGCTAACAAGAATATAGAATATCTATGCAACCTTAGAAATACTACACCTAAAATAGAGTTATCAAAAACAGACATCTACTTTTTGTGTAAAGCTCTACATGAACGCTTTAAAAATGATGAAGTCTTTAATATTACATCAGATATTACTTCATATGCTACAATTATTTATTGGCTCATCAACATTGATACTTCTTTTAATTTATCAAATAACATTTCCCTAAAATTGCTTTGGGAACGCTGTAACAGTTATTCCATGGATGCTATATCAACTATTATGTATACTTGTTTTTGTGGAAATAGAGAAAGCTACATGGCATATGTTAATGAAAACTTAGATTGTATTTTAGCATATCTAAGGAATGAAACTGAATCACTACAAATATATGTTAACAAGAAAAGAGATGAAATCCATGTAAATTATATTCTCTTTGCAAGCGAAATCAATAAAGGCAATGACGAGAGTGTGGCAAGATTAAAAACCATATGCAAAATGCTTCCTATTTTTGATACTTATTGTGCTGATGCTATTAAACCAGTGATAGATGTACTGTCTGGATATGAAATTCCTAATGATGCACATAAGACTATGCCAATCAGAAATATTGTAATTATGTTTCATCAAGAATTTACATCCCTTTGGAGCAAAACAATTCTTAGCAATTATGAATGCGATAGCATTTATGAATGGCTAGAGCATTGGTTTTGTATTAGAACTAATATTGTAAATTTGTCCAAAAAAATTGTTGTGTGCATTTATAGACTGCTGGAGCAAAAACAATTAGGCAAACTTGCAGATGAAATAGATGAACTTAGGGAAGAATTGAATAAAAAGCTGATTAGAGAGTATAAATATCCTTACGAAGATAGGCCTTTCGATGAAAAAGCAAATCTTCCAGAGGGATTAAGTAAAATCAAAACCAACTTTTTTCAAAGCATACAAAATTTCTATGATCAATTAGTTGGATTTTTGAGCAGAGATAACGAGAAATCTCGATTAGCATTAATAAATTTACGTCAGACATTGTCGTCTTTAAGGAAAATGCAAGTATACTTTAATGTGATTTGCATAGAACAACAATTGCTAATGGAAGAGCATCAAGAGTTATGCAAAAATGAGGAGGAAGTGTATCAACGCCTTATAATTTCATGTCTATATTTTAATGAACACAGACCGAGTAAATACTTTAATAAATATCAAATTACCACATGGTATGAGAGCAATTATAAAGATAAACTTATAAAAACCATAGAGGCGCTAAGTGATTTATCAGCTACATATTCCGTTGTTTTCCCTACATGTTATTTCTTTGATGGAATACTAAATCACTATCCAATTATTGCGAATAATTTTGATATAACAGATGGTGATAAACTTTTGCATCTCTTGTATCTATGCACTCCTTTTGCCGAATTAGAATATGATTATTTGATTCTCTTATGTTGCAACAAACCCAATATCTTAAATCCTAATGGGTTAAAGATTCCAAAGAGATTTTTTGAGACACTAAAACAAGCTGTTGAAAATGAAGATGAGTCTTTGATAAATGAATTGACTCCACCTTTTCCTGTAGAGGTTACATCACAGATGGTGAACTGTTTTGCCAATGGGTATGATGTTGAAAGACCTGCTGTTACAGGATACGAAAATGTTGACCGTGTAGGCGAACTTTTGTGGGCACTCTCAAAATCTCGACAAGTGCTAATCGACAATCAGGATGCGAAGTATTTTAATAGTATTGAAAAAAAATATAAAGATGAAATTATAAAAATTCTTGGAGATATTAATAGCAAAATTGCAGATAAGCATTTTACCGAAATCTCCGATATTTGCAAGGTTGTATTTGAGGGAGAGGAATTTACGGATGTAGAACTAAATACACTTTACAATAATCTTATCAGTATTTGCATGAATTAATCACAGTTTTCATAGAGAAAACTACATTACGCAATAATAAACAAATAGAAATGGTTTACAGATTTGTAGGTGCAAATCTAGTATCTATAGTTTATTTTCTTATAGTGAAATAAAATTCCAAATTGGTTCTATATAATAGCTTTTGAAGAAAAGGAGTCCGCCAAGAAACCACTAGGTACATCTGACATCATTATTGTCTACTCAAGGCACGTGGAGGTAGTTTGCTTGTTGGAACGTGGCAAAAGCGTTGAAAAATAAGGCATATGGAAAGGTGATGTAGTATGAGTTCAGTAATATTTATAATTGTATTAGCTTGCATATTTTTAATAATAGCGATTTTTATGTTTTTCGGAAAGGGAAGTTGGATGATTGCAGGGTATAATACAGCGTCAGCAAAAGAAAAGGAGCAGTATGATAAGAAGAAATTATGCAGAATGATGGGTATCACTTTACTTGTTATAGCAGTTTTACTTTTTATTATGGCGTATTTAGGCTATAAAGTGGAGAGTGGAATTATGGATGAAAATCAAATGCTACCTTTTGCTATAATATTTATTAGTGTTGTTTTAGTTATTGTTATTATAGATATATATTACTCGAATACTAAGTGTAGAAAATAAGAGTGTGATCCGTTTCAAGATGGCAATGGGACATCTAGACTTATTATGAACTATCAACTGATGAGCTGTGGACTTTTGCCAGTTTCTATAGCAAAAAAAATCGTTTGGATTATTATAATGCATTAGACAAATATGCAACAGAAGGTATTCTAGATGGTTTTTCAAATATACTTGCCGAATTGGAAGAAATACAGATGGATAGATATATTTCTCTTATGCCAGAACAGAATCAATCTCAGCAAATGCAACAATTATAATGCCATAAATACAATTTTAAAGGTAAGCGTCAAGTAGACCATCACCTGTAACTCGAGTTGAAAAAGCTGTACAATCACAGTATTAATACAGTTGAAAAAGTAAGCAAACTTTTTCAACTTGAAACGGGAGTGATAGTATGGACACAAAAAATACTGCAAAAGAGTATCGGCTTGCCCAATGGGGTCAAGTGATGCGAGAGCGCGCTGACAGTGGTCAGACCATCAAGGATTATTGCGATATGACAGGAATCAATAGAAATACATATTTCTACTGGCAAAAGAAGCTACGAGAAGCGGCTTGCACAGAGCTTGCCAAAACAGAGGTGCACGAAATCAATGTGCCGAATGGCTGGATGCAGCTTACATCGAAACAAGTATCGAAGTCTTCAAATTCTTTGGAGATAGAAATCAGTGGCTGTTGCATCACCGTTACAGCCGCGACAGACCACGAACTTCTAAAAAAAGTCTGTTGCACATTGAGGTCGATATGATGCGGTGGGATGAAAAACCTGTATATCTTTGCTGCGGGCATACGGATATGAGGAAATCCATCAATGGACTGATGAGTGTGGTTCAGGAGGTCTTTTCTCTAGATCCGTTTACAGATGCACTGTTTGTATTCTGCAATAGAAAAAGGGATCGGTTGAAACTTTTGGAATGGGACGGAGACGGATTTTGGCTTCATTTCAAGCGACTGGAGCGTGGACACTTCCGCTGGCCAACGGAAGGAGAATCAGGTACCATGATTCTTGAACCGAAAGAATTGTCCTGTTTGATCGACGGTGCCAGGCTGGAAAAGAAGCTGCGCCGGAAGGAGGTTTTTGAAAGGCAGATTTCGTAAAGAAGTTTTGCTAAAACACGTTCTGAAATTGCCGTCAACCTTAAAATTTTAGGGTTTTTATGATAAAATTATCTTATGAAAACGCAAGAAATTCCGGCAGCAGAACTGCTTAACATAATTGAAGAAAAGGACAGAAGAATCACGGAACTAGAGCAGCAAAATCAGTGGCTGATGGAGCAGTTTCGCCTTTTAAGGCATAATCAATACGGTGCAGCAAGCGAGCAGAGCAATCCTGACCAGTTGAACCTTTTCAACGAAGCAGAGGCGGCTTTTGATCAGGACATGCCTGAACCGGAGATTTCCGAAGTCAAGGCGCATTACCGAAAGAAAACCCGCCTGACAACAGATCGGTTGCCCGAGGATATTCCGGTGGAGATTATTGAGCATACGCTTCCGGAGGATGAGCGCATCTGTACAGAATGCGGCGGCGAATTGCACTCCATGGGCAAAGAGACACGTGAAGAACTTAAAATTATCCCTGCAAAGGCAGTCATTGTGCGCCATGTTCGATCCGTATATTCTTGCAGAAACTGTGAAAATACATCTGATCATGTTCCTGTGATAAAGGCTGATATGCCGGAGCCTGTCATAAAGGGAGGGTTCGCTTCTCCTGAAGCGGTTGCCCACATTGCAGTACAGAAATTCATGATGGCATCGCCCCTTTATCGTCAAGAAAAGGAATGGGAGCTTTCCGGGATTCTGCTTTCACGGCAAACCATGTCAAATTGGCTGATCAAAATCTCGGAAGACTGGCTCTTGCCCATATATGAGGAGATGAAGCACAGATTGTGCGAGCACGAAGTGCTTCATGCAGATGAAACCACCTTGCAGGTTTTAAAAGAGCCGGAAAAGGCGGCCCAGTCAAAGAGCTATATGTGGCTGTACAGGACAAGCGGAGAAGCAAAGCAACAAATCGTGCTGTACGAGTACCAGCCGGATCGGAAACGTGTCCATCCAGAAGAATTCCTAAAAGGTTTTTCGGGATATCTCCACACAGATGGATACGATGGGTACCATAATCTACCTAAGAACATTACAGTTGTCGGCTGCCTTGCTCATCTGCGAAGAAAACTGTTTGATGCGATGAAAACTTTGCCGAAAGAAAGCAGAACGACTTCCAATGCGGCAAAAGGAGTGGGCTATTGCGACAAACTATTTCATTTTGAGAAACAGTTCGCTTTGATGACCCCTGAAAAACGGATCGAAGAGCGGGAGCTTCTCTCAAGGCCGCTGATGAACGAATTCTTCTGCTGGATTGACAGCTTAAGTGTGCTGCCGGGCACCCTTCTTGGTAAGGCGATACATTATGCAAAGTCCCAGCGGAAGTACCTTGAACGGTATTTGCTGGATGGACGCTTGGAAATTTCAAATAACCGTGCAGAACGTAGCATCAAGCCGTTTGTCATAGGCCGCAAGAACTGGATTTTTGCGGGCACGCCAAACGGTGCCAAGGCCAGCGCAATTTATTACAGCCTGATTGTGACAGCAAAGGAAAATGGTTTGAGCCCATTTGAGTATCTATCCTGGATTCTAAAGAATATGCCGAATCTCGGAAAACCCGGCTATGTTTCATCCATAAATGACCTCCTTCCCGGAAGCGGTGCGCTGCCGCAGAAAGTGTTCTCACCAAAGCCGAAAGAAACAAATACCGGAGAATATGCATGGGAGGAAAATTGATGAAGGTAAAAAAACACATGGCGTTTATGCTGAATTTTGTTTCTGATTTTGTTGATGGGAAAATGTCACGGTTTGAATTCGATCTGGACTATTCGGCTTATGTTATCGAGCATTTCCCCGAAATGGAAAAAGAGCATCCGCGTTTAGCTCGAAGATTTGCCAACACGATTGATGCTGCTGTGGATTTCGCGGAATACAGGAATATATCCGATGAAGATTTCAGAATTATGATCAACAATGCGCTTTGTGATTTTTTTGGTATCGACGAACCTGATTTGATTTAGTTGTTCGCAAGGCATATTTGACGCTTCGTATTATTAAGTTATAGTACTCTTCTCATTCTGTTTCTCGGAATATGTACTATACTGTTTACAGACGCTGTGGATTAGTTTTTGACGCTTAACGCATGACGTTTTCACGTAGGCTATAACCACAGCCGTTTGCTTTAATGGTAATTAGTTAGATAACGCATGACGTTTCATTTAGAACGAGGTTACAGTCGGCAAACAGGTCTGTGGAAGAAAACAGTGTCAATTTTAAACCCAGGGAGGAACTGCTATGATTTATGCCGGCATTGATGTTGCCAAGGACAAGCACGATTGCCTCATCGTTGATTCAGATGGGATGATCCTTTTCCAGACATTCACCATTCCCAACAACAAACAGGGGTTTGGTGAATTGCTTACCAATCTCAAGACATGCGGGAGTGATTCATCTAAAATGAAAGTAGGGCTGGAAGCCACTGGTCACTACAGCGATAATCTCTTAGAGTTTTTGATTTCCAGCGGTCTTACCACCACGGTAATCAATCCGCTACATACCAATCTTTACAGAAAAAGTCTTAGTCTTAGAAAAACGAAAACGGATCGGGTCGATGCCCACTCAATTGTGACTATGCTTAGGACAGAAAGCTTGAAGCCCTACTCACAGTCATCTTACCACGTTCGTGAGCTTAAGTCACTAACCAGATACCGATTCTCTCTGGTACAGGACTGTGCAAGGCTCAAGACCTCTTACGCAAGGCTCTGCGTCATCCTTTTTCCTGAATTGGAAAAGTTGGTTCCGTCGCTGCATATGGCTTCTACATACTCTTTACTTTCGGAACTGCCAAATGCAGGGGCAATATCCCAATGTCACCTTACAAGACTGTCCAATCTTCTTTCTGCATCATCCAAGGGCCGCTACGCAAAGGAAAAAGCCGTTGAGATCCGGAATGCGGCCAAAGATTCCATCGGTTCCTACAGCGACGTGAAATCCTTAGAACTACAGCAAACCATCCAGATGATTCGAATGATGGAAGATCAGATCAAGCAGATCGAAGCGAAAATCAACCCAATTGTAGACGCACTTCACAGTCCGATTATGACAATTCCCGGAATTTCATATCGCATGGCTGCTATTATCATTGCCGAAACAGAAAACTTCAGTAATTTCAATTCGGCGGAGAAAGTGCTTGCCTTTGCCGGCTTGGAACCTTCCGTTTATCAGTCAGGACAACTGACATCCACACATTCGAAAATGGTGAAACGTGGCTCTAAATATCTGCGCTACGCACTCTTTAATGCTACAAAATATGTCTGCCATTGGGATAAGGGTTTCGGTCAGTACCTCGCCAAAAAGCGTGCTGAAGGCAAAGCCTACAACGTGGCTGTTTCCCATGCGGCCAAGAAATTGACGCGGGTAATCTTTCACCTTGTGAAAACAAATCAGCCCTTCGCTAGCCAGGCATAATCGTTATACCTATAGCAATTTGGGAGCAGCTTTCTAGGGTGCTTATTTTGCTATGCAATTATCAAGATTCCGTTTTGCCAGAAATACGCTTCCACAATTCATTCAAGATTTTCATTTTGTGACTTGACTTTTAATAGTTAGTCTACGTAAGAGTGGAGCAAAAGTAACTCAAGGTTGGCGCCTATTGCAGGGTAAGCACACGCTTTGAACAGCAAGAAAACAGCTATGAAGTTCAGGTGTAGTACTGGTTGCAATTTGAAAGAAGAGTTGGTGTATGATGTGTTGGTAGATAGCTTATCTTCCCTTCCCTGCTTACTGCTAATAAAAGCACCTTATCATCGATGGAGTTACAAGATGTCGCTAGAATCAAAAAGGCGTTTGGGTATAAGGAAATCACTCCAAAATCCATTGAACAGATTAGATTAAGTATATCGTAGCTTCAATCACTGCATTGAATACCAAGCGAATAGAAATTAAGTTCGATTCTGGAATGACATTTGTGAAAGACTTAAGCTAACAATTTAATAAATTGCACAGAATAAAGCCTTTAAATCAGAACATCATAGTTTAAAAGTTTTATTGCGTACAATTTTACTTTTGATAAGATTGTGCATGACTACTGTGGCTTAAGTAGAACAAGAGGTTGGACGCAAACCTTGAAATTTTAAAAATCAAATCTCAAGATTTGTAGGTGTTTTCTTAAAGAGATACCCCTCCGCCAAGGAACCAGTGGGTCTTAACGACATCATTATTGTCTACTCAAGGCATACAGAGGTCGTTTGTTTGTTGGAACGTACCAAAAGCATTGAAGAATAAGGAAAATTGAATCACAATTTATTGTGGATTTTAAGGAAAAATGGGGCGAAAATCGAGTGAAAAAATGGCGATTTCTGCCCCTTAAAATTGGCAAAAATATAGATGGCATAGGTAGAAAATGAAAAACAGGGAATATTATTATGGGGGGTAATGGTCAATGTTAAAGGGGCTGTATTCTAAGTACGGTGATAATTTTAATTGGTTTATTTTACCATTTCTATACCTAAGAAGATATGCTATAGATCCACTTGCTGGAGTAGTATTATTTATCCGCTATATATCATTTCAAATATGTGGAGATGAAAGTAATTCACTGAAATTTACATTCATATCTTATTTTTTCATCATTGCACAATTTGCAACTATTATTGCAACTTCTATACTTCCGGCAACCTCAGAATCAAAGGAACGTTTTATCAAATTTTTTATTGATGACTTAAAGAGGTAAAATGCTGCTATTGGCCTCTATACCCTAGAGAAGTGTTTTATTATGTGATGATTCGTTTGCGAGTCTAGATATGAAAATGGTGGACAAATTACATTAGTAAAGATTCACAATATATTTTCTAATCTTTATGTAAGTGGGCGTACTTTTATTGAACTACTGACATTGATTGCAATAGAAATATATTCTCAAAGGGAAGTTGCAAATAAGATGAATTGCTCGCAAAATGCTATATTCAAACTGATGTGCTTTAACCGGAAAAGCAACGAAGGTAGAGGCGCAAAGAACTCCTGCAAAAACAGAATTAAAGAAAATATATGATCCATGTAAATGGATTTTTTCTCTGAATTTATAAAAGCAGTAAGTAAGGTGGGAGCGGTACCTATCTGACCTTGAAACATTTTATGGTGAATTGTATTGCAATGACCTCATCAGCCTATAATGATACTTCTGCTCAGCCACAGACATCACAATGGGGGCAGCCTGCGGAGATCCCGGAGGAGGTGTAATTCCTATGATACAGATTGACCAGCTGCAGACTGTTAAATCGCCCTGAAATATATAAGTCGTAAAGCATGGGGAAGTAGTGTCAAATACATGCTTGTTTATTTAGTGTTAGAAATCGTTGGGACTTGATAAGGTCATTTATAAAGATTGAATCGGTGATGAATAATATTGTCAGATGTATTAAAAAAAATTGTTCAGTACTCGAACCACAAGATGTTTAAAAGTTTTTATTGCGTTCGATTTTTACTGATTGATAGGATTACAGCTACAATTGTGCAAGACAAATATAATGATGCTTTGGATATAAAAATACGAATGTAGCAATTTTAAATCAAAGTTTTCTTAGGTTTACCGTCCATCAAGGTACAACTATGCCTTAACGACATCATTTTTGTCTACTCAAGGCACGTGGAGACGGTAGTATTGATGTCAAGGGTTTAGAATGGGGTATCTGAAAAGGCTTGATATAAGCCTTTTGTGTGATTATGGAGTGGAAAGCTGAAGTGTGAAATACTTGATTTTTTGGCTTCTTGGGAACATATCAAAACAAGGATTAAACCCAGTGACAGAGCGATTTAGATGTTGGGTGTTTGCGAGTGGTCGATTTAGATGTTTTTTGATTTTGTCGGGGTTGTGTGGTTAGGTTTGATGTAGGCGTAAAAAAGTTTTCGCATTAATAATTGCTAAGGGTGTTATTGTTTTCGATCATAGTGGTGAGCGCAGGGGTGCGGGTGTATATTGGAACAATGTGCTTTATCTCCCTTGTTCCGGAGAATATACCGAAGGCAAAACCATCGCAAAAACAATAGATATTGCTTCAAGCAAGACAGGTTCTTCTCGTAAAGAATTTTTACGTATGCTGCAGGATTGTAAATCGCGTGATATAGAGATTATTCTGACCAGGAGCATAAGCAGATTTGGCAGAGATACAGTAGAGATTCTTGATGCATTGAATCAGCTAAGGGTTCTCGGCGTACGGGTCATATTAGAACAGGAAGTACTTGATACAGCCGATACAGATAATGACTTAATGATTTCAATAATAGAGGTAATTGCTCAAGCAGAGGATGAATCACGCAGCGACAATATAAAGTGGGGTATCAAACAGCGTGCCGCACAAGGCACTTCAACGCTATACAATAGAAAATGCTATGGGTATTACAATAATGAAGATGGTAATCTGGCTATTGATGAGAAAGAAGCAAAAAATGTCCGTATGATATTTAATCTCTATCTTCAGGGCAAGAGTGTTTTATGTATTGTGAAGGAACTGGAACGACTGGGGATCAAGTCCCCTACCGGAAAGGAAACATTCCAAGCGGTGCAGATCGAAAAACAGCATCGAAGCAATGTTATAGGGAGCGAAGAAGGAAGCCGAAGAAAAAGTAATAAATATAGTTCAAAGCAGTGAAAAAACAAAATAGCCTAATCGGGAATTATTTATTGAGAGGACAACCGTTCGAAGAAGTAGGTTTTGAAAAGGGATTTATTTATATTTTGCGAGGTGCGTTATTGAAATATTTTTGTTCTGTAAGTAATCGTGTGGGAACATGTTACCATGAATTTTACAAAGGAAAATGGGACCATAAAACCTTCTGGAAATCAGATTCAATACTCTTGCACGATGATATTCTTGAAGAGTTAAGTCTATATCAAGCATTTGCCGCAGTTCTTCCTGACTATGATCGATATGGAGAAACACAAGTTAATCAATCCCAATGGGAAGCTATACTTGATTATGCATCGCAAATGGATACCGAAATAAAAACAGCCCTTACTGAAGCTGCAGCTTGGGTAAAGAATGTATTCGAAAGTGAAGAAGTATTTACAATCTTAGGGATATGAATCTTTTTTATCGGAGGTTTCTCAGCTAAACATCCGATGATCTTTTGGTTTTGACTACTTATCATTGTTCTCCTTTGCTATGGCTGTGTGCTCTTGTCTGGACTTATTAATTCAGAAATTGAAGCATGTGTTGATTTAGTAACACAAAAGAAAAATCCACTCGCAAAGAAGGCGAAGGATTTGACCGCAGGTGCTGTTTTAATCGTGTCTTTTTGCACTATTGCCTGCACTCATTATCTATTTCCCCATACATATTATTGTTATTAGAAAGGTTGTAATGATGAAAGCAGCTAAAAATGTATTTATTATATTGATGGCAGTGCAGGGAGTTTTATGGATTGCATGGAGTGTATTTGTACTCATTAATCATTTACAAAATCCCTATATAGCTATGCTTATGTTAGGAAACGGGCTTGTATTTTTAGTCAGTACATTGGTGTATAACCGTAATCGCTTCTTTAAATCAGCGGTCATGGGATTTGTTGCATTAAATCTTATTTTGACGTTAACTGATCAGATGGGACTATATGATTATATTGTTTTAGTTTTAAATATAGCTTCGTTGTTTTTGATAGTTAATAATTCAAGATATTGGATGCGTTAGGCAGTTGCATTGGGTTGCGATGTAATTGTAATATTCGGAAATACAAAAAATTATGTAAGTCGTGGATTTAAGAATTGTAAAATATACAATGTTTGTCTTGAGAATTGAGCATATCCAGCGGCTACTTAGTGCTCTATCTGATGCGCATATTCCGTTTGCACGCAATGGTGGAGATAATACACTTCCCTGACTGTTTGCCTTTCTTTTACTGGTGCTGACGGTGAAGCAATTCCTCATCGTATGGACTTAGCAGGAATTTGTATATCCACAGGATCACGTTGAACTTCGAATATACCGTGGACATGTTTCCGCGAACGAAAAATAGCAAAACACATACCAGATATTAATCTGATGCTATCGTTTCACGTTGAGACGGTTGTACTTCTTTCCCACAAAAATGCCGACACACATATCAACGTAAATGTGGAGTTTGGTGAGGGAGATGGGAAAATACCAGTGGGCAAGATTGCTGAAAAAGCTGAGGATTATAGGTTGATACAATTAAGGATGCTTTGAAATATTATAAAATAATTTAGATATTATACTAATTTTTGCAAATTTCAAGAAAAAATTTAACATTAAGAGACTAAGCTTTGGAAATTGTATCCATAATCTTCGTTTCAATAATGCATAACTCATCTAACATTAGGTTTTAGACACAATGAGGAATCAAATTTTACGATTTTTTATGGGGAGTAAAGAGATGTATTTAAAAGTCTAGCTATTGTAAATTTAAAATCTGCAAAGCAGATTAATTTATGGTACAATTAGTATTATAAACTTGAAAACAAGATTAGAAGGGCGTGGTGTTCCCTGAGTACAATAAAATGCAAGACGAAAAATTTATATTTTACGCCCCGTCTGCTGAAGTTATTGGAAGGTATTTGGGATTACCCTCTAACAATTGTGGAAGCACCAATGGGTTACGGGAAAACTACGGCGGTTAAGCATGTCCTAAATGGTTTAGATGCAGACATACTGTGGCTAAAAGTATATGATAACTCAACAGATAATTTTTGGGATTCGTTCGCGGAGCTGTTCGGAGAGCTGAAGGATGACTTGAACAGAAGTTTTATTCATCTTGGACTACCTAACGACGCAGTGTCTATACGAGAGGCATTGAAGCTGCTGGGGACTATTGAGTTCTCCCGGAAATGCGTTTTGGTTATCGACGACTACCATCTTTTAGACAGTTTAGAAATAGATAAATTTTTGACGGCACTGATTGAAAATGAGGTTAAAAATCTTCATATCGTGCTGACTCAACGTTATACTAAATTCCAAAGGTTAGAAGAATTATCTCTTAAAGGCCTGCTGTATCATATTACACAGGAAAACTTTGAGCTGAACTCGGAAGACATCATGGAATATTACAAGACATGTGGTGTGTCTATCAGCGAAACGCAGGCCAAGCAGCTTTATTCGACGACGGAGGGTTGGATTAGTGCGTTGTATCTCATGTTGCTCAGCTTCATTGAAGATGGCATGCTTCAGCTACCTGACAGCATATATAAGCTGATTGAAAAAACAGTTTTTGACCCATTGTCCGACGATTTAAAAGAGTTTAGTGTAAAACTATCTATATTTGATAAATTTTCGCAGCGGCAGGCAGCGTTCATATGTGAAGACAAAAACGTCGCTAAAATGCTTGCTATTATTGTTGGGAAAAATGCTTTTGTCAGCTACGACAGCCGTTTCAAAACCTATCAGATGCACAGTTTATTCAGAGAATATCTCCTTGAGGTTATGGAAAACAGAGGTCTGGTTTTTAAAAATGCTCTGTATCTGAAGGCGGGGAAATGGTATTTTGAAAACCGTGAATATACTGCTGCCAGACAGTTCTGGTACGTCTGCGGAGATTTTGAAAGCATTCTGATGTCTATAGAGGAAGAGAAGGCTAAAACTTTTACGCGGCAGAACATGAAAACGCTGCGAAAGTACTTGGAAGAATGTCCGGCAGAAATCAAAAGCCGGTATCATTACGCATTGTTGATACTCTCTATTCATTTGATTCTTCACAATGAGTTTCAGGTGTTTGGTTGGGTTTGTGGAGAAGTGTCTGAAAACATTAAAAGGGACGATAGCCTCAATGATTTGCAGCGCCGAGAACTTTTCGGTGAGCTACAAATCCTGCTGGGTATTGCGTCATTTAATGATATTAAAAAAATGGCTTCCCATTTTGAAACAGCCTGGCAACTTCTGGGCAGATCTACCTCTATTTTTAATGTTGATGTGGACTGGACACACGGCTCTCCTTCTGTCTTATATCTGTACTATAGGGAAAGTGGAAAGCTTCAGGAGAATCTGGCGGATTTAAAAAATGGTTTGCCGTGTTATCGTCGTTTGACCGATGGCCATAGTAGCGGCGGTGAATACGTGATGGAAGCAGAATGGTGTTACAATACAGGCGATTTCATTAGTTCGGAGATTGCGCTGAATAAGGCACTTCATAAAGCTCAGCCTACCGGACAGTGGGGGATAGTACTTGATGCTATGTTCCTGCAAATGCGTGTTGATTGGATGAAGGGCGATTTTGTGCATATGTTTCAAGTTCTGGCGGGGATGCGCGAGGAGATGTCGGCTAGGGTTGAATATCAGTATCTACATAAGGTGGAGTTATGCGAAATGAGCTTTTATGCTCAGCTTGATCAGAAATATAAAATGCCAGAAAGTCTGGCCCGTCCCGAAAGGGGAGACATCTGGCTGCTGCACGCTTCGTTTGGTATGTTTCATATTATCTACGGCAGGGTCTTATTGATTAATGAACAATATACCGAGCTTTTGGGCAGTGCGGAGTACTTTCTGGAAACAGCATCATTTTATCCCAATCTAATTGGCATTATCTATACATACATCTATATGACGGCGGCAAACTGGAAAATCCACAGGGATACCGAGGCACTGGAAAGCCTAAAAAAAGCCATGGAGATAGCCATGCCGGATAAACTCTATATGCCCTTTGTGGAAAACGGCGATTATATAGAGCCCCTTATTAGGGAGCTATCTGAACAGGGAGTTTATAAAGAGAAAGCAAAAAAAATTCTAAAGTTGTATGAAATCTACTATGATGCAAAAGAAAAAATTAAACAAAAATACTTTCCTGAATATAACCGGGAGCTTACAGACAGGGAAACGGAGATTGCCCGCTTGGCCGCAGAAGGGTTGACAAATAAGGAGATTGCGAACAAGCTTTTTATTTCACAAAACACGGTGAAATTTACGCTTAAAACTGTTTTTTCCAAACTGTCGATCAATAGCCGTGCATTGCTTGGACAATATTTTGAAACCATAAACGACTAAAAAAATATCTAAAAAACTACCCGATGGGTAGTATACAAACAGAAGATAATCACTGTACTATTTGTATAGTGGTTATTTTTTTTATTGACAGGGAGTGATGATATGGCAGAAATCAAAGAAGTGAAACCAAAAGAGAATTATCAGCTTGAGATGTTATTGACAAACGGCAGCAGCATCACGCTTAATTTAAAGTCGAAGCTTGAAACCATCCGCTTCGGTTTGCTCCGTGACGAGGCGTTCTTCAACCAGGCGGAAACGGACGGCACGGTAATCCGCTGGGGCAGCAAGGTGGAGCTGTCCGCCGGCGAAGTTTTTGAGATGATTAAGAAATAAAATCAGGAGGAATGAAAAAGATGCGTAAAAATAAAGGACCCCGGCGCATACTGGCGTGGGCGCTGTCCGTGGTCATGGTGCTGGGTATGCTGCCGATTACAGCGGCAGCGGAAACACCACAAGAACAGTCTGACCTCACCCTCGGCGAAACCTATTACTTCAACCTGTCGAAAGAGAATGTGCCGGGTAAGCATTATGATATACCCTTGCCGGATGAAAGCCTGCAATGGGTGCCATTTACCTATGCAGGTACGGTGAATGCCTATTCGCTGGACGAAAGCGCCAGCGGAAATATAAACGCGTCTATAAATGCAACACCATATGATCACAGACTGTTTATTGCGGATTTTAATATAACCCATACGGTATCGTGGGATGAGCTTAACACCCAAGGGCTTATCTTTGGCAAGACCTACAAGTCCTGGGGGGTTGATTATACCTTGCGTTCCCTGTCACAGGGAAGTAGCTCTAACGGTGAATCCGGCAGCGACGAGAGAGGAATACCGCTGACCAACGAATGGGATCAGCTTTTGAATAAAGGCAATTACATTAAAAATTACAGTGATATTCGTTCTTTTGGACAGGATACAAAATCCGGAGAATCCCATTTCCGCGCTTCCCGTGGGGGTTCGAACGTGCGCGATTGGGATGAATGCGATCATGCCGGCTACTACGGTCCTGGCAATGCCCGCGGCTTCCGACCCACCCTTGAAATTCTGAACTCTAATGCTTTGGGGACTGACGCGCTGAAAACCGTTACCTATGACATGGGCGGTAACGGCAAGCTGGGCAGTGGTTCCCTCAAATCAGCCACTGTGGTTTACACAGGCACGCTGACCCTGCCGGAAATCACGCCGGAAAACGGATTCAACGTGACCAAGACAGGCACAGGCACGCTGGGCTGGTATGACGGCACGAATTTTTATGCACCGGGCGCAGCGCTTGATATGCTGACAGATGGCGCGACACTTACCGCCGAGTTTAAAAGCTCGTCGCATATTGCAACCGTCACCCCCAACAACAAGACTTTTACGGCGGCAACGGAGAGCTACGGTGAGCAGACGGCACAAGTGTTCACCATCGAAAATACGGGAACAGGTGACATAAGCGGATTAACGGCATCGCTGAATGACGGCTCTGCCTTTGAAATAAGCACGGCGCTTTCTGGCGACGGCGTTGCTGCCGGCAATACAGTCATATTGAGCGTGCGTCCTAAGACGGGGCTGACTGTGGGGGACTATACCGATACACTGACCATTACCGGGGACAATGGCATTTACCTGACGGTGCAACTCTCCTTCACCGTAAATGTTACGCTGGTCAGCATTACCGCGCCGACTGACATTACAGGGGTAGCCTATGGAACAGAAAAAAATGCGTCTGCGCTGGGGCTGCCTGCAAAGGTTACGCTTATGACCAATAACGGTGATGTGCAGGCGGATGTGGATTGGGATGTGGCAGCAAGCGCTTATTCCCCATTAGACACCGCCGCGCAGACCTTTACGGTGGCGGGAACGGTCACTCTGCCGGATGGTGTTAGTAATCCGAATAGCATTTCATTGGAACTCAATATAGATGTGACCGTTGACGCATCGACCGCCCCGGAAGAACAGTTTGACCTCGCCGTCGGCGAAACCTATTACTTCGACCTGTCGGGAGCGAATGTGCTGGGTACAAAAAACACGGCCCTGCCGGACGCGAACCTGCAATGGGTGCCCTTTACCTATGCGGGTACGGTGAATGCCTATTCGTTAGACGAAAACTCCATTGAAGATAGTGACGCTTCTGATAATGCAACGACATCTGACCGCAGTCTGTTTGTGTCAAACTATGTTGTTACTGAGATGATGACTTGGGATCGTCTTAATAATTATAATCTTGTCTTTGGCAAGGGCTACGAGTCCGGGGATGTTGATTATACTTTGCGTTCCCTGTCACAGGGAGGGAGTTCTAACTATAAATACGGTATCGGTAGCGGCAACGTGAGAGGATTGCCTGAAACCAATGAGTGGGATCAGATTGTGAATAAAGGCGATTACATTAAAAATTGCAGTACCATTTCTTCTTGGGGGCAGGATACATCTTCGTACAGCTGGTCCCGCGCTTCCCGTGGGGGTTCATACGCGCGCAATTGGATACGCCGTGCCAGTAGCAGCTCCTACGGCTCCGTCAGCTCTGATGGTGCCTGCGGCTTCCGGCCCGCCCTTGAAATTCTGAACTCTAATGCTTTGGGGACTGACGCGCTGAAAACCGTTACCTATGACATGGGCGGTAACGGCAAGCTGGGCAGCGGTTCCCTCAAATCAGCCACCGTGGTTTACACAGGCACGCTGACCCTGCCGGAAATCACGCCGGAAAACGGATTCAACGTGACCAAGACAGGCACAGGCACGCTGGGCTGGTATGACGGCACGAATTTTTATACACCGGGCGCAGCGCTTGATACGCTGACAGATGGCGCGACACTTACCGCCGGGTTTAACAGCTCGTCGTATATTGCAACCGTCACCCCCAACAACAAGACTTTTACGGCGGCAACGGAGAGCTACGGTGAGCAGACGGCACAAGTGTTCACCGTTAAAAATACGGGAACAGGTGACATAAGCGGATTAACGGCATCGCTGAATGACGGCTCTGCCTTTGAAATCAGCGCGGCGCTTTCTGGCGACGGCGTTGCTGCCGGCAATACAGTCATATTGAGCGTGCGTCCTAAGACGGGGCTGACTGTGGGGGACTATACCGGTACCCTGACCATTACCGGGGACAATGACATTTTTCTAACGGCAAGCCTGTCCTTCACCGTGAATGCGGCGGAGACCTACATCGCAGTCATTGATCCTACCGGCAAGACTTTTACGGCGGCAACGGAGAGCTACGGTGAGCAGACGGCACAAGTGTTCACCATCGAAAATACCGGAATAGGCGACATAAGCGGATTAACGGCATCGCTGAATGACGGCTCCGCCTTTGAAATCAGCACGGCACTTTCTGGCGACGGCGTTGCTGCCGGCAATACAGTCATATTGAGCGTGCGTCCTAAGACGGGGCTGGCTGTGGGGGACTATACCGATACCCTGACCATTACCGGGGACAATGACATTTTTCTAACGGCAAGCCTGTCCTTCACCGTGAATGCGGCGGAGACCTACATCGCAGTCATTGATCCTACCGGCAAGACTTTTACGGCGGCAACGGAGAGCTACGGTGAGCAAACGGCACAAGTGTTCACCATCGAAAATACCGGAATAGGCGACATAAGCGGATTAACGGCATCGCTGAATGACGGCTCCGCCTTTGAAATCAGCACGGCACTTTCGGGCGACGGCGTTGCTGCCGGCAATACAGTCATATTGAGCGCGCGTCCTAAGACGGGGCTGGCTGTGGGGGACTATACCGATACCCTGACCATTACCGGGGACAATGACATTTTTCTAACGGCAAGCCTGTCCTTCACCGTGAATGCGGCGGAGACCTACATCGCAGTCATTGATCCTACCGGCAAGACTTTTCCAGAGGCAGCAAAAGGCTACGGTGAGCAGACAGCACAAGTGTTCACCGTTAAAAATACGGGAACAGACGGCATAAGCGGATTGAGCGCATCGCTGAATGACGGCTCTGCCTTTGAAATAAGCACGGCGCTTTCCAGCGAGAACATAGCCGCCGGCAATACCGTCACATTGAGCGTGCGTCCTAAGACGGGGCTGCCAATAGGCGTCTATACCGATATCCTGACCATTACCGGGGACAATGGCATTTCCCTGACGGTGCATCTCTCCTTCACCGTAAATGTTACGCTGGTCAGCATTACCGCGCCGACTGACATTACAGGGGTAGCCTATGGAACAGAAAAAAATGCGTCTGCGCTGGGGCTGCCTGCAAAGGTTACGCTTATGACCAATAACGGTGATGTGCAGGCGGATGTGGATTGGGATGTGGCAGCAAGCGCTTATTCCCCATTAGACACCGCCGCGCAGACCTTTACGGTGGCGGGAACGGTTACTCTGCCGGATGGTGTTAGTAATCCGAATAGCATTTCATTGGAACTCAATATAGATGTGACCGTTGACGCATGGACCGCCCCGGAAGAACAGTTTACCCTTACCCCCGGCGGAATCTGTTACTTCGACCTGTCGGGAGCGGGGGTGCCGGGTACAAAAAACACGGACCTGCCGGACGCAAGCCTGAAATGGGTACCCTTTACCTATGCGGGTACGGTGAATGCCTATTCGCTACAAGAAACCGCCAATGGAGATACGAGCGCATCAGCAAATACAGCGCCATCCGACCGCAGCCTGTTTGTGGCTAGTTTTAACACGACCAATCAGGTATCGTGGGATGACCTTAATAGTAAGAACTTTATCTTTGGCAAGGGCTACGAGTCGGGGGGTGTTGATTATACTCTGCGTTCTTTGTCGGTGGGGAGCCGTTCTAACTATGTATACGGCATCGAAAGCAACAACGAGAGAGGATTGCCTGAAACCAACGAATGGGATCAGCTTTTGAGCAAAGGTCCTTACATTAAAAATTTTGGCGACAATTTTTCTTGGGGGCAGGACACATGTTTTGTGGGCAGTCAGTATCGTGCTGTACGCGCTTCCGATACTGTCGGCCGACTCTGGGCTAACAGTGAAGCTGCGAGCAGAGGCGACTGGGTAAGCTTCCGGCCCGCCCTGGAAATTCTGAACCCTGGCTCGCCGGGCCCAGACGCACTGAAAACCGTCACCTACGACATGGGCAGCAACGGCACGCTGGGCAGCGGCTCCCTCACATCAGCCACCGTGGTTTACACAGGCACGCTGACCCTGCCGGAAATCACGACAGAAAACGGATTCAACTATACTGGTGGCACAGGCGTGGGCATGTTGGGCTGGTATGATGAAAACGGGTATTTTTATCAAGATGGAACAGCACTGACAAATTTGCCGACAGGCACAATCCTTACAGTGGGATATGGAGTGGTAAATGTAAATCTTGAAAGATTGGAAGTCAATACTGGTGTTTTATTTCCTGCTTTTGACACCGATACAGTGGCCTATTCCATAGATACTGCAGATTCCCTCGACAGCATCAAGATTACAGCTACGACGGCAGGCCCGACAATGATCACCATAGGAGGGCAGACGGTTCAGAGTGGCACGCCTGCGACTATTTCACTGGATAACGGCGAAAATCTCATTCCTATCGTTATCACGTCCCTGGATGGCTTGACTCAGAAAGCCTACATTATTTCGGTCAATGGAACGGTGAGCGATGCGGATTTGGGCAGCCTTTTGCTTTCCGAAGGGGCGCTCAGCTTTTATGCGAACACGACCGAATATTACATCAATGTGGGCAGCGAGGTGGATTCTATCAACCTTACCGCAGCAGCCTCCGACAGCAAGGCGATTATGCTTTTGAACGGAGCGATATTGTCCCAAGGGAGCACGACGTCAATCCCACTTTCGGTGGGGGACAATCAAATTGAGCTTATGGTCATTGCCCAGGACGCAACCACTAAAACATACACCCTGACCATCAACCGGGGCAACAGCGATGCAAGCCTTTCCGGTTTGTCGCTGTCTGACGGTTCACTTTCGCCAAGTTTCAATGCTGCAACCTATGACTATACAGCGACAGTTGCAAATTCCGTTGACAGCCTAATAGTAACTCCGACGGCATCTGACAATGCCGCTACGGTTACCGTCAACGAGCAGAGCGCGGGAACAGCCATTGAGCTGTCGGTCGGTGACAATACGGTTACCATAGAAGTGACCGGCAGCGACGGCGTCACAACTAAAACATATACAATCACCGTAACACGGCAGGCGGAGATTGAGATCTCGAACACCTCTTTGCCTGTCGGGATCATCGGAGCTTCCTACAGTGTAACAATGACGGCCTCCGGCGGCACGGGTTCGTTCACATGGAGCGCCGACGGGCTGCCCGACTCCCTCTCACTCGACAGCGAAACGGGTGTGCTCTCCGGAACGCTTGCTGACGGAGACGAGGACACATACACCGTGACGATCACCGCGACTGATGAAAACGAGATTACCGGCTCTGAAACCTACACGCTGCTCATTAATCAGGGCTGCGGAGGCGGCGCGTACCTGATTGTCTCCGATGGGGATTCGGCATATACTGGTAGTTACACCACCGATGGTATTCCAATCCTGACGGTCAATGATGGTGTGAGAGGTTTTACCTATTTCGGTGTGGATATTTCCGCAGTCACAGGCAACGATGGTAAAGAAGTTTGCTTGTTTGTGCAGAAAAGAAATGGAGAACAAATAGGATTTAGCTTTATAAATGCTGATTTTGATATAGTGACAGGTGCAGGCGCAGCATTCAATGTTCGCGCAGGCGATGTGATAGAGGTTTATATTGTAGATGCTCTGACAAACGGTTCGTCAGATAATCCAAATGTACTTTAAGAGATGGAGGTGCAGTTTTGATTAAAAAAATAATTTTTGTTATTTTGACAGTGGCATTGATTCTACAAATATTAATTATTACGGCTTTTGCGGCGGATGTCACGCTAACGTTAAGTAAGCAAACCGGCTATGTCGGAGACCGGATCACCATATCGGGCACCTATTCTCCAGATGAATGGGTCACGGTCAAAGCTATTGATTCGGACGGCAATCTTATTTTTATAGAGCCGATACTGTCTGGTAATGACGGCACTTATAGCATGGATTTTATTGTGACAGATGTTGATATCGGAACATTTACAATGACAGCAGGCTCCGGCAGCGATGTGGAAAGCGCCGAGTTTACGGTAAAGAAAAGAACATCTTCTCATGGTAATAACAAAGATGAAGAAGATGATTCCGAAGAAATTGATATAACCACACCGAATGATACAACGATAACTGGCACTATTGAGGAAACGGAAGATGGTTATGATGTTACAATAGACGGAGATGATTTCAGTAAGATGACGAATGGTTCGGTCAAAATCGCTACGGAATTTGTTGAGGTCACATTTGATAAGACGGCGGCTGAATATATATCAGATACAGCTGATTCGGGCAGTATTGTGCTCCGTATCGTGAATGCGGATGTATCCAAATTGTCTGACGAAGCGCAGGAGCTTATAGGAAATCGCCCGGCCTATGAATTCGCACTTAATGTAGGGGGCACAGATATTTCATCTTTCGGCGGTGGCCTTGCTTATGTTTCTATTCCGTATACGCCGTCGGCGGATGAGGACGTCAACAGGATCGTGATTTACTACATCACGGATGACGGCGAACTTATCACCATGACCGATTCTTCTTATGATGGCACTTCAATCAACGCGAAGTTTTCAACGGGACATTTTTCAATGTATGCGGTGGGCTATAATAATGTGACCTTTGATGATGTTTCAGAAAGTGATTGGTACTATGACGCAGTTACCTTCTGTGCAGCGCGTGAAATTGCAACAGGTACAGGAAACAATCTGTTCAGTCCTGACGTAACGCTGACTCGTGGACAGTTTATCGTCATGCTCATGAGGGCATACAACATTGAAGTTGATGAGAATATCACAGATAATTTTAACGATGCAGGTGATACTTATTATACAAATTACCTTGCTGCAGCAAAGAGCCTAGGCATAACAAGTGGTATTGGAAATAATCTGTTTGCACCTGAAAATGATATCACGAGACAGGACATGTTTGTGCTTCTGTACCGAGCACTTGATGTTTTAGGTGAATTGCCCAAAACGGACGATACAATTTCATTAAGTAATTTCATAGATACGGATGAGATTTCCGATTATGCACAGACGGCAATTCAGATGTTCGTCAGCAATGGTATTATATCCGGGAGCGATGGTGCGCTTAATCCAATAGGAAACTCCACACGCTCGCAGATGGTTCAGGTGCTGTATAATTTGCATTATTAGTAATTTAATTGAAAAGAGGAATATAATTAAAAACTTTTTTAATATGAGGTCAGTTCAAAATGTATAGCTCTTTTATTAGCCATGCTAATGATGTTTCCGTCAACAGCATTAGCCTCTGAGTTATTATAAGGATTTCCATTGCCTAGTGGGATGTCTCATGGGAGAAAATTTTCTTTATACGGAATTGCGGGATCACCTGCAAATGGATTGTCCAGTTGACATGTTCCATATTGTGACGCATACAGAGGTAGTTTGCTTGTTGGAGCATGTATAAAGCGTTGCAAATAAAGGGGATTGACCGTTTGGCACAAGACAAAAGATTGAAGGGCCTTGAAGTGACAAAAAAGATGACTAAATGTGGTTATGAGAGTGAAAAATAAAATATATACACAATATGTTGTGGCTTTTAAGATGAAATAGGGCAAGGATCGGATGAAAAAAACGGTTTTTGCCCTTTGAAAATAGGCAAGAATATAGATGACATAGTGAGAAACTAACAAGAAGCAATAATGAAAGCCAATGACAATATCTTGGTTGAATCAAATTTGCTGAATATGTAATATAGTCTAATTCATAAAGGGATACTTGATTTAGATGCATGTCTGTAGTAGCATTTGAATAGGTGTATATATCTGCATTCGGTGAGCGGACGCAAGGAATGGATAAAAGTAGGGAGTGATGCCAAATTAATAAAGATAATCAGAAAACAAATAAGTTGTATCATTTACCTAGTCGACTTTTCAATAAATTAGAAGGAATGGAACAGCATCCTCTAACGGTCGTAGAGGCACCGTCCGGTTTTGGAAAGACCACTGCTGTGCGGGAATACTTGAATGAATACCAGCCTAGTGCAGTGCGACATTGGTACACTTGTTTGGGTGAGACTCCAACAAAGGCATGGAGGGGTATTTGCGATATGTTCAGCATGATTGACGATACGACAGCTTCTGTTTTGCGAAAATTAGGCCTTCCCAGCGAAGAGACACTGGCAGACTTGGTACTGTCCTTACGCGCACTTCGCTGTAAAAGTGAAACATTTTTAGTGATTGATAACTATCAGCTTATTAGAAGTGATATTCTAAGACGGATAATCCATGCTTTTTCAACACATGGCAATACCAACCTACATATTATTTTTATTACACAGCAACTAAAAGAGGCTGATATTACAACCGTCCACCACGCAAATATTTACAGAATTGAAAGCAGCAACTTGTTGTTTGATAGGGAAGACATAGCGAAATATTTTCGAATAGCTGGCATACGCTTGACAGACAACGAACTGAACGACTTAAATAATAGCACCGAGGGATGGGTATCGGCCATTAGACTGCAACTAATGAACTATCAGCAGACGGGAACGTTTGAACGCACTAGCGATATTGAGCAACTTGTTAAAACAGTTGTATGGAATCTGCTTTCGGAGGAGGAAAAGGAATTTCTACTTTCGGTTTGCGTACTTGATGGATTTACCACGGGACAAGCGCAGAACATGATAGAACAAGCGACTCTGCCCGAAGGCATATTGAACCTGCTGGATGAAAACGCCTTTATTCGATATTTTCCAGAAAAAGATTTATATTTTCTTCACAGTATTCTACAGGATTATTTGAGAAGCCGATTTTACAATCATCAGTCAGAGGAATTTCAGAGACTTATTTTGAGGAGAGCTGGAAACGCCTGCGCTTTTGTCGAAGATTACTATGACGCAGCGCAATTTTACTATGAAATACAAGATTATGAAGCTATTGCATCTATGCCATTTGACGTTGCTTATCTGTATAAACAGAAGGAAAGGGACCTTTCGAATTTTATTTCTGATTTCGCGAATAGTTGTCCAGAGGAAATCTTGTGCAAGCATCCACTGACAAGTGTGGGATTTGCTTTTTATCTATTTATGAGTGGAAAGCGTGAGCCTTATGCCAAGTTGTGCCGATTGATTACTAGTGTAATTCAAAATTCCCAAGGTATGTCTCAAGCAGAATTAAACCGAATCAAGGGAGAGTTTGCCTTATTGTCATCTTTTAACGCTTATAACGATATTCAGAAAATGAGCGAGGGTCACAAAATTGCATTGACGTATCTGGGTGGTCCTAGCATGTTTTGGACTCCGATTACCCCGTGGACGTTTGGGAACGTTTCTGTTTTAAATATGTTTTGGAAGAAAACAGGGGAGCTGGAAAAAGAACTTGATGATATGGATGAGTGTATGCCTATCTATTCTAAGGTGGCACGAGGACATGGAGTCAGTGCCAACACAGTGATGCGGGCAGAGGCTATGCTTTTACGAGGTGCAGACGAAGACGCTGAGGCTTTATGCCACAAAGCGCTGTATTTAGGTAGAAGTCAAAACCAGACAGTCCTATGTCTTTGTGCGGAGCTTTTACTTGCTCGGATAGCAATACTGAGAGGGGACACTGATGCTTACGGCGTGGCTATGGACAGCTTAAACAGGTATACAGAGCCCCCAGTGGATCGTTTTATACTGCGCGCTGGCGAGCTTTGTACCATGTCCCTTAAGCTAATGTTGGGTGAAACAAAGGGGTTAGAGGATTGGATTTACGACCTAGAGCATATGAAAAAGGTTTTATATATTCAAGCAATGCCATACGGTCATTTGCTTTATGGAAACCTCCTTTTAACGGAAAAACGATATAATGAATTATACGGTTTATCTGGGTTAATGATGGGTATGGCTGAGGAAATGCACTATTTATTGCCTCAGGTGTATCATCTGATTTATTTTGCGGTTGCCAAGTACAGGCAGGGGCAGCGTGCAACAGCACAAGAAAGTTTGGTGAGAGCGCTGCATATTGCATTGCCCGATAAAATCTATTTGCCCTTTGCAGAACATGCCAAAACGGTTCTGCCTTTACTAGAATTGGTGCGTACTGCGTTTTCTGACAGGGAAGGATTGGATGCTGTCAAAGATCTCTGTGAACGTCAGAAAATGGGTATGGAAGCGATAAATGCGCAGCTGTTGCCGCAAGAACTTGTCCTGACATCTCGCGAACGTGAAATCGCATTGTTGGCAAAGGATGGTCTGACTGTAAAACAGATTGCGGAGGCACTTTTTATCTCTGAAAATACAGTAAAATCGGCATTGAGGAGTATCTATAGCAAGCTTGACATTCATTCCAAGATACAGCTTGTTCAGATAAATTTTTAAATAGTTATACGAAAAATATCCGCGGTAATCTGCGGATATTTTTTCGTGTGAACGTATTTGTGTAATAAGAATCAGAAGAAAAGTGATAAAAAACCACCCGAATGGGTGGTGCATAAAAAATAGCTTCCTGTATCCTAATAAATAGAGAAAAACATTTTTGGCATAGGAGGTTAGGTCTTTGGGCAAATATGACAATTTCATTCAAAGTGTGCGACCGTTGTCAGGATACTGTCTGGAAGTGGTGATGCAAACAGGTGCGGTCATCCAATTTGACTTTACCCCTCGCCTGGATAGGGCAAGGTTTGGTGCACTTCAAGAAGATGCAGTGTTCCAAAGTGTTCGCACGGATGGCGACTATCTGTTATTCAGGAGAGGGAATATGGATTGTGTGCGGATTACAGCAAAAGAGTTTATGGATATGGTGATGGTGGACAGAGCATAGAAATAGACAAACCAGCTGAATACTGGCGGGACGACCCCAGACTTGCGTTGGAAGAAATCATGACTCTGCTGAACCGGCAGGGTAACAATGAAAAATAAAGGAGGTAAATTAAATATGAAAAAAATCTTGAAAAAAATCGGCAGCGTGTTTCTCGTGCTGTGCATGGTGTTTACGATGCTGCCTACCGTTGCGTTTGCGGCGGACGCAAGCAGCTTAGAAAGCACGATTGAGAGCTACACGGGAGGAACCGGCTCGCTGTCCGCTTCCATTTCTGGCAGCACCGTCACCGTTACCGGAACGGTAACGGATGCGGCGTCACCAGTACAGCTCAACATCGACGCGGGCGTGACGGTAATCTGGAAAGCTTCTATTACGGCGGTGTCCGGCTACCTCGCGTATTTAATCATGCTTTCGGGAGAAGGCGCCTTTGAGGTAGCAGAAGGCGGCACGATCAGCGCTACAAGCGGCTTCGCTATTTACCACAGCAGCGATGGCGGTCAGATAACAGTAAATGGCGGCACGATCAGCGCTACAAGAGGCAACGCCATCTACGCCGTCGGTTCGGGCGACGGCAGTTGCACCGTGACTGTCGAGGATGGCACGGTCACCTCCACAGGCGGCGGCGCTATCAAAGCCGACCATGTTATTGTAAACGGAGGCACGGTCAGCGCTACCGGTAACAACGGCTGTGCCATTCTTGCCGGCAGCAGCGGTTCTTCGCTGACGGTTAGCGGCGGTACGGTCAGCTCTACCAATTATTACGCCATTGATTACACATATGATAACGGCACAGTAACAATCAGCGGCGGCACGGTTACCTCTCTTTCGACTTTTCATGGCGCAATCCGCGTCCACGGCACCGGTTCCACTGTGACGGTCAGCGGCGGCGCAGTGCTCTCTTATGGTGAGGCAATCGACGTCGCAGACGGCTTTGCAGGAATCACCGGAGATGGCGTGGTTATTTCATGGGATTCAAATACAGATAACACTTTATATATAGCCGGCACGGCAACCGACCTGACTGTTTCGCCGGAAGGCGCGGCGGTTTGGGCAACACAAGCCGGGCAAAGCGGAATTTCCTATACAAGCGGTTCAAATACAGGATTTTTTGAGGCAGACGGCGTTACGGTGGCAGCTTCGCTTTCCGAGGCGGCAAACACCTTGGCAAGTACAATTACCAGCTACAGCAGCAATCTGCAAACCAGCGTAAATGGTAGTGCTGTTACTGTCACAGGCTCAGCCGAAGACGTGGGCACAACGCTTGCACTGAATATTTTAGAGGGTATATCCGTTCAATGGAAAGCGTCTATCACAGCAGCGGACACCTTAACCGACGATCTAATCTACCTTTCCGGACACGGCTCCTTCGAGGTAGCGGACGGCGGCACGGTCAGTTCCGCAAATTCCATGGCCATCAACGCCTCAGGCGATGTTACCGTCAGCGGCGGCACGGTCAGTTCTGCAGATTCCACGGCCATCAGCGCCTCAGGCGATGTTACCGTCAGCGGCGGCACGGTCAGTTCCGTCGATGATCATGCCATCGTATCCTGTGGTAGTATAACGGTCAGCGGCGGTACGATTCGTTCCACAGCCAAACTCCCAATCTTTTTAGGTTATATTGGAGATTTAACGATAACCGGCGGCACGATATTCTTCTATGGCACTGCAAGCGATGTTGCACCATACAGTTCAGCGCAGTCCGGCGACAGCGTTATTATCGCGTGGGATCAAAGCTCTGGAACCACGCAATATAATAACGAAAACCTTTCCTTTTTGCCAACTACCGCGACGATCAAATGGGCAACACAAGACTCAAAAAGCGGAATATCCTATACAAACGGGTCAAATAACGGCTTTATCGCGGTAGACGGCATTACGGTTTCTAAGGGGAACGTTGCGCTAAGCCAACTGAGTTACACCGACCCATCAACCATTCAGGATATCTATAACGGCAGCCCTCAGAGCATTGGAAGCGTGACCGCCGCTAATGGCGTTAACCTCGGTTCCATTACCGTGTACTATGAAGGAATCAACGGCACAGCCTATGAAAAAAGCACAGCGGCACCCACCAACACAGGAACCTATCAGGTAACTGTGGATGTTGCGGAAAACGATAACTATAATGCAACAAGCGATCTCATGCTGGGGGAATATACCATTCATAAGGCCACGGCAGCGGGTGTCAACCAGAACTATGCTGTGCTGGTAAATTCTGCACAAACGTACACCTTCGACCTGACCTCACTGCTGCCCTCCAATGTGGATGCATCTCAGGTCAGCGCATATACTTATGTTATCCGATCGGACACCAACGGTATATTTAACGTCACACCCTCTGTTAACGGAACCACTTTGGCGCTGCCTATCGCGTCGGTTGCCACAGCAGGGCTTTCTGATACGGTGACCATCGGTTTTACCAGCGACAACTATAATATTTCCAACGCGACCATCACCGTCCAAACCGTAGACAAAACACCGGTCACCATCTCGGCAGATATGACCGGCGGGGTCTATAACAGGCAGCCCTATGCTTACAGCAATGCGACTGTGACGGATAACACAGACAAAATCAACGTTACTGACAGTGTCACACTGGAATCAAGCTACGAGGGCATTGGCGGCACAACCTACGGACCCAGCGCCGACGCACCTACCGACGCCGGAAGCTATCAGCTGACCCTCTCAGTGCCGGACACAGACGCGACCTATATCGGCAGCGCAGTCTTTACCTTCACGATCGCAAAGCGTCCGGTCACCGTCAAGGCGGACGACAAGAGTGTGACAGTGGGCAGTGATCCTGTATTTACCTTCACAGTTGACGGTCAGCTTTCCGGTGAGACTGCGCTGAGCGGCGAACCATATCTCGCTTTTGCTGAGGGTAATACCTCTAAAGCGGGTAGTTTTACAATTAATGTTTTTCTGTCCGGCGTGAGTTACACCGATAACTATACGGCGGCCGACCCCGCCTATGTCAACGGCACCCTGATAGTCAGCAAGGCTTCCTCTTCCGGTGGTTCCTCTTCCGGTGGTGGTTCTGCTGTTACAACGCCGGCTTCTACCGTTTCCGGTTCTACGGCTACCACTGAGACAACGGCAAAAACCGACTCTGACGGCAAGGCAACAGCCAGCGTGACCCAGTCTCAGATGAACAATGCAATCGAACAGGCGCAAAAAGCTGCAAAAGAAACTAAAGAGACGCCAAAGGTGAAAATTGAGGTGGACAGCACATCTGATGCCAAGGAGGTAAAGACTATTTTGCCAAATTCTTCGGTTCAGAAATTGGCAACAGAAAAAATGGGCTCGTTGGCTATTTCATCAGCAGTTGCGGAAATGACCTTTGATGGAAAGGCTCTAGAGAAAATTGCAAGTCAGACTTCTGGCGATGTATCCTTTGGTGTATCCAGAGTTGATAATAGTACTCTTTCTAAAGAGGCAAGGGGAATTGTAGGAGACCGTCCAATCTTTGATTTCAGCGTCACTAGCGGGGATAAAAAAATTACAGAGATCGATGGAACTGTAACCATATCCATTCCTTATACTACGGCAACAGGCGAGAATCCTAATGCGATTGTGGCGTATTATATCAATGCCGACGGCAAGCCAGAATTAATTCAAAACTGCAAATATGATGCAGAGCATGGTGTTTTGGCGTTTACTACTACACATTTTTCCGTTTATGCGGTAGGTTATCAAAAGGTAGCCTTTGACGATGTGAAAAAGAGTGCATGGTATGCCGATGCAGTTACGTTCCTTGCTGCAAGAAATATTACTGGTGGAATAACCGAAACAACATTTGGTCCTAGCGAAACATTGACTCGTGGACAGTTTATTACTTTACTGATGCGGGCATATAACCTTCAACCGGACGATAATTCAAATAATAACTTCTCTGATGCAGGGGATACCTACTATACTAATTATTTGGCTGCGGCAAAACAATTGGGCATCACTGGCGGAGTGGGAGACAACAAGTTTGAACCTGAACAGGCGGTTACCCGTCAGCAGATGTTTACTTTGCTCTACAATGCGTTGAAGGTAATTGACCAGTTGCCTGAGGGTGATTCTAAAAAAACGCTTTCCAATTTTACAGATAGCAACCGTATTTCTTCTTATGCAAAGGATGCGATGATCTATTTTGTAAAATCAGGTGCAGTAAGCGGTACCAATGAAAAACTTCTTCCAGAGGCAACGACTACCCGTGCAGAGATGGCACAGGTATTATATAAGCTTTTAGCAAAATAAGATGAAGTAAATAGGAACAAGTTGTGAGACCGTTCATTTCCAGAGTTTCTTTAGAAACTTGATAATCTGAGAATGGACGGTTTCTTTTACGTAAGACATAGAGGTAAGTAAGTATTGTGCTTGCACAAATAGAAACTTGGAGAAATATGGAATTATAAGAAAAGTAAGTAAGAATAGTTACAATTGCTCTGTCAATAACATTCGAAAATGTCACCCCCTAATTAACTCAGCCTGGGAAGAATAGAAAAATGGCTATGCCATTTTTCGAAGAAAGATATCTTCGAGCATTGAGAAGATATCGCTGTCAGTTTCTCCGTAGATCTGGTTAACTGCGAGAGACTGGCCATACTTGAAAGGATGATCGTCCGGTATTCCATGTGTTGTATAGGATTTTTTCTCGGGAGCAGCCTTTCTCTTTGGAGGTATGTAATCAAGAACATTGAAAACAATTCCTCGGTATTGAAGTTTGATGCCGAATTTAGGGCTTGTAAGAACCTTGCAGCGTGCATTAGGAGGAATCATCCCAGAATATGCACCTTCTTCCACCTTGAAGCTTTTTCTAGAGAAGGAGAAGACTCCTCCCGCATCGACGGTTCGATCTTCCTTAACACAGGGGATATAGTCGATGTTCATTTCATCAGAAGGCTTATGGAACATAGAGTCAGCAAGTTCCGGTTCAACAGCGAATTCACTGTTGAAGGCATAGATATACGTTTCCAGGAATTCATTGGCAGCATCAATGGTAGTGATACCTCTGATAGCAAATTCCACGGGAAGCCTGCTCTGAAGCGTTTCCCAAAGCCGTTCGACTCGTCCCTTGGCTTGCGGGGATCTGGCCGGGATAAGTTCAACAGAGAGTTCTCTGAGACATCTTCCGAATTGAGTGTCATTGACCGTAATAGAAGAATCGATCTTTGCCTTTTCTCTGTTTGGAGACTGGAATATGGTATGCCTGTCGGCATACAGGCTCATAGGGATTCCGTAGTTATGGATCGTTCTTCTGAGCATCTCGAAATACCCATGCAGGCATTCATTTTTACACATGTAAAGGGCAGTGATCTGTCCAGTGGCATCATCAATAGCGCCATGGATGGAATATTTCTTTCCATCACCCTTAAACCAAGCAAAAGGAGTTGCATCGACCTGCAGCAGCAGACCGGCCTGTGGACGTCGCTTTCGACGTCGGTGAGGCTTAAACCTTCGGCGCTTCTTTGGCGATTTGATATCAGCATTGGAAAGTATGCTATGCAGCGTTGAGTAGGACACATTAATGCTGTGGTGCTCGGAAAGAAGTTCTCTGAAGTGGCAGAAGTTGGAAAATTCATATACGTCAGATTTCTTCAAGGAAACGATTTCGGCTATGGTTTCCGAAGAAAAAGCATTATGAGCAGACAGCAAAGAGTTTTTGTGAACGACAGCGGCAGGGCCCAATTCCCTCACTTTCTTTTTCAGGCGTTGTATTTGACGTTCCGATAATCCTAATGCGGATGCTGCCTCAGCCACAGTAAGAAATCCTGCGTTGGCTTTGTTAATGATATCGAGTTTATTCAGTTGTCTTCGAGTCAAACTTATCACATCCTGTTTCATAAAGTAATTGTACAACAGGGGTGACATTTTCGCTCGATAGTTTACATACTGACATTATCGCAAGATAACAACAGAATAGTTACAATTGCTCTTGACGATATATCGGAGGTCCGATATAATGATAGCGGTGATAAAAATGACAATAAATGAATTATTAAAAGAAAAAGGAATGTCCAGATACAGCCTGTCAAAAGCAAGCGGTATTCCTTGGGCAACTCTGTCGGATATCTGCTCCGGCAAAACAAGCCTGACACGCTGTAATGCCCAAACCCTTCAGAAGCTGTCGGGTGCACTTGGTATGACCATTGAAGAGATATTAGCCCTCGTGGTAGAGCCTTCTGAAACTCAGAAAAACGGAAAACCCTGTGACCGCTCCTACTTGGAAACGAACCTCTCTGCCCACCTCCAAAAGGCAATCAATGACTATGTTCAGGGTGAAAAAGAGAAGGTGTCTTACATGGACTGCCTGTGGGGAGAGTTGTATGGCTCTATCAATGCAGACCTCTGGTCGGGTATCATTTCAGAGGAACAGGCAAATTATCTGAGAATAAAATATCTTCATGGGGAAGAACAGGAGTGATGAAATGATTGACTTTACAGCTTGCCAAGTCAATAAATTTAAAGGCTACGGCGGTGCCAACGGAAATAAAATCAATGTGTTGTACGATGGTACAAGCTATATGCTGAAGTTTCCGCCAGTACCAATGAAAAACAAAGTGATGAGCTATACCAATAGTAGTATCAGTGAATATTTAGCCTGTCATATCTATGAAACTCTTGGACTTACCGTACAGGATACCCTACTTGGAACTTATACAGATAAGCGAGGAAAAGAAAAAATCGTAGTAGCCTGTAAGGATTTTACTGCTGACGGCAAAAAGCTAATGGAGTTTGCACACCTGAAAAACACCTGCGTGGACAGCGAGCAAAGCGGATATGGTACAGAGCTTTCCTCTATCATGAAAGCCATTGATGAACAATCCCTTGTGGAACCTCAAAAGCTAAAGGACTTCTTTTGGGATATGTTTATTGCAGATGCTTTCTTAGGGAACTTTGACCGCCACAACGGAAACTGGGGTATACTGATTGATGAGGTGCAGCAGTTTGCAGAGATTGCGCCAATCTATGATTGTGGTTCCTGCCTATACCCTCAAATGGATCAGGCAGGTATGCATACTGTACTAAATGATGAAAAGGAAATCAATCAGCGGATATATGTGTTTCCTACTGCTGCTATTTTGGAAAACGGTAACAAGATTTCCTATTTTGATTATATTTCCTCACTGAAGAATGAGGATTGTAATCGAGCGCTGAAACGGATTGCAGGACGCATTGATATGGATATACTCAATAAATTGGTGGAAGAAATTCCTACAATTACAGAGATACAGAAAGATTTTTATAAAGTGATGATATCGGAAAGAAAGGAAAAAATCCTTGACTACAGCATGGAGCTATTAATCAAACAGGAACTTTCACAGCAGGAACAAGAAAGCTCACCTGAGCAAACACAAGAGTTTACAATGTAAATATTAAAATCTAAGGAACTAAATCGTAGTTTTTATGAAAGCCATAGGTAGCCGCCAAGGAACCACCAGTTTTCCACTAACAAAGCTGTGATTATACCAATCTCCCAAGCCATTCCGGTTACTCCGCCACCACCTAAAACGACTGCTCGTGATTCTATATTAGTATTTTGCATAGAAATCCTCTCCATTCGAAGTGTCAAAAAAATCCGGATTGTCTATTTCTACAATTAGATTTTACGAAAAGCAAGGCTTGATTCCTATAAAGTATATTAACAGAGACTCAAATAATTATCGTAATTATTCTTCGGAGATAATTGAACATCTGCTAATGATAAAAACAGTTCATTCTGTAGGCTTCTCTTTATCTGAGATTAAGGAGATTCAAAAAAGCAATATGAATCTAATTTCAACTGAAACAAAGATTGAACTTTTACAAAAAAAGATAGACGAAGTGGAAAAACAAAAAGAAAATCTAAACAAAACAGAGATTTTATTAAAGAAAATGTTGAAAAATAAATTGAATTCAAATAAGGGTGACCAATTCTGAAATATATTCTGCCACCAAGGGGGTACCAGAGGAGTGCGGCATCTTTTTTATCGCCTCAAGGCATGTTGAAGCCGTAGTCCTGCTTACGAAGTAAGCAGCGACACGTCTCATGTAAAGGCTGCCCAAGAGCAGAGCGATTGGATGCAGCCGACTGCGGAGGTAATTCTGATGACAAAATGAAAAGTACATCGGAACTGTTACCCTGCTTGATTTTGCGACGCAGGAATTCGCTTATCAAATGAAAGAATGCCTCCCGCTGATTATTACTGAAAGTGAATTTCGATTGGTCCAAGAAGAAGTAGACAAACTGAAAACTGTGAAATAGAGAAAAGAAGCAGGACAATACATGTCTGGTTCATCAAATAACGGCATTTCTCGCTTTGTGTCGTGTAATTAACCGTGAGGACGCATTACCATTGAGATGAAAGGAGGTCAAAAATGGATCAGGTGGAAATCGGAAGCTTTCTGAGAATACTGCGCAAAGAAAAAGGATTAACTCAGGAACAGCTGGCTAAAAAATTTAATGTTGCAGGCAGAACAATTTCCAGATGGGAAAATGGAAGTAATATGCCTGACTTGAGCATTCTTGTTGAACTGGCGGATTTTTATGACGTAGACATCCGTGAAATCATTGATGGGGAAAGGAAAAGTGAGAAGATGGATAGTGAAGTAAAGGACACTTTAGTTAAAGTTGCAGAATATGGAGATATAGGTAAAAAAATTGAAAACCGTAAGTTACATCAAATTATAGGAGGTATCTTAGCTGTTTTCGGATTATTCATTATTATTAGTGCGTTTGCTGTTTTTCCGACTGACAGCAGTTGGGGCAGCATTTATTCTTTAATCGGCTGCGTTATATTTTCCGTTGGGATATATAAACTTTGCACTGCATTGAAAATTACGAAAATAATCCCAAGGCTTGCTTGCTCTGCTGCTTGCTTTATCATCATATTTCTGTGTCTGTGCGGCCTTGATTATTTGGGGGTTAAGAATTTTAATCAGCCACCAAGATTTTGTTATGAAAAAAGCTATGGTAGCGACTGCGTCGAATATAAGACCCTTTTCTATTCGGTTACAAGATATAATGTCGATGCAGACAATGAATATTATGTGTTCGATTGAGCATGGACCCAACAAGGCTGCAAACAGCATCACGAGCTTCAGTTGTAACGGCATCATAATGAAGAAAGAATAAAGCCCTATTTGTCAAATCGGTGATATAACAATGGCTTTTGATGTTTTATGACTTTTCAGACGCATTACAAGTTGTATCGTCTACCATATCAATGCAGACGGCGAACCGGAACTGATGCAAAACTGCCGTTATGATGCGGAAGCAGGTATGCTGGTATTCACCACCAAGCATTTCTCAACCTATGCGGTAGGCTACAACAAGATCGCATTCAGCGATGTTTCCGATACCGCCTGGTATGCGGATGCAGTCAGCTATCTTGCAGCAAGAGAGATTACCTCCGGATCAACAAAAACCACCTTCAGCCCCAATGCCACGCTGACACGCGGGCAGTTCATCACCCTGGTGATGCGTGCTTACGGCATTGAGCCGGATGAAAATACAGCAGACAATTTCTCAGATGCGGGAAATACCTATTATACCGGTTATCTGGCGGCGGCAAAGAGACTGGGCATGACCAACGGCGTGGGATACAACCAATTCGCTCCGAAACAGGCTGTATCCCGTCAGCAGATGTTCACGCTGCTTTACAACGCGCTGAAGGCGGTGGATCAGCTTCCGGAAGGCGATTCCGGAAAGACCCTCTTCGATTTTGCGGACAGCGGCAGCGTTTCCTCTTACGCGCAGGCTGCAATGGCCGATTTGGTGAAAGCCGGGACGGACGGTCAGCGGAACCAACGGAAAACTTGCGCCCAGAGACAACACCACTCGTGCGCAGATGGCACAGGTGCTGTATAACTTACTCGCCGAGTAGAATATCGAAAGAATAATAATATTTCATTTTGATTTGTAGATTTTATTGCTTCGGGCGGTCTGATTGATATGCAGGCCACCCGATTCGTATAAGTAGCATTCCCGGGGATATCAGCGGGAAAGTTTTAAAATATACCCTGCCGCCAAGGGGGTACCAGCTTGAGGCGGCATCTTTTTTATCGACTCAAGGCACGTTGAGAGTATAGTTCTGATGACGAATAGTGATTTGAAGGGCAAATAGGACGGTTCAACCACAAGATTTAGTGGTTTTGGAGCAAAATATGACCAGGAAATGAGGCCTAAAAGTGCATTGTTCGGCCTTGTTTTTTTAGGCATTTTATAGATGATATTCGGTATTTTTGAAGATGAGGCGCAAAAAATAGATTTTATTGATGAAAGCCAGAGGCATCGGAACGCTGAATTCGGTGCCTCTGGCTTCATATAGACCCAGCACAATTAAATAAAGGTTGCTATCAGGTATAAAATACTGCCGTCAGGTATAGGAAAAGGTTCTTGAATATAATGGTAAATCGTGGTAACCTCCCTGAATCATATACTCCGCGCAGCCCTCGCAAGAGCCAGTACTACTGCAATGACTGCAATCATGAATACCTTCTTCCTTTTTCCTGTAAACGTCGCAGCTTTTGCCGGAAATCCATTGGCATTTTTGAACCGGCCGGTAAAATATGAAGGCGAAATTATTTTTAACAGGAGATTCTCTATACTGTGGAGGGAAATATTCCGGTCCTGGGAAGCATTAAATTGACCCTTAGCCCTAATTGAAGAATTGGCAGGCGATACCATCATGGCCCAGCTGATTACCTATGATCAGAAGGCGGGCGCGTATAAACTGCTTAGTGCCGACGGAGGGGGGACCACCTACCGGCTGAAGGACATTAGCTTGAGTAAGTTAATATTAAAGTCCTGTCCATGGACGGCAATGTGACGGAAACAATCTGCGTGGAAATTCTGCCAGCGCCACAAGCCACCTATCATTACAATCTTCTGGCGGTGTATCCGCCGGTGTAGAATAGGTCATTTTCTATGCGGATCATGCAATCGGCATTTTTTTATGGCCGTATATTGCTATAATTTAAAATATAATGATTCTTAACCGGAAATAAAAGAATTAATGAAAGGAAGTAAAGATGTATGTCCAAAGAAAATGTAAAAAGATTTTACGAGCAGATTTCCACCGATGAGGAACTAAGGGCGAAACTGGAGGAAATTTCCCGGAAATACCAGGGGGATAAAATTGATGAGGATCGGGCAGCGCTACTGCTGGAAAAGGAAATCCTGCCGCTGGTAGACCAACTGGGATTCCCGTTTACCGTGGCAGAATTGAAAGAATATGAAAAGGAAATGCAGCAGAGTAATGCCGATCGCGCTTTGGATGACAGGGAACTGGATACGGCGACAGGCGGCGGGTACGGGGGGTGGAGTTTTGCTTCATTACATTTAATGTTGCAGACTGAGCAACCCCCACCCCCTACAACAGTAGCAGCTGACTCTACACATATTGGGTTTTTCAAGCTTCCGCGAATCTTTTAATATAACCAAATACTTGAAGGCTGTTGTATGACCAGCATCTTTCAAGTATTCACGGAGGAGCTGGCTTAAATGTACCGACGCTTAAAAGACTCTTAATCCGGCCCAAAAGTCTGTAACAGGCTATGGTTGTATAAATACAACCCGCCGCCAAGGGGATACCAGATTGAAGTGGTATCTTTCTTGTATCATCAAGGCATGTTGAAACTGTGATTCTGATGATGCGTTGTGGTAAAAACGATAAATAAGCCACTGTGTCCACAATATGCTGTGGGTTTGGAACGAAAAATGGGTAAAAATTATGCTAAAAAATGCCCGATTTTGCCCTGCTTTTTAGGGGAAAATATAGATATCCAAAGATTATAATAGTCCTATAATTCATAGTCATCTGGCAAAGCATTTGATTTTTAGCATTAATAACGAATTTGAATGCAAGGTTGGAAATAATATATTTTTTGTAAGGGAGCCTGTATTGATTCAAATATTGAACATACAGTAAATTGTGATAGTGACCAAGAGATAATATAGCATATTTTTGCGAGTGCTTTCGTTTCATCCAAAGTATAATTAAGTAAAATAATACTTTTGGAGGAAATGAGGTGTGAAAGATATAAAAATTGAATTTAAAACTGGTTCCTACAATTTAAATGTACAATAAATAGCACCAGGTCCAATTAAACAAATTTTTTTAGTGTACTTGCTCAGTTGACCTTATGTCAAATCGAAACTCTGCTTATGTTAGCTTCTATAAATCAGACGGAAGACAACGAAGTAGCCAAAAAAGACTGAAGTGGAGGATATGTAAAATTATAGTGAAATACATTAATATAACTTTAAGTATTTTTTTTTATCGACATAAACCTATATAATAGTATCCCACCATTGAAGATGGGATACTATAAGATATATGTACTTTAATCTTTATTTCTCCTTAAAGCGCACTCTTACTGTATCGTGCTATTGACGATGTGCTCTTTTTATAGTAAGTATACTTAGAAAAGTGATCGATATGAGTAGTAGGATCAGATCAACAGCAGCTTGAGTAAGTATTCTTTAAATAATACAAAGGAGGTTCTCGGATGTCGGAGGTAACAAAAAGGGCATTAGAGGCATCGCTTAAAAATCTTCTACTTCAAAAATCACTTGATAAGATCACTATCTCAGATATTACAAATGACTGCGGGATTAACCGTATGACCTTTTATTATCACTTTAAGGATATTTATGATTTGATTGAGTGGATCTGCGTTGAGGAAACAGCAAGAGCAATCAATGGCAAGAAAACCTATGATACCTGGCAGCAAGGATTTTTGCAAACCTTCCAAATGGTACTGGCAAATAAACCTTTTGTCTCAAATGTTTATCATTCCATCAGCCGGGAAAAAATAGTAGACTATTTTTATGCAATTACCTATGATCTGCTGCTGGGGGTAGTTGAGGAAAAAGCAGCTGGCCTGAGAGTGAGGGAAGACGATAAGAAATTTATTGCAGACTTTTACAATTTCTCCTTTGTAGGCCTGCTGTTGGATTGGATCAAAAAAGATATGAAGGAAGATCCTCAGGTAATTATTGATAGAATCAGCACATTAATTCAAGGTGACGTAGCAAAAGCTTTAAGTAAGTTTCAGCGGAACAAATCGAAACAAAACATTTTAAATGATTAAAAAATAGACAAAATTGCCGATGTGATAAGATTTTAATCAAAGCCATCTTATTGATGATTGTAGAAATTACAATAAAAATTATAATGGTTATTGTAAATAAAAATCAAACAAAATGGTTATTGTAAATAAAAATCAAACAAACACGGAGGTAATTGCTATGTATTATTCAAAAGGAAATTATGAATCACTTGCCCGCCCAGAGAAACCTCAGGGAGTGGAACGCAAATCGGCCTACCTGATTGGTTCTGGTCTTGCTTCCCTTGCAGCCGCAGCTTTTCTTGTTCGCGACGGACAAATGGATGGGAAAAGAATTCACATCTTAGAAAAGGATCCGATTGCAGGGGGTGCCTGTGACGGCTATGAATATGATAATACCGGATTTGTGATCCGCGGCGGACGAGAAGTGGATAATCGCTATGAATGCCTATGGGATTTATTTCACTCTATTCCATCTCTGGAAACAGAGGGTGCCAGTGTGCTGGATGAATTTTATTGGCTGAATAAGCATGATCCAAACAGCTCTCTCACACGTGCAACGGTGAATCGTGGTGAGGATGCTCATACGGATGGTAAGTTTGCTTTGTCAAATGAAGGTATGCAGGAAATTATGAAGTTATTCTTTACACCGGATGAGGCGCTATACAATAAGCGTATCTCCGAAGTATTCAGTGATGAGGTTCTGAACTCTAATTTCTGGCTGTATTGGCGCACGATGTTCGCTTTTGAGAACTGGCACAGTGCACTGGAAATGAAATTATATATTAAGCGCTTCATTCATCACATTGGTGGAATGCCTGATTTTACAGCCGTTCGCTTCACGAAGCTTAACCAGTATGAATCCATGATTCTGCCATTAGTGAAGTATCTGGAAGCCCATAATGTTCAGTTTCACTTTGGAACCAAAGTAGAAAATATTGTCTTTGATATAAAATCAGATAAAAAAGTTGCAAAAGCGATTGATATCATCCGAGATGGCATTGAGGAACACATTGACCTGACCGAAGACGATTTGGTGTTTATCACCAATGGCGGATGCGTTGAAAATTCTTCCATCGGTAATCAGAATACACCGGCACCTTTTAATTATGAAATTAAAAAAGGCGGCGGCTGGGATATGTGGCGGAAAATTGCGGCACAAGATCCTTCTTTTGGACACCCGGATAAATTCTGTTATGATGCGGAGCAAAGCAATTGGATGTCTGCTACTGTGACAACATTGGATGATCGTATTCCTCCTTATATACAGAAAATCTGTAAACGTGATCCTTTCAGCGGCAAGGTGGTTACTGGAGGTATCGTTACCGCCAAGGATTCCAATTGGCTGCTTAGCTGGACCTTTAACCGTCAGCCTCATTTTCGCAGTCAACCGAAAGATCAGCTGGTCGGCTGGATCTATGGATTGTTTACCGACAAGCCCGGCAACTTTGTGAAAAAGTCTATGCGTGATTGTACCGGTAAGGAAATCTGTATGGAATGGCTATACCATATTGGAGTACCGGAGAATCAAATTGAAGAAATGGCAGAGAATAGTGCTAACACGGTACCTTGCATGATGCCTTATATTACCGCATTTTTTATGCCTCGTGAGGCAGGCGACCGTCCTGATGTTATTCCAAATGGCAGTGTGAATTTTGCTTTTCTTGGGCAATTTGCCGAAACAAAACGCGATACAATCTTTACGATCGAGTATTCCGTACGTACGGCCATGGAGAGTGTTTACACACTTTTGGATATTGACAGGGGTGTACCTGAAGTTTGGGGAAGCACTTATGATGTTCGTGATTTGCTGAATGCTACATCAAAAATGAGTGATGGCAAAAAAATTACGGAAATGGAGTTTGATCCGAAGCAAAAGGCTGTTCTTGGTGAAGTTCTCAAAAAGGTTGCAGGAACGGATATTGGAAAACTGCTCAAGGAATATCAGTTAATCTAGTAGAACATAAATGCTGGAATGCCGCATAACAAAGGTCTGCATCCAGTTTGCAACATAGGTTGGTTCTGAAATATAGAGGCCAACCTATGTTTTTTTTGGATATGTTCGACGGACACACGTTTCAACGGGTGTAGGGAGACATATGTTTTTGGCGCTGCTTTTCAATCTTCAACACTTCCTTTGTCAACTCCTGACAGCGAAGACGAAATACCTAAGGTTATTGTGTTTGAGAACGTTAAAGGGCTTTTGTCCACAAAACACATAGACGGTCGCAATTTGTCTGATGTCATTGTTGAGGATTTATCAACAATGAACGACATCGGCTATATACGACGAGTATTGAATACTGACAAAGCGTATCTGCTAGGCCTAATTATTGGATTCAGAGATTTCAATGAATTCTCCTGCCCTTTCAAGCCTTGCAAGTTTACATGCAGATTCATATATATAAGTTAGATCATCACTCATACTGTCAGTTTTGTTAAAGAAATATAAAATATTGACATCTAATATTTCGGCAATTGAATTTAGCTCTGCACAGGAAATTTTGCGGCGGAGAGGCAGGGCGCGCAATTGTCGCCTAGAGGGCGGAAAAAGAGAAAAGTTCAGTCGGCAGTACGCTTTCAGCTGTATGCTTGAATGTGGATTCTGCGGAGGTACCCTTACCAGACGCAGCTGGCACGCAGGAACAGAACACCAAAAAACCATATGGCAATGTGTCACTGCCACAAAGAAGGGAAAGGAAAATTGCCCTGACAGCAAGGGAATTCCAGAAGAAGCGATTGAAAAAGCATTTGTAGAAAGTTACCGTCTTTTATGTGATAATAAAGATATACTGAAAGAATTCCTGCAAAGGATGGAACAGGCTTTAAGTTCTAGCAACATTAGTAAACAACGTAGTTATGTTGTAGAACTATCAGATGTTATTTGGCATTGATGATGCTGAGGTTAGAGCCCAGCGCTTTTGCGATGGTGCATTATTAGATTTCTTCAAGAGTGGCTGCATATTGAAGTGGCTTGAAAGATTAAACAGTATTGAGTAAAGAAGATGCGGAAGTTATATAGACTTTAATTTTAAAAGGAGTCAATCATATGATCACTTGCTTAAAACTCGCAATAACTAAAATCGGTGATTTATTGTTGCACGATCAAATCACGCAGGATAAAAACGGGAACACCATTACGGACATCGATTTGGTGATACCGAATTATCAGCGTCCATATAAATGGACAGCGAAAAATGCAATTCAACTGTTAGACGATATTGTTGACGCCAAAAACGTAAACAAAGAAACCTATCGGGTAGGAACACTCATACTCCACCAAGAGGGAGAAGCGTATAACATCGTTGACGGGCAACAACGAACCATTACCTTTTCGTTGTTGCTGAAGGCTCTTGGGGCTGATACGATAAAGTTTTTAGAACAGCCCCTCGCTAATAATCCATTTAACATTCGTAACATACCAAACAATTACCGCATACTGGAAAGGCGCGTAAATAATATCATTGACGACAGGGACAGAAGAGAATTGCTTGATTACATCGAAAATAACTGTGAACTCATCGTTGTAATCACAGAAGATTTGTCCGAGGCCTTCCAGTTCTTTGACTCACAAAATGCGCGCGGCAAAATGCTGTACCCCCATGATTTGCTTAAAGCGTATCATCTTCGTGAGATGAACGATTTGGATGTAACCGAAACCGAGAAGGTTGTAAAGGGTTGGGAGGATTTAAACCAAAAAGAGCTCTCGGCTCTATTCAGTGATTATCTTTATCGCGTGAAAGAATGGACAAAAGGTAATAAAGCTTGGGAACTGACCGAGCATAACATATATAAATTTAAGGGCATAACTCGGCAGGACAACTTCCCTTACGCAATGTTCTACAAAGGGGCTTTTGCCTATGCCGATTCGGTTAATCATTCTGCAATGCCTTTTGTTTCAGGCTTACGGAATCTTAAGCCATTTCAGTTGGACACGCCAATTGTATCAGGCAAGCCGTTCTTTGATTATGCAAAGCACTACTTTAAAATCCTTAAGGACATTCAGAACAACGACAAATATGAGGGCTATTACATAAACGATAACGACATCATGAAAACTCTTAACCTGCGGACATACAAGAACGGCGTCGGCAATAGAATCACGCGCTTGCTGTTAGATACTGCCATCTTGCTCTATGTTGACAGGTTCTGCCCCGAACGGCCCACAAAGGCAGACTTGGAAATGCTAGACCAGTTTGTGATGTTTGCTTTCGTCTGGGCTTATTCGCTTAGGGCTCAGTATTATAATGTAGGTTGGCTGGCGGCTCAAAACTTCATTATGGGAAACGATGTCATGAATTCTTTCAATATATATAAAATCATCACCGAGTCGGATTCACCGATATCGCTTTTAAGCGTACTTTCAGATAGGGTTAATCCGATACCGGTTGGTTTAATAATGGCGAAAATGGATAATGTTGAGGAACAAGACGAAGATGGAGTTTATCAAAACTACCTTCACTTTTTTAAGGTGAACAAATTTATGGAGGGCGAAAATGAAAACTAAAACTCTGCCACTCAAAGAAATGTCAATCGACGATATTTACAACGGCGATAAATCAACATATGAAGTGCCGATATACCAGAGGAACTATGCGTGGGAAAAAGACGAAATTTCTGCGCTAATTCAGGATGTCTATGATGCGTACACCACTAAAAAACAAACTTATTTCATAGGGACATTGGTGTCATTTCACAAAGGTAATCAAGTCTACGAAGTGATTGACGGTCAGCAGAGATTGACAACGATTAACCTTGTTCTTGGCGCTTTGGGTATTCCCCTTCAAAACAAGCTGACCTATCGGGCGCGCAAAAAATCGAACGATACCATCAAAAGCATTCCCGGTTTTAAGATTGATGAAAAAGACTATGGAATCGTAAACGGCTTTAAATACGCCAAGGATGCCATTGATGAGCTAGTTCCGAAAACCTGCCAAGATGGATTCAAAACCTATTTTCAAAATAGCGTTCATCTGATTCACTACCAAGTGCCGAAGGACATAGACCTAAACCACTACTTTGAGATTATGAATTCCAGAGGGGAGCAACTTGAAAAACACGAAATTATTAAGGCGCGCCTTCTAGAAAAATTAAATAACGCTGATAAGGCGAAATTCAATCGCCTGTGGGAGTATTGCAGCGAGATGAATGTCTATATTCAGCAAAAGTACAGCAGCAACAAGAGTAGTGCGACTCAGATTTTCGGGAAGTCTCTCGGTGACTTTGGCTATGTTATGGATTTTGATGCTTTGCCGGATGTCGAAGATCACATCAATACGTTGAAAATCAGCGACCTTATCAATTATAAAGGCTCAGACACCCAGAAGGACAAAGAGGACAAAATCGATACGTTCCAGCCAATTATGGATTTTTCAAACTTCTTGCTTATTGTGCTTAAGCTCACCCGCATGGAAGAACGCGGATTTGACCCTACAAGTTTTAATCTCGACGACAAAGAATTGGTTCATGAATTTGATAAGGTGCAGGTTGATAAGAAATTTGTTAAAAGGTTCGGTTTCAACTTGCTGATGGCAAAATATCTACTGGACAATTATCTCGTGCATCATTCAAATGAAGATGACACTATTGAGAACAATCCTTGGAAGCTGCAATACTGGCAAAAAAAAGGTAAAAAAGGATATCTGAAAAATCTTGACGGCGAAAGCGATACGCAGAATAAATTGGTGCAGCTGCTATCGATGTTCGAGGTATCATTTACGGCAAGGCAAAGGAAAAATTACCTCTTCTACTGCTTGCTGTACCTGTTCCGCTCTGACGACTGGGATATTGGCAAGTATTACGAATTCCTATTGGGACTGGCTGATAAATACTTCAAAGATGTATATTTGGTAGCGGATAACCTTAACGAAATCAATACACCGAAACCAGGCAGTTTTGACAGCGCCATCCTTTGCGATAACGCACTTGATATTACGCCGCACAATGGCAATTTGGATTTTGCCACAATTTATGGAGACGGCATGATAATGTCGAAGGGAATTCCTTTGTTCGTTTTCAACTATCTTGACTATAAACTGTGGGAGAAATATGCTAATGAGTTCCGCGGCAAGAAAACAAAAGAAGGCAGTAAAGAACGGACTAAATTTTTTACTGCACTTGGATGTGCTGATTTTGGGCTGAAAGTTTTTGAGCAGTTTTATTTTTCGAGAACGCGCAGAAGTTTGGAACATTACTATCCACAAGCCAATGCAAACGGTGAAAGCGGTGCGCTGAATGAAGATCAAATTAACTGCTTAGGCAATTACGCTATGATAGGCAGCGAGGCGAACAGTTCCGGTTCGAACTGGAGTCCAAAAACCAAACTAGACCACTATTTAGACGCTTCCGGAAAGATTAAGCAAGTCAGTGTGGCGTCGATTAAGTTTATGATTATGATGCAAAAATGCAAAGACAACCAAAGTTTCCGAGCAGTTGGTCAGGAATGGAATTTTGAAGACATAGAAGCACACCAAGAAAGAATGTTAGTAGTATTGCTTGGTGGGTAATATATACTGACTTATTCCCGAGAACGAAAAAATAGAAAAACACATACCCGACATCAATCTGATGCTATCGTTCCACGTTGAGACGGTCGTATTGATGTCAAGGGTGGAACGCTAAGTGTGTGAAAAAGGCTTAAAATAAGGGGATTTGTGATTTTAACTGTTGCAAGCCGGTGGTCGGAAACTGTTATTTTATCGGTTCACGGGATTAGGTGCAAAGGACGAATTTTGAACCGTACAGAGCGTAAATAAACAGAAATTGAAGGTACAGAAATGAAAAAATATATGATTATGGGCGCTATTATTGCCGTTCTTATTCTTTTAACAGCGTGCGGCAGTAACAAGGAAACGGATGCCGCTGTAAAGATAAATCAAGATACTCTTCAAATAAAGGATTTTGAGGTAAGCACGGATCTTGTTGATTCAAATACAGTTGCATATGGCAATGTTTATGTTCGAAAGAGCGATGATGATATTATAATAACCCTTGTTGCTTCAATTGTAATTGGAGAGAATGATTGGGGCGGGGTTTCATTCTATATTCCGCAGGGTTGGAACATTTCAAACGCTTTATCCAGCTATCCCGATGGCAGCAGCGATAAATCTGATAATAATGCGGTAATATTGAGCACAACTGATACGACATCAGAATGGAAAAGCTATGTAGAGATTGGACATGAGCTGAACCAAACGCCAACCGGCGGAGGCACAGGGACCGTATTTATAGAGTTAACAAGTGATGAAAACACTTCAATATCTGATGGGTTCTCGTTATTAGTTTCAGTTGGTTCCGAGCTTAAAGATGGAGCCCCTATTGTTGGGACAGCATCTACCTCCATTCAACTTGATATTGATCCCGTCACGGAAGGAAAATAGAGATAATAAATTGCATTTTTTAGTAAATTCATATAGTTTACATTAATGCCAATAGTTGCATCTTTGCCGTTAATATTTAACCATCCTCTATATCCTCTTACACAACACAAGAAAAGAGTGTTTCTCAAAACAATCCTGTTCACTTTTTATTCAGTTTGCTTTCTGAACAGAAACGTGAAATAGCCTAATTATCACACGTTGAAGCCGTAGTCCTGCTTACGAAGTAAGCAGCGACACGTCTCATGCAAAGGCTGCACAAGAGCGGAGCGATTGGCTGCAGCCGACTGCGGAAGTAATAACCCTGTAGCAGAGGAAATTTTATGGGATACAAAAACGATTTAAAACATGCTCAAGAATGAGAACTGATGCCACCGAATTATTAAAGTCATTGTCTTAATAATTTTTTCCATATATAATAAAGAAAACTTTAGGTGACGTAATAAAAATATACCTGGATTATAATAAAAATGTAAATTATCAGAAGTGTTTTAAGAATCAGGGGGGGAGAAGTTTGGTATTTACAGTCGGTATTTGCGATGACAATACTGAGCAGGTTATGTTACTAAAACAATATGTAGAAAGTCATCAAAGTAAAAACGAATATGAGATAATAACATCCAGCAATCCGGTTGAATTTTGGGATTTGGTAATAAAAACCAGAATTCAGATTGCATTTCTTGATATCGACATGGATAGTATGGATGGTATCAATCTGGGAGATAAAATTAAATCATTATATAAAGAGACCGTCATTGTTTATGTTACAGCCCATGAAAAATATGCCCTGGAAGCTTTTAGAGTACGGGCTTTCCATTATCTGCTCAAGCCGTTGAAAAAAGAAAAATTCACGCAGGTGTTGGATGAAGTGTCGGTTTTTATTAGAAATAAAAACATGGAAAAACCGGTAAAAACATTTCCGATCAAAACCAACAAAAAAATTATCAGTTTGGACTACAGTGATATATATTATTTTGAAAAGATTCACCATAAGATTAAAATCCTTCATACCGCAGGGAACCAGGAAAATAGGTTTTTATTTATGGGCGCGTGTTAAAAGTTCTAATAATTGGGCCGCATTTGATGGCATGTCAATGAAACTCGTGGCTCAAGCTGTCCCGGAGATTGGCGACATAGCCGATGCAAGTATATGGGAAGGAGATACCTTTAATGCCGGATTTACTCTGGCAGATAAGAATGACCCGGTAGACTCTATAAGCCTTTCTGCCACTTCTTCGAATCAAGACTTGGTTCCGGATGGAAATATTGTATTAGGTGGCAGCGGGGAGAATCGCACCATTACGGCAACACCCGCGGTTGATGCGTTTGGAAATACGGAAATCACCATTGTTGCGGATGACGGCACGTTTACTACAAATAGAAAATTCATGCTGACGGTGAACAATGTGAATGATAAACCGGTTATTGACAATGTTGAAAACATAACCATTTATGAGGATGAGGGTACTCAGTCAGTTACCTTATCCGGCATAGGGCCAGGTCCTGATGAACAGCAAGATATCACCATTACGGCAGCTTCCAGTAATGAAGCTTTGATTCCGGTGCCGACTGTCCGGTATACATCTCCAATGTCAACCGCTCCGTTGACATTTACACCAGAAATGTGGAAAACGGGGTCGTCGGAAATTACGATTACCGTGGAGGATGACGGTGGGACAGAACATGGCGGGGTAAACCGGGAAGAGATGACTTTTTTGGTTACTGTTATCGACAATGATGAGGATGACTCTTTATACGGGCTGGAGTTAAGTCGGGGTATATTGACCCCCAAGTTTGACAAGGACAGGCAAAATTATACGGTAACTCTTGATGCCAATGAAAATCCCATACAGGTCAAACCCTCTGTGTTAAACCCGGATGTAAAAATACGGGTCCAGGGTGAATTAGTTAATAGCGGCGATTATTCCAATGACATTTTGCTGGAACCGGGAGAAAATATCGTTACGATTACTGTTGACGCAGAAAATATGATCAATACAAAAGAGTATAATATTACTGCATATTTTGATGTAGATACGGCGCTGGATATAGTAGCGCTGACACCTTCAAACCATGAGGAAAATGTAGAGGTGGATGATGACATCGAAATTCTCTTTAATGAAAAGGTAATTCCTGACGCCGGTCATATTTTGATTAAAAGGGCTTCGGACAATTCGGTATTTGAATCCTTTCCTGCCAATGATTTTACTAGAGTAAGGGTAACAGGAAATAATACCGTTGTTTGAATCGGACACCACCTATTATGCAGAGATTGAAGGGAATAGTTTTATGGACATTGGGGGGAATTATTTTAAGGGATCAACAACAATAATGCCTGGCGTTTTACAACAAGAGAAAGCCGGCTTGCCGATTTGAAAGGCATTACAATTGATAAAGGTTTTCTGACACCCTCGTTTGATCCGGAAATAACCCAGTATTCTGTAACATTACCCTGTAACGAAGGGAAAGAATTTTCAATCAGTGCAGTAAAGGAAGATGCACGTGCACAAATTAAAATCAATGAAGAAGAAAAAGCTTCAGGAGAAGCAAAGACTGTTGACCTGGAAAGAGGAAACAATGAAATCCAGATTGTGATTACTGCAGAAGACGGGACTACTAAAGTATACACCATCAATGTTACCAGCAGTGATTATGATGGCGGAAGCGGTACGCAGGATGACCCCTATATTATAGCGTGCGCGGAAAGCTTTTATAATATACGATATGCTACCGACCAGTATTTTATCCAGGTTGCCGATATTGACCTTGATGCATACAATTGGAGCCCGATTACCAGATTTGATGGAGAATATAACGGACAGGGATTTGAAATACAAAATTTCACCATGAATACGTCGTCTCTCAAGAAGGCAGGAGCCTTCATAGACAATTATGGGACTATTGAAAACATTCTTTTCACAAATGTAAATGTTCACACCTATCGTTATTATGGAACGGCTTATCTCTCACAACAGGCGCAGCTCTTGAATTCGATATCACCTTCAACACAGGAGCCACTGCCACACTGACGGTGAATGTCGTGAACAGCTATACGCCGTCCGATAATGCAGATTTAAGCAGTCTTTCGGTGAACGGAACGCCTGTGACCGGCTTCGATCCGGATGATACCGATTATGCTGTGGAACTGCCCAACGGCACATCCGGTGCCACTGTCACAGCGACGGCCAGTGATTCAAATGCACTGGTTGACATAACGCAGGCTACCTCTCTGCCAGGCAGCGCCACTGTGACGGTTACCGCCGAGGATGGTTCAACAACCAGGACCTATACGATCAACCTTACGATAGCGGCGCCCGGTACCACATATACCGTCGCCTTCAACAGCAACGGCGAAGTATATACCACCAAAACCGTTAATGCAGGCGAGAGCATCAGAAGCGCAGCCTGGCCGGCTGATCCCACAAGAGGCAGCTATACCTTCGGAGGCTGGTTCACAGAAGAAAACGGCACAGGTATCCAGTTTACTTCCTCGACGCCTGTCAATACTGCAATAACCGTATACGCAAAATGGATATACAGTGGTGGCGAATCTTCCTCCGGGAAAGGAAGTACACCGCCAGCTACTTCGAACTATGATGCAGAGGTTAACGCAGGTAACGGTTCAAATGTTAAACTGCAGGTCACTGTTGATAAAAGCAGTGGGAATGCCAGCATGGAAGTGGGTAACGGTAGCAATATCCTATCTGGCGGGAAGACCACTGTCATTACAGTGCCGTCTGTCCCGGACATTGAAACCTATACGCTGGGTATCCCAGTTCCAAATTTGTCAACGCAAGATGAACAAGGTACCCTGGCTTTCAAGACCGCTACAGGGACTGTGACTGTTCCGTCCGATATGCTGACTGGTGTTTCGGGAATCAGCGGAAGCAAGGCGGAAATCACTATCGGGCAGGGAGATAAAGACAGTTTGCTCAGCGATGTGAAAACCGCCATCGGCGATAAGCCATTGATTTCACTCAGCATGTCTGTCAACGGAAAACAGATTGAATGGAGCAATCCCGGCACGCCTGTAGTAGTGAGCATTCCCTATACACCATCAGCTATGGAGCTTGCCAATCCTGAAGGCATTGTCATTTGGTACATAGACGGCAGCGGAAATGCGGTCTGCATACCAAATGGCTATTATGATCCTACCACAGGAACGGTGACCTTCAAAACCACCCATTTCAGTTTTTACGCAGTGGGTTACGACAAAGTAAGCTTTACCGATGTGGCGGATACGGCGTGGTACAGCGATGCTGTCAGCTTTATCGCCGCAAGGGGGATCACTTCAGGTACGGGTAACGGGAAGTACAGCCCCGATGCAAAGCTGACCCGAGGTGAATTCATAGCGATGATGATGAGATCCTACGGCATCGCTCCGGATGAAAGCCCAACGGATAACTTCTACGACGCCGGCAATACATACTATACCGGCTATTTGGCAGCGGCGAAGCGGCTGGATATATCCAGTGGTATCGGTGGTAATATGTACGCACCGGACAAGGAAATTACACGTCAGGAGATGTTCACCCTGCTGTACAACGCTCTGAAAGTCCTCGGGCAGCTCCCGCAGGGGAGTTCAGGTCAAACACTCTTAAGCTTTGCTGACACCGATCAGATAGACTCCTGGGCGGAGGTATCTATGACAGCACTGGTTAAAGCTCGCAGCCTGTTTTTTTATCTAATAGGAAATATCGTTAGATTTTCCTATTAGATAAAAAGGTGGAGTGTTCAAAAGGTGGATTTTATCATCACTTTAAGTCAAAAGAAGAGATCGATCCGCTGATATAACAACGGATTTTGCAAATGCGTTAGAAAATGCAAGTTCAAAGAGAAATTCAACGTAGGAACTGAGCTTTCAAAATATAAAGTGGACGCCAAAAAGGCTATATAATAGAAAGAAGACGGACGGACGGCATGTCAAAAAGGCCAATCATGAACATTGACAATCACGACAATATTTGTTATGATTTTACAGTCATAGCGCGAAGCTGTGTTTGCCGCAGAAGCGGTTGACTAATTGTTCCGTTTTTTAAATTCTTCACTGAAGTGAAGTTATTATTACACCAGAAGGGTGCAACGTTTGTTGTGCCTTTTTTTTGTTTTTATCCCCTGGGGAGAAATGTTTAGTGTTACATTATCATAGATAAAATAGAAAACTGAGGACTTATAAATGAATATAAAGATCACAAAAGTGCTAAAAAATAGAAAAAAAAGAAGCATTACGATAATTATTCTTTTAACAGTTGCTGTTGCTTTAATGTCATTTATATGTCTTTTTGTTGGATCTTCTCATATGTCTATATCTGAATGTATATTGGCTTTCTTAAAAAATGGTACTGCCGCAAATATACGAATTATCTGGAATATCAGAATTCCACGCGTTTTGGCTGCAATCATCGCCGGGGCGGGCTTGTCCATTTCTGGACTAATTATGCAGACGACTTTGAACAATTCGATGGCATCGCCCTCTACTCTTGGAGTTTCCAATGCGGCTGTTTTTGGAGCAAATCTTTCGATAATAGCTTTTGCAGGTGGTTTTTTATCGACTGGAAATAACATTGCAAATTTTGCAGTTGGAGCAAACCCGTATGCCACGAGCTTTATGGCTTTTATATTTTCTACCATGTCCATCTTGTTCATATTAGGTCTTTGTAAAATTCGTGCATTCTCCCCAATGTTGTTGTGTTGGCCGGAATTGCCATAGGTTCTGTCTGGACAGCTGCAACAACAATTTTGCAGTTTTATGCGACCGATGTGGGCCTATCCGCTGCCGTAATCTGGAACTTCGGGGACTTGGGCAGAGCAACTTATCGGACTGACGTTATTATGCTGGTGGTCGTTTTTTCAGGGCTGATTTTTTTCGTACTGTTGGCATGGAAATACAACGCTCTGCTTAGTGGTGAGGCCACCGCGAAAAGCATGGGCGTGAATGTTGATTGGATTCGTTTTTATTCTATGCTGCTTGCATCGGTGATAACAGCGGTATGCGTCTCCTTTCTGGGCGTTATAGGATTTGTGGGAATTATTTGCCCTCATGTGACAAAGAGACTCCTGGGACAAGATCACAGATTTTCTATTCCCGTATCAGCCGCGAGCGGTAGCTTGCTGCTGATCATTGCCGATACTCTTTCCAGAAGCATGGGCAATGGCTCCGCTCTGCCTGTAGGCGCAATTACTTCGCTGTTGGGCGCGCCGTTTTTTATTGCGATCATTTTTTCGAAGAAGGAGAACAGCCGATGTTGAATATTGATAAGCTGTCTTTCCAATACAGAAAGCGCTCCGCTCTTGTCCTTAATGATATTAGTCTGGAACTACGCAATGGAGAAATCGGAATTTTACTTGGAAAGAACGGCTCAGGAAAAACTACTTTATTTAAAAACATATTGGGAATCAATACACCTAACAGTGGCTCTATCCTGTTTGACGGTGAAGAACTATTAAAAATGCCAAGAAGAGAACGCGCGAGGAGAATCGCTTATGTTCCACAGGATATCCGCTTCGGCGCACTCAGCGTGTTTGATTCCATCCTGATGGGCAGGGTATCGTATTTTGGATTGAAGGCCGATAAGAATGACTATGATGCGGTAGAGAAAATTATTTGCGATATGCAGCTTGAAGCATTCGCCTACAGAAATGTTGAAGAACTTTCCGGAGGTGAGAGACAAAAAATAGCGATTGCCCGAGCTATGGCGCAGGAACCCAAGTTGATGATTTTTGACGAGCCCACCGGGAACCTTGACATTGCCAATGAACAACTGATTATTGAGGAAGCAAAAAAGCTGTCGAGAGATAAAGATATCGGCATTTTGAGCTCGCTGCACGATCTGAATCAGGCAATGTATTTCGGAGACAAATTTTTCTTCATAAAGGACGGTATGATTAAATATTCCGGTGGAAAAGACTGCATCAACAAAGAAGTGATAAAAGACATTTTTGATATCAATGTTAGAATTGTTAATATAGAAAATCGAAAAATTATTATTGGAGGAAACCATGATGAGAATTAAAAAACTGTTAGCCCTTTTCTTAGTAATCATGATGATTGCGGCTCTCTGTGCCTGCGGAAGCTCAAGCCAGGATACAAGTTCAACTGAACTTACGCCTACAGAAACCGCTGAAATTACTATCACCGATATGATCGGAAGAGAAGTAACCTTAACTTCAGCCAACTATAAAAGAGTTGTCTGCATTGGAGCCGGTGCGCTCAGAATGTACAGCTATATCGGCGATGTCGATCTGCTTTGCGGTGTGGAAGATATAGACAACACTACGTTGGGGGATCGCCCGAAAATGTTTGATTCCGTGGCGCGACCCTATGTAATCGCATCTGGTAACGTATTTTCCACTCTGCCTTCCTGCGGAGTAGGAGGTCCTAACGCGCAGGCTGCTGAAGCCGAGAAAATTCTTTCCTGCAACCCGGATATCGTAATTTCCGAATATGAGGATGTTGAGAAAGAAGATGCTCTTCAGGAGCAGCTTGGTGTTCCCGTTATTACTCTAAAAGCCGGCCTCAACGGCGTATTTGATGATGCGTTCAAAGAAACCATGACTATGCTAGGCACGATTTTCGGCAAGGAAGAAAGAGCCGAGACCCTTGTTTCCTTTATTGAGGCAGAAACAGCCGAAATTTCAAGCAGAACAGCCGAAGTTGCCGATGCCGATAAACCTGGCGTCTACATCTGTGGGCTTGGCAACTGGGGGACAACAAACCATCTGATGACTGCGCAGAACTATATTTCTTTGAATATTGCAAATGTCAATAACGTTGTTACCGATCTTGAAATAGACGGTATTCAGAAAATAGAAGAAGAAAAGTTTGTGGCTCTGGGCAAAGATATGGACCTCATCATTATGGATGCTGCCGCAGTTAAAAACATTATCCCGCTCTATCAGGAAGACAGCACGATGTTTGACTCTTGCAAGGCCTGGCAGGATGGCCAAGTTTATCTCCAGATGGCCTATAACGCCTATTATACAAACTATGAGATAGCACTAATAAATACCTGGTTTATTGCAAAGGCCGCTTACCCTGATTTGTTCGCAGATATTGATATGACCGACAAGACAAATGAAATTACAAAGGCGTTCCTTGGTAAGGAACTTGCAAAAGAGACGTTTGCATATCCCTCTAGTTTTGGTGGATATCAGAAGATTGACACTTCAAACTTTTTCAATTAATATGGAGTAGCTTATATATTGATGATATACATAAAGAATACAGTGCGAAGAAGTGGAGGAAGGTATTATGCAACGCTTGGACATCATCAAATTTTTCGATACACTTGCCCCGACTTGGGATGCGGAAATGATTCGCAACGACGAAATAATAAATGTCATACTTGACTGCGCAGGCATTTTTGCTGGGAAAAGGGTGTTGGATGTAGCCTGCGGTACAGGAGTCCTTTTCCCCGACTATCTGAACCGAAGTGTGAAATGTATTGTCGGTGTTGATATTTCACCGGAGATGGCAAAAATCGCAGCAAAAAAATATGATGACACGCGTGTTAAGGTTCTATGTGCCGATGTTCAGGAATTGGAATTTGATGAAAAGTTCGACTGTGTCATGATATATAATGCTTTTCCACATTTCCCTGAACCATCAAGACTTCTTGCATATCTTGCAAAATATATTGTGCAGGGGGGACGGCTTACTGTGGCTCACGGTATGAGCCGTGTGAAGATTGACGAACACCACCATGAAAACGCGAATAAAGTTTCTATGGGTCTTATGCACGAAAATGAACTGGCGTCTTTGATGGGGCAATGGTTTAAGGTAGATACGGTGATATCTGATAATGAGAAATATATCGTTTCCGGTGTGGTAAGGCTCCAAAAATAAAGATTATCTTTCTAAGGAGCTACATATGACGCTTGAAGAACTTAAATTGATGTGGAAGCCACCCCAAAGAAATATCATTCGCCAGTATTATGATGAAATAATAGCCCCTGGCGTAATGCTCGGGGTTATTTTTATGTTTGCGGGGCATACTCCCGAGCTAGTAATCACAAGATTACCTCACCTGGCCAAGGGGGAGAGAAGCTGTAAGCAAGGGTGTTCTCGGTGACGAGAGGGTCTGAAAGAAGCCGATGGCAGGGCATCATGACAGATGGGTCAATAGTCCATTAATCCCATGGAACACTAGCATACTGACATCATCAGAAATTTTCTCAATTGGTATGCTACGATTAGAATTAAACCAGTTTTGATAAACAGCCAACATCCCTGAAATAATAAAGTCTGCAATTAAATTTATTTTAACTTCATCTGTTTCGATTTGAGTTAATATAGATTCTTTTATTTTCTCTTTTAATGAAACTACAATCTTGGAAATCAAATTAGAATTGCTGTCTGTTTTTATTAGATAACCATAAAAATCTAAATCACTGTTTATAATAGTTGTTAGTTTTGAAAATATTACATACGGGTTCCTTATGCCTTCGTTAACATTAATATCTTTTAAAGTTGCTTCAAAAGTGCAAACAATTTCATTTTCTATCTCATCAACAATCTGGTGAATTCCACTGTAGTAATTATAAAATGTTTTTCTATTAATATCAGCTTTATCTGCAATATCCTTAATGGTAATTTGATTAATATTTTTTTCTGAAAGAAGTTCGGCAAAAGCGTTGCGAATTGCTTTTTTTGTTCTTATTATTCGACGGTCGGTTCGTTTCGTTGTTGTATTCATATAATATCTCCCAATTTTACTCATTTTTATGCGTTCATGTGGCATATTGCACATTTTATGTAATAAATGTGCAAGTAGTATCGCATAAGCGATATTGTGTCCATTGTTGATAGATCTCACTTGTATTATAATACACACGTGAGTAAAAATCTACAAATTTGGATTAATTACTATCTTCTGGAGGTGATTTTTGAAAAGAAAAAAAGATGAGATTAACTAATGTAGAGATCAAATGCCCTTTCAAATACATGAAAGAATTTGTTTGTAGGGGGCTTTTTTTTTGGGAGTAAGTAATTTTTTTTATTTGTAAGTGGATTCAACCTTCTTTGCTGAGTTTGTTATAGTGATGAACTTTATGAGAAGTCAAATCGTTACAAGAAATAATTAAGAGGGCATAAGAAATGGTGTCATAAAAAAGGAGAAAACATAAATGAAGAAAACAAACTTAATCGTAGTACTTGTTTTTATAATTCTTTTCGTTGGATGCTCTAATGATAATACAGTAAAAACACAAAGTAAAAACGTAAATACATCAACAGTTAGTATAAAGGAATATGATACTGGTTTGGATTATTTAGGAATTGTACGAGCGAAAGATACGAAGAATTATGCTTTTTTATCAGGAGGAAAATTAGAGCAGATATATGTTGAGGCAGGTGAAGAAATTAAAGCAGGAGATCTTCTTGCGAAACTTGATACTTCTTCTTTAGAAATCAGTGCTAATACTGCTAGAATAAATGTAAATAGCTTGAAAAAATCATTGGAGACTGCAAAATCTGCATTAGATGCAATAGAAGTTTTACATGCTAATGATGGCATTGCTGATAAAGATTGGGAAGCTCAAGAAAGTCAATATGTTATGATTAAAGGAAATTATGAGATTGCTCAAGATAATTTAGAAAAGGCGGAAAAGCAATTGATAGATTCAACTATTTATGCAGATGAGGATGGTTATGTTATGGAGGTTCCATATAAAGAGGGAGAAATAATTGCTGCGGGATATCCTGTAGTTATTATGAAAGGTAGTCAGAAAGTAATTTCTGTAGGAGTATCAACTGATGATATTGTTAAGGTTACAATGACAAGTGCAGTTAAAGTTGATGGAAAGATTACTGCCAATATTGATAGTATTGGACAATATCCTGATGAAAAGACGAGAGCTTATACTGTAGATGTGGTTTTTGAATCAGATAAATACGAAATTGGTGATATGGTAGAAGTGCAGATTATTACTGGAAAAAATAGTGGATGTTTTGTTCCCGTGCAGAGTATTTTTAATATTGATGGTATTGATTATGTTTATGTTATAAACGAGGAAGGAATAGTAAGCCGTAAACAAATTACTAGAGGAGAGTTATGTAATGATACGGTGCAAGTTGATGGAATTGAGAAAGGAACAGTTATAATTAGTGATGGAGTGAAAAATATAAAAGAAAATGATATTGTTATATCATCTAACTCCCCAAATGGCGTAAACAAAAATAAGAATGCAAGCAACCAGGGAAAATAAGGGGAAATAAATATGAAGGAAAATTTTGTAAATAATTTTGTAAATAGTATTATTAATAAAAAGAATATAGTTTTAATCGTTGTGATTGCTATAATTGTTAGTGGTATTTTTAGCTATATATCTATACCAAAACAGCATTTTCCAGAAGTTGTATTACCTGTAGCCTCTGTTAGTGTTGTATACCCTGGAGCATCTGCAGAAGATATGGAAGATCTGGTGACCAAAAAATTGGAGGATGTAGTCCGGCAAACAGAAGGTTTTGACTCTTGTACATCTACTACTATGAATAGTGTAAGTGCAGTTATGGTTTCTTTAAGTATGGATATTAGCCAAAAAGAAGTAGACGAAAGTTTTGATGATTTGAGAAATCGTTTAGAAGAATTAAAAGAATCTTTACCTTCAGGAGTGACGTCTGTGTCAATTGATACAAACGTCATGGATACGGCAGGTATGATTGTGGCTGTTACAGGAAGTGATGTGAGTGGAGACGAACTAGCACAGAGAACTGATGATTTGAAAAATCAATTGGAACTTTTAGATGGCGTTCATAAGGTAGAGGTCTATGGTCAGCAGAATTCTCAAGTAAAAGTTCATGTACATTCGGCACAATTAAATAATCTTGATATATCACTCTCAGAAATAGCAAATATTATTGGAGCACAAAATAGTATTATACCAATAGGAGACATTGATATTGATGATAGTGTTATGACTGTAAATTCAAATGGAAAATTTGAAAGTTTGGATGAAATCAGAAATATTGTTATTGGTAAATCAGAGGCAGGAACAATTATTCGACTTTCTGATATAGCAGATATTCAGATACAAAAACCTGAAGACAGCGCTCATTATACTTATAATAAAAAGGATGCTAATTTAATAGCTTTGTATTTTGACTCAGGGATAAATGTAGTTAATTTTGGAGATTCTATACGTCAGTGTATTGAGCAGTATTGTAATTATATTTCTTCAAATATTCAGGTGCATGAGGTGTATTTTCAACCGGATGTGGTATCTGATGCTGTAAATAGTTTTATTTGGAATTTGCTAGAATCTATTATTCTGGTTCTTATTGTTGTTATGTTAGGAATGAATTTTAGAAATGGTTTCGTTGTTTCAATTGCAATTCCACTGTCTATTCTAATTAATTTTGTCGTGATGAAACTTATGGGAACTGAAATCCAGTTCGTTTCGCTGGCAGCATTGATTATTGTGTTGGGAATGTTGGTAGACAATGCAATTGTGATTAGTGATGCGATCCAAACAAATCTAGATATTGGGATGGAAAGAAAAAATGCAGTAATTGAAGGAACGAAAAAGATGATTATGCCAGTGTTTATATCCATGCTTACAACAGTTAGTGCATTTGCCTCCTTGCTGGCATTGTCTGGCGCGTATCGTCAATTGGCTATTACTTTACCAGTAGTAATTATTACTTGCTTAGTTGCTTCTTTTTTTATATCAATTGCAGTTACTCCACTTTTTTCATATTTATTTTTAAAGCCATCTAAGGTAAAAAAAGAAAATTCTGAAAAATTAGTTAAGATGTATGATTACATATTTGAAAAGGCTTTTAGAAATAAAAAACGCACCATTCTGATCGCATTGGTGTTCATGGTTGTATGTGGGTCAACCATATCAATTATTGATATGCAGGTAATCCCAAAAGCATATAAAGATGTAGTGACCATTAATGTAAAAGGAGATGATGAAAATGATATTGAAAAAACAGCGTCTCTGATATTTGAAATTGAAAAGATTTTAGACAAACAACCGGAGACAAAATATTATATGTCTGGAATTGGAATAGGAATTCCAAGATATGATTATTCGATCATGCCAAAGGCAACAGGAAATAACGTAGGGGATATTTTTGTTAGAGTTGATTTATCTAAAGGTGGAAGATTTCATGAAACGAATGAGATGGTTGATTTCTTGCAAAATGAGATAGATTCTAATATTAGCGGAGGAAATGTTTTAGTTGATGAACTAGGTATAATTGCTTTTACATCAAAACCACTTGAAATGAAGATTTATAGTGATGATTTGGATGATTTAAATCAGTCTGCGGAAAAAGTAGCTAGTTTGATGATGCAGTTAGATGGAACCAAATACATAGATGCAGGACAAGAGCTTGCTACTTATAATTATTATGTTAATATGGATACGAATAAACTTAATAGTTTTAGTCTTACAAAAGCAGAGGTACAAAATGAATTAAGTCTTGCATTGATGGGAAGAAATGTCTCTATATATCGCAATGAAGGTAAAGAATATGGACTTGTATTAGATAGTGATATAGAAAGCCAGAATGCATTAAAGAATTTCCGAATAAAATCTTCTGTTAACCAAAATAAGTATGCCCTTCAGCAATTCACAGATGTACAGTTGAATCCAGAAATTAGTACAATAACAAGACTTGATGGACGAAGGGGAAGGGCTGTAGGGTGTTACTACAGGTCAAAGTACAGTGATATTACACTTCAGACAAAATTGGAAAAGATGCTAGAAAACACAGAGTTTCCAGATGGAGTAACCTTGGAAAAATCAGGAATGAAGCATGATTTTATGGACGTATTGACTTCAATTGCAGGAGTTGCAGTTCTATCCATAGCCGTTATCTTTATGATTTTATTGTTTAAATTTAATTCTATAAAGATTCCGTTTTTTATCTTTACATCTGTTCCTTTTGGAATATTATCTGGGATAGCAGGGCTATTTATTACAGGTGAGCGTCTGACTTTTTTTGCATTACTAGGTGCGGTAAGCCTTCTTGGCTGTGTACTTGCTAATGCTGTTGTATTAATTGAATTTATTAATGAGGAAAGAGTATTAGGGGCAACGGTGGATGAAGCCTGTCTTGAGGCAGGACGAAAGAGATTCCGTCCAATTCTTATGAGCACTATGACAACTGTACTTGGATTAATTCCACTTGGTTTTGGCGGAAATGAACTATTTGTTCCTATGGCAAGATTGATGATAGTAGGTTTACTTGTTGCTATGATTATAAATCTAATACTGGTACCAATTATTTATGATATGTTTGAAAATAGACAGGAACATAGATTCAATGAATTTTATGTTGAATCCTGACGGTACTTTCAGCCATGTACCCACAAAATTTACTATTATTGATGACAAGTAATTTTTTGGAAATTCTATTATAACTATATACTGCAATAAAAAAGAGATCATGATTATCATGGTTTCTTTTTTATATTAGCTTAGAAGAAAACTTAATAATATTACCATATATGTAACATTGACTTTAATAATATTAAAGCATATAATGAATATATTAAAGTCAATGTTTGGGAGGTTGCTATGAAAGAAATGCCACACTGGCTGATTGGGTTAGAAAATGAAGATTTGAATTTTATTAAACAATTTATTGTCGCATCAGGATCACTTAAGGATATTGCTAAGTATTATGATGTAACATATCCGACTATTCGTTTGCGTTTAGATAAACTTATACAAAAAATTGAGGTTAGCGAAACAGAAGAGGAAAAACCGTTCATTACACTAGTTAAACAACTTGCCATTGAAGATAAAATGGATATTGAAACTGCTAAATTGCTTATTGATTCGTATAAAAAAGATTTGGAGGTGAAATAGAATGGGTGGTGTGATGATACTGTTTATTTTAATCACAATTATAGCTGTTTGTCAGGTCGTTTTATCGTTACAAAAGAACAGGTACTTAGGGTATTTTATACCTGGTTTAAACATATTAGGAGCGATAATTTTGAGTATGCTTACAACAGACTATTTTGTGGCTTACTTACTTTTTGTCATTCTTCTATTACCAATAACTATTTGGATTGGGATATATAAACTATGCAGAAACCGAGTTAATGATAAAGCTAGACGGGACATGAAAAAGCTAAATATTAAAAATTTGTGAGGTGTATTATGAAGAAATTATTTGGAGTAAATATAAAACATATAATAATTGGACTCATATGTATTTTAGTATTGATTTATGTTGGAGTAACAATTAATCAGCGACTCATGGACAAGTGGCAACCAGGTGGAAGTATTGTGGGAATCTGGTCAGGACTTGGTGAAACTAGAGAATTTGGAGAACTTGAGCATATTGAGGTAACCATTAGTATCGATGAAAAAGGAATTGTTACTGGTACCATTGGGGACGCTTTTATAGAAGAATGTACTATTGATTTAAATAGAAATGATTTTGAAAGATTACTTAGGATTAAGACGGATTATATCATACATGAGGGATATATAAATGGTAAGATTACTTCTAACGATGAATTGACATATCGAAACATTTCTATACCGTTTAACATTGAAGAAGATGTACTTGGTGGAACCATCTTCACAGTTGAAGGGTTAACATACCCTGATCCACTTATACTGCATTTAGAATTGATGAAATAGTTCTATAGTAGCACTATACAAAAAAATTTAATAGTATTTGCCCATATACTTTTAAGCAGTTCGAATTACAAAGGCTTAAAGCAGGGATGGTATTGCAGATAGTGGAGAGCATGGGGGAGTTGTTTTAGTGGAAAAAATATCATGAATAGTTTATAATTTAAGATATGGGTAGGAATATTTTACTAAAAATGATGTAGTGCGTAAGTCTTATAGCTATGTAAAACAATTAAAGAAAAATAGGAGAGAATAGATGAATTATAAAAATATAATTATGGGAGTAATATTTGCAGTAGTAATAATCGGTATTGAAGATGGTTTAAACTTGAAATCATATAGTATATTAATTCCAGCAGTATTAGTAGTAGTAATGTTGATGTTGTTAAAAAGTAAAATGAGTAATCGTAGTAAATAGTGCTTAACTTAATTACTATACATAACACTGCAGTTACCTACATGCTCCTAGGTTAAGGGTTAGCACTTATAAATGTTAGGTATGAGGGTGGTAAAAGTATTGTTGAGACTGTAAATAATTTTGTGCTAAAGTAATTAAACAATCCTTCTAGGTTAATGTTAGAATAAATATTAATCTGGGAGGATTTTTTATGGCACGACAAAGAAAATTAACTGAGGAACGAAGAGACTTGATCAACCAGCTTGTTTTTGATGCCTTTGCGACTGTTCACACCGACTTGAATCGCATCCAGATGTTTCACACAGATCGGGGCAGTGAATTCAACAATCTGATTATTGACGAAGTTCTTGACGTTTTTCATATCAGCAGATCGCTTAGCCTGAAGGGCTGCCCCTATGACAATGCCGTTGCCGAATCAACCTTCAAGATCTTTAAATCCGAATTTGTTTTCGGCAGAAATTTCGAGAGCTTGGCTCAGCTGAAAATGGAACTGGCCGACTACATAAATTGGTTCAATAATTTTCGTATCCATAGTTCCTTAGGCTATCTTAGCCCTAAGGAATTTAAAGCATCGAAACTATGATTTTTGTACGAAAAAGTGTTGCCATACCAGATTTTTATCTAATAAGAAATATCATTTCCTATTAGATAAAATGAGGAGTGCAGAGGGGGCACCCCTCGCCGATGAAGGAGGGTTGGCATGCACCTATTCCTTGAATAACTGCAAAACCGATTAGGATTTCAATGTTCTATGAGAAAAATGCCAGGATAGAACCCACCAAGAAGACGGCTATTGAAAAAAGATAGGACCGTTTGCATCCAAAGCGTGTGCATGCCCATCCTGAGAGCGGAACTGTCAGGCCCATCACAAGAGCGCTAAATTCATTACTTGACAAAATGATTTAGCAGCTATATAATTTTACATGGTGATAAGAATGAAAGTCGAACTCATGGAGAGAATTTACTCTTTAATTAATAGTTTTAATGTGGAAGCCAAACAAGCGAGAGACTACGGAACAGGAGATTTATTGCATCATTCAGAGGTTCATTTGATTGTGGCAATGTTTAACCACAAGGATGCAAATGCGAGTGAGCTGGCTCACGCATTAGGTGTTACGAACGGAGCTGTTACGCAGGTTGCAAATAAGCTTGTTAAAAAAGGATTGATTGAACGGTACAAGGAAATAGGCAATAAAAAAGATACCTTTTTTCGGTTGACAAAGCAAGGCGAAACAGCCTATTATGGACATGTACGCCATCACGAGGAAATGCATGCCGATGCAATTAAATTCATGGATTCTCTGAATGAAAAGGATGTTAAAGTTATTATTGCGTTATTTGATAAATTGACCGAAAAAATGCCTCCCTGTTAGCAAAGTTGTTTTTTTGAGCAATGTTTTAGCTGCTAAAATATTTTGGTTTTGGAACCACATTTTTTTTACCAGGCAGTTAGCTGTCGCTTACTTTGCTGAGGCTTGCAAAATGTTTTAGCTGCTAAACAATACAGGGTCAAACCGTTCTTGCTGAGCTGTCTTAATAGCGCGTTCTTGTAGGATTGTACTGAGAATAATACTGGATATCTGTTCTCAAACAATATAATAAAAAACAACGAGGAGGAAAGATGATGGATAGTTTAAGTCAACAAAAAGAAAACAAATCATATGAAGTGAAAAAGCTGAATGGGACATCCCGGTTTATCAGCCGGATCACGTCCATTGGTTTGTCAATCGGCACTGTCGTTGAGGTGGTGCAAAATAAGCGCAAGTCCCCTTTGCTGATTTACGCAAGGGACACAATGATTGCCATAAGCAAAAAAGAAGCGGCCAATATTTTAGTAGAGGAGGTGTAATCAATGCAGGCTGTTGCACAAAAAAATATTACCATAGGCCTTATGGGGCAGCCCAATACAGGCAAATCTACCCTTTTTAACGGCCTGACAGGTTCTAAACAGCACGTAGGAAACTGGGCAGGAAAAACAGTTGAGAAAAAGCAAGGGGAATTTACTTATCACAATACAACCTACAAAATTGTAGATCTTCCTGGAACATATAGCCTGGCAGCGAATTCCGAAGAGGAGCTGATCACCAGAGACTACGTTTATTCCAGTAAAAGTGGTGCCATTGTCGTAATGATAGACGCTTCACAATTAGAACGAAGCATGTACTTACTGTCCGATTTTATCGGTGTGCACGTTCCCTTGGTTGTCGTGCCGACGATGATTGATGTGGCTGAGAAAAACGGTAAGAAAATTGATTACAAAAAGCTGGAACAACGGCTTGGGGTTCCTGTTGTTCCGATTGTGGCAACGCAGAAGGATGGTATTTCTAAGTTTTTAAGTCGGCTAGAGGCGGCTACGGGTGATAAAAAGTATATTGGAACGGACTTCATTACACAAAAATACCATGAGAATTTTGGAACAGCTTTTGATAAGGTTGTAGCCGCACTTCCTAAAAACGGAATTGGAAATTACAGTTCCGAATGGATTGCTGCCAAGCTGTTTGAGGGTGATGACAACATTAAGACGCTGGCCAAAGAAATGTCAGACCAGTCTTCCTGGAAAACAGTGGAGTCTATTCTCAATTCTTGCAGTGATGGTGCAATCATTGGCGCCAATTGTAAGTATGAATGGATTGATAACGTTTTAGCGAATGCGGTGCAGGCTCCTCCAAAAAAGAGGCAAAAGAAAAGCGGCTTTGACAGGATCGCAATTCACCCCATTTGGGGGAAGCCTTTGGCGGTTATTATGGTTTTGCTTGGATTTATTGTAAGCATTATTGTGGCTATCATCGCTAAGGTGATTTCAGAAGTTGTCATTACGCTTGCTGCTCAGGCTGGGTCGGCCCTGCTGACAGCGGGTGCGGCTCCGTTTTTGGTATCCCTGATCGTCGAAGCGCTGGTGCCCGGGCTCACGATGGTTCTGTACATGGTGGCCTTCGTATCAGGCGTAAGCTTTGTTTTTGGATTTATGGAGGATGTTGGATACATGGCCAGAGTGGCCTATGTATTTGACAACCTGATGTCTAAGCTTGGGCTCCACGGAAAATCGGTCATGCCGTTCCTGATGAGCTTTGGTTGTACCATTGGCGGTGTCTCAGGCGCAAGGGTTATTGATTCTTCCAGACAACGTCTGATTACAATTGCGACCAGCTGGGCCGTTCCCTGCGCAGGAACATGGGGTGTGGTAGGTCTTATGAGTAGTCTGTTTTTCGGGGTAAACGCCGTTTGGGTTATAATCAGCTTATTCGCGGTCACAATTCTGCACATGAAATTTACTTCTTGGTTTTTTGAAAGAGGGCTTCCCCAACAGGAAGGAGAGGCAGGACTCATTATGGAGCTTCCTCCCTATCATAAACCAAACTGGAAAACAATCTTTACCTACGTTTGGTCAAGAATAAATGGTGTCGCTTCTAAAGCATTCAGCGTTATTATGGTAGCCGCGATTGCTATTTGGCTTCTGTCCTATACTTCTACCGGAAATATCGAAAACAGTGCAATTTATGCAGTCGGTAAGTTCTTAGAGCCGGCGGGTTCTATTTTCGGGCTTAGCTGGCAGCTTGTCATTGCGTTTCTTGTGGCGGCGGTGGGAAAAGAAGCTGCGCTGGGCGCGATAGCAGTTCTGTTCGGCGCAGGCACGGGCGTTTCCAGCCTGGCAGGAACAATGGTTACCAGCTCTGTTGCCATCAATCAGACTGGATTGGAAGCTGCTTTATTATCAGCCGTGCAGGCTCCTCAGGCCTTGGCATTTATATTTGCATTCTTCTTTAATGTTCCGTGCATGGCCGCGGTTGCCGCTTCGGCAAATGAGAGCAGGTCCTATAAATGGACATTAAAGGTGGCGGCTTATTATTTCATTACGGCGCTTGTACTGGGGGGGATCGTTTATCGGATTGCATTACTCATTTTTTAAAGCCGGTATTTGGTATTTGTAAGAATGTAAAGCGTACCGGCGGTAACAGGGTTACTCTGCCGGCACGCTTTGTTTATATAGGGAGGTGAAATTATGCTGCTGAACAATATTCTTTTGGAGGTCGGTAAAGGAAACATCATCAGCTATAGCGATTTAGCAGAAAAACTAAATACAGATGTCAGTGTAATTGATGTGGCAATCCGACAGCTTTGCCAGATGAAATATTTGTATACCCCTTCAGGAAGCGGTGGGAGCTGCGGAAAGTCATGCCATGGCTGCAGTTTCTCTGGCGCCTGTGGATTAAGTGATAGAGGGGCAAAAATCTTGACGATTACAGAGAGTGGAAACCGGTATCTAAAGACCTTGCCAGACACGATAAACCATAAACCATAAACCATGTTGAATGGTATAACCAGCATGTAGAAAGGAGGGGGTATATTGAGCAATAAAGAACTGTCTGCTTCACTGCAAAATTACATTCTGGCCATTTATGCGCTTACCTCCCGTGGTGATGAGGGGGCGCGAATCATAGATATTGCAGCCCAAATTGGTGTCACAAAGACAAGTACTTTTGTTGCGATGAAAAAACTGGAAAAAGAGAAGCTGATATTTCGTGATGCTAACAGACTGGTGTGCCTTACAGAGGAAGGTGAGTATCAAGCTGTTCTGGCACTGGATAAAGTTGAAATTATCCGAACATTTTTTGTTGATGTGCTCGGTATCTCCCCTGAAATTGCTGATGCCGATGCAAAGGCGCTGGAGCATATCACCAGCACAGAAACTCTTTGCCATATATGCAGATACAACTACAAAAACAGCAATAAGCCCCTATGCTCGGGCAACTGCCGCTTAAAATCGTACAGTGTGTAGAAAAGTTCACATCCAATACTAGTGATAATCCTTATAGACTAATAAAAAGATAGGCATAGTTTTATGTCTATTTTTTTATAAAGTTTTATTTATTCATGAAAGGATATAACTGATTCCACAATAATTTTTATTAAAGCTATGATTATTGATACGTAGAGACCTATTGACTTCTATATTTACTTGGGCTTTTTCCATATACTTTTTTAAACGCGGCAGAAAACTTACTGGAATTACTGTAACCAAGAATTCCAGCTATTTTAGCTATCGATAGAGCTGGATCTGCCAGTAAAACGAGAGATTGTTCCAATTTGATTTGCTGAATATAGCGCCCAAGAGTGATCCCATACGTTTTTCGAAATAGCTCACGAAGTTTTGTTTGACTCATGGCTGAAATTTTGCATAATTCTTCAGTGCTTGGAGGAGCTAATGGGGATTTACAAATTGCCTGACGTACACATTCAAGCTTATTTAATTCGGCGTGTGGAAGTGTCAGTTTAGCATTAGTATAAATATCAGGGTCTTTCTCATGATTTTGGGCTATAAGGGATAATGCTTCAATAATTTTACTTTCATAATAGGCTGAAGATGTTACACCTTTAATTATTTTTTCTCGTATTTGCATAAAAATGTTTCCGATTTCCATGCAGTTATAATCTCCTGGTTTCCATGAAAAAATATTTGGGAATGTAATCTCGTCCTTAGGGAAAAGAGCGAGGAGTCTGTCAATATATTCTTCGTGAATTAACAACGAAATGTAGCAAATAGGAGTTTTACCGGCATATAAAACACGCCCGCTGGCCGGCTCGTTATAATATAGATTTATACCCTGTGAAATTTTGATTTTCTTCTTTCCATTTTGAATTAAAGTAATATTTCCAGATTCAAAATAGTAAAGTTTCATAATTTTTTTCTGAATACTAAATTTTCGTTCCATGTCAATCTTCGGGTACCAATTTGCATACGAAAGATGAAGTCCCTTGCATGGATTAATTTCGATAATATTCCCAGCACCAAGTTTTTCGTCAGGATATAAATTTAGAAATTCTGATTTTTCTGTTGAAGAAAAATGGTAATCCGAAATAAAAAAAGATGCGTCACTTATGTATTCATTACTGTTGTTGGTATTCATATTCATATTCATCCACCTTAATCTCTTGCATCAATGCTCTATTTTATCAAATTATTCCCTCCAAAATATAAGCATCCGCTTGGCGTGGAGGATAAAACTACTTTATATAGCTGCTTATAATCATAGAAACCATATCGATGACCTTTTCGAGTAGGCATTGACGCGATTTCATTATAATGCTACGCTACACACCGGACATAGTTAGCTTACGCTAACAATATTATATTTTTTTCACGTTCAATTGTCAATGCACATTGAAAAACCTACTTTGAAGAGAGAAAGGAGAATCGTTACTATGATGACTTTAGCACAGGCCTCAGAAAATTTGGCCTATACGGTAAAAAAAGTAGATGGTGATACTCGATTTATAAGTCGTATAACTTCTGTTGGAATTACCAATGGTGGAACGGTGAAAGTAATACGCAATACCCCCAAAATGCCATTATTAGTATATTCCAGAGATACTATGCTTGCAATTAATAAAAAAGAGGCTGGGAATATTCAGGTGGAGGTGAGTTCCAGATGATGCAAAGTGTAACTGTAACCGCTAATGCAATTAAATCCCTGCGGATCGGACTGTTGGGTCAGCCGAATACAGGAAAATCGACTTTGTTTAATGCTCTGACTGGAGCCAGACAGCATGTGGGAAACTGGCCAGGTAAAACAGTAGAAAAAAAAGAGGGAGTTTTTCGGCATAAGGGGAAAACCTATAGTATTCTTGATTTGCCAGGTACATATAGTCTTTCGGCAAATTCTGAGGAAGAATTAATTACGCGTCAAAATATAATCGACCAAAATGTTGATGTTGTGCTTATGTTAGTGGATGCGTCGCAATTAGAAAGAAGTATGTTTCTTCTTGCAGAGCTTGTTGGCATGAAACAACGGGTGGTGGTGTTGCTAAATATGATGGATGTGGCAAAAGACCGGGGACGTAAAATTGATGAAAAACAATTATCTGAACTGTTGGGTATTCCTGTTTTACCTATTGTTGCTGCACGTGGCATAGGAATGGATAAGCTATATGACCTTTTAGAAAAAGAGGATTATCGCAAGTATATTTTGCGTACAGATGAATTGCGTAAGCAATATGAAGAAGTATTTGGATCAGTGTTTTTAGAATTGGAACAGAGTTTACAGGCCTTGCAGACTGACGCTTATACAAGTATGTGGTTAGCAGTTAAACTACTGGAAGGGGACAAGGGAATCACAGCAGAAATTCAGAACACCGCGGAAAAAGATGTGTGGGATAATATCCAAAGAATATTGAAACACACAGATAATGGACTTTTAACCTCAGCAGATTGCAAATTTAATTGGCTACATGAAATTGCAAAAACAACGACCGTAAAACGCGGAGAAAAAGAATCTATATTGGGCAAGTTCGATAAAGCTGCTACAAGTCCTATTCTTGGTCAACTAATTGCTTTGGGTATCATTGCACTGGCAATGTATGTTTCTTTTAAGATTGGCTATACTCTTATGAATGCTGTTGGAGTGGTTTATGGATATGCTATGCAAGTAGCTTATGCAGGGATGACCGCAATTAACGCACCAGCTTTTTTTACGGGCTTAGTATGCGATGCGTTAGTCACTGGTGTCTTTTATTCTCTTATGATGACATTTTTTGTATTTGGTATGACACTTGTTTTCGGATTGATAGAGGAAACTGGATATATGGCAAGGGTCTCCTATGTATTTGACAATTCTATGCAGCGGTTAGGGTTACATGGAAAAGCCATTATGCCCTTTCTCCTTAGTTTTGGGTGCACAATTGCTGGAGTAGCTGGCACTCGTGTTATTGATTCGGGAAAGCAGCGATTGCTTGCCATCGCTACCTGCTGGGTTGTACCATGCAGCGCCATGTGGGGCGTTATCTCTCTTATGGGATCTACTTTTTTTGGCGCAAATGCCATATGGGTAATTTTGTTACTGTTTGTGGTGGCGTTTATCCATTTGAAAATAACAGCAGCCATATTTGGTCGTTCGTTGAATAATAAGGAAGATCGGACTGGCTTAATTATGGAGCTGCCTCCATACCATAAACCCAACTATAAAGCTTTATTAAGAGAAATCTGGCTGCGCATAAGCAGCATTTTCCGAAAAGCTGTTAAAGTAATTGTTGGCGTCACCGTAGTGTTTTGGCTTTTATCTTATACTCCTGACGGGAATATAACAGGAAGTTTGATTTACAAATTAGGAACAGTAATTGAACCATTTACCATGTTTTTTGGACTAAGCTGGGAACTTTTTATTGCTTTTCTCATTTCTGCAATTGGAAAAGAAAGCTCTCTCGGAGTTATTACAACGCTGTTCGCACAGCACAATGCTATGGGTAATGTTTACAATGCTGCGTTCCTCGGCATGGGGCTTGCGACAGGTGATGCGGCTTCAGGCATGTTAGCAAGCATATCCATTCCCCAAGCACTTGCGTTTATGTTCGCCTTTTTCTTCAATGTTCCTTGCTTTATGACGGTTGCAGCTACTGTTGGAGAGATACATAGTACAAAATGGACGCTTCGGATTATGTTTTACTATTTAATTTCCGCACTCTTGCTTGCTGGGATTGTGTATCAAATTGCATTGCTATTCTTTTAATTGGGGGTGATTCAAATGCTTCGGAAAATCATGGATATGCTAAATACTTCTGCTATCATCTCGGTTGATGGTTTAGCAGAAAAATTTAACATTGATAGGGAAAGTGTATTAGCCGCTCTGGAACAACTTCAACGGATGGGGTATATATCGGATATAACCAGTCAAGCATGTGATAGTGGACAATATGGAAAAAGCTGTAACGGCTGCAGCGGTTGCAAAGGAGCTTTACACAAATTAGTAGGGTGCATTTACTCAATTAGGTAAACTTTTTAAAAGGGTGGGGTTTAGGAGAATGCCGTCGGGTTTAATTCTCTCAAGCCCCAGCTTTCTTATAATCTGCGATAGATGAAAGGAAATGAAATAATGTATCAAATGGTTACTTATATGGTAAAGTTATTCTTTAATTAGCATTTGTAATTCAATAGGTAGTTTTTCATTGTAAAACATAGCAATATCAGAATTTTCAATTTCTAGTAAGTACCCATTTAATTTTATTTTATTTTTTCTTGCATATGCAAAAAAATGCTCAATCATACTAGTCAGTTCTTTTTCATCTTTTATTAAAAATTGATAAGAAAGATATGACCCTTCTTTAAGAATATAGTCTTTGGCATTCTTGGATTCTATGCAAATATGCAAATTCCTTTCATCAATTAAGGTAATGAAATCATTGCGATAAACATGGTCAATTTTATTTGATTTGTATAATAAATCATAGATAGTCCTGGCATTAAAAGAAAAAGTTAAATCAGTTTTTTTTATAAGTGATAAATACCTTTCAGGAAAGCTTTTAATGGTAAATGCATTAATATACTTTTGATTAGACTTTGCTTTCTTTATGATTCTGGCAGTGGCGTCTTTAAGAATCTGTAGCTCTTCCATTTGTTTCTCAATTTCTACTACAGATTTTTCTAATGTATCCATATAATCATCTGGCAAAAAAGCAGTAAATTGTTTTTTTATATCAGACACAGAAATATTTAACCGTCTTAACAACAAAATGTGAGAAAGGATGTATATTTGTTCGATACCATACATTCGATATCCATTTTCATCAATATAGTTTGGAAATAAAACACCTTTTTCTTCAAAATATCGAATCTGATGGATAGAGACATCCATAAGATTTGCAAATTCACCGATAGTAATATCTTTTTTCATAAATTTCACTTCTCCTATTGACCTTAGGTCAGACCTAAGCTTTAAACTTATTATACAATGACATGTAAGTCTAATCAAGTTTATTGTATTTCAAAACAGAAGGTAGTCTTTGCTTAAAAAAGAGTATGGAAAACTTACAATAGACAGGAGTGAATTTTTTGAGGAAAAATATATTTGGGAAAGCAGCATCACTAATGATTGAACGATATCGACTGGTATATTTATTAATTATGATAGTGCTGTTTTGGGGAGTAATGTCCCATGGTATGCTTCCTAAAGAAGTATTGCCGGAAGTAAAATTTCCTTATGCAATCATTATGACAGAATATCCGGGAGCATCTTCTCAAGCGGTAGAGAAGGGTATTACCAATAAAATTGAATCAGCGGTATCAGGTATTGGCGACATTAAGAAAATTACATCAGATTCTTCTCAAGGATTTTCCACTGTTATTATTAAATTCGAAGAAGGTATTAATGTAAAGGAAAAATTAATAAAAATTCAGACCGAAATTAATAATAAAAAAAGTGAATTTCCCGATAAAACCCAGACCCCTATTATTCAAGAATATGAGATGAATGATTTTCCAATTATTCTAGTTAATATATCTGGGAAATACGATGTGGCAACGCTCAAAGATTATGCACTCGATATTAAAAATAAAATCAATAAAGTTGCAGGTGTTAAAACAGTTAAGGTAATAGGTGGGAAGGACAGAGAAATTCAAGTCATTACAAATCCACGTATGTTAAGCCGTTATAAGATCAGTACTGTGGAAATAAAAGATGCAATATTGAATAATAATGTAAGCACACCATTAGGAGAAAAAGTATTAAACAATGTGAACTATGCAGTTAAGACGGACAATGCATATGAGAACATTGACGATATAAAAAAGACGATTGTAGCAACAAGAAATGGTTATCCCGTATTCCTTAAAGATTTAGCGGCAATAGAGGATACCTATAAACAACAAGAATCTTATGCGGTAAAAGGTAAAAATCTGCATTCAGGGGAGGATTCCGTTAATCAAGCAGTTTACTTAGCCATTTATAAGAAAAAAAATATGGATACTGTGAAAATAAATATGATGATTAGAGATACCATTGAGCACAGTAAAGGTTCTCTCATTCCAGATAATTTAGATATATCATATAGTTCCGATATGTCTAAATATATAAATCAAAGCCTAAACGATGTGTTTGGAAATGCGGCAACAGGTTTGCTATGCGTGATTATCATATTATTCCTTTTTATTAATTTATCAGAGTCCTTAATAGCTGCTTTTGTTATCCCTATATCTCTGTTGATTACGATAATTTGTTTTCAATACATAAATATTTCTTATAATATTTTGTCTGCAATGGGCTTGATAATGGCATTGGGAATGTTGGTAGATAATGCAATCGTTTTGATTGAAAGTATTAATATGAATAAACAAAAAGCATCATCTATTGCAGAAGCTGTAAGAAGGGCTGTAAATGAAGTTGGGCCTGCAATTTGTTCGTCTACGCTGACAACAGTAGGAGCGCTTTTTCCTTTAGCAATTTTAAGTGGTGATGAAGGAAAGATAATCCGAATTATACCGATAGCTGCAATCATTGCCTTAATTGCTTCATTTGCTGTATCCATTATAATCACCCCCACTTTATGCAGCAGATTTTTAAAGATAAAAACTGTTGGATTGAGTAAAAGAAAAAAAGTTTTATTAATAATTTTAATTGCCATATTATCTTTGTTTGCTTTTTCTAACAATGGTAAATTAACAATTGTTTCTTTCTTGGGGCTAATGGTATTTTCGATGGCATCATATATTAAGTTATTCAGAAATACCCATTCTATCTCAGAAAGGGTAATAAACCGATACAAAAGATTCCTGTCACAAATGCTAGTGTCGAAAAGAAAGAGGAGAATTTTGTTTGTGGTAACAACGTTAATATTTTTAGTGAGCCTTGTACCGTTGTTAACCGATATTTTGCCGAAAGAAGCTATGCCTGTAACAGACAACACCACGATTTATGTCAATATTTCGTTGCCAAAAGGGTCTACCCTTGAAGATGGAAAGGCACTATTAGGTGATGTACATAAAACTTTAAGCTCGTATCAAGAAATTGAGACATATATCGCTGAGTTCAGTAAGGAAAAGATTTCTATAACAGCAGAATTGTTTAAGAAAGAGAAAAGAAAGACACACAGTAAATACATCATGAGTAGTTTGTCAAATGATTTTAAAAAGATACCGGGAATAAAAAGCAAAGTAACAAATCCGGATTCTGAAGAGGAAGGTTCGCCTATCAGTATCGAATTAAGAGGCGATGATTTAAAATTATTAAAAAGCTATGCTAATGAATACAAGAATATTTTAAATGGAATTAAAGGAGTGACTGATACAAGAATAAGTACAGAGGATGGACAACCTCAATTTAAAATAAAATATAACAAAGAAAAAGCAGCAATGCTTGGGTTAAATCCTTCAAATATGGATTATGAAATCTGGCAAACGTTAAACAGCGAGAAGATAACTACGTTGAAAGAAAACAATAAGGAGATAGATATAAGACTGAAATCTTCTGATCTCTCTTTTCACAAAAAAGATGATTTTAATAATATCTTGTTCTCTACATCTGAAGGTAATAAGATCCCTTTTCAATCCATTGCAACCACAAAGAAAGCAGAAGGTGTTAACATAATACAGCACACAGATAATAAAAGAACTATAAAAATACTTGCTGAGAGTGATCCAAGTATTACAGTAAACAGCATTTTAGCAGAATTTAAATCGAAGATAAAAAACAGTGAACATAAATCCAATGAGAATGTAGAGGTCTATTATACTGGCTATGCGGAGAAAATGGATGACTCCTATTCGGATATGCAAAATAAAATGATTCTGGCATTAATTGTACTACAGCTACAACAAGTTCCAAGACGAATTTGGAAAAATTAATGATTTATTCGCCCATTACAGGAGTAGTAGCTGATATCAATGTGAAGGCAGGAGAATTATTACAACCAGAATCAGGAGTTACAATCATAACGGATGATAAATTTATTGTTAAGGTTTCAGCAACAGAAGATTTGATAAATAAAATAAATGTTGGGACACCCGGTGAAATATATCTGCCAGGCAAGGACAAAATCTATCCGGCAAAAGTCACTGAAATTAATCAACAAATAGATTCTCAAAGTTTAACTTATCCAGTTACATTAGAGATAGCATCAGAGACAGAAAGTTTAAAAGACGGAATGTACGCAGAAGTAACAATTTGTATCAAAAAAATTGAAAACCAGATTTTAATTCCTCAGAAAGCAATTATGTTTGAAGAAGATAAAACTTATATATATAAACTTACAGACCAAGACATAATTAAGAAAGTATGGGTGGAAGAAGGAGCAGAAAAAGATGGAAATGTACAGGTTACAGGGGATATTGGAGCAGGAGAACGTATTGTGATCAAAGGCCAACATTTTATTGATGAAGATACCAAAATAGAAATAATTGATAGCGAAAATTAGCATATAACAGGTGGATCTGTATACTGGGGGGAGAAGGGAAGAGAATGGATTTAGATATGAAAATTAGAAGTTTCGAAGAAGAGGATTTTGAAGCAGTTGTAAAAATACTAGCATATTCTTTTAAAAGTAAATTCCATGCCCTGACCAATTTGCCAGATGAAATGATTTTAGAATTATTAAAAGATTCAGGGTTTATAGACAAGGTTCCTTTTGAAGGATATTTAGTAGGAGAAATACGAAACAAAGTTCAGGGCGTTATGCTACTGAAATGGAACAAACAAATGCGTGCACATAGAAATAATTTTAGATTCTCTGAATTATCTAGAAAATATGGATTGATAAATATCTGTAAATTTATTCTTGGTTTCATGACTTTACAAGAAGAACTTGATGAAGATGAATGTTATATTGAGCATATAGCGGTGAGCTTTGAATCCAGAGGATTTGGATTGGGCACAATGCTTTTAAATTATGGTAGAGAATTTGTCAGAAAAACACCATATCTAGATAAATATACTTTGCATGTCGCAGTGAATAATAAAGGGGCGATTAATTTGTATAAAAGTCAGGGATTTCAAGTCAAAAAGCTTCAACGTAGCTTTTTAACTTCTCTATTACTGAGAGAAAAAGAGTGGAATTATATGATGTATATAAATGACGATAAGATATGGAAATAAAAGGATGGCTTATGGGTGATAAGACTGTGAGTATTACAAATCCGGCAAGAATTTATAGTTTAGATTTTGCCAGAGAAGTAGCAGCGTTTTTTCTGTTAATGCAGCACGCGATGAATCCACTTTTGTTGGTAAGTAATGTAACTCACAAATATATTGACAGATTCAAGAATGTATTTTATAATTGAATCATTATTCAGTTATGGAGAATTAAAAATGGCTCAAGTTCTAAAAGAAGAAATTAGACAAAGGATATATGAAGCTGCTTTGGTAGAGTTTTATGAAAAAGACTTTTTGAGTGCCACAATGAAAGATATTGCGTTCAAGGCGGATATTCCTGTTGGCCTAGTATATTCTTATTATAAGAACAAAGCCGCCTTATTTGAGGATATTGTAAAATCAGTTTTTGTAAATATTACAGAAACCCTTAGAGAGGAGGAACAACAAAACGGTAAACCATCAGAGAACTTTAAAAAAGTTGGAAAAGAGCCGTTTCTTAAGTTATTTGAAGATCACAGAAGAGTAGTTCTTCTTATGGACAAAAGCAAAGGAACAAAATATGAACATGCCAGGGATAAATTGGTTAATATGATTGAGACACATATTGATATAAGCTTATCAAAACGCTGCAAGACCAAATATGATAGTACATTTATTCATATATTGGCCAGCAATTTTACAGAAAGTTTTCTTGAAATTGCAAGGCACTATAAAAGCAAAGAGTGGGCACTGGATATGTTTAATTTAGTAATAAAATCCTATTTTGAAGGGGTAAATGCGCTATAAAATATCATAATTATATTTTGGTTCAATAGTGAATTAAATTTCGGCATTTGAAGAGGGTGAATTATAAAAGATAAAAGTATTCATATTTTTTTGACTTAATATTGAATGTGCATTCAATATACATTCAATATTTTAGATTTTATTGAAATATTAAAGACAAGTACTATTGAGCACTTCATCCAATTATTTAGATAATCGGATATTGTTTATATGATTATAGATTATTCAAGAAGGGAGAAATTTTATTATGAAAAACAATAAAAATGATTTTAATGTGATTATTGTTTACTTTTCTGCTACTGGCAATACGAAGAAAATTGCCGATACGATTCAAAAAAAATTAGAAGCTCTGAATGTTATTGCTACACAGTACGATATAACATCATACCAAAATAGAAATAGGAAACTATCTTTTGCTCAATATGATGCAATAATTTTTGGCTTTCCAATTTATTCATTAAGAGCACCACGAGTGTGTAGAGAATGGCTTAAGCAGCAAAGTGGTGAAGGGAAGCGGTGTTCTGTCTTCTTCAGTTATGGAGGGTTTGAAAAAGAGCCGGCTCATTATTATATGAAAGAATTGTTGGAGAATTGTAATTTCAAAATTGTTTCCACAGCAGAATTTTTGGGAGCTCATACGTTTAACTATAGTGGGTGGAAGGCTGTTGAAGGAAGACCGAATCAATCAGATTTAAGAATCGCAGAAGAATATACCGTTAAAACATTGCAAAGATTTAAGGATAATGATTTTAAAACAATCAGTGATTTTGAAAAAGCCAAGTTTACACCCGAACAATTGGATAAAGCAGAAAAATATAGGTTTCATTTAATAAAACAACTACCGACAAGAGGAGGCAGGGAATGCTCTTTATGTATGCTGTGTGAAAAGCTTTGTCCGACAGCTTCAATGAATGCTATCAAAGATACAGTTGATACAAAATCCTGTATTGCGTGTTTTAGATGTATTGCCAATTGTCCTGAAGGTGTTTTGCATACAAATGATATTACTAATGAGTGGGAGAATAAACTGAAAATGCACAATGCGACAAAAGAGGAGATAGATAAACAGGAAAGTAGAATATTTTTATAACGACAAAGAAATCGAATAAAATTATTTATTTTTGAAGTAAATCAATAAGAGCTTTTTCGTTTAAAATAAAAATCCTATTTTTATTTATTTCAATTATATTGTCATTACAAAGCTTTTTAAGTTCTCTGCATAGTGATGGGCGGGATACGTTTAAATATTCTGCCCAAGTTTTTTTTGTAAAAGATAAATGAATCATTGAATTGCCAGACGTATTTATTTCGTGAAGTAAAAAATAGGCGATTTTCGTTTTAATTGATGAGTATGAAAAGAGTTCGAGCCTTTTTTCATAATAAATAATTTTATTTGCAAAAGCATTTAATATGTTCTCCGCAATCAAAGTTTCCTTGCACAGTTCAAAGATACTTTGCTTAGGGAAAAAAAGAATCTTACTGTTGGCTCTTGAAAATACATCACAAGGGTATGTGGTTTCCGTTGAAAAAACAACAGCACCACCGAATAAATCCCCTTTGTTTTTATGAAAGATACAAATTAAATTTCCGGATGCAAGTACCTTTTGTATTTCTATGTTGCCCCAAATGATAATTCCCACATTTTCTGAAAACTGATCTTCTCGACAGATAAATTCGTTTTTCCCGTATTCTTTGATATGATAGCGGGTTCTTGATAAAACAAGCCGTATTTGGGATTTATCTAAGCCTTTAAATATAATACATTTATATAAAACTTCAATGATCTCTTCCATTTGACCTCCTCTTTAATTTTGAAGTGTATCCACAGATACACCATTTTGGTTAGCCATGACTTACTGTATAAATGTATCACAACTGAAAATGCATGTCAAAATCAAATAGGAGGAATCAAATATGAAAAAATCAATCGTATTAGTGATTGTATTGATTATCAGCCTGATAACGGGTTGCGGTCAATCCAATTCAAAGCAAACAAGTAATAGTAGTCCCCAAAGTGCTGAATTAAAAGAGCAAACAATAATAACGGTTGTAGCTCCGAAATCGCCTGCAAGTATTCCTATTCTAAGAATGATTGAAAGTAATTGCATGGGAGATAAAGTTAAAATAGACCTTCAGCTTTACAGCGATATGGAAACCATGATGGCTATGGCTTATGAAGGAGACTATGGAATTTTAATTGCCCCTGCGCATACGGCTGCCAATCTCAATAATAAGGGCGTTGATGTCAAACTGCTCAACGTATTTAACTGGGGTGGAATGTGTTTAAGTACAACGGATTCCCACTGTAATAGCTGGAAAGATCTGGCGGGTAAGGAGCTATATGTTCCTTCAAAAGGTTCAGTACCTGACATATTAACTCAATATTTCTTAAAACAAAATGGACTTACAATCGGTGAAAATATTGAAGTTGTATATTCTTCTCATAATGAAATAGCACAACTGTTATCAACGGGAACCATAAAGTATGCTGTTGATGCACAGCCATTTGTTACATCGAATACTAAGAATGTACAAGGTTACAAAGTTATATCGGAATTTTCTGAGGAATGGAAGCATACTCAGGGAGAAGAGTATAGCATGCCTGCCAATTGTATGGTTTCAAGTACCGAATACTTAAGCAAAAACGAGGAACTTATCAATAGCTTTAATAAAAAATTTTCAGAAGCGGCTGAGTGGACAGTAGAAAACCCAACTGAGGCAGGTACTTTGGCGAGCGCTAATTTAAACGCTAATGCGGAACTGATTGCGGAGGCGATGCAGGGTTTCGGTTTTGCTTATAAGTCAGCTGTGGATTCTCAAGAGGATTTAGAACAATATTATAATGTTTTGTTGGCGATGAAACCGGAAAGTATGGGAAGGGCAATCCCTGACAAAGAGTTTTACTATTCAGAAAAGTAAGATTTCATAGCATAATAACGCTTCCTATTGCTAGTTAAAAGATAAAAAATAGTATCTGATGATACCTTTTTGCTTACAGACCTGAGAGATAGGAGGAAAAATACCAGATGAAAGCTTTTATCACAAAGATGAATAGTGTTTTTAAAAATAAGAAAAATTGCAATAGGTGGTCATCCGGCATAGGTGTCATTATTATCTCTTGCATAATCCTGTTGCTTTGGCAAGGACTGTCATCTGTTTATACGCCATTAGTACTCCCTAGCCCCCTTTTGACTGCAAAATCTCTATTGAAGATATTACAAAGTAAGTGCTTTTTTTTAGAACTATTTTCAACCCTTCAGAGACTTTTGATAGGACTGATTACATCAATAATAATTGGAAGCTTATTCGGAATTATAATGGGCTGTAGCAAAAAAATAAAGCATTTACTTGAACCGCTTGTTTATCTCGTTCAGGCAACTCCACCGATACTATATATGACACTTGCTATGCTTTGGTTTGGCTTAAACGGGAGGGCAACAATTTTTATTGTATTTATAGGAAGCGCGCCTGTTATGGCTGTCAATATTGCGGAGGGCTTTGAGAACATTGATGTTAAGCTCATTGAAATGGGAAAAGCTTTTCAGTTTTCCAAATCAAAAATGATTAGGGAGATTATTATTCCATCATTAAAGGCATACTTTAAGACTGGTCTAATAACAGTCTTTAGCTTTGGATGGAAGCTTGTTGTTATGGGTGAGGTTTTAAGTGCAAGCACTGGACTTGGAGCGCAAATTACAGATGCAAGAATGAACCTAGAAACAAACATGGTATTTGCATGGGGAATTGTTGTTATTTTTCTTTGTTTTCTCTTTCAAAAAATCACTGCAAAGTTGTTTGAATTTAGATTAAAGCGGAGAAAAAATTATGTGGGATAAAGCATTATTAAAAATTTTCAACATTGAAAAGCACTTCGAAGAAGTTAGGGTACTGCATGATTTTTCTATGGAAGCGAATCGAGAAGAAATTGTATGCATTATAGGACCTTCGGGTTGTGGAAAGTCTACCATACTGAATATTATTTCGGGGCTAACTTTGCCCTCCCGCGGTAAAGTAATAAATAATAGCCAAAATACGAGCTATGTATTTCAGGAAGACAGACTTTTACCTTGGAAGGATGTATATGAAAATATTAGGATAGTAAATGATAAGAGCGCTTACAAAACCTGTATGGAACTTATTGAAAAGGTAGGTTTAAAAGGGTTTGAGGGTTTTTATCCATGTGAATTAAGCGGTGGTATGAGGCAGAGGTGTTCTATCGCAAGAGCTTTTAACTATGAAGCTGATTTATTGCTTATGGATGAGCCTTTTAAATCCCTTGATTATAACTTGAGGATAGGAATGATTCGCTATCTACTTACACTTTGGGAAAGCAAGAAAAAAACTATCATATTTGTAACTCATGAGATTGACGAAGCGCTTTTGCTTGGAGATCGGATACTTTTTTTAACAAACAGGCCAACGAAAGTTTTGACAGAATTTCGTATTGAAACACCTAAGATGAAAAGAAGCCTAACTGACCTTTCGTTAGTTAAAGTTAGAAATCAAATTCTTGACTTGCTGCAAAATGAAAATCAGCGAGTTGATAGTATATAAAAACCAAGGAGGGGACCATATCATAATTATTGAGTTACCCTCTTGTTTTTTTATATTTAAAGTGAAACTATTTTACTTAATCGGGTAATATCCATTACCTCTTTTCTTGTATGGAATCTAAAGACAATATACCGATTTTGTGTTTCAGCATCAGCATTGAATTTGATGTTAATGTAAGAAAATTAAGCATGAATTGGTAATTGATTTCTGATAGAAGAACTTCAATTTCATCAATGCCTTTATTCTGAAACAAGGTACATTTTTTGAAGTGTAGATAATTTATACTTCATTCTATCCCTCCTTTAATAAACTCGACAATAGTATCTCGAGATACACTTTTTGCGTTTGTATTCTACTATAATGCAAATGCAATGTAAATGATTTGCGGTGAAGTAATTGATGTGGAGGAGGATATGCTGGGGACTTTGGAAAATAAGCTATTAACGGAAAAGGATTTACTGTTAAAGATCACAAGGTTCAATTCTTTGGAATATGTAAAAAATGCGCTGACGAGCAAAATCAGGAGGAAAACAAATGTACAGTATTGGAATTGATATTGGATATTCATCCGTTAAGGTCATATTGACGGATGAAGCAAATAAAATTAGGTTCAGCAGATACCAACTGCATAAGGGGAGGATTAAGAGTAAGCTATTGGATATTCTGAAAGAAATGGCGGCTGCTTTTGATCCACATGAAATTGTATTCGGCGCCGTAACAGGCAGTGGAACCAAATTTTTAAGTGCAGACAGTAAAATCAAGGCTGTCAATGACGTAACAGCTGTGATTGAAGGTGCAATGGCTGAAAATGTAAGCGTAGGCTCAATCATTGACATTGGGGGCGAAAGCGCACGGTTTATTACTGGATTGAGAGAGAAAGATAAATCACGTATCGAAATCTCCATGAATTCTAATTGCTCTTCGGGAACGGGGTCTTTTCTTGAGGAACAGATGTCCAGGCTGAATTTAAAGCTTACGGATTATTCGGAACTGGCAAAGGAAGCGAAGTCTATTCCTAGAATTGCAGGGCGTTGCAGCGTATTTGCCAAAACGGATATCACCCATCATCAGCAGGAGGGGGTTCCCGCTGCGGATATTTTGTTAGGGTTGGCTTATGCCCTTGTCAGAAACTATAAGGGGACGGTCATGAAAAAGCTTCCCGTGAAAAAACCCATTCTTTTTTCCGGTGGTGTTGCCTATAACGGAGCAATTCTTACAGCGTTAAAGGATGTATTGGCTCTTTCAGAGGAAGATTTGATTTTACCTCAGTATTTGGGTGGTGTTGGCGCATTTGGCGCAGCCGCAATCGCAAGGAAGGAGGGATTCTCCATAAATATAGGTCAGTTGATAGCCCTGTCTGAGCATGCTGACGAAATGATGAGCCAGGACGATAGGATTATCTTTCCGAAGCTGTCTGGGTATGGAATCGGCGATAGCGCAGATAAGCATATCAGCGAGGACATTTCAGGCGAAAAGGAACCGGTGGAATGCTATCTTGGGATAGATATTGGCTCCACCAGTACAAATCTTGTATTAATGAATAAAAATAGCGAAATAATTTCCTGCAAATATTTAAGAACACTAGGGAACCCTTTCAATGCCGTACAAAAGGGATTTCAGGAAATACAGGAAGAATTCGGGGAAAGAATTAAAATCATTGGTGCTGGCACAACAGGCTCCGGCAGATACCCCATTGGCAAAGCGATTGGTGCTGATGTTGTAAAGGATGAAATCACGGCACAGGCAGAGGCGGCAGTGCAAATCGACAGTGATGTTGACACTATTTTTGAAATTGGAGGACAGGATTCTAAGTTCATCAGCATTGAAAATGGCAGCGTTGTAGATTTCCAAATGAATAAAATTTGCGCCGCAGGTACTGGCTCTTTTATTGAGGAGCAGGCGAAGAAGTTTAATATTCCCATTGAGAATTTCGGTGAGATTGCTCTTGGCAGCAATGACCCTATCAATCTTGGGGAAAGATGCACTGTTTTTATTGAATCCTGTATTGCCTCTTGCTTAGCAAAGGGTGCAAAGCTTGAGGACATCGTTTCTGGCTTATGCTATTCCATTGTGAAGAACTATCTTAACAGAGTTGTAGGCCAAAAGAGAGTCGGGAATAAAATCTTTTTCCAAGGCGGGCTTGCGTATAATCAAGGAGTAATTAACGCATTTAAGGCTATTACTGGAAAGGAAATACTTGTTCCGCCTTTTTTTAGCGTGACAGGAGCATATGGAGTTGCTGTTTTGACCATGGAAGAGATGAATGGGCAGGAAACTACCTTTAAGGGCTTTCATCTTTCTGCGGATGATTTTGCAATACAAAGCATGCCAAAAAGCACACAGTCTGACAAAAAGAATAAATTTAACGAAAATGTTGGGAAAATGGTGTTTTACGATTATACGCCTGAAATTTCTAATAAAAAAACTGTGGGGATTCCAAGAGCATTGTTTACCTATGGAATGTTTTCCATGTTTCATGCGTTTTTTAAGGAACTTGATTTAAATGTGGCTTTGTCAGAGCCTACTGATGAACGTATCATAGCTCTTGGACAGGAGTATGCAATGGATGAAACCTGCTATCCCATAAAGTTGATTACTGGTCACGTTGTCTCGTTGATGAAACAAAAGGTTGACTACATTTTCTTCCCTGACTTAGTGACCGTAGACCATCCTGGCTCCCAAAGCAGAAAAAATTACGGCTGTGCCTTTATGCAGCTTGCCTTTAAGGTGATGAATCAAGCAATGGATCTGGATAAAAAGGGAATTGCACTCCTTTCCCCCACTATAACCTTTCATATGGGAAAGGAATCTATTATGAAAAGCTTTCTGAAGATTGGAGAACAGCTTGGCAAATCTCCTGAGCAGACAAGAGGGGCTGTGGAAAAAGGCTTGGAGGCAGCGCTTCGCTTTGGAGACCGTATGGAGGAAAACAGTGAAATAGTCACAAGTCAGCTAAAGCCTGATGAAATTGCCTTTGTGCTTGTTTCAAAAATTTATGGCGTGGCTGATCCTGTGTTGAATATGGGGATACCGGAGAAGCTTGCAGGAATGGGCTATAAGGTGTTACCATTTTATGATTTGCCGGAAGGAGATATTTCAAAGGAGCATCCTAATATGTTCTGGCCGTTCGGACAACATATTCTGGAGTCTGCACAGCTGATTCGCAAGCACCCCAATCTATATGCAATTTTTCTCACACATCATGGATGCGGGCCAGATTCTATTTTCTCTCACTACTTTAGAGAGGAAATGCAGGGAAAGCCTTATTTGCATATAGAAATTGACGAGCATTCTTCTGGTGTCGGCATTATTACCCGTGTAGAGGCTTTTCTCAATAGCTTGAAAAATATCGAAACAAAGCCTGCACTTACGATGCAGACCTATTTGAACAGTATAGAACATAAAGAAACAAATGTAATGACTTCTCTGGAAAATCTGAAAGAAGGGAAAACCGTATATTTGCCGTATCTGTACCCGTATTCTAATATTTTTAGTGAGGTTTTAGCACAAAGAGGGATAAACGCTAAAACACTGTCGGCTTCCAGCAAAGTATCTATACAGACAGGACGTAAATTCACAATCACAGAGGAATATTTTTCTCTTACTGCTTTATTGGGAAATGTATTTAGGGTACTTAACAATTTAGACAAAAAGGAAGTGGGTCAGCCAGCGTTTTTGATTCCTCAAAATGAAGGGACAGAAACGGATGGACAGTACAGTCGTCTGCTTCGCACGAAGCTTGACGAAGAAGGCTTTGAGAAAGTTGATATTGTATCACCGTTTTGGGAAGATGTTCTTTGTCTGGAGGGCAATAAATTTGAGGCACTCTGCTTAACCTTCCTTGCGGGAGATATGATTTGGTGTGCACCTCAAAAGTCAAGGGAGACGTATTTAAAAGCAATAATTGAACTGATCAGAAATAACCAGTTTCATCGGAAACAGCTGAAAGCCGTTGCGCAGTTAATTGCAACAGAATTAAATGGAGAAAGCTTTGAAAAAACCATACTTGCTGTGGGCGAATTCAATATTCTGTTTGATGAGCTTTTAAATAATGATATCTTCAAGGACCTTGAAAAGAAGGGCCATCGTGTTCTATACAGTCCCTTTGGAGAAGTTATGTGGATGATGTGGAGGGATTATGCAGACCAAAACAAAAATAATCAATTTGCAGTTATGGAGCAAAGGCTGCAAGAATTTAAAAATAGTATGATGGTTATTTCCCAAGCTCTGTCAGTTTGGAGCCCTTATGAAAATGACATAGATGAACTAATCCAAATTGCTGATAGAACTTTAGGCTATTTTTCCGGTGCTCATGGAAGATATAGACAAGCCAAACAACTTTGTGCATCCAATAAGGCTGATGGGGTTATCACCTCCGCATCTATTTATGAGAATACAGGCATTGTACTGGGAATGATTCAAAAGGGCTTTGAAGATGAGAATACAAGACCTGTTTTAAATCTTACGTTTGACGGGAACAAAAATGAAAATGACCTGATAAAGGTTGATTCATTTATGTACTATCTTTAATTAGGAGGAAAAATTAATGAATAACGGGAATTACGACAACGGACATAGACAAGAGCGGCATTGTCGAAACAACAGGTTGCGCCGTGGCCCCAGCAGCTATCATTTGCAGGATCCGGGACTTGTTTTTGAAAAACTGGCTTTGAAAAATGGCGATACATTCTTGGACTTAGGCTGTGGCGGGGGAGATTATTCTTTACATGCAGCCGAAATAGTTGGAGAAACAGGTAGAATATTTGCCGTGGATCTCTGGCCTGAAATGCTGGAAAAAATATGTGAAGATGCTACGGCGATGGGAATTCATAATATACATCCCGTGGTTTCGGATATTCGAAAGAAGATTGAGGTATCCGACAGCAGTATAGACATTTGCTTGATTTCTACTGTGCTTCATATGATGGATTTTTCCATGGAAGCAGATAGCTTAATTGCTGAAATAAAGAGAATTTTAAAACCGGGAGGCGATCTGGCAATTATTGAATGTAAGAAAGAAAAAAGTTCATTTGGCCCTCCCCTGCAAGCAAGAATCTCACCTGAGGAGCTTGAAAAAAGTTTTGGCAAATTTGGCTTTTCTAAATCCGATTATATTGATTTGGGCTTCAACTATATGGTGATGTTTGTTTTAAGTCAATGAAAGTATAGGTGATCAAAATGGCAATTACCCCTGCTTTGGAAAACTATTTGAAAATAATATTGGAGCTGAATGAATTTGGCGGAGAGGCACGGGTTACAAGTATTTCTGAAAGATTTGGTGTAACAAAGGCAACTGTATCGCAAACTGTGAAAAGGCTTATGAAGCATGGCTTAGTTGCAAAGGATATGAACGGAGCAATATTGCTTACTGATTTAGGCAAGAAAAAAGCAATTGAAGTACGAAGCCGTAATCGGGTTATTCAAGGATTTTTAACTGAAGTCCTTGGTGTAGACAAGCAAATATCCGAAAAAGATGCCTGTGAGCTAGAGCATTTAATCAGTTGCCAAACATTAAAAAAGCTCGAAGGATATTTATTTAAACCCAAATAAATGTTGACAATATTCTTGCTGATTGCTAACTTATTATAGAAAATTCTTTGTCTCTATTGTTTTGTTTAAAGTCTTTGTATATAATAAAGCATAGTTAGCGTACTCTAACTATGCATTGCAATTTGACTATCCATACAAGATATAACCCCCAAATTTGCATAGGCTTTGAGCGCCTTTGCCGTAAAACAGCGGTTTCTAAACTTCAAGACTTTTGGTCAATGGGCGTTTGCAGAAGTTTTTAATAATACTAGGAGGGCTTAATATGGCACCAGGCATTTATGACCGAGCTTTTCGGGAATACTGGTATTCGGACCGTCGAGAAGATGGTTCGCTCACTATTTATCAGCTTGAAAACGACACAGGCACGGGAGAATTGTTGTGTTATGAAGTATTTCCAGGCATACAACTCACATACAATTCACTTGATATGAATACCTGTTTTCAAGGTGTATGCCCGGAGCGCGGCTTTCTTCAAATCAATCATTGCTTTGAAGGTTGCTGGGAGATGGAATTGAGCGGCGGGATGATGGGTTTTTTGGGAGAGGGAGATATGGCTGTAAACGATCCGGCGAAACTGCAAATTACAAATTCGCGTTTGCCGTTAGGCAGATATAGAGGTATCACTATTTTGTTGGAGCTGCAATCGGCTCAGGCCTCGTTGGAAGGGTTCTTCCCCGATTCGGGTATTGATCTTTATTCAATCCGAAACAAAATTTGTCCTGATAATGAGTGGTTTTTATTAAAAGCGAGACCGGAAATCGAGCATATTTTTAGTGAACTCTATTGCGTTGATGACCGAATCCGTAAAACATACAACCTCGTCAAGACAGTAGAACTTTTACTTTTCATGAGTATTGTGGACGATAAATCAAGCGAAGTCCTTCCTCGATTTTCCAAGCAGGTTGTGGAGTCAACAAAAAGGGTCTACACCTTTCTTATGGAAAGTCCATTCGACAAATTAACCATATGTGAACTTGCCGCACGTTTTAATGTCGCCGAAACAAGTCTACGCCAATGTTTTAAGTCCGTTTATGGCCAGCCGATTGGTGCCTTTCTCCGTTCGGAACGTATTCGTAGGGCTTCTTATTTGCTCAGGGATGAAAAAGAACTGACTGTTGGACAAATAGCTCAGTTAGTAGGATATGATAACCCAAGCAAATTTGCTGCCGCATTTAAGGCGGTAATGGGACAAAAGCCACTTTCCTATCGCCACCAGAAACGACCGTCAAAATGACAGATTGGAGTATAAATAAGCTGTCACGGAGTGGAAGACTAGTTCATATTTTGATATACTTGTTTTTAGTGAATGGCTCATAAAGTAGTGAGCCATTTATTATCACTCAAAGTTAGCTATGGCTAACCGGGCGAGGAGCGTCTGTTTGTCGGAATATATTAAAAAACGCCTATTAGGTTGCCGCAACGGATCAGATGATTGCATGAAACAGGAGGTCAAATAGAATGGAAAAAAAGAAAAAGGAGTTTGTCTTAAAAAGATTTACGCCCTATATGGGGAAGAAAAAAGCACTTTTACCGTTGTCGCTGGTATTATCGGGAATTTCCGCTGTACTCAACATACTGCCTTATGTGCTTGTATGGTACATAACGCGAGATGTATTATCATCACCGCAAGACATAGATATTTCGAATATCAGCTTTTATGCATGGCTTGCCTTTGCAAGTGCAATTGGCGGCATTGTGGTATATTTCTGCGCGCTTTTGAGTTCTCATTTAGCGGCTTTCCGCGTAGAGGTCGGGTTGCAGAAAGTTGGCATGCAAAAGATTATGTCCATGCCGCTGGGGTTCTTCGACCAATATTCAAGCGGCAAAATGCGAAAGATCGTCAATGACGGAGCGGGAACGACCCATACGTTTTTGGCACACCAGCTGCCGGATATGGCGGGTACCATCGTTTCCCCCATTATTTTGATTATACTGATCTTAACGGTTGACTGGCGGATGGGTCTTGCTTCTCTCGTCCCGATTATCATGGGCTTTATCACGATGAAGTTTATGACAAGCGCCAAAGGTAAACAGTTTCAAAAAAACTACTTCGATTCATTGGAAGAAATGAGTTCTGAGTCGGTGGAATATGTACGCGGTATACCGGTCGTTAAAACATTCGGTCAATCTATATTTTCTTTTAAGCGGTTTTATAACAGCATCATCAGGTATAAAGAGATGGTGCATGCGTATACACTGCTCTGGCGTAAGCCGATGTCGTTTTACACCATTATCATGCAGTCCGCCGCGTTTTTTTTAATCCCAATGGCGATATTTTTGGTCGGAAACGGCGAAAACCTTGCACTTGTGCTGGCAGACTTTATCTTTTACATTCTGATATCGCCAATCTTTACGATGCTGCTAATGAAGTCAATGTACTTTCAGCAAAACAGCATGATTGCAGAGCAGGCGATCGACAGACTTGATAAACTACTTAGTTATCCAGCTATGAGCTATGTAAAAAGCTCGAGGCCTATAACAAGTCACTCTTTGGAGTTCAAGAACGTCACTTTTTCGTATGAAGGCACCGACAAACGGGCAGTCGATGGAATCAGCTTTAAGGTGAACGAGGGCGAGACGATTGCGCTTGTAGGGGCTTCGGGCGGCGGGAAGACAACGATTGCCCGTTTGGCAGCGCGTTTTTGGGACGCGAACGAAGGCGAAGTTCTGGTCGGCGGAATCAACGTGAAGGAAATCCACAAAAAAGAACTGATGGACAATATATCCTTTGTTTTCCAGAGCACAAAGCTCTTTAAGGGATCGCTGAAAGAAAACATTGTTTTCGGCAAGAAGAACGTCACGGAAGAAGATATCCATAAGGCGGTCGATGCTTCACAGTCTCGAGAAATCATTGAGGGCCTGCGGGATGGGCTGGATACGGTTATCGGTTCCAAAGGGACATATCTTTCCGGGGGCGAGCAACAGCGAATCGCACTCGCCCGGGCCTTCGTGAAAAACGCACCGATTGTGTTGTTGGATGAGGCCACAGCCTTTGCAGACCCTGAGAACGAGCACCTGATCCAAAAAGCTTTAAAGGAGCTGAGTCGTGGAAAGACAACGTTGATGATCGCGCATCGCCTGACCAGTGTGCGCAACGTTGATAGAATCCTCGTAATCGAAAACGGACGGATCGCGGAAGAAGGGACGCACGAGGTTCTGATGGGTAAGGGTGGTCTCTATAAAACCATGTGGGACGAATATCAACAATCCGTCGCGTGGAAAATCGGCGCCCAAAACGCCAAGGAGGAGGGAGTTCAATATGTGTAAATACTTTCAAGATAAATTTGCGATGTCTGAAAAAGGGGCGAAGAACCTCATTGTCTCAATTGTTTGGTCGGCAATTATGGATATCAGCTTTATGATCCCGGTGATCTTCGGCTTTCAATTCTTAGATGAGCACCTAAGGGCTCTTTTAAACGCTTCAAACGCCCCGGAAAGCAGCGTCCCCTATTATGTGATTATGGCGGTGGCTACTTTGCTGGTCATGTTTGTAATTGCCTATTTCCAGTACGACTCGACTTATACCCGGATTTACGAAGAAAGCGCTCGAAGGCGTATCAGTCTCGCTGAAACGTTGCGAAAGCTGCCGCTAGCGTTCTTTGGAAAGAAGGATGTTGCGGACTTAAGCGCGACGATCATGGAGGATGCCACGCAGGTAGAGCAGCTGTTTTCTCATGCGGTTCCCCAAATTTTTTCGGCGGCAGTGACAATATTTATCATGGGCATTATGATGTTTATTTACAACTGGCAGATGTCGTTTGCCGTATTCTGGGTGGTTCCGGTTGCGCTTTTGGTATTCTATCTATCGAAAAAGTTTCAAAACAGGTTGCATACAAAAATTTACCATATAAAGAGAGATATTTCGGATAATATTCAGGAGGGGATGGACTCCGTCTATGAAATCAAGTCCTATAACCGAGAAGATGATTATGCAAACACTTTAAACACAAAGCTGGATAATTACGAGAAGTTTTTAATTAGTAATGAATTGCTGCTCGGCGCTCTTATCAACTTTGCCCATGTGTTATTAAAGCTTGGTCTGCCCAGCGTCATACTGACCGGCGCATATCTTTTAGCCACCGGGTCTGTGAGTATCTTTGCTTATCTTGTTTTCCTCGTTGTAACGGCACGTATTTATAACCCGATCATGGAGGTTCTTGAAAATCTGGCGCTGCTGCTGTACTTGAGCGTGCGCATAAAGCGTATGAAAGAAATGGACGCAATGCCACGGCAGGAGGGCAAAACGGAGTTTCACCCTAAGGACTATAATATTGCGTTCAACAACGTGGATTTCTCATATCTTGAAGGCGTGCAAACACTCAAAAATGTAAGCTTTACCGCAAAGCAGGGCGAAGTTACTGCACTCGTAGGCCCTTCGGGCGGAGGAAAAAGCACGGTGGCAAAGCTGTCGGCCCGCTTCTGGGATATTGATAAAGGTATCATTACACTGGGCGGTGAAGACATCTCGCAGATTGATCCCGAAACCCTGCTGAACTATTATTCGATCGTATTTCAGGATGTGACGCTGTTCAATTCAAGCGTAATGGACAACATCCGGTTAGGCAAGAAGGATGCACCGGATGAAGAAGTCATAAGGGCGGCGCGGCTGGCGCAATGCGATGAGTTCGTGAAGAAGTTGCCACAGGGGTACGACACTCTGATCGGAGAAAACGGCGAACGGTTATCCGGCGGCGAAAGACAGCGCATATCAATAGCCAGAGCAATCCTCAAAGATGCACCGATAATTCTGCTCGACGAGGCCACGGCATCTCTTGACACGGAGAATGAAAGTAAAATCCAGCGTGCGCTCAGCGAGCTTATTAAAAGCAAGACCGTTCTGATCATTGCGCACCGCATGAGAACTGTTTCAGGCGCAGACAAGATCGTTGTGATCAAAGACGGCTCTGTTGCGGAAACTGGAACACCTTTGGAATTAACAGGAAAGCAAGGGATTTTTGCAGCGATGTTAAACACATAATTTCAAAGCAAATAGGAACAAATTCCGTAGTTTCGGGGCTTTGAGCCCTGTGACTACGAGTTTTCATAAGGAGGATTAGCTCATGAATAAAAATTTACAAAAAGAAATGATACTGAAAGATAATTTATGGAAGGTCATGTGGACTTTATCATGGCCTGCCATCATAGGCATGGTGCTTCATGGCCTAAATACAGTATTTGATGCAATTTTCGTAGGCAGGTTTATTGGTGAAACTGCACTGGCCGGGGTTTCAATAGCATATCCTATCACACAGTTTTCTGTAGGGATAGGAAGCATGATAGGCGTGGGTGCAGGCTCGCTGTTGAGTATAGTTATAGGTTCCAATGATACTGCCACTCAAAAAAAGCTCATTGCCAACACAAATTATTTGATCATTATATCCGGAATCCTTATGACAGCTATAGGCCTGCTCCTTATGAATCCGCTTTTAAAGCTTATGGGCGCAAGCGGAGACGAACTGATATTCGGATCAGATTATTTTAGAGTCACTCTATATGGCTCCGTGTTTTGGATTGCAGGTCTTGGCTATAACATGGTTGTAAGGGCAGAGGGAAAAATGAAATCAGCGGCTTTTATGATGGGTACCGGGCTCGTGATAAACATAATAGCAAACTATTTGCTGATTGTGGTTTTTCAATTCGGCGTGCAGGGAGCAGCATGGGGAACGAATCTCGGCATGCTGGTTTATACACTAGGCTTTTTTGTTTATTGCAGAAAGAAAAAGGCAACCTTTGAAACGAATGAACTCAAAATAACACGAGACAAGAATATTGCAAAGCAAATTCTTTCACTAGGCTTTCCTTCCCTTATCATGACAACGATGTCTGTTGTTCAAGGTATGATTGTTATGTATGCGCTCAACAGCTATGGAACAGCCTCAGATGTTGCTTTTTATGGGGTAGTCTATAGAATTTTTCTTTTCCTCCTAACGCCGATATTTGGACTGATGAGAGCCTTACAGCCAGCAATGGGGATCAACTTTGGAGCAAAGCAATATGATAGAGTTATCAGCAGCTTTAAAGTGTTTGCGGTAGCTGCGTTTATTATGATATTTCCCTTTTGGTTAATTATGATGCTGAACCCTAATATGGTTTTAAGTATTATGCTTCCTGCCAGAGAATTTTTAAGAAGCGATCTTATGAACTTCAGGATCTTCGTGGGGTTGCTGCCTGTCCTCCCCATTATGTTTATGGCCATGACTATGTGGCCCGCCATAAATAATTCTAAGCCTGCGGGTATTTTAGGGATAACAAGACAACTCATATTCTATGTACCAGCGATGCTTGTACTCCCGAAGTATTTCGGGGTTGGATGGGTATATAAGGGCGCGTTCTTCATTGATTTAATTATTATCGTTATTGTTTGCTTGTTGGTAAAAAGCGAATTTTCAAAGCTAAGGCGAGGTGATGTTATCCAACTGAAGGATTGAATCCGCTTCTGCTTGTGTTGATCTGAACTCCTGCCTGAGCTGACACATACCTTCGGATCTTTGAGTTAAGCGGGCGGTAAGCGTGATATTATCAGTGCGAAAGATAAGATTATCGGCCGTTAACTCCCCATCCTTATTCACATAATAAGTAACCCATTGTTCAATGGATTCAATTCCATCTGTTCGAGAAGCGCGCTCATGAAACATATTCTTAAGTGGCACATTATAAATCGTGATATCCAGATTTTCTTCAGTTGTCACTTTTGAAAATGTGTAATCATTTTCAAATGCACGAATTTTCTTCCAGCATAGCCAGATACCCATCGATGCTTTCATCCGCAATCTTTTCCTTTATCCGGTCTAACGGTATCTCAAGGTGTTTTCCAACCAGGAGCATTTCTAAAACGTCAAGGTGCTCCAAAGAATAGTATCGGTACCCATTTTCTTTGTCCACAATCGGCTTTAATAAATCCTTGTGGTCATAATACCGCAAGGTATCCAGAGATATTCCATATAAATTGCATACCTGACCAATCCTTGATAGTAGCAATACAAAGAAGGTGTATGAAGGTTGATTCCAAATCGCTGACCGTACTGACTGCTCTCTTTGCTCCAAGATAGCTTGCAGATCAACGCTATTATGAGGGGCTTAGAGAGTTTCTGCAATCTGTGGACAAAAGGATTATGGATTGGAATTTGGAATTTGAGACTTGACAAGTGAGGATTTTTCCAATGATAGCTAACCAGGATATGCAAAGTCCGGATTTTGTCTGAAACTCTTGGCCATATTACCGTTATCCTAGGCTTGAAATAAAATACACTTGACAGTATAATAAAATAAAAAAGAGAGGTATCTTTTGACACATTTTTTATATGCGGAAATTAATATCATAGGAATCCTGCTCCTGTTGCTTCTGCTGAATAATGTGAGTAAAAGCAGCTTCAAGGATATGCCCCTTGACCAAAAGTTATTCAACAGCATCATGTTTGTAAATGTGCTGATTTTTGTGTTTGATACTGGAATGTGGCTGATGGATGGAGATACTGGACCAATGTCGAGAACAATAAATTATATCTCTACATCATTATATTACCTTCTCAACCCTCTGATTTGCCTTCAGTGGCTGATGTATACTGATTTTAAGGTCTATGAAAGCCGGTCAGGTCTGTTTAAGCGTACCGCCCTCTATGTAATTCCTGCTGCGGTGAGCGCGGTTATGAGCCTAATGAGCCTGTCTACCAACTGGTTTTTTGTGATCGACGAGGGAAACCACTACATGCGTGGGCGTTTGTTCCCGGTGATGGCATTTGCAGCCGTTTTTTATTTAGTGATTTCCTTTGGCATTTCTCTCAAAGAGATTTATAAAAACGGATGGGAAGAGAATAAAAGCGTAAACATCCATCTGGTGATTTTACCTTTTATAATCATAGTATCTACGGTAATGCAGATCATGTTTTTTGGTATTTCTATTATATGGGTTTGCGCTATGCTGGCACTCACTAGCCTCTATATCAACATACAAAATGGAGAGATATCAACCGACTATTTGACTGGTCTATACAACCGCCGCCGCCTTGACCATCACCTTCGACGCAGAATTAATGCAAGAACCGAGAGTCGTCTGCTGTTTGCCATCATGCTGGATTTGGACGAATTCAAAAGCATCAATGACAAATACGGACATGCCGCGGGAGATGATGCTCTGATAGAGACCGCGGGGTTGCTGCGGAAGGCCTGTAAGAGCAGTGATGATTTTATCGCACGGTTGGGGGGCGATGAATTCATCATCGTGGGGGAACGTACTAAACCCGAGGAGATTCAGCAGCTGATGGAAAAGATATATGCACATGCTTATGAGTATAATCAAAGCAACCGATCATATTATGCCCTGATGCCAAGTATGGGATATGCTATTTTCAACAAAGGCGACACGGTGGATTCTTTTTTGGCAGCGTCAGATAAAGAAATGTACCGGAGCAAGCAGGAACGGAAGTTGGCGCGGAACAAAGAAATTAACTAAAGAAAGCCTTAATGAATAGATTTAAAGAAATATACTATTGCAATTAACGAATTAATAGGCCGCCGCCAAGGTTCAAATCGGCTTCTGGCGGCATATTTTCTACCAGTATGAATACATAACAAAGGGGCGGCATGTAAGTGAAAAGATTTCTTGATTTTAAAAAAGTAGTAATTTCTTTCATTGTTCTTTTTTTTGCTTTCTTCGTATTCTGGAGTGTATTCAGTTCGAATTATGAAATGGAGCAGCCGATATCATTCAATGGAATAATCGACCTTTCAGATTGGGATTTAGGGCAAAATGACCCGATTCATCTAGATGGACAGTGGGCATTTTACTGGAAGCAGTTTATTATGTCAAGTGAGCTGAAAGCTTATAAGCCTGATGCATTTGTAACAGTACCAAGTGTCTGGAATGTTTATAGTATTGGAAACAAGAAGATAAAAGGGCAAGGCTACGCCACTTACGTTTTACATGTCCATAGAGGAAAAGCACAAGAACCTATGCTGGGACTTAATCTTCCAACTTTTTCAAGTGCCTATAAACTATACATAAATGACACGTTAGTCGCAGCCAACGGTATAATAGGTACAAGCCAAAAAGAAGAAATTGGTGAGTATAAGCCAAAGGTTGTGACTTTTATTGCTCCTGCCAGTGATTTTGATATTGTCATTCAGGTTTCAAATTTTCATTATGCCAGAGGTGGCTTTTGGGGCAGCATTTACTTAGGTAATCATGAAAATGTATTCGAACTTCAAAATAAAGCGTTCAGTAAAGAATTCTTTATCATTGGAGCACTCTTGCTGATTGCTTTTTTTTATCTTTCTGTTTTCGTTTTAAACAGAGAAATGAAGCATAGTTTGTATTTTGCTTGTCTTTGTTTCATGCTCGTTCTTGCTGTACCGTCGGTTGGACAATTTACATTATTCCGCTATTTGTCGGTTATTGATTTTCGTTTCGTGATCTTTATTTGGTACACATCAACGATATGGGTCATTGCATTTCTGTGTTTGTATTTAAATGAACTTTTCAAATCGGAGTTTTCGAAAATAATTACCAGATGCTATCTTGCATTTGTTGTGTTTTATCAATTATTCATGATCTTTACACCTGTAACTTTTTATACGAGATTTGGAAGGGTTAGCGATATCATTGAAATATTAGGAGTAATTTTACTAGTGTTGATTACTGTGGATGCAGTTCGGCGAAAAGAAATGAACAGTTGGCTGAATATGACTAGCATTCTGGTCGTCTTTCTTACATACATCCATGATATCCTTTACTTGACGAATGTGATCGATGATAGACGAGGGGAAATATTATATTTCGGAATTTATTTATATTTATTCTTTCAAATGATTCTCCAGGCAGAACAGATACGGTATTATTACGATAAAAAGGTGGCGGCAGAGCTCAACTTTCTCCAAGCACAGATAAAACCCCACTTTTTGCATAACACCTTAAATTCCTTCATCTCAATATCACGTTATGATATTGAGATGTCTAGGAGATTGATGGTCAACTTTAGTAAATATTTAAGACAATGTTATGCATTTAAGGGAAATCATCAATTGGTGCATTTGAAGAGTGAAATTGAATTGGTAAAAGCATATATGGAGATAGAAAAGATTCAATACGAGGATAGGATCGAGGTTGAGTATCATATTGATGAAGCCGACGTGATGGTGCCTATTATGGTGTTGCAGCCCATTATTGAAAATGCTGTAAAGCATGGCATTCTTCCCAAAAGAGAGGGTGGAAGAATTGAACTTTATATCAATCAGGAGCAAAAATATCTAAAATTTTTAATAAGGGATAATGGAGTTGGTATGGAACCGGAAAAGTTGAAGCAGCTTCTGAAGAAAAATGTTGAAGGAGGAATTGGTTTATCCAATATCCATAGACGTTTAATCAAAATTTATGGTAAAGGACTTAATATTAAAAGCAGTAGGGGTGATGGGACAGAAATATCGTGGATGATTCCAATCTATGCCAGGAGGAGAAAAGAAGGATGAAAGCAGTTCTAATAGATGATATGAAGCCTGCACTTCGCGAGATGGAGTACTTGCTAAAGAAATATTCAGAGATAGAAATTGTTGGAAGTTTCACAGATCCTATCACTGCGCTTGAACAAATAGAGAGCCTTTCGCCGCAAGTTGTTTTCCTGGATGTTGATATGCCACAGCTTCAGGGAATTGATGCGGCATCAGAGATCTTATTATTGGACCGAAATATTGAGATTATATTTGTCACTGCATATAATCAATATGCAGTAGAAGCTTTTGAGTTAAATGCACTGGACTATCTCTTAAAACCTGTTGATGTCAAGCGTCTGGATAAAACAGTGTCGCGATTGTTAGCAAAGAAGGAAGTTGCTAAAGAACAATTGGATAATAAACTTGTGATACAAAGCTTTGGCAGGTTTGAAATCTTTATAGAGGGAAATGAGCCTATATTGTTTAGAACAGAAAAAACAAAGGAGCTTTTTGCTTATTTACTCCATAATAAGCATCGAGGTATTACGAAAGAAGATATTATCGAAGCACTTTGGTTGGGGATGGATTATGATCGTGCTGTCAAGCAACTATATAATGGTATTTATTATATCCGAAAGGCACTGCTGGAATATGGTGTGCCTAAAGAAGTATTGTCAATACATAGTGACTACAAATTGAAGATTGAGCAAGGAATATTGGACAGAGATTTATTTGTAAAGCTTATGGATGAAGGGACGAGAGGAGATATTGAATCTTTAAAAAAAGCGGAGCGGCTATATAGAGGAAACTATTTCGAGTGTGAGAAATATATTTGGTCTTTATCTGAAAACGATCGGCTTGCCATTTTATATCAGAAAGGTGTCGTGTTACTTGCCAAATCTTATATAAAGGAAGAACAACAGGAGGAAGCAGAATGCCTTTTGTTAAAAGCTTTTTCAATAAATCCTTGTCTGGAAGCCGTTTCAGAAATGTTGATTGAACTCTATCTTAAAAGTGAAAATAAAGCTAAGGCAATAAAACACTTGAAATTATACAAAGAAAAATTAAGTATTTATTTGGACATTATGCCAGATATCAAATTGGAAAGAATGTTAAAAAATTAAACCATTCAATTGGAAATGTATGAAAGTATAGGAGCCGATACTCTAATTTTTAGAGTGTCGGCTTTTTTGGTGAAATTTTGGTGAAATGGGATATGTATAATGATAATTAGTTGCTATGTCGAAAAATGTCATTATCCATGGAGGTGATAACAGTGCTTGTGTATATCCTTGATAGAAGGTGTAAAGATAGAGAGGAAATTGCAAAATGGTTGCAAGAAGATGATCGTATTGGGAGTGTATCTTTATTTGATAATTATGATGCACTATTTCAGAAAATTTCCCTTGAATCACCTGATTTGTGCCTGATTCGAGCTGGTGATCCTGTGATACCGTGCTTTGAAGCGGCAAAGCTAATCGAGGAAAACAGTCCTGATTGTAAAACAATATTTCTATCTGACAGTAAGGACTATGCGGTTGAGGCGTTTGAAATCAGTTTACAGGGATATCTGTTGTTACCAGTAGATAGGAATAAGCTATATAAAATTGTTTTTGGAGACAGATGATATTCGAAAAACAGAAATTTGAAGTTTATGAAGGAGGTAGCATGATGAAAGAAAAAATTCTAAAAAAAATACCAGCAGTATGCCTAGCAAGAGTAATGCCACAGAGTAAGAGAAAATTAAAAATCAACAGGGGTAAATTTGTTTACTTATTGGTAATGAGTTTGTTGATGAATTTCGTGCTAACAATGAATACAACAGTGGTTTTTGCCGCTGATCCAGAGATTTTAATAAACTATAATTTTGATGATAATGCCCTTGATTCAAGCGGCAAAGGTAACAATGGAATAATACACGGCTCTGTAAGCTTTGTAGAAGGGTATCATGGAAAAGCAATCGATTTAACGGGAGGCAATGGTTACGTTTCTTTGCCTGCCAATATGATACTTGACAATACGTCATTTACTGTTGCCATGAGATTTAAGACAACTGGTAAGGGTGGACTTTTCGGTTATCAAAACACACAAGTTGGAACAATAAGTACGGAGTATGTTCCCATTCTGTGCGTCAGGTCAGATGGGAAGCTATATGCTGAAATGTGGACAGGGAGTTCTATGACCGTTCTTTCAAATAATGCAGTTAATGATGGACAATGGCATCGTGTGGTAATGACTTCAGGAGCTAATTCCATTAGAGTATATTTAGATGGTACTGATATAGGCGGAGCAACAGGTGTTCCGGAACATTTGCATATGAGCATAAGTCAAATTGGTACAAATGCTGCGTGGGGAAGAGCCACAGAAACCAAGATCACAGGAGAGTGGAACTACTTTGATGGATGCATTGACGATTTTTTATTTTACCCTGTAGCACAGACGTCTGCTGAAGTTGCAAAAACAGACCAGGCGATTTCCTTTGATGAAATTTCAACTAAAAAAGCAAATGATAGTTCCTTTGAACTTTCAGCAACAGCGTCGTCAGGTTTAACTGTTTCATACAGTTCATCGAATACTGCTGTGGCCACAGTTTCAGGGAACACGGTAACGATTAAGGGTGTTGGAACCACTAATATTACTGCAAATCAGGAAGGTAATGATACTTATAGTGCAGCGGCGCCTGTAACAAGAACGCTTATCGTTGAGGAAGCAGGGCCGACAGCAGCAGAGCTTGCCAACGCATCCATAGCCACGGCAAAAGGGCTGATTCCCACAAGCTTCACTGCAACGGAAGGAACAGATACAAACCTTCTTACCTATTTAAACGGAATAACAGGAATGAGCGGCACAGGTGTAACCTTGACCTTAGATTCTTCCAATGCAAATGTAGCCAATGGTGGTGCCATCACCTATGGTTCCAGTGCTGTAACGGGTGATGTGGTGGTACATATCAATAAAACAGATGGAACAGAGGATACAAAGACCATAGCAGTAACCGTGCCAGCGCACTCGTTGACAGATGCGGAAGCGGTGGCAGGTGCTAAAACGGATTTAGACAGCAGTGATTTTACCTTTGGCGGTTCTGATACAGCAACAGAAGTAACACAGAACTTTACCCTTCCTTTGACTGGAAGCAACGGTACAACCATTAGCTGGGCAGAAAAGACAGATACAGGCAACAATATCAGTCTTAACGGAGAGAGTGCTGCCGTAACCCGCCCTGCTTATGGACAAGAGGATAAGACAGTAACTTTGACGGCAACCATCACGAAAAATGGAGAGACAGAAACAAAGGATATTGAGGTTATAGTGAAAGAAGCAGATCCGACAGCAGCGGACCTTGCCAACGCATCCATAGCCACGGCAAAAGGGCTGATTCCCACAAGCTTCACTGCAACGGAAGGAACAGATACAAACCTTCTTACCTATTTAAACGGAATAACAGGAATGAGCGGCACAGGTGTAACCTTGACCTTAGATTCTTCCAATGCAAATGTAGCCAATGGTGGTGCCATCACCTATGGTTCCAGTGCTGTAACGGGTGATGTGGTGGTACATATCAATAAAACAGATGGAACAGAGGATACAAAGACCATAGCAGTAACCGTGCCAGCGCACTCGTTGACAGATGCGGAAGCGGTGGCAGGTGCTAAAACGGATTTAGACAGCAGTGATTTTACCTTTGGCGGTTCTGATACAGCAACAGAAGTAACACAGAACTTTACCCTTCCTTTGACTGGAAGCAACGGTACAACCATTAGCTGGGCAGAAAAGACAGATACAGGCAACAATATCAGTCTTAACGGAGAGAGTGCTGCCGTAACCCGCCCTGCTTATGGACAAGAGGATAAGACAGTAACTTTGACGGCAACCATCACGAAAAATGGAGAGACAGAAACAAAGGATATTGAGGTTATAGTGAAAGAAGCAGATCCGACAGCAGCGGACCTTGCCAACGCATCCATAGCCACGGCAAAAGGGCTGATTCCCACAAGCTTCACTGCAACGGAAGGAACAGATACAAACCTTCTTACCTATTTAAACGGAATAACAGGAATGAGCGGCACAGGTGTAACCTTGACCTTAGATTCTTCCAATGCAAATGTAGCCAATGGTGGTGCCATCACCTATGGTTCCAGTGCGGTAACGGGTGATGTGGTGGTGCATATCAACAAGACAGATGGAACAGAGGATACAGAGACCATAGCAGTAACCGTGCCAGCGCACTCGTTGACAGATGCGGAAGCGGTGGCAGGTGCTAAAACGGATTTAGACAGCAGTGATTTTACCTTTGGCGGTTCTGATACAGCAACAGAAGTAACACAGAACTTTACCCTTCCTTTGACTGGAAGCAACGGTACAACCATTAGCTGGGCAGAAAAGACAGATACAGGCAACAATATCAGTCTTAACGGAGAGAGTGCTGCCGTAACCCGCCCTGCTTATGGACAAGAGGATAAGACAGTAACTTTGACGGCAACCATCACGAAAAATGGAGAGACAGAAACAAAGGATATTGAGGTTATAGTGAAAGAAGCAGATCCGACAGCAGCGGACCTTGCCAACGCATCCATAGCCACGGCAAAAGGGCTGATTCCCACAAGCTTCACTGCAACGGAAGGAACAGATACAAACCTTCTTACCTATTTAAACGGAATAACAGGAATGAGCGGCACAGGTGTAACCTTGACCTTAGATTCTTCCAATGCAAATGTAGCCAATGGTGGTGCCATCACCTATGGTTCCAGTGCGGTAACGGGTGATGTGGTGGTGCATATCAACAAGACAGATGGAACAGAGGATACAGAGACCATAGCAGTAACCGTGCCAGCGCACTCGTTGACAGATGCGGAAGCGGTGGCAGGTGCTAAAACGGATTTAGACAGCAGTGATTTTACCTTTGGCGGTTCTGATACAGCAACAGAAGTAACACAGAACTTTACCCTTCCTTTGACTGGAAGCAACGGTACAACCATTAGCTGGGCAGAAAAGACAGATACAGACAACAATATTAGTCTTAGCGGAGATAGTGCAGTTGTAACCCGTCCTGCTTATGGACAAGGGGATAAGACGGTAATACTGACAGCAACCATCACGAAAAATGGAGTTACAGAGACAAAGGATGTTGAGGTGACGGTTAAAGAGGCAGGACTGACAGCAGCGGACCTTGCCAACGCATCCATAGCCACGGCAAAAGGGCTGATTCCCACAAGCTTCACTGCAACGGAAGGAACGGATACAAACCTTCTTACCTATTTAAACGGAATAACAGGAATGAGCGGCACAGGTGTAACCTTGACCTTAGATTCTTCCAATGGGAATGTAGCCAATGGTGGTGCCATCACCTATGGTTCCAGTGCTGTAACGGGTGATGTGGTGGTGCATATCAACAAGACAGATGGAACGGAGGAAACAAAAACCATATCAGTAACAGTACCGGTGCATGGCATGACAGATGCCGAAGCGGTAGCAGGGGCAAAAACGGATTTAGACAGCAGTGATTTTACCTTTGGTGGTTCTGATACAGCAACAGAAGTAACACAGAACTTTACCCTTCCTACGACTGGGAGTAACGGCACCAGCATTAGCTGGGCAGAAAAGACGGATACAGGTAACAATATCAGCATTAGCGGAAATAGTGCCGTCGTAACCCGCCCTGCCTATGGACAAGAGGATAAGACGGTAACTTTGACCGCAACCATCACGAAAAATGGAGTTACAGAGACAAAGGATATTGAGGTAACGGTGAAAGAGGCAGGACTGACAGCAGCAGAGCTGGCCAACGCATCCATAGCAACGGCGAAAGGGTTGATTCCCACAAGCCTCACTGCAACGGAAGGAACACATACAAACCTTCTTACCTATTTAAACGGAATAACAGGAATGAGCGGCACAGGTGTAACCTTAACCTTAGTTTCTTCCAATGGGAATGTAGGCAATGATGGAGCAATCACTTATGGTTCCAGTGCTGTAACGGGTGATGTGGTGGTGCATATCAACAAGACAGATGGAACAGAGGATACAAAAACAATATCAGTAACAGTACCAAAGCATGGCTTGACAGATGTCGAAGCGGTAGCAGGGGCAAAAACGGATTTAGACAGCAGTGATTTTACCTTTGGTGGTTCTGATACAGCAACAGAAGTAACACAGAACTTTACCCTTCCTACGACTGGAAGCAATGGTACAGCCATTAGCTGGGCAGAGAAAACAGATACAGGTAACAATATTAGTCTTAGCGGAGATAGTGCCGTCGTAACCCGCCCTGCTTATGGACAAGGGGATAAGACGGTAATATTGACAGCAACCATTACTAAAAATGGGGAAACAGAGACAAAGGATGTTGCGTTGACGATTAAGAAAGCAGCACGAAAAAAATCGTCATCGTCATCCACCCAAAGCACTGTTCAGAAAACTTTAGATAAGGTAGTTGAAGTCGATGGACAGAAGTATGATGCCGGTACATTGAAAACGAATACTGTTGAAAATAAAAGTGTCACGACAATCATCGTGGATGACAACAAATTGGATAAAATACTTACAGAAAGCAGCAATAAACCTACCGTTACCCTCCCAGCTAAGGAAAATGCTGATGAGGTGGTAGGAGAACTGAACGGTCAAACAGTGAAAAATATGGAAGCCAAGGAAGCTGTTCTGGAAATTAAAACAGACAATGTAACCTATACACTTCCTGCGTCAGAAATAAATATCGATGCGGTATCTAATCAGATTGGTCACCAGGTAGCGCTTAAGGATATTAAAGTTCATGTTACGATTTCAGTACCTTCTCCAGAGACTGTTAAAATTATCGAGGATATGGCAGGCAAGCACAACTATCAGCTTGTAGCTAAACCTCTTGATTTTAATATCACTTGTTCCAATGGAAGCAAGACTGTAGAAGTATCGAAATTCAGTGGATATATCGAGAGAACGGTTGCCATTCCTGATGATATTGATCCGAGTAAAATTACGACCGGTATTTTGTTGAATCCGGACGGTACATTCAGCCATGTACCCACAAAAATTACTATTATTGATGGCAAGTATTATGCAAAAATTAATAGTCTGACTAATAGTACCTATTCAGTCATTTACAGTCCGAAAACTTTTGTAGATGTTGAAAAGCACTGGGCGCAGGATGCGGTGAATGACATGGGTTCAAGGCTAATTATCAGTGAGGTTGGAGAAGATAGATTTGAGCCTAATAGGGATATCACCAGAGCAGAATTTGCAGCAATTGTGGTGAGGGCATTGGGATTAATGCGCACAGGAGTTGGAAATGATTCCTTTGGAGATGTTTCCAAAGGTGAGTGGTACTATGATGCAGTGTCCATCGCGTATGAGTATGGCATCATATCCGGGTATGGTAATGGGAAATTCGGACCTGATGACAAGATTACCCGCGAACAGGCTCTGACGATCATCGCAAGAGCCATGAAACTTGCCGACTTGGATGCAGATATGGCGGCTGCAGAAATAAGTGCTACTCTGGGTGGGTATACTGACTCAACAGATATAGCTAAATATGCCAAATCATCTATTGCAACTTGTATTAAAACCGGAATTGTATCAGGAAGAGGCGAAGAAAAACTCGCACCGAAAGACAATATCACTAGGGCCGAAGTAGCAACGATAGTTCAAAAAATGCTGAAGAAGGCTGAATTAATTTAAATGAAATGGAGTGTTCCGAATGGAGCACTCCATTTCATTTTCAAATTGTACGAGTTTAGGCACTGAACCCCGGTAATACCCTGACAAATTTTCATTCTACCCAGGAGTTCAAAGGAGTAAAGCAGAACTATCCGAAATTATTAACTATGACAACTGATGTATTAGTAGATAAGTCAATTGCTAGTATTAGCAACCAAGAGCAAATATCTGATTGTAAAGTAATAAATTGTAAAAGATAAATTATAAAAATTGTAATGTTCTCTGTTGAAAAATTCTCCAGTGAACATTTTTTATTTTGGTCATATTCAGGTCATATAACCTTGATATAGTCTCTAGCATAGCAAGAAAAGAGAATTGAGAAAATGATAAAATATGTTATTACCATGGAAAGTTAGTGGAAAGAAAGTAATACGGAGAAGAAAGAGGTAAAAATATGAACACGAATACAAGTTATGGAGTATATTATTATTCAAAGTCTGGAAACACAAAAAAACTGGCAGTAAAGATTGCTGATACAGTAGGATGTAAGGCTAAGACAGTAAATGAAAAGGCAACAGATCGTATCGACGTGCTTTTCTTAGGAGCTTCTGTATATTGGGCAGGAATCGATCCTAAAGTAAAAAATTTCATACACAGTTTGGATGCCTCAAAAGTAGGAAAAGTGGTTATATTTTCGACATCTGCACTGGCAGAGCGTGCAAAACCACAAATTCAGAAACTTTTAGAACAAAGAGGCATTGCAGTTGCGGAAAAAGATTTTTATTGTAGAGGTGAATTTACATTGCTGCATAAAGGAAAGCCAGATGAAAAGGATTTAAGTGATGCAGCTGCATTTGCAAAAATGATGATGGAGAAATAAATTATGCAGAAAAATTTTAATTTAGAGAAATATTTATCTAACGGCGTGGAGAATATTGTAAAAGGCGCAGTAAGAGCAACATTAAAAGATCCAAAAGAAAGCATCTTTATGGCGAAGTATGCAATTTCCAGCAAAGAAGCAACGAAAAAAAGAAGACTTGCAAAGGAACAAGGAGAGAATATTCCACCATTTTTGATTGCAAGTATTACTAGTAACTGTAATCTTCATTGTGCAGGCTGCTATGCAAGGTCTAACCATGCTTGCTCTGATGAAAAAGCTTTTTCACAGCTCACAAAAGAAGAGTGGGCGAAAATATTTTATGAGGCAAGAGACCTTGGCATAGTCTTTATTCTTTTAGCGGGCGGGGAGCCAATGCTTCGAAAAGATGTCATCGAAGCAGCAGGAGAAATACCAGAGATTATTTATCCGATTTTTACCAATGGAACAATGATTGATGAAAAGTATCTGGAATTATTGGATAAGCACCGTAATCTATTGCCTGTTATCAGTATAGAAGGTTACGACAATAAGACCGATTTAAGAAGAGGTAAAGGTGTATATGATAAAATTACAAAGGCAATGGATGCTTTAAAAGAAAGACATCTTGCATTTGGTTCTTCTGTCACACTGACTACGGAGAATATGGAAGAAGTTACTTCGGAAGAGTTTTTAAATACATTAGAACAAAAGGGGACAAAGGCTGTATTCTATATAGAATTTGTTCCAGTAACACCTGAGGCAAAGCATTTAGCCCCTGGGGATGAAGAGAGAGAATGGATGAATAATAAGTTACAGGAAATACGAGAGAATCATCCAGATATCATATTTATTTCATTTCCAGGAGATGAGAAGACATCAGGTGGTTGTCTGGCAGCTGGAAGAGGTTTCTTCCACATTAATTCACATGGAGGTGCAGAACCTTGCCCGTTTTCTCCATATTCTGATATTAATGTGAAAGATACATCTCTGAAGGAAGCAATGCATTCAAGACTATTTCAAAAGTTGCAGAATCAGAGTATACTTATGGAAGAACATGCAGGAGGATGTGTACTGTTTGAAAAGAAGGAGCAGGTAGAAGCGCTCCTGTAAGGGGGAAACGTATGTTTTCTATTTTAGTAGTAGAAGATGATGATACTTTAAATAAAATGATTTGTGCAAAGCTGAAGCAGGAGCAGTTTGAAGTGCATACAGCATTTGACGGAGAACAGGCATTAGAAATCATGGATCAGGTTCATGTTGACATACTCATATGTGATATCATGATGCCAAAGATGGATGGTTATGAACTGACAGATGCAATTCGTAAGGCGAAATACACATTACCGATTTTAATGGTGACTGCGAAAGATCAGATTGAGGACATGGAAATGGGATTTCATGTGGGTACGGATGATTATCTTATAAAACCTTTTAACATGAAAGAAATGGTGCTTCGAGTCCATGCACTATTGAAACGCTCCCAGATAATGAATGAACATCAAATGACAGTGGGAAGCACCGTTCTCGATTATGATGCATTAACTGTGAAGATCCAGGAAGAGACACAGGATCTACCACCGAAGGAGTTCTATCTTTTATATAAATTATTATCTAGTCCGAATCATATTTTTACCAGGTTAGAACTCATGGATGAAATCTGGGGAATGGATTCAGAAGCGGATGAGCGTACGGTTGATTCCCACATCAAGAAGTTACGTAGAAAGTTTGAAGAATGTTCTGATTTTGAAATTGTAACAGTTCGTGGACTTGGATATAAAGCAAAAGTAAATGCTGAGAGAAGGTGATTCCTGGTGAGACAGAAAAAGCAACTGCGACGATATAAGAAGAATCTGGGTCATTTTCTAGCGGAAGGGGTACTAAGAGCAATTTTGATTAGCTGTATCATTGCAGTTATTATGGTAGCAGCAATTGCCATGATTGTAATTCAAAGTCTGGAGGACTTGACACCCCTTGTTGTATGCGCCTTAGCATTGTTTGTTTGTTGTCTGACTGTTTGCCTGACAGGTGCAATTCTTTTTGTAAGAACGAAGAAAATCACAGTACCAATCACTCGTGTAAACGATGCAATCACCAAGATTGCATCTGGTGATTTCGCAGTTCGTATTCAAAATGACAAGAAAGCGGATGATAGATATCAATATGAAAATGAATTGGATGAGCTGACCCATAATCTCAATAAGATGGTGACAGAGCTACAGGGCATGGATTATATGAGAAAAGATTTTATGAGTAATGTATCTCATGAAGTAAAGACTCCGGTAGCGGCTATTACGGGATTTGCAGAAATTCTTTTGGATGGGAATCTCTCAGAAGAAGATCAAAAGGAGTATCTGACACTTCTATATCAAGAGTCCATTCGATTATCAAATCTCTGTGAAAGCATGTTGCAAATGTCAAGATTAGACCATCAGGAAATAATATCAGCAAAAGACAGTGTGCGTATAGATGAGCAGCTTCGAAAGTGTATGATTCTTCTTTCGGAAAAGTGGCAGGAGAAGAATATGGAGTTTGTACCCGAATTAGAAGAAGTCACATTTGTAACAGATAAGAACCTAATGATGCAGGTTTGGATTAATCTGATTGATAATGCCATGAAATATTCAGAGGCGAATACGAAGATTCATATTACTCTCACTAAGCGTGAGAATGAAATTTATATTGTTATTTGTGACGAAGGGATAGGTATCCCGAAAGATAAAATGGACAAGATTTATAATCGTTTTTATCAGTGCGAAGAATCTCACAAGAAACAAGGCGCAGGACTTGGGCTTGCAATTGTAAAAAGAATTTTGGATTTACTGCATGGAACGATTCACTATGAAAGTGAGCAGGGAAAAGGAACGAAAGTCACAGTTGTGTTGTGATATTCGCTGGTTTATGCTCTAAACAATTCTAGTAAAGGATAAGATGAAAGATGAATCGCAAACAAATAACGGATTTTTTTGATCCAGAGGTACAAAAAACAGCGAGTGAAGACGGCTGTTCTGTATATAAGATGCAAAATGAAACTGGTGAGGGCGTTATTACACGATACGAAATATTGCCTGGCATTGAACTGTTTTATAACGATTTTCATATGAAACACGGACAAAATGAAAATAAACTCTCGCACCCTGATGTGCTTGAAATCAATCATTGTAGAGAAGGTCGATTTGAGTGTGTTTTTAGTAATGGTGATTGCCAATATATTGGAGCAGGTGACCTTTCAATTAATCTCTTATCAAATGAAACTACATCAACCACTTTCCCCTTATCCCATTATCACGGAATTTCTATTACGATTGATTTGAATGAAGCAGCAACCACAATGAAGCAAGTTGAAAATGTGCTGGGTGGATTGCATATTGATTTGTTTCAGATAGCGGAGCGTCTTTGCAGAAAAGATACTTGTTTTGTTCTGCGAGGGCATAACAATATTGAACATATTTTCTCCGAGCTGTATCGAGTCACTCCAAAAATGATAGCACACTATTTAAAAGTTAAAGTATTAGAATTGTTCATGTTTTTGAATGATGTCGAAGTTGGTGAATATCAAGAGGAGCGTCGATATTTTTCAAAGAATCAGGTTCAAGTAGTAAAACAAATGCAGGCATACATGATCTCCGACTTGCAAAGACATTATACATTGCAAGAGCTATCGGAAAAATTTGTTATTCCTCTTACATCTATGAAAGCGTGTTTTAAGGGTGTTTACGGCTGCTCTATTTATTCTTATATGAAATCCTACCGTATGCAGGCGAGCATAATTTTATTGAGAGATACAGCGGAAAGTGTTACAGAAATTGCCATGAAAATGGGCTATGATAACCCAAGCAAGTTTTCAGAGGCTTTTAAAAAAGAATTTGGAGAACTGCCGTCTGAATATAGAAAGAAGTTGTCTAAATAGAGGGATATTGGTCTTTTTAGAGTAGCGTATAAAAATATAATTATATAAACTCTTATCTGCGAGAGTGGATGACTTAAGGGCGCTTTAGAGCGCTCCTTTTTTTAAACTAAGGTTAGCTATGCCTAACTAAAATCGAGGAGGTGATCGAACATGAGACTGGATATGAACAAATATATTCTGAAAAAACTGATGGAGTTGATATTTACATTATTTTTTGTGACGTTGCTTTCGTTTCTCTTGATGCGCTTGTCATCCGTTGACCCAGCAACCGCATATGCCAAACGAATGATAGGAAGTCCGACAATAGATCAAATCGAAGCGATTCGGATAAAGTTGGGTTTTGATAAACCTTTTCTGATTCAATACGGACGTTGGGTAATTGATTTACTTCACTTTGACCTTGGAACATCACTGGCAAATGGACATAAGGTTTGGACTGATATTGCAACTGCTTTTCCCAAAACACTTGGAATTGTTTTCTTGGCATCCGTATTTCAAATTATTACTATCATTGTGTTGAGCTGCATTGCATTTTTATCACCTTGGAAGATTCCCAAAACCGCTTTGCGGATCATTTGTATTTTAGGCGTGTCTATTCCTTCTTTTTACTTGGCAACAGTATATCTGGATTACTTCGCAGTAAAAAAATCTCTGATTGCTGTAACGGGGAATACCAGCTTCCTTAGCTACATATCACCTGCACTTTGCATAGGGGTGTTTGGGGCATCCTTTTATACGCCAATGTTAATGGATGCACTGGAGCATGAAAGTAATGAAGACTATGCATTCTATGCTCGTTGCCGTGGACTGTCGGAAAGTAGACTTTTGTTCTTTCATTTTCTGCCTCGCGCCGCAGTTGGGCTGATTCCGAACTTTCTGCAAAGTGTAGGTCTGGCCCTGGCAAACGCTACTGTAATTGAGCAGATTTTTTCCATTCCGGGATTTGGGTATTTGATTGTCAATCATGTATTGGATCGAGATACGCCTATGATTCATGCGGAAGTGTTCTTCCTGGCTCTGGCGATTGCTCTATGCAATATTGCTGCGGATTTGACCCAATGGGCAATCCAAAGGAAAAAGGAGGTGGTGTAAATGCAAAAGAAAAGCGCGGCACTCAATCTTTCTGTTATAATTCCCGTGATTGTGATTGCACTGTTTTTAATTGGATTTCTATTTGCACCTAATAATCCGATGGAATCCAATCTTTTATCAAGATTTCAGAAACCGAGCACTACGTACCCGTTTGGAACCGATCAGCTGGGTCGGTGTATTTTCTCGCGAATTCTTTATGGAGGATGGACAACACTTGGAATCGTGCTGGGCGGCTCGATGATCGTCTTTTCATTGGGTACAATCATTGGTATGGCAACAAGCCGTGCGATAATGAAAGAAAACAGTTTCATTGACGGACTTATCAATGCAGTAACAGCAATACCACCTATTGCATATCTGATCGTTTTTATAGGAGCATGGGGGAGCGGAGCGAAAACCACTTTGTTTGCGCTGACCGTATCCTATATCCTTCGCTACATTAAATTGGTGCGAACCCGAACTGATATGGAAATAGGAAAAGCCTATGTTATGTGTGCAGTTGCTTCCGGGGCTTCAAAATTGCGTATATTGATGATTCATATCCTCCCTAATTTAATTGCGGAGATGATACGCTTCCTCTGTTTATCTTGTGCAGACATGATACTGGCAATTACAGCTTTCTCGTTCATTGGATTAGGATTGGGAGATCGTGTTGTAGATTGGGGGAGCATGATTCTAGATGCACGAGGTGCACTCGTTCTCCATCCCATGATGATTTTGTATCCCATCAGTGCCGTTATTTTATCGACGCTCTGCTTTAATATTTTGGGCAGACGATTGACAGAAAAGGAGGTGACATGATGTTAAAAATCAACCAACTAAGTGTAAAAGAAAAATCAGGCCGTTTTCTGTTGAATCAAGTGTCGGTAGAAATACCTTCAGGGGCAGTCATAGGGCTTACAGGCCATAGCGGTTCAGGAAAAACAACATTGCTGCGAAGTATATTCGGAATGTTACACACGGACTGCCAAATTAAAGACGGGAAAATTTTCATGGATGACACCGATTTACTCTGCTTATCACGCAGGGATCATCGTGGCTTGTGTGGAAAAAAGATTGGTTTTATACCACAAAACCCAATGACTGCTTTTGATAGCCGATTGAAAATAGGCTATCAAATTCAAGAGACTTTTCAAAGACGGTTGCAATTGAATCAATCTAGCGCAATCGTACTGGCTAAAGAAAAATTGGATTTCGTCAATCTAAAAGATACACAAAGAGTGCTGAATGCATATCCAGGCGAACTTTCAGGAGGGATGCTGCAACGAGTAGCCGCAGCCATTTTATTAGGGATGTCACCAGACTATATCCTGGCGGACGAGCCTACAGCTGCACTGGATGAAGAAAACCGCAATCTGTTGTTAGCTGTGCTGCAGACGCAAATGCAGGATAAAGGCATTCTGTTTGTATCTCATGATGTTGATGCACTTCAAAGACTTTGTAACAATGTTTATGTGCTTGGAGCAGGAAAGGTAATTGAACAAGGCAATATGGATCAATTATTAACCGAACCGCAAACGGATTGGATGAAGCAATTCGCAAGTTTAAGCAGGAAAGAAAGCCGAGGTGAATGGGAGTGGGAGAAATTGCAATACAAAATGTGAATCAGATTTATCGCAGTGAAACACAAGGTGAGTTCCATGCGCTCTGTGATATTAACATTCGTTTGGAAAGGGGCGAAAATCTGGCGATAGAGGGTGAAAGTGGTTCGGGTAAAAGCACGTTAGCAAGATTGCTGATTGGTATGGAGAAACCCACATCTGGAACCATTTTATTAGATGGTGAAGATATTACACAGTGGAATTATCGTACATGGAAAAGCCATCGTAAAATGATACAAGCCGTTTTTCAAGACTCTTCTGGCACACTAAATCCAGCAAGATCAGCATTTTCCAATGTTGAAGAAGCACTGATAAATTTAACTTCGTATAACCGAATAGAACGAAAAAAACGTATCTATGATTTGATGGATGCTGTCTATATGGATCATAAGCTGCTGGATACTCCAGTGCGCCGGCTCTCAGGCGGAGAACAGCGCCGTCTATCGTTGCTTCGAGCCATGGCGATAGAGCCTGATTATTTAATCATGGACGAAGTGACAAGCGGTCTCGATTTGATTTCAACCGATGCCGTACTTACCTTAGTAGAGAACGCTGCAAAACTGCACCGCTGTTCCTGCATTTTTGTAACCCATAGCCGGAAAGACGCTGTGCGAATTTCTGATAGGATTGCAATTATGCAAAATGGCAGGATTGTGGAGCAGGGTCATCTAATAAAATAAACCTCAACACAGAAAGGATAGAAATAACATGAAAAAAATACTCTCGACGCTCTTAGGTTGCGTTCTCCTCACACTTTGCTTGGCTGGTTGCGGGCAAAATGCTGAAGCGCCTGACGCAAGCCAGTCATCCGATACAAAGGTATTAACTATTTGTACGGCAAAGGAACTGGATAACCTGACAACTCTAACCATGAATAAAGAAAACAACATTGCTTGCGGTCTCGTATATGAAACGCTGGTGGCCTACGAAAACGGTAAAATTGTCCCAAAGCTGGCTGAAGATTGGAGCTGGGACGAAACCAATACGGTACTTACATTCAAGCTACATCAGGGCGTAACGTTTACCGATGGAACTGAATTTAATGCTGAAAGTGTAAAAGCCATTTTGGAATTTGATCGTTCAAACTCCAATTTTAGTGGCATTAAGGGTATTTATAATATCCAGAGTGTTGAGGCAATTGATAAATACACGGTTGCTGTTCATTATGAGGCTCCATGCTTCTCCTATTTAAATGATTTCTGTTTCCAGAATGTTGCGGGTATGATGTCCCCAAAAATCTTCGAAGCGGGCAATTTTCAAACATTCAAGGATGTTGTAGGAACTGGCCCTTATGTACGAGATGAGATTATTTCTGGAGACTGCACCCGCTTTGTTCGGAACGAAAATTATTGGGGCGAAGCTCCGTATTATGATGAGGTTACTGTAAAATATATTCCAGAGGCTTCTTCTCGCCTACAGGCTTTACAGACCGGAGAAGTAGATATGATTTATGGAGCAGAACTAATTACATATGATGATTACAATCAGGCAATCACTTTGGATGGTATTGCAGGTAAAATAAATGAAGGCAATACACTGACACGTAACTTGGTACTAAATGCTGCTCGCCCAATGCTGAGCGATGTTAAGATCCGTGAAGCGATTGCATATGCAATTAATAAGCAGGAGATTACTGAGGGGCTGACCTATGGCTATGAAACTCCGGCTGCTACCCTGTTTAGTAAAGGCGCACCTTATACAGATATCAATTACAAAACCATGCGGAATTTTGATTTAGACAAGGCAAATACCTTGCTGGATGAAGCGGGCTGGGTAATGAACGAAAAAACAGGTTTCCGTGAGAAGAATGGAAAAGCACTAACGCTAAGCTACACCTATTGGTCAGATATTTCTCTCGCGCAGGAAATTGCCCTAGCAATAAAAACACAACTAGCCAAAGTGGGTATTAATGCTGAGACCACTGGACAAGATCAGATGACATGGTGGACGGAAGGCGTTGCTGGCAATTACGATATTACAACTTGGAACACGGAAGGTTCTTATACAGAACCCCACAAATTCCTTCAGGAAACTCTTGGCGCCGATCCCCATGCAGTTTCTCTGCAAGCCTTGGGTAATTTTGAGAATTATTCTGCTGCAGTTAATAAGTTTTCCACGACGGCGGAGCCTGACGTAGTTCAGGATGCGATTGCGACCGCATTGAAAATTTCTAATGATAATGTTATTGACTTGCCTATTTCCTATTCAAAGGATTTGGTGGTGTATAATACCTCTAAAATTGCAGGATACACATTTCCAAGCGTTCCTCAGTTCTTTGACATTAACAATGTGCAGCCTGCTCAGTAATGTTGAAAGCTTTTGTCTAAATAGGGGGTTAACAGGCTTATCAGAGTAGCAGGAAAAAATGAAATCACTATAATAGAGGTTGGTTAACGTAAATTAACCAACCTCTATTTTATTAAGAAAGGATCGAATGTGAAATGGATAAAGAACAAAATCCTTTGTCTAGATTGATGGAACTTGCAGCTCCATACAAGTGGAAATATGTCCTATCAATCGTTTTAGCTGTCCTCGGTGTTGCCGCTGGTTTAGTGCCGTTTTTTGTAGTTTCTAAAATCGTACTGTTGCTGATGGGAGGGGAAACAACGGTTTCCGTTTATTTGAGATGGTGCGTTATAGCTGGTGTTGGTTTTTTAGCAAAAATATGTTTTTTCAATCTTTCTACTTTTGTTTCCCATACCGCAACCTTTGAAACACTGTCTGAAATTCGAATTCAGCTTGTGGACAAACTCACAAGAGTTCCGATGGGATATATCATTAACACCCCGTCCGGTCAACTCAAAAATATTCTTGTGGATAGGGTAGAAGGTATGGAGACAACTCTCGCCCACCTGATTCCTGAATTAACTGCGAATTTTTGTATTCCAGTATGTATCTTGATTTATCTACTGTTTCTTGACTGGAGAATGGCGCTTGCCTCCATGGTAACGTTACCTATTGGTATGCTCTGCTACAAAGGAATGGCGAATGGCTACGAAGAAAAATTTCAGGGGCTTATGATGCGCGTCCGTAAGATGACGAATACGGTTGTAGAGTATATCGGAGGAATTGAAGTTATCAAAGCGTTTAATCAATCTGCTAATTCTTATCAGAAGTATTCTGATGCCGTTGAGGATAATGCTTTATATGCTGTAAATTGGATGAAGAGTGTGCAGGTTTATAAGTCTATGGTGTTTACGGTTTGGCCAAGTGTGTTGGTCAGTGTACTTCCCGTTGGTTGCGTCTTATACCAAAATGGCAGCTTGAGTGCTCCGGTTTTTATCACATGCATTGTTTTGGCACTGGGAATTATTACACCGATCCTCAATGCGATGAATTTTACAGACAGCATTGCGCAGATGAAGTCTATTGTAGGAGAAATCTGTTCTGTTCTGGACGAAAAAGAGTTGGAACGACCTGTGCGACGGGTGAAACTCGATATATCTAGCATCTCAATGGAGAATGTAAGTTTTTCTTATGAAGAGAGTACATCACTTTTGGAGCATGTTAACCTTAATATTCCAGAAAAAACGATTACAGCTTTTGTAGGTCCCAGTGGAGGCGGTAAGTCTACGATTACAAAGTTGATTGCGGGTTTTTGGGATGTGACTGTTGGAGAGGTTAAAATTGATGGTATCAATATACGAAAAATTCCTTTAGAACAGTTGATGGATCAGGTTGCCTACATATCACAGGACAACTATTTATTTGATGAAACAGTACTTGAAAATATCCGAATGGGAAAGCCAACTGCGACGGATGAAGAAGTCTATCAGGCAGCAAAGGATTGTGGATGCTATGATTTTATCTTAAAATTGGAAAATGGCTTTCAAACAGTCGTAGGTGGTGCAGGTGGACATCTTTCAGGTGGTGAGCGACAGAGGATTGCGATTGCAAGAGCTGTGTTAAAAAACGCACCTATCGTCATTCTCGACGAAGCAACTGCCTATATTGATGCAGAAAACGAAGCATTGATTCAGGAAGCAATGGCGAAGATCATTGCCGGAAAAACAGTTCTGATGATTGCACATCGTCTTTCTACGATTACCGATGCAGACAAGATTGTTGTGGTAAAGAATGGACATATTGAAGCGGAAGGTACTCATCAGAACCTGCTTCAGACATGCTCTTTGTATCAGGAAATGTGGAAAGCACACATGGATACAAAAGATGTTGCTTAAGGGGGATAAAAATGATTCGTACATTAAAAAAAATATATTGTTTTTCAGGTAAAATGCAAGGAACACTGAAAACGACAATTCTGTTTTCAGTATTGCATTCTATTTTCGATATGATGTCATTTGCCGCGCTTGCACTGGTTTTTTCTGGCATGATAAATGGTTTTGAAACGGCAACAATCTGGCAGATATTTGGGATTACTTTTGCCAGTATGATTTTGAAAATTATTTGTAGCTATATTTCGGATTTTTACAAAGTAAAAATCGGTTATTTCATGTGCGCCGAAAAGCGCATTCATATTGGCGACCGCATTAAGTATATGCCGATGGGATATTTCAGTGATCACAATCTGGGTAATTTGACTTCTGTTGTTACTACCACGATGGGCGACATTGAGAACAATGCATCAACAGTGTTGACGAACATTTTAGGTGGATATATTCATGCAGCGGTTATTACAATTGTTATGTTTACTATTGATTGGAGGATTGGATTAACAATTTTATGTGGTATCTTGCTGTTTACCTGGTGTATCAGCAGTTTGCAAAAAAAATCCGAAATAGTATCTCCTGAAAGACAGGCGGCGCAAGCATCCCTTGTCTCAAATGTATTGGAGTATGTGCAAGGAATGTTAATGGTCAAATCCTTTAACCTCGGGCGAAACGCCAACAGTAAAATAAAACAAGCTATTTTAGAAAGCAAAAACAAAAACCTGAAATTAGAGCATTTATTTGTTCCTTACACAGTTTTACAACAAATTATCCTTTATGGCACTAGCGTCGTAATCATTACTGAAGCGTTGATTTTTCACCTTGGCGGCTCTATGAGTTTGTCAATATGCCTGTTGATGACGGTTGCTTCATTTATGCTTTTCGGGCAACTTCAATCAGCTGGGAATACTTCTTCGCTATTGCGGCTTCTGGATGTCTCAATTGATAAAGTTGAGGAAATTAATAGAACACCTGTCATGGATGAGAATGGGAAAGTACAGACTCCGTCTAATTATGATATTGCATTTGAAAATGTTTCTTTTTCTTATGGTGATCATAAAATTCTGGATCATGTCAGCTTGTCAATCCCACAGAAAACAACAACTGCTATTGTTGGGCCTTCTGGCGCAGGCAAGAGTACTCTCTGTAATCTAATTGCCCGTTTTTGGGACGTGGATGGAGGAAAAGTCACAATTGGCGGCATAGATGTCCGCAACTATACGCTGGATAGTCTATTGACAAATATAAGCGAGGTGTTTCAGAAGGTCTATCTGTTTGCTGATACGATTGAAAACAACATCAAATTTGGAAAACCAAATGCATCGCATGAGGATGTAAAGCTTGCGGCAAAGAAGGCTTGCTGTCATGACTTTATTATGAGTCTTCCTGATGGTTACGACACCGTTATTGGAGAAGGAGGCGCAACACTGTCGGGTGGTGAGAAACAGCGAATTTCCATCGCTCGAGCTATTTTGAAAGATGCGCCCATCATCATATTGGATGAAGCTACCTCCAGTGTCGATCCCGAAAATGAGAACATGCTAATGGAGGCGATTGCAGAATTAACAAAAAACAAAACGGTTATTATGATTGCACATCGACTGAAAACAATACGAAATGCTGATTGGATTTTTGTTTTGGCTGACGGACATATCGTGCAGCAAGGTACACATGAAGGGCTAATAAATCAGCTTGGTATCTATGATCAATTCATTCGTGCCCGCCAAAAGGCGATTGGATGGAAATTGAAATAAATCAGGAGGGAAGAAAAATGAAAGCTCTCAAAACAGCAAAGCTATTCTGTCTTTCTTTTCATAAATACATAACCCCCAAAAATCAACAAGGCAATCACAATACTGACAAGCATAGCGATTCTCTGTGAACTCTTGAGGAGCGTTCCGCACAGTGCGAAAAGTATGATGAGAATTCCAAAATATGACAGATAAGGATAGCCGGGCATTAAAAAATGCTTTTCGCCTTTGGGATAGTTTTTTCTGTTTTTTATTTGTGATAAAAGGATTATGATCCAGTTTGCGACTAAAAGTATGCTTGCAGATGAGGTCACATATTCATAAACTCCGCCCGGAAGCAGATAGGATAAAATAATAGAGGCGGCTAGTCCGATGGCACTTAAAAGCAGGGCATTGATCGGGACTCTTTTTTGGGTTGTTTTAATGAAAAGCCTAGGGGCCTCGTTATCCTCAGCGAGAGAATAAAGCACCTTAGTTATTGCAAATAAGGTACCTACCATAGTCGAAAATGCTGCGGTGATTATGATGATATTAAATATAGAATCGATGCCCGGAAGATTATATTGTGAAAGTGCTGTAACGAACGGACTTTGAGACTCAACAATCTTCTTTAATGGTACAAGATTGAGGACGAAAAATATTGAAATAAGGTAAAGCGCCAAAAGCAGCGCCATTAGGACATTGCCGGCTTTCAATATTTTGGTTTTATCCTTTAATTCCACAGCTGTTATGCCCAACACGGCAATTCCTCCAAAGGGAAAAAGAGTAAATAACATAGCCGACCATAACCCGTTAAAACCATTGGGAAGCCATGATGTATGCAGCAAAAGAAACCGGTGACCATTGTTGTCCATTCCATGAGCAGAGATAAGACCTGCAGCATACAGCAGACCGAAAATAATGAAAGCGGTTAATGCGGAAATCTTAATTACAGCAAAAATAGATTCTACTCTTCCAAAATCCTTTACTCCCATTAAAATGATGCCCAGACCTAAAACGGAATAAATGAGAGCAAAAATCCAGGCAGGGATCTGGGGGAACCAGTACCTGGTAAAAATTGATAGTGCACTTACTTCGCTGGACATGATAAACACTCCGGAAATCCAATAGATCCAGCCGCTGGTGAAACCCATCCGTTCACCGAAAGCATCTTTTGCATAGGCCCTGAATGATCCCGTTTCCGGATGGTTCAGCGACATTTCTGAAAGGGCTGCAAATGCAATAAAAGCGGCTACTCCTGAGACAAGATATGCAAGCAGTACCAACGGTCCTGCCATTTTTATGGACAAACTGGATCCGAGAAAAAAGCCTGCACCAATAATGGATCCCAATCCAATCAGACTTAATTCCCACCATTCTAGGCTGCCACTTTCTCCTTTTGTTACCTTATGCGTTTGAGTATGCTTTACCATCTGCTGTACGATTTCTTTATTTCTCATTTATATTCCTCCTGGCTTTGTAAATAACTTGGATTAATTTTTATATAACATAGTATATTATAGCCCTTATACTATAGAAAAGCATATGAAATAAAAAAAATTCGGAGAAAACAACTTATAAATGAGAAGGTACAACTTTTTATAATAATAAACTGAAATACAGTTTCATTATCAGAATGCATTTGCATTCAACCGTTTTAAGAAAAAAATGGTAAACACTATCTTTTTTATACGTTGTGTTGTTATATATAGTGAAAGTACTTTCAAAAGCAGAAGGAAGGAGGTGCAGTATGGATGAAGATTATTTTTTAATATCTAAAATGAAAAAAGGTGATGACATTGCTATAGAAACGTTTGTACGAAAATATTACCCAGAAATATTAAAGTATTGTTATAGAAACTTAAATGGAAGTAGTATCTCGGAAGACATCACGCAGGAAACATTTGTGAGTTTCTTCAAGAATTTAAACCGATATAAACATTATGGTAAAGCAAGGAATTATCTATATACAATTGCAGGGAATCTTTGTAAGAATAACTATAGAAAGAAAACGGAAGTACCTCTTGAAGAGATATGTGAGATTTCAAATGAGCTAGAAGATAATATTAATGCAAAACTGGACATACAAAAATTGCTGATGAAATTACCTATGGACTTGAGGGAAATATTGATACTGCACTATTTTCAGGATTTAAAACTAAGAGAGATTGCAACAATTTTAGAAATCGGACTTTCGCTAGTTAAATATCGCTTAGCAAAAGCAAAGGAAAAATTAAAAACAATTATAAGAGAGGAGGAGGATTTATGGATAGGATAAGAGAAAAAATGGAGTATACAAAACGGAAAGAAAATTTACCGCTAATACAAGAAAAGAAGATTTTAGAAACTATTGAAGCATCTAAACAAGCATTGTTTGAGAGTAAACGGAAAGAGACAATATCTTATTTTGAATTTTTATTCATACAGACTAGATTTATAAATAAACGCTGGTGGTTATCGCAAGTAGCAATTTTGATCATATTATGGTACAACCTATTTACTACACAGAACCATCCCACAGTATATCGAGAAGCGGGTATACTGATTCCAGTATTTGTAATTCTTATCATCCCAGAGTTATGGAAAAATGTACGTACAAATTCATGGGAAATTGAAAATTCTGCATTTTATACTCTACGGCAGATTTATTCAGCAAGGCTGTTGTTATTTGGTAGCGTAGATTTGTTGTTGTTAAGTACATTTTTTATAACTACAGCATTAACAATACAGACTACCTTGTATGACATGATTATTCAGTGTCTTCTTCCATTTAATATAACCTGCTGTATCTGCTTTGGTCTACTATGTAGCAAAAGACTTTATTCTGAGTATATTGCGATTGTTTTTTGTATGATTGGAGCTACTATTTGGTATAAGATTGTTACTAATGAAAAATTATATGCGTCGGTATCAGATGTTGGATGGTTGATGATTTTGGGAGTATCGGTTGTATATCTTTTATTTGTAATATACAGGTTATTGAAAAACAGTGCAAAATATTGTGAGGTGGATTATATATGGAATTAGTATTAGAGAATTTGACAAAAGAGTATCGTAATACAATGGCAGTTGACCATATTTCTTATACAATGAAAAATGGAATATATGGATTACTAGGAACTAATGGAGCAGGGAAGACCACCTTGATGAGGATGATATGCACACTAATTAAACCTTCTGAGGGAAGGATAACACTGGAGGGGAAGGATATTTGGGCATTAAATGGTTCATATCGAAAAATTTTGGGATATCTTCCACAAGAATTTGGTTATTATCCAGATTTTTCTGCAAGGGATTATCTTATGTATATAGCATCTATAAAAGGAATTAAAACGTCAGTAGCAAAAAAAAAATCGTTAGAACTTTTACATAAGGTAGGTTTGGAAAAGGTTTGGAATAAGAAAATTAAAAGGTATTCCGGGGGGATGAAAAGACGCCTTGGGATTGCTCAAGCATTGATAAATAATCCAAAGATATTAATATTGGATGAACCAACTGCTGGACTCGATCCGAATGAGAGAATTCGATTTCGTAATTTAATCAGTGAACTAGCTGAGGAATGCCTAGTCCTACTGTCTACCCATATTGTCTCTGATGTGGAATGCGTTGCAGATAAAATTTTAATGATGAAAGCTGGCAAAATTGAGTCCGCAGGGACATTGCAAGAACTTATAGATAATGTTCCCGTACGTATATGGAACTGCAATGTTAATAAGCAAGAGGTAGATAGTTATGCTAGGAAATATAAAGTGGTAAATGAAAAGACAATTGAAAATAGCACAAGACTACGTCTGCTATGCGAAAATCAGCCTTGTGAAAATGCAAGAGAAGAGGAAATGAGTTTAGAGAATGTATTCTTTTACTATTTTGGAGAGAAGGCAGGGGATATAGATGTTGTATTATGAGATTAAAAAGGTTTTCTCTGGAAGGAGAAGTAAAATTGCACTTCTCCTTATGGGAATTTTGATTATTGTGATAGTCGGATTATGTATTAATTCTTCCACTTGGACGGATGAAAACGGGGAAGAAGAAAGAGGATTTGGTGCAATACAGAAATTAAAAGAGGCGTCATTGGTATGGTCAGGACCTCTTAACGAAAATAGAATCGCACAGGTAATTGAAGAGAATTCAAGAATAAACGCGACTTCGGAAGCTCAGTCAGAAAATATTCAGCAACAAAACATCGCATATGGACAAAAGCAAGGATTTATGGATATTCGCGATTTAATCAATTATTCTTTTTGTGAATTTAGAGAGTATGACTACTATAGGGTGGACGGTCTGAAGCCTTCAGATGCAGAAAGGTTTTATACGAATAGAACGGAAGCTCTTAAAAGATGGCTAAGTGGGGAAGCAGAATATTCTTATACCGAAAAAGAAAAAGAATATTTTATCAAGCAGTTTGAAAAAATGAAAGAACCGCTTAATTATGAGTATATGGAAGGGTGGAAAACTCTTTTTAAATACTCCGCAACTATTCTTATGATTATGACCATCATTATAGGCGTATTAATTGCACCAATTTTTTCCTGTGAGAAGCTGTTGAATGCAGATTCTGTGTTTTATACTACTTATCATGGGCGTGGTAAAGCTATTTCAGCTAAAGTAAAGGCAGGATTTCTAATTACTACAATCATCTATTGGAGTGTAATGCTTATATATAGCTGTTCTGTTTTGGGTATCTTTGGGGTAAGTGGTGCCAATTGTAGCATTCAGGCTTCAGGTGCATGGAAGTGTTTCTATAACATAACAAATTTACAAGAATACTTGATTGTTATTTTTGGAGGCTATATAGGATGTGTATTCATGGCTACTCTTACTATGTTCGTATCAGCAAAAACAAAATCGACGGTTGTAGCAGCAATCGTTCCCTTTGTTCTGATATTTGCACCAAGTTTCTTAGGGTTCTTAGAAAGCAGGCTGATATCTAGTGCGTTAGCACTTTTGCCAGACCAACTATTGCAGATGAGTGTTGCAATAAGATTGTTTAATGCATACGAAATAGGTGGAAAAATAATGGGAGCATCAGGTCTGCTATTTATCATATATATTTTATTAAGCTTGCTATTACAGCCTGCTGTTTATCGGGTTTTTGGTAAAATTGAGGCTAACACCTGATCAGTAACTGATGGCATAGCCGGAAAATCAATTTGACATTACTCTCTGCACAGGATATATATATTCTTAGTGAAGAGAAACAAAATGAGGTGAGAAAAATGACATTTGTTCAGATTGAATATTTTCTGGAAGCAGCCAGGCAGAAGAATATTACAAAGGCAGCCGAAACCCTATTTGTTTCCCAGCAAGTTATCAGCCGGCAGATTCAGGCTATTGAAAAAGAGCTGGATATTAAACTGATGGAGAGGACAAACAAAGGTATTGAGTTGACAGAGGCCGGAAAACACTTGTATCGTGTATGGGAGAAAATAATAAAAGAACATGACGCAGCATTAGAAACAGCTAAAATCCTTGACGAGAAAGAAACAAAATTCAAAGTTAGAATCGGAATCCAGGATGTACCAAAGATCATGGACTATATGATTCCGATATTCACACAGTATACTCAGGAAAACCAGAATGTAGAGGTTGATTATTACTTTGGGAATCCAGTCTGGTTATATGAAAAATTAAAAAGTAATAAAATCGATATCATGATTGCATTTTCTTCGGAAATAGAAGACCTGGAAAATATGTGGCGGGTTGAGTATGGGACAACGGGAATTCGTTTTGGAATTATTGCTTCGATTTATACTCCATTGGGAAAAAAAGATATGATTGAATTGAAAGATCTTGAAAATACAACGTTATTTATTCCTGAAACAACATATTCCAGAGATGCTGCAGAGCGTACACTTAAGTATTTAGAAAGGCACGGCTGCAAATCGAAGAACATAAAATTCTTTGATAGTTTGAGTGCGTTGGAAATGGCAGTGAGTATGGGCCAGGGTGTTGCTGTAGCTTACAATGCACTTTTCAGAAATGATAATAAAAATTTAAAGTTCTATGAATGGGATAATATTATGGGTGATAAAGAAACTGAAATCGTATTAGTAGGAGAAAACGAGAAATATTATGAGGTTGCGAAGGACATGAAGAAGACCTTTGTTAGATAAGAAAGCAGCCGAGGTTATAATAACCAGCTACACCCAATTAGGTGTGGCTATCTCTTTTTTTTTATGTTTTTCAAGTTTTTTTGAGGAGGATATAATTAGGATGTACTGAATAATACTTACATTTATATGGGATTATTCAGGCCGAATGAAATCCGGCAAACTCCTTAAAACCAATATTGATTTTTGAGTCTTGAGAAGTGTGATTCAATATTCTGAATGTGCTTTGTAGAAGGGTGAGGTGATGGAAGTGGAGTATCAGTACCAGGGAATTAAACTGGAGGAAGCGTTGGAAATATGTTTGGAAACAATCAGCCGGGATTTCACGCTGAACACAGAAAAAGTCAGGTTGGAGCAGGCAGTAGGCAGGATTGTAGCAAGAGATTATGCCTCTTTTGTTTCACAGCCGCCATTCAACCGCTCGGCGGTAGATGGATATGCAGTGAGAGTCAGCGATATAGAAAGAGCAACAGAGAAAACACCTGTATCGTTAAAGGTGATCGGACAAGTTTATGCCGGGGATTTTCTGCAGAAAGATCTTGATGAAAACACAGCTGTACGGATTATGACCGGGGCACCGGTTCCAAACGCTGCCAATGGTGTCTTGAAGCAGGAGGATACGGATTACGGTGAGAACTATGTAAATGCCTATAAATCGATAAGAGTACTTGAAAATATTTGCTTTCAGGGCGAGGAATATCATGCCGGAACCCGTCTGATAACAAAGAATACGCAGCTAAAATCTATTGAAATTGGAATGCTGGCATGTATGGGATATGCTGAAGTTGAAGTATATAAAAAGCCAAGAATCGGTATTTTTGCAACCGGGGATGAGTTAATCAATCCCGGTGAACATCTGACGCCGGGAAAGATATATAATTCCAATCAATTTTTGTTATTTTCCAGGCTTCAGGAGTTAGGAGTGGAGCCGATTTTAGCAGGAAAGCTCCCGGATTCTGAGCAAGAAGTGGCAAATTGTCTCCAAAGAACTGCCGGCCAGGTTGATCTTATCATTACTACCGGGGGGGTATCTGTAGGGAAAAGAGATATCATGCATGAGGCATTAAATCAGGCGAAGGCCAGGAAGATCTTCTGGAAGGTAAAGATAAAGCCAGGTTCTCCGACTATTTTTGCAATGCTGAATAAAACTCCGGTTATTGCCTTAAGCGGAAACCCATATGGAGCATTGGCAAATATGGAACTGTTGGTACGTCCGGTTCTGCATCTGATGTCAGGCAGTCAGGAAACAAAGATTATCAAAAAAAAGGCTGCTATGCAGTGTGATTATAGAAAACATAGTTCCTGCATTCGTTTCATCAGAGGAATCTATGAGAATGGCACGGTGTCACTTCCGGCGGGCTTGCAGACTTCCGGAGTTTTACGGACGATGCAGGGGTGTAACTGCCTGATTGAAATAAAAGCAAATTCTCCCGGGTTGATGCAGGGAGATGAAGTAGAGGTGGTGCTGCTGTATTGAATGAGAAGATAGCAATCACTGCAGGGATACTGACAGGCGGAAGAAGCATCCGAATGGGGCAGAATAAAGCTTGCATGAAATGGAAAGGGCAGACCTTTCTTGAGCGCTCTGCATTGCTTTTTAAAACCTTTGATGAGGTTTTGGTTTCTGTTGATGATATAGAACTTTATAAAGATCAGGGCTATGTTTTGGTGGAAGATGTGAGGAAGGGATATGGCCCTTTAGAGGGGTTATACCGCTTACTCAGTGCAGCTTCGCATTCTTGGGTCTTTCTGGTGGCGGTTGATATGCCATTACTTCCGAGAGAATTAATTCTGAGGATGGCAGAAGCGGCAAAAGATGGAGCAAAGGCTGTAATTTTAGAAGGAAATAAGCGGATACAACCGTTATGCGGCATGTATCACAAGGCTGCTATCCCGGTCCTGGAGCAAATGTTTCAGGAGGAAATGCACAGCATGAGTGAACTTTTAAAGCGAATGAATGTAAAAATAATGCAAATTGAGCAATTAGGATTTTCATCAGACGTTTTATCAAATATCAATACACCAAAGGATTATGAAGCTTTAAAGCAAGGAGAAAAAATGAACAGGAAGCCGTGTGTACTATCTGTTTGCGGATGGAAAAATGCAGGTAAAACAACCCTGATAGAAAAAATCGTTGCCGATTTAAGTAAAAAGGGATATTCCGTTGGTTATGTGAAACATGACGGGCATGAATTTGATGCAGATGTTTCGGGAACCGACAGTTATCGAATTCGGAAAGCGGGAGCATCAGCGACAGCTGTGTTCTCAAACTCCCAATACATGATTGTTGAAAAGAATCATGTTGACATAGAAGATTTGATTCGGAAGTTTTCTAACTATGATCTTGTATTAATAGAAGGGGGAAAGGATACCGATTTGCCTAAATTTGAAATTGTCAGAGAGGTAATCGCAGAGAGTGCAGATTCCAATCCAATAAACAGACTAGGAATCATTACAGATATCCCGGATTTCTCAAGCAGAGATGAGCGTATATATTCATTGAACAATACGGATGAAATTATTGAAAGCTGCATTGCTTACATAGAAAAGTACAGACAGAGGATAGCATCCTATACAGGAGGTATTTATGAGTAGTCAGATACACAGTACAAAACAATCTGCCGACGCCATCCAGATAAAAGGAATAACGTCTGCTTTAAATGGGAATCGATTGTTGAGAAAGGCAGAAGTGTCCGAAATACAAAGGGATGAGGGAACGAAAATTGTGAAGACTTCCTGCCGTGCCTGCATCGCCAACTGTGGTGTTTTGGCGTATGTAAAGAACGGATGTGTCGTCAAATTGGAAGGAAACCCTGTTGACCCTATGAGTAAAGGTAGGATGTGTGCGAAGGGTTTAGCTGGCATGCAGGCCCTTTATCACCCCAACCGGAACAAATATCCGCTGCAGAGAGTCGGAAAGCGGGGTGATAATAAGTGGAAACGCATTTCTTGGGAAGAAGCGCTTGATACAATCGCGAAGAAGCTGATGGAAACCCGTGAAAAATACGGAGCTGAAAGCGTCTTTTGCTCGACAGGGGGCGGCGGTAATCCGGAAATCTGGAGCATCGCACGTTTCTGCAATGTTTTTGGAACACCAAACTGGTTTGAACCGGGATGCGCCCAGTGCTATCTGCCCCGGGTACTGTCTTATACCATGATGTACGGCGGCGTAGATCCCAGCATTGCTGATTCCAATGCGCTGGAGTTATATTTTCCGGATGATACACCGATTCAATGTCTGGTACTGTGGGGGACAGCTCCTTCGTATTCTTGTCCCGCCAGCGGTGGCGGAGCGGTAGTGGAATTAAGAGCAAGAGGCGTGAAAACCGTTGTTGTTGATCCGCGGTTTACACCGGATGCAGCCAAGGCTGATATCTGGCTGCCGATCAGGCCGGGTACCGATGTGGCGTTGATGTTTGCATGGCTGCGCTATATTATAGAATATAAACTTTACGATGAAGACTTCATTATGAAATGGAGTAATCTGCCTTATCTTGTTGATGTGGAAACCAAAATGCTGATTCGGGCGGAAAAAAGCATGGACACAAAAGCTCCGGATACATTTATGGTTTGGGACACCAGGACCAATCAGGCAAAACCGCTGGCATATCCGTGGGATGACAGTTTGAGCCCGTCATTGACCGGTACCTATGAGGTAGAAGGACGAACTTGTAAAACTGGATTTCAACTATTATGGGAACGAGTTGAGGAATTTACATTAGAAAAAGCAGCAGAAATCTGTTGGCTGGATGCTAAAAAAATTGAAGAAGCAATCCTGATGTTTGCTCAAAACCTGCCGGGTGGGCTGGCTCTTGGCGTGGCTACTGATCAGAATCCGAATTCTGTTCAGGCAGCTATGGCAGCGGCATCCATAGACATACTGCTAGGAAATGTAGAGAGGCCCGGGAGTTTGATGCAGCGTTTCCGGACCAGCGGAGTTTTAAAGATGCCGAATTATCCGGTTCCTGTTGCGACTAAGATGCTTCCGCCGGAGATGCTGGAAAAGCGGCTTGGAGCAAACGAACATAAAGGCTTACATATCTGGTATGCCGGTCATCCCTCCAGTATTTTAGAAGCGATTCTGACAGGGGAACCATACAAGCCCAGAGTCTGGATTGATCGTTCGGGAAATAAGCTCGGTGTAGTGGCAGAGAGTGCAAAATGGGTGGAAGCGATCGAAGAGCTTGACTTTATCGTCCATATGCATATGAATCCGACGTCGTTCTCCGCCTATGCCGATATCCTGCTTCCAGCTGCGGAATGGCTGGAAACAGATATGATAGTAGAAACCTGCAATATGCTGGTGGCAAGACAGGCGGCCGTGCACTTATGGGATACGATGGATGAGACGTTGTTCTGGTCAAAGCTTGCTAAACGTTGTGCCGAACTGGGACATGAAAACTGTCAGAAGTCTTTCAATGCTGAATTTATGGGAGAAGATCTGGCATATTGGGACTCCATGGAAGAATTCTTTGATCATTTCACAAAGGAAGTTGGTCTGACATGGAAGGAATTTGCGAGGAAGGCTCCTTTTGAGTATTTGCCGAAGGATGAATGGAGAACTTACCACGTATATCAAAATATCGATCAGGATACTGGAAAACCGAAAGGATTTCCGACCCCGTCGAAGAAACTGGAGGTATATCTGGAGAGCATGATAACACTGAGCAGAACCGGAGCACCATTTACGACGCACGATCTGCCGCCAGCTTCTAAGGATTACGAACCGCTTCCTTACTTTCTGGAGCCTCATGAAAGTCCGCTGGAAGGCGGAGAACTGGCGAAGGAGTATCCGCTGGTCATGACGAACGGAAGAATACCGTTTTTCCATCATTCTACGTTGAGACATATTCCTGCGTTGCGGGAGATGTATCCGGTGCCTGAAATCTGGATTCACCCAAGTGCAGCCGGGAAGTACGGGATTGAACACGGTAAATGGACATGGGTGGAATCCCTTAGAGGTAAGATTAGAGCCAGAGCCTGTGTGACAGAAGGAATTAACCCGGGGGTTGTTTATATGGAACGTTTTTGGAATCCAGAAACACTGAATACAAAAACCCATGGCTGGAAGGAAATGAATGTCAACGTGTTGACAAAATCAGATGCTCCCTTCAATGATGTGGTGGGAACTTATACGCTGAGGGGTTTCCTCGTAAAAGTGTCAAAAGCGGAAGCTCCGCCGGAAGGAATATGGGAGAAACCGGAAGATTTTCGATCATGGCTGCCGGTATCGGTAAAATCCAATGTGGAGGGAGGAAGTGAGTCATGAAGTATGTAATGATAGTAGACTTGGATCGGTGTATCGGTTGCCGGGGAGGCTGCCGGGTAGCATGTAAGACAGAGCATGAAATCGCACTGGGAGATTCCAGATCAAAGTTATACACGATGGGGCCGGAGGGAACGTATCCGGATTTGGAAATGTATTTTATTCCCGTCATGTGTCAGCAGTGTGAAAACCCCTCCTGCGTTGCAGTTTGCCCCACCGGTGCATGCTATAAGAGCAGTGAAGACGGTGTAATCTATATTGACAAAAATCGCTGTATCGGTTGTGAAAGCTGTAAGAATGCATGTCCATATCAAGCAATTATCCTAAATAAAGAAATGAGAGTTGTGGATAAATGCAATCTTTGCGCCGAACGCAGAGAGAAGGGAGAAACACCTGCATGTGTTCAGAATTGTTCTGGAAGAGCACTGATGTACGGTGATATAAGTGATCCCGAAAGTGAGGTTTCAAAGGCGCTTGAAAAAGCGGGAAGTGATCATATATTCGCACTGGAGGATTCGGGAAATCACCCTGCTGGACGGTATATTTTAAGGGGAGCCAAATGGGTTGATGTGCTTCCCCACGAATATGAGAAGAAGGGAAGAGGAGGGCAATAATGGAAAGGAAAGCAGAAATGCGGAATATACTCGACAGCCGTAAAAATATGTATCTTTTTTTGAGCCGTCTATATATTCTGGAGGCGGATATCGAGCTGCTAAATACTTTGAAAGAAATGGAGTTTCCGACTGACACGGGGATTAGCGAATTGGATGAAGGCTACGAATGTATGATGCAATACCGAAAAGAAATCGAAAGTGCGGAGCTATTTGAAAAAATAGAAGAATTAGCAGTTGACTATGCAGATGTTTTTCTGGCTGCCGGAGTAGCGCAGGGTCTGGCGGCATTTCCATATGAATCGGTTTATACCAGCAGAAAAAAGCTGATGATGCAGGAAGCAAGAGACCAGGTCCATGCGATTTACAGTGAGAAGCAGCTGGCTCTCAGAGAAGGCATTGCGAAAATTCCTGAGGATCATATTGCGGTAGAAATGGAATTTATGGCACATCTTTGTGAAGAAGCAATTGCAGCGCTTGATGCAGAAGATGAGAAGAAACTGGTAGGCATTTTAGAAATTCAAAAGCAGTTCTTCTCAGAACATATACAGGGATGGATACCTGTCTTTTGCCAGGATGTGGATAAGTATGCTAAGACATTGTTTTACAAGAGTGTAAGTAAGATTACCCGCGGATTTTTAAGATGGGAGGGGAACAATGGGATACTTTATTAATTATGATAGCATGGAAACTGTTTTAGACGAAATAAAGAAGAAGTATATCATTTACGCACCCAAAAGTCTTGGGAATGCAGGCGGCATGCAAAAGAAAGTAATAAGATACGGAGAAATCAATTCCATCAAAGATGTTGTTTACGATCAGGTATCTGACTTTTCGCCCAAAGAGGTATTCTACCCCATTGTCCAGCCTTTGATTTATTTCCGGGAAGGGACGTACATAGAGAGTGAACTGGAAATTGAAAAAGATTTTCTTATTTTTGCAAGACCTTGCGATATATGCGGAATCGAGCGGTTAGATCAGATTTTTCTTCATAACGGCGGTCAGGCGGACAATTTTTATCAGCGCTACCGAGAGAAGGTCAAGTTTGCTATGATAGAATGCGATGGCGGATGGGATACCTGCTTTTGTGCATCTATGAAAACAAATAAGACGGATAACTATAGCATAGCAGTTAAATTTGAAGATAACGGATTGAAGGTTCAAGTAAAGGATGATGCGTTCAAGGATTATTTTTCGGACGGAAAACAGGTTGACTATAAGCCAGAATTTGTAACTGCCAATACAAAGACTGTACGTATTCCAAAGATTGAGGGTCCATCACAGGTATCGCAGATCATCGCCTCGGATTTCTGGAAGCAGTTTGATGAAAAATGCATCGGCTGCGGAGGATGCAATACCGTTTGTATAAGCTGCAGCTGCTTTGATACTGTAGATGTAATTTACAATGAGACAAGTATGGATGGAGAGCGCAGAAGAGTATGGTCTTCCTGCATGCTGAAAAGCTTTACTGTAATGGCTGGAGGACATGGAGTACGGCCGACAGCAGGAGAGCGGATGCGGTTTAAGACAATGCATAAAATATATGATTACAAGAAACGCTTTGATACTCAGGGGCATATGTGTGTCGGGTGCGGAAGATGTGAAATAAGATGCTCGAAAGATATTCATTTTTCAGAAGTAATTGACGGACTTTATACGGAAGTCGAGAGATTGAATGCAGAAGCTGAAAACAGAGAGGTGAAAGCAGATGAATAATATAACATTTCCGTTTCCTCATAAGATTCTGAAGGTAATACATGAAACCACAGCAGAATATACCTTTCGGGTAGCGTGTGACAAGGCGGTTAAGCATGGACAGTTTTTTGTATTGTCGATTCCCAAAATAGGGGAAGCTCCCATATCTGTAAGTGCTTATGGTGAAGATTGGGTGGAATTTACAATTCGCAAAGTCGGAAAACTGACCGATGGAATATTTGGGATGCGTTCAGGGGATACCCTGTTTATGCGTGGACCTTATGGAAACTCATTTCCGGTGGATGCCTTCAAAGGCAAACATCTGGCGGTGATTGCCGGGGGAACCGGTGTGGCTGCTGTCAGAAGCATGCTCCAGCATTTTTCCGGACATATGGAAGAATTAGAATCACTTACATTTATCGCCGGGTTTAAAGACCGTGAAAGTGTTCTGTTTGAAGAGGACTTAGAGAAATTCAGATCAGTTTTTCAGACCGTTTATACATTGGATCATATGCAGGCAGAGGGATTTAAGGAAGGGTTTGTTACATCCTATATAAAGGATATTCCGTTTGAATCATTTAAAGATTATAATATTGTAATTGTCGGTCCGCCGGCGATGATAAACTTTTCTGCAAAAGAGTGTGTAAAAAATGGCGCGGATGAATCAAAGATATGGGTATCGTTTGAGCGTAAAATGTCATGCTCAGTAGGGAAATGCGGTCACTGCAAGATCAACGAGACATATGTCTGTTTGGAAGGTCCGGTTTTTAACTATACAAAAGCCAGAGAATTATTAGATTAAATGAAAAAGTAAATGTAATTAACTTTTAAGAGTCTGGGGTTTAGGAGAATATCGTCAGGGTGAATTCTCTCAAACCCCAGCTTTTTTATGAGCTCCTTTACATCATTCTATTATCATATTATCATAAGGATTTAACAATGCTAATAGAAAAAAGGTCATTATTTTTAAATAATAAGATTGCATTAGATATGCCTTTAATATGGAATAAGTAAATGATAAAATGAAAAAATGGTAGAAGAAAATAGGATATAAGAAATATTATGATAATAAAACAATTTGAGCCTCCTGATTCGTTAAAAAATTTAATAGATTATACGTGGGTGGTAGAATCTAATTTTCTTCCTGATGAAGAGCGGGAAGATATTATTATGCCGCTAGGTCATATAAACCTTATTTTTAATTATGGATCACATTATGCGCTCATTGAAGAGGGAAAAGAAATATTCATCCCAAATGCTGCGATTATCGGTCAGATCAAAAGTGCCAAGCGTGTTAAATACGGGAGAGATTTAGATCAAATAGGTATTTCCCTAAAACCAGCAGGGTTTATTTCACTGTTTAATATGCCAGGAGTTGCAGTTACTGAGCGGATTGAGAATGCAAATGAAATTGACCGGACACTTCAAGAATTTTACCATGAGATCAAGGCCTTAAAGGGAACAGAGGAAAAAATTATAAAAATTTATGCGCATCTTGAGTCGAAAATGGTTTATGAAAAAAAATCTGATCGCATAAGTGAAATGACCACTTATATTGAGTGCAATTGTGAAAATCTGAATATTGGTAAAATGGCGGAGTTTTTCTGTATTTCAATAAGTGCACTCGAAAGGTTCTTTAAAAAGAATGTGGGATTGACACCAAAAACATATGGGGATATTTATAAATTTAGAAAAAATGTTGAGGACGATGTACGAAGAAGGAATATGCAAAATTATTACTATGACCAATCCCATCTGATTAAAAATGCTAAAAAGTTTTCCGGTAAAACGGTGAATGAATTGGAAAATGTTAGTAAAGAATTAACACTCCAACATCTACTAAATAGTAAGTAATTGATACGGGACAACTGCCTCATTGAATCATTAACGCCGATTTTTTACAATACAACCAGACTGACAAATTGATAAGATTATGATATCTTAAAAATGAAAGGGATGGTTAAAAATGCAAGCTATTATGATATTTGCAAGCGCTCTGATGTTTATTAATGTAACCTTATTGACAATACTAGTTCCAGGGGGACCTATTGAGAATAGAGATTTTAATGGACTAAGAGGCATCGTATTTTGGGGATTTAATGTGTTTCTTATCATATTAGGAATCGCATCGTATATAACAAGCTATTTGCTTTTAATCGCAAATCCATATGCGCTATATATGGCACAAATAATCTCGGTTTTGTATTTTATTGTATATCTAATAGATTTGGTAGGAATTTTCCCAAAGTCGCCTACTAAAATGTCAAAGACATTAATGTTAATCGAAGTAATTAACGCTTCATTGGCTATATTTCTATTCATAGTTGTTAATGCTATTGGGAGGTTTGTATAATTATGTTGTTGAGAAAACCGATTATAATATATTATTTTTCCGGGTCAGGAAATACACTTCTTATTGCAAGAAAAATAAAAGAGGCTTTTGAAAACCAGAAATACTTTGTTGCATTAAGAAAAATATCTATATCTGGAGCTATCGAATTAGAAGATGACTGTCATTTGGGAATTGTGGTTCCTGTTGCTGTACAGTCAACTTTTCCAATCGTATGGGATTTTATTGAAAGGCTGCCGGAGGGGAATATGAGACAAGTATTTCTTGCAGATACTATGGAAAGCTTTTCAGGCGGCATTGTAGGACCTATGAAAAAATCCCTGGAAGCAAAGGGATACAGGTGTATAGGGGCATACGAATTTAAAATGGCTACAAGTATGCAAACATCGGACAAGAAAGCCGAAATTGGGAAAGAAAAAAATAAAACTGCCTTGATTAAGGTGGAGGAATATGTTCAGTCACTCATTGACGGAAGCGCAAAATGGAAACGGATACCAATTTTGTCGGATATGATGAGATCGATATCCAAGGGACGTTCCATTTGGACAAAGACCAGTGAAAACATAGGGATAGACCATGATAGATGCACCAAATGCCGGTTGTGTGAAAAATTATGTCCTGTAAATGCAATTCAATTAACGGATCAGCATATGAACATCCAACATAAACAGTGTATTTCTTGTATGCGATGTGTAAATTACTGTCCTCAAAATGCTTTTACATTAGGTAAAAAAGATGTAATTCAAAAGAAGGTCGTTAAAGTAAACGAATTATAGTGATTAGTGCAAGTTTTTAGATTTTGACTACTTGTCATCAGTCATTAAATATAAGGGGAACACGAAGCTATATGGAATATAAGATTATAAATTTTTCAATCACCATGAAATTTGGCAATACAGAGAATACGATTTATCCAACGATACTTTGGGATAGTCGAAACATTATTCTTGTAGATTGTGGGTTTATCGGGTCGCTTCCCGTTCTGGAAAAGGAGCTTCTAAAACTCGGATTGTCGACAAGCCAATTAACCGGCCTTGTACTTACCCATCATGATCATGACCATATGGGTGCGGCCGCCGCTCTCAAAAGGGTAAATCCGAATATGAAAATATATGCTTCAGCTGTTGAAGCGCCTTTCATTTCTGCTCAGGTAAAGCCGCTGAGGTTACGTCAAGCTGAAGAAATGCAAAAGACCCTTCCTGCAGATCAGCAGGATTTTGGAAATGCGTTTTGTGATATGCTGCGACGGGTTGAGCCAGTTGAGGTAGATTCTTTTCTGAGTGATGGAGGCCATATGGATTGGTGCGGGGGCTGTAGTATCTTTGCGACACCAGGTCATACTCCAGGCCATATTTCAATTTTCATGGAAAAAGATTCAATTATTATAACGGGTGACGCAATTGCGCTGGAGGATGGTAAGCCTGTAATTGCAAACCCTCAGTTTACTTTGGATATTGAAGAAGCAACAAAATCTAGGGAGAAGTTATTGTCACATAAAGCGAAGGCTTACTATTGCTATCATGGTGGGATACTTATTCCAGATAATTCATAAAATCACGGAATGTATCTGACTTCCTTACTGGAATCGCATCAATGCTTTAGCTAGCCGATCAAGCTCAAACCGTTGATTAAAAAATGCCATACTTACTCTTACAACACCATCATATGGTGTTCCCTCCGTCAATTTCTGAACGTACAGATTTGCTCCAATCAGGCCGTTTTTGGTTATTATGCCATAATTATCATATAGATAATCCGCAGTCTCTTTACAGGTCTTGCCTTGAACGTTGAAGGCAATCATGGGAATGCGGTCGTCCAGATACCTTGTGTCACCGTAAATGATCACATTGGGGTTTTGTGATAGAAGACTGATACCGTATGCCAACAGATCCTGCTCTTGTTTACGTATTGCGTTCATTCCGGTATGCTCAATTGTAAGAAGTGCGCAGCTAGTTGCAATTGCTCCCAATAAGTTGTTGGAACCTCCCTCATAACGTGCGGGACCATTCTTGAGTTTAATATCGTAATCAGTTGCAGAAGTTTCCATTCCTGCGCCGAAATACAATGGAAGAGCTGCATCGAACGCTTTCTGCGGTCCAATTAATACGCCGGAAAAAGCTGGTGCATAAATTTTGTGTGAGCTGAAAGAAAGATAATCAATGCGTTCGTCAGGATCAGCAGTCCTCATGCAGACAGTCCTGTGCTGTACAAGCTGTGCGCCGTCAACAAATATCTCAGCACCATACCGGTGAGCCAGCCGTGCTATGTCATGAATAGGATTGACATAACCTGTGACATTGCTTGCGCCCGTGACTGCCACCAGCTTGACTCTCTGACGGTACTGCCAGAGCTTGCTTTCCAGATCCTGCATAGAGAGTCTGCCGTCGGGTAATACGTCCACAAGAATGGTTTCAAATCGGAATTTCCATGGAAGATAATCGGAAAGGTGTTCCATATAAGTGGTAATTATAACTGGATTCTGGTTATAATGCCGCATCCATATTACGTTGCTCAGTATATTGATCGCTTCGGTTGAATTTTTCGTATAGATGGCAATATCGCTCTCTAAGTCTGCACCGACGAATCGTTTAATTGTTTTACGGCCTTGCTCATATAGTGATGATAAAAAATCAGCTTTCAGTGAATTCGTTGCTACATATTTATACCATGGCGTATATTCTTCAATTGCCTTGACAACGGATTCCATAGGCGGTGTCGTGGCGCCGTTATCAAAATAGACGTTGAACAAATTGCCATTATTTGTGGGGATTAGTGAAGTAATATCCACTGTCAGGTCTTGCAGAGACTCTGCTGTGTCTTGATTTTTGTTCATGACATTTTCCTCATTCATTTTATTATTTAAAGTATATGCCTATATAATGTAAATCGTTACAATCGGCACCTACATTGACGTTATGACATGAACTGTTTTTATATTGTGGTCAAGGAGCCTTCAGCGGGTACGTTCATATACAGAAAGGCTCCAGTCAAATTTTATTCAAAAGGGAATTTGTGTCTAGACTTTATCCAAAACAATGCAAGTGACCCCAAAACTTATATTCATCAAGGTAATTTCCAGACTGCCGGAAGCATGAATATTACTCATACGAATTTTTGGATGGCAAATGAGGGAAATATTCTTTTCTTCTTCTTGTGAAAGATATTCGGGAAATCCTAAATCCATCCACTTCGTGAAAAGGCAACAATCCTGGTCCAAGGTATAGCAGGTCATTTTATATTCGCCCTCCAGTCCTTTCAATTTAAAAATATGTTCTTTTGAATAACCGATATTGCATATAAAATTTTTTAGATCTTCCTTGTTCTTAATTTTCTTCAGAATGGAGTGAGAATAGCCGCATAAATTATAGGTTAAAATTATGATTTCGTTGCCATTTCTGGTGATTGCATAATCATCACCACTCTTTAAAACTTCTCCTTTCATCTTTGCTAAAAAACCATATGCATAATACCAGGGCTTTCTAATTCCATTCCAAGTTAGAAGGCCATGACCTCCTTCCATGATATTACCATCATGCCGTACTGAATCTGTCGCAACAAAATCCATATTGAGGGGCCAGTTATCCTGATGGAAGAGTTCATCCATCGCAAATGGAGTAAGTAAGAAGGAATCATAAATACAGGGTGCAAAGATGACATCCTTTTTTTGGAGCTCTTTAATTTCTACAAGGGGAACAACATCAATTATTGCCTTGACTTTATCGTTTAGATTCTTTATAAAATTTTCAATTACTTCTGATTGAGACAGGCTTCTTATCCAAATAGAATAATAGATATCCGTTACAGTGTTTCTGAATCGTGTAATATAAAATTTCAAGAAATTCTCAATACAATTGATAGAATGATTGGTTAACTTCTCAATGATAAAAAAAACTTCAATTCCTTCCTGCAAAAGATAATTAATATTGGTCGCTATCGTCATGAAATCGTTGTTTCTATGGTCAAGATAATCGATATAGGATATGTTAATACCAGCTTTAACAATTTTAAAATCTTTCTTAAGATCTGCGACGAGTAATCGAGTATTTTCATATAACGACGAAGTGGCATTCGTAATTTTTGCTGTTTGAACCAAGGGATTTTTATAAAGTGTACCCTTTAAGTCCAAATCAACATTGATAATTGAAGTAGGGCTGTTTTCTGAGAACTTGACCAATATTCTTCCTTCTTGGATATAATTGTTTATATAACGGTTTCCTTCCTTATTATACGAGATGATATTTTTATTCGCTTCGTTAATTTTATGAGGTTTATTTTGAGTTCGATAGGAATCGGGAGATATATGATACCACTTCTCAAAATACTTATTAAAATATTTCGTGGCGGAAAAGCCGACACTTTTTGCAATCTCAGAATTCTTTTTGTTTGTCTCCAGCAGAATTCTTGCTGATGCTTCAATCCGAATTAGATTTAGTAAGTCCTGATAACTCATTCCCGTGCTGTATTTGATCAGATGAGACAAATAATAGTGATTTAAATGTTCCCAATCAGATATTTCCTCTAGTTTGATTTTACTATCGAATTGATTATAGATATAACCTATAATTCGCTGCATTCTCTCAAAAGTGATTTGATTATCCTTTAATTTTTTACTTTGCAGAAGTTCTTTAAATTCCAAAGAATAATACTGGTAATTCTCAAGCAGATTATAAATTAAACTTCTTGAGATGTATTCAACTTTCTTAAAATTCTGATCTGAATCACGAAATAATTCCATAGAAATTTCCAATACCTGCTGCCTCACAGTATTGTTAACGTCGGACAGAAAATTGTCTTTATGAATCGTTCTTGAAAACAAGGTATTTCCGATATTTTGAAAATATCTTTTATAGTAATCAATATCGATATGAAAGAGTAAAATGATATTGTTTTTGTCGTCTGATGAGATTTTATGCAATTTTCCGCTATCTATTAATGCGATGTCATTTTGTTTGAGACTCATCTCATTACAACCATTTTGTAATAAAATAGTTCCTTTTAACACCAGAATTAGTTCTATTGAAGGATGATAATGGTAAGGATATTCGAAAATCGTTAAAATACTTGTATTAATCGGCACTCCAAAATTAAATTCTATCGTTTCCTTTAACATTGATCTTCACCTCTTCATAATTAATCTTTAATTGTTTGTCTTAACCATAAGTATTTTATCAGAAAAAGCAACAAAATTCTATATATTTTGACAATTGTATGATTGAATTATCTGATAATATCAAATCAACATATTGATCGCATAACTGAGGCACAATAATTGTTGAATTTATTCTTTAAAATGATACCTTTGTTACAAGACAATTGTTTGAAAATTTAGAAATGGAGTTAACTTCAATTATTATTTCGAAATATTATTTATTTATCACAACTCAAAACGTAATAATCAAAATTGTCCTAAAGAAAGGAGAATGACTATTTTGGCTAAGTATATAATAAGGAACGCTAATCTCATTGACGGCAATGGTGGTTGCATGAGAACGAACATGTTTATTTTAATAGAAGACAAAATGATTGTTAAAATCTCAGCAAGCGAAATACATATACCTGATGCAGTAGTTATCGATGCAACTGACAAATATGTACTGCCTGGTCTGATTGACTGCCACATACATTACGGCGGTGTTTACGAATCCAGCGACAAAGACTGGGTTTGTGAAAACGACTTCGAACAGGCAATCCGTTCTGTGGAACAGTGCCATCAGAGTTTAAGGCACGGTTTCACGACTGTAAGAGATATTTCTAGAAACGGTATCTACCTGAGAAACATGATCGATCAGGGGTTCATAATGGGACCTAGAATCTTCCCTTCAGGCAGAGGGCTGACAAGATCTGGTGGACATGCTGATAGCATCTGGTTCCCACAGGAATTCGTTAAAGAACATCACCCATGGGGCGTTATCGCAGATGGTTCAGATGAAGTTAGGAAGGCCGTAAGAAGCGTTTTGCGAGAAGGTGCTCAGTTTGTTAAACTGTGGGCCTCCGGTGGCGGAATCAACGCCTGGGAAAAAGAAACGGACACCCATTTCACTGAAACAGAAATTGCTGTGATGGTTGAAGAAGCACGTGAATTCGGGTTGAAAGTTGCAGCACACTGTGAAAATAAAGATTCAATTATCAAATGTCTGAAAGCTGGGGTAGACAGCATTGAGCATGGTGAAGAATTTGATGATGAAGTTGTATCCTGGGTAAGAGAAAACATGACAGAAGAAGAATTAGCTAAAGTAACCCTAGTTCCAACAATTGGTCTTTATATTGATTGGTATGAGCAGTTCGACCCACCACAAGAAAGAGACTTGACTGGTTGCGTAGGAGATACATTAGGCCAGAAAGAAATCGACAGAATTCAGAAATCCTTTCGAAGGGCTTACAAAGACCTTGGCATTAGAGTCGCAGTAGGTGCTGATTCCTTCTGTACCAAACTCTGCCCTTACGGAATGTATACTCACAACGAAATGTATGAACTAGTTACTGCGGGTATGACGGCGTCAGAAGTAATTGTAGCAGCTACTAAGAATGGTGCTATCTGTCTGGGGATTGAAGACCAGACTGGCACTCTAGAAGAAAACAAACTGGCTGACATTCTGATTCTAACAGAAAACCCAGTAGAGAACATCAGAAACGTATGTCACGATAACATACATATAATTATGAAACAGGGTACAGTAGTTGATTTCAACAACATGAGCCAGAAAGACATCATTACAATCAACGCAAAGAGAGAAAGAGAAGGAAAACCACCTATCAAATAATCTCAATAACGGAAAAATAGAAAGGAGCTATGACAATGGTTAATGATAGCACTTTAAAAAGAACATTGGGACTTGGATCTCTGGTAATATTCGGTATCGCTTATATGGCTTTATCCACCGTAATGACTTACATGGGCATTACTGCACAGATGACACACGGTATGATTGCACTAGCATTCCTAATAGCGGGTGTTGCAATGACATTTACAGCATTCTCTTATGCTAAGATGGTTAGAGTGTACCCTGTAGCAGGTTCAGCATTTGCATATGTTTCCAACTCCATAAACCCACATGTTGGCTTTATGACTGGATGGATTATGATGTTGGACTATGCATTACTTGGATGTCTATCCTATCTGTTGTTAGGACTGTACATGAACATCTTAATTCCTGTAATACCTTTCTGGGCATGGGTAATCATTGCCGTAGTAGTTTTAACAATCGTTCAGTATGTTGGCGTTGATATCATGGCTAAAGTTAATAACATTTTAGTTGCCATTGTGGCCGTATTCATGATCGGATTCTTTATCCTAATGCTGAAAGTCATCGTTACAGGAAGCGGATTCTCTTCACTGTTTGATATAGCGGGTTTGTACAATGCTGATGAATTCCCAGAAGTAGGCTTAGGCGGAATCGTACAGGCTGCGTCTATCCTGGTGCTATGCTTTTTAGGGTGTGATGCGGTAACAACCTTGGCTGAAGAAGCCATCGAGCCCAAGAAGAATGTTGGCAGAGCAATCATCATCGTTACAGTTGGTATGGGTCTATATTTCGTAATCTATTCCTATGTCATGCAGTTAGTATGGCCAACTGCTTGGGCTGAATTCGTAAATCCTGACACTGCTTCTACAGAACTGGTTGCATATGTTGGCGGGCAGGCTCTCGGGTTAGTATGGACGGGTATGTATGTAGTTACTTGTGTAACTTGCTGCCTTGCGGCGCAGACATCTGCATCAAGATTGCTGTTTGGTATGGGTCGCGACGGCGTCCTGCCTTCAAAATTCTTTGCTCATCTGCACACAAAATTCAAGACGCCAACTTACAATATCCTTTTCATCTCCGTACTATCTATTATAGTTGCATGTTTTACAGACTTGCTATCCATCTCCTCCGTAATCAATTTCGGGGCACTGATTGGATTCACGCTGGTTAATGTTTGCGTATTTGCTCACTACTTTGTCAAAGAAAAAAAGCGAAGCGGACTATTCAACATCTGCAGTTATGTGATTGCTCCTGCAATTGGTGCGGCTGTATGTCTTTTGATCTGGATAAACCTTGATACTATGGCAATGATTTTGGGTGGATGTTGGGCAATAATAGGATTTGTTTATCTGGCTATTGCAACTAAGGGTTTTAAAACAGTTAAGAAAATGACTTTCAGTGAAGTGGATTCTGTCCATAAGAGTGAAGACTAAATCCCATTGTTTGAGTTAAATCCTAAGGAGGGATACAGTGAATCGAAACTTTGAAGACCTCAATACCAAGATGGGGGAAAAATCTATGGCACTGGCTGTTGCGTGTGCAGCACTTCTTGATGGAGAAGGCGGTGATCAACATCAGTCTATAACCGCAGCGAAATTACGAGACCTTGATGAGTATAAAGAAGTGTATGGAGTTATGGCAGATTTCATGAAAGCTAAAAATGAAGTAGAAGGGAATATTACATTTATCTACACATTAATAAAAGCAAGTGATGAAATGGCAAATCTGATTGTTGATGCTTCCGGAGAAGATAATGAAAGCGACTATGGAGAAGCGTATAGGATAGAACCTCAAATGGCATCTGCGTTCGAGGGGAATCCAGCCTATGCAAAACACACATGGGAAAATAAAAGCTACGGAGTACAAAAATCAGCTTTTGCACCAATACATAATTCTAAAGGCGAAGTGATAGCAATCTTAGGTATTGATATGGCAGCTCCGGATTTAACTGTAATAGATTAAAAGCACGGTTTCTACTTTAATAAGTTGGAATATAATAAGGGCCAAGCAGAAAGGGAGCAGCAACACTTGTCACTCCCTTTTTGCTATTGAGAAAAATTGTGATTTTTTGAAAGGATGCGTATTCTTGCCTTAAATGCTGCAGTTGAGGCGGCCAGGGCAGGACAGCATGGAAAAGGCTTTGTAGTTGTCGCAGAGGAAGTGAGAAATCTTGCGGCTAGAAGTGCGGCGGCAGCCAAGGAGACCACGGAACTAATTGAAGGTTCCGTCAAAAAGGTTCAAACTGGAACTGAGATAGCCAACGATACGGCATCAGCCCTCGGCTATTACACAGGTCGATAAAGCAATCGAGCAGGTATCCATGGTCGTTCAGAACAACTCGGCTACGGCAGAGGAGATACGGAAACTTTATTAGATTACCTCATAAAAGGAATCAAGACATAATCTGAATTATGATATAAGAACTTGCATGATTAAAAAATAATATGCAATAATTAAGGATGTGTGAGTAGATGCTTTCATGTCCCTTTTTAAATGTTGCTTTGCACGAAAGGTTTTGAGAATAAAACAACACCAAAAAAGCAATAGTTACAAAAATATGGGACTGATTGCTAAAGATCAATGTAAACCACTCTATCATTGCTTAGAAGAGTATGTTTGAAAAAGCGATTCAATGATAAGACATTGAGAAAGAAAAATCTTGGTGCCTTATTTTTTATTGTGTGCTATATTGTCTTTGTAGAAATAACTGGAATAAAACAGTTAAATGGGATAGATAAAGAGATATTGAATATTTGTATGGATAGAAAACGGCTAATTGCAATGGATGAGGTGGATTTGGTCTTATATTATGGTAAAATCATCTCTTGGAGCAGTGGTATTTTACAATCCTACTGATAAGGTGGTAAGTATGAAAAAAGAATTATCAGAGATGTCGTTGAAAGAATTGTGGGAGTTGTTTCCTATTACCTTGAAAGAGCACAATCCAAAATATAAAGAGTGGTATGAAATCGAAGAAGGACATCTTTTCAGCTGTATCAAAGATGAGGATATAAAACGTATCAACCATATCGGAAGCAGTGCGGTAGAAGGATTGATTGCAAAACCGACTGTAGATATCTTGTTAGAAGTTGATAATAATTGCGACATTACAAGGCTAATCGAAATCCTAAAGATGAATAGCTGGATACTTATGTCAAGTGAGTATGATCCGGATTTGAAACTTGTGTTCAATAAAGGATACACACTGGATGGATTATACACAGAAGCAAAATCAGAGTTTATTATGCCATATACCGAAAAAGCAAAATTGAAATATACAGATATATACCTTAGAAAGGCATACCCATCCCATTCGAGGAGGATTATATGGATAAATTAAAAAAACCGAAAAAATCGCTCGTACTCACCGGGTTTGGGCTGTTGACTTTGCTTGTGATTTTTCTGTCACTTTATGCGCTGAATACTGCGCCGCAAGCGGATCATACGAGTCTTAATCAAATTGAATTTTCCTATTATGAGGATACCACCGGTCAGTTGACTGTCTATGACGCTGATACAGTTTGGGCACAGGATGGTTTTACGGGGAATGAAAGCCCGGCTTTCGCCTTTGGCAGAAGCTATTCAGCATTCTGGGTCGGGATTAAGGCAGAAAAAACAGAATTGCTGAAAGACTACATTGCGTTATTCTGCCCAAACATTCAAAATGTGCAGCTTTACATACCAGCGGAGAACGGTTATGATGTGCACTACTCCGGATGGGCTAACAGTTTGATCAGAGATGACGAGAGTCTGACCTATCCAGTGTTTCGGCTTGATTCGGATACCATTGGAGAAAAGCCCATCTTTATGCGGATTCAGTCTGACTATTCCCATAACTATACACTGGAGTTTTATACACAGAAGGAACTGAACCAGGTCAGGATCACAGAATTTTGTCTGAACAGTTTTCTCTTTGGAATGCTGATTGCAGTAGTTCTCACAAATTTAATTATTTATTTTAAACTAAGAAATAAAATCTCTCTTGCTTTTTCAATAAGCATTTTACTGCTCAGCATCCATCAGAGTATCAACTATGGGATGTATAATGTCATAATACCTGCACATTCCAATGTCATAATGAGCTTATCGATCGAACTTGGGCTATTGTTTATCATTTCAATCATTATATTTTTTATCATTTTTTCGGATGTTAAAACTTATAACAGGGGTTATTATAAGTGCCTTTTATTCTTTATCGCAGCCTGTCTTGTCGATTACCCTGTTTGCTTTATGGACAAGGTCACGGCAAACTTTTACGGGCATTCCCTGACGATTATTGTTCCGCTATTTATTTTGTATGTTTCCTTCAAAATGCATCGGGCGGGTTATAAAGATCAGCGATTGTTTATGCTCGGATGGGGATTGACAATTTTGCTGTATATGGGTTCTATGCTTGTTTGTGAAGGAATGATTCAGATGGGATTTTCAGTGTTTCGTTTGCCTACCGAACTGATTGTTATGTTAGCTGTTTCCATGGTCTTTACCGTTGCCATAACAGAGCATGTCAGGCGGATGGAATTGGAAAGTCAGCAAATACGACAGCAGTATCAGGCAGCTTCCGAGCGGATAAAATGGACAGAAACGGCACTGCTGCAAACGAAGATCAAGCCGCATTTTCTCTACAACACGTTGACGGCTATCGAGCAGCTTTGCGAAATCGACAGCAAAAAAGCGCAAGGGGCGATTGCGGACTTTGCCGCATTTTTGCGTAGCAATATCGACTTCTCTGCCGAGACGCGGTTGATCCGGATTGAACGGGAACTGTCGAATGTGAAGCATTATCTCTCTCTGGAACAGATGCGTTTTGAAGAGCGGCTCAAGGTGGAGTACGACATTCAGGTGGGCGGTTTTCTGGTACCGCCGCTGGTGGTACAGTCTATGGTGGAAAACGCGGTGCGGCACGGGGTAACGAAGCGTCCGGAGGGCGGCACAATCACAATTTCTATCGTGGATACTCCGACCGACTACATCATTACGGTGACAGATGACGGCGTGGGATTTGACCCGGATAGCGATACATGGGTCGGAGGATATCACATAGGCATAGATAATGCACGGGAGCGGCTCCACCGTCAATGCGGAGGAATCTTTTGCATTGACAGTAAAATCGGCGTCGGCACAGTGGTGACCATGTTTATACCAAAGGGGGAGAATCTATGAATTTTATTGTGGTGGATGATGAACGGCTTGCACTGGAGAATTTGCTTTCTAAATTAAAGAAGGCGCAGCCGCAGGCGGAAATTCGAGGTTTTCTGCATCCCCAGAAGGCACTTGCGGAAATAAAAAAAGGGTTTTATCCCGATGTGGCATTTTTGGATATAGCAATGTATGGCATCTGACCTGATAAAAACACTGGAAGGAGTGGGAGCAAAAGACATGATCGTGCGAAAGCGGAATTATATCGCTGTGGATATAAACCGGTTCGCCTGTGATTATTACCGTTTTTTAGAAGGTGATGTGGCAATGATGAATGCGTTTGCTGGAGAATATATGGCAAACTACAGTTGGGCGGAGATGACAACAGGAAAGCTAAGCCGCAGTAAAGCGTAGCGGTGCTTCGCACAAAGCAAAAGCCTTCAGCAAAAATATACGATTAAAAAAATATTGGGTTTGATTGCAAATAATTTTTGCGATCAGACCTTTTTTTGTTACGGTTTTGTTACGCATGGAAGTGTAAGATGAGAATGTTGAAATTTGTCAGAAGTTCAATTAACTATTTTTAATACAAAATATAAAGGGGAAAAGGAGAGGAGAATAGGTGTGAATCTCATGGTAGTGGGAAATGAGCGTGAGGCACTGGATTACATGCTTTTGATGCTGCGGGAAATTAAGCCGCTAGCGGAAATAAAAGGTTTTCTGCATTATGGGACAGCTTTAGCAGAAATAGAGAACGGATTTCGACCCGATGCTGCTTTTTTAGATATGGAGCTTCGCGGCATGAATGGGATTATGCTGGCTCAACGACTACAAAAGGTGATTCCGAAAATTAATTTAATTTTTGTCACAGACAGTGCATCCTATCCGTATATGACGGATGCGTTTGACCTGCATGCCAGCGGCTATCTCATAATGCCCATCAGCTTGGAGCAGCTTCGTGATGAACTGAACTACCTTCGGTATTGGCCTAAGGAGGAAACTTTATATTCGGGTATCAATCCACAGTGACTTCGAAAAATTTGAAGGGGATGTCCATAAGAAAAAATCAAAACAAATTAAGTAAAAAAAGGAGGATAAGTATATGAGTAAAAGCAAATTATACCGACGTATTATGGCAATGGTCTTGTCTGTTGCTATGGTTGTGGGACTGATGCCATTATCAGCGGCAGCGGAGACCCTTGCAGGCGGCGGTGAAATTATTTCATTTGAAGTACTACCGGAGGATACCAGCAACCAGTTGGTTGCCTTAGGAACTGATTTGGATGATTTGGATCTGCCAGATACCTTGTCGGCTACGATACGTGTAGCCGTAACGACGGATGCAGATGAGCAGGAACAAAGTGGTCAAGAACCTGAGCAGACTGCTGAAGAACAGGCACAGGAAAGTGAGGAACCTGAACAGACTGCTGAAGAACCGGTGGAAGAGAATGAAGAACCTCAACAAGCTGCCGAAGAATCGGATCAGGATTCTGACTCTGTCCAGCAGGATGAGAACCAAGCAGATGAACAGGATACTGAAGAATCGGTTCAGGAGAGTGAAAAACCTGAGCAGGCTGATGGGGAACAGTCACAGGATAAAGTAGAATACAAAACTATCGAAACTAATGTACCTGTGGCTTGGGACTCAGTTCCAAAATACGATGGTGACACAGAGGGTATATACGTTTTTACAGCCAATGCAGGTAATTTTATGGTGGGCACCAAGTTGCCTGAAATCACCGTGACGGTACAGGCTCAAGCTGGCGGAGAAATCACTGCTATGGACACGTTGGAAGGCGAGATTATGTCACAGATGGTTATGATTGGCACATCGATTTCTGACCTGAATCTGCCCGCCCAGCTTACATCCACTGTAGACGGCGCACAGGCAGAAGTATCTGTGAAGTGGGTATCGGTGCCGGAATACAACGGTGATACGGAGGGTACATACGTTTTCTCCCCTGTATTGGAAGAAAACTATACACTGGCGGAAGGGATAAGTTTACCTGCTATTATGGTAATGACAATGGCAACTACACTGCCTATGTTGACCGCGTCTAGGGGTTCTTCCATTTGGGATGGAACTACGGATATAAGCTGGTATGAAGGGCACGAAAGTGATACTAGCTATACCATCACCACTGCAGAGCAATTGGCGGGGTTTGCGGAGCTGGTCAATGGTGGGAACGACTTCTCCGGCAAGACCTTTAAGCTGGGCGCAGACATCACTTTGAACGATGTGACCGACCTGAGCAAATGGGCGGAAACCGCGCCAAAGAATACATGGACGGCAATCGGCACGGAGGGCAAGCCTTTTAAGGGTATTTTTAATGGTGACGGTCATACAGTAAGCGGTATCTATATACGGTCAGGTGAAAATTATCAGAGCCTATTTTCCAGAATTGTGGACGCTGAAATTATAAACCTTGGCGTAACGGATAGCTATATCAACGGTAATAACCATACCGCAGGCGTGGTCGCATATAGTGACAGTAGTACAGTGAAAAATGTTTGCGTGACGAATAGCTATATTAAAAGCTCCAATTACCATGCCGCAGGCGTAGTGGAAAATAATGATTCTGGAACGGTTCAAAACTGCTACAGTACGGGTATTGTAAAAGGGTATTACGGTTTAGCAACAGGCATCGTATACTTCAATAGCGGAACGGTTCAAAACTGCTATTATGACAAAACGATCTGCGGAAATATTGGAGGCATAAACAAAAAGGATGTTAAGGATCAAGGCGAGGGTAAAACAACAGATTGGATGAAGAATGCTACCAATATCTTGGGGATAGAAGGAGACGATAGTACATTTAATGAATGGGACACCTCCATATGGGTTTTTGAATCCGGTAAATATCCATACTTCGAGACATCCGGCGGCAGCTCCGATGAGAAAGCACCCACAGTGGAGAGCGTTACGCCAAATGGCACGGATGCCTCAACCAGTGGTGATGTTGTCATCACCTTTAGTGAGGCCATGGATATAAATACGGCAGGTACGGTTTCACTGGATAACAGCGTGGGTACGCTGAACGCAGGTACATGGTCAGGTGAAAACAAGGTTTATACTGTCTCCTATTCCGGTCTTGCTAACGCAACGGAATACACTATTACCATATCTGGGTTCAAAGACGCGGCAGGTAACACGATGACAGAAGATACTAGCCATGCCTTTACCACGGCAGCGTCTAGTGGTTCATCCATTTGGGATGGAACTACGGATATAAGCTGGTATACGGGGCACGAAAGTCAAACCATCTATATCATCACCACTGCGGAACAATTGGCGGGGTTTGCGGAGTTGGTCAATGGCGGAAATGATTTTTCCGGCAAGACCGTTAAGCTAGGTGCAAACATCGTTTTAAATGATGTGTCTGATGTAGACAGTTGGGCAGAAACAGCGCCGGATAATACATGGACGCCAATTGGCGTACAGAATAAGCCTTTTAAGGGTATGTTTGCTGGTGATGGTCATGCAGTAAGCGGTATCTATATACGGTCAGGTGAAAATTATCAGAGCCTATTTTCCAGAATTGTGGACGCTGAAATTATAAACCTTGGCGTAACGGATAGCTATATCGAAGGTAATATGTATGTGGCAGGCGTGGTTGCATATAGTGATAGTAGTACAGTCAAAAATGTCTGCGTGACGAATAGCTATACTAATAGCTCCTATTATTATGCCGGAGGCGTAGTGGCATATAATCTTTCTGGAACGATTCAAAATTGCTACAATACGGGCATTGTAAAAGGGTATGCCAATACAGGCAATGGCGTGGTATCTTACAATAACGGTACGGTTACAAGCTGCTATTATGACAAAACAACATGTGGCGACATCGGCGGCATAAACGGCAGTGATGATACAGGGCAAGCCGAGGGCAAAACTACTGACTGGATGAAGAATGCCACCAATACCGCTGGCATAGAAGGAGACGATAGTACATTTAATGAATGGGACACCTCCATATGGGTTTTTGAATCCGGTAAATATCCATACTTCGAGACATCCGGCGGCAGCTCCGATGAGAAAGCACCCACAGTGGAGAGCGTTACGCCAAATGGCACGGATGCCTCAACCAGTGGTGATGTTGTCATCACCTTTAGTGAGGCCATGGATATAAATACGGCAGGTACGGTTTCACTGGATAACAGCGTGGGTACGCTGAACGCAGGTACATGGTCAGGTGAAAACAAGGTTTATACTGTCTCCTATTCCGGTCTTGCGTCAAGCACAGCCTACACCATTACTGTTTCCGGATTTAAAGACGCGGCGGGAAATGCGATGGCAGCCGACAGTAGCCATACCTTTACTACAGAGGTTCAACTTCCCAACCCGATATTAAATGCGGGTACATACCACATAAATGAATATCCTGACGATACCAAATTAGTTGTGGGCAATGGTAACGATGAACTCACGGGTGTTATTTTGCAAGGTACAAACAATACTATGCAACTTACGATAAAGGACAAAGCTGAAGTCACGTTCAGCGGTGTGAGTATTATACAAGAATCAGAATCAGGCCCTTACTCTAACCATGAGCCAGGCGTCACAATAGACGGCACAGCAACAATAACGTTGGCAAGCGGTACGACCAATACAGTAAAATCGGGTGGAGGTAATTCTGCTGGTATAAGCGTTGAGAGCGAAAAATCTCTTACCATAGATGGTACGGGTATGCTGGAAGTCAAGAGCGGTTTTTATGGTGCAGGCATCGGCGGCGGCGGCAACACAAGTGCGGGCAAGAATTGCGGCACAATAATTATAAACGATGGCACGGTTAAGGCAACGGGCATAAGAGCCGGAGCAGGTATCGGTGGCGGTGGCGGTGATTATAGCGGTGGCGCCGGTGGGACAATCATAATAAACGGAGGTATGGTAACGGCAACAGGCGATAGCGGTGCGGGTATCGGCGGCGGTGATGGTTACCAAGGCGGCGGTGGGACAATCACAATAAATGGTGGTACGGTCATGGCAACAAGCGATTTAGGCGCAGGGATAGGTGGCGGTTATAATAATGATGATGGTGGCATTATAAAAATATTGGGCGGTATAGTGAAAGCAACAGGCGGCATGTACGGTGCAGGCATTGGCGGCGGTTGCGATGGTGCTGGCGGTAGCATTGCTATAACCGGCGGCATAGTAGAAGCAATAGGTGGCAAGAATGGAGGTTCGGGTATCGGTGGCGGCGAGGACGGCAGCGGAGGTACGGTTACAATATCAAACGGTGCAAAAGTGTATGCAAGTGGCGATACCACTGACGCTAGTATAGAGGATATTGGTCATGGTAGGCGTAGCACAAAAGGCAGCGGCAGCCTTACAATCAGCGGAACAAATACAAAGGTGTTTGTGAGAGGCAGTACCGAATTCTCCGGAACGGATGAGAATTATAACTTAAATGATGGTATTGAGTGGACAACGAACAGCGCCATAATAAGCAATGCACAAGGAACAGCTCCGAATAAACTGTTTGACGGCAAAACAATAGGCGGTGCGTATGCAGGAGCAGTCTACAAAAATTTGACACAGAAAGAAGCACCTGATGAAGACAGCGCGGAGAAGTTGGTAAAAGCTGTTGTGGAGAAAGCAGTAAATGACAGTACCGTAGAAGTGACCATTACAGATGGCGATTACAAAGAAGCGACAGCGGGCACTTCAGCAGACCCGGATGGCACAAACGGCAGCTACAGCTTTACTGTTACCGTAAAGAAGGGTGATGAAAGCACAACGGCAGAGACGATTACTGTAGATATCATAGCTACGGAGTATACGGATGAAGACGCAGTCAATGATGCAAAGAAAGCAGCGGCAGGAGCAGACTACAAAGATTATACGCAGGAAGAAGCGCCGGATGAAGATAGTGCGAAGAACTTGGTGAAGGCCGTTGCGGAGAAAGCAGCCAATGATAACACCGTAACAGTGACCATTACAGATGGCGATTACAAAGAAGCCACAGCGGGCACTTCAAAAGACCCGGACGGCACAAACGGCAGCTACAGCTTTACTGTTACCATAAAGAAGGGTGATGAAAGCGCAACGACAGAGACGATTACTGTAGATATCATAGCTACGGAGTATACGGATGAAGACGCAGTCAATGATGCAAAGAAAGCAGCGGCAGGAGCAGACTACAAAGATTTGACACAGAAAGCAGCGCCGGATGAAGAAAGCGCACAGAACCTGGTGAAGGCCGTTGCGGTTAAAGCAGTCAATGATGAAACCGTAACAGTTACCATTACAGATGGCAATTACAAAGAAGCGACAGCGGGCACTTCAAAAGACCCGGACGGCACAAACGGCAGCTACAGCTTTACTGTTACCGTAAAGAAGGGTGATGAAAGCGCAACGACAGAGACGATTACTGTAGATATCATAGCTACGGAGTATACGGATGAAGACGCAGTCAATGATGCAAAGAAAGCAGCGGCAGGAGCAGACTACAAAGATTATACGCAGGAAGAAGCGTCGGATGAAGATAGTGCGAAGAACTTGGTGAAGACTGTTGCGGAGAAAGCGGTAAATGATGAAACCGTAACAGTTACCATTACAGATAGCGATTACAAAGAAGCGACAGCGGGCACTTCAAAAGACCCGGACGGCACAAACGGCAGCTACAGCTTTACTGTTACCATAAAGAAGGGTGAGCAAAGTACAACCACAGAGAAAATCACTGTAGCTATCACAGCCACGTCTTATGATGGCGAAATGACGGTTTTGTATTCTTTGAATTACGATGAAGCTGCGACAATTTATACTACACAGACTGTTGCTAAAGACAATAAGACTGTCGCACCTGCCACTCCGAAAAGAGTAGGATATACTTTTGGAGGCTGGTATCAGGAAAAGGCATGTGAAAATTCATGGGATTTCAAAGATAATACTGTTGAAAAATCCATAACCCTATTTGCAAAGTGGACAAAGAAAAGCGCTGATACGTTGGAAGTTATCTACATGAAGGGTGGGGCAACTTCAGGAAACGTACCTAAGGGTCGTACTAATTACAAATCCGGCGATACGGTAACTGTTTTAGGAAACGTGGGCAGTCTCTCCAAAAATGGAGCTTCTTTTGAAGGATGGAGCGATGGAACAACGACATATAAAGAAGGAGAAACCTTTAAAATTACTGATAATACAGTTTTGACTGCAGTATGGATTGAAAAAGAGGTACAGTGTACGGTAAGCTACAGCAATAATTATGAAGGTGGTGGAAACTATACCACGCAGATCGCTGCATACGGTTCCTTATTAACAAAGCCTGCTAAGCCAACAAGAGAAGGCTATACCTTTATAGGCTGGTATAAGAATGCAGAATGCACGAACCCCTGGAATTTTGAATTAGATACTGTTAAGGACAATGTAACTCTCTATACAAAATGGGCGCAGGGGACATACAGTGTAAGTGGTACAGTAAAAGATGATACTAATCCAACACCAAACAAAGTAGATGGAGCTACAGTAAAGATCATGCAGGGAAATGTGCAGTTCGGTGAAACTGTTCTAACAGATGGCGACGGCAATTTTACAGTTAGCGGCATACCAAACGGACAATATAATATAGTCATTACAAAGAATGGACAGACTGTAACACTTCATATTAAAGTAGATGGTAGCGACTATAGTTATGAAGGACAGATAACACTACCAAGTGGAAATAGAAATTCAAAGCTTGAGATCGTTGGAGCGGATACACCGAACATCGTAGAAGATGGTCTTGATAATCTTTTTAAAGATTCAGAGATCTATGATGAAGAAAGTAAAAAAGCTGTAAATGATGGTGGAACGGTAGAAATTCGTTTGACCGTTCAGAAGAATGAGAGTTCTCTGGAAAAAGAAAAAGTGTCTGCACAGATGAGTTCAGACAGCTATAAATCCGGAATGATTCTGGATGTTGGTATCGAAAAAACGGTTACAAACAACAGTGGAGCAATCTCAGACCAAAGTTCGATTACAGAGCTTGACGACACGCTCACATTGATTATTCCGCTTCCAGCAGAACTGCAAGGCAAGCGTAATTACGTGGTATACCGTACTCATGATTATGGCGCATCAACAGGTGTTAAGGTTGATAAGATCACAACGACTCCAAATGCCAATCATGAATACATTGAAATTAGCACAGATAAAACTTATTTGACGTTATATGCAAAATTTTTCAGTACCTATGTCATTGGTTATCGCGAGAGCAGCGGCGGCAACACAGGTGGACATTCCTCTGGACATTCGTCTGCAAACCAGAGCTATAGCATCACCGTGACGGCAGGCGACGGTGGCAGCATCAGCCCTTCCGGTAATGTCAGTGTGGTAGAAGGAAAAGACAAGACCTTTACCTTTACTGCGAAGGAAGGCTACATAATTTCGGACGTGTTGATAGACGGAAAAAGTGTGGGTATTGTAGACAGTTATACATTTAAGAACATGGATGCGGCTCATACGATTAGTGTTAAATTTGTAAAGGCGGAAGGATTACCCTATTATCTAAACAGTAAGGGAAATAAAGTGTTTATAGGCTTTGCATCCAGTGCGACAGGAACCATGAAGTATATCTCTCCAGAAGGGGAAAAAGTACAGCTTATACAAAATCCTAAGAACTTTAACGATATAAGCAGACACTGGGCAAAGGATGACATTGACTTTGTAACACAGAGAGAGATCTTTGTAGGAACTAAAAAAGATAAATTCTCACCGAATAGTGGAATGACAAGAGCAATGTTTGCAACAGTTATAGGTAGACTGTATGAACGCAGCTATGGAAATATTTCAGGAAACGATGGTACGTTCTCAGATGTTTCCGATGGTATGTATTATAGTACTTACGTAGGATGGGCTGAAAAGAACGGGATTATCAAGGGAATAGGAAACAATAAATTTGCTCCAAATCGAGAAATAACACGAGAAGAAATGACAGCAATACTTTATCGTTTTGCAGAGTTCCTTAAGGTTTCTAAAGAGTCTTCAGAAACAAAACTGGGATATACTGATGTTTCAAAGATTGATAATTGGGCAATTGAATCTATAAAATACTGCCAGAAAAACAAAATCGTTTTAGGTCGTGATGATGGAAGCTTTGATCCACAGGATACTGCTACACGAGCAGAAGTTTCAACAATGATGAAACGATTTGTAGAGACAGTTGTTCAGTAATATTAAAACATAAAAGATTTGAATGCTTGTCAAATGTGAAGGATACATAGAAATATCGGTTGGTTTGTACAAACTGTGGGGGGTCAGATGGAACAACACAGAAGCAGGGAATCAATAAGTTTAGTAACTATGTAATACTGATTTGATTTGTGGGTTTAATTGAAAAAAGAGACATTGAGATTTTTTCTATTTCACTGTCTCTTTTTTTTATAAGGAAGAAAGAGGGTATCTTATTGATACTTGTTATTCGGCACAAGATGAATATAACGAGCTAGTAGAGTATTTTATGGTAGAATAATTTTTACAATTAATATTTGATTTGTGTAAAAAATATTTAGGATTTATCTGACGCTGAAACCGGATAATGGACGATATAAGAGCAGTAAACCATATGAAGAGGATGCCTATACACAATTTACCGTGATATAGACACGATCAACATGGCGGGTATTCCTGTTTTCTCTTCACCGGGAGTTGGCGGTGGCTTTGAAATCATGCAGAAATACATGATTGATAAAAAGTTTTTTTCGACTGCAGACCTTTCCGCTATCCTGATGGGGATTATTACTACGATATTCTTCTCGGTTTTGGGGATAAATGCGAGTGTTTAGAGCCGTTACACATCCGTACAGAAATGAAGCGTAGAGTACATGATATAGCGGCTCTGTACGAAAGCTAGAACAATGAATTAGCTCTATTGTATATCGTGTATAATTCACATCCTTTGCTCTTTAAAAATTCCATAGTATAAAAAATCAAATAAAAAAATGTACAAATTATTTTGCTTCTATGTTGTTTTGCTATATAATAGCTGTATTCGATGGTTCAACAGTAAAACAGATTGAAGTTTGAATTTTTTATGATCATGAAAAAAATTGTAAGAATGAACTTAACCGGCTTGTTTGTTCTCGTTTTTATATTCTGCTTAGCAAGTGTCGCCAACGCGGAAACTATAGAGAGAGAATCTCGCGAGACTGTTCATGACGGAATACTGGATCTTGCAAAAATAGATCTGGAAAAAGATGGGGTAATTGAATTAAAAGGTACATGGGATTTTTACTGGAAGAAGTTGCTGACAGGGCAGAATCTGGAGAAGAATCCAATCGCCCCCGACTTAAAAGCGAGCGTCCCTATTGTTTGGAATACATATGAAATAGAAGGAAAATCTCTGCCCGGATTTGGTTATGCAACGTATCGCATTCAGGTAATCAATGCGGAAAAAGATATCCCTTTGGCCCTGAGGATTCCAACAACTTCTACTGCTTACAAATTATACATGGACGATGAGCTGATTGCATCGAATGGAAGTGTTTCGGAGGACGAAACAAAATTTGTACCTGAAAACAAACCTGTTACCGTATTCATTGTCCCTAAAAAACAGGAGTTTAATCTAATTGTGCAGGTTGCAAATTATACCTACGCTCGTGGGGGAATGTGGTATTCTATTAAGCTTGGGACGCCAGATCAAATTCAGGAGCTGATGCGGCAAATAATCTATACAGATTTATTTCTTATCGGAAGCTTTTTTATTATGGGTCTTTATTACTTCATCATTTTTCTATTGCGGCGTGAAGATAAAGCCAGTCTGTTTTTTGTTTTAATGTGCCTTGTCGCTATGGGCAGGATCATGATTCATGGTGACTACTCCATTTATAAAGTATTTCCGTTTATTGATTTCAGGACGGTTGTAATATTAAATTATTATAGTGTTTATTGGGGGGGCACGGCATTTCTGCTTTTTCTGAAGGAATTATTTCCTGAAGAGGTCTCAAAATATGTTGTAAAAGTAGCGCTTGTCTATTCTGCAGGCATTTCCGCAGCAACGCTTTTCTTGCCTATCATGTTTTTTACAAGATTCAAACCTATCATGATGCCTATTGTGATCTGTACGGTTTCCTATGGTTTGATCTGCGCAGGAATTGCATGTTATAGAAAAAAGCAAAATGCATTGATCGTATTGCTTGGTGCGTGCAGTATTGGTGTGGGAGCTTTCTACGACGTGTTATATCATGGTCAGATTATTAATTTTGATCTTGGGGAACTAACTCCGATTAGCTTTTTTGTATTTATTTTTTTACAATCTTTGATTTTGGCCAGAAGATTTTCCAGTGCTTATGACCGGGCGAACCGTTTATCAAGAAAGCTTTTAGAGTTGGATAAGATGAAAGATGAGTTTTTGGCAAATACGTCGCATGAATTAAGAACGCCGTTGAATGGAATTTTAGGCATCGCAGAAGCGCTGACTTATGAGAGTGAGGGCAGCTTAAACGAGAGGCAGAAAGAGAGTTTGTCGATGATCTCTTATAGCAGCAGGAGATTGTCCAATCTGGTGAACGAAATTTTAGACTATTCTAAAATGAAGCATGGTGATGTAAAACTAGACTGCAAAGCCATCAAAATTAATTCAGTGGTACAACCGAATTTAATGATCCTGAAACACTCCGTGAACTCAGAAAATATCAACATTATAAACACAATTGATGAGAGCTTGCCCTGTGTATTTGCAGATGAGAACCGCTTTGCTCAAATCATTTATAATCTAGTGGGAAATGCGCTGAAATTTACTGAAAATGGATATGTCAAGATATCTGCCTATGCAACTAATGACGAAGTGACATTTTGCATTCAGGATACAGGACTGGGGATACCTCAGGAAAAATATGATGATGTGTTTCGATCTTTTGAACAAGTAGATACTGCTGCGACCCGCAGACATGGTGGGACCGGACTTGGGTTGTCGATAACAAAGCATTTGGTTGAATTGCATAATGGAAAGATATGGATTTCATCTGTTGTTGGAAAAGGGACCAACGTCTATTTTACTCTGCCTTCAGTTGATGGGCATGCTATAGAAGGAAACCAAAATATCGTATTAAAAATGAATCCTCCCATAACTTTGAACGAACAATCAGCATCGTTTCAAATCGCAGGAACGGCGGAACATGTCCTTATTGTGGATGATGAAGTTCTTAACTTATACTCGGCTTCATCAATTCTAAAAATGAAAGGGTATACAATCTCAGCGGTAAGTAATGGCTTCGCAGCACTTGAAGTAGTAGAAAAAAACAAGGATCTTTCTTTGGTTATCCTGGATGTGATGATGCCTGAAATTTCAGGATATGAAATCTGCCGGAAAATCAGAGAAAATAACTCCTGCTTTGACTTGCCGATTTTAATGTTAACAGCCAAAGTCAATGTGGAAGACAACGTTATGGGTTTTGAGGCGGGAGCAAATGATTATCTGCCCAAACCTGTTGAGGCAAGAGAATTACTTGCAAGGGTGGAAACCCTGGTTCACTTAAAAAAGTCTGTCTTACAGGCAAGAGCGGCTGAAACCGCTTTTTTACAGGCGCAAATAAAACCGCATTTCTTATTTAATGCGCTTAATACTATCTCCAACTTTTGTGATACCAACCCAAAGAGGGCAGAGCAGCTAATCAATTCACTGGCTACATACTTGAGAAATAGTTTTGATTTTGATAATCTGGAGATGTTTATTCCTATAGAGAAGGAATTAATCTTAGTGAACGCATTTATTGAAATAGAAAAAGCCCGTTTTGGCGCTAGTATTGAGATTATTTTTGATATAGATCATGACATAAAAATGCAGATTCCCCCTTTATCGATACAGCCATTGGTCGAGAATGCGATTCATCATGGGCTGAGAAAGAAAAAAGGAATGGGAGTCGTTACAATCTCTGTTAGTAAAACAGAAGACGGCGTGACAATCGCTGTGAAGGATGACGGTATCGGGATCAAAGCTGATAGGTTGGAAAGACTTCTTTCAGAGCGTAAAACCGAAGGAGTCGGGCTTAAGAATATTGATTTGAGGATTAGAAAGTTATATGGAACTGGTTTACAGATAAACAGTGAGCGAAATAAAGGGACGACGGTCTCCTTTACAATATCTGAGGGAGGTGAAAAGGATTGATACGAGCAATCATTGTGGATGATGAACAGCCTTCGGTAGAAAAATTGGCAAGGCTGCTGCAAAACAGTGGCGTTGTCGAGATAAAAGGAACATTCACAAATGCTGCCGCTGCTGTAAAAGCGGTGAAGAATACGATTGTCGATGCGGTTTTTCTTGATATTGAAATGCCTGATATGAATGGTATGAAGCTGTCCCAAAAAATAATGGAGATCGATAAAAATATTGCGGTTGTATTCATTACAGCGTACAGCAAATATGCGGTCGAGGCATTTCGACTGGATGCAATGGACTACCTGATGAAGCCTATCGATAAAGAAAAGGTGGCTCAAACCCTTGATCGGATCATTGAAAAAAAGGATATTAGAATCGGAACTGAAAGCAATAAAATTTATTGCTTTGATAAATTTAAAGTGATGAATAAGGATGTGAAGGTTGAATTTCGTACTGCTAAGGCGGAAGAACTTTTGGCTTTTTTTATTCATCATCATGGGAAAGAAATCGCAAGAAGTGAAATTATTGATCAGATATGGGCAGAATTTGATGGGGACAAAGCAATTGATAATTTTAATGCGAATCTTTACTATATGAAAAAAGCTTTATTGAAACATGATTTTATAATTGAAGTAGAACGGAATAAAGATAAGTACAAACTTTTGATGCGCTCGGTATATTGTGATTACTTTGAATTTATGTCAGCGATATCGCTGGAGGACAAGATGAGCATCAGAACTATTGAAAAATGGGAACAGGCAATTCGGCTTTATCAGGGGGATTATTTTAAAGGGAATGATTATACATGGGCAGAAGGCCGTAAATTATTTCTCAGGGAGAAGCATGTACAATTGATTTTAAGTGTGACAAATTACTACAATCGTCTCAATCAATTCGAGAAATCAATCGAATTGTTAAAAAATGGATTGAAGTTCGAACCGCTTTACGGTGAGTTTAATGAACGATTGATAAAAAAATACATCATATTGGGAGATCAGTACTCCGCTGTCAAGCACTATAATGAATATAAAAAGAAGTTAAAAAAAGAACTTGGAATAGAACCAAGCCCCAACATAACGCGAATCATGAAAAAGATTAAGGAAACTGTCTGAAAAGGCAGTTTCTTTGCTGGTTATAAGGGCATGCTCTCAACAGATTTGTCGTTTAGTGGTGGTTTAGAAAGATAAGGTACAATGAAATAAAGTGTATTTTATAATTTTAAATCTATTGTTTGGAGGGTGCAATATGTTTCGAAAAAAAAGAGTTCTGCTTTTGACTTTTCTTTTTTGGATAACAAATGCGATTCATTTCTCTGCATTTGCGTTGCCAAGTGAGCCTGAAGCAAGCAGCATGTCTGATCTTGATAAGCATTGGGCTCAAAAAGAAATTGTCAAATATGTGGAAGAAGGGTTTATTAACGGGTATGGAAACAACTCATTTCAACCTGATAATTACATTAAAAGATCAGAATTTATTAAAATTGTGAATTCCTTATTCGGATTTTCTCAAAAAGATAAAATCGCCTTTAAGGATGTAAAGGAAGGCGATTGGTATTATGATGAGGTCGCCAAAGCAAGCCGCATCGGCTATGTTAAAGGCAGCAGTGACGGAAATTTCAATCCGGATAAATTCATCACACGGCAGGAAGCCGCGGCTATCATCGCTAGAATCCATGAAATAGAAGAAAACTTGTCAGAGGGCAGCCTTAAATTTTCTGATAGGGATGATATCTCCGGGTGGGCGCTGAATTATATTAAAGCAGTAGCAGATGACGGCTATATGAAAGGATATAACGATAATACCTTTAAGCCGTTAAGCAATATCTCCCGTGCAGAGGCTGTCGTGCTGATCAGCCGTATTGCAGGAAGCGTTTTTAATGCTCCCGGAAATTATGGGAAAGATGAACCCGTTCAAACGGTAGATGGAAATGTAACGGTAGGCTGTACCGGTGTCAGTCTGTCTAATTTACATATTAAAGGGAACTTGTATTTAACAGAGGGAATCGGAGATGGTGAAGTATCTTTAGAGAATATCACTGTTGACGGCGAGACTATAATAAAAGGAGGAGGACCAAACAGTATTGTCATTATTAACTCCAACTTAAACGTGGTTATGGTAAATACAAAAACGGAAACTGTTCGTTTATTGGCAAAGGGCAAAACCAACGTAAATGATGTTGTCCTACTATCCAGCGCAAAACTGGAAGAAGAAGAAATCTCAGGTGATGGATTTGGAAAATGCCAGGTTCGTGTGCCGGAAGATGAAGAAGTTGTTTTTATAGGAGAGTTTGGTAATGTTGAAATTGATTTGCCAAATATTAAGTTGAGCCTGGCATCTGGAAATATTCAAAACTTGACAATTAGTGAGCAGGCTAAAAATTCCAATGTGAAAGTTGATAAAGATGCGACGATAGCAAAGGCTAATATCAACGCCAAAACAAATATAAGTGGTACTGGATCAATCAAAAAAGCTCAAATAAATTCAGACAATGTTAAGATTGAGCAAAAAATTGATGATATTAATCTTAACAAAGATGTAGATAAAGCTATTGTCGGAGGAAAAACCTATACAGGAGATGAAGCAGCAGGAAGCAGTTCTGGTGGAAGCGGCGGAAGCAGTTCCGGGGGAAGTGGCGGAGGCAGTACGCCAACAGATTCGAACACGGCACCTATTGCAACAAATGATACAACAAACGTAGATGAAGACGGAACGGTATTGATCGATGTACTCTCAAATGACACAGATGCCGACAGCGATACATTGTCAGTAAGCGGATTTGGACAGGGAGGAAACGGAACGGTATCTCAGGAAGGAGACAGCCTGAGATATGCGCCGGATGCAGACTTCAACGGGTCGGATTCCTTTACGTATGACATAAGTGACGGAAAAGGCGGAAGCGATACAGGGACGGTAACTGTGACTGTCAACGCAATCAACGATAATCCGACAGTGGCAACTCCGATACCGGATCAAAGCGGAACGGTAGGAGAAGCGTTCAGCTATGGATTCGATGAAAGCATCTTTGATGATTTAGACGGAGATTCGCTTGTCTACAGCGCAGCGCCGCTGCCTGACGGAATCACATTTACAGCAGGAACAAGAACCTTCAGCGGTACACCGACAGCAGAAGGCTTGACGAGCGTCGTGGTAACGGCAAGCGATGGAAATGGAGGAAGTGTAACCGATACCTTCAACATTGTGATTGAGGCCGCACCAAATAATGCGCCGACCGTTGCGACGGGACAGGAGACCCAGACGGGAAACGCAACTCCGGCGTCCAATGACGGAACGACAACGGCAGTATCCTATACGGCCGACGCATCAGGATGGTTTAGCGATGCGGATTCCGACACCCTGACCTATGCAGTGGTTTCGGCACAGGATGAAAGTACTTCAGATGTAAACAGTGACGTCACAATCAACACGGCGACAGGAGCATTGACATATGTACCGGATGCGGCCCAGGCAGGGCAAACTGTCACGATTGTGGTAAAAGCAAATGACGGAACAGCTGACAGCACGGCAAATGTCACCGTTACGGTAGCGGTAGGCGCTGTGCCTGCGGATGCAAACAACGCACCGGCAGCAATAAATGATACGGCAAGCGTAGATGAAGACGGAACGGTATTGATCGATGTACTCTCAAATGACACAGATGCCGACAGCGATACATTGTCAGTAAGCGGATTTGGACAGGGAGGAAACGGAACGGTATCTCAGGAAGGAGACAGCCTGAGATATGCGCCGGATGCAGACTTCAACGGGTCGGATTCCTTTACGTATGACATAAGTGACGGAAAAGGCGGAAGCGATACAGGGACGGTAACTGTGACTGTCAACGCAATCAACGATAATCCGACAGTGGCAACTCCGATACCGGATCAAAGCGGAACGGTAGGAGAAGCGTTCAGCTATGGATTCGATGAAAGCATCTTTGATGATTTAGACGGAGATTCGCTTGTCTACAGCGCAGCGCCGCTGCCTGACGGAATCACGTTTACAGCAGGAACAAGAACCTTCAGCGGTACACCGACAGCAGAAGGCTTGACGAGCGTCGTGGTAACGGCAAGCGATGGAAATGGAGGAAGTGTAACCGATACCTTCAACATTGTGATTGAGGCCGCACCAAATAATGCGCCGACCGTTGCGACGGGACAGGAGACCCAGACGGGAAACGCAACTCCGGCGTCCAATGACGGAACGACAACAGCAGTATCCTATACGGCCGACGTATCGGGATGGTTTAGCGATGCAGATTCCGACACCCTGACCTATGCAGTGGTTTCGGCACAGGATGAAAGTACTTCGGATGTAAACAGTGACGTCACAATCAACACGGCGACAGGAGCATTGACATATGTACCGGATGCGGCCCAGGCAGGGCAAACTGTCACGATTGTGGTAAAAGCAAATGACGGAACGGTTGACAGCACGGCAAATGTCACCGTTACGGTAGCGGTAGGCGCTGTGCCTGCGGATGCAAACAACGCACCGGCAGCAACAAATGATACAACAAGCGTAGATGAAGACGGAACGGTATTGATCGATGTACTCTCAAATGACACAGATGCCGACAGCGATACATTGTCAGTAAGCGGCTTTGGACAGGGAGGAAACGGAACCGTATCTCAGGAAGGAAGCAGCTTGAGATATGCGCCGGATGCAGACTTCAACGGGTCGGATTCCTTTACGTATGACATAAGTGACGGAAAAGGCGGAAGCGATACAGGGACGGTAACTGTGACTGTCAACGCAATCAACGATAATCCGACAGTGGCAACTCCGATACCGGATCAAAGCGGAACGGTAGGAGAAGCGTTCAGCTATGGATTCGATGAAAGCATCTTTGATGATTTAGACGGAGATTCGCTTGTCTACAGCGCAGCGCCGCTGCCTGACGGAATCACGTTTACAGCAGGAACAAGAACCTTCAGCGGTACACCGACAGCAGAAGGCTTGACGAGCGTCGTGGTAACGGCAAGCGATGGAAATGGAGGAAGTGTAACCGATACCTTCAACATTGTGATTGAGGCCGCACCAAATAATGCGCCGACCGTTGCGACGGGACAGGAGACCCAGACGGGAAACGCAACTCCGGCGTCCAATGACGGAACGACAACGGCAGTATCCTATACGGCCGACGCATCAGGATGGTTTAGCGATGCGGATTCCGACACCCTGATCTATGCAGTGGTTTCGGCACAGGATGAAAGTACTTCAGATGTAAACAGTGACGTCACAATCAACACGGCGACAGGAGCATTGACATATGTACCGGATGCGGCCCAGGCAGGGCAAACTGTCACGATTGTGGTAAAAGCAAATGACGGAACAGCTGACAGCACGGCAAATGTCACCGTTACGGTAGCGGTAGGCGCTGTGCCTGCGGATGCAAACAATGCACCGGCAGCAATAAATGATACGGCAAACGTAGATGAAGACGGAACGGTATTGATCGATGTACTCTCAAATGACACGGATGCCGACAGCGATACATTGTCAGTAAGCGGCTTTGGACAGGGAGGAAACGGAACCGTATCTCAGGAAGGAAGCAGCTTGAGATATGCGCCGGATGCAAACTTCAACGGGTCGGATTCCTTTACATATGACATAAGTGACGGAAAAGGCGGAAGCGATACAGGGACGGTAACTGTGACTGTCAACGCAATCAACGATAATCCGACAGTGGCAACTCCGATACCGGATCAAAGCGGAACGGTAGGAGAAGCGTTCAGCTATGGATTCGATGAAAGCATCTTTGATGATTTAGACGGAGATTCGCTTGTCTACAGCGCAGCGCCGCTGCCTGACGGAATCACATTTACAGCAGGAACAAGAACCTTCAGCGGTACACCGACAGCAGAAGGCTTGACGAGCGTCGTGGTAACGGCAAGCGATGGAAATGGAGGAAGTGTAACCGATACCTTCAACATTGTGATTGAGGCCGCACCAAATAATGCGCCGACCGTTGCGACGGGACAGGAGACCCAGACGGGAAACGCAACTCCGGCGTCCAATGACGGAACGACAACAGCAGTATCCTATACGGCCGACGTATCGGGATGGTTTAGCGATGCAGATTCCGACACCCTGACCTATGCAGTGGTTTTGGCACAGGATGAAAGTACTTCGGATGTAAACAGTGACGTGACAATCAACACGGCAACAGGAGCATTGACATATGTACCGGATGCGGCCCAGGCAGGGCAAACTGTCACGATTGTGGTAAAAGCAAATGACGGAACGGCTGACAGCACGGCAAATGTCACCGTTACGGTAGCGGTAGGCGCTGTGCCTGCGGATGCAGGAGCCACCGGAGACATATGTGATGCAGCAACAGGAAGTGATTTTACGGGGACTGTTTATGTAAGAGACGGAAAAGTCTATTATAACGAGTATGATAGCAGCAGCTGGGGCGTGGAAGAACTTGTTGGAGCAGGAGACTCTGCAAGACTGGCAATTGATAGTCTGGATAATCCGCATATTGTTTATGCAACCGCAGGTAAAATTGGGTACCGGATGCATGACGGAAGTTCTTGGACGACAGAAGTACTGATTGCGTCTAATAATGGCGGGACGTGTTCCAAGCCGGATATTGCTGTAGATGGTAACGGAGTTGCGCACATTACTTATACGGATACAGATGGGAATACGTTCTGGTATACGAATAAACCCGATATTATGTATGCTACAAATAGTTCGGGCACTTTTACGAACAGTGTTGTCTTTGATGGGTATTATGAGAATTTAGGCGGCTCAGATTATATGGGTGAGTACTTTAATAAAGGTTCTCGTATTGCGGTAGATGCGAATGGTAATTATTTCATTATGACGCATAGCTATTCCTATTACAGAAGTACATACACGGATAGAACATACTCTGTTTCGGTGAAATCAAACCTCGGAACGGGTACGACTACAACATCAACCTCAGATATATTTGATCTTTACGACTTGACAGCAAATGGAGATAAAGTTGTTGCACTTTACAAACAAACTGGGTTCAGAACTTCAGAGTTGACGGTTGCGGACAGTAACATTAACTTCGTAAATATCCGCAGCCTTGCAGCAGGTTCCTATGCTAGTTCTGTGGCTACAGATGGAACGAATACGGTTGTTGGCGGCATAAGCAGCTCATATATGCAGACTCATTATAATGGCATTTCGACTATTTACAATGAGTCAGGCAGTGAGATTAATGTGAATGGAACGATTGTATCAATTGTAAATAGGAATGGCATCTTTTACGCTGTTTACACGGATAACAGTGATGGAAAAATAAAAGTGACTGAAGTAGAGGAAATTGCTAATCCGACAGTTATTAATGCAGAATCCAGTGAAACGGTCCCCAACTCATTAGAAGCAACCAGTGATAAAGATGGAACATTGTATCTGGTAGATAAGAATGAAGCTGGGGAATATAACGGATATGCAACTGTAAGTGATTTAGACAGCGCAGTTTTAGACGGCTGCGGACGTACCGCTGCTTGTACGGCAAATGTTCAGGCGAGCATACCTACAGATGAAATGCAGACCGGCACGTATGTGGTATATGCGGTAGATCAATTCAATCTGATCTCCAGTCCATCCTCTGATATTACGATTACAAATCCGGATACGATCGCTCCGATACTAAGTGAAGTAAGAGCGAAAGAAGGGGATTACACAATCTTGTCGGTGACGAGCACTGAAAACGGCAGTTTGTTTATGGTAGATAAATCCCAGGCTGTAAATTATAACAATTATGCAACCGAAGATGATCTGCTGAGCGCAGTCGATGCAGGCTACGGGTTAGAAGCAGGACCTGTGGTTGCAAATCAAGCATTTGAATCGGGGGTTAGTGCTGCAGCAGATGGCACATATCTTGTCTATGCGCAGGATGCGGCGGGAAATCTGTCTTTGCCGTCAGAAGACGTTGTTATCAGCAGTGGAACGGCTGATCTTCTTCCAACAGCAGCGGCAACGTTAAGCGGTACGGAACAAGTTGGAGATACTCTGACGGCAGCCTCTGGATATTATGATGCAGATGGAGATGCAGAAGCAGGAACGACCTATGCGTTCTACAGATATGATGCGGATGGCGTATCCAATGAGACCGAAGTGCAGGCAGCTTCAACAACAAATAGCTATACCTTGGTTTCGGCAGATGAAGGCAAGGTGATTAAAGTAAAAGTTGTACCGGTCAATAGCAGAGGAACTGGAGTTGAAGTTGTGAGCGAAGCAACCGGCGTTATCGCGGCGGAAGGCACTCATGATACTTCCTCGCCGACTGTAACCTTTAACATTGCAGACGGAGAGATCGGAGTATCGGTGCATCAGCAAATTGTGATTACTTTCGATGAGCCGGTCAGAAAGCTTGATGACAGCGAATTGACAGATGCTGACTTGGCATCGGACAATGAGATTGTATCTGTGATCGCTATGGAAGATACTCCGATTGAAATCGCTTATACGGCAACAGTAAATGCTGAAAAAACTAGCATAACGCTTAACCCTGATGATGGTGGCATGGAACAGTTGTTGGAAAATGCGGATTATATGATCGCGGTGAACAATTTAGAAGATGCATCAGATAATGCGATTTCGGAAACAACCTGCACGTTCCGAACGGAGAATCCTTCCATGCTTTGCTCAGATTCCGAGTATTCGGTAAATACATCAACCTTTGCACCGGGAGATCTGATCTATATCAGAATCGATGGTATCGATATTCTTGAATCAACAATTACTGTGACTGCAAAATCTGAAGCAGATACGGATGGCATTATAATCAGTATTGATAAAGATGCAGAAGATTGGTTTAAAGGTTCCTTCCAGGTTGTAGGAATCGCATCGGATTCCGGAGCGGTACCGCCGTGCCTGCTGGTAGATGTTAACAATGGAGATACTGTAACTGTGGAATATGGCACAACGGTAGCAACGGCATCCATAACCGCAGCCTCGAGTGAAGAAATTACAGCGCCTGTTATAAGTGATGTAGCGCTTTATGCAGGAGCTGTCAATAAAGTAGGTGCCGTTATGAGTGTAACTGTCGTTGCGGATGCTTCTGGATACACTGCTGAAGAAGTCCTTGTGAATGAAGTGGATGTAACAGATACATTTGTTGATAACGGAGACAGTACTTATCAATTTACTTATACTGTTGCGGAAGGGGATACCGACCGTTCCTCTGAAGAAGATATTCCCGTCAGTGTTGTGCTTAGCAATAACGGAACGGTAAACGCACCTTATACAGAAGTTCCAACGTATACTTTCAGCGCGAGTCCAAGCATTGAAGCGAATACTCCTGCCGAAGCGACAATACCGGTACTTGTATCATTAACACCGGCAGACAATGCAGTCGTGCCGACATCGATAACGAGCATGACTGCAGAGTTTGATCAAGCTGTGACAGCAGTTGATTTAAGCGGTATAACTATTGAATGCCCCGTTTGGCATGACTCTGTTGGAAATGTGGCAGCAAGCTTTACGGATAGTGTCACGTTAAGCATTACACATGATTCCCTCGCTCATAGCGGAAACGAGTATATTATTACAATTCCTGCAGGAGCGGTAAAAAATACACAGGATATGGCTAATCAGGAAATAACATGGAGTCTCAGAGCAGCGCCTGTGATCACACCGAGATTCGCTTCATTCAGCAATATGGACAGCAGTGCAACCATTACCATATCAGAATTATATGATGAAGATGGAAATGATGAGCTGAGTAATTTTATTGCAGATGATGGCACAGCTTTTGTAATGAAAGTTCGAGATGGTTATGAAGGAGATATTCAAAATGTCACCTTGGCAAAATCAGGTGCAGATATTGAGATAACAAACCTTTCAGCTATTACTAATGTGCAGAATGAATTTGATCTGGCGATTTATAGAGATTCAGATGGTTATGAATGGGACGTGAATCTCACGGTAACGACAGATCCTGTCATTGGGCTGGATACCACAACCTTTAGCGCAAGCGCAGGCGGAGGAAGTTTTATCGTAGAGACACTTTTTGACAATCGTAATGAGGATGTACAATCAGATCTAGTAATCGATGACGGTACGGATTTCAGTTATGATTTTACAGATGGAGGAAATTCATCCTGTGCAACGGTAATGAATACTGGCTCCAGTTCTACAATTACGATATCAGAATTTTCAGGAGTAGAAGGTACCTACTATTTAACAATTACTCGAAACAGCGACGGGGTACAGTGGATACAGGAAATTACCGTTACTGAATAGACAGAAATACAATAAAAAGTCGGTGTATTGATCAAATGGTCAAATTGACCATAATGATTACAAAAAGGTTCTCGTCTTTTGGCGGGCACCTTTTTGTCTTTCAGAAAAGCGATCAGCGAATTACTTGTGCAGCCAGTATCCAAGCTTTATGTGGTACTGTCAAAGTTCATTGTGATTTTTCTTTGGGATGTATTATTAGCCTTTTTCATGTTTGATGTTGTATCCATTATGGGTAATAAATTATGAAAGCCTTTATAGACAATATCTTAAAGGTTTAATTGCTTTTTGAATTTAACTTTTTACAAAACCGCTTAATTGTGTTATAGTAAGTAACAACTTCATACAAAAATGAAGTTGTTTGTTTCTTAAGCTAATTCACACAATGACGAGGAAAATATGAATCTAAAAAAACAACTAGTAGAGTATCCTCACGGAACGTTAGGAGAGGATCATTGCCGCTGGCTTGAAATGGATACTCCTGAAGTACATCTGTGGGAGCAACAGCAAAATTCAGTAACGGATGATCACTTGGGAGGGTGGCATGGGCGCGAGGCTCTGCGGCAGGCGATTTACAGAGGAATGTCGTACAATGAAACGGATCATCCTTTTGGATCATCCCTTCCAATTTTTTGCAAGAACAAAGTTTTTTATATCGGAAGATTGAAAGAGGAACAACATACCGTACTTTTTGCGATGAACCATACTTCGGGTATACAAGAAATCTTGGTGAACCCCAACGCTATGGAAGCAGATACCGATTTGGACTGGTTTTATCCATCTCCTGATGGTGAATATGTTGCTTATGGAATCTCCCGACACGGGGATGAGCAAAGTCTTTTACATATCATAGAAACATCTACAGGAACAGTCTTGCCGGAACGTATCCCCTTCACCTCTTTTTGTCGCATCAGCTGGCTGCCTGATTCCAGTGGATTTTACTACAGCGGAGGAATTGCTTCCGATTTAGAAAATGCGGAAAAATGGGTGTTTTTTCACCAACTGGGTTGCGGCATAGCGTCAGAGGCTGAGGCGGTAAGGCTCTTTGATCCTTATGTTTCACCACAAGTTTCTCCATGCGGTAGGTATCTTACGGTTAACCGCAGCTGGGAAAAGCCTTGCACCGCATTTTACAAAGACCGTATGAGCGAAGCGGGATGGAAACCCTTTCTGAACGAACTGGAGGGGGAGTCCTATGGGCATTTTTATAATAGTTGTTACTATGTGTTGACAACAAATGGTGCCGACCGGGGAAGAATTGTCTCCATTCCCATGGAGACTGCCGATGATCGAAGTACATGGATGGAGATTGTGCCTGAAAGCCAGGCGGTTTTACAACAGTTTGCGATAGTTGATGATCACATCGTCATCAGTGAGCTTTATAATGCCTATTCAAGACTTCGTATTATATCCATTGAAAAACGAGATGAAAAGCTTGTCGAATTACCCGGGTTTGGGCTGATTGAGATTCCCGGTGCACCTGACAGCAGCCCATTTTCTGTGAATGAGAAGAACGTCTACTTTTGCTATACCACTTTTTTGGAGCCTTCCCGGGTCTACAAGTATGATTTGGAATCAGGATTACTGGAAGCTGTCGGCCAAGAAAACAATTTGGATTTATCACATTTAACGGTGGAAGAGGTTTTTTATCCTTCCATGGATGGTATAGAAGTACCGATGTATTTAGTCTATAAAAAAAGCACGGATTTTAGTTGCTCTCATAACGTTCTGCTTCACGGCTATGGAGGATGGAATCTAAATATCGCTCCTTCTTACATAGGCGAAGGTAGAACCTGCGTTCTTCCATTTGTAGAATCTGGAGGAATCTATGCATTTGCATGTTTACGCGGCGGGTGTGAGCTGGGCAGAAGCTGGTGGCAAAACGGACGAAGAGAAAAGAAGCAAAATACGTTCAATGATCTTTACGCTGCTGCTGAGTATTTAATCTCAAAGGGATTGACAACTACCCGTCAATTAGCTGCTATGGGAGCCAGCAACGGTGGCCTGTTGACTGCTGCTGCTGTTACACAACGGCCTGATTTGTTTCAAGCAGTTGTTTCTGAAGTTCCTCTAACCGATATGATAAGGGCGCTTCAGGACCCGTATTTATCTTCCTATAAGGAGGAATATGGAGACCCCGACGAGTTGGAGATGCATGATATGCTAATGTCATATTCTCCTGTTCACAATGTTGCGAACGGAACCGCATATCCGGCTACCTTCATTTTATCGGGGAAACATGATATCCGTTGTCAAGCATGGAACGGGCGAAAATTTGCTGCACTTTTACAGCTTGCTACAAGCTCAAATAATCCCGTCCTGCTCAAGGTAGCGGAGGGCGGGCATGGTCCAGGCATATCTCTTGCTGCAGAGGTTGAAAGGCGGTTGGATGTACTGTGCTTTATTATGAAATATCTTGGCATGGAGGTTGCTGAAGTGTAAACCCTCCCAAAATATAAATCGATAGAAAGAAAGGAACTTAAAATGCAAACAATTGAAAAAAAATACGTAGACAAGAGGCTGGAAAATTTAAGGGCCCGAATGAGAAAAAAAGGGATTGATCTGGCAATCTTTTGGGAACCGGACAACGAGTATTATTTGAGCGGATTCAGAGCGATCTCCTATACCCGGCCGATCCTTCTGCTTGTGTATCAGGATAAAACCCAATACATAATACCTGCGTTAGAAGCGGATCATGCCCTTATCAATGCTAAGGTTGACGAGTTTTTTGTGTATCATGAAAAAATACAGAATAGCCATTTGGATATCGTATACCAGCAGCCTTTCAACCGTATCCTTGATGGTGAGGCAAAAAACGCCGTGGTGGGTCTTGAATTGGATATCATACCGGCTTCTGTTTATGCTGCGCTGAAAGACAAAGGTTTTCAAATAAAAGATATTGGGCAGGACTTGATTGACTTGAGGGCCGTGAAAGATGAAGAGGAGATTTACTGGCTTGATCAGGCTGGCCGTCTCGCTGACATTGCACTCCGCGCTTCTTTTGAAAATGTGAGACCAGGAATGAGTGAATTGGAGTTTGATTCCTTTGGAGACCAAAAACTGCTGGAAACTGCTTCAAAAGAATTCCCGGATAAAATTGTAGGGTATGATAATTGGACCTGTTCGGGCATTGAACGCAGCTCAATGCCGCATTTGTATTCCAGTACCCGCAAATATCAGAAAAATGATATTGTTGTTCATAGCAAACAGGTATGGATTAACGGATACCGGGCAGAAGATGAGCGTACTTTTTTTATTGGAGAGCCGACTTCGGAACAAAAAAAGTTATTACAGCTGGCAATCGATGCACAAAAAACCGGTATGGAAGCAGTCAAGCCCGGCGTGAAGGCAAAAGATGTTGACATTGCATCTTTCAAGGTGATTGATGAGGCAGGTTACGGAGATTATGTGCAGCATAGAATCGGTCATGGACTTGGATTATCAGAGCATGAAGAACCTTATCTTCGCTTTGATAATGAGCTGGTGCTCCAGGAAGGGATGGTTTATACGATCGAACCTGGCATTTATGTCCCGGGCGTAGGCGGATTTCGGCATTCGGATACCATTTTGGTAACCAGAGACGGTTGCAGAAGCTTTACTCAGTATCCCAGAAATCTTAAAAATCTGATTTTTTAGAATCAAATAATTTTTATACAAATCAATTATGAAAGAAAGAGGAGAGTTTTAAAGTTATGAGACAGTTAAAAATTTTATTGGCATTTATTCTTTCAATAGGATTCATCGTTAGCTTCGCCGGATGTGGCGGCGGAGACGATGCGCAAAAAGAATCGGATTCAAAAATTCTTAGAGTCAGAATCAATGCCGACATCAAAAATATGGACCCGGCACGCAGATATACTCGCTGGGATGATGTGGTTTCAGCAACATTGTTCAGTGGTCTGGTGACGTACAGTCCAAACAGCTATGAAACTCAGAATGATCTTGCTGAGAAACTTGAATTTTCAGAGGACGGTAAAGAAATTTACTTCAAGCTGCGTGAGGGCGTTCAGTTCCATAAGGGATACGGAGAATTAACGGCAGAGGATGTGAAATACTCCTATGAAAGATTTCTTGATCCGGAAGTTGCGTCATCCTATAAAGACGACTGGGCGAAACTTGATCATGTTGAAGTATTAGGCAAATATGAGGGAAAAATTATTCTTACTGATACCTTTGCACCTTTGATGACCACAACCCTGCCGCTCAACAGCGGATCAATCGTATCGAAGGCTTATGTTGAGGAAGTCGGACTAGACAATTTCACCACGGAAGTCGTAGGAACAGGCCCTTATTATCTGGAAAGCTGGGAGCCGAATCAGGAAGTCGTTGTGAAGCGTAATCCTGACTACTTTGGCGAAGCTCCTGAATGGGAAGAAATACACTTTGTTGTTATCACTGACCACCAGTCAGCAGAGCTGGCTCTGCAGGCAGGGGAAATTGATTTTGGAGAAATCTCTCCAAATGCTGTTTCAAAGTTTGAGCAGGATAAAAACTTTAAATTTACAAGCAATCCTGATTTGGATTATAAATGGATTGGAATCAATGTTGAAAATCCAAAACTGGCCGATGTCAATGTCAGAAAAGCCATCCGTTATGCGATAAACGTACCTGATATTCTTGAAGTTGCTTACAATGGACAGGTTGAACAGGAAGCAAGCTTGATTGCACCCGGCTTGATTGGAAACTGGAAAGATGCACCTGTTTATCAGCAGGATTTGGATAAAGCCAGGGAATATATGAAGAAGGCAGGTCTTAAAACTTTAGATCTCAGAATGGATATTGTGGATGAGGCCGAATACAGAGCATGGGCTGAGGTAGCGCAACAAAACCTGAAAGAAATCGGCATTAACCTGGAAATTAATCCGCTTGAATATGGAACATACTGGGAGGCAGGTGTAGGTGATAAAGGACTGGATATGGAGTTGTTCAGTTCAGCTTATCAGATGCAGCCCGACCCTTCCTGGGCTACAATGTGGTTTACTTCCGACCAAGTGGGTGTGTGGAACTGGATGCGCTGGCGCAATGCTGAGTTTGATGACCTGCATCAACAAGCACTTTCATCCATGGATGACCAGGAAAGACAGGATGCATATGTAAAGATGCAGAAATTAATGGACGAGGATGTTATCGCGGTCTGGATCACTCACGGGAAAAGCTTTTTTGCTTATAATCCCGCAAAGGTTACTCCTGCACTATCTCCGAATAATGCACTGCAATTTGAATTTTTTGGCTTAGGTAAATAGTGTACCTTCAAAGCGATACGAAAAAAGAATAAAAATTAGATGAATTTGCAGCTGTATACAGTAATCGGTACAGCTGCAAATCATTTGAAGAAATGTGATTGAGGATGGTCTTTTCATGTTAAATTATATTATTAAACGTGTGATCAGCACGGCATTGGTTTGTATCCTGCTCATTAGTTTCCTATCATTGCTGATTTATATCGTACCCGGTGATCCCGCAACAACCGTTTTGGGCCCCCGGGCAACGCCGGAGCTGATTGAAAAAATACACGAGCAGATGGGTTTGGATAAATCCCCCATAGAACAAATCGTTTCTTTCTTTATCAATATATTACACGGGGATTTGGGAACCGACGTCTTTACCGGTCGCTCCATAAGCGATATGGTATTTGATGTGCTTCCTCATTCTGTTATCCTAACCATGTCAAGTTTATTCTTGGCGATCCTTCTGGGAATACCGTTAGGGATCTATTCCGCAACTCATCCCAACTCTTGGCTTGACCGGATACTGGCTGTTTTGTCGATATCATTTATAACAATCCCTTCTTATGTGGTTGGTTTGTTGTTTCTTACTATATTTTCAGCAAAACTCAACATTTTTCCTGTTATCGGTCTTGGGGTCTCTGGAGATATTTGGGATTATATCATGCACCTCATTATTCCGACGATCGTTTTGTCCCTCTCATGGGTGGGATATCTTGCACGTTTGATCCGTGCCAGTCTTTTGGAGATTCTAAATGAGACATATATTGCTGCGGCAAAATCAATGGGAATAAAAAATCATATCATTTTATACAAATATGCACTGAAAAATGCTCTGATTCCCACCGTTTCTGTTCTTGGAGTCGGCCTGGGAAAATTATTGGCAGGTACTGTTTTTATTGAAATTATCTTCTCGCGTCCCGGTATGGGCAGCTTAATCATGCATGCTATTACTGATCGAAATTACCCGGTTGTGCAAGGCGTATCTTTTGTTATCGCATTATGGTTTGTAGCCGCGAACTTGCTGGCCGATATTATAAATACCAAACTGGACCCCCGCATTCAAATGGGAAAGGAGGGAAGGTAAATGAAACGGTTTCTGACTGCAAATAAATTTCTGGAAATCTTCCATAGGCCTGCTGGCGTTGTGGGTTTTATCATTATTTCGATTCTGCTTCTTACGGCAATTTTTGCTCCAATCATGGCGCCTTATGATTATACGACTCAGCTTATTCCTGATCGCCTTGAAGGCCCTTCTGCCCAACATTTGATTGGTACGGACCACTTGGGGCGCGATTTGCTGTCCCGTATTATTTTTGGAACCCGCATTGCCTTAGAGGTTGCAATACCTGCAATCATCCTTTCATTGACGGCAGGCATTTTACTTGGCCTTCTTGCAGGATATTACGGGGGTTATGCAGACTATATCATTGTCCTTATCCTTGATACGCTGCAATCGCTTCCTTCGATTATACTGGCTCTCGTCATACTGACTTTGCTCGGTCCGTCTCAGGTCAATCTTGTAATTGTAATGGGAATCACTTTTTTTCCCGGGTATGCCCGTGTCGTCCGGTCACAGGTTTTATCCGCAAAGGAAAACGTATATGTTGATGCCGAGCGTTCCCTTGGCGCCAAATCTTGGCGAATTATCGCAAGGCATATTTTCCCGAATATTATTCCATCGGTAATTATTCTTGCGACCATGGACCTGCCTGCAGTAATTACTACAGAAGCCGGACTTTCCTTTCTCGGTATGGGTGTGCGTCCCCCTGAACCCTCCTGGGGAGTGATTCTGAATGAGGGATTCACCTATTTTCGTCAGTCGCCGTGGCCGATCATTGCTGCCAGTTTAGCTCTGGCTATCGGAACATTGGGATTTACCATCTTTGGTGAAACCTTGCGTGACATTTTAGATCCAAAGCTTTCAGGGAAAGAAAGAAGCTAAAGGAGAAACGATAGAAAGGAGAATCCACAATGACAGAAAATGTACTGAAGGTCGAAAACTTAGAGGTTTGTTATCACACCCGCGCTGGAATTTTACCGACACTGCGCAATATAAATTTTGAAATAGACAAGGGCGAAGTTGTAGGGGTAGTCGGTGAGTCCGGCTGCGGTAAGAGTACCCTTGCTTATACCGTAAACGGTCTATTAGCCCCAAATGCCGAAATCACAGGAGGTTCCATTCTATTTAAAGGTGAAGATGTGCTTTCGCCTGAATATAGGGGCGTTCAAAAACTGTGGGGCAAAGAGATTTCTATGATATTTCAAGATCCTATGGCTAGTCTGAATCCGGTCTTCACCATTGAACAGCAGATGATGACAGCACTTCAGGCTCAAAACGAAACATCATCAAAATCTGATAATCAATTGAGAGAGCGTATGTTTGAAATGCTGGAGCGTGTTGGAATTCCTAATATTGCTCAAACAATCAAATCATATCCTCATCAGTTTTCCGGCGGAATGCGGCAGAGAATTATGATTGCAATAGCGCTGTTGTCCAATCCCTCCCTTTTAATAGCCGATGAGCCGACATCTGCTCTTGATGTCACGCTGGAGGCTCAGATCAACGATTTAATCTTTAAACTGATCAGAGAATTGGGAACCTCTGTTTTATATATTACTCATGACCTGGGCGTAGTGGCGCAGATTTGCGATAAGGTAGTAGTAATGTATGCTGGAGATATTGTAGAATTTGGAGATGTACACAGCATTTTTAAAGCTCCCCGGCATCCTTATACCTATGCGCTTTTGCAGGCGCATCCCTCAAGAAAAATGCGGTCTAGGCGCCTTCAGACGATTGAGGGAAAGGTTCCAAGTTTGCTGGAACTGCCGGAAGGTTGTAATTTTGCTCCAAGATGCAGCTTTAAACAGGATTGCTGCACTGTAAAAAAACCTGAAGGAAAAGTGGTTGGTAAGCAAAAGGTGCTGTGCAAGTTCCCATTGGGGGACGAATGCATCGGCGGAATGTCATCGGACAGTCAACAAGATGGCGATCAATTATCCGATCAATTTTCCTCGATCAATCAAACGACGGAAGACATTGTTCTTTCGGCCAGCAACCTAAAAGTTTATTTCCAGAATAAGCCTTCGCTGCTGGAACGAATGAAAGGAAAAAGAGGGGGTGTTGTCCGCGCTGTAGACGGGATTGATATATCCCTTGCACGTGGAGAGATTCTTGCCTTGGTTGGGGAATCAGGTTCAGGTAAAACAACTGCTGGAAGAAGCATTTTAAGGTTAAACAATCCCACTGGGGGAAAAGTTGCTGTAAACGGCAACGAGATTACCAATTTGCCTCTCCAGCAAATAAGACCAATGCGTGAAAAAATGCAGATGATATTTCAGGACCCTATATCAAGTCTTAGTCCACGAATGAAGGTAGCATCCTTGCTGCTGGAGCCGTTTGCCATTCACAACAGAAAAGTCGGGAATCCAGAAAAGAAAGTGCAGGAGCTGCTGCATATGGTTGGACTGTCTATGGAACAGGCCGACAAGTATCCCAATCAGCTTTCAGGAGGACAGGCGCGGCGTGTCAGCATCGCCAGAGCATTGGCGTTGCACCCTGATGTCATCATTGCCGACGAACCCACCGCAGGACTTGATGTTTCAGTAGCCGCTGGCATTCTGAATCTCCTTAAGGACCTGCGCGATCAGCTTAACTTGACTTATATTATCATTACCCACGATTTAAATGTTATCAGCTATATTGCAGACCGGGTGGCTGTCATGTATTTAGGAAAATTTGTAGAGGTAGCTGAAACAGAAAGTCTTCTTTCTAAGCCCAGACATCCTTACACAGAAGCGCTGCTCTCTGCGGTATCTGTTCCGGACCCTTCCCTGCGTGGACAAGAAAGCCGGATTATACTGGAAGGAGAGGCACCTAACCCTCAAAACCCTCCTTCGGGATGTCCTTTTCATCCACGATGTATTTACAAAGAGGAGCGCTGCGCATATGAAGCACCTGCCCTTGAAGAGATAGAAAAAGCGGATTCTCATTTGGTGTCTTGCCATTTTCCAAAGTAGCTGCTTGTAGTGAATATGGTTTTTCATCCATGATTATAAGGAAAGCATGTTTTTGGACTGTCCCTGAGGCAGTTCATTTTTTCTATTTTGGCTGTTGGAGCGGTAAGGTCCAACTATTGACGTTACCGACCATAAGCCACGCAGTTTAATAGAAAAAGATAAGGTTAAATGATAAGATTTGGGAATTAGCGGCATTTAGCGGCATCAGTTGCAACACAAACTCACTGGTTTTGGTTGGCAATGGGTCAGTTGCCGATAAAATGCCAGCATATTTTCAGTCAATACTTTGTTTTTTTTCTTTACAAAGTACACATCCCAGATAAAACGTTCGTCCGGGAATTCATAATATCGGAGATCGGAATCGTCCGGGCGGATGGTATGTGCCGGAACAACGAACAGAAGATTATTATATAATGCAATTTCCTTTAAAGAGTTGAAATCGCTGGAGGCTATATCAATGATCGGATCAAATCCTGCACGTTGACAAGCGGCAACAAAATTGTGACGGATATGGAATTGTGCGCTAAACATGGCATACCGCTGGCCTTTCAAATCGTCCATCTGAATCTTATTTTTTCGATATAATACGTGTGCCTTTGGGATACACAAATATACCTTTTCCTGAAGCAAACGTGTAGCAGAAAACTGGTCTGAATCGATGACACCAGTAGTAATGCAAAAATCAAATTCATCTTTTAACGCAAGTTCTTCCAGATAAAAGTCTGTATGGTCTGCATGCTCAATCTTTACATTGGGATGGGTATTCTCGAAATCGGTGATCAACTGATAAGGCAGGGCAGAAACGACCCCAAAGGCCATACCAAGAAATATGGTTTCCTTAGGAATATTCTTGATTTGAGCAATATGAGAGCACATATGATTTTTTCTCTCTATAATCGTCTGGCATTCATTTAGAAAATATGCACCATAAGGTGTGGGGGATACGCCGTTGATATCTCTGTAAAGCAGTTGGCATCCCAGTTCCGCTTCCAGTTCACGAATCATTTTGGAGATTCCTTGCTGGGATACGTGATATACCGCAGACGCTTTACTAATACTTTTGCATTTGCATACGGCGATAAACACTTCCATTTGTCTGAATGTCATATCTTCTCCTTTTTCGTGCGCAAAAGGCTCTTCTGCATACAACTTTTTTGTTGTGATAGTACAATGATTCCTCTGCTTTTTAATCTAATTTTATTGATATATACTTGGATTGTCAAGAGATTGTCAAAGTACAGATACAAAAGGAGATAAGAGTGATGAAGAATAAGTATTATCCTCATCTTGCAAGCCCGATTACCATTAACGGGGTTACGTTTAAAAACAGAATTTTTGGTGCCCCGATGTCGAATCCGGAATTAGACGCGGACTGCAACATGCGTCAGGAAGACATCGCCTTTCATGAAAACCGTGGGCGAGGCGGACTTGCAAGCGTGGCCATTGGCCTTGGTATTGTGGATGCAATTGGGCGTTCCCACACAAAAGAAATAAAACTATATGATGTCATGTCCCTTCCATCACTGAAGGAAGCGGCCAACGCAATGCACCGACATAACTGCAAGGCGGTGATGGAGCTGGCCCACGGAGGCAAATTTGGAAATGCTCGTGCTCACAGCAATGCGGACGGCACTTTAATTGGCCCCAACGATGAGGTGAATGCGGCAGGGCTTCCGGTCCGCAGCATGACCGATGAGGATATTTACAGAGTTGCGGATTGTTTCGCCCAGGGTGCCAAGCTGGTAAAAGAAGCAGGCTTTGACATGGTGCTGATCCACGGCGGTCATGGATGGCTGTTGGGTCAGTTTAGTTCTCCGTCGATGAATCGCAGAACAGATCAATGGGGAGGCAGCCTGGAAAACCGGATGCGTTTTTCGCTGTTGGTAGTTGAAAAAGTACGGGAAGCGGTCGGTCCAAATTTCCCCATTGAGTTCCGTATGAGCGGGGCAGAGTATACAAAAGGCGGATACTCTATTGAAGAGGGCATTGAGATGGCGAAAATGCTGGATGGCAAAGTTGATATTATTCATGTATCGGCTGGTGTTCATGAAGACCTGGAGGTATTTACCTATACCCATCCGTCTATGTTTATCGAGCATGGATATAATGTGCATCTTGCAGAACAGATCAAAAAACATGTTAAAGCTCCGGTGGCAACCTTAGGCGGCATCAATAATCCGGACATGATGGAAGAAATCATTGCTTCGGGAAAGGCAGATATCGTGCAGGTTGCGCGTCAGTCGCTTAGCGATCCGTATTTCCCGGAGAAAGCATTTTCAGGGAATTCGGATGATATCACGCGGTGCTGCCGCTGCTATACCTGCTTCTTTAATTATTTGACAAACAGAACATTCTGCTGTGCATTTAATCCGGTGATTGGCAATGAACTGCAGCATAAGCAGGAATTTCCGGCTACAACACCAAAGAAGGTTATCGTCGTTGGCGGCGGACCCGGCGGCATGATGGCAGCGATTACGGCGGCGAGTCGCGGCCATTCGGTTACGCTGTATGAGAAGAACAGCGAACTGGGTGGACAACTTCTTTCGGAGCAGTATATCCCCTTTAAACAGGATATGTTTCATTTTGTAGAAGTTTTGAAAAGACGTTTGGAAAATACGGGCGTTGAGATTCGCATGAATACGGAGCTCAATGCGAAGCAGGCAGCGGCAGAAAATGCAGACGTTGTTTTTACAGCCATTGGCGCGAAGCCCATCGTTCCGCCCATTCCTGGAATGTATCATACAAAAGTGGTTGGCCTTGAAGCGCTGCATCACCCAACGCTTGCCCTTGGACAAAAGGTAGTTATCCTTGGCGGCGGTCTTGTTGGATGCGAATGTGCCATTTATCTGAATAGCCTGGGAAAGGATGTAACGATTGTTGATATGAAAGCAGACTGGGCGCCGGATTCTTACTTCATGCACAAAACTGCTATGGCAATCGCAATGCGTGACAGCAATATCAAGATTTATGTAAGCACCAAGGCAAAGGCTGTTACAGAGAAAGGACTTGTCTGCCAAACTGCGGATGGTGAGGTTACTTTTGAGGCAGACAGCATCCTGCTCGCGGCAGGTATGAAGGCGGACCGCGACGCTGCGGATAGCTTCTATAACACGGCGCCGCGCGTGTTTGAAACAGGCGACTGCATAAAGACAGGCCGTGTTGTTGATGCCGTTACAACCGGATACTACCGTGCGCTGGATATTTAAACCTGCGCAGCAAGTAAGAATCAAAACGTTAGGGAACCAGTTAAGTGTGCAAGTATTCGTCTTTTGAGGGATACTTGCTTTTCTTTACCTTCCTTAATATCAAATTGTCAATTCAGCACCACTTTGATATAATAAATGCGAATCAAGGAAGCAAATTCACGCAATTTGCTTGATAAGGCATTCATTGTATCGGTGTGTAGCAAAACGGAGCAACGGTTTGCACTGATGATATAATATGTGCAAAGGTGGTGTCCCTATGGCTGATATTCAGAGCCTGATAAATACAATAAATAAAAAGTTTACAGACAAAGATAATGATTCTACTATATCTAAAATATACAGGGATGAGCCTATCCTTAAAACAGCAGCACAGATGGCTAATTTTACTCCGCCAAAGTATCGTGAAATGAGGAATTTAGCAAAGTCAAGCTCTCTTTTTTATGCATCAGCTGATCAAATCTTTTATGAACAAGGAAAATTCATGGAAGATTATACGGATGACTACCAGTTTAACGGTGAATTTAAAAGCTATTATCCTACCTATCGGTATATGACTGACCAACAATTACGTGGATATTTTTCATGGCGAACCAAAGTCCGTGACGGGATAATAGATAAAACGTCACTTTCTTTTGTTTTTGTTTATATTTATGAACTTTTAATGAAAATCGGAGTCAGTTCTGCTGAGGAAGGTTTTTATAAAATTAAAAACTTCTGGCAGATCTATATGGACATTGATCCTAAGATTAACCATTATATGAAGCTCTGGCTAAAAGACTATGTAATATATAATGGTCTGGATAAGCACTTGCTTGAGGACTTTTCTGACATTCATTTTGATCGTACAATTTTAACCTTGATCAATTGTTACGCTCATAGTGCCAGCGAAATTTTTTCTGCACTTAATTCTTTATCGTCCTATAATCTTGAAAAGTCGAGATTTTACAAATTATATTCAGATGATGTGAAACATGTAGTTTACGATGTCTTCGCTGAACTTACAGAGTATTATAATAAAAAACGTAAAAACAGCATATGCGAGAAGTTCTTCGGTAAAATAATGGCGAATCAGTATGTGATGTTTCACTCGGCTGTATTTTATGACCAAGAAATGCATAAAGATTGTGTTTATGAGATAAATGATGTTTGTAAATATATATGTAAAAATGGTAAATGGACATATGAAAGATTTATCTCCTTCAAAGATAAAAACAAACATATCGGTGAACTCTTGAAAACGATAGACTTCATAATGAGGCAAGAATATGACTTTAAATCAACCTTGAAAGTGGACAAGGTCAAACAGGTTTATCAGGAAATTATCCGGAAAGTAACCGGGGAATTATTAGAAGAAAAGAAGAAAAAGGCTGCACCAAAAATTGAAATTGATATTTCAAAGCTTCAGAATATCAGAAAGACAGCCCTTGATACGCAGAACAAACTGATTGTTGCAGATTCTGAGGAAATAACGGAAGCTAACCAAGACACTGAATCAAATAGTATAAATAAAAATGTAACAGTACTGGGGGCAGCCGCTCAGGCAGAGGCAGCAGTCCGGGCAGATACTGCAACCCAGCCGGAGGCAGCAGTCCGGGCAGATACTGCAACCCAGACGGAGGCAGCAGTCCGGGCAGATGCGGCCAACTTAAGCAACGTAGAGTATGAGTTTATGAAATGCCTGTTATATGGCAAAGATTATAGTGATTTGGTAAAATCAAACGGGCTTATGCTTTCAGTGCTTATTGATACCATAAACGAAAAGCTTTTAGATATCTTCTGCGATACGGTGCTCATCTTTGAGGGTGAAAAGCCGGAATTGATTGAAGATTATGAGGCAGAGTTGAAAGAAATTATTTTATAACAGAGAGGTTCGCGTAGTGATAAAAATTCCAAAAAGAATATCAACTGTAATTATAAACTCATTGAAGGGCGGAGTTGTTCCAAGAATCGGCCTTCCCTATATCACAGTAGGCAGAGAAACAGAAATTAATGCTCTTTTACACGATGTTGATATTATTGCAGATGGGGGAGCATCGTTTCGCTTTGTTGTAGGTAAATACGGCAGTGGGAAAAGCTTTCTCCTGCAAACAATTCGTAGTTATGTTATGGATAAAAATTTTGTAGTTGTAGATGCTGACCTTTCACCGGAAAGACGGTTGCAGGGAACAAAAGGACAGGGCCTGGCTACCTATAAGGAACTCATACAGAATATGTCTACCAAAACCAGACCCGAAGGCGGGGCCCTGACACTGATCCTTGATCGGTGGATCAGCAACATCCAAAGTGAAGTCGCCGCTGAAAGTGAGCTGTCCTTTCAAGACAGTGAATTTAGTAAGCTGGTTGAAAAGAAAATATATGAAGTGATCAGTTCGCTGAACGAAATGGTGCATGGCTTTGACTTTGCGAAACTTCTAATTATATATTATAAATCCTTTCTAAGCGGAGACGATGAAAGCAAAGCAAAGGTCGTAAAATGGTTTCGAGGTGAATACGTCAATAAGACGGAAGCCAAGTCGGAGCTTGGTGTTAATATTATCATTACAGACGATGACTGGTACGAGTATATCAAAATCTTTGCAATGTTTCTTAAGAAAGCAGGATATAACGGGCTTCTTATACTGATCGACGAGCTTGTGAATATTTATAAGATTCCAAACAGCATTACTCGGCAGTATAACTATGAAAAAATCCTTATGATGTATAATGATACCCTTCAGGGAAAGGCCAGGTATCTAGGCATCATAATGGGTGGTACCCCTCAGTGCATTGAGGATACAAGACGAGGTGTTTTTAGCTACGAGGCATTAAAATCCCGACTTGAAGAGGGCCGCTTCGGACGTGATAACATAAAAGATGTGCTTGCGCCGGTAATCAAGCTCTCTCCTCTTACTTATGAGGAAATGCTGGTTCTGATTGAAAAGCTTGCCGATATTCATGCAGGTCTCTTTGATTATGACCAAGCCTTAAGCCAGGATGATATGATCAATTTTATTAAAATTGAATTCGGCAGAATCGGTGCAGAAACGAATATAACACCTCGTGAGGTGATTCGTGATTTTATAGAGCTGCTGAATATCGTCTACCAAAACCCAAATATTAATGTTGCTGAGCTTTTCGGTTCTGAAAAATTCGAGTTTGCCAAGACCCAAATCAATGATGAAGTGCTGGAAAAAGAGTTTGAGGAATTTGAGATTTAGGGAAGTACGAAATGAATCAGCGCCTTCCTAATGTGCCAGGATTGGAGGCATGGACACAGATATGAATATTTTTAATCGATATGCACCGTTTATTCAGGATTTTATTTATCAGAATAACTGGGAAGCGCTCCGTGCAATCCAGGTTGCTGCAGGTGATGCTGTTTTTAATACAGATCAAAATGTCCTACTGTCGGCATCAACAGCTTCGGGTAAAACAGAAGCTGCATTTTTTCCGATCCTCACACTCTTTCAGGAAGAGCCGCCGAGCTCTGTAGGGGCCATATACATCGGGCCGCTAAAAGCGCTGATCAATGATCAGTTCATGCGTTTGAACGATTTGTGCAGGGAGGCAGACATTCCTGTTTGGCATTGGCATGGGGATGTTGCACAGTCTCACAAAAATAAACTCTTAAAAAATCCATCAGGTATTTTGCAGATTACTCCCGAATCTTTGGAAGCTTTGCTTTTACACAAACATTCTTATGTGGCAAAGCTGTTCGGCGATTTAAGATTTATTGTAATTGATGAGGTTCACTCGCTCATGCGTGGCGACAGAGGTGGTCAGACATTGTGCTTGATCGAAAGACTTTCCAAGCTGGCAGGAGTCAATCCAAGAAGGATCGGTCTTTCTGCAACCATTGGTGATCTGGAAAGCACAGGCGCTTTTTTGTCATCCGGCACAGGGAGAGAAACAGTCATTCCAAAGATTGAAGCAAAAGGTGCAAAATGGCGGCTTTCTATGGAGCATTTCTTCAACACTGCTAATGAGGAGCGTCGTGGTCAGGGATCGAAGCCCGCAGAAGAAGCTTTGCCTGTTTTGGATGTGAAAACAGATATTGCACCTCAAAATGCCGACCCCGGTATGGGATATATCTTTGAACATACAAGGGGTAAAAAATGTCTTGTCTTTGTAAATTCAAGAGAAGAGTGTGAAGCAGTTACAACAACGCTCCGCCAGTATTGTGAAGCAAAACACGAGCCGGACAGGTTCTTAATCCATCATGGCAATCTGTCAACCTCCTACAGGGAAACTGCGGAAGCGGTTATGAAGGATGAGGAACAATACCAGACGACTGTCACAACAGCAACTCTTGAGCTTGGAATAGATATCGGACGGTTAGAACGTGCCTTTCAGATTGATGCGCCTTTTATGGTGTCTTCCTTTCTGCAAAGAATGGGGCGTACCGGCAGACGTGATTTACCGCCGGAAATGTGGTTTGTGATTCGAGAAGAGGTTCCTGAGGCAAGAGCAATGCTGCCGGCAACGATTCCCTGGATGTTGCTGCAGGGCGTTGCCTTAGTTCAACTCTATGTGCAGGAGCGATGGGTTGAACCTCCTAAGCTGGACAGGCTTCCCTATAGCCTGCTGTATCATCAGACAATGTCAACACTGGCCTCCAGCGGGGAAATGTCTCCGGCAGGACTTGCTTCCCGGGTGCTTTCTTTGAGCTATTTCCATAGAATCACGCAAGACGATTATAAACTATTCTTAAAGCATCTGATCAGCATTGAGCATATACAGAGAACGGAAGAAGGCGGGCTGATTGTAGGCCTTGCCGGAGAACGGCAAACAAATTCCTATAAGTTTTATGCTGTGTTTAAGGAAAATGAAGAATATACGGTGAGAAGCAACTCCCAGGAGCTTGGTACAATCGTCATGCCGCCGCCAGTGGGTGAAAAAATAGCCCTTGCCGGACATGTCTGGATTGTTGAAGAGGTTGATCACAAGCGTCATCTGGTGTATTGTGAGCAGGTGAAAGGAAAAGTTCCTGCATATTTCGGACAATGTCCGGGAGATATTAACACAAAGGTTCTAGAAAGAATGAGGGATGTTCTGCGTGAAGATGTGGACTACCCTTACCTGATGAAGAACGCTGTGATAAGGCTTGATGAGGCAAGGCATACTGCTAGAAATTCCAATATGACAGAAGAGTCTCTCATCTGTCTTGGCGGTGATATGTGGTGTCTGTTTCCATGGCTTGGCTCCTATGCATTTTTGGCACTGGAGAGATTTATCAAGCTAAAATGTGCACCTCATCTGGGCATCACTGCCCTTGATTCCTCAAGACCGTATTTCATTCAGTTCAAGATGAAGGCGACACGAGAAGACTTTTTCAATGTTTTGAGAGATATGGAAAAACAACCCCTTGACCCAATGGAACTGATCTATAAAGGTGAGATTCCGCTATTTGAAAAGTACGACGAATTCTTACCGGAGGAGCTGGTGAAAAAAGGCTTTGCATATGGTATCCTAGGGATTGAGGAAATGAAAATGCGCATCTGTAGTTGGGAGAAAGAATAAGGAATATAGGAGAATTCAAAATGATAAAAGTATATTTAGCGGCATTTCCAATGTTATATGAGGGAGAAGATATTGAAGTGCGATACAGCTTGTTTCAAGATGATATTCCTATTAAGAATGAATCGATTTACTTAGAATATGTAAAACCGGCTATTGTCGGATTGCATTCTATTCTTACGATGTTACTAAAGCTGGAAGAATACAAGGATGAAGAAATTACACTCATTATAAATGATGCTTCCTTGTATGAAATCATTAAGGGCTGCAGCACCACGAAGAATGGTGACGTTCTTAAAATGGCAAGCAAGATGAAAAAGCAGCTGGCCAAATTTAAGAATTTATCTTTTACTAATGTTACAAAGGACAAAGCGTCTTTGGCGAAATGGAAGGAAATATTAGAGGCTTAAATTGAAAGACGTAGAGAAGCAATATATCAAATATTTGGGAGAAATGAGACCTCTTGCTGAAGTGATTTCTTTTGATCGGTTTTCAGAAGAGGGGCTATTATCAGAAACTGAGTTATTAGATGAAATCAGTAAGTTCTACGTTAAGATGAGCAAGCAGGTTACGAAAGAAAGAACGGAAATTTATCAAAAGTTATTAGGAGTAACTCCCAGATCAATAAAAATAGATAAAATATGCAATCGTTGGGGCAGTTGCAATACCAAAAAGGAGATTACTTACAATTATTTAATCGTAACGTTACCCGTGGAGCTCATTGATTATATCGTTGTTCATGAACTTTGTCATATCTATCATATGAATCATGACAGATCCTTCTGGCGCAAAATCGGGAGTGTCATGCCTGACTATAAGAAAAGAATGAAAATGCTATAATGCAGAGAAAGGAGAGATGATTATGAAATATAAGGGATCATGCCTTTGTGGTGAAGTCACTTTTGAGATTGAAGGAGAATTTGAAAATTTCTATCTTTGTCATTGTGAGCGTTGCCGTAAGGATACGGGGTCAGCTCATGCGGCGAATCTCTTTTCTTCTACAGCCAGGTTAAGATGGCTGTCTGGTGAAGATCAAGCTAAAATCTTTAATTACCGTTCAGAAGGTCATATAAAAAGCTTTTGCTCCAATTGCGGATCGGCACTGCCAAATATACAGTTTGATGGAAAGCTACTGGTTGTCCCCGCAGGATGTATTGACAGTGACATACATATGAAACCGCAAGGACACATCTTCTGTGCCAACAAAGCAAGTTGGGATAATGATCTAGAAAAAGTACCAAAGTTTGAAGAACTCCCGAAAGGATAAAGAAAAATAGCCTTTCGTTCGAGGTTTTCAAATTATGTGACTCAATCAGGAGGGATAAAACCGTGTATGAATTGATACAGATCGGTGAAAAAAGCTATTATATCAACTGCCCGGCCAAAATGGGCATCTATAAACTCAATGAGTCTGAGGTCTGCCTCATTGACAGTGGAAACGATAAAGACGCGGGGAAAAAGGTGCTTAAGATTTTAGAAACAAATGGTTGGACACTGAAAATGATTCTGAATACACATTCGCATGCGGATCATATCGGTGGAAACAACCTTTTACAACAGAGAACCAACTGTGCAATTTATACCGTTGGTACAGAAACTGCCTTTACGCAGTTTCCGGTTCTGGAGCCATCTTTCCTTTACGGCGGTTATCCATGCAAAGAGCTTCGTAACAAATTTCTGAATGCGCAACCTAGTAATGTACAGGAGTTAACTGAGGAGGTTCTTCCGAAGGGCTTGGAAATGTTACGAATTGATGGCCATTCCTTTTCCATGGCTGCTTTCAAAACCGATGATGATGTGTGGTTTCTGGCAGATAGTTTGAACAGTGAAATGATTATTAAAAAATATCATGTGTCATTTTTGTACAATGTCGCTGGATATATTGACAGCCTGCACATGATAAACGAGCTGACCGGGAAATGTTTTGTCCCCGCTCATGCAGAGCCAACCAATGATATTCACTCTCTGGTGAAAATCAACTTGGACAAAGTTGATGAAATCATTCAAGCGCTAAATGAGATTTGTGTCAAGCCGATTGCATTTGATGATATTTTGAAAGCATTATTTGACAGATACGCTTTGACAATGGATTTTAATCAGAATGTCCTTGTTGGCAGCACTATACGGTCCTATTTGGCTTACATGCACGATAATCAAATACTGAATATATCATTTGTTGAAAACAAAATGATGTGGTGTGCTGTAGATTAGGTTGTCAACTCTAGTTTGACAGGTGGAATGAACCAGACGAATATAGAGGAAGTATGATTGCTTTAGCCGATGACCTTCATCTATTTGTCGAAGTTTGGACGTATTTGGGAGTAGCCATTGCAGTTTTTACTTTATTTTCTTTTCGAAACGGAAGAAATAATCCCCGCCTATCATATCTTCAGGTGTATTGGGATCTTTGTGCTGGGGATTAAAGAATTCTACTATGTGAAAGCCGCAGCTGTTCACATAAAAATGAACATTTCTCTTTTCGAAATATGGGGTAATGGTTTCCCAAACCCTTGTTTCAGGGTGCATTCTCTCAATTTCTTTCCACATCGTCTGTCCCACGCCCTTGCTTTGTGTTCCGGATTTTACATACAGGAAATCAAGATGATTGTGCTGCGTTTCCTCATCGATGACAACGATTGCACCGCCAGCCATTGTTCCGTCAACGATTGCCTTATAGGCAAGGGCGCCTTTTTTAGATAAAGACGCATCGATATCCTTTTCCGGAAGAATCTCCACATCCAAATCTGAAAACTCCGCTGCCGCTCCTTTTTGAAATGCCTCCTGCATATCTCTTTTGTAATCTGCCAAATCTTTTAGGCTTAAAGGCAATAACATCAAATCCATATATATCCTCCTAAATTACCAGACTGATGTGAACCGAATAAATTGTTCTGGTCTTTGTAACCGCTATTTTCCCTTCGTGTTTTTCGATTATTTTTTCACATGTTTTCATCCCAATTCCCGTGCCGTTTGCTGCTTTTAAATGATAATTGATACTGTTCTCAATATCGATAAAGAACAGATGGTTTTCAACATAATAGTTTATCTTAACGGGCTTAGACGGATCGGAATACTTTGTAATATTGGAAAAAATATTATCAAAAACTCTCCGGATAGAGGGTAAGTTGACTTTAATGTGAAAAGGCGTATCACAGGCATCCAATTCAAACTGAAATCCATTATTTTGCAATAGAAGAAGCTGCTCATCGACTAATTGATCGATCAACTGGATTCCATCAAAGGATTCCAGCTCGAAATCCTCCTCATTTGCATTGAACACCGTAAAGTATTCAAAGAGTTTGTCGGAAAGATGTTTGATCTGATACGCCTTCTCTCTGCTGTTATGAATGTATTGTAGCAAATCTTCGTCTGACCGGTATTTTTTATATTCGATAATATCCAAATAGCCCACCAGCACTGTAAGGGGTGTTCTAAGATCATGAGACATGGCAGTAACCAATTCTCTGTTTGCCTGCCTGGCCATGTCTTCATTTTCCAGTCTTTCAATAAATGATTTTCTCATCTCATTAATGCTTTGTGCCAATGAAGATAGTTCATCATTTCCGTGCAAGGTAATCTGATAATCCAGGTTGCCGCCTTCCAGTATTTTTATTTCATTTTCGAGCATTCCAATATAGGAGGTTTTATGGTTGAGAAATAATAGTACAATGAATAGAAAACAGATGAAAGAGACCGCCACACCCAGGAAAGTGACAATATAATAGTATTTATACTCAAAGAAGCATTCGATGTACATTTTGGCGTTGGCGTCTGCAAATTCGATATCATAAAGCGGTTCGTCCATTATAATCGGACCGGTTAAATAATCTTCATTGCTGAAAGCAGAACGATTGCCATTGAACGCGTATAACAGATTCCCTTCTTGATAAATGTTGATATTCACATATTTCTCATTACGAATCCATTTTGCCATTTGCTCCCGATCATGGATTAATAAATTGTGATCCGCCACATAGTTTTTAAATTGGGTAACTGCCTGGCTGGTTTGTTCTTCAATAAATGATGATTCATAAAAATAGTTATCTAGAATTCCGGCACCTACTGATTGCAATAAAAAAAACAGGCCTGCCGAGACAGCAAATGAAAACAACAGACAGAATAATAATTCAATCTTTAGTTTACCCCATACGAATTTTTTATTCAATCCGATACCCCTTTCCCCAAACGGTTTTGATGTAATGGGGGTTTTGCGGATCTTTCTCCAATTTACTCCTTAGATTTCTGATATGCACCATCACGGTGTTATTGCAAGTATAAAAATAAGGTTCTTCCCAGACACTTTCATATAAATTCTGTGCCGAAAAAATCTTCTTTCTGTGCTGTGCCATGAGGAGCAAAATCTTATATTCGATTTCAGTCAGGATCAATTCCTGATCGCCGATTGACACCTCTCTTGCAGAGGTGTTTACAGCCAGGTCATCGATATGAATTGTCTCAGGTGGAGCAGTCTGCTCTTTTCCTTTATAAACATAATACCTTCTCAGCAATGCCTTCACTCTCGAAACCAATTCTGTGTATGAAAACGGTTTTGACAGGTAATCATCACAGCCCGAAGAAAATGCCATGCATTTATCTGAATCATGTGTTTTAGCAGTTAAAAATAAAATTGGAGCGCTTGTCTTTTCACGAATTTCAACACAGGCCTTGAATCCAGTCTTAACCGGCATCATAATATCAAGGATAATCAAATCTATTTTTTCATCAACTTTGTTGACTGCATCCTCTCCGTCAATCGCTTCGATTACATGATAACCTTCACTCTCCAATAAAACACGGACGATCTCTCTTATTTCACTGTTGTCATCAGCAATCAGAATACGCTTAATCTTGTCCATCCATCTTCCTCCATTATAGTTTTAGTATATCGTGCGATATAGATAAAATCTACAGAATCTACATGACTTAAGAATTCTTAAGATTTCTTATGGGCGATTCTTAAGATAATCCGCATATACTCCCAATTGTATCAAAAAGAATAGGTGAAAGGATTTAATTCGTGTGGATCAATCAAAGAAATTGTTCATTGCTAAAATATCACTGGCCCTACTAGGCGTTTTAATAGTCATCCTGGCGATTGAATATCTACCCGTTATTCGTGATTTAACGTTGTCTATCGATAAATTTCGAGATTATATACGTTCCATAGGGTATTTAGGACCGCTTGTATTTTTTCTTTTTCAAATACTTCAAACGGTGATTGCTCCTATTCCGGGAGAAGCGGTTCAAATTGCCGGAGGATACATTTATGGGGTGATTATGGGAACGGTTTATACGGCAGCCGGCATGTTGCTAGGTGCACTCATGGCGTTCTATTTTGCCAGGTTTTTAGGAAGTTCCTATATTGAGAAATTACTGAACCGAGAAAAATTTCAGTGGATGAAGGATATTGTAATAGGCAAAAAATTTTCCATATTCTTGTTGGTGTTCTTCTTTATCCCTGGGCTGCCAAAGGATATATTAATCTATCTTGCGGGATTGACACCGATCAAGCCTGTAAAATTTTTCGGTATATTACTTGTCGGCAGACTTCCCTGGCTGATTGCGTCTGTAAGCATTGGGGCCAATATGTATCATAAGAACTATACATCAACGATCATCATATCGATAATAGCGCTGTTGGGCTTTCTGCTGGGATTACTTTACAAAGAAAAACTGATCAACGGATTTTCCGGGATTGGTAAAGGTACGGAATAAATGATGATAAATAATATCAAAAACAAGGGGGAGAAGATATGTTGAAAAAGTCAATGCCGAATTTGCTTACCTATGCAAATCTAACATTTGGAGTGGTTTCAATTCTTGAAATCATCAGGCAAAATTACATAGCGAGTGCAATATTTATTATCCTGGCTGCGATCATTGACAGATATGACGGCAGGCTCGCGAGGTTTTTAAATGTGTCCAGCGAATTCGGAAAAGAGCTGGATTCACTGGCTGACCTGGTTTCCTTTGGAGTTGCTCCAGCTTTGTTAATCTTCAATAAGTTCAATTTTCAGGACTTGGGTAACATGAAAGTGATAGGCATTTGTTTTCTATTGCTCTACATTATCAGCGGCTCGAGCAGATTGGCGAAATATAATATCGGTAAGTCCGACGGTATCTTTGTGGGGATACCCATAACCGTTGCCGGCCTTACGCTTGCCACGTTCTCATTGGCCGCACCAATCAATTTGATCTCTGCGTTCGTATCAATCGTTATCCTGCTGCTGCTTGCTTATTTTATGGTATCGAAATATGAATTTAAAAAAATTTAGTAAAACAAGAGGAGAAAGCACATGGACAGGCTATCATTCATCAAGCAATATTTTACAAAACCGCAAACTGTAGGAGCGATTCTGCCCAGTTCAAACCATCTTGCGGATAAGATGGTTGAAACGATCGACTTCAAATCTGCCAGCCACATTATGGAATACGGACCTGGCACAGGGGCCTTTACCGATAAAATATTAAAAAGGAGAAAGAGCGATACGATAATATTGCTTTTTGAATGCAATGAGGTGTTTTACAGCCTACTGCAGGAAAAGTATAAGAAAGAACTGAATTTATATATTATCAATGATTCTGCCGAGCACATTGAGAAGTATATGGCAAGGTACCACATTCCTTGGGTGGACTATATTGTTTCAGGGTTACCCTTTACCAGCTTACCCCAGACTGTATCCGCAAATATTTTAAAACAGACCAAATTGCACTTGCGTCAGGATGGCAGATTTATTTTATTCCAGTATACGTTATTCAAGAAAAAGCTGATCGAACAATATTTTAATAATATAGCGATAACTCGCGAATTAAGGAACATGCCTCCCGCTTATGTATTTAGCTGCAGCAATCGCAGGATCGGTTCAGGCGCTGACGCTGCAAACAGTGATAATGTCGGCAAATAACATGATGGAAGGGTAACGAAAATTTGATCAAGGTTTACAACAGGCAGACAGGTGAATATGAAATGGAAAAGGTCGTCGGGGAGGGCTTATTGCAATATCTTTATGGTACTGGATTTGGCAAGGGAGGACTGGAGTTGCTGATCAAAAGGAAGATCTTCTCAAGGATAGCAGGCATTTTTTGCGATTCACGATTCAGTGCGAAACGGATTTCTGGATTTATTGATTCATACGATATCGATATGTCCATATGCGAAAAAAAGGCGTGCGAGTTCAAAAGCTTCAATGAGTTTTTTATTCGAAAACTTCGCTCAGATGCCAGGATCTTTTCAGAGAACCCTGATCTGCTTCTTTGCCCTGGAGACGGAAGAATCAAGGCTTGGATGAATATTGATGTGGAGCAGCTTGTTCAGATAAAAGGATATACCTATTCCTTGCAGGAACTCATTGGAGAAGAAAAACTGGCATCCGAATACAAGGGGGGGATTTGCATATTACTTCGACTGTCTCCGGTGGATTATCACAGATATCACTTTGTTGATGGAGGCGTATGCGGAGGGAGTCACAGAATAAGGGGATATTACTACTCCGTAAATCCAATTGCATTGGAAGCCGTGGTTAACGTGTTTTGCAGAAATAAGCGGGAGTATAGCATTTTTCATTCAGAGAATTTTGGAAAAATATTGTACATTGAAATAGGTGCTGCTTCGGTGGGATCAATCGTTCAGACCTATAGCGCCGGCCAAAAGGTAGGAAGAGGTGATGAAAAGGGGTACTTCAAATTTGGCGGCTCAACAGTCTTGCTCTTTTTAGAAAAGGGCAGAGCTGATATTGACAGGGACATTCTCAAACAAACCACAATTGGATATGAAACCAGAGTATTAGCAGGAGAAAGAATTGGATATCAGCAAAAGAATATCAATTTTTATATGGAGTAAATGCGGCTCTCCTTAGCTGCATGGGAAGCCGTGTATATATTTTTTGTGGATAAAGACTGTTTCAGCTTTGCTGAGGGTATCTTGATGATATCATAGTACTGATGAATATTTTTGTTGCTTTTATCCCGATTGTCGGGAAGTGGAGAGCTTTTCAGTTTACTTTAATATCCTCGGTTTTGTTCGGGCAAAACGGTATCTTTATCAATATACCATTGATGCTTGCGCAGACAATTGCCGGCGGTGGAACCATGCCCTTGCAAATCGTGCCTAAGATATTTAGAGTAATCAGCTATGTTACACCTATGATTTGAGAGAACTGACTGGCTAAAAAAGCTGGGAGCGTAAAATATTTGGCATAAAAAAAAATGGGTTTTGACTGCAAATTATTGTTTTTTGCGCGGTCAGACCCTTTTTGTTACGCTTTTGTTACGGTTGTTATTGTATAATTATGACGAATAAGGTGATAAATGAAAGGAGGAATTGTTATTAAAATTATATTTAAGGGAAGGATGATGCATAAATGCCTCGCTATTATTTTAGCCATCGTCCTTATCATGCTTCCATCAACAGCAGCGGCAGCTGAGCTCGTACAAGGGTTTCCATTACCTGGCGGACAGTCTCAGGGCGGCGAATTTCGGTTGGATGGTGTTGCCGGACTCCCAGCAGGCGGATTGTCCAGCGGCGGGACCTATAGCTTAAGTGGCGGTCTAGTTTTTTCCAGCAGTGGCGTGTTGCTATCCAGCACGAGTGTGAGTGTAAGCGAAAGTGGCTCAGATGATACGTATACAATGCGCCTGCTAACCAAACCAACGGCTGACGTAACCATTACAATCGATGCAGCTGATGCGTTAACGACAAGCCCATCCGCATTGACTTTCAATCCTGTCAATTGGTCTGCTGCTCAGACAGTTAGCGTCCTGGCAGTTGATGATTCGAAAATTCAAGGCCCGCATCATACTGTGATCAAACATACCGCAGCAAGTGCCGATCCTGCATACAATGCGATAGCGATCAATGAGATTACCGCACATATTACAGATGATGACAGTGCAGGTATTCTCATCAAAGAAAGCGATAGTGGTACAACCATAACGGAAGGAGGTTCTGGCACTTATCAAGTCAGCTTAACCAGTCAGCCGGAATCTGATGTGACGGTTAATGTGAATACCCCGTATTCTATTGCAGCGGATACCGTTAGCTTAGAATTTGACGCAGATAACTGGAATGCTCCAAAGACTGTAACCATAAACGTACCTGATGATTCTATCCCACAGGGAAGCCGGTCTGTTACCGTTAAACATAGTATCACAAGTGAAGATTCTAATTTTAATGGACTGACCTTACCGTCTGTTACGGTAAATATATTGGACAATGACGCACCGGGCGTCAACATTGCTAAAGGAGGCGTAGCAAAATTAACAGAAGGGGCATCTGGAAGCTTCCAAATCAATTTGGCAACCCAGCCTGCCAGTGATGTAACGGTTAAGATGGATGATTATGACAGTAAGGAGATAAGCGTTTCACCTTCCGCTGTCACTTTTACGTCGTCCAATTGGGATACCTTGCAAAGTACAAAGATACAAGTGGCAGACGATTCAGTCATTCAAGGAAACCGAAACGTAACAATAGGCATTTATGCCATTAGTTCAGATTCCGATTATAACGGCATTACGATATCGGATGTAGAAGTACTGATTCTTGATAATGACAAAGCCGGCATGTTGATCACGGAAAGTGATGGCAATACGACGGTTACGGAAGGTGGCAGCGGGGACAGTTATACCGTACAATTGACTGCAAAACCGACCCGTGATGTAAGCATCCAGATTAGCGACAGCAGTCAGCTTGACATTACACCGGCGGCTCTTATATTTACAACTGAAAACTGGAATAAGGAGCAGACTGTTATTGTATCAGCTGTTGATGACACGCAGAGGGAGGGGTCCCACAGCGAACTCATTAATCATACGGTACAAAGCGACGATCCGTCTTATCAAACACTGTCGCCGTCAGCCATCACGGTAAATATTATTGATAATGACCACAGCAGCAGCGGACACAGAAACCAAAACGAGGAAAAGCCAGTTGACAGCGATACTGGTTCCGGTGATATCAATCCGAATTTAGGCGGACGTATTACTTTGCATAAGAATATATCTCTCGATATCCCAAAAGGGGCTCTTTCGGGTAATTCAAAGGTCAGCGTTCAGCTCAACAAGGTCGATGAAATCGACAAGCTCCCGTCGGATTACCGGTATTTGGAAAAATCATGCCGTGTTACCGTTGGTGAAACTGAAAGCTATCAATTTCCTAAGCCTGTCAAGCTAAGTTTTCGATTTGCTGAATCACTGGACTTACAAGGCGCAGACATTTATTACTTTGACGACACTCATGGCGAATGGATTGGCCTTGGCGGAACGGTAACGGACGGTACGATTACTGCCGAAATTGATCATAGTGATGACTATGTGGTACTATCCAAAGAAAACAAGGCTGAATTAAATGATATTTCGAAGCATTGGGCAAAAGAAAGCATTGAAAAGGTGGCTAAGGAAGGAATTATCAAAGGCTATCCTGACGGCAGCTTCAAACCGAACCGGAAAATAACCAGAGCGGAATTTGTGACTGCTATGGTAAATGCATTGAACCTTCAATCCTCTGGTGAGAAGGTGTTTGCAGATACTTCTGATCATTGGGCAAAAGAAAGTATAAGTATGGCTGCGGGCAGTGGTTTGATCAAGGGCTTTACGGATGAGATTTTTCAACCTGACGAACTCATTACACGAGAGCAAATGGCATTCATCGCGATGAACGCTGCAGAGCTGGAGGGTAAATCAACAGAAAATAATTCGGTCGCCAATTTTAAGGACGATAAGAAAATTTCAACATGGGCGAAAAAAGGGGTAGACAATGCGCTGGATCAAGGAATTATGAAGGGCTACCCTGACCATACCTTTCAACCTCAAGGTGAGGCCACCAGGGCAGAAGCAGTATGTGTTATTTTAAATCTTATGAAATAGGATGTTTTGATTTCTTTTGGCAAAAGAAATCAAAGATTGGAGGACTTATTTTGAATAAAATGAAATTATCTCGAAGGATATCGGTTGTATTAAGTATTTTACTTATCGTACTGATTTTTCCCATTTCAGCCTCAGCGGAGGTTGGAACCGCCTTTACATATCAAGGCCAGCTTTATGTATCGGGTGCACCGGCAAGCAGCGCTTATGATTTTAAGTTTAGCCTCTATGACAGTGAATCTGGCGGAACTGCCAAAGGAACGTTGAACAAGTCGCTTACTGTGACAAACGGGTACTTCTGCACGAGCCTGGATTTCGGCTCCAGTATTTATGACGGAACTGCATACTGGCTGGAGATTGAAGTTGGAGAGGCGGGAAGCGGAACTTATACAATGCTGGGCAACCGACAGGCATTAAACCCATCTCCGTACGCAATTTTTGCAGCTTCTGTTGCAGACGGCGCTGTTACCCCTGCTAAAATTAATGCCGACGGTTCGAGCAACGGCCAAACATTGATTTCTGATGGAACTAATGTAACTTGGGGCAATGTTGCGCCGGGAACGATTGGTGCCGACGGTTCGAGCAACGGCCAAACATTGATTTCTGATGGAACTAATGTAGCTTGGGGCAATGTTGCGCCGGGAACGATTGGTGCCGACGGTTCGAGCAACGGCCAAACATTGATTTCTGATGGAACTAATGTAGCTTGGGGCAATGTTGCGCCGGGAACGATTGGTGCCGACGGTTCGAGCAACGGCCAAACATTGATTTCTGATGGAACTAATGTAGCTTGGGGCAATGTTGCGCCGGGAACGATTGGTGCCGACGGTTCGAGCAACGGTCAAACATTGATTTCTGATGGAACTAATGTAGCTTGGGGCAATGTTGCGCCGGGAACGATTGGTACAAACGGAGCCAGTAACGGTCAGGTTTTGACTTTTGATGGAAGCAAAACAGGCTGGGGCAATGTTGCGCCGGGAGCAATTAATGCCAACGGTTCGAGTAAAGGTCAAACATTGATTTCTGACGGGACGAATGTGGAGTGGGGAGATATAAGCACAGGAGCCAGTCCAAAATTGTATTACATGAATAACCCTAACCAAATTTCATTGTACTCGCCCCCGCCTTTAAATACTGAACAGACGGTTGCATCGGTAAATAATGCAGCTCTTGAAAGCGGACAAGATGTGAAAATCGATTATTCTTTGAATCTAATCCCTATGGTAAGCGCTAACTGGTATATAAAGTGTGAAATAAGGCTATATCGAGATGGTACGCTGATTAAAACAGATAGGATAGATAGGTGGGGAAACGTAGCCGGAACATATAACGATCCATTGTCAGGTACGTTTGTTGATATTGTAACGTCAACGGGAAACCATACTTATGAAGTCAGGACTTTTTTTGAAACGGCAGCCAACACAACAATGGTTTCAGCTTCCCAGCGGTGTCTTAACATAATTGCTTTCTAGTCAGAGCGCTCTATTGCAAAACGAGACAGAAAGCCTGGCTCTCATAATATAAGGAAAGCAGGAAAAGTCCAGTAAATTACGGCGCAAGCGCTGGAAAAGCTGGACTTTTCTGTATTTTGCAATATTGTCAATGCCAGTGAGGTAAAAGACGGCTAAAAAGGAAGGGCTTGGTATTGCGCGCTATTTGGTATATGATATAAAGTATGGGCTATTGTTCAAGATGCTGAGAAGCCGAAGGATGCCAGAATGATCTTCGGTATTCCTATTGGTGGTGTAAGATATGGACAAATTAAAAAAACTGAAAAAGTCGCATATTTTCACTGGGCTCATACTGTTGACTTTGATTGTGATTCTTGTGTCGCTTTATATATTGGATACCGGGTCGCAAGCAGATCATACGAGTCTTGGTCAAATTGAATTTTCCTATTATGAGGATACCTCAGGCCAGCTGACTGTCTATGACGCCGATACGGTCTGGGCACAGGGCAGCTTTAAGCGACATGAAGCCCCCGCTTTCACCTTTGGCAGAAGCAATTCAGCCTTTTGGATCAGAATTCAGACAGAAAAAACTGAATTGCTGAAAGACTACATTTCCCTATTCTGTCCAAATATTCAAAATGTGAGGCTTTACATACCCGAGGAGAACGGTTATGATGTGCATTACTCCGGCTGGGGTAACAGTTTGATTAGAGACGACGAGAGTCTGACCTATCCGGTGCTTCAGCTGGATTCAGATGCCATTGGAGAAAAACCCATCTATATGCGGATTCAATCTGATTATGCCCATAACTATACGCTAAAGTTTTATACACACAAGGAGCTGAATCGGGTGAGGATCACAGAGTTTTGCCTGAATAGCTTTCTTTTTGGAATGCTGATAGCAGTCGTTCTCACAAACCTTATTATCTATCTTAAACTAAAGAATAAGATTTCTCTTGCATTTTCAATAAGCATCTTACTGCTCAGTATCCATCAGGGTATCAGCTACGGGATGTATAATGTCATAATGCCTTCGCATTCCTATGTCATAATGAGCTTATCGATCGAAATCGGACTGCTGTTTGTCATTTCGATCATTGTATTTTTTATTATTTTTTCTGATATTAAAATTTATAACAGGGGTTATTACAAGTGTCTTTTACTCTTTATCGCAGCCTGTCTTGCAGATTATCCTGTTAGCTTGATTGACAAGGTCACGGCAAACTTTTACGCTCATTGCCTGACGATTATTGTTCCGCTGTTTATTTTGTATGTTTCCTTTAGAATGCATCGGGCAGGTTATAAGGACCAGCGGTTGTTTATGCTCGGATGGGGATTGACGATTCTGTTGTATTTAGGGTCTATGCTTGCTTGTGAAGGCCTGATTCAGATGGGATTTTCAATGTTTGATTTGCCCACCGAACTGATTGTCATGTTGGCAGTTTCCCTGGTCTTTACAGTTGCCATAACAGAGACTGTCAGACGGCTGCGCTCAGATGGCCAGCGAATGCAGCAACAGTATCAGGCAGTCTCAGAGCGGATAAAATGGACCGAAACGGCGCTGCTGCAAACGAAAATCAAGCCGCACTTTCTTTATAATACCCTGACTGCCATCGAGCAGCTCTGCGAAACTGACAGCCGGAAAGCGCAGACGGCCATTTCAGATTTTGCCGCTTTTCTACGGAGCAACATAGACTTTTCTACCGAAACGCGACTGATCTTGATTGAGCGGGAACTGTCTAATGTGAAGCACTACCTCTTGCTGGAACAGATGCGCTTTGAAGATCGCCTTAAGGTAAAGTATGATATTCAGGCGGGCGGTTTTCTGGTACCGCCGCTGGTAGTGCAGCCTATGGTGGAAAACGCAGTGCGGCACGGGGTGACAAAACGACCGGAAGGCGGTACCATCATAATTTCAATTATGGATGCGCAGACCGACTACGTCATTACGGTGACCGACGACGGTGTGGGCTTTGATCCTGACAGCGAATTATGGGCTGGCGGGTATCACATCGGCATCGATAACGCGCTGGAGCGGCTGCATCGTCAATGCGGGGGGTCCTTACGCATTGACAGTAAAATCGGCATCGGTACAGTGGTAACGATGTCTATGCCAAAGGGGGAGAATGTATGAATTTTATTGCGGTAGACGATGAACGGCTTGCGCTGGAAAATCTGCTTTCCAAATTAAAGAAGGCGCAACCACAGGCGGAAGTTCGAGGATTTTTGCATCCGCAGAAGGCTCTCGAGGAGATTAAAAACGGGTTTCAGCCTGATGTGGCCTTTTTGGATATTGAAATGTATGGTATGAGCGGCATTGAACTGGCTCTGCGCTTTAAGGAAGCTTTTCCTAAAGTCAATCTGGTATTTGTGACGGGCTTTCCGGGATATATGCCCGAGGCGTTCGCGCTTCATGCGAGCGGCTATATCACGAAGCCGGTGAGTGTGGAACAGATACAGAATGAGATAGAAAACCTGCGACATTCCTTGCCGGTTAAAGAAGCGCCTATCCGGGTGCAGACCTTTGGAAATTTTGAGGTTTTTGCACAGGGAAAACCACTGTTTTTTGAGCGAAGCCGGACCAAGGAACTTCTGGCCTGTCTGGTGGACAGGCGGGGTGCGGGTCTTACCATGCAGGAACTGGCTGCCATAGTGTATGAGGATCGGCCATATGACAGATCCTTGCAAACTCAGTTGCGGGTACATATATCTGATCTGATCAAAACACTGGAAGGAGTGGGAGCAAAAGACATGATCGTGCGAAAGCGGAATTATATCGCTGTGGATATAAACCGGTTCGCCTGTGATTATTACCGTTTTTTAGAAGGCGATGTGGCAACGATGAATGCGTTTGCTGGAGAATATATGGCAAACTACAGTTGGGCGGAGATGACAACAGGGAGGCTCAGCCGAAGTAAAGCGTAGAGGACTTATACACTATTATTAAACTCTCATAAAATATTATATATCATCCCAATAAAAGGAGAGTATAGATGTATTGCAATAGTAACTGCAATGAACCATATACAACTTGCGACTGCTGCACAGAGTCATTGATTAGGATAATTCAATATGAATTCGTGACAAGTGATATCATCGGACTAACCTATATTGAACAAGGTGTAGCTTCGGTTGCTTATGGAACTTTTATAAGACTGGTCGGCAGTGTGGTAGTTATTGATGAATTCTTATTACCCGGCACCACCAGCTTTGTACCATTATGCAAGGTAGATAGTGTCGAAAAAGGCATTACGACTGCTCTGGCAGACAGTAAAGGCCCATTATCGGTTTCATTGAATAAATAGGAACACTGGCATATAAACAGTGGTGCAATGGGCAATCCATTTCACCGCTGTTTTTTTTGCGTGCGGTACGCGCGCAACCTTTGACCTTCGCACCGCATCTTACCGATAGTGGTCCTACGATTTATAATAATTTATACAAATAATTATACAAATCTGGTATAATTGTCGCAATTATTCGATAGAGCAAGAGGAGTAAAAAATGCTATATTATCTGGCTCAGCAAACGACTGGATATATACAAATCAAGACAATGGGGAAAGACAATTATGCTGAATGATGAGAGAAAGATCGAATGGATAACCGGAACCCCAATTGGAATCAGCATTTATTCGGTAGACGAGATTCCGACGCAAATGAACGAAGACATACTTGAGATTATATTTTGCTTAAAAGGAAGTGTGAAATTTTCCTATGCATATGAGGAGTTCACCTTGCATGAAGGTGAATATATTTCTGTGGACAAAGATGCATATTATTTGTATAACGGTAGAGAAAATATATGTGCTTCAGTGTATATAGACCTTAGGAAATATATAGATAAATATCCATTTATATTAACCGCATTGTTTATTTGCGAAGGCCTTAGAGAAACTTCTACTATCTATCCAACTGAGCAGCATGAAAGATTGAAGGGCCTGTTGATATCACTGTTAAAATTCTATAGTGAAAATAATTGTAAGGAAGAAAAGAATATTAAAATTCTGAATAGAGTGTCGGATGGAATCCTCGAGTTGTTCATAAATCATTTTAGTATCATATTTTTCTTTACTGCTGGTGTGGAGTTGAATCCGGATTTTATTTGGCGATATCAGATCATGCACCAGTACATGTATGAAAATATGAAAAGACATATAACAGTTAAAGATATGGCAGAAAAGTTTAATTTTAATGAAGGGTACACATCGGCGTTCTTAAGAAAGGTTTCGTTAGGATTTCGAGGGATGCTTGCCTATATGCGCGCTAACGAGTCGGAGAAATATTTACTTGCAACGAATAAAACAATAATCCAAATATCAGAAGAGTGCGGATTTTCGGATGTGAAATATTACTATCAAGCATTTAAAAAATGGTATAAGTGCACCCCGAATCAATTCAGAGAGAAGTATGGGAATGATGGGATTAAAGTTAGAAATATAAAATACATAGATACTAGTTATGTTCGAATCTACTTAAACAAGATATTAATAAAACATTATACAGATATATTTTTTCATAAAAGAATTTAGCAATTGACGGTGTGTTGGTACATCGTTTTTTTGTGTGATCATTATAGCTGTTTTCGATTTAAAAATAGAAAAAACAACTATAATTTGTCATTGTCACCTTTGGTAATAACGCGTATTCTCAATATAAAAATACAAACACTTTAAGTCTGCTTGTTTTGCTAGAAAATAGAAAATGTATCTATGTAGAGGATTTCTTTGGAATGAACTACTACTTGTTCTGAAATCCTGGTTTAGGAGGAGTTGAAATGGACGCTATTAACAAGGAAACAGCTTTAAAAAGGTCCCTGTCTCTGCCGTTATTGGTCATGTTCGGATTAGCATATCTCGCACCCACAGTAGTTTTTAATTATTATGGAATCTTTACACAATCAACAGGGGGAATGTATACCCTGTCATTTGCAATTACTACTGTTGTTATTCTATTTACCGCATACAGCTATGTCCAGATGGTAAAAGCATATCCAGTGGCCGGATCGGCATATACCTATGTAAATAAGTCGGTACAGCCGCATATTGGGTTTCTGACCGGATGGGTCATGTTGCTGGATTATTTGCTGCTCCCCATGATATGCTATTTACTATTAGGAATCTATGTCAATGAATTCTTTCCAGTTCTTCCAATCTGGGCGATTGTTATCGTCGTTGCTGTGATCAGTGCGTTCATCAATATCATTGGTATGAAAACCGCCAGTATTATCGATACCGTCATTATCGCGGCTCAGATCGGCTTTACACTTTTGATGGTCGTCATCATTGCAAAATATGTAACAGACGGAGGAGGCAGCGCAGATTTGACCTCTTCGCAGGCGATTTATAATCCGGATACATTTAAAATGGGCAATATTTTGACTGCATCCGCTGTGCTCTGTGCGTCCTTCGTTGGATTTGACGCAGTATCCACTATGGCGGAGGAAGCAAAGAATCCTGAAAAGGTCATGGGGAAAGCCATTATAGGTGTAACAATAAGTGCCGGGGTATTATTTATGATTACTTCCTATTTCACACAAATCGCTTGGCCGATGGCGTACCAGGAGATAAAAGACCCCGATTCTGGAATTTTCGAGCTATTTCCGCATATTGGCCAGGATTGGCTTGGAAATGTATTCTTTGTTACTGATAATTTTGCAAGCTTCATTTGTGCTATGGCCGGCATGGCGGCAGTTTCCCGCATCCTTCTTGGCATGGGACGAGATAACCTTTTGCCGAAAAAATTCTTTGGATATATTTCTCCCAGATTCCAGACGCCAATCAACAATATTCTGCTGACGACGGGCATTGCTTTAACAGCGCTGTTCTATCAGGATAACCTAATGGGAGCAGCTTCGCTGATTTCCTTTGGTGCTGTCACTGGCTTCTTTATGGTGAATCTTTCGGTTGTATTCCATTATTATATCAGACTGAAAATGAGAGGCGGAAAGAATACGCTGAAATATTTGATCTTGCCTTGCCTTGGTATGGTAACACTAGTGGTGGTTTTTGTTAATATTGAAACTCCTGCAAAAATTCTGGGATTGATCTGGCTTGTGATTGGCATGATTTATCTAGCAATAAAAACAAAAGGTTTTAAGGAACTACCGCCGGAGATGAGCTTGGGAGAATGAGGAACAATAGATGGCTAGGAGGAACAATCTATGAATGCCATATTGAGAAATGCCAACATTTATACTTGTGATGAAAAACAGCCTTATGCGGATTCGCTAGTCTACAATCACAGTAAAATTCTTTATGTTGGACCAGACCGAGAGGAGAATCTGAAACCTTATATGGGAGATGATGCGGTGATTTATGATCTCAAAGGAAAAACTGTGATTCCTGGGATTATAGACAGCCACATCCATCCGGGGATGTTATCTATGAGTTCTTGGCATGTTAGATTGCCATGGACAGAGGATGTTGATGAAGTGCTTGCTTACATTAAAGATTATGTGGAGAAGCATCCAAAGGAAGAGATACCATTCCTGTATTTTGAGTACTATCCGACTTCCATGTTTGATGAAAACGGACCGACGAAAGAATTGCTCGACACAGCAGTATCCGACAGACCTTGCCTGTGTCAGGATTTCGGAGAGCATTTGCACTGGGTGAATACCAAGATGTTGGAATTATTGGGAGTTGATAAAAATACACCTGATCCAGGTACCCTTGAAACCTTTGTAAGGGATAAAAACGGGGAGCCGACCGGTTGGATTCGAGAATTCGCATGGATGAAATTTGCGGATAACATGTATCAGGCAATTGGTTGGGATCCGCCCATAGAACTAACCCCTGAGAGCATGTTTGCCTTCTTTGATTTTCTGCAAAAGCACGGAGTGACCGCTATATCCGATGGCTTTATTGAAAGCGAACGACAGATACGATCTATCTATCAAATGGATCAATCAGGCACGCTAAAAATCTATTACGACGGTATGGTCAGATTTTGGGCATATGAAGATTTGCCGGTGAAGATAGCGGTGGTTAGAAAATATCAGCAAAAATATTCAACCGATCATATAAAAATAAATACCATGAAACTTTTTCTTGATGGCACAAATGAAGGGGGAAACAGTGCTTCGCTTCATCCGCATGTAAATGATCCGGATAACTATGGCTCAATAATGATGGAGACAGACGAACTGGCTAAATGTCTTCTTCTGTGCAATAAAGAAGGCCTTGATATACATATTCACATGGTTGGAGACAGAGCTTTTCGAACAGGATGTGATGCAGTTGAACTGGCTCAAAAAATTGCTGATGAAGAGGGGGTGCCATGGATTTGTCAGCCGATTTTCGCTCATTGTGAAGTGGTATCTCCTGTTGATATGGGTAGACCAGCAGAACTGGGCATAGTCATTAACTGGTCGTGTCACTGGGCAGGAGGTTATTTTGGAGAAGAGGCGATGAACTACTTTACGGAAGAGAAGTGGCGCAGGATGTATCAGTTCAATCCGATTATCAACAGCGGTGCGTTAGTGACTTTTTCAAGCGATGTTGTTACTTTTTATGAATTGAATAGAGCCAATCCTTTTTTTGGAATGCAGGTTTCAAATACAAGAGTGGACCCACAGGTCCCTTTGGACCCAGAAAAATACCCAGGAAGCGTAAGGCCTCCGGAATCCGCAAAACTATCGATCTCTGTACTACTGAAAGGATATACTCTCTCGGGTGCGAAGCAATTACGGTGGGAAAAAAAGATGGGGAGTCTGGAACAAGGTAAGGTTGCTAATATGAATGTTATATCAGACGATCCTTTTCATAAAGATCCATTCCATCTAAAGGAGATACAATTTGATGTTGTTATTTTTGATGGGGAAGTTATCAGCGGAACATTATGAAAGAGGTAAAGTCATGGAATATATAGCACAAATAAAAGTGATACCAGAGCATATCATCTATTTCAAAGAATACTTTGTTGAGAATATAAGTGATTTCTACAGTAGTTTAAAACAATATAATTTCCTACAGGAGCTGTCTGATAGAGTTATGCTTGAAAATCCTGAAATACAGTTGACTGATCCTGACTATAATGTGATTGTCTATTCTGACGGTAAGTTCAAACAGCAAAATGTCAGGATTGCGTTCTGTGATGCAGTGACTGCATATGGAAAAAATACTGATGAGTATTGTTTTAGAACTGTGCCCGTTTTCAAAGCCTTGACTGTATTACACAAAGGGCCGTATGAAAAACTGGCCGAAGCCTATGCGTTTGCATATCAATGGATGTCTGAAAATGGATATAAAAAGACCGGCTACCCGAGGGACAGCACAATTGACGGTTGCTGGAACCGGGACCGTGAGGAAGATTATTTAACTGAGATTCAAATCCCTGTCGAAGGAGAGCAAATAACTTGAGGCTGAAGAGACTACTTTCTCCCGGTATAGTTGACTATGGATTTTCTTGATGGTATGCTAACGTTATACATGTATAACCGTTGGTATTTTAAGCAAAATTCAATTATTTTACCGAATGGTTTTAAGAGGGCAAAAGGGGAGGAGAAGGTTACTTGAGTGAGAATATAACAACAATCAATTATCAAAATAAGAAGATCATATTAATTGCAACGGCGCATGTTTCCAGGGAGAGCGCGGAACTTGTCAGACAGGTTATCGAAGATGAAAGGCCCGACAGTGTCTGTATTGAACTTGATGAAGACAGATATAGCAGTATTCAGAATCCCAAAGCATGGGAAAATACCGATATTATCAAAGTGATTAAATCAAAAAGAGTTGGGTTCCTGCTTGCGAACCTTGCATTAAGCTCCTATCAGAAGAGGATTGCAAAGCAGCTTGGTACTGCTGTCGGCGGCGAAATGATACAGGGGATTGAAAGTGCAAAGCAGATTGGTGCAACCTTAGTCTTAGCTGACCGGAAAATACAAACAACCTTTCTGCGCATCTGGCGAAAGCTCAGCATGTGGGAAAAAGGAAAGCTGATCTTTAGCATATTTTTTTCCCTTGATGACGATGAAAAAGTGTCGGATCAGGATTTGCAGGAACTGCTAAAGACCGACATACTTGAGTCGGCACTCAGCGAGGTCCGTGTGCAGTTTCCGAAAATTGGAGAAATACTGATCAGTGAACGGGATCAATATTTGGCTTCAAAGATAAAGGAAGCGCCCGGTGATAAGGTTGTGGCTGTTTTGGGCGGTGCTCATGTCCCCGGCGTAGAAAAAGAAATTTTCCGTTCGCAGGATCTTGACAGTATTTCCGTCATTCCACCTAAAAGTCACGCCTCCAAAATTGCTGGCTGGATTATTCCCGCCGCGGTCCTTGCATTACTGGTATACGGGTTTTTTATCAACATTCAGACCGGGATTGAACAATTATCCGCGTGGGTCTTATGGACGGGGATACTGGCGGCTTTGTTTACCGCGTTGTCGCTGGCCCACCCCTTGAGTATCATAACCTCTTTGATCGCCGCACCGTTTACCACCATTAATCCCGTTCTCGCCTGCGGTTGGTTTACAGGACTGGTCGAAGCAACCATAAAGAAGCCAACGGTTGAAGATATTCAAAGAATTCCTGAGGACATCTTTTCTTTTAAGGGATTTTTTAAGAACAGGTTTTTACGAATAATCCTTGTTGTCTTCATGGCAAATGCAGGCGCTTCTATTGGTACTTTCATAGCTGGTGCGGATATGATCAGGAGTTTATTTTGATTAAGAAGTAAATGCAACACGGAAGAACAGCTGCATTAATTGAACCGAGAAATTCTGCGGGGTCGCTCAAAAGTGATCCCGCAGAATTTTATTTTTTCTACTTTTATATTAATAATTGACAAAGGTTATCGTACTGCTTCATAATATAGAGTAGCAGATTTTGTCGATAAATGTCAAACTATGTAAGGCGCCAACAAGGTGCCAATCTTTGTGCTTGAAAGAGTCCTGCACACATAACTGTATGGCCAGCTGACAAGCTGTGACCACTCATCTCTACACTTGCATTGTAGTGTGTCTGCTTTCTCAATTACATTCTGACAAGTTTAATGGCTGCGTTAATGGTAGCGGGTTTATCCGCATTTGTATCATGTAGCGCTGCAGAAAGGAAAGGACATAATTATGAGAAAACAAAAAAAGCAAACATTTATGGCAATCGTATTAACGCTTGTGATGGTCATTAGTTTGCTGCCAGCAATGACGCTTACGGTGAGCGCGGAATCAGAAACCGTCAAAATGATTCATTTAGAGCATGGCGAAACAATCAGTGACTACGGTACCATCCAGGCTGCCGTGGACGAGTCTGTGGATGGCGATACCATAACAATCGATGCTGGTACAATCAGGGAGCAAGTCATCATTGATAAAAGCATTACAATTCAGGGCGCTGGTATTGATCAGACCATTATTGAATCTCCGAACGGTGAAGATCTGGAAATCAGCGGAGGAGACTGGAAAACCTTAAAGAATACAGATGTCTTTGCAATCATAGGCATCAAGACCACGTCCGACGGAGCGGTGACCATTAAAGACCTGACCGTGGACGGCAGAGATGAAGGCTATTTGCCGGACACAAGTTATCCTAACAAGATGGATTATGCTTTTCAGGGTATCGGCGCGTATAATTCAAATCTTATTGTAGATACAGTAAAGGTAACAAGAGTACGGGAAGTAGGCAATGATTATGGTGATCCGCTTCCGGACGGATACCCGGAAGATCAGCCTTCCGGCATGAACCATAACGAGAACATATTTGCCGAAAGCGCAGATGGAGCAGGAACCCATACGCTTACCGTCACCAATTCTATTATCACTAAGTATCAGAAAACCGGGATATTGGCCTGGGGCCCAACGCTGATGGTGGATATCAATAACAATACCATTCAGGCGGAAAAGACCATATCGAATACGGGAAATGGTATTCAGGTTGCTTCGTCCGATTATTCCAGCAGCGGGGGCGGCAACCGCGCCGGGACCAGCGGCTCGATTACCGATAACACTCTAACGGGAATCGGTCTTGTCATTCCGGAACCCGGTGAGGAGGGCTCCTATTTAAATATGGGACAACTAGGGCCGACTGCCATCATGCTTTGGGAGGCAGCAGATGACTTTGAGATTTCAGGAAACACTGTCACAGGCCAAGGTGTGCCGTCATGGCATTATCACAATGCATCTTATGATGGTGATGGCTACGGCAACGAGGGAATCGGCGTTTGGTTCAGCAATAATTCGGTTATTGAGGATAATATCGTTTCAGGCTTTGATACAGGCATTATTGAATATGGTACGTCCACGTCTGCAAAGGTTTTAGGAAATGTATTCAACGAAAACACTATTGATATATGGGCCACCACCGCCGATGACCAGATAGAATTAAGCGATGGCGGCGAGGTTCTTGCTTATATGGAAACCGATAACGGTGTCGATACCATTACCGGATTCGGAGATGGCGACAAGATCGCTGTGATCGCAACTGTGGACGGCGCTGTTAATGGGATGATCGGAACTGTTCCGATTTATATGACAGATACAGAGGGACATAGTGTCATCAATGGCTATGCCGATGCAACTCCGGTCGTGACCTTTAACGGCGGAACTGTAACGGAGGGCGATGGAACAAGCGTGGCGGCCCAGTCGATGCAGCTTTCCGTTTCCGGCAGCACAACGACGCTGTACATTGATACAGACGCGGTGGAAGACGCCGCCGAACTGACAATCAATTTGACCGGAGTATACGATGTCAAGAACTTTAAACTGAACGGCGCGTACATCGAATATCAAGGGATTGACTATACCATAAACACAACGGATAAGCATTGCTGGACGGATAACAGCAGTATTATGCTAGCCAATGACGGCGATTCGTTAGAGCTTCTATCCACGGCTTCGCCTCTTTCCGGCGTAAGAATCCATGTTACCGCGCCAGATGGGTCTACTGTGACAATCAAAGGCAGCGGAACGGACTACAGCAATATTCGCGTAGAGGTAGATAACGATGTTACACTGAATATTGAAAATCTGAGCATCACGTCCTACGAAAATTATCCCGCCCTTCAATTCAATAAAGCGGATACTGATCCCGAAGGCGTCACACTGCAGGTTTCGGGCACCTGTAATCTGACCGGGAGCGGCTGGGCCTCGGGAATCATTTCCGATACAGATCAAAGCCTTACGATAAAGGGCAGCGGCGTGCTTAACACCACTGGCAGCAGCTCGGACTCTGCGGGTCATGGAATTCATATGAAGGGAAATGCCGCAGCTGATCCTATGGGAACTGGTGCAAAGCTTCTTATTGAGGGCGGTGTCACCGTTAACGCCACTGGTGCGAACGCCGGTGACTACTCCGGAGGTTGCGGAATTTCGCTGTCATGGGGCAACCTGGAAATTAACGGTGCCACAGTCACTGCCAAAAACGGGACTAGCAAGGCCAACGGCGCAGGAGCGGCAATATCAGTTTCCTTTCCAGCCTATCACCACGAATATGGTGGCAACCTGACAATTGTTAACAGTACGGTAACGGCCATCGGAGGCAGTAATAGCTCTATGCTGGGGGGGAATGGTATCTATGCAGATAACAACATTGCCATAACTGACAGCAATGTAACGGCTACCGGTGGTAACAGCACATCGGCGAACGGTGGTATCGCTATTTACGCAAATGAGAAAGATATTACAATTTCGAGTGGGACCGTCACGGCTACCGGTGGCAACGGTCATGCTAACGGCGGACATGCCGTTTATAGCAACAAGGGGACAATTACAGTTGAAACCGGGGCTAATCTGTCTGCAGTCGGTGGCAACGGTACGACACAGGACGGCGGCGTAGGCCTGCGGGCTGCCGGATATGATGGTACAACAGTTTTCGGTAATACCGTTACAATTGCAAACAGCGCCGGAGACGTGTACATCTGTGGCGGGCAAGGCGCGACGGCGCAGAGAGCCTCCATCATGGGTAAGGATGTATACATTGCAACAGGCAACATTGGTACCGTGCTGATGGAGACGGCTGCAGTTACCCGATCGATTAAAAACAGTGCAGGCGGCGATGACGTTTATCTGGTAAATGCCAGCACCAACCCGGTCGCGGCGGTCACGATCCAATCCTCCGTAAGCGGCACTTTGGGTGGCAGCTACACCTACCGAGCCGTCGCAAAAAGCGATGGGACGGCCTGTCTATGGCTCCCCTCCGGGTCGCAGACGCTCTCTGCTACCGGTTATCAAAGTAAAAATCTCTCCGTTGCAGCGGATGATACACAGGCAAATGCGATTGAACTAACTACCACACAGCCCCATACAGACGGTTCAAAGAGTACTCCGTCAAAGAGTACGCCGCCCGATGCCTCTGTCATCGTCAACGGCGAATCCAAGTCTGCAGGAACGTCCAGCACAACGACTGGAAAGGACGGAAAAACAACCACAACCGTATCAGTGGACACCAGCAAGCTGAAGGACATACTTGAATCCGAGGGTAGCGGCGCAACTGTTATTATCCCCGTCACAAGCGGGTCTGACGTTGCGGCGGGCGTGCTTAGCGGCGAGATGATTAAGAGCATGGAAAAACGGGAAGCGAATCTTGTCATTCAGACCGGTTCTACGACATATACTCTGCCCGTTTCGGAAATCGATATTGACGCTGTTTCCACACAGCTTGGCACAGATGTGTCGCTTTCGGACATCGAGGTAACAGTTGAAATCGCGGAGCCGTCCTCGCATACCGTCACGGTTGTTGAAAATGCGGCGCAAGACGGCGGGTTCTCAATCGTCGTTCCGGCGGTGGACTTTACGATCAACTGCACGTATAACAGGCAAAAGGTCAATGTGTCGAGCTTTAATAACTATGTGGAGAGAATGATCGCTATCCCCCACGGCGTTGATCCGACAAAGATCACGACAGGCGTTGTAGTAAAGCCGGATAAGACGACATACCATGTGCCTACACAGATAGTCGAAATAGACGGCAAGTATTACGCAAAGATCAACAGCTTGACGAACAGCACGTATACAGTCGTCTGGCATCCGGTTGAGTTTGCGGATGTTGCAAGCCACTGGGCGAAAGACTCAATCAACAATATGGGTTCACGAATGGTTGTAAACGGCGATCAAAAAGGAAATTATAATCCAAATAAGAATATTACTCGTGCTGAATTTGCGGCTATTGTTGTCAGAGCACTCGGCCTTGCTCCCGGAGCTGGAGAAAATAACTTCGGCGATGTCGCTTCGTCTGCATGGTATTGCGGATACGTAGAAACTGCCACTTCCTACGGAATCATCAAGGGCTATGATAATGGGAATTTCGGCCCGAGCAACACGATCACCCGGGAACAGGCGATGGCCATGCTTGCGCGGGCTATGAAAATCACCGGCATTGATGTGAACCTTACTGACAGCGATGTCAGCACATTGCTTGGGGCTTATACAGACGGCGCGTCCGTGTCTGCTTACGCAAAGGATAGCATCGCACGCTGTCTTAAGACCGGCATCACTTCAGGCACAAGCAAGACGATGATTTCATCGAAAGCTTATATAACCCGAGCCCAGGTTTCTGTCATGGTCGAAAGACTATTGCAAAAATCTGATCTGATTTAACAACGACTATTTTAATCGCTTAAATGCAGAGACTCGTATCGGTCATGGATGCAGTAGTGTCCATGATCGGTACGAGTCTTTTGTTTTCAAAAATGATTTTTTCGGCTGGAGATTATTATAGAAGTTGATTATTTAGCTATGACGACAGGTTTTATGGTAGTATTTATTAATCACATACTCTTCAGATATATATTAGCAAAATAGTATGAAAAGATGAAAAAAATATTGAGCAGAAGTGTAACCTAAATCAATATAATTCGTTTATGTCATAAAAGGGGTGCCTCGGTGATAAATGATCAGATGGAAAAATTATATATAAAATACCACAGAGAATTATATCTCTATGCTTTTTCACTGTGTAAAAATCACCATTTGGCGCAGGATTTGACGAGCGACACCTTTTTCAAAACCTATTTATCTATCGATGATGTAAGTTATATTAAATATTGGTTATTCAGAGTTTGCAAGAATTTATACTTAGATTATCTTAAAAAAAATAAGGAGTATAGCAGCGAAAGTATTCTTGAGAGAACACTTTCAAACAATGAAACACCATTGGATAGGATTATCGATTCTGAGGACAAGAAGCACCTATATCAATTGGTGACCAATCTCAAGGAATCTTATAAAGAAATTCTTATTCTTTACTATTTTTGTAGCTTTTCAGTCGATGAGATTAGCAAGTCAAAAAATATAACAAAGAGTGCTGCCAAAACGATGCTGTTTAGGGCAAGAAAGATGCTCCGGAAAGAAATGGAGAGAGAGAATGAGCTATAAAGATTTATTTCACCGGTACAAAGAAGGTCTCGTAAATGATGATGAAAAACGAATCATTGAACAAGAGCTCGAAAGGCATGAAGCTGTTGAAGAATTTTTATCCGAATCATTTGATGAGGAGATTTATAATGGTTGGGATACATCTGGTTCTGATCATCAGGAAGCTGAAACCAGCAAACTGAAGAAAAGCGTGAATAAAAGATTGAGGAGAGTTGTGATCACCTCAGTGCTTATCGTTATTGCGCTATATATCGGGATTTTTCACTTGTTATCATCTGTTGTTGATAGAGTATATTATGATCCTTCAGCTACTACTCAATCAGAAGAAAGCGAGTATCAGGCACCGGATTTCTATTACGATATGCAGGCCTATGTAAGCCTTAATATGCCCGGGTATTCAAGTAATTCATTTACATTCCAAGAAGCCAAAGGATTTGGGCAATACGAAGTGAGCTATTCCTTAAGAGATCTTTTTTCTAAAGGAGAACAAAGATACTTTGTAAATATCTCAAGGGGTAAATTGACCTACGCAATGGATGGGATCTTCAGCAGAGAAAATCGGTTTGGAGTTTGGGAAGGCTTTGAGAGAATACAGCATCCTTTCCCAAATGATGCTTCTGAACATGCTGAGCTTGTTAGGGAAGAGGATGTTCAACAGAAAAATGATATCACGCTTCAATATTTAAATGAACTAAATCCATTATCTTATATTTCTTTGAGCATTGTGTTTGATCAAGATCTCACCATGGAAGAGTTTTACAATATGATCCATGAACATCCTGCACTTGCCTTTAAATGGGCAGGTATCCGAACGGTAAAGCCCGGCACTCGATGGAGTGAGACACAACCGATGCACCTGGTGGGTTTCAATCCGAACTACAATGACGAACCATCATCCAGCACACGTCCGGACCCTGAGAAATATCCTCTATTTTATCTGATGGATATAATGGATTATCCTGACTTGTTAAATAAAGAATTTCCTGAATTGGAAAATAAAGATTATCCGGAGAAAATTTATGAGAGCTATGGGATTCATTTCAAATCTCGCCTGGAGTACCTCAGGAACCGGGAAGACTATGTGAATATGTTCGATTATAATAGTTATAAGACAGATTTCTACGCCGATGCGCTTAAGTACATTGATGAGAACGGTGTTAAAACCTATGGAGTTCTGGTTTTTGGAACGGCGGCAGACTTTCTGAAAAGTCTGGATGATATCCCTTATGACAGTCTGCATATGAATGAGGTTTTACCGACTAAACCAAATATTTATTACGACTAAAACCCATAAGCTTCATGAGCAAACCTTCGGCACTCGTCTGAAGGTTTCTTTTATTGACAACGTTTAAAAGAAAGGGTAGACTGATGTTAGCAGTAGCTAACTGACATGAAATTTACTCGTTGTCATGTTAAAATATATAACTGTGCAATGGAGGTACGCCCTTGGATCAGGCGATTTCTGTAAACTCAAAAAACGAATATTTTCTTGGACTTGTAAATCGTTATGGCTTCTCATATAAAGAAACCGGAAACTTAACAACACTGATGGTTCCCAAGGCGTTGGGCAGCGGATATTTTAGAACTGCTCAGGTTAGTGATGATATTGAAATAGAAATGATGGATCTGTTTGTAAAGCGGCCGATTGTTTTTTATTATGACGATTATCCTAATACATGTGAAGCGGCGTATTGTTTTGACGGGCATATTTTCTATTCAGAAACAGGTGTAACAAAGGCGAACTTAAATAAAAATGAAATTGGGATATATGCGCTGCCCAGCAGTCGTGGAATGACGATGATCCCCTCGGAGGAGAGAGTCTTTGTTGTGTCGGTTGTATCAAAGGAGTCGTTTCATTGTCGGCTGCCGTATAATGAGAAGTGTACAAAGTGTGATGATGCATCAGTAAAGGGATTGTTAAGTCTACTGGCAAGGCCGAGAAGAGCGAATGCCAAAACTCATAATTACTTTCGTCAAATTACACAAAATGATATCAGCATGAAACTAAAAGACACATATCTTGATTCGCTGGGTAAAATCATTTTATCAGATCTATGGCAAGAGAATGTCGCGTTGCCTCTTGCAGGGGAAAAGCGAAAGGCATATTCCGCTATTGACAGAAAGGCTTTGCTTGAAGCCAAAGAAATCTTGACGGATCAGTTTTCTACTCCGCCGACTATCGCTGCCCTTGCAAAGATGGTTATGTTGAATGAATATAAGCTCAAGAATGGTTTTCGTGATATGTATGGAAAGAGTATCTATGAATACGTTCGCAGTGTAAGAATGAAAAACGCGAGTCACTTGCTTGAAAATATTGATTTAAGCATCGGTGAGATTGCAGGAATTGTGGGATATGTAAATACCAGTCATTTTGCCCGTGCTTTTCGAAATGTGTACGGCTTAAATCCAAGTGATTATCGTCTTGGAGTGTAAAAAATCCCAATTGGGGCGGCAAATCATCCTATAAACCGATAAAATAGTCATTGAGTAATCAGTGACTATTTTTTTGGATAATGAATGCACTTGCAATAAAGTGTACGGTTGAAGGTGTTTGAAGGGCGGTTTGACATGGTTGAAAGTATGAGACGGTTGTTCCTGCTGGCCGGGGACTACAAGAAAAAAATGATTCTTTCGGTACTTCTTGCGATAGGAAGCGTTGCAGCAGGCATCATTCCTTACTTTTTTATCAGTTGGTTTATTACGCAAATCGTTGGCGACGAGCCTTTGGATTCAAGGCTTTACGCTGCAGCTGCTGCTATAGGCGTTCTGTTAATCTTAAAATCAGTCCTTTTTCTTTTGTCTACGCGGCTGTCTCACCAGGTGGCTTACCGGATCTTGCGCTATGTTCGTCTGGGACTTTCCGAAAAATTGACACGCCTTCCGCTGGGATATGTGTTGGAAAGGGATTCCGGCATTATTAAAAAGATCATGGAGAATGATGTTGAGGAACTAGAACGGTTTTTGGCGCACAACATACCGGAGACGATTTCTAGTGCAGTTGTACCTGCCAGTGTTATGATTTATCTTGCTTTCGTTGATTGGCGGATGACTTTGGTGATGCTGATTTGCATGCCGTTTGTGGCTTTGTTTTATGGGTTGATGATGCGCGGGAATAAAGAAAAAATGCAAAAATACTATTGTGCTGTTGATAACATGAATGCGATTGTGGTGGAGTATGTCAATGGGATGAAGGAAATTAAAGCATTCAACCAATCAGAGCATTCCTTTTCTCGCTTCGAAAATGCTATTTCGGAATATCGGCGTTATGTGCTTGATTGGTGGAAATCAAGTTGGCCCCTGATGTCCGCTTACACTGTTTTGATTCAAGCATCTTTGGTTACAGTTCTACCGATTGGCCTATTGCTGCTAATGAAAGGGACCCTTGAGTTGCCTGTATTTATCATATTCTTGCTCGTTTCAATGGGCTTTGCCTCACCACTCATGAAGTTGGCTGAATTTGCAGATGGTATTAAATTGGTTGTTAATGCGGAACAAAACATTTTTAAGGTGCTTTCAGAAAAGGAACTAGACGTAAAATTCAATGATGCCAAGCCGCAAACCTGCGATTTGACTTTTGAAAGCGTTACCTTTTCCTACGACGGGAAAAATGCTGTGCTTCGGAATGTCTCTTTTACCGCACCGGAGGGCCGTTCCATGGCGATTATTGGTGAATCCGGAAGCGGAAAATCCACGATCGCCAAGTTGATATGCCGGTTTTGGGATATAGAAAGCGGCCATATTCGTATTGGCGGCGTGGATATACGGGATGTGGCTCCGGATTCCCTCATGAGTATGGTGAGTTTTGTGTTCCAGGATACATTTCTATTTAACATATCAATTGCGGACAATATCAGAATTGGCCGTCCGGACGCTACGGATGACGAAGTGGTGGAGGCGGCTCGGCGTGCACGTTGTCACGACTTTATTATGAAAACGGAGCACGGCTACAGTTCATCGGTAGGTGATGCAGGCAATCGGTTAAGCGGCGGAGAACGCCAGCGCATCTGCATCGCACGGGCAATTTTGAAAAATGCGCCGATTCTTATACTAGATGAAGCTACAGCAAGCATTGATCCCGATTGTGAAGAGCAGGTGCAGGAAGCCATCGGAGCGCTGGCGCAGGGGAAAACCATGATCGTCATTGCTCATCGTATACGCACGGTTATGGGCTTGGACAATATTTTAGTTATTCGGGGCGGGCGTGTCTGCGCTCAGGGCACCCACCCGGAGCTGCTAAAAAACAGCGAGGAATACAGACGTATATTCCTTGCATATTCACAGACCGAAGATTGGGTAATGAGGGATAGAAAGGACGGTGCGACGTGTTAGGTATTATTCGCAGAATACTTGGGTTATCCGGCAAATACAAAAAAAAATTGTTTTTTTCATTTGTTATGTGTTTTTTAGAGAACTTGATGGCTGCATTATCGATCTTATTTATTTTTCTTGCTTTCGACTGGGTGACGACGGATCGTCTTACATCCGAGCAGATACTTTATGTATCAATTGCATTGCTTGTTTCACTCGTTCTGCGATTTCTGTTTAAGCTGCTGGAATATGTATTTCAGAGTGGCGTCGGTTATGAAATCGTATGTGACGAACGTTTAAAATTGGGTGAGAAGCTGCTGCATCTTTCGATGGGGTTTTACAACAATACCGATGCAGGTAATATTTCATCTGTGATTAATAATGACCTTGTATTTGTTGAAGGTATGGCGATGAATTTTGTGTCCAAAATAACCAGCGCAATCGTAAGTACATTCCTTATGACTGCTTTTCTTTTTGTACTGGACTGGCGGATCGCTCTTGTAGCCGGAATCGGATATCCTTTGGCATGGCTTTTCAGCCAGTTCATCAAACGAGTGGTTATTCAGTATTCGGGAAAGCGGCAGACTGCCCATGCCGAAGCATCCTCAGTTATGCTGGAATATTTACAGGGTATATATGTTATTAAAGCATTTCGTTTGGCAGGCAAGCAAAAAGAGCGCTTGGAAAGTGTATTAAAACGATTGGAGGTTATCTCGTTTGATTTTGAGATGAAGGCTCTGCCGTGGATCGGAGCGCATCTGATATCTCTTCACATTGGGACGACATTGATTCTTTCAACGGTTGCATACTTGCTGCTTGGGTCCGATATTTCTTTGGGAACAGCTTTCATCTTTGTGACGATGATCTTTACGTTTTATGCGCCCATGGAATTAATTGGTTTGACTTCCGGATTTCTAAGATTGATGAATGCCTGTCTTGATCGTATGCAAGCGATCATGGACTATCCGGTGATGGATTTAGAAGGAATAACTGAAGCGCCAAATAAATACGACGTATCCTTTCATGACGTATCCTTCTCTTATGGTAACAAGTCCGTATTGCATCACATTTCCTTTAACGCGCCGGAGCAATCGATGACAGCAATCATCGGGCCTTCGGGCAGCGGAAAGAGCACTATGCTTAATTTGATAGCTCGTTTCTGGGATGTAAACAGCGGTAGTATACACATCGGTGGAGTTGACATCAAAACGCTTAAATGTGAGACCGTGATGGAGAATATTAGTGCGGTCTTTCAAAAAGCGTATCTGTTCCATGATACGATATATAACAACATCTTGTTTGGAAATCCACAGGCGACCACAGAACAGGTTCTGGATGCTGCAAAGAAAGCCCATTGCCATGAGTTTATTTCCCAGCTTCAAAACGGTTACAGCATGATGGTCGGTGAAGGCGGTTTTACCCTTTCCGGCGGCGAGCGGCAGCGTGTTTCGATTGCACGCGCATTATTAAAGGATACGCCGATTATTCTGCTTGACGAGGTGACTGCAAATATTGACCCTGAAAATGAGAGGCTGATCCAGCAGGCGATTAATGCACTGGTGAAAAATAAGACTGTTTTTGTGATTACTCACAAGCTTGCAACTGTTCGGAATGCCCATCAGATTGTTGTTCTAAATGAGAACGGCCAGATTGCGGAGCTGGGAACGCATGATGAACTATTCTGTCAAAACAGTTTATATACGAAGCTTTGGAACAAGTCTCAAAAAGTTAGCAACTGGACGCTTGAGGCGTAGGAGCTATTGTAGAAACATTTGCGAACCTATTGACTTTTTATTGAAAACTGATAAAGTCAAATTACATATCGAGTGAGCGATCACTCACCATATAATTTGAGGTATACTCATATCCAAGAAAAAATCGGAGAAATACATGAATATCAAATCTCTTGTCGCACTTCAGCGAGAATATTTCGAAAGCGGAGCGACGCGTTCGATGGAATTTAGAATGAATGCCCTGAAAAATCTTCAGCGGGCTGTAAAGGACAACGAAGCGCTTATTGAAGCTGCAATGAAATCGGACCTGAACAAGACGGCATTTGAATCGTATATGACGGAGACCGGTCTTGTCCTTGAGGAGATTCGATACCATCTTAAGCATCTTTCAAGCTGGATGAAAAATCGGAAAGTGAAAACACCGTTGGCTCAATTTCATGCAAAAAGCTTCATTGCACCTGAACCTTATGGTGTAACGCTGATCATGTCTCCCTGGAACTATCCGCTCCAACTCTGTCTAGTACCTCTTATAGGAGCGATTTCCGGCGGAAATTGCGCAATTATTAAGCCCTCTGCCTATGCTCCTGCAACGAGCAAAGTGATAAAAAAACTGATCAGCGAAAACTTTTCATCAAAGTATCTTGCGGTGGTGGAAGGCGGCAGAGAGGAGAATAATGCCCTTCTTGAAGAACCGTTCGATTATATATTTTTTACCGGTAGCGTAGAAGTGGGTAAGATTGTAATGGCTGCCGCATCCCAAAATCTTACCCCTGTCACCCTTGAGCTAGGTGGGAAGAGTCCTGTAATCGTAGATGAAACGGCAAACTTGAAGCTTGCAGCAAAGCGTATTGCGTTCGGAAAGGTTCTCAATGCTGGGCAGACTTGCGTAGAACCCGATTATTTACTGATCCATCAAAGTGTCAAGGATCAATTTCTTGAAGAATATAAGAGGGCATTGACAGAATTTTTTCCTGGCGGAGACATGTCCGAAATGCCTGCTATTATAAGTGATAAGCATTTTCAGCGTGTAACCCGGTTGATGAAAGGTGAAAAAGCAATCATTGGTGGTGGATTTGATGAAGCACGAAGATTGATTGAACCTACCGTATTAGATGAAGTTACCAAGGATTCTCCGATCATGCAAGAGGAAATCTTCGGACCGGTTCTGCCGCTGATGACTTATACCAACCTGAGCGATTGTATCCGGTTCATCCGTTCAAATCCGAAGCCCCTTGCATTTTATCTGTTTACCTCAAGCAAGGCGGTTGAAAAGAAGATGCTCGATTCATGCTCCTTTGGCGGCGGCTGCATTAATGATACGATTATTCATATTGCAAATTCCCGGATGGGTTTTGGCGGGGTTGGATATTCTGGAGTGGGCAGTTACCACGGTAAACTTAGTTTTGATACCTTTACGCATTACAGGAGCATGGTTAAGAAATATACATGGATTGATCTGCCCGTTCGTTATCACCCCTACAAGGAAAGTCATTTCCGCTTACTTCGCAAATTAATGAAATAGTACAACCAGAAACTAGCGGAAAAGATTCTAAAACTGCGCGAATAGCCGCGCTGCCTTGAACACATTCTGCAAAAGTTACTTATTGACTATAATCTGAAAATAAATTTTGACAATTGATATCTGCCGCCAAGGCTTATTAAGCCATGGCGGCGTCTTTTTTTCATTAAAAACAAATGCTTAAAATTTTATTGACAATCATACGAAATGAAATATAATAGAATTGATTCAGTGAATATATTCTGTTAACATTTTTGCACGAACTTTAGCATCCAGTTTTTTAACTATTAAAAAAGAAAGGAGGAATGCGTAATGACGAAAAGTGAAATTTTAGATCAAGTCGGTAAAGCTGCCTATGAAGCACAGGTGCGGGATGATGTCTGTTCAAGAAGTACTTTGATTGGACTGAAAACTTATTTTAACTGGATTCAAGACGACATGATCCGGGCTTCTCTTTCCCTATGCGGCGGAGCAGGGGCCAGCAGCGGAAGCTGCGGGACATTTACTTGCGGTCTTCTTGCAATCGGGCTGAAGTATAATGTCGCTCTTGAAGAAGAGCTGGCAGATCAGGCAAAACAAGCAGTCGGCTCTGAAAAATTTATACAGTTTCGCGATCGTTTTATGAATGAAATGGGAACAACACTTTGTCCGGAAATACATAAGCAAGTCTACGGAAGACCCTTTTTCTTTACGAAGCCGGAAGATTGTGAAGCCTATTGGCAGATTGTCGATCACAATGAGAAGTGTGCTGTTGTAGTTGAAAAAGCAGCGAGACTGATTGCAGAGATGCTGCTGGAAGACGAAGAGGTAAAATCGTGAGAATTGTTATTGTCGGAGGAGTTGCCGCAGGTGCGTCAGCAGCCGTTAAAGCCAGAAGATGCAACGAGGATGCAGAAATTATTCTGCTTGAAAAGAGCGGGTTCGTGTCTTTTGCAAATTGCGGCCTGCCGTATTATATCGGCAACGTGATTCAGAACAGGGAAGACCTGATTCTGGTGACTCCGGAGCTATTCAGGGAAAGGTTCAATATCGATGTCAGGATCAGTCATGAGGCATTCGATATTGATACCGAAGCAAAAAAATTGCGGGTAAAAAGTCCGGATGGAGTCATTACCGAAGCTTATGACAAATTAATACTGGCGACAGGAGGCATTCCCATCAGACCGGAAATTCCCGGTATCCATTTGAAAAATGTACTTAATGTTTTTACTATCCCCGATGTGGACCGAGTCGTTGCCACAATTTCGGAAGGGAAAAAAACAGCGGTGGTGGCTGGCGGCGGTTTTATTGGTCTGGAAACGGCGGAAAATCTGACGGAGCGAGGCGTAAAAACGATTCTCGTAGAAAAACTCCCCCAGCTAATGAGCAACATGGACGAAGAATTTGCAGGCGTTCTGGCGGAGCATTTAAACCAGAACGGCTTGGAACTGCATCTGAACGCAGGACTGAAAGAAATCAAAGGTTCAGATCATGTGGAGAGCGTAATTCTTGAAAACGGAATCGAAATACCGTGTGAGATGGCCATTCTTGCCATGGGTGTGCGACCTAATACAGAGCTTGCCCGCAAGGCAGGACTGACGATCGGCACAGCCGGTGGTATTTGCGTTGATTCCAGCATGCTGACAAGCGATCCTGATATTTATGCTGCGGGAGACGCCGTGGAATCAATCCATCTGGTCTCAGGCAAGAACGTCCGAATCCCACTGGCAGGCAGCGCGAATAAACAAGGCAGAGTGGCAGGTGCTTGTGCGGCTGGATCAAAGCTTTCGTTTAAAGGAGTGCTGGGAACATCAATTATTAAAGCGTTCGATCTGACAATGGCAAGAACGGGATTAAACGAACGAGAGGTCAAATTTACCGGACTGCAGTATAAGAGCGTTTATGTACCCGGATTCAGCAACGCAACCTATTATCCCGGTGCAGCGCCGATGATAATGAAACTTACAATTGAAGCATCATCAGGAAAGTTGCTTGGCGCCCAGGCGATTGGCTATAAGGGGATCGATAAGAGAATTGATGTTATTGCAACGGCTATTTACAGCGGGTTGACGGTGTTTGACCTGGAAGATCTCGACCTGGCATATGCGCCGCCCTATTCATCAGCAAAGGACCCTGTCATTTTGGGCGGAATGATTTCTTCAAATATGCTCAGAGGCGATATCTCTTATGTGAACCGATCCGAAGTACAGGAAATGCTAGCGAACGGTAATACGGAATTGCTGGATGTACGTACTGAAGAGGAGCTTTTAGAAGGGAAAATTGAAGGAGCGATCAATATACCAGTGGACGAACTCCGAAAGCGCTATAGGGAACTTGATCAGAAAAAAAATTATCTTATTTACTGTGCCGTAGGTTATCGGGGATATAATGCGAGTTTATTTTTAAACAGCAAGGGATATAGGACGCTCAATCTGAGCGGCGGATATTTGGCATATACCATGAACGTTTGAGTATTTCCGGTGACAGATAATACAATAAAATATATTACATGTGAACAACCAGACCTACAACTTCTTCTTAATCATGTTAATCATGTTGATCATGTAATTCTTTCTCTGCTTAAATGAATTTCTAGAATATTAATTTTTGAAGATGAAAGGAGATAAAAATGGAAAGAAGTAATCGCTACGAATACGCGATGGTTGCGATGGGGTTTTGCTGTTGGGGACTTACTATGTTTGACAGACTGGCAATTTCTTTTCTCATGCCGATTATCCAGGCAGAATGGGCGATAACCAATACGCAGGTGGGGCAAATAGGGCTTGTAACTTCCGCTTGCTATGCGATTTCTGCGATCATATTCGGCCGGATTGCAGATCGGTCAGGCTTAAAAAAGAAATGGTTGCTGATTTTTGTATTTGGAACATTCCTATTCTCATCATTGGGCGCGGTTGCTCAGAATTTTGTCCAGCTGCTGTTCGTTCGGGCTTTGGTGGGAGTTTTTGAAGGCCCCGTTATTCCGTTATTGCTTTCAATGACAATCCTGGCTTCCAGACCGGAGAATACCGGACGCAATACCGGAATTCTAAATACTGGGAACTATGTCATTGCTGCAACCATTGGACCTGCGCTCGTTACTCAGGTGGTCGCCCATTATAGCTGGCAGACTACTTTTTTACTGGTCAGCTTGCCCACACTGGTTATTTTCTTATTCCTGGCAAAATTCTCACAAGAAGTGAGAATGGAACCGCAGGAAACTTCAGAGGCTTTGAAAAAATCTACATCTGGGTATATAGAAGTATTAAAAATCCGAAACGTTGCAATTTGTGCTATGCTCGCCATACTTCAAATCGGCGGGTACTGGCTCCTTGCATTTTATGCGCCTCTCTATTTAGTTAATATCTCGAAGCTCTCCGTTCAGTCAATGGGGTGGGTATGCTCGCTTATGGGTATTGCCGCGATGATCTCCTCAATCCTGATGCCCAAATTGTCCGATAACTATGGGCGCAAGCCGTTAATTGTCTTATCGTTTGCCATAGCGGCGATCACACCGTTGTTCTTCTTCCTCTTCCAGGGCTCGACCATCAGCATTGCTACTTATATTCTTTTCGGCGGTTTTGTCGGTTGCATGAGTCCAGTTATCCTTGCGGTTATTCCATCGGAAAGTGAAGTGCCGATGCAATTGAAGCTTACTGCGACAGCGCTCATCATGGGACTCGGAGACTTTATCGGAGGAGCGGTATGGCCCCTTGCGGGAGGTTCCATAGCGGACGCGAAAGGAATACCATTTATGATGCTGGTCGGAGCGGTCCTTATGGTCGTGGCAACGCTGGTCGGATTGGGCCTGAAAGAAACCCATTCGAGAAAAATGAGAAAGGTGCAGGAAATATAAATATCATCCGCTATAGGTAATCACATAGTTTATAGATGAAAAGGAGACCGCATCATGAAAATGAGAGAATTGAAGCAAGACCTATCAATTTATAATCAATTTGACTTTGAGAGACAACCTGTGGGTATGAAATTTTTACTTCATAAACCGGAGGGGATCGAGCAGATGAAAGGTACTTCTGCCTTCTGTGAAATGTTCTGGAAGGCACAGGAAAGCGACGAGCCATTTTATATAACGAAAGAAAATGAGGACTGTGCCGGAAAACTGCCATTGGGGTGGGAAGATATACCCCCATTTGCGGAATACGGACAGATCGGCGAAAAGTTTGGCATCTATCAGGAAGGGCGCGCTAACTCAAGATTATATCACAGTGCGGCGAAATTCAATAAAGGTGTAATCAACTACGTTACATATTCTCCATTGAGTAAATTAAATTTTGAGCCCGACTTATTGATGATTACCGCAAATCCCCGACAGGCAGAGATTATTTTAAGAGCGTCTTCCTATTCGACGGGAGAGGTGATTGAAACCAAATCCACACCTGTACTGAATTGTTCATGGTTGTTTATTTATCCGTTTGTAAGCGGGAAAATAAACTATACAATTACCGGATTAGCCTTCGGATCAAAGTCAAGACAGGCGTTCAAGGAAGGCGTTATCCTCATTGCGATTCCGTATCAGAAACTGCCGGAAATCACACAGAACTTGAAAGAAATGCCATGGGTGCTCCCAACATATACCTGTGGCAGGGAAGAGTTTATAAAACGCGACCGTCAGGTCTTCGCGGAGATGATCCAGGAGATGAAGGAAGATCCGCAATGCGGCTGGTAAATAATGGGGAGCCATCAGAGAGGTCCTATTAAGCTAATGATAAAGGGTACGGGCATCAGGCCTGTACCTCTTTTTTTCTCAGGATTTCAACTTGCATTTCAAACAGCTCTGTCATTTTTTCGACGAGTTTGTATTTTCCATCCTTTAGACCCCAATCGAAAATGACACCCCTGGCGATGAGGAAAAGTAAATCGACAATCTCTTCAGGGGTTTTTTCTTTTGAGATTTCCTCTTTTTCCTGTCCTTGTTTTACAATATCTTCCAGAATTGACTGCATTAATCTTCCTTTTTTCAAGAAAAATTTATTTTCGATACTATAAAGGTGGGTTGTAAATCCGATACTGTCATGTTCGGAATATCTTGCATAGTATTGGAAGTATTCAACGATCTGGTCCAATGAGTTGCTTGATTTCATTTTATTCAGAACATCCTTGAAATAGTCATCAGCCCTTTGATATACCTCATATAGAATGTCGTTTTTTGATTTAAAATAGTGGTAAAAGGTACCGATTGATACGTCTGCTTTCTTACAGATGTCTTCAATTGTGATTTTATGAAAGCCTTTTTTTTTCATCAGATTATAGGCTGTATGGTATATTTTTTCTCGTGTTTCCACAGCCTGGATCTGACGGCTTGTTAATTTCTTGTTATGCAAATTCTATCACCTATCTATTCATATTTTCCGATAACTTATCATATAACATAAGGTTTTTGTTGTCAAAACCTTTCTATTATGCCTTTCCCGGAATGTCGAATAAATCTATTTCAAAAACTGTTTTACATTAGCAAGAAGATATAATATAATGTGAATGACATTCAATGAATTAGATTCATGGAATGTCATTATAGCTTATCAATCAAATATAGAAGGAGGAAAAAACTTTGGAAAGCATGAAACAAAAATTAGTTGGGATTGTTGGACCTAAAAATGTTGTTGACAGTCCAGAAGTACTTGCAGTTTATTCAAAGGATCAAAGTTTTGCTGCACCAATGATGCCCGTAATGGTTGTAAAGCCTGAAAATGCCGTGCAAGTTCAAGAATTGGTTAAGTGGGCAAATGAAACAAAAACACCACTAGTACCAGTGAGCTCTGGTGCGCCGCACTTCAAAGGAGATACCGTTCCGAGTGTCCCTGAATCCGTTATCGTTGATTTAAGCGGAATGAACAAGATTATTAACATCAACCGTCAGCAGAGAATGGCCATTATAGAGCCGGGTGTGACTTACGGACAGCTGCAGGAAGCACTGGCAAAAGAAGGAATGACGCTTTCTACTTCATTAAGACCGAGAGCAAATAAATCAGTATTAACAAGTGTTCTGGAAGTGGAACCAAGATTGAACTGTTTACACCAATTTAATTACACGGAACCAATCAGATGTACGGAAGTTACTTTTGGAGACGGCAACCAGATCTTTACCGGAGAAGCCGGCAACGGAGTAAAAGATTTACAGAAACAATGGGAACAGGAAAAATGGCAGGCTCATCCCCACGGTCCTCAAATGTCCGATATGCTGAGAATGGTGATTCAAGCACAGGGAAGCATGGGAATTGTGACATGGGCGTCCGTAAAATGCGAGCTGCTTCCTACGATTAAGAAAATGTATTTGCTTCCAGCTAAAAAATCAACTGAATTAGAGGATTTTGCATATAAAGTGATCTGGTCAAGATTTGGCGATAAGCTTTATCTGATGAATCGTGCGTATCTCGCGAATCTGATTGGAGAGACTGCCGAAAAAATAGCAAAGCTGAGGGCAGACCTGCCAAATTGGGTTGCCGCTGTCGGCATATCCGGTGATATTCTGCTACCGGATATGAAAGTAAGCGGTCAGGAACAGGACGTTGCAGACATCGCGAAGCTAGCTGGATTACAATTCCTTTCAGCAATCCCTGGCGCAACTGGTGAAGAAGTTTTGGCAAAATCGATTAATCCTTCCGGAGAAAAGCATTGGAAACAGACTTATAAGGGTGCATTTCAGGATATCTTCTTTATTACGACACTTGATAAAACTTCGAAATTTATCGATGCCATGTACGAACTTGCAATTGAAGCGGGGTATCCGACGGAAGATATCGGTGTTTATATCCAGCCGCAGCATATGGGTACATCCGTTCACTTGGAATTCAATTTGCCTTATGATCAGGACAACGCGAAAGAAGTGAAAAAGGTCCAAGGCCTGTATAAAACAGCAAGCAGAGAAATGTCAAAGCTGGGCGGATATTATGCAAGACCATATGATATCTGGGCTGGAATCCAATTGAATAAGGATGCCGGGTCCTATGAAATTTTAAAGAAAATGAAAAATATATTCGATCCGAACAACATAATGAATACCGGAAAACTCACCTTAAAATAAATAGCAGTAGAAAAGGAGGAATTAAAGATGGCGTTACAAGATTTCAGACCTATGATGGAACGCTGCAGCAGCTGTGCAGGCTGTAAGTTCGTTCCATTTGAAAAAGTAAAAAGCTTAAGATTTGGAGAAAACTGTCCCAGTATAGGCTATTATAATTTTATAACTTATTCGGCTCGCGGACGTTTTCAATTAAGCCAAAGCTTGCTTGACGGAAGAGCAGAACTTGATGATACGATCACAGAGGCAATCCACTCCTGTACATCTTGCGGCTATTGCGATACAGGATGCAAGGTCACCAGATATAATCTGGATGTATTGGATCATAATATTGAGCAAAAAGCTTATGCGGTAGAGAATGGCAAAATATTAGAAGGACAAAAACCTGTTATGGATAATCTTGCGAAAGAAAACAGCATGATTCCAGGAACGAAAAAAGCAAATCGTACAGATTGGGCAAAAGATCTCAATATGAAAGATTTGTTTAAGGAAAAGGGTGAAGTGGCTTTCTTTGCCGGATGTAAATACAGCTATGATCCCAAGCTTCAGAAAATAGCTCAGTCTGCAGTGAAATTGCTGCAAAGCGCCGGAGTTGATTTAGGATACCTTGGGGCAGCTGATAACTGCTGTACGGGTCGTGCGCATCAGATGGGATTCTTTAATGAATTTGAAAAGGGCGCAACCAACAACATGAAAGCATTCCAGACTGCCGGAGTAAAAACCATCGTAACTCCATGTTCGGACTGCTACCATGCGTTTAAACGTCAATATGCGAAATTAGGATTGGATGTCAAAGTGCTTCACATCGTAGAGTATATTGACCAATTGATTCAGGAAGGCAAAATCAAATTTACAAAATCCGTTCCAATGACCGTAACATACCATGATCCTTGTCACCTTGGAAGATTGGGTGAACCTTATGTTCCATGGGAAGGCAAAGAAAAGAAAATTTATAATCAAATACATACATGGGAACCGAAAAAACCAAGATACAATGGAATTTATGGAATCTATGACGCACCGAGAAATATCCTGAATGCAATCCCGGGCGTAAAACTGGTTGAAATGGAAAGAATCCGTGAGTATTCATGGTGCTGCGGTGCAGGCGGCGGATGCAGCGAATCCAATCCGGAATTCTCCGCATGGACTGCCGGCGAAAGAGTGGCTGAAGCAAATGTAACTGGTGCAGATGCAATGGTTACCGCATGTCCTTGGTGTAAAGATAACTTTGAAAATGCTGTTGATGAAGATGGTAATAAGATCGAAGTCTTGGATATCATCGAACTCGTACAGCAAGCAATGTGAGAGGAGGGAATAGAATGGCTTTATCAAGAGAAATTTACCAGGCACTTGAAGCGATTGTTGGAAAAAGAAATATTTCCGAAAATATCGGGGTATTAGAAACCTATAGAAGTATTCCCGCTCAAAGTTCTGCACACTACGGTCCGTCAGAACATTGGACACCGCTTCCTCAGGCTGTTATTCTGCCGGGAAGCACAGAGGAAATTAAAAATATTTTCAGGATTTGCAATAAATACGGGATAGAATTTAAAGCATCAAGTACCTTCTGGTCAACCATGGGTTATATCGGCGGCGATTATGCGATTCAGTTAGACTTAAGACGCCTGAAAAGCGTCGAAATCGATGTCAAAAACATGACTGCTGTTGTTGAACCGTTTGCGATCGGTGCGACTGTTCAGGCAGAAGCGATGAAGGTCGGATTGAACCTTAATATCCCTGGTTCAGGAAGCAGCTGTTCTACAGTGGCAAATTTTTCATCCTGGGCGGCATTTGGCCCGAATTCGATCTCAATGGGATGCGGTCCAGAGAACATCCTTGGTATGGAATGGATTCTTCCAAGCGGAGAAGTAATGAGAACAGGCTCCCTCGGTTCCGGTGACGGCTGGTTCTGCGGAGAAGGACCAGGGCCCAGCCAAAGAGGACTCGTCAGAGGTATTTTTGGAGCTGCCGGATCATTCGGTGTCTGTACGAAAATGGCGGTAAGGCTGCATCCATGGCCGGGTCCTGCCAACATGCCTACAAGGGGTGATGCTCCGGCTTATAAAGCTGATTTTGGTGACAACTTCAAGTGTTATACCCTTTGCTATCCTAACTGGGAAGCCTGGGCACGCAGCATACAATACTTTTATGAATGTGATGTGGTGTATACAGGGCACAGGCAGTTCAATATGTTCGGCAGAGATTTAAAGGCATATATGTTGAAAATCATTTCCAATCCGGACGGGCAGCTTGCTGATTTGGAAGATTTGGTGAAGGATCCATATTTGCAAGAACAGAATGAAAAAATGAAGTTTGATTATCAAATCATCATTGCCGGTTACACAAAACGCGATATGGAATATAAAGAAAAGGTAGTTGAATATATTCTTGAGCAGACCGGCGGCTGGAAAAGCGAAATGATGCTTGAAAAGGAGATGCATGATTATGCGCTTCTATACCTGACAAGAATGGGTCATAAAAATCTTAACTTCGTGATGTGCGGAGCTTATGAAGGTACACTTGGTTTATCCGGTAACGTTTGGAAAGCAATACAGGTAGCCGAAGAAGCTGCAGCAAGAAAGAAAGACTGGGAGCAGAACCATACGCATATTGCAGCTACTGGCGGAGAATCTGCAATGGGAAGCTTGTCCGGACTCGGCGGCGGCGGTTCGACAGGATGGGAGTTCTTTATGAACTTTGATGCATATGATAAAGAATCCATCAGAGGAACTGCCGAATTTGTTGATGGCAACCAGGAATTACATAATAAGTATGCATTTGGACCGGATTTCTGCAGATGGAATTCAGATGTAAGACATATGAATGGATACAGCTATACGCAGGAAGAACACGATGCTATGTTTATCAATGCACCGCAGCCTTGGGTTTATGCTTATCAGTATCAAATAAGAGAAGCGCTCAACCCTAACAATCTTTGCGGATCTTACTTCAGGACATTGGACCCAGCTAAACTCTAAAATAAATAAATTCATAATGAATGAGGCTGCTGTACGAACTCGAACGGCAGCCTCATTCTATAAGACGGCGTGCCTATTGGGAACAGGAGCAGGAGCGGAATCCAATAACTTGCTCTTTGTTTTTCTTCTTCATTATGATAATATAGTGTAAATTAAACAGAAGCTGAATATTCAGAATTTGATAAAGGAGGGCAAGCCTGTGCTGCAAAAAAATGAGGCGATTCTAATCAATGAAATCATCGAAAAAATTTACACCATGGATGATTATGGGCAAATGAGAATCACACTGCTGGAAATGCTGGACACCTTGATCCCGTTCCAGCAGGCTTCTTTTTATCTTGCATCGAAGGAAAAAGAGCACCACCTGGCTGACCCGGTGGGCAAGGGTATCTCTCAGTCTGAGCTTCTGCGATATATAGAGGAATATGAGGACAAAGATTACACAAGATGGATATTTTTAAGCGGCAAAACCATGGTATATCGGGAGACGGATCTGTTTCCTGATAAGGTACGGCAGAATAACTCATACTACAGGAATATTTATGTTCCGGCGAGAATTTATTATTCTGCACAGATGAGTATCGCCCATGGAGATACTTTCCTGGGAATCGTTTCTCTTTATAGAAACAAGGAGCAAGGTGATTTTACAGATAATGAATTGTTTCTTCTGGAGCTTCTGAAAGGGCATCTGGATAACAGGGCGAATATTGAATGGGGAAAGGCAAAGAGCGAGCTGATCAATGGAAAGGATAAAGTAGATTTTGACGCTTATCACTTTGTTGAACGATTTGGTTTGACAGCCAGAGAAGTGGAAGTTTTGGGGCTGCTGTTTGCAGGCATTCCAAACAGCACCATCTGCGACACCCTGGTGATCAGCCCGAATACTTTAAAAAAGCATGCGTTAAGCATTTATAAAAAGCTTGGAATCAATAACAGATGGGAATTAATTAATTTATTGCATTATCAGCGGTGAAATAAAGTAAAAGAAGTGGCGCAACCACTTCTTTTACTTTATTTAAAATGAATGAAATTACCCCTGGGGGGTTATTATGGTACTTGGGGAGTAGAAAGAGTAGAAGTGAGGAGAATTCCTAAAGAAAGAATTTTCAGATAATATAGAAGGTGAACTGAATGTCGCCACTCAGGGCGGCATACATTGAAATTATCTTTAGGAGGAATTATTTATGGACTATGGAATTATCTCCTGTATTCCGATTGCAGTATTGATCATCGGAGTTCTTATTACAAAAAAAATGGCAGAAATGATTATTTTAGCGTCCTTGGTTGGAGCCGTTCTGGTTCACAAGGGAGACTTTTTTTCCGGTTTCATCGGAATGATGTACGGGGCGTTATCCAACCCTTCTTATCAGTTTCTGCTCATCATTTTGCTGGGATTTGGCGGAATGACAAAACTCTTTGAAAAATCAGGTTCATTGATGGGGGTCGGCAACGCTTTGTCAAAATACGCTGACAGCCCAAAAAAATCCATGGTTGTGACCTGGATTGTAGGAATCATTATGTTTGTTGACGATTATCTTAACGTGCTTGCCACCTCCTTTTCCATGCGGACTCTTACGGACAGAAACGGAGTGCCGAGAGAGCATTTGGCTTATGGTGTGAATTCCATGGGAGCCTGTGTCTGTGTGTTGATCCCCTTTACCAGTTGGGCAGCCTTTGCAGTTGGAACCATCTCAGAGCAGGGATTGGGATTCTCCGATTATCTCAGAAGTATCCCCTATATGTTCTTTCCCTGGATTGCAATTATCGTATGTTTACTAGTGGCAATCGGTGTGATCCCCAAAGTAGGTCTGATCAAAAAGGCATACGAACGGGTAGCGGCCGGCGGTCCGGTTCTTTTAGAAGAGAAAGCAGGAGCTTCCCTTGTGAACATTGAAGTGGATGAGAATACAAAACCAACGTCTCCGTTAAACTTTGTCATTCCGATTGTGGTTTTAATCGCTGCGGTTCTTATCTTTGACAATGATGTAATTCACGGAATTATTGCCGCTCTGGTGGTACAGGCGGTGATGTATATTGCTCAGAAAATCGTAACGCTGGAAGAATTTATGGGTACATTATTTGAAGGCATTTCCTCTATGGCTCCACTTGCTGTAATAATCTGCTTCGCTTATGTGCTGGGCTCAGCCAACGATGCTATGGGTTTCGCGCCATATCTGATCAGTATCATGACAAAGGCAATTTCGCCTCAGCTGCTTCCTGCATTCGCGTTTATCGTCGTTGCATTGGTAGCGTTTGCTGCAGCCAGCTTCTGGGTCTTGATTATTATCACAGTTCCGATCTTTATTCCCCTTAGTGTTAGCATGGGTGTGGACCCTGCCATCATTGTGGCTGGGATCATGTCAGGCGTGGCCTTTGGCAGCAAGTTCTGTTTCTATTCCGATGCGGTCTTTATGACTTCGGCAGGAACTGGAGTTTCAAATATGACTCAAATTAAGGCAGTGGCGCCTTATGTCCTTGGATCGGCGGTACTGGCAACCCTGTTCTATCTGGTAGTCGGGTTCGTGGCAGTATAGGGCGAATATGAATTGATATATATCAGAAGAGCATTCGCATAAAAAAGGAGTTAGACATGAAAACAGCGGATATTGTAATAAAGGGCAACGCGATCTTTACTGCGGCGCGTCCGGACCTAATATCAGGCGGTGTAGCCATAAAGGACAATAAAATCGTCGCAGTGGAAGAGGGGAGTAAAATAGACAGCTGGGTAGGGGAAACGACCAAAGTTCTTTCCTATGACAATCAGCTCATCATGCCCGGGTTCATCGATGCTCATGTACACTATTTTATGGGGGCTATTTCAGCCAGTGAGCATATGTGTACTGAAATTGCAGAATCTTCTTCCGAAGAGGAATGTGTTGAAATCGTCAAGAAATTTTCGGAAACACATCCTTCGGAAAAGAGGATCATCGGAATTGGCTGGTTTCCCGCAAACTGGCACGATGCACCGCTCCCGACCAAGCACTCGTTAGACAAAGCAGTTTCGGACAGACCGGTTTATCTGATCAGCGCCGACGTACATACCTTCTGGATGAACTCAATGGCACTGGAAGAAGCAGGAATCACAATTGACCTGAAGCCTAAAAGCGGAGAGATCGGGAAATTTGAAAATGGAGAACTCAACGGATTGCTTTTTGAGCCGGAAGCTTTTATGCCCGCCATGGCCAAGGTAATGGATCTGGACAAAGAAACAATGAAGGAGGTACATCGGAAATTTCTGGCCTACATTGCTAGTTGCGGAGTGACTTCCATCAGTGAGATGTCTTCGGATGACTATACGGAAACCACGTATAACAATTATGCAGTGGTAAAGGAAATGGAAGATGCGGGAGAACTCACAAGTAGAATGCATCTTTACACCCGGTTAAGCGGCATCAGAGATTTTTCTAAAGCGCTGGAACTGAAAAAACAATATTTTTCAGAGAAGCTGAGGCTTTCGGGCGTGAAAGGTTTTGTGGACGGCGTGACCTCGACTTATACCGGATATCTGTTAGAACCTTATAGTGACAAACCGGAAACCTCCGGGATAGGCGCTCCGATTGAGCCGAGAGAGGAGATGGAGGCATCAATTCTTGCTGCAAATGCAGCGGGACTTGCGGTCAGGTTGCACTGTATTGGTGATGGTGCGGTGAGGATGGCATTGGATTTGTATGAAGCTTCTGAAAAGGCAAACGGAAAGCATGGATTGAAGAACACCATAGAACATATCGAAAGCATCCACCCAGACGATATCCAAAGATTTGCCGAGTTGGAGGTAATCCCCTCTATGCAGCCTTATCACCTGACCCTGGACCTGAATGAAAAAATAAGCAGAATTGGAATGGAAAGATGCAGGTGGGAATGGCCACATAAAACAATACTGGAAAAGGGCGGAAAGCTTGCTTTCGGTACAGATTATCCCGTTGTTGATTTCAACCCGTTCCCAAGCATCTATGCCGCTGTGACCAGATGCGACGATGAGGGAAATGCAACGGGAGTAAATCCAGAGGAAGCGATCAGCCTGACGGAAGCTTTGATCGCTTATACGGCGGGGGCCGCCAATGCCTACGGGAGGCTTGGAGATCTGGGTACCCTGGAAGAGGGAAAGCTTGCTGACATAATCGTTGTGGACCGGAATTTATTTGATGTTGATCCTTATGAGATCAAAGATGCTTCCGTTGAATTGACTGTCATGGACGGTAAAATCATATATAGCTTAAAGTGAGAGGAGGAATGGTTGGAATCAGTCTGCCGCCAAGAGGCTTCCGGTCTCTGGCGGCTTTTTTATCTAATAAGAAAACCACGCGTTAGACGCGCGGATATTTTTTTCGCGGTATTCTATCTATAGCCTTATTAGAGAGATAAAGGGGCCGTCAGTTTGTCCAGGACAAATTGAAGGTCCTTTTCTGCTTGCTGCATTAGATCATATGAATAATCATTAAGACACCAGTCAAAAATCACACCTCGGTTAATTCGAATCAGGAAGGATGTAAGTTCATGGACTGTCATATCGGTATGGATCATTCCTTTTTCTAACGCTCTTTTCATCAGTTCTTCAATTGTCTGATAATATCTTCTTGCCGGTTTTACAGAATATTTTACATCTGTTGACAACTGAGCAATATAGAGTTCTTTTGTCATGTTGGCCGATTCTTCCATAACATATTTTGTTTGGTGGAGTAATATAAATTTAATATCTTCTACAGGATCGTTAAATTGATAACGTTGCAGAAGCAAATCTAGTGCTTCGTCATAGAGTGCAAAGCCCTTATTGATCATCTCATCCTTCGAACTGAAATGATGATAAAAGGCTCCGGTAGAAATGCCGGCTTCCAGGCAAAGCTGGCGAATGCTCATGTTGTGATATCCTTTTTTTTGTATTAAATTCAAGGCAACCCGTATAATATTGTTCTTTGTCTGGGTGGCCTGCTCGACTCTTTTTTTTCTTGTCATAAAATATTTCGCTCCAATTCAGTACAGTTTTTCTAATCATAAACTTTTATCAAAAATATTGCAAGGGAACTCTTTGAATTATGATTGACAGAAGTATAACAAAGTGCTACGATTAACATAACAACGTTCGGTGAATAAAGTTGTTCGTTGGAATCAACACAAATGAAAGGAGAAGATTATGCGGTTAACAAATGAAGAGCAGGATATTCTCGATGGAAAACAGGGAGATATTCTGCAAAAAACAATGGAAACCATTGTAAGGTACGGGGAGATGTATGATGCAGAATGCCTTGTGCCATTGGATGGTCCCGTGCATCTTGTCTGTTCCTTCGGAATGCCGGCATTGAAGCCTTTGTCAAGAATTATGAAAGAAATGATTGACGCCGGAATCAAGACCAAACTGCCGTTTACAGCGGACCCGCAGCCGATTGACTACGAGAATGTCACTGCTACCCAGCAGGAGCAGGAGATGTATCAGCTGCTGTACGGCACACAGAAGGAATACGAGAGCATGCTTGCAAAGCTGGGAATGAAGGATGAAAATGCCTATACCTGCGCATGCTATTTCGATGAAGTGGGCAACACTCCAAAGTTCGGGGACAATCTGGCCTGGGCGGAATCCTCCGCGGTGGTTTATGCCAACTCTGTGCTGGGAGCAAGGTCAAACCGAACCTCCGGCGTGATGGAGTTCTTCAGCGGGATTATCGGAAAGACGCCAAAATTCGGTTTTCTGACCGATGAAGGAAGAAAAGCCGACTGGATCATAGAACTGAAAACATCCCAAGTGCCTCGCCCGCAGATTCTGGGGAGCGCCATCGGAATGAAGGTGATGGAAAAGGTGCCGTACATAAAAGGACTGGATCAGTTCCTCGGGACCGAATTGACTCCCGCAGCAAAAGACTATCTGAAGGATATGGGGGCCGCAACCGCATCAAACGGCGCGGTGGGGCTTTTCCATGCTGATAACCTGACGCCGGAGGCGAAAAAATATGGTACGGAACTGGTCAGCGCAAATGCACCTGTTTATGTCATCGACGATGCGGAGCTGGAAAGAGTGGTAAACTCCTATCCGATCCTATGGGCTGATTTAAATGCAAAGCCCGACAGAGCATTCGTCGGGTGCCCCCATGCTTCCTTTAACCAACTCAAAGAATGGACTGTGACCTTTGAAGAGGCACTTTTAGAGAGCGGAAAGGACAAGGTTGCGGTGGATACCGTGATCACCAGTGCACCGGACGTCATCGCAAGATTTAAGGAAACAGAAGATTACCAACGTCTTTTAAAAACCGGGGTAAAAATATCGCATATTTGTCCGCTGATGTATATGTCAAATCCACTCTGCGCAAAAAAACCGATCATTACAAATTCAAACAAGCTGAGAACCTATTCCACTGCACGGTATGTTGATGATCAAAAACTTGTAGAAATTGTAGTGAAGGGAGGTTTTTAATCATGGAAAAATTTCAGGGAAGAGCTGTAATTCCGGGGACGATCAAGGGAAAAGCAATGGTATCCCAAAAGGGTTTCAATGTGCTTTCATCCTATATGGGGGCGCTGGTATCAAATGGGAAACAGACATTGTGCACTGATCAGAACAATCCGGATCTGTTTCAAAAGGATCTGTCGGGAACCATCCTGTGCATTCCTCAGGTAATCGGTTCTACGACGGCGGGTATGCTGATTCAGACCGTTGCGGCTATGGGGATTCAGCCGAAAGCCATGCTGTTTTCTGCAACTGCCGAGTCTCTTGCGATCTCGGGGGTACTGCTGGCTGATATTTGGGAAAACACAAAGATCATTACAGTTGACGGATTGGGCGACCGCTTTCTGCAGTCGGTTCAGGACGGACAGACGGTAGAGGTCACGGAAGACGGCAGTGTTACACTGCTATAAGTTAATAGAAATGGAGGAACCATCATGAGTACAAAATATAAAGAGCTTTTTGAGCCTGCATCCATCGGAAAAATACAGATGAAAAATAAATTATCCATGGCGCCTATGGGACCTGTCGGATATGCCAACGCACTGGGGGCAATGAACCAAAGGCTGCAGGAATATTATGTGGAACGGGCAAAAGGTGGAATTGGGCTGATTATCACAGGCATTTGCAGTGTGGATTTGGAGATTGAAGGTTTGGTAAAACCGGGTTTGCCATGTCCGACACAAAATCCTCTTGCGTTCATTCATGAAGCCTATCAGATGAATGAAAGAATTCACGCATACGGTACGAAAATATTTCTCCAGCTTACCGGAGGCTTGGGCAGAAGTGCTCTACCCGGATTTGCGACAAAGTTTATCGCTCCGTCGGAAAATGAAAATCGATTTGACCCCCGTATCAAGCACCGGGAGATGACGGTAGAAGAAATCAAAAATCTGATTCAGAAATTTATTATGTCCGCAGTGGTTGCGAAAAAGTCCGGATTCGATGGCGTAGAAATCCATGCGGTACATGAGGGATATCTTCTTGACCAGTTTGCGATTGCCCTTTTCAATCATAGGACGGATGAGTATGGCGGTTCACTGGAAAATAGACTGAAAGTTGCAACGGACATTGTAAAGGGAATTAAAGCGGCTTGCGGGCCAGATTTCCCTGTCAGCTTGCGCTACAGCCTGAAGAGCTGCATGAAGGGAATACGGCGCGGCGGACTGCCAGGGGAGGAATATGAAGAGGCCGGAAAGGATATCGAAGAAGGAATTGAAGCAGCGAAAATACTAGTGGCCGCAGGCTATGATGCATTGAATGTGGATGCCGGAACCTATGATTCCTGGTACTGGAATCATCCCCCAATGTACTTTGAAGACGGAATGTACCGGGAATTCGGCAGGCTTGTAAAGCAGGCGGTAGACGTTCCGGTCATTTTGGCAGGCAGAATGGAAAATCCTGAAATGGCAGTAGAAGCCCTTGGCGATTCCTGTGATATCATCGGACTTGGCAGGCAGCTTTTGACCGATCCGTATTATCCGGAAAAAGTAAGAACAGGCAGACTGGATGAAATCAGACCATGCCTCGGATGCCATGAAGGATGCCTTGGAAGAATCTCAAATGCTCCCGTGAGCTGTGCCGTAAATCCTGCCTGCGGAAGAGAGAAGATTTATGGTCTCGTACCAGCGGCTAAGAAGAAGCAGTTTCTTGTCATCGGAGGCGGTATCGCAGGAATGGAAGCAGCTAGAGTGCTGGCAGAAAGAGGACACGGCGTTACCCTTTGCGAAAAGAGCGGCAGTCTTGGCGGCAACTTGATTCCGGGAAGCGTACCTCATTTCAAACGCTATGACAGAGCGCTGGTCAAGTGGTATCAGAGACAGCTTGAACTTCTGAATGTTGAAGTTAAAATGAACTGTGAGATAACAAAGGTAAATATTTCCCAGTACAAGGCGGATGAAATCATCACAGCAACCGGTTCAAAACCAATCAAGAGCAAGTTCGGATCAGATGTTTATGTGACTACTGCAGATGACGTTCTGCTTGGAAAAGCAGAGGCGGGAAAAAATGTCGTCGTAATTGGCGGTGGGCTGGTTGGATGCGAGACAGCTCTATGGCTGGCACAAAAAGGTTCCAAGGTTACCGTCATCGAAATGATGAAGGATATCCTGGGCGGTCACGGAGCGCTTCCGCATATGAATCATGATATGCTTGTGGACCTGCTGGCATTTCATCAGGTTGAGATTTATACCGAAAGCCCGGTGAAGAGTATAGAAGGAGGTAAGGTTACAGCCCAAACTCCGGAAGGGGAGTGTTCCTTCACAGCCGATACCGTTATTTCGGCCATCGGTTACCGTGAAAACAACGAGTTATTCGATGAACTGAAGGATATGGATATGCCGGTCCACAACATCGGGGATTCCCAGAAAGTGCATAATATCATGTATTCCATCTGGAACGCATACGAGCTTGCCAGAGAGCTGTAAATCAAGATAAAAGAAAAAAGTTGTCTGCGCTTAAAGACTGTTTTCAATGATTCTAACGTTCTAATTTGAAAATCAGTAGAAACAAGAGCAGGCGACTTTTTTTATAATGAGTGATCAAAGAATAACTTTCGGGTTTCTATGTTTTTTCCCTTGACATACAGGGCGTTTGCAGTAAATAATAAAAGGCGAAATCGTTAAGGCGGTATGGGACAGGATCATTTTAGTACAAATAGTCTGAGCGTAAACATGAAAAGGTGATAGGATGAAGATCGCGGTCTGTGATGATGAGATTAATTTTCAAAAGGTTATCAGGGAACAGCTGGAGGTTTATTATGGTGCTCTGGAGGTTGAAATTGTAGTGTTTTTATCCGGAGAGGACCTTTTGGAGAGACTCGAAAAGCAGCCGATGGAGTTTCAACTGATTTTTATGGATATTGAAATGCCAGGGCTGAATGGGATCGAAACCTCAACAAGGATTAGAGAACTCAATCTGTCCGTACCCATTGTTATATTAACAAATCATACAGAATTGGCGATGGAGGGCTATGAAGTAAATGCTTTTCGCTTTCTTGATAAACCATTGCAGGTGGAAAAATTATTGAAAACATTGCAGGCATTTGATAACCTAAAATTGCTGGACAGTAAAATAGAATTGCAGGACGGGGAACGAACCCTGCTTGTGAACTGGTCGGAAATCCAATATATACAAAGTGAAAATGTCTATATTAATGTGCATCTGGAACATACAAACTATTTGGTCCGCAGAAAACTGAGCGATATCCAAGATAAAATGCCGAAGCAACAGTTTTACAGGCCTCATAGAAGTTACCTGGTGAATCTGAAATTTGTTAAATCCTTTGACGGAAAAAGAATCATGATGGAAAATGGAATCGAGATACCCTTGGGTAGAGGGAAAAAAAGTGAATTTAAAACGGCAATGACGCACTATTTACGCAATTTTGTATGAGACGGGTGATGAGATGCTTGAAAAACTGTACCTGATCATAGGCTGCTTTGAATTATTCATTGTATTCATAGCGGTGAGCAAATACATATATTTTGAGAAGTTTCCTTATCAAACACGCACATGGTATTTTATTCTGGGGACTTTGTTATTCAGTGAAACTCTGGTTTTCTTATTAAATAAGGATGGCAATCCAATTCAGCTTGCCTTACCCTTTTTATTTTTTAGCATACTGGTATTTTTTTCGAGAAAAAAACATAAAGTCGCGGGATTATTTTTAATCGTTCCCATCACTGGCATTATCTTTTCTGTTTTCATTATCCCCATCTCTTTCCAGTACTTATTTTCAAAATCGATGAACACCATTATCGATACGGACACTCCGTGGATGGGGATCTTTGACATTGTGTTTTGGATAATCTTGATCCTGTTTTTTTGGAAAGGCGGAAAATGGAGGAGACGTTTTGAGGATCTAGTTCAGAACAGAACTCTTTCTAGATGGGAGAGAAATTTAGTCAATGTAACCGGCTTGTTTCTTCTCTTGTTTTCGACTGCAATTATTTGTGTGGACGAGATGAAAATTGAGTCAATCTATGCGAAATTCTTTGTAGGCTTTGGAATCATCGTTATGTTTTTTTTGGAGACTTCCATTATTGCATTGGTGATTCAGGGGAATGGTAAAGCCTATTTTCAACAGGCGGCAATTCTTAATGAGTATTATCTGAATTCACAATTAGATCATTTTAAGACATATCAGGAAACGCAAAGAGAGACCAGAAGAGTTTACCACGATATGAAAAATCACATGACCTGCCTGTCTCATCTCATTTCAGAGGGTAGTAATGAAGAAGCCGGAAAATATATTTTGGAGTTAAATAACCAGATTCAGCAAATAGATAAGGAATTACACACCGGCAATGACATAGTGGATGCAATCTTAAATGTAAAAAAAGTAAGTGCGGAAAAAGACCAGATTTCTTTTTCCATAGAGGGAAGGCTGGGGGCTTTGAAGATTGAAGCAATCGACCTTTGCACCATTTTTTCCAATGCCATCGACAATGCGATGGAGGCATTAAAAGACAGTTCTAATTTAGAGCGTGAACTACAAATCCATTTTAAACAGCAGCAATCTATGCAGCTTTTCCTGTTTCGAAATCCAGTGAGTACGCGTCAATCAACATCCTCTTTTTCTACTACGAAAAAGGATTATATTAATCATGGCTTTGGTTTGGAAAATATCAGAATCGCAGTTGAGAAATATAATGGTCAAATGAATTATTATCTGGAGAATGATGGTGAACATTCATTTTTTGTGCTGGAAATCATATTATTTGTGCAATCTGCAACATAATCAGAACATTTCACAACAAAAATAACATCAGGGAAATGCCCTTTGCTATGCTTGATGAAGAAACATAGAAGGGGAGATGAGTGGATTGAATCATAATATTGAAGAAAATGAAAAACAATGGAATAAGAAAGAAGTCAGACGAAACGCTAACAAATTGGCCAGGGGAGTCATTCTCTATGAATTAATTATGATTCTCATTGTTATAGTGGATTTAATTCGTAGAGCGGTATTGTTTTCTTCTGAACATCAAGTGGATATAGGTTCTGTTCCGGACCAATTTTTTAATGAGGTAATCGAAAGCGGGACTTCAAGCATCGTTTCGGTTCTCTTGGGTGTGCTCTTTTTATTGTATTACTTTCGAAAATGTGATTATCGTAAGTTTGTTTTCCATTCAGAAGAAAAAATGAGCGGAATGTCTTTTTTGATTTTACTGACGATCTTTATGTCTGCACAAGTAGTGTTTAGTATATTCGGACAAGGCGTTGAGGCGGGTCTTAATCAATTTGGATACAGCATTCTAAGCGAAATTGATAGTGCAACCAGTAGCAGCAGCACGGCTTCGATGCTTTTATATGCTTCCTTTCTTGGTCCGATTACGGAGGAAATTGTGTTTCGTGGTTTTATAATGAGGGGATTACAAAAGTATGGAAGCTACTATGCTATTATTATGTCGGCTGTGATATTTGGGGCATTTCATGGCAATTTCGTTCAAAGTATTTTCGCAGCTCTTGTTGGTTTGGTATTGGGATACACCGCCATGAGATATTCCCTCAAATGGTCTATCTTGCTTCATGTTATTAATAATTTTATCTTTGGCGACATACTTTCCTATCTGACCGCAGATTTGAATGAGTCAATGCAATCGGCAGTGTTTTATGGGATTCAAGGGATTTTTCTGGCAGGGGCAATAGCGATCATGATTCGAAAAAGAAATGAAATAAAGAAATTTCTGAAGAACAGAATCGTCGAAAAAGGATTGATGAAATTAACGCTGACCTCAGTATGGATGCTCCTCTACTTAGCTTTTCAGATATTAATAGGAATATCCGGTATTGAAAAATTGCCAGTCTAGCCATAGGGTGGTTAATGCTTTATTATGTCTTTATCGCCCATCGCAATTTGGCAGAACGTGCCCGTCCATTGGTACTGCGTTCTTCCGCTGATGCACGGATCGGTTCTTCTGCAATTTCACGATAAACTCCATCGCGGTAAAGACGCTGAAATGATTTTTTGATGAGGCGATCTTCTCCTGAGTGAAAGGAGAGGATGGCAACTCGTCCGCCTTCGGAAAGAGCAGAAGGCAGTTTTTCTAAAAATTCATAAAGTACTTTAAATTCATCGTTGACATCAATGCGCAGTGCTTGAAAACACCTCTGACAGGCCTTCTTGATTTCTTCACTGCTGTTGCTGCCAGGTATGGATTTTAATGTGTTTTTGATGATCTGTTGAAGCTGGGTTGTAGTAGCGACAGAGGTTCCCTTTCTGATTTCGGAGGCAATGGCCCGAGCGATTGCTTTGGCATTTGGTTCGTCTGAGTTCTCTCTCAACATACTCTCCAATTCATCCTGTGAAATGGTTTTTAAACGATCAGCAGCTGATTTCCCTTTTTTCGGATTCAGTCTTAAATCCAACGGGCCTTCTGCCTTGAACGTAAATCCTCTTTCTGGATTATCAATTTGCATGGAGGAGACACCTAAATCAGCCAATATGAAATTCAGTGGCCCTGATTCGGCTAAAATCTGATTGATACTGGAGAAATTCATCTGACGAATTGTCAAAATTTCCGGGCCGTACCCTAAACCTTCTAAGCGGCCTCTGGTCCGCGGCAATTCGATGGGGTCCACATCGATGGCATAGAGATGTCCTTTGGAATCTAGGCACTTGAGCATTTCCAGCGTATGACCGCCGTATCCAAGGGTTGCGTCCAGCCCAATCTGTCCCGGAGTTATTTGTAGAAATTCTAATATCTCATCAACGCAGATGGAGCGATGCATGCCCGCTGGCGTGCTTCCCTTGTGAATGACTTTTTCAATTGTATCTTTGTATTTTTCGGGTTGCAGCTCTTTATATTTTTCCTGATACTTTTTAGGGTGTGTGCCCTTATATCGAATTCGCCGCTGATGTTTTTCACTGTTATGATCCATTTCTTCCTCCAGCTCTTCTCTATCATATTTACCAATCTTTTAAATCATATCATAACAAATGCCGATGAAAAAGAAAATATGAAGGAAATCCTGATTAAGTATTATTTTATTATATTGAATAACGACAAGCATTGACGTAATATGTAAATAGCTGGAATGAATACAAATAAGCTAATGACGTCAAACGGAAGACCTCAAAAAGGTACTGCATTATTATGAGAGATTGAATCTTGAAAAACGGAGCTGAGGACCCGAACCTGACGTTTTGTTATATTACACTTACTTTTGAGAAAGGAATTAACTGAAATGAATAAGTTAAAAATCGGTGTATTCTCACTGATATTTGGTTTGCTGCTTAGATCCTGTTCGAAATCAAACGTGAATACTCAGCAAGCCGAAAACGCGGATGCAACGGAAGGAACGGATGAGCAGGGAAGTGATCCAATACCGCCAAATTACGGTATTAACCCAAACAATCTGCCTGACGAGGTAACGGAACAGGATTTTCATTTTGAACTGGGAAGCCTAGAGACGGCTTCTTGGCTAGAAAACAGCAAAGATCCGGGTTTGCAAATAAAAAAGCTTCATGAGGAAGGACATACTGGAAAAGGAATATCGGTGGCAATTATCGATAAACCGATCATTGCTTCCAGTAATGAGTTTAATAAAGATAATTTTACATATATCCAGGTTGGTAAGGATACCCGGTTTCATTTTCACGGCATGAGTTGTGCATCCATATTGGCAGGCCAAAACTGCGGAGTTGCCCCTGATGTCAAATTGTATTACTTTGCAGTGCCGGACAATGGTAAGAATTTTGATAATTATAGTACTGCCATCGACAAGATAATAGAATTAAATGAAGGATTGAGCGAGAAAGAGAAAATTAGAATCGTTTCTGTTTCAGATGGCTTATCCAAGGACGATACGCATTGGGAAAAATGGGAAAAAAAAGTCCGAAAAGCCGCTGATAAAGGTATTCTGGTAATTTACTCCAATAATGTCGGTGACAATTTTGTATGGGGCGGCTGTCCTCCTTATGAGGACAGAAATGATTTTCAAAATTATGATATTGCAATCGCTCTTAGGGAACGAGAAATTGAGAAAAAGTCTGTAATTATTATTCCCGGTGATTATAGGACTGTGGCAAACAATCAGTCTTGCGACGGATATACCTATTATGGCATGGGGGGATGGAGCTGGGCAATTCCTTATTTTGCCGGTTTGTGTGCCCTGGCGCTGGAAATAAATCCACAGCTTACTTATGAACAAATGCAGAATGCCTTAAAGGAAACAAAAAGTGAAACAGAAAGCGGCTACTATGTGATTAATCCAGTCGATTATATTAAAAAACTGGAAAGTCCAAACAATTAATTTGGATACGGGAGGAGAAGTATAGGAGGTTTATGAGTGAACGAAATGATTAAGATTAGAAATGAAGAAGAAAGTGATTACGTGCGAGTAGAAGAAATCACAAGGAAAGCCTTTTGGAATCTATATTTTCCGGGGTGTGATGAACATTATTTAGTTCATGTAATGCGATCCCACAAAGACTTTCTGCCGGAGCTGGATCTGGTTATTGAAGTTGATGATCAGATTATTGGGAATATCATGTACACGAAAGCAAAACTAATCGATGACTCGGGGGAAGAAAAAGATATCCTTAGTTTCGGTCCGGTTTGCATTTTGCCAGAATATCAAAGGAAGGGATACGGGAAAAGACTGCTGGAATATTCCTTTGAACGAGCCATAGCGCTTGGTTACGATGTGATCGTGATATTTGGAAATCCAAATAATTATGTAAGCCGCGGTTTTAAAAGTTGTAAAAAGTGCAATGTATGTCTAGAGGATGGAACCTATCCTGCGGCAATGATGGTAAAAGAACTGAAACCTGATGTCCTGGATGGAAGAAAATGGGTTTGCCATCAAAGTCCTGTGTTTGAGATTGATAAAGACGAAGCCGAGCTTTATGATGCGGGTTTGGAAAGTCTTGAGAAGAAATTCCAGCCTAGTCAGGAAGAATTTTTCATTTTCAGCCATGCGGTCATACAGTGAAGCTTTAATTTAGGTATTCAGAAGGGAGAATAATATGGATACATATGCAAATCTTATTAATTTTAACTTTATTCCATTAATCGCATTATTGCCTGTGCTGGCTATATATGTTTTAGGAATCATAGCTTTAGTATATTTGATTAAAGCTTTAAATATTTATATTAAGAAAAATAGTTAAGACAGTAAGCATGGAGCCTTGCCTGTACCATGTGTAAAGTTTGTGAGGTGTGATTTATGGATTATAAGAAAGCTGCATCCTATTGGATTGAAAAGGACGAAAAGTCAGTCCGTATGGACCCCGATATGCTGATGACCGAGATGGAGAAATTTATTACGGCCCATAATACCTGTGCCTTGGCCACTGGCTGCGGTGATTTTGTTCGCTGTACACCCATCGAATATGACTATAAGGACCAGAAATTCTGGCTGCTTTCTGAGGGGGGGCTTAAGTTTCTCTCGTTGGAATACAACAAAAATGTTTGCCTTGCCATCTATGACAGCTATGTTGGCTTCTCGCAATTAGCCGGGATGCAGATCTCCGGCACTGCCGAGATTGTAGAGCCATGGACGGATGAATACCTGAGCCTGCTCGCATTTCGAAAGATTCCGGTTGAAAGCATAAAAAGGCTGCCGATTACAATGTATTTGATTAAAATCACACCTGTTCGTATTGACTTTCTTTGCTCTGAATTTAAGAAAGCAGGTTTCGATGTGCGCCAGCATTTGTGCTTTTGACTATTAATGAAATACAAGTGAGTTTTGATCATTAATGTAATACCATTTGAAAATCCAATCAAATTAATAACCTGACAGAAATGCTTCGGGTTATTTTTTTTGTGCCTTTTTGCGTTATTTAAACGAAAGACGGCAATTAACCCGTGAAAAATTTCCTTAAAAATACTTGACAATTACAAATTACACATGTAAACTAAAGCAGGAATTACAAATGTAATTTAAACAACGTTATAAAAGGGGTATTGGATTAAGAAAAGGAGAAAATTGTTATGAAGAAAATTAAGAAATTTTTATGTTTTGTGATTGCATTGATACTTACAGCGGGCGTACCGATATCTAGTGTAAACGCGGCAAGCTATGACTCGGATCTGGTATCGGACGTAGTGGCAATTAAGGTAGGATGCAGTAAAGCTCTTGTTCACGGTGCACTGCAGAATATAGACAGTACAAATCCAGAAGTAACACCATACATAACCGATGATAGAACGATGGTACCGCTGCGGTTTGTATCTGAAGCGCTTGGCGCAGACGTAAACTATAACCCGGACAAACATTCCGTTGCAATTGCGCTGGAGAATATCAACGTAGCGCTTACGATTGGCGACAAGACCATGTTTGTAAACGATAAAAAAGTTGAAATGGAAGTGGCGGCAGTCATATCAAATGACAGAACTTATATTCCGATAAAATATATAGCGGATGCACTGGATATGATTGCGTTCTATGATAACGGACTTATCATTATCAGTCCCAACGACGTAACAATCGATGCGCAGGCTGATGAAACAACAGTATCCTATATTAATTCAAGATTAATGGGAGATATATCAGAAAACCATCAGGAAGGGCAAGGAAATGAAGCACAAATGGATTCAGCTGATGTCAAAGGGGTTATCGTATCAATAAGCGGTGATGAGTATACGCTTAATGATTCTAAAGGCGAAACAAAGACAATACGGCTGGACATTGACGATGATGTGACAATTTTTGATATGGAAACCGGGAAGGAAACAAATTATGAAGTTGATGACCTTGAAGAAGGGGATTTCCTATATGTTTATTATAAAGACAACGCGAATTCAGTTATAGATAAAATCTATGTCGATCGGAACGCAGATCCAAATGCAGCTATGAAAGATGGCAAGCGCGATCTCACTGTGAAAAAAATAGTGGCTGAGCCTGGTACGGCGACAATTAAGGGATTAAACAAAACATCAAATGAAGTTACGGTAACCGCGTACTATACTGACGGAACAACAAGAGATGTAACAGAAGATTGTGAATTTATATCTGTAGAGCAACGTGTTGCCTATGTTGAAGAAGATGACTACAGACTTTGCAGTGGCAGGCATGAAGGCGAAACAGAGATCACAGTAAAATATAAAAAAGAAAAAGACACGATTACCGTTTCAGTTGATAGTAACGGTGAAGCAGTAAAGTTGACAAAAATTGTTGCAACACCTTCTTCTGAAAGAATTGGAAAACTGAATGAGGAAGGCAGTGAAATAGAAGTTTATGCATACTATTCTGACGGAACAAAAGAAAGAGTAACAGACGACTGCAATTATAAAACAGAAGATAAGGACATTGCGTTTGTCGATGATGAGGACTTTATCCTCTGCAGCGGCAATAAGAAGGGCAAAGTAAATATCACTGTAACATACCATGAAGCGGATATTATAGCAGACACAACAATCGTCGTTAATGTTGAATAAGAAAACAGTTACGAATGCTGAATACGCCCTTGACAAATTAAAATTACAAGCGTAAATTGTAATGTGAAATTACATTTGTAAATATTGATGTACAAAGAGATTGATTTCAATATAATGTTAATGCTAAATAAGTTTATTTGACTACTACAACAATAAGCTGCAGGTTTACATCTGCAGCTTATGTTCAATTAATGACTGAGCGGAGGTTAATATTTTGGAAAAGATTTCAAAAATATCAGAATCGGAATGGGAAGTAATGAAAATCATATGGGAGCACGGTCCGGTTACATCAGACAAAATAGTAGTATTATTAGGGGATGAAGTACAATGGACGCAGCAAACCATAAAGACATTCATCAACAGATTAGTAAAAAAGGGAGTGATCGGATACAAGAAAGAAGGAAGATGGTATCACTACTATTCTTTGATTTCTAAGGAAGAATGTATTAAAGAGGAGAGTGAATTCTTTCTTAAAAGAGTGTTTAACGGAGCGGTCGGCACGCTGGTATCCAATTTTTTAGAAGAAGCACATCTATCTGAAAATGAGATTGAAAAGCTTCAGATGTTGCTGCAGGAAAAGAAGAAAAAAGACGAAAGTAATCAAAAATAGCAAGGTTTCAAAATAGTTCGTTCAAGGGGTGGGGTTTTGATGATTTTAATAAAGAGTGTTTTCTTAGGGATGGTACATTCGTCGTTGACGGCAAGCATTATAATAATCATGATAATGTTAATTAAAAAAGTTTTAAATAATAAGATAAGTGCACGAATTCATTATGCGCTCTGGCTCATTGTACTTGTCAGATTAGCGTTTCCTTTTTTACCGGAAAGCGGTTTAAGCATATTTAATCTCTTTCAGATCGAGACATTAAACTCTTTCGTACAGCAGGAAACAACGAATCAGGCAAATGTAATCATAGAAGAAGACGACCAGATCCTAGAGAATTTGTATCAAAATCAAGGAGCAAATAATTTTCCGAGTATTAATCACGAAGAAACAAATCCCAATCTACAATATAATGGGGTATTGAATGAAAGCGAGAAGAATAATAACACAGGCAAACTCATTTATGAAATAATAATTTTTGTCTGGGCAATCGGGTTTGCAGCCATGGTAACTTATATCACCATTTCTGCCTCAAAGATGAAAGCTAAAGCGAAGCATTTTGAACTGGTTGATGATAAGCGGCTGGTAACATTGCTTGATGCACTTAGAAAAAAAATAGGAGTTGAAAAGCGAATATCAATATATGCCGGGAATCACTTAATAAGTCCGTGTATCGCCGGTGTGATTAATCCGCGCATCTACTTTCCCAAACCCTTAATAGAGAATATAAATGAGGATGAATTTTCGCACGTGCTGCTGCACGAGCTAGGCCATTATAAAAGAAAAGATCAGGTATGGAATATCGTAAGCGTTGCAGTACTGTCTGTACATTGGTTTAATCCTCTTGTGTGGGTTGCAATGAATAAAATGAAAATAGATAGAGAATTAGCATGTGACGCATATGTTCTGGAAATGATCGGTGAAGAGCAGGCCGTATCGTACGGAATGACAATTATAGAGATGCTGAAAAACTATGCATTACCAAAGAATACTCCAAATCCATTGATCCTTTTACACTTCAATGAACAAAAAAATAATATCGAAAAGCGAATTAGATTGATAATCAATTTTAAAAAGGGGTCCTATAGAAAAATATCAGCAGCAGCTATCCTTCTGTATGGATTAATCGGCCTTATTGCATTAACCAATGCGGAAGAGCAGGCTCACAATATATCGCAGGATATGATTTCAAATCATTCTGGAATGGAGAGGCGGCTAGATCAAATAGAGGATCGTACAAAGCAGGTGGAAGTGGACAAAACTGTTGCAATAGAAAACTCAAAGCCTATCGTTAATGAAGAATCTATCCATTTGAAAAATATCTTTGATGACGATTCCAGAGTATATAGCGACATCGATGATGTACTGAAAGAATTTCAATACAAAGCGCCTGATTATATCCCTGACTCATATGAATTTTCAAAAGCGATCGCACGTATGAGCCAAAAATTGGTAAAGATTTCATATCAAAGCCCGAAATCCAGGATCAATCTTGAACTGAGCGCAAGGCCCGAGACCGAGGAGAGAAAAGCTTTATTTTTACCGTTAAGAGAAGGAGGAAAAATAGACTTATATGAAGAAGGCAGTAATAATGCGTATCGACAAGGGGAAAACCTCACAATTGGGAGTCAAAATGTTCTAAAAATATCAACGATGTATGGGCCTTATGATGAGGAAACTGTAAGAAGAATTGAATATGTTTGGGAAAACGGGGGAGCCCAATATACACTATCTCAATATATGTCTTTGTCCCGTGACCCGTTTTCAGGCGACCCGTTTTCGGATGAAGAGATGCTTAAAATCGTTGCTGCGATGAAACCTGCTGACCGGATAACCAATGTTACCTATAAGAACGCAAGTAGAAGCGCCAGGATATATGATACAGGGGATTTACATGAGGCAATCAAAGTACTTGGCTTTGTGCCTGAGCTTTCATTGCATGCTGGTGAGGGATATCAGTCGAAATCAGCAGATGTAAGTAAGAAAAGCAACTTAATATATCATGCCGATACCCCTTGCTTTAGAACGATATATAGCAAGCCCGGTGAACGTAAAAACGATTTGTGTGAATTCGAACAGCTAAAAGATAAGAAGATATACAGCCGTATCAAAAGCGACGAATCTTTTGAAGCAAATATGATAAGCGGCAGTCATGATACAATACAGGTTACACAAACGAATATAGAGGGCAAGGAAGTATATAAGACGGAAGTCTATCAAAAATACGAAAATGAAGTTGACGATGATGAGATATATTCCGCCGTTACATACTTTTGGGAAAAAAACGACTATTTTTGTAATGCTACATTCAATGCAGACGGAGAAAATCAGGAACAAGTCGTACAAGCATTGATTAACCAAGAACCTGTGGTGTTGTCTCTCTTCTGATGAAATACAAACTTAAAAACAAGGTTAGCACTTCGGTAATTGGAGCTACAAGCCATACTCCCGTCATGCCAAGCAGCGGTGGTAAAGCAAAAATACAAATCAACAGGATGATCAGACTCCGCGCGGAAGATATAATTGCTGATTCCTTTGCCTTTCCAATTGACGTAAAATAGAAAGAGGATATTGTATTGATGCCGGAAAACAGAAATGAAACAGCAAAGATGATGAGACCCGAACGCACCATTTGTTCCACTTCATCACTTTTTACAAACAGACTACTGTACCACTCCGAACCAAGCAATACGAGCACAAACACCGTTGCTCCCGCAAGCAGCACCATAAGGTTGGTTACATTACGCAGGCTTGAAGCAAGCATAGGACATTTTGCACCATATGAAAAACTGATGAGGGGACTGGCGCCCTGCCCAAAGCCAATGATCACCATGCTGAAGATATAAGCGATGTAACCCACTATGGTAAATGCAGTCACACCGTCAACACCGATAATTCTCAAAATCACATAGTTATAGGCAAACATCGAAATGCTTAGTGACATTTCACCAATGAATTCCGAACTGCCATTGCGGAGTGTACTGGACAGCACCTCTCCCGAAAAATGAAACCTATGAAATTTATAGACGCTTGACTTCCTGATGAAAAAGTAAAACATACATAAAAGGGCAACAATCGCTGAGAGTAGTGACGCAAAAGCAATGCCCTTCACTCCCCAGCCGAACCAGCGGATAAAGAGATAATCCAGTAGGATATTAAGCAGCACATTCAAAATGTTGACCTGCATAAAGTACTGCGGTTTGCCTTCTCCCCGAATAAACATACCAAAAGATGCATTGATCACCATAATCGGGAGCTCCAGCAGCATAATCTCATAATAGTCTTTGAAAAATCCTGTAACCATTGAATTTACCTTTAAGATAGAAAGCATAGGATTCAGCAGAGGCAGCATAATAAGGCTCAGCAATATGGTCGAAACCATTGCAGTAAACATGGTCTGATTAAAAACACTGTTGCACTTTTCGATGTTCTTACCGCCAAGCGCCATTCCGGCGATTGCTATGCCCCCTACCGATACCATAAGACCCATTGCAAGGTATAAATAGATGATGGGCAGCCCCAGGTTAACCGCGGCAATGCCTTCTTTTCCAACATAGTTCCCGATAAAATATCCGTCTGCAACTGTAATGAGTGAGGTCAGCACCATCGCAATAATGGATGGTATTGAAAACTGCAAAATTGTTTTGACTCTGTTGTTTTGGATGTTCTCTAAGTTCATTTTCATTTCCTCCCGTTATCTGATATTCATACCATTTCAGAATAAAGGGATGATAAGAAAAAAACTTCTGTTTTTGTGCTCTATTTGATTGGAACACACAGATCAATTTCCATATACATAGAATCGCAGTCGATTTTTCTGTATATTTCAAAACCGTATCGATCATCGATCTTGGAGTTGCTCTGAGGTAACCACACATTGAAAATACTTTGATAAGAAGTGTATATCTGAGAAACCAAACCTTTGAAGTGATAAACTGCAAATTTACCGCCGTTAAGCACATAGGTATTTTCCAGTTCGCAGCCTTCCGGGGCGCTGAGACAGATATCATACAGGCATTCGTTTATATTGGTAATGGACGGGTCATCATATGTGCATTCAATAAATAAGGTTTCCGCGGTGATGTACTCTTTGTATTTCTCTTGAAAAGTTCCCCAATGAACCGATAAATTACCATAACTTCCTTTATACCGTTCATATATGACGGGGGTATCTTCAAAAACTGTTACAGAGATTTTTCTGTTGCAGTCTTCAAATGACTCCAAACCAATCGCATTCTTGAAAATAGGGTTGACTAAAGATTTATTTGTGATACTGCGGCGAAATTCCATTGGAGATAGTTTATGGTGTTCCCTAAAAGAAGAACTGTAGTTTGATGAACTGTAACCATAATCACAGCTGATATCTGTGATGCTTCTGCGTCTTTCAACCTTCAGCCGAAACGCACTTTGCTCCATTCTTACCCGCTTGATAAATTCATAGATACTTTCTCCGGTTTCTATTTTAAACATTCTGGAGAAGTAAAATCTCGAGAAATTGCAATGAGAGGCAATCTCGTCAACGGAGATATTTTCATTGATATGATGCAAAATGTAATCAATTGCACGATTGATAGATTCGTTGGTTATCATTTTTATCCCCTTTGCTTTTACTGAAATGTGGATTATCATGTCCCGGCCATACAATGATCTCAGGATTCTGTCTGATGAAGTGATTCATCTTATTGAAACCATTCGAATATTCAGTTGAAGTACCAATTTAATAGTATTATAACAAATACTTGAATTGACAGGTATAAATTCCCTGATAATTGTTTGAGTTCGCCGGCGTGTTTTGATATAGTTATGATGGTTTCGATTAATGTAAGAGGAGGCAGTATGGAATCAAGTATCAATGAATCAAGACAAATGTATATTGAAAAAATCAATATGGTTCAGGATTATATCGAAAATCATCTGGACGAAGAGATGACGGTTCAGAAGCTTTCTCAAATTGCCTCCTTTTCTGAATATCATTTCCAGAGGATCTTTAAGCAATTGACATCTGAAAGTTTATATAGCTTTATTAAAAGGCTCCGCCTTGAAAAGGCGGTGTTTCTTCTGAGAAGTAACCGGAAGCTGACCATACAGGATATTGCACTTTCTGTAGGGTTTTCAAATCAAGCCTCCTTTGCAAAAGCATTGAAAGAAAGATATCATCTGAATGCCAGCCGGATCAGGACAGAGGCCGATTTGGTAATCAATCAAATGCTTCGTGAAAACCGCACGAATGGAAAAGTATTCATCGATGATACAGTTTACAATAAACCTAACGAACTCACGATCCGAAATGTGGAGCCGTTAAAAGTACTTTACACAAGATATACCGGTTCATATAAAGGCGATTCTGACTTGTTCTCAGGGCTTTTTACGAAGCTCTGTTGTTTTGCACACAAAAACAAACTGATAGAGCAGGAGACGAAATGGTTTGTTGTATATCATGATTATAGCGATTTGACAGCGGAAGAAAAGCTGCGCTTGAGTGTATGCTTGTCCGTTCGTGATGATGTGAAAAATCAGGGTGAGTTTGGTTGTATGGAGATTGCAGGTGGGCGATATGCTGTTGGCAGGTTTTTGCTTGGAACAGCTGAATATCAGGGCGCATGGAATTATATGCTTGCAGGATGGCTTCCCGATAGTGGTTATTTGCCGGATGACAGGTTTTGCTTTGAGTATTATCCACCGCAAGAGAACGAAGAGGATCATGAACGGAGGATTGTTGAGATATTCATACCGATCATTCCTCTGTAGGAAAGGTGGGTTTTCAGGTGAAAAAAATTGAATTTCATCAAATAGGAACTTTTAAATATGGTTTAAAGGACAAGACTTATGAACCTCATTCGAAGGATAACCGAGGCAGGATTTATATTGACAGTGCTTATAAAGACGCACTGAATAAATTAGATCGTTTCAGCCATTGCTTGCTATTCACAAAAGAAAATAGTAAGATACACTGTTCCATCGCAAAGATCGTCGAGATATTTGAGAAAACCGGAGAAATGCTGGTGGAATCTGATCGGCAACCTTTTGTGGGTGAACTGCTGGATATTAAGCCATATTTCCCTTGCGAAGAAAAAGCTGATGGACTCGATGGGCAAACAGTGCTGAATGAAAAGGAACTATCTACGCTATTCTTTCAAGGAAATCCAATCGGAGAATTCTCAAATAATCACGAGGGTGGTGTCATTCACTTTCGGGAGTCGGCAAATGCGTCAGCCGATGAAATATCAAGTTCTTTAAAAAAGATAAAAGAGGGAACCTTTTTAAGAGTAATATGGTGGTTTGACCGCTTCGATGACAAAAAATATCGAAGTCATTTAACGTGCAATCCTCCCTATCCCAATGCGCCAAGATGTGGTGTGTTTGCAACAAGATCACCGGTAAGGCCCAATCCTTTGGCCTCAACCATCGTAAAGGTGAAATCAGCAGATCCGGAGAACAGGCGTATCACAATTTTAGGATTCGACGGCTTTGAAAATTCAATGATTCTGCAGGTGATGCCGCATCAAAATATGGATATCCCTGAAATCAGGGTACCGGAGTGGGTCGCGCATTGGACTGAATGCAAAGTGTTTCATGATATTCCAAAGATCAATCTTCCTTCTAATCAGAAAAACGAAGCGCCACTTGATGAGCGCCCGGACTATTCTGAAGAATTGGATTTCGATGAGGTTTTCGCGCAAGAGGACATGGCGTCCAATGAAATTGTCGTTGAAGGTGCTGAAATCCATAACCTGAAAAACATATCGGTGAGAATTCCAAAGGAAAAAATAACAGCAATCACCGGAGTCAGTGGAAGTGGAAAGACGAGCCTCGTCTTTGACACCATATATCATGAAAGCCAGAAGCAGTTTATGGATTTGATCGGTTCAAATGCTATGGCGGGGATCGATTTAATGGATTCCAAGGTCAAAAAAATTACAGGGCTTCAGCCGTCAATTGCCATTGAGCAAAAAAGTCTTGGAATGAATCCGAGATCAACGGTTGCATCTGTTACAAAAACCGGCGAGTACGTCAGGCTTTTGTTTGCCACAATCGGTGAGCGGATGTGCCCCCATTGTAATGAAATCGTACCGGAGAATAATGTTTGCAGTTGCGGGACGATTTACTTTACGCTTACACCGGCTGTATTAAATTATAATCATCCCGAGTATATGTGTCCTGTCTGCAAAGGCCTTGGTGAGGAACTTCAAGTCGATGAAGATCTGATTGTGACCAATCCTGAGCTGTCCATTCTGGACGGAGCCTCTCCATGGTGGGGAAACTTGAGAAAACATAGAGAAAAGCCAAATGCCAACTGGATGAAAGGAGAGGTTTTGGCACTGGCTGACGATCTGAACGAGGACTTGGAAGTGCCGTTCACAGACTTGTCGGCCTCATTTAAGCAGCAATTGTTTTATGGCAGCAATGGAAGACTGGTGACATTAAACTACGAAAATACCAACGGCAGAAGCGGCACGATTACCAGACCGGTGGAGGGCGTTGTTAACATCCTGCAGCGGCTGCTGTCTGATAACAGCACATCAAAATCCATAAGTCATCTCGAAAGATTTGTTTCCAATAAAGAATGCCGCAGATGTAAAGGAGAACGGTTGCTGGAAGAAGGCCGGATGGTGCGGATCGATAATACCAGGTACCCGGAAGCAATCGCAATGAATATCACGATGTTAAAAAAGTGGTGTTATGATACTTATGGTAATCTGGATGAGAGAAAGCGGGAGAAGTCCAGAGATATCCTGAAAAAAATAATCAATAAACTGAATAAACTTGAGCAGGTAGGGCTTGGATATATCAGTCTCGATCGAAGCATCCCAACTCTATCTGGCGGGGAAGCGCAGCGACTTAAAATAGCAAATCAATTTGGCTCTGGATTATCCAATATTCTATATGTCATGGATGAACCTTCAAAGGGGCTCCATCCAAAGGACTATCAATTCTTGATGAGAGCAATCCAGGATTTGAAAAAACTGAAAAATACCATCATAGTTGTGGAACATAAAAAAGAATTGATCCAAATGGCAGACTATATCATTGAAATCGGGCCCAGCGCGGGACATTATGGCGGTCAATTACTGCGTGCCGGCATGGCTCGGCAGAACGAGGCTTTCGCCATTGAAACCTATGATTATTCTGTAAGAAAGGCGCACCTTACAGCCGATGAAAAGCTGGTTTTGAAGGGTGCAAGGACAAACAACCTAAAGAATATTGAAGTTTCATTCCCCCTGTCAAAATTCATCTGTGTGCTTGGCGTAAGCGGTTCGGGAAAAAGCAGTCTCATAGCCGAAACCCTGTATCCTGCGGTCATGAAGGAACTTGGCAAGCGTGCGGATAAAACCGGGGCGTATGATCGCTTATTGGGGGCTGAACGTACTTCCGATGTTTGTTATGTCAGCCAAAAAGCCATTGGAAAAAATTCCAGGTCGACCCCGGGAACCTATACGGGGGTATTTGACTTAATCAGAGACTATTATGCCAGTTTAAGGGAGGCCAAAAAAGCAAAGCTGACAAAGGAGCACTTCAGCTTTAACAGTGCTAAGGGTCAGTGTGAAGCCTGCAGGGGTGCAGGCGAAATAGCAGTTTCCATGCATTTCATGCCGGACATTTATGTTCCCTGTCATAAGTGCAGAGGCAAGAGATATCAGGACTCTGTCCTGAAGATCGCATATAAGGGATATTCCATTTCTGATTTGCTTGATCTGGAAATTGGTGAAGTGAAAGAAATCTTTCAAGAGGAACCTGATATTCATCGGATCTTGGATATGCTCTGTAAGGTTGGGCTCTCGTATATTAAATTCGGACAAAGTGCAGCAACTTTATCCGGTGGTGAGGCACAGAGAATCAAGCTTGCAAAAACACTTTGCGACGGTAAAACAGAAGGGACCATTTACATTTTGGATGAGCCGACTTCAGGTCTTCATGACGACGATGTAGATAAACTGTGCTATATTATCCGCGAATTGATTGAGAACGGCGCTACCGTTGTTGCTATAGAGCACAATCCAAGGTTTATTAGACAATCAGACTATCTCATTGAGCTGGGACCTGAAGGCGGCGAAAATGGCGGGTATTTATTAAAAGAAGGCTGGATGGAGAAATTTTGAAGACGGAAACACATTCAATTTACAAGCGTACGATTATCAAATCAGATACGTTTGTATAAATTCAATTCGGTCCCTGGCATCCGGGATAAAAAGTGATGCGATAGCAACGACGGTTTGTTTTGCTGTATTTACATAGATGATATTGCCGCCGTCGCCCATGGCAGCGCAGCTGTCTTCGTCGATGACCCACCAAAGAAAGCCATAGGCCAAATTGCCCCACTTCTCGCAACGGCTGTTCTCCCGTGTGCTTTCGGTGATCCATTTGGCAGGTACAATTTGCTTACCCTCCCACATTCCGCGATTCAAGTACAATTGTCCTATCTTGGACATCTCCAAAGGGGTCAGAAAAAGGCCCCAACTTGCCATGTTGATTCCCTGAGGGTCAACCACCCAGCCTTTGGTATTTTTATCGTTCATAGCGGCGAAATGCTCTTCTTTATTACGGAGTACCACGTTATGCGGAACATTGATTCCCAGCGGTGAGAATAAATGTTTCTCAGCAAATCCAAGTATGGACTGTCCTGTGGCTTTGGCAAGAATGCCCGACAGGATGTGGGTTCCTCCGATGGCGGAATAGTTGAATTCACCGATTGGACCGTCACCGCCCAATAAATCAAGCGCGTCCTGAATCGGATTTTGGCTTGTGAAAAACTTTTCGTAGGGTTCGGTCTCATACTTATAGGGCGCCGTCATGGTAAGCAAGTTTTTTATCGTTATGGACTGTATTGTTTTCTCCCCGGTTGTTATAGTGTGGTCCGGAAAAAAATCCAATACCTTCTGCTCGATACTGCTGATATGACCTTCCTCTATGGCGATTCCGATCAACGCGGATAAAACGCTCTTTGTCACAGAGTAAATATGAACGGAGTTGTCCCGTGAATACCCGTGAAAGTAGTTTTCGTATAATTTTATGCCATTTTTCTGCATGACAAGGCCTGTGATATTGTTATAGTCACTGCTAATGGCCTTTTCAAGTTCTTTTACATGCATAGATTTTTTCTCCTTTAAAATTAAGATAAAGGATATCCTTGAAACAAAGATAATATCATTAAAAATTTATTGCAAGAACTTTTTTAAAAAAGTGTTTTGGGATAAGAAAAAAGAGCTTTATTTGTTGAGCTCTTTATTTTGTGGGATTCATATTGTCGACTCTTCGCTTTGTTGAATCTCAGCTAGTTGGTCTTGGTCTTTTGTTTGCTGGTCTTCAGATAACAGGTGTTCCTTATTATTGAAAAATTGTTTGTATATATGAGCAAAGGTTTCATGTTGAATTTCTGTCGCATTAAATTTAAGGAGCCGGAACGTTATTTGTATGCAAAAGCCAATGGCAAAAGCAGATAATATGGTACCGAAACCAACCATTCCGCCAAGTCTCCATCCTGCAAGTACTGCGAGAAGTTCGATGGTACCGCGGCAGATACCCACTGGCAGCTTCGTTTTTCGTGTTAGGGCAACCATTAAACTGTCCCTCGGACCTGCACCAAACGCTGATCCAATGTAAAAATACGATGCAAGAGCAATGATAAATAGGCCGGCCACCAGCATGATGGTTCCCAATATAAAGTTGCTGGCTTGAGGTATGATGGAAAGGCGAAGAATCAGATCAAGAAAAATCCCGATCAGCACCATATTTAAAATGGTGCCAAATCCAAGCTTCTCTCCAAGCAATACAGTTATGATTCCGATAACTGCTCCCGCGATAATGGAAGCGGTCCCGATGCTGAGTCCTGCGGTTTTCGCAAATCCCACATGGAAAACATCCCAGGGAGCGTATCCGATATGGGCGTTCAGTGTGAGTACGATTCCAAATGCATATAGGAAAAGTCCAAATAGCAGACGAAGTAGACGGAGCAAAAATTGTTTCATAGTAAAATCCCCTTTTAAAATTCTAAAAAGTTTCTATCATATATTGTATGGATTTAAATGATGTAGTATAGTAATTGTATGACTTGATCGGCTGAAATTAATAAATAAATTGTATTGATCGATCGAGTGCAAGTATTGTGTTTACCTAATTATAGCGGTATTAATGCGGAAGTCAATAGGTTATTGTTTGTCATACAATTGATGCGAAGGGAGGGGTATTTATGTGGAATCCGAAAACAATTGATACGGATCAGGTTCTCTATATTGCAATTGCAGATGCCATCGAAAGAGACATCCGCTTGGGAGTCCTCAAGCCAAATGAAAAAATGCCTCCTCAGAGGTCTCTCGCCAAGATAATCGGGGTAAATCTTACGACGATTTCAAGAGCATATAATGAAGCGCAAAAGAGGGGTCTTCTTTCAGGTGCCATCGGGAGCGGAACCTATGTATTGCAAACAGATAAAAATAACAATGCGTTGCCGGAAATCCTTAAAAGCGATGATGAAATCATTGAACTTGGTTTGGTAGGCTCTATCAAAGTGAATGCTTATGACCCGTCAAAGCTGTTAAAAGCTGTTGCGGACGATCATACACTGAATTCCTTGCTTGACTATGTACCGAGCCAGGGTCTGCCGGCACATAGGGCGGCGGCAGCCAAGTGGATTCGACAATATGGTCTTGAAGCAGATTCAGAGCGGATTGTAATCTGCGCGGGAGCCATGCATGCAATGAACTGTTGCCTCCTTGGACTCTTGGAACCGGGTGACAGAATTGCAGTGGATGCACTTACCTTTACCGGATTTAAGAATGCAGCCCAGCTTAGTCACATGAAGCTGGAGCCCATCTCTATGGACTCCCAGGGAATGCTTCCTGAAAGGCTCGAAAGCGCGTGCAAAAAACATCATATAAAAGGGATCTATCTAATGCCGAATATGCAAAATCCCACTGCGACGGTGATGTCTGAAGAGAGAAAACAGGCCATTGCAGATATTATTCGGAGGTATGGCCTTATTCTGATTGAAGATGACATCTACAATTTTTCAAACCTGAAAGACCGGACTGCATTAAGTGCCCTTGTGCCGGATCAAGGAATCTTTATCTGTGGCATTTCAAAAGTATTTTTTCCGGGGCTTCGGATTGCTTTTGCTGTTGTACCGGAACGGTTTCTGCACAAATTTACGCAGACTGTTACAAATACCGTTTGGATGGCGTCAACCATAAGCGCAGAACTTGTAACGCGGATTATCGAGAGTGGAACTGCCGAAGAAATGGTAAGAAAGAAAAGGCAGATAATCGCCCGCAGGCTTCAGCTTGCGAAGGAAGTTCTGGATGGATTTTCTTTTCAGGCCTCTGAAAGCAGTGCTTTTCTATGGCTTAATCTTCCAGACGGATGGTCCTGTGCGGACTTTGAAAACACAGCTTTGATGAATCGTGTCAGAGTAATATCTGCGTACAAGTTTCATGTTGGAAGCCAGCTGCCGCCAAACGCTGTAAGAGTTTCGCTGGGCTCTGTAAAAGATGACGAACAGCTGATAAAAGGACTGAATATTTTGGTGAGGATTTTGAATCAAAATCCGCTAATCACTTCACCCATCATGTAGGCTTATAATTGTAATACGGAGGAATGAAATTTGAACATACAAATATTCGGAAAATCCAAATGCTTTGATACAAAAAAAGCAGAGCGGTACTTCAAAGAGCGCGGGGTAAAATATCAGCGCATTGATTTGATTCAGAAAGGAATGAGCAAAGGAGAATTTAACAGTGTTAAGCAAGCGTTAGGAGGGTATGAAAATCTTATCGATCAGAACTGTAAAGATAAACAATTATTGGGACTGGTCAAGTGTCTTAGAGAAGAAGATAAGGAAGAAAAAATTCTTGATAATCCAAAGTTAATCATGACACCGATTGTCCGCAATGGGAATAAAGCAACGGTTGGTTATCAACCAGATATATGGAAAAGTTGGGAATAGCATGGCGTCCCGTTTTTGATGTGAGAAATTGAATGCGTCTGCTACTTGACAAATGACAATTAGTAATCCATAATAAAAACTGTCCGGTCGGTTTTTATTATATATTTAAGGAGATGTATGTATGCCTCGTGTATCAATTGACTATGAACAGACTCAGAAAAAACGAATTATTGAGGGCGCAGCCAAGGTATTCGCTGAATATGGTTATCGCCAGACTACTATGGACCAAATTTGTCAGGCCCTTAAGCTCAGCAAAGGAGCTGTTTATACTTATTTTAAAAGCAAAGAAGAATTGTTCATATCGACCCTGGATTTTATTTTTCAAAAACGTTATATGCTACTTTCAAGCTCTTTTAAAGAGTCTGATTCTCTTATGGTAAAGCTTGAAAAGATTACTGACTGCCTTGGAAATCTGGTGAGCAGTGATCGTTATGAATATTCTCGTCTGTCTGTTGAAGGATTTCTTGAAAGTGGAAGAATTCAAGGTTTACAAGAGGTAAAGGCTGACTATTATAATCAATTTTATAAATTGTTATATGATTTATTAACACAAGGACAGGCAACAGGATTGATTCATCCCAAGCTTGAGATTTCCGGTATGGTTCCCGTTATGATGGCAACTTTAGACGGACTCATGATGCACAGTCTTGTCAAAGATCGCGAATTAGATCAAAAGCAGATTCGTGAAGCGGTTTTAGGGATGTTTTCGCGGCTACTAAGTGTTAACCAGTAATTCACAGGAGGTTTGCATGCAAACGAAGAGACTCTATTATATTGACTGGCTGCGGGTGTTGGTAATCCTATCACTTATCCCTTATCACGCTGCATATACTTATTTAAAAAATGGTTTTGTTTATATTAAAGAACCCGTATTTAACTTGTCAGCTTTGCCATTTTTAATTATAACGGTACCTCTCTACGATTTTTTTATGACTCTTTTGTTTTTTGTTTCAGGGATTGCCTCTTTTTATTCATTTCAAAACAGGGACAGCAGAAGGTATATTGGTGAACGGCTGAAAAAGTTGATGCTTCCCTTGGTTTTGGGAACCCTGTTTCTCTGTTCCTTTACCGGCTACATCCAGGCATTATATGAAGGGTTTGGAGAGGGTTTTCTTAATTTTTTACCACAGTTTTTCTGGTTAAATGTTGTGAGGTATAAGTCTTATGCACATTTGTGGTTCCTTTTATATCTGTTTGTTTTCTCCGTGCTTTGTGTACCTCTCTTCAATCATTGGAAAGATAGAAACCGTATTGACCGTATCGCAGACTTTATATCCAGGGGGCATCGTTTGCTGTTACCTGTTGCGGCAGTGATCTTGTTGGAGGTGGCTTTGCGTCCTCTTTTTCACGCACATCAGACTCTGGTCTTTGACTGGGCCAATGATGCGGTTTATCTAGCTGTTTTTATCTGTGGCTACATTTATGCAGCCGATCCGCGAATACAAAAGAAAGTAACTGAGTATTATAAAATCTCGATCGTGTTTGGACTGTTGTCTCTGGCTGCACTCTATTATGTGAATATCCAGACACAGATTTGGCTCTCCGATAACACAGCCTTGACCTATTTATGGGCTCTTTCAAGAGGAGTCTATGAGTGCTCGGCCATCATCTTCTTGCTGAATATCGGGAAGAAGATACCTTGCCTCAACAAGGATGGTAAAGCAATTCGATATTTGGGCAGGGCGTCTTTTACATATTATATATTTCATTTTTTGCCGGTAACGTTTTTCACGTTTTTGTTCATTGGTCTTAAGATACACATATACATAAAGTTCCTAATGGTAATCGTTCTATCATACCTAACGGTCTTTGCTATATATGAAATTTGGCGCAGACTTACGCAACAACGTCTGATCAAAAAAGGTCGCACCCTCGGCACCGTAAAGTTGGACCAATAAAAATTCCCCTTTCATTCTATCCGATAAAATGAAAGGGGAGATTCGATAAAACCATCATGTAATTGATGCAGCATAAATTGCTTTGATGGAGTCTGACAACATCGCATGAAATGCTTCGTCTGTTTGCTGAATCGTCAGGCCTTGTGACAGAGCACGTGAAAAGCTTGCGATCACTCCTTGGTTATGGGATAACTTTTCATTTGCTTCAGCTTGCGTATATCCTCCGGACAACGCCACAACCCGTGCAATCTGTGGATTGTTTACGAAATCGCTATAGAAATTATCTTTTGTTGGTATGGTTAGCTTAAGCATGACTTTTTCATCTTGTCCAAGGCTGGATAATTGATTCAATATTTCCTGCTTCAATATTGTTTCGGATTCTTCTTTATCAGGGCTGTGGATATCCACTTCGGGTTCAATAATTGGAAGCAGCCCGGCTGCAATGATTCGTCTTCCAATCTCGAATTGCTGGGCAACCACATTTTTAATTCCTTCGTAGTTGGCTTCTTTTATAACGGAGCGCATCTTGGTTCCAAAAATATTTTTATCAACAGCCCGCGTTAATAGATTGTTCAAATCCGGGATTGGTTTCATAAGCTGAACCCCGTTTTCAATAGCAGCCAACCCTTTATCAACCTTTAAGAAAGGAATGATTCCTTTCTTCTCCCAAAGATAATCGGCAGTGAATTGATCGTCAATGGTACGGTCCATCGTGTTTTCAAATAAAATGGCGCCCAAAATATACTCGGAAGTAAATGCAGGACTGGTTATGATCCGTTTTCTCATGTCATGCACTAGCTGAAACATTTCTTCGTCATTAGAATATTCACCTTCCTTAATTCCATATAGAAGAAGTGCTTTCGGAGTACTTCCGCCGCTCTGATCCAAGGCGGCGATAAAGCCTTTGCCAGTCCGAATTCGATCCATTTGTACCTTGTTCATTCAATGACCTCCTTTCTAAAACAGCTTTCAATATTATTACGCTCTTTAAAAAACTATATACCCGGTTTAACCGAATCATAACAGACTTCTGCTATTGTCGTCTTTTTTCAAATCGTACAAGTTCTTCGTGCAGCTCTTCTTCCGTACTCGTATTGGGAATCTGAACTTCCTTTTCGAAGCCGTCCATTTCAACACCGTCAAATCGATAGAGCTTTAACAGCAGGTTCCACAACGTATCCAATTCTTGTTGCGTAAATCCCTTAAAAACATCAGCCATATAATCGACCGTGATATTTTTCGCGCAATGAACCATTGTATCAATCCCCAATTGGGTCATGCGAACATTGAGTGCTCGCTTGTCTTTTGGACTGGGAACAATGGTTAAAAACTCCTTTTTCCGAAGACTGTTAATAAGCTGTGAGATGTTTTGCTTTGTGGTCCCGAGTTTATTTGCGATATTGACAAAAGTGGTCTCATCCTCCGGCAGATGGAGAATCGCCAAAATCGTCATATATTGTCTGGATGTCAACGGAGCACAGTACGTATCGCCAGCGATTTGCATTTTGTTTGAAGCGGCTATCAAGGTGGCAAAAACCTGCTCCATCGTATATAACATTTTCCACTCTTTGTTAAAATCCATGAACTTCAACCTCTCGATTTCTTCTTGATACGTTAAGATGCTTTTTATGATACCATAAAAACATTTCGACAGACAGATCACTTTGAGTAACTGATGGCTATAAAACTAAGAACAGCGCAGCTTATGGAGGATTTTTAAGCTGAGTGAAAGAAGGCGATCGTCTTCTTCCAGGAATCATACTGCGCATTGCTGTTGCCTTCAACGGTACCGCCGGAGGTGAAGATGCCGCCGTGCATTGGCATTTGAAGCGTCAAGCCAAGGGGGAGAATATAAGGAACCGGCAGAGGGTGTCCCATGTCTTCGTATGCCAAAAGGCTTACCTTAGATCCAGAGTTATGCGCCTTGGAAGCTTTGAGAAGTTCCAGACAACCATCATAACTATTCCAGATATTATCTGATTTTCCGCAGACCAACAGAATGTCTGCCGAAGCATTTTCGATTTTAATGCGCGCTTCTTCCCGGTTCACTGATTTTCCAATTGCACGTTTATAGGTGCTGGCAAACCCGAAGGGAACGTTGTTTTCAACGTCTTTTTTCAATTCTTCAAAGAAGATATCGTTATCGACCGGTATAAAGGGTATTGAGGTACCGCCATAAATTCGGCACTTTGGCACCAGGGCAGAGCAGTCTTCAATTGAATGTTTAATTGGCTGTATGGGGGCAGTTCTGAAATAATTATTCTAATTTGATCATCAACCATCGAGGTCGTCTCGTTTACATAAATTTGCATTTGGGTTATTTCTCCTTCCTATTTATTGAGTCTGATTCAAATATAACAGATAGTATAGACAATTAATTGTCTATATAGCACCATAACAAGTCACGGATAAATTGTCAATATATTGTCTAACGTTTATTGCTAACTATTTATAATGGTTATGGGTAAATCCCAATGAGCAGTTAAAAGCGAATTAACATCTGCACCGTTGCCTTGAGCTTGATGAAGATGTAAAATATGGATAAGAGAAGATTAGAAAGGTGAAACCATGGGACATATTACAAGCAAAGATGCCTATAAAAATTTAGAAGAGAGAATTAATTGGTTTACACAGGGGGCTCCGCCATCGGAAAGTCTATATAGAATTTTGCAAGTTCTATATACAGAAACTGAAGCAAAATGGGTGGCGCTATTGCCGGTTCGTCCGTTTACCGCTAAGAAAGCGGCGAAAATATGGAATGTCAGCGAAGGGAAGGCGGAGGATTTCCTGGAAAAGCTTTGCGGGAAGGCGTTGCTTGTGGACTCATTTTACAACGGAGTGAGGCAATTCGTTATGCCGCCGCCGATGGCAGGCTTTATTGAATTTGCATTGATGCGTACAAGAGGAGACATTGACCAGAAATACCTGAGCGAATTGTATTATCAATACATGAATGTAGAGGAAGATTTTGTAAAGGATTTGTTTTTCGCAACAGAGACGCATCTTGGCCGAGTCTATGTGCAGGAGCCGGTCCTTACCAGTGATAACACGATTCATATTTTGGATTATGAAAGAGCAAGCCATATTGTTGAGGAGGCTGAACATATCGGTGTTGGAACTTGTTATTGCAGACATAAGATGCTGCATGCGGGGCATCCGTGTGAAATCGATGCACCATTGGATGTTTGTCTCACCTTGGGGAATGTTGCCCGTTCTCTTGCGGAAAACGGACAGCATGCACGATTAATTGATAAGCAAGAAGCGATGGATGTTTTAGAACGATCTTATGCGGCGAATCTGGTTCAGATCGGTGAAAATGTACGTGAAGCCCCGGCTTTTATTTGCAACTGCTGCGGCTGCTGCTGCGAAGCCTTGCAGGCAGCAAGAAAATTCAGCCCCATGCAGGCAGTGGCTACCACTAACTATATTCCTAAGATTTCAAAAGAGTGCATAGGATGCGGCAAATGTGCAAAGGTATGTCCAGTTTTGGCGCTTTCGATGCAAAGCAATGCAGAAGGCGAGGCGACGGCTTATGTAGATCAGGAAATATGCCTTGGTTGTGGTGTTTGTGTGCGCAGCTGTCCTAAGAATGCCATTGAGTTAGTGCGCAGAGAGGTTCAAGTTATAACACCGGTGAATAGCACCCATCGATTTGTATTACAGGCAATCGAAAAAGGAACCCTGCAAAATCTCATATTTGATAACCAGGCATTTGCCAATCATCGTGCAATGGCGGCAGTACTTGGCGTCATTTTGAAATTACCGCCTATCAAGCAGATGCTGGCTAGTAAACAGTTCAAATCGATTTACCTGGATAAATTATTGTCCGATAAAAAGTGATAAAGAGTAGCGCGAAGGAGTGTATAAATTTTTGCAAGGTATGCAATATGACTTATTTCAATCAAAAAACAGGTATGGAGTAGGTTAAATGAAAAAGTAAATGCAATTACAAATAAAATATGCAAATGCGTTAGTGAATGCAAGCTCTGAGAGAAATTCAACGTAGGATATGCCATTTCCATAAGATCAAAGGGAGTAAATGGAGCACGCTGATTTTTGGAGTAGGAATTGATATGATTGATGAGATCCTGATTGTCCATCAGGAAAGCCAGCATTTACTTTTTCATTTAAGTATTAAAATTTAGGAACAGTTTTTTGTAAAAAAACTATTGACAAGCCAAAACGAATCCTTTATTATAAGTTTAACTTCGGAGGACATAGCGAACAACTCACTAAGTCATCTGAATGATCGTGAATGGATAATGGATGCAAGAGTCTCATGACTTAGAACATAGGCGTTTTAAGAAACGCCTATGTTTTTTTTGTGGATTGGATGGTGAAAAGAATTATGATGCTATGTACAAACATAGAGAAAGAAGCTCACGAAAATGAGTTGAGGCTGATTCTTGAGGCAATTAAAAAAATTCGATACGGCTCCATAACAATTAATATTCAAGACAACAGGATCGTACAGATTGACAAAATCGAAAAAATACGAATTAAGAAAGCTGACCAGACAACTGGAGGCTGATAAACATTAAGCGGTTTATCAGCCTCCAGTTGTTTTTTGCCAAACAGCAACGATCGGTTTCCTATTTGGTAGAAGTGTATTGAATGAAAGGAGTAACATCGATGTCATTGAAACTGAAAAAAGAAAGCTTATCCGACATGGTAAGCAATTCAATTAAAGAAATGATCCTGAATTCTACGTGGAAGACCGGAGACCGGCTACCGCCTGAAAGCAACCTTGCCGAAATGTTTGGTGTGAACAGGCTGACGGTGCGTCTTGGACTGCAGCGGCTGAACGATCTTGGCCTGGTGGAGACGAGAAAGGGCGAAGGAACCTTCGTTCGCAAATTTTCACTGGAAAGCTATTTGAACTCAGTGGAAGATCTATATCTGGACACCCGGATGCTCAATGATGTATGTGCGTTTCGCAGTTGTATTGAGCTGGAAAGCGCAAGGCTGGCAATTATGAACCAGACGCCGGCAGCACTTGATATTTTTAAAAAAAAGTATGACGAGTATATTAATATTCCTTACCATTACGATATCCATACACCGGTGGGTCTGAATAAATACATTGACGCGGACCTGGATTTTCATTATCAGATCTGTGAGATGTCGGGAAACAGACTCTTCCTCCTGTCATTTAAAATGTCCAAGAATATTATCAGAAGTTATATCAGTCAGTTGGTTCAGAACAGAATGCATCTCATTGTGGACGAAAAAGGGTATCCTATTGAAAATGCAGATAACCACAAGCAAATTTTTGAATCCATTCAGAGAAGAGATGTGGAGGGTTGTATGAAAGTTTATTCCGACATGATCAATTACAAGATAGAAAATCCGTGGCAGGAAGAGGGCGGCAGCGGCCTTTTCGTCTAACGCAATGGATGAAACAGAAGGGAATGACATGTTGGTGAAGCCGTTAAAAAAGAAAGGAATAGGACTTTATGCTTAAAAAAGTACTGATTGCCAATCGAGGTGAAATTGTAAACAGAATTATCAGGACCTGCCGAGAAATGAATATGGAAACCGTGGTTGTGTATTCGGAGGCGGACAAACATGCGGACTACATATCGGAAGCCACCGAAAGCTATCATATTGGAGCATCGGCACCTGTGAGAAGCTATCTCAATATTGAAGCCCTGACAGAGGTGATCAGAGCAAGCGGAGCAGACGCAGTGCATCCGGGCTACGGATTCTTATCAGAGTCGGCCGATTTCGCCCGGGCTGTAACCGCGGCGGGTGCGACATGGATCGGGCCTGCTCCGGAGCTGTTGGAAAATATTGAGTCAAAGTGTTACTGCAGGATGATTGCTGACCGTATCGGTGTGCCGGTAACGCCAGGCACTGTCTGTCCTATCACCTCTGTGAATGAGATTTATCATATTGCAGAGAAGAATGGGCTTCCGCTTTTATTGAAGCTGGACAAGGGCGGCGGCGGTAAGGGTATTGAGAAAATAACCTGTCTTGAATCGGAAAAAACAATCAAGACCGTTTTTGAGAGTATGCAGGGCATAGGAAGGATGGCTTTTGCCTCGCCGGATGTTTACATAGAAAAGGAGGTGCTCTCCCCCAGACATATTGAAATTCAATTTGTTTCGGATCAATACGGCAATGTGGTCTGCCTGGGAGAAAGAGAGTGCTCCATACAGAGGAGATACCAGAAGATCATCGAAGAATCTCCCTCCCCTGCCGTTCAAGAGGAAGACAGACTTCTTCTGTACGGCTATACAACAAAAATGATCAGAGAAATGGGATATACAGGGGCAGGAACCATTGAGTTTCTGAGAGGAGAGGATGGAACGTATTACTTCATGGAGATCAACGCCAGACTTCAAGTAGAACATGCGGTGACCGAATTAGTGACCGACATCGATCTGGTAAAGCAGCAGTTTTTCATCGCAGCCGGGGAAGCGCTGCGCTTCGGACAAGAAACGATACGTCTTCAAGGCCATGCAATTGAATGCAGGATCTACTCTGAAGATCCAAACACCTTCCAACCGGCACCGGGAGTCATCACAAAGCTGACACTTCCCTGCAGCACCGGAGCTTCCGTACGGATTGACCATGCAATCAAAGAAGGACATCGTGTCTCTCCCTTTTATGATCCCATGCTGTGCAAGCTGATCGTATGGGGAGAAGACAGAACCAGAGCCATTTCCAATATGCTGGATGCACTGAGCGAAATGGAGATTGAGGGGGTTGCAAATACAATCAGCACAGATATTGCAATCATGCGCAATGAGAATTTTATGGAGGGTACCTTCACTACCTCCTTCCTGAACGATGAGAAAGAATATTTTCTTCGGGGGGCCGAGTGCTGAGCAACGGATTTATGTATCTGTCGAGCTTAGGCAGACATGGTATTTAAACATATATTTTATCTATTCATTTTAATCAATTACAGTCACAGTCAAAGAAAGAAGGGAGTCGTTAATCATGACCAAAAAAATTAGAATGCTGGTTTCAGTAATGTGCATTGCCGCTTTATTGTTGGTAGGATGCGGAAGTAAGGCAGAATCTGACGGCGAGGCCCCAACCGACCTGCCAGAGGCAATCGATTCATCGGAAATGACCGCAGAACAAGTAGATGAATACATATTTGCAGAATCAAGCAATCCGGACAAGGTGGTCATCCGTTGGGCGTCCATCGATAACAACTTCGATGAGAAGGTCTCGAACCACGGTCTTCGTGAATTCTTCCGAATTCTGAAGGACAAGCTGGGAGATAAAGTTGAGGTTCAGGTGTTCTGGGGAGGTGCACTGGGCTCTACCACCGACGCTAACGTGAGTGGTTTACAGAACGGGTCCTTTGAAATGATCAATTGGGCACTGGGCAGCTGCGCAGAGCTGACAAATGCATTCCAGCCTTTGGATATTCCGTACCTGTTTACCAGTCACGAGGATGCATACAATTTCCTTGGGGGTCCGGCAGGTGAGGTCATGCGTGACAAATGTGTGGAAGATACGGGTTTGATTCCTGTTATGTATAACGACATCGGAATGCGTGTCCTGACAAATTCAAAGAAGGAGGTTGCTCTGCCGGCAGATTTAAAGGGATTGAAGGTTCGAACCCAATCTAACAATCTTCACATTCTTGCTTTCAATACATTGGGTGCAGCCGCAACTCCCATCTCCATGTCGGAGCTTTATACCTCGCTGCAGCAGGGTGTTGTGGACGGGCAGGAAAACCCGATTTCAAACATTTATGCGACAAAGTTTGGTGAGGTTCAGAAGTTTCTGACCAGAACAAATCATCTGTATACTGCTCAGGCGGTAATCATGAGTGGGAGCTTCTATGATTCATTGTCTGATGAATTCAAAGCAGCCATTGCAGAGGCATCGGCTGCAGGTACAAAGGTTTCTTACGAAAGTATCTGTACCGCTGAGACAGAACAACTCAAGGAACTGTCAAGTGATATGCAAATAACAGAGCTGACGGATGAACAAATCAATTCTTGGCAGGATGCGGCGAAGGTATGCTGGCCTGAAATGAGAAAAGTTATCGGCGCTGATTATCTGGACAGTGTTCTGCAGGCAGGCGGCATTTCGCTGGAATAATGCGTTAACACTTTGCTGACACCGGATAGGGGAATCCTATCAGAACCATAGGGCTTCCCTGTCCGGAATATCCCATTCGGAGGGCAAATAACATTGGAACGAAAAGATTTTAAATGGGTACTGAATAATTTTGAATGCATATTAGGTGTGGCATGTAGCATCACCATGGTTTGCCTGATCTTTCTGCAGGTTGTCTCCAGATATATTTTTCAGAATTCCATCTCCTGGTCAGAGGAACTGGCAATCATATTTTTTATCTGCTCTATTTATTTTGGAGCTTGCGGCGCTATCTTAAAAAACCAGCACATTCGCATGGAGATTGTTATCAATTTGCTGGGCATAAAAATGAAGGGCGTTGTCAAAATCGTAAGTAATGTCTTCTTCGCAGTATTTATGGCAATCTTGGCCCAGGCAATGGGAGGAATTGTTCTGAATATGTATAAAATCGGCCTCAAGACTGCGGTTACTCAAATCCCGAGATGGATTATTTATGCGCTGATTCTATTTTCTTTTCTCCTCATTCTCGTCCGTCTGGTACAGGATAGCGTGAACACCTTCAGAGAAATCAGAGGTAATTCAACAAAGGAGGTGAAGAAGTAGATGGAATCTGCATTACTATTATTATCTATTTCCGTATTGATGATCATAGGTGTTCCCATCGGCATTTCAATCGGGCTTGGGATCATTACTGTTATTGCTGTTTACGGCATTGCGCCGGCACAGTTTCTGGCCCAGTCCATGTACTCCGGTCTTGACTCGTTTCCGCTTATGGCTATTCCGGTGTTCATGCTGGCCGGTTCAATTATGGACACGGGGGGACTTTCAAAACGGCTGATCAATGTGGCAAAACACATCGTGGGTAATATGACGGGTGGGCTTGGTATGGTCGCCATTATCGCTTGTTTCTTCTTCGGGGCAATCTCGGGGTCTGCACCAGCAACGGTGGGTGCGGTAGGCTCTATTATGATCCCTTACATGGTAAAGGCAGGATACGATAGAGATTATTCCACAGCATTATGTGCATGTGCCGGAGGTCTTGGCATTATTGTGCCGCCCAGCATCCCGTTCGTCGTCTACGGCTGTGCAACGATGACCTCCGTATCTGATCTGTTTCTTGCTGGAATCGGCCCTGCCATTGTTGTGGCAAGTATCTTGATCGCCGTATCATATGTCATCTCCAAAAAAAACGGATATACCAGCGGAGGACAGAAATTTGAATTTAAGGCGCTCCTGCGGGCGGTCTGGGAAGCGAAGTGGGCTCTGTTTCTTCCGGTGATCATATTAGGAGGTATTTACAGCGGGATCTTCACACCCACGGAAGCAGCGGTTATTGCAGTCGCCTACGGTATCTTCATCGGAAAATATGTGTACCGGGAATTAACCTGGAAAGGACTTCTGGGCATTTTCAACAGCAGTACGACCTTTGTGGGCGGCTTCATGATGACCTTTGCGCCAGCAACAGCTCTTGGAGCCATTTTTGCCCTCTTGCACATTCCCGACATGGTGAGAGACGGGTTGCTTTCTGTTTCAAGTGAGACATGGGTGATCCTGCTGATCATCAATCTGGTGCTTCTTGTCATTGGTATGCTGATGGATGCAATGTCGGCAATTATTATCTTTGCGCCGATCATATACCAGATCCTCACAGGAATCGGCATTGATCCCGTTCATATCGGAATTATTATCACCATCAATCTTGCAGTGGGCTTTGTGACTCCTCCCGTATGCAGCAATCTTTTTGTGGCATCGGGCCTTACGGGAATTCCTATTGACAGGATCGTAAGGAAATCATGGCCCTTTGTCATTGCGCTGATTGCAGCGGTCTTTATCGTGACTTATATTCCGCAGATCAGCCTTTCAATTTTGAATTTTGTTTAATGGAGGATTTCATGAAAATAACCAGTGTAGACGTAATCTTAGCAGACGGAGAAACTTCGGTAAAAGGGACCGCATGGAATCCGATCTTTGTTCGCATCAATACAGACGAGGGGATCAGCGGATATGGCGAAGCCGGCTTATGCTACGGCAATTCCCAGATGGCAGGATTTGGAATCTGTCAGGACTTTGCAAAGCTGATCATCGGCATGGACCCTATGAAAACGGAAGGAATATGGGATTTTCTGCACAGAAAAACCTTCTGGGGAATGGGAGGCGGTATGGTGGTGTATTCCGGCATCAGTGCCATCGATATCGCGCTGTGGGACATCAAGGGAAAAGCTCTGAATTGCCCTGTTTATGAGCTGCTTGGAGGGAAGCGCAATGACAGACTGAGAGCCTATGCCAGCCAGATCCAATTTGACTGGGACAAAACATGTTCCAACATGATCACTCCGGCTGATTACGCCCGTGCGACACAAAAAGCGATGCAGCAGGGCTATACTGCGATAAAGGTTGACCCTATCGGTATCAGCACCGATGGGAGGTGGATGCCTGAAGGCTGGTCCAATTACGGTTTGCTAAGCAATGAGCAGATCAGGGTGGGACTGGAGCGGATAGAGGCCATCCGCACGGAGGGCGGTGAAGAACTTGACATCATCGTCGAGCTTCATGCCCTGACAGACTGCAACACAGCGGTGCAGTTTGGAAAGGAGCTTGAAAAGTATCAAATTTTTTATCTGGAAGAACCGACTCAGCCGCTGAATCCTGATCTGTTTCGGGAAATTGCAGATAAGGTGGACATACCGCTGGCCACCGGAGAACGCAGCTTTTCAAGATGGGGATTCCGTCCGTTTTTCGAAAATCGCTCTCTGGGCATTATTCAGCCGGATTTGTGTAATACCGGCGGGATTACAGAGGGGAAAAAGATCTGTGACATGGCGCATGTTTACGATGTGGGCGTACAGGTCCACGTCTGCGGCGGGCCGATTTCCACTGCCGCCGCCCTTCAGGTCGAGGCGGTGATTCCGAATTTTGTTATTCATGAATTCCATGCTGCTGCAATGTTGGAAGGAAATATCAGTACCTGTACGTATAACTACCAGCCGAAGGATGGATTTTTTGAAGTTCCCAGCCTACCGGGCATAGGGCAGGAGGTGACAGAAGAAACCATAAAAAAGAGCCGGGTAGTGACTGTGCGATAAATCAACCTGAGCCGGGAACTGGAAATCAATGCGGTTTCCTACAAAAGGTCAAGCGAGAATAAGAAAAAAAAGAAAGGATCGAAGAATATGGAATACGTTTTGGAAGCACCCATGCCGGGACTTGTGGCTAGAGTGGTCTGTGAAAAAGGAGATCAGGTGGAAGAGGGGCAGGAGCTGGCAGTGATCAACTGTATGAAGACTGAAATCAGCTGTACAACCTCACGAGCCGGTACGGTAAAGGAGATTCTCGTTCAGGAATGGGACGAGATGGAAGAAAAAACCCCAATGATTACCCTTGAGGTATAATTATGCTGGTCTTTGAAAGAGACCGCAGCAGCTTTATGAAGGAGGTGGAAGAAAATGATGTATGATAAGCCCAGATTTATCCCTTCGGGGGATGAGTACGTATTGATGGAAATTGGTACGGATATGGGGATCAAAGTAAACTGCACGATTATTGAATTCAACAATCGTCTTATGAATGAAAAAACCGAGGGACGTATCCAGGGAATCCTTGATACCATTCCATGCTGGAGGTCCATCACGGTGTATTATGATAACACGAAGATTTCCTATGAGGGATTGAAGGAAAAAATGTCGGAGCTCTATAACAATATGGGAACGGTATCTAAAATGAAATCCCGGATTGTAGAAATTCCAGTTATGTACGGTACGCCGGAAAACGGAGAAAAATGGGGTCCGGATCTAAAGAACTGTGCTGAGCTCAGCGGGCTGACTGTGGACGAGGCTGTCGATGCCCATACAAACTGCAACTTCTGGGTTGGCCTCATCGCCTTTACCCCGGGCAATCCCTTTACCAGACCGCTGAGAAAACAAGAACCGTATCTGAAGGGAAAAATTTACGATTCTCCAAGACCTTATACGCCTGAGGGGTTTTGTAGTGCGGGAGGTCTGTGTACGGCATGGTATACGGTGGCCAGCTCCGGCGGATACGCTTTGCTTGGTTATATGCCGGTGTCGGCATACAACCCGCATCAGCTGCTTCCTGATTTCTACGAGGATCCTATCCTTTTAAGGGCGGGTGATCGTGTTCGCTATGTGCCCATTGACAGGGAGCAGTATGACGAGATCAAGCAGAAGGAACGGGAAAATGTATTTCGATTTAAAATTACCGAATCAGAATTTGATTTGAAAGCATATCTGGAGGAGGATGGTTACAATGGCTAATGTATTAAAGATTACCAAAGCCGGACTGCATATGTCCATCCAGGGAGATTATCGTTATGGCTTTATGGGCAGAGGTATTCCGCCCTCAGGTCCTATGGACGAGTTTTCCCATCATATGGGAAACAAGCTTCTGAAAAATGATCCTCAGGCTCCGAGTATTGAATTTGCTATGATGGGTGGCGATATGGAATTCTTAAAGGATACGGTCATCGCCATCACCGGGGGAGAATTCCCCTGCAAAATCAATGGAGCACCTGTTGCTATGTGGGAGAGCCTGGAGGTGCATAAAGGCGATGTTCTCAGCATCGGATCACCCAGCGAAGGAGCAAGAGGCTACATCGCAGTGACGGGAGGCTTTGATGTTCCTTCTGTCATGGGTAGCACCTCTACCTATACGACGGGTTTTATCGGCGGGTTTCACGGGAGATTCCTGGAGAAAGGCGACATTCTGAATGCCATGGAGGTATCTCATACGGGACTGTCGGGGAGAAGTGTCCCCGACTGGAAGAAATACTACGGCGGTTCCAAGGAGGTGCTGTATTTCATGAAAGGACCTCAGTATGAGTTCTATGAAGAAGAGAGTGTTCAGGAATTGCTGGATTCCGAGTGGAAGACTTCCTACACCAGCAACCGGACGGCAGTACGCTTTACCGGACCTCAGCTGAAATTCAAGCCGAGGGAAAAGGAACCAGACGAATCACCGGATCTATCAAACACTACAGACGACGGTTCACCCATCGGCTGTATGCAGACACCAAGCGGAAAAGAGATCGTTTTGATCGCACAGGATCAGGTTAGTGCGGGGGGATACTGCAAGGTCGGAGTGGTGGTCAAGGCTTGCCTTGATACCGTAGGACAGCTAAAGCCGGGAAAAAAAGTTCGCTTTCAATTTATCACACTTGAAGATGCAATTGCTATGCGCAGAAAGCAGGTGGCATTGCTGGAGGATGACTCGCTGATCGCAGACTGATGACGGAAGGGCAAGACTGAAAGAAATTGCATTAGGGATGCGCTGGTTGAATCATTGAGTCCATAAAATCAATCCGGCTCTTCCCATATCTCCTTGTCCCTTCGGAAAGGAATGGATATCATCATGAAAAAATACATTGATTTTAACGCTGATTTGGGAGAAAGCTACGGGCTTTGGAAGTGCGGCGACGACGATATGCTCTTTGAATACATCACATCAGCAAATGTGGCCTGCGGCTTCCATGCAGGAGATCCTTCCGTTATGGATAAAACCATTCGCAAAGCAAAAGAAAAAGGAGTTGCAGTAGGCTGCCACTGCGGGCTTCCCGATCTGGAAGGCTTCGGGCGGCGTCTGATGAAGCTCACATGCGAGCAGGCCGCCAATTATGTGACATACCAGTTGGGTGCTCTGGACGCATTTTTAAAGAAATATGGTATGAAAATGCAGCATGTGAAGCCTCACGGAGCTTTTTATCTGATGACCAGCCAGGATGAAGCTATGGCTGGGGCAATCATTGACGCCATCAGGACTTATGACGATGAGCTCATGCTTCTTTGGCCCGATAATGCAAGCTTTTTATATCAGATTGCAAAGGATGCGGGAATGAGATGCTCCGATGAATTTTACATTGACCGAGGCATTTTAGACGACGGAAAAATCGTGTTTGATTACCGCTTTGAGGATATCGGCGGAAGCTATGATGCGGCGGCGGACAGATTGCTGCAGGTCTTAAAAAAAGGAGAAGCCATTTCAGCTACCGGAAAAATCGTTGAGAAATCACCGGCATCCTTTTGCGTTCACAGCGATACGCCAAACGCTGTAAACCTTGTGAGAGCAGTGGTGGATCAATTAAAGCGGAATGATTATGAACTCAAAGCCATCGGGCAGTGGTATCAAATCTAATCCAGAAATGGGGGCAAGTACACCCATGGATGAGAAATGACTCTGGAAAGGAGCAAGATATGAGCGGGGACAAAGTAATTCGTAGCTGTATCGACTGTGGCGTTGTCAACTGTGACAGCATGGATAAACACTATCCGGATTTTTGTCTGACAACAAAGCTGGATGCGGAAACGCAATGGGAAGCACTGCAGCTATACAAATATGACGAAGAAAATCAAAAAATAGCTGCCGCCGCCGCAGAGGTGGAAGCCGAAAACTATTGCAGGCTTACCCGGATTGAAGAGACAATTGAATTCTCTAAAAAAATGGGATCAAGAAAATCGGTATTGCCACATGTGTAGGTTTGATTGCAGAGGCAAGAACCGCCGCTAAAATTTTCAGGGCGCACGACCTGGAGGTATATGGTGTTGGGTGTAAAGCGGGGGCGGTTCCAAAATCCAATATCGGTCTTTCAGAACGGTGCAACAGCACTGGAAAAAACATGTGCAACCCTATTTTGCAGGCCAAGCTGCTGAACGGGCAGAAGACAGATTTTAATGTGGTCATTGGGCTTTGTGTGGGGCACGACAGTCTGTTTTTTAAATATTCAGAGGCACCGTGTACGGTGCTTGTGGCAAAGGATCGGGTGCTGGCACATAACCCAGTGGCAGCCTTATATCAGGTCAATGCTTATTATGGAAAGCTTTTGAAAAAAAAGTGATCCTTCTTGTTATTTTCTAAAAAGCACGGTTTCGTTGCACGAGGCCGTGCTTTTTGTGTACCCTTTAAAATAGAGTAAATAGAATGGTGACCCTGAAGAATCAGAGGAGAGACAAAATCATCAAGTTCAGCCCGGAAGAAAAATTAACCAGAGGTGAACTCCATTAAAAATAACGAATAGGCATTGACCTATGATGATGGTTTATATATTCTGGATTAATAGGTTAAAAAAATTGCAAAAGAGAAAGGCAGGATTTTTAGTATGAAAAAAATAATTGGCATTATATTTTTAATAGCGCTGGTCTTTGCTACAGCTGTGGGTTGTACATCGAAAGAAAGTGCATCGCTGGAAAATCATGAAGAAATTAATATAGCGGATACGAAAGACAAAGACGCCCTATATACGTTTGTTAAACAGGGCTTGACAGATGTTTCGAGAGAAGATTTTGACAAGTGGGGGTTTTACTATTCTGATATAACCGGGGATTCTTCTGACGAAGTTGTTATGGTCAATGAAAATGGAGAAAAAATAGAAATCGTCAGTGGAGACAGTGGCGAGTATCAAAGGATTCCTTCAGAAATTTATGTTTCGCCATACGGGGATGAAATTGAATTTAAAGATGGGTTTTTGGTTATAAAAGGTAAGTCGGGCGGTACGGGAGCCCAATATATTTATATGAGTTTGTATGCTTTTGATCAAAAGGAAATGGTCAATGTCCTTGAACAACTGAATGTTTTAGAGGATGTCAATGCCCCATCTCAGAATGTGTCATTTCAAAGAACCGGTGAAATAGATGGCAAGCTAACGGATTTTGTGTATACCGTTGTGAAACATGATAATAATTCTGAAACGGACACCGTCGAGAAGCAGGAGCAGTATACATATAACGCTGATACAAAGAGCTTTGCTGTGAAAAGCTTGGAAATACAAAGTAAAAGTCAAAGTGGAAATGAAAATGATAGTGATAATAAAAATGATCTTACAACACAATATATTGGATTGAAAATCAAAGATAGTATCTTGCCAGACGGCTTGTCTGAGAGTATGGGGTGGATCTATAATGGTAAAGAATCTGCCACGAAAGAGTATTTATGCGCCGTTATTACGGATGGATCACAAGAGATCATCTGGCTTGAAAGAGTTTTGAAATCAGATGGCAATACGATAGAGACGGAAGTTGTAGACGCGATTGCTTGTCCAGAATACGGATATTCTCTTAATAGTGATTTGCTTGTTACATGTTTACTCAAAGACGGCAAGCAGTATGAAGGTATCGCTCTTGCAATCCCGTCGGGGAAAGCAGCTTATGATGACGAGTATTTTGAGAATTTCTACAAGGCCTGGCGCGTTAATGAGGACACCGATAAATTCGAAGAAATGCCAACCGATGGACTAAAAGGAGAGAATCCTGCTTACGGAATTTAAAATAAAAGCATAGAATCTTTGACGGACAGTAGGGACCGACAGTGGACTGGATTTGAAAAAGACACGGATGTCTCAATGCTAAAACGCTGAGATTGCAAAGAATTTGTTAGGCTGTTAATTATCGGACAAGGTCTTGAGACGTTCGTGTCACTTCTGGTTTTAGCTAAATATTATCCTATGACAATTTCAATCAAGTGAATTTATAGGATACATTGAACCTATGACAATCTGAACCTAGGTTAACGATATGAATGTTGGAATATCAATCTATTCATTATTTAATTCTATTTCGTTAATCAAATCCAATAGCATTTGATTATAAAAGGCTGGGTAGAAACCCAGCCTTTTGATACAGTCATACTTAGCGTAAGAGCTATTTAATTCATAGATGCTGCTAAAAAAATCTGCCATAATACTCTTTTGGTATAAAGCTAAGAACTGCAGGCATGTTTTCATTGATAATATCGTATTTCTCCGTTAATATATTGCGGATTTCCTGCAAACCGCGGTAATGATTATCACCACGCAGTTCACTATCACAATTATCAATCCTGTTCGCTACCCATACTTCGCAGCCCTGGAAGGGGTTTGCTGTCCCAAGGCATAACTTCCCGCAGCTGTCGACATAGAGGATTCTACCACCGTAATTGTTTGGATTATGGAGACCGTTTAAGAACACTGAACTAAAATGAATGCCGTCTTCTGAAACATATAGATCAAATCCTATGGGATAACGTATAACTCGTAGGATATCAACGACACTCTCATATATTTCGATTAAAATTCTTGTTACTTCCAGGCCGATTAGCTGTTCTAAAGCAATTCTGTTTGCCAAAAGAATGTTCAGGATCAATTCCATATTGCTGGAATCATCAAACGTACTTATGAGCAGTTTACCGTCGAATTCCTGTATCTGCCATGCATATACATTAAAAGGATTGTTGAATCCTGAGTAAAGATGCGATGCGCTTTCCATTGCGTTCCCTGCTGTAGACGGTAAGAATGGATTTCCGCCAACGATTAATTCCCAGTTATCATACTTGTTGATTCTTATCACATCGCAGCCTCTTGGAATGGCCCAGGACAAGGGCAGTTCCTTTGTCCCGCTCACATAAAGGTAGTCTCGGAAGACACCCATACTAAGGGTGTAAACATTGGAAGGATCTCCAAAGCCTTGATCAACGATCAGAGTCCAATCATTTTGCTTTGGCACGGGACCGTTTGTTCGCCAAACCTGAGCTCCTTCTGAATTGCTGACTCCTATATAAATTCTATTGTTAAATACCGCCATATCGCTGATGGGGCTGGTCGGGTTTCTTGTGGGGTCAAAATCAGGTGCATTTACATTAATCAAGCTTTCCCATGGATAAAATTCCGGGTCCTCACTACTGTATAAAAGCGGGGCGGGGTTTTGATTTACCTCATCTACAGTTGATAAATATAATTTGCCCTGCTGCACGACCATTGCTCTTGATGACGCACCCTGTATAGTATTGTCTGGCAAAATGAACCAGTTCACACCGTTTGTGGATTTCAGGACCTTCGCCTGGCTGCCGAATGTTGCTGCATAAAGGCAGGGACTTCCGCCGAAAGGCTGGTATTTGATCATATATCGGAAGCCTATAATACCTGAATCGGCAGAGGCTTTATAAACCCTTTCCCATGGAAGGGAACCATCCTTTTTGTATCTCCAGATTTCAGCTCGGTTATCGACTGGATCTGGTTTGATCAGTGCCGGAATCTGTGTCGCCGGCTCAATGGCCTTTATAATCGTAAATGGTATATTTCTGCCTGTGCCCACATAAATATAGTCTTCCAGATCACTCATTGACCAGGCATAGTTATTTTGTCTTGCATTGTTAAGATTATCTATATCAAATCCATTTGTTGGAGTTAAATCATAAAAACTTGACATTTTTCTTCCTCATTTCTAAAGGTTCTATCATTAATAATATGAAAAAAGCAATCAATATGTTAAATAAGTAAATGAATCAGAAGGCTGCAGAGCAGGTATGACACTAGCCGATATTTCATTTATATTTGCATAACGGATGCATAAATCGCATCGGCAAGTTTGTCGAGGTCGGGTTCCCTTTCTGCCTTCAAGGCAGAGCGAACGTCCATTGGATCACCGACAAGCTCCATATTTTGCATTACTTTAAGCTGTTCCTTCATGGATTTCATAGCGGCGCTCGCCCAGGTGTGATTTCCGATGACAGACACCTTGCGATTCTTTAAACCAAGTGTCGAAACATCTTTGAGCAACGCATCCATAACAAAGTAAAGATGCATATTGTAAGTAGGCGATGCAAGGACCATATGGCTGTATTTCCATAAGTCCGAAATGATGTAGGAAGAGTGGGTTTTTGATACGTCATACATATGCATGTCACGAATACCGCGCTGTGCCAGCTTGTTTGCCAAAATTTGCACCACGTTTTCAGTATTGCCGTACATGGATGCGTATACCAGTACCACACCTCTTTTCTCCGGCTCATAGCGGCTCCATTTTTTGTAGAAATCCAGAATATAGGATATTCTTTCACCGCGCCAGATAGGACCATGCAGGGAACAGATCATACTGATTTCAAGACCTGCGAGCTTCTGAAATAAAGACTGTACCTGGGCCCCGTAACGGCCTACGATGTTCGCATAATAGCGCCGTACCTCATCAATATCAATTTCGTCCAGCTCATCGACGAAAAGATTGCCGGAAAAGGCACCGAAGGAGCCGAATGCGTCGGCTGAGAATAAGATGCGTCGTGATATGTCATAAGTCACCATAACCTCAGGCCAATGAACCATAGGAGCGGTATAAAAATGAAGTGTCGTACTGCCCAATGCAAGCTCTTCTTCATCCTTTACCTCCAGATAATGAGAGGCCATATCCATTTCGTAGAATTGCTCCATAAACTGGAATGTTTTTTTATTGCCAACAAGCTTTACATTGGGGTAACGGCGCGCGATTTCTTCAATATTGGCACAATGATCTGGTTCCATATGATTGATAATCAGGTAGTCAAGCTCACGACCGCCTAATACATGGGTTATATTTTCAAGATACAATTGACTGATGGAACGGTCAACCGTATCGATCAAAGCTGTTTTTTCATCCATGATCAAATAAGAATTATATGCCACACCATTCGGCAGTGGAAACATATTTTCAAAAAGCTCCAAGCGCCTGTCACTGCCGCCAACCCAGAATATACAGGGTGTGATTTCCTGAATACAATACATCGTTATCATCTCCAATCAATGTCTATTAATATTACTTTCTAATTTACAACGTTTATGCAATTCCTATTCAGTGAATCTTAATAGAAATACTTGACATAGAGATTACTCTAAGTAGTATCATAAGCATAATCGAATAAAAAATGGAGGATGATGATTTATGAATTATTTAGGAAAAGAAATTCCGAAATTAGGTTTTGGATTTATGCGGCTTCCGATGGTCGGAGAAGAAGTTGATATAGAACAGACGAAAGAAATGGTTGATTTGTTTATGTCAAAAGGCTTCAGCTATTTTGATTCTTCTTGGGGATATATAGGCGGAAAGTCCGAAGAAGCGATGAAAACTGCAATTGTTGACCGTTATCCCCGTGAAAGTTTTCAAATAGCGACAAAGTGTCCCGTATGGATTGTGAAAACTGAAGAAGAAGCCAAGAACATGTTCTGGACTTCATTGAAGCGTACCGGCGCGGGATATATCGACTTCTATCTGCTTCATAATCTGGGAGGCAGCCGTACCAAATGCTTTGATGATTTCGGAATGTGGGATTATGTCAAAAATCTTAAGGAAAAAGGTTTCGTAAGACATATTGGCTTTTCGATCCATGACAATGCGGACGCGCTGGACAAAATCCTGACAGAACACCCGGAGATGGAGTTCGTACAGTTTCAGCTGAATTATGATGACTGGGAGAGCCCCACCATTCAGGCTGGAAAATGTTATGAAGTGGCACTGAAGCATCACAAACCCATCGTTGTAATGGAACCGGTTAAGGGCGGCCTTTTGGCAAACCCGACTGATCGCATACGAAAAATATTTAAAGATGCAAATCCGCATGCTTCACTGGCATCATGGGCTATACGTTATGCAGCTTCTCTGGACAACCTTATTACGGTGCTCAGCGGAATGTCGACATTAGACCAGGTACGGGACAACGTATCTTTTATGGAGAAATTCAATCCGCTTAATCAAAATGAGCGTGCAGTAATTGAAAAGGCGCGGAAAGTAATAAACGATATTCCCTGTATTCCCTGCACTGCGTGCCAATATTGCGTAAAAGGCTGCCCTCAGAATATACTTATTCCCAATATTTTTGCGGCGTATAACCGCAAGATGATTTATGATGATCTTGCCGGCGCGAAGATTCGTTATGGACTTGAAACAAGAATGAGCGGTAAAGCATCGGACTGCGTTGCGTGCGGAAATTGTGAACGGGTCTGCCCTCAGCATATTAGTATTATTAAGGAGTTAACAAACATAGCTGAGGAACTGGAATAATAAGAATTACTGCCATTAAAAGCATTGAAGGAGACATCTGGCCATGAGTATCCGTCAGGGAATGATTATAAATGATATTTACGCATTTTCCGATAAACATTCGATAAGTCCAGATCTAGTACTTCTGCCACCTTTGTTGGTTTCTTAAATTGTTTCAGAGCATCCTGCAGCAACTGTTTCTCACACTGTTCCATGTAGGCACGGTGGGAAAAACCGGCTTCCCTGGAAATCGGCAAATTTATTTGCTCAGGCAAGAGTGAATGAAACATGGGTTTGTTCTCGTTGAAGTGGTCCTCTGCCGATATTTTTGGTATGGTATCTATTTGGAGATCCGTGTCCGGTGAGGTCACAACTAAGCGCTCTATGAAGTTTTTCAGCTCACGAACATTACCGGGCCAGTCATATGACAGCATTGCAGTTATGACATTTTCAGTCAGTACCTTCATGCGGGAATACTTTTTACAAAAATGCTGAAGGAAAAAGAAGGCAAGCGGGGCGATATCTTCTTTTCGCTCGTACAACGGCGGTACGTGAACCGGAACAACGTTAATCCGATAAAATAAATCGGAACGAAAGCCGCCGTTTTGGACTAAGGATTCCAGATTTTCGTTTGTAGCGCATATCAGCCGAAAGTCGATGGATTTTGCTTCAAGGGCGCCGAGCTTTTTTACTTTTCTGTTTTCCAGTACGCGTAGCAGTTTTCCCTGAAGTCCAAGCGGCATGGAATTGATTTCGTCCAAAAAGAGCGTTCCCCCATTGGCTAATTCGATTTGTCCGATTTTTCCTTGGTTTGCTGCTCCCGTAAAGGCCCCTTTTTCATAGCCAAAAAGCTCCGATTCCAATAGATTTTCAGGGATAGCGGCACAGTCTACACTGATGAAGGGTCCATCATTGTGCATACTCATGCGGTGGGCATAGTTCGCCAGAACCTCTTTGCCTGAACCGGTAGGACCTGTTATAAGGATCGAGGCGTCAGTTTTTGATACATTATTCAGCATTGTCAAGAGTTGCTTCATTTTAGGGCTTTCCACAATGATGTCAACATTGGGACCGCTGGTAATCACATCCGTTTCTGTACGATGCTGCTTATTTAATATGCCTTCTTGAATTCGCTGCGTCATACTTTCCATTGATTCAACGAAATAGAGGATATATTTGATACTGCCGTCCCTGTTAAAGATCGGTATTCCAGTGGAAAAATGCTGATAAACTTGGTTCAGCTCGATGTTCCTGATGGTCACAAGGGACACGATGGGCGCATTTTTTTGGAGCACTTGCTCCCAGACACTAACTGTCAGGTAACCCATCTCCTTCAGCCTGGGGATTGACGTATTATGAAAATATTCCGGTTTTTTATTAAACATGCGGCAGTAGCAGTCGTTGACGTAGAGATAATTACCCTTTGCATCCAATACAAAAATCCCAACATTAATGGCATTCAACAGCTCTTTAAAAAAATATTGATCATGTTCTTCCATAAACAGTACCCTCGATTCAGTTCATTATTTTAATTTAAGAATATTCCTTTTTAGGCGATATTGCAAGTAAATTTGCAATATCGCCTATTTTTGTAAATTCGCCAAAATATCGCAGGAGATATTTTGGTGATACGGTATCCTCCTACGTGAACGGAAAAAAATAACAAGCTATTTTCATAGCCGCTGAAAAGGGCATGATTGCATGATTATACCTGATAACCAAAAATCCTCGTTAATTATAAACATAAAAAAATGAGTGCTAAAAAAAATCCGGCATAACATTTGCTCTTATGAAAACTGCATTGCAAAAATCCCGGGGTGTTACTAATGAGAAGAGAGAAAAAATAAAAATTATACACATTAAATGAGCTGGAAAATAGGAGGATCAAGCATATGTTTGACTTTAGCGGAAAAATTGTGGCCGTTACCGGTGCGGCTCAGGGATTGGGAGCTGCCATGGCACAGCGATTCCTGCAGGATGGTGCTGAGGGCGTTGCTCTGTTGGATTTGAATAAGGAATCGCTTGAGGCGGCGGCAGCTAGGCTCGACCCTGTTGGGACGCGTACCTTGGCGGTTCTCTGCAACGTAGCGGAACCCAGCTCTGTAGAAGGTGCATTTGAGCAAATTGCGAGGCGTTTCGGACAGGTGGATATCCTGATCAACAATGCGGGAATCACCCGGGATGCAATGGCCTGCAAGATGACGGCAGAACAGTTTGACCCGGTTGTGCAGGTCAGCTTAAACGGTGCGTTTTATTGTGTGCAACAGGTGATTGGTGGGATGAAAGAGCAGGGCTGGGGCCGCATCATCTCTTTATCCTCCCTTGCATCAGGAGGCAACCTAGGGCAGGCGAACTACTCTGCGGCAAAGGCAGGGATTATCGGCCTGACCAAGACGCTGGCGCTTGAACTGGCGAAGGACCATATCACTGTGAACTGCATCGCTCCGGGTTTGATTAATACTGACATCATTAAGTCGGTGCCTGAAAAGCAGATGCAGGAGTTTTTGAAAAGCATCCCTATGCATCGGGTCGGAGAGCCGGAGGAAGTGGCTAGTCTTGCAGCGTTTCTGGCCAGCGATGAGGCGGCTTACATCAGCGGTCAATGCATTAAGATTACCGGAGGGATGAATTAAGGAAAGACTGACTTCTGGGAAAAGACGAGAAAATTTTGGAAAGAGAAGGGAAGGATTTTAATGGCAAATAAAATTATGATTACAGCGGCATTGACAGGTGCTGTTACACCAAAGGATATCAACGAGTACATACCGCTGACGCCTGAAGAAATTGCCGAGGATGCATATCGGTGCTGGAAGGCGGGAGCTGCGATCGTACATCTGCACATGAGAGATGAAAATGGTGAGGGAACAATGGATCGGGAACGGTTCAAAAAAACCATTGAACTTCTTCACGCTCATGAAGATTGCGATGTGGTAATTTGCTGCACTTCATCAGGAGCCCGTCCGCCGGTCAGCCCTGAGGCACGGATGGCTCATTTCAGGACGATTCCTGAGATTGAAATGGGATCATATGATGCGGGAACGTTCAATTGGGGCTGTGATGCTGTATTTGACAATACGCCTCAATTTCTCAAGGATCTGGCGGAGTGTTATCTGGACTGTGATGTGAAGCCGGAAATAGAGATTTTCGATACGGGTATGTTGGGAAATACCAAGTACTATATGAAGACCGGAGCTTTGAAAGCGCCAATTTACTGTCAGTTTGTTCTGGGAGTGCTGGGTGGTATGGAGGCCTCGGTGGATAATCTCCTGCATCTGGTCAGACAAATGCCGGAGGGTTCCAAATGGTCTGCCTTCGGTATCGGCAAGGATCATATGCCCATCATGTATGCTGCGCTGGCATTGGGGGCGGATGGCATTCGGGTTGGTCTTGAGGACAACGTGATGTTTACGAAGGGCGTTAAGGCAACGAACGTCATGTTAGTTGAGCGCGCTGTTCGGGCGGTAAAGGAGTTCGGCAAGGAAATTGCGACTCCCGCTGAAGCGCGTGAAATTTTAGGGATCAAACAATTGACACGTTAGACGGGCTTAACAGGATTGAAAATGGGAGGAAAACATTATGACCAATGCAAGAGATGCAGTGATTGTGGCTTACGGGCGTACGCCGCTGACCAGAGCATCGAAGGGTTCTTTTTCCAAAACCCACCCTGTGGAATATGGCGCGCAAGCGCTTCAGGGTGTTCTTGGGAAAGTGCCCGAACTAAATTATTCATTGATTGAAGATGTAATTGTGGGTTGCGCTGTGCCCGAGCGGTATACCGGATTCAACGTAGGCCGTCTGATCGCCCAAAGGGCAGGCTTGCCGGAAACAGTACCGGGTCAGACCGTCAACCGGTTTTGTTCCTCAGGCCTTCAGGCGATTGCCACTGCCGCCAATGCGATTATGGCTGGAGAGATGGACGTAGTTGCGGCCGGTGGTGTGGAAATGATGAGCGGGATGATAATGGGACATCCCGAAGAGTACCAGGATGTACTTCTGAAAGAACAAATTCCCGGCACTTATCTGTCAATGGGACTTACCGCCGAAAATGTGGCGGCGCGGTACGGGATTACAAGAGAAGAGATGGAAGTTATGGCTGCGGAAAGTCATCGTAAAGCTGCGGACGCTCAGGCAAAGGAAAAATTCAAAGATGAAATAATTCCTATTGCTGTTGAGACAGATGAAGGTCCGGTTACAATCTGTACTGATGAAGGGATAAGGGCGGGAACGACAACGGAGTCTTTAGCAAATCTGAAGCCCTGTTTTAAGGAGGACGGCATCGTAACAGCCGCCACTTCATCGCAAATGACGGATGGTGCAAGCTTTGTACTGCTAATGTCAAGGGAGAAAGCGGAAGCCCGCGGGTATGTTCCGGTCGCCCAGTTTGTAGCTTATGCTGTAGGCGGTGTGGCGGCTGCAGTGATGGGTATCGGTCCGATCATTGCAGTACCCAAGGTTATGAAGAAAACCGGGATGACAGTAAACGATATGGACGTGATTGAAATCAATGAAGCGTTTGCATCCCAGGCGATAACCTGTATTCGCGAGCTGAATCTGCCGTTGGATAAGGTAAACCCAAACGGAGGAGCTATGGCGCTGGGACATCCCATGGGAGCGACAGGAGCGGTGCTAACCTGCAAAGCCATCTCGGAACTGAAGCGCACAGGAGGTAAGTACGCTCTGGTTACTATGTGTATTGGAGGTGGAATGGGTGCAGCCGGAATTTTCAGGATGGAGTTTGAACAAAATATGAAAGGAAAAGAGGGAAACAAATGATAGGAATAATCGGCCTGATCGTTGCTATTGCAATACTTGCGTTTTTTGCTTATAAAGGTGTCGGCGCTTTGCCGCTTACATTGCTAGCTGGATTTGTTGTTATTTTGACAAACAGGATGGACTTATGGACATCATATTCTGATTATTATCTCTCGGGTTACGTCGGATTTTTCAAAAGCTATTTTCTGATTTTTGCATCCTCGGCGCTGTATGCCAAGGTGATGGAGGATTCCGGTGCAGCCATATCCATCGGCTATAAATTTGTTGATTGGTTCGGTAAAAAAAATGCTGTACTTGTGATTTTCGTGGCTACGGCAGTGCTTACTTATGGCGGAATCAGTCTTTTCGTAGTCATCTTTGCAGTTCTGCCCATTATCATGGTTCTTTTTAAAGAGGCAGATATTCCAAGGCGTCTGGCAGCTGGATGCTTGGGAGCCGGTGCGGCAACATTCACGATGACGACATTACCGGCAACCCCACAGCTTACTAACGTTATTCCGACTAAATTCCTGGGAACACCATTAACGGCAGCACCTGTTCTCAGTATTATTGCTGCAATACTCCAGTTTATTCTTTTGTATTATTACTTAAAATGGGAAGAAAAAAGACTCAGAGCTGCCGGCGAGCACTTCAGCTATATAGAAGGTCAGGATGTCAGCCAATATCAGGTTGACAGGAGTCAGCTCCCTTCGGCAATTTTATCTTTTATCCCATTGGTTCTTCTAATTGTAATGATCGTTACGATGAAAAAGATCATTCCCAATGCCACCACTCTGGTTGTGGTAGCCATGTGTACAGCAACAGCATTGGCTATTGCAATGAATTGGCCTCGGCTTAAGGATAAGCTTTCGACAATCAATAAGGGTTTGGCAAGCGCAATTCCTGCAATTGCATCTCCGTGCGCGGTTGTCGCTTTTGGATCCCTGGTCCAGCAATCGCCCTCCTTCACAAAGATTGTTGAATGGATTACAAATTTCCATATGAATCCATACCTTACCGGAACGGCGGCAACGGCAATTATCTCTGGTATTACCGGATCTTCTTCAGGTGGTTTGCAGATCACCTTGCAAACCTTCTCCCAGCAGTTTATTGATTCCGGTGCGAATCTTGAAATCCTGCATCGATTAATTGCAATTGCGGCGGGCAGTCTGGACTCCCTGCCTCATTCCAGCGGGATCTTCCTGACCATGGCAATCCTGGGATTGACGCACAAGAGCGGCTACAGATTTTTCTTCTTTGCAACAGTTTTAATCCCATTGATTACTTTTTCAATTTTCACCACCGGAGTGATTGCTTTCGGCTTATAAGGGATGCATTTAAACTTTATCGCAATAAAACACATGAACGATCAAAATTGGGTAAAGGGTTGGAGTTCCGACCCTTTACCGGACATTATTATAATTCGACTAAATATATAAGGAGGCAAGCAGATGAGAACAGCAATATATGGCTGCGGTGCAATGGGCACTGTTTTGGGCGCATATCTGAATAAAAACGGACACGAAACCATTTTAATAGACAGCTACGTTGACCATGTTAAAGCATTGAATGAGAAAGGAGCACGCCTGATTCGCTGTGCTGACTTCACAGTACCAGTCAAGGCGATTACTCCTGACCAAATGGAAGGGAAATATGATTTGATTTTTCTTCTAACCAAACAGACGGTCAATAAGGAGGTTTTGAATTATCTATTACCGTTTCTGAATGAGGACAGTACTGTGTGCACCTTGCAGAACGGAGTTCCTGAACCAGCCGTTGCCGATATCATTGGGAAAGAGAGAACGGTAGGAGGAACGATATTATGGGGTGCGACATTTGCTGAACCGGGTGTTTCAGAATTAACCAATGATATTACCAAGTTGGAATTTATTTTTGAAATCGGTGAAATCGATGGAAGCATAGGGGACCGCATTAAGATGGTGGCAAGCGTACTGGAAAAGATGGGGCCGATTGCCATTACAGATAATCTGATGGGAGCGCGGTGGCTGAAGGTTATGTTTAACAGCTGCTGGAGCGGTATGTCAGCCGCTCTGGGATGCACCTTCGGAGATCTGATTGACAATCCCAAATCGAGCGCATGTATGAGCTATATTGCCAGGGAGGCGGTTGCAGTCTGCGATGCCGCAGGCTATAAAATGCCCGTCATGCCGGGTGGAGATATGACTCTCATGGGAAAAATCGGCACAGAGGAAGAGTTTAAAAATTCACAGCAGATTTTCTATAATATCTTAAAAGATTTTCGCCCGGCTAAGGCAAGTATGCTGCAGGACCTGGAAAAAGGAAAGAAAACAGAAATAGGTATGATCAACGGATTCATCTGTGATGAGGGCAGGAAGGCAGGTATTAGGACGCCTTTTAACGACACCGTTGTAAGAGTTGTAAGAGGGCTTGAAGCCGGAGAAATTTCGTTGAGCATGGATAATCTGAGCTATTTTGATATCCCTGATTTCAAGTAAATAACCAAGGCCATTGAAAGGAGGCGGATCTTTGACGAACAAATATCAGGAAGAATATAATTCAAAGAAAATTACGGTCGAAGAGGCTTTACATCTGATTCAATCCGGAGATGAAATCGTAGCAGGCTTTTGTGGAGCGGAGCCAATGGGAATTCTAAGTGAGCTTCATACCATCAAAGACAGGGTACAGGATGTTACCGTCTGGTATTCATTGGGCATGGGAAACTATGAATTTTTCAACAATCCCGAAATGAAAGGCCACTTTCAAACGAATTCATGGTTTTACAGTGCTGGCGTGCGAGGCGCCCATTCGTTGGGAACGGTTAGTTTCCAACCTACCCATTTACATAACGCATCCGCTAGAAAGGTTCAGGTAAAACCTCCGAATGTGTTTATCGGAACGGTAACGCCTATGGACAGGCACGGTTATGTAAGGACATCCTTAAGTGCTCTCTATGAAAAGGTCTTTATTGAGCATGCAGATCTTGTTATCATGGAGGTCAATCCTTATCTCCCGGTAGTTGGAGGGGATACGGAAATACCGATTGATGATATCGACTATATCGTGGAGGTAGACCGCCCGATACCCATTCTTCCGACAGCAGAGGTAACGGACACACATAAAATCATCGGCGAATACGTCGCCAGCCTTGTGAATGACGGCGATACAATACAGCTTGGAATCGGCGGAATACCAAATGCAGTTGCTTTAGCCTTTTTGGACAAGAAGAATTTGGGTGTGCATACTGAGATGATTACCAGCAGCATAGCTGACCTTGTTGAGGCTGGTGTGATTACAGGCAGGAAGAAAAGCCTGCATAAGGGTAAAATGATTGGGGCCTTCGCATTGGGAACACAGAAGCTTTATGATTATTTAGACAATAACCCTTCTGTACAACTCTGTCAGGGCCAATATGTTAACGATCCTTTTGTGATTGCACAAAATGATAATATGGTTTCAATTAACACAGGTTTGCAGGTTGATTTAACCGGACAAGTCTGCTCTGAGGCAATCGGATCGAAGACCTGGAGTGGTACCGGCGGTCAAAATGATACGGCAGAGGGAGCAATTCACGCAAAAAACGGCCGCTCGATCATCGCACTGAATTCCACGGCAAAGAACGGGACTATTTCAAGCATTCAGCCTTTTTTGACACAGGGGGCTGCAGTTACCCTTTCTAGGAATAATATCGATTATATCGTGACGGAATATGGAATCGCCTATATGAAGGCGCGTACGATTAGACAGAGAGTAGATAATCTGATCGCTGTTGCACATCCCGACTTTCGTGGATTTCTGCGGGAGGAAGCTTCCAAGTATGAAATATGGTAGTAGGCCAATACTGCTGACAGGAAACAATCGAACATCAAATCAAGAAGGAGAGGCTGTAAATTGCCTCTCCTTTCAATTCATTAAACCAGATATGAAATTATCTCATTAGACCGGTGTGAAATTCTTTCATTAGATCAGAGATGATTTCATCAGAAATGGAGTGATCCATTCAAATGAATTGGTAATTACATGACCGCAATTCGGAATTAAATGGATTTCCGCTGACGGAACGAGGCGGGAAAGTCTTTGCGCAGATTCTTTCGCGTCAATGATCATATCTGCTTTGCCGCCGATGAAGAGAACCGGCATATTAAGATGCTGCAGCTGTTCGTCCTGAAATAAGGGCAGATCCTGAATCGGCTCGTAATTTTCAACAATCAGATTCAAAAAGTCGAGCACTTCCTTCGGGAGAACCTGTTCTCCGATAATATCATTTTTGATTGGAACTGTTTCGTCTGCCTGCCGCGTTTGGTCCATACTGAGAAGAAATTGCGGACGTATTTGTGCAAGCCCTGCGGAAGCGATTAATATCAGCTTCGAAACGCACTCCGGAAAGGCGGTTGCGAATTTAAGAGCCATCCATCCACCCAGGGAATTGCCTGCAAAACTAGCTTTTTCCAGGGCGAGCCCATTCAATACATCCTTCATCCACAGGGCAAAAGCATCTGAGGAGAGGTCTGGTCTGTATTCCTCGCTGTTTCCGGCTTCTCCGATAATGTCGACGGCATAAACGCTGAACTGGTCGGATAGGGCCATGATTTCAGGAAACCAGAAGGCGCTGTTGCTGCAGGAACCGTGCAGCAGGATAACAGGGGGATTTGACTCCTTTCCGGCTGTCAGCATGAAGGTTCTCCCAAAGGAGGTTTCAACGTATCGCTGACCAAAGGGAAATTGGCTGAGTATGTTGTTATAATAGGCCCTGATCTTGTCACGTCCTGCCTCTGATTTAAATACACTATTTTTCATATCGATCTTCTCCTTTTCATTGTTCTGTCAGAGAGGCAATTGAGTCCATCATCACTGCCATAAAACGGATGTCGCCCCAGAGCGTGATACGGACCATGTTCTCGCGGTCGATATATTGAGACTGCATGGATGACTGTCCGTATTCAGACGGTTTTGCATTCATCGCGGCCGTCACTGTATTCATGATTCGAACAGCGTCCTCTTTCCCTTTCACGATGATATCAATAACCGACGATGCAATGACACTGCGCTTCGGTTGGCTTTCTGAGCCGATTTCATCCTTACCGTTACCTTCAACGAAAACACTTAGATCATGACCGGTGATGCGCCAGCTCTTGCCAATTTTCGATGCGTGTAATTTTCCTTCCCGAATATATCGCTGGATGGTTTTCGGATGAATGTTCAGCATATCCGAAATTTGTTCTACCGTATAGTAATCTTTAAACATATTGTAACTCCTTATAAACACTCAAAATGTTGATATAGGTAATTATAAGTAATAATAAGTAATATGTCAAGTGATTTTAAGGTTATTGATTAAGAGTGGTTTTAGGTAGCCGGCATTTATCATGTAATAACGTTGTGTTCTGCCGCACGATTCGATATAATGATCATAAGGAGCAATATCGCATCGCATCGTTTTGCACCGACGGAGGAACCTATGGAGGAATATGGAGCTTCGGAAAAATCCTATATGAAAGTAATCAATTATGTAAAGGGATTAATCCGGGAAGAAAAATTGGTGATTGGCGGAAAACTTCCTGCTGAGAGGGAACTATCTGAAAAACTGGGGGTAAGCCGTAATTCTGTAAGAGAGGCAATCCGCACCCTGGATATCATGGGCGTAATTTCAAGTCAGCACGGGGCCGGGAATTTTTTGACGGGCAACTTTGAAAATAATCTGGTGGAATCCCTGTCGATGATGTTTCTGCTCAATCAAATTGATTATAAACAAATCAGCCAGTTGAGAAGGGCGCTTGAGATGGAGGCCTTGATGCTTGCGATCGACAATATTACCGAGGATGAAATTCAGGTCCTCAGGCAGATCATTTCTCAATTGGAGAAGGAAACGGAAGCGAACAATGTCGTTTTGGATAAGCGCATGCATTATAATATTGCCCTTGCATCGAAAAACACACTGATCATTAACATTCTTCAGGCGCTTTCGGAAGTTCTGGATAAATTTATCGTGGATTTAAGAAGAGAAATTTTAAGTCAGGAAGACAGCCGAAAGCTTTTGATGGAGGCGCATATAGGAATGATTGAAAGTTTAATTACGCGAGATAAAAACCTGGCTTATGAATCAATTAACAAACATTTTGGCGTAATCGACTTAAAACTAGAAGAAAATGAGGGAGAAACGCCGTAAATCAACAATTTTGGTTCTCGTTACAACAAGTAGTATGTTAAAAAAAAGACTTTTGTTGACATGAGTGAATTGCGAAAATATAATAAAGCCACAAAGTGGTACTACCAATTTGACCATGGCAGCGTATCGTAATATGCCAGCCAGTACTGAGGTGAAGTAAAACAAATTGTTTTGCGACACCATTTTTTTACCGCTAAAAATTGGTAGTACCAATTTAAACGTGATGACAGAACATTTGAAAGAAATGTTTCTTGTTCTTTATAAGACAATCCTGCAGATGATGAAAACTGTCATAGAGAGGAGTTCGGTTATGAATATTTTAGTATGTGTAAAACAGGTGCCTGACAGCAACAAGGTGGAGGTGGACCCGGTTACCGGAGTATTAAAAAGAAACGGTGTTGCGTCTAAAATGAATCCATATGATTTATATGCAATTGAGACGGCACTGCGGATAAGAGAACAGCTTGGCGGAACCATCACTGCACTGAGCATGGGGCCGAATCAGGCCGCCGGCGTGCTTCGGGAAGCCTTTGCGATGGGAGTGGATCATGGTGTTTTGATTTCTGATAGGAAATTTGGCGGAGCAGATGTTTTGGCTACCAGTTATACCATTTCCCAGGGAATTAAAAAATCAGGAGCTTATGATTTAATCCTCTGCGGCAAACAGACGACGGACGGAGATACGGCTCAGGTTGGGCCGGAGGTGGCGGAATGGCTTGATCTGCCGAGCCTGTCCAATGTTTCCAAAATCGTAGAACTCAAATCCGGCTCCATGGTTGTGGAGATGGATTTGACCCATGATGTGGAAATTGCAGAAATCCAGTATCCTTGTCTGATCGCCGTCGATAAAGATATTTTTATGCCACGACTTCCTTCTTATGTCAAGAAGAAGGAGACAAAAGACAGGGAAATCAGCATGATCGCACTGACTGATCTGGAAGACCAGGATGAAAAGCATTACGGCTTGAATGGTTCTCCTACTCAGGTACAGCGGATTTTTCCTCCAGAGGTGAACAATCACAGGGAAGTCTGGAATGGAGACAGCAGTGAACTGACCGAACAGCTTTTAAACAAGCTGAAAGAACTGAAATTCGCGTAAGGAGGAGAGGGAATGGCTAAGTTAATTATCAATCAGGAAAAAGTCGGAAATATACAGGAACTAATCAGCATCTGTCCTTTCGGAGCGTTGGAAGAAAAAGATCACCAGCTCCAGGTCAATGCGGCCTGTAAAATGTGCAAGTTGTGCGTAAAAAAGGGTCCCAGGGGTGCCATCGAATATGTGGAAGAAGACGCTGAAACGGTTAATAAAGATCTATGGAAGGGAATTGCCGTGTATGTGGACCATATTGACGGCGCGATCCACCCGGTTACTTATGAACTAATTGGAAAAGCAACGGAACTGGCAAAGAAAATCAATCATCCGGTTTATGCCGTTATGATGGGACACCAGATCGGTTCACAGTGTGAAGAGCTGCTTCATTACGACGTAGACAAAGTATTCGTATACGATAAGGAAGAGTTGGACCGCTTTAAAATGGAACCATATACAAAAGCATTTGAAGATTTTGTAACAAATATAAAGCCAACTACAATTTTAATGGGAGCGACTCCCGTTGGCAGGCAGCTGGCGCCAAGGGTAGCAGCCAGATTAAAAACCGGTCTGACAGCGGATTGTACCATTCTGGATATCAATGAAAACACCGATCTGGTGCAGATCAGACCTGCCTTCGGCGGAAATATTATGGCACAAATCTTAACGCCGAATCACAGACCGCAGATGGCAACGGTTCGCTATAAGGTCATGAATGCACCGGAAAGAATGAATGCTGTCCGGGGAGAAATTATTCACTGCGACATCGATTCAAAAGACCTAACCAGCAAGGTATCCGTATTGGATATCATAGCAAAAGAAAAAGAGCAGTTTATAGAAGCTTCTGAAGTTCTTGTCGTAGCAGGAAGGGGAGTTAAGAAAGAAGAGGACCTGGCGATGCTGACAGAGCTTGCAGACTTATTGGGCGGGCAGATTGCATGTACCAGGCCGATTATGGAAGCAGGATGGCTGGCTGCAAAACGTCAGGTAGGCTTAAGCGGACGAACCGTAAGACCGAAGCTGATTATTACCTGCGGGGTATCCGGTTCCGTTCAGTTTGCGGCAGGTATGAATCACTCGGAACAGATCATTGCCATTAACAAGGATGAAAATGCACCTATTTTTAAGACAGCGCATTATTGCCTGATCGGTGACTTATACGATATCATACCGAATCTGATCAGTCAGATAAAGGAAAGCAAAACCTCAGGTTTTTCGAGCTTTGGAGCTGCAAATTAGCAGGAATGGAGGATGTTATGAGTTATAAAAGAATAGATGAGAAGGATTTAAGTGCGATCCGGGCAATGATTAAGGATGAGGAGCGGATTCTTTGCGGTGAGAACATCAATGAAGAATACAGCCATGACGAATTAAGCGATACGGTCAGTTTTCCTGACGTTGTAGTACAGGTAAAATCGACGGATGAAGTTTCCGCGATTATGAGATATGCTTATGAAAATACGATTCCCGTTACTCCGCGCGGTTCCGGAACAGGCCTGGTGGGCGCTTCCGTAGCAATCGAACACGGCATTATGCTGGATACTACTTTGATGAACCATTTCCTGGAATTGGATGAAAACAATCTTACAATAACCGTAGAGCCAGGCGTTTTGCTAATGGAGCTGTCGGCTTACGTTGAGGAAAGGGATTTGTTTTATCCGCCGGACCCGGGTGAAAAATCTGCGACCATCGGCGGTAACATCAGTACCAATGCAGGTGGCATGAGGGCGGTGAAATATGGTGTCACCAGAGATTATGTGAGAGGTCTTGAAGTGGTTCTCTCGGATGGCAAGGTTGTGGAGTTCGGAGGAAAGGTGGTAAAAAACAGCACCGGATATGCTATGAAAGATTTAATGGTAGGGTCTGAAGGAACCTTGGGGATTATTACGAAAGCCACGTTAAAGCTTTTGCCCCTGCCAAGAAAAGCGATCAGCCTTCTGCTCCCCTTCCCGACTTTGGAACAGGCGATTCGTACCGTACCTTCCATTATTCAATCCAAATCCATTCCTACGGCGATTGAATTTATGCAGAGAGAAGTCATCCTGGATGCAGAGAAATATCTGGGGAAAAAGTTCCCGGATAACAGTGCGGATGCATACCTGCTGCTGAAGTTTGACGGAAATTCCACAGAGGACATCGAAGAGGATTATGAAAATGTGGCACAGATCTGTCTGGAGCAGGGTGCTATCGACATTTTGATTTCAGATACCGGCGAAAGGGAAGAATCCATATGGAAAGCGAGAGGTGCATTTTTGGAGGCGATCAAAGGGTCCACCACTTATATGGATGAAGTGGATGTGGTCGTTCCCAGAAGCTCTGTCAATGAAATGGTGGAATATATCCACGGATTATATAAAGAGGTGGATATCAGGATCAAAAGCTTCGGTCATGCGGGCGATGGTAACCTCCATGCTTATATCCTGAAAGATGACCTGAGTGAAGCCGAATGGGAGAGCAAGATGAAGGCAGCTATGGATAAGATCTATGGGAAAGCCAGGGAACTAAGCGGTCAGGTTTCCGGAGAGCATGGCATCGGCTACGCCAAGAAATCTTACCTCATGGAGTCTCTTGATCCCGCTACCGTTGAAATTATGCGAGGAATTAAAAAGGCTTTCGATCCGAAAAATATTTTAAACCCTCATAAAGTATGCCAGATATAAAAGAAATAGATATTGAAAATTATTTCTATAAGTCATACAATTTTGATAATAGTAATATGGCCTGGAGAAATCTTCGTTCTGGAAAATTCGATGCGCCGTCAACGGTGAAATTCGGCAGAAGTCAAATACAAGAGTAAGCAAAAATGAGGGGGATGTGTTTATTTTGGATAGGGATAAAAAAAAAGCTGATGAAGGCAGTATCAGCAAGGACCAGCGTATGGAATTTTGCAGAAGTGTCATTGAAGGTGTGGAAATCAAGCTTTGTAGAAATGATATCCATGCCTATAAGCATCACGTTCATAACGAACTTTCCTTGGGATATATCTTAGAGGGGTCCACTGATCTCACATTAAATGACAGAACAATCCACTTTGAATCAGGAGATGGGGTCATCATACCGCCTTTGATGACTCATCGGTGTTCGCCGAACGATCTTGATCACTGGGAATATATTATGCTTTTTATTGACCCTAACTACTATGGAGAATTGATCGGTTTTCGCCTGGCAAAGAAGGTTGACGGGGATCAAGTTCTGAAATTAAGTGGATTTATTGAGCAACTGATTGCAGAACAGCATCCTGATACCCTGGAAAACATATTAATTGAGTTATTGCTGGAATTTGGGGAAACTGATGGGACTGAAGCCGTTACAGCAACCGCGGCAGAAGCAACGGATGAGAATCCAGGTGACATCATCAAAACGATCCATGAATACATATTGGATCACGTGAACGACGAGATTACATTAGATCAGCTTGAGAAAATATCAGGATTAAACAAATTCTCGATCATTCGAAACTTCAAGAAGCGATATGTAACCACTCCTGCAGCATATCACCTGCAGCACAGGGTAGCCGAAGCCAAAAGACGATTGAGCAGGGGCGCGGATGTATTTGATATTTGTGAGGAACTGCGGTTCTACGATCAGGCCCATCTGATTCGGGAATTTAAGAAAATGTACGGCGTTACGCCGGGAGCCTATATGGAACAGCTGAAGGATTAACGTGTCAATTTTATACAATACTGCGCCTTATTTTTTTGCTAAGCTGGATTTAGTTAAAAGATAAGGAGTTTTTTATATGAATCGAACGAAATTAATATTTGTAATGGTTATTTGGGGGAGTCTGGGAGTATTCACGAGATCCATTCCCCTGTCCGCTTTAAGTTTGGCATTTCTGAGAGCGTTGATTGCCCTGCCGGTCCTTTTCGCAGTGATGAAAATGAAGAAGACCGATAAGGTGCAATGGAAGCTTTTGATTCCGTATCTTATTTCTGGAATACTGCTGGGCTTCGGCTGGCTGGCACTGTTCTATGGTTTTAAACATACCAGTATCTCATCTGCCGTTATCATCTATAACATGTGTCCGGTATATGTCATGATCTTTGCGCCTCTGATATTGAAAGAGAAGATCACGAAAGTTCAAATTGCAGTGATCTTCATCTCATTTCTCGGGCTGATTATGATTGTCGGAAATAACTTGTCGCAGGGTTATGGGATCAAGGGGCTGGCGTTCAGTGCTGTTTCAGGGATTAATTACGCAGCCATCGTGATGATTAATCGAAGTATCAAAGTTCGGCTGGATAATCAAAAGGCCACCTTTGTTCAAATACTGGCAGCCATGATCGTCTTGCTTCCGTTTATATTGCTTGACGGAAATCTTTTTACGGCAGTACATTTGGATGCGCAGGCAATTATCTATACGATTCTGCTGGGAGTATTGCATACCGGTGCGGCATATACCATGTTCTTTTCTGTTTATGAATCGATGAAATCTGTTGAAATCGTATCCTATAGTTTCCTGGAACCGTTATTTGGAGTTTTATTCAGTGTGATCTTTGTGGGAGAGACATTAACCTTTCCACAGATCATCGGAGGCATGATGATTTTGGGATCAAATTATCTTGGGGAAAGGATCAAGGACAGGAAGCTGTCAAAGGAAAGCCTTCCTACCCTCTGAGTTTCATAAAAAGTTTGAGCGTGCTCTGAAACCAGAACGGCTCCATTCGTTTCGATACAATATTCAGTTGACACTATTTCCTATCGCCTTCAGAATGAGTTTCTCTGGAGGCTCATTTTTTATATGAACCTCATCTATTTTCTCATGTTAAAAAAATTGTATCGACAAAATATTTCAGCAGTCGTAAATACTCGACAGATGAGTTACAATAACAATAGAGACAAGCTAACCGCAGAATAAAAGAGGTCGGTCCCGGTGCACCGCCATGATTTTCAGGAATTTGTTCTGATTACAAAAGGCTTCTGCATCCAAAAGAGAATAGATGGCGTGTCCCTAATATCAATATAGTGAAGTCTGGAATGTCCTGCTAGAATAAGATCAATAGATATTAGCACAAAACGAATATGTTAACGAAAAAAACCTTAAGAAAGATTGAATCCTTTATGAAGTCAAATTTAAACAAAAGATACGGTATTCTTGTGGTATTTATTGTGCTGGGTGTCACCCTGCTCCTTTTGATGTTAAACCCATATAAAAAGATGGATACGGCGCAAAATGGCACGATTGACTTAACCGGCTGGAACTTTCAAGAGAATGGAATCATAAAGCTGAATGGCGAATGGGAATTTTATTGGAATCAACTTCTCGACGATGAAGGGATCAGCAAATTGGAACCTTCGGTACAGCATGCGTATTTTTCTGTTCCGAATACCTGGAACAGATACGAAATGAATGGCAAGCACTTAAACAGAGAGGGATATGCCACCTATCGTCTAAAAGTTAGAGTGAAAAATGATCGTCAGATATACAGCTTGAAAATACAGAATATGTCTTCATCTTACAAATTAATCATTGACGGTCGGGTATATGCCGAGAATGGGGCTGTTGGAGAAAATCAATTAACAGCGAGACCAGAATACAAACCAATAACGGTAAGCTTTCAGCCTTCCTCTGATGAATTTGATATTATTCTTCAAGTATCTAACTTTTCTTATTATAGAGGCGGTTTTTGGAGACCTGTTTATATGGGACTTGAAAATCAAACGAAGCATATGAATGATTGGGTTGTCATAAAATACCTGTTCGCTTGCGGCTGTATTTTTATGATTGGTTTATTGTATTTTGTTTTCTTTCTGGCGACAAGAAACGAAATCGCAGTATTCTACTTTTCTGTTCTCTGCATGATTCTGTTGCTCAATCTAATGACGAATGAATTGGGCGTGCTCCCGAGAGACGTATTACCTTTAAACTATAACATGAAGGTGTTTGTTTACTATATGACCTATTACTGGAGCATGATTGTGGGTGAAAAATTCGTCGAAGCGCTGTATCCTAAAGAGACTTCAAAAATGATTATTAGAATACATATTTATATTGTATTGATATGTACGATAATCACAATCACAGCGCCGCCCAGAATCTATACCTATCTTAGTATTGGATTTGATTATATTTTTGTATCAGCGGAGATCAGCAGCTTAATTTTTCTTATCAAAGCGATTAAACACAAACGGGAAGGTGCACTTTTTACACTGGTTGGAATTTTAACTGTTTCCGCGGCGATGACACATGATATTCTCTATGAGAATACGATCATCAATAGTCCTTTTGATAATATCATGATTTATGGCGTGGTTATGCTCACCTTCATGTTTTCTCTGGTTTTGAGCAAAAGATTTTATGCGGTCCTGGTAAGGTCGGAAGAAATGTCGAAACAGTTGCTCGTTAAAGACAGGGAAAAAGATGAATTTCTGACAAATATATCACATGAATTGAAGACGCCGGTAAACAGCATGATTGCTGTTACGGAATCCGTTTTGAATGAAGCGGAAGGGAGCATAAACTCTCAGCAGAAGGAAGTCCTTTCCCTTGTTGTTGAAAGCGGGAAACGGCTGTCCGGTTTAATCAAAGATTTGCTGGATTTTTCGAAGATGAAAAACGGAATCCTTCCTTTGCAGAAGAGCTTTTTTGATATTGAATGCCTGATTCAAAATATTGTAAAAGAATTTTTGTTTATCGCCAATGAAAAAAATCTGGCTATAAAGACGGAACTCCAAAACAGCATCAAAAAAATGTATGCGGATAAATATCGAGTTATACAGGTCATATATAACCTTCTGGGAAATGCGGTGAAGTTTACCCCGCCAGGGGGAAGCATCGAGGTTTCGTTATATGAGAACGGCAAATCTATATTTATAACCGTAAAGGATACCGGGATTGGAATACCGGAAGATCGGATGGAGGATATTTTCCAGCCTTTTGAGCAGGTGGATGCAGATATTACACGAAAATACGGAGGAATGGGCCTTGGCCTGGGGATCTCCAAAAAAATCGCAGAGGCGCATGGCGGGGATATCTGCGTAAACAGCATTTTGAACAAAGGGTCTGAATTTATATTTTCCATACCTAAAGATGAATCCAATCATAAAGAAGCATACGAGGATGCCAGACAGTTTGAATCGACCTTTGATATGAAAAAGAGGTCCTTAAGTGAGCTGACTTTTGAAGGTGGGGATAAGCAAACGATTGTAGTGATAGATGATAACTACTCAAATCTTGTCGGGACAGCAGGTATTTTGAAGTCAGAGGGATATTGTATTAAAGGTTTTATTGATCCCTATGCAGGAATTCAGGAGATTTTTTCAAACAAGGATACCGTGCTCGCTGTGGTTGATTTAATGATGCCGGGAATCTCAGGTTATGAACTATGCAGTAAAATCAGAGAGAGATATTCCATTTATGAGCTTCCCATTCTGGTCTTGACGGCGCGGACGCAGGTTGACAGTCTCATACTAAGTCTGAAAGAAGGAGCAAATGATATACTGAATAAACCATATGACAGTGAGGAACTCAAAGCAAGGGTCAATACACTATGCAAGCTTAAGGCAATAACGGAAACATCAATTAATAATGAAATGGCGATGCTTCAAGCGCAGATCAATCCTCATTTTTTATGCAACGCGATGAATGCTGTGGCAGTTTGCTGTTATGAGGATGGAGAAAAGGCGGCAGAAGCAGTGTTGACCTTATCCGATTATTTCAGGTATTCATTTGATTTGGATTTGCACACGAGTGAAATACCTCTTAGCCAGGAGATTGAACTTGTAAAAACCTATTTATCGATTGAAAAGATGCGGTTTGATGAAAGGCTGCATTACCATATCGATATTGATGAAGGGACCGGCGTATTGGTTCCTCCTTTCACGATTCAAACAATCGTAGAAAATGCAGTGCGGCATGGAATCAGCAAGTGCGAAACCGGCGGACTGATAGAAATTATCGGACGCAAGGAGAAGGAAACTTATCAGATTAGCGTACAGGATAATGGGGCAGGAATGAATCGCATTGAACTGGAAAATGTTCTGTCAGGTGACACGGCAGAGGGGAAAGGCGTGGGTCTGAAAAACGTAAGGCGAAGACTGAAAAAGCTTTACGGTACAGATTTGTGGATTTCAAGTCGGAAGGGATCCGGTACAACCATTATTATAACTATAAAGAGCCAGGAGTGATCGATCAATGATTTCAGTAATACTGCTTGATGATGAAAGGCCAGCATTGAAAATGCTCGAAATTCAATTGGGCTATTCGGAAAAGGCACATGTTGTTGGCAGCCATATTTCATATAAAACCTTTTTGGATGATATTAAAAGTAAGAAACCGGATATTGCTTTTATCGATATAGAAATGCCAGGCATGAGCGGGCTTGAAACTGCCCGGGAAATTCAAACCTTATCACCGCATACGGAAATCGTATTTACCACCGCTCACAAGCAATATGCTTTTGACGCATATCAAATGGAGGCTTCCGATTATATCTTGAAGCCTGTAAGAAAAGAACGGTTAAAGAGAATCATTGACAAAGTAAATAAGAACAAACAAGAACGAAAATATGGCAGCGGAGAAATCCACGATGAAGGCAAAAAAATTCAGGTTAATATAATGAAGCGGTTTGAAGTTCGCAGCAAGGATGGAGAGATCATTCATTGGAGAACCAGAAAGGTCGAAGAACTGTTTGCATATCTTGTACACCTCAAGGGTGAGGGTGTAACAAGCGAGTTCATCATTGATGCCTTATGGCCCGACGAGAACATGGAAAGCGCAAAAAAAATATTTTATACGACCATTTATTATCTGAGAAATGATTTAAAAAAGTGCGGCGCCTCCGTCAACATTATTTCGAAAGGTCATAAATACATACTCAGCAGGGACTATATGGTCTGTGACGTGTGGCAGTTGGAGGAATGTTTGTCATATTGCACTGATCAAAATTCTGTCTGCAAAATAGATCTTGTGGAGGAACTTTTCAACCTCTACCGCGGCGGATACATGGAAGAAAACTATTATGGGTGGGCTGAGAAAAAAAGGTTATTACTTGAAGAACAACTAATGAATACCGTTTTGAGCGCAGCCACGAGCCTGCTTTCACAAAAACGGCTTCTGGATGCGGCAGGTATCCTGAAAAGACTGATCGATACCTGCCCGTACAGGGAAAGTCCGTATGAGCTGATGATCAAAGTATACCGTATGATGAATGAACGGGCTGCGGCGGATAAAACTTATCAGGAATATTGCAAAACCATGACGGAGCTGGGGATCAAACCAAGAGAAAAAATAATATAAATACTGATTAAGGAGCAAAGCCATAGGCGTAATCAAGCCTGTGGCTTTTGTTTTGTTAACTGTTGCTGTCGAAGATTGTTGAAATTTTGTTGAGGTCTGTTTTGATACAATTACAAATAAGTGCTATGTTACTGCTTAATCGTTATAAATGAGGTGTGAAAAAATTGATAGAAGGAGTCATAGATTCAATGAGCAAAAAAAATCGAAAAGGGTATTTGTCAAAATTTTTAGTATTTATTGTCCTGTTTGGTATCATGCCGGGAACGAATATTACTGCTTACGCAGAGACCGCTTCCCCTGGTGTCATTAATAATACATATACCTTTCAGACAATTAATGAAGATTGCGGAGAAACGGCAGGAACACCTGTATCGATTATGGTCAATGGAAATATTACTTATGGTAATTCCAATACCGGTATTGCAATTACCGGACTTGATCATGCTAATGGGGCTTGGAAATATACCAACGCAACAAATTACGTTTTTGATATCCCCGAAGATGTTTCAGACAGCAATGCTTTTGTTCTGTCGAAGGACAGAAAGGTGATGTTTGTGCCTAATAAGGATTATTTCGGCAGCGCGCAGATTGAGTATCACGGCTATTCCGGCGATCAGGATATGACCCCCGGCATTGACGCAAGCATAACCGGAGGAAATACTGATTTCAGTTCTGAGAAGGTTATTGCAACAATTCAAGTGAATAATATCAACGACAAACCGCTGATCAAAGATGATTCCAACGGAAAGGTAATCTACTTCGACGGAAACGGTGAATATGTAAGTCTTGATAATGCAATTGATTTGGATGAATCGTTTACGGTAGAAATGTGGGCGAAGTGGGACGGGTTTCAAAATTGGAGCCGTTTATTCGATTTCAGCAATCGAATTGAAACCGGGCAGGTCAATGACAACGACGCAAAAAATGTAATCTGTGCGGGCGTCAGAGGGACCACAGGAACCTCTTTTTTCGAATTGAATAATGAAGCGCCTACTACAGACCACAGGGTATTTGGCAACATTTATCCTCAGAGTGTTTGGACACATCTTGCTTTTGTATATGACCATCAGAATAAAAAAGGTCTGATCTATATCAACGGCCAGTTATGTAATCTAAACATAGAAATCGGCGGAGAAAGAGTTCGTGATATGGTTGTCGATCAGGCAGTAAGGGTAAATAATTATTTCGGAAGAAGCGCATATGACCGCGACAGTTTGTTCCGGGGGAATATGAGGGATGTCAGGATGTGGAACGATGTTCGCAGTCAGACTGAAATAGTGCGTAACATGAGCTGCAATCTCAAAGGAGATGAAGCGGATTTGCTGGCTCTGTACAAAATGGATGAGGGTGAAGGTACTGCAATTGAAAATTCTGCTGCTGCATTGAATGCCTTGCCGGATGCGACTCTGTCAACAGATGGCGGTGCATGGAATGAACTGACCGGCGTCAATTCGATTGTTTCAACAGTACAAAATACGCCGGGGCAATTGCTGCTTCAGATCAGTGATAGTGAAACAAATCCCGAAGATCTGACAATAAACTTTGCCTCTGATAACAATGGAGTAATCGCTGCAAGCGGAATCTCCTATGCGCAGGCGGGAGACGATTGTCTTTTAACCCTGCGGCCGGTAACGAATGCCGTAGGAACGGCTAAGGTTACGATTACCGTCGGTGACGGCACAACGAGTGTCAGCGAAAAGTTTACTTTTAGTGTGATAGAAGCCTCTGCCGGACTATCCGGACTATCCGGTACAGCCGGAATTTCAGGTGATACGGAATATGGAAAAACACTTACTGCGGCTCTGACGGAGACGAACAATACCGGGGTGCTTTCTTACCAATGGGTAAGAGGAATCGAAGAGATTCCCGGTGCAACCAACGCAACATATACATTAGTTCAGGAAGATATCGGTCAGCAGCTTCGCGTAAAAATCACAAGCAGTGCAGAACTGGGAACTGCCACCAGCGCACAGACTGAGGTCATTAAGAAAGCGGACTGTACAACGGCCATAATGAAACCTGCGCTTTCAGGAAAGACGGTAAACAGCGTAACGTTAGCTCCCGTTGCAGGCTATGAATATATCATGGTGACGGGCGGTGCCTCCGTTGAAACAGGAATATGGCAGGACAGCAATATCTTCAGCGGATTAGCTCCCGATACCGCCTATGACTTCTATCAGCGAGTAAAAGAGACAGAAACGCATAAAGCCTCCGCTTTGTCGGATGAATTGGGTGTAAGTACGGCTCCTATATCGACTGATTGGGATGGTACGATGCCTGCAGTGGACGAGGATGCTGTCTACAGCGGTGGGAACGGGTCGCAAGCAACGCCGTATCAGATCGCAAACGCGGAAGACCTTGCGCAGCTTTCGGTGAATACTGCTGCAGGTTATACTGACGGAAAGTATTTCATACAAACCTCTAACATTGTGTTAAATAAAGCAGATTTTACATATGACGAAGATACAGGACTTGTTGCAGTTTCCAACGGATCAGATGTTTTCTATGTCGGTACTGGGATAAAAGGTTCAGCAAATGGAGACAACAATACATTTGATTCAAATGCGAGCACCGCAGGCACGGTTTATCTCGACCAAACAGGAACGACTGGGGCCAAAACCTTTGCCCTTAACGTATGGCAGCCGATCGGGCCGAATATGACGTATGATTTTACCGGTTATTACGACGGAAACGGCAATACGGTCAGCGGAATCTATACCTATGAAGCGAAACCTCAAGGGATTTTCGGATGGGTTACCAACGGTAGCGTCAAGAATTTGGGCATTGAAGACAGCTTTATTATGGGAAACCCATGCGGAGCCATGATGGGTAAGAGCAACAACACCAGCGTATCTAACTGTTACAACACGGGGATTGTAGCGACAGCCTACAATTCTGCTTATGCTGCAGGGTTGTTGGGCAACCATTCGTCGGGCTCGATTACAGACTGCTACAACACCGGAACCATTCTGGGCTATAATGTTGGCGGGATCGCAGGTTACAGCGGAGGGGATATCAGCAATTGCTATAACGCAGGGAATGTTTACGGCACCGCAAACGTCGGCGGGATCGCAGGTGCCTCCAGCGGAGGCACAAAGAGCCATTGCTATAATCTCGGGAACATCGTAGCCTACGGAAATAACTGCGGAGGAATTGCAGGGCAGAATCACTCGATGTCAACTTCAAATCAATCAACGATCGAGTATTGTTATAATACCGGAAGCGTTCAAGCGGTAAGCTACGCAGGGGGGATTGAGGGCTCCTGCTATTTTAGATCAGATTATTCAACAGGTAATGTTACCGAGTGTTATAATGCGGGGAACGTTACTGCAATCAGCAAATACGGCGGTGTGAGCGGCGGCGGCACCGTTTCAGGTGAGGTGACAGGCTGCTACTATGATAAACAGCTTTGCCCTTGTCCTAACGGAATCGGCTATACTAAAAGCTCCGATGGAACCAGTTATACTGAAAGCTCAGAAGGTGCAGTAGGAAAAACAACCGGTGAGATGACGTCGGACCAGTCGGGTTTGGCAGCTGGGGATGCTTTTTATAACTGGAACGATATGAGTGTTTGGACATTCACTGACGGTATTTACCCGAGATTGAAAGGAATGGAGTCAACTGCGGCGGCTTATGTGTCGGTTTCGCCGTTGTTTCTGACAGACGGAGAGACGCTAAAAGAGGTTGAGAAAGGCTTCTCCGTGAGCCTGGAAAACGGAGTTTCTTGGCATTCCTCCAATACAGACCAAGTAATCATGAGCGATGGAAGTGCTCAAATCAACGGCAGTGGTAAAGTCGCTCTGGCTGCATCAAAAGACGGATTTTCAAGGGTTGTCTCGATTACTGCTTATCGCGCTCCTGTGCCGGAAGTGAAGCCAAATGCAGTGATCGACTATGCAAAGGAAGAACTGGAAGGATTCAGCGATGATGGAATCTATACGGTCAATGGTGATACGGTCAATGTTGTTGATGGAGCAGTTGCAATAGAAAGCAGCTGGTTTGGGACAACTCTTTCCATCGTGAAAAAAGGGAACGGAACCAATACAACCAACAGTGCGATCCAAACCCTGACGATACCGGCAAGACCGGAAGCACCGACCGAAGCAATTAGCGTAACGGACGAAAGCTATCCGAATGCGGGAGATGGGAAAATCACCGGCGTAAATGACAGCATGGAGTACAGCACCGACCAGAAAAACTGGACCGAGATAACAGGAACGGAGCTGACGGGACTTGACAGCGGAACATATTACGTCAGAAAGAAAGCAGTGGAGGAGCCGGGATACCAGTCCTTTGCATCGGAAATCAGAACGATAACAATCGGCGCAGCTTCCGCAATTCCCCAGACAAGACCAAGCATTCAGATTAACTATGCAAATGAGGAACTGGCGGGTTTTGGCAATGATGGTATTTATACAATTAATGGGGATACAGTAAATGTTGTTAACGGTAGTGTTCCGGTTAAAAATAGTTGGTTTGGAGCAACGCTTTCCATTGTAAATAAAGGAAATGGAGAAACTACAACCGACAGTGAGCCCCAGACACTGACGATGCCGGCAAGGCCAAGTGCGCCGTTTTCAGTAATCCAAGCAATAAAGACAGAGAACAGCATTACTGTTATAAACACGACAGATTATCCTGATTGTGAATATTCTAAAGACGGGATTCATTGGAAAGCAGAAGCCGCCTTTACAAATTTGAAAAGCAATACGGAATATACGATCCAAATTCGAAAAAAAGCAACCGGAAATTCTTTCCCTTCTGCTGCGATTGAGGGACACTTCAAAACAACGGAAAACGCATTGGAAACAGGTGCTGTTTCGGGAATGGTGAAGGATGAAAACGGCACGGGCATAAGCGGGGCTGTTGTCAGGATCACGAAGCAAGGAACAGAAGGCAACGCTGTTGATGAACAGTTAACGGATGGACAGGGTGGCTTTCAATTCGAAAATATAACCTACGGTGTATACAGCCTTATTGCAGTTAAAAATGGCAAGACTGCAACCAAAACTGTTGTAATTGATCAATCCGGCGTAGTACAAAATATTGTCCTGCTGTCAGGAAATAAAGACACGATTGTTGAATTGAGCGATGAAACGCCGCCTGTTGCAGCAGATAATCTAGACCAGATGTTTAGTCTGGAAGATACAGAAATTTCCAACACCGGAATGGTAGAAATTAAACTGTTGGTGGAGAAAAAAGAAGAAGACCATATTACCTCAAGCGATATTACTACGATCCAGGCGAAGGTTACTACGGGCAAAAAAGTAGGAATTTATCTCGATGCAAAATTGCTGAAAACAATAACCGGAGCAGGGGCAGATAATACAACAGACGAAAAAATTCAGCCTCCGACAGGAAAGACGGTAAAAATCACGATGGACCTTCCTCTGGAACTGCAGAATAAGGCGCCTTACGTCATTATCAGAATGCATGAGGGAGCAGCGGAAATATTACCGGCGCAGTATAATAGTACATTGCAAACCATAACCTTTGAAGCAGACAAGTTTTCAACCTATGCCATTGCCTACACCGAAAGTACAGGCAGCAGTTCAAGTTCAAGCCATACAAGTTACAGGCACTATGAAATTCATGCTGAGGCAGGGAACGGGGGGGATGTTTCTCCTGATGGAAAAATATCTGTTCGTGAAAGACTGGACAAGACCTTTACGATCACGCCTGATGAAGGATACTTGATTGAAGATGTACTGGTAGATGGAAAGAGCATTGGTGCTGTAAAAACTTATACCTTAAAAAATGTCAAAGAAGCGCATACGATCAAAGCTCTCTTCAAAAAGGAAAGCAAGCAAAGCAATCCATTCGGTGATATAAAGGAAGGCGACTGGTATTATGACAGTGTTTTGGAGGTCTTATCAAGAGGCATTATGGACGGTACGTCTGATGACGAATTTTGTCCTGGCTTTGATACGACACGAGGTATGATTGCAATGATCATTTATCGAATAGATGGATCTAAAGAAAAAATAAGCAGTGACTTTATCGATGTGGGAAGAGCGAAATACTACTATGATGCGATTGGATGGGCACAGGATAACGGTGTTGTGAAAGGCTACGGCGATGGAACGTATGGACCGAATGATATTATTACCAGAGAACAGCTTGTTGCGATTCTTTGGAGATATGCCGGTTCATCGACCGCCTTGGATAACAATGGTTTAGCGAAATTCAGCGATGCTGATACGATAACCAAGTATGCGAGATCCGCAATGGCATGGGCTTATGAAAACGGAATTATCAATGGGAAAGAGAATAACCTTCTCGATCCACAGGGTCATGCTACGAGAGCTGAAGTGGCACAAACTATATCCAATTACATAAATTTAGAATAAAAAATAAATAGAGAAGAGCAGTGCGTTAACGATAAATATTATCAATGCACTGCTCTATTTATGGGTTATTCTTGGCTTATAACGAGCAGTAGGCACTACACTGATACAAAGTGTAGTGCCTACTGTTACAATTAGTTAGATTAGCTTTGGTAGAGCCACCTTAGGCTACTAAAGGTATTCCTCATAACTTCCCGACAAGCTGGCGTTTACCGAGATATAAAATGCTCGGCTTTGATTACCCATTCATTTTTGATTTCCCAGAGGGTTGCTTGTGTAGAGATTGAGTTATGTTCCTCACTATCAAAGGAACACGTAATATCAAATATATTTTTCCAACTGTTTCTTTTCTTCTCTTCAGAATAACAAGCTATTTCAGAATAAGGGTAAATCAAATCTCCGTCATTTAAAACAATATGCCAGTAATCAAAGTCCGACAGCAAAACAAGATTCTCAGGAACATCAATGGTTAAAAGCACAATTGGTGTTCCTTTTTCGCCCCAACCACGATTATGAAATCTCATATCCGGTCTTTTTCGTTGTCCTTCCCATTGGTACCATGCCCACACAGGAAAAACAGTGTCGTTTGGTGCAGGTCCAATACGTTCTGTCATTTGCTCCGCCATCCAACGATAGGCTTCCGTGAATTCGCCATTAAAGATAAGATGTTTTGCGTCGGCTCTAAGGGTTCCGGTTTCGCACAGTTTTTCATAGGCTTTCAGATGTTGAATTGTCCATAAAATCATAATATATCACCACAAAATATAAATTTAGTATTCTATTCATGCCTATTTTGAGATTATTGAGTGGATAGCGCATTGGCAAGCAATTCAAGTCTTTCGCCTAAATTAGCATAACCCTGATAGCGAATGTAAATCACCTGATTGCCCCACTGGACAAATAGGTGACTCATGCTGTACTCCTCATTCACCGCCAGCACGGTACGGTCAAAGGCATCAGGCTCGTAGATTGTGTATTCCTCATTCTTCCATAAATGCAACTCCATCAGTTCATCAAACAGTGCTGGTGCAAATGTAGAAAATGCTAAACGATAATATTCTGTACTTGCACTTGGAGAATAATAACCACTTCCATCAGGCCATTTGTGTGATTGCTTTGCTCCTTTTTGACGAATTTCATAATGTTTAGGTACCAATGGCGTCCATGAGTAGTCCACATAGTTATTGTAATCAAAATCTGAGTCAAACTTGAATGCCGGCTCAGCCCAAGCAAAATCTTTGCTCTGCTCAATCAAGTCTAAAGGGAGGTATGGCAAAGGTTCTGTCACATCTACGGTGCTTTTTCTCCAGTCGGTTGTTAGAGTTAAAAGAGCTGTAACCAAAATTGCTATTGATAACAGTAGTGATAGCACATTCATCATGCGATAGACACGATATTCTTTGTGGTAATCTTTTTTGTGTGTGAGGGAAAATCCATCTGCAAGCATTTTCTTTATCCTCAAGGCACTTTTTGCCTGCTGCACAACCTGCGCAATAATAAAGAGTTCGGATACAGCCAATAAAATGTAGAGTGGACTTGTTAAAAACAGCGTTACAGGTCTATCGGAAACAAAAAAACCGCCAAGTAGTATTGCAAAAATAGCAATTACGCAAAGACCTGTTCCAATAGCTGTATGCGTTAGCTTTTTGCACAGTCTGCGATAGCTTTCGCTTTGTACGATGGGGTCGGTGTGCAGCTCTGTTGCATCGTCTCGTGTAGATCTCCAAATGAAAAACAAATTACCTTGCCGTGTAACAAATTCCCAACCCGCATCGGCGTAAGCCGACAGCATTTCTTCTGATGGCTCAGTATCATCGCTCAATGTAGGCTCTACACGATAGCAAATTTCCTGTGGTTCAGCCTTCAAAAAGCGAAAATAGGCAATATTATTTCCATCGTAAAGCAAGCCGATTTTGGCCATGTCGGAAAGCCAGCACTCCATGGCAACGGTATCATAAAAATCAAAGGTCGGTCGTTTGTAAGAATATCTCAATTTGATTCCTCCTCCCAAGTGGCACTATCTGCAAGGCACTGTGCCAATCGTTCCCGCTCATCGTGATACATTTGAATTCCTTTGTCAGTGATGCGGTAGATGCGTTTACGTCCCTCAGTGCGAGTTTCCATCAGAATCTGTTCCTCTTCGAAACGGCCTAAGATAGTATAAAGTGTCGCAGGCCCCAATCGCACACGGCCTTTGGTTAATTTTTCAACCATGCTTGCAATTTCAGCACCACTATATTCACCATACAAAAATGTCATAAGCATGTAGAACATACTTTCACTGACAACTTCTATGCGTTTATTCCCCATATCCTTATTCTCCTTAATATCGAGGGTTGATATTGCATATTTTTAGCATATCATCGAGGGTTGATATTGTCAAGAGTAACCATCGTCCTTTTGTAAGGATACTCTGGACTATACTTGGGATATGATGGTGAAATAGAAAGAGGGCAACCAAGCCAAAGATGGCGAGGTTGCCCATACTTTCGTAGCTAGCAAGATTAGCTTTAGCAGAGCCAATTTAGGCTCACTAAGGTGTTTGCTCACTTGATAGGGTGACGAATTACTGTTTTCATTTTAGAAATGTCTGCTTTACGAGGGTCACTTAAATATATTTCGTGATGTAACCTTTCAGATGTTATATCAATCGAATAGCCGCTTTCAATGGCGAACTTCTCCATCAGTGATACTGTTGCAGGTTCATCATCATAAGATCCGATATGCATACATTGAACACATAACCCCTCATCATAAGAAAAAAATTCTACTTTAGAGAAATCATCTTTTTTCTTCTTAGTAGCAGTTGCTACTGCCCACTCAAAATCTTTTTTAGTTACAAAATCAGGTAATCGTATAACCGAAACCCAGTTAAATGTTTCTTTATTGGCATAATTCACACCTTTTATGCCATCTTGCCACCAAAACCCCTCAAGAGGAGGCACAACATACTCAAAGAATCCGTCAATTTTGTAATCACCTTTATAACTCATTTTCAGCGTATAAGCAATACCATATAAAAGTCCAACTGCTACTTGATATTCTCCATCTTTATCATTAGGATTTCCTTTGCCACGTACTGCAATATAGGTCATCTTAGGAACATTGATTATAGAAGGGTTGTTTTTGGGCATATAAAATTCTTTGTATTCCTTTTTAAAATCAAAAGCCATTTTATTATCCTTTCTTTTTACTTAGTTAAAAGTATTCTATTTAACAATGCCATTGTATCAAATTAAAGTTGACAATAGTATGTCACATTATATAAATACCTGAAGCAGGAGATTATGGTAATGAGTCAAATGGGATAAATTTTATTATATTATATATCAATTCATAGCTGACCAGCGGGATTCGTGGTATAATAACCGCAGTAACGTTTAAATTCCGATCAGTTAATTTAGATAAAGCTAAAAAGCATCGAAAAGCGGAGGAATATTGGTGGAGAAAAACTTAGATATAATGCGAATAAATGAGAACATCGCCGATATGATTGACGATCACGTTTTGGTTTGCGATAAGGAAGGACAAATCGTTTATTCTAATAAGGCGATACGGACGTATCTGGACTATGATCATTCCGCACTGGAAAAGAAAAATATTTTTGATGTCGTTGCAGACACACACATTGAGAAGGTCAAATCCCTTCTTTCGGGTGCACTGGACCAACCATCCGGGTGGGAAGAACTTCTGTTTAAAGGCAAGCATGCAATACGGAAACTTCATATCAGTTTTTTTCGAAAAGACGGCTTTATCTATCTTTACGGTAATGAAATATATGTAGAGTATGAAAGAATCCGAAAAAAGATGGATGTAGAAATCGCAAATGCGATTAAGATTCATAAACGATCCCTTCCAGAGAGTCTTCCGGATAATGAAAATATTTCGTTTGCATCCATGTATATTCCTGCGGAAGAACTTGGCGGAGATTTATTTGACGCATTTAAAGTGGATAACGGGTTGCTGGATGACTATTTTGATCAATATGTCTGCTTTACAGCCGATGTTTCGGGACACGGTTTGGACAGCGCGATGCTGGCTCTGTTTGTTAAAGACGCGGTAAGAAGTTTTTTCAGACTGAAGCATATACCGGGGCAAGTGTTGTCTCCGAAGGAAATCATGCATTTTTTTATTGAGCAGTATATCAAAGAAGGCTATCCGGGAGAATATCTGGTTTGTCTATTCATCGCTGTTTTTGATCTGAAATCAAGTGAATTGACTTATTGCAATGCAGGTTTTCACATGTGTCCAATATTGGTTCAGGATGAGAATGATATCATTGAGCTGAATCATGCGGGTATGCCGATTTCTACAGCACTTGGCGCCGGCTTGCTGCAGTTTGAGGATACTTCGGTCAACCTGTCTCCGACGATGACCTTATTCATCATGTCTGACGGATTGCCTGAGCAAAGGTCCGGAACTGAGTTTTATGAGGGCAGATTGAGGAAGCTTCTAACGAAAATCTACTGTTTGGAATCCGACGATATTGTGCGAAGAATACAGGAGGATTTTAAGGATTTTTTAAGTTATGAGACAATCAAGGACGATATAACTTTGGTTGTGGTCAAACGGCGATTGCCGCCGTTTATCCAGTAGAGGGAGGAATTATCATGCAGCAGATTCTGGAAGGAATTATAGAAGCAATTGAAGACGAAATAAAAGCGCAGAAGCGTTTTCGACAATTGGCGGACAGGGCTGAGGACCCCAAAGTTAAAAAATTCTTCGAACAATTGAGGCTGGACGAGGAGGATCATGAGAGAGTGCTCAGGGATCGTTATGAAGCTTTCAAAAAAGTGCTGAAACTGGAGACCGCAGGAAAAGACAAATAAAATTGGCATAAAGCATTGGAAAATAATGAGCTACATGCTAAAATTAGTACAAACAAATGCATAGTAAGATTGGGTTGATATTGAGATGATATCATGAAAAAGAGGTGTTTTGGATTTAAGCAATTGGTCCTTCATGTCGGACTGTTTTTATGAGGTCCAAAGACCGTGCGCCGTTCTATTTCGCAGTATTATGTCTGTTGTTTTCACTGCGTATGTTATTGGTTGGAGAGCGTTTTTTACTAAGCCGCCTGGAACTGGATTTTTCTGTCTACAGACGAATGGCATATCTATGCGTTTTTAATGGATTTTCGGCTTTGGGAATATCTTTTATTAACGATTTCATCTATCAGATAACCCTTACAAACACACTGTCTCTAAACGATTGGGATCTGTCGATATTTGCAGACCATCTCTGTAAACGCATTGATCTCCAAAGCAGACCAACACCTATATAAAGGTAAATCATCCGGACGAAATAAATGTATGATTGGATAATATATTGGAAATCTAGAAAGATAGATATGATGAAAGCGCAAGATTGATTGAAAGACGAAAGAGGGAAGTACGATTGACGAAACAAGAACTGGCGAAAAAGTTAAAAAAAGTAGAAAGAGAAGAACGTAAAAAAGCACTTAAGGAACGGCCTCCATTCAAAGGTCTGCAGATTCGGCCAACGGTATCTCTTTTTGACAAGGAAGGAAAGAAGGCTCCCGGAGAAAACAACTGGGCGGGATTTGGCTTTGATCTGCATCCTCATGTTACTGTTTTTTCAGTGCTGTTCTTAGTGATTTTTATAAGCTTGACTCTGATTTATCCCAACCGGGCAGAAAGCTTTTTCGCTGGAGTGATGGAAAGCATCACGATCAATGTTGGATGGTTCTTTATCATAGCAGCGAACATTTTTATCGTTGCTGCTTTGGTATTTGCATTCGGAAAATACGGAAATATAAGGATTGGCGGCAGTGATGCGCAGCCTGAATTCAGCAAGTTCGGTTGGTTTGCAATGCTGCTGAGCGCCGGTATGGGTATTGGTTTGATGTTCTGGAGCGTGGCAGAACCCATTACCCATCTTGGTACGCCGTCCCCAATGTTCGGAGATATTGCGCCGCAATCTGCGGAAGCAGCGCAGGCAGCCATGGCAATTACCTTTTTCCACTGGGGGCTTCATCCTTGGGCAATCTATGCAATTGTAGGATTGGCACTGTCTTTCTTTGCATACAATGAAGGACTGCCCCTGACAATCCGGTCAATTTTCTATCCGATTATCGGAAATAAGATTTATGGTCTGTGGGGTAATATCATTGATATTTTATCTGTTCTTGCAACATTGACAGGGCTTGCAACATCGCTGGGGCTTGGCGTGGCACAGATAAATGCGGGACTGAATTACCTTTTTGGTATAAACATTAGCACGACAATTCAGGTCGTTTTAATTATTGTTATTACAGGGTTTGCAACAACATCCGTTGTTCTTGGCCTGGATGGGGGAGTGAAGCGGCTTAGCGAAATTAATATGATCCTTGCAGGAATCTTTATGGCATTCGTACTTATTGCCGGTCCCACAGTATATATCCTGAGCGGGTTTTCCCAGAATCTTGGATTTTACCTATCAGATTTCATGGAAATGAGTCTGTGGACAGAAACCTTCAAAGGCACCAACTGGCAGGGCGGCTGGACGATCTTTTATTGGGCATGGTGGATCTCCTGGTCACCGTTTGTCGGAATGTTTATCGCTCGCATTTCCAAGGGACGGACTGTAAGAGAATTCATACTGAGCGTAACACTGATCCCCACATTGCTGTCGTTTTTATGGATGTCTGTGTTCGGGGGAACCGCAATATTTCAGCAAACCAAGGGAATCTCAGATCTTGTTGCGGTCGTGGATTCTGATGTCTCATTGGCGCTTTTCGCCATGCTGAGAAATCTTCCTTTGACACAGATTTTATCGGTTACAGGAATTATATTGGTAACTGTTTTCTTTGTAACCTCTTCTGATTCGGGTTCACTTGTTGTGGATCACTTGACTTCAGGCGGGAAGATCGATTCACCGACACCTCAGAGAGTTTTCTGGGCGGTGATGGAGGGTGGCGTTGCGGCTACGCTACTGATTGGAGGTGGCTTGAGTGCGCTGCAGACAGCCTCGGTCATTACGGGTTTGCCTTTTGCAATTGTTATTCTGATGATGATTTATTCTCTGAATGCAGGACTCAAGCAGGAATTTGACATTGAAGAAATCGTCAGGAAGAAAGTAAGCCAGGTGAGACATGAGCATTTAATCAATGAAGTGATTGAACAGGTTATTCATGATGATGCAATTATCGACGAAAAGGATAGAAATGATAAATAGGCGAATGGATACGATCAACTCAATATTGGAGTTTAATGAATTAATAGCAAACAATCAAATGATGCTTGCGTATTTTAGTAGCAGTTCTTGTGTTGTATGCAAGGATCTTATACCTAAGCTTGATTTGATCCTTGAAAAATATCCTAATGTTGCGGCTGTCCGTGTTGAAGTAGAAAATTTACCTGAGCTTTCCGCAAGCTATCATGTATTTTCTGCTCCTGTCATAATACTGTTCGTCCAGGGAAAAGAAACCGTTAGAGAGGCTGGAATTATCAGTTTAACTAATTTTGAGCAGAAAGTATTACGATATTATAATTACTTTTAATCTGAACTGCAGATAATAGGTAATAATTACATATAAAACCTTGAAATTTGTCTAAAATTAGCATATAGTGTAAGAAATAAAAATAGTTTTATAATAGCTATAATTAAGATAATAGTTCAGGGCAAAACGGTCGAAAGGCCGTGACGCAAAGCTAGGGGTCTAAAGCAGTAAACTGCCATGACGGTCCGGTTGCAATCATTGTTTGCAACCGGCTTTTTTTATTGGAGAAAATTACGGTTTCATGTCAAGAGGAGATTGTTTATGTTAAAAACAAATGGTAACAAACCAATCATCAGGAGGAAAGGCGTTTATAAAGTAGCTTCACTAATTTGTGTGCTCGCAATGCTTATCAATCCACTGGGTAACATTTCTTATGCGGATAGCGTTCAAGATGAAAATCACGACCAGAGTGCTACTTTGATACAGGAAGAACAGGGAGCGCCTGCAGCCACCGGGTCAGAAGCAGAAGTCCAAGAGCCTGCGAACACCGAGGATGAAGGAGAAGCGCCAGCGGATATCGAGACTGAGGATGAAGGACAAGCGCCAGCGGATATCGAGACTGAGGATGAAGGACAAGCGCCAGCGGATATCGAGACTGAGGATGAAGGAGAAGCGCCGGCGGATATCGAGACTGAGGATGAAGGAGAAGCACCAGCGGATATCGAGACTGAGGATGAAGGACAAGCGCCAGCGGATATTGAGACTGAGGATGAAGGAGAAGCGCCAGCGGATATCGAGACTGAGGATGAAGGACAAGCGCCAGCGGATATTGAGACTGAGGATGAAGGACAAGCGCCAGCGGATATCGAGACTGAGGATGAAGAACAAATACCGAGCATTTTACCGCAGTCCATGGAAGCCCAGCTGCAGGAAGAACTACTTCCCATGTCTGTGCCATCCAAGCCTGAAATCGTATTTAACACCTCAGAATGGTCTCAATCGGTTGATGTCACAATAAATGGAACCGTGCCTGATGGAGGCGTAATCCAGTATTGTATAGACAGCAATGCTTGGCAGGACTATACGGAAACCGTTTCCATGACAGAGGAAGGGATACACACCGTATCTGCCCGAGTTGTGAGCGGTGAGGGTGAATCTGAGATCGAAGAGGCTGTTTATCGTTTAGATAAAACTTCACCTGAAATTTCTGTGTCCTGTACTGCTGACGGAGATGCAAGAATTGCTGATGTTACTGTTACAGACGAGTATTCCGGTGTTTCTGTAAAGAAATATGCGTCTGGCAATCGGGATAAAGCATATTTCGCAACAGGGGGTGAAGCTTTTAATAGCACTTTCTCCGGCGTTGCCGGGTCAGAATACACAGTGTTTGCAGAGGATGCCTGCGGAAATTCGGAAATACAGTTTTTCATTATGAATACGGCGCCAACACTGTCTGGACTTCCTGACAGAAAAAAATTAGAGGTAGATACAGTGTTGAGCCTCTCTTTTCATGTTTTTGATGAAGATACAGATGCGGAGGACCTAATTGTAGAGGTGACCGCAGATGATACTGCATTGTTCCCAAATTCTTTTGACATAACGAACACGGATGGAAGCTGCTCTGCTGAGAGTATGCCTGCATCCGGTCTTTCCGGTTCAACCTTCTTAACAGTGTCAGTGTCTGATGGCGAACTGACTACGATTAAAACTGTAAATATCACACCAAATAATGCTCCTAACGCGGTTGACGACTCTGCTGTCGTAGATGAAAACGATTTTGTTGAAATTAAAGTTTTAGATAATGACTCTGATAGCGATGGCGATGATTTAATCATTACGGATGTAACGGGAATGGCTTTCGGAACTGCTGTAATTTCTTCGGACCTGAAATCTGTCACCTATACGCCAACCCCCGAATGGAATGGTTCAGATTTGTTTACATATACCATCATAGATACCTCCGGTGCGACTGCGAGTGCGACGGTTTCTGTAACAGTCAATCCAGTAAAGGAAGGACCACAAATCGCACTGAACACCTCAGAATGGACAAATCATGTTATGGTGACGATTACGGGAGATGTCCCTGCAGGAGGCAGCATACAGTACCGTGTTGGCAGCGGAGACTGGGAGCTGTATTCCGAGACTGTACCCATGACTGAAGAGGGCGAATGTACTCTATCTGCTCGTATTGTGAATGCAGCGGGCATTCCGACCAAAACCACTGAGGCAGCATACAAACTGGATTGCAGTGGACCGGATATTTCGATTCCCGAAAGCTGGGATGGCAGCGATTCCCAGAAAGTCAGTGTTTTGGTTTCAGACAATTATACTGCCGTGCAAGATAAAAAATATGCTCAGGGTGACTGGGCTGAAGATTATTTCGAAGCAGATGGAATCCTGTTATCAGATACGATTACAGTTGAAAAAGGTAAATGGTATACCTTGTATGCCAAAGACAGCTGTGGCAATACGACGGTGAAACGGTTCACCCTTAATACGCAGCAGCCGGAAATTTCTGATATCACCGACGTTGTTTACGGAACTGAAGATACGGAACTTTCGTTTACTTTTAACGTAAGTGACGCTGAAACAAATGCAGGAGATCTTTCGGTGAGCATAACAGCGGACGATAAGGTGCTTTTCCCTAATGGATTTACCATTGTCAATAATGATGGTACATGCACTGCTACTTCTACGCCGGGAAAAGATCAATCTGGAAGCTCTCTATTGACGATAACCGTTTCCGACGGAGTTTTGTACACAGAAAAAGAGGTGACCGCTGAGATTAGCGCGGAAAGCGACAGCCCCGTAGCAAGCCCTGATGCGGTGGAAACGAATGAGGATGAGGCTGTTACGGCAGATGTCCTTGCCAACGATACCGATGCAGATGGAGATGATTTGATTATTTTATCTGCCTCTGTTCCTAATCATGGAGCTGCTGATGTTTCATCGGATGGTAAGACCATCCTCTATTCGCCGGAAGAGAATTTTAACGGAACGGATACCTTTGAATATATGATCGAAGACTCATCGCATAATACTGCAACTGCAACGGTTACTGTTACAGTTGCTGCGGTGAACGATGCCCCTTCAGCCATAGATGACAATGCAACGACAAATAAAAATATGTCCGTCGACATCGATGTACTAGCGAATGACTCCGATATTGACGGGGACATCATTTTGATTTCCGAGATTCCTGAGGTGAACCATGGAACTGTTACCATTGGCGAGGGAGGTCTTTTGCTGACTTATACCCCTGAAGAGAACTGGTATGGAACAGATACGTTTACCTATCTGGTTGAAGACGATAAAGGAGCAGTGGCAACCGCAACGGTTACTGTTACGGTAGTTTATTTGGATTACCCTCCTGTTGTGTCAGGTCTGCTGGAATCCTATGAAGTCGAGGAAGATCAGTCTATCACTATTGAGTTTGAACTGGCTGACGATGTAACCGATAATCAAAGCATTACAGCTCAGGTGACATCCTCCGATAACTCGATCGTTAGTGATGAAAAAATTACTGTCGATGGACTGGGAGATTCCGATTCTGAAATCAGCCTGAGCATTACACCTGAGAGCAATCAATTCGGACCGGTTACCATAACCGTTCGGGTATCTGACGGATTTAACATTGCGATATATACCTTTACACTCAATGTTCTGCCGGTCAATGACGCTCCGGTTGCGAGAAATGACGCGTTTACGTTTACCGAAGATTATACAGTTTCATTCACAGAGGAACAGCTGCTGGCAAATGATGTGGACATTGACGATACGGCATTACAGTTTGCAGGAATTGTAACCAATGTTCAAAAGGGCGACTTAGACTATAATTCCGGGACGGGAACGTTTACTTACACACCAGAAACCAACTTGGATACCGATGTATCTTTTACATATCTTGTTTCAGACGGTGAATTGGAAAGTTCAAACACTGCGACTGTAGCGCTGCATTGCATACCAGTCAACGATGAACCGTGGCTTACAGATATTTCTGATCAGGAAACTCAGGAGGATACGCCGATATCTGGGATTGAATTTCATATCGGTGATCCTGAGACGGATACAGAGCAATTGATCCTGACGATGGGAAGCTCTGCTCAGAATGTTGTAAGCGATAATAAAATAATCGTTTCAGGAACAGGAGAAGAGCGTTTCCTTACGATCGCTCCCAATACCAACGGAAATGGGGAGACGACAATAAGCGTTACAGTCAGTGATGGGGAGTATTACATTACGAAGAGTTTTAAACTGACTGTAGTTGCTGTTCAGGACCCGCCAACAGCCCTGGATGATATTGCTGTAGTAAGAATTAAAGAATCTGTAATCATTCCGGTTCTGGACAATGACTTCGATGTGGACGGAGATGCTATTAACATCACATCGGTTGAGAACCCCGCTCATGGTAATGTTACGGTTCAGGCTGACGGAACCATAACCTATGTGGCGCATAGCAGCTATGTTGGTATTGATACTTTTACATACACCATTAATGATGGTAACGGCAACGAAGCCACTGCAACAGCAAAAGTATCTTGTTCCGACAATCAGCACCCTCCAATTCTATCCAGTATCCCCAATCAATCGATTGAGGAAGACGGGACGACCGGAGCGATTCCTTTTTCTGCCCGGGATCTGCAGGATCTTTCCACTCTTGTTATGACGAAATCTTCTGGTAATCCTGATTTGATAGATGAGAGCGGGATCATTATTAATAAAATAAGTGATTCTTCCTATACAGTGACGGTAACTCCGCAAGCGAATGAATCTGGCAGAGCAGTAATTACCATAACCGCAACGGATTCTTTTGGGTACACTTTTAGAATGGATTTTCTGGTTATTGTTCATCCGGTTAACGACAAGCCAGTAGCAGCAAATGATACGGTTGTCACAAATGAGGACATCCCAATACAGTTCAATGTTTTGACAAATGACAGCGATCTGGAATCTTCTGTATCGGTTCTGTCGATGGGCAGTGCGGATAATGGGGAGCTGGTCTGGCTCGGAGGCGGAAATTACCGCTATACCCCGAATGAAGACTGGAATGGGACAGAAACCATTTCCTATGCGATTATGGATAGCGATGCGGAAACAGCATCGGCAGAAATAGCAATTCAGGTGAGTGCAGTCAACGACCCGCCGGTAGCGATGGACGATTATGGATTTGGTGTTGATTTTGGTTCTCCATATACGATTAATGTCCTTGGAAACGATTATGATATTGATGAAGGAAGCAGTATCAGTATTCAGAGTTGTAGTTTTTCGAGTGCAACGATCAATCAAGGTGATGGTACGATAACCTTTCCAGCAAATTCAGAGTATAGCGGAGGCTGGGCAGAATATACCTATACTATCATTGATAATGAGGGCGAGACTGACAGTGCTGCAATCAGACTGACCTCTGAGACAGGCGGCCCATGGTTCTACTTATATGAAGTTTCCCGCACTATTAAGGAGGACAGTCCAACAATAGAAATCAATCTTATGGACAGTACGATTATCGCAAACCATACAAGTGGAACGCTAACTTTGGGATTGTCTTCCGAAAGCGGAGAAACCGCTTCTCTGGGGATTGCAGATATTGAAGGAAATATTCTCCGGTATACGCCTCTGCCAGATAAAAATGGTACAGATGTCTTTTATTTTACTGCTACTTTTGGAAGTGAGATAAAGAAACAGAAAATCACCATGAATATCCAGCCCGTCAATGATGCTCCAACGATAACAACGGTAAGCGACATTGGTGTTGACGAGGATGTTGCGTCGGGAATTCCTGATGTGGAGGTCACAATCAACGATGTGGATAATTCTTTTGCAGAACTGACCTTTGCAGCAGGCTCATCCAATCAGTCCGCAATAACCTCTGACGGCATTACCGTGATCCGAGGAGCAGACGGGAAAATAACCCTTAGGTTTTCTTTTACTGAAAATGCAAATGGGGATACTATTATTAATATGAAGGTCAGTGACGGCATTGCCTTTGCGGAAGAATCGTTTGCGATACGGATTCAGCCGATTAACGATATACCATCAGCGTTGGATATTTCAAAGACGCTCGATGAAGATACAAATCTCTACTTTAATTTAATCGGCAGTGAAGCCGATCCTGACATTGGTGATGCGCTGAGTGCAGAACTCGTAAGCGGGCCGTATCATGGAACGGTTACAATAGACGAAGATGGTATTGCGTATTATATACCGGAGCATAACTATAACGGGAATGATTCGTTTGTCTTTAAAGTCAAGGATTCCAATGGTGGTGAGCAGACAGGAACAGCGTACCTCACAGTTAGACCGGTCTATGATCCCACTGCTATTTTGTATTTGCCGGAAACCGTAAGTACAACAAAAAATAAACCTGTTTCGGTGTCCTTTGAGATTCCCAACCCTGATAATGCAACAATTACCGTCCACATGGAATCAGCAAATTCAAATCTGGTTGACAACAGTGATCCGAACAGCTTTAACATTCAGAAAACGGGAATCAGTTACTCTGCTCAAATCAATCCTGTAACGGATGCAAGTGGAAATGGGATGATTGTTGTGAAGGCAGATGATGGTACGCAGGAATATGCGGCAACATTTACTTTATACGTGACGGCTGCAGAGGGAGATGTAAACGCGGTTGACGATATTTATACCATCAATGAGGATACGGTATCCCTTTTCAATGTGACGGGAAATGATACCGATTCGGAGACTGATCCGCTCAGTGTGATCAGTTTTAGTAATCCTTCTCATGGGACCGTGGTCAATAATTTGGACGGAACGCTGACTTATAAGCCGTCATTAAATTATTTTGGCTCTGACAGTTTCCAATATACGGTTTCAGATTCATATGGAAATACAGATCAAGCTGCCGTAACGATAACGATCCTTCCGGTAAATGATCCGCCAACAGCAAGGAACGACAGTATTACGATTGAAGAGGATACTTCTTTTAATTTGAATGTAGTAGCAAATGATAGTGATGTGGAAGGAGACCCAATTACATTGATTGGGATTACCCAACCTTCACATGGTACGGCGACATTCAGCGATATGGATGGAAAAGTTTCTTACACACCGAACGCAAATTACAGCGGCAGTGACAGCTTTACCTATACCATCAGTGATGGAACACTGACCAGTACGGCAGTCGTTTCTGTGATCGTTGCACCGCTCAATGATCCGCCGGTTATTTTGGAAGTATCCGGCAGTACCTGGATATGGGAACTCTATGAAGATACACCGGATGTTTTCAGCGTTGCGATTTCAGATGCAGAAACTGTCAGCAACAATCTTCTCGTGAAAATCACTTCCACAGAAAAAAATCTGATTGCAGACAGTAATATAAAAGCAACCAGATCCGGAAGCAATTACAATATCAGTTTAACACCCTCACCTGATCAGTATGGGGATTTAAAATTGAACATTGAGGCAAGTGATGGTGTGCATACGACAACACAGCTGGTTTCTGTAAGAATTTATCCGATAAATGATCAACCTTCTTTTTCTGTTGATTCACTGAAAACAGTAAATGAGGATTCGGGATATCAAAGCTTTAATAACTGGGCAACAAATATTTTTAGGGGGGCTGACAACGAATCGGACCAAGAAGTGAGTTTCACTGTTTTGAGCAACAGCAATCCTGACTTGTTCAGCTTACAACCTTTGATCACTTCCGATGGAACGTTGACATTTACACCAGCTGACAATGTAAGCGGCACGGCAACGATAACCGTCAAGCTGACTGATGATGGAGGCATTGCGAATGGAGGAGAGAATACTTCTGAGGAAAAAAACTTCCAGATTACCGTCGACCCCGTCAACGATGTACCTTCGTTTACGGCAGGAGCAAACCAGAGCGTTGCGGAAGATGCAGGAGCACAGACAGTAGCAGGCTGGGCAACGGCGATTTCAGCGGGTCCATCCAACGAATCGGCGCAGACCTTGACCTTTGCTGTTACAACCGGAAACGAAGCGTTATTCAGCGTACAGCCAGCGATTTCCGCAAATGGAACCCTGAGCTATACTCTGGCAGCAAATGCAAATGGGACAGCGACGGTGAGCGTGGTGCTGAAGGATAACGGCGGCACCGCACGGGGAGGAGTTGACACTTCGGCAGCCCAGACCTTCACCATCGAAGTAACTGCGGTGAATGACGTACCGAAAGCCGAGGACGACACGGCAAGCGTGGATGAAGACAGTAGTGTGGAAATCGATGTTCTTGACAACGATGCGGACGTCGATCAATCATGGGAATCAGACGACCTTCTCATTAAAGAAGCGGTCAACGGTTCAAACGGAACAGTAACAATCGCAGGAGATCAAAAGACACTGACCTATACGCCAAATGCAGACTATTATGGAACGGACAGCTTTACCTATACCATCGAGGATAAAAAGAATATAACCTCAACGGCGACAGTGGAGGTAACGGTGAATGGCGTCAACGATGTACCTTCGTTTACAGCAGGAGCAACTCAGAGTGTCGCGGAAGATGCAGGAGCACAGACAGTAACAGGCTGGGCAACGGCGATTTCAGCGGGTCCATCCAACGAATCGGCGCAGACCTTGACCTTTGCTGTTACAACCGGAAACGAAGCGTTATTCAGCGTACAGCCAGCGATTTCCGCAAATGGAACCCTGAGCTATACTCTGGCAGCAAATGCAAATGGGACAGCGACGGTGAGCGTGGTGCTGAAGGATAACGGCGGCACCGCACGGGGAGGAGTTGACACTTCGGCAGCCCAGACCTTCACCATCGAAGTAACTGCGGTGAATGACGTACCGAAAGCCGAGGACGACACGGCAAGCGTGGATGAAGACAGTAGTGTGGAAATCGATGTTCTTGACAACGATGCGGACGTCGATCAATCATGGGAATCAGACGACCTTCTCATTAAAGAAGCGGTCAACGGTTCAAATGGAACAGTAACAATCGCTGGAGATCAAAAGACACTGACCTATACGCCAAATGCAGACTATTATGGAACGGACAGTTTTACTTATACAATCGAGGATAAAAAGAATATAACCTCAACGGCGACAGTGGAGGTAACGGTGAATGGCGTCAACGATGTACCTTCGTTTACAGCAGGAGCAACTCAGAGTGTCGCGGAAGATGCAGGAGCACAGACAGTAACAGGCTGGGCAACGGCGATTTCAGCGGGTCCATCCAACGAATCGGCGCAGACCTTGACCTTTGCTGTTACAACCGGAAACGAAGCGTTATTCAGCGTACAGCCAGCGATTTCCGCAAATGGAACCCTGAGCTATACTCTGGCAGCAAATGCAAATGGGACAGCGACGGTGAGCGTGGTGCTGAAGGATAACGGCGGCACCGCACGGGGAGGAGTTGACACTTCGGCAGCCCAGACCTTTACTATCACGGTGAATGCAGTCAATGACGCACCGAAAGCCGAGGACGACACGGCGAGTGTGAACGAAGACAGCAGTGTGGAAATCGATGTTCTTGACAACGATACGGACGTCGATCAATCATGGGAATCAGATGACCTTCTCATTAAAGAAGCGGTCAACGGTTCAAACGGAACAGTAACAATCGCAGGAGACAAAAAGTCGCTGACCTATACGCCAAATGCAGACTATAATGGAACGGACAGCTTTACCTATACCATCGAGGATAAAAAGAATATAACCTCAACGGCGACAGTGGAGGTAACGGTGAATAGCGTCAACGATGTACCTTCGTTTACGGCAGGAGCAAACCAGAGTGTCGCGGAAGATGCAGGAGCGCAGACAGTAACAGGCTGGGCAACGGCGATTTCAGCGGGTCCAGCAGATGAATCTTCTCAAGAGCTGAATTTTGTAGTAACAGCGAATAATCCAACGCTGTTCAGTGTACAGCCAGCGGTTTCCGCAAATGGAACTCTGAGCTATACTCTGGCAGAAAATGCAAACGGGACAGCGACGGTGAGTGTGGTGCTGAAGGATAACGGCGGCACCGCACGGGGAGGAGTTGACACTTCGGCAACCCAGACCTTCACCATCGAAGTGAGCGCGATGAATGACGCACCGGAAGCCGAGGACGATACGGCAAGCGTGGATGAAGATAGCAGTGTGGAAATTGATGTTCTTGACAACGATACGGACGTTGATCAACCATGGGAATCAGACGACCTTCTCATTAAAGAAGCGGTCAACGGTTTAAACGGAACAGTAACAATTGCAGGAGATCAAAAGACACTGACCTATACGCCAAATGCAGAGTATAATGGGACGGACAGCTTTACTTATACAATCGAGGATAAAAAGAATGTAACCTCAACGGCTACAGTGGAGGTAACGGTGAATGGTGTCAACGATGTACCTTCGTTTACAGCAGGAGCAAACCAGAGCATTGCTGAAGATGCTGGAGCGCAGACAGTAGCAGGCTGGGCAACGGCGATTTCAGCGGGTCCATCCAACGAATCGGCGCAGACCTTGACCTTTACGGTTACAAACGGAAATGAAGCGCTATTCAGCGTACAGCCAACGGTTTCCGCAAATGGAACCCTGAGCTATACTCTGGCAGAAAATGCAAACGGGACAGCGACGGTGAGCGTGGTGCTGAAGGACAACGGCGGCACCGCACGGGGAGGAGTTGACACTTCGGCAGCCCAGACCTTCACCATCGAAGTAACTGCGGTGAATGACGTACCGAAAGCCGAGGACGACACGGCAAGTGTGGATGAAGACAGCAGTGTGGAAATCGATGTTCTTGACAACGATACGGACGTCGATCAATCATGGGAATCAGACGACCTTCTCATTAAAGAAGCGGTCAACGGTTCAAACGGAACAGTAACAATTGCAGGAGATCAAAAGACACTGACCTATACGCCAAATGCAGACTATAATGGAACGGACAGCTTTACCTATACCGTAGAGGATAAAAAGAATGTAACCTCTACGGCGACAGTGGTGGTAACGGTGAATGGTGTCAACGATGTACCTTCGTTTACAGCAGGAGCAAACCAGAGCATTGCTGAAGATGCAGGAGCGCAAACAGTAGCAGGCTGGGCAACGGCGATTTCAGCGGGTCCATCCAACGAATCGGCGCAGACCTTGACCTTTACGGTTACAAACGGAAATGAAGCGCTATTCAGCGTACAGCCAACGGTTTCCGCAAATGGAACCCTGAGCTATACGCCGGCAGAAAATGCAAACGGGACAGCGACGGTGAGCGTGGTGCTGAAGGATAATGGCGGCACCGCGCGGGGAGGAGTTGACACTTCGGCAGCTCAGACCTTCACCATCGAAGTAACTGCGGTGAATGACGCACCGGAAACCAATGACGATACGGCAAGCGTGAATGAAGACAGCAGCGTGGAAATTGATGTTCTTGATAACGATACGGATGCAGACATTGTCATCAATGGTGACAGTTTGACTATCATTTCCGCAGGTCCTGCGACAAATGGAACTGCAACCGTAAAGAGCGGAGGTCTGAAGATCGTTTACACGCCTGACTCTGATTGGAACGGAACAGACAGCTTTACCTATACCATAAGCGATGGAAACGGTGGAACAGATACCGCGACAGTGACGGTGACAGTGACTGCAATGAATGACGCACCGGAAGCCAAGGACGATACGGCAAGCGTGAATGAAGACAGTAGCGTGGAAATTGATGTTCTTGATAACGATACAGATCTTGACGGAGACGATCTGACTATCATTTCCGCAGGTCCTGCGACAAAAGGAACTGTAACCGTAAAGAGTGGAGGTTTGAAGGTTGTTTACACGCCTGACTCTGATTGGAACGGAACAGACAGCTTTACCTATACCATAAGCGATAGAAACGGTGGAACAGATACCGCGACAGTGACGGTGACAGTAAACGCAATGAATGATGCACCGGAAGCCAAGGACGATACGGCAAGCGTGGATGAAGACAGCAGCGTGGAAATCGATGTTCTTGACAACGATACAGATCTTGACGGAGACAATCTGACCATCAGCGACGTAACCGATGGGAACAAGGGAACTGCTGCAATCAGTGGCGGGAAGATCGTTTACACGCCTGACTCTGATTGGAACGGAACAGACAGCTTTACCTATACCATAAGCGATGGAAACGGTGGAACAGATACTGCGACGGTGACGGTGACAGTAACCGCAATGAATGACGCACCGGAAGCCAAGGACGATACGGCAAGCGTGAATGAAGACAGCAGCGTGGAAATTGATGTTCTTGATAACGATACAGATCTTGACGGAGACGATCTGACTATCATTTCCGCAGGTCCTGCGACAAAAGGAACTGCAACCGTAAAGAGCGGAGGTCTGAAGGTTGTTTACACGCCTGACTCTGATTGGAACGGAACAGACAGCTTTACCTATACCATAAGCGATGGAAACGGGGGAACAGATACCGCGACGGTGACGGTGACAGTAACCGCAATGAATGACGCACCGGAAGCCAAGGACGATACGGCAAGCGTGAATGAAGACAGTAGCGTGGAAATTGATGTTCTTGATAACGATACAGATCTTGACGGAGACGATCTGACTATCATCTCCGCAGGTCCTGCGACAAAAGGAACTGTAACCGTAAAGAGCGGAGGTTTGAAGGTTGTTTACACGCCTGACTCTGATTGGAACGGAACAGACAGCTTTACCTATACCATAAGCGATGGAAACGGGGGAACAGATACCGCGACGGTGACGGTGACAGTAAACGCAATGAATGACGCACCCGAAGCCAAGGACGATACGGCAAGCGTGAATGAAGACAGCAACGTGGAAATCGATGTTCTTGATAACGATACGGATCTTGACGGAGACGATCTGACTATCATTTCCGCAGGTCCTGCGACAAAAGGAACTGTAACCGTAAAGAGTGGAGGTTTGAAGGTTGTTTACACGCCTGACTCTGATTGGAACGGAACAGACAGCTTTACCTATACCATAAGCGATGGAAACGGTGGAACAGATACCGCGACGGTGACGGTGACAGTAACCGCAATGAATGACGCACCGGAAGCCAATGACGATACAGCAAGCGTGGATGAAGACAGTAGCGTGGAAATTGATGTTCTTGATAACGATACAGATCTTGACGGAGACGATCTGACTATCATCTCCGCAGGTCCTGCGACAAAAGGAACTGTAACCGTAAAGAGCGGAGGTTTGAAGGTTGTTTACACGCCTGACTCTGATTGGAACGGAACAGACAGCTTTACCTATACCATAAGCGATGGAAACGGTGGAACCGATACCGCGACGGTGACGGTGACAGTAACCGCAATGAATGACGCACCGGAAGCCAATGACGATACAGCAAGCGTGAATGAAGACAGCAACGTGGAAATCGATGTTCTTGATAACGATACGGATCTTGACGGAGACAATCTGACCATCATTTCAGCGGGTTCTGCGACAAATGGAACTGTAACCGTAAAGAGCGGAGGTCTGAAGGTTGTTTACACGCCTAACTCTGATTGGAACGGAACAGACAGCTTTACCTATACCATAAGCGATGGAAACGGTGGAACAGATACTGCGACGGTGACGGTGACAGTAACCGCAATGAATGACGCACCGGAAGCCAAGGACGATACGGCAAGCGTGAATGAAGACAGCAACGTGGAAATTGATGTTCTTGATAACGATACGGATCTTGACGGAGACGATCTGACTATCATTTCCGCAGGTCCTGCGACAAAAGGAACTGTAACCGTAAAGAGCGGAGGTTTGAAGGTTGTTTACACGCCTAACTCTGATTGGAACGGAACAGACAGCTTTACCTATACCATAAGCGATGGAAACGGTGGAACAGATACCGCGACAGTGACGGTGACAGTAACCGCAATGAATGACGCACCGGAAGCCAAGGACGATACGGCAAGCGTGGATGAAGACAGCAGCGTGGAAATCGATGTTCTTGACAACGATACAGATCTTGACGGAGACAATCTGACCATCAGCGACGTAACCAATGGGAACAAGGGAACTGCTGCAATCAGTGGCGGGAAGATCGTTTACACGCCTGACTCTGATTGGAACGGAACAGACAGCTTTACCTATACCATAAGCGATGGAAACGGTGGAACAGATACCGCGACGGTGACGGTGACAGTAACCGCAATGAATGACGCACCGGAAGCCAAGGACGATACGGCAAGCGTGAATGAAGACAGCAGCGTGGAAATCGATGTTCTTGATAACGATACGGATCTTGATGGAGACGATCTGACCATCAGTAGTGTAACCCCTGGGAACAAGGGAACCGCTGTAATCAGTGGCGGGAAGATCGTCTATACGCCCGATGCGGATTGGAACGGAACAGACAGCTTTACCTATACCATAAGCGATGGAAACGGTGGAACAGATACCGCGACGGTGACGGTGACAGTAACCGCAATGAATGACGCACCGGAAGCCAATGACGATACAGCAAGCGTGGATGAAGACGGCAGCGTGGAAATCGATGTTCTTGACAACGATACGGATCTTGACGGAGACGATCTGACTATCAGTAGTGTAACCCCTGGCAACAAGGGAACCGCTGTAATCAGTGGGGGGAAGATCGTTTACACGCCTGACTCTGATTGGAACGGAACAGACAGCTTTACCTATACCATAAGCGATGGAAACGGGGGAACAGATACCGCGACGGTGACGGTGACAGTGACTGCAATGAATGACGCACCGGAAGCCAAGGACGATACGGCAAGCGTGAATGAAGACAGCAGCGTGGAAATCGATGTTCTTGATAACGATACGGATCTTGATGGAGACGATCTGTCCATCAGTAGTGTAACCCCTGGGAACAAGGGAACTGCTGTAATCAGTGGCGGGAAGATCGTCTATACGCCCGATGCGGATTGGAACGGAACAGACAGCTTTACCTATACCATAAGCGATGGAAACGGTGGAACCGATACCGCGACGGTGACGGTGACAGTAACCGCAATGAATGACGCACCGGAAGCCAAGGACGATACAGCAAGCGTGAATGAAGACAGCAACGTGGAAATCGATGTTCTTGATAACGATACGGATCTTGACGGAGACGATCTGACTATCATTTTAGCGGGTTCTGCGACAAAAGGAACTGTAACCGTAAAGAGCGGAGGTCTGAAGGTTGTTTACACGCCTGACTCTGATTGGAACGGAACAGACAGCTTTACCTATACCATAAGCGATGGAAACGGTGGAACCGATACCGCGACAGTGACGGTGACAGTAAACGCAATGAATGACGCACCAGAAGCCAAGGACGATACGGCAAGCGTGAATGAAGACGGCAGCGTGGAAATCGATGTTCTTGACAACGATACGGATCTTGACGGAGACGATCTGACCATCAGTAGTGTAACCCCTGGCAACAAGGGAACCGCTGTAATCAGCGAAGGGAAGATCGTCTATACGCCCGATGCGGATTGGAACGGAACAGACAGCTTTACCTATACCATAAGCGATGGAAACGGGGGAACAGATACCGCGACGGTGACTGTGACAGTAAACGCAATGAATGACGCACCGGAAGCCAAGGACGATACAGCAAGCGTGGATGAAGACGGCAGCGTGGAAATTGATGTTCTTGATAACGATACGGATCTTGATGGAGACGATCTGACCATCAGTAGTGTAACCCCTGGCAACAAGGGAACCGCTGTAAAGAGTGGCGGGAAGATCGTTTACACGCCTGACTCTGATTGGAACGGAACAGACAGCTTTACCTATACCATAAGCGATGGAAACGGGGGAACAGATACCGCGACGGTGACTGTGACAGTAACCGCAATCAACGATCCCCCATTAATTACGGGTGGAACGGAAGCTTCGGGAGATCAGGACAGCATCATTACCGGTAAAGCGATTGCTGTTGATATTGACGAAGACAATCTGACCTATAGCAAGGTAAGTGATCCCAGCAACGGAAACGTAGTTGTGAAAGAAGACGGAAGCTATACTTATATTCCGCGCCCCGGTTATTTTGGAACGGACAGCTTCCAGATCACCGTCAATGACGGAAACGGCGGAACAGATACCGCGACCGTAACGATACAGGTCAACGAAGTGACTTCCGTAGATTTATATGGTTCCATTACAGACAAGCTGGACGGATCGCCTGTAAATAGTGCAACCGTTGAATTGCAGGATATGGCAGGTAATTTATTGCGAACAACGGTAACAACAGCGTCTGGCATGTATCTCTTTGAAGATCTTGAGGATACGCTGTATACGATCAGAGTAAGCCATGATGCTTATAGTGATAACGCGAGACAAATAAGGATACTTTACAGTAACATCGTAGACGGAAAGACTAGAGAGGATTTTCAAATGTCAAGGTTCAAGATTAGCTTGACTGCAAGTCCGTCTGCCATCGTTGCAAATGGAGTTGAAACAACGGTTTTGACAGCAGCCGTAACCGATGAAAACAATAATCCAGTATCAGGCGTTCAGGTGCAGTTCAGCACTGATGAAAGCATGGGCAGCTTTCAAGGAGGAATGCAGGGCATAACCGGTGCTGACGGCAAAGCGAGTGTTACATATAAATCCATTAAGATTGAAGCAGTATATAACCTTGCGGTACCTGTTACAGCTGTAGTAGAGGATTATGTCAGAGAAATTTTTGCAACGGATCAGATTCTTGTTACTTTTGCACCGGGCAGAATCAACGGTATCGTTACAGACAGCAACAATGAGCCAGTTGAAGGTGCAAGGGTTGTGATCAAACATTTTGACAGTGAGGGTAATGTAGACTTTACAACAAGCATAATTACAGGTGCCGATGGCAGATACTCCTTCGTTATTCCAAAAGGAGGAGAGGAATATGACATCGAAATAACAAAGCCAATCGATATATATGGAAATAAGGTTGAGAAAACATTCCGCCAAAAAATTACCGCGGGTGAGGTAACCGGTTCGGGCAATGATCAGTTCGACTCGGAAAGAACTGTAACCGGAATTTTGGGAATATTTGATACAGATAGACATCTCAATCTTCTGACCGATAAGAGCGATTCTCTAGAGATCGAAGTGCGGGGAAGCCAAAACCAGGTGATTTCCACTGCGGCAGTCACAATCAGTGATGAGGGTATCTTTAATGTGACTGGTTTGGAGATTGGGAGTTATAGCATGGCGCTTCGCTACATGCTCCCGGACGGTAGTCAGCTCGTCGTAAAACGTATTGATGTGGAAGTTGGGCTAGATGGAGAAATCAATATTAATGAAATCCTCATCGATCCCTATGGAACTGTAACAGAAAACACTTCTGCCGGATCGGTTATTGAGGGGGCAAAAGTTATACTATATTATGCGGATACAGCACGCAATCAAGGTAACGGCCTGACTCCAGGGGCAATCGTATCCCTTCCGGCAATATCGGGTTTTCCGCCTGCAGACAATATGAATCCACAGGAAACGTCCTCCAGCGGACAGTACGCCTTCATGGTATTCCCGCAAACGGATTATTATTTAATTGCCACTAAGACCGGATATCAGACTTACACCAGCCCTGTCATTTCCGTCTATGGGGAGATCGTACAGCACGATTTTAGTATGATAGAAGAAGAAGGAGAAGGAGAAGGTGAAGGTGAAGGAGGAAGCGGCGGTTTCGCTGGCGGAGGCGGCGGAGGCGGTGGTTCCGTCGATGAAGAAGTTGAGAAGGATCTGGCAATTGTAATCTACAGTGATTCAATGAGGGTTTCACAGGATGGAACGGTTGATTTCAGCGTGAAATATTTTAATAAATCGAAAGTGGAAGTCGTAGATGCCGTTGTAACAGTTGAATTCCCGGATGAAATGAGGGTATCGTCAAACGGAGACGGTAAATCTGGATCTGGGAAGATCGAATGGAACCTTGGAACCTTGGCGGGCGGAGCAGAAGGCACGCTGTTCTTTACCCTGAAAGCATCCAAGATTAATGCAGGTCAGCAGATGGTGGTGATTAATTCAGTCATTTCCAGTTCTGAAGATTTGATGAATACAGAAGATGATTCCTCTAAAATCCAAATTATGATTTATGATGAGGAACATGTCGGAACTCATGACTGGTATATCCAAGGTTATCCTGATGGTGCGTTTAAATCAGATAACAACCTAACCAGAGCAGAGACTGCTGCAATATTCTCCAGACTGCTGCATCTGGATACTATGACAGAAAAAGAGGCTTCGTATCTGGACGCAGTACCTTCCCATTGGGCCTTCGGTTATATTGAAGCTATGACCGAAGAGGGTCTGATGAAAGGAATGGGCGAAGGAAACTTCATGCCTGACAGAGCGATTACAAGAGCAGAACTTTCAATGATGATTGCGAGGTATCTTGATCTTGAACGAAGCAGTGAGGTGAAGCCAGTGGAGAGTCACTTCAGTGATATTTCTCAAAACTGGGCGCAAAGCGTGATTGAGGAAATCTATCGTTATCAGATCGTGAATGGGTATGAGGACGGCAGTTTTAAGCCGGACAGTTCCCTCAGGAGGGATGAGGCTGTAACAATTATAAACAGAGCGCTTTATCGTGGTCCGATTGCTGTAGCTGCCCCAACATTCCCAGATGTGAATCCTGATTACTGGGCTTGGGGAGATATTGAAGAATCCGCCCATACACATTCATACCGGATAGATGGAGACGGAAAAGAAATTCTTGTAGAAATGATTCCTTAGTTGAAACAATAAAACTGCGAGACTGTGAAAAAAAGTCTGTAAATAATTAAAGTCAATCGCCTTCTATGGTAAAATCAAATTATCATAGGAGGCTATTTTTATGGCAAAGAGAAAAGAATCAATGAGTGAAGGAAAAAAGAATATTATCGCAGCTTTAATCGACGAATATGACATTGAAACTGCCGATGATATTCAAAATGCACTGAAAGATCTTCTGGGCGGAACCATCAAAAGCATGATGGAAGCCGAGATGGACGACCATCTTGGTTACAAGAACTACGAGCGAAGCGATAATACTAATTCCCGAAACGGCTCAAAGGCCAAAACGATCAGGAGCAAGTACGGCGAATTCCCTCTTGACGTGCCACAGGATCGAGAAAGTACCTTCGAACCAGCCGTTGTCAAGAAACGGCAAAAGGATATTTCAGGAATAGACGATAAGATTATTGCCATGTATGCCAAAGGGCTTACCACAAGGCAGATCTCCGAACAGATTGAGGATATTTATGGTTTTGAATGCAGCGAAGGATTCATATCAGATGTGACGGATAAAATCCTACAGGAAATCGACGATTGGCAGCGTCGCCCACTTGATGAAATTTATCCGGTGATCTTTATTGATGCTGTTCACTTCTCTGTACGCGAGGATAATGTGATTAAGAAACGTGCTGCCTATGTAATGCTTGCAATCACACTGTCTGGCAAGAAGGAGGTCATAAACCTTCAAATCGGAGAAAATGAAAGCAGCAAATACTGGCTTGGAATTCTGAACGATCTGAAGAACCGTGGAGTTAAGGATATCATGCTGATCTGTGCAGATGGACTTACCGGAATGAAAGAAGCCATTACAGCGGCCTTCCCTAACACAGAATACCAACGCTGTATTGTACATCAAGTAAGGAATACGCTCAGATACGTCTCATACAAGGACATGAAGAAGTTTGCCGCAGATCTAAAAACCATCTATTTAGCTCCGAATGAGCAGCAGGGATATGACAATATGCAGAGAATTGCGGAGAAATGGAACGAGCAGTATCCCCATGCGATGAAGAGCTGGGAGCAAAATTGGGATATTCTTTCTCCAATCTTCAAGTTCTCCAGCGATACCAGAAAGATGATCTATACCACAAATGCAATTGAAAGCCTTAACAGCACCTACAAGAAGCTTAATCGGCAAAGAAGCGTGTTTCCAAGCGATAAGGCCCTGCTGAAAGCCCTGTATCTTTCCACGCTCCAGGCCACAAAAAAATGGGGCCTTCCTCTAAGGGACTGGGGCAAGGTTTATGGCGAATTTGCAATCATGTACGAGGGAAGGATACCCCTATAGACTTCATCCAATAGGACAAGAAGGGCGCCTTTTTTCAAAGGTGCCCTTGACATACCCATATTAATTTAATATATTGGTTTCGTAATCGGGTGCTTAAAAAATGCACCCTTTCTAAATCAGGTTTACCATAGAAAGCTAATTTACAGAGTTAATTTCACACACTCAAAACTGCAGTATCCAGTATATAAAAACTGGATGCTGCAGTTTTTATTATCGCGGTAAAGCCAGCACTTCCTTTATCATTTTGATTTCTTCTTTATGTCCGTTGTTATCTAACGGAGTTTCGATGAAAAAAGGTATATTGTGTAAATTGGGATGCAACATAACATCTATGATTGCTTGAAGCCCGATTTGCCCTTGACCGATCGGTGCATGCCTGTCTTTTCTTGAACCCAGGGAGAATAAGCTGTCATTCAGATGGATGGTTTTCAGTCTTTTTATACCTACTTCTTTATCGACTTCTTCCATGACTTGATCCAGTTTATTTCTTATATCATATCCAGATGAGAATACATGGCATAAATCCATGCATATCCCCATCCTTGCTTTATCTTCAACCAAATCGATCACACGTTTCAATTGCTCAAATTGAAATCCGACTTCGGACCCCTTTCCTGGCATGGTTTCCAATAAAACTGTTATATTCTCACTGCCATTGACTGCATGATTCAACGCAGCGGCTATTTGAAGGATTCCCTGATTGATATCCGTGTTGGTGTAATTGCCAGGATGAAGCACAAGATATTCAATCCCAATCTCATTCATTCTCCTGGTATCTTCTCTTATTACATTACTGCTGAATTCGTATACTTTTGGATTGGAACTTGCAAGATTCATGGTGTAGGGGGCATGAGCCTGGATTGGTCCGAAATGATGCTCCCGCTTAAGAATCTGAAATTCATGAATATCCTTTTGATCCCAGGCTCTGAAGTTTGATCCCCGTGGATTTCTGCTGAAAAATTGAAAGGTATTCGCTCCTATGCTGACCGCATCCTTCGCAGCACTCGCATATCCTCTCGCAATTGACAGATGTGGTCCAATTATCAACATGTAATCACGCTCCGTTCTATGATGGTTAAAGCTTGTCACAGATAGTGTTGATTATCAGTCAGGGATTATACCAGAGATGCGGGTTTTGCGATTTTAACTTTTTCGTAAGGATTTTTAAGTAATCTGTAAAGCTCTCCAGTTAAAAACTTGTTAAAGTAAAGAGGAAGAAACGGTAATGATGGATGTTTCCGAAGTTAAAACATAGACGGAGAGTGAAAACGATTATGAAGTGCAGCAAGAATACAAATCATTCAAATTTACAAACAGGGAGATTACGGAAAGATTCCATCGGCTATATGCCGGGTTTGGACGGGCTGAGAGCTTTGGCGGTATTTGCAGTGATCGCCTATCATCTCAATTTTGTCTGGGCGCCGGGAGGGCTTTTAGGGGTAAGCCTTTTCTTTGTTTTGTCAGGATATTTGATTACCAATATCCTGCTGACGCAATGGCAACAGACCGGAACAATTCATCTGAAAGATTTTTGGTTGCGTCGTATACGGCGTTTAATTCCGGCACTTTTTGTGATGCTGACGGGCGTGATGTCCTGGATTGCCGTTTTTGATCCGGAACGTCTGGCTACTTTGAAGCAGGAAGTGTTGGCTGCAGTCTTCTATACCAGCAATTGGTATCTGATTTTTCATCAGGTATCATATTTTGAACAGTTTGGCCCGCAGTCTCCGCTGGGGCATCTATGGTCTTTGGCAGTAGAGGAACAATTTTATCTTTTCTGGCCGCTTCTTTTGGGATTGGGGCTGCGCTATCTTCCGCAGCGAAAATGGTTGATCAGGGGGACGGTTGCTGTCGCATTGCTTTCCGCTACCGCGATGGCGCTGATTTATGTACCGGGTAATGACCCCAGCCGGGTATATTATGGAACGGATACACGTGCTTTTGCATTGCTTGTCGGGGCTGTATCAGCGATGCTATGGCCTGCCGGACGGATGAATGAAGACCTGTCCTGCAAAACGAGACTGGCGCTTGATTCGGCGGGAAGTATGGGGTTGTCGGTAGTCCTTTTGATGATGTGGAAAACCAACCAATATCAAACTTTTCTCTATCAGGGCGGACTTTTGCTCTTTTCTGTTGCTGCTGCTTGTCTGGTAGTGGTTCTGGCTCATCCTGGAAGCAACCTGGGAAAGCTGTTTGGATGGGGTTCCTTGCGTTGGCTGGGAGAGTGCTCTTATGGAATCTATCTATGGCACTATCCTGTTATTGCGCTGACAAGCCCTGCAGTGAATACGGAAGGTACTGACCTTTCCCTTTCGCTTTGGCAAATTACTGTAAGCATTATCCTGGCTGTTGTGTCGCGTTATCTGGTTGAAGAGCCGATCCGATACGGATACAAGAGAAGGTCGCGGCAACGGTCAGAATTGCACGGAAGGCAGCGGATGCAATTGAGAGGCATTAAAATTTCAGCCAGTATCTTGTTGAGCTTTCTCTTAATGTTTCTATCAGCCAATACAGGAACACAGATTCTGGCTGAAGAATTGACCGCACAGCAGGAGAGTAAAGTGAAACAAGAGAATGAAGCGCAGCAAGAGAACGAAGTGCAGCAGGAAAATGAAGCGCAGCAAGAAAATGAAGTACAGCAAGAGAACGAAATGCAGCAGGAGAATGAAGTCCCGGTACAAGACGAGGGAGCGCAGACTCGGGAGCCGGAAGGGGAAATACATATGACGGATGGACAGGCGGAAAGTCTTGAGGTCAGTGGAGACGGGGTTACGGCGATCGGTGACTCTCTGATGATTGATGTGATGCCTGTTCTAAATGAACGCCTTCCTGGAATTGTGATCGACGGGAAAATCGGCAGACAGATGCATCAGGCTCCGGAGGTGATTTCTGGACTTCAAAAATCGGGGAAATTGGGTAAAATCGTGATTATTGAGCTCGGTACGAACGGTTCTTTTACGGAAAAACAACTCATGGCAACGCTGGATTCTTTGCAGGAGATCGATCAAATTATTTTGGTAAATACACGAGTGCCGAGACCTTGGGAAGCAGTGGTCAATGAAACGCTGACAAAAGTCGCCGGATCTTATGGCAATACAAAGCTAATCGACTGGTATTCAGAAAGCAGCGGTCATAATGACTATTTTTATCCGGATGGTGTTCATCTGAATCGGGAGGGTGCAAAAGCCTACGGTCAAATAATTATTGATGCGTTGTTTTCTGAGGAAAACGAGGAACAATAATCGTGGTATAATAATCACAATAACGCCGATGGGGAAGATGAGATAAAGCTATACTCAGTCTTATCTTAATAAAAAACAAAGGGATGAAAATGTATGCACGATAACAAGGTAAAGGTACTGGTTGTTGAAGATGAAGCTTCTATCAGGCGTTTTATCACGCTTAATCTGGAAATGGCAGGGTATGAAATAGGAGAAGCAGAGAGTGGAGAAGCAGCGCTTGATCTGATCACGTCGTTTTTTCCCGATGTGGTCGTACTGGATTTGATGCTGCCGGGTATCGACGGATTTGAAGTGTGTGGGCACATTCGTGAAACCGCTCCGGACTCACTCATTATCATGTTGACGGCCAAAGGACAGGATACAGATAAAATTATGGGACTTGAGCTGGGTGCGGACGATTATATGGTCAAGCCTTTTAATCCCTTTGAGCTCATCGCCAGAATCAAGGCGATGCTGAGGCGTCGGAACCGGTTTGAAACAGGAAGAACACCAGCTTATGTCTGCGGTGGACTTCATCTTGATACTGCTGCCAATAAACTTCTAAAGGACAATGTGGAAGTGGAACTGACGCCTACGGAGTATTCTTTATTGAAGCTGTTTATGGAGAATCCGGGAAAGGCATTGAAAAGAGATGAATTGCTCGATAATGTCTGGGGGGAAGATTACTTTGGTGATACGAAAACGTTGGATGTGCATATAAGAAGGCTTAGAGAAAAAATTGAAGATAATCCTTCTGAACCGCACTATATCAAGACTGTATGGGGCTCCGGCTACCGATGGCAGCCGGAATCTGAAAGGGGGCTTCCATGAAGGGGATCAGAGGAAGGCTGACTGCGAACTTTATGATCGTCATTCTGATTTCGGTGGCGATACTGGAAGTGATGCTGATCTATACGGTCCAGCAAAATTACTATGGCAGTTTAAAAGGAAATTTGACGAACCAGGTTAAAATCAGTGCGGATATGTACTCCAAATACTACTCGGATACCTCACTAGAAGATAATATTCTTTACAATGTCGATGCTTTTTGGAATCAGAGTAATGCAGAAGTTGAGATTGTTGACAGGGAGGGCAATATTATTATGGACTCTCTAGGTACAATCCCTGGGGCAGACGAGCCGGCGGATGATATTCGGGAAGCCTTGAATGACAGGATGGGGGAATGGGTCGGCAAAATCAACGGTCAGAAGGTAATGGCTGTAGCTTATCCCTTGAAGTCGGACGGGCAAATCGTCGGAGCATTACGGCTGATTGCATCCACAGACGCAATCGATCAGGATATTCAAAACACGATGCAAATTTTTATTTCCATCGGTCTTTTTGTCGTTCTGACTGTCGGAATGCTCAGCATATTTTTGGCAAACACGATTCTTGTTCCCCTGAGTGAAGTGACTGCTGTTGCGGAGAGTATGGCAGCGGGAAATTTTCAGATTAAAAGCCAAAAAAAACGGGACGACGAGATCGGCAAGCTCTCGGACACATTGAACTACATGGCTGATGAGATCACAAAAAAAGAGAAATTGAAAAATGATTTTATTTCTTCCGTTTCTCATGAGCTGCGCACTCCCTTGACCTCCATCATGGGCTGGGCAATCACCTTGCAAAGTGAAAAATTACAGCAGAAAGAGATGCTGAACGACGGACTTGGAATTATCGCAAAAGAAAGTGAGCGCTTGACGCAGATGGTAGAAGAACTTTTGGATTTTTCAAAATTTGTTTCAGGAAGAATCAAACTGGAATATGAAACGGTCAACTTAGCCGAACTGATGGAACATATCAGGAAGCAGCTCACGCCACGGGCGCTAAGAGAGAAAATCGATTTTACCGTTGCGTATCCAGATCAGCTTTCGGACATGCAAACAGACGGGAACCGGTTGAAACAGCTGTTTATCAACGTATTGGACAACGCTCTGAATTTTACAGAGGCGGGAGGATATGTGCAGTTTCAAGCTGAGGTGCGCGAAAAAGAGTATGTGTTTATCATTGAAGACAGCGGCTGTGGGATATCGGTCGAAGAATTGCCTATGGTAAAAGAAAAATTTTTTAAGGGAAAGAGTTCTCAATCCAAAAACGGAATTGGTTTATCCATCTGTGAAGAGATTGTTACGCTGATGAACGGCAGGATGGACATAAGCAGCGAAGTCGATGCAGGAACGACCGTTGTCATAACTTTGCCAAAAGAGGTACGGGCCAATGGTTAAAAAGTTCATGATTATTTTTATTCTAACTCTAATATTTCTGCTATTGTGTGGAGGCTGTGCTGAATCATCAGGCGCTTCGGCTGGCAAGATCATACCTCCGTCTAATCAAGCCTGCCCTCTCGGAGGAAGATGGACGGTACTGCAGGAGCTTGGCCCGGGTGAAAATACAGGCTCAGGTGAAATTGCGGAAGATGCTGAGCAGAAATGGATCGGAACCGATGTCCAGATTAATGCGGACGCTATCGCATTAGGCGGACAAGTATGGAATCATTTATCTTATAAAATTAAAAAGGTCGATGCAGCTGATTATCTCATGACGAGATATGTTTCTTTCGACGATATTTTCTTGCCCGAATCCCAAGCTGTTGATGTCATAACTGTTTACGCGGCATCCAATTTTCTGGGTGAATTTATGAAAATTGACGACGAAAGCATGATCTCCTTTATACAAGACAAAGCGCTTTTGATGAGCAAGGTCTCAGATCAGACAGATATTGCTCTCGGTGAAACTGATACGAAGGAGCAGGATAGAAAGCTTACCGGTACTGAAGGAACGTCAGGAATACTGCTGGGTCTGAAAATCCCTTTCAACGGCGGCTATACTTATCAAACCCTTTGGATCGCTGTTGACCATCAACAGCTCCACCCGGTGCTGGCGTCCGAACAGCTTTTCTTCCCTCGTACCAGCGGATTTTGGGCGCTTCGTGTAAAGGCTGCAGATAGTGGAACGGCCGGCAACATGTTGGAGGTACGCAATGTGGCTGAAAAAGTCCCGGGGATCAAGGAAAAGGATAATGACTTGCCGGTTCGTGAAGATTTTGCGACAAGAACCATTGATTATATCGGAAACAATTATGTGGCCATCGAAAAACAGGCTGACGGCGTCACTCAATTGCAGGTACTTCCGGTTGACAACCTATCATCGCCTGAGGAGATCAAGGTGTCAGATCTGTTTGGTGAAGAAGGATCAAGCATATATCAGGGCGCGAGAGAACATGCGGCATCTGAATTAAAAAGAAAAGGTTTTACTTCAATCATTAGAGATGAAGCTGGTGAAAATTTTGGATTGATACGAAAAAACGGACATTGGTTTCTGATCGGCAGAATTAATTATCTAAACGGAGAGAAGTATGAAGACTTCAACTTTGATCTCAAAATCATCCCTCCGTCTAGTTTGATCTTCTATGACACTTTGGTGCTAAACTGGCACAGCATCAAAGATCGGGTACCTGATGCGCTGGATGCCTTTACTTCACCGAATAAAGATATCGCGATGATAAAAACAAAAAACAAGCTGTTGATTTATCGGATTGCGGCCGAACAATTAGCTGAAAATCCTCTGGCAGAGGTTGACTTGCGGGAGGGAACAACTGTAATTATGGACGAGTGGGCTACAGGGTCTTACGTTGACAGCTGGGAGAAATCGTTTCTTTCCTATGGCGCGCAGCCTTTATCCAACAGTACCATACGGATTCGCTGAACATTTCCGGATATATTGCTCGTAGCCGCTTGTTACTGCACATTGATCTTCTCTACGAGCTCATTCAGGTAGAACCAGCGCTGTGTTTTGTAATCTAATTCATCTTGCAGCATATCTATTTTTTCCGTGAGCTCCTGTAGACGGATATAATCGCTTCCTGCTTCGGAAAGCATACGAGAGCATTCCGAGATCTGTGATTCAAGCGAGGCAATCTCATCGTCAATTGTTTTCAGTTCCTGCTGTTCTTTAAATGAGAGCTTTAATTTCTGCGGCCTCTGCGACCGGATTGTGTCTTCTTTGAGGGCTTTTTCTGATTTTGCAGGCTGGCATTTATCCAGAGTTGGCTGCGCGGAAGGCCGCTTTTCTGCATAATCTGAGTAATTGCCGGTATAACGTTCGATCTTGCCATCGCCGGTCACTTCAAAAATTGAAGTTGCCATTTTGTCCAGAAAGTATCGATCATGGGAAACCGCAATAACCGCGCCGGGGAAAGACTCGAGATAATCCTCCAGAATAGAGAGTGTTTCGACGTCTAAATCGTTGGTAGGCTCATCCAGAAGCAAAATATTCGGTGCTTCTATGAGAATGCTCAGGAGATAGAGCCTCCTTCTTTCGCCACCGCTGAGCTTGCCGATGAAGGTATATTGCATATCGGGAGAAAACAAAAATCGTTCCAGCATTTGTGTTGCGGAAAAAGTTCCTTCTGCGGTTTTGACTTCTCCTGCTATACCGCTGATAAAATCGTAGACCCGCAAGTCATCGTCAAGCTCACGGCCTTCCTGGGAGAAGTATCCAAGCTGAACTGTGGAACCAACCTCTACCGTTCCCGTATCGGGAAGCAGTTTCCCGGCTATCATGTTCAGCAGGGTTGATTTTCCTGCGCCGTTATTTCCAACGATGCCAATCCTGTCATTTCTTTGAATGTGATAGGAAAAGTGATCGATCACCTTACGTCCGTCAAAGGATTTCGAAATATCGCTGATTTCGACGAGTTTCCGGCCCAAGCGGCTGGACAGAGTTGCCATCTGCACAGAGTCATCAACCAGCGGCGCAGATTTTTCTTTTAGCTCCTCATATCGTTCGATCCGCTCACGGCTTTTCGTTCCCCGAGCTTTGACGCCCCGGGTGATCCATTGATATTCTTTGCGCAAAATTGCCTGGCGTTTTCGTTCGCTTGCCTGGGCTATTTCGCTTCGCTGGGCTTTCAATTCCAGATATTTTGAATAATTGGCTTCGTAAGTGTACAGCTTGCCTTGTGACAGCTCAACAATACGGTTTACAACGCGTTCCAGGAAATATCGATCGTGGGTTATCATGACCAGACAGCCGCTGTATCTGTTCAAATACTGTTCGAGCCAAATGATCATTTCACTGTCGAGATGATTGGTGGGCTCGTCCAGAATCAAAATATCTGATGGATGAATGAGAGCTGCGGTAAGTGCCGCTCTTTTTCGCTGTCCGCCTGAAAGCGTGCCGACCTTTGCTTCAAAATCTGTGATTCCCAGCCGGGTCAGCATTGATTTTCCTTCGTATTCATTCAATTCCCGGAATTGCGGAGGGAAATCCGCAAACACTTGATCAAGCACGGTAAAATCGTCATTCATCAGAGGATTCTGTGATAAGTATGATATTTGAAGATTGGTATTAGCAGAAAGAGATCCTTCGTCCGCTGTTTCCTTGCCGGCAAGAATTTTTAACAACGTACTTTTTCCTGTTCCGTTGAAACCTACAATGCCAATTTTGTCTCTTTCGTTTAAATACAGCGAAATTTCATCCAGGAGTTGTTTCATTCCATAATTTTTTGATATATGTTCAGCTGATAAAAGCATTGGTTCTCCTTTTCGTAAACAAACCATGTTCGTTATTTTTTTAGGTAAGATGATATCTCGTTTATTTTACCATGGCTTGCTTCATTGGACAATCCCAGTGCTGAGTTTTAGATATGCCGTATACTGGATTGGACTTCATGTGAAACACTTTGACAGTGGATTGGGATTTGTAGTATAATAATGCAACTATGTCGGTCAGGAGGAAAAAAATGGACAATTCAGATGTTCAAAAACTTGTAGAAATATCCAAGATGTATCACCATCAGGGATTAACACAAGAAAAAATAGCTAAAATATTTGGTATTTCGCGCTCGGCCGTTTCAATGCACCTGACGGAGGCAAAGAACAACGGAATCGTGCAAGTTCAGATAAAGGACCCCTCCGTTAACAATCGGGAATTGGCTGAACGGTTTATGAAGGAATTTGGACTACGCCACTGCATTGTTGTGCCTAACGGGTCGCATAATGACGAAGTCTTGCTCCGGATTGTCAATTCGCAAGCGACTCGTTTCGCAGCAGATCTTTTTTCGAGTCATTCTTCCGTCGGAATTGCATGGGGGCATACCTGTTATGACTTCATGCAGACCTTTCCAAACGATACGAATTTGTGTGATATCAGCGTTGTTCCCATGGTCGGTGCATCTCCGCTGCTGACACAGGAATACCAATTGAATGAGAGTATTCGTATGTTTGCTGATAAGATGCGCGGCTATCCCTTGTTTATCTATGCTCCCGGCTTTGTCGAAACATTAGAGGATAAAAAACGGATTGTGGAAAGTACATTTATGCAGCCGGTTCTAGATCGGTGGCAGAATATGGATTATGCAGTTCTGGGTATTGGACGGCAGCAAGAACGCGATGAACTGCGTCAGTTCCGTTGCGGCGGACAAAACATGCTTGAAGAGATCGGTAAATATTCCGATCTGGTTGTAGGAGATATTTGTGCCCGCCGGTTTAATATCAAAGGTGAATTCATTGAATGCGATTACAATAATAAGCTGATCGGAGTTGACGGCGATATACTGAGAGCAACGAAAAATGTAATTGCAATCGCTGTTGGAAGCAGCAAGGTTTTTGCAATTATCGGAGCGCTGCGGACCGGTGTAATCCACTATTTTATAATCGATGAGAATACAGCAAATCAAGTGCTGAACTTGCTGGATTCTTTAACCTTACCGTCTTAATATGTGAAATAATTTCAATTATCTGAAAATAATTAATCCCAGAAACTAAACGTGATGTTGAGTTCTGGGATTTTTTGTTGATTTCTTTCCTTCTCTGTTGTTTCATCCCATACTTATTTTCTTAAAATGAAAAGTGCCTGACAAAATGAGTTGCATTTGACAATTAAACAAAATCGATATTGATTTTAAGTTTCAAGCATAGGAATCAGGGTGTTAGTCTTCATCATCAAGATCTTTGAAAAATGTCATGACAATTTTCAAAAGAGATTGACAAGGGTAAAATTGTCTGATAATATTAACTCAAATTCTTGATAAATGTGATGGCAAATGTCAAAAAAGTCCTTCGTGATTTAACAAGTTTGTTTGATTCTGTGGGTAATGGGTGGTTGCGCTCATTGATATATTAAAACCCGAACATTCAACAATAATAAGGAGGAAAATATGGAAAAGAAAGTATTTGCACTCATCTTGGTTTTCGCTTTGGTGCTGGGTTTTGCTGCATGCGGCCAGCAGGCGCCTGCGTCATCAGATTCTGCTGTGGAAGGCAGCGGAGCTGCGGGAGATTCCGCAGCCGGTCTTCAAGGTTCCTCGGATGAATCCTATTACATGTGTGTATTCGTTTCCGGAGTTGAGTACTGGTTCCCTGTGTATGCCGGCATGAAGGATGCCTGCAAACAGCTGGGTGTGAACTGTTATTACGATGGCACCACCGAATATGATGCACAAAAGCAGGTTGATTCCTTTGAATCCATCCTGGCAAAGAATCCTACCGGAATTCTTCTTTCGCCAATTACTGCTGAAGCTTTTAACGAACCGATTAATCGTGCAATGAGTCAAGGGGTCACAGTTGTAACTTATGCTTCGGATTCACCGGATTCTAATCGGCCCGCTTACGTTACTTCCGACAACATTAAAGAGGGTACTGCCGCGGCTCGTGCCGTTGCTGATGACATGGGAGGCAAGGGTTCTGTAATGGTTCTGAGAAATCCAGGACAGACAAATCATGACATCCGCTGCGATGCATTTATCAAAACGATAGAAGACGAGTACCCCGGAATCAAGGTTGTTGCTGACTTCGCTACCAAGCAGGACTCTCAAGCCGGCTATGATGCGGTTATGTCTACATATCAAAAACATCCTGACCTGGGCGGTGTATTCAGCCCTGAATCTGTTTCCATCACAGGAGCTGCAACTGCGGCGAAGGAACTTGGCGGAGATATTCGCTGTATGTGCTGTGACACCAGCGATACCTTATTGGATATGCTGAAGGAAGGGGATCTCTTTGGTATCATTACTCCAGACCAATATATTCAGGGATATTTGGGTATGATCTCCCTTTTCATAGCTGCACATCCGGAAAATGTTGATCCGATAAACGAACGCAAAGCTTTAGGACAAAATATCATGGACATCACCATCGATAATGGTTTAACTGTGGTAACAGCAGAGACTGCAGATTACTATTATGTGAACGACTATGCGAAGTCCATCGGTTATGAAAGCATTGACGATATGCTGAGCCCGTATACTGTTGATTAATTAAATCGTGAGATTCGCATTGATCAGCAGATCTGAAAAGCTTGCTGATCAATGCGATTCTCTATCTTTATTGTATTGGAGGTAGGTATTTTGGATGCTTTGCAACTGAAGGGCATATCAAAATCTTTTGGACGCAATCAAGTGCTTTACAGCATCGACTTTAATCTGCGTCCCGGCGAAGTGCATGGCATAATGGGAGAGAACGGCGCCGGGAAATCCACATTGATGAATATCATATATGGAAATCTGAAGCCTGACGGCGGAGAGATCTATGTCGATGGAAATAAAGTTGCAATCAATGAGGTTCGCGATGCACAAAAGCTCGGTATATGCTTTGTACATCAGGAAATTGCGCTGTGTCAGGATGCCACTGTCGCAGAAAATATATTCATGACACAAATTGGAAGAGGAAAAAGCTTTCAATTAAAGAAACTGGCAGCGGACGCTGAAAAGATCCTGGAGCCGCTGGTTCACGGAGCCATTAATCCCTGTGATCCAGTTGAAAGGTTGTCTATTTCAAGTCAGCAGGTCGTAGAGATTGCAAAAGCAGTTTCTAATAATTGTAAGATTTTGATTCTGGATGAGCCGACATCCTCCCTTTCCGGATCAGAAGCGGAAGCACTTCATCAGATGATCCGTAATCTGAAAGCACAAGGGATTGGTATCATCTATATCAGCCACCGGATGTCTGATATTTTTGAGCAATGTGACCGTGTATCGGTTCTTCGCGATGGACATATGGTTTCAAACTATGAGGTTTGCAATGCTTGTGTCCAGAATCTGGTCAACGATATGGCGGGCCGTGAAGTGAACATGCTTTATCCATGTAAGTCCGAAGATGAATGCTGCGGTGACGAAGATGTTATTCTCAACGTAAAGGGTTTGACAGACGCTAAGGGGAAGTTCTGCAATGTGAACTTTAAGCTCTATAAGGGTGAAATCTTAGGATTCGCTGGTCTTCTGGGCGCCGGCCGCAGTGAGATCATGCAGGGAATTGTAGGTTTGCGCAAGATGAAGGCCGGAGAAGTAATTTTTAAAGGACAAAATATTGTAGGAAAACCGACGGAAGAGATTTTTGACAGCGGACTGGTCATGCTGCCGGAGGACCGTAAGAAGCAGGGTTTGTTTCTGGATATGAATATCCAGATGAATACGACTGCCAATTATTTAAGGCAGATTTCAAGCCGTGGTGTCATTGACAGAAAAAGGGAAAAAAAGCAGGCCATGAGTTTGGTTTCTCAAATGAATGTGCGCTGTTCGGATATCAACCAGATCGTAAGGAGTCTGAGCGGAGGCAATCAGCAAAAGGTATTGCTTGCGAAGGTGCTTGCGAAGAAACCGGACATTGTTATTATGGATGAACCAACCAGAGGCGTTGATGTTGGTGCAAAAGCGGAAATCTATCGATTGCTTCGGGAATTAACCCAAGAGGGAGTCAGCATTATTCTGGTTTCATCAGAATTGAACGAGGTCATTGGCATGAGCGACCGGGTCGCAATGATTGATAGCACGGGGGTCCTAGTTAAGGATGTCAAGGGGTGTGACATCAATTCCGATAATATTATGTACTACATTTCTGATGCGTATAAATATCAGGAACGAATAGCGAGGTGTACTTAGAATGAATGAGGTGAAGGTAAAGACTCCTGATCGTATACATAAGGCCAACTTCACGGCCGCATTAAAAAAATTCGCAGGCCCGGGGGAAATGGATCAAACCAGGGGCAAGGAATCTGAAACCATACAGAGAAAAAGCGGCTTGACTAGTACTATGAAAAAGCTTGGTGATGTCCGTGAAATGAGCTTGATCATCATTATTGTTCTCGTATCAATTCTCTTAAGCTTAACAAATGACTACTTTGCAACCTGGGCAAACGTGAAAACATTGCTGGGCAGCATCTCAATCAATGGGATTCTGACCATTGGCATGATCATTGTTATGATTTCCGGCGGTCTGGATTTGTCTATCGGATCGGTAATGTGTTTATCGATGGCATTTGCAGCAACCGCGATTTTGGCTGGAGTTAATCCTTGGATAGCGGCATTAATTGGAATTCTTGCTGCTGTTGCCTGCGGTCTGCTGATGGGAGCTATCATTACCAGGCTGAATCTGTCCCATTTCATTGTAACCCTTTGCTTTATGGGTATTGCAAGAGGTGTGGTTTATGCGATGACTTCCGGTGTGAATATCTCATTGGTATCAAATATGAAAGAAATGCCCGCAATTGCTTATATTGGCTCCGGCTATATCGGCGGGTTTCTGCCGATGACGTTTTTAATTTTTCTTGTGTTAGCGATCATAACAGATCTGTATGCACGGAAGTCGTCGAGTATGCGCAAAGTGTACTACACAGGCAGTAACGAGCAAGCTGCTGGGTACTCCGGTATCAAGACCCGGCGTATTAAAATTGCCGCTTGTATGGCGTGCAGTACCATGGCTGGAATTGCAGGGATTATTTATATGAGCAAGTACTCTGGAGTAGCGACTAGTGCAGGGATCGGTCTTGAGATGACCGCTCTCTCCGCCGCTGTTATCGGCGGTGTCAGTATGAACGGAGGCAAGGGTTCCATCGCCGGAGGCTTGCTGGGCTTGCTGTTTATCGTTCTTGTACAGGACGCAATGAATCTGTTTTCCGTTCAGGCATTCTGGCAGGACCTGATCCGTTATTTAATCGTTTTGCTGGCTGTGATTCTCGACGTTGTACAAGAGCGGGCGCGCAAAAGGAGAAATTCCTAATTATAATTATGAATACTTATGAGGTGATTTGACTTATGTATGAAAATGATAAAATGCAGATTATTGAAGTGGCCAGAGAGATCAAGCGCGTCGGTTTGATTCAATTGTCCGGAGGCAACGTCAGCGTCCGGAAAGAAAATGGTGATATTATTGTAACTCCTTCCGGTATGTCCTATGAGACGATGACGACCGATCAGATCCTTGTTCTGAATAAAGAAGGAGAGCTTATTGAGGGAAACTTGCGGCCGTCTGTTGACACGATTGCTATTCGATATATCTTTGACCATTGCCCGGATGTGAATGCAGTGATACATACACATCAGCCCTATGCAACTGCTGTGGGCCTGATTGGGAATGAACTTCCCGCCTGCTGTACAACGCTTTGTAATGTTTGTCTGGGTGCGGTGCCCGTAGCGGATTATGCCAGCGCAGCCAGTGAGGATATGGGCGTCCAGACAGTTGAGAATCTAAATGGAAAGCGTGCGGTAATCCTGAAACATCACGGAGTGATTTCTGTGGGACCGACGCTGAGCGACGCAGAGTATTCGGCAATTTATCTTGAGGATGTTGCCAAGTGCTACTTAGCAGCAAAATCTGCGTCAAAAAATGGTGATATTGTAATTATGACTCCTGAACAGGCGGAAGAGGCCGTTAATACTCATAAGACTTATGGACAGAAGAAGTCGTGATATGGAGATTAAGGCGTTGAGATGAGAAGTAAGCTAAGGTTGATTCTGGGTGCGGCAGTGCTGATCTTGATCATTTGTGCGATACTGTTTTTTCAACAGTCTGAGGCAGCCGGGAGAAAGACAGATGATCGGGTTATTCTCAAGACAAAAGAGAGTACGTTCACGGAGAGCGAAATCCGCACAAGAATGGAAATGTATTGTCGGAAATATTCTTTTACGATAGAAAAGCTGTATGATGAGCCGGAATTCTGGAATCAGATGGTAAAAGACATCGTATATGAATATGCCTGCGCAGAGATTTCCCGCGCGCTTTCAGCACAGAACGGCTTGGAAAATCTAAACGACGATGAGCTGAAACAGGTGCAGGAACATTATGACGCTCTTTTATCAGATATAGAGAAAATTGGTGAAGATCAAAACAGTTATTTAAAGAGGCTCGGATTCTCCGAGGAAACGCTTTGGACGTTTTCCGAGAATCAGGTGTATTCAGCTAAGCTTATGGAATATTGGGCTCAAGATCTTGAGGTTTCCAACGAGCCGTCGATGGCATCCTATGAAAAGCTGCTGAATTATACCAAGAGGATGTGGGATGAAATCAATCAGCGTGTCGATAGCGGCGAATATTCGATTGATGAATCTCCTCTGCTTCAAAAAGTAAGTAATAAAGGAGGATTATAGAAATGGGTAACAATGGAAAGAATGTGCTGATTACCGGTGGTACAAGCGGATTTGGAAAGGCTACGGCGCGCTTGATGCTGAGTCAGGGAGCCAACGTCATTATAACCGGAAGAAAAGACGATACGCTGAGACGTGTGGCAAGTGAGCTCGAAGGAGTGGATTTCTTTTGTGCAGACGCTGCAAAGCCAGCGGACTGGGTCAATCTATATGAATATATAAAAACAAAGTACGGGCATTTGGATATTCTCGTGAATAATGCGGGGTCCGGGATTGTAATTAAAGATCTTGCAGACCAGAGCTTGGAGGAAATTCATCAATGTGTTGAAACAAATCTGATGAGCTGCATTTACGGGATTCATTATTTTGCACCTATGCTGAAGGAGCAGGGGGGTGGGACCATCATCAATCTCTCATCCGTTTGTGCTAAGCATGCCTGGCCTGGATACTCTGTTTATGCAGCGGCCAAAACAGGCGTACTGAGCCTTTCTAAGAGTGCATATGTTGAACTGCAAAAGGATCATATTCGTGTAACCTGTGTGATTCCGGGTGCAGGTGCAACAAACTTTCAAGTTAATGCGCAGTCATCACCTTTGGCCGATTCTCCGGACAATTTAAAAGCGGAGGATATGGCGGAAGCAATTTGCAATATTTGTGCGCTTCCTGACCATGTCGTTGTGGAAGAAGTAACAGTATGGGGCATGTCTCAGGTGACTATTCCGCTCTAGGAAGGGGAGGATTTGTTTGAACAACCTGAGTGAATTACCTCTGGGATTGTACGAAAAAGCGATCAGCAGTCAACTGAGCTGGGAAGAAAAGCTTCGGCTTGCAAAACACAGTGGATTTGACTTTGTGGAAATGAATGTTGACGGAACGCCCGAGAGGGTAGAAAGGCTCTATTCAGATGATATCGCATTGGAAGTGCGTCATGCGGTGGAAAGCACAGGCATTCCGGTTCATACAATGGCACTGACGGCAAACCGCATCTATCCTTTGGGTAGTGAGGATGACGAAGTTCTCAGCAAGGGACTGGATCTGGTGGTGCATGCGATTTACTTCGCTGCTAAAACCGGCATCCGTCTGATCCATCTGGCAGCGTATGACGAGCATGGGGAACGAAGGAGTGAGAATACGGAAAGCATATTTTTCGACTCGATAGAAAGATGTATTTCGAAAGCCTCACAATACGGCGTAATTCTGGCGCTGGAGACGATGGATACCCGTTTTATGGGATGCTGCGAGAATATCATGTCGATCTGTCAGAAGATCGACTCGCCCTTTCTTCAGTGTTATGCGGATGTGGGCAATCTATCTGCATCAAAAGTTGATATTGATAAGGATTTGAGAATTGCAAACAGACATATCGTAGGTGTACACTTAAAAGATACTAAGCCGGGAGTTTACCGGGATGTACTTTTCGGTGACGGCACCGTTAATTTTGACGCATGTCTGGGTGCTCTAAAAAAAATAGGCTATCAGGGTTTTCTTACCGCAGAGATGTGGAGCTATGACAAAGCGCAGTTTCATTCCTATCTTAAGGAAGCGAATCAGTTTCTGAGGAATAAGCTGGCAAATTACTAAGGGGAGAAACGATATGATGCAGTATTTGATGGGAATTGACGTGGGCGGCTCCGTTGCTAAAGCCGCAATCTATGATGCAAAGGGAAAAGAGATTCATTCGGCCGGAAAAGCGATGGATACTCTGACTTCGCAGCCGGACTACCGCGAGCGTGATCCCGCACAGATACATGAAAGCATTCTGAATGCTGTTGCAGAAGTGCTCAAGCACTCTGGCATTGAGGCGGAAGACATTGCTGCGATTGGCGTAACCGGCCAGGCAAATGGTCTTTACATGTTTGACAAGGATGGCGTGCCAACTTATCCGGCAATTCTCAGCAGTGATATGCGAGCAAAGGAGTTTGTGAGAGGATGGAATGATTCCGATGTCCTTGACGAGCTCCTTCCCAAAACGCGTCAAATCTTATGGGCAGGGCAAACCTCGGCACTGATTGCCTGGTTTGCCGCACATGACCCGGATACACTTGACAAGACAGATGTTTTTCTTACTGCAAAGGACTATGCAAGATATCTGTTGACCGGAAACTTCAGCCTAGAGTGTACGGAGGCGTCTTCGATGAGTCTGATGGATCTGTCGACTCGCCAGCTCAGTGGAGAGATTTTTCGAAAGCTTGGGATTGAACGCTATCAAAGCAAATTCCCTTCAAGAATTCTAAACAGCACAGAGATCGGCGGCTATGTAACGAAGAGCTGCGCGGATCGAACCGGACTGGCGGAGGGGACGCCGGTCGTTGGCGGACTGATTGATACGGTGGCCAGTATTATTTCGCAGGGTGTTGTACGGGAGGAACAGCTTGGTATGATTATCGGCACCTGGGGTGTCAATACATTTATAACGAAGCGTCCTCTCTACTCAAAGAATCTTTTTAGTGCTTTTTATTACTGTCTTCCTGACTATCAAATCATTTTGGAGGGAAGTTCTACTTCTGCAACCAATCTGGAATGGTTTATCAAGACCTTTCTCAAGCAGCAGGGGATGACGTTTTGCGGATACGATAAAATTAACGAGATGGTTGCCTCAAGCAGAGAACGGAATCGGTTGATTTTCCTTCCATTTTTATTTGGTACAAATGTTGGCATTGATGCGAAGGCTGCTTTTGTTGGTGTTGACTGCAGTCATGGCGTGTCAGATTTGCTGCGTGCGATTTACGAAGGGGTTGTGTTCTGCCATATGTATCATATCAATCGTCTTCTGAAGTTTCGTGACAAGCCGCAAACGGTGCGTATTGCCGGCGGCGGAGCTCGATCTGAAGTTTGGATGCAGATTTTCTCCGATGCGTTGGGAGTGACAGTCGAGGTTTCAGAAGCACAGGAGCTTGGAGCGATGGGCGCTTCGATGGCAGCAGGTGTGGGCATAGGCATTTTCAAAGACTTTTACGATGCAGCTGACCAATATACCAATATCAAAATGAAATATTTCCCTTCTGCAGAGAGGCATATCTACTATCAACGAAAATTTGAAATGTACTGCAGACTGATCGATGCGCTTGATCCGATCTGGAGTGACTTAAGCCGCCTGGACGATTGAAGACTGCTCCTTCTTGAGAAAGGATTTCTGCGGATATCAAAGTAAAAAATTAAAAATGAATTAAGTCGGCATAGTGATACTTATGCCGCTTTAAATTCAAAATTTATACATTATATTAAAAAAATGTTAAGCTAATATAACGAAAATGAATGATCAGAACTGGAATTGAACGATCCTGAAAGGAGTGATTATTTTGAGTGGAAAGAATTCTGATAACGCATCAGATGTAACGAAGAATAGAAATGAATCGGTATCAAAAGAAATGAAATTGATCATGTGGCAAATGTGGATTAATATGCATCTTGCGCGTTATTTTGAAGAGCGTGTCCAGTGGCTTTTTTCCAAAGGCCTTGTTCATGGTACAACGCATCTTGGCATTGGAGAAGAGGCAACTGCTGCCGGTACCATTGCTGCAATGAAACCGCAGGACTATGTTTTTGGAACCCACAGAGGTCATAGCCAGGCAATCGCCAAAGGCATCGACGTCAAGTATATGATGGCGGAAATTTTAGCGAGAGAAACCGGTGTGTGCAAGGGAAAAGGCGGCTCCATGCACATTGCCGATCCCGATATTCACTACTTCGGCGCAGACGGCGTTCTGGGCGCAAGCGCGGTGATGTGTGTCGGCACGGCTCTGGCTACCAAGAAAAGAAAAGAGGAAGACCGCATCTCCGTTGTCTTCTTTGGAGACGGCACTTCTAATGAGGGGGCTACCTGGGAGGCAATGAATCTGGCGGCTGTATGGGAGTTGCCGGTGCTGTTCGTCTGCGTCAACAATACTTACGGTATGTCTACTCCCATTTCAGATGTCATGAAGGATACCGATATTGCGAAGCGGGCTTATCCCTTTGGTATACCGGCAAAAACTGTAGATGGGAATAATGCTTTAGAAGTTTATCAAGCCAGCAAGGAGGCCAGAGAATATGTAGCTTCCGGCAAGGGTCCGATGCTGCTTGTTGAAAATACATATCGAATTTCGGGTCACTCAAAGAGCGATGGCAATCTCTATCGTACGAAGGAGGAGATTGAGTCGTGGAAGCAGAAGTGCCCGATGAAAGCATTTCGTAAGTATCTTGTGGATAACGAGCTGTTCAACGAGGAAGAACTCGACAAAGCGGCGAAGGCCGCCGCAGATGAGATTGAGCAGGCGGAGGAATTTGCCAAGGCCAGCCCAGAACCATCCTTCGACGACCTGATGAACGACGTATATGCGTAAGAGGGAGGGATAGTTATGATGATGAAAGAAATTACATACGCTCAGGCAATTAACGATGCCATGTGTGAAGAAATGATGCGGGATGAAAATGTGTTTTTTATGGGAGAAGACATTGCAGAGTACTGCGGTGCTTTTGGAGTATCCCGCGGAATGCTTGAAAAGTTCGGGAAAGACAGAATTATGAATACGCCTATTTCTGAGCAAGCCTTCGTCGGGGCAGGAATCGGCGCCGCTATGGTGGGGATGCGCCCTATCGTAGAGTTGATGTTCTCGGATTTTATGTGCGTTTGCTTTGACGAACTCGTAAACGAGGCCCCCAAAATGCGTTTTATGTTTGGAGGTAAAGTCAGGGTTCCTATGGTTATGCGTACGCCGGCAGGTGCAGGAACCGGCGCTGCTGCCCAGCATTCGCAAAGCCTTGAGGCGTGTCTTGCCCATTTCCCTGGTTTAAAGGTGGTTATTCCTTCTACGCCCTATGACGCAAAGGGTCTTCTGAAAACAGCCATTCGTGATGATAATCCGGTTATGTTTCTTGAGCAGAAGACGTTGTATCGCACGAAAGGGATGGTTCCTGATGAGGAATATACCATTCCCCTTGGTGTTGCCGATGTCAAACGAAGCGGCAAGGATTGTTCCATCATTACATACGGACGAATGGTCCAAATGAGTCTTGATGCTGCTGAAAAGCTTACTGAAGAGGGGATTGATGTGGAGGTTATAGACATTCGCTCACTTCTGCCTCTTGACCACGATGCAATTATTAAATCAGTTAAAAAAACAAAGCACGTTCTTATCGTTCATGAGGCCGTACAGTTTGGCGGATTCGGGGGTGAGATCGCAGGTCAGATAGCAGACAGCGAAGCATTTTATTATTTGGATGCGCCTATTCGAAGGCTGGGCGCACTGAGTTGCCCTATTCCATTTAATCCGATTCTGGAGAAGGCAGTTTTTCCAACGGTTGAAAAGATTGCTGAGCAGGTGAAAAGCCTGCTGTAACAGTCTGGAGAGGAGTAAAACGTTATGATTGAAGTTTTTATGCCCAAGGCCGGTATGGATATGAAGGAAGGAACTCTTATTCGTTGGCTGAAAAACGTGGGTGACCAGGTCGAACTGAACGAGTCGATCATGGAAATTGAGACGGATAAAATCATCATGGAAGCTGAGTCTCCGGGCAGCGGCATTCTATTGGCAAAACTGATTGAGGACGGAACAACGGTTCCTGTTCTGCAGACAATCGGTTATATCGGAGAGCCTGGTGAAAAAATCCCGGAGTCTGAGGCTCGCATTGCTGCTTCTGACCCGGACGGTGATATTGCAGCAACGCCTTTTGCAAAGAAATTGGCTAAGGATGCAGGTCTTTCCCTGGATTTGGTTCTCACGTCGAGTCCAACCGGAGAAATACGTGGAAGAGACGTACAGGCGGCTCTGAAGAAGAAGGACGCAACGCCTCTTGCAAAGAAATATGCAGAGGTTGAAGGAGTTGATCTAAACGGTATTGATGGTACAGGATATGGTGGTAAGATCCGCAAGGATGATGTTCTTCGCGCTCAAGCTGGTGCAGGCTCAGTGGCAGAAAAAGAGGACTCTCGTGCCGGTGTAAGGGGTCGGACGATCGAGAGTCGCTGCCTTGTACAGGGTATGCGAAAAGTCGTCGGAGAGCGGATGTTTGACAGCTATAGTCAGATTCCTACGGTCATGCAGAGCATGCGCGTTGATTTGACCGATTTGCTGGAATTACGAAATAAGATTAACAAAAACCGCGAGAAACGGATATCTGTTAACGATTTCATTTTAAAGGCAATTGCCATTGCAGTGAAGGAAATGCCTCACTGCCGTACCATCATCATTGGAAATGAATTTGTTACTTATGCTGAAGCGAATATCGGGTTTGCCGTTAGTGTTGATAATGGTCTCTTTGTTCCTGTTATCCATAATGCTGATCAACTGTCTTTGTCCCAGCTCTCGGCCAAAGCTGAAGAACTTGCCGAAAAGGCGCGAAAAGGCACCATCCGTCCTGATGAGTACGCTGACGGAACATTCTCGGTATCCAATATGGGAATGTTTGACGTATTTGATTTTACCCCGATCATTAATCAGCCTGAGAGCGGATTGCTCGGCATTGGCAGTGTTCACGACGAATTGGCAATCAAGGATGGGAAAATTGTGACCAGAAAGATTGCACAGCTTTGTATGAGCTATGATCACCGTATCATGGACGGTGTTGGAGCAGCTAAATTGAAAAACCGAGTGAAGGAGCTGCTTCAGAATCCGATGGAGATCTTGCTATGAGTAAATTTGATATTGCAGTGATCGGCGGAGGACCAGCGGGCTATGTCGCAGCGATCCGCGCCGCTCAACTGGGAGGAAAGGTCGTGCTGTTTGAGAAGCGTACACTTGGCGGTACTTGTCTCAATCGGGGCTGCATTCCCGCAAAAACATATTTAAGGACCGGCGAGATGATCCGTGACATTCAAAATGCTTCCGAGCGGGGAATATTGAATGATCCCGCTGCTTCAGTCGATATGCAAAAGGTCGTAGCCTATAAAAACAAAGTGGTAAATCAGTTGACCGGCGGAGTCGGCTCGCTGTTAAAGTCCAATAACGTAACCGTTGTAGCCGGCACTGCTGTACTCAGCAGTGAACACATAATTTCCTGTGACGGCAATTCTTATGAAGCAGATTCGATCATCCTTTGTGGAGGATCGAAATCAAGCCGGATTCCAATAAAAGGAATCGAAAATGCTAAGGTCCTCACTAGCACGCAGATCTTGGACTTAATTGAACTCCCAGGAAAACTGGTTGTTATAGGCGGAGGTGTTATCGGATGCGAAATGGCATCGGCTTTCCACGCGTTTGGAAGCCAGGTCACCATTGTCGAGGCGATGGATCATCTTCTGCCGATGATGGATCATGAACTAAGCAGTTCTCTTGAAAAATCTATGGAAAAGCAGGGTATTTCACTGCAGCTTTCCAAAAAAATCTTAGAAATCAAAGATGAGGGGACTGCCACGTATGTGTACTGTGAGGATGGCACGAAGCTGGAAGCCGACAGAATCCTCCTCTCTGTCGGCCGTAAGGCTGACCTGGAATGCATGGGAGCGTTAAAGGATCAAATTCAAACAGAGAGGGGAACTGCTCTTACCGACGAATATCTGAGAACCAATGTCCCCAATATATATGCCGCTGGTGATATTACTGGCAAGATGATGCTGGCACATGCGGCATTCAAGATGGGTGAAGTGGCTGCCGAAAATGCGATGAGCGGCTTGACGAAGTGTGGGCTGAATAATGTTCCATCCTGCGTTTATACAATGCCGCAGGTGGCTTCTGTCGGTTTGACAGAGGAGGCTGCGGAAGAGAAATACGGACGCGATGCCATCAGCGTTGGGCGCTTTCCACTTGTTGCCAATGGACGTTCATTGGCCTGCGGAGAAACTGAAGGGTATGTCAAAGTGATAGCTTTGAAAAAATACTCTGAAATGTGCGGCGTTCATATTTTCGGCGCACAGGCGGCTGAAATGATCGCGGAACCGGTTTCACTTATGGCATGTGAAATAACCGTTGAAGAGGCAGCGAATATCATTCATGCTCACCCCAGCTTTTCTGAAGCTTTTATGGAAGCATGCGGTGACGCGCTTGGACATTGTATCCACCTGCCCCGGAAGCGCTGATTCCTTCCATTCAATAGATTTACGAAACCAGCATTGTTGACAAAATACAGAAAAGACCGTATGCTTAAAAACAAGGGCATACGAGACTCATTATTAAAAAAAGGAGTTCTTAGAGCTCCTTTTTGTCATTTTATCTAATAAGAAATATCATTTCCTATTAGATAAAATGGGGAGTGCAGAGGGGTACCCCTCGCCGATAAGGGAGGGTGCTCAGCTCGCGTAGCGAGCGCCGAAGGGAACCTTGGGTTCCCTAGCGGAAGTGGCGCAGCCACTTTTTTACAGACGCAATGACTGGCAGGGCGAGTTGTACCCGGCCGATTGATTCAATAAGGAAATTAAAGTATGAAGAAATTAGTCATCGGAATCTTAGCCCACGTGGATGCGGGAAAGACTACCTTGTCGGAAAGTATTCTATATCTGAGCGGTAAAATAGGAAAGCCTGGCAGGGTTGATAATAAAGACGCCTATCTGGATAACCACGAGCTGGAGCGGTCGCGGGGAATCACCATCTTCTCCAAGCAGGCGGTATTTGAATTGGGTGATACACAGGTCACGCTCCTTGATACGCCGGGGCATGTGGACTTTTCTGCGGAGATGGAGAGAACCCTGCAGGTACTTGACTATGCTGTTTTGGTGGTCAGCGGTGCGGATGGAGTGCAGGGCCATACGAGAACCTTGTGGCGGCTTCTTGAACTGTATCAGATTCCGGTATTTTTATTCATCAATAAAATGGATCAGGAGCGAAATGATAAGGGCCAGTTGATGGATTCGATAAAGAAGCAATTGGACGAAGGGTGCATCGATTTTGGACAGGCCTTGGAGGCAAGCGTCAATAATGCGTTGGATAGAAAAGACGATGGGAATTTGGACCAATTTTACGAACAGCTTGCCATGTGCGATGATGTCCTGCTGGAAGACTATCTTGAAGCGGGACGGATTGAGCATGAGCAAATTAAAAAAGCGATCTGGGATAGGAAGGTATTTCCTTGTTTTTTTGGATCGGCACTGAAATCCAACGGGGTTGAGCAATTACTGCAAGGGATCACAGCGTATTCCGTAATCCCACGCTATGTCGAACGATTTGGAGCCAAAGTATTTAAAATAACAAGGGATGAGCAGGGGAACCGCCTGACCCATATGAAGCTTACCGGAGGAAGGCTTAAAGTGAAGGATGTACTCCGGGATGAAAAGGTAAATCAAATCCGTATCTATTCGGGCCAAAAGTATGAGGCAGTCAATGAGGCCGTGGCAGGTACTGTCTGTGCGGTAACGGGGCTCAGTCAGGCCAAGCCGGGAGAAGGACTGGGCAAAGAAGAAGGTTCCGAAGAACCGATATTGGAGCCGGTCTTATCATACCAGATGATCCTCCCTGAAGGGTGCGATCCACGGTCGATGCTTCCAAAGCTGCGCCTCATCGAAGAAGAAGAGCCGGAGCTTCATCTGCTTTGGGAGGAACAACTTCAGGAAATTCTGGTGCAGATTATGGGAGACGTGCAGATTGAAATCCTGAGAAGCATAATTAAAAGCCGTTTCGATGTAGAGGTTGCTTTTGGACCGGGGCGGATTGTATATAAAGAGACCATTGCTGATGCCGTGGAAGGAGTCGGACACTTCGAGCCGCTCCGGCATTATGCAGAGGTGCATGTATTGCTCGAACCGGGTGCGGCTGGAAGCGGCTTGCAGCTTCAAACAGAATGCAGCGAGGACGTACTGGGGAAAAACTGGCAGCGGCTGATCCTGACGCATCTTGCTGAAAAGCCCCATAAAGGAGTTCTTACGGGTTCGGCTGTTACTGATCTGAAGATCACATTGGTTTCCGGCAGGGCACATAACAAACATACAGAAGGCGGCGATTTCAGAGAGGCTACCTACCGGGCGGTGCGTCAGGGTTTGATGGAGGCTGAGTCTGTATTGCTGGAGCCTTACTATTCTTTTCGAATGGAGCTTCCGGAAAACATGGTGGGGCGGGCTATGACGGATGTTGAAAAAATGAACGGCAGCTGCGAAATCTATGAGACAGACAGAGACACAGCGGTCCTTACGGGAAGCGCCCCTGTTGCCACCATGAGAAATTATCAGAAAGAGCTTGCAGCTTATACAAAAGGTTCGGGCAGGCTGTTTTGTACTCTGGAAGGGTACGGACCATGCCATAATGCAGAGGAAGTAATTGATGAGATAGGATATGATCCGGAAAGTGATATCCAAAATCCGACCGGCTCTGTATTCTGCGCCAACGGGGCAGGCTTTCTTGTGGCTTGGGATGAAGTGAAAAATTATATGCACATAGAAAGCTGTCTTAAGAGAGACAAAGAACAGACGGGAAAGGTGGTACAGAATCAAGGCGTTTTCGGCGAAGCGCAATGGATTAGCCAGGATGAAATTAATCAAATTTTCAATAAAACCTTTTATTCAAATCAAGGCAGGAAATCCGCGTGGAAAAGGCGGAACCCTGCTCGAGAGAGGCATTATGAGTCTGCGCAGGACCCTGTCTTCCATGGAGCACGGCAGGATGAGTCTCGAGAAAAGTATCTTCTGGTAGACGGCTATAATGTAATTTATGCATGGCCCGAACTGAAAGAACTTGTAGACGGAAATATGGAAGGAGCCAGAATGAAGCTGCTGGATGCTCTGAGCAATTATCGGGGGATTCGTAACTGTCAGATCATTGTTGTATTTGACGCATACCGTGTTCAGCGACATCAAGAGGACGTCCTAGATTATTATAATATCCATATGGTATATACCAGAGAAGCTCAGACTGCGGATCAGTATATCGAGAAATTTGCTCATGACAATAAGAAGAAATATGATATCACAGTTGCTACGTCGGATGGCCTGCAGCAGATGATCATCAGAGGTGCCGGCTGCTCCCTTCTTTCTGCGAGAGAGCTGAAGATCGAAATCGAAAAAGCGAATGAAAGGCTAAGACGAGAATACTTGGAATTGCAAGGGAAAGACCGCAGTTATCTAATCGATTCATTATCGCCGGAAACGAAACACCAGCTTGAAAAGCTGGTGAAAAAGGAGCATGGAGAATGATCCTGACTGTATGGCAAATCTGAATATCTTCTCCTGTTTTTATTGTATGGAGTTCACCCTCGGCTAAGCCCGAGATGAAGAAGCAAGTCTGAAAATCGGTTTAAATTATATGTAGCGAGGGAATAACGGACGGCGTCCCCGATGGCTGCCGAGTCCATCCCTGCTGCTGCGGCTGCCTTCACCCCGGATTTTGCGTCTTCGACCACCAGACAAAACTGCGGCGGGACTCTTAAAAATTCACTTGCTTTTAGAAATACCTCGGGGTCCGGTTTGGAACGGGTAATGTTTGTCCCGTCTGAAATGGCATCAAAGTAATTCTCAAGACCGATCTGTTTCAATATCAACTTGGTATTTTTACTTGAGGAACCGATTGCTGTTCTGATACCTTGATCTTTGATCAGATCCAGAGTTTCCTTTACCTCGGAACTTAAGTCTTCGGGGGACATATTCACAAGCAGGCTTTGGTAAAAGTGGTTCTTTTTATCTGTGAGCTCTTTTTTTGATTCGGAAGAAAATTCTCCACTTCTTTTTCCAAGTAAAATCTCAAGGCATTCCATGCGGCTGACCCCTCGAAGCAAGTTGTTAAATGATTCATCAAACGGAATCCCGAGCTCATCGGCTATTTTTTTCCAGGCTAAATAGTGATAGTGATCTGTGCTGCAGATCACACCGTCCAAATCAAAAATAACTGCTTGATATTTCATCTTGTATCCCTCCATTTGATAAATTACTAGGTGTATCCGTTACAAACTATGTGTGTTGCAGCGTACTGGATGGCCTGTCGACCTGAACCGTGCTTTGAATCAAATATGGCTCACCAAATATCTTGACTTCTTTTGGGTCACCGTTTTCAAGACGCAGTACACAACAGTCTTCTTTCACATGGACAAAAATCCTGCTGCCTTCATAACAGAGTTTAAAACTGTAGCCTTTCCATTTTGCAGGCAATATCGGTGAAAGAGAGATTCCCTGCTCCTTGAGGCGGAAGCCGCCGAAACCGTAGACGATGGACATATAGAGGCCGCCCATATTTGCGACATGAATTCCGTCATCGGTATTGTGATATATATCTGTTAAATCCAATCTGGCAGCAAGCTCATAATACGCAAAAGCCTTTTCTTCCATCCCCAGCCGTGCCGCCATGATACTGAATATACAATAAGAGAGGGAGGAGTCATGGGTTGTTCTCTTTTCGTAGAACTGGTATGAATGAAACATGGTTTCCTGCGACTGTGCATCCTCCATGATGAAATGAGCCATGACGGTATCCGCCTGTTTGCATATCTGATGACGGTAAAGGTGAAGGGGATGATAGTGGAGGAGAAGCGGGAATTTCTCCTTGGGGATATCTGCAAGATCCCATTCCTTTTTTTTCAGAAAAGAGTCGTCCTGAGGATTGATCTTTAAAACCTCATCATAGGGCAGATACATATTGTCTGCTGCTTTGCGAAAATCCAACACTTCCTCTTCATTAATATTCAATTTTTCCATCAATTCTTGAAATCCGGTCTCTGCTTTAAGCATTTCATATATTTTTACAGCCCAGGTCAGATTATACCGGGCCACAATGTTCGTATAATAGTTGTTATTTACAATGCAGGTGTATTCATCCGGCCCGGTCACATCGTTAATATGGAATTTGCCATCAAAAAAGCAGCCGACGTCCAGCCACAGCCGTGCGGTTTCCATGATGATTTCAGCGCCTTTTTCGCGAATGAAAGAAAGATCCTTCGTTGCGTGATAATAAGCGATCAAGGTGTAGGCGATATCACCGTTGATATGATACTGGGCCGATCCTGAAGGGAAATAGCCGGAGCATTCCCTGCCCATAATTGTACGCCAGGGGTACAGAGCTCCCTTTTGGTGCCCTAGTACACGGGCATTTTCTCTGGCAAGATCCAGCGTTTGATAGCGGTACTCAAGGAGCGTCTTCGCCAGAGATGGATTCGTAATGATAAAAAAGGGCTGAATATACATTTCGGAATCCCAGAAATAGTGACCTTCATACCCGTCGCCGCTCAGCCCTTTCGGCGCGATATTACAGTGACTGTCCTTCCCTACGGACTGAATCAATTGGTAAAGACTGTACCGCAGGGAAAGGTTGGATTCCGAATCGTCCTCAATTTCAATGTAGCAATTGTTCCAGTATTCAGAAAGATATTCTTCCTGTTTTTGATAAAACTGTTGTAACGGAACAGCAATGGCATTCTGCATCTCAAGCTCTACCATTTTTCTTGGATTGTCGCTCCTTATGCTGTCGCAGAATACGGCATATTTGATCAGTCTGACTCTCTCTCCCTGAACGGCATTTATACTTATCTTGGAGACTGCCTGATGGTCGTTTACTTCGAATTGCTGCTGGTGCTCCTGTGACATGATGTTCCTGACACAACTGCATACCTCCTGACAAGATCCGGAGGTAACAGAAGTGATATAGGAGGCGCCTCCCTTTATTTCACAGCTCGAAGGAGTCAAGTACTGCAAGCATTCATCTGCCAGCCGCGGGTCCTCGGGGTCCACATAATTCAAAACATTTCCATCATGACTTGATTCAAACCTGATACTGCATGAAAAATTGAGCGGCAGCACCTCATAGTCAATGGTAAAAAGAGACAGTTGATGAAAGGAGGCCATGCGGGTGACGGTCAATTCCAGCTCTTTCCCCTGGGGTGAACGCCAGACCGCCTTGCGAACGGTGATGCCTTTTGTCATATCCAGCCATAGTCTACTTTCCAGTATGGTTCCGCAGTAAAGGCTGAACTCTTCCTCCTCGATGAACAGCCTGATGGACTGTGTATCTGCGATATTGAGCATGGTTTGCTTTTCTTTGACCAGTCCATACAGCCCTTCCGCCTGACAAACCGGTGTGTAGTCATAAAAACCGTTAATATATTGACTGCGAAGAAAATGGTATTCCTCAGGGTATCCCTCCTCAAAGTCGTACCGAACTCCGATATAGCCATTGGCGTTGTGAAAAAGCGCTTCATTGAGAGAGATTTGATACTGGTCCGGTTTCAGATCTCTGATTTCATAAATCGATTCTTTGCTAGACATACTTGACATTGATATTCCTTTCAAACTGATTCGTCTTTCTACTTATATATTATGTATTGCTGATATCTGTGAATTTTTCCAGGATTAAACGCATCGATTGCCAGGATTTGAGGAAGTATTGGGCATTGGTATTTCCCAAGCCTATTTTAACGGTGAATGAGTCCGGCGGAAGTGCTGTGAACAAATCCTCATCGGTATGATCATCTCCGGCGGCAAAAATAAAATCATAATCCTGGTTGCTGATAAAGGTTGAAGCGGTAAATCCTTTGTTGACTCTGTTGTCTTTCACTTCCAGAACTTTATTTCCTTCCTGAAGCCCAAGAGTTTCGCACTGCGTCATCGATAAAAGAGTTTCTTTAACTTCAGTCAATTTGATATCAACCATGTCGGGTACGCTCAACCGGTAGTGCCAGGCGATGGAATAATCTTTCTCCTCGATGAAGGAACCGGGCATTCGATCCGTATAGAGTTCCAGAATATGACGGACGGAATCCTTCCAGCAGTTGTCGAGTGGAATCATCATGGTCCATTCTTGTCCGGGCGGACGCATCCAAAGCCCATGAGAAGAGATGATATGCATATTAAGATCGCCGAACCAATTTTCCAGTGTATGCCGGTCTCTTCCTGAAATGAGTACGACTGTGTTTTTTTGATCGCTGGTCAGATCGTGCAGCAGCTGTTTTAATTCCTCATCAGGCTTGGCCTGGTCGGGCTTGGCCTGAAACCCTACTAAAGTACCGTCATAATCCAGGAAGAGTACGCGTTTTTTTGCGTTTCGATAAGGTTTATCGATCAAATTGCTATCCTTTTCTATATTTCTCTGATCGATGCTCCGGGTATAGTCCATGACAGTTTTTTGAAGTGCGTTGAAAAACTCACTTGCCCAGAAATCAATATCATAACGCTGTATCCTGCGGCTCATTACCTGGTTTCTGGCAATCATTTCCTCTTTTGGCATGTCGAGCGCTGCCTTCAGGCCACAGGCGATGGCATCATAATCGTTGGCGTTAACTATGACCGCTTCCCCCAGTTCGCTGGCTGCTCCTGTTGTTTCGCTGATAACAACCATCCCTTCGTAATCGGTTCTGGATGCGATGTATTCCTTACATACCAGATTCATTCCGTCTCTTAGCGCGGTGACAAGCAGTACGTCGGAATGGCGGTAGAGCGTGATCAGACTTTCTTGAGAAAAGGAACGGTAGAAAAACCATACGGGCATCCATGTGAATGTTCCGAATTTACCGTTTAAGCTGCTGACCAACTCCTTGATTTCTTTTCTTAAATCGTCGTAGAAGTCCACATCCACTCTGGAAGGAGCAACGATTAAATTTAGCCTGACCTTTTCTCTATATTCCGGATATTTGATGAGAAAACGTTCAAAAGCTTTCAGCCTCTCCGGGATTCCTTTGGTATAATCCAGTCGGTCGATTGATAAAATCATCTTTAAGCCATTGGATTTTTCGATGATATCATGGACTTCATCTCTAAAAGGATCGTCCGCTCGTTCTTGTGCAAAGAAGTCGAATCCGATTCCCATTGGGAAAGCGTCAACCTGGACGTAGCGGTCTTCGTAAATAATCCGGTTCATACTATTTTCCAGACCCAGAAGGCGCCGAGTTGTACTCAGGAAATGCCGGACGTAATCGTAGGTGTGAAATCCAATCAGATCAGCGCCAAGCAAGCCCCTTAGAACTTCCTCACGCCAGATAAGCAAGCGGAAGATCTCATAAGAAGGAAATGGGATATGGAGAAAGAATCCCACCTGACAATTTGGATATTTTTCTTTGATCATTTGTGGCAGCAGCATTAACTGATAATCGTGAATCCATACGATGTCACCGTCTTCAATCACAGGTTCAACTGTCATTAGAAACTTCTCGTTAACATGTTGATAGGCTTCCCAGGTTTCGGTTTTATATTGTGTTTTGCTAGAAAAGTAATGGAATAGCGGCCAGATCGTTTTATTGCAGAATTCATTATAATAGAGGTCGATTTCCTCATTTGTCAGGAATACGGGGAGATATTGATAGTTGTCATGCAATTCCTTGTGAATCGATTTTTTTTCCTGATCGCTGATATCTTCGCTTGCGATTCCCGGCCAGCCGACCCAGATACTCCCGGACTGCTCGTGATATCTTTTTAAGCCGGTGACTAAACCGCCGATGCTTTTTTGAAACTCAATTTTCTCGTTTCCCCTTTTAACGGTCAGGGGCAGGCGGTTAGAAATAATAACTATTTTGCTCATTGTTTTCCCTCCTATGTTTTTTCTTGTGAAACATATAAGCTGGATTAATTATAGTGTTACATTTTTGCGAAACAATGTCAAATCGCGGAGGGGTTTCCCTGATTTGGGATGAATCGAATTTGAACGATTGCTCGGTAAAAATAAAATTTTCATTGAAATATCAACAAAACCGGTAGAGAAGAAGGAGCGCATTATGAAGAAAAACGGTGAGGAAAGAGATAAAATGCCATAAATTATTTTAATAATTTTAATGAAAATTCATTTTAAGTTATGGACAAAGAAATTTTTAAATTTATATTTTTGTTTTGATTTTCCAAAAAAAGTAAACGAAAAAATAACTAATTTGCTGTTTTTTGAACAAAAAAATAACAAAAATAGCAAATGAGTTGTATCGGACAAGATCCTTAATTAAGAAAAAGGATTTAATAAAAAATCCGGCGAGGGTAAGTCCCTTTGCCGGATTTTTTCCTTTATGTGCGGCTGTCTGCAATAAACGGCTGTTTGCTAATTACCTGCGTTTGCACCTGCGGAGGCGCCGGCGGCATCCATAACACAATCGATGGCAAGTACCACCGCCAAAGCAACAATTTCATCGCTTTGATCCGCGATATCCAGTTCGTAACAGTCTCCCCATGTCATCCATTCCTTATGAATGGTTACGATGGACTGGCCCTGCCTTGTAATTTCGTAATCGTGAGACATAAAGCTGCCGTTGATTTCCCATCCAAGCCCTCCGATGCTGTATCTTGGGCGAAAAAAGGTAAACTCTTTGATAATCTCGGCAATCTGTTTGCCGTCTACAAATACAAAAAATTTAGGAAGAAAACTGAAAACCTTTTGTTGAATGAAGGCAACTTCATTTTCATAAACGTCACTAACATGCAGTTTTTTACCCCATGAGAAGAGTTCTCCTTCAACAAAATATTTATCTGCACCAGTTTCATCCTTTATTGTGAACCGGTCAGCCCATGAAAAGATTTTTTGACGGATGTAAAGCTTCATAATGCGTCCCTTTCTTTATTATCATTTCTTGTTTTTCTCTTATTATAAATGGGCTTGTGAATCTTGTAAATCGACTATATCATAAACCCGGCAGCGATTCTAATAAGGAAATTTCTGGCCCGCCTGGAAAGTGTCCGAAAAAATTGACAGGTGTAGTCTGGAATTGTATACTAAACTGGACAAACAGGACTTAGAATACGAATTTTTTTATTTCAGCGAATACAAGGTGGTTATTTTTGGAGGTTGTTATGGAGCATAATTTTAAACCGGATGAGATATTGATGAACGCCATTGATTCACTCTATCTAACAATTATTATTGATGAGAATGAAATCGTCCGTTATATCAGTGAGTCCTATTCCAAAATATTAAATTTTTCCGTTGCAGACGTCATCGGCAAGCATGTAAAAACAGTCATTCCGGATACCCGGACAATTGAAGTTCTAAAAAGCGGAAAAGCGGATCTGGGAAGTGTTTATGTGCTGCAGAACGGCGACGTCACCGTGTGCAACCGCCTGCCTATTAAGGATGCTCTCGGCAATATATGCGGTGTTATTTCCACTGCTACTTTTCCAAACCTTGAAGTAATCAATGAATTCAATAAAGAAATCAAGAAACTGCGGGAAGAAAACAAGCTCTATCAGATGCAGCTGTCATCACTGAAGCAGACTGATTTTTCATTGGATTCCGTCATTGGTGATACGCCCCAAATTGCGCAGATAAAGGATACAATCGGTAAAATAGCAAATTCGGAATTGTCGGTTTTAATTACTGGAGAAACAGGGACGGGCAAAGAGGTGTTTGCAAATGCGATCCATCAGCTATCAAACAGAAGACACGGCAACTACGTCAAGGTCAACTGTGCGGCGATTCCCAAGGATTTGCTGGAGTCGGAACTCTTCGGATATGAGGAAGGGGCTTTTTCCGGTGCGAAAAAAGGGGGGAAACCGGGCAAATTTGAGCAGGCCAATGGTGGAACTATCCTTCTTGATGAGATCAGCGAGATGCCTCTTGCTCTCCAGTCAAAATTGCTCAGAGTACTGCAGGAGAAGGAGTCTGAACGGATCGGCAGCAACAAGACGATAAAACTGAACGTTAGAGTTTTGTGTGCGACAAATCAAAACATCGAAGCAATGGTTGAGGATGGAAGCTTTCGAAGAGATTTATACTATAGAATCAACGTAATTGAGATCGCACTGCCACCTTTGAGAGAGCGTTTAGATGATTTGCCCTCCCTTTGCAGTTACCTGCTTTCTCAGATCAATACAAAGCATGGTTGTTATATCGATTTTGTTTCGGAGGAAGTTATGGCGATGTTTCTCGATTACAATTGGCCGGGAAACGTTCGGGAACTGGAACATGTTCTTGAGCGGGCAAGTGTAATGGCACTGTCAGGAACCCTGGAACGGCCGGACTTTGATTTTCTGTGGCCGAAGGTATATAAGAATGATGCCGGTAAGGTCAATATCCACTTACTGCAGGATTCCAAGCAGAGCGCGGAACGCAAGGTGATAAAAAACGCGCTTGAAACAACCTTGGGGAATAAGTCACAGGCAGCGAAGCTGCTGGGTATTTCCCGAAGCCTATTGTATGAGAAGTTAAATAAATATAACATAGAATGAAATGACATAAAATGAATGAAAAGGATCTGCAGCATAAAGTGCAGGTTCTTTTTTTTCGCCTGATTTCCATGTGTTTTTGATTTGGCACAGGAATTGCGTTAACTGATTTCAACGATAGAAAACATGAATGAAAGGAGGTAAGGGTAAATGGGTTACACAATAAACGAATTATCCGTCGGTCAATCAGAATCCTTTACGAAAACCATAAGCGAATCAGACGTATACTTGTTTGCCGGAGTGACAGGCGATTTTAATCCTGCACATATCGATGAGGAACAGGCAAAGAATTCTAAGTTTCAGACCAGAATCGCACATGGAATGCTGTCGGCAGGTTTGATTTCCAACGTGATCGGCATGAAAATTCCCGGCCCCGGAACAATCTATTTAAACCAATCCTTGACGTTTTGTGCTCCGGTTCATATTGGAGATACGATAACAGCAATTGCAGAGGTTCTATCGATTGACTATGAAAAGAATCGCGTATATTTAAAAACTTTCTGTAAAAATCAGGAAGATCAGATCGTAGTGACAGGAGAAGCGGTGACCTCTCCCCGCAAATAAATAAATATACCGCGTTCAAGATCATAGCAGGTTTGTTAAATAATATTACAGGAGGAACTTATGGCAGATTTAGCAAATAAACGAGTAATTTCAGCTGCAATTACAGGGTCCTGGCCTACGAAAAATGACAATCCAAACTTGTCGGTGACACCGGAGGAAATTGCAGAAGACGTGTATGAAGCATGGAAGGCCGGTGCAGCGGTCGCACATATCCATGTAAGGAACGAAGATCAGACACCTTCCACCGATTACGGGAAATACAAGAAAACGGTAGAACTGATCAGAGCGAAAAAAGATTGCGATATCTGTATCAATATGACAAGCTCTGGAAGCGTGAATTTTACTGATGAAGAGAGAATCTACCCCCTGCAGCAGCTCTTGCCGGAAATGGCTTCTTATGATGCAGGAACGATGAACTGGATGCATAATTCCGTATTTTTTAATCCACCAAAGTTTTTGGAAAAATTGGGATATGCTTTGCAGGAGAGCAATATCAAGCCCGAAATAGAAATTTTCGATGGAGGAATGATCTATAATTCTCTTCATTATATCAAAACCGGAGTTTTAGTCGAACCTTGCCATTTTCAGATCGTATTGGGTGCGCCGGGAGGTATGACCTGTACCATTGAAAACCTGGTTTTCCTGAGAAATCTTCTCCCGAAGAACTGCACTTGGTCCGCATGCGGTATCGGAAAAGGGCATATGCCAATCATGCTGACAACCATTGCAATGGGAGGACATCTTAGAGTAGGGATGGAAGACAACGTCATGTACCATAAAGGAGTTTTAGCTGAATCAAACGCACAGTTTGTAGCCAGAGCAAAACGGCTGCTGGAAGAAGCGGGATATGAAGCCGCGACACCGGATGAAGCGAGACAAATCTATGGACTGACAAGAAAAGTAAAATAGTAATTCGAAGGAAGAGAGAACGAAATGAGTGAGTTAAGAACAGCAATTATGGGAGCTGGTTCAATTGGGACAATTACCGGTGCGTTGATCGCAAAGAGCGGCAGTCAGGTGGACTTGGTAGATTCTTTTCAAGCAAATGTTGACGCGCTGAACCAAAAAGGGGCCAGAATCATAGGGCATATGGAAGAAACGGTACCTGTACGGGCGATATTGCCTGAGGAAATGGAAGGCGTGTACGATTTAGTTATCATTCTGACAAAGCAGACGACGAATGATGTTGTTCTAAAAAAAGTGCTGGAACATATTGACGGAGACAGCCTGGTTCTTACATTGCAAAACGGCATTCCGGAATATGAAATTGCTAGCTATGTAGGCAGTGAACGAACCGCAGGAGGAACCGTTGGATTTGGAGCAACCTGGCTTGAGCCGGGAGTTTCCGAGCTGTGCACGACAAAAAAGGTTCTTGATGCGTTTGCATTTGATATCGGCAGCCTGGATGGAAAGGTATCGAAAAGGCTTTTACAGGCGCAGGAACTGCTCAATGGAGTGGGTAATACCATCGTTTTGGATAACCTGATGGGCGTACGATGGTCAAAGCTTCTGATGAATGCGACTTTTAGCGGGATGTCAGCGGCACTGGGTTGTATTTTCGGTCGTGTACTGGATGATGAAATCGCGATACAATGTATTGCTCATATCGCAGACGAGGTAATCAAAAGTGCCCATGCTTGCGGAGTAAAGATGGTTAAGATGCAGGGTCATGACTATGAACTGCTGGAATTGTCATCAAATGATGACGTAAACAATAAAATTCCGATTTATCGCGAGGTATGGGGCCAGCATTACAACTCGAAGGCCAGCATGCTTCAGGATCTGGAAAAGGGAAGAGCCACTGAAATCAACCATATCAACGGACTCGTCTGTAAAACAGGTAGGCAGTATGGCATACCCACTCCGTTTAACGACAAAGTGGTTGAACTTGTCAAGCGGGCGGAAGCTGCAAAATGTGTGAATGAGTTTGATTTAATAAAGGAATTTCTGCCACTGCTGAAACCGTAATGCCTTTTTTCTTTTTCCTCTTCATGGATCCCGATTGCATTTTAGGGGGGATGATTTCATTCTCCCTTGTGCGATAAGGGGAAAATAGAGAAAGCAAAGTATCAGATAGAGAGGAACCGTCATGTTGTCTCTGTCTGGCGATGGTGGTGAAGTTAAAATATATATGTCGATTTAAGCAGATAACTGTTTAAATATAATTAATTCTATCAAATAATAGGAGGAAAAAATAATGAAAAAAGGAATCAGTATTTTACTATGTTTGATATTGCTTGGAACACTTATGGTGGGATGTGGAAACAGTGGTACTTTATCAGAAGGCAATACTCCGCAAAACGCTGAGACGATTACATGGAAGGTCCAGGGATATACGCCTGCCGGTACCCTTTATGATCAGTATGGTGAAGCATTAGCAAAGAAAATAACTGCAATGTCAGGCGGAAGATTGGTAATCGACTGGTATGGAGCCGACTCCATCGTACCTGTCGGCGAAGCACCCACAGCGGTTCGTGACGGTATCCTGGATGCAGAATTTGGCTATGCTGGTTTGTGGTCAGGTATTGACGAAGCTTTCCCCCTGTTCTGTTCAACGCCCGGAACATTCTCCGATCCCCGCGATATGGTAACATGGCTATATGAGGGCGGCGGACTTGAGCTTTGGCAAGAGTTGGTTGATCAATACGGCATGAACTCACATCTGGTTCTCGCAGGAACCCATGACATGGAAGACTTCTTATGGTCCAATGAGCCGATCAGTGAAATTGACGACTTGTTTGGAAAGACGATCAGAATCATGCCTGTAATGGGTAATGTCCTTGCAAACAACGGAGTTTCCGTGGCATTCATTTCCGGTTCGGAAATTATTTCATCAATGGAGAGAAACGTAATCGACGCCGGTGAATATTCCATTCCTGCTCTCGATCAGACCTTTGGATTCCAGGATGTTGCGAAATACTATACAAGACCCGGATTCCACCAGCCTTGTGCAACTCAGGAACTGATGATCAATCAGCAAAAGTGGGACGCTCTTCCTGATGATCTCAAGACAGTTGTTGAAGAAGCATGTAAGGCGAACGTGATGGAAATGATGTCGGATACAACATTGAAGAATATTGACTCCATGCAGTACTTCGAAGACCAGGGCATTACTTTAGTGCAGATGTCTGATGGCATGATTGCAACTCTGCAGGATTGGACTGATAAATATTTTGAAGAAAAAATGGCGGAAAGCGAATCCTTCAAGAAGATCAGAGAATCCCAGGTTGCTTATATCAAGAAGATTGCAGCTTATAAAAAAGGACTGGAAATTCCATATCCTGAGTGGGCATTTGAATAAATTCAAAATCATTCTTAATGAGTGATTGATGCAGGGGGAATTCAATTCTGTGATTCCCCTTGCAGCTCTTATATAACGAAGGAGTGTGCTTAAAATGAATTTGCTTAGAAAAAGCGGCAATGCAATAACGACATTGAATCATAAGGTTTTCAACATTGCCTTATGGGTCGTATATCCCTTGGTTGCTGTAATTATGTATGAGGTCGTAAGAAGATATGTATTCTTATCGCCTACAAACTGGGTTTATGATATGACATGGATGCTGTTCGGTACGTTCACGTTTCTTGGAGGCGCGTATTGCCTGCATACCGGCGGCCATGTAAAAGCGGACATTTTCTGGCAGATGCTGCCGGAGAAGGGAAGAGCCATTATGGACTTGATTTCCTATTTGGTATTCTTCTTCCCTGTAATGATTTTACTTACGTATTCATCATACAACTATTTTATGAAGTCCTTGCTAATGAACGAAACTTCTCCGAATACAAACTGGAGACCGGAATTATGGCCTTGGAAGCTGATTATGCTGATCAGTATTATTATTTTACTGTTGCAGGGAGTCGTAGAGTTTTGGCAGGCGATCAAGCCGCTATTTAAGAAAAAGAAAGAGGCTGATAAAAAATGATGAGTATTGAATTAATGACATTATTGATGTTCGTAGGCATCTTTGTAGGTGTATTCATGGGATTCCCCATTGCGTTTACACTTGCCGGACTTGGACTTGTCTTCGGATACTTCGGATGGGGACCTGCAGCAATCACCATGCTGGCATCAAAGACTTTTGGTGTATTCTCCAATTATACATATGTTGCGATCCCTCTATTCATATTTATGGGAAGCATGCTGGAAGCCTCAGGGGTGGCGGATAAGGCTTTCGGTGTATTAAATCAATGGCTGAAGAATGTAAAAGGCGGACTTGGTATTGCTACAATCCTTCTTTGCACCATGTTTGCGGCATGTACAGGAGTAGTAGGAGCGTCGGTTACTGCAATGGGGCTTTTGGCACTGCCGGCTATGATCAATAGACGCTATAATCACAGCCTGGCAACTGGTATAGTCGGAGCCGGAGGAACATTGGGCATCCTGATTCCGCCCAGCATTATGCTGGTTCTTTTTGGACCGATGGCAAACATCTCAGTTGTAGATTTGTTCTCTGCCGCAATTGTACCCGGATTGATCCTTTCGGTTGCATATCTGATCTATGTCATTATTTATGTTCATGTAAAAAAGGATGCAATTGTTAAAACGAATTATGAGGAAGCAGAGGAGCATTATTCCGTTCTTGAAGGAGTCAAGGCCTTTGTACCGTTTCTATTCATCATCTTTATGGTGCTGGGATTGATTTTGTTTGGAGTCTGCTCACCGACAGAGGCATCTGCTGCGGGAGCTTTCGGCTCAATCGTTTTAGCGCTTGCATACCGAAAGCTGACGAAAGAAGTGATGTTCAACGCAGGCGCCAGCGCGCTGAAAACCAGTGCAATGGTAATGTTCGTTGCAGTAGGAGCCAATATTTTTACATCTGTATTCTTTGGGATCGGAGCAAATAAAGTTTTAAGTAACTTTATCCTGAATCTTGGGATCGGACCCTGGGGTTCGCTCTTTGCAGTCCTCTTCCTTGTGTTTATTCTTGGAATGCTGATTGACTGGGTTGGAATTTTATTAATTGTTGTTCCGATCTTTATGCCTATATTAGAGTCCTTTGGATTCAATACATTGTGGGCAAGTATGCTGATCATTGTTCTACTGCAGTCTTCTTTCCTGACCCCGCCGTTTGCTTACGCGCTGTTTTACATCAAGGGAATTGCGCCGGAGGGAGTTACGATCGGAGAAATATACAAAGGTGTTATTCCTTTTATCATTATGATTCTTGGTATGGTAGCGCTCCTTATGCTGTTCCCCGGGATTGTAAGCTGGCTGCCCGATCTTCTGGATGCCTGAGCTTTCTTACAGGTTGATTATGCCTGAATGAAGCGGTTCATCATGTATACGATGGAAGAAAAACTTTTGATAAATGAGAGAAGCCACTCCTGACCGTTTTTATAGGTTTACTTCCATAATTGACAGGAAAAGATACGCAGGTAAATCCGCGTATCTTTTTCTTCTTTTCGACGTTTTATGATCAACGTTGACATAGTCGCTATAAATAAATTAATATAGACTCAGGCAAACAACTCTGCTGAAGGAGGATGGCCCCAGTGGAGGGGATTGCTAATTGATTGAATTCAGGTGAGTGCATGAACGAAAGAGAATATATTATCATATTAGAGGGAAGCGATAGGACTGCACAGATTACAAGTATAAAAAAGCTGCCGACGGAGTACAGCATCATATTCAGCGATTCTGACCAGCCACAAAAATACAGCCTAAATCATGTGTCAATTGAGTTAGTTATGCAGTACAGCGAGCATTGTGAAAATATCCTGCTCATGGCAAACGGAACGGTAATTCCTGCAGATAAAATTTTGAAGAGCAAGAATTTTATCAAAATACAAAACGGTGAAGAAAGGCTGCTGTATAAAACGCATCAAGTGAAGATGATTCCCTGCAAAAGAAAAATAAATAATATAAAAGGCAAACTGGTATACCTTGATCATTATCCTGTTGATACGGTCAAGGCAATTTATGATTTTGGCGAGTACTTCCGTGTCGTTTTTGAAGACGGTACGTCAATCATTTCTCATGAAACAAAGATACGAGTTGACGAAAAGTGCCCGGAAACAGCAGAGCTTGTCTACTTCGGGCAAATTGCCGGATTACAGGATGACGGTAAACTAAATGCAGCTTTTTCTTTTCTTAAAAAACAATATGATCAATTGCGATACATCAATTCAGACAGCGTTTTAAATTTTTATTTGAAAGATGTGCCTCCGATTCTTACCGCTGCCCGCAGCAAAATCGAGCAGACATGCCTTTATCCTTTTTGTTTTAATTTGAGTCAAAAGCTGGCTGTTGAGAACGCATTGAGCAATAATATGAGCATTGTGGAAACACCGCCCGGAACTGGTAAAACCCAGACGATACTGAATATGATCGCCAGTATTCTGATACAGAATCAAACGGTAGCTATCGTATCAAATAGTCCTGCGGCAATCAGAGACGTGCAGGATCAGCTGATGAATGACAATTATTTTTTCACAACCGCGCTTTTGGGGGACCAGTCAAGCTGTGAAGCATTTTTTAGCCGTCAATGGGACTATCCTGAGGAAATGCTGCAATGGCAGCGAACCGAAGAGGAGCAGAAAAAACTGCGGGATAAGATTCAAAAGCTGCGGCGGGGTATGCGGTGGCTTTTGGAACTTCAAAACGAGAAGGCACAATTACAGCAGGAGCTGCTGGCTTATACAACGGAAAAAGCACACTACGAAGCATACATGGAAAACCGTAATTGTGAACAAATCGAGGGTCTGTCTTTTTATCATCTTTCTCATAATAAAATCATCTCGTTTTTGGCAGACAATTCTTTGATCTTTTCGAAAAAGGAAACGTTAAGTTTGTTTGCTAAGTTTACCTTGTTTTTAAAATACGGGTTTTATGACTTTAGCTCTTTAGTGGGAAAAAACCTTGATGTTGTACTTCAGTTTCAAAGAAATTTCTATGATTTGAAAATAGATTCACTGAACGAAAAAATAAAAAGGATTGACGCACAATTGGTCTCGGCTGATTTCGACTATAGGGAGTTGGATTGTGCGAGAAGGTCGAAAACCTTATTTGAAGCAAAACTCTTCGATTGCTATCAGGATAAGCTGCAAAATCGCCCTGTGTTTGAAAAGAATACATATCGCGAAGAGTTCTCTTCATTTATAAAGGAATATCCCGTTATATTGAGTACTCCTTCTGCGCTGAGAAATTATATTGCACAGGACTATATGTTTGATTATTTAATTATCGATGAGGCTTCCCAGGTTGGACTTGCAGAAGCGGCGCTGGCTCTTTCGTGTTGCCGCAACGCCGTCATCGTTGGTGATTTGCACCAGCTTCCCTATGTGATAGAGCCCGCACTGATAGAAAAGTATGAATCAGTGTTTCGGGATTATGCCATCAAGGAGATCTATGACTGCAATCAGCACAGTATTCTTTCCTCCATGGGGGCATTATTTGGAAAATCGATTTCAAGAACTCTCCTGAAAGAGCATTATCGCTGCCATCCAAAGATTATTCAATACTGCAACAGGAAATACTATGGTGGTGAATTGATACCTTTACGTCAAGCTAAGGTGGAAGATTTGCCTTTGGTTATCGTTACAGGTGAGCAGGCAAGAAGCGGCAGTATACCTGGCGAAAAATCGGATACCATAGGATCTGAAACACCTTTCGGAAAAAAAGAAGTACATAGGTATCAGGGCAGAGCCAAAGAAATGATGATCTTCTCAACCGTTCCTGACAGAACACATCAGGGAAACGACAAACTGGATTTTGAGGATGATCCTTATCTGGTTAATCATACCGTATCAAGGGCGATGAATCAATTGGTACTGATCACCAACGAAGAATCCTTCAGAAATCACGGAACCAATATTGGCGACATGGTCCGCTACGTGGAGTATCAAGCGGTTGACATAAATTTGAATCGCAGTGAAGTTAACTCCATTTATGATTTGCTATACAATCAATATTCTAAAAAACTGATTGAAGCGAAATCAAAGCGGATGAACAAGAAGTTCCTGGCGGAAGGTTTGGTAAACAGCATGATAGAAAAGGTCCTGAAAGAGGAAGAATTGCGAAGCCTGAAGCATGTCCATTCGGTCCGTTTCAGTATATTGCTTAGGAATTATGACAAGCTGGATGAGGAGGAACGGCAATATGCAGAGCATCCTCTGACAAGTGTGGACTTTATAATCTATAATCAATATGACAACAGCCCGGTATTGGCAATTCAAACGGACGAGTATGATTTTAAGAAAAAACATTCGAAAATGCAAGAGGATGAAATCAAAGAAAGAATTCTGAAAAAGCATCAGATTGAATTGCTCCGAATGGATGCAAGTGAAAGCCTGGAGGAAATAAAACTGAGTCGTAAGCTAAAAGCGTTGTAGAAAGTTTGTTTGAAGGAGTTATTATGAGAAACATAGCAATCTTAATATTAATTTGTATTACAATCTTAGCAGGTGGATGCGCAAATGCAGCAGAAGAACAAAAAAGTGATGAACCCAAAACAGAAAATACAAAGAACGTATCGGAAGAAAGGAATTCAGATGAGCCAGAGCAGGATACAAAATCAGCAAAAGGACCTGATATAAGCACGGATATAGATATTAGGAACACAGCTGTTGTATACGATTTTATCAATAAAAGCTTTCCTGATCAATATACAGCAGAGGATTTTAATAAATGGAACGCTTACTATCTTGACGTGACGAAGGATGGTCGGGATGATGTCGTTTATACAACAACTTACGGCGACGGTAAGCTGGAAAGGGCTATCGTAATATCAGTAGATCACGGTGAACTTCAGATAGTTCCATCAGACATCATGCTGGCGAAATATAAAAATGAGGTATCGCTTCAGGACGGATTTGTTACCATCGTACAGCAAGCAGGAGGTTCGGGCATAAAGTTCAAAACTTTGAATCTTATGGATTATAACGGAGAGGGACTTGTTCCGATCGGAGTTTCCATCGTTATGGAGGATGTTTTATCCATGCCTGACGGATATGCGATAACCGGAACAATTGAAGGGCCGCTTACGGAGTTCGTCTACACAGCAGAAAAAGAGGATTATGCAACGGAAGAAAAATCGTTGATAGAAAAAGTAAAATATACTTATGACAGTGCTTCCGGCACATTTATGAAAGAAGATCTGATGGCTCCAGGTGAAGACATTGATGAGCCATCACAAGATCACAAAAGATATTTAATTGAGAATCTGCAGGACGGTGATGAAGTTGGCGGTATGACTCTGGAAAACTTAAGTTACCAGAATGGAGGAGACAAGGTCAGTTTTGATCTAACGGGGTGCGCGGTAATATTAGGATCTATTACTATCGATGATGCATATGGAGATTATATGGTGAAGGTTCAAGACAGTTATACGTTTGGTGATACGATTATAATCCGATTTCCGTCAGGCTTTACCTATGAATTTGGCCTTTATGACATGTATGTTTTAAATGCAGAGGAGATTTTGACAGAAGATCAGCTGAATCAGCTGCACCGGGGAGAGCAAATTTCTGGCAAGATTTCAATCAGTAAAGTGACATTCTCCGCGATGGACGAATCAGAAGGCGGAACCGGATGCGAGATTGTAGATATATTTTGATTTTCAATTCGTCGTGAAACAGGAGAGCTTCATGGAAAGAAATAAAATTAAGAAAGTAAGCGTGATCGGAATGGGTGCGCTGGGTCTTTTGTTTGGAAAGCATATTGCTGACCGCTGCGGAAAAGACACAGTGGAATTTGTCATGGGAAAAAAACGTTATGATAAATATAAAAATCAGGCGTTTTACTGTAATGGAACAAAGACTGATTTTCAAATAACTTTGGATACGGAAGCAAAGCCAGCGGATCTGGTGATTGTGGCAGTGAAATATACAGGGCTGCAGGAGGCGCTGGCAACAATGAAAGGCTGTATCGGAGCGGATACCATCATTTTATCTGTCATGAACGGAATCACCAGTGAACAGATCATCGGTGAGAAATTTGGAATGAATAAATTAATCTATTCCGTAGCACAGGGAATGGACGCCATGAAATTCGGAAATGAGCTGAACTATACAACAACCGGAGAACTTCTGATCGGAATTACGGATGATAGTCAGAAAGCAAATCTGGATTCTGTGGTGGACTTCTTTCGTGAAATTAAATTGAACTATACGGTAGAAGGAGACATGCTGTACCGCCTGTGGGGAAAATTTATGCTGAATGTCGGCGTAAACCAGACCTGCATGGTTTATGGTACTACCTACGCAGGCGTATTGGCTGAGGGGGAACCCAACAGAACCATGATAGCGGCCATGAGAGAAGTGATTGCACTTGCCAATGCAGAAGGAGTAGCCTTGTCGGAAAGGGATCTGAATCACTATCTGGATATCTTAAGAACTCTGAGCCCGGAAGGTACTCCTTCTATGGGACAGGACCGGATCAATCGAAAACCTTCCGAGGTAGAGATGTTTGCAGGGGCGGTCAGAGACCTTGCAAAGAAGCATGGTATCTGCGTCCCGGCCAATGAGTTTCTGTATAAGAGTGTCAAAGAAATTGAAAAGGCGTTGAAATCACCAGAAGCAAAGTAATAGAAAACGTTCTGAATCACCAAATATTAACGTGAGTAATATGCAGAAACCGCTGTCGAATATACGTATAGCTGTCAAGCGGATGGTTATCAAAATCATAGGTGTGGGCGGCTACGAGGATATTTGAAGGAGACGGGTCTTCGCCCACGGATACGATGACGGGGGAATGCGCGAAGGACCATCCGTTAAAGGAGAGCTGAACGAGATCACCTGACACAACATGTGAGATATCCGTCTCTATAGCGACAGGGCCCACTCCGCGGTTTTTTACCAAAAACCGATACAGATATTCAACGCCTGTCCAGGAAGGGGTCCGCTTGTGCAAGCTATAGTAATGCCAGCCAAAGGTTGGAGTTGGATTCATAATTCCGGCTCCGGCATAAAGCACTTGTGATGCAAAATTTGTACAGTCTCCTCCGAGCAGTTCAAAATCGTAATATCGAGGATTTCGTCCGTAGGCCCATGTATGAGCATATGCTACTGCCTTCTGCCGGTCATATTCCCTTTCCTTCAATTCAATCAACTCCTTTCAGTGCATTTTATGCAGCCAAAAGAGAACCGGTGCTCTTTTGGGTTTTTTCAACAAAATCGGTCATAAAGTTGCGCAAGGCTATTCAATGATATAAAATGGATGATAAAGGCGTATGCCTTCTGTTGGTTTGGGCGAAGCTCTTTTAGGAAAACTGAAGAAGAGGAGAGAAAATATGGTAGAAATAATATCCCAATATTTGGTTTCTTATGGGATGAATGAAGAATTATCCGTTTATATATCGAACTTTTTCGCGGCTGTGATCATTATTCTGATCAGTGCGTTGGCTTATTTGGTCGCAAGAAAAATTGTACTGAGGGTCCTGCGTTCCTTTATTTCAAAAAGCAGAAGCCGATGGGGTGAGATTTTACTGAAAAACAGTGTGTTTGAGCGGATCACAAGCATTGTTCCCGCTTTCGTGATCCACTCGTTCGCTCCGGTGTTCCCATCCTTTCAGGACTGGATTCAGCGTATCGCATTTTGTTATATCGTTTTAGCGGTCCTATTAGCGTTGGATAAACTGTTGGACAGCGTGGACGATATCTATAAAAATTACGAGGTTTCAAAGATGAGACCGATCAAAGGATATCTTCAGGTAGTTAAGATCGGTGCCTTTGCGATTGGGATTATCATCATTATTTCTGCGCTGATGGATCGCTCTCCTTTGCTTTTAATAAGTGGTATCGGCGCTGCAACGGCAGTACTTTTATTAGTTTTTCAGAATTCAATCCTTGGATTTGTGGCAGGGCTTCAGTTGTCCGCGAACAACATGGTGCAGCTTGACGATTGGATTGAGATGCCGCAATATAGAGCCGACGGTGAAGTGATCGAAATCTCTCTTCACACTGTTAAGGTACAGAATTGGGATCGAACTATCACAACGATCCCGACAAACGCTCTTGTTTCCGAATCCTTTAAAAACTGGAAGGGGATGGAGGAATCGGGAGGAAGAAGAATCAAACGTGCAATTAATTTGGATATGACAAGCATCAAGTTTTGTGATGAGGAGATGCTGGATCGGTATAAAGAGATTCAATACATTAAGGATTATATTGAAAATAAGGAAAAAGAAATAGGAACCTATAATCAAAACAATGATATCGACTCAGCCAATATGGCAAATGGAAGGCACCTCACAAACATCGGAACCTTTCGCGCTTATATCGTGAACTATCTGAAAAATCATCCCAAGGTACACAAGGGTATGACACGGATGGTAAGACAGCTTGATCCGACGGAAAAAGGACTTCCCATTGAGGTTTATGTCTTTCTGAATGAGACTGAATGGGTGAGCTATGAAGCTATACAGGCGGATATCTTTGACCATATCATGGCAGTCATTCCTGAATTTGATCTTAGAATCTTTCAAAGTCCCGGCTGGTATGATATGAGATGTATGCAGAAATCAGACAGCTAAGAAATTTTCAATACAGGAGGCAAATTATATGACGGGATGCTTATGGCCTGGAAAGAATGAAAAGATGGTCTTGTACCATGACCATGAATGGTGTGTACCCAGCTATGATGATAGGTATCTGTTTGAAATGCTCATCTTGGAAGGGGCGCAAGCCGGATTATCATGGAACACCGTACTTGCGAAACGAGAAGAGTACAGAAAGGCCTTTCACAATTTTGATCTTTCTTATTGCGCTGGTCTGACCGATGAGGAAATTGAAACGATCAAGGAACGATACAACGTAATTAAGAATCGATTAAAGCTCAGGTCAGTCAGAAACAATGCTTTGGCAGTCATCAAGCTTGAAAAAGAATACGGAAGCTTTTCAAGCTTTTTGTGGGGCTATGTGGATGATAAACCAATCGTTAACAACTGGGATCACGATAAACAGATTCCGGCCAAATCTGAACTTTCCGAGCGAATCAGCAAGGACCTGAAGAAGCTGGGATTCCAATTTGTCGGCCCGGTAATTATTTATTCCTTTCTTCAAGCAGTCGGCATCGTCGACGATCATATCAAGACGTGTCCTTTTCATACATGGAACAGATAAGAAAGTACCTGCTTAAAGAAGCCTGCCCTTATTTCTTTAGGGCAGGCTTTTGTTCAATTATGCAAAGGCCGTATTAGAAGTGAAGTGCGGCACACCTCGCCGTTCAAAGTGAGTGCCGAGTATGCTTCGGTAGCCAGCCTGTATCTGTGCTATTGCCGAGGCGCTTGTCCCGTGCTTACCGATCATGTTCCCGGGAAAAAAGACGGGAAACGAGTTGACAAAGTCCACAAAAGGAATAAACTGTAATTGATGGACATAGTCAACTAATTTAATGGAGGGAATGCTGATGTGTAAGGAGATACAATTGATCGACGATATACGGAGGTTTAATCGCTATTATACAAATATTCTGGGATTACTGGAGAAACATATTTTGAACTCGGGGCACTCGCTGACGGAAGCCAGAATCCTATTTGAATTGAACGAAATCGGTTCTTGCCTGGCGCATACTTTATCAACCAGATTGAATATTGACAAAAGTTACTTGAGTAGAGTTATCGCCAGATTTGAAAGGGATGGCTTGATTATAAAGGAAGTATCGAAGGAGGACAGCCGCACGAAGGATTTGAAGCTGTCAAAAAAAGGTTTGGAGACAATTCAGATACTGACGGAAAGATCAAATTCTCAAATTCGGCATCTTCTTGAACCATTGAATGAGAAAGAATGCAATGAAATCTGCGCGGCTATGGAGCTCATCAAGAAATATCTTATAAAGGCAACCACTGCCGTCCAAATCAGACACTATACGGATGCAGATATTGACTTTGTCATATCAGGTCAAATGAAACTGTATGAACTTGAGTACGGTTTCAAATCAGACCAATGGAAGTCTTACTTAAGAGACGGCGTTCACCGCTTCATAAACCAATTTGACAGTGAAAGAGATTGTATGTATATTTTAGAATATAACGGTATTCCGGCAGGCTGTATCGCGATAACTCATACGGAGCAATCAACGGCACAATTAAGATTTTTTTTCATTGAAGCGGAGCTTCGCGGTAAGGGAGCGGGACATCAGCTGATTGATCTGGCATTGAATTTCTGCATAGAGAAAGAATACAAGCATGTTTTTTTATGGACCTTCAGCAAACTGTCGGCAGCACGGCATTTATACGAGCAAAAGGGCTTTCGAATTAAGAATACACGTGAAAACAGCGACTGGGGACAAACTGTCATAGAGGAGTGCTGGATATTGGAAAGGAAGTAGGTCCTATTTTGGCATGATGACGGATAACCTAAAAAGCAAAGGAATAAATCAAATGACGGAAATTAAAAAAGTCTTCTGTTGGTTCAGAACGGCGTAGGCTCAGCTCTGCTGACGCCGATTATTTCGATCCTGATTATTCTGCATGCGATATTTGCAAGAAGAAAGAAAGCATAGGAAAGTTTGATAGATTAGAGGCGATTGATACATGTTCCTGAAAACGATATTGAACACAAAGGGCCATAAACCGAATTTTGGAATAAGAGAATTGCTTGGATATATCGGTCCGGGTTTACTTGTCACGGTTGGATTCATCGACCCGGGCAACTGGGCCTCCAATATTGCGGCGGGTTCTGAATACGGGTACAAGCTTTTGTGGATGGTGACCCTGTCCACGCTTATGCTGGTTTTACTGCAGCATAATGTAGCGCATCTTGGAATCGTAACTGGTGACTGTTTGTCGGAGGCCGCCAGCAGACATTTAAAGCCATGGGCTTCTAAACTAATTTTATCAACGGGGCTGGCAGCTGCAGTTTCCACTGCACTGGCTGAAATTCTCGGAGGCGCCATTGCGTTAAACCTGCTATTTCGCTTTCCGATGAAGCTGGGTGCTGTCTGTGTTTTGATTTTGATTCTGTTTATGCTTTTCACGAACACCTATCAGAAGCTGGAAAAGTGGATTGTGGGCTTTGTGTCAATCATCGGAATATCATTCCTCTATGAGCTGAATATGGTACATGTTGATTGGATGGAGGCGGCCCATGGCTGGACGACGATCCAGTTTCCGGCAGGATCGATGCCGATTATTATGTCTGTTCTGGGAGCGGTTGTGATGCCTCATAATCTGTTCTTGCATTCCGAGGTGATTCAGAGCAGGCAATGGAACCTTGAAGACGAATCTGTGATTAAGAAACAACTGAATTATGAGTTTCTGGACACTTTGTTTTCCATGATCATCGGTTGGGGTATCAACAGCGCCATGATCATTCTGGCAGCAACCACGTTTTTCGTAAACCATATCAAAGTAGAAGAACTGGAGCAGGCGCAGCATATGCTGGCGCCTGTGGTGGGGAATCTTGCCGCGCTTGTCTTTGGTATCGCCTTGCTTTTTTCAGGGATATCATCCACCATGACCGCAGGAATGGCCGGTGGTTCAATCTTTGCCGGGATTTTCGGGGAACCGTACGATATTAAAGACAGACATACCAAAGTCGGTGTGGTCGGCATTCTATTGATTGCCACTCTTGCGATATTTTTTATCAGAGACCCCTTTATGGGATTGATCTACAGCCAGATGTTTCTGAGCATTCAGCTGCCGATTACGGTGTTTTTACAGATCTATCTCACTTCGTCCGGGAAGGTGATGGGAAAATATAAGAATACCTTGATTCACAATATCCTGCTTTGGTCGATTGCAGTGATCCTGACGGTGTTGAATTTGATGCTTTTTGCAAGTTATCTGACAGGTGGCTGAGGTAATATTCCTTACAAAGGGGATTCAAAAAAATCCCAATCAGTAGTATAATGATCCAAACGCGGATATTTTCAATCGGAATCGATAGACTCAGCTAATCATTCAATGTTAGAAGGTGAGATTGTGCCCGACTCCGTTATTGTGACAGATAGCTCCAAATGCAAACAGTGTTATACTTGCGTAAGAAACTGTCCGGTGAAAGCGGTGAGAATCAAAGACGGCAAGGCGGAAGTGATTCAAACCCGCTGTATTCAATGTGGCAATTGTGTGAAGCACTGCTCTCGCAAGGCAAAGAAAATCAAAAATTATATTCCCGCTGCGGAAACCATGCTGAAATCCGGGAAGAAGACAATTGCGTTACTTGCGCCTTCCTATGTAGCAGGCCTTTATCCTCTTGCTCCTGAGCAGGTTGTCCGAAACCTTGGATTGCTGAACTTTGATGAAGTCTGGGAAACTGCCGTGGGAGCCGAAGCCGTGATCGACTCAACAGCGGATTATGCCGAAGCGAATGCCGACAGAATTCTGCTCAGTTCTCCCTGCCCTACCCTGGTCAGTCTGATCGAAAAACATTATCCTGATCTCATTGCAAATCTTGTTCCCGTCAGCTCTCCTATGATCGTTACCGGGCGGATGATCAGAGAAAAATATAAAGAGCAGGAAATACGAATTGTCTTTATTGGTCCGTGCATCGCTAAAAAAGATGAAATTATGCAGGAACAATATGCCGGATGTATCGATGCTGCGCTAACCTTTGAGGAAATAAAAAAAATGTTCGCAGCGATTGAAACAGATAAAAACAATACGGAATATGAATCTGTTCCGTATTATACTGCTTCTCCAAAGGGAAGACAGATCCCTTTTTCAGGGGGAATTATTTCAAACTATAAAGACAGATTTTCAGAAGACAGACTGAACTCCTGTGACGGAATTGAAAACTGCATTGAACTGATCAAACACATCGAGCGGTCAGATCGAAAAGGCGAGCAGGAATTTCAACTCTACGACGTATTAAGCTGCCGAGGCTGTATCGACGGAGCCTTCATGGAGAATGATCTGTTGATTCAGGAAAGACGCAAGATCATTGCCGATTTTATAGGAAGAAGTCATCCACTTCCCAATGAAATTTTTTTTGTTGAGCAATGCAATATTGATGTGGGCAGGAGATTTCACAATAGAATGATCCCGTTGAGCCAGCCAAGTGAAGAAAGCATCAGGGAAATCCTTGCAAGGATTGACAAGTTCAAAGAAGAGGATGAACTGAACTGCGGTGCCTGCGGATACAGCTCCTGCCGAGAAAAAGCCATTGCTGTTTATCAGGGAATTGCCGAAGTGGAAATGTGCATTCCGTATCTTCTCTCTCAGAAAAGTAAATGTTATATTCAGCTCAGCGACGCCTTCGATACAGTAAACGATCTGAATGAGCAGCTGAACGCCATTTTTGAATCCTCTTATGACGGCATGATCGCCTGTGATGCGTCCGGGCGAATTATGAAAGCGAACTCTGCCTGGCGCAATATGGTGGGCATCCGGGAATTGCCAGAAACGGAAGAAGAGCTGGAATACAGCAGAACCGTTTATCCTTCTGCGGCGCTGCTGGCCTTAAAAGAAAAGAGAAGGGTCACATTTTTGCAGGAATGTAAAAATGGCAGAAAGTTCATTGCCACGGGCAATCCCATCTACCGGGAAAAGAATGAACTGCTCGGCGTGGTGACCAATATCAGGGATATCGAGGAATTAAGCAGACTGACCCATAATGTGCTGAGGAAAAACGATAAGGAAACTTCTTTATATTCAGGCATTATAACCGAAAGCAAGGAATTCGGCAAAGTGATGGAACTGGCCGCTCAAGCAGCAAAGTTCAAGTCAACGATACTGTTGCTGGGGGAAACCGGCGTCGGCAAGGATGTGGTGGCCAGATTGATTCATAATCTAAGCTATTTAAAAGACGGCCCGTTTGTAAAGGTGAACTGCGGTGCGATACCAGAAAATCTGTTGGAATCTGAATTCTTTGGATATGAATACGGTGCCTTTACAGGGGCAAAGAAAGATGGGAAAATCGGATTCTTCGAGGAATCCAACAGCGGTACCATCTTCCTTGACGAAATCGGTGATCTGCCTTTATCCATGCAAGTGAAGCTTCTTCAGGTCATTCAGGATAAAAATATCAGGAGGATCGGGTCTTCAAAGAGTGAATCCATCGATGTCAGGATCATAGCCGCTACAAACAACGACTTAAAAAAAATGGTGGATGAAGGGAAATTCCGGGAAGACCTCTATTATCGTCTCAATGTGATATCGATCTACATCCCGCCGCTGAGAGATCGTAAAGAAGACGTTATTCCTCTCGCCTATCATTTTTTGGATGTCTTCAATAAGTTATACGGCAGTCAGAAGGAATTCGGCCCCGATGTACCTGCGATTCTTGGGAGCTACTACTGGCCGGGAAATGTCAGGGAGCTGGAGAATTTGATTGAGCGGATCATTGTTATTTCAAAGGATTCAGAGATATCCTCCAGAGATATTCCTCCTTATGTTAAGGAAAGCGCCAGAGCACAGAGCGGTCAGATCATCGTGAACAATATTCTGCCGCTCAAGGATGCTGTTTCAGAGGTGGAAAAGCAGATTATCAGCAATGCCTACAAGGTTTACGGCAATACATATAAAATGGCGGAGGCTTTGGGCGTTAATCAATCGACAATTGTGAGAAAGTTAAAACAGTTAGAAGTACAGAAAAAATGAACATAGCCGAAGCTTTAATGCGGCAGTGCATCTTTAATGCACTGCCGCATTATTTTTTTGAAAAAGGATACCCTGCAATTTCGAGGTGCTTCAGGGGGTAGGAGGTAAAAGGGGACAAACCGTATCGGATGCGTTGATGCATTAAAGAAAACAAGCCGGATTTAGAATCGGTGAAAAATCAATCTGTAAGCGTATGGCATAGGTCTTGCTAAATGTTAGATAAATATCAAACAAATATTTTTTTAGAGGCTAAAAAATGGAGGTGTTGTAATGTCACAGCTGAATCATGAATGCAAATGTCATGAGCTGAATGAAGACGAACAATATGCGCTGCTGTCCCGGATCATTGACGATTACGAAAAGCGGGAAAGCAATTTGATCCAGATTCTTCATATGGCTCAGACGATATTTGGATTTTTGCCTTACGAGGTACAGAAGTTTATAGCGGAACAAATGGATTTGCCAATTTCGAAAGTGAGCGGCGTCGTTACCTTCTATTCGTTTTTCTCAACCAGGCCCAAAGGGGAGAATACCATTAAAGTTTGCCTGGGAACAGCCTGCTACGTCAGAGGCGGAAAAAAGATTCTCGAAAAATTGAAAGAAAATCTGGGGATCGATGTGGGAGAAACCACAGAGGACCGTAAATTTTCTCTTGAGGTAATGAGGTGCTTGGGTGCGTGCGGTCTTTCGCCGGTAATCAGCATTAACGGAAAAATATATAAAAGGGTGAACGCCAATAAGATTCAGCAAATTTTAAAGACGTATTAAAAGGCGGTGAAGCGAGATGAGTAAAGATATGAATAATAAAATAAGGACCGTAAAGGACCTTGATCTTGTAAAAAAAGAATATTTAAAGAAGGAGGAACAATTAAAACACAGACTGCTTTTATGCTCCGGGTCAGGATGTGTCTCTTCGGGCTGCAAAGAGGTCAGAGACGCGCTGATCAATGAACTGGAGAAAGAAGGACTGATGTCCTCCGTAGAATTGAGCCTTACCGGCTGTATCGGCATCTGTGACGTCGGTCCGAGAATGAGCGTACTGCCTGAAGGAGTTTTTTACTGTAAGCTGAAACCGGAAGATATGAAGAAAATCGTAAAGAATCACCTGCTGGACGGCCAGATCGTGGAAGACTGCTGCTACGCCGATAGAAATACCGGTCAAAGAGTTCCCTATATGCAGGACATTGACTTTTTTAAAGGACAGAACAAGGTTGTTCTGAGAGATTGCGGGATGATTGATTATCGTTCGATGGACGAATATATCGGCCACGACGGTTACTATTCCCTTGAAAAAGCCGTTAAAAACTTCACTCCGGAGCAGGTGATCGGTGAAATAAAACAATCCGGACTGAGAGGAAGAGGCGGCGGCGGTTTCCCAACGGGAGTAAAATGGCAGCTTGCCGCAAAATCCAAAAGCGACCAGAAATATATCATTTGCAACGCAGACGAAGGAGATCCGGGAGCCTTTATGGACAGAAGTCTTCTGGAAGGAAATCCACATCTGGTTCTGGAGGGGATGGCAATTGCCGGATATGCCATCGGCGCCAGTAAAGGCTATGTCTATATTAGAGCGGAATATCCCCTGGCGCTTGAGGGTCTGGAATATGCTATCAATGAGGCACGGGAGAGAAATATACTGGGCAAAGATATCTTTGGAAGCGGCTTTGATTTTGATATCGAAATCAGAATCGGCGCCGGTGCCTTTGTATGCGGAGAAGAGACCGCGCTGATGGGGTCTGTGGAAGGCAGGAGGGGTGAACCGAAACAAAAACCCCCGTACCCTGCTGAATCGGGTCTGTTCGGAAAACCCACAGTTATCAATAATGTCGAGACAATTGGCAACGTCCCCATCATCATCCGCAACGGCTCGGAGTGGTTTGCCGGGCTGGGAACAGAAAAAAGCAAGGGAACGAAAGTATTTGCCCTTGCGGGAGATATCCATAATACAGGCTTGATCGAGGTTCCCATGGGGTTGACCCTTGGAGAAATCATCTACGATATCGGCGGCGGGATACCAAAGGGAAAGCGGTTCAAGGTGGCGCAGACCGGAGGCCCCTCCGGAGGGTGCCTCACGCCGGCCCATTTGAATACCCCTGTCGATTATGACTCTCTTGTGGAACTTGGTGCGATCATGGGTTCAGGCGGACTGATTTGTATGGATGAAGACACCTGTATGGTGGATGTAGCCAGGTACTTTATGGAATTTGTGCAGGAGGAATCCTGCGGCAAGTGTGTTGCGTGCAGGCTGGGTACAAAGAGGATGCTGGAGATTCTTGAGAGAATTACTACGGGGCAAGGGCAGGAAGGCGACGTAGAACTGCTGGAGGAAATCGGGAAAGCGGTAAAAGATACCGCACTTTGCGGTCTCGGACAGACAGCGCCGAACCCAGTACTTAGCACGATTAAATATTTCAGAGACGAGTACGATGAACATATTCGCCAGAAATACTGCAGAGCGGGAGTCTGTTCCGAATTATTTATCTCACCCTGTGAAAATGCCTGCCCGGCAAATGTCAACGTACCGGGATATGTTTCCCTGATCGCTGCTGGGAGAGTCAAGGACGCATATAATCTGATCCGTCAGGAGAATCCTTTCCCTTCCGTCTGCGGCAGAGTATGTACCCACCCCTGCGAGAGCAAGTGCAGGAGAGGACAGCTGGATGAACCGCTGGCGATCGCAGATCTGAAACGCTACGCGGCGGATGAAGCCATGAAGAGTCACGAGCCCTTTACCGATTTGGTCTTTCCGAAAAAATTTAAATCCGTGGGTGTCGTCGGCGCCGGTCCGTCCGGCTTGACTTGCGCATATTATCTCGGAAGACTGGGCTATGATGTGACCGTATACGAATCCCAGCCTGTTGCAGGAGGCGTATTGCTCTTTGGAATTCCGGAATACAGGCTGCCGAAAGAAGTCCTGAAACGGGAGATCGATGCAATCAAGCAGGTTGGCATAGAGATTAAGACAGATATGGAAGTGGGAAAGGATATCACATTTGACCGGCTCAAGAGAAAGCATGATGCGGTTTACATATCTACGGGGACGCAATTTACAAGAAAGATCGGCGTGGAAGGAGAAAAGCTGCCCGGGGTTTATCACGGACTTGATTTCCTGAAGGACGTCAATCTTGGAAGGGTTACCTCTCTCGACGGGGTTGTAGCGGTAATCGGAGGAGGAAATACCGCAATCGACGCAGCCAGAGTCGCTGTTAGAATCGGAGCTGATGAGGTTCATGTTTTGTACCGGAGGAAGCTGGAGGATATGCCCGCAGACAAAAGAGAGGTGGCAGATGCCATCGAAGAGGGTATTATGGTGCATGAGCTGGTAGAGCCGATGAAATTTATCGGAAATGGCAGTGTGAAACAGGTCAAGTGCGTCAGAATGGAACTCTCCGGTTTTGATAAAGACGGACGAAAGAATCCGGTACGGGTTCCTGATTCAGAGTTTTTCCTTGACGTTGATCACGTGATTCCCGCCGTGAGCCAATACTCCGACCTGCCTTTTATCAGGAAAGATGAGGTAGAGGTGACCAAAATGGGAACCTTTGTGGTGGAAGAAGATACGCTGATGACCTCGATGCCGGGCGTATTCGCAGGAGGAGATGTCGTGAGAGGATCTGATGTGGTCATCCGAGCAATCGCAGACGGAAAGAAAGCTGCGGGCGCTATCGATCGATATCTTGGCGGAAAAGGAGAACTGAATACTGGAGAACCAATTGAGCTTCCGGATACAGTAGATGATTCGGAACTGGTTGAACATGAAAGATTCAAAATGGAATATATCGATATGGATTCCAGACAGCACAGCTTTGAAGAGGTTGCGAAAGGGTTCCATCGATTGAACGCAATCGCAGAAGCCATGAGATGCTTACGATGCGATAGACGACAATAGGGGGTGAGGAAATGATCAATCTTACAATCAACAATAAAAAAATCACCGTGGAAGAAGGTACGACCATTCTGGAAGCGGCAAAGCAAAACAACATTCTGATACCAAGCCTGTGTTATCTAGAGGGTGTTCATAAAATCGGTTCATGCAGAATTTGTGTCGTTGAGCAGGAAGGCGTAAAAAATCTTCAGGCTTCCTGTATTACAACTGTCAGAGAAGGCATGGTCATCCATACGAATACGGAGAGAGTCAGAAAAGCTAGAAAGGTTTTGTATGAGTTGATGCTGTCAGATCATCCGAAGGATTGTCTGAAATGCCTGCGAAACAGGAATTGCGAATTCCAAGAGCTGGGTGAACTGATTCAGGTGGATGAATCCCGCTTTGAGGGAGAAAAATCAAAGGATTTTGTAGACGAAACATCTGCTTCCATCGTGAGGGATAATTCAAAATGTATTTTATGCAAGCGCTGTGTAACGGTTTGCAATGAAGTTCAGGGTGTGGGCATATTAAACCCGCAGTTCAGAGGATTTGCAACAGAAGTAAGTCCGGGCAGCGAGCTCCCGCTTGGCTCGGCCGCTTGTACCTACTGCGGACAGTGTACCACGGTCTGTCCTGTTGGCGCTTTAAAGGAAAAGGATTCTGCAAAGGCCGTATGGGATGCATTGATGGACCCCAAAAAGACAGTCATTGTACAAACGGCTCCTGCGATACGGGTTGCTTTGGGTGAAGAATTCGGATTTGAACCCGGAACCATTGTAACCGGTAAAATGGTAAGCGCATTGAAGGAAATGAACTTTGATTATGTTTTTGATACCAACTTTACTGCGGACCTGACCATTATGGAGGAGGGGACCGAGTTTCTAAAACGGATTGTAAGCTATCTCCACTCAGAGACGGTGATTGATGATGAAAAGATGAGAAAACTGGGATTTGAGCCGGAGGACGATGCGCCGGTGCTGCCTATGATTACTAGCTGCAGCCCCGGATGGATCAAATATATCGAGCATTACTTCCCGGAGGAAATCGACCATCTTTCCTCATGTAAATCTCCCCATATGATGCTGGGGGCATTATGCAAGAGTTATTTCGCGAAGGAGATCAAGGTTGATCCCAAGGATATTTTCGTCGTATCGGTGATGCCGTGCACTGCAAAGAAGTTTGAGATTACGAGACCTGAAATGATCAATAACGGGATTACCAATGTTGATGCGGTGCTGACGACGAGAGAGCTTGCAAAGATGATCAAAAACGCGGGGATCGACTTTGCATCCCTGCCGGAAGGTACGACGGATGATCCTCTCGGGCTGTCCTCCGGCGCGGCGGATATCTTCGGGGCTCCGGGCGGCGTTATGGAAGCTGCACTTCGTACTGTTTATGAAGTAGTCACCGGCAGAGAACTTCCCTTCGATAAGCTCCACGTTACTCCGATTCAGGGCCTTGAACGAATCAAGACAGCAGAGGTTACCATTGAAGCTGCGAAAGATGAATGGAGCTTCCTAAACGGAATTACCGTGAAAGTGGCTACTACAAGCGGGTTAAAGGGGGCTTCCATTCTCGTTGACGAAATACAGAAAGGCAACAGTCCGTATCATTTTATTGAAGTGATGGGCTGCCCTGGCGGCTGCATCAGCGGAGGAGGTCAGCCGAGACCGACAAATGATGAAGTCAGAAGGAAAAGAATTCAGGCGATCTACGATGAAGATGAAGGGAAGAAGCTTAGAAAATCTCATGAAAATCCGTATATTACGAGTCTGTATGAAGAATATCTTGGTAAACCGCTTGGTCATATCTCTCACGAGCTGCTGCACACACATTATACAAAACGAAGCAGGGTTTGACCGGGCCGCACATCGTATTTAATAAGCTCCGGCTGATTTGAAGACGATAGAATTGGATAGGAGGAAATAAAATGATCGAGATAGAAGTAGAGAGTCCATTAGGGAGACCAAATTTCAAGCTCAGGGGAGAGGATCAGGGAATCGTAGAGGAAGCTGCAGTCGAATTGAGAAAGGCTTTGGAATATATTGATCACCTGCCCTTTAACAGGCAGAACTCCACGGAGCAGGTCAGGCTGCGAAAAGAGGAAGTTGCAAAAAAATTTCAAGTGGAAATTGTGATGGAATAAGATAAGGTTTCAGTTAATAAACGATCAGAAAATGCCGGTATGCTCCGGCATTTTCTATGTGGTGCACCCCGCGTGGGCACGATCTGGCAGGTTTGATTCTTTCTGGAATTATTTCTGTGGCAGGCTCTTGACGGGCTTGTTTTTTTTCTATATAATACCAACTTATATAAACACTTTGCAAGCAAACATTTAGCAAGCAAACAATTTGAAGCAAATATTTCGCAAGCAAACAATTTGAAGCAAATATTTCGCAAGCAAACAATTTGACGGTATAGATAAATACGATAATCAAGAGATAGGAGAAATTATGGATAAGAGCTTTCATTATCTAATTATGATCAATCAGGCATTGTTTCAAAAAAAAGTACTGAACAAATTATTAAAAACAGAATTGACCCCCGGACAGCCGAAGGTGCTGGATTATCTCAGGCTGCATGATGGGAGTATGCAGAAAGATATTGCCCGCGGCTGTCAGATTGACCCCGCTACGCTAACCGGCATACTCGAACGAATGGAAGAAAAAGGCTTGGTGGAGCGGCGGACGAAGGCGGGCAATCGCAGGTCCAGTTACGTCTATTTAACAGAATCCGGAATCGAACAGGGGGAACTTGTAGCAAAAACCTTTCTTGAAGCGGAGGAAGAAATATCGAGCGGAATTGATCAAAAGGAAATGGAAAAGCTTCTAGATCTCTTATATCAAATTTACCGCAACATGACAGAGCTGGAGGACTAAGAATGAGTAAAGCGGAATTATTAAAACGATATATCCTGTTGATTGCAAGTCTGCTAATCAATTCTTTTGGGGTGAGCTTCATAACGAAAGCGAGCCTTGGCACATCGCCGATCTCAAGTATTCCATACACACTGAGCCTTGGCTTTCGGCCTTCCTTCGGAATGTTTACACTTTACATGAGTATTATCCTGATTGCGATACAAATCATCCTGCTTCGCAGAAATTTTCCAAAACAGTATCTTTTGCAGATACCGGTATCGTTTTTGTTTTCCTGGTTTATTGACCTGTCTATGGCTTTTCTATCGTTTCTATCGCCTGACAGTTATTTGATGAAGCTTGCCCTTCTTATACTTGGCTGCGGTATTTTGGGCGCCGGAGTCTACCTTGAAATGGCTGCTGATGTGGTTCTGCTGCCGGGAGAGGCTTTTGTTAAATCAATAGCTGTTACTTTTCGCAAGGATTTCGGAAAAACAAAGGTTGTGGCTGATACATCCATGTCTATCGTTGCGGCAATCATCGGACTTGCTGTTTTTCATAAGATTGTGGGTGTCCGAGAAGGAACCATTATTGCAGCTCTTCTTGTTGGAATGACCGCGAGATTTTTGAAAAGGAAACTACAATTTATTGAAGAGTTCATTTTTCCGGCTTCCGCTCCGACGGATGTATATAAAAATCAGCAGAGCGAGAACAAATTCGTCGTAACGATAGGTAGAGAGTATGGGAGCGGCGGAAGAAAAATTGCACAGGAGCTGGCAAAGAGTCTTGGATTTGATTATTATGACAGAAACATTATTCAAATGGCAGCGCAGCAAACGCATATGCCGGAAAGTTATATTGAAGCAAAAGAAGAAAAGATGACAAGCAGCCTGATGTATGATCTATTCTCGCAATATCAGGCGCTGACGGAAGATGAAACGGAACTTGATAAATTATATGACGTCGAAGCGAAGATCATTAAAGAAGCTGCAGCCAATGGCAATGTTGTAATTGTCGGAAGATGTGCGGATTATATTTTGAAGGATAACAGGAATTGTTTTCATGTTTTTGTCCATGCGGCGGAGGATTATAAAGTGAGAAGAATTATGGAACGGGAAGGTCTGGATTATGATGCAGCTATGAAGCATGTAAAAGACATCAATAAAAAGCGTTTTAAGCATTATCAATATTATACCGGCAGAGTTTGGGGTCACGCAACAAATTATAACCTGTGCCTTGATGTAAGTATGATGGAGCCTCAACAGGCAGTAGCAATGATTAAACAGTACACTGAAACTTCGAATTTGGCAAGGCCTCTTTCCTTTATAAAGAACCGGTGATCGGTCTTAATTTGTAAAATACTGAATGACATTGTCAAAAAAATGTAGTACGATAGAAACGATTAGAAATATGTAACAGATTTGGCAATGAAACAGAGAGGTAAGGGGTAATGAACGAGCGATACAATCTGGGGATTGATTTGAAGAAAGCAGCGGTATTAGCAGCAGTGTTTCTGATAGCGGCAATGGTCTTTCTGCCATGGAAAACGGCGTTGGCAGTCACAGAACCGGAAATTAGTTTGGCAATAGACGGCCAATATGTTGACTTTCAAAACGGACAGGGAGAACCCTTTATTGATGCCAACGGTAGGACGCTTGTGCCCTTAAGGGATGCGCTGGAGGCTTTCGGAGCAATGGTTACATGGGATAATGATACGAGAACCGCTGTCGTAGAAAAAGATAGAATCATGGTACAGGTTCCAGTAGACAAATCCTATATTCTGGTCGATGGAATGACTGCGACAATTGATACGACTGCGGTAATACTCGAAGATCACACATATCTTCCGATTCGGTCTGTATTTGAGGCCTTCGGAGCTGGTGTGGTCTGGGATGCAGACAACAGGGCCATTCTTGTAAGTACCGATGGATCTGTCTCGGACAACTTTGGTTCAAACAGCCCGGCCGAACCGAATAGGGGCGGAGAGCGACCCGGGCATTCAGATAATGATGAACTGAGAGCAATGTGGATCTCCTATCTCGAATACATGGAGATGCCAAAAGATAAAACAGGGTTTCAAAACGCAGTAGATGATATGTTTGACCGGTGTGTGAACCTGGGAATGAATGCAGTGATCGTTCACGTGCGCTCCCACTGTGATGCGATGTATCCATCCGATTATTATCCATGGTCTATATTTGCTAGCGGGACCCAGGGAGTCGATCCGGGATATGATCCCCTTGACTATATGGTTTCTGCGGCGCACAAAAGAGGTCTGGAATTCCATGCCTGGCTGAATCCCTATAGGGTGACAGGTTACGGGACCTACTGGAATCAGACGTCCGCTGACAATCCTGTCAGAGTATGGCTGTCGGACAACGATCCTTCCAATGACCGCTGGGCGTTATTACATAAAGGGGAATATTATTTGAACCCGTCAATTCCGCGAGTGCGGCAGATGGTTGTTGACGGGATTAAGGAAATTGCAGAAAATTACAATGTAGACGGAATCCATTTTGACGATTATTTCTATCCGTCTTTGAATGACAATGATCCCTCACGGTGTTTCGACAAGCCGGAGTACGAAGCATCAGGAAGTAGATTGAGTATCGCGGACTGGCGCAGAAATAACGTAAATCTGCTCGTTGGTGATGTCTATCATGCTGTGAAAGAGATCAATTCGAATATTGAATTTGGTATTAGTCCTGCGGGTAATGTGGACAATCTGAGAAGAAATGACGCGTATTTTGCGGATATCGATACATGGCTTTCCAAATCCGGATATTTGGATTATATCATGCCCCAGCTCTACTGGGGTTTTGATCGAAGAGACTCTTCCGGAAATATCGCACCTTACGCATTTGAGAATAATTTGAATACATGGATCAGACTTGCATCTAAAGGAGATGTCAAATTATATATCGGTCTTAATATGGCGAATGCGGGCTGCAATATCTCTGATAACAACGCAGTCTCGGAATGGATCACACATGATGATATTATCGCAAGGCAGGTCTCAACTGCAAGAACAACTGGAAAAGTTGGAGGCTTCGCTTTCTTCCGATATGCAATATTTGATAAAAACGAAGCACAGAAAGAAGTCAATAATCTGGTACAAGTTTGTAAATAAAGAAGAGAAAACAAAAAACTATAAAATAATTTGATGCCCGGTGTGCGATAAGCCCCTTCGGGCATCTTTTTGATTGGCAAATAAAAAAGGCATTCTGCCAGGCCTTGCCAATAAATGGTTGACTATCCCTCTCAGTTGATATAATTTTTATATTAAACGACAAAGATCGTGACAATTCGACATCATTTTGCATATCTGGGAGAGAAGAAATGAAAAAGGTATTTAAATACACGGTTTGCTTTATTATTTTGATGCTGATTCTTGCTTATCTGACAATGAATAATAATGAAGAACAACAAACGGTCACTCTTATATACAAAGACGGGATCATTTTAGGGAGCCTCACAATTATGGCAGCGTATTTTCTGGTCTACTTTCTCGTCAGCAGGGAAGATGGCGGCAGAAGCATCTGTTACACCTTAATGTGTTTCATTTTGATTGTACAAACCACCCTTTACGGAGATTGCATTTTTGTTCGGGTGTTTCCAAATACGCCGCCTCGCTTTCTGGTATGGTACGCATATTTAACAGTGATATGGCTTCCGGTTATCCTTTACTATCTGAGTCGAACTCTTACAAGAAGCAAATCAAATATGCAAATCAAGTCGATTTACTTGTATTCAATCGCACTGACACTTCTCTCGGCCGTCTTTCCCATATCAGCATATAGGAACCTAATTATAGTATTGGATTTTAGTGCTTTGGTAATTACTCTTGCTTCCATCGGCATCATCTGTACTGCCTGTGTAAGAAAAATCGAAGGAGCTGGAATTATTCTTACTGGAACTGGAGTCATATATTTTACTGAAGTTTATGACTTTTTATGCCAGGCAAATCTGATCCAAACATCATATGGTGTGATTACACCGGCGGGGGGTTCTTTTTTTATGTTTCTGCTCTCTTTCCCGATGTCGGATCAATATGTAAAAGCATATCGGAAAGTACGGATTCTTTCGGATGAGCTTACGGAAAAACTGATTAGAGAACGAGAATTGATGGAAAAGGTCCATTCACTGGATCAGTTAAAGGATGAATTTCTGACCAATATTTCACTTGAATTACAAACTCCGCTGAACGGGATTGTGAATATTACTCAATCCCTTATAAATGGCATTGGGGGACATCTCAACTGGATTCAAACACAGAACATAGAAATTATTTCAAATTCCGCAAGAAAAGTATTGCTTATGATAGATGATCTTCCCGACGTATCAAATCTGCATCATGGTGGGATGAAACTTAAGCTGAGCCCTGTAGATTTAAAAGAAATCATCGATAATCAAGTCTTTCTTTTACAACGCTTATATAAAAAAAAAGAGCTCAATCTGATCAACGACTTCCCTGCTGAAAGTCCGCCTGTATTTGGAGATGAAGAGAAGATCAGACAGATCACGGGAAATTTAATCAGAACATCGTTAAAATATACTTCGGCTGGAAGTGTCCGAATCGTTGGCTGCATTGGCGGTAGAAAGATGTATATCAGGATAGAAAACTCCGGGATCGTTATCGATAAAGACAAGCTCAAGAATGTTTTTCATATGTTTGAACTGAAAAATGGAGTCTTTCAAAAGAAGTATGACTGCTCCTCCATTGGAATTTATCTTGCAAAACAATTGATTGAGCTGCACGGAGGGGCGATTTGGATTACATCGGATGAACAGTCAGGCACTACAGCTCACTTCACACTGCCGCTGTACCATGCCGGCTGTACGTTTAAACAGGACTTGCCAAAAGAACAATTGAAACAAAATATGATTTTAAACGAAAAGGCTGGCTTGGAAGCAGATTTGAAATTTTACCACATACTCGCAGTTGATGATAGCCCAGCGGACCTGCATGCTTTGAAGAGCATTCTCCAAATGGAGGGATATAAGGTGAAAGGAGTTGCGAATGGCAAGGAAGCGCTGAGAATCTTAGAAAAAGGAGTATCTGTCGATCTTGTGATTCTGGATATCATGATGCCAGAAGCGTCGGGTTACAAAGTATTGGAGCTGCTGCGCCAAAAATACAATATGGTGGAACTCCCGATTTTAATACTAACTGCAAGGAAACAAAAAGAATGTGTTTCTTTATGTTTTCAAATGGGTGGGAACGATTTTCTGCAAAAACCTTTCGAGAGCGATGAGCTTTTTGCTAGAGTAAAATGTTTGATAAAACTAAAAAATGCAGTAAATCAATCCATCGCCTCTGAAATGTCATTTCTGCAGGCACAGATCAAGCCGCATTTTATTCACAATGCACTTGGGACGATCGCTTCGCTTTGTTCAAAAGATCCTGAAATAGCAAAAGACTTGATACTTGATTTGTCGGATTACCTGAGAAGTTGTTTTGATTCGAGCGACAATCAGGGACTTACCACACTTTTAAATGAGATTGAGCTGGTTCAGGCTTATTTATCTATCGAGCAGGCGCGATTTCAAAGCAGACTGAAGGTATATTTTCACCTGCAGGACAATGTGGATTGTCCAATTCCCTTGCTTACGATACAGCCATTGGTTGAAAATTCTGTTCACCATGGATTATTAAAAAGAGAAGAAGGTGGAGAGATTCACATATCGCTGAAATGCGAGGAAACCAGAATTCGAATTGAAGTAAAAGATAATGGAGTGGGTATTGAAGAGAACAAAATAAAAGGCTGTTTTGAAACAGGAAGCGAGATGAAGGGAGTGGGACTTTCCAATATAAACCGCAGACTGAAAGCATTCTACGGAGAAGGTCTTGCCATCGAAAGCACCTTGAATCAGGGGACATTAGTTTATTTCTATATACCGTATCATTTTGAAGGAGAAAATAGCGAAGATGAGATTGTTGATAGTGGAAGATGAACCCGAAATGATTGCAGTGATTAACACTTTGGTCGAGAATTACAATAAAGATATTGAAATTGTATCCTGCAGCAACCCGTACCAGGCGATGAAGGCATTTGATGAGCAGCCCGCCGACGCAGCTTTTCTTGATATTAAAATGCCCGAAATGACAGGCCTTGAGCTGGCGGATTATCTCACAATGAAAAAGCCTGATATCAATCTTGTGTTCGTCACGGCATACAATAATTATGCCCAGGAGGCATTTGACGTGAATGCAGTTGATTATGTTTTAAAGCCCATAAGACAGGAACGGTTGAACAGAGCTTTGGATAAAATATATAAAGAAGTTGACATCAAAAGGAACAAATACATCGGTCCCCAATCGGAGGTTAAGATTCAAACCTTTGGGAAAATCGTTATTTTCTCTGGTGAATCCGTCTTAAAGTGGAAAAGAAAGAAATCGCAGGAGGTCTTTGCCTATTTACTGTTTCAAGATTCAGTGCCGGTTCATAAGGAGGTCCTGTGCGAATTGATGTGGCCGGACTGTGAGCCGCAGCGGGCGTCTCATTATCTTCAGACGATCATCCATCAAATGCGAAAAAGTATAGCGGAAATCGCGGGTAATAAAATCGTCATAGAATATGCGGACCATTCCTATCGTATACGGCTTGAAGGGGTGGATTATGACATGAGGCGATTTCTTGACTCCTATCAGCGTGCATTCACCCACAAGGTTCCTTCAGCAGAAGCACTTATCGAAACAGAACAGATCTATTGTGGTCTGTATTACGGCGAAGAATGCTGGATATGGGCACTGGGAAAGCAACAGGATCTGGCGATCAAATATCAGAGGGTGCTTGAGAAGATCATTGAATATAAAATGAAGGAAGATAATATCGATGAAGGTTTGTATTATATCAATAAGTGGTTCGCAAATGGTTTTTACGGTCATCAGAATGAATACGGCACCTGGATCAGGCAAAAGACAGGAGCGGCAGAGCAGAGATTAATTTGATAAATTGTTTCAATTTCATATATAATGACAGCGTTCGTTTTGCCACGCTGTTTTTTTTATCGAATAATAGCGTTTTTGTGATAATTTTGTGATTGCAATGAATTAAACTCAATATGCAAACTCAGGAAAATATTCTCATTATTACCGGAATATTAAATGATTGCAAATTAAAATAGGAACATAGTGATAGGAGGATCAAAATGAAATGGTATCTGAATCTAAAAATTAGCCAAAAATTAATATCAAGTTTTTTGATTGTAGCACTAATCAGCGGTGGGATGGGCCTGTATGCAATCTTTAATCTGAAGGCGCTCAGTCTTTCCGACACACAGCTTTATGAGAACACCACTGTTCCTTTGTCGATTATAGGCAGCATATCAACCGAGTTTCAGAAAACCAGAGCAATTACAAGGGATATGATTATTGCCCAGGAATCGTCTGTGATACTGAAGCAGAATGATAAGCTGTACGAAATAAGAAGCAAGATTGATCAGCTGACGCAGGATTTTGAAGCAAGTATCAATTCAGAAGAGATCCGTGTTGCCTTTGATGAATACAAGACAACCAGAGTCGAGTTTAAAAATGGGCTTGATGACATTATTGAGCTGGCAAAACAAAACAGGGATGTCGAAGCCGTGGCAATGATGAGTGAAGCAGGAAAATCCGGAATTGCCTCAAAAGCATATCAGGATGCAATCGACAAAATCGTTGCCCTTCAAATTGCAGCAGCCGGAATAAAAGAAGATGCGAATACAAATCAAGCGAATCAAACGATCATGATCATGGCTGTAGTGATTCTTTCAGTTGTTATCTTCTCGATTCTTATTGGATTTTTGATTTCTTGCATCATTACCAGACCGCTGAAAAGGACTGTGCATATGATTGAAGAAATGAATATGGGACACTTTGGAGAGAGACTGCAGATCAATACAAAGGACGAGGTCGGACACATGGCCAGATCCATGGACTCTTTTGCTGATGAGCTTCAGACAAAAGTAATCGGTGTGATGAATATGATCTCAAGGGGTGATGTTTCTATCACGCTGGAGTCAAAGGACGAACGGGATGAAATTTCTCCTGCACTGAAGAAAACCGTTGAGACAGTAAGGGGTCTGAATTCCGAGGTTCAAAGGTTGATTGGCGGTGTAGTGGAGGGAAAGTTAGATATCAGAGGAGATTCTTCTGAGTATTCCGGAGAATGGAAAGAGATGGTCAGTGGGATCAATAACTTGATTGATGCCTTTGTTGCGCCAATTAACGTGACTGCTGAATATGTGGAGCGGATCAGCAAAGGGGATATCCCTCCGCGTATCACGGATGAGTATCTGGGGGATTTTAATGAAATAAAGAACAATATCAATAGCTGTATTGACGTGATGAATGAGCTGTTAGGGGAAACCAATATGCTGATCGATGCTGTAAAAGAAGGCAAACTGGATATCAGAGGAGATGAAACTCGATTCAACGGGAATTGGGGAACAATGGTCAAGGGTATAAATGATTTGATCAGCGCCTTTGTTGCGCCAATTAATGTAACAGCCGAGTATGTTGACAGAATCAGCAAAGGAGACATTCCACAGGTGATTACAGATATTTACTATGGTGACTTTAATGAGATAAAGAATAATCTTAATAAATGTATTGAAACAATGAATGGCTTGCTTCAGGAAACAAATAAGCTGATCGGAGGAGCCGAGGAGGGGCAGCTCAGCGTCAGAGCAGAGGCAGATCATTTTGACGGAGAATGGAAAACGCTGATTAATGGAATCAACAGCATCGTTAATGCCTTTGTCAGGCCGATTAATCTTACCTCAGAATATATCGACAGGATCAGCAAGGGTGATATTCCCAACCGGATTACCGACGAATACCGCGGTGATTTCAATATCATTATAGGCAATTTGAATCAATTCATCAATATCATGGATGGACTTCTAAACGGAACAAACATGCTCATCAATGCTGCTCGTGAAGGAAGGCTTGATGAACGTGCGGAAATTGCAGGTTTTAACGGAAGCTGGGAAGAAATGTTGAATGGAGTGAACCGATTAATGGAAACGGTTGCAGAACCGGTCAAAGAGGTAACAGAAGTAATGAATCGAATTTCTCAGGGAGACCTCCACGTTTCTGTGATGGGAAATTATAGAGGTGAGTTTGCAGTTCTTTCCGGAGCCGTGAATCATACGGTGGTCGACTTAAAAGCGGTAATCGGTGAAATATCAGAAGTAATCGGTCAAATTTCAGCAGGAAACCTATCGGTTGACAGCATAAGAGGATTTAAAGGTGATTTTGTAAGCATATCTGATTCTTTAAACACGATTGTGGAATCTTTAAATACGGTTTTGGGCGATATTAATACTGCGTCGGATCAGGTTTCTGCTGGATCAAAGCAAGTTTCGGACGGCAGCCAGGCGTTATCGCAAGGCACTGCGGAACAGGCCAGCTCGATCGAAGAATTGACCTCATCTGTCAGTGAGGTTGCTGAGAAAACGAAGGAAAACGCATCGAGTGCAGGGGAAGCAAATGAGTTAACCCTGACAGTGAAGGGCAATGCGGAGCAAGGAAATAAGCATATGATGGAAATGCTGCAGGCGATGAATGAAATTAATGAAGCCTCAAATAACATTTCGAAGATTATTAAAGTAATCGATGACATTGCTTTCCAAACCAATATTCTGGCGCTCAATGCAGCAGTGGAGGCAGCAAGAGCGGGGCAGCATGGAAAGGGATTCGCGGTTGTCGCAGAAGAGGTCAGGACCCTTGCAGCGCGTTGCGCAGAAGCGGCCAGAGAAACGACGGAACTGATTCAGGGTTCAATAAAAAAAGCTGCTGCAGGGACTGACATTGCAAATAGCACAGCGGAAGCACTGGACGAAATTGGAACAGGGATAATAAAAATTGTAGAGATCATTGGAGCTATTGCTGAATCATCCAATGATCAGGCAACAGGCATCTCTCAGATCAATACCGGATTGAACCAGGTTTCTCGAGTTGTTCAGACCAATGCTGCAACTGCTGAAGAAAGTGCCGCTTCCAGTCAGGAGCTATCAGGGCAGGCAGAAATGCTCAAGGAAATGGTTGGCCGATTCCGCCTAAGAAGCAATAATATTTTCGAAGGGGATATCGTTTAGAAAAGGGAGAAAGAGACATGAATCAAGCCGCTCCGCTTGCGCTGATAAATAACGCCGCACTTCTGCTCGCCTTGTTTCTGGTATACGAAATTACATATATCCTGCCTGTTAAGAATGATAAGTTAAAACAGGTAATGAACGGTGTGCTGATTGCTGTCATTTGTATTTTAATCATGAAGGTACCCTTTGAAATTCAGGAGGGTCTCATGATTGATACTCGGTCTATTCTAATCAGCATTTCCGCATTGACCTTTGGTCCAATTCCAACATCGATCGCTGTGTTGTCAGCAATTATATACCTATTGTATAGCGGCGGCGCAGGCGCGTTTCCGGGTCTTTTGATCATTGTAACGAGCGCACTGATCGGGTCTGCATGGAGATACATTCCTTATCCCGGATCCCCAAAATGGAATTGGCTGAGTATTTACATCATGAGTTTAACCGTTCATGTCGCGATGCTGTTTTGCCTTCTGGTTCTTCCGTATCCAAACAATGTAGTTGTGCTAAATGACATTGTGCTTTCAGTTTTGCTGATCTTTCCTGTTGTGTCGATCCTTTTAAGTCTCTTGCTCCTTCGGCAAAAGGAGATCAGAGATTATCAACAGAAGTTAAAGCAATTAGAAGATCGGATTCTATGCGACTTTAATAAGCTGAAGAAAAATGAAGAAGCGCTGATCTCTTCTGAATTAAAGTATCGGCGGCTTTTCGAGTCGATGCAGGAAGGAATCATAATTATTGAGGCCGATACTGGTTTGATCATAGACGTGAATCCTTATTTACTCCAGATGTCAGGGTATACAGCGAATTTTTTTGTCAATAAGGAGATCAGAAATCTGGGTATTTTTTACGAAATTACAATTGGCACGAAAGAACTGATAAACCTTCCGGACGAAGGACATATCAGATATGGTGACGTAAGCTTTTTTACTGGAGACGGTTCTCACAAAAAAGCTGAGATCATTGCCAGTGCGTATCATGTCAGGGAACAGCGAATGTTGCAGCTTAACATAAGAGATGTAACCGAACGAAAAAAAGTGGAAGAAAAGCTTTTATTCCTCAGCAATCACGATTATTTGACGGGTTTATACAACCGCAGATATTTCGAAAATGAAATTGCATGCAGAGACACGGGGGATAACCTTCCATTGTCAGTAATCACTTGTGATATCAATGGATTGAAGCTTATTAATGAGGTGTTTGGAGAGAAGGAAGGCGACGCGATGCTTTTTCATGCTTCCAGGGTTATCAGCAGCCAGATCGATCAAAGTGCTGTTGCAGCCAGAACCGGCGGAGATGAGTTTGATATTTTACTTCCTAAAACTGAATATGATGTAGCCTTAGCAATAACCGACAAGATAAGAAGTGCATGTAATAAGCACAATCAAACGATTTTGAATGAGGCGTTTCACCTTAATCTGTCACTTGGAATTGCTACGAAAGAGGAGCAAGAGACAGATTTATTAGAAGTTATAAAAGCAGCGGGAGATCAGATGTACCAAAGCAAGCTTCTGGAAAAGAAAAGTTCTCACAGTGCCGTTCTTGAATCCATTAAAGCTACAATGCTTGAAAAAAGCCATGAAACAGAAGAACATGCCGAAAGGTTGGTCGTCTTGTCAGGTGAAATCGGGAGAAAACTGAATTTAAATCAGTCTGATATGAATCATCTTGCGCTGCTGGCAACGCTTCATGATATTGGGAAAGTAGGCATATCTGATCAGATATTGAATAAGCCAGGCAAGCTGAATGAGGCAGAGTGGATCGAAATGAGAAAGCATCCTGAGATAGGGTATCGGATCGCGGCATCCTCTTGCGATCTCGCGTTAATTGCTGAATATATTCTTTGTCATCACGAACGATGGGATGGAGGAGGCTATCCCCAGAGAATCTCAGGAGCGGACATACCACTGCTTTCTCGTATTATCGCTGTAGTAGACGCCTATGATGCGATGACGCAGGACAGGCCTTATAGAAAGGCGATGAAAAAGAAAGATACGCTGGAAGAAATAGAAAGAAATTCTGGAACACAGTTTGATCCCGCTATTGTTGATATCTTTAAGGAAATGGTTAATTTAAATTGATTGCTGATGATGGCGGAATATTCTGATATTTGCCAATCACAACAGCTCCTGGGTCTTCTTGACACAGAGTTATAGTGTGGTATAATTCATTAGTACTTATTATGAATTGAATGGAAGCAGGATATGGATAACAGTGTCAAGGGATCAAAGGGAGAAAAATCAAAAGAACATTTAATAAAATCTGCAGCGCGTCTTTTTTTGCAAAAAGGGTATAATGCGACGGGAATCAATGAAATTATAACCAGTGCCGGTTTGACGAAAGGTTCTTTTTATTTCTATTTTTCAAGCAAAAAAGAGCTTGCGCTGGAGGTGGCGGAATATTACAATCGGCTAAAGCTGGAGGAATTGGCGAAGGCGGCCGAAGGCGGAACCTGGGAAGCGTTTGTAGATAGTATGATTGGCGATGTGATTAAATGGGCAAAGCAGAAGAAGAACTTTGGCTGTCCTATTGCGGTTCTTGGGATGGAAATTGCGTTCTTAGAGCCGGATATTGCAGACAGATATTATACTTCCCTGAAGCAGATTTCGGATACTTTTGCAGAGGTACTTAGAAAATCTGGTTTTTCGGAAGATGATGCTGACCGGCTTGCAGATAGAGCCTGCGCGCTATATGAAGGATATCTTATGTTCTATCGTGTCAGCAGGGATATAAATCAATTGGAAAAACTATTAAAAGATATGAAAGAAATCGTAGCAATCTAAGAATCGACGTAAAGCATATCATCATTTCAACTAATTTTAAATCGAATTAAAAGCCATGAAATGGGAGTGAATCCGTTCCATGGCTTTTTTAATATAACTCACAGCCCTTGTGACCTGGCGTTTGTAATAAAAAGCTTCTGCGGGCAGCAGTTATTTTTGTGTATTAAAGAAGCGTATATTGTACCACCAGAGAGGTAACTGACAGCACAACCCAGCAGCCCAGTCCTAATAGAATCGGCCTCCATCCGTTTCTTACCAGCTTGATGAGATTTGTGTTCAATCCGATGGCGGCCATCGCCATAATGATCATGTATTTCCCTATTTCTGCTATTAGCCCGGTTAGTTCTCTGGAGATCGGGAAAAACGTTCCAGCGACAGATGCAACGGCAAAGCCGATAATGAACCAGGGGAAAATCTTTGAGAGCCTGTAGTTTGGATTTTTAATATCGGAATTTTTTCGTGACATCCAAAGAGCCAGCACAAGAGTCACAGGAACAATCATCAGTGTTCTGGTCAGTTTGACGATCACCGCCAGGTTCCCCGCGGCATTGCTGAAGGAATAACCAGCAGCAACGACAGAGGAAGTATCGTTGACCGCGGTGCCTGCCCAAAGGCCGAAACTGTAATCCGACATTTGCATCAGGTGTCCAAGAAAAGGAAACAGGAAAGCGGCAATCACGTTAAAGAGAAAAATGGTTGATATCGAGCGGGCGATATCTTCGTCATTCGCTTGGATTACCGGGGCTGCGGCAGCGATTGCTGAACCTCCGCAGATTGCTGTTCCCACTCCGATCAGGATATTTGAATTTCTTTCAACCTTCAGCAGTCTGCCGATTAAGAATGCAGACAGAAAGGCTGCGGAAAGTGTAAACACCATGAGAAGCAGAGTTTGGCCTCCAACTTTAAAAATTTGAAAAAGATTCATGTCAAAGCCCAGCAGGATGATAGCGTATTGCAGTATTTTTTTTGAGGTAAAAGAGATACCTTTTTCCGTTGTAGAGGGGCGCTTGATAAAAGCAAGCAGCATTCCGAAAAGAATTCCAAGAACAGGCCCGCCAACAATCGGAAACATTCTTCCAAGGAGCCATGCAGGAGCGGCGATAATCGCTGTAAGCACAATTCCAGGTATTTTATCCATTTTATTATTCATTTGATCACTCCTTCTGATAAGCAGTATACTGCTTGACAAAGCATAAGTAAAATATTATTATCTTATAAACAACATAAGTAATTAATAATGAATGGAGGGATGCTTCTTGACACTGAGACATTATCATATCTTTGTAACCGTCTGTGATGAAATGAATATGACGGCGGCGGCAAGAAAGCTTTTTATGTCACAATCCGCCGTCAGTCAGGCAATCTCTGAATTGGAGACATACTATGGAGTTCGTTTGTTTGAAAGGTTGTCCAGAAAATTATATTTAACTCAGGCTGGTGAAAAACTTCAGGGTTATGCACGGCATATTATCCGTATGAATTTGGATGCTGAAAACGAGATGCGGTCTTTGAACCGAAGCGGCTCTCTGCGCGTCGGCGCCAGTGTAACGATCGGAGCATGGGTATTGCCAAAATTAATCTCTGCATTTCAAAAGGAAGAACCGGAGCTTACGGTTGAGGTGGTAGAGGACAATACAGCAAAAATAGAAAGGCTTATCAGAAGTGACAAGCTGGATCTCGCACTAGTGGAAGGTGAGATCACATTGCCGGACATCATCTGCAAACCTTTTGCGGAAGATATGCTGGTACTGGTTTGCGGCAGCGGCCATCCATTTGTTCAGAAACTGAAAATTAATCCAGAAGAACTGGAAGGGGAAAGCTTTATTTTGCGTGAGGTGGGAAGCGGAACAAGAAAGACTTTCGAAAATGTGATGAATGAGAACGCTGTAAAATGGAACGCAACATGGATTTGCAACAATTCTGACACAATAAAATTAGCGGTTGCAGAGAATCTTGGCGTATCGGTCATATCGCTCCTGGCCGTAAAAAAGGAAATCGAAGAAGGACAGCTGTACCGTATTGATATTGAAGGGATCAGCTTTGCACGGACATTTAAGCTCGCTTATCATAAAAACAAGTATCTTACGGAAGCTCTGAACAAATTTATCCGTTTTGCAATGAACGGAGCCGCAGCTTACTTCGATTGACAATCCTCTCTTTTTGGTGCAGGATAAGAGAGGATTACCGGAATGAGGTCTGGCTTCCTATTGTAAAAAGATAATTTCCGAATAACCCAGGCTTTATACTCATCAAATATTCAGCGGTTCTATTTTATGGTTTATATAAGAATTGATCTTCTTCACGTTATCTGGTAAAATTACGTCGTTATATAGTATTTTTTTGCCAATCATTGTTTAAAATCATAATAAAGAATCCGCCGGGGAGAAAGATGGACCAATCCAAAGCCGTTGAAATACAACATGAATATGACAGAATTCACAAAAATTGGCTGAAACTGCACTACAGAACATCTGCAGCCCTATTTATCTTTTCGGTTATAATGGAAGGTCTCATTGGTTGGGTCGCTTGTAATTCGGATCAGCTGACTACTACAGTTCCGATTTTTATATTTAAGTTTTTTCTGTTTCCAGCAACGCTGAATCTGAGTTGCATCATCATTGATACTGCCGTGATGCGCAGTAAAACCATATCGCAAAAGGACAAGGTGTACGTTGTTTCTATTTTGTTTGTCCTGATGTGTTTTGTTCTGTTTACAGTGCATATTGCTTATTCTTCGTTGTATTTCATATTTGCTATAGCAATTGTGCTTACAACAGTGTACGCGGATTATAAATTGACGGCAGCTTCTGCCTGTGCAAGCATCATCTTTGTAATCATTGCAGAATTGTTTATCAAATGGGATCAGGATAAGATCAGTATCTTTGAAAGTTCATTGCGTTTGATAGATTTTATCGTATCCATCATCATTCTCATATCCTTTTTTGCAGCCTGCATGGTTGTAATTAAATTTGAACAAGAGAAGAATGCTGCCATCGTACAGAAGGAAATGGACCGTAACCGGCTTAAGCAAAAGCTGGAAATAGATGAATTGACTGGGATTAATAACCGAAAGTCGCTCCACAGGGCGTTAACAGATATGGAGGAAGATCAGTCGGGAAACACTTATATCTTTGCAATGATCGATATTGATAATTTTAAAGCGCTCAACGACCATCTGGGTCACTTGGAGGGAGACAACTGCCTCATCGAATTCGGAAGAATCATGAAAGAAAATTGCGGCCAGGCAATACCGTATCGCTATGGAGGCGATGAATTCAGCATCCTTTTTCAGAATCAATCCATTGGTGAAGTCATCAAAACATGTGAAAAAATCCAAAAGAATCTTGCATTGTCCTGCAATAAAATCGGCGGAACGGTGTTTACGGTGAGCTTTGGAATTGCGATTTATCATAAAAATATGGACATGGCTGGTTTGATCATTCGGGCGGATCAAGCCCTATATGAAGCGAAGACAGTTAAGAATACGATTCGAATTTTTCGCGATACTGATCAGGATGAAAATTTCATACGATAGTTGAATATCATAATTTGAAAAATTTATATTGACAAATTAAACAGGTACCTGTATTATTAAATTAAACAACAGGTACCTGTTTAATTGCACTGAAAAATAATTATACAGCAAAAAGGAAAGATCAGACTCGGGTACTGAAAACACATTAGAATTTGAATAGATGTAGACTTGGAGGGCTAAAATGAAAGAAATGAAAGAAATGAAAGAAATGAACCACCGTTTATTTAAAAAGTTATTTCATATGGAAATGCTGATGCACCGTTATCACAACTGCAGTTTCCGAAGCTTTGGACCGTTTGGAAATCCTTTAAGGGGCCAGGGGCGTATTCTTTCGGTTTTAAAACTAAAACCGCAAATTACACAAAAGGAACTTTCCTACCTGCTTGACATGCGTCAGCAGTCACTCAGTGAATTACTGGCTAAGCTGGAGGGAAAGGGCCTAATTACGCGTCAGCCTTCTGAGGAAGACCGGCGGGTCGTTATGATTCAATTAACAGAAGAAGGGAAAAAAGCTGCCTCTGAATCCGAGGAGGAGGTCGATTTGGGAAACGTATTTGATTGTTTCAATGAAACAGAACAGAAGGCGTTTGAGAATTATCTGGACCGATTAATTGAGGTACTGGGGCAAAAGCTTGATGAAACCGATTGCGTCGGAAGAGGGGCTGGCCGGCACGGTTTGGAAACCGGAGGCTTTGGAACCGGAGGTTTTGGCCATGGTGGCCAAGGCGGAGGTCATGGTCATGATGGACGCGGGGGTCATCGGGGTCATAAGAGATGGCAACGGCAAGAGTTCGAGTAAATTGAAACCAGAAAGGGGTATGGATATGAAATTTATGGAAGAAAGTTGTATTAATTCGGTTCCTGGTGTTTTAATCGATTATGTCTGGGAGCTGATTGCAGAGGATGACGCTTACAGTCAGGTTTATGTTTTAAAGACTCGGCGTTTGGGCGACAGGAAAGTTCAAGATATTACTGCTTTCACGGTCAACGGCAGCTTCGAGAGAACTGTGTTTGGCTGTGAACCGGTTGATGTGATCCTTGAAATCAGAAAACGGGAAGATGATGTAGTTATGTCGCTCTCATCGGATAAGATGGCGGCATTTATGAGCTACAGGAAGGAGAGAGACGCATGCACGGCTTGACATCGTCAAAAGAAGATTATATGAAGACGGTTTATGAGCTGACTTGCCATGAAAAATATGCCTGTATCACAGATGTGGCAGCGCGAATGGAGGTCACAAAAGCCAGTGCGTCGCGAGCAGTTTCTGAACTGGAACAGCTGGGGCTTGTTATGAGGGGAGAAAACCGTCGTGTCGGATTGACAGCAGAAGGGAGAGAGGAGGCTTATCGCGTCATTAACCGCTTTGAGACTCTACGTCTGTTTTTCTATGAGGTCTTGCAAATGGATGGCGGAGACTCCGAAAAAGAAGCTTGCAAGCTTGAGCATCTGCTAAGCGAAGAAAGCTTTCTTAAAATGCAGCTTATGCTGGATTCAGAGAGGACTTAAATTTCAATAACAGTTTTATTTTTGGAACAGCTTTGTTTTTTTTGAATAATATATAAAGAGGCTGATTCAGCGTATAAGACAAAATCATTTGTTGCACAGAAGGTGATATGAGTGCAGAATGCGGAAGAAATCCGTAAAATAATTGAGATTTATAAAATGTCAATAAATAATATACAGTCCTCCTTAAACCAGGGAACTGTTGAAAATAAATACAAAATGACAGTTGAACTCGAGCTAAAAAAAGTTTATTTAGCATATTATGAAACCCAATTGAAAAAAATCTCGTCATAAAAAAGGCTGCCCATCAGGCAGCTTTTTCTATATTATCTGATGCTTTGCGGAAAGTGAAACAGGTTGTGTGGATCGTACCTTTTTTTTACAAGCCGCAAATGATATGAATTGCCTCCATAATAAGCATTCATATCATTTTTTAAACCGCTGTAGGGGAAATTGATATAGGAACCCTGCGTTACCGATTCCAGATAACGGAACTTTCGGTTTAGCCACCATCTGTTTTCTGGTGCAAATTGCTCTTCTTCCCAGACTGTTTGAATGGAAAGAATGTAGCTTGCATCACGATAATAATAGGCAGTATCACTGGCTTTTTTTTCAGCGATCATCCCGCCTAAGGCAGATAGATTTAAAGCGGAATAAATAGAACCAACGGGTATTTCGCGAAGCAGACCGGTGACTCCGTAAATTTCATGATCTTCCAAAGGTTTTATGACAAAACGTCCTGTTGACCGGAACAGTTCCGATTCTGGATAATTGGAACCGATTTTAGTAATTGCTTCATATAAAGTTTGTCTTTCAAGTTTCAGATAGGAATTGCCAAGGCTTAGAACAGGCTTCAGCAGCTTTTGCGCTTCTGCTTCGGACCCGTAGAATAATCCTTGCCCTGAAATGGAAAATCCGTCGTCTGGATTACGACTGAGGCTGGCTTGAAGCGTCAGTCTCCAGTCCAGCCAGGGAAGCCAGTTTTGCCAAATTTGAATGAATTTTGCCTGCTTATCCTCATCCGTATCGGGATAATAAAACTCAAAGTGTGTGACATCGTTTACTTTTGGAGGGAGTTGAAATACCATGGAAACAATAACACCGAAGTTACCGCCCCCTGCACCCCGACAACCCCAGAATAAATCGGGATTTTCATAGGTGCTGGCTTTTAATATCTGTCCTTCGGCATTCACCAACTCCAGTTCCAAAAGACTGTCGCAGCCCAGACCCAGCCAGCGGGAGGATAAACCCCAGCCACCGCCGGATATATAACCGCTGACGCCAACTGTAGGGCAGGTACCACCCGGAAAAGGATATCCGAGAGGTGAAATGAAATCATATAATTCTTTATTCTTGACGCCGCCGTCTACATAGAGGTAGGCATCTTTTAATTTGATACGGTTCATATTGCTGACGTCAATTACCAGCACTCCGTTTCCGCTTGAATAGCCGCAATAATGATGTCCACCGCTTCTGATTCGTATGTCAATGGAATGTTGTCTGGCCCAGATAACGGCGTTTGCAACATCAGTTTTGTCATAACAATATACAATTGCTAGTGGAAACCGCTGCACAGAACGGTTCCACCCCTGTCTGGCTTCTTGATAAACAGGACTATCCGGAGTGACAACATTTCCCGTAAGTCCTAAAAAGTACTGATTCAAGGCCGCACCTTCCTAGTTCGTAAGTATGTGTTATTATATTACAACTTACGGAAGAAGGTGAACACCAGTTGATTTCTCAGCAGCGGCAGAGGCAGTTGATTGCCAGCCCCTGATTCTCATCCGTCTGTTCCGATGTTAAAATCACCAGATAATCGCCTGGAATTAGTTTTGTATTTCCTCTGGGAACAATTTCCTTTGTACCTCTTTTAATGCCAACAATCAGAAGGCCCTTGGGCCATTCCACTTCTCTGATCAACTTGCCTGCCACAGGACTGCCGTATTCAACAGGGACCTCAAGAAGTGTGCTTTTCTCCATCTCTGTATTCCCGTGTTTGTTTCTTGAAAAGATTCGTTCCAGTAACGTTTCATAAATCGGATCTGTTTTCAGGATATCCGAGAATAGAAGCGCGATGAAGGAACACACTGCAACAGGCAGAAGGTAGCCAAAAGAACCTGTCATTTCAGCTGCCAGCATGATTCCTGTAAGCGGAGCTTTGACAGAACCTGAAAGTGCGCCCGCCATTGCGCATACGGCAAAGAACGGGATGTATTCCGAAGACAGTCCCATTTTGGTTGCCAACACGCCCAACATACTGCCGGATAACGCACCGATCGACAGAATTGGCATAAAGATGCCGCCGGGTACACCGCTGCCAAAACTGGAAGCTGTAAAAAATATTTTTCCTGCAAGGCAGAGAAAAATAAACGCCATGCCGCAGTTGGGGCTTTCCGCCAGCTTGATAAGATTTTGTCCGCCTCCCAGTATATCCGGCAGGAATAATCCAAAGGGTAATGCGATTAGCATAGCGATGGAAGGCCGTACGAACCATGGGAGTTTAAAATAGATTTCCTGAAAATACAGCAGCAATTTGTTAATGATTACACCTGATAAGCCTGAGATAATTCCGATCGGAAGCAACCAAATGTAGAGTTTTACAGGCAATTGCTCTATTATGGAAAATCTTAAAATTGGTACAAGGCCAAAAACAAATTTTGAAATCACATCGGCTGTCAAGGCTGAGGTGGTGGCGGCAATCAATATCAATGGGGAAAAACTGCGGTGAACTTCCTCTAAGGCGAACAGCATTCCGGAAATCGGCGCATTGAATGCAGCGGATAATCCGGCGGCTGCCCCTCCTGTGATCAGATAATTCTCTTCCAGTTTACTCTTGCTGAATAACTTTGCCGCAGACTGTGCTCCCGCTGCTCCGATTTGAATTGACGGACCTTCTCTTCCCAGAGAAAGACCAAAGAAAGATGTTAGAAGTCCTCCGACAAACCTAACAGGTAAAATCGAATACCATTTCATTTTCAGCCCATAAAGCACGACACCCTCAACTTGAGGGATACCGCTTCCTGAAGCCATTGGTTCAAGCTTCACCACCCATGCGACAATAAAACCGATCACTATGGCGAGCCCGATCCAGGGAAGAATCAAAAGGGAATTGTCTGAAATCAAACCATATATTTTCAATGATGTTTCCGTACCGTATTCATAAGCCAGACGATAGAGGACTGACATTGAGCCTGCCACTGCTCCGCAGAGAATCCCCTTAATCGTCAAACTCCATTTTAATTCATTCATACTTGATAATAATTTGTGTATTTTTGTATTACTCATGATGAAACCTCGTTTTGTAATAAAGATGTGCCCTAAATATTAAGTATATACCTTCTTCACGATAAAAGTCAAAGCAAGGTTTAATTTGATATGCTCGCATGAGATATTTAGAAAATTAACAAAAGTCTGTGAAAAGAGGATTCGCTCAATAAGGGTCTTTTGAGCATCGGAAAGGAAGGGCCTTAGCTGCATTTCGTTTCAATCGCAAACTTATATTATTTTAAGTGTAATACCTGATTCTCCAAGCTCGCTGCTATAATATATAAATAATTAAAAATACCATGGAGTTTTCTTCCATGGTATTTTTGCGCGTGCCTTTTTTTATTCTGCCTGGTCAAATAATGCCGTACTGAGATATTTTTCTCCCCGGTCGGCAAAAGCGACTACTACAAAGCCGGTCTCGAGTTCCTTGATACATTCTAGCGCCGCAATCATGGCAGCGCCGCTGCTCATGCCCACAAAGATTCCTTCCTTCAGAACAATATCCCTTGCCATGGCAAAGGCCTCTTCCGATTCGATCATAACCGTTTTATCAATTTTTGAATGATCATAAATTTCAGGGACAATTGCCTCTTCCATATTTTTAAGGCCCTGTATGTAATGTCCCCGTACGGGATGGGCCTCCACGATCTGGATTGCGGGATTTTTATCTTTTAGCCCCATACCGACTCCCATAATGGTACCAGACGTTCCAAGTGCGGAAACAAAATGGGTAACCTTTCCGCACGTATCTTCCCATATTTCATTGGCAGTCGTACAGTAATGGGCGAGTTTGTTGTATTCGTTTGAAAACTGGTTCGGCATGAAATAGCGGTCCGGGTTATTTCTGACCAGCTCATGGGCTTTTTTGATCGCCCCGTCGGTCCCCAAAGCAGGGTCTGTCAAGAGCACTTTTGCACCGAAAGCCTCAATCATCTTTCGGCGTTCTATGGAAACCGCTTCACTCATCACAATAAGAACGGGGTATCCCTTAACGGAACCGATCATCGCAAGGCCGATTCCGGTGTTGCCTGAAGTTGGTTCTATAATGGTTTTTCCGCGAGAGAGCGCTCCGCATTCTTCAGCTTGTTCGATCATCTTAAGCGCGATCCGGTCTTTAATGCTCCCTGTGGGATTGAAGCCTTCCACTTTTGCATAAAGGGGTATCTGAGGCTTCGGGTTTAGTCTGTTGATGCGCACCAATGGAGTATGTCCGATGGCGTCCAGAATATTATCGTACATTTTGTCATTCCCTCCTGATTCGATAGTTACACTATAACACTGTTCGGAGGAAAACTACAATATAAATAAAAGCTGGTTATTTTACATGCCTCCTCTTCTCTAATAAAAGCTAACGCAGGTACTGGCTTGCCCGGTCCAGAAGCTGCTTCATGTTTTCAATCACATCAGGCATGCCACGGACTTCAAGATTACCGCCGGCGAGGCACTCCGTGATGCTGATTTCATCATTCAGCAGCTGTCTTGCGGTTTCAAGGCTGAAGAAGGTCAAGGATGCCTGGGGATTTGTACATGATTTTTTAATCGTAGTCAGATGATGATTTCTTACATTAATCGTAATTCCCATAGTGTTTTTTACATTGACGGCAATATTGCCGTCAGGGATTTGTCCTGCACTGAAGGCGCCTTGTATGTCATGATTTCCTATCTCAGCAACAGCCGCAGCTGCCGTGTAAAGCATAAGACGGGTGCTGACCGTTCGGAATTCAGCATCTTGCAGATTAATCCTGGTTGGTTTTAAGTAATTGGCCAGAAGTTCCGTCAATGGAATCAAAGTCTTTTTAAGCAGCGCAACTTTGGTAAGGCCTTTTGACGGAATGGGAGTATAGGTACCATTAATCATCCCGTTAAATTTAGTGCACGAAGAAAAGGGAAGCAAAACAGTGCAATTGGCGGTACCCTCTCTTAGCTCACAGCGTCCGTTATGAAAGATAAGCTTTGCCTGAGGACCACCTCTTACAGCAAATCCGACAGAGAATGGCGACGCGCCTTTCAGCAGGTTTTTCGCTTCAGGAACAAGATCACAAAGATTCTCCAGAGTGCCCAGCACTCCATACATGTTTACATAAGCAAGAGTTGTGCTTTCGTTTTGTGTCAACAGGGGATACACCTCCTTGAATTTGGTCGGGATAAAGTTGGAATAGGATGTCATCTATAAATGATATGTTTTATCTGTCGGAACATCACAAATTTTGGATATTCTTTTCATTTTCATAGAAAATCTGTGACTATCCAAAAAAATCAGAATAATCAATATATTGCTGTGAAAGTGCGTGGGTTAAAAAAGAACTGACAATGTTAAATGTTTGTCAATTGTCGAAAAACCACCTTGCTAAATAATGAAACAAAGGGTATACTTATAAAAATAAGTTTAACCCATATGGAAACGCTGATTCATTTCGTGTGCACCGACCAGCTGCGCACCCTCCATTTAATCAGTGATTCCTTAAATTCACCAATTTAGGAGGTTATGATGTCAATCAGAAAAAAACTCGGGATCGACTTTGGCAATATCGATCCGATTACGACTCATGAAGACAGAATCCAGTACATCAACTTTAAATTGGCATCCCTCGGTTTGCCTATTTATCGTTCTGATTCAGATAATGAGACCGACACCTATTTTATCGATTTGTTCGAGGATATTATCAAGGATTATAAAGAGAAAAAAAGATTGGTAGATGTAAACGAGGTTGGAATTTACAAGCGTATCAATCAGTTCTTCAGCGATTATTTTGAGGATAGTACAAATATACCGAAAGTGATTGATGAGTCCCTGACACTGGACCATTATGGCCTGGCAAGAGAAATGTCTTTGCCACCGGATGGAAATATCAATCATAATGAGTATATCAACAGCTATAGGATCAAGCAGGGCGTGCTGAACAACCCAAAAAATGACAGACGTACTACCGAAGGTTCCTTTCATATTGTAGAGGGGGGGCTGCCCATTCCCTTTGATAAAAAAGTGGTGCCGAAGGAGACCTTTGCAAGGCTCTATGCTGCTGCAATCAATCCACCTGAGGATTTAAAACTGCTTCCATTTACCATCAATCAGAAAGAAAAGGCAAAAACCTTTGTCTCACTTATGGTAAAACCAATTGTATCCCCCAAAGTTCCGGGAGTTTTGCAGGAAAAGAGAATGGAAATCCTGTTTGTAGCCCCTGGAAGCTTTGTATCAAACCTTGATTTTATTGAGTCTGTGTTCGGTAATAACGGAGACCCAAGCTTTCATAGCAATGATTCCGGTTTAGATATCGACGTCTGGTCGGGACATACCGGATATATCCTGCTTGCACCGCACCTTTCCAGGATGAGAAAAATTGATCTTGGTCTGCCGCACTATGATCAGGCGACGGATCGTCAGCGCCGTGACGGAATGTGCTATCGAAGCGAAGACGAACTATATAATGACGGCAATGCGTTTAAACTCACTTGCCGCGATAAAGGCGGCGTAGCGGTTACTCTGATTGCAGATAACTACTTTGGCTATTCCAAGAAAGAAATTAAGACGCAGATCGGTTTTGCTGCAAATCTTTTCGGAAATGTAGAAGAAGAGCATGCCGGAGGAACCATTGCTTACCAGCAGAAAAATCTGGGAGTAAACTACAACGCAGTGGAAGATGCGAGTCTGAATGGCTACACCTTTGACGAAGTGGTCGAGAAGTATGGCAATCTCATGGATGTTCAGGAAGAACAGCATTTCGGCATTGATAAGCAGAACAAGCAAATCATTTATTTGCCGGAAGATATAAAAATTGATCTGTACAAAAACGAAATCAAGTGGCAATACCGTGGTAAAGACTGTATGTTAAAGCTGTTGCCGGGGTACTTTTACGTGGTTCCTAATGGTGAGAAAATTTACATTGAAAAGCATCCTGAAGCGCCGGTCTGGAAGCTGATCAGCACGGAGGCAAAGGGAACATTCTGTCACAAGCCTTGCACTGTTTCGGGGGGAGGAAAGTCCGAAATCTCCAAATCCATCAGCAATTCCATCATCTACGGAACTTATTATGTCAACGATTTGGAAGCAGATCTCGATTATGTTGAGAGAATTTTGAATTATGATTATAGGCATAGATGGAAAGAGTGCCCCAACAGGACGAGACCGGCCAGACCAATATTGTCCATCGACCGCACCCTTGGTTCAGTAATTAAGCTCTTAACTCCGTCATCGCTGTATACGGATGCTTACAATGCTTATATTGAAAAGATTCCGAACCACGTTAAGGCACTGGTCTTCATGGTTAAGCGGTTCTATCAGCAGTCTTGGGGCGATGACTGGAGAAATCATTTTGCCGTCGATCTCATCAATGGCAAACCTGGCAACGAACTGAAGTTTGACAACAGAAAAATCAGACCGAGTTATCTCCGGGTTGGTTTTGGCAAAGATAAAGCCTGGAGAATTTTTAAGCTTCGTATGGACTTCATGCCAAGTGAAAAGCTTCAGATGGAAGATGATATTACTGCCTCCGTACTGGTTCCAAGCAATCAGCTTAAGAATATCAATAAGGAATACTGCAACAGCAGCTATAAATTTGCGGCAAATTGTGAATACCGGTTTTTCCAGAGGCCTGATGATGCGGTACACAAAGGTTATGACAAGCAAGCGGAAAGAGACCTTTCCAGTAATAACCTCTTTGCTACAAACTTTGAGCCTCTTACCAAAGTGGATGTTGAGAATATCAAGAATGATGTAATGGGTTATATCGCCTATACCGAACCGGTAAGAGAACACATTGAAGCATTTTTAAAAAGTGATGACGAGTATTGCGTTGTCTCTTCAGAAAGCAGGATTGTAGACGGCGCCAGAAGTAAAAACCCTAGGTATCTGGAGCACCGTTCGGATTTTATGAATCCAATGAAGGGGTATCTGGCTGAAGTTGGAGAACGTTTCTCACGTAAGATTCCTCTGGACGAACAGGTCCTTATGCCGGTAAATTCCATTTTGCCGGGAAGAAGGAACAACCCGCCGGGTATGGAGGGGGGAAAAAAAGTACCTCCGCTAAGCGTTTATAATCCAATCCATTATCAGGAACTGCCTGAATTGTTCATGGATTTCATCAGCAGTCTGACCGGAAAATCACCGTCTACAACTGGTGCTGGTTCGGAAGGGGCGCTGACCAAGGGACCGTTTAATATGCTGCTTCCTGTGTATGATCTGAACAATGCGCTGCTTTCGTATATCCTGGGAGATTATAACGTATATACGACACCGGCAGGTCACATCGGATCAAATATTAGAGTCGACCATGATATCTCCATGCTGGTTCCGGAGATTTGGTCCAGATTGAAGGAATCCGAGAGAAATCCGGAAAAACTGATTCTCGAAGGTTCTTTAGAAAAGATAGAGGACTTTGAATACAACGGATTACACGTGCCTGCCGGAAGGCTGGGCTATCGTATTACGGAAGTTTTCTGTTATAAGTACCTAGGGAAAATCTTCGATGAACCACAGTCTATTTTCAGCGAGGATATTTTAAGACCGGAAACCCAGGGAATGGAAGCATTCGTAGACGGAGTTCTGAATATCGTCAACGGTCATAAAAAAGCTGCTTTAAATTATTTCCAGGATGGAAGTGTTGAAGAAGCGATTCCGCCGATTAAAGCGCTGCTTCATATCATGGCTTATGGAGAATATGAGGGCATGACTTTGGAATCAAAAGAAATCAGAGATCTGTTCAAGAGAGAAAACGTCATTTCCAGCGATTGGTATGCAGAACGAATCAAAAATAAACAGAAGATTGACATTCAATTGATGGAGCAAATGATCGATAATTTGGAATCCTTTATCTCTAACCCGATCAATGCATCTGTTATTAAGGAATTCCGCTATGACGAGAGACTTAATAAGGCAAAAGAGATCAAGGCTTATTATTATACCGATGCGTATCTTGAAGAGCTGAAAGGAAGTATCGGCGCCGCAGCCTTTCCTTTAAAATAACGGGTTCATCCGTATGAATCGCGGTATTTCATATTATGCGGTTATTGGTTATTCAGGAAATTAGAGTTCTGCTATGAAATCAGATTTAAACAGCGATTGGTTATCAATAATCAATCGCCAAGGGCATCCTGTTAAAAGGGTGCTCTTTTTTTATCTAATAAGAAATATCGGTTCTTATTAGATAAAAAAGGGAGTGCAGAGGGGGCACCCCTCGCCGAAGTGGTGCAGCCACTTTTTTTAAATGTTTATAAATACATACAACACATTTCAAAATTCTGTCGAATAGCCCACACTATGCTACAAGATTAATGATTGAAGTCATTTTTCATTTCCTCTATAGTTGCAAATGAAAGACGAAATTGCAATTTCTTTCTTGATTCAATTGATCTATCAGACAATGGAAAAAGGTGATGGAAAATGAAAACAATAATATTAAAATTCAAATGGCTGATTGTACTAGTCATCGTGATTGTTTTGCTGATTGCAGGCAAAGTCTTGCTTGAAAAACAGGACGCTGCAGCGGTAGTGCAGAGTACTCAGACTGTTTTGACCGAAAAAATATCGAAGGAAGCGCAGGATCAGATTCTTGAACTGACGGGAACAATCGAAGCACAGGACAATATAATTGTCACTTCAAAATTCGGCTGTAAAGTAAAAGAAGTTATCGCTGACAACGGATCGAAAGTCAATCCTGGACAGATTTTAATTTACATGGAAGATACACAACAGCAGAATGCCGTGATACAGGCGCAAAGCGGCTTGAATAAAGCCCGTGCAAATCTGGTTAATGTTCAAAAAACTTATGAACGGATGGCAGCGTTGCTGGAAGCCGGGGCGGTTTCCAGCAAGGATTACGACAATGCGAAATTAGCATACGATGTAGCATTGGCTGATGTTGATCTGGCTCAGGCCGCTCTCTCCAATGCGCAGGATGCGTTAAAGGATACGAAGATTACCAGCAAGCTTGACGGATTTGTTGCAGATTGTGATATCAAGGAAGGCCAGGTTGTAGAAGCAGGAACACCGCTGATGACCGTACAGGAATTATCTTCCGTGTATCTGACTGTGCATATCAATCAGGAGGATATCACAAAAGTAAAACAAGGGCAAAAAGCATCGGTATCGGCAGATGCTTTCGCTGACGTAAATTTTAACGGAGATGTGGTCATTCTCAATCCGGTAGCAGACAGTGCAAGCCGCAGCTTTGAGGTAAAAATACGGATCAATAACCCTGATTTTCTTTTCAAACCCGGTATGTTTGCAGAGGCAGAAATTGTAATTGACTCGCCGAAGATGGTGATATCCGTGCCGCAAACCGCAGTCAGCGGAAAGGAAGGCGTGTATTATGTCTTTATCGCAGACGGCGATACCGCTGAGCGAAGGTCTGTGGAACTGGGGGAGACGATTGGACAGAATATTGAAGTGAAATCAGGCCTGGAGGAGGGCGAAAAATTAATTGTAACGAATGTAAATAAGTTGAAAGACGGTGACTCGATCCGAATTACCGAAGAAAAACAAGAGAGGTAAACTATGTTTTTGACAGATATAAGCCTGAAAAGACCGGTGCTTGCTACCGTTTGCATCATTGCTTTGCTGGCATTGGGTGCAATCAGCTTTTTCGGATTGGGTTCGGACGAATTTCCGCCGGCGGAATTCCCCTATGTTACCGTAACGGTTGTTCAGACAGGGGCTTCTCCGGATCAAATTGAAGATAATGTTACGAAAGAGGTGGAAGATGCTATCGGACAGGTTGCAGGGCTCAAACATATCAACTCGACCTGTAAAGAAAATGTCAGCATCACTTCTGCGGAATTTACTTTGGAAACTCCTGTTTCGGAGGCTGTCCAAAATGTAAGGGATAAAATAGGCACCATTCGCAGCTCCCTGCCGGGTAATTGCGAGGAACCGATCATCGCAAGCTATGATCCGACGTCACAGCCGGTTATCTCTCTTGCGCTTACCGGAACCGCTTCCTTAAGGGAAATGACGATGGCCGTTGATGACCTTGTAAAACCAAAACTGGAAACCATCAACGGAGTAGGGTCGGTAAAAATCTACGGAAAAGAAGAACGAGAAATCCAGATCAAACTTGATCGTGACAAACTGGCGCTTTACGGACTGACGGCTGGTGAACTCGTAACCTCTTTGTCGAGCACCAATATGGAAGCTTCCGCCGGTAAAGTAACCCAGGGAGACAGCGAATTTTCATTGCAAACCAGCGGTCTGGTATCCGAATTGGACGGCTTTAACCGTTTGGTGGTTGGCAGACCGTCCGGCCAGCCGGTCTATCTCCAGGATACAGGGCAGATAGAAGACACGACAAAGGAAAAAGATAGCATTGCCTATTATCAGGGGAAACAGGCAATCGGAATCGATATCATTAAACAATCAGGGGTAAATACGATAGATGTGGCGGATCAAATCATTAAAGAGTGCGAGTCCATCAAAGCTGATCTGCCTTCAAACATAAAGCTTGAAATTGTAAAAGACAATTCGATCATTATAAAGGATTCCGTTGACGAAGTATTAAAAACCATTATGGAAGGGGCTGTTTTAGCTGTTCTTATTGTTTTTCTGTTTCTGGGTAATTGGCGGACTACGCTGATCAGCGCCATTGCGCTCCCGACATCGATCATCGGTGTTTTTGCCATCATGAAGGTGCTGAACTTTACGCTGAATACGATGACGCTTATGGCGCTGTCTTTAAGTGTAGGACTTCTGATTGATGATGCGATTGTGGTAATCGAAAACATAGAGCGTCACCGGCATATGGGGAAGGATGCTTTGGCTGCGTCCAGAGACGGGACTTCTGAAATCGGACTGGCAGTCATTGCAACAACCTTCTCTCTGGTAGCCGTATTTTTACCAGTGGGGATGCTTACAGGAGTTGTCGGCCAGTTTTTCAAACAATTTGGAATTACCGTCGTAGGAAGCGTTTTGATTTCCTTGTTTGTTTCCTTTACTCTGGTACCGATGCTGGCCTCCCGTTATTTAAAAAATGAAACGGAAAAGCCTGAGTCAGCCAAACCAGATTCCTGGATGAAAAAAGGTTTGAAATGGTTTAATCTGAAATTTGAAGCCTTGTCGGATGCATATTCCCGCTTGCTGGAAACGGTGATGAAGCACAAGCTGAAAGTCATTCTGTGCACAGTGGGGCTGTTTCTTGGAAGCCTGCTTTTAGCAACTTCCATGGGAGTGGATTTTATACCAAAATCAGACCTGGGAAAGATGAATATCGTCATAGAACCGGATGCAGGTTTGACCAAGGAAGCAATCGGGAAAAAGGTTCTGGTACTGGATAAAATTCTTAAAAATCATTCTGAAGTTACGAAGGTTTATGCTACGGTTGAAGAAGATACGGCAAATTTGTATGTAGAACTGAAAGACCGAACCGAAAGAAATAAGACCGCCGAAGTTCTCTCTCAGGAAATTCGGGCGGAGCTGAAAGAAGTTTCAGGGATCAGAGCATCTGTAACGCCCGTCTCACTTGGACCTACAGGGGATTTAAAGAGCATTGAGTTTAATCTGGTCGGAGATGATATTGATACCCTTCAGGAATACGGAGAAAAGGCGCAGAAAATTCTTGAAGGATTACCCGGAGTGGTCGATGTCGTCAGCAGCTATAAGCCGGGCAGCCCGCAGACAAGCATAAAGATCAACCAGCAAAAAGCTGCCGATTTGGGCGTCGAGCCTGCTCAGGCACTGGATGCCTTATATACACTGTACAGCGGCGTTGTTGTAAATCAGTTCAAAGAAGGACAGGAGCAGGTTGATATTCGAGTACAATTAGAGAAAAGAGACAGGGAAAGTATTGATAACTTAAACAATATTTTTATGAAAAGCAGTACGACAGGAGAACTGATTCCTTTAAGTTCCTTATCAGAGAAAGTATTTGATCCTGCACCAAGTGAAATATCCCGTTATGATAAACAGCAGCGGATTTCCATTTCAGCGAATACCTATGGATTCAGTACGGGGGAAATCAATGAGAGGTTTTTGTCAGAGCTTGAGAAAGAAGCACCGCTCCCCGACGGCTGCAAAATTGTATCGGGTGACATGACCGGGCTGATGGATGATTCCAATACTGCTATGCTCTTTGCTTTGCTCATGGCAGTCATGTTTATCGTGTTTATCATGGCCGCTCAATTTGAAAGCTATATAGATCCTTTGTCGGTTATTCTGTCTCTTCCGCTTGCGGTAATCGGCGCAGTTCTTGGCCTCTTGATTATGGGAAGCAATATCAACCTGATGTCTCTGATCGGAATGATTATGCTGATGGGTCTCGTGACGAAAAATGCAATTTTGCTGATTGATTTTACCCGCAGTGAAATGGCGAAGGGAACTCCCTGCAATGAGGCATTGATCCTTGCCGGAAAGACCAGACTAAGACCGATTATTATGACGACCCTTGCTATGGTGCTTGGCATGATTCCGATGGCAATGGGAGAAGGGACCGGCGGTGAAACCCGTGCTCCCATGGCGTATGCAATTATCGGAGGCTTGATTTCTTCAACTCTTCTGACACTGTTTGTGGTACCTATCATCTATAGCATGATTCAGGATCTGAAGAAAAAAGTACATAACCTACGCGAAGAAAAGAAGAATAAAATCACAGCAAAACTTTAAGGATTAAAGAATTACTTGCACAGAAACCGGTAAATGGATACTATAAGGGTGTAAGCTATAAAAGAGTGCCGTCATCTCATTGAAAATAGCGTTTGCACCGGTAAAAACCAGAGAAGGATTTATTATGTCTGAAGAAAAGAATGATAGACGAATCAGAAAAACGAAAAAAACTCTGATCGAGGCTTTAACAAAGTTAATGGCAGAAAAGAAAACGAATCGGATTACAGTCAAGGAACTTACTCAATTGGCTGATGTAAATCGATCAACATTTTACATTTATTACAGAGATGTATTTGACATGGTTGAAAAAGTGGAAACAGAGATGCTGAACGATTTTACCAGGGCTTTTTATAAATGTTTTACAAGCACCACCAACTATCACGACCTGCTGTCGTTTTTTACATACTTGTTTGAGTTTGTACAGGCGAATGCTGAGATCTGTAAGATTTTGCTTGGACCCGATGGTGAATATTCCTTTCTGGAAAAATTAAAAAATATGATTCAATCCCAATCCTGCCTCGGAAATGATGTGCTCAGCGTTAAATTGAAGTATTATGAGCCCTTTATTGTTTCGGGCTGCATTGGGGTGATTCAGCAGTGGCTTGATGATGATATGAAAGAATCACCGGAGGAAATGGCGTCTATGATTGTAGATATCCTGCACTTGGAGCTGTTATGAGATAAAATTAATTTGTAATATCAGGGTATTTTCTGATAAAATAGAGACAAATTTCATTAATACATTATCGAATTTTATCGACTTCCGCCGGAGGCCATAAAATTGCCTAAATATATCATATCAGGAGGTTATCCATGAAAAAGATAGTTCTGATCAATTTAATCATGGCATTATTTATGATCATCATTTATCTCTGAACACAGGAGCGCCGTTTGCAGAAGTAACAACGGCGTCAGGTTACTACGTAGGCCCGGAAGGTTCCGACCAAAATCCGGGGACTTCTGCGGAAAAACCATGGAAAACGATTCAGAAGGCAGCGGATTCTGCCGCTCCGGGCAGTACGGTTTACATAAAAGAAGGTACTTACTATGAACGGATAGCAATTCATGTTTCGGGAAATGAAGCCGATGGGGCAGTCACTTTTACAAACTATAACGGTGGGCAGGTGATCATCGACGGGTCCAAAACATCCGCTTCTGATCAGGCGGATATGATAGAGATCAGAGATCAAAGCTATATCAGAGTGGTTGGTCTTGAAATAACAAACAATGTCAATGCAGATGCAGATCACTTCATAACAGGAATCGGAGTCTTTGGAACGGGCAAGGGAATCGAAATCAGAGACTGCCTTATCCATCATATCTGGTATACCAACTCATCCGCTAGAAACGGCGCTACAGCTATTGCTGTATACGGCAGCGGCCAAGAGCCCATTTCGGATATGATAATTGATGGAAATGAAATCATGGACATCAAGTGCGGGACCGGCAACACGACTTTAATCGGAGGAAATGTAGACGGTTTTCGATTTACCGATAATGATATTCACGATACTACGAATACCGGCCTTGCAATGACAGGGAGCGTAACACCGGGAAAAGAACAGGAAGCGGAGAAAAATTTGGTCAGAAACGGATTTGTGGCCTATAATAGAATGCTTGGAAACAGCAGTGCGAAGAATCCGTGCTATGCTGAAGGAAGCTATGCGGCGGCAGGCATACTGGCAGACAGCGTGAAAGAGATTTCAATAACAGGCAATCTCTGCCGTGAAAATGATAAGGGTATCATTATTACAAGCGAAGAGAAAGAGATCTCATGCGGCAGAATTGTTGTAAACGACAACCTGATCCTGGGAAGCAATGCATCCGGTCTGGCGGTGGGCGGTTCTGATACGGCGAAAGGCTGGGCAGCCGACAGCAAATTTATTAATAATACACTTTATATGAATGATATAAAAAACATTGGTAACGGTGAAATTTATATTACCAAGAGTCGCGATATTGAATTTATCAACAATATCGTTTATACCGGAACAAAAAATCTAGTTCTCTCCATGGAAGAATTGGGAAATTATGGTTGCTTTAACATTGCGTTGAATCATAATATCTACTATGGACCGGGAGGTGCAAAAGCGCTTCGTTTCAAAGGAATCGGTACCGGATTAGTCGGTATGAACATGTGGAAGCATAAAACCGGACAGGACAAGAACTCAAGGATCGCAGATCCTAGATTTGTTGACGCTGCGGGGAATGATTTCCGTCTCCGGCAGAATTCTGCAGCAATAGATTTTGGTGATTCGGAATATATTACCGATGCAGAAGCTACGGACATGGCTGGAAACAATCGCGTTAACGGAGCTGCGATAGACTGCGGAGCTTTTGAAGCATTGTAAAATCACGGCGATTGTTCACTGTGGGTTCGAAATTGGATTAACAATAACTTTAAAAAAGTGGCTTGAGCCACTTTTTTTCTTGCGTCTCAAAGAGGAAACCATGAATATATCGGTAAAAATTAGGAGATATTATTAATTGGTATAACTATGAGAAAATACGAGGCATATACAGCCAAAAAGACATAAAGGAGACGCAAATTGAATTTGGATGGTGTAATTGTAATTGGTATTGCTATTATTGCGGCAGTACTATTGTTTTTGGTATTCATTCGTTTAAGAGAAAACAGGGACATACAGGTGCGGGGCGCCGCTTTATCGGAGGATGTGCTTGAAAGTCATGCAAAGACCATAGCACAGGAGCATACCGTTACCTCAAGAAAATACGGATCAAACTGGCCGATGCAGCGAATGAACGATAATTACAGCGTAATACTTGCTGTAAGTAAAAGTCTTAACGAAGATGTGGTTCAGAAGAGGACTGTTCCGCCAGCTGCCGAATGGTTGCTGGATAATTTTTATATCGTTGAAGAACAGGTGAAGAGCATCAGGAGAGATCTAGATAAAAAAGAGTATTACAATTTACCGGTATTGAACAGGGGACCGTTCAAAGGTTATGCGAGAGTCTTTGTTATTGCAGCGGAGCTGGTATCCCATATTGACGGACAGATTGAAATTGGTACACTGCTGAAATATCTTGAAGCATATCAATCCCATACCGTCCTGCTGGAACGTGAAATCGGCATTCTTCCCATTATGATCAAGCTTGCTTTGATCGAAAACGTCAGGATCATCAGTGAAAAAATCAAGGATACGAAAGTTCAGTGGAATTCAGCCGATGAGATTTTCGAAAAGTGGATGGCGGATGAAGGAGGAGACAGCGACAGTATTATTAAATTGCTGAAAAATAATATTGAAACGGAAAACAACGTCAACCCGTCTTTTGTTGAACATTTGTTTTACCGGCTTAGACGATCAGGAAGAAGCTATGCCGGTACTTTAAAATATATTGATGAAAACCTCGATAAATATCATACCTCAGCAGAAGCCATTGCCCAGAGGGAGCACAATGTGCAGGCAGTGCACACGGTATCCATGGGCAACTGCATCGCGAGTTTGAAATATTTATCCAGCTTTAACTGGTCGGAAATATTTGAATCCGTCAGCTTCCTGGAGAGGATCCTAAGGCAGGACCCTGATGGAACCTATGATCGTATGGATATCAATTCGAGGAATAATTATAAAAAGCAGGTCGGAATACTGGCAAAAACGTATCAGGTTTCGGAGCTTCATATTGCGGAAGAAGCAATTGAACTTGCAAGAGAGGTATGTGCGGCCGGAGAATCCAGAGCAGAAGAAAAATGTGTGGCTGGTGAACCCGAAACAGGAGGTAAAGGCCGTCATGTAGGCTATTATTTGATTGGAAAAGGGCTCAAAAAACTGGAAGACAGGCAAAAGGGAACGAAAACATTCTTTGAAGGACTAAAATGCCGGTTAAACACCCATCTTGGCACCATCTACATGAGCTTTATTGGTATTGCAACTCTGCTGATTGTTTTCTGTTCAGCCTTTTACGCAGACAGAAGCACAGCGGCGGTTCCTCCTTACCTGCTCCTGCTTGTCATTGCCGCAACTTGTATTCCGGCGTCGGAAATGGCCATCACTCTTGCAAACTGGTTGATCTGCAAGGTAAAAAAACCTGCATTTATCCCCCGTTTGGAATTGACGGACGGCATAACGGAAGAGCTTTGTACCATGGTGGTTATTCCAGCGCTTTTAACTGATGAAAAGCGGGTGGAGCAGCTTCTTGAAAATATGGAGAGCCACTATCTCGCTAATCGAGAAAAGAATCTTTATTTTGCTTTGCTTGGAATGTTTTCTGACGCGAAGGGTCCCAGCAAAGATAATGATACTGCAATTCTGCATACGGCTTCTTCGGGGATTAAAGCCTTAAATTTGAAGTACGCAAAAGACGGGAAGGACTTGTTCTATTTTTATAACCGTTTAAGAAAATATAACGAGAAAGATAACAAATGGACCGGATGGGAACGAAAAAGAGGCACCTTGATGGAATTTAACGATATGCTTCTGGGATCACAGCAAACCAGCTTTATTTTTTACTCCAACAGAAAGCTTCCTGCCGACAAAATCAAGTATGTCATCACACTGGATGCGGATACCATTCTGCCTTTCGGTATGGCGAAAAAGATGATTGGCGCGATGGCCCATCCGCTCAATGCTCCAGTGATCGATCCCAAGAGAGGAATCGTTACCGATGGCTACGGCATCATGCAGCCAAGAATATCCTTTGATATCGAAAGTGCGAACCGGTCGGTATTTTCCAGAATCTATACTGGGCAGGAGGGAATGGACCCTTATGCCTGCGCCATTTCAGATGTTTATCAGGACCTTTTTGGAGAAGGAATCTTTACAGGCAAGGGAATCTATGAACTTGAGACCTTTCAGACGGTACTTCGAGATACAATTCCGGATAATGCCGTTTTAAGTCATGATCTGCTGGAGGGTTCCTATGTAAGGGCGGGGTTGGTTACAGACCTTGAACTGGTGGATTCTTATCCGACAAAATATAATTCCTATATGACAAGACTGCATCGATGGATTCGGGGCGACTGGCAGCTGCTTCCATGGCTGCGGAGGAGAATTCGAGGCCGAAACGGAGCGAGGGTCAAAAATCCTCTGTCAGCTGTTTCTATATGGAAGATTACCGACAACTTGAGAAGAAGCCTGCTTACTCCTTCAGTACTGCTGCTGCTGGTTGCAGGTTTCAGTGTCCTGCCCGGAAACTCTAATTTATGGGCGGCTTTTGCCATGCTGACTCTGGGTCTTCCTCTGATTTTAAATTTTTTGGATCAGCTTCGTAAGCGCATTAAATATGACAGGATCAAACGATATATGCCAGGATTCTTCGGATTGAAATCATCCCTGTTTCAATTTATTTTATCAGTTATATTTTTGCCGTATCAGGCTGTCCGGCTTCTTGATGCGATTTTCGTGACCCTTTACCGGGTGCTCATTTCCAGAAAAAACATGCTTGAATGGGTAACTTCTGCTGACGTCGAACGGTTTCAGAGCGGTTCTTTAAAGGACTACTGGTCGGCAATGGGAGCATGCGCTGTTTTCGGCATCCTGGTATCCTTATCGGCTTTTTTATGGAAGCCGGAAGGCGCGGTTTTTAGCCTCCTTTTCCTGGCTGTCTGGCTCGCGGCGCCAGTTGTTGCTTATCGAATCAGCTTGGATGATGATATGGAGGAAGAAAAGCTGACGAAGGATGAGAGAGAGGAGCTTGGACGCATTGCGAGAAAAACCTGGAGATATTTTGAAGAGTTTGCCAATGCAAGAAACAACTATCTTGCTCCGGACAACTTTCAGGAAGATCCGCCAAGAGGAGTCGCATATAGGACTTCACCGACTAACATTGGTCTGGGCTTACTGGCTGAGCTGTCGGGAAGAGATATGGGATATACGGGAATCAAAGAAACGATAGAAATGATTACCAGAACTGTTTGCACGATTGAAAAAATGGAGAAATGGAACGGACATCTGTATAACTGGTATGATACCAGAACGCTGGAGCCGCTGCATCCATTATATGTTTCAACGGTTGACAGTGGAAATTTTGTCTGTTATCTGATCATCCTGGCGGAAGGGCTGAAAAAGTATTTTGAACGTCCGCTGGTTGAACCAGTCTTTGTGAGAGGAATCAAAGATACGCTGAGGAACGGACTCGGCGCAAAAGAACCGATTCCTGAAGACTTCGACTATTTTGACTTTGTGGATGACCCCGGTCCAATCGATCTGATGCAGTGGAATAATGCGCTGGATGAAATGACAAAGAGAAGTATTGTTTCAGATATCAGGAGGCCGGTCTGGAAGGCAAAGCTCGAACGGATGGTGAGGATGTACAAGGAGGAGCTGAATTCCTTTACCCCTTGGGTACAATTGCTGGAAACAATGCCGGAAGAATTGCTTCACGGAGAACTGCAAGAGGAAATCAATCAATTACTGGCTCTCATGAAAGCAAATATAACATTGAATGAGATCGCAGCCGTAAATAAAAAAATACTGAAGCAGATTGATTGTATTACAAAGAGCACCGTAAAAATAAAAGGAGAAACCTTCGAAGAAGGATTCCTCTGGTTGAATCAAGTGATTGAAGCCGTACTGGAATCCGACCGCTACAGCAAGGAATTTATCGAAGACTATCAAAACCTGACACAAAAGGTTGAATCGCTTTCAGCTGGGATCAGCTTTAAGCCGCTCTATAATGAAAGTAGACAGCTTTTTTCCATCGGCTATAACGTCGGGGAAAAGAAGCTGACAAACTCCTATTACGACCTCTTGGCATCTGAGGCAAGACAAGCCAGTTATATTGCAATCGCAAGGGGCGAGGTGCCGCCAAAGCACTGGTTTGTTTTGGGAAGGCTGCTGACGGTGGTGGATCACTACAAGGGATTGGTGTCTTGGAGCGGAACCATGTTTGAATACCTGATGCCGCTGCTGGTCATGAAAAGCTACCACAATACCTTGCTGGATGAGACCTATTCCTTTGTGATAAAAAGTCAGAAGAAATATGGAAAAGTAAGAAATATGCCTTGGGGAGTCTCAGAGTCTTCCTTCCATTCCCTTGATATCAATCTTGACTATCAGTATAAAGCCATCGGAGTTCCATGGCTGGGATTAAAAAGAGGTCTGATTGAAGATGCGGTGACCTCTCCCTATTCAACTTTTATGGCGCTGATGGTGAGTCCTTCAGAAGCCTATCAAAATATCAAATATCTGAAAGAAGAGGGTCTGGAGGGGCCTTACGGTTTTTATGAGGCGGCTGACTATACTCCCGAGAGAATCAATTTTCAGACGAAAAAAGTGATCATTAAAAGCTTTATGGCTCATCACGAGGGCATGAGTCTGATGTCGCTGAACAATTATCTCAACGATAATATCATGCAAAAGCGTTTTTCTAAAGATCCCTGCGTAAAAGCGGCAAGGCTGCTGCTGCAAGAGAAAGTGCCAGTGGATATTCTGTTTACAAAGGATAACAAGGAAAAAGTTGTCACATCAAAAGCGAAAATTTACCGGGACAAAGGGGCGGTTCGAAGGTTTACTGCCCCCGATTTCAATCTTCCTAAGGTACATGTCCTATCCAACGGTCAGTATTCCGTCATGCTTACAGACAAGGGGACAGGTTACAGCAGGAATAAATCGATTGATATCTCAAGGTGGAGAGAGGACCCGGTTCTCGATGACTATGGCATGTTCTTTTATATTAAAAACTTAACGGATAACCGGTACTGGTCGGCAGCCTATGCGCCTTGCAACGGACTTCCTGAAAAATATGAAGTAGTGTTTACACCGGATAAAGCCGTTTTTGAAAGAATGGACGGCGATATTGAAACGGTTACGGAGATTGCTGCCGCGTCAGAGGATCAGGTGGAAATCAGAAAAGTAAGCGTCAAAAACAATGGCGATAAGCCATGCATCATCGAGATTACCAGTTATTTTGAAGTTGTTCTGGCTGCACGAAACAGTGATTTGGCGCATCCGGCCTTTAGCAATCTTTTTGTTCGGACCGAATATGATCAGGAACACCATGCACTGCTTGCAAATCGCCGGCCAAGGTTACAGGAGGATAAAGTGTTCTGGATTGCTCAAATGCCAGTGATCAGCGGTAATACCATTGGTGAGATTCAGTATGAGACAGACAGGATGCACTTTGTCGGAAGAGGCCATACACCGTCCAATCCGGCTGTCATTGAGCGGGATAAGCCTCTCACCAATACTGTCGGTCCGGTTCTTGACCCTGTATTCAGCATGAGAATCAAGTTCTCGATTGAACCGGAGGAAACCGCCGCTGTTTCCTTTGTGACCATAACGGCTGCAAACCGTGAAGCAGTTATTGAGCTCATTGAAAAATATAATAATATGGAAGCCTGTGACGCCGCCTTCTGGCTGGCGCTTACCAGAAGCCAGGTTGAGACGAAATATCTCAACATCAAAGCGCAGGAGATGGAGCTCTATCAGGATATGATATCGAATATCGTCTTTTCGGGGCCTCAAAAGCTAAAATTCCGTCAAATTATGCGAGAGAACAAAAGAGGTCAGACCTCTTTATGGCCGTACGGAATTTCCGGAGACAGACCGATTATTCTTGTCGTGCTTGAAAAAACGGATGATATAGAAATTCTATATGAAGTACTAAGAGCGCATGAATATTGGAGGATTAAGGATTTAAGAACCGACCTTGTGATCCTTAGTCATGAGGAGAATAGTTATTCCAACCCGTTGCACTCTCTCGTTTCTGAGATTGTGTATTCTTGTCAGACTTCGGATGCTTTGAACTGCAATAATGATATCTTTATCATCAATGCCAACAACATGCCTCTTGAAGATATCCGGCTCTTTTATTCTGTTGCAAGAATGGTGTTCAAAGGCGGAGACGGAGTCATGAGGGCACAGATGAGATACGGAGAGGAAAAATCGCTGCAGATATTGCCGGAGGAAGGAAAACGGCCGTCACGAAGAAGCACGAAGAGACAAACGGGATCTGGAAGCGAAATCTCTGAGGAGAAATCAGCGGTTCTGGAAAACCGTCTGCAGTTTTACAATGGACTGGGGGGATTTGATTCAGAAGGAAGCGAATATGTTGTCGTGCTTGATCCGGGGCAAACGACTCCCGCACCTTGGGTTAATATCATATCCAATCCGGAATTCGGTTTTATGGTAACAGAATCAGGAGGAGGATACACATGGTGTGAGAACAGCCGGGAAAACAAACTGTCGCCCTGGTCCAATGATCCGGTTAGCGACCGGCCGTCGGAAATTTTCTATTTGACAGATGAATCGGGAAAACCATGGACCATAACACCGCTGCCGGTACGGGAAGAAGAGGTCTATGTGATTCGCCACGGATTTGGGTATACGCAGTTTGAACACAGCAGTCACGGTATCAGCCAGAAATTGGTTCAGTTTGTTCCGATAAAGGGAAGCATCAAGCTCAGCCTGTTGAGCCTGAGAAACGACAGCCAGGAAGAGAGAAGGATTACGGTAACCTATTATGTTACCCCCGTTATGGGCGTGAATCCAAGGGAGACTTCCATGCACCTTTCCAGTGCACAGACAGAAGGGACACTGACATTTGTTAATTCTTACAACAGGGAATTTCCGGACCGGATTTTCTTTATGGATACCTCGGAAGAGGAACGCTCTGTTACCGGAGACCGAAGGTCCTTCTTTGGATTGGGAGGCACCGAATTTCCGGATTCCCTCAGGCATAAAAATCTGGATGGAACCTTGGGTACGGGATATGATCCCTGTGGAGCGGTGCAGGCTACTATACGGATCAAACCCAACGAAACGAAAGAACTGGTTTTTATGCTTGGAATGGCGGAGCAAACGGAACAGTTACGTGAATTGACAGGAGTATATCGGAATATGCAGAACGCAAAGGAGGCTTTAAATAAAGTGAAAGCATTCTGGGCGGATAAGCTGCAAACCATTCAGGTATCCACTCCGGATCAGGCAATGAATTTTATGCTTAACGGCTGGCTTCTGTATCAGACTGTCTCCTGTAGAATGTGGGCAAGGACGGCATTTTATCAGGCTGGAGGTGCTTACGGATTCCGGGATCAGCTGCAGGACAGTCTGTCTGTAATGGCGGTCTGGCCAGAGATTGCAAGGGCTCAGATTATCCGGCATGCAGGACATCAATTTCTCCAGGGCGACGTACTTCACTGGTGGCATGAACCGGCAGGAAAAGGGACGAGAACACGTTTTTCTGATGATTATTTATGGCTGCCGTACGTGACGTCGGAATATGTTCGGGTAACTGGGGATTACGAGATTTTGGAGGAAGAGGCGTCTTTTGTGGATGCTGAACCATTGAAGGCTCATGAAGACGAGAGATATTGCCAGCCGAGAATCACGGAGGAAAAGGCAACACTGTATGAACACTGCGTGCGTTCTGTGGAGTACGGTTTGAAATTCGGCGAACGGGGACTGCCTTTGATCGGCGGAGGAGACTGGAATGACGGAATGAATACAGTCGGAAACGGAGGCAAGGGAGAGAGCGTTTGGCTTGGCTGGTTCCTCTGTACTACGCTGCAGAAATTCATCCCAATTTGCATAAAACAGGGTGACCGGGACAAGGCTGATCGGTATCAAGGGTTAATTGAAAGAGTAACCGAGTCTATCGAAATGAATGCATGGGACGGAAACTGGTATAAAAGGGCATTCTTTGATAATGGCGCGCCCCTTGGATCGGCAAATAATCGGGAATGCAAGATCGATTCCCTGGCACAGACCTGGTCTGTTATTTCCAGACAAGGTGATCCTGTGAGAGTAAAAAAAGCCATGGATTCTTTGGAAGATTATCTGGTTATGAGAGAGGAAGGCTTGATTAAGCTTCTTACGCCTCCATTTGACGACGGTGAGCTGGAACCTGGTTACATCAAGGGATATGTGCCAGGGGTACGCGAAAATGGAGGTCAGTATACCCATGCCGCGGCCTGGGTCATCATCGCCTTTGCTATGCTTGGAGAGGGAGAAAAAGCGTTTGAGTTATTTGGGCTGATCAATCCGGTCAACCATTCCCGGACCGACAGAGAATATTCTGTCTACAAAGTGGAACCTTACGTGATTGCCGCAGATGTATATTCCGTATATCCCCATGTAGGAAGAGGGGGATGGACATGGTACACTGGTTCCTCGGGATGGGTCTACCAAGCGGGGGTGGAAAGTATTTTGGGATTTCGGAAAAACGACGGAAAACTGATGATTAATCCCTGTATTCCGAAAAAGTGGCAGGAGTTCACCATCGCTTACCGGTATGGAACGGCAACCTATCGGATCACTGTAAAGAACCCGAAAAATATCAGCAGAGGTGTTCATGAGACCATCGTTGACGGAGTAAAGCAGCAAGAAAATGAAATCATCCTCGCAGAAGACGGAAAAGACCACACTGTCGAAATCATTATGGGGTAAAAAAGCAACTATTCGGCGGCGAAGATTGAAGAGCTGTTGGCTACGGTCGATAAGGCCGCAGCCAATGCCTTCAAGCGCTGCTGAATCGTTGCCGGGTTAACCCTGATATCGGCAGTTTCGGCTTTTCCTGAAATCCAAATTGTGGTATGATAATGATTAGGAATTGGGATATTCCTGGAAAGCGGATTTATAATATCAATCGCTTTCACAAGGTAGAGGGATGGATGATTTTTTTGCTCTGATCAAACTGCTGGCTGATTCAGCTGTTTCGGTATACAGAGATTTGGCTCATAATATTCAATCATATCTGGCTGATCCGATAGAATTCGTTGAATTCTATACTTTTGTTGTGCGCTGGATCTTTCCTGCATTGTCTATTGCAGTTTTTCTGCGCTGTATTCTGCCGCTCCTGCAGGGTGGAGGTACGGATAGAATCTGGGGATTTTTGGAGATCAAAGGCGGGTACCGTATTCCGGTCCGGCACTGGGAAAACTCCATAGGAAGAAGTAAACTGTCTGATATTGTGATTAATCTTCCTTTTGTTTCACGAAACCATGCCGTAATTTCCTACGGAGAATCGGGGTGGACTGTAACAGACCTGGACTCCAAGGGAGGAGTACAGGTAAACGGAGAAAAGATTGAGAAGACAGGATGTGTTGATTTCGGTGACACGATCTCTCTTGCTGCAACCGATTTTCTATTCTTGCCTGCGGAGGAAAACTGTGAAGTTCCGGAAAAAGAATCCAGATTTGACTGGCTGCTCCGGCTTGGTCAAAAGATATCTTCTTCAAAAACCTTCGTTATAATTCTTATCTTTCAACTGCTTGGGGCTTTTGAGCTCGGTCTTGCATCAGAATGGGAAACCACTGTGAAGGTATTTTATACCTTGCTGTTCTACATGCTGGCGGAGATATGTTTCTTTCTTATTCTCATAAAATTCAGCAGAAAGTTTTTGGAACTGGAGTTGTTGATTTTTTTTCTGTGTGGACTGAGTTTGTTTGTCGTTGCCGCGGCGGCTCCGAGTCAGCTCTATAAACAATTGGCGGCAATTATTCTCGGAATGATTGCTTACAGTGTTATTCAATTGCTGGTAAGGGACCCTGGGATCGGCAGAAAACTCAAATACTTTCTTGTCGTGTGCTCTTTGCTGCTGATCGTCTTAAATTTACTGTTAGGTGAGGCCAGGTTTGGAGCGAGAAATTGGATCAACCTTGGTTTTATTACGATTCAACCCATGGAATTTGTCAAGGTTGCATTTGTTCTTGCGGGAACCGCCACGCTGGATAAGCTGCTAACTGCCAGAAATTTGACCGCATTTATCGGATTCTCGGGCACCTGCATCGCAGCGCTGATTTTGATGAGGGATTTGGGTACTTCTGTTATTTTTTTCGTTACCTTTCTTGTGATCGCCTTTATGCGTTCCGGTGATATCAGAACCATTGCGCTGATTACTTCCGGCGCCGTGCTGGGAGCTTTTGCGGTGGTTTCGTTTTTACCCTATATTGCCTCCCGCTTTGAAGCTTGGGGTCACGTATGGGAATTTGCTGATACCATCGGTTATCAACAGACGCGGACATTGATCGCGGCTGCCAGCGGAGGTCTTCTGGGGGTGGGCGGCGGAAACGGTTATCTGGTAGGAATTCCTGCTGCGGATACCGATCTGGTCTTTGGAATCCTGTGCGAAGAATGGGGGTTGATCACTGCGCTGATTGCCGCGCTTTCTGCTGTATTCCCAGCCTTTCTCGCACTCTTTATAATGAAAAGCTGCAAGTCCTCCTTTTATGCTATATCCGCTTGCGGCGCTGCTTCTATTTATGTGATACAAGCTATGCTGAATATTTTCGGCTCTTTAGATCTATTGCCCCTGACAGGAGTAACGCTTCCGTTCATATCCAACGGTGGTTCTTCCATGGTCGTATGTTGGGCACTGCTTGCATATATCAAGGCAGCCGACGAGCGAAACCGGCCGGATCACAGTGCAATAGAGGAAGAGGAGGAGAGTGGCGCATGAAGATTTTGACAAAGCGTTCCTTCGGTCTTTTCATTCTCGCAGGACTGTTTCTCTGCGGAATGTTGATCTTTACAATCCAATATATGAAAGATGCGCGGGTGTGGGCCCAGCATGCTACCAATAAACACCTTTTTACCAACGGCCAGTTCATGACGGCAGGCGTTGTCTCTGACCGGAACGGTGAAATTCTCCTTCAGACTGTTGATGGGGTACAGAAATATAATGAAAATAAGACTGTGAGGCAGGCTCTGATGCATGCCGTGGGAGATTCCTACGGAAATGTCGCTACCAGTGTTCAGGTTGCTTACGGCGACAGACTTTCCGGTTGGGACTTCTTGAACGGAGCGTACCGTTTTAACGGCCAGAGCTTCGGCAGTGATATGACACTGACTCTGGATGCGGAACTTTGCTCCGAAGCGTATCGGGCATTAAAAGGAAGGAAAGGTACCGTCGGCGTATATAACTATAAGACAGGTGAACTTTTGTGTATGGTAAGCTTTCCCTCCTTTGATCCGGAAAATCCCCCGGACGTGGAGGCAAATACGGATAAATACGAAGGGGTCTATCTCAATCGACTGATTTCTGGCATCTATACGCCTGGATCGGTTTTCAAACTTGTAATTGCCGCGGCGGCAATTGATCATTTGAAACAGGTCGATACTGTAGTTTATCATTGTGAGGGAGAAAAGCTATTCAATGGAGTGAAGGTAACCTGTCCATCCCCTCATGGAGACGTTACACTGAAACAGGCGCTGGCCAAATCCTGTAATATTGCATTTGGCGAAATTTCGCAGGAATTAGGTGGAAAAACACTGCAAAAGTATGCGGAGAAGGCAGGCTTCAATGCAAGCTTGAAAATGGGGGCCGTCCGATCCGCTGTTGGAAAGATCGATGCAGTGGAAGCGGTGGACGGAGATCTGGCATGGGCAGGCATCGGGCAGTACAACGATACGGTTAATCCATTCAGCTTTATGGCATATGTGGGAGCTATCGCCAATGAAGGTGTTCGTGTTTCCCCGGTAATGGTTGAAGGCAAAAATAGCTTAATGTCCGGTATCGGTTTGGAAAGCAAGCGAATCCTTTCAAAAGAGACCGCCAATACATTGAAAGAGATGATGCGCAATAATGTAATTGAAGAATACGGAGAAGCAAAATACAAAGGTCTTGAGCTGTGTGCAAAATCGGGGACGGCCGAAGTGGGAGGAGATAAAGCCCCCCATGCATGGTTTGTGGGTTTTCTGGACCGCAAAGATTACCCGCTGGCATTTGTTGTCGTGGTTGAAAACGGCGGTTCCGGAAGCAAGGTTGCAGGAGCTGTAGCGGCCAAGGTTCTTAAAGCGGCGGTAAAGAAGCCTTAAGATACAGCAGCTAAAATTGCTAAAAAACACAAAAAGCATTAAAATATCGGTTGACAAAATAGGTTTATCGCGATAGACTCGTAGTGAAAGTTTATCGCGATAAACCTATTTGCTTTTCATAAGAAGAAATGGCAGAAGTAATTTCCCGCATTCGCGGATCATGCAAAGTTTTGGTGTTATTGGTGTTAGAGATGAAAGAGGAGGGGGAACATGTCCGGATATAAATTGTTTGATGCAGAGTATCGGTTCATGGAACTGGTTTGGGAAAATGCGCCGGTTAATTCTACAAAACTGACTTTGCTGTGCTCGGAAATTCTGGGATGGAAGAAGTCAACTACTTATACTGTTTTACGGAAGCTGTGCGAAAGGGGTATTTTGAAAAATGAAAATGCAACGGTGACTTATCTGGTAGAAAAGGAAGAAATTCAAAGGCAAGAAAGCAAGGAGCTTCTGGAAAAGTCTTTTGAGGGTTCTCTGCCCATGTTTCTAACTGCATTTCTAAAGAAGGAGCCGCTGTCTGAACAGGAGGCCGCAGAATTAAAAAAGATTATTGATGAGAATAGAAAGGGGAAGTGATATGCTGGATCTGTTTTTTACCGTCCTGAACATGAGTATTACTGCGGGTGCAGCATGTATCATTATCATGCTTGTACGGGGAAGTATAGGAAGAATCCTGCCGCAGACTTTCTCCTATGCTTTATGGGGAATTGTTCTTTATAGGATGATCGTTCCATTTTCTTTTCCTTCGATTTTCAGTGCACTGGGAAATATGAAACGGAGCATGGATTCTTACACATCTGCGATCAAGGCTGTATCTATGAAAGAAACGATCGGTTTTGAAGCACTTTCTGCTCACAGGGTGCAGGAGCTTTCAATCCTTTCTCCGGCTGGAACGGGATTACCGGAAGGGTCTTCTCAATTGACAGAATCCAGCTCCGCCGTTTTGGGACAGGCGGATTATCTCCTTATAACAGCCGTTGTAATCTGGCTTCTTGGCTTTTTTGCATTGCTGATTTATCATGTGATATTCTATGCAAAATTACGAAAAAGCTTGAGTACGGCTACATTGGCCGATTATAAGATGCTGTCAGAAGAATGCAAAGAGGAAATTGGTCTTAAAAGAAGTATCGGAGTGTATGAATCGGACAAGGTACAGAGTCCTTTTGTATATGGTTTTCTGTCACCGAAGGTGGTGTTGCCGCTGTACGCTGGTTCTGTATTAGATGAGGAGAACAGGGAACAGATCAAGCACGTGTTGCTTCATGAGTTCTGTCATATTAAAAGATGGGATCATCTGATAAAGCCGTTGCTTTTTCTTGCACTGTGCATTCATTGGTTCAATCCTGTTTTATGGATTGCTTTCAAGCTGTTCAACCAGGATATGGAGATGTCTTGCGATGAAGGTGTGGTGAAGGTTTTGAAATCGGGTCAGAAAGAGGATTATGCGGCGTCCCTTCTAAACATGGCGTCGGCAATCAGGATTAGGCCCAAAAGTGCTCTTGCTTTTCAGGCGACCAACGTGGGAGAGCGGGTAAAGCATATCGTAAAATATAAAAAACCAAAACTGGCTGTCGCTGCGCTGGCCCTGGCACTTCTACTGATCTGTGCAGTCTGCCTTCTGTCTAATCCGATTAATTTGGGATCAGGTATGGTCGATGGGCAGGAGAATGTTATCGTATTGTGCAGTACTGATGGCACTGATATTGCGGATACTATTCTACTGTTGGGTTTCAATTCTGACAGAGAAGGAGTCAACGTTGCCTTTATTCCAAGAGATATCACAGTCGACCCGGAATCAGAAGCTAAGGGAAAACTGTCCCTTTATGCGGGAGAAAATTCACCGGATGAGGTGATGGCAAAGCTAGGTGACCTTCTTGGTGTTAAGGTCGATCACTATGTAAAACTGAATACTGGTATCTTCAGAGATTTGGTGGATGCAGCAGGCGGGATCGAATTCGACGTGCCTGTACGAATGCTGTATAATGACCCCTACCAGAACCTTTCCATTGATCTGCAACCGGGAAGACAAGTGCTGAATGGCGAAAACGCTGAAATGCTGATGAGGTACAGAAAAGGCTATGAGGAAGGTGATCTTAAGCGCATTGGAGTACAGCAAGCCTTTCTTGAGGCGGCACTGGAACAAAAATCAGATATGAAGATTTCTGCCGCTGAAGTCTATCGGCTGCTGTCCAAAGAGATGGAAACGGATTTGGATATGAAAACGGCCAGGACGCTAATCTCACTGCTTCAAAAAAACGGTGAAAAAGGGGAAGGTATCAATTTTATTGAACTTCCGGTTGTTTTGAATTCTGATAACTTCTGGACACTTGCGTTTGCACCGGAGACGGCAGAAATAATTAACAATTATTTTTAATTGACAAACAAAGAATCAATTATTATAATGATATCAATATAAAAAAAGCGATGACCAGGAACCAGTATCGGTTACTCCGAACCTTACAGAGAGCTTTCATTTGGTGAAAGAAAGCAGGATATCGGCGCCGTGAATTCATCCTGAGAGCTGCACACTCAAAGGCTAAGGCCCTGTAGGCTGTGACGGAATCCGACCGTTAGCACGGAGAAGCGATGTTAGTCGCTTGCTGAGGTTGTTTGATTACAACAAAAACAAGGTGGTACCGCGAATCAGATTCGTCCCTGTTATACAGGGGCGTTTTTTTTATTTTCAATGATACCTGGCCAGGTGTATTGATCTATAAAATTAAAAAGTAATTCATATGGAGGAGATAATATGAAAAAGTATGTTAAATTATCATTATTGATGATTCTGACCCTGATAACCGCCATTGCCGGAACAGGCTGCGGCGGAAAGGATACGGCAGATTCACAGAACACACAAGATGAAATGCTCAAGATCGGTATCGTACAATATATGGATCATGTGGCATTGGATGCAGCCCGTCAGGGTTTTGTGGATGCATTGAAGGATAACGGTTATGTCGACGGCGAAAATATTGCAATCGATCTGCAGAATGCACAGGGTGACCAGAGCAACCTGTCCACGATCAACGATCGTTTTGTCAGTGAGAATGAGAATTTGATTCTCGCCATCGCGACTCCGGCAGTCCAGGCAATCGCTGGAAAAACAACTGATATTCCGATTTTGGGAACAGCAGTAACCGATTATGAAGTTGCAAGACTGGTTGATTCCAACGAGGTACCCGGCGGCAACGTTTCGGGTACAACCGATATGAACCCCATCAAGGAGCAGATCGATCTACTGGTAAAGCTGGTACCGGATGCAAAAACAGTAGGAGTATTATACACATCCAGCGAAGACAATTCAATACTTCAGGCTAATATTGCAAAGGAAGCCATTGAAAAGCTTGGTCTTGCTTACGTGGAAGTAACGGTAACAAATTCAAACGATGTTCAGCAGGCGGCACAGTCTATCGTGGGCCAGTGCGATGCCATTTATATTCCGACAGACAACACCTTTGCTACCGCAATGCCGGTTGTATACGGAGTAACTTCCGTATCAAAAACTCCGGTTATATGTGGTGAATCAGGTATGGTTGACAACGGCGGACTTGCGACGTTGGGTATTAACTATTACGACCTTGGCTACCAGACTGGCCTGATGGGCGTTAAAATTTTAAAGGGTGAAGCAGAGCCTGCAACAATGTCGATTGAGGCATCAACAAACTTTGACTTTGCAATCAACGGAACGGTTGCTGAGGAAATCGGTTTGGAGATTCCTGCCGATCTGCAGGAATATGTAATCAAAGCAGAGTAAAAAGTGATTTGCTGTAGATGGGAGGAGAAACCCGGATACAGGATAACGGATCAAAAGAATTCGGATTTATAGGAGCAAATAAGAATGTTACAAATATTTCTGGGCGCCATATCATTGGGCCTGCTATGGGCAATCATGACAATCGGCGTATACATCACATACAGAATATTGGATATCGCCGATCTGTCGGTGGAAGGAAGCATTACGATGGGAGCCGCAATCGCGGCAATTCAGATCTATAACGGGATGAATCCCTTCGCGGCTTCCGCTTTGGCACTCCTGGGAGGTATGGCCGCAGGGCTTGTAACGGGGCTTTTACATACGAAGCTGAAAATTCCGGCTCTGCTGTCGGGTATCCTGACCATGATTGCACTTTATTCCGTAAATCTGCGCATTATGGGGAAGGCAAACCTTTCGCTGCTGCGTATGGATACGGTTTATACAAAATTTGAAGAAACGGGCATGAGTCATATCGGAGCGGTAATCCTCCTGGGGCTGATCTGTGTTATAGGAGTCATAGGCATTCTGTACTGGTTCTTTGGAACGGAAATCGGCTGTGCCATTCGTGCCACAGGGAACAATGCTCAGATGGCGAGGGCGCAGGGGATCAATACGAACAATATGATTATTCTCGGTCTTGTAATCAGCAATGGGCTTGTTGCCCTCAGCGGTTCACTAATAGCCCAAAGCCAGAACTTTGCTGACGTGCAGATGGGAATAGGTTCCATCGTGATCGGCCTTGCTTCCGTCATCATTGGCGAGGTCCTTTTCGGAAAGAAAAATTTCTTCAGTCGGCTGATCTCACTGGCGCTTGGGGCTATCACTTATCGAATCATCATTGCACTCGTATTAAAGATGGGAATGCCGGCAAATGATCTGAGGATGTTTACCGCTATTACTGTTGCTTTTGCGCTTTCATTGCCGGTATTCAAAACCTATCTGACGCCGCTGAGGAAATCCACGAAAGGGGGGATGTAAGGTGCTTTCATTAGAGGGAGTTTATAAGAGATTCAATCCAGGCACAATCAACGAAAAGCAAGCTTTGACTGAGATTAATCTGACATTGGAAGAAGGCGACTTTGTGACACTCATCGGAGGCAACGGAGCGGGAAAGTCCACATTGCTCAATTGTGTTGCAGGAGTGCATTCCATCGATCAGGGAGCCATCCTCATCGACGACAGCGATGTAACGAAGCTTTCTGAATGCAGGAGAGCGGGTTCCATCGGCAGAGTCTTTCAGGACCCCATGATGGGTACGGCAGCCAATATGGGGATCGATGAGAACCTCGCGCTTGCTTTCAGGCGCGGACAATTCCGCAGCTTGAAATGGGGAATCAGTCATAAAGAACGGGATAAGTACAGAGAATTTTTAAGCGAGTTGGATTTGGGGCTGGAAAACAGATTAAGCGCCAAGGTTGGTCTGCTGTCCGGTGGACAGCGACAGGCACTGACCTTGCTGATGGCAACGCTGATCAAACCGAAAATCCTGTTGCTTGACGAACATACAGCCGCACTTGATCCCAAAACCGCAGAAAAAGTGCTGCATTTAAGTGACCGTTACATTAAGGAAGGAAACCTTACAACCCTGATGGTGACTCATAATATGCTGAATGCTATCCAGTACGGCAATCGATTGATTATGATGCATGAAGGCAGGATTATTCTTGATATCAAGGGAGAAGAAAAGCAGAAACTCACGGTGGAAGATCTTTTGAAGCGGTTTGGAAAAGCCAGCGGAGAAGTATTTGCCAATGACCGGGCTTTACTTTCCTGATTTACAGTTAATGAAAAAACCGACAGACAGATGCCTCTGGATAAATTTCAGACGGCATCTGCTTTATTATTCCGTATTTTTTAAGAAGCTGGTTATTTAAGGAATTGTCTTGTTTTTCCCATCTTATAGGCCAGCTGGACCATTCCCTGTTCTTCGCCAGTTAGTTGTCGTTCGTACATCTTTTCGAATTGTTCAATCAGTTTTTTATAATCCACCCTTTTTTTTGCGGGTCTTGGTCGCGGAGGTTTGAAGTCGGGATCATAGATATTCGAAACGACCGAAGGGCCATATAACTTTTTCAATATTTCCGCGGTATAGAAGGCGTCGTTGTAGGCGTTGTGAAAGGGATGTACCAAGGGGATATCAAGCATTTCCGCCGTCGTTTTCAGTTTCATAGGACGCTTTTGAGGCAGGTGAAAATGCAAGGAAGCATAAGGCTGCAGGTTGATATAACTTCTCGGCATCAGTTTTCTGTCCAGCTTATGGTAATCAATATTACGAAACAATTCCTTCAGATCAGACATTCCCCATACACAAAGAACAGAATCCTCTTGACCAATAAATTCAATCATGTCCTGATACACCTGCGGGAAAGTCGATTCCTTTGCAAGCTGTACTGTTGTAATACCGGTAAGTTCGGTGATGAAAGGACTGATCTCAGGGTAAATGGTGGGCTTTACATCACGGTCAAAGGCCGCTTTTGGTGTAAAATCCCGCCCCAATTTAACCGCACCTACCTGTATGATTTCAAAGCAGGGCCGATTCAAGCGCTTGCAGGAATTAGCGCGATGTTCGCCAGGTGATGAGAAGTCCTGATTAAATTCCAAATCATAAACGATATAATTCATTCGAAATTTTCCTCGATTTCAATATAGGATACTTTATAACGTTAAGAGTATTATTTTACGTTACGTGGTGTTAGTATACCCAATATTATCGTTCATGAAAAGCAGAGTTCAATTTTCTGATTTTTTGTCCGCCGCAATCAGCAGAATCCCCGAAATGACAAAGAGGCCTCCGAACCATTGACCGAATCCTGCTGCTTCTCCGAGGAGCAAAACCGACAAAACCAGAGATGTAAAGGGCATCATTCCAGAAAAAGCCGCAGCCGTAATGGCACCGCATCGATCAGACAAAGAAGCAGTGTCAATGCCGATACTGCCGTTGTCTGTGTGATAGGATGAATCGCGGTATCCTGCTCTTCGTTTGCGCACTTGGCAAAGCTTCGGGATAGTATATTGAAGAAGGATTCGCAGCAGGCAGCGCAGAGCACAAGTAAATTTCCAATGAAATGAATTTTTGAAAACCCTGATCCGGCAGTTAACCCTTGTATCAAAAAAATACCGATTACGGTACTGAAGATACCGGCAGCTTTAAACCGGTCTGCTTTCTCCTTAAGAAGAATGGTTGCGAGAATTGCTGTAATCGCCGGTGTTGCTCCAATGAGCAGTCCTGCCTCTCCTGCGCTGGTGTGAAGCAGGCCAAGGATCAGAAACATTCGAAAGAGAAACATCCCAAAAAGTCCTTGTAAAAACAGGAGGATACGCCCTTTTGGGGATAGCTTGCTGATTGAGCGTATCAGGGACTTAACACAAAAGGGAAAGGTTATCAGCAAAGCAAAAAAAAGACTTACCGCAGTAATTGTGAACGTACCCAGTTTATCTGAAAGATACCTTGCGGAGAGTATTCCCGTGCCTGCAAGGGTAAAAGCGAAGAAGAGGTAGATCGGTCCTGAAAATTGTTTCATTCTATTTTCTCCTTATCGTGATTCTTATGTCGATAATTTAACGTAAATACGATATAATCATAATGAAAAAGCCGGCATGGTAAAAGTATCGGATTAACAAAAGATTGAAGGGTCCAGTTTGTCTGATTACGGAATGGAGGAAAGGGAGGGCAAGATGCTTGGGATTGTATTAAATAAAAGTGGAGGGCAGCCTTTAAAGAGGCAGCTTTATCAAGCGATCAAAGAAATGATATTGGAAGACAGTCTCAAGGGGGGAGAGGTACTCCCATCTACCCGTGAGCTTGCCAAAGGGTTGAATTTATCACGGAATACCGTGTGTGAGGCGTATGACATGCTGATCACAGAGGGATATGCTCTTAGCAGCCAGGGTGCGCCAACCCGTGTTGCGGAGGGAATTGCCCTTGCTAAAAAAGTGCCTGGCCCGTCAAACGTAATTCCCGAGCCGAAAGAGGAAATCATCACTGCAGATTTTCAGACCGGCAAGCCCGATCTCAGGCTATTCCCGTTTTATACATGGATGCAGATGGTGAAGCAAGCCGGGGAAGAAATTCATCCGGAAAAGTTGGCTTACACGCGATCACAAGGTCTGACGGAATTGCGTAAAGAAATTTCAGCCTGGTTATATCGAAGCAGGGGAATGGCCGTCGAAATTGAAGATCTATTTATTACATCAGGTGCGACACAGGCATTACATTTGTCGGCGGAGCTTCTTTGCTCAGACGGGGAAATTTTGATTGAAGACCCCTGCCATACCGGAATGCTGAAAACCTTCTTAAATCATCGAAGCACTGTTGTTCCTGTGCCGGCAGATGAGCAGGGAATTCAGACTGACCTGCTGCCATCGTCGAGAAAAGTCGGAGGGATTTATGTTACGCCGTCACACCAGTTCCCTCTTGGGGGGATTCTTACGGCCTCACGCCGTGCTGCGCTGATTCGTTTTGCATCATCACAAGATGCCTATATTATTGAAGATGATTATGACAGTGAATTTCGCTACTGCGGAGAGCCGGTCACACCTTTGAGGTCCATGGACCCGGACCGGGTGATCTATGTAGGGACATTCAGCAAATCAGTCTTTCCGGCGCTGCGGATTGGTTTTGCGGTGCTCCCGAAGCCCCTTCACAAGAAGTGGACTCTTTTGAGAACCTATCACGATGTGCAAAATCCCGTACTGGAGCAGGCCGCACTGTCAATGTTTCTACACACGCGGAAGCTGGACAGACATATAAAAAAGATGCGCAGGATTTATGGTGAACGCAGAAAATCACTGACCAGTATTTTGCAGAAAGAATTTGGAGATGGGGTTCGCATCTGTGGTGACGATGCCGGACTTCATCTTGCCGCAGCCTTCAAAGGCTGCAGCTTTGACGACTGCTTCAGAGAGCAATGTCTGAAGGACGGTGTGCGAATTATACCGCTGAATCATCATTGCATTGGCGAAAGCAGACATTCGGATAAGCTGTTGATTGGTTACGGGCATTTGACTCCGGAGGAGATCGGAAAAGGAATAGAATTACTGAAAATACAAATAAATAAAATAATTCAATAAAAGAATTCTCTAAGAAGTCAATAAAACAAGTGTAAGAAAAAGTGCTGGTACGAATGCTTTCACTACCAGCACCCTAAAGCTTACTGCCATAAGCAGGCGCTCTTGCTGACCGCCGTTCAAATAGAACTTAACCCTGCCAAATATGCCATAGATGACTGTTCTGCCCTCTGGCAAAGACGTCCATTCTGCCTGCTCCCCAGGATACAGCGGCAGGGTCTGATGTGATTAGGCCGCCCAGCGACTGCCATCCGCTCCATCTATTTCCGTTCCAGGTTCGATACAACAGCTGGTTTTGAACGTCTTTTGAAAAAATCTCCAGTTTGTTCCTGCCGGTGGATGCTGCAGCAGGTCCGGAGGCAATCGCTCCGCCTTTCAAGTCTTCCCAGTCGCTCCATCGCTTCCCATCCCACCATTTATGCCAAAGCATACTGTTTTCGCCACGGCCAAATACATCGATTCGATTCGGTCCCCAAGAAACAGCAGCAGGGGGAGAGGTAATGATACCTCCGAGGTTTTCCCAGTCGCTCCAATGATTGCCGTCCCACCATTTGTGCCAGAGCGCCTGGTTTTCTCCAACTCCAAAGACGTCGAGCCGGTTGCTTTGCCAGGAAGCGGCCGCCGGTGCTGAAAGCAGTACACCGCCGAGATCTTCCCAGTCACTCCATCGCCTGCCGTCCCACCATTTATGCCAGAGTGCGCGGTTTTGCCCAACAGCAAATACATCGATGCGGTTGGGGCCCCAGGAAACTGCTCCGGGGGACGACGATAAAATTCCGCTGAGATCTTCCCAATCGCTCCATTGTTTGCCGTCCCACCATTTATGGCAGAGAGAATGATTTTGACCTCTGCCGAATACATCAAGCCGGTTGGACTGCCAGGATGCAACAGCAGGAGAGGAGGTTAGAATTCCGCCGAGATTCTCCCAATTGCTCCATCCTGCTCCTGGTCCCGGACCGGGTGCAGGCCCTGGAGAAGGACCCTGCGTTCCTCCCAGTGTTCTGAGTGCAGTAAGAATGACTGCCGTCAGCATTTTATCCATTGCATCTCCCGAAATGCCGTATCCGTGTAGAACATTGTATAGCATTCCGTTGTCTTTCTTAAAATTTTGTAAAATCTGGGAAGCTCTTTGATTGATTGAGCCGCTGTATACTTGCGAGTTTCGTAATACATAGGTAACCACACTGATCAATACCCATTGAGCGATTGCTCTTTGAATTCCGTAGGATTGAAAATTTCGATAATATTCAGGCAGATCCATTTCGACCAACCCCATAATCTGTTCCATATTATTCGGGTGTCTGCGAATCCGAATCTGACCGTTATGCACAGTCTCTTCTATTTCCCAACCGGACATGGAAGTCTTCATATATTAACACCTCACTAAAATTATTAATATATGATATTCAACCAAAAATAAGAGGTGATAGGAAGAACAACTCCATGGAAAAATACATATACTGCTTTAGACGTTTGGAGGTGTATTTATGTGTGGAATTGCAGGATGGACGAATTTTTCTGGAAAAAATAACATAAATAGAACAGAGGTTTTGAAATCGATGACGGACAAACTGACTGCCAGAGGGCCGGATTCCTCTGGACACTGGTTTGCCGATGAAGTTTCTTTAGGGCATCGGCGGCTTGTGGTTGTCGATCCCGAGGGAGGGCGACAGCCCATGGCCCGCAGAAAAAATGACTGCCAGTACACTTTGACATATAATGGAGAATTGTATAATACAGAGGATATTCGAAAGGAATTAACGGAAAGAGGCTGCAGCTTTGAGGGTTGGTCCGATACGGAAGTTTTACTGAACGCGTTTATGGAATGGGGAGCGGAGAGCTTTAAGAAATTTAATGGTATTTATGCATTTGCCGTCTGGGATGATGAGAAAAAATGCCTTACTTTGGCAAGAGACCGTATCGGGGTAAAACCACTTTTTTATTATAAGAGCAAAAACCTCTTTATCTTTGCTTCGGAGATAAAAGCGATTCTTGCGCATCCCGAAGTTCAGCCGAGGTTAAACAGGGAAGGCCTGGCGGAAGTGTTTGCAATCGGCCCTGCAAGGACTCCCGGAAATGGAGTTTTTGCAGGAATATCGGAATTAAAACCCGGATATTGCATGGAGGTTGATAAAGACGGAATCAGAATACAGCCCTACTGGTCTTTGAAAAGCCATGAACACGAAGACCATTTCGAGAATACGGTAGAAAAAGTTAGAGAACTCGTATATGATTCCATTAAGCGGCAGCTGGTATCCGATGTACCTTTATGTACCCTGCTCTCAGGAGGCTTGGATTCCAGTGCGATCACTTCTGTCGCATCGAAGGTCTATAAAGAAGAGGGTAAGGAGTCGATCAATTCGTTCTCGATTGATTATTTCGAGAACGATAAATATTTCAAAGCCAGCGAATTTCAACCTAATGAAGATGCGCCTTGGGTAACAAAGGTTTCTGATTATCTCGGAACAAGACATTCAATTTGTACGATTGATACACCTGAACTGACAGATGCACTTTTTCCTGCGGTTTTGGCCAGAGATCTTCCGGGTATGGCGGATGTGGACGCTTCACTGCTTCTTTTTAGCCGCTGGATTAAGCAAAGGGCTACCGTAGGATTGTCAGGAGAGTGTGCTGATGAAGTGTTCGGGGGCTATCCGTGGTTTTACAGGAGAAATGATCAGGATGATACGACCTTTCCATGGACACAGAAACTGGATGCCCGATTGAAGCTTTACTCGCCAGAGCTGCTTGATGGAATACAGCCGAAGAAATATGTTGCAATGCGGTATGGGGAGGCACTCTCTGAGGTTCCGCACTTTGAGAAAGACAAGGAAGATGATGCAAGAATGCGAACCTTGTTCTATTTGAACCTGACTCGCTGGATGCCTACCTTGCTCGATCGAAAGGACCGAATGAGCATGGCAGCAGGACTGGAACTCAGAGTGCCGTTTTGTGACCACCGTGTTGTCGAATATGCGTGGAATATCCCCTGGTCAATGAAATTTTACAAAGATAGAGAAAAAGGACTGCTGCGCCAGGCGCTGACGGGGCTGCTTCCTGATGATGTGCTTTGGAGAAAAAAAAGCCCTTATCCCAAAACCCACAACCCGTCTTATATTGAGGCGATTCGTAAATTGACTCTCGCAATGCTTGAGGATAACGACGCACCGCTGCAGCCCTTTATCAATAAGAAAGCGGTCAAAGAGCTAGCATTAACCATCGACAGAAATTCCAACATACCGTGGTTCGGACAATTGATGAACGCGCCGCAGCTTCTCGCGTACCTCTTGCAGATCGATTTCTGGATGAGGGAATATCATATTACTCTGATGTGAGGAGAGAACTCTATGAGCAGATTGGACTCTGATAGGCTGTTTGTCGAATTTCGAGGGGGAGTAACCCCGGAGGAACCAGTAGTGGGCCGCAAATATACGCTGACCCATTCAGACGAGACAGGCAACTTGTACTTAACGGTCGGCATTAAATATGCTTTAGATAAAATCAACTGGATGAGAGATGAAGTTCTGGGTGAATGGATACTTCATGAAGAGAAGCCGCTGTTACAGGTATATGTTTACGTGGACGGTGATGAGGGAACCATGACGGCGGATGTTCGAAATAAGATCTTCCGCAGAGAAATGCCTCTTGCTTTAGAGGCAATCAGGGAAGGGGACAGAGAATTGTTTTTTAGTCATCCCGACCTTGACAGTGCACCCATTTGGGTGTATTTCGGCTCGAAGGACCCGGATTACAATAGCCTTGAATATTGGGGAACTCCCGCCGATTATAGCTAGTAACAGGTATTAAAAACACCTCATTTTCCAAATCGCTTTGGAAATGAGGTGTTTTCTGTCGAGCTTCAATCAATGAAGATTTAGGATTTCAGCTTTAAAATAACTAGTATCTGATACGGTAGATCATAGCGGCAGCTTCCGCTCTTGAGATATTGCTTTTCGGAGTGATTTGATTGTTGCTGCCGGTAATGATTCCGGTTTTGACCAATGTAGCGATTGCATCCCTGGCATAATCGGAAATTTGAGCGTTGTCGTTGAACGCGGTAAGGGAATTAAGATCTCCTTGAACATAGCCCATTCCGCTTACACTCATTGTACGTAATGCGAGAACCATGGCGTCTTCACGGGTGATCGGTTGATTCACACCATAAACATTATCATATCCTTTTGCAATGCCAAGGGCCTTTGCAGAAGCGATGGCGTCATAATATTTACTCCCGTCAGGAACGTCGGAAAAACTGCCCGCCGAGGTGTTATAGGTCAGATTTAACGCCTTATAAAGGTACAGCATGAAATCACCCCGAGTGATGTTGGTACCTGGATTATAAAGCATTTTCCCGTTGGAACCGGAGGTGCCAGTCAAAGCTCCAATTGAATAGAGGGTATCCACATATTGAATTGCCCAGGAATAAGTTCCGTTGACGTCGCTGAAATACGATGAGTCTGTACTGGCCTTTGCTTTATATGCTATTTTGATTTTTCCCTTGAACGAATCGCCGTCAGTATCATAGCCGGTATAATCCAGCGTTACAGCGCCGACGTTATCTCCGAAGGGAACAAAAGTTACACTCCTCAAATAAGGTTTTTCATCGTAATAGTATTTGGTAGAACCGCTCACCTTGTCGGAAGAGCTGTACTTCAGCGTACCTTTTGAAGAAGAGGGAAGAGTAAACTTTACATAATCGATATCATTGTCCGTTAAATCATCGCAGACCTTATTGAAGTCGTCGTCGTCGAAATTAATGGTGGTGCCGGCGGTAGCCGCATAAGTGATATCGTCAGCGTCGCCCAGATCGTCATAATTGTCCACATGGATTACGACGGTACCCGAAATGGAGTGTCCTTTTATATCCTTACCTTTAAAATCGATTGAAACGTCCTTGGATAAATCTTTAGCAGTTACGAAGGTAATGTCATCGATGGAAGGCTTGGCGTCATAGTAGTAATCTTCATCATCGTCAATTTTATCTTCATGTTTCCCGTCATAATCGTAATACAGATAGCCTTTTGACTTGGAAGGCAGTTCGAAATTTACATAATCAAGCTCATCGTCATTTTCATGCTTGCAGTATTTATTGAAATCATTTTCGTTAAAATCTACCGAGTCGTCCGAATCCAAATCGTATTCGATATCCCCCGATTCTTCTGATTCTTCCACTTTGATCTTTACCTTGCCGGTATATTTATTGTCATCTGTATCGTAGCCGGTATAGCTGATGGTCACTGTTCCGGAATAGCTCTTTTTTGGAACAAAGGTAATATCACTGAGTTCGTCATAATCATATTTATCATCATCATCAATTTCAGTGTCATCGTCATAGAAAAGAGTACCCTTTGAAGAAGAAGGCATGGACCCGAATTTGATATGGTCTATTTTGTAATCGTCGTCGTACAGATTCTCATAAACTTTTTTGAAATCTTTCGCTCTAAATGAAAGCTCTTTGTCGGAATCGACGGTGTAAGTGATATTATCCGCATCATCTTCGCTGGATGCAAAGGCAGTGACTGGCGTATACAGAACAGTGATCATGACTGCTAAGAATACCGCAATCGATTTTTGAATGTTTTTGTGCATTGTTATTCCCCCTATTTGTTTCATCTTTCTTCATTCACCTCAATTAAAAAGGAACCGTGTAAATTGTGCATACCTTTGTCTGTGAGGCTTTCCTACCCAAAATAATAATCAGGTAAATACTGCTAATACTATAATAATCGCCTTTATAAATGAAAACAACCATTTTTTTAGGTGGATTCACAATACTGGTCCGCAGGCCCCTGGCCTACTGTAATCAATGCAACAGGATTCACGAAAAAACACTTGACATATCTGATTATGATTCTATAATAGTTATATAAACATAAATATTATGTAAAAACAATGAAGTGACGAAAATTCCATAGACCAAAGGAGAACTCAAATGCAGAAAGCAAAGAAAATTGCAACCGCAGTGATTGCCATCCTACTTGTATGCGGAGTGATTGCAGGAGGATATTTTATCTATGAATCGACCCATTATTTTAAGACAAACAATGCTTCCGTATCTGCGCATACTGTGAATGTGATGCCGCTTGTTTCGGGAACCATGGCAAGCTGGAACGTACAGGAGGGTGACGATGTAAAGCAGGGACAGATTTTGGGTAAGCAAGACCTTTCCTCTTTAGTAAACAGCAGCAAGGTGGATCAGTCCGCACTGGAGAATTCAGCGGATTCTTACTTATCAAAAGCAGAAATTAAGGCACCGATCGATGGGAAAATTGTTCAATCGAATGTAATTAAAGGTTCAACCGCCGCCGCTGGCTCTACGGTGGCAGTCCTTGCGGATACTTCCAACCTGTTTATTAAAGCAAACATTGAAGAGACGGATATCTTTAAAATTAAAACTGGCCAGAAGGTTTTCGTTAAAATTGATGCTTATCCGGGTAAACGCTTTATCGGTTATGTGGAGACAATCGGCGCTGCAACACAAAACGCATTTTCTCCCTATGCTTCTTTAAATACCAGCGGCACTTACAGCAAGGTGGTCCAGTTGATTCCTGTAAGAATCACATTGATCAACGACGAGGAGATGCCACTGATGATCGGAATGAATGCAACTGTAAAAATCAGCATCAGGTAAGTTTGGTAAAGGAAGAAGGAGTAGAAAAGCGTTATGAAAAGAAATATATTGAAAAAAACTGCAGTAAGTCTTACTGTTCTGGCAGTCGTAATGTTAACCGGATGCGGAACGAATGACGATCTGATTCATGTAAAAACGGCAGAAGTATCGAAAGGGCAAATTGAGACACTGTTTACAGTCACCGGCGCCCTGGTTCCCGCTCAGACTGCAGATGTATCGACGACATTGACGGGAAAAGTAGCGGAGGTCAATGTGGAAGTTGGCGATACGGTTGCGGAAGGCCAGATCCTTGCCAAGCTGGACGACTCTCAGCTGGCGGCACAATATAGTCAGGCTGAAGCCACCTACGAAGGGTCTCGGCAGAGCTTGCGGCAGGCAAAGATCAACATGGATAATGCCCGGGCAGCGTTGGAAAGAACCAAGTCTCTGTATAACGAGGGTGCTGTTGCGAAAGTGCAGCTGGATGCGGATCAGAAAGCATATGATCTGGCGAAAAGCCAATATGAAGGCATTGCCGCTTCAGGAACAGGTGCGGCAAAAGCAACCGTTGATGCAGCGGGCGTTCAGCTTAATAATACAGTGATTAAAAGTCCGATTCCAGGAATTGTGCTAAATAAAAACATAACGGTGGGAGAAACAGCCGCAACCGGGAGTACACTGGTCACGGTTGCGGATATGAGTGTACTGAAACTGAGAGGAACCATTCCTCAGGATGCACTTCCTTATATTAAGAAAGATGACACCGTGGAGATATTTATCGATATTTATCCCGATCAGAATTTACAGGGGAAGATTACCGATATCGGCTCCATGTCCGTCAGTACGGGCACCTATTTCCCTATTGAGATCAGCATGGAAAATGGGGAGCAGTATCCTTCAGGGATATCCGCCCACGCAGACATCAAGGCACGGGGCGGACAACATCTTCTCGTACCTGCGTCCGCTGTGGTAGAGAACAACGGCGAAAACTATCTGTTTGTTATTGAAGATGGCGTTGCGAAAAAGACAACGGTTGTGACAGGGCTGAAAAATGATGATGAAATTGAGATTATAAAGGGATTGAAGGGCGGCGAACAGGTTGCGGCATCAAACGCAAATCACTTGTTTGACGAAATGCCCGTTCAAATAGTGAAAGATTAGAGATTATGCTAAAATTACTGACAAATTTAAAACCGTTTACATTAACTGTAGTAGTCATACTACTGTTTATATTCGGCCAGGCGATGGCGGAGCTTGCCCTGCCGACGCTGATGTCCGATGTAGTTAATAACGGAATGATGCAGGGGGATACGGGCTATATTCTGAAATACGGGAGCTATATGTTGATGGTGGCACTGGCTAGTTCCGCCTGTTCTATCATTGGCGCCTTCTTTTCAGCAAGAGTAGCCGTTGGACTTGGGCGAAACCTGAGAAATAAGGTTTTCACTCAAATAGAGAACTATTCACTGCATGAATTTGACAAGCTGGGGACCGCTTCGCTGATTACTAGGACAACGAACGATATCGTTCAGGTTCAGACCGTGCTTGTAATGATGATGCGCTTTATGATCTATGCACCGATCATGTGTGTCGGAGGTATCATTATGGCGGTTTCCCGCGATAAAGGCCTGACGGTGATTCTTCTGGTCGTTATTCCTGTTATGATGGGTGTGATCGGAGGACTTGCAAGCAGAGTTATGCCTGCGTTCAAAGTGATGCAGAAAAAACTTGACCGTCTGAATATGGTGCTTCGTGAAAACCTGACGGGTATCCGGGTGATCAGGGCTTTCAACAAACTGGATCACGAGAGGGAGCGTTTTCAACATGCAAACGGAGACCTGACTGACACCGCCATCAAGGTGAATAAGACGATGGCAGCCATGCAGCCCTTCATGATGCTCATTATGAATCTGACTTCCATTGCTATTACATGGTTTGGAGGTGTAAGGATCGCACAGAACAATATGCTGATCGGCGATATGATGGCATTTATTCAATATGCAATGCAGATTATGTTTGCATTTATCATGGTAGCAGTTATGTTTGTAATGGTGCCCAGGGCTCAGGCCTCCGCTGAAAGAATCAACGAAGTGATGGAAATGGAACCGGAAATCAATGATCCTGAGGAAGTCGAATTACTGACGGACGGAAGAAAAGGCTATGTAGCGTTTGAAAATGTGTCATTTCGTTATCCCGGCGCTGAGCAGCCGGCGATCTCAAATATCAACTTTGAAAGCGGACCAGGCGAGGTAACCGCAATTATAGGCGGAACCGGTTCGGGTAAATCGACATTGATCAATTTGATTCCTCGGTTTTATGATGTCACGGAAGGAAGGGTGCTGGTTGACGGCGTCAATGTGTCACAAATGGCTCAGCTTGAGTTAAGGAGTAAGATTGGATTTGTTCCTCAATCAGCGGTGCTTTTTTCAGGCAGTATTATGGAGAATATCCGTTATGGAAAGAAAGATGCGACCGAGGAAGAGGTGCGTCATGCTGCAGAAACAGCACAGGCCGCTGAGTTTATAGCGAATATGCCCGACGAGTATGATACGGAAATCGCTCAGGGCGGGACCAATGTATCGGGAGGACAGAAACAGCGTCTTTCCATTGCCCGGGCGCTTGTACGAAGGCCGGAAATATATATCTTTGACGATAGTTTTTCTGCGCTGGATTTTAAAACAGATGCACAACTCAGAGCCGCGCTGTAAAAGGAAACCGGAGATGCCGCCGTAATCATTGTAGCACAGCGGGTAAGCACCGTCATGGATGCAGACCGTATCATCGTGCTTGATGAAGGGGAACTTGTCGGGAAAGGTACGCATCGGGAACTATTGAAAAGCTGTCAGGTTTACAGAGAAATCGTATCTTCCCAGTTGTCTGAAAAGGAGATGAACAGCTATGAGTAATGAAAACAAACAGGCTGCAGCTGCACCTCCAAGACGCGGACCGATGGCTGGAGGACCTGCCGGAGCGTTGGGAAGACCCGCTGAGAAGGCAAAGGACTTTAAGGGTTCGCTGAAGAGGCTTTCCGGATATCTGGCTCCCCAAAAATACAGATTTTTTGCTGTCGGCATTCTGGCAATTGTAAGTACTGTTTTCTCGATTTTCGGACCGAAGATTTTAGGAAGAGCGACGACCAAAATTGCAGATGGAGTTATAGCGCAATATACTTATATCGCAAAGATCCAGGCGGCTATCAATCAAAACTCGCCGGCATCGGTTATTGAAGGCCTTAGAAATCAGCCGATTCCGTTGTTTGATTTCGGATATATCGGTAAAATTATGCTTTTGATGATATTTCTATACATTGTCAGTTTTTTATGTGGTTATGCCATGTCTTATATCATGGCGGGTGTATCGCAGAAGACAGTATATGCAATGCGGAATGAAGTAAAAGAAAAGCTGGACCGTCTGCCGCTGAAATATTTTGACGGAAGGACTCACGGAGAAATTCTCAGCCGTGTAACAAATGACATGGATACTATCGCTACGACGCTGCAGCAGAGTTTGACGCAGCTGATCACATCCATGGTGACGGTTGTCGGAATTCTGTTGATGATGCTTTCCATCAGTCCGGTTATGACGTTGATTGCGCTTGTAACACTGCCGGCTTGCGGGGTGGTTACTGTAACAATTGCCAAAAAATCACAGAAGTATTTTGCCAAGCAGCAAAAATCTCTGGGTGAGTTAAATGGTCATGTCGAGGAGATGCTGACAGGGCATAAGATCGTGAAAGCCTTTGGCCACGAAAAAGAATCAGTGGAAAAATTCCATAAGGTGAATGATGAACTTTACCGTGCAGGCTGGAAAGCTCAGTTCATGTCTGGTATCATTATGCCTGCTTTGAACTTTATTAATAATCTTGGATATGTCTTCGTCTGCATCATCGGAGGCTTGCTTGTGGCGAAAAAAGCCATTGATATCGGAGATATACAGGCATTCATACAATATATGCGTCAATTTACCCAGCCGATTGTACAGACTGCCAATATCGCAAACGTAATACAGAGTACGGTTGCCAGTGCAGAAAGAGTCTTTGAAGTGCTTGATGAAGAGGAACAGATTCAGGAAGAGCAGGATGCGGTCCACATTGACAAGAAGGCCGTCAGAGGAGAAGTGAATTTTGAGCATGTGAACTTCCGGTATAAGGAGGAGGTTTCTCTGATCAACGATTTGAATATTCATGTAAAACCGGGGCAGATGGTGGCTATTGTGGGACCGACCGGAGCAGGGAAAACGACACTGGTCAACTTACTTCTTCGCTTCTATGAATTAAACGGAGGAAGGATTACCATTGATGGAATTGATATAACCAAAATGGGAAGAGGAGACCTTCGGGCTCTGTTTGGAATGGTGCTACAGGACACCTGGCTTTACAAGGGAACCATTCTTGAAAATATCGGTTACAGCCTTGAAGATCCTGACCCTGAGCATATCTTTGAAGCAGCAAAAGCAGCCCATGCAGATCATTTTATTCGCGCATTGCCTATGGGATATGATACAATCTTAAATGAAGAAGCATCCAATATATCGCAGGGACAGAAGCAACTGCTGACAATTGCAAGAGCAATTCTGGCAGATCCGCCTATTTTAATTCTGGATGAAGCGACATCCAGTGTTGATACACGTACCGAGGCTTTGATACAAAAGGCGATGAACCGCCTGATGAAGGGACGGACCAGCTTCGTTATTGCTCATCGTTTGTCAACCATTAAAAACGCAGACATGATTCTGGTTCTGAATAACGGCAGCGTGATTGAACAGGGTACGCATGACGAATTAATCAGCAAAAAAGGATTCTATGAAGAGTTATACAACAGCCAATTCACAAATCCAAGAGTTCAGGAGGGGAAAAATGAGTAAAGAATTAATCCGTGACGTCAGTGAATCATTGATCCGTTTGAGGCTATTGATTGGGGACCAATTTATGAAACCGATAAAAGAAATTGAACGGGGAAAATGCGAACTGCCTCCGGGTTACATCCACATTATGCGGTGGATGATGTTAAAAGGAAACGAGCCGGTTTCTATGAAGGATCTGGCCAACTCGTCGAACATTTCCAAGCCCAACCTGACAACAATGGTAGACAGGCTGTATACTGATGGCTTAGTGGAGCGCTCGGCGGACCAAAACGACAGGCGTATCGTTAATGTAGCATTAACGAAGGAAGGGATCGAATTACTTCGAAGGCACAAAGCCGAGATAATGAAATTTGTCGAAACCAGACTGTCTCTCTTGGAAGACGACGAGTTGATCAAGCTTAAACGAGCTCTCGAAGACATTGGGGATACTGTTCAGTTGATGGGAGAAAGGCTTGAAGACCCGGAGAATTCTTAAGAAAAAAAGGACGGCCCCAAAGATGAATACCAATCAGCTTTGCGGCAGTCCTTTTCATTGGGATTCAGCAGGGTACGTTTTCTAATGATTGCTGAATTGGGTAGGGGATTAAGTAAGCGGTCATATTACAGACAACGGTCCATTAAAGACAACGGTCCATTAAAGACAACGGTCCATTAAAGACAACGGGACCAGTCCGTCCATCGCCATAAGCAGACGGCGTTCCACTTCATACCAATTGATTAGTTCCCACCAGTCTTTGATAAATTCCCCACGTCTATACTGAAAATCCAGATAATAGGCATGTTCCCATACATCGCAGACTAATATAGGGATACCGCTCCACTGTGTCAGGTTTTGCTGTTTTCCTGCCTGAAGAATTTCAAGCCTTTTCCAGGTGGGCTGCCAGGTTAGGACGCCCCAGCCTGAAGCTTCAACTTTAAGCGACGCTTTTTCAAACTGTTCTTTAAAGGAATTGAATGTACCGAAGTAACAATTGATTTGATGCATGGTATGCGGCCCGGGAGTGCCTCCCATACCCGGCGGAGCCATAATTGTCCAGTAGATACTGTGCAAAATATGGCCGGAGCCAGTATACGCAAGCTGGTTTTCCCAGTATTTAATATACTGGTAGTCACCTTTCTTACGGGCTGCAGCCATACTCAGTTCGGCTTCGTTCAACCCGTCCACATATCCCTTGTGTAGTATGTTGTGATGGATTCTCAGTGTTTCTCTTCCGATCACCGGTTCCAGTGCTTCTAAGTCGTACGGGAGCGGCGGAAGCTTATGCTGTCCGATGGGTGTCATGTTACATTCCATGAATAACCTCCTAGTAAGATATGGTTTCACTGTATAGTATTCACATCGGCCGAACCTTGTGTTTATATTTTCTCCCTGTAGCGTACGAATCATATCAACAAGTAATTATCTCAGGTCTTTGTATAGAAAGTAAAGCAAAACATCATTCCTGTCCTGGCCGAGTTCCCAAATCATCGCGCCAGCCATCTCTCTCGATTTCAAATAATTCGTTTTATAGGAAATCGATTCGGGATCGTCATAGCTGATAAAGATGGAACCGTCAAACAGCCAGGGTACAAGGGACTGTGGATGAAAATATCTGGTAAAGAGAGGGTTATTAACATAATTGGCGGCAATACTTTCATAATTGATCGAATTGGCGCCAAAAAAAGGCTGATAGAGTCCGTAATTATAATTATTAACCGAACCATAGAGGTAACCGTAGAAGGGAATTCCCATCATCAGTTTATTCAAGGGGTATCCGGCAAGATTCCAGGAGTCGATTGCGGCAGCAACGCTCCATTTATAATGGGGCGTGATATCATTATTGATAAACAAAGGCGCATTAAAATCAGTATATGTATCCCATGTACCATGAATGTCATACGTCATAATCGATGCAAAGTCCAGATACTGGTGAATAAGAGTCATTTCCACATTTCCGGCGTAAAAGCTTCCAGAGCCGCCGGCAATGGTAAGTAGATAATGTTTTTGATCTTTCGCTCCTTGTTCGTCCAGCGTTTCACGGAGCTTTTTAAGAAGCAGGGTAAAGTTCCGCTTATCCTCAGGGCGTCTGATGTTTGTCGGAAGCCCGCCACTTACGGGATATTCCCAGTCGATGTCAACTCCGTCGAAACCATATTGTTTGATAAAAGCGACACAACTGTCTGCAAATAATGTTCTTGAGCCATCCGTTAGTGCAACATCGGAGAAGCTGCCGGACCAGGTCCAGCCTCCAACAGAAATCAGTGTCTGCAGGGTTGGATTGAGACGCTTCAATCCATTCAACAACGTGAAGTTAAACGGATCGATGCCTGGATAACCCAAAGTGATCGTACCTTGCTGACTGATATTTGCAAATGCATAGTTAATGTGAGTCAGCTTCGTCGCGTCGATTTGAGCAGGGGTAAATCCGGTGTTAACGGACCATGCGGTATAATATCCAACGATACTCTTGTCTGAAGGCAAAGCCGATGTTGTGATCTGTGTCGCCATTGGGTTAGCTCGCATTCTTATATTCCTTTCAATCAAAAATCTATATATCATATGCAGCGATGGTACTGACTGTGAATTTATTTAATTGCTTGATTGATCGTTTGGTTTTGCCCGTTTTTCTTGGCAATATAAAGAGCCTTGCTGGCTGACTGAATGAGACTTCCCACATTGATGTCCTGGTCGCAGCTGCTGACCGTTTTTATGCCGATACTGATCGTAATCCTGATGATCTTCCCTTCCCACAAGAAGGCCGTTTCCTCGATGGTTTTCCTGATGCATTCAGCAACGAAACAGGCGTTATCTTCAGTCGCTTCCGGCAATGCGATGAGAAATTCCTCGCCTCCGTAACGACCAATCGTATCCGTTTTACGGATTTTATTTCTGCAGACTTGGGCGAGCGTCTTCAGTACTTCGTTTCCAGCCTGATATCCATATTGATCATTTACAATTTTAAAGTGATCGATATCGATCATCAAAACCGAAAGGCGTTCTCCGTAGCGTTTCATTCGGAACAATTCTTTATCTAATTCTTCCATCAGCCTTAGGCGGTTAAAAACTTCTGTCAGCGGATCGTTACTGGCGATATCTCGTAATGTTTGCACCATTTGCTTTTGACAGGATATATCCTTTATAAAGTAAATAAATCCCAGAACTGCCTGATGGTCAGTAAGGGGATATCGTTTAAACTCATAATATTTTTCTTCCTGGTTTTTTACCACTTTAATTTCAAACCGGGGCTCGATCTGTTCGATAATTTTTTTTCCTTCAGGGAAAAGAGAGATATCAATACCCTCGATGCTCGAATCAAGCCAGCTTAAGATATCTCTGGAGGCTTGGTTGTAATTGATGAGCTTGTTTTTATTATCGATTACCATGATTCCCTCACCGACCGCTGTAAAAACGACATCCTTCATGATTTCCTGAAGTTGAAGAAAACTGTAACGGAAAATAGCAACATAAAAGAAAACAGCGGAAATACCAAGACCAAAGGGAGTGAAATCTAAGGACATGGGGGAAATCCCGGTGACGTAAAACAGATTGAAGATAACCGGCCATACCGAGCCTGCAAAGATCCAGAATGATTGGGTTTTTATGTGGTAGCCCTTTGCTTTCCAGTCTCTGTAAAATATGACTGTTCCCAGGATCTGCGCTGAATAAGAGTAGAGAATATTGGCATAATACCAAAGACCTTTTCCCAGGTGAGCGATAAAATAATCATCATACTTGACCAGCTTAAGAGAAGTATAAATCAAATGGTGGTAATCATTGGTAACACTAAGAAAAAGTGTTATGCAGGGAACCAGCATAACGAATAGGATGATGTCCGCCGGTGCTGATTTTTTGAAATGGAATTTGTAAGCGAACAACAGCCAGAAGCCTGCCATAAAAGGAGCGCCGAAATATTCCGCCTGAATAAAAAACATGATTTGTCCGACACTTTTCCCCTGCAGTTCAAAAGCGTAGGCTGTGATAAAAATGCATATGGACAGACATAGCATTGAAAAGGAGATGGCAAGAATGTTCCTTTTTTTACTGAGACAATATAAGAATAAAACGAAAAAAGTCAAACCAAAAAAGAAAAACAATTTAGAAAAAATCCCGATGATCAAACCGATTTCCTTTCTTCTTTCATTTCCGATGCATCAAAGCTCTTCAAAACGCTGAAGCTGTTTTCGTATTTTCCGTATCCAATCCAGCTCATTATGGAAGGTTGACATGAGATTCACCGACACCATGTTCCAAAGAAAGGTCTCCCTGGCTGATCGGTTGGGCCAGTCTTTCTCTCTGTCGTACTTTTCCTTTTGCATAACCAACTGATTTTCAATGACCTTTTCATAGTCCTCCAAAAGAATTTGCAATTCCTCATTACTGAGAATATCGGACCATGCCAGTTGTATGAGAAAGGGCTTTTTTACCTCCGGCGCTTCCGTGCCTGAAAGAATCCATTTTTTAAGCGCAGCGACACCTTTTTCTGTAAGTGAGTAAACCTTTTTTGAGGGTGCGCCATCCTGGTGAATGGTTTCGCACGAGATGAAAGCTTCCTGCTGCAGCTGCAACAGGGATTTGTAAATTTGGTTGTTGTTGCCGGACCAATAAAGGTATGGAGAGGCCTCAAATATTTTTTTTAACTCATAGCCGGTTGCGGGCTTCCAACTGAGAAGACCTAAAATAGCATATTGAATTGTCATCATTGCTGCTCCTGATATAATTTATGATTAGTTGTCCGCATAGGGTCATGACGTGATACCAATATACGAAATATCTATATATGATATCCATATCATATGATAGCACTAAAATTTCGTCTTTGCAAGGGATGTAGCAGAAATCCGTCCAAGATAGAACGATAATTTGACAAAAAAACCAAACTGTCATATAATAATCCCGAAGTGACACGGATGTCGCAATGAAAGGATACCAACAAATGGCTGAAAAAGGAAATAAAACAAAGCAATATATTGTTAAGACAGCAGCCGGACTATTTTCTCAAAAGGGCTTTACTGCTGTAACTATGAAGGATATTTGTGAAGCATGCAATCTAAGCCGGGGTGGTTTGTACCGGCATTTTGGTTCAACTAAAGAGATCTTTATCGAAGTGCTTGAAAGAGACAAAAATGATGCGGAACAAAGTTTAGATCAGGCAATTGCCATGGGGCTGTCTCCGAAGAGATTATTGGAAGGTTTTTTTCAGCTTCAGAGGGATGACATCGCCTATAATAATAATCGCATTGAAGTGGCTGTCTATGAATTTTCCATCGCGTATCCCGATCAAAAGGATTATTTGAGCGAGCGGTTCCAGGCGGATGTCCGGGTGTTTTCCAAATTAATCGAGTATGGACAGAAAAAAGGAGAGTGCAGGGACGGAGATTCCAATATTATGGCGGAACATATCGTGATATTTTTGGAAGGAATGAAGCTTTCATCTAAAATTATCTCTCTTTCAGAGGAATTTCTTACAAAACAGTTTGAAATGCTGAGAGAAAAGGTAATTCAATATGAGAATTAAGTCAGATAAAATGATGAAATCCAGGCTGCAAAAGCGTCAGAGGACAATGTATGGGGACGAAAGGGGTCGCGCTAATGTATAAAATATTGATCGTTGAGGACGACAGGACGATATCCGATATAATGGAAAAGCATCTGAGCAAATGGGGATATGAAGCCCGGAGCATAGAGAATTTCAGTAATATTCTATCTGATTTTACCTCTTTTAATCCGAATTTGATACTGATGGATATTAATCTTCCTTATTATGACGGTTTTTACTGGTGTGCAAAAATCAGAGAGATATCCAATGTGCCGATTTTGTTTTTGTCGTCCAGAGACAGTGAAAGTGATAAGATCAGGGCGATCACACAGGGTGGAGATGATTACGTAGAAAAACCCTTTTCCATGGACCTGCTGACTGTAAAAATTTCAGCAATCCTGAGAAGGTCATATTCAATGGTTGATCAGGCTTTAAATATCATGCAATATCATGATTTGATTTTAAACACGGAGAAGATGCAGGTTCTCTGTAAAGAGGATTCCGCAGAGTTGACAAAAAATGAGTGCAGAATTTTGACTTTGCTGGTCAAAAACCATGGCAACCTGGTTACGAGAGGCAAGCTGATGCAGCATCTTTGGGATGATGAGAGTTTTGTGGATGACAATACGCTGACAGTTAATGTCAACCGTTTAAGGAAAAAACTGACAGACATCGGGCTGGATGGAACCATAAAAACAGTAAAAGGGGAAGGATACCGGCTGATATGAGATTTATGGATTATATGAAAGAGAAAGGACTTTCCCTTCTGTTCCTTCTTTTGGCTTTTCTTTTTGCCTTGCTGGTCTATCGGCTTGACAGCCGTTTTCATATCTCAAAATCCAATGCAGACTATATCGTTATGGGTTGGGGTCTGCTCTTGCTCACATTTCTCATGATCGATTTTCTTACCACTCGCTCCCGCAGCACAAAATTTAAAAACTATTGCAGGACGAAAGCAATTGGGGAACCAACCGATGAATTCAGCTTTCCTTCTGACCGGCAAAAGGCAGAGCTGGTGAGGGAGCTTGAACAGGAATTTGAACGCTATAGAGCGCAGATTATATCAGAATCGGCAGAGGAAATGGAGTTTATCACAAAATGGCTTCATGATGTTAAGGTTCCGATTGCAGCGTCACGGCTTATTCTGGAGAGCGAGGAAGATCAACTTCCTGCGGATTTCTACAAAAATATGGATAAAGAATTATTTTCCATAGAGGAATCTGCTATGAGAGTATTTTATGAGATGAAAAGCAATCGTTTTTCAGATGACTATAAAATTACGGAGACGACTACAAAGAAGCTGATTTCCAGGGCATTGAAGCCCTATTCCAGTTTTTTTCAATATAAAGACTTAAGCTTATCGATTGATGAACAAGATTTTGATGTTCTTACAGATGAAAAATGGAGCAGTTATATTCTGTCGCAAGTGATTTCAAACGCTGTAAAATATTCATCTCAGGGAGATCGTATCGAATTGTCAACTTCAAGAAGCGGCAGGAATGTTACGATTTCTATTAAGAATTTTGGGGAGGGAATCGCGGAGGAAGACTTAGAAAGGGTCTTTAGTAAAGGATATACTTCGACCGAAGGCAGAAATGGAGGAAAGGCAACCGGATACGGCTTGTATCTGTCAAAGAAATTAAGCGATCTGCTGGGTCATTCACTGACGGTTGAGTCGAAATGCCGCGAATACGTTATCTTTCATTTGAGTTTTACAGATAGTGACACGATTCACAAAGTGACAAAATTGTAAGATTAAAATTTGAATTGTAAGATGGTTCGATTTTTTCGTATTCGATTCCGATGTAAAATAGCAGTAGAGAATTCGAATTCGCAAAAAAATATCGGAGGGGTTACATGAAAGTATTAAAAATAGAGAACACCAGTAAAATATATGGTGGAAAAAAAAGTTCCAACCAATATACAGCATTGAAAAATATCAGCTTTGAGGTGGAGCAGGGGGATTTTATCGGCGTTATGGGGGCGTCTGGTTCGGGGAAAACAACATTGCTGAATCTGCTGGGAAGTCTGGACAAGCCGACTTCCGGGAAAATTATCATGAACGGAACTGATATCAGCAAGTTAAAAAAAAATCAGCTGGCAGCACACAGAGTAGAACATATTGGCTTCATTTTTCAGGATTTTAACCTCCTTGAAACAATGACGCTTAAGGAAAATATTATACTGCCTCTGGCGCTTGTCGGAAGTGATGTCAAAACAATTGAATCGAAGCTCGCTTCCCTGACAGCGAATCTGGGAATTAGTCATGTGATTGATAAGTATCCTTATGAGGTATCAGGTGGGGAACAGCAGCGCGCAGCAGCGTGCAGAGCTTTGATTAATGAGCCAAAGGTGATTTTGGCTGACGAACCCACGGGAAATCTGGATTCAAAATCGGGGAAAGACCTTCTGAAACTTTTGTCACTCATTAATGAAGAATACGGAACGACAATTCTTATGGTGACCCATGATGTTTTTGCAGCCAGCTACTGTAAAAAAATACTTTTCATTCGGGATGGTGAAATCTACAATGAATTGTATTCGGGAAACGATAAGAAGCAATTTTTTGATTCAATACTCGCCGTGATGAGCATGTTGGGAGGGGATCGAAAATGAGTTTGTTTTCATTGGCTTTCCGAAATATCCGGCTGAACAGAAAAAAGTATATCATGTACATTTTTTCAATGGGCTTCAGCGTATTTACACTTTATACATTTTTAGCGCTTATGCAAAATGAATATGTGAAGATGGCCTTTCAATATGACCGCCGTTATCAATCTATTCTTTTGAGCTTTGGGGTTATCATCATGGTGTTTGTTCTTTTTTTTCTGATCAGTTCCAATAACAGTTTTATTCGAGCAAGGAAAAAAGAACTTTCAACCTATTCGCTGTTCGGTATGTCTAATATCAGGATTGGTTCGTTGATTTTTACGGAAACGATGATGGTGGGCGCTGTTACCTTGGCAGCAGGCGTTGTTGCAGGAATCTTTTTTTCAAAATTGATGGCGATGATCCTGCTGGACATGGCATTGAGCAATTTTACCGGAGATATTTCCTTTACGATTGATCCGGTTTCTATTTTGATAACTGCGGCGGTATTTATTGTGATTTTCTGCCTGATGGGATTAACAGGACTTCGGGTAATCAGCAGGTTTGAACTTGTGGAACTTTTTAAGGCGGAAAAAATATCAGAGGGGAAGTCAAAGGGGTCGATACCTGTTCTGATTCTTTCTGTTCTTCTGATCGCTGCAGGCTATATTCTGGCGGCTAACCGCGATCCTATGGTTGTGGTATTGGGAGCAATCCCGATTCTGGTGATGGTCATCCTAGGAACCTATCTGTTCTTTTGGGGCGGGCTGCCGAAGGTTTTGACAATGGTTAAAAAAAATAAAAGCATGTATTATAAAGGATCAAATCTGATTTCTGTGTCGGCTGTTTCCCACAGAATGAAATCCATAGCATCTGTCATGGCGACAATTGCCGTGTTATCTGCTGTAGCGGTAACTGCTATCGCAACGGGATTTACCTTATACAGCAACGTAGAACGGAATGCCTATAGTAATATCGGCTTTGATCTTTCCATTTGGTCCGTGGATCAAACTGCGCAGAACCAGATTGACGATTTGCTCCGGGAAAATGATGTTAAAATAAATCAACAGGCAGTCATACCGCTTTTCGAGGCAAATCCTTCTATGGAAGCGGTGACTGTGGGCGGGAATACTCATCTTTCTGAAGCAAATACCATTCGGATTTATTCCGAGAAGGCATACAACAAGCTGGTAACCTTATCGAAAACAGATCTCAAGGAGGTTGACATAGAACCCGGCAGGGCTGTTTATGCTTATCCTTATGTACAGGAGAGTATCGAGAAGGCCATGCTGGAACGGACAATCACCTTTGGAGATATCAGCGTAAAGGTTTCTGGAATAGTGCGGTCCAATGTTCCGGGATTTGGAAGGTTTCATACATTGATTCTGAACAATGATGACTACAACAGGCTTCTCGGAGAAGGAGCGATTGTTGAAGAAATAACAGAAGGCGGAGGGAATAGTCAGGCACTCGTCTATAACTATGAGGGCGCCCTGAATAATAGAGAGATCTATCAGGCGCTGACAGGCGTATTAGATGGGGAGCATATGCAGTATCGCACTTCCTACAGCATTTACAATGAAAGCCTGGAAACTTTTGGGTTAATCTGCTTTATCGGATTTTTTATGAGTGGGGTTTTTATCCTGATGACAGCAAGTCTGCTTTACTTTAAACAGGTCATGGCGGCGGAAGAGGAATGTCATCAGTATCGCATGCTGAGAAAGATTGGTCTGGATAGCGTACTTGAGAAGAACGTAATTAAAAAACGGCTGCTTCCAGTGTTCTTTATTCCGCTTGCAATGGGAATTGTCCACAGCATATTTGCAATGAAAACGGCGGATACTATAATCTTTTCCAATATGATACCGGTTGAGAATTCTTATCTTTATGTGTTGGGATTCTCCGGGTTGATGTATGGAGCATATGCATTGGTATACGCAGTATTTTATATCATAACAAAAGCCCAGTTCGAGCGAATTGTGCAATAGCGCTTTGCATGAAAGGGGTTTGGGTAAAAAAGGAGCCGGAAAGATATTGATATCACCGGCTCTTTATTTTATCTAATAGGAAATATCATTTCCTATTAGATAAAATAGGGAGTGCAGAGGGGGCACCCCTTGCCGATCAAGGAGGGTGCTCAGCTCGCGTAGCGAGCGCCGAAGGGAACCATAGGGTTCCCTAGCGGAAGTGGCGTTGCCACTTTTTTTGGTTAGTATCCTAAGTAAATCAGATATAAAATTTGACCCGGCCAGATTACATTGGGATTTTCAATTTGTGGATTTTGTGCAACAACTTTTTGGTAGTTTAATTTAAATCTATTTGCTATACTGTAAATAGAATCATCGGGTTGAACCACATATTCGATATAGCCTTCCGGCGGAAGATCAATGATGTCATGCTCCGGTACTTCTAAGACCATGCCGGGATAGACAGGAACAGAATACAAAACAGGATTGGCTTGCATCATTTGATCCAATGTGACACCAAAACGAGAAGCGATGGTGTCGATTGTTTCCCATGTTTCCCATGGTTGAACGATGTATTTCACTAAAGATCAACTCCTTTACTGCATAATATTCATTCCATTTTATTAGGACTCAAAAATACCAGAAATTTTCTTTGGAAAGAGAATAAAATTTACCCGACTTTAATATGGATTTAACACGGTCGTGATAAATTGAAGCAGTTGAATGTTGAGAAAGGGTATTAAAATTTAACAGCTAGAAAAGAGGAATAGAATGGAAAGAGCGCTACAGTACATCCAGCAAAGAGATATCGCCGTGTTTTATATCGTTAACGGCAAAGTAAAATGCAGGTTTTTTGACTTTGCTATGCCCCTGATTACATACCTTGGAAGCGCCGGCTTTACCATCGGATTTGCCTTGATTCCACTGTTGTATTTTTGGAAAATAAATATTACTCAGTCGCTTAATACGGCAGTCTCCCTGGGATTTAGTCATTTTCTCATTCATTTGATCAAGCGGGCTGTCAACAGACCCAGACCAAACATAACGCTCACAAACGTACATACTTTTGATATTCCATTATATTATTATTCCTTTCCTTCCGGCCACACGACGGCAGCTTTTTCTGTTGCAATATCAGCAGGCTTGCTGATCCCGGCCTTCTCCTTAGCGGTATTGTTTCTTGCTTTTTCAGTGGGTCTTTCACGGATTTATCTTGGTGTTCATTATCCTACAGACGTGATCATCGGAGCGATGATCGGCGCATCTTCGGCGTATTTTGTGAAGGCGGTATTAAATTATTTCTTTTAAGAACGCAACTATTCTCTTTCTTATTTTCTATCATATATGATTAACACATATCAATTCTAGCAAAAAAAAGACGCATGAGAATGCGTTTTCATTTTGTCTGTTGTTTGTATGTTGAATGATCACTTCTGGTTTACAGTGCGATTTTAAAATCCAACTCATCTCTCTGTGATCTTATTTCGACGAACTTCATAATTTCAAACCAGTTTTTCACTCTGCTGACGTTATGCGGCAGGCTTCCTTTGTTATAACTGCAGTCCACGAGAAGTACATCAAATCCTGCTTTTGAAAGCAGCAGAGCGTTGTTGTAGCAATCTTCGATAAAGATATCGGAATTTAGTTCTTCGGCTTTGTCTGCTTTATAGTGGCTCCCGAGCAGTGAAATGGTATCCAGTGGTATCTGATGATCCTGAAGCCATTCCAGGCTCACATCTCTCATTTTTTCTTCTCTTGCGGTAACGAAATGGATGTTATGATGATGATACAGCTTCTTAATTACCTCGCTTGCTCCGAATCTTGCTTCCGCCTCTTTATGGAGCAACTTACCGTAGAGATCATAAAACACATTATAATCGTCTTCATCAATATCAAGTACTTTGTGAATTTCATAGGCGGTTACGTCTTCTGGAGTTACCTGCCTGCCGAAATATTTGTTTGCTCTTTTCAGCCAATAATACGGTTCTGTTACAGTGCCGTCGATATCGATACATAAATTTAGTTTTTGCATATTGTTTCCTCCTTTCTTCTGTTTATTACAATTTTATTATAGCTTCGCTTTATTAAGAGACGATGAAATCAACGTAAAGATCATGTTAAAAAACGTGTTTAACAGCAACTGGGCATTATGTTCAATTCGGCGGAGCATGCGAAAAAATCCTTCCGACAGCCGACTTCAGCCGAAGCCAACAGCACTGCCCCCTGAGCGACTGTGAATTGTAGCCGAATATTAATTTTTTTAAAAGAAATTCACAAAATGTATTGACATAAATCTGGAACTGTGGTATATAAGAATTAGCACTCACCGACATAGAGTGCTAACAAAAACATAAAACCAAAATGAATAATTGAAAGGGGTTGTTAATCATGACAGGACTTGTACCATTTAACAGAAAGAATTCAGGGTTGCTCAATACCGGATTCGATGAATTCTACAACATGCTTGATGACTTTTTCACTGATAGTTGGTCACCAAGGAGAAGCCTTGCAAGAGATACCTTTAAAATCAATGTGCAGCAAAACGAGGAAGTGTATCTGATTGAAGCAGAGCTTCCCGGCATCAATAAGGATGAAATTGACATCGATCTAAATGAAGGCAGGCTCATTATTTCTGTAAAAAGGGAAGAGAACATTAACGAAGAAAAGAAAAATTACATCCATAGAGAGAGCAGGTTCAGCTCTATGAGCAGAAGCGTTTATCTCGCGGATGCAGATACAAAGGGGATTAAAGCAAAACTTGACAATGGCGTGTTGAATATCACCGTTCCAAGACAGGAAAAAATTGTGAAAGCGGAAAAAATTGAAATTGAGTAAACTATCATGTTCGTATAGTGAAAATGAAAAAGTCATAAGCGCAGAAAGAGAAGCATAAAGGTGCTTCTCTTTTCGTTCTGATAGAAAATATGTATTCGCCGTCAGATTGAAATTGGTTGTAAACTCACTTGATGAGCGATATTATGAATATAGAAAAACAAATATGAAGGGATGCGGCAGGACCAGAAACAGAAATTTCCTTTTTAGGCGGCGAGGGAACCACTGTAGAGCTGATCTTTAATAAAGGAGCGGAGTCCGTCGCAATTGGCAAGGGAATCTCACTGGGTTTTTCGGTATCGTCTCTGGAAGAAAAAATCGCATTTCTTAAAGAAAGAGGGATTGCCTTGGAAAGCGATATCCTTTCCCCGAACCCCCATGCGAGATTTTTTTTTCATACAAGACCCGGATGGTCTAAGGATTCAATTTGTTGAGCAAAAATAACCGGTAATACCCTTTCGGAATCGAGAATAAATTATTGTGAGAATGTATCTCGATATGACAAATCAAAGAAAGGGGTTATGCCAGAATGTTGATTTACACTGTCATGCAGGGAGAACAACTGGACCAGATTGCGGCGGCATACCAGGTTACTCCTGAAAGTATCATCGCAGTTAACGGACTTCCAAACCCAAATCGGCTGCTTACCGGCCAATCACTGATCATTCCGACCTTGTTTCCCGTTATTTCAAAGACTGAAGCGGGAGTCAACGCTTATATTTATTTTCTCGGCCTGGACGGAGTGCCGATTGTTAGAGAGGCAGCGCCTTTCCTGACTTCGGTGACGCCGTTCACCTATATAATAAAAGAAAACGGAATGCTTAGGACCATTGATGATGAGACGATTATTGAAACAGCGAATGAAAATGTAGTGATCCCAATCATGTGCATCACGAATTTTTCTTCTACGGTTAAGGGGCAGAATTTGGCTCACGTTGTTCTAAATAATGAACAGTCAATGCAGAACCTGATTGTTAATATCCTCTATACTATGAAATATAAAGGTTATCAGGGACTCAATATCGATTTTGAATATGTTCTGCCGGAAGACAGGGCAAGCTACAATCGGTTTCTGAAACAAGCCGCGGATGCACTTCATGAAGAGGGTTACTTCATCACCAGTGCGGTAGCTCCAAAGACCAGCGCTGAACAGAAAGGACTTTTATATGAAGCAATTGACTACGCTGTGCATGGGAGCCTTCTTGATTATGTGATTTTAATGACGTATGAATGGGGCTACCGGTTTGGTCCGCCTCAACCGATTTCTCCTCTTGATCAGATCCGTGCGGTACTCGACTATGCCGTTACGGTAATTCCGAGAGAAAAAATCTATTTTGGCTTTCAAATTTATGCAAGGGATTGGCTTCTGCCCCACATTGAAGGTCGTGAAGCAGAAACCTTTAGCTGTCAGGAAGCCATTGAAAGAGCGGTTTTGCACAATGCGGTGATCTTGTATGATGATGTTGCTCAATCACCGTATTACCGGTACCAGGACGTTGAAGGCAGGGAACATGAAGTATGGTTTGAAGATGCCAGAAGTGCACAGGCCAAGTTCGATACTGTTAAGGACTATCATCTTGAGGGGATCAGTTATTGGGTACTTGGTTATCCATTTCCGCAAAATTGGACCTTATTAAAAGAAAATTTTCAAATTATTAAGACATTATAGCAGAATTATTTAAAAGCGAGATTGACAATCGGTTTTTTGATAGATAATATAATGATATACAAATTTTTCCTTAACTACTTGTAGGGAACTGACTAAGAGACAGACAGTTCTGATCGAAAGTATTCGGAGCCAGCAGATGTATAGAACGAGGGAAGAATTATTACTTAAGATAACAAGGCTGGAGAAGGTCCTCGACAGTCTTCCTTTTGATGTCTGGATGAAGGACAAGGAAGGGAGTTATTTGTATGCCAATGAAAGTGTTGCGGCGGATACAGGGATTCCTAAAGAGGAAATTGGCGGGAAAAACGATTATGATCTCTATCAGAAATCCAATGCAGATCGTTTTGCAGCCAGTGACAAAGTTCTTCTGGAGAAGCAGGAACGCACAGTTTTTATTGCAAAAGTGAAACAAGACGTATATGAGGATTATAAAACGCCGTTTTATGACGATGACGGCATACTTATGGGAACCGTGGGGTGTTCCAGAAATATAACCCAGCAAGAAAAAGTAAAAACAGATTTTATACAGGGCGAGGAACAATTTCGCACTATTTTCGAGGAAGCGCCTCTCGGAATCGGTATTTTTGACTCCAACAGTGGGAAAGCGGTACAGATCAATGAACGATTTGTCGAAATTATTGGCAGAAGTAAAAAAGAGGTATTGGAACTTGACTGGAAGCAGTATTCCCATCCAGACGAAATCGATGAAAATCAGCACCGGATTTCTCTTTTGCTGGAAGGAAAAATACCCGGGTTTTCAATGGAAAAGCGATATATTAAACCAAACGGGGATGCAGTTTGGGTCAATATGACGGTTAAGCCGTTTCATTCGTCGAATTATTTAACATCTGTACATATGTGTATGATCGAAGACATTTCGGCGCGGAAAAAAGCGGAGGACGAGATTCTGTATCTCAGTTATTATGATCAGTTGACCGGTCTTTACAACCGCAGATTTTACGAAGAGGAATTAAAGCGGATCAATACCAGCAGGAATCTTCCGATTACTTTGGTGCTGGCGGATGTAAATGGTCTGAAGCTAACCAATGATGCTTTCGGTCATGCTTTGGGAGATAATCTTTTAAAAAAAATTGCTCAGATATTTAAAAAGGAATGCCGTGCGGAAGATATGATCGCAAGAATTGGCGGGGACGAGTTTGTGTTTTTACTTCCGAAAACCGATGGGGTTGAAGCACAAAAAATTATTGAACGGATCAACATTGCCATATCGGATAAGCAAAAAGAACATATTATTTGCTCCGTTTCTTTCGGGTGGGCGACAAAGCATTATCAGAAAGAGGATATCCGCAAGATATTTATGGAAGCGGAAGACTATATGTATCGAAACAAACTGGCTGAAAGCACCAGTATGAGGAATGAAACTATCAAACTGATTACAAAGACCTTATACCAGAAAAATAAGCGGGAACAGCTACATTGCGAAAGAGTATCCAAGCTTTGCGAGCTGCTCGGAAACGCCCTTAAAATGAGCTCCGATGCGGTGCGGGAACTGAAGATGGCGGGGCTGCTTCATGATATCGGCAAGATTGGAATCGACGAAAGCATTCTAAATAAGCGGGGTAAATTGACGGAGGCGGAATGGGCTGATATGAGGCGTCACCCGGAGATCGGTTATCATATCTTGAGAGCGGTGAATGAATTCGCACCCCTTGCTGAGTATGTGCTGCATCATCATGAGAGGATCGACGGCAAGGGCTATCCGAGGCAGTTGAAAGACAGCGAAATTCCAACTCAATCGAAGATTATTAGTATTGCAGACGCATATGATGCCATGACAAGCCACAGGCCTTATAGAGACGACTATAGTCTTTCCGATGTGGTAGGGGAACTAAAGCGGAATGCAGGGACACAGTTTGACGCGGATATTCTAAAAGTTTTTATTGATCAGATTTTAAAGCAGAGAATTTGGCGAAGAATGGATTGATCGATATTAGGGACGTTAAGGTTGAAAGAAAAAACATAAAAAATCTCCCGGGGAAGAAGAAAGAAATCCCGGGAGATTTTTTTAATTACGATTCAACGATAAAGCCGATGCCTTCAGCGACAAGATTTTTTACAAATAAGCTCTTTTCCAGCTTGATCGTAACCTTTTCCTCTGCCGCTTCTATCGCTTTTGGTGATAGGAACAGGTCTACCTGATCAACTTGATAATGGGTGAAACCTTTAAAATGTTCATCGGCTTTTAAAGGACGGATGTAAGGGGTATAGAACTTTTTCGACTTGCCGCAGCCGCAGCCGGAATTGGTCATGTCAGGCGTCATATCGACCAAGAGTCTCTTTGCTCCTGTCTTTTCCAGATATGCTTTGACTTTATCTTCTACTTCAATGATCAAAACCTTCGCCTCCCCAAATCGTTCTGCTATGCGCTAACTTCTGATTTGTCTTCTTCAGATACAGAAGCGGTAGATGGACTCTCGTAGATATAATTCTCATATTCCTTTTTATTTCCGAGCTGGATCAGTAAGCATAATATAATACCTACTGCAAGGCCCCATGCTGCTCCGCGGGTAGCGAGGACTGCCCCCATTACACCGGCGATTCCAAGATCGTTAAAAGTCTTTGCTTTCATTACACCAACTCTGACAGACACATAGCCTTGAATCAGCATTGTGGAAGCCAGGGCTACGCCCAGTACAGGTTTAACCAGTGTGATAATTGGGAGAAGGAAATATCCGGTCAGCGTTCCAAAACGGAAACATGCCGCTCCTGAATTGATGGAGTCCATTGCTTTTGGTCCGTGCTTATATCTTTCACATACAACAACCTGCATTGCAGCCCACAGAGGTCCGCACATGGTGATATCCGGTCCGATTACAGACATGATCGTATTTCTCAATCCGAAAACAAGGTGGGATCTGTTTGGGTTATAATCGATCTTTTCGTCCGGTCTGTATTTACCTGCATCATCTAACAGTGCCTGTGACTGGATCATGTCTCCGAACAGAATGATATATGCGGAAAATACCATTGGGAAACCGCTGATGAACATATGAATCGGAGGGAAGCCTACTCCGAAGAAGGTCCATTCTCTGAAAAGAGTACTAAATGCAGGAATTGAAATACCCCATTCGATAACAGGCCATTCCGCTTCCCCTACCAGCGGAGCCAAAACAACTGCTAAAAGGATGATTGGTAAAATTCCAAGGTTTGAGAGTGTTCTTGTAACGATATTCTTTTTGGCAATGCTCTTAAAGTGATTTGAGAATAAGAGGTAGAAAGCAATACCAATACAGATGGTGATCGAAATCGGGAAGGTATCGAAACGTTGTCCTTCTTTAAAAATAACCATAACCGCGGCAAATCCAGAACCCAGGATTAGGCCGGCCTGCATTGCATTGGGAACAAGAGATATGATCTTTTTACCAAGACCAGTAATACCTAAAATAATAGCCAGAATTCCCAAAGACATTTCAAAGGCAATCAAAGCCTGAATTCTCTCCGCTCCCATTTCAAAGTTGCTGACATAGAGCATCAGCAGCGGGATGGCGGGAGTGACCCAGCCGGGAACAACGGGATCGCCAAGAAATACATGAAGGCAATATAAGAATCCGTTCAGTACGACGACCGCCATAGCTACCTCGAAAGGCATTCCGAGATATTCCTGCAGCATGGGGATAGCGCTTAAGCATACCGCGCACATAAGAAGTCCCTGCACATAATCGGCGATTTCAAACCTGTAATGTACGAACGGGATTCTTACTTTAAAAGGCCCGGCTGGAAGATATGGCTGTTCTTTTCCATATTCTCTTTTCATTGACATAAGTTTTTCCTCCTTATTAAATAGATAGGGTTTGACGATCAACAAGAAAAAGCAAGAACAGTGCCAACGTTGAAATTTAAGGATTTCTATGAAAAATCTAATGTTAAAATTTTATGGCTGTGCAGAATCGCACAGAAAAACAGCCGATGGAGAGGAGGTGTGTGTTCAATATCGCTCAGTATGAAAATGGAGGAAAAAAGAGATAGGCAAATTAATTAAAATATGCAATACTAATACTTAAGAGGTATCGAAAGACGCTGAAGCGAAGGCATAATCGAGTGCCTTGCATCAATTCTGAAAGTTAGAAGAAAGAAGGGACGCACCGATGGAAGGACAAGCGGTTTTTTTAGGACTTCCAGCCGAAACCTGGCTGATTGTCGGGGGCTTATATCTTGTAGCAACTTTTCTTCCTACCGTGATTGCTTTGATACTACGGCGCAAGGAGATGAAAAGACCGAATGAGTAGGGTTATTATTTACATGATTTATTTTACTCTGTATACGGTCATTCTGTTGTTCTGGGGTAAAAGCGGATTTAAAAAGACAAATACCATCAGGGATTTCTGTGTCGCAGGCAACAGCCTGGGACTGTTTATCAGTGTCGCTACTTTTACCGCTACGTTGTTCAGCGCTGTTTCGATGCAAAGCGTCACGGGCTCGGTTTATCAGTATGGCTACTCAACCATTTTGTATTCCGTCATCGGCTGGCTGCTGGGAGGGTCATGTTTAATCTTTGTTGCATACAAAATCAAGGATTATGATATCGTAACAGTTTCCGATTATTTCAGAATCCGCTACCACAGCAGGGAATACCAGGCTTTTACCGGAGTTATTACGGTGGTTTGTTATATTCTTTATATTATTATTCAAATCAAAGGATTCGGTATTGTCGTATCAGAACTTTTGGATATCAATTATAATATCGCGATCCTGTTGATTTATCTTTTTATTGTATATACCGGCTTCGGCGGTCTTTTTTCCATAGCGAAAACCGATGCTTTGAACATCATCATGGTACTATTCGGTGTCCTGCTGGTGGCGGGTTATGTTTTAACGGATTTGGGAGGAATTACTGCAATTCACCAGGAAGTCGGCAGAATTACGCACGGTGCTTCACTGAATGCAACGACGAATCATCTCTTCAGTCCTGTGATGATTATAACCACAGGATTAGCCTGGGGGCTTGGAACTGCGGCAAACCCTCAGTATATTATCAGAATTTCCTCGGCTAAAGATAAAAAGACTGGAATACAGATGATCTGTATCTCCGTTCTTATATTGAGCCTGATCTATCTGGGATTGATGGTGATTGGAATGGGTTCCAGAGTAATGGCTCCAACCATCGATAAAGTACAGTCTGTAGATGAAATTTTGGCTTATATCATCAATACAAAGATATTTTCTTACATTAGCGGAGTTATGTTTATCAGTATTATCGCTGCGGCGATATCTACTGCAAACTCCCAATTGCTGCTGCTTTCAAGCAGTTTTACCTACGATATTTATATCAATTTATTCAATAAGGAAATCTCCAATGAGCGATTTTTAAATATCAATCGAGTTATTATATTTACGGCAGGTACAATTTCACTGCTTCTGTCCATTCAGCCTTTGGAAACACTGTTGATTTACGGCAGCTATATTTGGAGCATCGTCGCAGCAACGTTTCTTTGCCCCCTCTATGGAGGACTGTATTGGAAAAAGGCTACCAGAGAGGGAGCGTTTTTCTCTTCCGTCGGGGGAATTCTGGCTGTCGTACTCTTTTATTTATTGACTCATGCTGGTTTGCTTAGAACGGAAATACATCCTGTTCTTCCCAGTATGCTCGTATCTTTTGCCATATTCTATATTGTCAGCATAAAAACTTATAGACATCAGGAAGAATAATATGAAATTAAAGCTTGATATAGAGAATAAAATATTGATTCCGTTTATGGTGCTTGCAATACTGCCCATTACCATTCTGGGTATTGTGTCCTACTGGAACGGATATCAGCTGTTGTTTCATGACAGGATTAAAAGCCAGGAGGCGTTTCTGCAAGAGGCGATGACGTATATGGAAATGGTTGACCGGGAAGTGCTGGACGGCACCATTTCGTTACATGCCGGACAGACGCAGGCAGAAGCCTTTTTCACTCAAATGAACAGGGACAATATGTATATTCTCGATTCGAATCGTTTGATTCTAGGAAATGAAGAAGCACTTCCTTCTGAATCGATCGGCAAGATTCGAAAAAGAGGCGGAAGTACGGTGGATATTGGCAATAACAGGTTTCTTGTCGATACCTACGACAGATGGAACTGGACTGTTGCTTTAAGCGTCAGTAAATCTATTTTTTTGGAAGAATTGATTTCCATTCAGAAATACACGTTGCTGCTGACGATCATTTTTTTAGTGCTTTCTATGCAATCGATCATTTTTATTGCTCATCATATTTCCAAACCGATCAAATACTTTGCAGATGTTTGTAAAAAGGTGGAACTGGGTAACCGCAGGGTTAAGGTTGAGATCAATCGCGGAGACGAAATCGGTATTCTCGCAGGTTCCTTCAACCACATGATCGATCAAATCAATGCGAGTACTGAAAAGCTGATTGAAATGACAAAGTTTAATGAAGATATCCTGAAAAATATCGACATCGGCATCATGACTACGGATAACGGAGGAAGACTCATGACGCTGAATCAATCAGGCAAGGAAATTCTGAAACGGTACAGGGATGTTCCGATCATGGAGGAACTTGAGAAACAGACGATTCAAACGATAAACAAAAGAATCAACCTTAACAAAGTTGTTTTCCTAAGCGGATACGAGGGAAAGCCGATTTACATTGATGTCGGAACTTCGCTGCTAAAAAAAGAAGAAGGGAATTTTTACGGAGCGATCTGCAGCTTCAATGATATAACAGAAAGAAAGATACTGGAGAACAACCTGGTCCGTATGGACCGGCTGGCATCCGTAGGGCAGTTCGCTGCTGGATTAGCTCACGAAATCAGAAATCCTTTGACAGGAATAAAAACCGGAATTCAGGTAATAAAAAACAGAGCGATCAGCAGACATGAAGAAGATGACGCAGAACTCATCGACGGGCTTACCTATGAAATCGACAGGATTAACAGTTTGGTGACGGATCTCCTGGACTTTTCAAAGCCAAAACAAACGGTAAGGGAGAAAGCGGATATCCGGAAAACGATTCGGAAATCTCTGGACCTGGCTAAGGACGGAATTATCACGAAACAAATATCAGTTAACGTTTCAACGGATGATGAGCATTGCTTTGTGTATGTAGATAAAGGACAGGCTGAACAGATCTTCTTGAACATTATCACCAATTCCATTGAAGCGATGAATGACGGAGGAAATCTGGGGATTACGACGGTGCCTGTCGCGCAGGAAGGAGCTCAATGGATTCGCATTACGTTTACGGACGACGGAGCGGGAATCAATGATGAACTTTTGGAGAAAATTTTTAATCCGTTTTTCACCACCAAGATAAAGGGAACGGGGTTGGGATTGGTTGTTGTTGCAAAACTGATTGAGGAAAATAATGGAAAGATTTCTATCACAAGTAAAATCAACGAAGGTACAAAAATCAGCATACTGCTGCCGGAATATCGGAGGGATATGGATGAAGAATAAGGTATTGATCATTGACGATGAGATGATGATTTGCAAAACATTGAAAGCGGGTCTCGGCGATATGGGATATATCGCTGAAACGGCCCAAAACAAAGAGGAAGCATTGCAGCAGATACGCGCTTTAAAGCCGAACCTGGTTCTGACGGATATGAGACTTGGAAATGAAAATGGAATCGATCTGATCGATGATATAAAAAAATTTGACAACGACATCGAGGTAATCGTTATGACGGCATACAGCGATATTGCAAGCGCTGTAACCGCCATAAAAAAAGGAGCCTTTGATTATATCAACAAACCCTTTGAACTGGAAGAAATTCGTATCATACTCGAACGTGCCTGTGAGAACTATAAGATGAAGAACAAGCTGCTGATTCTTGAGAAACAGAACCAGCATGTTGAAAACAACATCATCGGACAGTCGGAAAAGATGAAGGATGTTTTTGAAAAAATAAATATTCTATCTCAGAACGACACGGTTACAGTTCTGATTCTGGGGGAAACGGGTACGGGAAAAGAGCTGGTTGCCGACGCTATTCACAATAAAAGTGTCAGAAAAGATTATCCGATTCTGAAAATCAACTGCAGCGCAATTCCAAGCCATCTGGTGGAAAGTGAGCTGTTCGGGTTTGAAAAAAACGCATTTACCGGAGCGGGAACAAAGAAAAAGGGACTTTTTGAAATTGCCAACGGCGGAACAGTTTTTCTCGACGAACTGGGTGAACTTCCGCTGGATATACAATCAAAGCTGCTGAGGTTCTTAGAGGAAAGGAAATTCCGACGGATCGGCGGGCTGGAAGACATCGAAGTCGATATTAGAATTATCACTGCAACCAATAAAAATCTGGATAAAGCAGTTAAAGAAAAAACCTTCAGAGAGGATCTCTATTATCGCCTGAACGTTGTACCTGTAACGATACCGCCGTTAAGGGAGCGTGAAAATGACATTCTGCTTCTTGCCGAATACTTTTTGAATAAGTATAATACGGGATTTAAAAAGGAGATCAATGGTTTTGATTACAGTGCCAAACAAAAGCTGCTGAGTTATCCTTGGCCGGGTAATATTCGCGAACTGAAGAATGTAATTGAGAGGATCGTTATTCTGACCAATGATGAATGGATTACGACGACAAAGCTTCCGTGCGAAATAACTGATTTCGAAGACGGCGAGACGGACGGACAAATTGAGACGCAGGATGAAGAAAAAATTGCCTCTTCCGATGAGCGTTTCTCCCTGGATTACAAGCTGGATTCCATTGAAAGGCGATATATCGTAAAAGAACTGGAAAGATCAGGAGGGAATCAGACAAAAGCAGCGGAGGCGCTGGGGATCAGCCGGTTCGCACTGCGCAGAAAAATGGAAAAGCATTCTTTGATGTAAGTTTCGGCTTAGGAGGTTGGAACGGCTCTCTGATGATAACTACCAGCGCTTGATGGGCAAATACCAAGCCGAACAGAAAGATTTCAAGGAACAGAAAGCAAAACTTGACAGCATTCGTGAAGAGGTTTCCGACCTCCGAACCGATTCGGAAAAGTTTGTCGCGCTGGTTGAAGAATACGGGAACATCACCGAGCTTTCTCCCGAAGTTTTGAATATGCTTATTGACCGTATTGTAGTTCATACCCCCGTCCCGGTTGACGGAGTAATGCATCAGCAGATTGATGTTTATTACCGCTATGTCGGCTCCATACGCATTGTGGGTTATGGCTCCACGACCTATTACAAACATGGTGCGGTCACAGAAAACACCAAAAAACGCGAATCTGCCAAGATGGATAAACGTATTGCTGTCGCAAAAGAGGAAATATCCGCCGATGTTCCTAAAACCGCATAAACACTGCCGTTATTAAAATTCAAGGGCATATTGCAAACGTTTTTACGTTTAACAATATGCCCTATTCACGTATTATTTCAAGCTTCTTATCTCCGCTTCAAACTTAGGCATTTCATCAAATATTAAACGCTCTAATTCCGACTTCAGAGCATTGGCTACCATTTCAAAATCCCCAGCTTGATCAGGGTCATAATCGCGCAGCTTCCATGTTTTAACTCTGTGCCACTGCCAGTTGTCTTTAAGTTTCTTCTGGTTGAAATGAGACTTTACTCTCATAAATTTGTCATTATACTTTTTGCTCAGTCCTGCAGAGGCAAATTCTATTGTCAGCCTATAGGGCAGGGCAAATAAATCATGTAGTAGCAGGGCCATTGCTCCAATTTGATTGGGAACAATTCATCCAACCCCGGAGAACGAAAGATAAGGCAGTCGTTTCGTATGTGCGCTTGATTGATATGCTCGTTGTTTTCCCACTCCTCCGACCAGAGCTTTAATTCCGAAAATCCGCTATCGTCAGAGTCCACAACTTCATTTATTAAGTCAATAGCTTCCCTGTGTTTCTGATATATCTTGTTGCACAATTCTATGACTTCCTGCGGATATCCCATAACCTTCCTCCTCAGCACTGATATATACTGTTCAATCAGTTGTTTTACATCAGGACGAACCGATGAATTAAGCGCAGCCTCCGCACATTCAATTATTTTCTCGTATCCAACGCTGTGCCAGACATCCGGGTCAGATGATTCATCACCATCGAGAGTTAAATATAGAAAATATTGCTTATAGCTGCCAAAGTGCTCCTCTATAGTATTTTTGTAATTATTAAGCTGGTTTCCGTGTTCGCCTGAATATATTTTATTTTCAATTGCAATGACAATTTTAGCTTCTGCTGAAATGAGCAGGAGATCAATATTCCGCCATTCGCGTCTGATGCTGAAAGAAAAACTATTACACATCAGAAGTGCAACGGCCTCATCGGGGGTATCATTGTATTCTGCTGCAAACCAGTTTATAAAACGCTTTAGGATTTCTTCACCTAATCCATGATTGGCATTAGGATCAAGAAGCCATACAAGCATGTTGCTGTGACGAATTTCAGTATCAGCAACTCATTGCTTCCAACTTTGATTATTCCTTTGTTCGGCACGTTTTTTGTTGGAGTAATTATGACCTACATTGTTGGAATTCCAGTTATATGGCTGAATACCACTATGACAAATGTATTGGGGAATATGAGCGGCGGAAGCCTGATTGCGCTGGGAATTATTCAGGGTGCAATGCTGGCCTTTGATATGGGCGGACCGATTAACAAGGCGGCCTATGCGTTTGCATTGGCTGCATCATCCGCAGGAAATTGGGCCCCGATGGCTGCAAACTTTGTTGCTTCTATGAGTCCTCCAATGGGACTTGCAATCGCAATGCTGATTTCTAAAAAGAAGTTCACTGATTTGGATAGAAAATCTATTGGTGGTTGTATCATAGGCGGGTGCGCAATGATAACGGAATTTGCCATTCCATTTGCAGCCAAAGATCCACTCAGAGTCTTTCCATCCTTAATGGTTGGAAGCTCTATCGGTGCTGCTTTATCCTATGCAGCCGGCTTGACTCTTCAAGCTCCGCACGGAGGAATGTTTGTTATTTTCCTCTCGAATAAGCCATTGGTTTGGCTCGGCATATTTGCGGTTGCTAGTCTGATTACTGCGGGAATGTTACTTTTGTTAAGGAAGAATGTCGATGAGTCCGAAGTCGAAGCTGAGAGGCTGTGACATTGATAAACCAAAAAATCCTGCTAAATCAGTTACAGTCGAATAACAGGATTAAGCGAAAGTCAGGGGCTGTTGCCGCGACAATCGTGTATATTTGGCTTGACAAACAGAACTTTTCTCATGTATCATTTACCTTGTTAAGAGGGAGTAGTTTTTCATACAAAGTCAACATACTGGTTTTTAAACCTGGCTTTGTAGCCTTATTTGGTAACGAGACTTTTAGCATAACCGATTTATGTGTTATGCTGAAGGTCTTTTTTTTTCGAAAGAGAAAGGATGATGAAAATGCAAATGAGTTTAATCGCGTATTTGTTCTCAACGGGGGCGGTAGTTCTCGCAGAAATGGGAGACAAAACCCAGCTTTTGGCAATGGCTTTTGCCACGAAATACAAGGCCTCTAAGGTCTTGATCGGTGTTCTGATCGCCACCGTTTTAAATCACGCTTTGGCCGTAGCAGTCGGAAATTATATTACACGATTTGAATCCGCTCAGATCTGGATTCAGGGACTCGCTTCGCTGTCCTTTATTTTTTTCGGTTTGTGGACCATTAGAGGGGACAAGCTGGAAGGAGAGGAGAACCGTACCACAAAATATGGAGCGATTGTTACAGTCTGTATCGCATTTTTTATCGCGGAAATGGGGGACAAGACGCAGCTTGCAACAATAGCTCTAGCGGCAAAATTTCCGGCTGACCCTGTATGGGTATTGGGAGGAACGCTAACCGGTATGATGATCGCTGATGCAATAGGGATTATCCTTGGCGTTGTCATGTGCAAAAAAATACCGGAGCGCACAGTTAAGCTGGTCTCGGCAGGCGCATTCATCCTGTTCGGGTTGATCGGCAGCTATCAGGTTGCCCGGGAACAGCTCCATATGAGTTCGGGTGGCATCGCGGCATGTCTTATAGCCCTTGTGGTTGTAACAGGATCTTCCGGGTATTATTTGATCAGGATGGATCATACTAATGGTTCGAAGCAGAAGAAAGATTCTGCGGATTTCTGTACAATGAAACAACATCAGGACGAAAGGATTTAAATCCTTTCGTTCTAACCCTCCTTATTTGGTTAATATAATAAAATAAGATTCACAAGGAGTGTAGCGGATGGGGAATATCGAATTATTTGCAATTGCCTTAGGCCTTTCCATGGATGCCTTTGCGGTGGCCATTGGAAAGGGCTTGTGTCTGAGAAGATCCTGTTATAAATATGCAGTTATAACAGGCTTGTTTTTTGGAGGATTCCAGGCATTGATGCCTCTGATCGGATATTATCTGGGAAATCAATTTGAAGATTACCTTACATCGGTGGATCATTGGATAATTTTTGCTCTCCTCGTTATGATCGGCATCAATATGATTCTGGAATCACGGAACGATAAAAAGGAAAAAAACGATACATTAAATCTTAAAAATATGACAATACTGTCCTTAGCAACCAGTATTGATGCATTGGCCGTGGGCATCACCTTTGCATTTTTACATGTGAATATTATTGCAGGAGTTATTGTGATCGGTTTGACCACGTTTTTTTTATCCTTTGCCGGAGTAAAAATAGGAAACGCATTCGGATCGAAGTTTAAATCAAAAGCAGAGATTGCCGGAGGAATTATTTTAATTCTGATCGGAACTAAAATTTTACTGGAGCATCTGGGTATTCTTAATTTCTAATCCCGATCAGATTGAAAATGACTTCAAGAATCAGTCAAAGGAGTATGGCAAAAGATGAAAGGAAAGGTATTATATCTTGTTAGTGCGATTATTATTTCGCTGCCGTGGATATTTTTGCTGGAAATCCTGCCGATCCCTTATAATCAAATAAGTACCTTCTGGGAAATCGTAATTGAATGTGCTATGTTTACCGCATTGCTTATCGCGGCAAGCCTCCTTCGCAAAGAACTAAAGCGCTTAAAGCATGCGGCGAAGGAGAGCAGCGATAACGGCAATAATAAAGCAGGCGGACGTACGATGAGGCTCTTAGGCAGAATTCTTTTTATTCTTGTATCCTTTACGATACTCGTTGTCGGTTTGATTTTACTATTAATAGGAATATTCTATTCCCTTTAACTGATCTGATATTCTTAATATCGGGAACCTGTATTGCCCGCTATCATCCTTTCAGATAAAGGGGGATGATTATCTGAAAGCGAGAAACGATTTGATTCCAAATCTCTTCTCTTAAATTCGGTAACCATTTCTTTTAAAAGCACTGCTTGTTGGGAAAGCTCTTCGCTTGCTGCCGCACTTTGTTCTGCAGTTGCAGAATTATTCTGAATGACTCTGGAAATTTGTTCGATACCGGAGTTGATCTGGGATATACCTGCAGCTTGTTCATTGGAAGCGGCCGCGATAATACTTAATTTCTCTGTGGAGATGACTGCGCCCTCAGCAATTTCTTTCAGTACCGCAGCGATTTCATTGGTGATTTTTGTACCAGTCTGTGCCTTTTGAATTGAGCCCTCAATCAGTGCCGTTGTTTCCTCGGCAGCTTTGGCGCTTCTTGCGGCCAGATTTCTTACTTCTTCTGCGACAACAGCGAATCCTTTGCCGTGACTGCCTGCTCTTGCAGCCTCCACCGCAGCGTTGAGAGCCAGAATATTCGTTTGAAAAGCAATGTCGTCGATCACCTTGATGATTTTAGAAATGTTGATGGATGAATCATTGATGTCTTTCATGGACTGCAGCATTTCAACCATCGTTTGATTGCCCTTGGCGCCTCCATCCCGGGCTCCTTTGGCAAGCTGGTATACTTCATTTGCCTTCGCAGCGTTGTCTTTGCTTTTTTCTGCAATTTCAGCAATGGAAGCGGTCAACTCCTGTATGGAACTTGCCTGTTCCGTCGAGCCCTGTGCCAGAGACTGGCTGCCCATTGAGACCTGATTGGAGCCATTGGAAACCTGATCTGCAGCATTGCTGAAATCTGTCATAACCTGATTTAATGTATGAATTATCTGCTTCAGAGAATTCCCGATTTCCTTAAAATCTCCTTTGTGCTCCAAGGTTATTTCTATATTTAGGTTTCTGCTGCTGATTTCTGAAAGCACGGTGGAAATCTCCTGTACGTAAGCACTGATCGTTGTAATCGTATTATTGATGGCATGTTTTATCGCTGCATGATCGCCCTGATAGTTGCCTGATACAGATGCTTTCAAATTGCCGCTTGCAAATTCCCTTAATACCTGGATCCCCTCATAAGCCGAATCTGTTACTGCGTCAAGTGTTTGATTGAATCCTAGAATGATACATTGAAATTCACCGCTGAATTTATCGGCATCACCCCGGGTTGACAGCTTTCCTTCGATGGCGGCTTTAGACAGGGAACTTGTCTCTTCCGACAGGGCCTTGATATTTTCCATCAATGCAATGATTCTCGGAATCAACGTATCATTCTCACTTCTTCTGCCATTGCTTTTTAATTCGGGAAGCGCATTAAGTTGACCCTTGCACAGTTCGTCCAGAACGTCTATGATACTATTAATTTCAACGGATAACGTATTGATTGATTCTGCAATTTCAAAGAAAATGCCCTGATAACTACCCGAGGCTTTTGCGTCAAAATTATTAACCTGCATTTGTTCTAGAGCAAGTTTTATATCCTTAAGACTTTCAAGTCCTTCCACGCATGAGTTGGTACTGCTTTTCATGGAGCAGAACCATCCGGAACATTCTTCGGAAATTTTTTGTGGGATTTCTCCCTTGCCGATCTGTTCCATTTTACTTGTTACAAGATACAGCGGACTAACGATTGCGTTCACTGCTCGATTGATGTTGTTCGCTGTAATAAGGACATCTTCTTCATGTTTTGTTATATCGATACGGGAATCCAGATTACCTTTCGTCAAATCTTCTGTAAGCACTTCAATATCTTTGAAAAGGCTGCGGTATCGAAGCATATCAGAATCGTTGTCGCAGCTTTCTGGTTTTTGGTTGGATGCCTCTTCTAAAATACGAGCGGTTTCCATCTCCATCTCTTTTAAGGTTTTTGCGAGAGCATCGAAATCAGCTGTGCGTTGCTCCAACTGGCGGATCAGCAAGAAAAAGGAATCCTGCAGAGCGTCCATTTCACCGGAAGAAAGTAACGATTTGCCCGATGATAACTTGCCATGTGCTGCAAGATCAAACAATTCCGCAATTTTTCTAATCGGCAGAGATACCTCTCGTGCGGTTTTGAAACCTATGAGAATTGTAATGATTATGATAACGGCGTTGCCAAAAATCATAACAAAAGCAGCGCTTGCGGGTTCAAGTACAGATGCTCCGCCGACACCCCTTTCGATCATAATGTAAGCCGTAATTAGGCTTATGACTCCGACCATGACAGCCACAAGCACAAAGCGGGATATAATTTTACCGGAGATTTTTAAATAATCATACCATTTCATTCATTTTTCCTCACTTTCTTTTTAAAACGTCCTATTTCAGCAGGAAGACATAAACGGGAATTGTGATCAGGCAAGCGAGCGTACTTAAACTGACGAGCTTAGACGCATAAGAACCTTCCACTCCGTAATGCTCAGCAAGAATGGATGTCTGCATATGGCAGGGCATGGTCGAGGTTAGCATAAATACCTGGAATGCTAAACCATCAACGTGCAGTATGCGAAGCAAGATAAACATATAGAGGGGACTGATGATAAACTTGCCTGCAAGAATGACAATTTCATCCAGAGTGATAGAGGGGACGCCCTTTGCAAATACAGTTAGATTTGCTCCGATAACCAACAGCGAGAGGGGTACCGTCAGATTGCCCAAATATCGAAGCGCGGTATCAAAAGCTAACGGAATCGAAAGATCCAGTTGTACTAATGCCCCGCCGATCAATACGCCGACCAACCCGGGGCTGAACATTTTTCTTATGGAATAACTGCCCGATTTGGTCGGAGAGGCCTTTGCCAGCTCAAAAGCGCCCAAACTCCAAAACCCGGCAAGGGTAACCAGATAGAACGTAAAGAGATAAGGCAGACCGTCATGCCCATATACAATTTCGTTGATCGGCAGGCCGATAAAGATTGTGTTTGAAAAGGTGAAAGTAACTTCAAACACTGTTTTTCTTCCATTTTTTAGATGAAGCAATCTTGACAGCAGCTTTCCTGTCAGAAAAAGAAGGCCGGTATAAATCACCAGGATTGATAAATTGAAAGCTGAAGCGCGCAGCAGCTCTCTTGTAAAGCGGTCTGAGATGCTGATGATTGCCAGAGCCGGAGCCGCTGCCTTTACAACAAGGAAAGAGAGCACCGAGGGAGTGCTCTCGGACCAGGATTTCCTATAGCTGAACCAAAAGCCGACAGAACATATTAAGAAAATGACGACCACACTGATTATTCCGTTGATCAAATTGAGCACCTCTACTTTTCAAGCTTTTTATAATTTACAACCAGATTTTTAACGGCTAGTTCGACATGCTTGTCCAGACCCAGCGAGGAGGGCTCAAGGGATTTTAACTCCTGATTGATCAAATGATCCAGAGATTCCACCTTAGGAAGTGTAATGATTCTGGATGCTTTTAGAAGTTTTGCATCCCTCACTTTGCCGTTTCCGTCCACTGCTGCAAAGGCGTAGTATCTGGTTCTTAAAAAACCGGCGTCTCTTCCGAAATATACTTTTCCAGAAGGCTGAAGAATCTTAAAGATATTCTTTATATGGATTGATTGAATGAAACTGAACAAGCTCATAAGTATCCAGAGCAAACCTGCTATGATGACTATATTCCAGAACATAAAAGATCTCCTTTCAAATTCTTATCTGCAAAATGTTTTTTACGACTTTTTACGACAAGTATTTATACAAGAATGATACCAAACTTGAAATGTTAATGCAAGAATGACACCAAATTTTCGATTACAGGCGGTATTCATTGACGTCGATTTGGTACTTCTGAAGTTTGCGATAAAGAGTACGCTTTGGAATTCCCAAGGCAATAGATGCATTTGTGATATTCCCTTCTTCCTTTTCAAGCGCTTCGATAATTCTGTCTGGCTCTTTTTTTCTATGCTTACAAACTTCCGGAGGAGTATGAACTTCAGCCTGCTCCAGTAGCGGCTGCACTTCCGGAAACAATTCTGCAGGCAGTTCAGCTTCGCTTATCATATTCTCTTGCGTGATGTTCAAAGCACGCTCGATGATGTTTTCGAGTTCACGTACATTTCCTCTCCAACTATGTCCAAGCATTCGATTAAGTGCTTCCTTCGTAAAACCTTCGACCGTTCTCCCGAGTGACTGATTATATGCTTTAATGAAATGATCGATCAATACAGGAATATCTTCGGTGCGCTGACGGAGAGGCGGAATTAAGATTAGGAGCACATTAAGCCGATAGTAAAGATCGCTTCGGAAACTCTTGTTTTTTACGGATTCAGATAGATTTACGTTTGTTGCAGCCATGATGCGGACGTCAATCTGCCTGGACTGTCTTCCTCCTATTCGAACAATTTCTCTTGTTTGAATTACTCTCAAAAGGGTTGCCTGCAGTTCGAGGGCCATATCGCCGATCTCATCTAGAAAAATGGTGCCGCCGTTGGCCAATTCAAATTTGCCCGGTTGTCCGTCTTTGCTGGCACCCGTAAATGCACCGCCTTCATAACCGAACAATTCGCTTTCAATCAGACCTTTTGGCAAAGAGCCGCAATTAATCGCGATAAATGGTCCGTTGGACCTGTCGCTGGCGTTGTGGATAGATTGGGCCATGAGTTCCTTACCCGTGCCGCTTTCACCAAGGATCAATACATTGGAATCACTCTGAGCTGCCATTTTTCCGATATCGATCGCCTGTTTGAGCTGGGTTGAGGTACCGATTATAGAATCAAAAGTAAAGCGGGCAGTAAAACCGCTCATTTTGCTGACCATTTTATGAATTTGGCGTTGCTCTTCAATGACAAGTACCGTGTTTATTTTTTCATGGTGGGAGTCGTAAATCATGGTTGTCGACAGTGACAAGTTCAAGGTTGCACCGAGGCGGTTTGTAAGCGTTACTTCCTTGTTGTTGAGATCGCGTTTCAGATCGAGAAGGTTCAGAGGCGAGTGAGTAAGCTCCAGTATATTGGCGAGATTGTCTGTCTCGCAGTTGGTGACAGGAAGCTTCAAAAACTGCATTGCACGATCGTTGTGGTGCGTAATGATTCCCATATTGTCAATCATAATGATACCGGAAGAGATGGACTGAATCGTACTTGTCAATTGGTTGTTGGCGGTGGAGATCTTTTCATAGGCCTCCCGCATTTTCAATTCCTTTTCAATCCCGTCCACTGCCGCACAGACCATTGCCAGTGTATGGGAATGAACGGCCCCCATGGGTCCGATAACGTCAAGGCAACCGATGATTGTTCCGTATTGGTTTCTGATGGGAGCTGCGGAACAGACATAACTGTGGTGCGGCTTAATGTAGTGTTCACGGCCCCAGATCTGAATCGGCTGCTCGGTGACCAGGCAAGTGCCGATACCGTTTGTTCCCGAGTATTCCTCGCTTCTGTTGCAGCCAATTGTTAAGCCGCTTTTTTTTGCGCGGAGCTGAATCTCGCGGTCCTCTCCTACCAGATCAAGAACATAGCCGCGGTTGTCGGTGAGAGCAATAATAAAGTTGCTTCCTTTAACATAGGAATACAGCTTTGTGATGTAGGAATGGGCGACTGACATAAGAGCTTCATTCCTTGCAAACGCATAACGCAGATCGGTTGGATTCAGTTTCGCAGACTTAACTTCATGATGGGATACGTTGCTTGCTTTTGAACGCTTCCACGATTCATAAATAATTGGTCTGATGTCATCCACCGATTCCGGCATCGGGGCATTGTCCTCTATGTACAGGTTCCAATAATAATCCAGCTTTTTACTGTAACTTTCCATTAACTCCATCGTTTTTTTCCTCCCAACTTTGGAAATACTATGCCACTTTCATGACAATTCCTGGCACAAACTGGCGCATATTTGGCACAAAAATGTCACGATGATTAACTATTATGGCACGATTGTTTCATGTTCTTTAGATTATTGCAAGCCATAAATTTAAATTTGATAAATTTTTATCTTTGGCATAAGACTTGCGCATTGGGGAAGGTGCAACGATGTTTTCCGGAATTTCGTGGCAAAATTTTAAAGCATTTAAATAAGAAGGAGGAAAGAAAGATGCCAAGATCAGGAATGAATGGTGTTGATTTTGAATCGAATGTCAATTTCTATAGACTTCGAAGCGACAGGCTTGCTCGAGCCAAACAGAGCATGAAAGACTATGGGCTCAGCGCCCTGGTGTGTTACGACTTTGACAATATCCGATATATAACAGGAACCCATATCGGTGAATGGAATCGTAACAAAATGAATAGATACTGCATTTTAATCGACGGAGTGGAGCAGCCGTTTTTATTTGACCCAGCGGCTCCGTCAAAGAGACAGAGAGTTGATTGGCTGGACAAGGATCATATTATGCCGGCAGTTGGATCTATGAGGGGTGGTATCCCTGTAGAAGTAGGCATGGTTGAAAAAGTCGCGGATCAGATTGCGGGATACTTAAAGGAATACGGTGCAACGGGCAAGGTTGGTATGGACATCGTTGACATCCCGCTGATCAGAGCACTGGAAGGTCATAACGTGGAGATCGTTGACGGGCAGCAGTCAATGTTGGATGCAAGGATTATCAAGACCGACGACGAAGTTCAGCTTTTAAAACAATCTGCTGCAATGGTCGATGCAGCTTACTATGATCTGGCCAAGGCTTTGCGTCCGGGGATCATGGAGAACGAACTGGTGGCGATCGCTAATTATAAGCTTTATGGATGGGGATCAGAACTCGTTGAATTTGTAAATAGCATTTCCGGACAAAGAGGAAATCCACACAGCCATACCTTTTCAAACAGAATGGTAAGGCCAGGGGAACTGATTTACTTTGATATCGGAAATACCTATAACGGCTATAAAACCTGCTATTACAGAACATTCTCCTGCGGTGTACCGAATGCAGATCAGAGAAAGGCTTATGAAAAAGCGTCCAAATGGATCAAGGATTCCATCAAGGCAATCAAAGCAGGAAATACCTCCGCTGATGTGGCAAAATGCTGGCCGGCTGCAACAGAACTAGGATTTAAGAACGAGGAAGAAGCGTTTCTGCTGCAATTCGCTCATGGTATCGGTTTGGGATTATGGGAAAAACCGGTTATTTCCAGACTGTTCTCCCTGGATAATCCTTTCGAACTGAAGGAGGGAATGACCTTTGCAATTGAGACATGGTGTGCTTCGGAAGATGGTTCCGGAAGTGCGAGAATCGAAGAGGAAGTTGTTGTGACAAAGGATGGCTGTGATATCATAACAAAATTCCCGTCTGATGAAATCACTTCCTGCGGGCTACCGGGGTGTCAATTCCTATAAGCGTATTTCATTGCTGGATATATGATAAAATTCGGCAATGTTCAAAATAATTTGACAGAAGCATCAGTTTTTAATTATATTTTAAGGAGGATATGAAAATGGCGAAAATAGGTTGGATCGGATTGGGCAATATGGGAAATCCGATGAGCAAAAACCTGCTGAAGGCAGGGCACGACGTTACGGTCTGGAACAGGACAAAGGCAAAAGCCGACGAGGTACTTGCCGAGGGAGCAAAATGGGCGGATACTCCGAAAGAAGTCGCTGAAAAATGCGATTTTATTTTCACAATGGTAGCCGACGGCCCAACGCTTCAGTCTATTTCTCTGGGGGAAAACGGTGTTGTGGCAGGTCTTTCCGCAAACAAGATCGTCATTGATATGAGTACCGTTTCACCTGAAGAATCTGCAAAGGTTAACGATGCAGTTGAAGCGAAAGAATGCAAATTTGTCAGAGGACCTGTAACTGGAAGCACTGCGCTTGCTCAGAATGCAACTCTTGGAATCCTTGCATCCGGTGATCGTACGGCTTATGATAAAGTACTGCCTTTATTCGAATCAATGGGTAAAAATCAGTTTTATGTGGGCGGAGCCGAAGAAGCTAGAGTTTTGAAGCTTGCGCTTAACGTCATGATCGGGGTTACCTCGCAGATGATGGCCGAAGCTGTTGTTCTTGCTGAAAAAGCGGGTCTTGATGTGGCTCAGGTTTGTGAAGTAATGGCTGGAAGCGCCGTAGGTTCACCGCTGGTAGGATATAAAAAGGCTATGGTCTCTAGCGGAGAATACAATCCTGCCTTCAGTGTTAAGTTGATGATGAAGGACTTCGATCTTGCTTTTGCCGCAGCAAAACAATATAATGTGGCGATGCCGATCACAGCTGTTACAAGACAACATTATCAGGCTGCCGCCGCTACTGGAAGAGGCGACAAAGACTTCTTTGTTCTTACCCAGACACTGGAAGAACAATGCGGTTATAAAAGATAATAAATCATTTGGATATACAAAATGTTAAAATATTCTTTTTTTAATAATAAGGAGGAAAATTAAATGGCTAAAGCTTATGTAAAAAATTTCTACGATCTCACTCCTGCTGCTCCAGCAAGACATCTGACTGCACATGCGTGGGCATTCGGCGTACCAGCTACTATGGATTCCGATACTTACAATTTCTTCTCCATCTGTGAGATCAGATTTGGAGGAGCTGCGATCCTTGACAATCATAAGGATGCTGATCACTGTTACTTTATTTTATCCGGTAAGGGCTATTCCATAATCAATGGCAAGCGGTATGAATACAAGGTGGGCGACGTCATGTGGATTCCAGGCAACTCCGATCACGAAATGTATCCCATCGGCGTTCAGACATTAAAATTCCTTGTAACCCTTACACCGAAACAATTCAAGCAGACCGAACCCTTCATCAGGGGCATTGGCGAAGTAACGCCCGTTTCGGTTGCAGACGCTAAAAATGCGACCGCTTTCCCAATCTCAAATCCGGAAAACAATGGCGGAAGCAGTTCTATTGAATTTCAGGTTGTTGAAATTCTTCCCGACGGCGTCGTAAGTGGACAGGTAGCAGATTCCGACCAAATGACTTATGTTATTTCCGGAAAGGGTTATGTTATTGCTGACGGAGAAAAGCTCCCTCTTACGAATGAGGACGGTTTCTACATTCCTAAGGGCGTTCGCTATGAGATTCATCCCGACGGCGGACAGGTACTGCGTCTTGCGCAAAGCTTCGGACCTGCACGCAAGGCATAACAAGACAGGTACATAACTCCTTTAATAACGGCAAGACTCGTGGCGCATGAAACGAAATCAAAATCCTTTTCTTTATGCGCCACAGTCATGCTGCTAATAATAATCTTCATCCTAAATTTCAAATGATTTGTTTTAAGGAGGAAACGAGCTATGAACATAGGTGTCCTGATAGGAGTACTGATTTATGAAATCGTAGTTATATTCGGAGTAGGTTTTTATATTTCTAAAAAAAGAAAGAACGAAGAAGAGGGCGGATTCGCTTTGGCAGGACGTGGAATGGGCGTGATGGTTCTCGCATCCACAATGGCACTTACCGTATTGGGCTCGGCGCATATTTTGGGTGTGTTCGAAATGACCTACGGTATGGGGGCGATTGCCATCTGGTTCAGCTTGGCACACGTAGTGCTGATTATTGTGGCATGTTTTGCCACGGGATTGTGGGTAAGGAGACTCGGCGTAACCACTGTTCCCGAAGCGTTAAAATCGATGTATGGTGAAAAAATTTCCTTGGCGATCGGCTGTGTTATGGCAGGCGTAATTTGGGGAATACTGACGCTTGAAACGCAGGGTGTCGGGATTGTTATCGCAACAATGACCGGATGGGGCATTGTGCAAGGTGCAATCATCGGCGGAATACTGGGAATGTTTTATGTCATATTGGCGGGTATGGAAGAAGTCGGCATTGTGAATGTAATTAATGCCATCGTCATGTATATTGGCTTGATGGTTGCAACATTCTTTATCGCAACCCAGCTTCCAGGAGGAAATTTTGATACCGTCAAAGATTTCTTTGAAGCGGACCAGGCACAGGCTTTTATGACCAACATATTTGGAACACCGGACTTATTTATTACTTTTGCCGTAGCACAAATCATAGCGGTCGTATTCTGTCAGGGTATCAGTCAGATGCTGATGCAGGCTTGTATGGCTGCTAAAAATGAAAAGGTCATCCAAAAGGCTGTTTGGATAGCAGCTCCATTAAATGGCATGTTCGGCGTATTTGCGGTTACATTGGGTTTGACGGCAAAATCCATTCCCCAGTATGCGGAATTAGGACCCAAAATGGCAGCACCAGCGATGATTGTTGATATGCTTCCAGCCTGGGTTGCGGCACTGCTGCTTGCCGCTCTCTTAGCCGCAATTCTTTCTACCTTTGCTATGACGACACTGACCTCTTCCACCATATTTGCAATGGATATATACAAGGGGTTATTCAAGCGGGAGGCAACGGAAAAAGACGTCGCCAAAGTAATCCGTATTATGGTAGTCATTCTCGGTGCGAGTGCCATTGCCGTATCGGCATACCTGCCGCCGATTATCGGCGCTATCAACTGGGTATTCGCCTGGATGGTTCCCGTATTCTGGCTCTTTGTTTCCGGTTTGTTCTGGAAAAGGAGCAGGTCTGTTGCGGCTGCTACGCTGATCATCACCTGGGTGCTGAATATGGTATGGTCCTTTACTGGGGTTGCGGCATCTATAGGCGGAATCATCGGTTCTCTGCCGAACGGGTATATAACATTAGGTTCAACTGCGGTGGTATTGATCGTTGGCAACCTTATTGTCAAGGGTGAACCCGCTTATCTGAAGGTCGCCGAATATAAGGTAATCGAATAATTCAAATACAGAAGGAGGAAACAAATATGTTTATCCAATTGTTTGTCACAAACTTTGTTGTAATTATGATCCTGACCGGAATAGGAAGCGTTATCTATAAAATAGCAGGAAAGAGTCAGAAATAACGTTATAACGATGAAAAGGTTGATTTGCCTTATCAGGTAAGGAGGGTGCTTTCAATGACAGATACTGTAGTAACGCAATATTGGATGTTTGGCGTAATGGGTGTAATGGTTGCCTACGGAATATGCGCGGTGATCGGAAGTATGAAAAGTAAACAATAAATGCTAATAAGCTCAAAAACATAGAATAAGAGCCCTGGAAAGTCGGGGCTCTTTTCTATTGATGAGTCCAGAAAACCCTGCCATGGCATTTTTACAGGTATTTATTGACCCGGATGAGGAAAAAAAGATATAATTGAGAAAAATAGGTATGGCAGGAGGGGATGTAAAAATGTTAAATTTTGATTATGAGAACAGAACACGCATTGTTTTCGGGAAAGATGGTCAACACCGGGTTGGCGAACTGATTAAACCCTATGCGAATAAAATATTATTTCATTATGGTGGAGACAGCATAAAAAAGAGTGGCCTATATGATGCAGTTGTATCCTCATTAAGGTCTGCAGGAGTTGATTTTGTTGAATTGGGCGGAGTCAAACCGAATCCGAGGCTTTCTCTGGTAAAAGAAGGAATCGGTATCTGCAGGGAGAATCAGATCGGATTTATCCTTGCGGCTGGTGGTGGCAGTGTGATCGATTCTGCGAAGGCAATTGCTCTTGGTGTACCTTATGACGGTGATGTATGGGATTATTTCCTGTATAAAAGACCCGCAGATAAGGTTTTGGATATTGCAACGATCTTGACTCTCCCGGCAACCGGCTCTGAATCCAGCGACAGCGCCGTTGTCTCGGACGAGGAGAGCCAGCTGAAAATGGGTTACCACAGCGATAAAGTCAGACCGATTTTCAGCATCATGAATCCGGAATTATATTATACTTTACCGAAAAATCAGGTTTCAAACGGGATTTGCGATATGATGAGTCATATATTGGAACGGTATTTTACAACCACTGTGAAATCGGATGTGACTGACGGATTGTGTGAAAGTACACTGAAAGCGATTATGAAAAACGCCATGATATTAAATAAGAACAGTAAGGATTATGACGCTTGGGCTGAAGTGTCTTTTGCGGGAACCATCGCGCATAATGGCTTGCTCGGTCTTGGGAGAAGCCAGGATTGGGCCTGTCATAAAATGGAGCATGAACTGAGCGCATTGTACGATGTTGCTCATGGGGCCGGATTGGCAGTTATGACCCCTTCTTGGATGCGCTATGTTTACAAAACAGATATTAATATGTTTCTGCAGTTTGCCGTAAATGTCATGGGAGTTGACGCTTCACTTCGCGACCCGGAGGCCGTAGTCAATGAAGGCATAGACAGGCTGGAGCGCTTCTTTATTTCTCTTGGACTGCCGGTTACCCTAGAGGAACTGGGGATTGACGAAAGCAATTTTGAACTGATGGCGAAAAAGGCAACACGGTACAGCGAAGGCAGCGAAGCTCCCATTGGCGGTTTTCAAAAGCTCTATTGGAAAGATATCGTAGAAATTTACAAGATGGCGAAATAAATGGATTTTTTTAGGCAAATATTAAAAACCCTCTTGATTTTAAGCGGTGTTTGTTTTATATTAGAGTTGTTAGCACTCTATAAAGTAGAGTGCTAACAACTTTCGATTATTAGGACAATGTCGCCGATATAGTTCAAAGGAGGGTTATTACATGGCCAAAAAACAATTTAAAGCGGAATCAAAGAGATTGCTGGATCTGATGATCCATTCCATTTACACGCATAAAGAAATATTTCTCAGGGAGCTGATCTCTAACGCAAGCGATGCGATAGACAAGCTGTACTATAAGAGCCTTACGGAGAGTATCACAGGAATCAGCAGAGAGCAATTTCATATACGGATTACCATTGATAAGGACAATCGGATCCTGACCGTTTCCGACAACGGAATTGGAATGACAAAGGACCAACTGGAATCCAACCTGGGTACCATCGCAAGAAGCGGGTCCTTAAATTTTAAAAAGGAAAACGAACAAAAGGAAGATATCGATATTATCGGACAATTCGGAGTGGGCTTTTATTCAGCCTTCATGGTAAGCAGTGAAGTAACGGTAATCAGCAAGGCTTATGGCGAAGCGCAGGCATATCGATGGGCTTCAACGGGAACTGACGGGTATACGATAGCAGAAGACGAAAAATCAGAATGCGGGACGGAGATCATACTAAAGATCAAGGAGAATACTGAAGAGGAAAAATATGACGAGTTTCTGCAGGAGTACCAAATCCGGAATTTGATTAAGCGTTACTCTGATTATATCCGTTATCCAATTAAAATGAATACGGAGCAAAAGAAGCTCAAAGAAGGGACCGAGGATGAATACGAGACAGTCATCGAAGATCAGACACTGAACAGTATGATTCCAATTTGGCGTAAAAATAAAAACGAAATTACAGAAGATGAATATCACGAATTCTATCAAGAAAAGTTTTATGATTTTTCCACCCCTGCAAAGATCATTCATACTAATGTAGAAGGTGTTGTGTCTTATAATGCACTTTTATATATTCCTTCCAAAACACCTTATAACTATTATACGAAAGAATATGAAAAGGGTTTGCAGCTTTATTCCAGCGGGGTTCTCATTATGGAGAAATGTTCCGATTTGCTTCCGGACTATTTCGGATTTGTAAAGGGACTGGTGGATTCACAGGATCTATCCTTGAATATTTCCAGAGAAATGCTCCAGCATGACAGACAGCTGAAGGCGATCGCGTCGAGGATTGAAAAGAAAATTAAAAGCGAGCTGACAGAGCTGATGCATACAGACCGTGAGAAATACGACGAATTCTTTAATAACTTTGGATTGCAGTTAAAATATGGTGTTTACGACAAATACGGAGCTAACAAGGATAATTTGAAAGATCTGCTTCTCTTCTATTCTTCCACTGAAAAGAAAATGGTCAGCCTTGCGGAATATGTATCTCGAATGAAAAACGACCAGAAATACATCTATTATGCAGCAGGGGATTCGGTGGACAGAATCGATAAGCTCCCACAGACAGAGCTTCTTAAGGATAAAGGCTTTGAAATTCTATACTTTACAGATGATATCGACGAGTTTGCTATCCGTGTAATGAATGAGTTTGATGGCAAGGAGTTTAAATCTGCATCCGGCGATGATCTTGGTTTCGATGATGAAGAGAAGGAGAAGGAAGCTGCTAAGAAGGAAGCGGAAGACTATAAGGAACTGCTTGACTTTATGAAGGAGGCGCTGAAGGAGAAGGTCAGTGAGGTAAGGCTGTCTCAGCGCTTGAAATCTCATCCAGTGTGTTTGGCTAGCGGCGGAGGCATTTCAATTGAGATGGAAAAAATCCTGAATGCAATGCCAAGCGATGATAAGATCAAAGCGGATAAAGTGCTGGAAATCAATGCGGCCCATCCTGTTTTAAAAGCGCTTGCGGGAGCATTTGAAGCCGATAAAGAAAAGGCGAAGAATTATACAGAGCTTCTATACAATCAGGCTCTTCTCATTGAAGGCCTTTCGATTGAGGACCCGGTGGCGTTCTCCAATGCGGTCTGCGACCTGATCGCCGGCCAGTAAATAAAAAATTATGATTATTGAATAGGCCAATATGAAAAGTACCGTAGCAATCAACAAGATTGTTTACGGTATTTTTTTATATAATAGGAAATGACATTTCCTATTATATAAAATGGGGAGTGCAGAGGGGATACCCCTCGCCGATCAAGGAGGGTGCTCAGTTCGCGTAGCCACTTTTTTTAACTCAATTAAGAACTATCGTTTCTTCTTTTTAACAAAAAAGCTGGATTCGAATAATATGAAGTAAAAAGCAATTGGAGTGACAGCTTATGCTTATCACAGAAAGATCAACCATAAAGGAGGGATGACGGGATGCTCGTCTTCGCTTCAATATCGGTTTTGTTGTTCATTTTTGCATTTTTGATTTACAGGGTTATAGTCAACCTACGACCGAAAGGTTTAAAATCCGAGGATTTTGCCTTTGAGCAGCTGCTTGGGTACACAGGGTTTGCTTATGATCCTGATCAAGATATATTCTACTCACGATTTGACGCCTGGCAGAGAGATTTTGGCTACTGCCGGCTTTATGATGAGGCGGCCGCCCCTGCGGGAATGGTCATCGATTCAGAGCCGGTGCAGTTTGAATACGACGGCAAAAGATGGCTGATTCAATTGTGGAAAGGACAATATTACCTTAGCACCGGTTGTGAGATCGGTGTATATTATACAGAGCATCAGGATTTGCATATTCCAGATTTATTTGACGGAGTTTTTTACTACTGTGCTGATGACCGCGATTTGCCGATGCTGTCTTATTCGTTAATAAAAGGCGGCAAGGAATTGTTTCACCGAAGTGAAAAAAATTGGTGGATTAGTGGCTTCAGGCCCGGAGAATTCTCTGAACCTTCGGAGCTGACTATGCTGGTGCGAATTACCTTTCAAGAAAGTGCCATGTGTGGCTGCTTTGTTGACGCCATGATGAAACTAGGATACCGTGAACAGGATGTCGACACAGATGGAATCTCTGTTCAATTTCATTTTAGAAATACCCATACTCCGCAGCCGTTGACCAGGTCTGAAGAAGCAGCTAAAATTATTCAGTCATTCAATAAACAAATTTGTATAAAATACCAGGAAATCACAAAGGGCAGCAGATCCTTGGCAGAAAGAGTAAGGACGATACGGGAAAAGGAACCGCTGTTATATGAAGGTTTGATCCGTATTGGGAAAACCAGACAAATATACAAGGCTTACTATAAGCTCAAAGAATATATGGATGTAAAATAAGATCGGGAGAGATTATAATGAATTTATCGAAACGTTTATCCCATATTTTTGAATCATCTGACAGAATTCCAATCGATGATTCCAGCAGGATCATCATTATGAGCGACTGTCACAGGGGCGATGGAAGCCAGGCCGACGATTTTTTTAAAAATGAGAATCTCTATATATCTGCAATGAATTACTATTATAAAGAGGGGTTCACCTATATTGAAATCGGAGACGGAGACGAGTTGTGGGAAAACAAAAAGATATCCGTTATTATCGACGCTCATCCGAATGTGTTTGAGCTGCTGAGAAAATTTTATACAGCTGAGCGTGCGTATTTCATTTATGGAAACCATGACATTGTGAAGCGGAATGAAAAATACTTGAGAACGAATTTATATCAATATTATGATAAACGTGAAAATAGCGTAATGCCGCTTTTAGAAAATATGACGGCACACGAGGGTTTGGTTCTGGAATACCAGACTGATGACGCGCAGCCCTTCAGCAAAGATATTTTATTGGTACACGGTCATCAGGTGGACGAATTGAACAGCAGCCTATGGAAACTGAGCAGATTCCTGGTGCGTTATTTCTGGAGGCCACTGGAGCTGTTTGGAGTCAATAACCCAACCAGCCCTGCGCAGAACCAGGAGAAAAAAGAAATTGTTGGAAAGCGATTGACGGACTGGGTAATCAAAGAAAATCACATGTTGATCGGGGGCCATAACCACCGTCCGATGTTTCCTGAACTCGGTGAACCACTGTACTTTAACGACGGAAGCTGCGTTCACCCGCAGTTCATTACTGGAATTGAAATTGACAAAGGTGAGATATCTTTGATTAAGTGGAGTGTGAAGGTTAATCCAGGTGGAATCCTGTATGTAGGCAAAGATATGATTGCAGGCCCCAAGAAATTAAAGGAATTTTTTACGACAAAAAGAATTTTTGAATCATGCTCATTGAAAGATTTGGCCTGATATAATCACTAAAAAGAGTGCTTAGGAAACGAGCGAAGGCCCCGTCGAAGTTATTTTCGACGGGGTTTTAAAATATTCATCGCAAAATATTCTTGTAACAAGCGTTACATAATGGTAATGTATAAATGTAACAACCGTTACAATGTGACGGGTATTCATTCAATGAAGGGAAGTGTATTATTGTGGAGAAAAAGAGATGGATTGCTTTTTGCTATAATCTACCTGCAGAACCCTCAAGATACCGTGTATCCGCCTGGCGTGCATTGAAAAAAATGGGAGTTGTCAATATCCAGCAGTCAATATGGGCTATTCCGTATAGTGAGGAGAATTATCAAGCCTTCGTTCGTATATCGGATGAAATTGAGCGGAACAACGGTGAGGCGCTGCTGATGGATTGTATCTTCTTCGACGCAAAGAAGGAAAAAAGAATCATGGAACTTATGAACGGTTTAAGGAATGAGGAGTATCGTGAATTTATCGGGGAATGTGAGAAGTATCTAAAAGAATTGGAAAAGGAAATCAGGATAGAAAAATTTACCTTTGCAGAGCTGGAAGAGGAAGAGGAGGAGAGGGATAAACTGGTAAACTGGCTTGGAAAAATCAGAGAAAGAGATGTCTTTCATGCTGCTGAAGGAGAAAGAGCTGATACATTGAAGTTGCAAATCGATCAAGCTTTTAATCAGTTTAGCGAAATGGTTTACCAAAGGAGCAATTAATCATGAAGAAAAATATTATCTTCATTGGTATTACCAGTTTCTTGACAGATACCACATCGAAAATGATTTATTCCATTATGCCGATGTTTTTGCTTTCACTGGGAGCAACGAAAACAGATTTAACCTTAATTGAAGGGATTGCTGAGAGTACTGCTTCCGTATTGAAGGCCGTGTCCGGCTGGTGGAGTGATAAGCTTGGGAAAAACAAGCCGTTTATGATTGCTGGCTATGGACTTACTGCACTTCTTTCACCACTGTTTGCCATGACATCAACGCCGGCACAGGTGCTTTTGATTCGTTTTATTGAACGGGTCGGCAAGGGGGTCCGAACTGCGCCTAGAGACAGCCTGATTGCTGAATCTGCTGAGATAAAAAATCGTGGGAAGGGTTTTGGATTTCATAAGGCGATGGACAACAGCGGTGCGATTCTGGGGCCGCTGCTGGCACTTGCAATTCTTTCCGAATATCCCGGTGATTATCGGAAAATATTTCTGCTTGCAGGCATACCTGGAGTGATTGGACTTTTCACTTTGATTACGTTTGTAAGAGAAACAAAAAAAGATAAAGCTGATATTCCCAAGAAAATTCGATTGACCAGCTTTGATAGAAAGTATTATTTGCTTTTGGGGATTGCGTTTTTATTTACCCTTGGCAATTCTACTGACGCTTTGCTGTTGGTCAAAGCCGGTGACGTCGGCGTTCAGCAAACATATATCCCGGTTTTGTATCTGATTTTTAATGCTGTTTCCGTAATGTTTTCCATTCCGGCAGGAATATTATCCGATCGATATGGCAGGTGGAAACTGATTATTTGCGGTTATTTCATTTATTCCATTGTCTACTTCGGGTTTGGTAATGCTCAGAGCAGTACCTTCATGATTCCTCTCTTTGCGCTGTACGGTATTTACAGTGCCTTAACGGACGGAGTCCAAAAAGCACTGGTTTCTGACTTTATTGACAAGGAAAAGCGCGGAACCGCCCTAGGTCTTTATAATGCTGTCTTGGGCGTTACACTGCTTCCGGCAAGTGTAATTGCGGGTCTTTTATATGATCATGTAAGCAATCAGGCTCCATTTTATTTCGGTTCTTTGATGGCTGTGACAGCGGCAATTTTAATGATTGTATTTCAGACTTTGTGTCAATCAGGCAAGTAGCCGCATACTATGTCATATCAGAAATTCTTGGGGGAAAATCGTTCATGATAGATACGACAATTCAAGAGATGTATCAGACTATGTCTGAACCGCCTGTGGCCTGCGCACATATAGAGGGAAGTTCTGAAATACATAATTTGACGGGAGATGTTTATGTCTACCCGTTTCTTGAGGGATCACTTCTTGTTGCCGACGTGGAGGGAATTCCTTTTTCCGGATTTTACGGGTTTCATATTCACCAGCACGGGCCTTGCATGGTAGGTGAAGGCTACACAGGATTTCAAGATGTAGGCAGGCATTTTACGACCAATCCTGATGTCCCGCATCCGTATCATGCCGGGGATCTTCCCGTACTGATGTCCTTTTACGGGCATGCATATATGATCGTCTATTCGGATCGCTTTAAACCAGATCAGATATTGGGAAGAGCGATGATCATTCATGAATGGCCGGATGATTACAGAACCCAGCCAACCGGTAATGCAGGTCAGCATATTGGTTGCGGGACTTTTTACCCCTGTTGCTTCCAACCAAAGGTTTATCTAGGTGGGCCGACCGGACTGACCGAACCAACCGGGCTGACCGGACCGGCGGAGACGGCTGGAACAACGCCGGGTACACCAACCATAACGAATACGTAGAATGAAGCATCATACCAGCCATTTATTTCATTTATCTGCTGGACTGCTGCCGACCTTAATCGGCGGTTCCCTATAGAAGACCCCGCGGAACATTATTGCTCTACGGGGTCTTCCTTTGATTTTTTCGCTTTTTCCATTTCCTTTTCTGTTAGTATCTTCTGCTTTGAAACCAGATGTTTGCAGCTGTTGCACATATAACCGACAGTGCCACATCCGGATATTTTTTCCAGTTGATTGAAACAATTCGGGCAATAATAATCCTGCATAAAATACACCTCACTTTTGCATTGAAACTCTCAAATAAAATAACATGTACATGTAATACGTTATCATACCAATTTATGATACCATCTTTTTCTGATTATTAACCAGTATTAGAGTGAATGAATCCATAGCATGATGGGTAAAACAAGATCAGGGGGTGAGATGTTTGAAAGAAATTAAGAAAAATAGACTTTTGCATTTTTTTGTTGCTCTTATGATAATCAGTCTTATAGTGCCTGTATCAGGGTGCGCCAAGGATGAAACTATTACTTTCACGGCTAAGATTGAGACTTTATCGGAGAATACTATCGAGGTACAAACCATCGACTACGAGGGTTTTGAAAGTGCAAGCGTGGATCTCGGAGAGGCGGAATACGATTTTGATCCGGAAGAAGGCCAGGTTGTCAAAGTGACAATAAAACCGGAAATCAGAGAAAGTTATCCTGTTCAAGTTACGGCAACAAAACTGGAATTAATTGAAGACGCCAAAAGAGAGATTGGCGACTATTTTCCCATTACAGCGAATGCCAGATATGTATATGAGGGTCAGGGAAATGAATATGCCTCCTATGAAACCTTTACGGACTATGCAAAAGAAAACAGCTTACAGCAGATGGTAAGCAACGGCGGCACTGTATCCGCACGCGTATATAAGATAGAAGAAGGGAAACTCATCAGAACTTTATCTGAGGGAGAAGTTTATTATAGGGAAAATTTTCTGGATGAGGAGGATGACGATGAGTCCGGCGAGATTCTTTTAAAAGAGCCGCTGGAGGAGGGGACTTCGTGGACCCTTGATGATGGGAGACAAAGAACAATCACCGATGTGTCCTCTCAAGTCAAAACTCCATTTGGAGATTATAACGCCATTGAGGTTTTGACAGAAGGAGATAATGGAACCAATGTTGATTATTATGTACGAGATGTCGGATTGATAAAAACAATTTTTCAGTCGGGTGGACTGGAAGTGAGCTCGACGCTTCAGAGCATCGAAAAAGATACGGTTAGAACAGAAATGGTCAATTTCTATTACCCGGATTCGGAGGATTCTCAATTTCAGGTTCAAAAAAAGGGAGTTACCTATCATACCAATGACAGCACTGCGGACATCCTTGAAGATGCATACCGTGATTTGGTAAGCGGAAATCTAGGGATCGTATTCACTACAAATGCAGGGATTAAAAGTCTTTCTCTGGATGAGGATAACCGGGTCAGACTTGATTTAAATTCAGCTTTTGTAAGCGAAATGAATGCAGGAGCAGGTTACGAGCAAACAATTCTTCAATGTGTTGCCAACACCTTCGGCCAATACTACAATTCTGAGGAAGTCGTGCTGACAATTGAAGGTGAGCCTTATGAGTCGGGGCATATAAAGATGGAAGAAGATCAGGCGATCAAGACGAATTTCAATGATGTCAAAGAGAGTATAGAAGAGCGTGAATAAAAAGAGAGTGAATAAACAGGAGAAAGAGCTGATTCACAAGAATCAGCTCTTTCTATGGGTTACATGCAATCTACAGAATATGTCAGTAAAACCATCTATGTTAGGGGGCTTCTCCCGAAAGATCCCAGGTGTGATCGAGGTTGGCCCCCATTACTATTGTATTATTATTTTCTACCGGGGCAGTTTACTACGATACATTTATCACGAGGCGGACAACATCTTCTGCTGTTATTATATCCACCGCAGCCGCAGCCGCAGCTATTGCCTCCGCAATTATTGTATCCGCAGGATCTGCCGGCGATAAAACCTAACACTAATGGGATAAAACAATACATAGCTTCAACCTCCATTCTGTTATTTCAATATATGCGAAAGCCAGATAATTGTTGATTGATTTACCGCAAGGGATTATGATAATTGTGAGGTGAAGGAAATGAAAAGAATCGCTGTTGTTTACCGCTCAAAATCCGGATACACGGAGAAATACGCAAAATGGATTGCCCACGCAGTAAATGGTGACTTACTGAAGAGTGAAAGTGTCAAGGCAAGAGACTTACTTGTTTATGACGTCATCGTTTACGGAGGCGGCTTATATGCAGTCGGAATTAATGGAAAAAAGATGATTACCGATAACGATGAGCTATTTAAGGGAAAAAAATTGATTTTATTTGGTGTTTCCGCGTCACCTTGCAAACCGGAAATTTATGAAGAGGTAAAAAATAAAAATCTGACTGAGGAGCAACAGAAGGTTATCGAATTTCATTTGCTTCGCGGTGGTTTTGATAATAAAAAGCTTAACCCGGTCGATTGGATGTTGATGCAGGTCATGAAGCTGCATCTTAAAAGAAAGAAAGAACTTACACCGGATGAAAGAGGTCTGCTGAACGCATATGAAACTCCGGTTGATTTCACGAAAGAAAAAAACGTCGAGCCCATTATTCAATCAATTTTACAGAGTTGACAAGCAGCGTGCTGGTATATTATAATCAGTTTAACAGAATAACGGACTTCATTACTGACGGATAATTGTGGGGAACCACAGGGGAATGAAGATCTATGTTGAGCCGACCGTCTGGGCAATATTTGGTGATACCGAATATTGCTCTTTTTTTATCATTTTATCATTCTGTCTGGCAAATTGAAAAGCAATTTGCCAGACAGAATATACACACCGAAATCCCAAATTTCAATTTGGTCCATTTTGGCAGATGATAAAAAAAGAGCAGGTATTATCAAATATTTTTGTTTTTTATGGAAGGAGAATATATGATGAATAATTCGGCTTGGGATGGTTTTCAGGATGGTAAATGGAAAAATGGGATTGACGTCAGAGATTTCATACAATCAAACTATATTCCTTATGAAGGAAATGAAGGTTTTCTTGCTGGTCCGACGGAAAGAACAAAGGCGCTAATGAAGAAACTAAACGGACTGTTTGAACTGGAGCAACAGTTCGGGGGCGTGCTTGATATCGATACACAGACGGTAAGCTCTCTGACAAACTACCGACCTGGTTATCTTGACAAGGAAAATGAAATCATCGTTGGACTTCAGACGGATCGGCCGCTGAAAAGAGGCGTGAATCCTTTCGGCGGAGTGAATATGACAAAGCAAGCTTGTGAAGCCTATGGTTATAAACTGTCTCCAAAAGTGGAGAATGAATTTCAATATCGTACGACGCATAATGACGGAGTCTTCCGAGTCTATACGGACGAAATCAAAGCAGCTCGAAAGAGCGGCGTTATTACCGGTTTGCCTGATGCCTACGGAAGAGGACGAATTATCGGCGACTACCGCAGAATTGCTCTTTACGGTGTCGATATGCTCATATCCGCGAAAACGAAGGACAAAGCAGAGCTGGGGAACGGCAGCATGGACGCAGATCGTATTCGTCAAATGGAAGAACTGTATCAGCAGATTAATTTCCTTGGAAAGCTGAAGGAAATGGCAGCGATGTACGGATTTGATATATCGAGGCCTGCTTCCGATGCGAAAGAAGCTGTGCAATGGGTGTATTTCGGATATCTAGGTTCGATTAAAGAGCAGAACGGCGCTGCGATGAGTCTTGGGAGGGTAAGTACATTTCTGGATATCTACTTCGAACGGGATAAAAAAAGAGGGTTTTTGAGTGAGGAGCAGGCGCAGGAAATTCTGGACGATTTTGTGATGAAGCTGCGCATGGCGAGGCATTTAAGGACGCCGGACTATAACGAGCTATTTGCAGGGGATCCCATGTGGATTACGGAAGCTGTCGGCGGAATGGGTGAAGACGGAAGAACCCTCGTTACCAAAACCTCATTTCGCATCCTGCGTACACTCTATAATCTGGGTTCGTCGGCGGAGCCCAACCTGACTGTGTTGTGGTCGACCAGTCTTCCAGCGGCATTCCAGCGCTATGTGGCAAAGGTTTCCTGCGATACCGACGCCCTTCAATATGAAAACGATGACGTCATGCGTCCGGGCTTTGGCGATGATTATGCTATTGCATGCTGTGTTTCCGCTATGAGGGTTGGAAAAGATATGCAGTTTTTTGGAGCAAGGGCCAATCTCCCGAAGCTGCTGTTAATGAGTTTGAACGGCGGACGTGATGAGAAAAGTGGAGCGCAGGTAGCCCCGGCGGAAGCTTCATATGAGGGGGAATATCTCAACTACGAAGACGTAATTGAGAAGATGGAATTTTACAGAAGCTGGCTTGCAAAAACTTACGTCAATGCCATGAACATCATTCATTATATGCATGATAAATACGCTTATGAAAAGACGCAGATGGCGCTGCATGATACGGATGTCCACCGGTTTATGGCATTTGGAATCGCTGGATTATCAGTACTGGCTGATTCTCTTTCTGCGATCAAATACGCAAAAGTCAAACCGGTACGTGACGATTCAGGACTGATTACCGGATTTCTGACAGAAGGAAGCTTCCCGTGCTATGGAAACGACGACGACAGAGCGGATCTCATTGCGCAGGAACAGGTGAAACTATTTTACGAGGAGCTTAAGAAGAATCAGACATACCGCAATGCGGAGCATACGCTCTCCATATTGACCATCACCTCCAATGTGGTGTACGGAAAGAAAACGGGAGCGACCCCGGATGGCAGAGCAGCTGGAGAGCCGTTTGCACCGGGAGCGAATCCAATGCACGGACGGGAAAGGAATGGGGCACTGGCATCCCTGAATTCTGTTGCAAAAATATCCTATGATTACTGCAAGGACGGAGTGTCAAATACGTTTTCCATTGTACCCCAGGCGCTGGGACATGATGAAGAGGAACGTTACGGGAATTTGGTCTCGATTATGAAAGGCTATTTTGATCAGGATGCACATCACCTGAATGTGAATGTTTTGAACCGGAAAACCTTGATCGAAGCGCATGAAAACCCTGAACGGCATCCGAATCTTACAATCAGGGTATCGGGCTATGCTGTTAATTTTCATAAGCTTTCAAAACTCCAGCAAAAGGAGGTTATTGCAAGAACCTTCCATGAGGCGATCTGATGAGTGACGACAATCTGATAAGAGGCAGAATCAACTCCTTTCAAAGTATGGGGGCTGTGGATGGTCCCGGAATCCGTTTTGTCGTATTTATGCAGGGCTGCCCGCTGCGTTGCGCTTACTGCCATAACCCGGAAACTTGGAGCATGGAAGGAGAGGAATTCAGGATAGAGGAAGTTGTTGAGAAGGCATTGCGTTTCCGTTCGTATTTTGGTAAAAACGGCGGCGTTACTGTATCGGGGGGAGAACCCCTGATGCAGTCTGCGTACGCTGCTGATTTGTTTCGTGAGCTGAAAGAAGCGGGTATCCATACCGCATTGGATACTTCGGGAATCGGGGATTTAAGCGGGGCAGAGCAGGTTTTGAACAATACTGATCTGGTACTCTGTGATCTGAAATTTTCCCGGGAGGAGGAGTATGAACGCTATTGCAAGGCGGACCAGAAGCAAGTGCTTCGCTTTATGAGACTGACAGAGAAGATGCAAGTCCCCTTATGGGTGCGCCATGTTGTGGTTCCGGGACTAAACGATGATAAAGATAGCATCGGCAGAATTGTGAAAATTGCTGAATCTCATTCAAATTTAGAAAAGCTGGAGCTGCTCCCTTTTCGGAAACTTTGCCTGCAAAAATATAAGGAAATGGGCATTTCGTTCCCTCTCGAAGCTTATCCAGAATGCTCAGAGACACAAATTTCTGATTTATATAAGGCCATTGCTGAATTGAAAGATAAACAAAGCTGAGGTTGTCACCTTTGCTGCGATAAGTTATAATAAAATAATGAAATTACGGCAGCAATCGGAACGGGGGAGAAATTGTGGATAAGAACAGTGGAAATACAGCGATAAGAGTAATCAAGGGGTTTATCATTGGAGCGTCGATGCTCGTTCCGGGTGCAAGCGGCGGTACGATGGCCATTATACTTGGAATTTATGATGAGCTGATCCATGCAGTCAGCGGGTTTCGTCAGAATATCAAAGAAAATTCGATCTTATTGGGGACCTATGCGTTGGCGGGTGTTCTTGGGATCGTGATCTTTTCCCGTCCCCTGCTTTCTGCAGTTACAATGTGGAATAAACCGATGCTATTTTTGTTTCTTGGAGCGATTATCGGAAGCATTCCTCCGCTATACCGGAAGGTAAGCGTATCAACAATCAGGCCGGTGAATGTTTGCGTAGCCCTGGCGGGAGCGCTCCTTGGCATTATGACCATGTATCTTCCGGAAGGTGCGTTCCGTATGACTACAGAATTTGATCCTTTCAACTGCGCCATGTTGTTTCTCGCTGGCGTTATTATAGCCATTGCACTGATCTTGCCGGGAATCAGCGGATCATACATTCTCCTGATGCTTGGCATGTATGACCTGACTTTAATCGCAATTAAAGAGCTGGATCTTTTTTATCTTTTGCCTTTGGCTGCAGGGGCGCTGGCAGGGACTTTTCTTACGGCAGGGATTCTTGAAAGGGAAATGCAACGACACCCTCAGTTTACATATATGCTCATCATAGGCTTTATGCTCGGTTCTTTGGCTCAAGTGTATCCTGGGCTGCCCGGCAGCAGCGAAATTCTGCCGTGCCTTCTTACTTTTTCAGCGGGCCTGGCGGCAATTTTATGGATTGGGCGTCGCAGGCAGTATTGAGTGAATGGCTGGAAGTTGGAAAGAATTGATTATTTTATGGAATCATCGGGTATTAATAATACTATAATTCTGAGGTGAGGATTATCTTTACCTCGCGTATTATGAAAGGGAGATGATTCTAATGATCAAACATCAAATTGAAAAAGGTCTTGTTCATTCTTATTCCAAAGTCACCGCAACAAGTGATTCCTATTCATCAAGGAATTCCGGCGCTTTGGATTTTCTGGTATCGACCCCCGCCATTATTTTAATGGTGATTGATGCATCAACAGAGATGCTTGATAAACTTCTTCCGGCAGACTATATTACCGTCGGCAAGAAGATCGAACTATTCCATGAGCACCCGTCGCTCGTTGGTGAAGAAATCGGTGTTCGCCTCGAAGTTGAGGAGGTTAATACCCATTCTGTCTGGTTGAAGTTCGAAGCTTCGGATTCCAAGGGGTTGGTTTGTTCCGGTAAATATGAAAGAGCGATCATAAATAAAGGGAAGCTGCTTGATATCGCTTATCAAAGATCCCCCGGCTTGATATGACGGACATCTTTCATTTTCTCAGTTTTGTATAAAATATAAAATCCATACACGAAAAAGGGTAGAGCCGTATACCAATTGGTACGGTCTACCCTTTCGGTTCTTTTTACAGTTTGCTAGAAATCCTGAGTCAACAGCTTTCCAATTGTATTCACGTCTTTGTCCATGGACAAATTTTCGACAGCCGGACCTTCTAAGACCTTGCCTTCATATGTGAAGCGGGAACCGTGACATGGACAGTCCCAGGTTTTTTCCGCTGAATTCCAGTTCAACTCACAGCCCATATGGGGACAAGTCGTATTTACAATGTACAGGATGCCTTCATTGTCGCGGTATGCTCCCGCTCTTTTTCCGTATAACTCGATTACCTTGCCTTCACCGGGTGGGATATCGATCTCATCCTCCTTGGGAAGGGACTCAATCTTTCCGCCGATGAGCTTTTCTGCCGTATTGAAGTTTTCCACCACAAAATTAACTGCACCTGCGGTCTTTGTTTTCCGTGAGGGGTCGTATACGTCCTGCCAGGGGCTTTCTCCCTTTAGAATCAGGTCTCTAAGGAGCATTGCCGAAGCCATGCTGTTGGTCATGCCCCATTTTCCAAAACCGGTCGTGATGTATAAGTTAGGTGTATCGGCTGTGAAATTTCCCACATAGGGCAGTCCGTCCACTGTTAGACAGTCCTGTGCCGACCAATGATACGGCATGGAAGAAATCGTATAATAGGGACTTGCGAAATCCAGCAGTTCTTCATACTTTTTCTTTGAGTCATCACATTGCCCTGTCTTGTGCCTTGCCCCGCTTATGAGAACCAGTTTCCCTTCACCGTCAGCAATACCGCGAAGGGAGCGAACTGGTTCCTCTGCATTGATATACATGCCACCCGGATAGCTTTCAGGAGCTTTAATGGCGGTCACATAAGATCTATCCTGGTAGATCCTGGTGAAGTAAAGCCCGTGTTTATTATAGAACGGATAATGGGTTGCAATGATGACTGTGCCTGCTGTAATTCGATTGCCCTGTTCAGTCCTGATTGAGCAGGGAGTACCGTCTTCTATTTGGACTGCTCTGGTGGATTCATAAATATGCCCACCTTTTCCGGCAAATGCTTTGGCAACAGAACGAGTATATTTAACCGGATGAAATTGTGCCTGACCGTCAAACTTTACAGCACCTTTTACTGTAAAGGGAAAAGGAATGGATTCCAGAAACTGCGCTTGGATACCAAGACTTTGCGCTGCATTCAATTCATCGTTCAGGGAATTGATCATATCGTCTTTTTCTGTAAATACAAAAGCAGGCTGCGATACAAAATCACAGTCTATTTTCTGTTCATCGATTAAATTTTTCATTTCTTTAATCGCAGCTTCATTGGCGTCAGCGTATTGCTTTGCAAATTCTTCCCCCATCTGCTTCATGATCCTGTGATAAATCAGTTGATGCTGGGAAGTGATTTTAGCTGTTGTATGACCGGTTGTTCCGCCGGCAATTCTGTCTGCTTCCAGAACAGTGACAGAAAGACCTTCCTTTTTCAACAGATAGGCACTGGTAACCCCTGCGATACCGCCACCGATAACAAGAACGTCTGTCTTGATGTCTTCGCTCAATGCGGGATACTCCGGTAAAATGTTTTTCGCCGAACTGAGCCAATATGACTCCGGTAAGGCTTGAAGAAGTTTTTCTTTATCTAATTTCATAACCATCCTCCTGACGCAGCTTTGTATATTTCTGACTGGGTTTATTTTTCCAAGAAATACAGACCCTATACCCCGATCTTTTATGATAAGATAACGAATATAATATAGAGGTATCTTTTATGAGAGAAATAGATCAAAATGCCATAAAAGCAAGAAACGATGCTGATTATTTCGAGGTGTTTCTTACCGATTATGAAGGTTTTATTTTAAACACGGCACGAAAGGCAACCGGCAGGTATATCGCAAAGACAGATGATCGATGGTCCGTGGCGATGTCGGCCTTTCATGAAGCCGTATCTTCCTATGCCTTTGAAAAAGGAGCGTTTTTGCCCTTTGCGGATACTGTGATCAAACGCAGGTTGTATGATTATTTAAGGAAACAGTCAAAGCACTCCTGTGAGGTGCTGATTGATTCTTACACTGCCGAAGCAGTTACAGAAGATGACTTGCAGGTAAAATACGAAGTAATGGCGAAAACAGCTACAAAACCTGAATCAGAGGCAAGGCTGGAGATCGAGGTGATCTCCAATACGCTGAAAGATTATGATATTACTTTCACTGAACTGGCTGGTGTTTCTCCGAAAGCAATAAAAACAAAAAAGGTATGTGGAAAAGCGATATCTTTTCTGACTCAGAATCCACTCTTAATAAATGAAATGAAAAGAACAAAAGCGCTTCCTCTTAAAGTTTTAGAGAAAAATGCGAATCTACCCCGAAAAGTACTTGAGAGACATAGAAAATATATCATAGCGGGGGCAGAGATCATTTCTGGAGATTATCCTATACTCTCGGAATATCTCAGGTTTGTTCGAGAGGAGAAGTGGAAATGAAAGGGATTGTAGTAGAGATAAATGAAAAAACGGCAGTCGTGATGACTGATGATGGAATTTTTTCGAAAATAAGAAATCAGAACTATGAAATAGGCCAGACGATAACCGTTAAAAAGTGGATAACAGCAGGATCGAGGTTTGCAGCAGGAGCCGCAGGATTGGCCGCGGCGATTGTCTTGTGCACGATTGGAAGCTATGCCTACTATACTCCGACTGATTATGTGAGCATGGACATCAATCCTTCTATTGCATATACTGTGAACCGGTTCGACCGAATCCTTGATACAAAAGCGCTGAATGACGATGGTAAAGAAATATTATCGGAGCTAAATTTAAATAATAAAAAAATAGATGACGCACTGAAAGAAACGCTGGATCGACTAGCAACAAGCGGTTATCTTGGCGAAGATCAGGGCGGTGACATCGTAATCACGACTTCAAATGAAAGGCGTATAGAAGCCGAAGAAATGGCGGCGGAACTGGAGGAAGAGGTCAGAGCTTATTTGAAACATCATGGCGAAATCAAAGGAGACGTAAAATCGGAAGTGGTGGAAACACGCAGAGTCGAGGAAGCGAAAAAGCTGGGAGTTAGTCCCGGTAAGCTAAATCTGGTGGATGAACTCCAGTCCAGTACCAGCGGCGCCATCAATCGTTCGGAATGGCTTTTTATGCCAGTGAAAGAGATCAATCAAGAGATAAAGAAAAATCGGAAGGCTTTGAAAGAAAGAGAGGGTTTCTCAGAAAATCCAGATGAATCTGGTTTGAGGAACAATCCAAACGAGAATAATGACGATAATAAACACAAAGGAAACAATCTAAAAGAGACTTGGGTGAATGAAGAACAGGATAACGGAGAAAAAGACGAAGGCCGCTTTGAATCAGATGAAAACAGTGGAAATGAGCATCGGGATGGAGAAGGCATTGATAATAAAAAGGCTAATAAAAAGGCTAATGATAAAGATAAAGCAGGTTCTAAAAGAAATTCCAGGAATAATAATTCATCCAAAGGGAAGAATAACGGTAACGGAGTCGATTAGACACTGGCTTCAGATGTATAATGCTGATTATACATCGCATTTCCAGGCCCTCACACATTAAATATTATATACAACAGTACAGGAAGAAGCAGGTTCAACGGAGTCCCCGTGAAGCTGCTTTTTTCTTCACAATTTCCTTGTAATAGGAGAACATTCTGTTATAATAAAATTAAATAGTTTGAAAAATTCGAAAATTTTGAAAGGTGAAGACTCATGAATAGCATTGAATTTGCAATCAACATGGAACTCGACAGCAAAAGGTTCTATCTTCAACAGGCTGAGAATACGAAAGACAGCGGTTTAAAATCGATTTTCCATACTCTTGCGGAAGAAGAAAGCATTCACGCCAGAATACTGAAAAACAAGGCGGAGACCCTTCCCTATGAATTAGTGGATACCTACGCTGAAATCAAGAATATATTTGTTGAAATCGGTTCGTATAACAATTTAATCAAGCTGATTCCCGATGCAGTCGACGTTTATACTTTGGCTCTTGAAAGTGAGAAAAAGAGCATCGAACTCTATAAGGACATGCTGAAAGATGCGGCAAATGATAAGGAGAAGGCAATCTTTGCGTTTATCCTGGAACAGGAAAACGATCATTATAAAGTGATGGAACAGTTGGTTGAAATGGTCATGCGCCCGAAAGAATGGGTGGAATCGGCAGAATTTGGAGTTAGAAAAGAGTATTAAATTAGAGTATACTTTATATCGTTCCGTTTTAAAGATTGTGAATGATTAAACAATTTCATTTCGGGTATATTAATATCGCGGAGTTTGTAATTCCGCGAATTTTGTTTGCTTCACATACCATAATGTGATGTTTATGGGTTATTGCTGAAGCGTTTTCATGATACATAGTAAGTGATATCAAGTAATTATGAGGGAGAAAAACAAAACATGGGTAAGAAAATCGTAATTGTCGGAGCGGGATATTCGGGCATCCTGACTGCCAAGAAACTGGCCAAAAAGTTTAAAAAGAATGATGAGGTATCCATCACGATTATCGATAAAAATCCGTTTCATACCATGCTTACTGAGCTGCATGAAGTAGCGGCAAATCGTGTCGAGGAAGATAGCATAAAGATCAGCCTGAAAAAAGTCTTTGCAGGCCGGAAAGTTGATGTCAAACTGGATACGGTTGCCTCCGTTGATTTTGAAAACAAACGTGTAGTGGGTAAGGCGGAAAACTACGAATACGATTATCTTGTATTATGTGCGGGATCAAAACCAACCTTTTTTGGTACCCCCGGAGCGGAAGAGAATACCTATAAACTTTGGTCTTATGACGATGCGGTTCTTCTGAGAGAGCATATTCACGATATGTTCCGAAAGGCCGCCGTTGAAACAGACTCGAAAGAAAGAAAAAAGCTTCTCACTTTTTACGTAGTTGGAGCAGGTTTTACCGGAGCCGAGATGGTGGGAGAACTTGCTGAATATGCACCGATTTTATGTGAGAATTTTGAAATAGCCAGAGATGAAGTTACGATTTGCAATGTTGATATCTTATCCAGAACCATTCCCAATCTGCCGGAAAAGCTATCTGAGAAGGTAGAAAAACGGATGAGGAAAATGGGCATCCGCGTTATGCTGAACACAGGCGTTGTCGCAGTAGGAAAAGATTATGTTGAAACAAAGTATAACGATGCGGTGATTCGTGAAGGGACTTACACTGTCGTATGGGCAGCAGGTATTGAAAGTGCAGGCGTAACTGCTGAAGCTGGAAAAACACTGAAGTCCGGCGGCAGGGGCCGCATTGCACTCGATCCTTATCTACGCTCAGTGGATAAGGAAAACGTTTATGTTGTAGGCGATAATATGCTATATACGCCTGAAGGTGAAGAAAGGCCGGTTCCTCAGATCGTTGAAAATTGTGAACACAGTGCCGACACTGCAGCACACAACATCGTATGCGCAATTACCGGTCAGGGTGAGATGGAAACATATAAGCCGTCTTTCCATGGTTTCATGGTCTGCATTGGAGGCCGTTACGGTGTAGCGAGAGTAGGCTTGCCGAACATGATGTTTAACCTCCCCTCATGGCTCGCGATGTTCTCCAAACATTTTATCAACATTATTTACTTTATTCAGGTTTTGGGATGGAATAAAGTATTCAGCTATATGAGACATGAATTTTTTACGATCAGAAACCGCAGAAGCTTTGTAGGCGGACATTTTTCAAACAGAACACCGAGTTTCCTGCTGGTGCCTTTGAGAGTATGGCTAGGTTTGGTCTGGTTGTATGAAGGAATTATGAAAGTCGTTGAAGGTTGGATGAGCACTCCGAAATTGACCGGGTTCTTCGGTGGCGCACAGGAATGGTATGACACTATCGTTAATGGCGGAGGCAGCGTAACTACAGACGGTACCAGCGGAGCAACGGAAACTGCGGCTTCAGGTGCAGCACATCTTGTCTCGTCTGCGTTTGATGCGGTGTTCACTGCTTTTGGCGCTGTTGCTCATGCAGCTACCACAGCAGCAGACGCAGTTTCAGCTGCAACAGGGACAGGAGCGGAAGAAGGCGCTGCGCAGACAGGGAATGCAGCCACCTCGGCGGGTACTGTAATCTTCAACTTTGATTTCCTCGGTCTCTTCCAGGCATTCTTTGTGAGTGGCAAGGAGCTTGCACATTCTACATTGCAGGATCTGGCCTTTAAGATTGATGTGCCGATGATCAACTGGATGATTAAAGAAATGATTATACCAAATGATAATGTTCAAATCGGGATGCAGATCTTCATCGTAATTGCTGAGATTTTGATCGGTCTTGCCCTTATCGGTGGACTGTTCACAGCTCCTGCAGCAGGATTTTCACTGATTCTGCAGTTTATGTTCGTAACGACGACCGGCTTATATCTTGGAACCTTCTGGATGATTTTCGCAGGTATTGCCGTACTGATCGGTGCGGGCAGAACCTTCGGCCTGGACTATTATGCAATGCCGGCTTTAAAAAGCGGTTGGAAGAAAATACCGGTTGTAAAGAAATCATATCTCTATCATGATTAAGGAAGCCAGACATGGAAAAAACTTTAGATAAAAGAATGACTTATGATAGCGCACTTGATCAAGCAAAGCGTGAGGTTGACAGGATGCTGTCATCCTCACCTTTCATTATTCGCAGTTACACAAAGCATTTGTCCATGTCCATGGGAAAATTCATACGAGCCGCATCCGTGATTGCCTGTGCGCAGGACACTGAGGGACTGATTCCCGAAAAAGCGGTGAAGCTGGCGGCTGCGATCGAAATTCTCCATCTTGCTACGCTGGTACATGATGATGTAATCGACAATGCGGACCTTAGAAGAGGTGAGATTACACTGCAAAAGAAGTATGGCCAAAAAACAGCTGTCATTTGCGGTGATTACCTGGTATGCATGGCAATGAAGCTGACTGCATCCGTCACAGAAAAATCGGATATGGAAGAGCAGATGAATCTGGATGTACCAGACTATATGAGCAGAATCTGCCTGGGAGAGCTGAATCAACATATTAATAACGGCAACATCGATTTGTCCGTTCACCAGTACTTAAGAATTATTTCAGGCAAAACTGCCGCGCTTTTTGAAGCTTCTTTTTTCGCCGGTGCTGCCCTAGCTGAAAAAGATCAAAAGGAAATCAAACAATATCGGAAAATAGGAAGATATATCGGCATGATTTTTCAACTGACAGACGACTGTATGGATTTTGAAGAGACGGAACAGAAGGCGCAAAAGCCGGTACAGTCGGATTATGAGCAGAATGTCATTACGTTGCCATTGATCTATGCATTCAAGCATCTGGCAGAGCTGAAAGACCGGGCACGAAAAAATACTTTGACAAGAAGTGAAATCGACCTGGCGGTGAAAAAAACAGGCGGTTTAAATTACACGAAATTATTTGCTCAAAATTACTATAACAAATCGCTTGCGTTGATTGAAACGTTGAATGCACCGGAAGATAAAAAGAACAGGCTGAAATTCATACTGGATAAAGCATTCCGTTTGATTTAGAATATTTGCATATACTGATTTGTCTTGGGAAGATCATCCCTTACGGTCAGGTATTCTTATGTATGGAGAAGGATAAGTGATCGAGCGATTTTTTAATTATGTTGAACTCAGGACGAAAATAACCAGTACCTTTGCTTTTCTGATGGCGATTGCTTTTCTATTTTACAGCAATCAACCGATTCGCTTAAAAGAGACACTGGTCTTTTTCGCTTCGATGTTTTTATTTGACTTGACTACTACGGCGATTAACAATTATATTGATACGAAGACCAATGACCAGAAGCTGCAATTCAAACGCAGCATCGCGCTGGCCATTTTATTTGCTTTGTTGGGACTAAGCACATTTCTGGGCATCTATCTGGTTTATTTGACAGACATTGTTGTTCTGCTTCTGGGTGCGTTGTGCTTTTTGTGCGGGATTCTTTATACCTATGGACCGGTACCCATATCGAGGCAGCCATGGGGTGAAATCTTGTCGGGTATTTTTTACGGATTTTTTATTCCTTTCATTTTACTGTATATGAATATGCCGGAAGGAACGTATTTAACGTTTCAGCTGACGCTGCAGACGATCAGTCTGAAACTTCAAATTTTGCCGATCATTACGGTACTGATGCTTTCTGTAATACCCGTTTGCACGACGGCAAATATCATGCTGGCCAATAACATCTGCGATCTGGAACAGGACATTCTAGTCAGACGTCACACGCTTCCTTATTATCTGGGGAAAAAGGCGTCATTGTATTTATTTGCAGCAATCTATTATTGCACCTACTTTACAGTAATTGCGATGACTGCATTTCGAATGCTGCCGCCGGTTTGTTTGCTTTTTTTGCTGACAATCATTCCGGTGCAAAAAAATATTAGTAAGTTTTTTAAATTACAGGATAAAAAAAGCACTTTTGTCGTCTCTATAAAAAATTACGTAATGATAATGGGAGCGATCACTTTATTGATCTTTCTTGGAGGCGTTATCGGATAAAGGCGGAGCAAGATGAACTATTTTAAAAGAACAGATATCCTGATTATATTGGCGATCCTTGCGGTCAGCGGCATATCCTGGTGGGTTTATCAGCAATTTTCTGCAGAAAAGCAGGCTGTAGCTGAGATTTACTATGACTCAGAGCTTGCCATGACAGTGGAACTGAATAAAAATGAGGACCGGAGGTTTTCCATTCCTCAGAATGAAAATGTGGTCTTTCACTTGTATGAAGATGGCTCCATTGCATTTGAAGACTCTGACTGTCCCGACAAGGTATGTATCCGTGCAGGCAGGATCAAATCTGCAGGACAGTTTGCTGCCTGTCTGCCCAATGGTATCGTGATGAAAATCGTACCTGTCGGAGATCACGACAAAGACGATGCTGATATCGTCATAGGGCAGTAAAAGTGGGTTGGAACAGTTCGATACTGCAATTGGAAAGGAACAATATGAGCGGCAAACTAAATGGGAGCACAATTTTAAATGGGAAGAATAAAACTCAAGTACTGGTACTGACTGCGATGATTTTTGCTGCAGCTATTGTCCTTGCCATCGTTGAGAATACGCTTCCTGCCCTGCCCATCGCAGTACCGGGTGTTAAATTCGGACTGTCCAATATCGCCGTAATGTATGCGCTATTCTTTCTGGGTCGAAAACAGGCCTATACCATTGCGGTGCTGAAAGCTGCATTTGTCTTTATTACCAGAGGTGCAATCGCTGCGCTGCTAAGCTTTTCCGGCGGAGTTTTATCCATAACGGTCATGATTTTACTAATGGCGTTGTTCAAAGAAAGAATATCCTACCTGGTGACCAGTATCTTTGGTGCAGTTTTTCACAATGTAGGTCAATTCATTGTTATAACGGTCATTTATACGGGTATGAATATTTGGGCTTATTTCCCAGTATTGCTCATATCGGGTTTGATCGCAGGAATTGCGACTTCGACCTTACTTAGGTTTATTATGCCAGCTTTACAAAGACTGGCTTAATAAAGGCTGATGAACAATCCGATTCATCAGTTCATAAATATCAATTATTTGGAGGAGAATTATGAAAAAGAAAGTAGCACTATTGTTGGTTTTGGCCATGGTAATGCTGGCATTTGCTGCCTGCGGCGGCGGATCACAGGAAGAAGCACCCCCGGCGGATGGCACACCTGCAGCAAGCGCTGTTAAGACAGGTCTGGCTGTAATTTTGTCTGCGGCAAAATCTATCGACGCTGGTGATGAAAACGGAGTGGCACAGGCGGATTCCTTGGCTGTAGCCGTTACTGTGGATGATACAGGTAAGATCGTTAAGTGTTCCATCGATCAGGCACAGACGAAAATTGAGTTTTCCAAAGACGGCAAACTCGTTACACCGCTGGACAGCATCTTTGTTGCGAAAAAGGAGATGGGTACAGACTACGATATGTCGAAAGCCTCCGGAATCGGTAAAGAATGGAATGAGCAGGCAGACGCTTTTGCAGCGTACGTAACTGGTAAAACAGTTGACGAAGTAAAGGGAATCGCTGTAAATGAAGAAGGTGTTCCAACAGGAGATGATCTGACTTCTTCCGTTACTGTACATGTAACAGATTTTATCGCAGCGATTGAAAAGGCTGTCGGCAATGCTAAGGATCTCGGTGCTTCAGCTGACGACATGCTCGGACTGGGTATTGTAACAAACATTTCCCACTCCACTGACGCAGGTGAAGAAGATGGCCTGGCGCAGGCTTACACATATTACACTGCTACTACTTTCAACGCAGACGGTGTAATCACAAGCAGCATCATCGACGCATCGCAGACAGACGTTAACTTCAATAAAGAAGGTAAAATTACGTCCGACATTAAAGCTGCATTCCAGACAAAGGACGAATTAGGTGATGCTTATGGTATGAAGAAAGCTTCCTCCATTGGCAAAGAGTGGAACGAGCAGGCTGACGCATTCTCAAAGTATATCGTTGGAAAAACTCTTGACGAAGTAAAGGGTATTGCTGTAAATGAAGAAGGCGTTCCAACAGGGGACGATCTGACTTCTTCCGTTACCGTTCATGTTTTTGACTTCATGACGATTATTGAAAAAGCGAAAAACGACGCAAGATAAGCGCTACATAGGGTAATAATATGAATTAAAACACTGAGGGATAGATTTGCAGGCCTTTATTCACGCCTTGGAACTATCCCTCATAGTGATATCTGGAGGAAAAATTGTTTAAGAAATTTACCGCAGTCATTTTGATTCTGCTTTTGGCACTGAATACAGCCGCCTGTGCCGCCGACCCGGAAAAGAAAAGATATGAGGCCGAGTTTTTGACGCTTTTTGATACGGTGACCAGGATCGTAGGCTATGATGACAGCAAACAGGCGTTTTCAGATCAGGCTCAGCTGATCCACGACTGTCTGGAGGAGTATCATCAGCTTTACGATATCTATCACGATTACGAGGGAATCAACAATATCAAGACAATCAACGAACAGGCCGGAATCGCACCGGTAAAGGTGGACCGCAGAATTATCGACTTGCTTCTTTATGCGAGAGAAGCTTATGAATTGACAGGCGGTAAAGTGAACGTGGCTTTTGGATCGGTACTGAAGCTTTGGCATGATCATCGAACACAGGGAATCGACGATCCCGACCATGCAACGCTGCCGCCGGTTGCACAGCTGAAAGAAGCGGCCGGGCATACGGATATGGACAAAGTGATTATTGATGAAGAGAACTCCACTGTCTTTTTGGAGGACCCCGAAATGAGCCTTGACGTAGGCGCTATTGCAAAGGGGTATGCTACAGAGCAGGTTTGTAAAATTGCTACGGAGAATGGGTTTGATTCAGGACTGATCAGCGTAGGCGGAAACGTGCGAGCCATAGGAGTAAGAGGCGATGGAGTAAAATGGAAAGTTGGAATCCAGAATCCGATTGATGAAGATGGTGAAAATATCAGCCAAGTGGCATTGACCGATGCTGCACTTGTTACAAGTGGCATTTATGAAAGATTTTATATTGTAGATGGCAAGCAATACCATCACATTATAGATCCCGAAACGCTGTTTCCTTCGGAATACTTTGCATCCGTAACAATTTTATGTGAAAATTCCGGAATGGCCGACGCATTGTCTACCGCGATTTTTAATATGTCCTTCGAGGAAGGAAAGGCCCTGTTAGAACGTTTGAACAATACAGAAGCGTTGTGGGTATTCACTGATGGAACGGTGAAGAGCAGTTCCGGCTTTGAGAATTATATCGAATCATAAAAAAGTGGCTTAGCCGCTTTTTTTTTTCGATTCATTCACTTTTTTATAATGGTGCAGACAATATCAGGAACTTTCTTTTTTACCGGATTGTTAATCTTTAACGTATACTCCAGTCTTACTAGGGTAAAATATCCATTGCAAAATGAAAATATATCATTAACATGCGGAATGATAAATTTACAAGGAGGATTTTATATGAAAAAAACGTTAATACTTCTGCTGATTGTTACATTAATATTAGCATTTGCCGGCTGCGGCGGCAGTGATGACAAAAACGACGACAACGGAACCGACAATGGTACAACATCGCAAGGTGCGGTAGATGATAAGGATTCTGATGAAAACGATGCGGTAACAACAGCGTCGATCGTAGATGAAGAGGGTGCATTTAAAGATGCGATCAGCAATACGGGCACCTGGATTATTTGTACGCTGAAGGATTTAACATTTGATGATGATCTTGTACTTGAAGGCAGCTTTACGAATGGTAAAAAAGATGATCAAGGAAATGATATCGTTCAAAGAAAGATTGCGCTTTACACTCAAGACGAAGAACGTAATGTTACGAATCGATTTACTCTGACCGCACCAACGCTGACAATCAACAGCCCAATGGCCAGCATTCAACATGGAATCTTCGTTGGAGATCTATATGTTTCACAGGACAATTTCAAGCTCGTTGACACTAAAGTTGACGGAAATGTTTATTTCACAACGGAAACTGCAAAATCAACCTTCGAGATGGATGATACCAGCTCCGTTACAGGTGAACAGGAATTGAAAACCCCTTAAAATAAGTCTCTCTAAAATAAAAAGAGTCTCGTTTCGCCGATTACATTTGCGTAATTAACGAAGCCGGGCTCATTTTTTTTAAATAAATACTCTTTTCATTAAATCTCCATAAATTTATGATATGTTTGAAATATACCGTACGGGGGTATAGTATAATAAAATTGAATACAAAGATAAAAACTTTGTATTGAGAGCGGAGGTAATAGAAGTGATTCAAAAGAATGATAATCATGATATCAATGAAACCTGCTGCGCATCGGAGCAGGATGAGAAAATAACGATAAGAGATGAAAAGCTGAAATCAAATCTTATCACAAGGCTGAACAGGGTAGAGGGTCAGATTCGCGGAATCCGCGGAATGGTTGAGAGAGATGTTTACTGTAACGATGTGCTCCATCAAATATCTGCGGCTCAAGCAGCGCTTGATTCTGTAAGTAAGCTGCTACTAGAGAGTCATATCCGCGGTTGTCTGGTCGAAAAGATTCAGGCCGGGGATCACAAAATTGTCGACGAACTTCTCGTAACAATTGGTAAAATGCTTTAATAAGGAGAGTGACATGAAGGAAACGCTAAAGATAACGGGAATGACTTGTGCGGCCTGCTCGGCAAGAATTGAAAAGGTTGTAGGCAAAATGGAGGGCGTTGAGGAGGTCTCGGTAAATCTGGCCACGGAAAAAGCGACGGTTTCTTTTGATACAGAAAAGACCGGCTTGGTGAATATCAAGGAAAGAATTGAAAAAGCAGGATATGGGGCAGTTGAAATACAGAAAGAAGTGCCTGTTGACGAAGATAAAGCACGCAAGGAAAAGGAAATAAAAATACTCTGGACGAAATTTCGCGTCTCGGCTGTTTTTGCTGTACCTCTGCTCTACTTTGCTATGGGGTCAATGATATCCTGGCTTCCTTTTCCGATTCCGTCGTTCCTTGATCCTATGCGTTATCCTCTGAATTATGCCATCTTACAAATCTGCCTGACCATCCCGATCGTCATTGCAGGATACCGTTTTTACACAGTCGGCTATAAAGCGATCATCAACAGAAGTCCCAATATGGACTCTTTGATCGCAATGGGGACTACTGCAGCGATCGTATACAGCCTCTATTCCGTATATCTGATCACACAGGGAAATATGGATGCTGTGGAGGGTTTGTACTTTGAGTCCGCAGGGGTAATCATCACACTGATTCTGCTGGGCAAGTCCCTTGAGGCAGTATCAAAAGGCAGAACTTCAGAAGCAATCAAAAAACTCATGGGTCTCGCTCCAAAAACGGCAACGGTGATCAGGGACGGAAAAGAATATGAAGTGCCTATCGAAGAAGTGGAAATCGGTCATATTATTTTGGTCAAACCGGGTGAGAAGATTCCGGTAGACGGAATCGTGACGGAAGGAAGTACCTCAGTAGATGAATCCATGCTGACAGGGGAAAGCATTCCGGTAGAGAAAAAAGCAGGAGATCAGATCTATGCGGCGAGCATCAATAAGAATGGTATGATTCGGTTTGAGGCAAAGAAGGTGGGAGGAGATACCGCACTTGCACAGATCATCAAGCTTGTTGAGGAAGCGCAGGGGTCCAAGGCGCCAATTGCACAGCTGGCAGATGTTGTATCGGGATATTTCGTGCCGATTGTATTCGGTATTGCGGTTCTTGCATTTATTGCATGGATCCTGAGTGGTGAATCACTGGTTTTTTCTTTGACGATCTTCATTGCGATTCTTGTAATCGCATGCCCTTGTGCCCTTGGTCTTGCGACTCCAACTGCAATTATGGTGGGAACGGGTAAAGGAGCCGAGTACGGTATCCTGATCAAAGGAGGAGAAGCACTGGAAGCAACTCATAAAATCAATACGATTGTTTTCGATAAAACAGGCACCATCACAGAAGGAAAACCTGAAGTGACAGATATCATTACTTCGGAGACAGCTGACAGCAACAAGCTTCTACAGCTTGCGGCTTCCGCTGAAAAAGGCTCGGAACACCCGCTTGGAGAAGCGATCGTTGGCAAGGCGGAAGAACGAAACCTTGAATATTTGAAAGTGGAATGGTTTTCTGCGATACCAGGCTATGGAATTGAAGTGGAAATAAACGGAAAACAGATCTTGCTCGGAAATAAAAAGCTGATGAATGACAGAGGGATTGACCTGAAACCGCTGGAAGCCGAATCGGACCGTCTGGCAGGAGAGGGAAAAACGCCAATGTATATTGCGGAGGAAAATAGGCTTTCGGGTATTATTGCAGTAGCCGATGTTGTGAAGGAGAGCAGCTGCAACGCAATTGCAAGACTGCAATCCATGGGTCTTGAGGTTGCGATGATCACAGGTGACAACCAAAGGACTGCGGAGGCGATCGCAAAGCAAGTCGGTATTGACAGAGTATTTGCTGAGGTTCTTCCTCAGGATAAGTCAAACGAGGTAAAAAAGCTGCAGACAGAAGGGAAGAAGGTTGCAATGGTAGGAGATGGAATCAATGATGCACCAGCTCTTGCTCAGGCAGATATCGGAATTGCCATTGGCTCCGGCACAGATGTAGCCATGGAGTCTGCTGATATTGTCTTGATGAAGAGCGACCTGATGGACGTTCCAACAGCAATCCAGCTCAGCAAGAGTACCATTAGAAATATCAAGCAGAATCTTTTCTGGGCATTCGGCTATAACGTCATCGGCATTCCTATTGCCGCAGGGGTTCTCCATCTCTTTGGCGGGCCGCTGCTGAATCCAATCTTTGCCGCTGCAGCAATGTCGCTGAGCTCCGTCTCAGTCTTGACGAATGCACTGAGACTGAAACGGTTTAAACCATATCGGTAGAACCTTTAACATAAAGAAGCCGATTCATAGTCATGTAAGATGAATCGGCCGTCCAAGGATAGTTTAATCAATTTAAAAGGAGGTATTTATTATGGAAAAGAAAGTTTTAAATGTAGAAGGAATGTCCTGCTCTCATTGCGTCAATGCGGTGACGAAAGCGCTGACTGCGCTTGACGGAATTTCCTCAGTTGATGTAAGCCTTGAGAATAAAACTGTAGCTGTGGATTACGATGCGGATAAAGTTTCTCTTGATGCAATTCGCGAGGCTATCGAAGAAGAAGGATATGAAGTGGTCTGATATGGATGGTTTTAGAAAAATAAAGAGAGTGGTTGCAGGGAAGGAAGCACAGGATGGAGCAGGTGTAAAGCTGGTTCGTGTTTTTGGCAACCATGATGTTGGTGATTTCGATCCATTTTTAATGCTGGATGCATTTGACTCTCAGGACCCTAAGGATTATATCAAAGGCTTCCCCTGGCATCCGCACCGGGGAATTGAGACCATAACCTATCTGATACGGGGTGAAATCGAACATGGGGACAGTCTTGGCAATAAAGGATTGATTTCTGATGGAGATTGCCAATGGATGACGGCAGGCTCAGGCATCATTCATCAGGAAATGCCCAAAGCCAGCCCGAGAATGCTCGGCACTCAGCTCTGGCTGAATATGCCTGCAAAAGAGAAAATGTCGCCTCCAAGATACGGTGATATTGCAGGAAGTCAGATTCCTTTCGTGGAAGATGAAGATGCGACGGTCCATATCCTTGCAGGAAGCTTCAACGGGACCAAAGGCGCTGTTGAGGGCAACCATGTCAAACCGATTTATTTTGACGTGGAATTAAAAGCGGATAGAGAATGGGCTTTTGAAACAGATCCTGAGTTTAATTTGTTTATTTATATTCTGAGAGGAACGGGATTTTTTCAGCCGGATTGGAAAGAGCGGGTTTCTGAAAAGCATGCGGTTTTGTTTGAGACCGGTAAATGGTTCAGGATCAAAGCCTCTGAAAGCGGAATACGATTTCTGCTGCTTGCGGGCAAACCGCTTCGGGAGCCAATTGCATGGGGAGGTCCTATCGTAATGAATTCGATGGAGGAATTGGAGCAGGCGTTTACTGAGCTGGACAACAATACCTTTATCAAGTAAAATCTTAAGAAGCAGCAAAAAGTTGTAGTCGGATTACAGGAGGGACTTATGACAACACAAATCGTTCATCATGAATTGGAGCCGGTTTATGATCGAAATTCAAGAATTCTGATTCTCGGGACGATCCCTTCTCCGAAATCAAGAGAATTCGGTTTCTACTACGGGCATCCTCAGAACAGGCTTTGGAGGGTGCTCGCCGAAGTCTTTGATGCAACTGTTCCGGTTACAAATGAGGAAAAAGAGGCGTTCCTGCTCAGCAGACACATTGCCATGTGGGACGTTCTACAATCCTGTGAGATTAAAGGCGCTGACGACAGCAGCATCGCGAAGCCAAAACCCAACGACATCAATAGGGTTATATCTGAAGCAAAGATCAAAGTAATATTTACCACAGGGAAAAAGGCAACTGATCTATATAAACGCCTGTGCTATCCGGACACCGGTATCCATTCCGTTTATCTGCCGTCCACAAGCCCGGCCAATTGCAGGAGCTTTAACCATGCATCCCTTGTAGAAGCCTACCGGATCATCCGGGAGTATGATAAATAGATTGAATACGTGGCATGTACGATTTATAGTACTGCCCGTATTTTTTTTGACAAAATATATAGAAATAATAAAAACGGATTGACTTCATAACCAGCGTAAAAGTCAAACGATACAAACATGAAAAAACCCGGAAGCTGCTGTTATAATGCAAGATCTGAACGAATTTGCGTTGTAACGGCAGCGACTGGGTTTTAACGATAGGGAATATGTGTGGGCATGGTTGTGTTTTATTTCAAGCGAACTGCCGCCATGGCGCAGGCTCCTTCGTGAACGACCTTGAACCCCTTCTTCTCGGCGAATTCTACGATGTCCTTATCATAGGTGCCGGGCTGCAGCCAGATGTATGGATACGCTTCCGGGTCCATCTCTTCGAGGCTTTTCAAAGTGACACTGGGAGGAATTACAAAGTCAACACAATCAGGAGTCTTAGGAAGATCCTCGAGACAGGCATAACATTTGGTGCCGTCTTCCATTTCACTGTAATTGGGATTGACAGCATAGGTTTCATACCCATAATTGCGGAGCGTATGAAAGATCATATTTGCTGTTTTCTCTGTATTTGGTGTGGCGCCGATTACAGCCCATACTTTTTTACCGAGCATTTCCTGCATTTTCTTTTCGTTATCCATTGTACAACCTCTTTTCTTTTACCAAAATGTTCTTATTTCACATTTCCATTATCCCAAGAACGGATAATTTATTTATTCCCTGTATTCCATCAGTTAAAACAATAATGCGCTGTCGCTGAAAGAAAGATCAAAGATCATCCCCATAATATTGGCTGAATCGCAATGTTATCTGAACCGGTTCAGGGTTATTGAAATCGGTAATTACTGTTGTTAACAATTCTCCGATTACTAATCTGGAATCTGTATTCACCTTGAGGCCCCCGTTGCCGTCAGGCAGATAGCCGTAATATTTTGTACCCTTATAATTGGGAAGCAGAGGTGATCCCACATTCTGGTAATCATACTCCTTTAGGTTGTTTGACGGATATTTGCCTGTTCCGTCTGAAATATTGATTGCCGTCATCATATATAAGATCGAGCTGATCCTCAGATCCATATGCTCAACATTGCTTCCCTCCGGATAATACTGATAGAAGAATTTATTTTCGGAATATACGCCGAGGCCGTATTCCTCCGAAAAGTTAGAATAGATATTAAATTCCGGGTTTGTAAATTGATAGGTCAATGGAAAATAGGTTACATCCCTGTAACGGAGAAAAGGATAGGGTTCTTTCAGATTGTCGATTTTTTTGCCGTTTATGGTGATGGGAGTGTTTACAATTGTTGCGGTCAGGCGGGACGGATTGCTGCTGCTGGAAGCGGCTTCCGTAACAGTGGGAATTTCATCGCCCTTTCTCAGGGAAACCGCCAGTCCCTGTTCATGTGACCAGCTGCTTTCCAGTCCCAGCAAGTTGCAATAGTCGTAGGTCATGGGCATGTAGGTGATATCCTTGTAAACGAGCAAGGGGTATTCCGCTGTTTTGCTGTTGACCATCGTTCCGTTAATTTGAACTTTGAATGGGGGCAAGGATACTCTTACCGATTTTTCGGCGGCAATGCTCTGAACCGATGCCAGCAGCAGCAATACAGTTATTAGAAAAATATTTAATACAGTTTTCTTCATTTTATGCTCCTCCCAATAATTCCCGGCATCTATCGGCCGTTTTTCTTTCTGATTCGTTTTTAAATTATACATGCTTCTTAATGATTTCACAACATTTTGCAGGGATAAGCGTATGAAAGATGTTCTTTGAGTTTACGGGAATATGTACTGTATTTTTTAATGATGTTATGATAAAATAATATAATTGTTATAGAAAAAATTTATACGGAGGATATAAAAGATGAGAGCAGTGATCACTGTAATCGGTAAAGATATGGTAGGAATATTGGCAAAAGTGAGCACCATCTGTGCTGAGTCAAATGCCAATGTGATAGAAGTAACTCAGTCCGTTCTGCAGGAATTTTTCGCCATGGTGATGCTTGTCGATATTTCAGAGATGAATTGTGAATTAGGCGGGCTACAGGAACGGATGAAAACAAATGTTCCGGGTATGACGATCCATATCATGCATGAAGATATTTTTAATTCCATGCATCGCATTTAATACAAAGAAATATAACCGGAGGTAAGAACATGCTGAATATGACCGATATCATGGAAACCATCACCATGATACAGGATGAAAACTTGGATATAAGAACAATCACGATGGGAATTTCGCTTTTGGATTGCTGCGACAGCGATATCGATCGCTCCTGCAAAAAGGTGTACGAGAAAATATACCGCTGCGCCAGGGATCTGGTTAAGACCGGATGTGACATTGAACAAAAGTATGGGATTCCAATCATTAATAAGAGGATCGCAGTAACACCCATCGCGATGCTTGTAGGAGCATCGGGAGGCGACCCTGTTCAATACGCACGGACCCTCGACCGTGTCGCAAAAGATGTTGGAGTGAATTTTATTGGCGGTTTTTCCGCTCTGGTGCATAAAGGATTTTCACCGGGAGACAAAGAACTGATCGAGGCAATTCCCCGTGCACTTTCGAGTACGGAATTTGTATGTTCTTCCGTCAATATTGGCTCAAGCAAGTCCGGTATCAATATGGATGCGGTTAGAACAATGGGGAAGGTTGTCCGGGAGGCTGCGGAGCTGACGGCTGACCGCCAGTGCATTGGAGCAGCAAAACTTGTTGTTTTTTGTAATGCACCGGAGGACAATCCGTTTATGGCAGGTGCATTCCACGGTCCGGGTGAACCGGATTGCGTCATTAATGTAGGAGTGTCTGGACCCGGAGTCGTACGTGCAGCGCTTGCCAAGGCGGGCGATGATTGTGATTTGACCCAGGTTGCTGATATTATTAAACGAACTGCATTTAAAATCACACGAATGGGTCAGCTGGTGGGAAGTGAAGCTTCAAAACGGCTTGGCGTTCCTTTTGGAATTGTGGATCTTTCTCTTGCACCTACACCAGCCATCGGTGACTCAGTTGCGCATATTCTTGAAGAAATCGGTCTGGAAATGTGCGGCGCTCACGGAACTACCGCAGCCCTTGCTATGCTTAATGACGCTGTGAAAAAAGGCGGTGTCATGGCCTCTTCCAATGTTGGAGGACTATCGGGAGCGTTTATCCCAGTCACCGAAGATGCGGGAATGATTGAAGCGGCACGGTGTGGAGCGCTCACAGTAGAAAAGCTGGAAGCGATGACGGCAGTCTGCTCTGTAGGACTGGATATGATTGTAATTCCAGGCGATACCCCTGCTGAAATTATTTCAGCAATTATTGCAGATGAAGCCGCAATCGGCATGGTGAATTCCAAAACGACAGCAGTAAGAGTAATTCCAGCAATCGGAAAAAATGAAGGGGAAGAATTGGAATTCGGCGGACTGCTGGGGAACGGACCCGTGATGAACATAAACCGTAAATCACCGGCAAAAATGATACAAAGAGGAGGAAGGATTCCTGCTCCTTTGCAAAGCTTAAAAAATTAATAAGAAAAAATACGCCGCTCAGGAATTCCTCTCGGGAATCTTTACGGCATAAAAGCCTTTTGGAAGACTGTGATCCACATGGAAGCTGAAGCTTACATGTGGATATTTTTTTTCGAAATAAATACGGTTTGAGTTGCGGTTGCCGGTCATATTAGAAAAGGATGTGGAATTACTGCTGAAAACAATCTCTTTTACATCCTCTGCAGCCATAAGTAATATGAATTGCTTTTCCATCTGTTCACGAGCAATTTCTGCTTCCACAAGCTGTCTGAAAGCAGGATGATAACCACCGGCCACCTCGCCTCCGTCTTTAATATAGTCCGTGCTTTTTAAGCCGATGCGGATGACGTTGATCCCTGCATTGGTAAGGAGAAGATACATGTCCTTTGTTGTACGCACAGCTTCTTCCATAGAAAAGGGGATGTACTCCCCACGTTGAAACAAATCGTATAGCGCAGTATTACGCAGGATCACCGTTGGATAAAGCCGCGCAACATCAGGGCCGATCTTTACCGCTTCCACGGCGGATTGTACGGATTTGTCATGGGTATCTCCCGGCAAACCAATCATGAGCTGAAGGCCCAGTTCAAAGCCATAATCCTTGATCAATCCGGAAGCCCGGTACACGTCTTCTCTGCTGTGTCCTCTGTTGGACTGACGCAATACTTCTTCATCCATGGACTGAACCCCCAGCTCGACCAGATCCGTATCAAATTCTCTCAGCGTGTCCAAAATTGTCTCGTCAATGTAGTCAGGCCTGGTGGACAGGCGAATTTTATGAATTTTCCCTGTATCTTTATATTCCTTTGCGACGGATAAGTATTCTCGCTGCATTTCAATCGGAATTCCCGTAAAACTTCCGCCGTAAAAAGCCATTTCAACGGTTTTGATTCCACGATCAGAGAGCGTAGAAAGGTTTCTTTCCGTCGTGGCGATCATATCCTCCATCGACACAGGCGCAGCTTTCGCCGTAATCGCTTTCTGATTGCAAAAAATGCAATCGTGAGGACAGCCCAGATGCGGGATAAATATTGGAATGATCGCATGTGTTTTCATAAAAAGCCTCTTTCTGTGATGGAAGATAAACAAATCAATAAAGGAATTGGTTCGTTTAACCTGCTACAATTGAATGACAGATCCGATATCCTCAAGTGGATATTCCTTGAAATAAACCGGCCGAAGTTTTCTTTGCTCAATAAACTCCATAATTTTTAGAAAATCCGGATGGCTGGAAAGATCTCCGTTAAAAATGATTTCATTATGAACTCTTCCTGTGGCGCCGCCGATAAAGCCATAGGGAAAGCCTTCCAACCTGACATGGCCTGTGGAGATCAGCAGCACATTGAGACCGTGCTCCGTTAATACTGCAGCAATACCTCGGTCGGATGTGATAACCGAATTATCGTCTACTACTGCCAGACTGCATTTCGTATAGCCCTGTTTGACATGGAGCGGTTTTAATCCGGCTTCGTTTGCTTTTCTGAGAATCGCCTGATCCGTATAATTGATATTATGGACCAGATAACCGCCAATCTGTGTCGCATTAAAAGGAATATTTCCGGGATACTTACAGCTGAGATGGCTATTGCCCACAGAAAAAGAGACTTCATATTGAAGAAGAAGCTCTTTAATATGCTGGAGCTGCTCACCGGCGACGACAAGGCCGTTTTTAAGATTACACAAATAAATATCCGCATGGGAAGATACGGCATCGTAAACCGCGCCGGTTTTTTTGATTTCGATCAGTTTGTGACCATTTTCTATCAGATAGTTTTTGATCCTGATATTTGCAATTGCAGACAGACAAATCGTACTCATATAGGTATTATATAACATTGATAGGCTTGTTTTCACTCTATTTTTGTTATAATATTTAATGGAATCAAGTAACAGCATATATGCAAAAATAAATTTCAATAAAAATATGATAGGAGTACATATTCGGAAAATGGTTAATATAGGAAATGATTGGGATACAATTCTGGATGGTGAATTTGACAAGGAATATTATAAAGACCTGAGAGAGTTTTTAATCAGCGAGTACAAATCAAGAATGATCTTTCCGTCAATGCATGATATCTTTAATTCACTGAAATTTACACCATATCAGGATGTAAAGGCAGTGATACTGGGGCAAGACCCGTATCATGAGCCAAATCAGGCGCAAGGTTTATGCTTTTCAGTAAAAAAAGGAGTGCCGAAACCACCTTCCCTGGTTAATATTTTTAAAGAGCTGCAAAGTGATTTAGGAATCACGCCGCCTGATCACGGCAGTCTGGAGGATTGGGCAAAGCAGGGCGTTCTGCTCTTGAACACGGTACTTACAGTACGGCTCGGACAGGCAAATTCGCACAAGGGAAAAGGCTGGGAGATCTTTACCGACAGAGTGATTGAGCTGCTTAACCAACGTGAAGACCCGATGGTTTTTCTGCTGTGGGGGGCCAACGCAAAATCGAAAGCGGATTTAATCACCAATAAACGGCATTTGATCCTTACGGCAGCACATCCGAGCCCGCTGTCTGCGCATAATGGGTTCTTTGGTTGCAGGCATTTCTCTAAAGCAAACGACTTTCTGTCCAAAACTGGAAAACAGATTAATTGGCAGATCGGCGAATGATAAAACGGATTAAGCTCGTGAAAATATAAGTCAGCTTTTTATACAGGAGGATGAGCATGTTAAAAATAAAGGATGTCAATGTTACCTTAGCAGGAAGCAGTGATAAGACAGAAATATTAAAGGGAATAAACCTGAAATTGGAAAATAATAAAATTTATGTAATCACCGGTCCTAACGGCGGAGGAAAATCTACGATTGCAAAAGCGATCATGGGGATCGTTCCGATAAACGATGGACAAATCATTCTTAATGATACGGATGTTACAGAGAAAAGCATCACAGAGAGAGCACAGCTGGGAATTGGATATGCATTTCAAACTCCTGCAAGATTTAAGGGCTTAAAAGTGAGAGAATTGCTGGACTTGGCTGCAGGAGAAAATAAGATAGATAACTGTCAGATGCTCTATGATGTCGGTTTATGCGCTCAGGATTATCTTGAACGTGAAATTGATTCGACTTTTTCTGGCGGTGAATTGAAACGAATTGAAATCGCGAGCATTCTCGCAAGAAAATTAAACGTTGCGGTATTCGACGAACCAGAAGCGGGAATTGATTTGTGGAGCTTTCACAGATTGACTGAGACGTTTGAAAAGATGCATCAGAAAGATGATACGACAATCGTTATCATTTCCCATCAAGAACGTATTTTAAAGCTGGCAGATGAAGTGATTTTAATAGAGGATGGAACTGTGGGCAGAATAACAAGTCATGAAGAATTTTTAAAGGAAATATCACATCTTGATTCAGGTTGTGAATGTCGAAACGATTGTATTAAAGGAGGTGTTCAAGTTGCTGAATGCGGTAGATAAAAAACTATTGGAAGAGGTGGCTGATTTGCATGATACGCCTCAAGGTGCATATAATATTCGGAAAAATGGTGAAGGAATCAGCCGAAATACCACGGCGAATATTGATATTGTAACAAAACAAGACAAACCGGGCATTAATATTATTATAAAGCCAAATACAAAGGGCGAAAGCGTGCATATTCCGGTTATTCTTTCGAAAGCAGGAATGAATGATATCGTTTACAATACCTTTGAGGTGGGAGAGGATTCAGATGTAGTAATCGTAGCAGGTTGCGGAATTCACAATTCGGACAATGAGAAAGCACAACATGATGGAATTCATGAATTTTTTGTTCGGAAGGGTGCCCATATGAAATACGTGGAAAAACATTATGGAGAGGGCGAGGGTACCGGTGAGAGAGTTCTAAACCCTAAAACGATTATCCTGGTCGAAGAGGATGGCGTGGCAGAGCTTGAAATGATACAAATCAAAGGTGTGGATAAAACGATAAGAGATACAGAGGTAGTCCTTCATAAAAATGCCCGTCTCATAGTAACTGAGAGGTTGCTCACCTATTTGGATCAAAATGCAGAATCCAATATTACGGTAGAGCTTATAGGAGAGGATTCAAGCGCTCAAATTATCTCACGTTCTGTAGCGCAGGATCATTCAGAACAGGTTTTTCATTTAAATCTGCGAGGCCATGCAAAATGTCGCGGCCATATACAATGTGACTCGATTATTATGGACAATGCAAAGGTATCATCTATTCCAGAGATTTCGGCTTTTCATTCCGATGCCCAACTCATACATGAGGCAGCGATCGGAAAGATCGCATCCGATCAGCTTACGAAACTCATGACTTTGGGTCTGACAGAGAAAGAGGCGGAAGATACTGTATTAAAGGGATTTTTGGGATAGAGAAATAAATTGGTGGCGAAATAAGGAGGGTATGGAAATGGGAACAGGAACAATAATATTAATTGTAATCCTTGCCGTTATAATTATCGGGATTATCTGGATCATAGCGGCTTACAACGGATTTATCCGATTGCGGAATCTGGTGGAAGAAGCCTTTTCCACAATGGACGTTTACCTGAAAAAGAGGTATGACTTGATTCCCAATCTCGTGGAAACTGTTAAGGGGTATGCGAAGCATGAAGCGGGAACACTTGAAAAAGTTGTTCAGGCCAGGAATATGGCGGCTGATGCAAAGACCATCGAGGGTAAAATACAGGGGGAAAATATGCTGCAGGGAACTCTGAGGAGCCTTTTTGCTATCGCGGAAGCTTATCCGGATTTGAAAGCGAACACAAACTTTCTTGATTTGCAGAAGCAATTGCAGAGATTGGAAGATGAGATCGCAAATTCAAGAAAATATTATAATGCAGTGGTAAAGGAATTCAATACGAAGGTTGAGTCTTTTCCAAGCAATCTTGTTGCGGGAATTTTCAGCTTCAAACGAAAAACGATGTTTGAAGTAAGAGATGAAGCGGAAAGAGAATCTGTAAAGGTTCAATTTTGAAGGGTACGTTATATGATATGTGATATGAAATGGAGTAAATTTATCGCCGCATTTTTGTTTGCGGCGTTGCTATTTTGCGGAACACCGGTTTTTGCAAGTGCTGAAGCCTATGAAACCAATCGTTTTGACGTCAGTATGGATGTGAATGAAAACAATTCCTTTGCAGTCGAAGAAACGATCAAAGTGAATTTTAATGAAGCAAGGCACGGTATCTACCGGTATATCCCGTATAAAGGGACTGCCACGAGGCAGGTGGACGGAAAAACTGTTGAGGAATCATATCGTTTAAAGATATCCGATGTTCAAGTGGAAGGGTTTCCTTTTGAAACCTATAAGGAAAACGGCAGTCTTGTGATTCAGATCGGCAGTGCTGATGCAACTGTCCAAGGACCACAGGAATACAGGATTTCTTATCTGTGCAGGTTATATGACGATGAAAACAAGGCATATGACAGCTTATACTGGAATATCGTTCCGCAGGGCTGGGCGACGCCCATTGAAGCGTCAACCATGATGATACGTATGCCGAAACCCTTCGATTCCGGTCAGACGGAATTGATCGCAGGCAGTTACGGACAGGTTGATCTGAATGCGGTAGACTGGTCGGTCGATGGAGCGACGATTACTGCAAATACAGCGAGAGTTCTGGAAACCGGCGAAGGAGTCACACTGAATATCATGTTGCCGGAGGGATATTTTTCCGGAGAAATGACTACCGGCTGGATGCGCTGGCTGATGATGGCGCTGATCATTCTATCCCCCGCACTGAGCATTTTGCTTTGGTTTGGGTTTGGGAGAGACCCGAAGATCATCCGGACGGTAGAATTTTATCCGCCTGAGTCAATACCACCGGCTGAGGTGGGATATATTATTGACGGTGTGGTAGACAGCAGAGATATTGTTTCCCTGATCATTTACTGGGCAAACGGCGGATATCTCAGCATAGAAGAGACGGCGGACAATCACTTTATCCTGAAAAAACTCAAAGATCTCCCGGAGTATGCGAAAACCTATGAACATACAATGTTCCGCGGATTATTTGACGGCAGGGAGGCGGTTGCTCCTGATGATCTGAAGGATGATTTTTATGGTACCTTCGAAGCGACGAAAGGACAATTAAAGGCGCATTTTACACTGAACAGGGAGAACCGTATCTTCACACAGAGTTCTGTAGGAGCAAGAGCCATCGGCATTTTGCTAATGATATTGCCGTTGTTATCCCTTGTATTATTTGGAATCATGCTCAACCGGTCCAATGATGTTATGGGGATTGCTGCAGTTCCTACGGTTATATTTGCACTGATTGGGTTCCTTCTTTTCATAAACGGCTATGACAGAAAGGATAGCATCTCAAAGGCAAAGCTGGTGTTGATGAAGTTTTTCGGAACGATTACACTTGTTCTTTTCGGCGCAGGCGCGCTGGCGTTCAGTTTCTTTACCTTGGGAAGTTTACTTCCTGGCTTGTCAGTTATTCTGGCATCTCTCATTTCACTGACTTTCACCATGAGAATGAAGCAGCGTACCAAAAAGAGCAGCCGGATTTTCGGGCAGATACTGGGATTCAAGGAATTCATCAGAACGGCGGAATTAGATCGGATCAAAAGACTTGTAGAAGAAAGACCGGATTATTTTTATCATGTTCTTCCCTACGCTTACGTTTTCGGGCTGACGGATAAATGGGCGAAAAAATTCGAACAGATCGCTGTACAACCTCCAGAGTGGTATTCTTCCGGCTATCGGGGGTCCATGTTTAGTACCTTAATTTTTATGAATTCTTTCCACCATTATACCAATGCAATTCAACAAAATATCGCGGTACCTCCAGCCCCTTCCGGTGGCGGAGGAGGTGGCTTTTCCGGCGGCGGTGGCTTTTCCGGCGGCGGAATGGGCGGTGGTGGAGGCGGCGCTTGGTAAACCGTACACCCAACAGGTCGATGGTTGGGTGTACGGACTTAGCGTCATGATTATTGTTTTCTTTCATTTAATCTAATTACTTTTGATGAAAACAGAATTCTTACAAGAGCATATGCGATGATACTTCCACCGGTCGAACTAATTAAAAACGGAGGAATAAAGAACAGTGCAGCGGCTTCATTTCCCAGAATAAGATGTGCAATAGGGAAAGCCAGTAAGCCGCCTAAAATGCCTGTGCCGAATATTTCGGAAGCTGCGGCTGCCGGAATATTCTTTGTTTTATAATAAATGATTCCAGCCAATAAAGCGCCGATCATGCTTCCGGGAAAAGCTAAAACAGAGCCTGTGCCAATCATATTTCTTATTAAAGAAATGCAAAATGCAATGGCAGTGCCATAGTACGGTCCCAGGGTTACAGCGGATAAGACATTGATCGTGCTTTGAACCGGGAAACATTTTGATATACCCACGGGGATATAAACCATACTGCCTGCTATTACACCTATAGCTGTAAATAATGCGGATAAAGCCAATTGTTTTGTTTTCATTTCGTTTTCCTTTCTTCTGCCGGACAATACCGCATAGAGTTTCAGCTTCAAGATAAAAAATACGCCAGTTCGTAGAACCGGCGTTTAAAATACCACAAAAAATAAGTATCAACAACTCCCTACGCTAGTATTATCCAGATCAGGTATAGGGTCAAAGATTTAAGGTTCTTACTCTCAGCCGGCCAATTCCGGCTCCCCCGTGCACAATTTCAATATTCAGTTAATAAATCAATTAAACCATAAACTGGTTTAATATGCAATATAGAAACAGAGATCATTTTTTTTTAAGGATGAGTTAACTGGTCAATGGTTGGATTTACATTCCAGTATTCCTTCAGTCTGCTGTATTCTTCCCCGGCATCCAATCGTGGCTTACCGGTTCGAATGGCACGAATCATGATGTTCTTCGAGGTATGTTCCAGACTGGTAAACTCAATCATGGAGACGCTGTAACCGCATTCTTCCAGCTTAAGGCTTCTCAGTCCGTCGGTTAGTATGGCGCAGAAACGTTCGTTCAGAATACCATGCTTTAGGACTGGTTGGTGAAGATCGTTGCTGATCTGGCTGAATAATTCATGTTGACAGCAGGGCACTGAGAGAATGACGGAAGCTTCCCAGCTGACTGCTTTAATCAAAGCAAAATCAGTAGCGGTATCGCAGGCATGAAGTGTAACAACCATGTCTGCCTTTGCTTTTCCTTCATATTCGGCGATGTTTCCCATCTGAAATTTTAGTCCATCATAATTTAAATCCTCTGCGACGCGGTTGCAGAAGTCGATGACATCGGTTTTTAAGTCAAGTCCTACAATTTCGACATTTCTTCTCAGCTTCAGCTTAAGGTAGTGATAGAGAGCGAAGGTCAAATAAGCCTTACCGCAGCCGAAATCAATGATTTTCAGTGATTCGTTTTCCTTGGGCAAAGAATCCAGAACATCGGATACAATTTCGAGAAACCGGTTGATCTGACGGAACTTTGCGTAATGCTTCTGTATTATTTTACCATCTGGTTCCATTACTCCGAGACGGATCAAAAAATCACAGGGAATATTCTCGGGAAGAATGTACTGCTTTTCGTGATTATGATTTAACGGTGGAAGCTTCTTTGAGGAAGATTTTTTTATGATTCGCGGTTTTTCAGGCTTTGCGGCAAGAATCTGATAGTCGCCGTCGGTACTGAACAGGTTGACCTGCTTAAACTGCTCTGCAAGCAGTTCCCCGCAACGGGAAAGAAGCTGCGTTTCGCTTAGATTTTCATGTGTTACCTTATTGGAATACTGAAATTCAGCTTGATAACAAAGCTGATCTTGCAGCAGAACAGGACGAATCGCAACCCGCTGATAAGGGATAGCTTTTTTACGGGTTCCACTGAAGATCATTTTGATCAATCCTTTTTTTTCAATTGTTTCATATAATAATTCATTAAACTTGTCCATGGGAAGATTGTAACAGCTTTCCCGAAGTTTGAACAGACTTTTCTATCGGAGCGGCTTATTTTCTCTCCATAAGCCGTCCGATTTCTTTCGGTTTTCTCAGAAAGGGAAGGCTAAAATACTGGGAAACGCCGAGAGCGATAATCCTTCCGATCGCTTTTATATTATCCTGGATCCATATAGCATCCAGTGTATTATCATGATAACCCACTTCAACAATCACGGAATTCGCCTTTGTATCTCTTAATTCCTGCATCGTTCGGCTTGGCATTGTTGTTACGAGATTTGGCCGCGGATAAATCGCTCTGATATTATCCGCAATAACAGATGCCGCTTTCTGCCCTTCCGGGTTGTCGGCATAGTATATTACACTAGGCCCTTGCAGAGTTCCCGTTAGATATTCCGGTGACATCGTTGTCTGCAATCCTATATGCAAATCATAATTTCCGGAATTAGATTCCTCTATCGCTTTGGACAGGTCCTCTCCCGGCTTACTTCGGGTTACATCAATGCCGCTGCCTTCCAGGTATGGAATCATAGCATCAGCAATCAAATTCATATAATATTCTTCAGTGCCTCCTGTAATAAATTCATTCTTTTGATTTGACGGGTTTAGATATACACTCGGCATGGACGATACCTCCTGTTTCGTAAATGTTATGAGAATTACTGGCGTCGACAAAGGGGTTTCCCAAATACTCTGCAATGGACAGGACGAGTTGCCTGGCACCAGGCCCCTGCAGTTTGCCGTATAGATCCGGAGGTGCTGCGGTTGTCTGCAATTCATTAAACTCCTGATTTGAAGGGTTGATAAATATATCTGCCATGATGATACTCTCAATAGGTCCCGCAAAAGGGATAAGGATAAAAATAAGTCTGTGTGGCCGGTTGAATATCGACAAAGGGCATTCCTAGAAATTGCGTAATAGATATCACGAGGGTTTTTGCAATCTTGTCGATATTGCTTGTCAGCCAGTTCATATCTGCCGTATTGTCGCGATATCCGAGTATCGTCATTACCGCTGCCGCATCTGTATCACGTAACTGTGGATTCAGTCTTTCAGATGAAAGCGTAACCAGATTTGGGTCAGGATAAATCGTTTTCAGGTTATTATAGAATATTTCTGCAGCCTGTCTTCCTCCCGGACTTCCGGTATAATATATCGCACTGGGACCGCGCATCAAACCAGCCAGATTTCCGATTGCCGACTCCATATTCAGGATCAGATGAAGGTCATGATATCGTTCGTTTGACTGCTCAACAATCTGCGCAACCGTCATGTTCGGATCATTTCGATCAAACTCAATTCCATTTGCTCTGAGATATGGAACCATCGCATCAGCGACCAGATTCATGTAATATTCTTCGTTGCCTCCCGTTACTGTCATCTGTTGTTCAGCGTTAGAGGGGCTTATATAAACGCTGGGCACGAGCTATTTCCTCCTTTTCATAATAATTATTATAATGGTACGTTAACATTAATAATTTATTCCGAATCCTCAAAGGGGATTACAAAATATTCCGTAAGGGATAAAACAATATTCTTTGCAATGCTGTTAATATTGTTTCTGATCCATTGCGCATCTGAAAAATTATCGTGATAGGCAATTTCTATCAAGATAGTAGGCGCCGCTGTTCCTTTTAGCTCCGCAAGAGCTGTTGTCGGTATGGCTGTAACAAGATCCTTATCAGGATAGATTTTTTTTAGATTCTCAGTCATGATCTCCGCGGCTTTTCGACCGGAGACGCTGGATGCGTGATAATATACGTCAGGACCTCGAAGCATTCCTCTGATATTTTCCGGTGAAGAGTTGGAATGAAGTGCTATGTGCAGATCACACCTTGCGTCGTTTGAACGCCTGATCACTTGGGTCAGGGTGTTGCCGGGATTACTCCTTTCGAATTCAATTTGCTTTGTTCTTAGATAGGGAATCATGGCATCAACGATCAGATTCATATAATATTCTTCATTACCACCGATAATATATGGATTGAAATCCTGAACAGATGGACTTAAGTAAATTTTGGGCACAAAAAAGCAACCTCCTTTTTTAATCCATTTTATGCTTCGTTGGCATTTTTGGTTTTAAACCATTTTATGCCGCAGCGGTACTTCTGGTGAATCGGAGAGGTACGTTACTAACAGGAAACAGAGCGGCGGAGCAGGGGCTCCTGGGTTTGGCAGGCAGCAGGTGCCCGTTTCTTATTCTCGTCCAATTTACAGTTTTGGATATAGCGGATAAAAGCCTTCATGCAATTAGAAATATAAGCATGCTTTCGCCAGAAGACGCAGACATCGCCGATTATGGGCTCAGCCAGCGGACGGCAGCAGATATCGCGATCATTTTCAAAAACTTCTTTAAAGATGATCGTAACTGCATTTTTACTTTTAATCATATAGCGGATCGTCGCTAACTGATTTGATTGCATGATGATATTCAGCGGAGGATCTTTAAAGCTGTTTTTTATTGCGTAATAGTGGTAGGAGCCTTTCGGAAGGATTACAAACGAGCTATTTGAGAGCATTGATTTTTCAATAACGGCTTCTTTTGCCAGAGGATTTTCTGGACAGAAGGCCGCGATAAGCTCTGTAACAAAAATTGATTTGGAGTCACAGAGAGCCAGGGAGTGAGGGCTTTTTATTCCGATCAGGAGATCCAGGTTTGCCTGGTCCACCATTTTCAGTCCGTCAAGAGTCGGTATCTCGAGAATTTCAAGGGAAATCCCAGGGTTCTGCAACTCAAAACCAGGAATGAACTCTTGCAGTAAAAGAGTTCCCAATATAGGAGGAACACCAAGACGAAGCGTGACATTTGGTTTTTTTTTCAAATCCAGCGCCGTCTTCTCAAAATTATCTACAGAGGTAAGGAATTCCCTTACTTGATGTAAAAATACACGTCCATCTGTCGTCAGAACCAACTGATTATTTACTTTATCAAAGAGCTGGATTCCAAATTCCTTCTCGAGCTCTTTGATTGCTGCAGTGATTGTTGGCTGTGCTACGAAGATTTCCTCAGATGCCTTTGTAATGCTCATATGCCGGCAGGTCTTTTCAAAATATCTCAAATGATTGATGTTCATGTTGAATACCTCCATACCTCGCCTTCGCGGTAATTTTTCAGGTACCCAGCATTTTCCCTAATTTATCCAAATCTTTTCTAACCCATAACATCAAAAAATTATCATAGGAAACTTAATTATGCAAGAGAAATGTTTAATTATTAACAAACAATTCACCCAAGAATTTCCTATTGGGCAATCAATTTTTTTAATTTTACAGGGTAATGACGCCATGATAAGGTTAAAACGCCGGAAGCAGAAGAGGGTGAATCCAATCTTGGACTGTTAATCCGGAATAGAAAATTTTAGAAAGGAAATAGATGCCATGATAACGAATTGCAATGAGTATGTAGCGTATGAAGAGTACGTGGCACATCTGGTAAAAAAGGCCAGAATCGCTCAAAAAATTGCGGAAAGTTATGATCAGGAGAAGGTTGATCAATTGACGGAAGCGGTTGCTTATGCACTGACTATACCAGAGGTTGCCTTAAAGTTTGGTGAAAAACTTGTCGAGGAATCAGGCATGGGTGTTGCAAAAGACAAACAGGCTAAAATGTTCAGTAAGGTAAAAGGTTCCTATGCTCAGATGAAGGGACAGCTTTCCGTGGGGCTCATTGAAAAAGATGAAAAGACGGGGATTGAAAAGTACGCAAAACCCATGGGGGTAATCGGTGCAATTATTCCTATTACAAACGGAGAGGCTACTCCTGTTGTAAAATCCCTAATTGCGTTAAAGACGAGAAATGCAGTGATACTGGCTCCTCATCCGAAGGCCAAGAAGGTTAATTGGGAAATTGCACAGTTGATCAGAGACGTCCTGAAAACTTTTAACGCTCCGGAAGATTTGGTCCAGGCCGTAGACCCTGAATACGTTTCGGTAGAGTGTTCACAGCAGATTATGGCACAGGTGGATTTCATTCTTGCCACCGGCGGGACGCCTATGGTCAGACAGGCATACTCCTCGGGAAATCCCGCAATCGGAGTGGGTACCGGAAATGTTGTTTCCATTGTAGACGGCACTACAGATATGGATTCGGTTGCAGATATGATTATACGCTCAAAATCCTTTGACAATGCAACCTCTTGCTCAACAGAAAACAACATCATCGTATTTGAAAGTGCTTATGATGCTTTTGTGGATGCCATGGCGAAGAAGGGGGGCCATTTAATAAAGGAAGGTACTCCTGAAAAGCAGCGGCTGGTCAAGACGCTCTGGCCGAAAACACCGGAAAATCATGATTTGAACCGGCAGATTGTCGCACAGCCCGCGGAGCGAATCGCCGAAATTGCTCAAGTCTCGGTTCCCAATGGGACAAAGATACTCATGATCGAGGAAAATGCGGGATATGGCAACAATTATCCGCTTACAGGCGAAAAACTTTCTCCTGTGGCGGAACTGAGAACGTGTAAAGACTTTGACGATGCTGTTGATCAGGTGGAACAGATCCTTGAATATCAGGGAAAGGGACACAGCATTGGAATACATACGACCAATGATGAACGGGTAACCATTTTAGGTGAGAGGATTCCTGTCTGCAAAGTCTGCGTCAACCTTCCTCAGAGTTTATCAAATTCTGGGTCATGGGTCTGCGGATTTCCTATGTCTATGACCCTTGGCTGCGGCACCTGGGGACATAACAGTATCTCCCATAACGCGACATGGAAAGACCTTCTTAATTTTACATATGTCGCCCGTCCCATTCCATCCTGGCAGCCGAAAGACGAAGAGCTGTTCAGTGAGGAAATAATCAATGCCCTGAAATAAGTCCCATAATATGACTGCTTTAGATATTGTCATGTCTCAAAACCCAGCTTTGTATCTCAGAGGAGACTTTGTGGTACATTCCTTCCCAATTCAAATCCAATATTTGTCTGCACCATAATAAAATAAATAAGGAGGATATCATGAAAAAGGAAGAAGAACAAAAGGATGTGAAGAAAGCCGAAACCGGAACCCCTGAGAATGGGCTTGAAGCCAAGCTGAAGCAACTCAGGAAAGCCCAGGAGATTTATTCGCATTACACTCAGGAACAGGTAGACAAAATCTTTTTTGCTGCAGCTATGGCTGCGAACCAGGCTCGTATCCCTCTAGCGAAAATGGCCGTTGAAGAAAGCGGGATGGGCGTCGTCGAAGACAAAATCATTAAAAACCATTATGCTGCCGAATATGTGTATAATTCCTTCAAGGATACGAAGACTTGTGGCGTTGTAGAGTATGATCCGGGATTTGGGATTTCGACGGTTTTGGTGCCCGTAGGTGTTATCGGCGCAGTAATTCCTACTACTAATCCCACCTCTACTGCAATTTTCAAGTTGCTCATTGCACTGAAGACAAGAAACGCACTGATCATTTCACCCCATCCAAGGGCAAAGAAATGTACGGTGGAAGCTGCAAAGATTGTTCTGGAAGCAGCGGTGAAGGCCGGCGCACCAGAGGGGATCATCGCTTGGGTTGATGAGCCTTCCATCGAGTTCACCAATACCATCATGAAGTCTGTGGATCTGATTTTGGCTACCGGCGGCCCGGGTATGGTCAAAGCGGCTTACTCTTCCGGGAAGCCGGCTGTAGGCGTAGGTAACGGAAACTGTCCTGTTATCTTCGACGAGTCCTGCGATATTAAGATGGCCGTTAGTTCTGTGATTCAATCCAAAAGCTTTGATAACGGAACAATCTGCGCGTCGGAGCAGTCAGTTATCGTATCCAATAAGATTTACAACGAGGTAAAAGAAGAATTTAAGTTCAGGGGAGCTTATTTCCTTTCCCCTGAAGAAGTCGAACGCGTTCGCCCGATTATTCTTCGAAATGGTACGGTAAACGTTCAGATCGTAGGCCAGAACCCTCAGAAGATCGGAGAATTAGTAGACATAAAAGTACCGGAGACTGCAAAGATCATGATTGGAGAGGTTACATCCACCGAGCTTGACGAGCCTTTCGCGCATGAAAAGCTTTCCACCATTCTTACTATGTATAAATCAACCAGCTTTGACGACGCCCTGGCAAAAGCAAGAAAGCTTGCTCACGACGGAGGTGTCGGACATACAGCGGTGTTGTATGTGGACGAAACAAACCAGAGGGACAAAATTACAAAGTTCAGTGAAAGTATCAATACGGCGAGACAGTTGATCAATACTCCGTCCTCTCAAGGTGCGATTGGAGACCTTTACAACTTCAAATTACCCCCGTCCTTGACGCTGGGGTGTGGAACCTGGGGTGGAAACTCGGTATCTGAAAATGTTGGTGTAAAGCATTTGCTCAATAAAAAGACAATTGCAGAAAGAAGGGAAAATATGCTGTGGTTCAGAGCGCCAGAAAAGGTTTACTTTAAAAAGGGCTGCCTTGGCGTGGCTTTGAAAGAGCTGAAGGCTGTACTGGGCAAAAAGAAGGCCTTTATTGTAACAGATGGATTCCTTTACGGCAACGGCTATACAAAACCCATAACAGACCTGCTGGATGGGATGGAAATACGCCACACTACATTCTTTGACGTGGCGCCAGACCCGACTTTGAGCTGCGCCATCGCCGGAGCAAAAGCTATGACTGAATTCCAGCCCGATGTGATCATCGCAATCGGAGGCGGTTCCGCCATGGATGCCGGTAAAATCATGTGGACGCTGTATGAACATCCTGAAGTGGATTTTCTGGATCTTGCCATGCGATTCATGGATATTAGAAAGAGAGTTTATACCTTCCCGAAAATGGGGGAAAAGGCATACTTCATTGCTATTCCCACCTCAGCGGGGACAGGAAGCGAGGTCACTCCCTTTGCGGTCATCACAGATGAAAACACCGGGCAAAAATATCCTCTTGCAGATTACGAGCTAATGCCCGATATGGCTATCATTGATGCAGATATGATGATGAGCATGCCCAAGGGACTGACTGCCGCTTCCGGAATTGACGCTTTGACCCATGCGCTTGAAGCTTACGCCTCCATGATGGCTACGCCGTTCACAGACGGGATCGCATTGCAGGCTGTAAAGAAGATATTTGACTACCTGCCCGCCTGCTACACGGAAGGCGCTGCAAACCCGGTGGCAAGAGAAGAGATGGCCCATGCCTCCGCTATGGCGGGTATGGCTTTTGCCAACGGCTTCCTAGGAATCTGCCATTCGCTTGCTCACAAGCTTGGCGCTCACCATCACCTGCCTCACGGTATTGCCAACGCCCTGTTAATTACGGAGGTCATGAAATTCAATTCGGTTGATATCCCGAAAAAGATGGGGACTTTCCCGCAGTACCAATATCCTAAAACACTTCAGCGTTATGGAGAAATTGCATCGTTTATTGGAATTACCGGCAAAAACGAGCAAGAAAAGCTTGACAAGCTGATTGCCAGAATCGAAGAATTGAAAGATATGCTGAACATTCCAAAGACCATTCAGGCGGCTGGAGTTAAGGAATCAGATTTCCTTACATCACTGGACAAGATGACGGAGCAGGCCTTTGATGATCAATGCACAGGGTCAAATCCAAGATATCCGCTTATGGAAGAAATAAAGCAGATCTATCTGAAGGTTTATTACGGCAAATAATTGTGTCAAGGAGTAGTCAAAATGAAGTATGAGGTAAAATCACCGATGCCGGCCACCGTTCTTGAGGTGCATGTAAAACCAGGAGACCCAGTGAAGGAAAAGACGGTAGTGGCCACATTGGAATCCATGAAAATGGAAATGCCCATTTTTGCGGATGCAGATGGAACCATATCTGCAGTATCGGCTGTGCCGAATACCACGGTGCCAAAGGGCGGGGTATTGGTAGTAATCGAATAAATAAGCATATAGCGGATGAATGCTTCCGGCATTCATCCGCTGTTTGATCGCTTGGAGAGGTATGAGCATGATAAAAAGATTACTGATTGCAAATCGCGGAGAGATCGTAAACAGAATTATACGAACCTGCGACAGGCTGGGAATAGAGGCCGTGGTCGTTTATTCTGAAGCGGACAGGGAAGCACCGTATCTGGAAAAAGCCGTGCTTTCGTATTATATCGGCCCTGAGAAACCGACGGAAAGCTATTTGAATATAAAGACGCTGATAGAAGTTTTAAAGGAATCCCGGGCGGATGCGGTTCATCCGGGTTACGGGTTTCTTTCAGAATCGGCGGCTTTTGCGGAGGCCGTCTTTGAAGCAGGAGCGAAGTGGATCGGTCCGAATCCTAGTATTTTAAAAAATATTGAATCGAAATGCTATTGTAGATGGCTGGCTCAAAAAATCGGAGTTCCGGTAACTCCCGGAACACTGAATCCGGTGGATACGGTGGAGGAAGTTATAAAGACAGCCGATGAGGTTGGCCTTCCTATCCTTTTGAAGCTTGACAAAGGAGGAGGAGGTAAAGGGATTGAATTGATCGAAGATATTTCTGTGCCGGGAGCTGTCGAAGAAGTACTTGAAAGGATGAAACGAATCGGGGTAAAGGCGTTTGCATCGGGAGACATCTACGTTGAAAAGGTTATTTCTGATCCCAGGCATATTGAAGTTCAATTCTTGGCAGATGATTTCGGAAATGTGGTCTGCCTCGGTGAAAGGGAGTGTTCCATTCAAAGGCGCTATCAAAAGATCATTGAAGAATCTCCTTCCAGCATCGTAATGGAGATTGAGAGAAACCGCCTGTATGAACATACGACTGAATTGACAAGAGAGATGGGCTATTCCGGAGCGGGAACCATTGAGTACCTGAGAGATGAGAAAGGAAATTTTTATTTTATGGAGGTTAATGCCCGTCTTCAGGTGGAACATCCAGTGACAGAGTATGTGACCGGTATTGATTTGATCGAACAGCAGATCAAGATTGCGAACGGTGAAGCTTTGTCTATAGATCAAAGTAATATCAAGCTTTTGGGCCATGCCATTGAATGTCGTATTTATGCGGAAGACTCAGAAAACTTTTTACCGTGCCCCGGAACCATAAGCAGGCTTTGCTTTCCCGAAACCTGTTGGGGCAGTGTTAGAGTCGATCATGCGCTTACACTGGGATGTTGTATTTCTCCCTATTACGATCCTATGCTTGCAAAGGTGATCGCATGGGGCAAGGATCGTGACGATGCAATCTGCAATATTGGGAAGGCATTGCGAACATTCGTTATCGAAGGAGTGGAAAACACCATTAACGCCAGCCTTTCCATTCTGCAAAATGAGGACTTCCTTACGGGGGATTTCAACACTTCTTTTTTGAAAGAACGTAATCATATCAATTCGAGAGGAGAATATCAGTGAATATTATCGTTTGTGTCAAACCGGTTCCTGATCCGGATAAATATAATTTATTGACCATTGATCCTGAAACGAAACGACTTGTTCGCGAGGGTATCCCCACAGTGATTAATCCATCAGATAAAAACGCGTTGGAGGAAGCACTGCGGCTGAAGGAATTGTGCGGAGCAAAGGTCACAGTGATTAGCATGACGCCGCTTTTTAGCGTAGATAAAATCAAACAGTGCCTTGCTATGGGTGCGGACGAGGGAATTGTGATCAGTGACCGAGCCTTCGGAGGTGCGGATACCTTTTCTACATCCTATACTCTGATGAAGGCAATTGAAGAGACCGGCGCCGCTCCCGATCTTATTTTGGCAGGCAACGAGAGCGCTGACGGCGCCACTTCCCATGTACCGGTACAGCTGGCCGAGTGGATGTCTCTTCCTCATCTCACCAATGTAACCGTGCTGGAAGCCTTTGAGAAAACGATGCTTGTCAGAAAAAAAACAGAAGAGGGGAGCATTGATTATGCAATTGATCTTCCTGCGGTTCTGGCTGTGGAAAGAAACAGCAATCAGCCCAGAATGATAACTGCAAAAGGTATGGTCAACGCCAGAAATAAGCCCATCAGAGTGCTGACGAAGGATGATATGGATGTGGATGAAGCGCTGATCGGGCTTTGTGGTTCTCCCACGCAGCCCGGGGAACTTATCGTCCCAAATATGGAGCGGGCGTCCCAGGAGCTTAAAGGAGAACCGGAGGAAATAGCTGATCAGATCATTGCACTAATAAAGAAGTCCGGTATTGCAGCAGCGGTATAACGCAGGAGGTTTCAATATGAATATAAGAAAAATATTGATTTACGGCGAACAGGATAAAGGCAGACTTCATCCTGTCACGCTAGAACTTTTGTCCAAGGCTAAGGAGCTCTTTCCGGGCGAAGACGTGAAAATGGGAATGGCAATACTCGGGAGCCGTGTTGACGGCGTTGTTGACGAAGCGCGGAAAACCGGGATTGATGCCGTCTATATTATGGACGACAAAAGGCTTTCTCTCTTTCATCCCGAGTACTTATCAGCGGCTCTCGCCGAGACAGTAAAATCATTTGATCCCGATTTACTGCTTATCGGAGCAACCTCTGCAGGAGAAGAATTGGCTCCCTCACTGGGAATACGGATGAAAACAGGTGTCGCAGCACATTGTACGGATCTTAAATTGACAGAAGAGGGAAAGCTGGCACAATTGGTGCCTGCTTTCGGAGGCAAGGTAATCGGGGAGATTTTTACACCGAAGAACAGACCACAGATTGCCAGTATAAAGCCGGGTATGTTCCTGTCCGTTCCTCAGACGAAAAAAAATGCGGTACGCTATGTCCTTTCAAGCAGTATCCTGGACAACATTCCTGAGCGGATCAGGATTAAAGGAGTAAATCGAAAGGAGCTGTCCAGGCTTCCGGTGGAAAAGGCGGAGGTGGTCATCTGCGGAGGCTACGGTATCGGGGGCGCAGAAAACTGGAAGGATTTGGAAAAACTGGCCGAAAAACTGGGCGGCGCTGTGGCGTGCACGCGACCTGCTATTGATGCGGGTTGGGTCTGCGATGAAAGCAGCATGATCGGAACCAGCGGCAAATCCATCAGGCCCAAGGTGTATCTCGGGATCGGGATTTCCGGTGCTACGCACCATATCTGCGGTATGAAGGACGCAGGTATGATCGTGAACATTAACAGTGATCCGAAGGCTGAGTGTTTTAATGTGTCGGATTACAAGGTGACGGGGGACGGCAACCTGATCGTCCGCAATATGCTGGAAGCGCTGGGGTAATCCTGAAATCTATATGATGCTACAACAACAGAAGGAGAATATAACTATGGATAAGCTGGATGATCTTTTCAAGAAAAAACATGAAATTGCTCTCGGCGGCGGACAGAAGCGAATGGATGCTCAACATGCAAAAAACAAGCTGACAGCAAGAGAACGGATGGAAATTTTATTTGATAAGGGGAGCTTCAGAGAACTTGATGTGTTTGTATCCCACCGATGCCATAATTTCGGCATGGATAAGACACACGCCCCCGGAGACGGGGTTGTTACTGGTTATGGACGGATTAACGGAAGGACAGTTTACGCTTTTGCTCAGGACTTCACGGTTTTGGGGGGCTCATTGGGTGAAGCGCACGCGGATAAGATCGTAAAAGTACAGCAGATGGCTTTGAGGATGGGTGTGCCTCTTGTAGGAATTTATGATTCGGGGGGAGCACGGATTCAGGAGGGGGTAAATTCCCTTGATGGTTTTGCAAAAATTTTTTATCAGAATACCATCTCCTCCGGTGTAATTCCCCAGATTTCAGTAATCATGGGACCGTGTGCCGGAGGAGCGGTCTACTCGCCCGCGATCACGGATTTTATTTTTATGGCGGATCAGACTAGCCAGATGTTCATTACCGGTCCTCTCGTAATCAAAGCAGTAACGGGAGAGGATATCTCTTCGGAAGAGCTTGGAGGCGCCAGGACGCATAATTCCATCAGCGGCGTCGCACAATTCATCGGCAAAAATGATGAGGAGACTCTTCAGAGCGTGCGGGAACTTCTTAGTTATCTTCCTTCAAGCAACAGAGAGCCGGCTCCTTGTCTGGAGATCACGGATACCCCCGATAGACTAGTGGATCATTTTAACGGGTTTGTTCCAGACGATCCTAAGAAGCCTTATGATATTTATCAGATTATACAGGGGCTGGCGGATCATGGGAAGTACTATGACGTGATGCCGCTTTTCGCCAGAAATATCGCCACCTGTTTCATACGGATCAATGGAAGGACCGTTGGAGTGATCGCAAATCAGCCGCTGTTTATGGCCGGTTGCCTGGACATCAATTCTTCAGATAAGGCCGCCCGATTTATTCGATTCTGCGACGCGTTCAGGATTCCGCTGCTGACACTTGTCGATGTACCCGGATTTCTTCCAGGAGTGGAACAGGAGACGGGGGGGATCATCCGTCACGGGGCGAAAATGCTCTTTGCGTATTGCGAGGCAACCGTGCCGAAGGTCACCATGGTTCTCAGAAAGGCCTACGGAGGCGCTTATATCGCAATGTGCAGCCGGGGCCTTGGGGGAGACATCAATTTTGCCTGGCCCACGGCCCAGATTGCCGTGATGGGCGCGGAGGGAGCTGCGGATATCGTTTTTTCAAAAGAGATTAACGGTGCGGCGGACCCCATGGAAAAAAGAAAAGAAAAGATTGCGGAGTATGAAGAGAAATTCAATAATCCTTATTGTGCCGCCGAGAGAGGCTATATAGAGGATGTAATCGAACCGGCCGAGGCCAGGCAGAAAGTATTGGAAGCATTTGAGATGCTTCGGAATAAAAATCAGGAACTGCCTGAAAAGCGGCATGCAAATATCCCGCTGTAACAATAACGATTCGGTATCATTTATATGTATGATGGGGTGCCTCATTCGAGGCAACCCATTTATAAATAAATTTTTTTCCCAAAAAAACCAAAAACCGTGCTGTCTGATGACTGCACGGTTTTTGGTTGAATAATGATGAACTTGAGCAAGTGTGGTTTTGCTCAATCTTGCACGCTATTTGTTCTGAAACACAGCGGTTCTTTTTTCAAGGAACGCGCTCATTCCTTCAGTTCTGTCTGCGGAGCAGAAGGTGCTGACGGCGGCTTCCGCTTCCAAAGCAATTCCAGATTTGATGTCCAGATTCAGGCCGGTGGTAATGGCGGTCTTTGCCATCTTTACACCAATAGGAGCTTTGCTCATGATGAGACGGGCAAATTTTTCACTTTCCGCAATGAGGTCGTCGGCTGCGAAGACCTTCTGAACCAGACCAATTCTGTACGCTTCCAGGGCGTCAATCATTTCAGCGCTGAAGATCAGATACTTTGCCGTTCCTTCTCCCACCAGGCGGGAAAGTCTTTGTGTTCCGCCGAAGAAGGGGAAGATCCCCAGATTGACCTCCGGCTGGCCGAATTTTGCTTTATCCGATGCGAAGCGGATATCAGCGGCCATAGCCAGCTCATTGCCGCCTCCCAGGGCAAAGCCGTTTACCGCAGCGATAACAGGCTTCTCTATGTTTTCGATGTATTCCATGACTCCTTGGGCCTTATGAGCCCAATCACGCAGCTCTGAAGCAGTTTTCTCCTTCATATAGGCGATGTCGGCTCCCGCCACAAAGGCTCTTCCTGTGCCTGTCAGTATGACTGCCTTAATTTCTTTTGCTTTGCTGATGGAAACAAAGGCATCCAAAAGCTCGTCAAAAACGTCGACGTTCAACGCGTTTAATGCTTCCGGCCTGTTTATGGTGACCGTAGCGAGACCGTCGTCCTCTTTGTAGATAATATTTTTATACTCTGCCATAATACGTTCCTCCTGAGTTCTGATTAAGTCAGTTATTTTTCGCCGGATTCCCAGAGCTCCTTGTAAAGTGCCTGAATCTCTTCATCGCTTGGAGTCCTTCTGGTATTTCCGGGGCTTCCGCTGTCGAGAGCATCGGAAGCCATTTTAGGAATATGTTTGAAAAATTCTTTTTTCTTCACACCGAATTGCTGCAGCGTCTGAATATCCAGCTTGTGAAGAAGATCAATGACTGCGGTGACAAAGGCGTCAGCTCCTTCTTCCTCCGTCATCCCCTGAGTATAGACACCCACGGCCTTGGCCAGATCACATAACCGATCTGTCGCACCAGGCTTCAGGAATTTGAGGCAGACCTCCAGAAGCATTGCGTTGGAAAGACCGTGAGGTACATGGAATAGTGCTCCGATGGGCCGACTCATTCCATGGACGATGGTTACCGATGCATTGCTGAAGGCGATGCCTCCCTCCATGGCCGCAATTGCCATTTCGCGTCGTGCTTCCACATTGGAACCGTTGGTATATACCTCGTAGATATTTTTGAATATTTTCTTAACTGCCGACATGGCGAACATATCGGCCATAGGAAATGCCTTCAGTGAGGTATAAGCTTCCACTGCGTGGGTCAGAGCGTCAACTCCCGTGGCGGCGGTAACCGCAGGGGGAACCGTCAGGGTGAATACCGGGTCAATTACTGCGATCCTGGCCATAAGCTTGGGATCGCTCAGAAGCATTTTAACACCGGTGTCCGTATTGGTGATAATGGATACCTTCGTGGCTTCGGACCCTGTTCCCGCAGTGGTAGGTATTGCCACGGTAGGAGGAAGATCTTTTTCAATGACCTTCCCCTTGTATTGGGTAATGCTTCCGCCGTTAGACACCACCGCCCCAATGGCCTTCATGGCGTCCATGGGGCTGCCTCCTCCAATTCCGATAAGAAAGTCGAAACCCCCTTGATTGAATATTTTAACACCTTCGTCGATCATGGTATGGGTCGGCTCGCTGTTAACAGCGGAATAGATCTTATAGAGAATATCGTTTTTTGTCAGTTCATCTGTAAGCTTTTTTACATTTCCGAATTTTACCATCGTATCATCGGTTACGATCAGCGCTCTTTTACCGAATGTCCTGATATGAGGAATACTCATCTGGACAGCGTTTTCCCCGGTGATGATGAATTGCGGAACAAAGAATATATTTGCCATATTCATTTCCTCTCTTCCTGATTTTATTTCTAATGGCCGCTTTGAGCGGAATCTCTGTTTTTCAAACCCATGAGACTGTCGCGGAAGATTCTTTCATCCATCAACCTTGGTGTTCCTTCCATTTTGGGGTGAAAATCCATAAGATCAAGTATCTGGGTCTTCAGGTCGATTCCCGGTGCGATCTCGGTGAGGTACATCCCGTCATTCCGGAGTTCAAAAACTGCCCGCTCGGTGATGTACATGATCTGCTGTCCCAGTCTGGAGGCAAGATCTCCGCTGAAAGTAATCTGTTCGACCATGCTGAGGAATTTCTTTTCTTTTCCCTCTCTGATAATTTTGAGCTTTCCGTCTTCTACTGCGGTTTCAAGACCGGAGGCGGTAAATGTTCCGCAGAAAAAGACCCGTTTGGAGCTTTGGGTAATATTGATGAACCCTCCGCAGCCGGAAAGCCTGGGTCCGAATTTGCTTACATTTATGTTGCCAAACTGGTCCGTTTGAGCCAGACCTAAAAATGCCAGATCGATTCCACCACCGTCGTAGAAGTCAAACTGCTCGGGATGAGTCAGGATGCACTCGGGATTGACTGACGCACCGAATCTGGCTCCCCCTGCGGGGATACCCCCGATAGGCCCCGCTTCGACGGTGAGAGTCATATAGTCTCCGATCTCTTCTTCGTTAGCTACCGCTGCGATGAATTCCGGAATGCCAATGCCGAGATTGACTACGGTGTTTTCCGTAAGTTCCATAGCGCCTCTGCGTCCGATGATCTTTTTTGCGGAAAGGGGAGGCGGTGTGATACTGCTGACAGGAACACGTATTTCTCCCGTAAGGGAAGGATCAAAAGCACAGCCATAGGTTTGCTCATGTTCCGATGGCTCGGCGATGATGAGTGCGTCAACGTATATTCTCGGTATTTTTACAAGACGGGGGTCCAGCGTCCCTTCCTTGACAATCTTTTCTACCTGGACAAAAACTTTTCCTCCGCTGTTTTTCGCGGCTTGCGCTAGAGCGGTGACCTCATTGAGACCCACTTCCCGCTCCAACGTCACATTGCCCGATTCGTCGGCGTAGGAACCTCTCAGAAAGGCGACATGAATGGGAAAGGATTTATAGAGCAGCTTATCCTGCCCCAGAATATTGATCACTTCGACGATGTCTTCCGTTGTAATATCGTTCAGTCTGCCTCCTCCTTTGCGGGGGTCAACATAGGTCTCCAACCCGACATGAGTGATGGTACCCGGTTTATTGCCGGCGATGTCCCTGCAAAGCTGTGAAAGTGTTCCCTGGGGTAGGTTATATCCCTCGAATTCATTGTTCAGAATACATTTTCCGAGAGCGGGAGATGTGTTGTAATGACCGGCTATGACTCGTTTGATCATTCCTTTATGGGCGAGATGATCACCACCTCGCCCGTCTCTGTTTCCGGCGGAACCGGCATAAAAATATGTAAGATTACGGGGCGTTCCAGTATTAAGCCATTTTCGCTCCAATGCCGCCATCAGTGCTTCAGGAATTCCGCTGCCTACGAAGCCCCCATGAGCAACCGTATCTCCGTCTCTGATTTGTTCTACCGCTTCATCCGCTGTCATGATTGCCATGTGCTTCATAATCATCCTCCATATTTTTTTAGCGTATCGCCAGCTATAATGATCCTTTGAATCTCGCTGGTACCTCCGGAGGAAATGGCTGTCAGAGCGTCACGCAGAAATCTTCCAGTGGGATATTCGTTGATGATGCCGTAGGCTCCCATGAGTTCGATGGTGCGCTTGGCCGCCCGGGAGGCCGCTTCTGTTCCAAAGTGTTTGGCCATGCCGAACTCGGTGATGGGTGAAGTTCCTTCATCCTTCATGCAAGCTGCCTGGTACAACAGCAAATTGGCCGCTTCATAATCGAGCCTGTTTTCAGCGATGTGAAACTGAATCGCCTGAAGCTTTGAGATTGGTTTACCATATAGAATCCTATCGTTGGCGAATTTTACGCCTTCTTCCACACAACCGCGAAGAATGCCGACACAGATGGCTGCCATACTGGATCTTCCCACCTCTCCGATTACCTTCAGCGCGGCTATATTTCCATTGCCCTGAGTTCCGATCAGATTTTCTTCAGGAACCACGACGTTGGAGAGAATCAGCTCACCTGTAACCGAGCCTCTGAGACCAAGCTTATGTTCCTTTCTGCCTGGAGCAAAGCCTGCTGTCCCTTTTTCAACGAGTATGGCGGAAAATATGCCTCTTCCTTTTTCATCGGTTCCCGTCCTTGCCGTAAGAATAGGGAGGTCTGCGATATGGGAATTCGTGATAAAGCATTTCCTGCCGTTCAGATGCCATTTTCCGTCCTTTAATACTGCCTCAGTTTTTTGTCCTCCTACATCGGAACCTCCTCCCGGTTCGGTGGTTGCGAGGCCTCCGATTTTTTCGCCGCTGCACAGAAGGGGAAGATATTTTTTCTTCTGCTCTTCCGTGGCATTTTCGAGGATCGTGGAAATACACAGCTGATGGGTGAAAATGAACATAGCAACACCGGGAGAATAACGAGCGATGGATTCAATTGCAGTCACTCTTTCCACATGCCCCAGGCCGGAGCCGCCGTATTCCTCAGGAACATAGATTCCAAGGATGCCCAATTCGCCCATTTTGGGAAATAGTTCCACGGGACAATAATCTTCCTCATCCCACTTTGCAGCGTTGGGCGCGATCTCTTGTTTGGCAAAATCGTCAAAGGCTTCCTTTAACAGACGTTGCTCTTCCGTAAAATGAAAATTCATGCAAAACACCTCCAATATATTGTTAAAATATTGTCCAACAATTTTACTTTATCATCTTCGGGATTTTCTGGAAAATCAGAAAAATTGAGTACCCCATAGAAAAGATTATCTTGCCGGATTTTAAGACTCTGGCATAAAATGTCTTCGAAAAGAAGGAATTTTGAACAAGTTGATTTGAAAGGAAGAGATAAGGATGACAAATGAATGGCAACACAAATTTAACGGAAGCGAGGATTATATCGTTTCTCCTGAATTGAGTGATGCAGTGAATATTTCTATTACCCTGAAGAAGCCACTGCTGATCAAGGGAGAGCCGGGAACGGGAAAAACTATGCTTGCGGAGGCGATTTCTTCCGCTCTTGGAAAAGAATTAATCGTGTGGAACATAAAATCTACTACGAAAGCGCAGGACGGTCTATATCTTTATGATACGGTCCAGCGTCTCTATGACAGTCAATTCGGCGACGGCGACGTCAGAGATATACGGAGGTATATCAAGCTGGGAAAGCTAGGAGAATCTTTTTTATCCGATTCTCAGATTGTGCTGCTTATCGATGAAATCGACAAAGCAGATCTTGAGTTTCCAAATGATCTGCTGTGGGAGCTTGACCGGATGGAATTTTACATCAATGAAACAAAGGAAATGGTTCGGGCGAAGCACCGCCCGATCGTAATCATTACTTCCAATGCGGAAAAAGAACTGCCAGACGCGTTTTTGAGAAGGTGCATCTTTCACTATATTGCATTTCCAGAGCCGGAAAAGATGGCGGAAATCGTAGATGTTCATTTTCCGAATTTGTGCGAAAAAATTCTCGATCAGGCGCTGGAAGCCTTTTATCGACTGCGGGAGACGAAAAATCTGCAGAAAAAACCTGGCACCTCCGAACTTCTGGATTGGCTGCAGGCTCTGACTGTCTCAGGAATGCCTGTATCGAAAATTCGAGAGCTGCCTTTTATTGGAGTTTTGCTCAAGAAGAATCAGGATTTGGACGCTTTGGAAGGAATATCGGAGAAAGCTTATACCTTGAGGAGCTGACCCTGGGAGGAAAGAATGTTTGAACCTTTTATTTACTTTTTAAGAGCATATGGCTTAAAGGTTTCCCTGAATGAATGGATTACCCTGATGGAAGCTTTGGAGCATGATCTTTGCTATTCCAGTCTCACAGGATTTTACAGCATTTGCAGGGCGGTACTCATAAAGAGCGAGGCGGATATGGATAAGTTCGATCTTGCCTTTCTTTCATACTTCCGCGGAATCGAACCCCCTGAACAATTGCCTGAGGTATTCTGGAAATGGCTGTCGGAGGACGTAGCGGTCAGGGATATCAAAGACAAAAAGATGGTGGACGATTATCTGCTAGAGCTGGAAGAACTGCAAAAACGATTTGAAGACCGGAAAAAGGAGCAGAAGGAGCGTCACGACTTCGGCAGTTACTGGATTGGGACAGGAGGAACTTCCACCATGGGTCACGGGGGTTACCATGAAAGAGGAATTCGAGCCGGAGGAGAAGGCCGCCATAAAACCGCGGTTCAGATTGCGGGAGAACGGAATTACATAGACTTTCGTGAAGACAGCGCCTTGAATGTCCGAAGCTTTCAGATGGCATTCCGCAGGCTTCGCCAGTACGCTGCTAACGCAGAATGCAGGAGGACGGAGCTTGATCTTGATGAAACGGTGAAAAAGACGGGAGATAAAGCAGGACTACTTTCTATTGAATGGAAGAAGCCCCGGCGCAATACCGTAAAGCTAATAGTGCTGTTTGATTCCGACGGATCTATGCTTCCCTACAACCGGTTATGCGGGAGACTGTTTCAGTCAGTGAACAAGTCCAATCATTTTCAGGATCTAAAGACCTATTATTTTCACAATTGCGTATATGAGCATCTTTACACTTCTCCAGAGTGTTTGAGAGGCGACTGGATCGATACGGAGCGGGTACTGAAAAATCTGAGCTGTGAATACCGGCTCATTATTGTGGGCGATGCGGCCATGGCGCCTTCTGAACTGATGTCGAAGGGAGGAAATTCTTTTATCGGCCTGTACAACGAAATCCCCGGTATTACCTGGCTACACCGGCTGAAAAACCATTATGAAAAATCCGTGTGGCTTAACCCGGTTCCTGAATCGAAATGGAAGACAGTATACGGAAATCAGACCCTTCAGATCATCCGTCAGGTTTTTCCCATGTATGAGTTGACGTTGGAAGGATTGGAAGCTGGAATTAAAAAATTGATGGCATACAGGATGCCTTAGGATGATTTTGTTCTAAACTGGACAAGAGAGTATCATATATACAATTTTATATATCGATATATAAATAATCGATGAGCTCCAATTATGTTGAAAATCAGGCGGTCGTGATTCAGAAATCTGTATCAGGCGGCCTGATTTTATGTATGGGTGACAAGCAGGGAGTTCTAAAAATCATTCGGCAGTCATCCCATATGGAAATTGATATAGTTCGTCCGAAAAGCCATATGGAACTTCTTGCCGGATTTTGTGGAGAAGCTTTAAAAAACATGATAGGATAACTACAATGAAAGCATAATTTTGAAATTCGATTGATCGGATATCCGGATAAAGCTTAGTGTTCACCGTCTGTAAGATTCAGATGCAGTGGAATAAAAGGGCAAAAGGGGATGAGGTTGTGGATATCAAAATGGTATATTCTTTTGTCCAGGTCGCAAGATTAAAAAGCTTCTCCAAAGCGGCGCAGATTCTTTATGTTACACAAACAGGAGTCAGTCATCATATTGGCGTATTGGAGGAAGAACTGGGCGTGAAGCTTCTTTATCGGGATAAAAAGACCGTTGAGCTGACTGCTGCGGGGGCATTTTTCCTCAAGGAATCTTCTCGTCTGCTTTCCCAGTATGAAAATGCAGTGGAAAAGACGAGAGGCATCGCAAAAGGTGATTATGGAATGCTGACAATCGGATTTTTCAGCATGATTGACAGGGAACTGATCTCTCTCGTACTAACTGATTATCACAATAAATATCCGAATATAAAAATCAGCCTGAGCCAATGCAGTTGCCGGGATATGGGCTGGAACCTGTTGAATAAGGTGCTGGACATTGGATTTTCTTTTGATTTGGTTTCTGATGAGCTGGAAGAAATGATGGTATATCAGACCTATCCCAAATTATGCGTCAACAGAAATCACCCCCTTGCCGAAAAGCAAATCGTTCATCTGGAAGACCTGAAAGGTGAACGGGTCATCCTCTTTCATAAAAACAAGGAGCAGAAAGCGTACTGCGAAACTTATAACAGAAAAAACAGACACAGATTGAAAGTGGACAATTCCCTTCTGGTGGAAAGTATGGAGGATGCGGTGATGCTGGTTAATAATAATTCCGGCATCAGTTTTCTACCGGAGCTTTACAGCTTTGTAAATCCGGAGAAAATCGCGTTCGTCGAACAGTCTGTTGTTAAAGTACCCTTCTCTATCAATGCTTATTGGATGAAAAACAATGAAAATCCCGTTCTTGAATTATTCATAAAAGAAATCAGAAAAAATTTCAACATTTTTCCAATTAATGCGGAAGAAATAAACGCGTTTTGATATACTGTACCCGACATTTTATTTGTTTTTGCCGTAAGATATGAGCTTATGCAGGTAGATTTGCGCGGATTTACAGTGGCAGTAAGGTACAAATGGGAGGAATCGTATGAATTTTACAGATCTTAAGTATGTAATTGCTATTGATCAGTATGGGTCAATTTCTTTGGCTGCAAAGAAATTGTATATCGCTCAGTCAAATTTGAGCAGGGCCGTTAAGGAACTGGAAAAGGAATTTGACATAACGATTTTTGAACGGACGTCAAAGGGGGTTGTAACGACAAGGGAAGGCCAGCGGTTTTTGAGTCATGCAAAGGAAATCGAGTATCAGATGGAAGTTCTTAAAAATACCTATTCCAGTGTGACGGACCATGGTGTCAGTCTGAAAATATCTGTTCCCAGAGCTAGCTATATTTCCGAAGTGTTTGCAGAATATGCCACTACCCTAATCAACGAAGAAAACCTGCGCATTTATTATCATGAAACGAATTCAATGAAAACTATTCAGGATGTTTTGGATTTTCATTACGACATCGGTATCATTAGATATAATTCAATGCATGAGGGTTACTATTTATCCCTTCTAAAACTCAAGAATTTACAGTACAGGCTTATCTTAGAGTTCGATTATCTGCTGCTTACTTCGAAAAAAAGTATGATTGCTGAAAAACATATCCGGTCGGATGCCGATTTGGACGGACATATAGAGGTTCTCCTTGGAGACAACAGGCTTCCTTCCGGCGATTATGTGGATTTATCTGAAAATGACCGTGAAGAGCGGTTTCAAAAGAAGGTCATTTATGTTTATGAAAGGGGAAGTCAGTATGAGTTGTTGGCTATGGTTCCCAATACGTACATGTGGGTTTCCCCTGTTCCAGAGCATATTCTGAACAAGTATGGCCTGGTACAGAAGCGATGCGGCGCATACGCAAAATATATGAAGGACGTATTGGTTTTTAAAGAAAACCACATGCATAAGAAAAGTGAAAAAGAATTTCTGGATCTTTTGCGGGAAAAAATCAGAGAATACGGTTGCTACTTTTAATTTTGTAATATCCGCGAGATATTTCGAAAAAGAGGAGGAGTTGAGATGACTGACGAAACAAGAGTTGAAGAAACAATAAAAGGGCCGGAGATTGTGAACAGTTCTGAATCGTTAAAGCTGAGGATCGAAGCAGTAAAAGCCGCGCAGAGAATTTTCGCCACCTTTACGCAGGAACAAGTGAACAGAATCTTTCTGGCAGCGGCTACCGCTGCGTCAAGGGAAAGAATTTCTTTGGCAAAATTGGCGGTTGAAGAAACAAAGATGGGAGTTGTGGAGGATAAGGTGATCAAAAATCATTTTGCTTCGGAATGCATCTACAATACATATAAGGGCACACAAACCTGCGGAGTTCTGGAAGAAGACAGCGCCTTTGGCTTTAAGCGGATTATCGAGCCGGTTGGCGTAATAGGTGCTGTTATTCCAACCACAAATCCTACCTCGACAGCGATCTTTAAAGCTTTGATTTCTTTGAAAACCAGAAACGGTATCATCTTTTGTCCTCATCCTGGAGCAGCTAGGTGTACGATTGCCGCGGCAAAAATTATCCTTGACGCAGCTGTTGCGGCAGGCGCGCCGGAGGAAATCATTTCCTGGATTGACGAACCCTCCATCGAAATGACAGTAGAAGTGATGAAGCAGGCTGATATGGTATTGGCGACAGGCGGTGCCGCTATGGTAAAATCCGCCTATTCTTCCGGTAATCCCGCTGTGGGTGCGGGCAATGGGAATACTCCTGCGTTGGTCGATGAGACAGCCGATATTTTAATGTCAGTTAACTCGGTGATTCATTCAAAAACCTTTGATAACGGTACGATCTGTGCTTCTGAGCAGTCGATTATTGTCGTCGATAAGATTTATAATCAGTGCAAAAGGGAATTTGAAAATCGAGGCTGTTATATATTGAATGAGACAGAGAAGGACTTGGTGAGGAAGATCATTTTAAATGCTGCAGGAAACACAAATGCGCAGATTGTAGGGCGGAGCGCGTATCAAGTAGCGAAACTGGCGGGTTTTGAATGCCCGAAAAACGCTAAGATTCTGATCGGGGAGGTCTCGGAGCTGGACTCGACCATTGAACCTTTTGCTCATGAAAAGCTGTCTACTATTCTTGCAATGTATAAGGCGGAAACTTTTGAGGATGGCGTGGAAATTTCGGACTGGCTTGTCAAGGACGGGGGGATCGGACATACAGCAGTGCTCTATATTGATCCGGTCAAGGCGCCCGGCAGACTGAAACTGTTTGAGAACACGATGAAAACTTGTCGGATTTTGATCAATACGCCTTCCTCCCATGGCGGGATCGGAGATATTTACAATTTCAGGCTTCTTCCTTCTCTTACGCTCGGATGCGGCTCCTGGGCCGGTAATTCAGTATCCGAAAATGTAGGTGTCAAAGAATTGATGAACATTAAAACCGTCGCGGAAAGGAGGGAGAACATGCTTTGGCTTAGGCTTCCGGAAAAAATATATTTTAAAAAAGGATGCACCCCTATGGCTTTGGAAGAACTCAGAGACGTCTATTATAAAAAAAGGGCTTTTATCGTTACAGATACCTTTCTTTATAAGAACGGTTACACGAAACCGATCACAAATCAGCTGGATCGTATGGACATTGCGTACCATATCTATTTTGACGTTTCACCGGACCCAACCCTTTCCTGTGCGAAAGCCGGAGCCGCCTCTCTTGCTGCCTTTATGCCGGATGTCATCATTGCCGTCGGCGGCGGATCTGCAATGGATGCGGCTAAAATCATGTGGATTATGTACGAGCACCCTGAAGCTGATTTTACCGATCTGACGATGCGGTTCATGGATATTAGAAAGAGAGTCTATACCTTTCCCAAGATGGGTGTCAAAGCAAATCTGGTCTGCATTGCCACTTCTTCGGGAACAGGATCGGAGGTAACTCCTTTTGCAATCATCACAGACGAGAAAACAAAAACCAAGTATTCCATTGCGGATTATGCGTTACTTCCCACAATGGCAATCAGCGACGCCGACATGATGATGGACCAGCCGAGAAGCTTAACCGCTTCTTCCGGCATTGATGCGTTGACCCATGCACTGGAAGCATATGCCTCCATGATGGCGAGCGATTATACGGACGGATTGGCGCTAAAGGCGGTGAAACTGGTATTTGAATTTTTGCCGAGAGCTTATAAATATGGCAGAGATGACGCTGAAGCCCGTGAAAGGATGGCCAATGCTTCCACCATTGCCGGAATGGCCTTTGCCAATGCGTTTTTAGGGGTCTGCCACTCCATGGCGCATAAATTGGGTTCCCATTTTCACGTACAGCATGGTGTTGCAAATGCCCTGCTTATAACGGAGGTAATGAAATTCAACGCTGCGGAAGATCCGGTAAAGATGGGAACCTTTCCCCAATACCAATATCCGCATACCTTGCGCCGGTACGCGGAGATCGCTTCATTCTTAAACCTTCCCGGCAATAATGATCGGGAAAAATTCGATAGCCTTATCGCGAAAATTGAAGAATTAAAGGCACTCATCGGTATTGTCAAGTCTATCGCAGAATACGGTATTGATGAAAAATCCTATCTGGATAAGCTGGAGCTGATGTGTGAAGAGGCGTTTGACGATCAGTGCACAAATTCGAATCCACGTTATCCGTTAATGAGGGAGATCAGGGAAATGTATCTGGCGGCATATTACGGGAAGAAGTAGTAAAATAAAGAGGATTCATGCTTTCTGCCTTTCTCAGTTGTTACATGTTTTGGGTATGATAGTTGTATATTAAATATAAACTATCATAATGGGCGAATATCTGTTACAATAGTAAGGTTAGAAATGTAGAAAGCAGGAAAAGTAATGAATGAAAAACAAAAAATAATCAATATTGCTGTCATTGCCCATGTTGATGCAGGCAAATCGACCCTTGTTGATGCCTTCTTATCTCAAAGCGGTGTATTTAGAGAGAATGAAGAGGTTGTGGATTGCATCATGGACAGCAATGATATAGAAAGAGAACGTGGAATTACGATCTATTCGAAAAACTGTTCCGTTATGCATAATGACGTGAAAATAAACATCGTAGATACGCCGGGCCATGCTGATTTTTCTTCCGAGGTTGAACGTATCATCAAGACTGTGGACACCGTTATCCTGTTGGTTGATTCCAGTGAGGGGCCGATGCCGCAGACACGGTTTGTTTTGCAGAAATCTCTGGAAATGGGCCTGAATCCGATCTTGCTCATCAATAAAATAGACAAAAAAGACCAGAGAGCGATGGAAGTTGTCGATATGGTGTACGAGCTTTTTATGGAGCTGGACGCAAACGACAGGCAGCTTGATTTTCCAATCCTTTACGGGGTGGCGAAACACGGCATTGCCAAAACAGATATGAACGATGACAGTGATGATATTACACCGTTGTTTGACACGATCATCAGTCATGTGGCCCCTTATCCCGATTATAATGATGAACCCATGCAAATCCAGGTCTCAACCCTGGCATATGACGATTATATCGGCAGACTGGGAATCGGAAGAGTATACAAGGGGACGATTCGCTCAGGACAGACGGTCTCCGTCTGCAAAGCCGACGGAAGTGTTGCGCAGAGAAAAATCAATCAAGTCTTCGTTTACAAAGGATTGAAGAGAACCCCTGTGGAAGAAGCCGAATGCGGCGATATTGTTGTGTTGGCCGGTATCCCGGATATCTCGATTGGCGAGACGATTTGCGATGATAAAAACCCTCTGGCGATGGAAATGATCCATATTGAGGAGCCTACACTTTCCATGAACTTTATGGTCAATAAATCACCCTTTGCCGGCAAGGTTGGAAAATACGTCACTTCGAGACATTTAAAGGAACGACTGGAAAAAGAACTGGAGGTCAATGTTGGCCTTCTGGTTGAACCTCTTGAGACAACAGATGGTTTTAAAGTATCTGGCAGAGGAGAATTACACCTATCCATTTTGCTGGAAAATATGAGAAGAGAAAGCTACGAAGTAGCGGTATCAAAACCCGAGGTTATCATGCACAGGGATGAGAAGGGCCGGCTTCTGGAGCCTATAGAAAAAGTGATCATCTCTGTTCCGGATGAATATTCAGGGTCGGTGATTTCCAAACTCAATATCAGGAAGGGCATCATGACGGGAATGTCGGGAAAAGACGGGTATGCCAAGCTCGAGTACCTTGTTCCGACGAGAGGACTGCTTGGATACCGAACGGAGTTTATCAACGATACCAGGGGAGAAGGTACTCTGGTTCGGCGGTTTGAATGTTTTGAACCCCATAAGGGAGAAATACCGCAAAGGACCAATGGAGCGGTTATCGCACAGGAAGAGGGTGTTTCCACTCCTTACGCACTTTACAATATCAGTGAGAGGGCGGTGCTTTTCATTGAACCTGGCATTAAGGTTTATGAGGGGATGATCGTTGGCATGAACAGCCGAAATGAAGACATGGTTGTAAACGCCTGCAAGGCAAAAAAGACCACTAACATGAGGGCTGCAGGCAGCGATGATGCGATCAAACTGCCACCGGCAAGAATTTTCACCCTGGAAGAAGCGCTTGAGTTTATTAACGACGATGAGCTTGTGGAAATTGTACCCAATGATATCAGGTTAAGAAAAAAATACTTGAAGGAACTGGAAAGACGGAGAAGCGGCCGATAAAAATTATCTGATAAAAAAATTAATTGACAAAAGTGGACTACAATCGTAAACTAATAGTAACTACGGTTGTAGTCTATTTTAATTTCGAAAAATGGGATTGGGTTTTGAAAGGAGATTGAAATTATGGAACTACTGCTCAATATGACCATAGGGGGAACCGCAGTGGCATGTGTGATTCTAGTGCTGAAGCTGCTGTTGAAAAAAAGGCTTACGCCAAAATGGCAGGTTTATATTTGGCTGATATTAGCCGTAAGGCTATTGATACCGGGTTTGCCGGAGAGTGACTATAGTCTGATGAATGCGATTCCATCTGCGCATAATTTTACTGTTGCAGAAGGCACGGGTGTGCGCATGGTCTCCGAATCTTCAACGGAAAAGGAATCAGACCGTTCAGCAGCAGTAAGGAAGGTGGAAGGGAATTTCAGTGTGAAATCCCCGTTGACTGGAATAAAGCATGACAGGGAATTTGCAATTCAGGAACAGAAAATAAGCGTGCTTTTCCTCCTCTGGCTTACTGGAGCTATCGTGTTATTTGCATATTTTACGGTGATCTATTTTTCTGTAAAAAGAAAGGCAAAAAGGCTGCCGAGGTGCAAAGATGCGGGTATCCTTCAGATTTATTCAGAGTGCAGACGAGACGCAGGGGTCAAATCGGACTGTATTGACTTGCGGATTGGCGGAAATACCCCGATGACATTTGGTGTTTTCCGTCCCGTACTTATGATACCGGAAGGGTATACAAAGGATGAACTGAAGCTGGTCCTGCTCCACGAGCTTTGTCACCTGAAACATAGAGATGCTCTGATTAATTTTCTTTGCTGTACACTTCTATGTGTATACTGGTATAACCCTGTTCTATGGTATTGCTTCTTTACTGTTCGCAAGGATGTTGAAGTTCTAAGGGATGAAGAGGTTATCCAGATGACAGGAGAACGGAAGCAATATGCAAAAACCCTTCTGAAAACGGCGATGAAAGAAAATCGTATTCTGATTGCGGCTACAGCGATGCAAAACGGTGAAAAGGAAGTGTCACGGCGTATCAGACATATCGCCAATTTTAATAGACCGAGAACTTTTATTTCTGTTCTTGCAATACTGGCGGTTCTGTTTGTCGGAGCGGCTTGCCTGACCGATGCATCGGCAATCGATACGGTGAATGTTGAAGTTGGAGAGGGATATTTTTTGAAAATTCCCCAGGGTTGGCTTGACGGTCAGGGAGACTTGGCGGGCGGCAGTGTAAACGACAGTTTAGGTGGCGAATTGACCTTTATCGGAGAGGACAGTTCTCACTTTGGCGGAGCCTCCTTTATGCAGGTGGAGCCTGGTGATCTTGAGCCGAAGAAAATTGAGCTTCTGCTGCCAAGCCATTCAAAGGTGAAAGAACGGAATGTACTCAAAGACGAGAATCGGACATTCGTCATTGTTAATCTGGACATGGGTACGAACCCAGATCAGAATCATATTTTTATACTGCCTGAAGATAAATCAGATATGGTTTTCAACGTCTGGGCCGACAGTACGGAAGTCTCAGAGAAAGAGCTTTTAAGGGTAGCGGAATCGTTTCAGGAGGACCCTTATCCCCAGGGCTATCAACCCGAAGCACCTTATTACAAAAACTGGAGGATAACGGCAGAAAAGCTTCTTGATTTATATTTTACAAACTATGTAGACACAGATATGCCCGTTTCTTCAGATATCAGCGGATATCAGATCGATCATTTACAACCGATGGACGAACAAGAATTGTCATGGAGTCTGGTCTTTCATCCGAATATCGCTGTCTTTCGGATTGATTACACGCTTGATACTGCATATCCTGACTCATATTCCTTTGCAGGAGGGGATTTTAAAATTGGCAGCGGGAATAAAACAAAGATCTATAAAGACCAGTTGGCTGTTTTCCGGCAGGATAAAAGTGGAATGGCGAGATTCCTTGGATTTGTACGGACACAGGACAGAAGTGAATTGGGGGATGTGGATGCGATTCTCAGCATGGTGAATTATGATGATCCGGACCTGAACCCGGCGGCCTACCGCGAGCTTAAGACTCCGTATATCGGAGATGCCTCTAAGGTGGGACGTATTATAAGGAGCTTGCCTCTTGCTCAATATAGCAATGGCATGGAACTGCATACAGATAGGGAGCCCTATGGTTTAACGGTAAATTATGATCTCACAGGGCTAGAGGACATTGTTTTTGAATCTGATTCGGAAAGGGCAAAAATAGACAGCAGGGGCTGGGAGCTCAACCCTTATTTGTCTGCGCAGCTCTATAAAAACAGCGCGATTCTTCTGTCTCTGATCGATAACTGCTCAACAGTGGAATTTAATATTTACGGTCTGGCGGAAGAAGGGATTCCATATACGTATTCTTATCAAAAGGATCGGGATACTTTAACCACAGAGCTTATGAAAGATCCAAGGGAGTTCACCGAAACTCCACTGGATTACGAGAATTTCTTTCGACAGCTTGAAGAGTCATGGAAAAACACCAATGCTGTAAACATGTAAAAAGAGGGGTTTAATATAAATGCAGAAAAAAAATATGAATATCAGTGAATCAGAGTGGAAGATTATGAAAGTTCTCTGGGAAAAGCACGACCTTACCTTAAAGGAGATCACCGCCCGTTTGCCGGATTCAAATTGGAGCTACACAACAATTCGAACCTTGGTGACGCGTCTGCTGGAAAAAGGGGCGATTTCAGCTGACAAACAGTCCGGAAATTTCAGGTATCGGGCAGCAGTGTCGGAAAGCGAATGCAGAGAAAAGGAAACCAGCCGTTTTCTCACCAGGGTATTTGACGGTTCCGTTTCAATGCTCGTATCTACCTTGACCAAGGACAGCAGCTTATCGGAAGAGGAAAAGAAAAAGCTGATTGATTTGATAGAAAAGATGGACTCATGATTTTGTTTTGAAATCAGTACAAAGGGCGTGCAGACGTTCCGCACTTAGTGTATAATAGCATCAGGATTTTTGATGGAACGAGGAGAATAAAGATCATGCCTTACCCTCAAATGGAAGTAAAACTGAAGAAATAAGAGTAGGAGTATTGTTATGACAAAGGTAAGCGTTGTATTATATTACTGGATTCTTGTAGCGGCTTCGCTGCTGTTTGCGCGAACGGCCGGACTTGCTGAAAACGATGCGGCGATTATTAAGATCTTGATCGTTGTAACGATTCTTTATGTGGGAGTCGTGCTGATCAGTTTGTCTCGAGGAAGGGTCAGAGATGAAGCCCAGAGCAGAAACGGGAAGAAGGCGAATGCATCTGCTTCTTCCAGGAGAAAAAAGAAAAAGTAAATTTTTTTAATTTTTCTTTTCTTATTGACAGGACAAAGACAACTGTGATATTATATTTAAGATTTGAGCAAAAATAAGAAAGGATATCATTATGGTTTTTAGGGAACATCGATTAAAGAACAGAAAAAAAGAGCCGGTTGCAACGGGTGTACTATTTGATTCTATCGGTGTTGCATTTCCTATTTCCAATATGATTTATCAATAAGTCTTCCTTTTTGGAAGATTTTTTTTTATCTAATCAGAAATATCATTTCTAATTTAGATAAAAAGGACATGAACAGTTTGTTTGGTTGCGGTCAAGGTGATAACCTTGACCTGTTAGTAAGGAGGGGAGTCTATGTTAAAAGGGAAAAGTTTTTTAGAGCCGATGGATTTTACGACGGAAGAGCTGGAGGAACTGTTTTTACTTGCAGACAAGATTATAGAAAATCCGAATCATTATTCCAAGGTATGTGAGGGAAAGCTTCTTGCGACCCTTTTTTATGAGCCTAGTACTAGGACCAGATTCAGCTTCGAAGCAGCTATGCTCAGGCTGGGAGGCAAGGTAATCGGTTTCTCTGAGCCGAACTCCAGTTCCGTGGCAAAGGGCGAGAGCATTTCAGATACAATCAAGACCGTTGCTTGTTATGCGGACATGGCTGTAATGCGTCATCCAAAGGAAGGCGCGCCAAAGGTTGCGGCAGCCTGTACGGACATGCCTGTGGTGAATGCGGGTGATGGAGGGCATCAACATCCAACCCAGACCCTCACGGATCTTCTTACCATACGGAGGGAAAAAGGAGGATTCGGCAATCTGACCATCGGTCTTTGCGGTGATCTGAAGTTTGGAAGAACAGTGCATTCGTTGATCAAAGCGTTGTCCCGATATGATCATGTTTCTTTTGTTCTGATTTCTCCGGAGGAACTGAAAATCCCCGAATATGTAAGAAAAGAAATCCTGATAAAAAACGGGATTCCATTTGAAGAGGTTCAGAATATGCACGAAGCCCTCTCGAAGCTGGATGTGCTCTATATGACCAGAGTACAGAGAGAGCGTTTCTTCAATGAAGATGACTATCTGCGGTTGAAGGACAGATATATTCTGGATGGACAGAAAATGAAAATGGCAAATGACGGCATGATGGTGCTTCATCCTCTTCCAAGGGTCAACGAGATTTCAACGGAAGTGGACAGCGATCCGCGAGCGCTTTATTTTAAACAGGCCAAATATGGAATGTTCGTCAGAATGGCGTTGATCATGAGCCTGCTTGGCGTAGAGGAGAGGAGGAACTAGGATGGTTGTAATCGACAGTATAAAAACGGGAATTGTAATTGATCATATCACAGCGGGTCTTGGAATGAAGATCCTGGAGTATCTGGATATTGACACGTCGAAGAACACCGTTGCGCTGATCATGAATGCGATCAGTAGCAAATACGGAAGGAAAGACGTGGTAAAAATTGAAAACGTGGTGGATATCGATCTGGCTGCGCTGGGGATCATCGATCCCAAAGTGACCGTCAACGTGATTGAGGATCACATTATAAAGAGGAAAATTCATATCACTGTGCCGGAGAAGGTCGTTAACATCATAAAATGCAATAACCCTCGCTGTGTCACTTCCATCGAGGCCGGTGCACCGCAGGTGTTTCACCTGATCGATAAAGAAAATAGAGAATATCGTTGTGATTACTGTGATGAGATCATAAGTATGAAAGGCGGGTACAGCAATGAGATTATTCATAAACAATGGTTTGATCGTTGATCCGGGAAGCGGATCAGAATACATCGGGAGCATCCTGATAGAAGACGGAATTATAAAAGAGATTGCCCCGGAGGGAGCGGTCTTGAGCAGATCAGAAGTGGGTGAAGCCTTTGTGATCGATGCGGCGGGGAAATGGGTTGTTCCGGGACTGATCGATTTGCACGTGCATTTCAGAGAACCGGGATATGAATATAAAGAGGATGTTCACAGCGGCAGCAGGAGCGCAGCCAAGGGCGGATTTTCTGTCGTTTGCTGCATGCCCAACACCAATCCGGTAATTGACAGCTCCAAAGTGGTCCGGTGGATCGATCAAAGAGCACTGAACGGAAACGGAGTTCAGGTGCTGAGTATGGGGGCCGTTACGAAAGGGCAGCAGGGGGAAGAACTGGCTGATTATGAAGCAATGATCGGAACAGAGACCGTATTCGGCAGATTGACCGGAAAGGGTATCTGCGGAATCAGCGAAGACGGAAAGACGGTTGAGGATCGTGAACTGATGCTTGCGGCAATGATCAAAGCCAAAGAGCTTGGTCTGACGGTTTACTCCCACGCTGAACCAGAAATGGAAATTGTAAAACGGGATTTGCTGCTGGCGGAAAAAGCCGGCTGCCGGCTGCATTTCTGCCATATCAGCGAAAAGGAAAGCATTCGTTTAATCCGGGAAGCAAAGCAACGAGGCCAGAATGTAACTGCGGAAACAGCGCCCCATTACTTTGCCTTGAGCAGCAGCGATGTTAAGGGAAACACAAATAAAAAAATGAATCCGCCGCTTAGAAGCATCGAGGATATGGAGGCGGTGAAAGAAGCCTTGAAAGATGGAACTTTGGACGCCATTGCGACGGATCATGCACCTCATCATATCAGAGAAAAAAACCTTCCCTATGAGCAGGCATTAAATGGTGTGATCGGTTTGGAAACAAGCTTTCCTGTCAGCTATTCAAGGCTGGTTCAAACCGGGGTGTTGACGCCGCTGGAGTTGATTTCAAAAATGAGTACCGAGCCTGCGAGGATTCTCGGAATTGACAGAGGGAGTATTCGAATCGGCGGGCAAGCGGACCTGACCATCATTGATACACAATCGGAATACGAAATTGGACCGGGGCACTTCCTGTCAAAGAGTTTGAATTCCCCTTTCATTGGAGAGAAGGTTAACGGGGAAATTATATACACAATAATTGGCGGTAGGATTGTCTGGAAATCGCCGAAATATTAACAATAAGGAGGTTTATCATGATCGATCGGTTAATGGATAAAATAGATTGGATGGCGAATCCTACGGTAGTTGGACTTGACCCTACCTATGAGATCATTCCTCAGGGCATCAAAATTGAAATGCTTGAAAAATACGGAAAGACAACAAAAGCAATCGGTAAGATGTTTTTAGAATTCAATAAGGCGGTCATCGATCACACTAGTGATTTGGTGCCGGCGGTCAAACTTCAAATCGCCATGTATGAGCAGTATGGCATCGAGGGATTAAAGGCCTATCTGGAAACCATTGTTTATGCGAAAAAGAAGGGCCTGCTGATTATCGGTGACGTGAAGAGGGGCGATATTTCATCTACGGCGGCGGCCTATGCGGCGCATATTGGAGGTGTGGATATTGAAGGTTCAAGATTTGATCTTTGGAATGAAGATGCGGTTACGCTCAACCCCTATATGGGTTTTGACGGAATCAAACCGTTTATTCCGCCCTGCAACGAATATGACAAAGGGATTTTTATTCTGGTAAAAACCAGTAATCCTTCCGGCAGAGAGCTGCAGGATCTTCTTTGCGACGGAAAACCCGTCTACGAACATACGGCTGAGCTGGTTGATCAATGGGGTGAGCTGGCAATGGGAAGCAAAGGCTACAGCAAGGTAGGAGCAGTAGTCGGCGCCACCTATCGGGAGCAGGGAGAAACATTGAGAAAGAAGATGCCCCATACGTTTTTTCTGGTTCCGGGATATGGAGCACAGGGCGCGTCTGCCAGTGATATCAGCGGATATTTTGACAGCGAGGGAAGGGGTTGTATCGTGAACTCTTCCAGAGGAATTATTGCAGCCTATCAAAAAGATGCGAAGTATGGCAGCCATAATTTTGCCGAAGCGGCCAGAGAAGCGGCAATCAAGATGAAGAGTGACCTTGGAGGTGTTTTATGACGATAATTGTTTCCGGACAGAATAGCTCGGAATCAGGAAGCCTTCAGTCAGAGGTCCAAGCGGCTAAGATTCTTGGTAATGAAGCGGTCTCGAAAGGGATCTTTCGTATGATACTTCGATACGACACTGAAAGCATGTCAATTCAGCCTGGACAATTTGTGAATCTGTATCTGAACGATAAAAGCATGCTGCTGCCCAGACCTATCAGTATCAGTGACGCGGACGACAATCAAATTTCACTGGTATATCGGGTAGTCGGAGCAGGGACCGACATTCTTTCTGCTTATCATGAAGGTGAAGAGATAAAAGTCAGTACTCCGCTGGGAAACGGTTACGATCTGGACAAGATGGTCAGGGTCCTTCAAGAGAGAGATCAGGACAGGTGCAATGTGGCCCTCGTGGCGGGGGGCTTGGGCGTGCCGCCAATGGTGGAACTGGCTAAGGCCGTGCGAAACCAAGCTGAGAAAAAGATCGGATTTGACCGCATAAATTTAATCGCTGTAGCAGGGTTTCAGGATCAGCCGTTTTTAATAAGAGAACTGGAGAAATTCTGTGATTCGGTTTTCATTGCGACAGAAAACGGATCGGCTGGTTATCGGGGAAATGTTCTGGAATTGATGGAGTATTACGGGATCAATGCGGATTATTATTTCTCCTGCGGGCCAAAACCGATGCTGAAGGCATTGGCTGAGGATTGTGCTAAAAAGGGAAAACCGCTTCAGGTCTCCCTTGAGGAACGTATGGGCTGTGGCTACGGAGCCTGTGTTGGATGTACATGCAAAATTAAAGAAATGAACGAAGATGGAATGAAGATCAAACAGAAAAAGGTATGCAAGGACGGACCGGTGTTTATGGGAAACGAGGTGGTATGGGATGAGTAATCAGTCAATTGATCAAAGTCAGATTTCTAATTTGGACCTGAGGGTTTCAATTGCCGGGGTCACTCTGGATAACCCCATAACAACAGCTTCGGGGACGTTTTCAGCAAGAGAGAGCGGTGCTTTTTACGATATTAATGAATTGGGTGCTGTAATAACCAAGGGCGTTTCCGTTGACCCTTGGGAGGGCAACCCCACTCCAAGGATTGCGGAGACCTATGGTGGCATGCTGAATTCCGTGGGTCTTCAAAACCCCGGAGTGGAAGATTTTATCAGAGAAGAATTGCCATTTTTAAAGCATTTTCAAGCCAAAACCATTGTGAATGTGGCGGGGAGAACAAAGGACGAGTATTGCAGGGCTGTTGATAGACTCAATGAGACAGAGGCGGATATGTTGGAAATCAATATATCATGTCCGAATATCAAAGAAGGGGGTTTAAGCTTCGGCGCGGATGCAGCGATGGCGGCAGAAATTACGAAAGCGGTAAAAAGGGTTTCTAAGAAACCAGTTATAATGAAATTGACTCCCAACGTTACGGATATCACCGAAATTGCAAAGGCTGTCGAAGCAGAGGGGGCAGACGGCATTTCGCTGATCAATACACTGCTCGGCATGAAGATCGATATTTACAGGAAAAAGCCTGTTCTTTGGAACCGGATGGGGGGACTTTCAGGCCCGGTTGTTAAACCGGTTGCCATTCGGATGGTCTATCAGGTAAGACGTGCTGTTGAGATACCGATTATTGGACTGGGAGGTATCATGACGGGTGAAGATGTGGTTGAATTTTTTATGGCCGGAGCAAATGCTGTTTCTATTGGTACCGCTGCGCTTGTTGATCCCGCAGCGCCGGTAAGAATCAAGAGAGAACTAATTGATTTTATGGAGGAAAACGGATACCGTAGTCTTCAGGAACTCAGGGAAGTTTTACTTTGATTGTCTTTCAAGTCAAATCAGAAAAGGAGATAGTATGAATTATAAAAATGATTTTATCGATTTCATGGTCCGTGCGGGCGTATTGACCTTTGGTGACTTTACAACAAAAAGCGGAAGAAAATCCCCCTATTTTATCAATACGGGAAACTATAAGACAGGGAAACAGCTGTCAATGCTGGGGGGGTTTTATGCTGACTGCATTATCGACAATATGAAAAAAGCAAACATCAGGAAAGACATTACAGCACTTTTTGGTCCGGCATACAAGGGGATTCCTATTTCCGTTGCGGCGGCAATTGCAATGGCGGAAAAATACGAAAGAGAGATCAATTACTGTACCAACCGAAAAGAGGTCAAGGACCATGGCGAAGGAGGCTCCTTGATGGGCTATCAGCTTAAGCCCGGAGATTCAGTATTGATTGTGGAAGATGTCATAACTGCAGGTACTGCCATGCGGGAATGCCTGCCGATCCTTAATCATTTTGGCGTATCCGTGGATGGTCTGGTTGTTTCGGTTGACAGAATGGAGCGCGGAACAGGAAGCAAGACGGCGATTCAGGAGCTCAAAGAAGAATTTGGAATTCCAACATATCCGATCATCACTGTTTTGGATATTCTGGACAGACTCTCACAAACAGAAATCGACGGCAGAATCGTTATTGATGATGAAACGAAAAAAAGAATGGAAGAGTACCTTCGTATATACTGTGTACGTTGACAGATATTACATGAGAATCAGAATAAAAAATTCCCCTTTGGAAAAAATAGTCGCGAACATTATATTGGCAAAGGGAGAATCGGTATGGAAATTAATAAATTTGACGACTATATTAATTATTTTAGAAAAGCTTTGCCTGTCGGGCAGAGCTTTGATATTAATGAAAGAAATCTGGTGATCGGCGGAAAAGAGTCTTACCTGTATTTTATTGACGGCTTTCTGCAATCTGAAATTCAGGAACAAATCATCGCTGTTTTTTTACAGGCCTCAAAACACGATATGGAGCAAAGAAAGACCGCTCTGGACTTTATCAAGTATCAAGTTCCCTTCGGACCGGCTGTGACTGAAAAAAACACCGATAAAATGATTAAAGCGCTGTTAACCGGTTTGACGGTCATGTTTGTGGACGGATATTCAGAAGCAATCATCATGGATTTAAGAACCTATCCGGCGCGTAGCGTTCAGGAGCCGGAAAAGGAAAAATCCTTACGCGGGCCGAAAGACGGCTTTGTTGAAACCATCCTTTTTAATACAAACATGATTCGAAGGAGAATTAGAGATCCAAGACTTATTTTTGAAATGTATACCATCGGGTCAGTTTCAAAGACAGATGTATGTATCGCCTATGTCGATGGTACTGTTGACACTGGCGTATTGAAAAAAGTGCAGGAAAAGCTGTCGAAGATCAATCAGGATACATTGACTGTCGGAGAACAGAGTCTGGTGGAGGCCATCGGAAAATCCCAATGGCTCAGCCCTTTTCCCAAGGTAAGATACAGTCAGAGGCCTGACGTGATTTCTGCTCATCTGACGGAAGGAAAGCTGGCCATTCTGGTGGATAACAGCCCTACGGCATTGCTGATTCCAACCTGTATCTTCGACTTTTTACAGGATACGGATGATTATTATTTCCCTCTTATTACGGGAAACTATTTCCGCTTGCTTAGAATCATCAATATGATAACCGTTATCCTGTTGACTCCAGCTTATCTGCTTTTGGCGGAGGGTTACATTCCCGTTCATCCCAGACTGGAGTTTTTCATACCGGATGAGGGTTATGCAATTCCTCTGTTTGTACAGTTCTTGCTGCTTGAATTTGCAATTGATGCGCTGAAGCTTGCATCGCTGAATACGCCCAGCTCTATGGGGATGTCGCTATCTGTAATTGGCGCTTTGATTTTAGGACAATTTGCAGTTGATACCGGCTGGTTCATTCCTCAGACGATATTATGTATGGCAGTTCTTGCCTTAGCCGGCTTTACGCAGCCCAGCATCGAACTCGGTTATGCGATAAAATTTATGCGGATCCTCGTGTTGATCGGAGTTGCAATTCTTGGATTATGGGGAGCGATCATCGCATTGCTGATCAATCTGATCGTTTTGGTAAAAACGAAAAATATCGTTGGCACTTCCTATTTATTCCCTGTATATCCCTATGATAAAGAGAAACTCAAGCGTCTGGTTTTCAGAACAAAAAAATAACGGTAATGTTTATACTGTTGCCGATGCGGTTGAGCGGTAATAGAATTTGACGAATTTTATATTGTAGAAATCACAAGCGATAATATCTTGCGTCTCAATATCAAGCAGCAGGATATAATTGATGCCCATACCGATTAATCTGCCGGATCTCATAACCCGATTGCTTGTTCCAACCAGGAACTCAACCTCGACATATTTTCCGATTTGCGTTCTTAAGAAGCCGTTTAAATACTGCAGACTTTCATAATCCAGTGTCTGGCGGGATTCGGGTGGAAGCAAAGGATTGCTTGGAACTTGGATTGTCGGCGAGCTTTGAGACGGTAGATGAATGGTAGGCGGTAAAAGCGGATAGATTGGTACAGTTTCCGGATTTGCAGATGATGCCGGCATCTGAGGCAATTGTTCTTCCTGCATTTTTTGTACTCTGGATTTTATAAGATTACAGTCAAACATAGCTTAGCGTTCCTTTCTGATCAAGTATTCGCATAATATTGAGTGGGGATATAAAAGCAATGATCTCCCACTCTTGTATGAATAACACCTACATTGGTTGGAAAGTATGGAGGACATTGAGGGCTGTACGGATTAAAGAAGAAAAGAGCGTTATCAACCCCGCTCAGCTTATTGCCTGCCAGCGCCCAATCAACAATTGCGTAGTGTTCAGCTGTAGGATTCATATTGTTGACGTTCTGCGGATTATACACTCCTCCGATGGAAGTTTGCATGCATACAAATTGTCCAGCGTGTTCGAGAATATTTCTTACGTTTCCGCCTTGGCTTATCCTTGCAAATTCTCCGAAGGGTATGGTTGCCCGATTCATAATGACAGTGGCTACTGCCCGCATTCCGTCTTCTCCCTCTCCTCCGGCTTCACACTGAATTAGTCGTGCAAAAAGCTCTCGTGTATCAAAGGATTCGAATGCCATGTATGTCACCTCAGGAAAAGTTTTATTTTAGTATATGCGCTGATTTAATAATGTGATAAAGGAATCCAAAGAAAGGACGGTGTTTTTTAACATAGTTTTAACGCAGTAATTCGCTTCGTATGACACTTTTCTGTATGCGTCGTTTTGTATCTGTGGTAAAATAAGAGTGGAGAAATAGGGGTAACTATAAGAAGAAAAAAGAGAACTTTCTGAAGGGAAAAGAAAAGGAAAAAAGATGACATTTACTCACCTTCATGTACATACAGAATATAGCCTTCTTGACGGCGCAGCACGAATCAAGGACCTGATCGCCGGCGCGAAAGAATTAGGAATGGAAGCGATAGCCATAACGGACCACGGTGCGATGTTCGGTGTTGTCGATTTTTACAAGGAAGCGAAGAAAAACTGCATTAAGCCGATTATCGGCTGTGAGGTATATACTGCCGCCCGTACGATGAGAGATAAGGATGCCGAAAAGGACAAGCGACAGGGACATCTGGTGCTGCTGGCAAAAAACGAGACGGGATACCGTAATCTCATGAAAATCGTATCAGCCGGTTATACTGAGGGCTTTTATTATAAACCCAGAATTGACCACGAGGTTCTGAGGACCTATCGTGAAGGAATCATTGCATTGAGCGCCTGCCTCGCCGGTGAAATTCAATGGAAGCTGATGAATGGCGATTATTCGGGAGCGAAGAAGGAAGCGCTGGAACTGCTGGATATTTTTGGAGAAGGTAATTTTTATTTGGAACTTCAGGATCAGGGGCTGGAAGAAGAGCTTCGAATTCTGCCGGACATGAAGCGGTTGCGGGAAGAGACAGGCATTCCTTTTGTTGCGACCAACGACGTGCATTATGTAAAAAGGGAGGATGCAATTCCTCACGACGTACTGTTGTGCATCCAGACAGCGAAGACAGTTGACGAAGAAAATCGGATGCGATTTCCCAACGACCAGTTTTATTTAAAATCTCAGCAGGAAATGGAGCAGCTCTTTTCTGAATTTCCGGAGGCAATTGAAAATACACATAAGATTGCTGATCAATGCAATGTGGAATTTCAATTTGGGCAGATTCATTTGCCTGAATTTTCAGCGCCGGATGGAAAGCAGAATGAAACATACCTTCGGGAGCTCTGTGCAGCGGGCATGCAGGATCGTTACGGAGAACTCAACGACGAACTTCAGGAAAGGCTTGACTATGAACTGAATACCATTGTAGCCATGGGCTATGTAGAATATTTTCTGATTGTATGGGATTTTATCAACTACGCAAGAAAGAACGGCATTATGGTGGGACCGGGAAGAGGCTCCGCAGCAGGAAGCATTGTCGCTTATGCGCTGAAGATTACTGATATCGATCCCATTAAAAACAGTTTGATTTTCGAACGTTTCTTGAACCCGGAACGAATCAGTATGCCTGATATCGATATTGATTTCTGCTATGAAAGACGCCAGGAGGTTATCAATTACGTAATCGAAAAATACGGTGCGGATAAAGTAGCGCAGATCATTACCTTTGGAACAATGAAGGCTAAGGCTGCAGTCAGAGACGTAGGCCGGGCGATGAACATGAGCTATGGTGAAGTTGACGTGATTGCAAAAGCGATTCCCTTTGATTTGAAAATGACCATCGATAAAGCGTTGGATATGAACCCTGAGCTTCGAGCATCTTATGAAGAGGACAGACGCGTCAGGGAACTTTTAGATACGGCAAAGGCTTTGGAAGGTATGCCGAGGCATGCGTCCACACATGCAGCGGGTGTTGTTATTTCTAAGAAGAGCATTCACGAATATGTTCCTCTTTATCTAGCAGACAAGGGAATCAGTACTCAGTTTACAATGGGGACCATCGAAGAACTTGGACTATTAAAGATGGACTTTCTCGGACTCAGAAACCTGACTGTAATCAGGGACGCTTTAGAACTTGTTGAACAAAACCATGGCGTTAAGATCGATTTTTCAAGAATGTCATTGGATGATAAGGCAACCTTTGAACTCTTTGGCAGCGGGAACACACAGGGCGTATTTCAATTTGAAAGTTCGGGAATTACACAGTTTCTGAAAAACCTGAAACCGGACTGCTTTGAAGATATCGTGGCGGCAAACGCTCTTTACCGTCCCGGACCGATGGCCTCGATCCCTACTTATATTGAAAACAAAAAAAATCCGAAAGGAATTGCATACATCCATTCCAGTCTGGAGCCGATTCTTTCCGTTACTTACGGTTGCCTGATTTATCAGGAGCAGGTTATGCAGATTGTACGTGACTTAGCTGGGTACACTTATGGCAGGAGCGATCTTGTAAGGAGAGCCATGGGTAAAAAAAAGATGGATATCATGCTCCAGGAACAGGAATACTTTGTATATGGCAAGGATGGCCCCGACGGGGAAGTTGAAATCAGAGGCTGTGTCAGAAATGGTATCCCGGAAAAGGCAGCAAAAGAGATCTACAATCAGATGATCAGCTTTGCAGAGTATGCTTTCAACAAATCCCATGCCGCCGCCTATGCGGTACTGGCATATCAGACGGCCTGGCTGAAGACCTATTATCCGGTGGAATTTATGGCAGCGCTTATGACCAGCGTGATCGGAGATTCCGCTCAGATTGCAAAATATATCAGAAACTGCAATGAAATGAAGATTCAGGTCCTGCCTCCCGATATCAATGAGAGCAGCAAAAAATTTACCGTAAAAGACGGAAAGATCCGTTTTGGCCTCCTTGGTGTTAAAAATGTCGGGGAAGGTGTAATCGATGCAATCGCAAGAATGAAAGAGGAAAAAGGTGAACCGGAAGATATCTTCCAGTTTATCAATCATATCGACATACACGAAATCAATAAGAAAGCCATTGAAAGCCTGATTAAAGCAGGGGCGTTTGACTGCCTGAATGAAAATCGCGCGCAGCATCTGTCAGTATATGAAAGTTTGATCGAATCGGCGCAAAATAATTCAAGAAAAAACATTGAGGGACAGCTTTCTCTGTTCCAGATGAACGCAGACAGCATGAAGACATCCGGACTATCAGGGCATTTACCTGATGTGGCGAATTTCTCAAAGGATATTCTCATGGCCATGGAAAAAGAGATGCTGGGGGTTTATCTGACAGGGCATCCGCTATCGGATTATGGTGATAAAATTGAAAAAATAGCGACCGTTACCTCGGATGACTTGATGCATGCAGAGGGAAACACGGACATTCAAGACGGAATGACTGCAACCATGGCAGGGATGATCAGCTCTAAAAAAACTTTGATAACAAAGAAGAATAAAATGATGGCGTTCCTACAGCTTGAAGATCTTTATGGCACTACGGAAGTGGTGGTATTTCCAAATATTTACGAAGCCTCTCTCCATCTTCTTAAGAATGACGGCGTGATCGTTGTAAAAGGAACCATTAACTTTAAGGAAGAGGAAGAACCGAAGCTTCTGGCGGATAAGATTTTTGGCATCAATGATTTCAACTGCGATCCCGTTTCGGGAATTGTAAAAATAACCATACCGGATGAACTGGATGAAACTTTGGCATTGGCGAAATTAAGAGCAATCATTATGGAGCATAAAGGAGACATACCAGTGATTATCGACTCGGCTGCTTCCGGTAAAAGATACAAAACAAAATCGGATTTATGGGTTAATCCGGATGAAAATTTCAGAAGGAAGCTGTCGAGGCTGGTTGGACAGGAAAATATTCGTTGAAGATAAAAATATCACTCATAGGAGGTAGTTATCGTGAAGAGAATCGCAGTATTGACAAGCGGAGGAGATGCTCCTGGGATGAATGCCGCTATCCGTGCGGTAGTGAGGGGAGCTATCTATAATAAAGTGGAAGTGTATGGAATCGAGAGAGGTTATGAAGGACTGATCAACGGAGAAATCAAGGAATTGTCCGTCGGTTCGGTTTCCGATACTCTGCAGCGGGGTGGAACATGGTTGAAAACGGCAAGAAGCAAACGGTTTATGAGCCCGGAGGGGTTCCGAAGAGCCGTTGATATGCTTCAGAATTTTGAAATAGAAGGGCTTGTCGTGATAGGAGGCGACGGATCGTTCCGGGGCGGACTTGAACTGACGAAAGCTGGAATTACCGTCATCGGTCTGCCGGGAACCATCGATAATGATCTGGCTTATACAGACTATACCATCGGCTTTGATACGTCGGTCAATACGGTGCTTTCCGCCATCGGCAATATCCGGGATACCTCGTCCTCCCATGAGAGGAGTACTGTAATTGAGGTAATGGGCAGGAAATGCGGAGATATCGCCCTTTACGCAGGGTTGACAGGCGGCGCCGAGAGCATTTTAATTCCGGAAGAGCCGGTTGATATGAATAAGATTTGCAGAACCCTGATTCAGGGAAAAAACAGAGGAAAAATGCACAGCATCATTCTAAGAGCTGAGGGTGTTGAGATGTGCACCGATGAAGTGGCAAAGACAATTGAAGAAAGAACCGGCATGGAGACGAAAGTCGTCGTGCTGGGATATATTCAACGCGGTGGATCTCCCACCGCAAGAGACAGAATGCTGGCAACAAGAATGGGATATAAGGCAGTGGAATTGCTGCTGGAAGAGGGCATGACCAGCAAGGCTGTTGGAGTCAAAGGCGATACCATCATCTATTATGAGCTGGAAGAAGCTTTGAATATGAAGGGTTGCCATGACAAATCACTGATGGAGCTTGCTGAAATTATGTCAATATAGATTTGGAGAATATAATATGAAAAAAACAAAAATTATCTGTACCATAGGACCTTCCTGCGAGGACAGGGAAACGCTGAAAGAGATGATGCTAACGGGAATGAATGCTGCAAGGATGAACTTCTCCCATGGTGATCATGAAGAACAGAAGCGTAAAATGGATCTGGTGAAGGCGCTGCGGGAAGAATTAGATTTACCAATATCAATCATTTTGGATACTAAGGGACCAGAAATCAGAACGGGAGAATTTGTTGAAAACGTCGTCAATTTGGTTGAGGGGCAGCAGTTTATTCTGACCACGGAGGATGTACAGGGAACGCGAGAAAAGTGTTCCGTTTCCTATAAAGGATTAATCGGGGATGTAAAGCCGGGTGATGAAATTCTCATTGACGACGGTCTGATCGGCTTGTCTGTAAAGGAGATAAAGGATAAAGAAATTATCTGTACCGTTGAAAACGGCGGTGAAATCAAGGATCACAAGAGCATCAATGTTCCGGGTGTTACCGTAAAGCTTCCTGCCATAACGGATAAGGATAAGAAAGACATTGAATTTGGTATCCGTGAGGGCGTTGATTTTATAGCGGCATCTTTTGTGAGAAAAGCCGCCGATGTGGAAGAAATGAGAAACTTTTTAAAGGAGCACGCAGGAGATCACGTAAAGATTATTTCAAAGATTGAGAATAAAGAAGGCGTTGATAATATCAATGAGATCGTAGCCGTGTCCGATGTCATTATGGTTGCCCGAGGAGACCTTGGTGTTGAAATTCCTGCAGAACAAGTTCCTATGATCCAGAAAAAGATTATCAGGCTCTGTAACTATGAAGGGAAACAGGTTATTACTGCAACCCAGATGATGGATTCGATGATCCGAAATCCGCGGCCGACAAGGGCAGAAGTGGCCGATGTTGCCAATGCTATTTATGACGGAACAGACGTAATCATGCTGTCAGGAGAGACTGCATCGGGAAAATATCCGGTAGAAGCCGTTCAGATGATGGTGGATATTGCAGAAGCCACTGAGGCGAATTTAAATTATGACGGTATTTTAAGAGAAAGAAGCCGCGCGAAAGAATCTTGTCAAACCGACGCCATCGGCTATTCCTCCTGCTCAAGCGCCAACGGTCTGAAAGCCACTGCGATATTAACGCCTACGGCCATGGGAGTTACGGCCAAAGTTGTGTCGAAATTCAGGCCCAGAACACCAATTATTGCATTTGCATCTACGGCTCAGATTGCGCGGCAGTTATCTTTGGTCTGGGGAGTCAGCCCTCTTGTATCATCGCCGGTTCAAACGGAAAGAGACGTATTTATTGATGCGATTGACAGATCGGTAAAAGAGGGATTTATTGCCAAAGGGGATCTCGTTGTTATAACCGCGGGCGTGCCGGTAGGCGTTGCGGGAATGACGAATATGATGCGAATTCACATTGTCGGAAATACGATTTAAATGTGAAAAGCGTAGGTGTCAGGATAGAAAATCATGATCGCCTGGAAATTACTTATTTCAAGAAATTAGGATAGGATGATATGAAAAAAGGAGGGAAGATAACCCCTCCTTCTATTTATGTTCGGCTAGGACGGAATCACGACCAGCTCGGCCTTGCTTGCAAGCCGTTTTTCTATCCGCCGTACCATGTTGCTGTTGGTTTCGGCCTCTCCGGACTCGCCGACAACGACATGCGTAATTTTGTTTTTCTCGACTAAATCAATGAGCGTTTCCAAAATATCGCTGGAACGTACCACGGTCAGATTTGCACCGTATTCCAGTGCTTTTTCATAAAGATATTCCAGTGCTTCCCCCTCTTTTGTGTTGCCCAGAAAATTAAAATCATAATGAGCCACATGTATGATAAAAAGTTCTCCATGACTCTTGCCAAGGAAGTCGTTTCCAAACCGGATTAACCGATCACAGTTTTTTTGCTGCGTGACGCAGACCATTACATTTTTCATTTTTCTCCATCCCTTTTTCTACATAACAATTGCGATCGTACTTTTAATTATACACTAGCGGTGTTTTATTTGCTAGTGTAAAATATAGATAGCCTCAGTTGGCAAGGAGTGTTGATACCCATGGACAGAACGATATTGCATTGTGATATGAATGGTTTTTACGCGTCGGTGGAATTGCTGGCGCTGCCGAAGTTAAAGGGTAAACCTGTGGCGGTCTGCGGTAATCCGGAGAATCGGCACGGTATTATATTGGCAAAAAGTGAAGAGGCTAAGGCCTTAGGTGTTGTTACGGCTGAAACGGTCTGGCAGGCGAAAAAAAAATGTCCCGGTTTGATTCTGGTTCGGCCTCATCATGAAAAGTATCGGAGCTATTCGGGGTTGATCAATCAAATTTATGAACGGTACACAGACAGGATCGAGCCTTTCAGCATTGATGAATCCTGGCTTGATGTGACCGGAAGCATCAGACTCTTTGGATCGGGTAAAAAAATCGCAGATGAGATCAGGGAGGCCGTCAAAAAAGAGCTTGGACTGACTCTGTCGGTAGGAGTTTCCTATAACAAAATATTTGCGAAGATGGGGAGCGAATATAAAAAGCCCGACGCAACGACGGAGATTACAAGAGAAAACTATAAGCATATTTTATGGCCGCTGCCGGTTCGGGAGCTTTTCTTTGTGGGGGGAGTCACTGCAGAAAAACTGGTAAAAGCAGGGGTAAAAACGATTGGAGATCTTGCCGTATATAACAGGAATCTGCTTAATGTCATGCTCGGCAAGCAAGGCTCGGTGATTCATGATTATGCAAACGGCATTGATGACAGCCCGGTTAGCTTGTATTATGAACGGCAGAAAATCAAATCCGTGGGAAACGGCATGACCTTTAAACGGGATCTGATTGGCCTTGACGATATTCAAACTGCAATTCTGGCGCTGTCTGATACAGTAGCGGGCAGGCTCAGGAAGTATGAAATGAAGTGCCAAGGAGTAAAGGTAGATATCAAAGATCCGATGTTCAAAACCATTTCCCGTCAGAGACAGGTTTCGCCGGCTACAAACCTGGCCGATGAAATTGGTGAAGCGGCAGTAGAATTAATTCTCAAATATTGGAACATGAGAGATCCAATCCGTATGCTGACCGTAACGGGGATCAGCCTTACTGACGAGAGAGAGGCGGAACAGCTCAGCATTTTTTCCGCTGACCAAGAAGACAGAGAAAAATCGGAGTCCGTTGAAAGGACCTTGGATGCGATCCGTAAAAAGTATGGAGGCAGTTCCATTACCTTCGGAGGAATACTGAAAAATGATATCGGGATCGATTTGTACGATGAAACGGAAGACGATTGACGGTAGTGCTTTTAAATAATATAATAAATTGTTCGACATAATCCGATAAATATAGAAATATCATTTCTGCGCAAGGAGGTCTATCGTGGGAATATTTAAAATTGCAGCAGGTGTTATATTAATCCTGACAGGTATCTTTTGCTTTGCAACACCCGGAGCGACATTTTTTTCTGTTGCTTTTGTGCTTGGTTGTGCGATGTTGTTTTCCGGAGCCAGCGGCATCTTGGCGTACGTATGGATAGGGAGAAGAAGAGGGGTATCAGACCTGCTTCTTGTTGAAGGGATCTCGGGCATTCTTCTTGGTATAATTGTTTTGAGTAATCAGCTTACGGCAGATGCGGCGATTCCTGTATTCTTTGGTCTATGGGTTATGCTTTCCGGAATCATGCGGATTGTCGAAGGCTTGCCCAGAATGAAATCGGGAATACAGCCCTGGTGTTGGCCGGTTGCTTTAGGTGCTTTGGGAACGTTCATCGGATTTTATTCTTTTTATAATACGGTGCTCTTTAACTTTTCACCGGTCATGCTGGTGGGAATCCTGTTTGTTATGCAGGGAGTCAATGTGTTGATGGTGGGCGTAGGCCTGTCTTTTTGCCCGAAGTGGATGAAACACACAGCGAAAGGCTGAAAGGATCGATTGAGTGAGAACGTATACATCAACGGACGGGTAACCGTCTGTTTTATTTTGTGCAGCTTTTTCTGTAATCCTTCGGCGTGGTACCCTTTATTTTCCGGAAGACCTTCGTAAAATAACTCTGGTCATCAAAGCCGGACTGGATCGATATATCGATGAGACTGAGCTTTGAATCCGCCAGAAGTTCACAGCTTTTGTTAATGCGAACCTGGTTCAGGTAATCGGTAAAGGTACTCCCCATTTCCTGTTTAAATAAGGTGGAAAGATAGGAAGGATTCGTATGCAGGTGATCTGCCACTGCTTTCAATGAAATTTTATTTCTGTAATTTTCATTGATATTCTGGATCGCCAGCTTGATGATTTGAGAACTGCCGGAATAGGCATTTGATGAAAACTCCCGGGTGATGCCTTCAATCAGGTTTGTGGCCAGGATTGACAATTCCTGATAGCTGACTGCCTGGTTCAGGATGTTCATCTCATAGAAAAAGGATTCCGACTTTTCCTGCGAAAGGCTGGTTCGTTCCGATGCCGTGCGTGTTAATATCGTGCAGATGCTCAACACCTTCGTCTTAATTGCAGATAGATCTCCGGCTTCGATCAAAGAAATCTCACCGAGAAGTCTTTTTAAAATATCCAGACTGCTAATCACATCACCGTCTTTTACACTTTCGATGAGCTTATCCTCTAATTCATAAGGGTAAGGCATTGCTTTATTTTCTTTTTTGTATTTCTGAAGATTTTCTCCGATTCGTCTTTGCTCCTTGTACTGACTGTTGATACTGGAGTAATCCATGTTGGGTGTGATCGCTGCCAGTATGGAGTTTCCAAGAAGAACAGAAAGATGGGAAACCTCTTTTGGCATGAATCCCTTCATTCCGCGCATAAACAATATGATTTTGGGATAAGAGTTCAAATGAATACTGTTTAAAGAAAAGACGTTGGCGATGACGCTTTCCTTCAATCCGCCCATGATGATGGGTCCCGCCATAAAGCAGCCCATTTCCTGACCATTGATGATCAGTGAAACTGCAATTTTAACAAGACCGGCTTTACATACAAATACATAGGGTTCCCCCAGCTGAGCGGCCAGCTTTGAGGATGAGAGCAGATTTTTCATACAAACGCTTTGCGGGTCCTGGTATACGTCAAAAAAATTGCAGAACTTGCTTTGTTTATGGCACTCCCATTCTATCTTTCCATGGGTGTTAAAAAAGGTCACGGGTATGTTGCTGATACCGCAGAAGGCCTGTATTGCTTCTTCCAGTTTATCCGCTAATTCCGGAATCCCGCTTTTGACAGTTTGAGGCAACGTAAACCGCTCCATATACTCCTCCAAAATATATCCATAAAACATATAATAATATTTATAAAATTATAGCATGTATCAGAGAATTCAACAATTAATAATGATAATATTACAAAAAATACTCCGATAATAACAAAAATCAATTCTATGATGGATAATCGGTTTTCGCGGCCCCATAATAGTTCTTTTTAAATTGAATCAGGTGTTGTATAATAAATAAGCTGGAATACCTACAATGTGAAGCATTACTTCCCGAATGAACAGGGGTCAGCGGAGCGCCTTGTACGCTGTGCTGGGCAAATCGGATCGGCGCTGACGTTTATACCGAAGATGCGGTGGAGGCTGGAAAAAGCCTTGGAAATTATAAAAAATAGAAATAAAATAGAAGAATAAGATAGACAAAAAACCAGAAAAACGGTACTCTATATAAGATTGAACGATGTTGCGAAAAGCAATGGCTTCGGAACGTGAGGACAGACATGGTTATGAGAGACTTGTAAATTTATAGGTGGAGAAGAATATGACTCGATTAATAACGGAATGGATAGAAGACATCAAGGATAAGGTACGGGAAAAGGAGGCAGGACTGAAGCAGATAACCGGGTTGAGCTATGTTGCTGTTGCAGCGAAGTCTAGCGGCTGGTCCATATCGGACATCGAAAGAGCAGCGCGGCAGATCAAGGTCGGAGTTGTACCTGTAACCTCAGGGGAAGGAATCATCGGATCATTTGCTGAATCTGTAGCCGCTGTCACAAGCACCGTGGGTTTCAGAAGCTTTATAACGGAATGCTGCGACGTCAGCGGTATCTTTGAAGCACATAAAAGAGAGGCCGATATTATCTTTATGGCGGATGACGACCGCTATATATCTTTTAATCTGAATAGAAAAAAGATGACAGACAATAATGCGGCGACTGCGGCGGGGTATCTGACCGCACTGGAAGAAGCGCAGGGACCTTTGATCGGTAATGAGGTTTTGCTTTTGGGTTTTGGCATTTTGGGACAGGAGTTTTTAAAACGTCTGCTGAAAAGAGGAATTCGTGTGACCGGTTATGATGTTGATGAAAATCGCTTAAAAGCCATGGGCTGGAGCGGGGCAACTCTCCTTGAAAAGGAAGAAGATATGAAGCGTTTTAAACTGGTAATCGACGCCACTTCCCAGGGCAGCTGGATTCACAGCGGGATGCTTCATCCAGATGCGTGGATTGCCGCTCCCGGAATTCCTTTGTCCTTTGATGAGGAAACTCGGACTGAATACGAAGGAAGGCTTATCCACGACTATCTTGAGATCGGTACAGCTGCAATGCTGGGATTCACCCTATAAAATGGTATTGTCAATAACCTAAAAAAAATCCTATAATAAAAAATATCTTATATAAATAAGTCACGTGTTATTGTTAAATGACAAAAATAAATAAATAAAATCGCAATATTACTAAGAAGCCTTCTAGCAATCGCAGAAGGCTTTCTTTATAATTAAATTAAATATACTCGGAGGTATCGATTATGAGTAAAGAGCTTATTTTCAAAACACTGCGACATGAAACAACCGATTCAATTCCCTGGGTACCATTTGCCGGGGTACATGCTGGTAAACTGAAGGGTTATACCGCAGAGGAGCTGCTTACCGATGCGGATAAGCTGGTGGAATCGTTATTGGAAGTGAAAAAGCTGTATACACCGGACGGTATGCCTGTGCTTTTTGATCTTCAGGTGGAGGCGGAGATCTTGGGTTGTGATTTGCTTTGGGCAAAGAATAATCCGCCTTCAGTTAAGTCCCACCCCTTTGCTGAAGGGAATGACCTTCCATGCACCTGCAAGATTCCTACAGAGGAATCGGGAAGAATTCCGATGATTCTGGATGCAATGAGGGAAGTGAAAGAAAAGATCGGCGATGAAGTTGCTTTGTATGGACTGATTTGTGGGCCATTCACGCTTGCATCTCATCTCAGAGGCAGCAATATTTTCATGGATATGATGAAAAATCAGGATTATGTCAGGGGCTTGGTCGGATTTTGTGCTGAGGTTGCATGTAAAATGGCCGAGATGTATATCGAAGCGGGAATGGACGTAATCGCTGTAGTTGATCCACTCGTTAGTCAGATTTCTCCAAAGCATATTGAAAAGATGCTTTCTGAACCTTTTAAGGCGGTGTTTGACTTTATCAGAGCAAAAGGCGCGTATTCCTGCTTCTTTGTATGCGGCAATGCTACCAACCAGATCGAAGTTATGTGTAAAATGGACCCGGACGGAATTTCTGTGGACGAAAATGTCAATCTACCGAAGGCAAAGGAAATTACTGACCGCTATAATATATCGATCGGAGGAAATATTCCTTTAACCACGACCATGCTGCACGGGACGCAGGAAGATAACATGAAGACTGTTATTGAATTGATTGACAGCCTTGACCATCATAATCTCATCATCAGCCCGGGCTGCGACATGCCTTATGATACGCCGATTGAAAACACCATTGCGGCGACCAACGCTGTAAAACATCCTGATGAAGCCAGAAAGCTGATTGAGAACTATCAAACTGTGGTTGATGACATTGAGGTGGAACTGCCCGATTACGCGAATCTTGATAAAGTGCTGATCGAATTATTTCTGCTTGATCCGGACCAGTGTGCAGCGTGCACCTACATGCTGAACAGCGTCGTTGACGCGTATGATGAGATAAAGAATATTGCGGATTATACGGTTTACAAGTATACTATAAAAGAAGACATCGCAAGAATCAGAAAAATGGGACTTACCAATCTTCCAACAATGTGTGTAAACGGGGAAGTTAAATGGGTTTCAATGATACCGGGCAGGGAAGAGTTTATCGCTGAAGTTGAAAAGTATGCTAAGAAATAGTTAAATGAAGAATTATGTGATTCAAATTTCCATGGCGGATGCAGATGCCTTTGCCATGGAATATTTTAATAGAATAGGCGGCTTGAACAGGGAAGGCGAGAAGTATCGCAGGATGTTGAAGCAGGGCATGGAGATCAAGGAGAGAATCAAGGATAAACTGGATTTGAAAGCGGTTATTTCCTTTTTTCAGGGAAATGTTATCAGCGGAAACACCGCAGAGCTGGATGGAGTCAAATTTGAATGCAATGCGTTTCAACGTTTAAATCCCGCTCATGTGAAAGGGATTTACGCATATATCCTGACTGCGGGAACGTTGGAACTGGGCGATGAGGAACCAATCCTGGATCAGCTTTACGCCGATATTTGGGGAACGGCTTATATCGATGCCGGTTTGGAAGTGCTGAAAAAATACATTAAAAGGTTTAGCTTAAATTCGGATGATCCCGCTGGTCAAACGGAACCGAAGGCGAAATTATCCTTGCTTGACTCTTTTGGACCGGGTTTTTATGGCATGGGCGTTGATCAGGTAAGTAAATTTTTTGAGCTGCTGAATGGGGAGGCAATAGGAGTCGTTGCTCGCAGCAGCAGTTTGATGCTGCCGCTGAAATCTTGCGCTGGGTTTTTCGTAGTGGTTGATGATGACACCGAATTGCCGGCTTCCGACTGTAAAAGCTGCAGGGCGGAATATAAGAACTGTGCATTCTGTCAGGCTGTTATAAAAACCAACATTGACGAGGACCGTACCATACTGGAAGAAAGCAAGTGATGTAATGATTGAATTGATATTATTGACGGGGTTCCTGGGAGCGGGAAAAACTACCCTATTGACTTCTATTCTTCAAGCTTATAAAGATAAAAAAGTAGGCGTAATCATCAATGAGTTCGGAAAGATCAACATAGACGCAAGGCTTATTGAAAAAGACGGTATTGAGATGGCGGAACTTTCAAACGGTTCCATCTTTTGCGCATGTATTAAGGATAAATTTGTTGACAGTCTTATCGCGCTTTCTCACTCGGAGCTCGACTATCTTTTTATAGAGGCATCGGGTCTTGCGGACCCGGTCAATATGCCTCAGATTATTAAGGGAATCGGTCAAAAAACAGGAGAATCCTATCATTACAGAGGTGCGCTCTGCGTTGTGGATGGAGAGAATTTTCTTGATCTTCTTGAGCTGCTTCCGGCAATTCACCGCCAGGTGGAGTACGGAGACGTAATGATAATTAATAAGGCAGATCTGGTAGAGGAAAGCGTGATCGTTGAAATTTCTGAGCGCATCCATGAGATCAATCAAAAGACACAGATCTTCGTAACCTCATTTTGCCGTGTCAATATTCGTGAAATTGTGGATTCCATGAAAGTCTTTGGGAAGGAAAGTAAAGAAACCACAAACACCTTTGAATCAAGACCGAACACCTTGGTGCTGATCGCAGATGATCCGCTGCAGTTCGCCGATTTAGAAGAATTCCTGGAAGATATAGCAGAACATACTTACCGGATTAAGGGATTTTCCTTAACTGAGAAAGGGCCGGTTGAAATTAGCGGTGTAGGTAAGAATCTCTATTTGAAAGCCTGGCATGATGAACTGAAAGGCAGTGAAATCGTTGTGATATCCGCTGTCGGAATCCGCATTCTCAGCATTGTTACCGCTGCGCTCAATAAGCATCTGAATGGAAAGCTGCACTTATAAAGCGTTTGGAATATTTTCGACTGTAGAAAATTTTCTTTATAGAAAGCAAGGATTCAGCTTCATTTACCCCTATATTGATAAACAATAGAAAAATATCTCAAATGAATATTTGAAAAGATTTTTGCCGTATGATAGTATTAGAATGACACAAATTGAATGTCATGAAATATAAGCACTGGAAGTGATGACGATGGATGGCGAAACGTCCGACAAGATCGGAGAAAAAAAAGACAATAGTATAAAAGAAAGAGTCATATCATGGATTGTATTGATATTGATCTTTGTTACGATTCGGTATATGATCGATTTTGTATTGCTGACCTTCCTGATCACTTTTATTTTTTATCATCTGGTTGAACTTGTGCAGAATAAGCGCAGGGATTTTTTTTCGGTGCCGGTTCCTGACGGCTTTATCCTTACCGTCCTATATACTGCATTTATACTGATCATGATATTTACCAGCATCGAACTGATTCCAAGACTTGCGGTGCAGTTTACCGAGCTTGCCAATATCTTGATCAATTTTGATGTAAATACGCTAAAGCAGGCAATGGACCCAAGACTGGCCGACGCACTGAGCCATATTGACTTCAATAAATATCTTACGGAAGCTGGCATGATGCTGGCCACTGCAATGACAAGAATCGGAGGCTTTGGCGTCAATCTCTTCCTGGCTTTGATACTGAGTTATCTCCTTCTTCTTGAAAAGAAGAAGATTCGAAGATTCGGTGAAAGATTGTCCTGCAGCAAAATATCCTTCATTTACGAATATTTGATTCTTTTTGGAGGGAATTTCGTTCAAACCTTTGGCAAAGTAATGAAGGTCCAAGTAACGATTGCGCTTATCAATTCCATTATATCTATGATATTGCTGACCGTTCTGGATTTTCCGCAGATAATGGGGCTGGGCGTCATGATCTTTCTTTTAGGATTGATTCCCGTTGCCGGTGTTGCTATTTCACTCGTACCGCTTAGCATCATTGCTTTTAATGTTGGAGGAATCAGTAAAGTCCTGGCAGTTATCCTGATGGTTTTGTTGATCCATACTGTTGAAGCCTACATCCTGAATCCAAAGTTGATGTCGACAAAAACAGAGCTGCCAGTATGTTTTGTTTTTATTATTTTACTGGTGGGTGAGCATTACCTTAAAGTATGGGGTCTTCTAATCGGGGTTCCGATTTTCATCTTCCTGATGAATGCGATGGGAGTAGATTATTCAGACTGTGATCATAAAGAAAAAAAACATTGGGTGAAAGCACGGAAGAAGTGAGACAAGGCGAAAACTATTCGTTTTGATAGAATAATTATGTTAACATGAAGGCCGAACGCCGGAGGGAATGTCCGGGACGTTTCGGCCTTTTTATATCGGGAGTGCTAGATTTTATCGATTGCTTTTAAAATGCCGTATAAAATAGCATGAGGGCGAGGCGGACAGCCGGGGATATAAACATCCACCGGCAGGATGCAGTCGATACCGTTCTTTGTCGCGTAGGAATCACGAAAAATGCCGCCGCTGCAGGCACAAGCGCCTACCGCGGCAACAAGCTTGGGATTCGGTGTCGCTTCATAAGTCTTCAAGAGAGCCAGTTCCATATTTCTCACCGCGGTGCCCGTAACCAGAAGCATATCAGCATGCCTTGGCGATGCCACAAAGTGGATGCCGAACCTTTCGATGTCGTTGAACGGATTGTTCAGCGCATTGATCTCGTAATCACAGCCGTTGCAGGAACCTGAGTCAACCTCTCTGATCTGCAGGCTCCTGCCGAAACGCTTTTCTATTTTTTGCTTCAACCTCATGCCTAGATCTTCGTAAGAATCCTCTTCCCTGCATTCATTAGACACAGTAGATAGAGGGGTGGTATGAAGCAGATCTCTGTGTTTTTCCGCGAGTTCAAACTCTGTTGTAACTTCAATCGCGTGATAAGAGCATACTTCTTCGCAAAGCATACAGAAAATACAGGCATCATAATTAATGCCGCACAGGTTGGTATTGGCAACATCTGCGATCGCACCGGAGGGGCAGCGAACCGCACATTCACCGCAGCCCGTGCATTTTTCCGCGTGTATTACCGGCTTGCCTTGAAACAAACCGGAATCAACAGGCTTATCGGGATAAGTCTGAGTCAGACGAGGATATTGTATGATTTTTTTAATTACATTTAACATATCTCCTCCTTGTTTACAGGTCGTTTCCTGCATAGGAAAGATTAAAGCTTTTATTGATCAAAGGAAAATCTGGCACAATGTTTCCCTGAACAGCAAGGCATAGAGCCGGCCAATTACAGAAGGAAGGAGTCCTGATTTTATATCGGAACAAGGTATTGTTTTCGCCGGTCATAATAAAGTGTACGTTTTCACCTCTCGGAGCTTCCGTCATACCAAAACCGCAGCGGTAGGGCTCAAGGATACCGACCTCTTCGGAGATCCTCCCCTGTGGTATATTTTCCAGCACCTGCAGCATCAATGAGACGGATTGAAAGCACTCAGTCAGCTTAACCTTCATTCTGCTGCTCACATCGCCGTCCGTTTGCACGGGGATATGAAATTCAAGAGACGAGTAGACTTCATAAGGAAAAGATTTTCTTACGTCGCAGCAAATTCCCGATGCACGGGCGCCTGGACCTGAAGCGTTGAGGTCCTCTGCAGTTTTGCTTTTCAGGATACCCGTATTTTCGATACGGTCCAGGAACAAGCTGTTCTGCATCACGATAGCTTCTGTTTCGGACAGCTCCTTATTTATCTCCAGCAGCAGCTTGATCAGCTTCTTTTCTTTCCCTGCGGCGAAATCCTTTCGAATTCCCCCCGGCTTATTGACACTGCGCAGGAAGCGCATGCCGCATAACTCGTCTGCCGCCCTGTAAGCCCAGCCCCGGAGCATTCTGAATTGAAACGCGGCAAAACCGTAAGCGGTATCCAGACAGATTCCAGCCAGATCTCCGAGATGGCTTGTCAGCCTTTCCAATTCCGCAAACAGGACTCTGGTATAGGAAGCCCTGTCGGGGACTTTGATTCCGGCGATTTTCTCGATGGCATGACAGTAGGCCAGGGAGTTTGTGAAGGTCTCATCGCCTGAAATCCGTTCTGATAGATAAAAGCCATGCTCCAGGGTCTTCCCTTCGCTGAGCTTTTCGATGCCCTTATGCACAAAATAAAGCTGTGCTTCAAGATTCAGAATTGGTTCCCCAGCAAGACTGAAGCGGAAATGACCCGGTTCGATAATTCCGGCGTGGACCGGACCAACCGGAATTTCAAAAACGCCTTCTCCGCTGATCTTTGTAAACTCCATTTTTTCATCGGCGAATTCCGGCTGATATCCTGCTTTGAATTCCTTTCGCAGCGGGTAGAAATTTTTTGGCCAGTTACTGTGAAAGACAAGGCGCTTTGGAATCGGATGCTTCATCGGATTAAGGCCGAAAAGGTCCTTGATTTCTCTTTCATACAGTGCAGCGGCAGGAATGGTGTCGCAAAGGGATTCAAAGGCGCCCGGAACCGGATTAACAGGTAATATGAGGATTACCAGACCTCCGGACCGTCTGTCTGCAAAAACATAATAAATCGAATAGCAATTCTTTCTTTCTTTCTCGTCCACAGCGAACATTGAAATCAGCGGAAAGCCAAAGTCAAGGCACAGAGCTTTACTCAGTTTTCGAAGCGACTGGGCGGAAACTTTTAGATAAAGTTCATTGGAATGAAACTCGCTGCTTATGATATCGTCACGGAATTGCTCCGTTATCTTATCCTGAAAATTTATCATGAACTAACCTCCGATAATGATCTTCTGCGCTGCAGTCATCAGCTCCTTCACCCCTTCGGGAAGATAGAACCCGGAAGCGGTAATCAGAAGAAGCAGAATCACGAGAGCTGCAGTTCCCGGCAAATTGGTTTCACCCGGTTTGCCGTTATCCAGAGCTTCCCCGTAAAAGATACCGAATAAGGTCACCGCGATTCCGGCAAAGATTACGGCAAGCATGAGGATTGTAAATGCGCCCAACACAGGATGATCCCCTGCGAATGCGGATACAAAGACGCTTACCTCACTGGCGAAAATGCTGAAGGGGGGAGCACCTGATATCGCAAACAAGCCCAAGAGAAATACCGGCCCGGATACGGGCAGCGTCTTCAGCAAACCTCGGATTGATCCGATATTTTTGGTACCGTATTTCTGCAGAATGTTCCCCGAGGCAAGAAAGAGCATTGACTTGGTGAGAGAATGATTGATCATGTGAAACAGTCCAGCAAACACCGATAGGGGGGTAAAAATGCCCATTGCCAGAGTGATGATGCCGATATGTTCGATGCTGGAATAAGCCAGAAGGCGCTTGTAGTCTCTTTGTGTCAGAATGAACAGTGCGGCGACGATGATAGACAATAAACCGAAGCCGATCATAATCCTGCCGGTGAACTGACTGTCAGCCAGATTTCTGTTTACTATGGATAAAATCCTGATGACTGAATAAAGAGCACTGTTGAGAAGAACACCGGAGAGCAGCGCGCTGATCGGTGACGGCGCCTGACTGTGAGCGTCGGGAAGCCATGTATGCATCGGGGCAAGTCCTGCTTTTGTTCCGAATCCGACGATAACGAAAAGGAAGGACAGCCTTAGGACCGGACTGTTCAGCTTTTCCGCATTTTGATAGAGAATGCTCCATTGAAGAGCGTGGTTTGTATCAATTACGCCGACAGTGGAAAGATGAAGAAAGATAATTCCAACAAGGGCAATCGCGATGCCGACGGAGCAGATGATGACATATTTCCAGGCTGCTTCCAGAGCGTGTTTGTCGTTGTGAAAGCCTACCAGAAAGGTAGAGGCCAGTGTTGTTCCCTCAACTGCGATCCACAGGATGCCCAGATTATTTACCGTTAATGCAAGAATCATTGTAAACAGGAAGAAATGCATGAGCAGATAGAAAAGACTGATCTTCTTCTCCTTAAGCATCCCGCCTTTCAACTCCGTATTGAGATAACCGACGGCGTGAACAGAGACCAGAACTCCGATGACAGCCACGATATCCAACAGGATGACGCTGAGAGAGTCTACATAGAACAAGCTCCAAAACCGCGAATATTGCAGCGTTCCCTGATGCAGAACCTGCTTTGTAGTATATCCGGCAAGCAGTAGCAGCGTCAGAGAGCTTAGAAGGCTGACGGTATGTAGAATCTTTGCTTTCTTGATCATAATTGACAACAGCCCCGCGAAAAGCGGCGTTAGCCATAAAAACAGTGCCATATTGTCTATCCTTTCAGATTTTTAAGCTTATTGAGATTGATGGATTCAAATTTCTCATCGATCCGGCTTACCATGATGCCCATGATGAGGATTGCGGTGATCATATCGATGAAGATGCCGATGTCAACAATAAAGGGCATCCCGTGGGTGGAAAAGAAAGCGGTGATAAAGATTCCGTTTTCAATTACGAGAAACCCAATCATCTGCCCTATGGCCTTTTTCCGGCTAATCATGAAGAAGAAACCGATCAGGATAACGGAAAAAGCATTTACTACCTGAAGATTAATATGATTTCCGTTCAGACTGCCGATACCGGATAGGGTAAAGTACGAGAAGACCACCAGGGCACAGCAGATCAAAATCAAAAGGGGTATATTTAGATAAAAGTCCTTTTCAACCCTGTATCCCACACCGCCGTAGGTCTTATGAAGCAGCCGGGGTATATAGATGACCTTAAGCAGTACAATAATGAAGCATACGATGAGAATGTCAAAACTACCTTCTTTTATAAAGCTGTCTATCCCCAGAATTCCGGCAGTGAGGGCAATCAGCGCCGATTGTAAACGGAAGGTCTTGATATAGGACTTGATTCGTTTATGGGATACCAGTAAAAAGGACGACAATAAAATCATTGCCGACAGTATATCAAAATAGGAATCCATCTAAAATTACCTCCCCAGTACAAAATATTGTAGAAAACCTAAAAATGACAGAATGAAGGATAATGCTGCCAGGTTTGGTATGCTGAAAAATCGAAATTTTACCATACTGATCTCTACCACCGCAATCAGAAGCGCTGCAAAGATAACTCTCAGGACATAAAAAGCGAGAGATATCAGAACCGCGGTTGCTCCCGCAAAGGGAATCAGCTGATCTAAAGGGAGAAAGAGATTTACCAGCAGTGTGATGAAAATAAGTTGTTTTATGGCGGCTCCGTATTCCATCAAAGCAAGGTGACGACCCGAATATTCCAGCAGCATGGCTTCATGGACCATGGTCAGCTCCAGATGAGTCGCCGGATCATCTACCGGAATTCTTGATGTTTCCGCAAGGATGATGATAATCATTGCGAGGAAGCACAGGATAAATACCGGGTGGAATAAGGGGTTTCCTATATTGGTCATGGAGAAAATCATTTGATCGATGGCTGTCGTTCCGGAAACCAATCCCACGGTAAATACCGAAACAAGAATGGATGGCTCAATCAGCGCTGAAATCATTGCTTCGCGGCTGGAACCCATTCCACCGAAGGTGCTGCCCGTATCCAGACCGGAAAGGCACATGAAAAATCTCCCCAGGGCAAGTAAATAGATCAACAGCAGAATATCACCAGATAATGCCGACGGAAGGCGGGTAGTAACAGGGACAAGAAGCGCTCCTGTGGCCGATGTGGCGAACACGATATACGGAGTAGCCTTATAGATCCATGATGCGGTTTCGGATACGACGGTTTCTTTTCCGATCAATTTCCACAAGTCAAAGTACATTTGTATAACGGGTGCTCCCTTCCTTTTCTGAGACAGGGCCTTTGCCTTTTTGATTATACCGCCCGTCAGGGGAGCGAGAACCAGAATGACGGAAAGCTGTATTAAACTAAATAAAATCTCTGACATATGCAATCTCCTTATCCGACCCTGTTATATAGCATTAGTGCCAGCACTGCAAGAAATATATATAGCAGATAGGCATGAATGCTGCCTGTCTGTATCATGAATTTCAGTTTTTTCGACCAGCCGGTGGCCCAGACCAACAGCGGGACATAGATGTATTTTTCAAACAAGGATTCTGTGGTGATGGTATACTCCATTGCCTTTTGATAATAAGGGTCTCCGCCGCTCATTTTAAGAGTTCTTGAAGACTTGAAGAAAATTTTGAATACGATCTTGATCGGTTTTGAAAAAGCGGTGCCGCTGTACTGCATCCGGGAATTCAGGCCCTGAAAACCGCAGTCCCAGGTACCGAAGCTTCTTGACTGATATTTACCACCCAAGAGGCGAAGATGAAGCAAAGCTGCAAGGATTAAAACAATCACACTGATCAGGCTAAACAACGGTGTAGCGGCATGGCTGGAAAAATTAAAATCCAGCGGTAGGTATGCACCTAAAAATCCCTCGTGCAGCATACCCGAAGCCGAAGCACCGACAACGGCAAAAACCGCCTTGTCGATGAGATCAATGAGACGTCCGGGAAATAGTCCAAGTGTGAAACATAGGAAAGCCAGAAGACCGGTTCCTAAATTCATGCTGAAGGGAACCTCCTTTGCCGCCGCCGCCTTTTCACTTCTTGGCAGGCCCAGGAAAGAAATGCCGAAAAGCTTAATGAAGCAAGCAGCCGCCAAGGCACCGGTCAGCGCCAAAGCGGCTGCCGCCAGGATGTATGAAATATTCAGTCCGGCATTGCCGGAAGAAATGCTTGCAAAAATAGACTGATAGGTCAGCCATTCTCCGATGAAGCCGTTAAAAGGCACGATAGCTGAAGCGGAAATGCTGCAGACCAATAGGAAAATCGCTGTCCGGGGCATTTTCTTGATCAGCCCCCCGAGCTCCTCCATGTTTTTCGTATGAGTCGCAAAATGAACAGAGCCTATACCAAGGAAGAGGCCTCCTTTAAACAGCGTATGATTAAAGCAGTGGAGCAAAGAGGCTGTCAATGCAAGTGCTCCCAATGTATGGTTGCCTTTTGACAAGGCAAGCAGGCCCACTCCCAGGCCGATAAAGATGATTCCCATATTTTCAATGCTGCTGAAGGCCAGAAGACGTTTCACATTCTGCTCGATATAAGCGTACAATACACCGAATACCGACGAAGCAGCGCCCAGCAGCAGGAGGACGGTTCCCCACCAGGAAATATCACAGCCAAGATAGAAAAAGACAAAGCGAAGCAGCCCGTAAACCGCTGTCTTGATCATAATGCCTGACATTAGTGCGGAGATGTTTCCGGGAGCAGCCGGATGCGCATAAGGCAGCCAGATATGAAGGGGGATCAAGCCCGCTTTCGTTGCAAAACCGATGAGTAGCAGAATGAATATCAGATTGCTTCCGCTTTCCGGTATGAGTTCCACTGCCGAATCATAGAGGCCGAAGCTCTTAGTATAATAAAACATGAGCATAAAAGCGATCATGAGGCATGCCGAGCCGAGGTGGGTCATTATGACATAAAGGAGACCAGCCTGGCGGTTTTCTTCCTTTTCCGATTCAAACACTACGAGGAAATAGGAAACCGCAGCCATAATCTCCCATGACAGGAAAAAGAAAATGGCATTATCCGCAGTAAATACTAGAACCATCGACAAGATGAAAAAAGCGTAAAGGAAATGAAATAATCCCACATTTCTATTTCCGTGATAATGTGATGCATAACCGATCGAATAGATGGAAACGCATAGCGTTAAAACGGATAAGCTCAAAATAAAAAGCGAAGACAATGAATCCAGTGTCAAGCTAAACGAGAGATAGGGGACAGATGCTTCAAAGGGAATAAAAGAGAAGCTTTCTTTACCAGAAAGAAGCTGGCTCACTGCCGAGAATCCACCGGCAACAGAAGCCGTGATACACAGGGTTTGCACTACCAGTGTACAGAGTTTATGATATCTTGAAAAAAGAATGGCTGCAAACGCGGCAGCCAGGTATAAACAAATAGAACTGTATAATAAGTGATGTGGCGTAAGCTCATCCATTCCGTTCTAACCTCCAAAAATACAAAAAAAATCACTACTATAGATTAGTCCTGAAAAGAGAACTTGTCAAGAAAGGAAAGAAAGCCTTATAATTTTGAATATTGAGACATTATTCGAGCTGTCCTTGAGACGGTAACGCCTTCAGTGTAATTATGGTCAACTCTGGTGGCGATAAAAACCGGAAGGGAAGCTTTGTCATGCCGATTCCTGCGTTGACATAGAGCTGGGACCTTCTTTCGTTTTCAAATTGAAACAGTCCATGAATGTACTTTTTACCGTAGGGGGGTAAAATGTACTGATCAAAGAATTTCAGGTTGATCTGTCTGCCGTGGGTGTGTCCTGCGACCATCAGGTCGGTGTTGTAATCGAGCACCTCATCGATCACGTCGGGCTCATGACATAGGATGATGTTAAAATAGTCGGGCCTTCCCCAGCTGGCGATAACCGGGTCGCCGTAACCGATGAGGACATCATCAATACCAATCAATGCTATTTTTTGACCATCGACTGCCAGGTATTCATTTTTCAGAACTTGAAAACCTCCGTCTTCCATGATGGTCTTATATTTATTCTCCGCTCCTCCGCCATAATCGTGATTGCCGGAAATTGCATATTTGCCGTAAGGAGCCTGGATGAGAGCTAGCTTTTCTGATATCTTTTCGACATCCTCCGAATAGGCATCGTAATGGTCGATCAAATCACCTGAAAACACGACGATGTCCGGCTTGTTTTCATCGATTGCCTCTATAACTTTGACAAAATCTTCGGTTGTATAATAATCACTGAAATGAGTATCTCCGAAAACGGCAATTTTAAAGCCTTCGGCCTGCTCGGAAAGCTGGGGAGAGGTTATGGTAACATCATTCACCTTCAAAAAATGAGGCTCTACATACCTTGCATAACAGAAAACGGCAAGCCCCGTCAGCAGAATCAAAAAGAACAAGCGGAATATATTTTTAAATAGTCTAAACAATGTGATTTCCCCTGAAAAAAGATTTACTGAAAACTGAATCAGCGCATAACAGTTTAACATATTCTGTTTCTTATTGCAATGTCCGAGAATCTCTTTTACTACTCTGTTTTCAATGTTTTCGATGTTTGCTGTGGACACAGTACTATATAAAATGGTATGATATAATAATCGCAGACGCATTTTAAATTGCGATTATTATATGGATTAAGTGCCCTACGAGAATTTCGAAAAAAGACGATAGTTGTTTTTCTTTTTCCGAAAACGTAGATGGCGGATTATATCATGCAAGCGCAACGTTCATGATATAATATCATAATAAAACAAGGACGTTTCTTAGTAGTACGGATATGTTTAAAAATCAGTTAACCGACAAAATGATAACGGTAATCGGCGGCGGACCATCAGGAATGATGTCCGCTCTTTCTGCTGCGAAAAAAGGCGGAGTAAAAGTACGACTTTTAGAAAAAAATGAATTCCTGGGAAAAAAACTACTGGCGACAGGAAACGGACGCTGTAATCTCACAAACATCAATTGTCCGGGTGCGGAAGATACGCTGCGGCTTTTCTCGGATATGGGTCTTCTTACAAAGACAGAAACGGAAGGCAGGGTTTACCCCTATGCAGAACAGGCATCCGCTGTCCGGGACATTCTGGTCAATATGCTTCGGGATTTTGAAGTTGAGGTTCTATGCGGCATTGATATTCAAAGCATCGATTTGCAGTCTTCCGAGTTTATTGTATCCAACAAGAATAAGGCCTTTGCTTCCGATGCGGTTATCCTTACCACAGGCGGTAAAGCCGGACCACAATACGGATCAACGGGAGAAGGATATCGTTTTGCAAGGAAATTTGGGCATAGTATTGTGAGAACAATGCCGTCTTTGGTTCAGATGACCTCTGACAGTCCGTGTTTTCCTGCAATAAAGGGCGTCAGAGCGAAGGGCCGCGTGGAACTGGTCAGGGACGGACAAACGCTGGAGCAGGAAACAGGAGAAATACAGTTTACGGAAGGCGGGCCTTCAGGAATTTGTATCTTTAATTTGAGCAAGAAATACTGTAAAGGTGATAAAATTAGAATTGATTTGTTCCCTGACTACGGTGGGGCACAAATGGCTGATATGCTGAGCAATCGCAGAGAAAAACTTGGGAAGAGGCAAATATCGGAGCTTTTACTTGGAATGGTTAATTTGAAGCTGATTCCAGTACTTCTAAAAGAGCTGCATCTGGATGAAAAGCGATTGATTTGCTCTCTGACACCGGGCGAGCTTGCGGATATGGCACGCTTGTTAACAGAATGGACAATCCCAATTACCGGTACGAAGGGGTGGAAGGAAGCACAGGTAACTTCGGGAGGAATTGACCTTTCTGAAATTGATTTAAATACAATGGAATCAAAGTTGACTCCAAAACTCTATTTTGCTGGTGAGATTCTTGATTTTGATGGCAAATGTGGGGGATATAATCTGCAGTGGGCCTGGTCTTCGGGAAGAATGGCGGGGGAAGCTGCTGCAACTGCGCTGGGAGAGAGATAACGTGCTAAGAATTCATGAAATAAAGAAAAATTTAGGTGAGGACACCGGTGTAATACCGGGGCGAATCATCAAAAAGCTTGGATTAAAGGGGCTTAACATTACAGAGTATCAACTTGTTAAGGAGTCTGTGGATGCAAGAAACAAAGCAGAAATCAAGCTGGTTTATTCCGTAGACTTTGTTCCTGCCCTCAAGGATCACAGAACGGAAGATCTTGAAGACAGACTGCTTCGTAAATGCCGCGGCGTAAAATTGGAACGGACGCCGGATATGAAATATCATCCTATTGCCTCGGGATGTGAAAAATTGATGAACCGTCCAATCATCGCGGGTTTTGGACCGTGCGGTATGTTTGCCGGATTGATTTTAGCTGAGATGGGATATCGTCCCATTATCCTTGAACGGGGTAGAAGAATTGAAGAACGCATCAAAGACGTTGATTCATTCTGGAAGAACGGGATATTGGATAACGAATCAAACGTTCAGTTTGGAGAAGGGGGAGCAGGATTGTTCTCTGACGGAAAGCTGACGACTCAGATCCGTGATCCCAGAGTGCGTAAAGTCCTGGAGGAGTTTGTTCAGGCAGGCGGGCCGCCGGAACTGCTTTATAAGCAAAAACCTCATATTGGAACGGATGTACTGAGAAGAGTTGTCCTGAATGTCAGGGAGAAAATAATTGAAAACGGCGGAGAAATTCGGTTTCAGAGCAGACTTACGGGCTTATGCCTGAACGATACTACAGGGTGCAGTGTTTTACAGGGCGTGACTGTCAATGGGTCCGAAACGCTTAGAACAGAAGCGCTCATTGTGGCAATCGGCCACAGTGCCAGAGACACCTTTCGAAAAATGAACGAACAGGGTTTGGTAATGACGCAGAAGCCTTTTTCCATCGGCGTCAGAATCGAGCATCCTCAAGCGCTTATCAATCAAGCCCAGTATGGTGAAAGCTGCACCAGCAAAGAACTTGGCGCAGCGGATTACAAGCTGTCCCATCATTGTGAAAACGGACGGGGGGTATACACCTTCTGCATGTGTCCGGGAGGGTATGTTATCGGTGCCGCTTCACAAGAGGGATGCGTTGTCACAAACGGCATGAGTTTTCATGACAGAGGTTCTCACCTTGCGAACAGTGCTTTATTGGTAGATGTTCGAACAGAGGACTTTAACGATTCGTCACCGCTGGCTGGGATTGATTTTCAGGAGCGATACGAGAGACTTGCCTTTCAAGCCGGCGGTGCAAACTATAACGCGCCTGCACAAAGACTAAAGGATTTCATGGGGCATAACGGAGAGAGAAGTTTGAAAGAGAGCGCTGCAAATTCTGTACAAGAGATCGAGCCGACCTACAGACCGGGGCTTACCTGGACCCAGTTATCTGCCTGCCTGCCAGGCTTTGCAGTTGAAGCGATGCGTGAAGCGATTCCTGCTTTGGCTAAAAAGCTAAGAGGCTTTGATGTGGATGAGGCGGTCATGACGGGTGTGGAGACAAGAAGCTCCTCTCCAGTGAGAATATTAAGGAATGAAGAATTCACCAGCAATATTCAAGGAATCTATCCTGCAGGAGAAGGCGCTGGTTATGCCGGCGGCATCATGTCGGCTGCAGTCGATGGAATTAAAATCGCGGAAGCGGTCATAAGGAAATACGCAATACCGGAAGCTGATTAAACTAGCGGAAATTCTATATATATTCAATTTGAAAGGAAGGGATATTATGCCGGAGAAAGGATATGTTCAAGTTTATACCGGAAACGGTAAAGGAAAAACTACGGCTGCTCTGGGTATTACCTTGAGGGCCTGTTGTGCAGGGTACCGGGTATTTTTCGGGCAGTTTATGAAAGGGCAGGATTACAGTGAAAAGAAGGCAATCCATTGTTTGACAGGCTTGAAGATGGAGCAGTTCGGCGGAGTTTGTTTTGTAAACGGAACTCCGACGGATAAGGACATTTCCGACGCAAAAGCGGGATTGAAACGGATGCGTGAAGTTCTCACCTCAGGGGAATATGAACTTGTGGTATTTGATGAAATCAATACAGCGCTTTTCTTCCATCTCGTCTCAGTAGAAGAGGTTATGGCGGTGCTGGATTTGAGACCGGAAAAAACGGAGATCGTTCTTACGGGAAGATATGCGCCTCAGGAAATCATTGACCGAGCTGATCTTGTAACTGAAATGAAGGAAATAAAGCATTATTTTAATGCGGGAGTCGACGCAAGAGTGGGAATAGAAAACTAGAGAGGACGTGAACTGTGAGTAGGGGTTTTTTTGCTAAAATTTTATGCTTCAGTATTATCGCGGTACTCGCAGCTGGGATGCCAGCTGCGGTTTACGGTGCTGAAGCAGGGAATAATCTGTACGGTATGGAGTCCAATGGGGATTACAGTCTGTTCAGCAATTATGTAGATGGCTATTCGCTTAATGTGGATAGGGATATGAAGGTTGATATGGATTACTCGGGAGTTTGTGCCGTGTTGGAAAATGAGCATAAGCGGATTGAAATCTATAAAGAAAATCTGCCGTCCGGTATTAACCAAAGCTCTTATATCAACTATTCCAATCGTTTTATGGATAATACGGCGGATCACATGAAGGAATATGAAACGCAGACTTCCGTAAAAGGAATAAACGTGCACATTCTGCAATGGTCCAGGCAAAAGCTGAGCAGAGTCGAAAATGATAAGAATTATTATGTATCTTTGGAAATTTTGAGTAGGCCTGGAGAAATCTACACGATTTTCGTTAAATCGGATACACCGTTTTATGTGACAGGTGGTTATCAGTATCTGCTTGACAACTTTAATACTTTTGAATCGACCATGGCGGCTTATATGAAGCAGACCGCTTCGGTGCAGCCGGAAGAACGGGGATGGAATGAGGAGACCGTTGAATTTTATCTAAAGTATTTCGGTCCGTCAAGTACATTGCAATGGGGAATTTTTGAGCCGTCTGCGCCGAACGATTTCACGCAGCTGCAATATCTGGAAATTGCTATGGAGTACGAATTTCCTATTTTGTTGAATTATTCGAATTTGGAAAATAAATACCAACATCCTAATTTGCAGACCAGACTTGAAAATACCTATGCCAAAAACAAAACGCTGGAACTTACTCTTCAGACTTCCTGGACAGGTGCAGGTGAAGGAAATATGGTCTATGATGTGCTGGACGGCGAATATGACGAGTTCCTGAAGGACTACGCAGAAAAAATCAGTGATTTTGATCATCCGGTTTTATTTCGCCTGGGCAATGAGATGAACGGCGATTGGTGTCCTTATTCCAGCTATAATACATCCAAAGATACGATGATATTTAAGGAGTTTTACCGGTATGTACATAAAATCTTTGATGATGCCGGGGCGGACAATGTAATCTGGGTATGGAATCCCAACGGAAAATCATTCCCAGATTTCAAGTGGAATGATGCAATGATGTATTATCCGGGTGACGAATATGTGGATATTGTGGGGTTGACTGCTTATAATACAGGAACCTATTACTCGGATGAGAACTGGTCTGAATTCGATACGCTGTATGACCCGCTATATGCAGAGTATGCAAGACTGTTCAAGCAGCCGATGATGATTACTGAGTTTGCTTCCAGCAGCGTTGGCGGTGATAAGAATCAGTGGGTAAAAAATATGTTTGAACACATCGGAAAATATAAGAATATCAAAGTTGCCGTCTGGTGGGATGGCTGCGACTGGGATGCTCAGGGCAATATCGCCAGGCCGTATTTTATAGATGAAACGTATGAACTTATACAGACATTCAAGGAACTGCTGAACAAAAAACCGATGTTCTGGGATGTACTGGGCTAAAATGAAACACTTCACATATTGAGTCTTGTTAAAAAAAGGCACCGTGTCGGTGTGTTTTCAGGGAAACCGCAAAACAATGCGAGTGGTTAACCCTGAGAGTACATCCGGCTGGTGCCTTAGATACGATTATTTTCGGATAAGCAGACTGTGCCCTGTCATTTCTTCCGGCTTTTCAACTCCTATCAGATCCAGAAGCGTTGGAGCTACATCAGCCAGTACACCTCCTTCGTTCAAGTCAACAGGATCTTTGGATATTACCAGCAATGGAACTGGATTCAAGGAGTGAGCTGTTATGACATGCCCTTCGTGGTCCAACATACGGTCGGCGTTTCCGTGGTCTGCAGTCAGGATAACTTGCCCGCCGAGTGCGAGTACTGCGTCAATTACCTGGGGCACGCATTGATTCAAAGCTTCAATGGCTTTGATCGTTGCCTCCATATTTCCTGTATGCCCAACCATATCAGGATTTGCGAAATTTAATATGATAACATCATATTTGTTTTCTTTGATTTGTTCCACTACCTTTTCTGTGACGAGATAAGCGCTCATCTCAGGCTGTAAATCATAAGTGGCTACTTTTGGAGAGGGGATGAGGATACGGTCTTCACCATTGTTTGGGGTCTCTACGCCTCCATTGAAGAAAAATGTTACGTGGGCATATTTTTCTGTCTCAGCGATTCTAAGCTGCCTGAGTCCAAGCTGAGATAGATATTCACCCAGGGTGTTTTTCAATGATTGAGGAGGAAACGCAACTTTCACGTTGGGCATCTCTGCATCATATTGAGTCATACAGACATAAAAGAGATTGTTAATGAGCTTATCTCTGCTGAAACCGTTAAAACTCTTATCTACAAAGCATCTAGTTATTTCCCTGGCTCTGTCTGGTCTGAAATTAAACATGATGATCGAATCGTTATCGTGAACCGTGATCGGAGTCTCGTTTGCACTGCAAATCAAGGTCGGAAGAACGAATTCGTCGTTGTTTCCGCGCTCATAGGAAGCTTTTAGCCCTGCTTGCGCCGTTTCTGCTTTTTCGCCTGTTCCCAGCGTCATAGCGTCATAGCATTTCTCAATGCGCTCCCACCGATTGTCGCGGTCCATGCCGTAATATCTGCCGGATATCATTGCAATTTTACCAATTCCTGCTTTCGCAAGATAATCCTCCAGCATTTTGAAATAAGTTTCTGCGCTTTGCGGCGGAACGTCTCTTCCATCCAGCAAGGCGTGAATGTATACCTTAGTCAAGCCCTTTTGCTTTGCCATATCAATTAAAGCATATAAATGAGTCAAATGACTGTGGACGCCACCGTCGGAGACAAGGCCGAGTAAATGAAGAGCAGAATTGTTTGCCAGAGCATGATCCATTGCCTTTCCCAGAGCATCATTACTGAAAAAAGTTCCTTCTTCGATTTCTTTCGTTATTTTAGTCAGCTCCTGATAAACGACTCTGCCTGCCCCGATATTCAGATGGCCTACTTCTGAATTTCCCATCTGGCCTTTGGGAAGGCCTACATTGAGGCCACTGGCGCCAATAACCGTATGGGGATACTTGCTGAATATTGCATCGATATTACTTTTATTAGCTTGTTTTATCGCATTTCCTGCACGTTCGGCGTTAGTGCCGTAACCATCCAGGATCATTAACAGATTTGGTTTTGTCTTGAGTTCCATGAAAATCTCCTTTTTATCATTTTATTATTATGTATGATTGAATAAAGATGGATATTGATGCTGTTTGTATATAATATATCCAACAGTTCTCCATAAATTGATATATTTTATATTATATCAAAATAAAAAAATAAAATATATAGAACTGATTAAAAATTTGGTATAATAAATATAGTTTAAATAAAGGCAAAGTTGCGGAGGGGTTATGAGTAATAGAACATTTTTAAGGGGAGCTGCAATATTAGGAATCGCAGGACTATTAGTACAGGTAATGGGAGCTGTTTTCAGGATTCCTCTTGGCAATATCATTGGGGACGAAGGAATGGGTTATTATCAGACCGCATATCCGATCTACGTCTTTCTTCTCGTTTTTTCTACGAATGGAGCTCCGGCTGCCATTTCAAAAATGACTTCAGAACGTATTGCTCTCGGCTGTCATTCGGAAGCACACAGGGTATTTAAACTGTCCTTTCTGCTAATGCTTGCGTTAGGCGTCATTGCTTCCGGCATATTTTTCTTCGGAGCGGAACATATTGTTACGGCACTCAAAAATCCTGGTGCCTATTATGCTATGGTATCGATTGCACCGGCCCTGCTCTTTGTACCGATTATGGCTGTATTCAGAGGATATTTTCAGGGTCTGCAGCAAATGGAGCCTACAGCTGTATCCCAACTGGTGGAACAGGCCGTTAGAGTCGCGGTTGGCTTGACGCTGGCCGTCGTACTGATTCCAAAGGGAATTGAATACGCGGCAGCCGGTGCTACAATCGGGACAAGTATCGGCCCCGTTGCAGGCGTTCTTATACTATTCATTATTTATTATGTCAAAAGAAAGAAGCTTTATCAGGAAATCGATAAAAACAGCAACTCCACGGAAAGAGAGAGTGCCGGAAAGATTATCGGAACTCTTGCGGCAATTGCGGTGCCTATTACCATCGGCGTATCTATTCTTCCTATCATGAATATTGTGGATGTGGCCATCGTCATGCGCAGATTGCAGTCGATCGGTTTTGGATTAAAAGAGACCAATGCACTGTATGGACAGCTGACAGGAATGGCAGGACCTGTTATCAATATCCCGATGGCCCTTGCCTTGAGCATTGCTTTAAGTATGGTTCCGGCTATTGCAGCTGCAAATAGCCTTCATGACACGGCTTTCTTGAATATGAATGTCCGCCTTGGCCTTCGAACGGCAATGATTATCGGGGTTCCTTGCACCTTCGGACTGATGGCTTTGGCTGAACCCATCATGCTGCTGATCTATCCAATGCAGGCGGAGAGCGCTTCCAGTGCGGCTCCTTGCCTTTTTATTCTGGCAATCGGCATTATATTTTTAAATGCCGCTCAAACGATGGCTGGAATTCTGCAGGGGTTGGGAAAGCCTTATGCAGCAGTGGTGAATTTAGGGGCAGGTGTTTTGGTTAAGGCAATTGCCACCTATATTTTTACGGGAATTCCAAGTCTCAACGTACAGGGAGCGGCCATCGGAAGTTCGATTGCTTATGCGGTGATTGGAATCCTGAATTTTATTTCCGTTAAGAAATATACTGGTGCTAAATTTGATCTTACTTTATCCGTATGGAAACCGATGTTTTCCGGAGTCATCATGGGGATCGTTGTGCTTGGTATTTATTATGGAGGAAGAAACGTGATAGGCGGAAGTTTGGCAACCGTATTGTCCATCGGCCTGGGCGCGGCGGTTTACGGTATCATGCTTTTAAAAACGAAGTCTATCGAACCACATGAAATTAAACTTTTTCCAAAAGGGGAGAAGCTTGAAAAACTTCTTTCAAAGTTAAGATTAATCTAAAAGCCAATCAACTTAGAACGAATTGAAAAATGACGTGAAAATGGTCTTTCATGACTGATGCCGCAGGAGATGAAAATGAAATGGACAAAAGAGCAGCAGGAAGCAATTGAAATAAGAGAGAAAAACATTCTGGTGTCCGCAGCCGCAGGATCGGGGAAAACGGCAGTGCTGGTGGAACGGATCAAGCAGCTTATTCTGAGGGATCACGTGCCCCTTGACCGGATGCTGATCGTAACTTTCAGCAATGCCGCTGCATCGGAAATGCGGGAAAAAATCGTAAATGCTATTTCTGCAGAGCTGGAGGCTTTGGTTGGCTCAGATCAACCGGATTCAAATACAACCTTTCTCAGAGATCAGCTTAATCTGATTCATCGTTCAAACATCAGTACCTTTCATGCTTTTGCAATGGAAGTGATCCGCCGGTATTTTTACCTGATCGATATCGAACCCAATTTTAAAATATGTGATGAGGCGCAGAAAACAATCCTGCAGGCAGAGGCAATGGAGCAGTTGTTCAACAACGAGTTTGAGTCTTGCAATCAGGATTTTCTTGAGTTTTTGAACCGATTCGCCCAGACGAAAAATGACAGTGGCGTAAAAGATCTGATTTATGAAGTACATCATTTTATCCAAAGTATTCCCGATTCATTTCAATGGCTAAAAACAAAGTCTGAGGAACTATGCTGTTCTAAAGAAGCATTTTTGCACAGTCAAACATTCATTGAGATGAAAAATGAAATAGAACGGAGTCTTGCACTCGCAGAAAGTTGCTTTGCTAAGGCTGGTGAACGGCTTGAAGATCAGGGCATAACCAGCCTGACGCAGAAGAACCTGCTTGAGATAGAAGCCATTGCTGCACTGAGGACGAGCTTTCAGAATCGCGCCTTTGACGAGTTTGGGGCGATGCTTTCGAGCGTTAAATTTCAAACTTATTCTGCATCAAAGACGGAAAAGGAAAGCTATGAGGAAATCAAGGAATCGGTGTCATCTCTGCGAGATAAAGGAAAGTCACTCGTGAAAACATTGATCTCACGCTATTTTTCCAGACCACTGAAGTCATACGTAGAGGATCTTAATAAAACCAGCAAAGACGCCTTATATCTTTACGGGTTGGTAGTGAAATTTGACAAACTCTACAAGGAAAAGAAAAGGGCAAAAGGCTTAATCGACTTTAACGATATTGAACATTACGCACTGGATATTCTTTCCAGAGAAGATGCTGCGGCGGAATACCGGAACAAATTTGAATTCATTTTTATCGATGAATATCAGGACAGCAATATTGTACAGGAAACCCTGATCAACAAAATTAAAAAAGACAATAACCTTTTCATGGTGGGCGACGTTAAGCAGAGCATTTATAAATTTCGTCTGGCGGAACCGGAAATTTTTATTGGCAAATATGAGGCCTTTAAAGCATGTGAAGATGGAAAGAATATTAAGCTTGACCTAAATAGAAATTTTAGAAGCAAGGGAAATATTATCGCTTCGGTAAATGATATATTTCGCCAGATTATGAGCAAAGATCTGGCTGGAATGGAATATGACGATGCGGCCGCACTTTATCAGGGAACGCCTTATGAAGGAGAACTTGATTACCCTGTGGAACTGCATTTGATAGATGAAAAACAAGTTGATGACCTTTCTATTGACGATGAGATCAGAGAGATGAAAAAAGCGGAAATGGAGGCTTATGCAGCGGCACAGATTATCAAAGAGGCAAAGGGCAGACTGATTTTCGATGCGAAGAAAGGCTTGGAGCGTCCTCTTGAGAACAGCGATATCGTTATCCTCTTGCGCGGCGTGAAAGGATATGCGGATATTTATTATGAGGCATTGATGAAAGTGGGAATTCCTGCCTTTGTAGATACGAGTGACGGTTATTTTGATACCTTGGAGATCGAAGTATTCCTGAATCTGCTCAGGATCATTGACAATCGTCAGCAGGATCTTCCGTTGCTTAGCATTCTGAGGTCTCCGATCTTTGGTTTTTCTGTGGAAGAACTGATTCTCATCCGGTTGAAAAACAAGATCGGGCCCTATCATCAGGTTTTTCGGGAATGGGCGGAACAAGATCAAGCTGACGAAAAGCCCTCTGTGGAAATTGATCAACTTGTGGCGGATGACCAATTTGCAGCGGGCGACCATCGCAAATTGACTGAAAAATGCAAGAAGGCGCTGGATCGTATCGAACGATGGAAACGGCAGGCGCCCATTATGCCATTGGAAGATTTTTTGTGGATGCTTATCAGAGAAACAGGATATTACGAATATATAGGAGGCGTTCCGGGGGGAAGTCAGAGACAGGCGAACCTCAGGGCACTGATTGACAAAGCTGTGCAGTTTCAGAGCAGCCAAATGAAAGGGCTCTTTCGTTTTATCAACTATATTGAAGCAATTAAAAAACGTAAAGTGCCAATGGGACAGGTGAAACTGCTCGGGGAAAACGACGATGTTGTCAGGATTATGACGATCCACAAAAGCAAAGGTCTGGAGTTTCCCATGGTTCTTGTCGGCGGGCTAGGAAAGCGTTTTAACAGGCAAAGCGATACATATCAGGTCAGCCTTCATAAAGAGATCGGAATGGGTCTGCGTCTTGTCGACAAGGAGAATTCCTGTTACAAAAAGACACTGATCCAGACCGTTGCCGATCAGAGAAAAAGAAGAGAAAGTCTGGCAGAAGAGCTGCGGATTCTTTATGTGGCGTTTACCAGAGCAATGGATAAGCTTGTACTGCTGGGAACCGTAAAGGATTTGGATGCTTCCATGGAGTCCTATGCAATGAAAGACGGTGATTTCACTGGGGCAGCATCGTATCTGGACTTCCTGATCCCTGCTATGAAACACTCAAGCATCCGCCTGTATTGCGCTGACCGCAGAGATATCAGTATGAAAAAGGAAGAGACGGTTCAGCAGAAAGATGTGATCCGCAGGTGGATTCAGGAGGAAAGCCGAAGGAAAGATTTTCATGAAGAAGGAAGAGCTCACCTCCAGGCTGAAATAGAAAGGCGCATGAGCTATCGATATAAACATCGGAATGCTTTGAAACTGAAGTCAAAGTTTACCGTTTCTGAGCTGAGCAGGCTGGGTGAAGCACCCGGAGGGCATGAACAGGAGCAACGGGAATTTACAGCAGTAAAAGTGACGCCTTCGCTTGAAACACCAAAGTTTACCAGGGGAAAAAAAAGGTTCACCGCTGCAGAAAGAGGAACGATTCTTCATAAAGTGATGGAACAGCTCGATTTTCATACAATGGAAGAGTCTAATAAAGCGAATGAAACAGTCAGAGCAAAGGTTGCGGATCTAGTACATAGGGAGATTCTGACAGAAGAAGAAGGAGAAGCAGTCCCCGCTTCCCGCATCACCGGATTCTTCGCGTCAGAGATCGGAAAACGGGCCTGTCGCGCACAAAAACTGCATAAAGAAGTATCCTTTAATATTATGAAGGATATTTCCGGGGAAAAGATCATTATTCAGGGTACCATTGACTGTTACTTCGAAGAAAATGGAAAATACATCCTTTTGGATTATAAATCTAATTATGTCCGTGACGAGGAAGACGAGACAGATATCAACAGAATAGCGGAAAGCTACAGAACACAACTGAGTTTGTACAAGGAAGCACTTGAGCGTATTCGTAAGATCAGGGTTGAAGAAGCGTATCTTTACCTGTTCTCTTTGGGCCGCGAGATAAGGATTGTTTAACAGAAATCAACCGTTAAACAATTGGGTAATGGCGTGTATTTTGTCGAATTTCCATTTTTTAAGGAAAATAGTAAAAAAAATACTTGATTTTTGGCGATAAATTTAATATTATGTAGTTGAATCTCCGATAAAGGCAAACTATTCGAAAGGGTAGGACGCAAAGCCACGGGTCTAATGCAGATGTGCTATGACAGCCGGGTCGCCGAAGAGCAGACAAGTTTATTGACTGTGTGCTTTGGCATACAGTTTTTTTTACGGTGATCGGAGAGATTATGGCAGCTGACAGGAACCAATGCGAAGATGTGTAGATCGACTGTAGGATGTGTAGATTCAATCGTAAGGCTGTCATAAACAAAAAACCGTCGTTTTCTCCGACGGTTTTTTGTTTTATATAATTCCTGAACGGAGCTTTGCATTATCCAGATGTCTGGAAACTGCTTCAACCGCTGCGTCTACATCTTCTGCTTGAAAGGCTTCAAAAATTGCACGGTGCTCCTGTAATACTTCATCAAGGTAAGTGTCTGATACTTCGCTGCGAGTTGTCTTGCTTTGTTTAATGTAAATCTGATAGGATGAAAGAATCTGATACAGCATGCGGTTGTGGGATGCCTTATAGATCAATTCGTGAAAATTCATGTTGATGTTGAGCATCTTTTCCACATCCTTTTTTTGTGTATAAAATTCCATGAATTCAAAAGCTTCCTCCAGCTTTTCAAACTCTTCCTTTGTAATTCGCTCCATCGCCCACTTAACTGCGAGAACTTCATAGGCTTTACGGAGTTCGTACATGTCCATAATATCCTGATGCGAAAAGCCAGTCACAAAAGCGCCTCGATTCGGTATCATTTCGATAAATCCCTCAAGTTCCAGCTGCTTAAAGGCTTCTCTTACTGGTGTACGGCTGACTTTGTATTCATCGCACACCTGCTGCTCTGTCAGCTTTTCTCCCTGACGAAGCCGCCCCTGAAGAATGTCCTTCCTAAGGCTGGAAAATAGGTCTGTTGAGAGTGCCATAGCGATTCCTCAAATCTTTGATAAAATATAGTCCGCGTACTCGGCGCCTGTGGCTCCGTCCGCTCTTCCGGTAATTGTCAGTTTTTTCTCTGTGGAGCATTTCTCCAGTGCGGCAAAAAGCTGATCCGCCTGATCTTGATAACCGATATGGGAAAGGAGCATGGCCCCCGCTCTAATGACACTGGAAGGATCGGCGTAAATGTCTCTTCCTTCTAGAACCATACGGGGAGCGGAACCGTGGATCGCCTCAAACATAGAATAATGCTTTCCAAGATTTGCGCTTCCTGCTGTTCCGACTCCACCTTGGAATTCAGCTGCTTCATCGGTCAGGATATCGCCGTAGAGATTCGGAAGAATCAGAACCTCGAACTGGCCGCGTCTTTTTTCATCAATGAGTTTTGCTGTCATAATATCGATATACCAGTCGTCAACCTCGATTTCGGGATAATCCTTTGCAACATTTTTGCAGACGTCAAGGAATTTTCCATCAGTTGTTTTTACTACGTTTGCCTTGGTGACGATGGTAACTCTTTTTTTATTGTTGGCCTTTGCGTATTCAAATGCAAGTCTGGCGATGCGTTCTGTTCCCGGATTGGTGATAACCCTGAAGTCGAAGGCAAGATCATCGGTAACATTAACGCCCTGACTTCCCAGCGCATAGAGGCATTCGGTGTTTTCTCTGAAGAAAGTCCAGTCGACCCCTAATTCAGGAACCTTCACAGGTCTTACGTTTGCAAAGAGATCAAGCTCTTTTCTCATCGCCACATTAGCGCTTTCTACGTTGGCCCATTTGTCGCCCTTTCTAGGAGTTGTTGTAGGGCCTTTTAACAGAACATTGCACTTCTTGATTTCATCCAGAACATCTTCAGGGATGGCTTTTCCGGCTGCAGCGCGGTTTTCGATGGTACAGCCGTCGATTACTTTAAATTCCACCTTGCCTGCTTTTACTTCGTTCGCCAAAAGGGTTTCAAGTACCCTATGGGCCTGAGCGGTAATGGCAGGTCCGATCCCGTCGCCCCCGATAACTCCTATGATGATTTTATCAAGAGTCTGATAATCAACAAATTTCGTATCCTGCTTCATTTTTTCAATTCTGGCAAGCTGCTGCGCCACCAGAGTTTCAAAAGCTTTCATATATTCCATAGTCTTTTCCTTTCGTGTTTTTGCAAATGTAAGTAATTCTGCTGAAATATGAGCAAAGCGTTGAGGACTTTTGCTGCAATATCTTCAGAAACCGACCGGAATTTTTTGTTGTCAAGCGATCAAACCAACAATGTGTTCCGTCACATTTTGGTTTACAAAAAATAGGAAGGTGAAGAATAATATTGCCAAAAGTCAGATCGATTTGCGTTATTTCAGCTAATTACCTTTAATTTGATTGATCTTTCCACCGGCCAGGATCATTTCGATTTCCAGTCCGGAGAAATGAGTTACAGCTCTGTATTCCTTGCCTGTTTCTGTATTTTTAATGATAATCACAGGATTTTTTACCTGCTCACGGGCATTTTCAATCACCAGGTTCTGGCCCAGCTTGAAATCGTCATAATCAGCAGGGTCTTCAAATACCAATGGAAGAATTCCGCTGTTGATCAAATTGGAACGGTGAATTCTTGCAAAGGATTTCGCCAGCACAAATTTGATTCCAAGATAGAGCGGAGCCAGCGCGGCATGCTCTCGGCTTGAGCCCTGTCCGTAGTTATCGCCGCCGATAATGATTCCCGATCCGGCTTCCTTGCAGCGTGCGGAAAAGTCTTTGTCGATCTTTTCAAAGCAGTAGTTAGAAAGATAAGGAATATTGGATCGATAAGGAAGCAATCTGGAATCAGAAGGCATGATATCGTCGGTTGTGATATTGTTTCCTGCATGAAGAACCACGGTCCCCGTTACAGTCACAGGCAGCGTTGTATTCTGAGGGAACGGCTTGATGTTCGGCCCCATCGCCACTTCCGTGTTGGATTTATTGGTATCTTTCGGATATACGATAAAGTTGTCGTTAAACAGGAAGTTTTCTTCCTTAATTTCGGGAAGTGCAACGCCGGAGGTCATACCATCCGTAAGCACTCCGTTAATTGCAGAAATTGCTGCGGTTTCCGGACTGACCAAATAGACGTCAGCATCTAATGTTCCGCTTCGTCCTTTAAAATTACGATTAAAGGTTCTCAGAGAAACGGCGCCGGATTTCGGTGACTGTCCCATACCGATACATGGACCGCATGCATTCTCGATAATACGGGCTCCTGCTTTGATCATTGCGGCAAGGGCTCCGTTTTCTGCAAGCTTGCTCAGGATCTTACTGGAACCAGGTGAAATTACGAGGCTGACGTCCGGGTGAACCTGCTTGCCCTTCAGGATTTCAGCGACCTTCATCAGATCAGCGTAGGATGAATTGGTACAACTACCGATCGCCACCTGATTCACCTTGATCGCGCCGATATTGCTGATGGAATCCACGTTGTCAGGGCTGTGGGGCATAGCGGCAAGAGGGGTAAGAGACGAAAGATCGACCTTCAGGATTTCGTCGTATACCGCATCTTCGTCGGCTGACATCGGTACATAATCTTTTTCTCTTCCCTGGGAAGCAAGGTAAACTCTTGTATTTTCATCACTTGGGAATACGGATGTTGTTGCACCAAGCTCAGCACCCATGTTCGTGATGGTTGCCCGGTCCGTAACAGAAAGAGTCTTGACTCCTTCACCGGCGTATTCGACAATTTTTCCGACCCCGCCTTTTACTGTCAGCTGCTGCAGCACGTAGAGGATTACGTCCTTTGCAGAAACCCAGGGTCTCAGTTTTCCAGTCAATTCCACTTTCAGAACCTTGGGAACGTTCAGGCTGTAAGTGCCCTGTGCCATGGCAATGGCTACGTCAAGTCCGCCTGCACCGATGGCGATCATGCCAAGTCCGCCGCCTGTCGGAGTATGGCTGTCCGAACCCAGAAGTGTTTTTCCTGGAATTCCGTAGTTTTCAAGTTGCAGCTGATGGCAAATACCGTTGCCGGGCTTGGAGAACAATACTCCATGACGTTTGGCAACACTTTTGATAAACTCATGATCATCGGCATTCTCAAATCCGGTTTGGAGGGTATTGTGATCGATGTATGCAACAGAAAGCTCCGTTTTGATTTTGTCCACGCCCATGGCCTCTAGCTGCAGATAAACCATAGTTCCTGTGGAATCCTGCGTGAGTGTTTGGTCAATTTTAATGGTGACTTCATTTCCTGGTGAAAAGGTACCTTCAACGAGGTGATTCTCCAGGATCTTATAAGCGAGTGTTTTTCCCATAATCTCTCCTTTACTGTCTTTTCTATAAAGAATCATATCAATAGTATTGTATAACTGTATACAATTATACAATTTGTAAAAAGAAAAGTCAAGGATTGGGGTATCAAAGGGAGGGGAATCTCGATGATATAAATTTCTGTGAATCTACAGAATTAGACATTGAAATAGAAAAATAAATACTATATAATGATGTTTGCACATAAAAGATAACAATATATAGGAGGCAATCAATGAAGACCGTAATTAAGAGAGACGGAACGCATGTCATTTTTAAAAGTGAAAAATTGAAGATCGCAATTGAAAACGCCATGCAGGAAACGAAAGCAGGGATTGATTCGAAGCTGGCGGGAGACATCGCGGCTGCCATCGAAAAGCAGGTGGAAAAATCGGAGCGGCTTGTCAATGTGGAAGACTTGCAGGATCTTGTGGAAGATTTTCTAATGGCCAGCGAGCGGAAGGATGCCGCGAAAAAGTTCATTATTTATCGTTATGAAAGGGACAAGACCCGTGATGCCAGAAAGCGCAGAGACGGGAGAATCATTTCAGAGGAATTTGTCAGCAAATATAAGCATACTCCTTCCCCGATGAACCAGCTGGGAAGCTTCGTCTATTATCGTACTTATTCAAGATGGATCCCGGATGAGATGCGCCGGGAATACTGGTGGGAGACTGTCCGCCGTTCCGTGGAATATAACTGCAGCCTGGTGCCTACTTCTAAAGAAGAGGCAGAGAAGCTGTATAAAAATATATTTGAATTGAAGCAGTTTTTATCCGGCCGAACCTTCTGGGTCGGCAGCACGGATGTTTCAAAACATTATCCCATGTCCAACTATAATTGCTCCTTCCAGGTGATTGACAGCTTTGCCGCATTCAGAGATATTTTTTACCTGCTTATGGTAGGATCAGGTGTCGGGGTCAGGGTATTGAAGTCGGATGTTGCAAAATTGCCTCCCATCCGGACTGATATTGAAGTGATTCACGAATCCTATACACCGACGCTCAAAGGTCTGCGTCAGGATAGTACTGCGTTGGAATTCACTCACAACGATACGATGAAAATCACCATCGGCGACAGTAAAGAGGGCTGGGTTCAGTCTATGGATTATTTCCTTAAGGTGTTTTACAGCACAGAATACAGAAAGATCAAGACGGTGATTCTGAACTACGATCATGTAAGAGAAAAGGGTGAAAAGCTTAAGACCTTCGGAGGGACGGCCAGCGGCCATACCAGCATGAAAAACATGTTTCTTAAGATTCTCAAAGTTGTTGATAAGGCAAAACACCGTACGACGGCAACAAGAATCAGATTGCAGCCCATCGACTGTCTTGATATTGCGAACATCATCGGCGAAAATGTCGTCGTCGGCGGTGTGAGAAGAACTGCCGAAATCGTGTTGATCGATCAGGACGACAAAGACAGCATCCAGGCCAAGAGTGAGCTTTACAAAAAGGTGGATGAAAAGTGGGCGATTGATACAGAGATTTCTCACCGACAGATGAGTAACAATTCTATTTATTATACAAGAAAACCCACAAGACCGGAGCTTCACTGGCATCTGCAGCAGATGCGGTATTCAGGAGAGCCGGGCTGGGTCAATGAGGAAGCCGGAGCCAAGAGACGGCCAAACTTTCAGGGAGTCAACCCCTGCGCGGAAATCCTGCTGGATTCCAAAGGGCTTTGCAACCTTACCACAGTGAACGTTATGGCCTTTGTCAAAGACGGTGTATTGGATCATGCGGGGCTTCTGGAGGCGCAGAGGCTGAGCGCCAGAGCCGGATACCGGATGACCTGCACCGAACTGGAAATTCCGGAGTGGAATGCTGTACAGCAAAGGGATAAGCTCCTTGGATGTTCGCTGACGGGATGGCAGGATATGGTGAATGCCCTGAAACTGAATCAGGAAGGGCAGCAAAAGCTTCTTGGAGAGCTGAAATTGGCCGCGAAAAAAGCTGCTTCAGATTATGCAAGGGAACTGGGTCAGCCAGAGCCGTTGCTGGTGACAACTATCAAGCCGGAGGGTACTTTGAGTTTGCTTCCTGTCGTATCAAGCGGTGTTCATTACTCCCATGCGCCGTATTATGTGCGGCGAATCAGGATCAGCAGCGATGACCCGTTGACGAAGGTTTGTGAAGAACTTGGATACCCGGTTTACGCCGAAGTAGGACAAGACCCGGAAACCTGCGTGACGAAGGTTGTGGAATTCCCCGTTAAAGCACCGGGAGAAAAATTCAAAGCAGATGTCAGCGCCATTGAACAGCTTGAGATCTATAAAATGTTCATGACCCATTACGTCGAGCACAATTGTTCCATCACCATTCACGTGCGGGATGACGAGTGGGACGCTGTGGAACAGTGGGTCTGGGAAAACTGGGAGGATACGGTAGCGCTTTCTTTCCTCTCCTTTGAGGACAATTTCTATGAACTGCTGCCGTTTGAAGAAATCAGTGAAAAGGAGTATCACAGCAGGGTCAAAGCCATGAATCCCTTTGTTCCGTCGCTCATTTCAAAATATGAGAAGGAAGAGACGGAATTCGATATCGGAAACGATGGCTGTGAAGGCGGCGTCTGCCCGGTAAGGTAAGTATTTGAACAGCCTTTTAAAAGAATCAAATTTTAATACATCTTTCTTTTCATCAGCACCAAATAAATATATATGAAAAATACTACTTAGGTAGTATTTTTTTTAACATATTTCTACCTAGGTATATTTATTAAATAGTATTTTTCAAATAAAATTATAGTAACTAAAAACTAAAAGTCATAATTAGGTTAAAGTATTTTATTGCAACGAATATCTGTTAGCCATATCTAATAAACTTCATATTAACGTTTATGACGATTAAAAGAAAATGTAAGAACGAAAGGAGGAACTGTTTTTATACAAAAAACAGAAAGAAAAATGCATAGTTTACCATGGGCAGAATTAGCTACAACTGATCAGAAAAAAGCGGATATTAATGTATACGGAATCCCGTTTGATGGAGCAGCGACTATTGGAAAGGGAACCAGCGAGGGACCTGATAAGATAAGACTTCTTTCCAAAACCTTGCCCGGAACGACGGAAGAAGGAGTTATCTTAGACGGCGATTTCTTCGTATATGATGCCGGCGATGAAGAAATGGACTTGAATTGGGTTCGGTTCTTCGGCAATATTGAAAAGAAAGCAGAAGAGCTCATTAATGATAAATTCACCCTTTTCTTAGGCGGCGACCATTCGGTATCAATCCCTCTTTTAGCAGGATTCAGAAAAGCGTATGCTGGGAAGAAAATAGGTGTAATTCATTTTGACTGTCATGCAGATTTAATGGATGAATATGAGGGCAGTAAATGGGCCCATGCTTGTCCGCTGAGACGATTCCTCGAATTGGATGGAGTAGAATCCAAAGATCTGGCACAAGTGGGAATGCGCTCATTTGAAGCAGAGGAAGTCTATTTTATTAACAATAGCGAGATTAGATTTTATCATGCTGCCAAAGTAGATAGACTTGGCGTAGAAGAAGTGGTGAAACAACTCGTAGCTGCGTATAAGGATTATGATGCTATTTATATTACAACTGATATCGATGTATTGGATCCTGCATATGCACCTGGAACAGGTACTCCTGAAGGCGGCGGGTTAACAACCAGACAGTTATTATTCATGATAAGAGGGCTGGTAAACAATCTTCCGGTAAAAGCATTTGATTTAGTAGAGATTTCTCCTCCGAGAGATGTAAACGATGTTACAACCTGGGCAGGGTTGAGAATAATTTATGAAATATATGCTGCTCTTTATAGCAAGAAAAATCCAAACTTTATAAAAGTAAGAGATTAATGAAATTAAACAAACATGGAGTAAAATTTCAATAAGAGTCTTTTGACAAAACATATAATACGAGGCAGCTTCCAGCTGCCTCGTATTATTCAAGCAAATTTTAACAATAGCCGCACCTTTCCGTATTGTTTTCACTACCGAATGACCGTAAGCATTTAGTTTGGTGATGTAAATCTTAATCCGGCGATACTTATAATTATCATCGCGATAAAAAGCAGTCTTAAAAGATTTTGGGGCTCTTTAAACAAGATAATTCCCATAATCACTGTCCCGACTGCTCCGATACCGGTCCAAACTGCGTAAGCTGTTCCTAATGGGAGAATTTTTAATGCGATGGATAGAAATTTGATGCTCAAAATCATGCTTATGATAGTGATTGCTGATGGTAATAATTTTGTAAATCCTTCAGCATATTTCATGGATACTGCCCATACAATCTCAAAGCCCCCCCCAATAATCAGATATACCCAAGCCATTTGCGCTACCTCCTTTGATTTAAAGTTAAATTTTTGCCTAACGAATGCCGTTTTTTCTCTGAAGTGCAAGAATTGAAATAAACTCGTGCATTATATTGGCAGCCATATATGCTGTGATTCCTGCCGGATCAATCGTTGGTAAGACTTCAACGAGATCCATTGCGATAAAGTTTAAATCTTTCATTTCCCTTATTAAAGACAATGTCTCATAGCCGTTAAAACCGCCTATTTCAATCGTCCCGGTTCCGGGAGCGCAAGAAGGATCTACAAAATCTATGTCAAAGGATAGAAAAGTCTTAGCGTCTTTCACTCTCTCCCTAATCCTCTTTCCTGCCTCAGCAATGCCTATTTCATGTAGCTCGTTTGCAGTCAGAACTTCAAAACCAAGATCGATAGAACCCTGTACATCTTCCGGCCCATATTGAGAACCCCTTATCCCAACTTGAATGGAATGAGCTGTGTCAATAAGACCTTCTTCACAGGCTCTCCTGAAAGGAGTTCCATGTGCATACTTTTGTCCCCAGTACTGATCCCATGTATCTAAATGAGAATCGAAATGGACTAATGCCACGGGACCGTGCTTTTTTACAACAGCTCTTAATTCGGCCAATGTGATGGAATGATCTCCTCCCATTGCAACCGGAACGATATCGGAATCTATTAGCGGCTTCAATCCTTTTTCGATTTGCGCATACGATTCAAGAATATATCCTGGTGTAATATCTATATCGCCATAATCTATACCGGAAAGATAATCAAATATATTAACCTCCAGGTTCATGCTATAATTTCTCATAAGAGTTGAAGATTCTCTAATTGCCCCCGGGCCAAACCTTGCCCCGTTTTTATAACAACATCCAGTATCAAATGGGATTCCTAATATTGCAAAATCCACATCTTCAGTTCCCTTTACATGAGGCAGTCTCATAAAAGTTTTTATTCCTGCAAAACGAGGTGATGCAGATGCACTAGGTGGTTGATATTTTACCATTTCATAATTCCTCCTTTTAAAGCATAGTATTGTATACTATTGAATATATTGCAATTTTAATGCCATTCTAAAAATGGGAAAAAATAGCCGTTTGATTCATAATAAAAAAAAATATATTCAAAGACGAATACATTTTTTAACAATTTTAAAGTTTTATTGGCTATATTGCTTGATTTGAGTGCGCCTTAATACGATAATTCATTTCTGAAATGTAAAATTCAATCATGAATAGATCAATTGCTGATATGTTTTTTTATTTTCCTTACAGCAGTAGGCTGACTTATTCCCAATTCCTTCGCAACACCGACGGTTGTTTTATGCTTTTTATAAGCCTCCGTTACTAAATGCTTCTCAAATTGTTCAATTGCCTCATCCAAAGTAGTGAAACGGTTTGATAAATAATTGATGTGCCTGAAACTCTCTGGAAAATCGGTAAGAACAATACGATTATCTTCTGATGTCAGGACCATTCGTTCTATAAGATTTTCAAGTTCTCGGATATTTCCGGGCCATTTATAATTCATGAAACAATCAATTGCTTCTGTAGAAAAGGACTTTTCTAAATGGTATTTATTATTAAAATAATTTAAAAAATAAATGGCTAAATTAAAGATATCGTCTTTTCTGTCCCGCAGAGAGGGAATTTTGATATAAATTACATTTAACCGATAATATAAATCCTCTCTAAATAATTGTTCTGCGACTAGATCTTTTAAATTTTTATTTGTCGCAGTTATCAGCCTGAAATCAACATTAATGACTTTAGTCCCGCCGATTCGTATGATTTTTTTATCTTGGATCACCTTTAAGAGTTTTGTCTGCAGATCAAGCGGCAACTCGCCAATTTCGTCGAAGAAAAGGGTCCCTTTATCCGCTAATTGTATTAGACCGATTTTACCGTTGACATTTGCTCCGGTAAAAGCACCTTTCTCATATCCAAATAATTCGGATTCCATTAAATTCGCGGGAATGGAACCACAGTTGATTTCAATAAACGGCCCTTGTGACCGTAAGCTTTTTGAATGAATTAATTTAGCAAACATTGTTTTACCAACGCCAGACTCACCTTCAAGAACAATATTTGCGTCAAAGCCAGATACTTTATCAACGGTGCTCATTACGTCTTCCATTATTTTGCTGTTAACTACTAATCCTGGAAATTTTATTTGGTTTATACGTAAATTTTCAATCTCTGCAGAATATTTCTTAACCTTTTCATCAAGCAGGTCATATTGCTCTTTTAAGTTTAGAAATTCAGTGATATCTCTGGAAAAACTGATAACCTTAATTATTTTTTCGTCTTGGCCCTTAATCGGAACGGCTGTTACTATGATTTTCCTGCCTTCATTATTCTGCTGCATCCTAGTAATTTGCTGCTTTTGTTTTAAAACAAGAGCAGTTATAGAAGGGTTGAAAACACCTTCCTTTTCCAATTCGTAAATACTTTTGCCTTCAACATTTTCTTTTTTGACATTGTACATTATTTCAAATGATGGATATACCTTTGTAATGAGGCCTTCTCCATTTGTAATTAATATATCATCATGGATCGAGTTCAAAATAACATCCATTTCGTTTCTTGCGGATTTTATGATATCCATCTCAAGAACAGATTGATCAATATACGCAGAATTGAAAAATATGAATATTTCAAATTCTGTATTACTGCTGAAATGAAATAGAAAGAGCTCTTCCGAGATAAACCTTTTTAATAAAACATCAGTTTTATCGGTTATCATACTTTTAAATGTTTTGGTTAATTCAGCTTGAATAGCTAAAAAAGGTTGGGCTGCATAGTTGAACTCAGGCTTTTGTGATGATTTTAGACTCAAAGTGCATATGGGAATTCTGGCTTCTTCAAGAAATTTATTCAAGGTATTCACTCCATTCTCAACTAGAGTATTGGTAATAAATATGAAAGATAATTGCTATTCCGTAATTGATTTTTTTATAATAACACATTTAATTTCGACTGTAAATGGCATGCTTTTAATACTTTATTATTTGGCATATTAATTGCAATTATAGAATCATAAAATGAAAAGCGCTTATAAGATATTCAACCATGAATATCTAATTTGAAAATGAATAAACTCGCTGAGCGCTGAAATATCTGGATACAGCAAAAACGTAACAACTTATTGTATTCAATTGTGAATAATAATTAAATGAATATACTGAGAATTCGAACATTTAGAATGGCATGATATATGCATTAATTTAAGGTCACCTGTTTGTCGTTGATAACATCATACAAGAATGCAACGGATCAAAAGAATCATATTATTAGCAACTTACAGAGAAAGACAATTGGCAATAAGGATTTTGCCGATTTTTAAGAAAGGAGGGAATTATGAATAGGAAAATTTATTTAAGTTCCAGCATTTATACTTCTGAAAGCGCAAAACCAATTTCCGGTGCTGTTGTAATCGAGGGGGTTAGAATCCTTTACGTAGGCGATAAGCAGGGAGCAGAAATTTATATGGAAGGTGCGGAAGTTGAAGACCTAGGTTCTAGAACGATTACTCCAGGGTTAATTGATTGCCACACGCATGCGTATAATGGCGCCATCATGTCTGCAATGACATCCCATTTTGTTTCACCTGATTTTAGTGAAGAAGAGCTAATTCAGGACATGAAGAATTATATATCGGAAAACAAAGAAACAAGAGGTGGATTTTACTTATTTTTTATGTATGATCCTGAAAAGTCCGGTAAATTTTCAAAATACAAATTGGATGAAATATTCGGTAAGGACGTGCCTGTTGTTTTAACTGATCTTTCCTTCCATGGCGGTGCATTTTCATCAAAAGCATTAGAAAAAGTCGGTTATGACAGTGAAGCGCCGATTCCAAAGGGCAGCCATATTGAATGGGAAGAAGACGGGACATTAGGTTATGTAAGTGAAACGCTATATTTTCAATTTTTTTCAAAGATCTATATAACAGAAGACAAGGAAATAACGAATGAAGCGATTAACTTTGTACAAGATTTGTTTAATTCAAACGGATTTACAACAATTATAGATATGCTGCCAATTGCCAATGTCGAAATATGGAATGAAGAGGGATTTAAAGAAAGAGTAAAAAACGGATCATTAACAATAAGAGTCGGGGTATGCACGGATTTGGAAGCTGATGCGAAAACCTGGATGAGCTATAGAGAGAGATTAAATGGTGATTTTCTTTTCCATTGCGGATTAAAAGGATTTGTTGATGGTGGCTTTACAAATTCGACCGCCTGGATCTCAATTCCTTATACTGAAGGACCAAGTCAAGGCACATATGGACAGCCTGTGAGTGATATGGACTTATACAGAAAAAAAATCAAAGAAGCCAATGATTTGGGGTTTGGCGTCAGATTGCATGCAGAAGGCGACAGGGCTGTTTCAGAGGCTATTTCAATGTTCGGCGAATCTTCAAATGTTGAAGCAATCAATCAGGTTGAACATGCAACCGCTATGACTGATGACGTACTGGAACAGGTAATAGAATATTTGAAACGTAAAAAATTATGCTTCAATATGCAGCCAATATTCTTATATAACGAAGCACCGTCAGAAGATTACCCTGTAACTTGCGGGATCAAGTTCTATAACGACAATGCAGTGCGAGTAAGGAGTGCGGTGAACACAGGAGCAAATGTATCACTTGGCAGTACGGATTATCCAGTAACTATGCCAATTGCAAAAGATCATATCCGAATCGCTGTTAACAGATTGTCAGATGAAGAGTGCTCCTACTATTATAAGACAGGGTACATGATGGAGGAAACTATCACGTTATCGGAGACCTTGCAGGCAATGACAAAGAATGCCGCATTTTCTATTGGAAAACAAGATTGCCTGGGATTATTAAAGAAAGACTTTAAAGCTGATATAACAATTTTTGATTGTGACTTATTTGCAATGGGAAAATCGGAGTACCTAAACATTTCTATTTATAAAACTATAGTTGATGGAAGAGAAGTATATAGAAAACAATAAAGCAAATCAGGAGGTAATTATGTCTTACATTGAAATATACCCGAAAAATATGAAAGCTCAAGACATACTGTCGAAACAGAGTGAACCATTATTTGCATTGCTTGTAGGCGGGGTGGAAAAAGCTTACGGAGTTCCGGAACATGATATTATCGCCGAACTTAACAGCTGCTCGGTAATTGGATTCAATACAAAGGCTTTAGAGCTAAACGCCGCTCCTGACGTTGTAATCAAAATCAGCACCAGCGATAAAGAGTTTATGGAAAAAGCGGAAGAACTAAGAGACTTAGTTGTTGAGGGTTGGAAAGAATTATTTAGAGAAGAACTGACAATGGAGTGTTGGCTTGATTTCTTCCATACATGGGGATGCACGATAGATTTCGACTAAAAGTTGTATTTTGTAATTTTAAAGCTGTATTTGATAACTATTAGTGTTAAATAAATTAGTATTTTTAAAGGAGGAATTATTTATGCAAAATCAAAAGCTATCTATGGCAACCAAAATTGGATATGGTGTGGGGTCATTAGGGCAAGGAGTGGCTTATATTGTGTTCCAGCTATACTTTCTTTTCTATTTAACAGATTTTGTTGGTGTAGCCCCTGCAATTGCCGGTACCATTTCACTGGTAGCTGTATTATGGGATGCTGTAACAGATCCTATAATTGGATCTTTATCGGATCATAGCAATAACCCAAAAGGAAAAAGAAGACCGTTTATATTAAAATTATGTATTCCGTTTGGAATAACGCTTTTTCTAATGTTTACAGATTGGTCGGTATTGGGTGCTGATGCAAAAATAGGATATTTCTTTATTGTTAATATTCTCTTCTGGTTATTCTTTACATCAATAGACATACCATATATGACGTTAGGAGGAGAAATTACAGATGATAATTCAGAAAAAATTGGTTTAAGAAGTATTGCAACTATTTTTTTCTATATTGGATTTTTAATTGCTTCGTCAGGTACTATGGTATTATTAGAAAAATTTGCAGCGTTAGCAGGAGGAGACCATTTAAAGGGATGGTCATTGGTCGGTATAACATTTGGAATTATAGTTACAATAAGTTACTTAATAGCAGTAATTGCTACTAATGGAAAAGAAAAGTCCGCTATCAATACAGGAACAGAAGATACCGGAGCTCCAAAAGTTAATATTTTTAAATCGATGATGGAGTCTTTAAAAGTTAAACCCTACTTTAACCTGTGGTTTTATAATTTCTTTCTTAATCTGGCAATCGTGTTTGCTACTTCAGCTGTAATTTATGTTTACATTTATTTTATTGGATTCAATCAAAATCAAATCAGTATGGCTTTCGTAATATATACAATTTTCGTCTTTATTTTTTCTCCAATTGTAGGAAAAATATCAACGAAAATTGGTAACAGGAAAGCTCTATTATGGACTGTAAGTTTATTAATTATCTGTTTTTTTGCATTTAAAATCATACCATTAAATCAAATCACCGTATATATTTTGCAGATTTTTATAGCTCTTGGTAATGTTGGATTTTATGTTAACAGCTATACAATGGTCTATGAAGTATCAGAATATTCATCGTTGAAAACTGGATTTAAAAATGATGGAGTGTTAATGGCCTTTTATCAATTTTCATACAAGCTTGGAGCAGCAGTTGCCATGTGGCTTGTTGGTGTATCCCTTACTTTCTATCAATATGACCCAACGGCTGAGGCACTTTCAGATGTTACTATGAATGGTTTAAGAAACATGAATACATTAATACCAGGGGTTTTATGTTTACTTACCATTCCGTTTGTTTTAAAGTATTCTCTAACACCTAAAAACATAAAGAGATTAGATGATATTTTGAAGGCAAAAGAAGAAGGCAAAGAAATAAATATGGATGAAATAAAAGAGATATTATAAATGATGTAAATACGAATGGTGTAAAACTATGTGAGCCTTCTGTTTCTTTGGCTCTATGTCAATTATGCTAAAGAAAGCCAAGTACTTTTTCAAAGGAGAAAAGCAGAAAAAAATGATCTGCCAATAGCACCATAAGGGTTAGCAGCAGTGCCTGGCTACATGAAATGTGGCCAGGCACTGCGAAGTATTGATCCTAATGAATACTATTACAGACAGCACCTATTCTTTGAAACGGGAGCTGAGAAATATAAATGGTTGAATGGTAGGGCCTTGCCGATCTTGGATGTTGGCATAGCGTTTGCAAATTAGAATTGTGAAGTATCTTTAGCGTAAGGAAGTTTCTCATAATGAGATTAAAGATGCTTCTAACTGGACTTATTTAACATTTTTGTAGATCATAGAGGAGGAACTTAGTATGATTAACAGAACGAAATTAACTCAAGAGTTAGAAAAAGAGAAGAAACTCTTTGAGGAGACGCATCAAAAATCAAAAGGGCTGTTTGCAAGAGCAAAGGGCAGCCTGCTTACCGGGCATGCAAATAACTGGCAGAATATGTGGGCCAGTGATTTCCCAATATATGTTGAACGAGCATCGGGATGCAAAGTTGTAGATGTTGACGGAAATGATTACGTTGACTTTTGTTTAGGTGATACAGGTGCTATGACTGGACATTCACCAGCGTCGATCGATATTATAAGTCAAAAATTAAAAAATGGCAGCACGTTTATGCTTCCTACAGAAGATCATATTTGGGTAAGTGAAGAATTAACACGTAGATTTGGTTTAACTCATTGGCAGTTTGCTCTTTCGGCATCCGATGCTAATCGTTTTGCGATACGCTGGGCGAGATTTGCGACCGGCAGAAAAAAAATATTAGTGTTCAACCATTGTTACCATGGTACCGTAGATGAAACGCTGGCCCAGTTATATGAAGGAGATGTAGTAGGACCGAAAGAGGGAAATCTGGGATATGGCGTTGATCCCGCTGAAACAACAAAAGTGATTGAATTTAATGATGTAGAAGCCCTGAAAAAGGCATTGGAACCTGAAGAGGTGGCACTCGTTTTAGCAGAGCCTGCATTAACAAATATCTCTATCGTACCTCCTGAACCTGGATTTCTTGAAGCATTAAGAGAAATTACACGAAAAACAGGGACGCTTTTGCTAATTGATGAAACACATACAATTAGTGAAGGCATTGGCGGGTTCACTCAAAAGTATAACCTCGAGCCAGATATGTTTGTTGTCGGAAAACCGATCGGAAGCGGAATCCCGGCGGCTGTGTATGGTTTTTCTAAGGAGCTTGCTCAAAAGATAGAAGCAAAATATCCCGACCCGGAAGAGGCCGATGTATTAGGAATCAGCACTACACTTACGGGAAGTGCTATAGCAGCTGGTGCAATTAAAGCCACTTTAGAAACTGTATTAACCCAGGAAGCTTATGATCATATGATCCCGCTTGCGAAACGCTTCGCTGATGGTGTGCAATCTGTTATTGATGAAAAAAAATTACCGTGGAGAGTTACCCTTTTAGGTTCAAGACTTGAGTATTTATTCAACCAGGACAGCCCTAAAAATGGTACTGATATATATAACGCATTTCATGATTTTGAACTGCATTCCTATATGCATTTGGCATTGTTAAATAAGGGTTTTATCATAACTCCGTTCCATAATATGGCGTTAATGTGCCCGCAAACGACGGAAAGCGCTGTTGACAGACATACAGAAGCATTCAGGGATGTCGTCAGCAGGATTTTATAGATTCCTAATTAAAAGCAAATAAATTAAGAGGAGATGAAATATATGCTTGCAGATTTGGTTTTGAAGAATGCAAATGTGTATACCATGGATCAAGCCCTGAATAGGGCTACTGGGATAGCTATCAAACAACAAAGAATTATTTTTGTTGGGGATGAAGAGGAACTCAAGGATTATATTGGGGCATCTACAAAAATAGTAGATGCAAAAGGGAAAATGGTATTACCTGGTTTTATTGATGCCCATGCACATCCTGTAATGACAGCATTTCTTTCACACAGTGCAATGTTCGATATGGATATGAAGGTTGAAGATGTCGTAAATACGCTAAAAAAGCATATTGAAGAAAATCCGGATGATGAAGCTTATATAGGAATTGCATACAATGAATCCACTATGGAGCTTCAGAAGTATACGAAGGAAACTTTAGATGAAATTTGTCCGAATAAGCCATTGATGCTGATGGGCAGCACTTTTCATGAGGGCTGGTGCAATTCAAAAGCTTTGGAAATGGCAGGAGTTGATAAGAACTATATTGACCCTGTTCCAGGCGAGCAGTATTTCTGTAGGAACAGCGAAGGCGAACCTACAGGTCGTATGATTGAAATAGAGCCAACTGAAGTTATTTTTAGAGCGATAAATGCCTATAATGTCAATAATGCTAAATTAACTCTAAAAGGAATTATTGAAGGGTACAACTCATTAGGTATTACCAGTATAGCAGAGTGCGGGATCGTTAATTCCGCTGAAAAAATGGGCTTGGAAACTGTTGCAGAACTGCAAAAAAACGGTGAATTATCTTGCCGCATATTCGGATCTATCTTTATGTACATAAAAACGCAAAAGGAGAACATTGTTGACCTTTTGGAAGGATTAAATTCAAGATTTCATGATGATGAATTCTGCATACGCACATTAAAAATAATCTTGGACGGCTGCATTGAAGGCAGAAGTGCCAGCTGCTTCGAAAATTATAAGGATTTTGAGGAAATGACTGAGCCAATGATATATGGCGAAGAACTTAGGAATTTGTTCTTAGAGGCCGCTAAAGAAGGATTCGATATCCATCTCCACGGTCTAGGGGACAAAGCAGTACACGAAACTTTAATGGCTGCAAAGTATGTAAGAGAGGCTGGATACGACGATATTAGAATCACGAATGCACATACACATTGCGTATTGGATGAAGATCTTGGCTTATTTAAAAAATACAATGTCATCAGTAATTTTACTCCGCAATGGTTTAATTTTAAACAATGCAACGAAGATGCACTAGGTGAGGAAAAGGCATGTAAATTGTTGAGAATGAAGTCTCTAATGGATTCGGGAGTTATCTGCACGATTGGCAGCGATATGCCGTCGGATGAGATCGGTATCGAGCCGGTAAAAGCTATCGAAATGGCCATCACAAGACAATTGTTCGGACAGAAAGATACAGAACCGCTGGAGCCGGTATCAGAGCGATTGAACATGACGCAAGCACTGAAAGCCTGCACGATAAACGCAGCATATCAGCTTCACATGGAAGATAAATTAGGATCAATCGAGGTTGGAAAATATGCGGATATTATTGTACTGGATAGAAATTTATACGAAGTGGATACGTATGACATCCATAACCTTCAGGTCGATATGACAATTTATAATGGCGAAATTGTCTATGATCAGTTAACGCATTGAAGGTTTTATTAATACAAAATTAAATATGGAGGCTAAGATATGAAACTATATGATTTAACTGGTGAGTTAGCTAACGGAATGTGGGATTACGGCGAACCTTTCATACCATTTGACGTAAAACGCATTACGTCTATGGAAGAAGACGGATATGTCGCTTCAGTAGTAACCATGACGACACACACCGGAACACATATGGATTGTGCAAGACATTTCGGTGAGGAAAGAAAAGCAATCCACGAGATTGATCTATCCAGATTTATTGGTCCTGCACGTCTGATCGATGTTACGAAGGTGTGTGAAAAACATGCTCCAATTACGCGGGAGATGTTAAAAAGTGCTGGCGGAGAAGAATTACAGCCGGAGGAAATATGTGTCATGTATACTGGATGGGATAAAGAATGGGGATGCGAAGGGTATGTTGATAATTACCCGTATTTATCAGTAGACGGTGCAGAATACCTAATTGAAAAAGGAATTAAAATGATTGCAACGGACATTCCTATTATTGGAGATCCTCATGGAACAGATACCGATATGGTATTTTGCAGAGAAGAAATACCAAGTGTATTTTCTTTAGTCAACCTTAGTAAATTGCCAAAGCAATTTACATTTGCAGCATTCCCTTTAAAAATTGAAGCAGGAGACGGAAGTCCGGTACGGGCAGTGGCTTGGGAATAAGTATAAGTTAAAAATAATGTAAGCATCATGAAGGAGGAATAAAAATGGAGCATTTTATTAGTTTTGAAAACAAAATATGCCTGGTAACAGGGGCAGGAAGTCCTGCAGGAATTGGATTTGCAGCAGCTAAAATAATCGGACAGCTTGGAGGAATCATAGCTATTACATCAACTTCAAAACGTATTTACGAAAGGGTTGATGAATTAAGGGCAGAGGGCGTTGCAGCTTCTGGATATACAGCTGACTTAATGCACAGAGATCAGGTGAAAGAACTTATCAAGACAGTCATTAACGATTATGGAAAAATAGATATTTTGATTAATAGTGCTGGAATGGTACAAGTTGGTAAAGATGAAGTTTTTGATGAATTTGCAGATTTAAATTCGGAAGATTGGGACGATGCGATCGGAAGAAATCTGGGCACAAATTTCAATGTCACGAGAGAAGTGATTCCTCATATGATTGAGAAAAAGTATGGAAGAATTGTAAATGTCTCTTCCGTTACAGGCCCTTATGTGGCAAACCCGGGTATGGCTGCTTATTGTGCTGCAAAGGCGGGGATCATTGGAATGAGCCGTGCAATTGCCATTGAAGTAGGTAAGCACAATATCAATATTAACAGTGTTGATCCAGGATGGATCGCAACGGCATCACAGCAGCCGGAAGAAGCTGCAGGATCAGAAAATACTCCTCTTGGCAGAGGCGGGTCACCGGAAGAAGTTGCAAACATGATTGTTTTCTTAGCTTCAGATAAAGCGTCATATATTACAGGTCAACAGTTTGTCGTTGATGGCGGCAACATCATTCAGGAATACAAGGGACCAAAAGAATTATATTATTAATATCTCACTGAGAGCGTAAATTAGCTTTAGGATAGCAACACAGAATATAGAGAAATGATAGCATACATATCTAAAGTTCGTTCTCCAATTGATTGCTATCTTTCTCAAAAAACTGTGTTGGAAAACATTAAACACCTTCACTTGCTTTATTAAATTATTAAGGAGTGTTTTTCATTTGTTACAACAAAATGAATGGGAAAAAATTAACGAAATAGTCAGCAAAATAAGCGAAATTGACGATAACAAAGCCATGAGAGAAAAATTTTTAAAAGAATTAAAGCTTTTGATATATTTTGATTTGGCTGACTTTTGTTTAAGCAACTTTCGCGCAGGGAAAGGAGTCGCTCTATTTGATCCTGTAGTGATAAGCAGGTATTCTAAAAATTTTGAAGAGTTATTTACTTTTAAATATGAAAAGCAATTTGAACAGTTTGATTATGCGAAATGGATTTTTTCAAACCCAGATTCAATCGTATTTAAAGAGTCTAATATTATTAATAATGATGTCAGGATGAAAAGTGAATATTACATTAACTATCTAAAACCAATGGATTTAGTAAATGTTGCAGGAATGAGTCTGGCTCACAACGGTACACAGTTAGGCGCTGTAAATTTATATCGGACTGAGAAGCGAGGAGATTTTACAGACAAAGATTTATATATCTTGAATCAATTCTCACCTCATCTTTCAAGAAAACTATCGATCCATTACAGAGAGTCTGTTAAAAATCAGGAGAAATATAAAAAGGTAACATCCGTTCTGAACTTAGAGTATAATCTTTCAAAAAGGGAGATAGAAATACTTAAATTGGTGTGTGATGGAAAAAATAATAAAGCAATCAGCGAAGCACTTTCAATAGCAGTTAATACTGTCAAAAAACATATGGGCAATATATTGTATAAGTTTAAGGTTGAGAATCGATTACAATTAGTCAACTATTTAATAAAAAAAGAAAAAGAATTGTTTGATCTATTCATAAATATTTAAAACCGGCACTTCGGAAGGCCGGTAAATTCAAGAGGATTTTCCCCACAGACGATGCTTTCTATTTTGACGGTAGAATATCGCTGCTGGATGTAGAATAACCCCTTGTGATGAAACAGGCTGCCAATTTTGCATTGACAGCCTATGAATCATGAGAAAAATTGTATTATAGTTAATAATCGAGTGTGTGAAATTAACTCTGTAAATTAGCTTTCTATGGTAAACCTGATTTAGAAAGGGTGCATTTTTTAAGCACCCGATTACGAAACCAATATATTAAATTAATATGGGTATGTCAAGGGCACCTTTGAAAAAAGGCGCCCTTCTTGTCCTATTGGATGAAGTCTATAGGGGTATCCTTCCCTCGTACATGATTGCAAATTCGCCATAAACCTTGCCCCAGTCCCTTAGAGGAAGGCCCCATTTTTTTGTGGCCTGGAGCGTGGAAAGATACAGGGCTTTCAGCAGGGCCTTATCGCTTGGAAACACGCTTCTTTGCCGATTAAGCTTCTTGTAGGTGCTGTTAAGGCTTTCAATTGCATTTGTGGTATAGATCATCTTTCTGGTATCGCTGGAGAACTTGAAGATTGGAGAAAGAATATCCCAATTTTGCTCCCAGCTCTTCATCGCATGGGGATACTGCTCGTTCCATTTCTCCGCAATTCTCTGCATATTGTCATATCCCTGCTGCTCATTCGGAGCTAAATAGATGGTTTTTAGATCTGCGGCAAACTTCTTCATGTCCTTGTATGAGACGTATCTGAGCGTATTCCTTACTTGATGTACAATACAGCGTTGGTATTCTGTGTTAGGGAAGGCCGCTGTAATGGCTTCTTTCATTCCGGTAAGTCCATCTGCACAGATCAGCATGATATCCTTAACTCCACGGTTCTTCAGATCGTTCAGAATTCCAAGCCAGTATTTGCTGCTTTCATTTTCTCCGATTTGAAGGTTTATGACCTCCTTCTTGCCAGACAGTGTGATTGCAAGCATTACATAGGCGGCACGTTTCTTAATCACATTATCCTCGCGTACAGAGAAGTGAACAGCATCAATAAAGATCACCGGATAAATTTCATCAAGTGGGCGACGCTGCCAATCGTCGATTTCCTGTAGGATTTTATCCGTCACATCTGATATGAATCCTTCGCTGCATTCAAAACCATAAATATCCTCAATCTGTTCGGAGATCTGCCTTGTGGTAAGCCCTTTGGCATACATGGCAATAATCTTATCGTCTATTCCTGAAATATCCTTTTGCCGTTTCTTGACAACGGCTGGTTCGAAGGTACTTTCTCGATCCTGTGGCACGTCAAGAGGGAATTCGCCGTACTTGCTCCTGATCGTTTTGGCCTTTGAGCCGTTTCGGGAATTAGTATTATCGCTTCGCTCGTAGTTCTTGTAACCAAGATGGTCGTCCATCTCGGCTTCCATCATGCTTTTGATGGTTCCGCCCAGAAGATCTTTCAGTGCATTTTGAATATCATCGGCAGTTTCAATGTCATATTCGTCGATTAAAGCTGCGATAATATTCTTTTTTCCTTCACTCATTGATTCTTTTCTCTTTGCCATAAAAATAGCCTCCTATGATAATTTGATTTTACCATAGAAGGCGATTGACTTTAATTATTTACAGACTTTTTTTCACAGTCTCTAATAATCGTAATTCTTGTACTTTCAAAAGCATAGTCTGATATTTTACATTAACCTGGAAAACCAGAAAGCACAAAATTATTTACACTACTTCTTATTTCACAGCTTTTTACTGCTTAATACCATAATCACAGATCTTCCATCAAGTAGAGGAGCTTTCTCGATAACTCCAACTTCCTTTAGTTGCTCAGAAAATCTAGAGAAGACCTCATTGCCATCTTCCATATACTTTCTCTGTCTACCTTTAAACCGCATGCTCACCTTGACTTTATTTCCCTCGGATAAGAATTTATGAGCGCTTTTAATTTTAAAGTCTAAATCATGATCATCGATTTTTGCAGATAGCCTTACTTCCTTCATTGCTACGATCTTTTGATTCTTTTTCGATTCTTTGTCTTTCTTTGCCTTCTCATATACGGCTTTATTGTAATCAACTATTTTGCATACAGGGGGTACAGCATTTGGAGAGATTTTAACCAAATCCAGATTTTTTTTGGCCGCTAATTCCAACGCTTCTGAAGTTAATACGATACCAGCCATGGTTCCGTCCGAGTCAATCAGTCTGATTTCTTTGTCATTTATTTCTTCGTTGATCTGTAACTCGCTCTTTTGTTTCTCGATATAAATCACCACCTAATTAAAATTTAATAAAAATAAAAAGTGGATTATCAAATCCACTTTTACCGTTTGAAAATAAATATTACTACTAGTATCTATTCCCATTGCTTCTGTTATTTCTCATCTGCTGTTTTTTTGCTGCCCTGCATGAAGGACATCTCTGAGGTTCGTTTTCGAACCCTTTCTCCTTGTAAAATGCCTGCTCGTTTTCAGTAAATGTGAACTCAGCGCTGCAATCTTTGCAAGTGATCGTTTTATCTGCCATTAATATTTCCTCCTTTGTTTTATTTTCTGGATTTCCAAATAAGAGACATCGTTCCCTAAATAAATCAAAGAAGTATTGTCAAAAATAGTTTAACCCATAACTGAAAAATTTTCAATTAACATATTCAGTATAATTGAAAAAACAAGATAAATCAAGCAAAATTTCGAAAATTATTTTGAATGAAGACCGAAATACCGAAAATATTTAAGAATTCACGGCCGTATGGTAATTTGAACTTTAATACAAATACTAAAATATATAAAAAATGAAAATCTATAAGCTTAAAAAAAGCTGGAATTTATTAATCCTTGACGGATTATTTTCTATTATTGCCCACAATTTAACTAATATTTTGTCTGATATTATCTTTGAACTTTCAGTAGTTTTGTGATATTATAAATGCATGGTGCGCATTAGTGAAGAGTACCTCCATGAAATAAATAATAAGAAAATTACGAGTCACTTTTAAAGTGACTCTTTTTATATTTACGTAAAAATAAAAGAGTAAAGGAGTCGATATATATGAAGATAATTAATAAAAAGGTGCAACATATTGTATTTGGAGAGGGAAAGGTCGTCAGCCAGGAAACAGAAAGGATAACAGTTCAATTTTCCGAACAGTATGGGGTAAAGCGGTTCATATATCCAGATGTATTCGGAAAATATATGAAGTTAACGAATGCTGATTTAGAAACAGCTGTAGGTGAAGAATTACTTTCCAAGCTAGTACAAATGAAAGAAGAAAAAGAGAAAAAGGAACAAATCTATGAAGAGAATAAGGCAAGTGAGAAATTAAAACTGGAAACAGAGAAAAAAAGTGCAGCAAAAAAGAGTACAGCCAAAAAAAGTAAGGCAAAATAAATGCTGTAAAATTAATGTGGCTTTTTTCATTTCTCTATGGTATAATAATTATATTGCATAGAAGTAACTATTGGCACGCGCCGTTTAATAACTAATTATAAAATATTGTTGTTGACTCTTGTAATTTTGTTGCAAGAGTTTTTTATTATTTTTACACCGGTAACAAGTGGGAGGTATTATGAGAACTGCGCTTAATTTATTAAATAAAATCGTCGATTTAGGGTATGATCAACAAAAATCCCTGATATGTTTAGATAAGCTTCTGGATGAAAAACTAGGCATTGAAGGACGTAAACCGCTATCAGATGAAAAGCTGTCTGATATTGTCTATGATGATATATTGTGTGTTTTTCAAGAAGAAGTAGAAAGCGTCAATATGATTTTAGGAAATAACATTAAGATACTCTGCAATAGAAATAATATTGGAATGAGGAAAAAAAATGAAAGAGAAAAAAAATACTGAGTTTGTACTCACAGAAGAAGTCATTAATGAGTGTTTACAGTTGATGTAAGCATTTTCGGGCTGAAAGGAAATCCTTGGAGAAATCCAAGGTCTTTTTTGTTAAATCCATAAAGAATAATAAAAGGTAAACGATTATGACAAACGTAGAAAATTTTAATGATCAGGGGAAAGCAGAAGAAATTCTCAATGCAATTTCACATGGCGTTGGAGCGACGTTAGCGATAGCTGCAGCTTCTGTTTTGATTGTTAAATCTGTCCAAAGCGCCGAAGCGATAAATATTGTAAGCGCTTCTATATATAGTTTCAGTTTGATTTTTTTATATACAATGTCAACCCTCTATCATTCGTTCCATAAATATCAAACAAAAAAAATATTTCAGAAGTTTGATCATTGCTCTATTTTCATTCTGATAGTTGGAAGTTACGCACCGATATGCCTTTCCTTACTTGGCGGAAAACTAGGGTGGATCGTTCTATCAGTTAATATATTCCTTGCGGCTTTAGGGATAGTTGCAAACGCCATCAATGTAATTCGTTGGAGTAAACTTTCACTTATACTATATTTGCTGATGGGATGGTCGATTGTATTTGTATTAAAACCAATTCTTTCTTTAATACCATTTAATGAATTTATGCTTTTATTGATTGGCGGTCTTTGTTATTCGATTGGTGTCCTGTTTTATAGAGCGAAGAGGCCTCGTTTTATGCATGGGGTATGGCATTTCTTTGTTTTAAGCGGAAGTGTTTTTCACTATTTCTTTGTATTGTTTTACGTAATTAAATGATTGCTTCCAAAGTAATGGACAGAAAATTTAATTTCATGATAATATTAAGAGAAAGAAGATAGCAACAAAGAAGCAATTAAATTCCTGACCAAAGAGGTATTCAGTGAAAATAAAGTGATTTCTGTCTGGCGTCAAGCGTATCAACAGTTTGATGAGGATTATGATAATGCCTTAATTTATAGGATAATGCGATGGGGGAAAAATAGTATAATGGAAATGCGTAGAACAGATCGACTCATGGGTGAAGAAGATACCTTAAAAGTCTTAAAAGATGGTGAATGTGGTATTTTAGCTACAGTGGATGAGGATTTACAGCCATACGGAGTGCCTGTTAGTTATGTCTACATGGATGAATGCATCTATTTTCACAGCACTAACGCTGGGGGCAGCAAATACAACAATATAAAATATAACAGCAAGGTGAGCTTTACGGTTGTTGGTAAAACAAAAGTTCTGCCGGATAAATTCGGAACCTTATATGAAAGTGCAATCGCTTACGGAGCAGCTGAGTTAGTTTCAGATGAAGAAGAACGACAAATGGCTTTTAGGGAGTTTCTCAACAAATACTGTAAAGAGTTTATTGGCGAAGGGGAAAAGTATATAGAGGCTGCCGGTCCGAAAGCAATGATTGTTAAAATTAAAATTGTTAATCTTACGGGAAAACACCGGGTGTAAGGATATAAAAGGTGTGGTATGATTTGGTCATGGAAAACAATCAATCTTCAGGAAGCATTAAAGCAGATTGGCTAAATGAAATAAAATCAAGGTGGATTATGGGAATTATAAGGTTTTATGAGTAGTAAAAATAATTATTGGAAAGAAAAATTACACGACATTATATTTGAATCAACGACGCCAGAAGGCAAGGCTTTTGATGTTATCCTAATCATTGCGATTGTTTGCAGCAGCCTGCTTTTGATGGCGGAAAGCGTTCAGGAACTGCAAGAACAATATGGAACAATAATGGAATACGGCGAAATATTTTTCTGCACTTGTTTTTCTGTTGAATATGTGCTTCGTGTTATATGCTCAAGACGAAGGGTGAGATATGTTACAAGCTTTTTCGGAGTGATTGATTTAATGGCTGTTCTGCCCGCATTGATTGGTTTCTTTCTGCCGTCAGCCAATTATCTTATTTCGGTAAGGATTTTTCGCTTATTGCGATTGTTCCGTATCTTTAAAATGTTTCGATATGTTGGTGAATCCAGACTCCTGCTGCGCTCTTTAAAAGCCAGCGGACCAAAAATTACCGTCTTCCTGATAGCCGTTTTATCGATTGTAACGATTGCAGGAACCTTAATGTATGTTGTTGAAGGTCCGGAAAACGGTTACGCTAGTATTCCGGAATCGATGTACTGGGCCATTGTCACAATTTCAACTGTAGGATATGGCGATATTTCGCCACAGACGGATGCAGGAAAGTTTTTGGCTAGTGCTCTGATGATCACTGCTTATGGCATTCTCGCAGTTCCAACAGGGATCATCTCTTATGAAATTGCGCATACTGCAAGAACCAGTACTCGTAAAACATGCTCATTCTGTGGCACGGGATATGAAGATGCTGATCGCTTTTGCAGAAAATGTGGAAATAAACTGCAAGGATAAGAAACTTAATTGTTAAACATTTCAAAAAATACCCCATATGGCGGCGGAATATCGCGGCGGTATAGGGGTGTTTTTTCAATTTAAATACTTTTGTCATGGATCATTTTGACATACTCTTCAGAATCAACCAGCTCCATTTGGAGTTTCTTTTTCGTCTGGTCAGAAACCGTGCCGTTTTTTACAAGTTCAAAGCCAGATTCTTTAACGCAGCCTAAATATTCATCCACTCTCCTTTTGATTTCCTCCTGTTCGCTTTTCAGAATATGCCCTGCGTTTCGATAGATTTCCAGAACGGGGTTCGCGGGCTTAAATACTTCTTTGATGATTTCAAAATTGCTATGTCCGGGAAAACCGCTGTTGGCAATCACCACCGAATTGGGTATTTTTCTGATCCTTTTTTCCATATCATACTTTCCTTGCGATTCCTGAATTGCAGGGCTCATCGTTGGAATTAACCGGTCTACAAAATTTTTCAATGCAGCTGTTATGTTCCATGTGTAGACCGGTGAAGCAAGGCAAATGATATCGGAGGTCATATATTTTTCCATCAGTTCATTCATATCATCATTGAAAACACATTTCCCTGGTGTCTTGAACCAACAGGAAAAGCATCCGGTACAATGGTTGATATTTTTCTTAATTAAAAATATATTATCAACATCTGCCCCCGCTGATTTCGCACCTTCCAAAAATGCTTGGGCAATTATGTTGGTATTGCTTTTCTCGGCTCTTGGACTACCATTAAATACTGTTACTTTCACTTATATTCACTTCCCCTCAAAATTAGTCGTTTAGTTATTTAGTAAATTACTAAAATTATTATAATTTAGTTTGAAAAGAATGTCAACATCAATCTTGTTTCATGTTATTATCAAAATAGGAAGTAAAAAGCAGATTTTTTATTCGTCATAAACACTACGAGAAATAAATAGTAATTCAATATAGCCATACTGTTTAAGGGAGTGAGCTTATGAACAGCAAAGAAAGAGTTGAAAGGCGGTTGAAAAAGGAACCGGTTGATCGTATACCGAACCTTAATATCTTAATGCAGTTTGCAGCCAGGTATATCAATATTCCCTATGGGAAATATGCCACTGATTATAGGTACCTTGTGGAAGGGAACTTAAAGTGCTGCGATGATTTCGGGATTGATATGGTCAGTGCAATCTCAGATCCTTTTCGCGAAACCTCCGGACTTGGAGGAAATGTTGTAATTCTTGAAGATGATATTCCACAGTGTACGGATTATTTTATTAAAGAACACAGTGACTTGAAAAAGTTGATACCAGTTGCCCCTTCTTCCTCAGAAAGGATGAATGACAGACTGAAGGCGGTTTCGCTGTATCGACAGGAATGCAAGGGTGAATTTCCGATTCTCGGCTGGATAGAGGGAGCTTTTGCTGAAGCGTGTGATTTGCGTGGATTGTATCATATCATGATTGATTTACGAAAGGCTCCTGAGTTTGTCAAGGAACTCGTTGAAATCTCGCTCGAACAGGGAATACTCTTTGCACGGGCACAAATCAAGGAAGGAGCTGATTTCATTGGAATCGGCGACGCAGCGGCCTCTCTTGTAAGTCCTAAGATTTATAGAGATCTGATTCTTCCGGCTGAGAAAAAACTGATCGACGAGATCCATAAAAATGGAGCGAAAGCCAAGCTTCATATCTGCGGCAACACCACTGCTCTGTTAGATCTTATGGCGGAAAGCGGGGCAGATATCATTGATATCGATCATCTGGTTGACCTGAAGACTGCGGTAGATAAAATAAGCGAAAAAGCGGCGGTATGCGGCAACTTCGATCCTGTATCCGTACTTCTCGAGGGGGATACGGATTACGTAAGGAAAAATGTAAAAAGATGCCTAGACATCGGGAAGGATGATATTATCATAAGTGCCGGCTGTGAAGTTCCAAAATTTACGCCCCCTGAGAATCTAAAGGCGGTAGCGGAGGTCTTGTTTGAAATATGAAAAAAAAGATATTTATTATTGCTCTGGCTGTTTTCATACTGACAGGAATTGGTTCCTGCGGTTCACAAGAGGGGAAAATACAAGATGGCGAATCCGTTGAAAGCGATTTGAAAAAAATAAATGAAGCGATAGAACAGTTTTCCATGCTGAAAAATGGTACCTTGGAAACGACTTTTCATTTTGAATCAGAAAACCATGCTGTTGAATCCCTAAATACTGAAATTACACTGCAGAATTCTCTGACAACTTTTGTGTTACAAGAAAGCGGTTACGATTTCTTAGAAGAAACAACAGCCTTCAATGAAAGCACCAAAGAATATCGTTATTCTGCAGTAAAACAGGTTAATGGCTTCATGTATTTTTCAGAAATGATTACCTCTACATCAACAGAAAGGCCAAAAGCCTATGTGTGGGGAGAAGCGAGAGAACCGAACGGAACGGGCTACGAGCTCAACGGCACGTTAACGTCTATGGCAGTACCGTCAAAGCTCATTAACAACCGGAAATATATCGGATCGATTGCCAGAGAAACGGATGGCTTGCTGATAAAATACACTGTTACAACGAATAACGATTATGCGAAGTACTTAAAAGAGGTTACACATGGAGTACAGGAAAATTATATCGTTCATGAACATCGTACCATTTATTGGGTCAATGAAAGCGGCCTTTTAGTCAAGCAGCAGAGCTATGACGAATCTGAATGGACAATTGACGGAAAAGCCGATACCTACGTTACGGAAATGACGGTAGAACTGACCGGTTATGATTTACAAACTTTGGACTTGCTTCAAAATCTACATGCCATTTCAAAGCTGTAAATTAGAAGGCTTTTGTTTTTTTAGAGAAAATAGCATATGTATCTTTAACCCTCACGTCAATTAATGCATATATTATACGGAATCAGTAAATGATTAAAATTTAATTTGTGAGGTGATACAGTGTTTCAAAATGATAGATATGCCGGCATTTTTGAAAGACAGCAAATGAATGGACCTTCCATGGGTTATGTTCGTGTTTTACATGCGGTTCCCGATGCGCCTAACGTAGATGTTTATGCAAATGATCAACAGATTGCAAAGAACCTCGCCTTCGGTGAAATAACTCCCTATATGCCGCTTAAGCCAGGGAACTATATCATCAGGCTTTATGCAGCCGGAACAAAAGATTCCCCATTGCTTACAAATAGCATGACCGTAAATAAAGACTCCAGTGCGACGATTGCAGTAGCGGGAACTTTGGATGATATGGGCTTTATCCTGTTCCCAGACTCAGAAATGTCTATGGACCAAGGAATGGCTATGGTTCGATTCGTACATCTTTCTCCCGATGCCCCCGCAGTTGACGTTGCTTTGCCGGACGGGACAGTTTTATTTGAAGATGTTGCATTTAAACAGCGGACGCCTTATCTTTCCGTCCCCCCCATGAAGTACACACTGCAGGTCAGCCCTACCGGAATGCCTGAGGCTGTAGTAGCCGCTCCGAACGTGAATTTGGAAAGCAACAAACTATATACCGTTTACGCCATAGGCTTTGCAGACCAGGAACCGGAACTGCAAGCCCTGCTATTGACAGATAAATAATCAACAACAGCGCACATAAAAGGAGATTGTAACTCAATGATTTTGAAAAAATCGGAGAGGACAGTCTCTTTTTAATTTACTCGATTCTTAAAACTACTTGCATGCATAAGAGAATCACATTATGATAATGTCAGAAGAATAAAATAAAATCACCAACAGAGATGCGGATTCATTACCTGGAATTGGTATGAAATGAATGGAGGAAAAAAATCATGAGACCAAAGGAGATTTTACATCAATTTATTGAAGCATTCAATGCAGCGGATGCGGATATGATCAGCGAGCTATAAATGGCGTGATCCGCTGGGGCTTAGAGGCTGCGGTTTCTTCCAGATTGTAAACGATAAAATCGTATTTCAAAGAGGCTACTGGGATAAATTGTCGTTTCTTAAGCAACACAATTTGCCTCTGGAATAAATATAAAAGTTGAACAAGGAGATCTGATGAAATATATCGCTTTGCTGAGCGGCATTAATGTTGGCGGAAACAACAAGGTAGGAGAAGACGGTGCATTAGATTACTGGCCTTCCGATATCATAAATAAATAATTTAGATTTTGTCATAAGGTAACGCAAAAGTGGTTAGGAATCTTTGATTTTTAACCATTTTTCTATTCTCTTTTTCCATTACGTATGAATCTGGCACCAACGATACCCACCGATAAGAATAAAAAAATCACTTGATAAAATTAAAGTTTGTGAATATAAAAATTAAAATAATTAATATGTTTATTAAAATAATTAATTTTAATATTGATTTCATTAATTGAAAGTGATATATTTATGACATGGGAAAGGAGAGTGAGCAACATGGCTTATAAAGTAATCGGCAAATGTCCTGTATGCAGCTCAAAGCTGAGAGTGGTAAAACTGAAATGCAGCAAATGCGGAACCACGATCGAGAATGAATTCGAACTTTCCAAATTCGAGTATCTGAGCGATGAGCAGCTGAAGTTTATGGAAGTCTTCGTAATGTGCAGGGGGAATATCAAGGATGTGGAACGGGAACTGGGAATATCTTATCCAACCGTTCGTGCAAAGCTTGATGAAGTAATCGTCGCTTTAGGGTATCCTGTATCGAAAAAACCTTCGGTCAATCAGAATGAGATTATTGAATTGCTCGAAAAGGGTGAAATTACAGCGGATGCTGCGTTATCAATGATGAAAGAAAATAAGTATTAAAGGAGTGAAAAAAATGAAGGAAGAAGTAAAAAGAATTTTAAAATTGGTAGAGGAAGGTAAAATTGATGCGGATAAAGCCACAGAGCTGATTGAAGCGATCAACGGAAGCGGAGAAACGCAAAATCTGCCTGCTTCAATGAATCAGGATAAAATGCTGAGGATCAAAGTATTGGCAGGAGAAGCGGATATCCCCTCGGATACGGTGAATGTAAATGTTCCGGTTAAGTTTCTGATGTCCATTGGAAATGCTATTAATAATATTAAAATTCCTGGAGTATCAGATCAGGAAGGTGTCGACATCAGGATGATCATGGAAGCGATCGACTCCGGCTTGGAAGGTAAAATTGTCGATGTTAAAACCGCAAAAGGAGAAATCGTTGAAATAAGCATCGATTAGAGCGAAAGGAATATTGGGATTGAAGATTTATTTTAAGGAAGGCAAGGGCAGGCGACATATGATTCCCGCGCCCTTATGGCTGGTGAAAGCTGCTTTGGGCATGGGAGGAGTCGGAATGTCCATTGCCAGAAAGCATGTTTCTGAAGATCAGCTTATCTATCTTGAAAATATCGACTTGAGGGAGCTTCGCAAGGGTTTTGACATTCTGAGGCAATATAAAGGTCTGATTTTACTGGATGTGAGGACGAAAGACGGGACAGAAGTCAAAATTATTGTATAAAATATTAGCATCATAAAATAGCCATGACTCGAAGGGTTGACTGGGATTATAATGGGACCAAGTCATACCCGGTGGGCCATGGTTTCTTGTTAAAGAGCACTTTCTCCTTCTTCGCCGTTTCTGATTCGAACAACCCGCTCGACATCACTGATAAAGATTTTGCCGTCTCCAACATCGTCCGTTTGTACAGTACTAATAATGACCTCTAAAATATGGTCTACGCGTTCATCGGGAACCACCATACTGAGCTGAATTTTAGGGAGTAAGTTTAGAAAGACCTCCGGGTTGTTGTAAAATTCCCTCTGACCTTTTTGATTCCCGCAGCCCATAACCTGAGTAATGGTAAGCCCTTTAATATCATCAGCGTGAAGGACCTCCTTCATTTCTTCTAATCTTGAAGGCTGAATAATTGCTTCAATTTTTTTCATAAGAATACCTCCATAAACGTCTTGCTTATTATTCATGCTAAGAAAAAAAGCTGTATAAGCATTTTCTAAAAATACCTACACAGCTCCTTTGCTGTCATATTTATTAATTTAAAATACTATCACAGTTATAATGAAAAAGCAAGGAAATATTTCAAATTTTCCGAAAATAAAGTATACTTGCCAATTGATCCTTTACCTGAATTTAACAACAGATTAACCAAGCCTTTACATAGCAGGGTTATTATTAGTAGTAATAATAACCATATCGGTAGAAAACCGAACCTGCTATTGAAGAAAGAGGGAATATCATGCTGAATCGAATAGGGATCAAAAAAAAGCTGGTATCGGCGTTTATGATCATTGCAATTTTTACTTTACTTGTCGGAGCTTTTGGTTTGGGAGCGATCAGCAGTACCAATCAAAACACCAAAGATATTTATTCCAATCATTTTGTACCAACAACCTATCTCTTCGAAATACAAAAAAATCTGATGCAAATGAACAATTATTATGTACTGATGTTATATGAAAAAGATATCCTTCAGACCAAGAACCGATTGAAGGAGATCGAGAGAATCCGTGCCGAGAATGAAACACTGCTGGAAGAATATGAGAATAGCAGCAAAGCAGTTTCCGAATTACCTTTATATCAGACCTTAACAGAACATTTGCGAAATAGCAGCAAGATTATGGATCGGCTGGCGGATTTGCTGAGCGGCAATAATTACATGGAAGCCATGAATCTAGCGCCGTCTTTTCACTCCGGGATCAATGTTTTAAATAAGGATATCAAGGCATTGATCGATGACAATATATTCATTGCTGAGCGTTCTTTGTCAGACTCCCAGAACACATATCTGTTTTCTTTCGGTTCTGTAATTGCTGTTGCGGTTTTGTGTCTGGTTTTTGCAGTAGCAGCAGGAACCTACATATCAAAGCTGATTAGCAGTCCCATTGTAGAACTTTCACAGGCAGCGGAGAGATTAGCGCTCGGCGATCTTGATGTTGCCGTTCATACACAATTGCAAGATGAGATTGGAGCATTGGTAGAAGCTTTTAATCGGATGACGGATAATATGAAGGCGCAGGCGGAGGCAGCAGAGAGCATTGCCTTAGGAAATCTTGAAGTGGAGGTAACACCGCGGTCGCAGTCGGATCGTCTCGGCCTCAGCATCCAGTCAGTAATCGTTACGCTGAAATCCTTGATGGAGGAAGTCAATGCAATGACAGCTGCCGCCGGAAACGGCAACTTCTCCTACAGGGGAATGGCTGCTGCTTATTCCGGAGGATACTTCCATATTATCCAGGGGATCAACGATACCATTGAAGCCTTTACGGGACCCATGGCACTGTCAGCAGAATATATGAGAAAAATCAGTCGAGGAGAGATACCGGAAGAAATAACAGGGGATTATCAGGGAGATTTCAACGACATCAAGGACAGTTTAAACACCTGTATCCGCGCGGTCAATTCTGTAATTACAGACGTCAATATGCTGTCTGATGCGGCAATCAGGGGAAGATTGAGCGTGAGAGCCGATGCCGGTCAACATGGTGGTGATTTCAGAAAGATCGTAGCCGGGGTCAATGATACGCTGGATACGATCATCACACCGCTTTACACTGCGGGGCAATATCTGACAAAGATCGGAGAAGGAGAAATCCCCGAGTTGATTACGGATGAATATGAGGGAGATTTCCATGAAATCAAGCAGAGCATCAATTCCTGCATTGAGGGCCTTCGCTCGCTGGAAGCAGGGAGAAATGTTTTGGAGAGGATGAGCAGAAATGATTTTAGCAGTCACATGGATGAAGAAGCCAAAGGGATCTACGGTGAAATTGCTGCATCCATCAATATGGTTTCCCACGAGATCAACGAGATAACAAGCTATATAAATCATGTGGCAGTTGGAAACCTTGATGATCTTGAAGCAATGAAGCGAAGCGGCAAGAAGGGGGACAAAGACGTTTTAACACCTGCCATTATCCTGATGCTGGAAACTTTGCATCAATTGGTAAACGAAACAACAGAACTTTCGGAGTGTGCAATGCAGGGTCAGCTTTCAAAGAGAGGTCAGGCACAGCGTTATAGAGGACAATATAGAAGATTGATGGAGGGAATCAACGGTACTCTGGACGCAGTAATAGAACCGTTCCATGAGGTATCGGCGGTAATGAAGAAGGTGGCAGCGGGGAATCTTCATGTAAGGATGAACGGTGATTATCAGGGTGAATTTGATGAAATAAAGAATGCCGTGAATGATACTGTAAGCAGCTTGCTGCGTTATATCAGAGAAATTTCCTTCGTTCTTTCAGATCTTGGAAACGGAAATCTGGCTGTCACTGTATCGGATGATTTTCAGGGTGACTTTACCGAGATCAGAAATTCGTTGACAGATATAACGGAGAATCTTAATCAGATGATTGCCGAGATCAGCATGTCAGCAGATCAGATTTCATCAGGATCGACACAGCTTTCAGACGAAAGCAGAAATCTGGCCAGAAGCTCCACAGAGCAAGCCGGTTCGATTGGAGAATTGACGGAATCAATCAACGATATATCGGAGCAAATGAAACAAAGTACCGCAAACGCAGGTGAGGCCAGTCATCTTAGTGAATCGGCAAGACAATGTGCTCAGGACGGAACCGGAAAAATGAGTCATATGGTAGAGGCGATTGATAAGATGAGAGAATCCTCTGAGGGTATATCGAAAATAATCAAAGTGATCGATGATATTGCATTCCAGACGAATATTCTAGCATTAAATGCTGCTGTAGAAGCCGCGCGAGCGGGGCAGCACGGCAGGGGCTTTGCTGTGGTTGCCGATGAGGTACGAACTTTGGCTGCGCGCAGTGCTGCAGAAGCGCAGCGGACTTCCGATCTGGTAGAGGATACGATTCGCAGGATCAAACAGAGTACGGATATTGCACAGGAAACAGCATCGGTATTTGACGGTATTGTGAATTCTGTAGAAAGGGCAGCGGGTCTCGTCTCAAACATCGCTGTACTATCAGAAAAGCAGACAAGAGGCATCATGCTGATTAGAAAGGGGATTGAAAGTGTATCCCAGACAGTACGGAACAATACATCCTCTGCTGAAGAGAGTGCGGCAGCTTCCCGCCAGCTATCAGGGCAGGCAGAACTTTTAACTGATCTGGTGGGACGTTTCCAGCTGGAGGAGCGGATCATGCTTTCAGAAGGAAGGGATTTTAAGAATGTTGTACCAGTACTAGAACAGAGGGGCCAGGAGGAGTCAGATGAGTCAGAGCGCATAGAAATCCTGGATGATCAGGGAGAATATGAACTGATCTGTTGAGAAGGGCCAGGGCTGAAGAATAAGAGTGTGTGAAATTAACTCTGTAAATTAGCTTTCTATGGTAAACCTGATTTAGAAAGGGTGCATTTTTTAAGCACCCGATTACGAAACCAATATATTAAATTAATATGGGTATGTCAAGGGCACCTTTGAAAAAAGGCGCCCTTCTTGTCCTATTGGATGAAGTCTATAGGGGTATCCTTCCCTCGTACATGATTGCAAATTCGCCATAAACCTTGCCCCAGTCCCTTAGAGGAAGGCCCCATTTTTTTGTGGCCTGGAGCGTGGAAAGATACAGGGCTTTCAGCAGGGCCTTATCGCTTGGAAACACGCTTCTTTGCCGATTAAGCTTCTTGTAGGTGCTGTTAAGGCTTTCAATTGCATTTGTGGTATAGATCATCTTTCTGGTATCGCTGGAGAACTTGAAGATTGGAGAAAGAATATCCCAATTTTGCTCCCAGCTCTTCATCGCATGGGGATACTGCTCGTTCCATTTCTCCGCAATTCTCTGCATATTGTCATATCCCTGCTGCTCATTCGGAGCTAAATAGATGGTTTTTAGATCTGCGGCAAACTTCTTCATGTCCTTGTATGAGACGTATCTGAGCGTATTCCTTACTTGATGTACAATACAGCGTTGGTATTCTGTGTTAGGGAAGGCCGCTGTAATGGCTTCTTTCATTCCGGTAAGTCCATCTGCACAGATCAGCATGATATCCTTAACTCCACGGTTCTTCAGATCGTTCAGAATTCCAAGCCAGTATTTGCTGCTTTCATTTTCTCCGATTTGAAGGTTTATGACCTCCTTCTTGCCAGACAGTGTGATTGCAAGCATTACATAGGCAGCACGTTTCTTAATCACATTATCCTCGCGTACAGAGAAGTGAACAGCATCAATAAAGATCACCGGATAAATTTCATCAAGTGGGCGACGCTGCCAATCGTCGATTTCCTGTAGGATTTTATCCGTCACATCTGATATGAATCCTTCGCTGCATTCAAAACCATAAATATCCTCAATCTGTTCGGAGATCTGCCTTGTGGTAAGCCCTTTGGCATACATGGCAATAATCTTATCGTCTATTCCTGAAATATCCTTTTGCCGTTTCTTGACAACGGCTGGTTCGAAGGTACTTTCTCGATCCTGTGGCACGTCAAGAGGGAATTCGCCGTACTTGCTCCTGATCGTTTTGGCCTTTGAGCCGTTTCGGGAATTAGTATTATCGCTTCGCTCGTAGTTCTTGTAACCAAGATGGTCGTCCATCTCGGCTTCCATCATGCTTTTGATGGTTCCGCCCAGAAGATCTTTCAGTGCATTTTGAATATCATCGGCAGTTTCAATGTCATATTCGTCGATTAAAGCTGCGATAATATTCTTTTTTCCTTCACTCATTGATTCTTTTCTCTTTGCCATAAAAATAGCCTCCTATGATAATTTGATTTTACCATAGAAGGCGATTGACTTTAATTATTTACAGACTTTTTTTCACAGTCTCAAGAATAACTTTTTTACCGACTTCGGCCCATACTGTTCGTGCTGGGCAAGTGGCGAAAGCCATTTATATAAAAGGCCCCTATGGATTAATATATTTAACCATAGGAGCCTTTGTGCAATCGTTTTTACAACTTACCGTCTTCTATTAGATTTATTCTTAGAAGCTTGTCGTTTTGCAGCTTTTTCGATCAAAACCTTTCGCCCGCGGTGCGTATAGTTTTTCATAGAGTGCATAACCTCGTCTGCAAATTCAGCGGGAACCTCAACAAAAGTAAAGTTTTTGTGTATGTCGATCTCTCCGATCAGTTTTCCTGATAGCGATGATTTTGCTGCGATGCTTTGCACAATATGTTTTGGTTGTACGCGGTCCATTGTTCCAATATTCATAAACAGCCGAACCATTCCACTTTTTTGATATCTTGTGTGATCCTCATCAAGATCTGAGTATTCATAACTTCTGTTATCCAGTTCTTCAAAGGCAAGCTGAAAGAGGACTGCGGCTACATCCAAGGTGGTTGCATCAGCGGATTCAGCTAATATTTTCTCTATCACCGGATGATATTTCGTATAATTGCCTGTTGATTCCATGCGGGCTAACACTTCATTCACGGCTCCTTCCAGCTTGACCTCTTCCACGTCGGAAATTGTGGGTGGCTTCATCGGAAGGATTTCTGATTTGGTATATCTTTGAATGTCACGCAGTTTATAGATGTCCCGACCGAATATGAAGGAGTAAGAGACTCCCGCTTTTCCGGCACGACCGGTACGGCCGATGCGATGAACATAATATTCTTCATCATTGGGGATATCGTAATTGAAGACGGCTTCGATATTATTCACATCGATTCCTCTCGCTGCAACATCCGTTGCAACAAGTATTTCAATCATTCCTTTTCTGAATTTATTCATGACGCGGTCCCGCTCCGACTGCTTCATATCTCCATGAAGTGCCTCGGCAGAATAGCCTCTTGTCTGCAGCGCGCTGGTCAGATCGTCCACTCGTTTCTTTGTATTACAGAATACAAGTCCAAGTTTGATATTTTTCGCATCGATTAAACGGCAGAGGAGCTCCGGTTTTGAGCTTTCTCTGACTTCAAGGTAATACTGTTCAATGTTTGGTATGGTCAGTTCTTTATGAACGGTTTTAACCAAAGCTGCGTCTTTTTGATAGAGTTTTGTCAGTTCCATTATCTCCGACGGCATCGTTGCAGAAAAGAGCAGCGTTTGCCGGTCTTCGGAAACTCCAGACAAGATCGTGTCAATATCTTCGCGAAAACCCATGTTGAGCATTTCATCCGCTTCATCAAGGATGACCATCTTCAGGCTGCCAAGTTTCAACGTATGTCTTCTCATATGATCCATAATTCTTCCTGGAGTACCGATTATAATCTGAGGTTTGCTTTTTAAAGCAAAGATCTGTCTTTCTATGGATTGACCACCGTAAATAGGCAGTATTTTCACGCCTCTTTTAAACTTACAGACATTTTTCAGCTCTTCTGATATTTGTACGGCAAGTTCACGGGTAGGGCATAATACCAGTACCTGAATTCCGCTGACTGCAGGATCAAGCATTTCAACAGCAGGTATCCCGAATGCACAGGTCTTTCCTGTTCCCGTCTGCGCCTGTCCGATAATATCCTTCCCTTCAAAAATAGGGGGAATCGCTTTTGTCTGTATAGGCGTCGCTTCCTCAAAGCCCATTGCACTCAGAGCTTTTTGGACTTCATTTGATAGATTGAGTTCACTAAAAACAATATTTTCCATTCGTTTTCCTTTTAATTTAATCTCCCGGGTTGACCGGGATATCGTTTTTTCATTAGTTTATTACGTAACACTTAATTTTAAACTAAAAGTAGTAATTATGCAAGGGAAATATAAAACCCGCCGATAGTACGGCGGGTTTTATATTTGTTTTACAGATTTGGTCCGTTTAATTTGATCGGCTTGCATTTGATCAGCTTGCCGTCGCCTTTCTGGCCAAGGAACTCACCGTCTTTATATACGAGATTTCCTCTGCTGTAGGTAGCGACCGGATATCCTTTTACCTTTGCACCTTCCCAGATCGTATGATCAAGATTTCCGTGCATTTCGCTGTTCTTGATCGTTACGTTTTTCTTGGGGTCATAGATTACGATATCCGCATCCAGTCCGGGTATCAGAGCGCCCTTAACATGGTCAAGACCAAATAGCTTGGATGGATTTGTAGCGCAAAGCTCAACGGCCTTGTTAAAGGAAATTCTGCCTTTGTTCGCTTCGGAAAGCATGTAAGGATACATATTTTCGATACCAGCGCATCCATTTGGAATTGTAGTAAAGTTGCCTGGCTTTCCGTCTTTTGTTGTGATTCCCCAGTCTTTTTCAGCCTGTGTAAATGGACAGTGGTCGGTAGCAATCGTTGCGATATCCCCGGAGCTAATCGCTTTCCAAATGGCATCCTGAGATTCTTTACCCTTCATTGGAGGGGAGCAAACGAAATCTCTGCCGCGTTCTCTCTTATAAACCTCATTTGTAAAATAAAGGTACTGCGGGCAGGTTTCCGCGAAGATCGGATAGCCTTCGTCTCTAGCCTGAATAACAGCTTCAACCCCCTGCTTGTTAGCAAGATGCACGATATACAGGGACGTTCCAGCCATTTTGGCCAGATTGATCGCCCTTACATCGGCTTCGCCTTCTACGTCCTCGTTCTTAGCCATGTAGTGCCACCATGCGTCAGTTTTTCCTTCCGCAAGGTATTGTTTGATCAAAATGTTGTTGACATCTCTGTTTTCAGCATGAACGCCTACTAAAGCTCCAATTTTTGCGGCCTTTTGAAGAACTTGATAAAATGATCCATCATCTACGCCAAAATCGTAGACCATGAACACTTTAAAGGACGGAATCCCGAATTCGACAGCATCTTCCATGGAGTCCAGCAATTCAGGAGTAGTTACATCGCATACGCCAACATGGAAGGAATAATCAACTGCGGCATCCGGTGCAGCAAGAGCATCTCTTCTCTTGATGGCATCCAGCATGGTTTCACCTTTTCCCTGAAGAACAAAATCAAATACAGTAGTTGTGCCGCCGCAAGCGGCTGATTTTGTACCAGTATAGTAGTCGTCAGATGAAATGGTTCCTCCAAAAGGCATCGCAAGATGCGTGTGACCGTCAATAGCTCCGGGAAGAACAAGCTTACCCTTTGCATCAATAACTTCAGTTTCCTTTAAAGGCTTGAGGTTCTGCCCAACGGATATTATTTTACCGTCTTTTACAGCAATGTCGGCCTTAAAGGTTGATTCTGCGGTAACGATCGTACCGTTTTTGATTAATAAATCCAATTCAAAAACCTCCTCGTCAAACTCTTGTCTTCATATGAGCAGGAGCCCCTGGGTCACAAGGGCTCCTGCGGTTTAATATTATAACATTAATTGTTAACGATTGATTATTTTTCGGTCATTGCAGATTCTTCTTCGTCACTAACGAAGGAAACAGTGTCGTTTTTCATCAGAAGAACATAAATGATAAACGCAACTACGAATCCGAAAATGTATCCGTTAGCAGCAATCCATTTCAGGGAACCAACGCCGAGGTTACCCAGGGTTGGAAGAATGAATCCGAGAATCCAAGCGATAAGCGCTTTAATGTTCCAGCCGTTCTGATACCAATATCTGCCTTCCTTACCCTGGAAGAGAGCCATAACATCGATGTTTCTCCTCTTTACAACATAGTAGTCGGCAATGAAGATTGCAGCAACAGGAGCGAGGATTCCTCCGTAAGTGTTCAGCCATCCGAAGATGTATGCACCGGCTCCGCCGAAGATCCACCACGGACGATAGAGAATCGCAAGGAGACAAGCAGCCGTTACACCAACCTTATAGCTGATTTTCTTAGGTGAAACATTGGAGAATCCATTTGCAGGAGCAACTACGTTGGCTGCAATATTGGTTGTAAGTGTAGCGATAATAACGCCAACGGAAACCAGGAACTGGATAAATCCATTCTGGATCAAAGGAAGTACTGAGGTTGGGTCGAACATAGCAGTACCCATAGCCAGCTTTGTGGACTGAGCAAAGATCGCTCCAACAAAAGCACATAAAGCCATCATAACAGGCATTCCGTATAATTGACCTCTGAACTGAGCCTTCTGAGATTTTGCATATCTTGAGAAGTCAGGAATATTCAGAGCCATCGTTGCCCAAAATGCAATATTCGCTGTTAATCCGCCAAGGAATACATAAGCAAATCCGCCGCTTGCGTTTACGGCTTCAATGTCAGTATGAGCCTTGAGTAGATCACCGAAACTAAATCCAGCGCCGTTTGCAAGGGCGATGGACCAGACAAACAACATTACGGTCAGAAGAATTAGTATCGGGGAACCAACGGATTCCAGATATTTGATACTTTCAGATCCCATAACAGTAATAAACCAAGTGATAAATAAGAAAATTCCGAATCCGATAAACGGAGCAGCAGCCATTTGACCAAATGCAGGAGCAAATGAAGCTACCAGAGAAACAACTGCGGCACCACCGATCCAGGACTGAATTGCATTCCAGCCGCAAGCGGTAAGTGCTCTTGAAAGAGATGGCAGATGGGCTCCGATGGGTCCAAAGGCCAGTCTTGCAAATACAGGGAATGGAAGACCATATTTTGTACCTGCGTGGGAGTTTAATTGGATTGGGATTAGGATGAGGATATTTCCCAATGCTACGTTAAATACGGACATCCAAGGAGATAATCCCAATGCTACCAGTGAGGATGCCATTGTAAAGGATGGGATACAAACTGACATTCCGACCCAGAGCATTGCAATGTGATAAGTAGACCAGGTTCTCTCTGAAATTGGAGTGGGTGCGAGGTCTTCGTTGTAATACTTGGATGAAGATAACTCGGCACGAGCAGCGTCAGTAAGTTCATATAAGCCGCCGCTTTCTTTTTGTGTGTACTTTGACATTAAAACACCTCCATAAAAATATACAGTTGTAAGATTATTACTCGTTCATTATACAACAGAATATTTCAAATGTAACTAGTTTTTTTTTATTTTCAAGAATTATTTTATAACCTTCCAAATGTTCTGAAAACAAGTAAAACCATGATTTCACCTATATAATATAGACATAAAATCATGGTTTTATTCATGTTTAACCTTTGAGGTTTATTTAAGCTGAGCCAGACGTATCAAGGCTTCAGACCGTTTATGATCAGGTCTAAAAAATCGACTCCGCTCATTGCTGATGCGTTCTCTTTAGTAAAAAATTCACGAGGTGCAAAAGGCATAAAATTTATACTCACAAAGAAGTTGACCCCACCCATAACGGATATTGTGGCCAGAAGCGGATCGACTTTTCTGAATTCTCCCGAATTCACCCCTTCTTCAATGATGTGGAACATAATGCGGAATTTGTCCGCAACTAATTTGTGTATTGATTCGATCAAAGCTGGATTCCTGAAAGCGTCCGATTTCATCATAAGATCCATGAGGAAATTTCTGCTGAAAGTAAAACTCGATGTATTTTCCATTTCCGTTTCAATGTACTTCTTCATTTTGCATTCACAATTGTTCTCACGACTCAGAATCTCAGGAAGCATTTCATATCCTGCGGCAACTTTCGTTTTAAACAGCTCCAGAAATATGGCGTCTTTGCTTTCAAAGTATTCGTATACGGTGCCTTTTCCAATTCCTGCAGAGTCAGCAATATCGATGATCTTGGTGTCCCAGTAACCTTTATCAATAAAGAGGTTGTAGGCAGCGTCCAAAATCACTTCGCGCTTTGATCGTTTGTCTTTTGTCATTTTTAGAGTTCCTCCTGGTGAAGCTGCAGTTTTTTTGCCTTTTTTTTCGCTTTTTTATTTAGCCTTTTCAGATGGCGGTCATCCATGATGGAATAAAATACAGGTACAATGATTAAAGTAATAATCGTCGAAAAGATTAGACCTCCAATAACTGTAATTCCCATGGGTGCTTGGATTTCTGCACCGGTACCAATCCCGAAAGATAAAGGCAGCAAGCCTAACGTTGTAGTCAGCATTGTCATAATGATTGGCCTAATACGGAATTTACCGGCATTCATGATGGCTTCATCGCGTGATTCGTACAACTGCTTATTTTTATTGATAAAGTCGATCAATAGGATTGAATTGTTTACTACGATACCGCTTAGCATAATAACTCCTAAAAATGCTACAAGAGATAACGGTGTTCCGGTGAGGAACAGCGCGATAAAGGCTCCTGTCAGCGCGAAAGGAATTGCTAGCATGATGATAAACGGTTGCAGCAATGACTCAAACTGAGATGCCAGGATCATATAAACGATCAGGATCGACAACAACAGCGCATAGGCAAGATTCGTAAAGGACTCCGCCATTTCCTGCTGATCACCGCCGGTTTCGATTGAATAGCCGGCAGGGAACTGATACTTCGAGATTGCCTTGTCAATATCCTTGGATACAGATTGAAGGTCCCGTCCTGAAATGTTGGAGGAGATTGTAACAGTACGAACCTGATTTTGCCGTGTGATTTGGGATGGTGAATTGTCAAAAGCAAAGTCGGCAATTTCTCCTACGGTCACTTTTTGTCCTGTTGGAGCTGCAATGACGATCTGCTTTAGGTTCTCTATAGAATCCTTGTAAACGTCACTAAGGGAAAGTATGATGTCTGTTTCTTCTCCATTTGTCTTCAGCGTAGTTGCGGTGGCTCCGTTCAAGGCAGCTTCGAGAGACTTCGCCAGCTGATAGGATGTGATTCCATACTGCGCGGCATTGTTTCTCTGGAGCATAACGCGCAGTTCAGGATTCCCTTCTGTCATGTCGGTAGTCACATTGATTGTACCTTTGACACCACGCATGATTCCCTCGAGGTCCGTAGAAACTATTTTCAAGGTTTCTAGATCATCGCCTTTCAAAACGATAGAAATTGGACTGCCGTTACCTCCGGACATATTCATTGATGAGGTTTCTTTTACTGTAATTTTTGCTCCTACGATGTTCTGCAGATCAAGACTGGCCTGATTGACAATATCGGTGGTGCTTCTCTGTCTGTCCTGCTTATCCACAAGGTTGACAGATACAGTCGCTTCATTTGCGGCACTTAGACTGAACATATTGCTGTTTCCTATGGCAACGGAGCAGACATCCAACTCGGGAATATTGTCCAGTGCATAGGTTTCGATTTGACTGATCAGCTTATCCGTGTCTTCAAGTGATGTTCCAAAAGGCATTTCAGCGGTAATGGTAAAGCTGCCTTCATCACTGGTGGGCAGCAGTTCCCCGCCGACAAAGGCAACAAGGACTCCTGATGAAACGAGAATGACGACTGCCCATATAATAATTTTTTTTCTATGATGCAGAGCATATTTCAGCAACTTTAAGTACTCTTTTGTTATATAACTCATTCCCCGTTCAAAAAGAGACAGGAATCTAAGCTCGTATCTGCGCCCGAATACTTTGACATGGGTACCGAGGTCCTTAGTGTTTAAGAGTCTCGAACACAGCATCGGAACGACGGTCAATGCAACCAGTAAGGAGCAGAGCAGAGCAAAACCGATGGTATATGAAAACTCTTTAAAAATTGTCGCGGCAATTCCTTGCACAAACACGATAGGAAGAAATACAGCGATCTTTGTCATCGTTGCGGTGAAAACCGGCATGGTGACTTCCTTCGTTCCAACGACAGATGCCTCCAGCGCGGTAATTCCCTCATCTCTTCTTCGGTAAATATTTTCCATGACAACGATGGAGTCATCCACCAACATACCAATGGCTACCGCAAGACCGCTCAGTGAAAGTACGTTCATCGTTAAGCCTGTAAAATACATGACGATAAAGGTTGCTACAATGGAAGTCGGAATCGATATGGCAATGATCATCGTCGACGCAATATTTCTCAGGAACAGGAAGCAAATAATAACTGCCAGAATACATCCTATGATTGCTGTTTCTGCAACATTCGCTATGGAATTCTTTATGTAATCCGCCTGGTCGTATGAGAAGGTAAAGTTCAGTTCGGGATGATCTGCCATCAGCTTGTCGATAGCTTCGTTTACTTGTCTGGATACAACGACTGTGTTTGCCGTTGATTGTTTTGTAATGCTGATTCCGATGGCCGGCACTTCATTTACCCGGCCAATGGAAGTCTGTTCTTTAATTCCTTCTTCTACATCGGCAATATCCTGCAAATACACTACTTCTCTGGTTGGCAGGACAAAAGGAACGTGCTTGATGTCGTCCAGTTTTTGGAATTCACCGATGGTTCTGACAACCAGCTCTTTTGCACCTTTGTTGACTTCTCCGCTGGGCAGGCTGACATTCTCTGCAGCAAGCACTGCGCTGATATCACTTAATGTCATTCCGTAACCTGCGAGCCGTTCCTGGTCGAATTTCACGCTGATTTCCTTTTCTGTTCCGCCGAAGCTATTGGCTGCGGCAACGCCTTCACTTCTTTCAATGGCGGGAATGACTTCATCGTCTAAAAGTGTATTCAATTCTTCCAGCGGCATGTCGGCTGAAACGTAGAGCTGGGAAACCGGCATCATGGTCGGGTCCATAGTTAAAACCATGGGTTTTGCTGCATTATCCGGCAGATAGTCCGCAATCAGTTCCACCTTTTCGCGCATATTCAGAGAGGCAAAGTTCATGTCCGTACCGTTCTCAAATTCACAAAGAACGATGGAATTGCCCTCCATTGAATAAGAATAGATGTTTTTAATACTTTCTACGGTGGCGACTTGCTGTTCAATCGGTTTTGTTACCAGATTCTCAATTTCCGTCGGTGCGGCATTGGGATATTGAACCATGACCATAGCATATGGAAGCACCATTTTAGGGTACAGGTCGATGGGAAGTCTGGTAAAGGAAATCGCACCGAGCACAACAATGATGAGCATCAGCATGATTGTCGAGACCGGCCGCATTATGGCTGTTTTTGAAAAATTCATGCTATCACTCCTAATCTATTATGTTGAACTCTGAGTTTTCTTCCAGATAATACTGGCCCTCGGTAACGACTGTGTCACCGGCTTTGACTCCGCTTTTAATTTCAGCAAGGTCACCGTTGTCTACACCGACTGTCACATCTCTGAACGCGACTTTTTCACCGTTTTCAATGACGGCTACAACCGTTTTCCCGGATTTGATCAATACTGCACTGGAGGGCAGAGCAATTACATTCTCCGTTTTATCGGATGTAATTACAACCTCAGCGAACATCCCGGGTTTTACAGAAGAATCCGTGTTGTCCAGAGTAACCTTCATGGGATAGGTGAGAGAACCAGCTGCCGGAGCAGGAGACAATGCGGTTATCGTTCCTGAAAAAGGCGTATCGGAAACCGAGGAAACAATGACGTCGACTTTGTCTCCAATCTTTATTTTATTAATGATTGCTTCCGAAACACTGGTATCAATTTCCAGATCGTCAATGTTTGCTATTGTAGCGGCGGCAACGGATTGTGATGCTACGGCACCTACGTCTACGTTGATGGAGGTTATGTATCCGTCAATCGGTGATGTGACGACGTAATTGTTCATATCATCACTTGAGGAAGTGAAGGTTTCCTTTGCAGTAGTATAGGTTGTTTTGGCCTTCTCGTACTGCTGAAGAGAAACGGCGCCTTCATTGTAAAGAGTTTCCATTCGATTCAAGTTGGTTGCCGCATCGTTATAGTCGGTTTTCGCTTTGTTATATGAAGTTGCGACTTGTGTTTTATCAAGTTCAAACAAGACTGTGCCTTTCGTTACCTTTTGGCCCAGTTCCACATAAACATTGGTTACTTCCCCCATAGCCTTTGGAATCAATGTGACCTCTTCAACCGGTTCGAGTCGGCCGGTAAGAGGCGAGGTACTCTCTAACGTGGTAATGGCAGCAGTAGTGACTTTTACGTTAATTACGTCGCTGGTGACAGCTGAATTGTCTTCCATTTTGCTGGAAACAATACGAAAAGCACCGACAAGAATAACAACAACAACTACTGCTACAACGATTTTTTTCCTTTTGCTCATTTTTCTTAAGCTGTCAAATTTCTTTTTGCTCATTTTTTATTCCCCTTCTGCTGAAAATAAAGATACACGATTTCTGACCCGCGGGTCAGAAACCACATTATTATATTATATAAAGAGGCAAATCATGTCAATATAAAATCCGACCCGCGAGTCAAAAAAATTCCTTTTGTTCAATTTCAAATCGGATTATAATGAAATTACAGATATTTAAAACAGGAGAATATTTATGGCAACACTAACAAAAAAAAAGGTTTTGGAAGCGGTGACGCTTCTTGAGGATATGTATCCAGAGGCTGATTGTGAACTTCAGTTCGGATCGGTTTTTCAATTGCTGGTAGCTGTGGTGCTGTCAGCTCAAACAACTGATAAAAGCGTAAATCAGGTGACGGCGGTGCTGTTTGAAAAGTATCCGGACGCTCAATCGATTGCATCAATGGAAGAGGAAGAGCTGCAAAAAATTATCAAGAGGATTGGAATGTACAAGACAAAGTCAAAAAATGTAATCAATCTTGCACGCATCATTTCTGATCAATATTGCGGAGAAGTCCCGGGAGATTATGATAAATTGATACAGTTGCCGGGAGTGGGGCGGAAAACAGCGAATGTTGTACTGGCAAACGGCTTTGGTGAGCAGAGAATCGCTGTTGATACTCATGTGTTTCGGGTATCAAATCGGATCGGGCTTGTAAAAGAATCTGACGTGCTGAAGACAGAACTTTCTCTGATGAAAGTGCTTCCGAAGGATAAATGGACAAGAATGCATCATGCACTGATCTGGCATGGCAGGAGGGTATGTGATGCCAGAAAGCCTATGTGCCCAGAGTGCAGGCTGAATCATCTTTGCATTTACGGGAAAAATCTTCTGCTTGGTACGGGATCAAAGAAGGGAAGGTAGAGGGAAAGGAATACTGTCCAGTTCACGCACTGTCTGCGGATAGATATGACAGGGGATTTCTGAATATCAAATGAAATAACAGCCTGGTAAACCAGGCTGTTTCTTTTCGTCATTGCTTATTCGTTCTATTGGTTTGCGCCGCTAGTTCGCACCGCAGCATTTTTTATATTTCTTGCCGCTGCCGCAGGGACAAGGGTCATTTCTGCCCGGTTCTTTGTCTTTTACAACGGTCTTGGATTTTTTCCAGGACCTTGTTATTTCCTGTCTTGTTTCTTCCGCGAGAATGTTTTCCCATTGTGGCAGCGTATAAAGATAGTCTGCTTTTGCTTCGAGCATATTGAAATACAACTTTTCAAAATCAATGTCCAGCTCGATTTGAGATTCCTCGTCAAAGCCTTTAAAATCCTGCTCTTTATTTAAGCTGGAGTTAATGCCGTCCAAAAATCCCATAAAAATAACAGGGTCTGATTCATATTTTTCAGCCAGCTCTTTGAAATTGCCCACCACTTTTTCTTCGTAGTGGTCGAGAATTCCGCTGTAGATTCTTTTTTCGGTTGAACTGTATTTTTCCCAGAACGCGCTGAAGGTCTCGTCGGTTTGATTGTCAATCAATTCCTGCCACTGCTCGTATAAACTCATGAAATAGTCCTCCTACATAACTCGAATAATGCTTCTGACTTCGCTGGCGAATTTAGCCTTGCTGATCTTGTCCAGCGCTTCATCCAGTCTCGCCCGCGTAACTTCATGAAGAATAAAGACAAGGGGTACTTCTCTGCTTTCATTCACATCTTTGGAAAGCTGAAGTACGGAGTCGATACCGATGCCGGCAGCGCCGAAAGTCGTGGATATGCTTCCGAGAACCCCGGGAACATCCTTAACCATTAAGTTAACGTAGTATTTATTCTGGCCCTCTCCAACATATCGAAGCATTTTTTTTGCTTTTGTCTCTGTATGATAATCAAATGCCGAACCCTTGGCAATCGCTTTGGAGATTTCAATAACATCACCCATGACCGCGCTGCCTGTTGGAAGGGGACCCGCGCCTTTTCCATAGAACATCAGGTCATCAACAGCATTGCCTGTAACAAAAATTGCATTAAATTCATTGCTGACTGATGCAAGAGGGTGATCCTTTGGAACAAATGCGGGCTGCACATGCGCTTCAAGTTGATTTCCAACTTTCTTAGCCGTAGCAAGAAGCTTTATTTTATAGCCGAACTGATCGGCTAGCTTGATATCGCTTTTAGAAATGCTTGAAATGCCTGCTGTCGGAATTTCCTGTGGTGTGACACGAATTCCGAATACAAGTGAAATTAAAATGGAAAGTTTGTTCGCAACATCAATTCCTTCCACGTCAGCAGTCGGATCTGCTTCCGCAAAGCCTTTTGCCTGCGCATCTTTCAAAACATCCTCATAATTGAGACCGAATTCAGTCATCTGAGTCAGAATATAGTTGGTCGTTCCGTTGACAATTCCCAATATTTCTTCAAAATCATTGGCAAGCAGTGCTGTTGTCAGCGAATTCAGAATCGGGATTCCGCCGCCTACACTAGCTTCGTAGCGGAACATGACCTGATTTCTTTTTGCCGCATCCATAATCGCGTCGAAATTTGCGGCAACAGCGGCCTTATTTGCCGTCACAACATGCTTTTTGTTTTCCAGCGCCTTCAGAATAAAGCTGCTGGCTGGTTCGATTCCGCCGAGCAGTTCAATGACAACATCGATGGAAGGATCTAAAAAAATATCGTCGGGATTTTGTGTGAACTGTTCTGGTCTTACTGTGATATCGCGTTTACGGTTGATATCTTTTTCCAATATTTTCGTAATCTCTATTGAAACACCGGTAGTGGATTCGATCTGTTTCTGATTCATTTCTAATGTCTTGTAGGTTCCGGTACCAATATTTCCAAGTCCAAGAAGTCCGACTTTGATCGTTTTCATATATTAACCTCCTATAATTTCAACATATTAAGGTATTATAATATATAATTGTAAAATTGTCTTTAAAAAATTACAAAAAATTATTAATATTAGGTGGTTCCGACGACAGCATTCATTGAACCCTTAGACCATTTTATGGTATGATGAAACGGAGGTGATAAAATTGACTTTACATATTGTGCTCGTTGAGCCTGAAATTCCCCCCAATACGGGAAATATTGCACGATCCTGCGCTGCGACGGGGTCCAAGCTGCATTTAGTAGAACCGCTGGGATTCTCTATTGATGATAAAACACTGAAGCGGGCGGGCTTGGATTATTGGCCATTTGTTGAGTTGGAAGTGCATGAATGTTTGGAGGATTTTCTAACAAAATACAAAGACATGCCCATGTATTTTGCTACGACAAAGGGGACAAGGCATTATTCGGAGGTATCATACGAGAAAAATGCGATGCTGCTCTTCGGCAAGGAGACAGCCGGACTCCCGCGTGATTTAATAGAAAAGTACAGAGAGAGAACCATCCGGATACCAATGAGTAAAGATACAAGATTAAGATCATTAAACTTGTCCAATTCAGCGAGTATTGTACTTTTTGAAGCCTTGAGACAGTTGGATTTTCCTGATCTGGATTAATGGTTATATTTGATTGTTAAATTTTTGATAAATTTAACAAAAGTTTAGCACAAGGTGATATAGTTGTGGTATAATGATGAAGAGGTTTGAGAAAACCTCTCATAATGAGGTGCATTATGAGACTTGGGTACGACTTGACAATTGAACAATCTCAAAAACTGGTAATGACCCCGGAGTTGATTCAGGCGATTCAAATTCTGCAGTTCAATACACAGGAATTGGAAAGCTATGTAGAGGAACAGCTGCTGACAAATCCAATTTTGGAAATTCCAGCGACTTCTTCTTCTGAGAATGATAAGGCTTCGGATGAATTCCAGACAAAGAACGAAGATTTCCAGGCGAAAGAAAGTAATGAAATCGACTGGGCCGAACACTTTAAGGAGAAAGAATACGACGACATCAGCTACAAACAGTGGGAGTACAATTCTGACAAAAATGAGTACACTTATGAGCAGTTCGTATCTTCAGAGATCACATTGACGGAGCATCTGATGTTTCAACTCCAATTTGCACCGATCAAGCACAGCTGCCGGCCAATCGGCAGGTATATGATCGAATCGCTGGATGAAAACGGTTATATGACCTTGAGCGTGGAAGAAATTTCGAAAGAATTTGGCGTTGAGCAAGATAAAATTCAGATTGTTCTGGATGCGATACAGAATTTTGAACCGGTTGGAGTAGGCGCAAGAAATTTGAAGGAGTGCCTCCTGATTCAATTAAAACATCAAGGGAAAGACGACCCTCTTGCCAAAGAAGTCATCAACAATTATCTTGAAGATATTGCGGGAAACCGCCTGAACAACATCGCCAAAGCTTTGAATGCTACGGTGAAGGAAATTCAGGAAATAAGCGACATGATTAAAGGACTGGAACCAAAACCGGGAAGACAGTTCGGGTCTGCCGCCGAAACAAGATATATCATCCCGGATGTCACAGTGGAAAAGATCGACGGTGAATACGTTGTGACGGTAAACGAAAGCAGTGCGCCAAGACTGACCATCAGTTCATATTATCAGAAAATGCTCATTGGTTCCGATAAGGAGTCAAATATCTCAAAGTTTCTGACAGGAAGATTGAATTCGGCCCTGTGGTTGATAAAAAGTATTGAACAAAGAAGGCAGACGATTTATAACGTGGTCAGCGCGGTGGTGAAATATCAGAGTGATTTCTTTGAGAAAGGTCCGAAATATCTCAAAACTTTAACGCTGAAACAAATTGCCGATGAGGTGGGGATTCATGAATCTACTGTCAGCCGTTCAATCAATGGAAAATACATGCAGAGCCCTCGCGGAATTTTTGAAATTAAATTTTTCTTTACCAGCGGTGTTTCAGGAAACAGCGGAGAGGGTATTGCTTCTGAGAGCATAAAAACTTTTATCAGGGAAATAGTAGAAAATGAAGACCCGAAATCTCCCTTAAGCGATCAGATTATCGTGAAAATGCTTGAGGAACGAGGAATCGACATATCCAGACGTACTGTTGCGAAATATCGTGACGAGATGAATCTGCCGTCTTCATCAAAAAGGAAAAGATTTTAAGCGGCAGTTAGCACCAATGTATTTTGCTTCTATCGGATGCTAAAAAACGAATACTAGGTTTCCATAAAATTTATATATATAAAATCAGGAGGAAAAACTATGAAAACAAAAGTTGGAATTAATGGATTTGGAAGAATTGGAAGAAATGCATTCAAGGCTGCATTGGCAAAGAACGCAGATTTTGAAATAGTTGCCATCAACGATATTACCAATCCTGCTACATTAGCACATCTATTAAAATATGACAGCTGCTTCGGTAAATTTGACGGTACCGTTGAAGCCAAGGATGATGCAATTGTAGTTAACGGGAAAGAAATTAAAATCCTTGCCGTTAGAAATCCTGAAGAACTTCCATGGAAAGAAATGGGAGTTGAAGTGGTTCTGGAATCCACAGGTCTTTTCACAAAGAAAGCAGATGCTGAAAAGCATATTAAAGCTGGAGCGAAAAAAGTAATTATTTCCGCACCCGCTACAGATGAAGATATCACAGTAGTAATGGGCGTTAATGAGGACAAGTATGATCCGAATAATCATCACGTGTTGTCAAATGCTTCCTGCACCACAAACTGCCTCGCACCTTTCGCAAAGGTAATCGACGAAGAATTCGGAATCGAAAGAGGACTTATGACAACAATCCACTCGTATACAAACGATCAGAGAATTTTGGATCTGCCTCATAAGGATTTAAGAAGAGCAAGAGCGGCTGCTGTTTCCATCATTCCGACAACGACCGGCGCTGCAAAGGCTGTATCCCTCGTTCTTCCACAGCTGAAGGGCAAACTGAACGGAATGGCGATGCGTGTTCCTACTCCTGCCGTTTCCGTAGTAGATATCGTATTCGAATTGAAGAAGAATGCTACAAAGGATGAAGTGAACGCAGCTTTAAAGAAGGCAGCGGAAGGCGAATTGAAGGGTATTCTTGGATACACAGAAGAACCGCTGGTTTCCATCGACTTTAAAGAAGATCCGAGATCTTCCATTGTCGACGCACTTTCCACTATGGTTATCGAAGATAACATGGTTAAAGTTGTTTCCTGGTATGATAATGAATGGGGTTATTCAAACAGAGCTGTTGATTTAATGGAATTTGTAATCAAGAAAGGTCTGTAAGAAAATGAAGAAAACGGTAAGAGACATTGACGTAAAGGGAAAAAAAGTGATCGTTCGTTGTGACTTTAATGTTCCTCAGGACAAAGAAGGAAACATCACCGATGATATCCGTATCACGAGCGCGCTTCCTACCATCAGCTATCTGATTGAACAAGGTGCTAAGGTGATTCTCATGTCTCATCTGGGCAGACCCGACGGCGAAGCAAACATGAAGTACACCTTAAAACCGGTGGCTGACAGGCTTTCAGAACTGCTGGGTAAGAACGTTTTATTTATCAGCGCTCCTGAGGTGGTAAGCAAAGAAGTATCAGAAGCGGCAGCTGGTCTCGGCGAAGGCGACGTGATGCTTCTTGAAAATGTAAGATTCCGCAAGGAAGAAACCAAAAACGGCGCAAACTTTTCAAAGGAGCTTGCTGACCTGGCGGAAATATTCGTGAACGATGCCTTTGGAACCGCTCATAGAGCACATTCTTCAACTGCCGGAGTTGCAGATTATCTTCCTGCCGTATCCGGATTCCTCATTGAAAAGGAAGTGAAATTCCTTGGAAGTGCGGTTGAATCAGCGGAAAGACCTTTTGTAGCTATTATGGGCGGAGCAAAAGTTGCGGATAAAATTCTGGTCATAGAAAATCTGCTGACGAAGGTTGATACGCTGATTATCGGCGGTGGAATGGCCTTTACTTTCCTCAAGGCCAAGGGTTATGAGATTGGAAAATCAATCTTGGATGCTGAAAGGGTCGGCTATGCTGCAGAGCTTTTGAAAAAAGCAGAAGAAAAGAGAGTAAAAATCCTTCTTCCTGTTGACGTAGTTGCGGCGAAAGAATTCAGCAACGAAGTGGAAACAGCTGAATTTACAAGTGACTCCATACCGGCTGACTGGATGGGCCTTGATGTAGGGTCTAAGACAGCGGAACTTTTTAGTGAGGAACTAAAAAACGCAAAGACCGTCATTTGGAACGGTCCGGTGGGAGCCTTCGAAATGTCAAATTTCGCAAAAGGAACCATAGCAGTCGCAAAAGCGTTGGCTGAAAGTGGAGCTGTTACGATCATCGGAGGCGGAGATTCCGCAGCGGCAGTAGAACAGTTTGGCTTTGCAGATAAAATGACGCATATCTCTACAGGCGGAGGAGCTTCTCTCGAATTCCTTGAAGGGAAAGCGCTTCCAGGAATCGCCGTATTACAGGATAAATAATTCAATAATAGAACCGTGACTTCGCCGACAATCAAACTTGATTGTCGGCGAGCTCATGAAATTAATTGGAGGAACAAAATGAGAAAACCTTTTATAATGGGTAACTGGAAGATGTTTAAGACAACAAAAGAAGCAGTTGCGTTTGCAGAGGAATTCAAAAATTTATATCAGTCTTCAGATGTACAGGCAGGAGTATGCGCTCCTTTTACTCAGCTTGCTGCACTGCAGGATGCCTTTAAAGGTACCGACATTAAGCTGGGGGCACAAAATATGCATTTTGAAGAAAAAGGTGCATTTACCGGAGAAATTTCAGCCGATATGCTCAATGAAATTGGCATTGAATACTGCATCGTTGGACATTCTGAAAGACGTCAGTATTTCAACGAAACCGATGAAACGGTCAATAAAAAGCTTCACACAGCGTTCCAGCATAACATCATTCCGATTCTTTGCGTAGGTGAAGTTCTGGAAGAAAGAGATGCAGGGAAAGAGTTCGATGTCGTTAAGACACAGACGGTGGGCGCGCTAAAAGAGCTTACTGCGGAACAAGTTTCCACTCTGGTTATTGCCTATGAGCCGGTTTGGGCCATCGGCACCGGAAGAACCGCTTCGCCAGAACAAGCAAATGAAATGTGCGGCTATATCAGAAAGGTAGTTGAGGATCTTTATAGTGATGAGGTCTCCGAAAAAGTTATTATTCAGTATGGCGGCAGTGTAAAACCTGCAAATGCATCCGAACTCATGAACATGGAAGATATCGACGGCGCTCTCGTAGGCGGCGCAAGCCTGGTTCCTGCGGACTTTATCGAAATTGTTAATTTTTAACCTAAGGAAACGCTGATTTAACCAGCGCTTTTCAAAATTTTGCCAACGGTGCAAAGGCTGTAAAACGGCCACGGGCGCCAGGCGCAATCTTAAGGAGGATAAGAAATGTCTTATATTGAAGATGTAATTGCACGTGAGGTGCTTGATTCAAGAGGAAATCCTACAGTAGAAGTTGAAATTTATCTGGAAGACGGAAGCATGGGAAGCGCTATTGTACCATCCGGCGCATCCACCGGTATCTTCGAAGCAGTGGAACTGCGTGACGGAGATAAGAGTAGATACCTTGGAAAAGGTGTTCAGAAAGCTGTAGACAATGTAAATGATATCATTGCTGAAGAAATCATCGGCATGAATATTTTTGATCAGGTCGGACTTGACAAAGCACTGATCGAACTTGACGGAACAGATAACAAAGCCAAGCTGGGCGCAAATGCAATTCTGGGTGTTTCCCTCGCAGCAGCTCACGCAGCAGCCAATTCTCTTGGACTGCCTTTGTTCCAGTATATCGGCGGAGTAAATGGAAAGCTTCTGCCGGTTCCAATGATGAATATTCTTAACGGCGGACAGCATGCAGACAACAACGTTGATATTCAGGAATTTATGGTAATGCCTGTTGGCGCATCCTGCTTCAAGGAAGGACTGAGAATGGGTGCAGAGATTTTCCACAGCTTGAAGGCTGTTTTAAAAGGAAAAGGAATGAACACAGCAGTAGGCGACGAAGGTGGATTTGCTCCGAACCTTGCATCCAATGAAGAAGCTATCGAAGTTATTGTTGAAGCAATTAAAAAGGCCGGATATGAACCAGGCGCGGACGTAAAGATTGCCCTTGACGTAGCTGCTTCCGGTATGTATGACGAATCATCAAATACCTACAACTTTGAAGGTGAAGGCGTAAAGAGAACCGTTGAAGAAATGGTTGACTTCTATGAAATGCTTGCATCAAAGTATCCGATTATCTCTATCGAAGACGGACTTGCTGAAGATGATTGGAACGGATGGAAGCTGCTTACGGAAAGACTTGGCAAGAAAGTGCAGCTGGTAGGCGATGATCTGTTTGTAACCAACACTGAAAGATTGGCTAAGGGGATTTCCCTCGGCGTTGCTAATTCCATCCTGATCAAGGTTAACCAGATCGGTACGCTGACAGAAACTCTGGATGCGATTGAAATGGCCAAGAAAGCTGGATATACAGCGATCGTTTCTCACCGTTCCGGTGAAACGGAAGATGTGACCATCGCCGATATTGTTGTGGGAATCAACGCTGGTCAGATCAAGACTGGTGCTCCTTCCAGAACAGACAGAGTAGCAAAATACAATCAACTGCTTCGTCTGGAGGAAATTCTGGATACATCTGCTCAGTTTGCTGGAAAAGGTGCATTCTATAATTTAAAATAAACATTGATTTATTTCACAGATTATGGTACACTACAAGAGTTAATCTTGTATAGGAGGTGCGGAAGTGCAAATATTTCTGATGATACTGCTCTCGATCGCCAGCTTGGTGTTGATTGCCAGCATCCTGCTTCAGCACGGTAATAGTGCCGGGCTTTCAGGATCCATTGGCGGCGGTGCAGAACAACTGTTTGGAAAAAAGAAAAGCAAAGGCTACGAGGCGATTTTGAGTAAGATCAGTACCGTGGGTGCAATTGTATTCATTGTTTGTTCGCTGGCTCTTGTTGCGATCGAATGATCAATTCGACAGTTGGAGAAATCAAAAACTTTATTATTCATTTATAATTTAACAAAATCGTATTTTATATTTAAGAGGTGCCGTTGCGCCTCTTAATGTTGTTGTTGAGGGAATTCGCAAACGTTGTACAAATAATTTGCTTTACCGTAAAAGGAGGAATTTAAATGAATTTATTAGCTATTTTAGCACCAGTCGCGGCGGTCATAGCGCTGATTTTTGCCTATGGCCTGTCATCATGGATTGGAAAAATGGATGAGGGTACTGACCGGATGAAGGAGATAGCAGGTTTCATCCGTGAAGGGGCCATGGCGTTCTTGAGAAGAGAATACAAAACCATGGTAATTGTAATTCTGGTTTTGTTTCTGATTTTAGGATTCGGAATCAACTGGACAACAGCGGTACTCTATGTTGTCGGTGCATTGTTCTCGGTATTGGCAGGCTTTTTTGGAATGAAAGTCGCAACGAAGGGTAATGTAAGAACAGCAAGCGCGGCGATGAGTGGAGGTATGAATAAGGCGCTGAAAGTGGCCTTCAGAAGCGGCGCGGTAATGGGCTTGTGCGTAGTGGGTCTTGGGCTCCTGGGCGTCGGAGGAATTTTTGTGATATTAGGGGTTGATTCAGCTTCTGTAATTACTGGATTTGGACTTGGCGCATCATCCATGGCGTTGTTCGGACGTGTAGGCGGCGGAATTTATACGAAGGCTGCCGATGTAGGAGCTGACCTGGTTGGTAAGGTTGAAGCAGGAATACCCGAAGATGATCCAAGAAATCCAGCTGTAATTGCTGATAACGTTGGAGACAATGTCGGAGACGTTGCGGGAATGGGTTCTGACTTGTTTGAATCCTATGTCGGGTCTATTATTTCTGCGATTACATTAGCTGCCGTCATACCGGTGATAAAACCTGTTATCGGTTATGAGTTTGATCTGCCGCAAGTTGCCGGAGCTGTTTTCCCGCTTGTTTTGGCTGCGGTGGGAATTATCGCTTCCATTATAGGAATTATGTTTGTAAGGGGAAATGAGCATACTAACCCTGCAAGAGCTTTGAATGCCGGAACCTATATCAGCGGCGCAATCGTAGTAGTATCTTCAATTATATTAAGCCGGGTATTCTTTGCGAATTTCAACTGTGCCATTGCGATTATTGCGGGCCTTATGGTCGGTATCGCAATCGGTAAGCTGACGGAAATTTATACTTCAGGAGATTATAAACATGTAAAAAAGATTGCGGAACAGTGCCAGACTGGACCTGCAACGACAATCATCAGCGGCTTTGGTATCGGAATGCTTTCCACAGTATGGCCAATTATTATGATCGCAGCCGGTATTCTTGTGGCAAATGCTTTTGCGGGACTATACGGCATCGCACTTGCAGCAGTGGGTATGCTTTCTACAACGGGAATGGTTGTTGCTGTTGATGCATACGGACCTGTTTCCGATAATGCAGGCGGTATCGCTGAAATGTCCAAGCTTCCAAAAGAGGTTAGAACGATAACGGACAAGCTTGATGCTGTAGGAAATACCACCGCTGCTATTGGAAAAGGTTTTGCAATCGGTTCGGCTGCGCTTACTGCACTTGCCTTGTTTGCATCCTATTCTCAGATGGCAGGATTAAAGGCGATCAGCCTTCTTGAGCCGTTAGTTATTGCTGGATTGTTCATCGGAGCGATGCTTCCTTTCCTGTTTTCTGCACTGACGATGAATTCAGTTGGTAAGGCTGCATTCCAGATGATAGAAGAAGTAAGAAGACAGTTTCACAGTGACGCCGGCATTATGAAGGGAACTAGTAGGCCTGATTATGCAAGGTGTGTCGATATCAGTACAAAGGCTGCTTTAAAAGAGATGATTGCTCCGGGACTGCTTGCAATTATAGCGCCTCTTGCTGTCGGTATTATAATGGGAACAGAAGCACTGGGCGGTATGCTGGCAGGAGCGCTTTCATCAGGTGTGCTTGTTGCGATCATGATGGCCAATGCCGGTGGTGCATGGGATAACGCAAAGAAATACATCGAAGAAGGAAATCACGGCGGAAAAGGCAGCGAAGCTCACAAAGCAGCCGTTGTTGGCGATACTGTAGGAGATCCCTTCAAAGATACTTCAGGACCTTCCATCAATATCTTGATTAAACTGATGACGATCGTCGCAGTTGTTTTCGCACCGATTTTTGTTTCGATTGGCGGGTTATTGTAATTATAGCAACTACATTTTATGTAAAAAGCATTAGTCAAAACATATTGTAATTTCACTTACAAACTTTACAAAATTTATAAAAAAGTACATTTGTATACATAGCACAATTAAAGTCCCTGTTTAACAGGGACTTTTGTTTGTATTCAACAAAGATTTGTTCAACGTAGAAACATAATCCTTAAAGAACAATATGTATGTAGGGATTTATATTCTCAAAATTCTATTTTTGTGTAAATGCAACAAAGAAAATATAAATCTTTGTACTGTTTATCACATCTTTTTTTGGGTTTTTGTTTGACAAACAATTGATGAAATACTATAATGTGGGGTATATTAGTATCATGTGTTAATAGCCTCCTTTTACTATGTACGATTAAGGGAGGCTAGCCTTTCTTAAAAGAGAATGGCTGAGGCAAATGCATTTATTAATGTCTGAATTATTATTCGCTAATACAGCAAAAGGAGGTTTTTATTTTGAAGAGAGATCGTTGGAACTCTAAGTTGGGCTTTTTACTTGCCGCGATCGGATCTGCTGTCGGACTGGGAAATATTTGGCGCTTTCCTTATACAGCAGTTGAAAACGGAGGCGGCGCATTCCTCGTACCCTATTTTTTCGCAATTATTACAGCTGGCATTCCGATTCTTATTTTGGAATATACCATCGGCAAAAGCTATAGGGGGGGCGCACCCGTTGCTTTAGCTCGAATAAACCGAAAATTTGAATGGCTGGGTTGGTTCCAGGTTATGGTGGCATTTATTATCACTGTTTACTATCTGGCAATTGTCGTTTGGGTTATCAGTTACATTGGATTTGCATTTACGCAGTCATGGGGAACAGATCCAACCGGATTCTTCCTGAGTTATCTTGGAATATCTTCCAGCGCGCTTGAACTGGGTGGCATTCAAGGGAATTTAATCGGACCGTTCATTGGCATATGGATCGTGACAGCCTTTGTAATGTACAGGGGAGTCAGCAAGGGGATTGAGGTCGCCTGCAAGATAGCCTTGCCGGTCTTACTGGTATTAACGGCAGTACTGGTCATCAGAGGGATTACTCTGCCGGGAGCTGTTGACGGGCTAAACTATTTGTTTACACCAAATTGGGATCGTATTACAGATTCCAGCGTATGGGTTGCGGCTTATGGTCAGGTATTCTTCAGCTTGAGTATCGCATTTGCTATCATGATTTCTTATTCAAGCTATTTACCAAAAGATACCGACGTAGTGAACAGTGCTTTTATCACATCGACTGCAAATCATGGATTTGAACTATTTGCAGGGATTGGTGTTTTCAGTATCCTGGGATATATGGCTTACAGCCAGGGCATTGCGGTACAAGACGTCGCCGCTGGCGGTGTTGGGCTGGCCTTCATGGTATTCCCTGAAGCGATCAGTGCGCTTCCTGCTATGAATGGTTTCATCGGTGTTTGTTTCTTCGGTGCTTTATTATTTGCAGGATTTACATCTTTGATTTCAATTATTCAAGCCGTTATTTCAGGAATTGCAGATAAGTTTGAACTTGAACATAAAAAGGCAACCACGATCGTTATGGTCCCGGCAATTCTGATCAGTAGCTTATTCATTACAGGTGCAGGACTTAATATTCTTGATATTGTTGACGCATTTATCAATAATATCGGTATTGCAGGCGCTGGATTAATTGAAGTAATCCTGATCGGCTGGTTCTTCAATCTGGAGACAATTCGCGAAGAGGCAAATAAGTTCTCGAATTTCAGCATTGGCAAGTGGTGGATCTATGCTTTGAAAATCATCACAGTTATTGTACTAGGTTTTATGGTCATATCCAATGCCATTGGCTATATTAAGAATGGCTACGGCGGTTATGCAACCATGGACATTGTTGTATTTGGATGGGGAGCTCTCCTTGCGGCAATTATCATGACGGTTATTTTGACGTCCATGAAAGGCAAGGAAGGCTATGCGGATCTGTCTAAACATAAGGGGGTTTGATAGCATGAATACTGGAGCAATCATTATGATGATTATTGGATGCGGAGGACTGTGGGGCGGATGCCTCGTTGCATCTTCCATCGCATTTAAAAAGAGCAGGAATAAGACTTAGAAAATCTAAAGGGCAGCTCTTTTTTCATTTTGTCTAAGATCAATAAAAATTTAATAAAAAAAAAGGAAAGTAGCTTTTTACTTTCCTTTTTTTATCTCGCGTAAAAATTGAAAATAAGCAAATAATAAAATCGTGAAAGAGAGGAGATGGACAGAATGAAAAATGGGAAAATTTTTCTAATGCTTTTATTGGTTTTCGCTCTATTTATGTTTGCAGCTTGTAGCACCAATGATAATGTAAATCCCAGTGTACCGGATACTACCGATAATAACGGTACAAACAACGGAATCGACAACAACAACGATACCAACGACGGTCTTACTGATAACGGAACTGGGAATGGAAACGGGAATGGACTGACAACAGATAGCGGCATAAATAATAATAAAACCCAATAAAAGCCAGGAGCACAGAGGAAATCCTTTGTGCTCTTTGTATATTTAAACCATTTGGTAAAATATTTGATTGGTGTTGTGACTTGGTTATGATAGAATGGTGATGATAAATATGATTATGAATTTAAATACGGATGTGGATATGAATAAAGAAATAATAAGAAAATCGATAAAAAGTAAAAGAAAAGAAGAGATCATTACGGGAATCCTTTCGAAACATAAGAAAGGCTTTGGTTTTGTAATTCCCGAATTGGAAGGTGAGGATATATTTATTGCGCCGACAAGTATGAACGGAGCAATGAACGGAGATACGGTATCGGTCCGTCTGCTGCCTCCAGGAGAAACCAGCAGATCGAGAGAAGGCGTCATCTTAACTATTATTAATAGAGCAGTTATAGAGATCGTTGGAACCTTTGAAAAAAGTAAACGCTTTGGATTTGTAGTGCCCGATGACCGAAGAATAAACGATGATGTTTTCGTCTTGAAAAAGGATTTTAAAGGCGCAAAAACAGGCGATAAAGTTGTAGTGAAAATTACAAAGTATCCTGACAAGGCAGATAGTGCAGAAGGAAAAATAGATGAGATTATAAGCAGAAGTGGTGAAGCTGGCGGTGATATCAAAGCTTTAATCAGGCAGTATCATCTGACTCAGGAATTTCCAGAGAAGGTTGAAGCTGAAACCAAAAAAATAAATTTGAAAATATCTGCCGACGAGATAAAAAAGCGTGTTGATTTAAGAGATCAAACCATCATAACGATGGACGGAGCGGATGCGAAAGATCTTGACGATGCAGTTTCTGTTGAAAAGCTTGCAAATGGAAATTACCTTTTAGGCGTTCATATTGCGGATGTAAGCCATTATGTGACTGACGGAAGCCAATTGGACAAAGAAGCCTTAAAAAGGGGTAATAGTGTTTATTTGATCGATCAGGTCATACCGATGCTTCCAAAATTGCTTTCAAATGGGATATGCAGCCTCAATCCAAAAGTAGACAGACTTACATTATCTGTAAATATGGAAATTGATGACAAGGGGAAGGTTGTAAACCATGACATCTATGAAAGTATCATTCATTCGAAGGCAAGAATGGTTTATAGAGATGTTTCCGATATTTTGGAAAACAACGATCCTGAACTGATAGAAAAATATAAAGGAATCTATCCAAACATCCTTTTAATGGATGAGCTTGCAAAGGTTTTACGTAGAGCTAGAGATTCACGGGGAAGTCTGGATTTCGATTTTGATGAAGCTTATATTATACTCAATGAACAGGGAATTCCTACAAGCGTTGAAACTGCAGAGCGAAGAGTAGCAAATCGAATTGTTGAGGAATTTATGCTGATTGCAAATGAAACAGTTGCAGAACATTTTTTTTGGATGGAAATTCCTTTTGTTTACAGAGTTCATGAAACTCCCTCACTTGAAAAAATTGAGGAATTTAAACGATTTATTCGCAGTTTTGGCTTAGTTTTAAAAGGAAACCCGGATAATATTCATCCAAAAGCATTAAACGAAATCATTAAAAAAGTCGAAGGAAAACCGGAGGAACATGTTATTAATACGGTGATGCTTCGATCCATGAAAAAAGCTTTTTACGGTACAGAATGTGAGGGTCATTTTGGGCTTGGTGTAAAATATTATTCTCACTTTACATCGCCGATCAGGAGATATCCGGATTTAATTATACATCGTATTATAAAGGAAGCAATAGAAGGCAAATTGGACGTTAAACGTATCAAAGCCTTGAAAAAACGAACAGAGAAAGCGGCTTTAACATCGTCAACCACGGAAAGACAGGCGCAGGAGCTTGAAAGAGAAGTAGAAAAGCTGAAAAAAGCGGAGTATATGACTTATCATGTGGGGGAAGTCTATGACGGTATTATAAACGGCGTAACAAGTTTTGGGTTCTTTGTAGAAATCGAAAATACGATTGAGGGTCTTGTGAGAGTAGACTATTTAAATGATGACTTCTATGATTATGAGGCCTCAAAATACAGACTGATCGGAAGAAGGACAAACAAAATTTATGCCCTTGGTGATAAAGTAACCATTAAAGTTCATTCGGTGGAACTGCAGGATAGAGAAATTAATTTCACTGTTTCAAATGAGAAAAGAAATCAAAAAGAGCTGTCATGAACAGCTCTTTTGCTCTAATTTGCTCTAATTCTGTTAATTCATTGTACTTTGCTTTGAAATAGCGGACAAAGCATCACCCGCCTCGTCGACATAGATCGGTTTTCTTGCAATATCAGCCATGGCAAGCATGCCGATAATTTTATTGTTTTCTAAAACAGGGAGCCTTCTAACCTGATACTTTGCCATAAGTAACGAGGCTTCATGAGTATCCATACTGGGGTCGGCTGAAACTAAAGTTTTCGTCATGATATCTTGTGCGGTTTTAGGGCCGCTGCCGCTGGATACGGATCGAATTATGATGTCGCGGTCGGTAATGATACCCATCGCTTCACCACGGTCATTACATACCGGTATTGATCCGATATTTTCCTGTTTCATTTGTTTTGCAACCTGCTCAATAGAAGTATCGGGTCTGACACAGGTTACAGAAGTTGACATTAAATCTTTTACTCGCATATTGGCCTCCTTAATATCATAAAAAAAGGGTGTTAAATCACATCAATAGATTTCCCCTTTTTTATAATAATATGTGCTATCTGGATCTCCAGAAAGAAGGCGACAGAAGCATAATAATTGTGAAAAGCTCAAGACGGCCTGCAATCATCAAAACGGACATGTATAAACGAATTGGCAGTGAAAAAATGGAATAATTGCCGCTTGGGTTGATCAGACCAAGCCCAAGACCAGTGTTGGACAGTGTGCTGACGGAGGCGCTGATGGTTGTCAGCAGATCATGATTATCTAAAGAAATAACCAGAGTACTAAATATAAATATTGTGAAATACAGGATCAAAAACGAACTAACCTTTGAAACGGTCTCCGCAGACATGGCTTTACTTCCAATTTTAACGGGAAATACCGCATTGGGATGCAGCCGTTTGTACATGCCTCTTACAATTAGTTTGAAAAGAATCATGACCCGAATTACTTTGATGGAACCGCATGTGGAAACGGAACAACCGCCGACCAGCATCAGACAAAACAGAAGGATCTGACAGAATGACGGCCAGTTAGTGTAGTCTGCAATCGCATATCCTGAAGTTGTCATAAACGCTGTCGATTGGAAAAATGACTTGCGAATCGAGTCTGCAATAGAATCGTAAGTACCGCTAAACCATAAAACCAGCCCGATTAGAAAAGTAGAACTGAATAGAATGGCAAAAAAGGTTCGCAGTTCCCTATCCCTTAAAAATTCCCTGTACCTGCCTTTTAGCAGATAATTATAAAGAACAAAATTGATCGAAGCGATGATGCTGAATAGGACTATAATAAATTCGATAAAAAAGTTGTCAAAATGTGATATGCCGTTCTTATAGCTGGTTAGACCACCGGTACCGATGCTTCCAAAGGTATTTATGATGGCGTCAAAGAGGTTCAAACCCCCTATTTTTAGCAAAACAATTTCAAGCAGCGTAAGCGAAAAGTACATCAGATAGAGTCTGCGTGCCGAATCTGTGAACTTTGTAGACATTTTTTCCAGCGTGGGACCGGGCGATTCTGCACTTGCAATTTTCAGCCCGCTGATACCGAGGGCTGGCAGCAGTGAAATTGCAAGAATCAGAATTCCCATGGCACCGAGCCAGTGGCTGAAGGATCGCCAAAACTGGATTGACTTAGGCATAATAGAAAAATCGGCAATAATCGTGGCGCCGGTTGTTGTGAGCCCGGAAACCGATTCGAAATATGCGTCGAAATAAGTAGGAACAGCGTTTGAAAAAAAATATGGGAAAGCTCCAAACGCTGAAGCGATGAACCAGCATAATGCGGCAATGATATAACCGTCTCTGATTTTAAGCACACTTGATTTGCTTTTGACGAAGAATAAAATCAGCATGCCGATTGGCAGCGCAGTAAGGATTGATTTCAAAAAAGCAAACCCGGCTTCTGTTTCTCCGTAAATGATAGCTACAATCAACGGCAGCAGCATGGAAGTGGCGGTAATTATCGATATGATGCCTATAATTCTGATGATAACTCTATAATTAAATGACATATGAGACCTCACTTATTTATCCGGATTCCAGAATTGTCTGGTAAATAGCAGAATGATTGTAAATAGTTCGAGCCTGCCAATCAGCATCAGAAGAGCCAGCATTAATGTTGACAGATCTGAAAAAATGCTGTAATTCATCACCGCGCCAACCATACCAAACCCTGGACCGATATTACTGAGGCATGCCGCCACAGCACTGAAGGTTGTAATCAGATCGAAATTTTCAAATGAGAGCAGAAGAATTCCGATAAAGAAAATTCCTAAATATAGAAAAACAAAATTCACAACGGCAGAGATTGTATCAGCCGGTAGTGCTTTATGATTTACTTTTATGGAAACAACCGCTCTGGGATGAAGCCGGACCGCAATTCCTCTTTTCAGAAGCTTAAACAGGATTAGAATTCGGATTACTTTCATTCCGCCTGCAGTGGAGGAAGAGGAACCGCCGATAAACATCAATATCAATAAAATTAACTTGCTAAAAGTTGGCCATAAATCGAAATTTGTGGAAGCAAATCCTGTTGTAGTCATGAGGGATGCGCTTTGAAACAAAGAGTAGCGAAATGATTCTCCAACCGTATCGTAGATGCTGCTGGACCAGAGATTTAAAGTGATCAGCAGAACTGCCGAAGAGAAGATGATCAGATAACATCTCATTTCGCTGTCAGAAAAAAATTCTCGCCAGTGCCCTCTTAATGCATAATAATATAAGGTAAAATTGGTACCTGCTAATAACATGAAGATTGATATGACGATTTCGATATAAAGGCTGTTAAATTTTGCGACACTTGCATTATAGTCGGAGAATCCTCCGGTACCTACCGTACCGAAAGTATGAATCATAGCGTCAAAAAGATCCATCCCCCCCAGCATGAGCAGGACGATTTCAATCAGTGTCATACCAACATAGATCAAATAGAGGATTTTTGCGCTTTCTGTCATTTTTGAAGTTAGCTTCCCGAAGGTTGGGCCGGTCGTTTCCGCTTTCGCAATCCTTTGACCGCTGATGCCCAGCATGGGAAGCAGGGCAATGGCAAAAACAATGATACCCATTCCGCCAACCCAATGAGTAAAGGAGCGCCAGAATAAAAGTCCACGAGGCAGAATCTCAATGTTGGTCAAAATGGAACTTCCTGTCGTTGTAAACCCAGATACGGTTTCAAAGAAAGCATCAATAAAATCCGGGATATAACCGGATATAAAAAAAGGAATGGCTCCGAGCACAGAGCCCAGAGTCCAACATAATGCGACAATTACAAACCCGTCGCGGATTTTTAGATGACTGAATTCTACTTTAACTTTATATGCGATGATACTTCCAATAATCAGCATCGGTATGATTGTTATAATAAAGAAACCGGCGATTTCTGTTTCTCCATATATGACAGAAACCAGCATTGAAGGAATCATAAGGCAAGCCAGCAGGTCGATGATGATTCCACTCAGTTTTATAATTGCTTTGTAGTTTAAAACCATGTTGTAAAAGCCACCTTTATTTAAAAGAACCTATTTTTGCCGGAGCGAATAAACTTCTCCAGGTTTGGTATATCGGATAAATGACAGATAATAATCACCTTGTCGTTTTTCAATATCTCCGTACTTCCGTTTGGAATAATCGCGTCTGTTCCGCGATGAATCGCAGCGATCATGATCCCGTTAGGCAAATCTAAATCTTCAATGGGGCGATTGGCTAGGCGCATATGATCATCAGCTATGATTTCAATGATTTCTGCTTGACCTTGAATCAGCTGCGAAGAAATGACACGCTTGGACCCTTGTATGAAACGCAGTACATGGCTCGCAGTCATATCGAGAGGATTAAGGGCCATATCAATTCCCATGTTTTCTATGAGTGTTGCGTAGCTTTCCCGGCTGACTTTAGCAATGACATCCTCGATACCACGTTGCTTGGCCATAAGTGCAAGCAAAAGATTTTCTTCATCAAAACCGGTTGCAGTAACGACCGCATCCATTTCATCGATATTTTCTTCTTCAAGAAGAGATATATCCGTTGCGTCACCGCACAGCACCAAAACGTCGTCAAGATGATTAGACAGATATTGGCAACGCGTTTTGTCTCTGTCAATGAGTTTTACAGAGATTCCAAAATCTGCGAGCTTCTGAGCAAGGTAAAGGCCGGTTTTGCCTCCGCCCAGTATCATGACCTTTTGAAGATTTGTATATTTTCCCCTCTCATGAACCTGAGAATTCAGGCGCAGGATGGGTTTTCTTTCTCCAACGACATAGAGGGAATCATCTTTGATGATTTCTGTCCCTTTTTTCGGAATGATGACCTTTCCGTTTCTGGATATGGCTACTACGTGCATATTGCCGAGGGATTCATTTACAAAGTAAACGTTCTTCCCAATGATTTCAGGCATTCTATCGGTGGAAAACTCGATTAGAGCAATCTTGCCGCTTGAAAAAATGCCGTTGCTGAGTGTATATTTTTCAACTAAGAACTTGTAAATTTCGAGCGTGATAGAAAGATCAGGATTAACGATATAATCGATGTTCATAAGATCTTTAATGAAATCCAGCTGATTCATGTGTTCGGGATCGCGAACTCTGGCAATTACTTTTTTGCAGCCAAGCTTTTTGGCAAAAGCACAGATTACGATGTTTTTTTCATCAGCGTTAGTAGCAGAAATCAGATAGTCGTATGTATCGATTTCGATGCTTTCCAAGAGACTGGTTTGCTTAGCATTTCCCGGGATTGTCAGAATATCCATTTGCGATGCGAGTTTTTGAAGTAAGGCTTCGTTTTTATCTATAATGGTAACGGAATGGTCTCCGCCTAAAATTGCTTCTGCTATTTTAATTCCGAGCTTGCCGGCTCCGGCGATGGCGATTTTCATTTTTAACCTCTTTCTAATTGATCAATAATACCTACTATTTTATCCGTATTTACTGCGAAAGCAATATCTTTTTATAATTTCTTTGCGAAATTCTTATATATTTCTCTTTGTTATTCTGTCAAAATGGTCTAAAATATAATATAAAAAGAAACTATGAGGTGAAATTTGTGAAGATAAAACGACTGATTGGAGGCAACCTGGAAAGTAACGGGTATGTGATTTATGACAAGGAAAACGGAGAAGGTTATGTGATCGATCCCGGTTACAACGGTGATAAATTTGTTAGAATAATCGAAGAGCTTGGTCTAAAAATGAAGGGCATTTTGCTCACTCATCACCATTACGACCATGTGGGCGGAGTTGATAAAATCAAGGAAATGACGGGTTGCACGGTTTCCATCCACAGAGAGGATGCGGACATTTATAAAAAACCGGTGGATGGTTTGCTTGAACATGGAGACACGATTTTGCTTGGGCAGGAAGAGATCAAAGTGATTCATACGCCGGGGCACACAAAGGGCAGTGTTTGCTTTTATTCTGACCAAAGCAAACTGGTTTTTACCGGAGATACGATTTTTAATATGGATTTAGGCAGAACTGATCTCAGCGATGGATCTCCGAATGAAATGGAAAGCTCAGTCCGCAATGTAATTAATTTGTGGAGCAATGAAATAACGATCTATCCCGGACATGGAGATTCCTGCAACATGAAATATGTCAGGAAGTACAACCAGGAGTTTCTTGATACCATAGACAGTTAATATTTTGTTAGGCAGATTAATATGGAAAGGCTTGTATCTTGTAATTCAAGACACAAGCCTTTTTCGTTATTTTTCATAAGCGATCAAAACGACGTCTTTGTTGTCGACGGTTCTGATCTTAGACTGGCAGCTATTGATGCTGTCAACATCCTCCGGTTTGATCTGAGCCAATTTCATGATTCCCTGATTTGAATCCATATTCGTTTGTTCTCCTTTCTGGTTTGAAACAATTGACGAAAACACGTATGAATAATTGTAGGATGCCTCAATTTTGCGCATTTTATGAGAGTGGATTGACATCCCGAGCGTATAATGGTATAATATGTAAAATAAAGAAAAAAAGGGTAAAAATATGAATTTAGGCGCTTGGGGTGAAGCGGTTGCAGAACGATATTTAATAAAGAAGGGGTACCGAATCACAGAAAGAAACTTCCGGTGCAAAGCCGGAGAGATCGATATCATTGCTTATGACAGTACCCGTCTTGTTTTTGTAGAGGTTAAGACAAGGCGGAATCAAAAATACGGATTACCCTGCGAAGCGGTCAATGCAAGCAAGATAAGGCATCTGATTAAGACGGCGGCTTATTATATGATGATCCATTCTATGGAAAGCAGTGATGCACGAATTGATATTATAGAAATAATAAAAGCAGAAAGCGGTGTGTATTTTCGCCATATTAAAGGCATCACATCATAAAAAATAGAGGAAAAAGGGAAAATGTATTCACAGGTAAAAAGCGGATCGTTATATGGACTTGCATCGGAACAGGTGATTGTGGAAGCGGATTTATCTCCGGGCCTCCCAGCCTTTAATTTGGTGGGTTTGCCGGATATTTCTGTTCGTGAGTCAAAAGAAAGGATACGGGCTGCCATCGTAAATTCAGGTTATTCTTTTCCGGCAAAACGCATTACAATCAACCTCTCTCCTGCAGGTACCAGAAAAGAAGGAACTCATTTTGATCTTCCTATTGCACTTGGTGTAATGATTGCTGCAGGAATCATTAAAATAGGAAAAACACAAGCCTTCGCTTTTCTAGGGGAATTGTCGCTTGACGGAAGCATGAACCGAATCAATGGGGCGTTACCCCTTGTGATCGGTTTAAGAAATCAAGGAATCAAGCATATTATTCTTCCTGCTGCCAATGCTGGAGAAGCATCTGCAATCGATGATATCGTACTTTATCCTGCGGAAAATCTTCGAGAAATCATTTCGTTCTTAAAGGGAGAAAGTCAGATTGCATCATTTGTAAAGAAGGATAATTCTCACAAAGTACTTTGCGGCGTTCCGGATTTCAGTGATGTCGCGGGGCAGGACTCAGTAAAGAGAGCTTTTCAGATTGCTGCGGCAGCATCTCATAATTTATTGATGATCGGACCTCCTGGGGCAGGAAAAACCATGATGGCCAAAAGAATGCCGGGAATCCTTCCTGAAATGACTTATGAGGAAATCCTCGAAGTTACAAAAATATACAGTATAGCCGGAGAATTGAACCCAGACCGGCCCATGATCACATCAAGACCCTTTCGGTCGCCGCACCATACTGTTTCTGGGGCTGCCTTTGTTGGAGGAGGCGCCGGACCAAAACCCGGCGAGGTGTCACTGGCCCATTTCGGCGTATTGTTTCTGGATGAACTTCCTGAATTCAGCCGCCGTATTCTGGAAATGCTCAGACAGCCGTTGGAGGATGAAAAGGTATCTATATCCAGAATGAAAGGTACCGTGTCTTTCCCTTCTAAATTTATGCTCCTGGCCTCCATGAATCCGTGTCCGTGTGGATATTACGGAGATGAAACACACGAATGTTCCTGTACATCGCACCAAATCAGAAGCTATATGTCTAAAATATCCGGCCCACTGCTTGACAGGATCGATATGCATATCGAAATTACTCCTGTGAAGTATGGGGAACTGGCCGGATATGATGTCTCCCTGAAAGACGGTACAGAAAGGTTATCCGCTAAGACATCGGAAGAGATGAGAGCGGAAGTAGAGTCGGCCAGAAGAATACAGCTTGCGCGGTACATGGATGAGGATATCTCCTATAACTCTCAGCTTACACAGGGGCTTATGAAAAAATACTGCGTCCTGGACAAGGAGACTCGAAGGCTGCTTGAAACGGCATATCATAAGCTGTCTCTCAGTGCAAGGGCGCACCATAAAATAATTAAAATGGGCAGAACGATAGCAGACCTCGAAGGCGCGGAACACATCTCGTTCCATCATATTGCTGAGGCAATCCGTTATCGGAGCCTGGACAAGTTATATCGGAGCATATGAGTTAGGACATGAAATATATGCGGTTAAGATGAGATGATAAAAATATGGAGAATGTAGAAATTAATAAGGTGAAAAAAGACGATAAGAATTATCCGGAGCTCCTGAAATATATTGGGAATCCGCCGGATACTCTTTATTATATGGGAGATATTACGCTTGCAAGCGAGCCGCTAATCGCGATCGTTGGGGCGAGAAAGGCTTCTTCCTATGGGAAATGGGCTGCCTACGGAATTGCGAAAAAGCTTTCGGAATATGGTGTGGGCGTAGTTAGTGGCATGGCGTACGGGATCGATGCCTTTGCTCATAAAGGAGCTTTGGAAAATGACGGTAAAACAATTGCTGTATTAGGCTGCGGAATCGATATTTGTTATCCGGCTTCCAACAAGGGAATCAGAGATCACATTATAAAAGAAGGACTTGTTTTATCAGAATACGAACCGGGAGTTCCGCCCATGCCGTTTCGGTTTCCCATGCGAAACAGAATTATCAGCGGGCTCTGCATTGGAACAGTCATTGTAGAAGCCGGAATGAACAGCGGTTCGCTGATTACGGCAGAATGTGCAGCGGAACAAGGCCGAAATATCTACGCTGTGCCAGGTAATATAAATAGTGTGTATAGCATTGGAGCGAACAAGCTTATTAAAGATGGAGCCGTACCCTTGATTTTATTTGATGATATTATCGATGAACTGGGCATACATAGAAATGCACCCGAATTAAACCTAGAAACCGAACTGGGGAAAGATGAAAGGGAAGTCTATGACCTTGTCAGAACATACGGTGAAACCACAACTGACTCCATATGCAGGAGGACAGGAAGGCTTCCTGCGGATATTAATGCAATGGTGACCATATTGGAAATGAAGGGGTTGCTGCGAACGGCACTTGGTAAAATTTTCACTGTTTGAGAAGGAGAAACAAAGATGGTTTAGCAATCGAACAGAATTGACGTAGATTAAAGAACAACTTGACATTAATACCAAATTATAGATATGATAAAATGAAGGATGCGCGGTTCATTGAATTTTATTAAGGATAAAGGATAAAGGAAAGAAAAATTATGAATCATCGTAAAGAAAATACCATTATACTGTCCGCTATTTTAATTATAATTAGCTTTTATGTATTCTTTTTTTCGATCGTTACCACGACAGGACATATTGCTATTCAAAAAAAAGAAGTCATTAATGGAAAATATTATATCTATTTTGATAATAACTGTGATAACAGAGCAAACCCAACTCAAATAGAATGTACAAAAGAGGAATACGATAAACTTGATTCGTATGAAGAGAAAACAGTTGATATTTCATATAAAAGCAGCAGTCTCTTCCCTAATGAAGGAAAGTTGATATATCTTAACTTTGAGTAAATTTACTCAGACATCATAGGAACAAGCCAGGAATATTTACGCTGCGCCAGGGAATATAAATAGTGAGTACAGCATTGGAAGAAGACCGTCGAAGGAGAATTATTTGGTAACAATATTAGAAATAATAGAACTCTTTCAGACCCAATTGGAAAAAATTCTTATTGCAAAATCAAACTTTTGGAAATATAATCTGTTCTTGTAATAGTAAAAACAATTAAGGAGGCTGAAAATGGCCGATAAAAATCTGGTAATCGTTGAATCTCCATCGAAAGCGAAGACAATCGGAAAGTTTCTGGGAAGCAAATACAAAGTGGTCGCTTCGGTAGGGCATATCAGAGATTTACCAAAAAGTAAACTGGGGATTAATATTGAAAATAACTTTGACCCCGAATATATTTCGATCAGGGGAAAAGGTGACATCATAAAAGCAATGAAAAAGGAAGCGAAGGATGCTGGTAAAATTTATCTTGCAACTGACCCTGACCGTGAGGGTGAGGCAATTTCTTGGCATATTGCTTATTTGCTCGGCATAAATGAAGAAGAGCCCTGCAGAATCGTGTTTAATGAGATTACGAAGGGTGCCATTCAAAATGCGGTGAAGCATCCGAGGAAAATCGACAAAAAATTGGTGGATGCGCAGCAGGCGAGGCGTGTACTTGACCGATTGGTAGGTTATAAAATCAGCCCTTTGCTGTGGCGGAAAATAAGAAGAGGCTTAAGTGCGGGCCGCGTTCAGTCGGCAGCTTTAAAAATCATCTGTGATAGAGAGAAAACAATTCTGGACTTTGTTCCAAAGGAATACTGGAATATCAGCGCAGTTTTAATCATTGAAAGCAAAGGCAAGGAAAAGCAGAAGCGGTTTACCGCAAAACTCTCAGAATATAAAGGAAAGAAGATAACGGTTTCGAATAAAGAAGAAGCCGACAAAGTCTTGTCCGAGCTGGACTCAAAGAATTTTGCAGTCAGGAAAATAGAAGAGAAAGAAAAAGCCAGAAAGCCGAATCCGCCTTTCACAACAAGCAGCCTGCAACAGGAGGCTTCCAACAAGCTGGGTTTTTACACAAAAAAGACGATGCTGATTGCCCAGCAGCTCTATGAAGGAATCGAAATCAAAGGCCATGGAACGGTAGGTCTTGTAACCTACATCCGTACCGACTCGGTCAGAATCTCAGATGAAGCACAAAACGCTGTGACGGATTATATCAAGGACACCTATTCACCTGAATATTTGGGTAATCATGTGTTTACAAATAAAAAAAAGGACGTGCAGGACGCGCATGAAGCGATCCGGCCCAGTCTTGTTTCGCTGCATCCTGAAGATATAAAAGAATCCCTGACAAAAGATCAATTCAACCTTTATCGATTGATTTGGTCTCGCTTTGTTGCCAGCCGTATGGCTTCGTCGGTTTATGACAGCGTCAGCGCTGAAATCGAAAACGGAGAATACATGTTTAAAGCAAACGGTTCAAAATTGAAATTCGATGGCTATCTTAAAGTCTACAACAACATGAGCGGTGAAGACGGCGAAAAGATGCTTCCTGCTCTAAAAGAAGGCGACAAATTGAATTTGATGGACTTGCTTAGCGAACAGAACTTTACCCAGCCCCCTTCCCGTTTCAGTGAAGCTGCGCTGGTAAAGGATTTAGAGGAAAAAGATATCGGCAGACCAAGTACTTATGCTCCAATTATCGCAACACTGATTGAGCGTAAATATGTCACAAGAGAAAAAAAAATGCTCAAACCGACGGATCTCGGTTTTATTGTGACCGACTTGATGGAAACATATTTTAAGGAAATCGTAGACGCCGGTTTTACGGCAGACCTGGAAGAAAAACTGGATGACATTGAAATTAAAAATACGAAATGGCGGGATATCGTCAGCGGTTTTTATAAAATACTGGAGCAGGAGCTGATCGTAGCGGACGAGGCCATCGAAAAGGTAAGCATCGAGGATGAACTGACGGATGAACTCTGTGAAGTCTGCGGAAAGCAAATGGCAATCAAGCACGGAAGGTTCGGTGAGTTTTTAGCATGCAGCGGTTATCCGGAATGCAAGAACACAAAGCCGATCGTTAGCAAAATTGATGTGAAATGTCCTGATTGTGGGAAGGATATCATTGCAAGAAAAAGTAAAAAGGGACGCGTATTTTATGGGTGCAGCGGTTATCCGGAATGTAACAAACTTTACTGGAATAAGCCGGTAGATAAAAAATGCCCGGAATGTTCCTCATTATTAATGGAAAAAAAGACGAAGACGTCAAGTTATGTGTGTTCAAATCCTGAATGTGGGTATAAAGAATAAGTCTGTTTATTCGTAAATAAAATTTAGGTTTACAACCTGTGATTTTATGCGAGCTAGTATTAGGAGGTAATAGAATGGGAGATTTTCATGCAACTACAATCGTAGCTGTCAGACGAAATGAGAATGACATTTGTATTGGGGGAGATGGTCAGGTTACAATGGGCCAAAGTTCCATCATGAAACAAACAGCAAAAAAGGTTAGAAAGATATATAAAAATACTGTTATTACCGGTTTTGCAGGATCTGTGTCAGACGCGTTTACACTGACTGAGAAATTTGAAAAAAAGCTGGAGGAGCATTCAGGAAATCTGAAACGTGCCGCGGTAGCTTTGGCACAGAACTGGAGATCGGACAAGGTGATGAGAAACCTTGAAGCATTGATGGTCGCTGCCGATAAAGAAAGCCTGCTTGTGATTTCGGGAAACGGAGAGGTCATTGAACCGGATGAAAATTTCATCGCGATTGGCTCCGGTGGAAATTATGCATACGCTGCTGCGAATGCACTTTATAAGCATACTGACATGACGGCTGAAGAAATCGTAAGAGAGGCGCTGAGCATTGCGTCTTCTATTTGTGTCTATACAAACAGCAACATTTCCGTTGAAAAACTTTAGGGGGGGGATAGAGATGAGTACACTTTACAATATGACTCCAAAAGAAATTGTCAAGGAGCTGGATAAATATATTATTGGACAGGACAGCGCTAAAAAATCTGTGGCAGTTGCATTGAGAAACAGGTACAGAAGAAGTCTTCTGCCTGATGAGATGCGGGAAGAAATCACTCCGAAGAATATTCTCATGATGGGCCCTACGGGTGTAGGTAAAACCGAGATTGCCAGAAGATTGGCAAAACTTATGGATGCACCTTTTGTTAAGGTGGAGGCTACTAAATTTACAGAAGTGGGATATGTTGGCCGCGATGTTGATTCTATGGTAAGGGATCTTGTGGAAGCTTCTATTCGAATTACGAAACAGAATAGATTGCAGGAGAAGTATTCCATCGCAGAAGAGATTGCTGAGGAGAAAATCATTGAAGCTGTCATTCCCGGTAAGAAAAAACCTGCACAGAATTCAAATGGAGTAAGAGGGCCTTTCGACTTTATCTTAGGCGGAGGTTTTCAGGCAAATTCTAATACGCAAAGCCAGATTCCGGGGTCCAAAGAAGATTCTCAGACAGAAAAGGGCGATGTCGAGCTTGCAAGGGAGCAAGTCAGACAACAGTTGAAGGACGGCCTGCTGGAGGAACAGTTTATCGAGATAGAAGTCAATGATACACCGAAAACCAATAATCTTGACCTTGGAAATGAGGGGATGAGCATTGCAATCGGTAATATTTTCGGTGACATGATGCCTCAAAAGAAGAAAAAGAAAAAAGTACGGGTCAAGGATGCAAGAAAGATATTAAGAGAGCAGGAAGCGCAGAATCTCATTGACATGGATCAGGTTACAGCAGAAGCGCTTGAAAACGCAGAGCAAAATGGAATCATCTTTATCGATGAAATCGACAAGATCGCATCAGGGTCCGGCTATCGGTCGGGAGCTGACGTTTCAAGAGAAGGTGTTCAAAGAGACATTCTTCCTATTGTTGAGGGCAGTGTGATCAATACAAAATACGGTCCAGTGAAAACAGATCATGTGCTGTTTATCGGTGCCGGTGCGTTCCATATCTCTAAGCCTACGGATTTGATTCCTGAGCTTCAGGGTCGTTTTCCAATTCGCGTGGAGCTTGAAAATCTGACGAAGGATGCTTTTATACAGATTTTGACTGTTCCGGAGAACGCTTTACTCAAGCAGCACAAAATGCTTTTAGAGACAGAAGGCATCAAGGTAACCTTTACCGACGATGCTGTGGAAGAGATTGCCACCATGGCCTTCCTTACCAATGAGCAGACGGAGAACATTGGAGCAAGAAGGTTGCATACAGTTATGGAAAAACTGCTGGAAGAAATATCCTTTAATATACCTGAAATGGAACAAGAAGAAATTATCATTGACAAGGAATATGTAAAAGAAAAATTCATTGACAGAATCCATGCAGACGACATTGACAGGTATATCTTATAGCCTGTGTGGTCGGTAGTCTAAATATCTGATTTGGCAATATGGCACAGGCTTTCGTCTGTGCCATGAATTTTTGAATGAAAAGAGCACTGAAAATAAAAACCCAATGATTGCAAGGCTTTTTAGCCGCATAAAATTCCTTTTACTTTTTAATTGTAGTAAAATATTAAACTTTTTTGAACAATCAAAAAAATATATTTTACATTGTCCATATTTCATATATAATAATTACGAATGGATTAAAATTTAACAATCATAAATTTAAGTTAGATGAAACAGTGAGTGTCTTGGTACATCTCTGTTGACAACTTGATCAAATTTCGAGGTTGGCGGTTCTTAAATTCACCATTGGAAAGAAAAGAGTTTTAGAACCACTTACGAGATAAATGGTAATAATGTAATAATAATGGAGGAACTAAATGGAAAAGGATATACTTTTTAAAGTCAGGAAGCTGAATTGGGTGCTTCAGGAAAGTGCTTCAGGCGTGTTTTCATTCAATGATCTGTGCGGCATTTTGAGCGATTTAATGGATGCGAATGTATACATCGCTAACAGAAGGGGTAAGGTAATCGGCGTTCATTATAAAATAAAATCGGACAGCTCTACCATTACAGACCCGGAAACTGGTAGTGAAAAATTTCCGAATGAATATAATGAGGCGCTTCTGAAGGTCGTGGAAACGGAAGCCAATCTGAAAGCAGAGGAAGCGCTTGAAATTTTCAAGTATGACTATGACACCTATGATAAACTGCATACGATTATTCCGATTTTGGGCGGCGGACAGAGACTGGGTACTTTGATCTTAACCAGATATAAACCTGAGTTTACCGATGAGGACCTTGTTCTTGGCGAGTACGGAGCTACTGTCGTAGGTCTGGAAATCCAGCGTCGTAAAACCCTGGAAATTGAAGAGGATGCAAGAAAGAGAGCTGTGGTTCAAATGGCCATAGGAACTTTATCTTATTCCGAAATCGAAGCGGTTCAGCAGATTTTTGCCGAACTCAAAGGAGCGGAAGGCTTATTGGTTGCAAGCAAGATCGCCGACAGATCAGGGATAACCCGGTCCGTTATCGTAAATGCCCTGAGAAAATTAGAGAGTGCAGGAGTAATTGAATCGCGTTCCTTAGGAATGAAGGGTACCCATATTAAAATTCTGAATGCAAAATTTATGGAAGAGCTCGATAAACTGGAAGTGTAAACTACTTCGATTTTAATTAAAAAAATTGGAACATATTTACCCCAAGCATCATATTCTAAAATGCTTGGGGGTTTTTTTATGAAGCGCAGGAGAAAGAGAGACAAGCGGAACAGTTTGAAATGGTTTCTGTGTCTGGTGCTGCTGTTGGTACTGGCTGTATATAGTGCTGTCTTCACCGAGAAAATCATCAAGCCGAATGTAGCTGCGATTGCAGAGGTTAAGGTGAAAGCCATGATCACCCAGATCGTTAATGATACAGTACATGAGCAATTTGTGACGGATGCGGAAGCACGTGAGCTTTTGACGATAAAAACCGATCAGGAGGGCAATATAACCTATGTGGAGTCAAACACGATTGCAATGAATAACCTGGCAGCAACACTGACCCAGACGGTTCAGAACAAATATAAATGGGAAGATCCTGTACATTTAGAAGTTCCGGTAGGAAGTATTGTAGGAAGCCAGATTATGTCTCAGTTTGGCCCTTATATTAATCTGAAGGTGCTCCCTATCGGTATGTCAAGGGTGAACTTTAAAACAGAATTTGAAAGCATGGGCATTAATCAGACCAAATATAAGGTTTATCTTCAAATGGACAGTCAGGCAAGAGTGCTGGCGCCTTTTGCAATCAATAATATCGATGTTCAAAATACCATTCTTATAGCAGAAGCAATCATTGTGGGCGAGGTTCCGAATTCCTATGTCAATGTTCCAAAGGATGGGATGCTGGATGCAACGAACTTTTTCGAAAACTAATTGAAATATATGGTATAATTGTTTCATTGATAAATAACAAGGTTATACTAAATGATAAAAATAACAGATAAACAATGCCAAGAACAACAGATAAACGAGGTGCAGACTTGAGATTTACAGATGATAATGAAATCGTCAAAGAAGAAGGATACCGTGCGATATTAGTGGGCGTACAGATGGATGAAGATATTTCTTATTCTATGAAGGAACTTTGGGCTTTGACTGAGGCAGCAGGAATCGATGTTGCCGGGGAAATGGTGCAAAATAAGGAACGGCCCAATACGGCAACTTATATTGGTAAGGGTAAGGTGGACGAGCTTGCGGAAATGTGCGGCAACATGGAGGCGGATACAGTTATATTCAATGACGAGCTGTCCGGGATGCAGCTCAGAAATCTTGAGGACAGACTCAGTGTTAGAGTAATTGACAGAACTATTTTGATTCTTGATATTTTTGCATCACGGGCAGTATCAAGAGAAGGAAAACTTCAGGTGGAGCTTGCGCAGCTGCAGTATCGGCTTCCGAGACTGACCGGTTTTGGCAAATCTTTATCGCGGCTTGGAGCGGGAATCGGAACAAGGGGGCCCGGCGAAAAGAAGCTTGAGACAGACCGAAGGCATATTTCGAGAAGAATGGATGATATAAAACGAGAGCTTCTGGAAGTGAAAAGCAACCGGAATACCCAAAGAGCCAGACGTCAGAAAAATGAAATTCCAGTGGTGGCTTTGGTTGGATATACGAACTCAGGCAAATCAGCGTTGATGAACCGGCTGCTGTTGATGACTGATAAAGAAGAAAAAAACGTTTATGAAAAAGATATGCTTTTTGCTACTTTGGATACTGCACAAAGGAACGTGAAACTGGATACAAATCAGGAATTTATTTTAATTGATACCGTAGGCTTTGTTAGTAGGCTGCCTCACTCTCTGGTTCGGGCATTTAAGGCAACTCTGGAGGAAGTTAACTTCGCGGATCTGCTTCTTCATGTGGTGGACGCATCCTACGTCGACCATGATTTTCATATCAGTGTTACCAATCAGGTTCTAAACGAAATCGGTGCAGGGAGTAAGGAACGGCTGATGGTATATAATAAAATTGATATTGCCAAGGACTTGAGTCTGCCCCATAATGGGGAGGAAACTCTGTATATATCTGCAACAAGGGGAGACAATATTGAATTATTGGTACAACAGATCAAAGAGAAGCTCTTTGCTGACAGAAGCGTAGTGAAAATGCTGATTCCTTATGACAGAGGAGACATCTCGTCGTATTTATGTGATTGCTGCAGGGTTGATCGTATGGAATATCAGGAAGAAGGGACTTTTTTCGAAGCTGAAATTTCGAAAAAAGATTTCGGAAGGCTGGAACGGTTTATTAAGCTTTAGTTGGTGCATTCAGGATAGACGGGGGAGGTTCTTTTGATCAGGTATAAAACAATAATGAAGGAAGCAGAAATTGAACAAATCATTGACAGGTCAAGGTTTATTGGACATATTAGGCCCGCTGAATCAAGAGAAGAGGCAGAGGAATTCATTGCAAAGATTCGTTCGAAGCATAAAGACGCTTCGCATAATGTACCGGCGTTTGTTATCGGAGAACAATTTCAGCTTCAATGGGCAAGTGATGACGGTGAGCCTCAGGGAACCTCAGGGGCTCCCATTGTTCAAATGCTGGTCAGAGAAGGAATTACAAATCTGGCAGTTGTGATTACAAGATATTTCGGGGGCATCAAACTTGGAACCGGTGGTCTGGTAAGAGCATATACAGGAACAACCAAACTTGTATTGGCGGAAAGTGGTATCTGTGCCGTAAAGGAGCTGGATGAGCTTAAATTTCGATTGGATTATACTTTCTATGGCAAACTTCAAAATATGGCGGAAAATGGCCAATTTGATCTGGGTGAAGCAATTTTTGATGACGCAGTTACAATTTCCCTATTGACAGAACCCGAAAATACTGGTACTATCAAACAGCTGGTTTTAAATTTGACTGGCGGAAACGGGATGATTTTGTCGACTGACAGAAGACTTGTTAAAGTGCAAATATAAAATAATTGAAATTTTAGCAAAAAAAACAAAATTTCCCGTTGACATTAAAAAACAGCTATGCTAAGATAAAAAACGGCTCACAAAAAAGGAGCAAAACGAACGTTCCAAGGTAGCTCAATGGTGGAGCACTCGGCTGTTAACCGATAGGTTGTGGGTTCGAGCCCCACCCTTGGAGCCAAGTAAAAAAAAACGAAAAAAATAAAAAAAGTGTTGACACAGAGGGACATGCAGTGTATACTAAATAAATGTGTCAAGTAAATAAAACGAAAGTTTGGGGCGCATAGCTCAGCTGGGAGAGCACCTGCCTTACAAGCAGGGGGTCATAGGTTCGAGCCCTATTGCGCCCACCAAATGACACAAATTTAGCTCGCTGATGGATCAATCGGCATGGGCAACATGGAATGGTCCGGTAGTTCAGTTGGTTAGAATGCCAGCCTGTCACGCTGGAGGTCGTCGGTTCGAGCCCGATCCGGATCGCCATTTATTTAAAAAGCATGTAAGCTGGTGTGGCTCAACGGTAGAGCAGCTGATTTGTAATCAGCAGGTTGGGGGTTCGATTCCCTCCACCAGCTCCAATAAAAAACTGAAATAAAAATGCTTTGATAAAAAGCATTATAATAGAGGGGATCGAACCCGAAAGGGCTCGAGCGCAATGAAAAAGTCCGGTGGACTTTTGAAAAGCGAGAGGTTCAAGCCGACTGAAGAGGAGGCGACGAACTGCGGATGCGGAGCAGACGCGAATTCCCTCCACCAGCTCCAATAAAACTAAATAAATTTATAATTATTACTAAGAAAAACCTTAAAAAATAATTAGGAATCAACAAGGGTTTAAAACCTTGAAAATTCAATAATCTGGAGGGATTCCCGAGTGGCTAAAGGGGGCGGACTGTAAATCCGTTAGCTGAGCTTTCGGTGGTTCGAATCCACCTCCCTCCACCATTAAACATGCGGAAGTGGCTCAGGGGTAGAGCATCGCCTTGCCAAGGCGAGGGTCGCGAGTTCGAATCTCGTCTTCCGCTCCAATTTTGCGGATGTAGTTCAATGGTAGAACTTCAGCCTTCCAAGCTGATAGCGTGAGTTCGATTCTCATCATCCGCTCCATTTTTTAAGGGCTCATAGCTCAGCTGGATAGAGCATCGGCCTTCTAAGCCGTGTGTCCGGGGTTCGAATCCCTGTGGGCTCGCCAATTTTTCTTGAGAATGGGGTATAGCCAAGCCGGTAAGGCAACGGACTTTGACTCCGTCATTCGTAGGTTCGAGTCCTGCTACCCCAGCCAATAAGACCCATTAGCTCAGTTGGTAGAGCACTTGACTTTTAATCAAGGTGTCCCGCGTTCGAATCGCGGATGGGTCACCAAATATAGATTGATGTAGGATGAAGTAGAACCTAACGATGGAGAGGTGTCCGAGCGGTTTAAGGAGCTGGTCTTGAAAACCAGTGACTCCGAAAGGGGCCGTGGGTTCGAATCCCACCCTCTCCGCCACGTAAGATATAAGAGGAATCGACAAACCATGGAGAAGTACTCAAGCAGGCTCAAGAGGACGGTTTGCTAAACCGTTAGACCGGGTAACTGGTGCATGGGTTCGAATCCCATCTTCTCCGCCACATAGGGGCATAGCTCAGTTGGTAGAGCAGTGGTCTCCAAAACCACGTGCCGTGGGTTCAAGTCCTACTGCCCCTGCCATTTTCAACTTGGCATAACTAGTAGACGGGGTGTAGCGCAGCTTGGTAGCGCAACTGGTTTGGGACCAGTGGGCCGCGGGTTCAAATCCTGCCACCCCGACCATTTTTGTACGGGCCATTAGCTCAGTTGGTCAGAGCATCCGGCTCATAACCGGCAGGTCCGGGGTTCAAGTCCCTGATGGCCCACCATACATAATTTTTATATGCCCAGATAGCTCAGTAGGTAGAGCAGAGGACTGAAAATCCTCGTGTCCTTGGTTCAATTCCGAGTCTGGGCACCACATGAAACCTTCGGTGACGATTGAATTAGCAACGTTGTCGGAGGATTTTCTTTTTTTGTTTTATTCCCGCGGAAAAGGTCATAACAGGGAAGAACTTCGTATAATACGGTGATTTAATCAATTAAGAAGGGGAATTTGTAAATTGTATTGTGTTGCAAAAGATTCATTGACTGAGGCATAATTGATTAAGAAGGGGTGTTATATTAATGCCAAAAGAAGGGGACTTTTGGTTAAATTTTCAATTTCAGCTATGGTCATTTGTAAGTGGCTTGCAAATGGACAAGCGGTACGGAAGTTATTGAAAATGATAACGCATATGGCAGGAGCTGTTTTCGAATGAAATGGCTCCTGTTTTATTGTATCATAGCTACTGTGCAAGCTTACAGCTATGATTGTAACGAGGCAGAAGTCTAGAGGATAAAAAGCCATTAAGATAAAAAGCATGCAGTTGATTTTGTCCTTTCATTCCATTACAATAGAAGTACACAAGTAAGGAGGAAACAAGGTGGCACAATTATACTATAGATACAGTACGATGAACGCAGGAAAGTCAATCGAACTCATCAAGGTGGCATATAATTATGAAGAGCGCGGAAAAAGGGTTCTTGTTCTTACGCCAAGCGTTGATGACAGATTCGGCGTAGGGGTAATCGCATCTAGAATCGGAATTACAAGAGAAGCTGTTGCAGTTAATGAAGATACAAATATTTTGGAATTGTTTATGAGGGAAAACAAAAGGCACAACATCGACTGCGTTCTCGTGGACGAGTGTCAGTTCATGAAAAAACACCATGTTCAGGAACTTGTTGAAATTGTGGATAGCTGCGATGTTCCTGTGCTTGCTTACGGATTAAAAAACGACTTTAAAAATGAGTTGTTTGAAGGCTCGTACTATATGCTGATTTATGCTGACAAAATAGAAGAAATCAAGACAATCTGCTGGTGCGGCAGAAAGGCGACCATGGTTGCCAGAATCGTAGATGGAAAATTTGTTAAAACCGGGGAACAAATCGTCGTCGGGGGCAATGATATGTATATCTCTCTATGCCGCAAGCATTACAATGACGGCAGGCTTGGAGAGTAAGTAATTTTTCAAGGATTATAAAAAGCAGCTTAGCCAGGGATACAGGATTACTTAAGAATTCTGTACTTATGACGAAGCTGTTTTTAGATTAATTTCATTAATCCTTTATCAAATGCAAAGCCTTGCCCTGATAGCTGCTCCTTAGCCGCAATTCTTTCTGAATGCCGTTTAAAATCGTACGTTTTTCATAGCCCCACTCCGGAGCAACGAGTAGATGCCTCGGGGCATCGGCGGTAAGTCTATGAATTGTGATTTCCGGTGGGATGATTTCCAAAGCATCAACTACAAGCGAGATGTACTCTTCCTTAGAAGGGATATGGATACGCTCTGGATAAAAATCAGCCAGCTTGGTACCTTTCAGTACATTCATGAGATGAAGCTTGATGCCGAAAATATCTTTACTGCAGACATAGCTAACGGATTTTAGCATGTCCTCTTTTGTTTCACTGGGCAGGCCTAAAATCAAATGAACGACAGTCTTGATCCCTCGGCTGTTTAATTCAGCCATCGCGTGTTCAAAGGTCGAAAGAGGGTAGCATCGGTTAACCAGATTTGCAGTATTCTCGTGCATTGTTTGAAGGCCGAGCTCAACCCACAGGAAGGTTTTTTGATTCAGTTCCGAGAGAAGCTCCAAAACATCTGCAGGAAGGCAATCCGGCCTGGTGGCAATCGCTATGCCGACCACGTCCGGATATGATAGGGCCTGCTCGTACTTTTCCCTTAAAACTTCAACGGGAGCGTAGGTATTTGTATGGCTTTGGAAGTAGGCAATATACTTGCCGGAGGGCCATTTCTTTGAAAGAAGGCTGATTTGACCCGGGATATCGCTGGCAAAATCACCGGAACCATCGGCAGAACAAAATATACAGCCGCCAGATCCTTTTGTTCCGTCTCTGTTCGGACAGGTAAAACCTGCGTCAAGTGATAGTTTGATTACTTTGCAGCCAAATTTGTGTTTTAAATATTCACCGATAGAATTAAAATGTTGATCGTTGTAAAAGTATGTCATAAACTACCTCATATAATAAAATTCAGTAAGGAAATCCAATGCAATATTTGCAGTGTTTTAATAATATGATATAATAAACTGTTAAAAAAGTGAATCATAAAATAGGGGTTGTTTAACACATATGAAAAAAGAGAAAGAAAAAGATTGTATTTATGAAAGCCTGGGGGATGTGACGCAAAGCAGCCAGTTCATCAGTCTTGATCAAACGAACGAGATCAAGAAAAACAAGCCTGCAATCCTGCTTCACAGCTGCTGTGGTCCGTGCAGCACTGCTGTAGTCGAGAGATTGAGCGGGCGTTATGACGTTACAATCTTTTTTTATAACCCGAATATAACGGATAAAGAAGAATACGAAAAGAGAAGAGCAGCGCAGATTGAATTTATAGAAAAATACAACGACAGGATCGATACCAGAGACCGCATTGCATATCTGGAAGGACCCTACGAACCGGAACTGTTTTTATGTGCGGCGAAAGGTCTGGAGAAGGAGCCGGAAGGCGGCAGGCGGTGTACAGCCTGTTTTCAGCTCAGACTGGAAAAGACTGCGGAGACTGCAAGAATGGCGGGGTTTGATACCTTTACCACAACGCTTTCTGTCAGTCCTCATAAAAATTTTGAATTAATCTATAAGCTGGGTATGCAATTAGGAATGCGCTACGGACTGACCTTTCTCGGTGAGGATTTTAAAAAGCAGGGAGGCTATCAAAGATCGGTTGAACTTTCTAAAGCGTATCAATTATATCGTCAGCGCTTCTGCGGCTGTCATTTTTCAAAATAAGTATTCTGATTGGAGGAACAAATATGACAAAAGGACTATTGATCCCAAAGAACTATTCATCAGTGATCGACCCGATGGAAAGTCAAAGAGCAATTAAAAAAATCAAGGACTTTTTTCAGCAGGAGCTGTCATATGGCTTGAATTTGAGGCGGGTTTCAGCTCCTTTATTCGTAACGCCGGAAAGCGGACTCAATGATAATCTCAACGGAGTGGAGCGCGCCGTATCATTCTCTTTGAAGGAGATGAATGAACAGAACGTGGAAATCGTCCAGTCTCTGGCGAAATGGAAGCGGATGGCCTTGGGGAAATATCAAATAGAGCCTGGTAATGGAATATATACAGATATGAATGCAATTCGAAGAGATGAAGCGTTTGATAATCTTCATTCTGTTTATGTTGATCAATGGGATTGGGAGAAAACAATCAACAAGGCAGACAGAACAGAAGCGTATCTGAGGGAAACAGTAATAACGATCTATAATGCAGTTAAAAATTTAGGCGACTATGTAAACAGAATCTACAGAGATTTAAAGACAGACCTCCCCAATGATATCTATTTCATAACTTCTCAGGAACTGGAGGACATGTATCCGGCATTGACGCCGAAACAAAGAGAAAACAAGATCGCAGAGGAGAAACGAGCGGTCTTTATCATGAAAATCGGTGGACAATTAAATTCCGGGATCAAGCACGACGGAAGAGCGCCGGATTATGATGACTGGGAGTTGAACGGCGATATCGTATTATGGAATGAGATTCTGGGCATTGCCTTTGAAATTTCATCTATGGGCATCAGAGTTGATGAAGACTCGATGGTAAAACAACTTAAGCTTGCAGATGCTGAAGATAGAATGGAACGTCCTTTCCATCAGGCAGTCATTAATAAAGAATTGCCCTATAGTATCGGCGGAGGAATCGGACAGTCCAGATTATGCATGTTCTTCTTACGGAAGGCGCATATCGGGGAAGTACAGGTTTCTGTTTGGCCGGAGGAAATGATTGAAGCTTGCAGACAGAATAATATTTTCTTATTATAACCGATAAAGAAAAAGGAATCGTATGAAATATGTAAACGTGGTAATTGATAATAATACCGACCATACGGATAATCTGTATACCTATTTGTGTGAGGATGACAGCATTAAGGTTGGCAGTAAAGTATATGTTCCCTTTGCAAAAGGAAATCGTATCAAGGAAGCATATGTCTTTCAAATAGCGGATAAACTGAAGGAAGAGATGAAGGGCTTGAAATCGGTGGACTCAATCGACCCCGATGTCTCTTTGAACGAGGAAGCGGTTGCCACGTGTGTATGGATGAAAAGGCAGTATCTCTGCAGGTATATTGATGCGATCAAATGCTTTACTCCTGCAGGCTCTTCTTCAAAAAGAGGGAAACTCAGGAGGCCATCACAGGAACCTTCCGGGGAAGTATATGGGGAAAAAGAGCTGACAGGAGAACAAAAGGATGCCGTCGCGGCAATGCTGCCTTCTGCTGCAGCGCAAGACCATAAGGTCTTTCTGATACATGGAGTTACCAGCAGCGGAAAAACTGAAGTATATATGCAGATGATCGAGGACTGTGTTAAAAGAGGAAGAACCGCCATTATGATGGTTCCAGAAATCTCTTTGACACCTCAAACCGTTGAGCGTTTCATCGATCGGTTTGGAACAGACAGGATTGCCGTGCTGCACAGCAAGCTTTCTCTTGGAGAACGGTATGACGAATGGATGAGAATCCATCGGGGCGAGGTCAAAATCGTAATCGGCGCACGATCTGCGGTGTTTGCACCTCTTATGAATATCGGCATCATTGTACTGGATGAAGAACATGAGACGACCTATAAATCCGATATGTCCCCGAAATATGATGCGATTGAAATCGCAATAAAAAGAGCGAAAAAGAATTCCGGTATCGTGATCCTGGGAAGTGCGACTCCTTCCCTGATATCCTCCCATAAAGCAGAACACGGCGAGTACGAAAAGCTGCTCATGAAAGAGCGCTTTAACAAAACGCCGTTGCCGGAAGTGGAAATTGTGGACATGAGGGAGGAACTGAAACAGGGTAATAAATCGATATTCAGTATCGCTCTCTATCGGGAAATGAAGCAAACGTTAGAAGAGAAACGGCAGGTCATTTTGTTTTTAAACCGCAGGGGTTACTCGACCTTCGTATCCTGCAGGTCATGCGGATATGTAATGAAGTGCAGAGATTGCGGAATATCTCTTACATACCACAAGTCCAGAAATGAAGCAATATGCCATTTCTGCGGGTATCGGGAAAAGATCCCTTTGGTATGTCCTGAATGTGGCGGAAAATACATCAAGCATTTCGGAACAGGAACAGAAAAGGTGGAAGAGATAACCAGAGAGGTCTTCCCTGAATATCACGTAGACCGGCTGGACCTTGATACCACAACAAAAAAAGGAAGCATTGATAAGATTTTAAACTCCTTTAGAAGGGGTAAAACAAATATATTAATTGGCACACAACTGGTTGCAAAAGGTCTTGATTTTTCCAATGTTGGTCTTGTGGGAGTCGTGTCGGCAGACATTTCCCTGAATGTGCCTGATTTTCGCTCAGCCGAAAGAACCTTTCAGCTGATTACTCAGGCGGCGGGAAGAGCTGGAAGAGGCGATAAGCCGGGAAAGGTTCTGATACAGTCTTACCATCCGGAGCATTATGCAATAACGGCAGCGGCGAGACACGATTATAACACTTTCTATCAAATGGAGTCAATGATCCGCAGGCAGATTGGATATCCGCCCTTCAGTGACTTGATCCAGGTGATCCTGTCTTCGGAAGTCGAAAGGGAAGCTTATGAAAGATGCCGGCAGGTAGCTGAATCTTTTCTTGAGGAAGTCGGCGAAGACGAGGCAAAGTACCTTTTGGGTCCGCAGGCAGCTCCGATGAACAAGGTAAAGGGATTGTACCGATATCAGCTGCTGATTAAGTGTTTTCCAGGAAAACGAAAAGAATATTCCCGCGCTTTAACAAAAATAAAATTAAAAATAAATACTGACAGAAAAATAAAATATCACATTTCTGTTGATATAAATCCATATAGTTTTTTATAATATTCGTTTGTATTGGTATGCGGCTGCAGATGCAGATGCAGATGTGCTGTAAGCTTGTGAAATAATAAAGAGGAGAGGTATTCAATGGCATTAAGGAACATTGTTGTGGAAGGCGACGACATTTTAAGAAAAAGAGCGAAAGAGGTTAGTGAAATCAACGACCATATTCGTATGATTCTTGATGATATGCTTGAGACTATGAGAGAAAAGAATGGCAGTGGGATCGCTGCACCGCAGGTAGGCATCTTAAAGAGAATGTTTATTGCTGAGGCCGATGGTGAACTGATCGAGCTGATCAATCCGGTAATACTTGAAACCGACGGCGTCAAGGCGGAGGATGAGGGTTGCCTCAGTGTCCCGGGAATGATTGGGACTGTTGAACGGCCTACATATATCAAGATGAAGGGCCTGAATCGGGATGGTGAAGAGGTTGTTTACGAAGGAACCGGATTTTTACCGATTGTGCTTAGTCATGAATACGACCATTTGGATGGAATCCTTTATATCGATAAAGCAAAAAATATAAGAGAGTTTGACTGTGATGATGAATAAAGATATTACAATTATTTATATGGGAACACCTGAGTTTGCTGTTCCTCCACTTCTGGAACTCTGTGACAGAGGCTATCAGGTGAAATTGGTTGTGACACAGCCCGATAAAGCGCGGGACAGAGGGAAAAAAATACAGTTTCCCCCTGTAAAGCAAGCTGCACTACAGCATGGGATTGAGGTGCTTCAACCGGACCGTATCAAGAATAATGAAGAATTTATGCAGCGAATCCGAGAAATCAGACCTGATTTGATTGTGGTTGCGGCCTACGGTAAGCTCCTTCCTACCGAGCTTCTTGAAATTCCTCCGCTTGGATGCATTAATATTCATGCCTCCCTTCTTCCGAAGTACCGGGGAGCAGCTCCGATCCACAGAAGCATCATCAATGGAGAAGAGACGACGGGGATTACCCTGATGTACATGGCGGAAGGACTGGATACAGGTGATATGATTGCGTGGCGTTCTACCGCTGTCGACAGAAAAACGATGACAGAACTTCACGATGAGCTTTCGGAAATGGGAGCGGAATTATTGGCTGAAACACTGCCTGCTATTATAACTGGAACGGCAGACAGAATCAAACAGGACGATAGTAAAGCAAACTATGCGCCCATGATATTTAAAAAAGACGGTTTGATTGACTTCCATAAAACCCCGGAGGAAATTGATCAGCTGGTCAGAGGACTAAACTCCTGGCCGGCTGCTTATACAATGTACAGGGGAGAGCCGATGAAAGTTTGGGAAGCAGAAGCGCTTAGTGAGGAAACAAACGAGTCGCCAGGGACGGTTGTGGAAGTATCGGACAAGGGAATCAAGGTGGCCGCAGGGGGACGGTTGCTCAGACTGACTAAGATTCAAATGCCCGGGAAAAAGGCGATGCAGGTATCAGAATACCTGAAAGGAAATAAAATAGAGCAGGGAGAAGTTTTAGGCTGACGCTTCAGGGTATTTAATAATAACAATGAAAAAGGGAGAAAGGATGGAGTGCAATGTATTTTGGAATATTCGACCCAACGATTATCATATTGATACCGGCGATTATTTTTACCTTTTATGCGCAAAGCAAGGTAAGTTCCGCCTATAATAAGTATGCAAAAGTGAGAAACCGAAGAGGAATAACGGGTGCACAGGCGGCCAGAAGAATTTTGGACAGCAATGGGCTTTCCGATATTCCGATTGAAATAACAAACCGGAAACTGTCGGATCACTACGATCCGAGAAAGAGAGTGATGCGCCTGTCTCCACAGGTCTACAACGATCCGTCCGTTGCCTCGGTGAGTATTGCTGCTCACGAGGCGGGACATGCCATTCAGCATGCAAACAGCTATGGACCGCTTCGTTTCAGGAACATACTGGCACCTTTTGTTTCCGTTGTTTCCAACCTTGCCTGGCCTATTTTGATTGTCGGTCTGTTTATTATCAGTGCTGGAAATTCGTCTCAGGGAAATTTGATTTTTAACATCGGTATTATCTGCTATGCATTGGCTGTAGTCTTTCAGGCTGTTACGTTGCCTGTGGAATTTAACGCCAGCAGCAGAGCAATAAAACAATTGAATGAATTGGGTATTATTTATCTGGAAGAGACTGCAAGTGCAAAGAAAGTACTGTCGGCTGCAGCATTGACTTATGTGGCTGCTTTGGCGGCTACTATCGCAACTCTTCTAAGAATTTTAGCGCTGAGGGGGCGTCATTGAAATGGATAAGAACAGAAGAACTGCTTATTTTACACTATTTGATGTGGAAACAAAAAATTCCTATTCTCATATCTCTTTAAATCATCATATTATCAGCGGTAAACCGGATTCTCCTTCATTTGTGAGGGAGCTTGTCTATGGTGTCCTGGAGAATAAGATTTATTTGGATTATGTGATTGAACAATTTGCTAAGGATCCCATTGCTAAAGTAAAGATCAATGACCTTGTTGTGCTCCGAATGGGAATTTATCAGCTGAAATTTCTCAGTGGAGTTCCTGAATATGCGGCTGTTAATGAAAGTGTTGATTTGGCAAAGAGATTCTGCAAAGGGAGGGAAGGCTTCATCAACGGTGTGTTAAGAAGCTTTATTCGTTCAGGCAAGGAAGTAGAGCTTCCTGACAGGAGCTTGAACGAAGTGAACTACCTCTCAATTAAATATTCTTATGAACCATGGATTATTGAGCTCTGGCTGGAACAATATGCCGTAGACTTTGTCGAGGAACTGCTGGCAGCCGGAAACGTAACGCCGCCGTTTGTGATTCGGGTGAATCAATTAAAAACATCAAAAGAAGATTTAAAGAAGAGACTGATTGCAAAAGGCTATCAAGCGGAAGACGGATTGCTATGCAAAGAAGCGCTTCAGGTTGAGGGCAGAGGTCTTCTGGGCGGCAAGCTTTATGAAAGCGGCATGTTTTCCGTGCAGGACGAAAGCTCCATTCTGGCCGTAAATATTCTTGATCCGCAGCCGGATGAACTGATCATGGACGTTTGTGCGGCGCCCGGAGGCAAAACCCTCGCCATCGCCGAAAAAATGCAAAACCGCGGCCAGGTGATCGCATGGGACATCTACAGGAGAAAACTGGCAATTGTAGATAAAGAAGCCGTTAGGCTTGGTATTACCAATGTTACAACAAAGACGTGGGATGCCACCAGAGTGGAATCCTCAATGATTGAAAAGGCAGACCGCGTACTGGTTGATGCTCCCTGCGCTGGTCTTGGAGTGGTCAGAAGAAAGCCGGAGATCAAGTATAAAAAAAGGACAACGGAAATCGATGAACTTCCCAGAAAGCAGCTGTCAATCCTGTCTGCCTCCTCCAAGTATGTAAAGCCGGGCGGAGTATTGGTTTACAGCACCTGCAGTATATCTCACTATGAGAATCAAAAGGTTGTAAAGGATTTCCTAAAAAAGAATCCCTATTTTGTCAAGGAAGAGGAATTGCAGCTTCTGCCGAATATCAACAATACTGATGGATTTTTCATCTGTAAGATGAGGAAGGATGAGAGCTTGCTTAACGACTGAGCCTTCTTTCTGTAACTTTGACATTTGCCCATATTTTATATATAATAACAACATCTTATCATTAGGGGTAGATTTATGACACAAATAGGATTTAAAACAGATAAGGGTAAAAAGAGAGAAAGAAATGAGGACTCTCTCTTTGTAATGCCCCAGGAAGACGTATATATCGTCGCAGACGGAGTAGGAGGCCAGAATTCAGGGGAACTTGCAAGTACGATGGCGGTAAAGAATATCGCCCAATACATAAGATCAAAACCTCTGCTCAGCACGGAAGAAGAAGGGGATCTGAAGTGCTATTTTTTGGAGTGTATGAAAGATGTAAACAGCTTGATTTATCAGGCTGCGAAGCATTCCTCTGAGAATGCGGGCATGGCTACAACAGTCGTGCTCCTTTACCTAAATGGAGGAAGTGCATATTTTGTCAATGTAGGAGACAGCAGAGCCTATATTTGCAGGAAAGGTCAGATCAGTCAGATCACCGAGGATCACACCTATGTAAATGAATTGGTTAAGGGCGGCTCTATAACCAAAGAAGAAGCGGAGACTCATCCGCAGAAAAACATGATAACGAGAGCTCTGGGAGGAGATGAAAAGATTCTTCCAGATTTTTATCGTTTGGAAACATTAAAAGAAGACATTATTATTCTTTGTTCCGACGGCCTCTACGGAGAAGTTCGGGAGGAGAAAATTCGGGACTTGGCTGCTGCATCCAGCTCCATGAGCGAATTAAGCGGCAATCTGGTTCAACGTGCGAACCAGAATGGTGGACATGACAACATAACAGTAATCTGTTTAAAAATATGACAGGAGGACTTAACACATGAGTAGTAGAATACTTGCTGGCAGGTATGAATTACTTGAAAAAATAGGCGACGGAGGAATGGCTGTCGTATATAAAGCAAGATGTCGATTACTGAATCGTTTTGTTGCGATAAAAATATTAAAACCGGAGTTTACTAAAGATCTTAAATTTATAGAGAATTTTCGCAGGGAGTCTCAATCGGCAGCAAGCCTATCCCATCCAAATATCGTAAACATTTATGACGTCGGCAAGGAAGGGAATATTCACTATATCGTTATGGAACTCATCGAAGGACAAGTGTTAAGCGATGTTATTAAAAATGAAGGTCCGATGGAATTTCAAAGAGCAGTTGATATCGTAAAGCAAATCGCGCTGGCATTAAATTTTGCACATAAAAATCATATCATACATAGAGATGTGAAGCCGCATAACATGCTCATAACAAAAGAGGGTTCGGCTAAAATCACCGATTTTGGAATTGCAAAGGCAGTTAATTCAGGGACGATTGTGGGCAATACGGGGACCATCATGGGATCGGTTCACTACTTTTCCCCGGAGCAGGCAAGAGGGGGTTATGTGGATGAAAAATCCGATATCTATTCTCTTGGTATCGTACTTTATGAGCTGGTAACGGGTAAAGTGCCTTTTGACGCGGAAAATCCCGTTGCAATCGCGCTTATGCATATGAACGAGGAAATGACGCCACCGTCTCATTTGGTGACGAATATTCCAGCTGCACTGGAAGATATTATACTGAAAGCGACGAATAAATATCAGGTTAACCGATTTAAAACCGCAAGTGAAATGTATGAAGCTCTATCCAACGTCGATATGGAAAAAACGAGAGCTTTATCCGGTTTTAACGCCGGTATGGAGGCAACAAGGGTTATGAACGCTGTTAACGTTAAGGAGACAGCTGACACAGAAACGAAGGGAGTTACCGGAGATATGAGAAAGAAAAACAAGGAGAATAAACCGAAAAAAAGGGTTAAAATAAATAAGATCAAAATCGCGGCGATTATTCTGGCGCTGGCGTGTGCAATTCCGGCAAGCCACTTGATTCTGAATGCCATCGGACACTTTGGTGAGGCAAAGGAGGTTGCTGTACCGGAGCTTAAAGGCATGACGGTAGAAGCCGCAATGGAAACCTTAAATCAGTATCATCTGAAGCTGGAGATTGGAGACGAGGTCAATAGTTCAGAATATGCTGAAGGAGAAATCGTTTCACAGGATCCAAAGGCGGAAATGACCGTCAAGGAAGGATATCCGATAAAGGTAAATATCAGCAAAGGCAAGGAAGAAGAGGGAAAAATTCCGAATGTGGTAAATAAGACGGCTTCAGGCGCGAAATTCGTTCTTGAAAGCTATGGATATGTGCAGGGCGGTGTGACGCAGGAAAACAGCGATTTTCCGAAAGATGTGATCATTCGCCAGTCCCCTAAAGCAGGAACAAAAGCGGAGCCGGGTACAAGGGTTAATCTTGTGGTCAGCCTTGGAAAGGCAATTGAACAGGTCAAGGTCCCCGATGTTAAAGGAAAAGACATCGATGCGGCAAAGCAAGAATTAGAGACGGTTGGGCTGAACATCGGTGCCGTTGGCTATGAGATGAGCACTGCTTATGAAATCAATACGGTCATGTGGCAGCAGTATGAGCCCGGAACAATGGTGGATAAGGATACCTCGGTAAATCTTCAGGTCAGCACAGGCGATCAGCCTCCGGAGACGTCAAGGTCGATTCCTTTAACTATAGATTTCAGTGAGGCAACCAATGAAGTTTTCTATCTGACAGTCGTTATCTCGGACGAATCCGGTGTGAGAGCCATCATCAACAGAGAGCAGAAAATCAAGGCTGACGGATCGGCAATCCTATCCTTATCCGGAGACGGAGTCGGGACGGTCAAAGTACTTTTCGATAATGATGTGGTTCTTGAGAAAAATGTAGATTTTAATACTGGAGAAATCAGTTAATGAAAGGGATAATTATTAAGGGGATTGCAGGCTTTTATTACGTAAAGACTGACGATCAAGTCTTTCAGTGCAAAGCCAGGGGGATATTTAAAAAAGATGGAATTACTCCTTATGTGGGAGATGAGGTTAATATCGTACCCCTCGATGCAGAGGATGCGGTGATTGACGAGATTCATCCAAGGAAAAATTCTTTCATACGGCCTCCTATTGCCAATGTCGACTGTTTCGTTATCGTAACAGCTGTGGCAAAGCCTGATCCTAATCCTGATATCATTGATAAGTTTCTCGTTATGGCCGAGAAAAGCCATACGGATATCATCATCTGCCTCAATAAGATTGATCTTGTAAATAGTGACAAACGCAAAGCAATTGATGATATTTACAAGGATATTTACCCGGTGGTCTGTGTTTGCGGTGCAACCGGAGACGGGATTGAAAAACTGATTGAACGGATGGAAGGCCGTAAGAGTGCGTTGGCTGGTCCTTCGGGAGCAGGAAAGTCAACCATACTGAACCGGCTGCAAACCCGTTATATGGTTGAAACTGGCAATATCAGTGAAAAGACAAAGCGTGGAAAGCATACCACGAGGCACGTTGAACTATTTGAGACGGATACGGGCGCGTATGTATTCGATACGCCGGGCTTTACTTCCTTCGATGTGTTAGAAGCTGAGGAGGATGAACTTCACTTTTTGTATCCGGAAATGTCTCCGTATATAGGAAATTGCAGGTATGACGACTGCCGTCACATTAAGGAACCGGACTGCAGCGTCAGAGATGCGGTGAGTCAGGGAAAAATACACGAATCCAGATATCAATCCTATATAAATCAATTTAAGGAAATTCAGGAAAGAAGGAAATATTAACATAGCCTCTCTTGCCAGCTGAGGCTAAGAAAAGGAGATCTCATGAAACGTTTAGCACCATCCCTTTTGTCCGCAGATTTTTCAAAGCTTGGCGAGCAGGTCGCTCTCATTGAAAAGGGCGGAGCCCAGGTAATCCACGTAGATGTCATGGACGGTCATTTTGTACCGAATATCAGCTTTGGCGCCGTTGTGATGAAAAGCCTGCTTGGCAAGACAAAACTTCCTTTTGACGTCCATTTAATGATCGAAAACCCGGACCAGTATCTTGAGGATTTTGTAACTGACAATACGGAGTATATTACAGTTCATGCAGAAGCGTGCAGACATCTTCATCGAACTGTTCAGTATATTAAATCTCTGGGTATCAAAGCAGGTGTTTCTCTGAATCCGGGAACACCATTGAACGTCTTGGATTCCATTCTTGAAGATATCGACATGGTTTTAATCATGTCTGTCAATCCCGGTTTTGGCGGACAGAAGTTTATCCCTTCTTCTCTGCCAAAGATTAAAGCCCTGAAGGAAATGAAGGATCAAAGAAATCCCGGACTGGAAATATCAATTGACGGAGGCATTACGGGTGATAATATCAGAACCGTTACTGATGCCGGTGTTGATTTGGTTGTTGCCGGCTCTTCTGTATTTGGAGCGCCGGATATTGAAAAAAGAGTGAAGGAGCTTGTTTCCCTCATTCAATAATCGTGAGCCTATAAAACTGCCCGCCGGTTAACCGGAGAGGGCAGTTTTTTCGTTTTCTTATACATGCAGGGGACGAATTAAATGTAAAAATTTGTAAAAAAAATATTGACAAAACGAGGTAGGTGAAGTATATTGAATGTAAATAAATGTAAAATAAGAATGAATATACAAAATAAAGGAGATGGAAATTTGAAGCGGATAAAATCGGTGATTGGTATTCTGCTGATCATTTTGTCGGTTGCCGGATTGTTTTTATGGGAGTGGAAAGGAAGGAATGTGATCTTGCTGGAAGATGTCCTTGTTGCCACAAAGGAGATTGTGAAAGGAACGACTGTGGACGGCAGTATGTTCACAACAAAGGGAGTTTCAAAAGATAATTTGCTGAAGAGTGCTCTTACACCGGAGGACGTTAGAATGCTTGACGGCAAAGTAACGTCTCAATACATTGCAGAAAACGGTCAGATTATCATGGATTATTTCAGAGATGATGAATTTTGCCTGAAGCCGGAGGAGTCTGTCTTCGTGATCAAACCAGACTGGGTTGATATGAGAAGCAGTTCATTAAGAAGAGGGGATGCAGTAGACATATACAGCACTGCCGAAGGCAATCTGATCGGATCTTATCTCGTCGCTTTTGTAAAAGACGAAGCGGAAAGAGAAGTCAGAGATGCTTCGCTTGAATCTCAGGATGTGACTGATAAAGAGATCTTACAGCGGCTGGACAGCACATCATCTATTGACCATATTGAAATTATAGCAACTTTAGGCGAATATGAAGAGATTGTCTCTTATACGAACGGAGCAACATCATCTGCGCTGATCATTGTTCAAAGGGGGGAGAAACTTGATACATAATTTGTATTGTTTTCATGGTTCGGATCATAAAGTTGGAACGACAATGATTTCTCAATCTGTTGCAGAAACAATTGCCTCCAATGTTCCGGGCATGAAGATTTTACTGATTTCCATGAATGGCAAAGAAAGTTCGGAATATGTAAAGGAACCGCCAATATCAATCGATGAAATGAAATACCATATTGACAATAAAATGATCAGCGGCAGTGATTTTTTAAAGACCTGCACGCATAAGGGAAATTTTTATATGATGGGAGGAGTCTCCAATGAACTGGAAGCGAGGTATTACTACCCTGATATGGCGAAGTATCTTTTGGAGGAAGTCTCTGCAGAATTCGATCTGATCATAGCAGACTGCGGTAATGAACTGGACAACGGTCTTGCAATCGGAGCGTTGTCCGTAGCAGAGGAAATTTTGCTGGTTGCGACGCAGCAGGAGACCGCCATACGCAGGTTTGAAAAAAATCGAAGAATTATGGACAATCTGGGTGTTCACATATCGGCCTGCATTATTAATAAATTTTACGAACAAGATCCTTTTGGTCTGAACTATCTGTCTGACCGGATGCAAATAAAGAAAGAACGAATATGGAAGCTTGAATCGGCTGCATATTCACGCCAGGCAGAAATCGACTGCAGAACCTTGTTGGAATATAAAAATGATGAATTTAAGAAGGACGTCATTGTTGTTTCTAATTATATACTCAATAAAATCGGGTTTGAAGGGATAAAAAAACAGAGGAAAAGCAGATGGAAAAGTTTTACTTAGGAGATTATCTGAAGTGCCGAAATAGCGAGTCAATCTTGCGGAATCCGGACTTCTTGAAGCTTTGCCATAGGGTTCACCTTGATTTTCTTAAAGAGTGGGAAAAGGGCAAAGAATCCATTGACTCTTCTCTTCGCATACAGAAGAAAGCCATCATTGGATATGAAAATGAAGTTTCCTACTTTAAAAGCAGAATAAGAGAATTTATCTTGAAAAACGGTGCTGAGCAAGCTGCTTTTCCAGATTGGTATGAGAGTCTGGAAGACGGTATCTATCAGGAAAACTGGGGTCTGGCCGGAGCTTCCGAATGGTTTACGGCAAAGTATTCAGAAAGCAGTTCTGCAAAGATTATCGGTGACAGGATTTATTTCCTTGAAGAGGGGCAAATGTGCCTAAAACCGCAAAGGATATCAAAGGAGCGAAGAGAGCAGCTTATCAGAGCTTTTCTTCTCCTGACTCCGGAAGAAAGGCTGGACAAGGAATCTCATGAGGTATACATGCTTGACGGGACCAGAGTAACGATCTACGGAGGGAGTCTGACAAAGAAGGGACAGGACGTCATCATATTCAGAAGGTACATTATTCCGAACTACAGCTTTGAAGAACAGGCAGCAAGAGGCACAATACCCGGTGATTCTATTCCTTTATTTAAAACTATGGTTTCTCTTGGCTTCAATATTGCGTTTACCGGTGCGGTTAGAACCGCGAAGACCACTTTCTTGTCAACCTGGCAAAGTTATGAAGACAGATCGCTGGAGGGTGTGCTGGTAGAGACAGATCCTGAAATTCCAATTCATACGCTTATGCCGGATGCGCCAATTCTTCAATTGATTGCAGATAATGACAAATTAAAATATCTGTCCAAGAATTTGCTGCGCAGTGATGCAGACTATTTTATTCTGGCGGAGGCAAGAGATGGTATCGCTCTTGATACAGCGGTCAAGGTAGCAAGCAAAGGGACCAGAAGAATGAAAATCACATTTCATGCAAGAGAACCTCTGGATTTTTGTTACGATGTAGCTTTTGAAATTGTGAAGAGTCTAGGAGGGGATCTGGACAGCATAGCAAGGAAAGTCGCCATCAGCTTTGACTATATTTTTCATTTTATTCAGTTAAAGAATAAAAATCAAAAACGGTTGAAGAGTATTTATGAATTAAGCCTTGACAGAAGTTCACAGCAGATCGTTATGAAACAAATCTGTGCATACGATCAAAAATCCGATGATTGGCATTGGGAATATTCTATTGGTGAAGATAAACAGAAGCTCGGTGAAGAGGAAAATTACCAGGCATTGGATGCATTTCATACGGCACTGGAACGATTGGCGAGTCAAGAAGAAAGGAGGAATAAAAATGCAGATAGAGCTTGAACGGTCAGACGGGATTTTTTTTATTATTACAGGGCTCTTTTATCTCATTTTTGCTGCAGGAATTTGGCTTACTTACTCCAATCGTTTGAAATGCCGTATTGCAAGAATCAGAATGCGCAATCGGCTGAAAGCTCGAAAAAGGCTACTAAGCCCTGAAAACAGACTTGAAAAGCATTTAAGAAAAGTACTGTCGGCAGCGCTGAAAAAACCGATTGAACCAAAAAACTATCTTTATTTCACTGTTGCTTTATTTCTAATCGTACTACTGGCAGGGCTTAGAAATGTATCACCGGTATCCGCTCTTGGTATGGCGGCTATCCTGTCTTCGACGCCGTACTTGATGCTGCGTGTACGCGTTGAAACCATCCGAAGAAAAAGCAGCTATGAAGGAGAAAAATTAATATCTGAGTTTCTTTGTCAATACAGAATCTGCGGGCTTAATATTTATAGAACAATCGAACAAGTAATACTGACCTCCGAAGAAACAAAAATTACCGGGAGACTACTTTTTAAGCTTTTACTCGAGTTGAGAAATACCGGGGACCCGAAGGCGATAAAAGAAGCAACAGAACGGTTTGCTTACGGTATTAATACAAATTGGAGCAGAATGCTTGCGAACAGCATCCGTGTATCTGCGGAAAGCGGCTTAAATGTATCTCTTGCACTGGAGGATATTTTAATACAACTCCGGGAAGCACGGCAAATCTTTGAAGAACGGAAGCGGCTGAATTCGGAATCTGCACGTATGGTTGTCTTTTTAGCTCCTGTCATGTACCTGGGTACCATTCTGATGACGGTGCGATACCTTGGAATTCCCTTTAAAAAGCTGTTGAGAAATCAGTTTCATACGGAGCAGGGCTTTCTATTAATTTTATTAATTTCATTTCTCTTCTTAATCAATCTTACATTGATCGAGGTTATTAACAATCAGAGATTCGATTATTAGTTGAGCATGCAGATAAAACCTTATAAAAAGGGAAGGAGAAGAAGGAAAAGGAGAAAAAATGGTTCGAAATTTGATTGGTAATTGGGACAAAGGAATCGCTTTCCTGATTCTGAGCTGTCTGTTTGCAGGAATATATCTGTTGAAGGGCGGTCAGCTCATGACGTGGAGTTTAAAGCATCGTGCATCTCTGAGAAACGGAGATCTCGCAAATCTGCTTAAGGATGAGAAATTGGACAGCCTGACACAGCACTTAAAAGAAAGAGGACCAATTGAGATGATCCTACGAATGATAAAAAACTATCGACAGCAGAAAATGGACAAGGAAATTATCGACGCAATATCTTTTCTCAGAAATATGGCATCCATTGAGAAAGGAAAGAGCTGCGGCACGGATTATATCGTCGAAAGGCTTTCGGAATACAATGGATTATTGCAGCCTGTCTATATTAAAATGCTGAGCTTTCTGAGAATTAATAAGCCTAAAGAAGCGGCAGAATATTTTGCGAAGAAGGCTGGGACGACAGCAGCGCGGGACTTTGCCGGATTATTGATCCGGTGGGACCGGATGGAGCCTGACGGATTGCTTGAAACCTTGCTTTCCTATGAAAAAAGCATGAAGGCAATTCGCATCACGGACCAAAAAAGAAAAGATGAAATGATTAGTGATCTAATTTATTTCCCTGTTGTTGTCAATATTTTGGTCATATTTATCAATTTTATCTATGTGGCGTATTTTATTGACCAGAAAGAAATGCTCCAGATGTTTATGTGATAGAAAATATTGTAGTATATTGGTGTGTTTAAAGGAGAATTGAAATGAAACAGATTATCGTCATGATTGCTATGGTCTTATTAGGAATTACAATTGCAGGTTTTGTCGGAGAGTTCAGTGGCAGCGCGGAAAGTATTTCTGATAGTGCTAATAAACAAATCGTAACCATTACCGGTGAAGATTGAGGAGGAGCCTTTCATGAAACAATTCATCGTGCTTTGCAGTACCATCCTTTTGGGAATCGTTATTTATAACATGATTTTGGGTCCTGACGACGGTTCCGTGATCAACATGATCAGTGGTGTATGGGAACAAGGAATTGAGGTGAGGACCAGTACTCCATGACTGGTGTTATGAGCTGCAGTTCAGCTGAGAACCATGCCGGGTAGGTTTCGTTTTGAGGAAAAAGCAAAGGGGGAGCAGAAGAATATATGAAGCAGTTAATTGTTTTAATGGGTGTACTTCCGGTTATGCTGGTCTTTCTATTTCAATATGCTTTGGATCAGAACAACAACGACCGGATCGGACGGCTGCAGGAGTGTGTTTATCAGGCAAAGGAGCAGGCAAAGCAGGCGGGATGTTTTACCCCCGAAATAAAAGACGCCATGATTGATAAGATCGAGGATCATTTCGGCATTACAGAGGATGAGATGGTAATCGTGCTGGAGGAGGTTCCCCAATATCGAACTTCAGCATTTGATGAAAGAGAGCTGATTTATTATAAAGTGTCTGTACCAATTGAAAAGATCATGGCAGGCAACCGGTTTTTTGGCATATCAGATAAGGATAACAGTGGAATGTACACGATTGAAAGCTGGACTGCAAGTGAATTGATCAGAGAATAGCATATTGGAGAGACCACTGAGAGGCATAATGTTCTCAACGGAGACTGTGAAAAGAGTTGATATTCTATGAAAGTATTTATCGTGTTTTTGGGGCTGTTTATTATTAACGTAAGCTTTTTATCGTATCAGGGAGATATGGGGAGATATGTTCGGTGTCAGACGTTTTTGAAAGCAGCAGCAGAAGAGTGCGCAGCGGGGGCGGCATTATATTATGATGAGGAAGCATATGCAGGCGGTGAATTTCGCTTTTCCTATGAAGAAGGACGGAAGTTCATTGAATATATTCTGGAAGAATCCCTTGAAGCAGCGCCGCTTCCCGAAAATGGAAATGTTACCTTTGAGGTGAGATTCCAGGATGACTATCTTGGTTATGATATAGATGCGGAATCTTCCGATCCGGAATGGGCAGAAGAAAGCGGCGAGAACATTCCATCTGTCACCGTGACTTTGACAGCGGTGACAGGAGATCTGTTTCATCTGCCTTTTCTGGAGATGAAAGAAATTGTAAGGGCTGCTAAGTATGAACTGCCCCAGTAGTTGGGATGTTTCTGATTACTCCCATCAGATAAAGGGGGATTCCACTGATCCGATCCAGGGTTCCAGTATCTGATACGGGATTTTGACGCCTCTGATGCTTTCGCCCATAAAAACATCTGGCTTCAGTGCGCCGTGATAGTCGCTTCCTCCTGATGCATTGAGTCCATGGGCCTTGCAGTAATTCAGAAGGTATTTTGTACGGCTCATATCGTGAAGGGAATGATAACATTCTATGCCATCCAATACGTCTAGATTTGTAAGGGAGTCCAAAAAATTTTCATGATGATCGGTAAAATATCCATAAAGGTGCGCCAGGAATGATTTTCCGCCTGCCTTTTTTATGATTTTCGCGATTTCCTCGACATTGGGATAGTCCTTTGTTTGGTTCAGAAAAAAGGGGCTGTCTTCATTGTTGATGCAGGTTCTGTAAAACGCATTGACACTGTTCCAGATTTCTTTCGGAAAGCATTTTTCATTTTCAGGGTATTTTTTCAGGTCCGCATGGATCACCTGCGTTGCAAATGCTTTGCCACTCTTGATAGACAGGGATTCCGTCAACTTAATATTCATATTTCTGCATATTTCCTTCATCCTTGTAATGTAGAGATTTTCTCTTTCAAGAAAGCGTTCCTCCGATACAAGGCCTGTTTTTCGAATCACGTCAAAATCAATTCCGTAGCCCAAAACTTCGATGGGCATTTTTTTATGCACAACGGAAAATTCACAGCCGGGTATGATTTGCCCGCTGAAAAAACGGGTATTTTTCATCGAGGCTAACTTTTCATATGCACCAAGGGAGTCATGGTCGGTGATGGAGATAAAATCCAAACCGAGCTGTTCTGCCTTTCTAAGAATGACCTCGGGTTCATCGGAACCGTCTGATGAGGTGGTATGGATGTGTAAATCAATCATATTTTAGCGTCTCCTGCTCATTTTATAATAATTATAACAGTCTGGACGGGTAGAATCAACAAAGAGGGTTTTGCGTAAAAGAAGATTACATAGAATATTGAAAAATGATAGAATATATGGAAGCAGCGTTTATTGACTAGATATCCGATAAAGAGGTCGGCTTATGTTTCAGAAAAATGATACAGACCAGCGTCTGACAAACAGAATTATGATAAAATTAAAGAGAACCGCAATAGTCTTATTGCTGATTTTCTGTTTGGTCAGCTTCTTAAACTGGAGAACAGAGGGTAAGGGAACCTGGAAGCCCGATTATCCGAAAATTGATCTTGAAACGATCATAGAAAAAAAGAATCTGACAGACCAGGATTATCATACAATTCTGCTTCAGACCGGTTTGGGCAGGGAGGCAGTTGAAGAACTGCTTTCCAAGAAAACCGAGGAAAATCTTCCGCGGGTATTCGAACAATACCAGAATGATTTTTTTGAACCGAAGGAATATGAATGCAGAAATGCAGACATTATCGTATATGAGGAAAGAATCAGAGATGAAAATGGGGTTCTGGAAAAAGGCTTTGACATTCCGAGCTTGAAAGACGGGGATATTATCATTACGAAAGCTACGCACACCTTGGGGTGGAGGCATGGCCACGCAGCAATTGTAATAGATGCTTCAAGAGGAGAAACGCTTGAAGCAATTTTGCTTGGTAATCCGTCCTTGATTCAAAATATTAGCAAATGGCGAACCTATCCAAGCTTTATCCTGCTGAGATTGGAGGATGATACGGACGGCGACGGGAAGAAAATTGCAGAGTTTGCGAAAGACAATTTAAACGAGATCCCTTACGGATTACTTACGGGAATTTTGGGAAAAGCTCCTCCCAAGATCAAAAAAACACAGTGCGCCCACCTGGTGTGGTATCCGTACATGCATTTTGGATATGATATCGACTCCGACGGTTCCTGGATGGTTACACCGAAGGATATTGCAAACAGTAACCTGTTTCAGGTTGTGCAGGTATACGGGGTTAATCCTGAAAGAATCTGGCGATAGCCTGGTGCCCTTTTGCTGTCGGATGTAGGCCGTCGATGAAATATTCCGCAGCATGATCCTCATGATATAAACGTCTGAATTTTTCCTGAGCGTCGACGATTCGAATTTTTTCATTTTGACCATACTCTAGCATGAGACTTCGAAGTGTTTTTAGATCTTCATTTACAGCATGATAGTCAATGCCAGGAAGCCAAAGTCTTCCTGCAAGAGAGACATCGGTCAGCAGGGGAGTCATCAGGATCAGTTCAATGCAATGCGCGGATGACAAGGCTGCTATTTGTTTTAAATTGGCAAGGACTCCGGCCGGGCTCTCGAGCTTTTGGATAAAATCATTGGTTCCGGTTAGCACGACGGTGGCAGAGGGCTTGTGTGATATGACATCTTTTTCAAATCTTGCAAGCACATTGGATGTAACATCACCGTTTAGCCCTTTGTTAATCACTTCATTGCCGGAAGCCTGTCTCCATAAACTCACGAAGCATTGATTCCGTTTTAACGGAAAACCATTTACGATACTATTGCCGATACATACGATTTTCAACGTTTCCAATCCCTTTCCTTGACAAATTCATCCTATAGCATATAATTATAACGAGGCGCTAATTGCAAATCGCAAGAAAGCGTTCGTTTTCTATTATTGCATTATAGTATTGGTCAGCGATAATGTCAATGAAAGCGAAAATAATCGATAAGCAAACCAGGAGGTATTTATGATAAAAATAACATTAAAGGACGGCAGTGTGAAAGAAGCCGAGCAGGGCGCAACGATTCTGGAAGTGGCAAAATCAATCCATCACGGACTGGCGAAGGAAGCAGTTGCCGGGAAGGTAAACGGCAAGGTTCAGGGCCTTGATTATAAATTGGAAGATGACTGCGAATTGGAAATTCTGAAGTTTGAAGACGAGGACGGAAGACATACCTTTCGGCATACCAGTTCCCATGTTTTAGCACAGGCTGTTAAACATCTTTTTCCTGAAGCGAAGCTGGGAATCGGACCTGCGATCGACAACGGATTCTATTATGATTTTGATTTAGAGCACCGCTTTACCGATGAGGATCTGGCTGCACTGGAAAAGGAAATGGCCAAAATCGTTCAGGCGAATTATCCTGAGGAACGCTTTGAGCTTCCAAGAGAAGAAGCGATTCAATTCATGGAAGAAAAGCAGGAGCCTTATAAGGTGGAACTGATTCGTGATCTGCCTGAAGATGCAGTAATTTCCTTCTATAAGCAGGGAGATTTTACGGACCTTTGTGCGGGACCTCATATGCCTTCAACCGGGGCGATTAAGGCCATTAAGCTGATGAGTGTGGCGGGGGCTTACTGGAGAGGCAGTGAAAAGAATAAAATGCTGCAGAGAATTTATGCTGTTTCTTTCCCGAAGCAGAAGCAGCTTGACGAATATCTGGAGAAACTGGAAGAAGCAAAAAAGAGAGATCACAGAAAGATCGGAAAGGAAATGGATCTTTTTGCGTTTTTCGAAGAAGGACCGGGATTTCCATTCTTTATGCCAAATGGAATGATTCTCAGAAACGAACTGGAAACATTCTGGAGACAGGCTCATCGTGAAAGAGGGTATCAGGAAATCAAGACTCCTCTGATCCTGAATGTAGAAATGTGGCATACCTCCGGACACTGGGACCATTATAAAGATAATATGTATTTTACAAAAATTGATGACAATGATTATGCGATAAAGCCGATGAATTGTCCGGGCTCAATGTTGGCATATAAAAGAAAAATGTACAGCTACCGTGATTTTCCAATGAGAGTTGCGGAAATGGGTCAGGTACACAGACATGAGCTTTCGGGAGCATTACATGGGTTAATGAGGGTGAGAACCTTTACTCAGGATGATGCACATATCTTTATGTTGCCGGAGCAAATCACGAGTGAAATTGTCGGAGTCATTGATTTTGTCGACTATGTATATAATCTCTTTGGATTTAAATATCATATTGAACTTTCCACAAGGCCGGAAGATTCTATGGGAACTGCGGAAGAATGGGAAGTGGCTACAAATGCGCTGAAAGAAGCTTTGGATGGGAAAGGAATTCCTTTTATTATCAATGAGGGCGATGGAGCATTTTACGGTCCTAAGATTGACTTTCATCTGGAAGACTGCCTTGGGAGAACCTGGCAGTGCGGAACAATTCAACTGGATTTCCAGATACCCCAGCGTTTTGACCTGACCTATATTGGAAGTGACGGAGAAAAACATCGTCCCATCATGTTACACAGAGTAATCTTCGGAAGCATCGAACGGTTTATCGGTATTCTGACGGAGCATTTTGCAGGAAAATTCCCTCTCTGGCTTGCACCGGTTCAAGTCAAGCTTTTGACTGTTACAGAAAAGTTTGCGGAATATGCGGAGGAACTTGGGAATAAACTCAGCAATGAGGGGTTAAGAGTCGAAGTTGATGTTAGAAACGAAAAGATCGGGTATAAAATAAGAGAAGCCAGAAATGAAAGGGTCTCCTACATCGGTGTAATCGGAGAAAAGGAAATGGAATCCGGAACACTGACGGTTCGGTCCAGCAAGGAAGGCGAACTTGGCACATTGAATCTCGACGACTTTATCGCAAAACTGAAGAAGGAAATTGAAGAGAAGGCGTATTAACCATATTCGGATTCGGATGATTTGATATTCGGCTTTTGTGCGTGAATAAGGGAAAGGATTGGGAACAGGCGATGTTTGAAAAAAAAGATCAGAATGAATGGCGGGATGGTGTTTATCTTTGCACTGCAAAGAACAGCTTTGAATCAGATCTCCTGGAGTCCAAGCTTAGAAGTGAGGGGATTCCATCCATCAAAAAATTTAGAGGGGCCAGTAATTTTTTAGAAATCTTTATGGGTTCAAACAGCGCTTTCCCTATCGATATTTATGTCCCGCGGGATACGTTGGAGGACGCGAAGAATATTATTGTCGCCGTTCCAATTCTTGGAGATGAGATTCCGGGAGAACCAGTTGATTTTGATTCTCTTTCGGAGGAAGAGCTGGAAGAGTTGATTGGATCGGATGATGATTCTGATGACGAGAATTAGGATCAATCTGCTTACTGTGATCAAAAGCAGCAGGTTTTCATAACAGAAAGGATTGTAGTTTTTCATGCGGTGCAGTAATTGTGGTCAAAAAATTAAAAAGAGAAGCAGTTTCTGCATGAAATGCGGTGCAAAAGTTCCTCCAATACAGAAAGTGGATAAAAAATCCAAAAAGAGGATGAAAAAGGGAAAGAAATCAAAGGCAAAGATCGTACCGGCGGCGGTTCTGATTCTTATTGTCTCGGTTTCTTTTTTGGTTTTTGGCGGAGACAAGGTGCCTGCTCCAATCAAGGATGACAAAGTTTATAGGCAAGTTACCGAAACGATAAAAGACAAGCTACCTGATCAAGTGAAGTTTCCTTTTGACCTTCCGGAACTTCCCTTTGATCTTCCTGAGATTCAATTTAAATTGCCTTTTGAACTCCCGAGTCCGTCCAAGCTGCTTGGGGAGAGTGAAATTCCAAACAATGATAAAATCATGCAAGATCTAAACGATTTAGAGGGTGAGGATGGCAAACTAAATATTGATTCACTGGAAATAGAGAAACGTATTACTTCCAAAGAAGATAAAGAGGATACGATTTATCTTGCTGCGAAGACAGAGAGTGAGACAGGAACCGCTAAAGCTTATTATCGTTTGCTTTATAAAAAGCATTTCATTGGAGGCTGGAAGCTTGATGAGGCGGAGCCGTACAATATAAAAGGAGAAGAAACTTCTATCGCAGGAGTGGACAACGATATTGTAATGGAAGATAAAAATTTGTTTGCCGACATTCCATCTGATTGGAAGCGAAACGAAGTGAAGGTCATGGGTCACAATACTGATATGAAAGAAGGAACTGATACGGTTCTCGTGTACATGGAACTTGAAACAGGCTATGTGAATTTGACGGCAACTACAAGAATTGAGTACCAATTTAACGAGCATACAAAGGAATGGACCAGTACGGGGCCGGCATCTAAGCTGAATTGCCTGTGGATCGAACCCGCACCGGAACAACTGACAGGTCAGATTTCCTTTGCATTATAGATTCGGCATGAGATCAGAAACGATAGCAGGAAGAGGATTACTGAAACAAAAGGAAGCAGTTTTAGCATATCCATGATAAATTCTCCTGTTGGGACTGGAATTCCTAATTGGCCGAAGGATACGATTGCCGCTGAAGGCAATGCGAATATTGCTATCAAAAACAATCTGCTCTTTTCAACTCCAAATTTAAAAATCAAGGGAAGAAGCAGGCTGTAAAATGTGATCGCTATTGCAGCTGTGAGCCCTAAGTTTATCAGGTGTTCTTTCAGTCCGAAACCATCGAGCGGACGCAGCATTAGAATAACAGATGACATGGCAAAGGAAAGCAGCATGCCTGTCAGACAGAGAATCAGCGCGAGTATATATTTCCCCGCAACGACTTCATTTCTTGTAACAGGAAGAGAAAGACCGAAACGGTCCCATTTTGCCACATTGTCATAGGAGAATGAGTATATTGCCATCATCATTGACATGATCACGATGAAGCCTTCAAAAAATGTTGCCGGGTTATCCGTGCCCGAGCTTATGAAAGCAACGAAAACAAGCATGAACAGCATGGTTTTAACGTATTGTCTTAAGGAATAAAAATCCTTTAAAATTAAACCAATCATTTTTTGTCCCCCTTCACATAAAACAGCATGATGTCTTCAATATTGATCGAATCTATTTTTAACCCCTTGTACTTTTTTTTCATTTGTTCTTTATTTCTAATCAGTACTTCATGTCCGAATCGGCTTTCCCTATGGCCGATGATATCCCCTTTATCAACGGAAGCAAATTCGGAGGCGCCGCATAGAAGCAAGCCGTAATCCCCTAGAATCACATCTTTTGACTCACTGAACAGAATTTTTCCATGGTGGATGAATGTGATATAATCCGCGATCTTCTCCAGGTCGCTTGTGATATGGGATGAAAACAAAATGGAATGCTCTTCATCCTGGATATAGTCTAGAAAGATATCCAAAATTTCATTTCGCACCACCGGGTCCAAGCCGCTGGTTGCCTCGTCAAGAATCAGAAGCTTTGGATGGTGGGAGAGCGCAGTAGCCAAAGTTAGTTTCATTTTCATCCCCCGTGAAAATTCTTTGATTATCTTGTTCTTCGGAAGCCCGAACTGCGTTAAATACTTTTCAAATGCCGATTCATCCCAGTTTCTGTATACCTTGTTCATAATGTTTGAAATATGCTTTGGTTTAATGTTGTCGTGAAAGTAGCTTTCATCAAAAACTACACCGATCTCTTCCTTCAAGGCCTTTTCATCCTTGATATGATCGTATCCCAGTATGCTGACTGTTCCCGAATCAGCCTTGAGCTGGTTGAGCATCAGCTTAATTGTCGTTGTTTTTCCGGCGCCGTTTTCTCCGATCACACCCATAATGCTTCCTTTTGGAAGATTGAAGTTGACGTTTTGAAGTTGAAATCCTTCAAATCTTTTCGATAGCGCTCGCACTTCTATTGCATTGATCATGATGACCTCCTATTTAATTTCCTCATACAAAAGGTTCAGGATTTCAATCAGTTCACTCAGACTGATGTCCGAGGATTTTGCCAAGTTAACGGACTGCTGAAACCTTTCTTCAATCATGCGAAGATGCTCCTCCCGCACAAATTCGAGGTTCTTCCCCGCAACAAAGCTGCCCCTGCCGGTTGCTGTCTCAATGAACCCGTCTCTTTCCAGATCCTCATAAGCCCGTTTCGTTGTGATTACGCTGATCCGAAGTTCTTTGGCCAGAAGACGCATGGATGGGAGCGCATCACCCTCTGTTAGGGTTCCATTCAGAATCATATTCTTAATCTGAGACGAAATCTGTTCGTAAATGGGTTTGCTGCTTGAATTGCTAATGATAATATCCATTGGTTCACCTTTTCTAAAAATTATGCATATTACTCATAGTGTATATATACGATATGTACAATATAACACTTGCGATTTTTAATGTCAATATCTATTTATATTAAAAAAATCAAAAAAAATCGCCTCAACATTTAATTGAAGCGATCTTCGCAGTTTGTGCCGCAAGCGGACGCCTACACGAGGCCGTAATAGGTTAAAATTCCACTGTAAATGCCCTGAGCAAAGATTTGAGGGTCGTTCACCAGCATATTCAGGTCTGTTGGATTTGACATAAAGCCCATTTCCACCAGTGTGGCAGGCATCGTTGTGGCTCTCAGCACATAGAGTCTGGTGTTTGTCATTACACCTCTGTTTGGTAATCCGGTGTAATAGTGTAAACCATCGAGAATTCGGGTCGCCATGTAAAATGCAGGACTGTCGGTCCGATAAACATAAGCTTCACTTCCGCTTGCTGTTGTAATCTCGCTGATGTTGCAGTGAAGACTGATGAAAAAGTCAGCTCCCCATTCATTTGCCATTGTCACTCTGGATTGCAGACTGGTAGTCGTACTCGTTCCCAATTGATCTGTTGGCGAATTTCTCGATAGTCTGGCTTCAAAGTTGGGGTTGCTGTTTAAAAGAGCCGCTAATCTGACGCCGACTTCATAGTTGATGTCTTGCTCCCGATAGCCGCCGGCTTCTGCGCCTGCGTTTGGATTTACAGGGTTATGCCCTTGGTCAATGAATATTTTTATGGCCATACTTTTACTCCTGTCATAATTTTGCCCTTTATGGAGAACTCTCCAACTCGCTGCAAGGGCAGAATTGAAATTATAATAATGATATTCATTATATGAATGGAGTAAAAGTTAGGTGCGCAGGATCGAATCGATTCAATGCGATATGAGACTATTTGCTGCCAGATTACCCGAGGAAAAAGCGAACTGGAGGTTGTAGCCTCCTGTATCACCGTCAACGTCAAGAACCTCTCCGGCAAAATATAAACCGGGGTATTTTTTTGACTCCATGGTTTTTAGATTGACTTCCGACAACTCGACTCCTCCTGATGTCACCATCGCAATTTCAAAACCTCCAGTTTTTACGACACGATACCTGTCCTGGGTGATCAGCATAGCAAAGGACTGGAGCTGGCTGTGTCTGAGCTGTGAAGCCTTTGTCGTAGAGTCGATTCCTGCACGTAGACAAACCGCTTCAAGGAAACGTTTTGGAAGAACTGCGGGCTGACCGGTTGCCATTCCGTTGAAATACTCGTTTAGCAGTGTTAATATTTGTTTTGGATTTCCGGTCAGGGCTGAAGACAATTCTTTTATCATAATCTCCTTTTGCTTGAGAGGAAAGTAGTTGACGGAAACACAAAGATCTTGGGAAATTGACCGTGATAGGTTTAAAATTGCTGGCCCGGAAAAGCCTTTGTGGGTTAAGAGCAGCGCGTCAAGGTTTTCGGCGAGTTTTTTTCCCTTATCAGAAAATACGGCAACGGATGCATTTGGAAAAGATATTCCAGACAAATCTTTGTATGGATACTGGTGAACGTAAACGGGGACCAAGGAGGGTACAAGTGGTTTGAACGATATATCCATACGCTTAAGTATGCGGAATAAGCTTCCGTCCGAGCCACTGGCAGGGTAAGAACAACCCCCTGAAGCAATAAGCAGTTTTTTTGTACTCCAAATAAATTCGCCGCTATGGACAGTAAATATCCTCGAATCCTCATTTGGAAGCTTCTCAAAGGAAATATGGGCTACCGGCGATGAAAAACGAAATTCTAAACCATTTTGGACACAGGATTCTGTCAGAACATTGAGTATGTCCATAGCTTTAAGAGATTTCGGAAATATTTTTTCATCTTCTCTTTCAACAAGTGAAATTCCTCTTTTCTCGAAAAAATCAATGACAGCCCGATTGCTGAATCGATATAAAACGGTGCGGATGGCTGATCCGTTTTGCCCGTAATGAGAAATAAAATCCTTAATATTTCCGCCATGAGTGAGATTGCACTGACCGGCCCCGGACATCAGAAGCTTCTTTCCGGGTGATGCCTTTTGATCAAGAATCAGTCCTTTCACTGGAGAGGGAAGGGATGCTCCGGCAAACAAACCGGCGGCTCCTGCTCCAATAATAATTAAGTCGTAAATCAAATAATGGTTCCTCCTGAGTTAATTTGCTAGTACAAAAGGAAAGGAGCTTAATTTAATAGGGATAAATATAGCCCTCTACTTCCTCTGCAGGTGTGATTTTTGACACAGTAATCTGCGGTTCATCCTGTCCTTCGTTCTGGCCTATCCGGATTACACCTTCGACGGTGACCCAGCTGTTTTCCGTAAGTTCGGACGCCTTGTTATATTTACACAGCATCCCAATCGGCAATAAATCTGCGGCGCAGCATACCATTGCAAGTCTTGCGGGTACGAATTCATCCTTGGCAAGATATTCCGGATCATTATAGATAAACCCAGTAATTGAGATTGTGAAACCTACGTATTGATCCATATTGGTATAGATTTCCTCAATCCATGGATAGAATTCATCATTACTTACTGTTATTGTTTTATTTTCTATATCAATTCCGGAAAGTCTGGTTCCGACATCGTCTGCTGATGATGTGTCAGACGGTGGACTGATTGCGGAATCGGAAACGTCGGCACCAAGCTGCGCATCAATTGGCGTATTCGTGCCATTGCTGGCAGGTGACGGCGTGCTCAAGGAGTTAACTCCGTTATTGTTTGATGTACTCTGTTTAAAAGCGCCTCCCCCGGTATAGCTGGCAGAAAGATCGGCAGAACTGAGAGCACTGTGGGGAAGTAAAAGAAATAAAATGGGAATCACCAAAACAAAGCAGTGTGCGGAGCGTATTTTATACTGCGGGCGAAAAAGCCTGAAAAGCACAACCAAAGCCCATATCAACATAACAATTGCCGTGAAGTAAAGATACGGCTTCATCCGGGGCGTCACATAATTAAGATAATTTCCATTGTTCAATAAGTGAAATATCAATCCACCGAATACGGAATAGCTAAGGAATTCTAAAAAAACCTGTGGATTAAAGGCTTTTGCCTGCGTATGCATGTTTACATCCCCCCTAAGCTAGAAAGCAGAAAGACTATAGAAAAACAAATGATAAACGTCGTAAATAATAGTTTGACAATAAAGCTCCTTGAAAATCCCGAAGAGAGCATCATCACGTTTTTAATATCCATCATTGGTCCAAAAACTAAGAAGCCCATAAGCGCACCCATTGGGAACTGATTTGCAAAGCTGCGAGCAATAACGGCGTCAGATGAGGAACAGAGGGAGAGTAAAAATGCCATAATCATCATAATAATGATGGAAATTGCCAGACCTGCGCTATCTTGAACATCTGTGAATAGTTTTGTACCCATTGTCTGAAAAATTGATGAGATAAAAGTACCGATAACCAGATATTTACCAACGCTAAAAAACTCCGCTTGTGAATGTCTAACAAAAAGCCCGATTTTTCCTTTAAAAGATGTAATTGAATCCGCATCTTCATAGCAGCCACAGCTGCACATTAGCCTGTCAAGTGAACCTCCTGAGAATATGTGGCTTTTTGGAGGCCAGATTGCAAAGCTAACTCCGATGAGAACCGCAGATATAATTCCAAAGCATATACGGCTGATTACAATAATCATGTTACCGCTGAAGGCATAATAAGTTGATAAAATAACCACCGGATTAATTACAGGCGTAACAGTCATAAAGGTAACTGCTACCGGAAGGGGAATCCCTTTTCTTACCAAGCTTCTGAAAATGGGAATAGATGCGCAGTCGCAGACCGGGAGACAAAAACCGCCCAGGATTGCAATAATTAAACCCATTCCTAATGATTTTGGAAATCGCCGCGCAATCATGCTTTGAGGAACAAAAACCTGAATCAATGAGGAAAGTAATACACCGATCATTAAGAACGGAACTGCTTGCAGGATAATGCCCAAAAAAATATTAATTACCGTATTTACAGGTATGTGAAGTATTTCCAGAACCGGCTTGGTAAATATGTTCAAGGCAATAAATAGTACAACGATCAAGAAGAATAAATTGACAGGATGTTCTTTTTTTCCGAAAAGCTGTTGATATAAATCGTCATATGCCTTTATCCCGTAGACCTTAACCCCGGGGTTGAGCCCACGCATAATCCGTCGGATACGATTTTTTGCAGCTGCTGAATGAAGATTGCGTACCACAACAAAATCACAGGCGGCAATTTGCTCAGGCAAAGCGCCGCCTGTTCTCCCTAACAGATGATCAATATTTTCACCGTCTGCAATATGCATTACCTTTTGAATTTTACATAAGCTGCGTAGCAGAGGATGTAGAAACAAGGATTGTAGATGGGAAAAAGGGACGACACCGTTCCACTCTACCCAAATTTCATCAAACTCATAATTTTGGATGTTACTGTTGATTTGTTTGACAATTTGCTTCGGTTGCTGCTCAAAAGTTTTCTTCGTAAATGTAATGTTTATACAATTGTTATATTGGTTTTGAAATTCCTCATCACCTGTTTCAAACTGGATTAATAGTATTCTGACATCTCGCCAGTCATGTCTGTTCAACAAATGATTCAGGAAGGTAGTCTTCCCCGCATCCAGAAATCCGGTTACCACATAAACCGGTATTGGCATAGTATCACTCCCCATCAAAAAGGCATCCGAGTTCTTGCTGGTTCAGATCATTGCCTATAATACAAAGCGTATTGCCGCTGATAGCGCAATTTGTAATTTGTATATCTCCGGGAATGTACTGAAGGTTTAAAAATCCGTTTGCACTGCGAACGATGCCTTTCGCACGAAGGATCGTACCCTGTGCACTTCGTTCCATTTTAGATAACCGTATCTGCAAATCTTCTGGGCTAAAAATCTTCATGGTTTGTATCGTGACGGTATCAAAAACCTCTTTAGCCGAATGATTGTGTTCACAATCGCAGCCATGTTCATGTTCTCCATGATCGTGTGTGCAGCTATGCTCATGTTCTCCATGGTCGTGCATTCCATGATGTTTGCATTCGTACTCATGCGAGCGTTCACCGTGCTCACAGCATAATTTTTGAGGATTCAGAATTTCATCAGCAGTAATTTGATTCCAAGGCTTGGTAAGAATATACGAATGTGCGTTAAGTTCTTTTACCAGTTTGCAGGCATCGTCTATTTTCTCAGCGAAAATTTCGGTGCGGCTGAAGAGGATAACATCTGCATTTTGTATTTGGTCTTCAAAAAACTCTCCAAAGTTTTCGAGATAAGTTTTGCATCGTTTTACGTCTACAACTGTAATATTTGTCTTAACTTCTGCCAGCGTGTGAATTCGTTGGTCAGAACAAGCTTTTACAATGTCTGACAGTTTTCCGACGCCGGACGGTTCAATGATAATTTTGTCCGGATGAAAACGATCCAAAATTTCTGCCAGTGCTTGAACAAAATCGCCTGAAAGACTGCAGCAAATGCACCCTGAGTTAATCTCCCTTACTTCAACACCGCCCGCTTTGAGCAGTGCGGCATCAACGCTAATTTCTCCAAAATCATTTTCAATAAGAACAACCTTATCATTATGAAAAGCTTCTTTAAGCAGCTTTTGAATCAATGTGGTTTTTCCTGCTCCCAGAAAGCCGGAAATTACATTTATTTCTGTAGTCATCTCTTCTCCTTTTAAAATATCATATTTCAAAATACACCTATGTAGTCGTTATTTAGAATAGTAATCCTTGAAAAATCCATCAGTAATACTGTGTCCAGTTTGCAAATGCGTATCATTGGCATCTAAACTGATTATATTATAGGATGTCAGTTTTACGAAGTCAAGTTTTCCAAATATGGGGTTCTGATTGACCATCAGGCAGATCGAAATACCGGTTGAAACCTGCAAAGAAAACGGAGTAACAACGATTTTTGCCGAAGAGATGGCAAGCTCTGAAGTTTCGCAGACGCTTGCGAATGAAGGAAAATAGCAACAGAACGTAAACGGCCGTACAAGAAATTTGTGCGGCCGTCTGATATTAAAAACCCCTATTTGATATATTTGTGAATCCGCCTCAGCTGCGGCGGAATTCAGTTAAAGTAATCCAGAACGTAATCCGGAATGTTGCCCTCGTTGAAATAGATTCGCATACTTGTCATACGGTCAACATCTCTTGTGTAGCCCATCTTTTCCTCATAGGCATAATCGTCACCATGGTAACGAGGTTCATAATTTAGATTGGTATCTTCGTTCCATTTATAATATACTATCCCGTAGTAATAATCTTTGTAGTTGATGTTATCCGTTTCATAAGAATCGAGAAGATTTTGGATTTCAACGGGATCAGTTACTTTTAGCATTTTCAGCTCATTGACTTTTTCCAGAGTGACATTTGGACGGTATTCTGATTCCCTGGCTACATCTTCATCACTGTTGTCGACGTAATGATAAATCTCAATATATTCGACATCAGCGGCCTTTGGATTGAAACGGTCCCCATATCCGTTCGCTTCCAGCCATTGAATGGTATTTTTATAGCCATCCGTGATTTTGTAGAATATAAGCCCGTCAATCATCTGTCCTTTTGCCTCCGGATTTTTGCTCTGATACTTAACGTAGATTCCGGCTGTGGCATATTCGTGATGCAGACTGATTGTATCTTCGTAGGACTGCGTTTTAAAATCTCTGTTGAGGCAATCCATGAATTCTTTAATTTCTTTTTTGTTTTTTAATTCCAATGGTTCTGCTAACGGAGTGTTGGCGCTTACTTCAATGATATTCAGTTTCACGTAGTTCAAATTGTCAGGAGCAAAATAGTTGCGATATTCCTCAGATTCATAAATCTGCTTGAACTGCGGGCTGTCTTTCAAAGTAGCGTAGTCAATCTGGTATTTGCGTGTCAGCGGAAACAAGGAATCAGGATTGTATGCAATTGTCATTGATCGGGAATAAACATCGCTTAAGTCTTCCAGCTGTTCTTTTTTCTCAATCAATTTTTTGTGCAATTCTGTCAGAGCCTTGATATTGTCAGGATCATGATACAATAGCTCAACGCCGTTGTTGGAAATTGTGGTACTGTCAGAGTTGGAATAATAACCGGGATCTAATTGACCGAAACCGCCTGTGAGTGTAAATCCGGAGACGTCTTTTGTATCGGGAACCCTTCTTTCAAATCCGGTAATATCTAAGTTCAACCCCAGTAAGAAGAGTACGGCAATCAGTGCATAGAGTCCAAAGCTCTTAAGGCTCTTCGCATTATAAATTCTTGGGGTTTTCTTCACGATCATCTGGCCGATAATGAAGAAGATTACGGTACCGGCGGCAAATCCTGCATAAAGGTACATTTCAGACTCACCAAGTACCTGAAAATAAAATCCAAGTGCGGTCATGCCGAAAAATGCAACCAGATAGCAGATAATCGGTTCTAATAATCCATATACAAGCGTATCGGTAGCACGTTCAAGCTGACGTTTTTTATAAAGGTATCCGGAAATTCCATAAAGTACCAGTGCGCTAAGGACGTAGTATATGGTGCTGTGAATGCTGAAATGTCCATCGCATTGAAATAGATTTAAAATAGGTGATATACCCAGCCCAAATTCTTCAAAGTTACCTCTCATGTTAAAACCATAAAGAAAGTTAGCAAAATATGCAATGAAGACACCATAAAGTGCGGGTACAAGGAAGTTGAACCAGACTGAAGCTGCTAAATGAGCCAGAGAATTTCCAGTTACGATTCCTGAAAAAATTGATATCGTGTAGACTACTATTACAACTAATACGGAAACCCATATCCAATTTAAAACCTCGGCTCGTGCAAATAGATTCAAACCATTCGGGACACGTATCCCTGCACTGTTTGTATAGGTGCTGTATACCGGCTTGCTGATGGCGAGCAGAATTAACCCATTGACAAGAATCGGCGTAATGATCAGGATCAATCCTGAAATGAATCCACTGTTGTATAACTTTGCACGTGTAAACGGCATGGAATGCATCACGGATACAGAACTGATTCCCTGGAGATATCGGAAAATTACCACCGCTGCGATTACGGGAAACGCAAAGTGTGCGATCAAGTAAAATGGTTGCTGATTATACAGAGACAATTTAATGTAGTATGACAGATCGTTTAAATGACTGTATGTCATTAAAATTGGAAATACTCCGGATAAAAAGTAAATTAGAAAAGACAGAGCGGGTATGGCCCAGAATCTTCTAAGGTTTTCGATGATCAATGGTTTTGATATGCTAAAAAATGATTCCCTGGATTTCATTGTTACCACCTCCTAACTCATAGATGAATATTTCTTCAAGGGACAAAGGAAGCATGTCGAATATGACGGGATGACTCTTGTTAATGGTGTTTTCGACAACCTCTTTCCGGTTTCTGACGATCAAAAGATCAACCGTTCCCCGGGATTCCCTGTGCAGGATGTTTAAGCCTTCGTAAGGATTTTCGCTGCTGGTTTTGAAGGCCACTTGAATCTTGTGAATATCTGATTTCAATTCGTCCAGATCGCGTTCAATCATCATTTTTCCTTTTGCGAGAATTCCTATAGAATCGCAGATTCCCTCCAGCTCTCTAAGATTATGTGATGAAACAAGCACCGTCATTTCTCTTTCCGCCACATCTTCGACAATGTATTTCCAAACCAGTTTTCGTATGATCGGATCAAGCCCGTCTATGGGTTCATCCAGAATCAGGTAGTCTGGCATGGAGGACATGGTTAGAATGAAAGCCGCCTGCTTCTGCATGCCTTTTGAAAATTTGGAAAGCTTTCTTTTTTCATTCAGATCAAACTGCTTTGCCATATGGATATAACGCTCCTGATTCCAGTTCGGATAAAGAGAACGGTAGAACCTGGCGGATTCTTTCAGATTATAGGTCGAAAAGAAATAAAGGTCATCGGGAATATAGCCAAGCCGTTCCTTTATTGCGATATTTTCATATACATTTTTGTCTTCGATCAGGATTTCTCCCTGATCGGGCTGAAAGACACCTGTGATATGTTTGATCAGCGTTGTTTTGCCAGCACCGTTTGTACCGATCAATCCATAGATGGAACCTTTTTTTACGTTCAGACTTAAATCCGAGAGCGCTCGAAATCCATTAAAGGACTTATCCAGATTATTTACTTTGATCATTCCATTCACTCCTCTCCTCCAATAACTCATTCAGCAGCCTGCGGATCTCTTCCATCGATAATCCAAGGAAAAACAGTTCTTTGATACTATCTCTCAGAAGCTCTCTGACTTTGCTGATTCTCTTTTCATCGACTGGAAGTTCATTCGGTGAAGCTACAAATGATCCAAGGCCGGAAACAGTATAAATATAGCCTTGGTGTTCCAGTTCGCGGTAGGCTTTTTGAATCGTATTGGGATTGACAGTGAGGGTTTTAGAAAGTTCTCGGACAGACGGGACTTTATCTTCCGACTGAAGTATTCCCGTTATAATGAGCTCTCTAACGTTGTCAACGATTTGCTCATATATTGATTTTCTGCTCTTTAAATCAAGTTGAAACACAAGTTTACCCCCTTTTGTTTTTTGTACATAATATAATGCACTATAGGTTGCTCTCTAACCTGTACTTAGTGTACTATATGACATAATACACTGTCAACAGTTTTCTGTACTTTAGCATTGACATCATTCATAAAAAAGTAGAAAATGTATTGAGGGAAACGCTGATTGAGTCAGGACCATCTGCGCCCATGGGACTACCTGCGCACATCACGCATGAAATCAGTGAATTCAGAGAAATTAGTGGAAGGGGATTTGGAATGACAGAAATCAGAGAATACGACATAGAAGCGATAACAGCAGAGAAGAAAGATAACAAAAAACGACTCAAAAAAAGCCTGATCATTTTTGGATGTATTCTTGCAGGAATTTTGCTTCTGGCTTTAGTTGGGAACAGTATAAAGGACGCTTTTTTTGGAGGAGAGGACGATATTTCGGCTACAGGACCTTATATTGCCACGATCTATGTACAGGGAACAATCATGTCAGGGCAGGCGGATACATTTGGCTTGCCTGCTGGATACCAGCATGGCTGGACCTTGGATAAAATCGATGAACTTATGGCTGACTACAACAACCGCGGATTGATTGTCTTTGTTGACTCGCCCGGAGGAGGAGTTTACGAAAGCGATGAACTGTACTTGAAACTGAAAGAGTATAAGGAGAACACCAATCGGCCCATTTATGCGGTGATGGGCTCCATGGCAGCTTCCGGCGGTTATTATATTTCTACCGCTGCAGATAAAATCTTTGCAAATCGAAACACCTGGACGGGATCCATAGGGGTTACCATCGGAACGTTGTATGATATTTCCGGTTTGCTGGACCGATACGGAGTAAAAACGGAAACGATTACTGCGGGACGCAACAAAGCAATGGGCAGCTCGGTGAACTCACTGACAGAAGAGCAAAAAGCGATATTCCAGAGTCTTGTGGACGAAGCATATGATCAGTTCACAGGAATCGTCTCAGATGAAAGATCCATAGAAATTGAAAAAGTCAAAGATCTGGCTGATGGCAGAATCTACACTGCAAAGCAGGCTTATGATCTCGGTTTGGTGGATTCCATCGGAACCATGACAGACGCTTTAAGCGACATAAAGGACACCTATGATCTGCAGGATTGTGAAGTGATAAATGTGACTTTTAAGAACCGGTCACTCTGGGGTACGCTGCTGAACGACGTAAAGATGCCGGACTTACCCTCCGGCGACGTTGCTGCGATTTTAAATAAAATCAATGGTGACAGCAGATTTCCTATCAGCTATGAATGCGAGCTGTTAAAATAACGTCATAAGCGACTCGATAGCGAAAGCATCACTGATAAATTAATTCAATTAACGATATAAAAGGCATAGTCTGGCAAGTTTTTTTACTTGACAGACTGTGCCTTTTATGTTAAATTTACATGGTGTCAAGTAATTTAACTTGCCAATTGAATGATAAGGCCGATTGTAGATGTTTGAAAAAATAATAGAAATTAATATGTTATATGATTTTTATGGTCAGCTGCTCACTGCAAAACAGCAGGAAATCCTGAAGCTTTACCATGAGGATAACTATTCTTTGTCCGAAATAGCAGAAGAGCTCGGGATTACCAGGCAAGGGGTTCATGACACAGTCAAAAAAGCGGAAAAAGCGTTGCATGAATATGAAAGCAAGCTTGGACTGGTAGGCAAATTTCTTGCAACGGAAGAATCGGTTGCGGCAATTGATTCGGAAATTGATCTGTTGGTGCAGGAAAACCTTGGGAATAAACCGCTTTTGGAAAAATTGAAACAGATTAAATCGATTATAGACCAGATCAACGAATGAGCGGTGTTAGAAACCGGGCGAAATGTTCTACGACAAAAATCTACGAATCAGAGATTCATGATTTTACAGCATAAATTACGCCAGCGGTTCTAAAGAACCGGGCGAAATGTTAAGGAGAGCCGAATATGGCATTTGAGGGATTATCTGAAAAACTGCAAGGTGTCTTTAAAAAGTTGAAGGGCAAAGGAATTTTGTCTGAAGCAGACATCAACGAAGCCATGCGGGAAGTAAAACTTGCGCTGCTTGAAGCTGATGTCAATTTCAAGGTTGTTAAGCAGTTTGTAGACAGCGTAAAAGAAAAGGCGCTGGGGCAGGACGTTCTAGCTAGCCTTACCCCTGCACAGCAGGTAATAAAAATTGTGAATGACGAGCTGGTTTCTTTGATGGGAGGAACCAACAGCAGACTAACTTATTCTCCGAAAGGATTTACTGTAATCCTTATGGCGGGCCTTCAGGGTACTGGTAAAACTACGACTTGCGGAAAGCTTGCTAATTATTTGAAGAAAAATGGAAAAAAACCGATGATGGCTGCATGTGATGTTTATCGTCCGGCAGCGATCGATCAGCTGGAAATCGTAGGAAAGACTGTTGACGTACCCGTTTTCACTATGCGTGACTGCAATGAGCCTGAGATCATCGCCGAGAAGGCGATGAAGGAGGCGGAATATAAGGGTTATGACGTTCTGATTCTGGATACATCCGGCAGACTGCATATTGATGATGAGTTGATGGATGAGCTTGTCAGGATCAAACAAAGGACCAAGCCTCATGAAATCCTCCTTGTTGTGGATGCAATGACGGGTCAGGATGCGGTGAATGCGGCGACCGGATTTAACGAAAGACTTGGAATTGACGGCATCATTATGACAAAGCTGGATGGTGATACCAGGGGCGGTGCTGCACTTTCAGCAAAAACGGTTACCGGCAAGCCAATCAAATTTATCGGAATGGGTGAGAAATTCGATGCATTGGAGCCTTTTCATCCAGAACGAATGGCATCCAGGATTCTGGGAATGGGCGACATGATGAGCCTGATCGAGAGGGCTCAGGAGAACTTTGACGATGAAAAAGCCGCAGAACTCGAAAGGAAAATGAAGAAAAACGAGTTCACGTTGGAAGACTTCCTGGATCAGATCGGCCAGATTAAAAAAATGGGCGGAATTGCGAAAATCATGGATATGCTTCCCGGCGCGAACAGCAAAGCGATGAAGGATGTGGACCTGGAAGGCGGAGAAAAGGAATTCGTTCAAATGGAAGCGATTATCCAGTCTATGACCAGGGAAGAAAGACGGAATCCTACTATTCTCAATGCAAGCAGAAGAAAACGTATTGCTGCCGGCAGCGGACAGCCTGTAAGCAGAATTAACAATCTCATTAAGCGATATGATGAAGCTAGAAAGATGATGAAGCAGTTCTCTAATGCGCCAAAGTTTAAAAAGGGCAGGATGTTCAAAGGTTTCTAAGGATTAAATTCAGATAAGACTGAGTTTAACATATAGTTAAAATTACGTTTGCCCGTAAGCAATTCAGTATAAAATGGGCACACAAAAGGAGGTGGAATATATGGCAGTGAAAATTAGACTGAAGAGAATGGGTGCGCACAAAAAACCTTTTTATAGAGTAGTTGTTGCGGATTCACGCTCGCCGAGAGATGGAAAATTCATTGAGGAGATAGGTTACTATAATCCCTTGACAGATCCGGCCGACGTTAAAATTGACGGAGAAAAGGCAAAAAAGTGGATTTCAAACGGAGCTCAACCTACCGATACTGTAAAGAGTCTTTTCAAAAGATCAGGAATTATAGAATAAGGAAAGCGGTGAAAACTTATGGTAGAACTGGTTGAAGCTATTGCAAAATCACTTGTTGATAATCCTGATGCGGTAGAAGTGAAAGAGGTCGAAGGTAGACAGGCAATTATTATCGAATTGAAGGTTGCCCCGGATGATATGGGTAAGGTAATCGGCAAACAAGGGAGAATCGCCAAAGCGCTTCGTACCGTCGTGAAAGCCGCAGCGACCAAAGCAAATAAAAAAGTGGTAGTAGAAATCGTTCAATAGAGAGATTCTGCAATACTGCGTTTTGGCACATATATACTGTATATATGTGCCTGTATTTTATCTGTGAAAAATTGGAATATGAGGAAATATGGAAAAGATTAAAATCGGACAAGTCGTCAACGTTGTTGGCTTAAAAGGTGAACTGAAAGTTTACCATTATTCGGACTACAAAGAACGCTTTGAGGAACTATCAAAAGTTTATCTGGATCACCAGGAATTCAGAATCGATGGAGTACGGTATCTGAAAGAAATGGTCATATTAAAGCTGGAAGGGATCAGCAATCGAACAGAAGCGGAAACATTCAAAGGAAAAGACGTTCTTATTGATAAAGAAGATACTAGAGAGCTGCCGGAGGACACTTATTATATTTACGACCTGATCGGCCTTTCGGTTGTCGACGAAAACGGAGCTGTGCTTGGGTCGGTCAGCGACGTGATACAAAATAGAACACAGGATTTATATGAAGTTGAAAAAGAAGATAAAAGCAGATTTCTGATACCTGCAGTAGAGGAATTTATCTTAAATATAGATATGGAAAGCAGGACCATGATCGTTAGATTGATCGATGGTTTGATGGAGCTTTAATGGTATACAGCATATAGAAAAGCTTCATAGAAAGTTAGGGTGATTTACATGAGAATCGACGTATTAACCCTGTTTCCTGAAATGTTCCGGCCAGTAACAGAGGAAAGCATTCTTGGAAGGGCAAAAGAAAATGGAATATTGGATATAAGGCTGACGGATATCAGGGATTACAGCAGGGACAAACATAAGAAAGCCGACGACTATCCCTTTGGAGGAGGAGCCGGAATGGTTATGCTTGCAGATCCCGTCTTTCAGGCTTTGCAGGGGATTGGCGCCAAGGGAAAAAAGATCATTTACATGTCTCCCAGAGGCAGAGTACTGAACCAGGAATTGATCGGTGAACTGTCGGAGACGGAGGAACTCGTCATTCTGTGTGGACATTATGAAGGAATCGATCAGAGAATTATTGATTATTGGGACATGGAGGAGGTGTCCATTGGAGACTATATCCTCACGGGAGGAGAACTGCCGGCAATGATTCTCATTGACGCCGTGGCTAGAATGATTCCTGAAGTATTAGGCAGCAGCAACGCTCATTATGAAGAATCAATTTACTCAGGTCTTCTGGAGTACCCGCAGTATACAAAACCCAGACAGTACGAAGGAATGGACGTACCGGAAGTTTTGGTGTCGGGTCATCACAAGCTGATTCACCTTTGGCAGTTTGAAAAGTCCTTGGAGCTGACAAAAAAGCGAAGGCCGGACCTTTGGCAGCAATATTTGAAACTGGAAAAGAGCCTTACCAAGGACGAAAAAAAAATCCTGCAGAAAATCCTGGATTCCGATCATGGATGATAGTTGAATCCATAGTAATTCTAATATATAATGATCGCAGCGATTAAAATGCTGCTTGAAGGATTTGACGGAGGTGCGGACAAGCTATGAAAATAAAAAAAAGATTGATCATGCTATTTTGCACAATATTAGTCATTCTTTTTATCATCATTTATATTTTTCCAAATGTTACCGGAGCATTGAAAAAAACAGAAATTATACAATACGGGAGTATTCAGGTAACCGACCATGTTACCGCTTACTTTGTCAGGAACGAGACCGTATATTTTGCCAATAAATCGGGGAATATCAACTACAACATAGAAGAAGGAGAAATGGTAAGAAAAGGAATCAAAATACTTGATATTACCTCCGGGATGCAGGAAGAAACAGAAAGTGGCTACATCAAAATCACAGACCGGATTTCCAGATTCAATGGCGGAGAAAGCATATTCAGTGACGATTTAAAAAAGATCAAATCTCAGATTACAAAGCTGGAGGCTGATTATGATATTGCGGTTAAAGAAGGTGAACCGGAGCAGGCTGACCGGATTATACTGCAGATCGAAAGACTCAAACAAAAGAGGGATTACATAACAGCTACAGATAATGCGGCAAAAGAAGAGATCATACAACAGAATCAAATCGTCAATGCAAAAGGAGTCATTCCTAGTAATTATATATGTACAACAAACGGTATCATCAGTTATTACATTGACGGATATGAAACAGAATTCACACCCGAGAATATGTCACTGCTAAGTCATGATAAAGTCCAGAATCTGAATATCGATGTACAGAATGTGGTACGGGAAACGACCCTGGCGAAAGAGCCGCTTTATAAGGTCGTCGATAATAAGAAGTGGTACGCTGTTTTTTGGGTAGCACCGGAAAATATCGTTAAATATGAAAAAGGAAAATCTGCAACTATCAATCTGCCGTTGGGGCAGGTTAACGGAAAGATTTATGATATTATAGACGATGGTAATGAATGGCTTGTAATTCTGGAGTTTAATCGGTATTATGAAGACTTTGCTAAAATTCGAAAAATCGATACGGAAGTGATTACTTCAGATTATAAGGGTTTGACAATACCCAACGCAAGTATTACTACCAAAGATGGACAGCCGGGTGTTTACGTCAAGAATAAGAACGGAGAATTCGTTTTCAAGCCAGTGAAGATCATTACAAGCGACGGGGAATGGTCCTTGGCTGAGGTCTCCTACTTCTACACGGATGACGGCGCAAAGAAGGTTGATACTGTGAATATTTACGATGAAATTTTAAAAAAACCAAATTAAGGGATAGAGAAATGTAAAGGCAGGTAATTATGGGTATGATTAAGGAGAATATTGAGGCGATTAACAGGAAAAAGGACGAAGTTGCCGATAGGTCTTCACGCGATCCGGGCGAGGTACTTTTGGTGGCGGTAACTAAAACAAGGACCGCAGAAGAAATCAATGAGGCCGTTGACGCAGGGATCAACGACATCGGTGAAAACAAGGTTCAGGAGATTCTGGATAAGTATGAAAAGGTTCAGCCTGTTCGCTGGCATATGATTGGACATTTACAAACAAATAAGGTAAAATATATTATCGATAAGGTTTCCATGATCCACTCGGTGGATTCCTTACGGCTTGCAGAAGAGATTAACCGGCGTGCCGGACAGAATCAAATTGTGATGGATATTCTGGTACAGGTCAATTCTGCCCAGGAGGAAAGTAAATTTGGAATTTCGACTGAGGAAACGGGTAAGCTAATCGAAGATATTCTCAGCGGCTGTTCCAATATCTGCATCAAAGGTCTGATGTGTATCGCACCTTATGCGGACAACCCCGAGGATGTAAGAATTTATTTTAGAGAAGTAAAGAAGCTTTATGACAGATTTTCCTTGATTGAGCATCCTAAATTGGACTTTCAATATCTATCCATGGGAATGTCTCATGATTATGAAGCTGCAATTCTGGAAGGTTCTAATCTGATTCGTGTGGGTACCGCGATTTTTGGAGAAAGAAACTATACAAGTAAAGAGATATAGAATACATTAGGAGGTTGAAGAATGGGAGAGGGTTTGTTTTATAAACTGAAAACACTTATCGGTATCGAAGAAATAGATGATGATGAGGAACAGCCTGAGGAGATTCACTCGTCGTCCGGGTCACTTGAAAGAAAGCCGGTAGACACCAGAGGATCTTATATGGCAGTCCGGAATGAAAATAAAGAAGCAAAGGAAGCTCGGGATAACCGCGTGCTACCGATGCAGTCGAAAAGCGCCGCTGTACCTGCAAGTCAGTTTAAAATGGTCGTAATCGACCCAAAGAGCTTTGATGAATGTCCAAAGCTGGTTGATAATCTAAAGGCAAAAAAACCTGTAATCATCAACTTGGAAAAAGTCGAAACAGACAGTGCCAGAAAGATTTTCGACTTCTTAAGCGGAGCTACATATGCATTAAACGGTAATGTACAGAAGGTGGCAAATAATATATTCATATTTGCACCTGAGAATGTGGATGTGAGCGCAAATATCGACCATAAGGGGATCGATTTCAGCGGTACACCGAAAAATGTTTGGAGATAAAATTTATGGTATATGTTTTAATTAATGCGATCAACACCTTTATTCAGATACTGGTGTATTTAATTATTGGGCGTTCGATCCTGAGCTGGTTTGTAAGAAACCCATACGGCAACTTATACAGGTTCTATTCGGTGGTAATTCAAATCACAGAGCCTATCTTGGGACCATGCAGAAGATTAATCGGCAGATTGGGCTGGAACGGTATGATTGATTTTTCACCGATATTGGCAATCATAGGTCTTGAGGTGATTAGAAATATCGTCGTTCGCATTTTATTCATGCTGATGTTTTAAATAAAGAGCGAGGTAAATAAATGATTACTCCTTTAGATATTCAAAACAAAGAATTTGCCAAGGGTGTTCGGGGATATAAAGAAGAAGAAGTTGACGGGTTTCTTGACCTGCTGACCTTAGACCTTGAAAAGATCCTTGAGGAAAACCGCAGACTGAAGGATCAAGTCAAAAACCTGAACGTCGAGGTTGAACGGTATAGAAATTCAGAAGGTGCAGTGCTGGAAACGCTGGAGGCTGCGAAGGCATTAATGGGTGATATTTCGGTCAGCGCTGAAAAACGTGCGGAAATTTTGCTGAAAAATGCGGAACTTGACGCAGAACTGATCCAAAGGGAAGCAAAAGAATCTATCGAAAGACTCAATGAAGAAATGTTTTCCATGAGAAACAGGCTGAATATCTTTCGTACCAGATACAGAAGTCTGCTTGAGTCAGAGATTGAGAAGTTTGACAACCTAAGCGCGGAGCTTTTCGCCGATAAGGTAATAGAAGAACTAAAACCTTATACGGATGGCAAACCGTTAGCAGAGGAAAAGGGTTCTTTCGGGAAAGAAACAATCACAAATTTGAGAAAGGGAGAAGGAGTTTAATAATTCCATCCGTGTAAATGTACTTTATTATCATCGCAATCATTATTGCTGTTGATCAGCTGTCAAAATATTTGATTCAATCCGGAATGGAGTTGAATCAAACCATTCCACTGATTAACGGCGTTTTTCATGTCACTTATATTCATAATTATGGAGCGGCCTTTAGCATATTTCAAAATAAAACGGGATTCCTGATTGCCATACAACTGGTTGTTATCACAGGTGTAATCGTCTATCTGATTAAAAGAAGAAAGATTGATCATTGGGCGCTGCTGCTAAGTTTGTCGCTAATTGCGGCGGGAGGCTTCGGTAACCTGATTGACCGGGCTGCCAAGGGCTATGTTATAGACTTTCTTGATTTAAGGGTTTGGCCTATCTTCAATGTAGCGGACATTTCTGTCTGCGTTGGCTGCGGGCTGATGGTTCTCTATGTTTTTCTTATAGAACCGAAACGAAGCAGGAGTGAAAAATAAAATGGAAACGGGAAGCAGTTTGCTTGAATTTAAAATCGAAGAAGATATGCAAGGGACCAGACTAGATATGGTCCTTTCTCTTCTTATTGAAGAGACATCCAGAAGTCATCTGCAAAAGCTAATTGATCTGGGCGAAGTGCAGGTAAACGGATTAATGAATGATTCCAAGAAATATAAGGTGAAAGCCGGAGACTTGATCCAGGTGAATGTTCCAGAGCCAGTTCGTCTTGATGTGGAGCCGGAGGATATTCCCATCGATATCGTCTATGAGGATGATGATGTCCTTGTCGTAAACAAGCCAAAAGGAATGGTGGTTCACCCTGCCGCAGGAAATTACAGCGGGACTTTGGTGAACGCTGTTTTGTACCATTGCAGCAATCTTTCATCGATCAACGGTGTGATCAGGCCCGGTATTGTCCACAGAATTGATAAAGACACCAGCGGACTGTTGATGATCGCCAAAAACGATAAAGCGCACCGAGAATTGGCGGAGCAGCTGGCGGCGCACACCATTACAAGAGCTTATCGAGCCATTGTTCATCATAATTTTCAGCAGGATACAGGGACTGTCGATGCGCCGATCGCTCGTGATCCGAGAAATAGATTGAAGATGGCGGTCGTTCAGAACGGCGGAAAAGCTGCAGTAACACATTACCGTGTACTTCAAAGATTTGGTACATTTACTTATTTGGAGGCAAGACTCAAAACTGGAAGGACCCATCAGATCAGGGTCCATATGGCATATTTAAACCACCCCTTACTCGGCGATGCGGTTTACGGACCAAAGAAAACAACCCTGGGAGCAGCATCTCAGATGCTGCATGCGAAGCTGCTGGGCTTCAGACATCCCAGGACCGGCGAGTATATGGAGTTTGACAGCGTGCTTCCTAAAGAATTCAAGGATGTGCTTATCAAGCTAGGAGGAGATGTCAATGAGTAAAGTTACATTCAAACCTGGTACCATGGTTAATCCGGTTCCAGTCGTCATGGTATCCTGCGGGGAAACGGAAGCGGAATATAATATTATAACGATTGCATGGACTGGCATCATCAATTCAGAACCTCCGATGACGTATATCTCTGTCAGAAAATCAAGGCATTCCCATAGAATCATTGAGAGAAGCAGGGAATTTGTCATTAATCTGTGTACGGAGAAGCTGGCATTTCAAACAGATTACTGCGGGGTAAAATCAGGCAGGGAAATCAATAAATTCCAAGATCAGAAGTTAACTCCGATTCTGGCACAGCACGTAAGGTGCCCTATGATTGAAGAATCCCCCGTGAACATTGAGTGCAAAGTAAAAGAGGTTCATCATTATCCCTCTCACGATATGTTTGTTGCAGATATTCTTGCGGTGCATGCGGATGAGAGCCTTCTGAACGCACAGGGAAAGCTGGAATTGGAGAAGTCCGGTCTGATCTGCTACAGTCATGGTGAATACTATGGATTGAAAACTAGGCCTCTTGGAAGGTTCGGGTATTCTGTGATGAAGTCGAAGACGAAAAAGCGAATCGCCGCCCAGTCAAGAAGTAATAGAAAGAAAAAAGGCTGAAGCATATCAGCCTTATTGTGGTAGGTATCATCTTGTCTGAGAAAAACGAGTTAAGGTTTGTTCCCTGAGAGAAAGGGATTGTCTTATGAAAGAGCTTTAACGTATTGTAAACAACCGGCACAGACATAACCGTTCTTAAAGCCGGTAATATCCTCCAGTCCGCCGCATATCCCGCAGCGCAATTCTCCTGTTTTGTTGTATTGATATCTTGCTGTTTTAATTGTTTTAATTTTCATGATTACCTCGCTTCCTTTTGTGTAATAGCTAGGAGAATTCGTTTCCAATTCAAGATGATATCTTCCTTTTTCTAGGAGCACTTTTATTGTATAATGACATAAATGTAAAATCAAGGAAAAATTGTCGAAATGTAAGAATAAGTGTATGAATTGTAATAATTCATAAATTTTATATCGATGAAAGGAATAATATGTACCATAATTTTCGACTGCTGGATGCGCCAATAAAGCTAATGGGATATGAATGGACGGCAGATGATCCGAAAGCTGTCGTATGTCTGGTCCATGGTATCGGAGAACATGCTGGCAGGTATGACAGAATCGGTGATGCGTTCACAGAAGCGGGTTACTCTATGATTGGAATGGACTTGAGGGGCCATGGTCTTTCTTCCGGCACAAGAGGCCATACGGCGCCTAGGGTAGACGTGTTAACTGATATCGATTTGATGATAGAATATGCACAAATTAGGCATCCCAATACGCCCATATTTCTTTACGGCCACAGTATGGGTGGAAATATTGCCCTTGATTATCGAAAGCGCGGAAAGAACAGGCTTACCCCGAAAAGCTATATGATAACGTCACCGTGGCTGAGATTGCAAAGAAAAATCCCCTTTTATCTTTATGGCTTTTCAAAACTTATGTCTATGGTAAAAGCTGATTTTAGAATGAATACGGAGATTAACCCGGCTGTCCTGGGCAATGTGGAAATTATCATGAAACAGGACAATCAACATTTGGTACATGGCAGCATTTCTGTTAAAACCGCATTGGAAGGTCTAGCAGCAGCAGATGAGCTGTTGCATGGCAGAAATGAGGCATCGGTAGGAGATCAAGGCCTGAGACCTTTCCTTCTCATGCACGGAGATTCAGATAAAATCTGCTCACCTGAGGGAAGCAGAAAGCTCGCCGAACTGGAAAAAGAGCGCTGCGCCTATATTGAATGGGAAGGCTTACAGCATGAAATACATAATGGAAATTCGGAATCCGACGGTATGGAAGTGATCAAAGTAATGATCAACTGGATTCAGGACCACTTGAAGGCTGAAGACAAAAATACCATGGATTAAATTGTCCATGGTATTTTTATGAAATTTTATTGCTATAGTTGAAATTTGACGAGAGTCATTGAATAATATATAGAAAAGAGGGAATCTATTATCCAAAGAATCGCTTGTCTTTATAGAATCAATGCTACGACAAGTGAAGTAATTACTATCAAATTAATAATTTTCAAATTAATCATGAAAGGAGATTTATATGTTTATGAACAAAGAGAACTGCCCTGTTTGTAAAATGTCACCCGGTCCAAAACAAATAAAGATTCCTGTAGATGGTCAATTGAGTAAAAAAGGTACCGTTGTGAGAAAAACGAAGGCTGCGGGGGAAATAGACTATTCCATCGCAGGAATCATTGAAAGCTTGAATGAGGCAGGATATAAATCCACTTATTCCTGTTCCGGATTAAAAAAGGACCACCCGTTCAAGGATGTTAAACCGGACGGGGGATATATCAGTTTTTTAATCCATGAAAACGGTAGGAAAGCGCTTGCGTTTATAAAAAAGGCGGCTCTCCGGCTGAATTTAACAGTTGAAGAAAGACAGCACAGCACTGAACCTGCCTTGGTAGTGAGAATCGACAAAGATCATGCTGGCAACTCTCTGCTGGACAGAATCAGAATTGCCAATGAATCTGGAAATGAACGACAGGGAAATGACTACAAACGATCCTTCGGTGCGTTTACTAAGGATCTGGAAGCCATTATCAAAAACAGCGGGGGACTGATTTACAATACCGATGATCAGATTGAAACTGTTTGGAAGAAGTTCCGCGATTTACTGCTGGATTCAAGCTACAAAAATGCATGCTGATCTCTATACTGCTTTTCGGAAGCTGTATTTTAATTAATAGGTAAAAAAACTAATCCCCAAAATATAATGTGCAGTTTTGATGAATGCAAGTGCGATTGTCAAAACTGCACTTTTTTTATCGTGCTGGATATAGGGTTGAACGGATAGGTTTCGCAACAATTCACACGTCCCTGAATATAGTATTAGTAACTCCTTTCGCATTGATTGGCAAATGATTTGCTATGTTAAACGATGCATGGAGTTGAGTGAGTAGAAAGGCGTGATACTATGGCGATTATCAAAGTATCGCCAGAAACAGACATCACTTTGCTTATTGCTTCAGCTGAAGTAAATGAGGGTGATGTTCTATTGTTTGAAGAAGGTATTTATAATCAGGTAGTGCTGATCAGCAAGAACAATATACGCTTGTTGGCACGAAACCACCATGTAATATTTGATGGTTTTGATACACTTGCCGCAGCCTTTGTTTTACTGGACACTACCGGAGTGGAAATCAGCGGCATAACTATCAGAAATTATCTGCTGGCTGGCATTCTTATCATCGGAGGGTCGGCGAACCGGATTGTGTGCAATGTGATTACAACAACAGGAATATGGGGTATTGTGGCAGCGGAATCATCAAATAACTTGATTTGGAAAAACTGGATTCGCCGCGTTTGGTATGGGATTTCCCTTGCATTATTCAGCAGCGGGAATTGGGTAATTGAAAATAAAGTCAGAAATTGCAATGCGGACTGTTATGATTCATTTTTTACCCAGAGTACCGGAAATGCCTTTATTGGCAATGAGGCTTGCGATAGCGGGATAAACTGCTTTACCATTGTTGGAGCGAACAATCTCGTCTATCAGAATACTGCAACAGATGCCGGTTTCAACGGAATCGCCCTTGTTCTTGGAAGAGACAGCCTTGCAATCGAAAATAAGAGTACAAGGAACAGAAATACTATGAATGGGACGGCAAATCTTGCATTCTCGGAGAATGCGTTTGTCGCAGACAATGATATGAGTCTCAATGATAAATTGGGCTTATATGTCGGAGGGGCCTATAACGTAGTTCAAAACAACAAAATTAAATGCAACGGAGACGATGGGCTTTTACTCGGAATTCAATCCTTCAGGAATTTAATTTTTCAAAACAAGATTGAGTGTAATGTTCCGGCAGATATAGTAAACTTTGGAACAGACAACGATTTCGTGAGAAATAAAACAGGTTGCAATCACTACTGGTATCGAGATGGTTTTGATAACGAAGAAACGAATAAGATTAAGGATGCTGTAGACTATGGAGGTCAAGTGATGGACAGCATAAGAAGACGTGCAGAGCTGGAACAGGAAGCCATAGGGAAGCTGGAAAGTAGACTGGAAGCAGTTCCGAATAATTTAAGAAATAACCAGATGATTGTCGTAGAGCATTTAAAAGGAGAGCTTGCCAAACTGGAAGCAATTCTATCAGAATAATCTCAGACGATCTCTGTTACAGGCCGCCTCAAAAATAACCGGAATCACTACTTTTCGGATTTTTGAGGCGGTAACATAAAACAGGCAGACCAGCGTCGGCAGCATCAGAACTTCCCTGTCTTATTGGACGAGCCCGATGCAGGGAGCTCCGGATTTACATATACCGTTCTATTGTCCGTAAAAATGACCATTCCGGGTTTTGCTCCATTTGGCTTTTTTACATGGCGTACTTGGGTATAATCAACAGGGACATTTTCTGATCCTCTAGCCTTGCTGTGATAAGCGGCAAGTGAGGCAGACTCGAAAATTGATTTTTCTGTTGGACTCTTGCCGTCGGTGAATAATATGACATGGGAACCCGGTATGTCTTTTGTGTGAAACCATATATCTTTACCCGAAGCAGTCTTAAAAGTCAAAAGGTCATTTTCTTTATTGTTTCTTCCAACCAATACCCGAAAGCCGTCAGCGGTGGTGTATTGGTATGGTGAGGGCTTGTTCTTGGACGGCTTGAAGTTGTTTTTCCGCCTTCTAAGATAACCGCCTTCCACAAGCTCCTGACGCAGTTCTTCGATTTCTTCCACTGACCCGGCCTTTTCAATATAAGCCAAAACCGACTCCAGATACGCAATATCAGAATTAGCTTCATCTAATTGGATATTTTTCTCTGTAACGGCTGTTTTCGCCTTGCTGTATTTCTTATAATATCTCTGCGCATTTTGAATCGGTGAAAAACGAGGGTCCAGATTAATTGAAACGGTCTCGCTGTTATAGTAATTCGTCAACTCCACCTTTGCTGCACCTTGTTTCACCTGATGGAGGTTTGCAGTGATCAATTCTCCGTATAACCGATAGACATCTGAGTTCTCCGCTTTCAGTAAATCTTCTGACAGCCTTTGTTTCTTTAAATATAATTTATCCAGGCTGTTTCCGATCGCCCGATCCAGATCAGACGCTTTCTGACGAATGCGGTTGGAAGAACTTTTATTATTATAAAAGTAAGAAATTGCTTCACTAATGTTTTGAAAACGAACTTCCTGATAATAATCAGATATGGATATAAGTGGAAAGAGATGGAAATCAAATGGTGAACCATCTTCATGGAGATAAACGCTCGGTTCGGGATTCTCAGAGCAAATTTTGTCTGCCATACCCGTCAGTACGTGGAAAACAGAGAAAGGGGACTGGCCGGATTCAAATACGATTTCATCTGCAATCAACGGACTGATCCCTTGGATATGTGACATAAGAGCTTTGGATACGTTATCGCCGGCATTCTCCATAATTGTTTTTATCGTTTCTTCCGTAATCCCGTAGTACGGAACCTTTCCTTGAGAGGGGGGATAAACATATTGCTGTCCGGGGAGCAGCTGCCTGTATCGATTGACATCGATGGATATTCTTTTGATGCTGTCGATGATTCTATTGGATGCAATATCAAGCAGAATAATATTGCTGTGTTTCCCCATCAATTCTACGATGAGCTTTTTATTTACTGAAAAGCCCAGTTCGTTGATGGTATCTATGGATATTTCAACAATACGCTCAGAATCTTTTTGCATAACCGAAGTGATTCGCCCGCCTTGAATATGCTTTCTCAAAAGCATACAAAACCCAGCGGGATTTAAGGGATTTGAGGTGGAATCCGAAATCAGATGCATTCTGGCGTGGCTGCTGTTTGAGGAAATGTATAATTTATAGTTTTCCTTGCCGGAATGAATATTCAAAATGATCTCATCTGCTTCCGGTTGATAGATTTTTTCAATTTTTCCGCCTGCAAGCTTTTTCTGGAGCTGACAGGCCACCGCACCGGTAACCATACCATCAAAACTCATTGTACAGTCTCCTTTAATGTTGTATAATAATTAGGGTTTACCGAATTAGAAATATGTGGCCGAATATGTTACATTATTTCTTTTTCAGCAAGGGCTAATACAATATCATATCACAAAATTTAAAAATAACAAGCAAGGCAAGGAGAAACTTCGTATGATCAAGAGCATGACCGGCTTCGGCAGAAGCGAATATACAGACGGGAAACGGAGCATAATCGTAGAAATCAAGTCAGTTAATCACCGGTACAGTGACATAACCTTCAAGATGCCGAGGCGTTATTCTTTTGCAGAAGACAGACTAAAAAGCGCCGTGAAGGATATTGCAAGGCGGGGGAAATTGGATGTGTCCATTATGGTGGAAAATATCACCGAGGATGACACCAATGTCAGACTGAATACAATGGTTGCCAAACAGTATTATGACAACTTGAGAGAATTGCAGAAAGTCTTTGGCCTGTGCGGTGATATTACCCTTCAGTTCCTGGCAACACTACCCGATGTCATGAAAGCGGTACCCGACGTCGAAGATGAGGAAGCAATTACTAAAAGTCTTGAGATACCGGTGCTGGAAGCAGCCAGAAAATTGGACGAGATGCGGACGCTGGAAGGAGCAAAGCTTGCCGAGGATGTTATAAAAAGAGGCGCATTGATTCGGGATCTGGTTAAAGATATTGAAACAAGGTCCCCTGAAGTAACGAGATGTTATACAGAGAAGCTCCAGGAGAGAATTAAGGAACTGCTTGGAAACAATGTTACAGTTCCGGAAGACCGGATACTTGTGGAAGCGGCAATCTTTGCGGATAAATGCAGTATAACGGAAGAACTCGTCAGGCTGGATAGCCATATTCTGCAGCTGAACAGTATTATCTCAAAAAGCAATCAACCTGATGGCAAGAAGCTTGATTTTCTTGTTCAGGAGATGAATCGGGAAGCAAATACAATCGGATCGAAGGCAAATGATATTGAAATAACGAATAAAGTTCTTGAAATAAAAAGTGAGATTGAAAAAATCAGAGAGCAGGTACAGAATATCGAATAATCATAATTTTAGTGTTGTAATAATCGGCATTTTGTTATATCATAGCAAAAGTAACCATCGATAATTCAATGATTGTCTGGCGGCAGCGCGGATCGTTTTTATCAATGGAATCATTACATTACAACAAGAAAACCGATTTTATATATTCACTGAGCAGTTATTAAATGTGGGGAACAACTATGAGTAAAGGCCTGTTATTCGTCGTTTCCGGTCCGTCGGGAGCAGGAAAAGGAACAATCTGTAGAGAATTAATCGAAAAAATAGATATTGAGTTATCTGTCTCAATGACAACAAGAAAACCGCGGCCGGGCGAAATAGAAGGTAAAAATTATTATTTTGTAACGGAAGAGGAATTTATTAATACAATTGAGAATAATGGCTTTCTTGAGTATGCCAAAGTCTATGGGAATTATTATGGTACTCCGAAGGATATCGTATTGAAAAAGCTGGAAGAGGACAGGGACGTGGTTCTTGAAATTGATATTCAGGGAGCATTGAGGATCAGGGAGTCTTATCCAAAGGGAGTTTTTATTTTTATATTGCCCCCATCCATGTCCGAACTTCGAAAACGGATCACTGGAAGGGGTTCGGAAACAGAAGCTGACATTAACCTTAGACTTGGAGAAACCTTCAAAGAAGTATCTTACATCGATAAGTATAACTATTGTGTTATAAATGGCGAAATAAATGAAGCTGTGAACAGAGTGGCTGCAATTATAAAAGCGGAGCACTCAAAAGTCGCGGAAGACATTTATGAATTGATTGAAAAATATAAGGAGGAGATCTAAATGTTATATCCATCAATTAATTTGATCAGACAGAAAGCTGACAGCAGATATACACTGGTGATATTAGCTGCGAAAAGAGCCAGAGATATTATTGACGGGAAACCGAAACTAACCGAAGTAGATATCGAAAAGCCTGTGTCCATCGCAGCCAATGAAATTGCTGAGGACTTGATCACTTACCGCAGGGAGAGAGAAATCCTATAAAAGAAGGTATTTATTATGGATGACCTTGAAAAAGTTAAGTACTTTTATGAGCATATCACGTCAAATCATCTTCTTCACGAACTTCCTGAATATATTTCGGATGACTGTACGGTAAGAATAGGAGAAGAAGTCATTCCAGTAGGTATTGAGGGCATGAAACAACATATGCAGGATGTCAGAAAGACGTATCCTGATTTGAAGATGACAATTACGCGCCAATATATCGATGGTGATATGATCATCTCTGAATTTCTCATGGAGGGAACACATCAGGGTGAATGGCTTGGAATGAAACCTACTGGCAAAAAATTGCGGATGACAGGTGTTGATATCGACAAAGTTGTGGATGGTAAAATTGTCGAGCATGGCGGAGCTGTCAATACATTTGAGGCCCTCTTTCATGCGGAAATCATCAAACCTGCATAAGGTCTGTCCGTTTTCACCATATACAATTATAGTATTTCCAACAGCTACGGTCTTAACTTGTAGCTGTTTTTTATTTTTACAGCTTTTGTTACTTTACAAATTTAGCACAGTAAAGTATAATAGTGACATAAGCTGTTCGAAAAGAACGAGGAGGAGAAAAACAATGTTTAAAAAGATTAGTTTACTGCTTGTATTAGTACTTATAATGAGCGTCTTTGCAGTAGGATGCGGCGGCGGGGCGGCGGATGAAGAAAAGCCTGCTGCGGATGCGGACACCTCTTTGACAGATCTGCAGGATAAAGGAGCGATGGTAGTTGGAATCGACGATCAATTCCCTCCCATGGGCTTTGTTGAAGACGGGGAACTTACTGGATTTGATGTTGAACTCTCAAAACTGGTTGCGGAGAAACTTGGCGTTGAAGCAGAAATTCAGCCGATCGATTGGTCTGCAAAGGAAATGGAACTGAACAGCGGAAACATCGATGTCATCTGGAATGGCTATACGATTACTCCGGGACGAATAGAACAGGTAGAATTCACAAAGCCGTATCTGAACAATGAACAGGTTTTGGTCGTGGCAAAGGATGCTTCTTATCAGACAAAAGCAGACCTTGAAGGCAAAGTTGTAGGCGCTCAGGCAGAAAGCGCAGGGCTTGATGCCTTGAAAGCAGATCCGGAATTGTCCGGCGCAGTAGCTGATATCCCGGAATATGACGATTATATGATGGCGCTTCTCGATCTTGGATCATCGAGACTTGACGCCATAGCGATCGATAAAATACTGATCGGCTATGCAATCTCGCAGGATCCTGGCAAATATAGAATACTTGACGAAAGCCTTTCCAACGAGTATTATGGTATTGGTTGTGCAAAGGGTGCGGTTGCACTCAGAGAAGCGATCGATAAAGCTCTTGACGAATTATATGAAGACGGCAGCATTGACGCATTATCAACAAAATGGTTCGGCGAGAACATTGTGATCCGCGACGTTGATCAGCGTACAGCTGACGACTTTAAATAAGCGTGCTCCTTAGATTAAATAAAGGAATAGGGCTTCTGCTTCGGCAGAGGCTTTATTCTTTATCGGGAAAAGACTGAAGGCTTGCAAGTCTTCAGTAAAAATGGACAAAATGCAGTATATTTATTTAAACACGGGTTGGAAAGGTGGTTCAATTATTGGAAGATTTATGGAATATCAGCTGGTTTATTTTGCAGGGCGCGGTGATATCAATCAAGATATACGTAGTGACAATTGTTCTTTCCATTCCGCTGGGTATGCTCTGTGCAATGGGAAAATTGACCAAATTCACGCCGCTGCAATGGCTTCTTGAGGCATACACCTGGGTTTTCCGGGGAACGCCGCTTTTGCTGCAGCTCTTTTTTACCTATTATGGGCTTCAAATTATTGGAATAGAGTTAAGCAGGGAAATGGCGGCGTACGTGACCTTTGTTTTTAATTATGGAGCTTATTTTACGGAGATTTTCAGAGCCGGTATCCAGTCCATCGACAAGGGACAGTATGAGGCGGCAAAAGCTTTGGGCATGAACTACAGACAGACGATGAAACGGATTGTCATTCCGCAGGCCATCAAGGTGATTTTGCCTCCCACCGGAAATGAAGCGGTGACATTAATCAAAGATACAGCGCTTGTTTCTGCTATCTCTTTAGCCGATATTTTGAGAAATGCGAAAACAGTGGTGTCGAGCACCGTAAGTGTGGAAGGATACTTTATTGCTGCGGTACTGTATTTAATCATGACCTTTGTCATAATCAGAGTGTTTAAATATATTGAAAAACGCTTTGCGTATTATAACTAGGAGGGACGTATGGAAGTAATCATTCGAGTTGAAAAATTACATAAGAGCTTTCACTCCCTTCATGTGCTGAAAGGGATCAACTTTGAGGTAAAAAAGGGGGAGATCGTATCCATTATCGGACCGTCCGGTTCGGGGAAAAGCACATTGCTCCGGTGCCTGAATCACCTGGAGGAGGCAGACGAGGGGAGCATTAGTTTTGAGAGGCAGTATATTGCTGAGGCCGATGCTTCCGGAAAAGCGATTTACAAGAGCAACCGGGAGGTGCTTGCCATCTGCAGTAATTTGGGAATGGTGTTTCAGAATTTTAATCTGTTTCCGCATATGTCGGTACTGGAGAATATCGTTGAGGCCCCTGTTTTGGTTAAGAGGAGGACGAAAGCCGACGCTGTGAAGAAGGCGGAGGAACTTCTGGAGAAAGTTGGCCTTCTGGATAAACAAGATGCATATCCAAATCAACTTTCCGGCGGTCAGAAGCAAAGAGTAGCTATCGCGAGAGCACTGGCAATGGAACCGGAAATCATGTTGTTTGACGAACCGACATCAGCCCTGGACCCGGAACTCATAGGCGAGGTACTGCAGGTTATCAAGAATCTGGCGGAAGAAAAGATGACCATGATCATCGTTACTCATGAAATGAATTTTGCCAGAGAGATTTCGGACCGGATCATTTTTATGGACGACGGACAGATTGTTGTTGACGGTGCGCCTGATGATATCTTTGTTAATCCGGATCATCCCAGAATTAAAACTTTCTTGAACAAGGTTCTGTAGAACGGCGATTTTTTTATTGATTCATGCTATAATATCTAATAAAATGAATGCATCGAAAGAAATATAAGATGCATTTTTTATTGCCATGAATGAGGTGATTCGGAATATGGAAACCATATATGAAAGAACACAGATGCTCCTTGGAGCAGATATGCTGAAAAAAATTCGATCAAAGAAGATCATTCTATTCGGAATCGGCGGAGTTGGGGGCTATGCCGCAGAGACGCTTGCCAGGGTCGGTATCATTACGATCGGAATTGTTGATGATGCGAAGGTTTCACTTACGGAAATCAATAGACAAATCACTGCGCTTCACAGTACGGTGGGCAAAAAGAAGACTGAAGTAATGCGGGAGCGGATTCTCGATATCAACCCGGATGCGGAAGTCAGGGTTATGGAACGGTTGAGTCCGGAGAATGTGAATGATTTTAATCTGAAGGATTATGACTACGTGATCGATGCAATGGACGATATTCATTCAAAGCTGCTTTTGATCAAAGCGGCGGTGCACCAGGAAGTTCCTATCATATCTTCAATGGGCACAGGAAATAGATTTGACCCCTTACAGCTAAAAATAGGACCCATCAATAAAGCAGGGGTATGCCCGTTGGCTAAGCTGATGAAGAAAGAATTGGATAAAATGGGGATCAGGTATTGCAAAGTGTTATTTTCTACCGAGGACCCTCATAGGGAAGAGCTCCCTGACGATGACAGCCGGGCGCCATCCAGTATTTCCTTTGTACCGTCTGCTGCCGGAATTTTAATAGCCTCCGAGGTAGTAAGGGACATCATTTATGCGGTGCCGAGCGACAAAATGATCTTTGGCATCAAAAAGCCTACACCAAAGATTAGAGCAGATTATTAAAATAAAAATTCTTATTTATCTAAAAATCTTATAATTATATGCAACATTTTGGAAAAATTGCCTCCCTTATTATACAAAAGTAGAACATTGTTTTGTACTGTCTGCGTATCGAGGAGGGAGAAAAATGAATGCAAAGAGTTATGAATTGGAAGAGTATATCCCTGTTATTACAAGAAAAGAAGCTGCCAGGGTCTATCTCAGAGAAATTTTCTATATTGAGACCCAGCTTCGGGTAGTGAATATTCATACGAAAGCCCGTATATACCGATTTTACGGAAAATTGGATGATGTAATAGGGTATCTGAATGGAAATTTCTATCGATGTCATAAAAGCTGTATCATAAATTTTGATAAAGTTATCCGTATGGAAGAGGGCGTTTTTTATTTCAAAGGTGGTTTGACGTTACGGGTTGGACAGAATAATTATCAGCAAACCCGTCATCATTACAGAAAATACCTGAAAGAACACGTAAAATAGCAACTTTTCCTTGATTTTCAAATGATAATAGTGTATAGTAGTCGAGGATATGTCTCGAAACGGGACATATACTACGTTTTTTTAAATTCACACACCGTGCTACTAAAGAGTGGGTGCCTGAAAAATGGCCACTTTAAAGGAAGGCTCGGTGGAGGAAGAAAACCAGGAGGTAAAAAAATTATGGCAGTTATTTCAATGAAACAATTACTGGAAGCTGGTGTGCACTTCGGGCACCAGACAAGAAGATGGAACCCTAAAATGGCTCCTTATATCTTCACAGAAAGAAATGGAATCTACATTATTGACCTGCAAAAAACGGTCAAAAAGATTGATGAAGCATACGCTTTCATGAAGGAAGTAGCGGCAACTGGCAGACCGGTTCTCTTTGTTGGAACCAAGAAGCAGGCTCAGGCTGCTATCTCAGACGAAGCGAGAAGATGCGGGATGTTCTTTGTAAATGAAAGATGGCTCGGAGGAATGCTGACAAACTATAAGACGATTTCCAGCAGAATCAAGAGACTGAATGACATTAGGACAATGGAATCAGACGGAACCTTCGAAGCATTGACAAAGAAGGAAGTAATTAAATTGAGAGCTGAACTTGAAAAGCTCGAAAAATTCCTCGGCGGAATCAAGGATATGAAGGGGATGCCGGCTGCGGTTTTCGTTGTAGATCCAAAGAAAGAAAGAATTGCAATTAAGGAAGCCAGAATTTTGGGCATTCCGATTATCGGTATCGTTGATACGAACTGTGATCCTGATGATGTTGACTATATCATTCCTGCTAATGACGATGCGATCAGAGCAGTGAAACTGATTGCGGGAAGAATGGCTGATGCGATTATTGAAGCCAACCAGGGTGAAAGCTTTGCCGAGGCTGAGGAAACTGTTGCATCAGCAACAGCTGAAGCTGTTTCTAAAGAGGCAGCTGAATAATCATGGTCAATTTACTGCATGATATAGATAAAAATAAATAGGAGGACGTACGATTATGGAAGTAACCGCTGGGTTAGTGAAAGAACTGCGTGAAAGAACTGGCGCAGGCATGATGGACTGTAAAAAAGTTCTTGTTGAAACAAGTGGAGATATGGAAAAAGCCATTGAGGTGTTAAGAGAAAAGGGACTTGCAAAAGCTGCTAAGAAAGCCGGCAGAGTCGCTTCTCAAGGTTTGGTAAAGCTGGCCTTTGCCGCAGACGGCAAGTCGGCTGCGATCATCGAAGTCAACTCTGAAACAGACTTTGTTGCTAAGAATGAGGAGTTCATCGATTTTGTCTCTGTTTTAGCAGATAAAGTATTGGAATCACCTGCTGTGGCTCCGGATGCGTTTATGGCGCTTCCTTATAAGGAAGAAGGAACTGTGCAGGATGCCTTAAACAATAAGATTGCCAAAATCGGTGAGAATATGAACATCAGAAGACTCGCCAAGTGTGAAACCCCGGGTGTTGTATATGTGGGCTACACGCACGGCAACGGCAAAATCGGCGTTATCGTCGGTTTCGAAACAGAAGCTTCTGCTGAAGAAATTAATGCGATGGGAAGAGACGTTGCAATGCAGATCGCGTCTATGAATCCAAAGTTTGTTGACGAATCATCCATCGATCCTGAATATATTGAAAGCGAGAAGAAAATTCTTGTTAGCCAGGCCTTGAACGAAGGTAAACCGGCCAACATCGTTGAGAAGATGGTAACTGGAAGACTGAAAAAAGAGCTGAAGGAAACCTGCCTTGTTGAGCAGAAGTTTGTTAAAGACGGTGAACTAAGCGTCAGCCAATATATCGAAAATTCCGCAAAGGCCATCGGCAAGGCGGCTAAGGTTGTTGAAATGGTCCGCTACGAAGTAGGCGAAGGTATTGAAAAGAAAGAAGAAAATTTTGCCGAAGAAGTTGCAAAACAGATGAACAACTAATCGAAATATGGTATAATAAAAGGACACTAAAATTAGTGTCCTTTAAATTAAAAAAAAACACACAATGCGGAATTAAATTGCAATGCGGAATTTTAACAAGCATGAAAGGACACGGTTATGGAGCCAAAATATAAAAGGGTTGTTTTAAAAATCAGCGGAGAAGCGCTGGCAGGAGAATCGAAATTTGGTCTGAATGAAGACATGCTGAGTATGGTTGCGAAACAGGTTAATGCACTTGTTGAGTTGGGAGTTCAGGTCGCTGTCGTAGTTGGAGGTGGAAACTTCTGGAGGGGCAGAACAAGCAAGAGTATGGATCGGGCAACGGCGGATTATATGGGAATGCTGGCAACTGTTATCAATTCTTTGGCGCTTCAGGATGCATTCGAAGCCACTGGTATTCCGACCAGAGTACAGACTGCCATTGAAATGAAAGAAGTAGCTGAACCATATATACGAAGACGGGCAATGGCGCATCTATCAAAAGATGTTGTTGTGATCTTTGCAGCAGGAACGGGAAATCCTTTCTTTTCAACAGATACAACTGCGGCTCTGAGAGCGGCTGAAATCGAAGCGGATATTATTTTACTGGCAAAGAAAGTGGACGCCGTTTATTCCGATGATCCCGAGAAAAACCCAAATGCGGTTCGTTATGACAGGCTTACCCATAAAGAGGTTCTGGAAAAAGGGCTTGGCGTCATGGATTCCACTGCCGCATCACTTTGTATGGACAATAAAATCCCGATTCATGTATTTGGACTTGCGGAGCCGGATAATGTAATCAAAGCCGTTTACGGCGAAAAAATTGGAACCATTATAGAATAAGATATCCAAATCAAAAAATAAATTATATTGCGGAGGATGAAATTATGAGTATTGATGTACAAAAAGTTCTAGAGGACAAAATGAAAAAAAGTATATCAGTGTTAAAGGAAGAACTAAATACAGTGAGAGCAGGAAGAGCAAATCCGGCTTTGCTGGATAAAGTAATGGTAGAGTATTATGGAAGCCCTACGCCTCTAAAAAACATTGCTAATATATCCGTGCCAGATCCTAGAAGTTTGATGATTTCACCCTTTGACCCGAAATCAATTCATGATATTGAAAAGGCGATTAACGTTGCAAATTTGGGAATCAACCCATCCAACGACGGCAAAGCGGTTCGTCTGGTTATTCCAGCGATTACAGAAGATCGTAGGAAAGAACTCATCAAGATTGTTAAAAAATTTGGTGAAGATTCCAAAGTGGCATTGAGAAATGAACGCAGAGATGCCAACGATGAGCTGAAAAAACAGGAAAAAGCAGGGGAGATTACAGAGGACGACCTAAAGAAAGCGCTGGATGATGTACAGAAAAAAATAGACAAGTGTGTTAAGGATATTGATCAGATTATAACTGACAAAGAGAAGGAAATCATGGAGGTTTAGTCGTTGAATGAATTTCCTGATGTATTAGGTATGGAGCTTCATGATGCAGCAGCCCTTCTGGAAGCAGAAGGGCTAGATTTTATTATAGAAGAAACGAAACCGTCAAAAAAAGAACTGGAAGACGGTACGCTGCGTGTGATCAGGATTCTTCCTGCAGATAAAGATTTCGACAGGGCAGGAATCAGACCTGATGTAGTATTAACGGTGTGCAGGATATGATAGATAAAAGTAAGATCCCAGAGCATGTCGCCATCATAATGGACGGCAACGGACGCTGGGCGCAAAGCAAAAATCTGCCGAGAATGGCAGGACATAATGCAGGGATGCTAGCATTAAAGGAAATTGTTAAGGCTGCTTCGTCCATGGGAGTGAAGCACTTAACGGTTTATGCGTTTTCAACTGAAAACTGGAAAAGATCGACAGAAGAAATCAGCGGAATCTTTAAGCTGATTATTATTTATATAGAAAAAGAGTTGCGAGAATTACATGAAAATAATGTAAAAGTAAAGATTCTCGGGGATTACGGGCAGCTGCCGAAAGAAGCGGTCAAAAGCCTGGAACGCTCTTTAGAAACGACAAGCAACAATACTGGCATGCAATTTAATATTGCGCTGAATTATGGCGGCAGGGACGAGATTCTAAAATCGGTGAAGCAACTGGCGAGGGAAGTAGAAAATGGAACCTTAAAACCGGATGATATTACCGAGAAAATGATTGCTGCCAATTTGTATACTTACAGTATTCCTGATCCGGATATCATTCTGAGGACCAGCGGAGAAATCAGATTGAGTAACTATCTGTTGTGGCAGTGCGCTTATAGTGAGTTTGTATTTACCGATGTGCTGTGGCCTGACTTCAACAGGGACGAATTTGAGAAAGCGATTGAGACTTATCAGAATAGAAAAAGACGATTTGGAGGCAGGTGAGTAGAAAATGAAAACAAGGGTTTTATCTGCAGTTATTATGCTACCGCTTCTTGCATTGGTTTTTATCGGAGGACGGTTGCTTCTGGTTGCCTGTTTCATCGTTGGCTTTATCGGAGTCAGGGAATTCTATCAGGGTTTCGAGAAGCTTCACATTAAGCCCTCGCATTTCGTCGCATATATCAGTTTGCTGGGGTTGTATGCTATCAATTTGTTTGCACCGACCGAATATCGATATTATATGTTTTGGTTTGTGGCTGTTGCAGTCATGAGCCTTCTTTATCTATTTCGCATTGATGACAGGGAGCTGGCTGATGCCATGGCGACGATGACAGGTGTTATCTACGTTGTTTTTCTGTCTTTTCATGTTTTATTGGTGGAACAAACCGGAGACTTCGGAGTACTGGTTTGGCTGATCTTTATCACTGCTTTCGGCACTGATACAATGGCTTACTTCGCGGGTTATGTTTTTGGCAAGCACAAACTCGCTCCCAAGATCAGCCCTAAAAAAACGATTGAAGGATCTGTCGGCGGTATTCTTGGAAGCGTTCTTTTTTGCGCGATTTTTGGATATTATGTCATACCGGAACTTTTCTTTCACTGTATTGTGATGGGAGTGCTGGGAGGGATCATTTCTCAATTTGGCGATCTCACGGCATCTATATTTAAGCGAAAAATGGGTATTAAAGACTTCGGAAATCTGATTCCCGGACACGGCGGAATATTGGACCGCTTCGACAGCGTTTTATTTACTGCGCCGATGGTATATTATTATATCGTGCTGGTCATTTCATAATCGGAGGAATTTATGAAAAAAGTTGCCGTTCTGGGTTCAACCGGTTCTGTCGGTACCCAGGCTCTGGATGTAATAGAGAAAAATCCCGATCAATTTATCGCTGAGGTATTAACCTGCGGTACAAACATTGAATTATTTGAGGAACAGATAAAGAAACACAGACCGTCTCTGGCAGTTGTTTCCTGTGAAGATGATGCCGTGTGTCTTGGGAAATCCTATCCCGCCACAGAATTTTTATATGGCATGGAAGGACTGGTTGTTGCAGCTGCAAAGAACGGGTGCGATATGGTACTCAATGCTTTAAGCGGTATGATGGGACTGATGCCAACGTATTATGCTGTAAAAGCAGGAAAAGATATCGTACTGGCTAATAAGGAGACCCTTGTGGCCGGCGGTGAGCTGATCATGAATACCGCAGGGGAAAACCAGGTGAGCGTTCTTCCGGTAGACAGCGAACACAGCGCCATCTTTCAAGCACTGCAGGGTAACGAGGGGGCAGAGATCAGCAGGATCATCCTGACAGCGTCAGGGGGTCCGTTTCGAGGATATACGCTGAACCGGCTGGAGACTGTATCAATTTCCCAGGCGTTGAATCATCCTAAATGGAAAATGGGAAGCAAAATTACCATTGACTCGGCTACGATGATGAATAAAGGTTTGGAGGTAATTGAAGCAAAATGGCTCTTTAACGTACCAGCGGAGAAGATAGAAGTTGTGGTTCATCCGCAGAGTGTGGTGCATTCCATGGTGGAGTACAGCGATCATTCCATCATTGCGCAGCTTGGAGTTCCCGATATGAGAATTCCGATCAGCTATGCGCTTACTTATCCCAATAGAATTAAAAATCAATATGCCGGAATAAATTTTCTTGAAACTGGCGAACTTAACTTTGAAAAGCCGGATATGGTTACGTTTCGCTGTCTTGGCCTGGCTTATGAGGCAATTCAGGCTGGCGGCAGCTATCCTGTTGCGCTCAATGCAGCAAATGAGGTGCTGGTACAACAGTTTTTAGATAACAAAATCGGCTTTTTAGATATCCAGAGGACCATTGAGCAAATCATGGAAAAGCATAATCCGGTCTATCGTCTGGATTTAGAAGATATTATTAATATCGATCAAAAAATCAGGGGGGATTTGAAGTTATGATGATTATCTACGCGTTATTGATTTTTTGTCTGCTGATCTTTGTTCATGAACTGGGTCATTTTGCATCTGCAAAAGCAGTGGGCATTAAGGTCAATGAGTTTGCATTGGGAATGGGGCCCTTGCTGTTCCATTTCAAAAAAGGAGATACGGAATACTCGCTGAGAGCGCTTCCGATTGGAGGATATTGCAAAATGGAGGGCGAGGACGAAGAATCCAACGATGCAGCCGCCTTTAATAATAAGTCGTTCCCAGCGAAAGCGTTGGTTGTCGTCGCAGGTTCTGCAATGAATCTGATTTTGGCGATCATCATACTATCTCTCGTATTTCTGGTTTTAGGTATGCCGACCAACACGATTAAGGAATTATCCGCGGGACTTCCGGCAGTCGAAGCAGGACTGCAGCCTGGTGATAAGATTGTAAAAATCGGTGAAACTAAGATAAAGGAATGGGACGATATTACCAATACCATCGGACATAGCACGGCGGACACCCTTCCTATAGTAGTAGAACGTGACGGAGCACCTATGAACTTTCAGGTGGCTGTGGCAAAGGCCGAGGATGGACGAAGAATCATCGGCATTGCGCCGGCATATACGAAGCATCCAGGAAAAGCGTTGACATATGGCTCCCGAAGTACAGTGGAAATGGGGTTTAAAATGATTGAGGTGATCGGACAACTGTTCACTGGTGAAGTTTCTACCAAATCATTGACAGGTCCGGTGGGGATCGTTTATCTGGTGGGAGATTCCGCTAAATTGGGAATGATGTATTTAGCACAGCTTACCGCCTTAATCAGCTTGAATCTGGCGATTGTCAACATGCTGCCTTTCCCTGCGCTGGACGGTGGGCGGCTCTTATTCATGGTGATTCGTTTGTTCACTGGAAAAGCCGTGTCAGATGAAACAGAGGGTAAAATCCATTTTGTTGGCTTGCTCCTTTTGTTTGGGCTGATGATATATATCACATATCAGGATATCGGCAGGTTTTTACTATGAGCAGACAAGTATCCTGCGGCGGTGTTCTCATTGGCGGAGGCGCGCCCATTTCAATCCAATCTATGACAAATACAGATACGAGAAACGTTGATGCAACTGTAAGTCAGATTGAACAGCTGACAGAAGCGGGCTGCGATATTGTACGCTGCGCGATACCGGATATGGAAGCGGCGAATGCTTTTGGGGAAATAAAAAAGAAGGTCAGAGTACCATTAGTAGCGGATATTCACTTTGATTATCGGCTTGCGGTCGCTGCAATTCATAACGGAGCGGACAAAGTAAGGATCAATCCGGGTAATATCGGGAGCAGCGATAGGGTAAAAGCTGTGGTCGATTCTGCTAAGGAGCGTAGGATACCGATTCGAATTGGGGTGAATTCAGGATCACTGGAAAAGGAAATTCTGCAAAAATATGGGGGAGTTACAGCAGAAGGACTGGCAGAAAGTGCTTTGAGGAGTATCGCTCTCATTGAATCCATGGATTTTTCGGATATTGTTTTGTCCTTGAAATCTTCGGATGTGCGGCTGAATTATCAAGCGCATAAAATTATAAGTCAAAAAATAGATCACCCACTGCATATCGGCATTACCGAAGCCGGTACGGTAGAGAGCGGAAAAGCAAAATCTGCCATCGGGATCGGCGCCCTTCTACTTTCTGGGATCGGCGATACGATAAGAGTATCCCTTACGGGGAATCCGGTGAATGAGGTGTATTTTGCCGAGCAGATCTTGAAGGCGCTGGATTTGAAGAGTAGTTCGATTCGATTTGTTTCCTGCCCGACTTGCGGGAGGTGCGGTGTTGATCTTGCTCGAATTACTACGGATGTTGAACGAGCATTGAAACCCATAGAAGATAAAATGAAAGAAAAGAACATGTCATCCATTACCGTTGCGGTGATGGGATGTGAAGTCAATGGACCGGGTGAAGCAAGAGAGGCTGACTTTGGTGTGGCTTGTGGGAAAGGAAAAGGACTGTTGTTTAAGAACGGACAAATTATAAAGACCGTACAGGAGGATGAAATTGCAAAAGAACTGATCCTGTACATCGAGCAGGAAAAAACATTAGTTTAATAGGTAACGATTCAGAGACTGCGTAAGGAATGCTGCTGTCCCGCGGCTGAAATCAAGCGTCGGAAAGGTTTTGGAACACTCTTAGCTGACATTGAGCAACATGCTCAGTTACTGTCAAACACCGTTTTCCTAACCGTTTGTTTGACAGCCTGAACATGGCGAGATGAAGCGAAAAGAGTGTCAAAACCTTGACCGATTGATAAAGCCGTGGGACAGCAGTATCCTCAACCTCTGAATCATTACATAAACAAATAAGTTTCATGAGAAGGGGGGGATCAGTATGATCCCGGGTCTTGAAATGTCTGAGCCGCTGATATGGATAATTATCGCGGTCATTTTTGCTGTCATTGAAGCATTTACCATGGGTCTTACCACGATATGGTTTACCATAGGGGGTGTAGCAGCTTGCATTATTGCATTAATCGGAGGGCCAATTTGGCTGCAGGTAACTGTATTTTTGATCGTTTCGATTATTTTGCTGTATTATACAAGGCCACTGGCGGAAAAGAGGCTGAAAATCGGACATGAGAAGAATAATATCGAACAAATGATCGATAAAACTGGATTGGTAACGAAAACAATAGAACCTTATAAACCCGGCCGTGTGAAATTAAACGGACTGGATTGGACCGCAGTGACGGAAAAAAATGAAGATATCCTGCAAGAGGGAGATTTGGTAAAAGTAATAAGAATAGAAGGGGTAAAGCTCATCGTTGAGCAAGTGAAAGGAGAAAAACAATGAATATCATTCCGGCCATTTCAATTTTTTTGCTGGTCGTTATTGCAATCATTCTTGTCGTAACAAATATAAAGATCGTACCGCAGGCCAGGGCTTACGTAGTGGAACGACTTGGTGCGTATCACACCACCTGGCAGGTAGGACTTCATATTAAAATTCCGCTGATTGATAAAATTGCACGAAAGGTTTCCTTGAAGGAACATGTAATTGATTTTCCGCCTCAGCCTGTTATCACAAAGGATAATGTAACAATGGAAATCGACACGGTGATCTATTTCCAGATAACAGACCCGAAGCTATATGCATACGGTGTGGAAAATCCAATGGCAGCAATTGAAAATCTTTCTGCCACTACTCTAAGGAATATCATTGGCGATTTGGAATTGGACCAGTCCCTGACAAGTAGAGAGCACATCAACGGGAAAATCCGTTTGGTGCTGGACGAAGCAACAGACCCATGGGGGATTAAGATCAACCGTGTTGAGGTTAAAAATATTATTCCGCCAACAGACATTCAACAGGCGATGGAAAAACAGATGCGAGCGGAGCGGGAACGGCGTGAAGCAATTCTCCGGGCTGAAGGAGAAAAAACTTCTGCAGTACTGATTGCAGAAGGGAACAAGGAATCTCAGATTTTGAACGCAGAGGCGAATAAAGCTGCAGTGATATTAGCTGCGGAAGCGAAAAAAGAAGCGCAGATCAGAGAGGCGGAAGGAAATGCCAAAGCAATCCTTCTGGTACAGCAGGCGACCGCTGATGGAATCAAGATGCTGGTTCAATCAGATCCGACACAGCAGGTTATTGCGCTGAAAAGTCTTGATGCATTTTCCAAAGCCGCGGATGGTAAAGCGACAAAAATTATTATTCCTTCAGAAATTCAAGGCCTTGCAGGTCTTGCAACATCCTTTACAGAGCTCGTAAAAGAGGAAAAAACGGACTAAACGAGGCAATTACGGAGGCTAGCATTGAAATCGTTATTTGAAAGTACCATTAGTTTTAATAAAATAGGAAAGCATCCGAAGGACAGTTATATTTACTCCCTGGAAAAGGCAGTTGTTTCGAAAGAAACGGCTGTCCTTTCTATGGATGTCAGACTGAATTTTGTAATACCATTTTCGGATGTTGAGCGCGTCTGCAGCTTGATTAAAAATGAAGTGGCAGGATTGAAGGGCGTAGCTCTTAATTTTATTTATGAGGATGTCATTCTGAGTGAACAGGAAATCATCAAGCACTACATAGAACACATGATTCAGGAAATCAACGGAAGTTATGCCGCGGTTACCAAAACCATATTTCCAAGGGAGTTCCGATATGCCGAAGGCCAGCTGACCATCATGGCGCTCGGTGCTGTAGCGGTAAGCGAGTTGAACGATAAGGTTGCGGAACAATTTAAAAAATATCTGAAGCGTGATTTCGGTATAGAAACTAAGGTTTTATTTACCAATCACGAGGATAATTATAAAGAAACAGCAAAGGAAAAAGCCGAATTAGCGCAAAAGGAGCTGGAAGAAGCGGACAAGGCACAAAGGCAGGCTGCTGCCAACGGCCCATCCGCCGGCAGTGCCGCCGCAGGCAATTCGGGCGGAGCCGGTGGCGGTTTTGGAAAAGGCGGCGAGAAGTGGAGACGCAGAGAAAAGGAAGAGCCCATGGTTGGAAACAGGATTTTGGGAAAGACTATCCATGACGAGCCTGTTTCAATTTCTAGTCTCACGGTGGACAGCGGGCAGTCCACAATCGAGGGTATGCTGTTTCGAAAAGAATCAAGAACCATCAAGAACAATAAAAAGTTGGTTACCCTGCTTATCACTGATATGACAACTTCGATTTGCGTTAAGTTGTTCGTATCCGAAGATAAGTGGAATGAAATCGATGAAAATCTGAAACCCGGCAATTATGCGAAAATTCGAGGCAATACGGAATTTGATACCTATGAAAATATGCTTGTCCTTATGGGAAAGGATATTGAAAAAACCGAAAAGGAAGGTCGGAAGGATAACAGCGAGCAGAAGCGTGTGGAACTTCATGCCCATACAAAGATGAGCGCGATGGACGGATTGAACGAGATCGGAGACATGATTAAAACTGCCGCTAAGTGGGGCCAGAAAGCCATTGCTATCACGGACCACGGTGTTGTACAAGGATTTCCGGAAGCAGCAAAAACCGCAAAATACGGCAAGCTCGATATTAAGATCATCTATGGACTGGAAGGTTATCTCTATGATGATACGAATGATCCCGAAGGAAAGATTGATTATAAATCAAAAAATACATATCATATCATCCTTTTGGCACGGACGCAGGAAGGACTGAAAAATCTTTACAAGCTGGTATCCATATCCCACCTGGAATATTTCTATAAGCGGCCAAGGATACCGAAATCTATTTTGACAAAACACAGAGAAGGGTTGATTATCGGTTCCGCATGTGAAGCAGGAGAGGTTTATAGGAGTATTCTACATAACAAGTCAGAGGAAGAAATCGACCGGACCGCCGATTATTATGATTATTTGGAAATTCAACCCCTTGTCAACAATCAATTCCTGATCGATAACGGTACCGTGCCGGATAAGGAAGCGCTGAAAGCGATCAACAGGAAAATCATCGCTCTTGCCAAAAAACAGAACAAGCCGGTGGTGGCGACCTGCGATGCGCATTATGCCAACCCGGAGGATGCTCTTTACAGAAAAATTCTGATGGCAGGACAGGGCTTTAAAGATATTGAAGGAGATAAAGGGCTTCACATGAGGACTACAGCGGAAATGCTTGAGGAATTCGATTATCTGAGCGATGATCTGGCAAGAGAAGTCGTCATCGAAGCGCCAAACAAAATCTCGGACATGATCGAGAACGTGGTTCCAGTACCGAGCGGCAAATTTCCGCCAAAAATTGACGGTGCGGAAGAGCGATTGAGAAATCGCTGTCTGGAAACTGCCTGGGGCATTTACGGAAATCCTTTGCCGGAATTGGTTCAAAAGCGGCTTGACAGAGAGCTTGATTCCATTATCAACAATGGGTATGCTGTCATGTACGTATCCGCAGAAATGTTGGTACAGAAATCGCTTTCAGATGGATATCTGGTTGGTTCCAGAGGTTCTGTCGGTTCCTCTTTTGCAGCCACGATGGGAGGAATTACTGAGGTAAATCCTTTAGCTCCTCACTACATATGTCCCAACAAGGATTGTAAAAATTCAGAGTTCATTCTTGACGGAAGCTATGACTGCGGAATTGACATGCCGGATAAGGTTTGCCCAAAATGCGGCACTCCGTATAAAAAAGACGGATTTAGTATTCCTTTTGAAGTATTTCTTGGATTTGAAGGGGATAAGGAGCCTGATATCGACTTGAATTTCGCTGGGGAATATCAGCCGGTCGCCCATAAATATGTGGAAGATATCTTTGGGCGGGAAAATGTATTCCGCGCAGGAACAATTGGTACGGTAGCGTCTAAAACTGCCTACGGCTTTGTTATGAAGTATTTTGAAGAGCGGCAGCAGCCCATCAACAAATGGGAGGCGGACCGGCTGACAGATTGTTGCACCGGTGTACGAAGAACTACTGGACAACATCCGGGAGGAATCATTATCGTACCGAGAGGTCACGAAATATATGAATTTTGTCCGGTACAGCATCCGGCGAACGATATGAACACAGATATCATAACGACCCATTTTGACTATCACTCGATTGACGAAAACCTGCTCAAGCTGGATATCCTTGGGCACGACGTACCGTCTATGATCCGTCAGCTTCAGGATATGACCGGAGTTGACCCTTTGACAGTACCGCTGAAGGACCCGAAGGTAGACAGCCTGTTTCTTGGAATCGAGGGCCTGGATATTAAAGATCCAGAGTATCGGTTTACTCACGGCAGCTATGGTATTCCCGAATTCGGTACGAAGTTTGTAAGGCAAATGCTGGATGATACAAAACCGTCTCTCTTTGCCGACTTGGTTCGTATCTCGGGATTCTCACATGGAACCGATGTGTGGATTAATAATGCACAGGAATTTATCCGGGACGGATCGGCGACCATGAAGGACGCGATTTCCACCAGAGACGATATCATGAACTATCTGATCCTGAAGGGCTTGCCAAACAAAACGGCTTTTAAGATTATGGAGAAGGTAAGAAAGGGCAAGGGTATTACAGAGGAAGAAGCGGAGCTTATGGAAGAAAATGATGTTCCGGAATGGTATATTGAATCCTGCAGAAGGATAAAATATATGTTCCCGAAGGCGCATGCCGTAGCTTACGTTATGATGTCTTACCGGATTGCCTACTATAAGGTTTATCATCCTGCGGAATTTTACTCCGTATTGTTCACCACAAAGGTGAGTGAATTTGATGCAGAGACGATTCTGAGAGGTGCAAGGGCAGTCCTTAACAAGATCGAACTGATTGAGGCAAAGGGAAAGAATGCCACCAAAAAAGAGGAAGATGAAGTCACGGTGCTGGAAGTAGCATATGAAATGTACTCAAGAGGTTATGATTTTGCTCCTGCTGAAATCGGAAAGTCTCATGCCACAAGATTTCTTACCGTTGAAGGAAAAGTTTTACTACCCTTTGTTGCTCTCGCCGGAGTCGGAGAGAGTGCGGCAAAAGCAATCGTTGTGGAATATGAAAAGAAGCCCTTTATTTCCGTCGACGACATGAGGAACAGGGCCAAGGTTAACAAAACTGCTATTGAAGCACTGACGAATCATGGAGTGTTGTCAGACCTTCCTGAGACGGACCAATTATGCTTGTTTTAAGCCATATTAAGTTGATTTTTTTTAGAAAAAGCTTGCAATATCAATGCTTTTGTGATAATGTAAAATAGTAGTAAAAAACTTGACTTGTAAAAGCAAAAGAGTGGGCGATCCCACTCTTTCACTTTTGTGATCATATTGCCAGAGAGCATGAATTTCACAAGCCTTTTAGTATAATGATCTTAGGGGAGAGAACGGATTTGGGACGTTCAATGGAGTAAGTATGGCGAAAAACAGAATTAAGGATCTCATAGCAGACGAATTATCCGGCTTTCTTGTGAATAACGGATATGAGCTGTATAATATTGAGTTCGTGAAAGAGGGAAAAGATTGGTTCCTAAGAGTGTATATCGACCGGGCAGACGACTCGGCAGGAGGTGTCAGCACCGATGACTGCGAAAAAGTAAGCAGATATCTCAGCTCGAGGCTGGATGAACTGGATCCAATCGAACAGAACTATTATCTTGAGGTCTCTTCGCCCGGAATTGACAGGGCTTTAATAAAAGACAGCGATTATGTCCGGTATGCCGGACGTTTTGTTGATGTAGCCCTATATCAGGGACTGAACGGAAAAAAGGCTTACTTTGGAAAGCTGGAAGGTCTAAAAGACGGCAATCTTATTATAACGGATGAAAAAGAGAACACCATAGAAATACCAATAGAAAAAGTAGCGAAGACTAAGCTTGCTGTTATATTTTAGACGATGAAAATCTACGGAATCGTGATTTTCTGCTGCAATTCCGCTGGTTGCGAAATGTTAAGGAGGATTATTGAGTCATAATGAACAGAGAATTTATTAAGGCAGTTGAGGAATTAGAAAAGGAAAAGGAAATATCCAAAGACCTTTTAATTGAGGCGATCGAGTCTGCCCTTGTGTCCGCATACAAAAAGAACTACGGGACTTCCCAAAATGTCAGAGTAAATATTGACCGGGATACCGGAGACATTGATGTCTTTATGAGAAAGGACATCGTGGATGACGTTTATGATGATCTGGTGGAGGTGTCTATCGAAGAAGCGCGGGAAATCGATCCCAAATATGAGGTCGGTGATGTGATTGAAAAACAGGTAACTCCGCGGGACTTTGGAAGAATTGCTGCTCAGACTGCAAAACAGGTGGTGGTTCAGAGAATTCGTGAAGCGGAACGGGGTTTGATTTATGACGACTATTCCAATCGCCAGTCTGAAATTGTGACAGGTATCATCCAGAGAGTCAGCAACGATACCGTTTTTATTAACATGGGAAAAACGGAAGGAATTTTAGCTGCGACAGAGCAGGTGCCAGGAGAAAAATATGTGGTAAACAGCAGAATTAAAGTGTTTATCATGGATGTCAAGAAAACGACAAAGGGGCCTCAGGTTTATCTCTCAAGGTCTCATCCTGGTTTGGTTAAGAGATTATTCGAATTGGAAGTTCCTGAAATACAGGATGGAATTGTTGAAATAAAGAGCATATCCAGAGAGGCAGGCTCCAGAACTAAAATGGCTGTTTACACAGCTGATGAAAACGTGGACCCTGTAGGAGCATGTGTCGGCTCAAGAGGAACGAGAGTTCAGACCATTGTTGATGAACTCTTCGGTGAGAAGATTGATATTATTAATTGGAGTGATGATCCGGAAAAATTGATCAGTAGCGCGCTCAGCCCGGCAAAGGTTGAAAAGGTAATCATCAATGAGGAGGGAAAATCAGCCACGGTAGTGGTTCCTGATTATCAGCTCTCACTTGCGATAGGAAAAGAAGGGCAAAATGTACGGTTGGCCGCAAAGCTCTGCGGCTGGAAAATCGACATTAAAAGTCACTCACAATACTTCCCTGACGGCGGCGGGTTTGAAGATGAAGATGAGCTTGAAGGAAAAGATTTTACCAGTATTGAGGATACAGCAAGTGACTTAGATACCGAAGCCGATGAATACGAAATCTTTGAGGTTGAATCGGACGAATAATGTGCAAACAGACAAGGGGGTGCTTCTATGAAAACGAAAAAGATTCCCATGCGCAGGTGCGTTGGGTGTATGGAATCAAAACCTAAGCGTGAGTTGATTCGAATCGTTGCATCAGATGGCGGTCCGAAGGTTGATTTGACAGGCAAAGCGAATGGACGTGGGATTTATCTATGCCCGAATACAGAGTGTTTTACCAAGGCGAGAAAGAAAAAAGCCATCGGCAGGGGCTTAGAGATTGAAATAGGAGAATCGGAGCTGGACAATTTATTCAAGGAGCTGGCTGAACATGAGAAAAAAGGTTGATAGTTATTTGGGATTTGCTGCCAAATCACGAAATTTGGTATCCGGCTATCATACCTGCCTGCATACGATCAAGCAGAGGAAGATGAAACTGCTGATCCTTTCCGAAGATCTTTCGGAAAATACGGTTAAGAAGCTGTCAAAGCTTTCTGAAGAAAATGGTGTGCCTTTGCGCATCTATGGGAAATCAGAGGAACTGTCAAAATCTACAGGGAGCCAGGAAAGAGGAGTTTTCGGCATTACCGATGCGAATTTTGCAGATGTAATATTAAGGGAAATCGACGGAAAATGAAAGAAATGGAGGTGTTCTAATGTCCAGTATAAAAGTACATGAGTTAGCGAAAGAATTGAATATGACCAGTAAAGATATGTTAGATAAAATAAATTCCATGGGGATTGATGCAAAGAGCCACATGAGTGTTTTAACAGATATGGACGTTATTGCAATCAGAAACACAGTTTTACGGGGCAGGAGCGGAGCGGAAACAAAAATTGTAAAGGTTGCTCCGAAAAAAACCGAAAACAATCAGAACAGTGAAGAAGTTAAGGTGGTGGTGAAAGCCGCCGCACATCCAAGTGCCAGCCCAGAGACCAGAAATACAAAGCCTGCAGCGAAGTCGCAAACACAGCAGACTCATACAAATCAGGCTGCGTCACAGTCAAGGCCGGCTCCAGCGCAGTCTCAGAGGCCTGCACAGAATCATGCGCAGACGAGAAGACCGGATCAGCCGAGTCATACCCAGCAGCAAAGGCCGGCACAAAGCAATCAGACTCATACCTCAAAACCTGCAAGCACACCGCAGCAATCACAATCGCAGCAAAGACCGACACAGGGACAGCAGCGGAATCACCAGCAGCAAGGAAACCAGCAGCAGAATCATCAGACACAGCAGCATCGGCAGGATCACAAGCCTGCAGGAGAAAGAACATCGCAGCAAGGAAAATCTACCGATCGGAGAGATTCACAGACAAAACCTGGTGAATCCAGACCGTATCAGCAAAAAAGCGAGCGTCGGCCAGACTCCCGACCGGAAAACAAAACGGACGGCAAAGCGGAAAACAGGCCGGAAAATAGAACAGAGAACAGGCCTGATAGCCGGCCGCAGAACAATCAAAAGCCGCAGCAGAGAAATAATTCCCAAGCCTCTCCAGGAGCACATCAACAAAGGTCAGGCTCAGGAAATCAGCAATCATCACAGCAAAGAAATACACAGGGCGGTCACTCGCAAAAACCAAACAATACGCATCAACAAAAGCCGAACCAGCACAAATCGAAGCCACAGCCAAAGCCAGCGCCGAAACCAGCACCAAAACCTGTTGAACCGGAAATTAATTTGGAAGAGCTGGCACCTGGAACAAAAATCATCAACGTTCCAATTACAGTTGCAGGCTTTGCAGATCAAATTGGAAAATCCACATCGCAGGTTATCATGGCTCTTATGAAGCTTGGAATTATGGCAAATATCAATCAAAATATCGATGAGGATACCGTTTTGATTCTTGGAGAAGAAATTGGTGTTCCTATTGTTGTAGGAAAAGTCGAAGAGGAAGCCGTTGAAGAAGGACTTGAACTCTTTAAAGATAAAGATGAAGACTTGAAATCAAGACCGCCGATCATAACCGTAATGGGTCACGTTGACCACGGAAAGACATCACTGCTGGACGCAATCAGAAAAACAAATGTTACTGCGTCCGAATCAGGCGGAATTACTCAGCATATTGGTGCATCTGAAGTATCCGCGAACGGTCAGAAAATCGTATTTCTGGATACACCGGGACATGAAGCCTTCACCGCGATGAGAGCAAGAGGAGCTCACGTTACGGATATCGCTGTTTTGGTAGTTGCGGCGGATGACAGTGTCAAACCGCAGACTATTGAAGCGATCAGCCATGCAAAAGCCGCCAATATACCGATCATCGTTGCAATCAACAAAATGGATAAACCGGGTGCAGATCTAACCAGAGTAAAGCAGGACCTGACAGAGCATGGAATTCTTATTGAAGAATGGGGAGGAGATACTATTTGTGTTCCCGTATCTGCAAAAACAAGAGAAGGAATTGATACTTTACTTGAAATGATCTTGCTGCAGGCGGAAGTACTGGAATTAAGAGCGAATCCTAATCGTCTGGCAATGGGTTCCATTGTTGAAGCGAGGCTGGATAAAACAAGAGGTCCGGTAGCGACGCTACTGGTATTGAACGGCACGTTGCAAGCCGGTATGAGCATCGTTGCGGGAACCTGTTCCGGCAGGATCAAGGCAATGACGAACTTTAAGGGAGATGCGATCAGAAAGGCCGGTCCCGCTACTGCGGTGGAAATTTTAGGCCTGACAGAGGTCCCCGAGGCCGGAGATGAATTCAATGCGGTTAAAGAAGATAAAATTGCCAGAGAAATTGCGGAAAACCGTAAATCAAAGCTGAGAGAAGAAGTTATGGCCAGAAATTCCAGTGTTACGCTGGAACAGCTCTTCAGTCAGATTCAGGAAGGCGAAGTCAAAGAACTGAACCTTATCATTAAGGGAGACGTCCAAGGCTCCGTAGGTGCTTTGACCCAATCTCTTGAGAAGTTAAAAAATGAAAATGTTAAGGTAAAAATTATTCATACCGGAGTTGGTACAGTTACAGAGTCTGATATAATGCTGGCAAATACTTCAGGTGCGATTATTATTGCCTTTAACGTGAGACCAAGTTCTGTTATAACCAGTCTGGCCGACAGGGAAAAGGTTGAAATCAGAACCTATAGAGTAATTTACGACGTAATCGACGAAGTAGAATCTGCGATGAAGGGAATGCTTGATCCGGTATTTAAAGAAGTCGTTATGGGTAAGATAGAAATCAGAAACACCTTTAAGGTTCCCGGCGTGGGCATCATCGGTGGTGCTTATGTACTGGAAGGAAAGGTGCAAAGGAACGCTGAAATCAGACTTGTAAGAGACGGTATCGTAATCCATGAAGGCAAAATCTCATCCCTCAAGAGATTCAAGGATGATGTAAAAGAAGTTGCGCATGGCTATGAGTGCGGTATCGGCATTGAGAATTACAACGACATCAAAGAAGGGGACATCATTGAAGCGTTCAAGATGGAAGAAATTGAAAGAAAATAAGGAAAAATGAGGCATAAGGGCGAAGAGCTCGGCAAAATGTTAAGAGGGAGCAAAAATGGGAAAAGGATACCGATCAGGCCGGCTTGGTGAAGAAATCAGAAGAATTGTCAGTGACCTTCTCCTCCGGGAGATAAAAGACCCGAGGCTTTCGGGAATCGTCAGCGTTTCAGCTGTCGAGGTAACGGAAGACGGAAGTTATGCCACCGTGTATATTACTGTTTTAGGTAGCAATGCGGGTGAAGAAACAAGCGACGAGAAGAAGGATGAAGTACTGGCTGCGTTCAAAAGCGCCAAGGGGCTGATTCGCAGAGAAATAGGAAAGCAAATTAAACTGAGGCATGTGCCGGACATATTATTCAAGATGGACACATCTTTAGAATATGGAAGACATATCTCAAAACTCATTCACGAACTTGGCATAGAACGAACGGATGAAGAAGATGATGAAAAGCACACTGAAACAGATCGCGACTAAATTAAAAGAAGCAAACACTGTATTACTGTATCCCCATGTCATTATGGATGGGGATACTTTAGGTTCTTCCATCGCTTTGTGCGTCGCATTGAGAAAACTGGGGAAGCAAGCCTTTATTCTTATAGAGGATGACATTCCTGCTTATCTCATGTTTCTTGAAAAGGGCTATTGCACATATGACAGGAATGTTATCGAGGAACCGGATATCTCCATATCCGTTGACTGCAGCGATATCGAACGCTTTTTTAAGCGTAGAGAGAAGTTTTTAACAGGTAAGCTAAGTATCTGCGTCGACCATCATAGAACAAATAATTTTTTTGCAGAGATGAACTATATTGATGAAAATGCAGCTGCAACAGGTGAAATTGTCTATAATCTCGTAAAAGAAATGGAAGTGGAGATCGATGTGGAGATTGCGGAGGCGATCTATACCGCGATTGCTACAGATACTGGTAATTTTCAATATACTAATACAACAAAGTCAACTCATTTAATTACTGCAGAGCTTTTTGATATCGGAATTGATTTGGAAAAGATCAGCGTTGAGATCTATCAAAATATTCGTCATGAAAAATTGAAAATCATGAACGAGGTCATTGGAACGCTGGAAATGCTTTATGGCGGGAAGGCGGATATCGCCTGGGTTACCCAGGCGATGCTCCATAAGACCGGGGCATTGATGGAGGAGACCGAAGGGATTATTGAAACGCTAAGAAACATCAGAGGTGTTGAGATATCTGCTTTCTTGAAGGAAAACGGACCGGAGGAAATTAAGGTGGGTCTTCGTGCGAAAACCTATGGTGACGTATCTGTTATTGCTCAGTCTTTTAACGGAGGCGGACATAAAAAGGCAGCGGGCTGTACCCTTCATTGTTCTCTGGAAGAAGCCAAGAATCAAATTTCTAATGCAATTATCATGCAACTTCAGGAAACCGATGGGAAAGTGAAGGAAACGGAGTAATCAGACAGACTATGATCAAAGACGGAATTATCAATGTTCTGAAGCCTGCCGGAATGACTTCACACGATGGAGTTCAGTTTCTACGGCGGCTTACAGGGATTAAAAGAATAGGGCACACTGGTACGCTTGACCCAATGGCTGTCGGCGTACTTCCTTTATGTATTGGGAGTGCTGCTCGTATTACAGAATACCTTGACCTTGACTACAAGAAATATCGGTGTGAGATGCAGCTTGGCCTTGAAACAGATACACAGGATATATGGGGTACGGTTCTTCAGGACCGCAGAAATGAAGGTTACCCTAACAAAGAGCGCGTTGTGAACGCATTATCGAATTTTAGCGGTCTGATTTCCCAGTATCCTCCCGGTTATTCGGCAGTTCGGGTGAACGGCAAAAGGCTGTACGAATATGCGAGACAGGGAGAAGAAGTTGAAATTAAACCCAGAGAGGTTGAAATAAAGTGTCTTCATATTATATCCTTTGATCAGGAAAAAGGAAGGGTGACCTTTGACGTTGAATGTTCCAAAGGAACCTATATAAGGACGATCTGTAAAGATGCGGGAAACATCCTGGGCTGTGGAGCAGCAATGAGTTGTCTGGTCCGCACCGCCAGTGGGGCTTTTACGCTGGAGGATTCCGTTACCTTGGAAGAACTTAGAGATAACGACCCTGAGAAATACCTGCTTACTTCGGATTATCCTCTCGTTCATTTTGGAAAAGCCGTTGTTAATGCGGATCGGGGGAAATGGTTCACTAATGGCGGTCATCTTCGAATGTCTGACGTGACGATTCTTCAAGAACCGGAGTTTAAAGACTGGAATGGCACTTCCGACGATGGCTCCCCTGGCATCCTGAACATCCGGGAAGAATATAAAACCGCATACAACATTTATTTTGCCCCAGACCTACAAAAGGTTTTGGCCGAAGTCAGCCGAAACGATTCGGATAGAAGCAAAATTACTTTAGCAGGCGTTGAATTTCTGGGTGTGGCATTCTACAGCAAACAATTTAAAAAACTCGTCGGCGATAAGGTATTTCTCAGCGACAGAGCTATCTTTGATAGCACTGTCACGGAGTGAAACGGTAGAAATACCAATCCAGAGCCGCAGCAATTCTCAAACAAGCAATGATTAGAATTGCAGGCGAAGGAAAAGGTATTTCTCATTGGACAGAGCTATCTTTGATAGCACTGTCACGGAGTGAAACGGTAGAAATACCAATCCAGAGCCGCAGCAATTCTCAAACAAGCAACGATTAGAATTGCAGGCGAAGGAAAAGGTTTTTCTCATTGGACAGAGCTATCTTTGATAGCACTGTCACGGAGTGAAACGGTAGAAATACCAATCCAGAGCTGCAGCAATTCTCAAACAAGCAATGATTAGAATTGCAGGCGAAGGAAAAGGTATTTCTCAGCGACAGAGCTATCTTTGATAGCACTGTCACGGAGTGAAACGGTAGAAATACCAATCCAGAGCTGCAGCAATTCTCAAACAAGCAATGATTAGAATTGCAGGCGAAGGAAAAGGTTTTTGAAAATCATCATTACATTAGAGTAAGGTTTTGAAAATGAAACAATTTAATACATTGGATGAAATAAAGAATATCAAGGAAACTGTGGTTGCCTTGGGAAACTTTGACGGTGTTCACAAGGGACATCAGGAATTGATCAAAAGAACAGTAAAAAGTGCGAAGATGGCTGGGCTGAAAAGCGCAGTCTTTACCTTCGCCAACCATCCAAAAAATGTTTTGGCAGGGAAACCGGTTATCAAAAACATCTTGTATCCGGAAGACAAAGCGGCGATCATTCAGTCAATGGGTGTGGATTACCTTTTCTCACTGGAATTCAATGAGATCATTCAGCACCTTTCTGCAGAAGAGTTTATAGAGAAGCTTCTGGTTGGAGCCTTTCGCATGAGAGAAGCCTATTGCGGTTTTAATTATCGCTTTGGGTACCAAGCGGAAGGATCACCGGAAACACTGATGAAAACGGGCTTGAAGGATGGGTTTGGAATTCACCTTCTGGAGCCTTTTAAGATTGACGGAAATCTCGTAAGCAGCACTTTTATCCGCAATCTGATTGCGGAAGGAAGAGTGGGCGAATGCAAGAAATATATGGGCAGGAATTATTCTGTTGGAGGCGAAGTGGTCGTAGGAAACAAAATCGGAAGAACCATCGGCTTTCCAACATCCAACATCCTAATAGATAAGACCATGGTCACTCCTGAACATGGTGTTTACGTGACTTACTGTAACTATAACGGGGTTTGTTATCAGGGAGTCTCCAATGTAGGCATTAAACCGACAATCGGTGACAATAAAAAGAATATTGAAACGCATATCTTCAATTTCAGCAAGGAACTTTACGGCAAGGAGATAAGGGTAGAGTTTCTTGAAAGAATCCGTCCAGAGATCAAATTTAACAGCGTCGACGAGCTTGCAAAGCAGATTGACATGGACTGTGCCGAAGCAGAACGGTACCATAAGCAGATTAACGCAGCTCGGAAATAAGAATTAGAAATATTGCGAAATAAAGTGATACGGAGAAAACCACTTCAATTTTGATGGTTTTCTTTTTTTGTCTAATAAGAAATATCGTTCTTATTAGATAAAATGACAATGATACGCAAGCAATCTGCGAACACGCTGAGAAAATCAAAACCTTTTTTCATCAACCTCTTTCAGCACTTCGGGCTGAGAATAAATAAACAATCCACAACCTGCTAAGAAAGTCAGTTTCTTAGCAGGTTTTAACTTATTCAAGAACTGATTTATAACTTAAATGTCAAATTTCTGGCAACAGACGTTTTTAACACTCCGTTGCAATATAATGTCACTTTCTGGTAAAATAGGTATAGCAAAACAAGCCTGTTGGAAACAGGCTAAAATAAGAACACGGGAGATATGCTATTAAAAAAGAACCGGATGTTTTTAACTCATTTGTAATAAGTGCGGTTACCCATCATCTTTATCGTTCTTGCGGTAAGATGGTCACGGAACAACAGGAGCAACTATTACCAAGGAAGTCAATCAGGAATGCTGTGTAGAAGTCGCAGTAATCGTGTGATCGCAGGAGTCTGCGGAGAGATCGCAGAGCACTTTGGATGGAGTGCCACTGTTGTACGGTTATTTTTTATCATTACTGGAGTGGGCGTATTTACCTATATCATTTTGGCGATTGTAATACCTGATTCTCCAAGCTCGTTGCTATAATATATGAGACTGACAGAACAAGTTTATATCAATGATTATGTTGTTGCAGTTGCTTGAAAAACCAGGCGGGGGAATGGAGGGAATTATGAAAAAGAAATATCTGATACTGTTATTTATGCTTTTGTTTGTTACAACAGCTTGCTCATGTGATAATGTACCAGTATCAGAAGTTAATAAAGACACTCCTGACAGTTCTGTTTCTAATCCGGTAGGGCTGATAGGGGAAGACATTTCTGTTCCGGAATCCGTAATGAACGCGGCTCAAGGTTATGTGCAGAAACAATTTGATTACTGGAGCGAATTTACGGGGTGCTATCAATTAATAGGGGGAGAGCAGCAAATGGTTGGAGAACCTGCAATTTATGATAACTGGCGTATAGAAGGTTTATCAATGGTCTACCAATATGAAAATTTAGACAGTCAGAAGCTAGATCTTTATCAGATTGATTATCGCCTTCATACCACTACTCCTGATAAAGTCCAGACTTTTATTGCAGGTGGTATGGATTTGGATGATGAGGGATGGTTGTTGCCTACATATCCTAACTCTACGTACTTAGTCTTCTCAGTAGAGGATGAAGAGAAACCAGTTTATTTGTTTTCTCTCATGGAAAATGATTGCTCTCCAGGTAGCGATCTGTTTACCTCTGACTTGATAAATACTCTTCGCAATCAGTATCGTGAAGAGATACAAGATGCAATTTAACTCTAGATTAATCAGTAAGATATGAACTTTATTCATAAGCCCATGATGTCTATGAGTTTGGCTTTTTACTTAATCTTCATTGTTTTGCGAGATTCATCAATTAAGGAGATAAATTAATGGTTAAATGCATTGATTGTACTAATTGTAAGGTAGCTGTTAATTTTGCTAATTCATATGCAGAAGCAAGATGTGAGTTGTCGGAAAAAACAAGGCGAAAAGTATTGGCAAGCGCATTTACTACATACCGGATTACCAAGAAATCATTAATTATGAAAGACATAAAAGAATTTTGTAAAGATCGTGTAGAAAAGAAATTGAATAATAAATTAAATCCGCCAAAATGGTGCCCGTTGATGAATTCTAAATAAAAAGATATGTAAGATCATATAAAGTACTAAATTTTTGGGATAGGAGTTACATATGGGTGTTGGATACTGCCTTATCAACAATACAAAGAAAGAGAAAATTTCATATCTACATTTACCTGCCACAAAGGCAAGAGAGCTAACTGGTAATTCAGTAACTTCTGCGATAACAACTTGGTATTTATTAAAAAATACTGGTGATGAAATTGGTTTCGTTCCTGACCAATATTATGAAAAAGACTGGCCTTTCAAAGAAATTTCATAGACCAATATTCTATATATGAAGATTATTTGTATAACTTTTAGATAAACAGGAATTTATCAATGTTCATAATTCGTGCAAAAGGTAGATTAAATATATTTGGAAGGAGAAATTTTGACATGGTTATTTTGCGAACACCACGTTTGTACATGCGGAAAATACAAACAGATGACTATTGCTCTGTCTGCTCAATTTTGCAGGACATTGATGTCATGTATGCTTGGGAACATGCCTTTTCTGATGAGGAAGTAGTGCAGTGGATTGACGAAAATATTATGAGATATAATAGGGACGGTTATAGTTACTGGGCAGTAATAGAAAAAGCGTCTGATAAGTTAATTGGAGTCACCGGGTTAATTTCTGAACAAGTAGATGATGAAGACTATGTCGGAGTTGGCTATATTTATCAAAAATCATATTGGGGAAATGGGTATGCCTTTGAAGCCGCTTCTGCTTGTGTTGAATATGCTTTTAATATTTTGCATCTAGATGAAATTACGGCGCAAATTCGACCGGAGAATACGGCTTCAAGAAAAGTGGCTGAAAGACTTGGCATGTCTATTAACAAGCAGTTTATTAGACGTTATAAAAACAAAGACATACCTCATCTTCTTTATAGCCGTACAATATAAGCATTGGTTTTTGTCGCAGTTTATATCAACAATGTGAAGCTACAAATTGCAATTTGTCGATGAGATTATGAGCATAACTCTTAACTTCTATTTAGTGAATTAGTTAAAAATATGGAGCCAATTCCAGAAGGAGGGGGTACTTTGGATATTAAGATTTTTTCAGTATATGTTTTACCAAAATATTTTGGAAAAGCACTTGTAAATTCTGATTGATCAGGGAGAAAAGCAAGCATGAGATATTTAACAAAAGAATGGTACCAATTATGCCAGCAGACCTATCTTTATTTTGGATTGAGGGTACATAAAGGTGCTATTCGAAGAGATGAGCAATTATATCTACGGCTATATAAAAGAAAAGAAAAAGAGTTCATCCAAATGGAACGTGAAGTGTACGATGTTGATCCGCGTTTTATGCTTGAGCAAGAAGGCATGGTCTTTGTACCAGCAGATAAATTAATCAACGGCGAAGAGATAAAAGAGAAAGAAACGCTGATTTATCATATGTCTGATGAAGAAAGATGCCGTATAACGAAATTAATAGAAGAATATGACTCACGGCCTCCTTTTGATGCGGAAAAAAGCAAAAAGGAATTTCGCAAGAGACAAGAAAATTTTGAAAATGATCTTATTGATAGAATACCAGAAGAGGTATATATTCAAATTACTGATCCGAGAGTATTTGCGCTTGGCTATTGTACAAAGGATATTCTTAACCAATTAAAAAGATATAGCAGGGAAAATGGAAAAAAGGTAGATGAAATTTTAAGTGAATCTCGAAAAATGCTAGCAAAGCAGGAAGTTCCTGACGAACTAAGTAAACGATTCGCATTTCACGATTGTAAGGTTATTCACTTTGAAAGTGGCAGTGATATTGAATTATATTTCGATACAAGCGGGGGTTTTACTGAGTATAACAAAATTGTATTTCACAATGCACAAATAATAAAAAAGGAAAGTCCGGTTGAGGAAAGCGTCTGGCTTTATGAGGAATTGTATTGTAACTACAGTGGATATGAAGCCCATATGCTTTTTACCGGAGAGATAATTCATGAACTAACCATTAGCTGTAAGGACATTATTGTGGAGAAAGTAATTTTATGATTTTAAGATGGAGTAGTGGTACTTTAGGGGGATATCATGAGGAGTCTAGCTTGGGTAATCCTGTTTGCAAATTCCAAGCATAACTAGAAAGGAATCAAGATATGAATAACTGGTTTACAATAGACCGTATTGACGCGGATACATACATCATTAGCGAGTACAGGCATTGGGAGGAAACGCACTGTTATCTTCTGAACGGCGCTGAGCGCAGCCTTCTCATTGACACAGGTCTTGGAATCTGTGACATCTATGATGAGGTGAGAAAACTGACTGACAAACCGATTACTGCTATCGCAACACATATCCATTGGGATCATATCGGAGGACACAAATATTTTCCTGATTTTTATGCGCATAAGGATGAACTCAATTGGCTCAACGGAGAGTTCCCTCTGAGCATGGAACAGATCAAAGATATGGTCGTTGATCGCTGTGATCTTCCTGAAGGTTACGATGTTAATGGTTATGAATTCTTTCAGGGGACACCGACAAAAGTTCTTCAGGACAGCGAAATGATTGACCTCGGAGACCGCTGCATTCAGATTCTCCATACACCCGGACATTCCCCGGGACATATGTGTTTCTGGGAAAAGAATCGCGGTTATCTTTTTACAGGTGATTTGGTGTATAAAGACACGTTGTTTGCATACTACCCATCCACAGATCCGCAAGCTTATCTTGTTTCTCTGGAGAGGATTTCCGCATTGCCGGTGAAGCGTGTTTTCCCCGCCCATCACTCTTTGGATATTCAGCCAGAAATTTTGAATCGGATGCGCGATGCTTTGCGGGATCTCAAAGCAGGAGGGCTGCTGCATCATGGAAGCGGAACCTTTGATTATGGAGACTGGGCTGTATGGCTATAGAATCATCAGTTTATTCATTGGAGGACAACAAACATGGAATTATTGACAGTTAAGAGCAAAGCCTTTGCAGAAGGCGATCTCATGCCGATCAGATACACTGCCCGAGGAGAGGATTTGTCGCCTGATTTTGAATTAAAAGGAATCCCCGATCATGCAAAGTCCATCGCCATTACGTGTGATGATGCGTCCCATCCCTTATTCCCAAACTACAACCACTGGGTGATTTGGAATATCCCTGTACAAGAGGTTATTCCGGAAGGGATACCCCGTAGTGCAACTGTGGACAGCTTGGGCGGAGCCATACAGGGAATTGCTTACGGCAGAAACAGGTATAAAGGCCCGAAACCGCCGCTGAAAACCCTCCATACATACGTGTTTACTATTTATATACTGGATTGTAAAATAGATTTGGGTTCAAGCAGCAGAAAGCGGGATCTTTTAAATCGAATGGAAGGGCATATATTGCAGCAGGCTATCCTTTCAGGGAAATTCAAGAATCGCTGATACTAGATTAAAACTCAGAACAGACTTTGCAATGGAGGGAAACGCTGAAGAAAGAATAGAACAAAATGATTGAAAGGGAGTCCAATGAAAGAGAAACAATTGAATCTATTTTATCCCCAGTGGCAGGGAGCGGGGAGGGGAAAGGAATTACTAATAGGAGCGCTGGAAATTAAGGATAAGTATCTCACTACTTTCGATTTTATTGAAGTTCCTGTGAGCATCGGTGACATCAGTCCCGTCGAAAACAATATTTTAGGATATGAGCAAATCCTCAGTCAGCTGAAAGACGCAAGTTCAATTGTAGCATCAGAAGCACCGGACTGTATTTTTACTGTTGGGGGAGGCTGTGACGTGGAAATCGTTCCGGTCTCTTATTTGAACCACAAGCTCAATGGCGATCTCACTGTATTGTGGCTGGATGCACACGGCGACTTAAATATTCCTGAATTATCGCCGAGCAAGTGTTTTCATGGAATGCCCCTCAGAACTCTATTGGGGGATGGCAATCAAGAGATCATAAATACCTTATTTTCTAAATTATCAACTGATCAGCTGCTTTTGGCAGGGCAGCGGGATTTGGATGAGCCGGAAAAGAATTTTATTGATGCGAAAAAAATGCAAGTCATTTCTATAGATGAAATCAATTCCAGTATGGATCATGTTGTAAATGCCATCAAAGCAAAGCAGTCAGACAATCTTTATATCCATCTCGACCTGGATGTTCTTGAACTTAATGAATTTCCTCATGTGATGGTCCCTGCACCCAATGGGCTAAAAACACAGAGCTTGCTGGATTTACTGAGGCTGCTTGATAATCAATTTAATCTGGCAGGCATAAGTCTTCTGGAGTACACTTCTTCCGGTGAAACTGAAAACAAAGTTTTAGAAGGGGTAGTAAAACTTGGAGTTGATTTACTTCGGAAAGGTTGATAAACGTGATAAAAAAGCAATTTATAATAGCGGCAAAAGGTATTCCTGCCATAATCTATGGGGAGCCATCAGATAAGCTGTATCTTTATATTCACGGAAAGAGTGGAAAAAAAGAGGAAGCCGAGTCGTTCGCTGCCATAGCCTGTGAGGCAGGATTTCAGGTGTTAAGCTTTGATCTTCCGGAGCATGGGGAACGCAGCAATGAAAAAGATACGTTCAATCCGTGGACTGCGGTGTCTGAATTCAGGAGAATTTTCTCCTTTGCAAAGGAACGATGGGATGAAATCAGCATTCGCGCCAACAGCATCGGAGCCTATTTTTCTTTGCTTGCTTTTGCAGAAGAATCCATCAATCGATGTTTGTTTGTGTCGCCGATCTTAGACATGGAATCGTTGATTTTCAAGATGATGCAATGGTCCGGTGTTACAGAAGAACAACTGGAAAAAGAACAGGTCATTTCTACCGATATAGGAGAAACGCTCTCGTGGAAATATTTAAGTTATGTTCGCAGCCATCGGATTTTAAAATGGGGTGCACCTACGTTGATTCTGTTTGGATCGGAAGACCATCTTACGGAGCGGAGCACTGTAGATTCCTTTTCTACTCACTATCAGTGCAGACTGACGGTTATGGACGGCGGTGAGCATTGGTTCCATACACAGGAGCAGTTGACGTATCTTGAAGACTGGGAAAAGGATTCTATCGTATAAGAATAATAGAAGTTAAATTGGATCAGGAATTAGTTCCTGAGAACGCTGGATGGAAGCAGTTTCTGGTTCTTTCACTGCTGACAATGATTACGATTTTGGGAATGGTTGCCGTAGGTTACGCCGCAATCTACTTTTCAATCGCGCTTATTTATACATTGACTCTGTGCCTACCAGCCATTGGGATCGGGATATCTTACAAGTTCCTTTCAAATGCGGTTATAAAATATGGGATCATCGGTTTGCTTTTGATTCCGCTGGTCTTTCTGGCTGCCAGATATTGTCTTGCAATTCCTTCTGCAATTCTCATTGGAGACTCGGGCGGATTAAAGAGCAGTATGTTGCTGGTCAAAGGTTACTTCTGGAGTGTTCTTTCCGTTCTCGCGCTAACCCAAGGCATTATCATGGTGTTTTCAGACGTATTGAGTCAATTGGCAGAGCGCTATACGGAGTCCGGAATCATTATATCACTTGCTGTTCTGCAAGTAATCTTTCAGGTTCTGGCTGGGCCTGTCGGCGGAATTGCAACGACGGTCATGTACTTGTTTCTTAACGATAGGAAACAGATCGATATGGTCCCTATTCAGAATGAGGAGGGGACCGAAATGGCGGATAAGTAAAAGACGTTAATAAAAGGAGCAAAAAATGATTAGAAAATTTGAAATGAGTGAATTAAATCGCGTGATGGACATCTGGCTTGAAACCAATGTGAAAGCACATGATTTCATAGATCGAAGTTATTGGGAAAGCAATTACGAACTTGTTAAGGAAATGCTGCCGGACTCCGAGCTGTTTGTTTATGAACAAAACTATACCATCCAAGGCTTTGTGGGGCTGGTGGAACAGTACATTGCGGGAATCTTTGTGAATGCAGGCAGCCAATCCAAAGGAATCGGAAAAGCGCTGCTTGACTATGTGAAAGAAACTCATTCTGAATTATCACTGCATGTATATAAAAAGAATACAAGGGCCGTAGATTTTTATCTGAGGGAAGGATTTGATGTTGAATCGGAACAAGTGGATGAAAATACCGGTGAAATGGAGCTTGTGATGAACTGGGTGAAATGTAATAATTGATCAGGAGAAGGGAAGAGATGAGCATCACCTCTGAATGGAATATCAAACAAAAGCAGTTGAAGGAGATCATACGTAAGTCGGAGCGGTATCCTGAATCGCAGGAACTTTTTATCAATATGCATCAATTGGTACATTTTGCGGAAATAAGTGATTGCAGAGAATTGACGTTGATGGACCGGCTATGGGGCGGTCTACAGCAGAATGAGTTTGCTATTATGCCGACTGAAAAAGATGCGACCATTGCATGGGATATCTGGCACATAATGCTGTGGGAACACAGACACAGCAGGTCTTAAAAAAACTGAAAGCTGAGGATATGAAGAGAAAGGTTAAAGCAGAAGGCCTTGGAAAGATACTGGACCAACATGGCGTAACCGAACATCCTGACAGCATCTGGCTGTTGGACTTTTGGGGGAAGAAGGATGTTGCCGGTATTATTCTAATGCCTATCACCCGGCATCAGATCGTTCATATCAATGAAGGATTTCATATTAGAGAAGCCATAGAAAGAAAAAAAGTGTTTTATAGAGCCTGAAAGGGGGGCTGAGTATGATGACACCGATAATAGAAACGGAACGGCTGATTTTGAGGCCGCTAAAGGCTTCTGATGCAGAAGCTGTCTTCAAGGGCTGGACCAAAGATACAGAAGTCGCTCGCTTTATGCGTTGGAATCGTCATCAAAATGTTGAGGAAACAAGAGAATGGCTTGAAGGTGAAGAGGCTTCGGCCGCGAAGGAAGATATGTTCAACTGGGGATTTGTGTTAAAAGAAAATCAGCATCTGATCGGTTCCGGGGGATTGGTCTATTCGGATCAGAACCAGATGTATGAGCTTGGATATAATCTTTCGAAAGATTGCTGGGGTTGCGGTTATGGCACTGAGGCAGCGGGCAGAATTATAGAATTTGCCAGGGTCGAGTTGAAGATCAAGCAAATTTATGCCACTCATGCAATTGCAAACATAGCTTCCCGTCGAATTCTTCAAAAGCTGGGATTTGAATTCCAAAGAGAGGGTACCTATTCCAGTTTTGATGGAAACAGGACTTTCTCTTCTAATGAGTACCTTCTGTATCTTTGAAACGTTAATCAGTGGGTCATAGGATTGGAGGAGATCAGCATGAAAAAGCTTGTTCGATCAGGAAAAAACAAGGTCATGTTCATGACCCGCTGTTTTGTTCTGACTCTTTTTTTATCCCTGACAGGAATTATGTTGATGGGATGCGCGCATGACGTTTCCAGTGAGCGCAGTTATTTGCTCAGGGGAGAAAACGAGGAGTGGATGGTCGATTATCAGATTACCTTCACCACTACGTTTCCGGAAGAAAATGGAAAAAAATATGCTAAGAAGTCAAAATCAAATTTGTTAACCATTGCCTTTAAGAAAGATATCACGGAACTATCTGATATTAAGAACTTGAAAATCAGTTACAAAGACAGCTTCGGCAGTGGTGGGTTCGAGGAACAAAACTATGATGAATCACTGGAAAAAACGGTGTTTCGCTTGGGTGGAGGCAGAACGTCTTCGAAAGCAGAACTCGTCGGATTTCTGGCAAAGCCAGAGAATTTATATCAGGCAATAACAATTTACGGAAGTCCTGCTGGGGATGGTGTAGATAATGCCTATGCAACAGTGACGGTGGAAGCGGATGATCGAATGCAGCAGATACAACTGAAGCCAGTAACAGAAATCACTAATAAAACCGCTTTCCTGGAGATACTAAGGGATCAGGTGTCAGGGATTCAGGTTCCAAGCTATTATTTCAGCGAACTTAATTTTGTCAAACCAGATTTACAATTGGTTAAGATACATACCAGTATTGCCAACGGTTGGCTTGTGTGCAGAGAAGACGGAACCTCAGAACAGGCTCCTGAGGAATTGCTTTATGAGTTTACGATTAAAAATAGAGCGAAGTCTCAGAACGGAAATTTCTATCGTATGGGAATGGTCGATCTACAGATGATCCTAGGAGATCAGCTGAGCAGTATTATGAACCAAATTACCGGTCATCAGAACAATGGGATTAAAGGAGCGTCTGATGGAGATTTTGGGCTGATGACGGAAGGTGATTTTTTCAGCTCTCAGGAGGAGTGTAAAATAATACTTTCATATGATCTGCAACCATATGAAACAGCTCTTCAGAATGAGTGTAACGTTCTTTCTGAAGAGCAGAAGAAGGAACTTCTGGATCATGCTTTGGATGCGATATTTATCATAAAATATAAAGGGGAACTACTGGCTCAGTTTAACTTGGAGGATTATTCTTCGATCCAATAAGCAAGTCCTGAGCACATATGATATAATCAATACAACAATATAAAGCAAAATCTAATTTTTTAAATCAATAACGAACTGCCATGGAGAAAAAGATGAAGAAACAAGAACGGATTAAATTATCAAAAGAAACAAGAGATCATATGATTACGGAAATTAAACGGTATTTTCTGAATGAAAGGGATGAAGAATTGGGTGATTTGGCTGCTGCTCTCTTTCTTGATTTTATCATTGAGGAACTGGCATCTGAATTCTACAATCAGGGCGTCTATGATTCCTGCAATTTTATGAAAGATAAGACTGAGGACCTACTCACGATTCAGATTTGAAAAGTGAATAGCGGGGGCAGAATTAGCCCCTTTTAATTCTATACATCACGATAAGAAAAACCTGCGGAACCAGTCTGTTCACGCAGGAAGCAAAGAAAGGCTGCCATGAACTACATGAATATCATCAATGAAATTATTGCGCTAATTCTTCTAATGCTGCTGGGTTTTGTCTGTTATAAGATCAAACTGTTTAATCAACAGTCTTCCCAGATGATGAGTGCGCTAGTTATTAAAATTACCTTTCCTTTATTGATCATCGTATCAATGAATCGAGAATTTACAAAAGAGCTGATGCACAACAGCCTTGCCTTAATGGGAATCTCTGTCGTCGCTTATGCAGTTATGTTGCTCCTTACTGAATGGTGGGGACGAAAAACGAATAAGCCCCATGAGAAATCTGCAGTTTTGAAGTGGGCCTTTGTCTTTGGGAACTGTTCTTTTATGGGATTTCCCGTGGTGAATGCAATCTACGGGAGCGAGGGAGTCTTCTATGCGGCAGTTTTCAATATGTTTTATATTTTTTTGATGTTTTCCTACGGCATCGCCATTTTGCAGAAGGGTGCGAAGAAAACAGTCTGGAAAAGCCTGCTCAATCCCGGCTTGATTGCAACAATCGTCGGGTTTGCAATGTTCTCGTTTCATTTAACGCTGCCGTATGTGATTTTAAGACCAATGCAGATGGTCAGTGAGATGACGATTCCGCTGGCACTGATTGTAACCGGAATCAGTCTTGCTCAGATTCCTCTCAGGGAACTCATTCGCCCCGTTGATATTTGGATTATCAGTTTCCTGAGGCTGATCGTACTGCCTGCTGCGGTACTGCTCATTCTACCGCTGTTTCATCTGAATCAATATTTGATCGCCATACCGGCAATTCTGCTGGGTACGCCGGTAGCATTGACAGCAGGGGCGTTTGCCATGAACTACGGACTTGATGACCAGCTTGCGAGCAAGGGTGTAGTACTGACCAATTTTCTGTCTGTCATTACGATGCCCATTGTAGTCTGGGCCGTTATGCTGGTTTCGTAAAGGCGGTTGACAAGAGGACGGGTTTACCATTGATCCCGTTTATGCAACAGACTAGGAAAAATAGGAAGAATCTATGCTACTAATTGTTTAAAATTTCAATTTACCCTTTGATTGTCATTCTAAGATCATCGTTAGAAAACGTGGAGAGCAGGAACGGGAATTCGACTTGGAAACTCAAGTTCAGCCCTGACTATTTTATAATGGAGTGCAGGCAACGATTTATAGAAGAAGGTGAAAAGAAGAAGGTGAAAAATGGACGACAAATTTACTAAAGTTGATGAAATAAAAAGAAGGAACGCAAGAATTAGAATTTCGCTTGTGATTACTATGGCAAGTTTATTTTTGCCTTTTAAAGCTGTTGGAAATGAAATAGGACTAGGATACCCCTTGAGCTTTTTAACGGTTTTCAAAAGTGCTTTTGCTGGTGCTCATACAGGATGGCATATGACGATATTTCAATTAATTAGCTTTAATATTTTGCCGTTTTGCCTTGATGTCGTAGTGATCTACCTTGTAATAACCACATTGGGCAAAACGATAAAAAGCAAAAGCAAATTAAAGCTTAATGAAACTGAATAGTTTGATTGGAGAAATCTTATGACAATTGCAAATATGAAAGCTGTATTATGCAGGGATCTAGATACGGTATGGAGTCTAGTGACTTCACTTGAAAATTATACCTGGAGAAAAATATGCATGGGCATTGGGTTGGATTGTTTTCATATGAAGATGAAAAAACAACCGTTGATTTTACGGAGGATATAACGGTTAAAAAGGCAATCATGAAGCCATTTGTCGGCATGTATTTAAAGAAACAACAAGCGAGGTATATCGCAGATTTAAAAAAGGCTTTGGGACTCAGTTAATTCCCGAATCCCAATCCTGATGATATTTTTCGATAAAGTCAATCGCGTTATCCGTTCCGTGCTCTTTTTCAATTAATTCCTTTATTTTCTTGGCGGATGCGATATTCTCCGGCTTCTCCATATCCTTAAAGCTTTGAACAAGATCCTGTACCTGCAAAGTCTTTTCATAGAGTGGAGTCAATGCATAGCCCATCTTGCTCAGCCTGTTAGCCCAGAAAGGTTGATCTACTGAAAATGGGATGATCAGCTGAGGTCTTCCGCTTTTTAATGCTGTTGCCATGGTGCCGACTCCGCCATGATGAAGGATGCCTTTTGCATGAGGAAAGAGCAGTTCGTGAGGTGCCTGCGATACAGCTAATATATTTTTATTGTCATCAAAAGTCATTCCGCTGACTCCTGTTAACACGATAGCACGGTTATCGGTTTCTCTTAGTGCTTTTATTAATTTCGTTTTAAACTCTGCAGGATTTTTGAGTGGCATACTGCTGAATGATATGACAATTGGAGCTGTCCCCTGCGCGATAAAATCTTTCAGGTTTTGTTCCAACTCCTGGTTGACGCTATCCAGGAAGAAAAAGCCCGGTAGAAATACCTTGTCCTTCCAGCTCTTAACATCAGGGAACAAGGCGTTGCTGATAGGGTAGATGACCGGAATGTCTGCTCCATTTCTTTGGTGCGTGAACTGGCCTGCTTTTCTTTTATCTCTTTTTAAGGTTTTTATCCTGAAATCATTAATCTCGTTTAAATATGATTTCTCACCTAAGGACATGATTTTATAGGTAAATTTATTGAGCCGCTTTCCGAGGCTTTTTACAGGTGAAATTGCGAGATTCGGGAATTCCTCAATCGGATAGGTAATCGGAACCAGAGGTATGCTGATACAGGGAATTCCAAGTTCGAACGCTACATCTGCAGCTCCGAAGGCTTTGGGGTGAAAAATGATAAGATCGGCATTCTGAGCAGCAGCCCAGAATTGATCCAGACTTTCCCGATAGGCTGGCTTAATGACTTTTTTCATATATTGCATTGTTTTCATAATGTGTTTACCGGCATTATTCAGGATATCTTTTCCTTCCTCGGTCTTAAGCAATGCCATTAGATCATTTTCTGCTTTTACAAATTCAACTCCGTTTTCTTTAATCAGCTTTTCAAAGGTCTGGCCCGTACAAATGACCGCACTGTGCCCTCTTTTTACCGCCTGCTTTGCAAGTGCAACGTAAGGCTGTACATCTCCTCTGGAACCCAGAGTAAATATTGCAATTCTCATAAGAACCTCCTTAGATAGTAAACTTATTACTAAGCGTTACTAGATTTGTTTAGTAAACTGCAGCGTATTTTCTATTGTTCTACGGCGGTACGCATCAAATCTTCTGCGTATAGATAAAGATATTTAAAAAACATAAGTTTGAATTGCCAGCTGCCGCTTTATCGGTAATTCATTAAATTTTTCGTTCATACAAAAAAATCTCCTGATCAAATTGGTTTAACCAAAACAGTCAATAATTAAAGTGTAGAGCTTTGACTATTTTTTTCAAGCCCCCCGCTTCAGTATTTCGTACTGTTATAATTAATATTTCCAAATTTATTTACCAAATTATAAAAATATGAGCTACTTTAGTCTTTCGTTATGGTACAATTTGGTAGAGAAAAAGTGTAAATTGCCTTTGGAGGATATATCCAAATAATCATTCAATTATGCTGAAGAAAAATGATATGTGCATTGTTGAGTATCAGGATAATAAGTCCCAGTACGGGAATATTATTGTTGGCTGTTACCTGACCGGCAAGAGTGGTGGAATTGAAGAGAAAATTGCATATTTTATTCTCAATAAGAAATTTGAAGGGATAAGGGATTACTTAAAAAACAATCTCGAATAAAAGGAGATAAAATGAATCAAGAAATATTAAATAAAATAGAAGAATTGAAGGAATATCTTAAAAAAGTGGAGTATCTGGGCAGTTCGATTTCTTTGTTGCACTGGGATAGCGTTGTTAATATGCCCAAAGATGCAATTGAATACAGAAGCGAAATGATCGGATATTTAACAGGGGAGAGCTACAAGCTCACCACGTCGGAAAAAATGAAAGCGTTTATCGATTATTTTAGTGGAATTGATGATTTAGATGATTTAACCAAAGCAATGGTAGAAAATATAACAAAGGATTATAACTACGCAACGAAAATACCGGAAGCCGAATATGTTCAATATGAAATTGATAAGGCGCTTTCTCAAAGTGCATGGGAGGAGGCAAAAAGGAAGAAGGACTTCTCAATTTTCAAGCCGCACCTTGCTAAAATGATTGCTTACAATAAGAAATTTTCAGAATACTGGGGTTTTGCGGGAAACAAGTATGATGGCCTTTTAGATATTTATGAACCTAAAATGACAACCGAAAGGCTTGACGCAGTATTTGGAGAATTGAGAGAAGCGCTCGTTGATTTACTTCAAAGAATTAAAAATGCAAGTATTAAAACGGACGATACTTTTTTGAAGGGTTATTACTCCGTTGAAAGTCAGAGAGCATTAGGGGAAATCGTATTAGGGCAGATCGGCTATGACTACGAGAAAAGAGGAAGAATTGATGAGTCTGAGCATCCTTTTACGACGAACTTTGGGAATAAGGATGTCAGGATAACCACGAAATATGATACTTCGGATTTTAGACCTGCAATCTTTTCTATGATTCACGAAGGCGGCCATGGAATCTACGAACAGAATATTCCGGATGAACTTGAAGGAACTTCTTTGGGTTCAGGTGCATCAATGGGTATACATGAATCGCAATCACGGTTTTATGAAAATATCCTTGGGAAAAGCTTGGGGTTTTGGAGCTATTTTTATCCGAGATTTCAAAAAACCTTTCAGGAGCTTGAGGGGGTGGATCTCACATCGTTTTATAGGGCAATCAACTGCGTGGAGCCATCTTTAATAAGGATTGACGCAGACGAATTGACTTATAGCCTTCATATCATCATTCGCTATGAAATGGAAAAGCTCCTGATCAACAGTGACATTAATATTGATGATGTTCCTAGGCTTTGGAATGAAAAATATAAAGAGTATTTAGGTGTGGAACCAGAAAACGATGCTGACGGCGTATTGCAAGACGTACATTGGTCCGGCGGTGATTTTGGGTATTTCCCAAGCTATGCACTCGGAAATCTGTATGGGGCGCAAATTTTTAATAAGCTAAAGGAGGAAACTCCGGATTGGAATCAAAAAATCTACAGTGGAGACTTTTCGTCTATTACGAAATGGTTAAATGAAAACGTTCACCGATACGGTGCAATATTAAAGCCGGCAGAACTAATTAAGAAAGTTACTGACGAGGAACTGAGTGCAAAATACTTTATAGATTATCTCAACGATAAATTCGGCAAGTTATATGGTGTATAAGCATCGTAGTGTCTTTATTATTGGCAAGTTAGGTGCGAGGAGTTAAAATGAACTATTCTTCCTGTCGCTGTTAGTAAAATTAAAATCAGAAGGGGGAGATGATATAATGAAAATCGGCAAGATTTTTAAAAGAATAAAAAAAGAAATTATGGTGTATTTAAAGGTGTTTGTAAAAGTCAAAGGCTATAAATAAAAAAAGGAGAATGCTATGTTCTGCTGGAGACAAGTGAGAAAATTAATAAAATATTTTTTTGTTTTTACTCTTGACAATCAAAGAATTACCGAGTAGCATATGTATAATTAAACAATATCGGAAAAGCGATGACAGAGGAAAGTAAAAATAACAGACCTATCAGGGATTATCCATCATTGACTGGAAGTGGATATTAGAGAAATTATTTTGAAGTTCCCTCTTGAGCTCCTGGCTGAACAGTTCAAGTAGGCTTAGGCGTTTTCCCACGTTACAGGGATAGAATATAAAGCGGCAGCTTGTATTTGAAAAAGAGAGCAGTGCTTATCCAGTGCTGAATTTGGGTGGTATCGCGGAAGAGAAATTAATTACCTTTCGTCCCTACATAGAGGGGCGAGGGGTTTTTTGTTTATTTCAACGCTTTTTCTGAATTGTAAAGACGGGTTTGAGATTGCAACTGATCATAAGCATCAGCCCGGAAGCTAGATCTTAAAAAACCAGAAAAGGAGAATAAAATGATTATTGTATTAAAAAATGGAACGACACAGGAGGATATCAATCGAATATCCGGATGGTTAAGCCGCTATGATGTGGAAGTCTGCCCGATCGTAGGTGCGGAGACCACGATCCTTGGCGTAGTAGGAGATACCTCATCTGTAGACAGGAATTCGGCGTTTCTCAGTGAGCATGTGGACCGCATCATCAAGGTTCAGGAGCCCTATAAACGGGCAAACCGAAAAATGCATCCCGAAGATACCACAGTCAGTATCGGCGGAGTTAATGTGGGCGGGAAAAAACTGGTCGTTATGGCAGGTCCCTGCTCCGTGGAAAGTGAAGAACAGATCGTCGATATTGCTAAGCATATTAAAGGCTCCGGCGCTTCTATTATCAGAGGCGGTGCGTGGAAGCCAAGATCATCCCCATATTCCTTCCAGGGCTTGAAGGCTGAAGGACTGGAGCTCCTCAACGTTGCAAAAGCGGAATCGGGGCTTCCTATCGTAACAGAGATTACCAATCCGATGCACGTGGAAAAGTTCATCGGTAAGGTGGATTGTTTCCAGGTCGGAGCGAGAAATATGCAGAACTTCGAACTGCTCATCGAGCTCGGCAAGGCTAGAATTCCTGTACTCCTCAAGAGAGGATTTTCCAATACGCTGGAAGAATTTCTCATGTCGGCGGAATATATTTTAAACGGCGGTAATGAAAATGTGATATTATGTGAGAGAGGGATTCGTACCAACGAAACCTTTACGAGAAATACGCTGGATATCAGTGCGGTGCCCGCGCTGAAGAAGCTCAGCCATCTTCCCGTGATCATCGATCCTTCCCATGCTTCCGGTATGGCCTGGATGGTGGAATCACTGTCCATGGCGGCAATCGCCGCAGGAGCCGACGGCTTGATGATCGAAGTTCACAACGATCCGAAAAATGCCCTGAGCGACGGCGCACAAAGCTTGACTTACGAAATGTTCGAAAGTACGATGAAAAAACTGAAATCTTTGGCGGCTGTGGTTGACAGAGAGTTATAACGAGGTAATGATGAAAGAATTGATCTTAAACGGTAAACATAATCGATCAAAGATCCTGATCGGAAGGAATCTGATGAAACAAGCAGCGGAGCATTTCAGGAAGCTGTTTGAAGGCGGCCGCACACCGTCTGCAGTCTGTGTAATCACGGACTCAAATGTTGCTAAGCTCTATCTTCAGCAAGTGGAAGAGGAGCTGCTCCGTCTTGATCTTCCGGTGTTTCACTACATTATCCCCGCTGGTGAGGAATCGAAAAACCTAAATACGATTTCCCAGATTTATGATACATTAAGCAATCGGCAGTTTGGCAGAAATGATATGATCGTGGCGCTGGGAGGAGGCGTAACGGGTGATATTGCGGGATTTGCGGCAGCAACCTATTTGAGGGGCGTGAGGCATCTGGTTCAGATACCGACGACGCTGCTGGCCCAGGTGGACTCTTCCGTTGGAGGCAAGACAGGAGTCGATCTGCCACAGGGGAAAAACCTGGTAGGCGCCTTTCGGCAGCCGGACATGGTACTCATTGATCCAGCGGTTCTTGAAAGCCTGCCAGAAGATGTTTTTATTTCCGGAATGGCTGAGGTGATCAAATACGGCTGCATCTGGGATGAGGACATTTTAAAAATTGCGGAGCAAATGGACTGCGGCGGCGGGCAAAATCGCACTAATGAGTTAGGAGCGCTGATTGAACGCTGCGTCGACATCAAAATCAAGGTTGTAGAAGAGGACGAAACGGAAGAAGGACTTAGAAGAATCCTGAATTTTGGCCATACGGTGGCTCATGGTGTCGAAAAGCTTGGCAACTATACAGAGCTCTCTCACGGCGAAGCAGTTGCAATCGGAATGGCAGCCGCGGTCAAAATGGGAGAGAACGCCGGGATCACACCAAGGGGAAGTTATGAAAGACTGACTGCAGTTCTTCAACGATATGGCCTTTCGATTTCCTTAACATATCCGGTGGAAGCCGTTTACGAGGCACTTCTTACAGATAAAAAGAAACAAGGCAACAGCATTCATTTCGTTTTTATAGAAGCTTTTGGAAAGACACAAGTCAGAAAAATACCGGTGGGAGAGCTGAAACAAATGATGAAAGCGTTAGGTGATTGATATGGGAAGTAGTTGGGGAAACCATTTGAAAATATCAATATTTGGAGAATCCCATGGGAGTGGAATCGGCGTCGTGATAGACGGATTTCCAGCAGGCCTTTCCTGTGACATGGATTTCATTTACAGGGAGCTGGCAAGAAGAGCTCCAGGTCAGAGTCTCTTGACTACGCCAAGAAAAGAAGCCGATCGGCCCGAGATTCTTTCCGGGATGCTGAAAAATCTTGCTACAGGGGAACATACCACGACAGGAGCACCAATCTGTATGATGATCCGGAATACGGATACCAGAAGCGGTGACTACGAAAATCTGAGAACGGTACCCAGACCCAGCCACAGCGATTATACCGGAAAGCTTCGATATCGCGGTTTTAATGATGTTAGGGGGGGAGGTCATTTCTCCGGAAGATTGACGGCTCCTATGGTATTTACCGGCGCGCTTTGTAAAAACTTCTTGAAGGAAAATCACCAGGTCGAAATTGGCTCTCATATTCTGAGAATCGGTGAAATTACAGATGTGCCTTTTGATCTGGCAAAGGTAAACGGTAGCCTTTTGGCTGAGCTGCAGCAGGCAGCGCTTCCGGTCATCGATAAAGCAGCGGCAGAAAAAATGAAGGAGACGGTCGATCAGGCGAGAAGAGATCTTGATTCTGTCGGAGGGGTTGTAGAATGTGCCGCGACAGGTCTTTTACCGGGTATCGGAAGTCCGATGTTTGAAAATGTGGAAAGCCGTATTGCCTCGGTATTGTTTAGTGTTCCTGCAGTGAAGGGCGTCGAATTTGGCTGTGGTTTTACAATCTCTGAGAAAAGGGGATCACAGGCCAATGACTGCTATTGTAAAGACGGAGAACGGATTGAAACGAAGACCAATTATAACGGAGGCATTTCGGGCGGAATTACAACGGGTATGCCAATTACCGTTCGTGCGGCGATCAAGCCGACTCCCTCTATTTCCAAGGAACAGGCAACGCTAAATCTAACGACTGGAGAAGAGGAGCTTCTTCAAATTCACGGGAGGCACGATCCCTGTATCGCAATGCGGGCACCTGTTGTTATTGAGTCTGCTGTGGCAATCGCATTGATGGATTTATATTTGGAGGCTTTTGGGTATGATGCTAAATGAATTGAGATTAAAAATAGATGAGATCGATCTGCAATTAAAAGATCTTTTTATGAAAAGAATGGAACTGGCGGAATCAATCGCGGAGAATAAACTTCGGACCGGGGATAAAATATTGAAACCGGAACGGGAAGTTGAGGTAATCGAACAGCTTACCGCAGATATCGAGGAGGGGTTAAAACCTGCCTACTCTTCTTTTATTAAAAAGCTGATGGAGGTAAGCCGGACGCAACAATATCGGAAGTTATTAGACCTGGGCGCATCTTTCCAAGTTGAATATCGGGAAGAGAGGGTTGAAGTTCACAGCGCTTCCTATCAGGGACTTCCATGTGCTTATTCGGCAATTGCAGCAGGCAATATCTTTCCAACGGCGGAAATTTGCTCCGTTGATACCTTCGAGGATGTTTTTCTCAGCATCAGCAGCGGAAATGTCCAGGCAGGCGTAGTCCCTCTGGAAAATACTACGGCGGGCGGCGTTTATGAGGTTTACGATTTACTTTTAAAGCATGATCTTTATATCAATTACTGTGATATCATTAAGGTTGATCATTGCCTGGCCGCTGCCACTGGAGCACAGCTTATTGATATAAAAGAAGCGTGGTCCCATCCGCAGGCGATTGCCCAAAGTGTGGAATTTTTAAAAGCCAACGGCATTACCCCAAAGGAAAGCAGCAATACCGCCGTTGCGGCTCGGGAAATTTCCCAACGCAAGGAGAAACACTGCGCTGCAATCTGTTCCAAGGAGGCTGCGGAAAATTACGGCTTGTCGGTTCTTGCGGAAGGAATTAATCATAACAAAGAGAATGCGACCAAGTTTGTTGCTGTATCGAGGAAATTGATTGTTGATGACAGCCACGACAGAATCGCCGTCGTCTTTTCCTGCCCGCACAGAAGCGGCAGTCTCGCAGGCGTTCTGGGAATCTTCGGAGATTACGGAGTGAATCTTACGGAAATTCACTCAAGACCTGACGGACAAAGCCCCTGGGAATACCTTTTTTATGTAGACTTTACGGGCAATTTGAAGGACGAAAGGATCAGAGCGCTGTTCTACCAGCTAAAGGAAGAAATGCCTTTTGTAAAGATCATTGGAAGTTATCAGAGCAAAGAACAGCCGCATTAAGCATTGCTTCCCGGTATTAACGCCGGCGTCAGGAAGCGGAGATACAGGAGTTTATATATGGAAATACAAGCATCAAAAGGCTTAAGAGGTACGATTGACGTAGCGCCGGACAAATCTATTTCTCACCGGTCTGTAATGATTGGTTCAATTGCAAAAGGAAAAACCAGCATTCAGAATTTCTTAATGGGAGAAGATTGCTTGTCAACTATCGATTGTTTTCGAAAAATGGGCGTCCCTATTGATATCGACGGAAATCGTGTGACAGTAACGGGGCAAGGGCTGAACGGGCTGAAGAAGCCTGAAGAACTGCTCTATACAGGAAACTCGGGAACCACTACAAGGTTGCTTTGCGGTTTGCTGTCGGCTCAACGGTTTCAAAGTATTCTTGATGGTGACGCTTCCATCAGAAAAAGACCAATGGATCGAGTCATCAATCCGCTGCGGGAAATGGGAGCAGAAATCAATGGTACAAATGGCGGATATACGCCGATTACCATTGATGGAAAGGCGCTTCAAGGAATCGAATATAAACTTCCGGTGGCAAGCGCACAACTAAAATCTGCGCTGATTTTAGCGGGTCTTTATGCTCAAGGCAATACTTTGATTACTGAACCCAGGCCGTCAAGAAATCATACGGAACTGATGATCAACGGATTTGGGGGAAATATTTCCTCGGAAATGAACCGGATTACCGTCAATCCAGTGGAAGAATTGTTCGGACATGAAATAACGGTTCCAGGCGATATCTCTTCGGCGGCTTTTTTTATCGTTGCCGCCTTGATTGTTCCGAATTCGGAATTACGTATTAGAAATGTCGGTCTGAATGCAACAAGAACTGGGATTCTGGACGTACTATTATCCATGGGCGCATCTATTAAGATTGAAGAGTCAGGAGAAGGAATCGAACCTGCGGGTGATCTTATCGTAAAATCCTCTTCTCTCAAAGGAACAGAAATCGGAGGAGATCTCATTCCACGTTTAATTGATGAACTGCCGGTACTGGCTGTCGCGGCGGCCTTTGCGGAAGGAAGCACTGTGATCAGGGATGCAGAGGAATTAAAGGTAAAAGAATCCAACCGCATTGATGCTATGGCGGCTGAGATGAAGAAAGCAGGAGCGGATGTTACAGCTACGGAAGACGGCTTGATTATTCGGGGGGGCAAGGAGTTGCAAGGAGCAGATTTTGAATCTTATCACGATCACAGGATCGCAATGTCCATGGCTGTACTTGCTTTGGCAGCGGAAGGAATGAGCAGGATTCAAAACCATCATTGCATCAGTATTTCCTATCCGGATTTCTTTCAAACGCTTCGGGCAATACAAAAAAATCGATGAATACTGATTTTTTAGAAATAAATGTGTTATGCGGATAAAATATTTCGAAAAATGGTAGAATATAAGAAGTAAAAGACTTTACATTAAAAAATAGATATGGTAGTATTTATTGTCAATACTTACCTTCAGCTGAGTCTTGCGACTCTCCAACGCAGGCACACGGCCAAAGGTGAAAGAGAGAAAAGGAGAAAGAAAAAATGATTGACCAAACAAAAAAAGCGGAAATTATCAGTGAGTACAAGACAAAAGAAGGAGATACCGGTTCTCCTGAAGTTCAAGTTGCGATCCTTACTTACAGAATCAACGATTTGAATGAACATTTGAAAATCCATAAGAAAGACCATCACTCCAGAAGAGGTCTTTTGAAGATGGTAGGACAGCGTAGAAACCTTCTTAATTACCTGAAGAACAAAGATCTTCAACGTTATAGAGATCTGATTGCTCGTTTGGGATTAAGAAAATAATTCTGAAAATCAAAAGCGGGGAAATTCCCCGCTTTTATTTTAGCGGACAGCTCAATGAATTCTGGTAAAGTCGATTCTTGAGAAAAACGCAAATAATAAACGCGGGAAACCGCCTGTGCCGTAGTGCACACTTACGAAATATAGGAAGAAATTAACAGGAGGAAGTTGTTAATGAAATTTGAAGATTACAGAACATTCAGAACCGCAGTAGGCGGAAGATTATTGCAGCTCGAGATCGGCAAAGTATGCCAGATGGCAAGCGGTGCGGTTATGCTGAAATACGGAGATACAGTGGTGAATGTCACGGCCACGGCGTCCGCTGAGCCTAGAGCCGACATCGATTTTTTCCCTCTCAGTGTTGACTATGAGGAAAGAATGTACGCTGCCGGAAAAATTCCGGGCGGTTTTATAAAACGAGAAGGAAGACCTTCAGAGAAGGCGATCCTGAATTCAAGATTGATCGACAGGCCGATTCGGCCGCTTTTCCCGAAAGGCTTTTACAACGATGTTCAGGTTGTAGCAACAGTAATGTGCGTCGACCCGGATTGTTCCCCGGAAATCGTCGGGATGATTGGTTCATCCGTGGCATTATCCATCTCCGATATTCCATTTGACGGACCAACGGCTTCGGTTCTCATTGGTCTGGTAGATGGTAATTTTGTTGTAAATCCAACGCTTGCGCAAAGAGAGGCAAGTAAGCTGCATCTGGTTGTTTCAGGCACGAAAGAAGCTATCATGATGGTGGAAGCCGGCGCAAATGAAGTGTCTGAGGAAACGGTTCTTGAAGCGATTATGTTCGCTCATGAAGAGATCAAGAAAATCATCGAATTTATCGAAGAAATCGTAGCTGAGGTCGGTAAGCCGAAAAGAGAAATAGTGCTTTATAAAGTACCTGAAGATATCGATGCGGCGGTAAGGGCATATGCCTCAGACAAAATGCGGACAGCAATTCAGACCTATGATAAACAGGAACGTCTGGATAACATGGATGCAGTTGAGAAGGAAACAAAGGAACACTTTGCAGAAATTTATCCTGACAATCCGAAAGATATTGCTTCCGTATTATACAATATTACAAAAGAGCAGGTTAGAAGCCTGATTCTCGATGACGGAATCCGTCCTGATAATAGAAAATCCGACGAGATCAGACCGATCTGGTGTGAAACCGGCATCCTTCCCAGAACCCATGGGACAGGCCTGTTTACCAGAGGTCAGACTCAGGTGCTGTCTGTTACGACGCTTGGACCAATGGGAGAAGCTCAGACGATCGACGGTATCGGTGAGGAAGTGGAAAAGAGATATATGCATCACTATAATTTCCCGCCTTACAGCGTAGGTGAAGCAAGACCTATGAGAAGCCCCGGCAGACGTGAAATCGGACACGGAGCCCTTGCAGAAAGAGCGTTGATTCCTGTGCTCCCGAGCGTTGAAGAATTCCCATACGCTATCAGAGTCGTATCGGAAGTGTTATCTTCCAACGGAAGTACCTCTCAGGCATCAGTTTGCGGAAGCACGCTGTCCCTGATGGACGCTGGAGTTCCAATCAAAGCGCCGGTTGCGGGAATCGCCATGGGACTGATTGAGAGAGTTGAATCAGACGGCTCCAGTAAGATTGCAATCCTTTCTGACATACAGGGTATGGAAGACTTCCTTGGAGATATGGACTTTAAAGTTGCGGGTACAGCCAAGGGTATAACCGCGATTCAGATGGATATCAAGGTTCACGGTTTATCGAGAAAGATCCTTGAGGATGCGTTGAAGCAGGCTCATGACGGCAGAATGTTCATCATGGAACGAATGATGGAAGAACTCAACGAGTCTAGAAAGGAGCTCTCTCCTTATGCACCGAGAATTATCTCCTTACAGATCGACCCGGACAAGATCAGAACCGTAATCGGACCAGGAGGAAAGACTATCAACAAGATCATCTCAGAGACCGGTGTGAAAATCGATATCAACGACGATGGATTGGTTTATATTGCTGCGCCTGATATGGAATCCGCCGACAAGGGCGTAAGAGAAATTGAACTGCTTATCAAGGAAGTGGAAGTAGGGGAGACCTATGAAGGCAAAGTAACCAGAATCATGAATTTTGGAGCTTTCATTGAAATTCTACCTGGCAAAGAAGGTTTATTGCACATCTCCAAGATGGCAAAAGAGAGAGTGGAAAAAGTTGAAGATGTTATGAACATCGGAGACATCGTAAAAGTCAAAGTGACGGAGATTGACAGTCAGAACAGAATCAACCTTTCAAGGAAAGAACTGCTCGGCGACGAGAAAAAAGACTCAGACAATTGATGTATTCCATGTGTGGAGGAAAATCTTTGATTTCGTCCTCCATACTTTTTTCTTCATATTTTTAATTCAGATCCATATCTCAAAAAGATATCATAAAAAACGGGTTTCCCGTTTTTTATTTTTTTGATATATATCGATTGATGTTTAAATTTAATACGCAATATGGTACAATATTCGACGGATTATGTTGTGTTTTGCTTTAGGAGAATTATAATGCTTTTTACATCGATTGTTTTTATCGTTTGCTATTTGCCCGTTGTTTTATTGATTTATTATACGGTTTTAAAAAATCACCGCAAGCTGCAGAATTTATTTCTGCTTCTTGCAAGTCTGGTGTTCTATGCCTGGGGAGAACCGAAATTTGTTTTTCTGTTGATGCTGTCCATTTTCGTCAACTGGATTTTTGGCATTGCCATAAGCCATAACCGCGAGAACAAGCCCCGATCCAAAGGAATCTTGTTCCTGATGGTGGTGTTCAATCTGAGCATTCTTTACATATTTAAATACCTGATGTTTACCATTGAAAATATCAACCGGTTCTTTGGAACAGATTTCAACCTTGCTAAAATCGTACTTCCCATTGGGATTTCTTTCTTTACATTCCATGCAATATCATACGTAATCGATATTTATAGGGGGAAAGCTGCAGTTCAGAAAAATCTCTTCCATGTGGGTTTGTATATCGTTTTTTTTCCGCAGCTGGTAGCGGGTCCGATCCTGCGATATTCAGTGATTGCTGATCAGATCATGGGCAGAAAGGAAACATTTGAAGATTTTTCGCAGGGCGTCTGCAGGTTTTTGATTGGATTCGGGAAAAAGATCCTATTGGCCAATAACTTTGCATTGATCGCTGACAGGGCATTTGCGCTCCACGGCGGAGAGCTGTCTGTGACCTTTGCATGGCTCGGTGCCGTCGCTTACACGCTTCAGATTTACTTTGACTTTTCCGGCTACTCGGATATGGCTATCGGACTCGGCAAAATGTTTGGCTTTCATTTTCCCGAAAATTTCAATTATCCTTATATTTCTAAATCCACCTCTGAATTTTGGAGGAGATGGCATATTTCCCTTGGAACATGGTTCAGAGATTATGTTTATATCCCACTGGGAGGCAGTAGAGTCGATTCAAAGCGAAGAGTAATATTTAATCTGTTTGTGGTGTGGTCGCTGACTGGACTTTGGCACGGCGCCAGCTGGACCTTTATCTGTTGGGGTTTGCTTTATTTTGTGTCTATTTCTCTTGAGAAGCTGACTGGCTTTGAAGACATAGGCACAGGAAGTGCAGTTGCTGCTGCGTTGAAACATATTTATACAATGCTTCTGGTGATATTTGGATGGGTTCTGTTTCGGGCAGCTTCCATAGGCAGTGCCGCTGCTTATATCAAAACAATGCTGTTCTTAGGCGGAGCACCTTTCATGGACAGTAATTCGATTGTCTACTTAGCTGAAAACAAGGTGTTTCTGATGCTGGGAATCCTCTTTTCCATGCCAGTATCCAAGTGGCTTGCAGCATGGATTGAGAAGAAGAGGACCGATGGGTCAGCTGCGCTTACGGGCTTGACGGCTTTCGCATATCCTTCGGTGCTGATGGTTTTGTTTTTTGCAGCCATGTCCTACATCGTAAAAGGCTCTTACAACCCATTTATCTATTTTAACTTTTAAAGGAAGCTGATCAATTTTAGGCAGGACAATCAACAGAACAGGGAAGGATGCGCAATGAGATTGAAAAACCTAATTAAAACGCATGAAGCAGAAAAAATTACAGCGGTTGTATTCCTTGTCGTCATATTCGGAATGCTTTTCGGACTGCTCTTTACCGGTCACAACGTAAAGGATGAGTTTCTGACCGACTACAGGACAAACGTATTGCCGGGAACCCCGATCATCGAAAGACTTGCAGGTGCGATTAAAAGCTTCGAAAAGGTCATCGATGAAGATACATATAAAAGAGAAAATTACATCGATTTTTACGGATGGGTGCAGAATTTCCTTGGAAAAAAGGTGATTACAGACATTGGGTATGGAAATTTGTACAAGACAAAATATGGGCAGATTTCATATTCTGTGCCGAAACAGGATGTTACGGACGAGCTCGAGAGTATGTATTTACTAAAATCGAAGTTGGATGAACTTGATATTCCCCTTCTGTTTATACAGGCGCCTTTTAAATTACGGCAGGGTGAGCAGCAGCTACCGGAAAACGTGAAGGACAGGTCCAACGAAAATGCGGATCGATTCCTCAAGGGGCTGGAAGCCGGAGGGATTGATTATCTGGACCTTAGAGCAACATATTGGTCTTTAGGAAAGACACAGAACGAGTTGTTTTTCAATACGGATCATCACTGGACTATTGACGGGGCATTTCAGGCCTATACGAAAATCGCAGCTGAGTTAAACAGAAATTACGGTTTTCATGTCGACCGGAAGTTTACCAATATTGACAATTTTAACAGAGAAGTTTTCAAGGATTATTATATTGGATCCATGGGACGAAGAGTTGGAGAATCCTATGGCGGAATTGATGATTTTACACTCATCACACCAAAGTTCGATACAGATTATACCGTCTATGAAAGGGAATACGGCGGTGAGAAGATTTACGAAGGAGATTTTCGGAACGCAGTACTGACCGAGTCCTATATCGCTGACGGCACACCCCTTGATACGAACCGGTATGCTGTCTATCACGGTGATAATGCTGAATTGGAATTTGTGAATCACAATGTGAATACAGGGAAGCTTTTATTGATAAAAGATTCCTTCGGATTGCCGGTCTACTCTTTCCTGTCGACAGGGATTCATGAGGTAAGAGCTCTGGATGTCAGACTTTATAAGGACTCAGTTGCAGAATATGCAGAACAATACAAGCCTGACGTGGTGGTGATTTTATATAACGCAGACTGCTTCGGGGGTAACATGTTTCAATTCAATTTGTGATGGAATATTGGAGCAATTGTAATGGAAGTGTAACTTGAAATGCTTTGAAGTCAAGTGCTAGAATAAGATGGACGCAGAATAATTAGCAGGATCGAGTTAGGGGGTTAAGGGATACATGTCAAAATGGAACAAAAGACGAATTACCGCAGGGATTTTGTCCGCAGCAATGCTGGCAGGCACTTTTCTCACAGGATTTACTTATCAGCAGGGGATTGGAAACGTATATTACGAAACAAAATCGGAAATATTTGATGATGCATATTTCTATGAACAGATGGCAGGGCACAGTGCCAACGGAATAGAGCATGCATATTATATCAATGCCGATTTAGAAAATACAGATCTAGAACCCTTTGTGTTTGAAGGAGAAGTTACGGGAACCTATACGATGGATACCATGGTCAATACCCTGGAGAGCCAGGGCTATAAGGTTGTGGCAGGGATCAACGGAGACCTTTACGACACCGCATCTGGTACCCCAAAGGGGACGACAATTCATGAAGGTAAAATTAAGACATCCGGTTATGCACCGGAATATGTGATGTCCTTTGACGAAGACGGGAAGGCTTCACTCGAAAAAGTGAATGTCAGTTACACTTTGAAAGGGATGATCAACATCCCGACAGTGATCGATGTGCCTGTAGATGATCCTTCTAAAATTGAAGATCAAACTGAGAATCCAGATGATGTTCAAACGGAAGACCAGAAAAATGATCAGACTGACGATTCTTCTGTCGAAGATCAAGACAATTCATCCGCACAAAATGCGGAATCAGATATAAACCAGGAAAATAACGAGACAGACGTTCAGAATACTGATCAGACTCAGACCCCTGATCAGACTCAGACTCCTGCTGTAACGCAGCAGACGGTAAATGTCCCTACAGAGTATACTGCACCCATCGGTTTTTTAAACGTGCCCCATGGCGGAGCCAAGGCACTCCATCTCTTTAACAGACAATTTGCGGCTTCGACCAAAACCTGTGAGACTTCTGTCGAGGTGGTTTTAAATGTCGATTCTGCCGAAGATGCAGAGCCGACAATCGGCGGCACCATAACGGCAACTGTAGATAGAGTTATCAACGGGAATTTTAATACTCCTATTATGGATAACCAGCTGGTACTATCCGCGGCAGGAGATTCACCCTATGCGGTACCGATTTCCATGCTGATACCCGGAAGCACTGTTGAGATCACAGCAGAGGATTGGGTAGGCAATCTGGAAGACAGTCAGGAAGCATTGGGTGTTTATTACGTATTATATTATGATGGCCAGTATGTGAGCAATGGAACGAACATAAATCCAAGAACGATTATCGGAATTAAGCCGGACGGAACGATCCTTATGTATGTTCTGGATGGCAGACAGCCAAATTATTCGGCAGGACTTGGGCTGACCGATGCTGCGAAACACCTGGTTGATTTAGGATGTACAACGGTAGTGAATATGGATGGAGGCGGCTCTTCTGTCATGAATGTAAGGAAGGGCGGTATCGACTCCAGTGCAGTGCAAAAGAACTCTCCTTCCAGCGGCACTCAGAGAAAGACTACAAACGGACTGCTTCTTGTTTACAGGGATAAAGGCGGCAGCGATGAAGAACACCTTCATACCTATGCAAGTCAGCCTCTGGTCATGCCCGGAGCCGACATACAGCTCAGCACATATGTATCAAATGAAAAATATGAGCCGGTTTCACTTCACAAAAACGTTGAATACAGCATTGAAAATGATGATTCGGAGAGCTTTGTTGATGAAAATGGTCTATTCACCGCAGGCAGTGAAACAGGGACTGAAACCATAGCGGTGGAGAGCGGCAAACTCGACACGACGCTTGATGTTGATATACAGAATAATATTACCTATACAACCAACGTACAGAATCTTGTGATTGACCCCGGCAAGACCTCTGATGTGAATGTAACCGCCAAATTCGGATATGCGCCTATCGCAAGCAAAGACAGCCTCTTCGCATGGAGCTGCGACCCGATTATCGGTACAATTGATGCGAATGGTCTGTTTCAGGCTACAGGCGAATCGGGAGTGTCCGGAAATATCTATGTGGATTACAACGGAGACGCAAAAACGATCCCGGTTCAAGTGGGTGTATCCATTGTTGACTTCCTTGACACAACAGACCATTGGGCAAGAGAAAATATCGGAAGACTTGCTGCCAGAGGTATTGTGAATGGTATGGGAGACAACTATTATCTGCCTGATGATAAGCTTACCAGAGCACAGTTCCTGACGATGCTGGCTAAGACAATCTACGGATTGGATATAACACAAACTCCGGCTGCAGGCTTTACAGATGTACCTGAGACAGAATGGTTCTACAGTTATGTAAACTGGGGCTTTGCAAACGGCATTGTCAAAGGACTTGACGATGTTACTTTTGCTCCGAATGAAAAGATCACGAGAGAACAAATGGCGATCATGCTGAATAATTATGCGACCTACACAAGCCTGCTGTTGCCGGAGGCAACCACGGGGGTCGCCTTTACAGACAGCGATTTGATCAGCGATTGGGCATTCGAACCTGTAAGCAAAATTGTATCGTCCGGTATCATGGGCGGCTATCCCGAAGGAAATTATTGTCCTCAGGGAGCAGCTACAAGAGCGGAAGCAGCGACGGTTATTTATAAAATGATCAATATCAGAGATAATATTGCGAAATTAAAATAATTCATTTAGAATGGATTCAGAATAATAAATGATCACCCCCGGACATAAAATGTTTGGGGGTGTGTTTATATGAATAAAAGTAAGATTTTAATTTCATTTATCTTTGTCACAGTTTTTGCTTTGTTTGTTTATCAGGTCATTACGCTGGGGTCCATTATTTTCCACGAACACTCTGCAATGCAGGAACAGGGGGTTGAGACAACATCTCCCGCGGAGCAGGAAATTGTAGTGAGAAGCGGAATGCCAAACAGCAACCAGGTTGTCTTTAGCTGCAATGTTGACTGGGGTGAGGAAGTGCTCCCTGATATGCTGAAGATATTCAAAGAAAACCAGGTGACGATCACGTTCTTTGTCAGCGGCAGATGGGCGGAAAACAACCCGGAATTGCTAAAAGAAATGTATCAGGCAGGTCATGAGATACAAAGTCATGGCTACAGTCATAAACTTTGTTCACAAAATTCTGTGGAAACCACAAAAGAGGAAATATTAAAAACAGAAGCGGTTATACTTGATATATTGGGAGTTAAAACAAGTGTTTTTGCGCCGCCGTCAGGTGATTACGATGAGACGACGATTGATCTTTGTAAAAGCATGGGCTATAAAATGGCGTTGTGGAGTGCGGACACCATTGACTGGAGAGCGGGTTCAACCGCAGAAGTGATCAAGGGCAGAATTCTGAAAAAACAATTGAATGGAGCGATTGTCCTGATGCATCCGAAGGAAGAAACTGTGAAGGCATTGCCGGATCTGATCAGTGAGATCAAGGGAAGAAACCTGAATATAGTCCCTCTTTACAGGTTATCGTATTAAAGATATAATGATTCCGAAGTTGACTGCGACGTTTGTGTAAGGTAGAATCTAATGTAACATGCTTCAATAAGCTAGCATGATGCAGCGATAAGAAAAAAGTAAGGAAAGTGGTAACATAATGATAATCAGTAAGAAATTGAACAGCGGTGTCCGGATTGTTATGGAGGAAATACCCTATGTACAATCTGTTTCCATCGGTATCTGGGTAAGGGCCGGCTCTGTAGATGAAACAGCTAAAAATTCGGGTATTTCCCACTTTATTGAACACATGCTTTTCAAAGGAACAGAAAACAGAAGTGCAAAAAAAATTGCTGAGGATGTGGACAAGATTGGCGGACAGATCAATGCGTTTACCGGCAAGCAAGCAACCTGCTATTATTTAAAGACTTTAGCAACCAATATAGACAAGGCTGCGGATATTCTTGTCGACATGTTCGCCAATTCAAAATTTGATGAAGAAGAAATGGAAAAAGAGAAGCGTGTCGTCTGTGAAGAGATAAAAATGATTGAAGATTCACCGGAGGATGACGCACATGACATTATCAGTGAATTGGTTTTTGAGGGCAATCCTCTGGCAAAATCAATTATAGGTACTCCAAAATCATTGGACGGCATTACGAGGAAGGCGATTAAGAAATATATTGCGGATGAATACACAAGAGATAGTATTGTTATATCCGTTAGCGGAAGCTTTAATCAGGATTATGTCTGCGGGCTGTTTGACAGCAAACTGACTGGACTGAACGAGAAAAAGGAACAGAAACCTTTTGATACAGCTGAATATAAGCCAAGCTATAAGATGAAAACGAAGGATATTGAACAGTCTCATCTTTGTCTGGGACTAAAAGGATTGTCACTTCTTGATGATCGGTATTATTCATTGGTACTGTTGAATAATATTATGGGCGGAAGTATGAGCTCCAGACTGTTCCAGAATATCAGAGAAGAAAAAGGTCTTGCTTATTCTGTCTATTCTATGGCAAGCTCCTTCAGTGATACAGGCTATTTTAATATTTACGCTGGAGTAAGCCATGAGAAGGTTAAAGATGCGATCATCGGGATTCAGGATGAGCTGAAGCTGCTCAAGGCAGAAGGGGTTACACAGGATGAGCTGAATACTGCGAAAGAGCAGATGAAGGGCAGCTACATTTTTAGTTTGGAAAATGTAAACGGCCGGATGTTTTCAATCGGGAAAAATATGCTGCTTCTTAACAGAATTCTTACACCGGAAGAAGTTATGGACAGCATTAATGCCGTTACCATGGATGACATAAGGAATGTATCTGAACTGATAACAGATATCCATCACTATTCGGGAGTTCTCATTGGTAGAAATAAGGTAGATTTGAAAAAGATTATTCAATCGTAGACGGAGGACTCGTGTGAGGATCAAGATAAAAAAATTAAACGAAACGGCCACCGTTCCAACAAGAGGAAGTGAAGAAGCGGCAGGATATGATCTTTATGCCGATATTCCTGAGCCTGTAGCGGTCAAACCCCATTCCAATGAAAGAATTGGTACGGGCTTGGCAATATCCGTTCCAAGCGGCTATTTTGGAGGCGTCTTTGCAAGAAGCGGATTGGCTGCTAAGCAGGGGTTAAGGCCTAGCAACTGTGTAGGATGCATTGACAGCGATTACACCGGTGAAATTATTGTGGTGATCTATAATGATTCGGATACTGCTCAGATTATTCGTCCGAAGGAACGGATTGCGCAGCTCGTCATCATCCCTTATTTGGCGGTGGAATTTGACGTAACGGATGAACTGGACCAGACCGAAAGAGGAGAAGGCGGATTCGGGTCAACCGGAATATAAATTGAATAGAAACAAGGGCATATTTCCCAGCGTAAATGAGCGGAAAATATGCCCTTCTTAAATGTAAAATCAATCAAAAGATATTCTTCTAATTGTGGTGGCATTCATGTTCATGCGCGTGACAGGAATCTCCGGAGTCCGTCAGATTTCCTTCGAGCCATCGCTGAGCGACACCTTTCACTGATCCCGAACAGCCTCTTACCACCTGGATTCCACAATTGCTTAGTACGTTGACAGCGCCGTCGCCCATATTTCCTGCAAGCATCACTTTGACGCCCAGTTCGGCGAGAACCTGCGCAATATTGGATTTACACCCACAACCAGCAGGAGATTCAATGGTATCCTGTCCTGTGATTTTCTTTTTGCTTTCGTCTACTGTAAAAACAGTGAAGTAATCACAATGACCAAAATGATCGTCAATGTATTCTCCTCTGGATGGTAATGCAATTTTCATATTTGATTCCTCCTATAATGATTTTACCTAGCATATGATCATTATAACCGTTGATGAACGTATGTCAATAAACAACTGCTGGTTATTCTTCTTCTTTATGTTCCATTCCATGCCACAGCTTGAACATTTGATCGGATAAATATTCAGCGTAAAGTCACCGCCTTCAATGTGGATCATTTTTCCGTTGATCAGGCTGTCGGCGGCTACTTTTTTTGGCAGGTCTTCCGCCGCTCTCATGTTGGAAGGAATAAAGCAAGGTATGATTGCTAATATCAGTTTAATCGCATTAGAGTTTTGTGTCAATTATATCTATTTTATTCCTAATAGTGTGATATAATAATTCCACTGTTGAATATGTTTTTGCCGCAAGGTAGGAATCATCGAATCATGTTTTCAGGAGGTTTTAGAATTTGAACGGCGGATATAAAGAAATGGCAGTTATGATGAAAGCGCTAGGCGATGAATCGAGAGTTAAAATATTTGATATGCTTGCACAAGGGGAACTGTGCGCATGTAAAGTGCTGGAAGAATTTCAGATCACACAGCCGACGCTGTCATATCATATGAAGATCCTGTGTGACAGCGGTCTTGTTAATGGCAGACGCGACGGAATCTGGATGAAATATACGATTAACAGCGAAGCATATGATAAAGTAAAGAGCTTTATAGACAGTATAGAAAAAGTAAATTAAGAATTCTTTGGAAAGTGCGCCTTGTATTTGACTTATTAGCCACCAGTTTCATATACTGTAGTATTAAAACTAGGAGGTTGACATGATGAACAAGGAGGAAAGCTCATTAACGGCAGGCAAGAACGGCCCCGTTCTGATGCAGGACATTCAGCTCATCAACAAGTTGTCTCGTTTTGTAAGGGAAAGCGTGCCGGAACGGGTGATCTGTGCAAAGGGTGCGGGGGCACATGGTTATTTCAGGGTCTATATGCCTATGAGTGACATTACCTCAGCAGCTTTTTTGCAGAATCCAGACAAAAAAACCCCTGTCTTTGTAAGGTTTTCTACAATGACTGGGTCCAGAGGTTCTGCTGATACGCTGCGTGATGTTAGAGGATTTGCGGTTAAGTTTTATACGACGGAAGGAAATTATGATCTGATTTCTACCAGTCTTCCCGTATTTTTTATCCGGGATGCAATGGATTTTCCAGAACTGATGCATGCTTTAAAGGCTTCACCAAGTACGAATCTGACAGAACCTGAACGATTTTGGGAATATATTTCAGAAACTCCTGAAGCAACGCATATGATCACCTGGCTGTTTTCGGACAGCGGAACATTAAAAAGCTACCGCCACATGGAAGGCTTTAGCACCAATACGTATGTTTGGGTGTCCGAGAGCGGTCAACGACAATTTGTTCGGTATCACTGGAAGCCGTTACTTGGAGTGAAAACAATTTCTAGGCAGGAAGCGGAATTCCTCGCCGGCTTTGACCCTGACGCAGCCGCCAGAGATCTTAGCGATTCTTTAGAAAGCGGTGAACTGACAGAATATGAATTAAGCGTGCAGCTCATTCCCTATGATAAACAAAATCAATATGATTTTGACATTCTCGATGCGACCAAACGATGGCCGGAAGAGGAAATTCCATTCATGAAGGTTGGGAAACTGACCTTGAACAAAAGTACGGATGACTATTTTGAAGAAGTGGAAAAGTCAGCTTTTTCACCGGCGAATGTCGTTCCGGGCATTGAGTTTTCTTTTGACCGCCTGCTGCAGGGAAGTATCTTTGCATCACTGGACGCGGTAAGGCACCGGCTGGGACCGGACTATGAACAATTCAAGGTCAATCAGACCAAATATTCTGTAAACACCACAATGGTTAAACAAAAAAGCCAATATCTCCCCGTTGAAATTGATGGGCTGGTTTCAAGAAAGCAAAGTGCCAAAGGCGATGATTTTACACAGGCAGGAGAAAGATACCGGACATTGTCATCCAAAGAGCAGGATCGTTTGATTGACAATATTCTAGACCATTTAATGTTTGTTGACGATAAAATTCAGCAAAAGGTAGTCGGCTATTTCCAAAAAGCTGATGAGGACTTTGGCAGGAAGATTGCCCGGGGACTTGACTTTTAAAGTCGAGTCCTTATTTGAATAATGGACAATCCTCTTTTATATTTGGTATAATCAGGGTAAATAATAAGGATAAACAACCTATTCACCATGAATACTGAACGGTATGGAGGTTTCTATGATATTAAGAGAAGACCTTGAAAAAAGAGAATATGACTATTTGTCGATTTATGCGGCTAAAGCTGCAGAGACAAGAGGAAGACAGTATGAAGAAGCGAAATGCGACGTAAGGACGGATTATCAGAGGGATCGTGACCGCATTGTACACTCAAAGGCGTTTCGCAGACTCATGCATAAGACGCAAGTCTTTCTGGCGCCTGAGGGTGATCACTTCAGGACACGGCTGACGCACACACTGGAGGTTTCCCAGATTGCAAGAACCATCGCAAGAGCACTTGGTTTAAACGAAGACCTTACCGAAGCGATTGCAATGGGGCACGATCTGGGACATACGCCCTTTGGACACAACGGAGAAAGCTTTCTTGACGAAAGGCATCTCGGGGGTTTTAGGCACAATGTTCAGAGTCTTAGGGTTGTGGAAATTTTGGAATCAAGCAGAAAAAGAAATGGACGGGGAATGAATCTGACCTTCGAGGTAAGGGACGGGATACTGAACCACACGGGAGCCGTTACCCCGGTTACGCTGGAAGGGCAGATTGTGAAGATCAGCGACCGGATTGCTTATATCAACCACGATATTGACGATGCACTGCGTAGCGGCGTGATCAAAGAATCAGATCTGCCTGAGGATTGTTCCGGTGTGCTGGGAGGCGATCACCGCTCCAGAATCAACACGCTTGTAACCGATCTTGTAAAGAGCAGTGACGGCAAAGACCGCATCATAATGAGTGAGGAATGCAGTTTCTATATGGATAAGCTAAGATCCTTCATGTTTGAAAATGTATATCACAGTAAGATCGTAAAAAAAGATGAAGAGCTGGATAAAGTTAAAAATATGATTTTTTTACTATACGATTATTACCAAAAAAATCCGGAAGAACTTCCAAAGGAAACCCGCGATATGGTCGAAGAATTTGGGATCGATGAAGCGGTCAAGGATCATATTGCCGGGATGACTGACCGCTATGCTCTGAATCTGTTCAATGAGCTTTTCGTACCCAAGGGTTGGAGATAGGAAATCATTTTTTGTTTTATTAATTTCTTTTTAAATTTATTACTTAAAAAAGGCAGAACTTTCATTTTATGAGTTATTTGCCTTTATTTCTGCTGAAAAAGTGGAAGATGGAGGATATTCATATAGAATTTACATAATGGTTTGCAAATAATAAAAAATATTTTTGCAGAAAAAAAGGAATACCACAACTTTTGTCGAATATGTATCTATGATTTTTTTTGATATGATTTAAAAAAAGTTGTGTTTAAGTGGGGATTAATGTGGGAGTGAGTGACAATATAATTGACGAAATAAAAAGCAGGTGCAATATCGTCGATGTGATCGGGCGCCATGTAGCCTTGAAAAAAGCAGGGAACAATTATAAAGGCGTTTGTCCGTTTCACAACGAAAAGACACCTTCTTTTGTTGTTTCCGATACAAAGCAGATATTCACCTGTTTCGGCTGCGGCGCTACTGGTGATGTTCTCGAATTCGTTCAGAAATTTCATAATCTTGATTTTCACGGCGCAGTGGAAAAACTCGCCGAAGAATATGGAATTGAGATCAAGGACCCAGGTTATCACGGAGAGCGGGACCGAGCCGCACTTTATGAAATCAATCGGGAAGCAGCGGCGTTTTTTTACAGAGCTTTTTCCCAAAAAACGAATCCAGCACTGGAGTACATGGCAAAACGGGGACTGGATGCAGCCACGCTGCGAAAGTTCGGAATCGGATATGCCGATGGAGAATGGGACAGCCTGTATCGTTATTTCATGAATAAAGGAACGGACCAGAAAACATTGCTGGAATTGGGGCTTATATCTTTTTCAAACGGCAAGTATTATGATAAATACCGTGGCAGGGTTATTTTTCCTATTATTAACACAAGGGGAAAGGTGATCGGCTTCGGCGGCAGGGTTCTTGGAGATGGAACGCCAAAATACTTAAATTCTCCTGAATCGCCGGTTTTTTCGAAGAAAAACAACTTGTATGGATTAAACTTGACAAGACAGGATATAAATAAAGAAAATTATGTAATTCTCGTGGAAGGCTATATGGATGTAATTTCTCTTTATCAGCATGGAATCAGGAATGTATCGGCATCTCTGGGAACTGCGCTGACTGAGAATCAAGCGACGATGATGAAACGTTATACGGACAATGTGATTCTCTCTTACGACGCTGATGCGGCAGGGCAGGCGGCTGCCTTGCGGGGTCTGGATATCCTTCACAAATCCGGATGCAGAGTAAAGGTGCTCCACGTAACGGATGGAAAAGACCCTGACGAGTTTATTAAAAAGAACGGGAGAGAGGAGTTCTTAAAGCTTGTGCAGAATGCCATGCCTTTTGCCGATTATAAAATTTACCTGCTGAAACAGAGGTTAAACCTGGATACGACGGAAGGAAGCGTTGAGTTTTTGCAGGAAACAGCTAAGGTATTAAGGGATTTAAGCCCTGTTGAAGCTGATATTTATATCAGAAAAATCGCGAAAGAAACAAAAATTTCTGAAGGGGCTATAAGACTAGAAATTAATGGCAATAATAATAGCGATCATGTTAGGAATTCTAACGTTATAGAGATCCATGACTCCCGCAGACGGCAGGAAGAAACAGAAAAAGGCGCCGGAACAGGAAGCATGATTGAAAAGTATCTGATTAAGCTGATGCTAATAAAAAGCAGCTACGTGATGAAAATCAAGCCTTATGGTGAGGTATTTAAAAGTCCTTCCGCATATAAGATCTATGAATTGATTTTATCTGTTTATAAGGATGACGAAGAAATCGATATTAAGAAGATTGAAGATAGTCTGGAAGCGGAAGACAACCACCTGTTGCTGGATATCATAGAGAATATTCAGCTTGCGGATAAGGAAGATAAGGTTTTCAGAGATTGTGTTCTTCGGATGGAAGAGGCACAGTTAGTTAAACGGGAAAAGGAAATTATTCAGATTATGTCCATATTGGATGATGAGAAAGATCGGGATAAAATCGAAGCCCTTACGATAGAAATGATGGAAATTCATAAAGCAAAGAACAATAGAAAGTAGGTGGTTTGCATGAGCTACGAAGAAGGACATGACGAAAAAAAATTTGAATATGTAAACGAATTATTGGAAAAAGCAAAGAGCAAAGGTTCTATTTCCTATAGGGAGATTTCAGATTATCTGGATAATGTGGATATGGATAAAGATCAGATGGATGATCTTTATGACTCCTTGATCTCGATGGGGATTGAGATCGTATCAGAAGTTGACCCCGACGATTTTGAAATTATCGCCATAGAACATGAAGAGGCCGATTCCCCCTTGGATGATATCAATCTTGAAGGCGGGGAGATTGATCTGGAGGCCACGCTGCCTAAGGGGATTGCAGTCGATGATCCAGTGAGAATGTATCTGAAAGAAATCGGTAAAGTGCCACTGCTTTCTGCAGAAGAAGAAATTGATCTGGCAAAGCTGATGGAGCAGGGTGACGAAGAAGCGAAGAAACGGCTTTGTGAGGCAAATTTAAGACTGGTAGTCAGCATTGCAAAACGATATGTCGGAAGAGGAATGCTGTTCCTGGACTTGATTCAGGAAGGAAATTTAGGTTTAATAAAAGCGGTAGACAAATTTGACTGGAGAAAAGGATATAAATTCAGTACATATGCTACCTGGTGGATCAGACAGGCGATCACAAGATCCATAGCGGATCAGGCGAGAACCATTAGAATCCCAGTGCATATGGTTGAGACCATCAATAAACTGATCCGTATTTCAAGACAGTTGCTTCAGGAATATGGAAGGGAACCTACCCCAGAGGAAATTGCGGAGGAGATGGATATTTCCGAGGAAAAGGTACGGGAAATATTGAAGATTGCACAGGAACCTGTATCCCTGGAGACTCCTATCGGTGAGGAAGAAGACAGTCATCTTGGCGATTTCATTCCTGACGACGATGTTCCTGCTCCGGCGGAAGCTGCAGCTTTCTCCATGTTGAAGGAGCAGCTTGTCGAAGTGCTTGATACGCTGACGGACAGAGAACAGAAGGTTCTCAAGCTGAGATTCGGTCTGGATGATGGACGCGCCAGAACACTGGAAGAGGTCGGAAGACGATTTGACGTAACCAGAGAGAGAATCCGTCAGATCGAGGCAAAGGCCCTCAGAAAGCTGAGACATCCCAGCAGAAGTAAAAAATTAAAAGATTATTTGGAATAAAAGTAGAAAAAAGGTCCGATATCGCTATCGGACCTTTTTTGCGCTTCCATTAATACAAATCCAAAAGTCCTTGTATCATTTTTATGGCTTGTGCTCTCGTCGCATTGCCTTGAGGCAAGAAAACTATTTTTCCGTTCGATTCGCTCCCGCCAATAATTCCAGCTTTCTGCATCGCGGCTACTGCGGCTGCAGCATAGCTGCTGATTTCCCCTTGATCGCCGAATGATGTCGCATCTGAGGTTTTCGGAAGCGTAATTCCGAGTTTTTCAGCGACGCGGTACAATATCGCTGCCACTTGTTCACGGCTGATATTGTTGTCCGGAAGGAAATTCACACCGTTAGATTGTGTAACCCCCGTAACCAAATTATTATTAGCAGCTATTTCGATTTGGGACAGCGCCCAATGGCTCTTACTGTCGGCGAACGTAGTATCACCAGTTCCGGTGAAGCCAAATGCTGCCACGATCATTTTTACAAACTGAGCTCTGGTTACATTATCATCGGGTCTAAAGGTTCCGTCTTTAAAACCAGACACGTATCCGGCTTTGACAGCTGCCGCGATATATGATTCGGCCCAGTGGCCAGATACGTCGCTGAACGTTGTTTCATCGGGTTTATCATTGATCGTATAAGTAAAAGTCGCAACGCTGCTGTTGGTATAACCGCTTTTGATCGCGATTGCTTTTATTTTCATTGATTTGCTGACAGATATTGCTTTATTATAGAGTGTACTTGCACTTGTCGGAGTTGTCCCATCTGTTGTGTAATAGATGCTGGAACCTCCTGTTGAGGTAGATAAACGAACGCTCTGCGCGCTGGTATAAGTACCGCTGCCAGGATCGGCCGTCGGGGCCGATGCTTTCTGCGTTGATGTTCGTCCGCTTGAAGAGCCTCCGTGGTGGGAACTATTACGTTGCAGCATAACTGTTTTGGCAAATGCAGCATCGCTGCTTAGCACGCTAAAAGTACCTGAAGCCGTATCGTATCCGCCTTTTGTAACGATATAAGCATAATCTCCCGAATCAAGGTCAAATTTCGCTTTTCCATTTGAGTCGGTCATATGTACAATATGTGTATCGGGGTCGATCGAATATACTTCATTTGTATCGACATTGACCTCGTATACTGATCCTACGGTTACTTCCGCTCCTTTGATTCCGTTCGTCCCGTCTGTTACGGTAAAGGTTACGCCGGGATCGGCAATTCCACCCGCGACTGCCGATGCGCCAAGAGCAGCTACAACCCACTTTGATACATCTGCGGTGCAGGTTTCGTGCTCAAACCACAACATGCCAAAGTTATCTATGCACTCCGGGAAATCCGGACTGATCACGACATAACCCGGAAGGATGCCGCCGGGGATGTTCGTTTCGTAGGCACGGTTGTTGCTGTAGGTCCATGTTTTTGAGTTCTTGCCAACACCAGCGACCCATGAAGTGCTGTTAACCGGATGCCTGCCAAGGATGTAGTTTGCAACTTGCAGCGTATATTCTCCGCTAACGATATTCGGGAACGCCTTGTGGAGGAAATACATATTCACTCCCGTTGTACAAACGCCCTGAGAACCGCCCCACATGCTGCCAGGATTCATCGTTGCGATACCGTACGGAGTAGGTTCCATTGACTCATCATAAGAGGCAACATAAGCTGCTGCTGCGCTTTTGTAGGCCTCCTTGAACTCATTATCCATATAAGGAAGGATAAATGTAGCTAACGAAGCGCTTGCCACATTGCCAGAAGTAAACATTGCGGAGGACAGCTCTTTCACACGCGCCTTGTATACCTCATAGGCCTTGGCTTGGTCTTTGTCGCCATAGGTCGCCAGCATGAGGTAGATTGCTGCGTTCCACTCTCCAGATAGTCCCCATCCGCTCGTTGCATCGTGGGGCTGTTTATCCCATATGTTTTGAGCGTACGTCAGGCACTTTTCAGCCAGTGCATTGTCCCAACCCTTAAGCGCCCAGGCTGATGCAGCAAAAGCGGCGTAAGCGCTGGAGTCATAACTCGACGAGGTGAAGGCCAGTCGGTCGTCCGGAATACTGGAGTAGCCAATGGTGTCAAGATCTACCGAATAGATTTCGCTGGGATCTGTCGTGTAGATTTTGCCGTCCGTGTCCGTTGCACCGTCACCTAAATGGGTGTACTGTCGCAGCGTAGGTACTTCAATGACAGGGAAGGTATGTCCAACAGCATCGATCTGAGCAAGCAGCTGCAGGACGCCGTGTTTCGCCAGCTGTACCGCATCAGGAATACCGTCCGGTCGGTGCATTTCCACATCGCGAGCTTCCTGATTAACCGTCAGATTGTCATAACTCAAATTGAACCCCTTATAGGCGTTGACCAAATCCTGAATAATCGAGATATTGCTTCCGGTCTGGATGTCGAAGTCACCGGCATCATAAAATCCACCCACATTCAATCCAGGGATGTGTTCTCCTGGCGCGTATGGGGAGTTTATGTCTGGCCCCATCGACCACCCGTCAAAGAATGATAGGTTTGCAGGCGCCTGACGGGCATCGTCCATATGAGAGAGACCGTGCCTGATCAAGTAACCGTCGCGCACTTTCATGTGATCCATCTGTTCTGCCAGGAAGCAGACCAGGCTGTCTTGCCAGGTATCACTGTATACATTATCGGCAATCTGGAAAGAATCCGTTAGAACTCCATCATATTCAATTGCATATGTACCTGGCTTATTGACTGCTGTGAAATCAAAGGTCTGATAATTGTAGCGCGTAAATGGAATGGGATCAGTAAGCTTTTTCTCAAATACCTTTTCGAAGTAACCCTCCTCATTCAGGCGTAAGATTGAGGCCTTCTGAGGCGCATTGTAAAGAGGGTCAAGCTCGATTACGGCAGACTTATCATGGTCGATGGCATATCCCACTTGACTGTACGTTACTACTGGATCACGCGTCCAATTCTGGATCACATTGGGGCGGATGTGCCATGTCAGTACTTCACCGGTCTTTCCGGCAGGAATAAGGGTGCGCAGTACAAACCAGCCGTTTTGCGCCTTGGTGCGTCCATCATAAAGAGATAGAGTCCCATTATCAGAGGTTATTTTGACGCGGTGCATCTCATCTTCCGGCGCCAGTATGATGCTGGACCCGGTGACAAGAGGAAGCGGTTGGTAGTCTCCTCTGTCTTCGTCCCATTGCTTTTGCCAGCTATTTCTTTTTAGCGGGTCGTCATTAGGTACCGGCATTTCCACCATGGGGGAACTCGGTGTACCAGGAATCAAGCCGGTTTTGCCTCCGTCCACAAAATAGGTTTTATTTCTGTAGATTGTTGGCAGGAATTCCAGATTGAAGCCGGCGCGGCCGACCAGCCTTTCCGGCAGCGGGTCATCGAGGCTTACGCTCACCTTGAAACCGCCCGGCTCAGGAATGACTTCCGTCCTGTAGGTAAATTCAAAATCCTTGAAAGCTCCGTTATTATAGAGGGTAACACCTTTTGCTCCATGGTCATCCGATGTAGGACACCCATCCCACTGCTCCGGAGTCGGCAGCAGGCGGATGTCGCCGTCTGTGGCAATACGTTCTCCATGAAGAATCATCTCCATTCCGGCGCACTTCTGATCCCCGAAGGTACGGTCGAAATTGGTGTTGTTTAGGAATACACTAAAACCCTGCGTGTTCAGGTAAGAGACTTCGCTAGTACCGAACCATGATTGTAATTTAACAGTTTTTAGCGTCATCATGAAGTCTTCGTCTCTCTCGCTCTGCGCAAAGGTGTTCATCGGAAACATGCTCAGCAACATGCATAAAACCACAAGAACAGATAGAAACCTCCTTCTTTTTAACATGAAAAATACACTTCCTTTCAAAATAAAAATACATTGTGCGCTTGGAACAAGGGTCTTTCTCCATCACCTCCTTTCAACAAGATTAAGCAAAGGCGGGTTTAACCCAAATCGCGCTATTCAACTCTCCTGACTCCTTACGTTCGGAGTCAAGGAAAGGAAGCTTGTCCATTTTTGTATTTTTCGATTGCCGAGCGACTTTTATAAAATAGTTTTGCAAAAGTAATTTGAATTCATCATATCACTACCAAATCTTATGATTCAACTAAATCAGTCATACAAATTTCAACAGTTTATGCTTACAAAATTAACAAATCATCATAGTTTCTAACAATATGATGATTTGCGACAAAATAGTACAAAATTGTAAAATCACCAATTAAAGACAGAAAACGCCCAAATTCAAGGAAGGTGCAACCGCCCATATTTGACAAAACTACCTTCTCAGGTTATAGTTCTAATATGCAATGATGCGTTGAATTCTTCCAAGTGTTGGAGCGCCGTATAGCAGATAGAAATTTCACAGGAGTATGTAAATGATAAAACTTTCCGACCGATTGCAAAAAATCGCGGATTTAATCCAGCAGGGAGAATCAATTGCCGATATCGGCACGGATCATGGATTTCTCCCGATGTCATTGTGGGAAACAGGGAAAAGCCCCTATGTCATATTAAGTGATATAAATTCCGGTCCGCTGGAAAAAGCTAAGGCCAATATGAATAAGTATTTTCCGAAAATGGATTTTGATATCCGAATTGGAAGCGGACTCGCTTCAATTCAGCCTGCGGAAGTAGACGCCATCGTAATTGCAGGAATGGGTGGCGCCTTGATTAGTGAAATTCTCGGTGAAGACCCGGACAAGGCAAGAACCTTCAAAAAATATGTCTTGCAGCCCCGCAATGCTCAGGATAAACTGAGGGGCTGGCTTCTGGACAACGGCTTTCAAATTGTGGACGAGGCACTGGTCAGAGAGAGGAAGTATCTCTGTGAAATTATCGTGGCATTTCCCGGAAATAGTCATGAATCCAGCGCGGATATTCAAGGATTAACCAGAAATGACATGGATTTGGAAATCAGTCCTGTACTTTTTGAAAAACAAGACCCATTACTGGTTGAATTTATTGAAAATAAGATTAGAATAGAAAAGAAGATACTTAGAGCGATAAAGACCGGAGCGAGGCAGGATAGAGAAGAAAAGCTGGAACAAACGGAAAACCGGATCAAATTGCTGCAGGAAATGTTAATGAGGAGTTTAGTATGAGTATGAAAATGAGCGAGTTCATTGCGGAAATAGAAATTATCGCACCAAGAGCGCTTGAGGAAGAATGGGACAACTGTGGAATGCAAATCAATATGGGTGTAAAGGAAGTCAACCGCGTTCTCGTTGCTTTGGAAGTTACAAAAAGTGTTATTTCCGAGGCAATAGAGAAGAAAATTGATTTTATCGTTACCCATCATCCGTTGATATTTAATAGAATCGATGTGGTTGATAATAATAATATCACCGGAAACTATATCATTGAACTGATTAGAAGCGGGATTTCAGTCTACTCCGCACATACGACATTTGATGACGCATTCGGCGGAAACAACGAGTATCTGGCTGAGCTCATCGGCTTGTCAAGAGTCAGGAAGATCAAGAATTTGAGACCTTCAAAAAAGGAATCCTCCAAAGAATTTGTCATAGGAAAGATGGGAAACTTCCCTGAACCGATTACGATGGAGGACGCCTGCAGACAAATCGAAGAGGCGTTAGACGTCACAGGGGAGTTGAAAACAGTAGGCGACCCAGGCAAAATCATCCGAACGGTTGGACTCTGTACCGGATCAGGCACCGATACGATGTCTGCTGCGATAAAAAACGGCTGCGATCTTTTTATAACAGGCGATGTCAGACACCACGAAGCGCAGGTTGCAAAAGAAACGGGGATTTGTTTAATCGACGCTGGCCATTATGGCACAGAAAAGATTTTTACGGAAAATTTTGCGAATAAGTTAAATAAGAATGTCGGATCAAAAATCCAGATATTCGAATCGCAAATTAATTCAAATCCTTTTGCCAACGCATAATAGCGAGAACTTAGGAATGTTTTTCAGACTGATCGGTAAAATCTAAAAGTTTTCATTTGAAATTGTTTTAAAAAGAGCTGTTGCTGTGGTATAATATCATATGTGAGTAAGCCAGACAATCGCGGGAATACTAGATATTCACGAGGAAAGTCCGAGCTCCATAGGGCATGGATGCCAGATAACGTCTGGTGAAGGTGACTTTAAGGAAAGTGCAACAGAAACATACCGCCGATGGCCGAAAGGCACAGGTAAGGTCGAAATGGTGAGGTAAGAGCTCACCGGCAGCATGGTAACATGCTGGCCGTGTAAACCCCATCCGGAGCAAGACCAAGTAGGGCACAAAAGGCGGCGGCCCGTCGCTGCCCGGTAGGTAGGTCGCATGAGCGTACTGGCGACAGTGCGCCTAGATAGATGATTGTCAAATACAGAACTCGGCTTACAGACTTACTCACACCAAATATGACTCGAAAGCATTGAAATATAATCGCTTTCAGGCATTGAGCCTTCTTAAGCAGAACACGTCCTTTTTGCTAAAAATTAGCTAGACTTGTTTTGTAAAAGGAGGTTTTTTTGTGCAAAAAATTAAGATGAAAATGGAAAAGGATATTACAATCCGACAGGCTTATGAGGAGTTCATAAGAAGGTGCAAGGTAAAGAACTATAGCCCGTACACACTCAAATATTACGAGAATAATATCAATGTATTCGGGTTATTCTGCGACTTGGATTCACCTATTTCAATTATTGATGAGGATTTAATCAATCAATATGTTCTGCATCTTCAGGAACAGAATATCAAGGATTACACCGTATCCTCATATATGAAGGCAATCAGAGCAGTTTTATATTTCTTCATGCAGAAAGATTATATTGAGGATTTCAAGGTAACGATTCCAAAAGCAGATAGAGAATTGAAGGAGATTTATACGGATACGGAGTTAAAAGTTCTATTAAAGAAGCCTAACCTGAAAAAAAGTAGCTTTGTAGAGTACAGAACATGGGTGATGATTAACTACCTGATAGCAACGGGACAGAGATTGAAAAATTTGCAGTTTCTAAAGGTTAATGATTTGGACTTCGAAAATAAGGTTGTCAAACTCAGCCATACAAAGAATAGAAAACAAACTTTATTGCCTCTTAGCAACAGTATCATAGAGGTTCTGAGCGAATACCTGAAATATAGAAAGGGTAAGCCGGATGATTATGTGTTTTGCAAAATAACCGGGGAGCAGCTTGGCAAAACCGGAATCGAACAAGCAATCGTTCATTACAGTCATAAAAGAGGAGTAGACAAAACATCGGTACATCTATACAGACACACCTATGCCAAGAAATACTTGCTGAATGGGGGCGATTTAGCTCGATTACAGCGTCTTTTATGCCACGCAGATATCAGCACAACAAAGGATTATCTGAACCTTATAATTGATGATTTACAACAAGACTATGATAGTCTCAATCCACATGAGCAAATGACCAAGTATAATAAACGGCTTAGAATAGCGAAATAGCGTAAATTTGATTAAATAATAAAGATAAGCCTGAAACCGAACTGGAAATGTTTGTTGAGGGCTGGCTTAGCAAAGTCAATAGTTTTCGTTGCAGAAAGGAAGGTTAAAACATGTTGATGGTTGGACTTAAAATCATGTTTATATTGTTTGCAATCCTCGGCATTGGAGGATTAGCATTTGATTTACTAGAGAGGCATGGAAAACTGTGAAATCTCATGAAAACATTAGCAATATGCCAACGAAAAACGTCGCTGACAAGGCCGCTTTTGAACGATTTGAGCGACTTTTGCTGACAGGTGGAGCAAGTCCTGACAAGGCGAAAATTACGTTATGTTTTTACAGTTAAAATTGAGTTTTTATATTGGAGGATGAAAAAATGAGGAAAGCTTTTATATTATCAATTATTGCATTAATGGTTATCTTAACAGCTTGTGGAGCCAAAGGTGGGGATGACCCGGCAAATGCAACGGGAGAGTTCTTTGTAGCGGTCAAAACAGGTGACTATGAGACTGCAAGGCAGTATATGACGGAAGATGCCAATTCCATGTATCAAGATATTGACCTTGATTCCTTTCAAGAGTTCTTCGCAACGGATGATGGATTTACTTCACCTGAACCCGACAGTGTAGAAATAAACGGTAATGAAGCCATTGAGAGAATATCAAATGTTGGAGGTCTTGAAAGCCAAATTGCAATAGTTCATTTAACAAAACAAAGTGGCGGTTGGTTTGTTGAGAGTATATCAATGAAGTAAGAAGAAAAGCAAAAGGATGATATCACTAATGGAGAGGGAGCTAATCAGCCCCTCTTCAACTGGTTTTTGATATTTCAAAGTGCGGCTTTGAAGACTATTCCATTGAAAAAGATGGAAAATCAAGGTAAAATAAGGATAGACAAAGGAATCCATACGGGACTTGTAATAACTAACGGAGGATACATGGAAGGATACATAGAGATAGAAAGACCAGAAGGATATCCGGAATTAACAGAAGAGCTTATTTATTGGTGCTTTTGCGACTGGATGAAAAAAAAATATGGGAATAGAGTAAATCAAAACAAGCCGTACAGGGAAACTGTGCAGGAAATGATATACGGGATTTTGTCAGCCAAGGAAGGTGAGCTTACTGTAATTCCAGCGTCAATGGGTGTTGGGAAATCGACATTACTTATGGTATTTGCAAAGTTTATGGCATTAAATGACCCGGAATTTGGGTGTATTATTGTTAAAGAAAGAATCGAGGACATGGATATATTAGCCGAACAGCTCGGCTATATTGATGATAAGTATGAGGATGAGAAAATCTGCTTTGCATGGAAAAGCTATAACGAGAAAAGTTGCCTTGAAGGACATAAGGAATACAGGAAAGGGATGTGTATTGAGTGCAATAATAGTAACTGTGATGTTAAAGCACCGATTTACGAAAAATATGAAGACTATCCCGTTGTGGTGATTTCTCATGAGCGACTTTTCAGGCTTGCGAATACGGAAGATATGCTTAATAAGTTAATGGAGTGGGCTGATAAGGACGGAAACAAGCATAGAAGGAAGTATATCTTTATAGATGAACAGCCGAAATTCTTTGAGGCTTACAAGGAGAATTGGGCGATGTTTGATGTCTTTATTACAGAACTGAACAGAATATCACAACTTGCTAATATTAATATAGATACCGAAATGATTAAAAATATCGGGGGACATCTTTTTTACACAATTACTGACAAAGAAGCAATGTCATCAAGAGACACTCATTTTATGACAAAGCAGGAAATTCTAGGGCGATCTGGCCGTAGAGCTTGCCCATGTAGACTGCGGGCACGGACAAGAAGTTCCCGAGCGGAACGTGACCCGCAGGCAGCTCCCGGGAGGAGGGGTGGGCGGCGGGGTCGTTGGTATAAAAGGACTCCAGGGTATTCAGACAGTACCCGCACAGACCGGGATACCCGTGCTCGTTCTTGGGAAATTCGATGAACCCGCCCCCTACCCGGCACTCCTCGCTCTCCGGCACGGGCGTCAGGGCCTGGGTGGTGTTAATGCCGGTCTCCCGATCCACCTGCGAAACATAGCCGTGCACTGATCCGGTGATGCGCCTGGCATGGCCCAGAATGGCCTCGGCGAGGTCCACGATCCTGGCGCCGGGCCGGGTCAGCACGCGGGCGATGTCTGCGGAGGCCGCATTGATGTCGGACTGGAAGGCCAGGGCGTCGTCCGCCTCCTTGCGCTCGGAAAAGTCCTCGAGCGTGGCGATGACCTCGGTGGGCGACTGCCCCGGATTGACCGGGTTGAACACCACCCGGATGAACTTGGTCACCCCGCCGTTGACCGAGGTGTAATAGTCCTCGTACACGCTCTTCTCGCCGGCCAGGGCCACCTGGATGGTCGCCCGCATCTCGGGCGAGGAATGCCTGGCGGTGTTGAACCCCACCATCACCTCCCGGGACGCGCCCATGAGCGTGGCGAAGCTCTCGTTGCAGTCCAGTATCTCCCCCTCGCCGGAGAACCGGATCATGCCCAGGGGGGAATTCTCGAAGATGACCCGGTGCCGGTGCTCGCTCTCGCGCAGGACCGCCTCGGCCTCCAGCATCTCGGTCACGTCGTGGAAGATGCCCACCAACGCCTTTCTCCCGCCTATCTCGTACTCGCCGGTCTTGACCAGCATGACACGGACCTCGCCGTCCGCCGTCGTCATGGGGATGCTCTTCTCTACCCCGATATTCTCCACGCGCTCCTTGAAATCCGGGGTCAGATCGTCGGACGGGGACAGGTCGGCCGGATGCAGCCGCCGCTGATGCATGCCGATCATCTCCTCGCGGGAATAGCCGAAGAACCGCTCGGCCGCCCGGTTGCACTCCACGATGATACCGGTCTCGCTGTCCGCCACCATCACCGGGTCCATTATCGCGGAATGCAAGGCGCGGAACCGCTCCTCGCTCTCCCGAAGCCTATCCTCCGCCGCGCATTGCCGGGCCATGGCCCGGTTGCGGGAGCTTTCATGCACGAGCAGCAGGACCAGGGCCAGGCACAGGAACAGCCCGCCCGTCACGCCGATGACCGTGTAGCGCCGGGCGTCCGCCTCCCGGTGGATGTCGTCCAGTTCCTCGTACCGGGCCATGGGCACGGTGACGCTGATGCCGCCCCTGATGTCGCCGACCTTGTGCCCCAGCCGGGCATGGCACCAGAGGCACCTTTTTTCCATGACCACCGCCCGCATGTAACGGAACACGGGCTGCCCATCCATGACCGCTTCCCCGTAATACTCGTCCTGCGGGGTCTTGAGTCCCTTGAGCGCCTCGGCTTCCCACTCGTCGGCCGCGCTCTCCGGATTCGCGGGGTTGAGGCTGACCACGTGCGCCCTGTGGTCCGGCTCACGCGCCATGGACTCGATCATGCGGGCCATGTCTGCCGGGTTGATCATGGTCAGCCGGTCGCCGTCCGTGGTCGTGATGTCCCGCTTGGGGACCTTGAGATAGGGATTGGGCCGCAACTTGTCCGAAACCTTCACATACAGGCCGCCCATGTCGGCGGCCCAGCGGCGGCTGTGCAGGTCCCGCCCCCAGGCGGTCTTCGCCTCGGCCAGGGCCTGCTGCAACAGGTGTTGCCGGTGCTCCGCCTGCGAAGTGGTGTACAGATAACAAACGAACGCCCCCCACAGAACGGTGAAGACCAGCCAGATCAGTATGTGTTTCCAGAATCGTATCACGCCGTACTCCCCCGGCTGCCTTGAATTATCCCGCCCCCTTTTCCTTATTAAAAGAACAGGCCTTTGATCGATTATTATTACAGGATTGCGCGACGCCCCGAGGCAGGAGGTCCTTGCCCAAACGACCGCCCTGCTGATAGACATCCCGTGAGATGTGCGGAATATCCGGCCTTATCCTTCCCGGCCTGACCGGCCACGGCGACAAGCTCGCCTCCCTGGCCCGGCGCATGGCAGACACCCTGGCCCATCGCGGGCCTGACGACTCGGGCGTGTTCGCCGACCCCGACGCCGGGCTCGGGCTCGGCCACCGGCGGCTGGCCATCCTCGACCTGTCCGAGGCCGGAGCCCAGCCCATGCACTCCGCCTCGGGCCGCTACGTGCTCGTCCACAACGGCGAAATCTACAACTTCCTCGAGCTGCGCCGGGAGCTGGAACAGGCCGTCACCGACCTGCCGCCCTGGCGCGGGGACTCGGACACCGAGGTCATGCTGGCCGCGTTCGAGACCTGGGGCGTGGAACCAGCCCTGACCCGGTTCACCGGCATGTTCGCCTTCGCCCTCTGGGACCGCAAGGACCGCGTCTTGCACCTGGCCCGCGACCGCATGGGCGAAAAGCCCCTCTACTACGGCCGCGCAGGCAACGGGCTGGCCTTCGGCTCGGAACTCAAAGCCCTTCGCGCGCTGCCAGACTTCTCCCCCGAACTCGACACCGGCTCCCTGGCCCTGTTCCTGCGCTACCAATACGTACCCGAGCCGCGCTGCATCTACCAAAACGCGTTCAAGCTGCCGCCCGGCCACCTGCTCTCCGTCCGCGCCGATGCGCCCGCCGACCTGCGTCCGCACCCCTACTGGTCCCTGAAAAACGCCGTCACCGCCGGACTCGCCGACCCGTTCTCCGGCACCGAAACCGAAGCCGCCGACCATCTGGAAACTCTGCTCGGCCACGCGATCCAGAACCAGATGCTCTCGGACGTGCCCCTGGGCTCGCTGCTCTCGGGCAGCATCGACTCCTCCCTGGTCACCGCGCTCATGCAGGCCCGCTCCACCAAGCCCGTCAGGACCTTCACCATCGGCTTCCAGACCGAGGCCTACGACGAATCCGGCGACGCCAAAAAGGTCGCGGACCACCTGGGCACGGACCACACCGAACTCACGGTCACCCCGCAGCACGTTCTCGACCTGGTGGACCGGCTGCCCGACATGTACGACGAGCCCTTTGCCGACGCCTCCCAACTCCCCACCCGCATGGTGGCCGAGCTCACCCACCACCACGTCACGGTCTGCCTCACCGGCGACGGCGGGGACGAGACCTTCGGCGGCTACAACCGCCACCTCTGGGCGCCCGCCGTCTGGAACCGCATCTCCCCCCTGCCCCCAACCCTGCGCACCCTGACCGCCAACGCCATGCGCCTGCTCACGCCGGCCGCCTACGACGCCCTCTTCCGCACCCTGAACCCGGTCCTGCCTCGCTCCGCCCGAGTCCGCACCCCCGGCAACAAGGCGCACAAGCTGGCCGACGCCCTGACCGCCCGCACGCCCGAAGAACTGTACAAAAACCTCTGCTCCACCTGGCCCGACCCCGCAGCCCTGCTGCCCACCGTCACCGAACCCGAAACCGCGCCCGACCAGCCCGAAACCTGGCCGACGCTGACCGACTTCACCCGGCGCATGCAATACCTGGACTCCATCTCCTACCTGCCCGGCGACGTGCTCCACAAAGTGGACCGCGCCACCATGCACGTGGCCCTGGAATCCCGCGCCCCCTACCTGGACCACAACGTCGTCGAATTCGCCTGGCGGCTACCCAAATCCATGCTCCTGCAAAACAAACAGGGCAAACATATCCTGCGCCGCATCCTCCACAAATACGTGCCCCAAAACCTGGTAGAACGACCCAAAATGGGTTTCGGCATCCCCATCGACCAGTGGCTGCGCGGCCCCCTGCGCAACTGGGCCACCGACCTGCTCGACCGGACCGGCTCACCCAACAGGGCATCATCAACCCCGATCCCGTCCAAAAACAACTGCGCGACCACCTGGCCGGACGACGCGACAACCAATACCGCCTGTGGAACATGCTCATGTTCCAGGCGTGGTACGAGAAGTGGATGTAAGAATGCCTCCGGCGGCCACTTCGTGGAGACCGCTCCGCGGGGCGC